>NZ_CP107932.1:2500-4802500 GCF_036032445.1 Nocardia sp. NBC_00416
GTGAGTAGTGGCGAGCGAAAGCGGATGAGGCTAAACCAGTTGGATGTGATAGCCGGCAGGCGTTGTCCGATTGGGGTTGTGGGGCTCATTTTCTTGTCACTGCCGTGGCGAGCAACAGTCAGAAAAGTGCGTGTTAGCTGAATTGGTCTGGGACGGCCAACCGTAGACGGTGAGAGTCCGGTAGGCGAAAACATGTTCTCTGTTGTAGTGAGTACCCGAGTAGCAGCGGGCCCGTGAAATCTGCTGTGAATCTGCCGGGACCACCCGGTAAGCCTGAATACTCCCTGGTGACCGATAGCGGACTAGTACCGTGAGGGAAAGGTGAAAAGTACCCCGGGAGGGGAGTGAAATAGTACCTGAAACCGTGCGCTTACAATCCGTTAGAGCCTTCGAGCAGCTTGCTGCTGGGGGTGATGGCGTGCCTTTTGAAGAATGAGCCTGCGAGTTAGTGGCATGTGGCGAGGTTAACCCGTGTGGGGTAGCCGTAGCGAAAGCGAGTCCGAATAGGGCGTTTGAGTCGCGTGTTCTAGACCCGAAGCGGAGTGATCTACCCATGGCCAGGGTGAAGCGACGGTAAGACGTCGTGGAGGCCCGAACCCACTTAGGTTGAAAACTGAGGGGATGAGCTGTGGGTAGGGGTGAAAGGCCAATCAAACTCCGTGATAGCTGGTTCTCCCCGAAATGCATTTAGGTGCAGCGTCGCGTGTTTCTCACCGGAGGTAGAGCTACTGGATGGTCTAGGGGGCCCACAAGCTTACCGAAATCAGCCAAACTCCGAATGCCGGTGAGTGAGAGCGCGGCAGTGAGACTGCGGGGGATAAGCTTCGTAGTCGAGAGGGAAACAGCCCAGATCGCCGGCTAAGGCCCCTAAGCGTGTACTAAGTGGAAAAGGATGTGGGATTGCGCAGACAGCCAGGAGGTTGGCTTAGAAGCAGCCACCCTTGAAAGAGTGCGTAATAGCTCACTGGTCGAGTGATCCTGCGCCGACAATGTAGCGGGGCTCAAGTACACCGCCGAAGCCGCGGCAGTCACACAATACATCCGCATCGGACTACGGTTCGGTGTGCAGTGGTGTGGCTGGGTAGGGGAGCGTCGTGTAGCCAGGGAAGCAGCGGGGTGACCTAGTTGTGGAGGCTGCGCGAGTGAGAATGCAGGCATGAGTAGCGAAAGACGAGTGAGAAACTCGTCCGCCGAATGACCAAGGGTTCCTGGGCCAGGTTAATCCGCCCAGGGTTAGTCGGGACCTAAGGCGAGGCCGACAGGCGTAGTCGATGGACAACGGGTTGATATTCCCGTACCCGTGTATCCGCGCCCAATGGCGAGGCAGTTGTGCTAAGTGTCCAGGACCGGATGGACCTCCTTCGGGAGGCCGGATGGCGATGCACACGACCCTGGCTGTAGTAGTCAAGCGATGGGGTGACGCAGGAAGGTAGCTGGGCCAGTCAGTGGTTGTACTGGTGTAAGCCTGTAGGGCGCAACATAGGCAAATCCGTGTTGCATATAGCCTGAGAGGTGATGCGTAGCCGATTGAGGCGAATTCAGTGATCCTATGCTGCCGAGAAAAGCCTCTAGTGAGTTGATACACGGCCCGTACCCCAAACCGACACAGGTGGTCAGGTAGAGAATACTAAGGCGATCGAGAGAACTGTGGTCAAGGAACTCGGCAAAATGCCCCCGTAACTTCGGGAGAAGGGGGCCATGTCCGGTGAACGCCTTTACGGTGGGAGCTGGGTGTGGCCGCAGAGACCAGAGAGAAGCGACTGTTTACTAAAAACACAGGTCCGTGCGAAGTCGTAAGACGATGTATACGGACTGACGCCTGCCCGGTGCCGGAAGGTTAAGAGGACCGGTTAGCGCTTCGGCGCGAAGCTGAGAATTTAAGCCCCGGTAAACGGCGGTGGTAACTATAACCATCCTAAGGTAGCGAAATTCCTTGTCGGGTAAGTTCCGACCTGCACGAATGGCGTAACGACTTCTCTGCTGTCTCGACCACAGACTCGGCGAAATTGCATTACGAGTAAAGATGCTCGTTACGCGCGGCAGGACGAAAAGACCCCGGGACCTTCACTATAGCTTGGTATTGGTGTTCGGTACGGTTTGTGTAGGATAGGTGGGAGACTGTGAAACGGGCACGCCAGTGCTCGGTGAGTCGTCCTTGAAATACCACTCTGATCGTATTGGACCTCTAACCTCGGACCATGATCTGGTTCAGGGACAGTGCCTGGTGGGTAGTTTAACTGGGGCGGTTGCCTCCCAAAATGTAACGGAGGCGCCCAAAGGTTCCCTCAGCCTGGTTGGCAATCAGGTGTTGAGTGCAAGTGCACAAGGGAGCTTGACTGTGAGACTGACAGGTCGAGCAGGGACGAAAGTCGGGACTAGTGATCCGGCACCGGCAAGTGGAAGCGGTGTCGCTCAACGGATAAAAGGTACCCCGGGGATAACAGGCTGATCTTCCCCAAGAGTCCATATCGACGGGATGGTTTGGCACCTCGATGTCGGCTCGTCGCATCCTGGGGCTGGAGTAGGTCCCAAGGGTTGGGCTGTTCGCCCATTAAAGCGGCACGCGAGCTGGGTTTAGAACGTCGTGAGACAGTTCGGTCTCTATCCGCCGCGCGCGTTGGAAACTTGAGGAAGGCTGTCCCTAGTACGAGAGGACCGGGACGGACGAACCTCTGGTGTGCCAGTTGTCCCGCCAGGGGCACGGCTGGTTGGCTACGTTCGGAAGGGATAACCGCTGAAAGCATCTAAGCGGGAAGCCTGTTCCAAGATGAGGTTTCCCACCACCTTGAGTGGTTAAGGCCCCCTACAGACCATGGGGTTGATAGGCCGGAACTGGAAGCGCAGTAATGCGTGGAGGTGACCGGTACTAATAGGCCGAGGGCTTACCAACAAAGATTGCTACGCGTCCACTGTGCGGTGTCTGAAACAACACACAGACACCCGAACTACACGTTCACACGTTTTTCGTGGTCATCGAGACCGTGATGTGTGAGGGTGGGGTTGGGGTGTGTGGATAGTTTCATAGAGTTACGGCGGTTATAGCGGCAGGGAAACGCCCGGTCCCATTCCGAACCCGGAAGCTAAGCCTGCCAGCGCCGATGGTACTGCACTCGACAGGGTGTGGGAGAGTAGGACACCGCCGGAACATACTTTCGCGATAGGGGACCCAGAATCTGGGTCCCCTATCGGCGTTTCTCGACCAGAATTCATTTTTTCGGTTGGGATCGATCGCCCGATACCCCGCCTCGTCCGGTCGGATTTTCTGACGCGGGTCCGCGGCCCGTAAACTTGCTGTGAGCAGAAGTTCACACCCGATCGATGCAGTCGTGTCGACCAGCCGTGTCACTGAGAGAGGGATCCGCCGTGCCGGAACAGAACAATGGCCGGAAACCGTTCCGGCGCAATTCTTCCGGACCGAATGCCGGTTTCCGTCGAGGCGACGCCACCGGGGACGACAGGCGCGTTTCCGGTGAATCCGCCGGCGACCGCGATCCCGGCCGCGCGGGCGGCCGGGGCGGCTTCCGCCGTGATGACGAGAAGCGCGGAGATTCGCAGCGGGGCCGGGAGTCGGATCGTGGTGATACCCGCGGCCGGACGGGAAGCGGCGGCGGTTTCGGCGGCGACAAGACGCGCGGTCCCCGGCCCGATACGGGTGGCCGTCCAGAACGTGGGGGATCTTCCACCGAACGTGACCGCGGGGGTGAGCGGTCCGGCGGTCGCGGCGCCGACACATCGCGGCGGAGCTGGGACGAGAACCGTCCGCGTGGCCCTCGGCCGCAGTCCCGCGCGGACGGTGACAAGCGTGAGCACGGAACTCGTGAGCGTGGTGATTTCCGTCCACAGAACCGTTCTGCTTCCGACGACCCGGAGCGGGGCCGTGGATTCCGCGGCGCCGCCGGGGCGCGCGCGGAAGGGCGAGGCGCAACGGATGAGCGGCGATTCGGTCCACGCGGTGGGAACGACCGGGGCGACCGTGGATCCGATCGACCGCGCCGGGAGCACAGCGGCCCGGGAACCGGCAACGGATCAGGCGGATACCAGCGCGGCGGCGAGGATGCCGGTCCCGGCGGTCCCCGGCGCCGCGGCGGGGAGGGCGGCGGCCGCGGTGTCGATCGTCGTCCGCCGCGTCCTGAAGAGCCCGACCTTCCCGAAGAAGTCCAGGCCGGTGACCTGGACACCTCGATCAGGCGGGATCTGCTGAGCCTGGACAAGGGCAACGCGGAAACCGTGGCCAGGCATCTGGCGATGGCTGTGCAGATGCTCGACGATGATCCCCAATTGGCGCTTGCGCACGCCCGGGCCGCCCGGCAGCGGGCAGGACGGATCGCCGTCGTCCGGGAAACCGCCGGAGTAGTCGCCTATCACGCCGGTGAATGGGCCGAGGCGCTGTCGGAGTTGCGTGCCGCTCGGCGGATGGCCGGTGGTACCGGACTGCTGGCGGTGATGGCGGACTGCGAACGCGGCCTCGGCCGACCGGAGCGCGCCATCGAACTCGGCCGCAGCGACGAGGGCCGGGCGCTGACCGGCGACGAAGCGATCGAACTCCGGATCGTGGTCGCGGGTGCGCGGATGGACCTGGGCCAATTCGACCAGGCGGTGGTCACCCTGCAGACCTCCGACCTCGATCCGGCACGGACCGGTTCAGGTCCGGCGCGGCTGTTCTACGCGTACGCGGACGCCCTGGTCGCGGCCGGCCGAACCGATGAGGGGCTGACCTGGTTCTTCAACGCGGCCGCTGCGGATCTCGACGGTGAGACCGATGCCGAGGAGCGGGCGGCGGAGCTGACCGGAGAGGCGTGACGGCCGGTCAGGCCGGCGAAATCACCCAGTTGAGTTCGGTGCGCAGATCGGCCGGGTCCATCTGCGGGTTCGGCTCGGTGAGGTAGACCTCCCAGCGTTCCGTCGCAGGACCGAGACCTCGGTCGGTGATCCAAGCACGCAACCGCTCCCAGCTGGAGCCGAGCGCGTCGAAGCTGCCGTGGTGCACCACCCGGGCGATCCGGCCGGCCGGGAGCCGACCGGGGACGACGACTCCGTCGGGACTGATCCGGCGGTCGACCGGGAAGCCGACCTCGAGCTCCGTGGACGGTCCTTGCGTGATTCCGTAGCGGGACAGCGCCGGCCCGGTGATGAGGGCATTCTGTGCGGCGATCGCCGACGGCAAGAGACCGAACGAGGTGTCGAAGAAGGCGATCGTTTCCGCCGGGGCCACGTTCCCGCGGACGACTGCGGTGGTCGTTTCGGCGACCTCGAGCAGTCGGGGTTCTGTTGCCCGGTCGGTGGGGTCGGCTGGCATAGGTTTCCTCCCTGAGGCGTGCGACCGTGTCGGTGCGATGCGGTTCCGAAGAATTCGGACGCCCCGCGCCACCGGAATTCATCGCCGAACTGCGACGAGTCGCCCGACGGCTCCCGGATCATCCTCCGTGTGGCCGTGTGGCCGTGTGGCCGTGTGGCCGTGTGGCCGTGTGGCCGTGTGGCCGTGTGGCCGTGTGGCCGTGTGGCCGTGTGGCCGTGTGGCCGTGTGGCCGTGTGGCCGTGTGGCCGTGTGGCCGTGTGGCCGTGTGGCCGTGTGGCCGTGTGGCCGTGTGGCCGTGTGGCCGTGTGGCCGTGTGGCCGTGTGGCCGTGTGGCCGTGTGGCGCGGTGGTGAGTGGGTGTTCGGGGCGTCGGGGGTAGGACGTAGGGTCCGGATGTGCGGGAATCGAGTGGGATGCCACGGTTGAGGGATCGGTACGAGGCGCTGCTGCTGGATCTGGACGGGACCCTGTACCGCGGGCCCGCGGTGATCGAGGGTGCGCCCGCTGCGCTGGCGGGCGGAGGGCAGCACCTGGTGTACGTCACCAACAACGCGAGCCGGGCGGCCGGCTCGGTGGCCGCGCATCTGGCCGAACTCGGATATCTCGCCGCGGAGGCGGATGTGGTGACCAGCGCGCAGGCGGCAAGCCGATTATTGGCCGAACGACTGGAACACGGTGCGGAGGTTCTGGTCGTCGGAACCGACGACCTGGCCGCCGAGGTCAAGGCGGTCGGGCTGCAGCCGGTACGGCGTGCGGCGGAAACGGTGGCGGCGGTGGTCCAAGGGCATTCACCGCAGACCGCGTGGCCCGATCTGGCCGAGGCGTCCTACGCGCTGCGCGCGGGAGCGCTCTGGGTAGCGGCCAATACCGACCGGACGTTGCCGAACGAGCGCGGGCTCGCGCCGGGGAACGGGGCGATGGTGGCAGCCCTGCGGGCAGCGTCGGACCGGGAACCTGTGGTGGCGGGCAAACCGTTTGCGCCACTGCTCGAGGATGCGCTCGTGCGGGCCGGCACGCGAGCGGCGCTGGTCGTGGGCGATCGACTCGATACCGATATCGCGGGGGCGCAGCACGTGGCCCTCGACTCGCTGCTGGTGCTCACCGGTGTCAGCACTGTGGACGAACTGGCCGGTCTACCCGACGAACTGCTGCCGACGTATATCGCCGACAGTTTGGACGCGCTGAATCATCCGCCGGTGCCCGGCCGTATCGAGGTTGCCGCGGTCGGCGCGGAACTGCGATCGCACCCCGGCCGCGCCCTGACGGTCCGCGCGCCTCGTTCGGAAATCCGATAGCGTTGACCTCACGATGACTACCCCGACTCCCCGCCCGAACGATCCCGGCGCCGCCCGCCCCGCGGCGCCGCTGCCCGGTCGACATCTGCCCGGGGCGCCAGGGCACGCTGAACCCGCCGATCCGGACCGGATTCGCGCCGAGGTCCGTGAACTGCTCGCCGAACTCGACACCGCGCCGGCGGCGGGAGCATCCGGGGACGATACTGTCGGCGTCGATCTGGCCCGCCGTGCGCACATCCTGGACCAGGCACACGAGGTGCTGGTGCAGGCGCTGGCGACGGTGGACAAGATCTGAGGTGGCCAGGCGGGCGCGGGTGGACGCGGAGCTGGTCCGCCGTGGTCTGGCGCGGTCACGGGAACACGCGGTGGAATTGATCGGCGCCGGGCGGGTGCTGATCAACGGTTCCGTCGCGGTCAAACCCGCCACGGCGGTGGAGACGGGAACCCCGTTGCTGGTGAAGGAACAGGTCGACGAGGTCTCCTGGGCATCGCGTGGGGCGCATAAACTGCTGGGCGCGCTGGAGACGTTCGAACCGCAGGGGATCGACGTCTCGGGCCGGCGCTGCCTGGATGCCGGGGCGTCGACCGGTGGTTTCACCGACGTGCTGCTGAGCCGTGGCGCGCGCGAAGTGGTGGCGGCCGATGTCGGCTACGGCCAACTGGTGTGGCGATTGCGCACCGATGAGCGTGTACAGGTGCACGATCGGACCAATGTCCGCAATCTGACCGCCGCCGAGATCGGTGGTCCGGTCGAAATCGTGGTCGCCGATCTGTCGTTCATCGCGCTGGCGCTGGTACTGCCGGCGTTGGCGCAATGCGTGGTGCCCGGCGCCGATCTGCTGCCGATGGTGAAACCGCAGTTCGAGGTCGGTAAGGACCGGGTCGGCTCCGGCGGGGTGGTACGTGATCCGGTACTGCGCGCCGACGCGGTGTGCGGGGTCGCCGCCGCGGCCGCGGGCCTGGGGCTGCACACGCGGGGCGTGGTGGCCAGTCCGCTGCCCGGCCCGTCGGGGAATGTCGAATACTTCTTATGGCTGCGCCGCGACGAATCGGGGCGCTACGACGCCGACGAGGTGGCGGCGCTGGTACGTAGAGCGGTCGAGGAGGGGCCACAGTGACGGATGTGCCTCGGAAGCGCGAGATACTGCTGGTCTCTCATCCCGGCCGGGCCGAGATCAGCGAGACCGCGCATCGGGTCGCGAAGATCTGCGCGGAGGCCGGAATCGGTTTGCGGGTCCTCGCCGACGAGGCCTACAGCACTCGATTCGATTCGGGGTTCGAGCCGGTGACCGAATCCGGGGGCTACCCGGTGCAGGTGGTCGAGCACGAACTGGAGGCCGCGCTGGGCTGCGAGATGGTGCTGGCACTCGGTGGCGACGGCACCCTGTTGCGCGCCGCGGAACTGGCTCGGCACGTCACGGTGCCGGTGCTCGGTATCAATCTGGGGCGGATCGGCTTTCTCACCGAGGCCGAAGCGGAGAACCTGGACGAGGCGCTCGCCCAAGTGGTGCGGCGTGATTATCGCGTCGAAGAGCGGATGACCCTCGACGTCAATATCCGGCTCGACGACGAGGTCATCGAACACGGTTGGGCGTTGAACGAGGCCAGTATCGAGAACGCCGCCCGAATGGGTGTTCTGGAAGTGGTGCTCGAGGTCGACGGCCGCCCGGTGTCGTCCTACGGGTGTGACGGAATTCTTGTCGCGACCCCTACCGGATCCACGGCGTATGCTTTCTCCGCGGGCGGGCCGGTGGTGTGGCCGGAACTGGAAGCGCTGCTGGTGATTCCGAGCAACGCGCACGCGCTGTTCGCGCGCCCCCTGGTGACCAGCCCGGATTCGCGGATCGCGGTCGAATCGGTTGCCACCGGCCACGATGCGATAGTTTTCCTGGATGGCAGGCGCACCCTCGCACTGCCGCGGGGCGGCCGGGTCGAAGCGGTCCGGGGTGCCGAGCCGGTGCGATGGGTGCGGCTGGATTCCGCGCCGTTCGCGGATCGGATGGTGCGCAAGTTCGAGCTGCCGGTCACGGGTTGGCGGGGTCGGCGGCGAACGGAGGGCACACGTGCTGACAGAGATAAGAATTGACGGACTGGGCGTTATTTCCACGGCCACCGCGCAATTCCACGAAGGGCTGACTGTGCTCACCGGTGAAACCGGAGCGGGCAAGACGATGGTGGTCACCAGCCTGCACCTGCTGAGCGGGGCGCGCGCCGATGCCGGGCGCGTCCGGCTCGGGGCGAACCGCGCTGTGGTGGAGGGCCGGTTCACTCTCGACGATGTGAACGCGGCCGCGCGCGCCGACGCCGAGGCCGTACTGGAATCGGCGGCCGCCGTCGCCGACGACGACGGCACGGTGATCGCGATCCGCACGGTCGGCAGCGACGGGCGTTCGCGGGCGCATCTGGGTGGTCGCGGTGTCCCGGCTTCGGTGCTGGCCGACTTCACCGCACCCATGCTCACCGTGCACGGGCAGAACGACCAGCTGCGATTACAGCGGCCCGAGCAGCAGTTGCACGCCCTGGACCAATTCGCCGACGCGACAGTGGGGCCGCTGCTGCGGGACTACGTCGAACACCGTCGTGTCTGGCTGGAAGCCCGGAACGCACTGCTGGAACGGACTGCCCGCGGCCGGGAGATGGCGGCCGAAGCGGAACGCCTCACGCAGTCCCTGGCCGAAATCGACGGGGTCGCGCCGGAATCGGGGGAGGACGATCGGCTGGTCGCGGAGATCCGGCGGCTCAGCGATCTGGATTCGCTGCGTGAGGCGGCGGCTACCGCGCACGAAGCGCTGGCCGGGCCGGCCGACAATCCCAGCGAGGGCATCGGTGCGCTCGACGCGCTGGGTGTGGCCCGTTCCCGGGTGGAGGGCGCGGAAGACCCGGCGCTCGCCGCGCTGTCGCCGCGTCTTGCGGAGGCGATCGCGGTGGTGGTGGATCTGACCACCGAGCTGAGCGGATACCTGTCGGATCTGCCGTCCGATCCCGGGGCGCTGGATTCCATGCTGTCGCGGCAGGCCGAATTGAAATCGCTGACCCGCAAATACGCGCCCGATATCGACGGGGTGCTCGCCTGGGCGGATGAAGCACGGACCCGGCTGGGTTCGCTGGATGTGTCGGAGGAGACGCTCGCGGCGCTGGGCGCGGAGGTCGAGGCGGGCGCCGAGCGGGTGCGTGCCGCGGCGGTGAAGTTGTCCGCGGCACGGACCGCGGCCGCGGGGGACCTGGCGGCGGCGGTGAGCGAGGAACTGAGCGGACTGGCCATGGGGAAGGCGCGGCTGGACGTCGAGGTGCGGCCGATGCCGGCCGGGGCGCAGGATTCGGCGCCGCTGCTGATCGACGGCACCGAATTGCACGCGGGGCCGGGCGGAGTGGACGAGGTGGAGTTCCGGCTGGCCGCGCATTCCGGTGCGCAGTCGCTGCCCTTGAGCAAGAGCGCCTCCGGCGGCGAGCTCTCCCGGGTGATGCTGGCTCTCGAGGTGGTGCTGGCGGGTGCCGAGCACGGGGCGACGATGGTGTTCGACGAGGTGGACGCGGGTGTCGGAGGCCGGGCGGCGGTCGAGATCGGACGGCGGCTGGCGCGACTGGCCCGCACCCATCAGGTGATCGTGGTGACCCATCTGGCGCAGGTGGCGGCCTTCGCCGACACCCATCTGGTGGTCAATAAATCCGATGACGGTGCGGGCACGGTGGATTCGGGAGTGCGGGCGCTCACCCAGGACGAGCGGATCGTGGAACTCGCCCGGATGCTGGCCGGGCTCGACGATACCGAGACGGGCCGCGCACATGCCTGGGAACTGTTGAACACCGCGCGCGCCGAGCGGATGGCGGCGTACTGATCCGGACACCGGATGGTCGCGCGAAGCGGTCGGTGGGATCCGGGTGCGGCCGCCGACGTCGGCGGCCGCACCCGGATCCGCCGGTCAGCGAACGGCTTTGCGGGCAGCCGAGATGAACTGGTTGATCAGGCCTTTGAGGCCGACTTCGAGGACCTTGTCCGGAACGGGGAGCGAAGGGTCCGAGGTCATCGTGTAGGAGACCCGGGTGCCGTTGTCCGCGTCGGCGAAGGTGATGACGCCGGTGTGGCTTTTCACCGGAGCGCCCTTGACGATCTTGTATTCCATCCGCTCGTTCGGCACCAGTTCGGTGATCTCCTCGACCACCCCGACCGGTCCGACGCCGATCTTGTGCTGTGCGCCGACGCCTTCTCGTTCGGTAGTGCCCTGTTTGACGAGCGTGACGTTCACTGCCAGGAACGGGCTGATGCTCTCGCGGTCGGCGAACAGCCGGTACACGGTCGCGCGCGGGGCGGCGATCACGGTATCGACGGTGGTGCTGGCCATGGAGTCTCCTCTTCGAATAGCTGTGCCCGGCAGCATACGGCGCGTAGGCGCCGATTTCCGCGCCGCGTAGAACGGGTCGGTCGCAGCCGGGTAACTGATCGATTGCCGTGGGTGACGGATATGCGGCGTGTCTCCATCGAAGGTTGAGGGTTTGCGGCGATCATCGCTGCATGAGGATGCTGGCGCTGCTGTCGAAGAATTCCGATACGCTGCCCGGCCGGACCGGGATCGCCCGGGTCGACCGCGATACGCGGCGACTACTCGCGCGGGTCGGACCAGGTGAAATCGCGATCCTCGACGAAATGGACCTGGATCAGGTCACCGCCGACCGGCTGCTCGCCGCCGGGGTGGCCGCGGTGGTGAACACCTCGCCGTCGATATCGGGCCGCTATCCCAACCCCGGGCCCGAGCTCCTGGTGGCCGGCGGTGTGCTGCTGTTGGACACGGTCAGCTCCGATGCCTTCGGCCGGATCAAGGACGGGGCGCGGGTGCGGATAGAGAGCGGCGTCGTCTACGCCGATCGCTTCACCCGCAAGGACCCCGAGGTGCTGGTCGAGTGCATCGAACTGGACGAGAGCGGGGTCGCCGAACGGCTGTCGGAGGCGCGAAACGGGCTGGCCGGGCATCTGGAGTCCTTCGCGGGTGACGCGCTCGAATTCATCCGTTCCGAATCGTCGCTGCTGATGGACGGTATCGGGGTGCCCGAGCCGGATCTCGACCTGAACGGCCGGCAGGTGGTCGTGGTGGGCGACGGTCCCGGTCATGTCGAGGATCTGCGGAAACTCAAACCGTTCATCAAGGAGTACGCCCCGATCATGTTCGGGGTGGGACAGGGTGCGGAAGCCGTACGCCAGGCCGGCTACCGGCTGGATCTGATCGTCGCCAACCCCGACGAACTCACCGTCAGAACCCTCACCTGCGGCGCCGAGTTGATCGTCCCGGCGGAGCTGGACGGTTACGCCGACGGGCTGGACCGGGTGAAGGAGCTGGGTATCGGCGCGATCACCTTCCCGGGATCCGGGACACCGGCGGATCTCGCACTGCTGCTGGCGCACCATCACGGCGCGGCGCTGATCGTCACCGCGGGCGCGGCGGCCTCACTCGAGGAGTTCTTCGACCGCGGCCGCCGGGACAGTAATCCGGCGACCTTCCTGACGCGGCTGAAGGTCGGGGGAACGATCATGGACGCGACCGCGGTGGCCACGCTGTACCGGAGCCGGGTCTCCGGTGCGATCGTGGCATTGCTGGTGCTGGCGGCGCTCGTCGTGCTGATCGTGGCGGTCCTGGCGGCCGGGCACGGCGGTGAGATGCTCACCATGGCGCAGGACATGTGGAATCGGGCGGAGTTGTGGGGCCGGGAGACGCTGGGCCGGTCCGGGTAGGTCGTACTGTCGGGTCCGGGTCGTGGCGGCCCCTGTGTGCCGCCGGGCGGGTGGTTCGGCGGGCGGTGGAGTTCAAGGTGCCGGTGCACTACGTCGTCGACGCCGGCGCGCACATCGGGGTGTTCTCGCGACTGCCGCGCCCACGGCACTGGGCGGTACTCGCCGACTCGCCGATCCGGCCCGGGGGTCGTCGACGCGCAATCGCGCAGCATTTCCGGGGAATCGTCGGAATCGGACCGCAGGCTTCGCGCGGATATCCCGAGATGTGAGAGAAGTGGCCGGTGGTGCGGCCGAGACGGCAGGGCAATGGTTGTGCGGGTCCGTTCGGCCGTTCGGCGTCGGCCGATGGGAAACGGATACGGCGATCCGGTGGTTAACCGGGGGTGGCGGTCGATCGTCGCGCAGGTTTCGTGTTACCGTGAAGACCCGTGGGTCATACACGGATTCAGGCGCGGGCGGACACCAAACATATCTTCGTCAGTGGTGGCGTCGCCTCTTCACTCGGTAAGGGCCTCACCGCCTCCAGTCTCGGTCAGCTGCTGACCGCGCGGGGGCTACGGGTCACCATGCAGAAGCTCGACCCCTATTTGAACGTCGACCCCGGCACCATGAATCCGTTCCAGCACGGAGAAGTGTTCGTGACCGAGGACGGCGCCGAGACCGATCTCGACGTGGGGCACTACGAGCGATTCCTCGACCGGGACCTCTCCCGGGATGCCAATGTCACCACCGGTCAGGTGTACTCATCGGTGATCGCCAAGGAACGGCGCGGCGAGTATCTGGGCGATACCGTCCAGGTGATCCCGCATATCACCGACGAGATCAAGGCCCGCATCCTGGCGATGCGCGGACCGGATCTGCAGGGGCACGAGCCGGATGTGGTGATCACCGAGATCGGCGGCACCGTCGGTGACATCGAATCCCAGCCGTTCCTCGAGGCGGCTCGCCAGATCCGCCACGATGTCGGCCGCGACAACGTCTTCTTCCTGCACGTGTCGCTGGTGCCGTATCTGGCCCCCTCGGGTGAACTCAAGACCAAGCCCACCCAGCATTCGGTGGCCGCGCTGCGCAGTATCGGCATGCAGCCGGACGCGCTCATCCTGCGCTGTGACCGCGAGGTACCGGCAGGTCTGAAGAGCAAGATCGCGCTGATGTGCGATGTGGAGGTCGACGCGTGCATCTCCACACCGGACGCGCCGTCGATCTACGACATCCCGAAGGTGCTGCACCGGGAGGGCCTCGACGCCTACGTGGTGCGCAAACTCGGGCTGCCCTTCCGCGACGTCGACTGGACCGTCTGGGGTGATCTGCTGGACCGCGTGCACGCGCCGCGGGAGACGGTGGAGGTCGCGCTGGTCGGCAAATACGTGGACCTGCCCGACGCCTACCTGTCGGTCACCGAGGCGCTGCGGGCGGGCGGCTTCGCCCACCGGGCGAAGGTGAAACTGCGCTGGGTGCAGTCCGACGACTGCGAGACGGCGGCCGGTGCGCAGGCCGCGCTGCGTGATGTGGACGCGATCCTGATCCCGGGTGGGTTCGGGATCCGCGGGATCGAGGGCAAGGTCGGGGCGATCCACCACGCGCGGACCCGCGGGTTGCCGCTGCTCGGGCTGTGCCTGGGACTGCAGTGCATGGTCATCGAGGCGGCCCGTTCGGTGGGACTCACCGACGCCAACTCGGCCGAGTTCGAACCCGAGACCGAGCACCCGGTGATCTCCACCATGGCCGATCAGGAGCAGGCCGTGGCCGGGGAAGCCGATCTGGGCGGCACCATGCGGCTCGGCGCCTACCCGGCGGTCCTGGAGAAGGGGTCGGTGGTGGCGCGGGCCTATCACGCCACCGAGGTCTCCGAACGGCACCGGCACCGGTACGAGGTGAACAACGCCTACCGCGACAAGATCGCCAGTAGCGGGTTGCGGTTCAGCGGCACCTCTCCCGACGGGCATCTGGTGGAATTCGTCGAACTGCCCGCCGATATTCACCCGTTCTTCGTCGGCACCCAGGCCCATCCCGAACTCAAGAGCCGTCCGACCCGCCCGCATCCGCTGTTCGCCGAGCTCATCGCCGCCGCGCTGCGGTACAAGCTGGCCGAACGGCTTCCGGTCGATATTCCCGGTGAGGAAGAGCTGGCCGGCACCTCCGAGCGGGTGTCGTGACGGCCGCGGACCCGGTGCCGGGCAGTCACACCTTCCGGACCGTCGACAGCCGGGTCGTGTACTCCGGCGCGATCCTCGCGCTGCGGGTGGACCGGGTCGAGATGCCGGACGGTCGGATCGCGGAACGTGAGGTGGTCGAGCATCACGGGGCGGTGGCGGTGGCCGCCGTCGACGACGACGGCCGGGTGGTGCTGATCCGGCAGTACCGGCATCCGCTCGGTGCGCGGCTGCTGGAGCTACCGGCCGGGCTGATCGATATCGCCGGCGAGGATCCGTTACAGGCCGCGCAGCGCGAGCTCGCCGAGGAGACCGGGCTGGCCGCGCGGGAATGGTCGGTACTGGTGGATGTGGCATTGTCGCCGGGGTTCACCGACGAGGCGCTTCGGGTGTATCTGGCGCGCGGGCTCACCGAGACCGAGCGGCCGGCGCCCGAACACGAAGAGGCCGACCTGGAGCTGGTGCGGATGCCGGTCGCGGAGGCCGTACGGGCGGCGCTGTCGGGGTCGATCGTGAACGCCACCGCGGTAGCCGGGCTGTTGGCGCTGAGCGCGGCCGGGGCCGCGGATCTGCCGTTGCGTCCGGCCGACGCGCCGTGGCCGGGCCAGCCGGACGCACTGTTGCGTCGCCAGGCGGCGCGACGAGCCGCGGACTGACCGGGGGCCCGCGGTGCGGGAGGCCGATATCTTCCTGGACCATCTCGCGGTGGAACGGGGCGCGGCGCCGAGCACACTGTCCGCGTACCGGCGAGATCTGGCCCGCTACCGGGAATTCCTGAACGCGCGCGGGATCGCGGACCTCGAATCGGTCGTCGAGAACGATATCGGCGAGTTCGCGGTCGCGCTGCGGGCCGGGGACGCCCAGCATTCGCCGCTGGCGCCGGGATCGGTGGCACGAGCGTTGATCGCGGTCCGGGGACTGCATCGTTTCGCGGCCGCCGAAGGTATGACCGGCGCGGATGTCGCGCACGCGGTGAAACCGCCGGTGGTGGGGCAGCGGCTGCCCAAGGCGCTGCCGATCGATCAGGTGCTGCGCCTGCTGGAGTCCGCGGGTGCGGAAGCCGGATCGGGCGGTGAGGGCGCGGCCCGCGGACTGCGGGACCGGGCGCTATTGGAACTCCTGTACTCGACCGGAGCGCGGATCTCGGAGACCATCGGGCTCGATCTCGACGATCTCGATCCGGAGAGTCGAGCGGTCGTGCTCCGCGGCAAGGGCGGTAAACAGCGAATCGTCCCGATCGGGCGGCCCGCACTGGCCGCGGTGGACGCCTATCTGGTGCGCGGCAGGCCGGTACTGGCGGCACGCGCGCACTCGGGGCGGCGGGCGCCGGGAGCCGCCGCCGCGGTGTTCCTGAACATTCGCGGGGGCCGTTTGTCCAGGCAGAGCGCCTGGCAGGTATTGCAGCGGGCCGCCGAGCACGCGGGGATCACGGCCACCGTGTCACCGCATACGCTGCGGCATTCCTTCGCCACCCACCTGCTCGACGGCGGCGCGGACGTGCGGGTGGTGCAGGAACTCCTGGGTCACGCGTCGGTGACCACCACCCAGGTCTACACGCTGGTCACCATCGGGACGTTGCGTGAGGTGTGGGCGACCGCGCATCCGCGAGCCCGTTGAGCGTCCGTGGATCTCGGTGGGGTGGAAGCGGATCAGTGTGCTTCCGGTCCCGTGGTGGCACTGGACGGGACGGGTAGGCGGTGGCCGGAGACGCGTCGATTCGCTCGCGGCGGTGGCCGCACCGGCCGCTGTCGCGGGTACCGGGTGTCGATGGGGCTCCGCCGGATACGGGCCGATGAGGCAGTGGCGTCTCGGTGCCGGGGCCACTCTGGGGCAGGCGAAAGCGGCAGGTCCGGGACTTGCGGGGAACACGCCGTACCTACACGCGGCGCTGAAGCGTGGTCAACCGGTAGCGTCTAGGTCTAGCCGGACCGTGGCGAAAGCGAGACCGTGCCTTGATCGGCCTCGTTACGCTCTACGAGGTGACGGACGGGTAGGAAACGTATAAGGAGCAGCGGATCGTGACGACAGCCGGAGCGGCGAACTCGCCCAAGGGCGCTGAGAGCGACGATCGCGCCGCGTCCGTGTGGGGCGCGGGCCCCGAACCCGTCCCCGCCGACGCCGCATTGGGGCCCACCGGGCGCCCTCTGCGCATGGTCCCCGATCCACCCGATCCATCGCACGAGGGCAATGCGCTCATCGTGGCGATGTGCAACCAGAAGGGCGGGGTCGGCAAGACCACCTCGACCATAAATCTCGGTGCGGCGCTGGCCGAGTACGGCCGCCGCGTGCTGCTGGTCGATCTCGACCCGCAGGGAGCGTTGTCGGCGGGACTGGGTGTGGCACACCACGATCTGGATCAGACCGTGCACAACATGCTGATCGGGTCTCCGATCGGCGCCGACGACGTCCTCATGCAGACCAAGGTCGAGAATCTGGATCTGCTGCCGAGCAATATCGATCTCTCCGCGGCCGAGATCCAGCTGGTGAACGAGGTCGGGCGCGAACAGTCGCTGGGACGCGCGCTGGAACCGATCCGCAACCGCTACGACTACATCCTCATCGATTGCCAGCCCTCGCTGGGGCTGCTCACGGTGAACGCGCTCGCCTGCTCCGACGGTGTGATCATTCCGATGGAATGCGAATACTTCTCGTTGCGTGGGCTGGCGCTGCTCAACGACACCGTGGAGAAGGTACGGGACCGGCTCAATCCGCGGCTGAGCCTGTACGGCATCGTGGTCACCATGTTCGATGCCCGGCTGTTGCACTCCCGTCAGGTGATGGCACGTGTGGTGGAGGTCTTCGGGGACCTGGTGTACGACACCGCGATCGCGCGGACCGTCCGGTTCCCGGATGCCAGCGTGGCCGGTGAGCCGATCACCACGTGGGCGCCGAAATCCAGTGGGGCCGAGGCGTATCGGGCGATGGCACGGGAAGTCATCCACCGGTCCGGTCGGTGAGCGGGGCGTCCCGGCCCGCACCGTCGACGACGAGCTCCCTCGCCCCGCCCGCGGATCAAGCGGGCACGGCATCGGAGAAAACCGGTTTCCATCTGCGGCTGAGCAATTTCGAGGGCCCATTCGACCTGCTGCTGCAGCTGATCTCGCAGCGCCGTCTCGATGTGACGGAGGTGGCGCTGCACAAGGTCACCGACGAGTTCATCGCCTACACCAAGGCGCTGACCGCGAGTTTGAGCCGGCCGGGCAATTCACTGCGCACGGATAAGATCCTGGACCAGACCACCGAGTTCCTGGTGGTGGCCGCGACCCTGCTGGATCTGAAGGCCGCGCGTCTGCTGCCCTCGGGCGAGGTGACCGATCCCGACGATCTGGAACTGCTGGAGGCGCGGGATCTGCTGTTCGCCCGGCTGCTGCAGTACCGGGCGTTCAAGCAGGTCGCCGAGCTGCTCGGGGAGCTCGAGGCGGCCGCGCTGCGCCGCTATCCGCGCGCCGTCGGACTGGAGGAGCGGTTCGCGAGTCTGCTGCCGGAGGTCAACCTCGGTGTGGATGCGGCCGAGCTGGCCGAGATCGCCGCGGCCGCCTTCCGGCCCCGGCCGATACCGACAGTGGGCCTGGACCATCTGCACGCGCATACGGTGTCGGTGGCCGAGCATGCCACGCTCTTGCTGGAACGACTCCAGGCCCGGGGCGTGGGCACTTGGACCTCCTTCGCCGACCTGGTGGCCGACTGCGCGGCGCCGATCCAGATCGTGGCGCGATTCCTGGCGCTGCTCGAGCTGTACCGGGGCAGGTCCATCGAATTCGACCAGCCCGATCCGCTGGGCCCGCTCGCCGTCCGCTGGATCGGGGACGAGGAGGCCTCGGCCGCGCCGATGACCATCGAAGAGGACTACGGATGATGCGATACCTCCGCCTGCGCTCCGGCCTCCGCGTCCGTATGCCGACCGATCGCCGGTCTCGGTCGTGCCCGGACCACACAGCACGAGCGGGATCGACCTCGACCCGAGTAGATGGCGGTGTTCGTACGCGGAGGACAGAACATGAGTGAGACCGAGGCTGTGACCGAATTCGCGCCCGAGTCGTTGGACCACGACGAATTCCGGGCGGCGCTCGAGGCGCTACTGCTCGTTGTGGACACTCCGGCGCCGGTAGAGCAGCTGGCGGCGGCCCTGGACGAGTCCCCGCAGCGAGTGGAGGGGACACTGCGGGAGATGTCGGCGGAACTGGTCTCCCGGCGCAGTGGAATCGATCTGCGTTTCGCCGGAGACGGGTGGCGCTTCTATACTCGCAGCGAGTACGCACCGTATGTGGAGCGTATGTTGCTCGACGGCGCCCGGTCGAAGCTGACCAGGGCGGCTCTGGAGACGCTGGCGGTGGTGGCATACCGTCAGCCGGTGACCCGGGCACGGGTCAGTGCGGTGCGCGGTGTCAACGTCGACGGTGTGATGCGCACCCTGCTGGCCAGGGGTCTGATCACCGAGGCGGGCGCCGACCCGGAAACCAACGGCACGCTGTACGGCACCACCGAACTGTTCCTGGAACGGATCGGATTGGCGTCATTGAGCGATCTGCCGGCGCTGGCGCCCTTGCTGCCGGGCGTCGACCTGATCGACGAGATCAACGACAGCCTGGAAACGGATCCCCGTTACACCAGGCTGCGCAAACCCGCCGAGGACGATCTGAACCTCGGCGCCGAGGATTGACAGGAAAATCGTGAATACACCCGCTCGCCGAGATGGCACACCGGATCGTAGGAAACGCGGCGACCAGCCCACCCGGGCCGGTCGCGGGCGTGGCGCCCCCCGTGGATCGGGGGAGGCCCGCCGTAGCGGAAGTGAGCCGCCCCGGACCGGCCGCGCCGGTGGACCGCGCAGTGCGGAGCGCGGGGCGCGCAGCGAACAGGTGCAGCGACCCGGGCGTACCGGAAGCGCTGACACGCCGACGGGCAGCCGTGGCGCCCGTCCGGCCACCGGTCGTGGTTCTGCGCCGGCAGGTCGTGGAGGTTCGCCCGCAGGGAGTCGTGGGGGTTCCGCGCCAGTAGGCCGTGGAGGTTCGCCCGCGGGAAGTCGTGGAGGTTCTGCGCCGGCAGGTCGTGGAGGTTCGGCCACGGGGGGTCGTGGGGGTTCCGCGCCAGTAGGTCGTGGAGGTTCGGCCACGGGAAGTCGTGGAGGTTCCGCGCCAGTAGGTCGTGGAGGTTCGGCCACGGGAAGTCGTGGAGGTTCTGCGCCAGTAGGTCGTGGAGGTTCGGCCACGGGGGGTCGTGGGGGTTCTGCGCCAGTAGGTCGTGGAGGTTCGCCCGCGGGGAGTCGTGGGGGTTCCGCCACCGCGGGCCGGAGCGGCTCGGCCGGAGCACGGACCGGTGGGCGTCCCAGCGGCGGCGCCACAGCCCGTAAGAGTCCGGCCGCGCGCTCCGGCGGCGGCTCTCCGCAGCTGAACAACGCCAAGCCCGCCCGCCGCCAGTATGTGGTGGAGCAGGGTGAACCCGGCCACGAGAAGATGCCGTGGGGCGAGGGCGAACGTCTGCAGAAGGTGCTGGCCAAGGCCGGTGTCGCATCGCGCCGGGCGGCCGAGGAGATGATCGACCAGGGTCGCGTCGAGGTGGACGGCATCATCGTGCGCGAGCAGGGCCTGCGTATCGACCCGGAGAACGCCGTGGTGCGAGTGGACGGCACCCGGGTCGTGGTGCGCGCGGAGTTGGTCCATCTGGCACTCAACAAACCCAAGGGCTGGCAGTCCACCATGTCCGACGATCTGGGCCGCCCCTGTGTCGGCGATATCGTCGCCGAGCGGGTCGCGGCCGGGCAGCGGCTCTTCCATGTCGGCCGGTTGGACGCCGACACCGAGGGACTGCTGCTGCTCACCAACGACGGTGACCTCGCGCACCGGCTGATGCATCCGTCCTACGAGGTGTCCAAGACCTATCTGGCGACCGTCCAGGGCGAAGTGCACCGCTCGATCGGAAAGATCCTGCGTGAAGGTGTGGAACTCGAGGACGGCCCGGCCGAGGTGGACAGCTTCCAGGTTCTGGAGACCGACGGGGGACGCTCCCTGGTCAAGGTGGTTTTGCACGAGGGGCGTAAACATATCGTGCGCAGGCTGCTGGACGCGGTCGGGCATCCGGTGACCCGGCTCGTGCGCACCCATATCGGTCCGGTGATCCTGAACGATCAACGTCCGGGCACGCTGCGCGTGCTGGGACGCGACGAAATCGGCAAACTCTACGAGGCGGTGTCGCTGTGAACGGTGTGGAAGCCCCGGTGGGGGTCGTAGCGGACGCGGCGCGCGACCGGTCGCTGGTGGTCGCGATGGACGGGCCCTCGGGTACCGGGAAATCCAGTGTTTCGCGCCGGCTGGCGGTCCGGTTGTCGGCCCGCTACCTCGACACCGGCGCCATGTACCGGGTCGCGACCCTGCAGGTGCTGCGGGCGGGGATCGACCCGGCCGACAGCGCGGCGGTGGTCGCGGAGGTCACCGATATGCCGTTGCGGATCGGTACCGATCCGCAACGGGAACTGATCGAGCTCGGCGGCGACGACGTCCGTGACGAGATCCGCGGGCCCGAGGTCACCGCGGCGGTCTCGGCGGTCTCGGCGGTGCCCGAGGTGCGCGAGCAGTTGGTGGCTCTGCAACGTGAGATCGCCGTGAGCGCGGGTCGCATCGTGGTCGAGGGCCGCGATATCGGCACCACCGTGCTGCCCGACGCCGATGCCAAGATCTACTTGACCGCGTCCGCGCCGGCGCGCGCTCATCGGCGCAATCAGCAGAACATCGCCGAGGGCCGCGGTGACGACTACGACGGGGTGCTCGCCGACGTGGAGCGCCGCGATCGCCTCGATTCGACCCGTGCGGTATCGCCGCTGCGGCGAGCCGAGGACGCGGTCCAGGTCGACACCAGCGACCTGACCATGGACCAAACCATCGAAGAGCTGTATCGCGAGGTCGGCCGGCAGTTGGACCGGCCGCGGGATCGCCATGCGGTACGACGCCGGGGAGCTGCCGGATGAGCGGGGACACTATGAGCGACGTGCTCGCCGGAGACGGCATTTGGAGCGACGAATCGGAATGGGAGGTCACCGACCTCGCGGGTGATGCGGAGGCCGACGATCACCGGCCGATGCCCACCCTGGCCGTGGTCGGCCGGCCGAATGTCGGGAAGTCGACGCTGGTGAACCGTATTCTCGGCCGCCGTGAAGCGGTGGTCGAGGATGTGCCGGGGGTGACCCGCGACCGGGTCTCCTACGAGGCGACGTGGGCGGGTCGGCGTTTCTGGGTGCAGGACACCGGCGGCTGGGAACCGGACGCCAAGGGCCTGCAGCAGTCCGTGGCACGGCAGGCCGAGCTCGCGATGAACACCGCCGACGCCATCGTGCTGGTCGTCGATGCGGTGGTCGGCGCGACGGCCACCGACGAGGCCGCCGTGAAGGTGCTGCGGCGGGCGAAGACGCCGGTCATCCTGGTCGCCAACAAGGTCGACGATCAGCGGCTGGAGTCCGACGCGGCCGCGCTGTGGTCGCTGGGGCTGGGCGAGCCGCGGATGGTTTCGGCCGCCCACGGCCGCGGTACCGGCGATCTGCTCGACGATGTGCTCGACGTGCTGCCGGAGACCCCGCGCGAAGGCGGCGGGGTCGCCGGCGGGCCGCGGCGGGTGGCGCTGGTCGGGAAACCGAATGTCGGCAAGTCGAGCCTGCTGAACAAGCTGAGCGGCGACGAGCGCTCGGTGGTGCACGATGTCGCCGGCACCACCGTCGACCCGGTGGACTCGCTGGTGGAACTGGGCGAGAAGGTGTGGCGTTTCGTCGACACCGCCGGTCTGCGGCGCAAGGTCGCCAATGCCAGCGGTACCGAGTACTACGCGTCGTTGCGCACCAAATCGGCGTTGGAGGCCTCCGAGGTGGCGATCATGCTGATCGACGCCTCCCAGCCTCTCACCGAACAGGATCTGCGGGTGATCAGCCTCGTGGCCGATTCCGGGCGGGCGCTGGTACTGGCGTTCAACAAATGGGATCTGGTGGACGAGGATCGGCGCCTGCAGCTCGAGCGCGAGGTGGATCGCGATCTCGTGCGGGTGCCGTGGGCCCAGCGGGTCAATATCTCCGCGCAGACCGGCCGGGCGGTGCAGAAACTGGTACCGGCGATGGAGACCGCGCTCGAATCGTGGGACAAGCGCATTCCGACCGGCCGGCTGAACACCTGGCTGAAAGAGGTCGTCGCCGCGACCCCGCCGCCGATGCGCGGTGGCAGGTTGCCGCGCGTGATGTTCGCGACCCAGGCGACCACCAGGCCGCCGACGTTCGTGCTGTTCACCACCGGTTTCCTGGAGGCCGGGTACCGGCGGTTCCTGGAGCGGCGGCTGCGCGAGGAGTTCGGGTTCGACGGGTCGCCGGTGCGCATCTCGGTGCGGGTCCGGGAGAAGCGCGCGAGGAAGTGAACCGGCAGCTCACCCGCCGCTGTGGCGGGTGAGCTCCGGCGACCATCGGCCGCGGGCGGGTGTCGTTCTTTGTCGGAGCGGCGAAGCCCGTTCCGGCGCAATACATTTCGCTGGCACAGTGGACGCAACTGTACGGCACGGGGAAACCCGGCGGCGGGCCGCTCCACCGTTGCGTCGGCGCGAGCGGTGGCGGCGTCGCCGTCGAGGTCCGCGCCGTGCCGACCGACGCCGCGGACAGGCCTGGGGGTGTCCGGTAGCGATATGCCCGGCTGTCCCATCTCATCTGGCGTTAAGGTAGCGCCCGCCGCGGCGGGCGCATCGGAATATGCTCCGGGGAGCCGGGTCGATTCGGCCCAGGTCTCGCGCCCGCTGTGGGTGCGGAGTGAGGAGGCGTTCATGGCCAGTCGCCGCACCCGGGCGCTCTCGGTGTTCCTGCGGGTCACGCGCAAACGCGGGATGGCGACCCCGGAGAAGGCCCGCGCCGCGATGGCCGAACCCGTCGGCGCCCATACCCCGCCGGGGCGGCTGTGGCGACGGCACCGGGTCACCAGCCGTACGGTCGACGGCTTCCCGTGCTACACGGTGGCATCCCGGACGGCGCCGGAATCCGGCAAGGTCGTGATCTATGTGCACGGCGGCAGCTTCTTCCGCGAGATCAGCTGGTGGCACTGGCGGTTCATCGACCGGCTGGCCACGGCGGGGCACCGGGTCGAGGTGCCGATCTATCCGCTGGCGCCGCAGTACACCTATCGGGCGGCGCAACCGTTTCTGACCTCGGTCTACCGGCAGGTGCTCGGTGACGTGGACGCGGGACGGGTGGTCCTGGCCGGGGATTCGGCCGGCGGCACCCTGGCGTTGCTGCTGGCCCAGTCGCTGCCGGCGGCCGGGCTGCCTGCCCCGGCGCGGCTGATCCTGTTGGCGCCGTGCCTCGATATGCGACTGGCGAATCCGGAGATCGATCAGGTGGAAGCCGTGGACCCGTGGCTGGCGCGGCCCGGACTGCTCAAGGCCGGCCGGGTCTGGGCGGGTGGGGACGATCTGGGGCTGCCCGCGCTCAGCCCGATCAACGGTCCGGTGGACGGACTGCCGGATATCGATATCTTCGTCGGCACCCACGACATCCTGTATCCCGACGCGCGGCTTTTCGCCGAACGTGCCGGGGCAGGAGTGTGTTTCATCGAGGCGCCCGGGGCTTTCCATGTCTATCCGCTGGCCCCGGTGCCCGAGGCAGTGCCCGCCGTGAAAGCCGTTCTGAGCACTGTCGACGCACTCTGAACCGGCCGTCGGCGTCGCCGGTCCACACGGAACCGCGACGCCGCCACGGGAACTCGTGAACAGCCTGTGAACGCCCACGGAATTCGGTTGTTTGGACCGTGACGATGCATCGCGGAGCAAAGCCCGGTACCGTTCCCGGGCGTGACTACTTGTCTGCCATCGAATTACCCGAGGCGGGAGCCGTAATGACTGTCGAACCGCCGCTCGAGGACGATGTCACGCAACTGGCCCAGCGCGTCGAACACGCCCGCGGCCGGCTGGCCTACCAGTTCGACCCCGCCCTCACCGAGGCGCTGTCGGAGTCGGAGCTGCACGCCGAACGCGAACTCGCCGAGCGGATCCGCGAACAGGAGCGCGGGCAGCGCTGGAAGGAGATCCAATCGGTCGCCTCGCACAACGATCGCGCGAGGCAGACCACCGAGCAGATCGAGAAGGCGGATATGCGCGACCTCTTGCTCGCCCGTAAAGCCATCGCCGCTCAACGCCGGGAGTCCAGCCCGCACGCCAAGCTCGCCTCGTTGTACCGGCATCGAGCCTGGTCGCTGCGCGCACTGGCCGGGGTGGTCGGTTCCGGGATGCTCTGGTCGGCCGTCAACGTGCAGCAGAACATCGCGCCCACCGGCCCGAGCGACCCGCTGTTCTGGTTCAGCTACCTGCTGGAAGGCATGATCAGTGCTTGCTTGATCATCATCATGATCGGCACCAACAAGGTGGCCGAATGGGGTGTGATCAACAACCGGAAGCAGACTGCCGCCGCCGAGATCGCCCTGCTCACGCTGACCATCGGGCTGAACACCTACCCGTACCTGAGACTCGGTGAGTGGTACGACTCCGCTGTGCACGCGGTCGCGCCGGTGATGATCGGTGTCGCGCTGCTCATCCACGATGCGGCGAGCAGCCGGTACGGGATGGCGATCCTGCGGGCGACCGAACAGGTCAGGGTGCTGCCCGACCCGGCCGAACAGATCCGCAACAGCCTGCCCCGGGTGAGTCTGCGTCTCGGTACCCCGGCGAGCGAGGCCCATTCGGGCCCGGTCGTGGAGCCGGCCAAACCGGCCGCGCTGGAATCCACAGCCAAGAAGCCCTCGTCCACCGCCTCCTCGGGTTCGGCCTTCCGGTCGGATAGCAAGGGCGGTGATATGGGAAAACGCCGGGCGGGGGACTTGGCGGAGGTGACGTCGGGCCTGATCGGCCGGACCAGCTCCCTGCTGGACGAAATGGCGGCGAACTCGCCGCTTTTCGACGATGATCCGGCCATGTCCAAACCCGCCGAAACCACCGATAAACTCCCGGTAGCCAAGCCTGCGTCCGCCACGGTCACCAAGAAGATCGCCGGCCTCGGCCAGGCCAAGCGCGCGGCCGCGGGCAGCGGTACCGGAAACGGCGCCGAGGGAGCCAAGAACGGCTCATCGGACGGCAAGGGCAAGATGTCCGGGGACAAGGAGACCGACGAGTTCTTGGATGTCGTGCGCTCCTCCGACGGCTACGACACCGGCCAGTTCCGAGTGGCCGATATCCTCGAACAGGAACTCGCCGAACTGCAGGCGGAGCGTCGCCGGGCCCGCTCCGGCCGCGCCCGCAGCAGCTCTACCAACGGGGCCTGATCGGATCCGGGCCGGGACTGTGTTCGCGCCCGGACAGGCCCGCTACGGTGGAGTGCAGGTGTCGGTGAGGAGCAGCGATGTCCGAGCGCAAACCCGCGGGAGTCGACGTCGAATCCTGGGTCGATCGCAAGATTCGCGAAGCCACCGAACGTGGCGAGTTCGAGAATCTGCCGGGCGCCGGTAAGCCGCTTCCGGGTGCGGGCCACCCGTACCACGACGAAAACGGCTGGCTACGGGACTATCTGCGGCGCGAAGGGGTGAGCGGCGACGTCATGCTGCCACCCTCGCTGCTGTTGCGCCGCGATGTGGAGCGGCTCCCGGAGACGGTGCGTGAGTCGACCTCCGAAGCGGATGTGCGCGCGACGGTCACGGCCCTCAATCGGCGGATCGTCGACTGGCTGCGGCTGCCCGCCGGACCACCGGTACCCCTCGCTGCGGTCGACGCCGACGAAGTGGTCCGGGAATGGCGGGCCGCTCGGTCGGCGACCGCTGCCGCGCCCACCGGCAGGCCGGATACCGGGCGGGCGGGTTCGGCGACCGGGCCGCGGGCCGGCCGGTGGCGCAGGATCTTCGGCGGCCGCTGAGCCGATAGCGCCCGGTGCGCCGGGCCCGTGCGGTTGTATGGAGGGATGGATGCACGGACCCTCGCCGATCGCCTGGAGATCACCGATCTGCTCACCCGCTACGCCACCGCTGTCGACAGCAAGGACTGGGCGCTGTACCGAACGGTGTTCACCGCTGACGCGCAGATCGACTACACCACGGCCGGTGGACCCACCGGGGATCTGGAAACGGTGGTGTCGCTGCTGTCCCAACAGCTGGAACTGTTCACCCGCACGCAGCATTTCATCTCGAATATCGCGGTCGAACTGGACGGGGACGCCGCGAAGGTACGGGCGATGTTCTTCAACCCGATGATCGTCACCCCGGGTAAGCAGTTCACCTGTGGGGGTTGGTACAACCACGACCTGGTGCGCACCCCGGACGGCTGGCGCAGCGCCCGGCTGTACGAGGAATCGGCCTGGTTCGACGGTATCGAGGCGGCGTTCGCCCCGTAACCCCGGCGAACCCCGGTAGCCCGGTCACCGCTGTGAGGGGGGACACCCGAACTGTGCGGTGGGAACGGATTGAGCCCGGACCACCCGGGTATGCGACCGGTGTCCGACCCGAACAACCGTCGATTCGGAGGTGTATGACGTGGCCGACAAGGACACCGCACGCGAAGGGATCGAAGGCGTCGTCGAAGGCGCGAAAGGAAAGGTCAAGGAGGCCGCGGGGGCGGTCCTCGACAACGACTCCCTGCGTGCTGAAGGTAAGGCCCAGCAGGACAAGGGCACCGCGCAGCGGACTGCCGCAGAGAAGGAGGCCGAGGCGGACAAAGAACGTCTCGATGCCGCCAACGCCGAACAGCGCCAGCGCGCCCAGCAGGATTCGGGCGGCGACGAGAGCGCGACGCCGACAGCCGGGGATCACTGACCCGGCGCCCGCGGCAGGCGTATGACGAGCGACGGCGACCACCTGGAGGTGGTCGCCGTCGCTCGTCTTCTCATCCCGCCGGTACGGTCTCGCTGTGGTCGGGTTCCTTGTCCGGCCTCGGGTGCAGTTCGTACACCGCGTACGCCGACCGGATGACCGGCTGTGCGACATTGCGGACCCGGATCCCGCCCGGTGTGGTCCCGCGCTCGGTTCCGGCGTGCGCGTGGCCGTGCAGCGCGAGATCGACCCCGTGCGTGTCGACGGGTTCACCGAGCAGATAGGAGCCCAGAAAAGGGTAGATCTCCCGCGGCTCACCGTGGAGGGTGTCGCTGACCGGCGAGTAGTGGGTGAGGACCACGGTGGCGTCGGTGTCGAGGCCGGCCAGCGCGGTGTCCAGACCCCCGGCCAGTTCCACTGTGTGCCCGGCGAATTCGCGCATGAGGCGTTCACCGAACACACTCGCGCATTTGCCCGCGAAACCGCCGCCGAATCCCTTCGTGCCCGCGATTCCCAGCGTCCGGCCGCCGATATCGATCGTGGTCGCGGTGCCCTCCAGGACCGTGATCCCCGTCGACCCGAGCAGGTCGGTGATCTCGGCCTGAGCGTCGCTGTGATGGTCGTGATTGCCCAGGACCGCGACCACAGGGACTCCCACATCCGCGAACTCGGCGGCCACCACCTCCGCTTCCGGCAGGGTCCCGTGCTTGGTCAGGTCACCGGCCAGCAGCAGCACATCGGCGTGCTCCGGTAATCCGCGTAACGCGGGACGCAGTGTCCCCCGCGAATCGGTCCCCAGATGGACATCCCCCACAGCGGCGATCCGCATCGGTGTACTCCCTTCCGCCCGGTGTCATTCACCGAGGTCCTCGCATTCGCCCGGGCCGGGCGCCGCGGTCACGTGTACGTCGTTGTGGATCGGGGCCTCCGGCGCGATCTCGTGCACGATGTCCTCCAGCACGCGCCGCCGCTGCGCGGTACGCACCTCGCCGTCGAGTACCACTACATCCCCGCGGATCCGGACCCGTACGCCCTGCTCGGCCGTACGGGGGTCCTCGGTCAGCGCTCGATGCAGTTCGGCGGCCAGGTATTCCGCCGGTCGTTTCTGGATTTCCGACATCTATCCGGCCTTCCCTGAGGTCCGAGCGGTTGTGCGGGTATCGGCGATCCGCAGGTCGTCGATGAGTCCGAGAAAGGCGCGCGCGTAGGGCGAATGCTCGGTCTGCGTGCGCACCGACGGCCAGTCGACTTGTTCGCGCAGGTCACGCGAGATCCGCAGCAGCGGGCTCAAATCGAGCCGGTGGGCGTCGAAGACCAGGAGTTTGTCGACCAGCAGGTCGGTACCGTCCACCACCGGAGCCAGCGTCGGGCCGACCCGCATGACCTCCGCCCGTTCCAGCAGCGCGTCGTCGACCTCCCGGTTGTTCGGCCGGTGGATGACATCGATGAGGGTGTCGCCGTCGTAGGCCTTGGTGAGCCAGTCCTCCGCGGCGTCCGCGACGCGCAGCCCCGCCTTGGCCAGTTCGGTGCGGGCGCGCGCGCAATCGGCGGGTTTTACGAAGAGATCGACATCATGGTCCGAGGGCGGTCCGCCGCGCGCGTATACGGCGCACCCTCCTGCCACTGCGAAAGGTATGCCCTGGTGGGTCAGGGCGTTCGCGGCTCGGGTCAGCGCGTGCAGCAATTGCTGCTCGGTGGGAGCCATGTGCAGCGGCTACCCCGAATCGGTCCCGCCAATCAGCCTGTGACTGCGACCGCAAGGCCCACCGCGACCCTCGCGAAAACCGCGACGAGTCGGAGGTGTCCGCCCCGCGCTCTCAGCGGCTTCCGCCGGATCGCCGGGGCCCGCGCCGGTGGCTGGTATCGCACAGGGGATAGCTCCCGGATCGTTTGCACAGACAGATCGCGACGAGGAAGCGGTCGCCGCGGAGCACCGCACCGGTGGCGGTGACGAGTTCGACCGGACCCTCGACCAGCGCCGGCCCCTCCGCGGTGAAGATGATCCGCCGCGCCTCCCCGGCCGCGTCCAGTTGCTCGGCAGTCGCGCTGTCGGCGCACGCGCGTTCCGGCGGCTCCGCGTCCCGGTCGACCACGCCGTCGCCCAGCGCCGGGGCGCGACGCCGAATCGCGGCCAGCAGCTCGTCCGGATCAGCAGGTTCGGTCGGCACGGATGACCACCAACTCCTCGTGCTGTTGTCCGGGCCGGATCAAACCGCGGGCACGCAGCCAATCGCTGCGGCCGCGCATCACCGGTCCGAAAGGGATCACGGTGCGCGCGACGACCGACGCCTTCAACCCGCCCGCACGCAACCGGACAAGGCTGGAAGCTATGCCGGAAACAGCGGAATGAACGATCAGCGCGGTCCCGCCGATACCGAGCAGACCCGGCATCATCGTGCACAGGGGGTCCAGCAGCAGGCGGCCGTGCCACCCGGCATCCCAGGCGCGGGCCGCCCCGCCACCCGGCAGCACGCCTTCGCTCGGGACATAGGGCGGATTGGCCACCACCACGTCGAACGTGCGCCCCTGCACGACCCGCGTGACATCCCCGCACACCAGTTCCAGCCGCACCCCGGCGAGCATGCTGTTGAACCATGCCGAGGCCAGCGCGGCCCGGGACATGTCCACCGCCGTCACCGCCGCGGCCCCGGAACGCGCGGCATGGATCGCCAGCGCCCCGGTTCCGGTACAGGCGTCGAGTACCTGGGCGCCGCTCGGCAGTGCCGCCTGCGTCATCGCCCGGGCCAGCAGCCGGGTATCCGACTGCGGGCGGTACACCCCCGGGCCGCGGACCAGCACCGGACTCACCGGTCCGTGGCCCGCAGTGAGCTGTCACCGGCCTGCCAGTACCTCAGCATCGATTCGGCGCACCGGCTTTCCAGGAAGTCGGTCGCCTGTATCCCGAAGACCACCGATTCGGCCAGGCCGGGTTCCCGGGCCAGCAGATCGCCGAGCACCTCCCGGCGTACGACCTGTTCGTGCACGGCGTCCGCCGTCACGTGTTCACGGTAGAAACGCAGACAGTCCGGATGAGCCGAGAAACGGTGCAGCGTCTCGGCCAGGAGTTGAGAGGCCGGTGAGGAGGAGATCTCCACGGCCGCGAAATGCCCCACGAGGGCCCCGCGCAGCGACCGGTGCAGCCCGAACATCGACATCATGTCGACCAGCGCGAGCATGGGCGCCGGGACGATGTCGAGGTAGTGCAGGTAATCGTCGGCCAGCCCGGCGCCGCGCAGCAGGTCGGCATAGAGCCTGGCGTGTATCCGGTCGGCCCGGCCGCCGCCGAACTCGTCGAACTCGATCGCCACCAGTCCGGCTTTGGCCCGGCCGCGCAGGCGCGGGATCACCCAGGCGACGGGGTCGGCCTCCTTGTGGTGATAGACCGACCGGTGGACGAAGTATTCGCGCAGCTGCCACCAGGTTCCCTCGGTGCTCAGCCAGCCCGGGAGACCGCCGGTCGCGGGCGCGGTCAGCAGCCGCTCCAGTTCGGCGTCGACATCCCCGCCGCCGGGCACATCGGACCGTAGCGCCGTGCGAAACCGGCGCTCGAGTTCCGCGCGCAGGCGCAGGAGTCCGGGATCCCACTCCCATTCCGGGTCGACTTCCTGGAAACCCTGGTAGTGCAGTTCATAACAGGTGTGCAGGGTCAGCTGGAAATCGTCGCCGTAGGGGTCGGCGCCGTCCGGGACTTCGGGTACCGCGTGTCCGGGTTCGCCGGTCAGCAGCGCCACCAGATCGGCCGACAGCGGGCCCCGGGGGACCGGCAACCGCAGGGCTCGAACAGCACCGTCGCTCGCGGAGAGAGTTCCGACCATGGATTCGCCTTTCGCCGGCATCGAACGTCCGGATCGCTGGGCGGCGGCGGGTTCGCGGCCGGAGATCCGGCCGGGTACGACGTGTCGAGCGGCAACCGGCGCGCCCCGATGGCGTCGGAGGAGCCGAAAACCTGCGGAGGTTTATCCAGTTGCTGATAGTCGACACTGCTCATGGCCGCACCGTTCCGATTGGTTCCGCCCTGCGCGGGCACGGTATCGCCGATTACAGATCACTTCTGAATCCGCCGGTGGTCTCCGCGGAGTACACACCGGCGCGACCGCGGTCAGACTAGCCATTGTCCTGGAAACCTCCGCCGCTGTCCATCGGCTGTGCCGCGGGGCCGCGCCGTGGCCGCAGGCGGTCGGCCGTCCTCCACCCACGCGGTGCGGCTGTCGGGGCGGACCTCGGGGGCCCGATGCCGCAGAGCCGGCGAGCGGTGTACACCGGCCCGTGGCCGTGCCAGAATGAGGCCAGGTTGAAAACATGCAGCCGATCCCGGTACCGGGTATGCCGTTGTCCGGGCTCGACGGTCGGGGTCCAGCGCCCTTGCTCGCATCTGCCCACAGTGCGCACACCAACCGGAAATCCCTCACTCCACGGACGGGATCGATATGTCGGTTACCACCGCTTCGTACCAGGTCGGCCAACATCGTAAGCAGGGGCAGCGGGCCGCGGCCGGTCACACATGGTCCCGGCGCAGCAGCGAGAATCCCGGGTGTGTGATCGCCCGTGTGGAGGGCGAACTCGACGCGGTTCTGCACGACGAGTTACGTGGTCTGCTCGCTCGCAGCGGTTCGGCCCTGTTCCGCGTGGTGGTGCTGGATCTGCGCGCTACCACGTTCATGAGCATCCGGGCCGCGGTCATGCTGGCCGAGGCCAAGGCCGACGTCTGGCGTGCCGGGGTCGAACTGCGCTTGGTCAGCGGGCGCAAGGAAGTCGAGCGTGCGCTGGAGGTCGCGGGTGTGCGTCCGCAGTTCCGCTACTTCCCGTCCCTGCGCGCGGCGCTCACAACCTGATCGCTACCGCGTGTCCAGCACGGCCGGTCGCCCCGGCCGTGCTGTCGCGATGACGTGATTTCGCGCAGCGAGCGGAAACGGTCGATACTCGAGCTGTGACCCTGGACAACGGCGATACCACCGACGAAGCCGACTTGCTGGACGCGATCGCGACGGCCGGCTTGTCGCAGTGCGCCGGCGCCTTCCGATTCTGGTTCGCCGGCCAACGCTGGGAGTGGTCCGAGGCCGTGGCGCGGATGCACGGGTATCCGCCCGAGCCGATGACGCCCAGTACCGAGTTGCTGCTCGGCCACAAACATCCCGATGACCGTGCCAGGGTGGAGAGCGCACTCGCGAAATCGGTGGCCGATTCGGCGCCCTTCTGCAGCAGACATCGAATCGTCGACACCGCGGGCGACACCCGGCAGGTCCTGGTGGTCGCCGACGCCATGGTCGACGAGGACGGTTCGCTGGTCGGCTCGGCCGGTTACTACGTGGATCTGACCGAGACACTGGCGGAGCAACGACAGGAGACGTTGCAGGACACGCTGCCGGAGCTGTACGCCGCGCGCGCGGTGATCGAACAGGCCAAAGGCGCGCTGATGCTCGTCTACGGAATCAGCGCCGACCAGGCGTTCCGGGTGCTGATCTGGCGTTCACAGGAGACGAACACCAAACTGCGGGCGTTGGCCGCGCAGCTGGTGGGCGAACTCGGTTCGGTCGAACACGCCTCGCCCGCCTTGCGCACGGAATTCGACCATCTGCTGCTGACCGTGCACGAGCGGATCGACGGCGCCTGAGCCGGTCGGTGTTTCGCACACTCGGACACGGGTATGTGCGCATGTGACAATCAGGCCGACATCCGAGGACAGACAACCGCGGCGTCACCGAAGATCACGGGCAGAACGAGGCCCGGCGGGCGCCCCCGCCCGCCGCGGGGCGGGCGGCAGGAACGAGGTGGTGGTGCGCATGACGGAGAGAGTCTCCGACTCCGTGTATACGACATCGGCGGATACGACCGTCGGCGTGCGGATCCCGGCCCGGCAGGAGCAGCTGGTGATGCTGCGCGCGCTGGCCGAGACAGTGTCGCTGATTGCCGATTTCGGCCTGGACGAGGTGACCGATATCCGGCTCGCCCTCGATGAAGTGGCCACCTCGCTGATCGCGGCCGCGGTTCCCGGTTCGGCCCTGGGGTGCGATTTCGATTACGACGAGCACCGCATGACAGTGCGCGTAACCTCGATCTCGGAGGTCGATTCGCTCCGGGATCAGGAAGGCTTCGGCTGGCATATCGTGCGGACGCTGACCCGCTCGGTCAGCGTGGTGCAGCACCCCTACGACGTGGCGAGCGGCGGGTACCCGACCGATGTCGAGTTCAGCTGGTTCCGAGGAGGCGCCGATGGCGGATGAGGGACCGAGGGGGGACCCCGGGCCTTCGCGCCGCCATCGTGGCACCGACAGCTACGACAATATCGAGCCGTTGTTCGGCAAACTCGCCGCGCTGCCCGAGGGCGACCCGGATCGGGCGGATCTGCGCGAGGAGATCATGCGGCGGTGTCTGCCGCTGGCCGAGCATATCGCCAGGAAGTTCGCCGGCCGCGGGGAGAACTACGACGACCTGCTCCAGGTGGCCCGCCTGGGACTGGTGAACGCGGTGGACCGGTTCGACATATCGCGGGGATCGTCGTTCCTGTCGTTCGCGGTGCCCACGATCATGGGCGAAGTGCGCCGGCATTTCCGGGACAACACATGGTCGGTTCGGGTGCCGCGCCGGGTCAAAGAACTACAGCTGAATCTGGGACCCACCATCGAGATCCTGTCGCAGCGTCTCGGCCGGGTGCCGCGGGCCCGGGAGATCGCCGCGGAACTGGAGATCGACCTGGTGGAAGTGACGCAGGCGCTCATCGCCGGTAACGCCTACCAGGCGTCCTCGCTGGACGCGCCGGTCGGCGAGGACAGTGAGAGCACGGCGCTGCCGCTGGTGGAGTCGCTGGGTGCGGAGGAGCCGTCGTTCGGTTGGCTGGAGGACTATCTCGCCGTCGAACCGCTGCTGGGGGAACTTTCCGAGCGTGAGCGCCAGGTACTGCGGATGCGGTTCTTCGAATCGCGGACCCAGTCCCAGATAGCCGAGCAGTTGGGGGTGTCGCAGATGCATATCTCGCGGATACTGTCGCGCACGCTCGGCTGGCTGCGCGAGCAGGCTCTGCGGGACTAGCGGTCGCGATCGGTGGCCGGGTGTCAGCCGGCGGCCGCCTGATCGGTGCGGCGGTCCATGGACCGCGACAGCAGGCCGCGGATGAAGGCGGCCTGGCCCACGTGCTGGAGATCGTCGCCGATGACGCTCACCAGGCGGACCCCCATGGTGACGGGCGGGTCCCAGTCGGTGTCGACGACGGTGGACAGGTCCTGATCGGTCAACGCGCCCACGAACCCGACGGTGTGCGCGTGGACGGCGTCGTGGTATCCGGTCAGCAGTTCGGCCGGGGCGCGGACCAGTGCCACCTCGGCGGGCGTATCGCCGTAGCCGGTGGCGTGCCGGTGGACGGGCAGGTCGAATCTCTCGTACCAGCCGCGACCGGTCCACAGCGAGTCGGTGGCCGCGAGTTCGGCCACGTGCTCGTCCTGCACCCGGGTGAGATGCCAGACCAGCCAGGCGATGGAATTGGCGGCGGGGTCGAGGCGGTGGTTCAGGGCGTCCTCGCCGAGTCCGTCGACCGATTCGTGGACCACTGCGCGGATCCGGTCGAACGCGTCGGTGAGTATGTCGGCACTGTGCATTGTCGTCTCCGTCGCTCTTCGGGTGCGATGGGTGGGACCACCTCAGTCCGGTCGGGGGGACCGGTGGTCCGGTAGCGGCGCAGTACCACCGTTCGCTGCGGGCAAACCGTGGCCCGCGGCGTCGGCCGGTGCGCGGACCGAGGACGCCTGTCCTCCGGCAAAAATAGAACATGTTCTTGCCGCAGCCGGTCGCTCGTGCCAAGGTGAATCCATGGATCTGCAGGCACTCGAACTCCTCCGCGGTCTCAAATACCGGTACTTCCGGACTCTGGATCTGAAGCAGTGGGACGATTTCGCCGCCACCCTCGACCCCGAGATCGAAGCGCGCTACGGTACGCACGCCATGGGTGAGGAGCTGACCCTCGACGGCCGGGACGCGGTGGTCGGATTCATGCGCGAGAACATGGGACCGGGCATCGTCACCACCCATGTCGCCAACCATCCGGAGATCACTGTCGACGGTGATACCGCGACCGGCAGCTGGCTCTTCGAGGACACCGTGCTCGCGACCGAGTTCGGAGTGCTGATCCGCGGCGCCGGGTACTACACCGACCGCTATCGCCGCGGTGCGGACGGGATATGGCGGATCCACGCCACCTCCTACGTCCGGATCTACGAATCCTCGCAGTCGCTGGCCGACACCCCCAGTCACACCCTGCTCAGCAATATGTGGGCGGCCGGCTCGGCCTGACGCTCAGGGCACCAGTACCGCGCGGCCCCGGATCCTGCCCTGTTCGAGCAATGCGTAGGCGTGCGCGCCGTCGGCGAGGTCGAACTGCTGGGTGTGCGCGGCGATCCGCCCTGCCCTGGCGAGCGCGATACTGTCGATGAGATCGCGTTTGGTGCCACCGTAGGATTTGCGCACGGTGGCGCCCCAGGGCAGTCCGGGGCCGCCGGCGGGGCCCGCGGTGATCCCCGGATCGCCGTCGCCCAGCCCGATCATCCGATAGGCCCCGTTGGGCCCCACGGACTCGACCGAGAGTGTGGCCGTCGCGTCGACTCCGACGAAATCGAAGACCGCCTCCGCACCGCGGCCGCCGGTCATGTCGAGAATTCGGGTCGCGGTATCCGCGTCGGCCGTGAGTCCCTCGTGCGCACCGCATTCCGCGGCCAGTTCGAGTTTGTCCGGGTCGGTGTCGACGGCGACCACCCGCGCCGCGGTGAGCGCTCGCAGGATCTGGATGCCGACGTGCCCGAGCCCGCCGGCGCCGATCACCACCGCGGTCGCCCCGGGGTAGAGCTGGTCGCGGGCGCCGCGGATGGCGTGATAGCTGGTCAGTGCGGCGTCGGCCAGCGGCGCGGCGGCGACGAAATCCATCTCGCCGATCGGGACGAACGAAGCCGCGGGCACCGCCACGTATTCGGCCATTCCGCCGTCGGGGCCGAGTCCGGGGCAGGGCGGCATGGCGACCCGCCCGGCCGCCCGGCACACGTTCTCGTTGCCGCTCGCGCATTCGGGACAGTTCCCGCACGACCAGCACAGGTACACCACACCGCGTTCGCCGGTCGCGCGGCCTTCGACATGGTCGCCCAGGGCGGCGATCGTGCCCGCGATCTCGTGTCCCAGGGTCAGCGGCTCCTCGCGGACCTTGAAGGGGAGATGAAGAACGTGCAGGTCGGAATGGCATATCCCGGAGGCGCCGACGCGGATCAGGAGTTCACCCGGACCGGGTTCGGGGGTGGGGACCTCGCGTAGCTCGAGAGTGCCGGGTTCGGTGAGTTGCAGGGCTCTCATGAATTTCCTCCCGGTCCGGCCGACTATGGCGTGCCTCACAAAATAGGCTCCCCGGCCGCGGGCTGACAAGGGTTGATTTTTATTGACACCTGTCAAACGGAACTCTATGGTCGCATGTGACCGGCGTCACCTAGGCGGCCGATCGTTGTCGGCGCAGTGTTCCAGGAGGTCGTATGTCGAAGCCGAACGTCGCGGTCATCGGAGCAGGCATCAGCGGTTTGACCACCGGAAAGATGTTGGGCGACTACGGAATTCCGTACACCTGTTTCGAATCCTCCGACCGCATCGGCGGTAACTGGGCTTTCGGCAATCCGAACGGACACTCCAGTGCCTATCGGTCACTGCACATCGATACGTCGAAGTATCAGCTCTCGTTCCGCGACTACCCGATGCCGGACTCCTATCCCGACTTTCCGCACCACAGCCTCATCAAGGAGTACCTCGAGGGCTATGCGGCGGCGTTCGATCTGAAACGCGCCATCGAATTCGGCAACGGAGTCGCCCACGCTCGTCCCGCGGCCGGGGGCGGCTGGGAGATCGAGACCCGGGCCGGTGACGAGCGGCGCTTCGATCTGCTGGTCGTCGCGAACGGCCACCACTGGGACCCGCGGCTGCCCGATTTCCCCGGTGAGTTCACCGGGGAGTCCATCCACTCGCATGCCTACATCGACCCGCGCACACCGCTGGATCTCTACGGGAAACGAATCCTGATCGTCGGAATCGGCAACAGTGCCGCCGATATCACCGTCGAGCTGTCCTCGCGTGCCATGGACAACGAGGTGTGGTTGTCCACGCGCTCGAGTGCGTGGGTGGTGCCTAAATACTTCGCGGGAACACCGGCCGACCGTTATTTCCGCACCGTGCCCTATGTCCCGCTGTCCTGGCAGCGCAAGATCACCCAGATATTCACACCCCTGGTGTCCGGCGATCCCGTGAAATACGGACTGCCCGAGCCGAACCACAAATTCTTCGAGGCCCATCCCACTCAGTCGGTGGAGTTGCCGCTGCGGCTCGGTTCCGGCGATGTGGTGGCCAAACCGGATATCCGCCGATTGGACGGGGCTACGGTGCATTTCGTGGACGGTTCGCAGCACGATTTCGATGTCATCATCTACTGCACGGGCTACAACATCACCTTTCCTTTCTTCGATCCGGAATTCATCAGCGCACCGGACAATCGGATCGCGCTGTACAAGCGCATCTTCGAACCGGGGATCGATGATCTGGCGTTCGTAGGGTTCGCGCAGCCGTTCCCCACGCTCTTCCCCTTCGTCGAATGCCAGGCCCGCCTGGTGGCCGCCTACGCGGCAGGCCACTACCGGCCGCCGCCGGAGGAGACGATGCGCCGGGTCATCGTCGCCGACCAGCAGCGATTCACCGGGCACATCGTGGACCGGCCCCGGCATACCCAGCAGCTGGACTATTGGGTGTACGAACGTGATCTGCGGCGCACGGAGATGCCGGCCGGCCTGCGCCGGGCCCGGGAATACGGGCCGAAGCCGGTGGGCCGGGCCCGATGACCGCCCGCCCCCGCACCGATCGGCGCGCCCCGCAGCGCGGCGACCGACGTCGCAGTGCGCTGTTGACGGCGCTGGACGAGCTGCTGCGCGATAACGGCGGCCTGCTCGAACCGATCAATATCGCCGAGATATCCCGCCGGGCCGGGCTCACCCGCTCCGCGTTCTATTTCTACTTCGAGAACAAGGCCGCCGCCGTCGCTGCCGCGCTCGAGGAAATGTACGACGAAGCCTTCGCTGTCAACGACATTCTCGTCGGATCTGGTCCGCCCGCCGAGCGCATCGAACGGACCATCCGGGGGCTCGTCGAATACTGGGACCGCCACCGCCACCTGTACAGCGCGGTGCTGGCCGCGCGTAGCTCGTCCCCGAGTATGCGGGAGATGTGGGAGGCCGACCGTCAGGCGTTCATCCCCTCCATCGCGGCCATGATCGAGGCCGAACGCGCCGCGGGCCGGGCGCCGGCCGGCGGCGACGCCACGGCCGTCGCCGACGTCCTGCTCCTGCTCAACGAGCGTCTGCTCGAACGACTCACCTTCGGCGCCGAACTGGACCGGGACCGCTATATCGACTCCGTGGTCACGATCTGGCTGCGGTCGATCTACGGCCGCGACCCCGACCCGGCTGTCGCCGCACCCATCACTGCGAGGAACGACTCATGACGCTGCGCGATCTTCCGGACCCGCTCGCCGCGACCGGATACACCGAGGTGACCTTCCGTTCCGGTGACGACCAGTGCCACGCCTGGCACTTCCCGGCCGTCGGTCCCGACCTCGAAGGGCCGGACGGGCGGCCGATCGCGGTGATGGCGCACGGTTTCGGGGGCACCAAGGATTCCGGTCTCGAACCGTACGCGCGCGCCTATGCCGCGGCCGGAATCGATGTCCTGGCCTTCGACTTCCGGTATTTCGGAGCCAGTGGGGGGCTGCCGCGGCAGCGGGTGCGGATGGCCGAACAACTCGCCGACTACCGGGCGGCCGTGCTCGCCGCGGCCCGGTTGCCGGGTGTGGACCCGCGCCGGGTGGTGCTCTGGGGCGTATCGCTGTCCGGCGGCCACGTGTTCGCCGCCGGCGCCGCCGCGAGCGCCACATCGCGGGATTCGTCCGTGGCCCGTGCCGCGATCGCGGCGATCGTCTCGGTGACACCACTGGTGGACGGCCGGGCGGCGGGTGTGCTGGCGGCGAAAGAGGGTGGGGCCGTCGCGGTACTGCGCGGTGCGTTCGGTGCGGTCCGGGCTCGGTGGGACAGCGTGACCGGCGGATCCGGACTGATCCCGCTGACCGGCCGGCCCGGCGAACTCGCGGCCCTCACCCTGGACGGGTACTACGACTCCTATCGTGCGCTCGCCGGACCTACGTGGCGCAATGAGATCGATGCGAGTGTGCTGATGCAGCTTCCCGGCTACCGCCCCGCGCGGGCGGCGGCCGGGCTGAACCTGCCGGTGCTGGTGCAGATCGCCGATTTCGACCGCGGTGCGCCGCCGCGTGCCGCGGCCGAGGCCGCCTTCGCGGCGCGGGCGGAGGTCCGTCACTATCCGTGTGACCATTTCGGCATCTGGCCCGGCAATCCTTGGTACGAACCCGCCGTGGCTCATCAGTTGCTGTTCCTGCGGCGGCAACTCGCCGTGGACGCCTGACGTCGCGGCGGCGGCCGAGCTGGTTCGGCACCGGTGATACGGCCGCCTGCGGGCCGGTGAATGCTCTCACCCGCCGCGGGCCGGCGAGCCGCCACGGCCCGCATAGTCGTACGGATTACCGCACTGAACTGGGAGCCACGGTAGGACACTGCCGCTCGGCCGCGGGAACGCGGCGGCCCGCGAACCGGGCGCGGCCCCTGCGGTAGCGTCACCGGCACCCCCCGGTGATGTGAGACAAGGACAAATTGCAGGCAGATAACACCAGTTGTGAATGCCCTTACGTTCATGAGGATTCGGCATATCGTCGTGCGGGTAATACCTGGGGTCGGCGGTGGTTTCGCGGCTGCCGGCCACTGATTGAGACACAGGAGCAGAATGAGTGCCAAAACTGAACTCGTCCACGAGCTGAACGGACCCACCGCAGCCTCGGAAATGCTCTCCGATCAGGAGATCGAGGATTTGCTCGGATTGTTCCGCGGCGCCCAGAAACAGGAGAAGGACCTGCTCATCGAGGCCGTCAACGGAATGATCCGGTTCTTTCCGCCGCCGTTCCGGACGATCACCCGCCGGATCATGTTCGGGGACGCGCTCGAGGGATGAGTGATCTGGTCACCCGCGCGCAGATGATCCTGCTCGCGCGCACGCTACACGTGCCTGTCGAACGGATCTCCTATCTCGAACGACTCGGCGCCGAACATCTGCACGAACTGGAGCAGCGGATTTCGGGCCGGATCTTCGAATATCACGGAGAGATGTTCAAACGGATCGGGCGATTGATCCCGATCATTCCGCTCACGGTCTCGCTGCCACTGGTGCAGCGCATCGTGCCGCCCATGATGACCGGCCGCGCGGCCGGCGCCGTCGGCGTGGAATACCCCGACGCCGCCGCCGATACGCTCACCATGCTCAAAACCGCGTACGCCGCGGATTGCACACCGTATGTGGATCCCAAGGCGCTCGGTGAACTGGGCGACATCATGGCCGCCGAACCGCTGGTCGCCATCGTGAACGAAGTCCTGCGCCGCAAGGACCACATCACGGCCGGTCCGTTCCTCGAATTCGCCTCGCCGAAAATGGTCGAGGCCGTCGAGCGTGGAACCCTCGACGACGAGGGCATCATCTTCTCCGCCGCGTACGCGTACTCCGCGCCCGCGATCAGCAACATACTGCGCCAGTTGCTGAACGGCCGGTCGAGACGGATTCCGCGAATGATGGAGACGGTGCTGGCCGGTTCGCCGGAACTGAAGGAAGCGGCGATCTCGGTGATGTCACGAGCGTCCAAGGACGTGGTCTCCGAGATCGGCGATGTCCTGCTCTCGATCGCCACGCCGGAGGCTCTCGGCAAGCTCGGCGCCCATGTCATCCAGAAGGGCGCCGCGCCGGAACTGATGACGTTCGTCTCCAAGCTCAGCCAGCCGGGTCTGCAGCGGATGGCGATGAATCCGATTTTCGCCAATACCGCCGCCCTCACCGCGATCGTGGAATCTCTGCTCATCGCGTTCCAGACCGGCCCGTGGCGTGGACTGCTGATGCTGGCCGAACGCAGCCACCCCGATGTGCAGCGTTACATCGTGGGCCTGGTCGTGCGGATGCCGGTGGAGCAGATCGCCGAACTCCCGTCGGTCGCCAATGCCGACGATCTGTGGCCGGAGCTGCTGCGGCTGCTGGCGGTCGCCGATGATCCCTCACAACGGCGGATCGGCTCGGTATGGGCGCAGCTCCCGCCGGAACGGCGGGCCGTACTGCACCGGCGGATCGCCGAACTCCAACTGGACTCGCAGCTGGGCGGGATCGTCGAAGAGGTCCCCAATGTCTCGGTGGAGGAGGTGTTCTACCAGCGTCGGCGACGCCAGCGTCGGCGCGGCGCCGCCTCCGATAGCTGGAGTGTGGCCTGATCGGCGATTGGCCGCTGCTCAGCCTGGGGATCAGCGTCCGATTTCGGCGCGTTCTCGGAATTTGCGGCCCACAGTCCGGATAATTTGGGTACCTTCGTGTAGGTCTCTGATTTTGCTCGGAATTTGCTATCCATCGCCAAGCGCGGCGGCAAATCGAGGAAAAGAGGTCGGCACGATGAGCAACGGACAGTTCCTCCCACGGATACGTCGTACGGCTGTGCTCACCGGTATCGCGGCGGCGGTGCTGGCGCCGATGGCGCCGGCGCTCGCCGAACCACTGTGGCCGAACGGGCCGAATGTGCCCGGTGTGCCGGCCGTCATCCCCACCGAGGCGCCGTGTTCACCGGCGGCCCGAGCATGTCTGCGTTTGTCCAGCAATGAGGTCTGGTTGATGGACAACGGGAAGGTCACCTACGGCCCGACGCCCATGTCGCACGGTATGCAGGGCTTCGAGACTCCACCCGGAGTGTTCCACGTGGCGTTCAAAGAGCTGTATCACTGGAGCACGATGCACAACGCTCCGATGCACTACGCGGTGTTCTTCAACGGCGATATCGCGTTCCATATCGGGCCGGTGGAGCATAAATCGCACGGTTGCATCCGGCTGACCGAGCCCGGCGCCGTCGCGGTCTACCACTATCTGAACCCCGGCGATGTGGTCGAGGTCGTTCCCTGACCCGCTGACACTCGCGTACCCGCACACCGTCGGCCGGCCCCCTTGTTCGACCCGGGGAGCGCGGCGCGCAGCGGGTTTCGTACGCTTGCCCGATGTGGATCATCGTGGTCGTGTCGATAGTCAGTTGTGTGCTCATCGCCATCGGCTTCGCCTTCGGCCTGCCGGACTGACCACGCACTGACGGCGTGACAGCCCGCCCGGTACTACCGGGCGGGCATGTTCGCGTCACCGGGATGCCGGGCGGGATCAGCCGAGATGCTTCTCGGTCTCCGGATCGGGTCCGGGTGCCGGGCGGTCCACCGCGACGGGGCGCAGCCGCGCCCAGGCCAGGAAGGCGACGGCGACCGCCACCATGGCCAGCCCGGCCCACAGATTGACATTGATGCCGCCGGTTTTGGCTTCTTCGTCGGCGGTGTTGTGGACGAGTCCGGTGATCACCAGGACGACGCCGTAGACGCCCAGCAGGCCGCCGACGATGGTGCGGATATCGAAGAGCACGATGGTTGTCCTATCCGGTGACGATATTGAGGACGATCACGATCACCAGCGCGATACCCGCCAGCAGTACCGGGCGCTGATACCAGGGCAGGGTGGCGGCTTCGGGATCGGTGCGCAGCGCGCGCGGGGTCTCCGAATACACCAGGCCGACCAGTTCGGCCGCCGGTCTCGGCACGGTCACCAGGGTGACGATCACACTGACCAGGATATCCACCACGAAGGCGGCGCCGGCGGCGACGAAACTGGCCCCTTGACCGGACAGTGAGATGACTTCCGTCTCGTTCAGGATGAAGATGGTGACCGCCACCGCGGTACCGGACACCAGGCCGGTCCAACCGGCCGTCGGAGTCATCCGCTTCCAGAACATGCCCAGGATGAACGTGGCGAACAGGGGTGCGTTGAAGAAGCTGAACAGCGTCTGCAGGTAGTCCATGATGTTGCTGAAACCGCCCGCGATGAACGCGGTGAAGATGGCGGCGATGGTGGCGCCGACGGTGGCCAGGCGTCCGACCCTCAGGTAGTAGCCGTCGGATTTGTCCTTGACCACGTACTGCTGCCACAGATCGATACTGAAGACCGTGTTGAACGCCGAGACGTTCGCCGCCATACCCGCCATGAACGCGGCCAGCAGCCCGGCCAGGCCCACCCCCAGCAGCCCGTTGGGCAGCACTTCCTTCATCAGGTAGAGCAGCGCCTGGTTGTAGGTGACGTCGCTGTCCACATCCGGGTTCGCGGTGACCGCCTGCTTGTACTCGGCCATCTGCGGCACCAGCACCGCGCTGATCATCCCGGGGATGATCACGATCAGCGGGATGAAGATCTTCGGGTACGCGCCGATGATCGGAGTGCGGCGCGCGGCGGCGATGGAATGCGTCGCCAGGGCGCGCTGCACCTCGACGAAGTTGGTGGTCCAGTAGCCGAACGACAGCACGAAACCGAGGCCGAACACGATGCCGAGGATCGACAGGAAATCGTTGGCGAACCCGGAAAGGGCGTTGCCCGGCCAGGAATCCAGCTGCTCGGCGCCCCCGGGGGAGGCGGCCACCCGGTCCTGGAATCCGGACCAGCCGCCGACGCGGTGCAGACCGATCAGGGTGAGCGGGAGCAACGCGGCCACGATGACGAAGAACTGCAGCACCTCGTTGTAGATCGCCGCGGAAAGGCCGCCGAGGGTGATGTAGGACAGCACGATCACTGCCGCCACGATCACCGATACCCACAGCGGCCAGCCCAGCAGGACGTTGACGATGGTGCCGAGCAGATACAGGTTCACACCGGCGATGAGGACCTGGGCGACCGCGAAACTCAGCGCGTTCACCAGATGTGCCCCGGTGCCGAAGCGGCGGCGCATGAACTCCGGCACACTGCGCACCTTGGAGCCGTAATAGAAGGGCATCATCACGACACCGAGGAACAGCATGGCCGGAACCGCGCCGATCCAGAAGTAGTGGAAGGCGGGGAAACCGTATTCCGCCCCGTTGGCCGACATTCCCATGATCTCGACCGCGCCCAGATTGGCGGAGATGAACGCCAGTCCGGTGACCCAGGCCGGGAGCGAGCGGCCCGACAGGAAGAAGTCCATACTCGACGAAACCCGCTGGCGGGCCATCAGGCCGATGCCGAGGACGAATACGAAGTAGAGGGCGACGATCGCGTAGTCGACCGGCAGCGCGTCGAGCCGTAGCACCTCACCTTCCGCGAACAGTGGAATGACCTCGTGGAATTGCTGATACTGCGGCATACGACGTTCTCCTCGAAGCGGTCCCGGACAACCGCGCGCAGCTCGCCTCATCGCGTCTACCGATGGCTGGCCGCACTACCAGACCGGCTCTGGTGTATCAAACGTACCGCGCAAGACGGGCGCCCGGGCGGTGTCGGGAGGAACTGGCGTGTCCGTGGACAGGTGCGCGGTCGCCGCTTCGCCGGACTGCGAGCGCCGGGATGCGGGCGCACGCTCTCGTCCGCTGTCCCGCGTCTTGCTACCATGGAGGGCAGCGCATCCAATCGCATTGTGCGCCAGGGAATTTCGGAGATCCCTGGCGCCCCTGTGGTGTGCGCGGGTTTTCGTGGTCACCGAAGTAGGGGTCGCCGTGATTGTACGCGTGCAGAGCACCGAATTGTCCGGCGTGCAGCGCTTCGTGCGCCGGCTGATCACCGATTGGGGCGCGGGCGGCGGCCGTCTCGGTGGCGTCGCGCTGCTCGGCGCACCGGTCGAGCGCTCCCGGCGGCGGTCCGCGCCGGCGCCGGATCTGCTGGTCTGGACCCCGTACGGCTGCACCCTGGTGGTGCTGGCCGACTTCGGGTCGGTCCAGCACGGTGTGCTCGAGACCGCGCCCACCGGTCGCTGGCGGATCGGGGAGAGCGCCGCGGATCTGCGTACCGGAAAGTCCACGCCGAATCCGATACTGCGCGGCCGCAAACAACGCGGCGAACTGGCCGCGCTGTTCCGTCGGCACGGGCTGTCCGAGCATATCGACGTACTCGTCGTGCTCATCCCCAAAACCGGTTCCCGGATCAGCTGGACCCCCCATCCGCCGGAGCCGGGGACCGAGACGATCCTGGTCCGGATCGGGCAGTCGGCGAGCTTCACCGAGTATTTCGAACGGTCGGCGTCCAGTGGGATCCGCTGGCGTGCCGACGATATCGCGCGGGCTTTCGAGGCCCTGGGAGCAGCGCGGGACCTGCCCGATTCCGATGGCCTGGCGGACGAGGGATTCGCCGCCGCGTCACAGCGGACAGCGGCCGCCCCCGCCGCGGCGGCCGGGCCGACCACTCCCGGGGCGAGCGTGTGGAAGTCGGTGAGTGCCGTTCCGGCGCTGTTCGGCCTGTCCGAGCGGCCGGCGGGGCAGCATGGTGCGGGGGAAGGCTCCGGTCCGTCGGCGGATCGATCGGCCGGATCGGCGCAATCGCCGGCGCGGTGGTCGTCCCCGTCCGGGGAGCAGGGGAATCGAGACGCACCGGACCCACGCGCCGTTGAGAATTCGGACAGTGGTCGCCCGGGGCGTGGGGAGTCCGCGGGCGCGGGTGGTCCCGATCTGCCGCGGGTCGAGCATGATCGGCCGGCGGGCCAGGGCGCCGCGGCGGATTTCGGCGCTTCGGGCGCGACCGATGGGCCGGGTTCCCCGCCGATCCCGAATGATGGGTTCGCCGGTCGGGCCGCGGGCGCCGATGGCGCCTCGTCTCGCCCGAGAGTCTCCGCGGACCGCGTCGCGGCCGAGGAGCCCGGTGCGGGGCCGGCGTCGAATCCGTACGACGCTCCCGGGGCAGAGACGTCGCCGGGGCGCGCCGACGCGCGCGCGGTACCGCGGCGCGATGAGCTCGCGGCACGCCGCACGAAGGCCGCGGCGGACGATGCTCACGAACGCGGCCGTGGCGGACGGCACGAGGGAAGGCCCGGGTTGCGAGCCCTCCCGGCGATGATGGCGGCGAATCGACGGTCGTCGCGAACAGCGGACGATGATCATCTCGAGGCGCCGGAGCAGCAGGTCCCGGATGCGCGATCGGATCGGGGGAGTGCCCCGGGCACGGGGGCGAGGTCGGCGGGATCGCCTTCGACGCGGGAACGCTCGGCCGGAGCTGTTCTGAGCGACGGCGTGGCGGAAGGACGCGGCGGGACAGCGCCGGGACAGGAGGTGTCCCGCGATTCCGCCGCCGTGCGGGCCGCGGGCACCGGTCCGGAGCCCGGAAGCCCGGCCGGTCCGGGTGGGGCCGAGCACACAGAGTCCGCTGTCTCGCGGTCCGAACGCACGGGGTCCGAACGCTCGCGGTCCGAACCTACTGGGTCCGAACGCTCGCGGTCCGAACCTACTGGGTCCGAACGCTCGCGGTCCGAACCTACTGGGTCCGAACGCTCGCGGTCCGAACCTACTGGGTCCGAACACTCGCGGTCCGAACCTACTGGGTCCGAACACTCGCGGTCCGAACCTACTGGGTCCGAACACTCGCCGTCCGGACCCACGGGGCCCGAACGCACTGGGTCCGAACACTCGCGGTCCGGACCCACGGAGTCCGAACACTCGCGGCGCGAACCCCTGGGGTCCGAACGCCCGCGGCTCGAACACTCGTGGCGCGGACACGAAGGACGCGGGAACCGACTCGGGGGCGCGATCTCGGATCGAGTGCGGCGCGGGGTCGCGGAGGCCCGATCGATTCCGGACCGGGCGCGCCGCGCCGCGGTGCCGACGACGACGCGCCCGCCCCGAGCGCCGGGCGGCGGGCGCACCTCTGGAGAGGCCGGGCGTCGGCGGCGGGACCTGCGATATCCGGCGGCACTGGGTGCGGCCGCCGTGGCGCTCGCCGCGGTGGCGGCCACGGTATTCGCGGCGTCCGGTTTCGCCCGGTTCGATGTGGCCGAATACAGCGCGCTGTGTGACGGCGGGGAGGGGAACCCGGCTGCCGCGCCGTATTCGGGGGCCGGGCCCAGCCCGGTGTATCTCGGCGGCGAACTCGCCGAGTTCGCCGATATCGGGCCATCCGCGGTCTGGCGCCCGATCGACCCGGGCGCGGTCCAGTTGGTCGCCTGTGTGGCCGAAGCGCGGCGCGGCGATCTCGTCCGCACCTGCCAGTACCCGCCCGCACCCGGGCAGCCGGTGGGCCGCACGCTGAATCTGTTCGGGAGGGCCTACCGGCTCACCGTGTACGAGGCCCGCACCGGAAACCGGTTGGCCGCGATCGACCTCACCGGGGACCGGTTCGCCACCGACCCCGCCGTCGCGGAGTCGGATCCGTGCCGGGCGGCCGCCGGGGCCCCGGAAGACGGGCTGCCGGGCCGCCGGTACAGCAGGCCGTCGCGCCAGCAGGTCCAGGAGGCGTTGACCCCGTTCGTGGCACCGGCGACGCAGCGGATCCGGGCCGCGCGCTGACAGCCGGCCGGCGCGGGCCGCGATCGCCCGTCGTTTCCGGATCGTGTGCGTGAACGGGCCACCGAGCGGCTCTAGTTCGCGTCCAGAACTTTCCGGAGGACGGCGGCGAAACCGTCCGGCTCGCCGTGCATCCCGAATTCCCCGCCCAGGAACCCGGCGTGCCCACCCGGGAAGGTGACCACCTCGGCGCCCAGCGCGGCGGCCAGGGCAGCCGTCGCGCGGGCGCAGAGCTGGCCGGCGGAGGCGGCGCCCACGCCGAGCACGATCCGGGTCGGTGCGGCAGCGAGGGCGGTACGGTCGTGTTCGTATCCGCAACAGGTCAGCAGATGCGGGCCCAGCACCGGATCGTCGCGGGACCCGTCGTCGCCGGCGGGGAGCCCGAACTGTGCCGGATCCGGAGCCGGTTCGTCCGCATGGTCCTGCGGGATCGGTCCGGTACGGGAGATCAGGGTGATGAATTTCGCCATCGCCGGGCCGTGACCGGCGCGCTGGTAGGTGCCGGTGATATCGGCCGCGACGGCGAGCACCTGATCCCGGTCGGACAGGAACTGGGCGGAGGGCGGTTCGTGCGCGATGAGTGTCCGCACGAGTTCACCGTGTCGTGCGATCAACGCCAGGGCGTTGACCGCGCCGCCGCTACTGCCGAACAGATCGACCGGTCCCGCGCCCAGCGCTTCGATGACGCGCCGGAGATCTCCAGCGTGCTCCTCGGGGGTGCCCGAGGTGGTGCCGTCGTCGCGGACACTGCGTCCGACACCGCGCGGATCGTAGGTCACCACCGGACGGTCGGTGAAATGATCCGCCAGGGTGCCGAATCCGCTCGCGTCCATCGGCGAGCCGATCACCAGCAGCGGCCCGGTCTCGCTTCCGTGCAGGTCGCCGTGGACATCGTAGGTCAGTGTCGCACCCGGTACCGGCAGCGTGCGGGTTTCCGTGGCGGTCATCTCGGCTCCTTCGGGTCGCGGTCCATTGTGTAGACGGTGTGCGCCGCGGTGAGTCATCGGCGCGCCGGCCGAAGCGCGACGCCGATCGGGTCCGGTGCGCCGCGTGTTGTGGCGGACCCCGGACGGGCGCCCGTCCGGCCGATAGGCTCGGGACACCCGCCGCACCGCCACCGGCGTCGGCCCGACCGCAGGAGATTCAGCACAGTGGGCACTGGTTCGATCCTCATCACCGGCGCGAGTTCCGGCCTGGGCGCGGAAATGGCCCGCCAGTTCGCCGCCCTCGGCTACGACCTGGCCCTCTGCGCTCGCCGGACGCAGCGCCTCGACGAACTCGCGCAGGAGATCGCGGTGGCCCATCCTCGGGTCAGAGTGCGGATCGCGGAGCTGGATGTCACCGATTTCGACGCCGTACCAAGAGTTTTCGATGAGTTGGCCGCCGATCTGGGTCGTCTCGACCGGGTGATCGTCAATGCCGGACTGGGCAAGGGCGTTCCGTTCGGCAAGGGCGGTGACCGTCCGAACCGGCAGACCGCCGTCACCAACTTCGTGGGCGCCATGGCTCAGATGGAAGCCGCCATGAAGATCTTCCGTGCCCAGGGCGGCGGCCATCTGGTGGTGATCTCCTCCATCTCGGCCGTTCGCGGCATGCCCAAGACCATGACGAGCTACGCCGCGAGTAAAGCCGGGGTGGCCGCGATGGCCGAGGGCATCGCGGCCGAGCGGGTTCCCGGGGTGGACGTCTCGATCATCTTCCCGGGCTATATCGCCTCGGAGATGAACGATAAGGCCGCCCATCCGCCCACCTTCCTGGTCGATACGGAGACCGGGGTTCGTTCGATGGTGTCGGCGATCGAGAAGCGCCGGTTCAAGGCGTACACCCCGGCGTGGCCGTGGGTCCCGCTGGCCTACGCCATGAAGGTGTTGCCGCTGTCGATCGTGCGCAGGCTCGCCGGTATGTGATCGCGCCCGGGATCGAGCGGCTCGGATCGCCGCGCGCCGGGCCTCGTACTCGGCCAGGACCGCGTGGCCCGGTCGATACGGGCGATCGAACGGATCAGAACTTCGGTGTCCCGCCCACCACCCCGCCGTCCTCCAGCGCCGTGATATCGGCTGCGCTGTATCCGAGTTCGGTCAGCACCGCGTGGTTGTCCTGCCCGAGTAGCGGTGCGTGGACACGGTGGTATTTGCCGGGGCCGGCGGAGAAACGGGCCGCCACCGTACTGTGGCGGGCGGCCGGGTTGACCGGGTGTTCGACCGGTTCGAAGAATCCGCGATGGCCGAGCTGGGGGATCTCGGCCTGACGATGCGGTTGCAGAACCTCGGCGACCGGGATCCCGGCGCCCCAGAGCCGATCCACGATCTCCCCGGCCGCGCGCTGGGCGAACCAGGCCGTAAGGTGTTCGTCGATCTCGTCGTGCGCGGCCCGTCGGCCCGCGACGGTGCGCAGCCGGGACCCCGCCGCCCACTCGGGAGCCCCCAGGACCTCGACGAGGGCCGCCCACTGGTCGTCGGTGGTGACGGCGAGCGCGATCCAGGTGTCGGGCCGGCCGAATTCGTCGAGCCCGGCGGCGCGGTACAGGTTCTGCGGCGCGGCGTGCGGCCCCCGATTGCCGGTGCGTTCGAGCAGCGCGCCATAGGCCGAGTATTCGATGACCTGCTCGGCCGTGATGTTCAGTGCGGCATCGACCATGGCCGCCTCCACCAGCATGCCCTCCCCGGTGCGGCGACGGTGTTCGAGGGCGAGCAGCAGGGCGACCAGTGCGTGCACCCCGGCGTTCGGGTCGCCGAGGCTGTAGGGCTCGACCGGGTTCTGGTCCGGATACCCGGTGCGTGTGGTGAGACCGGAGGCGTCCTCGATCACATAGGCGAAGGCCGGATTGTCGCGCCACGGGCCGTCGAGACCGAACCCCGGCATCCTGACCATGATCGCGTCCGGGCGCAGGGTGCGGACAGTGTCGTAATCCAGGCCCAGTTGTTCGACGACGCGCGGGGTGTAGTTCTCCACGACGACATCGCAGGAGGCGACCAGCCGCCGCAGGATCTCGCGCCCCGGCGCGCCACGGAAATCGACGGTGATACCGCGTTTGTTCGTATTGAGACCGGAGAAGATCCCGGATTTCTCCCACCACCGGTCCTCGTCGAGCGGTACCCCCGCGATCAGCCGGGTGCCGTCGGGGCGCTGCGCCGATTCGACATGGATCACGTCCGCGCCCTGCAGGGCCAGGAAATGGGTGCAGGAGGGGCCCGCCCAGAAGGTCGTCATATCGAGCACCCGCAGCCCCTGGAACGGGAGCGGTTGCGCGGACCCGGTGGGAGCCTGCCGATCGCGGCGATCCGGTGCGGCGGAGTGCCGTCGGCCGCGGTAGTGGTCGGTGTGCTCGCCGAGCCGGGGCGCTGGTTCGGGATCGCGTAGTACGGCGGGGACGGTCCGGAACGGTGGCCCGGGCTGGACGAAACCGTCGCGCGGATTCACAGTGAAGAAGTCGCGGGCACGGTGCTGATCCAGTTCGGTGACATTCGCACCGTCGGCCACGGGACTGTTCGGGATGCGGAAAGCCGTGGCCAGATCGCGGATCTCGGCCACCTTGTGCGCGGCGAACCACGCGGCGATCTCGCCGGCCTTCTCGTTCGCGCGTTCGGTGATGGCCGGAGTGGGGTCTTCGTCGATCCATTCCGGATGCCCGACCATGACGCACAGATCGAACCATTGCTGGGCGGTGCCGCACCCGACCGCGATCAGTCCGTCGGCGGCCGTCGCGACACCGGGGCGGCTCAGCCGCCGTTGGGTGCGGAACGGACGGTTCACGGTGTCGTAGAAGGACACCGGGTAGTAGGACAGGCCCAGGATCTGAGTTTCCAGAACCGACAGATCGACGAGTTCACCGGTCCCTGTCGTCAGCGTCCGGTGCCGGGCGGTGAGCGTGCTCGCCGCCGCGTGAGCCCCGGCGAACCACTCGCCGACGTCACCGCCGATGTGCAGGGGTGCACGGTCGGGAGCGCCCCGGCCCAGGCCGACTATCCCGCCCGACCAGGCCTGCAGGGTGAACTCGGTGGCCGGTCGTCCAGCCCAGGGGCCGTCGAGGCCGAACGGCGTGATCGCGGTGACGACGAGATGCGGATGGCGGTCGCGCAGTACGGCGGGACTGTACTCCGGGAGGTCGGCGGGGCCGGGTCCGGGCGACCACACCACCGCGTCGGCCTCGGCGAGCAGGCGGTCGAGCAACTCCCGGTCCGCGGTCAGCGCCGGATCGGTCACGATGCTGTGCTTGGTTCCGCCGAGGAAGGCGAACAGTGCGCCGTCCGAACCGGATTCGATGACCGCACCCGATGCCGACCAGCGCCGCAGCGGATTGCCGCCCGGCGGTTCGGCGGCGATCACCCGGGCCCCGGCGTCGGCGAGGAGTTTGGTGCAGTAGGCGCCGGCGATCCCACTCGACAGATCGACCACGACGTAATCCGCCAGGGGCGGCCCCGCCGGGAAACCATGCCGGCCCGCGGCCCGATTCGCTGTCATCACTGTCTCGACTCCTCTGCGGAACACCCCGGATGCGGCGACTCCGGGCGGTGGGCGGCCCCTGGAGACCACGCTGCACCCGCACTGTGGTGCGGGTGCAGCACACCGGCACGCCCGGGCCGGTGTGGTCGAACCCCCTGCGGAACGCGGTGGTGCCCGCTATTCCTTCTTCTTGCGGCCCGATTTGCTCAATCGGAAATCCGGTGGGAACCGGTTGTCGTTGTCCTTGACCGAGTTGTTCAGGCCGTCGTCGAAGGCGTTGTCCAGCATCAGATCGTTGTCGTCGGCGTGGATATGGCCGCCCATCGATTCGAAGAAGCCGCTGAGCAGGCTGCCCATGTACTCGCCCTGCTGCTGTTTCATGATCTCGAAGAAGACCTTCTGCATGAACACGGTGTCCGTCGGCCGGTTACGGGCGCACGCCAGGGCGTACTTATCGGTCTCGGCCTCCAGTTCGTCGCGGGTGACGACGCTGTTGAGGAAGTTGCAGTCGGCCATCTCCGCCGCCGTGAACGCCCGGCCGGTGAACACCATCTCCTGGAATTTGCGCAACCCCATCGTCTGGGCCCAGGTCCACATGCGCGGGCCCCAGCCGTAATAGCGGAACGAGGGGTGCCCGAACAGCGCATCGTCGGAGGAGATCACCAGATCGGCGTCCGCGGCCTGGTAGAAGTGCCAGCCGTAGCAGTAGCCCTTGACCTCGACGATGCTGATCTTCTTGAACTCCTGCAGGCTCCGGCAGCCCGCTTGGGCGTTGGCGTACCACTGGCTGATGCTGGCGCCGTGCCGGAACGATTCCTTGGGCGGATACCGGACCTCGTCGGGTCCGATCTTGTACTCGCTGAGCCGGGGTCCCTGATCGGGGTCGTTCTGGACGGCCATGAACTCACCGAGATCGGCCCCAGAGCCGAAATCGTCACCGGCGCCGCGGATCACCAATACTTTGACGTCGTCGTCGATACTGGCCCGGTGGATCAGATCGCCGTAGCGCAGCCGGGCGGCCATAGTGGGGGCGTTGAGCTGATCGGGGCGGTCGAAGGTGACGGTCGCGATCCGGGTCGCCGGGTCCTTCGTGTACCGGATGATCTCCTCGGCGCTCGGTTGTTCGCGACCCGGCGCCCGCTCGGCGCCTTCGGCGTCGCCGGCGGGGGTCCGGGCGGTCATCGCGGCTCCCGGTGTGGGCTCGAGGTCAGGATCTGCGGACCGTTCTCGCCGATCAGCACCGCGTCCCGCCCGAAGACGGCGCCGACCCCTTCGGCCCAGACATAACCGGTCACCGCGAGCACCATGCCGGGCTCCAGGAGTTCGGACTCGGCGGTGCGGCGCAGCGTCGGCGTGACGACGGGTGGATCGAAGCCCATGCCGAGCCCGCGAGCCACCGGCAGCACGGGCAGCGGCTCGCCCGCGGTGAGATAGGCGTCGAGCAGTCCGGCCGCGGGCGCACCGGCTCGGCAGGACTGGATCAAGTTGTCCCACAATCGGTTCCAGCGTCCATAGAGTCTCTCGGTCGCGGGAGACGCCTGGCCGACCGGCCAGGTGCGCCCGACCTCGCCGATGTAACCGTCACCGAGGACGCCGGAGGACAGGGCGACCAGATCTCCCTCCTGAACCCGCCGGTCCTCGGTGGCCCGCCGCCACGGATGATCCCGGGCGGTCACCCAGGCCGCGTCCTGGGTGGCGGGGGTGCTCACACCGCCCGCCGCGCAGGCCTCGAGCAGCACCCCGGCCAGCGCCTGTTCGGTGACTCCGGGCGCGAGCGCGGCCAGACCGGCGGCGAGACCCTGTTCGGCGACCCGCAGTCCGGCACGCATCGTCTCGATCTCCGCCGCGGTCTTGATCCGGCGCGCGGTCCGGAAGGCGAGTTCGCCGTCGACGATCTCGGCGCCGGGGAACGCGATCGGCAGCAACTCGGCGAAGGCGGGGGACAGGGCGTCGGTCCCCACCCGGCGGGCGTCGGCCGCGCCCTCGATATCGCGCAGCACCGCGACGAGATTGCGGGGATCCCACATGGTCTCGTACAGGTTCTCGTGCGGGATGTCCTCGGGGATACCCTCGTCCCAGGTGCTGTGCAGATGGACCGCTCCGGTCTTCCGCACGATCAGGGCCACCGGCCCGAACGGCCGGGTCCCGGCCACCCACAGCTGTGGGGCACCGGACAGATAGCGGGCATTGGCCTGCCGTCCGGCGATCAGGATATCGAGGTCGTGGGCGTGCATCTGGGCCAGCACGCGCTCGCGGCGGCCCACCCGCAGCGCGCGATCGTCCGGCAGGATCTCAGTCGCCATAGGGGGCATAGGTGTAGTCGGTGAGAGGCATCCAGCCTCCGTCGGTTACCACCACGATCTCCTCACTGCGATAGCCGCCGGTACCGTCCTCCCACACCACGGGTTCGAGGACCAGCACCATGCCGGGGCGGAGCACGAAATTCTCGTCGAAATCGGCGCCCAGGTCGGTGCCGATCATCGGCATCTCGGCGGCGCTCACGCCGATGCCGTGCGATATGTAGAAATGCGGGAGCCAGGGTCGGCGCCCGCCCGCCGCTTCGGTGGCCGCGGCGCCGAGCTGCGCCGCGGTGGCGCCGGGGCGGATCTGGGCGAGGACCGCGTCCAGGATGTGCCGCCACTGCCGGTATTGCGCCTGCTGGCGGGGTGTCGGGTCCTGCCCGACTATCCAGGTGCGACCGAAATCCGAGCAGTAGCCGTTGTAGGTGATGCTGACATCGGTCCACAGCACATCACCGGCTTCGAGTTCTCGCTCGGTGGTGAGCAGCGGTAGCGCGAGATCGCCGTGCTTGGTCCAGACGCCGTCGGCCTTGGTCGCCGGCATGACCTGCCAGATGGCGTCGAGCATGGTGGCGGTGGCGCCGAGTTCGAACGCGCGCCGTACGAAGCCCGCGGACAGGTCGATCTGCCGCTGTCCGGGGGCCAACGCGGTGTGCACATCGACGATGGCTTCCTCGGTGATCCGGCAGGCTTTGCGGATACAGGACAGTTCGTCGGGGGTTTTGATCAGTTTCGCGGGGCCGATGACCGTAGCGGCGTCGACCGGCTTGTCGCCAGGGAACAACCGGTTGCGGGCCCGCAGCATGGCGCCGGTGTACTCGTCGACGGCGAACGTCGCGCCGGCGGGCACCAGATCCGCCAGTGTGCGCCGGAAATCGGCTACCCCTTCGTCGAATTCGAGGTAGACCGGCGGATGCAGATGGTCCGCGGGCAGCTCGGATTCGGCTGCGGCTCCGGCCCGGAAGGGCAGGAACAGGTGCGGCCATTCGTCATCGACCGTCACCACCGCGACCGGCCGCTCGACATGGGCGAGCCCGGCATCGCCCAGCGGCCAGTTCGCGCCGGTCGCGTAGACGACATTGTTGTTCAGCAGCAGGATCGCCGCGTCCACGCCTCGTTCGGCCATGGCCGAACGCAGGCGTGCCCCGGTCTCCCGGCGCATGCGGGCGCGGTCCGGGAGGTCGGGTATCTCTGTCGCCGCGCTGATCGCGGCGGGGAAAGCGGTCATCGAAATTGGTCCTTCTCGCCGTTGCCCGGCCTATACACCCAGGAATTCCTTGATGTTTCCGCTCACGATGCGGGCGGCGTCCGCGGGGCCGACGGCCTCGACGACCGAGGCCAGTGATTTCTCCGAGTAGCCGAAGGTGCTCTCGTTGTGCGGGTAGTCCGACGACCACATCACCCGGTCCACGCCGATCTGGTCGATGATGGCCAGGCCCAGCGGGTCGACCATGAACGAGGCTCGCATATGGTTCGCCCAGTAGTGGCGCACCTCGTGTTCCAGCGGTCGGTTGTACATGTGCCGGTACGACGCGTTCATGTGTTCGGCGTCCTGGAGCGCCGAGGCGACCCAGTTGATCCCGCCCTCGAACCAGCCGATCTGCAGGCCCGGATGCCGGTCGATGATCCCGCTGAAGACGTACTTGGAGAAGAGCTCCCGGAAGGGCGCCACATTGTGCATCATCCCGACCACGACGCTGTTGACTTCACACGGTGCGGAAAGCGGTGATTCGCCGATGTGGTGCGAGACCGGCACGCCCGATTCTTCGATGGCGTCCCAGACGCCGATCATCGACGTGCTGCCGTAGTCGATGACGGTGCCGTCATCGTCCTTACCGGCCGACAGTGGCAGCAGAAAGGTCTTGAGACCCAGCGATTTCAGCTCGGACAGGGTCCGGCGTGCGCCTTCGGGATCCCACCAGTTGATCAATCCGACGCCGTACAGCGTGCCGCCGGACCGCTCCTGCAGTGCGGCGATGTATTCGTTGTAGATCCGGAAGCAGCGTTCCCGGACCGCCTTGTCCGGGTAGAACAGCAGGGCCAGCAGTGAATTGGGAAACGCCAGCTCCTTCTCGATGCCGTCGGCGCGCAGATCCGCGACCCGCGCCTCGAGGTTGGTACTACCGGAACCTTCGAGGGGGTCGTACTGCATCAGCACCCGGCTGAAATCGCCGGGCAGGAACGACTTTCCCTTGCGGCCGATCTGATAGGCGCCCTCCTCGTACCACACCCGGGGGGCTTTGTCGCGGAGTTCCTCGGGAAAACGTTCGTAGAAGATGTCGTCGGCCAGCGAGATGTGGTTGTCGGCCGAGAAGACCTCGGTGCCGGCGGGGAGTCCGAGGGCGCCCTCGGCGTGCCCCTGGCGGTCCTTCGGCGGGCCGAACCCCTGCGGGGGGTACAGCGGAGCACTGCTGGGCGAAGTCGGCATCGGGACCCTCCAGATCGTTTGATTCGCGATGTGCCGTCGGCGGTCGTGATCCCGGGCTGCTGCGGCCGTCACGGAGTGATGCCGACCGGCTATTTTTTTCCGAGCCTGTGCATCGGCGGTGCGTGCGGCCGGGTTTCGGGTGGTGACCCGCCAAGCTGAAAACGACATTATCACAATTCGAGAGTGGCGTTCTACGGACTCCTGCGGATTTCGCCGTTATTCTGCGGCTGGGGCAGGGAGAATGCTATTTTCATCAGGGCTCCACATCGGGTGCCGGAAGTGTTCCGGACGGGTGGATTCGGGTTCGTCGCTATCCGCGATCTGCGCGTGAAGACCCATTGCCGGGCAACTTCCCTGTAACCCTTGTCACAGGATCGAAACCAACCTACTGTGTGTTCACTAGGTTTGTTAGATCGGGGTTCGGACCATGACAGCTCCTCGTCCCTATGCCTCACTCCTTGCCAAGGGGGAGGATCGGCGGCAACGGATTCTCGCCGTAGCCCAGCGCCTCCTCACCCGCAACGGCTGGCGCAGCACCACTCTCGCGCAGATCGCCGGCGAGGCCGGGGTGACCTCCGCGGGGTTGCTGCATCACTTCTCCTCGAAAGAGCAGTTGCTGCACGCCGTTCTCGACGCACGCGACGCCCAGGACCTCGAGGATGCCGATATCGGCGGCGACCTCCTGGTCGAGATCCGCAAGGTGGTCACCCGGATGGAAGATCATCCGGAACTGGTCGGCACCTTCGTGGTGCTGCTCGTCGAAAACCTGACGCCCGAGGCGCCGCTGCACGATCGGATGCTCGATCGGTGGCATACCGCTGTCGAGCTCGTCGTCCAAGCGATTCGCAGAGGCCAGGACAGCGGCCGGTACCGGCGCGATATCGATCCACGGATGCGTGCGGTGGAAATCGTCGCCTTCTTGAACGGAATGGAGATCTCATGGCTGCTCGATCGTTCGATCCCGCTGGCCGACGTATTCAACGGTTACACCGAGTCGCTGGCCCGCGACTTGGCGGCGAAGGAGATGTGATGAGGTACCGGCTCGATGTGGTGGCGGCGACCGTGGCAGACGCGGTCCAGTTCGCCGGCGGATGGTTGTTCGATCGATCCGTCGCCGGGTGGGAGGTGACGGTACTGCTCGCTCAGCCCTCCGATATCCGGCCGCTGAAGATACTGGGCGCCGAGGTGCGCGAACTCGACGCCGTGCTGGCCACCGAGGTTCCCGGACGGCTGCCGCAGGCGCTGGCGGTGAACGCCGATGTCTGTAGTAGGGACGGCCGGGCCCGCAAGGGTGTACTGCGGGCCCTCGAGGATCGGGGAATCGAGGTCGTCGTCTGGGGCGACGGCTGGCCGGCCGGCCAGGATCACGGTGTCGATCCGGTGCTGCACCGGCTGAGTTGTGCCGCGCGGGCGTTCAAGGCGCAGGCGATGGTCGCCGCCGGGCTGTCGCCCACCGCGGTGACGCCGAGCGAGATATTCCGCAGCGGCGCGATGGAATACGCGCCCTTCTGTGCGGATCTGGTTCCCGCGGTCTGATCTTCGCCGATAGCCTTCTCGCGCTCGCGCCGGTCGACGCCGTGTGAGTAGGTAGGTCGATATCGGTGGCCGAGCCGGGTCGGCGCGGTGACGCGCTGGCCCGGACAGTGTCACCGTCGCGGGCGGACGTGGCGGAGCGAGCGGTCGGAGTGGCGAATTCGCCGCTGTTTTTTTCGAGTTTCGCCGATGTGAGGGCGATGCCGGGGTGGGAAGTTCTCGGTGCGACTCGTACGCATTAATGCGAATTCACTGTCGGGGCCGAAGAGTCGGCCCCGATTTGAAACGTTGAATTTCACAATTCCGGCGATGGCTCGGGGTTGTCGCGGGGGTTTATCTGATCGATGCGTGGGGGAATCATGCCTGTTCGAGGGCTTTTCGTTGCTGTCCCGGTGTGGTTTGCCCGATCTGCCTGGGCGTTCCCGGAAACTTGTCGCCAAGTATTGAATTCTCTCAATACGGATGTCATCCTATTGGAAATCGAGAATGACATTTCCAGTACCGAGTCAGACGAAAGCAGACCGGCTGAGACGGCATCAGCCATCGGATCGTGATCCGTAGCCGCCCCCGGATACCGCTCGTCGCGCCGCGGCCCGCCAGCGGCCGCCCCGTCTCGGTGGAGTCGCGCCGCCCGGCACAGCCCACCGAGCCGTCGATCGTTCGACAGGAGCACATCGATGCCGAATTCCGCGTTGCCCGGGCGGGACCCCGGTCTGCCGAGGGACCGCTTGATCGGCACGGCGGCACCATTTTTCGATGCCGTGAGGTTCGGATGACCACCCGCACCCCGTACTGGATACAGGTCAAGGACCGGTTCGAAGGACCTCTCCAGACAGTGGGCGGGTTGTTCGCCATGACCGCCGACGCGGTGCGATTCGCCTTCCGCCGGCCCTTCCAGACCCGGGAGTTCCTCGAACAGGCGTGGTTCATCGTGCGGGTCTCGCTGGTGCCCACCCTGCTGGTGGCGATCCCGTTCACCGTGCTGGTGAGCTTCACGCTCAATATCCTGCTGCGCGAGCTGGGCGCCGCCGATCTCTCCGGCGCCGGTGCGGCATTCGGTGCGGTGACCCAGGTGGGCCCCATGGTGACGGTGCTGATCGTGGCCGGATCCGGCGCCACCGCGATGTGCGCGGACCTGGGCTCCCGGACCATCCGGGAGGAGATCGCGGCCATGGAGGTACTCGGGATCGACCCGGTACAGCGGCTGGTCACACCGCGGATGCTGGCCTCCGGGCTGGTGGCGGTGCTGCTCAACAGCCTGGTCTGCATCATCGGCGTGGTCGGCGGCTACGTCTTCTCGGTGTACGTGCAGGACGTGAATCCGGGCGCGTTCGTCGCCGGGATCACCCTGCTCACCGGGATCAACGAGGTCATCATCTCCTCGGTGAAAGCCCTGCTCTTCGGGTTCGTCGCCGGGATGGTCGCCTGCTACCGCGGGCTGATCGTCACGGGCGGCGCCAAAGCTGTCGGCAACGCCGTCAACGAGACAGTGGTCTACGCGTTCATGTCGCTGTTCGCGATCAATGTGATGGTCACGGCCATCGGCATCCAATTGACGACCGGGTGAGAGGAGGTATCCGATGACGGCCTCCGAGGTACTGACGGCCCGCTATCCGATTTTGATCCGCAGACTGCGAAAACCGGTGGATGTGCTGGGCCGGGTCGGCGACCACGCCATCTTCTACGTCAAGGCACTGGCCTTCGCGCCGATGGCGGCCTGGCGCTACAAGAGGGAGACGATCCGGCTGATCGCGGAGATCAGCATGGGCGCGGGCACATTGGCGGCCTTCGGCGGCACCGTGGTGATCGTCAGCTTCCTGACGCTGGCCGCCGGCGGCACCCTGGCGGTTCAGGGCTACAGCTCACTCGGCGACATCGGGATCGAGGCGCTCACCGGGTTCCTGTCCGCGTTCATCAACGTCCGGATCTCCGCGCCGGTGATGGCGGGTATCGGGCTGGCGGCGACGTTCGGGGCCGGTGTGACGGCCCAGCTCGGCGCCATGCGCATCAACGAGGAGATCGATGCGCTGGAATCCATTGCGATAGAGCCGATCGCCTATCTGGTCGGCACCCGGATCGTGGCCGGAATGGTCGCGATCACGCCCCTGTACGCCATCGCGGTGGTCGCCTCCTTCCTCGCCAGCCGGTTCACCACCGTGGTGATCCTGGGACAGTCCTCGGGGCTGTACGACCACTATTTCGCCACGTTCCTGAATCCGATCGATCTGCTGTGGTCGTTCCTGCAGGCGATCCTCATGGCGATCACCATTCTGCTCATCCACACCTACTTCGGGTTCTTCGCCGCCGGCGGACCGTCCGGGGTGGGAACGGCCGTGGGCAACGCGGTGCGGACATCACTGATCGGGGTGGTCACGGTGACGCTGCTGGTCTCGCTCGCCGTCTACGGATCCAACGGAAACTTCGAGCTGTCGGGGTAGGGATGGCGCTGGTGGCAAACGAAACTCAGGCGCGGGCGGGCGGTCCGCCGACCGGCCCGCGGGCTCGGTCCGGAACCCGGCGTCGGCGTGACCGGTTGCGGTTCCTGGCCGGCGCCGCGCGACCGGCGGCGGGCCTGGCCGCGATCGCCGCCGGGACGGCGATCGTGCTACTGGCCGTGACCCTTTTCCGGGGCGGGTTCGCCGATACGGCCGGGGTCACGGTGCATTCACCGCGGGCCGGCCTGGTGATGTATCCGGACGCGGAGGTGAAACTGCGCGGCGTGACCGTCGGCGCGGTGTCCTCCATCGCCGAACGCGCGGACGGTACTGCCGAGATCCGGTTGGCGATCGATCGCGGCAACCTCGCGCGTATTCCCGCCGACGTGACCGTCGATATCGCGTCCACCACCGTATTCGGCGCCAAATACATCCAATTGGTGCCGCCCGAGCGGCCGTCGGCGGGTCATCTCGAACCGGGACAGGTGTTCGACGTCCAGAGTGTGACGGTCGAGATCAACACGGTGTTCGAACAACTCACCCAGGTACTGGGCGAGATCCAGCCCGAGAAGCTCAACGAAACCCTGGGCGCGCTGGCCAACGCGATGCGCGGGCGCGGGGACCGCGTCGGCCAGATGATGGTCGATCTGGAGTCGTTCCTGGCTGAGCTGGAACCGGGATTACCGGCGCTGCGCGCCGATCTCGCGATGGCGCCGCAGGTCGCGGGGACCTACGCCGACGCCGCGCCCGCTCTGCTGGACACCGTGCGCAACACCACCCAGCTGGGCCGGACCCTGGTGGCGGAGCAGCAGCAACTCGATGTGCTGCTCATGAGCTTGATCGGGCTCGCCGATACCGGTAACCGGGTAGTCGGCGACAACGGGCCGGGTCTGGTGAGCAGCCTCGACGCGCTGGTGCCCACCACCGACCTCACCAACCGGTACCACCCGGCGCTCACCTGCGCGCTGGACGGACTCGGCTATCTCGCGTCGGTGACACCCGTGCACGTGCCGGGGATCGGGTTGTCGGCGAATTTCCTCTGGGGTGTGGAGCCCTATAAGTATCCGGACCATCTGCCGAAAGTGGCGGCCTCGGGCGGACCTCAGTGCTCGATGCTGCCGGTGGGTTACGAGGACTTTCCGCCGTTCGTGGTCACCGATGTGGGCGCCAACCCGCAGGCCGGTCCGTTCCGTCCCGAGCTCACCTTGAATACCGACTCACTGGCCCGAGCGCTGTTCGGACCGACCGCGGCCGGGAAGGGAGCACCCTGATGAGCAACCGGAACACCCCGCTGCTGAAGTTCGGGATTTTCGCCGTGGTGATGGTGGTGCTCTCGGCCGGCCTGATCCTCGTGTTCGGGGAGTACCGCAGCGGCTCCACCACTGAGTACTCGGCAGTTTTCGCCGATTCGTCCGGTCTGCGCACCGGCGACACGGTGCGGGTCTCCGGGGTGGTGGTGGGCTCGGTGCGCGGTGTCACGCTGGAGCAGGACAAGCGGGTACGGGTGGATTTCGACGCCGACCGCTCCCTGCCGTTGACCACCGGGACCCAGGTAGCGGTGCGGTATCTGAATCTCGTCGGCGACCGCTATCTCGCGCTCACCGATCGCCCGGGTAACGAACTGCCCGCCGGCGGGCAGCTCCCGCAGGAGAACACGGCCGGCGCACTGGATCTGGATCTGCTGCTGGGCGGTCTGAAACCGGTGATCCAGGGCCTCAACGCCCGGGATGTGAACGCGCTGACCTGGTCGCTGCTGGAGATCGTGCAGGGCAAGGAGGGCACGGTGAATTCCATCCTGGGCCGGACCGCCTCGTTCTCCGCCGCCTTGGCCGACAACAACGAGATCATCGAACAGCTGATCGACAACCTGAACACGGTGATGACGACGCTGGCGTCCGAGGGCGGTGAGTTCTCCGGCCTGGTGGACCGGCTCGAACAGCTGATCACCCAGCTGAGCAACGACCGCGACCCGATCGCGGCCGCGATCGATTCGCTGGAATCGGGTACGGCCACGGTCGCGGATCTGCTCACCCAGGGCCGCCCGCCGCTGGCCGGCGCGATCGATCAGGTCAATCAGCTGGCCGCCAATATCGACGACGACAGCCAGACCCTCGACACGGCCCTGCAGAAAGCTCCGGAGAACTTCCGGAAGCTGGTGCGCACCGGGGCCTACGGCAACTTCATCCAGTACTACCTGTGCGATCTGACCATCCGGGTCAATGACCTGTCCGGGCAGGTCGTCGAGATCCCCGCAGCCGTACAGACCGACGGAAGGTGCGCTCCCTGAGATGTTTCGATACCGCGGAAGACATCTGCTGCGGCACGGCCTGGTCGGGATCGTGCTCATCGTCTGTGTCATCTCTTTGGGGCTGCAGTCGCAGCAGGTGATCGCCTGGGGCACGACCGTGCGCTATCAGGCCGTTTTCGAAGAGGCGGGCGGACTGGAAGCCGGGGACGAGGTGATCGTGTCGGGCGTTCAGGTCGGCACGATCACCGATGTCGCACTCGAGCACGGTGACGCGCTGGTGGTGTTCACTGTGCGGAGCTCGGTCCCGGTCGGCGCCGACAGCACCGTGCAGATCAAAACCGGTTCGCTGCTGGGTAAACGGATAATGACGCTGGTCTCGCGGGGCGAGGAGAATCTGCGCCCGCTGGCCACCATCCCCGTCGAACGCACCTCCTCGCCGTACTCGCTGACCGACGCGCTCGGCGATCTCACCACCAATGCCGGCGCGATGGACACCGATTCGCTGAACAGTTCGCTGGACCTGCTCTCCTCCACCCTCGATACGATCGCCCCGCAGCTGGGTCCGGCGTTCGACGGGCTGTCGGAACTGTCGAAATCCGTCAACAGCCGCAATACCGCGCTCAGCGACCTGCTCAAAGCCTCGCGGGAGGTCACCGGGATCCTCGCCGACCGCAGCGGGCAGGTGAACACCATGCTGCTCAACGCCAATACGCTGATCGGAGTGCTCGACGAGCGTCGGCAGGCGATCGCGACCCTATTGGCCAACACCGCGGCCGTCGCCGACCAGCTCACCCAGTTGGTCGCCGACAACGAAGCCGAGCTGGGGCCGGCCCTGGACCGGCTGAACTCGGTGGCCGAACTCCTGCAACGCAATCGGGACAATATAGCCAAGGCCATTCCGGGCCTGGCCAAAGCATCGCTCACCCAGGGCGAGGCCGTCTCGGGCGGCCCGTTCTACAACGCCTACGTCGCCAACCTGATCCCGGCGCAATGGATCCGGCCGTTCGTGGACGCCGCGTTCGGCGGGTCGATCCCGCAACCACCCGCACCGCAACCGGGAGCGCCACGATGAACCGGAAACTGATCGGGCGGGTGGCCGCGGGCGCGCTGGCGGTCGCGGTGGTTCTCGCCGCGTTCGTCGTGGTGAATCGGACACTGCTCGCGCCCCTCACGGTCCGCGCGATCTTCAGCACAGCCACCGCCATCTACCCGGGTGACGATGTGCGGATCTCCGGGGTGAAAGTCGGCACGATTGCCGATATCCGGCCCGGGGGCGCCACGGTGGAGATGGAACTGCACCTGGACCGGGGTGTGCGGGTTCCGGCCGAGGCAGGTGCGGTCATCGTCGCGCAGAGTCTCGTCGACTCCCGATATGTGCAGCTCACCCCCGCTTACCGAGGGCAGGGCGAGACCTTGCCGGACGATGCGGTGATCCCGCTGGAACGCACCGCGGTACCGGTGGAATGGGACGAGATCAAAACACAGCTCACTCGGCTGGCCACCGAACTGGGACCCGACGGCGACCAGAGCTCCGGTCCCGCCGGCCGGTTCATCGACAGCGCCGCCGACGCTCTCGCCGGCAACGGCGACAAACTGCGGCAGGTGCTGGCACAGCTGTCCGGAGTGGGCCGGATCCTGTCCGCCGGCAGCGGCGATATCGCCGACACCATCAAGAATCTCCAGGTCTTCGTCACCGCGCTGCGCGACAGCAATGTGCAGATCGTGCAGTTCCAGAACCGGCTCGCGACGCTCACCAGTGTGCTGGCCGACAGCCGCTCCGATCTCGACGCGGCGCTGAACAATCTCTCCATCGCGGTCGGGGAGGTCCAGCGGTTCGTCTCGGAGAACCGGGACAAGGCCAGTGAACAGGTGGGACGGCTCGCCGACGTCACCCAGAACCTCGTGGACAATCGCGGCGAACTCGAGGAGCTGCTGCACATCTTCCCGACCAGCCTGGCCAACTTCTACAACATCTACAACCCCGATACCGGTACCGAGGCAGGGGTTTTCGTGCTGAACAACTTCTCCAATCCGATCGAGTTCGTCTGCGGCGGCATCGCCAGCGTGGAGAACATCGGCGCCGCGGAAGCGGCGCGCAAATGCCGCGACTATCTGGGGCCGGTGCTCGGACTGATGAACTTCAACTATCTGCCGGTGCCGGTGAATCCGGGTCTCGGCCCGTCGGCGTCGCCGGACAATGTCATCTACAGCGAACCCGACCTGGTTCCGGCGGCGCAAGCGGTGAACCCCGCCGCCCCGCCCCCGCCCCCGGCGCCCACCCTCGCCGATATCCTCTTCCCCGGCGGGCGGTGACCCCATGGCGACACCGGGACGTCGACGAAAGTTGCGCAGGGCTGTCATGGGCTGTGCGTGCGTGGTGGTGACCGCTTCCGGGTGCGCCTGGGACGGGGTGAACTCGCTACCGTTGCCGGGCGCCATCGGCCGTGGTCCCGACGCGACGACGCTGTACGTGGAAATGGCCGATGTCGGGACGCTGACGCCGAATTCGCCGGTCCTGATCGACGATGTGGTGGTCGGCAGTATCGGTGATATCCACGTCGAGAACTGGCACGCGCTGGTGGAAGTATCCATCCAGCCCGGCGACGTGGTGCCCGCGAACGCGCAGGCCCGGGTCGGGCAGACCAGCCTGCTCGGTTCGATGCACCTGGCCCTGGATCCGCCGCCCGGTCAGCAGCCGCGCGGGCAGCTGCAGTCCGGTGCCCGGATCGAACTGGACGACACCGCGACCTACCCCTCGACCGAGCAGACCCTGGCCTCGCTGTCGGTGGTGGTCAACGGCGGCGGTCTGGGGCAGATCGGGGATATCGTCGGCAGCCTCGGCGCGGCGTTCGAGGGCCGGGAGACCGATATCCGCGCGCTACTGGACCGCCTCGACGTCTTCCTCGGCACACTCGACGCCCAGCGCTCCGATATCGTCGCCACGATCGACGGTCTCAACCGGCTCGGCGGCACGTTCGCCGCGCAGCGGGACGTGCTCACCGACGCCCTGCACAAGATCCCGCCGGCACTGGACGTGCTGCTCGCGGAGCGGCCGAATCTGGTCACCGCCCTCGACCGGTTGCGCACCTTCAGCGACACCACCTCCGGTGTCCTGAACACCGTGCACGACGATCTGCTCACCAATCTGCGCAATCTGGAACCGACGCTGCGGGCGCTGGCCGAGGTCGGGCCCGACATCAACAAGGCGATCGCGTTCGCGACCGTGTTCCCGTACGGGCAGTACCTGGTCGACAACGGGGTGCGCGGTGATTTCATCAACCTGTTCGCGACGGTGGATCTGACGATCCCGCGATTGCGTCGCGAACTGCTGCTGGGCACTCCGTGGGGTGATCCCACCGCGGTCATCCAGGCGGCCGTCGGCGACCCGGGATATGCGGAGCAGACCAAGAATCCGCTCGGATTCGGTGTCGCCGCGCCCCCGGTCCCGGCCCCCGCCCCCGCTCCTGCTCCTGCCCCGGAGCCGGCCCCCGTACCGGCTCCGCCTCCCGCACCGGCGCCCGGTCTGCCGTTCCCGTTGCCGCAGATTCCGCTACCTCAGATACCCCTGCCGCCCGGAATCGGAGGCAACTGATGCTGCTGTCCCGCTTCGTCCGCGCTCAGCTGATCATCTTCAGTGTCCTGTCGGTGATCGGCTTGGTCGTGATGTCGGTGTTCTATATGAAGCTGCCGACCCTGGCCGGTATCGGCACCATCGAGGTGACGGTGGAACTTCCCGAGGCCGGTGGGCTCTACCGGTTCGGCAACGTGACCTACCGCGGGATCCAGGTGGGGAAGGTGACCAGCGTCGAGCTGGCCGGGGACGGCGTGCGGGCGAAGCTGGCGATCGACGGCGCTCACCGTATCCCGGCCGATCTGACGGCCGAGGTACGCAGCGTCTCGGCGGTGGGTGAGCAGTACGTGGATCTGCTGCCGCGCACCGATTCTCCGCCCTACCTGTACGACGGCGCCACCGTCGAGCGCCGCGATACCGAGATCCCGCAGCCCGTGGGCCCGATGCTGGATCGGCTCAGCGCGCTCGTCGGCACGATTCCGAAAGACGATCTGCGCCGGCTGCTCGACGAGATGTTCGCGGGCGTCAACGGCGCGAGCAACGATCTCGATTCGCTGCTCACCTCGGCCGAGCAGCTGACCGAGACGATGAACGGTGTCGGTGAGCAGACCCGGACGCTGGTGCAGGACGCGGCCCCGCTGCTGGATTCCCAGGTCCAGTCGGCGGACGCGATCCGGATCTGGACCCGCTCCACCGCCGATGTGACCGGGCAGTTGGTGGCGAACGATCCGCAGATCCGGACACTGCTGCACTCCGGGCCGGGTTTCGCCGACGAGGTATCGGAGCTACTCGACTCGGTAAAGCTCACGCTTCCGGTGCTGCTGTCCAACCTGACCTCGGTGGGCCGGCTCGCCGTCACCTACAACGCGGGCCTGGAACAGCTGCTGGTGTTGCTCCCGCCGGCGGTGTCGCTGGTCCAGGCGGTGCAGCCGACCAAGAACGCGTCCGGACTGGGTATCGGTGACTTCCGGGTCAGCGGTGTCTCCGATCCACCGGCCTGTACGGTCGGCTTCCTGCCGCCGTCGGAGTGGCGGTCGCCGCAAGATGTCACCACCATCGATACCCCGGACAATCTGTACTGCAAACTGCCGCAAAATCATGCAGTCGCGGTGCGCGGCGCACGCAATATCCCGTGCGCCGGCAATCCCGCCAAAAGAGCTCCGACGGCCGCCATTTGCGACAGTGACCAGGATTTCGTCCCGGTGGCGCCGGAACAACCCGTGGTGGGGCCGTATCCGCGCGATCCGGAGCTGGAAGAGCAGGGTGTTCCGCCGGACTCCCGGTTCTCCCCGCCCCCGGGCAACGCACCGGCCGCCGATACGTCACCCGCGCCGGGTGGGGCGCCGACCGTCGCGTTCGCCCAGTACGACCCCAGCACGGGCGAGTACATGGGATCGGACGGCCGGCTGTACCGCCAGACCGATCTGGTGTCCGGCAGCCACCGCACCTGGGAGGAGATGCTCCCACGCTGACCGCATGGCGGGGCGATCCGGATATCAGGTGTTGCGAACGGCGTGATCGGGGCGGAACGCATCGATGTTGCGGGTGCACCAGTCCGCGAAAGTGTGGGCCGGGCGGCGGAGAATGCACTCGACGGTGTCGGTGCGGAATCCGGTGGTGTCGCGGCGCATCAGCGTGAATCCTTCGAGGATCGCGTCAGCGAGAGCCGGGGGAGCGCCGTTGGGGTAACGGGACGCGACGGCTTGCTCGGGTGTCGCGGCTTCGCGGACTTCGATGTCACGGCCGATCGCGGCCGCGACAACCGCGATCTGTTCGGCGATCGTGAACATCTCGTCGCCGGTGAGGCAGTACTCCTTGCCCTGGTGACCGTCTTCGGTGAGTGCGACGGCGGCGACCGCGGCGATATCCGCCGGATCGACCGGCGCGTATCTGCCGGGGCCGGTGGGGTCGTCGACGACGCCGCCGGTGCGGATGACCTGTGCCCATTCCAGGGCGTTGGTCATCAATCCACCGGGCCGCAGAATCGTATTCGGGATGCCCGAGTCTCGGACGATCGTCTCGCGTTCGTGGTGCCAGCGCCCCATTGCGGGCAGCGGATCGCCCATGACGTTGTACGACGACAGCAGCACGATCAGGCCGACCCCGGCTGCCCGCGCCGCCGCGACCATGTCGCGGGTGTGGTCGAGACCGATACCGGGCACGAGCAGGAACAGGCGGTCGACGCCGTCGAGCGCCGCGGCGTAGGTGCTCGGGTCGTCCAGGTCGCCGACCACGCGGTGGGCTCGTTCCGGCAGGTCGGCGGCGCGTCGCGGATCGCGGACGAAAATCCGGAACTCGGCCTCCTCGGCGGCGAGTTCGCGCACGAGTTCGCGACCGATGTTTCCGGTGGCGCCGGTGACAAGTATCATCATCACTCCAAGTCATTAGCTGGCTAATGACAAACGATAGACGGCTAACGACTTAATGGCAACCGTGCTGGCGTGACAGGTTTCACCGCAGCTCAGGAGGTTACGATGCCCGAATTCCTCGACCTGCACAGCCGTACCTCGAAGCTGCTGCGGGCGCTCGTGGAGCGGAGTGTGCGCCCGCACGGGCTGTATCCGGGTCAGGATCTGGTGCTCGGCGTGCTGTGGAACGACGACGGCCGGACACCGGGCGAGGTCGCCGCTGCACTGAATGTCACGACGCCGACGATCGTCAAGATGGCCAATCGCATGACAGAGACCGGATTGCTCACGCGACGCCGCGACCCGAACGACAACCGGCTCGTCCGGTTGTGGCTCACCGACAAAGGGCGGGGCCTACAGGAAACGATCGAGGACAACAGAAAATCGCTGGAGAGCCGGGTAACCGCGGATCTCACCGAATCCGAACGCCGATGCCTTCTCACCGCGCTCGACAAGATTCACCGCTCGGCAACACACCTACTGGAAGAACCGTGACAACCCGAGCCCGGCGATCTGCGGGTCGCAGTCGTGGCAAGTCGGGCAACGAGCCGGTGCTCTCGGCCGGATGTGCGACGACACGGCTGAATGCGCTGTGCTGGCGGTGGCGGGCCGACCTCGGGTGACGCGGGGCCGGCCCGGTCCCTTCGACTGTTCAGGTCGGCCGGACGTCGCGCAACCTTTCATCGGGTGGGAGCTGGTTCGTGGTCAGGTAGGACATCCAATCGGCCGAATCGAAGACGCAATTGCCCGATGTGATCCTGTCGAAATCGGCGGCGACCAGTCGCACCGCCCGCCACAGGTCCGCGTCGGCCGCGCCGTAACGGCGCATGGTCACGCGTCCAGCGTGCCGTACACAGAAGACGCCGTAGTCCGTCTCCGCCAATCGAGACGGGGTCTGCAAGAAACACCCGTCTGTGTCCAGTCCCGGCTCGCGTGGTGCTCGACCACCCAAGACCCTCCACACGACCGGTGTTCCCAGCACCTCGCCGGCGCGGGCGGACCAGAACCGATCATCGTGGCGGGCGTCGACTGTGACAGTGAACTCGTCGGACACCCACGGCTCGGTGCGTCGGCGCTTCGTCGCGATATGCCGAACCGTCACCTCGTCGGCGATCAGTCGAACCCGCCCTTCGTCGATCCGAACGACTATGTGCCCACCGAGATCGTCGGTTTCGACGCCTTCCAAGTTGTATATGGGACCCTGCGCGGCCGGCACTTCGAACTCGATCGGAGCCGCGGCCGCCAGCTCGTAGACCTCGACCACCGAGATATCTCCCGGTCGCAACCCTCGCTCGACGTATTCTTCGAACTCGAGGGTGGCCGCACCGGTTGCTGACCGCTCGACCCGCGCCAAGTGGCCACCCTCGAAGTCGTTGCGCTCGTCGAGCCACGCGTTGAGCGCGGAAACAGCGGAAATACGGATCACCGAGTGGATCCTGCCGGACAGCACACGACTGTAGCCAGGCAATAACGCACTCGGGGGCCGAAACTCGCGACGTCGCGAGCTCAGCTCCGCGGCAGGCCGAGGACGCGCTGGGCGATGATATTGCGCTGGATCTCGGAGGTTCCGCCGGCGATGGTGCCGGAGAAGCTGCGTAGATACCGCTCGAACCAGCTCGGTGCGTGATCCTCGAGATTGAGCAGATTGTGCCGGGAAGTGACCGTCGGATGCGTCAGGCCGTCGGCCCCGGCGGCGTCGAGCGCGGCCTCGAGCCCGCGCTGCACACCTTCGGACCCCAGCAGTTTCAGCACCGATAGCGCCGCGACATCCGTTTCACCGCGGGCTTCCCGGGCCAGCGCCGCCGAGCCCAGCAATTCCAGTGCCTGCAGATCCATCACCGCGGTCGCGAACCGGTCCTTGTCCAGTTCGGTGCGCGGGGTGAAATCCTTGACCAGCATGCGCAGTCGCTGGGCGAAACTCATCCACAGCAGGGTGCGTTCATGGCCCAGCGAGCCGTTGGCCACAGTCCAGCCCTTGTTCAGCTCACCGACGAGATTTTCCCTCGGCACGCGGGCGTCCTCGAAGAACACCTCGTTGAAATCGAGATCGTCCGGGGCGCAGGCCGAGGCGAACGGGCGGCGGCGCACGCCGGGTGTGTCGGTGGGGATCAGCAGGACCGAGATGCCGCGGTGTTTGGGAGCGTCCGGGTCGGTGCGGACGAAGGTCAGGATCACATCGGAGTCGTGTGCGCCCGAGGTCCACACCTTCTGGCCGTTGACCACGAAATGGTCGCCGTCGGCGACGGCGCGGGTGCGCAGGCCGGCCAGGTCCGAGCCGGCGCCGGGCTCGCTCATCCCGAGCGCCGCCGGCATCTCCCCGCGCAGGATCGGCACCGCCCATTTCCGCTGCTGTTCGGGTGTGCCGAAGGTGATGAGGGAGGCGGCGATGATGCCCTGTCCCTGGGGATTGCAGCTCTCGTAGATCTTGCGCGCGCCCAGTTCCTCGCGGTGTACGTACTGCTGCAGAACCGTGGCGTTGCGGCCGCCGAATTCGGGGGGATAACCCGGGACCAGCCAGCCGTGGTCGAATTGCGTCGACTGCCATTCCCGGGCCCACTGCGGCACATGCGAGCTCGAGCGCGGTCGTTCGACCGCGGTGGCCTCGGGCGGCAGATGCTCGTCGAGGAACGCGATGAACTCGGCGCGGAACCGTTCCACGTCCTCGTCGAAAGTCAGCTGCACGGTGGACCTCCTTTTGCGAAATATGAGAATATCATTCTCTCAACGGGATATTCTAGTTTCCGAAGGTGGGCGACCAGCCGGGACGACGAGCGCGCTCCGGCGCGGCGATGGGAGGTACGGCCATGCGGAGTGCCGGCAGTGGGCTGACCCTGCAGCAACGAATCGACGCCCGCTCGGTCCGCACCACCAAGCTGTTCGGCAGTACTCAGGTGCAGCGGTTCCTGGACGCGGCGCGGGCGTTGATCACCGAACGGGGCAGTACCGATTTCACCATGCACGAGGTGGTCGACAACGCGGGGCAGTCGCTGCGCAGTTTCTACCTGCTCTTCGACGGCAAACATGAACTGCTGCTCGCCCTTTATGAGGAGGCGATCGCCAAGGTGGCCGCTCAGATCCGGGAGGCCACCGGTAACGACGACGACCCGCTGGACAGGCTACGGCTGGCGGTGGAACTGCTCTTCGAGTTCTGCCGCCCCGACCCGGGTGCGCACCGCCCACTGTTCACCGAATACGCTCCGCAGCTGCTCATGTCGGATCCGATCGAGATCCAGGTGGCGCACGCGTCGCTGTTCGAACTGCTGGCCGACCTCATGGGGGATGCCGCCGCCGCGGGTCATCTGCGGGCGCGCCCGCGCCGGATGGCGGCGATGACGCTGCAGACCGTGATGTTCGTGGCGCAGGGCGCTCGGACCGACGACGGCGCTCATTCGATCACCGCCGCGGAGGTATGGAATCTCTGCGCCTTCGGTGTGCTCGGGAAAGCCGGAGGCGCTGCGGGAACCGCTCGATGAGCGAGGGGTGAGCAGACCGCTCGGTCGGCGATTCGCGGGGCGCGGTGCAGCGGATATGCTATTCTCGATTTTCGAGAATACCGATATCACCACTGGCTGGGCGCCCGATCGCGGCGCTCGGTGTTCAGGAAGTAGTCGTATGAGTATTTCGCTACTGCTGGATATGGCGGCGTCGAACAATCCCGACCGGGTGGCCGTCGTATCCGGTGAATCACGCTGGACCGGAGCGGAACTGGACGCGCTGGCCCACGGCGGCGCGGGCGCGATCGTGGCCTCGAGCGCGCGCAGTGTCGCCTACGTGGGTACCGGGGGCGCGCTGCTGCCGCTGCTGATCTTCGCCGCGGCCCGGGCCGGAGTGCCGTTCACCCCGTTGAACTACCGGCTCAGCGGCGACAAACTCGCCGAGCTCATCGCCCGGCTCGACGCGCCGCTGGTGGTGCACGACGACGACTACGCCGCCGCGGTCGACGGGACGGCCGACCAACTGTGGAAGTCCGTGGAATTCGTGGATCGGGCCCGGTCCACGGAACCGGCCGGGGCGGAACCGGATCCCGACTCCGCCGCCGTCGTCCTGTTCACCTCCGGCACGACCTCGCAGCCGAAGGCCGTGGAACTCTCGCATAACAATCTCGTCAGCTATATCACCGGCACCGTGGAATTCGCCGCCGCCGAACCCGACGACGTCTCGCTCATCTGCGTGCCGCCCTACCATGTGGCCGGGGTGAGCGCGGCACTGTCGAACCTCTACGCCGGCCGGAAAGTGGTGTACCTGCGCAGCTTCGACCCCGCGGAATGGATTCGTCTGGTGGCGACGGAGCGGGTCACCACGGCGACCGTCGTCCCGACCATGCTGGACCGGATCGTCACCGGACTGAAGTCCACCGGCGCGCGGCTGCCGACGCTGCGCACCCTGGCCTACGGCGGCTCGAAAGTGGCGCTGCCGCTGGTGCGCACCGCGCTCGAACTGCTGCCCGAGGTCGGCTTCGTCAACGCCTACGGGCTCACCGAGACCAGTTCCACCATCGCGGTGCTCGGCCCCGACGATCACCGGGCGGCACTGGCCTCCGATGACGAGAAGGTGACCAGGCGGCTCGGCTCGGTCGGGCAGCCCGTACCGGGAATCGAAGTGCAGATCCGGGACGAGGGCGGCGCGCCGGTACCGGCCGGTACCGCGGGTGAGCTGTTCGTGCGCGGACCTCAGGTCTCGGGCCGCTACACCGGCATCGGCTCGGTGCTCGACGCCGAGGGCTGGTTCCCGACCAAGGACCTCGCGGTCCTCGACGCCGACGGATACCTGTTCATCCACGGTCGCAGTGACGACACCATCATCCGCGGCGGCGAGAACATCGCGCCGGCCGAGATCGAAGACGTCCTGGTGGAACACCCGGCCGTGCACGATGTCGCGGTGGTCGGGGTCGAGGATGCCGGATGGGGGCAGATCATCGTCGCGGTCGTGGTCCTCGCCGACCCCGCGAGCACGCCCGATCCCGAGGAGTTGCGTGCCTATGTGCGCTCCGGGCTGCGCGGCTCCCGCACCCCGGACCGGGTGGTGTTCCGGGCGGAACTGCCCGCCACGCCCACCGGGAAGATCCTGCGCCGCGAACTCGTCGCCGAGTTGACCAGCGAAACCGCCGGCGCGTAGCCGCGCCGCCTCGAAAGGAACAACGCTCATGGTGAAAACCGGTACCCGGCTACGGAGCCAGGTGTGCGATACCCAGGTGATCATCGTCCGGGCCGCCGACAGCCTCGACGACCTCCGCGCCGGCGGGGTGCCGATGGTGCCCATCGATGGAGGCGCCGCGGCCCCGGCGGGTAGCCCGCAGGAGGGTTTCACGGACGGCAATCTGATCGGCAAACGCTACGTCGACGACGGCGGCGCCGAAGTTCTCGTGACCAAGGCCGGTGCGGGCACGCTGAGTGTCGGCACCACGCCGCTGACCATCAAGGAAGCAAAGCCGCTGCCCGCTAGCGACTAGACGAGTGATCGAGGTGGGATAGATGACCCAGGCCACCACCGACCCGCTGATCTTGGCGGCGGAGGAAGCCGACGCCGAGGCGGCGGCCGCGGACGCCGAGGCGGTCGCCGCGCAGGCTTCCGCCACGGCAGCCCGGGCGCGAGCTCGGGCCGCCCGGTTACGCCGGGAGGCCGGAAGCGTGGGCGAGCCGCCCGGCTCCCGCGCTTCCGGCGAAGCGAAACCGGTGGCCGAGAGTCTTTCGAAGACCTCCGATCACGCTTCGCCCGAGACGGGACCCGCAGTGGATCCGGCGCCGCCGACAACCGCCGACCCCGGCGCGTCCGGCGACGCGGTGTCCGACCCAGACCTCGCGACCGACCCCGACTCCGACTCCGTGACAGACGCCGGCCTCGCCCTCGTGACAGATGCCGGTTCCGGCTCCGCGTCGGATGCGAACTCGACCCCGGACGCCGAACCGGCCGAGGACAAGCCTCGGGTTCGTCTCGGAAAGCTGGTTCGCGGCCGGCCGCTGCCCACGATCCGTCGTCCACGCGGCCGTACTCTCGGTCGTGTCCTGGCGGCGCTGGTCGTGGTCGCGGCCCTCGTGGTGGGCGGGTTCTCGATGTGGAACCACCACGAGGTCGGCGTCCAGCAGGCGCGCGAGGACGAGTACCTCAACGCCGCCCGGGAAGGTGTCATCGCGCTCACCAGCATGGATTCCAGTCGCGCCGCCGACGATGTGCAGCGGGTACTCGATCACTCCACCGGCGCGTTCCGCACCGACTTCCAGACCCGCGCCGAGGACTTCGCCAAGGTCGTCGAACAGTCCAAGGTCGCCACCCAGGGCGAGATCACGGCGTCGGCCGTCGAATCCATGACCGACGAATCGGCGGTGGTGCTGGTCTCGGCCGCCTCCCGGATCACCAATTCCGCAGGCGCACAGCAGGAACCGCGCGCCTGGCGGCTGAGCGTCACGGTCACCCGGGACGGTTCGGAATTGAAGATGTCGAAAGTGGAGTTCGTGCCGTGAAATTCCCCAGTTCTCTCCTGACGGCCCGCCGTTCCCGCGAGCCGGTGCTGCTCACCCTGGTCGCCGTGGTCGCGGTGGCGGTGGCCGCCGCCCTGCTGCTCTTCCAATACCGTCCGGACAACCACGGTGACGCGGTGAAGAACGAAGTCCTCTCGGCCGCGACCGAGGGCACCGTCGCCCTGCTGTCTTATTCACCCGAATCGCTGGACAACGATTTCGCCGCCGCGAAATCCCGGATGACCGGTGATTTCCTCACCTACTACAACCAGTTCACCGAAAAGGTCATCGCACCCGCCGCCAAAGAGAAGTCGGTGAAGACCACCGCGACGATCGTGCGCTCGGCGGTGGCCGAACTCCACTCGGATTCGGCGGTCGCGCTGCTGTTCATCAACCAGACGACCACCAGTGCCGAGAAACCGGACCCCGCGCTGGCGGCGAGCAGCGTCCGCGTGACCCTGTCGAAGGTAGAAGACTCATGGCTGATCTCGTCGTTCGATCCCGTCTGACCGCTTCCCCCGAGGCGGTGGGCGAGCGTCCGCTGCGAGTGCGTGCCGATGCGCCGGTCCTCGTCACGGTGTATCCGGTCCTGGACCACTTCTCCACCTGCCCGCGCTGCGGCTACCCGGCCGAGGCTTCGGCGACTGTGCGGACCTACGCGGACGGCGCGACCGAGAGCGAAACGCTGATCACCTGCGGAATGCCCTGTGGCTGGGACGAGGTGCGGTAGCGGGCGAAGTTACCGCGCAGCCGACGAAACCGAAAGCGCCGGAGCGGTGGTTCTCGCCGGATCGCTGACCGTGGCCGGCCCGGCGAATGCGGCGTCCTCTCCGATCGCGGCGTGCGGTGGCGGCAGCTACCACGAAATCGACCACCACGACCTGGGGAGCGTCGCCACCATCCGCCTGCTCTACAACGGCTCCACCAATTGCGTGGTCACGTGGAGGAAGAACCCTGGCACCGCGATCCGCGTGCTTGCCGCCATCGCGAAACAGAACGCGGAAGGAAGCTTCCTCGACTACGTCAACGACGACGGCAAATTCACCACCTACGCCGGCCCGGTAAAGGTGAACGCCGCGAGGGTCTGCATCGACTGGGGAGGCGGCGTAACGATCAACGGGGTGTGGAACGTCTGGTACTCGGGTGCGTCCGACTCCGGGGTACGAGTCTCCGCGTCGGGAGCACCCCCGGGTCGGCTCGACCAGGGAAGCGCCCGGCAGGGACCGCGGTCGTGGTCTCGATCGGGACCGCTAGAGCGGTCCTGGTCATGGTCGCCGCGACGGCATCCTCGATCTCCCGGCCTAGCTGAGACCACTTCTTTGTACGCTGTTCGTGGATCGTGTCGGCACGCCTTGTCGGTCCAGTGCAGGCAGACGGGCTCGGAGTTGGTGATCCCCGGTTCCGAGGACACAACCATGGGCTGGTTCGATCTTCCGATATGACGACATCGACGCCCGGAGATCTGGTCCTGCCCGCTGCGCTGGCCGAGGTGGCCGGCCTCGGCTTCGAGTGGGAATGGGACGAGGACGCCGATGAGGCTTCCGGTTGCGACTTCGAGCCCTACCAGCAGTTCGAGGCGCCGGAGCGGACCGCGCGGTGGTTCCGCCTGTGGACGGGCAACGACGAGGCAGACGGTGGCGAATTCCGCTTCTTCGGCGCGACCGGCGCAGGTGACTATGCGGGCTTCTGGCTGGTTCGTCCCGATGCGCCGGTGACCGAACAGCCCGTTGTCTATATCGGGTCGGAGGGCGAATGCGGCATAGTAGCAGCGGATCTCGGTGATCTGCTCTGGCTGTTCGCGCATGATCTGGGACCCGCTGAGGCGTTCGCCGACCCGAGTCGCGCGACGCGGCCGAACGAGGCGTTCCGGGCCGTCGCCGAGCGATACGCACCGGGACGGGACCGGCCCGCTGCGGACATTGTGGCGGGAGCGCGGGCGGAGTTTCCGGCCTTCCCGGAACTCATCGCCGCGATGTGCCGATGATCATTGGGGATTCCCGCTCGGCGGCGCCCCGCACCGCCGGCTGTCATGCCGGTCGTGCGGTTGGCCCGTCGCCGCGTCGGACTTCGCCCGGTTCGTCTCGGCCAGCACCGTGATCGCGTGCACCGGGCAGTCGAGCAGCGCCCGGGCCACGGCGTCCTCGTCGCCGGGGGCGATGGCCGGACCGCCGGCCAGCGACGCGTAACCCCAGTCGTCGAGCGGGAAGTGCTCGGGTGCGTGCTTGGCGCAGATCCCGAATCCGTCGCACAGTGTGCGGTCCAGTTTGATCCTCACAGCAGTGCCTCCGTTTCCACCCGATAGGGAGCCTCGCCGGTCGCCGGCCCGGCCGCGCAGTCCGGGCACCGGTTGTCGAAATGAGCGGCTACCTCGCGCGGGAACCGGTCCAGCAGGCTCGCCGCGGTATTGCAGGCGGCGTCGAGGGTGCCGCAGGCGCCGCGCCCCCGGAGCACTCCCGACCACCGGCGCAGGCGTTGCAGATCATCGGCGCCGGCGCGTCCTTCGGCCAGGGCGGTGGCCACCGCGGCCATGGCCGCGGTGCCGTTGAAACAGGATCCGCACTGTCCCGCGTTTTCCCGATCGAAATAGTTCAGGACCCCGGCGGCGACCGTGACCGGGCATTCGTCGGTGATGAGTGCGATGGCGCCGCAGCCCAGACCCGCGCCTGCCCGGCGCAGCGTCTCGTGGTCGAGGGTGAGGTTCAGGACGGTGCGGTCGAGGAGGCCGGTGAAGTAGCCGCCGATCAGCGCGCCCCGCAAATCTTTCGCCGCGATCCCGTGCAGTGCGAGCAGGTCTGCGAAGGGCAGGCCGTGCGGTAGCTCGTAGAGGGTGGGCGGGCGTCCTCCGGCAGTGACGGTGGACAGGAAGGTGCCGGGAGACAGTGCGGTTCCCGCCGCTCGGTACGCGTCGGCGCCCCAGCGGTCCAGGAACGGCAGATTCGCGAGCGTCTCCACATTGCTGACCAGTGTCGGCAGCCCGGCGACGCCTGATTCGAAGGGACGCGGGGGTTTATCGGTGGGTTTGGCCGGGCCGCCGTTGATCGCCCGCACGGCCGCTGTCTCCTCACCGGCGACATAGCCGGGATCCACCCGCACCACGGCGATCTCGGGGCCTTCGGCCGATGCCCCCCCGAGCTCTTCCAGGGCCGCCGTGATCGAGCGCGCGGATTCCGGATCCGAGACGTAGACGTATCCGCGGCGCGACTCCACCAGCGCCGCGGCCAGTCGTAGCCCGTCGAGCACCAGATGTGGGCGGTTGCGCAGCAGCCAGCGGTCCTTGAACGAGGCGGGTTCGCCCTCCTCGCCGTTGGCCACGACCACCGATTCCGTCCAGCCCGCCGGCGCGCCCGCACCCACCCGGCCGCTGTCGCGCACACTGCGCATTTTCACCGCGAACGGAAAGCCGGCGCCGCCCCGCCCGCGTAACCCGCTGCGCTCGACCGCGTCGGCCAGTGCCGTCACCGACCCGATCGGACGGTATCCGCCCCGGTCACGGTACTCGTATGCGGTCTCCGCGCCGGAGGCGAGGAGAAGGCGTGGATCGCTACCGGGGTACGGGACCACCGCGAGGCCCCCGGCCGACGAGAAGCTGTCTTGCATCGTCCCTCCTGAGTGGACGCGGCGTCCGGCCGCGGGTATCGGGTGCGCGGCCGCCTTCGCCGCGGCCGTGCGCGGGCCGCGAGGCTGGGCCGCGCCCAGTTGCGCCGGTTAGGCTGATCCGCATGCGAACTGCGGTGTTGCGGGTGAACGTGGACCCGGCCGGTGAACTCACTGTCGAATCGCTGGCACACGGTATGGGCGAGCTCGTGGCGGGTCTGGCGGGATCGGGCGCCCAGGTGCTGGACCGTGATCTCGCCGCCGCGCCCCGCACCCGGCGTGAGGTGCAGGTGCTGCTGGACACCGCTGACGCCGAGGCCGATACGGCGCGGGTGGTGGCGGTCTGCGCGGGCGCGTTCGGCACCTCGGCCGTGCCGGGTGTGGTCACCTATGTGAGCCGTGGAACCGACGCCGATGCCCACGGTGTGCTCGCGGGGTTCGGCGTGACCGGGGAGATCATTCGGGTACCGGGGACAGAGGGCTACGACATTCTGCAGGTGTGCCTGCGCGAATCCGATCTGGAGCGGGTGCCGGAGAGCCGGATCCACACCGCGCTGGAAGCGTCGACCAATTGCGAGGTCCGCATCCGTACGGTGTGAGGACACGGTCGGCTCGCTCATCGCCCGCCCAGGAACTTCAGGATCTCCGGCGCGGCGAGGACCCAGGTGTCGAACATGTTGTACTGCTGCACCCGACCCCGGGCGCGGTCTTCCATGGCGCGTTCCCAGGCGTCCTCCGGCCACGGCGGATCGATCAGGGTCGAACCCTCGATCAGGCAGCTCACCTCGAGCGAGGTCCGTTTCGGATGGTCCATATCCTGTGCGCCGCCACGGATGATCAGGGTGGGTACCTGGATCCGTTCGAACATCTCGTCGTCCACACCGGGGATGGTCTGGCCGGGTTTCGGCACGTAGGCGTTGAGCCAGCGCAGCGACAATTTCACGAACTCCGCGGAATCCAGTTCGCGCAAGCGTTGTTCGTTGTCCGGATTCGCCGCGATCAGCTCCCGCCACTCCTTCATCCGCGGCAGGCCTTCGACGCCGAGCGCGCGTACGGTCTGGAGACTGGGCAGGACGTAGTAGGCGCCGAGGTTGAATGTGCCGTAGACGCCGCCGACGATATTCCACAGCACCAGATCGGTGACCAGCTCCGGGTACAGCATGGTGGTGAGCATCGAATCCCGGGCGCCGCCGGAACCGCCCGCCAGGATCACCGGACCGGTATCGAGTGCGGTCAACAGTCCGCGCAGGGTCTCGGCGCGCATATGCGATTCGGTCTGCCCGAAGAACTGGACGTCGGACGCGCCGCAATTGGGCCTGTCCCACAGCAGGACCCGATGGCCGCCGTCGACCAGCGCCTCGGCCAGCGGCCGGAGTCCCGGAATGTCCTTGCTGTAGCGGCCGCCGGGGGTGAGCACGATGAGCTCGCCGTCCGTGCCGAGTATCTCGTAGACGACCTTTCCACCGTTGACCGTTATCGCGGGCATCGCACACTCCTGAAGGTTCGGGGAGCGGACCCGCTGGGCACTCCCGTTTCCGGCCGGTGGACCGGCCGCGTCGTCGTCCTGTCCGGATGTGCCGGATCAGGCTGTGACCAGCACGTCGTCGCCGACCACTCGCACCGGGTAGGTGCGGATGCTCCATTCGGGCTTGACCGCCGTGGTGCCGGTGGCGAGCTCGAAACCCCACTGGTGCCAGGGGCAGTAGATGAACTCGTTGTCCCGCACCATCACCGAGTCGCCGGGCACGGAGTCGTCGACCACCGTGCGTCCCCGGGTCCGGCCCGCGCACAGCGGCCCGCCCTCGTGCGGGCAATAGTTCGCGATGGCGTAGAAGGTGCCGTTGACGTTGTACACACCGACCCCGTGCCGGCCGATCGGCACCACCTTCGACGAACCCGGCGGTATCTCGTCCACCGTGGCCACCACATGTTCCCGGCCCTGCGCGAGCCGGACCGGCTCGCCGGCGCCCGCCCCGCGTAGTCCGGTGTTCACCGCCCGCGCGCCGGTGCCCGCCGCGGGGTTTTCCGGCATCGGGCCGCCCGTACCGGGTGTCTCGATTCCCTCCGCCATCAGTGCACCCGTATCTGTCCGGGCAGCTCCGGAACAGTCTCCGGCAGATGATAGGTCTCGATGCCGTTGCGGAACATCACCTTCTCCCGGGCCGCGGTCGGCAGATGTTTCACCAGCCAGCGCGGGTCGTCGAAGGTCCAGTGCGGATAGTCCGAGGAGTACAGCAGGATCTTGTCCGCCTCCATCCATTCGAACGCCCGGGTGAGCTCGGTCTTGTCCTCCGGGTAGTCCAGCGGCTGAGTGGTGAACCTGATGTGTTCCTTCACGTACTCGGACGGTTTGCGCTTGATCGACATATGCGAACCGCGCGCCGCGTAGATCGCGTCCATCCGCCACATGAGCGGCAGGATCCAGGTGAACGCGTGTTCCACGAAGACGATGCGCAGCGCCGGGAAACGATCGAAGACGCCGTCGAAGATCAGGCTCATGATCTGATTCGCCGCCAGCAGCGAATAGGTGACCATGAAATCGTGGTTGTAGCTGGGGAAACCGACCGGCGGCATGGGCATGGTCTCGTAGGCGCCACGGCTCAGATGGCAGCTCACCGGCATATCGTGTTTCACCGCGGCGGCCCAGATCGGGTCGTAGCGGGCATCGCCCCACGACGGCCGCGGTTCGGCCTTGATGAGGATCTGCGCCATGTATTCGTGGCCGGCCCAGTGCTCGATTTCGGCGACCGCGGTCTGTGGATCGTCGATGGCCACGCAGATCGAACCGCGCCAGCGCCGGTGCCAGTTGTTGTGCGCGTCCAGCCACTGCGCGTCCAGCCACCGGTTCACCGCGGTCGCCATCGCGGCGGTCGCCTCGGGCAGCCGGGTCGCCTTCACCGTCGGCTCGAGGATGACGATATCGGAACCGGCCTCCATGATGAGCTGCCGGAACGCCATATCCGGGTCGCTACCGGGGAATTCGCCGTTGGCGGGGAAGGTGTCCACCCGCATCGCCTTGGAATGGGCGTAGTCGGGCGCGTCGTAGATGATGGTGTCGCCGACCCGGTGGCTGAGGAAGAACGAGGTACGCCACGGTTCCGGAATATGGTCCACCAGATCACCCCGCCGGGGGACCGGATGGACATCGGAATCGACAACCCGTACCGGAACGAGTTCCGTAGACGGAACCCGCGCCCGCACCTGTGCTGCTGTCACAACGCCTCCTTCGTAGGGGCTGCATGTGGTCGGGGGAGGCCGTAGCGAAGGCGGAGGTATCGCCTCATCACGCCTCCTTCGTAGGGGCTGCATGTGGTCGGCGGAGGCCGTAGCGAAGGCGGAGGTATCGCGTCACAACGCCTCCTTCGTAGGGGCTGCATGTGGTCAGGGGAGGCCGTAGCGAAGGCGGAGGTATCGCGTCACAACGCCTCCTTCGTAGGGGCTGCATGTGGTCGGCGGAGGCCGTAGCGAAGGCGGAGGTATCGCCTCATCACGCCTCCTTTGTAGGGCTACATATGTTCGGCGGAGGCCGCAGCGAAGGCGGAGGTATCGCCCCGCCCCGCAGCAGCAGCATCAGCCGACCGCGGTGACCGCGTCTATATCAATGCTGTACAAGTCGGCGGCGTTGCGCCAGTAGAGTTTTTCGCGCTGCTGTGCGCTGAGTGCCGCAGGCAGGGTGTCGGTATCGCCGCTGTGCCAGTGCGGGTAACTGGACCCGAACATCAGCATGTCGTCCTTGCCGGTGAAGTCCAGCCATTCGGCCGCGAAGGGAGCATTGCCGGGGCCGTCGATCGTGGCGTGGACGAAATAGACGTGTCCGGGTAGGTAGTCGCTCGGCATCCGAGGCGCCCACGGGGTCTGTTCGAGATGGGGGCGGCCGAAGGTGTCCATCCGCCAGGTGAACGGTGTCAGCAGATCGGCGCCGCCGTCGGCCCAGACGAATTTCAGGCCCGGGTACCGCTCGAAGACGCCCTCCGCGATCATGTTCATCAGGTGGTAGATATAGCTCAGTCCGGCGAACCCGTAGTACTGCTCGTAGGTCCGGGTGTGCCCCGACGGGGTGGGCGGCAACCCGATACTTTCGCCGGTCTCGATATGCGCGGCGACCGGCAGGTTCGCCGCCGCTGCGGCCTCCCACAGCGGCCAGAACTGGGGTTTCCCGTACACCTCCCGCGATTGCAGGGGGATACCGAGCTGCACGATCTGCGGATGGTCGCCGAGTCGATCGATTTCGCGGAGTGCGCCGCTGAGATCCTCGGGGTTGACCCGCAGCGTGCCGCGGAACCGATCGTGATAGGTGCCGCTGTCGAGCCAGCGCGACACCATCATGTCGTTGTGCGCGGACAGGACCGCAGTGGTGAGGTGGCGGTCGGGCAGGATCCCCCGCGTCATCGGATGCAGCACCGCCACGTCGACGCCGCGCTCTTCGAAGAGTTGCTGCGCCACGAATTCCGGATCCGATCCCGGGTACCCCTTGTGCGGACCGCGGGCACCCTTGACGTACTCACCGCCCGGTGCGCCGTACCAGTCCATTTCCGCGTCCGGGATACCGCGACTCTTGAACGGTTCGTTCAGGTGGGAGCGCATATCGTCGTTGGAGCGGAAAAAGATGTGCACGCTGGTATCGATCACCGGAGTGCGGGTGCCGTCGGGCAGATCCTTCATCGCGGTTCCTCGTCGGAGAGGGAAGTGCCGGCCGCACCCCGCGGTATCGGCCGGCGCTTCTCGGTCAGTACTCGAAGTCGATCACTGCGGCATCGGGCCGCTCCGTGACCGGTGCCGCCAGGCCCTGTTCGTCGCAGATCCGCTGCAGATGCTCCAGGGTCTCGTCCAGGCTGGGACCCAGCCGTTTGCCCGGGGTGAAGGTGGCCGGCAGATTACGCATCCCCTGGATGACGCCGATCGTGTCGTAGTGGACAGTGCCCGCCGGATCGCACTTGTAGTCCGGCATCCGATCCAGTACCGCGAGCAGCATGGATTTGAACACCGTGCGCGCCACGTTCGAGCCGATGCACCGGTGGACACCCAGCCCGAAGCTGAAGTGCCGGTTTCCCTTACGGTCCATGACGATTTCGTCGGCATCGGGGAAGATGCTCTGGTCGCGGTTGGCCATCGCCCAGGACAGCCACAATCGTTCGCCTTCTTTGAACTCGGTGTTCTGGTAGGTGCAGTCGTCGGCGATGGTGCGGCCGTCACCTGGGGCAGGAGTGAAGAAGCGCAGAAATTCCTCGGTGGCGGGATCGAGCAGATCGTCGCGGTCGCGGCTGAGTTCCGCGCGCTGATCCGGGTTGTCCGACAGCCATTCCAGGGAATGCGCGGTGAGCGCGGTGGTGGTGTCGAAACCGCCGCCGATCAGGAGACCGATCATCCCGAGCAGTTCCATATCGGGGGCCGGTTCGCCGTCGATACGCAGTTCGGTGAGGGCTTTGATCAGACCCGGGCGCGGGTCGGTTTTGGCCTCGTGCAGGCTGGTGAGGATATCGATACCCATGGTCCGGTGCATTTCGGCGACCCGGGGGGCGTCGGGGGAGTTCTCCGGGGTGTACACCGAGGCGTGCACCGGATCGCTGTACACCGACCACTTCTTCAGCGGAATCCCCAGCATCGCCAGGGTCAGGACCGCGGGGACGATATTGGCCAGATCGTCCACGAAATCGATCCGGCCCGTTTCGATCTTCTCGTCGAGACTGGCCCGCACGATCTCGTCGATGAAGGGCTGCCAGCGTTTCACCGCCGCGGGGGACAGATACGGGTTGAGGACCGAGCGGTAGGTGCGGTGTTCGGGCTCGTCCATTTCCAGCATGCCGCCGCGCACCATCGCGGCGCGCTGCGCCTTCGGAATCGAGATGCCCTGGTAGCCGCGGCGTTCGTTGTGCACGTCGTGATCGACCGACACCTCGGGGCAGCGGGCGAGTTCGAAGACTGCGTTACCACCGGCGGCGACCCAGTGCCCGTCGTAGGTATCCGACCACGCCACCGGGCATTTCGCCTGCATCTCGTGGGTGATCTCGGTGAACTGCTCCCGGTATTCGGGGGTGTGCCGATCGAAGTGGTACCGGTTCTGCTTGCGCTGGTCGTTATCCGTTGATGTCACGGTCTGTAGTCCCTTTGCTGGTCACTGGGTGCGGCGAACCTTCGCCGGGGGCCCGGAACTCTGCGCCGCTCCGGGAGTCGGGTGCCGACTCGCCACCGGTGCGGCGGCGCGCGTATCGATCGCCTGCGTTCGCGCGCCGCCCGCACCGGCGTGGCCGGGTGGGGTCAGAGTTTGTGGTCGTACCACTTCAGGTAACCGCCGCCGTCGACCCGCATCTGCATACCGGTGACGTAGCGGGCTTCCTCGGAAACGAGATACAGGATGGCGTTGGAGATATCGACCGGTTCGATCCACGGTGTCTTCATGGCCTGCTGGACGTGGAAGGCCGGTTCCGCGTCCGCGCGGGTCGGGTTCTCCAGATCGGGCCGGAACGAGCGGTACATCGGCTCGCTCTGCAACATATCGGTGTTGCAGTTGGTGGGGTGGACCGCGTTGGCCCGGATACCGCGGGGCGCGAGGTGCCGGGCGATATCGAAGATGTAGTAGGACAGTGCCCGCTTGGAGTGCACGTAGGCCATACCGCCGAGATCCGAACCGGGGTTGTCCATCTTGCTGACGTCCACCATCGCCGCGGTCGAACCGGTGGCCACGATGGCCGCGCCCTCGCCGAGATGCGGCAGTGCGACCTGGATCGCGTTGATGGTGCCGACCAGATTGGTGTTGATGACATCGGTCCACGCCTGGATATCGGGCTGGCCCTTCATGCCGGCCACACCGGCCTGGGCGATCACGATATCGAGTTTGCCGAACTCCGCGACACCGGCGTCGAGCGCCGCTTTCAGGCCGACGGCGTCGCGGACATCGGCTTTGCTCGCGATGATGCGGCGGCCGGTCTTCTCGACCAGGCGGACGGTTTCCTCGAGGTCTTCGGGCGTGGCCAGCGGGTATCCGATGGTCGACATGTTCTCGCAGATGTCGACGGCGATGATATCGGCGCCTTCCTCCGCCAGCCGGACGGCGTGGCTACGGCCCTGACCGCGCGCGGCGCCCGTGATGAATGCGACTTTGCCCTCAACACGTCCCACAGCAATCCCTTTCGATCTGTTTTCGGAGTCACCTGCCCGGTGCGCCGACCGTCGCCGGGGGGCGGCGGTCGGCACCGGGCAGGGTGCGCGGCGAATGCCGCGCGTCGATCCGGCCGCGGACCCGTTTCGGTGTCGACCCAGCACCGCCGGGTACCGGCTCCGGGCATACGGCTGTTCTCGTATGCGAAAAGAACTGCGTTTTCGCATACGAGAACGGTACTCTACCTGTGGGCTCGGCGGCAAGGTTTCGGAAGAAGCCTGGTCGATTGATCAATTCGGGCTCCGGTGGCATTTCGGCAGTTGGCGACCGATATCGGGATCCTGGCTGCCGGAAGCTCCTCGCGAATATATCGTTCGCACTGTAAGAGAATTCTATTTTCACCAGTCGGCGGTACGAACTCAGACGCGCTCGCGGAGGTGCCTCGTACGGGTGCCGAGCACCCCGCCGGCGCGGAAGGGGTGAACCGATATGTCCGACCGGCGTATTCGAGGTGGGGTCCGGTGACCCGCGTCGTTCCCGAGCAGCTGCGCGCCCGCTACGAGGCGGAGGGCTGGTGGACCCGCGACACCATGGGGGATCTGCTGAGTCGCGGTCTGGCCGCCGCGCCGGACGCGGAGTTCCGGGTCTACTCCGACGTCCGGCCCTGGCGGGGTACGTTCGCCGAGGTCGAGCGGGTGGCGCGACGGCTGGCGGCGGGGTTGCGGGCTCGCGGGGTCGGGCCGGGTGATGTGCTCGCGTTCCAGTTGCCGAACTGGATGGAGGCGGCCGCGACATTCTGGGCGGCCTCGTTCCTGGGTGCCGCAGTGGTGCCGATCGTGCACTTCTACGGTCGCAGCGAACTCGGCCATATCTTGCGGGTCGCCCGGCCGAAGGTGTTCATCACCATGGCGGAGTTCGGGCGCAGTGTCCACGATCCCGCGGTATCGGCCGAGGTGCCGATCGTCGGTGTGGTGGGCCGGGATTTCGACGAGCTGCTCGCCGACGAGCCGATGCCGGGTGTGCTGCCCGCCGACCCGACCGCTCCCGCACTCATCGCCTTCACCTCCGGGACCACCAGCGCGCCCAAAGGCGTGGTGCACAGTCATCAAACCCTCGGCTGTGAATCACTGCAGCTCGCGGAACGGAACAAGGCCGACCGTGGGGATCAGCTGACCGCCACCCCGGTGGGGCATTTCATCGGGATGGTCGGGGCGTGCCTGCTCCCGGTGCTGCACGGTCGGCCGGTGCACCTGCTCGATGTATGGGATCCGGGCCGGGCGCTGGCGCTGATGAAATCCGACGGGCTCGTGGTGGGCGGCGGCCCACCGTATTTCGTTTCGAGCATGGTCGAACATCCCGACTACACCCCGGGCCATCTCGCGCATATGCGCTATGTGGGGCTGGGCGGTTCGGCGGTGCCGTCCGCGGTGACGCGGATGCTGACCGAGCTGGGGGTGATCGCGTTCCGCGCGTACGGCAGTACCGAGCATCCGTCCGTCACCGCCTCCGAACTCGACGCACCGGCGCGGGAGCGGCTCACCACCGACGGCCGTCCGATGCCCGGGGTGGAGATCCGGTTCGCCGAGGACGGCGAGATCCTCAGTCGCGGGCCGGATCTGTGCCTCGGCTATACCGATCCCGAGCTCACGGCGCGGGCCTTCGACGACGAGGGCTGGTATCACACCGGTGATATCGGCGTTCTGGATGCCGACGGCTGTCTGACCATCACCGATCGTAAGGCCGATGTGGTGATCCGCGGTGGCGAGAACGTGGGGGCCCGGGAGGTCGAGGATGTCCTGGACGCGATGCCGCAGGTGGCGGAATCGGTGGTGATCGCCCTGCCCGACGAGCGTTTCGGTGAGGTGGTGGGCGCGGTGCTGCGCGTACAGCCCGGTTGTGTCCTGCCCTCCCGGGAGGAGGTGCGGGCCTTCTTCGAGCGGGCCGGGGTGGCGCGGCAGAAGTTTCCGGAGCGGTTATTCGAGGCCACGGAGTTCCCGCGGACTCCCAGCGGCAAGATCCAGAAACATTTGATCCGAGAGGGTATTGCGGCATCCATCCAGCGAGAATAGTATTCTCGAAAAGGGAGATTATCGTTTTACTCGCGCCGACTCGGCCCGTGCTTCGGCACGGCAGCCCGCCGGGACCGGCGCCTCTCCGCCTGCTCGCCGAAAGGACAGCGCAGTGCCATCGCATCAGCCATCGGCTGCCGAACCCGATCCGTCGACCAGCTGGGACGAGGAGACCGACGTCGTCGTCCTGGGCACCGGAGCCGCCGGGCTCACCGCGGTGCTCGCCGCCGCCGTCGGGGGAGCGGCGGTCACGCTGTTCGAGAAAGCGGCCACCGTCGGTGGGACCAGTGCGGTGTCCGGTGGATTGGCCTGGATCCCCGCCCACGCGCGGGCGGATCGGGAACTCACCGTCGCCGACGCGCTGGCCTATCTGACCGCGCAGTCACTGGACTCGATGGATGACGAGCTGGTCGAGGTGTTCGTGCGCACGGGTGCGCGGATGCTCGATTTCGTCGAAGAGCACAGCGCGGTGGAATTCGAAGTGGCCGAAGGGTTCCCGGACTACAAACCGGAACTGCCCGGCGGACAGCCCGCCGGTGGCCGGTCGCTGGGCCCCGCCGCCTACGATCTGGCCCGCCTCGGAGAATGGCGCGACCGGATCACCACCTTCCCGCTCGACTGGAGCAATGTCGGATTCGACGCCGAGACCCGGGCCCGGTTGCGGGCCGTGCTCGGCGATGCCACCGCAGATGTCTGCGTAGCGGGACAGGCGCTGGTCGCCGGGCTGCTCGAAGGTGTCCTCGCCGCGGGGATCACCCCGCGTACCGGAGCCCGGGGTGTGGAGTTGATCGCCGAGGGCGGAGCGGTGACCGGGGTTCTGGTCGAACTCGACGGTGACCGGCGCGCGATCCGGGCCCGGCGCGGCGTGGTGCTGGCCACCGGCGGATTCGAATGGGATCCCGGACTGGTCAAGGCATTCCTGCGCGGGCCGATGACCGGACCGGTGTCCCCGCCGAACAACACCGGCGACGGTCTGCGGATGGCCATGGCGCACGGCGCCGACCTCGCGAACATGGGTGAGGCGTGGTGGGTCCCGGTGGTGCAGCTGCCCGGCGACACCATCGAGGGCGAACAGCGCAGCCGCAGTGTGCGGCTCGAACGCACCCGCCCGCGCAGCATCATCGTGAACCGGGCCGGTAAGAGATTCGTCAACGAGGCCGCCGAATACAACTCCATGGCGGGTGCTTTCCACTACCTGGATCCGCGCGGCGGCTATGTGAACAATCCCGGCTGGATGGTGTTCGACGCCGAACATCTGCGCCGGTACGGATTCCTGGGTGTCGAGCCCGGTGGCGCGGCCCCCGAATGGTTCTGCGAATCCGCCGACCTCGACGAATTGGGCGCGCGCACCGGCATCGACCCCCAAGGGCTGCGGCGCACCGTGGCCGGCTGGAACCGTGCGGTCGCCGACGGCGCCGATCCCGATTTCGGCCGCGGCGCCAGCGAATACGACGGCTACTGGGGCGACCCGGACGCCGAGACGGTCGCCGGGCGCACCCTCGGACCACTGGACACCGGCCCCTACTACGCGGTGCCCGTGACCGTCGGCGCCATGGGTACCAAGGGCGGGCCGCGCACCGATCGCGACGCCCGGGTGCGGCATATCAGCGGTGCCGTCATCCCCGGGCTTTACGCGGCCGGTAATGCGATGGCCGGGGTGACCGGCCGTGCCTACGGCGGCGCCGGCGGAACCATCGGCCCCGGAATGGTCTGGGGGTTGCGCGCAGGTCATCACGCGGCCACCGGCGAATCGGTGAAGTACTGAACATTTGCGGGCAGTGAGGTGGCGCGTGCGCCCGAGGGCCCGGGCGGACCGGCGCCGGGCCAGTGGACAGAGCGGAAGGTAGCAGTGTCGGAATACGAGAGTGTGTGGTGCGACCTGCAGGGTGTCGCGTTCAGTCAGGGATACCTGGATGTGGAGGGGGTGCGTACTCGCTATCTGCACGCCGGCGACCGGAGCAGACCGGCGCTGGTCTTCCTGCACGGGTCGGGCGGGCACGCCGAGGCCTACGTCCGGAATCTGGCGGCGCATGCCGAGCATTTCTCCACCTGGTCGATCGATATGCTCGGCCACGGGTACACCGATAAACCCGGGCATCCGCTGGAGATCGAACACTATGTGCGTCATCTGATCTCGTTTCTCGACACCATCGGTGCCGCCCACGCTCATATCAGCGGGGAATCGCTCGGCGGCTGGGTCGCCGCCCGGACCGCCTACGACCATCCGGGCCGGGTCGACAAACTGGTGCTCAACACAGCGGGCGGTTCACAGGCCGACCCGGAGGTCATGCAGCGGATCGTCACGCTGTCCATGGCAGCGGCCACCGATCCCACCTGGGAGACGGTGCAGGCACGCATCACATGGCTGATGGCGGATAAATCCAGGGATTACGCCGATATCGTGGCCAGCCGGCAGCGGGTGTACCGGCAGCCAGGTTTCGTCGACGCCATGCGCGACATCATGGCGTTGCAGGATCCGCAGATCCGGGCACGCAATCTGCTCGGCCCCGAGGAGTACGGCGGGATCACCGCGCCGACGCTCGTGGTGTGGACCAGCGACGATCCCACCGCCGATGTGGCCGAGGGCAAACGGATCGCCTCGATGATCCCGGGCGCCCGGTTCGAGGTGCTGCCGGACTGCGGGCACTGGCCCCAGTACGAATCACCCGCGGCATTCGACGCACTCCATCTCGAATTCCTGCTGGGCGGTTGATATGGACCACGGAAACGGCAGCGGGCCGCAGAGTTTCGACGTCGTCATCGTCGGCGCCGGACCGGTGGGGCTGACCATCGCGAACACCCTGGGCCGCTACGGCGTGCACACCCTGCTGGTGGAGGAACGGCCCAGCCTCATCGACTATCCGCGCGGTGTCGGTATCGACGACGAATCACTGCGCACCATGCAGGCCACCGGACTGGTCGAGCGGATCCTGCCGCATACCAACCCGAACCAGATCATGCGGTTCGTCGACGGGCAGCGCCGGTTACTGGCCGAGATCGCGCCCACCGAGCAGCAGTTCGGCTGGCCCAAGCGCAGCGGGTTCATCCAGCCCCTGGTGGACGCCGAACTGCTGGCCGGGCTGGACCGCTTCGACTGTGTGGATATCCGCTGGGCCACCGCGCTGAGCGACTGCGACGACACCGGCGACGAGGTCCTGGTGCAGCTCGACACCGCGAACGGCCCGCACCAGGTGCGCGCCCGGTACGTCGTGGGTTGCGACGGTGGTCGCAGTACCACCCGGCGCACGATGGGCGTGAGTTTCGAGGGCACCACCTCCCCGACCCGCTGGCTGGTGGTCGATATCGACGGCGATCCGCTCGGACATCCGAATGTGGAGGTCGGGGCCGATCCCGCGCGGCCGAATGTCTCGATCTCGCTGGCCCACGGGATCCGGCGGTTCGAATTCCTGCTGCACGACGACGAATCCGACTCCGAAGCCGAGACCGCGGAATTCCTGGCCCGGCTGCTCGCGCCCTTCGTACCGCATCCGGAACGCCTGGATGTGATCCGGCGGCGGGTCTACACCCACCATTCCCGGATCGCCGGTGAATTCCGGAGAGGCCAGCTGCTGCTGGCCGGCGATGCCGCGCATCTCATGCCGGTCTGGCAGGGCCAGGGCTACAACAGTGGGATCCGGGACGCGGCGAATCTGGCCTGGAAACTGGCGGCGGTGGTGACCGGAGTCGCCGGTGCCGGCCTGCTCGACACCTATGACCAGGAGCGGCGCAAACACGCGCGGGCCATGATCGACCTGTCCACCACGGTCGGGCGGGTCATCTCGCCGACGAACCACCGGGTCGCCGCGGTCCGTGATGTGGCGGTACGCGGACTGGCCCTGGTGCCGCCGTTGAAGCGGTACGTGCTCGGGATGCGGTTCAAACCCATGCCGCGCTACGACCGCGGTGCGGTGGTGCACGGCTGGTCGAGGTCACCGAATTCGGCGGTCGGCACCCTGTTCATCCAGCCGCGGGTCGCGACCCGGGCGCAGCCGGACGTGCTACTCGACGAAACCCTGGGCCCCTGGTTCGCGGTGCTGTGCTGGAACAACCAGCCCCGGAAACTGCTGGGGGATGAGGAATTCGCCCGATGGAAGGGTCTCGGCGCTCGTTTCGTGGAAGCGCGGCCCGCGACCCAGTTGCACTGGACCGGGCACGACGACCCCGATGTGCTGGTGGTCGGTGATCACACCGGAGCACTGAAGAAATGGTTCGACGGCCAGCTCGATTCGGTGCTGTTCCTGCGGCCGGACCGATGCATCGCCGGCGCCTGTATCGCCCAGCACGCACCCGAACTCGGCGCCGCGGTGCGCACAACCCTCGAACTCTCCCCGGGAGGTTCCGATGCCGCTGGCCGTGTGCTGCGTCTCGCACAGCCCGCTCCTTGAGCTGCCGGGTCCGGGTCCGGAACTGCGGGCCGAGGTCGGGGCGGCGCTCGACCGGGCCCGGGATTTCGTGCGGGACTTCGATCCGGAACTGGTGGTGCTGTTCGCCCCGGACCACTACAACGGGTTCTTCTACAAGCTCATGCCGCCCTTCTGTCTCGGCACCGCGGCCACCGCGGTGGGGGACTACGGGACCCACGCCGGGCCGCTGAGCGTTCCGGAGGATCAGGCGCTGGGGCTGGCGGAGGCGCTGCTCGAGGCCGGAATCGATCTCGCGACCTCGGCAGAGATGTCGGTGGATCACGGCACCGTGCAGCCGCTACAGCGGTTGTTCGGCGACGCCGCCGCCCGGCCGGTGATCCCGATCTTCGTGAACTCCGTGGCGACCCCGCTGGGCCCGCTGCGCCGGGTACGGGCGCTGGGTACCGCGGTCGGCCGTCACCTCGCGACCCTCGGAAAGCGGGTGCTGATCATCGGGTCGGGCGGTCTGTCGCACGACCCACCGGTTCCGCAGCGGGCGACCGCACCCGAGCCGGTATTGCAGCGGATCGTGCAGGGCCGCCCGATGACCACCGAACAGCGGGCCGCCCGCCAGACCGCGGTGATCGCCGCCGCCCGCGATTTCGCCACCGGCGACAGTCCGCTACAGGCGCTGAACCCCGAATGGGACCGGGCGTTCCTCGACCTGGTGGATACCGGTGGCCTGGCCGCAGTCGACGACTGGGACAACAACGAGATCACGAGGGTCGCCGGTAATTCGGCACACGAGGTCAGGACCTGGGTGGCGGCTTTCGCGGCGCTCGGGGCGCAGGGGCCTTATCGGACGGACGTCCGCTATTACCGGCCCGCACCAGAACTCATCGCCGGCTTCGCCGTCCGTACGGCCCGCCCGGCCGATGAGCCGATCGACCACAGGAGGCGATGAGTGAGCACCGACGAGACGGATTTCGACGAAACCGTCGATCTACTGGTGATCGGTTCCGGCGGCGGCGGGATGAGTGCCGCGCTACGCGCCGAAGCATTGGGGCTCGACACCCTCGTGGTGGAGAAGGCCGACTACTACGGCGGATCCACCGCGCTTTCCGGCGGCGGTATCTGGGTGCCGAACGCCCCCGCGCAACAGCGGGACGGATTCGCCCTCGACCCCGACGCGGTGATCGGCTATCTGCGCACCATCACCGGCGGGCTGGTCGCCGAGGAACGGTTGCGGGCCTATGTCGAGAGATCACCGGACATGATGGCCTTCCTCGAGGAACGCAGCCGCTGGCTGGAATTCGTCTGGAAACCCGGCTACGCCGATTACTACCCGGAAGTCGACGGCGGGTCGGAGCAGGGCAGCACCATCAATGTGCCGCCCATCGACCTGCGGGAACTCGGCGACGAGGAGGAGAAACTCCTCACACCGCTCGCGCTGGCGCCGAAGGGGATCTGGCTGGGGCCCAAGGATCTTCGGATGTTCTATCAGGTCCGGCAGAACTGGCGCGGTAAGGCGGTGATGCTGAAACTGATCTGGCGGATGTTCCGGGCCCATGTGTTCGGCGACCGGATCGCCGCCATCGGCCAATCCCTGATCGCCCGGCTGCGCCTGGCCATGAAGGAACGCGATATCCCGCTGTGGCTGAGCTCGCCGATGACTTCGCTGATCACCGGCGCCGACGGACAGGTGACCGGGGCGGTGATCACCCGCGACGGGAAACCGGTGCGGATCCGCGCGCGCCGCGGCGTGATCCTGGCGACCGGCGGGTTCGACCACGATATGACCTGGCGCAAAGAGGAACTGCCGGAGGTCGACCAGGACTGGAGTTTCGGCAACCCGGTGGCTCTCGGTGACGGGATCCGGGCCGGACAGGACGCCGGTGCGGCCACCGACCTGATGGACGAGGCCTGGTGGTTCCCGGCCATCCAGTGGCCCGACGGGCGGATGCAGTTCATGCTCAACGAGCGCATGATGCCCGCGCAGTTCATCGTGAACGGGGCGGGGAAGCGGTTCATCAACGAGGCCGCGCCCTATATGGACTTCGGGCACGCCATGATCGAGGGCCAGCGCACCGGAGTCACGCATATCCCGTGCTGGCTGATCACCGATCACCGCTCCTGGCACAAATACGTGATCGGCGGTCATCTGCCGATCCCGAAAGTGCCGTTCGCGCCGGTGCCGACCGGTTTCGAGATGGTGCAGGCCTGGCTGGAATCCGGTGTGGTGAAGGCCGCCGGCAGTTTCGCCGAGCTCGCCGGGAAGATCGACGTACCCGCCGCCGAACTCGAGGCCACCGCGGCCCGGTTCAACGAACTCGCGCTGGGCGGCCACGACGACGATTTCCAGCGCGGCGACAGCGTGTACGACAACTACTACGGCGACCCCACGCTGCCCAACCCGAATCTGTTCCCGATCGGCAAACCGCCCTATTACGCGTTCCGGATCGTCCTCGGCGATCTCGGCACCTCCGGCGGCCTGCGCACCGACGAGAACGCCCGGGTGCTGCGCGCCGACGGGTCGGCGGTCGACGGGCTGTACGCCGTCGGTAATGCCTCGGCCGCGGTGATGGGCCGGAGTTACGCGGGCGCCGGCGCCACCATCGGCCCGGCCATGACCTTCGGATATATCGCCGCGGAGCACTGCGCCGGGCGAACACGGTCCGGAGCAGCGGGGGAGACCGGCGAAGGGGTGGGAAGGCCGGCCGCAGGAGATGACGTGACGATCGAAACCACTGGAGGTAATCGATGAAAATATCCCTCTTCTACGAGTTCGCCCTGCCGCGGCCCTGGAGCGACGACGACGAATTCGAGATGTTCCAGGATGGGCTGACCGAGGTAGAAGCTGCGGATAAAGCCGGTTTCTCCACCGTCTGGCTCACCGAACACCATTTTCTCGAGGAGTACTGCCACTCCACCGCGCCGGAGATGTTCCTCGCCGCCGCCAGCCAGCGGACGCAGAACATCCGCCTCGGCTTCGGCGTCATGCACCTGCCGCCGGGTATCAACCACCCGGCCCGCGTCGCCGAACGGGTGTCGACCCTCGACCATCTTTCCGGCGGCCGCGTCGAATTCGGCACCGGTGAATCGTCGTCGGTCGGTGAGCTGGGCGGTTTCAATATCGACCCCGCCGATAAACGCGGCCAGTGGGAAGAGGCGCTCGACGTCACCCTGCGCTGTATGACCGAGACCCCGTTCACCGGGTTCAAGGGCCAGCACATCGAGATGCCGCCCCGCAACATCATCCCCAAACCCCGCCAGACCCCGCATCCGCCGCTGTGGGTCGCCTGTACCCGGCCGTCCTCGGTACAGATGGCGGCGCAGAAGGGTATCGGTGCGCTGAGCTTCGCCTACACCGGGCCCGGCCCGCTGGGCGACCGGGTGCGCGGCTACTACGAGGAGTTCGAGGAGAAGGCGGCCCCGACGGTGCCGCAGCTCAATCCGAACATCCTGGCCATCGGCGGCGATCTGTCGATGATGGTGGCGCGGACCGACGAGGAGGCCGTGAAACGGCTCGGCGTGGGCGGCGGATTCTTCTCGTTCGGGATCATGCACTACTACATGACCGGGATGCACGTCCCCGGCCGCACCGGAGTGTGGGATCGCTACCTGGACGCGGTGAAAGAGGACGAGACCTTGGCCTACGGCCCCGGGCGCGGTGCGATCGGCGGCCCGGACACCGTGCGCGAGTTCCTGCGCGGCTATGAGGAGAGCGGGGTCGACGAGATCATCCTGCTGCTCAATCCGCGCAGCCACGAGGGCACCATGGAATCGATCGAGATCATGGGCAGGGAGATCCTGCCCGAATTCATCGAACGGGACGAGAAAGCCTTGGCCGCCAAGGCCAAACGGCTCGAGCCTGTGCTCGAGAAGGTGGAGAAGCGGCGGCGTCCGCCGGCCTCCCCGGAATTCGACGAGGAGTACTCGTTCGGCGGTCTGCCGACCGGTCGCGGCGGCAAATTCACCGCCAGTGAGATTCCCGAGGCGATGGCCGAGATCAATGAGGGCCGGGTGCAGGCCGCGCAGCGGCTCAAAGACGAACAGCAGGGCTGACCCGATCCGCGGGTGCCAACCCGCGGCCGGATGCGACAGAGAGCGAGGTGCCGGAGGTGGAGACGATCGACCAACGGTGGCGTTTCGACGGGAAACGCGTGGTGGTGACCGGGTGTGCCTCCGGCATCGGCGCCTGCGTGGTGAATCAGCTCAGACATCTGGGCGCCGAGATCGTCGGCCTCGATCTGCTCCGCCCCGGCACCGAACTCGACGAGTTCCACGAAATGGATCAGGCCGACCCCGAATCCATCGACCGCGCCGTGCGCAGGGTCGGGTCGGGGGTGGACGCGCTGTTCAATATCGCCGGCGTCTCGTCGGGGATCGGTGACCCGCTGCGCGTACTCACCATCAATTTCCTGGGACTGCGGCATTTCACCGAATCCCTGGTGCCGGAGATGGCGCCGGGGTCAGCGGTGGTCAGTGTCTCGTCGCTGGCCGCCGCCGGGTATCTGGAGAACCGGTGGGCGGTCAAGGGCCTGTTGGAGACCGAATCCATGGCCGACGGAATTCGCTGGGCCACAGCAAATCCCGAATCGACTGCCGACGGCGGCTACCGGCTCTCCAAAGAAGCGATCATCCTCTACACGGTGCGGCAGTCGGTGGAACTGGCGGCCCGCGGTATCCGGATGAACTGCACCGGACCCGGTGTCACCGAAACACCCATCCTGGACCAACTGCGCACCGCCTACGGCCAGGACTATCTCGACGGGATCCCGAAACCGCTGGGGCGGGCCGCCGATCCAGTCGAACAGGCGTCGGCGCTGCTGTTCCTGAACAGCCGGGCCGCGGGCTATATCACCGGCCAGGTCCTGTGGGTCGACGGTGGGAATATCGCCGGCCGCCTGGCGAACGAACTGGCCGGTGCCGTACCCCCGGGGCCCGAATGAATGCCGGCGGAGAACAACCGAGAACTGTGAAAGGTGGCGCACCGTGGCGTCTTTGACCGATTTCCGCAAAGTCGGCGACAGTGTTCGCAACTGGGGGCGCTGGGGCGCGGCCGATGAACTCGGCACCCTCAATTTCATCACCCCCGCCAAGATCGCCGCGGCCGCGGGACTGGTGCGGCACGGAAAAGTGTTCCCGCTGGGTATCGATTTCGGTTCCGCCGGACCACAGGGCGCCTTCCAGTTCCGGCAGAATCCGACCCACGTGATGACTGTCGACGGCGGTGACGCCGAAACGCTGGTGGAATACGGGCCGAAATGGCTGCGCAATTCCGTCGCCGGCGAATTGAGCGGATTCTTCCAGGACAATCCGTTCCGCTTCAACGACGATATGATCATCATGCCGTTACAGGCGGCCACCCAATGGGACGCCTTCTCCCACGTCTACTACGACGACAAGCTCTACAACGGTTTCCCCGCGAATTCGGTCACCAGCCAGGGCGCGTTCTACTGCGGTATCGACAAGGTCGACAGCAAGGGCATCACCAGCCGCGGGGTCCTGCTGGATGTGGTGAAACACCGGGGCGCGGAAACCTATCTCGCCCCCGGCGAACCGATCACCCCCGACGAACTCGACGAGGTCGCCGCCCGGCAGGGCGTGACCATCGAATCCGGCGATATCGTGCTGGTCAGAACCGGCTGGTGGAACCGCTTCCTCGAAGCCCGCAACGGCGCCGAACCCTATTCCGGGCTGGACTGGCGCTGCGCCCAGTGGCTGCACGAGCACGAGATCGCCGCGGTCGCCGCGGACAACCTGATGGTCGAGGACCCGGTATCCGCCGTCGAGGGCACCTTCTTGCCGATGCATATGCTCTGCCTCCGCGATATGGGGCTGATGCTCGGCGAGTACTGGGATTTCACCGCTCTCGCCGCCGACTGCGCCGCCGACGGCGTCTACGAATTCCAGCTCATCGCCCCGCCGCTGCGTGTCGTCGGCGCGGTGGGTTCGCCGATCAACCCGATCGCCATCAAATAGGGAGGCCGGTCATGACCGTGGGAAGCACAATGGTGGATCGCACCGAACTCGGCACGGAAGCCCGGCCGTTCGTCGTCGGACTCGGCGGGACCCTGCGGGCGAACTCCTCGACCGAACGCGCACTGCGGCACTGCCTGGACGAGGTCGAGCGCCGGGGCGGACGCACGGCCCTGTTCAGCGGCGCGGATATCACTCTGCCCATGTACAACCCGCACGATCCCGCCCGCACCCCGCAGGCGGTCGCGCTGGTGGAAGCGCTGCGCGCCGCCGACGCGGTGATCGTCGGATCACCCGGCTACCACGGCGCGATCTCCGGTCTGGTGAAGAACGCGCTGGACTACGTGGAAGATATGCGCACCGATCCCACGGTCTACCTGGACAACAAACCCTGGGGCTGCATCACCTGCGCCTACGGCTGGCAGGCCGCTGTCGGCACTCTCGGCCAGTTGCGCGGGATCGGTCACGCCCTGCGCGCCTGGCCCACACCCATCGGGGTCGCGATCAATTCGGCGGACAAGATCTGGGACGAGACCGGCGCCCTGGTCGATACCGGGGTGATCGGACAACTCGAACTACTCGCCGCGCAGGTGCTCACCAGTGCCCGGGCGATCGGTACCGGCCCATGATGCGATACTGCGATTCCTCCGCCTTCGCTGCGGCCTCCGCGTCCGGATGTTGGAGCGTCCGCCAAAAGGCCCGATACTGCAATACTTTCGTCGTCGCTGCGGCCTCCGCGTCCGAATCGGGGCCCCTCGCCGATCACGACGAAACGGGAGGGTAGAGCATGAGCGAATCCAGCTGCCAGGCCAGCGGGTTTGAGCATCGGATGATCGAGGTCGACGGGCTGCGGACCCATTTTCTCGAGGCGGGCTCGGGGGAACCGGTCGTGCTGCTGCACGGCGGGGAATTCGGGGCGAGCGCCGAAATCGGTTGGGAACACACCATCGCCGTCCTCGCACGGCATTACCGCGTACTCGCGCCGGATATGCTCGGCTTCGGCGAATCGGCGAAAGTTGTCGATTTCACCGACGGCCGGGGCCTGCGTATCCGGCATATCGCGCGGTTCTGCGCGCTGCTCGGCATCGAATCGGCCTATTTCGTCGGCAATTCCATGGGCGCGGTCAATCTGCTGGCCGATACCACCGCCGAGCATCCGGTACTGCCGGTGCGTGCCATGGTGACCATCTGCGGGGGCGGGCAGATCCAGGCAGGCGAGCATATGCAGGCTCTCTACGATTTCGACGCCACCCTCCCAGCCATGCGCAAGATCGTCACCGCACTGTTCGCCTCGCCCGCCTACCCGGCCGACGAGGATTACGTGCGGCGCCGGTTCGATTCGGCCGTCGCGCCCGGCGCCTGGGAGGCGCTCGCGTCGGCCCGGTTCCGTCGGCCCGGTGCGCCCACGCCCCCGGGACCGGGCGACCGGCCGTTCGAACGTATCCGGGTCCCGACCCTGGTGGTCGAAGGCGGAGCCGACAAACTCCTGCCCCGGGGGTGGGCCGCCGAGATCGCCGCCCGTATCCCGGAGGCGTCTTCCGCGGTGGTCGACGCCGCCGGGCACTGCCCGCAACTCGAACGCCCCGAAGCGGTCAATGAACTGCTCCTGGATTTCCTGGACCGGCAATCGCGTCCGGCACAGGCCTACGCGCGCAGCGGATGAGGGATAGCGCGCAGGGCACAAGGGATACGGCCTCGCAGTGAACGATCGGAAGCAGGTCACGGGGCACGGATTGTCGGACGAAAGGAAACGCAGCGCATGGGCAACGAGTTGGCGGGCAAGGTCGCGGTGGTCACCGGCGGCGCGTCCGGACTGGGTAGCGCCATGGTCGAACGGTTCGTCGCCGAGGGCGCGCGGGTGGTCGTCGGGGATCTCGACGCCGACGGCGGGGCGGCGGTGGTGCAACGCTGCGGTTCGAATGTGCTGTTCCAGGTCACCGATGTCGGCGAACCGGACCAGATCTCCCGCCTCGTGGATCTGGCCGTGGAACGTTTCGGGGGACTGCACATCATGTGCAACAACGCCGGTATCTCCGGCCGGATGCACAAGAGCCTCCTGCACGACGATCTCGCCGATTTCCACCGGGTGATGTCGGTGAACGTGCTCGGTGTCATGGCGGGCACCCGGTTCGCCGGGCAATACATGGCCGAACACGGCGGCGGTTCGATCATCAACCTCTCCTCGGTGGGCGGGGTCCAGGCCGGCGGCGGTGTCATGACCTACCGCGCCTCCAAGGCCGCGGTCATCCACTTCACCAAATCCGCGGCGATCGAACTGGCGCAGTACGAGATTCGCGTCAACTGCATCGCGCCCGGCAATATCCCCACCGACCTGCTGGCCAAGGCCTCCACCACGATGTCGCCGGAAAAGGCCGAACGGATGACCCGGGTCATGCGGGACATGATGAACCAGGACCGGCCGTTGCCGCGTGAGGGGACCCCCGAGGACGTCGCCGAGGCGGCCGTCTACTTCGCCGGGGACCGGTCCCGCTATCTGACCGGCACGGTGCTGACCGTCGACGGCGGCACCACCGCCGGTAAACCGCTGCGCGCTCGCAGACCCGATGCGGCGGCCAACGGTTCCGCCCCCGCCTCCGCGGGATCGTCGTGAGCCGACCGGGTCCCGATCTTCACCATCAGGGAGAGAACGTCATGAAAGTGACTGTCGAACAAGGGAAATGCATTGCCGCCGGGCATTGCGTGATGGCGGCGGACGCGGTGTTCGATCAGCGTGAGGACGACGGCATCGTCGTGCTGCTGGACGAGAATCCGCCGGACGAGCTCGCCGACGAGGTGCGCGAGGCCGCCGCTGTGTGCCCCGCCATGGCCATCCACGTCCACGAGGAGTAGTTGTGTCGAATACATCCGGGTCCGAGACCTCGACCCACGCACCCGATACCGGGGACATCCTGTCCTACCCGCTGGACCGCGCGCCCGGCTGCCCGTTCGCGCCGCCGCCCGAGGTCCTCGGGTTGATCACCGAGCGACCGCTGAGCCGTGTCCGGATCTGGGACGGCAGCACACCGTGGCTGGTCACGGGTTACGCCGAACTCAAATCGCTGATGTCCGATCCGCGGATCAGCGTCGAGGACCATCATCCGGGCTTCCCGCACTGGAACGAGGGCATGCTCGATCTGGTGAATCACCGTGCCAAGTCGGTGTTCAACACCGACGGCGAGGAACACAGCCGGTTCCGCCGGATGATGACCAAACCCTTCACGGTGAAGCGTGTCGACGCACTGCGTCCGGCGATCCAGCAGATCACCGACGACCATATCGACGCCGTCCTGGCCGGTCCCAAGCCCGCCGACCTGGTCGAGGCGCTGGCCCTGCCGGTGCCGTCGCTGGTGATCAGCGAAATGCTGGGCGTGCCCTACGCGGACCACGAATTCTTCCAGCAGCACGCGACGACCGGTGTCTCCCGCTACGCCACCAAGGAGGAAGCGGCCGACGGACGGGTCGGGCTGGCCCGGTACCTGATCGATCTGATCAAGTCCAAAATGGAGAACCCGGCCGAGGATATGGTCACCGAACTAGCCGAACGGGTCACCGCCGGTGAGATCTCCATGAAGGAAGCCGCCCAGATCGGCACCGGGGTGCTCATCGCGGGTCACGAGACCAGCGCGAATATGATCTCGCTCGGTACGCTTGCGCTGCTCGAGAACCCGGACCAGCTGGCACTGTTGCGCGATACCGACGATCCCAAGGTCGTCGGAGGCGCGGTCGAGGAACTGCTCCGGTATCTCAGCATCATCCAGAACGGCCAGCGCCGGGTCGCGCTCGACGATATCGAGATCGGCGGGCACACCATCAAGTCCGGTGAGGGTGTGATCATCGACCTCGCGCCCGCCAACTGGGATCCGCATCAGTTCCCGGAACCGGACAAGCTGGATCTGACCCGCCCGGCCCGGCTGCACGTCGGCTTCGGTTTCGGTCCGCACCAGTGCGTCGGCCAGCAGCTGGCCCGGGTGGAACTCCAGATCGTCTTCAAAACCCTGCTGACCCGGATTCCCGCTATGCGCCTGGCGATTCCGGTCGAAAACGTCGAATTCAAGCACGACAAGCTGGCCTACGGCCTGTACCGCCTACCGGTGACGTGGTGACCGCGTCGAATCACTTCCGAGAGGAGACCGACCTGTGACCACCACTGCGCCCAGCGACGTCTACTACGATCCCTACGATGTCGAGCTCAACGCCGACCCGTACCCCATGTTCGGGCGACTTCGTGCGGAAAGACCGCTCTACTACAACGAAACCCACGATTTCTACGCGATCAGCCGCTTCGCCGATGTCAACGCCGCGCTGATCGACAAGGACACCTTCAGTTCGGCCCGCGGCGCGATCATCGAGCTCATCAAGGCGAATATCGAGATCCCGCCGGGCGTGCTCATCTTCGAGGATCCGCCGATCCACACCGTGCACCGGAAACTGCTGGCCCGGATGTTCACCCCGCGCAAGATCGCCGCGCTCGAGGAGAAGGTCCGCGAGTTCTGTCGGCGCAGCCTCGATCCGCTGGTCGGCACCGGGCGCATCGACTTCATCGCCGACCTGGGCGCGCAGATGCCGATGCGCACCATCGGGATGCTGCTCGGCATTCCCGAAGAGGACCAGGAAGCCATCCGCGATTTCGCCAACGAGCAGATGCGCACCGAAGAGGGCAAGCCGATGAAGGCCGCGGAGGACGGCATTGTCAGCGGCGAGATCTTCGAGAAGTATGTCGACTGGCGGACCGAGAATCCGTCCGACGACATCATCTCCGAGCTGCTCGGTGTCGAGTTCGCGGACGAGACCGGCGCCGTGCGCCATCTCACCCGTGATGAACTGCTCACCTATATCAATGTCGTCTCCGGGGCCGGTAACGAGACCACGACCCGGCTGATCGGCTGGGCGGGCAAGGTGCTGTCCGAATATCCGGACCAGCGGCGCGAGCTCGCGCGGAATCCGTCGCTCATCCCGGCGGCGATCGAGGAGTTGCTGCGCTACGAACCGCCGGCGCCGCATGTCGCCCGGTATGTGACCCGGGATATCGAGTACTACGGGCAGACCGTGCCCGCGGGCAGCGCGATGATGATGCTGATCGGCGCCGCCAACCGCGACCACCGGCAGTTCGCTCCGGACGGGGATGTCTTCGATGTCCACCGGGAGGCCAAACCGCATCTGGCCTTCAGTGTGGGCACCCATTTCTGCATGGGGTCGGCGCTGGCGCGGCTGGAGGGCCGGATCGCGTTGGAGGAGATCTTGAAACGCTTCCCGGACTGGGAGGCCGACCTGTCGAACGCCAGACTTTCGCCGACCTCCACCGTTCGCGGTTGGGAGAGCATGCCGGCATTCACCGGCTGAGGCGACCAGGGGAGGTCGCCTTCAGAAGAGCGGGTGGATCGCGCGTATTCGCCGGGACGGTTCGCGCGGTCCACCCGTTCGCGTGGTCACCGGCCTACTCGCCGCCGGCCGCTACGCGGCGACGCGACGCCGCGTACGGCCGGGTTGCGGCCGGACCGGAGCGAGCGTGCGATGAGCGCCGATTGCACCTGCCAGCTACCGGACAGCTGGGCCGGATCGAGGCCGGTGAGCTGTTCCACGCGGCGGAGACGATAGTCGACCGTGTTGGGATGGATGCTCATCTCACGTGCGGTGACTTTACGGGCGAGGTTGTTGCCGATGTGCTGTCGCAGCGTGTCCAGTAGCTCGGGGTGCGCGTCGAGCGGATCCAGCAGGGTCTCCAGGGCTCGCCCTCCGGGACCCGGCCGGGTCAGCTGATATTCGAGCGCGAACTCCGCGAACGTGTAGAGGGCCGGGGCACGGGAAAGGCGTCGCACCATGTCCAGGACGGTGTGTGCGCTGTCGACCGACGAAGGTATGTGTTCGGCAGTGGTGGTGACCATCACTGCCGTGACCGGTATCCGGGCGGCCCGTGACAGGGCGGCGACCAGGTCTTCGATCTCCGTGTTGTCGACCGGTTCACCCGGGAGCAGCAGCGTCCCGCCGACCGGGCTGAGCAGGGGGAGTGCCTGTGGGCCAGGCCGTTCCGCCAGCTCGGACTGGACTCGGCGCAGCGTGCGGCGGGCGATGACGGCGGCATCGAGGGCAGGATCGTTCTCGTCCGGATGCGGGGGTATCGCCAGCGCCAGCACCACGTAGGAGTCGTGCCGACCGATTCCGGCCTCGATCACCCGCGGGTGATGGAGGTGTCCCGCCAGCAGTGCGGAGGTCAGCCGGTGGACGGCGGTGTGACTCTCGCCGGCGGTGGCCTTGACCTCACGCACAGTCGCACGGGCCAGCGCGACGCTGACCGAGTCGAGCATGTCCACGATGCAGCGCGTGCCCACCAGAACGCTGCGGTAGTCCTCGCTGTTCGCGGCGAGCCGATGGACACAGCCGCGCAGAATTTCGTTGACCCGGTTCAGGATCGCGGCCAGAGGCAGACCCTCCTGCGCCGAAACCTCGGCGGCATCGGTCAGCTGTGCCAGTGCCGCGGCGTTGCCGGAGTCGAGCAGTAGTTTCGCCGCCGACTCTACGCACCGGCGGGCGCGGGTCTCCACCGTGGTGGTGGCCGCGCCCGAAATGGCCGGGGGACGCGTTTGCTCCATGACCAGTCGAGCCAATCGAGTCGCTATTGCCTTACTCGGCGTCACAGTGGCCGGTTCGACACCGTCTCGTGTGTCGGCACCGGGGGTGAGGGCGACGATCATGAGAACTCCTTTCCTCGGTCCTCGCCTGCCGTGCGCTGGTGGGCGCACCGACCGACATCCCGGCCGCTACGCCGGATTCCCGGCCGTGGATTTCCTCGAAAGCCACTGCCTCGATGGCGAACCGCACGGAAGAAGCCAAGCGTAAACATGAAATCAACTCACCTTCTACTCGTTCCTGACATGCCGTGGTCCGAGGGAAATAACTAGCTGTGAACTGGACCTTTGCGATGAAGAAGAGGGCGATCCCGTTCCGGGTGCGGGAATAGCCTGCAACCGCTCACTTTCGGGACCACGCCGTGGACGGTGCCGTCTCCCAAGCCTCGGGTCGCGGGAGAACGCCGCCGAGTACCTCGGCGGTTCGATCCTGCGACGGTTTACCGGCCCGATCTGGGCCCGTGCGGTGGCCTGGCTGGTCGCTGCCGGATGACAGTCCGCAGTTCAGCGGTGGCCGGACGGGTTCGAGGTACCGAGACCCGGCGTGGCGGGAGGGCCCGAATGGCTAGGGACTCTTTGCTTCGGCGTCGATCCAGCAGCCGAGCATGCGCGCGGTCGTGTCGATCGCCTCGCGGCGGTCGTCGCTGCCGACCCCGACCGCGGACGCCCGCAGTACCGCGGCGAATCCGGTGTTGATGATGACGAAGGTCATAACGTCGTATCGGTGATCGTCGCCCGGACCGAGGATCTGGATCAGCGCCACCTTCACGAGCAGGCGCAGGCGCGGCTCGAATTCGGGAAGGCCGCTGCTGTAGAACTGGACGCCGCCGACCAGCGCGCGGACGAGGTCGGCGTTCTCGACGAGTTCCTCGCTGATGGTGTGCAGGATGTCGGCGAACAGTCGTTCGGTGTCCTTCTGCCGGAGCCCGGAGACCTGCTGGGTGATGCGACGCTCGATGTTCTCCAACAGTCGTCGTAGCAGTTCCTCGACCATGACCGAACGATCCGAGAAGTAGCGGTAGACAGTGCCGATACTCAAGCCCGCTTCGGCGGCGATCCGGTTGGTGGAGGTGTCGGCGATGCCGCGTTGGCCGAACAATCGTGCCGCCGTGTCGAGGATGTGTTCTCGGGTGGCCTTGGCGCGCTCTTGAGTCGGGCGCCGGCGATGGCCGACCGCTTTCGACGGCATCGGATACTCCTGCCTGCTGGTCGCCACCCGCGCGGCGCTCATGATATCGGTTCGGACCGCGGCACTTCCCGGTCACTTCATCCTGTTCCGCTGCCGGCGGCCCGCCCGAGATCGCGGCTGTTCGCCCGCCAGTGCGCCTCCGCGCGCCCGATATCGGTGGTCGGCGGCTCGTCGTAGAGCCATTCGCGGGCGATGCGGTGCCAGTTGTTGCCGGCCTCCAACTGTCCCAGCGCGGCGAAGGTGAACAGGTCGGCCCGCCGGGAGAACACGTGCTCGGCGGGCAGCAGCTGGCGGCGCATGCCCCGGAACCGGGTTGCTCGCGGATCTGCGGCCAGCACCAGTGCGCCGGTGGCGAGTTCGGGAGTGATCGTGACGTTTTCGTCCAGTAGGTGCCAGCCTGCCGCGGCCCACACGTATTCGAGGCACTCCTGGGCGCTCACGCCCGCGCCCGGATCGATGATCCCGCGCCCGGTCCAATTGTTGTGGAGATCTTGTGCTCGGTGCTCGCCGGCGGCGCGCAGACACCGGCGTTCGAAGTCGGCGTCAGCGGGGTCCATCCGGTGATAGAGCCCGAAGTCGACGAAACCCACTCTGCCGTCGGCCGCGAGCAGGATATTGCCGGGGTGTGGGTCGCCGCAGAACTCGTAGTCGGTGAACAACGAGTTGACGTAGAAGCGGCAGATCAGTTCCCCGACCCGGTCGCGCTCGTCCTGGGGCAGCGTCCGGATGTGCTCGAAGGAATGCCCCTCGACGTATCCGGTGACCAGAACGTGCGGTGTGCAGTGCGCTGCCACGGCGTCGGGGACCGTGATCAGCGGGTGTCCGCGGTATCGCACGGCGACGCTGTGCTGCGAACGGGCTTCGCGCAGATAGTCCAGTTCGCGCGTCAGGTTCTCGGATATCTCGTCGAGTACCGCGGCGTCCGCCGCGCTCGGCAGTGCCGATTTCCAGAGTTTGCTGAAGAAGCGCAGATTGCGAATATCCGCGTCGACGGCCTCGGCGACACCGGGATACTGCACTTTGACCGCGACCGCGCGTCCGTCCCGCAACACCGCTCGATACACCTGACCGATCGAGGCCGCCGCGACCGGTGTCTCGTCGAAGTCGTTGAAGACCCGTGCCATCGGTCCGAGGTCGTGCTCGAGCACCGCCCGCATCGCCGCGAACGGCACGACCGGCGCCCGGTCGCGCAGTTCGGCCAGTTTCGCCCGGAACAGCTCTCGATGCGATTCCGGGACGAGATCGGTGTCGAGCACCGACAGCATCTGCCCCAGCTTCATCGCCGCGCCTTTCATGCTGCCGAGGACCGCGACGAGTTGCTGTGCGGCCTGGAGCGTCGACCGCTCGGCGAGTACACGGCGGGCCTGTTCGGGTTGTCCGATCATCGCCAGCCGGGTCCCCACCCCACGTGCCGTCTGCCCGGCTGTCAGACGTCCCAGCATGCCGGCCCGCGCCAGGCGGCCCGACGGGATCGGATCGTCCATCCACTACCTCCTCGGCGAGATAGAACCAGTTACCGCGATTCACACACACTCTCTCATTCGGGGGGTCCGCGTCCGCCCGGAATCGGTTCGATTACCCGCGGCGGGTCGACGGAATTCCTCGGCTGTTCCGGCGGCGGTCGGCTCCGATTTTCCGGGTACGGCCACGAAAACCGGTCGACGCACGATCCCTTTCGGGCTCTTTCTGTGGGGGATCCCGAGTGGCGGAAACCTCGCGTAGTGACCTCCACGAACTATTCCGCGGCCCGCCGAATTGGTGGGTGACCGGCTCTAGCGTCATCGGTGTTTTCAGGTGTGGGGACGTATTCACCCAATTGCCCGGCGGACCGGGACACACCTGTTCGGAAAGGTGACTGATGAAGCGAACTACCCTCCGCGGGACCCTGCGCGCCGCCGTCGTGGCCGGTGCGGCGATTCTCGTAGTCGGGCTGCCCGGTGCCGGAGTCAACGCCGAGCCCGTTCCGGCTCCGACCGAGCAGCAGCTGGCGGATGTAATCGCCGACGGGCTGAAAGATCCGGCGGCGCGGCCGATAGCCGAAACCGGTAGCGCGGGTTCCGGTTCCGCGTGCAACTCGGGCAGTGGCGCGGGCTCGGGCAACGGCTCCGGCGACTGCTACGGGGGCTCCGGGTCCAGCTCGGGTCTGTCGGGCGGGTACTCCTCGGACACTGTGGGGTTCGGCCCGCCGTCCACTGCGTTCCTCGCGGCGTTCGGCCACAGTCTGCTGAATCCCGATGTGGCCCCGCCGGGCGCCAACGACTGGCACTGCACACCGAGCGCCGAACATCCTGAGCCGGTCGTGCTGATCCACGGCACGTGGGAGAACGCCTACGACAACTTCGCGTTCGTCTCCCAGCCCATCCACGACGCCGGTCATTGCGTCTTCACCTTCAATTACGGCAGGTCCAACCTCGTCCAAGGCGGTGGGCTCGGTTCGGTCCTGCCCGGTGCCAACGGCACCGGATACATCGAGGATTCGGCGAAGCAGATCGCGGTCTTCGTGGACCGGGTGCTGGCGGCTACGGGCGCGCAGAAGGTGAACATCGTCGCCCACTCCCAGGGCGGCCCGGTATCGCGGCAGTACCTGAAATTCGAGGGCGGCGCGCCGAAGGTGCGCCACCTGATGACCTTCGGCGCCACGAATCACGGCACCACACTGGTCGGCATCGGTGCGCTGGGGCGCGCGATCAACAATTTCGGCATCGACGTGCTCGGTCTGGTCGAGATCTTCGTGGGCCACTCCGGCATCCAGCAGACCGTCGGCTCGAACTTCGTGAACAACCTCAACGCCGGTGGCGACACGGTGCCGGGAGTCGACTACACGGTCGTCGGCAGCCGCTACGACGAGATCACCACCCCGTACGATTCGACCTTCCTGACACCCGGGCCGGGGGCGACGGTCCGCAATGTCACGATCCAGGACGGATGCGAGCAGGACCTGTCCGATCACCTGACGATGTTGTACTCCCCGCGGGTGCTGTCGATAATCCTGAACACCCTGGATCCCGCTCAGCCGCTGCAGTGCGCCTTCAATCCTTGGCTGATCGGCGGAGGCGGCAAGCTCTGATCGGCTCCCGCGCACGTCCGCGGTGCTGGGAGACCTCGCGCCGCCGGCCCGAAGTGCTGTTTCCGGCGTAGCCGGATGATCTTGCTGGCCACTTCGGGTCGGGTGGCGTCGGCGCGGCGGCCGGATTGCCGGGCGAGCGCTCCCACTCCGGATGCCGGTGATCCGCGTACCGGATAGTCTCCTTTTCGCGGCGCCGGTGCCGCGGATCGAGGGTGTTGTGATGGGTGAGAAGAATCGGCAATGGGTCCTGGTCCGGCGGCCGGCCGGCAACGAGTACGCGAACGCGGTCGAATTGCGCGACGGCGAGACACCGGATCTCGCCGCCGGCGATGTGCTGATCCGCAATATCTACTTCTCGCTCGACGCGGGAACCCGGATGTGGATGGGGCCGCGGGAGGATTCCTATTCACCCCCGACGCCGTTGGGTTCGCCGGTCATCAGCACGGTGCTGGGTTCGGTGGTGGCCTCCCGGCATCCCGACTATCGGGCCGGCGATCTGGTGCGGGCCTACGGTCAGTGGGCGGATTTCTCGATCTCCCGGCCGGACGAGGTGTACGTGGAACGGGTGAGCCGTGCGCTCGACGACCCGCGCCAGCACCTGGGTGTTTTCGGAGCCAACGGTTGGACCGCCTACCTGGGTGTCCTGGAATACGGGGAGGCGCGCCCGGGGGAGACGTTCGTCGTCTCGGCGGCGTCGGGGGTGACCGGTGCGCTGGCGGGGCAGATCGCGGCGGCGCACGGGTGCCGGGTCGTCGGGATCACCGGTTCGCCGGAGAAATGCGCCTGGCTCACCGACGAACTCGGGTTCGACGCCGCGATAGACCGTAATGCCGGTGAGCTCGGCGCCGCGTTGCGTGAGGCTTGTCCGCAGGGGGTCGACGTCTACTTCGACAATGTGGGCGGCGCGGTCCTCGACGAAGTGCTGGGCGAAATGGCGCTGTTCGGCCGGGTCGCGGTCTGCGGGCTGCTGACCCACTACGACCGCGACGAGTCCGGGCCCGGACCGGGACGTTTCGACCAGATCCTGATGAAGCGGCTGACCATGCGCGGCTTCTTCTCGCCGGACTTCTATCACCGCGGCCCGGACCTGAATCGCCGGATGCTGCCCTGGTACGACGAGGGCAAGGTCCGCATGGCCTTCGAGGTGACCTCCGGACTGGAGCACACCCTCGACGCCTACGCCCGCCTGTTCACGGGGGAGAAGGTGGGCAAGGCCCTGGTGCAGGTCGGCGAACTCGATTCCTGAGCGCGTACGGGCCGCGGCCGCGGTGGTCGCGGCCCACCGGCTCAGTCCAGGAACATATCGGGGATCGGGTTCGCGCCGCCGCCGTATTCCGAGAGATCGGTGCGGCCGGATTCGATGAGCGTCGGGGCGTCGATATAGCACGTCCCGGTGTGGTACTTCGCCTCGCGCGAGAGGATTTCCGCGGCGGCGTCCCCCATGATCTGCGGGCTGCGCGAAGATTCCAGCATTGCGGTCCCGTCCGGCAGGTTCGCCACGGCCGAGGTCGCGATGTAGGTCTGCGGCCACAGGCAGTTCGCGGCGATGCCGGCGTCGGCGAATTCGGCGGCCCACCCGAGGGTCAGCAGGGTCATCCCGTATTTCGACAGCGTGTAGGAGGGGTGTGCGCCGAGCCAGCGGGGGCTGGTGTTCAGCGGGGGCGCGATGGTCAGCACATGCGGGTTCGGCGCCTTCCGTAGGTGCGGCAGGCAGGCCCGGGTCAGCAGGAAGGTGCCGCGCAGGTTGATCTGCTGCATCAGGTCGAATTTCTTCGCCGACAGCTGCTCGGTGGGATCGGTGGCGATGGCGCTCGCGTTGTTCACGCAGTAGTCGATATGCCCGAACCGCTCGATCGCGGTATCGACGAGGCGTTGGACGTCCTCCTCCACCCGGACGTCGCCGACCACGGCGGCGGCTTTGCCGCCGGCCGCCTCGATCTCCGCGACGGCGGTGTGGACGGTGCCGGGGAGCTTCGGATGCGGTTGTGCCGTCTTGGCCAGCAATACGACGTTCGCGCCGCGGCGGGCGGCGGCGAGCGCGACGGCCAGTCCGATCCCGCGGCTGGCTCCGGATACCACGAGGGTCCGGTCGGTGAAGATCTGCTGTTCGGTCGGCATGGCACTCCTGGTCGATTATGCGTTCGCATGAAGCGGTATTGGCATTCTCATTTTATGCAAGTATCGTATTCAACGATGAACGACGCAGTCCATACCTCCTCGGGTATCCCCCTCGATCCGGTCTACGGGCCCGACGACCGGCGTACCGAACCACCCGCGCCCGGCGCGTTTCCGTTCACCCGGGGCAACTACGCCACCGGATACCGGGGACGGCTGTGGACCTTCCGGCAGTATTCGGGCTTCGGCACGGCCGAAGAGTCCAACCGGCGCTACCGCTACCTACTGGAACAGGGCGGCACCGGCCTGTCGGTGGCGCTGGACCTGCCCACCCAGTGCGGATACGACTCCGACGATCCCGAAGTAGGGGAGGAAGTCGGGCGGGTCGGCGTCGCGGTCGACACCCTGGCCGACGCCGAGATCCTGTTCGACGGAATCCCGCTGGACAAGATCAGCACCAGCTTCACCATCAACGGGACGGCGGCGATCCTGCTCGCCTTCTACGTCGCGGCGGCGGAGAAGAAGGGCGTGCCCCGGGAGAAGCTCACCGGCACCATCCAGAACGACATCCTCAAGGAATACGCCTCACGCGGCACCTGGATCTGGCCGCCGCAGCCCTCGCTGCGGCTGATCGCCGACACCATCGAATTCTGCGCCGCGCAAGTTCCGCGCTTCAACGCCATCTCGGTGGCCGGGGCGCATTTCCGCGACGCCGGCGCGACCGCAGTCCAGGAGATGGCGTTCACTCTCGCCGACGGGGTCACCTACTGCGATACGGTCGTCGAACGCGGCCGGATGAGTATCGAGCAGTTCGCACCGCAGATCTCGTTCTTCTTCTACACCCACGGAGATTTCTTCGAGGAGATCGCCAAATACCGGGCCGGGCGGCGGCGCTGGGCGACCATCGTGCGCGAACGTTACGGCGCGACCACCGACAAAGCCTCGATGTTCCGCTTCGGCTGTGTGGCCGGCGGCGCCTCGCTCTACGCCCCGCAGGCGCAGAACAACCTGGTGCGGGTGGCCTACGAGGCGATGGCCGCGGTACTCGGCGGCGTGCAGTCGATGTTCACCGCGGCCTGGGACGAACCCTTCGCGCTGCCGAGTGAGGAATCGGCGACCATGGCGCTGCGCACCCAGCAGATCCTGGCCTACGAGACCGGCGTCACCCGGGTGGCCGATCCGCTGGGCGGCTCCTATTTCGTGGAAGCCCTCACGGACAAGACCGAAGAGGCCATCAAGGAGATCATGGCCGACCTGGAGAACCGGGGCGGCATGGTCCGGGCGATCGAGGACGGATACCTGCAGGGGCTGATCGCCGACGAGGCGTACACCCTGCACCAGGACATCGAATCCGGCGTCAAACCGGTGGTCGGCGTGAACCGGTTCGTCTCCGACGAACCCGCCCCCGAGATCGCCACCTACGAAATGGATTCCGAAGGTCGCGAGACCCAGTTGAAACGCCTGGCCAAGGTGAAGGCGGAACGGGACTCCGCGGACGTGCGCGACACCTTGGCCGCGCTGTCGCGCGGCGCCGAAGGAGACGACAACCTCATGCATCGCTTGATCGACTGCGCGAACGCCTACTGCACGGTGGGCGAGATGACCGCCGCCCTCAAAGCGGTCTGGGGCGAATTCCAGCAGCCGGTGGTGTTCTGATGACCGCGCGCGTACTGGTCGCCAAACCGGGCCTCGACGGCCACGATCGTGGCGCGAAGATCGTCGCCCGCACCCTGCGCGACGCCGGGTTCGAAGTCGTCTACACCGGTATCCGGCAGCGGATCGAGGACATCGTGTCCATCGCCGTCCAGGAAGACGTCGCGGTGGTCGGGCTGAGCATTCTGTCCGGCGCCCATGTCGCCCTGACGAAACGGGTCGTCGACGCGCTGCGCGAAGCCGACGCGGCCGATATCGCGGTCGTGGTCGGCGGCACCATCCCGCAAGGCGATATCGAGAAACTGCGGGCCGTCGGCGCGGCCGCGGTCTTCCCGACCGGCACCGCGCTCGACGTGCTGGTCACCGAGATGCGGGCGCTCACCGGAACATCGGCGCCGTCCTGACTCCCGGACGCCCGGCGTCCGGGCCGGGAGCCGCCGCCAGGACGGTGGGCGGCGGCTCCACCCGAAACATGAGAGTGGAGGAATCGTGCGGATCGGTGTGATGATCGGGCCCGAGCGTGGCGATACCGCGCGCAAGGCCGCCCGGATGGTCGACGACATCAAATGGGCCGAGGCGGCCGGGATGGACACTGCCTGGATTCCGCAGATCCCCACGGATTTCGACGCGCTGGTCACTGTCGCGCTGCTGGGATCGGTGACCGAACGGATCGAACTCGGAACCGCGGTGGTCCCGTTGCAGGCACAGCATCCGATCGCACTGGCCCGGCAGGCCCTGTCGGCGCACGCGGTGGCCGGGGGACGGCTCGCGCTGGGGGTCGGGCCGTCGCATCACTGGATCGTGGAAGACATGCTCGGGCTGCCGTACGAGAAGCCCGCCGCGTACAGCCGCGACTACCTCGAGGTGCTCGGGCCCGCGTTGAACGGTCCCGGCACGATCCAGGTGTCGAACGGGAGCTTCACGGTGCACAACCCGCTCGATGTCGGCCCGGTGGCGCCCTTGCCGGTGCTGATCGCGGCCTTGGGACCGGTCATGCTGCGGATCGCGGGTGAACACACCGACGGCACGATCCTGTGGATGGCCGACGAACGCGCCATCGCCGACCATGTGGTCCCCCGGATCACCAAGGCCGCCGCCGACGCCGGGCGCGCCGCGCCGCGCATCGTGGCGGGTCTGCCCATCTGCCTGTGCGCCGCCGCCGACATCGACACCGCCCGGGAGCGGGCCAACCGGATCCTCGGCGAGGCCGAGGTCTCGCCCAACTATCAGCGGCTGCTGGAAAAGGGCGAGGCCCGCGATATCGGGGATATCTGCATCGCCGGTGACGAGGAGGCGATCGCCGCCGGTCTGCGCCGATACGCCGAGGCCGGGGCGACCGACCTGTCGGTGCGTCTGCTGCCGATCGGCGACAATCGTGACGAACTGGTCGCCTCCAAGCGCCGGACCCGCGAGATGATCGCGGAGATCGCGAAGGACCTGCGATGATGCGATACCTCCGGCTTCGCTCCGGTCTCCGCGGACCGTATGAGCCCGCTTCGAAGGAGCTGCCATGATGCGATACCTCCGGCTTCGCTCCGGTCTCCGCGGGCCGCATGAACCCGCCCCGAAGGAGCTGCCATGATGCGATACCTCCGGCTTCGCTCCGGCCTCCGCGGGCCGTATGAGCCCGCCACGCAGGAGCTGCCGTGAATGCGGGGCCGTTGGCCGGTATCCGGGTGTTGGAGGTCGGCACCATGCTGGCCGGTCCCTATGCCACCATGATGCTCGCCGACCTCGGCGCCGAGGTCGTGAAACTGGAACCGCCCGGCGGGGATATCTCGCGCAAGGTCGGCGATTACTATTTCGCCAGTCTCAACCGCGGTAAACGCAGCGTCTGCCTGGACCTGACCTCCGACACGGGACAGCGCAGGCTCGGCGAGCTGGCCGCGGATTCGCATGCGCTGCTGGTGAATCTGAAGCCGTCGGTCATCCGCAAGCTCGGACTCACCTACGAGGCGTTGCGCCGGCACAACGACCGTCTCGTCTGCGTCGCCCTCACCGGCTTCGGGCTCGACAACGGCGACGACCCGGCGTTCGACTACGTGGTGCAGGCATCCACCGGAGTCGCCGCCCTTACCGGCGACCCGGCCGGACCGCCCACGTTGCCCGGCTATTCGTCCGCCGACAATTCCACCGGCCTCACCGCCGCGCTGGGTCTGCTCGCCCAGATCGTGTCCGGGAAGGGTGGTCAGATCGACGTCTCGCTGCGTGACGTGATGCTGTCCCAGCTGAATTATCACGCGGCCGCGTATCTCGACAACGGTGTCGAACCGCAGCGCCGGCCCCACGGCGCGCACTCGTATTACGTTCCTGCACAACTATTTCCGACGGCTCAGGGATATCTGGCCCTGTTCATCACCCACGACGGCTTCTGGAAGCTCTTCGCGGGTGAGGCGGGACTGGCCGGATTCGAGACGATGGCCGAGCGGGTGAGCAGTCGCGAGGCCGTCCTGGGTCTGGTGACGGCCGCCCTTGCCACCGATACCGCGCAGTCCTGGGAGGCGCGCTTGCGGCCCCTCGGTGTTCCGGCGGCGGCGGTGCGCACCCTGTCGCAGGCCCTCGACGCGACCCCCGAGATGGTCGTCCGCGCCGGCGAGCACCGGCTCGTCGGCTCCCCGGTCCGGGTGGTGGGCTGGACCCCCGCTTACCGGCCGCCGCCGAAGCTCGGCGAACACGACGGCACGGCCGCGTAGCGCCGGAAAAAGGAGACGCCGCCAGGTGGTACCTGGCGGCGTCGAGTCTTCCGGCGTCGGGAGCCGGAAAGTCGACGTCCCACAAGCGCCTCTCGGCGGGTGGTCGCTCGTAGCGACTGATGGGGTGAGGCCCGGGGCTGTCCGGACGTCGACAGTCGATTCAACCGACGAGGTCCGCGCCCTATTCCACCCGCCGGATGTGACCTGCACGGCATCGCACGGCCTGTTGGGCGTTGGACGCCGTGGCTCCGTGCCATCCGAAACCGAGTTCGCCGTCGGCGGGGCGGCCGAACGAAACCTTCGACATACTGTTCGGCTGGTATCAGCCGGCCGAGATGCTGCCGATCGGACTGCCGTTTCCGGCGCCACCGGTGCTGTCGGCGGCGCAGTCGGCGCCGGCCGGAGCCGTATCCACCACCTCGACCGCTTGCGGGCCGATGACAATGGCGGCGCCGCCGCTCTGGTTGCCGCGCATCCAGAGCCTGTGCGTGCCGCTGGTCGTCGGAGTCCAGTCGGCGGTGGCGTCCTGGCCCGGCTGCAGCGGCTGTTCACTGCCTATCCGGGTGGCCTCTGTCGGACTCGCGCCGTCCAGGAAGTAGTAGGACGAAGTGCCCGATTGGATCTTCTTCGCCGGGACTGTGAGCGTGTACGTGTTGTCGACGCAGTGCACAGTCCCCGACACGATCAGGAAAGGGTCGTCGGCTGCCGCCGCCGATGTCGTCGACGCCGCTATCACCGCAACCGCCGCCGCGCAGAGACTCACCCGGGCCACCTGAAACTTCTTCACGCCTGCTCCCCAACTCTTCTATGAGTAATCAGTAATCGCGTTGTCGCACTGCGATATCGGGACTCTCGGTCACACCGTTACTCGTATCGAACGGGAGGTCGCAACGGGCAGCGCCGACAGGGGGTCCGGACCGCCGCCCGAGGCCGCGCCGATACCGGCTGCGGGCCGGCAGTGCGAGCGAGTCGTGTCGCGACGCTGCGGTCGTCGGCGGAGGACTGCCGGCGCGATGCCGCGTGATGCCCGTGACCTGGGTCAGCCCCCACAGCGCCAGCGCGGAGAGCGCGTACGCCGCGCCGATCCGGCAGCAACCCGCCCATCCCCAGGTGCTGTATGTCCAGGTGGTCGTGAGCGCGCCCAGCGCGGATCCCAGCGAATAGAAGGCCATGTAGGCGCCGATGACGCTGCTGGTGCGGTCCGGGTGGGCCGCGGTCAGCAGGTGCTGGCTGCTGACGTGTACGGCTTGGACGGCGAAGTCGAGCAGGACGATGCCGGCGATGAGCGGCCACAGGGTCGTTTCGGTTCGGTCGATGAGCAGCCAGGATGCGCTGAGCAGAACCAGCGAGAATCCGGTGATGGCCTGTGCGTGACCGGAGTCCGCCCATCGTCCCGCGCGGGCGGCGCCGAGCGCTCCGGCCAGCCCGGCCGCGCCGAACAGGCCGATCTGTGTGGTGCCGAAGTTCCAGGGCTCGGCGCCGAGAGGGAGGGCGAGGCCGCTCCAGAGAGTTCCGAAGGACGCGAAGAGGAAGAAGGTGATCAGGCCCCGGGTCAGGAACAGGCGATCCGTGCGGACGAGGCGCCCCATGGATGTCAGCACCTGCCCGTACCGCGTACCGGGAGTCCTGCGGTCCGGGGCGAGTGTGACGCGGACGGCGCCGGCCAGGGCCACGCACAGCACGGCGAGCAGCGCGTAGACGGCACGCCACCCGACCGTGTCGCCGAGCGCTCCGGCGAGGACGCGGACGCCGAGGATGCCGATCACCACTCCGGAGGTGACCGCGCCGATATTGCGGCCCCGCTCGCCCGGCGCGGATGCGGCGGCGACGTAGGCGACGGTCACCTGAACCACGACCGCGAACAAGCCCGCGGCTGCCAGCCCCACCACCGCGACGGTGCTGTTCGGGGCGGCGGCCGCTACCGCGGCCCCGCCCGCGGTGAGGACCAGATGCACGGTGATGAGCCGGCGACGGTCCATGACGTCGCCGAGCGGGACCAGTAGGACCAGACCGGCGAAGTAGCCGAGTTGCCCGGCGGCGACCAGCCCGCCGAGTGACTCGCGCGCCGATCCCAGGTCGGTGCCGGCCACCTCCAGCACCGGCTGGATCGCGTAGATCGTGGACACCGCCACCGCGCATACCAGCGCCAGGACGAATCGCTGCGACCTGGTGACTCCTGTTGTCACCGCACCTCCCGAATAAGTAGCAAAATGCAACTGTTTGAAGATAGGGCATAATGGTTTCGAATTGCAACTGATTGCGGAGGCGCTCATGACTACGTCGCTCGGGTCCGGCCGCGAGTGGACCGATCCCACCTGCCCGGTCGCGCGAACAATCGACTTGGTGGGCGACCGGTGGAGCCTGCTGATCGTGCGTGACGCCATGGACGGCGCGGTGACCTTCACCGAATTCCAGCAGCGGCTCGGGATCGCCCGGAACATCCTCGCCGACCGCCTGCGCAGGCTCGTCGACCACGGGATCCTCGCCACGAGCACCGCTCCCGGCGGCAAACGGCGCAGCTACGAACTCACCGAAGCCGGGCGAGACCTCTTCACCGTCGTCGTGGCGTTGCGCCAATGGGGAGAACGCCACGCTTTCACCGGCACCGAACCCCGTTCGGTGCTCGTCGACCGCGACGACAGTCCCGTCGCGCCACTGCGCACAGAAGACCGCGCCGGCGAACTGGTCACCGCGGCGACCACTCGGGTTCGCAAGGTGGGTGACCACGATGCCTCGATGACAAACGGGTGATCGGCTGTCCGGGAAGGCGGTGATCACTATCCCGCCCACTCGCACGATCGCGCTGGGCCGGACGGTTTCGGCTTTCGCTCCCGCAGCGCGGGGCGCCCGACCTCGAGCGATGTCGTGGGGGCGCTGTCCCGAGAACTCCAACATCATTGCCTTACAGCCGGGTTCGATGTACCCGGCGTAATTCCGCTTCCCTGCCGCGACCGCCGATGGGTCCGGCCGCGTCTCCATTGCTGGTGGTGGGCTGTGCGGCTGGGTAGGTTGACCGGGGTTCGGCGGCGGTTCCGCGAGGTGCGGGACCGGGCCGGGCAGTCGGGACTATTCGAACGAGGTGGGTAATGCTCGACGGAGTGCGCGCGACCGTGCTGATGGCGGCGACCGTGGCGACGGGTCTGATGGCCGGTGTATTCGGGATCTACGCGCTGGCGATCATGCCGGGACTGCGGTCGACCGACGACCGTACGTTCATCGGATCGTTCCAGGCGATCGATCGCGCGATCGTCAATCCGGTCTTCCTGCTGACATTCATGGGCGCATTGGTGCTGTCCGTCGTGGCCGCCCTGCTGAACCTCGGCGAGGGGCACCGGTCCGTGTTGCTCTGGGCGGCCGCGGGCGCTGTGCTCTACCTGGTGGCGGTCGTGATCACGGTCGCGGTGCATCTGCCGCTCAACGACGCCTTGAAGGCGGCGGGCGATCCGTCCGGACTCACGGATCCGGCCGCCGTCCGGGCGGCGTTCGCCGAGGCGCGATGGGTGGCCTGGAACATTGTGCGCGCGGCGACCAGCGGGGTGGCCTTCGTGCTGCTGGCGTGGGCGTTGGTGCAGTGGGGCCGGGTCCAGGCTTCCGCCTGAGCCCGCCGGGTCTGTTCAGCACCGCGGCGGCACACCTGACAGCCCCCGCTTCCAGGGAATTCGGTCACCGAATCCGAACGGGTGGGCAGCGCGCGTGTTACCGGTCATTCGTAGCGGACGGTCACCGAGGGGGTGTCGGGGATGGCTTGGCAGGTGAGGATGTATCCCTCGTCGAGGTCGTCGTCGGTGAGTGCGTCATTGACCCGCATGGTCGCCTTGCCCTCGGTGAGTTTGGCCATGCAGGTGGCGCAGTTGCCCGATTCGCAGGAGAACGGGGGCGTGAGCCCCGCCCGGCGGGCACTCTCCAGGAGAGTTTCACCGGCGCGGCGGGGCACGGACTTCTTCTTCCGGTTGAGGAAGATCGTGACCGTGCCCTCCTCGGTGGGAGCGGGTTGTGCGGGTGCGGCGGGTGACGCGACGGTCCCCGCCGGAATCTCCACCGGGGTCGGGGTGGTCTCGACAGCGGTGGCGGGCGCGGCCGGGGGCGGCGTGGCCGGGGGCGGTGTGGCCGCGCCGAAACGCTCCGAGAAGATCCGGCCGGGGCCCGGTAGCGCGTTCTCGATCAGCTCCATGAAGGGTTCGGGGCCGCAGATGTAGGCGTCACCGATACCGTGCGGACCCACGAACTCCAGGACCCGCGCCGCGTTCACGTAGCCGTGTTCGTCGTCGCGATGGCGCAGGACTGTCAGCCGGCCGGGGTAGCGGTCCACCAGATCGTCGAGAGCGGATTCGAAGATGGCCGAGGTGCGGTCGCGGTCGGCGCAGAGCAGCCGGACGTCGCGGCCGGTGGTGGCCAGGGTGCTCTTGGCGAGGGACAGGATCGGGGTGATGCCGCTGCCGCCGGAGAAGCCGAGCATCGGAACGTCGGCCGCGCGCAGGCAGAATCGGCCGGTCGGCACCGTCAGCTCGACCTCGTCGCCTTCGCTGAGGTTGTCGTGCATCCAGTTCGACACCGTGCCGCCCGGGACCCGTTTGACCGTGGTCATGAACTCGGTGTCGGTCTCCGGGCAGCTCGACATGGAGTACGACCGGAAGAACGGTGTGCCCTCGACGGTGAACTTGAATGTGCAGAACTGTCCGGCCTGGTAGGAGAACGGACCATCGTGCGGTTCCAGCACGAAGGTGCGGGTGTCCGATGTCTCCTTCACGATGCGCGTCACCTTCGCGCGCCGGAACAACGGTGGTCTCGCCATGGTCGCCTCCTTCTGGTATTAAGATTCTATCCAAGCGAGAATAGTATTCTCAAATTCGGATAGGAACAGCGATGAAGAGCTACCGGATCGGGGGACGCGGATGACCGGCCCCACAGTGCTCGCCTTCGAAGAGCGCGAATACACCCGCGCCGAACTGGATACGGCGGCCGACGGTCTGGCCGAGGTCCTCGAACAACGCGGAGTCCGGTCCGGGCAGCGGGTAGCGCTCATGTCCTCCAACCGTCCGGAATTCGTGACCGCGGTACTGGCCGTCTGGCGGGTCGGCGCGGCCGTGGTGCTGCTGAGCCCCGCGTGGAAGCGCGCCGAGGTCGCGCACGCACTCGAGATCACCGGTGCGCGATACGCCCTGGGCGATCAGCCGGTGCTGGCCGAGCTGATGGACATGATCTCCCTGGACGAACCCGTACCGGCCGCCACTCGTGCATTCGCGGCGCCGGACCCCGGCAGCGACGCGGTACTCGTGTTCAGTTCGGGGACCACCGGGATGCCGAAAGCGGTTCGCCACACCCATGGTTCGTTCGCGGTCGCGGTGCGGCACTGGCGCGACGCGCTGCGGTTGGGGCCGGGTGACCGGATCCAAGTGGCGACCCCGCCGTCGCATATCCTCGGCATCCTCAATATCGTCACCGCGCTGGAATGCGGGGCCTGGGTGCGGCTGCACCGCAGGTTCGAACTCGAACGGGTGCTGCGGCACATCGAATCCGACAAGATCACCATCGAGATGGCGGTCGCGCCGATCGCCCTGGCGATGGCGCAGCACCCCGGCCTCGAGTCCTATGACCTGTCCTCGTTGCGGTACATCATGTGGGGCGCCACCCCGGTGACGGCCAGCGTCGCCGAAACCGTGACCCGGCGGACCGGCGTGACCTGGCTCCCGGCCTACGGGGCGAGCGAACTCCCGGTGATCGCCTGCAACCCGATCGAAGCACCCCGGCTCGACTCTGTGGGCAAGGCGGTGCCCGGTGTGCGGGTGCGGGTGGTCTCGCTGGACGGCGGACAACCGGTCGCGCCCGGAGTGGACGGCGAGATCCAGTTGCGCGCCGAGTCGGTGATGGCCGGGTACCTGCCCGATTCGGCGACCGCCGGTGCCTTCGACGACGGCTGGTATCGCACCGGCGACGTCGGAAATCTGGACGAGGACGGCTGGCTGCGCCTGACCGACCGGTCCAAGGAAATGATCAAGGTGCGCGGATTTCAGGTGGCGCCCGCCGAGATCGAGACCGTACTGCACGGCCACGACGCGGTCTCGGACTGCGCGGTGTTCGGGGTGCCCGACGGTGCCAACGGGGAGGCGATCGTCGCGGCCGTCGCGAAGTCGGGGCCGGTCACGGCCGAGGAATTGACGACGATCGTGCGGGAGCGGCTGGCCGGCTACAAGCGATTGCACCGGGTGCTGTTCGTGGACGAGATACCCCGCCTGCCGTCCGGCAAGGTGCTGCGGCGAGTGCTGAAGGAGCAGTATGGACGTTCGGCTGACGAGTGAACAGCGGCAACTCCGGGACGCGGCGGCGAAGCTGGCCGACGAACTCGGCCCGGGTTCGGTACTGGATCTGGCCGATTCCAAGCGCCGCACCCGTTTGGAAGACGCGGTGTCGGGCACCGGTTTCCGCGAACTGCGCTCCGACGGCGCCTCCGGTGTGGAGGTGGCTCTGGTCGCCCAGGAGTTCGCGCGCGGGCTGGTGGATGTGCCTTTCCTCGGGCCGGTGCTCGCCGACGATCTACAGGGTCGACTCGACGGTGACACCGGGCTGTGGACTGTCGCCGACACCGGAATAGCGATCGATGCCGCCGGTTGTGACCGCGTCCTGAGACTGGACGGGACCGAACTGTTCGCGGGCCCGGTCGGCGACGCGGTCGCCGGTGCCGACCTCACCCGCCTCGCGGCGGCGGCCGGCGGGCCCTGGGAATCGCGCGGGGACATCTCCGACGGGCACCGGGACCGCTGGCGGGCACTGGCTCTCACCGCCACCTGCGCGGATCTGGTCGGCGTCGCGCGCGGTGCGCAGCGTCTCGCGGTGGAGTACGCGAAAGTCCGTGCGCAGTACGGAAACACGATCGGCTCCTATCAGGCGGTCGGGCATCTGCTGGCGGAGAGCGAAGCCCTCATCGAGGGATCCATCAGCGTGCTGTGGCATGCCGCCTGGGCCGTCGACGAACTGGATCCGCCCGAGGCGCTGCGTGCCGCGCGGATCGCCAAGATCTATACCGCCCGGGCCGCCCGCACGGTCTGCGAGACCGCGGTCCAGGTGCACGGCGGAATCGGCAACACCTGGGAATGCCTGGCCCATGTGTACCTGCGGCGGGCGCTGGTATCCACCGAACTGTTCCCCGTACGACTGGAGGAGGCCGGCCTTGGACTTTCGTGATTCCCCGGAGGAAGCGGCGTTCCGGGAACGCCTGCGTGACTGGCTCGGCGGCGTGGCGGGCAAATACCCCACCTCCGGCGACGAGTACTGGGCCCGGCAGGGCGAATGGCATGCCGAGCTGTATCGGGCCGGGTTCTTCGGGCTGTCCTGGCCCAAGGAGTACGGCGGCCAGGAGCTGCCGCCGGTCTACGACGTGATCCTGGACGAAGAACTGGCGATCGCGGGCTCCCCGCCGCGGCCGAGTCTCGGGTATCTGATCCAGGGGCTGGGCCACCACGCGAGCCCGGAACTGTGCCGCCGATTCCTTCCCGGGATGATCGACGGCAGCCAGCGCTGGTGCCAGGGGTTCAGCGAACCGGGCGCCGGATCGGACCTGGCCTCGCTCACCACCACCGCCACCCCTGACGGCGACGACTACGTGATCCACGGGCACAAGATCTGGACCAGCTATTCCGATGTGGCCGATTGGTGCCTGGTGCTGGCGCGGACCGATCCGGAGGCGCCCCGGCACAAGGGGATCTCCGCGTTCGTCCTGTCGATGAAGCAACCGGGGGTCGAGCAGCGACCGCTGGAGATGATGAGCGGTGTCACCACCGAATTCGGCCAGGTGCTGTTCGACGGCGCCCGGGTTCCCGCCGACCAGATGGTGGGCGCGCCCGGCGAAGGCTGGAAGCTCGCCATGACCGTGGTCGGGCACGAACGCGAACCGTCGACGCTGGGCTACGCCGCCCGCTACGGGAAGCTGGTGCGGCAGTTGGCCGCCCGGACCGAAGGGGTGATACCCGACGACCTCGCCTGGGCGGCCGTGCAGGCCGAGATGCTGCGGCTGCATGTGCGGCGGCGGCTGTCCGAACAGCTCGACGGTGTCACCCACGGGCCGCAGGGATCACTGGACAAACTGCTCATGACCTGGGTCGACCAGTCGGTCGGACACGCGGCGCTGGCCGTGGCGGGCACCGGCGACCAGGAGATGTTCGGCTCCTACCTCTACAGCCGCGCGCAGAGCGTCATGGGTGGGACATCGCAGATCCAGAAGAACATCATCGCCGCGCGCATCCTCGGATTGGGAGCCTGAAATGTACGATATGCCAACGGAAATCGACGTCCGGGCCGAGGGCTCCTTGCGGATCGTGACCCTCAACCGGCCCGACGCCCTCAACGCCGTGGACGACGCGCTGCACACCGGGCTCGCCCGGCTGTGGCCGCGGCTGGCCGAGGACCAGGACGCCAGAGCCGCCGTCCTCACCGGCGCCGGGAAGGCGTTCTCCGCGGGCGGTGATTTCACCTACCTCGAAGAGCTGGGACGCGATACGGCCTTGCGGGAGAAGACCATTGCGCACGGGCGGGATATCGTCCTCGGGATGGCTCGCTGCCGGGTGCCGGTGGTGGCGGCGGTCAATGGACCGGCGGTCGGGCTCGGCTGCAGCCTGGTGTCACTCAGCGATATCGTCTACATGGCCGAAACCGCCTATCTCGCAGACCCGCACGTCCAGGTGGGACTGGTGGCCGCGGACGGCGGCCCGCTCACCTGGCCCCTGCACACGAGCCTGCTGCTGGCCAAGGAATACGCGCTCACCGGTGCGCGGATCTCCGCCGAACGCGCGCGCGAGATCGGCTTGGCGAATCACATCGTGGCCGATCCGCTGGCCGAGGCACTGGCCTGCGCGAAACGGATCGCCGAGATGCCGCGCCAAGCGGTCGAGGCGACCAAACGGGTTCTGAACATGCAGCTGGAGAAGGCGGTGCTCACCACCCTCGACTACGCCACCACAGCGGAGTACCAGTCGTTCCAGACCGACGATTTCCACGCCACGATCACCCGGCTGACCTCCGGCAAGAAATAGGCCCATCCGCGGGACCGGCGCCGTGGCGCTGCCGAATCGGTGGCATAGGCTGGGCCGATGCGAATTTTCCTGGCCGGTGCGACCGGAGTCGTCGGGAGTCGGCTGCTACCGCTGCTGGTGGCCGCCGGGCATCAGGTGGCGGGGACGACCCGGTCGCCGCAGCGTGCCGAGTCCATCCGTGCCGCGGGCGGGGAGCCGGTCGTCTGCGATGTGTACGACGCCGCCGGCCTCACCGCCGCGATCGTGGGTTTCCGGCCCGATGTCGTGCTGCACCAGCTGACCGACCTGCCCGATGACGCGGCCCGGATACCAGAGCGGGTCGCCGCCAACGACCGCATCCGCACGGAGGGTACGAGCAATCTGATCGCGGCGGCGAAGGCGGCGGGGGCGAAACACTTCCTGGCCCAGAGCATCGCCTGGGATCCGCCCGGCCGGGGTGACGTCGTCGCAGCGCACGAACAGGCTGTGCTGGCGATCGGCGGCGTGGTGATCCGGTATGGGCAGTTCTACGGGCCGGGTACGTACTATCCCGACGAGATGCCCGGCCACCCGCGGATAGCCATCGACGACGCCGTCGCCCGCACCGTGCCGCTGCTGGAGGCGCCGAGCGGTGTGGTCGTACTCGCCGACGAACCGGGCACCTGATCGATCTGTGGCGTCGAGCGCCGGAAACTCATCGCCGACGATCCGGCCCGTGACCGGGTGCGGCCGCGTCGTGCGGGACCGTACCCGGTAACCGGCTGCGATCATGGTGCGATGAGCAGGGATTCCGAGCGTTGGATCGTTCCGGTGGTGCCGGTGCCGTCCTGTGCGGCGAGCAGGGCCGCCGCCGCGCCCATCGTCTCCGGTGGTTCCACCATCTCGGGTGGGATCTCGCGCCCGCCCGCCGCCTGCCAGCCCTCGGTGAGCACGACGCGGGACGGGCTCAGGCAGTTCACCGCGATATTGTCCGGCCGCAGATCGGTGGCCAGGCCGAGATAGAGGCGTTCCACCGCGGCCTTGGACACCCAGTACGCATTGGAGCCCCGGTCCGTCATCCCCACCCCGGTGGTCGTCACGGCGACGAGGGACCCGCCGCCGCGGGCCCGGATATGCGGGATCACCGCCCGGGTCACCAGGAACACCCCGGTGAGGTTCACGTCCAGGCACAGCTGCCAGCGTTTGAGCGGGGTGGTCTCGACCGGGCCCAGCCAGAGCACGCCCGCATTGGCGACCAGGACGTCGATCCCGCCGAGTTCGGCGACGGCGGTCGTCACCGCGTCGGCCACCGACTCTTCGCTGGTCACATCGCAGTGCACCGGAAGGGCATGTCCCCCGACCGTTTCGATCCGTCCGGCCACCTCGTGGATCGTCCCCGGCACTCGTCCGGTGTGTTCGGAGCGCGCGGCGACCGCGACGGTCGCGCCCTGCTCGGCGAGGGCCACCGCGATCGCGGCGCCGATACCCCGGCTGGCCCCGGCGACGAAGGCGACCTTCCCCGCCAGCGACCGTGCGGTGTCCGGGGCGGGTGTGGCCGCCGGCGTTCCGGTGCCGCCGCCCGGTCCGGGCGCGCCGGTCCGGGCGGCCGGTCCGGCTCCCGTGGTGCGGGCCGGGTCGGCGGATCCGCTCATTTCGGCGGGAAGCGCAGGGCGCCGTCGAGGCGGATGACCTCGCCGTTGAGGTAGTCGTTCTCGACGATCGACTGCACCAGCTGTCCGTACTCGGGGGAGCGGCCCATTCGTTTCGGGAACGGGATCTGTGGCGACCAGTACTGCTCGAGCTGATCGGCGGCCTTGCCGTAGGCGGGGGTGTTGAATGTGCCCGGGGCGATGGTGACCACTCGGATGCCCAGTGGGGACAGGTCGCGCGCGGCGACCAGCGTCATCCCGATCACCCCGCCCTTGGCGGCGGAGTAGGGCAGCTGTCCGATCTGGCCCTCGTATCCGGCGACCGAGGCCGTATTGACGATCACCCCGCGCCCGCCCTCCTCGGTGGGTTCGGATTCGGCGATGGCCGCGGCGGACAGGCGCATCACGTTGAACACCGCGATCAGATAGAACTCGATGGTGGTGCGGAATCCGTCGAGCGGCAGCGGGGAGCCGTCCTTGCCCACCAGTCGTCCACCGGCGGCGGGGCCACCGTGGGTATCGACCGAGATACGCAGCGGGCCCAGGGACTGCGCCTCCTCGACCGCCGCGCGCACCGACTCCTCGCTGGTCGCATCCGTGTGCACATAGCGGACGCCGAGCTCGGCGGACAGTTCCTTGCCCTTGTCGTCGGCGACATCGGCGACGACCACCTTCGCTCCGGCGGCGTGCAGACGCCGGACCGTGGCTTCGCCGAGTCCACCGGTGCCGCCGACGACCAGCGCTGAACTTCCCTCGATCTGCATAACGTCTTACCTCTCTTGCGATTCTCGCTCTCAGATTGAGAGAATACTATTCTCATGTATATCGGCAAGATCGTCGACGTGGGGGAAACTGGAGAGAACTGATGCCTGAAGCCGTCATCGTATCCGCGCTGCGCACCCCGATCGGGACCGCCGTCAAGGGAACTCTGCGCGAAACCACCGCCTTCGACCTGGCCCAGCACGTGGTCGAGGCGACGACCAAGCAGTTGCAGACAGATGTGCCCATCGACGACCTGGTCCTCGGCGAAGGCCGGTACGGCGGTGGTGTGATCGCCCGGCACGCGGCGATCACCGCCGGACTGACCGGTGTGCCCGGTCTCGCGCACAACCGCCACTGCGCGGCGGGAATGGCGGCCGTGCAGACCGCCGCGGCCGGTATCCGGGCCGGGATGGACCGGCTGGTGCTCGCGGGCGGGGTGAACGCCGACTCCACCGCCCCCAAGGCGCGGTTCCGGGTCGGCCCCGACGAATGGGTCGATCCGTGGACCTCCCCGTCGCATCCGGACCGGCCGGACGCGCCGAACCTGGACATGTCGATCACCGTGGGCTGGAACGCCGCGGTGAAATCGGGGATCTCCCGCGCGGACCTCGACGCCTGGGCGCTGCGGTCGCATCGCAACGCGATCGCGGCGATCGACGAGGGCCGGTTCGACGACGAGATCGTGCCGATCGATACGCCGTTCGGGCAGTTCGCGGTGGACGAACATCCGCGCCGGACGACCACCCTCGAGAAGCTGGCGTCACTGAAGGTCCTGCACCCCGAGATCGAGGGTTTCTCGATCACCGCGGGCAACGCCGCGGGAGCCAATGACGGCGCCGCGCTGCTCACGGTCGCCAGTGGCGACCTGGGCCTACCGGCGCTGGCCACGGTCCGGGCCTGGGCCTCGGTGGGAGTGGATCCCGCCGACACCGGCCTGGCGCCCATCGAGGCGATCACCAAAGCGGTGCGCAAGGCGGGCGTCTCGCTCGGCGATGTGCAGCTGTTCGAGATCAACGAGGCGTTCGCATCGGTCCCGATAGCGGCCGTGCGGGCACTGGATCTCGACCCGGACCTGGTGAACGTGAACGGCAGCGGCTGCTCGCTCGGGCATCCGGTGGCGGCCACCGGCGCCCGGATGATCGTGACCACGATCCACGAATTGCGCCGCCGCGGTGGCGGTCTGGCGGTCGTGGCCATGTGCGCCGGTGGCGGCATGGGATCGGCGACGGTGCTCGAGGTCGCTGCGCCGTGAGCGGAGACGGTATCGCCGGCGCCCGGTCGCCGGCGGACCTGATCGCCGCCGCGCGTGCCGGTTCGGTGCGCGCGGCGGGGCGGTTGCTCACCGCGATCGAGGGTTCCCGGCGCGACGAGGTGCTGCGGCTGCTCGAACCCGCGACCATTCGCGTCGTCGGTCTCACCGGGCCACCCGGCGCGGGCAAGTCGACCACCATCGCGGCCGTGGTGAGTGCTTACCGGTCACAAGGTCTGCGGGTGGCCGTGCTGGCCGTCGACCCTTCCTCGCCGTACAGCGGCGGCGCGCTGCTCGGCGACCGCATCCGGATGGCCGCCCATATCGACGATCCGCAGGTCTTGATCCGCTCGATGGCGACCCGCGGGCATCTGGGCGGACTGTCGGCGGCGGTGCCCGCGGCGATCCGGCTGCTGGCCGCACTTGCCTATGACCTGGTGGTCATCGAATCGGTGGGGGTCGGGCAGTCGGAGATCGAGATCGCGGCGGTGGCGGATCCGACCGTCGTGGTGCTCACCCCGGGAGCGGGCGACGCAGTTCAGGCCGCGAAGGCCGGTCTGCTCGAGGTGGCCGATCTGCTGGTGGTGAACAAGGCCGACCGGGCGGGCGCCGACCGGACAGTGCGCGAACTGCGTGCTGAATCCGATGTCCCGATCCTGACCGCGGTCGCCGCGGACGGTACCGGTATCCCGGAGCTGGTGGCGGCCATCGACGCCCATCATCGCGCCGACACCGTCGCGCGCAGGGCCGCGCGTGCCCGGACGCAGATTCTGTCCCTGGCCTATAGCCGGTTGCGCGCGCATCCTGAACTCGATGCCCTGGCCGGCGCGGTCGCGGCAGGCCGGTGCGACCCCTACACGGCCGCGGAGCTGCTGGCCCCGCGAGTCGGTGGGCTGTCGGCCGCGGTCGCCCCCTCGGCCGACCCGCCCGCCGACGCCGTCCGGCGGTGACGACCGCGTACGCAGGGTATTCGAGCCTGTGGGCAGTATCCCTCCGGCAGTTCGGCTCAGGAACTGTCCCCGGGCTGAAAGTCGGTGTGCAGCCGGGTCAGCCGCTGTGACCGGATGCGCCAGCTGCCGTCGACCTTCTCGTAGTTCTCGTGGTAGTGCCCGAATCCGTGCACCCGGGTGCCGTCCGGCCAGGTCAACCGGTCCTCCATCGCCCAGATGCCCTGTGCGGTGGTCGGCGTGAGCAGTTCGATCTCGGGAGTGTGGCCGTGGTGGATCGTCACCGCCGGGCCGATCCGATCGGTGAGGAAATCGACGAACACGTCGGCGCCGGTGATCACCTCACCGCCCGACCCGGATACATCGATGACCACGTCATCGCAGAACAGCTGCCGGAACCCGGACCAGTCCTTGGTGTCCATCAAGCGGAAGTAGCGCGCCTTCAGTGCGCGAATGGCCTCGTAGTCGTCCATGTTCATCCCAATGTCGCGGTGATCGGGGGCAGGTCCAGCACCGTCCGGATACCCGGTGGCGCCGCGCAGACGTACCCGACGGCGTTGACAGCGCGGTTGGCCGTATAGGACGGGGAGTGTTCGGCCATCTCCTCGAGCGGGAACGGGAACACCATATCGATCTCGAGGGGAGCGTCACCCAGAACCGACAGATGCCAGCCGGTGGGCCGGATATCCCAGCCGGTCTCCGCGTCCGCTCCGCAGTGCCAGATGGCCCGGAAGCGTGCCACGGTGCGGCCCTGGTGCTCTCCGGAGATCGTGATGCGCTGGGCCGCCACCGTGCCCTGTTCGATGGTGCCGGCCGCGATCGTGAAGGTGTGGCCCGCGGTCGCGACCTCACCGGTCGCGGTGACCGTGTCCAGGGGCAGACCGATCCCGTCGGCGAGCAAGCGCAGGGACGGGCCGAAACTGTCGCGCAGGTGGTCGAGTCGCGCTCGCGCGAAATCCGTGGGAGGACTGCCGAATCCCATCACATCGAACAGGATTCCCGGTGAGTTCCGCTGGGACAGGTCCGCGTATTCCTCGATGATCAGCGAATCCAACCGGCGCTGGATCGAGGTGAGGACCAGCGGCACCGCTTCGGTGATGAAACCCGGGCTGCTGCCGGTGCTGTGGATCGAGGTGTCACCCGCCGAACAGGCCGCCGCCACCCGGGCCCGGATCTCGGGATCCATGCTCGGCGGGTGATGGAAGACGCCGCAGGTGGTGACGATGTTCGCGCCTGCGGCCAGGATTGCGCAGACCTCGTCGATATCCCAAGCCTGCGGCATATAGAGCACGCAATCCGGTTCGTGGCCCAGGATCTCGTCGATATCGCCGGTCGCGCGGATGCCGGTGGGGGTGTTCAGGTCGCAGAGTTCGGCGGCGTCGCGCCCGTGTTTGTCCGCGCTGTGCGAGTAGACGCCGGCCAGGGTGAGATTCGGGTGGGAGACGACCGCGCGCAGGGCTCGGCGGCCGATCGTCCCGGTGGACCATTGGGCCACCCGGTACGGGCCGCCGGCATACCGGCCGGCCGGGGAGGTGCGGGGTTTCGGTTCCATACTGTTCTCTGTCCGTAGGCGATACCGGCCGGTCAGGGGCGGAAACGCAGCAGTGCCTCTTGGGCGAAAGAGGCCACCAGGGCGCCGTCGGCGGTGATCACGTCGCCGCGACCGTAGGCACGCCCGTGGGCCATGACCGGGCCGCTGTGCCGCAGCAGCAGCCAGTCGTCGCAGCGGAAGGGGCGGTGGAACCAGAGCGTGTGCGAGGTGGTGGCCGAGGTGAACTCGGTGCCGTTGCCGCTGTGATCGAACCCCTCGACCGGCCGCAGGACCGTGCCGATCACATTGAGATCGGAGGCGTAGGCCACCAGGCCGGGCGCCAGTTCGGCGCCGACCTCGGGAGTGCGCATCCACAGGTCGTATTCGGCCGGGCCCGCCGACTTGTCGGTGAGATCGGCGAGCGAGCGTGTCTCCCAGGGGATCAGCCCGATCTCGATCCGCTGATCGGGCCCCGGCAGCGGCGGTACCGCGTCGATCTCCTGGTTCTCCCGGCCCTCTTCCATCGCGGTCATGGACAGCAGCGCGGTGGCGATCACGTCACCCTTCTGCCGGGCGACGATGGTCAGCGTGGCGAAGGAACGGCCGCGATGCTGCGGCTGGACCACGTAGTACACCGGGGCGTCGCTCTTGCCTTCGCGCGCGAAGATCACGTGCACGGACTTCACCGTCTTGTCGGGACAGGCGAAGACGGCCGCGCGCAGGAACTGGGCGAGCAGTTGGCCGCCGAACAGGCGGTGGTACTCCAGCTGCTGGTTGGGGCCCTCGAATACCGACAGGGTGGCCTGCGGGTCGGGGGCGGGCGCGGCGGCCTCGTCGGCACCCTGCGGCGCGGTCGGCCGCAGGCGCAGATCCATACACGCGAGGAGATCGGTCCAGAGATCGGGCATACAGCGAGTGTAAACCCGTATCTCCTAATTTGAGAACGGTATTCTCACCTAATCCGCGTGCGCGAATCCCCGGGCGCAGAACTCCCAGATCTCCTCGGCCGAGATGGGGTACGCGGTCTCGTCGTCGATGCCGCCGTTGGACTGCGCGGTGAACATGACCGTCTGCATCACCATGGCCGCCATGCGCCGGGGATTGACCTCGGTGCGCAGCAGTCCGGCCTCGTCGGCGTCGATCATGAGTTCGGTGAACAGCGCGAGCAGCGGTGTGTGCGCGACCTTCACCTGAGCCGGGTGGCTGACCAGCAGTTGCGGTGCGAAATCGGTGAACAGCGGGCGCTGTGCGGTCGGATCGGGCCGGCACAGTTCGTACAGGAGTTCCACGGCCAGTTGCAGGCGATCCAGGGCGCTGTTCTTGCCCGCGGCGGCCGCGCGGATCTGCTCCGCGGTGCGGCTCAGCGCATCCTCGAACAGTGCCAGCAGCAGTTCGTGCTTACCGTCGAACTGCAGGTAGAAGCTGCGCAGGGACTGTTTCGACCGATCCACGACCTCCTGGACCGTGAAATCGGTGGTGCCCTTTTCGGTGATGATCGCCTGGGCGGCATCGAGAAAGCGCTGGACCCGCTGTTCGGCGCGCAGTTTCGCGGTGCGGATGGAGCGCTCGACGGCGCGCTGCTTCCAGGCCGGCTCTTCGCTTGGGCTGGTCACCGGGCGTCCCGTCCGATCCCATCGATCCCGTCTGTGGAGAACATGAGTGCACTGTACCGGAGAACGTCCCATGTCTGGGCAGGCACGTCCCATGTTCGGTGCCTTGAGGAGACTATTAATTTCATCTCAAGAGAATGCTATTCTCCTGAACGTAACGCAACCCCGCCACAGGAGGCAGCCCGGATGCTCTTCGAGTTCGATGCCGATCAGCGGCTGCTGCGCGATACGGTGCGAGAAGTCACCGCGAAAGAGTGCCCGCCCGCGGTGATCCGCGAGATCGTCGACGCCGGCGCGGACCCGGGCCGGGTCTGGAAGACCTATGTCGATCTCGGGTGGACCGAACTCGTCGAACCGTCCGAAACGGTGGAACTGGCCATCGTCCTCGAGGGTTTGGGCCGGGCGACCGACCCGACGCCCTATCTGGCCACGATGACCCAGTTCGCGCCGCTGGCGGCGGGTTCGGGCACTCCCGACGGAGCCGGTGCCGCCGTGTTCGAGGGGGTTGTCGCCACCCGTGACGGTGACGGCTGGCTGCTGAGCGGCACCGCCGCGCCGGTGCTGGACGGTGACCGCTGCGATCGCCTGGCCGTGGTCACCGACGCCGGTGTGTTCGTGGTGCCCGCCCATGCCGTGACCACTCGGCGTACCGCCGCATTCGATCCGGTGCTGCACCTGGCCGAGGTCACCTTCGACGCGGTCCGGGTCACCGACGGCGACCGCACCGACGCGGACCCGGAACGCGCCCGGCAGCTGGCGGTGACGGGCCTGGCGCTGACCACGGTGGGCGCCTGCCAGCGAATACTCGATCTGGTCCTGGACCATGTGCGGACGCGACATCAGTTCGGCACCGCTATCGGCGCCTTCCAGGCGGTACAGCACAAGGCCGCCGATATGCACACGGCCGTCGAGCGGGCGCGCGCGCTCGCGTACTTCGCCGCCCTGTGCCTGGCCGAGGACGATCCGCGCCGCGGACTTGCGGCCGCGATGGCGAAAGCATCGGCAGGGGAATGCCAGTCGACGGTGTTCCGCCACGGTGTGCAGTTGTTCGGCGCCATGGGATTCACCTGGGAGAACGACCTGCAGTTCGCGATCAAACGCGCCAAGGCCGGCGAACTGTTGTTCGGCGGCGCGGCGCACCATCGCGCGGTGGTCGCCGCGGAATACCTCGCGACCGCGCGGTGATCGGCGACACGAGGGGATAAGGCCCTCCCGGCGGCCGGGCGGACCGGCGCCGGGTCGGCGCAACAAACGGAATGCGAGCGCCGGGTCCGCACCTGGTGTTCCCCGGAACCGAGGAGCATTGTTTTGTCGTATATCGACTACGAGGTCGCCGACAAGATCGCGACGATAACCCTGAACCGGCCCGAGGCCGCCAATGCGCAGAATTCGGCATTATTGGACGAATTGGACGCGGCCTGGACCCGGGCGGCCACCGACGACGATGTCGTGGTGATCGTGCTGAACGCGGCGGGGAAACATTTCTCGGCCGGGCACGACCTCAAGGACGACAGCTGGCCCAAACCGGACAAGATCACGCTCGACTGGATCTATCAGACCGAGAGCCGCCGCTATCTGGAGTACACCCTGCGGTGGCGGAATGTGCCCAAACCCTCGATCGCGGCGGTCCAGGGCCGGTGTATCGCCGGCGGGCTCATGCTGTGCTGGCCGTGCGATCTCATCATTGCCGCCGATAACGCGCTGTTCTCCGATCCGGTCGCGATGATGGGCATCGGCGGGGTCGAGTACCACGGGCACACCTGGGAACTCGGACACCGCAAGGCCAAGGAGATCCTGTTCACCGGGCGGGCCGTCACCGCGCAGGAGGCCGAGCAGACCGGCATGGTGAACATGGTGGTGCCGCTGGAGGAACTTCCCGGGAAGACGGCGGAGCTGGCCGGCCGGATCGCGCAGATGCCGCCGTTCGGGTTGCGGCAGGCCAAGCGGGCGGTGAACCAGACGCTCGACGTCCAGGGTTTCTACGCCGCCGTGCAATCGGTTTTCGATATCCATTCGACCGGTCACGGAAACGCGCTGAGTGTGAGCGGGTACCCGATCCTGGTGGATCTCGAACAAATGAAAACGAACATCAAATAGATACGAATCGGGGGACCGACCCGTTCGCGCGGAATCGATCCCCCGATATCGGAAAGTGCCGGCCACCGAATGGAAACCGGCGATCAGGGATTCTTCTGACACGGGTAGCGTAACCGAATTACGACAGCCCGGAACCCTGTTTCCGAATTTCCCGGATGGGCATCGATTCGACAGTGTCCATCGGAAAGGTTTCCGCCATGCGCCTCAGTAGAACCCGGCGTTCCGCCGCATTGTTCGCGATGCTCACCCTGACGGCCGCGGCCGTCGTCGGCTGCGGTGATTCCGAAGACGACGCCGCCGCTGCCACCTCGGCTCCGGCCGCCACCAGTTCGGCGGCCGCCGCCGCGGCGTCCCCGGAGGTCCAGAAGGAGATCACCGACGCGTTCGTCACCTTCTTCGACGGGACCGCTCCACCCGCGACCCGGGCGGGGCTGGTGGAGAAGGGCGATGCCTTCAAGCCCTTCCTCGAGGGAATGGCCTCCGACCCGCGCGCCTCGGGAACCAGTGTGACCGTGTCCGGTGTTCAGGTCGTCGACGACAAGACCGCCGACGTCACCTACACGCTGCTGCTGGGTGGCAATCCGGTGCTGCCGGATCAGTCCGGGCAGGCGATCAAGGAAGGCGACACCTGGAAGGTGGCGGCGATGACGTTCTGCGCGTTGCTCGCCGTCCAGGGGAGCGGTCAGGCCATTCCCGCCTGTAGCTGATCACGATTCGCCGAATATCCGTCTCATTTCGTCTTGCGCACCCGTCGCGCGGGCATCTCCGTGCGACAGGCGGTCCGCCCCCCGGACGTCTCGTACCGGTTGCGCAGGATCGGTAGGACACCCGGCCGGGCCGGGTGCCGGCGAGTGGGGATGGTGCAGTGCAACGGTGCGCACCGGCCATGGCCGGTGCGCACCGTTGTTTATAGGATAGCTATCCGTTCAATTGCACCGAATTCGCCTTTACCCCACAATGTCCCGGGCTAAACTTCCGGCGGCACCTGCGGTAACTGTGTTTCCGGAGCTGCGCATCATCACTCTGCAGAAAGACGAATCGATGTCACGAAGATGCCGGGTAGCTCGTATTGCCGCCGCGGGCGGGATCGCGGTCGCGCTGACCGCGATCACCGGTTGCGGTAACTTCTTCGGCCCGGACAACTGTTATGTACTACCCACCCCCGGGGCGACGCCGGGCGCCACGGTCGAAAACGACGCCGCGCCAGTGGGCGCCGAAGCGGGCGTCGCATCCACGGATTCCCCGATCGCCGCGAGCGCCGCGATCATGGGCGTCTACGAGGCATTCTTCGACCCCGCCACCTCGACCTCCGATCGGGTCGCCCTGGTCGAACGCGGTGCGGAATTCGAAGCCGAGATCTCGGGCATGGCGAATCACATCCGGACCGCACTCACCACGGTGGAGGTCGCGGATGTGGTGCTGACCGAACCGGGGGAGGCCGAATTGCGCTTCACCCTGAATATCTCCGGAAATACGGTCGTGGACGGTCAATTGGGCCACGCGGTCCGGGAAGCGGACGGCTGGAAGATCGCCGCGTCCACCATGTGCGGTCTGGTCGCCATCTCCGGCGGCGTATCGCAGGCCTGCGCCTGATTCACCGGGGGTATCGAGCCACCGCCCTGGCGCGCCGGCCAGGGCGAGACGGCAGTTCCGTCACAGATGCGCGAGTCGCGGGGCGTAGCCGAGATTCCGCAGTGTCGCACCGGCCTCCCGGGTGAGTTCCCGGGAACTGCCCAATAGTCCGTCCAGCATCAGGGCCCGCTTGTAATGGCGGTGGAATTCGTGTTCGGACGTGAAACCTGTGCCGCCCAATACCTGCTGGCAGTTCCGTGCCGTCACGAGCGCCGCGCGACCCGCCGCGGCCTTGGCCAGCAGGGCGCTCAGCGCCTCGGACTCCTCCGGCCGGGGGCTGCCGGTATCGGGGTGAGCCGGCTGGTGGGCATCGCCCGGCGAGACCGTGAGAGCGGCCTCCGCGCCCTCGATGGCGACCAGCGTCTCGGCGAGGCGGTGCCGGATCGCCTGGAAACCGGCGACAGGCCTACCGAACTGGTGCCGCTCGAGGGCATGCGTGCGAGCGAGGGCGAGCATCGCGCGCGCCGACCCCACCAGCCACCAGCCGAGCGCGCGCCGAGCCGCGTTCTTCGGTAGATCCGCCGCGGCGGGCAATTCGGTGGTGTCACCGAGTCGCAGCAGGGGCAGGCCGGGATCGAGCAGGTCTTCGGTGTCCGGGAGGTCCCGGTGACTCCAGCGCACCCAGGTGCCCCCGGTGAAGGGCAGCGGCAGCGACTCCCCGAGCGGCCGGCCCGCCGCGTGCGCCACCACATCGTTGATCAGCGGCGCCTGGGCCCCCGTCTCGCCGAGCAATCGGAAGACCAGGGCGACGGCGATCTCCGCGGTGTCGGCGGGCCCGGTGAGGAGATCGTGCCAGCCCAGGGCGCACAGCGCCGGATAAAGGTTCGGGCCGGTGGACGTGGTCATGGTCTTGCGGAGCGCGTCGGTGAGCAGAGTCTGTTCGGCGGTGTCCACCGCTCACTCCTTTCCCAGGTCGAGCAGGCGCCGGGCGATGATATTGCGCTGGATCTCGGCGGTGCCGCCGTAGATGGTCGCCGCCCGGGAATACAGGAATTCCGAACGCCATTCGGTGTCGGCGAGTTCGACGACCCCGGGCAACAGATCGCGGGCGGTATCGAACAGCTGTTGTTCGGCGGTCGCCAGCAGGACTTTGTCGATGGAGGTGTCGGGCCCGAGCACGGCGCCGCCGGCCAGTCGCCGCTGGGTCGCCCGGGACCGGCAGCGGACGGTGTGCAGCGCCAGATAGGCGGCGCCGAGTTCGGCGTCGTCTCCGTCGGCGGTCTGGTCGAGCACGCGGTCGAGCCGGGTGAACAGATGCGCGATCCGATGCCAGAAGCAGGTGGACCGCTCGTAGGGCAGCAGATCCATCGCGACCCGCCAGCCGTCTCCGGGCCGGCCGAGCATCCGATCGGCGCCGACGACGACATCATCGAAATACACCTCCGCGAATTCGTCCACACCGTGCATGGTGCGCAGCGGACGTACGGTGATCCCCGGCGCGTCCATATCGACGAAGAACGCCGTGATGCCGTCGTGGCCCGGACCGGTCCTGGTCAGCAGTACACAGCGGGAGGCGAACTGCGCCAGGCTGGTCCACACCTTCTGGCCGTTGATCACCCAGTCCGATCCGCGTTGTTCGGCACGGGTCCGCAACGAGGCCAGGTCCGAGCCGGAGCCCGGCTCGGAGAAGCCCTGGCACCACTGTTCGCTGCCGTCGAGCAGGCGGGGCACCATCCGCGCGGCCAGTTCCGGGCGCGCGTAGGAGATCATGGTGGGGGCGAGCACCTCGACCATGGAATAGATACCCGGTTCGGCCAGGCCGCGGGTCGCGACCTCCTCACCGAGCACGGCCCGCAGCAGCGGTTCGCCGCCGAGCCCGCCGACGGACTCGGGCCAGCCGTAACGCATCCAGTCACCGTCGAACAGCGCCCGCCGGACCCGGGCCAGCTGCGCGACCTGCGCGTCGAAGCCGGGCTCGGGTCCGGGGGAGAGGTCGTGCTCGTCGAGCCAGGCACGCAGTCTCGACCGGAATTCCTCGACCTCCGGACCTGACCCGCTCATACCGTGTCCATGGGGTATGAGCGAGGGCCCTGCGTGGTCACGCTTCGCTTCCGCCTTCGGGCCTGACCGCTCATACCGTGGGCCGCTCGAAGGCGTGCGGGATACCGGAATCGTGGATACCGCTGCGCCGGATGAAGGTCATGGCGCGGGTGCGCAACCGCCAGCCCTGCTCGGTGCGCAGATAGGTATCGCTGTAGTAGCCGATCCGCATATCGTGGCTGGACTGCTCGACGAAGCACAGCGGCTGGGTGCCGGTGCCGGTATCGCCGTCCAGTTCGATGAGCGGAGTCCCGGTGAGGAACAGTCCTCTGGGGGCGGCGTCCACTAGTTCGGGGAATACCTCGAGGGTGTAGATATCGCCGAACGCGCTGTAGGTGCCGTCGGGGGTGAACACACCGATCAAGCCGTCGATATCGCCCTTGGTGATGGTCACCGCGTAGCGGGCGAGCAACTGCTGGATCTCGATCAGGTCATCGATTGCCGCCATAGACCTTTCCGCCTTTCATGACGAACCGCACCTGCTGGGTGACGGTGATATCGGCCAGCGGATCGCCGGGTACCCCGATCACATCCGCGAGCAGTCCTTCGGCCAACCGGCCGCGATCGTTCACCTGGATCAGATCGGCCGCGACGACCGTGGCCGCGCGCAATACCGACAGCGGGTCCAGGCCGCGTTCCACCAATGCCACGAGTTCGTCGGCATTGCGGCCGTGCGGAATGGCCGGCGCGTCGGTACCCACCGCGATCTTGACCCCGGCGTCGAAGGCCGCCTTCACCGAAGTGCGTGCCTTCGGGAACATCTCGGCGGCCTTGGCCTGCAACTCGGGGGCGGCCTTGGATACGTCCATGGCGTCGGCGAGCCGGGTGGTCGGCACCAGATAGGTGCCGGCCCGCACCATCATGTCGATGGCTTCGTCGTCCACCAGGAAGCCGTGCTCGATACAGTCGATCCCGGCCCGGACCGCCTCCTTGACCGCCTCCGCGCCGTGGGTGTGCGCGGCGACACGCAGACCGCGCCGGTGTGCCTCGTCCACGATCGCGCGTAGTTCCTCGGTCGAATAGTGCTGTGCACCAGGAGCGCCCGTCAACGACATCACTCCGCCGGACACGCAGATCTTGATCAGCTGAGCGCCGTGCTTGATCTGGTACCGGACCGCTTTGCGTACCTCGTCGACACCGTTGGCGATGCCCTCCTCCAATGTCAGCTGCAGGACATTCGGTGCGAACGCGGCGAACATCGTGGGATCCAGATGCCCCCCGGTCGGGGTGATGGCGTGGCCGGCCGGCACGATTCGCGGCCCGTCGATCCAGCCCGCGTCGATCGCTTTACCCAGCGCCACATCCAGGAGGTAGCCGCCGGTCTTGACGAACAGTCCGAGGTTGCGCACGGTGGTGAACCCGGCGCGCAGGGTGCGCCGGGCATTGCCCACCGCGCGCAACATGCGCAGTGGTGGGTCGTCCTGCACCGAGGAGACGAGGCCGGTTTCGCCTCGCCCACCCATCAGCAGGTTGACCTCCATATCCATGAACCCCGGGAGCAGGATGAGATCGCCCAGGTCCAGGACCTCGTCGGATTCTCCCGCCGCCGCTCCGGCGCCTCCCTCGCCGACTCCGACGATCCGATCGCCCTCGATGCGCAGGATGCCGGGCCGGATGATCTCGCCGGTGTCCACGTCGAGGAGCCCGGCGGCTCGCAGAGTCAGCATGCTCACACCACCGGCTCCCGCACGATGTCCAGGTACGCCGCGCCGCTGTCGGGCACTCGGGGCTGCTTCCAGACCTCCACCGGGAACGAGGCCATCACCAGGGATTGCATCAGGTGGAAGAGGTTGCGCGCGTCGTCGGGGAGGTCGTCGAGGTCGAACCGGTCGCAGTAGGCGATGGCGTCCTCGAGCCGCGCCATACCGGCGTCGTAGAAGTCCTGCATCTCCGGCATGGTCGAGGCGAGGCGTTTGGTGTAGCGCTCGGGCTCGGTCGCCAGGATCCAGTCCTCGAACCTCGCCAGATCGGCGAATTCGGCGGGCAGTTTCGACTCAGTTGCCATTGCGGTACTCCTTGACCTTGTCCTGGGCGGTCTTGTGCAGGTGGCGCAGCAGGATCTCCTGATCGTTGAGCGGGAAATCGGTGACTGTGCGGGTCGCGATCATCGTCTGGGTGGCCTCGAGGGTGTTGGCGTCCTGCAGCGCGTATTCCTTGAAGGTCACTCCCGCCAGCTCCTGGGCCAGCCGTTCCCGAGCGTTCTTCGCGGGCACGAAATACAGGTTCGCCTCGAAGATGTGTTTGTTCACCGCGGTCGGCCAGTAGTGGTAGGTGAGGTACCAGCCGGGCGCCCAGAACAGCAGCGAGAAATTGGGCCAGATCTCGAATTCGTCCACGCCCCAGGCTTTGTGACCGGCCGGATTGATGCCCACGGGCAGTGGATCCAGGCCTTCGATATCGGGCCGGTCCCACGGCCCGAACAGGCCGCTGCGCAGGATGCGCTCGATCGGCTTGACCATGTTCAGATCCTTGGGCGGCGCCATCCCGCCCCAGGACGAGATCATCGAATGCGGCGGCTGCAGGTCGTAGTGCAGCGCCTCGTAGCCGTAGCCGGCGAGTTTGTCCGCCTCGTCCTTGACCGCCTGCTTCATGTGCAGGATCGGTGCGTGGTAGAACTCGGCGAAGGCGTCGATGAACAGCTTCCAGTTGCTGCCGACCTCGGCCTTGTAGCTGAACACCTCGGTCATCTCATGGAACGGATAACCCTCCAGCCCCTTGATCATCGGACCGAGGAAGGTCGTCAGCGGTTCCGCGTCATGGTCGAGGTTGACGAAGATGAACCCCTCCCACACCTCGCAGCGCACATCTTTGAGTCCGTAGTCGGCGCGGTCCAGGCCGAAGAATTCCTTCTCCTGCTGGACGAAGGTCAGTTCGCCTTCGAGGCTGTAGCGCCAGGCGTGGTATTTGCAGGTGAACTGTTTGCAGAAGCCCGAGGTCTCCTCGTTGGGGAAATCGTCCCAGACGAGTTTGTTGCCCCGGTGGCGGCAGACGTTGTGATAGGCGTGGATCTCGTTGTCGTTACCGCGGACGATGATCAGCGAGGTGCCCGCCGAGGGGAGTTCCTTGGTGAAGTAGCTGCCCTTGCGCGGTAGCCGTTCCACCCGGCCGACATTGAGCCAGGTGCGCTTGAAGATCGCCTCGCGCTCGTCCTCGTAGAACTGGGGATCGATGGAGTCGGAGTAATCGACCGGTTCGGTGCCCAGGTCCGGGTAATGCTCGGTCCAGCTACCCGCTGCCGGTTTGTTGAAGTGTGCCAAGGGACTACCTCTCGTACTCGGATCGGACGCCGAAGGTGTTGAAAGCCGCGGCGAGCGTGTTGTAGGTGCCGACGGTGAAGATGAGATCCATCCGCTGGTGTTCGTCGAGCTGTGCGCACAGCGCGTCCCAGGTGGCGTCGGACAGGTTGGCTTTCTCGTCGAGTTCGTCGACCGCGCGCAGGATCAGCTGATCGAGATCGCCGGCGGCCTCGCCGCGGCGGACCGCGTCGATCTCCGGCTCGGTGATCCCTTCTTTCAGAGCTGCTTCTCGGTGGTGATTCCACTCGTAGACACAGTCGCGCAGATGCGCGACCCGCAGAATGGCGAGCTCGCGCAGCCGGGCCGGAAGCGCGGACTCGAACAGCAGATGGACGTTCAGGGTGAGGAACGCCTTGGTCAGCGCCGGATGCCGGACCAGGGTCGACAGGGCGTTGCTCGCGGATTCCGGATTGCGCAGCCGGCGCGGAAGCATCACCCGCAGCGCGGCGTCGACTTCCTCGTCCCACTGGTCCGCGGGGAGCGGCGGAACACGCATCGGGCCTCCTCTCGATGAGAATGGTATTCTCGTTTACGGATAACAGGTTTCCATGCGGCGAGCCGTTAGTCAACGTGGAGGCTTATCGACAGGTCGCGGGCCTGTGCCGACTCGGTGACGCGGAAGTGTTCCGCCGGCGGATCGCGCTCCGCGCGGGTCGGGGTACTCGAAAAATAGGATATTGATTCTCGATAAGTGAGAAGCTAGTTTTCATTCACCGAGAGCTCGGGAAACGATCCGGTCCGCCGGGAGGTCCGAGGCGGAGCTCGGTGTACGGGCGGGCCATATTTCTCGCCCGATGACGATCGGCTGGCCGATGGGGCCCAGCGCAGAAAGGACCGTCGTGAGACCGAAGCGCATAGCCGCCGGCCTGCTCGCAGTGGCGTTGCTCGCCACTGCGGGTTGTGGAGGCCGTACCGGTAGTGAAACCGAGAACTCCTCCTCGGAAGAAACAGTGGTCGCCGATTTCGGTGATCTGACCGGTGTCTGCAAGGGCGGCGACGCCGCGGGCGCCCCGACCCAGGGCGTCACCGACAGCGAGATCACCGTCGGCGTCTTCTCCGACGTCGGCTACTCGAAGAACCCCGAATTCATCGATGCCGCCGAGGTCTTCACGTCCTGGTGCAACGCGGCGGGCGGAATCAACGGCCGCAAGATCACGACACAGACCCACGATTCGAAGGTGATGGCGGTCCGCCAGAAGATGGTGGAGGCCTGCCGCACCGATTTCGCGCTGGTCGGCGGCGGCGCCGGACTGGACGGCCTCGGTACGAAGGAACGCCTCGAATGCACGCTGCCCGATATCCCGGCGCAGGTGTCGCAGCAGCCCAACCTGGGCACCGATCTGCAGGTGATTCCCTCGCCGAGCACCTACGCCCACTGGGACCCCTACAACGCGTTCCGGCAGTGGCTGACCAAAGAGGCCTACCCGCAATCCGCCGGTGCCGTCGGCATCATCAACGGTGACTCCCCGGTCACCAAGGTCCTCGGTGACAAGGCCGTCGAATCGCTGAACGCGATGGGCGCCAAGGTGATCTACAACCAGCTGTACCCGGTGGGCGGGGTGACCGACTGGACACCCTACGCGCAGGCCATCAAGAACAGTGGAGTGCGCGGGCTGGTCTGGTACGGCGAGGACGGGCCGCTGACCAAACTCGAGGAGAAGCTGACCTCGATGGACTACAAGCTCGACTGGATCGATCCGAACAACAACGCCTTCAGGCCCGACTATGTCGACCTGCTCGGTCGCTCGGCGAGCTTCCAGAACAATCTCGTCGACCTGGGCGGAGTGGTGCCGCCGCAGCTGGCCGACCAGTCTCCGGCGATGCGGCAGCTCCAGGATCTGTACAAGAAGTACGCGCCCGATGCGGTGATCACCCTCCCGGCTGTGCGCGCCTTCTCGGCCTGGCTGCTGTTCGCGAAGTCCGCGAGCAGCTGCGGTGCCGAACTGACCCGGACCTGCTTGATCCAAGCTGCTCAGCAGGAAGCCGCCTGGAGCGGCGGCGGGCTGCACAGCCCGAACGATCTGACGAACCGGGACGCCCCGCCGACCTGCTTCAATGTCATGCGGGCCACGCCGGAGGGCTGGAAGGCCCCGGAATTCGCCGCCGACAACGGCCTGTTTCGGTGCAACACCCCGCCCTACCGTTACACCGGCAACTACGGTGAGCCGCTGACGCTCGCCGATGTCGGCAAGACCATGGCAGACGTCAAGTAACCCGTCATGGATCAATTCCTCGCCTTCGGGATCGTCGGGCTGAGCACCGCGGCCGTCTACGCCGTCATCGGCAGCGGTCTGGTGCTCACCCATACGACGACCGGGATCTTCAACTTCGCGCACGGCGCCGCCGGAATGATGGCGGCCTTCTCCTACTGGCAGCTCACCGCCGGGTGGGGAGTGCCGGTACCGATCGCGCTGGCGGTCGTACTGCTGGTGCTGGCGCCGCTGTCCGGTCTGCTCGTGGAACGGGCACTGCGGGCTGTCCAGGGGCTCGGTGACGCGGAGAAACTGGTGATGACGGTCGCGCTGCTGAGCGGCCTCATCGCGACCGCGCGCTGGATCTGGGATCCGATGCGAGCGCGTACGCTGCCCACCTTCTTCCCCGACGCCGAACCGCTCCGGCTCGGCGCGGCGACGGTCACCTGGCATCAGGCGCTCACCATGCTGGTGGCCGTCGCGGTGGCGGTGGCGCTGCGGGTACTGCTGTTCAACACCCGCACCGGTGCGGAGATGCGGGCCACCGTGGACGATCGGGCGCTGGCCGGGCTCACCGGCGCGGACCCGGTCCGAGCGAACCGGGTCGCCTGGATTCTGGGCATCGAATTGGCCGCGGTGGGCGGGATTCTCATCGCGCCGACGGTGTCGCTGGACGCTGCCACACTGTCGCTGCTGATCGTCAGCGCCTACACCGCGGCGATCTTCGGGCGGTTGCGCAGCCTGCCCATGACCTTCTTCGGCGCCGTCGTGGTGGGTCTGATGGAGAGCTACCTGACCGGATATCTGCCGCAGAACGAGTACCTTCCGGGTCTGCGGCTGGCGGCGCCGGCACTGCTGTTGCTGGCCGCGCTGCTGCTGTTCCCGCACGGCCGACTGCGCGGCAGGGACCGCAAACTCAGTCCGGTACCCACTCCGTCGCGCAGCGGTGCGGTGTTCTTCGCCGCGGTGATCGTGGTGCTCGGTCTCATGGTCGCCACCACACTGGGCGAAAGCGATCTGATCGCCTACGGGCCGATGTTCGCGTTCGGGGTGATCGCGTTGTCGTTCGTACCGCTGTCCGGATACGCGGGGCAGATCTCGCTGGCCCAGCTGAGCATGGCGGGCATCGGGGCGGTCGCCTACGCGCATCTGGCCCCGGACGGCCAGTGGTGGGGGTTGATCGGGGCGGTGCTGATCGCCGCGATCGCCGGTGCGCTGGTCGCGATACCGGCACTGCGATTGTCGGGTGTGTACCTGGCCCTGGGCACCGCCGCGTTCGCGGTGATCCTGGACCGCTGGATCTTCACCCTGCCCGCGTTCGAGATAGCCGGGGTACGGATCTCGTTCTTCGACCAGGGATCGGTCGAAGTGGCCGGGGTGACATTCTTCGGGCTCGAGCTGGACACGGCCGCGGGGATCACCGTGTTCGCGGCGGTCTGCCTGGCGGTGGCCACCCTCGGGGTCGCGGCACTGCGGCGCGGGCGGTTCGGCCGGCGACTGATCGCCCTGCGCGACAGCGAGGCCGCCTACGCCACGCTGGGCGGGAACCTGTTGCTGGCCAAGGTCGCGGTCTTCGCGCTCAGCGCGGGGCTGGCCGGTCTCGGCGGCGCCCTCTACGGGATGCAGATGGGGTCGGTGACCCCGGAACAGTTCAACTTCGTCGCCGGTATGCCGATCTTCCTGGTGGCGGTGTTCGCCGGGCTCGGTGCGCTGGGCAACGGCCTGTTCGTCGGCGTCGCGCTCTACGGGCCGCTGCTGGCGGTGCCGGTGCTCTTCCCGTCCACCGAGAACTTCATCCACGTCATCCCGGCACTGGCCGGTATCGCCTTCGGCGGCGGCGTGGTGAGTCACGGCGCCGTGGCACGGATCCGGGAGGGTTTCGAGCCGGCGATCCGCAATCGGGTCGCGCTGGCGACGATGGCCGGCATCCCGGTGGTGCTGTGGTTGCTGCGCCTCGCCGGTGTGATCGACGGCTGGATCCTGTTCTGGGGTTCGGCGATCGGTGTCTTCGCGGTGCGGATCTGGGCGAACAACCGGGAACAGCGCGCGGCGGCGTCGGAGTCGGACGTACCGGTCGAGTGGTGGGGTGTGAAACGACCGTGGCGGGCCGCGGACAAGGAGGTGCTCGAGCATGCCATCACTGCTGCACGTTAGCGATATCACGGTCACCTTCGGGGGCCGCAGAGCGCTCGACGGCGCCGGCCTGCGGGCCGAAGCGGGACAGGTGACCGGACTGATCGGGCCGAACGGGGCGGGCAAGTCCACCCTGTTCGACGTGATCTGCGGGTTGCGGCGACCGGCATCGGGCCGGATCCACCTGGGGGAGCGCGATATCACCCGGCTGGCCCCGGCGCGTCGGGCCCGGCAGGGGATGGCGCGGACCTTCCAGCGGCTCGAACTGTTCGGACGGCTCTCGGTCCGGGACAACCTGCTGGTCGCGGCCGAACTGGGGCCGCAGCCGCGGCAGGCGAAAAGGATCGCCGACGAGATCATCGATCGCCTGGAACTCGGCTCCCGAGCCGGGGATCTCGCCGACGCGCTGCCCACCGGCCTGGCCCGGCTGGTGGAAGTCGGGCGGGCGCTGGCGGTGCGGCCGACCTTGCTGCTGCTCGACGAGCCCGCCGCCGGCCAGGACAGTACGGAAACGGATCGCTTCGCCGACCTGTTGCGCTCGGTCGCCGCCGACGGCACCGCCGTAGTCCTGGTGGAACACGATATGGGGCTGGTGATGAGCGTCTGCGATCACATGTACGTCCTGGATCTCGGCACGGTGATCGCCGACGGACCCCCGGATGTGATCCGGGCGAACGAACAGGTGCTCGCCGCGTATCTGGGGGCCGCATGACCACCATGCTCGAACTACGCGGTATCCGCGCGGCCTACGGTGCGATCACCGTGCTGCACGGTGTCGATCTGAGTGTGCGGGCGGGTGAGGTGGTGGCGCTGCTCGGGCCCAACGGCGCGGGCAAGACCACCACGCTCGCGGTCGCCGCCGGAGTGCATCCGATCGCGGACGGCGAACTGCGTTTCGGCGGCCGCACGGTGAACGGGGTCGATCCCCGCGGTCTCGCCCGAGCCGGGGTGTGCCTGATCCCGGAGGGCCGGGGGATCTTCCCGAATCTCACGGTGCGCGACAACCTGCTCATGATGACCTTCACCGGGACGCCGAAGGCACAGATCGAGGAGATCGCGTTCGCCCGGTTCCCGATTCTGGCCCAGCGGGCCGATCAAACGGCGGGCACGCTGTCCGGCGGCGAACAGCAGATGCTGGCGCTGGCGCGTGGCCTGGCCACCGATCCGGCGGTGCTCATGCTCGACGAATTATCCATGGGTCTGGCGCCTTTGGTGGTGGGGCGACTCTACGAGCAGGTGGCCGAGATCGCCCGGCAGGGGGTCGCGGTGCTGATCGTCGAACAATTCGCCGCCGCGGTACTGGATATCGCCGACTCCGCCGCCGTGCTGGTCCGCGGCCGGGTCGAACATCAGGGCCCGCCCGACTCCGGGCTGCGCAACGAATTGGCCACTCTCTATCTAGGAAGTTCCTCATGACCGAATCATCACGTGCGGACCGTTTCGTCCAGGAGCTCGCGGACCTGAAGATCCCCGACCCCGCCGCCGGGCACGGTGCGCTGTGGTTGCGCGCCGGGGTGACCCTGCTCGTCCTCGGCCCGGTGGTCGCGGTGCTGGCCTATCTGATGTCGCACAACACCTCCGACGCCCTGGTACAGCGCGACGCGCTCACCATCGCGCTGGCCGGGGTCGCGCTGAGCATCGTGGGTGCGGCGCTGTTCCTGCGGTATTCCTTGACCGGCGTGCTGCGGTACTGGATGGCACGGCAGTCCTACGACCTGGCCCTGCTGGCCGACCGGCTGCCCGATCGCGCCGGCGAGGAATACGACGAGGTCGGGGTCCCACAGCGGTGAGCCGTTCCGGTCCACAGCGGCGGGCTGCTCCGCGCGCAGTGGTGATCCGTGCGTCAGGACAACGGTGACCCGCTCGAATGGATGCCGGTGAACCGTTCGAGATGTATCGGTGCGGCGCCGGACGGCGCGGCCGCCCGGCCGGACAGTGGTGAGCCGCTGATTGTTCGCGGTGACGAGCCGGCCGAGGGGCGGCGATGACGAGAGGAGTTCGACATGTCCGACGGTATGAGTTTCGAGCTGTCCGAGGATCAGCGGCTGATCCGGGACTCCGTGGCCGAGCTGGCCCGTAAGTTCGACGACCAGTACTGGATGGAGAAGGACCGGGAACATCAGTTCCCCACCGAGTTCTACCGCGCGATCGCCGACGGCGGCTGGCTGGGCATCACCATTCCCGAGGAGTACGGCGGGCACGGCCTCGGGATCACCGAGGCCTCCATCCTGGCCGAGCAGGTGTCCCGGTCGGGTGGCGGGATGAACGCCGCCACCTCGATCCACATGTCCATCTTCGGGATGCAGCCGGTGGTGGTGCACGGCTCGGAGGAACTGAAACAGCGCACGCTGCCGCGGGTCGCCCGCGGTGATCTGCACGTCTGCTTCGGCGTCACCGAACCGGGGGCGGGCCTGGACACCAGTCGTATCACCACTTTCGCCCGCCGCGACGGCGACCACTATGTGGTGAACGGTCGCAAGGTATGGATCTCCAAGGCGCTGGAGTCGGAGAAGATCCTGCTGCTGACCCGCACACAGAAGTACGACGAGGTCGAGAAGAAGACCAGCGGTATGACGCTGTTCCTCACCGATATCGACCGCGATCACATCGATATCCGGCCCATTCCGAAGATGGGCCGCAACGCGGTCTCCTCCAACGAGGTGTTCATCGACGATCTGCGGATCCCGGTGGCGGACCGGGTGGGCGAGGAAGGGCGCGGCTTCGAATATCTGCTCGACGGCCTGAATCCCGAGCGGATGCTGATCGCGGCCGAAGCGCTCGGTCTGGGCCGGGTGGCACTGGATCGCGCGGTCAAATACGCCTGTGAGCGGGAAGTCTTCGGGCGGCCGATCGGCAAGAACCAGGGCATCCAGTTCCCGCTGGCCGATTCGCTGACCCGGCTCGACGCGGCCGAATTGGTGCTGCGTAAAGCAACCTGGTTGTACGACCAGGGCAAACCCTGTGGCCGCGAGGCCAATACCGCCAAATATCTGTGCGCGGAAGCCGGTTTCGAGGCCGCGGACCGGGCGATGCAGACGCACGGCGGTATGGGGTATTCGGAGGAATATCACGTGTCCCGGTATTTCCGGGAGGCACGGGTGATGAAGATCGCGCCGATCAGTCAGGAAATGATCCTCAACTATCTGGGGTCGCACACATTGGGAATGCCGAGGAGCTACTGATGGCAGCGAAGAACGATCTGTTCGATCTGACCGGCCGCACGGCCCTGGTCACCGGCGCCGCCGGGGGTATCGGCTCGGCCGTGGCCCGGGCGCTGGCCGCCCAGGGGGCGGCGGTTCTGGTCACCGACCTCGACGGCGGCGCCGCCACGGCGGTCGCCGAGAAGATCACCGCGGACGGCGGGACGGCGCAGGCCGCCGCGCTGAACGTGGCCGATGCCGATTCCGCGGTGGCCGCGGCACGGCAGGCCGCCGAATTGGGCGGCGGGACCATCAATATCGTGGTGAACAATGCCGGGATCACCGCCCCGGCGATGTTCTCGAAGACCACGCCGGAGTCGATGCGCAAGATCTTCGACGTGCACGTGCTGGGGACTTTCCACTGCAGCCAGGCCGCACTGCCGTATCTGGCGACCGACGGCACCGGCCGCATCATCAACGTGACCTCGTCCGCGGGCCTGACCGGAACGCTGGGGCAGGTCAACTATTCCGCGGCCAAGGCCGGGATCATCGGCGTCACGAAATCGCTGGCCCGCGAACTCGCCCGGAAGAACATCCTGGTGAACGCGCTCGCGCCGCTGGCGGCGACGACCATGACCGAGACCATCCGCACCGACGAGAAATTCGCCGAGCAGATGCTCAACCGTATCCCGCTGCGCCGGTGGGCCGAACCCGACGAGGTCGCCGGCGCGTTCGTCTTCCTGGCCTCCGACGCCGCCTCGTTCGTGACGGGTCAGGTGCTGCCGGTCGACGGCGGCATGGTGATGTGATGACCGCTACCGGTCCGCTGGCGGGAGTGCTGGTGGTGGCGCTGGAGCAAGCGGTTTCGGCGCCCATGTGCACCCGCACCCTCGCCGATTTCGGTGCGCGGGTGATCAAGGTGGAGAACCCGGCCGGCGGTGATTTCGCCCGCCACTATGACGAGGTAGTGGCGGGGCAGGCGGCGCATTTCGTCTGGGTCAACCGGGGTAAGGAATCGGTGACCCTCGACCTCAAATCCGAACAGGGGATCGCGGTCCTGCACGAACTGCTGGCCGGTGCGGATGTCCTGGTGTCGAATCTGGCGCCGGGGGCGACCACCCGGCTGGGACTGGCGCCCGCGGACCTGGCCGAGCGCTATCCGGGGCTGATCGCATTGGAGATCGACGGGTTCGGCGCGGGCGGGCCGCTGTCCCACAAACGTGCCTACGACCTGCTCGTCCAGGCGGAGTCCGGTGTGTGCTCGGTGACCGGGCGGCCCGGGGAACCGGCCAAGCCCGGCCCGGCGGTCGCCGATGTGACGACGGGGCTGTATGCGGCGCTGTCGATTCTGGCGACGCTGTGCGGGCGCTACCGCGATATCGGTTCCGGCGGCGGCTCGATCAGTCTCAGCCTCTTCGACACCATGGCCGAGATGATGGGCTACCACCTGAACTACACCCGTCATTCCGGCGTCGAGCAGCAGCCGCTGGGTATGAGCTCACCGGCGGTCGCCCCGTACGGCTCCTACGGAACCGGCGACGGGCAGACCGTGGTACTCGGGACCACCAACGACCGGGAATGGCAGCGGCTGGCCCGCGAGATCCTCGGCCGGACGGATCTGGCCGACGACGCCCGGTTCGCCTCGAATTCCGATCGGGTGCGACACCGCGCGGCCCTCGACGAAGCCATCGGGGGCTGGTGTGCGCGGCACACGCTGGCCGAGATACAGAAGGCCGCCGACGAAGCCGGTATCGGGAACTCGCGGTACAACACCACCGCCGAACTGTTGGACCATCCGCAGCTCGCGGCCCGGGACCGCTGGCGCGAGGTCGGCAGCCCGGGCGGGCCGGTGCCCGCCCTGTTGCCGCCGGCCGTGATCAGCGGTTTCGAGCCGCCGATGGGTGCGGTACCGGGTCTGGGTGAGCACACCGACGCCGTATTGCGGGAACTGGGCCGCACTCCCGCGGAGATCGCCGAACTGCGCGCCGCCGCGGTGATCGGTCCGGCCTACGGGGAGCGGGCGTGAGCGCCGGGCCCGGCCCGGCCGATCTCGACGCCGTGCCGACCGGAGAGCCCGAACTGATCGTGTCCGATCGGGACGGAGTGCGGACGGTGACTCTGAACCGGCCGCACCGTAAGAACGCGATGACCTGGGCGATGTGGCGTGCGTTGGCCGATGTCCTGCGCGATACCGGCGGTGACCGCACCGTCCGGGCGCTGGTGCTCACCGGCGCCGGTCGCGCGTTCTGCTCCGGCGCCGATATCTCGGTGCCCGACGCCCGGCATCCGATGGACAAGATGCGTATCTTCACCGATCTGGCTCTGCACCTGCACGAACTGCCGATCCCGACCGTCGCGAAGGTGACCGGGGTGGCCGTCGGCGCGGGCTGGAACCTGGCACTGGGCTGTGACCTGGTGGTGGCGACCCCGGACGCGACCTTCGCGCAGATCTTCGCGCGCCGCGGTCTGTCGCTGGATCTGGGCGGCTCCTGGCTGCTGCCGAAACTGGTCGGGTTGCAGCAGGCGAAACGCCTGGCGATGTTGGCCGAGACGGTCGACGCGGGACACGCCGAGTCGCTCGGCCTGGTGACCTGGGTGATCGCGGCCGACGAGATCGACGCGTTCACCGACGATCTCGCGGATCGGCTCGCCGCCGGACCCCCGGTGGCGTTGGCGCAGACGAAAGCGCTTCTCAACGAAGGCGCCGACCATACATTACGAGAGGCTCTGGCCGGCGAGGCCCGGGCCCAGGGAGTCAATTTCGCCACAGCCGATGCGCCGGAGGCGTATGCGGCCTTCGCCGGGAAGCGCACCCCGCGGTTCACCGGCGCATGGTCGCTGCCTCCGGCCGGCGGCGAGAAAGGGAGCGGGTAGATGCGGGAAGCTGTGATCGCCGGCGCGGTGCGCACACCGGTCGGCAAACGTAAGGGCGGCCTGTCCGCGATGCATGCCGCGGACCTGTCCGCGGTGGTGCTGCGGGCGCTGGCCGAACGCACCGGTCTGGATCCGGCGCTGGTCGACGATGTGGTGTGGGGCTGCGTATCCCAGGTGGGTGACCAGTCGAGCAATATCGGTCGCTATGCGGTGCTGGCCGCGGGCTGGCCCGAATCCATTCCGGGCACCACTGTGAACCGGGCTTGCGGATCCAGCCAGCAGGCCTTGGACTTCGCGGCGCAGGCGGTGCTCTCGGGACAGCAGGATGTGGTCGTGGCCGGTGGTGTCGAGGTGATGAGCCGGGTACCGCTGGGCGCCGCCCGCGCGACCGGTCGGCCCTACGGCCCGCAAGTATTGGCCCGGTACGACGACTTCTCGTTCAACCAGGGTATTTCGGCGGAACTCATCGCCGGCAAATGGGGATTCTCCCGGACCGATCTCGACGAGTTCTCGGCCCGTTCACACGAACTGGCCGCCGCGGCGCAGGATCGGGGGGCTTTCGACGCGCAGATCGTCGCGGTCGACGCGCCGGCCGGGGAGACCACCGCGGGTGGCACGGTCGACACGGACGAGGGCATCCGGCGCGGTACCACCGCGGAGAAACTCGCGAATCTGAAACCGGCGTTCCAGGACGACGGAGTCATTCACGCCGGCAACTCCTCCCAGATCTCCGACGGCGCCGCCGCGCTGCTGGTCACCACACCGGAGAAGGCGGCCGAACTGGGTCTGACGCCGCTCGTGCGCTATCGCGCGGGCGCGGTGACCGGCGCCGACCCTGTACTCATGCTCACCGGACCGATCCCCGCGACCGCGAAGGTGCTGCGCAAAACCGGTCTGGCGATATCGGATATCGGGGTTTTCGAGGTGAACGAGGCGTTCGCGCCGGTGCCGCTGGCCTGGCTCGCCGAAACCGGCGCCGACCCGAAACTGCTCAATCCACTGGGTGGCGCCATCGCGCTGGGGCATCCGCTCGGCGGTTCCGGCGCCGTGCTCATGACTCGGATGATCCACCACATGCGGGACAACGGGATCCGGTACGGGCTGCAAACCATGTGCGAGGGCGGCGGTACCGCCAACGCCACCGTCGTCGAACTGCTCTCCTAGGAAGAATATGCGTCGCGATCTGTTCACCCCCGACCACGAAGCGTTCCGGGATCTGGCGCGCGAATTCATCGAGAAGGAGATCGTCCCGAACTATCCCGAATGGGAGAAACAAGGGCAGCTGCCGCGTGCGGTGTTCCGGCGGCTCGGTGAGCTCGGATTGCTCGGTACCGCTATCCCGGAGGAATACGGCGGGCTGGGCGTACGGGACTACCGGTACAACGTGGTGCTGCAGGAAGAGGCCCAGCGGGCGTTGGTGACGCTCAGTACCGTCCGCACCCAGCTCGACGTGATCCTGCCGTATTTCCTCGAGTACGCCGACGGGGCGCAGCGGCAACGCTGGTTCCCCGGTCTCGCGGACGGTTCCCTGCTCTCCGCGATCGCGATGACCGAACCGGGTACCGGATCCGATCTCGCCGGTATCCGCACCACGGCCGTGCGCGACGGCGACCACTATGTGCTCAACGGCGCGAAGACCTTCATCACCGGCGGGTTGCTCGCCGATCTGGTGATCGTGGTGGCCCGCACCGCCACGGACCCGGACAACCGGCGGGCCGGATTGACGCTGCTGGTGGTGGAGAACGGGATGGCCGGCTTCGAACGCGGCCGGGTACTGGACAAGATGGGGTGCAAGGTCCAGGACACCGTGGAGTTGTCGTTCACCGATGTGCGGGTCCCGGTGGCCAACCGCCTCGGGGACGAGGGCGCCGCCTTCGGGTACCTCGGTCACAACCTGCCCCAGGAGCGGATGACGGTGGCGGTGGGGTCGGTGGCCCAGGCGCGGGCCGCGCTGGCGGCGACCATCGACTACGTGCGGGAGCGCAAGGCGTTCGGCACCCCGGTGGCGTCGTTCCAGAACACCAAGTTCGAATTGGCCGCCATCTCCGCGGAGATCGAGGCGGCGCAGACGATGGCCGATCGGGCGGTACGGGATCTCGTGGACGGGCAGCTCTCCGGCGCGGATGCCGCGCGCGTGAAATTGTTCGCCACCGAGACCCAGGCCCGGGTGGTGGACCGCTGCCTGCAGCTGTTCGGCGGCTACGGCTACATGATGGAGTATCCGATAGCCAGGCTCTATACCGATGCCCGGGTAGCCCGTATCTACGCGGGGACCAGTGAGGTCATGAAAGTTATCATTGCCAAAGATCTGGGTTTGTGATGTATCGCACATTTAATATTTCGGTGAGATGTAGGTCACAGAGTGCTGTTCGAACCTACTGTTTCAGCAGTTGGTTTATCGAACGGAGTGCCCGGTGATCGGTTCACGGGATGGAGACGGTGCGGCTGATTGCCTGCTCGACGCCGACAACGTGGTCGGCGCGGGCCTACTCCCGGTCGACACCATGCGCGCACACGCCCGGCGCCACCCGCTGCGGCATCGGCTCGCCATCGTCGCGCCCAACACCGTGGACGCGGTGCGGTACGCCGGTGGTTTCATCTTCGACCGCATGATGGGCGGCTGGGAGGTGGTGGCCGTGCTCACCGAACACGACGACGTACGCCCGCTGGAGATACTCGGCGCGACCGTCCTGGACCTCACCACCGCCATGGCCTCCCCGGTGCACGACACCTGGCCGGAGAGCGTGTTGCTCGCGCCGGACGTCTTCGTCTCGAACGAATGGGTCCGCAAGGGCGCCATCGACTGTCTGGACAACGGTCTGGCCGAACTCGCTGTCTGGGGCGACGATCTTCCGGTCGAACTCGCCCGCCGCGTTCTTTCGGCGCATCACCGGCTGAGTTCGGCGGCGCGCGCGTTCAAGCGGTGCGCTCTCGGCGCGGCGGGTGTGCCGGAACAGGCGCGTGAGGATATCGAGGTTTTCCACAGCGGCGAGGTGCTGCTCGCCGACCTGCGCGGTCGGCAGGACCTGGTGCGCGCGGTGTGAGCCGGCTCCGGCCGGTACCCGGTCACGAGTGCCCGGTCAGGAACCGCTGGGCGAACTGCGAGAGTTCGTCCTGCTGTTCGGCCGGGTCGGTGGCCGTGGCGCTGACGACGACGCGATCCACCCCCTGCGCCGCGAAGGCCGCGAGCCGCTCGTCGGTCATATCGAGTCCGCTCCAGCGCGTGTACTCGAGGCGGCCGGGATCTCGCCCCGCCGCTTCGGCAGTCGACCTCGCCAGCTCCCACTGCGCGGTCCGCTCGTCGGGTAGAAGCGCGCCGCCCGCGAAGTAGCCGTCGCCGCGCAGGCCCGTGCGGCGGGCGGCGGCCCGGCTCGATCCGCCGATATGAATGGGCAGCGTCGTGGCCCGATACGGTTTGGGGAACTGGACGAGGTTGTCGAAAGAGAAGAACTCGCCGTGGAATCCGACGCCCGCGTCGTCGCCCTCCCACAGCAGTCGCAGTACATCGATCGCCTCGTCGGCCCGTCGGCCGCGGGTGCGGAAATCGACATTCGCGGCCGCGGCCTCGGCGGGCAGGGCGCCCAGTCCCACGGTCAGCAACCGCATCCGGCCTTTGGAGAGCACATCGATCGTCGCCAGTTGCTTGGCCAATACGACGGGGTGGCGGTAGGGCAGCAGGAGTACGCCGGTCCCGAGCAGGAGTCGATCGGTGGCCGCGGCGATGAAGGCGAGCGTGTCGAGCGGATCGACGAAGGGCAGGGTGGGCGGCACTTCGAACGTGTGCAGTTGCGCGCCGGGATACAGCACCAGATGTTCGGGTAGGTACAGGCCCTCGAACCCGCAGGACTCGGCATGCCTCGCGTAATCGACCAGGCGATCCGGGTCGGTCCCGAAATGGGCGGTGCTGTAGCTGACCGCGAACTTCATACCGTTTCCTTCCGGTGCGCCGCCCGTGCCGTCGGGCGGCGTGTGTGCGCCCGGATCCGGGGCCGCACGGCCGCATCGGTACCAGCGGCTCCTGGGAAAGGAACCTTCCCTCGTTATCGCGAAAATTCCCGTCGCGGTGCCGGGCTGGGGACCGTGATCGCCAGGGCTCGGCCGGAGTGGGTCACGTCGAGCCTCGGATATCCGAAACCGATCGCTCTACCAGGACCGCCGAGGCGTTCAGCGCGGCCGAAGGCCGTCGAAGACAACCATGCTCGGCGTTTCGTCGCCGTCGGCGTAGCGGTCGGCGTGGACGGCTCCGGCCAGGACGGCGAGCAACTGCGTCGTGGTGAGGTCGGCGCGCACGGCGCCGGCCCGCTGGGCGCGGACGAGTAGATCGGTGACCGCCTCCCGGAACCGGGACCGGCCGGCTTCGGCGAGCGCGTCGAGCCCGAGTCCGGCGTCCGCGTAGACGGTCTTGACCCGCGACTGCTCGACCGCCCGGCGCAGGAAGGCGAAAACCGCCTCGCCGGGATCGTCGGCCGCGGCGGTCTTTTCGGCATCGGCGACGAGGCTGTCGAAGTGGGCTTCCAGTACGGCGCGGAGCAGATCTTCTTTGGTCGGGAAATGGCGGAAGACCGTGCCTACCCCGACCCCCGCCGCCCGGGCGACCTGTTCGGTCGAGACCGCTACGCCTTCCGCGGCGAAGATCTCCGCGGCGGCGGCCAGGACCTTGGCGCGGTTGCGGACAGCGTCGGCGCGTGGGCTCATCTCATCCTCTTCCAAACGGAGTCGACACTCCGTATGATATAAAACGGAGTATGAACTCCGATTCTAGAACGAGGGAGTCGAAGATGTCCGTCACCCCAGGTGAAGTATTCGCCCGTCTGCTGTCCGGTATCGAGAAGCGGCGGTTCGAGGATCTCGCCGACCTCTACGCCGAGGACTGCGTGGTGGAGTTGCCCTTCGCGCTGCCGGAGCCCGTGCGTCTGGTCGGCCGTAGTGCGCTGGCCGCGCATTTCGAACGCAGCAGGCGCACGCCGATGGACATGACCGTGCGTAACCCGGTAGTCCACGAGACCGGGGATCCGGAGGTGATCATCGCCGAATGGGACTACACCCTGCGTAATCGGTCGAGTGGTGCGGAGCTGGCGGTGTCCAATATTCAGGTGCTGCGGGTCCGGGACGGAAAGATAGTGGCCACGCGCGATTTCCACAATCACGCGGCGATGGCCGCGGCCATGGGCTGACCGGCCCTCCGCGCCGATGCCCCCGGCGGGGGCTGTCCACGTGGCGTCCGCCTATGCCGTCATGTCGATGAGTACCTTGCCGACAGCCCGGCCCGCGGCGACCTCCCGGAGGGCCCGGGCGGTGTGTTCGAGCGGGAAGACCGCACCGATATGCGGCGCGACCCGGCCGTCGGCCAGCAGTCCCGCGAGTTCCTTTTCGTTACGCTCGAATTCGTCCGGGTCGAGATCCCGGAACTGGAAGCCCAGGACTTGTAAGCCCTTGACCAGCACCAGGTTCAGCGGGATTCGGGGGACGGTTCCGGATGCGTATCCGATGGTGACGAAGCGGCCGCCGCGGCCCAGTGCGCGCAGCGCCGGTTCGGACAGGTCGCCGCCGACGGGGTCGAGGACGGCCGCCGCGCCGCCCGGCACCGCCGCCCGCAGGGCTTCCCGAAGTTCTCCCGCGCGATGATCGATCAGCCGGGTCGCGCCGTAGGATCGTGCGGCGGCCAGCTTCTCGGCAGACGAGGCCACGGCCACCACCTCCGCGCCGAGTGCGGCACCCAGCTGCACCGCCGCCAGCCCGACCCCGCCGCCCGCACCGAGCACGACCACGGTCTCGCCGGCGCGGATCCGCGCGACCGACCGGAGTGAGTGGTAGGCGGTGCGGTAGGCGACGCCGAAGGCGGCCGCGGTCCGATCGTCCACGCCTTCCGGTATCGGGGTGAGGTTCGTCGCGGGGACCACGATCTCTTCGGCGAACGCGCCGTACAAGCCGGTGCCGGCGACGCGGTCGCCCACGGCCACGCCGGTGCAGTCGGAGCCCAACTCTGTTATCACACCGGCGAATTCGCTGCCCGGGACGAACGGCGGCGGCACGGTGATCTGGTACCGGCCGGCGATCAACAGGACATCCGGGAAGTTCGCGGCGGCCGCGTGCACCCGGACGCGGACCTGCGCTTCTCCGGGCCGGGGCGCGGGCCGTCGCTCGACCCGGAGCACTTCCGGCGTACCGAATTCGGGGCAGACCACCGCCCGTATCGAGGTCATTCGCCCCGCCACACCGGGGCGCGCTTCTCCATGAACGCCGTCGCGCCCTCCTTGGCGTCCGCGCTGGCGAATACCACGCCTTGCCAGTGTCGCTGCCGCTCGGCGGCCTTCGCGGGATCGGTCACCGACAGACGCACCAGTTCCTTGCAGGCGGCGACCCCCAGCGGCCCGTTCGCGGCGATGCGTTCGGCGAAACCGACCGCGGTCTCGAGCACCTGGTCCGCCGGTACCACCGAATTCAGCAGGCCGATCTCGTAACCGCGTGCGGCGGTGAAGAGCTCGCCGGTGAGGGTGAGTTGCAGCGCGATGCCCAGCGGTATCCGTTCGGCGATGTAGGTACCGCCGCCCCCGGGGAAGAGTCCCCGTTGCACCTCGGGCAGACCGAACTTCGCGGTCTCGGCGGCGACGATCAGATCACAGCCCAGCAGCAGTTCCAGACCGCCGCCCACCGCGCTGCCGTTGGCCGCGCCGACCACCGGCACCTCGACCGCACCGCGGGTGAGGCGCTGGAAGGCCCGGTTCTCCGGGGTGTCGCTGAACCCGACGTCCTCGCCGCCGGCGAACGCGCGCAGATCCATTCCGGAGCAGAACGCGCGCTCCCCGGCGGCGGTGAGCACCAGGGCGCGGATGGCGGGATCGGATTCGGCCGCCAGGACGGTCGCCCCGATGCCGCCGATCAGGTTCCCGTTGAGCGCGTTGCGGGCCTCCGGACGGTTCAGGGTGAGGACGGTGACCGGACCGCGGCGGTCCACCAGGAATTCTTCATCGCTCATGCTGTGTCGATCGGTCACGAACGAGGGCCCTTCGTGGTTACGCTGCGCTGCCGCCTTCGGGCCTGACTCGTTCATGACGTGTACTCCGTTGTCTCGGTGAGTTCGGCGGCCGAGCGCATCAGTTCGGGCACGATCGGGCCGAAGGACTGCAGTTTCACGTCGTCGCCCGCGCGTTGGAAGCCTTGTTCCAGCACGATCGCGAGTTTCCATTTGGCGAGGATCAGGTAGTAGTCCAGATCGTCTACCTGGCGCCCGGACACTTCGGCGTAGTGCGCGACGACCTGGTCGCGCGTGGGCATACCGCGCATATCCACATACCCGGACTCGCCGGCCTCCGGAGCGGAAGTGTCCGCCGGCCAGCTCTGCACCATCCAGGCCAGATCGAGTTTCGGATCGCCGACCGTGCCCATCTCCCAGTCGACGATGGCGGCCAGCCGGGCCGGATCGCCGTCGCGGTACATGACATTGGCGAACTGGTAGTCGCCGTGCATGAGTCCGGGGATGTAGTCCAGCGGCCGGTGCTCGCGCAGCCAGCGGGTGGCGGTGTCCATGCCGTCGAGTTCGCGGCCCTTGATCCGTTCGAAGAAACCGGTCCACCGGGCGACCTGGCGTTCGTGGAAACCGTCCGGCCGGCCCAGATCGTGCAGGCCCCGCTCCCGCCAGTCCACTTTCGACAGCAGTGCGATCCCCTCGGTGAGCTGGTAGGCCAGTCCGGCGCGGGCGGTGAGGTCGGTGTCGAACGGGGCCGGCCAGATCCGGCGGTGGTCCATCGGCGACCAGCCGTCCACGAACCCCATCAGGTAGAACGTCCTGCCGAGTACGGATTTGTCGGTACAGACCCCCACGGCAGCGGTGTGCGGGACCTCGGAGCCGTCCAGCGCCTCGATGATCCGCCACTCCCGCAGGATGCCGTTGTCCCGGTCGGCCGGGGCGTGGGCCGGTGGTATCCGGAGCACACAGCGATGTTCGCCCCGGGTGATCTCGTAGATCTCGTTCTGGGTGCCGCCCGAGAGCAACCGTGTCTCCAGCGGTTCGCCCTTGCCCGGGAGCTCGGCCTCGTCCATCCAGTTCGCCAGCGGCGCGAAGTCGATCACTGGTTGCCCACCTCGTTCTCCAGGTAGTCGGCGTATTTGCGGCGCGCCGACTCGAGCTTGCGGGGTATCCATTCCGTCGGCCAGAGATCGTCGCTGGGCCGGTGGTCGCGCAGGACCTGTTTGGCGACGGTCATCTTGTGCACCTCGGTGGGACCGTCGGCCAGGCCCATCACGCCGGCGCCGTGGATCATGGTGAAGAAGGGCATCTCGTTGGTGGTGCCGAGCGCGCCGTGCACCTGCATGGCGCGCCAGGCGATATCGTGCAGCACCGTCGGCATCACCACCTTCACGGTGGCGATGTCCTTGCGGACCTTCTTGTAGTCGTTGTACTTGTCGATCTCCCACGCGGTGTAGAGCACCAGCAGGCGGAACTGTTTCAGCTGGGCGTAGGAGTCGGCGATATAGCCCTGCACGAACTGCTTGTCGGACAGCCGGCTGCCCGCGGTCTCCCGGCTCAACGCCCGCTCGCACATCATGTCCAGGGCTTTCTGGGCGAGTCCGATGGTGCGCATGGCGTGATGGATGCGTCCACCGCCGAGTCGGGTCTGCGCGATCACGAACGCCTGTCCCGCCGCACCGAGCAGCGCTTCGGCGGGAACGCGGACGTTGTCGTAGTGGATCAACGCGTGCGAACCGTCGTTCAGCGGTTCCCCGGCGAGGCCGATATTGCGTTCGATCACGATACCGGGGGTGTCGGTGGGCACCAGGAACATCGACATCCCTTGGTAGGGGCTGACGTCCGGGTCCGTCACCGCCATCACGATCAGGAACGACGCGGTGCGCGCGTTGGAGGAGAAGAATTTCCAGCCGTTGATCACCCAGTCGTCACCGTCGCGCGCGGCGCGGGTGCGGAACTGGGTCGGGTCGGCGCCGGCCTGCGGTTCGGTCATCGAATAGCAGGAGAAGAGTTCGCCTTCCAGCAGCGGCCGCAGGTATCTCTCTTTCTGGGCCGCGGTGCCGTAGTGCGCGATGATCTCGGCATTACCGGTGTCGGGGGCCTGGCAGCCGAAGACTATGGGCGCCCAGGAGCTGCGACCGAGGATCTCGTTGAGCAGCGCCAGTTTCAGCTGCCCGTACCCCTGCCCGCCCAGGTCCGGACCGAGGTGGGTCGCCCACAACCCCTGCTCCCGGACCCGCTGCTTGAGCGGGTCGACGGCGGCCCGCCGGGGACCTTCCAGTGGGACGAACTGCTGATGCGGCCAGATGAGGTCCAGCGGCTCGACCTCGTCGCGTACGAACGCATCGGCCCAGTCCAGCTTTGCCTGGAAGTCGGGGTCGGTCTCGAAATCCCATGCCATTTGCGCCTCCTCTCTCGTGGTGAGAATATACTTCTTGTGAACAAGAATGCAATTCTTCCAGAGTCGGGGCTGGTCGGCCGGATCGCGCGGCAGGCGGTGGCCGAACGGGAGGCCGAGTACGCGGACGAGATCCGCCGATTGCTGGACGCGGCGCTGGCTCAGGTGCGGCGGTGCGGTCCGGACGCGCGCCCCCGAGTCGCCGATATCGTGGCGGCGGCGGGCCTCTCCAACGATGCGTTCTACCGGCACTTCCGGTCCAAGGACGCGCTGATGGCGGCGGTGCTGGCCGACGGTGCGGAACGGCTGACGGACTATGTCGCGCACCGGATGTCGAAGGAACCGCGGGCCGATGCGCAGGTCCGCTGCTGGGTGGCGGCCATCCTGGCCCAGGCGGACGAGCCGCTCGCCGCGGATGCGCGGGCGGTGCTGTGCCATACCGGAGCGCTGGGGTCGGACCTGGTGACCGGCCAGGTCGGGTCGGCTCCGCGGCGGTTGGCCGTGCTGCTGCACGCTCCGTTCGCCGAACTCGGGGTCCGGGAACCGGAACTCGCCGCCGGACTGGTCGCCTATGCGACGGTGGGGAAATTATCGGAGTACCTGTGGTCGCATACCGAGCCGACGGCCGCCGATATCGAGCGAATGGGGGAGTTCTGCCTGGCCGCAGCCGCGGCGGCCGTGACGCGCGACGATCCGCCCGGGTGATGCGAGGTCGGGTGCGGCGGAATACTGACCGCCAAACCAGTAAACATTGCAATCCTTATGAGGATTGACGTAGGGTACGCCCATGGACTTCACGATGGGTGCGACCGCCGCGAAGCTCCGCGGGGAGCTACGCCGGTTGATCGCCGATGAGGTCCCCGCCGACTATCTGGGCGCCTTCACCGATGATCCCGCGGATCTGGCCGTCGCTCAGCGTTTCTGCGCGACTCTCGCCGAACGCGGCCTGCTCTGCCTGGCCTGGCCGGAGGAATTCGGCGGCCGCGGCGCCTCGATCTGGGAGCAGACCGTGGTGCGCGAGGAGATGTGGGCGCAGCACGAACCGCGCGGCGCGCAGTACATGGGCGTGAACTGGGTGGGTCCGACCATCATGCGCCACGGCACCCCGGAACAGCAGCGCAAACACCTCCAGCCGATAGCGCGCGGCGAAGTCGTCTGGTGTCAGGGCTTCTCCGAACCCGACGCGGGCTCGGACCTGGCCTCCCTGCGTACTCGCGCCCGCCGCGACGGTGACGGCTGGTCGATTTCGGGCCAGAAGATCTGGACTTCCTACGCGTCCATGGCGCAGTGGTGCTTCCTGCTGGCCCGTACCTCCAATGCCGGACGTAAACAGCAGGGACTCACCGTTTTCCTCTTGCCGATGTCGGATCCCGGCATCACCGTCCGCCCGATCAGATCGATGCTGGGCCCGCATCATCTCAACGAAGTGTTCTTCGACGGCGTCCGCGCGACCGAAGCCGACGTACTGGGCGAGGTGGACAACGGCTGGTCGGTCGTGCAGGAAGTGCTGGCCTTCGAGCGCGTCGGGATCGCCCGCTACGCGCGGTGCGACCGGTTGCTGCACGCCGCGCCCGAGGTGCTCGGCGAGGTCTGGGACGAGATCCCGGCGGCGTTGCGGGGCCGCTGGGCGCGGCTGCTCACCCGCTGCCGACGTGCCCGACTGCTCGCGTATCAGGTGCTGTCGCTACAGAATTCGGGCACAGTCGCGCCGGGTGACGCCGCGGCCTACCGGATCGCGGTGACCCGGCTGGATCAGGAGAGCGCCGAGGTGCTGGTGGAACTCGCGGCGTCGGTTCCAGCGGATTCCGACGCGCGTCGCCGGTTCCGGCGCGCCGTCCACGACCACTGGCGGTACGCCAACGCGGCCACCGTCGCGTCCGGGAGTATCGAGGTGCAGCGCATACTGCTCGCGCGTGAACTGCTGGGCGCACCACGGCCCGAGCGTGACGCGCCCCGGCCGCCGCCCGCCGCGACCGAGGAGCGGGGGAGTGGCCGCCTGTTGCCGGGGCAGGTCGGGTCATGAGCGGCGAACGCGCCGCGCCCCCCGCCGGCCGGGGAGAATTCGCCGGCGGGTCCGGCGCGGAAAGCGGGGCGGCCCACAACCGCAGGGGATATCGCGGCCGGCGGAGGAGGACAGTGTGAGTACGTCGGACGCGGCGCCCGGGCCCGCCCACGAGGTGCGGATCGAACTCGCCGACGAGGCACAGGAATTCGGCCGGGAGATCGTGCGCGCACTGCGCGCGGCCGGCGGAGACGAACTGGTCCAGCGGGCCGAACAAGAACCGGCGGGCCGACAGCGGCTGATCGAGCCGGTACTGGCCGGCCTCGGGGCGTGGGAACTCGCCCCGCGGCGGGACCCGGTCGAGTTGGAGGCGGCCGCGGCCCTGTGCCGTGGCGCCGGCTACTGGGCTGCGCCCTATCCCGTCGCGGAGCGGCTGGCGCGATCCGACGACGCGGACTACGACGGACTGATCGTGGTGTCCGGGCCGGAGCCTTCGGGCGCGGTGGCCGGGGTCGATCTGCACTGGGCGACCGTGGCACCGGACGGCGCGCGCGGGTCGGCGACGCCGCTGGCCTCGGAGGCGTCCACCAGGGAGTCGGCATTCGTGACCCGGCTCGACATCGATCCCCGCGACGGCGACGGCGGCGCGGATCTCGCGCTGGCCCTGACGCTTCCGTGCTGGACGCTCCTGGGCATGCTGGACCGGGCGCTGGAACTGGCTCGGTCCCATGTACAGGTCCGGGAACAGTTCGGCCGGCCGCTGGCGGAGTTCCAGGGGGTGCAGTTCCAGCTCACCGATGCCGAGGTCGAGCGGCGGGGAGTCGACCTCTTGGCCCGGTACGCGCTGTGGAGTATCCAGACGAACCGTCCCGAGGCGGTCGCGGACGCGCTGGCGCTGCGACTGGCGGCGCTGGAGGCCGCCGATATCGTGTTCCGGATCGCGCACCAGGTGCACGGCGCCGTCGGTTTCTGCGACGAGACCACACTGTCGTGGCTGTCCCGGTACAGTCTGCCGCTGCGCCGGTTCCCGTTCGGGATCGCGCGCACCGAGGAACTGCTGACCGACCGGATCGGCCGTCGCGGTCTGGCGGGTCTGTTCTCCGATCCGGCGGGAGTGTGAGGCGCTGTGCGATACGACCTGCCCGGGGCGCTGACGGTCACCGGTGAGGGTGCGGTGCGCACCGTCACCATCAATCGTCCCGATGAACTGAACGCGGTGGACGCCGACCTGCACCGGGCGCTGGCCCAGGTGTGGCGGCAGTTGGCGGCCGATACCGAGGCACGGGTGGTGATCCTCACCGGCGCCGGTCGGGCGTTCAGCGCGGGCGGCGACCTGGACTGGATCACCTCGTTCCTGGACGACCCGGTGGCCCGGGACGAGAGCATCCGCGAGGGCGCGGAGATCATCGAGGAACTGCTGCGATTCCCGCTGCCGGTGATCGCGGCGGTCAACGGTCCCGCGGTAGGTCTGGGCGCCAGTATCGCGATCCTCTGCGATATCGTCCTGATCTCCGAACGCGCCCATCTGGCCGATCCGCACGTGGCTGTCGGGTTGGTGGCGGGCGACGGCGGCGCGGCCTTCTGGCCGCTGCTCACGCCGATTCTGCGGTCCCGGGAGTACCTGTACACCGGCGACCGGATCGACGCGCCGACCGCGGTGGAACTGGGACTTGCCACGCGAACGGTCGCGCCGGAGGAATTGTCGGCCGCGGCGCGGGCGCTGGCGGAACGGTTGGCCGCATTGCCGCCACAGGCGCTGAGCAGTACCAAACGTGTGGTGAACATGTATCTTTCGCAGGCGGTGGCCGGGCCCCTGCAAGCCGGTTTCGCCGCCGAGGTGACGACCATGCAGTCAGCCGATCACCGGAAGAAGTTGGCGGCGTTGCGTGGGCGTGCCCCGCGATGACACCGATGCGCGCATCCGGTCGGCGCAGGTGCTCGCATCCGGTCGGCGCAGGTGCGCCCGCGCGTGATGACGGGAGACGCTGATGTCCGGCAGTGACCTCGCCGAATTCCGGGACACCGTGCGGCGATGGTGCCGCGCGCACGTACCCGCGGAGTGGCGGACGACCCAGACCGGCGCGACCGACGCGGAATTCGTGGCATTCCAGCGGGATTGGTTCCAGCAGTTGCGCGCCACCGGGTACGCGGTGCCGCACTGGCCCCGCGAATACGGCGGCGGCATACCGATTCCCGAGCAGATCGTGCTGTATCAGGAACTCGCCGCGCACGACGCACCGCGGCTGGTGCTGGCGTTCGTGGCGATCCATCACGCCGCCGCCACCCTGCTGGCCGCCGGCACCGACGAACAGAAGCAACGGCATCTCCCGGCGATTCTCGACGGTGAACTGTGGGTGCAGGGCTTCTCGGAGCCGGACGCGGGATCCGATCTGGCCGCGCTGCGCACCGCCGCGCGGCGCGACGGCGGCGACTACGTGGTCACCGGGCAGAAGGTGTGGGCGAGCGGCGCCCAGTACGCCGACTGGTGTCTGCTGCTGGCGCGTACCGACCCGGACGTCCCCAAGCGCAAGGGCATCTCCTATTTCCTCATGGATATGCGCAGTCCGGGGATAGAAGTGCGACCCATCCGCCAGGCGACGGGGGAGTCGCATTTCTGTGAGATCTTCCTCGACGAGGTGCGGATACCCGCCGCGAATCTGATCGGCGCCGAGAATCGGGGCTGGCAGCTCGCGCAGCAGACATTGGGCGCCGAACGCGGCCTGACCATGCTGGAACTGGCCGAACGGCTGGGCAACGCGGGTTTCCGGTGGCTGGTCGAGGAGTGCCGCAAACCCGGACCGCTCGGGCAGCGGCCCGTCGACGATGCCCAGATCGCGGATCGGCTGGCCCGGCTCGAGATCGAACTGGCCGGACTTCGCGCGCTGTGCCGCGATCTGGTCGAACGACACGATGCCGGCGCCGTCGGCCCGGCCGACGCGTCCGTGGTGAAGCTCTACTACAGCGAACTCCTCCAGCGGATGACCGATTTCGGGGTCGAGGTCTGTGGTCTGCCGGGCCAGGCCGTCCTGCGTAAGCCGATGTCGGGCGGCTGGGAATCCGGCGCCTGGGTGCTGGATTTCGTCGGATCGTGGGAGTGGACCGTGCCCGGCGGCAGCAGTGAGATCCAGCGCACCATCATCGGCGAACGTGGACTGGGGCTGCCCCGAGAACCGGCGGGCGCGTGATGAGCGGCGAATTCGGCGAGTTCCACGACGAACTGCGCACGGTGGCCCGGGACCTGCTCGGCAAGACCGGTGCGGACGGCGTCGACTGGCCGCTCTTGGTTCGTGCCGGCTGGACGGGTCTCGAGGTTCCGGAAGAATACGAGGGGACGGCGGCCACGTTCACCGAGGTCGCGATCCTGCTCGAGGAGATCGGCCGGGCGGCCGCGCGTACCGCGTACCCGAGTGTCGCGGCGGGCGTCGGTGCGCTCAGTGCGCTGGAGCCCGACGCCCGCCGGGACACGGTCCTGCGTGAAACCGTTGCGGGTACCACGATCCCTGTCGCGGTACTCGGTGGAGATATGGTGCCGGCGGCCGGCGGCGAAACGGCTTGTGCCGGCACCGGAGGCATAGTACCCACATTTCTGCTGACCGAAACCATCGAGGGTTTTCGATTGTCGGGATCGGCCGATTTCGTCCCGGACGCCCCGGTCGCGACCACCCTGCTCATACCCGCCCGGGCGCCCGGCGGGTCCGTTCGCCTGGTGTTCGTGGAGCCGGGTGCGGGCGGGCTGCGGATCGCCGAACGACAAGTCGTGGACGCGACCCGTTCGCTCGGCCGGGTGGAGGCGCACGAGGTATCCGTGGCAGCGGAGTCGATCCGGCCCTTCCGGTCCGATATTCGCGACGGTTTGCGCGTACTCTACGACCGCGCCGCACTGGCGGTGGCGTGTGACAGTCTGGGAATCGCCGCGTCCATGCTGGACGCCACTGTCGAATATGCCCGGGTCCGTACGCAATTCGACCGGCCGATCGGTTCCTTCCAAGCGGTGAAGCACGCCTGCGCCGATATGTTCGTGGAACTGACCATCGCGCGCCGGCTGGTGTCGGGCGCGCTGGCGGCGGACGGTACGGCGGACCGCAGCCGAGCCGTCTCGGCGGCGAAGTCCTTCACCGGTGAGGCCGGGGTGCGGATCGCCGGCAAGGCCATGCAGTTGCACGGCGGCATCGGCTACACCTGGGAGAGCGGGATCCACCGCTACCTGAAACGGGCGACCCTCAATCGTGCGCTGTTCGGTGCCCCCGCCGATCATCGCCGAGTCCTCGCCGACCGCTACCGGGCCGGTTGACCGGTCGGCGGCCGCGTCAAGATTCCGATTTCAGGAGACCGTCGACAACCCGGTGCACTTTCCGGGTGCTTTCCGAATCACCGAGCCGCAAGGCGATATTGGCCGCGTTGAGGACGGCGTCGATTTGGAAGACGGCCAGGTCGATCTCGTCGTCGTCGAATCGCCGGTCGGCGGCCGCGCGCTCGAATTGCCGCGTGAGAGTGCCGAGCCAGACGTCGCGTTGCCGCTGTAGCGCGTCACGGACGGGTCCGGGCCGACTGTCGAACTCGGGCAGGTTGGCGCCCCAGAAGCAGCCGCCGGGGAACAGTGGTTGTGCGGCATAGGCGATCCACTGTTCGACCAGCGCGCGGATCCTGGGCGCGCCTTCGGGAACGGACCGGACCGGAGCGACCACCGCTTCGGCGAACGCCTCGCCCGCGGCCTCCACCGTGGCCAGCTGCAGGGCTTCTTTGGTGCGGAACAATGTCTGGATACCCGCCTTGCTGATGTCGAGGTCGTCGGCGAGGCGGCCGAAGCTGAGGCCGTCCAAGCCGTCCAGCGAGGCGATATCGACGGCGTGCCGCGAGATGATCCGGCGTGAGCGAGTTCCGCGCTCCCGGCGCCGATCGCCCGATTGCGCGGTACCGGCCCGGGCGGTGTCGTGATCGGGCGCATCGCGCCCGGATACGGGCATCACAGTACCCGTTCCACGTGGTAGGCCACGCCGCCCTCGACGGGATAACCCGTACCGACGGCGACGATATCGTTGAGCCAGGCGTAGCGCGCCGACCCGGTCTCGAACAGCGGGGTGGTCCGGAAGTAATAGCGGCCCGGGTCGACTCGCCCCCGGGTGGCCGGATCGGCCATCTCGGCCCGCGCCTCCGGTGGGATCACCCAGCGGCCCCGGTATGTCATGTGCACCAGTTCGTCCTCGGCGCGCAGGGTCAGCCGGACGTCGAGCAGCATGGTCCCGTCGGGGCGGTACAGAGCCCAGTCGCCGCCCCCGGCCACCACCTCGCCGCGCAGTCCCGGCCCGTCGAACCATCCGCCCGCCGCTCCGTACAGAACTCTTCGGCCGAGTGGCCCGTCGGTGCCGAAGTCGAGTCGCGGGTTCAGCTCCACGACCATATCGAACAGCGGCGCCGTCCTGATCCCCTCGACCGGCCGCACCCGCGCATCCACCGTCATCGCCGTTCTCCCGCCGTGCTCGCCTGCCCGAACAGTCTGTCCCGCACCGTATCCGCGGATACGCCCGACTGTGCGCACAGGTCCGCCAGATCGAAGAAGAATTGTTCGCTCGCGATCAGGCCGTCCGCGAAGGTGAAGGCGATGAACACCGGCACCGCGGCGCGGAGGCCGTTCGGCTCGACTCCGAAGCGGTTGCCGGTCATGGTCATTCGCGCGATGCCCCAGCAGATCAGGGTCGCGCCGTCGTCAGCGTGCCCGGCCAGGTCCACGTGATAGTCCGGGAATGTCGCGAAGAACCGGGTGAGGGCTCGTTCGTTCTCCATCCGCCCGCGGGCGGCGGTCCCCAACGCCGGGGCCTCCAGCACCATCTCGGGGTGCAGCAGGCGTAACGCCGTGGGTAGATCCTGGTTGCTCTTCGCTACCGCCAGGGCCTGTGCCAGCTCGAACATCCGGTGACCGTCCATCGTGGGCATCCTCCGATCGGTGTGCGTGCCGGTGGGATGAGGACCCGGCCTGACAAACATTACATACGATCGTATGTAATATCAATGCCGGTGCCCGGTACGCGACCGGTTATCGTGCGCGGGGAACGATGAAGATTCTGGAAGTACTGATCACTGCACCGAACCGTGATCAGTTCAGCGACAGGAAGAAACCGCGCACGTCCGCCGCGAGCAGGTCCTGTACCTCCATTGCGGCGAAGTGCGGGGATCGGTCCACTGCGCGAAGCGTTCGGCGATCCACGCCGGTGGTCCTGGTAGCGGTGTCAGGCGGTTGGAATTCGCAGTCCGTCGGCGAGGAGATCGAGCAGGCGTGCGGCAGCGGCCGAGGACCCGGCCGCTGCCACGGCGATGCCGTGAGCGAGTTTGAGTAGATCACCGGCAACTATGTCAGGCCGTATATATCCCTCGGCTTGGGCGGCGGTCAGTAGCCGGGCGCAGGCTGAGGTGACTGCGCGATGCCGGTCCTCGAGTGTGGTGTCGGCGTCATGGTTGGCGAGCAGGACAGCGAGCCCTCGGAACGATGTGGTGAACCCGATCAACTCCAGCAGCCATTCCCACAGTGCGGTTTGCGCCGTGGGGGACGACGCCAGTAGCCGGCCCGAGTGTGCGACGAGCCGGTCGGCCCTGGTATTCAGCACGGCGTGGACCAATTCCACTCGGCCCTGGAAGTGTCGATGCAGTGTCGCCGAGCCGACGTTCGCGGCGGCGGCGATCTCGTCGAGGGGCACGTCCACCCCACGCTGCCCGAATAAGCGCGTAGCCGTGTCCACGATTCGATCTCGGTTGGCTCTGGAGTCCGAACGAACGCGACGTTGCCGGTCTGTCACCACAGCACCTCCCTGATATTCTCTCCAGAATAAATGGGGTAGTACCCCACTTAAGGGATGGGGTTCCATCCGGGAACGAGGAGCTGTCATGTCCGAAGCGATCGCCGAACGAGATCGCAGGCTGGGGGACTTCATCCCCGCGACATCGTTCGAGGAATATCGAGCGCGATTCGCGCCGCATTTCCGGCTCGAGCGCCACGACGGCATCCTCGTCGTCCGTATGCACAACCACGACGGGCCGGCCAGCTGGTCCCGGGGCCTGTTGAATGCGTGGAATCTACTGCTGGGGGTGGTCGGCGCCGACCGTGACAACGAGGTCGTGGTCATCACCGGCACTGGTGATGACTGGCTCGGCGGAGTCGACGCCGAATCGTTCGCCCAACCGCTATCGCAATGGGGTGCCGACCTTGTTCACGAGCAGTACAACGATGGCATCAGAATCCTGGAAAGGCTCGTCTTCGACCTCGATGTCCCCACCATCGCGGCGATCAACGGGCCCGGGATGCGGCTGGAGCTGCCGCTGCTGTGCGATCTGACCCTCTGCACACCGGATGTGTCGTTCGGTGACGGCAACTTCCGTGCCGGCTCGGTCCCCGGCGACGGCATGTATCTGGTGTTGCGCGATCTCGTCGGTGTCAAACGCGCCAACCACATCGTCTACGCCGGGCAGCGCATTCGCGCCGAGGAAGCACTCCGGCTCGGTCTGGTGAACGAGGTACTTCCTCGCTCCGAGTTACTGACTCGGGCACTGGATCTGGCCGCCGAGATCGCGGCCGCGCCACGCACGGCTCGCCGTCTCACGCATGCGGTGATGACCCGTGCCTGGCAGCGCCGCCTCGTCACCGAGTTGCGTGACCACTACGCACATCAACTGCTGAGCATGACCACACACGAGGTCTAGGATCCGACACGCGAACTACGGGTCGGCCCGAGACACCAGCCTGCGTTCGTACGTGACAACCGCACCTTGACCATCGAGGCACCAGCCCCGATCAGTGCCGCGGCTCGACACGATCATCAAGTGGAGCGGGACCGAGTCACCGCGCTGCGTGCAGCATTGCGGGACACGCAGGATCAGTTCGCCGACCGGATCAGATGCTCGCTTGAAGCGGTCGGCAAATGGGAGCGCAGGGTGCGACCATCACCCTTGGTGTGAAGTACTCCGAGTGCACGGATACCACGCGCAGCAGGCTCGACGACGGGCAGCGGGCGCGCTTCGATGCCGCACCACCGCAACCGGATTGCGCGAATCCGCATCAACCGGAACATGACCCATGCCCCGGCAACACTCACAGGACGTGCTCAGTGCCGGAATCCGGTCATCTGGCCGTTCACTAGAGCATCAGTGATTCTCTGTGATCCGGGTGTTGCCGCCCGGAAGTCCCTGTGCCGCGTGTTGCGGTCGTCGGGTAGACGTTTCACCGGCGACTGCCCGCTGTGCGGTTCTGACATCGCCTCCGCGTCCACGTTTCACCTCACCCGGCCACTCCGGGAAGAGGATTCCTACCTGGTCCGCGAGGTTGATCGCCGCGTTCAAGTCCCGATCGAGGACCATTGCGCAGCACTCACAGATGAACTCCCGTTCCGATAGCGACAGCTTGGTTTTCACTGCCTTGCAGCCGGAACAGGTTTTGCTGGAGGGGTACCAGCGGTTCGCGACGGCGAACACCGTGCCCCGCCACTCGGTCTTGTAGGACAATTGATGGTGCAGTATCGCGAACCCGCAGTCGGCGATGGCGCGAGACAGCCTGCGGTTGCGGAGCATCCCGCCGACGTTCAAGTCCTCAACGCCGACAGCGCCGTAGGTGTCGGTGAGATGGCTGGTGAGTTTGTGAAGGCTGTCGCGGCGGGCATCAGCGACTCGGTAGTGGGTTCGATTGCGGGCCCGGTTGGCGCGATGCCAGCGCCCGGACCCGCGATACCCGATACGCCGGTCGGGTCCTTGACGCCGCGAGACCTGTCGCGACTCGCGGCGCAAGCGGTTCAACGCCTTACTCAGATGCTTCGGGTTCATGTGCTCGCCGCCGTCGGAGGTGACGGCCAGCGTCTTGATGCCGAGATCGACACCGACAGCGGTGTTCGGGTTCCGGGGTGCTGGGTTGTTGCGTTGCACCTCGCAGGTGAACACGACAAACCAGCGGCCACGTTCCCGTTTCACTGTCGCCGACATGATGCGTGCGGTCCCGGCGTCGATACGCCGCGCCAGCTTCCGCGTGGACTCATGCGTTTTGACCCGCCCGATAACCGGCAAGAGCTTCCGTGCCGACGCCCGGTCGTCGGCCACCGTCCACGCATAGTCCTTCCAGGCTTCGCTGGAGAACTGCAGCTTCACGCCACACCTGTCGAATCATCGTCGTCGGGCAGGTCCAGACGTTCTCCGGGGACGAAGCCACCTGCCGCGAACTCCTCCAGATCGTCGGTAGCGGTATCGAGCACCTTCGCGAAGGTCGCGCGGGCTTCGGTGTAAGAGAGCTGCCTCATGCGGGGGTTGTACATGATTCCTGTACAGAGGCTCCGAAGTGGGACTCCGGATCCCCACGACCGAGGCCGGCCGCCGCGTGCACAGAGTGGGAAGTTCTCATACGCCGCCGATATGCGGTTTGTGCTGGTCGGCGGCAGCCGCGAGCCGTTGGGCCGCCAGCAGTCGGAGATCGCCGGACTTGATCTTCGCGCTGCCGGTCAGTGCCAGGTCGTCTTCAGTGAAGAACAGGATTTCGCGCGGCACTTTGTAACTGGCGAGCTGTGCGCGGAGATGGTCCCGGATCTCCCTGGCGTCGAGTGCCCGGCCGGCGTGCGGTACCACGCACGCGACCACCATCTCACCCAGGGTCTCGTGCGGTACCCCCACAGTCCGGCCGATCTTGATGCCCGGATAGTGGCTCAGGATCTCGTCGACCTCGAGCGGTGAGACATTCGCACCGCCGGTCTTGATGATGTCGGTGAGCCGGCCTTCCCAGTACAGCCGGTCGGCCTCGTCGAGGTAACCGCCGTCGCCGGTGTGGAAATAGCCGTCCTCGTCGAGGGTCTCGTCCAACGGTGTACCGAGATAGCCGAGCATCAGGGTGGGGCCCTTGATGCAGATCTCGCCGCTCTCGCCCCTGGCCAGCACCGCGCCGGTGAGCGGATCGGCGACCTTCACCGTCACCCCGGGCAGCGGCATCCCACTGCTGCCGGCGATCACCTTTTCCGGCGTGCAGGCGGGGAAACAGGTGGTGATGGTGAAGGTCTCGGTATTGCCGTAGGCGTGTCCCGGCTCCGTCCACTCGGTATCGATGGTCGGGTGGGTGGCAAGCGGCAGGTCGCGGTCCACGAACCGCAGACTGCTCAGATCCGCCGAGACCCAGTTGGCGGCGCTCTGGAGCTGGGCGTGCTGATGCGGCCAGGCCACCGGGAAGGTCACCCGCTGCGACTGCATGAGCTCCAAAGCCCCGGCTGCGTCGAACAGGGATTGCAGGATCAGCGTCCCGCCCGCGGCCAGCGTGGCGCCGAGCGCCTGGGCGAAATTACCGGACCAGAAGAAACCGTTGGCGGTCCAGCAACGCACGTCGTCGTCCGGACCGAAACCGAACATACGCCGGAAACGCCACATCTGGATCGTGACCCCGCGATGCGCGCTGCGGATGCCTTTCGGCTTGCTGGTGGTGCCCGACGAGAAGAACAGCACCGCGGTATCGCTGGGTCGCACGGTGGCGGCGGCGGCCTCGATCAGCGCGGGATCGGTATCGGCGGCGCGGGTCAGGAAGGCGTCCCAGCTCTCGATCGCCCCAACGGGCGGCGGGTCGCCGACCACCGCGACGTACCTCAGGAAAGGGTATGCGCCGGAATCGATCCGGCCCGGCGTTCCCGACGCGAGGCGCGGCTCGAGGCCGGTCAGGACGGCGCCGAAATCCGCTTTGGCCACCGTGCGTTCGAACAGCAGTACCGAGACACCGGAGACCCGCAGCAGATGGTCCAGTTCCGGGCCGGTGGAGAAGGTGCTCAGCGCCACCGCGACGCCACCGGCCAGTGAAGTCCCGAAAACAGCCGCCAGCCACTCGGCGCGGTTGGTCATGAGCACGCCGACCCGGCTGTCCTTCCCGACGCCGCAGGCCCGCAGTGCCCGGGCCACCGCGAGCGCCTGGTCCCACAGTTCGGTGTAGGTCCAGGCGAGGCCGTCGGCGGGGGACGACAGTGCGGTGCGGTCCCGGTACAGCTCGGTCACTTCGCGGAGGAATCCGGGTAGCGTGAGCGTCCCGAGACCCGGTTCCTCGCTCAGCGGCGGCCCCGCGGCGATCGCCGCCGACCGGTCGGGAAGGTGCTGGGTCCCGGTGCTCATCGCCGGTTTCCTCTCTGACGGTGATACGCGGGTTGCCGCTGTTACAGCGGGAGTTCGACCTCGGCGGTGCAGGAGACCAGCGTGCCGCCGTCCTGGTTGGTGAGTTTCAGCTTCACCTGCACCAGTGGCACACCCCAGGTCGATTCGGGGTTCTTGTCCACGATCTCGCCGTCGAAATAGGTGACATCGCCTTCGAACGCGGGGAGTCGGAAGTCGGCTCTGGTGTGCCGGACCATGCCGTCGTTACCGGCCCAATAGGCCAGATAGTCGGTGCACCAGCCGCCCATGGTGGCGCCGTAGCCGTACGCCCGGGCCATCCCGACGTCACCGGCTTTCTCGGCGTCGATATGGCCGCGTGAGGGTCCGACGTAGAGTCCGTCGCGCAACCGTGGGTCGATCTTCGCGCCTTCTTCGTCGAAGCCGAACCCCTCGGTCCAGCCCGGGTCCTGATAGACCCACGGATCTGCTACGCCCGCGGGCGCGGTCCACCGGAACGTGCCCCAGATGTTGAACAGGAAAGCCCGGTATTCGGTGGTGAAGCTGGCGATGCTGTGCGGTCCGATCACCCGCCGTGGCAGTTTGTCGCCGACCTCGACCTCGTCGAAATGCGGAGACACACCGAGCCGGTTCGACATCAGCCATTCGGTTCGCAGCGCGTCCACCTCGGCGAGTTCCGTGGCCGTCCATTTCTTGACCTCGCCGAGCTGGTTCGCGTACATGCCGCGTTTGTTCGCCTCTTCGGCGAGATAGCGGATCGCGGTGGACCGCTCCTTGGCGACGAGTGTGCCGTGCTGGTTGCGGTGGGTCGTATCGCCGCGCGAGAACATGGTGGGGCCGGCGAAATTCGTGTTCGCCACTGTGTAATCGTGGAAGCGACGCTCTTGGAACAGCTGGTCGCCGGGCCGCACCGGGCAGCCGTAGAACCACCATTCCTCGCCGCCGAAGATCAGATGACTGTTCGGGATATGTCCCACACAGGCCGGTGCCGCACCGTGCCCGTAGTCCAGCGCGACCGCGATCGATTGCGGTGCGATCAGGCCGCCGTACCGGGATTCGCGGGCGAACTCCTGATCCCAGTGCAACGGGTTCGGATAATCCATCGCCATCACCCAGCGGCGGATATCGGAGGTGCTGCACGGATCCCACAGTTGTCCGCCGCCGATCGGTGTGCCGACCCGGTGGTCGACATCGCTGAGATCGAGTTCGACGGTGGATTCTTCCGTTTTCTTGCTCACGAGAACTCCTGCTCAGCGATTCACATCGACGACGATCCGGCCCCGGACAGTGCCGGCGATGAACCCGCTGGCGGCCTCGACGGCCGCACCCAGCGCGATCTCGCGGGCGATCGAATCGAGGACGGCGGGGTCCAGGTCGCGCGCGAGCCGGGCCCAGGCGTCGAGCCGTTTCGGCTGGGGCGCCATCACGCTGTCCACGCCCAGCAGCGAGACGCCGCGCAGGATGAACGGGGCGACCGACGCCGGGAAATCCATCCCCTGGGCCAACCCGCAGGCCGCGACCGCGCCGCCGTATCGGGTCTGCGCGCACGCATTGGCGAGGGTGTGACTGCCGGCCGTGTCCACGACACCCGCCCAGCGTTCCTTCTGCAGCGGTTTGCCCTTGTCGGCGAAGTCGGCGCGCTCGACGACGGTGGTGGCGCCGAGTTGTTTCAGATACGCGTGCTCGTCCGCCTTGCCGGTCGCGGCGGCGACCGAGAATCCGGCCTTGGTGAGCAACGCGATGGCGACGCTGCCCACGCCGCCGGTCGCGCCGGTCACCAGGATCTCGCCGCTGTCGGGGGTGAGGCCGTGTTTCAGCAGGGCGTCCACACAGAGGGCGGCGGTGTAGCCCGCGGTGCCGATGGACATGGCCTGGCGTTCGGTGAATTCGCCCGGCAGCGGGATCAGCCAGTCGCCGTCGACCCGGGCGCGCTGCGCGAGACCGCCCCAATGGGTTTCGCCGACTCCCCAGCCGTTGAGGACCACTCGATCGCCGGTGGACCAGCGGGAGTGCGTGCTGGAGGTGACGGTCCCGGCGAGATCGATACCCGGCACCATCGGGAACTTGCGCACGACCGGAGAGGATCCGGTGATCGCGAGCGCGTCCTTGAAGTTGAGGGTGGAGAAGGCCACCTCGATCTCGACGTCGCCCTCGGGCAACTGGGCCTCGTCCACGCTGGTGAGCTCTACCTTCGAGCCCGACTCACCCTTGTCGATGAGAATTGCGGAGAACATCGGTGATGTGTTCCTTTCTCGCTGCCGTCCGGATGCCGTTGCGGCGTCCGGACGGCGGTGCCGATGGGATGGGCGCCGATCCGCGGAAGTCACAAAAGAATTAGATTCTCGTAAACAAGAATCATATTTCCATCAGTGCTGATCGGTGTCAACACCCGGCTGGTCAGCGCACCGTCCAGCCGCCGTCGACGACGACGGTCTGTCCGGTCACGTAGCGGCCGGCGTCCCCGGCCAGCCAGACGATGGCGCCGACGATGTCGGCGGCGGTGCCCTCGGTGGGCAGCGGGATATTGCGGCGCAGATAGCCGGCGCCGCGCTCGCTGTCGTAGAGGCTGTCGGTGATCTCGCTGCGGAAGAAGCCGGGTGCGACCGTGTTCACCCGGATCGAATGCCGTGCCCACTGCACGGCGAGTTCGGTGGTGAGCCCGGACAATCCGGCCTTGCTCGCGGCGTAGGACGCCTGCGGGATACCCGGTATCCCCACGCGCCCGCTGATCGACGAGACGTTCACGATCGACCCTCGACCGAGATCGCGCATGGACGGGAAGACCTGCTGGGCGAGCAGCAGCGGGGCCAGCAGATTCAGGTCCAGGGTGCGCCGGATATCGGTCAGCGCTTCCGATTCGGCGTGTTCGGTGCCGAAGCGGTTACCCGCCGCGTTGATCAGGATCTCCGGCGGACCCAGCGATTCGGTGACCGCCGGGACGATGTCGGCGATCCGGGCGGGTTCGGCGAGATCGCACCCCAGTGCCAGACCGCCGATCTCGCCGGCCAGTGATTCCAAGCGGTCCCGCCGCCGCGCCACCACCGCGACCCGCGCGCCGAGCCCGGACAGCGCGCGGCTCACCGCCGCACCCAAACCGGACGACCCGCCGGTCACGATGGCCACCCTGCCGTCGAGTTCGAAAGGGCGTACGGCGGCCGCGCGGTCGGCGCTCATTCCCGGCCCTCGCGCGCGATCAGACCCGGGAGGTCGGTCCGCACCACCTTGCCCATGGCATTGACGGGCAGTGCGTCGACCACGGCCCACAGCTCGGGAATCTTGTACCCGGCGAGTTCGTCTCGGCAGTGTCGCGCCAGCTCCGCGAAATCCACGGCTGACCCGTTCGTCTCGAGTACCGCCGCGACCTGCTGGCCGAGCCGTTCGTGCGGAACTCCGCAGACCGCCACCTTGGCGACCGCCGGATGGGCCCCCAGCACCCGCTCCACCTCGAGCGGATAGATATTCGCGCTGCCGCGGATGATGACCATCTTCTTGCGGTCGAGCACCGTGAGCCAGCCGTCTTCGTCGACGGTGCCGATATCTCCGGTGGCGACCGGCCCTTCCGGCGGAGGCTGAATCCGGCCGCCGGACCAGTGTCCGAGCAGCGGCCGCCAGAGTCCGGCCCAGGGGCCGTCGGTGCGTCCGGTCAGTCGCAGCTCGCCGAGTTCGCCTGCCGGGAGCCGTTTTCCGTCGTCGTCGTAGGCGGCGACGTCGAACTGGGGCAGTACCCGGCCGCTGGCCCGCCGCCGCCACTCCGGTCCGGGCGGATCGATCGCCACCACCGTCGGCGCCTCGGTGAGGCCGTAGGTCACCCGCGGGATCGGTCCGTGCGCGGCGGCGAACGCCGTCCTGACCGTATCCGGGGTGTCGCTGCCGCCGCTCCACACCTCCTGGAGCGAACCCAGATCGAGTTCCGGGCGCGCGGCCAGGTCGTAGAGCTGGGCCGGCGCGCCGTTCCAGACGGTCACCTTCCGGGTGGAGATCCATTCCGCGACCCCCGCGGCATCGCGGCGGTCCATGATCACCGCGCAGCCGCCGGCCTGGGCGGTGAGCAGGGTGGACAGCACCATCATGTTGAGGATGGTCAGCGGGAAGCTGTCGCCCTTGCGCAATTCGGGTCCCCAGCCGCGCGTGGCGACCAGCACAGCTCCGGGTAGCAGCAGATTGCGCTGGCTGTGTACGACGGCCTTCGGCCGCCCGGAGGTTCCGCTGGTGAACGCTATCCCGGCCGGTGCGTGCGGGTCCGGGGTGAAATCGGGCGCGGCAGGTGCGAGTTGGGCCGCAGCCCAACTGTCCGGGCCGACGCGGGCCGGGGAGTCGACGAGATAGCGGGGACCCGCCAGCACGACTTTCGGTTCGATCAGCTCGTGCAGGTACTGCTGTTCGGCCGCGGCCAGGGCCTCGCCGATACCCGCCCACACCGCGCCGATCCGCTGGGCGCCGTGGAAGGCGGCGACGATTTCGAGATCGTTGGGCAGGCAGGCCGCGACCCGGTCGCCGGGGCGGACGCCGAGCGACCACAGCGCGGCCGCGGCCGCGTGGGCGCGATCGTCGAGTTCGCGGTAGCTCCAGGAGCCCGACGCCGCTTCGATGGCGATGGCCTGCGGGTGCGCGGCGAGGGCGGGGCGCAGCACATCGGCGATCGACTCCGGAAGCCGCGGTCCGGTGGAGCGGCCGCCGTCGGGCTCGACGTTCTCGCCGCCGTCGGGCTCGACGTTCTCGCCATTGAAACTGGGCACCCATACTTGATATCACTATCCTTACAAAGATTCATCAGATAGCCGCCGATTTGTTCGGCCGGCCCGGTGAAGGTAGGGCGTATGCAGCACACAGGGCCGCTGGCCGGAGTGCGGGTAATCGATCTGACGGCGATGGTGATGGGTCCCTACTGCACCCAGATCATGGCCGATATGGGTGCCGACGTGATCAAGGTGGAACCCCCGGCCGGGGACAACACCCGGCATATCTCGGTGGGGCCGGAACCGGGGATGGCCGGCGTATTCGTCAACGTCAACCGCGGAAAACGCAGTGTGGTCCTGAATCTGCGCGAGGAAGAGGGCAGATCCGCGCTCCGCGAGCTGATCGTGGGCGCCGATGTCTTCGTCCACTCCATGCGAGGCAAGGCGGTGACCGCGCTCGGCTTCGGCTACGAACAGGTCGCCGCGGTGAACCCGGCGATCGTCTACACCAACTGTTACGGCTACGGCCGCCGCGGTCCCGACGCCGATCGCACCGCCTACGACGATACGATCCAAGCCGAATGCGGACTGCCCCACGTGCAGGAACTCCTTACCGGCACACCGGGTTACGTCGGCACCATCATGGCCGACAAGATCGCCGGGATGACCGCCCTCTACGCCACCATGATGGCCCTGTTCCATCGTGAGCGGACCGGGGAGGGGCAGGAGGTCGAGGTCGCGATGTTCGAGACCATGGCCGCCTTCATGCTGGTCGAGCACGCCAACGGCGCGCTGTTCGACCCGCCGCTGGGCCCCGCCGCCTACCCGCGTGCGGTCACCCCCGAACGCACCCCCTACCGCACCGCGGACGGCTACCTCTCCGCGCTCGTCTACAACGACAAACAGTGGACGGCGTTCGTGAACGCGGTGCACCCGGCGTGGAACGGTCCGGAGTTCGCGACGCTGGCCCAGCGCGCTCGCCGCATCGACACCGTCTACGCCCATCTCCGCGAGACCTTCCGCACCCGCACCACCGCGGAATGGCTGGAACTGCTCAATTCCCTGGATATCCCGGCCGCACCGGTGCAGACACTGGACGATCTGTTCGACAACGCGCACCTGAACGCCGCAGGCTTCTTCGAAACCGTCGACAGTCCCCACGGTCCCCTGCGTTTCCCCGGCCCACCCACCTGGTTCTCCCGCACCCCCGGCCGTGTGGCCGGACCCGCGCCGCGCCTCGGCGCGCACACCCGCGAAGTGCTGGACGAGGCGGCCGCGCCGCCGCCCGACCCGGGACCCGGGGTGCCGGTCGGCAACGGCCGGGGGACACCGGCATGACCGGCACCGCGATCGACCTGGGCGAATGGCTGCGTCCCGGTGACCGGATCGTCCTCGGTCAGGCCTGCGGTGAGCCGACGACCCTGATCGAGGCGCTCATCGAGCAGGGGCCCGGGATCGGGAAACTGTCCGCGTTCACCGCCACCAGCTTCTCGGGGCAGTTCGCGCCCGGCGTCAGCCGTTCCTTCGCCCTGTCGAGCATGGGTGCCATCGGCGCCCTGCGCAGCCTGACCAGAAGCCGTGAACTCGATATCGTGCCCTGCCATGTCGGCCGGGTGGCATCGATGATCGACACCGGTGAACTCGGCTGCGACGTGGCGTTCGTCCAGGTCAGCCCGGCCGACGCCGCAGGCCGGCACAGCTTCGGGCTGATCAGCGACTACGTCCGGGCGGCGGTGTCGCGCGCCCGGGTGGTGATCGCCGAGGTCAACGACCGGGTGCCTTATACGTTCGGAGAATCGCTGGCCGCCGCCGAGATCGACTGTGCCGTCACGGTATCGCGGTCGCCCGTGCAGGTACCCCCGGCGGCGATCGCGGCAGTGGACGAGGCCGTTGCCCGGCATATCACCGACTACATCGGGGACGGCGCCGTACTGCAGACCGGAGTCGGCGCCGTCCCCGACGCGGTACTGCGCTCACTGCGCGACCGCCGCGACCTGGGCATCCATTCGGGGATGATGGGCGACGGACTCGTCGACCTCGTGGAAGCGGGAGTGATCACCAACGCGCGCAAGCGGATCGACCGGGGCGTCTCGATCACCGGCGCGCTCATCGGCACCCGGCGACTCTACGATTTCGCGCATCGCAACCCGGCCGTGCGCATGTGCGCGACCTCCTACACCCACGATGCCGCGGTCCTCGCCCGGGTCGAGAACCTGGTGACGCTCAACTCGGCGCTGGAGGTCGATCTGACCGGTCAGGTGAACGCCGAACAATCCGGCGAGAGCTATCTCGGTGGCACCGGCGGCCAGGTGGATTTCGTGCGCGCCGGCCTGCGTTCACCCGGTGGGCGCTCCATCATCGCGCTGCCCGCCACGGCGAAGAACGGCACCGTCAGCCGGATCACCGCGGCCCTGTCCGGGCCGGTCACCACCGCGCGCAGCGAGGTCGACATCGTGGTCACCGAATACGGCGCCGCGGAACTGGCCGGGCGCACGCTCGCCGAACGCGCCCGGCACCTGATCGAGATCGCCCACCCCGATTTCCGGGAAGACCTGGCGCGCACCGCGCACCGTATCGAGCAGCGAGGTTTCTAGATGGAAGACGCCGTACTCTTCGACGCCCGCGCCGACGGCATCGCGGTGATCACCCTCAACCGCCCGCAGACTCGCAACTGCCTGTCCGCGGAAGTCCGGGCCGGGCTGTTCGCCGCCTGGGAGCGCTTCGAGCGGGATCAGGCGTTGCGGATCGCGATCCTCACCGGTGCCGGGGCGAAGGCGTTCTGCGCGGGCGGTGACCTCCGGGAAATGGTCGAAACCGGGATGGCCGAGCCGCCCCGGGACATGTTCCCGGTGCCCTACGACACGATCGCGCTGTCCAAACCCACCATCGCCGCGGTCAACGGCGCGGCGTTCGCGGGCGGCTGGATGATCGCCCAGGCCTGCGACCTGTGCGTGGCCAGCACCAGCGCGACATTCGCGGTGACCGAGGTGAAGGTGGGGCGCAGTTCACCGTGGGCCGCGCCGCTGATCCATATGATCCCGCAGCGCATCATGATGGAGATACTGCTCACTGGTAACCCGATCACCGCCCAGCGGGCCTACGAAATCGGTCTGGTGAACCGGCTGGCCGAGCCGGCCGACCTGTTGGACACCGCGCTCGACCTGGCCGCCACCGTACTGGCCGGGGCGCCGCTGTCGGTGCGCGCGGCCCGCGAAACCGTCATGCTGGCAACCGAAATGGGCCGGTCGGCCGCGCTGCAGTCGGCACGGCACGCCGCTGTGAGGGCCTACCGCAGCGCGGATGCGCAGGAAGGTCCGGCGGCGTTCGCGGCGAAGCGGGTGCCGCGCTGGACGGGTGAGTGAGCTGACGCGTCGGCGGTTGAGGACCCCGCCTCGCGTCGTGGCGATATGAGCATGCCGAACCAGCTACATCCGATAGGTGGTGGAGTCGCCGGTGGGACGGGGATATCGGATCCGCGCGGAATTTGCTGGTTCGATCGCGTCCCACGGCGGTCCGGATGTAAGGATTGCGGAATGGATCCTGTGACGGCAGTGGTGGTTTCGGCGATCGCCGCGGGTGCGGCGGCGGGGGTGAGTGATACCGCGGCGCAGATGGTGAAGGATGCCTATCGCGGGCTGAAGGACCTGCTCTCGCGCAAGTACGAGCAGGTGGACGTGTCCGGGCTGGAGCGAAAGCCGGACTCCGAGGTCAAGAAGCAGTCGCTGGCCGAGGACCTCGACGATGCCGGTGCCGCCGGTGACGCGGAGCTCGGTGCGGCGGCTCTCGCGGTATTGGGCGCGGTGCGGCAGCATCATCCGCAGGTAGTGGGGGCGGAGGTGACCAACCTCGTGGCCGCCGTGCTCGAGATCTCCGATATCGCTTCCGCCGGTGACGGCGTGCGGGTGGCCGATAGCGAGATCGCGGGGGCGGTGAAGATCAGCGGTGTGCGAGCGGGCCGCACGGAGGCGCCGGACCCCGGCGCGGCGCGGCCCTGACACCCGGTAGCCCCGCGCCTTCCGCCACAGCCTCAGCTGGTGGCGGTGCTATTTCTATGACCGGGAACCAGATCCACGGTGGCGTCACATTCATGGTCTCGGGAGATCGGGCCCGGCCGGTAGCACCACCGCCGCCGGAGGCGTGGCAGCCCATCGCCGAAGTCGATGCCCCACCCGGACTGGACAACCTGCCGGTCATACCCGGCCGCGGTTTCGTCGGTCGTGAACGCGAGCTCGACGAGCTCGATGCCGGGCTCGCTGACCTGGGGCGGGTGGCGGTGCACGGACTCGGCGGTATCGGTAAGAGCACGCTGGTCGCGCACTGGGCCGCGACCCGCCCGCACGGCCACGCCCCGGTGCGGTGGATCACCGCTGACACCGCGGCACACGTCGAGCAGGGGCTGGCCGAGTTCGCCGCCGCCCTGCAGCCGGCATGGGCGCAAGCGTTGGCTGTGGAGCAGCTCGCCGAGCGTGCCCTGCAATGGCTGGCCACCCACACCGGATGGCTGCTGATCCTCGACAACGTCGACGATCCTGCCGATACCGCCGAGGTGCTGGCCCGTGCCGGTGCCGGCCGTATCGTGATCACCAGTCGCTTGTCCGCCGGCTGGCAGCAGGGCACTTCGGTGGTGCGATTGGATGTCCTGGAACCGGACGAGTCGCTGCGGTTGATCACGGGAATCCTCACCGCCGCGGGACCCCGCAATGAAGACGGTGCCGCCGAATTGTGCGCGGAGCTCGGGCATCTGCCTCTCGCTGTCGGGCAAGCCGGCGCGTATCTGGCGCAGAACCCGCTCACCACTGCGCGGGCTTACCTGCTGCTGCTCACCGAGTACCCGGCAGACATGTTCGGTCAGACCGCGGTCGGTGTCGACCCCGCACGTGCTATCGCGCGGATCTGGCGGGTGACCCTGGACCGCATCGTCGCCGTCCAGCCGGCGGCAGGGGACCTGTTGCGCGTCCTGGCTTGGTTCGGCTCCGACGCTGTTCCCTTCGCTCTGTGCGGGGATCTGGCCGCGCCACCCGTCCTCAACGCCGCACTCGGTGTGCTCAACGCCTACAACATGATCTCCGCGGACCCGGTCATCGCCACCGTGTCGATTCACCGGCTTGTACAAGCAGTGGCTCGCACCCCGGATTCCGAGGATCCCCACCGCAGTCCCGGAGCGATCGAACAAGCCCGCACCCACGCCGCCACCACGCTGCTCGGTTCGCTGCCGGACCCGGAAGACTCCGCCACCTGGCCCACCTGGCGGATACTGCTTCCGCACATCGACGCACTTCTCGAATACACCGTGCGCGACACGACCACTACTGCGCACATCCTCGACGCCACCGCATCCTTCCTCACCGGCCAAGGACTGACGAAACGCGCCGCGGCATACCACCACCGCGCATTCACGCACTGTGAGCGGGTCCTCGGTCCGGATCACTTCGATACCTTGGCTTCCGGTAACAATCTCGCGAACGCCTACCAGGCGACCGGCCGGGTACGTGAGGCGATCCCGCTGCACGAGCGGATCCTCGCGGACTTCGCTCGGGTCCTCGGTCCCGATCACCCCGACACCTTGACCTCCGGCAACAACCTCGCGCAGGCCTACAAAGCGGAGGGCCGAGTGGGTGAGGCGATTTCGCTGCACGAGCGGGTCCTCGCGGACTTCGTTCGGGTCCTCGGTCCCGATCACCCTGGTAGCTCGACCTCCGCTGGTAACCTCGCGAACGCCTACCAGGCGGCAGGCCGGTTGGGTGAGGCGATTTCGCTGCACGAGCGGGTCCTCGCCGATCGTGCGCGGACCCTCGGTCCGGATCACCCCGATACCTTGGGCTCTCGTAGCGACCTTGCGCAGGCCTACCAGGCGGCGGGTCGGTTGGGTGAGGCGATTTCGCTGCACGAGCGGGTCGTCGCCGATCGTGCGCGGGTCCTCGGTCCGGATCACCCCGATGCCATGGCCTCCGGTAACAACCTCGCGAACGCCTACCAGGCCGTCGGCCGTGCGAGCGAGGCGATCCCGATATACGAGCGGAACCTCGTCGACTGCCAGCGGATCCTCGGCCCCGATCACCCGCATACTCTGGTGTCCCGGAACAATCTCGCGAACGCTTACGAGTTGGCCGGTCGGCTGAGCGAGGCGATTTCGATGTATGAGCGGAACCTCGCCGATCGTGAGCGGATCCTCGGTTCCGACCACCCCCTGACCTGGAGTTCCCGAGTCAGGCTTCGGCGATTGCGGTAGCCGGTCTGTCGATCGCTCGAGATCGTTGTGCTCGGGCTCGGTGCCGGTGAGCGGTATCCGACCCGGGCACGGGCGACCGGCTCCCGGCGGTCACCTGCTCCGCCGAGTGCGCTTCGGTCTGCGCCGACCGCCGCGGCCGAGAGATGGCCGCCGCCATGGTCGTTGCGGATATGGGTCGGCGGGTGCCGTCGGATTCGGCGACCGGGAAACCGGTATCTCAGCTCCGGAGCAGTGTAGGCCGCCTACCGGCTCGCTCGTGCCCGTGCCCTTGCGGGCACAGCCGGAACGTCCGGGTGTCGCGATCGACTACCCGAACGCTCTCCGCGCCCGGTCAGCCCGCCGATTCGTCGACGATCTTGATCGCCCACTCGGGGCAGGCATCCTTGGCGGTGGCCACCGCCTCCTGGAGATCCTCGGGAATCTCGTCCGCGATGGCCTCCGCATAGCCGTAATCGTTGAGAGTGAACACCTCGGAGCACAGCGTGGTGCAGATCCCGTGGCCCTTGCAGGAGTCCTCGTCGACGATGACCTTCATGGGACCTACCCTTCCGTGCGGTCGAATTCCAGATGCAGTGACGTGATCCCGCGCAGGATGAACGTCGGCAGATAGGTGAACTTGCGTTCGCTCGCTGGTCCGTGCACGCTCTCGTCGATCCGGATATCGGTGGTGCGTTCCAGCAGCCGTTTGATCGCGACCTTGGCCTCGGCCCGGGCCAGCGGGGCGCCAGGGCAGGTGTGGATACCGCGGCCGAACGCGATATGCGAGCGCGCGTTCGAGCGTTGCGCGTCGAAGGTGCCCGGGTTCTCGAACCGGCGCGGGTCGCGATTGGCGCCGCCGTTGGCGAGCATCAGGACGGTGCCGGCGGGGATATCGACACCGGCGACGTTGGTGGCTGTCTTCGCCATGCGGAAATCGCCCTTCACCGGGCTTTCCATCCGCAGCATTTCCTCGATGAAGTTGTTGATCCGCTCGTGGTCGGCGCGCAACCACTGCTGCAGTTCCGGATCCTCGGCGATCATCTTCAGCGCCGAGGACAGCAGCCGGACCGTGGTTTCCTGGCCGGCCGAGAACAGGTTGGCCGCCACCCGCACGACATCGAGCACCTCCGGCTGACTGCCGTCGGGGAAGGTCGCCTCGGCGAGGCTGGTCAGCACATCGCCGCGCGGGTTCGCCCGGCGGTCGTCGATATAGCCCGAGAATTTGCTGTAGAGGAATTCGATCGGATTGTGCGACATCCCGCCTTCGCCTTTGGTGCTGCCGACAGTGTCGGTGCGGTGCGGGTCGCGCTGCAGGGTGTTGAGGAACTCTTCCTGATCCTCGGTGGGCACGCCGAGCAGGTCGGCGATGATGTAGAGGGTGAAGGGGCCGGCGAAGTCGCGGATCAGATCGCCCTTGCCCGGCGCGAGGTACTCGTCGAGCACCTTATCGGCCATATCCCACATCGCCTCCTCGTTCTCCTTGAGGCGTTTCGGGGTGATCAGCCGCATGAGCAGACCGCGATGCGCGGTATGCGTGGGCGGGTCCAGCGTCGGCAGCTGATCGCTGAGCGGCAGGGAGTCGCGGTGTTCGGCGATCAGCGCGTCCACATCGGACTCGGCGTCGATCGGGACCGGGAAGCCGGGGAACGGCCCGGTGACCGAGATGCAGGACGAGTACCGCTCGGCGTCGTTGAGGATCTCGAGCGCCTCGTCGTAACCGGTGACCATGACGACGTTGTGGTGCTGCTCCCGGGTCACCGGGCATTGTTCGCGAAGAGCGTCGAAGTAGGCATACGGATCGTCGACCAGTTCCTGTCCGAGGAAGAAGTCGAGATCCTGGAAGTTTTTCACGTGACGGTTCCCTTCGCTCCGCCGGCTCCCACCGCCACGAGCAGCTCCGCCGGTTGCCTTCCGCATTTGAGAATATAACTCTCATCTGTGAGTATGAGATTTCCACACTGGCATGCCGTGCGTCAACCGGAGGACCGGAGAACATGACCCTTGATCTCACCGCTGACCAGCGGCTCTTCCAACAGACCGCCCGGGAATTCCTGGCGGAGACCGTCCCGGTTGCGACAGTACGCGCGCTCGGCGAAGCGGGGACCGGATTCGACGGCCAGTGGTGGCGCTCGGCGACCGAACTTGGCTGGACCGCCATGCTCGTCGCCGAGGAATACGGCGGAGGCACCATCTCCGACCGTCCGATGACCGAATTGGCGCTGGTAGCAGTGGAACTCGGCCGGGCCTGCGCGCCGGGGCCGTTCGTGACGACCAATGCGGTGCTGGCCGGTCTGGCGAGCGCCGGCGCCGGCGTCGGCGAGACGGTTGCCGGCATCGCCGCCGGCGCCGTCCTCGCCTCCTGGGCGGTCTACGAACCCGGCCGCGGCCTCGATATCGTCAACGCGCTCGCCGACGGGGCGACTCCCGGCGACGGGGAATGGGCCCGGGCGGTGCGCGACGGCGACGGGTACCGCCTCACCGGTGTCAAGGATCGCGTCGAAGCCGGCGACCGCGCCGATATCTTCCTGGTGACCGCGCAGAGCGCGGACGGTCCGGTGCAACTGCTGGTCCCCGCCGACGCCGCCGGTGTCACGGTGACCCCGACCTGGACCCTGGACCTGGTCCGCCGCACCGCCCGGATCGACTTCGACCAGGTCGCGGTGCCCGCCGACGCGGTGGTGCACACCGGTGCGGCCGCGGCCGCCGCCGTGCGTACCCAGCTGCACACCGCCGCGGTACTGACCGCGGCCGAGACGGTGGGCGCCACCGACAAAGCCATGGACACGACCCTGTCCTGGCTGACCGACCGGTTCACCTTCGGTCGCGCTCTCGCCTCCTACCAGGCGCTCAAACACCGGATGGCCGATAACAAGACCTGGCTCGAGGCGTGCCGCGCGACCGCAGGCGCGGCGGCCGCCGCCGTCGACGACGATCCGGCCACGGCGGCCGAGGCGGTCAGCGTCGCGAAATCGTATGTGGGCGCGAAAGCCTCGGTGATCGGCCAGGACTGCGTCCAGCTGCACGGCGGGATCGGGGTCACCTGGGAGCACGATCTGCACCTGTATCTGCGGCGCATCGGGCTGGGCCGCGCGCTCTACGGCACTCCCGAGGAGCATCGCCGCCGGATCACCGACCTCCTCGTCACCGCCGCGTAGCGCGACGGACTCCCCTGGAAGGCAGTACCGCTATGACCACCGAAGTGGAACCCGTCGCCGAGTTCCGGGCGCGCGCCCGGGTCTGGTTGCGCGACAATCTTCCGCCCAACCCGCCGGATCAGGGCCCACCCGACAGCAAAGAGGAATGGGATCGGGCGCGCGAACTGCAACGGCTGCTCTACAACGGCGGCTTCGCGGGTATCTGCTTCCCGAAGGAATACGGCGGTCTCGGGCTCACCCCGGCCCACCAGCAGGCGTTCACCAAAGAGTCCTACGCCTACGAGATGCCGCTCATCCTGAACGTCCCGACGCTGTCCATCTGCGCCGCGACTCTGGTGGATCTGGGTACCGAGCAGCAGAAGCAAGAGCATCTGACGGCGGTGCTGCGCGGCGACGAACTGCTGGTGCAGTTGCTGTCCGAACCCAGCGGCGGCTCGGACCTGGCCGGGCTCACCACCCGCGCCGAGCGCGACGGCGACCGGTGGATCCTCAACGGGTCGAAGATCTGGAGTTCGGGCGCTTACGCCGCCGACTACGGGCTCTGCCTGGCCCGCACCAACTGGGGAGTGCCGAAGCATCGCGGTCTCACCATGTTCCTGGTGCCGATCGGCGCCCCCGGGGTGACCGTGCAGCGGATCAAGCAGGTCACCGGATCCACCGAGTTCTGCCAGGAGTTCTTCGACGATGTCGCCCTCGGTGACGACGCCGTGGTGGGTGAGGTCGACAACGGCTGGGAGGCGGCTTCCCGGCTGCTGTATCACGAACGTTCCGCGATCGGCGGGACCTCGCCCTACATCAGCGGTGCCCGGCCGCACCTGGGCGGCGAGGATTCCCACATCCTGGAGCTCGCCCGCCGAACCGGCCAGCTCGACGATATCCGGGTCCGCGAGGACATCGGCGAGGCCCGGGCCATGACCGTGGTGCGCGATCAACTCATCGATCACATCACCCGCAGTGTGCTCGCGGGGGAGCTGCCGCCGGCCGCGGGCTCGATCACCCGGTTGTTCAGCGCCGAGAATTCTTGGCTGCAAACCGATATGGCGGTCAAGGTCGCCGGCGCCGCGGCCGCCACGCACGCCCCCGGTGATCCCGCCGATACCGCCAAGATCGGCACCGACTTCCTGTTCCGGGCCGCCTGGAGCCTGGCCGGCGGCAGCACCGAGATGGCGCGCAATGTGATCAGCGAGCGGGTTCTCGGAATGCCGCGGGAGTACGCCGCCGACCGGGAGGTGCCGTTCAACGAGGTCCGACGGGGCCGGTAGGTCCGGGTCGTTGCGAATACGCGGAGGTAGCTATGCGATTCATCTTCCACTATCCCGAAACGGGTGGTGTGGACGGCGATGTGCTCGACGCCGGCCCGCTGGGGGAGGTGGCCGCTGCCGCCGAGCGGTCCGGTTTCGGCGGATTCTCGTTCAGTGAGCATCCGGCGCCGGGGGCCCGCTGGCTGGGCGCGGGCGGGCATCAAACCCTGGACCCCTTCGTGGCGCTCGGGTACGCGGCCGCGCTCACCGAGCGGATCCGATTGATCACCTATCTGTCGGTGGCGCCCTATCGCAATCCCATGCTGCTGGCGAAGGCGGCGGCCACCTTGGACAAACTGTCCGGCGGCCGGGCGATCCTGGGGATCGGCACCGGATATCTGAAGGGTGAATTCCATGCGCTCGGCGTCGATTTCGACGAGCGGAACACGCTGTTCGACGAGGCGCTGGATGTCCTTCCGCTGCACTGGAAAGGGGAGCCGTTCAGCTACACCGGGAAACATTTCAGCGCCCGCGACGTCCAGGCCCGGCCCGTACCCGTGCAGCAACCGATACCGATCTGGATCGGCGGCAATTCCGCGCTGAGCCGGCGCCGGGTGGCACGGGCCGCGCACGGGTGGATTCCGATGTCCGGTGGGGCGGAGTTGAGCACGACCGCCCGCACTCCGGAACTCGGTTCGATCGCCGAGCTCGCGAACAAGATCAGCGAGGTGCGTTCGGCGGCCGAAACCGCCGGTCGCGCCGACCATATCGACCTGGTGTACTCCTACAGTCATCAAGGTCTCACGGGCCCCGGCGCCGATCCCGGTGCGCATCGGGAAGCCTTCGCGGAACTGGCTCGGGCCGGAGTGGATTGGATCGTCGTCTCCACCCGCTCCGGGGTGCACGAAACTCTCGATCCGGACGCCACCTTCGACTTCCTGACGGCGTTCGGCGCGACCTATATCGATTGAGAGGCGGACCATGGGCTGGTTCGAGGAACGCGGCGGCCTCGCGGGCAGCGTCGCGGTCGTGACCGGTGGCGCGGGTGGACTGGGCCGGGCGATTGCGACGGACCTGGCGGTCAACGGGGTGCGGGTCGCCGTGCTGGATCTGGATCCCGCCGCCGCCGAAGAGATCCGTGCAGTCTTCGCCGCGGGCGGTCACGACGCCGTGGTGCATCAGGGCGACGCCCGGGATCCCGAGGACCTCGCCGTGCTGTTCGAGGCCGCCGGCGAACGCTGGGGGCGGCTCGACATCCTGGTGAACGTGGTGGGCGGAACCTTCCGCGCGCCGTTCACCGACACCCGCCCGAAGGGCTGGGACGCGCTGTTGCGCACCAACCTGACCCATGTGCTGCACGCCTGCCACCTGGCCGTGCCACGGATGCGTGCCGGTGGCCGCGGCGGCAGCATCATCAATATCAGCACCATCGAAGCGCACCGCGCCGCACCGGGTTTCGCCGTCTACGCCGCTGCCAAGGCGGCGGTGGAACAGTTCGCCCGCACCCTCGCTATCGAGGTGGCCCCGGACGGCATCCGCGTCAACAACATCGCCCCCGATTTCGTCCCCACCCCGAATCTGGAGCGGATCGGGACCGGCGACAACGCGATGACCGATCCGGAGGGCGTCAAGGTCGCGATCCCCATGGGCCGGGCCGGTGATCCCGCCGATATCTCGAACTGCGCGGTCTTTCTCGCCTCCGGCCTGTCGTCCTACCTCACCGGCACCACACTGCATCCCGACGGCGGCACCTGGGCTTCGGCGGGCTGGTTCAACTGGCCGGCCGAGGGCTGGGCCAACCACGCGCCGCTGCGCGTGCTCCGGGCGAGCGAAGGGTGAGAGTGCGCGTCTGCACCCGGCACCGGCAACTCTGAAACATCCGCTGTCCGTTCGGCGATCACACGGCACATCGATCGTGTGGAGCGCCCACTCGCGTCTCTGCCGCAACGGAATCGGAGGTCAGAGATATGCGAAGGTCTGTACTGGCGTGTGCTGTCGCCGTCGGGTGCGCGCTGCTGCCGGGTTGCGGTGGCGGCGAGACGGCCGCAACCACTCCGACCGTCATTTCCGACGCACCGTCGACAGCCGCGGTCGCCCCGGTCATGACACTCGGTACGCCGGTGGACGGCGCCGAAACCGCCGCGCCGGGTTCTACCGTCACCTCCGCGCCGCCGCCCGTGGCCGCGCCGGTGACCACCCTGGCTGCGGTCGTTCCGGTGACACCGTCCGTTGCCGTCGCGCCCGCTCCGCCGCCGTTCGCCGTACCTCCCGCACCCGAATCCGGATGGACCCCGGAGCCGACCGTCGCGCCGCCGTCGGTCCCCGCGCCGTCGGCCACCTATTTCGGGTCGTGCGCCGCCGCGCGCGCGGCGGGAGTCGCGCCGCTGCATCGGGGCGAGCCCGGGTACCGGCCGGGTCTGGATCGGGACGGTGACGGGGTCGCCTGCGAGAGATGACCGGTCGCGGCTCAGTCCTGCGCGGGGCCCTCGCTGAAGGAGTCGCGGGGGAGCGCGGTCAACGTTCGTAGCGCGTTGAGAAACCCGCGGCGCTCGGTCGCCGACAGGTGGCCGAGTACCAGTTCTTCCTCGCGGGCCTGGATCTCGCTGCGGACGGCCGCGCAGATCCGGTGTCCTTCGGAAGTGAGTGCCAGCAGCCGGGCTCGCCGGTCCGCCGGGTCGGGGGTGCGTTCGATGAGTCCGCGGTCCTGGAGATCGTCGAGTACCGCGATGATCCGCGTCTTGTCCGCGCCGATCTCCTGGGCGAGCACGCCTTGGCCCCGGGCGGTGCCGCGGCTCAGTGCGGACAGGACCGTGTACGCCCACATGGTCACCCCGTGGGCTTCGAGGACTGGTTGTTCGAGCGCGAGGAGGTTACGGGTCAGCGGCGCGAGCATCGCCGCCAGGTCCCGCCTGTCCGTGGTTCCCATGGGTAGAACCTACCTACTCACAATTGATAAGCATTGACCTATCATAGGCGCATGAGTATTGTTTCACGGATGACCACAGACCTCGTAGAACTCGACCGCCGGGCGGTGCTCACCACGGTGGCCACCGCCGAACTCGTGACCGCCGGCCACCTGTCCCGGCCCACCCCGTGCGCGGGATGGACAGTGGGTGACCTGCTGGCGCATATGGCCGCGCAGCACCGCGGGTTCGCTGCCGCCGCCCGCGGGCAGGGCGCTGATCTCGCCCACTGGCGGCCGCGCTCGCCGGGCCCGCACACCCCTGCCGAATACGCGGACTCCGCGGGGGACGTGCTGCGTGCCTTCGCGCTGCCCGATGTGCTGGAACGTCCCTTCGCGCTGCCCGAGTTCGGACCCGAGGTCGTCGCGCCGGGCGCGCAGGCCGTCGGGTTCCATCTGATCGACTATGTGGTGCACGGCTGGGATCTGGCCCGATCCCTCGGCGTGGGCTACGAGCTGGACGAAGAGACCGTCGAACCGGCATTGCGCATCGCCGGGCAGGTTCCCGACGGTCCGGAACGGGAGGCCCCGGGCGCGGCCTTCGCACATGCCCTGCCGGGCGGCGATCAGGGCGCGCCCCTGGACCGGATCCTCCGGCAGCTCGGTCGCTCGCCGCAGTGGCCGGACGGGTCGTGACGCTCAGTGAAACCGGTTCGGTGCTCACGGTGGTGATTCGCGGCCGGTATTCCTGGCGTACGCGTCATCGAACAGAACCCAGCCGTCGCGGCGGCCGACTGCGTGCGCCTCGGTCAGCCAGCCCGCGTCGGCGGCCGCGTCGACGAAGGCTCGGACCACGCCGGGCTTGTTCAGGTTGAGCAGCCGGTCACCGATCCAGACCAGTCCCGTCGCGATCGGACCGCCGTCGGAGACCAGGCGCTCTCCGTCGGGGCGGAAGATCAGGGTCAGGCCCGCCGCCGCTCCCCGGCGCCGCAGTCGCAGGATTTCCGCGCAGCCGTTCACGTGCTGGTGGTAGTTCGCCCAGACATACTGCTGCGCATCGACCGTGAGAGTCCGGCGTCGGTGTACTTTCGCCATCGCGCGATGGTAATTCGGTGCTGTGGATCCGGCCATCGGTGTGATCGCCGGCGGATTCAGGCGGAGCCGACTGCCGCGCGGATGGCCGGGTCGAGCAGGCCGAGGTCGCTGCCCAACCGGCCGGCCAGGTCCCGGGCCACGGCGACATCCTTGCGCAGGAAATCGCCGACCGACTCGGAGAACGCCGCGACCGACCCCTTGGCCGCGACACTGAGCACCGCGCGACCCGAACTGCTGGCATGCGGGAGCGCGGAGAGTACTTCGGCTTCGGTGAGCCCCAGCTGACCGGCCAGTCGTACGGCCTCGGTGACCAGGCCGATCTGCGCGGCGAAGAGAGAGTTGTTGACCAGTTTCACCCGCTGGCCGTTACCGAGCGCGCCGACGGTCAGGAGTGGGTCGGCGTAGGCGGCCAGGACCGGCCGGGCGCGCTCGACCGCTGCGGCGGAACCGCCCAGGAAGACCGTGATCGAACCGTCCGCGATGTTGTGCGGGCCGCCGCTGACCGGTGCGTCGACCACATACCGGCCCACGGCGGCCGGAGCGTCGGCGATCGTCGTCGCGGTATCGGGGCTGCCGGTGGTGTGCAGGATCAGCACCGAACCGGCGGGCATGGTCTCGAGCAGTCCGCTGTCCAGGCAGACTTCGCGGACCTGCTGGTCGGTGAAGACGCAGATCACCACCGCGTCCGCGTGCTGTCCCGCCTCGGTCGCCGAACCGACCGCGGTGGCGCCGGTATCGGTGATCGCGGTCCGGGTCTCGGGACCGCGCCCGACGGCGCGGACGGTGTGGCCGGCGGCCACCAGCCGCCGGATCATGGGTACTCCCATCCGGCCGGCGCCGATGAATCCGATACGCACTCGGTTCTCCTTCGATCAGTGGCGAGGGTTGTGTCCGCGCCCGGATACAGGCCCGGCGCAGGTCACCCGGGGCCGGGGCAGCGGTCAGCGAGGTTTGCCCATCAGGCCGAGGGTGGCGTCGGCGGTGTCGAGGACGACTCCCGGCGTGATGTCGGCCGCCGCCGCCAGTTCGCCGATCAGCCGGACATCCTTGCGCAGCAGATCACCGGCGTGGGCGGCGATCTGATCCAGGGTCCCGCCGGCCGCCAGGATTCGCCCCAGGGCGAAGCTGTTTCCGCTCCCGTTGCCGATCACCTCGCCGAGTCGCGCCGGGCTCACTCCGAGCCTCGAGCCGAGTTCCAAGGTGCCGACCGCGGTGGCCATATGCGCGGTGAAGAGCAGGTTGTTCAACAGTTTCGTGGTCTGCCCGGCGCCGACGTCGCCGAGGTGCACGACCGGGTTCGCGTAGGTCTCGAACACCGGCAGACAGCGTGCGACCGTGCCCTCGTCACCACCGGCCATCACCAGCAGCCGTCCCGCTTCGACGGCGGGCGCCCCACCGCTGACCGGGGCGTCGATCAGCGAAATACCTCGGGTGGCGGCGATTTCGGCCAGATCCCGGCAGGTGTCGGGATGCACCGTGCTGTGGATCGCGATCACCGGCGGTGTCTCGCGCCCGGCCGCGGACGCGGCGAACCCGGCCAGTACCCCGTCCGCGCGTTCCAGCACGTCGCGGACATCGGCGTCGCCGACGACGCACAGGCACACCAGGTCGCTGTCGGCGGCCAGTGCCGCCGGACTGTCCGCGATCTTCGCCGCGGTATCCGCGTACGGCTCGGTCGACGCGGCGCGCCGGGCCCACAGCGTGGTCCGGTAGCCGGCCTCGACGATGCGGCGCGCCATCGGCCCGCCCTGACTTCCCAATCCGATGAATCCGACGCGCATCAGATGTTCCTCCATTCGCACAGCTCAGGAATCGACGTCCGCCGACCCCGGTTTCGGGGCGTTCGGACGCCAGAACACCGCCAGCAGGCCGGCGGTCGCCAGCACTCCGACGATGAGTGCGACCGCGCCGCCGCCCCAGCCGGTGACCTCGATTCCGGCGGCATGGTCCACCGACAGCCATCCGGGCCCGAGGACGCCGATCGCCAGGCAGACGACCGCGAGGACCAGCACGTACTCGTAGCCGTCCTTGAACACGAAGAAGCCGTTCTTACGGTGTGCCAGCAGCGCGGCGACCAGCATCACCGAGATCACCGCCGCGGCGGCCAGCGGCGTGAGCAGCCCGATGACCAGCAGCACGCCCGCGCCGATCTCGGTGATCACACTGAGCCAGGCCTGCAGGACGCCGTTGCGCAGTCCGAGGCCGCTGAACCAGCCCGCGGTTCCGGCGATCTTGCCGCCGCCGATCCAGTGATTGACCCCGTGGGCGATCATGGTGCCCCCCACGACCAGACGAAGCAGCAGCAGCGCGATATCGGTGACGTCCATCGGTTACCTTTCCGGGCGCGCCGGGGCGCCGCCGTCGAATTGCAGGGTGGGTCCGGAGAACTCCCCGGTCGTGCGGGCGATAATGCATTCCTCGGCGAAGGCCAGCACATTGAGGTGGTAGACCGGTGCGGTTCGGCCGAGACTGATGTTGTGGCCGGTATTGGGTTGTTTGCTCACCACGACCCGCGGCGCCGCGGTGAACAGGCCGCCGACCGCGGTCATCTCTTCGGGATCGTTGCGCCACACACCTTCGTATTCACCCAGGGTGTACCGCACGGGGATGTGAATGCGGGGAGCGAGGCCGAGGAATTCGCGCGCCGCCCATTCTTCGATGGACCGCGACTCCAGCGCGGAGCCGCGCGCGGAGACCGAGCCGCCGCCGGCGACATCGTCGGGGTACAGGCGCCGCGGCCCCCAGATCAGTTTCCCGATCCCCTGGGGCCGCGTGCCCGCCGGTCGGGGAGCGTCCCAGAGCAGTTCCTGAGCGACCGGTTGATGTATGCGTCCGGTGCCCGCCAGTTCCAGGCCGAGCAGATCCGCGCCGCGTTCGGCGGCCGCCATCCGCACCGCGAGTTCGCAGCCGGCCGAATGCGCCATCAGGAATACGCCCGCGCCGCGCGGCGACCCGTCCAGCAGCGCGTCGACCGCGCCGAAGACGAGATCCACGCGGCGTGCAGGATCTTTCAGCAGATCGGCGTAGGGGCCGGAACTACGGAATCCCGGACGGTCCACGGCCAGCACGGTGTAGCCGAGCCGGGCCGCGGTGCGCAGCAGCGAGAAGTCCGGATGTCCGGGGCAGTCGAAATACCGGGAATCGACCGCACCACCGTGCAGGGCGACCACCACCGCGCGCGGTGTCGCCGCCTCGGCCAGCAATCCGGATACCGGAATTCCGTCGACCTCGGGCACTTCGGCGACCACCGGTAACGGACCGGTCGAATCGGCCGGGGCCAGGTCGGCGTCGGTCAGTGTCACCGGGCGCTCCGGACCGTGGCGCCCATCAGTCATCGCTCCGCAGCAGCATCGCCCCGCCCGGGGTGAGTCCGCCACTGGAGACGACCGCTACCTTCGCGTCGGTGACCTGGCGCTCGCCGCCGGTCCCGCGCAGCTGCACGATCGCCTCGTGCAGCAGGCCCATCCCGTGGGTGCGACCGTGGGAGAGCTGTCCGCCGTGCGTGTTCAGGGGCAGGATCCCGTCGCGTGCGATGTTCTGCCCGCCGTCGAGGAAGTCCTTGGCCTCACCGATCTTGCAGAAGCCCAGCGCCTCGATCCAGGACAGACAGTTGATGGTGAATCCGTCGTAGAGTTCGGCCACGTCCACATCGTCGGGCCGCAGATCGGTGCGCGTCCACAGGTGTGCGGCCGGACCGAGGACCTGGGGTTCGTGGGTGAGTGTGCTCTGATCCCATTCGATTCGTTCGACGATCTGGGTGCCCACCGCGTCGACCCGGATCGAGGGGACGGGCAGATCGGCCGCGACGTCGCGCGCCGAGACGATCACCGCGACCGCGCCGTCGCACGGAACGTCACAGTCGTAGAGCCCGAACGGCGTGGTGATCGGCCGCGCGCCGAGATAGTCGTCCATCGTCATCGGATCGCGATAGACAGCGGACGGGTTCAGCCCGGCGTTGGCCCGCTGGTTCAACGCGATCCAGCCCAGCGTTTCCCGGGTGGTGCCGTAGTCGTGGAAATGCCGCTGTGCTTTCTGCGCGAGCGTATGCGCGGCCGATGTCGACCCGAACGGGTGCATCCAGCCGGCGGTGCGGCCGCCGCCGGAGGCCTTGATGGCGCCGCGTTTCACCATCTCGTTGAAGGTCGCCTCCCACACCGTGCGGTAGCACAGCACATGGGTGGCCAGGCCGGCGTGGATCGCCAGCATGGCCGCGATCACCGACCCACCGGGCCCGAACGTCTCGATCCCGCCGTTGTGCCAGGTGGGCCGTATTCCGAGCGCGGCCTCGAGCGCTGTCACGCCGCCCTCGCCGAAACCGCCGAGATTGCCACCGCCGGGGTAGGAGGACAGGCCGTCGATATCGTCGAGGGTCAGTCCGGCGTCCGCGATCGCGCGTTCGCATGCGTCGACGGTGAGATCGAGCGGCGGCCGCATCAGTCGCCGCCCGATCTCCGACATTCCGATCCCGGTGAGGGCGACACTGTCCTCGAACTTGTCGCGGCGACGCATCGGGGCCACGTGGTGGGCGAACTGGTCGGGCGGTATCTCGTCGGTCGGCAGCGGTCCGGGATCCGGCTGTTGCGCGGCAGGCCGGAACAGCGGCAACCAGACGTCGTCGTCCTGCTGGAACACCACTTCGAGTCGCATGCCCAGGGTGAGTTCGCCGGGATCGCATTCGACGATGTTGGTGGTGAGCCGGACCCGCGGGTCCTCGTCCAGCGCCACGGTGGCCACCACATAGGGCGGAGGCAGTCCCGGCAGGGCGAAGCGGTGGTTGATCGTGAACGAGGCGAGAGTCGCGGCGCCCGAGACGATGCGCGGCGCCAGATCACGCGCCCGGCAGTACCGGCAGATCGGCTGCGGCGGATGGATCAGCGCCGAACACGCGCGGCATTCCTGGACCCGCAGTCGCCCGTCGGCGCCGGAGGTCCAGAAGAACTCGGTGTCCAGGGACAGCAGCGGGAGCGGCCGCCCGGAGCGGGGTGCCGGATCGTCGCCGGTCGTCGATGCCATATCGCCTCCTCGTGTCGCCGGTGCGACTGGTACTGGATGCCGCCGGTGGCGACCTGTGCCGTATCGCTCGCGGCGGGCGGCCGCCCGGCCGCCCGCCGCGAGTCGGAAGTCGTATCGTCCGTCAGATCTGTGCCGGCCCCTTGCGAACGGTCACCGGCTCGGCGAGTCGCTGCTCGTCGCAGACGGTCTGCAGTTTCTCGAGTGTTTCGGTGAGGCCGGGGCCCAGCGGTTCACCCGGGGTGAAGGTGGCGGGCAGCTGCCGCATCCCCTGGATCACCGCGATCGTCTCGTAGTGCACGGTCTCCTCCGGGACGCACCGGAAGTCCGGTATCCGATCGAGTACCGCGACGAGCATGCGCTTGTATACCGCGCGGGCCACGTTCGATCCGATGCAGCGGTGGATTCCGAGCCCGAAACTATAGTGCCGGTTGCCTTTTCGATCCAGCACGACCGAGTCGGGCTGTTCGAACACAGCCGGATCCCGGTTGGCCATGGCCCAGGACAGCCACAGCCGTTCCCCTTCGGCGAAACTGGCTCCGGCCAGTTCGACGTCGGTGTTGAGGGTGCGGCCGTCGCCGGGTGCGGGCGTGAAGTACCGCAGGAATTCCTCGGTCGCCGAATCCAGCAGTTGCTCGCGGTCCCGGCTGAGTGTTTCCCGGTCCGCGGGGTGCTCGGACAGCCATTCCAACGAATGCGCGGTGAGCGCGGTGGTGGTGTCGAAACCGCCGCCGATGAGCAGGCCGAGCATGCCGAGGATCTCGATATCCGCGAGCGGTTCGCCGCCGAGTGTCGCCTCGGTGGCGAGCGCGTGGATGAGACCCGGCCGCGGGGTCGCCCGGATCTCGGTGAGGTTGGTGTAGAGATCCAGGCCCATTTCCTGGTGCAGCTGGTGCACCCGCTCGAATTCCGGGGAATCGGGCGGGGTGTAGACCGTGGCATGGGCGGGCTCGCTGTAGACCGACCAGTTGCGCAGCGGTATCCCCAGCATCGCCAGGGTCAGTACCGCGGGCACGATATTGGCCAGATCGTCGACGAAATCCATGCGTCCGCTCGCGATCTTCTCGTCGAGCGCGGCGCGGACGAGTTCGTCGACGAACGGGATCCAGCGCTGCACGGCCGCGGGGGAGAGGTACGGATTGAGCACCGACCGCAGTTCACGGTGCTCGGGATCGTCCATCTCCAGGATGCCGTTGCGGATGGCGGCCTTGTTGGTGGAGGGGATGGTGATCCCGTGGTATCCGCGTCGCACGCCCTCGATATCGCGGTCGCTGGACACATAGGGGCACCGGGCGAGCTCGAAGACCTCCCTGTTCCCCGCGGCCACCCAGTAGCCTTCGTGGTTGTCGGTCCAGGCTATCGGGCAGTGCTCGTGCATATGCTCGGTGATCGTCTGGAACGATTCCCGGTAACCGGGTCCGTAACGGTCGAAATCGAGCCGCGGATGCAGTCGGTCGGTGGATTCGGTGGCGGACATCGGGTGCCCCCTCGTGTTACTCGGTGAGCGAGATGGCGCGCTCGGGGCACGAGTGCACCGCTTCGCGCACCTGTTCCTCTTGGTCGTGGGCTACATTTTCGTCGACCGGGGACGAATGCCCGTCGATTTCGCTGAGTTCGAACGCTTTCGGCGCGATCATCGAGCACAGGGTGTGTCCCTGGCAGCGTTCCTGATCGACATGGACCTTCACGGTTGTCACTTCCCTTCGGATGCGGTGGGCGCGGATACCCGGGGCTGTCAGGTGTTGCGTCCGCCGTTGACGCCGATGATCTGGCCGGTGATGTACCCGGCCTCTTCAGAGATCAGGAAGGCGCAGGTCGCGGCGATATCCTCGGGTTTGCCGACACGTCGCACGGGGGTGCGCTGAATATGGTCCTCGACGGTGCCGCCGAGTAGCCGGCGCTCCTCGGAGCGCCGCAGCATCGGGGTGTCGATGAAGCCGGGCGGTACCGCGTTGACGGTGATTCCCGACGGGCCCAGCTCCAGCGCAAGTGATTTGGTGAGGCCGTTGACCGCTGATTTCGAGGAGACGTAGTGGGACATGAACGGCTGCCCCGACTGCGCGCTCGACGAGGAGATGTTCACGATCCGCCCCCAGCCGGCCTCGATCATATCCGGCAGCACGGCTTGGATGGTGTGGAAGACACCGTGCAGATTGACCTCGATGACCCGCTGCCATTCCGCGAAATCGATGTTCTGGAAGCGCTTGAATCCGTCGACACCGGCGGCGTTCACCAGAACCGTGACCGGGCCGAGCTTCTCGCGGATCAGGGTGAGTGCTTCGACCAGGCTGTCGGGGTCGGTGACATCGGCCAGATAAGCGGAGTCGTCCTCGGCGGGGGCATTGCGGTCCAGGGCGGCCACATGGAATCCGTCGCTGCGCAGCCGCTGCGCGATGGCCAGTCCGATGCCCGAGGCGCCGCCGGTGACAACTGCGGTTTTCACGCTTGCTCTCCTCCTGCTGCGCCCAGCGGCGCAAGAACCTGCATTCCGAATACGAGAACCGTACTCTCGGTCGGAACGGCTGCGCAAGATCTGCGCGATCCGCCCGATCGGGCCGATTCGAGGGCGTATTCGCGTGTCGTTCCAGCTCACCGAATCGGCAGCGCGAGCACCCTTGCCAAATGTACTATTCTCCTCAAACGAGAATGCTATTTCCACAATCTTCGAGGAGGCGGGATGTCAACGCAGGAAGAGGCGGTGACTGCCACGCAGCGGCTGCTCATCGACGGGCAGCTGGTAGAGACCGGGCGCACCCTGGCCTCGCTCAATCCCGCGAACGGCGAAGTGATCGGTCACGCGCCCGAAGCCGGAGTCGCCGAGGTCGACGCCGCCGTGGCCGCCGCTCGCCGCGCGTTCGACACCACCGACTGGTCGGCGAACCACGAATTCCGTGCGCGCTGCCTCGAGCAGCTCTACCAGGCGCTACAGGACAATGTGGAACAGTTGCGCGCGCTGATGATCGCCGAGGTCGGCGCCAGCTACATCCTCACCAAGGGCAACCAGCTCGAAACGCCCTTCGAGATCGTCAAGTACTACGCCGGCGTGCTGAAGGACTACACCTGGACCGAGGACCTCGGCCCGGTGGAGATCCGTGGCGCCCAGCACCAGCGGTGGGTCGAGAAGGAGGGCGCCGGGGTCGTCGCGGCCATCGCCGCCTACAACTACCCCTACCAGCTCGCCTTCGCGAAACTCGCGCCGGCGCTCGCCGCGGGCTGCACGGTGGTGCTCAAGGGCGCTCCCGACACTCCGCTGATCACGCTCGCCCTGGGCGAGCTCATCGCCCAGCACACCGATATCCCCGCCGGTGTCGTGAACGTCCTGTCCGGCTCCGATGTGGCGGTGGGCGAACGGATGACGACGCACCCCGACGTCGACGTGGTGTCGTTCACCGGCTCCACCGTGGTCGGCCGCAAGATCATGGCCGCCGCCAGCGCCACCCTCAAGAAGGTGTTCCTCGAGCTGGGCGGGAAGTCGGCGGCCATCCTGCTCGACGACGCCGACTACAACCTGGGCGCCATGTTCGCCGCGTTCAGTATCTGTTCGCACGCCGGGCAGGGCTGCGCGATCACCACCCGCCTGCTGGTCCCCCGGGCCGATCACGACAAGGTCGCCGAACTGGTCGCCGCGAATCTGGCGAACATCACCTACGGCGACCCGTCCGATCCGAAGAACTACATGGGCCCGCTGATCAGCGACCGCCAGCGCGACAAGGTGCACGGCCTGGTGGAGCGGGCGGTCGCCGCGGGCGCCACGCTGGTGGCCGGCGGCGAGAAGGTCGATCCCGGGTACTTCTACACACCGACCCTGCTGTCGAATGTCGACCCCGACAGCGAGATCGCGCAGGAAGAAGTGTTCGGCCCGGTGCTGGCGCTGATCCCGTACGACGATATCGACCACGCCGTCGCGATCGCCAACAACTCCATCTACGGTCTGTCCGGCGGTGTGTTCGGCGCCGACGCCGCCCGCGCCCGCGCGGTGGCCAAACGCATCCGCACCGGCACCTTCAGCATCAACGGCGGCAACTACTTCCATCCCGACGCGCCCTTCGGCGGCTACAAGCAGTCCGGTGTCGGCCGGGAGATGGGCGTCGTGGGCATGGAGGAGTTCATGGAGCGCAAGACCCTCGCCGAGGTGGTGGCCTCGTGAGTAGGCCGCTGGAGGGGATCACGGTCCTCGAAGTCGCCATGTACGGGTTCGTCCCGTCGGCGGGTGCGGTGCTCGCCGACTGGGGCGCGAATGTGATCAAGGTCGAGCACGCGGTCACCGGCGATCCGCAGCGCGGCCTGCGCCAGATCGGCAAGTTCAAGGTCGAGGGCGATCCCAACCCGAATATCGAGCACGCCAACCGCGGCAAACGCAGTATCGGCATCGATATGACGGTCGAAGCGGGCCGCGAAGTGATCCACGAACTGGCGCGGCGCGCGGATGTGTTCCTCACCAGCTTCCTGCCTTCGGCGCGCGCGAAATTCGGGATAGACGTCGACGATATCCGCAAGGTGAACCCGAAGATCGTGTACGCCCGCGGCAGTGCCCTGGGTCCGCGCGGCCAGGAGTCCGACCGGGGCGGCTACGACATGACGGCCTTCTGGTGCCGGGGCGGCGTGGCCGCCACCATCACCCCGGAAGGCACCGACGGGATGATCTCGCCGCCCGGCCCGGCCTTCGGCGACACCATCTCCGGGACGAACCTGGCCGGCGGGATCGCCGCGGCACTGCTGAAGCGGGAGCGGACCGGAGAGCCGTCCGTGGTCGATGTATCGCTGCTGGGCAGCGGACTGTGGTCGCTCGGTCATACTGTCGCGCTGTCGGCGTATCAGGGCGAACCGATGCTGGCGCCGCCGCCCGGCACGCACGGCGCGATGTCGAACCCGCTGTCGGGCCTTTACCGCACGGCCGACGACCGCTATCTCTCGTTCGTCATGCTGCAACCCGGCAAGTTCTGGGCCGACGTGTGCCGGCATATCGACCGCCCGGAGCTGGCGCAAGACCCACGCTTCGCCGACGCGGCGCAGATCGCGGTCAATACCGACGCCGGGGTCGAGATCCTGCGCGAGGCCATCGCGAAACGCACGCTGGCCGAATGGACGAAGAAATTCGCCACACTCAAGGGCCCCTGGGCTCCGGTCCAGGATTCCCATCAAGTGGGTCAGGACGATCAGATCAGGTCCAACGAATACATCCTCCCCGCAGGGGAATTGGAGCTGGTTTCCAGTCCGGTGCAATTCGACGTCACCGCTCCGGAACTGCGGCCGGGCCCGGAGTTCGCCGCCCAGACCGACGAGGTTCTGCTCGAGCTCGGGCTGGACTGGGACCGGATCATCGAATTGAAGACCAGCGGGGCGGTGGCCTGAGGGGGTGCGAGCGGCGTGGCGTCGGGGTCTCGACGACTCCGGCGCCGCTCCTCGGTGCACCGCGGAGTCGGAGCGTTGCTGCCAACCGGCCACGTCCGGTGGAAAAACATTGGTGGAAGACGAGTTTCGGATCGGCGCGACTCGCGAACCTCGGCGCAGACCTGATTCCGCACGCTATATTTCGGTTGTGACCATCGACCCCACCCCGGACGGCGCCGGACCACGATGGCAGCAGTGGCGGCATCTGACCGCCGCAGGTATCGCACCGATACAGCGCGGCCTGATCGAAGCCGAGGGGCGTGCCCGGACGATCCGCAACTATCAGGATCAGATCGTTCCCGGGCTCTTGCAGACCGAACCGTACGCTCGCGCGATTCTGAACACCTGCATCGAATTCACCGGTTCGTTGGACGATATCGATGACGCGGTCGCCGCGCGGATGGCGCGGCAGCAGGTCCTGCGCAGTGAAGACCACCGGTTCGGCGTGCTGCTGGCCGAACAGGTGCTGTACACCGGTGTCGGGAGCGCCGAGGTGATGCGAGGGCAGTTGGAATACCTGCTCGACGTCATGGATCTGCCTCGGCAGGAGCTGGGCATTGTTCCGCAGGACGCCGGCTTCGTCTACACGACTACCGGTTTCGTCATCATGGACGAGCGCACAGTCGAGGTCGAAACGATATCGGCGAACCTCACCGTTACCCGGCCGAGCGAGCTCGAGTGCTACGAGAAAGTGTGGCGGAGGCTGAGCGAGCGAGCGGTTCTCGGGGACGAGGCGCGAGCGCTGATCGACAGGGCTTTGGTTCGGCTGCGCCCGATGTGACTGTTGCGCAGCTCGGCGACCGGTGATCTGGCGACACCGTACGAGGCCGGGGCAGACTGGCCGACGCCCTCGGTCGCAGCCTGGTGACCGTCGACGCTGCTGGTCGCGGCACGGTTCTGATCGGTAAGACCTGTGTCGACGGCATCGTCGTCGGCTATATGATCACCCTGCACAGCCCGCCCGATGGTGTGCGGGAAGAGCGGCGCAGCGCCGACTCGGCGTCGGAGTTCGGACCCGGCGTTGCAGTGGGTCGGAAGTGCTGAAGTCGGCGGCATCAGTCTTTCTCGTCGCCGGTGATGAATTCCGTGATCGCCGCGGCCGTGGTGTCCGGTCGCTCGAAATGCGGCAGGTGTCCGACCCCGTCGAGGAATCGGACGTCGGCGCGGGAGAACACGTCGGTGACCAGTTCGCGGCTCGGCACCGGAGTGATCCGGTCGTCGGTTCCCCACAGGATCTGCAGCGGAATACCCCGGGTGTCGAGGTATCGGTACAGGTATTCGGCGCTGTGGATCGGCACGTTGCGCAGCGCCGACAGCAGCGCCCGTTTGAACCCCCGGTACCGGAGTTCGGGCCGGAATCGTGTCGCGACCCGCGCGACGACGGAGGCGTCCGCGGAATATCCCGGAATACGTGCGATCAGGGCCCGATCCCCGACGATCTTGAAGAACGGCTGACCGACCACCGGGAGCATGGCGGCCTTCAGACCGGGGCTGATCGGAACGCCGAAACCGTCCGGGGCGATCATGCACACCCGTGCGACGCGGCGCGGATTGCGCACGGCGAATTCGGCGGCGATCGGACCGCCGAACGCCAGCGCGACGATCGTGATCGGGCGGTCGATGCCGAGCTGGTCGAGCAGTTCGAGGATCTGGGTCTCGAACAGGTCGTAGTCGTAGTCGACATCCGGTCGGTCGCTGAACCCGATTCCGTATCGGTCGTAGCGGATCGCCCGGGCGCCGGCGGCCGCGATGCGTTCGAACAGGCCGTCCCAGATCCACTGCGACAAAGTCGCGCCCGGAATGAACAGGACCGGTTCCCCTGCCGTGGGGCCGGTGACTTCGTAGTGGGTGATGCCGTGACTCAAACGCGTGAACGATCCGGGTTCGTCCTGCCGGGCCGCCGGCCCCATCGGCACAGGTTCGTCGCGCAGATACCGCACCAGCGGCAGGGCCACACCCGCGCCGAGTAGAACGGTTCGGATACCGAAGCCCATCGAGGCGTCTCCTTCGTTGTGGCCGGCACATCGGCGGGCCGTCCGGCGCGGCGCGCAACCGCCACAATTCCTTGCACAATCGTTCAACAAACTAGAGCGCTAAGCTAGCACGACTGTTCAAGGAATGGAAAGGGGTGCGGTGATGGCACGGCCGGTGGATCACGAACGACGGGCCCGGCTCCTCGAGGCCGCGGGCGACTATGTCATCGAGAACGGCCTGTCCGATCTGTCGCTGCGACCGTTGGCCCGTGAACTCGGCGTCACCACCACCACCCTGGTGCATCACTTCGGCAGTCGGGACCAACTCCTCACCGCGATCATCGGCCAGGTCCGCGACCGGATGCGGCAGGCTGTCGATCTCCGGTCCGCGCGCGACGCGGATCCGCGCGCCCTCATCACCCGAGCATGGAAGTGGCTGTCCGACCCACAGCACGCGCCCCTGTACCGGCTGCTGTTCGAAATCTACGGAAACGCCCTCCAGCAGCCCGCGACCTACCAGCCCTTCCTCGCGCACATCGTCGACGACTGGCTGGACATCCTGACCGTCGCATTCGAAGCCGACGGCGACGACCACGAGACCGCGACCGCCAAGGCCACCCTGGCCGTCGCCGCCGCCCGCGGCCTGCTGCTCGATCTGCTCACCACCGGCGAAACCGGCCGCGTCACCGCGGCATTCGATATCTACATGACCGCACTCGGCGGGAACCGGGGCGCGGAGGCGAACGGTTGATCGACCGGATCGACGCTCCGGGGTCTGCCCGGGCGCTCTGATATTTGCGAAACAATTTCTACGACAACAGTATTGCGGCGTCAACCGGAGTGGGTCTTGCTTTTACCTCGGGTCGAGGCACGGTCCGGGCCGCCTTGTTGCGGAAGGTCTCGACGGCTTCTTGCGACTCCCAGCGCTCGAAGATGTTGATCCGGCCGGGGTCGATCAGGTCGGCGGAGATGGCGATGTCGAGGCAACCGGCCGCCCGGCGACCCTGCTCGACGTTCATCGGTGGCCCACTCGGCCGCCCGGTGACAGCCGGGCAAGCGTCGGCCCGGCCCGCAGCTGAGCACGGGCAGATCAACGGACCGTAAGGGATGCGCCGGGCCGCCTCCGAGGCCTGTCCAGGCCCAAATCGCTGTGTTTGGCTGGTGTTCGCACCGACTCGATTCTTGGAGGCGAACACCTTTTGCGAAAAATATCCATGACGCTGAGCGCGGCCGTGATGATGACCCTTGCGTCGCTGGCGTTCGGGGCGGGAACGGCCTCGGCGGATCATTACGTCGGCCGATTCTCGTCGCAGTCCGCCTGCGTCAACGAAGGCAAGCGGCTGGTGAACATCCAGAGCGCGGCCTACACGAGATACCGCTGCCAGCACAAGGGCGGCTGGCAGCTGTATCTCTTCAATCTGGCGCCACGTTGAGAGATGACGCCACGGTGACAGTGTCCGGCCGTCGGTCGGGACTCCGCACCGGTTCCGAGGTATGAGCTCCTCTTCGTGTACCGGCACGGCCGCGGCGAACATCGCGCGCGGTCGTGCCCCCGGATTTTGTCAGCTGCTTTCGCAGCCGATCCCGTTGCCGTCCCGGTCGAGGTCGTATTCGTCGGGGCCGATCACCCGGACTCGCCCGGTGTAGGCCGGTCCGTTACCGCTGCCTCCTTCGCAATCGACGTCACTGGTGATAGGAACGCAGGGGTCGTAGGAGGCGTGACATCCGCCCGACTGTGCTGAGGCTGTCTGCGTGGCCCCGACCAGGCCGAACGACGCGGCGGCGAGAGCGGTGGCGCCGAGGACGGCGAGTGTTCTCATGAAAGACTTCCTTCGGGGAGATTCAGGGAGATCGACGAACGGCAGAAAGTCTCGCACGGTGGAAGGCGCCATCGAACGCTTTTACCGGAAAATAGACCTTTAAAATAATGCGCTACTCATCGAGTGCCGGCCGCAGGGCTCCGGACCCCGGGAATCGACCCGGCGGGCGGGGTGTTGTTCCGTGCACATCCCGCCCGAAACGTCTCGGAGGCCGCCCCATGACGACACCCAGCGTGAACGGATTGATCGACACCACAACGGAATTCGGCGCCCACATCGCCGAGCGCCTGGAACGCGAACAGATCGTGTGGCTGAGCACCGTCGGCCCCAGCGGTACCCCGCAGCCGAACCCGGTGTGGTTCCACTGGCACGACGGGGCCTTTCTCGTCTTCAGCCAGCCCGACCGGCCGAAGCTCCGCAATATCGCGCGCAACCCGCGGGTGGCGCTCCACTTCGACAGCAACGGGGCCGGGGGAGACATCGTGGTCTTCGGCGGCGCCGCTCGGATCGAAATGAGCGTCGGCCCGGACGAGGTCACGGCCTATCTCGACAAGTACGAGGAGGGGCTGGCGGGGCTGTCCATGACCGGCGATCAGTTCCGCGCCGAATATTCGGTACCCATCCGGGTCGTCCCCGACCGAGTGCGCGGGTTCTGACCAGGGGCTCCGCTCCCGCAAACCCCCGCGGGGTTCAGAATTCCAGATCCGACCAGGGGATCCGGATGTCCTCCCAGGTCATGTACTCCGGGAGGTCGGGGTGGTGAGCCGGAGGGGTGGACATGGCCCAATAGTAGACCCGATATTCGCAGCTCATCGAGCCATTCGTATCGCTTCGACCACGGTGGTCCCGCCCGCGCAAACCATACTGCTCGCAGCCCCGGGGGCGCTCGGGGGCCGCGGGCGATGGCATGGCCGACAGTTCAGGATCGGTCCGCGGGCCGCACCCGATGCGGCGCCAGGGTCGGGATTCCGGCGCGCACCGCATTCCAGTCGGTGTCCACCTGCCGCGCCAGCGCGCGGGGCAGCCAGGTCCGTCGCTGCGCCTGCTCCCGGACCAGACCGGGAATATCGAGTTCGATTCCCGCGGGCGCGCCGGTCGCGGTCAGCCGGTCCACTCGCTGCTGCATGGACTCGAACAGTCGATTGTCGAAATCGGTCACGGCGGCGATGAATTCATCCGTGGCGACCGATGCACGGCCCGACAGGGGTGCGGTGAACGCGATTTCACCGTCGGGATCAGGGGTGAACTGCCAAGCCACGGTGACAGTGTCCGCGGTATCGACGGTGCGCCACCATCGCAGAAAGGGACCGAAACGCAGATACCCGGTGTCGACGCACCGCTGCGCGCAGGCGTCGCAGGCCGCGTCGATCGAGGTGTCGTTCAGGATCTCGGGATCGTCTGTGTCGGCCCATTCCGCGGCTCCGGCGGCCACGAAGTCCACCAGATCGTCGGGTACGGGTTCGAGGATGTGCGGCAGCGCATCCAGCATGTCCTCCCATAGCCGCACGACGTAGTAGTCCACCCACGGTGCCTTCGTCCGACGGCCTTCGAGGGGGCGCGCGGCAATGGTCTGTTCGGCGTATCGCATCAACTCGGTTCCGCCCACCTCGAGGCAGTACCGGCCTTCGGTGAGCCCGAACCAGTGCAGCCTTCGATCGGGACCCCACGGGCCGACCTCTTCGACCGGCGCCAACTCGAACCGGAATCGCATCATGCGTCGATGCAACCGCATGGCCGAACATGCTGTCGACCGATATTCCGGCCGCGCCGCACCCGGACGACCCGGTCTACCCAGGGCTCGGTCTGTTCGGCGATCTCCCAGGGCAGCGGCTCGAATTCTGCCCCTACTCGTCATCACTGGTCCGGAGCGGGCCGTCGGGGTGATCACGCAGGTAATGTCCGAGCCGACCGGCCGCCTCGAGCATGGCGACTCCCCGCGCGGTGAGTTTTCGACGCCATTCGTCGAGGGCGGCGGTCACCGCGCCGGCGCCGCCGGCCGTCCGGATCTGTTCGACCACGGCGGCGATGCGTGGCAGGTCGTAGCCCCCGCGCCTCAGGAGGTGGGTCAGTTCGGCGTCGCGTACATCGGGTGTGTGGTAAACGCGATACCCGGTGGCCGGGTCGCGGGCGGGGGCGAGGATGCCCGCGGCTTCCCAGGCGCGCAGGGTGGCGGGGGTGACACGGAGGTGGCGCGCGAGTTCGCCGACGGTGCGAATTGTGCGTCCGGGGGAGCGGTCCGCGACGATATCTGCTGCGGGGGTGAGGTGGTCGATCGCCTTGCGGACCGCGTCCAGCGTTTCGCGGTCGCGGAGCAGTTGACAATGGCCGCGGTCGATGATTTCCAGGGCGCGGTCGAGGTCGCCCCGGTGGAGCTCGGTCATGATCCGGCCGGCGAGCGCGTGGCCGTAGGCCGCGACCAGGGCGCGGAAGGCGCGCAGTGCTGCCGCGTGCACCGGGGTGTAGACCCGGTAACCGCCGGCCGTACGTTCGGCCGCCGGGATGAATCCGTTCTGCTCGTAGTTTCGGACGGCCTGCGCCGACAGGCCGTGTTCGCGGGCCAGATCGGATGGTCTCAGTGTGCTCACCGATTCGAGGCTCTACCGTCCGTCGTGCCGGGGCAAGCGGGTCGCGGCCGCCGGTGTAGGACTCACCCGCGTTGCCCGGCGCGGCGACCGCGGGAACGCGATGCGCGCGTAGAAGTTCCGGGGCGTCGACCTCGTCTCGTCGTCACCGTGCCGTTCCGAAACCGAGCGGCCGCCGGTGCCCACACTGTCGACCGCCTCCTGGATTCGAGGAATCCAGGAGGCGGTGTACCGGCAGTCGCGGCAGGGCTCATGAGGGAACGCCCGCCGCACTCCGCGGATCAGCTCGCGTGCTTGGCCGCGTATCGGTCGGCGTACTGCTGGCGAGTAGTGGTGGACAGGTCGACATCGGCGCCCCTGGCGCGCAGCGCGCCGACCGTCGCCTCTTCCCGGGGGATATGGGCGAACGGTTCCCAGTTCAGGTGCCGACAGGCGTTCTGCCAGGTGATCTTGTCGATATCGGAGTCGTCGGCACCCGCGGCCTCGAGTTCGTTCAGTACGAACTCGGGGGCGCCCGGCCACAGTGAATCCGAATGCGGGTAGTCGCATTCCCAGGCGATGTTGTCGATACCGATGTCGTGCCGCAGCTTCAGCGACGTCGGGTCTGTGACGTAGCAGGCCATGACGTGCTCCCGGAACACTTCGCTGGGCATCTTGCCGCCGAAGTCGCGGCGCAGCCAGCGCTGGTTGGTGTAGTGCCGGTCCGAGCGGTCCAGGAAGAACGGGATCCAGCCGACGCCGCCCTCGGACAGAGCCACCTTCAGCTTGGGGTAGCTGCGGAACGCCGGCCCCCAGAGCAGGTCCTGGGTTGCGATCAGGGAGATGCTGGGGGCGAGCACCATGAGGTTGTCGATCGGTGCGTTCGGCGCCAGCTTGAGGACACCGAAGCCCTGCCCGATGTGCAGGTTCATGACGGTGTCGTTATCGCAGAGCGCCTGGAACACCGGGCCCCAGTAGTCGATATCGTGGTAGCTGGGCAGGCCGTCGATATGCGGTAGCTCCGGCATGGTCACCGAATGGCAGCCCTTGGCGGCGACGCGCTCGATCTCGGCGACCGCGAGTTTCGGGTCCCACATCGGCAGGATCGCCAGCGGGATGAACCGGCCCGGGTAGGCGCCCGCCCACTCCTCGATATGCCAGTCGTTGTAGGCGGAGATCATCGCGACGGTGATCTCGTCCATACCGCCGCGGCTCAGATGCCCGGCACTGAAGCCGGTGAAGGTGGGGAAGCACATGGAGGCGAAGACGCCGTTGGCGTCCATATCGCGTACCCGGTCGTGGATGTCGTAGACGGCGGGCCGCATTTCCGCGTAGCCGGCGGGGTCGTATCCCCATTCCTCGGGGGGCCAGGAGACGACCGCGTTGAGGCCGGTGACACCGGTCGGCCGGTCCCGGTATATCCAGCGATCGATACCCGTGTCGTCGAGGACGACCTTGGGCACGTACTCGGCGTATTTCTTCGGCACGTGATTGTCGAACATATTGCGTGGTTCGACCACATGGTCGTCGATGCTCACCAGAATCATGTCGTCGATATTCACCGGACTCCTCGCTGTTCGTGCTCGACGCCGGGCGCACCCGGACGGAGATCGAAGATCTCATAAAATGAGAATTAGACTCTCGATTGTGTTCGACGATACACCCGGCGGGGTCCTCGGGTCGAGATGATCCGAGTCCGGATCGCGCCGGAAGGCGCGGAGCCCGGGGTCGGGGGCGAGTGCGTAGTCGCCGCCGCCCGGCGCGGGCCGACTCCGGCGTTCGAAATATCGGGTGACCGTGTGGGCTCGGGCGCTGAACTGTTGCGGATCTTCGCCGAACGGGCCGCCCTCGTCGCCTCGCCGCGTCTCTGCTGCTGCGGCGATGCGCAGGCCCGCTCGGTACCGAGCCGCACCGGTCGCGCGATCAGCGCAGCTGATCCTTCATCACTTTCCCGGTGGCGTTGAGCGGCAGCCGGTCCAGGAACACCACCGACCGTGGCACCTTGTACCCGGCCATCCGCTCCTTGCTCCACGAGATGAGCTCGGCCTCGCCGACCTCGCCGCGCGCGACCACGAACGCCTTGCCGACCTGGCCGAGCCGTTCGTCGGGTACGCCGATCACCGCCGCCTGGGCGACCGCCGGATGCTCCAGCAGGAACCCTTCGATCTCGGCGGGATAGGCGTTGAATCCGCCGACGATGTACATATCTTTCTTCCGTCCGATCACCTGGAGCCGTCCGCCGTCGTCCAGGCTGCCCAGATCGCCGGTGTGCAGCCAGCCTTCGGCATCGACCGCGGCGGCGGTGCCCTCCGGATCGTCGAGGTAGCCCTGCATCACGCTGTAACCGCGGATGAGGACTTCGCTGTCCGCGGCGATACGCAGCTCGATTCCATCGCAGGCGCGGCCGGCGGTCGTCGCGATCTGCTCGAACGTATCCCCGGGACGCGAGGCGGTGGCCGTGCCGGCTTCGGTGAGCCCATAGCCGGTCATGATCGACTGGAAGGGCAGTTCCTCGCGGATCCGCCGGATCAGGTCGACCGGGATATCGGCCGCACCGGTGACCGCCGCGCGCAGTGACGAGATATCGCGCGCCCCACGATATTCCAACAGGGAGTGGTACAGCGTCGGCGGTCCCGGCAGCATGGTGACCCGCTCGGCCTCCACCAGCTCGAGGACCTTCTCGACATCGAAGACCGGCACCGGCAGCATCGTCGCGCCGCGGATCAGCGACGAGACGATCCCCGCCTTCAATCCGAAGGTGTGGAAGAACGGGTTGACGAGCAGATACCTGTCGCCTTCCCGGAGATCGGCCAGATCGCACCATTCCGCGTAGAGCCGCAAGGTCTGCAGATGGTTCATCATCACGCCCTTGGGGCGGCCGGTGGTGCCCGAGGTGTAGATGATGTCGGCGATATCGGTGCCCTCGACCTCACGTTCGAAAGGTGCGCCGCTGGACAGGAAATCGGACTTCAGGTCGTAGACCGGCACCCCGGGCGGCGCCGGATACTCGCCGCCCAGGAACCCCTTCTGCACCAGCAGCGCCTTGGCGCCGCTGCGGCGGATGACATCGGCCGCCTCCTCCGCCTTGAACCGGGTGTTGACCGGGACCAGCGTGCCGCCCGCGGTCAACAGGCCGAGCGCGGCGATGATCCACTCCGCGGAGTTCGGCGCCCAGACGGCCGCTCGATCACCTTTGCCGATCCCGGCCTCCGCGAACGAGCCCGCGGCTCGGCGGATCCGGTCCCCGAGCTCGGTATAGCTCACGCGCAGGTCCCCGTCCACGACCGCTTCGGCTTCGCCGAAGCGGTCGGCGGCGGACAGAGCCACCTGCGGGATGGTCCGGAAGGTCATGCAGTCTCCATGGGCCGGAACGAGCCCGGCGATCCGTCCACGCCGGGATAGCGGTGGCCGCAGCGAAGGCGAAGGTATCGCACTCCCGCCTCCGGGCCTGATCCGCTCATGCTGTGTCGATCGGGTATGAGCGGGGCCCTGCGTGGTTACGCTCCGCTCCCGTCTCCGGGCCTGATCCGCTCATACTGTGTCCATCGGGGTATGAGCGGGGCCCTGCGTGGTTACGCTCCGCTCCCGCCTCCGGGCCTGATCCGCTCATACCCCGAGCAGGCGTGCGAGGTTGCCGCCCATGATCTTGGCCTGGTTCTCCGGCGGCATGTCCTTGATCTCGTGGATATAGCGCGCCGGCTCGGCCAGGCCTTCCGGATGCGGCCAGTCGGAACCGAACAGCACGTGATCGACGCCCATCACGTCCGACAGTCGCTGCAGATCCTCTTCCCAGAACGGGCTGACGTAGAGGCTCTGCTTGATGGCTACGACCGGGTCGCGGAAGCCGAAGCCCTCCGGCGCCTTCTTGAAGACGTCGGTCAGCTGTTGCAGCAGCGGCTCGAGCCAGGCGGAACCGTTCTCGATCACGGAGATCTTCAGGTCCGGGAAGCGGTTCAGCGCACCGTGGCACACCCACGACGCGACCGCGTCGGTCACCGGGCGCCACTGGTTGGTCATTGCGAAGGTGTTGGTCTTGAACGGCAGCATCTCCAGGGCGCTGCCCTCCCACTCGGCGTCGAAACGCGAGTAGCCGCTGTCCGAGGAGTGCATGGTGACCAGCACGTCGAGCTCGACGACCCGCTTCCAGAACGGATCGAACTCGGGCAGTGCGAACGACCGCATACCGCGCAGGCCGGGTACCGGGGCCGGGCGTATCAGGATCGCCTTGGCGCCGTGCTCGACAACGGCCCAGTTCAGCTCGTCGATGGCTTTCTCGACGATCGGCAGGGTGATCACCGGGACGGTGAAGATCCGGTCGGAGTGCACGAAACCGCCGTCCTGGCCCCAGTCCTCGAGCATCCACTGGTTCAGCGAGTGGATCACCGCGTGGATCAGATCGGGGTGGTGGCGCATCCGTTCCTCGACCAGGCTGGCCAGGGTCGGGAACATGAGCGCGCGCTGCAACTGGAGATCGTCCATGACCTTCAGCCGTGCTTCCGGATTGCGGAAGGCGTCGATCGCCTTCATCGATTTGCCGAAGATCTCGCGGCGGCTCTTGCCCTCGGGGTTGCCGTGCTTGAAGTACTGCTCCATCGCGCCGGGACGGGCCACGACGTCGAAGGTGGGGTTGGGGATGTACTCGCTGATCTGGCCGAGCACCGCGATCTTGGTGCGGCCGTTGATCTCGATGTACTGGATGGCCCCCTCGTACTCCTTGGGCAGGTGCCGGGTGAGGGCTTCTTTGGTCTCGTAGAGATGGTTGTCCGCATCGAAGAGCTGGTACGGCAGCTCGACTTCACTCATGGAATCCTCCTTGGCTATTTATGAGAATCGTATTCTCATTTCAGGTCGGTCGCAACGGCCTCGGTACGCGCCGCGGCCAGATCGCGTCGGATGGCGAACTTCTGGATCTTTCCGCTGGGGGTTCGCGGGAAATCCGTGACGATGTGCAGTTCCTCGGGCCACTTCTGTTTGGCCAGTCCGGCCTGCTCGAAATGCCGGCGCAGCGAATCGATATCGGGTTCCGGATGTGCGGGCAGGCAGCGCACCACGGCGGCGGTGCGCTCGCCCAGGCGCGCGTCGGGTACGGCCACCGCCACGCCTTCGGCCACCCCCGGCAGGGTGAGCAGTACCTCCTCCACCTCGAGCGCGCTCACGTTCTCGCCGCCGCGGATGATGATGTCGGATTTGCGATCGGTGATCGTCAGATATCCGTCGGCGTCGAGCACGCCGATATCGCCGGTGTGATACCAGCCGTCGGCGTCGAAGGTGCGGGCGGTGAGATCGGGGTCGGTGTAGCCCAGGCACAGATCCGGTCCGCGGCTGATTATCTCGCCGTCCTCGTCCAGCCGGAACTCCACGCCGGGCAGCGCGTCGCCGTCGGTGAACATCCGTTTCGCGGCCGGCGCCGTCGCCGTCGACCCGGTGATCGAGGGATGCTCGGTGCTGCCGTAGGAGCGGAACACGGTGATCCCGAGGTCCTCGAGCCGGGTGCTGACCGCCGCCGGCACCGCCGCACCGCCGAGTCCGGCGTAACGCAGCTGTGCGAGGTGTGCCGGTTTGTAGCCGGGATGATCGAGCAGGCTCGTCATGAAATAGCTGACGCCGCCGCCGACGCAGATGTTCTCGGTCTCCATCAGCTCGAGCACCCATCCTGGATCCCACAGGTCGAGCAGATGGATCGGCGCTCCGTCGAGGACCGGGATCAGCAGGGCGTTGAGCATGCCGATGAAATGCCCGACCGGCGCGGAGGTGAGCTGATCGCCCCGGTCCGGCGGATACATGCCGGCCAGCTGCCGGACTTCGTACCCGAGGGTGTTGTGGCTGTGTACGACGCCCTTTGGTGCGCGAGTGGTGCCCGAGGTGAAGGCGATGCACGCGGGGCCGTCCGGATCGGTGGTCAGCACGCCGGTCATCGGCTCCGGGTCGAGCAGTTCGTCGAAGTCCTGGCCGACCACCCCCACCACCGGGACATTCGCGCACAGGCGCGGGTCGAATTCGTTGTGGCCGAACCGTTCACAGGTGACGAACACCTTCGGTGCGACGGAATCGAGGATGTAGCCGAGCTCTTTGCGTCCGTAGAAATGCGCGATCGGCACCACCGTGGTCCCCAGCAGGGCGGACGCCCAGTAGGTCGCCGCCGCCTCCATCCAGTTCGGCAACTGGAACGCGACGATATCGCCGGGCCCGACGCCGCGTCGGCGCAGCCCGGCGGCCAGGCGCCGCGCGATCTGCTCGACCTCGGCGAAGGTGCCGGAATAGGGACGCAACCGGGAGTGCACCGCGAAGGTCGCGGCGGGGGCCGCGGCGAGGCTGCGGGCGAGGAGTTCGCCGAGCGTCTCGTCGGCCCACCAGCCCGCTTCGCGATAGCGAAGGGCCAGTTCGGGGGGAACTTTGCGCATGACGAACTCCCGATCCGGCCGCCGGAAACCAGCGGAAAGTATATGGTTCTCTATGTAAGAGAATCATATTTCCGTCGAGGAGAACAAGTCGTGATCGAGCTCGAACTGGCGGACGGTCTGGCCGTCGTGACCATCAACCGGCCGCATGCTCGCAACGCCATCGCCCTGGACACGATGGACGAGCTGGACCAGGCGATCGAGGAGGCCGCGGGCGCCCGGGCGCTCGTGATCACCGGTGCCGGGGATCGGGCGTTCGTCTCGGGTGGGGACCTCAAAGAACTGGCCGCGCTGCGCACCGTCGATCAGGCGGCCGCCATGGCGGAGAAGATGCGGGGCGTCTGCGACAGACTGGCCGGGTTCCCCGGTCCGGTCGTCGCCGCGTTGAACGGCCACGCGCTCGGTGGCGGCGCCGAGGTCGCGGTGGCCGCCGATATCCGGATCGCCGCGGACGATGTCAAGATCGGGTTCAATCAGGTGGCGCTGGCGATCATGCCGGCCTGGGGCGGCGCCGAGCGGCTGGCGCGGCTGGTCGGTCGCAGCCGGGCGTTGCTGCTGGCGGGGTCGGGGGAGATCCTGACCGCCCCCGACGCCGAACGCCTGGGTCTGGTGGATCGCGTGGTGCCGCGTGCCGAGTTCGCCGACTCGTGGCGGACCCTGGCGCGGGCGCTGGCCACGCCGTCGGCGGGCGCGATCAAACGCGTCGTCGACGGTGCGAGTCGGCATGAAGCCGTGGCGGCCTTCGCCGAACTCTGGGTGGCCGACGCGCACTGGGCGGCGGCCGATCGCGTGATGAACCGCGGGAAATGAGGCCGCGATGACCGGTCTACACGCCGTCCTCGAGGAAGCCGATCTCGCGTTCGGCGAACGCGAAGGTCTCGGCGTGCCCAGCGGTCATGCCGAGCGCTTGTTCCAGGACGACCATCCGGGCCGCGCTGGTCATCAGGACCGACAGCACATCGGCCGGGAACCGGCTCGTATCGACGCCGTAGCCGCTGAGCAGCAGGCCCAGCGCTTCGGTCTGCGCCTCCCGGAACTGTTCGGAGTAGCGGACCACCTCGGCCCGGATCGCGGGCCGGTGATTGGCCAGGCCGACGAACTCCATGGTGAACCGGGCCGCGGTGGTATCGGTGCTGAACGCCCACAGCGCGTGCAGCGGCCGGTCCGACTTCAGTACCTGCGCCAGTGTTTCCAGGCCCTGGTCGGCGCGGCGGCGGAACAGTTCGAGGAACAGATCGTCCATCGACCGGAAGTAGTAGTGCACCAATTGCGGTTTGAGGCCGGCGTGTTCGGCGATCCGCCGGGAGGTCACCGCGGCCCAGCCCTGTTCCATCATCAGCTGTTCGGCGGAATCCATCAGGACGCCGCGGTTCTTGGCATCGGGTGCGCCGAGCCGGCGGGGTGGTGACATGTCTCGCCCTCCTCTGGGATTTCCGGGTGGCCACCCCGGTCATGGGATCACCGGGGATCGTATCCCGCGAGCAGCGACTGTTGACGCCGTCCCTCCGACCATGCTAAGCATGTGCTCAGCATCACATCTGAGCGCGCGCTCAGCAATGGTCGTACCGGGTCGGCTCCGAGGTACGGCGGCGGCGCGGTACGAGATGCGTTCCGGGGCGAGGAGGCTGCTGTGAGCGATACCGAGCGACAACGCGCGTCCGGGGCGGCGGCCGCCGCCGGCGACAGTCCGAGCAGGCCGCGGTGTGCACACGCCGTATCAACCGGTGATCCACGGTTGGCAACGCAATTCTGTTGATATCAGGAGGTTCCCGTGACCGATTTCGATACGGTCGACTACTTCACCGACCCGGCGTTGGTGCCCGACCCGCATCCCTACTACGACCATCTGCGCGCCAAATGCCCGGTGACCCGGGAACCCAACTACGGCGTCTTCGCGGTCACCGGCTACGAGGAAGCCATCGATGTGCTGCGCGATTCGGACACCTTCTCCTCGTGCATCGCCGTCGGCGGCCCGTTCCCGCCGCTGCCGTTCACCCCCGAGGGCGACGACATCACCGCCCAGATCGCCGAACACCGCGAGCAGCTGCCGATGTTCGAGCACATGGTCACCATGGACCCACCCGATCACACGGCCGCTCGGTCGCTGCTCAACAAGCTCCTCGTTCCTTCACGGCTGAAGGAGAACGAGGAGTTCATGTGGAAACTGGCCGACAAACAGCTCGACGAGTTCATCGACAACGGCAAATGTGAATTCCTCGGCGCCTACGCCAAAGTGTTCACCCTGCTGGTGATCGCCGACCTGCTCGGCGTACCCGAGGAATATCACGAGGAACTGCGCATCAACCTGGCCGGCGGCCCGACCGTGGGATCGATCGATCAGGAGATCGTGCCCACCAATCCGCTGGAATGGCTGGACAACTTGTTCGGCAGCCTCATCTCCGACCGTCGGAGCAACCCCCGCGACGATGTGCTGACCTCGCTGGCGCAGGCCAAGTACCCGGACGGGTCGACCCCCGAGGTCATCGATGTCGTGCGTACCGCGACCTTCCTGTTCGGCGCCGGCCAGGAGACCACCGCCAAACTGCTCGGTAGCGCCATGCAGTTCCTGGTCGTCCGGCCGGACCTGCAGGACGCGCTGCGGGCCGACCGCAGCCGCATCCCCGTGTTCATCGAGGAGACCCTGCGCATGCAGGCGCCGGTGAAGAGCGGTTTCCGGCTCGCCAAGAAGCCCGTGGAGATCGGGGACGTGCCGATCGCGGCCGGTGAGCTGGTGATGGTCTGCCCCGGCGCCGCCAACCGCGACCCTCGGCGATTCGAGAACCCGCACGAATTCGACCTCGACCGTCCGAACTTCCGCGAGCACATGGCCTTCGGCCGCGGTGTGCACACCTGCCCCGGCAGCCCGCTGGCGCGCGTCGAGGGCCGCGTCTCACTGGAACGGATCCTCGACCGGATGCTCGATATCCGCATCGATCCGGAGAAGCACGGGTCCGCGGACAATCCGGTGTTCGACTTCGAGCCGACCTTCATCCTGCGCGGTCTGACCGAGCTGAACATCACCTACACCCCCAAACGCTGAAACCCGCACTGCCACAGCATTCAGCAGGATTCCGACGCAGGCACGAAGAGAAGAGGTAATCATGACCGGACGGGTAGAAGGCAAGGTCGCCTTCATCACCGGCGCGGCGCGCGGCCAGGGCCGCAGCCACGCGGTGCGGTTGGCCGAAGAGGGCGCCGACATCATCGCCATCGATATCTGCAAGCCGATCGATACGGTCGAGATCCCGTTGGCGACACCCGACGATCTCGCCGAAACCGAGGAACTCGTCAAGGCCACCGGCCGCAAGATCATCACCGCCGAAGTCGACGTCCGTGACTCCGACGCGTTGAAGGCTTCTCTCGCCGAGTCGGTCGGCAAGCTCGGGCGGCTCGACATCATCGTCGCGAACGCCGGTATCGCCAGCGGCGGCGACACCCTCGCCGAGACCGACGAGCAGGTCTGGCAGGACATGATCGACGTCAACCTCAGCGGCGTATGGAAATCGGTGAAAGCCGGTGTCCCGCACATCCTCGAAGGCGGACGCGGAGGATCCATCGTGCTCACGAGCTCGGTGGGCGGCCTGAAGGCCTACCCGCAAACCGGGCACTACGTCTCCGCGAAACACGGTGTGGTCGGCCTGATGCGTGCCTTCGCGGTGGAGCTCGGCCAGCATTCGATCCGGGTCAACTCGGTGCACCCCACGCACGTGAGCACCGCGATGATCATGAACGAGAAGACTTTCGCCATGTTCCGCCCCGATCTGGAGAACCCGACCGCCGAGGACATGGCGCCGATCTGTCAGATGTTCCACACTCTGCCGGTGCCGTGGGTGGATCCGATCGATATCAGCAACGCCGTGCTGTACCTGTCCTCGGACGAGGCCCGCTATCTCACCGGCGTGACGTTGCCCGTGGACTGCGGCTCGCTGCTCAAGTAGCCGGGACGATCCGGGCGCGCCACCCCCGCACCGGGGTGGGGCGCCCGGTCGGCACGAAGTCCTGGGCGCCGGTGCACCGAGTGTCGGCCGAAGCGTCACGATGACACCCGTCCGAATCCCGATGCGCCGATGTCCTCACATCTGTGTGGCGGCGTGCGGGCCCATGACTTCGGCCTCCGGTGATGCGGGCCGCCGCACACCGAACCCGGTGAGCAGCGGGCCGGTCATCGCCGTGGTGATCAGGGCCATGAGCACCAGGACCGAGTACAGCTGGGTGTCGATGACGCCGATGCTGAGCCCGACGTTGAGGATGACGAGTTCGGTCAGGCCGCGCGTGTTCATCAGTGCCGCCAGCGCGCCGGCGGTGCGCCGGTCGAGCCGGCACAATCGCGCGGCCAGGTAGGTTCCGCCCATTTTTCCGGCGACGGCGGCGGCGACGATCACCAACGCCTCGACGATCGCGGCCCGGTCCAGACCGCTCAGATCGACCCGAAGTCCCGCGACCACGAAGAACGCGGGCAGGAACAGACTGCTGATCAGTTGTGCGCCGGGTTCGACCACCGGACGCTCCGAGCGGGGGAATACCACGCCGAAGAGGAAGGCGCCGAAGATCAGGTGCAAACCCATCCATTCGGTCACCGCCGCGGTGAGCATGGCCCCGGAGATCCCGGCCAGGATCATCTCGATCTCACTGTGCTTGCGGGCGGTGGCGCGAGCCAGCGCGGGACGCACCACCCACCAGAGCGCCGCCACCAGCGGGACCAGCAGCAGCAGCCGCCAGTGATCGTCGAACTCCGGCCGGGCGAGCGTGAACACCAGGGCCAGCGCACACCAGGCCAGGACATCGGCAAGCGCGGCGCTGGCCAGGCTGAGCTGGCCCAGGCGAGCGGTGAACAGGCCGCGGTCCTGCAGAATTCGCGCCAGCACCGGAAAAGCGGTGACCGCCAGCGCGCACCCGATGAAGAGAGTGAACCCGAGCTCGTTGCCGTCGTGGTGGCGCGCGAGTGGCCCCAGCGCGATGGCGCAGCCGAGCACGAACGGCGTGGTGAACGCGGACAGCGCCACCGCCACGATCGACCGGCCGCTTCCGCCCAACTGGGCCTGGTCGATCTCGAGCCCGGCCAGGAACATGAAGATCACGACGCCGATATTGGCCAGCGCGGTCAGTTGCGGGTTCACCTCGGCCGGGAAGATCGCCGAGGACAGCCCGGCGCCGAGAATGGTCGGGCCGGCCAGAATTCCGGCCGCGATCTCACCTATCACAGCGGGCTGGCCGAGTCGTCGGGCCAGCCCGCCCAGCAGGCGCGCGAGCACGATGATGAGGACGAGATCCAGTAGCAGAAAGATCATTTGATGACTTGACAACCCGGGCTCCGATCATCAGGCGCTTGTTAAGGCACCTGCCCTAACCTACGACTCTTCGGCACCGGCGCAACGTCGGAAAGTCCTGTGCCGCGACGAGTCACCGGTAACCGTAGCCTCTTTCGCATTCGGGGTCTGCTCGGCGAGCGTTCGGACGAGGCCGCTGGGCAGACCCCCGGCGCCCCCGGAACCTGGGTCACCTGGATCCGCACGGTGACTCCTCTTCCGCTGTCGAACAGACCGGTCGCCCCAGCTCGAGGTCGCCTGTGCGCGAGCCGACGGGGATAGGATGTGGCGCAACGCCTGAACATCGCCGCCGCTCGACCGCAGGTGGCGATCTCGTGGCAACCGTCCGGTCCGAAACAGCTGCCGATGCGCCCGCAGGGTGCATCGGCAGCTGTTGGAGATCGGCGCGGGGCCTAACGGCGCAAGCGTGGCCGCCGCCGGCTCAGATGCCGCGGTACTGCGCGGCCACCTTCTTCGCCTCCGCCCGCTCGGTGCCGAATCCTTTGCTCTTGTGCTCCGCGACCTTCTCGGGTTCGAGGACCTCGAAGTAGCCACGGTCGGAGTAGATATGGCGCGGCATATCGGGCCCGGCGGCCGCGAATTCCTGCATCTTGCCGAGGAAATCCAGATCCCAGTTCTTGCCCGCGCTCACGGCCATATCGCCGTCGTGCAGCCACTTCGGCACTGCGGCGAAGCGTTTCACGGTCTGGCTCTCCAGGAACCAGGTCAGGGTCACCACGGTGCCGGTCTCTTCGTACCAGCCGAGGAACTCCACCCCGGGCGCCAGCTGGCGGAAGGTGGGGTACTGGATGGCGTGACGTCCGGTGTGCGGGCCGCCGACCAGTTGGTATTCGATGAAATCGGGTCCGGTGAACCAAGGTTCGAAAACCCAGCCGTTGGGGAGGAAGAGGCGTAGATGAGTACCGACGATGGAGTTCAACATATGGCGGTCGGGGTGCGGTCGCCCTGGCGGGGCCGATCCCCTGCCCCCTTTCGAGCTCGCACTGCAAACAATAGATTCAAGATCATCATGACACAGGCTCGGTGTCGGCGAGCGCATGTCGAGCAACCCCTGAGGGGCCGTCCGCGGCATCCGGTCGGAGTCGTGTACAAGGCTGCCCGCCCGCTCATCGCGGTGGTCGCTAGGAGACTCCCGACGGGGCGGCGAACCAGGACAGGTGCGCGCTCCGAACCGAGCGCATGCGGCCGCGCCGACCCGAAACACGGGCCGGCGCAGCGGTTTCAGTGACTACGCGGGCACGATCATCGGCGGCACCGGGGCGAAGCCGACCGGCAGCGTCACCAGTCCCCGGGTGAACGGCCCCGGTCGCCAGAGCAGCTTGTCCGGGGGCTGCATCACTTCCATGTCGGGCAGCGCGTTGAGCACCTCGTCGATCGCGTACTGCGTGACGTGATAGGCCAGCGGCTTCGCCGGGCAGGCATGCGGCCCGATGCTCCACGCCAGATGCGACCGGTTGCCGCTGTGGGCTCCACCCGGTCCCTCGTGTATCGCGTCGCGGATCTCGGGGTCGTTGTTGCAGGCGGCGAGACTGATGACGACCGGCTGGTGCGCGGGCACCCATCCGTCATCGCCGAGCGAAGTCGGCTGGCGTGGGTAGGTGGTGCAGAAGTTCGCCATCGGCGGGTCGTTGAAGAGCACCTCGTCGATGGCGGTCATCGTGGCCAGGTTCCGGCCCGAGTTGTCCTTGTACCGCGGGTCGGTCAGCATCATCAGCAGGGTGTTGACGATGAGATTGCGTTGCAGCTCGAAACCGGCCCCGTAGAACGACATCAGCTGGGCCCAGACCTCGGTGTCGTCGAGTCCGGAGGAGTGCTGCACCAAGCGGGTCGTCGCGTCGTCGCCCGGCTTGTCCCGCTTGAGCTGGATCAGCTCCATCAGCGCCTGTTTGAGTTCCAGCATGCCCTCTTTCGCCAGGGCGCGGTCCTGGTCGAAGCGCTTCGTCATGCCGTCGGCGACCTTTTTCCCGATGTCCTCGGGGCATCCGCAGATGCGGTTGAGCACTTCCAGCACGAGTTTGAATGCGTAGTCGCCCATCAGGTCGGCTCGGCCGCGCTCGCAGAAGGTGTTGATCAGCGTGACGGCGATGTTCTCGATCATCGGCATGAGGCCGTTGACGTTGACGCCGTCGATACTGAAAGCGGAGGCGCCGCGATAGCGCGCGTGCTCGAGGCCGATGCTGTATCGAGCGGCGGGAAGATATCCCATCATCGCCAGGACGGGCGAGTCCTGGGGAACGGTTCCCTGCCATTCCCTCGGGTCCGAGGGGAAATGCTGGGGGTCGTTGAGAATTCTCACCGCGGTCTTGTGTCTGATCACCAGCATGGCCGGTACGCCGGGTGCGAGTTCGACGGGTACCAGGGACTGGCCCGTGGCCCGCATATGCTCGTACCAGCTGTGGGGGTTGGCGGCGAACTCCGGGGAGTAGAGCGGGTACCGGAATTCATCTTGGGGTGCGGGGCCCGGGTAGGTCGGGGACGACTGCATGGTCAAGATGTGGCTCCAGAGGTGTGAACAGGGCTGGAATCGCGATTATGGGTACAGCTTCGAATTGCATGATCAACACGGGCGGAAGAGGATCCCGGCCGATATCGGCGGGGATGGTCGTACCGGGTGTTCACGCAGGTGTCGATAGTCCGACGGATGGCGAAAGTCCGTACGATTCACCCCGGACCATATTCACCACAGTGATCGGTCTGGACCATGAAATCGCAACAGCGACATCCTGTTTCATTCTTGCCTCTCCTCAGCTCGGACCAGAACTATAGTCCGCGTTATGAAGATCGCAATTCCTGGGTGGTAACTGACGGGACGACAATCCCGACCAGCTACCTCCGCATGCCGTGCCGCGGCCCGCGTCGCCGCGGCCTCGCGCCGCCGTCGGCGGGGGAGGCGCCCGGCCCTGGCCTCGCCGGCGCTCAGGACCAGGGGACGGGCCCGCCGGAGGGGACCGGCTCGTCGTCCCAGGTCCGGAATCGAGTGGGTTCGCAATGGTCCGGCGAGACGATATCGGGGTTGAACGATTCCCGTATGTAACACAGCGGCCGATGATCGAGCGTCATGATGTACGCGCGGGCCGCGCACATCCTGCCGTCCGGCCAGCGCGCCAGATCCGCCCGGAGAACTCGTCGCTGCTGGCGGGCCCCTCGTGCCATCAGGCTGCGCCCGATCGGCGTCCGCTGGTCATCGACCCCGTAGTCGGCGGCACGGCCGCGCGTGGCGACCACGAGGTTGACCGACACGGTCAGCTCCTCGTGCACCAGCGCCGATCTGCGGACCAGGACGCGATCGTGCCCGGACACCTTCAGCACTCCGGCGACTGTCGGGGTCAGCCGAGAGGCCTGCGTATCGTGCTGCTGGAGTACCCGGATGTCGAGATCGGTGTGGACCAGCGCTTCCAGTGCCGGCGTCGTGTAGCCGATATGCGCCAGCAAGGACCGGGTCACGGGATTCCGGAACCCCGAGCCGTCCGGGGGCAACCCGGACGGCTCGGGCAGCGGGGGCGCCGCTGTCACCGCGACCCCCGCGCGTTACCGCACATGAAACTCTCCGGATCCGTCGTTCAGCCCGCGGCCGCGCCTTCCGCGGTGATCGGAGGTCGGACCGGGCGGACCACCGCGGCCTTCTCGGCTTCGGTGCGGAGGTCGGAGGTCAGACCCAGGGGTGTGGTGGTGATACGCAGATCGCCCATCGTCGTATCGGCGCCCAGCGGGTCGCGCCAGAGGTCCCAGACCGGAGCCATATCGATCGAGCCCATGTACTCGGTGTTCGCGTTGTCCGCGAAATCGGCGCGGTACCCGTCGGCCTCGTCGAAGATCGTCACGGTAGCGGTCCGCGTCTGGGCGCCCGACGATTCCTCCACGTCGGTCAACCCGGCCATGATCCTGGTGAACGACTGTGCGGGACTGTCGGCTTCGTGTTCCTCGGTGAGGGTGGCCGCGTGCTGGAAATACTCCTGCGAGCCGACGTAGTCCTTGTACATGCGCGAGACCAGGCTCAGGAACCGCTCGTACGCCCGGCGGTACACGTATTCGTGGAACGCCAGGGCCTGGCTCTCGTCCATCTCTCCCCGCAGATAGGTCGCGATGGACGCGGCCGCGGTGAGGCCACCGAAGGTGGACAGGTGCACGCCGGTGGACAGCAGCGGGTCGAGGAACAGCGCGGAGTCGCCGACCAGGGCGTAGCCCGGGCCGCACAGGCGGTCGGCGACATACGAGTAGTCCTGTTCGGCACGCACATCCGCGATCTGTTCCGCGCCGACGAGCAACTCCTGCAGTTCCGGGGTCTCACCGATGATGGCGTGGTAGTACGCCTCCCGGGATCCGTGGGCGCGAACACGTTCGGCGGCGACCTTGGTGGACACCACATAACCGACACTGAACTTCCCGCCGGCCAGCGGGATGTGCCAGAACCAGCCGCCCTCGGGCGTGGACACGACATTGATCGCGCCCTCGGGGCTGTCCGGATGCAGATGTGCGCCGGTCCAGTACGACCAGATGCCGATATTGCGGAAACCGTCGTGGACCCGGCGCATATTGAAGTGCTTGGCGAGAATCCCGGCGCGCCCGGAGGCGTCGACCAGGAAATCGCACTCTGTCGTGCGTACGGCGCTGTCACCGGCCAGCGTCCACTCCACCGCGTTCGGGCGGCCCTCGTCGTTGAAGACGACGCGTTTCACGGTGGCCTGCTCGATCACCTCGGTTCCCTGCTCCGCGGCGTTGTCCAGCAAGATCTTGTCGAACTCGGCGCGGTCGACCTGCCACGACCACGCCTCGGCGTCGACGAGTGCCGCCCAGTTCAACAGCCACGGGTCGTCCTTCCATAGGAAGTACGCGCCCCGTTTCACCTGGAACCCGTGCGCGGCGACCTTGTCGTATGCGCCGGACAGCCGCAGGGTCGAAAGAACCGACGCCAACAGGGATTCGCCGATGTGGTAGCGCGGGAACGATTCCTTCTCCAGGAGAGTTACGCGGATCCCCGCGCGGGCGAGAAGGGCCGCGGTGGTGGATCCGGCCGGACCTCCACCGATAACCAGAACATGAGGATCGTGCGCCATAGCTGACTCCTGGAATAGCTGAACGGACCATGAGGTCCGCCACCGGCGGTCGGGCCGACCGGGCCCATGGACCCGAAATCGCGATGCCGCTGGTGGTTTCGAACAGAGTGGCGCCGGGAAAAGTGTAGCAACGAACGCACGATTGCGCCTGCAAGTGCACTATGCACGTGCACGGACGATGAGGCGCGTCCTGATGTGCGCGCACTCGACCGTCGATTGCATGCCTGCCCGGCGGAGGCGGAACAACGGCCTGGTAGAAGGTGTTTCAGATCAGCAGTCGAACGGCGGGCGCGGGACCGAACCAGTCGGTACGCCGCGCCGCCGCATCACTCGGCACTGTGGAAGACGTGTGGCCGGGCCCGACCGGACCCGGCGGCGTCGTTCTCGGCAATTCGCTGGCGCTCGGGTGTGGTGGCCGGCCGGGCGGACACACCTTCAGGTCGACGGCCGGCCGAACGGCGTAGTGCCCGCGCCGAATACCGTGCAGGAGAGTCAGCTCCGGCTGTCGTCCTGCGCCCGGGCGAGAGACAGAATGGTCTCGGCGCCCTGCTCGGCCTCCGTGGCGCTGTTCCGGCCGAAGCCGCACGCGGCGGCCACACCGTAGGCGGCGGCGCCGCTGGCCTTTTCGAAAAGGGTGAGCGCCGCCGCGCTCGCCGCAGGTTCTCCGGTGGAGGCCACGCCCGCGATCACTCGCCATTCGGGTCCGAGCTTGCGCAACGGCGCGTAGAACTCCGGGTCGACCGGTGCGGGATGGGCGCCGTACGCGCACGGGATATGGACCAGAGGTACGGGCACGCCGCGCTGTACGAGGCGGCGGCCGGTCTGGTCCAGCAGAGCGACGGCCGGCGCCAGATTCCGCGGGCTGAGCAGGCTCTTGTGCTGATAATCGCCGTAGCACAAATGCACGATCGTCTCGGTGTCGATGCCGTGATCGCGGTCGACTTCGTGCACCTTCTCCAGGAACCCGGCCAGTTGTCCGGCGACCACCGGCGCCAGCGCCCACAACGCCCCGAGTTGCTGGGCCTTGACCATGCTCAGCAGTGAAATCGGTGATTCCACCTGCCATACGATCAGGTCGCCGTGCCGGCGGCGCACTTCGCGCATCTCCTCCAGCGCGGCCTCCGTGAACGCCGGCAGCTGTCGCAATGCCGCGAGCACCAGATTCGACCGTCGGACCGCGAGGCCGACCGGAAGTCCCCCGGCCACCGCACCGCCCGCGAAGACGAACATCGCGAGATCCAGGGGATGGGGCTGACTGAGCTGGAGCTTCGCCTCCGCCAATTCCGGCCGGTCCCGCCGCAACGATTCGAAGGCCGTCACCACCTCGCTGATCCGGTCGATCCGATCCATCGAGATATCGCTCGCCTCGAGCCTCCGGCCGGCCCGCACCCCGTAGGTGGGAAAGTCGGCGTAGCCGGCGAAAGCGCCGGGGCGCAGCACTTCGAGGGCGTCGGTACGGCTGCCGAGCTCCCGGAGGTAGGCGACGATCCAGTCGGGGTCGAGATCGCACGGCAACGCGGTGACGGGATGGCCCGCGGTGTGTGTGGCGAACCAATCCAGGACGGCCCGGTCGCCTCCTGTCATCAGTTCTGGGGGGAGGCTACCTACAAAATGCGCGTACCTGGTCATGCATCACTCTTCTGTCGCCCGGCTGGATGACGACCGGCTCAGCGCCGGTCACCCGACGGGAGCCTACACACGGTGGTCTGAAAATGATGCGGCACAACTTGTTTCACTCCCGCTGGGTGAGAGCATGCTGCTCGCGCCGTCGATGTGCGCGATCTCCGGACGGGGTGCACGGATCGGGCCGATCTGTTCCCGACGGAGCCCGCCGGGTGCGCCGCGGTGCGGGATCCTTCCCGGGTACGTCGGCTCGAATAAGGCTGATCGGCGGCCCGATCCGCTGGCGGAACGCGAGCACCGGGCGAGGCGTGCCTCCCCAGGAATGGGTACGGGCCCGGTGGGAAAAGTCCCGCCCGATACGGATACTCGGTGTCGGCCGCCCGACGCTGCCGCCTCGAGGGGGATCGGTGAGTTCCGAATACGGCACCCGTGAAGTGGTGGATCTGATCGTCGAACTCGGCCTCGTCGATTCGGCGGTGGCGGCGGAGTCGCTGGCTCCCTATGAACTCGACCAGCCCCTGAGCTACTTCGGTCGTACCGTCCCGCGTGCCGTCTGTGGTCTGCTCGGTGAGCTGGGGATTCGATACACCCTGGACTACAAGACGTTTCGCGGAATCGAGGACGCCGACGACGAAGAGCGCTCGGCCTGGTATCGCGACGAGCTGGAGGCCATCGCCGCCTGTGCCCGGGGTGCGGTGACGATCACCGAGGTGCGGCTGGTCGAGGGCGACGAGGACGAATGGGACCTCCGATTCGACTGGAACGGTGACACCCACGTGTGGTCGGTCTGCCCCGGCGACGCGGAGGAGGCGCTGGAGGCCGCCCTGACCTTCGCCACCTATCTGCCCGGAATGACCGCCCACCCGGTCGGAGTCTTCTGTGCGGTGGATCCGCCGGACGAGGACTACAGCGGTGAAGCGGTGTTCGGTGATCCGGACGCGCTCAATGCATTGGGCGCTCGTTTCGGGCTCGAGTTCATCGGTCCCCGATTCCGGGCTCCCGAAGCGGGTAGCGAAACCGGTCCCTCGCCCGTCGGATAACAGATCTGATCCCGTGCCGGGATTTCGTGCGAGACGCTCGAATTGCGCGCTGCCTTGTGCCAGGATCGGCCTCCATGAATGCCTCGAGTCTGCTGCGGTGCGCGGTCGTGGCGACACTGCTCATGGTGTCGCCGAGTTGTAGCGCGGTCGCCGATTCTCCGGACGCGCCGGTGGAGCTCGGCGCCGAATTCACGCTGGCCGCCGGTGCCTCCGCGGATCTCGACCAGGACCGGATGACCGTCTTGTTCGCCGAAGTGCCGGAGGACAGCCGGTGCCCGGAGGGCACGGCATGCATGTGGGCGGGCGACGCGACGATAGTGGCCGAGGTGACCGTCGGGGCGCAGCGCTCCCGCCAGGAACTCCATAGCAACCGGAGATTCGCCACGGGCGCGACCGTCGGCGGCTACCGGATCGAACTGGTGGCCGTCCACCCGTCGCCGCCGGCGGGCGGCAGGGTTCCCGCGGCGGACTATCGAGTGGACCTGCTGGTGACCCGGGCGTGACCGGGTGACGACGAGCCCGTTTGTCCGCGCCGCCCGCGACGTCGCCCCGCCGGGCGGCGGCATGCCTCACTCGGCGGGCAGCGCCCGGCGCAGTTCGGTGACCGCTATCCGGGCGGCTTCGGCGATCGCGGCGTCCACGGCGGGCAAGGTGGGGTCGGCGCGGGCGGCCCGGGTGAAAACCGCTACCGCGACCGGATACTCGTCCGGAAACTCGACGACGGCGACCTCGTTGCGGATGATGCCGATGGTGCCGGTCTTCCCGGCCACCCGCACGCCGCGGTGCGGGAACCCGGCGGCGATCCGGTGCGGCCACACCTGGCGGCGCATGACCGCGCGAGCGAAATCCGTCTGCTCACCCGACACCACCAGGCCGCACCAGAGTGCGGACAGCAGCCGCGTCATCTCCTCCGGTGTCGTCGCACTCGTATACGCGGGATCGTAGGCGGAGACGGTCCACGCCTCGTCGTTGTCGGCCAGCGCGGCGAACGCCTCGGCCGTATCGTGAGTGTCGGTGTCCTGCACCAGGCTGCGCTGGATATCGGCGGTGCCGCCGACCAGCCGGGTTTGCTCGAGCCCCAACGATGCCAGAAGTTCGTGCACTGCGGCGAGCCCGATCTCGCCCAGCAGCAGATCCGCGGTCGCGTTATCGGAGACCGTCATCATCGAGGTCGCGAGATCACGGCGGCTCATGGTGACCGGGTCGTGCAGCGCCGAGATCCCGGTCGGCCCGGGCGTGCAGTCGGCCGGAGTGAGAGTGAGCCGGGCGAGCGGGTCGAGGCGGCCGTCGTCCACGGCCCGGCAGTACGCGAGGAGCAGCGGCAGCTTGTACACCGATGCCGTGACCACCCGCTCGGTCCCGCCGATCGACACCTGCTCGGTGCTGTCGTCGCAGCGCCGGGCGTGCAGCCGGCCGGTGCAGCCGGCGTCGGCGAATACCGCGCGAATCCGGTCGGCGGCGGTCATTGCAGGCGTTCCCGGTAGAGAACCCCGTCCAGGGCGTTCGCCTGGTCCTCGGCGCCGGCTCGGTGGATCACCCGGCAGCGCAACGCCACTGCTTGCGGAGCCATGCGCAACCAGGCGACGCCCGGGATATCGGACGGCGGGGTGGTGGTCAGCCCGAAGCTGGTCCCGGCGGCGACCGCGGCCAGCACCGCGCGGTCGTCGTGGACGGTGACCGTCGGCGCGTCGAGGCCGCGTTCGCGCAACAGATCCCGGACCGTATCGGAGGCCGGGGGATTCGCGGCGCGCGGGTACGCGGCGTAGGTGAGGTCGGTCAGCATCGGGAACACGGGGCGTTCGGTGGCGGCGCTGCGATGATCGGCCGGGACGACGACCCAGCGGGGCAGTTTCACCACCGGCCGGGCCTCCACGCCGTCCACCAGCGCCGGATGCTCGATGACCGCCAGATCGCACAGCCCGGACCGGACCGCCGCCACCAGATCCACCGTCGTGCCCATATCGGTGGATACGGCCTCGCCGGAGGTGTTTCCGGTACGCAGGACGGTGACACACGCGGTGACGATCCGGTCGGGGAGGGCGGAGGTGGCGCCCCAGTGCACCGTGCCGCGGGTGCGGGCGATCCGCTGCGCTTCGGCCAGCAGTCGCTCCGCGTCGTCGACCAGTAGCCGGGCCCGGGGCAGCAGCTGCCGGCCGGCCGCCGTGAGCACCGCGCCCTGCCGGGTGCGGTGGAGCAGTTCGACGCCGAGCCGGTCCTCCAGTCGCCGCAGGCCCTGGGACAGCGGCGGCTGGGTCATATCCAGGATGGTGGCGGCCCGCCCGAAATGGCCTTCGTCGGCGATGGCGACGAAGTAGCCGAGATGGCGGATCAGGTCCATAGCGATATTGAACCAGCCGCGTGCGACACCCCCGCCGAACAGCGGAATTATGGGCCGATCCGAGCAGCTAAACACACGCTCAACTGCAGTTATATCGAATATGAATGATATGCGGGAGTGTCGGATATTGGCGGCCGGTGGCGGGGCGGTGTCTGCTGCGGGGGTGAAACCGAACCGATCCGCGTATCGCGTCCCGTCGCGCCGGCGTGCACTGGCGATCGTTCTGGTAGCGGCCGCGTTGTCCGCCGCCGGCTGCGGGGGCGCGGACACCGGGGCGCCGGCCGGTCCCGTCGCGGGCACCACACCGGACACCACGGACCTGAGCAACACGCTGATGGCGCTCGAGGCGAAGTACAACGTGCTGTTCGGGATCGCCGCCGTCGATACGCGGGGCGGGCGGACATTCGAATGGAACGCCGGTGAGCGATACGCGATGTGCTCGACCTTCACGGTGTACGCGGTCGCCGCCGTCCTGCGGCTCGCCGAACGCGGCGAGCTGGACCTGAACGACAAGGTGCCGATAACCCGGCAGGACATCGTGGTGAATTCGCCGGTCACCAGCGATAACGTCGGCGAGGTCATGAGCTACTACGAGCTGAGCCGGGCGGCTCTGGTGCGCAGCGACAATACGGCGGGCAACCTGCTGTTGCGCCGGCTCGGCGGCCCCGGTGCCGTCACGGAATTCGCGCGATCGATCGGCGACGCGCAGACCCGGCTGGACCGCTGGGAACCCGAACTCGACGAGGCGTTGCCCGCCGATCCACGCGACACCACCACCGCGGCGGCGTTCGCCGGCGGCTATCAGAAGTTGATCCTCGGAAATGCGCTGGCCGTCGACTATCGGCGCATGCTGACGAGTTGGATGCGGTCGAGCGTCACCTCGCGGGAACGGATGCGCCGGGGTCTGCCGGTCGGGTGGGTGGCGGCGGACAAGACCGGTAGCGGCGCCTACGGCACGGCCAACGACGCGGGCGTGGTGTGGAGCCCCACCGGAACGTCGATCGCGCTGGTGATCTTCAGCCGTTCGACCACGGGCTATCCGATGGCCGCGGGCGCCGACCCGGCCGTGGCCGACGCGGCGGCCGCGGTGCTCGGGACCATGTCGCAGTGAGCGCGCGATGATTCGGTGCTGTATTCGCGGACGCCGCCGGATCGTGGTAGATCAGTAGCCTATGTTTCTCAGGTCCGATTTCGCCCTCGTGTCAGCGACTGCGTCCCGGGATCAGGTTGCCGACCTGATCCGATCGCTGGGTACGGGGAGATACTCGATCGCCATTCTCGGCAGTACGAACCAGGTGTACATCCAGACCGTGTACCTCCCGGACAACCGGGATTCCTATTCCCCGGGCGCCGCGGAGTTCGCTCTCGAATTCCGGGACGGCGACGCCGGCCGGCACTACGTGACACCCGACACGGACCGGGATACCGTGCTGAATGCCTTTCTCGCCTATTTCGACCAGGACGATCGCTGGCGGACCACGCTCGACTGGGCGCTCGATACGCAGTACGAGAAACTTTCGGGCTGACGATCCAGTGGTGTCACCCGTCCGTGGACGGTGACCGGTTCGCGAACCGCAGGACTACGCGTTCGGTGGCCGGCCGGGCAAGGCAGGCGAGTACCCGGCCGGATGCGATGTCGTGCTCGGTGACCGCCGACAGCGGGTCGGCATCCATCTCGACGTGTCCGTGCGATGAGGAAGTCGCCGCGACGGTGGCGCGCGCCGTCACCCGCACACCGGGGTAACGAGCCCCGGGTCTACTCGGGTTCGACGAGCAAACCGACCGACGCGGCGAAGGCCGGTGCGAGATCGAGCAATTGATCCGGGGTGACGATCGCGCCACGCAGCGCGCCGACCCCGTCGGCGACCCGCAGCGCCTCCGCGCCCCGGAAGTCCACCTTCGTCAATCGTGCGTCCCGGACCACGAGCGCCGAGATCTCCGAGCCGGGAAAGTCGACCTCGTTCAGTTTCGCGCCTCCGAGATCGACGTGCCGGAGCACACAATCCACGAACCGGACCTTGGTCAGGACCGCGCCCCGGAAGTTGACCGAATCGAGTTTGCAGTTGTGGAACACCACCCGGCGCAACTCCGCTCGGCTCGCCTCGACGCCCGACCAGGCGCCCTCGACGATCTCGGCGTCCAGCCAGGCCGCGTCGGACATCTCGGTACCGGTGATCCGGACCCCGTGCAGCCAGACCTCGCTGAACCGCGCGCCGCGTAACGAGCCGCCGTCCCACCGCACCGACTGGAAGGCGCATTGGTCGAACACGGTGTGGCGAGCGTCCGGGTCGGTCAGATCCACGTCGTCGAATCGGACGCAGTCGTACTCTCCCTCGACGTCCACCGCACCGGCCGGTTCCAGCAGGTTCGCGAACGGCAGGTCGGTCAGTTCCCGCGGCATGGCACCCTCACGAGCTCGCAATCGGCATTCGGCGCGTTTCCGCCCGCGACGCTACACCGCTGGGCGCCCGCGCCCGCGACTCACGGTCGTATCGCGGTGATCGCCGGCGCGCTGGTCGGGTGGGCCGCGGCGAAATTGCCCCGGAGCGTGGTCGACTCGTACTCCTCGCGGTACAGCCCCCGGGCGCGCAGCAGCGGTATCACCTCGTCGGCGATCACCTCCAGGCTGTCCAGCAGGACATCGGGCTGCAGATTGAATCCATCGCAGGCGTACTCGCGGTACCACTGCTCGATCCGGTCGGCCAGCTGTTCCGGAGTCCCGACGAAACCGCCGTGCCCGGAGCCGGAGTAGCGCGTCTGGCGCAGGTATTCCCGGACGGTGGGCCGAGTCTGGCGGATCTGCTCGAGGATGGATTCGCGGAAACCGATACTGCCGGTGAAGATATCCGGGTCGGCGGGGCCGCGCAGTACCGCGGCCGGGAACGGTTCGTCCAGTTCCAGCGTGCTGACGTCGACGCCGATCGCATGCGACAACCAGGCGGCCGCGTACACACTCGGGCTCGACTCGTACAGGTCGTCCACGCGCCGCCGCGCCTCTTCCTCGGTGGAACCGAGGGTCAGCAACAGGCCGGGCATGATGGCGACATCGCTGGGATCGCGTCCGGCGCGCACCGCGCCGTCCTTCACCGTCCGGTAGTGCTCTCGGGCTGTCTCGAGCGTGATCTCGGCGGTGAAGACGCCGTCGGCGTACCGCGACGCGATATCCCGGCCGCCCGGCGAGCCTCCGGCCTGGAACAGCACGGGCAGGCCCTGCGGCGAGGCCGGGGCGCGGAATTCGTCGTCGTAATGGAAATGCTTGCCGTGATGGGTGACTCGCGTTCCGGTTCCGGCCGCCGACCACAGCGCGCGCGCCAATTCGGCGAACTCGGCGCCCCGCTCGTAGCGCTGACCGCGCGGCACCACGCGTTCGAGCCCGAAGTTCGCCGCCGAGCGGTCGTCGCGGGTCGTCACCAGATTCCAGCCCGCGCGGCCGTTCGATACGTGGTCCAGGGTCAGGATCCGGGCGGCGAGGTCCACCGGATCGTTGAAGGTCGTGGAGGCGGTGGCGATGAGACCGACGTGTTCGGTGGCCCGGGCGATATGAGCCCAGACGACGAACGGATCGAGCCGGATGGGATTGGCGTCATAGGCGGGATCGCCCAGGCCCAGCGCGTCGGCGAGGAAGACCGCGTCGAGGTGGGCACGTTCGGCGAGTCGGCCGACCTGCTCCCAGTAGTGCGCGGTGAGGAAATCCCGGGCGCCGAACAGCGGGGTTCGCCAGGCCGCCGGGATATAGCCGTAGACCAGCACATTCACACCGAGCAGGACATGACCGGGGCGCGGTTCGGGCACGACTCTCACGCCCCCTGGCCCTGCGGGCGCAGGAAGGAGTTCGAACCGCCCGGCGGCGGGGTGCCGTTGACGTAGTAGTCGCCGAGCACCCGCTCCTTGAACACCCGGGGATTGTGCGAGGCGAGCGTGCGGGCATTGCGCCAGTGCCGGTCGAGACCCGCGGACACGGCGGTCGCCGAGGCGCCGAGGGCGTCGAACACCGTGGTGGTGATCTCGAGCGCGGCCTCGATGACGACCGATTGCGCCTCATGGGTGCGCACCGTCGCCGCGACGAGCGCTTTCTCTTCGGCCTGTTCGTCACCCCGGATATGGGCGTGTGCCACCACATCCAGCGTCGCGGACTGTTTCTCCAGGGCGGCCTCGGCCTGGAACACCCGGGTGGCGAGCAACCCGATGCGTTGCTGGAGCAGAGCGTCCTGCGCCGGAACCTCGTTCGTGCCCAGCGGATAATTGCGGGGCCGTCGGTGCAGTGCCGCGGCGCCGTCCCGGAATGTCGCCCGGGCGATGCCGACCAGAACGGACAGCAGGGCCGTCTGATAGAAGAGCCCCTGGTAGGCGAAGCGCTCTTCCGCCGGGAAGATGCCGTGTTCGTCGACCACCGCGTCGCGGTACCGCGCGGATCCGCTGGCGGTGGTCTGCTGCCCGAAACCCTCCCAATCGTCGGTCAGTGTGACGCCCGGCTGTTCGCGCGCGACGAGCGCGGTGATCAGCCGATCGTTCTCGTCGCGTCCGATCACATCGAGCCAGTCGGCGTAGAGACTGCCGGTCGCGTAATACTTTTCGCCGGTCAGCCGGGTGATTCCGCCGGCCGTGCTGATCCGGGTGCCGATATCGCCGAATTTCGCGTTGTTGGCCTCGGTCCAGCCGCCCCCGACGAACTCGCCGCGCCGGAAACGGTCCAACCAGATCTCGGTGGCGGGATGATCCGGGGAGTTGAGCCGGTCCTCGACGAACGCGAGATGGTTGCGGAAGATATGGGCGACATTGGGATCGGCCGCACCGAGGTCGGCGAGCAACAGGAAGACCTGCTGCAGGGTCGCGCCGTCACCACCCAGCGTCCGGGGGATCCGCAACCGCGAGAACCCCGCGTCCACCAGCAGCCGGACCTGGTCGAACGGGAACTCGCGCGCCCGTTCCCGAGCGGCGTTGCCCGCGGCGATCCGGTCGAAGAGCGGCCCGTATTTCGCGGCGAGAGTGTCGTAGTCGGCGTCCGGGTGTGCCAGCAGCGACCTCAGATCGGCCGATGTGGGGGCTGCCATGGGGTGATCCCTTCGGTAAGTGGGCGCGCGGTCAGCGATAGACCCGCGTGGAGGGCGCGCTGAACGCCGGCGCGGCGGTGGTCAACAGATCAGTGGGGGGTGGCAGTCCGAGCGCGTCCCGCAGGGTTGCGCCGCCGGGATCCGCCGCATCGGGAAAGCGCGACAGCAGGTCGACGCCCAGCAGGTGCGCGGCGGTATCGGCGGGGACGCCGCCGCCCGTGGTGCGCAACAGGAGTCCGTGGGCGCCGGCCGCGAGAAGTCCGGCGGCAGCTTCGAGATCGCCGGCCGACGCCTCGGCCAGGACGCGTGCGCGGCCCGGCGGCTGATCGATCGTGGCGCTGACGATCTCGCTGGTCGGCAACCCGCCCAGGACGGTGAAATCGCCGAAATCGGGGTCGCCTGCTCCGCCGTTCGCGCCGGCGCCGTACCAGCCCAGTACCGGCGTGCCCTGGTCCGAGGTCGGAATGCTCAGCGGTCCTGCCGTTTTCGTGACCCCCTGATGGTCGACCCGCCGGATTCGGTCGGAGTGCACCAGGATGCCGGATTCCTTGTCCCCGACAATGCTGTCGAGTGGCCAGCTCTGCCACAGTCCGACGAGGGCCCGCGCGGTGTCGGCCGCGGTCTCCGGACCGAGGTCGGCTTCCCCGCCGAGACCCGCTCCGCTCCACGCGTTCGTGGTGCGTCCCCGCGGATCACGGCTGCCGAGCAGCACACCGGACCGGCCCCGAGTGAGGTGGTCCAGGGACAGTGCGCGGCGGGCGAGGTTGTACGGAAGATCGATATGGGCACTCGCGGCGATGACGACCGCGGGGCCGCCGTGCGCCGCCAGCGCGGTGGCCAGCACACTGGGATCGAGATCGCCGGCGGCCGGAGTGAGTTCCGCACCGGCGCCGGCGAGCCGATCGATCCCGATCACGACGAACGCGGCGCGATACCGCGCCCACGCCGAAAGCAGCGCCGGGTCGCCGATGATCGCGGCGGCCTCCGCGGTGGTCAGTGCCGAAGCGATGGTGGCCGAAGCGATGGTGGCCGAAGCGATGGTGGCCGAAGCGACGGTGGGAGCGCCGGCGCCGGAATCGGGGTTTGTCATGGAAGTTGTGCTTTCCTGATGCCGAGATCGGCCTCGAGCAGGGCCCGGGTCGCGGGGGAACGCGCGGTGTCGTAGAGGTGTTCGGTCGCGAATTCGTCGACCAGCCGCCCGCCGGACATCACGCCGATGCGGTCGCTGACCCATTCCACGAGACCGAGATCGTGACCGATGAACACACAGGTGAGATTCAGTCGCTCCCGTAGTTCGAGTAGTAGGTCGATGATCTCGGCCTGGGTGGAGACGTCCAGCGACGAAGTCGGTTCGTCGAGAATGAGCAGTTCGGGCTCGAGCGCGAGCGCGCGCGCCATGCCGACCCGCTGGGCCTGGCCGCCGGAGAGGGCGTGCGGATAACGGTCGGCGAACGCGGTGGGCAACCCGACCAGTTCGAGAGCCCGCGCGACCGCGTCGGCCACCGCCTTCCGGTCGTGCGCCCGGCCGAACCGCCGCAGTGGGCGGGCGATCTGTTCACCGACGCGGATGCCGGGATTGAGCGAGCCGACGGGGTCCTGGAACACGTATTGCAGGCGCGACCGCAGCGCGCGCAACGCCGCGGGCCGGGCGCCGACGAGCCGGTTGCCGTCGAATACGACCGAACCGGCGGTGGCGGGTAGCAGCCCGCCCATCACGCGTCCGAGCGTGGACTTACCGGATCCGGACGGCCCGATCAGCCCGTAGATCTCGCCCCGCCGTACCGTGAGCGAGATATCGTCCACCGCCGGCAGTTCGCGCTTGGCGAGTCCGGTGCCGAAACCGCCGACGGTGAACCGCTTGCCGGCCGACTCCAGTCGTAGCAACGGTTCGTGAGTGTCGTCCGGTGTGGTCGGCACGAGTTCGCCCCGCTCCGGATCGGCCGCCGACAACCGCCGTGCCCCCTGCCAGTGGGGGAGGGCCGCCCGCTTGCCCAGCCGCGGTACCGCGTCGAGCAAACGGCGGGTGTAGGGATGATCCGGTGTGGTGAGCACGGTGTCACGCGCCCCCTGTTCCACGATCCGGCCCCGCTGGAGCACGACGACGGTGTCGGCCATATGGGCGACCACGTCGAAGTCGTGGGTGATCAGCAGCAGCGCGGACCCCGTGGCGCGGGTGACATCGCGCAGCAGATCGAGGATCTGCCGTTGCACCACGGTATCGAGCGCGGTGGTGGGTTCGTCGGCGATCAGCACGACGGGTTCGGCCAGCGCGGCCAGCGCCAGCGCGACCCGCTGCCGCATTCCACCACTGAGTTCGTGCGGGTACGCGGCCAGTACCCGCTCCGGGACGTCGAATCCGACCTTGGCGAGCCATTCCGCCGCCAGCTCGCGGCGCGCGGCCCGCGAGGTGTCCGGGCGGTGCCGGGCGAGGACCTCGTCGAGCTGGGCGGCGATGCGGTGCGCGGGATCCAGTGCGCCCAGCGGGTTCTGGAACACCATGCCGATACCCGAGCCGCGGTAGGCGGCGAGCCGGCGCTCCGGTAGCGCGGTGAGGTCGACCGACGGCGCTGTCCCGCGGCGGAATCGCACCGATCCGCCGGTGACGCGGGCGGCCTGTGGAAGCAGACCGATGATCGCGGCGGCGGTGAGGCTCTTCCCGGAGCCGGATTCCCCCACCAGGGCGAGGACCTCCCCGGCGTTCAGGGCGAAGGAGATCCCGGACACGGTCGCGGTCCCGGCCGCGTCTCCAGGGAAGGCGATGCCGAGATCCTCGACCTCGAGGACCGGCGCGGCCGGCGCCACGGACTGTTCTTCGCGGATTTCCCGTGTGGAGAGCGTGGTCATCGTCGGATCCCTCGGGTGCGCGGACTCGTCAGGTCGTGCAGGCCGTCGCCGAGCCAGTTGAAGGCCAGCGCGACGAGCACGACGGTGACGCCCGGTATCACCGCCACGTACATATGTCCGGAGAGCACCACTTTGGCCCCGGAGGCGATCATCTGACCCCAGTCGGGGGTGGGGGGTTGGACGCCGATTCCCACCGCGCTCAGGCTCGCGGAGAACACCACCATGCTGGCCACCAGGCCGGTGCCGTAGACGACGATCTGACCGGTGACGTTGGGCAGCACCTCCCGCACCATCAGCGACCAGCGGGTCGCGCCGAGCGCCGTGGCGGCCTCCACGTACTCCCGCCGCGTATGTTGCTTGACCTCGGTGAACATCACTCGCGTCACATAAGGAACGACATGGAACACGATCGCCACGATCACGACGCCCGGCCCGGGGCTCAGCAGCGCGGCCAGCGCGACGGCGACGAGGATCACCGGGAAGGCGAACAGCATGTCCACCAGCCGCATGACCACGCCGCTCACCTTGGGACCCGCGAAACCGGCGAGCAGCGCCGCGACCGCTCCGACGACGGTGGCGCCGGCCACCGAGAGAACAGCCAGCAGCAATGAGGTCCGGCCACCCCACAGGAGCCGGCTCAGCAGATCCCGGCCCAGATCATCGGTGCCGAACAGGTGCCCGGCGCTGCCCGGTGGCAGGAATTTGGCGGACGGATCGGTGGCCACCGGGTCGTACGGTGCGAGCAGCGGTGCGAGCAGAGAGACCAGCACGACGGCGCCGATGAGAACGGCGGCCGCGACCAACTGCGCGTTGTGCCGACGGGCGGCGGCGGATCCGGTGATCGAGACGCGGGGGAGCGCGAGAACCATCACGCCCCCCGCAGCCGCGGATCGAGCGCGTCGACGATCACATCGGTGACCAGGTTGACCAGCAGATAGCACAGTGCCACCAGCACGATTCCGCCCTGGATCACCGGATAGTCCTTGCCGTTGACGGCATTGACGAGCTGCGTGCCGATTCCGGGCCAGTTGAAGACGATCTCGACGAAGAACACGCCGGTGATCAGAGTGCCGATCTCCAGGCCGGTGACATTGACGATGCTCGGTGCGATATTGCGGAAGATGTTGCGGCCGTAGATCGTCCGCAGTGGGACGCCCTGCGAGCGGAAGGTGCGGACGTAGTCGGTCTCCGCTTCCCGGATCACGCCGATCCGGACGAAGCGGGCCAGCACCAGCATGGAGATCAACGCGGCCGAGACCGCGGGCAGGACCAGATGTTCGAGCAGGTCGGCGAATCCGCCGCCGCCGCGCGACTGCATACCGCCGACCGGGAGCCAGCCCAGCTGCAATGAGAACACGCTGATCAGCACGAGCCCGAACCAGTACACGGACAGATTGCTGCCGACCTGGGCCAGCAGCATCACCGCGCGATCGATCCAGGTCCCGTGGAAGATACCGGCGATCGCACCGATCAGCGTGCCGAACACCACGCAGACCAGGGCCCCCGCCACGGTGAGTATCAGCGTGTTGAGGAAGGGCGGCACGAGCATGTCGAACACGGGTGTGCCCAGGGTGAGCGACAGCCCGCCGCCGTCGGCCGCGAGGTTCTTCAACCAGACGAAATACTGTTCCCAGAGCGGTCGATCGAGACCGTAGGTCGTGCGCAGCTCGTCGAGTTGTTCGGGGGTGAACCGCGACGCGAACTGGGCTTCCACCGGATCGCCCGGGGTCAGCACGCCGAGCAGGAACGCCAGGATCGATACCAGGAACAGGATGGGCAGCACGTTGAGGACGCGGAACCCGATATGACGAAGTTGCCTCATCGGGAGCCCGACAGCCAGACCGGGGACAGGTCGTACCAGTTGGTGGACGCGTAGACGAAACCTTCCACATTGGGGCCGGTCGCGTAGTAGCGGTTCAGATTGACCGCCGGGATCACCAGCGCGTTCGTGCGGAGTTTCTCCTCGGCCTGCTGCCACAGCCGGATTCGCGTATCCGGGTCGGTGGTGTGCAGCGCGGTGTCGATGGCCGCCGTCACGTCGGGATACTTCGCCGGGTCGAGCCCCCGATTCTTCAGGCCGTTGTACCCGTTGTGCAGCCATTCGGCATTCGTCTCGCCGAACTCATCGATGCTCAGACCGTCACCGGGCTGGGGGTGGTAGACCCGCGCCGAGTAGTTGACCCGGTCCAGGCTCACGACGTCCACCTCGACCCCGATCGCCTTCAGATGGGCCTGAAGCCACTGCCCGAGGTTCTCGTTGGCCACATCGATGACCAGATTGAAGCGGAGTTCGCCCGGATCGTAACCGGCCTCGGCGAGCAGTCGCCGGGCGCGATCGGGGTCGTAGTCGAAATCGCGGGCCGCCGGATCGTAGGCCTCGTTGCCGGGCGGGAGGAACGAATACTGCGGTGACGCGAAGCCGTTGTAGACCTCTTTCGCCAACGCTTCGCGGTCGAGGCCGTGGATGAGCGCCCGGCGGACCCGATCGTCCTCGAATACCGGATTGTGGCGATTGAAGGAGAAATACACCAGTTCGGCGGCGGTGCCCTCGGGGACGTTGAAACCGGCGTTCTCGAGCGTTTCGACATCGTCGGGCGGGACGTAGCTGATCAGGTCGACTTCGCCGTTGAGCAGGGAGGCCACGCGGGTCTGATTGTTGGGGATGACGCGGAAGGTCAAGGTATCCAGGCGGGGACGCGGACCCCAGTAGTCCGGATTGCGTTGCAGGACGATCCGGTCGCCGATCGCGCGGGAGGCGAATCGGTACGGCCCCGTGCCTTCGGGATGCTGGGCGAATCCGTCGTTGCCGTACTTCTCCCAGACCGCCGGATTCCCGACCGGCAGCGTGTACATCGACTGGGCGAGGATGCGCGGGAAACCGAGGAAGGGTTTGTCGAATTCGAAGGTGTAGCTGTGGTCGCCGGTGGGCCGGGCGGCGCGCAGGTTGTCGAACCACACCTTCACCCGGCCGGCGCTCTCCTCGTCGAAGAATTCGTAGGAGCGGTCCCACACCCGCCGGACGTTCTTGTGCAGCGCGGCCGCGTCGAACGGTGAGCCGTCGTGGAAGGTGACTCCGTCGCGCAGCTGGAACGTCCAGACCCGCCCGTCATCGCTGTGCTCCCACTCGGTGGCGAGGACGGGAACCAGTCCGGGAACGCCGGAATCGGTGGTCAGGTCCTCACCGACGAGGGGTTCGAAGATATTGCGCGAGACCCGGTAGGTCTCCCAGTACACCTGCCGGTGCGGATCCAGCCCGCGCGGTTCCAGGTACAGGCCGGTGACGAACTCGCCACCGTCCACCGGCAGGCCCGCGTCGTTCCCGCCGGAGCATCCGGTGAGAAGCAGCACGGCGGCGATCCCGGCCGCGATGATCGCCTTGCGCTTGTTCCTACGCATCGAGTCGCACACTTTCCGTCAGAAAGAGAAGTCCTCCCACGGCGCAAGGTATCCGGAGCGCGGCCGGCACTCACGGCATGTAATCAGTGTGATTCGTTTTCGGGTGCGCCGACCGGCCGGAGGCCGGTGCAGGCGCGTGAAACGCGCAGGATAGAAGCCGGTGTGCGCCGTAGGGTGGCGTCGTGACGGATACCGATGCCACAGGCTACGACTGTCTATCGGCTCGCCTTATCCCGGAAAGTGAGCTGCGGACGTTCCTGCTGGACTGTTTCGGGATCGGCGCGGGAGAGTTGTTCGTGGGCCGCGACGACCAGGTCGCCGACGCGACGCCGGACATTGCGCAAGACGTCGTATTCTCCGTGTTCTGCACGTACGGAAAGGTTTTCGGCCACTTCGCACTGCGCGTCGCCGTCGGCGTCGAGGGTCGGTTGGCCGACCGGGTCGGTCGCCAGGAGTTCGCCGAACGATTCGCCGCCCACTTCGATACCTGCGTGCTGTACGGCGATACCGAGCCGCCGGGGCTGTGGACGGTGGTCTCGGCGGATGGAAGCCGCATCCGTGCCGCAATGGATGAGGAAGACGACCGGTATGTGCTCTACGCGGCGACAGCGCCGGTGCCGGGCCTACCCGAGGTCCCGGTGGACGAAGGCCTGTGACCGCTCGCGCGACGTCGCCGAGCCCGATGCTGGGACCGGGTCCGCGGTGAACGCTGATGCCGCTCGGGCCGCGCGGGATGAGCCGGCCGAGCGGCCGGGCTCGGGATCAGGCTCTGACGGAGTCGTCGATGACCTCGGCGCCGGGGGCATGGGATCGGACCGAGTCGATGCCCTTCTGCGCCGAGTCCTTGCTGTCATAGGCTTGACTCGCGGCGATGATCTCGCCGTCGCCGGCCTTGAGCCGCCACCGGAACATCCCGGTCGAATCGGTGAACAGTACGAACTTGCCCGCCATGCCTGCCTCCGCTCGCAAAGCTGGATAAAGCCTGGTCGACTGCAGAATACGAGCCACAGGTCTATCCGGTGAGGCAGACACGCGTGCCCACCCCGGGAATCCGGTCCGCCCGCATCGCGGGCCGGCTGGAACACACCACCTGCCGCCCGCTGAATCCCGACGTCGGCATCCGATACCCCGGACAGCGGGACGGTCCACGCCCGTTCACTGTGCCCCGGCGACGGGCTGGGGCCTCGGGATGATCACGCTGGGGGGATGGCCATCGCACACCGCGATTGTGGTCGTCGTCGACGCACTTGCTCGTGGTTCGGGTGCTCGGTGCCGATCCGCTCCGACTGCGGAGCTGCGCGGCATCCGGCGGTGTGTCCGCGGTGATTCACGGCTCGTCGAGCCGGGCGATCAGCGTTTCGGGGGCGATCATCCGGTAGGCGTCGGTGACGATCTCGCCGATCTCTGCCCAGTCGACCGGTACATCCAGGTACACGCCGAGCCAGCCGCGGTGGCCGACATACGGTGGGCGGAAGAAACGATTCGGTTCGGCGGCGACCAGCGCTTCCTGCGCACCCGGCGGGGCGGCGCACCAGAAGCCCAGGCGGTCGTCGTGATGATGATCGGAGTAGGTGACGAACGTCTTCTTGCCGCGCACGAACCAGGTGGGCTCACCGTGGCTGAGCCGCTCGGAGGTCTCCGGCAGGGCCGTGCACAACTCGCGCAATCGGGGCAGCGGGTCCTCGGGCATGCGAGCACGGTAACGCGTAGCAGGCCGCGGCGCCCCCGCGCCGCGGCCTGTCAGGTGGTGCTACGCGCTGCGGACGGCCACCGTGGCGTCGAGTTCCACGAGTGCGCCTTTGGGCAGCACCTGGGTGGGCAGCGCGGTGCGCGCGTGCCGCCCGGCGTCGCCCAGGACGGCGAGCAGTAGTCGCGAGGCCCCCTCGGCTACCGACGGCTGGTCCACGAAATCCGCCGCGCTCGCGACCCAGATGTCGAGCTTGAGCACCTGCGCCACATTGTCGAGGCCGACCGCCTCATCGATGCGCGCCAAGAGGTTGAGCGCGGAGGTCTCGGCCGCGGCCACACCGTCTTCGCGGGTGGCGTTCTCGCCCATCCGGCCGCCCAGGATCTCACCCGTCGCCGTACGCGAGATCTGGCCGGAGACCCACAGCAGGTCTCCCCAGCGAGTGGTCGCCTCGTAGGCGTACTGGGGCGCACCGAGTACGGGTAGTTCGAGGGACAACGCCGCGAGGCGTTCTTTCACTTCGGTCACACTGATTTCCGTTCAACAGCCCGGAAGACGCGGATCATGCGGCTCCGGATATTTGAAACCTGTTCTGCTACAGCGAAAGTGGCGTCACAGGCGATCGTCATCGCTTGCTGAGGATGTAGGTCCGGTCGCGGCCGATGTACCACAGGTCTTCGGTGCCGATGGCCGCGTTGTCGTAGCGCCACGGGATCTCCGCGGCGCCGTACGAGCCGATATCGAGGACATGCTTGTAGCCGGGCCGGAGTTCGTTCGCGAACGACTCCTGCTTGCCCATGAGGTGACCGACATTGCGCTTGCGGTACTCGGTATCGAAATCGACCTCCGTTCCCAGCATCCCGATCTCGACCATCCGATCGAGGTGGGGCGCCAGGTAACGCAGGGTTCCCTCGTGCACGTCTTCGCAGATCACGCCGGGCGCGAGCTGTCCGATGATGCCCTCCCGCACGACATCGAAGAAGAAGCTGTAGGCCTCCTTCGCCGCCGCGGTGCGGGGCAGCGAGCGGGCCATATCCGAGGTGGCGACGATGACCCCGTCGATGACGATGCGCACGCCGGCATCGAGCTGGATGCACGTCGTCTCGTCGTTGATCGGATAGTCGACGGGCGGCCCGGGGAACAGCATCCGGTTCGAGGAGTGCAGGTTGGTGAAGTAGGGCTCGACAGCGAACGGGATCTCGTTGCCCGTGCGGAACTCGTTGATCTTGTCGACGTACACGGCGTAGATGTCCAGCTCGGTGAACGTGCGACCGGCATCGAGTCCGGCCCCCGCCCACGCCAGGGCCTCCTCGATGGCGAAGACGCTGGCCCGAGCCGCGACGACCTGGAAGGCGAGGTCCTCGTGATCGCGGATGTCGCGCCAGTGCGCGAGGTCGCGGGTGACCGGGACCAGTTCGGCTGCCGCGGCCTCGAGCTCGCGGGCCAGGCCGACACTGATCCACTCCTCTTCGACGCCGGTCCGTGGTCCGGTGGCAAGTTCCGCGACCGCGGCGCCCACCGACGGGTACCGGCCGACGACGACACCGGGGGTTTCCGGCGCGTCCCCGGTGGCCAGGACGATCAGCTTCCCGGAATCGGCGAGCCACAGGGCGACCGATCCGTCCGGCTGAGCGAACCCGGTCGCTTCGGTGAAGTTCGGTGGAGCGGCGAGAAGCAGCGCGTCCAGGGAACGCTCCGCGGCCACCGCCCGCAGACCCGAGAACCTGGTGTCCACGGTGGCGGTGAACTCGTCGGCCAGACCCGAGAGGTGCTCGACATCCTCGATCACCTGCCGCGCGGTATCGACACCCGCCTTGCGCCACGCCGCGAACCGCGCGAGGATCTCGTCGAGATCGAGCTCATAGGCGGTGACCGGGGTGGGGTCCTGATCGGCGACGACGAGCTCTACGGAGCCGGCGAGCGCGCGGTAGTGGCTGTAGACGACATCGGCCGCGAGACGCACCGCCGCGCCGTCGGCAAGCTCCTGGACCAGGCTGGTCAGCGACTCCGCGGCGGGAGTGTCGGCGATGATCCGGGGGTCGATCGTCACCCAGGGCGCATAGAACTTGATCTGCTCCTTGGGGACCCCGGCCGACAGCGCGTTGCCTTGTTCCTGCTGGCGCACCAGCAGATACCGCGCTTCATCGGTCTGCGCGATCAGCGGCGCGACGAGCGGGTGGGAATCGAGGCGGATCGCGGAGAAGAGGAGACTCTTGCGCGCGTCCAGCCCGTACATCTGCTCGACCTGCGTGGCGTCGGCGGTGATACTCAGCATTTCTTCCCTCTGGTGTCGAGATTCGGAACGGTTTCGGTTCGGGCGGGTCAGCTGATACCGGTGGTGACTCCGATATGGGATTCGATCTCCGTGACATAGTCGGAGAAGGTGGCGGAGAACCGGTGTTCCTTGCCCCGGGGGCGCGGGAGGTCGACCGCGATATCGGCGACGATCCGGCCTGGCTTGCCGCCCACCACGACCACCCGGTCGCCGAGCCAGACCGCCTCCGGAATGCTGTGCGTCACGAACAGGACGCTGCACCCGGTGTTCTGCCAGATGCGCTGGATCTCGAAGTTCATCGAATCGCGGGTCATGGCGTCGAGCGCGCCGAACGGCTCGTCCATCAGCAGCAGTTCAGGATGGGAGACCAGGGCGCGGCAGATGGCGACCCGCTGCTGCATTCCGCCACTGAGTTCGTAGGAGTACCGTTTCGCGCGATCGCCCAGTCCCACCATCTCCAGCAGTTCCTGGGCATAGCGGCGTGACTCGTCGGTTCGGGTGCCGCGGAACTCCAGGGGCAGGAGCACATTGTCGATATTGTTGCGCCACGGCAGGAGCACCGGGCTCTGGAAAACCATCGCGATATCTTCGAGCCCGTCGCTGATCGGCCGGCCCTTCACCGTGATTTCGCCCGCGGTGGGCTGCTGCAGGCCGGAGATGGTCTTGAGCAATGTGGTCTTACCACTGCCCGACTGTCCGACGATCGAGACGAACTGACCCGGTTTCACCTGGAAGTCCAGGCCCTCGAGCACTGTGTTGTCGTGACCGTCGCGGGAGCGATAGGTCATTCCGACGCCGTTGACCGAGATGGCGTATTCGTTGTTCATGGTGCCCTCCGGCTGACTGTTACGGGGCTTGGATGGTCTCGTCGCGGTGTAATGGCGCGAGATAGGCATTGGTGTAAATGTCTGCGGGCGTGAGACGGCTGTCGGCTTTCAGACCGAGAAACTCTTTCGCCACGTCGAGCAGCTCCTGGACGCCCGCGTCGTCCATGACGCCGAATTGATCCGCGGTGGTGTCGGCACTCCAGTTGAGGGAGCACTGTGCGCGGATCGCGAGCGCGATGGTATCGGTCTCGTAGCCCTGGACTTCCTTCTGGAAGTCTCCCGCCGCTTTCTCCGGGTTCGCACACGACCAGAGGAAACCTTTTTGCATCGCCCGGTTGAAACGCCGCACCTGATCCGGGTCGTTTTTCAGTTTCTCGTCGGAGACGACGATCCCGTTGCCGTAGAGATCGATCCCCAGATCGGACCATTTCAGGACGGCGGCCTCCCGGCCGAGTGCATCGATGGCGGGCTCGTCGGAGACGTACAGGGCGAGATTGGCGTCCCATTGGCCCGCCAGCAGTCCCGGAATCTTCGATCCGCTCGACGCGTGGACGAGATTCACATCGCCGGCGCGCAAGCCGAGTCTGTTCAGGGCGAGCGGCCACATCGCGGTCATCGCACCCGCCCCCTCGGTGGCGAGGGTTTTGCCCCGGAGGTCTTTCCAGTCCCGGATACCGGAGTCCGCGAGACCGACCACCGCGTAGGCGGATCTGGCCTGCAGGAGGTTGACCTGCTTGACCGCGGCGCCCCGGCCCTGGGCGATGATCGTGGTGCCGAAGTCGGCGAATCCGACATCGACCCGCCCGGATTCGACAGAGGTGACCGTATTGGTCGACCCCGACCCCGGCATGATGGTGATATCGAGCCCTTCCTGCCGGAAGAAGCCCTGCTCGACCGCCGCGAAGAACGGCGCGTGCTTCGGCAGGTAGCCGACGTCCATCATGAGGGTCATCGAGTTCGGCCCGCTACCGCTCGAACAGGCCGGCAACAACGCGAGCAGAACAGCCCCGACGATCGCTGCCGCGGCCGTACGCGCCGATTTCCGCATCCGAATCCCTGATCCCGTGCTCATTTCGCGTGGTTCTTCCACGGGACCAGCTTTCGTCCGGCCAGATCGACGAGGAAGAACAACGCCAGCGCGATGGCGGCCAGCACAATGAAGGCCGCGAACATCGAGGGGAGATCTACCTGACTGTTGGCGAGCAGGATGACATATCCCAGCCCTTTCGAGCCGGCGATGAATTCACCGACGACCGCGCCGCCGACCGCGAGCGAGATGGAGATCTTCGCGCCGGAGAAGATCGCGGGGAGTGCGTAGATCAATTCGATCTTCGTCATCTTCTTCCACGACGACGCCTTGTTGATCCGGGCGAGTTCCTGCAATTCGTGGGGAACCGAGCTCAGACCGTCATAGGTGTTGATCACCAGCGGAAAGAAGGCGATCGCCATCGCGACGAACGCCTTCGATTCGAAACCGAAGCCGAACCACACGATGAACAACGGCGCGAGCGCGACCTTGGGAATGGTGTCGATCGCGACGAGTGCCGGGTACAAGAAGCTGCGTACGGTCGCGGAGTAGTGCAGCGCCGCGCCGCACAGGGCGCCGAGTACCGTGCCGAGCGCGAAACCGGCCAGCGCCTCCTGCAAGGTGACGAAGGTGTTGGTCGCGAAGTACTCGGGCCGTTCGATCAGCTCGGCGAAGGCCGACAGCGGTCCGACCAGCAGGAATTCCGGCGGATCGAAAACGCTGACGAGCACCTGCCAGACGGCGAACAGTCCGACGATCCCCGCGACGGCCTTCGCGCCGGTCGCGATCGAGTCGCGACTGGGCATACCCGGCCAGGACACGGTGCGTTCACGGGGGGCGGCGTCAGGGGAGTACGGACGCGCCGCGTCCGTACCGACTTCAGGAATGGCCATGGCAATTGCTCCCATCAACAGGTGTGCCGTGCGTAGTGATCGCGGCGAGACGGAAGTCATCGACAACCTGGCACGAGTACGGACGCCCGCGGAGTCCCGCGGCGGGAAGAGCCGGCCCAGCCGGGCCGCGGTATTGCGGCACGGACGGCGAGCACAATCGAGAGTTCACTGGATCCTCACAGTGTGGAACGGATGCGACCGGGGCCGCGTAGAGACCGGATCGGGTGGGGGCCACGGACGACCGGCGTCGTCAGCTCGCAGCGATCGCGTCCCGACCGTCGAGCCGGCGCCGGACGCCGAGCGGATTGTCGTCGCGCACCTCGGCCGGCAACAGGGCCGGGGGAACATCCTGGTAGGCGACCGGGCGAAGGAAGCGCTCGATCGCGAGCGTCCCGACGGAGGTGGTCCGTGCGTCGGTGGTCGCCGGGAACGGGCCGCCGTGCACCATCGCGTGCCCGACTTCGACCCCGGTGGGCCAGCCGTCGAACAGGATGCGGCCCGCCCGCTCCTCCAGCAGCGGCAGCAGTTGCGCCGCGAGTGGGTGGTCGGCTTCGTCGGCGTGCACGGTCGCGGTGAGCTGGCCCTGCAGGGCTGTCGTCGCCGCGGTCAGCTCGGCGGTGTCCGCGCAGCGGACGAGCAGCGAGGTCGCGCCGAAGGCCTCGGCTTGCAGTTCGGGATCGGCGAGGAATCGGGAGCCGTCGACCGTCAGCAACCGGGCAGCGCCGGCGGCCGCGCCGTCGGGCCGGGAACCGCGGGCAAGCTCGGCCACGCCGTCCCGGGCGGCGAGTGCATCGCCCATGGCAGCGTAGTGGTCCGCGATATCGTTGGTCAGCATGACGGCTCCGGCATTCGAGGCGACGGCATCGGCTGCCGCCTCGGTGAACGTATCAAGTCCTGGTCCGTCGACCGCGAGCACCAGCCCGGGATTGGTGCAGAACTGTCCGGCGCCCAGCGTCAGCGACCCGGCGAAGGCGGCGCCGAGGGCGGCACCGCGGGCGGCGAGGGCCGCGGGGAGCAGGAGTACCGGATTGACGCTGCTCATCTCCGCGTAGACCGGGATCGGCACGGGCCGGGCGGCCGCGGCCGCCGCGATCGCCAGACCACCGCGACGTGATCCGGTGAAGCCGACGGCGCGTATCCGCGGATCGGTGACCAGCGAGATACCGATCTCGGTGCCGACACCGACGAGCTGGGAGAAGGTTCCCTCGGGCATCCCGGTATCAGCGGCTGCCTCGGCGATCGCCCGGGCCACCAGCTCCGCTGTACCCAGATGCGCCGGATGCGCCTTGACGATGACCGGGCACCCCGCGGCCAGCGCCGACGCCGTATCGCCCCCCGCGGTGGAGAAGGCGAGGGGAAAGTTGCTCGCACCGAACACCACGACCGGACCGAGCGCGATCCGGCGCTGCCGGATATCGGGGCGCGGGGCGTCGCCGGATCGACCCGGATCGATCCGGGCCCCCTGCCAGCTTCCGGCCCGCAACTCGGTGGCGAACAGACGCAGCTGACCGCTGGTGCGACCGACCTCGCCGGTGAGCCGCGGCCGCGGCAGCGCGGTCTCGGCGTGCGCGCGCTCGACCAGGACGTCTCGGCGTTCATCGAGCAGGTCGGCGATGCGTTCGAGGAAGTCGGCGCGCCGCTGCGCGCTGGTCGCCCGCAGCACCGGGAATGCCCGGGCCGCCGCCGCGCAGGCCCGTTCGATGTCCGCGTCGGATGCCGCGCGGTACGCGGGGTCGAGAGCTTCGCCGGTGCGCGGGTCGGCGGACCGCACTATCGCGCCGCTGCCCGGGACGGGCTCGATTCCGATGATCATGGCACCGGTCGGACCGGTGAGGGAGCGAGTGGACACGGGCGTCTCTTTCGGGCTCAGGAGGGGGTGGCGAACGGTCGGCCGTGCTCAGACGGCGAGGACGGCGGACTTCTCGACGATGTCGCGCAACATCGACAGTTCGTCGTCGTCCAGATCGGTCAGCGGCGGGCGCACCGGACCCGCCGGCTGCCCGATGATCTTCATTCCGGCCTTGACCACGCTGACCGCGTACCCCGCCTCCCGGTCGCGGATCGCGGTATAGGGGAGCACCACCTCGTCGAGCAGCCGGCGCACGGTCGCTTTCTCTCCCGCGCGGACCGCGGCGTAGAAAGTGAGGGCGAACTCGGGCAGGAAATTGAAGATCGCCGAGCTGTAGGTCGTCACGCCGAGCTCCAGGTAGGGCAGCGCGAACGTCTCGGCCGTCGGGAGTCCGCCGATGTACACCAGGCGGTCGCCCAGTCGCGAGTGGATCCGGGTGATCGACTCGAGGTCGCCGACGCCGTCCTTGAACCCGATCAGGTTCGGGCAGGAGTCGGCGAGGCCGACCAGCATCTCCGGCGTGTACTTGGCATTGGCCCGGCTGTAGACCACGACGGCCAGCGAGGTGGCTTCGCAGACTGCGCGCACATGGGTCATGAGACCGCCGGCCGAGGCTTCGGTGAGGTACGGGGGAAACAGCAGTATGCCGTCGGCGCCGGCCGCTTCGGCGTCGCGGGCCATCTCGACCGCCTGCGCAGTGCCGTACCCGGCCGGTGCGAGGATCGGGGTGCCCGCGGGTGCGCTGGCGACCGCCGCCCGGACCACACGGCCCACTTCCGGCGGCGTCAAGGAGAAGAACTCCCCGGTGCCGCCGGCGGCGAACAGTCCTGCCACCTCGTACTCGCCCAAGCGAACGATGTTCTCCCGGTAGGCGGGCTCGTCGAATGCCAGATCCTGGGTGAAATGAGTGACCGGGAACGACAAGAGACCGGAACCGAGCTGTTCGGCGAGTTCGGTCGGGGTGAAGGCGGGCATCGGTCTTTCCTCCTGCGAGTAACAGCTCGGTAGTGAACGAGAACACAGTAAGAAACTGTTGTGATTCATGTCCAACACTGTTTGAGCATCTACTAATACTCATTTTGAATCGTTTTCCGCCGAATCGGCTGGCGGTCTCGTCGCCGCTCTAGGGTCCTGTCTCTGGGCGCGCGCCGAGGTGTCTCGCGCGCGGGTCGGAGTCTCGGCGGACGGCTTTCGCTGCATCGGAGGCGAGCGCGGAGGTGAGCGGTCGGGCTGTGCGCTCTGGGCGGCCGAATGGGGAGGGCGCCGATTCGCCGTGGACGCGGTCGGCCGGCGCTTCGGCTGAGCGCGGGTCGCTGGTGCGGTGCGTCGATCGTCCGTGCGGCCGTTGTGTAATGGCCGAGCCGCGCCCGGGGGATGTTCTGTCGGGCCCTCCGCCACCGCGATCGATCCGGCCGAACTGCGTCTTTCCCTAATGGAGAATGATATTCTCATTTTCTTGACGATCGCAGCCTCGGCGAGGCTCGGGCGGACGTCGAAAGTCCTCGTGCCCATGCGGATATCGCATGCTCCTGTCTATCCTTACAAAGATTGCAATACTTATTGCGCTTGCCTGGATGGGGCGTTAGATTCCTTACAAGTCCTCGACATCGAGGCGGATCAGCGCTAGCGGCCGGGTCGGTTGGGAGTCAGTCGGAATGTTGCAGCAAGGGGCCCGCTTTCAGGGCGGCCAGTCGATCGGGCTCGCGGCGGGCTGGAGCCAGCGGCGGGTCACCGCGCCCAGCCGGCTCTTCGGCGCCAACGGGTTGCGGACCGGGCCGGACGGCCGGATCTACATCGCCCAGGTCACCGGCAGCCAGATCAGCGCACTCGATATCGATACCGGCGCGATCGAAACCGTCAGCGCCAAGGGCGGCGACATCATCGCCCCCGACGACTGCGCCTTCCATCCGGACGGCACCCTCTACGCCACCGAGGTGATGGACGGACGGGTCAGTGCTCGGCATGCCGACGGCACCACCCGGCTGCTGCGCGCGGACCTGCCCAGCGCCAACGGCATCACGGTCCACCAGGGGCGATTGTTCGTCAACGAATGCCGGCCCGGCGGGCGGTTGATGGAACTCCCGCTCGACGGCGGTGCGCCTCGCATCGTGCTGGAGAACATCGAACAGCCCAACGCCATGGAGGTCGGGCCGGACGGGTTGCTGTATTACCCGGTGATGGGCCTGAACGAGATCTGGCGTATCCACCCCGACGGTGGTGAACCGGAACGGGTGGCCGGTGATCTCGGCGTGCCCGATTCCGTGAAATTCGATCGAGACGGGTTCATCGTCTCCACGCAGGTGGCCTCGGGCCAAGTGTTGCGGATCAACCCGCGCAACGGCGAGAAAACCGTCCTGGCCCAGCTCAACCCGGGTCTGGACAACTGCACGCTGGTGGACGGCCGTCTGTTCGTCTCCAACTTCACCGGTGAGATCACCGAGATCCTCGCCGGTGGCGAAACCCGCACCACCCTGCCGGGTGGGCTGAACTGGCCGCTGGATCTGACGGTGGGCCCCGACGGCACTCTCTTCGTCGCCGACGGCACGTACTTCTACGCGGTCGGCGCCGACGGGCTGGAAACCCTGGGCATGCTTTTCAACCCGGGTTATCCGGGTTTCGCTCGGGGCGTGACCGCCACCGGGCCGGGCGAATTCGTCGTCGCCACCGCGGGCGGACAGATCGCCCGCTGGCGACCGGCCGCCGGGGAGTGCGAGTTCCTGGCCGGCGCCCAGGCGCCCTTCGATCAGCTCTACGGCGTCGAGGTCGGTCCGGGCGGGGTCATCGTGACCACCGAATTCGGCACCGGCCGGGTGCTGGGAGTGAACAGCGGCGGCAGTGTCGATGTGCTCGCGTCGGGTCTGAACAAACCGCTCGGGGTGACGTTCACCGAAGGCGGCACGCCGCTGGTCGCCGAATCCGGTGCGGGCCGGATCGTCTCGGTCACCCCCGCCGGGGTGGACACCGTCGTCGACGGGCTCGATATCCCGCAGGGCATCCTGGTCCGCGGCTCGCAACTGCTGATCGTCGATTCGGGCGCGAAGGCCCTCGTGTCGGTGGATCTGGAGACCAAGGCCCGGGAGGTACTGGCCTGGAACCTGCCGGTGGGCGCCCCGCCGGGAGTGACACCGAAACCGCTGCTGGGCATGCCGCCGTTCTCGGGTCCGCAGGGGCCGTTCGCGGGGATCACCGCCGCCGCCGACGGAACCCTCTACATCGCCGCCGACGCGGAGGGCAGTGTGCTCGCGTTCCGGAAGGACGGGTGAGATATCCATGACGAACGACTTCTTCGGGCTCGACGGACGCGTGGTGATCGTGTCCGGGGCGGGCGGCGGAGGTATCGGCACCGCCGTGACCAGGCTGGTCGCCCAGGCCGGCGCCACGGTGCTCGGGGTGAGCCGGGGCGCCGAGAATCTCGCGAAGCATGTGGAACCCCTTGCCGGGGAAGGCCTGAAGGTGATCCCCGTTCAGGCCGACGCCGCCACCGACGACGGAGTCGCCACCGTCCTGGACGCGGCCCGGCATGCCGAGGGGGACCTTTACGGGCTGGTGAACATCGCGGGCGGCGCCGCACCTGCTACCTGGATGCCCGCCACCCGGGTGACGCGCGAGGACTGGCGGGCCCTGTTCCACCAGAACCTCGAATCCATGTTCTTCATGAGCCAGGCCGTCGCCGCCGAGATCAAGGAGCAGGGCCGCCCGGGGTCGATCGTCTCGCTGTCGTCCATCAGCGGGATGAACACCGCACCGTTCCATATCGCCTACGGCACCGCGAAAGCAGCGCTGGTCGCGGCCACCCGGACGCTGGCCGTCGAACTGGCCCTCAGCGATATCCGGGTGAACGCGATCGCCCCCGGCGTCACCGAGACGCCGGCCTCGGGCACCTACGTGGACGAGGACCCCGAACGCGACCGGACGGCCATCGCCATGGGCCGTCGCGGCCGTCCCGAGGAGCAGGCCGGCGCGGTGCTGTTCCTGCTCTCGCAGCTGTCGTCCTATATCACCGGGCAGACGCTCCTGGTCGACGGCGGACTGAATCTGAAATGGACCCATCTGGGCGCGGACAACACCTCACTGTTCCTGAAGGACGAGGGATTCCGCGCCGCGATCACCCGCTGACCACCGATATGAACCGCACCGATACCGACTGTCCCCGGACCCGGGGTGGGAGAACGCCATGAGCGAGCGTAGCGAGCGATCAATGGACACAGCCGAGCCCTCGCTCGTGCCGGAGCGAAGCGGAGGTATGAGCGAGACCGTCGACGATATCGCCACGAACACCCAACCGCTGTCCTCGCCGATGACGATCGGCGTGGAGGCCTACCTCAGTCCCGAGTACGTCAAAGACGAACGCGACAAACTCTGGCGCAAGGTGTGGCAACAGGTCGGCCGGGTCGAGGAGATTCCACGTCCGGGTGATTTCCTCACCTACGAGATCCTCGACGATTCGATCATCATCGTGCGCACCGCGGACGACAAGATCCGCGCCTACCACAATGTCTGCGCCCACCGCGGCCGCAAACTGGTCGACACCCCGCCGGGGGAACGGAACGCCAAAGGACGCAAGAAGCAGTTCGTCTGCGGTTTCCACGGCTGGCGCTACGACCTCGAGGGCCGCAACACCTTCGTACCCGAACGCGAGGACTGGCCCTGCGGCCTCACCGAACGCAACGACGGGCTGGTCGACGTACACGTCGACACCTGGGGCGGCTGGATCTGGATCAACCTGGATCCGAATCCGTCGGAGACTTTGGCCGAATACCTGGACCCGGCCGCCTCCCTGCTCGATCCGTTCCAGCTGCAGAACATGCGCTACCGCTGGCGGCGGTGGCTGGTGTTCGACTGCAACTGGAAGGTCGCGCTGGAGGCCTTCATGGAGACCTACCACGTGCCCTACACCCATCCGGAGTTCATGAACTTCGGCATGTTCCTGGGCTGGGCGCGGGCGCAGGGCAAACACAGCAATATCGGCTACGACGCGCCGAAGGGCCAGGAGGAGAGCCAGGGCAAGATCCGGCTCGGCCACGGGCCCGACGCCCGCAAATCCACCATCGAACTGCAGAACTTCACCTGGGAGAACGCCAACACCAACACCACCTGGACCATGGTGGAAGCGGCCCGTCGACTCACCGACGAACTCCCCGAGGGCACCCCGGCGCCGGAGGTCATGCAGCACTGGCTGGCCTCGGCACGCGCCACCGACGAGGCGCGCGGCGTCGTCTGGCCGACCGTCACCCCGGCCGATGTGGCCGCCGCCGGTACCGCGTGGCAGATCTTCCCGAACTTCCAGATCGGGCAGGCGGTGAACAATATGCTCTGCTACAGCGCCCGGCCCTACGGTTACGACCCGGACAAATGCATTTTCGAGGCCGCGGTCTACGAACTGTTCCCCGAAGGCGAAGCGCCGGAGACGGAATGGGTCCACACACCGCAGGACGATCCGGGCTGGCGCACTGTGCTGCCGCAGGACTTCGACAATATGGCGGCGGTCCAGCAGGGGATGAAGACCCTGGGCTTCTCCGGCCCGAAACCGAATCCGTATCGCGAACGCAGTGTCGTCAACCTGCACCACAACCTCGCGAAGTACATGGGCACCGGCGAACCGCGTGACCTCAGCTGACTCCGGCGTCGCCGGCCCGATCCCCCATTGAGGACCCCCGAATGAACAACTGCGCACCCACGCAGACTCCCGAAGTCGACCATGCCGCCCTGCGGGCCAAATATCTGGCCGAACGCGATAAGCGGCTGCGGTCGGAGGGCCAGCAGCAGTACGTCGCCAGCGAGGACGGGTTCGCCGACTTCTTCGAAGGCGACCCCTATACCCCGGCGACCCCGCGCGAACCCCTCACCGAGGAAGTCGACGTGGTGGTCCTCGGCGGCGGCTGGGCCGGACTGACCGCGGGCGCGCGGCTGACCCAGGCCGGCGTCGAGGATTTCCGGATCATCGAACTGGCCGGCGATTTCGGCGGCGCGTGGTATTGGAACCGCTATCCGGGCATCCAATGCGACTCCGACGCCTACTGTTATCTGCCGCTGCTCGAGGAGACGGGGTACATCCCCACGCAGAAGTACGCCTACGGCGACGAATGCTTCGAGCACGCGCAGCGAATCGGAAAGCATTTCGGCCTGTACGAGAAGGCGATCTTCTCGACCATGACGAAATCCTTGGAATGGGATGAGGCGCTGCGGCGCTGGCGCATCGGCACCAACCGGGACGACGAGATCCTGGCCCGGTTCGTCGTCATGGCGCAGGGCCCGTTCAACAAACCGAAACTGCCCGGTATCCCGGGGCTCAGCGATTTCACCGGGCACACCTTCCACACCGCCCGCTGGGACTACGCCTACACCGGCGGCGATATGCACGGCGCGCTGACCGGCCTGGAGGACAAGAAGGTCGCGGTGATCGGCACCGGCGCCAGCGGAATCCAGGTGATTCCGCATATCGCCCGGTCGGCCGAACACCTGTACGTGTTCCAGCGCACCCCGTCCTATATCAACGAGCGCGGGAACGTCCCCACCGATCCGGAATGGGTCGACACGCTCGAACCGGGCTGGCAACTGGCCCGCCGCCGCAACTTCCACACCGCCGCCTTCGAGGCGTTCGCGCCCGGCCAGCCGGACCTCGTGTGCGACGGCTGGACCGAGGTCAGCCGGAATGTGCAGGCATACCTTGACGAGACGAACAGCTGGGCGGAGGTGACCCCGGAGAAATTCGTCGAGATCCGGGAGATCCAGGACTACCGGGCCATGGAACGCGTTCGGCACCGGGTGGACGAGATCGTCGAGGACCCGGCGACCGCGGCCGCGCTCAAGCCGTACTACCGGTTCCTGTGCAAGCGACCCTGTTTCAACGACGAGTACCTGCCCACCTACAACCGCTCGAACGTGACTCTGATCGATGTCTCCGCGACCAAGGGCGTCGAACGCATCACGGCGCACGGGATCGTCGCCGGCGGGGTGGAGCACGAGGTCGACTGCATCATCTTCGCCAGCGGCTTCGAGATCACCACCGATCTGGACCGCCGCTACGGTATCCACCCGTTCACCGGCCGTGCCGGGCTCTCGCTCTACGAGCACTGGGCCGACGGCTACCGCACCCTGCACGGTCTCACCAGCCACGGATTCCCGAACATCTTCTTCACCGGGTTCCTCCAGGGCGGGATCACCGCGAGCACCACCGATATGTTCGATCAACAGGGCACGCACGCCGCCTACATCATCAAAGAGGCGCTCGACCGGGGTGCGACATCGGCCGAGCCCACGCCGGAGGCGGTCGATCAGTGGTGCGCCACGATCCGGGAAACCGCGGTCGACAACAGCAATTTCCAGCGTGAGTGCACGCCGGGTTACTACAACAACGAGGGCGAGCAGAACATCCGCTCCCACCTCGGTGAGCCCTACTGGCCCGGGTTCTACGCCCTCGACGACCTGCTGCGGGAGTGGCGCGGCACGGGCCGCCTCGACGGCCTGGTCCTCGGCGAATGAGAGGAAAGCCGATGTCCGAATTGCGGTTCGACGACCGGGTCGCCGTGATCACCGGCGCCGGTCGCGGGCTGGGGCGGGCGTATGCGCTGCTGCTCGCCGCCCGCGGCGCGAAGGTCGTGGTCAACGATGTCGGCGGCAGTATCCCCGGCGGTGACAGCGATATCGGGGTGGCCGGCAGCGTCGCCGAGGAGATCCGCGCCGCCGGCGGGGAAGCGATCGCCAGCGCCGACTCGGTGGCCACCGCCGCGGGCGGGGCGGCCATCGTCGCCGCCGCGTCGGACACCTACGGCCGGATCGACATCCTGATCCACAACGCCGGCAATGTGCGCTATGCCCCGCTCACCGAGATGAGCTACGAGGATTTCGAATCCGTGCTCGATGTGCATCTGCGGGGCGCCTTCCACGTGGTGCGCGCGGCCTTCCCCGCGATGCGCGACGCGGGATACGGCCGGGTGGTGCTGACTTCCTCGATCGGCGGGCTGTACGGGAACCAGAACGTCGCCAACTACGCCGTCGCCAAGGCCGGGGTGATCGGGCTGTCGAATGTGGTGGCACTCGAGGGCGCCGAACACGGGGTGAAATCCAATGTGATCGTGCCCGCCGCGGTGACGCGGCTGGCCGACGGGCTGGACACCTCGAAATATCCGCCGATGGAACCCGAACTGGTGGCTCCGGCCGTGGGCTGGCTGGCCCACGAGACCTGTTCGGTCACCGGCGAAATGCTGGTCGCGCTGGCCGGACGGGTGGCCCGCGCGTATATCGCGGAGACGCCGGGTGTGTACCGGCCGGATTGGACGATCGAGGCGGTCGGCGAACAGATAGACGACATACGCGATACCAACGATTCATGGCTGCTGCCGGTGGTGCCATCGGCCCACAGCGACCATATCGGCCGAAGCTTCGCAATGGCCATGGGAGGACAGTGAATATGACGGTCAAGGTTTACGAACGGATTCTGGATCTCTTCGAGGCCGAAGGCATCAATACCCTTTTCGGCATCCCGGATCCGAACTTCGTGCACCTGTTCCACCTCGCCGACGAACGCGGCTGGAACGTGGTGTCCCCCCACCATGAGGAATCGGCCGGGTTCATGGCCGAAGCGGTGTCCCGGATGACCGGGAAGGCCGCGGTGTGCATCGGCACCCTCGGCCCGGGTGTCGCGAACCTGGCCGGTGCGATGATGTGCGCGAAAGTGGAGAACTCCCCGGTGATCTTCCTGGGTGGCCAGCGCGCCCGGATCACCGAGCAGCGGGTGCGACGCGGCCGGATCCAGTTCGTGAAGCAGTCCGGCCTGTTCGAGCCGTCGGTGAAGTACGCGGCGAGCATCGAATACGCCGATCAGACCGACGAAGTCATTCGTGAGGGGTTGCGCAAAGCCCTCACCGGCACCCCCGGACCCGTCTATATCGAGTACCCCTCCCATGTGATCCAGGAGGAACTCGACGTCGCCCCGGCGCTGCCGCCGGAACGCTACCGGCTGGTCGGGCAGACCGCGGGACCCGATAAGGTCGCCGCCGCCGCCGAACTCATCCGCGCCGCGAAGCAGCCGGTCCTGCTGGTCGGACACGGGGTGCACACCACCCGTGCCGGCGCCTCGGTGAAGGCGCTCGCCGATCTCATGGCCTGCCCGGTGGTCCAGACCTCCGGCGGCACCTCCTACATCGAGGGCCTCGAGGACCGCACCTTCCCCTACGGCTTCTCGCCGTCCGCGGTCGAGGCGGTCGTGCAATCGGACCTGTGCCTGGCCATCGGCACCGAGCTCGGTGAGCCCGTCCACTACGGCCGCGGCCGGCACTGGCTGGACAACGAGGCGAACCGGAAGTGGATCCTGATCGAACAGGACCCCACCGCGATCGGCGTGAACCGGCCCATCGACGTACCTCTGGTCGGCGATCTCCGCGCCGTCGTCCCGCAACTGGTCGAGGCGCTGCGGGAAACTCCGCGCACGCCGACCCCGGAACTCGCGCGCTGGATCGAACAGGATGCCGCCCGCCTGGCCGAACTCGCCGAATCCGCACCCTCCGGAATGACTCCGGTGCATCCGGCCCGACTGGTGGTCGAGGCCACCAAGGATTTCCCGTCCGACGGAATCCTCGTACGCGACGGCGGGGCCACCACGATCTTCGGCTGGACCTACACCCAGTGCAAACCGCACGATGTGGTCTGGAACCAGAACTTCGGCCATCTGGGCACCGGCCTGCCCTACGCCGTGGGCGCCTCGGTCGCCGACGGCGGGAAGCGGCCCGTACTCCTGATCACCGGCGATTCGTCGTTCCAGTTCCAGATCGCGGAACTGGAAACGGCGGCCCGGCTGAATCTTCCGCTCGTCTCGGTGGTCGCCGTCGACTACGCGTGGGGCCTGGAAGTCGGCGTCTACAAACGCACCTTCGGCCAAGGTTCCCGGGAGACCGCGGTGCATTGGAGCAAGGACACCCGGCTCGACAAGGTCGCCGAGGGGTTCGGCTGCTACGGCGAATACGTCGAAACCGACGCCGAGATCGCCCCCGCCATCAAACGCGCGTTCGCCAGCGGTAAGCCCGGCGTCATCCATGTCGCGGTCGATCCGAAAGCCAATTCCGAGGAAATGCCGAGCTACGACGAGTTCCGCACCTGGTACGCGGAAGGAATGCAGTGATGCGCGAATACCTGAAGTTCTATATCGACGGCCGGTGGGTCGAGCCGGCGGGTGATCAGACGATCGAGGTGGTGAACCCGGCGACCGAAGAGGTCTGTGGGCAGGTCGCGCTCGGTTCGGCCGCCGATGTGGACGCCGCGGTCGGGGCCGCGCGCGCCGCGTTCCCCGCCTGGTCGGCGAGTACCGTGGCCGAGCGGCTGGACCTCTTCGATGCCATCGGCGCGGAGTACCAGAAGCGCACCGGCGATCTGGCGGCGGCGCTCACCGAAGAGATGGGCGCCCCGGCCGGCCTGGCCAACGGGTTCCAGGTCGATCTGGCGGCCGGGCACCTGCAGACCGCGATCGAGGTGCTGCGGAACTACCGGTTCGAAGAACAGCGCGGCGCCACCCTGTTCGTCAAGGAACCCATCGGCGTCTGCGGGCTGATCACGCCCTGGAACTGGCCGATGAACCAGATCGCGGTGAAGGTGTTCCCCGCGCTGGCCGCCGGTTGCACCATGGTGCTCAAACCGTCGGAGCGGTCGCCGTTCACCGGTCAGATCTTCACCGAGGTACTGGCCGCCGCGGGTGTTCCGGCGGGCGTGTTCAACCTGGTGCAGGGCGACGGGCCCAGCGTCGGTGTGCCGTTGTCGGGGCATCCCGAGGTCGATATGGTCTCGTTCACCGGCTCGACCCGGGCCGGTATCGATATCGCTCGCAACGCCGCGATCACGGTGAAACGAGTCACCCAGGAACTCGGCGGCAAAGGGCCCAACATCATCCTCGACGACGAGGATCTCGCGACCAATGTCGGGCAGGGTGTCGCCGATCTGATGGGCAACTCGGGCCAGACCTGTAGCGCGCCCGCCCGGATGCTGGTTCCCACGGCGCGGATGGCCGAGGCCGTATCCGCCGCCCGCGCCGCCACCGACGGCATCACCGTCGGCGACCCCACCGGCGAGGTCGCCCTGGGCCCGGTCGTCGCGGGTTCGCAGTTCGACCGGATCCAGGCACTCATCCATAAGGGCATCGACGAAGGCGCAACCCTCGTGGCAGGCGGCCCCGGTCGGCCCGAGGGGCTGGTGAAGGGCTTCTATGTCAAACCCACGGTATTCGCGGATGTCACCAACGATATGACCATCGCGCGCGAGGAGATCTTCGGCCCGGTCCTGGTGATCATCGGATACGACGATATCGACGACGCCGTCGCCATCGCCAACGACACCGAGTACGGACTCGCCGGATTCGTCGCCGGCCGGGATCTGGACCGGGCCCGGGCCGTCGCCCGTCGCTTGCGGGCCGGGTCCATCGGCATCAACGGCGGATTCGATTTCGCCGCCCCGTTCGGCGGTTACAAGAAGAGCGGTAACGGCCGCGAATGGGGCGCGGCCGGTTTCGAGGAGTACCTCGAGATCAAGGGCATCCTCGGGTACGCCCCCGAAGCGGCTCAGGCCTGAGCGTCGGCCCGAGCATGGACGACGGTGCAGAGATCGCGACCATCCTCGCCCACGCGCGTATCCGGGACTGTGTCGTCCGGCTCGCGCGGGGCGAGGATCGACGCGATCCCACGCTGGTGAAAGACGCGTTCTGGCCTGACGCGACGGTGGATTTCGGCATCTTCGACGGCACGTTCGACCAGTATCTGAACTGGGTGATCCCCGGCTCTCCCGCGGTGGTGGCGACCCAGCATCTGCTGGGCCAGACCTCCATCGACGTGCGGGACGCGGTGGCCCTGGCCGAAACACAGGTCATCGCCTACCACCGGCTCGATACCGGCCCGGAGCATCGGGACGCGATACTCGGCGGCCGCTATCTCGACCGGTTCGAACTCCGCGACGGTCGGTGGCGGATCTCGAAACGCATCATGCTCTACGACTGGACGCACGATCAGGGGGCTTCGGCGGACTGGTCGCAGGGCGTCATGGGCGCCCCGCTGCGCGAGGAGTGGTTCGTCGGCCGGCCGCACGGCGACTACAGCGAAAAATTCTTCGACGAGTAGGCGGTTCCCGATGAGCTCATTGACCGGCCGGGTCGCCGTGGTCACCGGCGCCAGCCGCGGTATCGGCAAGGGGATCGCGCTGGCGCTCGCCGGACAGGGAGCGACGGTCTATATCACCGGCCGGACGGTCACGGCCGGTGACCATCCGCTGCCCGGCACGATCGGCGACACCGCCGCCGAATGCGCGCGCCGGGGTGGCGCCGGGATCGCGGTCCGGGTGGATCACCGCCGTGACGACGAGGTGGCCGGCCTCTTCGCGCGGGTAGCCGAGGAACAGGGCCGGCTCGACATCCTGGTGAACAACGCCTTCGCGCTGCCGGAGGATCTGACCGACCCGCGGCCGTTCTGGGAGAAGCCGCTGTCGAACTGGGAGATGGTGGACGTCGGAGTCCGGTCGAATTTCGTCGCCGCCCGGTATGCCGCACCCCTCATGGTCGCGGCGGGATCAGGGCTGGTGGTCGCTGTCTCCGGGTACACGGGAGTCGCGTACACCTACGGCGTCGTTTTCGGCACCGCCAAATCCGCGGTCGACCGGATGGCCCGCGATATGGCCGTCGAACTCAAGCCGTTCGGCGTCGCATCGGTATCGCTGTGGCAGGGACTCACATTGACCGAACGCGCCGAACGCAATCTCGCCGCGGTGCCGGGACTCTCCGGCCACGCGGCCACCACCCCGGCCCACGGCTGCTCGCCGGAGTACCCGGGCCGGGTGATCGCCGCCCTGGCCGTCGCCCCGGATCTCCTGGCCCGCACCGGTGGCACATTCATCACCGCGGAACTGGGCCGGGACTACCGCATCACCGATATCGACGGCCGCGCGATCCCGTCACTGCGCGATACCCGGGGCGCGCCGATCTGGTCGCCTGTTCCGTGACAACCCCCGCATCGACATCGAGGACGCCATGACCATCGCAGACACCCAGCAGCGGCTCGCGACCCTGCTGGACCGGCAGGACATCATCGACTGCCTGACCCGGTTCAGCCGCGGCATGGACCGGTTCGATCGCGGGCTGTTCCTGTCCGCGTTCCATCCCGACGCCACCGTCGCGGCCGGAGATTTCGTGGGCGGTCCGGCCGAGTTGTACGACTGGGCTGCGGCGATGCACGAACAGGGCCAGTACGCCACGCACCACAATCTGCTCAACCACACCTGCGATATCGAAGGCGATACCGCCCATACCGAAACGTATTACCTGTTCGCCGCCCGCAACCGCGACGATTCGAACTGGCTGGCCGGTGGCCGCTACCTCGATCGCCTGGAGCGGCGGGACGGCCGGTGGCGGATCGCGCTGCGCACCAACGCGATCGAATGGTCGGGCGTCGTGCCGACCATGCCCATCCCGTTCGCCGACGTCCCCGATATCCATGCCAACGGCGCACCGTCGCGTACTCCGGGCGACCCGTCCTACCGTCGCCCCCTGCGCAATGTGCGGCAGTCGAATACGCCCAGCTGAGCGTAGTGAGGAGAACGAGCATGCCGGCCGTCGCCACCACCGAACTGAGTGAGAGGGTGGGCGTCGAGATACTCGGCGTCGACGCCGACCGGTTGGTCGCCGACCCCGACCTGCCACGGCTGTGCCAGGAGCTGCTGGAGAAATACGGCGTGGTCCTGTTCCGGGAGTTGCACGCTCCCGACGCGGTCCAGGTCGAATTCGGTGCGAAACTGGGTGAACTGGCAAGGTTCCCGAAGTTCCCGAACGAACATGTGATGGAGATCAGCTTCGACCCGGCCAATCCGCTGGCGCCGTACTTCCCGAGCAACGATTTCTGGCATATCGACGGCTGCCTGGACCGGATGATCGCCAGGACATCGATCATGAGCGCTCGCGTGATCACCCCCGAAGGCGGGGAAACCGCCTTCGCCAGTACCTATCTCGCCTACGACGAACTCGGCGACCGGGAGAAGGCACGCCTGCGCGATATCCGGATCGTCCACCGGATGGCGCGAATCCAGCAGCTGAGTTACACCGATCCCAGCCCTGAACAGCTGGCCGACTGGGAGCGCTGGGACGACCGGATCCACCCGCTGGTGTGGCAGCACGAATCGGGCCGCCGGTCCATGGTCTTCGGGGCCACCGCCTCGCATATCCACGGCACCGACCCGGCGGACGGCCGGGATCTGCTCGACGATCTGGAACACCGCGCGACCACGCCGGACCGCGTGTACACCCACACCTGGTCGGTGGGCGATCTGGTGCTGTGGGACAACACCGGCCTGGTGCACCGGGCCTGCGAATTCGATCGCTCCCAACCCCGGAAGATGGCGCGCTCCACCGTGCTCGGGTCCGAGCTCATCGCATGACACGCACCGCGATAGTGACCGGTGGCGCATCCGGAATCGGCGCGGCGATCGGCCGCCGGCTGGCGGCCGACGGCGCCGCGGTCGCCGTGTTCGATATCAACGATGCCGCGGCGGGCGCGGCGGCGGCCGCGATCCGCGCCGACGGTGGGACGGCCCTCGGTGTGGGTGTGGACGTCGCCGATCGGTCCGCGGTGGAAGCCGGGGTGGCCGACGTGCGTTCCGCGCTGGGCGGTCCGGCGATCCTGGTGAACTGTGCGGGGGTGACGGTGTCCGGGCCGTTTCTGGAACTCGAGCCCGAAACCTGGAACCGAGTGCTGGCCACCAACCTCACCAGCGCCTTCCACTGCTGTCAGGTCGTGCTTCCGGATATGGTCGCCGCCGGTTGGGGGCGCATCGTCAACATCTCCTCGTCGAGTACGCACAGCGGGGTCCCCGGCATGGCCGCGTACGTGTCCTCGAAATCGGGGATGAACGGTCTCACCAAGGTGCTGGCCCTCGAATTCGGCCGCTACGGCATCACTGTCAACACCGTCCCGCCCGGTTTCATCGAAACCCCCATGATGCGCGAGGCATTGGACAACGGGGTGTTCGATCTCGACCGGCAGGTGGCCGGCACCCCGGTCGGCCGGATCGGGCAACCGGAGGATATCGCCGCCACCTGCGCGTTCCTGGTCGGCGAGGAGGCCGGCTACATCACGGGGCAGACGGTCGGGGTGAACGGAGGACGCAACACATGAACGATCCCGGTACGACGGTGGAAGAGGAGTCGGATATGGAGCGGATACCCCCGCTGAAGCCCGCGGACTGGTCGGCGGAACTGCGCGCGTTCTTCGCCGAGTTCCGCTCCCGGGTGCACGACGGCGGCCCGGCGCCCGCGAATACCCGGTCTGGTACCAATCTGCTCGGAACGCTGGCTCGGTACCCCGCGTTCACCATGGCGTTCCTTCCGTTCAACGGCCACCTGCTCTATGGCACGAAACTGTCGGACCGGCAGCGCGAGCTGCTCATTCTGCGGGTCGCGCATCTGTGGGACAGCGACTACGAATGGGCCCAGCACGCGGTGCTCGGCGGTAACGCGGGCCTGACCGCGGCGGAGATCGCCCGGATCGCCGACGGTCCCGCCGCCCCGGGCTGGACCGCCGCGGAGAGCGCGTTGCTGCGGGCGGCCGACGAGTTGCGCGGTTCCGGTTCCGTCGCCGAGAGCACCTGGCAGGCGCTCACACAGGATTTCGACGAACAGCAATTGATGGACATCGTGTTCACCGTGGGGACCTACGCGATGCTGGCCATGGCCATGCGGTCGTTCGGGGTCCGTCCGGAACCGGACCTCGAGCCGTACCTGCCCGTGCGAGAGTGATACCGGCGGGCCCGGTGCGCGGTGCCGGTCCGTCCGGGAAGATCGCCGAGATCAACAGCCGAGATTCGGAGCAGCAATGAGCGAAGAACCTGTCCGTTCCGGGTATCAGCAGCGTCCCGACTATCGCGTGGACCTGCTCGCCCGGACCAATACGATGACCGCCGTGTTCGACGGCCGGCAGCTGGCGTCCAGCGATGCCTGCCTGCTGGTGGACGAACAGGACCACGGCCTGGTCGTGTACTTCCCGTCCGACGCGGTGGACCTCACCCAGCTCGAATCCGTCGATCTGCACACCATCTGTCCGTACAAGGGCGAGGCGTCCTATTGGACGGCCCGCGGCAGCGACCGGCCCTGGGTCGCCTGGACCTATCCGCTGCCGCACCCGCCGGTCGCCCGCCTGGCCGGGTATGTGGCCTTCGATCAGTCGGTCGTCCAGGTGACGATCGGCGCGGGCCGCTACACGGGGGTCCGGTCGTGAGCGGCCGACACGCCCTGGACCCGCCGCCCGGTGCGCCCGCGTCCTCGATGGCGCGGATGGTCGAGATCTTCGATGTGCGCCCCGATCCGGCGGTGCCGGCACGGTATCTCGGGGACAGCGACGGTGGCAGCCGACGTGTGGTCGACGGCAGCCAGATACTCGGACAGAGCATCGTCGCCGCGGCAAAGGCCCTGCCCGAGCGCACTGTGCGCACCGCGCACGCGCTGTTCCTCTCGGCCGCGGACCCGGATACCCCGCTGGATTTCTCCGTCACCCCGATCCGGACCGGCCGCAATTTCGCCGGCGCCACGGTGACCGTCCGGCAGGAACTGAAGGTGCGCACGAGTTGCACGGTGCTGCTGGACACTCCGCAACCCGACGTGGTCCGCTGGGATGAGCCGGTCGGCCTGCCGGTCTCCGGCCCGCCGGACGCCGTCCCGGCCGATAGTCTGCCGCTGCCGGGCCGGGAGGTCCGCATCGTCGACTGCGTCGATATCAACGACCCCGACGAGGTGGGCCCACCGGTGGTGGACGCGTGGCTGCGCTACGCCGAAGTGCCCGACCGCGACGAACTCCGACGCGCGGTGCTCGCCCATTTCACCGGGCATCTGGGCATCTCCACCGCGCTGCGTCCGCACCCGGGCATCGGCACCGCGCAGGCCCATCACACGTTGTCGACCGCGCCGATGGGCATCGCGGTCACTTTCCACGATCCGGTGAAATGGGACGGCTGGCTGCGCTACCACCACGAGGCCACGTTCGTCGGCTCGGGCACCGCGTACATCCGTGGTCAGATCAGCACCGGCGCCGGCGCGCTGATCGCCTCGTTCACCCAGGACGCCATGATCCGCGCCTTCGACCAGGGTCCGGTGACCGAGATACCCAGCGCGGCGCGGCTGTAGCTCAGCGCCGTCCCGAACCGGACCGGATCGCCTGCTGGGCCAGAGTGGAGGACGCGTTCACGATGCCGTCGTCGAAGCGGTCCAGCAGCAGGGCCTGGGTGGCGGCCAGATGGGCGCATGCCATGTGCTCGGCCGCCGTCGGCTGACCCGAGGCGATATCGTCGACGATCTTCTGATGGGTGCGGACCGCGGCGCGGGCCTGCTCCGGCGACGGGTATTCGCCTCGTCCGGTCAGCGCTTCCGCCCAGGCCTCCTCCTGCGCCGACCACAGCGCGACCAGGCTGCTCACCACATACCGGACCGTCGCGTTCGGGGTGAAGGACACGACCAGATCGTGGAACTCCCGGGCGGTCTGGGTGAAGGCCACCCCGTCATCGATCAATTCCATGGACTTCTCGACATTGGCGGCGAGCACCGGGACGACGGTCTCGAGCCGGTCCGGGCGGCGCGCGCATTCCGCCGCGCACATGGGCTCGAGCATCTGCAGCCCGGTGGCCAGATCCCCCAGCGTGACGCGTCCGCCTTGGAGTGCGAGTCCGAGATGGTAGGCGGCCGAGTTCTCGTCGGGCCGGTGCACCTCCGCGCCGCCGACATTCCCGCGGCGCACGGTGACCAGGCCCTCGGTTTCCAAGATCCGGATGGCCTCGCGGATCGACGGATAGGAGACGCCGAATTCCTGGACCAGTTGCTCCTGGGTCGGCAGCCGGTAGTCGTCGGCGCCGTTCAGAATGCGGGTCCGCAATTCCGCCGCCACGGTCTGCGCCACCCGATGCTGGGTGACCCGTCCCCGCCGCGGGGCCGTCACAACGACCGCTTCCGGCCGCAAAGATGCACCATGGGCGTGAGTTTATCAGTGAACCTGCTAGTTCTTAAAAGATTGCAATAATTGTAAAGATAGGCACTGTGCAGGTAATCCGCGGGCGGGCGGATTCAGGTGCTGTCCGCCTTGAACCGGTTCACCGGACCCTTGTCCATCCGCACTTCCACCCGTCCGTCCGGATGCAGGATCGCGGCGGGCCGGTGTTCGGAGAAGCGCCGGCTGTAGAGCTCGAGCCGTTCGATGAGCACGCCTTCCGGGCGGTTGTAGACGATGCCCGGTACGCAGGTGAAGATCCAGCCGGACTTCTTCGCCTGATCGGCGGGAATCGAGACACTGTCGGCTCCGTTCTCGATCGACAGTGTCACCCGGTACTTGTGGAAGGACCCCGTTCCGTTGTTGATCGCCGAATACGCCACCGGGATCACCGCGACGATCTCGGGCGACAGCCGCACCTCGATGATCTCCTCGGCGCGGCCGTCGCCGCGCTGCACATCGCCGCGGCCGCGGTCGCCGAGATGGCGCACCAGGCCGTTGTATCCGGGATTCGCCGGGATACCGGCGGCCGGGAACGTTGCGACGTGTACGACCTGCCCGTCCGCGAGAACGACCAGCGCGTACGCCTCATAGTCGGTGCCGCTGGCCCACGCCACCCGCAGCCGGACAAGCGGGGCCTTCTCCAGCAGAACGGGCCCGGCCCCCTTGGTCAGGGTGATCGACCCCTTGCTGAAGGTCACGCCGGGCGCCGCCGGGGGAGCGGCAGGATGGGCAGGCGCCGGTGACGGAGTCGGATACGCCGCGGCCGGAACGGGCTGCGGCGCCGGATTCCCGGGTTGCGCGAGCACGTGTGGTCCTGCCGGAGCGGTAGGCGGCGGCCCGGCCGCGGGCGCGACCGGTGGCGGGGAGCTCGCCGCCCCGGGCTCGTCGTCGACTGTGATACCGAAATCGGTCGCCAGCCCGGCCAGGCCGGTCGCGTAGCCCTGTCCCACATTGCGGATCTTCCAGGCGCCCGCCCGCCGGTAGACCTCGGCGAGGACGACGGTGGTCTCCGTGGTGAGCCCGGTGATCGGCAGATCGTAGGCGTCCGCGTCGTCCGCGTCGTCCGCGTTGTTCGCGTTGTCCTCGGAGATCCGCACGCTCAGCGCGATACCGCCGAAGTGTCCCGAATCCACAGAGGCGGCGACGACGAACTTGTCCGTGGTCGCCGCGACCGCCCGCAGATCCAGCTCGATCGCGCCGCCGACCAACCGGACCGAACCGTCCGGCGAGGCCGGCTGGTTGTAGAAGACGAAATCGCTGTCACTGCCGACCTTGCCGTTCGCCAGCAGGCACAGCACGGTCAGATCTGTCTGCGCCGGAAGGGCGGAGATCCGCAGCCGCCCGCCCCGTACGGTGACGTTGCCGCCTTTACTGATCACTTGGGACATCTGCGCTCCGGTGCTCGACTCGGCTGTCCCGACCAGCCTAGGGTCCGTCTTCCGGCTCCGGTCCGGGTTCGCCCGCGTCGGCTCGGAGCGGGCGGACCCCGGACCTGCTTTTGTTGATCGAACAACCTTTTCCGCCATGGAGAGTTCATTTATTGCCGAGGTGGCTCGGAAATGGATAATCCATCGGTACGTCGAAACCGGTGCCGATTGTGGAAAAGAGCGTTTATATCGTGTCAGTTCTATTCAGACGTTGACCGACGTGGGATCGAAAACTCCGTCGTTTCGCGGGCGGCTCCCTGCTGCGGGTGTGTGGTGGCGGCGTGGGAAGTATTGCGCTGCATTACTTTACGTAATTCTTCTTTTTCCGGGAAGTGTCGGAGCCGTGGCGGTGGCCGCGGAGCCGGGTCTCACGGACCCGGGGATCTCTCGTATGGACGGTCTGGCCTGGACCGGAGTGGTTGACTCGGACGGCGTCTCCCTGGCCGACTACCCGTTCCTGATCGATCGGGGTGGATTGTCGAACCCGGGCGCAACCGCGCTGTGGACGTTGCTCGGCCTGGAATTCGTCGGCTATATGGTTATCGTGACGACGGCGATCTGGTTCATCGGATACGCCTTGAGTTTCCGTTGGCTGGATCTGTTCTCGACGGCATTACACGGTGTGGCCGAAGCGCTTTCGCGGCAACTCGACGATCCGGTGATATCCGTCACGGCCGCGACCGTAGGCGCATTTATTGTGGCGTGGTTCATAATTCGCGGCAGCCCGGCCAGAGCCGCACGGCAAATAGTGACCATGCTCGCGGTAGCCGTGGTCGGCGGACTGCTGGTGTTCGGTCCGGTGACAGATCTGCTGTCCGCGGACGGCCTACTGGCCCGGGGGCGCGATGTGGGCGTATCGGTCGCGGCGGGACTGAACGGCGCGGACGCCGACCCGGATCGGCTGGTCGAGACATTCTCGACGACCATGTCCGACGAGTTCGCCCGGCATCCGGTACAGGTGTGGAACTTCGGCCATGTGCTCGACGACCGGTGCGGCGCGGTCTGGTCGGCGAGCGTGACCGCCGGTGAGACCGAGGGCCTGCGGGCGGGCCTGGCGGACTGTGGTGATACCGCGGCCGCCGACCGGGTTGCGCTCCCCACGCTCGGTCAGGTCGCCGCCGGGCTGCTGCTGTTGCTGTGCGCCACCGTCCTGCTGGTTTTCGCCGCCTTCCTGGCCGGTCTCATCATCCGATGCGCGCTGGACGCGATCTATCACGGGTTCCTGGCGATCTTCGGATTCGCCGCGGGGGGTTTCGTGTACGGACCGACGCAGAGCTATTTGGTCCGCAATCTCGTGACCTGTGGTTTCGCGGCGGCCAGGATGAGTGCGTTCACCGTATTCCTCGGGATCTACCTGCTGTTCCTGGGTAACCTCTTCCGGCAGGCGCAGGGGCAGGTGATCACCGTGATCGTGCTCGTGGCGATCGTCGAGGTCGTCGCCGTCACCCAGGTATCCCGGCTCGGACGCGCCATGTCCCGGGGTTCGGACCAGGTGACCGGGCGGATCTCCGCGGCACTGCGCGGTGGCGCGAGCGCGAAGTCCGGCGGCGGCGGACACGGCGGGGCCCACGGTGGTTCGGGTTCCGGCGTCCTCGGCGCCCTCGGCGCACTGAACACACTGGACAACTCGCCGGTCGTCGCCTGGGCGCTGGCCGGGACCGTGCGTCCGCTCGACCCGCTCGCCTGGGGTTTGATGCGGGTGCAGCGCGCCGCCGCTGCCTCGAGCGGCAGTCTGGAGGAGTCGTACCGCTGGGGTGAATTGGGACGCCAGAACTGGCGGATGCTCGCCGTTCGCGAAGCCGAGCGGTTCGGCGGGGTCAACAGCGAGATGGGCGTGGCCCGGACGCTCAAGCTGATGCGTGACAACCGGATTCCGGATTCCCAGCTGGTCCCGGTCTTGCGGGCGATCGGCGCGCCGGACCGGCTCGTCACGGGCGCGCTGGAGGCGTTCGCCGTCCAGGAGGCGACCAGGTCGCATGCGCCGTTCGGGTTCACGCCGCTGCAGAAGACCGTGGCCGCCGCGTATGCGGCGCACAACCGTGCCGACGGGCCCGCCCAGCGTGCGTTCGCGGCGCAGGCCGTGGTCGCCGCGGAGGGTTTCGCCCGGCACAGCAACGGGCCCGCCGGGATGGTGGACGAATCGTTCGTTCGCCGTGTCGAGAACAATTGGGATTCGGGTCCGGCGCTGCGCGCTGCGATCACTCCGCAGGAGTGGAACACCGTGGGTCGTGATACGCGGTGGGCGATCGGAAGCCAGCTGGCCGAGACGCATCTCGCCATCGCCGAGGCCTACTACAACGACCCCACCCAAGTGAATCGCCACCGGCTCCTGAACTCTGCGATGCGGGTCGCGAACCTCGACCACATCGATCCCTCGGCCGGACTGGACCCGTGGGACTCCTGACCCCCGGGTAGCTCGCCGCAACCGGCCGGGCCGCTGCTCCAGCAGATCGCGCAGTGCCGATAGGTCGATGAGCCCGCCGCTGCACCATCGCAGGCGGCACCGATTCCTCGGGCCGCCTGCGATGGCGGGAGCCCGCCCGGCCCCTCATGCCGTGCCGGGCGAGCCCCGTTCCGTGATGTGCTCAGGACTCGACGCCGCTGAGCTCGTTCGGGACCTGGGGCAGGGTCACCGACGCGGTCACCGCGCCGGAGGCCAGATCGATCCGGTGGATCTGCTTGGTCGCCGGATCGCTGACATAGGCGTTCGGGCCGCGGACGAACAGTGCCGGCCGCGGCTGCTGCCAATCGATCGGCTCCTGCCAGGGGTCCAGCACGTCGATCGTCCGGACCACCTTGCCGGCGACCGGATCGACCACGTGCAGGCCGCCGTCGGTGCCGAGGACGAGGGCCTCGCCCGCGGGCCCGCGCGCCAGCGAGCGGAAGGTGTAGCTGGTGCCCACATCGACCAGGCGCAGGGTGCCCGCTTCGGTGTCGATCAGCGAGATCTGTTCGGGGCGCTCCAATTCCGCGTGCTCGTCCTTCTTGTAGTCACCGAGCACAATGGGCGATCCTTCGCTGCCCTCTTGGTTGCCGATTCGGCCGTAGGGGTTCGGACTGGTGACCTTGGTGAGTTTGCCGTCCCGGTAGATCAGGACACCGTTCTGGCAGCCGACAACCAGGGTGTCGCCGGCCGCGGTGGCTTCGCCGTGCACCCCGGGGCACTGTTCGCTGCGGGTGAGCTCCTTGCGGTCGGCGTCGAGGATCGCCAATCCGACCCGCTCTTCCTCGGTGCCCAGGGTCACCGCCAGTTCGCCGCTCTCCAGTTCCACCGCCACACCGTGATGCGGCGCCGCGGCCCGGTATTCGCTGGTCGCCGGGTTTCCCGCGGTGAGGTCGGCGGGATCGAAGGAAGTCACGGTGCCGGTGCCGTCGGAGAACAACACCGTGCGCCCGGCGTGGCGCACCACGTGTCCCGGTTTCGGCGCGGCGAACTCGATATCGGTGAACTGCCCGCCGACGGCGTCGAACACCCGGAACCGATCGGCGGTCGACACGATGATGTGCCGGTCGTCGCCGGCCGGGTTGACCCGGGTGAATCCCGACAGCTCCGTTCCGCCGCCGCGGACCAGAGTGTTGCCGTCGAGTATGTGGATACCGCCGTCATAGGTCACGGCCAGCGGATCGGCGATCGCCGTCTCCCCGGCCGTCTCGGTACCGCAGCCGCTCACCGCGATGACCGCGGTGAGTAGGCCGGACAGGGCCACGGCCCGTTTCGGGCCGGTCCGAATGTGCATGACACTCCCTCATTCTGTTGTGCTGGCTGCGGCAGCGAGATATCGCAGCGGTCCCGGGTCACGCGTCGGCCAGACCCGCCACCATCGCGGTGGTGTTGGCGCGCATCATTTCCAGGTAGGTGGCCGCGCCCCCACCGGGCGCGGTCAGTGATTCCGAATGGAGTCCGACGATGCGGACCTGTACACCGGCCTGTTCGGCGAGGGCCTGGGCCAGCCTGTCCGGGCGAGCGGAATCCACGAAGATCGCGGGCACTCCGGCCGCCCTGACGGCAGCCGCCAGATCCGCCAGATCGGCGGCACTCGGTGAGGCGAGGCTGGTGCCGCCGGGGATCACCGCACCCACCACCGTGAAGTCGAATCGTGCGGCGAGATAACCGAATACGTGATGGTTCGTCACGAGTTTGCGGCGTTCGGGGGCGATACCGGTGAACTGGCCGGCCATCCAGTTCCGCAACTGGTCGAGTTCGGTCAGGTACCGATCGGCGTTGGCGCGTACGGCGGCGGCGTCGATATCCGGAACCGTCTCGAGCACCCGGTCCCGGATGACCTCCACAGCCCGGTGCACGCGTTGCGGATCGGTCCAGAAATGCGGGTCGGGTGCTCCGGCGGCGGCGCCGGCCCGGTAGGACAGCGGATCGATCTCCGGACCCACGGGCAAGGTCGCGACACCGGCCGACGCCGCGGCCGTCACATGGCGTGCCAGCCCTTCCTCCAAGCCCAGGCCGTTCTCGACGACGAGGTCGGCGGTGTCGAGCACCGCCGCCTGCTGGGCCGACAACGCGAAGGAATGCGGATCGGAGTTCGGCGGCATCAGCACCGTCACCTGCGCCGTGTCACCGACCACCGCCCGGGTGATATCGCCGAGAATATCGGTGGTGACCACGATTCCGCCGCCACCCGAGTTCGTCACCGCGCATCCGGCGACCGCGCACACGGCGACGAGCAGGGTCGCGCAGAGTCGCAAGGGTCTGATCATCGGCCGGTCTCCACCATCAGGTCGGGGGTGATGTCGAGCGGGAACGTACGGGCGACGCGCAGCCCGTCGGCGTAGTCGATCTCGTACACCTGCCGGGTGGCCGGGTCGTTGATATAGGCGCGGTCGGCGTCGACGAGCAGAACAGGCGGCGCCGCCGGGTTCACCGGAGCCGGCAACACCCGGCGCTGCGCGGTCTCGGCACCGGTCTCCAGGTCGTGGGCGTGCAGCACACCGGCGGTGTCCAGCGCGAGTACCGCGGTGCCCGCCCCCGCCGTGCTCGCCGCGGCGACCCGTCCGGTCGCGATGGTCCGCCAGACGCGGCGCCCGATATCGAGCACCAGCACTCGCGAATCCCGCACGGTCACCAGCACATCGCTGCCGCGGCGGTGGAAGAACCGGTCCGCGCTGCCCGTCGTGCCCGCCGGATACGGCAATTTCTCGGCGGTGAAGCTGTCGTCGCGCTCGGTCACCACCAGCGCGCCGTCCGCGCAGGAGAACACCGCACCGCGCCGGGTCACGGTCTGCCCGCCCGGTTTCGGGCACGAAGGTTCCAAGGTCAGCGCCGGTGTGTCGGCGCGGCTGCGCACCTGTACCTTCCCGGCGCCGGGGTCCGCGACGAGGAGCTGACCGCCGTAGGGGAGTGCCGGTCCGTCGGCCACCGGACCCGGTACGACAGTGCCCTCGTCGAGCGCCGCGCGATCCGCCAGCGCGGTCGAGCCGTCCCTCATCACGGCCGCGGTGACCGCGGTATCGCTGTGCGCGGTCCGGACCTCGCCGCTCAGGGCGCCCACTGTGCGTGACTGTGCCCGGTAGTAGTGGACATGATCACCGTGGTCGACCACCCAGCTGCCGCTGTCGAGGATCGTGGTCGTATCGTTCGCCGCCAGATAGGCGTAGCGCCCGTCGTCGGCGATACGGGTGACTCCGGGGACCGGGTCCGGCGAAATGATCTGCTCGGTCACCAGGTCCAGCACCCGGACCGCGCCCGTGGACCGCTCGGCGAGCACCAGTCGCGGCTGCGCGCTCGCGCTCTCCTCAGCGCCCGCGATATAGCCGTGCGGTGCCGGTTCCGGCGGATCTGCGGGGTTCGCGCCGCAGGCGGCGACCGGAACGAGCAGCAGCGCGGTCACCGTCGCGCGGGCGGCGCGCCGACCGCGGAATTTCCGGGTTTGTCGTGCGAGTCGGGCGGACTGGGTGGCCCCGCCGCCCGGTCCCGCGCCGGTCCGCCCGCGCAGCGCCGCGCGTAGCCGTGCGGCGCCGGCGGATACGAAGAAGATCGCGACCGCGGTCGCCGCGATGGTCGCGCCCGCAGCCGTTCCCGCATGCCAGGAGATCAGCAGGCCCAGCACCGTGGACAGGGCCCCGATTCCCGCGGCCGCCAGCATGATCCGGGGCAGCCGGTGGGTGAAGTAGGTGGCGGCGGCGGGCGGCGCGACCAGCAGGCCGAAGACCAGCAGGGTGCCCACGATGTGGAACGAGGCCGCGATCGCCAGCGTCAGCAGGGCGAGCAGCGCGAATTGTGCTCGGCGCGGGCGCAATCCGAGCGTCTGCGCGGTTCGCGGGTCGAAGCTGAGGGCGACGAAACCGCGATGGCCGAGCACGGTGATCGCCAGCGCGACCCCCAGCGCGGCCAGCAGGAAGACCAGATCCCGGGGACGAGTGGCCAGGACGTCGCCGAAGAGGAATCCGGTCAGGTTCACCGCGAACGATTGTGAGCGCGAGATCAGGATGACCCCGGCCGCCAGCATGCCCACGAACAGCAGTCCGATACCGGTGTCGGTGGACAGGCGGCGGTTGCGGCTCAGTACCGAGACCCCGGCGGCCATGGCGGAGGCGCTCACCAACGCGCCGAGCAGCAGGTTGCCGCCGAGCAGGGCCGCGACGGCGACCCCGGGCAGCATTCCGTGCGCCATGGCTTCGCCGAGAAATGCCATCCCGCGCACCACGACCCAGGTTCCGGCCAGGGCACACAGGCAGGAGACCAGCAGTCCGCCCCAGAGTGCTCGCTGTACGAAGGAGACTTCGAACGGGACGATCAGCCAATCCATAGCCCAGAGATTAAACTGATAACGATTGTCATTACAAGTTGTTGGCGGGAGTCACAGAATGTGCACGGCGGATGTCGAGATCACCGAAATAACCGCGGGTTACCAGGGGAACCGGGTATTGCACGAGGTCACCGCGACTTTGCCGGGCGGCAGGGTCACCGCGCTGATGGGCCCGAACGGCTCGGGAAAATCCACCCTGCTCGCCGTCCTCGGCGGCATCGTCGCGCCGATCGCCGGATCGGTCTCCGGTACCGGCGGATCCCGGCCCGCGCTGGTCGTCCAGCAGCAGGCGATACCGGCGACGCTGCCCATCTCGGTCCGCGAAACGGTCACCATGGGTCGCTGGGCGCATCGAGGTCTGTGGCGCCGGATCACCCGGATCGACCGGGCGATCGTCGCCGACTGCCTCGCTCGCATGGATATCGCCGACCTCGCCGAACGGCGCCTGGACACGCTGTCCGGCGGGCAACGTCAGCGCGTTCTGCTCGCCCGCGCCCTGGCCCAGCAGTCCGGCCTGCTGCTGCTCGACGAGCCCTGCACCGGATTGGATGCGGCCGCCCGGGCCGCTATCGGCGCGGCGATCCGCGAGGCCGGGGACGCCGGGGTCACGGTGGTGCACGCCACCCACGATCGTGCCGACGTGCGCGACGCCGACCACTGCGTGCTGTTGCGTGACGGCCGGGTGATCGAACAGGGTGAGCCGCGAATCGTCCTCGCGGCGGCCGCGTGACCGCTCCCGATTTCGTGCGGCTCGGAGCCGGAGCCGCCGCCGCGGCCACCCTGATCCTGGGTAGCGCGGGTGTGGCCGGTGCGACCGGTGAGCCCAGACCCCGCCGGCGACCGGTTCTTCCGCGACGGACTCCTCCGCCGGCGTGCCGGAGGCTCCCGGACCCCTGGTGCGACGATGAGAACATCCTCTACTGTTTGTCTCACCGCTCGCCTGTAGCGACGACAAGGAGGTCGGATCGGTGGATGCTCGCCAGCTGCCCGCGGACCCGCTCGTCGTATCCCGCCGAGCCGGAATCCATCGAGGGGAGCCGTAGTGCAGAACCGCCCGACGGCAGCCGAGCTGCTGGAATCACTTGCCGAACTGCTGGAGTCCACACTGTTGCCGGCCTTACCGCCGGAATTGCAGCACCGTGCGCGGGTCGGGGCCAATCTGGCCCGCATCCTGGGCCGGGAGGTCGAGCTGGGGCCCGCCGCGGCGGCCCGGGAGAAAGAGTTGCTCGACGCCGTCCCCCCGGGCGACGACGAGGCGCTGTGGCAGGCGCTCACCGAGATCGTCCGGGCCGACCTCGCGATCGCCAAACCGGGCTACGACAGCTGGGCGGGCGAATGAGCGCGGATCCGGCCCGGGGACTCACCGACTACCTCTCCGGAGAGTTCGGCAGCCCGGTGACGATCACCGATTTCCAGTTCCTCTCCGCCGGCGCGCGCCGCCGCAATATCGCCTTCACCGCCACCGTGGCCGGTGCACCGCGCCGTCTGGTCGCGACGATCGTGCCGCCCGCGGTGGAACTGATGCCCGTGGCGGCGGAGGCCGGAGTCCGCGAACTGGCACGGGCGCACGGGGTGCCGGTCCCGGCCGTGGTCGCGGTCTGCGCCGATACCGGCTATGTCGGCGAACCGTTCGTCATTTCCGAGCACATCGATGGAGAGACGGTGCCGCGCAGGGTATTACGTACGCTCGCCGCCGCCGGGAACGCCGCGGAGACCGCGCGGCAGTGGGGTGCGGCCATGGCGCGGCTGCACAGTATCGACCCCGGGTCGGCGCCGACGGCGGTCCCGGCCGCGGGGCCGGACCCCGCCGCCGAACACCTCGCCGAGGTGGAAGCCGGCGCCCGGGCGCTCCTGTCCGACCGGCCGGTGTTCGCACTGGCGCTGAGCTGGCTCGAGAAGCGGCTGCCCGGTCCGCCACCGCAACCCGCACTCGTCCACACCGATATGCGCAACGGCAATCTGATCATCGGTGCGGACGGGCTGCGCGCGGTGCTGGACTGGGAGGGTACGCAGCGGTTCGGTGACCCTATGCGCGATATCGCCTGGCCCGCGCTGCGGATGTGGCGATTCCGCGAGGACGCGAAGGAATTCGGCGGCTTCGCCGACCGTGACACCTTCGTCGGCGGCTACGAACAGGCGGGCGGGACCTTCGATCTCGACCGCTACCGCTGGTGGAAGGTGATGGGCACGGTGTACTGGGGCGTCGGGCTCGCCCAGCAGGCGGCGGCCCATCTCGACGGCACCGTCCGGGATATCGTCATGGCCGCCAGCGGTCGCCGGGTCTCGGAAATCGAATGGGATCTGCTCATGCAGATCCGTCCTCGCGTGACAGCATAGGAGAGACCGTGGATTTCGAATTGCCCACCGACCTGTCGGCCTATCTCACCGAACTCGACGACTTCATCGAGCGCGAGATCGAACCACTCGAACAGGCCGACGACAATATCCGGTTCTTCGACCATCGCCGTGAAGACGCCCGAACCGACTGGGACCGCGACGGTCTGCCCACAGCGGAATGGGAGGCACTGCTCGCCGAATCCCGCCGCCGGGCCGATGCCGCGGGCCACTACCGGTACGCGTTCCCCAAGGAGTTCGGCGGCCGCGACGGCACCAATCTCGGGATGGCCGTGATCCGGGAGCATCTGGCCCGGCGCGGCCTGGGCCTGCACTGCGACCTGCAGAACGAACACGCGGTCGTCGCCAACAATGTCGGCCTGCTGCTGATGCTGGAGTACGGGTCCGCCGAGCAGAAGCAGCAGTGGGTGGACGGCCTCGCCGCCGGAACCCGGTTCTTCGCCTTCGGCATCACCGAACCCGAACACGGCTCCGACGCAACCCATATGGAAACGACGGCCGTCCGCGACGGCGACGACTGGGTCATCGACGGCACCAAGACCTGGAATACCGGCGTGCACATCGCCGACGCCGACCTGATCTTCGCCCGCACGTCCGGCGCAGCGGGCGACGGCCGGGGGATCACCGCGTTCCTGGTCCCCACCGATACCGCGGGCTTCAAGGTCGAGGAATACCTGTGGACCTTCAATATGCCCACCGACCACGCCCGGGTCTCGCTCACCGGGGTGCGCGTACCGGACTCGGCGATCTTCGGGCAGGAGGGCCGCGGTCTGGCCGTCGTGCAACATTTCTTCAACGAGAACCGCATCCGCCAGGCCGCGTCCAGCCTCGGCGCCGCGCAGTACTGCGTGGACCGGGCCGTGGCCTACGCCAACGAACGCAAACCGTTCGGCAAACCGCTGTCGGCGAACCAGGCCATCCAGTTCCAGTTGGTCGAACTGCACACCCAGTGCGAGATGCTGCGGGCGCTGGTGCACAAGACCGCGTGGTCGATGGACGCCTATGGCACGTTCGCGGTGTCCGAGCAGGTCTCGATGTGCAACTACTGGGCCAACCGCCTCTGCTGTGAAGCCGCCGACCGGGCGATGCAGGTGCACGGCGGACTCGGCTATTCGCGCTACACACCGTTCGAGCACATCTACCGGCATCACCGCCGGTATCGCATCACCGAGGGCGCGGAGGAGATCCAGATGCGTCGCGTCGCGGGGTATCTGTTCGGGTTCATGGACCGCGCCGCGGTGAAAGGCGTGGGTGCCGGGGAACCCACCCGGACGTAGCGGGCGCCCGGCCCCGGGCATCCACCGGCGGGACGGGGCACGGTGGGGACGTAGCGTCGGAACCGAGCCCCGGCGAGAGCGGGCAGGAGCGGGAGGCAGGCACCGATGAGCGCACAGCCGGAGAAAGTCCTGGTCGCCAATCGCGGCGAGATCGCGATACGGATATTCCGGGCGGCGCAGTCGCTCGGCGTCGGTACGGTGGGGTTGCGCGCGCGTGACGAGGACGGCGCCCTGCACGCGGTGCGACGAACTCGTGGTGCTGCCCGGCGTCGGCCCGGCCGCGTATCTCGATATCGACGCGATCCTGGCCGCGGCCGCGGAATCCGGCGCGACGGCGATCCATCCGGGCTACGGATTCCTTTCGGAGAACGCCGATTTCGCGCGCGCCTGCCGGAAGGCGGAGATCGTTTTCGTCGGTCCGGCCCCGGAGACGCTGGAGTTGTTCGGCGACAAGGGCCGCGCCCGGCGGCTGGCCCAGGAACAGGAAGTGCCGGTCCTGCCGGGGACCACCGGACCCACCTCGGAGCGGGAGATGGCCGAATTCCTGGCCGCGCAGTCCGCGCCGGTGACGAGGAAAGCTGTCGCCGGGGGGCGGCGGCCGCGGCACCAGGGTGGTCCGGTCGGCTGCGGAATTACCGGCGGCGTTCGCGCAGTGCCGGACCGAGGCGGCGGGCGCCTTCGGGACCGCGGATCTGTACGTAGAGCGGCTGCTCACCGGCGCGCGGCATCTGGAGGTCCAACTGGTCGGTGACCGGACCGGGGCAGACGGGTGGCGGAACAGTGCCCGCAGTACGGGGATCGACACGTGGTGAGGTGAGTTCCGGTGCCGGCCCTAGCGCCGGATATCGCTCTGCGCCGGGTGTTCCCGATGATCAGCGGCCCCCGCCGCGTCGAACTCCGGCGCGGCCAGCAGTTCGCCGAGGCGCGCGCTCATGGCACGGCCCGCCGTGTGCAGCGGTTCGGTCGAGCGCAGAGTCCGGCTCAGTACGAACGCGCCTTCCAGGGCGGTGACGATGGCGAGGATCAATTCGCGCCCGGCCGCCTCCGGCAGTCCCCGTGCGACGAAGTACGCCGTGCCGTCGGCGATCCACTCGTCGATGATCTCGGCGAGTACCTCGCGCAGCGCGGGTTCGGCATCGGCGACCTCACCGGCGACCGTGCCGACCGGGCACATATTGATCCATCCGGTCTGCTCGATCTGCTCGGCCGCGGCGGCGAAGGCGGCGGGAACGGCATCGCGCAGGTCCGGGTACGGGCTGAGCAGTAGCGGGATCAATCGGCCGTAGGCCACCCCCGCCGACCGCAGTGCGATGGCGGCCAGTTCCGGCTTACCGCCCGGGAAGTGGTGGTACAGCGACCCCATCGGGACACCGGCGGCCACGGTGATCTGTTTGACGCTGGTGGCGCTGTAGCCGCGGGTGCGCAGTAGTTCGGTCGTCGCGGTGACCAGCCGGTCGCGGGTGCTGGTTGACATTCTCTCGGTCACCGTTCCAGACTAGAGCAATTACTCTAGAGCGATCGCTCGAAAGGGGTCAGTAGATGCCGACGGTCGAACTTTCCGCAGGTCGGGTGCACTATGTGGAGCACGGTGAGGGTCCGCCCGTGGTCCTGCTGCACGGCTTGCTGATGAATCACACGGTGTGGGACCCGGTGCTGGAGCTGCTGCCGCCGGGCTTCCGCTACATCCGGCCCGACCTGCCCCTGGGCGCCCATCCCATCCCCCTCGAACCGGGGACGGACCTGAGTCTGCGCGGCCTGAATCACCTCGTCGCGGATTTCCTCGCCGCCCTGGATCTGCGCGAGACCGTCCTGGTGCACAGCGACTGGGGCGGCGCGCTGTTCCTCACCGCCTACGGGTTGGACGAGCGGGTCGGCCGACTGATCGTGCTGCCGTGCGAGGCGTTCGGCAATTTCCCGCCGGGTCTGCCGGGCAAGACGGCGACGGCAGCCGCCTATCTACCGGGCGGTGTCGTGCTGGCGCTGCGACAGCTGCGCGTCCGTCGGCTGCGCGAACTACCGGTGCTCTTCGGCTGGATGGCTCGCGAGCCGCTGCCGGACGAGCTGGTGCGCGGCTGGACCGAACCCGGTCTGCGTGACCGCCGTATCCGCCGGGACCTGCTCGCCTACGCCCGGTCCGGCTTCCGCACGCGCGAACTGATCGAGAACACCGAAGCGCTGCGCCGATTCCGCGGCGACGCCCTGATCCTCTGGTCGGCGGCGGGCAAGGTGATGCCCCGCGACCACGGTCGCCGGCTCGCCGAACTCATTCCGGCGGCCCGGCTGATCGAACTCTCCGACGCCTACGTGCTGTCCATGCTGGACCGCCCCGAGGCCGTCGCATCCGCCATGACCGAGTTCCTCACGGCCGATCGCGCCGGTAGCGACCGCTGAACCCGACCGCTGAACCCCTGGGCCGGAACCGGTGCGCCGCCGTGCCGGAGCGGGGGACTCGAGGGCGACGCCCCACGCGCGGGAAGGTCAGCCGCGCAGTTTCGGTGCGACCTCGGCCGCGAAGAGTTCCATGGTCGTCGCCGCCTGTTTCGCGCCGACCATGAACACCACCGAGTCGATGCCCCGGTCGGCGCGTTCCCCGAGCCGGTCCACCAGCATGGCCGGGGTACCGACGTAGCCTTCGTCGAGCGCGAACGCCGCGGCGCCGAAATGGCGCCGGGCGCGGTCGCGGACCTCCGGCAGTTCGCGGTCGGTCGCGGCGACGGCGAGGACCGCCTGGTGGGAGCGGCGGATCGTGGCGGGGTCACGGTCGACACGGGTGCATTCGGCGTCCAGCAACGCCGACAACCGCCGCTGGTCGGGCAGGCCGTAGGTGGGGATGTTCCAGACATCGGCGTAGCGGGCGACCAGGGGGAGCGTGTACTTCGGTCCGGCGCCGCCGATATGGATCGGCGGTCGGGGACGCTGCACCGGGCCGGGCGCATTGGGAATATCGTCCACCCGATAGTGCGAGCCCGCGAACGAGGTGCGTTCGCCCACGAACATCGAGGTGATTATCTCGAGCGCTTCACCCAGCCGTTCGGATCGTTGCGCGGCCGAGCCCCAGGGCAGCCCGGCCTGTGCGTGCTCCGCGGGGATGGAACCACTGCCGAGCCCGAATTCGAGCCGGCCGCCGGAGATGACGTCCAGCGTCGTCGCCATCCGCCCCAGCACCACCGGGTGCCGGAAATTGTTGCAGAGCACCAGGGCGCCGACACGCAGCGTGGTGGTCGCGGTGAGCAGGGCGGTCGCGGTCGTCCACGCCTCCAGGGACGGGTGTTCGGGGAGTCCCGGCGACCAGAGATGGTCGAACAACCACAGGCTGTCGAATCCGGTGCGCTCCGCGGTCCGGGCGATATCGAGCAGCGGCGAGAATTCCGAAACGATCTGCGGTACATAGATCCCGAACTCCACCCACCGAAGCTAACAGTCCGGTCACCGGCACAGCACCGCTTTGCGTCGACTCCCGCCCACCCGGTCCGCCGAACGCACAGGCAGACGTATTCTGCGCAGGTCCGCATCCCATTCTCGTACGTCGAGACGAGGTGAGTCATGGCAGGCAAGTTCGAACTGTTCACCGACGCGAGCGATAAGTTCCGCTGGCGTCTCAAGGCCGGAAACGGCGAGACGATCGCCCAGAGCCAGGCCTACGCCACCCGTGATGCCGCCAAGAAGGGCATCGCTTCGGTACAGAACAACGCTCCGAGCGCGACGATCGTCGAAGTCACCGCCGGTTCCTGACGCGGCGCTACGACCTCGGCGTTTGCCTCCACCGACACGGAGACAAGCGCCGAGGTCCGCGTTTGCCTGCCGCTCACCGGTCGCCCGGCCGGGCCCCTGAATCGGGCCCGCCCACCGCGACCGCGTTGCCGCCCACCCATTTCGCGATCATCGGGAACACCAGGACCGTGGTCGCGCCCGCCGCCACCAAGGTGGAGGCGAGGGCCTCGCCGATGAGATCGGACCGGGTCGCCACCTGGGTGACCGCGACGATGATCGGCAACCCGGTGGCCGCGTACAGCGCCAGCTGCACCCGCTCGCGCGGAAAGGCCAGATTGGCCCCGTGCGGGACGAACCGCTCGCTCAACCACACCGTCGACCCGCGCGCGACCGCGATCGCCAGCACGAAAACCACCCAGGTCAGCGGCTTGTCCGCGACGGCCGACGGGTCGATGCCCATCCCCGATACGACGAAGAAGATCGGGATGAGCACGCCGTACCCGATGGTTTCCAGCGAGTCCTGGATCCCGGGATGGGTTTCGGCGATGAGGCGGCGCAGGATCACACCCGCCGCGAACGCGCCCAGTACGACGTCGAGGTCGAAGACCTCGGCCACCGCCATGAGGATCAGCAGCAGCAGGAACACCATTCGGACCGGGAGCTGGTTGGTGCCCGTGGTCAGCGCGACGAGCACGCGGTCGACGCCGGGATGGCGGTCCAGCATCCGTTGCGGCACCCACAACACCACGCCCGCCGCGGCCGCGAACAGCAACAGCACCACCAGCGAGGAGCCCAGATCGTGGCCGCTGAGCAACACCGACATCGCCAGCACCGGGCCCAGCTCGCCGACGGCCCCGTGCGCCAGGACCGCGCGGCCCAACGGTTTCTCGAGGACGCCGTCCTGTTTCACGATCGGTAACAGCGTGCCCAGCGCGGTGGAGGTGAGCGCGATGGCGACCGCGATGGAGGCGGTGAAACCGGCGTCGGGGGCGACCAGCCACACCATGAACAGTGCGAGCGCCAGCCCGGCCACCCAGGTCAGCCACGCGGTCCGGCCCGACCCACCGCGCAGCAGCCGGGTATCCAGTTCGTATCCGGCGAGCAGGAACAGCATGCCGAGCCCGAGTTCGCTCAGCAGATCCACCCCACCCGCGGTGCCCGCCAGCCCGGCGACGTGCGGACCCAGCACGATCCCCGCCACCAGCAGCACGACCACATCCGGGACCAGCCCGCGCAGCAGCCGGGACAGCAGTGGCGCCGCCACCGCGACGGCCGCGATCCAGAACAGCGAGACGATCGCCGACGGTTCCGGATCCACGGAGGCCGCCGCCGATATCGTCATCCGATCATGGTCGCACCGTCGGCCGCGACGGCCGGACGCCGACACGGGGACGATGCGTTCCGGTCCCCGTGCCGACGCGGTCCCGCCGATTACCGGCCGGGATCAGATCTCAGACCCGCTCGGTGTCCCAGGTGGCGATGGCCCAGATGATCACCACGTCGAGCGCGATGATCAGGATCGACCACAGCGGGTACCAGGGGATCCACAGGAAGTTCGCCACGATCGAGAGGGCTACCAGCCCGATCGCGACGACCCGCGCCCACAGCGCCCCGGTGAAGAGCGCCAGGCCGACCAGGATCAGCAGGATGCCGAAGACGATATGGATCCAGCCCCAGCTGGTGAGGTCCAGTTCGTACACGTACTGCGGTCCGGCGACGAACACATCGTCGTTGGCGGCCGCGGAGATGCCCTGGAACAGGGTGATGAATCCGGCGACGAGCAGCAGTGCCGCCGCCGCGATGGAGGTGCCGCCGGCGACGGTCTGTTTCACCGGCCGCTCATCGTGCTGTGCCGCCGCGTGCGCCCCGGTGGTCGTGGCTCTGCCGGCGGTCGGTGCTGCGGGGTCGGTGGTCATAACAACTCCCTTCGGATGGGAGGGGCCACACCGGACCTCGGGAACTGATCGCCGGTGACGCCCTCATACGCCACACTTCGATTCCTTTGTTCTGATCGAGAATTATGCCACTGGCCAGCACGTTCTACCGGATTCGCGCAGAAACGGAACCGAGTCGCGATATTCGGGAAAAAATATTCGGCGGGTTGTCGATCCGTCGGATGCCCCGTTCGACCTATGGGTGAAAGGGTCCGGAAGGGGCCCCGATGACAAGGAGACCGGATCATGAAATACATGCTGATCATGCGTGCCACCGACGAAGCCTTCGCCGCCATGGGCGATATCGACTTCACCGAGATGCTCGAAACGGTCGGCAAGTTCAACGACGAACTCATCCAGGCCGGGGTGCTCCTCGCGGCGGAAGGCCTCGACGACGCCGCCGAAACCGTGGTCGTGGATTACTCATCGGCGGACCCGGTGGTGACCGACGGTCCCTACGGGGAGACCAAAGAGCTTTTCAACGGCTACTACGTGCTGAACGTCGCGTCCAAGGAAGAGGCCGTCGAATGGGCCAAACGGATGCCGATGAGCGGTGCGGGTTTCAAAACCGAGATCCGCCGGGTGAGCACCATCGACGAATTCCCCCAGGACAATATCTGGATCCAGAAGGAGCGGGCCTGGCGCGAAGCCACCGGCCAGCTCTGACCGGCCCGACGTGGAACGGCACGACGGCCGCGCGGCGGTGGCCGCGGTGTGGCGGATCGAATCGGCGCGGATCGTCGGAGCCCTCGCCCGCTACACCGGCGAATTCACCCTCGCCGAGGATCTCGCCCAGGAAGCCCTGGCCGAGGCGCTGGTGACCTGGCCGCGCGAGGGTGTGCCGCGCAATCCCGCGGGCTGGCTGCTCACCGTCGGCCGGCGTCGCGCCGTCGACGGCTTCCGCCGCCGCGCGGCTCTCGACGACCGGTACGCCGCCCTCGCCCGGGACCTGGGCGAGGGCGGCGTCGCCGCCGGCAGCGAGCCGGCGGACCCGGTCCGGGCGACGGACGAAGTGCTGTGGGATCCGGACCGGATCGACGACGATGTGCTCGCCCTGATGTTCATCGCGTGCCATCCGGTGCTGTCCCCGGAAGCGCGGGTAGCGCTCACCCTCCGGGTGATCGGGGGTCTCACCAGCGACGAGATCGCCCGGGCTTTCCTGGTGCCGACCGCCACGGTGCAAGCACGGATCACCCGGGCGAAGAAAACCCTGGCCGCCGCCCGGGTGCCGTTCGTGATCCCGCCTGCGGCCGATCGCTCGGGGCGGCTCGTATCGGTGCTGCGCGTGGTCTACGTGATCTTCACCGAGGGCTCCTCGGCCAGCTCCGGTACCGATCTCATCCGGTTCGATCTCGCCGCGGAGGCCCAGCGCCTGGCCCGGGTGCTGACCAGGCTGGTCCCGGACGAACCCGAGGTGCACAGCCTGCTGGCGCTGCTCGAACTGACCGCCGCCCGTTTCCCGGCGCGCACCGGACCCGACGGCGAACCGGTCCTGCTGGAACAGCAGGACCGCCGTCGCTGGGATCGGTCCGCCGTCCGGCGCGGCCGGGCCGCGCTGGCTCGCGCCGAGAAAGCTCGGCGCGGGCTGGGCAACTACGGGCTGCAGGCGGCGATCGCGGAATGTCACGCGATCGCACCGTCGGTCGAGGACACCGATTGGGGCCGGATCGTGCTGCTCTACGAGGCGCTGGGCCGGCTGGCGCCTTCCCCGGTGGTCGAAGTGAACCGCGCGGTCGCGGTCGCGATGGCGCAGGGTCCGGCGGCGGCCCTGCCGATCGTCGACGCGTTGGAGGCCGCGGGCGAACTCGCGAATTCGCATCTGCTGCCGAGCGTGCGCGGTGAGCTGCTCACCCGTCTGGGGCGTTTCTCCGAGGCGCGAGTGGAGCTCGAACGCGCGGTCCTCCGCTGCGGTAACGACAGGGAGCGCACCGTGCTGGCACGCAAGATCCACCTGCTCGACTCCGGCACGGCGTAAGGACGTCATCCGGCCGCCCGTCGGCACCACCGGAACGGACGAGGTGCTGCCGACCTGCCGCGCCCGGGACGTCGGCCGGCCTTCGACCGCCTTCGGCAGGTGACCGTTCGTTTCGGCGCGCCCATCGATCCCGCCGGATTCGATGATCCGCAGGGGCTCCTCGATCATCTGCGGGAGCGGATCGAGGAGCTGCGCGTCAGCCGCGCGTTACCGGTGATCGGTCGCGAACCCGGTCCGCTCGCTGGGCGGGCATGGGGTCGTGCCGCAGATACTCCCGGGTGAACTGCGCGATTCCGTGGGTGAGCGACCGCAGTTCCGTGGCGTAGTGGGTGAGTTCGGCCTCCGGTACCTGCGCGTGGATCAGGGTGCGGCCCCGGTCGGCCTGCTCGGTGCCCAGGATGCGGGCACGCCGCACCGACAGATCGGTGAGAGCCGCGCCGAGATGGCCGTCGGGAACCCGGACCTGTACCAGCGCAACGGGTTCCAGCAGCGCCATATCGGTACCGGACGCTGCGTCACGTAGTGCGAGCGCGCCGGCGGTCTGGAACGCGGCATCGGAGGAATCGACCGAATGCGCTTTGCCGTCGAGCAGCGTGACCCGGACGTCGACGAGCGGATTGTCGGTCGCCACACCGCGTTCGGCCTGGGCTCGCACCCCCTTCTCCACCGAGTTGACGAACTGCCGCGGCACCGCGCCGCCGACCACCTTGTCCACGAATTCGATACCCGAACCCGTCGGCAGCGGCTCCACCTCGATCTCGCACACCGCGTACTGGCCGTGTCCGCCGGACTGTTTCACATGGCGCCCGCGCCCGCCCGCTTTCCCCGCGAATGTCTCGCGCAGTGCGACCCGGGTTTCCTCGATATCGACATCGACGCCGAACCGGCTGTGCAGCCGTTCCAACGCGACATCGCGTTGCGCTTCGCCCAGGCACCACAGCACCAGCTGATGGGTCCGCTCGTTGTTCTCCACCCGCAGGGCCGGGTCTTCGGCGACCAGCCGCGCCAACCCTTGCGGAAGCTTGTCCTCGTCGGCCTTGCTGTGGGCACGGATGGCGGTGGGCAGCAGGGGTTCCGGCATCTGCCACGGCTCGATCAGCAGGGGGGAGTCGGCGCCGGAGAGCGTGTCGCCGGTCCGGGCGTGGCCGAGTTTGGTCACATAGGCGATATCTCCGGCTACGGCCTCGCTCAGGGGCCGTTGCTCGCGTCCGAACGGCGCGGTGACGCCGCCGATGCGTTCGTCCTCGTCGTGCTCGGCGCCCGGGCTGTGCCCGCAGATGTGCACGGTGTCGTCGGCGTGCAGGGTTCCGGAGAACACCCGCACCAGCGAGACCCGGCCCACATACGGGTCCGACGAGGTGCGGACCACCTCGGCGGCCAGTTCGGCGGCCGGATCGCACCGCAGTGCCACCGGTGCGGAGTCCCGTGACGCCCCCGAACCGTTCGCCGGCCGCACCGCCGAGACCGTGTGCTCGGCCGGTGTCGGGAATCCGGCGGTGATCAGTTCGAGTAGTTCGATCGTGCCCAGTCCGTGCCGGCCGTCGCCGATCGCGGGAGCCGCGAACAGCACCGGATGGAAGCTGCCCCGGGCCACCGCCCGTTCCAGATCCGCCACCAGGGTGGGGAGCTCGATCGGCTCGCCGTCGAGGTATCGGTCCATGAGGGTTTCGTCCTCGCTTTCGGCGATGATCCCCTCGATGAGCCGGTCCCGGGCCTGTTCGATCAGGGCACGATCCTCGGATCCAGGTTCGGTCCGGAGCTGTTCCCCGGACGAGTAGTCGGCGACCCGCTGCTCCAGCAACTCCACCAGGCCCGTCGCCGGCCGGTGTCCGTCGGCGGCCGCCGGTCCGTACACCGGCAGGTGCAGGGCCAGGACGTTCTCCGTCGCCCCGCCCCCGAGCAGGGCCTGGCAGGTTCGCCGCATCTCTTCGAAATCGGCCCGGGCCGTGTCCAGATGTGTCAGCACGATCGCACGCGGCATCCCGACGCTCGCACACTCCTCCCACAGCGCACGACCGGTCCCGCCGACCCCCTCCACGCCGTCGGCGGCCGATACCACGAACAGTGCCGCGTCCGCCGCCCGCAACCCGGCGCGCAGCTCGCCCACGAAATCCGCGTACCCCGGCGTATCGATCAGGTTGATCTTCACCTCGCCCCACCGCACCGGTACGACCGATAACTGCACCGATCGGTGCCTGCGGTGTTCGATCTCGTCGTAGTCCGACAGTGAGGTTCCGTCCTCTACCCGGCCCACCCGGTTGACCGCCCCGGCGGCCAGCGCCAGCGCATCGACCAACGTGGTCTTGCCCGATCCGCTACCGCCGACGAGCACCACGTTCCGGATGTGCTCCGGCTGTATCCCCCCGTTCGCTCTGACAACCATGACTCACCGTCCTCGGTATCGGCACGTGTCATGTTCGAGCTTCCCACCCGCGCGGCTCGTGGTCTATGGACCGGGCGAGTTCGACCGATTCGTTGCCGCCCCGCCTTTCACCGGTTCCGTCGAGCGGTATCCGGCGTCCCCCGGCGAATCCCGGGCCAGCAAGGCTCTGAACAGCGAATATAGCGATGTAACATCAATTGGAGAAAATGTGATCCACCTCCCGATGGGGCGATGGACCGTGCCCCCGACCAGAGGAGCTCACATTGACCGATCCGTCCGGCGACCAGCGGGAGCACCCCGGACAGCCGCAGGGACACCCGCTCGGCCAGAACCCGCTCGCGGAACCGCCGCCCCCGGGATACCGCCGGTCGCCGAGGGTGAGATGGCCGTGGCTCCTCGGCGGGCTCGTCTCGGTCGTCCTGTGCCTCGTCGGCGGCTGTCTCGCTGTCGTCGCGGGCGTCGCGGACGAGGCGGACGAGGTGTCCGTCCCGGAGACCACCGTGACCTACCAGGTCGAAGGCACCGGCAGCGACGTCTCGATCACCTATCTGGGCCGCGACCTCGGCATGGCCCGGGAAACGGTGGCCACGATGCCGTGGCGCAAGGAGGTGACCATCGGCGGTTTCGGCACCGTGGTCTCGCTGACCGCGAACAATGACGCGGATGGCGGGGTGGTCACCTGCCGGATCCTGATCGGCGACCGGGTCGTGGCGGAACAGACCTCCAGCGGGCCGTACGCCTCGGCGGGGTGCTCGGGTGACGCGGGCGGGGAGTAGGCCGGGTGTTCCGGCCGTTCCGGCTGAGCGTCAGCAATTCGGCTGGAACGGGAAACACTGCGTGTGGGCCGGTGGTGCGGGCGGTGGCGTCTCGGCCGCCGGTTGTGGGAGCGGCTCCGGGGCGGGCTGCTCGGTGGCCGAGCTGATCTGCTGCTGATCGGAGGTTTCCCCAGGGTCGGCACGGCCGCCGCCGATCTGGGCCACCAACCATAGTCCGGCGGCGAGGACGGCGATCGCCGCGAACGCCGCCGCGGTCTGGAAGCCGCCGCGGCGCCGAGCCTCGACGGGCGCAGGGGACGGCTCCGGGGGCGGTGCGGCCTCCGGCACGAGCTCCGGTGCGAGCTCCGGCGGCGCGGGGACGACAGTCCGATCTTCGACGCGGGAGCGATCGGCCGTGCGGGGCCGGGAATTCGGCGAAGGCTCGGGCGCTGCGGGCTTCGGTGGCGCGGGCGGCGGTGGCATAGGACGCGGTGGCGGGGGATCCGGCGCCATAGCTCTTGACGGCGTGGGCTCCGATCGCGTGCGAGCCTGCGGCGGCTGCGCAGCGGGTGCAGGTGCCGAGGCGGGTGCTGGGACCGAGGCGGGAGCTGGGACCGAGGCGGGAGCTGGGACCGGTGCCGGGGAGGCCTCCAGCGGGAATCCCGCCGCCTCCAGATCGGCCACCGAGGTGCTGCCACCGTGCTCGAGCGCCTCGATCAAGGCGTACGCCTGCTCCGCGGTCCATACGACGGCGCTGCGGTGATGGGCACGATGGAACCAGGCACGGAGCGGATTCTGGGTGTCGCACAGGAGTACGTCGCAACCCTGCGGGGCCGATCTCTTGTCGAGGCGCACGGTGGATCCGCGCGGCGGCACCACGACCACGAGACCGCTCACGAATGTGGGCCCGCCCACCTGGCCGGCCGCCGATTTCAGTTTGAAGAGCCCCTCGCGGACCTGGTCGTAGGGGGTGGTATCGCTCTGGCGCACGCCGACCGGGTCGCCCTCGTACCCCGGGACCTTCCACCGGCTGTTGGTGGTGCAGTGCAGGACGCCACTGGTGATCTCGGGGTTCACGCCCTTGACCTCGCAGACGACAGTGGTGTGCGGCGTGATGATCACCAGGTCGACCTCCTGCCCGGAAACGAAGCAGTTCGCGATCGCGACCCCGGGGACCCGGTAGTCCCCCTGCCATTTCCGGAGCCAGGCGGCGACCCGCTTCTCCGCACCCGACCTGAGCTTGTCGGCGATGACGAGCATCGAGCGCACCCCTCCCTGTCGCTGGTGATGTGGTCACCCTATCCGCAGAACGCACTCCGCTTCGAGAACGATTGCGACAGTGGGCGTTACCCGAGGTGGTCGTTTCGGCCGATGCCCGTTCCCGGCACCACCGCCCACCAGGCCGGTTGTCGTCGGCGACTGGGCAAGCGCGCCATACCGTGCGATAGTCGAATCCGCACCACGCGCCCGGCCGGACAGAGCCGGATATCCGCGCGCAGGGACCCGAGCCGGTAGCACGCGCCGTCATCGTTCGGTCACGGATTTCACCCGGTTTCGCGCCTAACGTCACTGCTGTGCCCGCAGATCAGAGCGAATCCGCCCGGCTCCCTGTCGTGCTCCGGCGCCGGTATGCGGCCGGGGTATCCCCGGTCGTGCCCGATCATCTGTCGAACGAGCGGGTCCGGTGATGACCGGCCGGGGGCCCCAGGTGGCTTCGCGGGTGGGGCGATGGCTCGGCGCGGCGATCGTCCTCTGTTTCCTCACCGGACTGTTGAGCCACCTGATCCAGCATCCACCGGCCTGGTTCTGGTGGCCGGCGAATCCGGCGTGGCTGTATCGCGTCACCCAGGGCACTCATGTGCTGTCCGGTATCGCCGCCGTACCGCTGGTGCTGGTGAAACTGTGGGCGGTGTACCCGAGGTTGTTCGCGCGTCCGATCCTCGGGGGCCCGCGGCGTGCGCTCGAGCGGCTGTCGATCGCGGTGCTGGTCGGGTCGGTCCTGTTCCAGCTCGCCACCGGCCTGTCCAATATCGCGCAGTTCTATTGGTGGGACTTCTACTTTCCCGCCGCGCACTACGCGATGGCCTACCTCGCCGTCGGCGCGTTGGCTGTTCATCTGGCGGTGAAACTTCCGGTGATCAGGGCGGCGTTGCGCGCGCGTCCACCGGTTTCCTCGCCACCCGAACCCGCCGTCCGGCTGTCGCGCCGCGCCGCGCTGGCCGGGGCGGGAACCGCGGCCGTCGCCGCCGTCCTCAGCGTCGCCGGGCAATCCGTCGGGTTCCTCCGTCCGCTGGCTGTGCTCGCGCCGCGCAGCGGTGCCGGGCCGCAGGGGCTGCCGGTGAACCGCACCGCGGCCCGCGCCGGAATCGAGAAGTCGGCCCGCGACCCCGCCTACCGTTTGACGGTGGCCGTCGGCGATCAGCGTCGAGAATTCACCCGCGCCGAACTGCTCGCCCTCCCGCAGACAACGGCCCGCCTCCCCATCGCCTGCGTCGAAGGATGGAGTGCCACCGCGGACTGGACCGGGGTCCGGCTGCGCGATCTGTTGGCGGCGGTGGGCGGAGTGGAACCCGGCGAGGTCCGGTTCGAATCGCTGGAAACCGCTGGTGTCTACCGGATATCGCGGCTGCCGCGGCCGCACGCGGTCGACGACCGCACACTGGTCGCGCTCGCGCTCAACGGCGAGACCCTGGATCTCGATCACGGCTATCCGTGCCGGCTCATCGCCCCGAACCGTCCCGGCGTGCTGCAGACCAAATGGCTCTCCCGCATCGAGGTGATCCGATGACCACCGTCCGTATCCTGCTCCTGCTGGTCGGACTGGCCCTCGGCGGCTACGGCCTCACGCTGCTCGCGGACCTCGGCCCAGGCGCCGTCCGTGAGATCGCGCTCTGGGCTCTCGTCGGGATCCTGCTGCACGACGCGGTGTTCGCCCCGGTGTGCGCCGCCGCCGGCTACACAGTCGGCCGGGTCGTTGCGCCGACGTGGTGGGGCGTACTCACCTGTGGCGCGGTCTGCACGGTCACCCTGGTTCTGGTCGCGCTGCCGGTTCTGCTGTCTCCCGCCGCGGGCAATTCGAGCCTGCTGGACCGCAACTATCCGGTGGGTCTCGCCGCCGCGATCGCGGTCAGCTGGGCGCTGCTGTTGAGCGGTCACCTGGTGCGGCGGCGCGGGTGAAGGCGGTATCGAAGGTGTCCGGGGTTGCCGTCACCGGTGTTCCCGGTTCGTATCGTTCGGCGCGGACGGACAGCAGCGCGAGGCGGCTTGCGGTGCGCTGGATGTCGAGAGGCAGGGAATCGCCGGTGAGCGTCTCGGCGGGCGATGCCGCGGCGATCAGTTCGAGCCGGCGGTCCCGGTCGTAGAGGACGTCTACGAGGTTGGCGAAGCGCTGGGCCGCGTCGCGGTTGGTCGTCGCCAAGGGTGGCAGGCCGGTCAGGGTCCAGGTGCGGAATCTGTCCGCGAGTGTCAGATAGTCGATGGTCGAGTACGGGGCGTCGCACAGATCGGCGAAATCGAACCACACCGATTCACCGCGCACGGCCCGCGCCGTCACGGCGCGACCCCCCAGCACGATGCGGTGGCGTTCGGCCGCCGCCGGCGCCACCAGGCCCGCGTCGGACAGTTGGCTGCCGGTTCCCGGCCAGAGATAGCGGCCGCGCTCGAATTCCGCGGCCGGTGTGCCCGGCCGGTGCGTGCGGCGGTAGTCCTGTGGACCGGCGACCTCGACGATGTCCAGCGCACTCTCCAGGGTGGCGGCCAACGGCTCGACCAAGTGGTGGAAGATCGGGTTGGGCAGCAGACCCGACGGCGGATAGTTCGACGTCGCGACGAGGGTGATCCGCTGGGCGAAAAGAGAATTCACGACCTTCGCCATGATGGTGGCGTCGCCGGGGTCGTGCACATGGAACTCGTCGAAACACACCAGCCGGTAGTCGCCCAGCAGGTCGCGCACCGCGCGATCGCAGGCGCGGCGTTCGTGACGGTGGGCCGCGTAGCGGGCATGGAATTCGCGGAAGAACTCGTGGAAGTGCACGCGGCGTTTCCGGCTGACCGGCACGGCGTCGAAGAACGTGTCGACCAGCCAGCTCTTACCGCGCCCGACGGGTCCCCAGACATAGACTCCGCGAGTCGGTTTTGCTCGGAAGCGAGAGCGGCGGCCTGCTGTGTGCGCACCGAGGCGGAGCAGTCGCGCGGCCGCGGCCCGTTGCGCTTCGTCGAGTTCGAAACCGGCCTCCCGTGCGGCCGTCGTGAACACCTCCGGTGTCCAATCGCGCTGCGCCCTCGCCACCCTCGCCACCTCCTCGGTGCTGGAGGTCAGCCTGGCAGGACGGCGTCGCCGAGCCCAGAGACCAGGAGCACATGTGAGGATGATCGCGCCGCGGTGGCGATTACGCGGCCGGTGTCAGGGTGTAGTCCCGCGGGTCCAGCCTGCGGACCCGGCGCCGGTATCGGGTGACCGTGCCCGGCCAATTGTTGGTGATCTTGCCGGTCGCGTTGCGGTACCAGCTCGAACAGAAGTTCCACGGGGTCCGTTCGAGCCGTTTCTGCAGCTCCTCGTTGAACGTGTGCTCGACCTCGGGCCGGACCTCGAGTACCCGGCCGGGATTGTCGGCGAGCAGCTGCACCCCCTGCCGGATGTAGCGCGATTGCGATTCGATCATGTAGATGATCGACCCGACGCCGAGGTTGGTGTTCGGTCCGTACACCATGAACAGATTCGGGAATTCCGGGACCGTGATGCCGTAATACGCATGCGCACCCGCGGACCACGCCTCGGACAGTTCCCGGCCGCCGCGGCCGCGGATCCGCATGGGCCAGAGGAATTCGGTGCCCTTGAACCCGGTCCCGTAGATGATCACCTCGGCGGGGTGCAGCGTTCCGTCGGCGGTGCGCACGCCTTCGGGGGTGATCTCGGTGATGGCCTCGGTCGTGACCTCGACATTGGGCTGGGTGAGCGCGGGAAAGTAGTCACTGGAGAACAGGACGCGCTTACAGGCGATCGGATAGTCGGGGGTCAGCTCGGCCCGCAGCGCCGGGTCCGCGACGTTCTCGGTCAGGTTCCGGGTCGCCATTCGCGCCACCAGCCGGCTGATGACCGGCAGCTCCACCAGCCCCAGCGAGGAGATCTCCGCGGTGAGCCACCAGCCGAAACGTTCCACCAGCAGCGCGCCCGGGATCTTGGCGAACAGCTTGTGCTGGATCGGCGAATACTCGGTATCGAATTTCGGGAGCACCCAGGCGGCGGTGCGCTGGAACAGGGTCAGCTGCGCGACTTCCGGCTGAATCTGTGGCACGTATTGGATGGCGCTCGCGCCGGTGCCGATGCAGGCCACCCGTTTGCCGGTGAGATCGACTCCGTGATCCCACAGCGCCGAATGAAACGCCTCGCCGGTGAAACTGTCGATGCCCGGAATGCTCGGCCACTGCGGGCGCGACAGCTGCCCGACTGCGGAGATCAGCACATCGGCGGTCCGGGTCGCCCCGTCGGCGGTGTGGACGGTCCAGCGCCCGGCCTGCTCGTCGAAGACGGCCTCGCTGACTTCGGCGCCGAATTCGATCCGGTCGAGCAGGCCGTGCCGCTCGGCGACGCCGCGCAGATAGTCGTGGATGGCGGCCTGGCCGGAGTATCGCTGCGGCCAGTCGGGTTTCTGCTCGAACGAGTAGGAGTACAGCGGGGAGGGCACATCGCAGGCGGCCCCGGGGTAGGTGTTCTCCCGCCAGACTCCGCCCAGGTCGGCGGCTTTCTCCAGGATGGAGATATCGTCGAAGCCGTGCCGGCGGAGTTCGATCGCCACCCCGATTCCGCCGAATCCGGCGCCGATGACGAGCACCGACACCCGGCGTTCCGCGCTCATACGCACTCCTGTCTCGTGTGGTCCACTTCACTGTAGGGCGGTGACGGGGGTGCGGATCGGCACTTTCGGCCAAGAGATCGCCGGGCGGTCCGTGGTACGCACCGCGGCACAGCACACGGAACGGGCACGGATACGCGCCCGGCGCTGTCCGGCCCGGGAAATGTGATTGCCGGGGCTCCGGCGCGGTCGATAGGGTGTCGCGGTTTGTCCATCTCGGCAATCGAAGGAGAACCCATGGAACCCGTGACCGAACGTGAGATCAGAGCCGCGTTCGTCAACTGCTCGAAAGGAGACGCCAAACGCCTGTCGGTACCCGCCGACCTGGCCGACCGTCCCTGGGACGACCTCGACTTCCTCGGCTGGTCCGACCCGGGGCTACCCGGCCGCGCCTACCTCGTACTGCCGGAAGGCGACGGTTACGCCGGAATCGCCCTCCGTCACGAAACCGGCGGTCCGCGCCGGTCCCAGATGTGCACGATCTGCTCGACCACCCACACCAGCGGGGGAGTCGTGCTGATGACGGCCCGCAAGGCCGGTGAGTCGGGACGGCGCGGCAATACGACCGGTACCTACATGTGTGCCGATCTGTGCTGCTCGCTGTACGTCCGGCGGAAGAAGACGCCGGCGCTGGGGCGGGCCTACCGCGACGATTTCGACCCCGATGACCGGATCCGTCAGGTGCGCGAGAACGTGACAGCGTTCCTCGGCCGCGTGCGCTCCTGATCATCGCTTGAACCGCGGAAACGAGAAAGGGAGGTAACCGGCCCATGTGCCGACACTCGAGACCCACACCCGGCAGGACTCCGGATTCCTGGTGGCGACCACGGAATCCGGAGTATCCGTCGTCCTCCCCGATCGAGACGGTCCGGTCCGCCGGGCCGTGCCGATCGGGGAGGAGGCGGAGCGGACGTCAGCCCGGCTCCGCGCCGTGCGCGAGCAGGGCTCGCACGATTCCGTAGCCTGGCGGATATGACCGAGGCGGGCAGTCCGCATGACCTGTGCGCGGCGGGCGTCCGTGCCACCGGAGATCGATGATGGGTCCCGATCGGACGCCCGCGCCGGTACTGCCCCGCGAAGTCCGGCCGTACCTGCGCGAACTGGTACGACGGACCCGGGCCGTGTACGGGAGCGATCTCGTCGGTGTGTTCGCGGTGGGGTCCCTGGCACTCGGCGACTACCGGCACGGACGCAGTGACATCGACATCACGGTGGTCGTCGACGCCGCGGCCCCGACGGCGGCGCGGCACGAGCTGGCCGCCGCGGTGCGCCACCCGGGGTTGCGTTGTCCCGCTACCGGACTGGAACTCGTTGTCTACGACGCGGATTTCGCGGGGTCGCCGTCGCCGGCGGCGGGGTACCTACTGAATCTGAACACCGGACCCCTGCTGCCCCCGGTCGCCGACTTCGAATCGGCCGGGTCGCCGGGATTCTGGTACGCGATCGATCGTGCGATCGGCCATCAGAGTGGGGTATCGCTGTTCGGACGTCCGGTACGGGAGGTGCTGGCGCCGCCGGCGCTGCCGGATCTGCTCGGCGCCGTCTCGGATTCGGTCCGCGAGCACGCGTCCGGCGCCGGTCACCTCGCGGACAACAGGGTGCTCAACGGTTGCCGGACCGTAGTGTTCTGCCGGACGGGCCGCTGGACGGCGAAATCCGAGGCCGGGCGGCTGATCGCGGCGGCCGAGGCGGAGTTCCGCGGGCTCGTCGAGGCGGCGCTGCGCAGTGTCGACCGGCCGCGCGCGCAGGCTCTCGCGCTGCCCGCCGACGGTGTCGGTGCGTTCCTCTCCTGGGTGCGGGGCGTCGTAGCCGGAACCCTTCGCGATTCAGCGGGGTGATCAGGTGAAACGGGTGTCCACCGGGCGGCGCGGTGACGGCCGGCAGTTCGCGACCACCGTGGCCGCGCTCCGGCGGGTAGCGTCGGGCGGGGGCGTGGATCCCGCTGCGGTTCTGGCCGGAACCGGTCGAGATCATCGCCCTCGCCCGCCGTTCGACGAGTTCCTTGTCGACTGAGCGAGGTCGCTGGCCGGCGGCGGGTTCGCTAGCCGATGCGCAGCACGGTGCGTCCCAACGCCGTGCGGTCGCCGATCGCGGCATGGGCCCGATCGGCCTGGGCGAGTGGGAACGTCTGCCCTACAACGACTTCGAGCCGACCGGCCGCGAGGTGTTCCAGCACTTGGGCGGCGTAGCGGGGCCGGTCGTCGTTTCCGGTGTTCAGGTCGTAGAGTCCCAGTACCTCGACTCCGCGAGCCCGGGCCCCGTCCGTCGCGGCTCCGGCGAATTCGCCTGCGGCCGCGCCGTATCCGATGAAGAGGCCGCCCGCCGCGGTGATCTCCAGCGCGGCGTCGCCGAGCGCGCCGCCGGCGCCGTCGAGCACGATACGAGGTCCGTGACCGTCCGTCGCGGCCACGACCCGATCGGCCCAACCGGGCTCCGAGTAGTCGATCGCGACCGCCGCGCCGAGTCGTTTCGCCAGGGCCAGTTTCGCCTCGCCCCGGGCGGCCGCGATCACCCGGGCGCCCGCCTGGGTGGCCAACTGGGTGAGCAGGGTGCCGAGACCGCCGGCGGCGGCGGTGATCAGCACCTGATCCCCGGGCCGGACCCCGGCGCGTTCGAAGGCGGCCGAGGCGGTGTGACCGTCGTGGACCAGGGCGGTGGCCTGTTCGATGTCCACTCCGGCGGGCACCTTGTTGAGGTGGTCGGCACCGGCGAGAGCCAGTTCGGCGTATCCGCCGATGGGCAGCCCGCCCCCGACGCCGCTGGCGACGGTTCGCGCGGTCACCAGGACGCCCAGCCAGGCGGGGTCGACTCCCGGGCCGACCGCGCTGACGGTCCCGCCGACCGCGCCGCCGGGCACGTACGGCGGTTGTACGGCGAAGAAGTCGGTGCCCCAGCCCGAACGCAGCCGGGTGTCGAGGAACATCACGTCCGCCGCGGCGACCCGGATCAGGACTTCACCCGCGCCGGGTTCCGGGGCCGCGACATCGTGGACCTCCAGCACTTCGGGACCGCCGAATTCTTTTGCCTGTACTGCCTGCACGAGAGCCTCCTCGGGTTCGATATCCGTTGAACACGCACCAGTCTGAAACCTGAAGGGAACTCGAGGTCAAGTCCGGATGCCCCTTTCCGTGATCGAACTCCCGTTCGCGGGGCGCGAGTATGACGAATCCATGACGTCGCCGACGTGGTTGACCCGGTCCACGCCGGCGAGCGGGCAGGATCGGGGGCGTGCGAGTACTGCTGACCGGCGCGGCCGGATTCATCGGATCTCATATCCACGCCGCGCTGCGGGCGGCCGGACACGACGTGATCGCGGTCGACCTCATGTTGCCCGCGGCGCACGGTCCCGGCGCGGAACCGCCGGTCGGGGTGGAACGGGTGGACGTCCGCGAGGCCGCCGGGCTCGACCGTCTGCTGTCCGGTGTCGAGGTGGTGTGTCATCAGGCCGCCGTGGTGGGCGCCGGAGTGAACGCGCAGGACGCGCCGGCCTATGCCGGGCACAACGACTACGGCACCGCGGTGCTGCTGGCCGCCATGGAGCGGGCCGGATGCGCCCGGCTCGTCCTCGCCTCGTCGATGGTGGTGTACGGCGAGGGGCTCTACCGGGGGCCCGCGGGCGTGATCGAGGTGGCGGCCCGCGGGCGCGCGGATCTCGCGGCCGGTCTCTTCGAACACCGGCACCGCGGGGTGGATCTCGAATGGGCTCCGGTGCCGGAGGAGACGGCGTCGCGGCCGCGCAGTCTGTACGCGGCGAGCAAAGTGGCGCAGGAGAACTACGCGACCGCCTGGGCCGCGGCCACCGGCGGGGCGGTCACCGCGCTCCGATACCACAATGTTTACGGCCCCGGAATGCCCAGGGACACACCGTATTCCGGCGTCGCCGCGATATTCCGCTCCGCGCTGGCGGCCGGGCGGGCCCCGCAAGTCTTCGAAGACGGCCGTCAAGCCCGGGATTTCGTGCACGTCAGCGATATCGCCGCGGCGAATGTGGCCGCGATCGAGACCACGTTACCGGGATTCGTCGCGCTGAACATCTGCTCGGGGCAGCCGACCACCATCGGCGAAGTCGCCCGCACCCTCGCGGCGGCGCACGGCGGGCCCGAACCCGTGGTCACCGGCGCGGTGCGGCCGGGCGATGTCCGGCATATCGTCGCCGATCCGACGCGGGCCCGGGAACTGCTCGGATTCACCGCCCAGGTGTCCCCGGCCCGCGGTCTGGTCGAATTCGCCTCCGCGCCGCTGCGTCCGACGGCCGCGGGAGCGACCATCGGATGAACGCGGGGCCGGGCGCGCTACCCCGATTCGGCCGGTAGGCGGATCTCGAAGCGACAGCCGATATCCCGGTTCGCCGCGGTGATCGCGCCCCGGTGTGCCTGTACCAGGCCGGCGGCGATGGCCAGGCCCATACCGCTGCCGGTGGGAACCCCGTTGTCCGCCACCGGGGAGCGGGCCGCGGTGCCGCGGTAGGCGACCTCGAAGATCCGCGGGAGGTCGGTGGCGGCGATACCGGGCCCGGAGTCGTCCACCCGGGTCCAGACCTGTCCGTCGGACTGTCCGGCCGTGATCACCACCTCACCGCCGGGCGGAGTATGCGCGATGGCATTGGACACCAGATTGGCCAGCACCCGGCCCAGTGCATGGTCGTCGGCGGACACGGGCAGCGGGGCGGTGGGCTGGCGGGCGGTGAACCCGACCCCGGCGCGGTCGGCGGTGGCGCGGTGCGCGGCGTAGATCTCGTCGATGAGTTCGCGCAGATCCAGCGGTTCGAGATCGAGCCGCAGGGCGCCCGCCGAGATCTTCGACATCTCGAACAGGTCGTCGACCATCCGGGACAGCCGGTGGGTCTCCCGCCCGATCTGCTCGGCGTAGCGTGCGATATCGGACGGGTCGGCCACCACACCGTCGCTGAGCGCCTCGGTCATCGCGCGGATCCCGGCCAGCGGGGTCCGCAGGTCGTGGCTCACCCAGGCGACCAGCTCCCGGCGGGACTGCTCGGCGGCCCGCTCCTGTTCACGGATCTGCTTCTCCCAGACCGTTTTCCGAGCCTGTTCCCGGCCCAGCAGGATCGCCGCGGGCACGGTGACGGCGGCAACCAGCAGCAGCACGATGGAGGTGCGCCGGAACTCCGCGGTGAACATCAAACCGCTCACTCCGGTGATCCCGGCGAGCGTGGCCAGGGTCGGGATCACCACGAGCACCGCCGTACTCGCCGTGAGTGAACGGTCGCGCAGCGCGCGCAGGGCGAGCGCCCCGGCGATCACGACCGGCAGCGAGCAGGCGAGCGTGTAGCCGATGATCTCCGGCAGGTCATCGGGCATCGAGGCGCTCCGCGGTGATCTCGGTACGGCCCCAGGCATAACCGCGACCCCAGACGGTGTCGATCCGGTGGTGTGCGCCGAGTTTGGCGCGGAGTCGTTTGATGTGGACGGTCACCGTCGACAGATCCCCGAAGTCCCAGCCCCACACCTGCTCCAGCAGGCTCTCCCGGCTGAACACCCGGCCGGGATTGCGGAGCAGGAAGACCAGCAGGTCGAATTCGCGCGGAGTCAGCGACATCGGCATATCACCGACGAGCACCACCTGCGCGGACGGGTGCACCGTGACGGGACCGGCGCACAGCGGCTCCTGGTCGCCGACCGGGACGCCGCGTGCGCGCCGCAGCACCGAGGCGACCCGTAGCGCGAGCTCACGCGGGCTGAACGGTTTGGTGACATAGTCGTCGGCGCCCGCTTCCAGGCCGAGTATCCGGTCGTCCTCGTCGCCCAGGGCGGTGAGCAGGATTATCGGGATATGGGGCCGGTCGCCGGCCCGGATCGCACGGCAGAGTTCGATACCGTTCGGCTCCGGCATCATGACGTCCAGTACCGCCAGCTCCACCTGGTCCGGCTCGCCGACGCGGGTCAGCGCGGCGTGCGCGGCGCGACCGTCGCCGGTCTCGAGCACCGTGCGGCCGTCGCGTTCCAGATACCGGCGCACCACTTCCCGGACCACCGGGTCGTCGTCGGCCACGAGTATGCACATGGATGCCTCACCAATTCGTCATCAGCAGATGGACCAGGACCAGGGCTCCGGCGGCCTGAACCGCGAGCCAGGGGCGGGCACGCGCACGGGGCAGGTACGCCGTGGCCGCGAGCAGCCACATATCGAACGGTAACCAGATGCGTTCGGTCTCCGCCTTGCTCAGCCCGCTGAGGTCGGCGGCGGTGATCGCGCAGACCGCGGCCAGGACCAGCAGCGAACCCGGGTCGAGCGTACGCAGCCGGATGGGCGCGAGTGCCCGGGACAGCGCCGCGGCCGTCGCCAGACCGACCGCGCAGACCGTCGCCGCGAGATTGCCCCACCACCAGTACCCGTACGGGCGGCCCGTGGCGATTCCCTGGTAATACCGCTCGACCACGAGGTGATAGCCGTCGATCCACCAGAATCCCGCGGCGGTGAACCCGGCGACCACGAGCAGCGCACCCAGTAGCGCGGGGAGCAGCGGACGCGCGGTCCGCGCTCCCAGCAGCACCGCCACCGCGAGCAGTCCCATCAGAATCAGGCCGTAGTTGAGGTAGATCCCGAACCCGAACAGGACACCGGCGGCGAGTGCCGCCGGTACGGCGCTCCGAGCCGGAGACGCGCCGGGTCCCGGCCGCTCGTGCGCCCCGGGCGCGGTACCGCCCCCGGACGCCCCGGCCGGATGCGGTCCGGGGATCAGCGGGGGATCCACGTTTCGGACACTCCGATTCCCGGCGACGCGGCCGGATTCGGCGCTCGCGGCGATGGCGAGCAGCGCCACCGCCCACGCCGTGACCCCGGCGAAGAAGGCGTCGGCGGAGACGGCGATCCAGATCGCGGCAGGCGCGAGCACGAGGAACGGCAGCGCCGCCCGGGCGCGGTCCTCGCGGCCGAGGGCGCGCAGCGCGACCGCGACCGCGAGCGGCGCACTGCATCCCACGAGGACGCAGACGATCCCCGCCCAGGTGGGGCCGCCGAGACCGATCCGGTCGAGCAGTACGAAGAACAGCAGCGCGCCGGGCGGATGACCCGAGACATGGGTGGTCCAGGAATCGGGCTGCCCGTCGAGGATCCGGCCGGCGAACAAGTCCAGCATGGCGGGAATATCGGTGATACCGGGCACTTCCGCGAGGTACTCGTGCCCATCCGCGAGCCGTTCGGTGAAGCCGCGCTCCCAGCCGTCCACCAGTGCGAGCGCGAAGGCCCACCCGACCGCGGTGAGGTAACCGATGCCGAGCAGTCGCCGCCACGGCAGCCGCCCGGCGAGTGTCGGGCCGCGGACCACTACCGCCGCCGCGACCACGACGGCCGCGACGGTGCCCCAGCCGATATGCGGCGACCAGTGGCCGAAGATCGGCGCCGCGGCCGCGAACAGACTGCGCCGCCAGGGTTCGCTCGCCATTTGCGGAACGGCGAACGCCACCACTACCAGGATCGCGGCAGTCGCCGCGCCGAAGAGTTCGCCCCGGACCCGGCTGCGCGGGGCGGTGGTTTCGATCAGATCCGGCACAGAGGCCACCCTAGGCCGGTCCGCGCCGGTGACAGCGGATTCACCGGGCATCGGGACACGACGTCATGGTTTTGTCACAGGTTTTGCGCCGATTCGGGCTTAGGTTGGCATCCATGCCGACAGACCACTGCGAACCGGCCGGGGTCACCGTGGTGATCCCGTGCCGGAACGAAGCCGAAGCGTTGCCGGCGGTGCTCGCCGCCGTTCCGGCCGGGTACCAGTCGATCGTGGTCGACAACGGTTCGACCGACGGCACTGCGGCCGTCGCCGTCGCATCCGGCGCACGGGTGGTCACCGAGCCGTGTCCCGGATACGGCGCCGCGGTTCAGGCCGGGATCGCCGCGGCCCGCACCGAACTCGTCGCGGTGCTCGACGGCGACGGATCCATGGATCCGGGGGAACTGCCCGGTCTGGTCGCGGCCGTGCGGGACGGCGCCGATCTGGCGGTCGGCCGCCGTCGTCCGGTGACCGGTGGCGTCTGGCCGTGGCACACCCGGCTCGGCAACAGTGTCGTCGCGCACCGGCTGCGGCGCCGCTACGGGCTGCCGGTGCACGATATCGGCGCCATGCGGGTCGCGGGGCGGGACCGGCTGGAATCGCTGGGGCGGTTGCACGATCGTTTCGGGTACCCCCTCGAACTGCTCGTGCGGGCCGCCGCGGCGGAGTGGGACGTGCGCGAGGTCGATATCAGTTACCGGGCGCGGGCCGGGGGCGTGTCGAAGGTGTCCGGGTCGGCGCGGGGATCGCTGCGGGCGACCCGGGATTTCCTGGCGGTCCTGCGATGAGCGCTCCGGACGCGTCCCGCGCCGATGCTGCGCTCCTGCCGGTGACCGTCCTGATCGTGGCCAAGGCGCCGGTCGCCGGGTACGCCAAGACCCGGCTGACCCCGCCGCTGACGCCGGTGCAGGCCGCTCAGGTGGCGGCCGCGGCGCTGCTCGACACCCTCGACGCGGTCCGGGACTGCCCGGTCGCCCACCGGGTGGTGGCGTTCACCGGAGACCTCGACGCTGCCGAGCGTGGCGCCGAGATATCCGGCGAACTGGCCGATTTCGAGATGGTTCCGCAGCGTGGGACGGGATTCGGGGTGCGGCTGGCCAATGCGCATGCCGACGCCGCGCGCCCGGGGCTGCCGGTACTGCAGATCGGTATGGACACGCCGCAGCTGGGTTCCCGGGTACTCGCCGACGCCGCCCGCGCGCTGGTCGCCGGCGCCGACGCGCTGCTGGGTCCGGCGACCGACGGAGGCTGGTGGGGGCTGGGCCTGTCCGATCCGCGGGCCGCCCGCTTGCTCGCCGAGGTGCCCATGTCCACCCCGCGAACCGGGGAACACACCCGCGGCGCGTTGCGGACGAGCGGATACCGGGTGGAACTGCTGCCCACCTTCACCGACGTCGACCACTTCGCCGACGCGGTACGGGTCGCGGCCGACTGTTCCGGTCGCTTCGCCGCGGACTGTTCCGGTCGCTTCGCCGCCGCGGTCGGGGCGCTCGACGCCGGCCGGGTCGCGCGGTGATCGGCCGGTTCGATCCGGCTCTCACCGGGCGGGACTGCTGGATCCGCACGGCCGCCGGCGACCGCGTCCCGCTCCCGACCCGGCGCTGGCTGGGCGGCGACCGCACCACCGCCGTCGATCGGCATGTGGACTCCGCCCTGGTCGGTTGCTGTGACGGGCCGACGGTGGACCTCGGCTGCGGACCGGGCCGGCTCGTGGAGACATTGTGCCGCCGGGGCGTGGTCGCGCTCGGGGTGGATATCTCACCCACCGCGATCGCCGTCACCCGCCACCGCGGCGCCCCCGCGGTGGCGCGCGATATCTTCGGTCCGCTACCCGGTGACGGCCGCTGGCACTACGCGTTGCTGGCCGACGGGAACATCGGCATCGGCGGGGATCCACGTCGTATCCTGCGTCGCGTCTCCGGACTGCTCCGGCCGGGCGGCTTGGCGATCGTCGAATTCTCCTGCCCCGGCACGGGTATCAGCGTCCAGCGGATCCGGCTGGAAACCCGCACTGAGGCCGGTGACTGGTTTCCGTGGGCGGAGGCCGGGATCGATCACGCGGCCGGGTTGGCGGGCGAGACCGGTTTCGACCTGCTCACCACGGCGGATATCTCCGGACGCCATATCGCGTGGTTGCGCAGCGGCGCACCGCGGTGAACCCGATCATCCGGGTGTGTCCGGGGCGAAACAGTCGCGGTAGAGCGCGCGGACCTCGTGCTCGAACTCGGGGACCGGACCCTCGGTGCGGGCGCCCGGAACGATCTGGGTGATCGGCAGGACGGCGACGGGCGCGGCCGGTGCGCCCCATTCGCGCAACCACCCGGCGAGCTGACCACCCGAGGTCGCGAACACGATGCGGCCGAGCCCGACCCAGCCGTGGCTCGCGGCGCACATCGGGCAGTGTTCGCCGGAGGTGTAGACGGTCGCCGCCGCGCGGCCGGCCGGGTCGAGGTGGTTCGCCGCCCAGCGCGAGATCTCGAATTCCGGATGCCGTGTCGCGTCGCCGTCCCGCACCCGGTTGCGGTCTTCGAACAGCACCGTCCCGTCGCCGGAGACGAGCAGCGATCCGAACGGCTGGTCGCCCGCGGCCAGCGCCTCCCGGGCCAGTTCGACACAGCGGCGTAGGTGATCCACATCGTGTGCGGTGATCGTCATGGAGGCATCCTCGCCGATCGATTCCCGGAGCGGCTCACCGGCCGGGCGAGTCGGCGTGCGCAGGTGCGGCCCGGCGACAGCAGGCGTCCGCCGACCACGTCTGTGGCCGGCGGACTCGGCGGGTGGTCAGCGCGACGTTTCCGCGAAAGTGCCGCTCGGCCGCGGGGCCGATGTCTGCGTGGTGCTGGTTCCGGCGACCTGGGTCGGCGCCGGACCGGTGGGCGAAGGAACCGGAGCGGTCGTCGGTTCGGGCGCCACCGGGGTGGTCGCGGTCACGGCCTCGGTGGGCGCCGTCGTGGGCGCGGTCGTCGACGGCTCCCCGGTCGTGGGCTCGGTGGTGGACGGTTCGGGGGTGGTCGTCGGCTCGACGGTCGGCGGCGTAGTGGCGGAACCGGTCGGAGACTGCGAGGTGGTCGGCGCGGTGCCGCTCGTGGTCGGCGCGGCCGTCGTGGTGGTCGGAGCGCTCGTCGGCGCGGTCGAGGTGGCGGCCGCCGCGCGGTACGCGTCGTCGAGGTCTTCGGGGGTCGGGGTCGCGGTCGTGGTCACCGGCTGCCCGGCCTGCGCCTGTTTCGCCAAGTGGGTGAGCCACGCCGCGGCGTACTCGGCCGAGGTCAGCGTCTTGCCGTTGCCCGGGTCGGCGTCGCGCCAGTAGTCGAAGTGGTGACCGGTGGCGTTCGGGCCGAGGGTGAGCTTGTAGGGGTCCGACAGGATCACCGGGATGGTGTTCTGGTTCGTCACGATCAGTCCGACGATCTCGTTGAACACCTTCTGCGGCAGATAGGCCAGCGGCGACATCTGATCGCTGGCGATGGAATCCGCGGCCGCCGGGGCGGGGGTGTTCGACCCGGGCACGTAGGCCGGATCCGAGACCCGCAGCAGCACCTCGAGGAAGGTCTCGTCACTGGCCATCCAGTTCGGCTGCGACTCGATATCGGCGAGCGCCGCGAGCGCGACCCGGCTCAGCGCGACCGCGACATCCTGTCCGGTCGCCGGGGTGAGCCCCTCGCGTTCGAGCGCGTCGACATTCATCTGCCGCGCCACATTGACCACCAGTTGCAGCAGCGCGATGTTCTCCGGCGCCGCACAGGTGAGGTCGCCGTCGGAGCAGAAGGACGCGATCTTGCCGTTCAGCGCGCCGAAGTCGCCGCCGGTGCCGGCCACCGCGCCACGGCCCGGGACCGCGGTGCCGCCGTTCTGGTACGACTGATCGAAGCCGTCCGGGTTGCCGTAGGGGTTCTGCGCGCCGGGGAACGGTCCGTCGCCCGCCGAGCGGCCGGAGTCGGCGAGGATGACCACGCCGGTGACCTTGTTCGGGTCGACGATCCCGTAGCCGCCGTCCTGCTGCTCCTGGTGCCCGATCTCCATCGCGACCCGGCGGACCACGTCGGCGCCCTCGCTGTAGCCGACGATCGCGAACTGCGTATCGGGGCAGGCCTGCGCGATCTCGCGCATCACCTGCTGGGTGTTGGCCACACCGGTGGTGACCGCGTCCTCGTAGGTGGCCATATTCGCCGGGTAGGCGATGTACACGGCGGCGTACGAGCCGGGGTCCACGTCATCGGCGGGGGCGTTGACCACCGGGTCGACCCATTCGCTGCTGTGGTCGCCGGACAGCGCGGCGGGCAGCGGTTTGCCGTCGGCCCCGACCAGCATCGCGGTGGTGCCCGTGGCCGGGGTGTCACCGCGGCCGGCGACCGAGATGGTCACCATGTCGTGGCACTCGGTGACCGAGGCCTTCAACTGTGTATCCGCCTGCTGTGCCGGCGAGGTCACCGAATAGGCGGCGGCCACCGCCGCCACCACGCCGAGGGCGGCCGGGGCGGCGACCGCCGAGGCGATTCGGTGCTGCGCGAGGTAGGTGCGGCAGCGCACGAGGTAACTACTTCGGAAAGCCATGTCCCGAGCTCCATTCCACTTCTGATAAATGGACGGACAGGCCCCCCGACGGGCCATTGCGTCACCGTAGAGTTCGCGCGGCGGCCCCGCGACGTTACGGTGTGCGCACTGAGCGGTCCGCGCGGACGCAGCGGAGGCGGAGGATTCGCATCACTTCGGGGCCAGTGCCCCCGCGTGGTAGGAGACGCTGGGACTCCACAGGAAGAAGCTGTCGATCCCGGCCCTATTGGTGGCATCGATCTGAGCTCTGACCTGGGCATCTCCATAATCCGCGCCCAGACTGAAATCCTGTAGCCAGGGGATCACCTTCGCGCCCGTGCCCTTGGTCACGGTCTGGAAATCCCGCAGTGCCGCCGCGACGATGTCGTAGGGCTGGTTGTTGGGATCGGCCACGCCGTACTCGCCGGTGTTCCAGTGCGAGGGGTAGATCATCGGGGCGACGAAATCCACCTGCTTCGCGATGAGTGAGATGTCCTGGGCGATCTGGTCGGGCCGGGAGGCGGCGATGCCGTAGACGGCCGCGCTGAGATGGGCGCCCGCGCTGTGCACCGGCTCCCGGCTCTGCTTCAGGAATCCGGCGACGCCCGCGGTCGCCGGACCGGTGAGCCCGGGGAACCGCATACTCGACAGACTGCCGTCCGGGCGGCGGACGTAGTCGTACATGATCCCGTCGAAGCCCAGTTCCGCGGCCTCGACGGCCAGCGCGATGTTGTACGCGCGCACCTCGGCATGGGCGAAATTGGTGAACGCGATCGCGCCGTAGTGGCTGGAGTACGGCTGCCCGGACGGATCCTGGACCACCCAATCCGGGCGGCCGTGGTGCCACGCCCAGCCCGCGAGGGCCGGGTCGCGGAAGGCCACGATCCGGCCGACCACCTGCACACCCATCTCGTGCAGCTGCCGCAGTGCGGCCCGCGCCTCGTAGATCGGGGTGGCGGCGCCGGTGGTGCGGGCGAGCGGAACCTTCGAGTCGTAACCGACCATCCCGTCCTCGTCCTTGATATCGAGCTGGACGGTATCGATACGACCCTGCCGCGCCATATCGAGGACGGATTCGCGCATCCCGTCGTCCGACCAGGCGTACGCGGTGACGTGGACCGCGCGCATCCGGGGCAGGTCGATTCCGGTAGTCAGCGCCCGGCTGGTCGCGTTGCCCGCCGCGTCCACGGCCACCACTTCGGAACCGGAGGGATGATGGGACAGCTCGGTCTCGAAACTGCCGTCCGGTCCGGGTGTCACCGTCTCCGCACCGATCGAGACGCGTGCGGCGTCGGGTGCCCGGCCGCGGACGGTGACCGGGTCGCGATAGGACGCGACGGTATCGGGCTGCGCCACTTCCAGCTCGGGTGCGGCGGTGTCGACGGTGAAGGTCGCCGTCGCGGCCGGGCCGCCGCGCACCCAGCCGATCGGGGCGCCGCGCGGGATCTCCGCGGTGAAGGTGTGCTCGCCGTCGGCCAGTCCCTCCGGGTGGTACACGACCGAATCGCCCTCGACCCGGCCGGTCACCGCCGCGCCGTCCACCGCGAGTTCCACCGCGTGCGGGTCGTGGCCGCGCGCGTCCACGCGGATCGCCAGATCTTTCAGCGCGGCCGCGCCGACCGGGCCGGGCGGTAGACCGGTCAGCGGGAGCCCCGGGGCCGGGGATCTGCCGGCCCCTATCCCGGCCGCGGCCAGTAGTACTACCAAGAGAACACCGAAGGCCAAGGCCGCCAACCGTTTACGATCGGCAGCCCGGAACCGCATGAGCACAACGCATCAACTCCCACGAACACTGTCCCGATCAATATGGACAGTCCGCGCGGTTCTCAATCTCTTTCGTGGACACGGAACGTAAATCGTTGTCGGCACGTAACATTCGATCGATGGTGCGATTCCCGGGGATATTTGTACGGGTGGTCGTCTCGGCGCTGGTCTGCGCGGCGGCCACTGCCTGCGGCGCGGCGACCGAAGCGACTCCGGCGCAGCCCGCACCGGCGCCTCCCGCACCGCCCCCGGTGACCACCCCGCCGCTGCCGGACCCGGCGACAGTCGGCGCCGACGAGTTGGGCCGGGTGCCGATCCTCATGTACCACCAGCTGTCGGCGCAGCCCGCCGGCGAATACGACCAGACACCCGCGGAGTTCCGCGCCGAGCTGAACCGCCTGCACCACGAGGGCTACCGTCCGATCACCGCCGCCCAGTACGCCGCGGGCGCGGTGGACATCCCGGCCGGAACACATCCGGTGGTACTCACCTTCGACGACTCCACGACCAGTCAGTTGCGGTTCACCGCCGCGGGAACCCCGGCCCCGGACTGCGCGGTCGCGATCCTGGAGGAGTTCGCCGCCGCCCACCCGGATTTCCCGGCCCGCGCGACCTTCTACGTCACCGACGACCCGTTCGGCGGGGACCCCCGCGCATTGCCCTGGCTGGCCCGGCACGGCTACGAGATCGGTTCGCATACCGCGACCCACCAGGATCTCGGTGCGCTGGACGCCGGGGGAGTGCAGCGCGAACTGGCCCAGAACGTCCGCTCGATCACCGCCGCCGCCCCGGGAACCGAGGTGCGCACCATGGCCCTGCCGCTCGGCTCGTCCCCGTCCGATCCGGGCCTGGCCGTGGCCGGCAGCTGGGGCGGGACGGCCTACCGGTTCGGGGCCGTCATGCTGGTCGGCGCGAATCCCGCCCCCGCACCGTTCGCCGGCGTGGATCCCACCGCGGTGCCCAGGATCCGCTCCGGCCTCGGCGCGGTGCCGTTCGATTCGGCGTACTGGCTCGACGAACTGGCGGCGAATCCCGAGGGTCGCTACACCTCCGACGGGAATCCGGACCGCATCTCGTTCCCGCGCTCCTCGGCGGACCGGCTCGACCCGCGCTGGGCCGGACAGGCGGCCCCGTACTGACCCGTCCGGCGGGTGGTTCGGCGACGAAGCACCCACCGACCTCGCGTTGTGCCGCCGCTGCCCCAGACGGAGAACGAGCCGGACACAGGAGGTGTCCCGGCCCGTTTCGTGGTCGGCCCCGGGCTGCGGTGTGCCCTCACCCGGGCAGCGACCGGACCAGAGCATCGAACTGCGGCGCCCCCTCCCAGCCGGGACGCAACACCCCGACCCGCGACCATCCCCATTTCCGATACGCCCCCGGTATGTCGAGGACTTCCAGTAGCCAACGTGTCATAGGCCACCGACCTCGAAGATCCCTAAGCGGGTGTTGCGCTTCAGTGAGCGCGGTGTCGGCAACCGCCGGCGGTGACCGACTGCCAGGCGTCCCTTCCCGTTCGGGTTTCAGTGGGGTCGTGCGGCGACGGCGGTGACCCATGCTTGAGCGAACATCGCACTTGGGCTGGTGGCCCAGTCGCGAAGCCGACGAGCGTGGGTGGTCTGCTCCGCGGCCTCGAGTTGGACCGCGAGATAGCCCGCGATGCGGGCCGGGTCGGCATAGCGTTCGTAGTGGGCGTCGAGGTGACACTGCTCGAATCCCGCTTCGAGCAGATACTCGCCGAGTTTGCGGCCGACGAAGGGGTCTCCGCCGTTGGCTTGCTGCAGGCGAGTGTAGGCGCTGACGGCGTCGTCACAGGGCGGGCTCAGCAGGAAGCCGCCCCAGTCGGGGCTGCAGAGTCCGACCGTGCCGCCGGGGCGCAGCACCCGCCGGATCTCGGCCAGGGCCTGGGCCGGGTGGGCGAGGTGTTCCATCAGGGCGTGGGAGAAGACGTGGTCGACCGATCTGTCGTCCAGCGGGATGTCGTAGCAGGATCCCTCCCGGAATCGGACGTTGGTGAGGCCTCTCTGTCGCGCGAGGGCGCGTGCACTGCAGAGTTGGGCGGCTTGTTGGTCGATTCCGAGAACGTGTCCCGGTGCGATGGCGGCGGCCAGGTCGGCGGTGATGGTGCCCGGCCCGCATCCCAGATCCAGCAAGGTCGTTCCCGGAGACAGGTGCGGCAGGAAGAACCGTGCGTGCGTCGCGGCTGTTCTTGCCGCCATGAATCCGAGGGCGAAGGTGTCGTGGCCGGGTGTGTAGCGTTCGGCTCCGGGAGTGTGGCTCATCGTGCGATCGCCGCCTTGGCGCGCGCATCGAGCAGTCCTGAGCAGGCGGCCAGGACCAGCCCCGTGGCGGCCAGTACCGCGCCGACCGCGTTGGGACCGGTGTAGCCGTATCCGGCTCTGATCACCATGCCGCCGAGGAAGGCGCCGAGCGCATTGGCGATGTTGAAGGCCGACAAGTTCAGCGCGGAGGCGAGGGTGGGGGCACCTGTGGCCTTGTCCAGGATGCGCATCTGCAGTGCCGGGACGGTCGCGAACCCGAACAGCCCCAGCAGGAACAAGGTGCAGACGGCGAGGACCTTGCTGTGCGCCGTCACCACGAACAGGCTCAGCACGATGGTCAGCCCGGCCAGGAATACATACAGGCTCGGCATCAGCCTCCGCCCGGCGAACCGGCCCGACACCAGGTTGCCGGTGGCCATGCCCAGCCCGAAAACGACCAGCAGCAGCGTCATGCTGGACCCGCTGAAGCCCGCGACCGTGGTCATCATCGGCGTGACATAGGTGAAGGAGGCGAACACACCGCCGAAGCCCGCCGTCGTCACTCCCATCGCGAGCCAGACCTGTGGCCGCCGCAGCGTCGCCAGTTCCGAACGCAGTCCCGTCTCGTCCTCGGACCGCAGCCGGCGCGGGACCAGCGCGGCGATGCCGACCATCGACAGCGCGCCCAACGCCGCGATCGCCCAGAACGTGGCCCGCCAGCCCGCGGCCTGCCCCAGCCAGGTCACCAGCGGCACCCCGGCCACGTTCGCCATGGTGAACCCGCCGAACATCACCGACATCGCGCTTGCCCGCCGTTCCGGCTGGACGAGTTGCGCCGCGACCACCGACCCGACCCCGAACAGCGCCCCCTGCGGCACTCCGGCGACCACCCTGGCCGCCAGCAGCAGGCCATAGTCGGAGGCGACCGCCGACAAGGCACTACCCGCCGCCAGCAGCGCCGCGACGATCATCAGCGTCGTGCGGCGCGGTAGCCGGGCCGAAGCGACGGTGAGCAGCGGCGCTCCGACGATCACACCGGCGGCGTACCCGGTGATCAGGCCCCCCGCGTCCGGGATCGACACCCCGACCCCCTGGGCGACCTGCGGCAACAGCCCCATGATGGCGAACTCCGAGGTCCCCACCCCGAACGCCGTGACGGCCAGGGCAAACAAAGCCAACGGCATGGCGCCGCACTCCTCACCTAACGGGAAATACCGGTGTCCAGCATGGTCGGCGAGCCACCAGAGGCGTGAGGGGCTGAAACGCCAATGTGGGATAGATTTCCGCCATGATGCGTGTAGGGGTACTGGTCACCGAGCAGGTCCGCGTGTTCGACTACGCCGTGATCACCGAGGTCTGGGGGCTCGACCGGACCACCCGCGGCGTCCCACGGTTCGAGCTGCGCACCTGCGGGTCGCACCGCTCCATTGTCCCCATGACCTCGGGCGTGACCTGCGTTCCCGACCACGGTCTGGACGGTCTGGACGAGTGCGACCTGGTCGTCGTCCCCGGTGTCCAGCACCCCACGGCGCCCGTCCATCCGCAGGTTCGGGTCGCGCTGCGTGCCGCGCACGCACGCGGCGCCACCGTGGCATCCCTGTGCTCGGGTGCGTTCCTGCTGGCCGCCGCCGGCCTGCTGGAAGGCCGCCGCGCCACCGCGCACTGGCTGGACGCCGAGGAACTCGCGCGCCGCCACCCCGACGTGATCGTGGACCCCAACGTCCTGTTCGTCGGGGACGGCTCCGTATGGACCTCGGCGGGCGTGGCCGCCGGCATCGACTTGTGCCTGCACCTGGTCCGCCGCGACCACGGCGCCGCCGTCGCCGCCGAGATCGCCCGCACCATGGTCACCGCACCTTTCCGGACCGGCGGACAGGCACAGTTCATCACCCACCCCATCCCGGCCGCCCAGGGCCAGATCGACGACCTGTCAGAGCTACGCGAACGAGTTCTCAACGACCTGGCCCACCCGTGGACCGTCGCGCAAATGGCGGACCTAGCGCACATGTCCGAGCGCAGTTTCGCCCGCCGCTTCGTTCAGTCCGCCGGCGGCACCCCTCTGCAGTGGCTCCTGACCCAGCGTGTCCTGGCCGCCCAACACCTCCTGGAGGTCAGCGACCTGCCCATCACCGCCATCGCCCGCGGCTGCGGCTTCGGCACTGCCCTCACCATGCGCCACCACTTCACCCGCCACGTCGGCCTGCCGCCCCGCGACTACCGCCAAGCCTTCGGCCACACCCGCGACGACGCTTGAATACGCACCGCGCAGGTCTGGTCCATCGCACCACTTCGACTCAACCCCCTGCTGTCTCGCAGCGATTCGGATGCCGCCGTCGGCCGATTGCGAGCCGCAGAATCGGATGAGGTGCGCGGTGCCAGCTGATCGATGCGCATGCCCCGTCGGCCCCTGGGTGCTGCTCGACATGCTCACCGTCAAGCGCAACGACGATACCGGCGTCGTCGTCACGTGCCCGGACACCGACTACTGCCTACGCGGCGCACCGGTTGTCAACGGTGCGATCGCCGACCATTGGCGTAACCTCCCGGGCACCTGCCCATGGATCGGGGTCGAGGTCTGCACCGAAGTCCCCGTGTGCGGGCACAGGCCCCGAATCACAACCCGGCAGCTGAAATGCGGTGCCGACAGAGAGGGCCGCCACCCGAACGGGATCATTCGAGGCGCGCAATGCCCAGGGTGCCGGTGTATATCGGTGCCGATCGAGGCAAGCCGGTACGCCGATCATCGTGGTGGGTCGTGTTCATGGATCGGGGTGGTGCTGCGTCTGTGGGCAAGCTGAAGCCTGAGCACCGAGCACGGTGCGGTCAGTGGGAGTCCGCTCTGGGGATGCGGATACCGGCGGCGCGGAGCTTGGTCTCGAACAGCGCGGCAGCCCGTGCCGTGGCCGATGTCTGCTCTTCGCCGTGGCGGGCGATCAGCGTGTACCGGGTCGCGGCGTCGGTGCGGGCTTGCAGGGCGGTGACGATCTTCAGGTGAGCGGGGTTGGCGAGGTAATGGTCGGCCATCGCGGTGGCGAGCTCGGCGATGCGGGGGTCGTCCGGTTCCCAGGCCGCGGCCTCGGCGGCGCGCTTGATCAAGGCGACGTAGCGGGGATCGTCGAGGGCGTGCTCGAGATGGGTGAGGTAGTCGTCGAAGCCTTCCGGTACCAGGGCCTTGGCCAGCACCCAGCCTTCTCGGGCGGTCGCTATCTCGTCCGCGGGGAGGTCGAGGCCGGCCATTCGTCTCAGCAGCGCCACGGCGCGGTCGCCCAGCAGTGCCCGGTCCCCGTCGGCGAGCCGGTGCAGGGTGTCACGCCGCGCGATCATCTCCTCGATCCGTTGCGTGAGCTGACGCTCGACATCGGCGAGCGCGGTCGCGAACGACGCGGCGTCGGCGGCGAGCAGGGGCCCGATCTCGACCAGCGGCACCCCGGCCGCGGCCAACGTCCGGACCTGCACCAGCCGCGACAACTCGGCCGATCCGTAGCGCCGGAAACCGGAGCTGTCGCGTTCGGGCTCCGCGACCAGGCCGAGCTTGTGGTAATGCCGCACCGTCTTCACCGTGACACCGACGAAGGCCGCCGCCTGCCCGATCGTGACACCGTTCCTCATCTGCTCAGCCTGCCTTGTGCTCGAGCCCGCCACTAGATGAGGTTCAGTGCAACCGCGATGGTGCCGAGCGTCGCCACGATGGAGGTCACGCCGACGTGCATCCCGATCGACAGCCGGATGTCCTTGTGCCGCCAGGCGAGCCAGTATCCCGGGAACGTGAAGATCACCCGCGACACGAACACCCACGGCGACCAGAAGTGGTACAGCGCGAACAAGACCGTGCTGAGCACTGGCGCCCATCGGCCCAGGTGGGCGATGCGGGGCAGCAGGAAACCGCGGAAGTACAGCTCCTCGATGAGCGGCAGGGAGATTCCGGTCAGCGGCAGGCATATCACCATCGTGGTGAGCAGCATCGAGTGCGAGTATCCATCGAGGTCGAGGTAGGTGTTGTTGCCGCTGCCACCGGTGTCCGCGAACGGAAGCCATGAGAAGAATTCGAAGAAGAAGTTGTTCAACGGTGCCAGCGCGAACCCGAGCATCATCATCCACACGATGAGCGCGATGACCATCGCCAACAGATTGCCGCGCGGGACCGGCTTATCGGTGTAGTGCAGCACGCCGCGCATCGAGAACCGGCCGTTGCGCCGGCGGCCCAGCCACAGCAGCCCCACCTGGAGCGGTATCAGAATCAGGCACAGGGCGATCGCCCAGCCCATGAAGGCCGGATAACCGATCGCCTCGACGAACGGTTCGGCGATGAGCAGGTAGGCGGCGACGATCAAGGCGCCGGGGACAAGATGCAACATGACCGACAGCGGCAGGGAGTGGCGGTTGCCCAGCAGCCGCTGAACTATCCCGTTCGGTCGCGTGTCTTCGAAGGCGCGCATGACAAGAATTCCTCGAACCTGTTGGTGAATGGGTAGGTGAAATGAGTGGGAGAGTGCCCACCCAGCCGGGCAGAGCCCGGCGGACAGGACAGGTGGACGGGCCACGCCGAGCCGGCTGAGTTCGGCGTGGTCCCGTTCGCTTGCTACTGACCCGGATCGGCCTGCCCGCCGCCGAACACCTCGGCGAGGAGCCTTTGCTGAGCATTCTGGAACGGCACCGCCGCAGACATTTCGGAGTCGTCCACGCAGGTCAGCGAGGCGGTCATGGTCTTACTCCCGTCGCGCGTGCTGTACATCAGCGTCGCGTAGCCCGCGTGGCCGCCGTTGTGAGTGATGACGATCCCGCCGTCCGGGCCCAGGTCCCGCACGAACACCCCCAGGCCGTAGTCCATCGTCGGGATGCCCGTCGGATGCGGTGTGCACATCTCGGCCAGCAGCGCGGCCGGTAGGAGCTTGCCGCCCAGCAGTGCGGAGATGAATGTGGCCAGATCCGCGGTGGTCGAGATCATGTCACCGCCGCAGGGGTTCCAGGAGGGGTTGTGGCGGGTGACGTCGACGGTCTTCTCCTCGCCGTCCTCCTCGTACCGGTAGTAGGCGTGAGCGTGCGGCTCGGGGATCTCCGGCGAAGCGTCGGGCACCGCGGTGCCCGACAGCCCGAGCGGCCCCAGGATCAGCCGCTGCATCTCCTCGGCGAACGATCGGCCGGTGACCTTCTCGATCAGCAGCCGGGCCAGCACGTAGTTGGTGTTGGAATAGCTCCAGCCCTTCCCCGGCTCGAACCGCGCCGGCTTGGACAACGCCAGCTCCACCAGCTCCTGCGGCCGATAGGTGTGGAACCGGTTGTCCACCCACTCTTTACCCAAGGGGGTGCCCGGCGCCGGGATCCCCAGCACGATCGTCCCGTCTTCGTACATCTCGCCGGTGAAGTTGAACACTCCGCTGGTGTGCTGCAACAGCATTCGGACCGTGATCCGCTCGTCCAGCTCGAACTCGGGCAGGTAGTCCGCCCCCGGGGTGTCCAGCTCGATCTTGCCCTCGGCCACCAGTTGCAGCACCAGGGCCGCGGTGAAGGTCTTGGTGTTGCTGGCGATCCGGACGTGCCCGTCGATCGGCGGCTTCGCCGTCCCGCCCAGCTCGGCCACCCCGGCATTGCCGACCCACTCGCCCCGCTCATCGTGCACGCGCAGCGACACCCCGAGGAAACCGGAATCGACGATCTCCTCGATCGCCTTCTGCAGTTCCGGGCGATCCTGCCCGACAGCGGCATTCGGCACGGTGGCCGCGCGGTCCGCGGTGGCCACCCCGCCGGCGTCGAGGGCGGCGGTGATCTTGCGGGCCATTTCGGCTGTCGCGGGGCTGGGCCGGCCCTGGTGGGTCCGGGCTGCTTCGATGGCGACGAGGACGGTGGTGCGGAAGTTGCCGGCCTCGGCCGGATCCTGTTGCGCGAGCAGGTTCATGGTGGTGGTCAGGGCCGGCAGCACCTGGTCGGCGAGTTCGGCCACCGACGTGCCCGTCAGATCGATGTCCTTTGATTTCGCGGCGAGTACGTGCCCGACCGGACCGGTCGCGGTGTACAGAGCGAGGGAGCCTTTGGTGGCGATCTTGTGGGGTTTGCCGGCGGCGCCGGCGGCGGCGATCAGCGAGACGGCGCCGTAGGCGGCAGTCCGCAGAGTGCTTTTGTCCTGGTCGGAAAGGGTAATCGACATGGTGGTCGCTCCATCGAATCTGCTATGTCCCGGTCGGCGTCGTGCCGCTGCGACGAGCTTCCACCCTGACCTAAGGTCAACTGCAATCGTGATCTAGCTCATAGCTACACCGTTCTTGTCGGCACCCCATCGCCGCTGCTCGAGCCTTTCGTTGTTTTTCGCGCGAGTACTAGTGGGACCCCACGACCGGGGTTCGCGAATGTTCGGTGATGCTGCTGCGCGGACCCGGTTTCGCAGCCTGCTGAGCCCGCGGACGGTCAGCCGGTGACCCGGGTGCCGACGGTGTGCACGACGACGACATGGGGGTTCCACGGCACCAGGGCGTCGACGGACCGCTGCAGCGATTCGATCGGGGGCAGGTCTTCGGGCGCCCGGATCTGGACGGTGGCGGTATCGCTGTGCAGCGTCACGTCGGTCACCTGCGCGCCCGGGACGTCGCGCAGCCACTGGCGGGTGGCGTCGGCGATCTGCTCGGCCCACAGTGAGGTCAGCGAGTTGACGACCATGGGCACCGCGACCACGACGAGCGCGGCGGCGAGCACCGCATAGGCGCGGCCCCGCCGGGCGGCTCCCGCGCCGGCTTCGTGGGCGTACCCGGTGAACACCAGCACCAGCGTGGTGGTGATGATCATCGCGATCATGTTCGACGCGAACAGCACGAACGCGCCGAGCGCGAGATTCGGTGCGCCCGAACCGAGGCAGACGCCGACCACCGCCAACGGCGGGACCAGTGAGATGGCGATCGCCACCCCGGGCAGCACATCACCGACATCGCGGCGGGTGACGGCGATGGCGCCGACCAGACCGGTGGCCAGGGCGGCGGTGAGGTCGACCAGCCGTGGCGAGGTCCGGCCCAGCACCTGGGAATTGGCGAGCACATCGGTGGGGTTCGGGAGCGTCTGGGCCACCAGGATGCCCAGTGCCACGACCGCCGCGGCGCCCGCCACGACCAGCAGCAGACTCTGGACCACCAGCCGGGCCCGGCCCGTCGTGATGCCCAGCCCGACTCCCAGGATGGGCACCGACAGCGGCGCGACGATCATGGCGCCGATCACCGTGGCCGTGGAATCGCCGACCACGCCCGATACCGCGATCACTCCGGACAGTACGAGCATCAGCCAGAACGCCGAGCGTTTGGCACGGGTGTCGCCGACGCTCAGGTCGAGGCGATCGGTGATCTCGTCGAGTGACCGGCGTTGAGTTGCGGGAACGAGCAGTGACACGGTCGCGCCCTCAGTCCGGGAGCCGTCGCATCTCGATCACGGTGAGCCCGAGATTGTCGATCCGGGCCAGGATGGCCCGGATGCCGGTGGGATCGGTGACCGGTCCCGACAACACGGTGGTGCCGCTGGCTCGATCGCCGTCGAGCTCGGGGAAGGCGGCGAGTGCGCGTTCGGAGAGTTCGCCGTCGATGGTGAACTGGTATCGCATCGCCGTCTCCTGCCTCGTCCGGACGGCGACAGGTGCCGCCGTGCAGGATTCGAGTGTGTCGCGCGGCGACGGTGCCGCGCATCCTCCGGACCGGGTGAAGGGGTCGCCGCTGCGACGGGAGCGGGCCGGACTCAGAGCAATCCGGTACGGCGCGCTTCCTGCAGCGTTTCCATCCGCGACCCGGTGCCGAGTTTGGTGTAGATCCCACGCAGATGTGTTTTCACGGTGTTGATGGAAACCCCCAGGTCGTCGGCGATGTGCTGGGTCGTCCGGCCGGAGGGCAGCTGCCGCAGGATGGTCAGCTCGGTGGCGGTGAGCGCCGGATGATGGTTGTGCCGACGCGTGTGGTGGCCGGCGCGCACGGTATCGGCGAACGCGCTGCGGTGGCCGAAACATCCCGCGTAATAGTCGAGCAGATCGATCGTGCCCGGCACATCGAAGAACGGCCGGGTGATCCGATGAGTGGCCGCGATGCACAGACCGTTGTCGACGGCTTCGCGGGTTTTGGAATCGTTGCCGAGCTGGTGGTGGGCGCGGGCGTAGAGCAGCCAGCCGGTCAGCTGCGCGACCGGGTGGGGGCCCGGTGACGCCGACAGCAACGGTTCGACCTGGAGGACCACTCCGTGATGATTACCGCCGACCGCGGTGAGCGCGGCGCCGGACAGGACGGTGTCGGGGGTGCGGCCCAGCACTGTCCGGGCGCGTTCGGCCAAACGCTGGGCGGTACCGGTTTCGCCGGCCGCCAGCAGCGCCCACACCGAGGCGCTGAGCAGGCTACCGCTGAGCACCGGCGGCGGGTCGGCATCGAGGAGGCGGCCGATACTGCGGCGCAGCCGATCCGCGGCGGCGCCCCGATCGGCCGCGTGCTGGCAGTCGAGCAGACTGCCCACGACGTGCGGCAGCCAGCCGGCGACCGGACCCGGTGTCCCGTCCCGCCGGATGTGCTCGGCGCACAGGATGCGGATGTGGCCCGGTTGCGGTTCGGTGCCCTGCAGATAGGCGCCGTAGGCCTCCAACGCCGTCGCGTGCACGGTCTCCGGCAGATCCAGCAGGTCGTGGTCGCGCGCGATGGCGCAAGCTCGTTCGGCGCGCTGGCGCATGGTCGTGATCGATCCGGCCAGCCCGGCGGTGACCGCGAGCCGGGTCACCGCGATCAACCGGAGCCGGGGGTGGCAGCGGGACCGGGTGCGGGTCAGCGCGATCCGCAACCGCTCCTCGCCGCGGCCCAGTTCGCCGCGCATCGCCAGCGCGGTTCCGGTGGTCACCGCGAGATAGCCGTCCAGGTCGGGCCGGTCGGCGGGCAGCATCCGATCCGAAAACGCCCCCGTCTCCGCGGTGCTGCCCGTCGCCACTGCCAGCTCCGCGTCGACCGCGGTGGTGAGCGCCTCGAGCCGGTGCGGCCCCGCCAACGAGAGCGGATCGTCGTCGGCGAGCAGCCGGGCGCTGTCCCGATACGCCTGCGCCGAACCGCTGTCACCGTGCAGCAGCGCGTCGGTGACCTGCAGCAACCGCAGGTAGGGATCGGCCAGGACATCGGGCGCCGTCGCGGCGAGCGAGTCGAAAAGCGCCTCACCGTCGCCCGCGAACACCAGCGCCAGTGCGTGCTCGGCCAGGAAACCCGCCAGCGGCCGGTGGTCGGCCACGGCGAGCAGATGCGGGAGCGCGGCGCGCAGCTCGCCGGCCGACATCAGCTGGCGCGCGGCGCGCAGCCGCAGATCCGCGCACATATCCGTACCGAGGCGGTTGGCCTCGGCGTGGAAGTAGGCCCGCAGCATCGGATGGTACGTGTGCCAGACCTTGCCGCCGCGCGAGATCGACGTCATCGGGAAGTTGAGGCGGTCGAGTTCGTAGAGCCAGTGCGCCGCGCCGCCGCCGACCAGCGCGTCGGCGAGTTGCTCGGTGAATTCCTCCGGGACGCTGGTGCAGGTCAGGAACTGGCGCAAGGCCGGTGAGAGGGTGTCGATGAGTTCGCCCACCAGCAGATCGGTGAACGCGTGCGGCGGCCGGGCGAGTGCGGTCAGGGCGTCGCCGTGGTCGCCGGTGTTGGCGCTCAGGTAGATCGCGGCGATGCGGACCAGCGCCGCCCACCCCTGGGTGAGCGACATCAGGGTCCGCAACGCCTCCTGGTCGAGTTCGCAGCTGTGGCCCTCGCACAGCAGGGCCGCCTCCTCGGTGGACAACGCCAGGTCCGGGGCGCTCCATCGGGTCAGCCTCGAGTGCAGTTCCAGCAGATGCCACCGGATCGGCGGATCGAAACGTGCGCACAGCACGGTCGTCACGGTGGACGGGGCGTGCTGCAGAAAGTATTCGAGCCCGGCCAGTGCGAGCGGATCGGTGATCAGATGCGCGTCGTCGATGACCAGCACGGTCGGCGCGGAGCTCTCGGCCAGCGCCGCGATGACCGACTCCGCCTCCCCGACACCCGCGGCCGGCTGCCCGGTTCCCGGCCCGGAGAGTCCGAGATCCGCCCGCAGTCCCGCCCACGGCGAGGCCTGGTCGCGGACGGTGATCCAGGCGATCCGGGTTTCGCGGTGCGCCCGGTGCGCCGCCCAGTCCGCGACGGCGACGGTCTTACCGATCCCGACCGCGCCGCAGATCAGCAGCACGCCGCCGTTGCCGCCGCCGACCACCGAATCCAGCACGGCATGCAATCGCGGCCGGGATACGGGGGTGAAGGGAAACACCGGGATATGTGATCGCGCCCGGGCCCGCGAAACCGAACGGCCCGTTAGATCCAATGTTGGCGAAGTGGTCACGGTGCCTCCCGAAGACGTCGTCCGAAACAGCACTAGCACTCACTCACTCGGCCGCAGCCTACCGGAGTAACGACCCCTCTCAGCCGGTCGGGAACCAACCTGTTACCTGGGCGTATCCGTTCGAATTCATCCCCGCCGGGTGAGTCGTGCACCCGTTCGACGGCCATAGCGTGGAGGGGTCGCCGCGCCCGGGGACACCGGTATCCGACGCAAACGAGGTGGGCCATGTCGTTCTGGGAAGCGCTCCGGCCGGTCGTGCCCCCACTGCTCGCCGCACCGGTGTCGCCGATCTCGCGCGGCCGCGGAACGACCGAGTGGACGGCGGCTCCGGCCGAGCGGCGGGTCGAGGCCGAGGCCGTGCCGTGACCGATCAGGCCCCCGGCGCGGCCGACTCCGCGTCGGGGAGCGCCGGATCGGAGCGGTGGGCGATCCCGCGCGGTCTCATCGTGCTGCTCGTCGCGGCCGCCACGGTCGTGGCCATCACCGGGGCGAAAGCGTTCTCCGGTGTGCTCGGCCCGGTGTTCCTGGCCCTGATGCTGGTGATCGCGGCGCAGCCCATCCAGACCTGGATCCAGCGCCGCGGCCGTCCCGCGTGGGTGGGCATGATCGCCGCTCTGGTGGTGGTGTATCTGGTGCTGCTGGGCCTTGCGGCCGCGCTGGTGGTGTCCGCGGCCCAGTTGGCGACGGCCCTGCCGGACTATTCCGACCAGTTCTCCTCGCTGTTCGATCAGGTTCGTTCGCTGCTGGAGCGGTTCGGTGTGGACCATGACCGGATACAGCACGCGCTGAGCGGATTCGATATCGGCAAACTGGTCGACGTCCTCGAAGCCGCGCTGCGCGAACTCGCCGGTGTGTTCTCGAATCTGCTGTTCGTGCTCGCCCTGCTGCTGTTCATGGCGTTCGACGGCATGTCCGTCGGGCGCCGGATGGGCGCGGTCGCGGGTTTGCGTCCCGATATCGCCCATGCCCTGACCACCTTCGTCGCCGGCACCCGCAAATACCTGATCGTCTCCACCGTTTTCGGGCTCATCGTGGCGGTGCTCGACGGTGTGGCGCTGTGGATGCTGGCCGTGCCGTTCCCGTTGCTGTGGGGACTGCTGTCGTTCATCACCAACTACATCCCGAATATCGGTTTCGTGATCGGGTTGATCCCGCCCGCGCTGCTGGCCCTGCTCGACGGCGGGTTCGGGAAGATGGTGTGGGTGATCGTGCTCTACTGCGTGTTCAACGTGTTGGTGCAGTCGGTGATCCAGCCCAAGTACGTGGGCGACGCGGTCGGGCTCAGTGTCACGGTCACCTTCCTGTCCCTGGTTTTCTGGGCCTGGGTGCTGGGCGCGCTCGGGGCATTGTTGGCCATTCCGCTCACCCTGCTCGCCAAGGCGCTGCTGTTCGATATCGATCCGTCGACGCGCTGGATGGACGTGCTGATCAGCGATCGGCCGCCCGCTTCCGAACCGGAGGACACGACCGACGCCGACCCCGCGTCCTGACCTGTCGCGCGTCGTCCGGTTTCACCCGGAACGGGTGAGGTGAACCGGCAGTGGGCTACGCAAGAGTCGACGCCACACCTGCGCTCGGAAGGAGTGGAGATGACAACCGCACGGGAACCGATGACGAGTAGTTCCGGCCACGCCCCGCTGCGGCAGGGGGTCGCCGCCGGCACCTCCATCGCCGCCGCCATCCTCTTGCTGACCGTCGGTGTGTTGTCGGTCCTGGAGGGCATCGCCGCGGTCGCCGAGGACGAATTGTTCGTCGTCGGCGTCGACTACGTCTACGAGTTCGACGTCACCACCTGGGGCTGGATCCATATCGTGCTGGGTGCGTTGCTGATCCTCGCCGCGATCGGGCTGATGACGGGCACGGGTTGGGGACGGGTGTTCGCGATCTGTATCGCCGCGCTGTCCATCCTCGCCAATTTCATGTGGCTGCCTTATTACCCGTGGTGGTCGATCCTGGTCATCGCCCTCAATATCGTCGTGATCTGGGCGATCGCCACGTGGCGGCCGCGGGCCTGACGCGAGCGCGCGGCACCGGCCGGCGGAACTCACCCTCCTCGCATGACGCGAACCGTCCGGCCCGGCGCATAGCGTGGTGCGATGGGCACAGTGATCGGTGATCTGCTCCCCTTGGCGGTAGGTGTGGCGATCTCGCCGATTCCCGTGGTCGCGGCCATCTTGATGATCTTGTCGAAGAACGCGTCGGCGGCCGCGGGCGGATTCGCCGTCGGCTGGACGGCCGGGATCGCGCTCGCGACCGCGGTGTTCGCGCTGCTCGCCGGTGTGATCGGCCTGTCCTCGGATACCGAACCCGGTGCGGCAGTGTCCTGGATCAAGATCGTGCTGGGACTGCTGTTGCTGGGGGTGGCGGTCGCGCAGTGGCGTCACCGTGCCGATACCGCCGAGCCCGGCTGGATGCGGGGTATCGATCGGATCACCGCCGCCAAAGCCGTGGCGCTGGGCGCGGCGCTCGCGGCGGTGAATCCGAAGAACCTGCTGCTGTGCGTGTCGGCAGGAGTGGTCGTGGGTACGAGCGGACTGGGTGTGGGCACGCAGATCGTGGCCGTGGTCGTATTCACTGTGATCGCCGCGGCGAGTGTCCTGGGCGTGGTCATCGGCTACGCGGTCGCGGCCGATCGGTTGCGCGGCGGGCTGGATCGGGCCCGGGTCTGGCTGGAGGCCAACAACCATCTGGTGATGGCGACTGTGCTGCTGGTGATGGGATCGGTGGTCCTCGGTAAAGGGATCGGTGGCCTGTGACCGACCGGGACCGGGCCTCCACCGGGCACCGAGCGGGCGTGCGCCGGGCCCTGGGCGCCTTGTTCCCTTCGCTGCACGGGTACCAGCGGATGTGGATACGGCCGGATGTGGTCGCGGGCCTCACTGTCTGGGCGGTGCTGGTGCCCGAGGCGCTGGCCTACGCCACGATCGCCGGCGTCCCGCCGGTGGTCGGACTGTACGCCGCGGTGCCGTCGCTGGTCCTGTACGCGCTGGCGGGCAGCTCCCGCCACCTGATCGTCGGACCGATGTCGGCGACGGCCGCCCTGTCGGCCGCGCTGATCACTCCGCTGGCGGCGGCCGACGGCGGCCGCTACCTCGCGCTCACCACCGCGCTGGCCATCGCGACCGGTGTGGTCGGCATGCTGGCCGGACTCCTGCGGCTGGGGTTCGTGGCGTCGTTCATCTCCGAGCCGGTGCTGAAGGGGTTCATCATCGGGCTGGCGCTGGTGATCATCATCGGCCAGGTTCCCAAGCTGCTGGGCATCGAGAAACACGAGGGCGATTTCTTCGAGCAGGCATGGGGCGTGCTGACCGGCCTCGGTGACGCCGACTGGCGGACCCTGCTGATCGGCCTGTCGAGCCTGGTGCTCGTACTGGGTCTCAAGCGCTGGCTGCCGCTGGTACCCGGCTCGCTGCTCGCCGTGCTGGCCGGGATCCTGCTGGTCGCCGTGCTCGACCTGGACGCGAAGGGGGTTTCGATCGTCGGCCATATCGATGCCGGCCTGCCGACCCCGGGTCTGCCGGACGGCGTGGCGACGCGGGACTATCTCGATCTGCTCGGGCCCGCCGTGGGGGTGCTGCTGATCGGATTCGCCGAGGGCCTCGGCGCCGCCAAGACCTATGCGGCCAAGTCCGGCTACGAGGTGGACCCCAACCGGGAGCTTTTCGGTCTGGGCGCCGCCAACCTCGGGTCGGGTTTCGTTTCCGGAATGGTGGTCAACGGCAGTCTCTCCAAGACCGCGGTGAACGGATCGGCCGGGGCCAAGAGTCAGGTCAGCGGTTTGGTGGTGGCCGCGCTCACCGTGCTCACCCTGTTGTTCCTCACCGGTCTGTTCGAACAATTGCCCGAGGCGACGCTGGCCGCCGTGGTGATCGCGGCCGTCGTCGAACTGGTCGATATCGCGGCGCTGCGCCGGCTGTACCGGGTCTGGAGTGAATGGCTCGGTGGGATCTACGGCGCCGCCGCCCGCGCAGATTTCATCGCGGCGGTGGCCGCACTGCTGGGCGTGCTGTTCTTCGACACGCTGCCCGGACTGCTCATCGGGATCGGTATCGCTATGGTGCTGCTGGTCTACCGCACCTCGCAGCCGCATATCGCGGCACTCGCACCGAGCGGCCCGCTGTGGCTGGATGTGGCCCGGCACCCCGATCTCACCCAGCGCCCGGATCTGTTGGTGGTGCGGGTGGAATCGGGCCTGTACTTCGTCAACGCCGACCATGTCCGCCGCCGCGTCGAGCAGCTGTGCACCGACCGGACCCGGCTCGTGGTCCTGGACGCCGAGACCTCACCGGTCATCGACGTCACCGCCGCGACCATGCTGATCGATCTGCGCGACACCCTCGCTCGCCGGCGCGTCGACTTCCGCGTCGCGCGCTCGATCGGACAGTTCGGCGACGAACTCGAGGCCGCGGAACCGGGCAGTCACCGGATCCGCGTGTATCCGACCGTCGCGGCGGCAGTGGGGGAGACGGCACGGCCGGATCACCCGCCGGGCGAGCGCCGGTGATCGAGCCGACCCGGCGGCAGCCGCATCGGTCCGGGCAGTTCAGCGGTCAGCGTCGCGCGCGTCGGCCGGTCAGCCAACCGGCGAGCAGACCGGCCACGAACATGATCAGCAGGATGAGCCACATCGGCGATCCGACCGTGATCAGCAGGAAGTGGATGTTCACCCGGTCGCGGTTCTGGATGATGAACACCACGGCGACGATCGTCAGGGCGAGGGCCAGCCACTGGTTCAGCGAGACGCGGGACAGCAGTGACGGCTTGGGTGCGCGTTCGGTCATCGCGATCCTCCGGGAGGTCAGAGCGGTCGGAACACTGTGCAGTCTTCGTCGCCGAACCGCGCGGGGCATCACCCGCGGGGGATGAGCTGTGCCAGGCGAGCGTCCACGGCGGCGGTCGGCGCGACTCGAGCGGGAGTTCACCCGTCGCAGGTGATATGGCGCCCACCGCGACTGCCTAGCGTGGGCGATGCCGGTGCACCGACGTTGTGGTCCGTGTGCGCGGAACCGACCGAGCGGTGCGGGCGAGCTGATCTCGCGCCGGAGACCGATAGCCAGCCGACAGATCGCGGAGTGAGGCAACGATGACCATTCTGGACTTCGACGACACCGCCGATTTCGGCAACGCGACCCGCGGGTTCATGGCCGAACTCGACCCGCCGGTGATCAAAGCCGCCGACGGTCGGGTGGTCTACGACATCGGCGCCTACGAATTCTTGGACGGGGACTGCCCGGACACCGCGAACCCCAGCCTGTGGCGGCAGGGACAACTCTGCAGCAAACAGGGACTGTTCCAGGTGGCCGAGGGTATTTACCAGATACGCAACCTGGACCTGTCGAATATGACCCTGGTCGAGGGCCGCGACGGCGTCGTCGTGATCGACCCCCTGCTGTCCGTGGAGACCGCGGCGGCCGGTCTGGCCCTCTACCGCGCGCAACGCGGCGACCGGCCGGTGACCGGCATGATCTACACCCATTCGCACGCCGACCATTTCGGCGGTTCGCGGGGCGTGCTGCCGGTCGGCCACCCGCCGGTGCCGATCCTGGCTCCGGTCGGCTTCCTGGAGCACGCGGTGAGCGAGAACGTCTACGCCGGTAACGCCATGACCCGACGCGCGGTCTTCATGTACGGCGCGGCGCTGCCGAAAGCGCCCGACGCCCATATCGGCGCCGGACTGGGTATCACCACCTCCGTCGGGACCATCTCGCTGATCCCGCCCACTGTGGACATCACCCACACCGGGCAGGAGGAGGAGATCGACGGAGTCCGGATGATCTTCCAGCTCACCCCGGGCACCGAGGCGCCGGCCGAAATGAACTTCCTGTTCCCCGACCGCCGCGCCCTCTGCATGGCCGAGAACGCGACGCACAATATGCACAACGTGTTGACGCTGCGCGGTGCGCTGGTACGCGATTCCCGGGTCTGGGCCCGATATCTCGACGAGGCCATCGCCCGGTTCGGCGATAAGGCCGATGTCGCCTTCGCCTCCCACCATTGGCCGACCTGGGGTCGGGAGAACTGGACCGCGTGGCTCGCGGGCCAGCGCGATATGTACGCCTACCTCCACGATCAGACCCTGCGCCTGACCAACGAGGGGTACACCGGACCGGAGATCGCCGAACGGTTCGAGTTCCCGCCCGCGCTCGACAAGATCTGGGCCAACCGCGGCTACTACGGCTCCACCAGCCACAACGTCAAAGCGATCTATCAGCGGTACATGGGTTGGTACGACGGGAATCCCGCGCATCTGTGGGAGCATCCGCCGGTCGCGCAGGCGCAGCGCTACGTCGCCGACTACGGCGGCATCGAGGCGATCGTCGCGAAGGGCCGCGGCTACGCCGATACCGGCGACCTCCGGTTCGCCGCCACCCTGCTCGGTCACGCCGTGTTCGCCGAACCGGGGAACGACAGCGCGAAAGAGGCGCTGGCGCAGGTTTACGACCGGCTCGGACACGGCGCGGAGAACGGGACCTGGCGCAACTTCTACCTGACCGGCGCCCAGGAACTGCGTAAAGGACCTAGCCCGACGGACATCCAGTCGGCCAGCCCCGAGATGATGACCGCCCTGACGTTGGAGATGATCGTCGACTCGCTCGCGGTCCGGATCGACGGCCTGCGCGCCGCCGCGGTCGACTTCGCCATGGACTGGGAACTCACCGACGAGAACCGCGTGCACCGCATCACCCTGTCCAACGGCGCACTCAGCCATCGCACCCCGACATCGGAGACCCCGGTCGCCGGTCCCGCGGATCTCACGCTGACGCTCACCAAGAAACAGCTCTTGAAAGCAGTGGGCGGCCAGGGTTTCGAGGGTGTGACGATCACCGGCGACAAGAGCCTGCTGGAGACCTTCATCGGGCTGCTCGAGACTCCCGACCCGCAGTTCCCCATCGTCACACCCTGATCCGCGGCGGCCGGAGCAGCGATCGCGCCGTATCGGAGGACCAGCTCTCGATCGATACGGCGGCACAGCGAGAGGAGTGACCCGGTGGCGCATTCGGCAACTCATCCGCCACAGCCTGTGCGACAACCCGCGCGGCAATCGGTCGCCGCCGTCGGGGTGATGACCGTCGCGGCGATCCTGCTCGGGGTCGCGGTGCTGGGGGTGATCGAGGGCATCTCGTCACTGCACAACGATCCGTACTCGGGGGCCCCGCCGTCCTACAGCTATCGCATGACACCCTCGGTGTGGGGCTGGGTCCACATCAGTTACAGCATCCTGTTGGCGGCGGTCGGGGTCGCTCTCATCGCCGGAGCCGCGTGGGCGCGGATGGCGACGATCGCGATCGCCGCGGCGACCATGGTCGCGAACTTCCTGTGGCTCCCGCACGCACCGGGATGGGCCACGATAGTGATCGTGGTGTGCGCGGTGGCTCTGTGGACCGTCTCGTCCTGGCACCCCGAAGAGACGTAGCGCCGCTACTGCCGGAACCGGTGACCCATACCCGGTTCGGTCACCAGGTGTCGCGGATGCGACGGGTCGTCCTCGAGTTTGCGGCGCAACTGGGCGAGATAGACACGTAGATAGTGGGTTTCGGTCTGGTAGGCCGGACCCCAGACCTCGCGCAACAGCTCCGTGCGGCCCACCAGTTTCCCGCGATTGCGCACCAGCATCTCCAGCACACCCCATTCGGTGGGTGTCAGATGCACCTCGGCGCCGGCTTTGAGGACTTTCTTGGCCGCCAGATCGACGGTGAACGAATCGGTCACGACCACCGGTTCGTCGATCTCCGCCGACGCCGTCGCGCGCCGCAGCGCCGCCCGCAACCGGGCCAGGAATTCGTCCATGCCGAACGGTTTGGTGATGTAGTCGTCGGCGCCGGCGTCGAGCGCGTCCACCTTGTCGGCCGCATCGGTGCGGGCGGAGAGCACGATCACCGGCACCCGGGTCCAGCCGCGCAGCCCCGCCAGCACCTCGATGCCGTCGATATCGGGCAGGCCCAGATCCAGCACCACCACATCGGGTCTGCGCTCGGTGGCCGCACGCAACGCGCCCGCTCCGGTGGCGGCGGTCACTACCTCGTACCCACGCACCGACAGGTTGATCCGCATCGCGCGCAGGATCTGCGGTTCGTCGTCGACCACCAGGACTGTCGGGTGCGGCCCCGACTCCTGTGCCTGCTCCGGCGGGTTCTTCATCACAGCACCTCCGTGACGTCCTGGTCGCGCTCGCGGTTCCGGCTGCCAGGGGTGCGGTCGGATGTCGTGCTCACTTCGGAATCATGTCACCGCACACGGCTCACGCACCCTCCACGGGTGCCGGGCACCCGGTTCCGGAGATCCGGTGCGAAGCCCGGCCGCGGCTATCGACCCGGGCCGTCCGGAGCGGCCGTGCCCGAGAGCGGTGCGGGATCGGCAACTCTGGCCTCCGTTCAGAAAATGGCGGGCAGCGCGACACGGCCGGATTCCGGGCCGCGGCTGCCGAACCGGATCGACGGTACGAGCCGCGCACGGCGCACCGGGTCATCTTGACGGGACGTTTACGGGTCACGCCCGGCGCATTGACGTGTTCTTTGCGACCGGGCCCCGGCCACGACGCTGTGAAATCTATGCGGTGTCGTGTCCAGAATCGCCTGCCCGCCCACCGCGCCGGGGCGCACGCTGTACGGGAGACTGCGCGCACCGATCGGCCGCCTGCTCGGATCCGGCTCACCACGGAGGTCTGTTCATGCACCCGTTCGCCTATCAGCCCGTCGACTTGATCGAAGCCGTGATCGAGTCCGTGCTCTGCGTCATCCATGTGTATTCCTCCGGAACGCCCTGTATCGCGTTCTGAGGCGCCGCCGCCCGGTCGCGGGAACCCACGGGCGCCCGGGGACGACAGAACCGGTCCCACCCGCGGGGTGGAACCGGTTCTCTGCTCAGGCGACGTCGTGCGCCGGCACTATCCCGCCGCGGCCGCGAAGCCGGCGCGCAGATCGGCCAGGATATCGTCGATTCCCTCGATACCCACGGCCAAGCGCACCAGCCCCGGCGTGACCCCGGAGCTCAGCTGCTCGTCCGGCGTCAGCTGGGAATGCGTCGTCGAGGCGGGGTGGATGACCAGCGAGCGCACATCGCCGATATTGGCGACATGGCTGTGCAGGGTCAGCGCGTCGACGAACCTCTTGCCCGCGTCCACGCCGCCGGCCAGTTCGAAACCGACCACCGCGCCGGTGCCCTTGGGCGCCAACTGCTTGCCCCGCTCGTACCAGGGGGAGGAGGGCAGGCCCGCGTACGACACCGAGGTCACCGCCGACTGCTCGGTGAGGAATTCGGCGACCGCCTGCGCGTTCTGCACGTGCCGTTCCACCCGCAAGCTCAGTGTTTCCAGCCCCTGGCTGATCAGGAAGGCGTTGAACGGCGCGATCGCCGCACCCAGGTCACGCAGGAGCTGCACCCGGGCTTTCAGCGCGAACGCCGGGGCGCCCAGGTCGGCGAACACGGCGCCGTGGTAGCTGGGGTCGGGTTCGGTGAAACCCGGGAACCGGGGTCCGTCGGCGCCGCGGACCGTCCAGTCGAAGGTGCCGCCGTCGACGATCACGCCCGCGATGGCCGCACCGTGGCCGCCGAGGTATTTCGTCGCTGAGTGGACGACGATATCGGCGCCGTGGGCGAGGGGCTGGATCAGGTACGGGGTCGCGACCGTGTTGTCCACGATCAGCGGGAGACCCGCCTGGTGCGCGACCTCGGCGATCCCCGGGATATCGAAGATGTGGTTCTGCGGGTTGGATACCGTCTCGCCGTAGAAGGCCTTGGTGTTCGGCTGGATCGCGGCGCGCCACTGGTCGAGGTCGTCGGGATCCTCGACGAAGGACACCTCGATTCCGAGCTTGGGCAGCGTGTAGTGGAACAGGTTGTAGGTGCCGCCGTAGAGGCGCGGGCTGGAGACGATGTGGTCACCCGCCCCGGCGAGGTTCAGGATCGCCAGTGTTTCCGCGGCCTGGCCCGAGGCGAGCAGCAGTGCCGCCACCCCGCCTTCGAGCGCGGCGATCCGCTGCTCTACCGCGTCCTGGGTGGGGTTCATGATCCGCGTGTAGATATTGCCCGGCTCCGCCAGCCCGAACAGCGCCGCCGCGTGCGCGGTGTCGCGGAAGGTATAGGAGGTCGTCTGGTAGATCGGCAGGGCGCGCGCATTGGTGGTGGCGTCCGGGTCCTGTCCGACGTGGATCTGTTTGGTCTCGAAGCTCCAGTCGGCGGACGGGTCGGCCGGCGGGGTGGGTTCGGTCATCGCGAAGTACTCCTGTGGTTGGGAATCAGCCGATCGCGCCGGGCAGCGCGGCGAATCCACTTCGGGCAGCGCGCTTTCCGGCCTGCCGCGGCCCGTGCACCGCTGCGGCCCGTCAAAGCTAGGGGCGATCGAGCGGAAATGGCCACGGTTTTGTTCGTCCTGAGTCCAATCATGCCGTGCGGCCCGGACCCTCGAGAGGCTTTCCCGCCCATCGGCGCGCCCCACCCGTGGCCGACTCGGCGATCGCGGCCGCGACGAACAGCGGGATCGACCGGAGGACGCTCATCGCGGCCGAGCCCACGCGACGGGTGCTGGTCTCGGGACGAACGGCGGCGCCGTTTACGGGCGCTCCGGCCGGTTTGTGTGAACGTTATCCATGCGGATAACATTATCCGCATGGATAACACAATCTGCGGGCTCGGTGAGTCGCCGGGCGATCGGCCCGTCGGGGTCGGTGAGTAGGTGTGGTGGTCACGACCGATCGTCGAGCGGCGACCGCGGCCCGCCGCCGCCAGATCACCCGTACCGCGGTCGCCCTGCTGGCCGAGCTCGGCTACCAGGCCACCACCTTCGAAGCCATCTGCAACCGGGCCGGGCTCAGCAGCAAGCGGGTGATCACCTATCACTTCGCCACCAAGGACGAGCTGTTCGCGGCCGTTGCCGATCAGATCGTCACCGACGCCGACGCCCACATGCGGACCGCCCTGGAGGCCTCGACCGGCGTCCGCCGACTGCTCGCCGCCGTCATCCGCGCGAATGTGGCGTTCATCGCCGATCACCTGCCGCAGGTGCGGGCGCTCCAGCAGATCCTGCTCAACGGCGGCCACGGTGTCTGGGAGCGCCACCACGTCGAATCGCTGAGCCGGCTGACCGGCCTGTTCGTGGAGGGTCAGCGCACCGGAGCCTTCCGCTCGTTCGACCCGCAGGTCATGGCGGCGGCGCTCCGAGCGTCCATCGACAGTGTGGTCCCACTGCTCTGCGCTGGACTCGACCCCGAACTCTGTGGAAACGAACTGGTCGAACTCTTCGACCGCGCTACGAGCCAACGGCCCTGACGCGGAGCGTCGTCGGCCTGTGAACGGAAGGAACGGCATTGACGAATACAGAGGTCGCCGGTCGGACATATGTCGTGACCGGCTCCGCGTCGGGCATCGGTGCCGCGACCGCGGCACTGCTCCGCGATCGCGGAGCCAGGGTCATCGGCTGCGACCTCGGTGACGCCGAGATCGAGGCCGACCTGGCCACGCCCGAGGGCCGGCGATCGCTGGTCGACCAGGTGGTCGAGCGTGGGCCCATCGACGCGGTGCTCGCCGTCGCCGGGGGTGGCAAGACCGGCCTGCTCGAGACGAACTATTTCGGCGCCGTCGCGACGCTGGAAGGGCTGCGGCCGCTGCTGGCGCAGAGCGCGGCGCCCCGGGCCGTCGTCGTGTCGTCGACCTCGTCGCTGGCGCCCGCGGACGAGCGTGTGGTGCAAGCATGCCTCGACGGCGACGAAGCCGCCGCCGTCGCCTACCTCGCCGCGGACCCGTCCCTCGGCGGCGCTACCGGCGCCTACGGCATTGCCAAACGAGCGCTGAACCGCTGGGTGCGCAGGAGCGCCCCGGCGCCCCGGTGGGCGGGATCGGGGATCGCTCTCAACGCTGTCGCGCCCGGCGTCGTCGACACACCCGCGGCCGCGTGGATCTTCGCGAGCGAGGACACCCGTGCCGCGGTGGAGGCCTCGGCGCCGCAACCGTTCGGTGGCTTTCCCGGGCGACCGGAGTGGGTCGGCGAGCTCATCTGCTGGCTGGCCGGTGCGGACAACCGATTCGTGACAGGTCAGGTCATCTTCGCCGACGGGGGTGCGGAGACGGCGTTGATCGGAGACCTGCACTGGCGTTGACGGCCGACGGTGCGGCGGCGGGCGCGGGGTGGGTTCCGGCGATTCTCGACGATCCCGTCGGACTCGTCGATGTGACCGTCGATGCCCGCCGTCGCGACTCCGGCGGCGCCCGGAGCAGGTCGCGCCCCACTAGATGTTAGACAAAATCTACATTCTGTCTTACTGTCGAAACATGGTCGCGGAAACGTATCAGAGTGGATCCCGTTTCGAGTTGTGCTCCGGTGAGACCTGGCGGTCGCCGTGGTCCATGTACGCCGGTCTGCGGGAGAACGATCCGGTGCACCGGGTCGTCCCGGCCGCCCGCCCCGAGCAGGATTACTGGGTGCTCACGCGGCACGAGCACGTGTACGCCGCCGCCCGGGACACCGACACGTTCTCCTCCCGCGACGGCCTCACCGTGGAATACGGCGAACTCGAGCAGATCGGCCTCACCGCGAATCCGCCGATGGTGATGCAGGACCCGCCCCAGCACACCGACTTCCGCAAGCTGGTGGCCCGCGGATTCACGCCGCGCCAGGTCGAGGAGGTGGAACCGGTGGTGCGCCGGTTCGTGCGGGAGCGGCTGGACCGGCTGGCCGAACAGGGCGGCGGCGATATCGTCGCGGACCTGTTCAAGCCGCTGCCGACCATGGTGGTCGCCCACTATCTCGGCGTGCCAGAAGCGGATCGGGGTCGCTTCGACGGCTGGACCGACGCGGTGGTCGCGGCCAGTACCGAACGCACCGCGGACGCTCAGGCCGCCTCGATGCAGATGCTGGGATATTTCGCCGAACTCATCGCCCGGCGGCGTACCGATCCGGGCGACGACACGGTATCGCTGCTGGTGCAGGCGGGTGTCGCGGCCGACGACGCCGATATGGACGGGCTGGTGCAGATCCTGGCCTACACCTGGACCATGGTGGCCGGCGGCAACGACACCACCACCGGGCTGCTCGGCGGCGCCGTCCAACTACTGCAGCGCTACCCCGACCAGCGCGCCGCGCTCGCGAACGACCCGGCGGGCATCCGGGTCGCGATCGAAGAACTCGCCCGCCTCACCTCCCCGGTCCAGGGCCTGGCCAGAACCACCACGCGTGACGTGGAGCTGGACGGCGCGACGATCCCGGCGGGCCGTAAGGTGCTGCTCGTGTACGGATCGGCCAATCGCGACGAACGGGCCTTCGGCGCTGATGCCGCGGACCTGGATATCGACCGGAATCCGCAGCGCATCATGACCTTCGGGCACGGTCCCCACCACTGTCTGGGCGCGGCCGCGGCGCGGATGCAGGCGCGGGTGGCGCTGGAGGAGTTGCTGGACCGGTTCCCGGACTACCGGGTCGATATCGACGCCGTCACCTACGCGCCGGGACCGTATGTGCGGCGGCCGACCAGTGTGCCGTTCCGGTGCGCGGCGTGACCGCCGGGCTCGAACGCGTCGCCGACTCGCGCCTGCCCGGTGCGCCATGACCGGTGACTGGCTGGCCGGCGGCCGGGCCGAATTGGCGAGCGAACGCATTCTGGACGCGGTCCGCGGCCTGGTCATCGACAAAGGGGCCGGTACGGTCGGGATGGCCGAGGTCGCCGAGGCCGCGGGATGCTCGCGCGCGACGCTGTACCGGTATTTCGAGAACCGGCAGTCGCTGTACGTGGCCTTCGCCGGCCGGGAGGCCGGCCAGCTCATCGCGCGAGTGTGGCGCGACCACCCGTTGGACGGTGCGGACCGCGCCGAACGCCTGCTCGACGGTATGACCGCGACCCTGGCCGCAGCGCGCAAGACCCCGCACCTGGCGGTCTGGTTCGAACCGGCGAATGTGGGGATCGTGGCACGGCTGTCGGATTCGTCGGCGGTGATCGACGAACTGGTCGCGGTCTTCGTCGCGCGCATGCGTCCCGATCTGCCCGTGGCGGCGGCGCGGCGGCTGGGCCGGTGGTCGGTGCGAGTGATGATCTCGCTGCTGACACTGCCCGCGGCGAGCGAGGACGAGGAGCGGTCGCTGCTCCGCGATTTCCTGCTGCCGTTCCTGCTGGACGACGGACTCGCCGTGGAGGACGTAACCGACGCCGGTGGCCGTTGATCTCGCCGATCCGGTTACGCCAGTTCGGCCAGCGCGCGGGACCAGCGATCCAGCTGCGCGCTATCGCCCGGCCGGCCATCGGCGAACTGCCAGGTCGCGGCGAGGATTCGATGGCCGAGCCGCCTGATGCGCTGGTGTCGGGTCCAGTGCGTGCGTGCCCATTCGGGCTCGTTGTGCGCCGCGTCGATGGCGCCGAGGGTGGATCCCATCAGTTCGAACTCCAGTTCCCTGCGCCGCCGCGGTAGCGCGTCGCGCTCCGGCCGGGGCAGTGCCGCGAGTCGCAGCAGCCGGTCGAGCACCTCGATCACCCGCTGGTCGTTGCGCAGCAGTACGCGCCGGTGCGCGCGCCGGTCGACCGCCCACAGCGCCGTCAGGCCGATCACCACCCCGATGACGCTCTCGAGGAGCCGGTCCCGCAGCACCGGAAGGACGTCGCCGTATTTCCCGCCGCCGCCCATGAGCAGCGCGAGCGGGGTGATGAACACGACCGCGAGCCCGTAGTTGCGGGCGACGAGCAGTTCGATGGCGAATTGCAGTGTCATCAGGATCAGCACGAGCACCCATCCCCGCGGCTCGACCGTGTAGAGAGCGGCGAACAGCACCAGCCCCAAGGCCGTGCCGCCGATCCGGTGCACTCCGCGGTATGTTCCGCGCACCCGGTCGGGGCCCTGGTGCAGGAGCACCGTGACGGTCAGGACCGCCCAGTCGGGACGACCGAGGTCCAGCGCGACCGTCAGGCAGCCGGCGAGCACCGCCGCCACGCCGATCCGGTTCGCCGAGACCGCGGCATGACTGTCCGGCGACAGCGACCGCAGCATCCGGTAACGCAACGACGGGCGGGGCGTGGGCGCCGGACGGCCCGTATCGAACAGCAGGTCCGACTCGTCGTCACCGGAGCCGCCGCGGTGCAGTGCCGCGGCGAAGTCCCGCTGGGCGCGGGCCAGGGTGGCGGCGAGGTCGTGCCGGGCGGCGTCGGTGCGGCGGGCGTCGTCGAGCAGGGCCCAGGCGGTCTGCACCTTCATCGCGGTGGCGTAGCGGGCGTCCAGCCGATCCTCGGCCGCCGGTTCGAGCTCGCCGTAGTCGCGCACGGCCGCGACGGCCGCCGCCACCGCCTTCTCCTCCGGCGGGTGGGCGGTCGTCGATGCCGCCGACATGCTGACCAGCAGAGCGCTGACCCCGCCGATCGCTGTCCACAGCGCGACCTCGCCGGGCGGCACCCCGTGCCCGGTGATCAACGCCCCGACTCCGGCGGCCAGGACGAAGAAGAACCCGCCGGGCGGGCCCAGCCGCAGCGCCGAATTGACGAAGGTACCGCTCACCGCGACCGCCGACATCAGCAGGACCAGCACCAGCTGCCACCAGTGCGATCCGCCCGCGTCCGTCCGCTGCTGGATCAGTTCCCCCGCCAGGCCGCCCGCGAACGCGGAGACGACCAGGGCGATCGCGGCGGCCCCGACCACCCGCCACCGACGGCGGTAGACCTGGCCTTCGCCGAAGATCACCGCCAGCGCCCCGGTCGCCGCCATCAGGCCCTGTTGTTCGTGGCCGAGGGCCACGGCCAGCAGCGCGGGCGCGCCGAACGCCAGGGCCGCCCGCGCCGCCCCGGGCAGCCTGCGGCCCGCGGGCGGCAGACCGAACAGGACCGACCGGGCCGGTGCGGGTGACGGGAGCTTCGGACTGTCCGGGGCAACCATCCACCGTCTCCTCGCCTGGCCGTTTACTCCTCGGTGACGAATCCTTGCGCGACCATCCAATCGCGTGCCACGTCCGCGGGCTCCCGGCCCTCGACGTCGACCTGCCGGTTCAGCTCCGTGATCGACTCGTTGGTCAGCAGCCGCGAGATGGGCGCCATGATCTCGGCCACCTGCGGGTGGGCGTCGGCGAACTCCGTACGCATCACCAGTGCGGCATTGTACTTCGGGAAGAAGGCGCGATCGTCGTCCAGCAGGACCAGGTCCAAGCCGGGTATGCGGCCGTCGGTGGCCGCGACCGAGCCGAATCCGCACTGGCCGGCGTCGGCGGTCGCCTGATAGACCACGGCGTCCTGGACGATGCGCTTGGGCACCCGCCCGGCATCGATGCCGTAGGCGGCCGCCATCCCCGGGAACCCGTCCTGGCGCACATTGAATTCGGTGCCGACGCAGGTGCTCGCCGCGGCGGCGTCGGCGGTGACGAGCTCGGCGTAATCGGAGAGGGTCCACACGCCGGTGCGTTCGGCGGTGCGCCGGGCGGTCGCCAGGGCGTAGGTGTTGTTCATCGGGGCCATCGCCGCCCAGGTCATGCCGTTCGCCAGGTCGGCGTCGCGGACGGCCTCGAACTGGCCCTGTTCGTCCGGCACCGGTTTCTCGTTGCCCAGGTAGTTGACCCAGCCGGTGCCGGTGTAGTCGTAGGCGATATCGATCTCGCCGCTGCGCTGCGCGTCGCGCAGACTGTTGGAGCCCTGGATATTCGTCAGGTCCCGTACCTCGGCGCCCGCCGCGACCAGCGCGAATTCGATGATGTAACCGAGGGTGTTCTGTTCGCTGAAGTCTTTGGAGCCCACCGTGATCGGCACTCCCCGGAGTTCGGGGACCGGGCGGATACTGCCGGGACCCACCTGTAACGGCACCGCGCTGCCGGATTGCAGACCGCATCCCGCCACCAGCAGCACCAGGGCCAGGGCCAGCACCCGCGATACCGCGGCGGACCTCATTTCAGCCCCCGCGGTCCGAGGAACTGTTCGGCGACCGCGCCGAGCCAGTCCACCAGCAGTGCGAGCGCGACCGCCAGGACCGCCCCGACGACCAGCGTGACATTGTCGCGCAGCTTGTATCCGGTGTCGATGAGGATCCCCAGCCCGCCGGCGCTGACCAGGAACGACAGTGTCGCGGTACCGACCGCGAGCACCAGCGAGGTGCGCAACCCGGCCAGGATGTAGGGGACCGCGAGCGGGAATTCGATCCGGCGCAGCACGGTGGCCGCCGACATCCCCTGCCCACGACCGGCGTCGATGAGCTGGGGATCGACCTCCTGGTAGCCCAGGATGGTGTTGCGCAGGACCGGCAGCAGTGAATAGAACGCGATCGGCGCGACGCCGATCCAGAAGCCGGTGGTCCGGGTGACGAGATAGAACAGCACGATCAGCCCGATTGCCGGCGCCGCGGCGCCGATATTGGCGATCCCGACGAAGACAGGGGCGAGTCTGCGATACCCGGGTCTGGTGAGCAGAGTGCCCAGCGGCACCGCGACGGCGACGACGAGCACCACCACGGTGGCGGTGATCAGGATGTGCTGCCAGGTGACAGTGGCGATATTGCCGGCGTTCACACTCGCCTGCTGCGTGGTGGTCAGATCACGCCGGAACGCCCACACCAGCACACCGGCGGTGAGCAGCAGCACGAGCACGGGCTGGATCAGCAACCGCAACCGCTCGGCCCGCAGGTGCGCCGATCGTCTGCCCGGTCCGGCGGCCGTCACGGTGGCGGTCATGCCGGTACGTCCGTCGCCGCGTCGGCGCTGTGTGCGGCGCGCAGCGCGGCCAGATGGCCGACCAGGGTGTCGATCGTGAGCACACCGGCGTACTCGCCCGCCGAATCGATGACCACCGCCGTCGCATTCGAGTCGGCGAGCAACGCTTCCAGGCCGTCCTGCAGGGTCGCGGTCAGCGGCAATGTCGCGGTCACCGGGGATCCGGCCGTGCGCAGCGATCCGGCGCCGCCGAGGTGTTCAGCCGAGATCCATCGCAGCGGCCTGCGCGCGGTATCCAGCACCAGCGCCCACGGCCGGCCGGCGAGCGCGGTGCGCGCCGATTCCAGCGAATCGTCCTCGGTGACGACCGGGCAGTCGCCCAGCGGTACGTCCCGGATCCGGGTCAGCGTCAATTGTTTGAGCGACGCGTCCGCCCCGACGAAACCGGCCACCGTATCGTCGGCGGGGTCGGCGAGAATCGCGGCGGGGGTGTCGTACTGCAGAATTCGCGAGCCGTCGCCCAGCACCGCGATCCGGTCGCCGAGTTTCACCGCTTCGTTGAAATCGTGGGTGACGAACACGATGGTCTTGCCCAGTTCCGCCTGTAGCCGCAGCAATTCGTCTTGCAGCAGGCCGCGGGTGATCGGGTCCACCGCGCCGAAGGGTTCGTCCATCAGCAGAATCGGCGGATCGGCGGCCAGCGCCCGGGCCACACCTACCCGCTGCTGCTGGCCGCCGGAGAGCTGGCGGGGATAGCGGCGCCGATAGACGCCGGGATCCAGGCCCACCAATTCCAGCATCTCGTCGGTGCGGGCGGCGATCCGCCGGCGGTCCCAGCCGATGAGTCCGGGGACGGTCGCGATGTTCTTCGCCACGGTCATATGCGGGAACAGGCCCGCCTGCTGGATCGAATAGCCGATCCCGCGGCGCAGCCGGTCGGGGTCGATTCCGGCGGCGTCGCGGCCGTCGATGGTGATGGTGCCGGAGGTCGGCTCGATCAGGCGGTTGATCATCCGCATGGTGGTGGTCTTTCCGCACCCCGACGGGCCGACCAATACCACGATCTCGCCGGCCGGGATCGTCATCGACACCGCGTCCACTGCCGGATCCTGTTGTTCCGGATACCGTTTGGTGACGGCGTCCAAGACGATCTCGACACCGGATACCGCCGTGCGCCCGGTGGCCGCGCGGGCCTCGGAATCAGTCACGAATTCCCCTCGAAATGGTGAAACGTCCGACGAGGACGAAGATCCCGTCGAGAACCAGGGCGAGCACGATGATCAGCACCGTGCCGGTCAGCGCCTGCGGTACCGCGTTGGGGCTACCGAGCCGGGCGAGGCCGGAGAAGATCAGATTGCCCAGACCGGGGCCCTTCGCATAGGCGGCCAGCGCCAGAATGCCCATGATCAACTGGGTGCTCACCCGCATACCGGTCAGGATCGACGGCCACGCCAGCGGCAGTTCGATCGCGGTGAGCACCCGCAACCGGTTCATACCGACCCCGCGTGCGGCGTCGACGACCGCGGTATCGACCGAGGAGAGCCCGATCAGCGTGTTGCGCAGAATCGGCAGCAGTGCGTAGAGCACCAGCGCGGTCACCGTCGGCGCGACACCCAGCCCGAGGAGCGGGATGAGCAGCCCGAGCAGGGCGAACGACGGCACGGTGAGGATCGTGCCCGCCGCGGCCGTCGCGACCGAGGAACCGAGCGGACTGCGGTAGACCAGAACTCCCACGAGTACCGCCACCACCGTCGCGATCAGCAGGGACTGCACCACCGCCGACACATGGAGCCAGGAGTCCACGAAAAGCTGATGCCGCCGCTGCACGACGAAACTCCACCACGTGTCCAGAATTCGACCTCCCCCTCGGGCGTACAGCGAGGCTATCGCGGCCGCGTCGCGCCCGGGACGTTTCCGGGCATACGCGGCCGGCGAGATGCCTGCCCGGGCGCAACGATCGCACGGCGCGGCGTCGGGCCCGAAGGAGGAATGCCCCCGGCGGACAAGATCGAAACACGCCCGGGCCGGGGTGTGCATCCGCGAGTCGGTCCGTGGCGGATCGCGGTCCGACGCCGCGGGCGATCAACCTGTGCCGACCACCGCCCACGACGTTCATCACGGCGGCCTCGACCGTCGGCGACCGCCGCCCTCGGTCGGCGCGGGCGTCAGTGGCCGCGCGGTTCGCGCAGCGCGGCGCCCTCTTTCGCCTTGATGCGGCGATGCTCCAGGACCACGATCAGCACACCGGCGACGATGCACACGCCGCCCAGGATTCCGGCCACGGTCGCCCAGCCGGCGAAGCCGTAACCCGCCGCGGTCAGGGTGATCCCGACCAGTACGATGCCGACGGCGGCCAGGATGATGCCCGGCCAGTTGCGCTGGTCCTCGATGGATTCTCCGGCGTGTGAGCGGGTGGTGCGTGCGTTATCGGGGAAACCGTGCTCGGAAGTGGGATCGTTCCGATTCGGATCGTCGGGTCCGGCGACCATGGTCATGTCCTTCCTGTCGAGCTTGCGACCAGGGACGTAGCCTCGATTACCCGCTTGTCGTCAGTTGAATCAGCGCCGCGGCCGATGTCGGTCGGGCTCAGCTCGGGGCGGGCGGCGGCGGAACCGGCTGTCCGGGATCCGGGACGGGCGGCGGGCGATCCGGCGCCGGCCCGGGTATCGGTGGTGGATCCGGGGCCGGCCCCGGGACCGGCGGGGGCGGCGGTGGGTCCGGTGGCGGAACGGGTTCCGGGCCGGGCGCCGGTGACGGTTCCGGGAAAGGCTTCTGCGGATCGGTGGCACGCATCGCTGCTCCTTCCTGCGGGTGCGGTGACCCGTACGACATCGGTGTCGGTCGATCTGTTGCTCGCGATACCCGGCGCGGGCGGGGTGAATCAGGGCGCGGAGGGCGACGCCGCGACTTCGCGCGACATCACAATGCGCCGCTGCACGCACGGGCCCGACCGACTGGCTGGGAGAAGAACGCGCGGGCTTCCACTGCCCGGTCGGCAGCGGGATCGGACGAGGGACGTTGACTATGCTGCGAGGGCCTACCTTGCGTCGATCCGGAGAGGTTTCCATGCCACGAATCGCGAGCGCCACCACCGTCGACCGCGCCGATCTGCTGGCGTTCCTGAGCTCTCGCCACCACGGCGTGCTCGTCACCGGCCGGGCCGACGGCAGCCCGCAGATGTCGCCGGTGACCTGTGGTCTGGACTCGGAGGGGCGGATCGTCGTGTCCACTTATCCCGGCCGCGCGAAGACCCGCAATATCCGCCGCGACCCGCGAGTCTCGATCTGTGTGCTCTCCGAGGAGTTCAACGACGCGTATGTGCAGGTCGACGGCCGCGCCGAGGTGCTCGATATGCCCGAGGCGCTCGACGGCCTGGTCGACTACTACCGCGGTATCGCCGGTGAGCACCCGGACTGGGACGATTACCGCGCGGCAATGGCGCGGCAGCACAAATCGCTGATCCGAATCGAGATCGAGCGGTGGGGTCCGGTCGCCACGGGCGGATTCCCGCCGGATCTCGACACCGACGGCTGACGATCCGGACGCCGCCTCCGGCTCGTCACCGCGCGGCGGCGCCGATCCGCCGGCCCGCCGCCCGCATGGCGGCGAGATCAGAGGCCACGACGACCTCCGCGAAACGGGTCCGGTAGTCGCCGAGATCGTCGCCGACCGAGCCCACCACCGCGTGAACCGGGGTGCTGCCGGCGCGGGCGAGGATCGCCGAGATGATCTTGCCGGCGCGGGTCTGTCCGTCGAGGCGGCCCTCACCGACCACGATCGCCCCCGCGTGCGCGGCAAGAGTGTCGAACCCCACCGCGTCGAGCACATAGTCCGCGCCCGGCCGCAATTCGGCCCCGTACTGCGCCCACATTCCCCCGGAGAACCCGCCCGCCGCACCGGTCGCGTCGACCGTAGAGGGGTCGCGGGGGAGTCGCTGTGCGGTCTCGGCGAGACGGCGGGTGAGCAAGTCGACGGTCTGCGGATCGGCGCCCTTCTGCGGTCCGAAGATACGCGCGGCATCCCCATATCGGGTGGTGACGTCGGTGAGCACGGTGATCGACGCGTCGCGCAGACCCCCGGCGTCCTCGATCGCGGCGATCGCTCCGGCACCGCCGTCGGTGGTGGCCGAACCGCCCGCGGCCACGATGATCCGTCCGGCTCCGCGCCGCACCGCCTCCGCGATGAGTACGCCGGTGCCGTAGGTATCGGCCGTGACGGGATCCCGGAACCCTTCGTGAGGCGTGGTGACCCCGCTGGCGGCCGCGATCTCGATGACCGCGGTGCCCTCGTCGGACAGGCCGAAAGTCGCGGTGCACGGCGCACCCCACGGGTTGCGCGTCTCGACCGTCACCTCGCGCAGCGCGAGCGGCCGGGCGAGCACCGCGCGTGTTCCCTCGCCGCCGTCGGCGACCGGCAATCGCCGCGATGACGCGCCGGACTCCTCGATGCCCCCGGCGATCGCGTCGGCGACTTCGGCGGCAGTGAAGGTGCCCTTGAAGCTGTCGGGACAGACGAGCACTGTCACGACAGCCGTCCGCTCATCGGGAAACGCGGCGACGCAACGGTGTGCAGCGCGCGCCCGTCACCGGTCCGCGGCCGTGCACGATCGCCGGCACCGGCCCTGGTGGAGTCCGAATCGCTCATGGTGCCCGACTCTATCCGCCCCTACCGTCCGGTGCCCGCACGGCAACGGCCGCGGGAGCCGAGGCCCCCGCGGCCGTCGACGGGTGGTCAGCGTTGGGCGTTGACGCCGTTCTCGATCCGGTCGCCGAGTTCCTTGTCGACATTGCGCCAGTACTCGAAGGCGCGCTGCAGAACCGGGTCGCTGACGCCGTCGAGCAGATGGCCGACGATATTGTTCACCAGGCGCTCGCGCGCGGCATCGTCGAGGACGTTGCGGACCATCGTGCCCGCCTGTCCCCAATCGTCGTCCTCGGCGTGCAGCGTGTACGCGGCCCGCACCAGATCGCCGTCGGTGTGCCAGCCGGCGGGCTCGCCGTAACGGTCGATATCCGGCCGGGGGCCGCCCTTGGAGTTCGGCGTGTACACCGGGTCCGAGACCGGGTGGATACGCATCGCCCCGTCCTTGCTGTAGCTGTGCACCGGGACATGCGGCGCGTTCACCGGGATCTGCTGGTAGTTCGCGCCCAGGCGGGCCCGGTGCGCGTCGGCGTAGGAGAAGATGCGGGCCAGCAGCATCTTGTCCGGGCTGGGCCCGATCCCCGGCACCAGATTGTTGGGCTGGAACGCCGCCTGCTCGATCTCGGTGTGATTGTCGGTGGCGTTGCGGTTCAGCGTCATTCGCCCGACCTCGATCAGCGGATAATCGCGGTGCGGCCACACCTTGGTGAGATCGAAGGGATTGAATCGGTAGTTCTGCGCCTCACCGAACGGCATGATCTGCATGTACAGCGTCCAGCTGGGGTATTCGCCGCGGTCGATCGACTCGTAGAGATCGCGCATGTGGTAGTCGCTGTCGGCGCCGGCCAGCCGGTCGGCCTCCTCCTGGGTGAGGAAGTCGATGCCCTGGTCGGTCTTGAAGTGGTATTTGACCCAGAACTTCTCGCCGGCGGCGTTCACCCACATATACGTGTGGCTGGAGTAGCCGTTCATATGACGCCACGTCTTCGGGACACCGCGATCGCCCATCAGCCAGGTGACCTGATGGGCCGACTCGGGCGACAGGGTCCAGAAATCCCACTGCATATCGTGGTCACGCAGGTTGTTGTCGGCGCGCCGCTTCTGGGAGCGGATGAAGTTCTGGAACTTGATGGGGTCGCGCATGAAGAACACCGGGGTGTTGTTGCCGACCATGTCGTAGTTGCCCTCGCTGGTGTAGAAGCGGAGGGCGAAGCCACGGGGGTCGCGCCAGGTGTCCGGGCTGCCGCGCTCGCCCGCCACGGTCGAGAACCGGGCGACCATCTCGGTCTCCGCGCCGGGCTGGAACACGGCGGCCTTGGTGTAGGCGCTGACATCGTTGGTCACCCGGAACCGGCCGAAAGCGCCACTGCCCTTCGCATGCGGCTGACGCTCCGGGATGCGTTCCCGGTTGAACTGCGCCATCTGTTCGATGAGGTAGTGGTCCTGTAGGAGGATGGGGCCGTCCGGGCCGACGGTGAGCGAGTGTTCTTCGCTCTCGACCGGGATACCGGCGTCCGTTGTCAGGATTTCGGGCTGCTCGCTGGTCATGCTCTCGGCGTCTCCTTCCGAGCGAATGGACCGGCTCCGGGGTGCGGGGCCGGTGACCTCGTCGCGTGGACGGACCGAGCGCGGGGAGCTGTTCCCGACCCGGGACCGTCCACACACTAGCTGTTCCCAGCATGTCACCAAGCAATCGCGAAGGAAAGGAAACAGGCGCGAAGTTCGACTGAATACGCAGGTCACCGGGTATCCGGTAGTTGCCCGCCGGGGCCGGGGCCGGGGCGTGCCCGGCCCCGGCCGCCCGGTCAGGCGTGCAGCAGCGCCGACGCGCGGTCGGCGATCTCGGTGCCGACCTCGGTGGTGGTGGCCGTACCGCCGAGATCGGGGGTGCGGGGCCCGCCGCCGCCCAGCACGTCGGTGACCGCCCGATCGACCGCGGCGGCGGCGTCGCGCTCGCCGAGATGCTCGAGCAGCATGGCGCCCGCGAGGATCTGCGCCACCGGGTTGGCGATGCCCTGGCCCGCGATATCGGGGGCGCTCCCGTGTACCGCCTCGAACATCGACGGGGCGTCCCGGCCGGGGTTGATATTGCCGGAGGGCGCGAGGCCGAGTCCCCCGGTGACGGCGGCGGCGAGATCCGAGAGGATGTCACCGAAGAGGTTCGAACCCACGATCACGTCGAGCCGGTCGGGATGCAGCACGATCTCGGCGGCCAGCGCGTCGACGTGCATCTGCCGGGTCTGCACGGCCGGGTACTGTGCGGCGATCCGTTCGAAGACCTCGTCCCAGTACGGCATGGAATGGATCAGGCCGTTCGACTTGGTGGCCGAGCAGACCTTTCCTGCCCGCTCGACGGCCCGCTCGAAGGCGTACCGGATGATCCGTTCGCAGCCGACCCGGGTGAAAACGGATTCCTGCAGCACGAATTCGTCGGGCCGGCCCGGATTGTGCCGCCCGCCGATCTCGGAATATTCGCCCTCGGAGTTCTCGCGCACGATCAGCAGATCCAGGTCCGCGGCGGTGCGGTCGCGCAGGGCCGAGGTGGTGCCGGGCAGCAGTCGCACCGGGCGCAGGTTGACGTACTGGCCGAAGGCGCGGCGCAGCGGAATCAGCAAGCCCCACAGCGATATGTGATCGGGTACGCCGGGGAATCCCACGGCGCCGAGCAGGATCGCGTCGAAGCGGGCGAGGCGCTCGGGTCCGTCGGCGGGCATCATGGCGCCGGTGCGCAGATAGTTCTCGCAGGACCAGTCGAATTCGGTCCATTCGATTCCGGGCAGTACCCGGTCGAGAACTTTCACCGCCTCGGCGGTCACGTCGACCCCGATACCGTCGCCCGGGATGGTCGCGATCCGATATGAACTCACAGTGGCACTCCGATGTATTTGATTTCGAGGAATTCGTCGATGCCGACCAAGCCGCCCTCGCGGCCGAGTCCTGATTCTTTCACCCCGCCGAACGGCGCCGCCGGGTTGGACACCACGCCCTGGTTCAACCCGACCATCCCGGTGTCCAGCGCCTCGCAGACCCGCAGGCCGCGGCGCAGGCCCTCGGTGTACACGTAGCTCACCAAACCGTACGGGGTGTCGTTGGCGCGGTCGATGGCCTCGGCCTCGGTGTCGAAGGAGGCGATGCTCGCGACCGGGCCGAACACTTCGGTGTGGCAGATGTTCGCGTCGTCGGGTACATCCACCAGGACTGTCGCCGGGTAGAAGTTCCCGGGGCCGTCCAGCGGATCGCCGCCGAGCAGCACTCGGGCGCCCCGGGCGCGGGCATCGGCGACCAGGTCGGTCACCTTGGTCACGGCGTCGGTGTCGATCAGCGGGCCCACCACGACCCCGGGTTCGGTGCCGCGGCCGAGCGGCAGCTCACCCATCCGGGCGGCGAGCCGCTCGGCGAATTCGGTGACCACGCCACGCTGTACGAAGAACCGGTTGGCCGCCGTGCACGCCTGCCCGATATTGCGCATCTTCGCCGCGAGCGCCCCGTCGACCGCCGCGTCGAGGTCGGCGTCGTCGAAGACGAGGAAGGGCGCATTGCCGCCGAGTTCCATCGAGGTGCGCATCACCGTGCGAGCGCACTGTTCCAGCAGCTTCTTGCCCACCGCTGTCGATCCGGTGAACGACAGCTTGCGTGAGCGCGGGTCGAGGATCAGCGGTGTCATCAGCTGTCCCGGATCGGAGGTGGTGACGACGTTGACCACACCGGCGGGGACACCGGCCGCGTGCAGGATCTCGGCGAGCGCCAGCGTGCACAACGGCGTCTGCTCGGCGGGTTTGACCACACTGGTGCAGCCGGCCGCGAGCGCCGGGCCTATCTTGCGGGCGCCCATGGCCATCGGGAAGTTCCACGGTGTGATGAGCAGGCTGGGCCCGACGGGTTGTTTGGTGACCAGGAACCGGGCGCCGCCGCCCGGGGCGGGCATATATCCGCCGTCGAGACGGACGGCTTCCTCGGCGAACCAGCGGAAGAACTCCGCGGCATAGGTGATCTCGCCGCGCGCCTCCGCGAGCGGTTTGCCCATTTCGAGGGTGGCGATCAGGGCGAGCCGGTCGGCGTCGTCGAGGAGCAACCGGTGGGCGCGCATCAGGATTTCACTGCGTTCGCGCGGGGACGTGCGCGCCCAGTCGGACTGGGCGGCCGCCGCGGCGTCGAGTGCGGCCAGGCCGTCGGCGGGTCCGGCGTCGGCGACGGAGCGCAGGCGCTGCCCGGTGGCCGGGTCGAGGACCGGCATCGTCGCTGCGGTCTCGTGCCAACCTCCGCCTATGTAGAGGCCGGTGGGCACCGACTCGACGGCGTCCCGCTCGGCGGCGGTGAGTGTGGCTTCGGTGAGCATGATGGATGCTCCTCCCTGTCGGCGGACCGGCCCTCCCGGCAATATTGTCGACAATCCTACAATAGGGTGCGGGCTGTGGGGTGCGGACGGTGGATATCGGGCCCGCTTTCCCACATGTGGTGAGGGATGCGAAAATCCCTACCTTTAGTACTGTTAACCAATCCGTTGCCGATAGGAGACTCGGTGCTTGCGCCGGGAATGCAGAATTTCCGCAGCGGAATCGGGAACAGAGATTGTGAGTGCTGGATGGTCGTCGGTCACGGGGTGGAGCAAAATACCTTTCGTCACGGGGAATTCCCCGACGAGCGTGGCCGATTCGGAAGATTCGGGGGCAGATATGTTCCCGAGGGCATCATGGCCGCGCTGCTCGAACTGGAGAGCGCCTACGAGCTGGCCCGCGCCGATGCGGCGTTCACCCGGGAGCTGACCCACCTGCTGCGCGTCCGGGTCGGGCGACCGACTCTGCTGCACGAGGTGCCGCGGTTCGCGGCGCGGTTGGCGACGCCGGGACTGAAGGTCTATCTCAAGCGCGAAGATATGGCCCATACCGGCTCGCACAAGATCAATAATGCGCTCGGGCAGGGATTGCTGGCCAAGCGTATGGGTAAACGCCGCATCGTTGCCGAAACCGGTGCGGGACAACACGGTGTGGCCGTCGCGACGGTCGGCGCGATGCTCGGATTGAACTGCACGATCTATATGGGCGCCGCGGATATGGAGCGTCAACAGCCCAACGTCGTCCGGATGCGCCTGCTCGGCGCGGACGTGCGAGCGGTGGATACCGGCAAGCGCCGGCTCAAGGACGCGATCAGCGAGTCCGTCCGCGACTGGGTGTCGAATGTGGACACCACCCACTACCTGTTCGGCACCGCCGCCGGGCCCGCCCCCTATCCGCGGATCGTGCGGGATTTCCAGACCACGATCGGCGTGGAGGCCCGGTCCCAGATCCTGGTGGCCGAGGGTCGCCTCCCCGACTATGTGATCGCCTGCGTCGGCGGTGGCAGCAACGCCGTGGGAGCCTTCCACCCGTTCACGGGTGACGCCCGCGTCCGGCTGGTCGGCGTGGAAGCCGCCGGGCGCGGTGTCGACACCGGCGAGCACGCGGCATCGCTGAGCGCCGGTACGCCCGGTGAGATCGACGGCAGCTTCAGCTATCTGCTGCAGGACGACGACGGTCAGATCGCCGGGACGCACAGCGTCGCCGCGGGGTTGGACTATCCCGGCGTCGGCCCGGAACTCAGCCATCTCAAGGACACCGGCCGGATGAGCCACGCCGCCGCGACCGATGCCCTGGCCCTGCGGGGTCTGCAGTTGCTCGGCCGCAGCGAGGGGATCATCGCGGCCCTCGAATCCGCGCACGCGGTAGGGCATCTGCTGGATCTGTCCGAACGCGACGAGCTGCCCGCTGATTCGCTGGTCCTGCTGTGCTTGTCCGGCCGTGGCGACAAGGACCTGGATATCGCGGCACAGCAGTTGGGACTCGGCTGATCTCGCGGCCGGTGTCGGGCACCCGACGCCGACGGTTCGTTCACCACCTCGAGTATCGCCGGTCCGGCCACGCAGGCCTCCCGCGCCGCGCAGGTACTGCGCCTGCGATGACAGCGGGCGGCTCCGCGCGGGATCCCGCTGCTCGGCATGACCTCGCTCACACGCGGCGGGGGAGCGCTCCGTGCGTGCCTTCGGAATTCCCTGCTCGCGGGCGTGACCGGGAATACCGCGGCCGGAAAATCGATTGATCTCGGGCGAAGCCGTAGGAAATACTGGCGCGTCACCGATGAGCGAAGCGCAGCTCACCCGTCTCTTCTCACGTGTGGCGCAGGAACGCGGTCATCGGCGACCGCCTTCGGGCCGCACCAGTTCGCTCACGACCTCCGGAGGTAGCCGATGCCCGCCCGAATTTCCCCGCGAAGAACCGGAGGGGGGACGCCGACCGTCGTCCGGCTGCTGGTGATCGCGACCTTCGTGGTGATCCTGAACGAGACCATCATGATCAACGCGATTCCGCGCCTGATGCACGACCTCGAGGTCACCGAACGGGCGGCGCAGTGGGTTTCCACATCCTTCATGCTCACGATGGCGGCAGTCATCCCGGTCACCGGCTGGTTCCTGCAGCGGGTTACCACCCGCCGGGCGTACGCGCTGGCGATGGGGATCTTTCTCGCGGGTACCGCGCTGTCGGCGGTCGCGCCGTCGTTCGCGGTGCTGCTGATCGGCCGGGTCGTCCAGGCCGGTGGCACCGCGGTGATGATGCCGCTGCTGATGACCACCCTGATGACGGTGGTGCCCGAACGTGACCGTGGGCGGGTCATGGGCAATGTCACGCTCGCCATCTCGGTGGCCCCGGCCATGGGTCCGGTGATCTCCGGCTTGGTGCTGCAGGTCGCGTCGTGGCGCTGGCTGTTCGTGCTGGTGCTGCCGATCGCGGGTGCGGTCACCTGGTTCGGTCTGCGCCGGCTGGAGAACATCGGCGAACCGGAGACGGGTTCGATCGACTGGTTCAGCGTGGTGTTCGCCGCGCTCGGTTTCGGCAGCCTCGTGTACGGGCTGAGCCGCTTCGAGGCCGGCAGCGTCGCCACGCCGGTGCTGATCACCGTCGCCGGAATCGCCCTCATCGGCTTGTTCGTGGCGCGGCAGCTGTGGTTGCAGCGTCACGGCACGCCGCTGCTGGATCTGCGCATTCTGCGTTCGGGTACCTACACCAAGGGCCTGATCCTGATGGCGGTCGCATTCCTGGCGATGCTGGGTTCGATGATGCTGCTGCCGCTGTACCTGCAGAATCTGCGCGAGCTCTCGCCGCTGGAGACGGGGCTGCTGGTTATGCCCGGCGGTCTGGCCATGGGTCTGCTCGGACCGGTGATCGGCCGCCTGTTCGACCGATTCGGTGGGCGCATCCTGGTGATCCCGGGCGCGGTCGGCATCACCGCCGCGCTGGCCGGTTTCACCCAGATCTCCATCGATATGCCGTATTGGCAACTGCTGGCCCTGCACATCCTGCTCATGGTGTCGCTGGCCGCGGCGTTCACCCCGGTGTTCACCCTGGCGCTGGGCGCGCTGCCGGAGGACCTCTACTCCCACGGCAGTTCCATGCTGGGCACCCTGCAGCAGGTCGCCGCCGCCCTCGGTACGGCCCTGGTCGTCACGGTGATGGCGAGCCGCACCAGTGCGCTGGAGGCGGCGGGCTACGACGCGGTCACCGCCCAACTCGACGGTATGCGGCTGGCCTTCGTGGTCTCGGCGGCGTTGGCGGTGATCGTGATCGTGACGGCTGTACTGCTGCCCAACCGGTCCAGTGCGCCCGGCGAGGCGGACGGCACCGAGAAGCCGGAAGCCGAATTGGTCGAGGCCTGATCGACCCGTTCGCCGATATTCTCGGCCCGGACAGTCATATTCTTTCGGCGGCGGGCCGGAAGAGGAGACGAGCATGGGCGTCCTCCCGGATACGAGGACAGAGAGGCGCAATGTTCATGTCGGCATACAGGTTTCGGAGTCCGCGGTGGGCGGCGGCTTTGTTCGGTGCGACCGCACTGGTTGCGATACCGCTGTTCTCGGCGCCCGCGGCACAGGCCGCCGTCGCGCCGGTGATCCGGCTCGACATCACCGGTGAACCGACCACGGCGTCGGCGGACACGGTGCCCACCGGATGCACGGTGACCGTGGAGGCGACCGTCACCCTGCCCGACGGCAGTCCGGTGGAGTACGGCACGGTGGAGTTCTTCAATCGGCTGCCCAGCAACGGCGATATCGCGCTGGGGAAGGTCCCGGTGGCCTATGGCCGGGCCACCGTCCAGTGGACTCCCACCGCGTCCGGTGTGAACGGTCTCAGCGCGGGCTATGCCGACGGGCTGCCCGATATTCTGCCGGTATCCGCGGGCGCCGAAGTGACCGCGCGCCCCGGGGTCCGGCTCGGCGGGTTGTGTCTGTGACGGCGTAGATTCGGCGGTATGTCGAGGGAAGACGGCGCGGCGGCCGCGAACCACCAGCCGTTGCTGGTGCTGGTGAAGATCACCGAGATTCTCGATGCCTTCTCGCTGGCCCGCCCGTCGTTGACGCTCGGTGAGATCCAGCAGACCACCGGATTCCCCACTTCCACGGTGCAGCGGCTGGTCACGAACATGGTGGCGCAGGGTCTGCTGGATCGCGCCGGGGACCAGATCCGGATCGGGCTGCGGATGAGTTATTGGGCGGCCACGGCGGTGAAGGGGCTGGATCTGCTGTCGATCGTCAACCCGGTCCTGGTCGATATTCGGGACAAGACCGGCGAAACGGCCTGCGTGTTCCGTGCCGAGCACGGTTTCCGGGTGTGTGTGGCCATCGCCGAGACCCGGCACGCGCTACGCCGGGACATGTACGTCGGCAAGATCATCCCGCTGTACGCCGGTTCCGCGGGCCGGATTCTGCTGGCCTGGAACCCGGAACTCGCCGGGCGGGTGCTCTCGGCGCCGCTGGAACCGCTGACCGAGGGCACGGTGACGAGTCCGCAGGAACTGCGCTCGCTGATCGACCGGGCCCGGGCGGACGGCTACGCGATCAGCGCCGGCGAGCGGGAGGATTCCGCCTCCGGGCTGTCCGCGCCGATCTTCGACGCGGCCGGGAACGTGCTCGCGGCGTTGACGATCAGCGGCCCGACGATCCGGATGCCCCTGACGCAGTGCGAGGCCTGGGTGGACCTGCTCGTCGGATACGCCGAACAGGTCACCCGGACGCTGGGCGGCCGTATTCCGGCCTGACACCACTGCGCGGTCAGCGAGCCAGTGCCTCCGGGTTGACCGGGTACGGCGGACGTTCTCCGCGCGCGATGGCGACAGCGTTCTCCGCGCAGCGGCGGGCCATCTCGGCCCGCACCGGAACCGTCGCGCTGCCGAGGTGCGGTAGCAGCACGGTGTTGGGGAGTTCGGCGAGTCCGGGCGCCAACCGCGGTTCGTCTTCGTACACATCCAGCCCGGCGCCCGCGATCGTTCCGTCGCGCAGCGCCGTGACCAGCGCCGACTCGTCGACGATCGGGCCGCGCGCGGTATTGATCAGGATCGCCGACCGCTTCATCGACCGGAGTACGGATCCGTCCACCAGATGGCGGGTTTCGGCGTTCAGTGGGACGTGCACCGACAGATAGTCGCTGGTCTCCACCAGCTCCGGCCACGACACATGCCGCACCCGACCGGCGAATTCACCCAGTTCTTCCGCGCTCACCGCGCGGTCGCCGGGCGGCCGGGGACAGAACGCCACGGTCATTCCGAAGGCCAGCGCGCGCCGGGCCGTGGCGCGCGCGATCCGGCCGAAACCGGCCAGTCCGAGTGTCGCACCGCTGACATCGTGGCCCAGCAGCAATTCCGGTTCCCAGCCCCGGAATTTCCCGGCCCGGACGAAAGCGTCGGCCTCCACGCATCGCCGCGCGACAGCGAGCACGAGCAGGAACGCGAGATCGGCCGTGGCGTCGGTGAGGACACCCGGGGTGTTGCCGACCACGATCGAATTCGCGGTGGCCGCGGCGATATCGATATTGTTGTAGCCCACCGCGAAATTACTGATGCCGGTGATCCGCGCCCGATCCAGCAGATCCGCGTCGAATTCGTCCTGTAGTTGTGCCACCACCACCCGGTAGGCGCCGGACGCGCAGGCGTCCGCCAATTCGTCGCGACTCGGCCGCGTCGCGGCCACCGTCACCGTTCCCGCGGTCTCGAGCAGTCGCATACCGGGATCGGGCAGGGGAGTGGTGACGAGAAAATCCGTGGGTGTCACGCACGCGCTCCGATCACCCAGTCGAAAGCCCGCGCTTCCGAGCGCGCGCCCTGGGCGGTCTTGGAACGGTTGGGCTCGCCCAGTTCGGCGAGCAGCGTCTCGCCGGCCGCGACCAGTGCCGCCAGTGCCGCGGGGGTCAGCCACTCCGGGCGGGTGGCGAACAGCAGATCCTCGGTAGCGGTGTTACCGCTGGCGCCCGGCGCGAACGGGCATCCGCCGAGCCCACCCAGAGATCCGTCCACCAGAGTCGCGCCCGCGTCGATGGCGGCGAGGGTATTGGCGACACCGAGACCCCAGGTGTCGTGACCGTGATAAACGATCCGGCGCTGCGCGGTGGTGGCCCGGACTCCTTCGATCAGCTGCCGCACCTGCGCGGGCACTGCTTGGCCGAGGGTATCGCAGACGACGATATCGTCGGCCCCGTCGGTGCGCGGGTCGGCGGCGATGCCGAGTACCCGGCTGGGATCGACGACACCTTCGAACGGGCAGGTGAACGAGGTCGCGATACAGAGCTGGATGGCGCCGCCGCAGTCCCGGGCCAATTCGATCGCCGCGGGCATGGCGGCGACACTGTCCTCGGTGCTGCGTCCGATATTGGCCTTGTTGTGCGAATCCGACGCCGACAGGCAGTACTGGAAATTGCGCGCGCCGGCCGCGGCCGCTTTCTCCACATGACGCGGCGTGGCCACCCACACCCAGCACTTCGCGAGTTCCTCCGGCGTCAGCGCCGCGATCACCTCGAGGGTGTTCGCCAGTGGCGGCACCAGGTCGGGGCGGGCCATGGAACCGATCTCCAACTCGGGCACACCCACCGCGAGCAGTTCGCGGGCGAGAGCCACCTTGCGTTCGGTGTCCAGGGGTTTCCCGGTGAGCTGCAGTCCGTCGCGCAGTGTGACGTCGCGCAGCTGCGCCGCCGGTGTGTAGGAGAAGGTCATGCCGAAACCTCTGCTTCCGAAGTGCCCGTGACGGCGTCGATCTCGTCTTCGCGCAGGTGCAGCACCGACGCGAGCACTTCGCGCGTGTGTTCACCCAGGTCGGGGCCGATTGTACGGATCGGCAACGAGGTCGCGCCGATCACCGGCACGATGCCGGGGAATCCCACCGAGGTGGGTTCGGCGGCGCCGGTGTCCACCTCGAATCGCTGGATCATGTTCCGGGCGGCGTACTGCTCGTCGGAGCAGATATCGGCCGCGGTGTAGATCGGGCCCGACGGCACCCCGGCGGCGTCGAGGATCCGCAGCGCATCGTCACGGGTGTGGCGGCCCGTCCACTCGGCGATGGCCGCGTCGAGCTCGTCGCGCCGTGCCCAGCGCCCGGCATTGTCGCGCAGGTCCGGGTCGGCGGCCAGGTCCGGGCGATCGATCGTTTCCATATAGCGCTGGAAGATGGCGTCGCCGTTACCGGCGACGATGATGCTGGCGCCGTCGCGGCACGGGTAGGCGTTGCTGGGGGCTATCCCCTCCATCCGGCCGCCGACACGTTCCCGTTGCACCCCGTAGGCGAGGTAGTCGGGGACCAGCGACTCCATCACCGACAGGATCGATTCGTTGAGCGCCACATCGATGATGCGCTCCGCCAAGGGAACAGGGGTATCGCTGCGGGCGCGCTGGAACAGGGCCATCACCGTGCCGAACGCGGCGTAGATTCCGGCGATCGAATCACCGATCGAGACGCCGGTGCGCACCGGCGGCCGGTCCGGATCGCCGATGAGTTCGCGCAGTCCGCCGACCGCCTCGGCGACCGCCGCGAATCCGGGGCGCGCGGAACGGGGGCCCGTCTGACCGTAGGCGGAGATGCGGGTGATCACCACGTCCGGGTTGGCCTCCTGCAGCACCTCCGGGCCGAGCCCCCATTTCTCCAGCGTGCCCGGCCGGAAGTTCTCCAGCAGTACATCGGATTCGCGGACCAGGTCCAGGACCAGGGCGCGGCCGGTCTCGGTTTTCAGGTCGATCACGACGGACTTCTTGTTGCGGTTGACGGTGCGATAGAGCATGGAGGTCTCGCCGCCGTACAGCCGCCACCGGCGCAGTTCGTCACCGGTGCCCGGGCGTTCGACCTTGATCACCTCGGCTCCGAAATCGGCCAGCATCCGGCCCGCGGTCGGCGCGGCGATGTAGTTGCCCAGTTCCAGGACGCGGATCCCGGCGAGCGGCCGCACAGGCTCGTTGCGCATATCTTCCCTATCGTCTCGGATGTTCACAGGACCGCGCTCAGCGGCAGGATGAGCAGGATCGCCACCACCGAGGCGATCGAGACCCCGACCGAGCACGTTTTCAACGTGCCCCGCGTGGTCTGGCCCATCAGCGACTGGAGCAGCCAGAAGGTGTTGCTGGTGACGTGCACGGCGAACAGCGATCCGGCTCCCGCGGCGAGAGCGATGAGCACCGGATCGATCCCGAGCGCCGGCGCGACCGGGGCGAGGATGCCCGCGGCGGTGATCGCCGAGATCGTCACCGAACCGACCGCGATGTGCAGGATCGCCGCGATCACCCACACCATCAGCAGCGGGGCGGCGGTGCTCGCGGTGAAATAGTCGCCGAGGATGTCGCCGAGTCCGGTGGCCGCGATGGTGGCGGCCAGCGACCCGCCGACCCCGGTGAGGATCAGGATCTGCCCGCTTTCCTGGAATCCGGTCGCGATCGAACGCTGGATCCGTTCGATGCCGACGCTGCGGCGGCCGACGACACTGGTTCCGATGAGCCCGATCAGCAGGGCGATGACCGGCGTGGAGAGGAATTCGATCACCGGATTGTGGATTTCGGCGACATCCAGGATGGCTCCGGCCGCGATCAGCACCAGCGCGGTGATCAGTGGCGCCATCAGCAGCGGCAGCGGGGTACGGACCGCGGCCCGCGCAGGAGAGTCGACGGCCACGCCGCCGAGGCCGGTTGCCGACATGGTCTCGCCGGCCGCGGATTCGTCCTTGTCTTCACCGGGAAAGGGCTGTTCGTCGCGGTCTTCGTTCCACCAGCCCCGGTCGAAGAGGAAACTCATGATCGCGACCGCGATCGTGACGGTGGGAATCACCAGGATCAGGCCGAACAGCAGCATTGTGCCCAGCGGTACGCCGAGCAGTCCGGCCAGTGCCAGCGCGCCGACGCCCGGCACGGTCAGCACGATGCCGCATTCGCCGCCGATGGCCAGTGCGGTGGCCATCCGGGCGGTGCCCTTCTTGTCGATCCTGGCCGCGGCGGAGCGGGCCAGCGGAGCTGATATCACCAGCAGGACGTCGAGGTAGATCGATTGCAGCGCGGTCGCCACGGTCAGCGACAGCGCATACGGCATGCGATCGACACCGAATACGCGGATCAGCGCCTGGACCAGGCGTTCGATCGCGCCGGTTTCCTGCAGCATCGCACCCGTCAGAACTCCGAAAGCGATGAGCAGTCCGACCTCGGCCATGATGTCGCCGAAACCCGTCGCGATGGTGTCGATCGTTTGCTCGGTGCCCAGCCCCGCCGTGAGTCCCAGATAGGCCGAGCCGAGGACCAGCGATACCGCCGGATTGATTTTGAGTCTGATGATCAGGACGACTACGGCAAGGATCGCGGCGCCTGTGTTGATCATCGTTGCAAGGTCTGACATGTGCTTTTCCCATCGAGTCGCACCGGGCCGAGTGCCTCTCCCGCTCTTGCGAAGCGGCAGGGCTGTCGTGACTCAGGCCACAGTGGGTTCACATTATGAGCACAGACTCACGATATAGGCAATAACGCGCGGGGTTCTCGGCCGTCCTCGAACGCCCGGTCCGAATGGTTGCCCACCCGGGTCGCGGTGGATACCGTTAGCTCACCACGGACCGCGGAGCGGATCTGAGCTGCCCTCGTCCGTGTCCGCGTCTGTTCTCTTCCGGCCTTCGAGAGGCCTCCCGTCATCGCTCGACTCGCGCGAAACGAACACGGAGGACACGCCATGCCGATACGCGAAACCCCCTGGCCGGCCGGTACACCGTGCTGGGCCGACTGTCAGGTCGACGATACGACGCTCGCCCGCGATTTCTACACCGCCCTGTTCGGATGGGAGATCGCGGAGAGCGCCCCGGAAGCCGGCGGCTACCTGATGGCGCTCCGCAACGGCCGACCGGCCGCCGGGATAGGTCCCAAACCACCCGGGCAGTCGATGCCCTCGGTATGGACCACCTACCTCGCCACCGACAACGCCGACGACACCGCCGCGGCGATCGCGGCCGCCGGCGGGAACATATTGGCCCCGCCCTTCGATGTGATGGACGTCGGGCGGATGCTCGTCGCCACCGACCCCACGGGCGCGGCCTTCGGGGCCTGGCAGGCGAAACAGCATTTCGGCGCCGGGATCTACAACGAGCCCGGCGCCTACTGCTGGAACGAACTGCATACCGACGGCTACCAGCGCGCACAGGAGTTCTACACGCAGGTGTTCGGCTGGTCGTTCACCGAGATCGGCGACGGCGAGAACGTCGACTACGCCACTTTCGCACTCGATCCCGGGGGCGAACCCGTCGGCGGTATGAACGATTCCACCAAGAACCCGGGCGCCGGTCCGGCGTATTGGCTGGCCTGGTTCCAGGTCGAAGACACCGACGCGACGCTCGCCGCGGCAACCGGGCTGGGTGCGAAAGTGCTGATGGGGCCGGACGACAGCCCGTTCGGCCGGATGGGCGTGCTCACCGCGCCGCAGGGCGAGACTTTCGGTGTGATCGATACCACGCAGGCCGCCGGGGCCCCGTCCTGACCGGATTCCGTTCGCGGGCCCGTGGGTGAGGTGATCCGGGCCGGACCCGGATCACGTCGGGACAGGGCTACTGACACAGCGAACCGGCCGCCCTCGCGATAGGGCGGCCGGTTCCGCGTTCGTGGTGCCGATCGATCACCGGCCCGACCGCGTGGGCGAAGGCACCCGCGACCGGGCCTGCGCGTCAGATCCTTCCGCCCGGTCGCTCGGTCCGGTCGATACGCTCGTTCACGAGTGTGTCGTCGTCGGCGGGCGGTTCCGGGTCGCGCCATTCCTCGGCCCGGCTGGACCGGTTCCCGAGCAGCGTGCCCTGTAATTCGTGCGCCAGCTCGTCGTCGCGGGCCGGTCCGTGTTTGCTGTTTCCTCGCTCCATCTCGTACTCCTGTCTCGAATCGACGGGTGTGCGAACTTCAGGCCTAACACATCGGGCGCGCTCGTGCAGACTGTCCGCGGTGGGGTGTCGGCGTCGATGTCCCGGGATGTCCGGGACGCGGCACTCAGGCCGGCTGCCGCGTCAGTTTGCGCATCGGCCCATCCAGTTCCGTGCGGTAGAAGTCGAGGAAACCGTCCGGATCGGGACCGGCGTTCTGCATCACCAGATGGTCGAAACCGGCGTCCACGAACGGCTGCGCGATATCGAGGTAGCGCTGCGGATCCGGACCGCAGGCGAATTTCTCCAGGATGTCCTCCTCGCGCACCGCGGCGGACGCAGCCTCGAAATTCACCGGATTGGGCAGCTCGCTCATCACCTTCCAGCCGGTGAGCGCCCAGCGCGAGGTTTCCAGGGCGGCGCGCGCACCGGTGTGCTCGTCCGGCGCCCATGCCATGGGCACCTCGGCGTAGCGCGGGCCGTCGCCGCCGGCCGCCTCGTATGTCGCCACCAGCCGCGCCCTCGGTTCGGTGGCGAAGAGTCCGTCACCCAGTTCGGCGGCGATCTCGGCGGCGCCGCTCCCGCCTGCGGCAACCGCGATCACCGGAAGTTCCTCGGGCAGGTCGAAGACGCGGGCGTCCGACAGCTTCAGATACCGGCCGTCGTAGGACCGGTACCCGCCGCGCCACAGCAACCGGATGATCTCCAGGGCTTCCCGCAGGAGCCGGTGCCGGCCGGCGACATCGCCGGGGAATCCGTCGCCGACGATATGTTCGTTGAGGCGTTCCCCGGACCCGATGCCAAGGGTGAACCGGCCTTCGGACAGCAGTGCGAGTGTCGCGGCGGCCTGCGCGATGATCGCCGGGTGGTAGCGCACCGTCGGGCAGGTGACGCCGGTGGCGAGTCCTATCCGTTCTGTCTCCGCCGCGATCGCGCCGAGCACGGTCCAGACGAACGGCGAATGACCCTGATTGTCCAGCCACGGATGGAAATGGTCGCTGATCTCGACGAAATCGAAACCGGCCGCTTCGGCTCCGACGGCTTGCCGGACGAGTTCGGTGGGGCCGAACCCTTCGGCGGCGAGTTTGTAGCCGATCTCCATGGTTCCTCCGAACGCTGTGGTCGTCGAACTGGGCATTTCCGGCCGGGGCGCCGCGGTTCCGGCTCGCAGCGGTGGTGTGCCGGACGCGCTCGCGATACCCGGCAGTCGACCGGAGAAACCGCATACTCCGGAATGCGCGGGGCTCGTCCGCCCGCGCACGCCCACGGCGTTCACCCGGATCGGCGGCGCCCTGCGCGTTGTCGAAGGCTGATCGCGCACCCTGCTGGGCGGCCGCTCTGTCGGCGTGGATCCGCCGTGGGTATATTCGTGATCGGCAACTAGTTGCTTGTGCTAATCAACTCTGAGGGTGAAAAGGTGATGCTCATGTCCGGTTTGACCGGCCGCATCCAGGGCGCCGACGGCTGGCCGGTACCCGACGCGGTCCTGACCGTGACGGATATGCGCGGTCGGCAGATCTGCCGCGCGCTCTCCGACGAGAACGGGGCGGTGTCCACCGAGCCGTTGCGTCCGGGCGTGCACACTGCGGTGCTGACCGCCGCCGGATATCAGCCGGCGGCGCGGGCCGTGCAGATCTCCTCGTCGGGAACGGGTTCACTCGGTGAGGTGGCTCTGGCTCCCGTGGTCGACGCGGTCGCGCTGCCGCCGGCCGGACCGTGGACCATCGACCCGGTGCACTCCTCGGTGATCGCCACCGCGCGTCACCTGGGCATCTCCAGTATCAAGGCGCGGTTCGCCGAGGTGAGCGGCCGGCTGGACATCGCCGACCGATTCGAACAGTCCGCCGGATATGCCGAGATCAAGGCCGCCGCGATCGATACCGGTATCGAGATGCGCGACAACCATCTGCGGTCCAGCGATTTCCTGGACGTCGAGAACTATCCGCTCATCTCGTTCCGCAGCACCGGGATGAGCCGCACCGGCGGCGACACCTGGGTGATGTCGGGCGAGCTGGCTCTGCACGGCCAGCGTCGCCCCGTCGACCTCGCGCTCACCTACGGCGGGTTCGGTGCCGACCCCTGGGGCGGGGTGCGTGCCGCGTTCCACGCCGAAACGACCTTGCGCCGCGATGATTTCGCCATCGACTACAACGCCGTGGTCCGTGCGGGTGTCGCCGCGGTCGGGACCACGGTCAAACTCGACCTGGACATCCAGGTGGTGCAGGGCGAGCAGCTCCCCGAGGCGGGGTGACGCGCGGTCGTCGCCGCGGCGAGGGCTACCGGATCGCGCTCACCCGGCGGTAGCCGTCGGTGATCGCCCGCAATTCCTGCGCGGTCAGCACGTCCTGGATGCGGGCGAAGCCCTCGGGTGCTCGCTGCGCCACGATCCGCAGGGTGTGATCCATCGGGATATCCCGGTTGGCGAGCACCACCGAGTTGGCCGCCTCGCGGCGCGCGCGGTCGTAGGCCGCCAAGGCGGTGACGGGGTCGGTCGACCCCTCCAGCGCCGCGGCGACCGCCCGGGCGTCCAGGATGGCCTGCGAACCGCCGTTGGATCCGACGGGATACATCGGGTGCGCGGCGTCGCCGAGCAGCGTGATACGCCCGAAGCTCCAGCGCGGCAACGGATCCCGGTCGACCATCGGATATTCGAGGATGGTCTCGCTGCCCGCCAGCAGCGCACCGGCGTCCAGGCCGCCGATATGCCAGTCGTGGTAGTACGGCAGCACATCGTCGAGACGTCCGGTGCGGGTCCATTCGGCTTCGCCCTGGGCCCCGTCGGGCATCTGCACCTCGGCCACCCAGTTGACCAGCACGGTGTCCTGGCCGGGCTCCACGGGAGAGAGCGGGTAGGCAACGAGCTTGGCGGCGTGATTGCTCCCGGCCATCACCATCGACGCGCCGGTGAGGAACGGCGGCGCCGCGGCCACCCCGCGCCACATCCGGATACCGTTCCAGCCCGGCGCGCCCTCGTCCGGGTACAGATGCGCCCGGACCGCGGAGTGCAGACCGTCGGCGCCGATGAGGACATCCGCGGTCAGTTCCACTGCGGTATCGCGCCGCCGATCGTGGACCACCGCGCGGACCCGGTCGTCCTCCTGTGTCGCCGCGGTGAAGTGATGTCCCGTGCGCACGGCGTCATCGCCGAGGCGATCGCGCAGCGCGTCCAGCAGCACTGTCTGCAGGCGGCCGCGATGGACCGAATACTGCGGCCACGGATGTCCGGCGGCCAGCCCACGCGGTTCGCGCCAGATCTCGTTGCCGAACCTGTCGAAGTGGACCAATTCGGACGTGGCTATCGCCTGTGCGGCCAGGGCGTCGGCCAGGCCGAGTTCGACCAGGGCGCCGGTCGCGTGCGGTAGGAGATTGATACCGACGCCGAGTGGGCGCAGCTGCTCCACCCGGTCGATCACCTGAACATCGATTCCGCTCGCGTGCAGGCTCAGTGCCGTCGTCAGTCCGCCTATTCCGGAGCCGACGATCAGTACTTTCACCGGGTCGACCCCAGTGGCGCGTAGGCGGGGTTGAACCGCTCGTGCAGATGCGCCACCGCGCGCGATCCGGAGTCGGAGAGCACGCTCTCCTTGTATGCGCAGGGCAGCCCTTCCTGCCCGCCCGGCGTCGGCCATCGCGCTACGCCCGCGCCGAGCACGGTGCGCGCGAGGTGGCGGCGCGCGGCGGCCAGACTGTGGCCGATGGGCAGCCGGTCGTCGGTGAGCAGCGTGGTGAGCTCATGGTCGGTCGCCATGATGGTCACCCGGTTCAGCGATACCGCCGCGCCGTCGGCTGTGGTGAGAGTCGACTGTCGTACGACCACCGGATCGGTGTCGTCGCAGCCCAGTGCCGCGCGCACAGTGTGGTCGAGGGTCGCGCCGGTGGTGACATGCTGATCGGTCAGGTCGAGAACGAGTGGCAGGCCGATCAGCGCCTCCAGCAATCTCGTCATGGATCCGTCAGCGCGCAGTAACATCCTGGTAACCGACGGCAAATCCGATTCCGTTGTCTCCGTGAGGAATTCCGTCACCGGATCAACGATACGGATATCGGCACGTAGCGGCATTCCCGTGGGCGGAGAGATGGGCCACGTCACGGCGGGGCCGGGCATGGGTGAATCGGGGGCGAATCAGTTCCGCACGATATCGACGGGGTTGCTGAGCGCCTGCGCCAACGCGGACTGCTGGGCGGGACCACGTGGTGGGACGGCCGCCGCCGCCTCGCCGATCCGGGTGCCCAGGTTGGTCGTCAGCTGCTGGAGTTGCGCGATTCCCGTTTCGATCAGGTCGGCGGCCGCGAGCAGTTGTGTTCCGCCCTCCTGGGCGCGCCCGGGAATCTCCGCGGCGAGATCGGCGCCGCGGTCCAGCTGTCCGGCAACCGTATTCAGCCGTTCTGCCATGCCGCGCAGTAGAGCCCCGAGATCGGTGCCCGGATCGATGGGTACCCCCGACAAGTCCGCGAGCCCGTTCAGCTGAGTGCTCGCCTGTGCGGAGACATCCCGTACCGCCTGGAGTTTCGTGACGGTGTCGGCGACCCTGGCGTCGTCAGCGAACGGCAATCCGCGCAGCAGCGGCAGGATCTCGTCCAGGCCGGCGGTCATCGCGGCCGAGGACTGCCGCACCTGATCGACCGTGATCCCGGTGCCGTCCAGTGCGGTGGCCAGTTGCCCGGCCTGCCCGGCGGCGCCCGCGATGGTCGAGCGCAGTGCATCGATGGACGAAGTCAGCTGCGCGACACCGTTTTCCGCGTTGTCCAGCAGTTCGATCAGCTGTGCGGAGCCGGCATCGAACTCCGCGGCGCCCGCCGTGGCCGCGTTCACTCCGGCGCCCAGCATTTGCGCGGTGAACTGGGCGGAGGAGATAGCGGTTCGGGCCTGTGCCGTGGCCGCGAGCGCGGCTGCTATCCCGGCCGCGCTGATCCGGTCCGTGACGGTCGCGATGGCGCCCTCCACGGTGTCGGCGTCGGCATCACGATGGATATCGACGGTGAGCCGGGCCCGGCGCGGTTCGGCGCCGCCGAGTGTCGCCATGGCATCGGTCAGGTCGGCGGGCAGGGTGATCACCGCGGCGTAAGCGGTGGTGTCGGCGGCCTCGGCGGGGACGGCTTTCCAGTCGTAGCCGCCGGCCTTGCGCACCGCCTCGACCACCTGCTCGCCTGTCGGGCCGGTATCGGCGTTGACCAGCGCGATTCCGGTCGGCGCGACGGATGGGCGGAAGTACGCGGTGGCGCCGGCGGTCACCGCGCCCGCGAGGACGAGAGCGATGGAGGCCGCCCGAACCTGACTCTTGATCACGGAAGCGGACTCTACGGTCTGTTCTTGGGGGATCTCCCGGAGTTCGGTGAGGGTTCGATAAGGGTGCGGCCCGGGCGACGCCGTGGCCGGGGTGCGCGGTCCGAGCTCGCGGAAACGCTCCTCGACAACCAAGCGCTTGTTAGAATTCGCCGATGATCTCGACGGTTGTCTGGGGGACCGGCAACGTGGGCCGCGCCGCGATACGGGCGGTCGACGCGCATCCCGCACTGACGCTGACGGCGGTGCTCGTCCACGATCCGGCCAAGAACGGCCGGGACGCGGGCGACCTGGCCGGCCTGGACCGGACGCTGGGCGTACCGGCCACCACCGATATCGACGCGGTGCTGGCCGGCCGTCCGGATGCGGTGGTGTACGCCGCCTCGGGCGATATCCGGCCCGACGACGCCCTCGCGGATATCGTCCGCGCGATCGGGGCCGGCGCCGTAGTGGTCACGCCGGCGCTGTACGCGCTCTACGACCAGCGCGGCGCCCCACCGGAGTTCCGCGACCCGATCCTGGCGGCGATCGAATCGGGCGGCGGCTCACTGTTCGTGTCCGGAATCGACCCCGGCTGGGGCAATGATGTGCTGCCGGTGCTGATCAGCGGTCTCGGCAGTGTCGTGGACGTGGTCCGATGCCAGGAGATCTTCGACTACTCGACCTACGACCAGCCCGATTCCGTCCGCTACCTGGTGGGTATGGGCCAGCCCATGGACCAGGTGCCGCCGATGGTGATGCCCGGCGTGCCGACGATGGTCTGGGGCGGGCAGGTCCGGTTGATCGCCCGGGCGCTCGGGGTCGAGCTGGACGAGGTCCGCGAGACGCTGCAGCGGCTCCCCTTGGAGACCACGGTCGACACCGCGACGATGGGCAAGTTCGACGCCGGCACCCAGGGCGCGATGCGGTTCGAGGTACAGGGCATCGTGGCAGGCGAACCACGGATCGTGGTCGAACACATCACCCGGATCCATCCCTCGTGCGCGCCGCAATGGCCCGCGCCGCCGAACGGCGAGGGCGCGCACCGGGTGATCATCGAAGGACGTCCGCGGATCGAGGTCACCGTCGAAGCGACCGACGAGGGCGACAACTACGCGGCCGGCGGCAACGCCACCGCCGTGGGACGCCTGGTCGGCGCGATCGACTGGCTCGCGGCCGCCGAACCCGGGCTCTACGACGCGCTCGATGTGCCGCTGCGGCCGGCGGCCGGAAAGCTGGGAAGGAACGGTCATGAGAGTTGACATCCCCGAAGGCAAGGACCCCATCGGATACGTATGGGGTGAGATGGTCCCCGGTATCGGTATCGCCGCCTCGAATTTCTCGCTGGCGGTGTACTCGCACACCACCCTCGGGCTACGCGAATTCGAGGCGGCGCGGCTGCGGATCGCCCAGATCAACGGGTGCGTGTTCTGCCTGGACTGGCGTACCGAACGCGACGGGCAGAAAGTCGAGGCGGGATTCGACGCCGCCGTCGCCGACTGGCGCGGCACCGACGTGCTGGACGACCGCGCGCGTCTGGCGGCCGAATACGCCGAACGCTATGCCCTCGATCACCACAACCTCGACGAGGACTTCTGGGCCCGGATAACGGCCCACTACAGCCAGGCCGAAATCGTGGAGTTGAGCATGTGCCTCGGTTCCTGGCTCGCGTTCGGCCGCCTCAATCACGTCCTCGGACTCGACGCGGTCTGCGTGCTCCCGGGGCATGCGGCCGCGGGCGAACCGGGCGTGCGGCCCGGCGCCTGATCCTCGTTTCGCGCCGACGGGGTGCATCATGGGCAGGTCAGTGGTGCGTCCAGTCCGGCTGCGCGAAATCCGCGACCCGCGCCGCCGCCGGATCGCTACCCAGCAGCACCACTTCCCGGAACTGCCACAGCATGGCGCCGGTGGGGGCGTGGATGGTCATTTCCGGGCCCAATCGCATCTGCAGCAGTCCCGGTTCCCCCGGCGGGACCTCGGCGGCCGGTGTCGCCTCGTGCATCCGGGCGGCGCTGCGCGGGACCCAGTGCGGAGTGTCGTCGGCGGCCAAACGGGCGAAATCGGCCCGGTGCACCGAGTGGACCTCGTCCGGATTCGGTGCGAGCCGGGTGATATCGGTGAGCGTCGCCACGATGGGGGTGATGGCGAAGCCCGAAGCGGCCGGGAAATCGTCGAGCACACCGAGAACGTCCTCGGGGCCGGTCGTCAGGCCGAGCTCTTCGTGGAGCTCGCGGATGGCGGCCTGCTCCAACGTTTCGCCGGCTTCCACCCGTCCGCCCGGCAGCGCCCACTGCCCGGCGTTACGGCCCTGGTAGGCCCGTCTGATGACGAGTACCGCCAGCGATCCGCCCGTATCCACCACGCACAGGACCACGGCCGCGCGGCGCATTCCGTCGGTATCCGGTACCGCGATCCGCGGGAACGAGTCCAGCCGGGTGCGCGCGAGTGCGCGGAAATCGTCGAGGTTCTCGGGGACCCGTGGTCCCGGGTCAGCACCCATGCGTTCGATCATGCACCATCGCCTTGTCGCCGCCCGCGGGCGGGCGAACCCGGCCGTCGCGCTCACATCCGGCGCATGACGGATACGACCTTGCCCAGTACCACCGCCCGGTCCCCGTCGAGCACGTCGTAGGCGGGGTTGCGCGGTTCCAGGTACACATGGCCGCCCCGGCGCCGGAACACCTTCACCGTGGCCTCCCCGTCGAGCATCGCGGCGACGATCTCTCCGGTCTGCGCGTCGGGTTGGCGGCGCACCACCACGAGATCGCCGTCGCAGATCGCGGCGTCCACCATCGAGTCGCCCCGTACCCGCAGTCCGAATACGGTGCCCCGGCCCACGAGTTCCCGCGGCAGGGTGAGTACATCGTCGGTGTGCTCGTCGGCGAGGATCGGGGCGCCGGCGGCGATATCGCCGACGACCGGTACCGCGACAGCGTCCCGGTCCGGCTGCCGCTCCCCGCCGGTGTCGAGGAACAACCGGATATCCATCGGCCGGGACATACCGTCACCGCGTCGCAGGAAACCCTTCTCCTCCAAACCCTTCAGATGCCTCGACACCGACGAGGTCGAGCGCAGTCCGACCGCGTCGCCCAGCTGCCGGGTGTTCGGCGGGTATCCGTGCCGTACCACCCACTCTCGGATCGCCACGAGAATGCGGCGCTGGCGTACCGGCAGGGTCGAGGTATCGAGGTGGTCGTATTCGGTCACCGGAGCATCGTATGCGCGGGCTCCGACAGCGATTACGGCATATCCGGGCAGGTGGTCCGCCGTCGGCGCCCGCGCGCGGGGTGGTTCAGCCGAGGTACGGGCGGGCCGCGCGGGCAGTGCGCAGTGCGTCGCCCCACCAGGTGAGCTGGTTCAGCATGGTGGTCGCCGCGGCATCGGCGCCGGAGTCGGCCACCAGAGCGCCCGCTTCGTCCCGCTGTCCCCAGGGGTTGTGGAGGCTGACCGTGTCCCGGATCGTGACGGCGTGCAATTCGGCGAACACGGCGCGCAGGTGTTCTATCGCCCGTAGCCCGCCCGATATCCCGCCGTAGCTCACGAAGCCCACGGGTTTGGCCTGCCACTCCGCGAAATGCAGATCGATGAAGTTCTTCAGTGTGCCGGGGTAGCTGTGGTTGTACTCGGGGGTGACGACGACGAAGGCATCCGCCTCGGCGAGCGTCGCCCGGGGTCCGGCGATCGCCGGGGCGGGCGCGCCGAAGGTGTGGGGGAGTTCGGTGGTCGCGACGTCGACGCTGGTCGGCGACAGGTTCGGGTGGTGCGCGGCTCTGTTCAGGAACCAATCCCCGACCGTCGGCGCGAAACGTCCGTCTCGACTGCTGCCGAGGATGACGGCGACGTGCAAGGGCTCGGCGGGAGAGCCGGTGTCGGCGGCGATGTCCACAATTCCTCCAGGTGATGTGCCGGGCGGCCGCTGGTGTGCCGCTCCGGAATCACCTTGCTTCCTCGAGTATTGTTCAGGTCAAGGCCGGGCGAGGCGAACGCGATCGATATCGCCGCCGCTGTGTCGAGCGCGAGCGATCGGGTATGCCGACACCAGGAGCCGCCCGCATCACAGAACGGTTGCGCGACCCCTACACTGGCGCGGTCGGCGAGTTGACGTTCTAGGCTGGTATCGGACGGCATATGCCCTGGCACGAGGGAGCACATGGATAACGCGGAGGCGCCACAGCCGGTATATCGGCAGGCCCGCTTTGCCGATCTCGAGGATATCGCGGCCATCGAGGCCGAGGTCTTCGGTGAACCGTACCTGTACCTCATGCTGCGCCAACTCTACGACCTGCACGGATCGGAATGGCTGGTCGCCGAAGCCGGCGGCACGGTCATCGGTTACGCACTCACCCTGGAGAAGTCGGGGCGCGCGCTGTTGTTCACCTTCGCGGTGGCCAAGCGGTACCAGGGCGCCGGCTTCGGTCGCGCCCTGCTGAACCAGACCCTGCACGTATGCCGGGAACTGGGCGCCGACACCGTGTCTCTCACCGTCCGGCCGGATAATCACCCGGCCGGGAACCTGTTCAAACAGGCCGGTTTCGAATTCGTCGAACACGACGACCGCTACTTCGGCTCGGGTGAGCCCCGCGACCTCTACGAATTCGCGCTGCGTCCCTGATCGCTAGACTGGCGACATGGGCGAGATCTCGCCGTTCGTGGCGTCGGTCTCGACCCGGATCGCCAGGCACGCAGCGGCATACACCTCCGATCTGGATGCCGCCCCGCATCCCGAGCGGATGACACTCGATTCCTTCGCCGTGCACGTCGAGGCGGTTCTGGACGATTACGATCCGCCCAGTGCGCGCCGACGCCATTCCGACACCCTGGTCTTCCCGCATCTCTACGAAGCGGCTCGCGATCCGCGCGACGACGAAGAGGGCTGGCTGGTACCCAGTGCGGTACTCGCCGCGCTCATGGCCGCGGAAGTGGAGTTCCGGGGTCCGTTACGCCTCAGTGCTCGCCAGAACACCCTGCTGGCAGAGGAATACGAGGTGATCGGCGCGCAACTGTCGGCCGCCGGATTGGCCACGCACGCGGCCCTGGCTTTCCGGCGGGCGATGGCGCTGTACCGCGTGAACGAGGACGACGACGCCGAGGACCGCTGCGGTCTGCAACTCGCGCGGGCGAATACCAGGGCGCTGCCACTGGGATTGCGCCGGTGGGCCGGACAGGGGTCCTACATCCTCTGCGGCCACGGCTACCGGCCGTCCTGGCTGTTGGTGTGGGTGGTTCTGCAGATGCTGCTGTTCACCGGGGTCGCCCTGCTGCTGGGCAACGTCCAGGGCCCGGCGGACACCGTCTACATGGGTGTGACGAGTTTCCTGAACCCGCCCGGACTCGGTGATACGAAGGAGTTGCACAGCGCCACGAAGGTGCTGTTCGTGGTCGAGGCGTGGACCGGCGCGGTATCGATGTCGGTCTTCTTCGCACTGCTGGTGCGCAAATGGTTCCGGATGTGATCGCGCGGGCTCACCATTCGGCGTCGAAGATCTTGTGCCGCAGCGCGGACAGCGTCGCGACCGCGATATTGTCGCGCAGCCGGCCGACCAGCGTGTTCCACTGCCGGGAGAAACCGGGATCGGTCTGCAGTTCCTTCCACAGTGCGCGCAGCACCGGTGGCGTGTGCGCGCCGGGCATCCAGAGCCCGGGCAGATGTTCCAGTGCCGGGGCGAGGATATCGATCCGCTCGCGGCTGTGCGGTGTGAAACGGTCGGCCTCGTCGAGAACGCCGGCCAGCACCGTCAGTAACCAATCGTGCGCCGCGAGATCCTCGCAGAACCGTTGTGCCGCCGCGAGGTCCGCCTCGTCGCGCACGATCAGCCGGACCGAGCGGACCGTATCGTCGTCCATGTGCAGCGTGGCGGCCGGTCCGCTGCTGCCGCCCACCCGCGCGGTCCAGCGCAGCCGGGTCGTCCCGGTCTGCACCGGCGGATTCTGGTCCAGCCGGGAGTCCGCGCGTACTCGGGCCAGCAGGCGTTCGCTGATCGACGCCAGATCGAGTGGGGCCGTGCCGGGATGGGCTCGGTCGGCGAGATAGCCGTCGGCCAGGGCGGTTCCGGCCGCCATCCGCTCCGGGATCCGGTTGACGACCTCGGTGACTCCCTTCTGGCTTATGTAGTGGGACCAGGTCTGGCGACGGCGCTCCGACGCGCGCACGACCCGGGTGCGCGCCGAGGATTGCAGTACGCGCCCGCCCACCAGCGCGAGGCTGGTGGCCACGGTCCCGACGATGCGGGCGACCTCCTCGCCCAGCATCAGATCGCAATGCACCCCGACGGCCGTGGTCGGGGAGAGGCCCAGTGTGCCCGGCCTTTCCTTCCACGAGATCGCGCAGCCGGGCAGCAGCGCCAGCAGTTCACCCGCCTCGGCGCGGGTGAGCGCCGTGGCAGACGGCAACAGGCAGGTGCGTACCTCGCCGAGGACGACCAGAGGTGCGGTCGCGGCCATCTCAGGACCCGTCGAGCAGCAGGTGGGACAGTCGCTCGCTGATCTTGCGCGGTACCGTGACCGGCACCTCGTCCGCGGCGCCCGCCGCGATGGTCTGCGCGAGCACGTCGTCGTCCAGATCCAGGTGATCGAGTACCAGGCGCACCGAGTGTTCGATACCGATATAGCGCTTGGGCAGCATCGACAAAGTCTGGTACGCCGCGAACGGCGCCGCGTCGGGGTTGAGCTGCACGACCGGCGGCACCTCGTGCCAGCGCCGCGGCCACGGCTCACCGCGCCACAGCTGCGGTTCCACCACGGCGGCACCGTGATACCGCAGCATGCCCAGTCGGAGCAGATGCCAGACCGCGGCCAGGAACGGACACGACCAGCGGGTGACCCCGTCCTGGGTGCTCCACAACTGCACATCCAGGAAGATGGAGTGCTCGCGCCGGCCGAACTCCTCGGGCGGTTCGTAGCTGCGCCCCCGCATGGCCTGGGCCGGTTCGTGTTCCGAGGACCGGCGGCCGTTGCACAGCCACCCCGATTGGACGGTGGGCGGCCGGCGCCCGGTATCGGGCGGCGCCGGTTCGGCGACTATCCGCGCGGCCACCATCTCGGCCACCGGTATCGGTTCGCCCAGCGGGACCCCGTCGACGAATTGCGAGGTCTGCCAGCAGCCCGACTCACGCGCTAGGTAGTCGATGGTCAGACCGGATTCGGCAGCGGCAGTGAGCAATTTGCCGAGGATCTCGACAGGATCGGTATCGGGCTGGAAGTAGTCGTCGATCAGGTAGCAGGTGCTGACCCGGACGTCGGGACCGAACCGCACACGCGCCGATTCGACGAAAGCCGCCACCAACGGCACGATGCGGCGGAACTCCGATTTCACCCTGTCGATATCGCCGACGATGTCGTTGAGATAGAAGTGCCCGACCTCGATCGACAGATGCGATAACGGAACCGGCGCGATCCATGGCTGCTCGGTGGCCTCACTGTAAACCTGCCTGTCCCGCATCTAGAGCCTCTCCCAACTGGCGACGTCCACCAGGCGCCGGGCCAGTTCGGTATAGGCCAGCGCGGTTTCGTGATTGGCGATGTGGGCGTTGACATCACTGTCCAGGATCAGCTGTTCGCGCCATTGCAGCACCGGTTCCATCGGGGTCGCGCCGAGTACCGCCGTCGCGCCGAGCCGGTTGGCGGTGGCCAGCCGGCGCAGCGCCACATCCTGTTCCTGCAGCCACGCGGCCTGTGCGGCGCGCTGCGCGGTCAGATGGGAATCGGCGGCGGGTACCGCGGTGCGGATATAGCGGGTGGAGCCGAGCAGTTCATCGGGGTCGTGGCCGCAGGCCGCGCCGGTCTGCAGCAGACCGTGCGGGCCGTAGACCAGCCCGGCGGCCGCCAGGATGTGCTGGCGGGTCCAGCGATGGAAGATCAGCCAGCGCGCGGTGCGCCTGCGCAGTTGCGGCAGCGCGGTCGCCTGCAGGGCGATCTCCAGCGCGACCGACCGGCCCGCGCTCAGATCGACCACCACCACCCGGAACTCCTGTTCCAGCGCCACCAGCAGTTCCGCGCACCGGGTCACCACCGCGTCGTCGGCGGTGAGGAATTCGGCGCCGCCCTCGTCGCCCGGGAACAGCACGAGCCGTCCGGATCGGGGAGCGATGCGCTTGAGTTCGGATCTGTCGGTAGCGGTACCCACATCGACCCGGGCCGCGGTGCCGCTCTGGCCGAGCAGGTAGGAGTGCACGCCGCCGTCGGCGATACCCCGTTCGACCGCGCTGATCTCGAACAGCGCTCCGGCGGTGGGGGAGCCGAAGTCGAAGTCGACATAGGCGACGTTGCGGCCCGACATGCACAGCCGGTACGCGATATTGCAGCTGGTCACCGAACGTCCGGTGCCGCCCTTGTCGGAAGTGGAGAAAACCAGCACCTACGCCACCCTCACCGCGTCGCGTCCTGGCGCGCGTAGGCCAGTTCGTCGAGCTGGATCAGGGCCTGGGTGGCCAGACTGTAGGCCGTGCCCGGGCGCTCGTGCAGTACTCCGCGCGCCCGGTCCAACGACTGCCGGATACGGTTCACCGCAGCCTGTTTCGGAGTCAGATCGCTGCCCTCGACCTCGAGTTCTTCCTGGTTGAGCAGGTGCTCGGCCTCACTCAGCAGATCGACCGCGCGGGCGACCATGGTCGCGGGCGCCAGCGGTGGTTCGCGGAAGGTGTCGTAGGCGATCACCAGGCATTCCATCACCCGTTCGGTGACGAACCAGGACGGGCCGGCGGGCACCGACGGCGCGGGGCCGAGCAGCGCCCCGGGATCGTCCCACAGACCGGCGGCCGGGCCGTCGCGCTGTATGCGCTGGTCGAGATGGTCCATGGCCGCTTCCGCGAGCGCCATCAGCTGATCGCGGGTATCGACGTCGGTGCGCAGCCGCGCCGCCTGCAAACTGCGTTTGAGCATCATCGTCACGAAATCCGGGACGTACCACAGCAGCGCGGGGCCGCCGCCGATGTCCTCGCTACCGGCCAGACCCAGCCGAACGCCGGGATAGTGCAGCACGGCGGCGGCGTCGCCGGCGGTGAGGCGGCTGGTGATCCGGCCCCGGCGCGCCAGCTGATCGAACACGGCCACCGTGCGTGCCAGATCCTCGGTGCTGTCCCGGTAGACCAGGTCCTGGATGAGGATCGCCGCGACGGTGAGACTGAAATAATCCGATTCCTCGCCGTCGGAGGTGCGCCACGGGATGTCCTCCAGCGGCCAGCGGCCCCCGCCGAAGCGCGCCACGGTGGACCAGTAGTTGCGGGCCAGTTCGAATCGCAGCTGGAGCGCGTCGGCGAGTTTGCGCTGTTCGTCGGTCAGCAGATCCAGTTCCCGGATGCGCTGCGAGGACAGGTCGATGATCCCGTCCAACGCGACCGCGGTGAAATACAGGTAGGGGCGGGGTTCGGCGTGTCCGACCGCGCTGCCGGCCTCGCCGGGGACGAAATCGATCGGTTCGGCGGTGCGCACGATGCCCCAGCCCCAGCCGCATTCGAACAACCGCTCGTCGTCGGCGACATCCACCTCGGTGGCCTGGCTGAGCCGGACCTCGTTGGCGGCCTGGACCCGCAGCCGCTCGAGCCGGGCCGACAGCCGCCTGATGACGTCCTCGGCGGGGGCGTGGTTCTGGTTGATCATGTGCAGGATCGCTTGCCCGGCCTCGGATTTCGGCTCCGGCGTGTGGATCACGAAACTGCGCACCAGGCCGGCCATCGCCGCGGTGAGACGTGCACCGACCGCGTCGATCACCAGGGGGATGCGGTCGTTCAATTGCCGGGCCTCGCGCCGGACCTCGCCGCCGACGAAGCGCTGGAATCCACGCAGGAACCGCAATGCGGCGATACACAAGCTCAGCGACATGGAATAGGAGTCGACGACTTCCAAAGCGAGCTGGGCGTCGGCGGGTGGGCGATGGTCGTCGGCGGAGCGGAAGTAGCTGCCGGCGGCGAAGACCGGGTTCCCGTCGGGTCCGGTGTAGCGCGCCAAGTAGTCCTCGAGAAGGTGGACCAGGACGCCGCCGATCCGGGTCTCCTCACCGAACGGGTCCAGCGCGAGTCTGGCGTCGGTCGCCATATCGTCGGGCTGATCCAGTGCGAACGCCTCGAGTTCGGCGGCCGGATACAGCAGGCACAGCAACTGCTCGGCGTCGCTGATCGAATTGGCGCCGTCGCGGCCGCCCCAGCTCCACTTGTCGTCCCGGTAGGAGCAGGCCAGCACGGCCCGCCACAGGTCCAGCAGCTGCTGCCGCGGCCTAATTCTCATATTCGGTGTCCTCGCCCCCGCGTTCGATCGGCGCGTCGAACGTCGTCACCTAAAGTGTGCCCCGAAGTCGTTCGCCTGGCCAAGTAAACGGCCGGGATGGCGGTTGCTTCGAGATAGCCTGTGGGGCAGCCGGTTCCGCTGACCGGTGGTCGATCGACAGGTGCGCGACGGTCTCCGTGCCGCCGTCGCGATCCCGCCGCCCGTGGTGCGGAGCTGCTGGCTGGTCACCATGCCACCGGGCGCCGGCCCGGGCCTACGGCCACGGTGCGACCCGGCCGGTCCGTGCGCGCGCCCGATATGTCCGCTCGGGTTGCGGGTGTTTTACCGGCCGGGCCGGTCGGATCGTCCCCGTCGGACTCCCCGACTCATTCGACGGTCCGGCGCGTCGAGCCGGTCGTCGTGCGGGTCGCCGCTACGTCCTGGTCTCCGAGCGTGCGGTGGCGCGACGCAAACGATCATTCGGCCCGGCCGAGGACCGGCCGATTCGGTAACCGTCCGGCATTGCGCGCAGCCATCGGTGCGGAGGAGCAGCACACTGGACGGTCATGGACCAGTTGGTGCTGACATTCGCGATCCTGTTCGCCGCGGTGCTCGCCGAGGCGATCGGGCGGCGGATCGGCGTCGCGTCCGCGGTCCTGATGACCCTGTTCGGTTGCGCCCTGGCCCTGCTGCCGTTCGTTCCGCAGATCGCGGTGCCCCCGCATCTGATCCTGCCGCTGGTACTGCCGCCACTGTTGTACGCGGCGGCGCGGCGCACCTCGTGGCGGCAGTTCGCGGAGAGCTGGGAACCCATCGTGCTGCGTGCCGTCGGACTGGTCGTGGCGACAGCGGCGGCGGTCGCGGCGGTGTTCCATGCCTGGTATCCGGGGCTGCCGGTGGCGGCGGCGCTCGTACTCGGTGCGATCGTCGCGCCGCCCGACCCGGTCGCGGCGACCGCGCTGGCGGGCCGGCTCGGGCTACCGCGCCGGTTGGTGGTGGTGCTGGGCGGGGAAGGGCTGTTCAACGATGTCACCGCGATCGTCGTCTACACCGTCGCGGTACAGGCGGTGGTCACCGGAGTTTTCTCGGCCCCGCGTGCGGCGCTGGAATTCGTGGTATCGGCCGTGGTCGCGGTGTTGGTCGGCTTGCTGCTGGGCGTGGCGGGCAGCAGACTCACCCGGCGTCTCGCCGAGGCGAGCTGGCAGGTGGCCCTCAGCCTGCTGCTGCCGTTCGCCGCGTACGGACTCGCCGAGTCGTGGGGCGGGTCCGGCGTGCTGTCGGTCCTGGTGTGCGCCCTGTATCTGACCGACGCGGTCACCGAATTCGGAGACGCCGACTACCGCGTGGTCGGAGATTCGTTCTGGGAGATCACCGAGCTGCTGATCAGCGGTTTCGCCTTCGGCCTCATCGGCCTGGAGTTGAGCGCCGTCCTCGCGGCCACCGGAAACAGTTGGCCGCAGCTGCTCGGCGGGGCCGGTGCGGTGGTGGGAGTCGTGGTCGGCCTGCGGCTGGTGTGGTTGATGACGACCTGGTGGCTGCGCGGAAAACTGTGGCACGACGCGGACGCCGACGAACCGTACACCTGGCGGGAGACCGTGGTGACCTGGTGGACGGGAATGCGCGGAGTCGCGACGGTCGCGCTGGCGTTGGCCATTCCGTTGGTGACCGATGCGGGCGAAGATTTCCCCGGCCGCACCCAGATTCTGTTCACCGCCTTCGCGGTCGTCCTGTTCACGCTGCTGGTGCAGGGACCGACCCTGCCGCTGATCGTGCGGCTCACCGGCGTACACGTCGACACCCGGGCCGAGCGCCGGCTCGAGCGGCAGCTGTGGAAACGGGTCGTCGACGCCGAAATGGCCCGGCTCAAAGAGCTGTCCGCCGCCGAGCATGTGCCCGAAGAGCTCTATGAGCGGCTGCGGGAGAGTATCCAGCGGCGGACGGCCCGGGCCGATCCGGAGGCCGCCGACGAGGACGCCCGCGCGCAGGCCGAACGGGACGCCCGGATGACCGTCGCGGTCAAACGCATCCGGGCCGAAGTGGTGGAGGCGGGCCGTCGTGAAGCGCAGGCCGCCCGCCGGGAGCCGGGTATGCCGCCCGACCTGGTCGACCGGGTGACCCGGCGTCTGGATCTGGGGCCCGGCAGGTGAACCGTGCTCGGGTGCGCTAGGACCGGCCCAACGCTTCGGCCAGCTCGTTCTTGGTCATCTTCGACCGGCCCTTGATATTGCGGCTCTTCGCCTCGTTGTACAGCTGGTCCCGGGTCCGCCCCTTGGGCCCGTCGGTGCCCGAACGCAGACCGCCCCGGCGTTGAGGTGAGATGTCGCGCGTGGAGGAACGGCTCGCGGTTTCGGACCGGCCGGACTGCGCGCGGTTCTTGTTGACGGTGCGCGCGCCGATCTCCTTCGCTCTTTTCGCGCCGACGCCGCGGTCCTGCGCCGAATCCTTGATGTGCTCGTACTGTCGTTCTTCTTTGTCGGTCCATTCCTTCGGCATGACACACCTCCTGTCTGCCCGGCCGTATACCCGGGAGGGGCCGGGCCAATCAGCGTGCTGGTCATCGGGTCGACCCAGGGCTACCCCGGATACGCGCCGGTATGCGTGGCGCCCGGGTGTCTCGCCCGCGCTCCGCGGCGGTACGCAGCCGCCTTATTCGTCGGTCGATTGCTGCTGCGTCAGCGCCACATGGTGATCGCGCATGGCGGAGACGACTGCGAAGAGCACGCGGTGGGCCGCGGTGAGGTCGGCGGTGGGGAGGTCGGCCAGCGCCGATCGGGTGCGTTGTCCCAACGGGAGGAAGAAGTCGCCGGCCACGGCCATCCCGCGGTCGGCGTAGTGCAATATCACCCGTCGGCGGTCGCCGGGGTCGGTTTCGCGGCGGATATGGCCCGAGGCGATCATCCGCTCGACCAGGTAGGTGATGGCCGCCGGCGACAGTCCCATGAGTTCGCGTAGCTGGCCGGCGGTGAGCGGCCGGCCCTCGGCTTCGGCGGTGGCGATATGCATGAGCGCGCGAAAATCGGTGCTGCGCAGTGAATGTGACCGGGCGAAGAGGTGTCCGATCTGCTCGGAGACGGCGCTGAGCGCGCGGATGTCGGTGGCGATCTCGTTTTCGGCGTGTGCTCGCACCCCGCCCGCTTCCGCCGCTGGGCCGTCTGTCACCTGGCGTCGTCCTTTCCCTGGTCTCGCTCGCAAGAGTCTAGGTGCCGAGGGCGTCGAGATTGCCGATTATTTCAGTTTCTGAAATAGTCGGCGGTGTGAATGCGTGGGAGCGCTATGCCGCTGTGGTCACCGGCCGTCGGTCGTGGTTGTTGCTCGTCGCCGCGATCGCCGCGGCCTGCGCGGTGATCGGGGGTGTCGGTGCGAACGACGACGCCGGGCAGGCGCCCACCTCGCTGCCGGGAGACTCGGAGTCCGCCGAGGTCAAGGCGATGATCGCGGACTTCCCAGGTGGCGCGGACGCGCCAGTGATCATGGTGATCAGCCGGACCGACGGCGCGGAACTCACCGATTCCGACCAGGCGGCCGCCGGTCAGGCGGTCGACGCGGTGTCCGATTCGGCCGCCGGCGCGGCCGGCCTCGTCGTCTCGCCCGACGGCAAGGCGGCGCTCGGGCGCGCGACGGTGCCGTCGGAGTTGAACGGTGCGGCCCTCGCCACCGAAATCGATCGGTTCCGCGAGTCGGCGGCGCAGCAGGTCCCACCCGGGCTGACCATGCAGATCACCGGCGGTCCCGCGTTCGGGGCCGATATCGCCGACTCCTTCGCCGGCGCCGATATCACGCTGCTGGCCGTGACCGCGCTGGTGGTCGCGCTGCTGTTGATCGTCACCTATCGCTCGCCGGTGCTCTGGCTGGTGCCGCTGCTGGTGATCGGCCTGGCCGACCGGACGGCCACCAGTACGGGCACCGCGCTCGCCCGGGTCACCGACCTGTCCTTCGACGGGTCCACCTCGGGGATCACCAGCGTCCTGGTCTTCGGCGCCGGGACCAACTACGCCCTGCTGCTCGTCTCGCGGTACCGCGACGAACTGCATCGGCACCGCGACCACCGCCGCGCCCTGCATGCGGCCGTCCGCCGTGCTGGTCCGGCGATCCTCGCCAGCAATGTCACTGTGGTGCTTGCCTTGTGCACGCTGCTGCTCGCGACGCTGCCGAACACCCGATCGCTCGGACTCATGGCGGCCGCGGGGCTACTCGTTGCCGTGCTGTTCGTACTGGTGGCGCTTCCGCCGGCGCTCGCGCTGTGCGGCCGCAAGATCTTCTGGCCCTTCGTGCCCGAACCGGGCGACGACGATATCGCCGAGCAGGGCGTCTGGCACCGGATCGCGACCGGGGTGGTGGCTCGCCCGGTGGCGGTCGCCGGCGGTGCGATCGCGCTGCTGGTCGTATGCTCGGCCGGTCTGCTCGGTGTCGATATCGGATTGTCGCAGACCGAGCAGTTCCGGGTGCGCGCGGAATCGGTCGACGGACTGGACACCCTCGCCGCCCATTTCCCCTCGGGCGCCTCCGATCCGACCACCGTGCTCACTCGGCAGGGCGCCGCGGGCGAGGTTCGTCCCGCCCTGGAGAACGCCGCCGGTGTCTCCCAGGTGGTCCTCGCCGGCAGCTACCACGGTGTCGACCGGTGGATGGTGACCCTCGAGGCGGCCCCGGAGTCCGCGGCGGCCTTCACCACGATCGAACAGCTGCGCACGACCCTGTCCGCGATCCCCGGTGCGCAGGCTCTGGTGGGCGGCAGCGACGCGCAGGCGCTCGATACCCGCGACGCCGCCCGCCGCGACCAACTGCTGGTCATTCCGCTCATCCTGCTGGTGGTTTTCGCGGTGCTGCTCGTTCTCCTGCGTGCGCTGCCCGCGGCGGTGCTGCTGATCGGGGTCACGGTGCTGAGCGCGCTCGCGGCGCTGGGGCTGGGCAGCCTGGTCTCCGCGCACGTATTCGGCTTCCCGGCCCTCGACACCACCGTGCCGCTGTTCGCGTTCCTGTTCCTGGTGGCACTGGGTATCGATTACACGATCTTCCTGGTGACCCGGGCGCGCGAGGAGACACCCGATCACGGCACCGTGCACGGAATCGTGCGCGCGGTCTCCGCGACAGGCGCGGTGATCACCAGCGCCGGAATCGTGCTGGCCGCGGTGTTCTGCGTCCTGGGAGTACTGCCTCTGATCACCCTCACTCAGCTCGGCATCATCGTCGGCATCGGAATCGTGCTCGATACGTTCCTGGTCCGCACGGTTGTCATTCCGGCCCTGTTCACCGTGGTCGGGCCGAAAGTGTGGTGGCCCAGCGCATTGGCCCGCAGCTCGACGGGCGAGCCGAGTACGCCGCTGGTGGGACAGCCGCGGTAATCGGGTCGCGGGTCTCCGGTGGCGGGCAGCCACCGGAGACCTGGGAGTTCCCGGTGGGACATCACGAGATGCCGACGTACTGGTGGTCCCAGCGGACCCGGCCCACGTTGTCGACGAGCAGGATGTCGTATCCGCCACCCGCGACCGACCCGTCGCCGGTGGCGACCATCGACCAGGCGAGCCCGAACAGATTGCCGGCCAGTCGCACGACGGGCCCGGCCGCCGCGAATCTGTGTTCGCCCGAAGCGACGAACATGTCATAGGCGGCGCTCACCCGCCGCTCCAGGGCGGCACGCCCCCGGATTTCGACCGAGGGCAGCGGGACGGCGAGGGCCGCCAGGGCGTCCCGCATCCCCTGCGGCGGGTTCACCAGTACCTGTACGCCGTCTTCGGTCCACAGCTCCGACAGCCGCTTACGCCTGGTTTCCGGGTCGTTCTCGTTCCACAGCGCGATGTAGTCGTCAGCGAGGCGGGTCGGTTCGTGCTCGTCACGGTTGCTCATATCACCGAGTGTGTCCGGCGGTGCACCGCTGTGCGATTCCCTGGAGGGAATGGCGGGAGCGCGGACCCGGCGCCGATACTGCACAGGTGACGATGGCAGGGACACGGACCGGTTTCGCCGGGCAGCTGAAACAGTGGCGGCTGCGGGGCCGGGTGAGTCAGCTCGATCTGGCCATCAGGGCCGGTACCACGCAGCGGCATCTGAGCTTCCTGGAACAGGGCCGGTCCCGGCCGGGACCGGCCATGGTGGTGCGACTGGCCGAATCCCTCGGTCTGTCACTGCGTGATCGCAACGGACTGCTGCTGGCCGCGGGGTACGCTCCGGCCTTCCCCGAATCCGCACTCGACACAGCCGAACTGGCGCCGGCACGCGGAGCGCTGCGCAGCATTCTCGACGGGCATATGCCCTATCCCGCGGTCGTCGTCCGTCCGCACGGCATCCTGGTCGCGGCCAACGCGGCCTTCGGGTTGCTGACCGAGGGCGCCACGCCGTCGCTGCTGCGGCCGCCGCTGAACGTCATGCGGCTGGCGCTGCACCCGGAGGGACTCGCCCCACGGGTGGTCAACCTCGCGGAATGGGGCCGCCATATCACCGAAGGGTTGCGGGGCCGGGCGGCCCGCAGTCCGGATCCGGGTGTGGACGAACTGGTCGCCGAACTCGAAAGCTATCTGCCGCCAACCGAACTCGGACCGGATCATCTGGGTTTCGCGGTACCGCTGCGACTGCGCAGTGCCGCGGGCGAACTGCGCCTGATCACGATGATCTCGTCGTTCACCACCGCCGTCGACGTCACTCTCGCCGAACTGCAACTGGAGACGTTTCTCCCCGCCGACGAAGCCACGGCCCAGATCCTGCGCGATCGCGCCGATAAGTGAGTTACCCCCGCTTCACACCATTTGCATAGGTAAGGCTAACCTGAATCCGATTTCGGATGATTCAGAGGTAGGACGATTATGCGCATGGCATCGAATACGCAGCGTGCACGGTGGCGGAAGCGGAGCTTCCCACCACGGCGATGGATGGTCGCCGGCGTGATCGGGGCCCTCGCGCTGACCGCCGGATGCTCCACCCGGGAAGCGCAGACCGACGACTCCACCGGCGGCGTCGGGGCGCTGTCGATCGTCGACCAGCGCGGCGACACCGTGAACCTGGCCGGTGCGGCCGGCAAGGTGGCGTTCACGGTGATGCCGGCGCCCTCGATCTTCGCCGCCGTCGACCGCAGCTACGACCGGATCGTCGGCATCAACCAGTCGACGCTGGTGGCGAACCGGGGCGGCATGTTCGCGACCATGTTCCCCCAGTCGGCGGAATCCGCCGTCGTCGCGGGCAACGATTTCGTGCCCAATGTCGAGACCCTGCTCCAACTCGATCCCGATGTCGTGGTCCAGTGGGGCGACCGGGGGCCCGACGTCACAGCGCCGATCGAGGCGGCGGGCTTTCCCGTGGTGGGCCTGAAATACGGAACGCAAGAGGATCTGGAGCAGTGGATCACGCTGTTCGCGCAGATCGCGGGTAAACCCGAGCGCGGGCAGGAGTTGGTCGACTGGCAGCGCACCGAGCAGTCCGAGATGCGCGCCGACGTGGCCGCGCAGACGACACCCCGGCCCCGGGCCATGATCCTGTCGCGCGCCGGTGACACCTACAGCACCACCAGCCCGAAGGGCTACGACGGATTCCAGTTCGACCTCGTCGGCGCGGATCTGGTCACCAAGGACTTCCTCTCCGACGCCGGGCAGGTGAGCCCCGAACAGATCCTGGCCTGGAACCCCGAGGTCATCATGCTGAGCGGATTCGACGAGAGCACGCCCGCCGATATCTACGCCGACCCCCGGCTGGCCGGCGTGAGCGCGGTCCAGCACAAGCGTGTCTACAAAACGCCGCTCGGCGGCTACCGCTGGCAGGTGCCCAGCGCCGAATCCCCGCTGATGTGGCAGTGGATGCACCACATCCTGTACCCCGGCGCCCGAGACGGGCAGTTGCGCGACGATATCCGGGCCGCGTTCGACGACCTGTTCGCCTACCGGATCTCCGACCAGGAGATCGACCAGGTGCTGCGCTTCGACCTGAACAAGGACGCCGCGGGTTATGACCAGTTCCTCCGTTGACGAGGCCGCGGCCGCGGCGGCGGTAGATCCGGCGCCGCGCCGTGCGCGGTTCGATCGCCGACTGCTGGTCGTCCCGGGGTTCGTCGTCCTGCTCGCCGTCGTGGCCGTCGCCGCGCTGGCGGTCGGCCGCTACAGCGTCCCGCCGAACGAGATCGTGCGGATCCTGCTCGGCCAGTTCTTGCCGATCGAGCAGACCTGGTACCCGCAGGAGCGCACCGTGGTGCTCGACGTGCGGATGCCCCGGGTGCTGCTGTCGATACTGCTGGGGGCGGGTCTGGCGCTCACCGGCGCCGTGATGCAGGCCGTCTTCCGGAACCCGCTGGCCAGCGCACAGGTGCTGGGTGTGTCCTCGGGCGCTTCCTTCGGCGGTGTGCTGATCCTGCTCGCCGGCTTCGGCGGGGCCGCACTGGTGGGCGGTGCTTTCCTCGGCGGCGTCGTCGCCTTGGTCCTCGTGGTCACGATCGCCCGGGCGGTCCCCGGGGCGCCGCTGCTGATGATCATCCTCGGCGGCACGGTGGTCGGTGCGATGTTCCAGGCGATGGTCTCGTTCATCACCTACATCGCCGACCCCTACAGCGAACTCCCCTCGATCGTCTTCTGGCTCATGGGTTCGCTGGCCACCGCGAGTTACACCAAGGTGCTGACCGCCGCGATACCCATCGTGGTGGCCGGGCTGGCCGTGCTCGCCCTGCGCTGGCGGCTGAACATCCTCGCCATGGGCGACGAGGACGCCACCGCGCTCGGGCTGAAACCCCGGCGGCTGCGCAACTTCCTGCTGTTGTGCGTCGCCATGATCACCGCGGGTTCGGTCTCGGTGGCCGGTGTCATCGGTTGGGTCGGGTTGGTCGTCCCGCATCTGGTGCGCATGATGGTCGGTACGGACAACCGGATCGTCCTGCCGGTCAGCGCGCTGCTCGGCGCCACCTATCTGACCGCGATCGATACGCTCTCGCGCACCCTGAGCACCGCCGAGATCCCGATCGGGATCCTCACCGCGATCATCGGGGCCCCGTTCTTCGTGGTACTGCTGATCCGCAACCGTTCCCGCCTGTGGGGTGCCGATGCTTGAGGCCCGATCACTGTCGTTCCGCTACTCGGCCAAGGGGCCGTGGATCTTTCGTGATGTATCGGTACGCGCCGCGGCGGGGGAGGTGCTCGCCGTCCTCGGCCCGAACGCCCGGGGCAAGACCACCATGCTGAAATGCCTGGCCGGGATCGCCCGGCCGGTTTCCGGCGCGGTCGAGGTCAGCGGCCGGGTGGGCTATGTGCCGCAGAGTCATTCGGTGGTGTTCTCGTTCTCGGTCCTCGATATCGTGCTCATGGGCCGGGCGCGGACGGTGAAGATCTACAGCACCCCGACCGTCCACGACCGCGCCGCCGCCCGCGAAGCGCTGCGCCGGGTGGGCGTCGTGCATCTCGCCGACCGGGACTACACCGGGCTCAGCGGCGGAGAACGGCAACTGGTGCTCATCGCCCGGGCACTCGTCTCCGAATGCGACACGATCGTGCTCGACGAACCCGCGGCCGCCTTGGACCTCCGTAATCAGGCTCGGGTCCTGACCGTGCTGCGGGCGTTGGCGGACGAGGGGATGGCGGTCGTGATGACGACCCATCATCCCGACCACGCCCTGCACGTGGCCGAACGGTCGATGCTGATGGTGGGCCCGGACGACCAGCGGTCCGGTTCGACCCGCGAATTGCTCACGGGCGCACTGCTGTCCGAGATGTACGGCGTCCCGATCGTGACGGCCGATATCGAGACGCCGAGTGCGATCAGGCGGCTGACCGTACCCGATTTCGGACGGGGGATCGGATGACGGTGGTGAAAGCCGTGATGGCCCGGAGCGCAGGGGAGCTGGTCGACGGCTTCCGGGAGGTCGACGTCTACGACCTCCCGGGGGAGTGCGACACCGCTACCACCGGTATCTATCTGACCGATGACGCCGACCAGGAATTCCTGCTCGAACAGCGGCCGCTGTTGGACACATTCGTCGCCCGCGGCGGGCGGATCGTGGTCAACGGCCACGTCCAGCGCGTTTTCCTGGACGGACTGACCACCTGGCGCAAACTCGAGTTCCGCAATCCCCGCGATCTCGCGTTGACGCGGGTCACCGAACACCCCGTCTGGGCAGGCACCGATCCGAAGTCGTTCCTGTACAACACCGGAACCCGCGGCCCCGTCCCGTTCGCGGAACTGGAACGGATCGGCGTCGCCGGTTTCTACGGTCGCGGCTGCTACCCCGACCTGCCCGAATACGCGCGGATAGTCCATACGATCGGCCGCACCCACGCCCCGATCGACTACGACTACCCGTTGGGCACGGGTCGCGTACTGGTGCACGGCGGCAACGACCTGCTGCAGTTCGCCGGCGCCGACCGCGGTACCGCCCGGCTGCGCCCGCAACTCCTGCGGTGGCTGGAGGGACACGATGACTGACCCCGGTCGGCCCGCGTCGGCCGTCGTCTTCCTGCACGGCGGCAGCCACGCCCAGCTGGCCACCCTCGCCGACCCCGCGCTCGCGCCCTACCGGATCCGTCCGGTGCATGTGCGCACGGGCGCACTCGACGATCTGGCCGGGGCCGAGGTGATCGTGGTCGCCGATCGGCTGCGCCCGGACCTGCTGCGACGCTGGACAGGCGCGATCCCGGCCGCCCTGGATCACGGGGCGACCGTCCTCGTCTTCGGCGAGAATTCCGTCGGACAGTGGCTGCCCGGAGTCAGGGAAGAAAGCCGTCCCACAGTGTTCTGGTGGTGGCGCACCGGTGCAGACCACCGGCTGCGGACCCGCGCACCCGGCCACCCCGCCTGGGAGTTCTTCGCCGAGCGCGCGGTGATCTGGCACTACCACGGCGTGCTGGACCCGCCCGACGGCGCGGTGAGCCTGGTCGACCTGCACACCGAGGACGGCGCCCGCGACGGTTCGATCCTCTACATCGACGAGACGTCCACGGCCGGACGACTGCTCGTGACCACGATGGATCCCGTGTACCACCACGGATCCGGATTCATGCCCGGCGCAACGCAACTGCTCTACTCCGCGCTGTACTGGGCCACCAGGAACAAAGGGAAGACATGCTGACAGTCCTCGAATCGGGCGTGCCGATCGACATCTCGTTCACCGATCTGATGAAGTACCACGGCACGGAGTTCCCCGGCGGTGTCGCGCACGCGTACTGCGCGATGCGCCACGCCGTCGCGGTACTCGGCGATATCGAACGCCGGGAGGTCACAGTCCGCACCGCCTTTCCCGGGCCGGGCGGCCGGGACGCGGTGGAAATGGCGCTGCGCGCGGTCACCGGTGAGCGTTTCGTCGTCGAACCCGCACTCGCGGCGACCGCCCGCGGCGCCACCCTCGCCCGGTACGTCTGGGAATTCACCTACCGCGGTCGCGGGGTAGTGCTGCAACTGCGGGACGCGGGTTTCGTCACCGACGAATTCATCGCGCTCGGCGCCCGCCGCGACCGCAGTGCCGCCGACAACGCGCGGCTGACCGTCCTGAAACAGGAGATGACCGACCGGCTGCTCGCCGGCGAGGTGGGGCAGGTCTACGAAGAAGTGCCGTCGCCGACGCGCTGACGCGCCGCCCCGGCGAACCACCGACGCTGACCTACACTCGGCGGCACCGCGCCCCACGTTCGGGTTTCCCACGGCGTCCGGCCGGGTACGCGATCACCGTTGTCACGTTCGGAAGGAGGCCGATCATGGTGGCCGACGGGGTAGAAGGTTTGCGGACAGTCGTGCTGGACTGCCCGGATCCGTGGCAGCTCTCCGAGTTCTACCTCGGATTGCTCGGCGGCGAAGTGTTGCGCGAGGAGAGCGACGACACCTGGGTGGCGATGGTGGATCCACAGGGCCGGCGACTCGCGTTCCAGCTGTCACCGCAATACCGGCCGCCCCGGTTCCCGGATCCGGCCGGCTCGCAGCAGATCCATCTGGACGTGCTGGTGCGCGATGTGGAGGTCGCCGAACCTGCCGTACTGGCGCTGGGCGCCGCCTTCGTCCACGCGGAAGAGGCATTCCGGGTTTACACGGACCCGGTGGGCCATACGTTCTGTCTGGTCTGGTTCACGTGACCGAGGTGGCGGTCGCCCTCTTCACCCGCGATCTGCGGGTGCGGGACAACCCGGTGCTCACCGCCGCACACCGGGAAGCCGCGACGGTGGCCCCGCTCTTCGTGCTCGACGACGCCATCCTGTCGCGACGTCCGTGCCCGCCCAACCGCGCGCACTTCCTGGCGGCCGCCCTCCGCGAACTCGACGACGAGCTACGCGAGATCGGCGGGCGTCTCATCGTGCGCACCGGTGACGTCGCCGAACAGGTGGCGCAGGTGGCGGCGGCGGCCGACGCGGCCGTCGTGCACATCGCCGCCGACGTCAGCGCCTACAGCCGCGAGCGAGAGGGGCGGTTGCGTGCACGCCTGGCCCGTGACGGACGCGCACTGCGGGTACACGGCGCGTCGCTGACGGTCGTGGAGCCGGGTGAACTGCTGCCGTCGGGTCGCGATCACTTCGCCGTGTTCACGCCCTACTTCCGTCGCTGGACCGATGCGCGGCGGCGGACACCGCTGCGCGCGCCCCGGCATCTCGACGTGCCGGAGATACCGTTCGGGTCGCTGCCGAAGCCGGCGGCACTCGGCACCGGAGACCCCTCACCCGCTTTGTCCGTCGGCGGCGAGACCACGGCCCGGAAAGTCCTGCGGGACTGGCTTTCCCACGCCGCCGCCGAGTATGCGACCGCCGGTGACGATCTGGCCGCCGACGCCACGTCCCGGCTCTCGCCGTATCTCCATTTCGGGTGTCTGTCACCGACGGAAGTGGTGCACCGGGCCGGTGATTCCAGCGAGGGCGGTGCGGCGTTCGTCCGGCAGCTGGCGTGGCGCGACTTCCACCACCAGGTCCTGGCCGCCCGGCCCGACGCGGCGTGGGCGGACTATCGCGATCGTGGGATCCGCTGGCGTACCGATCCCGACGGTGTCGCGGCATGGTGCGAGGGGCGGACCGGGCTCCCGATCGTGGACGCCGGCATGCGGCAGCTGCGCGAGCAGGGGTGGATGCACAATCGTGCCCGGCTGATCACCGCGAGCTTCCTCACCAAATCGCTGCGGGTGGACTGGCGGACCGGGGCACGACACTTCTCGTACTGGCTGGTCGACGCGGATCTGGCGAACAACCAGCTCAACTGGCAATGGGTCGCGGGGACCGGCAACGACACCCGCCCGAATCGAGTGCTGAACCCGCTTCGCCAAGCCGACCGCTACGACCCGGACGGCGACTATGTACGCCGCTGGGTGCCCGAACTCGCCGGGATCGACGGCCGGGGAATCCATCGCCCGTGGCGGGCGGGCGGCGCGGATTATCCAGCGCCGATCCTGGAATTCCCGGGCATGTGACGCGACGCTGCCCGGGCATCTAATGCCCGGGCAGCATGCGCGACGACGATCACCAGCGGGATTTGGCGGACTTCTGTGCGGATTTCGCGGACTTCTTCGCGGACTTCTTCGCCGCCTTCGCCGACTTCTGTGCGGACTTCTGCGCCTCCTGGTAGGCCTTCGCGAGTTGAACGCGCTGTTCCTTCGCCGCGGTGGAGAGTTCGCTGCCGCGGTGTTTGGTGTAGTCGGCGAGTTCGGCGGCCCGGTGCTTCGCCGCTCCGGCCAGTTCGGGGCCCCGGTGCTGGGCGGTTTCGGCGAGTTCGCTGCCGCGGTGTTTGGTGTAGTCGGCGAGTTCGGCGGCCCGGTGCTTCGCCGCTCCGGCCCACACGGGGCCCCGGTGCTGGGCGGTTTCGGCCAGTTCGCTGCCGCGGCTCTTGGTGTAGTCCGCCAGCTCGGCGCCCCGGTGCTTCGCGATGCCGGCGAACTCGGCGCCCCGGTGCTTCGCCGTATCTGCCCACACCGGACCGCGCTCCTGGGCCGTCTCGGCGAGTTCCGCGCCCCGGCTCGCCGCGGATCCGGCCAGCTCCCGGCCGCGCCCCGCCGCCTGCTGCAACTGCTGGCGAACCGCCTCGCTGCTGCCACTCCGGCCGGAACCACCGGTCGGGAGCGCGCCGCCGACCGTCGCGGCGGCCCGGCGCGCGGCGCGCTTGCCTCGCCAGCCCAGCGACGGTTTGCCCGCGGTATCCGAGGCGGCGATCATGAGTCCGCCCAGCAGGCTGACGTCCTTCAGGAAGGCGGTCCGTTTCGCGGCCCTGCGCTCGGGGTCGTTCTCGGCCCAGAAGTTCTGTTCGGTGACCGTCGCGGGCACGACCGTCGCGGCCAGTGCCAGGGCCGCCGGTCGCGGCGCTTTACCCAGCGCCAGCAGCGCGCCGCCCGCGATCTGCACAGCCGCGGTGACCCGGACCAGGGTGCTGGGATCGGAGGGCAGGTTGGCCGCGAGATCGGACGGCAGCGACTCCTGCCCCTTGTGGACCAGGGTCGACGCCTCCTTCACCCGGGATTCCGGATGCATCAGGGTTTCGACTCCGTTGACGACGAACGCACTCGCCAGTAGGGGGCGGGCAAGCCGGCGTAGCAGCATGGTGTGCATCCCTTTCCTCGGTGTATCGCATCTGTCACTGCTGGTCACCAGGGGGCGGTAGTCCAGAGTACTGGCGATCTACCCCGCATTCGGTGTGGGAAACAGCGCGAGGTCGCGCGTGTCGCCGACCGGGGCCGCAGCGGAAGATATACGTCGGGTCACGGAGCCCGGAGGTCACCGTCACTATGGCTGATATCACACCACGCCCCGGGTGCAGCAGGATCGGCACCGCCGGTGCATGATTGGCGTCCCGTGCACACCGGGGACGACGGGCGCCGACCAGAAGAATATCCGAATGTGCAGGTCACGGCCCGGCGAAATGTCTACCCTCGGTGCCAGCAACTCGACCACCGCGGGCGCCCGGCACCGGAGCCGATGGCGCAGTGGTGGCGACAGCGCCGTATCGGCGCGGCCGGCCGATCACAGCCGGAAAATCTCGACATCGCCCGCAATCGGAAGGACCCTACAGCTATGCCCCGCACGATCCCGGATCGTGAGGTCACCGATATCGCCCTCGGACTGGCGGTCCGAGCGCCGTCGGTCCACAACACCCAACCCTGGCGCTGGCGTTCGACGCGCACCGGAATCCAGCTCTTCGCCGATACCGGCAGGCAGCTGACGGTCACCGACCCGTACAAGCGGTCGCTCATCGTCAGCTGCGGCGCCGCGCTGCACCACATGCGCGCCGCGCTGGCCGCCCTCGGCTGGGCTTCGACGGTCGACTACTGCCCGGACCCCGCCGACCCCGACCATCTCGCCACCATCCGCACCGCCCGACAGCAACCCACCGACGTCCAGATCGACCTGGCCGCTGCCATCATGCTGCGGCGCACCGACCGACGCCACTACATCCCGCGGCCCGTCCCCGCCCGCCATCTCCGCTCCCTCGCCGCGCAGGTCTCGGCCCGGGGCGCGGCCGTTCGGCAGGTTCCCGACACCCTGCTGCCGCGCCTCGCCACACCGATGCGGCGCGCCGTCGCGGTGCACGCCACCGACCGCCGGTATCAGGACGAACTCGCCACCTGGAGTGGAAGCAACCGGATCACCGACGGCGTCCCTTCGCGCAACGCGCCGGGCGCACGTCCCGCCGGTGAAATCCCGGTCCGGACCTTCGCCGAACCTGCCCTGCTCGACCCGGCGGATCAGCCCGACGCCGCCCAGTGGCTCGTCGTCGGCACCACCCGCGACGACCGGCGGGCGCAACTGCGCGCCGGGGAGGCGACCAGCGCCCTCCTGCTGACCGCGACAGGACTCGGCCTGGCCACCAGCCTGCAGACAGAGCCCCTCGGGATGGCGCGTTCCCGGCAGGCGATCCGCATCGGCCTGTTGCACGACTGCGCGTATCCGCAGGCGTTGGTCCGGGTCGGCTGGAGTCCGTACAGTGCCGCGCCGCTCGCCGACACCCCACGCCGACCGGTGGACGAAGTCCTCGAGATCTGAGCGGTCCGCGGCTACCCGGCCGTCGTCGCAGAGACCGTCGTCGCAGAGACCGGCAATAGAGCCGTCCTGCCCTGGTGCGGGTGGCGTCAGGCGTCGTCGATCCGGAACAGCACGCACCGACCGGCCAATGCGGCGAACTCGTCGGGATCATCGCTGGTCACCACGCCGGACTTGATCATGACCGGTACACCGGTGGGCACGAGCCGCGGGAATTCCCGCAGCACCGGTTCGCTCTCCTGCGCCGGGATCTCCACCAGGCGCACTGTTCGCTCTTGTCGTCCGGTCTTCAGTTCGGCGGTGTCCGCGGCCTGCACGTTCTTCACCCAGTCCGCACCGGGAATGCCGCCCAGCACGTATTCGACGCCGTTGTACTCGAACGGTGTCACCGGTGTGGTTCGTGCTTTCCCCGATTTGCGGCCCGGCGCGGTGAGCAGCGCCATGGGCAGGGGAACCCCGACCCGGCTGACGGCGACCATTGCGCGGTTCACCGGTTTGAGCCAGCGGGGAATTCTGACGCTGTCGTTACCTGCCATTGCGTACTCCTTCAGGGACGGACCACGGAGGGCTGACCGGGCGGCCGAGGAACGCCACGAGTCGTTCGACGGCGGTGGCGTTCTCCGGAACGGGCTGCGCTTCGGCGAAGCGTCCGGGGCGGGACCCATCCGGTAGTTGCCTGCGGGAGAAGACCAATGCCGTCTCGGCGAGGTCCTCGGGAAGCCGGGCCGCAATGCCGAGGGCCCGGGAAAGGTCCCATCCGTGGGCGAGCAGGTCGGTGAGCCGGAACTGCAACCGGTCGGCGCCGGTCGCGTCGCCCAGCGGGCCCTGATAGACCTCGTCCAGAATGCCGGGACGGGCGAAAGCGGCTTCCAGCGCCGTCGCGGAGGCCGCGTAGGCGGCGACCGGATCCGCACCGAGGATATCGGTGCCGTGTTCGGGCATCGGGGTCTCGCCGAATATGGCCAGGAACATGAGGTTCGAACCGACGAGATGATCGACCAGATCCCGCACCGACCAGTCGGTGCACGGTGTCGGCGCCGCCCACTGGTCCGGGCGGACAGCCGCGATGAGGTCGAGGACCGCCGCGGACGCGCGCTCGAGGTCCTCGATCGGATCGGATGCCATATGCCGAGGCTATATCGGTGTGTACTCGGGCGCGCGCAGAGTTTTGCCCCGGTATCACCTTCGAGGTGTGCCCGGGGCGGCATTCGCAGTGCCGATGAATCGAGGAGAGCGCTCGCCGGGTCCTTCTCCCGGGGCGTCGACGCAGGAAGCGGAACAGGCATCTGTGTCAGCGATGCGCGTTCCCGCCTGCCCGACTCGGATACTCCGAGCCCGCGTCGCCCGGATATTTCGGTCAGTACCCCCGTTCGAGACCGATGACCGCCAGCAGCGGTTCCCCGGCCGCGAACCGCTCGACATTGGCGCGCACATGGTCGGCGAGCAGGGTGCGCAGGCCGGTCGACGGATTCGCCAGATGCGGCGTGACGATGGCGTTGGGCAGCGTCCACAGCGGGTGTCCGGCCGGCAGGGGTTCCGGGTCGGTGACATCCAGCGCCGCACCCCCGATGGTCCCGTCGCCCAGCGCCCGCACCAGCGCATCGGTATCGATCAGCGATCCGCGTGCGATGTTCACGATCCACGCCGTCGGTTTCATCCGGGCCATCACCTCCGCGTCCACCAGGTGCGCGGTTTCCGCCGTCGCCGGCGCCGCGATGACGAAATGATCCGCGCGCGACCAGATTTCGCCGGTCCTGCTCGCCGCCACCGTTTCGACGGCCCCCGGCACCGATGTCCCCGAGCGGGTGACCGCCAGAACGTCCGCGCCGAACGCGCCCAGCAGCGGAATCATCGCCCGCCCGATCCCGCCGGCGCCGATGATCGCGACCGTCGCCCCGCGCAGCGTGCCCACCCGCGCGTCGAACTCCGCTTTCCGCCACGAGGTGGCGCGCACCTGCTCGCCCAGCCCCCGCACCCCCGCCAGCAGCAGCGTCACCGCGTGTTCGGCGACACTCGGCGCGTAGGCGCCCGCCGCCGAGGTCCAGACGCGGTCGTGATCGACGATCCCCGCGGCCATCCAGCGTTCGATACCCGCGCTGGGCAACTGCACCCACCGCACCGTGTCCGGTAGCCGGTCGGGGAACGCATCCGGTCCGCCCGACCACACCACCGCCTCGGCGTCGTCGAGCGGTACGAGTCGACCGCCGCCACCCTCGATTCCCCGCGCGAGGGCAGGGTCGTATTCCGGACCGAGGTGGATTGCGGGAGTGCTGGTGTCGGGCACAGTTCACTTTCGGATCGTCGGACGGGGCAGCGGCATCATCATCCGCCGATCCGGAAACCGTCAACAGTTGGCATCAGCCGTACCGAGACAGTGGACCTGGACCTCTGCGTGAGTACAGCAGCCGCGCCCGCCGGAATCATCCCGTGGTGAGCGCCCGCACCCCCGCCACCGTGCCGCCGTCGACCAGCAGATCGATCCCCGTGACGAAACTTGTGGCCGGATCCAGCAGGAAAGCCGCCGCGTGCGCGATATCGTCCGGTGTCCCCAGCCGCCCGGTCGCCGATGCCGCCACCATCGCGCGCATCGACGCACCCGATTCGCCGTCCAGTTCCTGTCTGCCCATCGGCGTCGAGATCACTCCGGGGCTGATCGAGTTGAGCCGCGCCCCATGCTGCCCCCACCCCACCGCCGAAGCCTGCACCCGGGCGATATTGCCCCGTTTGGCCACCGAATAGGCGAGACCCGGATGCGCGTCGTGGTCGAGGAACGGCAAAGCCAGCAGGTCCGCGGCCGGGGTATGCGCCAGCGCCGCGACCTGATCGTCGGGCAGCGGCACCATATACGCGGACATACTCGCGATCGCCACCCCGGCCCCGCCCTCGGCGACCACACCTTCGAACGCGTCCAACACCAGCGCAGTCCCCAGCAGATCCACCTCGAACACGGCCTTCGTCACGGCCTGAGTCGGCGACACCCCGGCGGTGTGCGCGATATGCGTGACCCGCCCCGCCTCCGCCGCGGCCGCGGCCAGCGCCGCCACCGACCCGGCATCCGACACATCGACCTGCCGCCCGAATACCTCATGCCCCTCACCGGTCAGCACCTCGACCACGGAATCCAGATTCTCTTTGTCGAAATCGGCGAGCAACAGCCGCCGCCCGCCCCCGATCCGACGCGCGATCGCCCGCCCCATCCCGCCGACCCCGATTACCACCGCGACATCGTGACCCACCTGGCGCTCCTCACCGCGACTGCTCCGTTGCGCACCACAATCTACCCACCCACCGGGCCCACCGGACCGGAATTCGTCACCGGCTGACAATTGGATGGATATCCGCAGGTGGCACGGGCGATTTTGCCCCGGTGGCGCGATCCGATACTCTTGCTGAGCACACCGGTCCGGGTGGCGGAATGGCAGACGCGCTAGCTTGAGGTGCTAGTGCCCTTTATCGGGCGTGGGGGTTCAAGTCCCCCTCCGGACACTTTTTTGCTGCATTTGTGCCCTAAAAACCGTGTCCGTGCACTGCCTGGACACCCATTTTCCTGTCACCGCTGTGACCTGTGGTTTCACCCCGGGCGGGGGTGAAAATTGTGACCAGTGACACACTGGTGCCGTTGTTGCCTTCGTTCATGGGTGGGCCCCTGATCGGCCGTTCCGGCAGTCGGGCTGCGGGTCCAGCCCTGCCGATGGCGACCCTCGAGGAGCCCGTGCGGTCGAGGGCCGTGCACAGCATCCGGCCCGTCGACACCAACGGACGTGTCGTCGACAAAGCCATTGTCGGAGCCCTCGACTGGCATCCCGGAGATCTGCTGTCGTGGCGGGTCACCGGGGGACTGGTCTTGATCACTCGCCCGGGCCACGGTCGCCGCGGCATCACCAAATACGGCCACCTCTCCTTGCCCGCCGCCGTCAGGCATTCCGCGGGCATCCGGATCCATGACCGTGTGCTGCTCGCTGCCGACCCCGACCAGACACTGCTGGTCGTGTATCCCGCCGCGGTTCTCGACGACATCCTCGCTCGTCGCTTTGCCGAAGGAGCACCCGAATGACTACTGGTACCCAGGCCGATATCGCCGCGGTCCAGATGATGATGGAACGCTTCGGTCTCACCGTCGCCGATATCGGTGCCGGATCGCCGGCCGAGACTACCCGTCTCACACCGACCTTCGCCGAGTTCATCCCGGTCGCGATCGACCGGATGCCCGCGGGCCGTACCCGTGAGCACTACTGCACGTACTGGAACAAGATCCTGATTCAACCCGGCTGGGGTGAGCGGCGACTCGACGAACCCACCACCGCGGATCTGCAGGTGCTGTGTGAACAGATCCGGGCCGGTCGGGTGATCCGGCGTTCCGATCGCGGCGGCAATGAAGTCGTACGCCACGTCATCGACGCGCTGCGCAAGCTGTACAGGCAGGCCGAAGACAGCCGACTCATCGACCCCCGCGACAACCCGGCCGCCCGCCTGACCAAACCCAAACGCACCCGCTCCAACCGCCGCGCCCTGCCGACCGACGTCCTGGCGCAGCTCGTCGAAGTCGCTGCCACCACCGGCAACGACCCCGAACTGGACAGCCTGATCCTGCGCCTACACACCGAAACCGCCTGCCGCCGCGCCGGGGCATTGGCCCTGCGGCCCCAGGATCTCGACCCGGTGCAATCGGTAATCCTCCTGCGGGAGAAAGGCGGAACCCAGCTGTGGCAGCCGATCTCACCGACCCTCATACAAGCCCTGTGCCGCCACGCCGAACAACGTGGTGCGCCCGCGTCCGGCCCGCTGCTGCGCGCGCGGAACGGCAACCCGATCACGCGCCGCCGCTACAACCACTTGTTCGAACGCCTCGGTAGACACCTCCCGTGGGTGTTCACCCACGGGATCTCGATCCACTGGCTGCGTCGTACCACAATTACCTGGGTCGAGCGCCACTACGGCACCGCCGTGGCCCGGGAATTCGCCCGCCACAGCCAGGCAGGTGGGGGAGTCACCGGCATCTACACCACCGCCACTATCACCGAAGTCGCCCTCGCCGTCGCACATCTCACCGGCGAACCTCACCCGCTGGCACCGGTGGCAGACTGACACCAGCCGAGGATGAAACCTATGCCGTGGTCAGCGGAAGTGCGCCCGGTCTTGCCGCTGATCTCGGCGTATCGGCTGCGAATAATTCTCCGGCACCTGCGTCCGGGTAGCTGTCGCAGTTTGTGTCCCCGGCGGGGCACGTCGAAGATGGGAACGCGGGTGACCTGGGGATCTGCTCTGGTCGACTGATAGTTGAGGCGGATTACGTCCTGGGATGAGAGAAGATGCGGTGCGCCCGGTGCTGGCCGCGCACGCCCGCCAACGGCCCAGACCGCGTGGACCACCGAGTATTACGGGCTCGCCGTGGAGCAGATGCGCCGGGCCGGGCAGCGGATCGACGACGAGGTCATCGCCCATATCTCCCCGGCGCGCAGCGCCAACATCAACTTCTTCGGCGCGATCGAGGTCGACATCGACGCCGAACTCGCCCAGCTCGGCCCGACCGGGTATCGGCCGCTGCGGGTGCGCGACACCTTGTTCTGAACCATTTGTCCCCGTCCCGGGGGTTGCATCCTGTACCGGGGTACAGGCTTACCGTGGAATCATGACGATGTCAGCAGCTCAGGGCGATTGGGTGCCTTCGGCCTGCACCCTGCCCACTGTGGAGCAGCCGATTCGGGTCGACGAGTTCGACGAGTTCTTCACCACCTGGGCGCGCACCATCGACCGGCCCGAGTCCGCGCGAGTGGAGATCACCGTGGATCCGGCCGCTGAAATCCTGGCCAGACAGCTCGCCGGGCGCGAGAGCAGCTGCTGCTCGTTTTTCACCTTCGACTTCACCACCACCGGCGAGGGGCTCGTGATGGGCGTCGGGATTCCGTCGGCCTACGTCGAGGTGCTCGACGCCTTCACCGCGCGCGCCCGGGCCGCGATCGAGGCGAGCAGATGAGCGGGTTACGCACCAGCCAGCTGGCTGCGGCCGCCGGGGTCAACGCCCAGACCCTGCGCTACTACGAACGCCGCGGACTGCTCGCCGCGCCCGACCGCACCTTGGGCGGGCACCGGGTCTACCCGCAGGATTCTGTCACGGTGCTGCGGGTGATCAAGGCCGCCCAGCGGCTCGGGTTCACCCTCGAAGAGGTCGCCGACCTGCTCGAAGGCACCCGGGTGGGCTCGCGCCGACGCACGGATGCGGACCTGCGGGCACGGGTGAGCGCCAAGATCACCGAGGTCGACGCCAAACTCGCCGAGCTCACCGAGGTCCGCGACACCCTGCGCGCGGCGCTGGCGGCCGGATGTGAGGATCTGCTGGCCTGCAGCGAATCCTCGTCCTGTCCTGTCCCGTTCGACACCGCACCGGGCACCACCACCGGTGCCTCTGACACCCGTGAGGGAGGTCGTTGTGGCTGCTGAGACGCAGGGACGTCGCTGGTGGGCCTGGATCGGCGCCGGGGCGCTGCTGTGCGTGGGCGGTATCCGCCGAAGGACCGGGCGCGTTCTGCCCGCCGACGAACACGGCAACGGTCGCCGGAGTCGCGGTCAACTGCTGATCAGCAATGGTGATGGTGAGCGGCTGCCCGGTGTCGGGGGCCGTGGTCTCGATCGTGATGTCGGTGCCGAGCATGGCGGCGATGCCCAACGCGTCGATGGCGCACATCGCGTAGACGCTCGCGCCACCGTCGAGGTGGACTCGATGCGCGGTCGCCGTGGCCGAGAACGGGTACGCCGCGGCGATCGCCCCCGAGCTGTCGAGCTGGATCACGTCGGCCTCGTGGAGCCGGCCCAGCTGCTGCGCGACCGAGGCGTCCGCCCCGAGGGTGGTGGCGAGTTCGTCGGTGGTGGGTGCTCGACCGGTGGTAGCGAAGCCACGCAGGATCGCGTGGTGGAGGGCCTTTTCGGTCGCGTCGGCGGCTGGGCGCGGCCACGCCACGCGGTCAATGACTCGACGGCCGATTCCCCGGCCGGGTCCGCACAGCACGCCGGCGCCGGTTTGTCGGCATCCTCGGATACCGGTGTGGTGGAGGCCAATGCTTGCCGGAGCGCTGCGACCGAGGGTGCGCCCTCGATACCGCCGCTGGTGCGGTAGAGCCGACACGAAACACTGGCAGGTTGTCCGGGCACCGCGAACGGATCCCGGCCCTCGACCAGCAGAGTGGGTGAGCCGGTCATGCCGGCTTCGGCAGCCTGGTCGACGTCGTCGATGACTCGATGGACGAGATCGACCTCGATACCGGTTCCGGCGGTGGCCTGACGCAGGCGTTGTTCGAGCACGGCCGCATTCGGGCAATCGGTGACCTGCAAAATCTCCAGCTTCACGGGGTGTCCTCCTGGTGCAGGGCGGAAAGGATCGGGCACGAGCGCTGCCCGCGGGGGAACTCGCAGGTGTCTACCAGCTCACTGAGTGACTGCTGCATTCGCTGCAGAGCCGAGATCCGGTGCGCCAGTTGATGGATACGCGCCTTCGCCAGGGCGCGGGCGGTGTCGCAGTCCTCCGGACCGCCGTCGGCCAGATGCAGCAGGTCACCGATTTCCTCGAGGCTGAATCCGAGTTCTTGGGCGCGTTTGACGAACCGCACCACCGCGACCGCCTCGTCCGGATAACTGCGATAGCCCGCAGCCGATCGGGGCGGCCGCTCCAGCAGGCCGCGCCCTTCGTAGTACCGCAGGGTTTGCGTGTTCACGCCTGCCCGCGCGGCCAGCTCTCCGGTACGCATACCCACATTCTCAACCCGGTACCCGACTACAGGGTCAACCCCCAGCTCCACATCGCAACCTGCCGCCAGCGCAGGTCGCATCTGCGATTCGTCAGCGCGCGCCTACGGCTATGCCAATTCGGTTCTTTCGGCGATTGGTACCGGGATCCGCTACGGGATATCCGCCCGATTTTCGGCGAATACTACGGCTACCCCGACTTGTGAGACTGGATGCTGACCGAGTGCAAGGGTGGCCGAGTCGGCTGAGTTCGGTACCCAAATCGGCTAGGGCCTGTGTCGAAGTAACAGGTGGGGTGGCACCGCTATGCGGTGCCACCCCACCTGCTGATTTCTGAAACATGTTGGCCGCGTTGGCAAATAGGCGAGGTCTCCGGTAAGTCGGTTGAACGACCAAGTAAAACCGAAGACCGACCGGAGACCTCATGGCCAGCGTAGCGGTGACGGGGCGCGCGGATCTGACCGATGCGCAATGGGCGCGGTTGCAGCCGCTGCTGCCCCGTAACCAGAAGACGGGCCGTCCGCCCGTGTGGACGAAACGACAACTCATCAACGGAATCAGATGGCGCACCCGCGTCGGTTGCCCGTGGCGCGATATCCCAGCCCACTACGGATCCTGGTCGGCGATCTATGGGCTTTTCCGGCGATGGCAGCGAACCGGAGCTTGGGCAGTGATCCTGAAAACGCTGCAAGCCTGCGCCGAGGCCGCCGGTGCGATCAGATGGCAGATCAGCGTCGACTCCACGATCATGCGAGCCCATCAGCACGCGGCCGGGGCCCGCCGCGACCCCGACAATCAAGCTGAACCACCGAGCGGCCCCGGTGAGCGCGAACCCGGTGACCATGCCCTGGGCCGGTCACGAGGCGGATGGACAACAAAACTACATTTGACCTGCGAGGACCGTTGCCGGGTGATGAGCATGCTGCTCACCGGCGGCCAGGCCGGCGACAGTCCGCACTTCGCGGCGGTCCTCGACCGGATCCAGATCCCCGCATCCGGGAGCCGGGCCCGCCGACGACCGGATCGCGTACTGGCCGACAAGGCGTACTCCAGTCGCGGCAACCGCAACTGGCTGCGTCGGCGCGGGATCAAAGCCACGATCCCGGTGCCCGACGGTCAAGCCGGCCACCGCCGGGCCCGCGGTTCGGCCGGTGGACGACCACCGGCGTTCGATCCGGTGATCTACCGTGACCGCAACACCATCGAACGCGGCATCAACCAGCTCAAACAACACCGTGCAGTCGCCACCCGATTCGACAAACTCGCCGTCCGCTACCTCGCAACCATCCACATCGCCGCGATCAACCAATGGCTCCGCCACCCATGAGCAGTGGGCGGGCCGTCGGCCCGCCCACTGCTCACCACTTCGACACACGCCCTAGTCTCAATTCGGGTGGCATTTCCTCATGCTTCGTCCGCTATCACGACACCGCGCCGCGATCCGCGCCACACCGCTGGCTGACCAACCTCCGCCGGGTGATCGCGCGATAGGCGGCTATGAGCGAGCACAGTTCCGTTCGCTGGATCTATCGCTGGTCGTACATCGAGCCGACGTGTGACCTGCGCCGGGTTTCCTTGTGTCAGAAGGTGACGACGACCTTACCGCGGCGATCCCGCGCGGTAAAACGCTCATGGGCCCGCCGGATTTCGTGAATCCCGAAGGTAGAATCCACCCGGACGCGGAGGATTCCCTCATCGATATATCCAGCCAGCTCGCGCAGTCGGACGCCATCCTCACACACCTGATTGACCGTGGTCCGCACCGAGCGCTCCGACAGATCCGGCACCGAACCGGCCTGCGTCGCAATCGAAGCGTATCGGCCGCCGTCGACCACGGCATCGGTGACGAAGGCACCGAAAGTGTCGAAGATGCTGTCGTAGCCGCGGTGCGGCAGCGCGGCGGGGTCGGTGGTGGCGAACTTCGCGCCGTGCGCAACAGCGAGATCGACGTGGGCATCGCGCGAGACCAACGCGTCGACGTGCACACCCCGGGCATGGGCCACCTGCAGGGCCACATTCCCGACAGCGCCCCCCGCTCCTGTGACCAGCAGGCGCTCCCCGGCCGATACCGCCAGCCAATCCAATGTCTGCAGGGCCGTCAAACCGACCAATGGCACGGCCGCAGCTTCGACAAGGCTGACTGTTGCCGGTGCGGGCGCCACCGCATCGACCGGCATGACTACCACATCGGCCCACGTTCCCCGGCCGGTCCCCAGCTGATGCGACATCCCGAATACCCGCTCACCGGGGCGTAACCCGCTCGTGCCGGGGTCGATGACGATACCGGCGATGTCCCACCCGAGCGTCATCGGGAACGGCGGCGTTCCTTCGCCGATGCCACCCTCGCGTGTCTTGTCGTCGACCGGGTTAATGCTGGTGGCGACGGTACGGATCGCGACCTCACCGCCTGCCGCGACGACCTCGGGGACCTCTGCTATCCCTAGTGCCGCAAGATCGCCGAACCGATCGATCCGGATCGCGCGCATACCCAACCTCCACAACTTGACGATCAACTGTGGCCGTCAACCCCGTGGGGTACTGGAATATTCCGTGCGAGCCGTCCACCGGCAATCCTGCGAGGTGCCGTCAGCGGGACGCTCAATGCCACATAGTCGGCATGACAGTTCAGTCGGACCACCACGCTTCGAGCCGTTCGTCAGAAACAATACTGACGAACGGCCAAAGCAGAGGGCGGAGTTGCTTCGATCACCGCGCCAGCAGAGCATGCCAAACTGCGTGCACAGGATGTGGAATCTCAGAACCGTGGCGGATCTGCCAAGTCACCGACAATCATTCTGAGATTCCGACACGAGTTCTGAGACCCTACACAATCATGCTGCCGTTGCGGCGAAACGGTCGAACTCGCCCTTCCGGACGCCGTCGCAGAACGCACCCCACTCGGCCGGGGTGTAGATCAGCACGACCGGATCGACTCGTAGCGATACCCGGCCGTCGCTGCGGTATTCGATCTCCGGGAGGTCTTTGCCGCCAGCTGTGGCGCCGTCCAGCACGAGCTGGAGGAAGTGGCTCCAGTGGCTGGCAGGGATCTCGATGATGGGCTGTTGGAGCTCCAGGCCCTGGTTGGCGGGGTTGGTCAGGAATTTGCTGTCATGGCCATGTCCGACCACCTGATCGTGCGACCGCCGGGACCACGCGACGAAGAAGCCTTTCTCGAACTACGATCGGCGATCACTGAGGACGGCACGGTCTTCGCCAAGGACTACCGGCCAGGTATGTTGTGGCCGGAGTACCTTCTCGTCCAGGACAATGCGCGCGCGGGCGTCGGCTTGGCACCGACCACGGTGCCTTACACCTTCCTGGTCGCCGACCTCGGTGGCGTGCTGGTGGGCAGCAGCGATATCCGCCACCATCTGACCGAGAAACTGACGCGGTGGGGTGGGCACATCGGCTATGTCGTCGCTCCACGACATAGCAGGCGCGGGCACGGGACCGAGATCCTGCGCCAGACACTTCATCTGGCCAGTGATCTCGGCATCCGTCCCGCTCTGCTCACCTGTCGCGCCGACAATGCCGGATCGCGCGGGGTCATCCACGCATGTGGTGGTGTCGTGTCAGCCGAAACCGCTGACGGCATCTGCTCTTATTGGATCTGACCGCGGGCGACTCCGCTGGGTCGGAAGATTAGACCAATATGGCGGTCTCGAAGAGGGGGTCCTACAGGTGTTGTCGGTAGCCCTCGGCGCCGGCGGAGTCGGTGCGCTACTCGCCTGCTCGATCTCGACCCGGCTCACCCAACGCCATTCCGACATCTCACTGATCGTCGAGGACCGCAGCGGCCACCGGGTCGAGTTCGACGCGCAACGAGTACGCGGTGTGCCGGAGCTGCTCGATAAGGTCGCCCAGATCCTGGACGAAGCGCAGCCGAGCCAGACGCCCGAAATCGACAATCCGTAGCTCGGGCCGGCTCCGAAGACACCGCTGACCTGATCGTTGCCCAGGGACCCACCATCGGACACATCAGCGGAGGTGAGGAGCGCATGACCGACCGACACCAGGCTGGGATCCGGGCCACGCCACAACGTCTAATCCGTCTGCCAGTTGAGAATTTCGGTAACGGTGCGCCGAGATGTCGGTGGTGGCAGTCTATTTTGTGTGTCTGGTAAGTTGGGCTCGTGCGGGCGGGGGCGGCGTTGATCAAACCGTCGATGTCGTTGTGGCGGTGGTGGCGGCCGCCGACCGATCGGGCGACTGTCGCCGGCTGGGCCGATGAGCTGGCCGCGACTGTGCGCAGTACCGAAAGGCGGCTGCGTGAGGATCTGCGGGGAGGGCCGGGGGTGTTCATGCGGGTCGGGTTCACCACCGTTTCGCGGTCGACGCCCGGAGAGACCATCGAGTCCGCTGATGTGTCCGATATCGCCGCCTACTACGATTTGCTCGGTGAGCCGCTACCACGTCTGGTCGTTCTCGGCGAGCCGGGCAGCGGCAAGACCGTCGCCGCGATCCATCTGGTGCTGGGCCTGCTGGAAACGCGACGCAACTCCGCTACCGACGCGCAGCGTGCAGAACAGCCGGTGCCTGTCCGGGTTAACGCCGCGGGCTGGGATGGTGAGCAGGATTTCTCCGGCTGGCTGACCACCCGGCTGGGCTACGACTATCCGCAGCTACGGCCGGTGCTGGCGCGCAAGCTGGTCGAAGACGGGTTGATCCTGCCGGTGATCGACGGCCTCGACGAGATGGACACCCCCGACAGCCGAGGATCGAGGGCCCGCGCTCTGCTGGACCAGCTCAACACCACAGCCTGGCGTAATGCGCCGGTCGTCGTCGTATGCCGCACCGCCGAGTTCTGGAAACTCTGCGAGCTGGGCGGTGACAACGGTCTGCACGGTGCGGCGACGGTCACTCTGCAACCCCTGCCGCCCGACCGCATCGGTGAATACCTCACCGCATACAGAGACGCTATCGGCACGGCCAGCAGAACATGGACCGAGGTCAGCACACGCATCACCGCCGAACCCGACACAGCGCTGGCAACCGCACTGCACACCCCCTGGATGCTCGGGCTCGCCGTCAATGCCCTACACCACGACCCCACCACCGCAGAGCGCCTCACCGGCTGCGCCACCCCGGACGCTGTCGAAGACCTGTTGTTCGCCGCTCAGATCCCCGCTGCGGTCATCGGCCGTGAACAGCACAAACGGTACCGCGCCTACACCAGCGACAACGTCCGCACCTGGATGCAAACGCTGGCCCGCTGTCTCGAGCACCGCCGCAGCACTGGAGGTGACGGCACCGCCATCCGGCTCGACGAGATCTGGGAGCTCGCAGGTACCACCCGATGCCGCGTTTGGCACGCAGCCACGGCCGCCATCCTCCTCGCGATGACAGCCGGTCTCTCTGCCTCTATCATTCTCGGCCCTGCGCTCCTGATGCTCAGTTACGAGCCCGAAATGAACACCACATCCATGCCCACTCCTCTCCACCTGATACAGACCGCGATCATCCTCGGACTCGTGCTCGGAATCGGATTCAGCCTCGCATTCGGACTGACGTTCGGCCTGGCCGCCGGTGTGGTGGTCGGTTTGTTCAAAACTGTGCCAGCGACTCGCCTGGTATGGCAGGCGCCCAAACGATCCAGGTGGCGTAAAGCCCTCCCTCTAGGCCTGGTGGCCGGAGCCGGTGTCGGGATCGTTGTCAGACTGGTCGCCAGCCATCACTCGAGTGGACTCGTACTCGGGATCATCGCCGCGCTGACGTTCGTGCTCGTGATCGTGTTCTCCGCCGACGCCGAAGACCAGCTACGCCACACCGTCGATGAACGGCATTTGATCCGCAACGATCTGCGCGCCGCAGCAATGATTGGAGCACTTGCCGGAATCACGTCCATCGCCGCGCTGTTGCTACTAGCCATCCCCAGACTCGAGACCAGTAGCGACCTAATCATGGAAGGGTGGGCTCCAGGCCTGATCCCCGTGTCCGTGTGGTTCGCCATTATTTTTGTCACCACGTTCGGGCTTTTGATCGGCCGCGCGTCCGGGCGGTTCCTCACCGCGACGCTCATCTTCCGCAAGACCGGCATTTTCGCGGCGCGGCCGACCGTGTTCCTGGACTGGGCTCGCCGCAACGGGCTCCTACGAGTCAACGGCACTGCCTACCAATTCCGGCACGAGACCTACCGGCGATGGCTCCAACAACCCGCCCCGAGCGCCGATGAGAGCCCGTCCAACTGATCCGTTCGGGGCTCACCCGCCCGCCAGCAGAATCGCGTCGATGGACCGGCTTGACCCCTTTCAGCTTCGACGGCCGCAGTGGCGGAGGCGTTCGATTCCACATCGACCAGGTATTGGCCGACGACCCCCAGCGTGCGGCGTGGCGCGCGCACTGGCGCGACATGCTGGACTCACTCGGCGCCGCGGACGCGGCCGCCCGCGCCCCCGCGCCGGTTGCCTGGTCCAGCCCAGAGGACCAATAAGCGATAGCGATTCACGGTGCATCACCGATCGCCACGCGCGACAGAAGTCGACCGTGCGGCGGTCGACGGCGGCCGCTTACTCGTTATTTGAGCGCGGCGTGAATGGACGGTCGTAGAAGTCGGTTCCTTCGGCGATGATCTGGCCGATCCTGGCTTCGGAGAGTTCTTCGCCGACCGCAATCTGCCAGGGTGTTCGATATCGGGACTGCCGCCAGATGCGTTCGTTGCGCTCGGCCAATCGCCCGAACCATGGGTGGTTCTGGTCGCGAATCTCGGCATCACTCCGGTCGCGAATTCCAGCACCGCTCGATTTGGTGTTCGTGAATCTCGACAGCACCCCCAGCCAGACGACCGGTACGGAACCTCAGCGCACGACCGGCTATCCTTCGGTACTCGTCATGAGACCGCCACGCTGCCGGATATGGACCGCCGACTGCGGTAGTCCGTCGAGTGAACATGTTCCAGATCCGTGATGCGCGACCAGCCTTGGGGCATCCCGCCGAACAGACCCTCATGCGGAATATCGTGCGTCGTTATGGGTTCATCGCACTCCTGCTGCACAACCCGCTCTACCGCTGGGCTGCCGGGATCAGGCCGGGAGCGGTTTTGAACGAAATCGCCTCCATTATCGGCTTGCGTTTCGTGTTCTGAAATGCCGCGACGCGCCACTGCCCGGACGGCTCGCGGACCAGGGTGTAGGTCTGAACTTTGGTCAGCTTCTTGGGGCGGTCTCCCTTGTATGATTCGCCGCGTCCGGTGACCACGGCCGTGTCAGGCCCGAGGAATCGGACGTCGAGGATTTCGTCGGCCAACTGGGTGCCCTTCAGGTATTTGGCGAACAGCGTGCGGTGGCTTTCGATGATGTCGCCCCGCCCGCGGTAGTAAGTGCCGACGAAGGTGATGTAGGTGGCGTCCTCGGTGAATGCTGCCCCGTAGGCATCGGCATCGTGACGACGCCAGGCATCTACGAGTCCGGCGATCACCTCGACAACTGCCTGCTGATCGTCCCGGTCAGTCATGGCCATGACTTCCTCCTGTGGGTAAGATGAATTATCTGCACAGACTCAGTATCTGCATGTGTGCAGCAATCAGAGTAGGAGGCTTCGAGCATCATGGCAACTACTGCGCAGCAGAATGCCGAAGAGGAGGTCTTCCGCGCCTATCTCGACGCCGTCGGGTTGCACGGCATGGCCGGCGCGGCAGCGGCAGGACTGCAAGCCTCGGAGTGGTACGCGCTCAGCCAGCTCGCATTGGCAGGCGCACTGACCTCGGGACAGTTGTCAGAGCGAACAGGCCTGACGACCGGCGCGACCACCCGCCTCATCGACCGGCTGGAACGGGCCGGTTACGCCCGTCGGATAAGCGACCCGACCGACCGCCGCAAGGTCGTCGTCGAGCCCGTGACCGACGCCCTCGCGGGCATCAGCGAGCTGGTAGCACCGGCGCGCCGCAGAATCGCCCACATCCTCGACCGCTACACACCGGAACAGCGCGCGGTCCTCTTCGACTACTTCGCCCACGCCGCGCCCGCCTTCCGTGCGGCAACCGAAGAAATCCGGGCAGCCCAGCGATGAGCAGGCGGATATCCAGCTCAGTCACGTAGCCCGGCGCGGCGGATACTCGTGAGCCGACCCATATCGTTGGGATGCGGGGGGTTTCGGCCCGCTGACCCTCCGAACGCTAAAGCGCTACCCGCCACCCGGTCATCCGGTAATGCCGCCTACCGGTCACACAGGGAACGGGACTCCGCCACTCAGCAAAGGGATAACCCGTTTCAAGGTTGCCTTCGGTGGTCCCACGAGTGGCGACGTGATGATCCGTCACGATGGCAACCGGCAACCCAGCTGCGGGAGGTCAGTCGGTACCGCTGTACCGCAACCAGGATGGCGCAGTGATGTCGAGATCCGCGACCAGCCGCGAACGAGACGGTGCCCGAATTCGCGACCAGACGGTGCCCGAATTCGCGATCGAAGCCATACATATCGGGCCGATCGAGGAGGATCACTGTTTCGGCGACGTGGGCGATGACCCCGGAGTCGCGCAGGTCGGCCAAGGTCGGCGGGCGCGGCACCGCTTGGCGGGGGCCGGGGTTCGGAGGCTCCGCCCCGATCGTCGACATGAAGATGGCCGATATCGACGCGATGCTGACGATCAACGTCCGATCCGCGATCGTCGCCATTCGCGAATCCCTGCCGCATATGAGCGACGGCGGGCGCATCATCAACATCGGCAGTATCAACGCCGACCGCACACCGTTTCCCGGCCAATCGATCTACGCTATGACCAAGGGCTGCGGACCGAAGGGCTGTCTGTCCTGTATCGGGGCCGATTCGGCAGATGCCCGTCCCGGGTGCCTATTAGGTGATTTCGGCTGCGGATGCTTCGGCGGCTGGGGTGATGGAGCCTCGGCCCGAATGGGTGGTCTTGTTCACCCGGCCTGCAGGGTTGCGCGGGTGAGATTGTCGTGGATGGTCAGGGTGTCGGGGTGGTCGGGTCCGAGGGTGAGCTCAGCGTCGGTGAGTGCCTGCTCGAACGTTGCGATGGCTTCGCGCACCCGGCCCGCCGCCAGGTAGGTGTCGCCGAGGTTGTTGCGGACGGTCACGGTCTCGGGATGGTCTGAGCCCAGGACCCGTTCATGTTTGGTGAGGGCCTGCTCGGACATGGCGGTCGCCTCGTCCACGCGGCCGGCGAGGTGGTAGGCGTCGGCGAGGTTTTTGCACACGGTCAAGGTGGCGGGGTGGTCGCCGAGGGACGTCTCGGTGTCGGAGAGGACTTGCTCGAACAGGGCGATCGCCTCGGGAACCCGGCCGACCGAGTGGTAGGCGTGGGCGAGGTTGTTGCGCACGGCCAGCGTGTCGGGATGGTCGGGGCTCAGGATTCGTTCGCGAGTGGCGCGGATGTCTTCGTAGAGGGGGATCGCCTCGCCCACCCGGCCCGCCGAGTGGTAGGCGTCGGCGAGGTGGTGACAGACAGTCAGGGTGTCGGGGTGGTCGCCGCCGAGGATGCGCTCGGCGTCGGCGTAGGCCCGCTCGGAGACGGCAACCGCCTCGGGTATCCGACCCGCTACTCGGTAGGCGAGGGCGAGGTTGCCGCGGCAGGCCGGAATCCGGGGGTCATCGGGGCCGAGGATTCGTTGGAAATTGGTGAGGGTCTGCTCGGCCAACGTGATCGCCTCGGGCACTCGGCCCGCCATCACGTAGACGTAGGCGAGGCTGCCGGCGGCGTGCAAGGTGAGGGGGTGGTCGGGGCCCAGGGCTCGCTCGGTGTCGGTGCGGGACTGTTCGAACAACGTCACCGCCTCGGGTATCCGACCCGCCACTTTGTAGGCGGCAGCGAGGTCGTTGCGGAGGCTCAAGGTGTCGGGGTGGTCGCTGCCGAGGATGCGGTCGGCGTCGGTGAGGGCCTGCTCGAGTAGCGGGACGGATTCGGCACGGCCGGCGGCCTGGTACGTGACGGCGAGGTTGACACGGCCACGCAATGCCTCCCGATGGTCGAATCCCAGGACCCGCTCACGGTCGATCCGGGATTGCTCGGCTACCGTGATCGCCTCGCTCACCCGGCCCGCCGCTCGGTACGTCGCAGCAAGGTTGCTGCGGGCCCGCAGGGTGTCGAGGTGATCGGGCCCGAGAGCCCGCTCGTAGTCGGCGAGAGTCTGCTCGCACAACACGACCGCCTCGCTCATCCGGCCCGCCGCCCGGTACGTCGCGGCGAGGTGGCCGCGTGCGCGCAAAGTGTCGGGATGGTCGCGGCTCAGGACTGTCTCGGTGTCGGCGAGAAGTTTCTCGAACAAGACGATCGCCTCGCTTACCCGGCCCGCGTCCCGGTACGTCGCGGCGAGGTTGCCGCGTGCTCGCAGGGTGTCGGGGTGCTCGGGGCCGAGAGCTCGCTCGTATTCGGTGAGGTTCTGCTCGAACAACGTCACAGCCTCGGTCGACTTCCCCGCATCGTGATGGGCGAGGGCGAGATTGCCGCGGGATGCCAAGGTGGAGGGGTGGTCGGGGCCCAGGATCTGGGCGCGATCGGTGAAAGCCTGCCCGGACGCCGCGATGGCCTCGGTCACCCGGCCTGCTGCCTGGTAGGCGAGGGCGAGGTTGCTGTGGGAAGTCAACGTGTCGGGGTGCTCGGCGCCCAGGGTGCGGGCGCGGTCGGCGAAAGTCTGCTCGTGCAGACCTATCGCCTCCTCGAGCCGGCCCGCGGTCGAGTAGGCGTTGGCGAGTTGGTTGCGCACGGCGAGGGTGAGGGGGTCGAGCCCCAGAGCTCGTTCGGCGTCGGCCATGGTCTGTTCGAAGAGCGGGATTGCCTTGTCGATCCGGCCCGTCGCGGTGTAACTCTCGGCGAGGTCTTTGCGGCACAGCAGGGTGTCCGGGTGATCGAAGCCCAGCACCCGTTCGGCGTCGGAGAGCGTCAGCTCGAACACCGAGACAGCTTCTTCTACGCGGCCTGCCGCGTGGTAGGCGATGGCGAGGTTGAAGCGGCAGGCGAGGGTGGCGTGGTGGCTGGTGCCCAGGAGCAGTGCCGTGTCGGCGAGGCTTTGGTAGGTGTAGGAGATCGCGCGGGTGGTGTCGGCGGCCTCGATCAACTGGCGTCCGGCCCAGATTCGGGCCTGTGCCGATCTCTGGGCGAGGGGGGTGTTCGTGGTGTGGGCCCGGCTGTTCCAGATCGCGTCGATGTGATCGATCAGGTGCGCGACGGTCTCGCGATACTTCCAGGCCTGATTCGTATCGAAGAAGTGGTCTTCGATCACTTCCAGGGCGTTGTTCGCCAACCGCCCGAGCCCGGGTCCCGTCTCCTCGGCCGGATATTGGGTGAGTGTCTGTTCGGTGGAGGCGCGTTCGCGCAGCACCCGGGAGATGAGGCGGTGCATCAGCACGGCGTCACCGGTGGTCGAGCGGGTCAGAAGTGACCCCCACTCGCAGCGGGCCAGAGCCTCATGGAGACGTCCTGCCCGATCGGGCAAGATCTGCACCCATACCCCTGATGGGGACAGCATCGCGATCAGTTCGAGGAGGTCGCGGACCGCGGTGTCGAGTTCGGTGTCGCCGCTGGCGGCTTCGGTGGTTTCCAGTGACAGCAGGATCGCTCTGTCCACCCGGTGCGGGTGCGGTGAGCCGGCCAGGCGGGTCAGCGCCGCGGGCAGCGGCTGGTCGAGCAGTGTCTCATAGCGGGTGTAGTCGACTCGGCGGATGGTGATGGTGGCCGCGGCTTGGGTCAGGGCCAGCGGCAGGTCCCCGAGTTGGCCGGCGATACGGTCGGCGCCGTAGTCGTCGTCGAGACCGGTGGCATTGCGCAGGAACGCTATCGACTCCGCGCGGGTGTAGACCTCGAGATCGACGAGTGTTCCCAGCGTCGTGAAGGCGTGGTCGGTGCTGGTGATCACGATCCTGGTGCCACCGCGGACCGGAACGAACTCACCGACCCGGTCCGGGTCGGTGGCGTTGTCGAACACCAGCACACCGGGCTCGGTGCGGGTGACGAGGTGATCGCGTAGTCGATGCGCCGAGCGCTGGGAGTCTCCCTCGGGATCGGCCACCCCCAGCCGGGATGCGATGGCCGCCAAACCCTCCAGCAGAGCACCATCGGTTTCCGCGTCGACCCAACCCACCAACCCGATACCCGAATCGATGGCCTCGCGCGCGTACGCGGCGGCCAACTGTGTCTTGCCCACACCCCGCATCCCGGTCACCACCACCGACACCCGTGAGGTGGCCGCGCTCTGCGCGAGTAGGCGCAACTGCTCACGCGCCACGAAATGGACAGGTTCAGCAGGGATCTTGCCTACCGCCACGACATCCCGGGATTCGCCCGTGGGTGAAACAGCGGCCGGGAAGAGGCCGGCCTCGTCCGGCGAACCAGCCACGCTGGTGCCCGGTGACGCCTGGACCGGTCCCGGTTTCTCCGTCGCTGTGGCGCGCGCTTCGGCGTAGGCGTCGGCGCGGCGCTGTTGCCACCGTCGCAGCGTCTCGGTCGGCAGCGGCCATGGCTTGCCGGCCATCACGTGCAGGCATTCCAGCACCAATACGAACTTCTCGACATCACGGGGAACCACCGGGTTGGGTTTGAGCCATTCGGTGATCGTGTTGGCCGAGACCCGCCGGTTCTTCTTGGCCAGGATCCACGCCGCGACGTCCTGGGGATAGGGGTTCTTCGCCTCGGCATGGAGTTTGAAGAAGGCCTGGACGTAACCCGCGCGCGTGTACTTCGGGCGGTCAGGCCGGCTACCCGTCACGGTCTGTTCCCTCTCCGACTCGGGTGACTCGGAACGGAACCGCCGCTCTCGGCGAATCCGATAAACCCGCTTTGACCTGTGTTTTCCACGCGCATTGTGCTGGGCTTCGCTGGACGAGGTCGTGCACGGTCGGGCTTGCTGATCTCGACCGACAAACCCTGGCCGGAAACGGAGAACGACCCACTCATGCCCACCATAACCAAGGCCCTGCTGCTCACCACAGCCGTGCTGGCGGCCACCCTCGTCGCCCTCACCGCGGGTCTGCTCGCCCGCACCGACGGCGCTACCCTCGCGGCCACGATCTGTGCCGCCGGCATCGGATTCGGCAGCACCCTCACTCTGATCCTGCTCGCCATCACCACCTACAAGTCTCTGTAACCCGTGCGAACCCACCTACCTCGAGCACTCACAACACCAACCGCGCTGCCCTGTCATCATCGCGGTGATGGCAGAGGTATCCAGCGGCGGGAACGCTGCCGAAATCTTGCCCGGAGCCTGCAGGCCCGCCGAGAGTCGTGCCCGGATGTGTCCACCACAGCCGGTCATCGGACCGTCGCGACGTCCGATCGTATCGAGCACGGTGCCGCCCGGCACGTCGGTGCCCAGCACCACGACCGCAGTCCCGCCTCCGGACAACGCGGGCCCGGAACTTCGACCAGCAGATCGTGGGCTCCCCGCTGGTGCATGCTGGCGTGCGACACCCTGATCGAGCGCGCCCAGAAGAACCGACGGGAAACTGACCGGGCGTGCTCGGACCCCGGCCCAGCCGAGCTGCGCTACATCCTGTGCCGCGCCGTTCGCCCAATCGTCGGTGCCCGCAATCCGGCGGGACTGTGGATCTAAGGGCTCCTCTCTGGTCAAGCCCCGGCCAGCAGAGAGGTACCGGCATCTCGGAGCATGATTCGGTAGACGATGTCGGAGAGCTGGCGTTTCAGGCATCGCAGCGCTTCCTTATGGCCTTTCCCGGCGGCACGTTTGCGCTGGTAATAAGCGCGCCCGACGGTATCGCGGCGGATCTGGGTGATCGCGATGACATGCAGGGCGTAGTTCAGCTGACGGTCGCCGGCGCGGGAGAGCCGGTGGCGGCGGGCGTCTCCGGAGGATACTTCGATCGGGGCGACACCAGCGTAGGAGGCGAACGCGGCGGCGGATCGGAAGCGGCGGATGTCGCCGGTGTGCGCGAGGATCTTCGCGGCCACCACGGTGCCAACACCATGGATGGTGGTGAGTTGGGTGCGTGATTCGGTGACGACGGCGTTGAGTGAGTCGGTCGCGCTGTCGATGCGGCGATCGAGCCGGCGAAGTTCGGCGACCAGGTCGACAGCAACCTGGCGGAGAGCCCGGCCGTAGTGTTCACGAGGACGCACCGACCGCAGCAGCTGGGCCGCGGCCTCGGCGGTGAGCCGTTTCGGCAGCCCCGCAGGCACCAATTGGACCAGCAGGCGGTGCAGTCGGTTGGCGGTCTGGGTGCGGGTGCGGATCAGGTCGTCGCGGTATTCGGTGAGCGTTCGCAGCACCTGGGCGGTCGGGTCGGTGCGCATGGACTGCAGTCCGGTGCTGTTGAGTGCGGCGATACCGACCGACAGAGCGTCGGTTTTGCGGCCGTGGCCGGTCGAGAGCACTGACCCGGTGGGCAAGTTTGGCTGGAACATCGAGAGTTTCGATACCGTCGATGGCCAGCTTCTGCGCCAAGGGCGCTCCGAGCCCACGAGCTCCTTCGATCGCCCAGATCGCGTGGGGCCAGGTTTGGGCGAATCGGCGCAGCTGCCGATAGCCGGTGCGGTTGACCTCGACACGTAATGAACCGAGCGGCCGGCACTGTTGATCGACAACGACTGCCGTCCACGATGCTTTGTGCGGGTCGACAGCGATCACGACCTGATCGGTGGGAGTGGTTTTCGGCATGACACCTCCAGGAGGACCTACGAACGAACGGGTTCCAACGAGGAGGGCAAACCAACTTCGGGCGGTGCAGACCTCTCTCAAGCCACTCCCTGTCGGCGGCCACGGCCGGGACGCATGCCGTTAGAAGGTCAATCCCGGAGGGTGACAGGTGTTTCCCGAGCGATCCCGACCGCAGCCTCGAAGATCATGGCTGCAGACCACGAACTCCGGCCCCAATTCAACAAGTTGGTACCTCTCTGCTGGCCGGGGCTTGACCAGAGAGGAGCCTTTAGCGAGATAGACCCGCTGAGATGGCGGGAGTACGTGACATCTGGGCGGGAGCCCGGGGTGATCAGCATGGTCGGCGGTGAGCGCACCCTCTGGCAGATAACCGAAGGCCGGTGGTTCGACCGCAGCCGGTGTGTCCGCAGCGGGCGGAGAGCGGTGCGGGGTTCGGTCAGTCGAGGCGTTCGACGTCGGATAGGCCGTGCCAGGAGCGGTCCAGGATGGATTGCTGGGGACTGTAGAAGCGGAAGAACAGAAAGAAGTCGCGGCCGGCAGTGGGAATCCAGTTCGATTCCGATCCGGTGGGAGCGGTGGCGGCGAGGTAGAGGTCGACGCTGCCGTCGTTGTTGACGGTCATCGAGGGGAGTTCGAAGCTGGACAGGCCACTGCGGTCGAGGTCGTTGGCGATGTAGGACTTGCTGTCGAGGTCGTAGGCGACCAGTGCCCAGAAGTCGTCGGCGGGGACGTCGGCGGGGACCCGCAGCCGGTAGGTGTTCGCGCCGCGGAACAGTTCGCCGTCGGCGTCGCGTAGCGAGCACAGGTAAAAGGTGCCGCCGCCCTGCAGGCTTTTCGGGAGAAAGGTTGCCCCGTAGAACATGCCACCAGCGCGGTCTTCGTAGTAGAGGGCGGTGTCGGTTTCGTAGCTGAAGCCCTGGATGCGGTCGGGGTCGATGGCGAGGAAACCCCATTGGCTGCCGGGCCAGTACGGCTCATCGCCCGGCCTGGGGTTTCGAAGAAATCCTCCAGGACCGCACGCGCATCGATGACCGCGTGTTCCAGGATGTCAGTGGTGCGGGCGTCGGGGGTGAACGGTTTGCCGGGTTCGATGCCGAGGGTCGGCAGCATCCCCATCATGACCTTGTCCCGCGCCCGTACCGGTTCCACCGAGACCAGGTCGGCGAGATGCTCGAAGTACCGGAGATCGTAGTGCGGCAGACTGTCCCACGATCCGGGGTAGCCGTCGACGAACCGGGTCGCTGCGGGATCGTGGGCCTGCGCGAGCGGGTAGATGCGGAGCCGGTGCGCATACGCCTCGGCTTGCTCGTCGGTGGTATCGCCGCGTTTGACCGAGCGCAGCATCATGTTCAGCCGATAACTCTGCGACAGAACGACGAGGTAGCCCTCGGGCAGTGGCTGGTGCCAGTCCGGTGGCACGAACAGATATTTGCCTCCTCGGCCGCGGTCCAGTCCGGACGGGCCGATATCGGCGATGCTCACCTGCCAGGCGTCGACCACCTGCCCGTAGAGCAGGGAATGTCTGTCGGCCGGTGGCACGTCCATTACGACCGGGCCGTCGCGCAGGTCGAAGAAGGTGAAGATGTAGGGGACCTGTGCGTTGGAAGTGAGCAGTTCGTGGCGGGGCAGCGCGGGGTGGGAGAACGCGATCACGTCGTGGTAGCCGATGCCGTAGGCCTCGAACGCGCTGTGGCGGAAGAAGGCCATACTGACCGCGGGCATTCCCCAGATCACTGCTTCCAGCGCTCGCCCGTAGATCCGCTGCTCATCCCAGTTCTTTGCGGGGGAAACACGAAACTCCCGGAAGGCCATGCCGTCGCTCGCAGGTTCGGGCAATTGCAACTCCTCACGTTGACATGCCTGGCCCCCGGACACGGACCGGCCGGCCCGCCCCGGCTCACACGAGCCTCACACCCGGCAACCGCCGTTCACCTCACCAACCGCAGGTGAACCCCGCACATACCCGGTGGCGGTGCGACCCGAATGAGCATCTTCATAAAATGATGCATTTCTGGACGTTGGACAGTGGGATCATCGCTGTTCAGCGATGATCCCACTGTCGGTTCTGTCAGCAAACACCCCCTTTTATGAACATGTGGGTGGTTCGTCATTCGTCCCACAAGCGAGGGTCGTGGCCTTCGACGAGTGCGCGTACGTGTGCCACAGCACGACCATGGTGGAGCGGCCGACGCTGTTTCCCTCGGCCAGATCGGGAAGACTCGCATTGTCGTCAGGGTCGTGGTAGCGGCAGTAGATCGTTTTTTGGGCTGCGAGAGGCAGTTTCGGCTGTTTGCCATTGAGTCGGCCTTTTGCGCGGGCCTTGGCCATGCCCTCGCGGGTGCGCAGGCGGCCGAGGTTGGCTTCGAACTGCGCGACCATGGCGAGGGTTTGCAGGAACAGTTTTCCGAACGGGTCGTGCCAGTCCTAGATCGAGCTGCCGCTCGCTACACCTTCGCCCCGCCAAGGCCGGTGGTCATGTTCGGCCCGACTCCGCCGCAAGGGCAGCGCGTGCGGTGGCGCACGTCACGCTGGCCTGGTGTCACACACCCAGGTCGGGCGGTGTCTGATGGCCGACCGGTTACACCATCGGGAAGCTGAGAGGGCTGCCCACGACCGGCATCAGCCACACCCGGTCCTCCCGGACCGCCGAACTCAAGGACGCTCATGAACCTCGCCCTCTGGATCGTTGCCGGCCTGCTTGCGGCCCTGTCCCTGTTCGGTGGCGCCACCAAGGCGTTCATGGCGAAGGACAAGCTGGACGAACTGGGCAGAAAGTCCGGTGGGGGATGGACCGAGCACGCCAGCGCCGGATTCGTCAGAACCCTCGGGGCTCTGGAGATCCTGGCCGCGGCCGGTCTGATCCTGCCCGCCGTGCTCGACATCGCACCGGTGATGGTGCCGGTGACCGCCGTGTGCTGGATCCTGTTGATGATCGGCGCGATGATCACCCACGCCCGCTACGGCCAGTACAAATACGTCGCACTGAACTTCGTCTACCTCGCTGCGGCCGCCTTCGTGGCCTGGGGCCGCTTCGGCCCCGAGTCGTTCACCGGCTGATTCGGGCAAGCCGCCAGCGGGTCGGTTCGGCAGTGTCGACGCCGACCTGGGCTCATTCTCCGCGGGTCGGTCGGTGTCATCGGCGCGGGAGTTGTCCTCCGGACCGGGGGTGGCCGGGTCTTCCGAGTTCCTGTGGAAACCGAAAGCACGCGCAAACGAAGCGAATACCGCAGGTACATCCTGCTTCTCCGCGCGCAGCAGGGCAACAGCTGTCACGCCGACGACGGCGAGCACGAGGATCAGCAGGGGCCACAGTCCCGCCGCCAACAGCGACGAGACCGTGACCGGGACATGACTGGACAACGACACCTACGGACACAAAAAAGCCCCCGGCAGGTGCCGAGGGCTTGGAGTCGATATGGGGTGAAACGACAAAAGCCTCAGTCGATTCGACTGAGGCTTCGGGGCATAGATCTGCCCCGCGTGCTCAATGCAGCACGCCGCAAACAGAAGCCGGAAATCGACGGGGAGTGCAGGTCACAGCGCTGTCGGCGATTGTCACCCCACTTTCGTAACGCGCGTGCCACCGCGGACCCCGGGGAAAGCCCGTCGACGATGCCTTCCGGGCTCAGATGGAGCAGGTGCTGGAGCGGCGTAGCCAGTTGGCGACCTTGACCAGGGTGGCGGTATCGGTTCGGTGTGGTCCGAGGAGCGCGGGATCGGGATAGCCGATCTTGTGGTCTACCGGGCGGTACATGGCCACGGTGCGGTCGGGATCAGGGATGCGCCGCGGCAGGCCGGTCTGTCCCAGCGCCTCGGCGACGAGGCGGCGGGCCGCGGCCTCCGACGGCCCGAGGTCGGTATCGGCGCCGGACCGGCGCAACCGCTGGATTCTTTCGAGCTGCTCACGCGAGGCCCGCGCCCGGAGCCGGCGTGGACCTTCCGCGCCGAGGGCGGTGCGTTCGATCAGGGCACGGACGTGTGAGACCAGTTCTGCCGCGTTGGCATCGGTGCTTTCGTGTCCGTTCATCCTAGGCTCCTCACAGACTGGCGGGCCTTCTGACGAAGCCGGTGCAGGCGGCGTTCGACCGCCTTCGTCGTCACCTGCAGCAGGTGGGCGATCTCGGCGTTCGAGTAGCCGCTGAGGTTCGCCCACAACGCCGTCCGGTCCACCGGGGACAGGGCGGCCAGGTGTTCGAGAACGATCATCCGGCTGATGACGATATCGGCGGGATCGGCGCCCAGGCGTGAATCCCACAGCCCGGCCGAACCGATGAGCTCGTCGGAACTGTCGTCGAGCTCGCATTGATGGGTGGTCCACCATCTATGTTCCTTCTTGAACAGGTAGACGAACTCGTGCAGGCAGCCGGTGACGAAATACGACGCCAGCGATAGACCTTTGCGCGGATTCCAGCCGGTGCCGGCGCGCAGCCCCTTCTGCAGTTTCTCCATGGCGCGGACCACGATGTGGGCGATCATCTCTTCGCGGTAGTTCTGGTCGCAGGCCAGCCGATCACGCCCGGCCGGCCAGTCCGGCACGCCGAGCAGTCTGTGTGAGGTCTGGGCGTAGATCACCCCGGTTCTGATCCACGGATCCAGAACTCCGGACGCGTACGCGTCCAGCGCCTCGACGATCTGTTCCCACGGCTCGCCCTTGACGTCGCTATCGACGAGCCGGTCGAATACCTCGAAATCTGCCTGCACCCGTTCCAGGCAAGACGGCCACAGCACCGGGTCGATCGAATCCCCGGCCGGCGCCAAGACGGCGAGTTCACTGCTCAACACATCGATCTCGCAGACGGCCACGTCGAGGTCATGATCCCGGAGAACGCCGTCACCGGCTTTCTCCGGGAACATGGCACCGGCGGGGTCCGGATCGGATGTGCTGCCGATTCGGACAGCATCGAAGTCCGACGTACCCATACATTTCCTCCTCCACGCACGCTCCAGGTTGGCCTCCCTCGCCGACCCGAGACCGCGCTCTCTGCCCGCACGGTCCCCAGAGTTATAGACCCGGATAGCGGAAAACCCCCTCGCCCCATCGAAGTTCGCCGAAATCTCTGACCGAGCACGGTCGGCGTCTCGAAACCAAGGTTTCGAGACGAAGACTGGGACCGTCGAGCGACTGCGAGTTTCCCGGAGATGTTGGTAGTCGGCGTCGACCAGCCCTCGGAGCCAGCGGCAGTCAAGGAACCTGTAGTGATCCCATACCGGATCATCGCTGTCGTCGTGGATGATGATCGCGCGGCCGCGCCTCGGCAGGCTGGGTAGTGTTCGGGGTTCCGGTAGTAACCGCCGAAAAATCAACGGATATGGCGTAGCTGCTGGTCAGCGGCGGCGTTCGGCTCCCGGGCCCAGGATCGAGGTCAGCTCGCGCATCGCCTGTGGGGACGGTTTGAAGTAGCGGCGCAGGTTCTCGGCCTTGCGGTGGCGGGACTTGGCCATCAGTTCGAGCAGGCTGGCCCCGGATTCTCCGAGGTGGGTCAGGCCGGAGTGGCGCAGTTCGTGCAGGTCCCAGCCGGTCCCGGGGCCGTCGACGGCGGTGGCGGCGTCGAGTAGGTCGCGGGCCTGGTCGTAGGAGAGCCGGGCAAGGCCGGTGGTGGGGCAGACGTCGCGGTCGGCGAGGTACTTGCCGGGCCCCGGTCGGCGGTGGGTCACGAACACCGGCCCGCGGGTGCGGTCGCGGATGAGCCGCGGTAGCAGGCGGGCGGTGCCCGCGTCCCAGTACACGTTCTCGAGGACGTGTTCGTGGTGGGCGGCGCCGCGCCGGCGGGTGCGGGGTTTGGCGCCCTTGGACTTCACCGCCGCGGTGCGGCCCGCGAGGTCGAGGTCTTCGATGTTGAGCCCGAGCAGCTCCTCGGTGCGGGCGCAGGTCTCGTACAGCATCCGCCACAGCGTCTTCTCCCGCAGGTGGACATCGCGGCGGCCGATGAGCCGGTCGATCGCGGTGCGGGAACGGACCGGGGTGTCGGAGTCCGGCGGCGTCGACCGCGCGGCCGAGGTCGGCACTCGCGGTGCGGTCCAGCCCTGCTCGGCACACCAGCTCAGCCATTTGCCGACTGCGGCGCGGCGCGCGTTCCAGGTGTTCACCGCGGCGTCGCCCCAGAGGGTTTCCAGCGCGGCGCCGACTTCGGTGTCGGTGACCGCGTCCAGGGCGCGGCTGTGCCCGATGAGTCCGTCGGGTCCGCGGCCGTCGAGCTGGTCGACGGTCTTGACGATGGCGATGCCGTAGGCGCGGCGGGTGTTCGCCGAGCTGATCGTGTCGAGGAACGCTTCGGCGGCGATGCGCAGGGTGCGCGCCGGCGGGGCGGTGCGTAGCCGGGTCACCTTCGCGGCCATCGGATCCCTTCGTCAGTGCTTGCCCCGGATAACCGGGTCGCTTCATGTCGCGCCGCGACGGGGTCGCCGCAGGCCGTCCCCGATGTCACCCCGGATAACAGACCGTTATCCGGGGTATCACTGCAATCGTTGAGCGGTCACGGCCAGACGCGTACCGCCGTTCGCCGCAGTCACCGATGCCCACGCCACCGGATGACAGAGTCGGCCAAGGTCTCTCGGGGCCCGCGCAATGAGCAATGCCGTCCTGCCTACCGGTGCCTCCACCCGGCCGGGTGGAGGCACCTTCGTCGTTCCCGGGTAGCGCAGAGTCCGCCGCGATCATGGAATATCGTGCCGGTCATGACCACGGATGACTGGTTGGCCGACACCCGAACCTCTTATGACACGGTCGCGGTCAGCTATGCCGACCAAGTGCGCGGCGCCCTCGCCGGACACCAGTACCTTCGCGCGGCTCTGGCGTTGTTCGCCGACAGCGTGCGGGCCGTTGGCGGCGGACCGGTCGCGGACGTCGGCTGCGGCCCCGGTGAAGTCACCGCCCACCTGCATGAGCTCGGTGTCGACGCCTTCGGTATCGACCTCTCCCCGGCGATGATCGACGTGGCCCGGCGCTACCACCCCGGCCTGCGGTTCGAGGTGGGCTCGATGACGGAACTGGACCTGCCCGTCACTTCGGTGGCCGGCCTGCTCGCCTGGCAGTCGTTGATCCACATCCCAGACGACGAGGTGCCGACTGTATTCGGGCGCTTCCACCGAGCATTGCGTCCCGGCGGACCGTTGCAACTCCTGTTTCACGTCGGCGACGAGTCGCTGTTGAAGACGGAGGGCTACGGCGGTCACCCGATGAAGGTCCATGTCCACCGCCGTCAGCCGGACCAGGTGGCATCCTGGCTGCACGATGCCGGATTCGTGGTCGAGGCCCAGATGCTGCTCGACCCGGATGCGAAAGCTCAGCAAGCGATTCTTTTCGCACGCAGTAAGTCCTAACTTCTGCATATATCGGGCTCGCCACTGGCCGGGTGTGGCGGGCGATCAGCTGGCACTCCGGACGCCAGTGGGCGGGCAGCACCCGCCGACAAGCTGCGGATCGGCGTCGAGGGCGCTCCCTACGCCCTCGGCTACGTCGCCAGACCGCACTACCCGCGAGCCTGGGACCACGACTGGACCCAGGACGGACGATCCTGTGCGGACCTGATCCCGGACATGACGACCACCGAATGGCTCGACAGCGAGCACACGAACCGGGCCCTGGTGTAACGCCGGGACCGGTCAGAACAGGGTGTCGCGCACCCGCAGCGGCCGGTAGCCCGTCGGGCCGAGCGCGGCGAGTTCGGCCTCGATGTCGACTTCGATCGCGCCGAAGAAGTTGATGTTGGCGCTGTGCGCGGGGGAGATGTGGGCCAGGACCTCGTCGTCGATGCGGTGGCCGGCCCGGCGCATCTGGGCGACCGCGAGGCCGTAGTACTCGGTGGTCCAGGCGATCACGGCGTTGGTGGCCAAGGTCAGACACCACGCCTTCTCGGTCTGGTCGGCGAGCTGGCGGGCCCGGATCGTGCCTTCGTGGGCGTAGAGCAGATCGCGGCGCAGCGCGTGCAGGGATTCGCCCTTGTTGAGCTGGCGGGTGATCTTGCGCCGGTAGCCCGGATCGGCCAGGTACTTCGCGGCGTAGATCGTGCGCCGCAGCGCCCCGTACTCCTTCAAGGCAGCGGCCAGCGTGTTCTGGCGCCCCGACGCCGAGAGCTTGCCGACCAGCAGGGAGGCGGTGGCGTGCCCGAACTTCAACGACCCGGCCAGCCGGAGCAGGTCGTCCCAGTGCCCGGCGATCAGATCGAGGTTTGCCTTGCGGGTCAGCAGCGGGCCCGCGTGCGGGAACCGGGCCTCGGCGGTGCCGCGCGGGCCCGGCCGGTAGAGGGTGATCCGGCCCAGGTCCCGGATCCGCGGGGACAGCTGCATGCCGAGCAGGTCGAACAGGCCGAAGTTGACCAGGGTGACTCCGTGGGTGTCGGTGGCGTGTTCGGTGATCGGCAGATCGGTGGCGTTGCCGAGGATCTCGTCGAGCACGTAGTGAGCTTCGCGGCGCGTGGCGACGATGATCTTGGTGCCGTACGTGGCGTGGGTGTCGGTGACATGGGTATAGGTCGACAGGCCCTCGTTCGCGAAGTAGCGGCTCATCGGCCGCGCGGTCGTGGACTTTCCGCGTGTCGGGAAGCGCTGCCCATCGCTCGACGACAGTGTCCCGGTGCCGAACACCGGGGTCAGCGGGAGCCGCTGGTGGTAGCCGATGATCACCAGGTTGGCCGCGCGTAGCGTCTCCTCGCGCACATACCACTCGTCGGTCCAGGACAGGATGTCGTAGGAGATGCCGCAGGCCTCGGCCATCCGGGTCAACCCGAGGTTGGTCGAGTGCGCGAGCAGCACCGCGATCAGGTTGCGCTTCAGCTTCGGCGTCCGGGTCGCCTGGCCGCCGGCGTGGGTGAAGCAGTCCAGGTAGCCGGTGCGTTTGTCCAGCTCGATCAGCAGCGACACGATCGGCGCGAACGGCAACATCTCGGTCAGCTCCGCCTTGAGCGCGACCGCCTCGGCAGGAACATCCTCGGCGGTCAACGACGAGATGACCAGCTCCCCGGACTCACCGTCCAGCCGCACCGGGCCCTCGCCCTCGGCGAGCACCGCCTCCAGCTCACCCACCGCGGTATGCAGCTCCTCGACCACGGCGGCCAGGGCGATGCCTGGATCGGCCGAGCGCCCGACCAGGCGGCAGAACTCGCCCCGATGCGGTTCCCACTGCTCGCCGGTGAGCAGGTAGGCGGCCGGGTCGGCGTAGCGGCGTGAGCCCGGCACGTACACGTCCCCGCTGCGCAGCCCGTCGCGCAGCGCCAGCAGCACGCACAGCTCCCAGTAGTGCCGGTAGGCGGTGGTGCTGCCGGACTTGCGCGCCGCATCGAGGTAGCCACGCCACTTCGCGGGCACGAACCCGGTCGGGGCCTCCTCGAAGACCTTCCGGCGCCCGGTGGCGTTGAGCTCGCGCAGCATCGCGACCGCGATCAGCAACTCGGACGCGGCGGTCCCGCCGGCGAAACCGACCGTCGACAGCACCGCCGGGGTGAACTGGCGCAGGTAGTTGTAGGAGGAGTCCAGCGCGGCCAGATGCCCGTGATCACGCGGCAACCGGGGTTTGGCCTGGGCGAGCGCCGCCCGCAGTCGCTCCCACCCGATCGCATCGCCGCGGATCAGCGCGCCGATCTCCTCATCGGCCACCGCCGGGTCGGTGACGATCGCCAGCAGGTCGTCGAGCAGCGCTTGGCGGTCCTCCCCCCGTCTTGCCGCGCTCGGCCAGCTCCTGCTGCATCCGGCGCTCCGCGGCACCGAACTTCGCCGAGATCGCCTGATCGAACAACGCCACGACCTCGTCGAGCACGTCGGTACCGGACTGGGCCAGCACGGTCAGCAGGATCGGGTACCGCCGCTGCGGATCCCGGCGTTCCAGCGCCTGCGGGGTCAACCGGCGTCCCATCGTGGCCAGAAACCGCCGCCGCTCGGCCGGGAGCACCGACAGATCGAGGCGATCCGCGCCCAGCCCGCGCAGGAACGCCAGCTTGTCGACCTCCGCGCGCACCGCGGCCGCCGAGGCCTCCACCGGACCGGTCGACAGCCATCGCAACCGTGAAACCCCCAGAGAGGTGTCGGTGACCAGCAGCGCGTCCAGCTCGGCGCAGCGGTCCGGGGTGAACTCGTGGGCCAGGCGGTCGTAGGTCTCGCGCTGGGCCTGCTCACGGGCGTGGGCGATGCGTTCGACCATGCTCACCGGGCCGGGACGGACAACCCGCGCCGAGATCAGATACTCACACCCCAGCCGGAACAGCAGAGTCGGGGAATCGTGCTCCATCGCCCGCGCCAGCAGGAACTCGTCGAGTTCCTTGACCTCGAGCGCACCGGCCGAACGCCAGCCTAGATACTGCGCGACCAGACGCAGATGATCGGTGCGGGTCTGAGCTCGGCGACCGTAAGAACGGATCTCGCTACCGTCGAGGCGCAGGTGCTCGGCCAACCTGGCCACCGCGACCGGCGGGGCGCTCACCACGCGATCGGGCACGAACCCCAGCCACGGCAACGTGCACAACGCGATCGCGATACCGAGCCGATCAGCCGGACCACGCCCGCGCCCCGGATCGACGAACGCCAGATCCGCCGGCGAGAGCGTGAAGAACCGGAACAGCTCCTCACGGCCGATCTCCGGGAACTCCCGCAGACGCGCCAACTCCTCATCCGCGAACACCCGCGTCGCCACGAAACCGACCTCCCACACCAACCAATAGCGCTGGGAGACAAGCAAACCAGCAGTCCGCCTCCACCGCAGGCCGAACCGGACCTCACCGGCAGTCGCGCTGCGGCTACGCCATATCCGTTGGTTTTTCGGCGGTTACTACCGGAACCCCAGCAATCGCCGAAAAAGCAACGGATATGCCCATTCCCCTGGCCGCTGTAGTCGTAAAGAAGAGACCGAGCAGGTCGGAGCGGACTTCCAGCAGTGCTCCGATCAGTAAGGACGTCATATCCGCCCGATTTTCGGCGGATACTACGGCAACCCGGTGTCTCGCGATCCACGCTCTTCAAACACCTTCCGGAGCTGCGGAAGGGCCAGGTCACAGCAGGTGGTATGCGGTAGTGCCGGGTGAAAATCGAAGAGTGTCCGGGTAATTGGTGAGTGGGTCCATCGTTGCAGCGATGGACCCACTCACCTCACAGTGTCGGCTCGTCCGGGTCTAGGGAATAGAGGGAGCGGGCCGGGGGCGGGCGTTGTCGGATGTTCACCGATGTAGCTATCGAGCCGCCCTTACTCAGTGTCGGTTCCGTGTGTTGCCGCGTCTAGGCCGCGTTTCATAAGTCGTGGCCGGATAACCACAGGTTGATTGCGGCGACGCGGACCGTGGCCAGGTAGCGGACAGCGAGTTTGTCATAGCGGGTGGCGACTGCGCGGTGCTGTTTGAGGCGGCTGATCGTGCATTCCACGGCGTGGCGCAGTTTGTAGAGGTTCGGGTCGAACGCTGGCGGCCGGCCGCCAGCGTTTCCTTTGGCCACGCGATGCGCTGCCTGGTCCGCCTTGATCGGGATGGTTGCCTTGATCCCGCGTTGCCGCAGGTAAGCACGGTTGGCCGCCGAGGAATAGGCTTTGTCGGCCAGGACCCGATCCGGTCGCGACCGGGTGCCACCGACCCCGAGTCGCGGCACCCGTATTTCGCCGAGCACCGTCGTGAACTGCGGGCAATCGGCCCACTGACCAGGTGTGATCACCAGAGCCAACGGCCGCTGGCCCTGGTCGGCGGCCAGATGCAGCTTCGTGGTGAACCCACCCCGCGACCGTCCCAGACCGTGGTCAGCGGGTTCGTCGTCGAAACCACCCGCCGGTTCGACCTGACCGTCGAAGTCGCGGCGGGCACCCGCCGCATGCTGGTGCGCACGGGCGATCGTGGAGTCCACGCTCACCGTCCACTCGATCTCGCCGCCCGCGTCGGCGTGGGCTTGCAGCGCGGTCAGTATCGATTCCCACGTGCCGTCACGCTGCCAGCGGCGGAACAACCCGTACACCGTCTGCCACGGCCCATACGTTGTCGGAATATCACGCCACGGGCTGCCGGTCCGGATCCGCCACCGGATCCCGTCGATCAACCGGCGTTTCGACCACCGCGGTGGCCGACCCGGCTTCATACCAGCAGGTAGTAGCGGTTTCAGTTTCGCCCACTGAGCATCAGTCAGATCCGCACGGCACGTTGCCGTTACGCTGTTCACGAGGTCTCCGGTTGGTTTCCGGTTGTGCTTGGTCGTTCAACCAACTACCGGAGACCTCGCCACATCACCAACTTCTCAACCCGGACAACGGGTTCCATCCCACACCATCGGGCTTATGAAACGCGGCCTAGTCTCGGGATGGGACCGCGCCGGTCCCATCGTCATCGAAATCGAATACCTCCGGGTAGGTCGAGAGGTTGTTGTGTGACTCGTACTACTCCGCCACGTCCGGTTGATCTCGTGACCGTCTTTCCCGAGTTGGCACCACTGGCCCGCACCGCGACTCGCCTGCATCCGCGTCCGGGAACGCCATCGGTGCGCGACAGTTCGATCGGGGGGCCACTGTTGTGGCCGGCAGACGAGCCTTGGCCGCACTGCAGTGCCGTGGACCACGAAGCAGTATGGGTACCGAGAGTCTCTGTGGCAGACGTCAGGCTGAAGCGGCGGATGCGCGAAGCGAAGGACGGCGAGCACAGGGACTACACCACAGAGGAGTGGAACATCCTTCTCCGGATGGAGAACCGTCCGGCGTCCGGCGGTCCGATCGCGATGCTGCCAGTCGCGCAACTGTACGCCCGTGACGTGCCTGGTCTGAATCCGCCCGAGGGAGCTGATCTGCTGCAAGTGTTGTGGTGCCCCAACGAGCACGGCGACTGCCTGCCCAAGACCGCGCTTTTCTGGCGGTCGGCGGCGGCAATATCCGACGTCCTGGTGGATCCTCCGGAATCGGCGGAGTGTCAGGAGGACCTGGTGCCCGAACCGTGCATGATCGATCCGGAACAGGTGATCGAATACCCGAACTCGGGGGAGCTCGAGGGGGAGCTTCGGCGACGAGTGGACCGGTGGACCATGGACCAGATTCCCGGCGTCGAGTTCGGTGGTCTCGGTGACGACGATCAGCCGTACAACTTCCTAAATCTTGCGCCTGGCTGGAAGATCGGCGGCTGGATCGACTGGAATATGCAAGACCCGTATCCGACCCCCTGCCCCACCTGCGGCACCCCGACCGAGCCGCTGCTGACGATCGCCAGCGACGAGTGGCAATTCGACATCCACCACTGGATCCCCTTCGAGGACCAGGCCGCCAACAGCTCATGGGGGTCTGTACAAGGCGGCCCGAGCATGCCGACCCAGATCTGTGTCTCCGACGTCAACAACCAGATCATCCGAATCTGCCCGACATCACATGAGCACCCGCACATCCAGATGATGCAATAACCCAGTTACTTGACGAACGATCACTTCCACGGCCGCCGCACAACCGCTCATCGGCATTATGGGATGCCCGGAACCGCATTGCGTCTCATTCTCCAGTCGCCCGCCCAGCGGCAGATGCGGGATCGGTACGATCCACGGCTTGCGCGCCAGGAGCCATGCCAGCGCGAACTGGGCGGGGGTGACGTTCTTCTTTTCGGCCAGTCGTTTCACCGTGGTCAGGATCGGCATATTGGCGGCGAGGGCGTTGGGGGCGAAGCGGGGGAAGCGGGACCGTAGGTCGGTGTCCGGGTCGAATCGGGTGCCGGTGCCGATCGTGCCGGTCAGGAAGCCTTCACCCAGTGGCCCCCACGGGACGAAACCGATCCCGAGTTCCTCGCAGGTGTCGAGAACGCCGTTTCGTTCGGGGTCACGCGTCCACAGGGAGTACTCGCTTTGCACCGCGGTCACCGGTTGCACCGCGTGGGCGCGGCGGATGGTTCGCGCGCCGGCCTCCGAGAGTCCGAAGTGCAGCACCTTGCCTTCGCTGATCAGGTCTTTCACTGTCCCTGCCACGTCCTCGATGGGGACATTCGGGTCGACCCGGTGCTGGTAGTACAGGTCGATCCGGTCGGTGCGCAGCCGACGCAGGGAGCCCTCGACAACAGTTTTGATGTGCTCGGGCCGGCTCAACGGTGCGCCGGTGCCCTCGACATCGAAGCCGAACTTGCTGGCGATGCGCACCTGGTCCCGGACGGGTGCCAGCGCTTCTCCTACCAGCTCTTCGCTGGTGTAGGGGCCATACACTTCAGCGGTGTCGAAGAAGGTGACACCCCGGTCGTGTGCGGCGCGCAAAGTGGCGATGCCCTGATTCCGGTCCGCAGGCGGGCCATAGTTGGCGCTGATACTCATCGCGCCCGCCCCCACCTGCGAGACGGTCAAATCGCCCAGACTTCGAGTCTGCATATCGGTGCCCCTTCCGTGGTGCTGTTTCGGCTGATCCGCGCACGCGGCTGTCACCATCGGGCCCACAACCAGCGCCGCCCCCAGCAGCGCGGTTCGTGTCGCGAACGCGCGCCGCCCGATCCCTCGAAACGCTGTGCCCTCCGTCATGGGTCTCCTCGAATCCGAGGCCCGATCCCTGGCGATCACGGCATCTGCACCGCGTCCGGGCCTGCACTCGAGCAAACCCCTCCAGCGGACGGCGAGGCAGTGCCTGGTTACCCAGGTAATGACAGACCACCCCTACTGCCGGCGCGGGACCGTAGCCTGACTGACGTGGACAGCAGCAACGAGATCCGTGAGTTCCTGGCCACCCGGCGAGCCAGGATCACACCCCAGCAAGCGGGTATGGCTACCTACGGGCGACGCCGCGTCCCCGGCTTGCGACGCGAGGAAGTGGCGATGCTCGCCGGGGTGAGCACCGACTACTACGCGCGTCTGGAACGCGGAAACCTCACCGGAGTGTCCGACAGCGTGCTCGACGCCATCGCCGTAGCTCTGCGCCTGGACGAGGCCGAACACGCCCACCTGCGTGACCTGGCCCGCACCGCCAACACCACCTCCCGCACCCGCGGGCGCCGCCCCGCCGCGCGAGAGGTTCGAGCCAGCGTGCGCCGGATCCTGGACGGCATGACAGAGGTTCCGGCGATCGTGATGAACGAGCGCCTGGACCTGCTGGAGGCCAACCGGCTGGGCCGGGCCCTGTACCTGCCGGTGTTCGCCGACCCGGCACGGCCGGTGAACCTCGCCCGGTTCTGTTTCCTGGACCCGCAGGCCCGAACGATCTACCCGAACTGGGACGAGGCAGCCAACACCACCGTGGCGATGCTGCGCACCGAAGCCGGCCGCAACCCCTTCGACCGCGACCTGTCCGACCTGATCGGGGAACTGTCGACCCGCAGCGATATCTTCCGCAACCGGTGGGCCGCCCACAACGTGCGCCTGCACCGCGCGGGCACCAAAACCTTCCACCACCCTGTCGTCGGTGAACTCACTTTCGCCTTCGAGGTCATGGCATTGTCCGCCGACACCGGACTGACCCTGACCGCCTACACCCCCGAACCCGCCAGCGCCTCCCACGACGGTCTCGCACTGCTCGCCAGCTGGGCCGCCACCCAAGATCAACTCGATCCGCAGACCTCTCGCCCCGCCGAGCACTGAACGCTCGCGGTAGTCCAGCGACCGATGAATGGAGAACCTATATGTCCGCAGGCAGCAGCGAGTCCCCGACCGGCGCGGCGACCGACCGGATCCGGATCGGTGCGGTCTACCCCCAGACCGAACTCGGCGGAGACCCCTCCGCCGTGCGGCGATTCGGCAAGGCGGTCGAGGACCTCGGTTTCGACTACCTCCTCGCCTACGATCACGTCCTGGGCGCCGTACACGCCGACCGAACGCCGCCACTGACCGGCCCCTACACCGAACACGATCCGTTCCATGACCCGTTCGTCCTGTTCGCCCACCTCGCCGGCATCACCGAACGGATCGGATTCGCCACCGGCGTGCTGATCCTGCCGCAACGCCAAACCGCCCTCGTCGCGCGGCAAGCCGCCGACGTCGACCTGCTCTCCGGCGGCCGACTACGACTCGGAGTCGGTGTCGGCTGGAGCCCTGTCGAATACGAAGCCCTCGGCCAGGACTTCCGCACCCGCGGAACCCGGCAGGAAGAGCAGATCGACCTGCTACGTCGCCTGTTCACCGAACCTGTCGTCGACTTCTCCGGCCGCTTCGACCGTGTCGACCGAGCGGCCCTAATTCCCAAACCCGTGCGTCCGATCCCGATCTGGCTCGGCGGAGCCTCCGACAAAGCACTCGACCGCGCCGCCCGCCTCGCAGACGGATTCGTCTTCTTCGGCGCCACCGGCATCGACACCGCGGTCGACTCCTGGAACCAATTACGTGAACGCCTCCGAACAGCCGGCCGGAGCACCGAAGACTTCGGCGCGGAATACGTCGCCCTCAGCCACGGCAGCGAAACCGTCGCCACCGAGATCGCCACCTGGAGCGCAGCAGGCGGCACCCACGCCGCCGTAGCGACCATGGGCTTCGGGCTCGACTCCGTCGATGCTCACATCGACTACCTCACCACGGTCGCGGACGCACTGAACCTCATCTGAATTGCTGTGCTCTCGCGTGAAATCGGCCACCGGCGGATTGGTTCCCCCGGTGGCCGACGGAGCTGACTCAGCCCGGTTCGTAGCGGGCCAAGCGGCGCCGGAGTTCCAAGTTTTCTCCGTGCGCGGCTTCGAGTGCTTTGCGCAGCTCGGCGGTTTGTTTGCGGTGCTCGCGCCGTTCGTCATCGAGTCTTCGGGCCAGCGCGCGTACTGCTGAGGACGACGATCCAGTGGGTTCTTCGCAGAGGTCAACGACACACTCAGTCAGGTACAGACAACACGTGGTCCCGCTCGCCGAAGCGTGGCGGTCCGGCGCCCGGGAGTGGAGCACAGAGGCGCGCGAGAAGTTCGCCAACGATCTCGGCGGCCCTCAGCTGATCGCGGTGACCGCGCGGTCCAATCGATCCAAGGGCGACCAGGATCCGGCCGCGTGGCTCCGGCCGAACACCACCTACCGATGCACATATGCGCGGATGTGGATCGCGGTGAAATCGACCTGGCACCTCACCGTACAACCGGCGGAGAAGGTCGCGCTCACGGAAGTCCTGGCGGGCTGCTGAACCTTCCGGCGCCGGTCCGCGCGGCGGGCGCGCGGTCATCTCCGCTCGCCGGCATCCGCAGGATCCGGCAGTTCCGCTCTCTCCTCGACGACGATCTGTGCTCGCGCCGCGCCGGGATCGAACATCTCCTGGAACGGCCCGGCAAACGCTCCCCCGAGGCCGTGGTGCTTCGCCCGAATAGCCGCCCACCCGAAAAGCACCAACGGGCCGACGGTGGCGATCAGAAGTAGCAGGTCCCCGCCCATGCCACCGAGCGTACCGATGAAATTCCTTCGCTCCGAGGAGGAGCGAAGGGCCGATGTTCCGTCGGTCACCGAACCACTCGCTCGGCGTGGCGACCCGGCCGTCCGAGTCCGCCCGCCGGTTGCCTGGTTCAGCCCCGAGGATCAGTAGCGGAAGCGATTCACGGTGCATCACCGGCCCCCGCGCGCTGCACAGCCTCCATGGTATTCGGTGCCGAAGCGGGCGCGGTCCTACACTGCCGCGACGGCGCATTCAGTGGTAGAAGCTCACGAGGTCGTAGCCATGGTCTGCGCAGAATCGGACCCAATCCCGCATTTCAGCAATAGATTGCGTGACCCGATCGTCGGCGATGGCGGACAGGTCAGCGGATGCCAGCGCCTGCGCGACCGGGGTCAGCTCTGCGTGTGCGAGGTGACCGATCCCGGGAAAGTCGACGATCTCCGGCAGCACAACGGGAGAGCCCGAGTAGACGAGATCGCCAGGGTCGAACTGCACACCGATCTCGCCGAGGGCGTCGTGCACGGTTCGGAACCATGACTCGCCGACCGGATACCAGTAGGCATTCGGCAGAGCGGTGCCTGCCCGCTCGCACAGCGATTCCAGGGCGTAGCCGTAGACCGATCCGTCCGTGCCGGTGCGCGGCCGAGAAAAGAACAGCTCTTCCAGCGCCTCGGCGAAGCCGTCGGGTCTGTCCATCGACATGCTCATATTCACCATCTGGTCGAGGTAGTCGCGTGGTTCGGCCATGAACGCGGACGGGGCCCGCAACACCTCGATATCTACCGCATACGCCATGACCCCGTACCCCATAACCACTCCCCACGCTCACCATTGCTGGATCGACCGGCACCAGGTGCGCCGCCAACCGCTCACGGTACGCGGGCGCAGTGACCGAAAGCGTGGGTCCTGTTGGCGATATGGCGTGCGGCTGCGGGCCTTACCCCGCCGACGGACGTGGGTGCGGGCCAGCGCCGGACCAGCCGGCGTCGGCCCACAGCAGCCCATCCACTGCGGTGGCACGGAAAGCGGGGCCCGCGTCGGAAATTCCAATGGAATACACATATCGTCTCGTCATCGAGGCGCGTCTTCCTGGCAGGCGAATCCCATTCGTGTGGGTTGTCGTTACGACGGTCGGGGCAGAATTTCCTTCCATCGGTCCCACAGGTCAGTGGTGAGGGGGTTCTCCTCGCGGCCCTCGATTTCGTCCACCGCGCGGGCCAGCGCCGGTGGTGTCGGGTCGCGGAAGGTCAGCGCGTCGAGGAGGCGCTGACCGGCGTCCGGCGTCTTGGCCAGGGTGGGCAGAATCGCTTCGAAGTCGTGGGCGCACACCGTCGCGCTCTGCACGGTGTTCGGTCCGATCAGGTCGGTGAATAGGTAGGTATCGACAAGAGGGATTGGCTCGAGGGTGACGACCAGACCGCGGATCGGCCGATCCGCCGGGATGGCCTCCAGTTCGGGGATCCGGTCTGCGATGAGGTCGGCGGTGGTGTCGATCTGATTGCGTGCCTTCTGCACCCGCGTGGTGAGCAGGGCCAGGCCGTCCTCGTCGCCGAGGCGTGCCTCGGCGGTCGATCGCATGCTCTTGGATTCGACGAGCAGCACGAGTTCGGGAAATACAATCAGGTAGTCGACGGTCTTCTTGCTCCCCTTGCGGCCGTAGGCGATCTCGGGATGCACGACGGCCCCGCAGGCGGTGAGCAGGGCGAGGTGGCGGCCCACGACCAGCTCGAACGAATCGCCCAGCGCACGGGGAAAGTCGTCACCGAAGTGGGTCAAGCCGGTGAAGTACAGGCCCAACGGGGTGATCTTGTGCAGCAGGTACGGGCTGATCGGCGCCCGCCAGCCGTCGCTGTCGCTGATCATGGGGGTGGCCAGCAGCGGGTTGGTCAACCACATCTGCCGGCCCGGCCCGCTCTCGTCCGCGTCCTCGGTGCGCGCCTTCTCATGCAGGGCCGGCAGGTCGGTGGCCAGATGGGTGGCGATCAGCTTCTCCACTGTCGCCGCATCGTGGCCACCGAAGGCACCGACCTCGGCGTGGTGGGCCAGATCGGCGGTGGTGAATCGGCCGCGGCGCATGTTCGCGCCGACGTAGAGGGCGAACACGATCGCGAGGTAGTCCGGCAGCGGAACTCCGAGCTCCGCCTCCCAGTCCTGTGCGGTGGGCAGTCCGTGGACTGCCGGGTCGTGCTCGACGAGTAACGCCAGGGTGCGCATGACGTCGCCGTACTCGTCGTAGCGGAAGAATCCCTGCTGGTAGGACAGGCGGGCCATCAGCCGGCGCATCGCGGGATTGTGCAGCACACCGCTGTCGGGGATGTCGGGTTGGTCGGCCTCGATCACCAGAGCGCACAGGTCGCGCAGCTGGCGGTCGGTCATCGGCTCGTCGGCGCGGTGGATCGTCGGGCGGGCCAAGGCGATCCGGGCGATCGCGGCGAGGGTGAATTGCTGAATCTGGCTTTGATCGCGAATTCGGGCACCGCCTGGTCGCGAATTTCGACAGCGTCTTGTTCGGGGCCGGTCGCGAATCACGACACCATCGCGCCATCCTGGTTGCGGTACAGCGGTACCTGACCGACTTCCGCAGCTGGGTTGTCGCTTGCCATCATGACGGACACACGTCGCCACTTGTGGGCTCACCGATAGCAACACTAGAACGGGTTATCGCTTTGCTGAGTGGCGGAGTCCATGTTCCCTGCCATCAGCCACTGGGTTTCCTGTTCTGTGGCAATCTGGCGGCGTGGGTGAGCGTGAACAGGTCGGGCACGGAAGCGGAACCGAAGCGATCCTCGAGAGGATTGCGGCCAGTAAGGCGGGTGTCGTCGGAGTAGAGGTTGCCCCCGGCGAAAAGGATGGGGTTCGACCAGCAGCGCATCGCAAGGCTCGGCTGGTCCGGGTGCTCTTCTGCTGCTCGGTGTTCATCGCTACTTTGTTGCTGGCGCTCCTGTGCGTAGGAGTGGCCTGCTTCGGGTTCCTGATCTTCCTCTTCTAGTGGCGTTGCGATGCTACCGAATGTCCCCATCGATCACATGAGGGCTCGCTCATCGGCATGAGCGAGCGTTGGGCGGGACGCCCGCTGGACCGCTCTCACATCACGGATCTGGAACATGTTTACTCTATGAACTCCCGCAGTCGGTGGTCCCTTGTCCGGCAGCTCGGCGGCCGCACGGCAGGTGGCAAACAACAGTAGGTCAGTCGCTGATATTGCGTACGGTCGTCTGGCCGGGGTGCTGTCGAGATTCATGAACACCACATCGAACGGTGCTGGGATTCGCGATCGAGGTGGTGCCGAAATTCGCGACCAGAGCCACCTGGCCGACTCGTTCGGTGAGGTGGTCGATGATCTGGCCCCGCACCGGGTCGTCGAGTTCGCGGCGCTAATTTCCGCTGGCCACCTCAACAACCACAATCGCGCTTGCCCTTGCCATGCAGGGGACAATGGGAGTCGTGGACGAGGCGCAGGCCTTCGAGCTGCTGCTGCTCGACAACGAGCTTGGGATCCCCGATCCCGAGCTGGACCGGCTGGCTACCCGACTCCGTGAATTGTGCGAACCGGAACTGCTCGACGAGCTCATGGCCGTGTACGAGCCTGAGGTCTGGAAACTATTCAAGCTACGTACACCCGAGTATCTGGTCACCGACGACGACGTCGCCGAGACGTCCGCCGGTATCCACGCCCGGCTGCCCTCGGACACCGACCCCGCAATCATCTCCGCGATCGAGGCATGTCTGTCCCGATCCGCCAAAGTAATAACCGACATCATCCGTGACGGCACCGACGAGTCTCGTCCGTGACCGGGAGAACCTGAAACAGCACATCACGCCGAGTCCGCATCCAGCCAACTTCCGGGGAGCCGGTCGCCCCCCGTCGGCCCCAGCAAACGGCTGGAGACAGATAACCCGGTGCGCATCGAACCCGGGGTGGTTCAGGTCTCCGTCTTGTTTTCGATCACTGGATGCCGGAATCTGTTTAGTGGCAGTCTGTTCCGTGTGGGAGATATGGGTGGCAGCGTCTTCAAGCTGCTGGGGGCACTGGTCAAACCGTTGATGGTGCTGTATAGGTGGTGGCGGCCGGTATCGGACCGGGCTTCGATCGCGGTCTTGTCCGATGAGTTGAGTGCCGCGGTGCAGCGGGGCGAGGACCGTTTGCAACGAGAATTGCGGGCGATTGACCACGAGCTCATGCGGGTCGAGTTCACCACCACGGCCCGGCAGGCCGGGGATGCCGGCCCGGTCGAGGTGGCGGACATCGCCACCTACTTCGAACTGCTGGGGCACCGCGAACCCCACCGGCGTCGATTGATCGTGCTCGGTGCCCCGGGCAGCGGGAAGACGGTGGCCGCGACGTACCTGGTGCTGGGTTTGCTGAAAACCCGGTGGGAGCGGGATGACTCGCCCCGCGCGAACGTACCGGTCCCGGTGCGGATCAACGCCGCGGGATGGGACGGACAGCAGGACTTCACTCGCTGGTTGATCCTCCGGCTCGGCTACGACTACCGCTTACGTCCCAACGTGGCTAGGGAGATGGTGGACCGCGGACTGATCCTGCCCGTGATCGACGGCCTCGACGAAATGGACACCGACAGTGCAGGGTCCCGAGCCCGCGCGCTGCTGGAACGGCTCAACCGAGCCCCGTGGCGTGGCCGTCCGGTCATCGTTATGTGCCGCACCACCCAATTCGAGGAACTCACTCGGCCGCGCGACGACAACGGCCTGCACGGCGGCACCACCCTCATCCTGCAACCACTGGCCACCAACACGATCAGCGAATACCTCGCCGCACAGCAGGACGAGACCGAATCCGGCCATCTTGGCTGGACACAGGTCATCACCCACATCACTGCCCACCCTGACGGGGCATTGGCCACTTGCGTGCGCAACCCGTGGATGCTCGGACTCACTTCCGCCACCCTGCACCAGCAGCACCACACCCCTCGCATCGCAGAACGACTGATCGCCTGCACCACCGAAACAGCTGTCCGCGACCTGCTGTTTACTGCTCAGATCCCCGCCGCTGTCGCCGCCATCGACGAAGGCAAAAAGACATATCGTGACTACACCGACGCCAGCGTAGAGAAATGGTTGGGCTCACTGGCCCGCTGTCTGCAACGACGCCGCGACGAGGGACGCAACGGCACCGCGATACGACTCGACGAGATATGGGAGATCGCCGGAACCAACCACATCCGCATCCTGCACGGGCTCGTGTTCGGGTCCCTGGCCGTGCTCGTGTTCGGGTCCCTGACTGGGGGCGTGTTCGGAGTCACGTTCGGGGACGTGTTCGGGGCTTTGGCCGGGGACGTGTTCAGGTCCTTGGCCAAGGACATGTACGTCGGGTCCTTGGCCGGGGACGTGTTCGGGGCTTTGGTCGGGGGCGGCGACGTGTTCGGGATCAAGGTTAGGGACATGTTCGGGGTGGTGTTCGGGGTCGTGCTTGGGGTCGTGCTCGGGGTCGTGCTCGGGCTCATCAAGTTACCCCGCCCTCGGCGGATGGCATGGAGTGTGCCTGGCCCCTCCCGGTGGAGACGCGGGCTCAAGGCAGGGTCCCTGGCCGGGGTCGTGTTCGGGATGGTGTTCGGGGGCGTGTTCAGGGTCGTGGTCGGGGTATCCGGGGTCAGTTTCTCTGGCGGGGGGTTCGAGAGGTCCGGGGTCATTGTCTATGGTGGGGCGTTCGAGATGTTCGGGCCCCTGGCGTTCGGGGTCACGTTCGGGATCACGTTCGGGATCCTGGCCGGAGTCGTGGTCGGGGTCGTGGTCGGACTTCAGGTTGATGCGAACGAGGAGCTAGCGCTTGTGATCGATGAACGCCGGATCATTCGCAACAACACCCAAGCTGCGGCAGTTGCCACTATCGCGAGCTGTCTCGTCTCCGTGATGGCGGGAGGTCTCGTGTTCGGGCTCCTGAACGGGGGCGTTTCCGTGATGGCGGGAGGTCTCGTGGCCGGGCTGGACGAACTCCTGAACGGGGTCGTGGACGGGCTCCGGTTCGGGATTATGCTTGGGATCCTGGCGGGGGTCATGCTCGGAGTCGCGGTCGGGCTCGCGGCCGGGCGGTTCTACCTCGCCACACTCGTTTTCCGATTCACGAAGGCGATGCCCAGCCATCCCGCCGTATTTCTAGACTGGGCTCGCCGCAGCGGCCTGCTCCGTGTGAACGGCACCGCCTACCAGTTCCGCCACGAGACTTACCAGCAATGGATCCAGCAACCACACTCCAGGGAGCCGAGCTGATCCCCTTTCAGTTGCATGGATCGAACGGAATAGCTCGCATCGTAAGGCGTTTCGTTTCTTAGATGCTTACTCCAAGTGCTGGATTCGCCAGATCGGCCTATCTAGGGCGTGTGTCGAAGTGGTGAGCAGTGGGCGGGCCGACGGCCCGCCCACTGCTCATGGGTGGCGGAGCCATTGGTTGATCGCGGCGATGTGGATGGTTGCGAGGTAGCGGACGGATGCCCAGCGCACCGAAATCGGCACCATGACGGGCTGGCTCACCCTGGCCGGTGCGCTACCCACCAACCCTCACCCGATGGCGTGGATGTCGGCCGCCGCCAGGCACGACCATCACCCCGCTCCGGAACGGGCCACTCCGGCGGGCATGCCGGGTATGGCCACCACCGCCCAACTCGACGAACTCGCCGCCGCCCGCGATGGGCGAGCCGGTTACCTATTCCTCACATTGATGCGTCGCCACCACGGTGGCGGAGCGGTGATGGCCAAGGCCGCTGTTGAGGCACTGTCCGATGGCCCGGTCAACCGGCTGGCTCGCGCGATGTTCACCGACCAGATCCGCGAGGCAGCCACCATGACCCTGCTGCTCGGGAGCGGGGCGGGTTTCCCACCCTGAATCGCTGCCGACGGGCAAGGAGCCTTCTTCGAAAGTAGGTGCTTGCGCACGGACGGCAGCGGTTGTCTTTGGTCGGGCGCGCACCGGCCGCTGCCGCGACCGGTGTTCACGGCAACCTCGGTGCCGTTCGATGTACGAGCGTAGGGTTCGGGTCGGCTCCCCCTCCGGAAGTATCGGCGCCCAGCGTAAAGGCCGGCGCCGATACGGCGGCAGCCGAATTGTCCTGCGCGCGCGACCGTTCCTCATCGCGCCCAGCGCCGGGCGGCCAACACACGGCGAGAATATCAACTGGGTCAACACCGACCCCTTCGCCGACCAGTTGCGTGCCAGTGCCGGAACGCGTGGAGGGGACTTCCTAATCTGCGGTTTCTATGTGTACCTGTCCGCTATTCCATTTATAGGACGTGTTGCCTGGTGAGCGCGGGCGGCGTAGTGGTCGATTCCCCCTACGGGCACATATCTTCCCTCTTTCTACCTGCTGTTATCTGGTGTTGACATCAATTGCTCGAACCAGATGCGCAGGTCAGGAGTGTGGGGTTCAAGTCGGGTTCAGCTGAGACAGTCTTGAGTACCAGCTCATCTCGCAGTGCACTGCATCCAGCCGGTCTCCTGCTGGTGAGGTCGCGGCAATTGACTACTTGATCTCACCATTGCCGGAGCCGCTGTTGCGGTATCTGCTCGGGCGCCCTACGTTCTCCCGGTGACGCTGAGTGTGCCACTGCTCGTTTCGCCGCCCATGTTGCTGGGCGAGCCATAGTTGTTGGCGACGACATAGCTGCGGGTACCGTCGCCCGCGATCCCACCTCCGAGCCGCAGGCTGGGCTTCCGGAGCACTTGTATGAAGTGTCCGGTGTGCTGAGAGTATCCGGGGTGGCTGCCCGGTCTCCGGTGAGTTGATGCCCGTCCACATCAACCCTGGTGATATCCCTCTTTCCCTGGCCGGCCCCTCCACCGACAGCCGCTCAGCCGGGCGGCCGGCGGAACTGTGGGCAGTGGTTCGGCTGTTCCGTGGCCGATGTCAACCCGGCTCTACTCGGCATATCCGGGCGGCTGCTGTTGAACAGCGGTTGTTTGGACGCGGGGTCGACTTCGGTGCGGGTCAGTTCGTTGGCGGCACGGAGACCGGTGGCGTGCGGTAGATCCCTGTAGCCGTAGTGAAAGGGTACGAACACCATGCCCGGGCGGATGCCGGTTATCCGTGCTCTGGCGTGGACGGCCTCCAGGAGGTTTCACTCGTCGTCGGGAAATCGTGGTTGCCCGTCGTGTGAAAACCGCTCACCGGCGGGAGGTAGATCGGTTCCGGGCGAGTTCCGACCAGGTAGTCGAGGAAGGCTCGCAGGTACTCTCCTAGTTCCCGCTCATCGGCGAACCTGATTCCGGTCGGGTCGAACCATTCCTCCGGCGTCGGGCGTCGCGCGATCATGTAGTCCAGGGCTTCGCGCAGCAGTATCCCGTAGGTCGGGTCCGTGGCACAGGTATCACGCAGATCCGGTGCGTGATACCGCATTCTGCCGCCGCAGTGCATGCCGACCAGCGGCCACCACAGAGCATCGATATGCGGGATCTCGTCCCACCACGTGGTGCGCAGGGTCTCGTCGGTCCGCGTTCGGTGGCGTGATGCCGTGACAGGTGTCGTGGAGTCGCAAGGCGCACCTGTGCGGTCGATGGTGCGGATCGGCCCGGTTCTGAGGTTCACCGGCGGGTACCACACGCCGCGCCACACCGGGACTCCGAGATGGCGAGGGTTCAGCGGCAGTGGCTCGGCCAGTGAGATGTCAACCGTTATTCGGCGCACGGGTGGCAAGGGTTCGTCGCCGACCAGATCCGTCACCATCGACAAGCAATCCCGCACATCGAATCCGGTCACGCCGACGCCCGGGCTCAGTATCGGCAAGTAAGGCTGGTCTTTCCCCTGGTCGAATTCGATCCAGAACCGCCGAACCCCGGACATGCGCGCCCTATCTCCCAGCGCCCCTGCCACAAAACGCCCACTCACGATATCGATGGCCGATCGGTGCCCGCCACTCGATACTCGGCATGAGCGTGCGTTCGGCCGCCATCGGATGAGCACGGCCAGTTAGTTCAAACTAGCCCATCTGACCGGTACCGCCTAATGTCGCGCGGCGGCAAGGTTCTTGACGACCTGCGGTCCGATCAGTCGACGCGGGTGCGCCACCGTATCCCGTCGATGAACTGGCGTTCGTCCATATCGGCGGGCGTCCGGGTTTCTGCCGCGGGGCAGCGGCGGTTCCAGCCTCGCCCATTGGGGCCTTGGTCAGGTCCGCGCGCCCGCCACCGTGACTGTGGTCACGAGGTCTCCGGTTTGGTTTTTGGTTGTGCTTGGTCGTTCAACACACTTACCGGAGATCTCGCCTATACGACCGCGGACAATGTCTTTCAAAAAACCGCTGATGGGATGGCATCGAGACGCGGTGCCATCCCATCAGCTACTTCGATACACGCCGTAGCCGTCTGGTTCTGGTCGCGAATTTCGACATCGCCTCCTAGCGAGTGGTACTTGCCATCGCTAATCCGAACATCGGTGTCAAGAAAATGGGAGCGGGTCGAGCATGGTCTACCGGACGAGTAGCTACTCTCCCCGCCAGGGCAAGCCATAGAACGCGAAGACGGCCTTACCCTGCTCCGCCACAGTCACGACCATCTCGGCCGGCGCCGGAGCGAAGATGTCCACTGTCTCGGACTCGTCACCACGCCGATCGTGGTCGAGAACGTATGCCCGCCGACCATTATCGAACTGCCGCAGCATGCCCGACGGCCACACATCCGGCCGAGCTCCCTGACAACACAACAGCCGCCCCCGCTCCTCCAGGTACTCGCGGACCGCGAGCAGACGGCTCAGGTAGTCGTCATCAACCGATCCGAACACGCCCTCACCCACCAATTCGACCCGCGACACCGACAGCTTCCCCGGACGCAGCAGGACCGGCCAGAGCACGCCCGCGAAATCAACCGCCGTCAGCTGCGAAACCTCCGACATGCAACTCCTATCCTTGCCGAGGATCCTACTGACACCGAGGCCCTGGACCGGACTTCTCGCCCAGCTGATACCCGGGCCCTGAGCGCCGAACCCGACCAGGCGCCACCCGACCGATCCGGGCTCGGGTACCGGGGCAGCGAGCCCAGCCCGTCTCATAGCCGGCCGGCCGCAGCCATCCGTCTACGAGCAGAACTTCGCCGACGCTGAGCAGCTCGGGGTGGACGACCGCTCTGAGGCTGCGCTCTCCCGTGACAACCGCGCTGCGCCATGCCTGTTGGAGGGCGGGGTTCGACGGATCGCAATATCCAGTGAGGTGGACGTTGCGGTGGCGGTCCGATGCTCGTGGACCGGAGTGCCACGGCACGGCGGCAGGTAGCGTAGTGGTGAGGGTACGCTCACAGAACCTGCACATTTCCTACGCCTACTTCGCAGATCGCCCAGTTAGATTTCCGGGATGCCGTGTGAAGAGCGCAATTCGATTCTGCCACTGAGTGTATCCGCTGTGGCGGCCGTGATCTCGATCTTGCTGACCTTGCACGCCGAGTTCTTCCTGCACTGGATCTGGGTGCTGTACTTGCCGCTGTTCGCCTTCGGATATCTGATACTGGTGTTCGTGTTCGGCGTGCTGCTGTGGCCAGTTGCTCGCCGGAGCTCACGTGCGCTCTCGGTGGCGGCTTCGGCTTTGGCGGCCGTGAGTGTCGGCGGGTCGTTGTTCTTGTTCATCGACACCGAGGCCAGCGGGTGGGCGCGGTTCTGGCTCGAGTATCCGGCGTTCGCCGCAGCGGCCACGGTGGAGGTACCCGAGCACGGCGAAGCTGATCTCTACGGTATCGAGCTGCCGAGGCACCTGTGCGTCGTGGCACCCAACTGCCGTATCACAAACCTCGGTGACAGCAACGGGGCACCGATTCGGTACGCCGCCGACTACATCGATGTATTCGAGGACACCTACGGTTACGGGCACTTCGTCGGCACGCCGGAGCCAGGACCGTACAACGGCTTCGGAATTCCTCTGTGCCCCAGCATGGAACTGACGGGCGGATGGTGGTGGCTCGAACGTTGCGACGGTCCGGAGTACGAGCGAGCCCGGTGAACCGGCATCAGTCCGTTGAACCGTTTCTTGTGGCTGAAGTGCTATCTGCCCGATAGCACAGCGCCGGATGCAGGCCCTGCGGAGCCCGCGTATGCGTCAGCCAACGAGTTGCCTTCCCTTGGGCATCGGCATCGAGTTCCTCCCCCGTTCGAAGGTTCGGATGATAATGCCATATCGACAACCCGGATGGTTTTGCTGCCGCGGGACCCGGCTGCGTGGACTCCTACTTGCCTGCGGCGGTCTCGAGGTGCACTTTCGGCTCATGGTGACGGCGTCTACTTCGAGTACCTCTGGTCGCGTACGCGGAAGTGCTCGTAGTGGCACCAGGCGACCACACCCGTCGGATCGCGGCAATGGCAGACCAGGGGCTGAAACAGGGAGGAGGAGTAGCGGCGGGAACGTGTACTGTGGCGGCATGCACACCAAATGTGTGCACACTTGTCGCAAATCCAGTGTTCTGATCCCCCTCCGGACACATATCTCCCTCTTTCTACCTGCAGTTATGTGGTGTGAGCATCAATCACTCGAACTATATGCGCAGGTCAGCGGCGTGGGGGTTCAAGTCGGGTCCAGCTGAGACAGGCCTGAGAACCAGCTCGCGTAGTGTCCTTTTGCGGCGGCCACCCCGCATCCTGGCGCTGCTGTTGCCGGAAACCTGAAGCCGCGCCCCGCACGGGGATGAGGTGCGAGTGTCCTCGCCGGCTAGCGCTATTTCGTCGGGAGCTCAGGTAAGGCGCAGCGTGGCCTCGACATCCTTCCAGCGTGTCGAGGTGAAGTGGGGGTGTGAGGGCGGGGTACGTCAGGTGCGGGGCTGCCGATGTCCGGCGACATCGCCGACGTCCTCCCGGGCCTACGCGCCATGCTCGCCCCCATTGCCCGGACACGGCTACATCCTGTGCCGCTCACTGGTCGCAGCCCACCCCGCTCGATCCCGCGAACTCCTTGTACCGTCGGCCTCCAGATCATGGACGCTCACGGCTCCGCACTGCAAGAACCGATCGGCCAGTAGCCACAGCGAGTGCACCGAGACAAACTGATATCTTCGACCAGCATGTTCACAGCCCATCCCTGTGAATGGCCGCTCTACCCCACAAGGAGCTGACCGTGACGGCATCACATCCCGACGAACACCCTCGGGTCACGGCCGAAGAATTCCTGAATGCCGAACCGGATTCTCTCGGCGATGTCGAGATCGTGGATGGCCTCGTTGTGCGATTGATGGCGCAGAGCGAAGCGCACAGCCGCGTCGTGCGGCGGCTGGCCGCCGCCCTGGAAGACGCTCGTGACCCCGCCGGCCCATGTCTACGCATCGGGTCCGATGTCGCTGTCCGCTTCGCCGATGCCGACGATCGCCGAGACGACCATCAACTCAACATCCGCTACCCGGATGTCTTCATCCGCGACTGCGAACCCTACGACGTGAACACCGTCCGAGACCATATCGCCCTGGTTGTCGAGGTCGTCTCGAAGAGCACGGTCGATGCGGACACTTCCGAAAAGCACAAAATGTATGCACGGGCCGGCATTCCGGGCTACTTGATCGTCCACTTCGATAAGAGCTGGGAAACCATCGACCGCATCGAGGAATACCGACTCGACTGGTCCGGACTGCGATACATGCCGCACAAGGTCCACCACACCGCTCTGGTCCTCGATACACCGGTCACCCTCGCCATCACCTTTGACGCCCTCCATCGCCCCTGATCGATAGTCCAGAATCAGAGTTTTCGCAGGTTGATCTCTGTGGATAGCCGCTGTATCCCCCTCCGGACACAACCACTCTTTCGTGTAACCCGCTCTACCTGCGGTTATATGTGTGGGTAGCGGTCGGTGTCAAGTCGAATGAATGCAAAACCGCAGGTAGGGCCCTGTGGGGGTTCGGTTCGGGTTATTCTGAGGAAATACTGAGAAACCGGCAGGGCGGCGTAGCGCATCAACTTCGCCATATCGCGAATGTTTTTCTGGCTCTGCGGATATCGGCCGAGGGGCCCGCCGTTGGGGTATGTCCCCGCTTGCCACACCGATCAGAAGGTGGCCTCATGCAGAACGTTGAACGGGCCGAGACCGTTCGGTCGACTACCACCCGCCTGCCGCAGGGCGACAGGAGATCGACGAAAGTCGAAGTCATCGTTCCGAAGGACCCGCCCCACCTCACGCCTGACGCTGCTCGGGCTTTGCTGCGCCTCATCCAAGGAGTCGCGGCCCGGGACCCCGAGCATCAAGCGGGCGATACAGAACCGGGCGCGCCGTCGCTGGGCGGGGGACAGACGGTCCGCGACCCGCGATAGTTCACGATCGCTGGGTACGCAGGCCGACTCAGGAATCGTGAGGTTCACCCCGAATGGTGGACAGGGGATTATGCGGCTGTAGCTGCCGCGGAGAGTGAATGTTCGTAAGCGAGTGGGCTGATCATCCCGATCGCGGAGTGACGGCGCCGAGTGTTGTACCAGTGCATCCATTTGTCAACCGCGGCAACGAGTTCAGTCTTCGTCACGTAGGTATGCCGGTAGTAGTGCTCATGTTTGAACGTCGACCACAGCGATTCCGCGCCGGCGTTGTCCCAGCAGATCCCGGTAGCGCCCATCGACCGGTGCAGGCCGTGACGATGACAGGCCGCGGCCATGGCCGACGCAGTGTATTGACTGCCGCGGTCGGCGTGTAGAACGGTTCCGCGACCGTGGCCGCCGCGTGCGGCGATCGCCGTGTCGAGGGTGTCGGTGACCAGTTCGGTGCGCATATGGTCGGCCACCGACCAGCCCAGCACCCGTTTGGAATGCTCATCTTTGATCGCGCACAAATACATGTCTGCTTCCCCGCAGGTCAGGTAGGTGATATCGCTTGTCCATACCGCGTCGAGGCGCCCCTGGTCGAACCGGCGCCCGACCAGATCCGGCGGGAACGACGCACGCGGGTCGACCACCGTGGTTACGACTTTGAAGGTGCGTGGGCTGATCCCTTCGATCCCGACCCCGGCCATGATTTTGGCGACGGTCTTCTCGCTGACCTTCTCACCGGCCTCCCGCAGATCAGCGGTGATCCGCGGGGCACCGTAGGTACCGTCGGATTCCCGGTGATGGGCGACTATCTTGACCGCCAGATCGGCACGGCGCTGCGCCCGAGGCGCCAACGACACCGACCGGCACCGTTTCCGGTACTCGTAGTATCCCGACCGCGATACCGACAACAGTCGCGCCATCCGCGCGACGTCTTCACCGCCACCGCCGGTGAACGTGTTGGGGGCGGCGCACTCTGCCATCAACTCGAACCGGGCCGGTTCTGCTGCATCGCGGCAAGTACGCCGAAGCTTTTTTCAGGAACGCGATATCTTTGTCCTGCTCGGCGACCTGTTTGCGTAACCGCAGCAACTCCGCCCGCTCGGCACGGGACAACGGCTGTTCCCGATGCACCGAAGCAGCTTCGACGCGGCGGCGTTCATCAGCAACCCAGCGGCCCAGCAGGCTCTCGTGCACGCCGAGTTCGCGGGAGACCTCGGCGACCGTGCGACCGGAATCGATCACCCGATGAGCAGCCTCGACCTTGTACTCGGTCGTGAACGACCGACGTTTCCGAGACACAGCAGACATCCTTCCGCAGGATCAACGATCCTGCTAACTCGGTGTCCACTACCCGGGGGGAGCCTCACACATCAACGCTGGCGGCTCACAGCAGCGAAGTAACTCACCCGCCCCGGGATGGCGGACTGTGCGGGAGCAGAAACCGCCATCCCACTATCGGTCGGCGGACCCGCAAACGGGAAACGGCCTTCTGTCGACTCGCTTCCCGGTCGAGGGCAGCAGGGGACCGTCCCGGTCACCGCGGCGCGGGGGCGCGCAGGTAGTTGTAGACGGTCTGGCGGGTGACGCCGAATTCGGTGGCCAGCACCGACTTCGATTCTCCGGATGCGGCCCGCTCATGCAGCTGGGCGATCTGTTCGGTAGTCAGCGCCGGCGTGCGACCGGTGTAGGCGCCGCGGGCCTTGGCCGCGGCGATGCCTTCGCGCTGACGTTCCAGGATCAGGGCACGCTCGAACTCGGCGAAGGCCCCCATCACCGACAGCAGCAGATTCGCCACAGGGGAGTCCTCACCGGTGAAGGTCAGCGATTCCTTGACGAACACCACCTTCACCCCTTTGCCGGTCAAGGTCCGGACGAGCTGACGCAGATCGTCGAGGTTGCGGGCAAGGCGGTCCATGGAGTGCACGATCACTTCGTCGCCTTCGCGGACGAATGCGAGCAGCTCGTCGAGCTTGGGCCGGGCGGTATCTTTCCCGGAGGCCTTGTCGGTGAAGGTCTTCTCGACTTCGACGCCGTCGAGCTGCCGGACGGTGTTCTGGTCGAGTGTGCTCACCCGGATGTAGCCGACCCGCATCCCGAAATCCTCTCCCGCACTGTAGTTGTCAATCTGGACTCTATGAACCCAGTGGACAACTGTCAATTAAGGCGTTGCGGGATTCTATTTTTACGCGTTTCGTCTCGACGGGTGCTGTCTATTTGGGGTCCACTCCACTTGGACATATGACGGGAGGAAGCGCCGAGCGGTAGTTCACTGAGAAGCCCGAGAGCAAATGGACAGCAGTGATCACGGGTGCGAGGACTCCGTCGAGGGCCAGCCGGGCGGACCGCTTTGTTGCTTTCGCGCAGCCGCGAGATTGCCACGGACCACGCCAGTGCTGGGGTGGTCGAAGCCGAGGATCCGTTCGGAGTCGGTCAGGGTCCGCTGCAGTAGCGGGATCGCTTCGGCGGTCCGGCCCACCGACCGGTAGGCGCTGGCAAGATTGTTGCGGGAGCCCAGGGTGTCGGGGTGCTCGTCACCCAAAATCCGCTCTCGGTCGCTGAGATTCCGCTCGTACAGCGGGATCGCCTCGGCGAACCGTCCCGCCGACCGGTAGGCGTTGGCGAGGTTGTTGCGAAAGATCAGGGTGTCGGGGTGCTCGTTACCCAAAATCCGTTCCGTGTCGGTGATAGTCCGCTCGTACAGCGGGATCGCCTCGGCGAACCGTCCCGCCGACTGGTAGGCGTGAGCAAGGTTGTGGCGGAAGATCAAGGTGTCGGGGTGCTCGTCACCCAAAATCCGTTCCGTGTCGGTGATAGTCCGCTCGTACAGCGGGATCGCCTCGGCGAACCGTCCCGCCGACCGGTAGGCGTGAGCAAGGTTGTGGCGAAAGATCAAGGTGTCGGGGTGCTCGTCACCCAAAATCCGCTCCGCGGTGGTGATAGTCCGCTCGTACAGCGGGATCGCCTCGGCGAACCGTCCCGCCGACTGGTAGGCGTTGGCGAGGTTGTTGCGGAAGATCAGGGTGTCGGGGTGCTCGTCACCCAAAATCCGCTCTCGGTCGCTGAGATTCCGCTCGAACAGCGGGATCGCCTCGGCGAACCGTCCCGCCGACTGGTAGGCGCTGGCGAGATTGTTGCGGAAGCCCAGGGTCTTGGGGTGCTCGTCGCCGAGGACTCGCCCCAAGTCGGTGCGGGCGTGGTGGAGGTGGTCCAGGGCGCTGACGTACAGGCCCTGACCGTTCAGGAACATCCCCGTGTTGTTGCGGATCGTCGCGATCGTGGCTGTGGTGGACTCGCTGCCGCTGGTGATGGTGTAACCGGCGAGAGCGTCGATATGTGGTAGCAAGGTTCGCCAGTTCGGCCAGGTGGCCGGGTTCTGTACGTCGGGCAGGCTGGCGTGCAGGGTCGCCGCGGCGCGGTCGCGGGCCTGTTGGATCGCTTCCGGGTCGCGGTGCGGATCGGCGGCGTCGGGTGTGCGGGCTACGGCTTGGACCAGCCGGTGGATCGAAAGCCCGGCACTACCGGGGTCGGGGGTGATCATGTTGTATGCCGCCAGGACCCCGAGCGCGGCGTCCACAGTGATCTGGTCGGCCGGATCCCGGCAGAGGGTGAGAGGGATATTGTCGGGTGCGTACCAGGCCAGGGTGCGCAGCAGCTCCACCGCCGCAGGCCCGAGCTCCGCGATGCGGTCCAGGGTGACCCGCCAGACCCGGGCGATCGTGCGCTGCGGGTCGGTACCGGCCGCGGCCCGGTCGAAGATGGGGCCGGGCTGGTCGGTGAGCAAGCGTAGGTAGGCGCGTGGGGTGGTGAACCGCTGGTGCGCCAGATACGCCCCGGCCTGTTCGACCGCCAGCGGCAGATATCCCAGCGCCTCGCACAACTCCGCGACCCCGTCGAGGTCCCGCGCCCCACCCGCGGTGATCAACCCGGTCAGCAGCCGCTGCGCCTCATCGGCGGCCAGAACATCCAGTGAAATGATCACCGCTCCGGCCTGCCACGGCACCGACAACCGGCCGGTGATCAACACTTTCCCGGTCCGGGCCCGCGCGAGCACCGGCGCGATATCGGCCGGATCCTCTACGTTGTCGAGGATCAGCAGCCATCCGGTGTGGGTCGCCAACCACTGCAATCCCTGCTCGGCCAGATCCTGCACGGCCAGCACCTCGGCCAGCGCGGGCTGCAACCGCGCCGCCAACCCCGCCAGCCCCCGCTGCACTCCCTGCTTGGAGTCCGCGTGAATCCACACCATCGGCGCGCACCCATGGTCGCGGGTACCTGCCCAGTAGGCGGCGAGGCTGGATTTGCCGACTCCGCCCAGCCCGTGCACCGCCGCGACCACCACCGGCACACCGTCCCCGGCCAGGGCAGCGTCCAACCAGGCCAGCTCGGCCTCGCGGCCCACGAACCAACCCGGCCACGCTTCCAGATTGTCGATCCCCGGCGGCGCCTCGACCTCGACCGGCGGCCGGAATGCCTCTGCCGGCGGCTGCACCACCCGGGTGGTGATCTGGGTGGTGAAATCGCGGCCGACCTCGACCCCGGTAGCCGAGAACGTGGCATGCGCGGCGGGCCCGGGTGTTGCCGCCGCGCCTACCGAGGGTCCGGCGGCTCCGAAACCACCTGCACATCGGTCACCGAGAAGTCCCCGGCAGCCTTCACGTCCTTCGCGATCACACCGCTGGCACCGGCGGCTCGGACCCCGCGGACCTCGACCCGGCCGGCCTCCACCCGCTCCAGCCGCACGCCCACCAGCTCTGCGGCTTCGGGCGAATGCCGCTCGATCACATCCAGCAGCACCTGCACCGCGGTCGCCAGCTCCGCATCCGCGCCCGCGCCTGCCGCCTCCAGCTCCTCGGCCAGCACCGCCTGGCGTGCCGGAGCCTTGGGGCGGGCCTCGACGACCTCCACATCCACCGACGAGTACCGCCGTCCCAGCACGTCTTTCACCTTCTGATAGGCATCACCCACCGCCAGTTTCGCGGTCTCGCTCACTCCGGCCGCCAAACCGGCCGACACCGCCGACGCAGCAGCCATCGCCGCTGCCATGACCTCTGGCCCCATCAGGCCGCCCCTCTCAATCGAGACCGCCCCCGCTCGACGCCGGACGGTGTACGGCACAAAGTAGCGGAAAATCTGAACCTGCAACGTCATTCGAACCGGACCCCACCCGGTAGTGACCCCACCGGCGACGTCTACCTGGGGTGTCCCCAGATAGACGAGTTGGTTCTAAAGGGTTTGGCGACGCCGCAACCGTAAGAGGTTGCGACGGTGGATCGAGATGTACGGGTGGTCTGAGTCGAGTTTCTGTTCGGCCTCTGTGAGGTTCTGCTCGTACAGCGCGATCGCCTCGGCCACCCGGCCAGCGGACTCGTAGGCGTAGGCGAGGTTGCCACGTGAGGTCAACGTATCAGGATGATCTGAGGCGAGGAGACGCATCCGGTCGGCGAGGACCTGCTCATGCAGAGCAATCGCCTCGGACAGTCCGCCCCGCGGACTCGTAGGCAAAGGCCAGGTGTTCCCGGGAGGCCAGGGTGTCAGGATGATCTGAGGCGAGAAGCCGCATCCGGTCGGCGAGGTTGCGTTCGCACAATGTGACCGCTTCCGGCACTTTCCCCGCTCTTCTGTATACGTTGGCGAGGTTGCCGCGTGAGACCAGGGAGTGGCGATGGTCAGGGCCCAGGACCCGCACACGGTCGGCGAGGACCTGCTCGTGCAGAGCAATCGCCTTGGGCAGTCGCCCCACGAACTCGTAGGCAATGGCCAGGTTGCCGCGTGAGGTCAGGGTGTCGAGGTGGTCTGAGGCTCCCCCCGGGTAGTGGACACCGAGTTAGCAGGATCGTTGATCCTGCGGAAGGATGTCTGCTGTGTCTCGGAAACGTCGGTCGTTCACGACCGAGTACAAGGTCGAGGCTGCTCATCGGGTGATCGATTCCGGTCGCACGGTCGCCGAGGTCTCCCGCGAACTCGGCGTGCACGAGAGCCTGCTGGGCCGCTGGGTTGCTGATGAACGCCGCCGCGTCGAAGCTGCTTCGGTGCATCGGGAACAGCCGTTGTCCGGTGCCGAGCGGGCGGAGTTGCTGCGGTTACGCAAACAGGTCGCTGAGCAGGACAAAGATATCGCGTTCCTGAAAAAAGCTTCGGCGTACTTGCCGCGATGCAGCAGAACCGGCCCGGTTCGAGTTGATGGCAGAGTGCGCCGCTCCTGATGCGTTCACCGGCGACTCTGGTGAGGACGTCGCGCGGATGGCGCGACTGTTGAATGTGTCCAGGTCCGGGTATTACGAGTACCGGAAACGGTGCCGGTCGGTGTCGTTGGCGCCTCGGGCGCAGCGCCGTGCCGATCTGGCGGTCAAGATAGTCGCCCATCACCGGGAATCCGACGGTACCTACGGTGCCCCGCGGATCACCGCTGATCTGCGTGAGGCCGGTGAGAAGGTCAGCGAGAAGACCGTCGACAAGATCATAGACCCGAGGAGGGTCGGTCTGAGTAAGCAGGTGACGGACTGACGCTTCTCCGAACCCGTTCGTCCGCCAATCGTAATCACGGCTCGGCTCATGGCGAGTGCGTTGCCCGCCGGCAGGCGGTCCGCCGCCTGAGCAATCAGGTCGGAACCGCTCGCGTGCAGTCCGCCTGCTCGTTACGGTATGACGAGGACTTGGGAGACGACCCTTCCCGACGGCACCCATGCCTCGAGTGTGCCCCCTCCCGACCGAGGACCCAGCCGAGAACCCGCGATAGTTGAATGCGAGACCTCACCAGTCCGGAACCCCGATACAGTCCGGTCATGAAATTCGTTCGTAGGCTTGTCATTTGTGCAGTGGTGTTCGCCCTGCCAGGGCTGTCGGCAGCTGGGGTAGCCACCGCAGCCACCACGGTTCCGTTCCAGATCAACTCTGCTCCGTTCGGGAATCCGGCCGGGAGCTTCGATACCTTTGCAGCCAACTGCGTTGCTATTGTCGGCGAACAGTCCGGCGTCGTCGTTGTCGCAGGAGGCCGAGGCTCTGATTCCTCTGAATCCGGCCGAGGTTGGGGCTGTTCGGTCAATGCGTCGGTGCAGTGGATCAACCTCTCCACAGGCGCGACCGGGGCCGCGCAAACGTCCGACGGGCTCCGCGGATTCCCTCCCGAGGCGACACTGCACACCGGTGTCGGGCAGGTTGCACTCATCCTCAATGCAGGCGGCATCCACACCCCCGGATTCGCTACGCTCTACGTGCCGTAGGACCGAACTCTCCCCTCAAAGCCGTCGGCGTCGCCAACGTCGCGGCCTGGACCTCCGCCATGCACCAGCACATCCAGGGCCGGATGCTCCTCACTCCCCGACACCTACTGGTATGCGTGCGACTTTGTTGAACGCACTTACGGAGAGGCTGTGGCCCGGCGATACGCGGCACACCGGGATCCTGGAACGACCGCAACCCCGATCTACACCAAAGCATCCCTAATGGAGTGTGCTGAAGCGCTCGTGGCAGTCACTGGACAGCATCCCCTCTTGCTCCTGGTATGGGCAGGATCGGGTTTATGGAGCGAGAAGGGGACGCAGCCCTTGGATCAACATCCGAGAGGAATGACGTCGAACCTGTGTAGACGGTCTGTGAGAACCAGGGGACTGCGGGGGTTCGGTTGTAGTTCGAAGACATTCGGGATACAACCACGCGAGGCGTCGCGGAGACTGAGTTTTGTTGATGGACAGCTACGTCCGGTAGGCCGAGCATCTCACAGGTTCCAGGGTGTCCAAGCGTATGCCCGAGCACGGCCTTTGGCTGTCTGTAGGTTTTCCAGGCTCCTGCTTTGACCGCTTCATCGGAAGGAGCGAGGGTCCCGGTTCTGTGGCTGGTAGTGCGCCGGGGCGAAGCGTGGGTTGGTCAGGGTTTAGGTAGTGGAGGTGTGGCGGCGTGGCGCGCACTGGGAATCGCCGAAAGCACCGTCAAATTCCACGTCAACGGCGGTACCGAGCCATCGGCCCGCACGAGGGTCGGCGCCGAGCGTAATCGGTGAATCCGGTGCGGTGGGTCAGAGCCAGTGCTTGTACTTGAACACGGCCCAGAGGCCCAGCCCCAGACCGAGCATGAGTGCTACCGCGAACGGATAGCCCCACGCCCAGTGGAGTTCGGGCATGTGGTCGAAGTTCATGCCGTAGATGGACGCAACGAGTGTGGGGGTGAAGAGGATGGCCGCCCAGGAAGAGATCCTTTTGACTTCTTCGCCTTGGGCGAAGCTCGCGCTGGACATGCGTTGCATGGCGTCGTTCTGTTCCAGTGCGATGAGGGTGGAGTGCACGCCGAGGGCATTTTCGAGCAGGGACCGGCAGGTGGTGACGCGTTCGGTGACGCGGATGAGGTGGTCGGCGACGTTGCGGAGCCGGTTCCGGACTTCGCCGCCGGTGCCGTAGTGGTCGGCGCCGCGCAGCAGGCTCTGGACCATGTCGGGGAGCGGGCCGATCGCGCGTTGGAACGAGATGACCTGTTCGATCAGCAGGTAGATGCGTTCGGACAGGTTCGGGTCGACGGGGCCCCCGCTGAAGAGGCTGTCTTCGACTTCGTCGATGTCTTCTTCCAAGCCGGCGACGACCGGGGCATACCCGTCGACGATCTGGTCGAGTAGTGCGGTGAGCATGGCCTCGGGGCCGAGGCCGAGGAAATCCGGTTCGGCTTCGAGTGCCACGCGGGTGGCGGTCAGATCGGGGAAGTTCCCGCGGCGCAAGGTGAGGACGAACTGCGGTGCGACGAAGAGATGGATCTCGCCGAACTCGACCCGTTCGCTGGCGTCGTGGTAGGCGCCGGGGCGCAGGACGACGAACATCGTGTTGCCGTAGCGTTCGAGTTTCGCGCGCTGATGTCCCTTCTGGGCGTCTTCGATGGCCAGTGGATGCAGCCCGAATCGGGTGGCGGCGTCGGCGAGCGCATCGGGGTCGGGGTCCTGTAATCCGAGCCAGGCCACCGTATTTCCGGCCTGCAGGGCGCGGTCGGCTTCTTCGAAACTGTGCAGGATCGCGGTGCGGTGCCCGTCGATGTAGAGGTGGCCGTCGATGGGTGTCATACCCGGCCTCCCTTGTCGTCGACGGTCTCCGGCTGCGGCGCGAGGATCTGCTGGATCGCCGGGGCGAGGATGGTGACGAGTTCGTCGGTATCGGCTTCGACGAGGGTGGGCACGCCGATGATGCGGCGGCCGGTGACGAGCCCGACCAGCATCGACGAGGCCAGGCCGGCGCGTAGAGCCGCATCCGCGTCGGTGCGTGTCCGGGTGCCCTCCAGTAGCCGGGATTGGATGAAGTCGCGTAGCTGTTCGCTCGCGTTCTCGTTGACGATCGCGCCGCGCAACATCGCCATCAGGGGCTCGGATTCCTCGGGTGCCCCCTCCCACGCTCCCAGGTAGGCGCGCACGACTCGTTCGCCCAGGTGGTCGTCGGGTCCTTCGAACGCGGTGCTGAACCGTTGCAGCGCCGCGGGCGGGATGGCCATCACGGCCGCGAAGAGTTCCTCTTTGGACCGGTAGAACTGGATCACCTGCGAGGGATCCACCCCCGCGTCGGCGGCGACGCGCCGGATCGTGGTGGCGGCGAAGCCGTCGCCGGCGAACCGCGCGCGTGCCGCGTCGAGGATCGCCTGGCGGGTGGTCGACGTGCCGGGTCGCCGGCCGCGGCGCGCCTTGGCCGGTGATCCTTCCTGGGTCGTCATACGTTGAATCTATCGCCTCACATTTTTCTCAACACGCGTTGAGTTTTTGGGCTTGTGCTCGTACGCTCGTCGGAGAACGGAAAGTTATCCCAGGTCACGAGACGAAAAGGGGCTCATCGATGAGCGAAGACCAGAAGATGTTCGTACCGTCTCATCCGCTGCCGGCCGCCCGGACCGGCGTGTTGACCGGTTTCGACCCCGGTACCCGAACCCTGGAGGCGGGGTTCCGGATCGCGCCGCCGTTCCGGCCGCTGCCGGTCGACATCGTGTTCGACAAGGACGTCCCTGTTCCACTGCGGGACGGCACCACGATCCATGTCGACCTGTTCCGTCCCGCGGGCGCGGAGCAGGTACCGGTGCTCGTGGCGTGGAGTCCGTACGGCAAAGGGCAGGGCAGCTCACCCAGCGTGATGGGCGTCTTCGGCCTGGTCGGCTTGGACAACGGCATCGTCTCGGGGCTGGAGAAGTTCGAAGGCCCGGATCCGGCGTACTGGTGCGCGCACGGGTACGCGATCTGTAACCCCGATATCCGCGGGGTGGTCGACTCCGACGGCGACAGTGTGCTGTGGGACCGCCAAGAAGGCCGTGACTGCTACGACCTGATCGAATGGCTCGCCGAACAGTCCTGGTGCACCGGCAAAGTCGGGATGAGCGGAACCTCCTACCTCGCGGTATCGCAATGGTTCACCGCCGCCGAGCAGCCACCCCACCTGGCGGCGATCAACCCGTGGGAGGGCGTCAGCGATGTCTATCGCGATCTGGTGATGCGGGGTGGGATACCCGACACCGGGTTCGCCGAGCAGCTGCAGGACGGCAGCTTCTTCGGCAAGAACCGGAAAGAGGACATCGTCGCCGAGGCGCAGCGCTACCCGCTGATGAACGAGCTCTGGGAGAACAAGATCCCCGACTTCGGCCGCATCACCGTGCCCGCTTATATCGTGGCCAGCTACTCCAACACTCTGCACACGGCGGGAACGTTCCGCGCGTGGCGGCGGATCGCCTCGGAGCAGAAGTGGCTGCGCATCCACAACAGCCAGGAATGGCCCGACTACTACGACGAAACGAATCGGCAGGATCTGCATCGCTTCTTCGACCACTTCCTGAAAGGTGAGGACAACGGCTGGGAGAAGACGCCCCGCGTGCGCTACTCCCTGCTCGACCTCCAGGGCGGCGACCAGGTGAACATCCCTGCGGATCAGTTCCCGCCGGCAGACGTCACGCCTGTGAAGTACTACCTCGACGGGAACTCGCGGACGCTGACCAACGCGGCGCCCGAAGCCGCGGCGAGGGCCGGATACGCCGTCGGGGCCAATCCCGACGAGGTCTCGTTCGTGAAGCGTTTCGATCAGGAGACTGTGCTGGTCGGCTACCCGAAGGCGCACCTGTGGGTCGAGGCGGAGGGCGCGGACGATATGGACCTGTTCCTCCTGGTTCAGAAGCTCGACGCGTACGGTACGCCGCTGCGGCAGTTCACGGTGCCCAACCAGAACGCGCGGGTGCACGACGTCACCGAACGCGGCGCCTCGGTCCTGCGGTACAAGGGCACGGATGGACGCCTGCGTGTCTCGATGCGCCATCTCGACGAGCAGCTGTCGACCGCGGACATCCCCGCCCACAGCTTCGACCGAATCGAGAAGCTGTCACCCGGCGAGGCCGTCGATATCGAAATCGACCTACTCCCGGTCGGACTCACCTTCCGGCCGGGCGAACAGCTCCGTCTCGTCGTCAGCAGCCGATCGCTCCTCGGCACGATGATGCCGGGCAACCGCGAGTACACACCGGCCACCGGCGGGCAGCACATCGTCCACACCGGGGGCGACCGGGCGTCGTACCTACAGCTGCCGGTCGAGCCCGCGTGACCGGGCGCTGACACCGCCGGATCGTGGGTGGCACCTCCGGCAAGACTCGTGCCTCCACGCCAGCGGACGAGGTGGCCGCCGCGTGCTCCGCTTCTTCCGTGCCGGTGTCCTGCCGTTCACGACGGCGAGTCGAGGGTATGCCGACGCAGGATCATGGTTGGGACGGTACGACGCAGCGCGTCGATTGCGGCGTCGTTGTCGCGTCTGGCGAGGGCATCGACGAGGTCTTCCATGACCTCGGCCAACGGACTCGGGTCGACGTCCTCGGGTGGGGTGGTCTCCAGCTCGGTGCGCACGTAACTTGTGCCGACATCCATGATGCTCAGGTAGAGAGTGTTGAGCAGGACGCCCTTGCCCATGTCGGCGAGGCGGGCGTGCAGGGCCCAGCATGCCCAGACGAAATCCGAGACCGTACCCGAGGTGCGGGTTCGCCGCACGTGTTCGAGATGTTCGGCAAGTGCGTCCTGATCAGCGAGGGTGATGCGACGCAGCACCTCCTCGATCAGCAGGGGGGCGATCGCGTCGCGGATTTGCACGGCTTCGTTGAACGCCGAATCCTGGTCGGCCGCGGTGCGGAACCATCCGTTCATCCGAGACAGGGGTGAGGGGTCGCAGGCGAACAGCCCGCCGCCGGGGCCGGGGCGGGAGGTGATGATTCCGCGAGTCTGCGCGAGTTTGATCGCCTCGTTGATGGTGCCGACCGAGACGCCGCAGAGCTTGCGCAACTCGTCTTTGCTGCCGATTCGCTCTCCGGCGGGTATCGCCGCCGCCAATCGGGCGATCTGGCCTGCTGCCTGCTCGGCGCGGGACCTGCCCACAGTGACCGTACTGCCCACATCTGTTGCGCGAGACCAGAGTTCACGTGAGTATGCGGGGCCCTCGAAATCCTCGGCGAAGGCTCCGGCGGCGGTGTCGCCGTCGTTTCCGCTCATCGCTTCCTCCCTGCTGGAGAGACGGTGCCCAGTCACTGTAGCAATTAATCATGACTATTCCGTATCCCCAGGTCCGCCATGCGCCGCGGACGTGGATCCGGTGGCGAAATTAATCATGATTATTTTCCCGATCCTCTTGACATGTGACCGGGGCCACCTCAGCATGGGTGGGGCCGCAATTAATCATGATGATTTACCGAAAGGTGGCCGGCGATGTCGGATCAGCATTTTCGAGACCTCATGGCGGGCGTGTGCGCGCCGGTCACGGTGGTCACCACCGCTGACGCGCAGGGTCCGCACGGTGCCACGGTGAGCTCGCTGGCGTCGCTGTCGTTACGTCCGGCGTTGATCTCGATCGCGCTGGACCACCGGTCCGCCCTGTTGGCCCGGATCCGGGACCGTGGCAGGTTCGCGGTCAACGTCCTCGCCTCCGGCCAAGACCAGCTGGCGACACTGTTCGCCACTCGTGGCGCCGACCGGTTCGCGACCACCGGATGGTCCCTCGCCGAGGGGCTACCTCGGCTGGACGGTGTGGTCGGCTGGGCCGCCTGCGATGTGTGGCAGACCGTCGAGGCAGGTGACCACCTGCTGTTGATCGGCTCGGTGACCCGCGCCGCGTCCACGCAGGAAGCCCCGCTGGTATACGGCCACCGCACCTTCGGAACCCACTCGCGATTCGCGGCGCGCCCACGCCGGCCCATCGTCGACGACATCACCGCCTGTTCCCGCTGACCAGCGCCGATCCACCCTTCAGTCCTACGTAGTACCGATCAGGAGAAACGATGACCACCACCGAACAGCAGTCCGTGGATGCACCCAGCGCCGCCGAGTTGGTCGCCCGGGTCAGAGAACTGACTCCGCTGCTGAAGCGCAATGCCGCGGCCGGCGAACAGGACCGCCGGGTCGTCGAGGAGAGCATTCAGGCCCTGACCGACGCCGGACTGTTCAAGGTCGCCGCCCCCAAGCGGTACGGCGGCTACGAGACCTCGATGCGGACCATGCTCGATGTGTCGGCGGCTGTCGCCGAAGCGGACGGCGGAACAGCCTGGGTGGTGACACTCACCAATGTCATGTCGTGGGTGGTCGGGCTCTTCCCCGAACGCGCCCAGGACGAGGTGTTCGGCGCCGATCCCGACGCCAAGGTCTGCGGTGTACTGACCCCGACCGCGGAAACCCGCAAGGTCGACGGCGGCTGGCGCGTAACCGGCAAGTGGTACTACAACTCCGGGTCGCTGCACGCCACCTGGGCCGGACTGGGCATCCCGATCACCGACGACGAAGGAACCGTCGTCGACCAGGGTATGGCGCTGATCCCGCGCGGCGAGCTGGATCTGGAGGACACCTGGTTCGTCGCGGGGATGCGGTCCTCGGGCAGCAACTGCATGGTCGCCGACGACGTTTTCGTCCCCGAATACCGCGTGATGCGGGTGCCACCGGCCATCGGTGGTGACTATCCCACCGAGCACACCGACGAAAGCTTCTACCGGTCCGCGCTGGTGCCGGTGCTGGCCCTGGTGCTGGTCGGCCCACAGTTGGGCATGGGTAAGGCGGCGCTGGACCTGGTCGTGGACAAGGCTGCGAAGAAGCCGATCTCCTATACCTTCTTCACCGCCCAGAAAGAATCGGTGGGCTTCCAGTTACAGATCGCCGAAGCCGCCCGGCTGATCGACACCGCGCACCTGATCGCCTACCGTGCTGCCGCCGATATCGACGACGCCGCATCGCGCGGTGACTATCCCGACTACCTGACCCGGGCTCGCGTACGGGCGGACACCGGCTACGTCGCCGACTGCATCACCCGTGCCATCGAGATCCTGTTGTCCGCGCACGGGGCCGGCTCCTTCGCCGAAGTCAACCCACTGCAACGGATCTGGCGCGATTCGGCCACCGCCGCCCGCCACGCCATCGTCGCACCACAGATCAGCTACGAGATCTACGGCAAAGCGCTGCTCGACGTCGCCGAACCCATCACCCCGCTGGTCTGATCCGGCCGGACGAGACCGCGAGCCGCGGGCGTCGGAGGGGGAGGATCACGCCACCACACGGTCTTCCGTATGCCGCCTCGTCTCGGGATAACTCGCACGATTCGACAGGAGCCCTACATGGCCGTCCCCATCTGGACGCCGAACCCCAGAGATATCGCCACAGCCGATATCTCACGATTCACCGAATTCGTAGCGGCCGAGCACGATGTGCGGTTGGCGACGTATCGGGATCTGCATCGCTGGTCGGTGGACAACCTCGGTGAGTTCTGGCAGGCGGTCTGGGATTTCTTCGATATCCGATCCACGACGAACCCCGGCGCGTCGCTGACCGATCCGCGGATGCCCGGAACCACGTGGTTCCCGGACGCGCGGATCAATTACGCCGAACACCTGCTGCGCGCACGTGATCCGGACACGGTCGCTGTCGTCGACGCTCGCGAACCCGGCGCGGCCACCACGTTGGTGACCTGGGGTGAATTGCGCCGGCAGGTCGCAGCGCTGGCGTATACGCTGCGTTCGCACGGTGTCGGGCCCGGTGACCGGGTCGCCGGGTATCTGCCCAACTGTGCCGAGGCGGTCGTGGCGTTTCTCGCCTCTGCCTCGCTGGGTGCGGTGTGGGCCTGCTGTGGGCAGGACTATGCGGTCCCTGCCGCGCGGTCGCGGCTCGGGCAACTCGAACCGGTCGCGTTGATCACCGCCGATGGTTACCGGTTCAACGGTGCGGCGCGGGACAAGTCCGTCGACGCGACCCGTTTACGCGCGTCGCTGCCGAGTGTGCGGGTGGCGATCGCGGTGGACCGCATCGGGTCCGGTATCGCGGCGATGACCCCGTGGTCGGAGGCCACCGCCGGAGAGCACGAGTTCGAGACGCGACCGGTGCCGTTCGACCATCCGCTATGGGTGGTGTTCTCCTCCGGGACCACTGGTGTCCCGAAAGGTATCGTGCACGGGCACGGCGGCGTGCTGCTCGAACAGCTGAAAACCAGCGCTCTGCATCTCGATCTCGGTGCGACGGACACGTTCTTCTGGTTCACCACACCGAGCTGGATGATGTGGAACAGTCTGGTCGGCGGTCTGCTGACCGGGGCGCGGATCGTCTGCTACGACGGCAGCCCCACCCATCCGGAGGCCGACGCATTGTGGGATCTCGTGGACCGGTTCGACGTCACTGTGTTCGGCACCAGCCCCGGCTACCTGCTCGGCTGCCGCAAAGATGCTCCCGGCCTGCGCCGCGCCCGGTCGCTGGACGCGTTGCGCTGCGTCGGGGTTACCGGGGCCACGTTGCCTGCCGCCACCGCCGAATGGCTCGCGCACGAACTGGGTCCGCGGGTGCGCATCGCCTCGACCAGCGGCGGCACCGACGTCGTCAGCGGATTCGTCGGCGGCGCGCCGACGCTCCCGGTGTACGCCGAGGAGATCCCGGGCCCGTGCCTCGGCGTAGCAGTGGACGCCTACGACCCCGGCGGCAACTCACTGACGGGGCAGGTCGGCGAGTTGGTCGTCACCGCCCCGATGCCGTCGATGCCATTGCGGTTCTGGAACGACCCCGAGGGGACGCGCTACCGCGAAACCTATTTCACGATGTTTCCGGGGGTGTGGCGACAGGGTGACTGGATCACCCGCACAGACACCGGCGGTGTGGTGATGCACGGCCGTTCCGATTCCACGCTCAACCGGCACGGAGTCCGAATGGGCAGCTCGGATATCTACGACGTCGTGGAAAACCTGCCCGAGATCGCCGAAGCTCTCGTCCTGGGGGTCGAGGAACCGGGTGGCGGATATTGGATGCCGCTGTTCGTCGTCCCGGCACCCGGTGTCGTCGTCGACGATCGTCTACGGGCCCGCATCACCGATGCGATCCGCCGCGATGCCTCACCGCGCCATGTTCCCGACGAGATCATTGCCGCGCCCGGCATACCGCATACGCGCACCGGTAAGAAACTCGAGGTCCCGCTCAAACGGATCATGCAGGGCGCACAGCCGGGGGATGTGATCGATCCGGCCTCGGTGGACGACCCCGAACTCGTCGACTGGTACGTCCGCCTCGTCACCGACCGCGGCAGATCAGGGCCTGCCCCTTCGAATTCCGGCTCCGCCCGGACGACCGAATATGCCCAGGAGACACGATGAGCCTGCATCGACTGACCACGATCACTATCGGAGTACCCGACCCCGACACCACCGCCGACTATTACCGCGATTTCGGGCTCACCGAGCTGGGCGGATACCGCTTCGGCACGGTCGACGGCGGCGAGCAACTCCGTATCGCGCGCACACCACAGCGTAGGTTGCTGAGACTCGGTATCGGCGTGCACGACCCCGACGACCTGGCGCGGATCGGTAGTCAGCTCGACACGCTGGATATCGCCTACGCCACCGATGACAGCTCGCTGACTGTCCAGGATCCGAACTCGTCGCTGACGGTGGTGATGGAGATCGCCCCCGAGATCGTGCAGCAGCCCGCGGCGTGGCCGGTCACCAACGGACCCGGACGGCACGATCGCCGCGACGAGCGGGCCGACGGGATCGGCCGGACCGGTCCGGTCCGGCCCCGCAAACTCGGTCATGTCGTCATCGGCTCGCTCGATCAAGAGGCCAGTCAGCGATTCTTCGCCGAAGGGCTCGGATTCAAGATCAGCGATACCGTCCCCGGGCTGGCCGCCTTCATGCGCTGCTCCACCGACCACCACAACGTCCTGGTCCAGCAGGCACCGCTGAATTTCCTGCACCACACCGCCTGGGAAGTCGACGACGTCGACGAAGTCGGCCGGGGCGCGAGCTCGATGCTCGAAGCCGATCCGGAACGCCACGTATGGGGTTTGGGCCGCCATCACATCGGATCGAACTTCTTCTGGTACCTCAAAGACCCGGCCGGCAACTTCTCCGAGTACTACAGCGACCTGGACTGCGTCGTCGACGACGCATTGTGGAAACCCGAAGTCGTCGAAGGTATGAAGGGCCTCTACAACTGGGGTCCGCCACCGCCGCCGTCGTTCCTGGCGCCGGAAGATCTCGCCGCCCTCATGACCGGTTCCCACGCGCCGAACTGACCCGCACACCACCCCCGAAAGCAGGACACTTATGCGAATCAGCAGGATCGACACCCGCTACCACGTGATCGACGGTGACACCGCCGTCGATATCGCGACCGCGAGCAACGGACGTTTCGCCCCGGACGGTTTCGATATCTACGAACGCTGGGCCGAACTCACCGAATGGGCGAGCACGCTACCCGGCGACGCGTATCGGCCGTTCGACCCCGACCGGCTCCGAGCGCCGGTGGCGCTCCCGCGTCAGGTGTTCGGGATCGGCCTGAACTATCGTGACCACGCCGCCGAATCGAATCTCGCCGAACCCGACGCGCCGCTGGTGTTCACCAAGTTCCCGACCTGCATCACCGGCCCCACCGCGACCGTTACCCTGCCGTCGGACCATGTCGACTGGGAGGTCGAACTGGTCGCCGTGATCGGTAAACGCGCCGACCACGTCGCCGAGGACCGCGGCTGGGACCACATCGCGGGTTTGACCGTGGGACAAGACCTCTCCGAGCGGAAAGTCCAACTCGCCGGCCCCGCACCTCAGTTCGGGCTCGGCAAGTCGTTTCCCGGATTCGGCCCCACCGGCCCCGCCGTGGTATCGCTCGACGAGATCGCCGACCCGGGCAACCTCGAGATCGGCTGCTCCCTCGGTGACGAGGTTCTGCAGAAGGGCAACACCAGCGATCTGATCTTCTCCGTGCCCGAACTGATCGCCCGGCTCTCCGCGATCTGCCCGCTGCTTCCCGGCGACATCATCTTCACCGGAACCCCCGCCGGCGTCGGCGGCACCCGCACACCACCACGATTCCTGCCCCGCGGCGCCACCCTCGTCAGCTACGTCGAGGGTCTCGGCGAACTCCGAAACCCGCTGGTCTAGTCGGTATGAACGTCGACAACAACAATGCTCGCGGGGATACGGTTGCCGCCGAGATCGCCGATCGCGAACGCGCGCGGACCGCGGCGTTGACCGCCGGCCGGATCGACGAATTGCCAGCGTTCTACGACGACCGTCTGATCTACACCCATTCGAACGGCTGGCGTGACGACAAGCAAACATTGCTGGCGCGCTCGACCGTGGGCGGGCTGCGGTACGAGCAGATCGAGCACCGAATCGAGCAGGTGCAGTTGGGCGGCGACATCGCAGTGGCAATCGGCACCATGCACGCCACCGTCACCGTCGGCGTCCACACTCACGGTATCGCCTCGCTGACCTCGACGATTTGGTCACGGTCGACGGCCGGACAGCCATGGGTCATGTTGCTCTTTCACGCCACCCCGCGCCACACAGAAAATCTCGATGACGATGTCGAGCCGCGACCGGAACCTCGGTGAACGAGCAGTCCGGCCACCGATCGCATGACCGTGAAGGGCAGGAGCAATGAGCACAGCCGGCGAACCGCTTATCGATGTGCACGCGCATTTCGTCACCGACCGCTACGTGACCGCAGCGAGAACTGCCGGGCACGAGCATCCCGACGGGATGCCCGGCTGGCCCACTTGGAAAGTGGGCGACCATCTGGCGCTGATGGACGAAGGCGGGATCGACACCGCGATGTTGTCGGTGTCCTCGCCCGGTACGCACTTCGGTGACGACCGGGCCGCCCGCGAGCTTTCCCGGGGGGTCAACGAGTTCGCTACCGACCTGGTGCGCGAACATCCGCGGCGCTTCGGTCATTTCGCCAACCTGCCGCTGCCGGATGTGGACGGCGCGCTCCGGGAAATCGCCTATGCCCTCGATGTTCTCGGCAGCGACGGCGTCGCCGTGGAAACCAATGCGAACGGACGGTATCTCGGCGACGTTCTGTTCGAACCGGTGTGGGCCGAACTCGATCGCCGCCATGCCGTCGTCTTCGTACATCCGACGTCGCCACCGGGGCACGAGGCCGTCTCCTCGGGACGGCCGCGGCCGATGCTGGAGTTCTTGTTCGATTCCGCCCGCACCGCCGCCGACCTCGTCTTCGCCGGCGTCTTCCTGAGGTATCCCGAAATCTCGTGGGTCTTCACGCACGGCGGCGGCGCACTGCCGCTACTGGCCGACCGCCTGGAATTGTTCCGCCGGCTCTTCGACGGCGGCAGCCCGGACGACCCGACCGTCCAGGACCAGCTGCGCCGGCTGTGGTTCGACATGGCCGGCACCCCATTCCCGCGGCAGATCCCGGCCTTGACCGCCGCCGTCGGCACCGACCGCCTGCTGTACGGCAGCGACTACTGCTGGACCCCCGCACCCGCGACCGCAGGCCAGATAGCCTCGATCGATTCCGCCGAACAACCGCACGGTGACACGTGGCGCGCCCTGACCACCCGAAACGCGCACCAGCTCTTCCCTCGTCTGAAGGGCACCGCAGGTGAACGGCAAGCTCACCGTCGATGACACCGCTGTCAGCGGACGCGAGTTGGGCTCACACGTCAATGCACCAGAGGAGACTCGGCCATGAGAATGCCCAGTCCACGTCTGCGCCGGGCGTCGGTGACGGCCGTAGCGACGATCGCAGCTGTCACGATGGCGGTCACCGGATGTGCAAGCTCCGCGGGCGACGAGGCAGTCGCGTCGCCGACCGGTGGCTCGGCGCCGGACCTGTCCCCGGTCTACGACGGGTCTTCGAAGTTCGTCACCCTCGGAACCGGCGCCGGCGGTCTTCCGCAAGTCGATCGCTCGCAGCCGGCGAACCTGCTGGTGACCAAGGACCGCCACATCCTGGTCGATGCAGGTGCCGGAGCCGTGAACCAGCTCGGGAAGATGAGCATTCCGCCGAGCACGATCGACACCGTGGTCATCAGCCACCTCCACTTCGACCACACCGGCGGGCTGTTTGCCCTCTTGGGCCTGCGACTACAGGTCCCCGGCCCGGAAGCACTGACGATTTACGGACCGCCCGGCACGAAGGCGATGGTCGACGGGCTCCTCGCCGCCGTGGCGCCGGCGACCAGGCTGTTCAACGCCAGGAGTCAGGATTTCGCTTCCGGAGGCGAACCCGCCAACGGCGTCTCGGTGGTGGAGATTTCCGACGGCGGCACCGTGGACATCGGTGCCGCGAAGCTGACTGCCGCACAGAACACCCACTACAGCTTCCCGGAGGGAAGCAGCGAGCTCGTCGAGAACGTGTCGCTCTCGTACCGCTTCGACCTGCCGGACCGATCGATCGGTTTCACCGGAGATACCGGGCCGAGCGAGAAGATGACGAAGCTGGTCGCGGGAGTCGACCTGCTCGTGACGGAGGTGATCGACGCCGACGCGTCCCTGGCTGTTGTCACCGGGCAGCGGCCCGACCTGACCGAAGCCGGGAAGAAGAGTGTGTACCAGCACTTCGTTGACGAACATCTGACGCCGGCGGAGATCGGGCGCATAGCCCAAGCCGGAAAGCCCGGCATGGTGATGTTGAGCCACAACGCGCTCAGCGGGGGGAGCGAGGAAGACGCGATCGCTGCGATCGCACAGTCCTACAGCGGCCCCGTGACCGTGGCGAAAGACCTCGAGGTCTTTTGACCGCGTCTGGGTCCGGTGCCACCCTCACCGAAGCCGCCGCACTGACCGGAAGCCCTAAGCTGCCCCTGTCTGCGGCGTACGTCGACCGAGCTGGTCCCGACCGCGAAAGCCCAATTCGACTGGGCTGCAAAGAAACCGACCTTGTTGCGCCGACCGTGACCGCTATGACCCCGAGGAAGTGAGTTATGACCACGACCATCCAGAACGTATATCTCCCGCTGAGCAATACTCCGAACCAGGCCTTCGATGTTCGCTTCGCAGACACGATCGAGGCGGTGGCGCCCGCGGGAACAGATCGGCGCGCCGGGGAAGTGATCGACGGCGAAGGGCGATTTCTGCTGCCGGGACTCATCGACACCCACGTCCACCTCGGCAGCCGCGACACCCTGCAGGCGGCGGCGCGTGCCGGGGTGACCACCATGGTCGACCTCGGCACCCATCCTGACCAGCTCATCGATCAGCTTCGCGCCGAGGCGGGCGTCGCGAACTTCCTCAGCGCCGGAACGGCGGCTTCGGCGCCCGGCAGCACCCAGATCGCCTTGATGGGCTTTCCTGCCGAAGGTGCAGTGACCGGACCCGGCGACGCCGAGCGTTATCTCGCTTGGCGCACCGCCGGCGGGGCCGACCTGATCAAGATCATCGTCGAGGACCCGGCCGCGACGGAGGTTCCTGCGCTCGGGGTGGAGACCATTCGAGCGTTGGTCGAGGGCGCCCACGCGCGTGGACTGGTGACCGTCGCGCACGTCGTCACCGCGGCAGCATTCGAACGTGGGCTCGACGCCGGAGTGGACATCCTCACCCACGCTCCGCTCGACCGTCCACTGCCCGATGACACCGTCCAACGCCTCCTGGAGTCCGGAACCGTCGTCTCCCCGACGCTGGTGATGATGCGCGTGATGGCTCACGCGCGTCTGGGTGACCGCGCCGAAGCCGCGATCGAGAACGCCACCGAAAGCGTCCGCAAGCTGCTGCAGGCGGGAGTCGCGGTGATCGCCGGCACCGACGCGAACGAGACTCCGTTCGCCCCTGTCGCGCATGGCAGTTCACTGCACGACGAGCTGAGCTTTCTCCAGGCTGCGGGGATGACCGCGACCGAGGCGCTCCGGGCTGCCACATCGCATGCTGCTTCGGCTGTTCGTCTCGGCGATCGTGGCGCGCTCGATGTCGGGCAGCGCGCCGATCTCATGCTCCTCGACGCCGACCCTACCGCCGATCTCGCCGCGGCCCGGATCCCGAACCAGATCTGGATCGGCGGGTCCGCGGTCGCTCGAGCCGACTGAACACCGATTCGCCACTTCGATGCGGCGCCGCTACCGTTCATTGTTCCCTCGGGACCAGCTCGGGTCCGGGTTGTTCACTGTTCTTCCGTGCGGCGGGTCGCGGCGCTGTGCGCGCAAGACAGCGGCCGGAGGGGTTCGCCGCAGCCGACCGTCGGCGCGGAAGGCGACCTTACCGGCGGCGGTGGGACCGGGCCATCCGAACCCCGCCACGAAGCCGCGCTTCTTCAGCCAGGTGTAATGCGGTCCGTCGGCGTAGAAGACGTGGGCGCCCTCATGTGCGACATAGGGTGCGGCTGTAGCCCGGCTGCGGCCGCCGAGGGTCTGGTGGGCTTCGTGTAGGTGCACCGGTATACCGGCCTCGGCGCAGGCGATGGCTGCGGTGAGACCGGCGATTCCGCCGCCGATCAGGGTGATTCGGGTATGCATCGGGGGCTCCTCCCTGGAGATGGGCGCAAGTCAACGGTCGAGAGCGGTTGCGCGTTGCATACGCGAGAGCTTGTGGGGGTTGCGCACGTAGTAGAGCCCGGTGACCAGGCCGTCATCGATCCGCACCGCCACAACGCCGTCGACCTGCCCGTCGAGTCGGATGATCAGCGCGGGACAGCCGTTGACCTGCGCCGGCTCGGCCGATGCGGCGCCGCCCAGCCAGCCCGTGCCGCCGCTCAACACGCGGACCACTCGGTCGACGCCCACGATGGGCCGCAGCGTCGCCTGCTTGACTCCGCCGCCATCTCCCAAGAACACGACATCCGGCGCCAGAGTATCGAGCAGGCCCTGCATATCGCCGGTCTCGACCGCTCGTTGAAACGCCCTGAGCGCTTGTCGGGCCTCGACCGGCGACACGGCTCCACGCGGCCGGCGAGCAGCGACGTGAGCGCGGGCCCGGTGGGCGATCTGCCGGACCGCGACCGGACTCTTGTTCACGGCTTCGGCGATCTCGTCGTAGGCCAGGTCGAACACCTCGCGTAGCACGAAGACCGCCCGCTCGGTCGGAGTGAGTGTTTCCAGCACCAGAAGCATCGCCATCGAGACGTTCTCGGCCAGCTCCACATCTTCGGCCACGTCAGGTGTGGTGAGAAGCGGCTCGGGTAGCCACGGGCCGACGTAGGACTCCCGGCGGCGCCCGAGTGTGCGCAGCCGCCGGATCGCCTGCCGAGTGGTGATCTTTGCCAGCAGAGCGCGTTGATCCCGCACCGTGCCGAGGTCGATGGCTGCCCACTGCATCCAGGTCTCCTGCAGGACGTCCTCGGCGTCGGCGGCCGAACCGAGCATCTCGTAAGCGACGGTGAACAGCAGGTTGCGGTGGGCGACGAAAACCTCGGTGGCAGGGTCTCCGCGTTCGGTGCTCATGTCACGCTCCCGTCTGTCGGACCGGTCGAAGAGGACATGCATCAGTGGTGTGCCGCGGTCACTTTGTGACATCCGGGCGTAGTGGCGCCGGTCACAGCACGCATTGTCACAGGTTCGCGGCCTTCGGGCACTTATGTGCATCCCAATACCCCAGGCAGGAGAGCTGACATGCAGGTAGCAGTGGTGGGCAGCGGCCGGATGGCCGGCATCGGGCCGCAAGCACTCGGTCCCTTGCGCGCAACTTCCCAGACGGTTGGCCTGCAAGCGTCGTAATCCAGGAAAGGACGAGCACCATGCGCATCACAGTCTTCGGAGCCAACGGACCCACCGGCCGCCTGCTCACCGACCAGGCGCTCGCCGCCGGACATCAGGTCGCCGCGGTCACCCGGCAACCGGAATCGTTCCCTCTGCACCATGATCGACTCGAAGTGGTCGGCGCCGATGTGCTCGATCCGGTCGCTGTCGACGCCGTCGTAGCGGAGCGCGAGGCGGTGCTCTCGACGCTCGGGGTGCCCGCCGGCAAGGAACCGATCACCACGTACTCACATGGCATGGCCAATATCGTCGCAGCGATGCAACGACATCGAGTGCGGCGGCTCGCCGTGGTCAGCTCGACGGGAGTCGACCCACACCAGTACTCCGAGGGTGGGTTCCTGTTCAACCGAGTACTGCTGCCGTACGTGACCCGAGTGCTGGGCAAAACACTGTACGACGATATGCGGCGAATGGAAACGCTGATCGGCGCCAGCGATCTGGAATGGACGATAGTCCGCCCGAGCGGCCTCTACGACCGGCTGGAGATCACCGACTACACCCTTGTCCAGGGCCACGCCGACGGCCGGTTCACCTCCCGCGCCGATCTGGCCGCGAGCATGCTCGCCCTGCTCGACGACGACCGCTACCTGCACACAACCGTCGGTGTCATCACCAGCACCGACAACCCCACTCTGTTCCAGTGGATCCGTGGCCAAGCACTCACCAAGAGCTGAGCCGGCGTTGGTCGGCCTGCCGAGTCGGACGTCCGGCGACCACCGCCCGACTGCTGGCTCGCCTTTCGAGCAAGTTATCCGGATCCGCTGATCGTGGGCGCGGCTTCGCTCAGCTGGTTCCGGTCTCCCACAGTGCCCCGACCGGCATAGCGCGGAACTGAGGCCCGAACGGCAGGGTATCGGTGCCGGTGTAGAGGACGATTCCGACCACGAAGTCGTCTCCGAGTCGGTCGGCGAGCCGCCGCAAACCGTGGAAGTCGTTGCCTCGGACGGTGTTGGAGGCCTTTACCTCGATCCCCACGACCCGGCCGTGTGCATCTTCGAGGATGATGTCTACTTCGACCTTGTTGTGGTCGCGATAGTGGTACAGGTCGGCTTCTGTCTCCGACCAGGTCAGCTGCCGGGCGAGCTCGGAGGTGACAAATCCCTCCAGGAGTGGGCCGAAAGGGCCCTCCGGGCGTCGGAGTGCGTGGGCGTCGGTGGTGAGTAGCCGGGCAGCGATCCCCGAGTCGACGAACGCCAGCTTGGGCATGGATGTGACACGGGTGCCGATATTGCGGGACCATCCAGGTATCTGTTTGATCAGATAGACCTCGTCGAGCAGGGTGAGATAGCGCTGGATTGTCGGGCGTGACAGTTCGAGTTCGCTCGCCAGTCCGTTGGCCGAGACCGTCGTTCCGGAGCGGGCAGCGAGTAGACGTAGCAGCGCCTTCAGCTGTGGTACACGCTCGATCTCGGAGAGCTGCCGAATATCGCGCTCGATCAGATTCTGCACGTAGTTGTCGAAGAACCGGGTCCGGCGCCGGGGGTCGGTACGCATCACGGCCTCGGGTAGCCCGCCGCGGACGATTCGGTCGGCGTAATCGGTTCGTAGGATCTGCGAAGTGTGGCGCAGTGCTGGTCCGTCGCGGAACACTGCATCGATGAACCCATCCGTGGTTCCGTCGATCTCTCCCTGGGAGAACGGCCACAGCTCGATGGTCTCCATACGCCCGGGCAGAGTGTCGGGCAGACCCCGCAGCCCGAGGAGCCGGGACGATCCCGTCAGCAGGAACCGACCTGGCTGGGGATCGGAATCGACGGCCACCTTGATGGAGAGCAGGAGCTCGGGTGCCCGCTGGATCTCATCGATGATCAGGGGCGTCCCGGCGTCGACGAACCCCTCGGGATCGGCTAGCGCTGCTTCGCGGTCCCGCGGCCGGTCCAGGTCGCGCCATTCCGCATCGGACTGGCCGGCGATGTGTCGGACCAGCGTGCTCTTGCCGGCTTGCCGTGCTCCGTTGACCAGTACCACGCGCGTGTCGGTCAGAGCGGCTTCGATGGCCGCGGCAGCATGTCTGGGCAGCAGATTTCGAGGGGACACGGCGCTGATGATACACCTTGAGATATGCAATATGCGACAACTGTATGTGCAGTATGCGAAGGGTGAGCGTTCGATTTGCGATATGAGTGTGTGCAGTTTGCGAACCGATACTCGTCGAGCGGCTTGCACCCCGAACCAAGTCTGGGCCGGCGGGTCCGTTGTCGCTCGAGCCCGGCGATAAACCGATGCGACCGCTGGTTGCGGGTCAGCGCGCCGTGCGTGGCAGTGGTCGAATCACCTGGTGTTCGTCCTCGTCGTCGAACAGGGGGCGGATTCCCCGGGCAGCCATGATGTGATTGTTGCTCGCGCCCGCGGCGATCATCGGCCAGACGAGGGCGTCGTTGCTGACGACGAAGTCGACCACCACCGGCCGGTAGGCCGAAGACACAATCGACGCCGAGCTCCTCGAGGGAACGCACCACGGTCTGTGCTCCGGTGACGAGTTCGGGCAGACGTTCCGGCTCGGCGTGGGGCTACGGTTTTTCACGGAGTCGGCTCGTTGCACTCACAGGGATGTCCTTCGATCTGGTTCGGCGGTGTGATCGGCACGGCGGTCGAAGGACCGATTCTGGCTTCGCGGCCTGCCGGGCATCCTCGGGATCGGAGGACGATGCGCAACGAGAGTTGCTCGCTGGTGGGCGAGTACAGAGTGGAACACCGGCCCCCGCTCACCGGCAAGAGGCGACATCCCATTTCAGCATTCTGCTCGCGATCGCCGTGTCGGCACGTGTGTGCGTGCGCAGAATGCCCACACACCGGTTAGCTCAGGAGTGGTCGGCGAGTGGTTCGAGCAGGGGCGTCACCCGGTAATCGACCAGTTTGCGCATGACGAGCGCGGTATTGGTCTGTTCGACGCCGTCGATATCGAGAATTCGGCCCGCGATCCGGTACAGGTCGTCGGCGTCGCGGGCCACGACATGGACGAGAAGGTCGGTGACGCCGCTGAGCCCGTGCACTTCCACTACCTCAGCGATGCTGTCGAGGGCCGCCGCGATCGGGGCCAGTTTGCGCTGGGTGACCTTGGTGAGGACGAACGCGGTCAGCGGATAACCCAGCGTGGCCGGGTCGATCCGGTGGTCGAAGGAACGTAGGACGCCCTGCTTCTCCAGCTTGGTGAGCCGGGCCTGAACGGTATTGCGGGAGAGACCGGATCTGTCGGCCAGGGCGAGGACGGTGGCGCGGGGGTCCTCGTTCAGGGCGCGCAGGATTTTCGCGTCGATGGAATCGACGGTGGGCGTGGGCATTGTGCCAACCTCCAGCTGGAGCGAGTCAACGATGGTGTGCAGAATGATTAATCTCTGCGGGAGAACTTGCTCGAATTGTATGTCAGTAGTCATGATGATGAGAGATCTGCACAAAGAATCTCGACAGGCGTGGGCGTGACGGCACTCCGCCGCAGACGTGGAATCACCAGTTCCGCCTGCGGTTCGTCTAGTGGACGGGTTATCTCGCAAACCGGCTATCCGCCGGGCCGGGCCCCTCATATCGTGAAGGCCTCAGCGTGTCCCAGGTGATCACGAGGCGAGGTCGGGAGTCGGCCGCCGGCCCCGGTGCACCGCCATATCGGGATGACTCCGGCACCGGATTTCTACGGCGAATTACTCACAGACACAACTCTTCTCAGTCGAATCAGGAAGTGACTTATGACCGCGACGACCTCGTCCGCTGATCCGCACGCCCCGATTGCTGATGCCGGCTCGGAAACGCTGCGTGATATCGAGAATCGCGTGCTGTGGCTGTCGACAGCGATGATCCACCACGCCAACCGGGTGCGCCCGAATCCGAGCGGTTTGAAGGTGGGCGGGCACCAGGCGTCGTGCGCGTCGATGGTGTCGATCATGACCTCGCTGTGGTTAGGTCAGCTGCGACCCGGGGACCGGGTGTCGGTGAAACCGCACGCCTCGCCGGTGCTGCACGGGATTAACTATCTGCTCGGCGAGTTGGACGAGAAGTACCTGACGACCTTGCGTGAGTTCGGCGGGTTGCAGTCGTACCCGAGCCGGTCGAAAGACCCTGATCCCGTGGACTATTCGACGGGGTCGGTGGGTATCGGCGCGACGGCGCCGATCTGGGGTGCTATCGCCCGGCGCTATGTCGAGACCGCGATCGGTGGCGCCGGAAACGGCAGGCAGTATTCGCTGGTCGGCGATGCCGAGCTGGACGAGGGCGCGGTGTGGGAGGCGATCCTCGACACCTCCGTCGCCGAATTGGGCGAGATCGTGTGGATCGTCGACCTGAACCGGCAGTCGCTGGACCGGGTGGTGCCGAATATCGCCGCGGGCCGGCTCGAGGCCATGTTCTCCGCTGCCGGGTGGCAGGTGCTCACCGTGAAGTTCGGGACCTTGCTGGAGTCGCTGTTCACCCGCGCCGGCGGGCCGGAGCTGCGGACCCGGATCCTGGATATGTCCAACCCGGAGTACCAGCGGCTGCTGCGCTGCACCGCCGAGCAGCTGCGTGGGCGGCTACCCGGCGAGGGCCCCGATGCCGGGGCGATCGCCTCTCTGATCACCGATCTCGAGGACGGCACCTTGCTGGCGGCGATCCGCAATCTGGGCGGCCACGACCCGGACGCCCTGCGTGCGGCATATGCGCAGATCGATGACACTCGGCCGACGGTGATCATCGCCTACACCATCAAAGGCCGGGGCCTGCCGACGCAGGGACATCCGCAGAACCACTCGTCGCTGCTGACCGTGGAGCAGTACGAGCAACTCGCGGCCGAACTCGGGATGGACCCCGCGAACCCGTGGGAGCCCTTCGCTGCGGACAGCGCCGCCGGCCGAGTCTGCACCGCCGTTTCCCAGCAGCTCCAGCGTGACCCCGTCGACCTTGCGACACCGCCCGCGGTGCCGGCCGATATCGGCCGCACGCCATCGGGTACCTCGACGACCCAGGCGGCGCTGGGCCGGGCGCTGCTCGACCTCAGCCGTCAGGCCCCCGACGCCGCCAAACGGGTCGTGACGGTCAGCCCCGACGTCTCGTCGACGACGAACCTGGCGGGCTGGCTGAACAAGGTGGGGGTGTGGTCGCCCAACGAGCGCCGCAACTGGTTCGACGACGATGCCGAGACGATCATGCACTGGCGGGAGAAGCCCACCGGTCAGCATATGGAACTCGGCATCGCCGAGACGAACCTCGTCGGGCTGATGGGGGAGTTGGGTGCCACCTGGAGCCGGTGGGGGCAGCCGTTGTTCCCGATCGGGGTGATGTACGACCCGTTCGTCGAACGGGCCCTCGAACCGTGGTCGTACGGGATCTACGCGGGCGGGCAGTCGATCCTGGTCGGCACCCCGTCGGGCGTCACCCTCGCCGCCGAGGGCGGCGCGCACCAGTCCATCAAGACCCCGTCGATCGGCCTCGAACAGCCCGGCTGTGTGAGCTACGAACCGGCCTTCGCGATCGACGTCGAATTGACACTGCTCGACAGCATCTCACGGTTGGGCCGGCCGGACGGCTCCTCGTCGTACCTGCGGCTCTCGACCCGCCCGGTCGACCAGACGCTCGCCACGGTTCCCGACGACCCGGCCGCGCGGGAACGCCGACGCCGGCAGGTGGTCGCCGGCGCCTACATGCTCCGGCACAGCCACAGCCCGTCCGTCACGCTGGTCGGCATGGGTGCGATCATCACCGAAACCCTCGCTGCCGCTGATCGATTGGCCGAGCAGGGTATTGCCGCGGACGTCGTATGCGTGACCAGTCCGGGGCTGTTGTTCGAGGCGGCGCAGGCCCGCCGCGGCCTGGCCGACGCCCCGTCGTGGATCCTCGACCAGGTGTTCCCCGCCGACCGGTCAGCACCTATGGTGACCGTCCTCGACGGTCACCCGCACACCCTGGCCTTCCTGACCGGCATCAACCATGTCGCCGGTGCAGCACTCGGGGTCAGCAGATTCGGACAGGTCGGCTCTCTCGACGACGTGTACCGCTACCACGGCATCGATACCGACAGCATCGTTCGCGCCGCCCTCGACCTCGTCGGGTTGATGCCCACCGGTTTATCTGTCTCCAGCCGGTTGCTCGGCGTGGAGTGCATAGCCCATATATCTTGGCCGCCCCATACAACGACTCCGGCGCGCGCCGGCCCCGCGCGTCGGGTTCGTAGTAGCTGGCCAGGATCTCGGTCACCGTGGTGGCCCACAGCGCCCGTTTCGACGGTGCCCGCCGCGTCCAGGCATGGAACGTCCTCGGGGCGATCGTGCATCCGTGCGCGGTCAGCGCACGGCAGATCGGAACGACCCCGAACCGATCCCGATACTCGGCGATGAATCCACAGCTCACTTCTGTCGTGAATCGTTCGCCCGCGCGAAGAAAGACGTTGCTGCCGAGAGGATCTCGATTGTCTGTTCCAGCTCGGCGATCTTCCGCTTCTGTTCGCGGATCGTTCGCGCGGCCTCCGTCGTGACACCATCAGCGTCACCCCGGTCGACCTCGGCCTGACGGACCCATTTACGCAACGTCTCGGTGGTCATCCCCAACCGGGCCGCGACCGCCTTCATCGCGGCCCACTCGCTGTCGTAGTCGTCACGGTGATCGATGACCAGCCGGACCGCTTTGGCCTAGAGAGTGTCCTCAAAGCCTGTGCGGTCGAGGTGCCGGTTTGATTTGATGTGTGGTCGTGGCGCGTAGGCATGAGTTGACCGAGGAACAGTGGCGCACGATCGAGCCGTTGTTGCCGGTCTCGGGGGCAAAAGGCCGTCCGCGGGTGGATGACCGGCGGATCCTGAACGCGATGCTCTACAAGTCCAAGACCGGGGTGGCGTGGCGGGATCTGCCCGAACGATACGGGCCGTGGAAAACGGTTTACAACCGGTTCTGGCGGTGGTCGCGCAACGGCACCCTGGCGATGCTCGTGGCGCAGGTGCAGGTGATCGCCGAAGCGATCGATGAACTCGATCGTGAGGTGTCGGTGGATTCCTCGCTCGTGCGCGTTCACCAGCACGCGGCCGGTGCCCGGACTCGTGTGGTTCACACAGGGGGACAACGGATCCGGGTGCGGGCACAGCGAACCAGTTGATCATGCTATCGGGCGTTCGCGTGGTGGTCCGACTACGAAAATCCATTTGGCGTGTGACGGTCACGGGCGGCCGTTGACGCTGCTGCTGACCGCGGGCAACATCAACGATTGCACCATGTTCACCCAGGTCTCGGCCGGGATCTGGATGCCGAAACCCGGCCGAGGCAAATCATGGAAGCGACCGCGGCGGGTGCTTGCCGACAAGGGATACTCCACCCGCGCCATCCGTGCTCACCTGCGCAGTCGCGGTATCGCCGCCACGATTCCCGAACGCGTCGATCAGCAGGCCAACCGGCGTCGCCGTGGCAGTGCCGGTGGCCGGCCGCCGACGTTCGATCCCGTGGCCTATCGGCGCCGTAACGTGGTCGAACGCTGCTTCAACCGGCTCAAACAGTATCGAGCGATTGCCACCCGCTACGACAAAACCGCCACTTCCTATCGCGGGATGCTCGACCTGGCCACCCTGCTCATGTGGCTTTGAGGACACTGCCTAGGTCGCTTCGTCGTACTTCGCAGGCACGATCTGCCCATCTTTCCCAAGAAAGAAGGTGGGCACCAAACCCGGAGCGGTTCACGCTGCGCATCAGCGTGGTCGGGTTCTGTGCGGAAGAGCCAGGGTGTGCTGCTATTGTGCCGCGTTGGAGCTTGGGTCGGGCAGGGTTTGGCTAGTGGAGGTGTGGCGTGGCGCGCAAAATTGTTGTCACTGTGATCGACGATGTCGACGGTGCGTCGGACGCTGCGGAGACTGTTTCGTTCGGCGTTGACGGGGTGTCATACGAGATCGATCTGTCCGAGGCGAACGCCCGCGAGTTGCGCGCTGGTCTGAACAAGTGGATCCCCTTCGCGCGCAGGATCGGTGGACGGGGTCGGACGAAGGCGACCGCAGCCGGTCGGCAGAGGGACGCGAAGGCCGTGCGGGAGTGGGCTCGCCGCAATGGGCACCAGATACCCGACCGCGGCCGGATTCCCTCCACCGTGCTCGAGGCGTATCAGCGCGCTGCAAGCTAGGCCATGAGATACGGCGCAGCCTGGTCACAGGGCGTCTCGAGAACCTAGTCGGGCCTCTCCGACTGGTCGTGTGTAGAGGGAGCCGATCACGGTCACTGGATAGCGAAGTGTACCGTCGCCCGAACCAGTTCACCGGGCGCTGGAACCAGGTGTCCTCCGCCGCGAACGACGGGGTCGGCGCGCGGCTTCGGCGGCGACAGTATCGCGATGGTCTGGCGGCACGAGCGCGGTGATATCGCCGCGGGTACTTATCAGCAGCTTGTGCAGAACAGCCGCTGTCTGCGCATCCACTGTCCTGATCGAGCTGCCGCGACGGTCGGCGATTGCGGTGTTGGTCCAGCCTGCGGCGGCCAGGATGGCTACATCCTGTTCGGCGGGTGAGAGCTCGTGCCATCGTGACGGGCGTTGCCGCGATGCCGGGTGGTCGGCGGGCAATCTGTCCATGGACAGGGTGCCGAGTGCTACCTGTTCGATCTCGTCGAGCTCCGGTCGCAGTGCCGCGCCATCTTGCTCAGCCGCGTTGAAAGCTGCGTGGCGGAGCATGTTTCGGGCGGTCTCGGCCGCGGCTCCGGTCTCCGTCGCGAAGGGCCCCAAGTTGTCGAGCCGCACGCCGAGGCGAGTGCGCAGGGTGGCGGCGCCGCCGAGTAGCCTGGCGATTTCGGTGGCATACCGCACTTCGAGCTCCCCGGCTTCTCGGGCAGAACCGTGGAATGTGCGGAGTGTCCCGGCCAAGGCCCAAGCGCAGATGTGCACCGCCCAGAGCGTGCCCCACTTGTCGCGCATCTCGAGCTGATCGGCGAGCGCACGCCGGGCCAGCGTCAGTGACTCCGCTGGTTCGCCGCACCGGGCCAGAGCGATCGCGAGGGCCAATTCTGCCCACGATCGTGACCACCGCGCTCCCACGCGGGTGGCGTTGTCCAGATGTCGGCGAGTGATGGGCAGTGCCCGCTCGGGTTCGGCGAGGAAGGCGGCGGCCAACCCCTCGAAAAGTTCGTATTGCGCTGCGCCGCAGGCGTCCCCGGCCGCGGCGGCCCGCGCCCGCGCCCGGCCGAGGACTGTCACCGCCTGCGGGTCCCGGCGCACGAGGAATAGTTCACAGCCGCAAGCGAACTCGACCGGTGCGGGAAGATCGAGATCGCGGTCGGGGTGGCGGCGCCATCCGGCGTGGGCGTCCGGATCCGTGACGCAAAGGGCGACGCATCGGTCCAGTAGCTGGGCGGCGTCGGCGTATTCGCCCTGGCACAGGCAGATCCAGCTGAGCATGGCCAGCGCTGTGACCCGCAACCCCACCGGTTCCCGGCCTGCGGCGGATATCAGGGCGCGCTCGGTCCACCGGCGGGACTCGCGCAGTGATCCGCTGAAGAACGGCACGCGTAGGGCGATCAGCCCAACGGCGATTTCCAGCCTGTCGGCCGCCGTGTCGGCGTCCCAGGGTTCTCCGTGCACCGCCAGTTCGAGGTTGTCCCACGATGCCCGTGCCCAGTTGAGTAGTTCCGGTTCGTCTGGGCCGAACCACAAGGAGTTCGCTTGCCGGACACGGTCGCGGTAGTACTGTCGGTGCCGGGCCGCCAACAGTTTCCGCTCACCGGTGTCCGCCCGCTGCCGGAGCTGTTGTGCGCCGAACAACCGGAAGTTCTCGAGCAGCGAATACCTTGCCGACTCTGCGGACAGATGCAGCGTGACCAACGATCGATCGACGAGCCGCTCCAGCAACTCCTCGATATCGTCCGGGGCGATGCCGCCGCCCTGGGTATCGGCGCAGACGGCCACGATTGCCGCCAGTTCGGCTCCGGCGCCCTTTCCGGGAATTTTCTCGGGTGCAGGAGTGCGCTCGTGACCCGGTGTGAACGCCGACATTCGTTCGAAAAGCAGACGTTCGGGCTCCTCGCACTGGTCCAGCGACCAAGCGATGACCTCGGCGATTCCCCGATGGCGCGGATGCGAGGCGTGATCTGGATCGGATGCCCAGTCGAGCCGGCTGTCGTCTGGTTCGCCGCTGAGTTCACTCAGGATCGAGGGTAGCGTTCGGCGGGTCATCCGCGCTGCGGCCAGCCGTATGTACAGCGGGTGGTTGTGCAGGTGGCGGCAGATCTGTTCAACAATCGCAATAGAGGCAGGCTCGTCGGTGGGGTGTCCCACGCGCTCGGCTCCCGCCCGGAACAGCGCGACAGCCTCATCCCGCGACAGCGGTGGGACGGGCACCAGGTATTCGTCGACCCAGCCCAACCGCATGCGGCTGGTCGCGACAACAGTCAGTTCGGGAACGGCATCGATCAGATCGGCTGTCACCGAGGCGGCACCGTCGAGGACGTGTTCACAACTGTCGAGCACCAGGACGGGGGGACGCCCGGGTCCCGAGGACCGCTGCAACGTATCGACGATGATTTCCCGTGCCGAACGCGCGGAGAAGTTGGTGCCGACTACCACCCGGGCGACTTCATCCTCGATGGCCGTGGCATCGGCCGCCGCGGGCAAGTGGTCGAGCCGCACCCAATATACCGGCCGGGGATCCCCTGTGAGCTGTGTGAGGGCCTCTGTGACCAGCCGTGTCTTGCCGATCCCGCCTGGACCGATCACGGTGAGCAGTCGGACCGGGTCCGAGAGCAGTGCGGTGATCCGGCGGATTTCCTCCTTCCGTCCCACGAAATCGCCCGCAACCACTGGGGTGGTGGGCGCACCAGGCTCGGGTCGCACCGACATGAGTGTCCACAGTAGCCGCAGTGGGCCATGCCGCTCGGGCTGTACCGATGTATTGCTCCCACCTATACGCCGAAGATCACACCATCGGAACGGTTGAGTTCGGTAGCGATAGAAACCTGGGAGCGTGAATGTCGAGCAGCGGAGTGCGTAGTCGAACCCGGCCGGGTGGCGACTCGGTCATAGCGGGTCCCGGTTTTGAGATCGTCGTCCACGATGCCATGAGCCGGTTCGGTGCTGGCGCAATAGGGCCCGGAGCGGCGCCGCGTTGTCGCCGATCTGACGGCGGCGCAATTGTTTCGGCGCTGCGTCGATCTCGGCGATCGCGGCCCATCGACTCCACATCGTGATGATCCTCGACGAAGTCATCGCCTACCGGCAGTCGCAACGATCCTTTGATTGTCGCTGCCGATCATGCTCGGGCAGCTGGGAGGAGTCTCAATGAGGAAGTCAAGCTGCGAGCGCGACCGGTGGGACGGGGGTGAATTCGCGGTTGTCGCGCAGCAGTGCCCACAGGACACCGACTCGTCGGCGGGCCAGGGCGATGATGGCTTGGACGTGCTTGCATCCCTCGGCGCGTTTCTTCAGGTAGAAGTCGCGGTTGGGTCCGTCGCGGATGATGCTGGTCTGGGCCGACATGTAGAACACCCGCCGCAAGCGGCGACTGTACCGTTTGGGCCGGTGCAGATTGCCGGTCCGCCGGCCCGAGTCACGGGGGACCGGGACCAGCCCGGCGGCCGACGCCAGGTGCCCGGCATCGGTGTAATTGGACAGATCACCGGCGGCGACAACCAGCTCCGCACCCAGGATCGGCCCGATTCCCGGCAGGGACTCGATGATCGCGGCTTGCGGATGACCGTGGAATATCTCACGGATCTGGCTGTCGAGCTGCTTGAGCCGGTCGTCCAGGGCGAGGATCTGCTTGGCCAGGTCTGCGACGATCTGCCCGGCGGCGTCCTCGCCGGGCAGTGTGGTGTGCTGGGCCTGAGCCGCTTGCACGGCGGTGTCGGCAACGGTGTCCGCGGCGCGGACACTGCGGTTGGCCAGCCAGGCCGTGAGCCGGGTCCGGCCGCGCCGTCGGATCGCGGCCGGAGTCTGATAGCCGGTCAGCAAGACCAGCGCGCCCTTGTGGCTGCTGTAGTCGAAAGCCCGTTCCAGAGCGGGGAAAATGCTGGTCAACACGTCCCGCAGCCGGTTGATCATCCGGACCCGATCGGCCACCAGGTCGGTGCGGTAGGCAGTCAGCAACGCCAGGTCGGCAGCGAGCTGGGCCGGCACCTCGATCGCGGTGAAGTCGTTGCGGTGCCGAGCGGTTTCAGCGATGACGTAGGCGTCGCGGGCATCGGTTTTTGCTTCACCGCGGTAGGCACCCGACATGCGGTTGACGGTCCGGCCGGGCACATAGACGGCCTGATGGCCGTGAGCGGCGAGCAACGCCAGCAGCAACGCCGAGGAAGACCCCGAGATATCCACCGCCCAGTGGACTTCTTCGGCCAGGCCGCAGATCTCGCCGAGCGCGGTCAGGATCGCCGACTCGTCGTTGATGATCTTCTTCGACCACAGGGTCGCACCGGTCTCATCGACCACCGCCACCCAATGGTGGCCCTTGCCGGCATCGACACCAGCCCACGCACGGGGCCGCTGTTGGTTCATTCGTTCCTCCGAGTTCTGAACACGACAGTCCCGGCCCGAGGGAACACCCCGCCATCATCTCCGTAATCAGCGACCGCACATGGCGCGCAATTCTCAATTAGCAGTCAGGGCGCCCCGGAGGGTCGGACGGCCACTCCTCTGAAGCCACATAAGGCAGAGAACCATCAGCCACATCCGGCCCTCCCGGGCCGCCTAACAACTTACGGAGAACCATCAGCGATCTGATCAGGCAGTGCTGACATCCCTGATTCGGGCAGGCACGACCTCCCTGCAACAAATCAAACCTCTCGGCCAACGGCCAGGGCACTGTCTTCGCCAGGACTCGAGATCGAGACACGTATGAAAGTGCTGACCTTTCGGCCAGTTTTCACAAGGAGTGGGTCGGATGGCACACTCCCCGAACTGATTAGGACCCATGGTGGGATACATCCAAATTCTGGGTGCCGGCGAATGCGGGCTACCGCTGGCGTACCGGCTGCAGCGGGCCGGTCTTCCGGTCACCCTTATCGCGGCTCGCGACGCAACCGCTGTGCTGAACGGCACGGTAACCAGCACTCAGGTGAAGTTTCCGGCCACGCTCGATCTGGAAGCGGCTGCTGGAATGGGCCATTGGCGTTCGCGAGCGCCGGAGATACTAGGCATCCGGCTGACAACAGTGGTCGACGGCCGGCGGGTCCTGGGTTGGACCGGTTTCTTCACGCGACCCGCGCAGAGCGTTGATCAGCGCACGGTCTTCGCGCGGTGGCTCACGGATTATGTGGAGGCCGGTGGGGACCTCGAGATCGCCGCTCCATCGCTGACCGAGCTCGACCGCAGGGCGGCCGAGTACGACCTGACCGTGGTTACCCGCGCGCTCGGCGAACTGGCCGACTGCTTTCCTGATGATCCCGCATGGCCGGTCGCGAAGGAGCCCGCCAGGCGCCTGGCGGTGTTCTACCTCGAGGGCGTCGCGGCGGATCCGGACAACCTCGGTACTTATGCATCGCTGCCCGGCCTGGGCGAGGTCATTTCCTACCCCGGTCTCACCGGAGCGCCGGGGAGTGAACGGTGTTGCGAGATCCTGCTGATCGAAGCCCTGCCCGGTGGTCCGCTCGATGTGTTCGATCCCGGCGACTCTCCCTCTGATCGGTTGCGCCGGGTGGTTCGCCTCCTCGGATCCCAGCTGCCCGCCGATCTCGCCGACCGCTATCGCGAGGCCGAATTGACCGATGCGGGAGCCACATTGACCGGCGCGGTGCGTCCGATGGTGCGCAGGCCGGTGGCGATGCTTCCCTCTGGGCGAGCTGTGCTCGGTGGTGGGGATGTGGTGTGCCGGATGGATCCCGCCGGAGCGCAGGGCGCGAACAGCGCCGCTCACTGCGGGGACGCGTACGCGACCGCAATCCTGGCACGTCCGGCGGGACCGTTCGACCGATCTTGGATGGAGTCGGTCGCGACGCCCTGGCTCACCGGGACCGCGCATCCTGCGGCGCGGTGGACTGCGGCCGTTCTCGATCCGTCCGCGGAAATGCGGCAGCTCATGCTGGCTGCCCAGGATGACCCCGTGCTCGCGGACGCCTTCGCTGATTCGTTCGCCCGGCCCGCCGACGCACTGCTCGGCTCTCTTCGGGCGGTGATGCCACCCGCCGACGCGGGCGATGACGGGTCTGTGCACGCCGGCAGGCGGTGAAGCCTCGGCCCCTTCCCAGTGGACCTTCCCAGGGTGCGATCGGCCTTTGCCGTTGTGCAAGTGAGGAATTCGAATGTCATTGCGCGCGAACAGAGTAGGCTGATCCGGCATGGGGTACAGGGCGGGGGAGTTGCAGAGTGAAGTCGTGCCGCCGACGAGTCGGTTCGTCGGCCGCGAGCGAGAATTGGACGAGATCATCACGCTGCTGCTCTCCCGCACGCGCTTGGTGAGCGTGACCGGGCCCGGTGGTATCGGTAAGACACGGCTGGTCGAAGAAACTGTTCGCCGCTACCGCCGCGCGACGGGCACGCCCGTGTACTGGGTGCGTTTGGCGCGCTTGGCCGTGCATGCCGACGACGTGTCGGTCGAGCAGGAGATCGCGCGCGCCGTGCTGACGAGCGATTTCTCCGGGGATTCCGACCGTGAAGCGATCTTTTCCGCACTGACCCGCGTGGATGCGGTGGGTCGGCGGCTGCCGGTGATACTCGTACTCGATAACTGCGAACATGTCCTCGACGCCGTCCGACCGCTGGTAGGCGAGCTGCTCCGTGCGGTGGCCGGCCTGACCGTGGTGGCGACCACCAGGCAACCGCTACATATCGAAGGCGAGCAGGTGGTCCGGGTCCATCCACTGGCCGGAAAGCAGGCGAGGACCCTGTTCCGCAATCGTGCGGTACTGACTGGACAAGATATCGACAGCGGCGACGCCACAGCGGAGATCGTTGGTGAGATCTGCCGACGGGTACACGACAACCCGCTCTATATCGGGCTTGCGGCGGCCCGGCTACGGCATCAACCACTGCACGGTGTCCTACGCGAGTTGAGTGGCGCGGCGGATGATCGGCGAATGCGGTGGTCACACGGCCCGCGAGTCGGGGCGGATCGCCGCCATCGCGGTGTCATCGATGTCATCGGCTGGTCCTACGAGCTGTGCGAACCGGACGAACAGTTGCTGCTCGAACGATTGTCGGTGTTCGCGGCGGGTTACGACAGCGCAGAGACCGATTCGGGCTCGGCCGTTGGGGCCGAGTTGTCGGCGATCCGGGCGGTGTGCGCGGATCCCGAGCAGGCTCCCGGGTCGTGGATCGACCCGGACCGCGTGGCAGTGCTACTGGCAGGTCTTGTCGACCGTTCGTTGGTCATCGCGCACGAAACACCGACTACTTTGCGTTATTCGATGCTGCAGACCATCCGACTGTTCGCTGGGCAACAGCTCGGCCAGCGGGACGGCGCCGAGACCGCTCGGCTGGCCGATCTGCACCGTCGTTACTACCGCGACCAGATCATGCATGCGCGTGCGATCTGGTACAGCCCCGACGAGCAGCGACTCCTCGACTGGGCGCGCGGCGCCTGGGACAACCTGCTCGTCGCGGTAGAGGGCAGCGTGGCGGCACCGGGTGACGCCGAGATCGGCCTCGAGATCGTAACCGGGCTTATCGCGTTGCGCGCGCCGTTCTTCCTCGGCACGATGCGCGAGATGCGCCGATGGGCTGAGCGGGCCATACTCGCGGACCAGCGTTCGCATCCCGGTCCGAGCCCGGCGCGCGCCGCAGCGCTGGCGATGACCGGTTGGCTCACGCTGTGCCAGGGACGCCGCGACGATGCCGAGCGGACCTTGACCGAGGCGCTGCGCGCGTTCGGCGCCGACCCCGCGGCGGGAAAGGTGCCGGCGACCGAGCTACCTGCACCGGTCGCGTTGGCCGACGGCGCCCGACGGATGCTGATCGACCGTGACTCCAGCGCAGTGGCTGTATTCGGTGTCGCCCGCACGAAGTTCTGTTCGTCCGGCGATTTCGGCGGAGCGGCGATCGCGGAGATGTTCGAGGCGCTCGCCGCGGGATTCTTCGGGCCGGGCACAGTGGCCGAGCAGATTACTCACCGACACCTGAACGCCGCCCGGCTCTCCGGGGCGAGCTGGGCCATTTCCTGGGCCGAACTGGCCTCGGCCATCGCCTCGGTCCGATTCGGCGACCCACGTACCGCGCTGGCGGTCGCGCGCACCGCACTCGAGCGCCAGCTCGACCACCGGGATCAGTGGGGTGCGCTATGGGCGGTACATATCATCGCGTGGGCAATCGCCGCCGATATCCGGAAACAGCTGCCAAGTGGACTGGGCGGAGAGGCAATCGCCGGCGCGGCCAGAGAGACCGCGTTGCTGTCAGGCGGCGCGCGCACCTTGCGCGCGCACCTGGGTGTCGATCTGGAAGGTCTCGGCCCGTTCGCGGACCAGACCCGAGCCGCCATCGAAACGGCGCGGGGCGTACTCGGCGACACCGCTTACCAGGACGCCGAGCTCGACGGAGCGAAGATGCTCCCGAGGCGGAGCGAGGTGCACTATCGGGCGCTCGGCCCGCCGATGCCGCACGACGAGGAACCAGTCACCGATGTGCGTACGGAATGGGGTGAACTGACCGTTGCGGAACGTCATGTCGCGGTCCTCGCCGCGTCCGGGCTCACCAATACCGCCATCGCTGCCCGCCGCGGCAGTTCGTCCAGAACCGTTGCGGCCCAGATATCGTCTGTACTACAGAAGCTCATGATCGGAACTCGCCGCGAAATACTGCAATTCGTTCCCCCCGGGTTGCTCGACCCCAGTGCTACCAAGGCGTACGTGGTCGACCCGTTGTGTGCCCGCCGACGATAGCTCACTCGGCCTCAGGCGGGGTGGTGTACATCGAATCCCCACCCCGGGCACCTTCACGATTCGGGCGATTCGAATGCGGCCGGACCTTCTGCGGGTGAGCATGCGAGGATCCGCCCGTAAACCCTTCCGTCGACTTGCGGGGGTGTCCACAGGCCCCACCTCGTGAGCGGAATGCTCCCGATCCGGCTGCCGTATATGCGTGTGTCGGCTTGTGCCCGGGCGATGACCAGACCCCTCGATCCTTTGTGTGCCGAGGATGTGCGCGAGGGACTGCCGAAAGCCCGCTTCGGCCCGGGTGGCAGTAGTCGCCTCGGGGGCCACAGTCCACCCGCCGTCTCGGCGTGGCAGTGCTCGCCGCGTACTGAGTCGGGTCTCTTGGAAGTGAGTGTCAACCTATCGTCGCCGTCGATGGACTTCAGCGGAAAGCTCAGTCCGACAAACGAACCATCGAATTTGTGTACAGGTCGGCCGCGGACCTGGCTGGCCGTGAACGTGTGGGAAGCTCCCGTCGCGCGGGATTCGCCCATGTAATGGGATGTGTCCGTGTCGAGTTGGTCGAACGGTTGAGCTTCGTTCGATGTGCCTGCCGCGAGGGTATCGATCGTCATGCGCAAACTGGCCGGGAACTGCGCTGTGACAGCGTGCAGCGCTTCACCTGCATCCGTCGCCGCTATGCCAAGTCTCCTGGCCATGCGGACCAGCTCAGCAGAAAGACCCGAAGCTCCGAGTGCAGGACCAGGAGAAGGCGTAACGCTTCCTCCGCGAGGTAAATGGGAGCCTGACTCGATCGACCGTAGGCTCCGGGTGTGAAGCCGGAACTGTGTGGGGGTGTCCGGATTCAGTAGGATGTCGGTTCCGGCGGGCACGATGATGGGCAGCGTAACGCCTGGTACCGGCCACCATCGGTCCGCCTCGACTCGGTGTTTGTGTATTGCGGCAGTGGCGATCGCGACGCAGGGAAATCCATCCGGAGCCGGCCCTATCAGCGGTTCATCGTGCTCGTCGCATCCGATCTCCACCACGGCGCCTCGAAGGGCCGCAAGGACCTCATCACCGTAGAACCCGTCGCTGTCGGCAACGCGGCTGAGCACAGCATGGATTGGATCGGTCGGCATCGATTCATCGGCGGGGGCGTAGTTCGGGTTGGGTTCGAATGGACCGGGAATCCCGTCCGCACCGATCATCCATCCGCCGAGGATCGCCGCTGACGGCGGCATCTCCTCAGGTGCGGTCTCCTGCCAGCCCGGATCGACCTGCACGAACCAGTCGCCTTGCTGCGCCACATGCGGTGTTGCGTCTTCCATGCCCTTGTTCCTGCGCAACATCGAAGGTGTGACTTCCGTGTGCCAACCGATGGATTCCTCGATATGGGGCGGTCGTCATGCCGGGGGGAGGTCGCGACGATCATTGTCGAAGACACTCGCCCTGCCCGACCTACTCGAAAGCTGTAACAACGCGTTCTCAGCAGGCGAGAATCCGCACGTACTGCTTCCTCGAACATGCTCAGCCGCAGCGAAACTGAGTATAGGTAGCAGGAGGGGCATCTTTCGTTCCATTGCTGTACTGGATTTCGACGGTCGCACGGACACGGGTGCATCTGCCGCTCGTAGAAATCTTCGGCAGTCCCGACAGTACTTCCTGATTTCGACTGAGACTCTCGGCGAGGGTGTCTCCGTTATCCAGTTCGAGCTGAACATGAGTCACTGTGACATTCTTCCGTACACTGTCCCAAACCCAGGCGTAGCCCCAGTTCTTCCGGCAGCTGGGCGACCAGTACTGTTTCACCGACAGTACGTTTTCAGTGCCGAACCGTCCATATGCAGTGGCCCCGACTTGATAACCGTCCGTGCACTGATCCGGCAGTCTGTCGGCGCGGGCTGTAGCGGTTGTAGCTATGAGTAGTGCTATCGCGGCAAAGACGGTCCATCCGATGAGCGCTGTCTTGGATATTGTGTTGTGCAACTTTCCTCTTTTCGTTTGGACGCCATAACTTCTGAGGGAACTCTGACGCAGGCTCAGCTGATCGACAGTGCGAGATCGGCCTTGTCCGGGCCAGCCGATCCTCTCGCTCAATGCCAGAGTGGCATCGCAGGGACGTCGCCCTGGCAATCATCCCCGCGCCCACTCGCGCAATGTGCCGGCGCGGGCAACTGGCAAGTCAACTGCGTATCACCTATCCGTGCAGCAGCACCTTGGGTGAGCTGTGCCATCGGTAGTAGCGGTGCCTTCCTCGTCATCCGATTAGAGGTGAGAACGGGCTGAGGAGAAAGTGGACCGGTACTTCCTTCAGGATCTCTTCATGGTGTCGATGCGGCTGTCGACAGTTCGTCGACCTGGACGAGTGAGTCCGAACCCTGGTCAAGGGTCGTAGGCGATGAGTGACCGTGTGACCGGTACGCCGGTGGTGTGGTTGTGCCAGATCGCGGCGGTCATCGCGAGCACGCGTTGAGCGACGCGGACCGCGATACCGGCGAAGCTGCGTCCGCCGTGGTCTTCGAGGTCGAGTCGGCCTTTGAGGGTGTCGTTGACCGACTCGATCAGCTGCCGCACCTTCTTCAGCAGCGGCTGATCGTAGCGGGTCTTCTCGTCTCTGCGGGACGGACGCAGCATGGTGAGCACGTACTCACCCAGCAGCCGTAACCAGCCCACCCGGCCACCTCCGACCGCTTGACCGTGGGCCGGGACCGACCACACGGCACCGGGGTCGAGTCCACGATCCAGCAGTTATCGAGCCGGAATTCGCTGGATCGGACCAGTATCCGGATGATCCGTTCGACCAGACCCAGCGCTCCCCGCAGGCGTTTTCTGTAGCCGGACTGCTGCGGCAGATACGGAAACATCCCGGTCGGATGCTGGCCCGCGTTTCGCCAGACAACCGTGGGAAGAACCCAGCCCGGCGTGTGATTATTGGGGCACCACAGGATCTGGAGCACGTCGCAGCCCGGTGGGAAGGGAACGACGTCGGGTACATCGGCTCGGAAGATCTGCGCGCCGGGAACCATCGCGTCGTGCTCCTAACACGTAGGCCACGGTTCCCGCGCCGGCCACAACAGAGGGCCGCCGATCGAGCTGTCGTGGTGGGTGGGCTCGCCCGCATGCGGGTGCAACCGCACCGCTTCCTGCCGGAAGGGCACAACCTCCGGAAACAGCTCCTCGACATTCACCGGACGGGGTGGAGTACAGCGGGTCACATCGCAACACTACTCAGGATTGATCACATTGGGACTTACTCGTCCGGTGCCATATCAGGCAACACCTGCCCTGGCGATGCACCGGTTGCGTCCCGTCGCTGGACGATTCGGCCGCGCCGGAGTTTTCGCCGGGGCCGACATGGTTGAGATACGAGACCTCGACGATGACGAAGGTCGTCGTGCTACGGATTGTGCCGCGAGGGGTGACCTGGTGGCGGACGCAGACCTCTAGGGCCTGTGTCGAAGTAACAGGTGGGGTGGCACCGCTATGCGGTGCCACCCCACCTGCTGATTTCTGAAACATGTTGGCCGCGTTGGCAAATAGGCGAGGTCTCCGGTAAGTCGGTTGAACGACCAAGTAAAACCGAAGACCGACCGGAGACCTCATGGCCAGCGTAGCGGTGACGGGGCGCGCGGATCTGACCGATGCGCAATGGGCGCGGTTGCAGCCGCTGCTGCCCCGTAACCAGAAGACGGGCCGTCCGCCCGTGTGGACGAAACGACAACTCATCAACGGAATCAGATGGCGCACCCGCGTCGGTTGCCCGTGGCGCGATATCCCAGCCCACTACGGATCCTGGTCGGCGATCTATGGGCTTTTCCGGCGATGGCAGCGAACCGGAGCTTGGGCAGTGATCCTGAAAACGCTGCAAGCCTGCGCCGAGGCCGCCGGTGCGATCAGATGGCAGATCAGCGTCGACTCCACGATCATGCGAGCCCATCAGCACGCGGCCGGGGCCCGCCGCGACCCCGACAATCAAGCTGAACCACCGAGCGGCCCCGGTGAGCGCGAACCCGGTGACCATGCCCTGGGCCGGTCACGAGGCGGATGGACAACAAAACTACATTTGACCTGCGAGGACCGTTGCCGGGTGATGAGCATGCTGCTCACCGGCGGCCAGGCCGGCGACAGTCCGCACTTCGCGGCGGTCCTCGACCGGATCCAGATCCCCGCATCCGGGAGCCGGGCCCGCCGACGACCGGATCGCGTACTGGCCGACAAGGCGTACTCCAGTCGCGGCAACCGCAACTGGCTGCGTCGGCGCGGGATCAAAGCCACGATCCCGGTGCCCGACGGTCAAGCCGGCCACCGCCGGGCCCGCGGTTCGGCCGGTGGACGACCACCGGCGTTCGATCCGGTGATCTACCGTGACCGCAACACCATCGAACGCGGCATCAACCAGCTCAAACAACACCGTGCAGTCGCCACCCGATTCGACAAACTCGCCGTCCGCTACCTCGCAACCATCCACATCGCCGCGATCAACCAATGGCTCCGCCACCCATGAGCAGTGGGCGGGCCGTCGGCCCGCCCACTGCTCACCACTTCGACACACGCCCTAGCGACGGTCGCCTTCACAGGCGTCGAGGTGTACGGCGGACAGGTAGTGCGTGCTCCGAGGGTTGACGTCTGCGGACAGTAGGAGCTTGCGGTCCGATGGGGCGAGGACCTCGGTCAGTTCGTGGATTGGGTAGCCGAAGAGGTCGAAGTCGCCGAAGGCGACCGGAACGTCGGCGGCTCGGTCCAGGAGCTGCTCGGTCCGCTCGACGATCAAGTGCCCCATGGTCTGCTCGGCGCAAGCTGTGCAGGCATAGGCCGTGACCAGAATGCCGCGGTGGACGAAGAAGAAGGTCCAGTGCGCTCCGCACATCCACCCGCCGACGCGGATGTCCGCCAGAGTTGACGCCGTCCAATGCGCCGCATGCTCGGTCATCCCGAATCGCAGGACGCCCGCGTTCGCTGGGAGGTCGAGGCCGGTGCCCGGCATCAATCGAAAGGTCACTCGAACAGACTGCCGTGACGCGTCGGTCGAGTCGCTCCGCGTGCGTTCCGTTCGTCCCGACACGGGTTTCGGAGTTCAATGATTCGGTGGCGTCATCGTGTTCGGTGAGTATGTCCAACAAGGACTCTGAGGAAATTCTGAAAGGCATGGCGTAGGGCTTTCGATCGGATCTTGGTCGTGGAACCGTCGATAGTCGAAGTGTCGTGGCCCTGCGGGCGCCCCCTATGCCACGAAACACCGAGCAGGACTGATGACGATCGGCGGAAGCGGACTGTGAGCGATCAGAACATTGGGAAACCGGGTGACGCCGACGAGAAGGACGAGCCGCCGGACATCGGTTTCAGTCTGCTGGATGGTCCCGACGGAACTGCCGAGCCAGGGGAAGAGCCCGGAGCTGACGGCCGGGACCAGGCGTTGGCGCGGCAGATTGCCGATGCGCTCGGTGAAGCAGGTCCTTCCGGTTGGCTGCAGTTGGACGCGGTGTTCGCGCTGACGACGACAACCGGTGTCGCCGAGGTCGTCTACAGCGATGGCGAGCGTTCGATGCGGGCCGAGCCGCCGGCGCCCGTGCTGGCGCAGGCGCGGAAACACCGGGCGCTGGTCGCGGAGTTGGACGGGGGGCCGTGGTGGCGGCTGCTGGTGCGGTTGAATTCCGAGGGCGAATTCGAGGTCGACTACGACTATGGCGCCGAGCCGTTCCCGGACGGGCAGTTGTTCGAGCCGGAGGCCTATCGCACCGATTTGGCGGAGTATCCGCGCGACACGCTGCCGGTGTGGCTGGCGGCGTACATCGGTCACCGCAACCGTCAGAGGCGTACGCCGCAGGATGCCGCTGCAGCGTTCAGGGCGGACAGGGACGCGAAGGTGTGGCCGAACCCGGCCGAGAACGAGTTCCCGGACTTCCCCGAGATGTGGGCTCGGTGGGCATGTATCGCTGCGGCATTCGTGGCCGCGGGAGCCGACTGGGGTCCGCGGGTATTCCCGTCGACGGGTTGGTTCGAGAGCTCGCGGCGCGGGGGTTCCACGCTGTATTCGCTGCCGGGCGGGCGGGCGGTGCTGTCGGGTGGGGTATGGGCGTCTCCGAGTTTGGACGCCACCTACAACGAGGGTGCGGCGATGCCGGAGTTCTTCGCGGGCGCTCCCGACTGGGTTGCCGACCCAGTGTTGAACCCACGATCGGTGACCGGATTGATGTCGTTCGTCTACTGGTGGGAGGGCGGTCGCTGGTACCGGGGTGAATCCCCGGCAGCAGAAGAATGTGTCACCGCTGTGCCCGGGGTATGGACCGTGAACACGGTGGTCGGCATCGTCGCCGGTCTGGCCGCGACGCAACCGAGTATCGAACAACGAGCCGCCGCCGCTGCGCTGGTGTCGGCCGCTGAGGTCGGTGTGGTCACCCGGGAAACGGTGGTGAACCTGTTCGGTGACGACGGTCGGTTCGATCTCGATGGTGCGATGTACCAGCTGGCGCTGGCAGGGGTGTTGGCCTCGCTGCCGCAGCAGAGTTTCCTGGGCCGGCTAGAGGCGGTGCGTATGAGCACGTTCGGCTCGACCACGCGGGAAGGATGAGGGTGGGACATGGTGCACAACAGGGGGGTCGATGTCGATACCGGTGCCCTGGGCGAGGCAGCCGGTGATCTCGCTGATGTCCAGGAAGCGCTGGCCGAGCACAGCAGGACGGCCGCGGCGTTGTGGGGCCAGTTCATGAAGATCACTGCCGGCTGTTCTTTCAGCAAGGACTTTATTCAGGACAAGAACGGGCAACAGGGTCTCGATACGCAGTTCCATGCCGTGCTCGAGGGAAATGATAGTGCGGTCGAGGTGGTCGGTGCCGCGTCCGAGGGGCAGATGGATGCGGCGGAGTCGCTGCGTAATGTCGATATTGGAGCTGGTCACACTATTCGGAACACTGTTCCGAGCGTCACAGTGAAGGGATGAGGCATGGCGGATGATTTTGCCGACGCGTCCCTTGCGGAGGCAATGGATTACTTTCGGGATGAGATGCAGTTGATTTCGCAGTTGCAGGTGCAGCGGGCGCGGCTCACCGCTTCGGCTTCGGTGCGGGATCGGCGGGTTACGGTTTCGGTGAACGCTGATGGTGTGGTGATCGAGACCAAGTTTTCTTCGGATGTCGATGATTTGGATTATGACGAGCTTGCCGCGGCGATGACCCAGGCTGCTCAGCAGGCCGCTGCGGAGGTCATGCGCCTGACCGAGGAACTCTTGCAGCCATTGACCGAGCGAAATGTGGCGATGCCCAAGTTTTCCGATCTGGTCGAGGGGTTTCCCGATGTGCAGGGACAGGTCCCGGTCACGCCGGTCGTGTCGCTGGCCCCGCCGAATGCGTTGGAGCGTAGAGAGGTGGTCGACGACGAACCGGGTTGGGTTCGGCCGTCGGACAGGCCTTCTAGGATTTACGATTCCGGCCGGTGACCTCGAATTGAAGCGTCTGCTGATCCGGTGCTACCGAATACCGCTGGGGTTCGGGTGATCTGACGTGGGTATTCCGTTTCCCCCTCCGGGGATGGAGTGGCTCAGCTATCTGGTCGGTGTCGAGCTTCCGTCGATCGATGAAAACGATGCGGGCGAGGTGCAGCAGGGTTTCGAGTATCTGCGGCGGGAAATCGACAGTATTGTGATTCCGGCGATGGCCATGGCGCGAAATAGGACGCGTCGGGCATACCCGGAGGGTGACGGCGCGGATGGCATCGACGAATATCTGGCCCAGATAATTTCGCATAGTGAAAGTGTTGCCGACGGCTATGGTGAGCTGGCCAGGGGGATCCACAGTTACCGCGGTCAGGTTGTCTCAGCGAAGCTGAATGGCATCTTCGGGTTGATCTGGTTGGGCACCGAGTTCGCCGGCAGCAGCCTGTGGGGTCCGGGTGCACCGTTGAGGCAGGCATATGCGGTGTCGACGACCCGTATTTTCTTCCGTTGGCTGGCCTCGCGGGTTACGCAGGAAACCGCGGAAATATTGGCGCGTATGGCCGCGAGGATCGGGATCGAGAATACCTCGCGGCTGGTCAGGGGGATCACCAGCAAAGTGGTGGTCGAAGCTGTGGAGCGCGGGGTGACGGAAGCGGTTAGAGAGTTACTTCAAGGGGGTGGGCAGGAGGCAATCGTCCAGGGCGAGCTTATTCGTGAGGGTTATCAAGACAGCCTGGACTGGAATGCCATTACACAAACTATGGCGATCTCCACCGTTGGTGGCGGTTTTGGTGGGGTCGGCGGGTTAGGTATGGAGAACCTGACTCGCAAGCTCCACTGGGACAGTGGTGGTCTCTGGGACCGGATACGAACCGGTGTTGCGGTCGGTAGTGGCGCGGGGATCATCGGTCAGGCAGGGGCGATGGTCGCCAACGGGGTTATCTACGACAACTGGCAGACCGATAGGTATGCCTGGTTCGGCGCTGTCGCCAATGGTGTTGTCCCGGGGGCGATGAGCAATCTGCGTAGGCCTCGGGTCGGCGAAGGCCAGCGGATGCGGCGCAGCGACTTCACGCTCGTCGCCGGGCAGCCGGGGGAACCCCAGGTCGGTGATGGCAGCGCGACCAGGAGCGGGACCGGCTCCCGCTCGGCTGATCCGGCGCGCGCGGCAGCTGCGGCCGGCAGTGTGGTCGGGAGCGGCCGGGCTGCCGGGGCGGCGGCGGAGGCGGCGCACGCGAATCAGGGCCGCGGCAGCGCCCCTGGCGTGACCGGTCCCGTCCTCATGGATACCGATAGGAATGCGGGCGATGCTTCAGTAGCGCAGTCGAATACGGCCACGGATGGGTCTTCGGACATCTCGCAGGCAACGGCGCCGACCGCGACTGGTCCTACGACGGCAGCATTCGCCGCAACCGCCGACACCGATGCCGCACCGACGAGTGGTGCAGCGGGGGCAGCCACGCACAGTGGGGTATCGGGCACGGGAATGCAGCAGCAGGTCACGGGAGCGGACAGTGAACCCACCAGAACCGCGGCGAGCGACCCCGTCCCGGTCGGCGGGCGAAATACGATCAGCACCGACCCTCCGCCCGCGGCCCTTGTCGGCGAGCCGCTCATCCCACAGAGCCCCGGCGTTCCCGCCTCCGATTCGTATATATCCGGCACACCACCTATTGCTGCAACGCCTTCTGCTACTACACCGGCGGCGGTCTCGGGTGCGGGTAGCGTCTCAGGTACCGAACCGCACGGGACGGCACGCAGCGGAACCAGAGGGGCCGCCTCTTCCGATGCTGGAGTTGCCTTCCGGAATGCCATGAGCGAGAGCTCCGGGCTCGTCGCAGACATACAAGCAGCTGGCTTGCCTGGCCGCAGGACCGCTGATAAGGCTGACCCTCATATGTCGGCCACTGGCCCCGGGTCACCGGCCGGCTTCTCCACCACACAACCGGATTCGGGCCACGTCAGCACGTCGGCAGCAGATCCTCGGCAGACCCGAACCCATGCGGATGAAGCCGGCGCAACGGCCCAACCCGATGGTGCGGTGAAGCCGGATCCAGAGGGTGGGCCTCAGGCTGATTCGGGCACCGATGGTGGCAATCGGACAGCGGATGAGACGCCTAATAACCTCGTAAGCGTTGGAGATTCGAGTTCCTCGGATAATGCGGCAGCCGGGGGTCCGGGTGCGGATAACGTTGTCTTGGCAGGTCAGTGTGCTGTTCAGTCGACGAACGTGTTGGCGGTGCAGTACCCGACTGCGGGCATCCGACCGGTTGGGCCGTGCGATCCGGCTGGTTTGGGGTCTGCCGAGTTTGAAAGGCTGATCGGTGCGGAGTTGATCCGATCTGGGAGCAATCTGGCACCTGGTCCGTCGTTGGAGTCGAAGCGGCTCTACACCGAGGCTCAAGCCGAGCGTCGCCGACTACGTGATGAGGCCAAGGGCCTGAAGAGGGCCCAGCATGAGCGCCAGATCAAGCGCACCAGGCGGATCAGCCGCACGCAGGTGCGGCTGGAGACCGTCCTGCAGCAGCTGCAGGACGGGCAGCCCATCGCTGTCGGCATACGCCACCAGCTGGATCGAATAACCGCGCGCACTGGCCAGACCGCCGAACAAGCTTTGCAGCAACGTATCCAGAACTTGAAAGATCGCGCCGCGAACCTCGAGCGGATCGAACAGCGGCAGACCGAAGAGCGTGAGCACCAGCTGGAGACCAAGGCCCGCGACGAAAGAGACCGGCTGCTGAAGCTGTCTCGAGATGTCGGGGAGATGACTCCCGAGCAATGGCACCAGATGTCGCCGTTCCATCAGCTCGAACACCAGACGAAAATTCTGGGTGAGGGTGGCACCTTGGTGACAGTGTTCGCCTTCGATACTTCGGGGAAGAACAACGTCGGCGGGCACGTGGTGCACCTGTCGGTCGAGCATGATGTGGTGTTGGTCGTCGAACCGGCGACCGGGTTGAAGAAGGTCTTCACCCCGGATGCGATCCCGGACGTGACGAAGAAGATCTGGGTCACCTCGATCCGGTCGGACGGCTCGAAGATGACCCCGTATGTCTTGAATGTCATCGAGGATGACGATGAAGAGAACAGAAATGCAGCGCAGATCCTCAACGCGGATGAACAAGCCCGGCTGAAACGACAATTGGACTATTCGTTGAACCGGCTACGTACCGAACATCGCGAGACCCTATCGCGATTCTATGATGTCGCGCGCGCGACCGGGATGAGTGAGCCGGACCTGGCGGACGCTTTGCGCGACCCGGATCGTTTCATACGTGCTCTGGATGGGTTGCCCGAGCCCGCGATCGCTGGTGGGATGACCGTCGTGGATCGGGTGCGCCTGCTCGAGGTACGGGAGCGGGTGCGTGACCACGTCGCTCATCTGCACAAGGTGGAGCAGACCACGCGTTTGCTGCCGGAGGCGTCGGCCGAGCTGCCGGATCCCGCGTTGTCTCCGCTGCAGCAGGTTCAGCTGGTGCGGGCGCTGCGGGGCGCGGTTACCGACTGGGTCGGGGCGCTCGATGACATTCGTACCCTGGCGGTCGGAGTAGAGCGGGCGCGGCTGGACCGGTTGTTGGCCGGAGATTTCGAAGCAGAGCTGGCGCGGCTGAGCGAGGGCGGGCGTGACGAGCCGCTGCGCAGGTTGGCGGCGGTGGTTCGCCGGGCGTCTGCGATATCCGAAAAGCTCCAGGAAGCCCAGGACCTACTGGGCGGCTTCCGCAACACGACCCCAGAAGAGGACACGAGCCCAGCAGACGCTGCACAGCATCGACATGACCCATTGCGCACTAGCAGCGCCAGACCAGCCCAGAACAGCACCCCGCAAACAACCCGCAGCGGCAAGCCTCACCCAATGCCCCCCAACCCCGACGAACTAGCAGCAGAACTCGACCGTCCCGTCCGGCACCGGGACCAAGCTCCACAGCCGGCACCGGAATCGCCGAGGAACGTTCCAGAACAGTGGCGTGCATTCCACGATTGGCAGGACCGGTTCAACCACCAGACCCATGCGGCGGCAACCGAACCACGTTCGGACTACGATCCCGGCCCCGCCAGCCAAGGAGTCGATCCAGAGGCGCATGCACAGATCGCCGAGGAAACCGCGGAAAACGGCTGGCGGCAGCGACGCGTGCGAGATGAGGTCGTACTGGCGCGGACTCTCTACCACAGACCGGAGAGTAGGCGTGCGGCAGTCGCAATGTTGGATCGATTGCACGAGGTGCTCACCGCCTTGCACCCCGAGGCGACCTCAGAGCAGATTGACGCTGCCTTCTACGCGCACACCAATAAATATTGGAGCGGCATGGTATTGCCCTCTGTGTCGTTGAACGAACTGCGGCGGCACGGAAATCTACGCGAGCTGATGTCCGCTGTGCTCAACGCGATCATCCGGAACCGGCAGCTGGAGGAGCCTTGGCCTTCCGGCACAACGTTGGACGAAGGTCTCGCGGCGCTTCTGAACCAACAGAATTGGGAGGCGAAGGCAGCTGAGCTGGGGCTTGATGTTGTCGCGCTGAGGGGGTTGCGTGAGTCGATACCAACGGCGGATCCGCACGCGCAGATCCAGGCACAAGATATGTCCATCAGGCGGTATGCGGCTCGTAGCACCGAGGAAGAAGTGAGGCTGATACACGACCTCCGTCAAAGTGGCCGAGCGCGACACGAACGTAATGATGGTGAACAAATACGCCGAAGCCTCACCGTCCAGGACTGGCGCCTGCTGGGAATGCCATTATCACGGCGAGAACTGGAGGCAGTGCCTGGAGAACTGAAGAAGCTCCGCAAGAGCAGGTTGGAGCTCGACGCGCCACTTCCACGCGATGATCGGGGTCGTGTCGATATCGAGGCGCTGGAGGCCCGGCTCCGCGTCGAGGACGACACCGTGAGTCACGTCCTGCCGCTCTATGTATACGACGAGCGGAGCCGACGTGTGCGAGATGATGTCGGGAACGCTGTTGTCGAGGGTGTTCTGGTCTATCACGACGATGGAGAGGTGGTCGACCCCGAAACCGCGCTGGGGCTCGATCCCGAGAGGTACGCCGTGCCGTTGACGTGGCTGCCGGGTGCAGCACGCGTTGATTTCGTGACCAGTAACGAGTGGTTCCGCGAGGTTGCGATTGAGCGCGGCTTCCCTGTTGCGACCGGAATTTCAGGCACTGCGGCCCGGATGGTCGCTCGCTTCGCCTGGCTGCGACCACCGGATGCTTCCATGCACGACTTTGTCGGAGCGGTGATGGCATTCGTAATTCCACAACATCATTCGTTGTACGAAACCGTGGCCGGCATGCGGATCGCTGGTGTCCGGGTGGTGGACGACTCCTTGCTCGCAAGTCACGGTGATGATGTGGCTGCGATGTATCGAGGTGTGGCCGAACGGTATGAGATCGTGGACGACCTCACCTCGCCGGAGCAGCAGTTCGACGAGAGCCCGCCGGCTGATCCGGACCTGGTGTCGCATGCGTGGGACGACAAGACGCGCGCAGCGCATCGCGACCGCGGCGACGTCGAAGCTCCGGGTCCGGGGGTAGCGCGCTGGGATCCTTTGCATCGGGTGGAAGGCGTTGCCAACGACTGTTTCCCGCAGGCCGCCCGATTCGGGTTGGCCCGGGTACTGTCCGCGCTGGAGCAAGACCCTGACGCCGAATCCACGCTGATCGCTGACCTGCGCGATCGTTTGTCGATAGTGGAACTGGCCCGAGTGCCGGAGCGTGGAGTCAGCGGTAATCGCGGTGCGGAGCTGATCGGTGCGGACTGGAATCCCGATGGGTTCGCGAGTTTCGAAGCATTGGCTGCTGCGGTGCCCGAGGGTGGGGTGATGATCGCGGCGGTGGCGTTCGCTGGTTTCCAGCGTGCAGGTGTGGTGGGTGCGCACGCCGTGACGATCTACCGGGAGCGCGGTCTGGTCATGGTGCGCGACGGGGAGCGGCCGGCGGTGGCGTTCGAGTCGTGGCGCCAGGGGTTGTCGGGTGTGGTCGGGTTGCACGGCATAGTCATCAATCCTGATGGGCACGCGGCTGTGTCGCTCGGGGAGAACAGCCGCACCCGCGGCAGGCCGGGCGCGGCATTCGCGATAGCGAATATGGGCGCGGCGCAAATGCCTCGTGCTCCCGATGGCACTGCCGTGTTGGGTGAACGGCTTGCCGTGATGCGGCGTAGCTCTGACGACACGGTGCGCGTGCTGCGTGGTCAGGTGCGCGAGGAATTTGCCAGCCTGGGCGAGGAGGTGAACATCCCGGAGCTCTTGCAGTTCGGGTCCGTGACGTGGGAGGAATTCTATGGCGTGCTCGAGCGCAGCCGTGACGTTCTGGCCGCGGCGATGGGAATTTCTCCGAGACAGTTGATCGGCGAGCTGGAGACCGAACAGCAGATCGGGAATCTGCGTGCGCAGCAGCCCAAAACAGAATCCTTGACGGCCGCCGCGGCGGCATTCGTCTGGTTGTATCGAGTTGCCGAAATACTCGAGAACATCAACCGGCTCGAGCTGCGAGCCCAGCGGATTCGTTCCCTGGAGTACGCGCTGTACGAGGCGGCCGCGCGATCCGAACAGGGTGTGGGGTCTGTCGGCGAGTTCGGCCGGCTGGCCGCCCAGGCTGCTGAGCTCGATGAGTCGGCACAAGCGGTACAGGACGTCGAAGATGAGGACGTCCTATGGCCTTCTCGCGGAATTCACAATCGATCTATCAGGATTTTCGGTAAATACCAGCCGGACCTGGGGGCCCAGAGGCAGGCCGAGCAGACCATCCAGCGCTGGCGCGAGATGCGAGACGATGCGCGAGACCAGCTGCGGTTGCTGACGGGTGAGGATGTACATGAACTTCCCGACGCGGATCTGGTGCAGCTGGCATCCGGGTATATCGAGTCCGCCGATGATCAGATCGGGTTGGACCCACAGCAGCGCAAGGGTCATGAAATAGCCGAGTGGGTGATCGAGTTCGCCGACGCGCGATTGATGCTCGACACCGAGGACAAGAAAATCGACCGAGATGCGCGGCGGCTGCTCGTCAACCGCCGGTTCGACGAGTTGCTGGCCGCGGCTACCGATAGCTTGCCGAGTGCGGAACGTGTCGAAGACAATGATGTGCTGGGACGTGAGTTGTCCAGGTTCGGGTATGACGCGGTGAAGGCACGTACTTCCGCTCGAGTCGATCTGGTGGATCGAGAGGTCCAAGTCGATCTCACGAATGGGCGTGGTGAACTCGAGCGGCTGCGGGAACTGCATCGCGACGCGATCGCAGAGGCGGCGGCATTACTCGAGCTGGCCCCTTCGCAGCTGACCCCGGAGCGCCTCGAGAAGTTGATGTATGTCGACAAGTACGGCGATGAGCAGCGTGCCGCGATGGAGAACTGCGCTCGGCTCGACACGACGATCGAGCTTCTGGAACGCATGATCACTGCCGACGAGCGTGCGCGGCGGGTCGACGCGGCGGAGGCCGCAGTGCGTCGGGCAGGCGCTCGGCGCGCGGTGGCAGCAGTCCGGTTCGGCGATATCCGACGCGAGCACCTCGCGCAGTCCGGTCGGGAAATCGATTCGTCGGTGCCCGGGCTGCGGGAGTTCAACCGAGCGAGTGCGCAGCTGGAGCTGGTTACCGCCCGGGTCGCTGCACTGCAGGACTTGGCAGCGGAGCGCTACCGGGTGGCGAGTAGCGTCCAGGTAGCCGTGAATCGGTTCACCGACCTCGCCAAAGCGAACTCGGCGCGCTGGTCCGACCTCCGGCGTATCGAGCAGCGGCCACGGAACATGCTTCGGTTGCGTGAGCAGGCGCGGCGGAATTTGTCGGACGTCGTCGGCCCCGAGGGCGTCATCGAGCTGACCGTGGCACCCGACGGCGCCCGAGAAGTGCTGCCGGGCAGCATCACCAGCGACCAGGTGCGGCAACTGCTGCTGCAGCTGCATGACGAGAACCGACCGCGAGAGGACCCGCTCCGCGAAGCGGTCGAAAAGCTGCACGGTCTCGACGAAATGCTGGTTGCTGCGACAGACCGTGCCGTACTCGAGCTGGAGTTGAACAGGCTCGACAGTGAGCTGGACGCCGGATTGGCGATGCTGAGTGGATTCGGCGTGGAAGCTGCGGCTGTAGAGGGTACGACTGGGTACCAGCCTCCAGACTTCGCGAGTGGATCGACTGTCGCGGAATTGGTCGAGGCATTGAATGCGAAACATCACGTGGCGGTGACTGGTTTCGACAATCCGGATGTCGACCTGGAGACGCTGCGGGAGTTCGCCCGGGCGGTGGACGACATGTTGAGCAAGTACCCGCAGATCCCGTTGCGGGAAATTCGAGTCGGCAAACTCAGGGACACACGCCACTGTGCGCTTGCCGCAAGAGAATCTGGCACTCAGTTCGACACCATCACATTGAGTGCCGAGCTCGCCACCGCACCGGATAGATTGCGCGCGGTGTGGGACGGGGACCCAGAACTCGGGCCGCGGCCGGGATTCTCCGGCAGGCCGCTCTACAGTGCTGTCGTTGCCGAGTTCGGCCGCATTCTGCTCCATACAAAGGGTGGATTCCCGTTCGCAACTGAATTGAGAAAGCTGTACGAAGCCGCTCGCACGTCTTTCGACCCGAATCATTACGCGGCGTGGCTGTTGCGCCAATTCAGCAAACACAGTCACTTGGCCGATCCGCCTGCGGTCGACATGCCCAAGGCGATCATCGAAGCCTTCGTTGCGGTCGAAGCGGATCCGTCGACCGCGACTGCGACGGCGAAGGCAGCGCACGAGATGCTCATGCGGAACTTGCACACACCACGCCGTCAGGGCGGCACCGATCCGGGATCATCGAGCCACACCGGCGGCAGTGACCCCGTCGAACTCGACGCCGACGAGTGGGACACATATCATGGGGCCGCGCAGATCGCGGGCGCATTGTCGGCAAAACACGCTGTCGGGGTGTCCGGTTTCGATAATCCGAATGTCGACCTCACGACGCTGCGTGAGTTCGCCCGGGCGGTCGATACCATGCTCACCAAGTATCCCTATACCAGAGTCGGGAAAATCACCATCGACCCCTTGCGAAGCAAGGGTACGGTGGCCCGAACCTATATGACGTCCGCTTACTCCGTAGCGCCTATCGAAGCTGGTTTTACGCGTCAGATCACGTTGGATGAAGGATTTGCCACTAATCCGGAATCGATTCGTCCCGAGCCCGGACATCTGGTGGCCGAACAGATTGATGCCGGATCCCGAGGTGGAGATATCCACCGAATGGTGTACAAGCTCATCATTCACGAATTCGGGCACTCGATGTACATCGCCGGAATGGGCGGAGCGCATGTGGATGGCCACAACGCGCTGTTCGACCACTTCCGGGCAACGCACGAGATGGTAGACGAAGTCAGGTTCACCCAGTGGCTGAACCGTCAGTTCAGCGGGTACAGCTTCCACCCCGACGGGTCCTTGAACCTCCTCGAGGCATTGCCGGAGGCGTTCGCCTCGGTGGAAATCGATCCGGGTAACGCTACCGCCGGAGAGCGAGTTCTCCACGCGTTGTTGGTGCGGCATGCCGAGCAACAACTGTCGGCCCGGATCGAAACCGGCATCGACCGCTTCGGTTTCTGGGTCGCGGACAGCATGCGGCATTTACTTCCCGCTCTTCCGGAGAACATCCAACTTTTCTGGCCGCGGTCCTATGTGCCGCCGGCAGCGCGGCCGGTACCGGATACTGCCGCGTACGTGCCCCCGTTGAAAGGTGAAGTTCCGGAGCTGTTGCGGGGTGGGCCGATGAACTGCGCGCCGGCGGTCGTGCGGTTCGTGCAGGAGTTCATCGAGGACGTCACGAAGAGACCGATGAATGTGCCAGGGCTGGCGGACAACCCGGTGACCGACTTGCAAGGCGTGGGCGAAGAGGCAATCATGCGGGCGTTGGGCGCGGAATGGCACAAGACCACCTTCGGCCAGGGCGCAGCCGGTTTGGCGACCGTGCTGGACCACGTATACCACAATGGTGGCGCGGTCGTGGGTGCGATGCAGTTCGGCGATGCGGGCGCGCACGCGTTCGGGGTGAAGCTGGACGAAAAAGGCCAGCTGGTGGTTCGCGAAAAGGTTCGCGGACAAGAGCTGACCTGGACCGGCGAAGCTGAGGTAGCGCAGTGGCTGGGGTCCCGCCGGGATATCGGCGTCACCGACGTCTTCGGTGTTGTCATCAAAGTCACAGGAGAGCCGGAACATCGATTCGTCGAGGGCTCAGGACGAGTGGCCGGGGCCGCCCCGACCGGCCCCATCGGCGCGTTGCCCGACAATGGCCGCTTCGGCACGACCGAAGAGTATGCGGCGGAGATGCTGAGCCTGGATTCGAATGCGCGGGAAAGGCGCGGCGCTCCGCGGCGGGTGCCGTTCACACCGCGAGGGGTGCCTGAGCAGTGGCAGGTCTTTCATCACGCCGCCAGCGGTCGGCCGTGGAGTCCGGGCCAGCCGTCCGACCGCCGCGGCGCTGAAAAACGAGCCGACGGTACCGAACCCGAGTTCGAGGTCGGCCTGCCGCCCCGTCGGGCGCCCGGAAAGCAGCAAGCTCCGGGCGGCGAAGGTACGGCGCCCGCTGCAGCGGGCCAGTTGAGGAGGCCGCCGGGGTGGGAGGATGTCAATCTCACTCTCAGGAAAGTGGTCCACCAGCGGGACGCGGTATTGGCGGAACTAACGGCGTTGGCTGCTGCCGCGAATATTGATGTGCAAGAACTGATCACCGGCGATACGGAGCGTGCGGAGGGGGCTTTCCGTCGGCTGGCGTCCGACTTGACCATGCCGGATCAGCTCGGGTTGGTGCGGATCGCGGAAGTCGAGACGCGCCGCTACCACAAGCTCACCCGTGTGGAAATGCGGCTGGGTCAATTTCTCGGCGAGATATCCGATTCCGATATGTCATTGCAGCTGGCGCGTTTGTGGGGCTACTATCAGTCCTCCGTTAAGGGCTGGGTGGACGGGGCGAACCACTTGCACGTGCTCGCGGCCCGGGCAAATGCCGATCCGATCGCGCTGCTGTCGGTGGAACATGCCGATGAGGAATTGCAACGATTGCGCGAGCTACCGATTGCCGATCCTGAGCTCCTCGAGGATCTGGAAAGTTTGGTGCGGGGTATCAAGTCGGACATCGAAAGTATGCGCCGCAGCGAGCGAGATATCGACTACTATCCGTCGACATTTTCTCATCTTGCCCCACTCGACGAGGCAGTGCAGACTGTGCGGGAACGGCTGGACGACAGTGGAAATTCCCGGGATCTGGTTGATGCTACCTTCAGATTCTTCCACGGCGATATGGCCTATGTCGAGGCTACCGCGGTAGTGCTGAAGGAGAAGCTGCGGGAGCTGGGTTGGAATGATCCCAACCGGACCGATGCGGCAATTTCAATGGTGCGTGATGGTGCACGCGGTGTGTTGGAATATATAGAAGGATATTGGCTGCAGTATTGGCCCGAAGGGCGAGAACGAGCCGAAAAGGGAGATGTAGCTGCGGAGGTGCTGATTCGAATATCAATGACTGATGACGGGTATCGTTCGCTGCATATATCGGTTGGATGGCATCAACACCGGCCACAACTCGGTGAAGATTTTTCTGGTGATCTGAATATATCGACAGAAATATGGAAGTACATCGTGTCTCGGCCAGAATCGGCGGATCGGTGGGGTGTCGAACGCTGGGGTGAGACCTGGGCGTACTTCAACGAGCCGACACGGCGGGATGCATCGCTTGCCTTGGTGTCCGCGCCACCCGACGTGTTGTCGAATTACGACAATAAAGAGCGCATCGTCCGAAAGCTGTACGACGACCACCACATCCGGATCTTCGGGTGGGAGGACGAGTCATATTCGGCAGTGGTTCTCGAAGCGGTGGACGAGGCATTGCGGGACAATATTGCCGAACACGGCACCCGGTACAACCTGTACTACCTGACATTCAAACCTTTGTCCGACCGGCGTTTGGCTGAAGTGCGCAGTTACGGGATGAGGGGATATTCGGTCGAGATCATTGTATTCGATCCGGATTCGGTTGCTAATCCGGCGAGAATGCAACGGGTCCACTTCCGGGCCTTGAAATCCCATTTCTGGGGGACGTTGGTGCGACACCGGGCTATTTATCATGTTACTGGCCATGAATTCAATCATGTCGCGGACCGCGGGATCTATGGCATGCTCAGTCCGAGTTTGCCTGAGATCCTCGCATTCGGACATCGATTCTATGTTGAAAACGGGGTTATTCCGGATTCGGATCATATGGTCGAAGAATGGCTGAAGAATATTCCGGAATATGGTCACATAGATGGGGATCCGAACAAGGGATTAAAGCTGGAAGAGGCATTGGCGGAAGGCGGGATCGGCGGAGCGCACGATGTGTTACTGCCGCTGACCGATCCGTCACGACTTACTCATTGGCACATAGTTGATAATGGTTCAAGCCCCGAAATCACGTTGGCTCGATGGGCGCAGTGGTACAGGCATACAACCCCGTCGGGCTTCCTGAGCCGGCTACTGCGGCAAGCCGGGAATTCGAGGCCTCGGGCAATAATAACATCGCCTACTCTGGACCACCTGGCCAGAGGCCACCCCGCCCGGTCGAACTGGGCCCACGAGCTCGGCATTCCAGGCGGGCTGCTGGTGCTGCAGGATGTCTGGACCGAATACAAGCGAACCGATATCAAGATTCCGCGCAGGATCGAGCTGTACGGCCTCCGAGTCAGAACTTACGAGAAGGCTTTCAACGGGAAAACACACGAATTCCCCGATGCGCACACGGTGGCCGAGCACTTGCGCGCCCGAGGCAAGGTGATGGATGCCGAGCAGCCCGGCAGTGGTGCGAACATCGGGGCTTTGGTGTTCGAGCCGGGTGCCCGCGGTGGTCGACGCGTCTATTTTCTGATCCGAAGAGTAACCGGCAACGGCAAGGTTCGCATAGAACTACGTGATCCCGACCAGGGAGTATTCAAACCCAATTTTGTGCCTCCTCGGGAATCGATGGGACAGCAGGTCGACGCTCTTTTCCTGGACAACCTGGGCAACGCGATGAGGGTGGGTCCGGCCCGTTCGACTATCGGCGCACTCGAAGCACTCGGCCCCCAGCACACGCAAGCCATGCACGAGGCGAGCACTTCAAGGGACAGTACGGGCGACGGAACTACCCCGAAGCCGCGCAGTAGTGGCGAGCTCCGCGCGGACGGGCCCGTGCAGCGGCTGGATGCCAAAGGTCGCCCGGAAGCGGTGCCTGGCCCCGACTACGGTACAGCCCCGATCGGCGCCCGGATGGACGTGGGCGGCGTCGAACCGGAGACCTCGCAGGCGCCTGTCCCCGATGCCAGCCCAGCGCACACCCAGCCGTCCGGCCCCATCGATGCTCACGCCAGGCCGTCCGGCGAACCGACCCTCGCGCACGTGAACGTCGACGCGACGAATGAACATCGATTGGCGTTGGAGAACGAGTCGGCCGAGATCCTGGCACGGGTCGGTTTCCGGGTCGAGCAGAACCCCACTGTTCCGGGCACGGACAAGAATCCCGACCTGCTGGTGGAAGGCATGGTGTTCGATGTCTACTCACCGGATTCGGACTCTGTCGACAGTGTGTTCAGCGGGATCGAGGCGAAGATCGACAAAGGGCAGACGGACCGCGTAGTGGTGAACCTAACCGACAGCGTGGTGGACCTCGCTGCCCTGGACACGCGGCTCCGCGGGAACCCGGGCATCCCGGAGCTGCGGGAAGTCATCGTGATCGACCAGTACCACAATGTCGTCCGCCTCTATCCGAGTTCAGCTGCGGATGCCCCGGTGCTGGCAGACCCAGACCCGGATCACCGGAGTCGGGCGGATTCCGCCAACCCGGGGGACACCGAGTTGCCCATCGAACCCACCGGCAGTCTCGTCGACACGGCCGAGAACATGGAACTACTGGCGCCGACTCGTCCGCGCGATAACACGATCCCAGGCAACCGACGCAGGTACCGGTGGGAAGACGAGACGGTCGAGGCGCTGGCCGAGGCCGGCTACCGGGTCGTGCAGCATCCTCAGCGGCGGGGGCGCCGTCCTGACCGAAACTTCTTGATCGAGGGTCGGGAATTCAACTTCTACGCGCCCGAGAACGACATATCCCTGCCCCGGTTGCTGGACGCGATCCGGTCCAGGGTCGCTGGTAATCGGGGCGGCCGACTCGTACTCCATACGGGCGGCAGCGATATCGATCTCGACACCCTGACCCGGTTGCTGAACCAGGAATCCGGAGTGTCCGGTCTGCGAGAGCTCATCGCGATCGACAAGCAGGGCAGGGCCGTTCCCGTCTACCATCGCCCGGGGATGCTTCTCGACGGCGGCGCGGTCTATCGACGGCCGCAGCGGCGGACAGTGCTCGGAGACTGCGCTCCGCCGGTGGTGTCGTTCATTCGGGAATTCGTCGAGCAAGCGGAAGGAGTGTGGCAGGGGTCGGGCCTGGTCGCCGACGACGCCGAGGGCGGGGTAGGCGAGGAGGCATTGGCGCGGGCAGTGGGAGGCGACTGGCTCTCCGGCGGAGAGCGTTTTCGCTCGCTGAAGGATGTCATTCAGCATGTGCAGGACCACGGCGGGGCCGTCGCCGGGGCGATGTCCTTCGGCGGGGCCGGTGACCACGCCTTCGGGGTGAAGGAGGTCGGCAGCCAGGTAGTGGTCTTCGAGCGTGTCAACGGCCGCAACCGCACGTGGGTCGGCAAGGCCGAGATCGCAGTGTGGCTGCATCAGCGAGGCCAGCTGGACATCACCGCGGTGCACGGAATCGTCTTCGGCCGCACCGGAAGCCCGATGCAGAAGTACATCCCAGGCAGAAACCGGGCCGCGCTGATCGATCGCGGCGACGCGCCACGTGGCCCCATCCGCGGCCTCCCGCGGGTACGGGCGTCGGCGGCTCCCGATCAATGGCCGGGTCCTGAAGAGGATTTGCCCATCCTTATGAAGCTGGCCGATGCGCTCGCAGATAACAAGTCATGGGTCGGTAATCTCAATTCGGCCCTGGGGGTGAATCTACGGTGGGCCGAAGAATTCGGTGCCCACATCGCCTCGCTGCCCGAAGCGGGCCGCGGTGTGGACATGGCGCGGGTCGAGGAGTGGATCGAGAAACTGACGAAGACCGAAGTTCGGATCCGTCGGCTGGTAGGTGGCGAGGCGAGCGAGGTTATCGACGGCGAGGCGGTGGGTTGGGACTTCGGCCTTCGGCTGAACACCGTGTCGGGAAAGGACGCCGAAAAGCGCATCCGGTGCCTGCGAGCAGGGAAAGATATCAGGCTGAAGAGGTTCACTCCGCGGATGGTGGACTGGCTCGAAGGTTACCGTGGCCTCGGGCAGCATCCGTCGCGGTCGTTGGCCTATGGGATCGAATGGGTGCTCGAGGCGAATCTCGGTGGTATCGAATCCCCTTTCGGCGTGGTTACCAAGGCCCGGGCCTTCTGGACCGACTTGCGGCCGGTGACCATGCTTGCGCATGCGTTCGGCCGATATCCGAAGCCAGATCCGCAGCGTGCCCTGGATCCGAGGGAGAACACCGTATTCAAGGTGTCGTGGTTATTGAACCGAGTGTTCTGGACATCGGGACCCACGGTGCAGCTGCGGACAGCAGACCTGCCGGATGATGTGGTTGTATGCGGACATTGGATCCACGAAGAGCAGTATGTCTTGGTTGTCGATGAGAAGGCCGGCCGGGAGGAGATCCGCGAGAAACTCGACAAGCACATGCGCAAACTCATCAGTGAGTATGTGCCACGGCAGCCGCCGCCGAAGAATACTGTGCTCGGCAATATGATTAGCGCTGCCGCGGAGACCGGCGGAATCTTCATGGGCGCCGTACTGGCGGCGTTGCTGGATCTCGATCTCGGCTCCGTACGCTGGCCGCTGGCCGGTTTGCTGGCGGGTAGTGCTGTGCGCCACGGCGGTCGGATGGTCACCGACTACGCGCAGGCCAATAAGAAAATTGAGCGGGCGACGCTGGCCGAACTCTATGAGGCCGCGACTGCGGGTGGAACGGGGCCGTCCACGCGGGAGAATGCTCTCGACCAATACCGGACTGCGAGAATACTGGGGCGGGCGCGGGAAGCCTTGGGCCTCAAACCATTGGAGCACAAGCCGCCACGCGAGGATGTCGCGCAGCTGTCGGAAGAGGAGCGGGCAGAACTCCTGCGACGCGCGGAGGGCCTGATGCGTTCGTTCCGGCAGTCGGTGGAAGAGGGGACTTGGCGCTGGCTGGTCCCGAAGTCTATGGCGGACGGAGACTGGGCGAGCCTACACCTGGGGGCGTTGCAGGGCACCTCGTTGCCGAAGGAGGAGAACGGCAGGTTCGAATTCCCGCTGGTCGGAAACGACGTTATGAAGAACGTGATGCTTTCCTACAAACTCGAGGTCGGCGAGGTGGCGAATAGCTACATCAGATTCCACAATAACGACAATCATAACGAGTTCGACCTCACAGCTCGCTTTTCGCGGGAGCTGTACTACGCCACCGACGAGCACTTGGAGAGAGTTTTCTACGGCCTGTTCTTCTCTTCTCTGAATACGGTCGGCAGCGCGTATGCCGGTATGCCCGGGAGGCGGTTGCGGGCGAAGCAACCAGCGATCGTCAACGGTCTCCTCTATGCTCCGATCACCGTGGCGTTTGCGAACTTGCTCGGTGTCGGACCGCTGGCTGCGGCCCTGATCCTAGGGCGGGCAGGGGGTGAATTCGGTGCGATCCCCGCTGACATGTGGGCCGAATCGGCAGCGATCTACCATCGGAAGAACGCCTTCTACGAGATGAACGAGCGGTTGGGGTTCCGCCTCACCACCGGTATGGGGTCGGCTCTGAGTCGGAACTTGCTCGAACTGATCTGGGCTCAGCGTGAGCAGAAGCGGGAGATTCTGAGTCCCCTCATGCCGATGAACTCCGAGTCCGAGGATTTGCGCACATCCGTTGAGAATGTGCTCGCCGTTGTGGGTGAATCCGTTCAAAAATGGGCCGAAAAGCACGACGAGATAGTTGATTTCAAGATCGAGGTCCTCGGTGAGACGGCTATGGATAAGGTTGCCGGCGTCGAGATGAAAAAGGTGGCGGGCGGCGCCGACGATGCGCGACTGGCCACTATTCGTACAACCTTGCGGGACGGACGTCAGCTGGTCCTGTATGCCGCAATTTCTGTCAACCCCGACAGGGAATACGATGTGCCGCTGGTGTCTTTCGCGGGTGCCGACTACCATCGCAGGCTGAAAAAACGGTACCGGGAACGCCTCATCGATATCCGGTTGCCCGCACAGTGGCGACGACATCCGCCGAAGGCTGACCTGGCGAAACTGCACCGCACCTTGGATGATGTGCTCGCTCGTGAGCGGGTGATGCACGGGCTGCCGGTAGGGCAGTTGATCCACCGGGGCGCGCTGCGGGCCCTCGGTCAGGATATCGGGCCCGGTCTGATCGCCTTTCTCGGCGGGGATCCCGCGGTCGCCCTCCGGGAGTTCGCGAACGGGGGGATCACGGTCAGCAATGATGGTCTCGGTGTGATCCACAATCAAGAGGAGGAGCGGCGCACGATTAACGATCGAGCGGGCGCCTACACCCCCGGGACTGTCGCCACCGCCCGTACGTTGACCGATATCTGGGAAAAGTCACTCCTCCAAACCTACGAGGAAATCCAGAGAACCAAGGATTGGCTGCACCGGCTTGCCGAGGCACACCCGGACGAACCGCGGCTTCGAGAGCTCGCGGACAAATGGGCTGACCGTGCCGCGAAGGTCCCCGAAGAGCCGTGGAAGCAAGTCGGCGAGGCCCTGGAAGTCCTGAAACAGGCGGTAGCCGAGGACAAGTACGCCGTGAATGTGATTCCGCTCGGCACCTCCGGTATCGTTCAAGTGAATACCGCGCGCCGCAAAAAACTGCCGCCGCGCCGGGAGTTCCTGCAGATCATACCGGGTGTTCCGGGCGCTGGAACCCTTGTGATGCCAAACCCTGACAAATACGCCGATGTGGGAACCTACATTGTGTACGACCCCGAGGACAGGCAGACACTACGTAAGTTGCTCAGCCACTGGTTCGCGGAATGGCACGGGTCTCCCTACAGCGAGATGTCGGCGCGCGCGCGTGGATTCGACATAGGGGTGACGACGGGCAGCGCCGGGGCGAACGGGGGGCTCGCCGGCCGCGGCGAAGGTGGATCCGGTGGCGCAGATGCCTCATACATGGGTGCCGTTGTGATCAATGGCGTGGGCCAGGCCTGGGTGGACCGCCAGCACGCCGACAAGACGACGCAGGCCGACCGGATTTTCAATGCATTGATGAACCGTGACATCGTTGGGCCCACCAAACCATTCGGGCAAATCTTGGATGGGCTCGTGCGAGCGAATGACAGGTTGTTCCGGGACCTGGTCGCCGATATTGTCACCGGTCACACGTTGGCCGGTGTCGCGATTCCCGACGACTCGCGGCGTGTACTCGACAGTGTTCTGCAAGCTCCAGACGAGGACACCGAGCAGCAGGCTGAAGAACGTCACCCGCGCGGAATCAAGAAGCTGGCCCATCCATCAGTGCAGCCGCGACCGGAATTCTTTCCCGGCCGCGCTTTGTGGAATGAGCGAGTACTCGAGTTCGCCGAGCGCGGTGCTGAAGCGCTGGCCCGACAGTTGGAAATGTCGACCGAGGAGGTGCGCGAGATGCTCCGTAGAGCATCGGAGCGAACGTACCTGCTCACCGACCGGGAGGTGGATCAGACAGCGCAGGCCGAGGAAAAGAAGGCCGAGGAAAAGGTCGAGAAGCACCCCGAGGTGCAACCCGAGGAACAATCGAAGCGTTTGGCGCCGTATGTGGGTGAAAGCCTCGTCGACTGGGCGACGGCAACGATCCAGATGGCCCCGAAGGGGCGGACCGACGAGATGACAGCCGAGTGGCTGCGGCAAGTGCTGCGCCTATGGCGAGGTTCGCCGGTAGACGAGATGATGCGGACCGGGGATACTCCCTTGATGGTTGCGGTGCGGCGGGAACTGGAAATCAACGACCAAGTACGGTCGTGGTCGAACAGTATTGTGGACCAGTTCGGTGACGAAGCATCACAGGCCGTCCACACCGCCCTCGAAGCGCCATCCGGTCCGGAATGGGAGGAGGAAATCCTGGAGCGGCTGCGTGAACGGACGAAATATGCCGCTCGGTTCGAGGCGCGCATGACGAACGGCCTCCCGCCGGTGGAGTTGGACCTACGCACCAGCGGAATTCCCCATCGGTGAAAGAACGAGAGCGGCGAGAATCTCTCCAAGATCACGAGTTCGGACGACCAGCATCTGTTCGACAATATCCCCAGCTCAAAACGGGCGGCTGAATCTGTCGAGAGAGTCGCCCGGTCCGGCGACGATCCAGCCGTCAGGCGCGCCGAATTCCAGCGCACCCGCGGATCTCCTCTTACAGCGCACCGAAGCTATGCCGAGAGTTGCGAGTGACAGGCTGAGGAGTTCCTGCCGCGGGCCGCGCGACGGACGGGATCTTGGCGAACGGAGCGTCGCGGATACTGCCGCCAGGCCGTCCGGCGAGGTCATTCTCAGCGGCGAATCCGGACGACTCAGCGGGATCGAATGCGCCTGGATGCCCACGAAAGACGCTCGCAACTAACCGATCCTGACCAGGTCGATGCCTATTGGTCCGGTTTCCATCTCTGGGTTTCTATCTCGCTGAAGGCTCCTGTCCGCCGGCCGGGGTTGGCCGCAGAGGCCTCAGAGCGCGTCTGAGAGGGGGGTTTGTCACCCAGCGGTGAACTCGAACCCGAGAGAACCTTGACCAAGCCCTCGCCCGTGAGGTCCAGGATGGTGTGCTGCCGTAGGGATTGCTTTTGGACCAGAACAGCGCCGACAGCCCGCGACGTCCGGATTCGCTCATCGACTCCCGGAAACTTCCGGAACACGGCATCTTCTGGCCTGGTTTGCGGCAGCAGCGTGTTGATATGGAGCAGCGATGATTACAGCAGATGCGGTATGAGCATCGCCGCCTCGGCGTGCCCACGATCGGCCCCACGAGATCGGAGTCCTTGCCGTAGAAGACGAAACCGTTGGTGGAGTATCAGTTCTCCACCAGTCGCAATCCTGGCTGGATCTCGGCGGCGCAGTTCCGCCGATACGGCGTACTGGCAGGCAGAACAGGTGGGGACAGCGCCGATCCCAGCTCACTGTCAACCCCAGTGTCGCGGGATTGGTACAATCGGACGAAAGCCTACGAATTGGTAACCGGGTAGACGTCCGACGGCTGGGCTTGCCTGGTCATTCCGGTTGACCTCCGCTGTGGCAAAGGCGTATTCGGCTCAGATGTTGAGCGTGTGGCGTGCCGAAGTCGCACCGCTCGGGTGTGATAGGCGGCTCCGCAAGACATCACGTGACTCCTCGGATGAGTCTGTGGGAAACGATACCGCTCCAGATCCGCCTGTCGGCACCCAGGTCTATGGCGCCTATCGTTGCACCCCACGGGACCCACGGCGATCTCACGCAGCTACCGTCGCTCGTCCCTGATGGCGCGGACAACCTCCGTGATCTCGGCATTGATCTTTGCTGTCAGCCGTTCCGAGTCGACCCCGGTCGCGATCGGTGGATTCTCATCAGTGATCACATAACGGCCGTCATCGACCAGGTCTCGCCATCCGAGCCGTCGGATCACCCTGCCGCGCGGCCCGAACCTCGAAGTGCCTTGTCCAATTTCGATCACGCCGAATCTGGCCACCGCTGACTGCAGAAATTGCACCGCACTTTCGGCGGGGTCGTCGCCTGAATCCCACAGCGACAGCCGTCCGAACGAGTGATCTACACCCGCCTCCACAGCTATTGGAGGGTGCAGCGCTAAATGGGATCGTCGACCCGATCTATCCTCTGGCAGCTCGGCCGCGATGGCATCGGCCAACTTCAGCGGATCGCATTCCGTAACAGTGAACCCGCCGCTGTGATCGATGGTCTCACCCGGCAGCTGTTTCAATAAGTAACCGTAGTCCCCGTGACGGACTGCCAGCAAACGGATGCTTCCCTCAGGGCTGCCCGGCGCCCTTCTGTCCAGACCGCGTGCTATCAACCGAATATCGGGCCGGGCAACCCTCTCCAGTACGCCTTCGAAGGCAGGATCCATCGTGTCGTGCAAACGCTCCAGGGCCTCCCGCCGTTCGCGGAGGTAGTCGCCGTACAGCGGTGTTCGACTAGTGAAGACGAATGGTCGCGGTAAGAAGTCCTCCCGCAGCTGATTCCACAGGACCACGAACTCCAGGTCGGAAAAGGCCCAGGTATGTCTCATTGCTCCACAACGGGTCTGGCCGCCCTGGGCTCCGCGCCCAGCCCTTCATCGAGATTTTCGACAGAGTCCAGGAACGCGGGCCGTTTGTAGTCGCCACCTTTATCCTGTCCAGTACCACGTCCAGCGGCGGCGCCCGGGGACCCCGGCGTCCCCGCCGGCGCCATACCGGATGAAGGGAATCCGGACGAGGCGAAACCCGCACGCCCCGGAGCCGCCCCCGAGACGGTATTCGCGTTCGCCCGCGGAAACAGCTTCGATGCCTCACTCGGGCTTCGGGCCGGACTGGAACCGACGCCTGCGCCGCGGGCGGCTCCACCCGCCGTGGAACTACCGATCCCGGCGGACCTTGACGCGTTCGGTCCGCTGAGTGCCCCCGGCGGCAATCCGGCCGGCAGCGCCTGCTGCCCGGCCTGCCGCGCCGCATTCGCTGCTTCTTGCCCCATCTGTTGGGCCAATTGCCCCGCCTGTTGGAGCATCTGCTGCGCTGCCTGTTGGCCGGCCTGTGCGGTAGGTTCAGCCTGCGTACCCGCAGCCCCGCCCGCGTCCGCAACCTGTCCCGCGGGCAACCCCGTTGACGCGCCTATCGCCTGCTGCGCGGCCGATGACTGCGCTGCATAATCTCGGCTCGCGCCGCTCAGGTCTGCTGGCATCATGATCTGGCCCGCTCCGGGCATGCCGACGGCTCCGGTGCTGCCACCATCGGCAGCACCGTGGCGGTCCTCTTCTGCAACCGAGCCGTTGTTGTCACCACTGAACGAAGCCTCGGGATATGGCAATGTCGGTATTGATTCAGCGGACACCGGGAGATGCCTGAGATATGTATCCTTCATATTCTGGCGGTATGCCGGAGTAGGGTCATTCACCATCTCGCCTGGGATGATGCGGCCTGAACCATAAATACCATCCGGGTCTAGGTCTGCTCCGGCTGGATTATTGTATTCCTTCGGCATGCTGGCCTGCGTAGCGTACAGCCAACTCGACGTGTACGAGAGGTTGTCGCCAACGAGTCGAACATTTCTTGCCAACATTGGAACGCTGGTCGCATACTCTCGTACCGCGGTCACCGCCCTCTCCTTACCGGTTCCTTCCCATTTATCCTCGGTGATCGAATTGATCTGGTTCAGCAAAGAAGAGAATACGTCTTCGATTTGGTCGGCCAACCACCACCATTGTCCGGACCAGTTTGCGGCCGTTTGCGATAGGATGCTTCGGCCGAAGCGGTATAGATCTTCGTAGGTCATGGCGTCGGCGTGATGTTCTACCATGATGGTCGAAGGAACAAATTCTTCGAATTCCTGCAGTCGTTCTGTCATTTCCTCTACGCCGTGCGGATTCGGCTCAAACCCGAACGATTCCCACGAATATAATACACCGGCCGGAACAGCATCCCCGGGGAACAGAACCCACCCGGGGATATGTGTATAAACCGGAGGAGGGCCGGAAATTTCCGTTGGGTCGCTGGGCACAGCTATATCATCGAATGCCGCTTCGTTTTCGGCTTCAGCGGCGGCATACATCTTTCCCGCGGCAACGAATGTTTCAACCAAATCCTCCAAGATATCGATATGCTTGTCCAGGATCCTGGCCAACTCAACCGCTCTACCGCTGAACTGCAGCGCCAAAGCCTCTCCCGAGTCCTGATCACTCAGGCGAGACATGTTGTCCATGGTCTCTGCGACTGCACGAATCGCCCGCACTCCGCCGATCGCGTCGGCGGCTCGATTGGCGGCGCGCAAGGCTACGCCATCCTCGAACTTGAGCACGCCTTCGCGGGCACTTTCTGCGATTGCGGGCCACGGATTGGTTGTGTTGTTGTCGCCGCTCATAGCTTGTACTCCTGACTACCATGGCGAAAAACGAATTCCATTGTTCCTCATTCCCGGCCTTGTCTGCAGATTCTGGACCGAGGCCGGAGGCGCGCGGACCGAACTGGCCACCAGCTTCGGAACCGTCGTGTTGCCCCTCGATGTACGGGAACGATCTAGGTCCGGTATGCGAGACACGTCATTCATGTTCGTCCGAGTGGCAATGAAAGTAGGAATTCAGCTCCGACACCAGAAGCAGGTACCGTGCATATCAGGTCGCCACCGTGCGCCCGTGCGATTCTGCGCGCTATCGTCAAGCCCAATCCTGACGTTCCTGGTGAGCGCGATGCCTCGCCTGTCAACTGCACTCCTCGATCGAATATTCGATCGCGATCCTCGACCGGAACCCCCGGGCCTTTGTCTGTGACTGCAATTGAGAGCCTGTCGGACTCTCGTCTGATATCCAGGATGATGTTGTCATCTGTCGGTGAGACGCGACTGGCGTTATCTATCAGGTTCGTCAGGATTTGTGCGATTCGGGTTGGATCTCCCACGACTGTGCACGGAGTGTCAGAAACTATCCGGAACTCTATGTTGGGATTGAGTAGTCGAGATCGATCTACCAGTTCCTCAACCAGAGGTAGCAATTCGAACCCGGTCCAGCGCAGTTCGAATTGGCCGGAATCCAGCCGGGCCATGTCGAGGAGGTCCTCTATCAACTGCGCCGCGCGGCGAGTGTCCTTCAGCACCAGCTGGTGGAGATGGTTGAGTTGCGCACCGCCGGGGCTCGATGGTGAGACAAGGATCGCTTCCACTATTGCCCGGATTCCGGCGATCGGAGTGCGCAGCTCATGCGCGGCATCCGCGACAAGTTCTGCGATTCGCCGCCCTGAATCATCGGAATATCTGGGCTCGCTCCCTGTCGTCCTGTGCGCTGTGTCGGAGCCCGGGGACTTCCTTTCGTATACCTCGCCCGGCGGTGACGCAGTCGCCCCGTGCGATGGTCGGCATGCGGAGTGAATCCTCGATACGCATGACTCAGGTGAATCAAGGCCGCCACAACCAGGCGACCCGACATGAGATATAAGGGTATTCACAACTCCCACACACTTCTATAGGCGCGATAGCGATGGCGCGGACCATCCGGTGCCGGCCACGCTTTCGCGAATTGATTCGTATGGCCAAGATTCAGCGTGCCTCCTTACTGAAATGGTCTGCCAATGAGAGCGGTCTGCGCAACGACGAATCTGTGTCGTAACCGGACATTCGGAAGTCCTGGCCCCAACGGCAGCGGGCAACGCCGAGTCCGCAGAGCAAGCCAGGTGACTCGCTCCGCGTGAATGCGGCCCGCTGGAAGCAGAGGTCGATAGGACGTGGCGAGGGCCGGAAGGGGCCGGACAGACCGCGACCACGATGAGCACCACGACGTCTGTCCCGTTCGCCACGAAGATGCGGGCGGCTCAGACTGTGATCACCAGCTTGCCGAGCGTGTGTTTGCCGCTCAGGTCGCTGTATGCCTGTGGGGCATTGTCAAGGGTGTACTGACGGCAGATCGTGATCGGTACCTGGGCAGACAGCACTCGACGGGCCAGTTCTTCGAGATCACCGGGCTCGGTGCGGGTCGTTGCGGCCGTTACGGCAAGGTCTTCCCGGCCTGGCACGGCCTCGGCGTAGCGTCCGCTGACTGTGACGATCCGTCCGCCCGGGGCTGCTGCGCCGGCCGTGTCCGGGAGGTAGGCCGACGGCAGTATCAGATCTATGAGCACATCGACACCGTGCGGGGCGAGGCGCAGCGCCTGGGTGATCGTGTTCACGCGGGTGTGGTCGATGGTCTCATCGGCGCCCAGCCGAAGCATATGTTCGCGGTCGGCGGCGCTCGCGGTGGCAAGAACACGGGCGCCGGTGCTCGCCAGTAGTGGCACGAGAATCGTTCCGACGCCGCCCGTCGCGCCGATGACCAGGGCGGTCTGCCCCGTGCGTAGACGGGCCTGGCGGGCGATCTCCCACGCGGTCAGTCCTGTTGTCGGCATGGCAGCAGCTTCCTCGACCGATAGACCGTCTGGTCGATGCGCCAACGCGGGAGAATCGGCCTCGAAAACCGCGTACTCGGCCATCGTTCCTGTTGAGAACGACGGTGGCACGGCCAAGTCGGCTGCCCACGGGAACCCGCGCGGCGCCGCCCACCCGAACACCTCCTCGCCGATGGCGAACCGTTCCACGCCCGCCCCGGTTTCGGTCACCGTTCCCGCGAAGTCGAGTCCGGGAATGAACGGGAACGTCATCGGTACGAGGTCACGCACTTCTCCGGCGAGCAGGCGTAGCTCCCCAGGGTTGACCGACGCGGCCGCGATCCGCACCTGGATCTGGCCCGGCCCGGGTTGCGGAACGGGTGCCTCTATCACCTGCAAGGTATGGGGTGGGCCGTAGTCCTCGGCGAGCACCGTAGTCATCAGCATCAAAGAACCTCCTAACCGGACCAAATGGTCATCTTGAGGTTATCACTTAAACGGACTGTATGGTCATGTTTGCTCTATGCTGGTCACGTGTCCTTCCCTGTGCCCCGCCAGCTGCGAGCCGATGCCGCACGCAATCGACAACTTCTCCTCGGAGCGGCCGCGCAGGCGTTCGCGGAGCTCGGTCCAGAGGTGACTGTCGCGGAGATCGCCCGGCGTGCCGGGATCGGCAAGGGCACGGTGTTTCGTCACTTCGCCACCAAGGAGCAATTGCTCGGCGCGATCGCTGCGCACCTGTACCAGGCGCTCAGTGGCGTCGGCGAAACCCTCCTCGCGGCCGAGGATCCGACAGCGGCACTGTTGGAGTTCATGACTTCTATCGCAGAGATGCATGTGACCAACCGGGCGTTTGCGCAGATCTCGGGATGCGCATTCCTGCACCATCCCGATCCCGACGCCGCCGCTGCCCAGGCCGCATTGGCGCACGTAGCCGACGAGCTCGTCGCGCGAGCTCGTCGCGTGGGCGGCATACGCGAGGACATCGCGGGAATTGACGTCTTGCTCCTGAGTGCTGGTGCAAGCCATGCGGCCGAGCCCCTGCGTGCGATGGACTCGGAACTGTGGCGGCGCTACCTCGCGACGATCTTCGACGGGCTGCGCCCGATGGGAGCGCACCCTCTGCCTCGACCCGCACCGCACACGGCAACTTGGCCGGCGTCCTGTCGAACCGAAACCACTTCCGCCGCAGAGGGATAGTCGACAGCACGCAGCTAGCAACTGTATCTCTCTCCGGATCCAGTAGCTTCGGGAACGGCGGCGGCGAATCGTTGGGGGCAAAGCTCGAATGGGCGTTAGAGCCTGCGGGATATCCGGTCGCTCGGTGGCCCGCGCTCGCCGGCTCCGGAGCAACCCGTGACGCACTCGGTAGGCGGCCGAGTACGAGATGTGTTCGAGGGCCGTGGTTCAACTGCGCAGGGCGGTGCTCCTTCCTGTTCCCCGATAACAACGTTGACCCGGCCGGCCGGGGCCTGCTGCGTGTCACTGCTACCCCCGATAGCGCTGTCGAACTCAATTCCTGTCAAGGTGAAGAGTAATCGTTTGCACGCGCGTTCATGTTTGGGGAGCGGAATTATCACGCCTCTTTCAGAATTTCCTCATGATTGAGTAGGTGTCCCGCGTAGCGACGGCTCCGAATGTTTCAGGGTTTCTTCAGAACAAAGTGATTGCACGGCCGTTCAGGCCGATCGTACGATCATCTTTGATGGCTGGTGTGAGCATCGCACCACGATGATCGATTCGATATCTAGGTGAGCCGATCGGGCTGGTCCTCCTCATGGGCGGACTTTCGTTGCCTGGCGTAATTTCAAGGGAGTTTCACTGTGGCCGCTGACGATGAGACGCCGGACGGACCCAATTACCTCGAGCCCGGCGACAAACTTCATGAAGGTGATTGGCTTTATTCGAGCAATGGTAATTTCCGTCTCGGGCTTCGAGACGGCCAAATGGTCGTTGAGGACACCAACACCGAAGAATCCGTTTTCGAGGTCGGGGACGACGAGGTCGAAGCGGACGAGATCAGGTTCGAAGATGACGGCGGCGGTGGGCGCGGCCAGAATACGCTCGAACTGCACCGCGTGTCCAGCGGAGATAGTGTCAACGGCGTCCCCGAGCCTGCGGCGGGGGAACTGTGGCAGGCGTCGCCGGATACCGGCGAAGAAGGAGGGGCTGCTGAGAACCTGGAGGGGCAGTGGGTCGACCATAACGACCTTTCTCCTGAGCGCTTCTATCTGACCGACGATGGCCAGATAGTCGCGGTAAACGATGAATTGAGTTCCGATGAAGGGGCTGCTCTAAATTCAACGTCTGAGCACGTTATTTGGTATAACGAAGATATCGGACCCAGGGCCGGGGATGCGATTCCATCGGCGGAAGATCGAAGTGATTCTATCGAGGTCGGTGATATCCTCGGGAAAGACGAAGATCTGCTGTCTCTGGAAATTCCTGATGGTGATCTTTCGAAGGAGCTCCTCAAGTATTTAAACCTCGCGAACCACCAATTGAGCTGGCTGAGCAAGCAGATGGGAACGTCGAATCCCGAAAGTCTCGACCCGCTACTTTCCCAAGACCACAACCCTTTCGACGATAATCTGAACGAGAATGAAAACGGCGATCTGATGTACGAGATACTCGGCGACCGCCCGGCCGAAGGCGCCACTGCGGAGGCCTTTACCGAGGCAGGTGACCGAGTGTCATGGCTTGCCGACGAGTGGGGTTACAGAGACGCCGAGTTCGAACGAACTATGGAAGCGCTCACGGCCGATCGCGCAGATACATATCGAAGCATGTACCACCGTGTGCAACTCGGGAACGAAGTGATCGAGGCCACGACCCTCGGGCTGAAACAATCCGACGGGGCATGGGCCTCCCGGGAATGGGCGAGCGCCTATGAGGCGCTTGGAATCCAGAATGTTCTCGAGGAAGCTCCTCTGTATCGAATAATCAGAGACATCGTCTGGGACTGCGTGCAGGCGGTTTCCGATTACGTTGGCAGGTCGGGTGAATCCACCGAACATCTGGGTATGTACGAGGACTTGCAAGCGGAGTACGACGGGGCCCATCCCGAGGTCTGGCTGGATCCGCCCGCGGATCCGGAACCTAACGAGGCGAAGCCCGGCACTCCGGAGGGTCCCGGCACTCCGGAAGAGGAAGTCGACCCTCCGGAGGAGGAAGTCGGCGATGAAGAGGGGGCCGGCGATGAAGAGGGGGCCGGCGATGAAGAGGGGGCCGGCGATGAAGAGGGGGCCGGCGATGAAGAGGGGGCCGGCGATGAAGAGGGGGCCGGCGACGAAGAGGGGGCCGGCGACGAAGAGGGGGCCGGCGACGAAGAGTCTGTTGAGGAGGGGAGTGGCACCGCGCAGGGTGGTGGACAAAATGGCGATGGAGAGCTGGAGGCGTCAGCGCTCCAAAGCGGCCTGTTCGAGGAAACGGATCTCGCCTCCGAACTCGAGGTGCCGACGATCGAGGGTCTTGTGGGGCTGGACGGAGCAAACACTACAGGCGCAACGCCTGTAGCCGCCGCCCCCGCCATCCCCGCCGCAATTCCATCAGTCGGCGCTTCGGGCGGCGATGGAGGTTTGTCAGCGCTGATGATGCCCATGATGGCGATGGCCGTCATGGGGCAGATGGTGCAAGCAGGGGATTCCGGCCGAAGCGGCAGTGATGAGGATTCCTCTCGGGATCGTCCCGTCGACCATCCCGCGCCGCAGGACCCGCCGCCGAATCCGCGACCCGAACCTAACGCGGAGACAACACCTCCCGGTGTCAGCGCGGCCGCGACTAGTCCGCCACCACCGAGCCCGGCCGGGCCGGAAATGGTCGAACACCGCCTACCGGACAACTCGACAGTCCATGTATCCCGGACGATCGCCGACGCGTTGATGCTTCAGCAGTCCAACCCCGCACTGAGCGCCTCCGATGCCTATGGCGGCACAATCGGTGAGTCGACCCCTGAACACCCCTGGACGCCGGTGTCGCGTGATGACTTCGCCGAATTGAGAACAGGTGACGTCATCCAGTGGGAGAACCACAGTGCCCTGCTGATCAACAACGGCAACCTGGTGCATTTTCTCGACGACGGCCAAATGGTTCCTTTAGATCCCGCGAATCCGGACAGTACGAAATACGGTGATTTCACCGCCTTCTACCATCCGACGGGAGCCGGTCCTGCCGATGCCGGGGCGTCGCAGATCTCGTCGCACACGTCCGCCGTGGTGCATCCGATCGATGGTGCCGAGCTCGCGGAGCCGAGCCACGGATCTTCCGAGTGATTCCATGGCCGGCGCCTCGAATCGAATTGAGATCACTTCAGTAAGTCAAGGAGTTGCCGATGAACCAAAACACCTACCAACAAAAAGTTTATGCCATGCCATCCCGAGAGATTGTCACGTCCAGTGACGCTGGTGCATGTCCTATCTGTGCAGTGGGCAATGCGATTGAACGGCTGGTCTGATGGCGCCCGAATTGCATCCTGACACCGCTGCTGCCCTTGAAGAAGCAAGAAATCTGGCCTATGCCCTTGATGACATGATCGAGCGGATCGACGGAATCCGTTCCAGGCGGCCTTCGCCCAGTGGCCGAGTGATCGCCGAAGCGGATGGCCTGGGCCGACTCGTCGACCTGTTTATCGCCCCCGGGACCATAGCGAACACAACGAATAGCCAAGAGTTGGTTGCCGATGTAATGGCGGCGATACGAGAGAGCACCTATGACGCCGCATACCAGCACAAGACGATTACCCAGACCGCGGCAATACTTCAATCGGACACTGGTCCCGAACCCGCTGATCATCCAGGCGTGTGAGGATCATGGTCCGCTCGTACACCCGTCCCGTATGTCCACAGACCAGGCAGGAAGAGAGTTGATTGCCATGTGTCCCGATCTGAATCAGGATCCGGAAGGCCTTCGGCGAGAAGGGCGATCGAGCCATGCTCGCGCCAGCGAGCTGTACGGCTGGGCTGATACCGGCCTTGCCTGGGAGGACCGAGAATACCTACGTAGAAAATTCGGCAACGCAGCCGAGGCGGCAATAGGCAACATCATTCTGTACAGGCGCCAGCGAAAAACGGGCATCACGTCGGCTGCCGATGGCCGGCGTGGGGTTGGTGATGCCTGCTACACGGGGGCTACAGAATTCGAAATCGCTGATGACGAAGGTGCAGTAGGGGTTAGGCGGGCAACACCCCGCGACCCATAAATGCTCTCCGCAGCGCTCACTGAAAAGCACGGGGCTCGGCGGCCATTTTTCGTGTTGCCGGACATCGGTGCCAAAATACACAGTGAGCCGCATTGGTTGCGTGCGCTCCGGGAGATTCAGCTCGGGCTTCGGTTCTGGGTCGGTCGACGCAATAGATTCTGTACCGGACATGCGCGGATTTCTCGACGCGATACGAGGTCGACCACACGACTCAAAGGAGATGATAGTGGAGAGCACTGATGTGGTCATTGCCGGCGCCGGACCGACCGGATTGATGCTGGCCTGTGAACTGCGGCTGGCCGGCGTCGACGTCGCCCTCTTCGATGGGCTCCCCGCCCGTACCGGTGAGTCACGAGCAGGTGGCATTCACGCCCGAACCATGGAAATCCTGGATCAGCGCGGCATGCTCGACCGTCTGATGGCACGCGGCCGACCGATGCAGGCCGGCCACTTCAGTGGCCTACGCATGGATTTCAGTGATCTCGACACCCGCTACCCCTACACGCTCGCAGTTGTACAAACCGAGATCGAGAAGGCATTTGAACTACACGCCGCCGAACTGGGAACACACGTACAGTGGGCGTCGCGAATCGACGGCTTACATCAAGACGACACCGGCGTCCACGTAGAGGTCACCGGACCGAGCGGTCGCCGCGTCGTCCGCGCCGAATATCTCGTCGGCTGTGACGGCGGGCGCAGTACGGTTCGTAAGCAGGCCGCAATCGGTTTCCCGGGCACCGGCGCCACCATGAGCGGCATGCTGGCCGACGTAGAGCTTCGCGATCCACCCGCCGACGTAGTGTTCAGCTGTCGCCGGGGACCAGGGAACTTCTCGGTCATGCAGTATCAGCCCGGCTGGTACCGGCTGATCGTGCAACGCTATGACCGCGTCCTGGACCGCAGCTCCGATCTGATGTTCGATGAATTTCGAGCCCATTTCACAGAGGTAGCCGGCACTGACTACGGAATGCACAGCCCTGCATGGGTGTCTCACTTCGGCGACACTGCCCGTCACGCCGACACCTATAGGCAGGGCCGCGTATTCTTGGCCGGCGATGCCGCGCACATCCACTACCCCGCCGGTGGTCAAGGACTGAACCTGGGTGTTCAAGACGCGTTCAATCTCGGCTGGAAACTCGCCGCGGCTCTTCATGGCCAGGCGTCTGAAGATCTTCTCGACACCTACACCACCGAACGGCACCCGATCGCCGCTCGCGTTCTGCACAACACACGCGCCCAGACCGCCCTCGCACGATCAGGACCGCACACCGATGCCCTGCGTGACGTAATGCTCGACCTGATCGGCATAGATGCCGTGCGGCAACGTCTGGCGCTGATGGTCACCGGGCTCGACATCCGATACGACATGACATGCACTCACCCTTTGGCGGGGCGTCGCATCCCCGACATCGATCTCACCATCAACGACCACAGCACCAGCGTTCACTCACTACTACGCACCGGTCGCGCCGTTTTGCTGAGCCTCGGCGCGGACCATCCGGCCGCTACCACTTCACAACCCTGGCATCAGCAGGTCGATATTGTTGCCGCCCAAAGCGATTGCGTCCGCTGGACCGTGCCCGGCCTCGGCGAGATCACTGCTCCCGCCGCCACACTGATCCGCCCTGACGGCTATGTCGCCTGGGCAACCGAAGATTCCAGCACTCAAGAGCTGACCGAGGCGCTTGCCGACTGGTTCGGGGCATCGCAACCCCGAAGAGTCGACCCCGGCCGGAAGAGCCCTTGAGTTGGCACAAGCGTCAAATCGGCTGTCGACAACCTCTCCATTCTCAGGTCGAGGAGACGCACAAGCTATGGGTCGTTCGGATCAGAAGGCGGGATTCGGCAGTCGTGCCCCGACAAGACTGACTGCGGTCCGTGGCCAGAACCGCAGAGCAGAGGTCGCGGTGACTCGATGACGCCTACGAAATCTGGTCGGCAGGTGGAAGAGGTATCCGCAGCGATGTTGAGCGGGATCACTGGACCGTGTCGGCGCCTCCGTTTCACAGGGGCGCGTGCCTCGGACCTACCGCCGAGTTCACACCGACTGAACTCGCGCCACCGCAACGGAAACCGCAGAGTCGCCTGATGGCCAGCTTCAACCTGCTCTGGGCAGAACTCACGTGCCCCCGCTGCTCACGCACGGTCGAGTCGGAGGCCGAGTTCAGATTCGGATTGCTCGACCTTCGCAGGTAAACCCTGGGAGAACGCCTGGAATGGGGCGAGAAAGGCTTGCGCTTTCCGACGTCTCGACCGGTCGATGGGACCTATCGAGGCGAAGCCTATGTTGAGTGCCCGAGCTGCCACAAAGACTACTGGGCTACGATCGCAGTACAGGACGACGTCATCACCGGCATCGAAGCAGACCCTGGGCGCGCGGGCTACATCCCATAGGACCGCATCGACGGGGAGGCGGATCAGCCCAACACTCCGCAGGGACACACTACACCGCCACGACTTCCGAACGATGGATCGATCTCAGCAATTCGCCACCGTGTCGACATCGGTATTTTGCGTGAAATCGGCTCGGTCCTGCAGGATGAAGCCTCGTCCGTGAACAGTGTGGATGAGCCTCGGGCCCTGGGATTCCAACTTTCGCCGAAGCATACTTATGAAGACATCCACCAAATTCGTGTTGTAATCCTCGTAACCCCAAACGGCTGCAAGAATTTGTTTCTTGTGAACTACCCGGTCATGATTCTCGGTCAAGTACGTCAGCAACTTGAACTCGGTCGCCGTCAGGCTGATAAGGCATCCGTTCCTCGTCGCAGTACCTGCCATCGAGTTCACGACGAGATCACCGACGTGGACAAGATCGTCTGTGCGACCGATCCTCCGCAGTATGGCGTTCACCCGAGCGATAACTTCAGCGAGCACAAACGGTTTGGTAACATAGTCATCCGCGCCCGTGTCAAGACCGCGTAGACGATCGCCAACGCTCTCGCGGGCCGTCAGCAACAAGACGCCGGCGGTGCACATCTCCCGAACCACTTGCAGCAGTGCGAATCCATCACGACCAGGGAGCATTACGTCCAGGATGACGACGTCCGGCCGAAAAGTATCCAGCTCATACTCCAGCTCGTAGCCATTCTCCTGGACGTGCACCTCGAACCCGAGGCCGGTCAATGCAGTGCTCAGAGCGACTCTGATGGTCTCTGTATCCTCTATCACCAACACACGTGCGCCGCTCACACCGAACCTCCACTATCGCCTTGCCACTCGCCAGAAGCTTTGCGGAGCCACCAAAGGGCTGGATGCCGGGGAATTCACGACCTCGTCGAAGACCGGAACAGCGATGCTGGCTCTGTGCATGATTGTCGAGTCGCAGAATCGAACAGACACTAAAAGATTGTACGCAAAGCGGGTGCAGCTAACGCGTGTGCACTTCCCACATTTGGGTGGACGATTGCATCTCGCCACCAGAAGGGAATCAACTCTGCAAGCATGCGACTCGATGGCCGGCACGCCGCCAGAACCACCGAGCCCGGCTCCGCGGCCACGTCGCGTTCTGTGCCGACGTGTTTTCGCGGCGGATCACGGACTGTGAGGTGCTGCAATCGGTAGAGGATGAACTGAACTCTCGCCTTCACTGTGCCCAGGCCGTTTCAAATGCTGTGTCAAGATGATACCCAGCGGTTGGGTGGGGTGGTGAAGGGGACATCGCTGCCTCGCCCTGGTGATTCGGGTAGCCGAAGTTTGCCGCGGTCCTTGTAATCTCGGGTTCGGAAGATCGCCTTCTGAAGTTCGCTGGGGTGAGGCCATAGTGTTGCCTGAATATGCGATGCAGAGTCTCGACAGAGCCGAAGCCGGCTGCACGAGCGATAGCGCGTACATCAGAGTTCGTGTGCTGGAGTCTGCGTGCGGCTTCGCGTACACGGGCCACTTCCACATACTGCCCGGGCGTCACACCGACCTGTTTTCGGAATACTCGTGCGAAATGGCGAGGACTGAGATCGATCTCGTCTGCCAGAGTCGAAATGCTGAGCTCTCGCGTGAGGTTGGCATCAATCCAGTTCAGCAGGCGCCTTATTCGGGTGTCGATGGCAGTCGATCGAGTCAAGAAGTCACTTTGCTGCGCATGCTCACCTGGCCTTTGTAGGTACATTACGAGTGAGCGTGCAACGAGACGAGAGAATTCTGGAGATTTGTCAGCCGTAATCAGGGCGAGGGCGAGGTCAATCCCCGTTGCTCCCCCTGCTGAGGTCCAGATATGACCGTCCTGTATGAAAATATGGTCTGAATCGACTGAAACATCGGGGTACTCGGTTGCCAGCTGTGAGGCCGTGGCCCAGTGGGTTACGGCTCGGCGTCCATCGAGAAGGCCGGCGGCAGCCAAGATATGGGCACCCGTGCAGACCGCGGCAGTTCGGGGCAACGTTGGCGCCGCGGTCGACAACCAGTCGATAAGGGCTGGGCAGGTAAGCGCCGCGGCCCCATGGCTGTTCAATGAAACTCCGCCAGGCACAATGATGGTGTCGGCAGTCCGCCCTACCTGGTCCCAGGATGTCTCAGCGACCAGCGGCACGCCCCCGGCGCACCGGACGGTGCCCTGTTGAGCTCCAGCCAGCAGCACTTCGTACCCCTGCGCTTCGCGCTCGAGGAGTCGATTTGCTGTAACGAAGGCTTGGGTGGGCCCCGCGATGTCGAGCAATTCGACGCCTTCGAATATCATTATGACAATGCGATGCGATGTCACTGTACGATCGCCTTTTCTGGGTATCTCTGAACCGATGTGAGTCCGGGACGTAGTCCGCTGGCGATGAACCGCCCGTGAATAAGTGTCTCGATACCGAACCGGGCTGCTCGAATGCGCTATGTGCAGTCCGGCGCCTGCGGCTGCGACTGAAATATCAAGAGTATGTCGCCGTCTCCTTTGGCCTCATCGGTTCCCACTTCTCGGAGTTTCGTTGGTTCGGCGGCGAGAAGTGGTCGGTCCGACTGCTGGAACTGGCCGGTTCGTGTGCTCGGGAGTGGTGAAGCGTGATCCTCATGCGCCGTAGGCGAGTCCTGCTCGCGGCCCGGGATTTCTCTCGTTGCGGCCGGGCATGCACCCGCTCCTCGGCTGCGTCGACTGGACCCTGGATTACTTCGAGTGATGACGTGGGCGATTGATGGCACAGTGACCGAAGCATGAGAAACTCCCAAAGCTATTTGCGAGCACATGCTCGCAAATAGGATGATACGAATACCTGCTCGCATATGCAACCTGGAGGACTTTAGATGAGCACGACGCCCACCGATGGAGGTTCCGGGTCGGTTCGGAGGCAGGCGCGAGGTCTGCGCCGTGCGGATGAGGTCCTCGCAACCGCTGCGGTCGTGTTCGCGGAGACTGGCTTCGAACGGGCGACCACGAATCTCATCGCCAAGCGGGCTGGGATCTCGCCTGGATCGCTCTACCAGTACTTTCGCGACAAAGAGGCAATCGCTCGGGGACTCGCCGAGCGTTATGTCGAGCGGCTCGCTGTGATGCAGTCGGAGGCTTTCGAACTCACTGGCGACGCCGAGCAGGACTTCGACGCGGTCGTCGATCACTCGATCGATCGAATAGTCGGTTTCAACGTCGACAACCCGGGGTTCCTGGCGCTGCTCATGCGAGCGGACGAACCGAAGGGCCTCCGCGAAGCCGTTGCGCCACTGCAGGAGGAGCTGTTTCGACGAGTGCACGGCCTCTTGGCCTCCTTCGCCGACCGCAACCCGGATGCTGACGTCGCTGTTGCGACGGTGATGGCTATGCAGATCTCTCGCGGCGTGATGCCCGTGATCGCGGCGGCTGATGACCCACGAAGGTCCCCTCTCGTACCAGAACTCAAGCGCGCGCTGAAGGCCTATCTGACTGCCGCATTGAGATGATCTCGGACATGTTTCCGCAACTGTCGCTGGATATTTATGGTGTGATCGTGGTGACGCGCACGTTGACCCGGGTCGGCTCCTATTCGCCTTCACCCCTGCCTTTTTGCGACCTGGATGAGCAGATTTCGTGTCGCTGTCTGCGCTGGTTGTCGGACATCTGAGGCGGTGGTCGCGTCTGGAGCTCGATACGAAGAACGAACTGCATGGTTCTGCCACTGCTGTCGATGCTTGCCTCCATCTGGCCGTCAGCAGTGGCCTGCGGAGACTCGAATTGGAGCCGGTCCTATCGATTTCGATGGGCAGCCTGGTGGTGCATCGTTCAAGTCGCAGCTGCCGGTCGGAACAACCTTCCAGAGTCCGAGTGCGTTCCATCACGCTCCTTTCACCAACTGAACCAGCCTGATACAGCTGACATGATCGTCAACCGATAGGTAGCGCTGGCGCATCGGTATCAGCGGTGTGGCATCGCCGGGTCACTGGATCCTTTCCTGTAGGTCATCGCAGCCATAACACGATCGCTGCGATGGTGAGTTCAGCCTGGAAGGAGGCAGCACGCTTGGTGTAGCGAGTCGCCAGACCACGAAACTGGCGGTTCTCACCACGTGGGGCCGAACCGACGACGGCCGGCCCCCCGGCAGTGGTGTTGCGGCGTCGTTCGTATCCCGACCTGTTTGAGTCGGTTGAAACACCGTTCGACGACGCTGTGCTGTTTGTAGAGCTTGAGATCGAACAGGCGGTCGGTTTCCGTCGGAACGCCGCCCTTTCCGCCCGGCGACCTGATCGCTGCGTTCGGGACTATGAACGGTATGCGCCGCCGCCTCAGCGCTCGGCGGGTCGTGTGACTGAATACGCCTTGTTCGCGATCACCATGTCCAGCCCTATTAGGCCGCGTTTCATAAGCCCGATGGTGTGGGATGGAACCCGTTGTCCGGGTTGAGAAGTTGGTGATGTGGCGAGGTCTCCGGTAGTTGGTTGAACGACCAAGCACAACCGGAAACCAACCGGAGACCTCGTGAACAGCGTAACGGCAACGTGCCGTGCGGATCTGACTGATGCTCAGTGGGCGAAACTGAAACCGCTACTACCTGCTGGTATGAAGCCGGGTCGGCCACCGCGGTGGTCGAAACGCCGGTTGATCGACGGGATCCGGTGGCGGATCCGGACCGGCAGCCCGTGGCGTGATATTCCGACAACGTATGGGCCGTGGCAGACGGTGTACGGGTTGTTCCGCCGCTGGCAGCGTGACGGCACGTGGGAATCGATACTGACCGCGCTGCAAGCCCACGCCGACGCGGGCGGCGAGATCGAGTGGACGGTGAGCGTGGACTCCACGATCGCCCGTGCGCACCAGCATGCGGCGGGTGCCCGCCGCGACTTCGACGGTCAGGTCGAACCGGCGGGTGGTTTCGACGACGAACCCGCTGACCACGGTCTGGGACGGTCGCGGGGTGGGTTCACCACGAAGCTGCATCTGGCCGCCGACCAGGGCCAGCGGCCGTTGGCTCTGGTGATCACACCTGGTCAGTGGGCCGATTGCCCGCAGTTCACGACGGTGCTCGGCGAAATACGGGTGCCGCGACTCGGGGTCGGTGGCACCCGGTCGCGACCGGATCGGGTCCTGGCCGACAAAGCCTATTCCTCGGCGGCCAACCGTGCTTACCTGCGGCAACGCGGGATCAAGGCAACCATCCCGATCAAGGCGGACCAGGCAGCGCATCGCGTGGCCAAAGGAAACGCTGGCGGCCGGCCGCCAGCGTTCGACCCGAACCTCTACAAACTGCGCCACGCCGTGGAATGCACGATCAGCCGCCTCAAACAGCACCGCGCAGTCGCCACCCGCTATGACAAACTCGCTGTCCGCTACCTGGCCACGGTCCGCGTCGCCGCAATCAACCTGTGGTTATCCGGCCACGACTTATGAAACGCGGCCTAGTGGACTGCCCAGCCCGAACCGGGCGACACTGATGCCGGTGAGCAGCAGCAACACCTGCGGATTGTCACCGCTCGGTCAGGCGTGAGCACGATCCGGATCGGCAGGCCGCGTCCGTCGACAGTGAGGTGGATCTTGGTACTCAATTCACTGCAGGACCGGCCGAGTGCTTCGGCGACGTGCGACCCGCTGCTGGGGCCCCTTATTTCCGCTCCCGCCGCATGCTGGTGAGCGCGGACCATACTTGAATCGACACTGACGATTCACTCGACCGCGCCGACAGAGTCGTCTTTGACGATGATCTCGTCGAGGGTATTCTGCCAGGTGTCGTCCGCTGTCACGACCGCAACCGTTCGTGGGCGGTCTTCCACGGCCAAAATCTCTCGAGTAGATTACGCCACGGTGCGCCTGCTCGCAGTTTCCACAGGATCGCGTTGATCACCTGCCGATGATCAACGCCACCGCCTGTCGCGCCCGGAAAGCGGCATAGGCTCGACTTCTGACCTGCCCGGTCCGCCGGTTCACCTTGGCCGACCACCGCCACTGATATTCACTGTATATCCAGCGATCTGGGCCACCGATCTCCCAACTCGGATGTTTCAGTTCGCCGTGTCTCGTTCGCTATGCATACCAACTAGTCAGTTGCGGAGACAGGCCGTTCGGCTGAAACAAGAATCCGTTGCCCGGGGGTCCCTTGTCGGTAAAGGGGCCGTCATTGGACTCGACATAGCCCCCTACATACCTACCCGGCTGCTGTCCACCCGCTGGATTAGGATTCGGGTTCGAATCGCCCGGTGGATTGGACCCTGAGTTCGGCTCGGTCCCACGGCCCCTGAATAGGTTTGCGAGACCACTTCCAGCTCCGCTTCCCAGCGCCTGGCCCGTTGCTGCGCCCACTTTTGCGCCACCCTTTGCGGCCACACTTTTGCCTATCGCGCTTCGGCCGAGCATTTCGGCCGGCACGCGGGCTAGCGCGCCAAGAGCTTGACCGACTAAACCCCCACCGACGAACTTACTGACTGCTTTTTCGGTACCCGGACCAAGGTTTTCAGCGACCCGTGTGCCTATAGCTTTACCGGCAGCCTTTCCGACGGGCCCGCCGAGAAGGCCAAACCCCAAAGCCGACCCCGCACCCGTTCCCGCAGCTTTGGCGGCGTCGCCCCAATCTTTAATGTCTCCGGAGGCCCAGTCGTTCACTACATTCGAAAATGCAGCTGCACCAACGGCCCAGCCCATCGGCGTACCAGCGAGCGCGACTCCGGCCACCCGTGCCACGACGGGTAGAGCGGCAGGTAGTATATCGACAACGCCTCCGACGGCGCCTCCCACGAGGCCTCCCAGATCCATCAGTGGTCTCGACCTTCCTCGCCGACAAAGTTTGATCAGGTATGAGCTCAGAGTCGTCGGCAATGTTCGGCTCGGCTCTCACATCGAACCCTCCTGTTCCCTTAACAGCGGAGAATCGGATGTTCCCAACTTCTTGAGGATATTCAACACTCAAGACGTGGAGATTTTCACGCAGGACCCGGAACCTTCAGGCCTTCTTCAGGATCGATCTGGTGGTGGTGCACTGACGGGAGATGCCAATCTCGGCGGCGACATGGGCGATCGGCCGGACCGGCAACGCTGGGTGAGTCGGTGTCGGCCCTCGATGGGCAGTGCGCATTGCCCGGGTCACGGATGGGTCCTGCGGTCGAGCGGACGGGGCGGTCGGCGTCTCCCCGCCTGCCGCCGTCAGGCCCGTCTACTCATCTCACCCCATGCCCTGCGTCGAGTCCTGATGCTCCGCGACACTCTGTCCCCCGATCATGCGCAGATTTCCCAGCGGCAATGGTCAACCGGGCTACATTATGAACAAACATTCATTTGTTCAACGCCCTATTGGATCGAGTCCACCTGTGAACCGATCACATCCAACGCCGGGCGTTCATTCGCTGTGGACAAACGGTTCAGTCCGGGGCCGGATCGCGTGCCCGGTGCGGTCCGTGCATCGATATCGGCCGCGACGGCGCGCTGTGGGGGATTGGTGTATCCCGAAGTCGATGGCACCGCCCTCGAACCGGCGTACGCGGGATGGTTCACAATTTCTCTGTGGGCGTACACCGAGTCTCGAAGTGTCTGGTGCGTTGGGTTGCCGGCTAGGAGCAACACGATCTCGTTGCTCCTGCGATCGAAATACACTCCGAGGGAATGTGTCTGCTGCCGGTCGGAATCCATTAGAGCGGCGACTCCATTCGGGCCCTCTTCGAGCGAGAGTGCCAGCTGCTGGTGGGCGGTACGTAGTTCCTCCCACCACGGCGGTGGCACGACGAAATCGGATTGAACGGCGGCGAGGATTCGATCCCGCAAACCGGGCACGTGCGCCGCATGTGGCGGGCGTACCGCCACATTGACGAGCTGCTGATGAGCGTGGACTGCCAGGTCGATCTGCCGTTTGCGGAGATGCGGTGCGGGTGTGCGCATCACATTGTGTAGGACCTGTGCGGAGCTGGTGAGTGCCAACCGGTCTACCCTGTTCGCGCCAGGAGTTCGGAGGAGGGGATCGCCCGAGGGTCGCACAAGCTGTTCTGATTCGGCGCCCGCGATACTCGACACAACACTCGCAGGTATCGGCTCGGAGGATGCGAGGGCGGTCAAAGTGGTATCTGTCCGCGATCCCCACTCGGTAGCGAACTCGGCGAGGATGCGAGCTGGATCGCCAAGTCGTTCCCACGATGCTTGTGATGCCGTGCCGCCGGATTCGACCAGCCGGTTGAACATCCACGGTGTCGAGACTTCCGGCGGCAGGTATAGACCGGCGGGCAGCCAGCCTCGACCTTCGTTCGACGTGATGAAGATCCGCGCCCCCTGCGGCCCTCTCATGACCGATACGGCCCACGCCGACGGTGCGGAGGAGCGGTCAACTGCCGACAATACGGCGCTCAACAAGGTCCTGGCGACGATCAGGTCTGTGATTTCCTCGGTCGGCTGAGCCGGTCCGATAGGTGTGCGGGCGGCCGCCGCCGCGCCCAAGGGACTCGGTGGGAAACCGTGTGCCGCCGTGAGCGGTGCGGAAACTATCGGTGGCACGGGAGACGGGACTTGCGCCTGCTCGGTGGATCCAGGTCGACTGGTGGCCCGATCCATGTCAGCTGCCGTCCCGGTGATCGGGGGTGTCGACGTCGACTCGGCCTTGGATTGCTGCACGACCGGGTCTCCGACCGCCGGTCCGGAACCCAGCAGCTCATGGGCGCGCACTGGTTCCGATACGTCGTGGGCCGCCTTGCCCGTACCTACCGGATAGTTGTAGGGATCTTCGGCCGAGCGAGTCCATGGCGTTGCTGCTGGGCCCCACCGGGAGGTGCCATTTGCACGAACAGTTCCGCTCAACGGACTGTGTCGCCGTACTGGATTTTCTGGCCCGCTCCCGTGTGTTGATGAGGACGGAATTCTCGCTGACGGGACAGTCGGCTGCGCGAATTGCAACGAGTTGATCGCCGATGCGCCGGCGGCATCTGTGTGTTCGTAGATGTCCGCGGCGGTGCGGAGCGAGGCGGACACTCGAAGGTGCTTGTCGGCCAGAATATTGCCGGCCGCCACCCGCGCCTCGAAGTAGCTCTGCATGGCCAGGCGTACAGGCTCGGCGATCTTGCCGTAGCCATTCTGGAAGCTACCCAGCCACTCGGTGGGCATCCTCGCCCATCGCCTGATGGTCTGGGCTGCTTCGTCGTGCTGTGAGGCAAGACGGCGGAGGGCGTTCGGATCGATTGCCAGAATGTTTTCCGAGGTCATTCGTGGGATTCCCTTCCGCCCGAGAAGCTGTCGTTCGCGCAGGTGGATAGTGTGGCCCGGTCGCCGTCGGCGTTGTGATCACCCGACGATATCGCGCTTATCGAGAGAAATTCCCAGGACGGACACTGAGAGATTTGTGAGCAACGCCGGTCCAACTTTCTCGGTTCGGGTACTGAGCGTCATGTGCCCGTTGATCTGAAGAAGCTCTGAATATTTGGCGAGAGAGCTTGCCTCATCGGTGCTTTGAAGAGTGCACTCGAATCCGCCCGCGCAAGGTGATAGCTCGGAGGGACTTCTTCGAGAATTGGGATCGAGGTGATCACGGGTTTGGACGGTTACATCAGCGCAGTAGCTGGTGAGAACACCGACATGGCCGGGCCGGTAGCCGTTGGAAGTGCTGAAGTGGCACTTCGGCTCGGCCCGCGAAATCCATTGTCATCGAGGCACCTGGGCACCGAGCCGGCCCCGGCGGTCATGTCGGTTGCGACGAGACGGCTGAGAAGGCGCGCAGGGAAGTCCCCGCGGCGACTCGAGGGGCGGTGCGCGTAATGACAGCTTCGAACGACGAGACGCTGGCGGCGGCGCTCAGCATGAACTGGCAGAACAGTGGTGTAGGGCATCGAGAACCCATTGAGGTCGAGTCGATACCGGAGTTCGTTCCTTCCGAAGACAGCGGTATCGACGGCTATTCAGAACTAGTCGCCGGACTGAATGACGCGGCAGGCTCCTTTACTGATTATCTTTTCAGCGCTGCAGAAGTCGCAGACCAAGCAGCGGAAAATACAGAAGCGTTTCGGCAGAGTATCGAGAATCTGATCAACGGCATAAATGCGTACGCGTGCAGTTTCATAGGCGGCGATGTGGAGTTCATGGACCTGCTTGCCGCAGCATTCATCGAAGCAGAGGAGTTGGCGCAGGAGGCCGTCGATGGTGGGAACGAGCTTGCGGAGGCTATGCGCAGTCTGACCGAGCAGCAGAACAGCTGGGCCGAGGAGCTGGAGGCCAGGATCGGAGAGTTGGAAGGGGCCGCATCAGCGGTCCAGACGGAATTCGACCCGCAAGCTTGGCAGGACCCCGGTGACGCCCCCACTGACGATGAGTGGCAAGGGCTGCTCGACGGGGTCGACTCCAATCCGATGGAGGGGGATGCGGCGAGGACGGCGGTCGACGGGTCGGGCACTTCACCGGGTGGTTCGTCTACACCCTGGTACGAGCAACCGAACGCTGCTGCTCCCGGTATGTCCTCGGCGGCGAACGGCGCGGCGCCGGCTTCGGACCTGGCTACCAGCATGTTGCCGCTGTTCCTATCTAATATGGCCAACCCGTCGCGCAGTATGGACGAGGCGCAGCGGGTGCGAGACGTGGACCAGTACAACAGTCGACCCGGCGGTATTCCGGGCCCGGGAGTCTACCCTCCCTCGAAGATGCCGACTGGTCCTTCCACACCATCTGCAGACCAACCCGCGACCCGAGCCCGTGCTGATTCACCGCAGTCTGCCGGTCCGCCGACAGGTGCCACCGCTCCTACCGATACCAGGAGCGGTCCTGGCCGCCGTCCCCCGACCGTCGACGAGGTTGTCGAGTACATATTCCCTGATGGGCAAACCCAACGAGTGTCGGCGCTGGTCGCTCGAGCGCTGGACAGGGCTTTCGCCGGCAAGGACGTCACAGACGCCCAATCTGCCTACGAAAAATCTCCTGCCCAGTGGTCGGTGATCAGGCGGGAGGACGGCACTCGGGTCGACGGGGACCCCAGCGATCGGATCGGTCCGGATCAGCTGATCACCGGAGATGTATCCCTCTGGGAAGATCGGACCGCCGTGGTCATCGTCTGGGGACCGGACGCCGCAACACCGCTGGAATTGATAGTGGACGGTGCCGTGCAACCGTTCGCGAGTGAAATGCGTGACAAAGCCGGCGATTTCGGTCCGTGGAGGGGTTTTATGCATCCGAAGGGCGTCACGGCACCCGAGAGTGGGACCCCGGCAGCCACTCAGGCCATAGATCAGATGGCTGTACCGGTGGTGCCCGGAGCTCCTGCGGTCTGAGGCGGAAAGGGACTATGCGAGGCTGAGTCCGGACGAGTTGTCACGCGGATCCTCTGCATTCGACATGGGCAGATGGTCCTCGCTGACGCACTTCATCGTGGCTCGTTTCCGGCGCAGTCTTGGAGTGCCGGTAGCGTTGGGGCACCAGCGTGCGCCGCTCGGCAGTCATTCGACCCGGAGTGTCCGCCGCTGATGGAGCACGTGGGTGTAGTGGTCGATGCCCCCTCCGGACACCAGTGCTAACCACAGCAAGCCCAGCGCTCACCTGAGCGCGGCGCTGTATCGGTTGGTATCGAATCTGTACTTCCAGGGCTTTGTACAGTTCCATCTTGTCCATGGGGTCGCCCGCATCGAGTCGGGCACGGATATCGCCGTGTGAATCGATGATCCCGGTGAGTTCGCGCGGGGTGACCTGTACTGGTCTCGGTATGGTGTCCAGCTCGACCTGAGCGGCGGCTCTCTCCGCCGGTGCCGCGTTTATCTCGCCGACCAGGCTGCTGGGATCGATGCCGGCCTCGATCGCCCGGGTGTAGCGCTCCAGCTTCTGGTTCGCATCCGCGATCCGTGCCTTGATGATGTTGCGGCGAATTTCTGGGCGTTGCCGAACTGCCAGCCGTAGGAGGTTTCGGGGTCCTGGTTGTCTTCGGTGGAGGACTGCCCAATCATTCGAGTCCCAGCGCAGAGCCTGTGGACCCGAATCGGTGCCCGAAATCAGTCACATTGATCCGCAACGTTCGGTGACTCACTGACGATTGGATTGGCATGCAACCAGATTCGGTAGTGTCGGCAGCGTGTTCGGGTGCCGGCCTCGGCTCGTTCACTGTTGTCGATGTCGAGACTTCGGGGCTGAGCGCCGCCGATCACCGGGTGTTGTCGGTCGCTGCGCTTGCCTTGGACAGCGACGGCGTCGTTGTCAGGGAGTTTCATACGCTTGTCGATCCGGGGTGTGATCCCGGTCCGGTCCACATCCACGGTCTGACGCGTGAACTCTTGAGTGGGGCCCCACGGTTCGAGAACATCGAGGCCGAGCTGACTCAGTTGTTGGCTGGCCGGGTCATGGTCGCGCACAATGCGGGTTTCGACTATGGCTTCCTCGCGGGCGAGTTCGGCAGGATTGGGGCGAGCCTGCCTGTCGGTAATCGGTTGTGTACCTTGGCGCTCGCTCGTCGCGTTGCGCCTCCGGTGCCGGATTGTCGATTGGCCACGCTCGCGACCTACTACGGCATCCGGCAGCAGCGCGCGCATAACGCACTCGACGACGCGCGGGTTCTCGCGGCGGTACTACGGTCCTTGGTCACGGATGCGGCTCATCTCGGTATCGCGCTACCGATGCTGGCCTGCCCGCCTGACCGTCCTGGTGCAAGGAGGCGTTCGGCGTGGCCGAGCACCCCGCCGAAGACCATGTGCGAGTTCGAGTATCCCGGTCGCTTCACCGACGGTGGTGTGCTGGTTCAGGGTATGAAGGTCGCCTTCACCGGCGACACTCGCGTCGATCGTGTGCAGCTGATATCCCGAGCCGTAGCGGCGGGGTTGGATGTGACCCGGGCCGTCAGCGGGCGCACGAGCGCCCCGGTGACCAACTCGCAGGAATCGCTCACCGGTAAAGCTCGCGCCGCGCGTGGTCATGAGACACCGATCATGACCGAACAAACATTTCTGATGCTTCTCGAACGAATCCAGCCGGGGACTCCCAAGAATATGTCCGCCCAGCCCGGAGAGATGGGAAGCGATCCACATGCGCGCACGGAGGCTGCCGGGCCGTTGGCCGGGCGACGGGTTCTGGTACTCGGCGGTCCGCACGCTGCGGCTGTCGGCGCACGGAACAGGGTCGCCGATCTCAGTGGCTCTGTGGCGGTCAATATGTCGGCGAGTGTGTCCGACGTTCTCGCGCTGGAGGGTGCGCAGAACGACCCGCGGCTGGGCCGAGCGGAGGCCCGGGGCCTTCCGGTCCACGGAACTGAACTGTTGGACAGTGCGGGCCCAGCGTCCCCGCGTGGTGCGGATGCCCGGGAGATCGTGGAACCACACGTCATGTGTCGTGGTCAGGTGATGGATCTGCCCATCGATGAAATAGGCACGGAGTGGTCGGTGCGTGTGTCGTGGACGCAGGATGAGTCGTATGAAGTCGACGTTGTGGGGTTTCTTCTCGACAGCGGCGAAAAAGTTCGCCACGACTCCGATTTTGTCTTCTACAACCAGCCGACGGGTGACGGCGCCTGGCTGACCGCCGATGGGCCCAGCGAACAAACTGTCGAACTCTCCGTCGAGCAGCTTCCGCAACAGTGCGCACGGGTCGTAGTCGCGGCAGCGATCGACGGCGACAGTGTCACTTTCGGGACGGTGGGTGCGATCGAGATCGAGGTCACCGCGGGCAGCGAATCGGGCGTTTTCGCACGTGCCACGCTGGACGCCGCGACTGAGGAACGCGCCTTGATACTCGTGGAGGTGTATCGGCGCGGCGGAGCATGGCGACTGCGGGTGGTCGGCCAGGGCTACCCGTCCGGACTCGCCGAACTCGCGCGGTCGTATGGAGTCGATGTGAGTGGGGAGTAGTCGTCGACGGCCCGCGTGGATGGCATCCAGGAGATCACCGGATACACCGAGTCCAGCGGCCGTTCTGCCACTCGGCCATCCCGTCGATCATCTTGTTGGTGATGGTGGAAATCGTCTGTTCGGACACTTCGGCGCCATGTATGTCATCGAGGTTCTCCGTTATGTAATTGAGCCGCAATGGTATTGGAGGATGCGATGGTAGAACAGCTCGACGTAGGCGATGCCAAAGAGGGCATCGGCAGGGCCGTCGACGGTATCGGCAAGGCTGCGCGAACCGCTTCATCGCAGTTCGCCGGGCAGGTCGGCAATGTTAAGGACGCTGCCAGAGGCAGGGTCGAGAAGCTGACCGCGAAAGGGCCGGACCCCTACGAAGTGGCCGTAGCGGAATACAACGGCGTCTTCACCGCGATGGCCGACAGGGGCCTATCTCTGTTGCGTCAGCGCGAACGTTCGACGGACCTGATCGAGCTGGTCGAGCAGTTGGTGAACAGCATCGCCAACACCCCGAAATCATTCGATACCGACTTCGACGAGATCGAGATACATCGGAAACGGTTCCTGAACGCGGAGGACTTCGCTCAGCAAGAGCTGGAAGCAGCACGGTTGTCGGCTGCCGGCGCCGGCGCCGGGTTCGCGGCGGGCACCGCGGTAGCGGGCCTGGCGCCGTCGGCGGCGATGTGGGTCGCCACCACCTTCGGGACAGCGTCGACCGGCGCCGCGATCTCGACCCTTTCCGGGGCGGCAGCCAGCCAGGCAGCACTGGCGTGGCTCGGTGGCGGCGCGCTGGCTGCCGGTGGCGGCGGCACTGCGGCAGGCACCACACTGCTCGCGCTTGCCGGCCCGATCGGCTGGACAATCGCGGGCGCAACCCTACTCGCGTCGATCGCCCTGTTCGCGAAGAAGAAGTTCGAGAATCGAGAGGCGAAGCACGAAGCGCTGACTGCGATAAAGCACAACACCGCCCTCGTCGAAGGCATGGATGCTCAGATCGACGACCTTCTCCAGCGGACGACCTTGCTCCGCGAAGGGCTGGTGAAGAGTTACGGGGAAGCCTTGGTGTACTTCCGAGCCGATTTCCACGCGCTCGCCCCTGCCGAGCGGTCGGCACTCGCTACGTTGGTGAACAACGCGAAGTCGTGCGCGACCATGCTGAGCATGCGCATCGAACAGGATGCCGATAGTGAGTGACGCTGCCGAGCTCGTCACGAGCACCCAGGAACAGGCAGTTGCTTCCTGGGTGAGCTATCTCAACCAGCTCCGCATCGACAACCTTCTGAGCGCGCTCAGCCAGCAGGACGAGCACCTTCGGGACGCGCTCACCAGCGTCGACGAAGCCGTCAGGAAAATCGACCTCGAAGTGGTCGCCGCCAACCGCGGCGGACAGCATGGCATGCACGGCTTCATCGCCGAGGTCGCCGAGGTCGGCATCGGCAACGCCCGAAAGCAGATCCTCGGCCACGAGGCCGTCTACCAGTGGGTCAACGACAACGGACCCGTCGACCTGATGCGCGGAAGTGTCGAGATCCAGCAGAAGTTCGTTGCAGCGGGTGGCCGCTTCTCACTGGGCGCGATCGCCGAGCACCTCCAGAAGTATCCCGAATACGTTCGCAACGGTGGGAAATACCAGATTCCCCGTGACCATTTCGAGGTGATCCAGCGGCTGCATGCCCTGTCGCCTGAGGAAGCGAGCAAGCTGCTGTCACGCAGCGGTGACGGACCTTCCCTCAGAGACTGGCAGCGGGTCCAGGCGTTCTTCCAGGACACCGGTCGGCTTCGAATCGCTCGAACCCTCGATGCTCGAATACAACGAAGTGCAACGTGAGGTCTACACCTCGACCATGGCGGCCGAAAAGGACCTGCTTCGCGCCACTGACCGGTCCCTGCGCGCTGATGCCTACCAGCGCAGCCGGCCGACGCTGCGAGAAGGAGGCACGGCCGCACTCACCGCCGCCGCGACCGCGGGCGGGACGGCGTTCGTACTGGCTGTGGTCGCCAAGCGTCGGGAAGGAAAGCGGCTCAATGAGTTCAGCGGGCGGGACTGGATCGACCTCGCAGGCGAGACCGGCTCAGGTTTCGGCAAGGGCGGCGTCCGAGGACTGAGCATCTACGCGCTCACGAATTTCACCGCGACCTCCGCGGCCGTTGCCGGCTCGATCGTCACCACATCCTTCAGCATCGCAGAACAAGCGAACAAGCTGCGCCGGGACCAGATCGACGAACTCGAGCTCATCGAGAACTCCGAGCTCATCGCCTTGGAAGCCGCAGTACGCGCACTGTCCTCGTTCGTCGGCCAGGCGACCATCCCCATCCCGGTCCTCGGCGCCGTCATCGGCACCACGGTCGGCACTGTGATGTACAAGGCCGTCGCCTCGTCGTTGACGAAGCGAGAAGCGGCGCTGATCGAGCGTTACCTCGACGAGCAGCGCACGCTCGACGAGCAACTCGCCGCGGAGTACCAGGCCACACTGGAAAAGCTGGACCAGAGCATGTCGGACTATCTCAGGCTGCTCGAACGAGCCTTCTCGCCCGACGTGCAGGTCGCGCTCGCCGGATCGGTCCAGCTAGCGGCAGAACTCGGCGTCGCTTCGGACGAAATCCTGGATTCCGATGAGAAAGTCGACGCCTACTTCCTCGATTAGCGAAAAGGAGGTCACAGTCGACGCGGCAATCTATTCAGTTGGATCTTGGTCGATCAACCAGTGACGACCAACCCGCCACCGTTCTGGGTCATCCCCGTAAAACACTCACCGAGCTTATTGGTCGTAGGCGTGCCAAGATCCCAAGGAGTCGCCGCTGGCGGAGTAATAGGCGGCCAGGTCGACGGCGCCGTGCTGTCGGCGCCGCGGGCCGTGCGGGTCGATCTCAAAGGCCGTGGTGTACTGGAGTGAGTTCGGGCGATGGCAGGGGTGGATGAGTGTGTGGCACTGCCCGCAGCCGACGCGGCGCCCGGGCCGGGCAACGCGGCCTGCCAAATGGAAGCCGTGAAGGCCATGAATCCGCACAATTCCAAGGGCACACCCACCGACATCGTCGGAAAGGGCAGTATCAAGTGCACGGCGGCCATCGACTCGCTGTACATCGATGTCGAACTCCAGCGCAAGGTGGGTGGGAGCTGGCAGCGGGTCGGCGGCGGCCACAACGAGGCCACCAAACCCGCCGCGAACACCAAAATCGTTGCCCAAGGCACCGCCCGCTGCGAGCCCGGGGAGTACCGGACGGCTGCTCGTGGGGGCGTGTACGGGGGAGTACCCTCGCAATCCTCGGCATGGAAGTACTCGGACACGGTGGTTGATCCGTGCGGTAAGTAGTGTCGAGGCGGGGCAAGATTGCGAGTGGGCTGGGAGGCCGGGGTGAGTGGGACGGAATGGGAGATGTTCTGCTCGGAGGTGTTTTCCATCGCCGAGCGTTACGCCATCAATACGTATTCGAATCCCGGCACCCTGCTGCTCTCCGGCGGATCCTCGTCCATGGAAGACCAAGCGCGCGGGGCCAATCCACATATCATGCTGGTGGATATGGGCGACGCCTCGGTGCGCATCGAAACGGGCTGGTGCGTCCACGCCATCGCCGACTACGAAATCCAATTCGAGGACAAGCCGTCCCAGGCGGCCGCGGCGGTCGAGGCGATCGTTCTCGGGGGCGCTGAAGAGTATGTGATCACCGATGACGACGACCGGTGGGTGGCGTTCGGGTGGTGTATTCGGGGCAAGGACTCTCTGATGTCGCAACCTCCGCACATCACCTCGGGGCGAAAGGCGGTTCGTCGGCTCTTGCCGTGGCGGTCGGCGTGACCGTGCGGCCAGAGCTCTACCAAGTCGCCCAGCCGCCGGTGACGGCCCGCGCCCAGGCGTGGAAGAGTCCGGGAACCGTGGCGGTGGTGTCCGAGCCGGCGGCCATGGTCCGCATCGTGACGGCATCCCGGCGGTTTCCGGGTGAGTCGGGTGCTATGTGCGCGACTCACCTTGTCGTCGCACTCGTTGGGTCACCGGCCATCGACTGGCAGCGGTAGAGGGTGTCTTCCCGGAGAACAACCGGGGAAGCTTTGGGGGCCGCTATTTCTGGGTCGCGGACGGACTCATCATCCGCGATGCCGGCATCAGCAGCATGACTCGAGTGCTCATCGGGCTGGTCGAAAACGATGAGTTCACGCAGGTCTTTCAGCGGCTCTGCAGCTGACAGTTTCCGGCAGTCACCCGAACTTGATTCTGAAACGATCAGTAAGTCAGGGGCGGCATGGGGTTTCCCAGCAGCTGCGGGAGCGCGCTGTTCACCGGAGGTGCGTGGTAACCGCCGCTGGCATCATGCTGCGGTAGGTTCGGGTGGCGCGTGCGATCGGAGCCATCGCCGGTATTTCTGCGGGGTGTCCTCTTCGCGGAGATGGATTCGAGTGAGCGTATCGGCGATGAGTTCTCCGGCTCGGTGCCTGTGGTTGATCCGTGGGATCCCGTACGGGGTTGGCTTTGATCGCGAATTCGGGCACCGCCCGGTCGCGAATTTCGACAGCGTCTTGTTCGCGGTCGGTCGCGAATCTCGACACCATCGCGCCATCCTGGTTGCGGCACAGCAGTACCCGACTGACTCCGCAGCGGGGTTGTCGCTTGCCATCACGACGGATCATCACGTCGCCACTTGTGGGCTCACCGATAGCAATACTAGAATGGGTTATCGCTTTGCTGAGTGGCGGAGTCCACGTTTGTATGTGCCAGCGAATTCCTGCGTCGTTCGTCGGCGAATTCCGATACCGCGTCGGGTCCATACGAGGTGAGTCGTGACGGTGAAATTTGACGTCACCAGCACCTGGTTACGGACTGCCGCAGATCGCCGAGAGCCACGATCTAGGCTCCGCATCATGATCGGTGATCTCGGATTCCGCTGTTCGCGCTGTTCGACCTTCGCTATCTGCTCATGAGTGCCGCGCGAGTGCCACTGCCCCCTCGAACGCCGGAAAGCCTGAGCCGCCGGGCCCGGTACTTCGTCGAAACGCACGGGATGCGTCTTCCCTGCCGGGATATCCGCCCCTATCGCAACGTATGGCTCGACCACGGGATACCCGCTGCGGAGATCGACCGGGCCGTGGCCTTCCAAGAAGTCTGGGGCGGCCTCGCCCTGCCCCCTGCCCCCTGCCCCCTGCCCCCGCGTACGAGGGCGGCCCGCGTGTTCTCGAAGCCGACGTACCCGAGGTCCTGTCCACGGACGGGTGGCACTTTCCGGCCGGCGACTGCCGCGTATCCATGGCCTACGGATTCATGATCGGGCCGGGAGGCGAATTCGGAATCGACGCCGACCATTGGACACCTCTGCACGCCAGCACGCAGGGATGGGTGGAAGCCCTGGCACTGGCCCACCACGCCCGCCACTGGGCCCGGACCGTCACGAGAATCAAGGGCAACGCCGTCGAAGAGGTGGATCTCGACGGATTCGAGCTCGTACCCGAGGTTCAGGGACTCACCGACACCTGGTGGCGGAGCAAGGACTCACTGATCGCCATCTACCGCGGTGAAGCTATCGGCCTGGCCGCGCCTCACTGCCGGGAGGCCCATATCTACGACGGACTCGACGCATGGGGCTTCAGCGGCCACTGACTCGCGGAGACCCGGGACCACGGCGTCGGAATTCGCCGATACAAGAATCTCTCGATCCCGGGCGACGTCAACATCCACCGATGAGTGACGTCACAGTTGGCCGATAGAACCACCACGTTCCCTGTGTGACCGGTATGCGGCAATATAGGGCTTGGCCAGGCGCCGAAGCGAGTGTCCCTCAACCCCCGCATAGCATCTGGTCATTATGAGCGGCCAGGAGATCGTAGCGACGGGTTCGTGGCTGTATGCCGACGTCGTCATGCCGGTGTTCGTCGTCCGTCTCGACTACGACTTCTGGTACGAGGTAGCCCGAGAGGAGGGCACACTCGCGGCGGGCGAGGAGCCGTTCCTTGATTCGGCCGGGCATGCTTACTACGTGTCGTTCAAAGTCCTCCGCAACGATGCGTCATTCTGGCCTGATTCCGGGCCGCACCGTTCGGTTGATGAGGCGCGGATCACGGCAGCATCGAGGGTGCCCTCTCCGATCACTTGGCAGTCTGGTGAATCACTTCCATGAAAGATCATTGTTTGAAGCGGCGCGATCGTCTGGCACGCGTGCCGCAGTCTGCACTGATATCGGCATGAGCGAGAGTTCGGCGGGACGCCCCTGGGCCGTTCTCACATCACGGATCTGGAACGTGTTCACTCTACGAACTGCCGCAGTCGGTGGTCCCTTGTCTGGCACCGCCACGGCAACGAACTGTCCCACCGTCCGAACCTCTTCCGGTGCAACAGTGACATCACCGGTAGGGTTCGGATTCCCCCCCTGGATCGACCATGGCTGCGAGATTATCAGGGAGCGCCTGACCCAGCTACCGGCTCGCGCGCACATCGATCCGCACCGAGCCTGTCAGCCGCCCGGGACGAGCGGTAGCTCGGGTTTGCCCGCTCGGACCGTTCGCATCCCGCGGAGTCGCAATCCTCACGAGCTCCATTGCTCAACCTCACCGCGCGATGAGGTGATCGGATCTGCGCGTAGGCGTTGCGAGACCGCCGGCCCAAGGCCGGACCGGCCGAAGAAAGTTTCGGATGCGGCCCGCCGCTATCACGCGAGCAACTACATCTCGGAAACCCTCCGCAAGTCGCCTACGGTCGGTACCCGGGAAGTGATCGCTCTGACGGTGCCGGCAGCCGGACCGAACGCAGATGCATTCGGCGAGTTGATGATTCAGGTCGAGGATCACTTCGAGGGGGCCGACGCTCGAACGGCGACGCGAAAGGCCCTGACTGGCTCTCGAAGGCTCACACCGCTGAGGTCGAGCGAGTGTCCAGAGTTCTCGACGTAGAACTGATCTGAGGAGTGGGCGTGCTGCACGGGAGTTTCGGCCGGCTGTTGGCGATGGCGGGTATCACTAATCTGGTGGACGGGAGCACTCGGATCTATCTTCCGCTGCTGGCCATCGCATGGGAGGCCAGTCAGGCCGCGGTCGCTTGGATCTTCTTCGCAGCACTGCTCCCATGGGCGGTCGGCAGCCTGTTTGCCGGGGCGATGATCGACCGCAGGGACCGTTTCGCGTTTCTGCGCGCGGTGAATCTGGCGCGAGCCGCCGGTCTGGGCGTCGCCGCGACGGCCGCCTTCCTGTTCCCCGGTCACATTGCGGTGTTGCTGGGACTGGCGGTCGTGATCGGCACTGTCGACATGGTCGGCGACATCTGTGGACAGAGTATGGTGGCCGATCTTGTCGAGGAACCCGCACGTACGGCTGCCTACGGGAAGATGGCGTCGGTGCAGACCGTCCTCGGTGTGTTGGCAGCCCCGGCGATCGGCGGTCTGCTCGTCGCGGTTCCGGCCTGGCTGGCACTATCGGCATTGGGTATCGCGAGCTCTGTTGCGGTGTTTCTCGTGCAGGGTCGCGCCGCGCCGGGTGCCGGGCCGGCGCGCGAGCATCCGTCGAGTTCGGTCCTGACCGACTCCAAAGTCGGGTTGAAGACCATCCTGCACAGTTCGTGGCTGGGACGCACCGCCGCGGCGGTTGGTGTGATGAACCTGGCGTCGTCCGCGTCGATGGCGGTCCTGGTCGTTTACACGAGCCGGTCATTGGGCGCATCGGTAGCCGGGACCGGAATCCTGTTGTCCGCGATCGGTATCGGTTCCAGTGTCGGCAGCCTGGGCGCCGCACGTCTGTCCGCGTATCTCGGATTCCGGGCGGCGGTCATGATCGGTGCACTGGGGATTGCCTTGGGTCTGGTCTCGCCTATTATCGGGACGAGCATGATTCAGCTGGGAATTGTGTCCGTGCTCGGCAGCCTGCTCTCGCCGCTGTTCGGCGTGAACGTGATCTCGATGCGCCAGCGAATCATCACCCCGGATCTGGCCGGCCGCGTTAATGCATCCTTCCAGCTTCTCGGAATCGGCACCGCTCCGCTGGGTGCATTGATTGCCGGCGCCGCGTCTGCTGTCGTGACGGATAGGGCGGTATTCGCGGTGAGTGCGAGCCTCGCGATCGCGGCGCTTGTGGTGTGCCGGCCGTGGTTTGTGGGCTTGCACCCGACACCGGTCACTCGATACCAGGCCGACCACCCGGAGCAGGAAGTGCCCAACTGATCGAACCGGTGGGCTCCAGACCCCAGGGTTTCCCCTGCATTCCGGCCCCTACCTCAGCACGCCGCGGCGAAGGGGTAGCACGGGTGGGACTCGTCGGCCGTTGGAGGTGTGACCCCGAGCTGGCCGGCCCGGTCGGCGGCTGGGGCCACCACGGCGGACGATGTTGGTCTATACCCCGGGTTCTCGGAATCTTGCCCGCTGGCCAGGAACGCTGCGACGAGGGCGAATAGGCCCCCGCCGGTCGTCTCAACGACTGCGTTCGGATCATCAGTTCGGATCCGACGACATCAGCCGCTGCGACGTTCCGTAGCGAAGACACGGTTTACACCTCAGCGCTTTTCGTGACAGCGCCTGACGTTGACCGGAGTCTTGCGTGCCGCAAGCATGGGACCCTGATCTACCTCGATGCGGTCGCCCGAGATATGCCCATCTCGGCGGCCACGTGTGCGATTGGGCGGGTGCTGCAGCGTTCGATGAGTCGCTAGCGGTCTTCGGGGGGGTGAGAGGGGCGTTGCAGTGGGTTGTCGCAGTCGAGATGCGATCTTCCCTCCTCGGCCGTGGGGACGCATCGCCGCCCGTCATGAGGCGCCGATGAGCCGCCGGAGGGCGTCATAGGCCGGTTTGGGCGTGTAGTCGTCGTGGAGGAGCCCGAATCCGTTCTGCCAGTTGCCGTCACTGATCCCGTCGCGGAGCGAGAAGAGCTCGTGCACGCTGACCTCGCCGGTCGCAGCTACCGCCGCTGCGACGGCCTGCAGGATCCGCGCCTGCTTCGCCTCATCGCGGGTGCGACCGGTGGGCCAGCCGGTTTCGGTCACGTGGATCGGCGTCTCCTCGGAGATCCCGGCGTCACGGGTGACAGATCGCAGGGTACGGACGAGGAACTGGGCTCCGACGCCCACTTTGTCCTCGGGGATCGGGCGGAAGACGTCGGGAAACATGTCCAGTCCGATGAAGTCGAGCCGCGCGGTCGAATCCGGGCCCAGGCTGTCGGTCATCCGGGCCCAGAACGCCGGGTCCGCGACTCCGGCCCCGTTCACGCCGATTCCGACACTCACGCCGAGCCGGTCACGTTCCTCGATCCCGGCCGCCACGCCCGCGGCGACCGCGTCGAAACAGCCAGGGAAACCGCCGTCCTGCGGAGCGGGCACGTTGAGTTCTTCGCCGACCTGCACCTTGCCGCCGCCCCATGCGGCAACATCACGAACTGCCCGGCGCACGAATTTCGCGTAGCCGGCTGGGTCGGGCTCAGTGGCCTGATAGCAGGCCACCAGGTCGATCAGCCGGCCCGGCCCGGCGTAGTCCCCCGGATCGGCTGGAGCCGCGACCACACCGGGCTCCGGCGCTCCATCTCCGCGGTAGTGCCGATAGCAGCGGATGTAGAACTGCGCTGCATCGCCTTGCAGCCGGTCAAGGGCCACGCGCGTGCGCTCCACATCTTCCGGCGGTGTTGCCAGCGGGGTCAACTCCACGAGATCAGCGGCGACCACACCGGGCCAGATTCCGAACAGCACGACAGACTCCTCACTAGCCGTATACGGATAATTGATACGATAGTCGTATACGGCTATCTCCGCTACCGTGGACTGATGCCGACCAATGCGCTCACCAACCCGCTGGTGCTGCCGATCCTGGGGCTGCTGGCCGAACAGCCTCGGCACGCCTACGCCCTGTTCAGCGAGCTGCGCTCGCGCTACACCTACATCAGCGTGCGGAACGCGACCGTCTACACGCTGCTCAACACCCTCGTGGAGACCGGATGGCTGCGTGCGGAGCCGACGGGCGCAGATCGACAGACCTTCCAGCTGACCCCAGCAGGGCGACAAGCCCTGGCAGAGCGAGTCGAGCACGAACTCCAGGAGGGCGCCGTCGGCGACCGCACCCCATTCATGACCGCGCTCGCCTACCTCGGAATCCTCGCCCCGACCTCAGCGGTAGCCGCTCTGCAAAGCAGAGCCGACCGCATCCACCATGAGGAAGAACGCCTTGCACGCGCACTCGACGAGGCTGCAAGCGTCCCTGAACTGCACATGATCGAGACCCACTACTACCGTGACCAACTCGATCACGAACGCGCCTGGCTGGATGCGACCATCCGCCGCATCCGCTCCGGCGCCCTCGCCTGGCCGAGTCAGAAGAACTGAGCAAACCGTCCAGGCTCACGCCATGACGGACCCTGGACGCGGTCGGCCACGGTCTGGGGATCGGTCGCGAGTTCGGTGAGGCCGGACTGCGCGAATACGTCGAGGAGCACGCGATCCGCCTGCTGAAGTAACCCTGCGGCACCTCGGCCACCGACCCGTGCGGGCGGTGGCCGAAGTGTCTACGTCTGCCCTGTCAGCCGGGAATGTCGACAAGGACCCGGCCGTGTCCGGGACCGTCGATGCGTTCATGTGCGGCTGCGATATCCCGCAAGGGATAGCGCGCGGCGATCGGGATGACCGGATCGGTACGGGCCAGCTCGGTGAGGTCTCGAGCGGCTCGGTGTTTCACCTCCGCCGGGAAGTCGTCACTGCCCAGAAGGCGCACAGTGAGGTTGGCGAAGAGCATGGGCCAGAACGGGATGGTGGTGTCCGCGGCGCCGGTCGCATAGGCGGCGATCGTTGCGCCTGGCCGGGCCACCGCAGTGTCGAGGTCGGCGTTGCCCGATAACGAGACCTCGACGATGCGATCCACACCCTCGGGGGCATGGGCGCGGATGGCCTCGGCAGGATCGGGTCGGTCGAGGGCTACCAGGTGTGTGGCGGCGGCGGCCGGATCGTCCAGGTCGCTGCTGCGTCGCACGGTGCCGATCACAGTGGCGCCGCCACGGACGGCGAGTTGGGCTGCCAGCGACCCCACTGCTCCGAGTACTCCGTGTACCAGCACGATGGTGGCCTGGACGGGGCCGTCGCCGAATACGGCGCGGTGCGCGGTGGTACCGGGGATACCCAGGCAGGCCCCGATCTCGTCGCTCACCTCGGGGGGCAGCGGCACCGCCAGGTCCGCCGGTACCGTGCAGTATTCGGCTGCGGTGCCGAAAGCACGATAGGACTGGGCCCCGTGGACCCATATGCGTTGCCCGGCCCGGGCGGTATCGACGCCCGCACCGACGCTGTCGATCACCCCGGCGGCGTCACTGTGGGGTACGACGCGCGAATAGGGCATGGTCGAGCCGAGCCAGCCCTCGCGTTTCTTGATGTCGCCAGGGTTGACCCCGGAAACGTGCACCCGGACGCGGACCTCTCCGGCCCTCGGCTCCGGATCGGGCAACTCACCCACTTGCAGTACTTCGCGGGCAGATCCGTTGCGGTCGTACCAGGCTGCCAACATCGGCCGAACCTCCGATCGCGGTGGGTGGCTGGGTTGCAGACCGACTATATGCCCAGTCGGCGTGGGCCTTCATCGATGTGATCGCGCACCGGGCGTCGAAGGTCACCGTGCCGATGGCATTGCGCGTCGGTCCGCCGGCGTCGCCCGCAAGTGGAACGCGGCGTGGTGGCCGGTCACGCCGGGTCCGGGTCATTCGCCGGTGGCCCGTTTCGGTGCGGGGGAGCCGGGGATGTCGTCGTACCGGGTGTAGACATCCGCCATGGTTCCGGACGGGTCGAGGCGGGTGAGGACAGCGGCCCCGATCGCGGCGAGCTGATCGATCTGCTCCGCGGTGAGAGTATCGATGGTGTTGTGCCGCAACGCGATACCTGGTTGCTCGGTTACTGGATGCCAGTGGCATTCGATCGTTTCAGCGATCACTTTTCAGTGTGTCGCCGACTGCGAAGCGGCTGGGCTCGACTTCGTTGACGACGACCCGGACGGTTTCCAGGGGCGCCTCGAGCGCATCGGCGACCGTTCTGGCCACCTGCCGGATGCAGTTTTCCACTGTGTCGGATGGGCGTCCCTTGACGAGGGTGATCTGAACTATCGGCACTGGGTACTCCTTCGTGGCAGGGTGGTTCGGTTGTCTCAGCGCCGGTAGCCGAGTTCCTCGGATAGTGCGCTCGCGGCGTTGGTGAGTGCGTCGACGACGTCGGGGGAGGGCGGGTCCGGTAGGTAGTGGATGGAAGCGATCACGGCCAAGGTGCAGATCAGGTCTCCACCGTGGGTGAAAACCGGGGCCGCGATGGCGTTGACTCCGCGGAACGTCTCTTCCGGCGCCGTTGCCCACCCTTGTCTGCGAGTGGACGCGACGTGCGCACGGAGGCGTTCCGGATCCATGATCGTGCCCGGGGTGCGTTGTTCCGGTGCAAGCCGTGACCAGGTGCGGACCTGGTCCGGGGAGCCGAACGCCAGGGCCACTTTGCCCTGGGCAACGCTGTTGTATCCGAATTGAGTTCCGGGGCTGAGGATCACGTCGATCGGGGAGCCGCCGGGTATGACTTCGGTGACCGTGACACCGTGCTCGGTGAGTTGGGAGAGCACGATCGTCTGACCGATCTCGTCGCGCAACCGGGTCATGACGGGGCGCGCGAGTGTGAGTAGTTCGGCTCGTCTACTGATCCGTTGCCCGAGCAGCACTAGACGCCAGCCCGGTTCGTAGGCGCGTGTCGCCGAATCCTGTGAGAGGAAGCCCGACTCCCTGAGGCTGGTGAGGTGCCGGTGAATCCGAGCCTTCGGCAGGTCCAAGGCTGCGGCGAGTGCTGTGACCCCCCACGGCTCGCCGCGTTCGAGCACCTTTTCCAGAATCAGCAATGGAAGAAGGGTCGGTGTCGGCCGGCCGCCCGGCGCGGAATCGGCTTGCGCAGGTATCGACGCGCCAGGCGGGTTCGCCGTCGGCTCGGGGCGTGGGTCTTCGGGTTCGTCGTCAGGCAACGATCACTCTTTCCATGAGGACTCGGTACTTCTGGGTATTGATCTTCTCGTTGTCTTCGGGATGGACAAAACGGATCGAGCTCGAGCCCATATTCTGTTTCGGCAGTAGGAAGCATCGGACGAAGGTCGTCCCGCTCTTGACGGTGGTCGGTGCGTATACCGGCAGAACCCCCTTTTCCGCCCAGGCCGCGCCGGGGCCGTGCACCTGCGTGGCGCCCTCGGTCTCGATGGTGATCTCACCCGACCTGGTGATGCGAATACCGGGGCCCTGATGCAGGTGGGTCCAGGCGATACCGCCCGGCGGGAAGGTCACGGTGTCGCACCGCATGAGCCAGGTGTAGCGATCGTCGAGTTCGAAGGTTGCTGTCAACTTCAGTTCGCTGGAGGTCTGTGGGGCGGAACGCAGGGTGTGCGCGGTTTCGTCGGATGCGTCGCGGGCCAGTTCCCATCGCCAGACGGTGGAGTCGACTTCTGTGGCCGACAAGGTCAGTTCCTCCTCGGCGACGAGCGCGGAACCCTCGCTCACGTATCGGATGGTGTTGTCGGAGTGGATATCCACGCCGCCGGAGGCGACGTAGATCGCGCGGTTCTCGCGGGGGAGGTAGACCGGCTTGGTTCCGGCGGGGAGGCGGTCCTCGAAAAGAAACATCGTCCGTAGCATCGCGGAACCTTTCACTCTGTATCGCTCATCAATACATCTGTACTGATCATCGCAACCGTACCGCAGGCCGTGTTACCGTCGCCACATCGACGTCACGGCAGTGTGAACATGTGTATCGGTGAGCGATACAGGTGACGCGGTTGCGTTCTCAGAAGGAGATCACCCATGACAGGACCGGTTTCGGAAACGCGGTGGTACCGCGGGGCCACCAAAGACCAGTGGCGGGCTTTCTGGAGTGCCTACCTCGGATGGGTGCTCGACATCATGGACCTCGTCATCTTCTCGATGGTCCTGACGTACGTGATCGACGACTTCGGCAGCGACCGGGACACGGCGGGAATGATCGCTTCCTTCACGCTGCTGGCTTCCGCGTTCGGTGGCATGATCTTCGGCTATATCGCCGACCGGTTCGGCCGGACGAAGGCGATGGTCGCGAGCATCCTGTGTTATTCGATCGGGACGATGCTCTGCGGCTTCTCGACCGGCATGGGAACGCTCATGGCCGCACGTGTCATCGTCGGACTCGGCGTCGGCGGGGAATGGGGTGCGGGTACCGCCCTCGTATCCGAAACCTGGCCCGCCCGTCATCGGGGCAAGGTCCTGGCCTGGGTGCAGAGCGCCTTCGCCACCGGTTACGGGCTCGCCGCATTGATCGCGTTCCTCGTCGTCCCCGCACTCGGCTGGCGGTGGGCGTTCTTCATCGGTATCTTCCCGGCGGTGCTCGCCATCTGGGTGCGGCGTGAGACCAAGGAGTCGAAGGTCTGGCTGGAGGCGGGCACGCGGCTCGGCGCGTTCGCCTCCTTGCGGCAGTTGTTCACCCAGCAGCCGAAGGCCGTCGCCGTCTGCCTGGCGTTCACCGCCGCGGCCATGTGCGGGTATTGGGGCCTGTTCACCTGGATTCCTAACTACCTGGCCTCGCCGGTCACCGAAGGCGGGCGTGGGATGGACATGCTGTCCTCGACCACCTGGATCATCGTCATGCAGATCGGGGCCGCGGCCGGATTCATCTCGTTCGGCTACGTTGCCGACCGGATCGGCCGGCGCAATGCTTTCCTGGTCTACTTCGGCGCAGCCGTGATCTGCATACCGATCTTCCTCACCCTGACCGCTCCCATCGTCGTTTTCGCCTTCGGTCCGGTCATGGCGTTGTTCGGCACCGGCTTCTACTCCGGATTCGGCCCCACCTTCGCGGAACTGTTCCCCACCGAGATCAGAGCTTTCGCTCAGGGATTCATCTACAACGCGGGCCGCGCAGCCAGCGCGCTGGCTCCCGCGATGGTCGGATTCATGGCGCATTCGGCCGGCGTCGGCGCCGCCATGATGGGCACCGCGCTGTTCTACCTCCTGGCCGCCGCGATCGTCTTCTTCTTCCTGCCCGAGACCAACGGACGCGAGCTGGAGACCGGAAACCCGGCGCGATCCGGCGACCTCGCACACTGACCCGACAATGCGCCTGCAATGCAGAGCAACAACCGAAGGAGAACAATTTCCATGAGCGCACACGGCACCGAGTGGAATGTCGAGACTGCCGCCGAGGTCCTGCTTCGTGCCGAGCAGACCAGGACCGACCGCCATCCTGTCACCGAGGACTGGCCCGGACTCGATGTGGAGACCGCGTACCGGGTCCAAGACGCGCTGATCGCACGAAAAGTGGCAGCGGGAGAGAAGATCGTCGGGGTGAAACTCGGTCTCACCTCGGAAGCCAAACAACAGCGCATGGGTATCAACTCACCGCTGACCGCCTGGTTGACCGATGCGATGGTGCTCGAGCCCGGTACCCCGATTCCCACCGACCAGCTGATACATCCCCGAGTTGAGCCCGAGATCGTCTTCGTACTGGGCGAACGACTCGCGGGCCCCGGCGTCACCGCCGCTACCGCGCTGGCCGCCGTCGAATCCGTCTACGCGGGCATCGAGGTCATCGACAGCCGGTTCACCGATTTCCGATTCGCGCTGCCCGATGTGGTAGCCGACAACGCCTCGTCGGCGCGATTCGTCATCGGTGATATCGAGCGGAAGCCGGAAGACCTCGACCTCGCGCTCGAAGAGTGTGTCCTGCACATGGACGGCGCTGTGGTGGATTCGGCGACGGGCGCGGCCGTCCAGGGGCATCCGGCGCAAGCGCTCGCACTGGCCGCAAACGCACTGGCTGAACGCGGGCTCACACTGGAAGCCGGATGGATCGTGTTGACCGGCGGAATGACCGATGCGGTCTTCGTCCAGCCCGGCAAGCCGATCGTCGCCGAATTCACCCATCTCGGCAGCGTTACCGTGGCCGGCGCCTGAGATCCCAGTGATCAACCGCCAGGGGACCGGCGGTGGAACCACCGTACTCGTGGCCATGAGCTGGCCACTACGTGGGGACTGTTCGGCCGGACCACGCCGGCACCACAATCAGACCTCGATTGTGGTGCCGTCCGGGTTGCCTGGATAGTCCGGGTTCGTCGTGGCAACCCCCCAGGGGGTATGGCGCGTGTGAGAGCGTCAGCTCTGTGGCTCGGCGTCCTGTTTGATCGCCGAAACCTCGAATTCCAGGACGACCTTCTCCCCGACGAGTACGCCACCGGTCTCCAGGGCCGCGTTCCAGGTGATGCCGAAGTCCTTGCGGTTGACCGTGGTCGAGCCTTCGAATCCGACCCGGATATTGCCGAACGGGTCGTTGGCCTGGCCTTCGAAGGTGAATGGGACCGTCACGGAGCGGGTGACGCCTTTTATGGTGAGGTCGCCGGTGACATCGAACGCCTCGGGGCCGGTCGGGGTGATCGCGGTCGTGCGGAAGGTGATCGCGGGGTATTCGTCCAAGCCGAGGAAGTCGAGGCTGCGCAGATGCTTGTCGCGGTCCTCGTTGCGGGTGTCGATGCTGGCGACCTGGATCGTGACCTCACCCGAGGAGTTGGCCGGGTTGTCGCCGTCGAAGTACGCGCTGCCGCTGAACTCGTTGAACGAGCCGCGCACCTTCGTGACCATCGCGTGCCTGGTCACGAAACCGATCCGGGTATGGGTCGGGTCGAGGGTGTAGGTCCCGCTCAGTTCGTTCACCTTTGTCGCAGTTGTCATCGAGTGCCTCCTGGTCGGCATTTGTTGATGTGTCATATAAATGCTGCGCCCTGATTGGTGATATGTCAACTAATTGGTTAAGCTGGGCGTATGACCGAGACTCGATGGCTGGACGAACGCGAGGGTCGTGCCTGGCGCGGGTACCTGATGATGCATGCCCGGTTGCTGGCGCGGCTCAATCGGCAACTGCAGAACGACTCGGGTCTGTCCCTGTCCGATTTCGAGGTGCTGGTTCATCTCACCGACCTGCCGGAGCCGCGGATGCGCGTAGGCGAGCTGGGGCAGGTGATGCAATGGGAGAAGAGTCGGCTGTCGCATCACCTCGGCCGGATGCAGAGGCGGGGGCTGGTGCGGCGTGACGATTGCCCGGATGACGCGCGCGGCGCCTTCATCGCCCTGACCGAGCAGGGGCGCGCTGCGATCGAGCAGGCGGCGCCGAGACATGTGGAGACGGTGCGCGCGCTGGTCTTCGATGCGCTCACGGATGCTCAGGTGGATGCATTGACGGCCATCACCGGCCGTGTCCTCGAGCAACTGGACGATCAAAGCTGTCACGAAGATCGTCGATGACGCCGATGTGCTGCTCGAATTCTACAAGTATCCGGCAGAGCATTGGATCCATCTGCGCACCACCAACCCGATCGAATCCACCTTCGCCACCGTGCGTTTGCGCACGAAAGTCACCAAGGGTCCGGGTTCTCGGGCGGCTGGACCGGCGATGGCCTACCAGCTGATCGAGACCGCTCAAACCCGCTGGCGAGCGGTCAACCCACCACACCTGGTCACCCTGGTGCGCGCCGGAGTACGTTTCGAACGCGGCGCCCTCGTCGAGCGCGAACAGGCCACCGCAACATGACCGATCACGCACAACACCCACTGCTGTTCCTCGATGTCGACGGGCCGCTTCTCCCGTTCGGTGAAGCCCCCGGGCGCGAGCCGCGCACTGTCGTGTCGGACTCGCACTTTTCGCGGCTGCGCCCCGAGATCGGCCGCCAGCTGGCAGGGTTGCCGTGCCAGTTGGTCTGGGCCACGACCTGGGAAGACGAGGCCAATGACGAACTCGCGCCCCGGCTCGGGCTGTCACGACTGCCGGTCGTGCGCTGGCCGGAATCTTCCGCTGAGCACGAACGCGAGGACCGATGGTTCGGACTGTGCTGGAAGACCCGGACCCTGGTGGACTGGGCGGCAGGACGCCCGTTCGCCTGGGTCGACGACGAGATCACCGACGCCGACCGTACCTGGGTCGCCACCCAACATCGCGGCCCCGCACTCCTGCGGCACGTCGAGCCATTCCGGGGACTCAGCGGCGAGGACTTCGCAGCCCTCGATCACTGGCTGCGAGCAACCTGAGAACACGGAGATCCGCAGGAATTGACAATAACTCAGTGGTCGGTTCGATCCAGCGCAGAGGATTACCCAGATATGTCAGCGTTTCCGCAGGTCGATCTCTGTGGATAGGCGCTGTATTCCCCTCCGGACACTTTTTCAGCGTATTGACCTGCTGTTATGTGCTGAATCGATAATTCTTGATTGGTATTTCTGCAGATCGAGATAGTGTGCAGGGGTTCGTATCCTCCCCGAACACCTTTTCGTAGCATTTCTGCGTCGGCAACTGTGTCTTACCGCCGACTTTAACCCCTCTAACCAGCAATTTTTCTGGTTTCGTGCGTTCGATCGCATCGCCTTCGATCGCATCGCCTTCGATCGCATCGAAGGCCGCCGATCGGCATTGCCGGCCATTGCACGAAAGCGGGCCTGATGGGTGCTCCCAGTTCTGCTCCGCTGCTGTTGTGAAGTTCCTCAGATGCGGGCCCGATCCCCTATCCACTGCGCCGTGCTCAGTTTTGATCGTCGCGATAGTCGTTGTGGAAAGGACGGTCGATGACATTTCGGCGAAACAGGTTCTCTGTTTTGTCGGTATCGCTGACGGCGGCTGTTGTGGGTTGGTGTGTGGCGACTCCGGTGGCGACCGGCGATGTGCCGGGCCGGACGGAGTCGGTCTATTTGTCCTCGTCTCCCGTGGCTTCTGTCGTCTCGTCGAAGGTCACCCTCGCGGTGCCCTTGCCGCCGAACAGCCCGCCGCATCCTCCAGCGTGCGACACATTGTCCTATCTACGCTGGCGATCCGCGGACGGACCGCCGTCCTCGGCTGATGCCGACCGCGTCCTGGTCGCTCAACCCGGCGTCTTCGAAGGGGCCGGGGCCTTCGACAGTATCGCGCGCAATACGGTGTCACGGGCGGCGGAACTGGGGAAGCACATCGAGTTCTGGGCGCTCGATCGGCGGTCGAACTGCCTCGAGGACCACACCGGAATCCACACGGCGCTCCGGACCGGTTCATTCGACGCCGCAACCGACTACTACTTCCGGGGCGCCGAGGTAGCCGGGCACCGGTTCGCGGGTTTCGCCGAGGGCGATGCGACCGCGTGGTTGCGCGACCAGGGACTCGCGCAAACACTGCGGGATGAATACGACGTGCTACGGATCGAGTTTCCGGATCAGGTGGTGCGCAAGCAGAAGGTGATGTGCGGCGGGCATTCACTGGGCGGATTCATCACCGGCTACTTCGCAGGATGGGACTTCGACGGCGATCCGGAAACCACCGACGACGCCGGATACAACCAGTGCTCAGGCTATTTCGCGCTCGACACCACCATCCAGGCGGGGCTCAGCCTCCGTGGTTTGCAGGTACCGGAGTTACCAGCCCCGGTCGGCGGGCTGGTGGAGGGGGTTTCCCTGCAATTGGAGACTGCCCTTCCGGTTCTTCGATTGCCGGCAGTGATCAACCCCGAAACCACCAATCTCCTTGCGCTGGCCGGTCTGGCGGCTCGGCTCAGTCCGGACGGTGTCAACGACCTCGTCCGACGGCTGCCGGATAATCCGAATATCAGAGCGACGCTGCGGACCCTGCTCTCGCAGGACGCCGCCATGTTCGCCACCGGGCGCCCGGACGTGCGGCAGTTGAACGCGACCAATGAAGCGGTGCTCGGGGCGATACTCGACGACAATTCTCAGCCGCTCGGATTCTTGCAGGCCAGCCTGGGTTTCCCCGGCGGTGGACCGGTGGGCCCCAAGTCCTTTCCGGTGCCGGATGAGCTTGCGCGCAGCCCGCTTGCGATGGGTATGTTCGGCGACGCCTCGAAAGCCTCTCCGACGATCTACGATCCGAGCACGGTGTACCGGTGGGTGGACTACGACGACACCGCGGGGCTGACAGCACCTGATACCCGCCCGTACACCGGCCCTGGTAGCGAAGTCACCGCGATCGCCGAGCTCGCCCGTAGTCTCAGCGAACCGCCCCTCGATTTCACCGAGTGGTATTTCCCGACACGACTGGCTCTCGACGTGCAACAGACCTCGGCACCGTCGTTCGCGCACCATCACATCCACTCCGATGGCGTTGACCGCAACCCGATCCTGACCTTCCGCACCAGCGGCGGCATTCCTGTTGCCGACTCTGGTAGTCCGCAGGACGAGGTAGTCCAACTGCCCGGCTACAACCACCTCGATGTACTCACCGCCGCTGCACGACAGAACGACGGGCGACCCGAGGTAGTGTCCACCAGACTCGCAGATTTCGCTACGGGGCACTGAGCGGTCCGTAGCCGGCGTCGCCATAGACGGTGTCGTACCGAGCCCATGGGCGCCGGCCTCGGCCGTTCGTGCGATGTCCGCCCACGAGCTGCAGTCATCGGGGGTCGTACAGGTCAGCGTCCAGCAGCCGACAGGTTCAACCAGGGATGCCCAGCGGGTAGGTTCACCTCAACGAGATCGGCACTGTGTGGCCGGAATCGCCAGCGGAGGATCGGGGACCGGTCCTTCAGGTTCGACGGCGTGATGCCATGATCCTTCCCTCGAGCAGGGTGGAGTCGGGCAAAACAGGTTGAGACAACAGCGGGTCGCTGTTCAGCTGGATGCGCCAGCGCCCACCTGCTGGAGAGTGTCCTCAAAGCCTGTGCGGTCGAGGTGCCGGTTTGATTTGATGTGTGGCGCGTAGGCATGAGTTGACCGAGGAACAGTGGCGCACGATCGAGCCGTTGTTGCCGGTCTCGGGGGCAAAGGGCCGCCCACGGGTGGACGACCGTCGGATCCTGAACGCGATGCTCTACAAAGCCGAACCCGGAGTGGCATGGCGGGATCTGCCCGAACGATACGGGCCCTGGAAAACGGTCTACAACCGGTTCTGGCGGTGGTCGCGCAACGGCACCCTCGCGATGCTCGTGCAGCGCGTGCGGGTGATCGCCGAAGCGATCGACGAACTCGATCGTGAGGTGTCGGTGGATTCCTCGCTCGTGCGCGTTCACCAGCACGCCGCCGGTGCTCGAACGCGTGTGGTTCACACAGGGGGACAACGGATCCGGGCCAGGGCACAGCGAACCAGTTGATCATGCTATCGGGCGTTCGCGTGGTGGTCCGACTACGAAAATCCATCTCGCTTGTGACGGCCACGGCCGGCCGCTGACGCTGCTGCTGACCGCGGGCAACATCAACGACTGCACCATGTTCACCCAGGTCTCGGCCGGGATCTGGATGCCGAAACCCGGCCGGGGCCGATCGTGGAAGCGGCCGCGGCGGGTCCTGGCGAACAAGGGATATTCCACCCGCGCGATCCGTGCTCATCTGCGTAGTCGCGGTATCGCCGCGACGATCCCCGAACGCGTCGATCAGCAGGCCAACCGGCGTCGCCGGGGCAGTGCCGGTGGCCGTCCACCGGTGTTCGATCCCGTGGCCTACCGGCGGTGTAACGTGGTCGAACGCTGCTTCAACCGGCTCGAACAGTATCGAGCGATCGCCACCCGTTACGACAAGACCGCCACTTCTTATCGCGGGATGCTCGACCTGGCCACCCTGCTCATGTGGCTTCGAGGACACTCTCTAGCACAGACGACCATGGGCCTGCGATCTCATCGGCCCCGCACGCCGCCCGACACAACGCTGTCGGGTCGGGCACGATGGTGAAGCAGGAGTCGACTACGGCGCAGGAGTGTTATGGCTGAACGACGGTCCTTCTGGTTCGGCGTGCTCGCCTGCGTCGCATTGTCGGTTTCGGCGGTGGAAATCGTCCGCAGCTCGGGATCCACGGTCGTTGTGGCTCTCGTTCTCGTAGCGCCGCGGCCACGGTCCAGCCGACGTCGCCTGCCCAGGTGGACAGACGGCGCCGGCTGCGGACACCGAGCGATCGGCGCCTCGATTGCTACTGCCCTACGTCGGGCTCCAATTTATAGGTGCCATAACCGTCTTCGACGCAGACAGCTTCCTTGCCGTACAGCTGCCGGAAGCTGTCCTTGCCCGTGGTCATGCACTCCTGGTACGACATACCGCCGCCCTGGGCGGCAGCGGCACCGGCGGACCAGACAGCACCGGCCATTGCGCCGGTGACCAGGACGCTGATCGCGAAACCATAAGCGGTGCGCTTCATCACGTGAATCCTCTTCTCGGTTGCGGAAGGCATCACACGTGCCCCCTCCTCGTGTCGGCGAGAACTCCCACTCGCCAACTCGGAGACTACCGGAATCGAAATCGGCAAACCAGGCGCCCAAAAAAGGTTTCCACAGATCGAACCCTTAGAACGACGCCCGCTCGCGGACACCGTCAACATTGCGATCCGGGCGCAGCACGAAGAAATGCCGCTCGGACGCCGCGGGGCCCGTGAGGTGGTCTGCGTACCCGACGTGGGTTCAGTCTGCAGTGCCGCGCTGCAGGACCTGCTCTCGATCGTCGTCGACCGCCGCCGCCGCGGCATCGGAAGCTGCGGCCAACCTGCTGCGGTCGGTCGGTGCGCCCCCGGGAACGTTACGGCCGCACTCTCCGGCAGGTCGCCGTCGATCTGGTCGGTGAGCTTCGCCGACTCGATCGCCGCATCGACAACGCGACCGACTCGCTGGCCGCCGCCGTGACCGCGTCGCGCACCCAACTCGCCACTATCCGCGGTGTCGGGATCGTGGCGGCCAAGATCTTCGCCCACACCGGCGACATCCGCGGATACTGTTCGCGTGGGTAGGTCAGTTGGCCGGCCGGCGGCACACCGTTCATGGCGATCGAGTCCTGTCGAGGTAGGCCTGCCGCGCGCCCGGATCGTAGGCGCCGTAGTCGGCACCGCCGACGAATCGTTTGAGTTGCCACATGATCGGCGCGGGGATCAGTTCCTCGAGCAATCCCATCGGGGCCAGATATCGCGGCACCGCCACCTCGCCGCGCCCGTGTCCGGCACTGTCGACGATCGCCGCGGCGACGGTTTCGGGCTCGAGGGTGGGTTGCAGGCGTAACCGGACGCCGGCTGTCAGATCGGTCCGAGTCGCGGCCGGCATGATCGTGGTCATGGTGACGCCGGTTCCGGCGAGTTCGGCGCGGAGTGCCCGCGAGAGGGCCACGACTCCGTATTTCGAGGCGCAGTAGGTTGCGATCCCCGGGGTGGTGATCTTGCCCGCCATCGACGACACGTTCACGATGTGTCCTCGTCCCCGTTGAATCATCCCGGGCAGGACCAGGTGTGTTCCGGTGAGGACTGCGCCCAGGTTGATCGCCAGCTCGCGTTGCAGAGCGGCGAGATCCTGGTCGACGAAGCGTCCCATGAGCTGGATTCCCGCGTTGTTGACCAACATATCGATCGGTCCCTGCTCGGACGCCACTCGAAGGTAGTCCTGGAAGCTGTCTTCGTCGGTGACGTCGAGGTGGTGAGCGTGGGCGCCGAGCGTATCGGCGGTCTCCTGCGCGGCGGCGAGGTCGCGATCACCGATCCAGACCGTGGCGCCGCGACCGATCAATGCCGCGACCGTGGCCCGTCCGATGCCGCGGGCTCCGCCGGTCACACATACTCGTGCCCCGTTGAGTTCGATCACAGCGGGCTGCCCACCGGATGCCGCAGGGCGAAGTAGGCGATCAGACGGATCTCATCGGCCCCCTTGAACAGGAGTGCGCGGCCGAGATACACGCCGGGTGTCAGTTCGACGATCTCGTCACGGGTCTTCCGGATCGGGAAGGTACGCACGCCCGGGTTCTTGTATTGCGGCACGCCGTAATCCAAGGCGCGAACTGTCACCCGTGGTTCGATGAGACCGCGATCGACCGAATGGTTGAAATGGAAACCTTCCGCCTCTCCGTCGACCATCCGAAGTCCGAGGTAGCCGAACGTGACGACGGGCATCGCAATCAGAGCGATAGGGGAGAGCCGGTTCAGGCCCGTGCCTGCCGCCAGGTCGAACGATTTTCCTCGCCATGTCGGATCGATCTTCATGAGCGGATTGGCGAGCTTTACCTCGGGGATGCCGAAAAGCTTCCCGACGATCTGGCCCTCGAGCTTGCCGTCCAGGTTGCGTGGTTCGACGCCCGCACCGAAGAGCCGCGACAGCGCGTTGTGGTCATCATGGCTACCCAATGCTCGCAGATAGGACCACGTTTCTTCACAGGCCCGCGCCGGGCTGTGCTGGGCGAGCGCACGCAGCTCGCCCAGCATGGCACTCGCGTTCGGTGGATGTCCGTCGTCGGTGCCGGGCTCGGCGACGCCACTCAGTTCGGCGGTCATCTCGCCTCCTAATCTGGTACAAGTTGGTACCTATATCAACTGGTACAGAACCGTGCCAGAATCGGCGTCGCCTGTCAACGGTGAATCGATATGCCGAGAGGTGTGAGAATGGTGTGCGTGTCATCGGCCGCTGAACGCAGTTACGGGGGAGAGTCCGCACCGGAGCGAGTCCGCCGCCGGCGCGCCCGGCTGATCGACGCCGCTCTGACGGCGATGGCCGAAAATCGGTGGCGGTCGGCGACCGTCGCCGGGCTCTGCGCCGACGCGCAACTCAACAAACGATATTTCTACGAGAGCTTCACCGATCTCGACACTCTCGCCAGCACGGTGATAGACGAAGTCGCGGCGTCGGCCGGCCACGCTGCGGTGACCGCCTATATGCAGTCGATCGAGCTTCCCATGGCAGATCAGGCTCGCGCCGCGGTCGATGCAGTGGTCGGCGCCTTGGGTGCCGACCACCGTAAGGCACTGGTACTACTCGGCGGTGTAGCCGACAGTCCCACCGCGCATGCTCGGCGTGCCGATGCGATGAAGGGGCTCACCGCGATTCTCGTAGGGCACGCGCGCAGCGTTCACGGCGTCGAACTGGACAGTGATTCGCTCGCGTCGACCGCCCCGGCCTTCGTCATCGGCGGTACTGCCCAGGCCATCCTGTCCTGGGCGGACGGCACTGCCACCATCAGTCGGGGCCAGCTCGTCGACGACATCGCATCATTGTGGCTCGCCTTGGGAGAGAGCGCGGCGGGCATCGCGCGATCGAGGCTGGAGGCCGCAGAGCGGCCGACGACCATGGCGGGGCCTATCGCTCCAGGGCTGAGCACCCGGTGATCCGGTTTCTGCGGCTCGGGGTGATATTTTCGCAGGTCAGCCCAGTGCGCAAGTGTTCGGCCCCGCCTGCCACCGGCAGACGGTCCAGCCCGAATTCGAAGTCGATGTGTGTCGGCTGCCGGGCAGCCGGTTCGGGATCGGCGGGCACCTTCGCTTCCGCCCACGGAGATTCGTTCCGGGCTGCCCACGGGTCGTAACCCTGATCGTCGTCATCTCCGTGCGGGGAGTATTTCGAGGCCAACCCAGCTGTCCTCTCCGAGCTTGTTCTGAGCAGGACACGACCGTCACTGGGAAACTGAACGGAGTCGTCTCACGTCGGAGGCTGCAGCATCGAGCTGGGCCCTCGTCCGACCCAACCGAGAAAGTGCCGGCGCAGTCTCGATCAGCGAACGACCCCCCGAGGTTGAGGACCGGTCCGCCGCCGTCGAGCATCTGGGAGCGGCAGAGGGCCGTCGGGTGAGGCGGTCATCGAGAGCGGCGCCTTGGTGGGGCTCGGGAGGCTGCTCGGTAGTTCATTGTCGGCCGGAATCGCGGGTGGAGCTGTATTGCTCCATCGCGAGAGTCACGGCCACCAGGTCGCGGGGGCGTTCCAGGTCAGTCCCGTCAGTCGTTCCAGGCGGTGCAGGCGATTGAGGACGGTGTTGGGGTGGCAGTAGAGCTGTTTGCTGGCGCGGGTGGCTGAACCGTGGCAATCGAGCCAGATCCCGAGCGTGTTCAGCAGAAGGGTGCGGTCGACCGGATCCAGGGCGAGGACGGGACCGAGCGCCCGGGCGGTGTTCAGGGCGGTGAGGTCGGGGCGGGCCAGCAGGAGTGCTTGCGGCAGATGCCCTTCGAGCAGTGTGGGGCCGCCGGGCGGCAGGTTCGCAGCGCCAGTTCGGCCAGTTCATCAGCGCGGGGAAGGGCGTCGAGCCCGTGGACGGCGGGACTGATCCCGACGCGGTCGTCGGCATGTCGGGCTATCAGCGCCGCAGCCAGGTTCTCGATGGTGTTGTCCCCCGGCAGGGCGATCGTGCTCGTGCCGGTTTCGAGCGGGCACCGCAGCAGCCGTATCCCGTCGATCTCATAGTCGGCAAGGCCGGAGGCAGTGGCTACAGCGGTTGTGGCGCTGCGGATTACGGCGTACCGATCCGGCGATCGGCAGAGTCAGAGCGACTGCGGTGCCCGTGAGGCCGACGGTGTCGGTCTGTCCGGTCAGCAGCGCGCGCAACAGCGGCAACGCGATGCGGCCGAAGTCGGCGGCTCGCTCCGCCACCCACGCCGAACGATGGCCTTCGATCATCAAGTCGATATCGCACCGAGAAGGGAGCGGGCGAGGTGGGCCGAGAACCTTGATCGCGTCTCCGGCAGTCACCGGTTCGGAATCACCGATCAGCGACTTGACCTTGTCGACGAACTCCGGATCGCGCTCTGGCATCCACAGGGCAGTGAGTGCTGCTCGTAGCTGCGCAACCTGCCAGCCGGCCAACTCCTGTCCGAGCACCTCGATTCCCGCCTCGCCCTGCTCGTGTAATCCCCGAGCGGGCCATCCACTTTTTCTCGAGCCAATTCCGAAACAGTGGAACCGTCTCCGAGATTGCGCTGTCTAACTCTGTGACCGGGACAGGTCCGAGAGAAAGAGGGTGGGGGTTGTGAAGGCTTCGCAGTCGGCCGCAGGGCTGGACTCTCGTCTCTCGCGAAGGTCGAGGCGAGTGTCGCCCCGACTGCTATCAGAAGGGGAGATGATTCAATGCATCACGCTCGCAGGGTTATCACCGCAGCTTCGCTGATGCTGTTCATACTGGCAGCCGGTGCATCCACTGCGCACGCTGTGGCTCCAACGCTCGAAACGGCGTTGACAGACTACTCTCTGAGCTCGAAGCCCGAGAATCCGCCGAAGAGCGACTCGAGCTGCGAAGCGAACGAGAACCTGGGCGAAACCGCCGAGTAGTACATCTCGCGGTGCCGTCGGGGTTCGATCCGCTCTGAGTTCCCCTCCCAGTTTCTCCAGACGACCCGGGGTGCTATCAGGAGCGGGACTAGCGCGGAGCACAAGAAGGCATGGAAGTTGCTGAACGACAGTCGTTTCAAGAAGTAAAAGTTAAGGAGTTAGTTAGTGGCCAAGAGCCCGTACATCGCGATCACACTGTTCAAGTTCACCTCCGATGCTCCGGACTATGTACCCCTGTACCGTGAGGACACGACCCTCCTGTACGCGGAATCCGAAGCAGAAGCGCGTGAACTCGCGGAGGAGAACTTCCGGAGCGACGAGGGGACCTACAAGAACGAAGCCGGCTACAACGTAACCGTCACTCCTACCGCGGTTGTTGACGTCGTGGCGGCGTTGATCGACGACCTGTCCGAGGGCGGTGATCTGTATTCGCGCCACTTCCGTGACTTCGAGGCCTACTCGAAGTGGGAGACAATGCTCGACAACTAACCTCGTGCACGGCCTGCTCATGGAGTCGGGTCCGGTCGAAGGTGATTTTTTGGGCTGGCCGCTCGGCGTCGTCCCCGTAGTAATGGCGGAAACCAACGGGCAGGGTATTTGGCGCACGGGCGGATCAGGTTGTTCAGACTGCGTAGGCGTTGATGGTGTCTGCCCTTGGCAGCGGTTTCGGCGTGTTGACCAGCGATCGATCGGTGAATTCCGACGTCACCGCGCGCCGGCGGCTGCTTGGGCGGTGCGGGCGAGGCGGTAGGAGTCGGTGCCTGTTTCGATTGCGCGCAACGACTTGTCGCGAGGGAAGCCGGCGGCGCGGATGCGCCGTTCGGAGCGGCGACGGTCGCGGTCGTAGCATTCGGCGAGGCAAACCCGTACTCGCTTCCCGCCACCGAGCCGACTGAGTCAGCCCTGCCGTAGTCGGCTCATTGATGTTTGAAGGTGTCCACGATATGGCCGACGAGGCCGGGGAATCTAGCCTCGAGATCGTGGTGGCGCAGTGAGCTCCACCTTCTGATGCCTTCGTCCCGCTGGAGGATCAGACCGGCTTCGCGCAGTACGCGGAAATGATGACTGAGCGTCGAGGGTGCGACATCCACAGGAAAGGTCCCACACACCCGCTCCGGTTCTTCCCACAGCCTCTGCACGATTGCCATCCGGGTGCGGTCGGACAACGCGTGCAAAATATCCAAGAGGTCCAATTCCGCGACATCCGGGTGCCGCAGCGGAGCTGTGTTGCGCTGCGATCGGGCCATTCATGTGCTCCTTCCCACTTGCTACAACCAGACTAGCAGCATTATTCTATGTTCGTAGAACATAGAATAATGAGCCAGGAGAACTGATGCGCGCAGTACAACTGACCGGCCCGTCACACGATGCATCTACTACACGGGTGGGCCCGGTCGAGGAACCTCGTCCGGGCCCGGGCGAGGTGTCGATCGAGGTCGCGTATGCCGGCATCAACTTCATGGATGTCATGGCGCGCCGGGGCGACGCGGGATACGCGTCCAGGTGGCCGTACACGCCCGGACTGGAAGTAGCAGGCCGAGTGCGCGCGCTCGGCGCGGGGGTCGACACCTTCTCCGTCGGAGATCGCGTCGCCGCGTTCACTCGCTCGGGAGGAATGGCCGAGATTGCCTTGGCTTCCGCCGAGGTGGTCACCCCGGTGCCGGGCGCCGTTTCCTTACAGGTCGCGGCCGCGGCACCGCTGGCGCTTTCGACCGCATTACTGCTGCTGCGCGACGCCGCACGGATACGGCCGGGCGAGTCGGTTCTCATGCACTCGGCCAGCGGAGGAGTCGGCCATGCTGTTGCGCGACTTGCGGCCGCCGAGGGCGCCGGCCCGCTGTTGGGCACTGTGGGTAGGCCGGAGAAGGTCGCGGACGGACTGGACGCGGGCTGGGATGTCGTCACCGCGCGCGGGGACGATGTGGTGGCCGCGGCGCGGGCCGCAGCCCCCGGGGGGGTGGATGTCATTCTCGACCCGACCGGAACTGCCAACCTCGAGCTCGACCTGGAGCTGGCCGCACCCGGTGCGCGAATCGTATTGTTCGGCAACGCGGCCGGAGGCACGCCCGCCCCATTGCCACCATTGGCCCGCCTGATCGGCGGTAACGTCGCCCTGATCGGATTCAGCATCAGCCGACTGCAAGAGTCGACGCCGCACAAGCTCGCCGCAGCCCTCGCCGACGGACTGGCGACCGTCGGCAACGGCGGGCTCGAGCTTCCGGTAACGGTGGTCGACTCGCTGGACCAGGTTGGCCGTGTACACGATCTGCTGGCGACCGGGCGAGGTTCCGGCAAGTACGTCGTCGCGGTAGGCGCCTGATTTGGACACTATCGCTGATCCGGAGACCCATCCGGGGAGGATGTATATGGCGATCTCCAGAACCCGACCGGAGGCGTAGCGGATCGTCATCCGGTGCCTGCGTTCGCATGGATGCGTGCCTGTGTTCCTCGTCGGTCAACTCGATCTCGCGGCCGATCTCGGCTGGATAGCGGGACTACGCGACACGGCTTCGGCCGGGCACGGTGGGGCAGGCGTCGATCCGGGCGAAGTTCGTATGGTCAGCGCAAGGATCGCGGCGGCGAAGAATGTCGCTGTTTCGTAGATGAGTGTGTGCCCGAATGCAGTCGCGGGTAATGCTGGGACCGCGAAGTAGCACAATCCGGCGAGCGTGATGCCGACGGTGCCGCCGAGTTGCTGGGCTGTGGATAGGAGGCCGGACACCGAACCGGCGGCGGATTCGGGCACTGTCGCAAGGATTATCCCGAACACCGACGCGGTGAAGATCCCGAACATGCCACCGCCGACCGCCAAAATCGGCAGCCACGTCCACAGGGGCGCCGCGGTGGTGACGAGAAGTGCGAGCGTTCCCATCACCACTGCGAGCGACAACGCCGCCCCGGCCAATGCACCCGCGCGGTAGCGGCCCGCGAACCAGGGTGCCACGCGGGCGCCGAGAATCGCTGTCGCGGCGAACGGCGCCGATACCACCGCTGCCGCGATCGGACGCAGACCCCCACCGGTCTGCAGGTAGTGCATGACGAGCAAGGTGAACGACGGCACCGCGGCATTGAAGACGAAGACCATCGTCAAACCGCCGCGAATCACTGGCGTCCGCAGAACCCGCGGGTCCAGCAGCGGTCGGTGTCCCCGGGCCTGCGCGGCGACGAACCCGGCCAGCAGCACGCCTGCGGCAGCCATGCAGCCCGCGGTCCACACCGGCCAGCCGAGGTCGCGTCTCACTGCGAGTGGGTAGATCAACAGCGCTGTACCGGCCATGATCAGTCCGGCGCTGAGCGTGGGGATCGGCTTCGCCGACGAGCTCGACGAGAACGGGCGAAAGCTGTTGGCGCAATGGCTACCACAACGAACGCCAGTTTTTGACCGCCGCTGGCGCGGTGGCGGTGACCGCGCCCCGGGTCAATGACCGTCGTGTCGATCCGGAATCCGGTGAGCGGCGACGGTTTTCCTCGGCGATCCTGCCCGCCTGGGCGCGTAAGTCCCCGCAGGTCAGCGAGGTGTTGCCGCTGCTGTATCTGCACGGGCTGTCCACGGGGGACTTCGGTCCGGCGGTGGAACAGTTCCTCGGCTCCGGCGCCGGATTGTCGGCGGCCTCGATCACCCGGTTGACCGGCCAGTGGCAAGACGAAGCCAAGGCGTTCGCCGCCCGGGACCTCTCGGGCACCGATTACGTGTATTTGTGGGTCGATGGCATCCACGTCAAAGTCCGCCTGGAGCAGGAGAAACTGTGCCTACTCGTGATGATCGGGGTCCGCGCCGACGGCCGCAAAGAGTTGGTCACAGGAACGATGTCGGGGTACTCGGCGCAGGAGCTGGCGCCCATCACGATCTCCTCGGCGGGGCAGCCGCCGAAGCAGGCCGAGGACTTGCAGCCGCCGCAGGCGTTGTCGGCCAAGGGGAGGGTGAACAGGTCGAACTCGTTGACGATCGCTGAGCGTGGGGAGATCTCGCGGGGCCCGGCTATGGGCTGCTCAGCGCGAATGATCGCGGTGTCGCTGGCCGTCGACGATCTCAACGTGAGATCGCCCGCAACGGCGGCCGGATCGCTTACCGGGCCGCGGCTGCTGACCGGCCGGCCTATCAGCGAGCGAGGCGACCGAAACCAGCCAAACTCGCGGGCCCGCCCGCAGTTGCGGGCGCTGGTGGAGGACAAGCTCAAATCTCTGTGGTCGCCCGAGCAGATCGCCGGATGGCTCCGCCCCCGCAGTCCTTGGCAACGCGACACCAATGAGAACACCGATCGGCTGCTGCGCCAATATCTACCCAAGAGCGCTGACCTGCGTCGATTCGACCAAACCGGGGCCGGGCCCGCGCCTCGATCACAATCTGTGGGAACGCCCGCGGTAGCCCACCGCCGAACACCCCTCGAACCGCTGGTCGACGCGCTACCGGGGAGACATCCGAGGGGCCGACCGTGGAGCGGGCCCCTCGACGTCATCGCGGCCGAACCGGTCTGTCAGTTCATGCTCTGAAAATAGCTTTCCAGCAGATTCCCATTCATGTCGTAGACCTTGCAGTCCCGGCCGGTCATCGTCGCCCCGTTGGGAGCGGTGTACGTGTAGACGTCACCGCAGTGTGTCTGAGCACTGGCAGGCGCGTCCGAAGCGAACACACCGGCCGCCACGACGGCTGAGGCGAAAGCGGTCTCGAGGAGGATGCGTATCACGGGAGTCCTTATGTTCTCGATGTTCCGGTAATGACACTGACTTCGACGTCGCCGCCCGCCTGAAGGTTCCATGTCGATTCCGAAAATTCGCTGTCGCCTGCGTTCTCGCTTGTGGGTGGCCGCTACGAGGCCGCACGGCTCTGCCGATGACCGCGACCCGCAAGATCCTCACACACGCACTCGCCGTACAAGTCTGACGAGATCGCCGGCGGGGCCCTCCAGTTGCCGGGGCGGGCGCCACACGGCGCGGAGGGCGCGGTCGAGGTGGAGGCCCTCCACCTCGACGACCTTCAGATCCCCGGACTCCACCTGGGCCGAGACTGCGAGGGTGCTCAGCACCGCGGGCCCGACCCGGCCCAGCACACTGGTTCTGATGGCGGCACCGCTTCCGAGCTCGAGAAGCGGTGCTGCCCGCTCGTATTCCTGCAGAGCCAAGTCGAGCGTGGTCCGGGTACCGGATCCGGGCTCACGGACCACCAGCGGCGTCTGCGCGAGCTCGGCGATCGACAACGGGCGCCGGCGGCGCGTCCACCGATGGTGCGGGTCGACCACGACCACCAGCCGGTCACGGGCGACCGCGACACTGTGCAGCGCCCGGGGCACGGTCGGCGACTCGACGAACCCGACATCGCAACTGCCGGCGGTGACGTCGTCGCACACCTGCATCGAATTGCGGACCTGAAGGTGGATCGTCACGTCCGGGTCGATGCGCCGGAACCGGCCCAGCCAGGCGGGCATCAGATGTTCGGCGACGGTCATGCTCGCGCTCACGGTGAGCTCTGCGGCGCGCTTCTCCCGCATACCCGCCGCGACGTCGAGCAGCTGCCGGGCGTCGTCGAGAACCCGCCTGGACCAGTGCGCGATGACCGTGCCCTCCGGTGTCAGTGTCGAGCCGGTGGGCTTTCTCTGCAGCAGCGATGTACCGACCTGCGCTTCGAGCCGCTTGATCGCACGACTCGCGTTCGGCTGGGCGATGCCCGCGATTCTGCTCGCGGCACCCAGGCTTCCGTGATCGTCGACCCCGACGAGCAGTTCCAGAACACCGAGTTCCGGCCATCGACTGAACATGCTCAGATCATATGTCCTATCACTCAGGCATATCAGATTGATATGTAGCCATGGCGGATTGCCGGCTACCGCGGGCGCGGCGGGCGCAGCAGAGTTCTCGGTATGTCCAGTGATGTTCGCGCAGTACCCGACGCACCACAGTCGGCGCGGCCGGAGACCGGCAACCGCGGCCGACCGGCCCCCACCCGGGGCGCGGGCACGGCGGCCGGGATCGCCTTGTGCGGGATCGGCGCCGCGGCCGCGTTGGGAATCGGGCACCTCGTACCGGCGATGAGCCCGCTCCTGATCGCCATCGTGCTCGGCGCCCTGCTGGCCAATCTGGTCACCGTGCCCGGATGGATCCGGCCCGGTCTGGACTTCTCGTCCAAGCGGCTGCTGCGCGTCGGAGTCGCACTACTCGGACTGCGACTGATGTTCAGTGACGTCATCGGCCTGGGGTGGGGGGTGATCGCCGTCGTCGTGGCGATCGTCGTGCTCGGCATCGTGGGCACGATGTACGCGGGCAAGCTGCTGGGACTGTCGTGGACGCAGCGCGTGCTCATCGCCTGCGGATTCTCGATTTGCGGGGCCGCGGCGGTCGCGGCCACCGGCGGAGTGGTCGACGCCGAGGAGGAGGAACTGCTCACCGCGGTCGCGCTCGTGGTCGTCTTCGGGACATTGATGATCCCGGCCGTCCCACTCCTGGCGAACACGATGGGGCTGTCCGAGCAACAGGCGGGGATATGGGCGGGCGGCTCGATCCATGAGGTGGCGCAGGCGGTGGCGGCCGGTGGCATCATCGGCGGCGGTGCTCTCGCGGTGGCCACGGTGGTCAAACTGGCCCGCGTCCTGATGCTGGCTCCGGTGATGGCCTACCTCGTCGCCCGGCAGCGTCGCATGGCCGCGGGCAGCCGGACCGATAGCGCGCAGCCACCGCTGGTTCCGGTGTTCGTGCTCGGCTTCCTGGGCTGTGTCGCGCTGCGCTCGTCCGGGCTGCTGTCACAGAGCGTGGTCGACCTGGCCGAGGAGGCGCAGACCGCACTGCTCACCGCGGCGATGTTCGCGCTGGGGATCGGCGTCCGCGTATCGCTACTGCGCTCGGTGGGATCGCGTCCGTTCGTGCTGGCGACCCTGTCCACCGTGTGGGTAGCGACCATCGCGCTGGCCGGTTCCCTTCTGGTGGCCTGATCGCGCCGGACCGACGGGCCCGGACCGGCACCACCCCCGGGCGATACCGGAAACCTGGGCTACCGTGCCGACCCCGTGTCACCGGGCTTCCCCCTCAGCTGCGGCGAACTGGGTAAACTCGCGGTTCACCGGATATGCGGCCGCGAATCATCTGGTCCACCTCGGGCGCCGCGACGGACCGGTCGTGATCGACGCACCTCGAGATCGGGTACGCACCGAAGCCGCAGCCGCATCGAACTACCGGGATCCGATTATCCGAATCGGTAAGGGGTTGACATGACCTATCGCACGTCGCCTGCCAACAGGCCGATACCGGAGCCCGAGCCGTTCCAGGAGCAGAGCATCGCGGCGGGGATCTCGATCACCGCCGCGATCATGCTCCTCATCGTGGGAGTGGTCTCGGTACTGCAGGGGGTCGCCGCCCTGGTGAGTGATGATTTCTACGTCACCGACACCGACTACGTGTTCGCGTTCGACACGACCACATGGGGCTGGGTCCATCTCGTGCTGGGCATCGTCGCGTTGATCTGTGCGAGCGGGTTGATGTTCGGCACCGTGTGGGGGCGGTACTCGGCGCTGGCCATCGCCGCGCTGGTGACCCTCGCGAATTTTCTGTCCCTGCCCTATTACCCCACCTGGTCCGTCGTGATCATCGCACTGAGTGTGGTGGTCATCTGGGCCGTCACGACCTGGGAACCGGAAACCTGAACCGCGATGTGACGCCGAACGGCCGGGCGGTCCGTGTGCCGATAGCGTTGCCGGGTTGGGCCCAACTCGTGCCTTGACCGCAGTTCACGGCGGCGCCGAGGATTATCGGATGACCGGCGATGATGAATTGCTCCAGGTCGAACAGGTGATCGAACGACTGATCAGTCGGTACCCGTCGATTCCGCCGTCCGAGGTGGAAGTCAGGGTGCGCACAATTCACAAGCGTTTCGCGGACAGCCGGATACGGGCATTCCTCCCGCTACTCGTCGAGAAGGCGGCTCGGCAGGAGATCGGCGCCGATATCGCGGATTCGGCCATTGTCAGCACGGCTGCCCCCACCGGGCCGGTGAGACGCCGAGCGGGCACGGGACGACGCCGGGTGCGGCGGTGGAGCGTCCGGCGCTGATCCGGCGGATCCGCTCGATGCACTGCCGGCGCAGCTGCCCACCGGGTGAGTGAGCCACGCGCTGATCCCGCCCGCCGGGTCGGCTGTTCCGAGGACCCGAGAGAGGTTGGACGTGGGAAAGGGTAGCGGTCACAAGAAGCACAAGAAATCCGATGACACGGTGGCGGCCGGGACCGGCCGCCCGCCACCCCGTTCCAGAGAGCTGCCGGAACCGGGCGGCGCGAAGTCCGAGACCCCGATGAAGGGCGGGCAGTATCGCCGCCTGCTCCGGCCGCTGGAGGCCGAGCTCGTCGCACTGCAGGAGTGGGTGAAGGTTTCCGGCGCACGGATCTGCGTCGTATTCGAGGGCCGCGATACCGCCGGTAAGGGTGGTGTCATCAAAGCGATCACCGCGCGCGTGAGTCCCCGTGTCTTTCGGGTGGTGGCGCTGCCCGCTCCCACGGAGCGGGAGAAGTCCCAGATGTATGTGCAGCGCTATCTGTCCCATCTCCCCGCCGCCGGCGAGGTCGTGATCTTCGACCGCAGCTGGTACAACCGGGCCGGGGTCGAACGGGTCATGGGCTTCTGCACCGACGAAGAGGCGCAGCACTTCCTCCAGCTGATTCCGGCGGTGGAGCGCGCGATCGTCGACTCCGGAGTCGTGCTGCTGAAGTACTGGCTCGAGATCAGCGAAGAACAACAGACCCGACGACTCCAGAGCCGTATCGACGACCCTCGTAAAATCTGGAAGCTGTCGGATCTGGACCTGAAATCCTACAGCCGCTGGTACGACTACTCCCGGGCCCGAGACGAGATGTTCCATCTCACCGATACCGGTTGGGCGCCCTGGTACGTCGCGATCACCGACGACAAGAAGCGCGGGCGGCTCAATATCATCGATCACCTGCTGGGCCAGATCCCCTATGAACCGCTGGACCACCGTGCGGTCGTACTGCCGAAGCGGCAGCACGCACACGGCTACACGGCGCCGAGGCAACCACTGCACTGGATTCCGACGCCCTACTGAGATCCGGGCCGGAAAGGACGAGCGCCATGGCCTCCGCACACACCGCGCCCCAGCACCGCGAGCCACCGATCGATTCCGGCCGGGAAACCACGAGCTGGCATGCGCAGGACGTCGAATCCGTGGTATCCGCTCTCGGCTCGGACCAGGAATCGGGGCTCACCGCCGGAGAGGTGTCCGATCGTCGCGCGCACTACGGCGCCAACCAGATAGCCGCCGAACCCGCGCCGTCGCTGTGGACGATCGCCCTGCGGCAATCGAAAGATCTGATGAACCTGATGTTGATCGCGGTGGCCGTGGTCAGCATCGTCATCGGTGAGATACCGACGGCGATCGTGGTTGCGGTCCTCGTGGTACTCAATGTCGTCCTGGGCACCCGCCAGGAAACCAAGGCCCGCGCGAGCGTGGACGCGCTCGCCAGAATGCAGTCACCGCAGGCCCGGGTGATCCGTGCCGGGGCACTGACCGAAATCGACGCCACCGAACTCGTGCCCGGCGATATCGTCCGGCTCGAAGCGGGCGATATCGTCCCCGCGGACGGCCGGTTGATCACCTCCGCCACCCTGGAGACACAGGAGGCGGCCCTGACGGGTGAGAGTGCTCCCGTCAGCAAGGATCCGCGCACACTGGACGCTGCCGATATCTCGCTCGGCGATCGCGGCGATATGGTCTACCAGAACACCTCGGTCACCCGGGGAACCGCCACCGTGGTGGTCACCGAGACGGGTATGTCCACCCAGATGGGTCGGATCGCCTCGATGCTCTCGGCCGTCGCCCCGTCCAGATCGCCGCTCCAGCGTGAACTGGATTCCCTGACCAAGGTGCTCGGTGTCATCGCCTGGACGGCGGTGGCGATCATCGTGGTGATCGGGGTGCTGCGCGGACAGGCGATGACCACGGTACTGCTGCTGGGCATCTCGATGGGGGTGTCGGCGATTCCGACAGGGCTGCCGACCTTCGTCCAGGCCATGCTCGCCTATGGTGCTCGCCGGCTCGCCGACGAGAAAGCGGTGGTGAAGAACCTCACCGATGTCGAGACACTCGGTGCGACCAGTGCGATCAACTCGGACAAGACCGGCACCCTGACCATGAACCAGATGACGGTACGGTCTCTGTTCTTCCACTGCCGGTGGTATGCCGTGGACGGCGAGGGCTACCGCAAGACCGGGAAGGTCACCGGCGTCGCGGGCGAGGACACCCCGGATTTCACCTTGCTCGCCTACGGGTTGTGCCTCGACAGCGATGCCACCGTCTCCGACACCGGCGATATCGTCGGCGACCCGACCGAAGCCGCACTGGTGGTGCTCGCCGCGAAACTCGGTGTCGACGCCCCGCTCACCCGGCAGCAGTATCCTCGCGTCGCCGCGGTGCCGTTCGACTCCGCCTACAAGTTCATGGCGACCTTCCACCACCTGCGCGTCGACGGCGGTAACCAATTCGTGGAATTGGTGAAAGGCGCGCCCGATATGGTCCTGGCGCGCTGCGCGTCCGCCTTCGCACCGGGGCGCCGCGCCGTGCCCATCGACGAGGTGCGGGCGGAACTGACGGCGGCCATGCGGACCATGTCGGAGAAGGGCTTGCGGGTGCTCGCCTTCGCGGCGCGCCGCCTCGACGGTCACGAGCAGGCCGCGGTAGCCGACCCCATGTCCTTGGTCGAAGACCTCACCTTCGTCGGTATGGCCGGCATCATCGATCCGCTCCGCCCCGCGGCGATCGAGTCGGTGCGCACCGCTCACGAAGCGGGTATCGCCGTGCGCATGATCACCGGCGACCACGCGATCACCGCCTCGGCGATCGGGGCGGAACTCGGATTGGGTCCCGGCGCGATCAGTGGTGCCGAACTCCAGGCGATGACCGATCCGGAGCTGGCCGCGGCACTCCCGGATCTGCACGTGTTCGGCCGGGTCACGCCTCAGGACAAACTCCGTCTGGCCAGTGTGATGCAGGACAGCGGCATGGTGGTGGCGATGACCGGTGACGCCGTCAACGATGCCGCCGCGTTGAAGAAGGCCGATATCGGAGTTGCCATGGGCTCCGGTAGTGAGGTCACCAAGCAGGCGGGCAAAATGGTGCTCACCGACGACAACTTCGCGACCTTGATCACCGCGATCCGGCTGGGCCGCGATATCTACGACAAGATCGTGTCCTATATCCGGTACCAGATGTCGAAACTCTTCTCCCTGGTTCTGCTGTTCCTGGTGGCGAGCATCTTCGATATCAACGACGGAGTGGCGCTCACTCCGCTGATGGTGCTTTTCCAGCACTTCTTCATCACGCTGTTCCCGGTGGCGGTCATCATGGCGGATCCGCCGGCACCGAATCTCATGGGCAAACCGCCCCGGGACCCGTCCGTACCGATCGCCAACCGGACGGCGTTCGGCCAGTGGCTGGGCTACGGATTCCTACAGTTCGTCGTCACCTTGGCCGCCATGCTGCTGGCCCCCGGCAACCTGAGCCCCACCGCGGCCAATGTGCCGATGACCACGGCATTCGTGGTGCTGTCCCTCGGTTCGATCCTCAGCGGGCTGGCCATGCGCCGCGATCCCGAATCCGGTTTCGCCCCACCACTGCTGGGCGCTTTGAAAATCCTGTCGGTCCCGGTCGTGGTGACAGTCTTCGCCGTCGAACTCGGGTTCCTCCAGGACCTCCTCATGACCACGTCGCTGACCGGCGGCCAGTGGCTCGCCTGCCTCGGTTGGTCCCTGACCGTCCCGGCGGTCGTCGAGGCCGAGAAAGCACTGCGCCGACGTCGGCGCGGCACACCACCCGCACCGCTGGCCGCCCCGGTTGCGGTCGCCCCACAACGCGCACGAACGCACTGAGGCCCAGCCGTGCCGCGGTGGGTGCGCGTGGACCGATTGCCCGGGATCGCTCGGGGGTATCACCGCACGTGGTTGCGTGCCGATGTGACGGCGAGCCTCGTCCTGACCGCGCTGCTGATTCCGGCCGCCCTCAACCATTACTGAGCCATAGATGGATGGCGGCGATGTCCGGTGTGGCGAGGTACCGGACAGTGAGTTTGTCGAACCTGGTCGCGAGGGACGTGCCGGCCCAGGATCCGTCCTCCTGTTCGACCCAGTCGATCGACGGTGTTATCTCGGGGCTGACTTCCAGTTCCACGCGCTGTCCGTGGATACGGACGACTCCGGTGCGCTCACGTCCCTGAAGGATCTCGAGAGACGACAGCAGAATGTCAGTCGGGCGCGACAGGAAAGTGTTGCGCCCCGGGTTTGATGGAGACATCGAAGACCCGGAGGATTCGAAGTCATGGCTGCACCGAAGAAGTACCCCGACGAGCTGCGTGAGCGCGCGACGCGGTTGGCGGTCGAGGCGAGGAAGGATCCGGCCGCGCGTGCCGGTGCGGTGAAGCGGATCGCCGATCAGCTCGGTATCCACCCTGAAGCGTTGCGGACCTGGGTCAGTCGTGCTGAACGTGACGAGGGATTGCGCCCGGGCCCGACCACGGGCGAGCAGGCCCGCATCGCCGAGCTCGAGCGGGAGAACCGGGAGTTGCGGCGGGCGAACCAGATCCTCAAGTCCGCGGCGTCTTTCTTCGCGGCGGAGTTGGACCGTCCGTCGCGATGAAGGTCGAGTTCGTCGACTCCCGCAGGGTCGAACACGGTGTCCAGCCGGTCCTTGCGGCGCTCGAACAGACGCCCGCTGCGATCGCATCGTCGACCTACTACGCCCACAAGACCCGCCCGGCCAGCACGCGGACGCTGCGTGACGCCGAACTCCTCGAAGTGATCGAGCGGGTCCACGAGCAGAACTACGGCGTCTACGGCGCCCGAAAGGTCTGGGCCGAAATGAACCGGCAAGGTCATGACATCGCACGATGCACGGTCGAGCGGCTCATGCGGTGCGCCGGGCTACGCGGGTTGCTGCGCGATAAGTCCCCGCGCACCACCAGACCCGCCGCGGAAACCGCCCGGCCTGCCGATCTGGTCGAACGCGACTTCACCGCGTCGCGGCCCAACCAGCTGTGGGTCGCGGACCTGACCTATGTCCGCACCAGCGCAGGATGGGTTTACGCGGCGTTCGTGCTGGACGTGTACTCGCGGATGATCGTGGGCTGGCAGGTCAGCACCAGTCTCTACACCGACCTCGCGCTCGACGCGCTGCAGATGGCGATCTGGCGGCGGCGAGCCGATGGCGCTGACCTGGCCGGACTGACCCACCACTCCGACAGAGGAGTCCAATATCGTGCGATTCGCTACACGCAGCGCCTCGCCGAGGCCGGCGCGGTCGCTTCGGTTGGCTCGGTAGGCGATTCCTACGACAACGCGATGGCCGAGGCGTTCAACTCGCTGTTCAAGGCCGAACTCGTCCGCAACAAGGGCCCGTGGCGCGGGCTCGATGACCTCGAGTTCGCGACCGTCGAGTACATCGACTGGTACAACAATCGGCGGTTGCACGGCGAGCTCGGACACGTTCCACCAGCCGAATACGAGCAACTACACGCCGTGGCCGACCCGGTCACGGCAAGCCTGGAAACCAATTAACCCGCTCTCCATCAAACCCGGGGCTTGACAAAGTGTCAGTTGGCTCTACTCCGCGATGGCCTGCGTGGATCAGCCGCCTGATGAGCAGTTACATCGACGCCGAGCCGGCGCAGCTCGGACCGACCGGGTACCGGCCATTCGAGTCCGCGACACCCTCTTCTGAACTGGTGGCCGGTCATCCCGACACCCGTGCCGTACGTTCACAGTCGAACCGATCACTGTTGTGAAACCCGCCAGTGACCGGTCCCGCCGACCGGGCCCGCAAAACATATCGGCCCGGGTGACGGCCTTGATTGGATCAACTGCGCTGTCGCAGAGAATCCGAAATCAGTACTTAGCCACAGTGAGAAGGCTGTGAAAAGTACACGGTATCAGCGGAATCTGCAGCCCCAACAGCTCCAGCCTCGGCGATGAACCGCAGCTCCTGACCAGGGCCGGTATCCATATCCGCCCGATTTTCGGCGGCTACTACCGGGACCCCCGGTCCTGGAAACAGCCCGGTACCGAGATGGGCCGCTCCGACCAGTACGCCTACCGGCGCCCCTCCAAGCGTGCCGGTCCTCCGAGGTCGAACCGTTCACCACCCCCCGCCTTCGCCGCGATCGACTGGAGCCTGGACCCGGGCGAGAAGATCGGCACCCGCGCCGAACCGTTGGCCGACAACACTTTCGCGCGAATCCGGGTCGGGCTGGAGAAGTTCGCGAACGAGGCATTTCCTGGCTCCCGCCGGCGGGAGCTGCCGGCGCGACCCGTCCTCGCTGGCCGCGCCGATGCCGACCCGCACCACCCGGGAAACCGACGGGCTGGTGATGCCGCCCATGATCGCAGCGCCGGCGCGTGACGGTCGCCGTGTGCGCGCCGATTCCGGCAGTGGTTGCGCGCGGGGCCCTCGTTCGCCATGGCGGTGAAGGCCCGGATCCATCCAGCCGCCGCCAGGCGGTCGTTCTTGATGCGCAGGTGGGTGATCGCGGTTGTTGATTTGGTGGAGGTCGTGTTCTTGGATGTGTTGGTAGGAGCGTTGTTCGATATCGGTGATGTGTGCGGCGGTTTGCAGGCCTGGGGGGGTGAGGTCAGTTCGATGTGGGGTCGGTGGTTTTGCAGGACTCGAATTACCTCGCCTTGGGCAGTGGTGATGCCGAGGGGTTCGAGTGCCCGGCCGATGAGTCGGGCTCCTTCGCGTTGCACTGCCAGGGCGAGGTATCGGAATTCTTCAGTGGGCTGCACCGACGAGCTCTCGGTGGTCGACTCGGTCGGTCAGGAACGTCGCTATTGCGGTGGAGTAGGTGCCCGGGTGGGAGAAACGGAACATGTGGCCGGTGCGTTCCAGCACGACCTCGGTGGCATCGGGGATGCCGTCGAGCATGACTTCGGCGGGGGCGGTACCGACGATGACGTCGTGTTCGGGGGTCAGGATCAGGGTCGGGACAGTGATGCGGTCGAGTTTGTCGACGTAGTAGGCGGCCAGGGTGGCGGTGATGCGGGCGCCGTAGGACTGTGCGGGGGTGCTCTCGCGGAACACGCGGCGGCTTTCGGCCTTGCTCCAGGGGACCTGTCCTTCGCCGTCGAACGGTGAGGCGAGGCGCTGGGCGTGGGCGCGCAGGACGATGTGCTGGTAGGCGCCACCGCGCATCTTGCCCATGGTGCGCATCGCGGTGTTCCAGAACGGGGAGGTGATGGGGTTGGCGGCGAATCCACCCGACATCACCAGTCCGCGAAGGCCTTGGGGTCGGCGAACCGCCAATGCGAGCCCGATCTGGGCGCCGAAGGAGTCTCCGATCAGTACGTAGTCATCGAGGTCTGCGACGGCGTCGGCGACGAAGTCTGCATAACCCTCGATGTTGTCGACGGCCTCGGGCAGCTTCAGTAGGCGTGTGGGTCGTCCGCTGAGCGAGTCGAACTTGCTGATGTCCCACGGCGCGCCGGACATGCAGGGGATGAATACCAGGGTCGGGTTCTTCGTTGTGTTCGTCATACGAGTTAGATTACACGACATATATGTCGTGTAACATGTTGCTTACGTCACACTGTCGAGTAGGGCTGTCACCGGAATACGCGCACTTCCTCCACGCTTCAGAAGGGCATGACCACCTTCGAGAACGCAGTGACCATCAACCACCCCATCGGCGAAGTCTTCGCATACCTTGCCCGGTTCGAGAACATTCCCCGCTGGAACTACGCCATCACCGAGACCCGCAAAACCTCCCCGGGCCCGGTCGAGGTGGGGTCGACCTATCGACAGACCCGATCGATTCCCCAACCTGCCGTGGAAACATTCGAGGTCACCAAATTCGAACCCACACAACAGTTGCAGATCCGTGGCCAGTTGGGCCCATTCCCCGCCACGGTGTCCTACCATATGGAGCCCGTCACCGGCGGCACCTCGCTGCGAAACGCCATCGACCTCGAACTCCATGGCCCCTTGCGACTTGCGGGCCCCATCGTCACCGCGCAGGTCAAGTCAGCGGTAGCGGCCAATCTCGATGTCCTCCGGCAACTGCTCGAGACATAGCACCTTCTGATGCCCCGGTCCTACCCCGATTCGATTCCACAACCAGTGCCTGCGCGGCGCACATCAGTTCCGTTGAAGGTGACGGCGGGCGAGCCGTGCAAGCGGTAGCCCTGATCGAGCAGGAGGTCGAGGAGCAGTGACGCGGAATTCGGCGGTAGCGCGAACCGAACTGAGCTTTTGCGATCCATGCGGCCGAGGCGATCGCATCGGCGCACGAACTCGGCTTCTCGTTGATCGAGGACGAGTGCCTCTGCCGCAGCACGGTCGCGGAAGCTGCGTCTCCCCGAACTCCGGCAGCCGAAGAGACGGAGAATTCTGTCAATCGGTAGTGAGTGCTGCGAACACTGCCTCGGTGTGCTCCGCGATTCCAGCGACAGTCGGCCCTGGACCGATGTCGGCACCGGTGAAGCGATATGGCGGACCCGGGATGGTGACATCGACACCGTCGATCGTGGCTGATCGGAAGAAGTTGCGTGCCAACAGTTGTGGGTTGTCGAGAAGGTCTTGCGGCATCGACACCGGCGCCACGCTGACGCCATGACGTTGACCGGCCTCGTAGAGTTCTTCCTTGGTTCGTGAGACAGTGAGCTGTTCGAAGTAGGTGCGGAACTCTGTGATCGCTTCCGGTGTCCGGCGCCATAGCCGGTCCTGCCATCGATCGGCGCGCAGGGCGGCGGCGCCCTCGACCCCGCACTCGTCCAACCAATCAATGATTCCGGCCCATCCGAGTGGGTAGCCACCCAACCCGCCGACGACGTAGAGCCACCCATCTGCGCAGGCGAAAAGGCCGGTGCCAGCTTCTTTCGGTGCGCTGCCGACGCGGGTACGCACGCTTCCTTCCAGGTCGTAGTATTGGATGGCGTTTTCGAGTGAGTGGGCAACTGCTTCCTGGGCGGACACGTCCACCGTCTGGCCGACGTGGTCGTCGTCTCGAGCGAGCAGTGCGATCAGGCCGCCGATGGCCCCGTGCAAGCTCGCGGCGACAGCGCTTTGACACTCCGCGGGACGCACCGGCGCTCGGTCGGGGTAGCCCGCCAAGCTGAGTAGTCCGCCAGCGGCCAGAATCGTCAGGTCGTCGGCCGGGCGATCCATCCACGGCCCGTCGAGGCCGTACGGGCTGATGTTGATATGGACCAGGTGGGGGAGCGCTTCCTCGACCATGTCGGGCCCGAGCCCGCGATCGCGCAAGCTTCCAGGACCCTCGGAAGTGAGGAGGATCTGAGCTGATCGCAATAAATCGACCATCGCTGGCGAGTCGAGGCCGGCATCAACATCGTCGAGCACAACACTCTTCTTCCCGACGTTGTGAAAGACCCATTCAGCGCCGACGTCGCCGACGGTGGGTGCCCCGCGCCGCCGATCGGCCATACCCCCTGCGGGTTCGACGCGCACAACCTCGGCCCCGAGGTCGCTGTAGAGGCGGCCGACGTAGCTACCGAGGGGCGTGCTCAGATCGATGACGCGGACACCGGCGAGCGGTAGCTCTGATTTCGACTTCCCGAAATGCGATTCGTACATGCGGAGTATAGTACGGGTGGAGGGGCGGAAGCGGTAGATACTTTCGCAATTGGGTTGACTAGCATCGGGAATGACACGGGCAGAGGAGCAAGGATGAATGCATCGCGTATCGACCGGGCGTTGGCCGTGCTCGGATATCTCGCGCACCACCATGAAGGTCGCAGCCTCAAACATCTCAGCGACGACCTGAAACTGCCCATGAGCAGTACCCACGATCTGATGCAGGCCCTCGTCGAGATAGGGGCGGTCCGCGTCGCCGGACCTCGCACCTATGCACTGGGCCCCCGCGCGGTGACTATCGCATTGACGGTCGTCGACTCACTCAGTCTCCGAGACGTTGCGCGGCCTCATTTGACGGAGTTGTGCGAGGAGATCAACGAGCACGTCTACCTCGGAATCCGTGTCGGGGCCGGCGTCACCTACGCCGACCGTTACGAGGCCTCCCAACCACTGGCGGTAGTCATGCAACTCGGTGGCGAGCGCCCGCTGCATGGATCTGCGGTCGGTAAACTTCTCGCAGCGTACAACCCGGAACTGGAGGCAAAAGTTCTCGCCGCTCCGCGACTGGAACCGCTCACGGCATTCACCATCGTTGACCGCGATCAGCTTCAGATCGAATACGCCAAGATCCGGGAGCGGGGCTTCAGCGTCACCGACGGTGAGAGCGTCGAGGGCATCACGGGAATCTCCACCCCCATCGTCGGCGTCGCCGGGGAGACCATCGCGGCGGTGCATGTCTCCGCGCCTCGTGGGCGGCTGGCCAGCGACAGGCTTCCGATCGTCCTCAAGCAGATGCAGCGGGCCGCCGCAAAAATCTCACTGCTGCTCGGTGCCGACGACGATGCGATGCGCACGCACCATCTACCCATGGAGGACTGATTCGATTGTGACTCCGCATCTTCCGCTTCCAGGTGCGTCGATCGTGTCCATCGAGCACAACGTCGGCGCGTTCAGCCGTCGCCCGAGTGGTCACCCGTCGCCTCGGCACGTCCCGATCGGATCGAAGAAGTGCACCAGGTTCAGCTGCTCGCGCCGCGGTCGCTAACTTGGCCCCCTTATGATTCGAGAGCTCGAGCGCCGAGTATTCCGGTTCGCAACTTTGGCCGGACCGCTTTGGTGGAGGTCGAACCAGCCGTCGTGCGACCGGCCAGCGGTCTCGGGACCACAGGATCGCGCATGCAGACCTGTGGAGCCTGGGGCGAATTATCGCTCCCAGGCCCCACAGGGCCGTGTGGATTCATACCGCGGGACGCGCGTACAAGCTCTTCCCGCCACAGACATACAGCACCTGGCCGGTCACGGAGCGGGTTGCCGGGGCCACGAAGTAGCGGGTCGCCCAGGCGACGTCTTGCGCCGTGCCGATTGTGCCGGTGGGCTGGGCCTGCATCAGCCGCTCCATTACCTCCGGTGGCTCGGCACGCAGTAGAGGGGTGTCGATCAGGCCCGGCGCGATGCAGTTGACCGTGATTTCGTAGCGGGCGAGCTCGATAGCCAGCGAGCGAGTTGCGGATACTACGCCACCCTTCGAGGCTGCGTATGGCAGCTGTCCCCACCAGCCCAGCCATGCCCGGGAGGCGATATTGACGATACGGCCACTTCGGCGCGGGATCATCGACTGTGCGGCGGCTTGCGAGCAGAGTGCCACACCCGTCAAGTTGACTCCGATCGTGCGATCCCACACCGCCTGCGTCATCTTCCGGACGCTGGTGTCCATGCTCAACCCTGCATTGTTCACCAGTATGTCGATGGGACCGATGGCGTCCTCGGCGGCTGCGAACAGATCGGTCACCGAATCGGCCGCCATGACGTCGACAGCCAATCCGTGTGCATTGTGGCCGTCGCGGCGTAGCTGTGCGGCGGCAGCTTGCGCGCCGTCGGCGTTCAGATCCGCCAGGATGACGCGTGCGCCCTGCTCGGCGAGGTCAGTGGCGATGGCGAGTCCCATTCCCTGGGCAGCGCCCGTTACCACGCAGGCCTTTTCGGCTAGCTCCATTTTATTCACTCCTAGACCGACAGACTCGACAGCAGTGTGGAACCGCCGCAGCAATACAGGACTTGGCCGGTGATGTAGCGGCTGCGGGGATCAGCGAAGAACTGCACTGCCGCGGCCACGTCATCTGGATCGACCTCCCGGGGCAGCAGGGCCGGCCGTCGATCCTCATCGGGCGGTGCGACCGCACCGAGGGCGGCGGCGGTGGTGGCGATGATGTTGACGGTGACCGTATCGGCGGCCAGGCGAAGGGCCAGGCTGCGTGCCGCCGAGGTGAGTGCTCCGTATCCTGCCGCGAGCTGTGGGCGAGTGGCGGCGCCGAGCATCTCGGCACTGACGACGACTACGACGGAACCGCTGTTCGACCGCAGTTTCGGTAGCGCTGCCTCGCAGCCGTCGACGAGCGCGGTCACCAGCTCGGTTATGGGAACATCGGTGTCGTGGTTCAGCGTCGGCGCGAAGACCAGCGCGTCGAGCCGCGAGGACGTGAGAGCGAGTGTGTCGAGTACCTCGTGAACCTTGTCGCCACTTTCGGTTCGCCAGCGCGCAATGCGTAGGCGGCGGGATACCGCGGCGGCGACGGGGCTGTGGGTGTCGATCACAGCGGCCACCAGTTGATCTGTGTCCATGGTCTTCTTTCGTTCAGTCCGCGGCCAGCACGTGCACCGAGCAGGCACCGTTGTCGACGCCGAAGATTCCGCCGCCGGTGGTATGGGTGAGCGCTACCGAGGCTCCTGGCACCTGCAGATCACCCGCCGTACCGGTGATCTGCCAGTACATTTCACAGAGCTGACTCACACCGGAGGCGCCAACCGGATGTCCCCGGCTGAGCAGTCCTCCACTGGGGCTGACCGCGACCCGGCCGTCACGGTCGAATTCGCCCGCAGTGACTGCAACATGCGCCTTCCACCGTTCGGTGAGTCCGAGTGCCTCGGCGTGCAGGAGTTCGGCGATGGCAAAGGCATCGTGCAACTCGACGACGTCCAGATCTGCCGCGGTGATTCCGGCCATCTCGTAGGCAGCCCGGGCGGTGCGCTCGGTGATGTCCGGCCAGGTCATATCGCGATAGGAGGTGTGGAATTGTCCCGAGCGCACGACGCTGGCGCGCACTCGGACGAGGTCGACGGCGAGGTCACGGCCGAAGTCCTCGCTACAGAGGAAAAGCGCTGCGGCGCCGTCGCTGTTGGGGCAGCAGTGCAGCAGCTTGAGCGGGTCGGCCACCCTGCGGGACTGTGCGACGTCGTCGAGAGTGATCGACTTCTGGAAGTGAGCACGCGGATTGTGTGCACCGTTGCCTCGGTTCTTCACCGAGATCCGGTCGAGCACCATCGGTTCGGCACCGGCCTGGTGCAAGTACCGCTGAGCACGCATCGCGTACGTGGCCGGCATGATCACACCCTGTGCGGTCTCGACATCAGCGGTGGTCAACGGCAAAGCGCCGCCGCCGAATGTCGACAGTTGGTCCACGCCTACGACAATGGCGCTGTCGGCGATACCGGAGGCGATCGCCTGGAACGCCAAGTTGACTGCTGAACCGCCACTGGCGCAGGCATTCTCGACAGAGAAGATCGGCTGGCCCGAAATGCCCACACGTTGCAGAACGCGCTGCGCTATCAGCGATCCGCCGTAGACGGACCCGACGAATCCGGTATCCACTCGGTCCGGTGACACCCCGACCGACTGCATCAGCTCGAGTGCACTGGTACCCCCGAGCTCGGCGGGTGTGCTGTCCTTGTATTTGCCGAACGGTGCGACGGCGGCTCCGGCAACGAACACGTTTCTCATGAGGTCGCCTCCGGGGATTCGATGTCCTTGCCGACTGGGTGGGCGATATAGGACCACAGCTCGGTGGCGTTGTCGGTACCGATGTGTCCGAGCGCGATGGTGACCGGGGTATCCGGTGTCAGTGCCTGATCGGAGTTTGTGTGCATCAGCACACGGACCCCGTCGATGTCGATGTAGGAGAGCACGTACTCCTTCGGCCACGGCGCGCCTCCGACGTGGACCTTGCTCGACGCATAGGCGATTCCGCGTGCGCCGGTGTGGGTGCGGGTGAGGTCTTCCGACGCACAAGACGAGCACGCGCTGCGCGGCGGGAACCAGCGGTGACCGCACGTATTGCAGTCGCTGACCAGCAGTTCTACTCCTGAAGCGGTGTGGCGATACCAGTCTTCGCTGAGCAGTTTGCGTTTGGTCTGTTGGACCGTAGTCATCGGTATCCTTTCATCTGTCCGGGCGGATGCCCGTTCTCTGCCCGAGGAACGGGCCGGGTGGTGTCATCGGCCCCGGTAGGCGGGGGGGCGCTTGTCAGCGAAGGCGGCCCTACCTTCGATGCGGTCTTCGGTGTCGCGCAGCAGTCCCCACAGCATCTGCTCGAGCTCGATCGACTGGTTGAGTGGGATGTTCGCCGCTCGACGGGCCATCGTGGTGATCGCACGCACGGCAATGGGACCGTTCGCGGCGATCTGCTCGGCGATCTGCTCAGCACGTTCGGTCAACTGGTCCGGTTCGACGACGTCACTGATCAGGCCGAGCTGTTCAGCTCGCGCCGCATCGATGCGTTCGCCGGTGAGGGCCATTTTCATCGCAACGGCGCTGGGGATCGCGTGCAGCAGGTTCGAGACGCCGCCGGCGCCGGGGACACTCGCCCACCTGCTTTCGGGAAGCCCGAAGGTGGCGTTGGTCGAGGCGATGCGCACGTCGCACTGCAGTGCGATCTCCAGGCCTCCGCCGAGCGCGTGCCCGTTTATTGCGGCGACGATCGGCTTGGTGATCGACAGATCGGTCCACACCAGGGCACGTACGTAAGCGCCCTGGGTCATGCCGGCGTCGAAGGAGGCGTAGTAACTCGAGGCGAAGGGAGTGTCAGGAACTGCGGTGTTCTTCAGGTCCGCACCGGCGCAGAACGCGCGAGTTCCAGCTCCGGTGAGAATCGCGACCAGCGCGGTGTCGTCATCGTTGAATGCGATCAAGGCGCGACGAAGATCGATCATCGACTGCGGATCGAGGGCATTCAGTGCCTCTGGGCGATTCAGTGTAATCCGCCGTACGGGGCCATTGTCTTCGATATCGATGGGCACTATCCAATTGCTCCTGCGCTCAGGGCGTCGCCATATTCGGCGGCCGACATCTCGAGCAGACCCGTGCACACCGCCTCGGTGTCCGCACCGAGCAAGGGCGCCGAGGAACGAAGCCGACCGGGTGTGCGGGTCAGGCGATAGGGGATGTTGTTATATATCGAGGGGCCCATCTCGGGATGGTCGAGAGTGACCCAGTGCTGGCGAGCGCGCAACTGCGGATCGCGTTCGACGAGTTCGTCACTGGTACTTACTGCGGCAGCCGGTACGCCGGCGGCACACAGTTCGTCGGCGAGATCCCAGGCGTCACGGAGTGAGGTGGCGGCACCGACCTCCTTGTTCAGTCGTTCTGCGCTGTTCTTGCGCGCATCGAGGGAGCTGAAATCGGGGTCGGCGAGCCAGTCGGGCCTTCCCAGCACCTGCGCCAACGCGGTCCACTGCTCGTCGGTATAGGCGGCAAGGGTGCACCAGGCGTCCACTCCCCGGCACCGATACGGCCCGTACGGAGCGGCGGAATCTTCGGTATTGCCGCGGCGGTCCACCTCACGGCCCAGTGCAGCGGCCACCATAGACGGACCGATGGCGTTGACCGTCGATTCCAGTTGCGCCAGCTCGATATAGGCGCCCTCCCCGGTGCGGCGGCGGCGATGCAGAGCTGCCAACAGCGCGATGGCACCGTGGAGAGGGTTGGGTACGTGGTCGGGATAGTTGGTGCCTGTTCCGACTGGGGGCCGGTCGGGATCTCCACTGAGCCCGAAGATGCCTCCTACCGCGCCGATCGACAAACCGAATCCGCGAAAGCCGCTGTGGGGTCCACTGTTTCCCTGCATCGGCATCTCGAGATAGATGATCTCCGGCCGAACGGCTCGTGCCGCGTTGTAACCCAAACCCAATCGGTCCATCGTTCCGGGCGTGAAGTTGTTGACCACTATGTCGCTCCGGGCAATCAACCGCAGTGCCAGATCGCGACCGACGTCGGTATGCAGGTCCAGGCAGATCGACTTCTTGCTCGAATTGCGATTGGCGAAATAGCCGCTGCGGTTCACTCCGGCCTCGCCATCACGAAACGGCGGCATGCTCCGGATCACGTCCGTGCGGGTTCTCGATTCGACTTTGATCACTTCGGCGCCGTGGTCGGCCAAAGGTTTGGTCATGAAAGGCCCGGCGCCGACCCAGGAGAAGTCGGCGATGCGGATGCCGACGAGCGGCGACGTTGTGGTCATGCGACTCATTTCGTATTCGAAGTTGCGAAGTCAGATTCGAGTGTGCGACTCAGGGCGGCCGAAGTCAACAGGCCGCCCTTCGGCGGACACTCCCAGCAGGTTCCCCATGAACTGAGTCTTGACAGCTCACCTCGATGTGATGATCATTACAGCAGAAGTTCGCATCTGCGTAATCGAATCCTTACTTTCGAATGGAACGGGTTCGCGGCGGCGCCGTTTCTGTACTCGACTCGCGGGCGGTCACACTGGCCGGCCCGGCGTCTTCCTCCAGCCGTGCGTGGCTCCGCGCGGTGGAACCTCTTACACCCGAAGGAGGATCCGGATGCGTCCGGAATTGATCTCGATCATTGCCCTGGGGCTGACGTTCGTCGTCGCCGCGGCCCGCTCCGTGAACTTGGGCGCCCTGGGATTCGTGACCGCCTTCCTGGTCGGCACACTGGTCCTGGATCTGACGACTGCCGACATCGTCGGTGGATTCCCTGGTGGAATTTTCGTCATTTTGGTGGGGCTGACCTACCTGTTCGGAATTGCTCAGGTCAACGGAACTCTCGAACTGCTCGTGCACTGGTGCACGGAACTGGTCCACGGCCGCATCGCCGCGGTGCCGTGGATCTTCTTCCTCATGGCTGCGGCCCTGATGTCGATCGGAGCAGTGTTCGCTGTCGCCATCGTCGCGCCGTTGGCAATGGCGTACGCATTCCGTCACAAGATCAATCCCCTGCTGATGGGAATGATGGTGGTGCACGGCGCCTTGGGTGGGGCCTTCTCGCCGATCAGTGTCTATGGCAGTTTCGTCAATGGAGTGGTCAGTGACACGGGCTTGCCCAGTAGCCCCACCATCCTGTTCCTGATGCCTCTGGTGATCAACGCCGCGATCGCACTCATGGTCTACCTGACCATGGGCGGCCGCGCTCTTATCGGCGGGCGAGCGATGTCCGAGACCGCGACCGGCGCCGCGTCTGGCTCCATCGAGGGAATCGGCGGCACCGGCACCGGCCTTCGCCCGACATCCGGGTCCGGCACGACGGCGGTGATGGAGGCTGGCGAGGTCGTGATCGAATCCTCGGTCCCGCAGTTGAGGCGCGAGCAAATCCTCACCCTGGCCGGGCTGGCAGTCCTTGCGGTGGGCACAGTGGCTTTCGGTCTCGACGTCGGATTCCTCGCGCTGACCATTACCGCCGTGCTTTCGCTGTTCTACCCGGAGTCGACCAGTCGGGCGCTGGGGAAGGTGAGCTGGTCGACGGTCTTTCTCATCTGCGGCGTCCTGACCTATGTCGAGGTCCTCGAACGCGCGGGCACTATCGACTACACCGCCGGCCTCATCGCGGGCATCGGACTGCCCCTCGTTGCGGCGTTGCTGCTGTGCTACCTCGGTGGAATCACCTCGGCGTTCGCCTCCTCGATCGCCATCCTCGGGGTCGCGATCCCGCTCGCCGTTCCGTTCCTTCAGCAGGGGAGTGTCAGTGCGGTCGGCATGGTTACGGCACTTGCGGTGGCATCGACGGTGGTCGACGTCAGCCCCTTCTCCACGAATGGCGCGCTGGTACTGGCCAATTGTGCCGAGCGGGACCGGCCACGACTGTATCGCCAAATGCTGGTGTACAGCGCTGTCATCGTGATCGCAGCGCCAGTATTCGTCTGGTTGCTCCTGGTGGCGACCGGCTGGTTCTGACGCCCCTCATTGCCGAGCGTCCATCCCCCGGGCCCAGCGCAACCAGCCGCCCCGTCCAGGTCGCCCGTTCTTGACATGGGACGTCAGCGTGTCGATGATTACAGATAGTTCGTATTTGCGAAGTAGGATTCGGATTCTTGCTTCGTTGACACAACAAGAAGGAGTGCTCACGGTGAGCAACACCAAGCCCAAGCTGCTCGTCCTCGATGATTGGGAGGGCAAGATCCGCGCCTCCGAGGGCTACGCGCGACTGAGTGAACTCTCGGACGCCCGGGTGCTCGACGAACCCATCGCCGCGTTGCCCGACGAGGTGCTCGCCGAGGTCCAAGCGGTCATGGCGGTGCGTGAGCGCACCCGCTTCGACCGAGAGCTGTTCGACCGGTTGCCCAAATTGGAGCTGATCCTGCAGACCGGGGGGCACGCTTACCACATCGACCAGGAGATCGCCGCCGAGCGCGGCATCAGTGTTCCGCTGTGGCGCCGGCATGATGCTTGCGAAGCGGCCGTGCGTGAGCTGACCTTCGGTCTCATGATCGCCGCACTACGCAAGTTCCCCGCGGCTACCCGGGACACCGACGCCGGCGAGTGGAAGGGTCTGCTCGGCGGCACACTCCGAGGCCGTCGCATCGGCATTCTCGGCATGGGTCTGCAGGGCCGGGCAGTCGCCCGCCTGGCCCAGGCCTTCGATATGGAAGTCGTGACGTGGGCGCGTCCCGGCAGCTCCGCTGTCGCAGTCGACGGTATCCCCCGGCTGTCGCTGGAGGAGCTGCTCTCGACCTCGGATGTGGTCAGCGTTCACCTGCGCTTGTCCGAGGAATCGCGCGGACTGCTCACCGCTGACCGACTGCGCTCGATGAAGCCCGGTTCTGTGCTGGTCAACACCGCCCGCGGTGCCATCATCGACGAGGCGGCATTGGCAGAGGTGTTGCGCGACGGTCCGTTGAGCGCTGCCGGACTCGACGTCTTCGTCGAAGAACCGCTCCCAGCGAATTCGCCGCTGCGCGCACTGCCGAATGTGGTCGTGACCCCGCACATCGGCTGGACCGTGCAGGAGGCGTTCGAAGAATTCGCCACCGGCGCAGCCGATCAGCTGCAGGACTACCTTGCCAACGACCTGGATCCGAAGGAGCTTGCCTTTTTGCCATTACCGCGCGAGCGCCGCGAAACAGTGGGATCGGTGCGTATCTGATGTCGCTACCTCGCCACGAACACTGGATCAACGGTGCGACCGTCAACCCGGCCGAGGGTGAATATTTCCCCACCGACGACCCCATGACCACCGAACCGTGGGCCGAGATCGCTCGCGGGTCGAAGCAGGATGTCGATGACGCGGTCAGTGCCGCGCAGACCGCCTTCCGGAGCTGGCGGCGCACCGGACCCAGTACCCGGGCGGAGATCCTCTGGAGGCTCGGCGATCTCATCGGAGAGCACGCCGACGAGCTCGCGGGCCTCGAATCCCGTGATGCCGGTAAGGTCATCCGGGAGGTGCGCACCCAGCAGGCGATGCTGCGTAACTGGTACCACTACTACGCATCGCTCGCCCTGCACATGGAGGGGCGGCAGATCCCGCACGACAGCCGAACACTGACCGTGATGACAGTCCGCGAACCATACGGGGTCATCGGTGTCATTCCGGCGTTCAACTCTCCGATGCTGCTCGGCGCAATGAGTATCGCGCCGGCATTGGCAGCAGGGAACACGGTGGTCGCCAAGCCGCCCGAGGTCAACTCGCTCTCGTTGTTGCTACTCGGGAAGCTGACCAAGGCGGCCGGGCTGCCCGACGGGTGTTTCAACGTGGTCACCGGACTCGGCCACGAGGCCGGGGACGCCCTGGTCGGGCACCGCGATGTCAAGAAAGTGTTCTTCACCGGTGGTGTCGATTCGGCGCGGTCGGTGACCGCCCGAGCCGCCGAGGGCTTGAAGCAGACAGTGCTCGAACTCGGCGGGAAATCGGCGAACATCTTCTTCGACGATGTCGACATCGAATCCGCAGCCAACGGTGTAGTCGGTGGTATCTTCGCCGCCGCAGGGCAGACCTGCATTGCCGGGTCCCGATTGCTGGTGCACGAGGCGATCGCCGATCGCATGGTCGAAGTCATCGCAGACCGTGCCCGCAGTGTCGTCCTCGGCAATCCCACCGCGCCCACTACCGAAATGGGGCCGATGTCGCAGCCCAAGATCCTCAACGGCGTGGGATACCGGGTCGAGGAGGCAATCGAGAAGGGTGCCCGCGTCGTCGCCGGCGGCCCCGGTGGTGAACGGCCTTCGCGGGGCTGGTTTTATCCACCGACGGTCCTCGACGGTGTCACCAACGATATGCCGGTGGCGCAGAACGAATTGTTCGGCCCGGTCTTGTCGGTGATCCGCTTCCGCGACGAAGACGAGGCGATTGCGATCGCGAACGACACCGAGTTCGGGCTCGCTGCCGGGGTCTGGACAAGCAGTTACCACACCGCGCACCGTGTCTCGCGTGAATTGGAAGCGGGCACGGTGTGGGTGAACACCTACCGTGCCCTACAATTTGCGACCCCCTTCGGCGGAATCAAGGACAGCGGGCACGGGCGCGAGAACGGGCTCGACGGTTTCGCCGAGTTCACTCAGCCGAAGTCGATCTGGTTCGAATCGAACCCCGACTCTATCGGCGATCCCTTCTCCCTGCGCTGATCCAAGTCCCCTTTACCTTTCCGTGGGCCCGGTAAGCCTTCTCGGCTGACGTGCAGGTCGCGCTCGTCGGATCGGTCGAGCTGGCGGCGGAGCTCTGCGTGGCCATAGTCGGCCAGGTCGGCGGGGCCGCGGGAAAGGTAGACGGGAGGATGCGAGTCCCGGTCCGGGGTCGCGTGCGTATCCGGCGTCTACGATGACATCCTTCCTGGCTTGCCTATAGGCAAGCCAGATCGATGTCACCTATCCGTGCAGCAGCCCCCCACACGAAAACACAGGCTACCCAACAACATCACGAAGTGATGCTGGAGCACTAGGCTTGTCCCGAACTGAACGCGCCGTGTCCGGCGGACGGTGGCTATGCTCGAGAGTCGAAACCCGCATCCGACCGGCATGGACCGGTCGAAGCACCCGATTACGTTGGAGTTCAACCGTTTTGAGTTCGCCACATTCACCCGCGTCCACGACATCGTGCCCGGTCGTCCACGGTTCACCGGTCGACACCGACGAGCAGCGGGTGTCGATGCACTCGCCGGAATTCGCGATCGACCCGCATCGCGCATATTTCGACATGCGGCAGAAATACGGGTCTCTGGCGCCGGTGGAACTGGCGCCGGGCGTACCGGCCACGCTGGTGATCGGCTACCACACGGCGCTCCGGGTCCTCAACGACCCGGAGCATTTTCCCGCCGACCCCCGAGTCTGGCAGAAGGATATTCCCGCGGACTGCCCGGTGCTTCCGATCATGGAGTGGCGGCCGTCGGGGAGTAAGAGCGCCGGTTCGGCCTTCCTACGCTATCGCGAGGCGACCTCGGCCAGTATCGGCAATGTCGACCTGTACGGACTGCACGGCATCGTCGAGAAGTTCGCCCTTCCGTTGATCAAGAGTTTCTGTGCCGACGGTACGGCCGATCTGATGAGCCAGTACATCTTCCCACTGACATTCGAGGTCGTCGGCGCCATGGTCGGCTGTACTCCCGATATCGGGCGCCGGGTCGCCGCCGGCATGGCCGCGATATTCGAGGGCATCGAGGCCGAACAGGGCAATCTGATGGTCAGTTCGGCGTTGCAGGATTTGGTAGCGCTCAAACGGGCCGAACCCGGCAACGATATCGCGACGCTGCTGTTGCGGCATCCGGTCCAGCTCGACGAAGAGGAGCTGATCCACCAGCTGGTGGCCTTCTACGGTGCGGGAATCGAGCTGCAGCTGAACTTGGTCGCCAATACTCTGCTGCTGATCCTCACCGACGATCGGTTCGGTGACACGGTGGTGGCCGGCAGCCTGTCGACGCGCGACGCTCTCGACGAGGTTCTGTTCAACGATCCGCCCTTGGCGAACTATATGATCACCTTTCCTCGTCAGCCGATCCTGATCGACGATGTCTGGCTGCCGGCCCATCAACCGGTCCTGATCAGCATGACTGCGTGTAATAATGATCCCGCTATCCGATCCGAGCACCGGACCGGCAATCGCTCTCATCTTGCGTGGGGAGCCGGTCCGCACGCCTGCCCCGCGCAATCGGTGGCCTATCTGATAGCCCAGGAGACCATCGATCAACTTCTGGACGTGCTTCCCGATCTGAGTCCGGCCCTGCCCGGCGGTGAACCGAGTTGGCGCCCGGGTCCCTTCCATCGGGCGCTGGCGTCTCTCCCGGTTACGTTCCCACCGGCCGATCCGGAGTCTGTGCCTACCGAGCCCGGAACCGAGTAGCGGCCGGATCGATCCTCACCGGCCGGGGTATGACGCAGCGGGCGCGGGCCACACCCGCGTAATACAGGTGCGGCGCCGCCCGGCATCGGGTGACCCTTAGCTGATCTCGACCACCCTTGGCTGTCGAGCATCCCTCTTCCGCACAGCTGATCGAGATGTGGTGCAGCTTCGCCGTGGGCGCCGGACAGGGTGAAGTACCGAACGGGCGGTTCGGGTCAGAAGGCCGAGCCGGTGGGTGGCTTGGCGTTCGGGTCATAGGTCACTGCCCTGGTGTAGACGATGCCGACCGGCTCCTGCGGGATCTGGGTGCGATACGACGGGAAGGTGTCGTCGGGGTCGTCGTATCCCTCATGGATCAGGGGTCGGCATTGAACCCCCGTGACCTGCACGGTCTCGTGGGGTTTCATCATCACGTTGAACGGGATCCGCGTCGTGCTGGTCCCGCCCACGACCCGGCATTTCTGCCACGACTCGACGAGGTAGTGCTCGTCGGTGTCGTTGCGGCAGGTCGTACCGGAACATGTGACTCCCGGTGGAAAGGGCTCGGCGGCTGCGGTCCCGGTCGGGAGGGCGAGCGCGCAAACGGTGCCGGTCAGGCCGGCGATTGTGAGAAGGTGCTTGAACAAGTGTGAGTTTCCCTTTGGGTGCCTTCGTGCACGGATTGATGTTCCCCCGGTGGCATGGAGTCGAGGTACTGGACTCCATGCCAGGCGTTGGATGGACGGTTGCATCATCTCGTACTCGATCGGGGTGCGCATACCGAGCGCTGAGTGGCGGCGGCGTCGGTTGCGGAAGAGCTCGAGGTACTCGACGATCGCGTTCGCCAGTTCCATCCGAGTTCTCCAGCGCTGCCGGTTGGTAGCTCGGTCTGCGTTCTGCCCCAGAATGATTCGACCAGGGCGTTGTCGTAGCAGGCACCGATCGACCCCATCGACGGCACCAGCCCGGACTTGCGGGACCGATCGGTGAAAGCCCAGGAAGTGAATTGAGATCTCTATTTGTCCAGCTGCAGAGGGACGCTCGGCGGTATCTCGATGTCTGCGGGTGTCGTCGGCGATCATGATCCGCCGGATGGTGTTGGACAGGTGTCGTTTCAGGCAGCGTATCGCGACGGTGTGGAGGGCAGTGTTGAGCTGCCGGTCGCCATAGCGGCTGAACTCGTGCACCCGTCGATCGGCGCTGGCGATCTCAACGGGTGCGGCGCCGTTGTAGTGTGGCATACGCGGCTGCGGTCGCGAAACGGGTCGCCGGGCCGGTGCGGCCGATCAGACGGTCCGCCGGTACCAGCTCGTAGGGCGGGGGCCAACTTCGCAACTGTCAGCTGTAGGCGGACCGGAGGCGTTGATCCGGAGCCACGGGGGACGATCCGCGGTCCGAGATCGCCTCCGGGACAAGATTTTCGAACGCCTCCAACGTGCGACGGCCATCGGCCGGCCACCGAATCGACGGTCTCGGGACCTCGACCCCAGAAACCCGATCGAGACATCGCATGCAGCAAGCCTAGCTCGAATTACGACCTCTGAGCTGCGGCTCTGTCGACTCCCTGCTGGGTTGGTGGCGGTTCTGCCCGGGGCCATTTTTGCACGGCACGCACGAATTACGGCGGCGCCGGACTATCGAGGCAGCCCGAGGGTTTGGATCGGCGGACTTGCGGGGAAGGTGACCGGGAGTGAGACCAGCGACCGGTGGAACGGGCCCGGACGCCACCTCAGGTCCTCTTCGGGTACCGCCAATTCCATCTCCGGAAGGGCATCGAGCAGCTGATCGATGGCGTCCTGGACGATCAGCATCGCCATCGGTTGCGCGGGGCAGGCGTGCGGCCCGGCGCCGAAGGCCAGATGCGACCGATTGTCGGTGACGTTTCCGGAGCGGACGGCCGGGTCGTTGTTGCAGGCGGCCATGCTGATCAGCACCGGCTGGTGCGCGGGCAACCAGACCTCGTCGACCAGAATCGGCTGACGCGGATATCGGATGCAGTAGTTCGCCATCGGCGGGTTTTCGAACAGGACTTCGTCGAGAGCATCGCGGGTCGACAGACTGCCGTCGAGCACATTGCCCGCAAACCGTTCATCGGTCAGCATGAGCAACAAGGTGTTGACGATCAGGTTCTGCGGAGGCTCGATACCGGCCGCGTACAGCAGTGCCAGATGGCACACCATCTCTTCGTCGGTCAGGCGTGCCGGATGCGTCACCAGTCGGCTGGTGACGTCGTCTCCCGGTTCGCTGCGCTTGATCCGGGTGAGTTCTTCCAGGGCGCTGAGAATCATGGCGTTACCGTCGGCGGCGTCGACGGTATCGAAGACTGCCGCCATCCCGGTCGCGGCGCGGCGGCCGATATCGGCAGGGCAGCCCAGGACAGCATTCAGCGTGGCGAAAACGACGGGCAGCGCGTATTGGCTGACTATGTCGCATCGACCGTCTTCGCAGAAGGTGTTGATCAGCGGCGCCGCGAGCTGCTCGACGGTGGTGTGCAACCGGTGCAGGTCGACCTTGCCGAGGGCCGCCGTGGTGGCGGCCCGGAAGCGGGCGTGATCGCTACCTCCGCTGTGTAGTGGATTGGGATACCACTCCATCATCGGGCGGATCGGGCATTCGGCGGGAATGTTCCGCTCCCAGGTCCGCGGGTCGGAGGTGAAGCGATCCGGGTCGTTGAGGATCCGTAATGCAGTGTGGTAGCCGATGACCAGTGTCGCGGGAATACCGGGAGCCAGCTCCACGGGGGCCAGGGAACCGAACCGGTTGAGCATCTCGCGATGCGTCCGATGCGGGTCCGTCGCGTACTCGGCGGTGTAGAGGGGGAGCCGCGGTCCGGCGAAGTCCAGCGGCATACCAGCTGATTGTGAAGTGCTTTCGATACTCAATGCTCACCAATCTCGTGTTGCTGTACACAGATCGTCCGCCACCTCGGAGTGAGGAGTCACACTATCGGGAATGCGGCGGGTCGCGCATGGCGGAGCCTTGCTGTTGTCGCCGAAGGGCGGCGGAGGAGCCCGCGAGTTCGTGCCGGAACCCGAGCGCTGATATCGATCGTGGGGGTGAACGGTCGCCGATCGGGTCACCGGGGGACAACGACATCGTGCGCTGTTACAAGGTGGGCGTCGAAACGGACAAGTTTCCTCGCTGGCGGATGTGGCGCCGGGACGGAGAGGGTAGAACTTGCAGGCATGACGTCCGGGCACCGGCCGTTCTCGATGTCGAGGACGCGATGATGGACCCGGCCGCTCCGTCGAGGCGATGTCCCGATGCGAAGTCGAGCCCGACGACGGACAGCTCGTCCGAGAACAGGGCGCAGTCGAGGAGCACACGATGAATCAGCGAATGTTCCCGGTCGTCGACGAAGCGCTGTGGCAATGCTTCGGGTCCGGCGCCGGACCCTTGTCGTGGATGCACCGGGACGCTGTCGAGGAGTTGCTCGCCGATGACGGCGGTTGGCGCCTGCGACACATCCGGCTCGCCGCAACTGAGTGGGGCAGCGCCGAATCCCCGGACCACGTCGCGGTCATCGCCGAACATGTACTGGTCACACCCGAGGGACTGCTCTACGCCGCCGAACTGGGCGAGCCGGTCCGGAAACGATCCACCCGCCGGGTACCGCCGGGCATCCGGCGGCGGGCTCTGTACTACCTGGCGACGCCGCCCCGGTTGTTCGACACGATCGTCGGCCGCGTCGCCACTTCACCGCTGACCGCGGCGATCGCGGCGGTGGACAGCCGACTCGGCCACGATCTCGTATTTCCGCCGCCGCTCGATACTGCACTGCGCCGGATGCTCGATACGGACCCGGTGATGCGTCTGGATCCCACCGGGAGGAGGTGACAACCATGAGTGACAAGACAGCCCGTGAGGAAGAGATCGAGAAGGAGGAGGAACGTCGCGAAGAGGAGCGGCGGCGACTCGAAGAAGAGGAACGACGCCGTCTCCGATAGCGTGCGTCCGATCGGTGCAGGACCGGGCATCGAAGGGGCTGCGAGGAGTCTTCGCCGCGGGGTGCCGATGTGCTCGGTCGTGCGACGTCGCAGCGGCACAGAATCCTGAGCGATTCGTGACTGTATTCGGAGATTGCTTCCGCTGCGGATTGCGACGATCGGGGCTTCCGCTACAGTCGGCGGCTCACGGTGGCGTATGGGGGTCGTGGAGTGATCGTGGCCGATTGTCGGACAATCCGGTTCGTCACCGATCGGCGAGTTTCGTCAGCAAGAAGTCGCGAGCGGCCGACGATGCCTGATCGAATCGCTCGCCGTACACCGCGAAGTGGCCACCAGGGACGAGCTCGAGCTGTTTGGGCTCCAAGGCGTCGGCGTAGCTCTGTAGTGCGATATCGCTGGGGGTGAGTGTGTCGCCCTCGGCGATCACCATCAGCAAGGGAGTGGGGGAAACGCGGCGCAGGAATGCTTCCGGTGCGTAGCCCTGGAATTTGTCCACGCTGGAGAGCGTGACCTCGTTGCGCCAGGTGGGTATCTGCGGGCCGTTGGCCATCAGCCATTCGTAGACTTCGGCGCCCGGCATCGCGACCAGTTCGGTGGGGTCGTCGGAGGCGGCCTTGATCGTCTGGTGTGGTTCGCCCGCGGCGCGGGCGAGCCGGTCCGCGGCGATCGCCTGATGCACGGTCGGCAGCATGATCGAGGGTACGAGGCGGCCGAAGGTCGCCCAGCCGTTGGTCAGCGGGACCTGGGAGACGGCGGCCCGGACGCGGCGGTCGGTGGCGGCGACGACCAGGACATGGGCGCCGGCGTAACTGGTTCCCCAGACGCCGATCCGATCGCTGTCGACACCGTCGAGTGTTTGCGCGTAGGTCACCGCGTCGCGATAGCCCTCGATCTGCGCGGCCGGGTCCACCTCGAAGCGCGGTTCGCCGTCGGAGGTGCCGAATCCGGGATGGTCGTAGACCAGGCAGGCGAGCCCGGCGGCGCTGAATACTTCGGCGAACGGGGCGACCCATTCCTTGACGCCGGCGAATCCGTGGGTCATCACCACCAGCGGCGCGGGATCGGTGCGCTCTTCGGGCCGGTACAGCCATCCGCGCAGGGTGAGTCCGCCGCTGAGGAATTCCACGTCTTCACGCATCGACCACGCCTTTCATTACGTAACGAGCCGTAATGGAACATACCGCCGGGAGTATTGTGACGTCAACCATAGAGTTGTCAGTGCTCGGTCAGGCCCACCGCGTCGAGTGCGGATCGCACTGTGTACTGCACGAACGTCTCGTCGATGGGCCCGAGTTCGGGTATCAGTGCGCGCATGAGCATCGGCCCGGTGATGAGGTCGCACAGCCATTCGGGGTCGACTTCGACAGTGATCTCGCCTCGGGCGACAGCGCGTTCGAGGATTGTTGCCGTGGAGCGTCTGCGTGGCCGGAGAAACTGTTCTTGGAACCGGTGTGCGACCTCCGGTGTGCGACCGAGTTCCTCCAGTAGTCCGGGCACGGCCCGGCGCAGTACCGGGTCGTTGAACAGCTCGCGTTGGTGCTGTTGGATTGCGAGGAGTTCGGCTTCGATGTCGCCCAGATCCTCGGCGCCGGGTTGCAATCCGTAGCGGTCGATCAGCATCGAGACGACGAGATCGGCGCGGCAGCTGTACCGGCGATACAGTGCGGGTCTGCTGGTTCCCGCCGCATCGGCGACAGCTTGGAAGGTGAGCGCGCCGTAGCCGCGTTCGGCGATCAGGTGCGCCGCGGCTTCGAGTAGCGCACTGTCCACTCGACTGTCGCGGGGACGGCCGGTGCGAGACACGGCGGAGATATCCGGCATGTGTTCACCGTACCGAGAGTGCGTCATCGGACACCTCTTCCTCGGCACCTCGATGCGAGTCGTCGGATGCTTCGCCGGCCGGGCACCGGACCTGCTCCGAACGAAGACGACACGGTGGTGGCCCGGCGATGCGCGCTCACTCGGTCGTCGGCGGGATATTGCGGTTTCCGCGCAGGAGGTGGGTCCCGTCGGGATCGACCTTGACCGATGTGATGGGCCGGGCGTACCAGCGATTCTGCTGTGGTTGACGTCACATCGCCGATGGGTTACCTTCCATTACAAGGCGAAATGTAATTTAAGGCGGGGGTTCATGTGTGACGATGTGGAATCCTTCAGCGGCAGAGTTGCGCTGCAGGTAGGGGCGAGTGCGCAATGAGCAGACCACCCAACTCGGGACGGCGAAGTGGCGGACGCACACGTCCCGACGGCACGGCGACCGGGCTGACACTGCACGACCTGCAGATTGTCAGTAGCGTGCTCGGGTTCCGAAATGCCGAGGATCTGATCGGCAGCGAGCTGTGGCTCGGCACATCCGGCAATCGGCCGTCGAAGGCAGGCGCATCCATTCCGCCGACTCGACCTGAGCCGTTGCCATCGGCGATCGAGGGCTGTACAGGCGGAGGCGAGGGTCCACATCATGATCACAACACCTGCCGGCACCCTATGACACCACTGCGGTGATTCCGATGCGGGCGATCATCTGTTCTACGTTGCCCACCTGTTCGGCGGGGCTTGCGCACTGCGTGTTACCGACCGGCGAGGCACTGCTGTCGGCGGAACCGTCCGACCCCATCGTGCACGCAGAGTGGTATCGGCCCGCTCAGCTGATCGACGACTACACCGACCTGGCCAACGCGGTGGCGCGCCGGGCGCGACGCCTGCCGATCACGCCGATGCCGTAGCGAGCGAGTATCCGATCTGCTGCTCCCGGGCTCGTGTCGCACCTGACCGGCTACTCACTGCGCGAGGCGTCGAGTGCCCGCGAGGTGGGCGTCGCGTGACCCGTGTAGTGGGCTACGGGACCTTCGAAGAGCACCGTCCCGCCATGCCTGCCCGGTCTCGGACCGAGGTCGATCAACCAGTCGGCGTGCCGGATCACCTCGAGGTCGTGCTCGATGACGACTACGGTGTGGCCGGAGTCCACGAGGGCGTCGACCACTCGCAACAGCGTCTCGATATCGGCCGGATGCAGACCGGTGGTCGGCTCGTCCAGCAGATACACCGCCGGTTCCGCAGCTTCGCGGAGTTCTCTGGCGATCTTGAGCCGCTGGCATTCGCCGCCGGACAGTCCGCTCAGCGGTTCGCCCAGCCGCAGGTATCCGAGGCCGACTTCGGCGAGCCGTTCCAGGGCTCGGGTGATGGCCGGCTCGGGCAGTCGCTCGATGGCCTCGGCGACGGTGAGGTCGTCGACATCGGCGATGGACAGGCCGTCCACCGTGTGGGAGAGCGCCTCCGGGGTGAAGCGTCGCCCGTGGCAGCTGTCGCAAACGGTCTGCTGACCGTCGAGGAACGCAAGATCGGTATAGATGACACCGAGTCCGCCACAGTTCGGACAGCCACCCGCAGAGTTGGCGCTGAACAATGCGGCGGGCGCTCGGTTGTGGCGGGCGAAGAGTTTGCGGACAGCGGGGGCGATACCGGTATAGGTGAGCGGAGTGGATCGCCGGTTGGCGCTCACCGGTTTCTGGTCGAGGGCTATCGCCTCGTGCCGGGAGGCGAATTCGGCGGCCAGACTGGATTTCCCGGAACCTGCGACCCCGGTGAGCACGGTCAGTACGCCGGTCGGGATGTCGACGGTGACGCCACACAGGTTGTTGCGGTACGCCTCGGCCACGGTGAGTTTGCCGGTCGCCTGCCGTGGCTCTCGGCGTGCGGTCCGCTGTCGCGCCAGTGCGCGCGCCGTCGGCGTATCGGCGGCGCGCAGGTCGGCGAACGTACCCTGGAACACCAGCCTGCCCCCCTCGGCGCCGGCGCCGGGACCGAGTTCCACGATCTGATCGGCGCACGCCATCACGGCCGGATCGTGTTCCACGACAAGCACACTGTTTCCGCTGTCGCGTAACCGGGCGAGCAGCCGCGTCATCGATGCCACATCGGTGGGATGCAGGCCGACGGTCGGTTCGTCCACCACGTAGGTCATTTCGATGAGGCTGGAACCGAGGTGTTTCACCGTCTTGATCCGTTGTGATTCGCCGCCGGACAGTGTCGTGGTGGCGCGGCCGAGGGTGAGGTAACCGAGACCGATGGTGGTCATCGCGTCCAACCGGGCACGCAACGCCTCGACCACAGGTGCGACCTGCGGCACTCGGATGGTCGCGACGAGGTCGGCGAGCTCGCCGACCTCCCACCTGGCCATCTCTCCGATCGTGTGGCCGAGGACGGTCACGGCGCGCGACTCTTCGTTCAGCCGGTCACCGCCGCATGCGGCGCAGCATTCGGAGCGGGTGAACCGGCGGATCGTCTCCTGTTTGCGCTCGGACAGGTTGTCGGAGGTGTGCAGATGAATTCGTTCGAACCGCTCGACGATGCCCTCGTAGTCCTTGGGCGGGCGGCGGCCGAGTCGGTCCGCGGCAGAGCCGCCGTACAGCAGCGCGTCGCGTTCGGTCTCTGACCACACCCGCAGCGGGGTATCGGGGTCGAAGACGCCGATACCCGCGTACTGCTCGTACCAGTAGCCGCCGTGGCCGAATCCGGGCAGCAGAATCGCGCCGTCGGCGAGGCTTCTGTTCAGGTCGAGGAACCGTTCGGTCGCGCTCACCACCACTTCGCCCAACCCGGCGCAGGCCCGGCACATGCCCGCCGGCTCGTTGAAGGAGAAGTGATCGGATTCCCCGGCCCACGGCTCCCCGATCCGGGAGTACAGCAGGCGCAGGTAGGTCCAGGTGTCGGTGATCGTGCCGACCGTCGAACGGGCATTGCCGCCGATGCGCCGCTGATCGATCACCACAACCGGCGACACTCCGTCTATGCGGTCGACCGGGGGCCGCGCCCATTTCGGCAACCGGTTGCGCACGAACGGGGGATAGGTCTCGTTGAGCTGGTAGCCGGCTTCCGCCGCGACGGTGTCGAACACCAGTGACGATTTCCCGGAACCGGATCGGCCGACGAATACGACAAGCCGGTGGCGGGGGATATCGAGGTCGAGACCGGTCAGGTTGTGGGTGCGTGCGCCGCGAATGGTGATGTTGCTCGTATCCATGGATCAGACGCTAGGGACAGATGTGGCCGGTTTCCGGCCGCGATTCACGGAAGAATCGGACCGGTGGCGGATGTGACCGAACGAATGCTGGCGCTGTTGTCGACACTGCAGACCGGCGGCGTCTACTCGGGTGCGGAGCTGGCCCGTCGGCTCGACAGCAGCCCCCGGACGCTGCGCCGGGATATCGAGCGGCTCCGCCGTTACGGCTATCCGGTGGAGACTCGCCCAGGTCCCGGCGGCTATTACCGGCTCCGGGCCGGGCGCACGATGCCGCCCCTGGTCCTCGACGACGACGAGGCGATCGCCACCCTGCTCGGCTTGGCCGCACTCGGCGCCACCGGCCCCGCGACCGCGGGCGGGCTCGACGATGCCGCGACCCGCGCCTACGGCAAGATCGACCAATTCCTGCCCGCCCGGCTCCAGCCCCGGGTGGCGGCGATGCGTGCCGGTCTGGACACGGGTCGGCATTCCGCGCCCGGGGTGTCGCCGGAACACCTCGCCACCTTGGCTGCCGCTATCGCCGACCGCGAGATCGTGACCTTCGGTTACACCGATGTCCGCGGTGCGACGAGCCTCCGAAGGGTCCACCCCTACCGCCAGATCCATCAGCACCTGCGCTGGTATCTGCTCGCCTGGGATACCGGTCGCACGGACTGGCGTGTGTTCCGGGTGGATCGTCTCAGCGAGTTGCTGAATACCGGCGCCCGGTACGAGCTGCGCCCGCTACCGGCCGATACCGCTGTCGACTACCTGCAGCGCGGCCTCGATACCGGTAAGCGGCGCGTCGATCTGCTGGTGGCGGCGCCGCCGGAGCGGGTCGCGGACGCGCTGGCCTACCAGCATGCCGAGATCGCCGCCCACGACGACCGGCACACCTCTGTCACAGTCCGGTTGGACACCTGGCAGTGGCTGGTCGGCGTACTCGCTTTCCTGGACACCGATTTCACCGTGGCGGCGCCCGCCGGCTTCCTGAGCGGGTTGGAGACCTTCGCCCGGCGTCTGCTCGCGGCGGTCACCGACCCACCGGGCACCCAACTCGACGACAACCGGTCGCGCCGACCCCCGCTGAGCCGGTGATCACCAAGTTCCCAGACGACGACCTCGCGACCCGCATCCGGAGGGCCGGCATCGAGAACGGTGTCACCACTTACGCATTCGAGATCGTGCGTGGCACCGGTGTGGTGCTCAGCAACGGCATCGCCGAGATCGCGGTCTGCCCCTGACATTCCCCTGCCGACCGACGCGGCCCCACACGGCCCCGGCCGTCCGGGCCCACCGGTGCACGACATACGAACGGTGTTGGTGGCCCGGCGCCGCGAACTGTGAAGGGGGAGCCGGTCACCGACAGCGCCGCGCCGATGCGACGAGATTGTTCACGCCATGTGTACCGGCACCGGGGAGGTGAGGACCTTCCGGGTGACGCGTTCGGCGATGGTGGCGACCACGGTACGTGGGCGGCGCGGTGTCAGGTGTGCCGCCACTGCGTTGCCGAGTCCAGGAGTGACGTAACCGCGGTCGCGGTCCAGGGCGCGCAAGGCGGTGCGCACCACCGGTTCCGGTGTAGACATCGAACCGTTCACCGCCGCTTCGCGCGTGCCGATAGTGTCGAAGAACGGAGTGTCGACGGGGCCGGGGCACACGGTGAGCACCCGGATGCCCCGGCGCCGGTATTCCTCGCGCAGAGCGAGGCCGAAGTTGAGGACGAATCCTTTGGCGGCGCTGTAGACCGCGAAGTACGGTGCGGGCTGGAAACCCGCGGTGGAGGCGACGTTGACGACCGCGCCCGTGCCGCGGGCCAGCATGCCCGGGATCAGCGCGTGGGTGAGGTCGACCAAGGCGACGACGTTCACCATGAGCTGGTCGTGATCGCGGTCGGAGGCGATGTCCTCGAATCGGCCGCAGGTGCCGAATCCCGCGTTGTTCACCAGCAGGTCGACCTGCAGTCCGTCATGGGTTAGCCGTTCGGTGATGCGCCGGGCCGCGTCGGGCTCGGCGAGGTCCTGCACGAGCACGTGGGCGCCGATGCCGTGCTCGGCGGCCAGGCGTTGGGCCACCGCGGTGAGCCGTTCCTCGGAGCGCGCGACCAGGATCAGGTCGTGCCCCCGGGCGGCGAGCTGGGCGGCGAACTCCGCGCCGAGACCGGACGAGGCGCCGGTGACAAGAGCCGTACTACGCATGATCGTTCCTTCGTTGAGCCGGTAAGTGAGACAAACTGTACTCATTTAATCTATAACTGCAACTCGTATGACTCAGTTATCTTTGTAGTTGCGGGTTCGTGTAGCGTTTTCCGGGTCGGCGGTCGAGAGGAGGCTTCATGAGCGAGACCACGGCGCGGCCGCTGCGCGCCGACGCGGAGCGCAGCGTGCGGGCGATCCTGGAGGCGGCCGAACGCCTGTTGTCCGCGGACCCCGGAGCGTCCATGGAGCAGATCGCGGCGGCCGCGGGCGTGTCCCGGGCGACGATCCATCGACGATTCGCTCACCGGCAGGCCCTCGTCGACGCCTTGGTCGATTCAGCCGCTCGCCAACTCACGGCCGCGGTCGAATCCGGCCGTCCCGACACCGCGCCGCCGCTGGTCGCGCTGCACCAGATCACCGCCAATGTCCTGGAGGTGAAGGGCGCTTGGACCTTTGCCCTCGGCGTGCGGCCCGACCCCGATAGTGACGCGGCAACCCTGCACGCGGCCATGGCCCAGCACTGCATCGCGGTGCTGGAACGGGCCAAGGCGGACGAACTCATCGACGCGGCCGCAGACCTCGACTGGGTGCGCCGGGTCTACTACGCGCTGATCGGAGAGTCGCTGCACGGCAACGCCGAAGGCAGCGACTCCGACACCCTGGCCGCTCGTATCGTCGATACGCTCCTGCACGGCGCGGCCCCGCGCGGCTGACAGGCGGCGGCATGCATTCGCTCGCGCACCGCCGATCGGTATCCGCTCGTCTTCAGCGATAGGCCGGACCTGTATCCGGCTCGTTGCGCAGGTAGAGACGAGATACCCGACCGTTCGGCCGGACGGTCGGTCGAGAAGCGCCCGGGAGCACCGTCCAACTGGGTTGTGCCCCATATAGACATGCCTCGAAGGACGAACAGTGGTCAGGAGTTCTGCTCGATCATCGCGATGAATTCCTCGGCATGCCGACCGGATACCTCGAAGGTCACGGTTGCCGGCTTAGCTGGACCGTGCTCACCGGCGACCGGGCCGGGAACGACCGACCGTGCCAGATGCCGCACTTCATCGAAGGTCAAAGCTCCCAGCTCCCGCTGCTTCCAGTGCACCTCCATGGGCGGTGCGCTCTCCAGGAGCGCGGTGAGCAGGTCCTCCACACCGAGATCCGAGCCGATTGTCGGACACCGATAACCATCCAGGTACCGGCACTGTGAGGCGACACGAGAATGTCAGCGGGTACCAGTGACCATATGCGGTTGACGGCAGAGACCTTGGGGGTTGCCGAGCGCACGGTGAAGCGCTTCCGCCACTTCGCCACGGTAATCGGCGTAACACCCACTGCTGCCGCCACATGCGCGTTCGCCGCACCCGGCTCCGCGCACGCCAACACGATCCGGCACCGCAAGGCGTACGCCTGCGTCGAAGTCGCCGCCGCGCACCCCGCACCAACTCCGGCCGCTCCGTTTTCGTCACCGCCGAATCCTGCAATTAGCCAACGTATTTCAGGCGCGGAACACTAGGGCGTGTGTCGAAGTGGTGAGCAGTGGGCGGGCCGACGGCCCGCCCACTGCTCATGGGTGGCGGAGCCATTGGTTGATCGCGGCGATGTGGATGGTTGCGAGGTAGCGGACGGCGAGTTTGTCGAATCGGGTGGCGACTGCACGGTGTTGTTTGAGCTGGTTGATGCCGCGTTCGATGGTGTTGCGGTCACGGTAGATCACCGGATCGAACGCCGGTGGTCGTCCACCGGCCGAACCGCGGGCCCGGCGGTGGCCGGCTTGACCGTCGGGCACCGGGATCGTGGCTTTGATCCCGCGCCGACGCAGCCAGTTGCGGTTGCCGCGACTGGAGTACGCCTTGTCGGCCAGTACGCGATCCGGTCGTCGGCGGGCCCGGCTCCCGGATGCGGGGATCTGGATCCGGTCGAGGACCGCCGCGAAGTGCGGACTGTCGCCGGCCTGGCCGCCGGTGAGCAGCATGCTCATCACCCGGCAACGGTCCTCGCAGGTCAAATGTAGTTTTGTTGTCCATCCGCCTCGTGACCGGCCCAGGGCATGGTCACCGGGTTCGCGCTCACCGGGGCCGCTCGGTGGTTCAGCTTGATTGTCGGGGTCGCGGCGGGCCCCGGCCGCGTGCTGATGGGCTCGCATGATCGTGGAGTCGACGCTGATCTGCCATCTGATCGCACCGGCGGCCTCGGCGCAGGCTTGCAGCGTTTTCAGGATCACTGCCCAAGCTCCGGTTCGCTGCCATCGCCGGAAAAGCCCATAGATCGCCGACCAGGATCCGTAGTGGGCTGGGATATCGCGCCACGGGCAACCGACGCGGGTGCGCCATCTGATTCCGTTGATGAGTTGTCGTTTCGTCCACACGGGCGGACGGCCCGTCTTCTGGTTACGGGGCAGCAGCGGCTGCAACCGCGCCCATTGCGCATCGGTCAGATCCGCGCGCCCCGTCACCGCTACGCTGGCCATGAGGTCTCCGGTCGGTCTTCGGTTTTACTTGGTCGTTCAACCGACTTACCGGAGACCTCGCCTATTTGCCAACGCGGCCAAGATGTTTCAGAAATCAGCAGGTGGGGTGGCACCGCATAGCGGTGCCACCCCACCTGTTACTTCGACACAGGCCCTAGGCCGCGTTTCATAAGTCGTGGCCGGATAACCACAGGTTGATTGCGGCGACGCGGACCGTGGCCAGGTAGCGGACAGCGAGTTTGTCATAGCGGGTGGCGACTGCGCGGTGCTGTTTGAGGCGGCTGATCGTGCATTCCACGGCGTGGCGCAGTTTGTAGAGGTTCGGGTCGAACGCTGGCGGCCGGCCGCCAGCGTTTCCTTTGGCCACGCGATGCGCTGCCTGGTCCGCCTTGATCGGGATGGTTGCCTTGATCCCGCGTTGCCGCAGGTAAGCACGGTTGGCCGCCGAGGAATAGGCTTTGTCGGCCAGGACCCGATCCGGTCGCGACCGGGTGCCACCGACCCCGAGTCGCGGCACCCGTATTTCGCCGAGCACCGTCGTGAACTGCGGGCAATCGGCCCACTGACCAGGTGTGATCACCAGAGCCAACGGCCGCTGGCCCTGGTCGGCGGCCAGATGCAGCTTCGTGGTGAACCCACCCCGCGACCGTCCCAGACCGTGGTCAGCGGGTTCGTCGTCGAAACCACCCGCCGGTTCGACCTGACCGTCGAAGTCGCGGCGGGCACCCGCCGCATGCTGGTGCGCACGGGCGATCGTGGAGTCCACGCTCACCGTCCACTCGATCTCGCCGCCCGCGTCGGCGTGGGCTTGCAGCGCGGTCAGTATCGATTCCCACGTGCCGTCACGCTGCCAGCGGCGGAACAACCCGTACACCGTCTGCCACGGCCCATACGTTGTCGGAATATCACGCCACGGGCTGCCGGTCCGGATCCGCCACCGGATCCCGTCGATCAACCGGCGTTTCGACCACCGCGGTGGCCGACCCGGCTTCATACCAGCAGGTAGTAGCGGTTTCAGTTTCGCCCACTGAGCATCAGTCAGATCCGCACGGCACGTTGCCGTTACGCTGTTCACGAGGTCTCCGGTTGGTTTCCGGTTGTGCTTGGTCGTTCAACCAACTACCGGAGACCTCGCCACATCACCAACTTCTCAACCCGGACAACGGGTTCCATCCCACACCATCGGGCTTATGAAACGCGGCCTAGTCCGGTCGACTGTCGTACTCGGCTTGTGCGGCGGCGATGGCGCTCCGGTGCCGGGTCGCCCACCCGGTCAGGGTCAACAGGGATTCGTGCAGCTCTCTGGCCATCTCGGTGAGGGTGTACTCGACCTTCGGTGGAACTGTGGGGTACACGGTGCGGGTAAGCAGTCCGTCGCGCTCCAACCTCCGCAGCTTCAGCGTGAGCATGCGTCGGCTGATTCCCCGTATCGATCGCTCGAGTTCTGTGAAACGGACCGGTCCTTGCGCGGCCGCGACCAAGATGCCGATACTCCACTTTCCGGAGACGTGGTCGAGGACCTCCGAGACCGGGCAAGCTTCGCTGGCCAGGGCCGGCACATCGATGTGACTGTGGGACATAAAAGTGCCTTCTTCCGCGCCTGTCCATGGTGGCTGATCATGTACCCAGTAACAAATCATGCACCAACAGACGAGGCGGAGCCATATGTCCCCTATTTCCCCGCAGTTCCGGGAGCTCACAGACCGTGCCGCGATCCTGGATACGGTGGTGGCATACGCGACGGCGGTAGACACCAAGGACTGGGAGATGCTGGCCGTGTTGTTCACCGATGACGCACGCTGGGAGTACAGCGCAACAGGCGAACAGCACGACGGCCCCGCCGCGATCGTCGCCCGGATCAGCGCCGGTCTCGAACGGCTCGACGTCACCCAGCACTTGAACGGAAACCATGTCATCACTCTGCATGCAGGCGAGGCGGAGCACACCTGCTATTACCATGCCCAACACATATGTCGGGGCCTGTCCGGTGGTGAGAATTTCCTCGCAGGCGGAAGCTACCACGACCGGTTGCGGCGCACTACGAACGGCTGGCGATTCGTCTCGCGCAGCCTGAGCAGTAGTTGGAGCGAGGGCAACCCCGCCGTCATCGGCCGAAGATGAGCGCGAAGGCCACGCCTCTTTTCTGGCTCACCGCCCTCGTGTCTTCTGCGCTCTGGCGTCCAGCAGCGCTCCGAGTCGTGCGATGCATATCCCATGCTTGTTCGGGAGTGCAGCGAGTCCGGCCGTGCGCGGATCGGTGTGACGACTACCGATGCGAGGAACGCCTCGAACGCTTCCACCGCGCGCAGGTTCCCGGCCCTTTCCTAGTACTCGTCGTCGGATCGGGGCGCTCGAATGCGTCACCGGTCTCGCTGTCGGGCTGCTCGGGGATCGGGTCGTCCCCACGATGGGCGGGGATCAGAACCGGGTGTCGCGCACCCGCAGCGGCCCGCGTTCCCAACCTCTCAGGTCAGTACATCTGGTGTGCGGATCGCGATGCTGGATAGGGCGATTCCGGAACTGCTTCCGAGGGTCGCCAGAGCGGTAGAAAACGTAAGCCACGTAATTCAGCGCGATCTGAGGATGCCGGGTCGTGTAGCGGGCCGATCACTTCGGCGGGGGAATCGACCGAGGTGATCACGATTTCGGCCGGATAGGTGAGGGGAACCTCGAGGTCGGCCTGCAACCGTGAATTATCCGGCTGGACGATGGGATTGGCGGCGACCGGGGCGGGTGGCTGTCCGGTGTACGGCAGGTCCGCCCTGCGAGGCCGGTCCCGACGCGTCTCGGCCAGTCCGTCACCGCGGCCGCCGACCAGTTTCTGTTCGTGCGCGATCTCGCCTCTGTCTACCTCTTGCGTCGTCGTCGGCGGCCGGTTCATTACCCGTGGTGGTTCGGTCCGTGTTCGCGGCGCGGTATTGACGGCGTGGTCTACGTCACTTACGGTTCGATATATACAAGTTCCAATACGTATATACGTAAGGAATCGTCGATGAGACCTATTCGAATCGCCAACTTCTCCGGCTTCTTCGGGGACCGTGCCAGCGCGTTGGCTCAGATGATCCGGACCGCGGAGGCAGACGTCCTCACTGGTGACTACCTCGCGGAGGTCACCATGAGTGTTCTGGCGAAGCAGCGCGACCGGAATCCCGGTGCCGGATACGCCGCCGGTTTCCTGGCCCAGCTGCGGCCGGTACTCGCCGAGTTCGCCGGTGGCGATGCGCGGATCGTGGTCAATGCCGGGGGCTTACACCCCCGCGGTCTGGCCGCGGCGGTGCGTGAGCTGGCGCAGGCCGGGGGACATCCCATTCCGGTCGCCACGGTCGTCGGCGACGATGTGCTGGATCAGGTTGCCGGGTCGGACGCGGTGACGCGCTTCGACGACTTCTGCCCGGTGACCGCCAACGCCTACCTCGGCGGCTGGGGTATCGCCCGAGCGTTGGCGGACGGCGCGCGAATAGTCGTCTGCGGCCGCGTGGCGGATGCGTCGCTGGTGGTCGGCGCCGCCGCCTGGTGGCACGGGTGGGACCGGGACGCGTGGGACCCACTGGCCGGTGCGCTGATCGCGGGCCACCTCATCGAATGCGGGACGCAGGTCACCGGCGGTAACTTCTCCGGATTCGACGCCACGGCACTGTCGGACCTCGCCTTTCCCGTCGCCGACATCGCCGGGGACGGCACGGTGGTCGTCTCGAAACCGGAACCATCCGGCGGCCGTGTCTCGGTCGACACTGTGACAGCGCAGCTGGTCTACGAGGTGCAGGGGCGGTGGTATGCCAATCCCGATGTCGTGGCGGATCTGAGCACGATCTCGCTGGAGCAGACCGGAATCGATGCCGTGACGGTATCCGGCACGGTGGGAGCCCCGCCGCCGCCGACCACCAAGGTCGCGATGACCGGCGAGGGGGACTGGGAGAACTCCATGCTCATCGGTGTCACCGGCATGGACTTCGCGGCCAAACGTCAGGTTCTGGAACAGGGTGTGCGTGCCGCTCTCGCCGGCGTCGCCGGGATCTCGGCGGTATGTGTCGAGCTGATCGGCTGTGAGGCGCAAGCGCCCACGAGCCAGAACGAGGCCACCGGATTCCTCCGCGTGGTGGTGCAGGGGACCGACGAGACCGCTGTCGGCCGGTCGTTCTCCAGCGCGATCGTCGAAATGGCCCTGGCGAGCTTTCCCGGGATCTACCTCACCGCGCCGCCCGGTAAGGCGATCCGGCGCGGCGCCTACCGAGCCATCTCTATCGACCAGGGGATCCCGGACCATCAGGTCATCGCCGAGGACGGCAGCGTCGTGGCGATCGAGCCACCGGCGGTGACGCGCGCTTACGCGGAAGAGTTCGACGCGCCGGCCGAGCCCGCCGCCGATGATCATGACAACCTCGTGGAGGTTCGTCTGGGCGCGCTCGCCCACGCCCGGTCCGGGGACAAGGGCGGTGACGCGAATATCGGGGTGTGGGCGCACGACAGTCAGGTATGGCCGTGGTTACGGGACCGGCTGACCGTCCCGCAACTGCGCCGGCTCCTGCCCGAGGCCGGCGACCTGTCCATCGACCGCGTCGAGTTGCCGAACCTGATGGCGGTCAACTTCGTCATCCGCGGCCTTCTCGGCGGCGGTGCGATCTCCTCACTGCGGCTGGACAGCCAGGCCAAAGGCCTCGGCGAATACCTCCGAGCCTGCCGCGTCGAGGCACCGAAAACCCTCGTCTCCGAGCTCCACCGCTAGACAGCACTTCTCGAGAAGGTCCAACTCATGAACAGATCCAGCAAACTCCTCACGATGCTCTGTGCGGCCGTGCTGACGACCACTGTTGTCGCGGGATGCGTATCCCCCGAAAAATCTTCGGGTGATGGCGCGGCGGGCGGGCTCCTCTCGGCGACGGCCGTCGGCGGCGGCGCATCGATGAGCTACACCGTCCCCCAGCTCATCGACTCGATGGACGCCGGCAAGGCGCACGGCCTCGACGTGACCTATCAGGGTACGGGCACCTCCAGCAGCAATATGGTGGCCGCGGTGCTCTCGGGCGATGCTGATTTCGCGTTCCCCGCGGCGACCACCGCGATCGACTCGATCCAGGAGGGCGGCGACCTGGTCATCGTCGCGAGTGCGCTCCGGTACGCGTCGATCCTGGGCCTGCGAAACGATGTGTCGGAACGTACGGGCGTCTCCGCGGAGTCCCCGGTGCTCGAGCGCATCAAGGCACTGAAGGGTTTGAAGATCGCGACCTCGCCGGAGGGGTCGGGCAACAATACGATGCTCCGGAAGATCGTCGCCGATGGTGGTCTGGATCCGGACAGAGACGTGGAGATCATCGGCGTCCAGGACCCGTCCGCGATCGTCGGCGGGGTGAAGCAGGGTCGCTTCGACGGCGGCTTCTACGGCGCCGGAGTCATCGAGGCCAATATCGCCTCCGGTGAGGCCCAGATGTGGCTGTCGACGGCTCGGGGCGACGTGGACGAGCTACTCGGGCACCAGATCGGCATGGTGATGGTCACCTCCAAGAAGACCCTCGCGAACAAGCCGGACCTGGTCCGCGCCATGTTCGACACCGTTGTCGACGTCGAGAAGTCCATTGCGAACGACCCCGGGGCGGCGGGAGCGCTGCTGCGGCAGAACTGGTTCCCCGACCTCGACGGCAAGGTTTTCGACCTGGCGTGGGAACAGGCTCAGCACGCCTACCCCGTCGACGGGCTGGTCACCGAAGCGCAGTTCGGCGCCATTCTGGACTTCATGACGACCGGCGACAAGAAATACACGCTGGACTATGCCGACTCGGTCTACCAGGGAGCGCGGTAGTGGGCAGCGAAACTCTGCTGGAACTGTCCGGCATCCGGATGGGTTTCGGCGACGGTCCCGACGTGATCGCCGACACCAGTATGGACATGGCCGCGAACGAGTTCGTCAGCGTGATCGGCCCGTCCGGATGCGGTAAGTCCACGATCCTGAACGCGGTCGCCGGTCTCATGCCGGTGCGCGGCGGGCGAGTTGTCTACCGGGGCAGAGCGATTCGCACAGTGAACACCGATGTCGGCTATATGACGCAGGGCGACACGCTGTTGCCGTGGCGGACTGTGCAGGACAACATCGCGATGCCGCTCCGGCTACGCGGAGTCGCCAAGGCCTCGATTCGCGAGAAGGTCGGCGCGCTGGTGAAGTTGCTGGACCTGGTGGACGCCGCCGACAAGTTCCCGGCTCAGCTCTCGGGCGGAATGAAGAGGCGGGCGCTGTTGGCGCGCAGCATGATCTACGAACCCGCGCTACTGCTGATGGACGAGCCGTTCGCCGCACTCGACGCGCAGCTACGGACACAGATGCATCGGGAACTGCGGCGGACGGTGGCGGACACCGGGCAGGCCGTGCTGTTCATCACCCATGACATCTACGAGGCCGTATTGCTGTCCGATCGCGTCGTCGTATTGGGTGGAAGGCCCGCGGCGCCGATTTCCGAGCACCTCGTGCCGTTCGGCCCCGACCGGGATATGGAAGTACTGCGATTCGACCCCGAGTTCGTACGTCTGGAGAAAGTGGTGCACGACGCGCTGGGAGCGGCTCGAACGATGTCGAGGGAAGCGTCATGAGCCTGCTGGAGAAAAGGACACGAGGAAGCGGGGTGGCGGGCGCCGATCGCCGGGGCGCTGCCCCGGCCGGAGAGGGAGGTGCCCGAGTGCCGGTCGAATCCGACGCCGTGCCGAAGAAACGATCACGATGGACTGTGCCGATGATCCGGCTCGCCATCGTTATCGGAGTGCTGGCGCTGTGGGAGCTCGCCTCGGGACGCGTCATCGACGAGTTCTTCATCAGCCGGCCCAGCGAGATCGCGCAGGTCTGGGTGCGCTGGGTGGGCGATGGAACCCTGTGGTACAACGCGTCCAGTACGTTCCTGTCGGCAGCTATCGGCTTCGCCCTCGGCGGGACGGCGGCCATTGTCGTCGGCTACGTCCTCGGCGGTTCACCGCGACTGGCCGAGATCTTCGAGCCGTTCATCACCTCGATCTACAGCCTGCCCAAACTCGCGTTGGTGCCGTTGTTCGTGATGTGGTTCGGGATCGGGAGACCACTTCAGCTCGCGATCTGCGGATTGGTTGTCTTCTTCCTCATGTTCTACAACACCTACTACGGGATCCGGGATGTCGATCGCGGCCTGATCGACGCGATGCGGGTGATGGGTGGCAGCAAGTGGGACATCGCGACCCGCGTCCGGCTGCCCTCGGCCCTGGTGTGGGTGACCGCGGGGCTGAAACTGTCTGTTCCGCAAGCGCTCGTGGCTGTGGTGGTCGCCGAGATCCTGGCCTCGAACCGGGGCCTGGGTCATCTGGTCGCGCTCAACTCCGGCCAATTCAACTCCGCCGGCACGTTCGCGGCCGTCGCCACGCTATTGCTCGTCGGCATCGTCATCGACCGGCTGCTGGCCGTCGCCACCCGGCGAGCGCTGATCTGGAAGCAGGAAGGACCAGCAGGACGATGACCGTTGTCGAGACCGATTCCGCGCCTACGCAGTACGACATGGGTGCGTTGCTGAATCCGCGACGCATCGCGGTAGTGGGCGCCAACGATCGCAGTGAGGCCTTCACCGGTGGCACCGTCGTCAACCTCCGCCGGCACGGATACACCGGCGAGGTGTATCCGATCAACCCGCGGCGGGATGTCGTCGGCGGCTACCGGGCCTACCCGGACCTCGGTTCGCTGCCGGGACCGATCGACCAGGCGGTGATCGTCGTGAAGGCCGATTCGGTGGTGCCGATGCTGGATGAGGCGGTGGCCGCGGGAGCCCGCGCGGCGATCGTCATCTCCTCGGGCTTCGGCGAGGGCGCGGCCGGCGCGGAGGGCCGGCGACGGGCCGCGCAGTTGCGGGACTTCCTTTCGCGGCATCCGATTCCGCTCCTGGGTCCGTCCACGACCGGGCTGGTGAACCTCAATGACAGCTTTGTTCCGCGCGCGGTCACCAACCATCTCGAACCGGCCCGGCTCCGTACCGGACCGGTGGCGCTGATCTCGCAGTCGGGCGCCGCGAACAATGCGGTGTTCAACCGGGCGCAATCGCACGGTGTCGGTATCGGGCTCGCTGTCGCCACCGGAGTTCAGGCCGATATCGGGGTCTGGGACATCGCACGGGTGGCGGTCGACGATCCGCGCATCACCGTACTGGCCATGCTGGTCGAGGATTTGGGTGCGCCCGCGGATTACGAGAGCGTGCTGCGGTCCGCGGCGCGGGCGGGCAAGCCGGTGGTGCTGCTGCGTACCGGCCGCAGCGAGGTGGGAAGGTCGGCGATCGCCACCCACACCGGGTCGCTGGCGGGCAATTGGGCCGTCGAGCGGGAGATGATGGAGGCGTTGGGCGTTATCCTGGCCGCCGACCTCGACCAGCTGTGGGAGATCGCCGCGATCGCGACGCACTGGGGGGCCGCTCCCCGCAGTCGGGTCGGTCTCGGCGTGATCGGTATGTCGGGAGGGGAAGGCGCCGTGATCGCCGACCACGCCGACGAAGCCGGGATCGCGATGCCCGAGGTATCCGTGGCCTTCACCGAACTGGTCGGCGAGAAACTGACGCTGGCGGGCGCGGGCAACCCGTTCGATCCGACCGGGGAGGCGATCGGCCGGCAACAGAATGCCCTGGACGCCATGACGGGCTTCATCACCCTCAACGACTACGACGTGCACCTGCTGGCGTTGAACGCGCAGGCGGTCCCCGCTGAAGGGGGGCTGCTCGACCAACTGTTGGACGGACTGTCCACGACCGGGAGCCGGATCGGCATCTCGTACTGGGATATTCCCGGATACTCCGATGGCCTGGCCGATCGGTTGACGACATTCGCCGGACCGGTTCTACCCAGCTCGGCGCGGATGATCGACGCGATCGGCGCCTGGTCGAGAGGCCGAGCCGTCGTACCGGGCCGGGAGCCCGAGCGGCCGGCCGCGGCGCTGGCGGCCGATCACGCGGTGGATTACTGGACCGCGAGATCGGCGCTGAGCGAGGTAGGAGTGCCGTTCGCCGACGCGGCGCTGGTACACGACGGACAGGCCGCGATGAGGGCGGCCCGGACGATCGGGTATCCGGTGGTGCTGAAGGCGAACGTCGAGAGCACCGTGCACAAGGCAGCGGCGGGGCTGATCCGTCTCGGGGTCACCGATGAGGATTCCGTGGCGCGGCATTTCACCGAGCTGTGTGACGCCGGGAACGGGGTCGTGGTGGAGAAAGCGGTGCTCTCGACCTCCTCGCTCATTGTGGGCACGGTGTTCGATCCGCACGTGGGGTCGGTGGTGATGGTGGGCAGTGGCGGCGGCGCCGCGGAACAACTGCAGGATACGGCGGTATGTCCCACCCGGTTGCTGACCGTATCGGCCGCGCGGGACGCGCTGCGCAGGTGCGCGATGGGAAGATTCCTCGAACATCGTGAACCGGAGCGATTCACCCAGGTAGCCGAGCTTCTCATCGCTCTCGGCCGGGCAGTCGACGGGCAGATGATCTCCGTGGACCTCAATCCTGTGGTTGTCACCCCGGCGGGAATCGTCGCACTCGACGCCCGCATCGAGAATTCGGGGCAACAATCATGAGTCCCAACGTCACCGTGACAGTCGAGGACAAGATCGCGACCATCTCCCTCACCGACGTGGACCGGATGAACGCACTGAGTTCGGCGACCATCAGTGCGCTCATCTCGGCTTTCGAAGCCGCACACCACGATAACGATATCTGGGTCGTGGTTTTGCGCGCCGAGGGTGACCGGGGATTCTGCGTCGGACGTGACCTGCGCGAGGTGCGGGCGAACGATCTGTCGCATCCGGGGACAGCGGATTCGCTGCCGATGCACGGGCTGGAACGCAACCTGTTCGAGGTGATCGTCGAATGCGCCAAACCGGTGATCGCGGCGATCTTCGGGCATACGCTGGGCGGCGGCGCGGAGCTGGCGCTGGCGGCCGATATCCGGATCGCCGCCGATAACCTGTCGATCGGGTTCCCCGAGGTGACAAGGGGATTCGGTGCCAACTTCGCGTCGGTCGTGCTGCCACGAATCGTGCCGCTGGGTGTAGCCAACGATCTGCTGTTCACCGGCCGCAGGATCGGAGCGTCGGAGGCAGCGGCTGTCCACCTCGTGAACCGGGTCGTCCCGCCGGCCGCGCTGGACCGCGCGGCACGTGACTACGCCGAGACCTTGCGCTCGAACGCGCCGTTGACGATTCGCCGATACAAGGCCATGGGGACCAGGGCCCAGGGGTTACCGCTGGCGGCGGCGCTGCGCCTGGACGCACCCCCGAACCCCTATCTGAGTGAAGACCGAAGAGAAGGTATCGCCGCCTTCCTGGAGAAGCGCGCCCCGGAGTGGGCGGCTCGTTGACCGTCCGGCATCCCATAGACAAAGGAACAAATGTGACCGAGTTAGTGCACCTGGACATCGATGCTTCGATCGCCACCGTCACCCTCGACTCGCCGTCCAATCGCAATGCTCTCTCACGCCGGCTGGTGGCGGAACTGCACGCCCATCTGAGTACCGCGGTGAATGCGGCGCAGGTGCGTGCGGTGGTCATCACCGGGACCGGACCGGTCTTCTGCGCGGGCGGGGACCTGAAAGAGATGAGCCGGACCGTCACCCCCGACCAGCCGGGGCTGCCGTCGTTCGCGGACGTACTCGGCCTGATCATGGAATGCCCGATCCCGGTGGTGGTCAAGATGAATGGGCCGGCGCGGGCGGGCGGGCTCGGGATCGTCGCCGCCGGCGATATCGCGATAACCCCGGCCACGGCGACATTCGCGTTCAGTGAGGTGAAAATCGGGGTGGCGCCGGCGATGATCGCCGTACCGTGCACTCGGCGAATGACCCCACGTAGCATCTCTCGATATTTCCTCACCGGGGAGACCTTCGATGCCGCCACAGCCGAACAGGTGGGTCTCGTCAGTATCGTCACCGATGACGTGGATTCGGCATGTGCCGGGATCGTCGCTGCGCTGCGCGGCGCCGGTCCGAACGCGCTCCGGGCTGCCAAGGAGTTGATCCCGGTCGCGCGGAATCTGGAACTCGGCGATGCCCTCGCGACAATGGAAAAGGAATCGGCGAGACTGTTCGCGAGCAGCGAGGGGCAGGAAGGCATGGCCGCCTTCGTTGCGAAGCGGAAACCCGAATGGGCCCAGTTCGACTGACAAAGGATGAGATCGTGAAGGGAAAGCATCATCGGGGCGTCGACCGGACCGTCGCGATCCTGGAGTCCGTCGCCCGCGCCCCCACCGGACTCACGCTCACGGAGCTGGCGCGAGGACTCGATGCTCCGGTCAGTTCGGTACAGCAGCTCGTCTACGGTCTTGTCGCGGTGGGCTTCCTCGACGAGGACGACCGGCGGTTCACCCTCGGCCCCGGCGCATTCGCGTTGACCATGCGAACGGATTGGCGATCGATCGCACCGATCTCGCATGAACTGGTGGAGGACCTTTCCGCCGACCTCGGGTGCACGATCGTGTTGGGTCTGCTCGTCGGCGACAACCTCATGTATTTCGATGAGGCGGGCTCCGATCCGGCGATCGAGTATTACGCCACGACCCGCAGGCGCCGTCCGATCCTGGTCAGTGCCGGTGGTAAAAGACTGCTGGCGGGTCTGCCGGACTTCGAACTGCAGCATCGGCTGCGCGGCTTGAGCGAGCGGCACCCTGCCAGTGAGGTCGATCAGTTCTTGGCGGAGCTCCCCGGGATTCGGAAAACCGGGTTGGCCTACGGGCGCGCGCTCGAGGATATCCTGGCTGTCGCCGCCGGGGTGCCGGGTCGGCGCGGCAAGTTGGCCGCGGCGCTGATTGCGGTCGGATCGCCGGCGGACATGGCCGGCCGGATCGAAGACGTGGGAGCGGCTCTTCTCGAGCGCATTCGTGAACATGGTGGCGGCGGCGGATCCTTCGGGCTCTGCCCATGACTGTGCCGCGTCGGATCGTGCTGTGGCTCGCCGACTACTGAACCCGGCCTGCACCGGCGAACCTGCCGATCCGGAGGCTGTTCGGATTCGTGATTCGGGTGGTTCAGGGCACGGCGTCGGACCCGAGCATTGCCGGTGCGCAGGCAGGCCGGCCGGCCGCGCTCACGCTCACCTCAACAGCGCCGCCGGCACCACTGCGGAGGTGCCGACGCCGCAGCAACCGGCATCCACCGAGGCTCAACAGTAAGCCGAGGGACCGCCGCGTTGCCAGTTATGGGACCACCGGCGGCAGCACAGTAGTGGAACAGGTTTTCGCAACCGAACGATCGCCCGGCGCCGCGTTAGCGAACGACTGGTATGCGGCATGAGCGCCACACCTCGGTTGGGCGTAGCCAGTTCGGCCATGATCTCCTGGCGGCCCTGCTCGGTGAAACATCGACTCCCCATGCACCGATTCGACCACCGTGGACTCCGATCACGCACCTGGCTACGTTATGCACTTTCCGTGGCGTGACCTGCCCGAACGGCATGGGACCTGAACGTGATGACCAGATCGCCCGCCGTACTGCGAAGGGTTCGCACGGCGGTCGGCCTCCGGAGTTCGACTCCGAGGTCTACAAGCGACGCAACGTGGTCGAGAGGTGCTTCAATCGGCTCGAACAGTTCCGTAGTCTGGCTACCCGCTACGCCAAACGCGCCCCGCTTACTACCAAGCCGAACTCGCCATCGCCGCGATCGTCCTCTGGTTGCGATGAATGACAGGACAGGCCCTACGGCGTGGATTGATCCGCGTAGCACGTGATGTCGGTATCCGGCATGGTACCTACGCTGAAGTATGTGTTGATCGCATTGTTTACGCAGCTGCTGAGTTCGGGCCGGAATGTCATGTGGATACGGACATCCTGCAGCGTCACCATCCGCGACTCGGACATGTCCTGGTGCAATCGGACGCCCTCGACATAAGGAGTTCGGGGATCTCCCGTCGCTTGCAGGATGAGCGCGGGCACAGAATTCCGGACGACAGTCGGTGGCTCGACCGGTCGAGGCCAGAAGGCGCACGGCTGGATGTTGTTCGCCAGTGCGCCGAAGACCGGCTGCGTGGCCCGGGTCTCTTCGATGTTGCGCCAATACCAGGTCGGATCAATCGGCGCCCCGACATCGCCGCAGGCGATCTGCGCAAGCACCGAATTCTCATTGTCGCGCAGGCCCGCCACGATGGCACGAAGCCGGGGTGTGCGCGATGTAGTGGGCGGACCACCCGCGGCATCGGCGATCTCCCGCACAGTGACGGCCAACTCTTCGTTCAGCCGGAAGTTCATCAGCAATGAGTGCAGGATGAACGGAAGCCAGTGATCGTCGATGGCAAACCCATCGATGACAATCGGTTGGCGTGCGACGATACGAACGAGCTCCTCGATCTTCGTTCGCACCTGCTGCGGAGTCGTACCGAGCCGGAACTCGTCATCCCGACCGGATACCCAGCCGGCCCAGTCGTCCAGCGCGATCTCGTCCGGCGGACCCCAATCCTGAACCAATCCTTCCCAGTACCGGTCCGGGTCGATCGCGCTATCGAGCACGACGCGGTCACTCCTCTCGGGGAACATCTGCGTGAACACGGCTCCGAGGTAGGTGCCGTAGGACACGCCGTAGAAATTGACCTTCTCCTCGCCCAGGGCGCCTCGCACAATGTCCATGTCACGCGCGGTGTTGCGCGTGGTGAGCTGCCGCAGCTTGTTCGGATCACGAATCAGGCAGCTCGCGGCCATCCCCGCGGACTGAACGGTGTCGTGCACGAATCCCAGCGGATCCAGGCCCGCCGACCGAATCATCTCGCCTACCGGCCACCCGCACCGCGGACTCCGACCGGACTCACCGACACCGCGCGGATCCATGCCGATCAGGTCGTAACTCGCCGAGACCTCCGGCGACAGCACATCACCGAGCAGATCCAGACTGTCCAGCCCCTCCGAACCGGGACCGCCTGGATTGGACAACAGAATTCCTCGCCGCCGCGCCGGATCGCCGGCCTGCACCCGCGAAATCGCCACGGTCATCGTGCGATCGTCGGGAATCCCGTAGTCGAGCGGCACCAGTACATCCGCGCATTCGCCACCGGCCTTGTCGACATTCTCGACGCCGCAAGGCTTCCACTCGAGCCGCTGGTGATAGAACCGGTCCAACCCGATCGGGTGCGCGTCGTCTACCGGGTCCGCCTGGCTGTACGCCGGCACCGCCATCAGCAGGGACACCGCCACTACAGACATCGAACGCCAGAACAGGTTCACCGACAACAGACGTCGCCTCTCGATATGAGGGATCACGCAGGTTGGTGCGACGTGAACCGTAGCCGATACCGGGGTTCGGTTGTGGTAACCCACACCCAGTCAGGGTGAGTCGAGCACGTCGTGCCGGCTGGGCATCCTCGGCCGTTCATCGAAGTGAACGGATGCGCAGCGTCTGATCTGCGGCAGGCATCGAGGCGTGGCCTGCTGGATGGCGGCTGAGAGTCGAGGGTCGGGTGCCCGACGTTCGCTATCCGCTGCTGTCCGCAACCAGGGTCTGCGCGGGTTCGGCCAAGGCGCCCGCGAAGGCCGGCGCGGCGCACCGGGCCGCGTGACCGGGGCCGTCTTCGGGGACCAGGACGCTGCCGGTGATCGTCATCGGCGGCTCGAGCGGTATCGCGACCACCCGGGTCGAACCGATCTCCGCGACCTGGTCGGCGGGTAGCACCGTCCAGCTGCGCGGATCGGAACCCACCTCGACGACGGTGTCCTGCGCGGCGCCCGCTGGACGCCCCAGCGCGAGCCGGGCCCCGGCCGCACGGGCGGCGCCCGCCACCGCATCGTGCAGGTGCCGGTCGTGCCGCCGGGAGGGCATCCGCAGCACGCTGTCGGCCAGATCGTCCAGCCCTAGGGCGGTACGGTCGGCGAGGGCGTGCCGCGCGGACATGACCACCAGCAGGGGCTCGATCCACATCGGGAGTGCCACGATTCCGTGTTCGGCGAGTTCGCCCCTGGCCAGCACGAGATCGAGTTCGCCACGGCGCAATGCGTTCAGGCGGGCAGGGAACGGCAGGTCGATCAGGACGACATCGAACGGTGAACCGCTGCCCCGCAGCGCGTCGATCCCACGCTCCAGCCGAGCTGTGAGCCCTGCGGCGGCACTGATGCGCAGGGTGCTCGCGGGCGGCGCTGCGGCAAGCCGGACGTGCTCGGCGGCCGCGAGCGCTCGACGGGCGGCGTCGAGCACCCGCAGGCCCGCGGGGGTGAGCCGGACCCGGCGCGGTGAGCGATCGAGCAGCCGGATCCCCAACTCGCGCTCCAGCCTCGCAACCTGCTGACTGACAGCAGGCTGGGCGATATGCAGTCGTTCGGCCGCGCGCCCGAAGTGCAACTCCTCGGCCACCGTCACGAAATACCGCAATGCCCGCAGTTCCATCGCGCCTCCTCGCCAGGATCGAGCCGACCACCGTGGACGATAAGCTCAGCTTATCGTTGCGCATGCGCTCCCGGTCTGGCCGACTGCCCCGGCGACCTGCTGAAGTCGATATATGAGTACCGAATTGGGTCTGCTCGGCGCACATCTGCGCGAGCACGAGGTGACCCCGCACAGCGCCCGGCAACTAGAAGAATCCGGTTACGGCACCCTCTGGCTGGACGCGTCGCCGCCCGCCGACCTGTCCCTGGCGCAGCGGCTGCTGGACGCCACGACCCGGCTCACCGTCGCGACGAGCGTGGTGAATGTGTGGACTGCGGACCCGGGCACGGTCGCGGCCTCCTACCACCGGATCGAGGAGGCACACCCCGGCCGGTTCCTGCTCGGCGTGGGCATCGGCCACCGCGAGTCGGATACCGGATACACCTCCCCGTACGACACTCTCGTCTCCTACCTGGACACGCTGAGCGACGCCGGGGTGCCCGCCGACCGGGTCGTGCTGGCCGCACTGGGCCCGAGAATGCTGCGACTGGCCCGTGACCGCACCGCGGGAACCGTGCCCTGCCTGGTCCCGCCCGTACACACCCGCCGCGCCAGGGCGATCCTCGGCGCGGACCGGCTGCTGCTGCCGGGACATTTCGCAGTGCTGGACGCCGATACCGACCGCGCGCGGGCAACAGCCAGGTCCGGCCCCCCTGGAACGGCCCTCCAGGTCACCAACTACGGGAACAACCTGCGCCGACTCGGTTTCACAGACCGAGACCTGGCCGGTTCCGGCAGCGACCAACTGATCGACGCGCTGGTCGCGCACGGAGACGGCCCCACCGTGGCCGCGGGTCTCGCCGCGCACCTGGACGCCGGAGCCGATCACATCGGCGTGTACCCACTCGGCGCCGACCCGATCGCCACCCTGCTGGGCGTCGCCGACGCGTTCCTCGGCGTGCATGCGCCGCACAGCGCCGCTCGCCTCGATGAATGACGCCCTTCCGAGCGGATGGATTCGAGTGGTCGTCGCCACACCTTCGAACTGGACGTGCCGGCCGAGAGAATGGTCGACGGCCGCGGTGATCCGCGTGGTCGAGAGCGGCGCTAATCGCGCCAGACGGGTGGACGCTTCGCCAGGAAGGCCGCCATCCCTTCGCGGGCGCCGGGAAGTTGAGCGGCGGCGGCCATGACTTCCAGGGCGAGAGCATAGGCATCTGCCTCAGGGCGGTCGAGTTGGCCGTAGAGAGTGCGTTTGCCGAGCGCCTTGCTGGCCCGGCTGCCCCGGGTAGCGCGGGCGAGTAACTCGCCCACGGCTGTGTCCAGCTCAGCGTCCGGCACCGCTCGGTTGATCAGGCCCCACTGTTCGGCGGTGCGGGCATCGATCGGGTCGCCGGTGAGGGCCAGTTCCATCAGGCGTTTACGGCCGACGGCGCGGGCCACCGGAACCGCGGGGGTGTGACAGAACCAGCCACCCTTGCCGCCGGGAAGCGCGAAACCGGCCGATTCGGCAGCGACGGCCAGATCGCATGAGGCCACCAACTGGCAGCCGGCGGCCGTGGCCAGACCGTGCACCCGGGCGATCACCACCTGCGGCACCGACTCGATGGTCGACATGAGCTCGGTGCACAGGGTGAGCAGTTGCCGCACGCCGAGCAGGTCGCGCGCGGCGACGTCGGCGAAATCATGTCCGGCGGAGAACACTGGACCGTGCGCCCCGAGAACTATCCCGGTGGCGTCGGTCTCGCCGGCGGCCCGGAATGCGGCAAGCAGTTCGGCCAGATACTCGCCCGACAGAGCATTGCGGCGCTCCGGCCGGTTCATGGTGATGCGCACCGTGTCGACGTCCCGCGCGACCAGCAAATGCCGATGCCCCGAGGCGGTCATATCTCCACCGTAGATCTCTTCGGGTAACGATACGACCCCTATGGGGTGATCCAGGCCCACACCGGTGGACCAGCTGTGATGCCCAGGGAGGTTGTCCCGCCCCACGGGGGTGAGTCGATGTGGCAGTTTCCACCGGATCGGTACGTCGCCGAGCCTGTGGGTGTGGATCATCCGCGGAGCCCAGGGTCCCATGGACTTGGTGCCGGTGAAAGAAACCGCCCCCATGGGCGTAGACCACCACGGGGTGAGGGCGTATGTGTCCGGTGGCATGACGGTGCGGGGTAGAAGTCCCACGTGCGGGCGTGGTTTCGCCACTATGATGTCGAAGTGTCGGGTAGCGACAGAGAACCGAGGCAAGTCGAACTCATCGGCCCTGTTGCCCAGGTGTTCACGTATTCGATCGCGGCCGGTCTGATGTTGTTGGGGCCCGTTCTCGCGTGGACGGGTGATTCGTTGTGGAGTGGGTTGTGCCCGGCGATCATCACTTTCCCGATCGGCGTCGCCATTGCGGTGACCACCTACGGGCAGAGACGGGACGCGAAGCGGTTCCGGGCCGTCGGGGTTATTTCGACGGCGGAGATCGTCGCGGTCCGGATACGTAAAGGGGGCGAGGATCCGGATGTCGCCGAACTTCGGGTCCATATCAGTGGGCCGGGTTTCGATATGTTCAAGGCGGACTGCGAAGTACCGGCCGGTATCCCGCGTCCGCGGATCGGTGACCGGCTCCAAGTGGTAGTCGATCCCTCCGACTGCACCTTCGCAATCGGCTACGACCACTTGTTCGAGCGGGACTGACCGACACACAGCGCGGCCGCCGGCGCCGGGCAAGCCGTGTGTGTCGCAAGGGTCGGGGGTGTATCGGAATTCGAAGGTGACTCCGCCGAAGGTGCGCCGGGTGACGGTTTCGGTGATCAGGTCGGTCGGGGGTATGTAGCCGACGGTGGCGGGGTCATCGCGGTGCCGATACCGCAGGACACGAAGCCGCGGTCGCCGGTCGGCAGGAGTTCGCCGAAGAAGTATTGCGCACGGCCGGTCATGACGTTGCCCACGATGATGTTCTCCCCGAGCGCGAGGCGGTCGAAGTCTGGGCCGGGGGCGATGGCCGCGACCTTTCCCGCGGCGACGTCCTCGCGCGACGCGAAGGCCAGGGCGCCGCCGAAGGGGTCGTCGTGGGTGTGGGTGTGGATGATCGCCGCGATCGTCTTGGGCGGGCGGTGTGCGTCGGAAGTGGCCGCGAAGCTGGACCAGCAGTGGACGCTGTGTCACTGCAACGGGACGTCCGCAGTCAGCCGGTCGACTAGAAAGGCGATGATCTCGTCGCGGGCCGCGGTGGTCGGTTCCCCCGCCGCATCGACCAGATGCGCGGTGACCACACTGTGCGGGCAGCCGACGATCTGCGAGAAAAACGGTGGTGGATCGGGATTCGCGGCCTCGGCGGGTAGCACCCGCGGCTCGAAACGCGGGCCCAGTGCCGTGGCGTAGGCGGCGAAACGCTGCGCGGTGCAGAAGCGGTCGCCCTCGAAGCGATAGGCGCGCACCACGAGATCATCGCGATCGAGCCGCTCCCGCACGGCCGCGAGCTCACCGGGCGATATCTCCAGTCCGCCGGGCTCGTCCAGTGGCAGCGACGGCTGGCACAGCACCGGCGCCAGCATCGCGGGCTCGAGCATCATGGTGAGCGCGAAATTCCCGGTGAAGCACATACCCAGCGCGCCGACGCCGAGACCGCCGCATTCGCGATGGGCCAGGGCCGCCAGCGCACGCAGCCACACCGCGACGGGGCTGGACCTGCCTGCGCCGAAGGCCCGGAACTCCGCGCTGACGCAGGCTCGTTTGAAGACTTCCGCACCGGCCTCTGCCTCCGGATGGGCACCGTCGCGGCCGAACAGTGACGGCAGGTAGACGGTGAGTCCGGCGTCGCGCACCCAGCGGGCGAAGCGGGCCACGTCGGGGCTGATGCCGGGCATTTCGGCCATGATGATGACCGCCGGTCCGATGCCGCCGACGTACACCGTGCGGGCTACTCCGTCGAGCGTGATCGACCGGGGCGCGAAATCGGCGAGGTCGTCGTCGAGAGAATTTTGCGGGGGCTGCACACCTGAAACCCTGCCGCAACAGGTCAGCACACTGCCACTGGCGAGATCGACAATCTTCGGTCTAATCTCGCCACATGATTACCCACCTCGCGCTGGACGGTGTGCTCGAGGGTGCGCTCGGCCTCGGTCTCGACATCGTCAACACGGCCGCCGGGATCGCCGGTGACACGGCGGGCGGGCGGCTGCGGCAGCGCGTCGCATCACTCGATGGGCTGCCGGTCCGATCCAGCGGCGGGCGGCTGATCAGCGTCGATACCGAAACCCCGCTCGGTGCCGCGGAGTTCGGACCCGGCGATATTCTGGTGCTGCCGGGACCGTCCGCATCCAGCGAAGCGCGGGTCGAGGAACTGCTGACCCGGCCCCGGACTGTGCAGGCCATCGAAATCATTCGGCGTGCCGCTGATTCCGGCGCCACGGTAGCTGCCTCCTGCTCGGCTGTCTTCGTGCTCGCGGCCTCGGGGCTGCTGACGGGCCGGCCGGCCACCACTACTTGGTGGCTGGCGCCGCTGTTGGCCCGTCGCTTCCCCGATATCGCCGTGCACTCCGATCGCATGGTGGTCGACAGCGGTGCAATACTCACCGCCGGTGCGGCTTTCGCCCACACAGATCTGCTGCTGGCGCTGGTCGCCCGCCTCGGCGGCGGCGCGCTGGCCGAGCAGGTGGCTCACTACCTGGTGCTCGATGCCCGCATGTCGCAGTCGCGCTACATGGTGCTCGAGCATCTACGGGCCACCGACCCGGTGCTGCGCGCCGTGCAACAGCACGTGCACGCCAATCTGCACCGGCAACTATCGCTGGACGAATTGGCCGGTGTCGCAGCGGTTTCTCCGCGCACTCTGACCCGGCGCATCCGCGACCGCGTCGGCGTCTCACCCATCCAGTACGTTCATCGCCTCCGGGTCGGGCAGGCGGCCACCCTGCTCACGACCACGCGCGAGCCCGTCGACGTGATCGCAGGCGCGGTGGGTTACGCCGATCCGGCGGCCTTCCGGCGCATCTACCGCAGGCACACCGGCGAGACGCCGACCGCCACCCGCACCCGTGCGGCCGAATCGACGACCTCCGGTGAGACGCGCAGGCCGGCCTGATCGGGAGGGTGATCGCGCGGACGCCCCCGGCCCGGCGGCACCCGGCTGGCTCAGTCGGCGCGGGGGGCGGTGGTGCGCAACCAATCGACCAATACGCGACCTCGCCTTCGGTCGCACGCTCGGTTACGGCGTGGTGGGAGGTGATGCGGGACGGACCGGCTGGTCGAGCTGGTTGTACATCGCGGTCAGCAGTTCGCCGAGGAAGGTCTCGAACTGCACGAGCTGATCGCTGGAATAGCGGGCCATGACGGTGCCGACCTGCTGGCCGAGCGGGCCGAAGAACTCGTCGGCAAGGGCCTGGACTTCGGCGCTGCTGCGCAACGTGACGACGCGCCGGTCGCTGTGCTCGCGGGTGCGCTCGACGTGGCCGGCCTGTTCGAGGCGGTTGAGTAGTGCGGTGGTGGCGGGGTTGGACAGCCCGATGCGTTCACTCAGGCGCGCCGGGGACAGCGGTTTGCCGTGTTCTTCGGCAGCCAGGATTTCGATGAGCGCCTCGGCGTCGGTGGAGTGCAAGCCCAGCCATGCGGCGAACCGGCGACTGAACTCCCGAAACGTCGCGCCATAGGCGCGCAGTCGCTCGGTCACCTGTTCTTGCTGGTGAACAACTGGGTCGTTCATCCTCGCCTACCTCCCATATCCGCACGCCGACGTGATACCGGCGACACCGATTGACAACCTACGACATCCTACGTACTTTCACCATGGAACTATTCCACCATGGAAGGAAGTGGCAATGGGCGAGACGATACGAAGCGAAACGCCGACGGATGCGAAGGCGTCTCTGCTGCAGTGGCTCGGATTGCTCGCCATCGCCCTGGGTGTCGCGCTGATCGTGGTCGACACCACGATCGTGAACGTGATCATCCCGTCGATCATCGAGGACCTGAATACGGGTTCCACTGAGGCGCAATGGATTCAGGAGTCCTACGCGATCGTGTTCGCGGCGCTGCTGTTGGTGGTCGGCCGTATCGCCGATATCGTCGGCGCGCGGCGGATCTTCGTCACGGGCGTCATCGTGTTCGGCGTAACCAGCATCATGGCCGGGCTTGCACCCGGCGGCGGTCTGCTGGTGGCGGCGCGATTCCTACAGGGCGCGGGTGCGGCGATGATCCTGCCGACCTCGCTGGCGCTGCTCAACGCCACATTCACTGGCAAAGCTCGTGGTCAGGCATTCGCCGTCTGGGGTTCCACGATCGGAGCGGCTGCCGCGCTGGGCCCGCTGCTGGGCGGCTGGCTGGCCGAACATGTGTCGTGGCGCTGGGCGTTCGGCATCAACGTGCCGCTGGCCGTGGTGATCGTTTTCGGCGTGCTGCGGTGTATCGAACGTTCACCACGAGTGCCGGGACGGCTGGACGTCATCGGCTCGGTGCTGTCGGTGCTCGGCCTGGGCCTGCTGGCGTTCGGCCTGGTCGAGGGCCGCACCTACGGCTGGATCACCGCCGAACAGGCGATGGATATCGGCGGCTTCAGCTGGAACAGCGGACCGTCGCCGGTACTGATCGCGTTGTTGCTGAGCCTGCTCACCCTTGCTGCCTTCATCGGCCGTCAGACCCGGCTGCGCCGCGGCGCTGACGCCGACAAGGCACTGATGGATCTGAGCCTGTTCAAGCTGGCGTCGTTCCGCAACGGCAACATCGCCACCTTGATCATCGGGCTCGGCGAGTTCGGCATCGTCGCGGTGTTGCCGCTGTGGCTGCAGTTCACCCTCGGCTACAGCGCAGTGCAGTCAGGTCTGGCCTTGGTGCCGATCGCCATCGGTAGCTTCATCGCCAGCGGCGCCAGCTTCGGCCTGGCCGACAAGAACATCTCGCCCCTGAACCTGGTTCGCGTCGGCTTGGCCTTCGAGGTCGTCGGTCTGGGAGGGCTCGCGCTGTTCGCCTCGCCGGACAACTCGTGGTGGGCCCTGGCGCTGATCTTGTGTCTGTACGGCGTCGGTGTCGGTTTCGCGACTGCCCAGGTCACCAATGTGGTGTTGGCCGACATCCCCGATAGCGACAACGGTCAGGCCTCCGGCATCCAGAGCACATTCCGCCAGCTCGGTTCCGCACTCGGCATCGCGATCCTGACCACGGTGTTCTTCACCACGCTGGGGTCGCAGGTCACCGAACACCTGACCGCGGACGGCATGCCCACGGTCCGGGCCGAGCAGAACGCCCACGCGATCACCGACAGCGCGGGCGCCTCGATCGAAGGGTTCGCGGCCCAGCCGCAGACCGCGCCGATCGCCGAGGCCGGTCGCATCGCGATGACCAACGGCATCGAGCTGGGCGGCTACCTCGCAGCAGGTTTCATTCTGCTGGGCCTGATCGCCACCGCACTGATCCCGAAATCACCGATTCACGGAGGCGAGCCGTCTCGCGTGGCTGCGGGACGCGCCTGATCACCGAGGTCCCTGTTCGCCCAGCTGATAAGAGAACAGGGGGACCTCCCGTCCACGGACCGAAGTTCGCGGTGTCGCCGGTGAGGTAATCCCTGGGATGTAAAGGTTCCAGGGTCCCGCTGCGGACCCGTCGGCGCCGACGACCAGCGGATAACGGCCGGTGCTGCCGTCGGTCAAGGTCACATCGACGCCGTTGGAGTCCTGGGTCAGAGACTGTACCGACAGCCCGTACCAGGACCGGGCCTCGACGGATTTCGCGGCCCGCACGAGGATATCGGGCAGAACGGTCCGGTAGCTGTTCACCGCCGCAGGCAGATCGGTATCGGGTCGAGGGCGGGTCCCGGCGGGCCTGAAGTGCGCGGGCCGCGGCCAGGGCGCGCTGGTCGATCGTATAGTCGTGTCGACCGAAATACGCAGGCCGATCTCTGTGACGCGGTAGCCGCTGCGGGAAGCGAAGCTGGGGCAGTTCGCGACGACCATCTTGCTTGCGCTGGCGGCCAACACCTCCTACGGAGGTCTGCCCACACTGACCCGGTTGCTCGCCGAGGACAACTGTTTGCCGCACCGATTCGCGGTCGCCTCACCGCGACGGGTCTATCGTTACGGTGTCCTCGCCCTGGGGGCCGGCGCCGCAGTTCTGCTCGTGGGGTCCGGCGGTGAGATGAACACCCTGGTCCCGTTTGTTCGCGATCGGCGTGTTCGTCGGGTTCACCATCGCCCAGGCGTGGCTCGGCGGGTCGGTTGATACTGCAACGACACTCGGTGAGTCGGTGCTTTGAGCGGTCGCCGGATTTGGTGGCGGCCCTGGAACGCATCACCCGGATCGGCACACGACTCGGCCCGCCCACCTGCGACATCTCGGTGCGGAACCGGCTTCGGCCCGAGCGGTTCAGCCCCCGGCCAACCCGTCGACCAATAGTGCGCGCGTTTTCGGGAGGCTCATTGCGACCAGCGCGAACGTGGCCTCGCGCATCAGCCGTTGCGCGGGATGCCCGGTCTGGAGCGCCGCCGATCCGCTCGCCGCGACCAATGCCGCCGCGGACCGCAGCGCGACCGCTCGTGCCTTCTGCAGCACGTCCGGGTCGGGCACGGCGTTGTCCAATCCGGCATGCACGCTGTGCCATTGCTCGCGCAGCAGCGATGCGGGACCCGCGGAGGTCTGTTCGAGCAGGTCGATCGCCCGCTCGGCTATTCCACAAGCCACCGCACCGTTGAGTCGCGAGCCGATGGTCTGGGCGGTGTAGAAATCGCTGAGGGCCGTCACGCCGCTCACCCGGTCGTCGGGTAACAGGTGTTTGTCGAACCGCAGCCGTGCCGTCGCGGTGGCCTGGCCCGCGACCAGACCGACCGGAGTGGCCGACAGAGTCTCGGCGGCGGTGGCTTCGATCAGGCCCGTGACCACCGTGTCCGCAGCGCCCTCGGTTTTCTCCCGCGCCGCCACGTGTAGCAGGTCCACGACTCCCCATCCGCTGGCGAACAGCGCATCACCGGTCAGCAGATAGCCGCCGTCGATCCGAGTCGCCCACAGTTTCGCCGGTTGCGCGACCGCGCCCGCGAATGCCGCGCCCGCACGTTTGCGGCCGCTCACCAGGTCGGCGAAGAAGCACTCGCGCAGATCCGAGTTCGCGGTGTCCGCCAGACTGCGCACCGCTGAGTGATGCTGCATCCAGATGAACGTCGTCGACAGGCAGCCTCCGGCGAGCACTTCGATGATCCGCGAAAGGTCGGACGGCTCGAGCCCGGCCACCGCGGCGCCGTAGAGCCCTTCCGCGGCCAGTGCTTCCCAGTGCCGGGTGGGCACCACGCCGTCCAGATCGACCGCCGCCGCGTCCGGATACAGCACCTCTTCGGCCACACGCTGCGCGCGTTCGATCAACGATCGTTCATTGTCCGTCATCGGAAAACGTCCTCGATTCACTTCGAAATAGCGATGTGGCGCGAAAAGTATTGGAGGCGTGCGGGATACGGCCGCACTGTCGATCACTCCGACCGAGAATCACCCTCGCCGGGGTCGGATCCGCCGGCAGTCCGACGCTCCCCCTGCCGACGGGGTCGTCTGGTACAACCTCCCTGAACATCACAATCAGTCCGTCTTGTGAAAGGTGTCGCGCTACTTGGTTGCGACAATGACGGTCCTGCTGTCCAGGTCCACCGGCCGGCCATGAAAGTCGCCCGCGAATGCCACGTGGCCGAATCCGGCTTTGTAGATTGCTGTCTCGAGTTGTGGGCAGGAATACATGTGGAGCCGACCCTGTCGGGACCATCCGGGGCGCTTCCAGTGTTGGGTTATTTCCTGGGTGGTCCAATCAAATCGCGCGTGACCAACGAGATCGGACCGTTGAACGCGCTGCGTACTGATCAATTCGCTGCCGTTGCGTACACGATGCTCGAAGCCTTCGAGGGTATCGATTTCCATGACGAGCTTGCCCCCGGGCACGAGAACGTCGGCCCAGGCCGCGAGGGCGGCAAGGTCGTCCTCGCGGGTGTCGAGGAAGCCGAAGCTGGTGAACAGATTCAGAATTGCGTCATATGGACCTGCGGGTGGCGTTCGCATATCTGTTAGGACGAAGGTGCAATCGGGATAACGACGGCGGGCGTCGTCGAGTTGCTTCGGCGAGTTGTCTATGCCGACTATCTGATAGCCGCGCCGACTGAGCGGTCCGGCGTGACGGCCGAAGCCGCAGGGGACATCGAGTATTCGCGCTCCGAGGGGCAATCCGAGCAGGGTGACAATCGCCTCGATCTCGCTATCGGTGTCATCGTATCTACCCAGGATGGTGAATGTTTCGCGGAAGCCTTCGTCGAAGAAGTCATCTGCCCAGTTCTCTCGCGCGATGTGCCCGGAAGTGGTCATCACGACCGACCGGAGAAGTCTGTGACTCGAGAGGGGCTCGCCTGCTGCTCGATCCGGATCGTCATCGCTGGTGCCTCCAAAGCTGAACGGCCGTAACGTAATACATGACTTCAGGTGCTGTGTGGTCGTTCCGTGCGAGCAGTGAGCTGTTCGGGCGCCACCGTACGCGCGCGGTCGGATAGTTGCCGCCGCGGCGTCGGAGCGACGCTGCGGCGGATCAATTCTTACAGTGTCGGCCGACATGTATCCAGAAGCGCTGGAGTAAGCAAAGTTTGGTGTGTTCATGGTCATGAGTCAAGGGGCGAGTCCTCCCATTCCTGGAAGAGGTCATGCATGGAGATGCCTGTGACTCAATTGATTTGACTACTCATCCGAGCCTGCACAGGATCTCGTACTCGCCGGTGCCTCCAGGGTCATCCAGCACCCCGCCGCTGCGCCGCGCCTCGGCGATCGGCCGGCGCGACTCAGCGGGCACCGAGATGCTTCTCAGCACAAAAGCATGCCGCAAAGGAGGCTCCTTACTGCGGTGGTTGCTCGATGGGAATCCGGACGAGTTCGGCGTCGACCTCGATCGTGCCGAAGACGTTGATGTCGGCGCTGTGGGCGGGGGAGAACGGATTGCACCCACGTGAGACGCCCTGTTAGTCGTCGGGGGAGGCGCGGCGGTTGCGTTTGGTGACACCGCGCCGCTTCTTCGCGGCGATGCGACGTTCCTTTGCTCCGCGCGAAGGCTTGGTGGCGCGGCGAACGGGTGGCGGGGCGGCAGCGGCGTCACGTAGTAACGACGCCAGGCGTTCGCGGGCGGCGGCGCGGTTCTGCAGCTGTGCGCGTTGCTCCGATGCGGCGATCGTGAGAACCCCGTTGACCAGGCGGGTGGCCAGGCGGTCGAGCATCCGGGTGCGCAGCCACTCCGGCACCGAAGGCGAGTTGGCGAGGTCGAACGACAGTTCGACCCGGCTGTCGGTGGTGTTGACGTGCTGCCCTCCCGGACCGGACGACCGTGAGAACCGCTCACGTAATTCGGACGCGGGTATCACCAGCACCCGTGTCACGGTCAGGTCCTCTGCCATGATCCGACGCCGTTCTCTCCGATTCGCGAGTCGCCTTGGCCACGTCGGTCCAGTCGCGATTGAATGGTTCCCGTGTCGTTCACAATAGCGATGACACGGCTCGCCCGAGCGCAGCCACAGCTGACCTGGCTGTACGCGACGACATCAACCCTTGGCGAGAATGCCATGCCCGTCGACGACCTGCGCCCGCGATCGACTGGGGTGAATACCGCACGCTGACCCTCGAGCGACGAGACGACGGGATCCTGCTCATCGCGATCGCCGAGCCCGAGGGCTGCCCAGCCCGCACGCTCACGCGCCGCCACGGCGAAATGAGTGACATATGGCGCGATTTCGCCGACGACCCTGAGCTACGTGTCGCGGTCATCACGGGCAGGGGCGGGGTAACCGGTTTCCGGGAATCGTTCGGCGTCGAGGTCGATAAGAACCTTCAGCGGTCCCCGGCGAGTACCGGGACGAGACGGGCGAGCCCCTCGGCCCCGTGGCCCGCCGCCAGCGCGCGCTGGAAGACCTGGCCCGTGGCGTCGAGTATGCCGGTGTCGATGCCGTGGCGCGCGATCACCTCGCGGAGTGTGGTGAACGCGGTGTAGGCCGAGGAAATGGATGTGTCGTCGCCGGGGTAGTGCCCGGCTTCGACCTGTGCGGCAGTTTGCGCCGCCATCTCGGGTAGCAGCGAGACCACGGCGGGTGTGAACGGGACGAGTTCGCTGCCTTGGATCCCTTCGGCCTCGGCGAGTGCGATGCCCAGGGCCACTCCGAAGTAGGAGAGCCAGAACACCGACACCAGCGAAGCGTCGAACGCGGCCGCGCGCCCAGGGTCCGCGCCCAGGTAGGTGCCGTTTTCGGCGAGCGTGCTCAGTGCCGGTTCCGCTGCGCGGTAACCGCTTTCGGAACCCGAGTACAGCAGCAGGGCGCTCGGTGTGCCGATGCCCTGCGGCACCGCCATGACGGCGCCGTCCACGTACTCGGCGCCGTGGCGTCCGGCCCACTCGGCGCGCCTTCTCGACTGCTCGGGAGTCGAGGAGGTGAGGTTCACCAGCACCCGCCCGCGCAGCCGGGGACCCGCGTCGCGCAAGGCCGCGCCCACCGCGTCGTCGTCGAGCAGCGAGACGACGACGCGGGGAGCGTGCGCGATGGCCGCGGCCGCCGACCGCGCCCGGGTGGCACCGAGTTCGACCAGCGCATCGGCCTTCGTCCCGGTGCGGTTCCACACGATCGTCGGATGCCCCGCGGCCAGGAAGGTATTCGCGATCGCCGAACCCATGGCACCCAGCCCCAGGACCGCGACGGGTGTGCCTGTTTCGCCGGACATGCAGCCTCCTGATTGTTTGAAGAATCTCAAACAATAATTGTTGTATGATTGTCAAACTGTCAAGTGTTGGAGGGAGGCGCGTTCGTGCTCGCCGAGTTGTCGCATCCGGATACCGCCGACCTCGAACTGGCGGCGGTCATGCACGCGCTGTCCGACCCGATCCGGCTACAACTGGTGGCCTGCCTGGCCGCCGACGAGGGCGAGAACTGCGGCGAACTCAGCCAGCACATCGAATTGCACAAGTCCACGCTCTCGCATCACTACCGGGTCCTGCGCGAAGCGGGTGTCACCCGGACGACGGTCACCGGACGCACCAGGGTGATGCGCCTGCGCTACGCGGATCTGCAGGCCCGGTTCCCGGGGTTGCTCGACGCGGTGTTCCGCGCCCTGGTCGATATGGTCGAGGACGACGAGAAGTGGACCGGTTCGCCCGAGGACCGCGCGAAACTGCTCGCGGCGCTGAAACGGCCCGTGGCCTCGCACTGATCGGGGGATGTATTCCGGCATACTGCATGCCATGAAGTACAGCGCCGGAGTTCTGCTTTTTCGTTGTGAGCCGGAGGTGCAAGTGCTGCTGGGGCATATGGGTGGGCCGCTGTGGGCGCGTAAGGATTCGGGGGCGTGGTCGATCCCCAAGGGTGAGTACGAGCCGGCGATCGAGGAGGCCCGCGTCGCCGCGGGCCGTGAATTCGACGAGGAGTTGGGAGTGCCGGTGCCCGCCGGGGAGTGGATCGCGCTGGGTGACGTGCAGTACGGCAGCGGGCGGAGCAAGAAGCAGGTCACGGTGTGGGCGGTCGAGGGTGAGCTCGATCCGGCTCGGGTGGTGCCGGGGACGTTCGAGATGGAATGGCCGCCGCGGTCGGGCGAGTACCGGGCTTTCCCTGAGCTCGATCGGGTCGAATGGTTCGATCTGAGCACCGCGCACGACAAGCTGACCACCGGCCAGCGGCCATTGCTGACCCGGCTTGCCGAGCGACTTGGCTGACAATCGTCGGCTCGCGAAGTCGGCGAAACCGAGCGGGCGCGGCACGAGCTTCGGCGATGCGCCGGCGGGAGTCGATCGACCGTATGACTGTCGTGATTCCGTGAGCGCCGGGTTGCCGGCGTCGCTACCGGCGGATGCTGTGAGGTATCGATGATCGCCGCGGCTCGGTACGGAGAGGGGCCGGTGTCTCGTCAGCTCATTTTCGCCGGCTGCTGCGCGGATCCGCTGGTGGCGTCCCCGCCGGTAGCGCCTCGGGGCTGAGGAGGAGCCCGTTCAGTAGGAGCGTGGCGAGTTCGTTGAACGCGTCGGCGGCCGACATGTTGGTGCGTTCGAGCAGGATTCCCGACTGGACGCCTTCGATCGCGAGGGCGACGAGTTGGGAGGCGAATGTGCCGTCTGTGGCCCGGAACTGGCCCGCTTCGATGCCGTCGTCGATCAGTTCGCGTACACGTTGGGCGGCCCGTGCGGTGTTGCGCGCATAGATTTCGGCAGTGGGGGCGAAGGCCGCCATGTCTTCGTAGAAGGCCTTCGAGTTGCGGCGCATGGCCTCGGCCACACCGCCGAGGTAGGTGACGATCTTGGTCTTGGGATCCGTTTCCGCGGCCACCTCGGCTTCGATGCGGTCGGCCGACTCTCCGAAGAACTGTTTGGTCGCCAGTACGACGAGTTGTTCCTTCGTCGCCGCAACACTGTAGAGGGTGGCTTTGGAGCAGTGCAGTCGCTCGGTGAGCTCGCCGATCGTGACAGTGGTGAAGCCTTCGCTGAGAAAGATCTCCTGGATTCGAACGAGGAGGTCGTCACGGCGCGCAGCGTCGACCCGGCGTTTCCGGGGAGTCTTCACCGTGGGGTGGGGCGCGGAACTGGTCCGAGGCATGGATCGAGTGTTCCACATCCGGTCCCCATGCAGCTTCGAGTCGGCTGTCTTCCCAGGCCGATCCGCTTTGGGTACTGTAGTGGGTACTATGGACACAGATTACGTACCCACATTGGAGTGGCGATGAGTGCATATGTCGACTCACGTGTCGCGGAGATACTCGAACAGTTCGGGGAACCGAGCGCCGATGTCGCCTGGTTGTTGTGCGACCGGCATCCGGCAACGGCAAAGGCGCTGACCGTTATCGATGAACAGTCGGCAGTCTCCGAGTACACCTATGGTGACCTGGCGGAGGCGTCGCGGCGGGCCGCGGCTGTCCTGGCCGGGGCAGGTGTGCGGCGCGGGGATCGCGTCGCGACCGTGATGGGCAAGAGCGTGGACCTGGTGGCGGTCGTGCTGGGCGTCTGGCGCGTCGGCGCGGTGTATGTCCCGTTGTTCACCGCCTTCGCGGAGGACGCGATCGGGTCCAGGCTCGCCGATGCCGGTGCGGTCCTGGTCGTGGCCGATGCGGAGCAGAGAGCGAAGGTGCCCGAAGGAGACTGGACGATCATTGTCGCCGACGCCGGGGCATCGGACGGCCTGAGTGCGCGGCTCGCCGCGGCCGATCCTGCCGAAGTCGCATCGGTGGCCGTGGGTGGCGATGGTGCGCTGGTGCATATGTTCACCTCCGGTACCACCGGAAAGCCGAAGGGGGTTGTGCACCCTGTCCGGTATGCCGCCGGCTGGCAGGGCTATCTGGAGTTCGGTCTGGGGGCGGGTTCGGACAGTGTTTTCTGGTGTGGAGCCGATCCGGGCTGGGCCTATGGGCTCTACACCGCGATCGTGGCTCCGCTGGCGGCCGGCGTACCGACGATCCTGCTGCGCGGGGGCTTCTCGGCCCTGACGACATGGAAGGTGCTCGAAGACCTGGCGGTCACCGACTTTGCGGCCGCTCCGACGGTGTATCGCGGTCTGCGCGCGTCGGACGCCCCGATTCCTGAAGGTCTTGTGGTGCGCCGGTTGTCCAGCGCAGGGGAGCCGTTGACGCCCGAAGTCAACGAATGGGCCCGTACCGCGCTCGGGCTGGAGGTCCACGACCACTACGGCCAGACCGAGCTGGGCATGCCGATCGGTTTCCCCCATCACCCGCAGCTCGAGCGTCCGGTGCTCGCCGGCGCGATGGGAGTCGCGCTGCCGGGCTGGCGGATCACCGTCCTGCACGAGAGCGACGACGTCCCGGCCGCGCCGGGGCAACCCGGGCGACTCGCGGCGGTAGTCGCCGACAGCCCGTTCATGACCTTTCACGGCTATGTCGGCGGGGTCGGCAGCGACCGATTCCGAGCCGAAGGCGCGTACTTCCTGACGGGCGACATCGCCTCCATCGACACCGACGCAATCGTCCGGTTCTCGGCTCGCGACGACGATGTCATCATTATGGCCGGCTACCGCATCGGCCCCTTCGATATAGAATCGACTCTGCTGCAACACAGCTCGGTCAAGGAATGCGCGGTGGTGGCCGGCCCCGATGACGTGCGAGGCGAGGTCGTCGAGGCATTCGTCGTCCTCGCGCCCGGAACGCCGGAATCCGGCGAGTTGATCGGCGAGTTGCAGAAGTGGGTCAAAGACAACTACGCGGCCCACGCCTATCCACGCCGGATCCACTTCGTCGAGACCCTTCCGAAAACACCCAGCGGCAAGATCCAGCGAGCCCAACTCCGGCGCCGGCGTCGCGAGAGCGCTGACCTGAGCGCGGGTAATCGGTGAGTCGGAACGCGCCGGTAGTGGTCGCCCGATCCGGGCCGGTCCGGACTCTCACCCTCAACCGCCCCGACCGACGTAACGCCCTGGACCCGGCAATGATCGAGGCACTCGACAGCGCACTGACCGATGCCGAAAAAGACCCGCACACTCGGTGTCTGATTCTCAACGGCGCGGGCAAGAGCTTCTGCGCCGGAGCCGATCTGCAGTACTTCCTGAGTCTGAGCGAGGTTCCCGGCGGGCCGACGCCGTTCTTGCGGAAGGTCTCGGCGGTGGTGACCCGCCTGGAACGCAGCCGGCTGCCGGTGGTGGCTGCGCTGCACGGCCACGCGGTCGCGGGTGGGCTGGAACTCGCACTGGCGTGCGACGTTGTCGTCGCGAGCGATTCGACGCTCATCGGCGATGGTCACATTCGCAACAACCTGCTGCCGGCGGCCGGGTCCAGCGTGCGGATGTCGCGCAAAGTGGGCGATTCCATGGCGCGGTGGCTCGCACTGACCGGTCGGCTGGTGCCGGCGCAGCGGCTCACTGCTACCGGATGGCTCCATGCCGTGGTTCCCGGCGCGGAGTTGCTGACTACGGCCGAAGCGGTCGCGCTGGAACTTGCAGCGAGCAGCGGCCCGGCCCAGTCGGCGTTCAAAGACTTGCTGCACAGCCTGACCACCATGAACGAGGAAGAAGGCTTGGCGCGAGAGCTCGCTGACTTCGAAGGCCACTGGAATGCCAACGATATACCCGCGTCGCTGACCGAATTCCTGCGTCGTCGAACAACCGAATCCGAAACCCGACCCGCGAACCGTCATATGACAGGAGCATGATGAACCGCTACACCGATCAAGTAGTGCTCGTGACCGGCGGTGCCCAGGGGTTGGGCGCCGGCATGGCCGAGCGATTCGCAGCCGAAGGCGCGATTGTCGCCATCGCCGATGTCAATGAGGATGCCGCCCGGGATCTCGCGGATCGCCTGGAGAAGGATTTCGGGGGCACCTGCCTGAACCATGTCGTGGACGTCACCTCATCGAGCGATGTCACCGCCTGGGTCGAGGACGTCGCCCACACGCAGGGCCGAGTCGATGTCCTTGTCAACAACGCCGGCATTATCCGCGACAATCGGATCGAGGATATCGACGACGCCGATTGGCACGCGGTACTGGATGTTTCCCTGTCGGGCTCCTTCTTCTGCGCACGAGCGGTGCTACCGCATATGCGATCACGCGGATATGGGCGGATCGTGTCGTTCTCGTCGATGAGCTGGCGCGGCAACTTCGGGCAGGCGAACTATGTCGCAGCCAAGGCGGGCATCGTCGGGCTCACCCGCACGCTCGCCCTGGAGACCGCTCGCCAGGGGATCACCGCCAACGCCATCGCGCCCGGCCTCATCGAAACCCCGATGCTGGCTTCGATGAATACCGCGGCCCGCGAGAAGCTGATCGCCAAAGTGCCCCAACGCAAGACCGGGCATCCGCGCGATATCGCCGAGGCCGCGGCGTACCTGTGTTCACCGGCCGCCGGATATGTCAGCGGAGTTGTGCTCGACGTGGATGGAGGGCTGGGTATCGGGTCATCGATTCGCTAGATGGAATCGAAAACTGTTTCCACGCGTCGCCCTCGCACCGAACGGTACTCCGCACCTCACCCAGATCGTCTGCCAGAAGACACGGTCGGTTCGAGGTCCGGATATCCGAGCAACCCTGAGAAGGAATGAAAATGGCTCGAAGAAGAGCTTTGTACACAGTCGGCGCGACGATCACCGCATTGTCGCTGGCGCTCTCGGCGTGTTCGTCCGACGGCGGCGGACCCACAGCCGATTCCCCGCAACCGGGACAGCCGGCCGTTCGAGCTGTCGACGCACCGGCCCCCCAGGCCGTGCGTGACTGGCTGAGTTACGACCGGCCCGCCGAATTCGAAATCATCGAATCGGTGGTCGCGGTACCGACCCGCGACGGTACCGCCCTCAACTGCAGGCGATCCCAGCCGGGCGAGGATGGAAAACCCGACCCCGGCAAACACCCGGGGATGCTCCTGGAGTTCACGCCCTACAACAAGGACGCCGCTTCGCCGATGCCCGACGGGTACTTCGCCGAGCGGGGCTACGACGTGCTGGTCTGTGATGTCCGCGGATCCGGAGACTCACCAGGGCAGTACCCGAGCTGGTTCCAGCCCCAGGAGGCCCTGGACAACTACGACGTGATCGAGTGGCTGGCCGCCCAGCCCACCTCCAACGGCAAGATCGCTCAGATGGGCGCGAGCTACGGCTCGATCACCGCCTATCGCGCAGCAGCACTGCGGCCCCCGCATCTCACGACGATCGTCCCGATGGTCTCGCCCACGGATATCTACTCGGAATGGATCTACCCGGGCGGCGTGCCCTCCAGGCGAAACATGTCGTGGTGGGCCAACGAAGCCCCCGACGTCGACTTGCAGGCCCACGCCGGTACCGCGGCCAGCTTCCAGGACAATCCGCTGTTCGACCAATACTGGCAGCAGGTCGTGACCACCAATAAACTCCGTGACGTCCAAGTGCCGACCCTGCACATCGGCGGATATTTCGACATCTTCAAAGAAGGCAGCTTCGACGCCTTCGCGCAACGGCCCGACCAGACCTGGCTGCTCACCGGACCGTGGACGCACAATGTCGGTTTCGCCATCCCGGGCGTCGCGGGTACCGAGAACGCCGCCCTCCCGACCGGTGCCGTCCTGCAATGGTTCGACCGATGGCTCCTGGACCGTCCCGAGGCCGCGCTCCCACCCTCGCATGTGCTCAGCTACGAATCCACCTCCGACGCCGCGGTAGGGCAGTGGGAACAATTCGACCAGTGGCCCCCGGTCGCCGCACAGACCCGTCGCCTGTTCCCGGCAGCGGACGGAACACTGACCACCGCCGCACCGACCACAGGGGAGAGCCGTTACTCGGTGAACCCCAACGACGGGCCCTCCGTCGATGCCACGGGCACCCTGCCGACCGACCCGTCCCAGAATCAGGCCGCCTCCGAGATGTCGCTACCGCCGAACCAGCACGGACGCTACGGAACCGTCGATCCGCGCACCACATTCACCCTGCCGGCTTTCGAAAAGGAGACCTCTGTCGAAGGTCCCGTCACCTTGAATCTGCGGGCGTCCTCCACGGCCGCTGACACCTACTTCGTCAGCAAACTCGAGGTCGTCACCCCCGACGGCAAGGTCCTGCCGATCGAGGCCGGATACCTGCGTGCCCAACTGCGCGAAGGACTCGACCATACCGTCGCGGTCCCGGTCGGGAAGCCGGTCCAGTACAGGATCGACCTCGGCAACACCCACTGGAAGTTCGAAGCAGGTGAAAAGCTTCGGATAACGCTCAGTGGCGGCGATGCACCCAAGATCGCCTCCGACGCCCCGGCGGGGATCATCACCGTCCACCATGGCGCCGATACCTACGTCGATATTCCCACCACCAACTGAGCAGGCCTGCTGGGAACCGGAGTCCCGACGGACCCCGGTTCCCAGAGGTATCAGGCGCCGCACTCGCGCATGTCAACCGACCACTCGACATCGTATCCAGTGGCCCCTCAGCGGCGACCCGGGTCCGGAGACCATCCCGTCCAGCACCGGAACGCAAGTTCCGGCGAAATCTCGACGACGTTGCTCGCCAGCAGTCGAGTACGAAGCCGACTGCTGTGCCAACTGCTCCCGGCAACCGGCTGGAGACAGCGGTGCCTGCTGGCGGGTGCTATGGGGTTCACGGCCTTCGGATGAGCCGATTCCCACGAGATTTTGCAGTTGATGAATCGGTACAAGGCCGGTGCGGTGGTGAGGTCGAACTGGCGTGGTGGGGGAGTGCTGTGGTTGACCGCGGCGTCTCCGGACCGCTTACGCGCAGCCGCGGCGACATCGCGGCCGGAGAAGAAATGGGCTGGGGCGGACCATCGGATGCCGAGAGGGGGACGTCCGCGACAGTCAAGAGCGCCCATTCCCATGATATGGTCGAACTATTTCTATCATGTGAGCGATGAGTCGGCGGTTGTGGGCCACCGGAGGGCGGAGATTGCGCCGCGGTATGGGTAGGCTCTTGCATATTGTGGGATCGGGGGAGCGGTGTTTCATCGAGCCTTCTCGTGTTTCTGCAGTCGACACGATTACGGAGGAGAGGAAGTCGCCGCATGGCAGCACCCAGCCCGCAGAACAAGGTGAGTGGTGCCGGCAGCAGTCGAAAGCTGTTGTCCGCCTTACTGTGCTTCACTGAAGAGCGCCCGACCTGGACGGTCACCGAGCTGGCCTCCGAACTGGATCTCTCGGTGACGTCGACTTATCGATACGTTGCCCTGCTCCGCGAAGTGGGATTGCTCGACAATGCGTCCCAGAACGCGTATCGCGTAACCGACCGCGTATTGAGCCTGGCCGGGGCCTGTGAGGCTGCCCAGGCGCCGCTCGCGGAGATCGCCCTGCCGGTGATGACCCGAGTGCGCGACGAGATCGACGAAACGGTGCTCGTCGCCCGGCGTGGGGGCGCGTCGGCATATTGCGTCGACCGTGTCGAGTCCCGGCGCCCGGTTCGCCTCCAGTTCGACCGCGGTCAGGCGATGTCGCTGCACGCGGGCTCGCTCGCGCGCATATTGCTGGCGTCGATGTCCACCTCCGAACGTGCGCGCTACCTGGAACCGGTACTTGCGACCCTGTCGGCGGCCCGTACCGCGATGCTTACCGACGAGGTGCTCGATCATGCCCATGCGGTGGGCTGGACCGAGAGCTTCGAGGAGGTCGACGAGGGAATCTGGGGTTGCGCGGCGGCGATCACGTCCCAAGGTGCGGTCATCGCCTCGGTCGGCACCGCCGCTCCCATTTTCCGTTCGGATCAGGCGTGCCGCGATCGGATGATCGAGCTGATTCGGCAAGCGGCGAAGGAGATTTCTGTCGAGGTGGACCGGCACTGGGCGTCGAGCGATTGAGTTCACCAGGATTGCTCGACGGCCCGTGTGAGCGGAGCGTCGGCTGGAACACTGCGTTCGATCGAGGATGAGGCCGTCGCCGGATCCGGGTCTCGGACCGGGCGGGATTCACGACGGCCGGTGAGGTCCGGACGCCGACTTCTCGGGTCACCTGACGATCAGCGTCGTGGTTGAGCGTGCTGACTGCGTCCCGGACCTGATCGGGATGTAGCGAACGGGGCTCTTCGTTGTGTCTGCGTTCGCTCTGTGGCCGGAACCATGTGGCACGCGGCCTCACTGCGAGAGCGGTGCGGGTGCGGCCGAAGAGCTGACCGAGTAGTGCCCGTCTGGGCAGAGCTCCTGATGTCGGTCGCTCCGTGCGTTGCTGGTGTGTGAGTGGAGCTTCCGTGGGCAGCTCACACGATGGCCCAGGTGGGGGTGCTACGGGGCCTCGCCGCATCGGCATGTAACCGACACGCTACAAAATTTCGAAAGTGGCTTCCGGTCTTGACGGGAGCACCTAGCCTCTCTAACGTTCCTCCACGTAGTGAATTTCGCATTCGCACAATGTGGGAATTGCGCTGAGGTCGAGTGCCGTAGCTGCCTATTCGTGGTCGGCGAGGGTGTCAACGAGGCGGCGGCGGATGGGCTGGTTCTCCAGCCCTTGGACAGAAGGGGCCGGTACGTGGCTTTCTCATCCCTGGACGATGCGGTATTCGCATTGAGTGCGGGACTTCTCTACCGGGTCGGCATCTCGGTACGTCGGCGAAACCTGACCTGGACGGCCGACTCTCAGGATTCGTGGGAGCCGCTGAATTGCTTCGTGTTGGTCACCGAACGCGACGCCGTGTTCCTCGACACCGGAGTCCGATCAGCTCGTCGACAGGTCGAACAAGCTCTCCGGCAGTTGGCGCCTCAGCTGCGCGTCTCGGTCTTCCCGTCGCGCAACGAGCCGGACTGCATCGGGAATCTCGGAACCGTTCTTGCCCACGCAGAGAACACCGCGCTGCTCTTCGGCGGCGGCGGCGGCATTCTCGAGTGGATCAGCGACCCGAACGTCGATGAGATGCAAGATAGTTCGTTCCTCGGCCGTCGCGAAATCGTGCCCGCTCTGAACGGGATGGAGACGACGTTCGGTGAAGATCTGCATTTCCATTGGATCGATGCGCCGGTCAAGCAGATGTTTCTGACGCAATGGGCCTACGAGGAATCGTCGGCCACTCTCTTCAGCAGTGACTTCTTCGGTTGGGTGCATACCGACGACGAAAACGCCGCCGTGGTCTGCAGCGATATCGCACTTTTGCCGCCTGCTGCTGAAATTGCCAGGGAAATACCCCAACGCTTCAACTGGATTCCAGGAGCGCACTGCGACGAGGTGCTCGCAGCCTACGACGCGGTCGTGGCAGCGTACCGAGTGGACCGGATCGCGCCGGTCCACGGTTGCGTGATCAGCGGTGCCGACGTAGTGGCCGAGATGTTTCGCCGTACCCGGGACGCGCTCACCTCACTCATTGCCCGGACAGAGGAGAACCTGTGACGATGACGGCATATCCGGTGTCCAACCTGTTGCCGCGCGAGGTGGTACCGGGAATCCACTGGCTGGGAGCGTGCTCCAACAGCGGCGCGTGGCCGGGACGTGCCGGCAAAGATGTCCGGCACGAGCATCTCTCGTGCTATTTGATCATCGGATCGGAGCGGACTCTCCTCGTCGATACCGGCCACTTCTCCATCTGGAATTCGTTTCATGAACAGCTCGAGCAGGCCCTCGACGGTCGAACACTCGACTATGTGTTCCCGACACACCAGGAGATTCCGCACGCGGGCAATCTGGGGCGGTTGATGCGCGCCTACCCGAACGCGACGGTGGTCGGTGACACTCGCGAATACCACCTGTACTTTCCGGAGATCGAAACCGCGAGATTGCAGCGATCAGCGGCAGGGCACCGACTCGATCTGGGCGACCGCGAATTCATCACACTGGCGCCAGTGTGGTTCGACCTCAGCGGCACGATGTGGGGGTACGACACGGGAGCGAAGGCATTGTTCTCCGCCGATGGTCTCGGCTACTACCATGAGCATTCGCCTGACGTCTGCGGACTATTGCCGAGTGAAACACCTTCCGATGCGGTGGAATTCGGAATACTCCGATTTGCGCTGCCCTTTGTGGGGATGAAGTACCACGACACGGCCGGGGGAGTATCCCGATTCCGGGACCTCACCCGAAGGCATCCGGTTTCGATGATCTGTTCGGCGCACGGCGCCCCCCAGGCGGGTGCGCAGCAGATCGAGATCACCGAGCGTGCGATCGGAGTCGTCGAAGAGAATCAGATCAGTATCAGTGGCCCCAGCGTCGTCCGCCGTTAGCGCGCGAAGCTGGAAATTCGGGAGAATGCATGAAGATCAATAGACGCCGCTGGAGCGCACTCGTGTGGGTATCGTCAGCCATGTCGATCGGCCTGTTCGCGACTGCTTGTGGTGGTACTTCCACCTCGGGATCCGGCGATGCACCGGAGTCGGCGACATTCGTTTATGCCATCCCTCAGGATTTTCAGGGTGTGGACCGCGCGTCCTACTCGAGTGAGGCGGCGAAAACCATCGGTGACGTGATGCATTCGCGGTTGCTCGAACTGGCGACGGACGGAACGACGCCCACGTCGTGCATGTCCGATGTTCCCACCCGGATCGAGGCCGGCTCGCCCCTCGTCGACAGGTGGCACGTGACAGACGACGGTATGGGGATCGATATCACGCTGAAGCCTGGCGTGAGAAGTGCGCAGGGCAATGTCCTCACTGCGGCCGATGTCGTATGGACAATGGATCGCGCCAAGGCAATCGACACAGGCGCACAGACGCTGTTCTTCAACGTCGGAGGGTTCGACAGAGTGAACACCGTAACGGTGAAGAGCCCGACCGAACTCACCTTCAATCTCACGAAGCCCAGTGCCATATCGCCATATGTCCTCGCCGGCAACTCCGCACTGATTCTCGACAGCACCGCTGCGAAGGCGAATGCCACCGCCGACGATCCGTGGGCAACGAAGTACCTTACTGACCACACCGCCAATTTCGGGCCGTGGGATCTCACCGGCTTCGATTCTCAGCAGCTGACGTTCTCGCGGAACCCCAACTATGCAGGGGAACGCGGCAATATCGATTCAGTGGTACTGAAGACGGTCTCCGATTCGTCGACCCGTATTCAGCTGATCCAGTCGGCCCAAGTGTCCGAGACCAACGGTCTCGACTACTCGCAGCTGGCCCAGCTGAAGTCGTCCAGCGGGGTCGGTCTGGTCCAATGTCAATCGCCCGCGCGAGACTGGCTGGGATTGAACGGCAGCGATCCCGTGCTCGGCAAGCCAGAGGTGCGTGCAGCGATTTCACTCGCTCTCGACCGTACGGCCATCTCACAGGCCGTCTACCGCGATTTCGCGCGTCCGTCCGAGTCCGGCTTGTCCCAGGCGTTCGCGACGCAGGCAGGATCGAACTACGAGACCGACAAGGTGAAGGCCCGTGAGCTGTTGGAGAAGGCCGGCGTCCCCGAAGGGTTCGGCTTCCGCCTGAGTGTGTCGGCCGCTCAGCCCGGTCCGTACTCCGCCAACCTCGCGGTCCTCATCCAGCGGCAGCTCGCCGACGTGGGCCTGAAGGTGGAAATCGTCAACGTGCCTTCCGCGGTGCAGTTCAAGTCGGACGGCCTTGCGCACAAGATGCAGGCGTGGTTACAGGCCGAGACTCCTGCCTTCGCGAACGCCGGCTACTCGGCCTGGCTGACGGCGGGCTGCGCCGGCCTGCAGAACTACATGGGTTACTGCAATCCAGAACTCGATGCGGTCGCATCCGAGCTGATGGTGAACTCGCAGAGCGCGGATGCGGCGCAGAAGCAACAGAGACTGTCGCAGATCATCGATCGGGATCAGCCGGCGATCTATTTGATCGACCGTTCCACGATCAGCGTCCGCAGCCGGTGTGCGGAGTCGGTACCGACTGCCGCATTCGGAACTGATTACACCAAGGCAGTCGTGGCCTGCTGAGCAACCGGAGCCCGGCGAACAACGGCCCGCACATCGGTGCCGCGGTTCGCCGGTCCGGCGCGGCGAGCCATTTCGTCACCGGGCAGATCGAGGCCGTCGACGGAGGACTGAGTCTGTTCGCTGACGCGGTCGACGTCCCGGAAACGGCGTTCGGTGTAGATATGGAGGCATTGCGCGCGGGACTCGACTCTGTCGCGGTCGGGGCAGGTCCGTTGAGGGCTCCGAAAAGCTGGGTGCCGGAGCTCGCCCGGCGAACTCCGTGACGTACCCAGGGTTCAGTACGGCTTGATCAGTGTTGTTGTCGCCTGGGCCCGCAGGGCCCCGCCCCAGCGGGCTGAGGCGGGCAGCGGCACGCTCATCGCACCGAGTTGCCGGCGACCTGCCCGGACATGACCGCGCTCGCGGAGCTGGTGAGCAGGTTCGCCCGCATCGTCACCGAACATCGCGGCCGCGACCTCGCCGACTGGATCACCGGCGCCCGCGCCGCGCCGGTACCGGAACTCGACCCGTTCTCGCGCGGCATCGATCGGTGTCGGCACTGCGGCGAGCGCAAGGAGACGATAATCTGCATGGCGATGATAAAAATCGACGCTGTGTAGAATATTGGCGAGGGAGTGACCAGGCTCCTTCCGGGTCCTGGCTGGAGGAACAATGCAGGAACAGAAGTGGCTCATCACCGGCGTCAGCACGGGCCTTGGACGTGCCTTCGCCCGGGCGGCCCTGGCCGCCGGGCACACCGTCGTCGGTACGGTCCGCTCGGAAAAGGACCTGCGGGCCTTCGAAGAGCTCGAACCCGGGCACGCTCACGGCCGCATCCTGGATGTGACGGACGGCGATGCCGTCTCGAATGTGATCACCGAGGTAGAGCAGAGCGTCGGAGCTCTGGATGTCGTCATCGCCAACGCCGGCTACGGCCTGGAGGGCACCTTCGAGGAGACGTCGCTGGCCGAGGTGCGGCGGCAATTCGAGGTCAATGTACTCGGGACAGTGGCCACCCTGCAGGCAGCACTGCCCCACATGCGCCGGCGCCGCCGCGGACACCTGATGGCCGTCACCTCCATGGGTGGGCTCATGGCCGTGCCCGGCATGTCCGCCTACTGCGGCAGCAAGTTCGCGCTGGAAGGCATTCTCGAGGCGCTGGGCAAGGAGGTCGCGCAGTTCGGGATCCACGTGACGGCGATCGAGCCCGGCTCCTTCCGCACCGACTGGGCCGGACGGTCCATGACACGCGTCGCGCAGTCCATCGACGACTACGCCGAGCTGTTCACCCCCATCCGCGCAGCGAGGCAGCAGGCAAGCGGGAACCAACTCGGCGACCCGGCCAAGGCCGGGGACGCCGTCGTACACATCACGTCGGTAGACCAGCCGCCGGCCCACCTTGTCCTGGGCTCGGACGCTCTGCGACTGGTCACCGCCGCACGTACGGCCGTGGACGAGGATATTCGCGCATGGGAGACGCTCTCCCGTACAACCGACTTCGCCGAGGGTGCTCAGCTCTGATGCCCGGCCACCAGCCTGCGCGAAGCCGACGCGGCGCCGAACGCAAGGGCGATGTCCGAGAGCGGGCCATTCTGGACACCTGCGAAGCTCTGCTGGCGCAGAAGGGTTACGACGCCATGACCGTCGGCGACATCGCCGCGGGTGCCGGTATCACACGCGGCGCCCTGTACTTCTACTTCGGCTCCAAGCAGGAAGTGGTCACGGCGCTCGTGGCCCGGACGGTTGAGCACCTGTGGGAGCGGTCCCGGGTCACCGCGCAGGCCGATGAGCCGCGCCAGGCCATCGCGGCAGCCATGCGGCGCACGGTCGAGCTGTGGAACGAGCACGGCCTGGTCATGCGCGCGGCGATCGACCTGTCCCTGACCGTGCCGGAGATCGGCGCGCTGTGGAGCCGTACCGCTGACTTGTTCATCACAGCCATCGCCGCTGTCCTGGAACGAGCCGGCATTCAGGCGGGCACCGAACCGGAACAAGCGTCGGCGATGGCACACGCCCTGTGCTGGATGATCGAGCGCACCTTCTATCACGCCTCGCAGGAGTCCCGCGAGAATTTGCAGAAGGCATCCTCGACCTGCGAACACATCTGGCTGGTCAGCGCCGGTCTGACCGCCTGATACATCTGGCAGGGACGGTGGAGTATCCGAACCGGACCTCGGACAACCACGGCGATCGCACCGGGGCCGCCGTCACGTGACGAGACAATCGAACGCTATGAGCGGCTCACCGGCCGACGGCTGACCAACCTGCTGTTCAACGATGTGACCGCGGCTGTGCTCATCGATCACCGCCGAGCCCTTCGGTGCCGGTTCCGCCTCCGCCCGGGTGGCGGAGGCGTTCGTTCCGGTCAGCGAGTGAACAGTTCGAACTGGTCACCGGACTGACGGCAGAACCAGGTCTTGCCCAGCCCTTCTCCACCGAATTTGTTCACCCCGTTCGCCACACATGCCCCTTGTGAGGGGTAGTAGCCAACGGTTGTATCGGCCGCCGCGATGCCGGCCGCGCCGAAGGTGAAGGCCGCGATCATCGCCCCAGTGATCAGATGCTTCATCATGGCGGGAAGTCTAGAGCGGTAGACTACGGTTTCGCTCCTGAATTATGTTGACCAGCCGTAGGATTCGCTGTTCGCGAGGGCAGTGCCTCGGGTTTGTGCCCCATAGTCGCCAACAGCCCCGTTCCTGCCCGGGAACGGGGCTGCGCTGTAGCGTCGGGGATGGGAAGATGGACCGGAATATTCCCGCGGTCACCAGTGGAGCTCAGGAGAATCCATGCCTACATCAGGAGAGTTCCCCGGTATCGGTATGCCGGGTTTCGAGGCGTCCTCGTCGCTGGACGGCATGGGGCCGGTGGAAATGGAATCACCGACCCAGGACCTCGTCGTCGACGGCATCCTCGACACCTTCGTCACCACCGGCCCCGATTCGACGAGTGTCTGGACCGATACCGATCTCGACGGCTACGCCGACCGGCTGAGCGTGGTGGAGAACGACGGCGACTACACGGCGTGGGAATACCACCGCAATCCGGATGGTACGGGCGATTGGCGGCAGACCGATCAGGGGAAAGTGGGGGAGTGATCGGGGCGTCGGCCGCACGGAGCGGGATGGCACCGATACGTCCGCACCGGTCGACATACACAGTTCACGAAGTCATCCGCTCCGGCTCCTGCGGCGCGCTACAAGGCGGCTGACCCGGACCGCGAAACCGCTGCCGTCGACAACTCGGCGGTTCGAGCCGGCCCGGTCACGATCGGCGGAACATCGGGTCCCAGTTTCAGTGATTCGAGGAACAGCACGATCGTCGCCGCGACGGAACGATGTGCGACATCGTTGAGCACGTCGTGCCGGCCGCCCTGCACGAGGCGGACATCGGTGCGCGACGCCTGCGCGTACACCTCGAGCGCTGGAGCGAGCGGCGTGACGCGGTCGTCGGTGCCGTGTAGTGCGAGCGTCGGCCGGTCCTGCGCCCCCACACTGCCCGTCTCCCACGACACCGGCGAGGCTATCGCGCCGCGGGTGAATTCCTCGTCCGCCGATATCACCGCGCGGTGCACCGGGCACGCGGTGCGGGCGTCGACCTCGTCCGCCCAATCGGCCCCCACCGCGGCGGTCGCCGAGCCCTGTAGCGCGGACGGGAGTGCGATCGCCGCCAGCACAGCACCTTCCACGGGCAGCTCCGGCACCAGCTGCGCCGCGAGCGCGGCACCGCTGTCCGAGCCGAGCAGGACCCGGGGTGCGGGCAGGGACTCGTCCGCCAACAGCTCTTCGACGGCTGCGCGGGCACCGGCGACGTCCCCGAGCTCCACCCGCACGTACCGCACCCGGTACCCGTCGGCGGAGAGCCGACGGCCGAGACGTGCGTACGACGCGGCGGTCTCACCGCGCCCGGGGAGCAGTACGACGGTGCCGCGTGGCGTGGCGCCCTCGGGTTCGTCCCAGGCGCCGGCGGCTGTGTGTGTCTGCCTCGTGGTCATTCGGTCGCTCCTTCCGCCCATGCGGATGTGAACCAGTGCACCGCACCGGTTTCCGGGTTGTAGGACCGCCGTGGCAAGGTCCCGATGTCGGCGCCGTACACATGTATTCCGACCACCGGTTCGTCGCCGCCGCAGCGCACCTGGTGCACGTCGTCATCGGTGGTGCAGCACACCGTCACCTGACCGGTCGTCCACTCCGAGGTGCCCGCTTCGACGAGGGGTGTGTTCTCGGCCGACGGCTTCCGGAACCGGGTCTCGATCTCGGTACCGCGGTGGATCCCGACGACACCCCACGTTTCATGGCCGTGCACCGGGGTCCCCTGGCCGACATTCCATACCGCACTGGCGATGGAGAAGGCCCCGCCCGGTGCGACGTGCAGCGGGTACATGACGTAGTGGTCGGGATCGGGTCGCGTCTTGTCCGTCGGCAGGTCGAATCCGGCGGCCAGTACGGCGGCGAGCTCGTCGCGGATGGCGGCGGTCAGCGCGCGCTCGTCGGTGATATCGCCGATCAGGTGCGTAACGGTGTCGGCGAACGCCGCCAACTCGGGTACGTCGGTCTGCACCGAGACGATCGGGGGTCGGGTCATTCCAGCTCCTCACTGTGGGATCGGTGCGATAGGGCGCGCCGTCGGTATGCGGTCAGGCGGTCGTGCAGGCCGGGCGTGGTCACGGATCGGGTCAGTGCGGCGAGCGCGGCGTCGGCGTCGTGCACCGGCCGCGCCGCGGCCAGCAGCGCGGGCCGAGCCGTCGGATCGACGCGCGCCCAGGTTTCGAGGATTCCGGAGAGGTCGCCGGGTGCACCGGTCACCAGTCCTCCCGCGGCCGCGGCGGCGACCGTGTCGCCGCCCAGGAACACCGAGGGATCGGTGATGCTGCGCAGGCGGGAGGTCCCGAGGACCACACCGAAACGTGCGCCGGGGAAGGCGAAGCGGGCGTCCGGTCCGGCGAGCCGGTGATCGCATGCGGCGACCAGGTCTGCGCCGGCCCCGACCGCGCTGCCCTCGACCACGGCCACCGTCAGGTACGGCGCGGTGGCCAGGCGTTCGAGTAACAACCCGATCCGCAGGAATCGATGGGCGAGGGACGCGTCCGATTCGCCGGACAGCCCGCTCAGATCGAAGCCGGCGGCGAAGTGCCGTGGATTTCCTTCGAGCACCAGGGCTTCCGGGCGTATTGCCGCGGCCTCGTCGAGTAGATCGTGCAGGGCGTCGACGAGCGCGGGAGACAGCGCGTTGGCCGCCTCCGGGCGATCGAGCCGGATCTTCCAGTCGGCGCCGCGATGCACGGCGAGGGTCACGCGCCGCACCACTCGTCGAAGACGTCGTCGTCGCCGCCCAGGCGGGGTGCCGCTCGGTCGAGACGTGCGTCCTGGCCCTCGATCCGCACCGGGAAGACGACGGTCGGGGTGGGCCCGGCGACCGGGACGTCGAGCGAACCGACCAATCCGGTGCTGTGCACGTGCTCACCGGACAGGATGTCGCCGAACGAGTTGACCGGTCCGGCCGGCACGCCCCGCGCGCGTAGTTCGGTGATCCAATGGCCGGCTTTCTCGCTCACGAATCGGTCCTGCAGGATCGCCGCCAGTTCGGCGTGGTGCGCGACCCGGTCCATCTGGGTGACGAATCGAGGGTCGTCGACCAACTCGGGTGCCCCGACCACCTCGGCGACCGCCGCCCAGAGCCGATCGTTGCCGGCGGCGACGGTGAAGTCACGGTCGGCCGCGGTGAACCCCTGGTACGGCGCGTTGCGGGGATGTGCGGTCCCCAGCCGGGCCGGTTCCTCCCCAGAGCCCCAGAACTCGCTGGTCTGTAGCGCCGAGACGCCGATCAGGCAGTCGAGCATCGGGCAGTCCAGCCGGATGGACCGGCCCTCGGCGCGGGCCTGGGGGAGTACGGCGGCGATGCTGTAGGCGGCGTACAGCCCGGCCGTGAAATCACCCACCGGGACCCCTGCCTTCACCGGCCCGCCGTCGGGGTCGCCGGTGACGCTCATCAGTCCCGACATCCCCTGGATCACCACGTCGTAGGCCCCGTGGTCGACGAACGGGCTGGTCAGTCCGTAGCCGGAGATCGAGCAGTACACGAGCCCGGGATGCCGTACCTGGTCGTAGCCGACGCCGAGACGGTCCAGAACCCCCGGCCGGTAGTTCTCCACCAGCACATCGGCGGCGGCGACCAGCTCGCGGACCCGAGCCAGGTCATCCGGGTCGCGCAGGTTCGCGACGACCGACCGCTTGTTGCGGTTGACCGAGGCGAAGTTGTGGCTGAACCGCTCGTCACCGTCGTCCGCGAAGGGTGGCCACGCGCGCATCTGGTCGCCCGTGGGCGGTTCCACCTTGACCACGTCGGCTCCGAGGTCGGCGAGCAGCATCCCCGCGAACGGGCCGGCCGCGACGTGGGCGAATTCCACGACGCGCACACCGTGTAACGGTCGCATTCGCTACACCGCCGCTCGGTCGGGACGGGTCGCCTTACGGTGGGCCAACTCCTGCCGCACCAGCGGCAGCAGGTCCCGGCCGTAGTCGATCGCGTCTTGCAGCGGGTCGTACCCACGGATCAGAACGGTGTCCACCCCGATCTCGATGTAGTCGAGGAGAGCGGCCGCCACGGTCTCGGGCGAACCCACCAGCGCGGTGGAGTTGCCGCCACCGCCCACCGCCTTCGCGGTGGGGGTCCACAGGCATCGGTCGTGCAGCTCGCCTTTCTCAGCGACGGCCAGCAACCGCTGCGAGCCCGCGTTCTGCGGTGCGACGCCGTGCGGGTGGAGTTGGTTGGCGCGCAGTGTGTGTGCCGCGCCGACACCGGCGGTGAGGGTTCCCAGGATGCGGTGGGCGCGTTCCCAGGCGGCGTCGTCGGTGGCCCCGAGGATCGGCCGGAACGACACCGAGATCCGGGGCCGGCGGTCGCGGCCCGCCGCCACCGCGCGGTCGGAGATGGTGGTGATCTGCTCGGCTGTCTCGCGCAGTGGCTCGCCCCAGAGCATATAGGTGTCGGCGTGCCGGGCGCCGACCGTGTAGGCCGCCGGGGAGCTGCCGCCGAAGAAGAGATCGAGATGTCTGTCCTGGTAGGGATGGACGTGCGGGTGGAAACCCTCGAATCGGTAGTAGTCGCCCGCGAAGTCGCGGGGCCCGGTGGTATCCCATGCGGCGCGCAAGATCTGGAGGTATTCGTCGGTACGCGCGTACCGCTCGTCGTGCGGGAGGTAGTCCCCTTCGCGGCGCTGCTCCGCGTCGGTGCTTCCGGTGACGATGTTGAGGGCCACGCGGCCACCGGAGAACTGGTCGAGGGTCGTGAACATGCGCGCGGCCAGCGTGGGGTGCACGACCCCCGGCCGGTGTGCCACGAGGAGTCCGAGTCGTTCGGTGTGGGCGGCCACGGCGGCCGCCACCTGGGAGCCCTCGGGCCAGCCGGAGCCGTACCCGATCAGCACTCGGTCGAATCCGCCGTCCTCGTGGGCACGGGCGAACCGGATCGTGTAGTCGGGGTCGATCACGGCGCCGTCGCCCGCCCGCGTCTCGGAGGCGTCGGCAGTGCCGATCATGCCCAGGATCTCGATATCGTCGTAGCTCATCGGTCGCCCTTCGTGAGTGAGCCGGTGGGGCCCGGCCGGGTGTGGGTGCTATCAGGTGTCCTGTCGGGCCACCGGGCAGCGATATGGCAAGCGGCGGACCAGCGCTCACCCACCTCGAGCAGCAGTGGCTGGGTGGCGCAGTCGGCGAACGCGAACCGGCATCGGTCGGCGAACACGCATCTGTCGGGGTCCGCCGAACCGGCAGCATCGCGGTCGATCCGGACGTCGGCGGGCCGGATCGACGACTGTTCACCGACACTCGGCGCGGACGCGACCAGCAGGGCCGTGTACGGGTGGGCTGGTCGCGTCAATACTTCGTGCAGGGGGCCCTGCTCGACCAGCCGGCTCCGGTAGAACACGGCCACCCGGTCGCCGATACCGGCGAGCGAGGAGAGGTCGTGCGCGATGATCACGACGGCGAGGCCGAGGTCGCGCCGCAACCGGTCGAGCAGGTTCAGCACCAGGTTGCGGTTGGAGACGTCGAGGGCACTGACCGGCTCGTCGCAGATGAGCAGCTGGGGTTCGGTCACGATGGCCCGCGCGAGGGACACCCGCTGCCGCTGCCCTCCCGACAGCTCGCGCGGGCGGCGGTCACGCACCGCCTCGGGATCCAGCCCGACCTCGCGCAGCGCGCGGTCGGTCCGCTCGTGGCGGGCGGTGGAGTCGAGGCCGCCCGCCACCTCGAGCGGTTCGGCGACGAGGCGCGCGACAGTGAGGTCGGGGTCGAGCGAGCGAAGGGGGTCCTGGAATACCAGCTGGATCCGGCCCTGCCGCCGGAAATTGCGCAGGTCGCGGCCGCGCAGAGTGGTCAAGTCCTGGCCGTCGAACTCGATGGTGCCGGCTGCCGGAGCCGTCAGTCCGACGGTCGCGCGGGCCAATGTGGTCTTGCCGGAGCCGGTTTCGCCGATTATCCCGACGATCTCGCCCGGGTACACCTCCAGGCTCGCGTCGCGCAACGCCGCGCCGGTGCCGAGACCCACGCCCCGGCGCGGCACCGCATAGGTGACGGACAGGTCGGTGATCCGGAGCAGCGGCGCGGCGGTCGCGGTACTCATGCGGCCACCCGCTCCCGGATGCACCGTGCGTGATGTCCCGGACCGACCTCACGCAACGGGATCACACCGTCGGCGCAGCCGGGCGCGGAGTGCGCGCATCGGGCGGCGAAGCGGCAACCGGTGATCTCCTCGCCCGCGGCCGGTGGCTGCCCGTCGATCGTCTCCAGAGTGCGCCGCGACCAGTCGCCCAGCGACGCGACGCGCAGCAGGGCCTGCGTGTACGGGTGGCGCGCATTGCGCAATACCTCGACGGCGATGAGGACCCGCTGCAGCATGCCTCCCGAGAGCTGGAACGGGTACAGCCGATCGACCCGCTCCGCATCGTGGATTCCCACCTCGCGCAAGAGCTCTCGGCCGCGGTCCCGCGCGGCACGACGGGCCAGGCCCCCACGCACGCGCAACTGCTCGGCGACCTGGTAGCCGATGGTGAGCGAGGGGTTCAGGTACGAGCCGGGGTCCTGGAAGACGGCGGCGAGCCGGGTACCGCGCAGCCGCCGCCAGGTGGCGGGGCGGGCGCCGGTGAGTTCGACCGCGGACCCGTCCGAGCCCAGCGTGACGGTGCCGCTCTCGATCGCGACGGCGGGCGGGAGCAGCCCGAGGACGGCGCGGCAGGTCAGCGTTTTGCCGGACCCCGATTCGCCGACCAGTGCGACGGTTTCACCCCGCCGGATTTCGAAGGAGACGTCGCGCAGGGCTCGTCGGCCGTCGGCGATATCGACGTTCAGGCCGGCGACGCGGAGAACCGGGTGGTCGGTGCCGGTGGTCGGTTCATCGGGCAGTGACACGGTGCAACTCCTGAGGGGGGAATGCGGGATTCACCGCGGCGGTCGCGGTCGGGCGCGACGGGTTGCGGGCGAGCAGTCGCGTGAACAGTCCGCGCCGTGCTCGGGGTGTATCGGAGCCCGCCTCGCGGAGGCAGTCGGCCAGAATGTTGAGGGCGCCGACGGTGAGCAGCATCGGTATGCCCGGGAACAGCGGCGCCCACGGCTGCAGTTCCAGGTATCCGAGGTCGGAGGCCAGCATGCCGCCCCAGGTCGGGGCCGGCGGTGTGACGCCGATGCCGAGGAAGGCGAGCGAGGCGATGACCAGGAGTGCCGCGCCGGTGGCCTGCGCTGCCGCCACGGCGACGTTCGGGAGGACCTTGCTCCACATATGCGTGCGCAGGATCCACCAGGTGGACGCACCCATCAGCTCGGCGGACTCGACGTACTGGGTGGTGCGCAGGCCGAGGGCGACGGCGCGGCTGATACGGAAGAAGGTCGGGGCGGAGAGAATCCCGACCGCGATCATGGCCTGGTTCATGCCGTTTCCGAGGGTCGCGGCCACGGCGATCGTGAAGACGGTGAAGGGGAGCACGGTCAGCGTCTCGGCCATGCGCAGCGCGAACCACTCGCCGGCCCGTCCCGCCCACACCGAGGCGAGGCCGGCGGGCACGCCCAGGCACAACCCGACGAGGACCACCTCCACCGCGCCGACGACCGACAGCCGCGTCCCGGCCATCAGGCGACTGAGCACGTCGCGGCCTACGTAGTCGGTGCCCAGCAGGTGGCCGGCGCTGGGGCCCTGCAGGATCTGCGGGGATTGGCGGAGCGCGTCGTACGGGGCCAGCGCCTCCCCGAAGACGGCGAGGAATACCACCACGGCCAGGATCATCAGGCAGACCTGTGCACTGGGGATCGAGCGGAGTCTGCGCAGGGTCGTCATCGTCGGACTCCTGTGTTCTGCGGGACACCCGCACCCGGTCGCACCGAGGACCAGCTGCGCGATTGTCGGTTGTCGGTGCTCCGTAAGGCGGTGCCGCGGCGTGCGGCCGGGTCGAGCAGGATCTGCAGCGCGCCGAGCACCAGGGTGCCGAGCAGGACGACAGCGGAGGTGACCAGCAGCGTGCCGAGCACGACGGGCACGTCCCCCCGCTGGGCGGATTGCAACGCCAACTGGGCGACCCCGGGCAGGTTGAACAGTTTCTCGGTCATGACGGCCCCGCCGATGATCAGCGGGAGCGCGTTGGTGACGACGGCGATCGTCGGTGCGACGGCGTTGCGCAGCACATGGCCGAAAAGCACGCGGCCCCGGCTGTATCCGCGCATATGGGCGCCGACGGCGTAGTTCTCCGCCTGCGCGGTCACCAGGGTGGTGCGCAGTTGGCGCGCGATATTCGCCGCAACCTCGAGCCCCAGAGCGAGTGCGGGCAGCGTGGCGTAGCGCAGCCATTGCAGCAGGTCGACGGCATACGGCGAGTAGCCGCCGGCCGGGAAGATACGGGCCTTCACCGCCAGCAGCACGATCAGCGCGATGCCGATGACGAAGGGCGGCATCGTGGCCAGCACCGAGCAGATGACGGTGATGATCCGATCGACCACCCCGCCGGGGCGGTGGGCGGCAGTGACACCGGCGCCGAGGCCGAGCAGGAGTGCGAGCAGCAGCGCGTAGAGCGCGATCGAGAGATCCACCGGGAACGCGAGCCGAATCGATTGGGAGACGGGAACCGTGGTGAACCACGACTGCCCGAGGTCGCCGTGCAGCGCGTTCCAGACCCAGCTGAGGTACTGCACCACGAGCGGCCGGTCGAGTCCGAACTCGTGGTCGAGCCGCGCGATATCGTCCGGCGTCGCTGTCTCGCCGAGCACCACGGCGGCGGGGTTGTTGTCGCTGAACGCACCCAGTGCGAACGTGATCAGCGACGCGAGGACGAGCACGGTGACCGAGGTGAGGAGCAGGCGCGCCGAGCTGCGTAGCGGGGCCGCCGACAGGCCGATGGACGTGCGCCACGGTGCGGCCGACGAGGCACTGTGTACCGCAGTCGCTTCCGTCATGCGGGCAGCCCTTCCCAGCGGATCAGACTCGGGTTCTGTTTCAGCGGCGCGAGCGATTTGCGCCGGACGAGAATGCTCGGTACCTCGTACAGGAAGGTGTTGGGGAAACGGGTGACCGCGAGGCGCGTCGCCTCCTGCAGAGCCGCGGGGTAGGACGGGTCGTCGGTGGGGGTCGCGGCGACTTTCGCCAGCTGCGCGGTCAATTCCGGGTCGCTGGATCGCGCCGGGTTCATCAGCCCGGTGGCGCTGAACAGGACCTGGAACGCCTGCACCGGCGACTCCCGGCCGGCGAAACCGTCGTAGCCGAGGGCTTTCGCGCGGTTGAGGTAGACGATCTGGGTCCACTGGGATCGCGGCACGGGGTCGATGGTGAGCTCGATCCCGATCTCCGCGAGTTGGGCTTGGATCTGCTCCACCGCCGCCGGGATCGGGGCCGCCGCCGACAATGTGGAGCGCACTCCGCCGGAAAGCCCGGCATCCGCGAGGACCTTCCGCGCCCGGGCGGGGTCGTAGGCGAACGCACCTCCCAGCGCCGCGTTGTAGCCGACATATCCCTCGGGGAACGGCTGGTAGTCGACGTCGCCGATGCCGAAGTTGGCGATCTGCTTGATCGCCTCGCGGTCGATGCCGTACTTCATCGCCTCGACGACCGCGGGGTTGTCGAACGGCGGCTTCGACGTGTTGACGTCGAGCACGGCGACATACATCGAGTCGAGCACCTGCACCTCGAGACCGCTCGCCTGGGCCGCCTTGATGCCCGAGGCCGGAATCCGCGCCACGTCGTACTGCCCCGACGCCACCGATGCGACGACGGTCGCCGGATCGGCCGCCGGGTAGAGCAGGAACCGCGTGATCCCGATCTGATCCGCGAGGTGGAAATGCTCGTTCTTCCGCAGTTCCCCGTGGTCGTTGTCGACGTAGGAGGTGAGCGTGAACGGCCCCGACCCGGCGGGCCGGGTCGCGAGGGCCTGCGCGTCCTTCTCGAACACCGCGGGGTTCACCACCATGCCCGTCTTCCCGGCGAGCAGCAGCGGGTACTGATAGTTGGTGCCGGTCAGATCGATGACGATATCCCGGTCGCCACGTGCCACAACAGTTTTCATGTCGGCGATCTGCGGGGCGATGAGCGAGCCGGGCGCGGATCGCCCCCGCTCGATGGACTTGGCCACCGCCGCGGCGTCCAGTGGCGACCCGTCGGAGAACTTCAGCCCCGGGCGGAGTGTGAATGTGACGCGGGTGCCGTCGTGGTCGTAGACCCACCGCTCGGCGAGCCAGCCGACCGCGTTGCCGTCGCTGTCGAGCGCGGTCAGGGCGTCGTAGGCGAGGGCGAGCATCGTGACATCGGAGCCTGCGGAGGAGGTCACGGGATCCCAGGTGGTCGGCAACTGCCAGGCCCACGAGACCGTACCCGGACCGCCGCCACCGACGGAGCCGGCACCCGCATCACTGCAGGCTCCGAGAGCGAAAAGAGCACCGGCACCGAGGCCGAGGCGGAGCATCGCCCGTCGGCTGACGGTAATGGAGGCGGAACGGTCGGTCCGCTGAACGCTGAGAGACATGGGGAGGACTGGTTCCTTCTCGGGGCGGCGGCGGGGTATCCGGACTGGTCAGATATCCACGCTGTATCGGTTCGGCGGAATCGGCAGGCCGAGGTGCCCGCGGAGGGTCTCCGATGTGTACTCGGTGCGGAACACGCCGCGTTCCTGGAGGATCGGCACCACCTCGTCGATGATCCGGTGGAAGTTGGCGGGGTGGTCGACGGCGATGTTGAAGCCGTCGCACGCGCGCGCCTCCCACCATTCGATGAGCTTGTCCGCGACCGTCGCCGGGGAGCCGACGAACTCGCTCTTACGCCGCTCGCGGGTGGCCTCCACCGCCTGCCGCAGGGTCCATCCATTGCGCTGGGCTCGTTCGGTGATCGCCTTGGCCTGGGTGTAAAAGGAGCGTTCACCGTGTTCGAGCGCCTCGGCGGGGAACGGCGCGTCGAGATCGTAGTTCGTGAAATCGTGCCAACCGAAGGGCCGGCCGAACTCCGCGAGCGCCGCGGTGAACGTGTGGTCCGCCGCGTGGTTCGCGGCCTCGATCTCCCGCGCCTCCGCGTCGGTATCGCCTACCACGACCTGTACGCCGGGCAGGATCAGCACCTGGTCGGGATCGCGGCCGAACCGCTGTGTCGCCCTGGTCTTGATGTCGTTGTAGAACGCCTGTCCGGCGGGGATGTCGGCGGCGTGGGTGAAGATGCCCTCGCCGACGCGCGCCCCGAGGTCGCGCCCCTGGTCGGAGTCGCCCGCCTGGAAGATCACGGGGTGCCCCTGCTGCGAGCGAACCAGGTTGAGCGGACCCTGGACCCGGAAGAAGGCGCCGTCGTGGTCCAGCCGGTGCTGCTTGGCGCGGTCGAGGAACCGCCCGGTCTCCCGGTCTCGTACGAAGGCGTCGTCTTCGTAGGAATCCCACAGTGCCCGAGCGAGTTCGACGTACTCCTGCGCTCGTCCGTATCGCGTGTCGTAGTCGTAGTGCTCGTCGAGCCCGTAGTTGCGTGCGGTGCCCGCATCGCCGGTTGTGACGACGTTCCATCCGGCGCGGCCGCGCGATATGAGGTCGAGTGATCCGAACCTTCGCGTCAGATTGAACGGGCTGTTGAAGCTCGTCGTCGCCGTGCCGACCAGGCCGATCCGGCTGGTCTGCACCGCCAGCGCGCTCAGCAGCGTCAACGGCTCCAGGCGGTTGAGGTAGTGCGGCGGCGAATACGGCGTGATGAACTGGCTGTCGACGATGAACACCAGATCGAACAGGCCGCTCTCCGCACGTCGCGCGATATCGGTGAACCAGTCGATGTTCACGCTCGCGTCGCCGGGGATGTCCGGATCCAGCCAGAGGGTGTGGCTGCCCGGGCCACCCGTTCCATAGGGGATGGCGCCCAAATGAATCTGCCGTCTGCTTCGCACGCCGCTCCGTCCCATTGTTTCCCGCCTCATCGAAATTACGGGAATCGGCACGACCTATCCAACGAGCATTCGTGATGAGAACGATCATGATTCCTAATGAGAGGGTGCATAATCGTAAGAATCATGCAGAAGAACCTCGACATTGCTCCGTTACGGAGCTTCGTCGCAATCGCGGATTGCGGCGGCTTCCAGCGGGCAGCGACACATCTGCACTTGAGTCAGGGTGCGGTCAGCCAGCATGTGCGCCGACTGGAGGATGCGGTCGGCCGGCAACTCGTGCAGCGGCACGGCCGCGGCTCGCGGTTCACCCCGGACGGCGACGAACTCCTCTCCCTGGCTCGGCGCATCCTCGACCTGCACGACGACGCACTGCGCAGCTTCGGCACGGAGACCGCGGGCACCCTCACGATCGGGTCCACCGAGCACGCTGCCGCGCAGCTGTTGCCGGCTCTCGCGGCCGCGCTCGAAGGTGCGGCCCCGCAGTTCTCGTGCCGGTTCCGAATCGACCGCGGTCTGGCTCTACGTGACGGTCTCGCGAGCCGGCGCATCGATCTGGCATTGCTGCTCAACAGCGACGATCCGAGTGCGATCCACGTCGGAGAACTCGAGCTGACCTGGTACTCCGCTCCGGGCTGGCAGCTCCCGCCGCGGCCGGATCCCGTGCCGATCGTCGCCTTCGACAGCCCCTGCGCACTGCGTAGCCGCGCGCTGGAAACCCTGTCCGGGGTCGATCTCCCGGCATCGATCCGCGCCGAGGCGCCCCAGCTGGGCGGCGTGCATGCGGCAGTCGCGACCGGGGTGGGAGTAGCACTGCTCGCCACGCTCGGACAGACGCCGGAAGGGCTCGTTCCGCGCGCCGACCTCCCCGCCGCGCAGCCGTTGCGCCTGTCCGTGGGCACTCGGCCAGGTCTGCCGGCTACGACGGCGAAGATTGCAGCCGACGCACTGCGCCCGCTGCTCTCACCACCGCTTCGGCTGGCCGCGGGAGCGTGAGTCCCGTTGCGGCCGCCGATGAAATCATGATGATTCGAATAGCCCGATTCCCCGAACGGGAATTCCGAAGACCTGAATTAATTCGTTCAAATCATCGCGATTTTACCTCTTGTCAGGAGAATCGCAGGGTCGGCACAAATCTGCGCGAAGTTCTCGAAGTCGACGAATATGACGAATATGTGCGCCGGCATCGCTGTGAAGCCATCTGCTGCACTCATCCCGAACCAGGTGGCGAGGTAGTCGCTCCTCCGCTTACCAGCCGGTGCCCTCGCGGCCGTCGCGACGCCGGTCCGCCGGGTGAACAGTGAGGTGGTCTTTCGCCGGGTTGGACGAGGCCAAGCTGAGGCGATGTCGAAGACGCTGCTGCGGGACAGGTGCAGCGGTGTGATCGGCTCGGCGGAAGCTACTTCGTGTACCGGCCCAGCAGCTCGGACCGCCGCCCGCTCCAGGTGACCACCACTTGATCACGAGCTCGGCTCGCCGCGACATACAGCAGCGACCGCTCCCGCAGGTCCGCTTCGCCGCGCTCCTCCTCCGGAACACCGTGGAGGCCGGCCCGTGCGGGCACATGGGCTTCGTCGATTCCGGCGAGGACCACTCGGGAGAACTCCATCCCTTTCGATCGGTGCATCGTCATGACCTGGACGTATCCGGGGACCGGCGGGTTGTCGTCCAGAGCCCGGGCCTCGACCCCGCGTTCGGCGAGTCCGCGCACCATCTGGTTGCGGTCGTTGAGGCTGCGGGTGAGAACAGCGATGGTGTCGCGGTCGGCATCGTTGTCCGGCTGCAGCCACTCCTTGATCTGTTCCGCCACTGCCTGAAGTTCATCGCCGGACGAATCGTATTGGCGCAGATCGGGCTTCGGCCCGTTGCGCGCCGAGCGATAGTCGGCGGTGGACTCCTCGCCTTCCTCCAGGTCGTGGTAGTCGGCGCCGTCGAGGATGCTCATGGCCAGGTGCAGGTTCTGCGCGGTCGTCCGGTAGTTGAGGGTCAACCGCCGGGACCGACCCACGATCTTGATACCCAGACGCCCCAGCACAACGGGCTGTCCGTAGATGCGCTGGTGCGAATCCTCGGCGATGAAAATATCGTTTGTGCCTTCGGCAACCAAAGAGCGCAGCATTCGCCAATGGGTCGCGTGCAGATCCTGCGCCTCGTCCACGATGACATGGTCGGCGAGCTGGCCGGCTCCCGAGTGCGCGCGCAGGCGCAGGTGTTCCGCGGCGACGGCCAGCACCTCGGGGAAGCTGAAGGTGTCGTCCATTCGGCTCCGGCGCCGGTAGGCCTCGACGAGTTTCCACACCGCGATCCGCTGGGGCCGGGTCAGCCGCACACCCCGGCCGGGCCGGGCGATGCGTGCGTACTGCTCCAGTGTGGTGATCTTGTTGGCGAGGATAACCGAGGTGTACTCGGTTTCGAGGAACCACGGGGTGGACAGTCGTGGGTCGAGCCCGCCGGCAACGGAGTCCACCACCTCCCGCCACATCCGGTCCTGCTTGGTGCGGGCCGTCGATACCTCGGTACGGGCGCCGAGTACCGCTTCCACCGCCGGGCCGATATCGTCGGCCAGTTTGACGATATCGCTGGCGAGCTTGTCGATACCTTCGACATAGATCCCGCGCCGGCCGGGCCGGTCGGCGATCTCGATACCGGGATCCAGTGCGCGCAGATCGCCCTCGAGGTTCTTGGCGAGCATTTTGTTGAAGGTGGTCAAGACGATGCGCGCGTCCGGATTGCGGCGCAGCAGGTTCCGCGCCCGATGGATGGCTACCACGGTCTTGCCGGTGCCCGCGCCGCCGGAGAGGCGGAACGGCCCGTGGTAATCCTTCTCGGCGTAGGTGCGCTGTTCGGGGTGCAGGAAAACCCGCCAGGCCGCGAAGTCGCCGCCCTCGATGACCCGGCGCAGCTCGTCGTTGCCGTCGATATAGGTGAACTGGATCTGCGAGGCGGGGCGATCCAGCGCCTCCATGATCCGGTCGTCCTCGTCCACCGAGGTATCGACCGGTACGTCGGTAAAGAGGTACTTCTCCCGGATTTCATCGATCGCCGCTCCGCAGGCGAGCTCCATCAGCGCGTCGGCCTGCCAGCCGCCGATATCTGCGGCGATATCGTTGATCACGTAGTCGTCGGAGGCGGCGAGTGCGCGTTCGGCGATCGCTGGATCGAGACCGAGCCGCTCGGTGAGCGCGGCGAAGGTGAAACCCGCTTGGGCGAGGAATCCGCGGTCGGCGCCGGCTTTTTCCTCGATCGGCGCGGTGGGGGAGGCGGGCGCAGTTCCCGCTCCGGGTTCGGTGAGAATGCCCTCCAGAATTCCGTTGACCGGATTGACCCGCAGGATGGCGCGTTCGGCGATGGAGTTCGCCTCGTCGTGAGGCCAGGTGCCCATGTAGACGTAGGTCGTGCCTCCTTCTTTGGGGTCTACGCGGAACAGCACGGCGCGGTGGTTGAGGTCGACTCGGCCGGTCCGTACTCGCCGGTCCGCGGCACCCTTCATCGGTTCGATGTGCAGGCCGGGCGTCGTATCGTCGGATTGCAGCTTCTCCAGGAAGCCGAACACCCGCTGGGCGATAGACCCGTCGATGCCGCGAAGCGATTTGTTCTGGTTCGCCATGACGATATTCGCCATCACATCACTCCGTTCGCAGTCAGGGCCGCCATGATCGGCGCGATCTCCGGTCCACAGATGGTCCACCCTTGGTCGGCAATCGTATCGGCGGCTGCCGCCACATCATCGAACAGCACACCGACACGTGGCCCCGGCCAGGCGATATCGATGACTTCCCCGTCGTCTGTCTCGAAACCCTGTGAGGGGAGAGGTGTTCCGGCCGACGCCAGCTCGCGGATGAGAGATCGCTCTCGATCGGAGATGCTGTCGGCGTACAGGGCTTGCCACTGTGGGCTCAGGTCGGAGGTATCGGCCTCGGTGGTTGTCGTCGGCGTGGGCGTCTCATCGGTCAGCAGATTACGGCTGGTGACGAGGTGGGCGTCGTACAACCCGAACCAGTTCGACAGCCGCAGCCATTCCTGCCAGGCGGATCGCCGGTCGACCGCGCGCCCGTCGTCGCGGTCGTCGAGCAGCAGCACCGCGGCACCCGTGCCGTTGTCCGTGCGCAGGGCGGCGGTGACGGCCAGAGGTCCGTCGGTGTAGGACCAGCAGGCGTACTGGCCTGCCGATATCTGCGCGTTCGCGTCGTCGAGCAGATTCAGGGCCCAGTTCGCCAGTTCGTCGCTGTCACCCTTGTGGCGGCTGTCGCGCATGAACATCAACGGCAACCAGCGGCCGACGGTGGACCATGCTTCGAGTTCGGGTTCGTCCATGAAGTAGAGCAGCTGGGTGATCGGGTCGGACTTGACGAGGTCGAATACCGCGGGCCGGAGATTGCCCTGTTTCATAGTGAGTTTGGCCAGATTGTCCAGATGCCACGATGGCGCGACCTGCTTCTTCTGCCCGGTGAACCGTTGCAGGTCCTCGTAACCGAACGACCAGACCATAACTCCACCCGACCGCAGAATCGCTCGTTTACGGGCATCGTCAGCGATCCGGTTGTTTTCTGCCGTGGCGTGATAGGCGTACCCGTCGGCGAACACTGCGATCACCGGGATCTCCGGATCGGTCGTCTTCAGCTCGAAATCGGGCACACTGTTGCCCATCTGGACCTGCGGGGTGAGCGTCCAGGTGCGAATCTTCCTACCGGGGACGGTGATCGTGGCCTTGTTGGCGTAAGTGCCGGGTGTCTCTTTGATGGTGGCCCCGAGGGTGCGCAATCGGTTCAGGAAGGCGATGTAGAACTCCCGCTCGAGTGGAGACTCCGAGCTCGCCGCCGGTTTCGCCGGTGTCTCTTCGACGATCGATTCCCGCCACGTCTCCCATACGGGGTCCGCCTCCTGTGCGCCCAGGATGAAGTCGAGGATCTTGGCCGCGGTTCTGCGGGAGACCTTGTCGAGCTCGTGCGGTGTGGTGAACGGCAGCAGACAGTTGTGGCAGGCCAGCCGCGCTTCGTCGGCGCAGGAACACTTGTGCAGGACTTCCCGGGCAGCGCGCAGCGCCGCCCACACCTTCTCCGGATCGGCGAATTCGGCGAGGTAGCCGGTTCCGCCGGGCACGGTGTCGTGGATGAGCAGGGCCTGCTGGTTGCGGTTGTACAGGGCATCGGTGATGGCGACGACATCCAGATGCTCCGGTGATCCGCCGATCACCTGGCGCAGCCCGAGCAGGATCGCCGCGCTCAGGCTGGGGTAGGCGAACGAGTCGTAGCGCAGGAAGGCCGGTACGTGCAGAAGCACGGCCTGGGTGCGGAGTGTGCGCGCCAGGGCGATCTCGCGGACGTGGTCCTCGGTGGCGGCCTTGCGGTACCTGCACCAGCTGCGGTGTTCGTGCGGATCGTTACGACCGGCAACGCGATCGAGCTGTCCGCAGCCCGAGCAGACGCGGAAAAGCCCCGTGGTGATCTCGGATCCGGCGATGGTGCGCCGCCCGCCCTGCGACGTGCGCCTGCCGAGGTTGAGCCAGCGGATATCGATCCGGCGCAGATATTCCGCGCCGAAGTCGTATTCGGTGGCGAACCAGCGGCGGGCGATAGTGTCCGGGTCGATATCGGCTGCGGTGACCACGGCATACATTTCGCGTTGGCGTTCGTCGCGGGCATCGGTGATCGCGGCCTCGTCGCGACGCACTTCCGCCGACACCTTCGCCATCTCCACCACCTGCAACTGCTGGCTCACATCGGCGATGGCTGCGGTGCCGCAGCGTGGGCATCGGCTCGGCGGTGGTGCGCTCTCCGCGGCCACGCTGCTGCCCGCCCAGCCGCATTGCGGGCACATCCGCCAGAGCTGGATATTCGCTTCGCCCGCGCCCAGGTCGACTGCGTCGATCTTCACCGCCAGGCCCTGTGCGTAGAAGGTGGAACCGGGTGCCAGTTCGGTCAGCGCGACCCGGGCGCCGCGGCGGTAACTCTCCGTATCACCCTGGTACTCCTTGCTCTCCGGATCGAACCAGGTGATGCCCACATCCAAGGTCACCGAATCGTCGAGGAGCGTGTAGTTGGGCAGGATTCCGTAGCGTTCGAGTACGCCGACCCAGTGTTCCCGAGTGAGGTCGTGGAGGTGTTTGCCGAGCAGACGCAAGGTCGCCCGGGCCGAGCGCAGATCGCGTTTGTCGTCGTCGGTGGCCGCGGGGGAGTTGGCGCGCTGCTCGAACTCGGGGAGCGCGGCGTCGACCGCCGTCCGGCGCTCGGTGATCTCGGTGACGTCGAGGTTCCACCGGTGCACGGCTTCGCGCAGTTGACGAACCATCGCGCTGGGCTCGCCCAGCTCTGTCGGTGCCGCCCAAGTGCGTAACGTCTCGCGGGGTGCCTCTGGGAGTAGGCTGCCGAACTGGTCCAGGAAGCCCTCGACGAGTTCGTCGGCTTTCAGATCGGCCAGTCCGATCAGTCCGGCCATCCACGTGCCTTCGTCGAAACTGCCGAGGACCGCGCGGGCCTCGATCGGATCCTGGGCGCCGGGCCGCCGCGCCAACTGGTCGACGATATGTGCGATGTACTGCCGTTGCAGGATTTCCTCTGCGGTGAGGAAGGTCGCGGGTGGACGGACCTCGCCCGAGATGACCGAGGTCGGATCGTACAGTTTCGGCAGATGCTCGCCGCGCCCGCGGACGAAGGCCAGGATGAGCGAATTGCCGGTGAGACGCCCGGCCCGGCCGCACCGCTGCAGATACGAGGCGACAGTACGCGGCAGCGAGCCGAGCATGACCGTCGACAGATCACCGATATCGATACCCATTTCGAGGGTGGGCGTGGCGACCAGGACGTTGGGTGCTGTGGGGTCGACACTGCGCTGCTTGAATTTGGTCTCATAGTCCTGGCGCAACTTGGGCGGCAGCAGCGAGGTGTGCTCGCGCGCCACCACCCGCTTCATCTCCGAGCGGTCGTAGAGGCCGCGATAGAAGTTGCCGGATCTCGGGGCGCGGTGCAGGGTGCCCGGGCAGCGGCTGAGCAGGCACGGCGCTCCGTCGAGTTGATCGACCACTGCGGCGGTACCCGGATTCTGTGTCTGGCAGACACCGCAGACCAGCAGGTGCCGGCCCGCCTCGAGATCCTCCAGGCTCGGCGCGCCGACCCGGATGCCGTCCTCGCTCAGTTGGTAGGCGGTGAGCGCTTTCTCGGTGGTGACGGTGGTGAGGATGCGCTCGTCGGTGAGGACGGCGAACAGTGAGCGGGCCAGGAATCCGCCGTCGAACGGTGCGACACCGAGACACCGGGACGCCCACAGTGCATACCACGACGAAGGCGCAGTGATCGCGTCGAATCCCTCCGGAACGGCGCGGGCACCGACTGCCGGAAATGCGGGAGCGGGGCGGCCCTTGGGAAATGCGGGCATACCCTCATTGCGCGCTTTTCGCGGCCGGCCGCCCCATACCCAGCGGCGGTTGGCGTCGTGCCGAACGTATTCGTCGAGCCAGGTATGCCGGATCGCGCCTTGGATCCGCATCCGTTCGACCGTGCCCCGGACCCATCGGCTGATCGCCGCTGCGTCGATATCCGCCAGCGTCAACTGGTATTCGGTGTTGTCGAGCGCGTGGGCGCCCAGCCGGGCCACTCTGCCCGGCGAGCCGAGATCGACCTCGGCGACCACGCTCCCGGTGAGCTCGAGGGTGCGGCCGAGTCGCGATTGCAGTCCGAATTCCAGGTCGATATCGAACTGCACCCGGCGCCGGACCTTCTTCGTCGCCTCCCGGCGCTTGGCCGCGGTCGCCTCGAGCTGCCAGAACGCCTCGAACTCGTCGCGCTCGACGATATCGGGCGCGAGCAGGTGGTATCGCCGGGTCGGGTCGTCGCCCGCTCGGTCGATCACCGCGTCACACAGTTCGGTGAGTGTGAGCAATTCTGCTCCGGTGACCCTTTCGCCCAGCGCGTTTCGCAACGTGGACCGAAGGCTCAACGTGTGCGAGCGGGCCTGGACGAAACCCGCGCGATGCGCGGCGTCCTGCACGCTGTCGGTGAACATGAGCGCCTTCTTCTCGTCGGCGTCCAGTTCGGCATCCCCGTACATGGTCGACAGTGCCACCGAGAGCTGGGTGGCGACCGCGCTACCGAGAAACCGGATCCCGTCGGCCGTATTACAGGCCGGGCACACATCCTTCGTGGAATCGTCGTCGGCCGCGGGCCCGTGCAATACGAGGACAGGCAGCACTCGCCCCTCCAGCACCTCCGTGCTCTCCGGATCCGGTACCTCGTCGCCGACCTCACGGTCCTCGATGCGCAGCCACCGCAGATCCTGCACCGGCGGGTCCTGCTCCGCTTCGACCGGAGCGGAGATCAAGGCACGGATCCTGGCATTGCCGGAGAGGTGCTGGGTGCGGACGGAAGACTGGTCCGGGTCCAGCGCGTACCCGGTGGGTGCCAGCCGCACACCCCAGCCGGAGCGTCCGCAATGCCTGCAGAACAGCGCCGGCGCATACTCGGCACCGCCGCTCTCGGTATCGCCGTCATCGGCCCAGCGGAACCGAGTGTTGGCCGAAACCTCCCGATCGATCCGGGACAGCTCCCGGATCCACAGATGCACATCGACATTCAGCGCCGAACGTCCGATCTCGGCCCGCAGATGGGAGAGCGCCGCGAAAACATAGTCCAGGTACCGTTGCCGGATCGCCCGGCCGCGTTGGTTATCGCGTTCCGCCGACGACACGGACAAGGTTCTCGCGGCCAGCTCGGCCAAGGAGATGGCCTCGGTCGAGCGATCGAGTAGCCGGGCGAACCAGTGGTGCTTCTTCAGCAGATCCAGCTGTTCGGTCTCGTCGAGGCGGCGCAGTTCGGCGGCCAGCTCCGCGAAAGTGGGGTGCTCGTCGCCGGTGCGCTCGAATAGAGTCGCGAGGACCGCGGCCGCGAGATACGCGTTGTTGGGGGAGCGGCTGCTGAAGGCGTCGAGGTCGTCGACCGCCTGCTCCGCGGACGGGGCGATCGGGACATAGCGGCGATCGAGCCCGGCATCGCGATCCGCCAGCCAGTCCCGCAGCTCGACCCGAGTTTCCCCGACAAGCGAATCTTCCCCGAACACCTCACCGAACACGGTGTGCGCGAACTCGAGCATGGCGGTCGGTTCGCCCCCACCGCCGAGGGTCGCGGAGGTGGCCACCGGCGTGATCTGCCCCAGGGGCCGTGCCCGGTCTTCGTCGGCGACCTGTGACGATTCGGTCCAATACGATTTCACGGCCAGCCCGAGACGACGCAGCAGCATCGCGACATCGGTGCCCTGAGCGCCGTCGTAGGTGTGGAACTCGTCGAGCACCACATACTGCAGCGATTCCGCCGACTGCCGCCATATCGCGGCACGGTCGGGGCGCAGCAGCAGATGATCGAGCATCTTGTAGTTGGTGAGCAAGATATCCGGCGGCGAATCGTGCATCAGCCGCCGATCCGTGATCAAACCCTCTGCCGAGACCAGAGTGCGCCCGCCGGAGCTCTGTTCACCGGTGTACAGGCCCGCGGTGACACCCGACAGCTCCGGATGCGCGCTGATCAGCCGCGCCAGCCGCTGTTCCTGATCGTTGGCCAGCGCATTCATCGGATAAATGATCAGCGCCTTCATCCCCGCGAGGCCCTGTTTCTTGGCGCGCACGACATGATCGAGGATCGGGATGAGGAACGATTCCGTCTTACCGGAACCAGTGCCGGTGGTCACCAGTGTCGGCTGGGGGCGTGCCTGGAACTTGGTCGACAAACGCTCGAATGCCTTGGCCTGATGGCCGTAGGGTACGAACTCGTCCGGCAGCCAATCCAGGTGCATACCCCAGTTGCCGCGGGCCGGGGCGAAGGGCAGACGTAACCGGACGTAGGGGCCCTTGAACATGCCGTCCTTGGCGTCGCCGACGAAATCGGTGAGCGCGGCCTGGGTATCCGGGTCGGTGAGCGCGAAGGTGGTCGCCAGGTAATCGGTCAAACCTTCACGCAGCCGGTTGGCCTGCAAGGTCGGTAGGAGAGCCCCCACAAATGCTCCTGAGTTGTCGGTCGACGCGGCGGGTCGGGCGGATACTCAGCCCGCTGACCAGTCGTTTCGCCGTCGGGCATCGCTTCGGATGTTAGCTCAGGTACCGATCGGGTGCCCCGCGATCGCTACCTCCCGGCCGAACTGCGCACCGGCTGGAAACATCCACACTCCCCGCGTCGATATACGCCGCGCACACGCTGCGAGGAGGCAACCTGATGGTCGTTCCGGTGCGTCGAATAGTTACAGGTGCAGATCTGAGTCGACGGCGGTGTGGCGGGGCGGTATTCATCGTATTGATGTGCAACGAGTAGCGCGGCCACCTTGGGTGTGACTCGTACCGGAAAATGAACCGATGGACAGCGGATGTGAAGCCCCGGATGGTGCAGCGAACAAGCACACAATCGATTCGGTGCACCGCCTGTCACCCGACCTGCAGCCAGTGTGGGAAGTGCTGCATCGGCGGATATCCGAGGGGCGTCCGGTGCACCGGATCAAAGTCGGTCCGTTGACCGACGCGCAGCGCACCGCGGTCGCCGACCTGCTCGGGGACGTCAGGCTACCCGGCGAGTACTGGTCGATCGGTCTTTCGCGCCTGGACGATGTGCTGTTCGACAGGATCGGATGCGATGGGCGGACCGTTGTCGAACAATTGCTCGGCCCGGTCGGCAACCGGGCCGCCGAGCGCAGTGCGGCGGCCGCGGAGCGATCCGCGCTGTGGGAGTGGCTCGCCGGGCACGACGTCATCCGCGCCCAGCCCGTACTGGGCGCGTGGGCCGCAGCCATGCGGCGGGCCGGTCTGGTAGGCGGATCGGTCGAGCGGACCAGGCAGGAATTGGACTGTGCGCTGCGGGTCCTGCGTGCAATCCCCGCCACCGGCTCGCCGCTGCCGGTGTTCGCCGAATCGACGGTGGGTGACCCGCACGCCTTGGACGAAGGCAACCGGCTGCAGACGATGATCGTTCGCGCGCTGACAATTCTGTACGACCGGGAGCTTCCCACCGGCGCCGCTGAACTCCGTCAGCTGTGGGCCTGCGCGGGTATCAGTGACGACGAGCTGTCCTCGACAGTGCTACTGGCCGGTGTCCCGGTGCACGGTGCGACCGGGCCGGTCCCCGAAATTCTGCGTACCTGTGCCCGCACGGGTACCGCGGCCGTCCTGACATTGCAACAGCTGCGGCGCACACCGCGGTGGCCGGCGGCGGCCGAGCGGGTGTTCGTGGTGGAGAATCCCAGCATTCTGGCTATGGCGCTGCAACGTTTCGGAGACCGCTGCCCGCCGATGATCTGCATATCCGGGTGGCCGAGCAGCGCCGCGGTGGAGTTGCTCCGGCAAGCCGCGGATGCCGGCGCCGGCCTGTGGTACCACGGTGATTTCGACGGTGACGGGTTGCGGATCGCCGCCAATCTCGTAGCCCGGCTGGGTGCGCGGCCCTGGCGGATGTCCAGCGCGGATTACCTGGCGGCGTTCGTCCCGGAGGGCCCGCCCGTGGGCAGGGTCGAGCCCGTGCCGTGGGATCCGGAGCTGGCCGGCCATATGGTCCGGCTGGGGCGTGCGGTACCGGAGGAACGAGTCGCGGACACGTTGTTCTCCGATATCGCCCCGTAATGCGCAACTACGCTGGACTGCATCCGAGTACACCGAGGAAAACAGATGGAACCGATCCGCGTACCTCCCGAAATGTTCCGATTCACCAGCGGTGATCGGGCGGGCCTGTACGTGTCTGTATTGCATGCCTTCGCCGAGGCGAACGACCGGCTGGAGACAACCCTCGGAATCGACGATGTACGAGCACGCCTGCGATCGGTGGGCCGGCTCGAACCGATCGACGACGACACCTTGACCGCGGCTCTCGACCAGCTGCGTGAATGGAAACTGCTGGGCGTCATCCAGAATCACGCGGAGAACTACCGTACGGCCGTCGAATACGAGCGGCGTAATCTGCTGTACTCGGTGACCCGTCAGGGTGAGGCCGCATTCGCCGGCGTGGTCCACGCGATGACCATGCTCGCCTCCTCTGGTGCGCTGCAGACCGCCGTCCTGGATGCGATCGCCGACCGGCTGGCCGATCTGTCGCGAGAACTCGACTCCGGCTCGGACCGCCGGGTCTACACGGCGTTGACCGAACTGGAGTCGCACCTGGAGGCATTGCGTGGCAACACCAAGCAGTTCAACGGCGAACTACAGCGGCTGTTGCGCGCCGAGGGCGTAGATTTCACCGTCTTCCATGAGGTAAAAGGCGCCACGGTCGCTTACCTCGAGGAATTCTTCACCAACCTGGAATTCCGGTCCGGCACCATCGCGTCCCGAGTCCGGCTGATCGAAGACTACGGCGTGACACAGATGCATCAGCGTGCCCTGCGCGGGGCCGAACTGCCGCAGCTGGGCGGTGCGGATCCGCATGCGGCCTGGCTGACGCAACGCCGGGCACGCTGGGACGGGATCCGCGCGTGGTTCCTTCCGGAAGACGGCACCGAACCACGGATCGAGCAGTTACGTGATGTCGGCCGGAAGGCGGTCGTCAGCTTGTTGCAGGTGCTCGACCGGATCACCGAATCTCGGCGCCGCTCGAGCAATGCGATCGCCGATTTCCGTGAGCTGGCCCGCTGGTTCACAGTGCTCCCGGACCGGGACGACCTGAACAGGTTGTGGTCCACTGCTTTCGGATTGTCCCCTGCCCGGCACGCGCACCTCGCGCATCCCGACCCCGAGCTGGTGAGTTCGAGCGAATCCTGGAATACCGCGCCGGCGGTGGAAGTATCGCCGCTGCTGCGGTCGGCCGGGCGTACCGAACGCATCGGCCGGACCGCCGCACTGCGGGATATCGCCGCCGTCCGAGCGGCCCGCGCCGCTCGCGCCGCCGCCGAACGTGCGCAGCTCGAAGCGGCCTGGGACATGCTCGACACCGGTGGCGTGGTCCGGCTGTCGGCCTTCGACGCGCTGGACCACGACGTTTTCGAACGACTGCTGGATCTCCTCGGTCGGGCGCTGGGCGCATCTCCCACATCCGACGGCGCCCGGCGCGGCCGGACCAGCGACGGCCGGGTCGAGATCGTGTTACATCCGCCGCCGGACGGGGCCACCGCGACCTTGACCACTCCGCACGGAGTGTTCCGTGGTCCCGACTATCTCGTGGAAGTCTCCGCACCAGGCTCCCCCGCGCGGCGAAGCGAAGCAACCGGATGATCGTCGGCTGTTCAGGAATCCGCGCATGAGTCAACTCGCCAACCAGCTGGTGATCGCCGAGCGCGAGGAAATCGCGCACGGTATCCGCCGCTTGCTCGCCGAACCGCTGATCACCGAACGCGCCGCCCCACTGGAATTCGATGTGATCCGCCGGCGGCGCGAGCCGATCGCGAAATGGTTCGACTACTACACCGGCTGGGCGCTAGTGGTGGAACCCCGCCTGGGTTATGCCCGGTTGATCAAGGTGCGCTGCGCCACCGACCCGACCCGCCCGGCGCGCCGGCTCCGTTCGAGCCGTGCGGAGTTCGACCGCCGCCGCTATGTCCTGCTGTGTGTGGTGGCAGCCGAATTGTTCACCGCACCGGTGACCACGATCGGGCTGCTCGCCGGCCGGGTGCGTGCCGCTACCACCGAAGACCCGGTGCTGGCGAATTTCGACAGCAGCAGCCGCGCGGAGCGGATGGCATTCGTGGACGTGGTGCGCTTTCTCGAGTCGCTGGGTGTGCTGGATACGATCGACGGCACGGCCGACGCCTTCCTGGACTCCGATAAGGCGAAGGTCCTGTTCCGGGTCGACACCACCCTGCTGCTGCGGCTCCCGGCCACGCCGGTAGGACCGTCCCGGCTGGCCGTGCCCGCGGACGAGGTGCCCTTGCATTTCGGGGATATCCTCACCGAACTCACCCGGGAACGGCGGTACGGCCTCGCGGGCGAGCGGCCGGGCCGCCACGCCGATCCGGGCGGGTACTCGGACGCCCAACGCAACCTGTGGCTACGGCACACGGTATTCCGCCGCCTGGTCGACGACCCGGTCGTCTACTTCGACGACCTCACCGCCGAGGAACGCGCCTACCTCGCCTCACCCACCGGCCGGCAGCTGCTCCGCCGCGCCGCGGATCAGGGCGGTTTCGTCCTGGAGGAGCGCGCTGAGGGAATTCTGCTGGTGGATCCGGAGGCGATCGCGACCGATACCAAATTCCCGGACGACTCCGGCACCGCCAAGGTCGCCGCCCTGCTGCTCCTCGATGGAATGTACGGTCCGGCGACCGAAGAACAGCTCCAGCGCAAGGCAGCCGAGATCCTGACCAGGTTCCCCCGCTGGGCGAAAAATTATCGCGGTGACGACGGTGCCCGGCAGTTGGCCGGCGATGCCGTCGCGGTGCTGATCTCGTTCGGACTCGCCCGCCGTTCCACCGCAGGCCTGGTGACACCGCTACCCGCCGCGGCGCGATACCGGGTCGACCGAATCCGCTCGACCGAGAGCAGTGAGGACACGCCGTGACGGTCACCGTCCATCCCGAAGGAACCGGGCAGGCGCAGCGTTCCCCGCGCTGGATACCTACCCGCGCGGGTATTCTGAATGTCTGGCGCTACTACGACGAGGTTTTCGAGTTCCACGAGGGCCGGTTGCTGTTGCGTGGCCCGAACGGCAGCGGCAAGTCGAAGGCGCTCGAACTGTTGCTGCCGTTCCTTTTCGACGCGAGCCTGCGCCCCAACCGCTTGTCCACGTTCGGCACCGGTGAACGCACCATGCACTGGAACATGATGGGGGAGGGCAACCCCGGTGCTACCCGAGTCGGCTATGTCTGGCTCGAATTCCATTGCCCGGGCGCAGATGAGGAATGGTTCACCTGCGGCGCACGACTGCAGGCGACCAGCCGCACCACCTCGGTGCACCCGGACTACTTCACCACCCGGCAGCGAGTCGGGATCGACAGCCCGGCCGGCTCGTTGCAGCTGACGCAGGACAACCGCCCCCTGACCCGCGCTGCGCTGGGCGAACGACTCGACGGTCCGGGCCGGGTGCACGACGACGCCGGCCACTACCGGTCGACCCTGCGCGCCACCCTCTTCCCCACGCTGAGCGAGCAGCGTTACGACGCGATGATCACCGCACTGCTGCAGCTGCGCACGCCGAAACTGTCCCAGCGGCTCGACCCGTCGCTGCTGTCGATCTTGCTGTCCCGTGCACTGCCGCCGCTGAGCCACGGCGATATCGCCGATCTCGCCGAAGGTTTCGAGCGTCTCGACGCCCAGCGGGAACGACTGGCTCGGCTGGACGCGGAAGTGACCGCGACCCGGACGCTGGCCCGGCATCAGCAGACCTACGCCAGGCGGGTGCTGCGCGCACATGCGGCCAAGCTGATCTCGGCGACCAGCGAGATGGACAAGTTCTCGGCGGCCGCGAAGAAGTCGGCCGAGGACTACGAGCATGCTGTGCAGCAACAAGCGGATACCGAGCAGGCGAAGACCGCCGAGACTGCTGGCATGCGGCAAGCGCGGGGCCGGCTGGAGGGCCATCGGAAATCGAAGGCTTACGAAGCGGGCTCGCGGCTGGAAGAGCTGCGCACACAGGTGCGCCAGGCGCAGCGCCGAGCCGAGGCTGCCGCGGGCACAGCGCACAGCACGCAGGCACTCGCGGAGTCCGATGCCGCAATACATGAGCAGGCTCTGCACGATCAGCAGAGCTTGGAGCAGCTCGCCTCGGTGGCCGCCGAGGAAGCCCGCAATGCCGCGCACCGGGCCGGAATGACCAGCGTGTACCGGGAACTGACGCAGCGCCCGGTCGCAGAAGGTGCGCGCCCGTTGTTGCGCGGTGCGGTACGCAGCCGGACCGAAGAACTCGACAAGGTCGAGAGGGTGCTGCGTGCCCGCGAATCCGCTGTGCGCGAACGAGATGACGCCGAATCAGCCCTGGAGACCGGACGCGCCCGGGCCACCTCCGCCGACCAGCAGGTGACTGTGGTGGCCGCGGAGCGCGAGCGCGAACTCGAGGTGCTGCGCGACCGCATCAGGGAATGGGCGCAGGGATGCAAGGTGCTGATATTCGAGCATCCCGAAACACTGGTCGAACTGGCCGAGCACGAATCGCACCTGGTCGACGCCGTGAACCGGGCGGCGAGATTGCGTCTGCAGGAGCTCACGAGAGAAGCCTCGTCCCATGAGCAGCTGAAAGCCGCGGTGAACGCAGCGCGCGCCGCGGCGACTACCGAACGTGACCGGCTTCGGGCGGAACACGATATCGAACCGGCCGCACCGGCATGGCGTACCACCGATCGAACCAGGATGCTCGGGGCCCCGTTGTGGCGGCTGATCGATTTCGCCCCAGCGACCGCTCCCGCGACCGCCGCCCGCATCGAGGCTGCGCTGGAAGCCGCGGGGCTACTGGATGCCTGGGTGAGCGCGGGTGGGGTGGTGGACGGCCACGATATCTTCGCCGATCCCACTGCGCTCACGGCCGTGGCCGGCACGAACCTGACCGATGTGCTGGTCGCCGTATCCGGCGCCGGGGTACCGCCGGAGACTGTCCGGAAACTGCTGGCAGCTATCGCCTATGGTGCGCAGGTACCGCCCGGCGCCGTGGCCGGCGTAGGCGCGGACGGCAGCTGGCGGCTCGGTAACCTGACCGGCACCGCCGGAAAAGATCAGCCCACCTATATCGGCGCCGCCGTCCGGGAGCAGTTCCGGCAGCGCCGCATCCGAGAGCTCACCGACGAGATCGCTGAACATGATGCCGCGGTCGACGCCGCGAACGAGCAGCTGCAGCGGTTGTTCGCGCAGCAGGAACTGCTCGAGTCCGAGGTGGGCGGCTGCCCGGGCTTCGACCGGCTGACCGCGGCCGAGGGCCGGCTGATCCGCGCCGAATCGGATCTGAAAGCCGCCGAAGACCAGGTGCGGGAACGAGTCGCGACCCTTTCTCGCAAGGAGACCGCGGTCAAACAAGTCCTGCACGCTCTGGCGACGCTGGCCGCGGAAACCGGACTACCCACCGACACCACCGCGCTCACTACCTTGCGCGATGCGCTGGAAGACTTCAACGGTCAGGCCACGGCCTGGCTCGACGCGCACCGGGACGCCGATTCCGCTCGTGCGCTGACCGCCACGCGCGCCGAACATGCCCAGCGTTCGGCCACCCAGGCCGCCCGAGACGCGGAGAATGCGGTACGCGCCGAGGCCGAACACCGGGAAGCGGCGGCCGAATGCGAGGGCGTCGAGCAGTCGGTCGGCCGCGAATACCGTGACGTGCTCGCCGAGATCAACCGGTTGGAGCGGAAGATCGACGAGTACAACGACAGTATCGAGGCGCATCGGCAGCTTCTCGTCGAACTTGCCGGCGAGATCGGCGGCCTCGAAAAGCTCTGCCAGAGCAAAACTGTCGATCTCAGCACCGCCACCGAGTTCCGCGATCGGCACGCCCGGCGCTTCCGTCATCTCGCTGTCGGCAGCCTGCCCGCCGACAGCGATCTGCCCGACCTCGCCGCATTCCGGAAAACCCTGTCCGCGTCCGACGGCGTCCGCGCCGCGCTCGATGCGGCCCGGCTCGTCGCGGCAGCCTGGCCCACCATCCCGTACGAACCCGCCAACCTGAACGACGCCGCGCGCCGCCTCAACGACTCTGTCCACGAATGCCGCACCGGGCTCGGCGGCCGCGCCGATCTCGATCTGGAAACCGATGAGGACGTTCAGGTATTCGCCGCCGTGGTCGACGGAATCCGCGTCGGCAGCAGCGAACTGCTGCGTATCCTCACCGCGGAAGCGCAGGAGAGCAAGAAGGAAATCACCGAACAGGAACGCCTGCTGTTCGACCGGACGCTGACCGGTGACACCCGCCGGCACCTCGCGGCCCGTATCCGTCAGGCCAACGAACTCGTCGACGCGATGAACACCCGCCTCCGGCAGGTCCGTACCTCCTCGAACGTCGCTGTCCAGCTGGTATGGCAGGTCGGCAAAGACCTGCCACCCGGCACCAAAGCTGCCCGCGACCTCCTGCTGAAGGACCCGGCCGGCCTCGGCGACGCGGACCGCGAATCGCTGCACCGTTTCCTGCGCGGCCGCATCGAGGAAGCCAAAGCCGACGGGACGGCGACCAGCTGGGAGCAGCAGCTTGCCCAGGTTTTCGACTACACCGCCTGGCATCACTTCGTGGTGAAGATCGACCGCGGCAAAGGCGACGGATTCCAGGAGCTGACCAAGAAACTGCACGGCGCACTCTCCGGCGGCGAGAAAGCGATCGCCCTGCATCTACCGCTGTTCGCTGCCGTGGCCGCCCACTACCAGGCCGCACCACAAGCGCCTCGGGTGATCCTGCTGGACGAAGTGTTCGTCGGTGTCGACGCCGCCAACCGTGGTCAGATCTTCGCTCTGCTGTCAGCGCTCGACCTGGACCTCGTCCTCACCTCCGACCACGAATGGTGCACATACGAGGAGCTGAGCGGTATCGCAATTCACCAGATAGTGGGCGGCGACGGCGACGAGGCCGTGACCACGGCCCGGTTCACCTGGAACGGCCGGAAGCTGATCCCCGATCTACTTCCGGACGCGCCTGAATAGTGAACAGGCGCGCCGGCCCGTTTTCCTCGGCAGCTGCGCGAGCCCGCTGTCACCGGCGGCACGTGGTACTCGCCGCCGGATTCACGCTGCGGTAGGTGCGGGTGGTGCGTGCGTTCGCAGCCATCGCCGGTGTCCTTGCCGGGCGTGCTCCTCGCGGGCATGGATTCGTAAGAGCGTCTCGGCGAGGAGCTCCCCGGCCCGGTGTCTGTGGTTGATCCGTGGGATCCCCTCCGGATCGATATGCTGTGGCGCGATCCATACGGTGCGTCCCGCATACGGGGACCGGGGCCCTTCTGTCTTCGTTTTCCACCCGCCGGGCCCGTCGTGGATCAACGCGTGGCAGGAGTCGCAGGCCAGAGTCAGGTTTGTGACGTCTGTAGTCCCGTTCCTGCGGTACTCGAGGACGTGGTGGACGGCGCACAGGCTCGCCGGGGCGTTGCAGCCCGGCCGAGAACAGCCCTTCAGCGCGGCAATCAACGCCAAACGTTGTGCGGGCGAGGCGAGGCGTTTCACCCTCCCCAGGTGCAGCGGCATTCCCGCATGATCGAACACCGCCAGCCAGGGTTGTGACCGTTCGGCCAAGGCCAATGCATCCCGCAGCGGCACAGTGCCACCGGTCGCGGTGGTCGCCACCCCGGAGGCATTTTCCAGATCATCGACTTTCATCGTGAGGATGGTCGCGACGGGCACTCCGCGGTGCGTCCCGAGCCGGTCGGCGATGACACCGGAGTGCAGAAGGGTTTTCAGCGCGTCGTGATTGCGCTGTGCCGGAGTGCGGTGGTCGCGGGCTGTGGCGTCCGCGGGCGCGGCCGGGTCGGCGCGATCGGCATCGACCTGTGGACCGGCGGGGTCGTCGGGATTACACATGCCGGGGCGAGCGTATTTGGCCAGTACGGGATCCAGCAGCGCCCGCAATACCGGGTCGATCTCTCCCCGGATAGGGCTCATCCCGTCGGGGCGTTGCCTGCCCAGGGTGATGCCGCGCATCCGGGCACGGTCTGTGTTGGTGGTGAGTCGGCCATCGGGGTCCAGATACGCGAGGATCCGATCACCGATCCTGCCGATATCGTCCGGTGAACCGGAGCGGGCGAACTCGGCCAGAATCTGCTCCGCCGCTTCCCTGTCCTGGTGCGTGGCACCGCGCGGGACCCGGTTCACCACCGAGGCGATCCCGCGAGCGTGGTCGGCGGAGATCTCCCCTTCCGCCAATGCCTTTGCGGTATGCGGCAATCGGGGCGGTACCGGATAACCGGCCATGTCGTGGAAGGTGGCAACCCATGCTGCTTGATGCACCCGAGCACCGGCGTCCGCGCCGGCCAGCCGGAGGGTCTGCATCAGGAAGTTCTTCAGCGACTTCGCGCCGAGCCGGGCAGGCAACGCTCGCTCACTGGCTTCCACCAGCAAGCGATGCTGCACCGAAGTCAGCAGCCGGGCGCACCGTTCCACCTCCCGTATAGCCGCGAGGACTTCGTCATCCGACAGCGCGGTGAGTGGCAGTGTGGTCAGACGCGTGACCGTCGTGTGCAGTGCGCCGGTGGTTTCGCCACCCTCTCCCCATCCCCCCGAATGCATGTTCGAACCCTATCGCATCTTCGCTGGTAGCGGTAGAGCGAGTCGATGACTCAACTGCGCCACGGCGCTCGGGATCAGTGGCCGCTGAGACCCATGCGTCGAGTCCGCCGTAGATATGGGCTTCTCGGCGTTGCGGCGCGTGCAGGCCGACAGCCTCACCGTTGTAGATGGCGATGAGTGAGTCTTCGCCCCGCCACCATGTGTCGGTGAGTCCCTGGACTTCGGGTACCGGTTCGAATCCGTCGAGGTTCAGACGTCCGACGGCCTCGCCCTTGATCTTCGTGATGGTTTGGGCCCAATAATTGGCGTGGTAGGCCAGTGCGAGAGCTTCCACCCATCCCTGTATGCCGGCATGCAGAGGGGTCCAACGGTCGGCGTCGATTCCGAATTCGCCACCGGGCCCGATCATGAATCCGTAGGCCATGGATACTCGGTCGTCGCCCGCCCCGAAGTACCACCCGTCGGTGCCCGGACTTTCGGGGACGTCGGCCTCCAGAACACGCGGTCCGCCCTCGTACGCGGGGGCCGGCGGCAGGGCGAGGCCTCCCCAGGACTCTTGGAAAGCCACGACTCGATCGATCTCCGCGGCGGGTATCCCATGCTCGAGCCAAGCCTCACGGTACGGGCGGATATCCCGGCACGGAACACGAAGCCCGTGCGTTTCGACAAAATTCCTGGTCCGGCGACTGAGGCCTGCCGGCGTTCGCGGGATCAACGGCCGTCCCGGGCTGCCGGGCCCGATTCAGGATCGATGCAGATTTCTACCATGGTGAATCCTGTTCCTTCAGAAGCGCCCTACGCATGGATGGTATTGGAGCTGCAACCAGTAGAAAAACAGCAGAGATGGAGCCCGCTACAACGACTGCGGCCGAAGTCAGGGCGAGGCGTTTCAACTACCAGGCCTCCTCCGGGCGCTTACGGATTCTCCTGCAGGGTGAGGCTGTAGTACTCGATGTCGCAATCGCCGACCTGCTGTGCGCGGTCGGTCAGGCTGAGGTCCTTCGGCGAGCCGACGCCCAAGTCGCGCAAGGTGTTGACCATCATCTTCGCCAGTGCGCGGCCGTCCACCTCATCCGCACCGAAATCGACGGAGTGATAGGGAGACTCGAGCCAGTGCTCCAGCGCTGCCGGGCGGGTGGTGTGCGAGATCCAACCGAAAGAGCACGGATCGGTGATGCACTCACCGAGTTCTTCGGTGTCGTAGACGATCTCCAGTCGTTCGCCGCAGGCGAGGTGGAACACGATCGGACCGCGGGTGCCGGGAACCGGCGTACGGATCATCGGTCACATCGGACTCCTCAACCTCTATTTCTGCTCTACGACCCCATACGAAAGCAGGCGTTCACGTGCCCGTTGGTCAGATAGCTCTGCACGGAGTTCGGGGTGTTGGTGGTAGAACTGGATCAGCCAGTACGTTGCTGCCGCGCCCATGGACAGCCGTTCGGCGTAGATCCTGTTCTTGACAACTTCGGACGGCTGACGGCCTCTGGATTCCAAATCGAACGATTCCCGTGGCGTTCGTTCGGTGTTCGGCTTCGACGCTTTTCAGGTCCGACCACTTGATACCGGACTGGAACGAGACAACCTTCGGGACCTGTATCCCGCTCGGCGACAGCCTTAGCCGACGTGAACGTTGCCGCGCAACATAGAGCACCGCATAGGCAAGCATCAGTGCTGAACAGCAGGCAGCTACTGGGGCGAATATCCACCGCTGGCCGCTGTTCATCGGCAATACGGCATCCTCGGAAGGGGAGCCGAGGCAGATCAGGACCCCGACCATCGCTCCCGATAACGCCATCAGGGTGAGTGTTGCCGTGTGGGCGAGTGAGTGCTCCGCAATCAGTTCGCCACCGCGGCAACCCACGCGGGTGCCGTCGATCGTTACCCGCTCACGACCCCGCCGGTGTGCTCCGAACCGAAACCTTGCACTACGAGGCTGAACAGATAAAGCGACGCAACGCCCACGAGTACGAACGAGGTGCGTTCCATCCAGGTCAAGCCACTACGATACTGCTCTGGTAGCGGAAAGTAGCTGTGTGCTCCCGACGTCAACAGACAGCCTCGCCGAGCCGAGATCCAAGGTTTCCGAATACCCAGGCCCCCGCCATCGATCCCACCACCGACGAGACCGTTCCGACCAGTCCACCGCCCATTGCGATCCCCCCGAATGCAGTTCGAAATCTACCGCATTTTCGCTGATAGCGGTAGATCGGATCGATGTCTCAACTGAGCCGGACGCGGGTCCTCCGTCGCCTGATGTGTGTAGGCCAGAGCGCTCGGTTCAGGTCGAATGAGCCGGGCTCGGCGCCCGAAGTGGGCTGAATGCGCTGGCGAGGTCCTGTCGTGCAGATCCGTGACCGCCGGGCCGAGTGTTTCGGAATAGCTGCTGTCACAACAGTTCTTGTGTACAGAGAAGTATCGGAATGGCGCGCGATACGGCTGCCGTGTCAGGTGGTACGGGCCGGTGAAGGAGGGGAACCGATGGCGGTGCGAACCACGGGAACGGGCGGTACCCGGGAGAACTGGCCGGACCGGACCTTCGTGTCCGGGCTGACCGAACGTTCCCGGCACGATCTGCTGGCGCTGGCCCGGCCGCACCGGGTTCCCGCCGGTCGAGTCCTGATCAGCCAGGGCGAGCGGGGTGGCCGGGTTTTCCTTTTGCGGTCGGGGCCCACGGGCGCCACCGCGTGTGTCAAGGTCACCGCGACGGCATCCAATGGGGCCGAGACGCTGCTCGGTATCCGGGTCGGCGGCGATATCGTCGGCGAACTGGCGGCGCTGCGCGATGCCGGCCGATCGGCGACGGTCACCACCTGTACCGATGCTGTTGTCCACCGGATCCCTGGCCGAGTTTTCGTCGACTTCCTGCGCTCCCATTCGGAGGCATGGGAGGTGCTGTGCCGGATGCTGGCCGATCGGCTCGAATGGGCGAACCGGCGGCAGCTCGATTTCGGTGGGTATCCGGTAACCAACCGGCTGGCGCGGGTCCTACTGGAGTTGGTGCAGCGGCACGGTCGTATGGTCCGCGGTGGCCATCATCTCGGTGTGGCGCTGTCGCAGGCCGAACTCGGCGCGCTCATCGGTGCGCGGCCCGACGCGATCGGGCTGGCGATGCGTGATCTGCGTGCGGCCGGACTGGTGATTTCCGGCTACCGCAGCCTGGTTCTGACCGATCTCGTTGGGCTGCAACGCTATATCGATGCCGATTGAGCTGCGGATTGCCGATTTTTCGGGTGTTCGGCCGGCTTTGCCTTGCCACTGTTGAAGCGCAAGGGATTGGGAGCGCGGAACCGCGTCCCGTACAGAACGGTGGTGGAAACATGGGTGGCGATTTCGGCCGGCAGCTGGTGGTTTCGGTGGATGCCCGCGGGTTCGGCAGCTCGAACGATCAGCGGCAGCGGGCAATACAGGCCGGTATCTTCGGGGTACTGGATCGGGCGGCGGACCGCGCCGAACTGGATCGTTCGGCCTGGGACCGGCAGCACAAGGGGGACGGTGAACTGGCGGTTCTACCCGCTACAGTCGCCGCGGCGGAACCGGTCCTGATCGATGGTTTCGTCCGGGAACTGAACGCCGCGCTGGCCCAGCACAATCATGGTCTGCGGGGTGCGCAGCGGCTACGGTTGCGACTGGCGATCCACTTCGGCGTGGTCGCCAAGGACGAGAACGGCCTGTCCGGCCAGGCCACCGTCGCGGTGAGCCGGCTGGTGGACTGTGCGCAGGCCAAACGCGCCCTGGATTTCTACGACGACGCGGACCTGGTTGTCGTGCTGTCCAATACGGTATTCGCGGATTCGGTGGTGCAGCGGTACACCGATCTGGATCCGCGGTTATTCCGCCGAGTACGAGTGCGGTCCAAGGAATTCGATGACGACGCGTTCCTCTTTGTTCCCGGGCACGACGTCAACGAGATGCCGCTGACGGACACCTCTCATGTCGATAGCGACCCGACTGCGCCGGAACCGTCCCGGCAGGCTTCGCGCGGCGGTGATCGGCCCCATATGCAGACCGGTAACAACACCTTCCATGGCTCGGTGACCGTGGAGAACGGCACCATCGGCAACTCTTGGGTCCAGCGATGACAGGGAACCGGCAGGCGCCATCCGATCCGAGTGTCGCGCCAGGTCCGGTGGGTGCGGGACCGGCCGCCGGCCACGCGGCGCCCGGCGCGGGAGCTCGCGATGGGGGGAGGCCACCGGATTCGGCCGGTCCGGACCCCGCAGCCGGGTCCGAAGGCGTTGCGGAACCCGACTCTGCTACGGGGACCGGAACGATCGGGAGCACCGGATCCCCGGATCCGGTGGGCGAGCAGGCGAAGGACGGCGCTCCGGTACCCCCAGATCACGACGAATCTGTGGCGACCGAATTCGGAGCGGAGATCCTGACCCGACATCGGATCAGTCCTGTATTCAATGCGCCGGTGTATATCGAGCACGGCACGATCGGAGCCTCCCACGGAGGCACCGAGGTTCCCCAGGGAACCCGGGACCGTCCCCCGCTGACCGGGAGGGTGGACGAACAGCTTGTCACCGGTGTTCAGCGCACCTATGCACCGCCTGCCGGATACCATGCGGCGCGCGTCGAACTCTCGAACGGACATATTGTTGTCTTGGCGGGGCGGTCCGGTGCCGGCCGCCGGGCCGGGGCGCTGTGCCTGCTCCGCGACTGCACCGACGGTCCGCTGGAGACCCTGTCGCCGGCCTTGTCCCTGACCGAGCTCGGCACACAGCCGTATCGGCGCGGGCACGGCTATCTCGCCGATATCCGTGATGGGTCGGAGTCCGCGCGCAACGACTTCGGCTGGACCGTCCTGCGCGACCGCGTGCGCGCGGCCGATGCACATCTGGTCGTGATCGGCGAACCAGGGACGATCGGCCGTGTCGACCCGGTCCCGGCAATCGAATGGCAGCCCCCGGACCTCCGCTTCTTCCTGCGGCGCAGCTCCGCGCTGGACGAGCCGAGTGTCGAACGGGTGCTGGAATGTGCCGGGGAACCCGGCACCGCGCGGTTCGGGATGCAGGTGTGGAAACAGGTCATTGCCGGTATCGAGGCGGGTGCGGAGCCCGGCGAGGTGATCGTCGAGCAGGAGAAAAGCGTCGCATGCGAGCGGGTACGCGCATGGTTCGATGAGAGATGTTCCTCCCTCGACGCGCTGGCCGAGATCACCGCGCTGCTGTTCCTGGCAGGTTGCGGGCTGCGGCAGTTCGAAGAACTGTCCGGCCGGCTGGGTGACCTGCTGCGCGTCCGGCTGCTGGGCCCACTGGCCGAGGATACGGTGCCGCATGACCCTGCGGCCGGTGCCGAGCCCGGCGCTGTGGATGGGCCGCCGCGACAGCATCGGCTGGTCCGCATAGCCGACGGCGGCCTGATCACCGTTGTGCCGGGCCGGGTCGGCGCGGCCGGTTCCACGGACGTGGCCGAGGGCCAGATCGTGCAGTTTCGGGAGGCGGCCGACCGCGGGTACACCGCAGCGGAATTGTGGGCGCGGTGGGACTCCCGATTCTGGGATGGTGTCCGGGAGTGGTTGAACGAGATCGCCGCAGAATCCGCAGATCTGCCCGGCCCGACCGTTTCCTGCCTGGCGGACGGTGTGGTCGCGATGGCGGCCGTGGCGCCGACGGAGGTCCGGTGGTCTTTCCTCGAGCCCTGGTCCACGGGATATTCGTTGATGCGGACCCAGAGTATGGCTGCCGAGGTGCTGATGGCGATGAGTCGCGACGACGCCCAGGCCCCGGTTGCACTACGGATCGCCACCCAGTGGGTGGCCTCAGGAGTCTGGCGCGCGCAGTGGTCGGCGACTCTGGCCTTCGCTCTCGATCTCGGGACAAGGTATCCGGTCGAGGCCGTGGACCGCCTGGAGATACTGCTGATCTCGGGAACCACGGCGCTGCGAGGATTCCCCGGCAACGCCCTGGGCGCACTGTTCGAACAACTATCGGGCGAACCCGCCGCGGCGTCTCGTGTCCTGCGGATGCTGGCCGGGCGAATACGGGAATGCCCACCCGGCCGACCGGAGCGCGACCGGGTCCTGGCCGCCGTCCGGATAATATTGGGGATCACCCGGATGTACCCGGAGCATTCAGCGGTCTTCGTCGTACACTGCGCCGACCACGCCTACGCCGATATCCTCGGTGAACTCTGGGCCGCGCTGCTGCGGTACCGGCCGCAGCGGGCGGAAAGTCTCGACCTGCTGATCGACGCCGTCCCCACTGTCGCGGCGGTCGCGGTGGACCCCGCGGACTCATGTGCCGTCTTCGCCGATGCCCTGGCCGCTACCCTCCGCGACAGTGAACGGCGGGCGCTGCGCCGCGATCTCGAATCCCGGCTCCGCCGCCGACGCGGCCGCGCACCGGCGGATGCGGATATCGAGCCGTTGTACGCCGTGCTCACCACCCGGCTCACCCAACCCTCGCTGTCAGGAGTTCCGGCATGAGACCGTATCCCATTGCTGCCCAGAGCGTGCTCCGTCCAGTATCCCGGCGCGGACTGCGCCGCAGAACCAGAACCGAGTACGAGCTGTTGTTTCCCGCCGCCCACGAAGTGCTGGTGTACCGGGTACACGGTGATTTCGTTCTCGACGACGGTGCGTTGGGTGCGAACGATCGCACCGTACTCGACGCCACCCACGTCAGTCTCGTCGATCTGAGCGTGGACAAACCGCTGGAGGTCGATCTTCGGGTGTCGGCTTGTGACGGCGGAATGTTCACGGTGCGGGTCATGTTCCGGTGCACCGTCACCGACCCGGTGGCCGTCGTACGCGACGGACGCAGCAATGCGGCAGTGCCGCTCGCCGCCCACCTTGGAAGCTTGTCCGGGATACCCGCGCTGGGACATCGGCTTACTGTCGACGAGGTGGGGCCGGCAAGAGCCCGATTGGGTGCCGAGATCGCGGAGTTGCTCGACCGGAATCCACCTGCCGAACCCGGTATGCGGATCACGGTCTCGAGTGTGGCGATTCAGCCACCGGCCGAAGTGACCACTTCCGAGTCCGGCCGCCGCGCGCTACGCCGGGACAGTGCGTTCGCCGGTGAATCGGACGACTTCGAGCACGCTCTCGCACTGCGGACGGTGGAGCACGAATACGAGCTGTGGTCGAAGCGGCGGCGGCTGAGTTCGAGTATCGATGACGAGACGTTACGTCGGAAACGGGAACTCGCCGAGGTCGAAGCCGGCACCGTCCGGTGGCTGGCGGACCAGATCGGGGAGAATCCGGAGCGGGCGCTGATTCTCGCGCTGGTGAGGGAGGAGCTGAGTCCCGCCGATCTCACCGAACGGCTACTCGACCACCGGCAGGCCGTCGACCGTCACCAGGCCGAACGGGAGAAAAAGAGGTGGTCGGAAACGGTCGAGCTGCGCCGCCGGCACCTGGATGTACTCGAGGCAATGGTGAACCGCGGAGTGGTCGATACCGTGGGGGTCGATCCGGAAGTCATGGACACCGTCTTCGGCAATCTCTTCGAGAGCCTGCGCGCGGCGCTGGTCACCACCGCCACTGCCGAACTTCCCGCAGCCGGCCCCGCGGAGGCCGGCGAGTCAACGGTGGATGAGGTGCACAGTGTGGACATGGAGAAGTAACCGGCTGCCTGGCGACCGAGCCCCTGACGCCGACGATCTTCGGCACGCGGAACAGGCCTGGCGCATTCTCGACCACGTCCAGGGACTCATCCGGCACGCCGAACTGAAGGCCGTCGCAACGCTGGCCGCCGCGGGAGTCCTGGGCCAGATTCTCGTGGTGCTGTTCCGCACCCCGCTACCGGCCGTCGCGGCCGGGTGCGGGGTCGCGGCCGGCGCCGCCGCGATCGTCGCCGGAATCTGTTCGGGCTGTGTGCTCTGGCCCCGGACATCGTTACGTGGCTCCACGCCGAACCTGCTGTATTTCGGGTCGATCGCGAGTTCTCCGGGGCTGACCGCTGAAACCTACCGGCACCGCCTCGCCGCACTCACCCGTGACCCGGATGAGCTGCTGGCTCAGGTCGCGGCCCAGGTGTGGACGAATTCCCGGATCGCCCACCGCAAGTTCCGCTACGCGAACCTCGCGGTACTCGCAGTCCTGGCCGCTGCCGTCGCCACCGGCAGCACCTTCGTGGCGTCACTCTGACGGTGACCTCCCACGATTCCCGCGACTGTCTTCTACCCGGAAACCGCATCGGCAGAACAGTTCTCAGTCGCCGCTGAACCACAGGTAGCCGTGCTCTCGTATCGCAAGCTCCGCCGCCTGTCGCAGCGATGAAATAGTCGCTATTTCCTCTTCGCTCCTCGGTTCGAAATCCTTCAACTCCTCCAGCAGGAATTGCAGCTGATACGAGTTGAACATGGTATCCGCATATTTATGGATTCCCTGCATCATAGGCTTCTTAGGATCTCGAAGAACTATGTCGGGAAGGGCCGATCCAGCTGGGCCGGTGATCGTTTCGATCGCCTGGTGTACCTGGTTCTGCACGACAATGTCTATGCCCAATTCACTCCTAGCAGCCTGGCAGCCGGCGCGGCAGGCCGGTCTTGCCAAGTTTCACATCGCGGCGCGCGTTCTGCGCATGAAAAGCCCCGGAACGGACTGGGGGCTCATCGCTTAGGTGCGCTTCCGGCTTTCGCGCACGACTACGGTCCCCAGCGTGTCGTACTCGACGCGCTCGAAGGTGGCGAAGCCCAGCTCGTTCAGTGCTTTCAGCGTGGCGTGCGAGTTGTAATTATAGGTCTCGCCGGACCTTCCCGGCACCCCGGTGGCCAATCCGATGAGTTGGGTCGGCGGCCAGAGAGCGTTGTTGACGAACACGGCATAGGTCTGCGGCGTTCCTGGGGTCTGGTCACGGGTGGCGAGGAAGATCTGTTCGTCACTGATCTGAACCGGGTTGCCGTTGATCGTGATCGTCGTGGTCGAGCGAGTCATGGGCCGAAATCTTTCGATAGGTCGGCAGGGTCGAATCCGGCATCGGCGATCGGACCGCAGCCAGTTGACTGGGTCGTGAATCGACGGACCGGGGCCGACGCTGTCCGGCGGAGGCCCTGGGTGTGGTGTGGTCTGCCGGAAACGGTCAGCTCACGGCGACGAATATCGCGATGAGCCCCAGCGTGTTCCGCTGCCTGATCGGTGCTGCCGGTGAACCCGGATAGAGGCCGTGAGTCGATCCGGGAGGCATCGGTGAAGGCGGGAGGGGCGGGGCGGTCATGGTTGCGTACCTCGGGTTGTGCAGGCGGCTATGCAGTGGATTGGCCACCGCAATTCATGCTGAGCACTGGGTAATAGCGATGAGCGCGATGCACGTTACAAGCCAGTACGTTTGAAGTTGTAGCTATTGGGTAATGGCCTTGGTGTAGGACGCGCGTGGTTCGAGCAGGGGATCGGCCGTCCGAATCGCAATGCCCGTCCAACCGGTGTGCCGGAGCGCGATAACTGGCGTACGCGGACGATCGCGCCGTCCGATGCCAGTGCGGCCCCCGAATTCACGGCCCGTCTCGGGCGGGGGAAGAGATCATTGCGTGGGGCGACCAGGTGGCGGAAGGACTGCGTCACCGCCGGTGAGGACTGCCGGACTACACGAGATCGATCTGGTCAGGCTCGGGTAGCTGTGTGGGGCGTTCGTCGGTATACCAGGCGTATTCGATCCCGCTCAGCCGGCCGGCTTCGACCCAGAGGATGATCTCACCGATCGGCCTTCCCACGGGGTCGGTCACAGCTCCGTTCGCGACGATCCCGTCCGTGACACCGCCCGCCGGGGCGGGGCCAGGGCGTACCTCAACATCAACGCTGGGCGATCCGGCACCCCAGGTCGATACGACCTGCGCATATGGGATTTGCGCACGGTATTCGGCAGAGCCGTGCCGACCCGCCGACAACATCTTCGTTATGACTGCGGCCTCGAGGTCGGTCAGCGGCCGCGGCTGAATCGGGGTACTACCCATCGCGTCTCCTTGGTCTTACCGGCCGTGCCGTCGAGCCTATGTGGGGAGCGGTTGGAAGCCCTCTCGCCCACTAATCGTCAGCGGCAACAATGAGTCGAAGCGTCCCGCCTGTCGTGGCGATCTCATGGAACTCGGTGTGTATGAATCCGTAGTCGTTGACCGCCGAGGAGTCGAGGCGGGGCAGCGTGACGATGTCCGTGGCAGTGCGAGCGGGATCCGAGTACTTCCCGGTCGATCACCTGGCGTAGCGCATCCGGGACGACACCGCACTGATCGACCCAATGCGTCACCAGCGCGATGACGGAGTCGGCCGAGGCGTGAGTGTAGGAGTCCGGGGTAATCCGGTCGATCCGGTATGGGCCGTGGCGGGTGCCCGCCGGGTCCACTACGCCGCCGATGTAGTCGTCACGGAAATGTTGATCGCCGATCAGCGCGGAGAGTAGTTCGCATCGATCACCTGAGGCGCGGTGATCGTGAACCGCTTGATATCGATCCACTGCCGCGGGAGATTGCCCCCTGCAGGAAGTCGAAGTCCCGGAAATTGATGAAGGAAGTGCCCTCGCATTCCAGGTTCGTCGCTGTCTGCACGCACTCTCCCTCCGAGGAGGGATGGTGCCGCGAAGCGGAATCGCCCAAAAGCAACCTCGACACCGCTTCTTTATTCGAATTCAGTCGTGGACACGGCGGTGCGTATTTTTCCATGGATCCCCGTACTTCTCATAAGAGTTAACCAGTCGCGTGAGTCGCTCTTCGCCTGCGTCGAGTAGATCTGCCCGGAATACCTCGTTGGATCCGACCTCTTCGTCAGATAACCTCAAATAACCGGGAACATCGTTGTATCCGTACGAAATTCGGTTGATTGACTCATCTATGGATGCATCCCAGGGTTCCCGCGTCCGACCTCCCCCCGGAAACGCGCCGAATCGGATATAGCCCTTGGTGGCGAGTTCGCGAAGTACCGCCAAGACGTTCTCGCGTGAGTAGTGGTCAGGAGTAATTCGCGCCACCATCCCGTCGAACGTTGCGATCGGTGCCCACATATCGAGCGTAACACCGCCCGATTTACTCCCCTCTCTCATGCGGATTTCTGTTCCGTCGGGCAGGCGCATTCCCTCACCTGGGTACTTTCCCACATCCATTGCTTCGCCATTTTTCGTCAGCTCTTGATAGAGGTCACGAATCTCTTCGTCGGTTCCCATCTGCCGATGCGGCTCGGTCTTGCCCGGGGCAGTCCGAGAGTTGACGATCGACTCGACTTCGGCAGCATTTTCCGGTGCGGCGGCAGCGGTGGAGCCTGCGTCGTCCTCGCTGCTGTTCGCTGCTTCGTCTCCTTCGACGGTGTGAACGGTCACCGCCGCGATGGAGGCCAACGTAGCGTTGATTGCATTGTTGGTGATGTCGGGGATGGCGGTGAAGGCGCCGGAGGCGGTTCCGGCGACGACTACCGAGCCGAAGATGATCAGCAGACGGCTGATGGTGACCGTGTTCTTGATGACGTTGGCGGTGGTGGTGACGATCTGGGCGGTGACGGCGACTCCGCCACGGCGGCTGCGGGGGCAGCGAGTCCGGCGCTGAGGAATGCTGCGACTCCGACAAGGGCGACGGTGACGCCGATGGCGACGGCCATCTCTTTGCCGGCGTCGGTGACCGCGGCTTGAATCTCGTCGCGCATCTGCTGGAGCGCGTCCCGGTGCTCGCCCACTGGTGTGGCCAGGGCCTTGGAGGCCTGGGCCATGAGTTCGGCGGCCTGGGTGAGAGTGGCCAGTTTGTTCTCGATCTCGGTGATGTTGGGGTCGGTGCTGCCGGCGAAGGCGGCATTGATGCCTCTGATCCGGGTGGCCGCGCCGGTGACGGTTGCGTGATCGGCGAACGCTTGCCAGGCGTCTTTGGCCTTGCCGAGTGCGGTGACATCGCCGTTGGGGATTCTGCCGACCTCTTTGAGAAGTCCGGTGATCGGGCCTTCGTCCAGGCCGGGCCCGTTGTCGCCTTTGGCGGAAGTCGGCAGCGCCATCCCGGAGTCGTAGAGTGGCTCTGAGGCGGTCGGGCGGTCGGGCGCGGGGCCACTGGCGGTGGCACGGTTGGAGTGCCACCAGTTGTATCCGTTGGCGGCCAGCACATCGCCGTAGCGTTGCAGGGCATTGGCCAAGGTCGCGGCGAGGGTGATGATCTCGGCTGCGTGTTTGTCGTAGCCGGTGGTCCAAGCCTCGGATGACTCGTGGTCGCCGGCCATCCCGCCACATTCGTGCAGCAGTGTGCTGTGCAGCGGCCCCAGCGCGAGGCTGATATCTCCGGCCAGCAGGTGGCATTTGCCGGCGGCGGCGTAACATGCCGGAGTCGATGACCCAGGTCATGGCTCACCCACCCTGCAACATCTTCCGATTGACCTCGGCGGCTGTGGTGTAGCGGGTGTGCGCGGTGCGAGCCGCGTCGCTGATATCGGCCAGGCCGGTACGCGAATTCACGGGCGCCGGTCGACCAGAGGCGGTGGGCGTCGCGGTAGGCATTGGCGGCGACGGTTTCCCAAGCTCCGTCGAGGGTGGCGACCTTGTCGTCGATCAGGTCGAGTTGCTCGGTGAGATAGCCGGACAGGTTGGTCAGACGGGACACGAGATCGTCGAGGCGTTTCACGTCGACGGTGAATTCGGTACTCATAGGTTCAGACTCGGGAACTGCTGGGAATAGGAATCGTCGGTAGTTTCGTAACTCGCAGCTTGAACGCCGAGTTCGGCGGCCATCCCCTCGAGAGCCTGGAGGATCTTGATGCCGCCGTCGCGGAGCTCGGTCCAGCCGCCGCCGAACTCGACGGATGCGTCACCGCGCCACCCGTCGGCGAGCAGCGCATCGACCTCTGTGCCGGCCGAATCCAGACCCGACCGCAAGTTTCGGGCGATATTCGCGACGAACTGTCCCACCGCCCGCACTTCGTCAGGCACGACCGTAATGGAATCAGTTGAGTTCGGGCTTCCCCCTGGGTCGACCACGGTACGAAATTAGCAGAAACCATACGGCTGATCCTGCTGAGTCCGGTGCGCATATCAGGTCTCGTGAACTTGCGGGGGCATAAGCCTCATCCAGGGGTCGGCTCGGCCACTCCTGCCCTGGTCAAGTTGGGCGTAGGATTGGGTGTGTCAAAGGGTTACCCTTATGCAACAGCGATGGTGGGTGTGGATAGCCGCGTTCCTGACGACGCTGGGGATGTGCGCGACGTTCGCATGCAGCAGTGGCCCCCGGCCCGAGCGCGGTCCTCCGGACACATCCTCCCGGGGAGGGGAGTCTGTGCTGGTCGCGAAGATAGACAACAGCCCGGAGGCACGGCCACCGGTAGGGCTCGGAGCTGCCGATTTGGTCTACGTCGAGCCTGTCGAGGGCGGTTTGAGCCGGTTGGCCGCCGTGTTCTCGGCCGACAAACCCCCCGTGATCGGACCTGTCCGCAGCGCGCGGGAAACGGATCTGACGCTATTGGACCAGTTCGGCAACCCGACATTGGCATCGTCTGGTGCCGCTCCTGAGCTGGTTGCCGCTGTCGATCAGTCCTCGCTCCTGAACGCCTCGGCCGAGCGGCAACCTGCGGCGTACTTCCGCGACTACAGTCGCGTCGCTCCGCACAACATGTTCGTCCGCTCGGATCAGCTGCCGGAAGGCGGCGGCTGGCCGGCGTCTTCGCAACCGCACTTCGGTCCTGCGCCCGCCGGTGGCGAGCCCACGCAATATCGGGAAGCGCGGTATCAGGACACCGTGATCGGTTTCGACTGGTCACCCGTCCATCAGCGGTGGCTGGTGTCCATGGACGGTGCTGCCTACACCGAGGCCGATACCGGGCAGGTCATGGCGAGTACGGTCGTGCTGCAGAGTGTGCAGGTGCAAAACTCGGCCGTCAGCGATGTCGCGGGCAGCGTCTCACCCCTGGCCAAGACGACCGGTAGCGGTCCGGCACTCGTACTTCGCGACGGTCAATCGTTCCCGGCCGTGTGGTCCCGGCCCTCCCCACAGGCAGGCACAAGCTATACGACCCCCACCGGGACAGCCATCCCGTTCGCGCCGGGGCAGGTCTGGACAGTCCTGGTTCCAGCGCAGCTCTGGTAACCGGGACCGCGCTGCCACCATGGCAACAGGCAGTCCCCATCACCGGATCGGTAGATCCAGGTTCAGCAGTCGGTGCGCACGAAGATCCGGCGCGTTTCACCGCCTCCGTCATGGATGACAACGTATCGGCGTGGATCGCGGTATTCGTCGATCGAGTGTTCGTTTCCCGTATCGACCGAGAGGACGTCGGCCATTCCGCTGTCCTGCCAGTAAGACTGCCACGACGGAGGAACTCCGGGCTCGAACCGACCGAACCCGGACAACCGCGTGAATTCACCGACCGAGTCGGCGGGAATATCGACTACTGCTGCCGAGGTTGCCTCGCGAAAGGCGTTGTCGGTCCACGACCACAAAGCATCCATCCCCTCAGGGAAGAAAATGCCGGCGCATTCAACCAGGTCGCGAGCCTCTTCCTCATCGGTCGAGCACCCCGCGACAGTCGACACAACGATGCATGCCGCCACACCGACGGCTGCTCGTCGAATAATCCGGTGCATCAAAGCTTTCCGATCCATCGCTCGAGTCGTGGCGCTTCACCGTGGACACGGAAACTCCGGGCCCAGCCGAATTCTTCGAGTTCCCGCATCTCGTTGTTGATGTTCGTTCCGATATTCAATCGGAACGTGTCCTGCTTCTTGTGGTCGAAGTTGTAGAACTCGTAGATGTAGATACGGTAGATGATCTCTGCGCGAAGTCCACCGTCTTCTGAATACAGTGTGGTGTCGCTGCCGACAGCAACATCGTAATGCCCTACCGCGTAGCCGATATCGCCCTCCTCGGGCTCTGCCCCCAGCCATGGTGAGGTCAGCTCTCGTGTGACTCCGGTCTGGGGGTCGCGCCGCGCCTGGTCCTTGATTGTTTCCAGGCACTTGGCGACCTGTTCTCTCGCGCCGCTCGTTGCGATGATCCGTTCGACGTTGGACGGACTGATCTCGTAGACGAAGTCCGGCCCATTGTTGTCGAGGTAGGCGGAGAAGATATCCGCCGCGAAGTCGAATCCCCTGGCCTTGAAAAAGCCCATAGCCAGAGCGGCGTCATTGCTGTACCTGGCGGCCTGCACCTTGTCGATGACACCGGTCCTCGAACCGTGGACCGCACGGTCCGCGGGGAGCGCAGGATCAGCCGGCCGATGCAATGGAATCCTCCCACCACGTGTTTCCGCCGAACCCGTAGCGGTGTGTGCCCAGATCGACGGTCACCTTGTCGGGGATGTCGAAATCGGTGGAATTGTAGGTGGGTGCGGGTTGCCCGGGACGGTAGTTCAAGGCCCGGGTGATGTGGTCGATGAGTGTGGTCACGGCATTCTTTCCGGATTCTGCTGTGCGTTTCAGGTCGTCGACTGCCGCGGTGATATCGGAGCGTGTGGACTCGTCGATCGGCTTGTCTATCAAGCCTGCCCACGAGGCCAGGGGCAGGGTCATGTTGTGGAAGGTCATGGGTGCGACGACTGCGGCTGCCAGGGTGAGAGCCAGGTTGTACACCTGGCGTTCGAGAGCACGTCCGGCGTACTCGACGATCTTCGCGACGATGTCGAGGTCGAGACTGCGAGTATCCACCGCTTGTGCGAACTGGGTGGTTGTGAGGGCGAAAGCCCGGGCGGCGTCCCCTGTCCAGAACTGCTGTAGCCAGGTGGCGCCGTTGGTGAGATTTTGTGCGGTGAGGTAGTCGGTGATACCCAGCGAGCGGATGCGTATGGCGATGCCCTGCAGTGCTTCCCAGTCGCCGATAAGGGGCGTGAGGTAGTCTGTCGCCGGCCTCATCCCGATAGCACTGCCGAGCACGTCGTCGTATGGGCCGATGGTTTCGACCACGCTGGTGAGGGTTCGGGCGATGGCGTAGGCGGGTTCGTTATCGATGGTGGGGACCGACAAGGACAATCCCGTGAATCGGGTGACCCCACCGTCGGAGCCCTCGACCGTGGCGCCGGTGCTTCCTGTCAGCTGCTGACCGGTTTGGACGAGGGTCTGCCCGGTGGATCCGTCGGTGGCCTGATACCGGGTGGCGTTGTCGGCCAAGTTGGTGGCGTAGGCGTCGAGAGTGGTCCGGTCCTGCCCGTGTAGCACGCCGAACGCAGTCCGGAAGTCCGTGAGGATGGGCGTCACGGTGGCCAGCAGTCCCGAGGTGCTGGCGGGCAGGGTGAGTCCGTCGAGCGTGCGAGTGCTGCTGGTCGAGAACATGGTTCCGATATCCCCGATGTCGAGACGGAACCCCGCGAGTGCGGACAGATCGACCGACAGCTCAGGCATGATGGGCCGCCCGCGCGGATCGACCTCTCGGCAGCTGGTCTCCGGTCATGTGCGACACACCATAACAATGGGTCTTCGCGGTGGTCATGCTCCCCCTCCATGCGCACACCCGAAGATCATATCCGCTCCGGCTATCGACTTCGATGTCGTGGGAGCGAGAGGTCCGGCCGGGGCTGGGGGAACCTCAGAGGCCGTTACCGCGTGCCAATTATTGATTGTCAGACATGAGCGAACGTGCATGGGCGAGGAAGCTGAGGGTGTTGGCTTCTCCGCGGCTATTCTTCATTTCGCGATAGATAGCGAGGGCTCGCTCGGCCAGTTCGACGGCGGCTCCGTAGTCGCCGGTGTCAAGTCGGATCTGAGCTAGAAGATTGATGCTGTCGGATTCTCCGACGCGGTGACCGATCTCGCGGTATAGGCCGAGGGCCTGCTGAAACAACTCGTCGGCAGCCTCATACGCGTGGGTTCCGCGCCGGATGAAGCCGAGGACATGAAGGATGTGAGCCTCGCTGGGACGGTCAGCGATCCGGCGGTAGAGGGCGAGTGCCTGCCGGGCAGGCTCCTCGGCGGCCTTGTAGCTGCCAGCGTTCAATCGAACATGGCTGAGAGAGCTCAGAGCGCTGGCTTCGCCGGAGGGATTCCCGACCTGGCGATGAAGGGCGATGGCTTGCTGAAACAGTCCGTCGGCAGCCTTTTGATTGCCGGTGTCCGCTTGGACTTTGCCGAGGCTGCTCAAGGCGTAGGCTTCACCGGACCGGTTACCGATTTGGCGGTGAAACTTGAGGGCCTGCCGAAATAGATCGTTGGCAGCCTTGTGATCTCCGGCGGCCTGTCGGATTCGGCCGAGTGTGTCGAGGGATTCTGCTTCGCCGCGGAGGATGCCGATCTTGCGGTAGAAGGAGAGAGCTTGCCGAGACAGTTTCTCGGCGGTCTCGTGACCGCCATTTGCCTCCCAGATCTCGCCGAGAAGGTTGAGGACGTCGGCTGCACCGACAAGGCTGCCGATTCGACGGTAGAGGGCGAGGGCCTTCAGTAAGAGTTCGGCCGCGGGTTTGTACTCGTTGAGGGCCCTTCGGACGCGGCCGAGGTCAGCAAGGGAGTTGGCCTCGCCGAGTTCGTTGCCGATCTGGCGGTAGAGGTCGAGGGCCTTCTGGAATGCTTCGTCGGCGGCCTCGTAGTCGTCGGTGCCCCAACGCATGCGGCCGATGTTGTTCAGGGCATTGGCTTCGTCGAGGCGATTACCGAGATGGTTTGCGGCGTCAGCGGCGCGCTGGTGTAGTTGTGTGGCGAGAGGCCAAGGCCCGTCCTCCATAAGCAGAGGTGCCATGGCCGCGGTTAGTTGGACCATCCGGGACGGATCCCTATCGGCGCTGTAGTCCAGGCAGGCAATGAGATTTGTCTGCTCGATACGCATCCATGTCAACAACCGCAGTCGAGTTGCGGAGTTCTCCCTGTCGAGATCCCCTGTAGCGGCCGCATCGGGAGCGGTTGGTTCCCATCGGTACTCCGGGGTTGCGGTTTGCTGGTAGTAGTCCAGCAGTCGGCCGACCGCCCGTGTGTTTTCGGCCGCCGGGTCCGTAGGTGTGAGCGCGTGGGCGAATTCGCGTAGCAGATCGTGAAACCGGTACCGGCCCCGTGCCACTTCGTCGATGAGGTGATCTGTGTAGAGTGCCTCCAGCTCCTGACGGGCAGTATCAGGGTCAACGTCAGCAAGTACGGCGACTGCGTTGGCCTCTAGTTCGGGGCCAGGGTGTAGACCGAGCCGCCGAAACAGCAGTTGCCGAGATTTCGGGAGGGCCTCGTAGGACAGTCTGAATGCTGCCTGCACTCGCGGATCGCCGGGTAGATCCAGGGCGGCCAATCGGTCCGCCGCCGCGGCAAGCTGATCCGCGTGCTCGGCTATGTCGGTGACCGTCCAGGCCGGGTGATGGGCGATATTTCCGGCGACCGGCCCGATGGCGAGCGGAAGATACCCGCATACTCGGGCAATTCGTTCGGCCACCGCCCACTCCCCGGCATGGTCGGGGCGGTGAGCGAGGGTGCGGAACATCTCTGCAGCTGCGACAGGGGTAAAGGCCTTCACTTCAAGGGGTTGCATGTCCGGCAGGATCAGCCGGCGGCGGCTAGTGACCAACGTCAGGCAGCGGGGACCGGTGGGCAAAAGCGGCTCCACCTGGTGACGATCGGCGGCATCGTCTAGGACTACCAAGGCTGCCTTGTCGGCGGTGTGGTGGCGCCACAGATCCCGGCGTTCGACTAGCGCGTCAGGTATGTCATGCGGATCCATACCTAGCCTGCTGAGCAGCCCGCCCAACACGTCAAACGGACTCGCCGGTTTCTGGCCGACAGTGTGAGAATGGAGCTCGACGAAGTACCGGCCGTCGGGAAACCGGCTGGCCAACTCGTGGGTTGCACGAATGGCGAGGGCGGTCTTTCCCACCCCGGCCATGCCGTCGATCGCATAGATCGTCATCAGTCGAGTGTCCTGGGCGGCGGCGTCGAGAATGAGCTGCAGCTCGCGCTCACGGCCGACGAAAATACGTGGTGTCGGCGGAATGCCCGCTGTGATCGGCTCACCCGTGACCATCGTCGACGAGGTCGGGGCCATACTGCCGTTGCACGTGTCGTGGTAATGGTAGTTCACCTGAGTGTTGTGATCACCGACCTGAACACCCTGCGCTGTCCGCGCATCCACTTGGCCCGAACCGGCGTCGGTCTGGTCGGCCGCGCCACATATTGACGGACCGGTATCACGAGCGTCGTTGTTCATCCGAAGCTGTTGTGCTGGACGCCGTGATCACCGATCTGCACCCCCTGAGCATGTCTCAGATCGATCCTGCTGCGAGCGTCGTCGACCCGACCTGTCGGCAACTGCGACAACAAAGCCTCCGCGTCCGATCGCAACTCCCTGTCTTCGGCCGCCCGGGCGCGCCGCAGCATATCTTCGAGTTCATCGATACTGGAACCCGGTGCTGTTTCGTTCGTTTCGATCACTGCGACAGCGCCGGGATCGCTTCCTCTGGTGAGCCGGTTCCGCAAAACCGAATAAGTGTCACGGACGGCCGCCGATACAGCATCCTGGCCACCCGCAGCTGCCCCCGCGATCAACGCCGTTATGATAACGGTCAACGGATCCACGCCTGCTCCTCCCAACACCGTGTAGACACGGTAGACGACCGAGTGGCTTCAGAGATCCGGCCACATCGAATGACATTACCGAACAACGCAAGTCGTGAAGATGGTTACCAGGTGTGCATTATGGTCCAATGATGCACACCTGGTGCCTTCTTACGTAAGGGGCCTTGTGGTTGCGTCTCCGGTGCGCCAATGGCTCATGGCTTTCCCGTCGTTCGGGCAGAGTTACTGACAGGATCAGCACGGCGAGTGGCAGGCCGATCGCGATGACGAATCCGCGTGATCACTGTTCGGTGCGGTGCTGTCTGGTGACTGCCGACCCCAGGGGATACTCCTGAGTGCCGGTGCACGCCACACGACGCGGTCGGCCACAATGCGGCTATTGGCTCTGTGCCCAAGTGAGGAACTGCTGGGCAGCGAAGATCGGCTTCGCGAATTTGACCGCCTGTTTGGCCTTCCCGGACTGCGTGCCGACCTCGGCGGCGATCAACGCCTCGCATTTCGTCTTGGTGACGGTGGCGACGGGTACGAGTCGGTACTGCTGGGCCAGAAGCTCCAGCTCGGTTCGGTCCCAGAGGTTTCCGGTGTCGTCTGTGAATCTTCCGGTGAAACAGACCCGCGCGCCGGGTACCAGGACTACAGCGATATCGTCCGAGGTCTGGGCGTGCTCGGGGGCCAGGAGGGGATAGCCGAGCCTACGTTCGAGGTCACGTAGCAGAGCTCGGGTGTCGTCGTCGGGCCTGATCTTCGCGGTCGTGGCGTGCAGGTGTTCGGCGAGGACTTGTTCGCTGGTCTTGTCCGCGGGAGGTATGCCGTCGGCGCGGAAACAGTCCGGCCCGCCGCCCCGGCACAGCAAGTATCCAGATACAGGAGCGGCGGGTGGGAATATGCCGGCACTCGGCGGCGGCCCCGGCCGGCGCACGACGATATCGCGGACGGCGCGGGCGCGGTCGATGGCGCGAGGTGCGTCGAGGCGGTCGCGGTCCGCCGGTGCGAGTTCGGCCGGGTTCAGGTCGGTGCCGATGGGCATGGCGACGGCGAGACCGTTGCGTTTGAGTTCGGCGTCGATGTAGCGGAGGTTGTGGTCGATATCTGCTCCGATGGGGGTCCGTCCGGCCAGGTACGGGGCGAGCGCGGCCCAGGCCAGCGGAAGGGTCGGTGCGAGTAGTACGTCGGCGGCGGCGATGGCGTAGTCCGCGCGGGCGGCTCCGAGATCGCGTTCCGGGTTTATCAGGGTGGTGATCTCGCTGCCGTCGTCGGTGATCAAGGCGATTTCCACCGGCCTCGGATGATCTCGCCACCCTTGTTCGCCGACCGTGCAGACGCCCAGGTACACCGGACCCAGGCAGGCCGGGGCTCGCTCTCCTGTTGCGAGGAATCGCCGTACCCGCAGGTCGGTCTTCAGGTCCTTGGCCGCAACGGGCCGCCGCAGTACCAGGCCCGTCATCGATGTGCAACGGCTGAGCGCGACATACAGTTGCCCGTCGGCGAAGGTTCCGCCGGTGAGGTCGACGACGAGACGGTCCAGGGTCTGGCCCTGTCCCTTGTGGATCGTGATGGCCCAGGCCAGCCGGAACGGTAGCTGGGTGAAGGTGCCGACGACCTCACTGTGGAGCACACCGGCCTCGACGACCGGGCGGGTGATCTCCCAGGTGTGCGGACGGACATCCACACGGACGCCGGAGGGCAGTTTCACCGTGACGACAGGTTTACGATCTTCGATTCGGTGTGCGACAACCTGGCCTATCGTGTCGTTCGCCCATCTGCCCATACCGTCATTGGTCAGGAGCATGACCTGCGCGCCGACCTTGTAGGCGAGTTCCCGTTCGGTCGGCCGGTCGAAACCGTCCAGCTGCCCGGTTTCCGCAGCGCGATGGGTGATTTCGGGTTGCTCCAACTGGAGGAGTTGGTCTCGGTTCCGTCGGTCCGCGCTCTTGTTGGTGGTGGTCAGGGTCAGCCAGAACTCGTTGACAGGAGGCCGGAAGTCCGCTTCGGTTCGGGTATTCAGTTCCGCCAGCAGCGGTGGGTCGATGGTGCCGGCGCGGATGGCGGCGAGGATCTCCAGCAGGCGCGCGTCGCCGACTTGGCGGAACACTCGGGTCAGCTCGATGGTCGGAAATCGCTCCCGCGTGTAGCAGTCGGCGGAGAAGAAATAGGGCGACTCGTAGTGTGTGGTGAAGAATTCCGCTTCGCTGTCCGGCACGACGGGCGGTAGCTGGAACAGATCACCGACCAGTACAACCTGCACTCCGCCGAACGGGGCGCCGCGCCGCGGGCCGTACCGTTGCAACGCGGCGGCGAGCTTATCGAACAGGTCGGCCCTGATCATCGATGCTTCGTCGATGACGAGTGTGTCGAGTTCACGCAGGACGGGAGCGAATCGTATAGGGAAGTATCGGCCGCTGCGGACTTCGTCGAGAGTGGTATCGGGCCGGAACGAGAACAGACTGTGGATGGTATGGCCGGCTACATTCAGGGCGGCGACACCGGTCGGCGCGGCTACGACCACCTTCTTTTCGGTCGTGGCGAGAAATTCCCGGATCAGCGTGGATTTGCCGGTGCCGGCCTTGCCGGTCAGGAAGAGGCTGTCGCCGCGGTGCAGGCGGGAGAGTGCCTCGGTGAACTCCGCCGTGAAGGTGAGTTCGGCGCTTTCGGTGGTAGTCATGTGTCGTACCGAGGCTCTCTTCGTCTGCTCAGTGGTTCCGGCTTCACGCGGTCGGCGAATCCCGCTGGGAATTCCGCAATGGTGGGACTGTTATCGGCGGCTCGGTGTTCTCGGTGAGGACCACCGAGCGGTCGGCGGTGAGCGCCCAGACCTTCTCGTCGTGATCAGGGTCGTCGTGCCGGATCACTACCGCATTGGTGTTGCGCACGAGATCGGGGCCGAGACGGGTGGTCAGCCACACTGCGGTGGCGTCGGTGGACGGCTGTCTGTCGATGGTTGCGAAGCCGAGCATATTTCTCCGGTCGGAATGATATGTGATCAGTTGTGTTGTGCCAGGGCAGTTTCTACTGATCACTACTGGACACAACGCTTTCGTACTCGGCCGATCTCGTGTTACGCGCACTCACTGGTTCTTCCTGATGGCGACCGGGTATATCTAGTAGTCGCGCATTGCGCCTTCGGCGACGCCGATCACCGACTCGGTCGGTTCGGCGATGCTGGGGTCAGGCGTTTCCACGGCATCTTCCTCCTGGGAAGGTAGTGATCACTACTCCGCCTGCTGTCGCGATCACGGTGGACCGGGCGGTTCGGCTATCGCTCCGGTGAAGCGTCGACTTATCTGATGGCAGCGGTTCGTGGCCGGGGTCAGCTGTCCCGCAGCGCGCCGTCCGGGACCGCCGGTGCGGTGGTCGGCCGAAGCCCGAGGAACCGGTAGTCGACAATTGTGAGCGCAAGCGAGCAGACCGAACGAAACGAGCGAGCCGTCATGCCATACACCTGGGTTCACTCCGCCGGAGGCCCTTTGCTCATCGCCCCTGAATCCGAACTCGGTCACTGGGGCGGCGCCGAGGATATGGATGGGCCGGTGGAGACGTGGGGCGATTACGGCCGAGCCTGCTCGGTGCGGAATTACATCGGCCTGGTCGCGATCGGCTCCCAGCAGGCCTTGGTTCTCGGCGATCAACCCGCTCGCACGACCTATCTCCCCGGTGAGCGGGTGTTCCTGCGCGGGGCGGCAGCCGGCTCCGACGTGGTGCGGCGAGTACTGCGAGACATCACGTGGGATCCGGACGAAGACCTTGTCTGGGAAGTACGAGAACCCGTCGTGCTTTTCGACTCGGCATGGGCGGGAGCAGAGATCGAGCCCGACAATCAACTCCTCGTCGACCTGGATCCAGGGAGTTACCGAGTCCGGGCAACTTCTCTCCGGGACTCGGGTAACTGGATGATCCTTGTTCGGCTCCAGCAGATCATCGGCGACACCGAGTCAGCGGAAGCCCGCTGAGGTCGCCATCCAGCAGGGTCGAAGCCATTTCGAAGTCACTGTCCTGATCGCCGCGGAGCCCGCTGCCTCACCCTCGAGCTGTGGCTGCCCATGCCGGGGTAACGCACCCTTCCTCCCAGTGCCACCATTTCATTTCTTCACCGTGTTCCAACAGCTCGCGGATCTTCGACAGGTTCGCTTCCGGCGGCACATCCAAGGCGACCATCCGGTACCGCTCGAGGCCTTCGCCTGTCGCGCCGAGGCGGTGGAAGATCTCGAGCACACTCTGCCGGGCGGCAGCCGAGCCGTCGTCCTTCAGCACGATCAGTCGGATAGTGCAGTTCCGCGACCGCTGGACCGTCTCCCCGGCCCAGAGAACACCCTCGTCATCCAGCTCCACGGTGACGATGTCCCCGTTGGCGACTCCGCGGACGAACCAGGGCGTATTCTCCAACCGCGCCGTACCGTCAACGAGGTTCACCGCCCATAGGCTCTCGACGCTAGCCGGTGGCCAACCGTCCTCGTCGATGTCCATTCGGAAGTGGACCTTCACATGGTCGTCACGGACGTCGGTCATCGAACCATCATCCACCGCATCTACTGCGCCGGACTTCGGAGCCCGGATGAAGCACCGGATCTTGCCGGCTGCACGCCCCGGCCTCTGACGGGCAGCCGGCCAGGTGACCGGCTTCCGAATGTCGGTGTCCCTTGCTAACTTGTCGCGTTCTGATCCGACGAAGCGACGAGGCGAACTATGGCAATCGGGAACAACATCGGTTTCGAACAGTCCGAGGATGTGAAGTCCGCGCCGGTGCTGTGGAGTTTTCATTCCGGCGCCGCCGCTTCCGGTGTCGTCGTGGACGAACGGGGCTGTTGGGTGGGCACCGAGAGCGGTGACGTGTTCACTGTGACGCCGGAGGGCGTGGTCACCGGCCGATTCCGGCTGCCGAGTGCAGTCGAATGCGTTGTGGCCGATGGCTTCTGGATCTACGCCGCGTGCGCCGACAACCAGGTCTATGACCTGTCCGGCACGGTGCCGCGAGTCGCCTACGAAATACCGGCCGAGATCGACGTCTACTCGCTCGACATCCATGAAGGCCGCCTCTGTGTCGCCGACCGGAAAGGTGTCATCACCGCGATCGATTGGAACGGGGAATTGCTGTGGAGTAATCCCGGCGACGAGGGCGGGGTGATCCAGATCGACTCGCACGCCGTCTACCACGGGCATTCCGCCGGTGTCACCGGATATGACTTGGAAGCCGGATACCGCGTGTGTCACGAGGACACCGATGGCGCGGTCCTGTCCGGCTGCCAGGACGAGAACGCGTTCTATGCCGGCACCGATGACAACTCTGTCGAGGTGGTCGGCAAGAACGAATGGGCGGGGATCGGCTACCTGTGCGATGCGCCGGTACAGTCCTGCGCCACCGCCCCCGACGGCCGCGTCTTCGCCGGGGACGACTGCTCCTCGGTGTACTGCTGGGACATGTCGCGATGCGGTGCGTGGAAATGGGCCACCGGCTGCGGCTCGGCCTCTTCCATGCAGTACCACGACGACAAGCTGTACCTGGTCACCACCACCGGAACCCTCGCCTGTCTCGACGTCAGCGAGGCCGCCTTCCGCGACGCCGAGCAGGGTGTGCTGCCCGAGACGGTGTCGGTGACGGCTCCGGAGATCTCCGCCGTGGTGCCCGGCAACACCGTCGAGGTCACCTCCGATGCCGGGAGCGGCGTTGTCGTCGAATGCGTGCTGCAGAACGGCGAGCAGTGTGTAATCGCCGTCTCCCCTGATCACGTGTTGTCCTTGGAGGTCCAGTTCCCCAAGGACCTGTGGCGTTCCGGTGCCCGCTATGTGGTCGATGACGTGGACGAGCCCGAGCGCGGCTTCTTCTACCGAGTCCGCGGCGACATCCGACAGCTGATCTGACCGCCGGCCGGTCACAGGGGCGGCCGGTCGTCCGGTGGCTGTGCCCGCCCTCTCGGCACGCGGATGGTTCATCGTTTGTCCCGGTGTTCGGGCAGCGTCACCGCCAAGATCAGCACGGCGAGTGGCAGGCCGATCGCGATGGCGAATCCGAGCGTGATCACTGCTCGGTCCGGTGCTGTGTGGTGATGGCCGACCCCAGGGGATACTCCTGCGTTCCGGTGATCAGGCCGGCGGCTCGGGTGACCACCCACCACGGAGTGCGGGGTTCGAGGGTGCCGAGGTGGGGGATCACGACCGCGTCCGCGGCGTGTTCCAGGGCGTGCTGGACGGCGATCAGTGCGGCCAGGACGGCGACGGCATCCGTGTGGACGGTGTGGACGATGACCAGCCGGTATTTCCGCGTCAGTGCTTCATAGGTGGCCGGGTTGTGGGTGCTGTGCAGGAGGGCAACCGCCCGTGTCGGTGCGTCCGGTTCCGTCACAGTGCTTGCCCCTCCACGATTCGACATGGACGTACCGGGAGCGGGCCGCAGGCCCACGGTTCGGCGGTCACTGTTGGGCCTCGATGTACTGGGCTGCGAGCCGGAAGCGGGGGCAGTTGTGTTCGGTGTGGTCGGCCATCAGGTGGATGGCGTGTGCTCGCCCGCGGATGGGGTCGGTGCTCTTGCAGGCTGCCGGGTGGTCGAGGTGGCGGAGGCCGGCGGCGACGCGCTCGAGGAGGTCGCGGTTGCGGGTGTGCCAGAGTCGGATGGTGGCCGCCATCGACTGGTTGTGCGCGCGTCTGGTGGGGAGTTTCGGTAGTTCCTGACGCAGGTGGTCGTCGATCGGGGCGGTACCGGAAGGGATCGGGTCCACGCAGGCCGGATCGCGGACGGTGGTTTCGGTTGAAGGAACGGGCATAACGGTCGGCTCCGGGTTCTGTCGGGGCGAAAGTCGAGCGTGCGCCTCTGCGGATTGCGGTAATGATTGGTTTCAGCATTGCTGTGTTCTTGCGGCAGAAGGACACACTGAACCTGTACGGAGGCCGTACGCTGGCGGTATCGCAGCGGAGGGGAGAACGCCGAAAGATGACGATTATCAAGTGGACTGGGATCGAGGTCGCCGCGCTGCGCACAGCGCTACGGGACACGCAGGTTCAGTTCGCCGACCGGATCGGTTGTTCGATAGAGTCGGTCGGCAAATGGGAGCGCAGGGGCGCGGACATCACGCTGGGTGCGAAGTACTCCGAGTGCATGGACACCGCCCGCAGGAGACTCGACGACGAGCAGCGGGCGCGTTTCGAGGCCGCGCTCGACCAGGACCAGCGAAAGGCGTCAGCTGACGTATTCCCGCGGCCTGCGGGAGATCCGACGGGTTGCTCGCGGTCACCTATGGTGATGATTCGGCCGAGTGGCGGCGCCTCGGATGGTTCGCGCAGAGGCTCCGGCGATGACAGCATTTCGACCTTGCGGCGGCTGCTTATGGGGTGCATCCCAGATACGCCGCCAGTCAAAGAGGCCGAGATGGCGGCTGCGGTAGCGGGCACTTGGGATCTATTCTTTTCCGCTCGGTTGGGCGAAATGGAGCGAACGCTTCCTGCCGTTTTGGCGGGCGCATACAGTGCCGCCGAGGAGTCAACCGGAGAGAGGCGCCGGCGGGTACATATTCTGCTCGCGCAACTATTGCATGCCTCTGCCAACCTTCTTGGATACGTGGCGCATGCGGACTTGGCAGCCCTCGCGCTTGCGCGTGCGGATGCGTTAGCCGCAGAAAGCGGAGACGAGCTGACACAGGCTGCGATTAAAGGATCACAATCGTGGATTCTGGCGAAAAGCGGACTGTACGACAATGCGGCCGCGTATGCCGAGGTGGCCGCTGTTGGCATAGAACCGCGATTGTCCACCGCCACACCGCGCCATATGGCGATCTGGGGCGAGCTTCTCTGTTATGCCGCATTTGCAGCTTCTCGAACGGGAGACTACGGCGAAGCGAGAAGATTCCTTCGTTTGTGCGAATCTGCCGGGACGCAGCTAGAAGACGACTATGGTACGAGGCCTGAGGCGTCCAATGTGTTCGGGCGCACCTCGGCCGCTAGCTTCGGTGTCATCAACGAGGTTTCGGCGAATCGGCCGCGTGAAGCTCTGAAGCTAGCGAGTGTAATCAGCGGCGGTGATACCGGTATCCCGCCCACACTGCAGAGCCGTCGGCTCATCAATGTCGCCCATGCTCAGATCGGCAGCCGAGATGATGCAGGGGCCGTGGATACGCTTCGTCGAGCGTGCTCGATGGCGCCAGAATTCGTGGGCCACATACCACTGGCTCACGAGCTGACGAATGAACTGATGAATCGTCGAAGTCGGCTTCAGGCGAGTGGCCTTCTTGGAGTGGCCGACCATCTCGGTTCATCCATACGAGCTTAAGGAATTCGACCTTGATCGTTGACCCAACCGCATTTACTATCCTGTGTTTCGGTGATTCCAACACCTTCGGTCAGCCTGCCGAAGAGCGCGGCCGATGGCCAGTGGACGTGCGCTGGACTGGGCGGCTGCAACAAATACTGGGTACCGAGTACGCCATTCTCGAGGAAGGCCTCGGCGGCCGAACAACCGATCTCAACGACCCAGATCGGGAGGATCGCAATGGTCGCACGTACTTCCAACCATGCCTACGCAGCCACTCGCCCTTGGACATGGTGGTAATCATGCTGGGGAATAACGATCTCAAAACCAAGTTCGGTCGAGAAGTAGGTGCTGTCGCTACCGCGCTCGAAGGCTATATCGACGATATCGAGCGCACTGCTTGGACACGCACCGGCGGAGCACCCGCGACATTGCTGGTCAGTCCGATTCATCTGGATGCCGACCAGCCGGCGTTTGCCGAGCAAAGTTCAGAATACGACGCTGGCTCCGCGCGCAAGTCGCGCGAACTCGCTGCGGCCATAGGCCGTGTTGCGTACAAGCGCCGTGCTATGTACGTGGACGCGGCAACTGTCGCTTGTGCGGGTGGCGATGGTGCGCATCTGAGCCGTGGTTCACACGAACCGCTTGCAAGACTGATTGCCAAAGAGATAGCGCGAAATGAGGCTGTTGCGCGGTCAGATGGCGGTGCCACCTGACCGTGCAGCAGTCTCACCCCGAGCCCGGGTTGTGGTCAGGGACTGGAAACACGAATACAACCACCACCGAGGACTTTCCGCACTTGGCTACCGAACCCGAGCGGGATACGCTGCGACCCGCACCCACCGCGATAACCGGGTCTCACAAGCGGTGGACCACATCATGGCGACCGGTCAAGAGGGCTCGCTTTCGGCATCGTAATTCTTGGAAGACTCAAACGGGCCTAGGAAGTTACTAAGAGTGTCTCTCTGCTGAGTGGACTGATCTTGCGTCATTGACCAGGTAACCCAAACAAGGCTAGTCAGCGCGAATCGGGCAGTTGGGGCTCCGAAGGAGATACTGCCTGAAAAATCAATTGTTAGAGGCTGACCACTGCCCGCCAATGCTGTTGCGCGGTTCACGACGGAATCAGGTCCGAGTAAATCATCGAACGACCCGACCGATTCATCCTCGGATATATCTGCATTGTCTGCAGACCCATATGTAACAGTTCGTCCTCCGCCGACCAGTTCGACAGAAGTGACCGGAATACTCGAAGACTTCGATCTTCTGAGCAATTGCTGCGGAGAAGGAAGTACGTCAGCGCTTCTGGTTCGATTTGGCAGGTCGCTAACTCGTTGGCCAACCCAGGCCTGCCGGCCAAGGCCGCGAAGGGAGAGGTTCCCATCCTCAACTTGCCAAATAAGCGGATCGATATCCTGATCCGCATGAATCGTGCCCTCTACGCGGCATGTCCTAGCTGCAAGTTGGTTTATTGCTGTCGACAGGATGGATTGTAAAGCTGTCTGCTGACCGACCAGGTGTAGCGTGCGGAATGTCTCCAACGAGACGCTCCTGCCAACGCGGCTCCAAAAGGAATCAAGCTCTTGTGGGACAGTTCGGAGCAAGGCTGTGAGCCTATCCGGCGAGATATCAAAGCCAATATTGCGGTTCTCTCCCGGAAACTGTAATGGATCTCCGCCCGAGGCTATCCACATCGTCTCCAAGATTGACGTCATCTCGGTTGCTACGCCACGATCGAGGACCTCACTTATCGTCTCAAGTGCCAGTGCAGTGGGAACGCGATCGGCCTCCATTGCTCCGGTGAACCCACGGCTAACGATCGCCGCGGTATCGTCGGCGGTCTCTTCCTCCAGTAAACCTCTCCCGCCTCGCAAGATCGAGGAAGGTAGCAGCGTAGAACCAGGCGCGGATGATTGTCGTGTCATCTGCTCAAACGCGCCAACCTCGGTCACAAGGGTCTCTGACTCATGTGCAGTTTCAGATAGTCCATTAAACCTGATGTGCTCAACGGAGGCTTCGTCTATATGTATCAGATTCGAGAGAAATACAAACATCGGATGTTCTGAGGCGTGTTCTTTAACGTCTAACTCAATCTTGGCTGGATTTTGGGTAGGGCGGAGGTAGACTTTGCGGATTTCGTTACTACCTCGAGACGGCCACTCCAAAACGAGATCAGGAATGTAAGAGTGATTGAAGTATTCAGTGTTTACAATCCTGGCGGTTGGGTCGGCGACGACCAGGGTATCATTGATAATTTCCTTTACTCGCCGAACCGATTCATTTCCGTCTTCAATCAAGAAGGCGCTGTTCAACTTCGCGGCTGCCTCGGAAGTCATCTCTTCGCCCTTTCTAGAGTCTCATACCGTGTAATTACTGAAAGATGGTCGTCACTCATGGAAAGGTGGTAGACCTGTCTATCTGAGAGGACTAGGATCCATATTCGATCGGCCACTTCTTTGATTGTGTACCCGTCGAGTTCAGCTTTCATTGCTTCATCCTCGGATATAAAATTATACTTCCATTTTTCTCGCACACTGGATTGGACTTTTTCAGGTTTATCAAGCTTCGACCAGTCTGTCGAATTGAACGGGGCCCAGGTAATCCACATGAAATTATCGCATCGCTCCGGCCGTTGCTCATAAGCCCGATAACACTTAGCTAAAAATTCTCTGAACAGGGTAGGTTGGTCCTGTGCGTCCTTGTACTTTTTGACTTCCGCAAAAAAGTCCTGGCTATCGACCTCGCCGCCAACAAGGCTTCCTCCGATATCGAAGGAGAATTTTCCTCCGGGCCGCTCGAAGGTTAGCTTCCGTACGGCGATGGGGTCAGGCTGTTCCCATCGAACTTGGGCTCGTGTAGTGCGCTCCAGCCACCGCTTTGCAAGCCATGTACCATCCGCCCCCTTTGCGTGCTCGGTTTCCCCTGCCATAGTAGAAGCATATACCTTTCGGAGTTGTTCGGTGCCTCATTGGATAAGGTTGATTCTGATTTGAATATTGTCTGCGAGTCGAATACTCAGAGTATTTTGGCCGCGTCGAAAATAGGTTATCGTAGTTCGTCGAGCGCTCGGAATCGTACGGCGAGCGAGTTATTCAAAGTGATGAATTTAAGGCGGAGAAGTGGGCGTGGGCTATTTGCATGTCATGTTCGCGGTCGACGCCTCTGATGGGTTCTTCGTAGGTGATGCCATCGACTGTTAGGTCGGAGGTGGGGAGGGTGCCCCTTTTGCGGTATTCGGAGGCGAGTTTGGTGGGGAGTTGGCGGCCGTTTGTGTCGTAGAGGGCTTCGCGTTCGTACTTTTGGAGGACGGGGAATTGGGTTCGGTAGATCGTCAGGAGTTCGTCGGCGGTGATGCCGAGCATGACGGCGACGATTGCGTCGATTTCGATGAGGGCGATTCGCCGGTCGGCGTCGCTGCGAAGTGGTGTATGTGCTGACCAGTTGGGCTGGACATCGCCCAGTGAGAGTCCGAATGGGCCATGTGCATTCAGTCCTGGTGTCCAGGAGTCGTGTTGCCATCTTGGGTCGAAGAGTTCGGACCACAGAGGAGCGTACTCGCGGACGAGGCAGTTGAGTCTGAGGGTGCGAAGGATGAGGTGCTGCTCGAGGACGTGGCCGCGCAGGTGTGGGATCTTGCCAAGGGTCGACACCTTGATGTGCCCTACGCCCATCGTTTTGACCAAGAAATCGGCGATGAGAGAGCTCGTGGTGCCGGCGATTGAGGCCAGATCGGCGGCGTCCTCGACAGTTAGCGAACGTACAGCGTCGACGTGTGCTGGTCCAGGGGGAAGAATTGCAGTGTGCAGAGTGCGGACTGTTGCCGAATCACACATCTCTCTCCAGGCGAGCCGGTAGTAACCTGAACTCGGCTCGTCATCCCAGTGTGGGTAGGCGGTCAAATACTCTGGCGCTGGGCGTGCCAACTGATAGTTCGTTCGGGGAATGAAATCCTCGGGCATGGTGTCCAGATCGATCGGTGAGTAATCCAATCCGCCGCGCATCGTTGGGTTGCTCTGCTGACTGATCGGAGTCGCTACCGTCAGGTGCGGGCCCTGCAGGATTACGTCTGCCCAGCAGTTGGGGACTGCGGACCTGGACTCGAAGTATCCGCGCTTCCGGTCTGCCGATTCATGCCAGCCCGCGGTCCATTGGAAGCGGACACCTGCGAGGCGGGGCGCGGCGGCGATCTTTTCCAGCACCTCGGAACTGGCACGGTTCACCGGATACAGCATGCGCGCTTCAGTGGTGGGTGTTTCAGGTTCGTCGATTAGGGCGGCCCAGGCAGCGAGTTCGGCTCCAGTGACCTCGATGATGCGTTCGGCATGCGCGCGGGTATCCCATCGACCATCAGGGTCTTTCACGCCGGGAGCGGGGCCATTACCATCGTGTCGCAATGACCGGACCGCGACATCCGGGTGGTATAGAACCCCGGCGTGTAGGAAGTGAATCACCGAGTGCGCGCCGTATATGTGGACTCCATACGGGCGGGTGTGTTGGATTTCTGTGAACAACCGCAGTTCGTTGCGGAACTGCCAGTGTCGCCGCAACCGGTGATAGCTTTCCCGGCGTAGGGTATGTGCACGCGACTCGGTGAAATGGCTTTCCGGATGGATCAGCGAAACAATGCCACCCGGGGCCGTGGATCGCCAGGTGCGTTCCATGAAGCACCGATACATGTCCGGCTGCAGTCCGTCGAGGACGGGCCGGTCGATTGCCGAGCCGAAATGTTCGTTCTGTCCCGCCTGGTTCGTGCGTTCCTCCAGGAAAGTCGTGCGCTGAGCGGGTGCGGCCAGTACCTCTGCGAGTTTCTCCCGTCTGACCGACTCCGATGGCTTGTTCGCCAACTGCCACCAGGGATCGAAGTCTGCGAGCACGGCCGCCTCATCCCAGTCAGGGCGTACCCAAGGCGGATTACCTACCTGAAGATCGAAGCCGCCGCGTCTGAATACCGGAGCGAAGTCGAGCTCCCAATGGTGAAACCCTTGTCCTCGGGAGATATCCATCGCCATGCCCAACCAAGGAAACTCCCGGACCGCCGCGTCGATCGTTTTCCCTTGTGCGAACGTGCGGTCTGTGTCCTCCGCAGAATCCAGTTCGTACCAGGTCAGATCTCCAGCGATACTTATCTGCCCGTACTTCTCGAATTTCCCGGCTTTCGGCGCGATGCCGAGTAAAGCTTCGAGCCCGCCGACCCACTGATCCCAGTCCGGTGCAGCCACATCAGTGGTCACTGGCCAGGACCATAATGCGCACCAGGCGTCCATAGCCCGGCGCAGTCGGCGGTAGGCTCCGTTCTCGTCGTACAGGATCGCTTCGATCTGTTCCCGTTTGACGCCGGGCCCGGGGTCGACGGGTTCTCCACCCCACAGGTGCAGGTCGCGGCGGATGGATTCTTCGGCGATGGTGAGCCGTCGTAGTGTCAGCTCCCACAGTGTTTCCACTCGTTGCGCCAGCGCTGTCAGCCGATGAGTGATCCCCTTCGACGGCAACTTGCGGATATCGTTGCGCCACAACCGGAGTTCTTCTCGCTTCTCCGGTGCGTAGGTTTTGGCTTCGGCGGTATCCACCACCGCGCCCCAGCCGTCGGCGGGGAGGAGGAAGTGGTGGATACCCGCGCCGATCTCCTGTCCCAGCGGGATATCCGCGGGCACCGTTTTCAGCCAGGCTTTCTTCGCGAGATGGGTCGGTTGGTACACAGCCCGTCGGGCGCCGATGAGGGAGTTGCCGCGGCGCAGGTGCAGGCCGAACCAGGGGGCTTGGAGGCCGGCGACCATGGTGTCGAGCCAGAGGGAGATTTCGGCGAGTTCGACGGCGGTGGCGTTCAGGTCGACCCCGTACACCTGGTGCAGGGCGATATGCGCCTTCACCTTTTGCAGTTCGACCGGGTATCGGTCGGGTTCGATTCGTTTGTCGAGGTCGTGCTGCTTGCGGGTCAGGTATTCGGCGGCGAGCTGCCGGACAGCCTCGATAGCGAATGCCCCTGATCCGAGGGCGGGCTCGCAGATGGTGAGTTGGAGGATTTCTTCGGGAGTGGTGCGGGTGTCGTTCTGGTCGAGCAGTTCTTCGAGTGCTTGGGAGACGACGAACTTGGTGAGCACTTCGGGGGTGTAGTACGACGCCGACTGTTGGCGTTCGCGGCCGGCGAGGCGGAAGACGAAGGTGCCTTTGCGGTGGACGACCGGTTTCAGTTCGTGGGTGGTGGGGTCTTCGGCGCGGACGAAATCGGATTCCGAGAGGTGGTCGGCGCGGTCGACCGGGACTACCCAGGAACCCTTTTCCGGGTCGCCGTTCTTGGCGACCTCGTACAGGTCTTCTTCGGCGAAGAACCCGGTGTAGGACATCAGGCCCTCGTAGACCGCGCCGAGCTGGTTGATGCCGAGTTCGGCGTAGCTGATGAACCCTCGGTCGGCACCCTTGCGGGACTTGCTCTCCTTGGTGAGCAGGAGGTGTTCGAGGACCTGCTGGGTTGCTTCGTTGCCGAGCCCCACCTTGTCAATGAGTGCGGTGGCTTTCGGTGAGAACAGGTCGGCGCGGAGGGGATTGAACTGGAGACCGGGCGCGGGATCGTCGGTGATGTTCTGGCGGACCGCAGGAGTGTGCCCCTGGTCGACCAGGTCGAAGAGTTTTTTCAGCGACTCGTACAGATGCGTCCCGGTGCGGGCACGGTGGGAGACCAGTTCGGTGAGAGTGAGTTCGCGGAGCCGGTCGAGACCGTAACCCTCCTCGTATTCGGCAGCCCCGGTGGGCAGGACCTGCATTTCCGGGGACGCTTCCGCATACAGCAGGAACAGGATCCGATACAGGAACCGCAGCGAGTGTTTGGCGAGTTCGTTCGCGTCGACACTGTCCATCGTTTCCCCGCGCTCGCGACGCCGCCGGACCACCTCGTTGGCGATGATTTCGATGGAGAGCCGGATACCTTCGCGCAGGTCCTTGGACACCCCGACCGTGTGCTTGACGGAATCCTCCAGCACCCCGGCCCACCAGATATTCCCGTCGGCGTCCGGTTTCAGTGATTGCACGCCGAAGATCGCGGCCGTTCGGTCGACCTCCCCACCCCGGGCTTCGTGCTTGCGTTCGGCGACCACGAGGAGGTCGACGGCGAGGTAACGCCCCTCGGCCCAGCGCTCGCCTTCGGCCAGCAGGTGCCATTGGCCAGCCTGGACAACGATGAAGGCCGGTGGGGTGTCGGAGCGGAAGGCGGCGGAGACGGCTTTCGAGAGGGATTCGATGGGTTTGCCGTCTTCGGTGGCGGGGGTGATGAGGTGGCCGGTGTCGGGATCGAGGAGGTCTTCGAGAGAGTCGGCCGGGTTTGCTTGGAGGAAGAGGATGTCGGGGGTGCCGGCGAGTTGGGCGGCGGGGATGAGGAGGTCGGAGCCGGCGCGTTCGGTGGTGAAGTCGGTGAGTTCGCCGGGGTAGCCGAAGACCGTGCGGAGGTGCGCGTGAGCTTTGGGGGCGGCGTCGGGGTTTTCGGTGAGGGCGGCGAGGGCGGTTTGCAGGTCGCGGGCGGCGGTGAGGAAGCGGCTGCGGACGGTGTCGCGGCCCTCCTTGGCTTCGGCGTCCCAGCCTTTGCGGAGTTCCATGACCTTGCCGTGGAACGACTCCTTCACCGAATCGGTGGTGAAGTAGTGTTCGCTGATCCAGTCCTCGCCGACGACGATGGAATCGAAGGAAGCCACGGGTTACTGCTCCTGTTCGGGGACGATCACCAGCAGCGGGCGTACCAGTTGCTGGGTGGGGGCGAGGGATTCGGCGAGGCGCTGCTCTTCGGCGATCCGGCGGGACAGTTTGTCGACCTTGCTTTTCTGGCTGCCGAACAGTTCGAGTTGTTCGGCGGCGGAATACCAGCGGTCGGCGCGACGGCGCCAGGCGGCGAGGCGTTCGGTGGCGGTGGCTTCCTGCTGGTCGAGGACGAGTTTCATCGAGTCGCCGGCCTTGTCGACGGCGATCGGGATCAGCTCGCGTAACCGTTGTGGGTTTTCGAGGGCGCCGGGGTTGGCGGTGCCGGGGCGCAGGCCGGTGTCGGTGAGCAGGAAGTCGAGGTCGGAGTGGGTGTTGACGAGGGCGAATGTCGGGCTGGCCGGGTTCGGGAAGACGACGGTGGAGAAGACGCGGGAGACGAGCTGGCCGCGGCGGTTCATGAGGGTGCCCATCAGCAGGACGGCGGGGGCGTCGAGGGTGCCGCGGATGGCGAAGATCTGGTTGCGGCCCAGGGCGCTGAGGGCGCGGTCACTGGCCCAGTCGAGTACGGGGTGCAGGGGGCCGAGGAAATGGGCTTCGGGCCAGGTTGTGTTGTCGATGCCCTTGCCCTGTTTGGCGGCGCGGAGCTGGGCGTCGCCGACCTGGGTGGAGGTGGCGAGTTTGAGGCGTTCGAGGACGCGGCCGTGCTGGAGGTAATTCTGCGGGAGCTGGATCAGGCGCTGGCGCAAGTCTTTCGGGGGGACGAGTTCGGCGATGCCGTGGTCGCGGTGGACGGTCCAGCCGACGCCGCCGGCGGCGGGGTCGGCGTGGGGGACGTCGTTGAAGGCGGCGCGCAGGGCTTCGTCGAGGAAGGAGATGTCGTCGGGATACAGGCTCTGGCGGGGTTGTTCGGGGAGTTCGGGTGCCTCGTCGGCTTCGAGGTCCATCTGGGCGAAGAAGGCGTCGATATCGTCGCCGTCGAGTACGTCGTCGATGCTGCGGACCTGATCGTCGAGAGTAGTTTTGCGGGCCAGGACATCGCGGATCGCGGACTCTTCCTCGCCGACACTGTGTTTGCCCATCAGGGAGGCGACGTCGCCGAGGGTGGTGTGGGCCTGGTTCTCCTTCTCCAGCAGGCGGGACAGGACGCGGAGGTCGCCGGAGAATTCGGGGTCCGAGGGTTCCAGGATCAGGGAGGAGATCACGGGTGGGCGGCGCTGGCCGTAGCGGTCGATGCGGCCGTTGCGCTGCTCGATGCGGATCAGGGACCAGGGGATGTCGAAGTGGATCAGGTTGTGACACTGGGCGTGCAGGTTCACGCCCTCGGAGGCGACATCGCCGGTGACGAGGACGCGGATGGGGGAGGTTTCGAGTTTGAAGCTGTCGACGATCTGCTGCTGTTCGATATCGGAGAGGCCGCCGTGCAGCATGGCGATGTTCTCCGGTTTCAGGCCCAGTGCGTCGGGGAGGGTTTCGGTGAGCCACTTCAGGGTGGCGATGCGTTCGGCGAAGACCACTGCGCGCAGATCAGACTTGGGGCCTACGCCGATCTCCCGTAGCCGTTGGATGAGCGCGGCCTGTTTACCGGCCGATTCGGTGAATGCCTTGTCGTTGAGGTCGGTGAGGGTTTCGAGGGCGGTGAGTTCGGTGTGCTGCTCGGGGGTGTGCGGGCCGCCTTTTTCCGTCAGTTTGCGGCAGCGCTGGTCGATCGATTCGCGTAGGGCGGCGGGGGAGGAGAGGAACGCTTTCGCCAAGGTCCAGGGAAACAGGGACTTCGCTTCGCCGGAGTACGGGGAGGTGCCGGTATTCGGGTGCAGCCATACCTGGGCGAGTTCCCGGGCGACCGCGTCCTCGGCGCGCGAGGGTTGGACCAGGCTGTGCACGGGGTCGGCGCGTTCGGCCCAATCGCTGCCTACCTCCGCGGCGACTTCGTCGTGATGGCGGTGGCGGCGGATCAGCAGGGCGGAGACGTCGTCGGAGCTGAACGAGCCGTCGGCGGCGACGGCGGTGGGGTCCAGGAGACGCAGGAGTTCGGCGAACGATTCCTCGCGGCCGTTGTGCGGGGTCGCCGACGCGAGGATGAGGGCCTCGGTGTTGGGGGCGAGGACGCGGGCGAGTTCGTTGTTCTGGGTGCCCACGTTGGTGAGGTTGTGGGATTCGTCGATGACGACGGCGTCCCAGTGCTGGCGCTCCAGATGTGCTTTGTAGCGGGGGCTTTTGAGGGTGTCGATCGAGATGATCGCGCGCTTGTAGTAGGTGAAGGGGTTACGGGTTGCGGGGAGTTTCTGGCGCACCTTCTGGAGACCGGCCGAATCCAGGCGTACGAACGGGAGCGCGAAGCGGCACCACAGTTCGTGCTGCATCTGCTCGAGGACGTGACGGGGGGTGACGATGAGGATGCGTTCGCCGCGGCCGCGCTGCACCAGCTCGGACAGGATCATGCCGATCTCGAGGGTTTTGCCCAGGCCCACGGCGTCGGCGAGGAGGATCCGGGGGCGGATGAGGCGGGGGTCGAGGGCCTTGGCGACCGCGGCGCGCTGGTAGCCGAGGGAATCGGCGAGCATGCGGGTGGAGACGGTGAGCGTCTGGTCGCCGTACGGGAACGGGGTTTTGCGCAGGAGCGCTTCGAGCCAGAGGCGGGAGTCGCGGTAACCGGAGGAACCGTCGGGGACGACCTCGGCGTCGGCCGGGTTCAACACCTGGATGTCGTCGAGTGCGGCGTAGAAGGTCGCGGTGGTGTCCGCGACCAGTTCGGAGAGGCCGCGTACCCGCAGCAGCGACCCGTCGGCCCCCTGCTCGGCGGAGGTCACCAGCCATTCCTCGTCGCGGACAACGACAATCGAGCCGGGGGCAACGTTGAGATCGTCACGCGGGTGCACGAGGGTCATCGAGGGTGCTCCTGATTTGTGGACGGCCGGACGAATCAACTTAGTACCGCTCGCGGCACCTCTTTTGTTTCTACGCGATTCCATTCAATCTTGGGATCGGTTCGCCGGCAGGCCATTCTGTCGGCAGCAGGTGTCCAGGCGGAGCGATTCCCACGGACGCCAGCGCTCGCTCGAGACCGTCGACCCGGTCCCGGGTCATGCGGTGACAGACGTTGCGCGTCGGACGGGACAGCCGCTTCACGAGCGCAGGGACCGACAGTGTGTACCGCAGATCGCTGCCCGGCAGTTCGACCTCGAGCCGGTCGTTGCTCAGGCACAGGAGCGGGCGAACGGCGGCGTGCTCGCCTGCCGCGGCCACCAGCCGTTCTGCGCGCCGCGATCGACGACGAACAGGGTCGCGATATCGACCTGCACACCGTCGGGATCCCGCGGCTACCGCTGGCCGAACAGCGTCGCTGCGCAGCGGAATTCGCGCGACTCCGTAGGCTCGAAGCAAGCTGGGGGGAACGCCGCGCCGATATCGAGCATCTGGTACGCCTCGGGCACCGGGGGCTGGCCACCGGCCGGCTGCGGCCGGGGACCAGCGACTAGTTTCGACAGATCACGGAGGTGCCGGTGCAGCTTCTAGGAGGCCGATACGAACTCATCCGCCAGGTCGGCGCCGGGGGAATGGGCCAGGTGTACGAGGGATTCGACCGAAACCTCAAACGCCGGATCGCAGTGAAGGTGACGCAGCCCAACCTCGACACCGACCCCGACTGGACCAGACGCTTCCTGCGCGAAGCGGAACTCATGGCGACGGTGAGTCATCCGGGTACGCCGGCGATCTACGACGCCGGCACCACCGAGGAGCCGGTACCGCGCCCGTTCCTCGTCATGGAGTTCGTCGACGGCGTCACCTTCGACGATCTGCTCGCCCGCAGAGGCCCGCTACCGGTCGGCGCCGTGGCGGCACTCGGCGCGCAGATCGCCGCGGTACTCGCGGCAACACACCGGCACCGCATTTACCATCGCGATCTCAAACCGTCCAACCTCATGCTCTGCGACAACGGCACCGTGAAAGTACTCGACTTCGGCCTCGCCGTCGCACTCGATTCAGGGCTCAGCCGCTACACGACCACGGGACAGGCCCTCGGAACACCCGCATACATGGCACCTGAACAGGTCGAATCCCAGGACGTGACTCCGCAGACCGACCTGTACGCGCTGGGACTCGTCGCGCACGAAATGCTCACCGGCGAACGTGTATTCGTCGGCGACAACGCTTACACGGTGTGGAATCAGCAAGTGTCGGCCGCCGCACCGGACATTCGGGACGAACGGCCCGAAATCCCGGCCGATATGGCGGGACTGATCATGTGCATGCTGGAGAAGAAGGCCGAAAGCCGACCGGCCGCAGCGAATATCGTCCACGCGGTACTGATGCGCCATGCGGCCGAGCTCGGCGGATTGGTCGACGATGTGGACAGTCCCGCCCGCATGTACGCCGTAGCAGTGAGCGCGTCCGCTCCCGGACCGGACCTTTCCGCTGCGCTCACACCACCCGAAACGATCCAGGTCGGACAGCGGCCCTCGGCTACGGGTTTCCCCACCGATGATCTGAGCCGCGGCGACCTGCACCGAGCGGTCGAGCGTGCCCGAAGTCTCGCCGACGAGTCGCGTTACCACCCGGCCATCCGGCACCTCAAGACCTTTGTCGACGCGGCGGTACCCGTCCTGGGCGCACGGGACGCGGACGTGGTGGACGCTCGGGTCGAGCTGGCGGGCCTGCGTTTCGAATCCGAGAACTACGCCGAGGCCGCCGACCTGTATCGCGTCCTCATCGATGACTTGACGTCCGAGCGCGGCCCCTACGACGACCAGGTCATGGTCTGCCAGCGGCGGCTCGCCGAATGCGTCCTCCACCTCGGCAGGAAAACGGAGGCACTCGACCGCCTGGTGCGGTTGCGCGGTCACATGGAGGCGCGATATGGAGATTCGGATCGTCGGGTGGTCGAGCTGGCGGAAACCATAGCGGCTATCCGGTCGTGATCCCCCAGGCTGCGGCCACCATAGAAGGCGCTGCGCCCCGACCAGCCAAGGGACGTCCGCCGGGCTGTGGAAAGTGCTCCTCGGTTACCCACACATGTGCGTCGAATATCGCCGACCCTGCCACGCAAGCCCCGTCCCGGCTGAAGGTCATGTCGATGACCCCGTGTGCGCGGACCCTGGATAGCCGAACTTCTGGCCCGCCGGCCGCCGCGCTGTCGCCGCTGGGCCAGCGCAGGTGTGCTACGCCGAGTCTGCTGGACCGGCGTCTCCTGACAAAGAATTCAGATAATCGGACGCTTGGGCCAGCGAATAGACTTCGCCGACCTTCGCGGCGATATCGCGCAGGTTCGATGCGTGGGCGTCGCGATGGCGGTCTCCGACGCAGTCGCGCACCACGATCGGGACGAAGCCGTTCTGCAGCGCATCCAGGGCGGTCGCCCGGACGCACCCGCTGGTCGACAGGCCCGCGATCAGGACGGTGTCGATTCCCCGCGCGGTCAGCGACGCCGCGAGGGATGTGCCCGCGAAGGCGCTCGGGTAGTGCTTGGTCACGACGGTTTCTCCGCGGCGTGGTGCGAAACCGTCGACGAACTCCGCGAGGGGATTGCCCGCGACGAAGCACATCAGACTCGGGACCTTGCGGAAGAACAGTCCGCCGAGCGCGTCATCGGCGTGGTCGTAGCGGACCCGGGTGAGGTAGATGGGAATTCCCGTCGCGGCGGCCTGCTCGCGGAACTCCAGCATGGCCGCCACGGCCTCCTCGACGCCCGCATACAACGGTGAGGCCGGATCGGTGTACGCGCGGGCCGGGTCGACGACGACGAGAGCCGGTCGCGCACCGGGTTCGAGATGCCCCCCGAACGCGTCGTCCGCGGCGAGCGTCGTGGTGAGCGGGGCGTCGGTCATGCCACCTCTGTCTCGCGCGTGCGTACCGTGTCGTCGTCGTACTGCACGAACGCCTTGGCGGCGAGTACCGGCGCGATGTGGTCGCTGATCACGGCGATATGCGCGGGATGGGCGCGGTACGCCTCCCATGCCGGTTGCCCGACGAATCGCAGGTGGAAGCGTAGTGACGCGTTACCGTCGGACAGTCCGGCATCGCGCACGACCTCGGCGCGGACCAGTCCATCGATCCGGTCCGGGAGGGCGAGCAGCGCGTCGGCGATTCCTTCGATCTGCGCGTCGGTGGCTTCGGGCACCAGTGTCAGATGACCCACGTGGTTGAACACGACTTCTCCTTCTCGATTCGTCAGAATCGCTTGAGCAGCGAACCGTGACCGACGATCCTGTCGTCGATCCCGTTGGCCCGCAGCGCGTGCCATACCGTCGCGACATTGATGGCGATCACCGGTTTGCCCAACTCGCGCTCCAGCTCGGCGGCGACCGCGACGGCCTCGAGGTTGGTGCCGCATTGGATGAGTGCGTCCACGTCGGGGCCGTCCACAGCGAGGAAAGCCGCCCGGATGGCGCCGGGGGTCTCGTCGGCGATGGATGTCGCGGACGCCGACTTCAAGCCGTGGATGGCCGCGACCTCGAAACCGAGTTCGGTGAAGTAGGCCACCACCTGCTCGTCGCCGACCGGCTGGTACGGGGTGACCACACCGATCTTCTTCGCGCCGAACGCCTGTAGCGCGCGGCCGGCCGCGGTTGCTCCGGTGGTGACCTCGAGCCCGGTGAGCGCGCGCACCCGCGTTTCGAACTCGGCGTTGCCGGCCACTCCACCCCAGAAGGTCTCGGCCGACATCCCCATCACGACGTAGTCGGGTTGCGCGGTCATGACCGTCTCGAGTGCCGACGGCAGTGCCGCGTTGAGATTCTCCCGGAACCTGCCGAAGGCGTCGGCCGAGTCCAGGGCTACGGCGTTGATCATGATCCGGCCGGTGTGCCAGGAGCAGTCCTGTGGGCGTAGCCGGTGGAATTCGCGCTCGACCGAGGTGTTGGTGGAGGGAATGATCAGTGCGAACTTGGGCCCTTTGCGGGTGGGCGAGCCCGCGCCGGTAAGGGTCGGTGCGGTCATACGAGGCTCCTCTGATCGTCGATACCGGAAGGGATACGGCCGGCTGCATCACCGGACAACGCGTCCGCGGCGGCGGCGGCGCACTCGGCGGCCGCCAGCCGATCGCCGTGGCCGAGCAGTTCGGTCAGGGCCTGCCACTGCGCACCACTGCGGCCGGACGCACCGGTGGCGCGGATCCTGCGATAGGTATCGGCGACCGCTTCGGCCGCGGCCAGCAGGGGCGCGACCGGGTAGATCATCAAGGCCACACCGCATTCGGCGAGGACTTCGGTCGGGGGAAGCTCGGAGTGATCACCGGCCTCGGAGAGATTGACCAGCAACGGGACACCGGGGACGGCGTTACGCACCCGCCGTAGCGCCCCCTCCGAATACACCCCCTCGACGAAGAGGAGATCCGCACCCGCCGCGGCGTAGGCGCGGGCACGATCGAGCGCTGCCGCTTCGCCTTCGACCGCGAGTGCGTCGGTGCGCGCGATCACCAACGCCGAGGTCCGTCCCGACACAGCGGCCTGTACCTTGGCGATCATCTCCTCGACCGGTACGAGCCGTTTCCCGGCGAGGTGCCCACAGCGCTTGGGCGCAACCTGATCTTCGAACTGCACCGCCGCGGCCCCGGCCGCTTCGAATCGGGCCATCGCCTCCTCGACCTGCAGGATTCCGCCGTAGCCGGTGTCGGCGTCCACGATCAGCGGTAGGTCACTGACTGCGGTCATCCGACGCACCTGCTCGGCCATCTCCGCGAGACCCAGATAGCCGAGGTCGGGCCGGCCCAGCGCGGTAGCCGATACGGCGGCGCCCGAGACATAAGCCGCGCTGAAACCTGCTGCCTGGGCCGCGCGAACCGTCACACCGTCGTACACGCCGGGCGCGGCGACCGTTCCGTAGCACAGCATTTCCGACAGCCGCCGCCCGGCGGGGCGGGCCGCATCGGGAACCGCACGCAGTTCCCGCGCGAGTCGCCCGCGAGTGATACGCAGCGAGGTGAACATCGCGGCCCGCCGCTGATGTTCCCGTTTGTCGAACAGGTCGCGGTCCAGGGCCGACAACGATTCGGCCCGTGCCACGCGGGCCGCCGAATCCGATTGCCGCATACCGTCGTAGTTGCTCTGCGCGCGCGCCTGCACATGGTTGAGCGCGGCGTCCCGGCGCAGTTCGCTGTACAGCCGGCCCACATGGGTGTCGTCGGTGCCGGTGAGGGCGGCGTCGATGCACCGGGCGGCGGCCCACGCGTCGTGGATACCGCTGTTCATCCCCATGCCGCCGAGGGGGTTGTTGACGTGGGCGCTGTCACCCGCGAGCAGGATATGACCCACTGTGAAAGTCGCGGCGACACGCATGTTCACCGAGTAGACGTTCGCGTGGGCGATCTCGTAGGCGCCGGGCTGTGCGGCGACCCGCTGCAGACGTGCCTGTAGCGACGCGGAGTCCAGCGCCTGCTCGTCGGATTCGTCGTCGCGGATCGGGAACAGTGCCCGCCAGTGTTTCGGTGTCCGTAACAGCACACCCCATTCCTCGGGGTCCGATATATAGGACACGTAGGCGAGGTCGGGGAAATCGTCGCGGAATTCGTGGGTGGTCGATGCGACGAGGAACCGCTCGTCGTAGGTGCGTCCCTCGAACGAGATCCCCAGGGACTTCCGGATCGTGGAGCTCGCACCGTCGGCGGCGACCAGCCACCGGGCCCGGATCGGATGGTCACGATCGGTATCGGGCAGAAAGATCCGCACGTGGGCATCGCCCTGTTCGACCCGGACGACCGGCGCGGAGTACCGCAGCGTGACGTTGGGCATCGTCACCAGCACGTCGCGGATGATCCGGGTGAGGTTGTCCTGTTCACTCTGCAATCGGTAGGGGTACTTCGTCTCCGCCGCGAGCAGCCCCATATCCATCTCGGAGAGCACGGCGCCGCTGCGTTCGCGGTACTGGTACACCGGTGCCTTCAGGCCGACCTCGTGCAGCGCGTCGACCACCCCGAGTTCCTCGAGCAGTTCGAGGGTGGACGGGTGGAAGGTCGAGGCGCGCGCCTCGGTGGACAGTCCACTACCGGCTTCGAGTACCAGGACCTGGTGGCCCAGCTGTGCGAGCGTGAGCGCGGCAACCATTCCCACCGGGCCCATACCGGCCACGACCACGGTGTTCATCCCGGCGGTATCGGGGTCTGTCATGGTCGTCTCACGCCTTCTCGGTCAGCAACGGGCCGTACAGTTTCGGCTGCCGGGTTCCGACGGGGTCGAGGTGGTACCCCATCATCTTGTTATGCGATTCGCGCAGGTCCAGGCGCAGGATCAGCTGCTCCTCGAACCCGTGGCGGGTCCACTGGGCAGACGGGTAGCGCATCAACGCGATCGGTTGTCCGGGGACGAACGGATCGGCCCGCACGATCTGGCTGCCGACCTTCGCGGGACTGTCGAGCCGGTTGACCGACACCAGATGCACCCGGTTCTCCTCGGTGCGCTCGGTCGCCGCCATATCCGCCGCTTCGGGACGGTCCCAGCTCGTGGGGTGGGCGACGATCTCCGCACCGCGCAGGGTGAGCAGCCGCATCACCTCCGGCACCCACACCTCGTTTCCGATCATCAAGCCGATGGAGCCGATCTCGGTATGGGCCACCTCGATCGCGTCACCCGCAGTCGCCCACCGGGATTCGGCAGCATCGAGGTGGGTCTTGCGATAGGTGAACGCGATCTCGCCGCCCGCATCGATCAGGTAGGCGGTCGAGTGGAAAGCCGTGTCCGCGCGTTCGACGAGATGGACGACGACCCACAGTCGGTGCTCGCGCGCCGACTCACAGATCCTGTCGAGCACGCGTCGCGAGACGGCCGCGGCGGCCGCGGGATCCTCGGCGACCTCGCCGGGCCGGAAGCAGAACAGCTCCGGCAGCACCCCTAGCGTGGCGCCCTGGCGGGCCGCGTGGGCGATCTGCCCGAGGGCGCGGGTGATCGTCCAGTCCTGGTTGTGGAACCACGACACCTGCAGGGTGGCCACATCGAGTGGTTCGGCGGGAGTCTCCGGGTCGTCCGGGCCGAGCATGGTTGCGACGGGAAGGCTTTCGTGCGGGGTCGTCAGGTCGCCGTAGAGGTCCGGTCGGCGCCAGCCCATGACATCGGCGAACCCGGGAACGTTCTTGTCGTCGGCGGCGGCAGGTTCGATATCCGCCCAGACCAGCCCCTCCTGCACCTCGCCGGCCGCGGCGAGCACCTCACCGCGTGGGGAGACGATCTGCGAGCCACCCATCCACGGGTAGGCGTCGGCGGGCCCGCCGACGGTGTTGGCGGAGATATGCCAGACATGGTTCTCGAGGGCCCGGAGCGGAACGTGCACCCGCACCTCGTCCGGGCCACGGGAGTTGAGGGAGTTGCACAGGATCTGGGCGCCGAGTGTGCCGAGCACTCGCGGTACGTCCGGCACGATTCCATCGGCGCACATCAGCAGGCCGAGCCGGCCGATCGCGGTGTCGACCACCTCGAGGGCCCGGTGTCCGGGAACGAACAGGGTGTATTCGTAGTCCCAGAGAACGGTTTTGTGGTGGATGTGCCGGATCTCGCCGTCGGGTCCGATCAGGACCGAGGCGATCCGCACCTCCGGTGCGGTGGCGGTGCGCAGGTCCACGCCGACGACGGCATGGATACCCGCCGAGCGGCAGGCCGCCCGCACACCGGTGACGAACTCGCCGTCGAGTTCCTCGCAGCGTTCGAAGCATTCGGCGCGATCGGCATAGTCCCGGACCCGATTGCTGTTCTCCGGCAGGACGATCAATTGCGCGCCGGCCGCGGCGGCGGCGTGAATGTAGCCGCTACAGAGTTCGGTGTTGGCCGCGACATCGGGGCCCGAGAAGAATTGCGCGGCGGCGACGCGCACGACGTCGCCCTCGCGTTCACAACTGTCCAGTGTTTTCATGCTGTGTCACATGACCTTCCGCTGTACGGGCGAACTGCCCGAAGTAGGTGGTCGACTGTCCTGGCCCGTCAGACACTTCGATCGACGGTCAGCACCGCCGACAGCAGCCGGCGGGTGTACTGGTTACGCGGGTCCCGCCGGACCTCACGCCACGGACCGGCCTCGACCACGCGTCCGCGGTAGAGCACCGCGACGTCGGAGGCCAGCGCCGAGACAGTCGACATATCGTGGGTGATCAACAGGTAGGACACGTTCATCGCCTCCTGGACCTCGCACAGGGTGTCGAGGATCCGCGAGCGCACCGACAGGTCCAGCGAGGCGGTGGGCTCGTCGAGCACTACGAAGTCGGGCTCGGTCACCATGGCGCGTGCGATGCCGACCCGCTGCTGCTGGCCACCGCTGAGTTCGGACGGGTACCGGTCCCACAGGGCCGGGCTCAGATGCGCGAGTTCGAACGCCTGCTCACCCCGTGCGCGGCGGTCGGCCTTCGACATATCCCTGAAATGCACATCCAGTGGCTCGGACACCGATTGCCCGATCGTCCTGCGCGGGTTGAGCGCGAGCTCCGGCTCCTGCAGCACGATCGAACTACGCCGGCGCCACCGGGCGAGACCGGCCTTGTCCAGCGTGGCGAAGTCGGTACCGTCCATCACGATCCGGCCGTTGTCGGCGGCCTCGGCGCCCAGGCATATGCGGCCCAGGGTCGACTTCCCCGAACCGCTCTCGCCGATCAGCCCGAGGGTGGAGCCGGCGGTGACGGAGAACGAGACATCGTCGACGGCCTTGACGCTCCGATCGCCCCGGCCGTAGACCTTGTGCAGATGCTGAACTTCGAGCCTGCTCATGCCACACCGGCTTTCGCCGCAGCAGATGGTTCGTCGAGGTATCGGGTGGACGCCGCGACCAGCAGCTGGGTGTACTCGTGTTGCGGGTCGGAGAACACCGAGCGGGTCGATCCGCTCTCGAGCACCCGGCCGTCGCGCATGACATAGATCCGGTCGCAGTAGGTCGACACCACGCCCAGATCGTGGGTGACCATCAAGATGGCCTTGCCGTCTTCCCGGCAGATGCGGCTCAGCAGATCGAGGATCTCCTTCTGCACGGTCACGTCCAATGCGGTGGTCGGTTCGTCGCCGACCACCAGATCGGGCTGCAGCATCAGCGACAGGGCGATCACCACGCGCTGCGCCATACCACCGGACAGATTGCCGGAGTGGCCGGCCAGTACCCGCTCCGGGTCGGCGATCTCCACCCGGCGCAGCATCTGGCGCGCGGTATCGCGGATCCACGCTTTGCTCTTACCGTGTGAACGACCGACCGCGAGAAACTGCTTCTCGATGGACTGCACGGGATTGAGCGCACTCCAGGGCTGCTGTGGAATGAATCCGATATCGTTGCCCTTCACCGCGCGCAGCCCGCGCTTGCCGAGCCCGTGCAGATCGCGGCCCTGGAACAGGGACCGGCCGTTGACCATCCGGCCGGTCGAGGGCAGCATCGCGAGCGCCGCCCGCAGGGAAACGGATTTGCCCGACCCGGTCTCGCCGATGATGCCGACGAACTCGCCCGCGCGTACCTCGAAGGACACATCGTGCACGACCCGGGCGGCGGTGTCGCCGCGGCCGAATTCGACGGCCAGATCGGTGACCTGGAGTAACGGCGGTGCTGTGGCGGTGCTCATTTGACCTCCTTGGCGAAGTGGGCGTCGAGGCTGTCGGAGATCAGGTTCAACGCGATGATCGAATACACCAATGCGAGCGCGGGGAAAGCGATAGGCCACCACTGGCCGGTGGTGAGTCCGGCGGACCCTGCCTGGATCATCGATCCCCAGCTGGGGATCGGCGGGGCGATACCGAGCCCGAGGAAGCTCATCGCACCGACCGCCGACAGGGCCAGTGCCGCACCGGTACTGGCCTGCGACAGGATCGTGCCCGAGATATTCGGCAGGATATGGGTGCGCAGCCGGTAGAACACCGAGGTACCGATCACCTGCGAGTAGAACACGTAGCGTGACTCCCGCAGGTGCATCGACTCGGCGCGGGTGAGCCGGATGAAGCGGGGGATATTGAGAATCGCGATGGTCGCCAGCAGGATGGCGGTGCCACCACCGCTGATCTGCACGATCACCAGGATCAGGATGAGCAGCGGGAAAGCGTCGAACCCGTCGACTATCCGCATGATGTAGCCCGAGCCGCGGCCACCCGAACCGGCCAGCAGGCCGAGCGCGGTACCGACGATCATGGCGACGGCGGTACCGCCGAGAGCCAGCGGCAGATCCGCCGCGGCCGCGGCGAAAGTGCGCAACAGAACGTCGCGGCCCGCCGAATCCGTTCCGAACAGGTGCTCGCCGCTGGGCGCGGTGAGCACCGACTTCGGGTCGATGCGGCCGGCGTCGAGGAAGAACCGGCAGACGATCGCCGCGACGGCGAGCGCCACCAGCATCCCCGCGCCGATATACGCGCCGGCGAGTCCGCGGCGGCGGTCCTTCTTCCGCGCCCGGTCCGCGCGGTCGGCGGCCGGATCGGTAACCCCGCCGGCCGCGGTGGTATCCGATGAAGTGCTGGGGGCGGTGCCCGCCCCGCTATGGCTGGTCATGGTGGAGGCCTCAGGACTTGTGACGGACGCGCGGGTCGAGGAGCAGGATGACGATGTCGATGACGAGGAACGTCAGCACGGTCAGGCCACCGAGCACGATGACGATTCCCTGGATGACGGGTAGATCGAACTTGAAGATGGAATCGACGCCGAACGCTGCCGCGCCGTTGAGGTTGTAGATCTTCTGCATGATGGCGCCGCCACCGATGATCGCCCCGGTGATCACAGCGATCGTGGTGAGAACAGCGGTTCGTGAGACCGTGAACGCCGACCAGAACACCCGTAGCGGGGTCAGTCCGCACGCCCGCGCGTAGTGGATCTGCGGAGACGCCAGCACGGTGGCGAAGTTCGTCCGGGTGACCCGGGCGAAGACCGCGGAGAGCACCAGTCCGAAGCTCAGGACCGGGAGCACGAGCTGCTGCGCGGCCTTACCGAAAGTGGCTGTATCGCCGGCCAAGAGCGCATCGATGACCACCACCCCGGTCGGGCCGTCCGGTACTGCGGTACGCATGGACACCTGACCGACCGGGGCGGGTGCCACACCGAGGAGGTAGAAGAACACGTACACCAGGACGAGGGCGAACACATACTCCGGCAGCGACTGCAGCACACTGACGATCACCCTGGTCGTGTGATCGGCGGGTCGGGTGCGGTAATAGGCGCCCACGGCTCCCATACCGACGCCCACGATGATCGCCACCACGAGAGCGAGCAGACCGACGGTGAGATCGAGCGGCAGCCGTCCGAAGATCTCCTCGGAGACCGGCCGGCGGGTGAAATACGACGCACCGAGGTCACCGCGAACGAGGCCGGCGAGGAAATCGGTGTACTGCGACCACAGCGGCCGGTCGAAGCCGAGCTCTCCCTCGATCCGGGCGATGGCCTCCGCGTCGGCGTATTCGCCGCCGATCGCGGCCGCGGCGTTGGTGCCCGGCAACCGGACCAGCCAGAACGCCAGCGTCGCCACCGCGAAGATGGACACCGGGATGGCTACGAGCCGACCGAGCAGCATCGACACCGGAACTCGGCGGGTCGCCCCCGCGGAGCCCTGTGCGGGCTCCGCGGGAGACAGTCCGGGTACGGTCGTGCTTGCCGTCCCGTCGGAGGTCGCGGATACGGATTGGGTCTCTACTGGCATCGGGTGTTCGCCTCGGTGTAGTCGGTGCCGAACGAAGAGGCAGGCACTTGCTCGGCGCAGACGCTGCGGATGTTGATCGTGGAGCGGTCGGCGAGATATACGGCGGGTTGCTGTGCGGCGATCAGTGCGGCGACGGCGTCCGTCGTCGCCCGGGCCTCGGGTCCGGCGCTGTCGGCCATCAGTTCGGCGGTCAGCGCGTCGAACTCGGGATTGCAGTAGCCGGCGTAGTTCTGCAGACCCGCACAACCGTTGGTCAGCCAGCCGGAATAGCCCGCGTTGGCGAACGCCGGGGTCTCCGCCAGCAGCCAGGACTGCATGGTGTGCGCCAAGCCGTCGGAACGGAACTGCACCGCGGACGGCACGGTCACCACGTTCACGCGGATACCCACCTCACCGAGCTGTTGCTGGACGATCGCGGCGAGGTTCGCCGAATGCGGTCCGGGCTGGGCGGGGGAGACACTGAGATTCAGCGTGAAACCGTCCGGATGTCCCGCCGCGGCGAGCAACTTCCGGGCTTTGTCGAGGTCGCGGGTGTACGGGTCGGGATTCGGTGCCGGTGCGCCGAACTGGGCCGACAGTCCGCCCGCGGACGGCTGGGCGAACCCGCGGTAGACGGCCTGGTTGATCGCGTTCCGGTCGAGGGCGTACGAGATCGCTTGCCGTACTTCGGGTTTGCCGACGATCGGGTCGGCGGCGTTGAGTCCCAGCCAGTCCCGGGCGGGGTTGGCGCATTCGGCGAGGTTGACGGCGTCGCTGTCGCGGAGATGCTCGAGCTGGGTGTAGTCGAGATTGGTCACCTCGGCCACCTGCCCGGACTGCAGCAGCTGGATCCGCGACGAGGCGTCGGCGACGGTCTGGAGCAGGATCTGGTCGATATTGCCACGCGTGCCGGTGAAGTTCGGGTTCCGGTCGAAGGTGAGCTGCTGGGAGGTGAACGCGGTCAGGTTCCAGGGGCCGAAGTTGGCCGTGTTATCGGTGAGATAGTCCTTGCCCCACGGGTCCGCGGGGGTGGCGTGGGCACGCACATCGGCGCTGTCGAGGATGATGCCCGCAACGCTGGCCAGCACATACGGTGCCATCGCGTTGCGCGCGACGAGGTTCATCCGCAGATGTGCCGGATCGAGCACCGTGACGGGTTTCGCCCGGTCGAAGCCGCCGACTTTGAAGAACAGGGTCTGGGCTCCGGCGTCGATGGCCACGGCCCGATCGAGGGTCCACGACACGTCTTCGGCGGTGAGTGTGTTGCCTGCCGAGCTGAGTACTCCGTTGCGGAGGGTGATATCGATACCGAGGCCGTCCGGGGTCACCGCCCACTTCTCGACCAGCGCGGTCTGCGGCTTCAGCGGGGTGGGTACCTCGGACAGGCAGGAGGTGGGTGTGCTCGCGTCGGTCTCGAACTCGAGCAGCCGGCTCTGCATGACATCGGCGAGAACCTTCGAAGCCTCACTGGAGTAGCTCGCCCTGTCGACGCCCTGGAAGTCCTGCGGGATGGCGATCACGTAGGTGGAGGATCCCGGCAGGTCGCCGCCCGTGGCGGAACCACCGCCACCGCCACACGCGGACAACAGGAGCGCGGCCGCGGCGGCGATGGCACCGGCCACCGCGAGCCCGGCGCGACGAGAAGTTCTGGCGTACATGGATTGTCCTTGGTCTAGCTCAGCGGAGAAAGGGGTGGCCGATCACTTCGAGGTGCCGGCGCGGCTGTCATTGCGCAGCGCGGTCAGGTAGTTCAATGCCACGGGGATATCGGCGACGACCGTGCCGTGGGCGGGGGCCAGCATCGACGGCCGGAAATCTTCGATCAGATCCATGAACCACTGGATCCGGGATTCGACATCGAGATGCCCGATGCCGCTGACGATCTCGGTCATCACCGAATACATGTCGGCGGTCGGCGCGATACCGGACTCCTCGGCGGTGAAACCGCAGGTGTCCTCGCGGTGCCAGTGGAAGAAGGCGAACCCGTCGGCGGGGAACAGCACCCGGGATCCGTGGTCGAATCCCCATATCGTGTTCGGCAGGTCACGGAACACCGAGTCGACGAACTCGAACTCACGACCGCCGAGATCGAGCTTCGTCCCCGGGGCCATCGCCTGATACGCCGAATCCGGCACCGACGGGTGGTAGAGGAAGTAGTCGCGTACGTCGCCGACCACCTTCACTTCGGGATGCGCGTCGTAGAGCATCGACAACGAGCCACCGTGCGGGATCTCCGGGTGGGTGGGCATCACGTAGTCGAGCGGGCGTCCGCCGAGTGCCTTTTCGAGCGCGGGGAGGTAGGTGTCCCACAACCCCGGGTGTCCCGTGTCGACCAGCAGGGTCTTATCGGACCCCGTGATCAGGTAGGTGTTCAGGGCCGAGTGCACGAGGTCCTGGCGTTCCTTGTCCATGAACAATGCGGAACAGCCGCCGATCCATTGCACGCCGTCGGCGATCGGCCGCGGGAACCGCTCGTGGACGAAGTAGGTGCCGAAAACATCGAGCAGGTCGTCGAGATCAGGCATGGTCGGTGGTCTCCTGCGTCGAAGTCGGGGCCGCGGCGGGTGCGGCGAGTACATCGAGTGCCATCCGCAGGTGACGACGGACCTGATCCGCGCCCTCGATGACCGTGCCGTGGTAGGGAGCGAGACGGTCGATCTCGACGCCGTCGAAGAACTTGTGCAGGTCCTCGATCAGCGGCCCGGTATCCGCGTCGGCCATCCACTCGAACCGGGTGTGGATGTGATCGCGTACCTCGTCGAGAGTCAGTCGCTCGTCGGCGGACATCACGGGGGAGCGGTCGGGGGTGTCGAGTTTGCCTTCGGAGAAGAAGTCACTGCAGAACAATGTCCTGGTCCCGCGGTCGTAGAGCCACGCGAACCCGAGCACCGTCAGCCGCGTGTTCATGAGTGTCAACTGGTGGCCCGGATCGAAGGCCACTTCGCTGGGGCGGTTCAACTCCCGGATCAGCGACCGGCCCGGGTTGTCGGCGGGCATCAAGAAATGCACGGTCACCCGGTCGGCGCCCGGTGCGGATCCGCCGAAGTCGTCGTGTTCGAACCATTTGAGCAGATGGCCCGCACCGGCGAACCAGATGTGCTCGACGTCGAACTCGCTGACGAGCGCCGCGAGATTACCGATCTCGTCGGCCTCGTTGCGGTCGGCGTAGAGGTGCAGCGCACGGTCACCGAGAAGCTCGCGGACCTGGTCGATGATCAGCTCGCGATGCAGTTTGACCCCGGTGCCCACCAGGAGCGCGTTGTTCTCCGCGAGCAGGAGGTAGGCGCTGATCGGTTCGAATCCCGTGACCTCCGGGCGGCGCCAGCTCAGCCGGCCGTCGATCGGCACTACACCGCCCAGCCGGTAGAGCCTGTCCGGTACGAGCTCGACTGCCGGAGCAGCCACCGTCGTGGAGCGAGTAGGCATGGATCGTCCTTTCTTGTGCGGCATCCGGGACACCCGAAAGTCGCATCCGAGAACCGGCCGCGGGATGACCGGGCCGTCACATCTCAGGGGGCGGAGCTGTTGTGGGAGCGGTACTCACACGCTGGGCGCTCCGATCGGAGCCTGCCCGGTGCTGCGGGCCGCCGGCCCAGCCCGAATCTCATCTCTCATATTGTGAGAGAGAAGAACCTGCAATGTGGGAATGAGATTATGTGAAGCGCGGGGGGTCGTCAAGAAGATGATGAGGTGTTAATCACGTGTTTCGTGGAGGTTGCGGCGAGTCCCTGTCGCCGCAACGCGCTTCGAAGTTCTCGATTGTCCCGGGAAGATTCGAAGTATTACCTGGTAGACAGCTTTCTCTGTGCGATGCTGGCGGTAACTGGGCGGTCGGTTGCTCGAGGCTGCGGCGAGGTTCATGTCTTCGAAGTGGGGGCTGGGAATTGGTGCGGAATTCGGCTGTCGCGCAACCGAACCTCCATGTATTCTTCTCACATAATGAAAAATCAGCAATGAGGGGATGAGCATGGTTCGACCTCGGGAGTCCGGTCAGGTGGCAGGGGCGGAGAGTGGACGCCGCGTTCTGGCCACCCTGGGCGCGTTCACCGCAGCGAACTCGGTCTGGACTGCCACCGAACTCGCGGACCACCTCGGGTACAAGCAATCGACCGCTTACCGCTATATCGGAATCCTGCGTGAAACAGGCTTTCTGGAGACCTGCCCGGGTGGCGGCTACCGGCTCACCGACAAGGTCCTGGCCCTGGCCGAGGCGCACGACGAAGCACGAAACACCCTGGTCGAAGTCGCGCGCCCGATCATCACCCGGCTGCGCGACACTGTCGACGAGACCGTCCTCGTCGCCCGGCGCCGAGGCGACTTCGCCTTCTGCGTCGACCGGGTCGAATCCACCCGCCCGGTCTCTCTGCAGTTCGACCGGGGACAGCCGATGGCACTGCATTCCGGCTCCATCCCCCGGCTGCTGCTGGCCACCATGCCCGGACCCGAGCGGGGCGAGTATCTCGACCGGACCCGGCCACTACTCGCAGCCACGCATGGACGGCTGATCTCCGACGAGGCGCTGCGGGTGGTGCGCGAGGCCGGTTTCAGTCAGTCCAGTGAGGAGATCGATCAGGGTATCTGGGGAACCGCCGCGCTGATCCGCCGCGCGGGCAGGCCGATTGCCGCGGTCGGTACCGCGGCGCCGGTGTCCAGGCTGACCGAGCAACGTCGCGCGGAGCTGACCCGGCTGATCATCGGCGCCGCGGAGGAGATCTCGGGTCGTCTCGTTGACGGATACTGACGGAGTCGGCGGTGGGAGCATCCCACCTGAGGTGCGGTGTCCTGCCTTCGGCACCGCAAGAACCAGCTCTTCGCCGCAAGCCCGGACCGAATAACGGCCGTGAACCCGAAATCAGCAGGGGTGGAACCGCAACACCATGTTCACGCTGGTGGTTCCGGCCCAGTTGGTCAATTGTGAACCGGGAATATCGACGAAGCCGAGTCGCCGATACAGCCGATGGGCGGGGTTATCGGTGCGTACGTTGAGGCAGACCCCCGAACAGCTGCGCGCGGCCTCGGCGAGCAGGCGTGTCAGCAGCGCCGTTCCCAACCCTGTTCCCCGTGCTGTCGAGTCGACAGCGATCGCCAGCTCGGGAATGTCGGCGTCGATGTAGGTGTCGCCAGCGTCCTCGGGAGGAAAGCGCCGCAACCAGGCCGCCCCGGCCGAGCGCTGACCGATTTCACCGATTACACCCAAGTCCCCTGATCGACCCCAGTTTTCGACATATCGGGCCAGTTTCGGGACCGACCGGATGTCGTCGGGTGTGTGATACCCCTGGTCGCCGGCGCGGGACGCCTCGAACAGCATCGTCCACAAGAAATCCTGGTCCGTCGCTGCGGCTGGTCTGACGAGAGTGGAACAACGCACGTGCTGGACGCTATGCGATCATCGTGCACTGTTCAAAAACACTCGATGCCGAGCTCGGCGGCCGGGGTGAGGGCCGCAGTAGTGCGCCGGTCGATCTGTTCGAGCCGCCGCGGGCCGGAAACCCACTGTGAGAACGGGTTGGGCTGCTTTCTGTGCGGTGTCGGTGGCTGTGCGCTACTCGGTCGGTAACGGCTGCGCCTGCGCCGCGGGCACCTCGTCGGTCCCGCGTCGGCGGATGACGGCGTGCGCTGCCTCCGCCGCTACGAGGCCGAGTGCGATGAACACCGCGCCGACGGCGCCGAGCCAGTGTGCGCCGAACCATGCCATCCCGGCCTGCCCGACCAGGGGCGCAGCCGAGACACCGAGGTAGAACACGGCCGACGCGAGGCCGGTGAGCAGTGGTGCTGCCGTCGGCATAGCGGTGCACCTGTGGCACCTCCACCGGGATCTCTGTATCCAGACTGCCGTGCAGATAGTGGATCGGGGTACGCAGTCGGGGCAGACGCGGCCGCGGATCATAACCATAGGTGGCAAGCCAAGAGAACTGGTCATCGATGTAAACGCTCGAATCGAGAATCTGGCGGATCGTCCAATCGATGCGCGTCCGGGAGGTTCCCGGCGCATACCATTGGGGCACCCATTCGCTGAGAAACTCAGTCCGGCGGTACCGCAAATCGGCAACTATCCGCGGCAGCGGCACATCCTGCGCGCCGTAGGCCGTACCACCCACCGCGACCACACCACTCAGCAGGTCCGGGTGGGAGAACGCGAGTTCGGTGGCGAATATGGCAGCGAGGGAGGAACCCACCGCGATCGGCCGGTGCAGACCCAACTTCCGGATGACTTCCGGCAGATCCGTGCCGACGCTCTCGAGGTTGCTGCGCCGAACGTGCTACCACGATTCGGTTGGGTACCAGCACCGGATTGGGCGCCCGACTGGAAAACCTCCTGATCGAATTCGCGCGTTCGGCCCCGGATACGCACCTCGAACTCGTGAATGCCGATGTGCAAGAGCGCATGAAACGCGTGCAGTCCGGAGAACTGGACGCCGCGGTGGTGCGCGGCGCCCACGACGAGCTGGGACTCGAACTGCTTCCCTTGTGGTCGGACCGACTGGTGGCGGCGATTCCTGCACGGCACAGTCTGGCGGTAGAGCGCGAGATCGACGTCGCGTGGCCGGCCGAACTGCCATTGCGTGTGGTCGGCCATTCCAATAACCGAGCGCTGCACGACCTGATAATCGGTTGCTGTCGGCAAGCCGGTTTCGACCCGGTCTTCGGTCCGGAATTCACTACCGACCAGGACACATTGGCGGCCATCGGTTACGGTGCGCCGAATTGGACGGTGTACTACGCGGCGCAATCCGCCAAGCTGTCATTTCCCACTGTGGTCTGGCGGCCGCTGCGCAATCCCGAGCCTGTGATGCCGAGCTTCCTCGCGGTCCGGCCCCGGCCGCCCGGGAAAGAGTTGCGCGCACTGATCGAGGCATGTCATGCCGTCGGCGATTAGGGCGTTATCGCTTCCCTTCGCCCACGTGGCGGACACCAGCGTCCGCGTCGCAGATCTGAGCGTCGCCGTCGCCGCGCTGCTGTGGGTGCAGTTCGTGAACGTCGGCCGCACACCGGTTGTGTCTCCGGAACCGACGCCCTGACTCGGGACCCGCTGCACCACATCGACCAGCACTACATCGGTCCCGACACGATGGCCGCCGCCGACACTGTGCTGGTCGACACCCGAGCGAGCGGGCCGTCGAGACGCCCGGTCGGATGCGCACCGACCTGGCGCAACTGGTGGCCCGCAGCACACCCTGCGTTAGTTTGTAGTTAGTAACTAGTATCTGATAACTTCGCCGTTGTGAAGGCAGTGACGATCGAGCGGATGTCGCGGGAGCAACGACGAGAGCAGTTAGCAGCTTGGGCGGCAGCGGAATTCGCCCGGGCAGGCCTGCACGGGACATCCACCGAGGCGTTGGCGCGTCGTGCCGGGATCACTCAGACCTATGTGTTCCGGCTGTTCGGCACGAAGAAAGAGCTGTTCCTGACTCGTATCCAGGCTGGATTGTTCGATCATCCGACCGAGGAGAACAACCGGTGAACTCCTCGGCCACCTCCGTCGGCGCCCGGTCGGCCGGTAATACTCCGTTGGTGGCCACGCTGCTGTTCATCGCGCTGGTCGTCGCCGCGATCGGCAGTCTCGGCGCACCCCTCATCACCGCGGTCGCTCAGGATTACCAGGTGTCGCTGGGGGCTGCGCAGTGGACGTTGACGATCGCATTGCTCTCCGGAGCGGTAGCCACCCCACTGCTGGGCCGACTGGGGTCCGATCGGCGCCGGCGACCGGTAGTGCTGGTCACCCTTGTCACTGTCGTCGTCGGCAGTGTGGCCACCGTGATTCCCGCACCTTTCGCGGTGCTGCTGGCCGGGCGGGCCGTGCAGGGTGTCGGGCTCGGTCTGACCGCGTTGATGATGGCCACCGCCCGGCAGCATCTCGGTGAGCGTGCGCCCGGCACGATCGCACTGTTGTCGGTGGCCTCCACGGTCGGCGTCGGCGTCGGCTATCCGCTGGCGGGACTCCTGGCTCAGATAGGCGGAGTCCGTGCCGCCTATCTGCTCGGCGTGGTCGTCGCCGTAGCGGCACTGATCGCCGCGATCGTGCAACTGCCCCGCGATGCACCGCCGACCTCCCGGGACGAAGCGGTGGACTGGATGGGTGCAGCCCTGCTGTCGCTCGGCCTGGTGGCGATACTGCTGGTCACCAGCGAAACTGCACTCTGGACCGCGCACCCGTTCGTGGCCGCGGCGATCCTCACCGCCGGGATCGCGGTCCTCGTCGGCTGGGTGGCGGTGGAGCGACAGACGCCGCGACCGCTGGTCGATCTGCGGGCGTTGCGGCATCCGGCGGTCGCCGGGGCGAACCTGATCATGGGAGTCTCCGGGATCGCGATGTACATGCTGTTCACCCTGATCACGCGCTATGTGCAGACCCCGCCGCAATCCGGATACGGTTACGGGCTGACCGAACTCGAGGCCGGATTGGTGTTGGTGCCCTTCTCCCTGCTGGGGTTTCTCGCCGGCCGTGTGGTCCCGCGGCTACAACAGCGCCTCGGGCCTGCCGCGCTGTTGACCGCCAGCGGTGTCGTGGTCGCCGCAGGCTGTTGCTTGTTCGCCGCCACCCGGACATCGGGTGTGGCCTGGCCCGTCGCGGCGATGGGTGTCCTCGGATTCGGGGTCGGTGGGTTCTCCGCGACCATGCCGCAGGCGATCCTCGCCGTCACCCCCGCTGCGGAAACGGCTTCGGCCATGAGCGTCAACCAGGTCGTTCGATCCGTCGGGTTCTCCATCGGCAGTGCTGTCAGCGGCTTCGTCCTCGCCTTGTACACCCCGGCCGGGCACTTCGCACCCGACGGGCAGGGCTACACCACCGCCGCCTGGGCGGCCACCGGCCTCACCGTCTGCAGTATCGCGATAGCCCTCGCCCTCGGCTCCATCCAGCAACGCGCCACCCCGCCTCGACCAGCAGTCCACGCGGGGTGATCACCCGGTGCGAGTTGACGATCCAGCCGACCGACGTGGCGTTCGAGACCACCGACTGCGGCGAGTGGCGGTTCATCTTCCCGCGACGTGATGCTGAGTCTTCAGCGGTCGGTATCCGGTGGGTCCGGTCCGGTGTGGATGCCGACTCCGAACGTGCGTACGGCACGATATGGTGCGAGCCCGGTCGGAGGAGGAGCACGGCACATGGTTACGGAGACGCAGGCTGGTTCGCCGACGCACACCGCGGGTCGCGGGCCGGTGCGCGCCGCGATAGTCGTCGGTGCGCTGGGTGTGGTGTTCGGTGATATCGGCACCAGCCCGATCTATACCTTGCAGACGGTGTTCAATCCGGAGGATCCGCACCCCGTACCGGTCAGCACTGCCAACGTGTACGGGGTGGTGTCGCTGATCTTCTGGTCGGTGATGGTCATCGTCACCCTCACCTATATCTCGCTGGTGATGCGCGCCGACAACGATGGTGAAGGCGGGATCATGGCATTGATCACGCTGCTGCGGCGTCTCGGCGGAACGCGTGGCCGCCGCGCGGCCGCTGTGCTGGCCGGCGTCGGAATCTTCGGTGCCGCCCTGTTCTTCGGCGACAGCATGATCACGCCCGCCATCTCGGTGCTTTCCGCGGTCGAGGGACTGAAGATCGTCGAACCCGACCTGGAGAGCCTGATCATTCCGATCACGGTGGTGATCATCGTCGCCCTGTTCACTGTGCAGCGCCGCGGTACCGCCGCGGTCGGGCGACTGTTCGGGCCGGTGATGATCCTGTGGTTCCTGGCAATCGGTGCGCTCGGGGTCGCGGAGATCGTCCATCATCCGGAGATCCTGAAGGCGCTGTCGCCGACGTATGCGCTGAGTTTCGCCATCGGGCATTTCCACATCGCGTTCTTCGCCCTCGCCGCCATCGTGCTCGCCGTCACCGGCGCCGAGGCGCTGTATGCCGATATGGGCCATTTCGGACGCAAGGCGATCACCCGGGGATGGCTGGGACTGGTGCTGCCCGCCTGCACCCTGAGCTATTTCGGGCAAGGCGCACTGATATTGGGCGACCCGGCCACGGTCAGCGGCCCGTTCTTCCTGCTCGCACCCGGCTGGGCGCGGCTGCCGCTGGTGCTGCTGGCCACCGCCGCGACGGTGATCGCCTCCCAGGCGGTGATCACCGGCGCCTTCTCGGTGGCTTCTCAAGCGGTGCAGCTGGGATATCTGCCGCGGCTTCGCATCGCCCACACCTCCGAGTCGACGATCGGCCAGATCTACGTTCCCTGGATCAACTGGCTGCTCATGGTGTCGGTGTTGACGCTGGTCTTCGCCTTCCGGTCCTCCGCGGCATTGGCCTACGCCTTCGGTATGGCGGTGACCGCCACGATCACCATCACGACACTGCTGTTCTTCTATGTGGCCCACACGAAATGGCGCACCCCGCTGTGGCTGGTGTTGCTGGGCGCGATCCCACTGCTGGCCATCGACGCACTGTTCCTGGCGGCGAATCTGACCAAACTGGTGCACGGTGCGTGGCTACCGCTGCTGATCGGCGTCACCGCGTTCACCGTGATGATCACCTGGGCCCGCGGACGTGTCGTCGTCACCGCCGCACGGGAGAAAGCCGAGGGGCCATTGCGTGAGTTCGTCGATCGACTCCGAGACCGTGAACCACCGTTGACCCGGGTCCCCGGCACCGCCGTGTTCCTCAACCGCGGCAGCCGGACCACACCTCTGGCGATGCGCGCCAACGTCGAGCACAACCATGTACTGCACGAACACGTCGTGATCCTGTCGCTGGATACTCTCCCGGTTCCCCGTGTCGCCGAACCCGACCGCGTCCGCATCGACGCGCTCGGCTACACCGAGGACGGCATCATCCACGTCACCGTCTCTCACGGCTACATGGAAACCCCGCAGGTGCCGCATATCTTGCGTGGGCTGGATCCGGCCCACACCGAAGGACCGATCTCGGTGGACGACGCCTCCTACTTCCTGTCCAAGATCGAACTGAAGAAAGGCGACGCGGACACCATGGCGGCCTGGCGAAAACGCCTGTTCATCACCACTTCCCTCATCACCTCCGATGCCGCCGACTACTTCGGGTTGCCCCGCGAGCGGACCGTGATCATGGGTTCGCAGGTCGAGGTGTGACCGACGAGGTTGAACGGCGGTTCGGCCGCGGACAGAAACTCCAGCCGGCCCGGTAGACGCGCAGCGCCGCGTGCAGGTCGGCGACGCTCTCGGCGTTCGCCACATTCCTCCTGCGCTGGATCGATCCCGTTCAGTCCGGGACGACGACGGCCCGGCTGCGCCCCTGGTGCGACCAGGCTTCGCCGACGCGGCTGAGCGGGTACGCGGTGTAGGGCGCGTCGAAGGTGCCTGCGGCGAACCGGGCGAGGACGGCAGGAAGCTCGGCGATCATCTGATCCTTCGAGACCGACCCCGTGCCACTGCCGCTGACCCGGATCCGCCGGCTGCGCAGCAACGCCGCGGGCAGCACCGCCTCGGTTCCGGCGAGCGAGCCGATCTGCACGTAGTCGACCGCCACACTGTCGTCGTCCGCGCCGGACCTTCCCAATGCCGCGAAGGCGGCCTCGGCGACGGGTCCCCACACGTAGTCGAGGACGAGGGCGGGCGGTGCCGCGGCGACTGCCGCGCCGAGGGCGCCCGCCCAGGCGTCGGGTGCTTCCTGTGCGAGCGCCACGGTGACTACGCCTGGGCCCTGCAGCCGTTCCAGCGCTTCGCGGTCGCGCCCGGCCGCGACGACTTGTTTCGCGCCGAGGGACAGGGCCGCCCGCACTGCCAGGCCGCCCGATATGCCGGTCGCGCCGAGTACCAGCACGGTGCCGAGCTCGCCCGCTTCCGCGCGCCGCGCGGTCAGGGGCATCCAGCCCGACAGGGCGGGATTGATGCCGGCGGCGACCGCGAGCGGATCCGCCCCGTCGGGCAGCTCCACCTCGAACGGCGTGACCAGCCATTCCGCCATGGTCCCCCATGGCGACCGGGCGAAGCCCGTGTAAACCAGCCGCCCGTCGCCGGTCCGTGCCACGGCGTCGACGCCCGGCACGAGGGGATATCTCCGGTCGCTGCCGTAGTGGCGGCCGGCGGCCAGCCCGCGGACGACGTGGTGCAAACCCGCGCCCACGAGTCGCAGCGGCGCCCGGCCCGGCCGCTGTTCGGGATCCGGGAAATCCGCGCACACGGGTGTTGCTTCTGGGGTGTTGACGACTGCAGCGCGCATGCCACGCTCCTTAACTAAGTTAAATTCCGATACCGGAACTGTGCCTGAACTTTGTTAAGGTGTCAACCGTGGCGAAGGGCATCACGCGGGAGCGGATCGTGGCGGTGGCGCTGGAACTGCTCAACGACCAGGGCATGGATGCCCTCACCGTCCGCGCGCTCGCGTCCCGGCTCGACGTGAAGGCCCCCGCCCTGTACTGGCACGTCCGCAACAAGCAGGAGCTGCTCGACGAGATGAGCACGTTCGTCATGCGCCGCGTCACCGACGCCCTCGCGGCGGTCCCGTCCGGCGGCAGCTGGCGTGACGATTTAGCTGCCTACGCCCGCGTGCTGCGGTCGGAATACCTGCGGCACCGGGACGGGGCGCGCATCTTCAGCGGCACGCGCATCGTCGACCCCGAAGTGGTGAGAGCGAAAGAACCCTGGCTCGAGCGGTTGACCGCGACCGGGTTCTCACTGGCGGCGGCGGACGACGCCATCGACCTGGTCACCGCCTTCGTGGTCGGGTTCGTCATCGAGGAACAGGAACGCGGCCAGTCGACCGGCGCCGACCCCGCGCGGTACTCGCTCGCCGGGCGTGATGTGTGGCTCGGCGAGGGCGCCGAACTGGTCAAAGCTGCCGGGCATCTCCGCGACGACGGCGACCGGAGGTTCGAACGGCAGTTGGGCGTCGTTCTCGACGGGCTCGCGGCCCGGCTCAGCTGACAGCCCGGAGGAACCGCGACCGGTGCGCCGCGTCCGCAATCGTCACAACGCGGGCCGCCTCGGCGGTCGCGGCCCACACCGATGAGCCGAGTTCGGCGACGAGGCCGCTCACCCAGCCGTAGCGTTCGGCGGTCCGCGCGTCGTGCAGGTCGGCGCCGAACACTCGAAGGCGTCGGGGCTCGGGCCGGTGCCGCCTGCTCTAATGAACGGTGTCGGAGGGAGGCCCGGTGCCGGGCAGTGCGAGGGACAACGAATCATCCACGCCGTCGCGGACGGTCACCGCGTGGACGCAAGGGCTGCTCTGTGTGGCCGTCGTGGCCGCAGGAGTGATCGCCAACGGCCTTCTGTACGAACCGGAACCGGAATCGAGGGCCGCGCCGCTGTCCACGACGACCGCGTCCGAACCCCCTTCGCCCGAGCCCTACCCCTATGTGACGCCGCCCGTTGCCTATCCCACGCGGATTCCCGGCTGCGCGACCGTCGATCCACCCGGTGGGGGAGCGACGGTGACCTGGGTCGGCGGGAACCGGTTCGGTTACGACAACCCGGCTTACCCGTGGTTCTCCGGTCCCAAGGCGGTCGCGATGTCGACGGCGTTGCGCGACGCGTTGCCCGACGGCGTCGCCCTCGATTTCGCGCCTGCCGACGAATCGCTGTTCTTCCAGCCGATTCTCGGTGATCCGGGCGGCTCGCCCGGCCCGGTCGGCGGTTCCACCACCGCGCACGCAACACTGCGGCGCGGCGACCGAGCGGTCGGGTGGCTTTCGGTGTCGGTCCGGCAATCGACCGCGCCGGTTCCACCCTGTGTGGCCGGCGAACTGGACGAGCGTCGGCTGCTGGCCGACGGCACGACCGTCGACACGCTCGACACCTGGTCGGAAACCGATGGTGTGCGGACCCTTTCCCGCGCCGCCACCGCGTACGTGCCGGATGGCAGCGTGGTGGCGGCCTACGCCACCGACGCTCCCGCCGGAGCCGATCCCACCGGAGCGGTGCCGGTCACGGTCGACGAGTTGGTCGACCTGGTGACCACACCCGCGACGCGCATCACGGAGCCGGTCGCGCCCGGGACCCCGGACGCGCCTGCGCCCTGTCATGCCCAGGACGAGAATTCCGCCACGATAGACGTGGCCACGGCCGCTCGGCTGGACGCGGTGCTCGCGCAGATCCCATTGGACGGTCTCACTCTCGACCGCCCGCTGGGAGAGCTCCGACCCGGCGGATTCGGCACGGGCGGGGTATGCCAGGCGGTCCGTGTCACCACCGCCGGACAGCAGTCGCAGTTGAGCATTTCGATCACGGCGGGGCCGGAGTCGGAACCCGCGATGCCGGCGGTCGAAGTGGGCGGAGCAACCACTGCGCAGCGGCTTCCGGACGGGACCGTCGTCGAGAATCGGGAAGCGGAATATGTGCTCGGTGAACCGGGACCCGCGTCATCACAGTCGAACCGCAGTGTCGTGGTGACCCGTCTGTCGGGGACCCGGATACAGGTGGATTCCACGGCCGACAGTGCCTCCGCGCTGCTTCCGCACACCCAGCTCGCGGCGATCGCGCTGGCCCCCGGCTTGGAGGTGCGGTGATGGCATTGCCGTCGGGTATGCGCACTCTGGTACTCGCGGCCGTCGCCGCCGTGCTCACCAGCGTGGGGGCGGTGGTGGTAGTGGTGCATCACGACGAGGGCCCACGCAGGATCGCCGGTGACGCCGTACCGGAGCTCGTGTGGTCGCTCGACGCGTCCACCACGTACGGGCAGCCCGGCGCCGAATTCCGATCTCCTGTCGGCGGCACCGAATACGACTTCGGTAGCGCGGGTTTCATCGACGCGGGGGCCACCATGGTGACAGTGCTCGGGATCGCCGACGACGGCATGTCGTTGCGCGACCCGGTGATGTACGGCATCGATGCCGATACCGGCGTGACCCGCTGGCACGCTCCAGCCGCCGAACTCGGTGGTTGTGCGTCCATACCGGTCCACGGTGTGCTCGTCTGCTTCACTTCGTCCTGGGCCGAGACGCCTGCCCTGATCGGTTATGACATCGCTGACGGGACGGTCACCCGGACGCCGGTCGACTGGCCCGTCTTCGCCCTCGCGGCCGACGAGGAGCAGGTCTATGTCGCGGAGGGCGACGTCGAATCCGACGATGTGCGCGTGCACGCGGGAACGCTCGGGGACCCGGACGCCCACTGGACCCGGATGTTCGCCATGGGCACCGCCTGGGAAGACCTCTCCGGCGAGATCCTCGACGTCGCGCACGGTCAGGGTGTGCTGACGCTCGGTGCCGATGTCGCAGGTTTCGACCTCGCCACCGGCGAGCCGACCTGGACCACCGAATTGACCGGATGCTCCAGCCTCACGGGGACTTCCGGCGCCCTCGTCGTGCGATTACACGCCGAATGCGGCGGTCCACCGGGGACCGCCGCCGCCGACATCCTGGACGGTGCCGGGCGGATCCTCGCCACCACCGACGACGGGATCGTGCACGACTTGATGCTCGACCGCGCGGCGGACGAGACGATCCCCGTCCTGCTCGGCGACACCGCCTACGACCGGCGTGACGGAACCGTGCGCTGGACGAACCCGGATCTCGTCCGCCGCCTGCCCGACGGGAACGGCGGAGTCGGGGCCTCGGGGACAGCGACCGCGGTTCTCGGCGATACAGCTCTGCTCCACGATTCCGCAACTGGTGCCCTGACCGGGCTGGATCTCCGTACCGGCCGGGAACTGTGGCGGAAATCGATCCCCTACTTCGGTTCTGCTCTCGCGTGGGACGGCGATATCGCGGTCTTCTCCGATTCCATCGGTCTGTGTGCGATCGATCCGGGTACCGGCGAGATCGTGTGGGCCGCCCCGTTCGACGCTGCTGCGGCCGACTCGGTCGGCATCACCGGCGAGGGTGAGTTCACCGTGCGGAACAACGGCCGTTACGTCTACGCGTCCGCACGCACGATGAACGGGCTGACTTCCCCTGTCTGAGTCCTCGGTGTCGACCGGGTCGGAGCCGGTCGGCTGTTCGTCAGCTGCCCGTGATCAGGGCTGACCGGTGGCGAACGCCTGTACAGCGCCGAGGAACTCCGGGCCACCCAGGAGATAACCCCCGACGGTCCCACCGACCAGCACACCCACGGGAATGCTGATCCCCCAGATCAGGAACAGACATGCCCCGAGGATGCCGCCCACGATGGCGCCGCCGACGACGCCGGGCAGATTCTTGTTGATCTGCTCCGCGAGCCGGCTGTAGGAGCTGATGTCCTTCAGTGGCGCATTCTCTGCCGCCGTCGGGGTCGTTGTCAGCGTCAGGGTGTGGCCGTCGGCATCGATGTGCCGGGCAACCGCGATCGAGCGCCCGTCGGCAGCGTAGCTGTGCGGCACTTCGGCCACCGCCGTTCCGTCGCCGGTCTCGAGCACCACCGCGCCGTTCTGCGCGAACTCGAACCTGCCGTTCTCGACGGTGGTGACAACGACGCTGTCGACCGGCGAAACGGTGATCCGGTAGTTGATTCCGTGATCCACACCGGAAGTCGTATCCCCCGCAGTCACTGCGATCGGCTGCTCCGTCACGGCCGGCCCCGCATGGGCGGTTGCCGCAGTGATACCCACGGCCGAGATGGTCATTAAAACGGCAGCAGACAATTTCTCGAACTTCATTCTTCGAACCCCTCCACTCAGCTGCCCCTGATGGGCGGACCGAGACAGACCTTATGTGGTGTCGTATTCAAGGTGTGTACGCCACACAGTTCGAAGTCACTGCCTGCTTCCCAAGTGACCGGCGGGACAGCGGTACTCCGTGCATGCAGTGCGACAGCCCTGCTCCCTGGAGTTCCGTCTCCAGCCGCACGTCGCGACCAGCAGACGTAGAAGTCCAGGACTGGTGAGATCGCGTTTTCCACGCAGGACGCCCTGCTTCTCCAGGGGTGTGCGGAATCCGGGGACCATTGCGGGCGGCACACCGATCGGTGTGCCGCCCGCAATGGACGTGTTCGTTTCGCGGCTACCGACTTCCGTGGGCCGGACGGCGGTTCGCAGGTTTCGTCCGACGGAATCAGATGCCGGCGGTGGAGGGCCGGACTCCGACCTGATGATCGGCGATGCGCAAGAGCTCCGCGGCGTCGCCGAGCGGGGGATAGATCCGCTCCTGGTTCGTTGTCACCTTGCGTTGCTCAGCCGCCTCCCCGGTGCTGACCACCGTGCGTTCCCAGCCGCGAGTTCCCGCAGGAATGTCAGCGCTTGACCTGCCGTTTTCCCACGGATGTCAGTAGTTCTTCCCACCGAATGTCAGTAGCCGGGGCGATGTCCGGGGTGCGCTGAGCTGGGGCTTTACTTCACCTGGCGAAGCCGATGAACGTCCTCCGGTGAGATTCCCGTAGGACTCACCCTCTACGGCGAGGTGCGGACAATGCCTCGGTGGCCTGGTGGACTGCAGCCAGGCCGGGTTTGACGTAGCGCTGCACCGATCGCAGGCTCTTGTGGCCGGTTTTGACCATGATGACGTTGGCCGAGACGTTGGCTTCGCCGAGGTGGGTGGCCGAGCTGTGGCGCAGTTGATGCAGACGCAGGCCGTCACCGTAGTGGGCGAGCAGGACGCGAGCGCGGTCGTATCCGAGGCGGATACGACCGGTGTCGGGGCAGATGTCCCGAGAATCGGTGGTGGCGTTGCGATGCGGTCCGGGCGGGCGCGCCGACAGAAACAGTGGCCCGCGTTCACGGCCGGCGATCAGTCGCGGCAGCAGATGGGCGGTGTCGGTGCCCCAGGTGATCCACATAATGTCCCCGCCTTTGGCGATGATCTTGGCCTGTTTGTTGGGCAGGTCCAGATACTCGACGTTGAGCGCGAGCACCGCGGAGGCGCGGCTGGCCGATTCGTAGAGCATGCGCCACAGCGTCTTCTCCCGCAGCGGAACGTCGCGGCGGCGGCACAGCCGGTCGATGCGGGATCGCGGCACGGCCTTGGTGTCGTCGTTGTTCTCCCGCCGCCGCTCGGTGGAGGCGGGCAATTCTGGTGCGGTCCAACGCTGTCTGTCGGAGCACCAGGTCAGCCAGGAACCGACCGCGGCTCGGATGCAGTTCCAGGTCGCCGGTTTCGTGGCGGAGAGACGTCCGGCCAGATATTCCCAATCGTGGAGCAATGCTCAAGACCTGTGGATCGGTCTCGGGTTGAACGTGAAGGGCGTACCTTCCCGAGTGATCGATTGATGGTCACCGAGTAGGCCCGCGTTGCTGCGCGGGTCGGGGAAGGCACGCCTGTGCTCAGGATAGTCACCGAAGACGGCTCCACCGAGCTGGATCTCTGCTGGACGACATTGTCCGCGAGGGCGCCCGCCGGATGCTGGCAGCCGCCCTGGAGGCGGAAGTCGACCAGTACATAGCCGAGCTCGTCGGCGAGCGGGACGAGCAGGGGCGTCGGCTGGTGGTCCGCAACGGCCGCCACCGTGCCCGGCGGGTCACCACGGCCGCCGGAGAGATCGAGGTCAGCGCGCCGCGTGTGAACGACAAGCGCGTCGACGAGAGCACCGGGGAGCGCAAGCGATTCTCCTCCAAGATCCTGGCCCCGTGGTGCCGCAAGTCCCCGAAGGTCACCGAGGTGCTGCCGCTGCTCTACCTGCACGGCTTGTCGGGCGGGGACTTCGTACCCGCGCTGGAGCAGTTCCTCGGCTCGGCGGCAGGACTGTCCGGGCCGACCGTGAACCGGCTCACCAAGCAGTGGACCGACGATCACACCGCTTTCCAGGTCCGCGACCTGTCGGGATCCGACGACCGTGTACGTATGGGCCGACGGCGTCCACCCCAAGGTCAGGCTCGGCCAGGCCCACTCCTGCGTCCTGGTTCTCATGGGCGTCCGTGGGGATGGCCGCAAGGAGTTGATCGCGCTCGCCGAGGGACTGCGGGAGTCGACCGAGTCCTGGGCCGACCTGCTGCGCGACTGCCACCGGCGCGGCATGCGCGACCCCGCGCTCGTGGCCGGTGACGGCGCGATGGGCCTGTGGAACGCCCTCGCGGAGGTGTTTCCCGAGGCCCGGCATCAGAGGTGCTGGGTGCACAAGGTCCGAAATGTCATGAACGCGTTGCCGAAGTCCGCGCAGCCCGGAGCGAGGAAGGCTCTGCAGGAGATCTACAACGCTGAGGACCGCACTCACGCCGAGAAGGCTGTGAAGGACTTCGCGAAGGCTTACGGGGCGAAGTGGCCCAAGGCCGTCAAGAAGATCACCGACGACAGCGAGGAACTGCTGGCGTTCTACGACTTCCCCGCCGAACACTGGATCCACCTGCGCACCACAAATCCGATCGAATCGACCTTCTCCACGGTGAAACTGCGGACCAAGGTCACCCGCGGCGCGGGCAGCCCGGCTGCCGCCCTGGCGATGGTCTTCAAGCTCGCCGAGTCCGCCCAGGCCCGCTGGCGGGCGATCACCGCGCCCCACCTCGTCGCCCTCGTCCGGGCCGGAGCCCGTTTCGAGGGCGGTAAGCTCGTCGAGCGCCCTGCGTGGGCGGCATGACGGGGAAGGAAAGGATCCGTGATGGCAGTACACAGCCAACAAGTCCTGCTCGACCTCGTCCGGTGGAACGGTCGGATCGACGACCTGATCGCAGCGGCCCGCAGGATCCCGGAGGGCGAGTTTTCCGCAGTGGTGCTGGACCGCGCGAGTGCCCAGGCCGCTCTACGCAAGGTGCTCGCCGGGGAAGCACTCCCTGGTGACCTCACCGCATGGACCGAAGAGTTGCACATGCGCGAGGACATCGACATCGAGCCAGGACAGGAGGACCTGCTGACCCAGTTCCTGTTCGAGATGTCGACACCCGAACTCTTCGAGCCGATCACCCGCGAACTCTGCAGCCGGTGGCTCGACGAACTATACGCAACCGCATAGCCGCCCACCAGCCAGCCATCCACAGGTATTGACAATTGCTCCCAATCGTGGGACTCGGCGCACTCCGAACTACAGTTCGAATGCCCCGAATCCGGAGAGGTTTGTCGATGACCCGCACCACACCACCCCGCGCCGTCGATGTCGCAGCCGTGTGTCCCGCGCTGGCGCCGCTGGCTCGTCCCGCGACCCGGCTACACCCGCGCAGCGGCACACCGTCGGTCTACGACAGTTCGATCGGCGGGCCGTTGCTGTGGCCGGCCGATGAACCGTGGCCGCACTGTCACGGGCCGCACAACTGGGACTCGTTGGTCAACGCATGGAATCCCCACCAGCTCAACCCGTTACAGTCGTTGGTGGATGCGAAGCTGACGCGACACGATCCCGAGCCGTGGCCGTCTGTGGCCGATGTCCCGAGTGCCATGTTGTCGGCAGTGCCGCGTGACATCTGGGAATTCGAAGCCAGCGGGTTTGATCTCGACAACCTCAACCTCCCTCCGTCTCAGCCGTTGGAGGGTCGGTGGAAGCCGACAGCCCATGTCCCGAATGCCATGTTGCCGGTAGCGCAACTGTATACGCGTGACGTCCCCGGGTTACGTCCGCCGCCGGGCAAGGATCTGCTGCAGATACTCTGGTGCCCGTTGGACAACGCCGACGCCCTGCCCGAGACCGCGCTGGTGTGGCGCACCGCCGCCGACGTCACCGACATCCTGAATACCCCACCGATACCGGCGGCGGTGGAATACGGCTACGACTACATACCCTTGCCATGCACGGTGGAACCGGAACGCATCATCGAATACCCGAGCGATTTCGAACAACTCGGCAGCGAGCCGCTGGAGCAAATGCGACAGTGGGCGAGCCAGCAGCACACCGGGATCGATTCGGAATTGGGGGCGGTCGCTGACTGCGGCGGCATCGAGGGCTGGTTCATCAGCAATGTATGCGTTGCGCCAGGGTGGAAGGTCGGCGGCCATGTCCGGTGGGGCACCACCGACCCCTTTCCACAGCCATGCCCCACCTGTGGTGCTGAGACCGAACCGCTGCTCACCGTCGCCTCGTGCGAATGGGACGCCGGAACACACAGCTGGATACCCTACGAAGATCAGTCCCTTGCAGATGATTACAGCACGACAGTAGGCCCCGACGTCACAATTGCTCGCGGTTACAACATGGTCCTTCGCGTCTGCCCAACGTCACCCGATCACCCCCACGTCCAACTGATGCAATAGGCCCGCATCAATGGCCACCCAGTCGGCCCGACGGCCACTGCCGAGCCCACCGACGAGCAGCTTGGTGGCCGGTTTGGCGCGGGTCTCCTGGAACACGCGAGCGGCGTCGATCAGCGGCCGTGCCGCCGGCGGGATCACCCACACGCACAGGGAATGCCCGCAGACGACGGGGTTGTCGAAGATCAGGGCGTCGCCGACATATGACTCGCACGGAATCGCCTTGAGTTCGTCCACCGTCGCGCCGGTGAACAGTTGCACTGCGACCGCGGCGGCGTGGGCAGGATTAGCGGTGCGGGCGCGGATTCGATCGACGATTTCCTGTGTGACCGGGGTGGTGGTCAGTCCGAGACCGACACAGTAGGCCAGGTTCGGTGGTAATGGCAGTGCGAGGCCGTGGAGTTGGAAAGCGACTTGCACACCCCGCAGTCGGGTCACGGTGATGTTTTGCCCGGCGCTGTCGGCAATGACGTCCCCGAGCAGCCGATAGAGGGTAAGAAGCTGGCGCCAATTCGCAATGTAGTCGTCGCGGCGCTGGTCGAACACGCCGTCCAGGGCCTTGGGGCCGCTCAAAGAACCGAGCATCCGGTCGGCCAGCTCAGCGTCTTCTGCACCGAACCAGTCCCCTGGCCCATGTCCAACGCGCCGGTGATCACAGCGGTGACCCGTATGCTCACCGATCCATCGGCAGGTGGCCTCAACGGCCCCGGCATGGACGGCTTCCACTCGCGCGAACTGTATGTGTGGCAGTTCGGCCTGCGCGTCCGCGAGGAAGGTGCGCACGTCGCTGTGGGGAACTCGTGGGAGGTCCTCACCGACGGCCGTGGCCGTCGGCACCGTGGATCCGGCGGTGGTCAGTAACCCGATGATGGCGGCGAGGTCATCGGTGAGACTGTGCGGCAGTTGCGCCAATTCGACTGGTCCCCAATGGATTGGGCGCGTCGAGTGCCAGACCAGAATCACGCGCAGGCCCGTGACCCGGCGCAGGCGTAGCGGCCATGCGAGCTGGTCGGCGGTGAAGCTGTGCGCGCGCAACACCACCAGGTACCGGATGCGGTCGGCGCGGGTCCAGGCCAGCACCGCCCGCGACGCCGCCTCGATGCTCGACACCTGCTCCGATGACGCCCGCGTCGGTGAGCGGCCCAGCGCCACCAGCGTGTCTGCTGCCAGCGCGAGCCCGGACACGGTGGTCGGGGTGGGATGCACCGTGACCACCCCACGTGCCGGATCGTGCGCATCCAGCAGGGTGTGGGTGACGGCCACCGTGTCGCCCGGGTCTCGTAGCACGATGATCGGCCTGGTTTCCGGGCTCGCGGCTGCTTCCTCGGCGAGATCGCCGTGCCAGTGGTTGTGGGGTCGGCTCATCCGGACAGGCCGGACAGTTTCGAGAACACCCAGCCCATCACTTCCTGGTCGACCTGCTTACGCTGCATCCGCGCCAGTGCTCGCACCGTGTGGGAAGTGATCTTGGCCCAGGCGCGGAAGTTGCCGTGGCCGGCGTGTTCGTCGGCGAAAGCGACGATCTGCGGTTCGGCGTGCTCCCACACCGGGTGGAAGGCGGGGATCACGCGCAGGGCCGCGGGTATTCACTCGCCGTGGCCGGCGCCGTGCGGCGCGGATGGTCGGTCGGCGTTCGTGCTCGTGCCTGCGACCAAGTCCAGGAGCGCGCGCGTCAGGAGGGAATCCGGCTCCGCCAGATCGAGGAAGACGTCGTAGTGATTGCGATCGGGAACGACGAGCAGCCGACTCGGCGCATGCGGTGACCACAGCTGGTGGAATCGACGGCTCTGGTCGAGGAATCCTCGGCCATCGTGCTCGGCGACGGCGATCACGCAGCTCGGACCGGGCGGGCCTACGTGCAGGGCGGGACTCGCGGCCGCCGCGCGTTCGGAGGTCAGGGCGAGCCACTCGTTGGCAAAAGAATCCACCAGAGGGCGCAGGTCGAACAGCCCGCTGATCGGTAGCGCTGCCCGCACTACATCGGGTGGGAGGTCGAGCTCGTCCTGCCAACCGCCGACCATCAACGCGCCGGTGAGGTGGCCACCCGCCGAGCTGCCGCCCACAACGATTCGGCTCGGGTCTATGCCGTGTGTGTGACCGTTTCGGTACAGCCAAGCCACTGCGGACCGCACCTGGCGAATGATTTCTTCGAGTGTCGTGTCGGGCGCGAGCCCGTAATCGACGCTGACCGTGACTATCCCGTGCCGGTGGAGTGTGCGCGCCATGAAACTGGTGTCGTGGCGGGAGAGCATTCGCCAGTACCCGCCGTGTACGACGAGAAAAGCGGGCGCGGGCTTTTCGGTGACGCCCCAGATATCGAGCCGCTGGTCGCTGTGTGGGTCGTAGCGAATATCGGGGTATCCACGCAAGCCCTGCACGGCTTCCACCGAAGCCCGGCGGTATTCACCGATTACATGGTCGAACACGGCCGGAGCCACGGTATTTCTGACGTTGTAGTCGGCGTCGATGCAGGGGTCGGGCACGGTAGCTCTCCTTCGAACGGACCCAATGGTCCACTCGGGAGCCCATAGGTGTCGAATGCCCATCCGGTCCTGACCTATACCCGGTCGGCATAGCAAGCGGGATTCGGGTCGCGACGGGAAGCTATGCCTATCAGGTATAGCGAAAGTTGAAATACGTATTTGTTCGGTATGCATTCTCCCGCCACAGTGGTGCTATGACGCCACAGGCACCACGGTGGATCCGCAATTTCATCGACGGACGATTCGTCGAACCGGACCCTCACCACAGCTTCGAGAAGACCGACCCCGCGACCGGTGCGGTATTCGCCCGCGTGCACGAGGCCGACCGGCCACTGGTAGACCGTGCGGTGACCTCGGCTCGTCACGCACTCGACAGCGTCTGGGGCCGGACCTCGGTCCACGAGCGCACCGCGCTCCTCCGGCGCGCCGCCGACCGGATCGAAGAACGGTTCGAGGAATTCGTCGCTGCCGAAGTCGCGGATACGGGCAAGCCCGTCTCCCAGGCCAGGGAACTCGATGTCGCCCGCGCGCTGACCAACTTCCGCACCTTCGCCGATGTGCTCGCGGCCGCTGGTCAAGAGTCGTTCATCACCGAGATGCCGGACAGTAGAAAGGCGTTGAACTACGCGGTGCACAAGCCGTTGGGTGTGGTCGCGGTGATCGTGCCGTGGAACCTGCCGCTGCTCCTGCTGACCTGGAAGGTGGCGCCCGCGCTTGCGTGCGGTAATGCGGTTGTGGTCAAGCCGAGTGAGGACACCCCCGCCACGGCGACGCTGCTGGCGGAGGTGTTCGCCGAGGTCGGACTGCCTGCCGGCGTCTACAACGTGGTGCACGGTTTCGGTGGCGACTCGGCCGGTGAGTTCCTGACCTCGCACCCGGGGATCGACGGGGTGACGTTCACCGGCTCGTCGGCTACCGGTTCACAGGTGATGCGGACGGTGGCGCCCCGCGTGCGCCCGGTGTCGTTCGAACTCGGGGGCAAGAACGCCGCCATCGTGTTCGACGATGTCGACCTGGACGAGGTCCTGAGCGGACTGAGCAGGTCGGTGTTCACCAACACCGGGCAAGTGTGCCTGTGTACCGAACGAATCTACCTGCAGCGCAGTATTTTCGAAGATATTTCCGCAGGTCTGACGGAACGCGCCCGCGATCTGCGGTTGGGCGATCCGAGACATGCGCAGACTACGACCGGGCCACTCATCTCGCAGAAGCATCGCGACAAGGTGCTGTCCTACTTCGAGCTGGCCGAGCGGGAGGGCGCGAAGATCCTCACCGGCGGCGGCGTGCCTACGCTGGGCAGCGGCCTCGACGGCGGATCGTGGATCGAACCGACCCTGTGGACCGGACTGACCAATTCCGATCGCGTGGTGCGGGAGGAGATATTCGGCCCTGTCGCCGCGTTGATCCCGTTCGACACCGAGATCGAAGCAATCGAGCTCGCGAACGACACCGACTATGGGCTCGCGTCGGCGGTGTGGACCAACGACTTGCGGCGCGGACATCGCGTCGCACAAGCGATGAACGTCGGAATGTCCTGGGTGAACACCTGGTACCTGCGGGATCTGCGGTCGCCTTTCGGCGGGATGGGCCTGTCCGGCATCGGCCGCGAGGGCGGCGAATCGTCGCGGCATTTCTACACCCAGCCGACAAACGTGTGTGTCGCGCTGTGACCCCGACACTCGGCCCGATCGCTCAGCGCGAGCCGGAGAAAGCAGCTACCGCACAATGACTTCCGATCCGCGCTGTCCGCTCGACATCGACGCCCTCGCCCGTCGCCTCGACGAGGCGCAAACCGGCGTCACAGACACGCCGAGCCTGAGCGACGACCACGAACTCACCGTCGACAACGCATACGCCGTCCAATCGGCGCTGATCACACGCCGTGAGCACCGCGGCGAGACGGTAGTCGGTGTCAAACTCGGGTTCACCAGCAAGGCGAAGATGGCACAAATGGGTGTTTCCGAGGTGATCGTCGGCCGATTGACCGACGTGATGGCCGTCGCCGACGGCGGAAAACTCGAACTCGGCCCCTTTATCCACCCCAGGATCGAACCCGAGGTCGCCTACCGGCTCGGGCGCGACGTCGATCTCGACGACGCCGGGACCAGTATCGAATCCTGCGTCGACGCGATCGCACCGGCGATGGAGATCATCGATTCCCGCTACCGGGACTTCCGCTTCACCTACACCGACGTGGTAGCCGACAATACCTCGGCCGCCGCATTCGTGATCGGGCCGTGGCAGCCCGTGCATCCGGTGGCCGACCGGGCGGTGAGAATGCGGGTCGCCGGCGTAGAGGTGGTCGGTTCTACCGCGGCGATCCTCGGCAACCCGGTTCGGGCGTTGCACGCCCTTGCCGGGATCTGTGTTCGACGAAGAATTCCCCTGCGAGCCGGACAGGTGATACTCGCGGGCGCGGCGACCGCCGCGCTGCCGCTCGGCCCGGGCGCCGCCGAATGCGATATAGCGGGACTGGGGCGTGTGACGGTCGAGGTGACACGATGACCGCAGCGCAGTCCCACACGTCGAGGGTGATCACCGGTCGCGCCACGCCGCGCGGGCGGTTCCCGCATGTGAAGGTTGTCGGCGACCTCATTTTCGTCTCCGGTACGAGCTCGCGCAGACCCGACAACACATTCGTGGGCGTCGAAGTCGATGAGATGGGAACGACGAATCTCGATATCCGGGCGCAGACCCGCGCCGTGATCGAGAATATTCGGGCAATCCTGCAAGAGGTCGGCGCCGATCTGTCCGATATCGCACAGATCACCACATTTCTAGTATCGATGAACGATTTCGGCGGATACAACGAGGTCTACGGCGAGTACTTCGACGAGCACGGGCCCACTCGAACCACGGTTGCGGTGCATCAACTGCCGCATCCGCATCTGCTCATCGAGATACAGGCGATTGCACACCGGCGACCGGGACACACGGACGTCATCGACAACTACGACATCAAGGAACGGCCATGACCGAGATTCCGGAGCCGATCGATTTCCAAGGCTGGATCGACGAGCACGAGCACTTGCTGAAACCGCCGGTCAACAACCGGACCATGGCGCTCGGCAATGATTTCATCATTCAGATCGTCGGCGGTCCGAATCAGCGGACCGACTTTCACCTCGACCCGTACGAAGAGTGGTTCTACCAGGTCCGCGGTGATATCCATGTGAACCTGATGACCGACTCGGGGCCCCGGCGGGTGGATATTCGCGAGGGGCAGGTGTGGTTGTTGCCCGGCGATGTGCCGCATTCCCCGCAACGCCCCGATCCGGAGTCGATCGGGCTCGTCATCGAACGAGTCCGGGAGGAAGGCACTCTCGAGAAGTTCCAGTGGTACTGCCTCGATTGCGGGAGGTTGATCCACGAGATCGAACTACAGGTCCGCAACATCGTCGAAGACCTGCCACCGGTGTTCGCCGAGTTCTACGACGATCTGCAGGCCAGACAGTGCGGTAAGTGCGGTGCGCTACATCCGGGAAAAGGGTGACGATGTCCGATATCATCGACATCCACACCCATTACGTGCCCAAGGGCTGGCCCGACGTCAGCGCCGCGGGCGGCCCGGACGCGCCATGGCTGCGGATCGAATCCGAGCACGATGCAATGATCATGATGGGCAGCAGGGAATTCCGGCGCATCCAGTCCGATTGCTGGGACGCCGAGACCCGGCTGCGCGATATGGATGCCGATGGCGTACACACTCAGGTTGTTTCGCCCACGCCGGCATTCTTCAACTATGGACGCACCGGTGAGCAGGGCGCACAGATCGCTCGGATCTTCAACGACCTGGCCCTCGACATCATCGCGCCTGCACCGGACCGACTGATCCCGTTCTGCCAGGTCCCCCTGCAGGACACCGATCTTGCCTGCCAGGAGCTCGACCGCTGCCTCGCCAATGGGCACCGCGGCGTCGAAATCGGCAACCACGTGGGCGACCGCGACCTCGACAGTGCGGGCGTCGTCACTTTTCTACAGCACTGCGCCGACCGCGACGTTCCGGTTTTCGTGCATCCGTGGGACATGGCGAGTTCGCCGCGCCTGGACCGGTGGATGGGGCAATGGCTGACCGCCATGCCTGCGGAGACGCATCTTTCGATCCTGGCACTCATTCTCGGCGGCGTGTTCGACCGGGTCGACGAGCGGCTGAAGATCGGGTTCGCACACGGCGGTGGATCGTTCGCGTTCTGGCTGGGCCGCATGGAGAACGCCTGGCATCGCCGCAACGACGTCATCGGCACCTCCGAATACCCGCCGTCGCACTACCTCGGCCGGTTCTACGTCGACTCGGTGGTCTTCGACGACCGGGCGCTGCGTCTGCTCGTCGACACGGTCGGACCCGAACGGGTGATGGTGGGCAGCGACTACCCCTACCCACTCGGCGAACGACCGGTCGCGGCGGTCGTGGGCAAGAGCGATCACCTCGATGCCGCGACCAAGAAACTCATCACCCATCAGAACGCCGAGCGCTTTCTGGGGTTGTAGCCGAGCGGCTCGCCACCGGGGCTGTTCATGCGCGACACTGGTGCCCGGCGAGATCGCTGGATCATAGCCGTGCCGACCCGGGCCTCTATCGACCGGGCCGGCGCCGTGTCCGTCTGCGCGCATCGGATGGGCCGGATATCTGCCGTGAAAGAATTCATCAGCCGACCACACCTGGTCAGATGCCTTCTTTGGTCTAATATACGTAGGTGAGCATGGCCGAAGTGAGTGTAGGGAGATTGCGGTGGACCTCCCGCGGTTGCTGGACGGCAGGCTGAAGCTGCGTCACCTGACCCTGGTGGATGCGTTGACGCGACAGGGCAGCGTGATCGGCGCGGCTGCGACGCTGCATATCACCCAACCGGTGGCGACTCGCAGTCTGCACGATCTCGAGACGATCCTGGGTGTCTCGCTGTACGACCGCGGCCCGCGCGGGATCACACCGACGATCTTCGGCGAAGCGTTCACCGCGCACGCGCGCGCGGTGCTCGCTCAGCTGAGCCAGGCCGGACGACATGTCGCCGAACTCGCCGACGCCGAGCGCGGCACCGTGGTCGTCGGAACCCACCTGGCGGGGTCGAATGTTCTGCTGCCGAAAGCTATCGCCCGATTGAAGAGGGATCGTCCGTTACTGACCGTGATCGTCCGGGAGGCTTCGCCAGAAGCATTGCTCGTCGAACTGGAGGCCGGCCGCATCGACATGATCGTCGGTCGGCTCACCGCGCCGACCACCGAGACAGCGGTCCGCCAGCCCCTGTACGACGAGTCGGTCGAAATCTTCGCGCGAGTGCACCACCCCCTCACCGCCCGCACCGACCTGGCGTTGAGCGACCTCGCGGCCTATCCATGGATCCTGCCGGGCACCGAGACGGTGCTGCGTGCGGAGTTGGAAGAACTCTTCGCGCGCAATGGCATGCCACTGCCGGAGAACCGAGTCGAGGCGACGTCATTTCTGACGGTCCGACAGCTGCTGCTCGAAACCGATCTCGTCGCGGTACTGCCCAGTCTGATCGGCCGGGACGACGATCGCCTGTGTGCACTGCCGATATCGCTCGACTCGATCGGTCACAGCGTCGGAATAACCATCGCGACGACACGAACGCTGAGCCCGTCGGCGAACGTCCTCGCCGACAATCTCCGTCGGATAGCGCTGCAAGGTCTACGGGAGTAGAACCCGCCGCCCTACCCGACTCGGCGATCTTCCGCTCGTGAAAACGGCCCGCGGTCGGTGAGTCTCTGCGTCGTCGAAGCAGTCACGACGACTTGCCGGTCCGACCAGTAGCGAACGCGGAGAGCCGGCCGCGTTGCGCGGAGACGTGTCGGCTCGGACACACAGTGGGTGTCGGTGCGCGTACAGACCTGTCAGGTCCGAAGCCGAAGAATGGTGGTCGCTGAACGAACGCCGTTCGAAGGAGATTTCTAGGTGATGAATGCAAGGAAGAAAATCGCGGTGGGCGCGAGCGCAATCGGAATTGCCGCCGGAGTGGCGGTATTCCTCCCCGCCACTGCGTCCGCGGCAACGTACGGCGGTCAGTGCGGTCAGGGATATGACGTGATCGATTCGCGCGAACTCAGGGGCGGCACCGTTTACCTCACTTACAACGGTACGAAGAACTGCGTCGTCACCGTGCGGGACCGGCCGGGGAAACCCGTGCGGATGGGCGCCGGACTGCGGACGTCGAAGGATCACAGCAATGTGATCATCGATGATGCCGACTACACCGAGTTCGCCGGCCCGGTGAAAGTCGAAGCGAAGGGCGAGTGCATCGACTGGGGCGGTCTCATCGGCGACGACAAGTGGCAGACTTTCAAGGTGCATTGCGGCTGAGCGGCACAGTGGGGTGAGTTGACGCGAGACCGAACGCGGCGTGGGTAGGGTTGCGGATATGTGAATCTCGAGCTCTTCCCATGAGGGCTGTTCTTCCGGAGCCCTCGGAAAAGTCAGTGCCGTCGGAGTCGGGACATGTGACTGAAGGGGCCGCAAGATTTGATGCCGACAGGGTGGGCCAGGTTGCTTGCGCTGGTGATCGCACCGGCAGTCGTATTTCCCGCGGGGCCGGTGAGCGCCGATCCGGTCGAGGACATCGGTGGTGGGTTGGCGCGGTTCTATCACCAGCAGTTGGAATGGAAGTCGTGCGATGATCCGGTTCTGGATGGTTCAGGGGCGCAGTGCGCGGGTGTCGTCGTACCGCTCGACTACAGCCGTCCGGACTACCGGACGCTGACGGTCATGATTTCCCGCATCCAGGCTACGGATCCGGCCCGTCGGCGCGGAATCATGCTGTCCAATCCCGGCGGCCCCGGCGGTCCGGGCCTGGGTCTGATGGCCGGCGCCCGGCAGCCCTTCACACCGGAAGTGCGTGCCCGCTACGACCTGATCGGTATGGATCCACGGGGAGTCGGCCGATCGGACCGGGTGCACTGTGGGCTGCCGCTACCCACCATGTTGTTCTCGGCGGGCTTCGATGTTTTCGGCTACGCGCGGGATGTGACCCTGGCTGCCGCCTTGGCCGCCTCATGTCTGGCCTCTGATCCCGAGAAGGCCCGGTACATCACCACCCGCAACACGGCCCGGGATATGGATGTCATCCGCGGCGTATTCGGCGAACGCGCGCTCAACTATTTCGGCGGCTCCTACGGTACCTACCTGGGCGCGGTGTATACGCAGATGTTCCCTCGGCACAGTGACCGGATCGTGCTGGACAGCGCGATCGATCCGGACCGCTACTGGATCGGGATCTACCAGGACATGGGCGCCACCAACGAGGCCGGACTGGACGACTGGGCGAACTGGGCCGCCCGTCACGATGCCGACTATCGGTTCGGCAGTACCGGGCCGCAGGTCCGCGCATTCGTCGAGGATCTGATCCGCCGCGTCGCGGCTCACCCGATCTTCGCGGACGGCGAAATCCTGGATGAACACGTCGTGCCACTGATGCTGCTGGCGTTCTTGTCGAACCCGAAACTGAACGCCGACCTCGCCGAAGTCGTACGTCTCGTCGCCGACGGAGTGTCCGGTCTGCCCATCGACACACAAGGGCTGAAGGCCAAGATCACCGGTGCCGTTCCGGTGGAGACCTCGGGAATGGCCGCTGTCCTGTGCGGTGATGAAGCGGCGCCGCGAGATCCCGCCTGGTACTACCGCAACATCGAACGTGTCCGGGACACCCAGCCGGTGTTCGGTGCCTTCGCCAACAACATCACTGCCTGTGCCTTCTGGCCGGACCCGGTCGAGCCTGCCACCGAAGTGCGCAACTCGACGCCGGCGCTGATCCTGCAGGCAACCGGTGACACCCGCACGGCCTATTCGGAAGGCGTCGCCATGCACCGGGCGCTGAGCGGATCACGATTGGTCACCTTGGCCGATACCCGGATCCACGGCACCTTCCGCAACGGTCTGAGCCCCTGCCTGAACGATATCGTCAATACCTACCTGAGCGCCGGCACTCTCCCCGCCACCGATGTCACCTGCCGACCCGACTCCAGCTATTTCCCGGACTGACCAGGACGTGAGCCGACTGCGGTCGCGTCGATGACATCAGGGCCCACCCATTCGGCGAAGATCCCACCATCGGATCGGCCGAGTTCGGTTGGCGTAGTGCATTCGGCGGCTCGGGGGACGGACGGTGGCATGACGAGGGCGCCCCTACCCGGTTGCCGTGACGGCGACGCAACCGAGGTAGGGGCCGGTTCATCTGGTAGACGGACGTGGTCGTCCGGGCGCGGAGAACTACTGCTGCGCGCCGAGGAAGCCCTGGTCGTCGAGAGAGAAAACCAATGCGGTCAGCGCGCCGATGTAGGAGTACTGCCGCATTCCCATGCACAGGCCGGTGGCGGTATGGGTCAGGGTGGACTGGATCGCTCCGCCGCCGAGTCCACGCGCGCCGCCCGCACCGGAGGTGATGTTGGAAAAGTGCACCTCTACCACCGGTTTGGTGGTCTCCTCGAGTGCGTGGCGGACCGCTTCCCCGACCGTCGTCAGCCCGGCAGGGTTGATGATGTACCCGTCGATGCGCTCGGCGGATTCGTGGATGAACTCGAGGATGGCGCCCTCGTAGTTCGATGAGAAGGTCGAAACCTCGACTCCGAGATCGCTGCCGAAGCCGACGACGAAGGCCTTCAGTTCGTCCAGGCTGCCGATCGCACCGTAGACCTTCTTGCTACGGGCGCCCAGGTTCGACATATTGGGGCCGTCGATCACGGCGATTCGATGACGCTTATCGGTGACGCGATTGATCGAATGGGACATGGTGGTCCTTCCTACGTGTAGCGGAGGCCGGCGTCGACCAGCAGCGTCTGGCCGGTGATGTAGCCTGCCCCCGGGGAGGCCAGGAACTTCACCGCGCCGACGACGTCCTCGGCCGAGCCCTTGCGCTTGATGGCCTGCTCGGCGAGGATTCCGGCCCACTGATCGTCGGTGATCGTGCCACGAGGGATCTCGGTGACGATGCCGTGGGGGCTGACGACATTGACGGTCACGTTGTATTCGCCCAGCTCGGTGGCCAGCGATTTGCTCAGCGCCGAGACCGCGCCCTTCGAGGCGACGTAGTGCGCGTAGTTCGCGCGACCCGTGGTGACCACGGATGACGAGATATTGATGATGCGCCCGGATTTCTGTGCCTTCATATGCGGGGCTACAGCCTGGACGCACAGGAATGTGCCGCGGGAGTTCACGGCGAAGACCTTCTCCCATTCGTCGACATCGATTTCATCGAACGGCTTCATCACCAGGGTGGAGAAGATGGCGGCGTTGTTGATCAGCACGTCGACGGTGCCGAACTTCGCCACGGCGGCGGCGACCATGGCGTCGACACTGGCCTTGTCGGCGACATCAGTGGTGACGGCGAGTGCACTGCCGCCGGCCGCTTCGACCTCGGCCTGCACCGACGCCGCCTTCTCTCCGTTGAGATCGGCGATGACGACGGCGTCGCCGGCCGCGGCGAATTCGAGGGCGTATTGCCGGCCGATGCCCTGGCCGGCTCCGGTGATGATCACCGTGCGCTGCTCCGACATGATCTGGGTCCTTTCTGGGGGGGTGAGGTGTCAGGCCTGTGTGATGTGCAGGCTCGCGATGCCGCCGTCGATCGTGACGACAGTTCCGACGGACGAACGGTTGACCGGATCGGCCAGGTAGAGGACCGCGGCGGCGACCTCGGCGGGCGCGACCATCCGGCCGGTGGGTTGACGGCTCTCGTATTCGCGACGCCGCTGGACGGGATCGTCGGCGCGGGCGGCGAGTTCGGCCATGAACGGGGTGTCGACTGTGCCCGGGTTCACGGCGTTGACATTGATGTTCTCGGCGACGAGGTCGGCCGCCGCGGACCGGGTGAGTGCCTCGATGGCGCCCTTGGTGGCCGAATAGGCGCTGCGCTGCCGGAATCCCGATGTCGCGGTGCACGAGGACATGTTGATGATGGATGCCGCGGTCGATTCACGAAGGTAGGGCAGGGCTGCCCGGGTCACCCGGACGTATCCCAGGACATTGATGTCCCACAGCCTGCTCCAGTCGTCGAGGGTGCCGTCCTCGATGGTGCCGACACCACTGACGCCGGCATTGTTGACGAGAGCATCGATACGACCGTGCTCTTCGCCGACAGCTCGGATCGCGGCTTCGACCGCGGCATCGTCGGTGACGTCCACGCGATGGACCGTGACACCGGCGGGCAGATCGGTTGCCTCGTCCCGATCGAGTACTGCCACCAGTGCTCCTGCGGCGATGAAGGCCTCGACACAGGCGCGGCCGATGCCGGCGCCTCCTCCGGTTACTACGACGACGCGGCCGGTGTGGTTGGTGGTCACTGCTGCTCCTCCACTGTCTGCCAGAACTTTCCCGAGATGGTGGCGAGTTCGTCCGCTCGATCGAAGATCAACATGTGGCCCGCGTCGGGAACGACGCGGTGGCCGAAAGTCTTCGGAACATGCGCGAGAATGGATTCGACCGATTCCGGCGGTGTCGATCTGTCCGCTCCACCGGAGAGCAACAACGTCGGCGGCAAGGACGCGCCGATAGCGGTATAGCCGTCGAACCGCGCGAACGAACGCCAGGCCGAGACCCAGGTGGCAGGTGACAGGTGTGTCAGCCGGTCGCGGCAGTACCGCACCGCCGGAGTGTCGGCCGCCAACTGCGCGGGATCGAACCAGCGCTCGAGGGTGGGTTCGACCATCGATGCCATGGAACCCGATTCGGCCACCGGCTTCGCTCGTTCGGCGAACGACGCGAAACCGTGTGGCGGCGTCGCGACAAGGGTCAACGACCGCACCACCCCTCGCGGTGCGGCCGCGGCCACGAGGGCGGCGACCGCACCACCGAGTGAGTGCCCGACCAAGTGAACCCCGCCGAGTCCGGGGAGTTGGGCGCCCACCGTCCGCGCCATCGTGGCCAAGTCGACGGTCGGTTCGCCGGAGCGAGATCCGTGGCCGTCGAGGTCCGGCGCGTGCCAGCGGTATCGTGACTCCACCGCCCGGCCCCACGCATCGAACGATCCGGCATCCAGACCCAGCGAGTGCAGGGCGACGACGGTTACCGGCGACCTCACCGCTGTCCCGCGGCGCTGGCGTCCGAGGCCGCCAACGCTTCGATATCAGCAACCGACCAGCCGATTTCGGCGAGTACCTCGGCTGAATCCGCGCCCAGACGTGGGGGGAAGACCGGCTCGACAGTCGGGGAATCGAGGAACTTGATCGGATTGCCGAGAACCGACACCGTGTTGCCGTGCCCGTCGTCGAGGTCGAGCACCATATCGCGCCCCGCCGCGCGGGCCTCGGCGAGCGCTTCCGGGACATTGGCGATCAGGGCCGCCGGTACACCGGCGTCCTGCAGCGACTCCACCCATTCCAGCGCGCTGCGGGTGGTGAACGCCTCTTCCAGGAGCTCCCACAGCTCGGTCTTGTTCGCCAGGCGTGTGCCCTGATCGGCGAACCGCGGATCACCGGTCAGCTGGGGCAATGCCAGCACCTCGCACAGAGAGCGCCACATCCGGTCGGTGTTGGCCGTGACGACGAGTTCGCGGCCGTCGCCGCCGACGAACGAGCGATAGGTCGGAATGGAATCGTGTCGCGCCGCCTGTGGCGCGGGAGCCTCGCCGGTGATCATCGAGTACACGCCCTGGTAGGACAGCAGCGAGATCAGCGAATCCAGCATGGAGACATCGATATGATCGCCGCGTCCGTCGACGGCTCGGGAAGCCGCTGCCGCGCAGATGCCGATCGCGGTGTACATACCGGCCACGACATCGCCCGCCGGAATGCCCAGCCGGACAGCGGGCCGATCCGGCTCACCGGTCAGGCTCATCGCGCCGGAGAGCGCCTGGACGATCATGTCGTAGGCCGGGCGATCCTTCCACGGCCCGGTCTGACCGAATCCGCTGATGGACGCCCAGATCAACGCGGGATGCCGCCGGCGCATCTCGGCCGGATCGAATCCGAGACGGGCACAGACGCCGGGACGGTAATTCTCCACCACCACATCGGATTTCGCGATGAGGTCGTGCAGAACCGACAGCCCGGTGCCGGACTTGAGGTCGATGACGATGCTCTTCTTGTTCCTGTTGTTCCCCAGGTAGTAGGCACTGTCGCCGTCGATGAAATGCGGGGGGATGGATCGGCTCGAATCCCCGGCGGGTGCCTCGACCTTGATGACGTCCGCGCCCAAATCGGCCAGGATCTGGGTGCAGAACGGACCCGACAGGAATGTCGTGAGGTCGAGGACCACGAGCCCTTCCAGCGGTGCGCGCGATGCTGTCATAGTGAAACAACTCCTGGACTGAAGTTCTCTGCGGTGGAACCGAGTTCGCGTGAGATCGATCGGGCGGCAGCGATCAGCGACGCGGCGATGCTGCTGATCTCCCCGTGTGGAAGCCGGTCTTTGGGCGAGGTGAGGGTGATGGAGCCGACGACACCGCGAGCGTCGAACACCGGCGTCCCGATACCACGTGCCTGCGGCAACTTCTCGCCCTCGCTGATGGCGTAACCGGCCTCACGTACGGCCTGCAGATCATGCTCGAGTTCGTCGAGTGTCGGCAGCGCGGCAGTCGATCCCGGCGCGCGTCCGTCGTCGGCGAGCCCGCGTTCGTGTTCGAGGATATCGGCGATGGTGGCGTGATCGAGCTGAGCCAGCACGGCTTTTCCCGACGCACCCCACACCAGTGACAGCGGCCGGTGCAATTCGATGCGGTAGCGCAGCAGCTGCGCGCCGTCCGCCCGGGCGGTGAAGGACAGCGCCTTGTTCGCCGGCATGTACAGACCGAAGATGACCGTCTCATCGAATGTATTCGCGAGGTCCTCGAGATGGGGCCGCACGATGGTGCTGATGTCCACCTGCGCGGTGACCCGGGACGAGATCCGGTACAGCTCGGCGCCGATGGAATAGTTGTGCGTATCCGGGTCGCGGACCACAACTCCTTCCTCGGTGAGGATCTTCAGCAGTCGGTGCACGGTCGACGCGGGCAGGCCCAGATGTTCGGCGATCTTGCCGACACCGGCCTCCTTGCCGAGATCGGCGAGTGCCGCCAGCAGCCGGACCGTGCGTTTCACCGTCCCCGCCGCCGAATTGTCCTGCTTCTGCGTGTCGTTGCCCTTGGCCGCGTCGCTGGTCGCCATATCAGTCCGCTCGCTCGAAAATGTGTACGGCGCAGGCCCCGTGATCGAAGCCGGAGATACCTCCGCCGGTGACGTGTGTCAGAGCGATTTTCGCGTCCGGCACCTGCCGATCGCCGGCGACCCCGGTGAGCTGCCAGAACATCTCCACGACCTGCGCGACACCACTGGCGCCCACGGGATGTCCTTTGGAGAGCAGGCCGCCACTGGGGTTCACGACGACGGAGCCGCCGAATGTGGTCTCTCCCGAGCGCAGGAATTCGAGTGAACCGCCTTCCTCGCACAGGCCGAGAGCCTCGTAGTAGACCAGTTCGGCGATGCTGAACGCGTCGTGCAGTTCGACAGTGTCGAGATCGGCGGCGGTGATCCCGGCCTGGGCGTAGGCCTCGCGCGCCGAGTGGTAGGAGATCTCGGGGCGCAACATATTGCGGGTACCGCTGGTGGCAGTGCCCGAGTGCAGCACCGACGCGCCGATACGCATACCCGGCCGGCCCATTGCGGCGAACACCTTCTCGGAGACGACGACGACGGCGGCGGCGCCGTCACCGGTGGGGCAGCACTGCAAGAGGGTGAGCGGATCGGCGATCACGCGCGAGGACAGCACCTGATCGACGTCGACTTCCTTCTGATACTGCGCAAAGGGGTTCATCGCGCCGTGCCGGCGCGCCTTGACACTGACCAGTGCCAGATCCGCGGGCTCCGCCTTGCGCTCGTAGAGGTAGCGCCGGGCGCGCATCGCGTACAGCGCGGGCATCACCATGCCCTGCCGGACTTCGGGATCCTCGGCCACCAGCGGCAGAGTGCCGCCGCCGAACTGGGTCAGCTTGTCCACACCGACGACCAGGACGATGTCGTGCTCGCCGGCGGCAACGGACTTCTGTGCCAGATGCAATGCGGTGGCGCCACCGGAGCAGGCGTTGTCGGTGTTGACGATCGGGATGCCGCCGAGGCCGAGTTCTTTGGCGATGCGCTGGCCGGTCAGCATGCCGCCGAAGGAATGACCGCAGAACACCGCGTCGATATCGCCGCGTTCCACCCCGGCGTCGAGCAGAGCCTGCCGCGCCGGCGGTGCGGCCAGGCCCGCGTAGCCGGAACTCCGATGTTTACCCATAGGCAGCATCGCTGCCGAAACCACGAATGCGTCGACCATGATCAGTTCTCATCCGTTTCTTCTGCGGGGTTCACGGCCGGGGCGAAGCTCCACTTGCCGGCCGGATCGGTCGTCAGCGCCACCGGTAGGTCCGGGACCAGCAGGTCCTCGGGTACCGAGATATCCGCGAGCACCCGTACCCCGTTGTCGAGGTCGACATAGCCGAGCGTGTACGGCGTCGGCCGCGCGGAGGAGAGCTCGACTCGCGAATAGGAGTAGAGGACGCCGCGGTGCCCGAGTTCGACGTCGCGCAGTGCGTCGGCACCACATTCGAAGCACAGCTGCCGCCGGGGAAAGAATCCGGAGCCACAGCTGTCGCAGCGGCTGCCCAGCAGTTCGGTACCGTCGGGGTTGAGCGCCCGGATCTCCTCGAGATCGGGCAGCGGCTCGAGCAGGGTCATGACTTCCGGCCTCCGTTGTCTGGATAGTGTGAATCTTGGGTGGTCCACCACGACAGGAGTTCTCGCGCGATCGCGGCGGGTTCCTCGACGACGGGGGTGTGGCCCGAGGTCTCGAGGACGACCAGCCGGCTACCCGGTACGCGGTCCGCGATGGCCGCCATATCGGCGGGCCGCTTCGCGCGATCCAGTTCCCCCGCGACCAGGAGCAAGGGAAAAGGTACGGCCGCCAACTCCTCGGTCATGGCCGGTCGGGTGTAGACGCCGTTCAGCGCATCCGCGACCTGCGGAACATGCGAGGCGAACATCTGCGCCCAATGGCGGCGGGTCGCGTTCCGGGCCTCGTCACGCAGGAACGCGTCACCGAACATGGTGCGCTCGATCCTGGTCACGATCTCCGGATCATTGCCGCGCACAGCGTCTTCGAGCGCTCGGAACACCTCGGGCCGTACCTCGGCCTCCGCGGTGGCGCCGAGCAGCGTGCACGAAAGCAACAGGTCCGGGCGCCGGGCCGCCACGCGTAGCGCCACATAAGCGCCCATGGAACTACCCACCAGGTGGACCGGACCGGTGCAGCGCGCTTCGATGAGTGCCACGGCGTCGGCGAAGAGGACATCCATCGTCGGCCGCCGTCCGGTGCCGGTGAACGAACCCTGGCCCCGCAAGTCCGGCCTGAGGTAGCGGTACTCGGGCGGCAGTTCGGCGATGAGATCGTCGAACATCGATCCGTCGAAGAACAGCGAATGGAGCATCACCACGGCGGCCCCGTCCGCCGGGCCGGTATCGCGGACCGTATCGGGAGAGTTCATCGGCATCCTGCTTTCGTCCGGCAACAGTGCTAGTTCCTGGAGACGACCGACTGCTGATCAGCGGAGTCCGCTGGTTCGGAAGTCCGGTCGTAGCCGCGGGCGGCGAGGGTGCCCGCGACGGCGGCACTGGCGAGCAGGGCGAATCCGAGAACGTAGAACCCGCCGGCCAGCGACGCTCCACCCGCAGCCCAGCCCACGACGATCGGCCCGACGATTCCGCCGAAGTTCCCGACGAAGTTCACCAGCCCGACCGACGGTCCGGCCTGGTTCCGGGGGACCTGGCTCAGCACCCACGTCCACCAGGTACCGAACGAGGAGTACAGACCCACCGCGGCGACGCACAGGAGGATCATCTGCCACAGGACCCCGCCGCTGATGTAATGCTGGGCCAGGATGGCGAGTCCGGCGATGGTCAGCGACGACGCGATGATCCAGCCGCGGGAGAACGACGCCCTATCCGACAGTCGCGAGTTGAAGTACATCGCCACGGTGGCGCACGCGTACGGGATCGCGGTGAGCCAGCCGACTGCTTCGATCCCGTTCGAGGAGATCTCCTTGATCAGGGTCGGCAGCCAGAGCCCGAACGCGTACATACCGGTGATCCACAGGAAGTACGTGAGGCACAGTCCTACGACGATCGGCCGGGCCAGGGCCTTGAGCAGACCGGATTCGGGCTTGGTCTCCGCGTCGCGTTCGGCGAGGATGAGCCGCAGTTCGGCGGGGTGCAGGCGCCGGTCCTCGGTGGGGTCGTTGGGGACGAGCAGGTAGAACACGACGGCGAGGATCAGTGCGGGGATGCCCTGCAGGACGAACATTGTCTGGAAGTGCCAGGTGTCGATCATCCAGCCGGCGATCGGCGCCATCAGCGCGGACGACAGCGGCAAGGCGTACTGGGTGAGGCTGACGGCCCGGCCGCGTTCCCGGCCCGGGAACCAGCGGACGAACATCACGGCGAACGAGGGGAACACCGCTCCCTCGGCCAGCCCCATCACGAACCGGACCGTCAGCAGCGCGGGCAGGTTCGGCGCGAACCCGGTGACACAGGCAGCGACCCCCACGACCACCAGCGACACGATGATGACCTGTTTGGGGCCGACCTTCGCGGCGATGAATCCGCCCGGGACCTGGGTGATCACATATCCCCAGAAGAACGCCGACAGTACGACGCCGGTGATGGTTCCCGACAGCCGAAGGTGCTCGACCATATCCGGGACGGCCACGCTGATGTTCGAGCGATCCGCATAACAGACCAGATAGATCAGGAAGAGCAGGACACCGACTCGCCACCATCTAGCGCGGGGTGCTGCTGATACGTCGGTCGTCGTCGGTGACGCCACGGATTGCCTCCAATGTGGGCGAGGAGTGTCGGGGCGCGGTGAACGCGCCGGATGGGTAATTCCGATGAGCGGAATCCGATTCCATCTTTGGCGAGTGTAGATCCTGGGTGACGCGGAGCGCAAATGTGTCCGACTGGCTCAATGGGTAGCTCGATGTGCCCCAGCGCACAGGGGTGGGTTCCGGTCAGCAGATTTTAGTTCCGTTCAATGGAATACTCGGGCAGTCGCATATTCAGTTGGTCAACCGCTGTACCAGGTCCGTTGTCCGAGATTCGCCGACCCGGTCGCCGGCGGCTCGGTGGTTCCCTCCATCGGTATCGGCCCCGGGCGCGGCGTTCGGGCGGCTCGGGTGGCGAGTTGCGCCTTCGGAATGGCTACTGATCAGCAATCAGTGTGGCCGACCGCCGTGTGCGGCATCCGTCCGGTCGGCACCGATAGCCGCGGCGGTGGCAAGGCTGCAGTCGGCGCGGGGCGGATCGCGCCTCTCGGGGATCCGATTCGTGGCCGGCCCCGACGGCGCACTGATCGCCTGTCCCGGTTTCGGGCGGTGCGGTAGTTCGGCCGGTAACTGGTCCAGTGGAGCAGCCGCAGTGGCGGGATCCGGGCTCGGTTGCTATCGCTGTTATTGCTGTCGATCCCCGTAGCGGGGCGCAGTCCGGCCCCGGTGTCGGCGGGTCCGTTCCGGGTGGAACGTGCCGCACTCACCGCCTTGATCGTCCGCGCCGAACGATGCGGCCTCGGCGCTGCGTCGAGCGGTTACGTGTGATCGCCGAGTGGCACGGTGCGCCGCCCGTTTCCGCACGGGGCCACCATCGAAGGCGGCGGACATGTTGTCCCCAAGGAGCGCTATCGCTTCCCACGAATATCTGGGTAGGACAAGTGCCGAACTCGACGCTTCACAGGTGATCTGGAACTTCTTCCGAGGGTGACTCGGAGTAGTGGCGGTGGCAACGGGCACAGGGAGTTCGGTCCCGGGCGGGGCGCACGTCGTGTGGCGCCCCGGCGCCGGCAGCGCCTCGGTCACTACGTCAGAGTGAAACCGTCGTAATCGTCGGCGGCGACCTGGTCGCATTTTTCGCGGTATGCCCCGACGCCGCCGATGTAGGCGTACATCACCCGCGGCTTGCCGGGCACATTCGATCCCACGTACCAGGAGTCCACCTTCGGATAGAGCGTCATATCGCCGACTTCGCCTACATGCCGAGTCCATTCCCGCTCCGCGGCGCCCTCGGCCTCCATGGTCGTGACGCCCTCGGACCGCATCACATCGATCGCGTCCGCCACCCAGTCGACGTGTTGCTCGATGGACACCGTCATGTTCGACAGGACCGACGGGCTACCCGGGCCCGTGATCGTGAAGAGGTTCGGAAAGCCCGCCACGGCGAGACCGAGGTAGGTCACGGGCCCGTCGGCCCATTTCTCCCGCAGCGACGCACCACCCCGGCCGCGAATGTCGACCGCGTCCAGCGCACCGGTCATGGCGTCGTACCCGGTGGCGTAGATGATGTCGTCGAACTCGAAACTCTCCTGCGTCGTCTCGAGTCCGGACTCGGTGACCTCGGTGAGCGGAGTTGCGGAGACGTCCACGAGCCGGACATCGGGGCGATTGAAGGTCTCGTAATAGTCCGTACCCAGGACCGGGCGCTTGACGCCGAAGTAGCCGGAGGGCTGAAGCAGCCGGGCGACGGCCGGGTCCGTCACGATCTCGGCGATGCGATCGCGGATGAACTGGGCGGCGGTCTCGTTGGCGGCCCCGTCGGAGAGTGTGTCCGTGAATCCGGTCAGCATGCTGACCAGTTCGCTGTCCTTGTCCTCCCATACGCTGCGATAGAAGGCATTTCGCTCTTCCTCGCTCACCTCGAGCGCCCCCTTGGTGGCTTCGGGCCGTGCGATGCCGAACGACGATTCCCGGTTGGCCTTGCGTACCTCGCGGTAGCGCGACTTGATTCCGCGCTGGAATTCGGGGTCGATCGCGTGATTGCCGGCGGGAAGAACATAGTTCGCGGTCCGCTGGAACACGGTGAGCTCGTCGGCCGCTTCGGCGACGAGCGGAATAACCTGTACGCCGGAGGAACCGGTGCCGATCACCGCGACCCGCCGGCCGGTGAAGTCCACCTCCTGTTCGGGCCAGTCGCCGGTGTGGAAGCTGCGCCCCTGGAACTTCTCGATGCCCGGACTCTCCACCCGCTTCGGCGCCGATAGGCAGCCTGTCGCCATGATCGCGAACCGCGCCGAGACGACCTCGCCCTGATCGGTCGTGATCCGCCACCGCGCGGCGGACTCGTCGAAGACCGCTGCGGTGACCCGGGTCCGCAACCGCACGTCCTTACGCAGATCGAAACGATCCGCGACGTGGTTGATGTAACGGAGCAACTCCGGCTGCGGCGGCAACTTCTCCGTCCACTCCCACTCCTGCTCGAGCTCCGGGTCGAAGGAGTAGTTGTAGTACATGCTCTTCACGTCGACGCGTGCGCCCGGATAGCGGTTCCAAAACCAGGTGCCGCCGAGTCCGTCACCCGCTTCGTACACCTGCACCGAGAGTCCGAGTTCGCGCAACTTGTGCAACATGTGGAGGCCGGCGAATCCGGCTCCGACGACGACTGCGTCGATCTCGCGAGCTTGCTGCCCGGCCGAGAAAGCGGAGTGCTCCGCGGTCGTTGTCATCGTGGGACCTGCCTTTCAAATGAGTCGCCGTGGGACGTCCAACAGCGGTTCGGTTCGACTACGTGCCGAGCCGGCAGTTACCTGGTCGAGGAAAGAGCTGGGCGTGCTGTGCTGGTCGGACGTGGAAGACGGTGACGCCGCAGAAGTTCATGCCCCTCCCTCATGTTGTTGCTGCTCGGTCCATGTCACGAGCTCATCGGTGCGCGGATCGACTCACCGAGCTTCAGTTCTCCAGACCGGCACAGTCTGCAGATTAGTGGAAACCCCTTGCGCGCGTTCGTGGTTCCGCGTCGTCGGATGAACCTCGCAGCCCGCCGCGAGCCGCAGCTCACACCGTGGTGCTGCAACGGAGCTGTGGGCGGACACCATCGGACCGCACCTTCCGAGTTCGGGTCGGACGCCTTCGCCTCGACCATCAAGCCAGGCGCATCGGCGGGCACGCTGGAAACTGAACCGGTAGTGTCGCCAACGCGCGGTGGAACTGCCCCGGCCGCCAATCCAGTTGCTGCACAGGTGCTTGCGCACGGATATCCGGCAGTGCGTCGAGCAGCAGGTCGATGCCCTGCGCGGCGATCGTCAGGGCGAGGGACTGAGCCGGGCAGGCATGCGGACCGGCCCCCCACGCGAGGTGCGACCGGTTGCCTCCGCGGTCACCGCCCACGACAGGATCGTTATTGCATGCGGCCAAGCTGATGACCACCGGTTGATCAGCAGGCAGCCACGCATCGCCGATGAGCTGTGGCTGTCTGGGGTAGCTCACGCACCAGTTCGCCAGCGGCGGGTCCTCGAACAGCACGGCATCGATGGCGTCCCGGGTAGCCACGGCGCCGCTGAGGACCCCGCCGCCGTATTGCTCGTCGGTCATCAACAGCAGCAACGCGTTGAGGATGAGATTGCAGGTCGGCTCCGTACCCATCGAGAACAGCAGCGCCGCCTGATTCACCATCTCCATGAGATCGAGCCCGTCCGGATGCTTCAGCAGCTCCGAGGTCAGATCGTCGCCCGGCGCGGCCTGCTTCTGCTGGACGACTCCGATCAGAGCCTCGACGAAACGCTGCTGCCCCTCCTCGGCGCCCACTCCCTCCAGCATCGCGGCCATCCCCTCGTACGCCGCGGCCGCGGCGTCTTCGGGAAAGCCCAGCAGTTCACTCAGGACCCGGAAGGTCAGCGGATACGCGTAGTCCATCCGCAGGTCGGCGGTACCGCGGCCGCAGAAGGCATTGACCAGTGCCTCGGCGGCCCGCGCGACCGCGTCGTGCACCTTGTGCAGGTCGACGGTCTGCAACGCCGCGATGATGGTGCGCCGGTACCGGTCGTGTTCGGCGCCCGCGGTGCGCAGCGCATTCGGGCGATAGCCCAACATCGGCACCAGCGGACAGCCCGGGGACGCGTTCTCCTCCCATCGGCGGGAATCGGCGGGGAAATGGACCTCGTCGTTGAGGATTTGCACGGCCACCTGATAGCCGATCACGAGCGTCGCCGGCACGCCCGGCGAAAGCTCGACCCGTACAAGCGGGCCGTGCGGTCGCATGTCTTCGTAGACACGGTGCGGGTCGGCCGCGAACGAGGGGGCATCCAGCCGAACATGTGAATCGGCGGATACCGGGGACCCGGACACGATCGGGGATTCGCCCTGCAAACCCGGATCTGTATTGCTCAACGCGTCACCCTCGCGCGCGGTGACGAGTGGTGTCCCTTTCTGCCTACTGCGGGACGGCCTGGTACTCGTTGTGTGGGCACGTCGCGGGACCCTACCGGAAAGGGTTCCAGTGCAACATCTTCAGCGAAACCAGCACTGTCGCTTGTCGCTCGGGTAGCAGTATGCGCGTTCGATGGGTCCTGACTGCTGCGCCGGTCGGGCCGGCGACGACCAACGGTGTGGTCCAGTCTCCGGATACCCCATCACCCGCGCCATCGTCACCACGAACGACCGACGCGCTGAGGTGCCCGCAGCCGCGCGGTCAGGGGCATCGAGACCTACCGGGCCGGCTCGCTGGTCTCATCGGAGTGGTAGCCCCGGGGGAGCTATAGCGTTGGTCGCGAACAGGGAGGGGATGCCGCCGATAAGGCTGCGGCGGCGTCTGCGGGTGTGCGTACTTATCGGGGTTCCCGCAGCCGATGATCTGCCGGGATCGTCGGAGCGCCTCGAGCACTGAATTAGGATCGAGGTGGTGAGCACTCCGTTGCCAGATACGACGATCCGATCGGATTCGCGTCCCTTACCCAGACCTCTGCGGGTACTTGCGATCGCTACGACGATCGTCTCCGTGCTGCTGGTCCTCTTCGTCGTCCCGTGGTGGACCTTGGTGATGTCCGGAACTCAGTGGCCGGCACCCGTGGTCGCATTGGGAACAGCGGCCTTCGCGATCACTCTCGTGGTTCTACCCGTGACGCTGGTATTGAGCCACGGCCGTCGCCATCTCGACTGGGCGGGCGTGATCGGCGACTCCATCCTGGGGATCGTCTGGGTGCTCTTCGCCTGGTCGGTGATCGGCACGATCGCGCGGCTCGTACTCGCCTTCGTGGGCGTGGAGGATCCGGTTCGCTCACGTTCGGTGGCCACCGCCGTCGTTCTCGTGACCGCGGTTCTCCTGATCTGGGGCAATCGGGAGGCCATGCGAATTCCTCGGGTCGCGCATGTGGAGGTCACCCTGCCGCGACTCGGCCGGGGCCTGGACGGCATCCGAGTCGTCGCTGTGACCGATACCCATTTCGGTCCGATCAACCGGACGAAGTGGTCGCTCGGAGTCGCTGCGACTGTGAACGAACTACGTCCGGACATCGTGGCCCATGTCGGTGATATCGCTGATGGCTCCGTGGCGCAACGACGTGTGCAGGCGGCTCCGCTCGCCACCATGGACGCCGGGCTCGCCAGGGTCTATGTCACCGGTAATCACGAGTACCTCGGCGAGGCGCAGGGCTGGCTCGACTACATGGATTCGATCGGCTGGAAAACTCTGCACAACGAACACATCGTCGTCGAGCGCGGCGGCGACCGCCTCGTACTCGCGGGCGTCGACGACGCCACTGCGAAGTCGGCGAAACTGAGTGGTCACGGCGCGAACTTCGACGATGCCCTGGCGGGGGTCGATCCAGGGCTTCCGGTGCTCATGCTCGCGCATCAACCGAAGCAGGTTGTCGAGTCCGCGGCGGCCGGTGTCGACCTGCAGATCGCCGGCCATACGCACGGTGGACAGATCTGGCCGTTCAACTTCCTGGTCCGTCTCGACCAACCCACCGTGCACGGGTTGAGCCGCCACGGTGCACGGACACAGCTGTACACCAGCAGGGGCTCGGGTTTCTGGGGTCCGCCGTTCCGTATCTTCGCGCCCAGTGAAATCACGGTGATAACGCTTCGGTCCGCTTGACGTCGGTCCGGACCGTCTGATCGAACCGGATCGCACGGCAGCCGTTCCTGCACACCACCCCGCTGGCTCGACCCGCCCGCTGAACCGACCTTGCGATTCGACGCCCGTTTCTCGGGGCGACCCGCTCCGGATGGGTGGCAAACCGCTGAGCGAGTTCACGACGGAAGGAAGCCCGTGCGAACCATTGCGATCTTCGAGCACCGGGGGAGACGGCTTTTCCTCATGGTGTTGTCCGGTGTGTTGGCGGCGGTGTTGCTGACCGTGACCGCGATGACGATCAGGGCACGCACCGCAACCGACGACGCCCGGTCGCCGCAGGACGGCAGGGGTTTCGATGCGGGGCTGCTGGTCCGCATCGCGCGGGCCGAAGCCTACGTAAGAACCCGTCCCGGGTTTGCCGGAATCGTGGTCCGCGACCGGATGACCGGTGCGGTATGGCGGAGCGCGGACGCGGGCACGCTCGTCTGGGCTTGTTCTACGCCGAAGTTGGCCATGGTGGTGGATCTGCTGCTCCGCAACGACTCGGGCGCGCTCACGCTGACCGCGCAAGACCGTGAGTTGATCCACCGGATGCTGAACTCGAGCGACGACGCGGCGGCAACGACGTTGTGGTACCGCTACGGCGGGGAGGCGGAGTATGCGAAGCGGTTTCCGTCGTACGGGATGACCGATATGAAGTTCACCGACCAGCACGAGCATCATTGGGGTTGGATCCTGTCCACCTCGAACGATCTCGACCGTCTGATGAGCTACGTGCTGGAGGAGTTGCCGGCGCGGCATCGGAACTACATCGTCGGGGAGATGCGATCGGTCGATGTCAACCAGCAGTGGGGGGTCTGGGGTGCGGGTGCGAAGGCGCGGCCGGGGAACAAGAACGGTTGGTCCGACGATAACGACGACGGTTCCTGGCTGATGAATTCAGTGGGATTCGTCGGCCCGGACGAGCGGTACACAGTGGCGATCATGAACAACACCGGGGTGGTCGAAGGCGGTGACAAGGTCGGCATGGAGACCACAACCGAGATCAGTGAAATCCTGTTCGACGGCTACTTCGGCCTGGAGTATTAGCGGGAACCTCGGGCCGATATCCAGCAGGATCCGGGACACGCAGGTCGTGCTCGTTGTCGACGTTGCGCAGCTGGTCACCGGAGTCGTGTTCGGTAGATTGGGGCGGTGCCAACCGATCTGATCGTCCATATGTTGCGCTTATCGGACCTACGGGCATCCGGCGGAGCGATTTCCGGTGCGTCGCTGGAAACCGAAGGTTTCGTGCAGTGCGCCGTGGACGAGGCGACAATGCTGCGGATGGCGAACACATCCTATCGGGATGAGGGCGAACCCATGGCGGCGTTGCTGCTCGATCCGGCCAAGGTCGGCGCACCGGTCCGTTTCGAGAGTGCGAGATCGGCGGCACCCGACACCGAGAATCTGCTGTTCCCGCACGTCTACGGGCCTATCGACCGCGCCGCGATCGCTGAAATACGCTATGCGCGTCGGGATGCCACCGGCGCGTATGTCAGCCTCGACCGCCGTTCACCGCTGGTCGAATCTCTCGATCTGCTGCCGCATGTCGAAGGCGGATGGTTCCGCGAAACCTGGCGCAGCGCACACTCGTTCACCCCCGCCGGCTATTCCGGGACACGGGCCGCGGGCACGGCGATCTACTACGTGCTGGGTCGCGGCGAGCGGTCCGTGTGGCATCGGGTGCGCTCCGACGAGCTGTGGCTGTGGCATACCGGTCTCCCGCTCGCCCTGACTCTCGGCGGTGACGGTCCTCGGCCGGACCCCGGCGCGCGGCACGTTCTCGGCGGTGATGTGCTCGCCGGCGAGTGGCCGCAAGTGCTCGTCCCCGCGGGTTCGTGGCAGAGCGCCGAACCGCTGTCGGGAGACGCGGACGAGGCCCTGGTCAGCTGTGTCGTCTCGCCGGGCTTCGATTTCGCCGATTTCGATCCGACCGACTCGGTGTCGTGATCCGCTGTGGTGGGCTCCCTGAGCTGCCTGGAAGCGCTGAACGGCGGCGTTCGGCTGCGCGCCGACACGATGTCCCGGGTGAACTTCCTTCATGAGCAATAGGCTCGGCAGGTGGATCGTGATCTTTTCGCCGAGCGACTTGTGACGGCCGCCGTGGCCTCCTGGGAAATCGCCCGGAGATACGTGGTCGAGGACCTACCCGCACCGTTGCTGTTCCGGGTTCGGCTCGACCAGTCCTACGACGGGGATCCGGCGGGATCAGGTGGGGTCGGAATTTCCGAGGACATCTCCCGCCGCCGCGCTGCAGCGTTGCAGCGATGTGACTTCGAGACCGTTGTCGGCGAATTGTGGTGTGACGGCCGCGTACCCGAATGGGTGAACCTGGCAGTCGTCGGCAGGACCGGCTCGTCGACGATCGTTGAAGTCGTGTATTGCGGACGCTCGACCGCCGATGAGGACCGGCTGTATCACCTCGATGAGGGCAGGCCGCCGTTCCATGTGCTCGGACCGACGCTGCCCGTGCAGTACGACGGCACTCGATTCAGTATTCACACCCGGGCCGAATGCTGGGATCGCGACGATCTCGACATAGTGACCGGCGCATCGGATCGGGTATGGGCGCTGAACATCATGACCGGTGAGTTCGACGGACAAGCGTTGGCCGCGGTTCCGGATCTGCCGAATGTGGAGATCATCGAGCATGATGCATGCTCCATCGAGAGCGCCGATGGCCTGGCGGCGTTCGCCCGCTTTCCGAAATTGCGGATCTTGCGCCTGCGACTCTCGGAATTCGGCACTTTCGATATCGGCCCCGATAGCCGTCTCGGTGCGCTGACACATCTCCGGATAAGCAATCTGCCGAACCGCCCATGGGGCCGCCGAGCCTGGCCCGACAGTCTTCCTTGCCTCACCGGTCTGGACCTCGAGGCGAGCAACGCCCTCTGGTTGGACGGCCGCTTACCGCAGTCGTTACAGCGGCTGAGCCTGACCGCGGCTCACATCATCGGCCCGGTCCAACTGCCGCACCGTATCGGCCATCTCGGTGTCCACCTCGCCCACGGCACCGATGAGGACATCGCGACGCTGCTGGACGGACCCACCGAGATCACCTCACTGAGTCTGCGTGGCACGCCGGTCACCGATGTTGTCCTGCCGAATCTCGAGCGCTACAGGTTCGACCGCCTCGACCTCGTCGGCACCCGGGTGACCACCGCGGCGCTATCGGATTTCCGGGCCGGCCACCCCGAAACCGGCCTGTACCCCAGATCAGGTGCGCAATATCCCGGAGCGCAGGCAAGATACCTCCCCGAGCCCTGAAGTGCTACGTTCTGCGCGCCCCGTAACAGCTGCGCCTGCAACACTCGCTCCGATATGGAGGAAAACCTTGTAGTCGGTGGACAACCCGAACACCACCGTCACGATCAACACCAGTACCGCGAACATCAGCGGACCCGGAGTGGGGTCCGTGATCGATCCGGAAAATGCTGTTGTGTCGGTATGCCGTGCAGTTGAACCGCCTTTCATCGTTCACCGGGCGAAGAGTCCGTCGACGACGATCCGGAGCAGCCGGCCGGACCGGTCGGAATCGGCGCTGTCCGCGGCGGCCAACCCTATTCCGGCGACCAGTTGAATCAGATCATCAGCTGATGTGTCGCCTCGTGCGGTGCCCTGCGTTTGTGCGCGGGTCAAGAGTTGCGTGGCTGTTCTGCCGATAGCCGCACGGCACTCGAAGTCGTGCCCGAGTGGGCCGGTGAGCGCGGCGGCGCCGAGTCCTTTGTCCGCGTGAGTGTGTTGTAGGAGTGCGCGTAGCCATTGCTCGAGAGCTGTGTCCGCGTCCGGCTCGGAGAGTAGTTCCTCGCCGCGTTCGCACAGGGCTTCGACGCGTTCCCGCAACACCGCGAGCTGCAGTGTCTGCCGATTGGCGAAATGGCGGTAGAGCGTGCCCGGGCCCACGCCGGCTCGTTTGGCGATCTCGTTGAGCGATGCGTCGGGGCCCGACTCGGCGAACGCGGCCGTTGCCGCGGCGAGTATCCGGCGGTAGTTGCGTTCCGCATGCGATCTCATCCATACCCCCTTGCGGAACCGGAGAAGCTCTCCATATTCTAGCGGAAGAAAATCGGAGAGCCTCTCCGGTTCGAGATCGGGGAGTGGAGTATCCAGTGGCGCAACAGGACTTGGGCACGGTGGGAATCTGGACGTGGGCCTTCGATCGACAGCCGGCGTCCCTGGTTCGGGAGGCTGCCGCCGAGATCGAAGAGCTGGGTTTCGGTGCACTGTGGTTCGGCGAGGGGTTCGGGCGGGACAGCATCGGACAGGCCTGGCTGTTGTTGACAGCCACCGACCGGATCGTCGTGGCGGCCGGTATCGCCAATGTCGCGTTGCGGGATCCCATCGCTATGGTGACCGCGGAGCGTGCGCTCGGCGAAGCCTTCCCGGGACGGTATCTACTGGGGTTAGGGGGGCATCGGGTCGGTGGCCGTCCGATAGTCGCGGATGGGCAGACGATTCCCGCCGGGGGAAAACCTCGAGCTTTGATGAGCGGTTATCTGGATGCGATGGACGCGGTGCCGTTGCACGGGCCGATTCCGGATCCTGTGCCGCGGCGAGTGATCGGCGCGCTGGGCCCGAGGATGTTGGAGCTGGCCGCGCAGCGGACCTGGGGCGCCCACCCGTACTTCGTCCCGGTCGCGCATACCGCACAGGCCAGGAGAATTCTGGGGCCCGGGGTATTTCTCGGAGTGGAGCAGCCGGTCGTGCTCGACACCGACGTCGACCGTGCTCGCGAGGCGGCCACCGCCTATGTTTCGGCGTACGCCTCCGGCGCGCCGCATCAAGCCGCCAACCTGCGCAGGCTGGGATTCGATGACGACGACCTCGCCGGTCCCAGCGGTCGGCTGGTCGACGCCATCATGGCCTACGGTGATCTACCCGCGATCGAGCAGCGCGTGCGTCGACATCTCGAGGCCGGAGCCGATCATGTCTGCCTCCAGGTCGTCGGCACCGACCCGGGGAGCCTGCCGTTGTCCGCGTGGCGTGAACTCGCGACCATCGTGCCCGCTGTATCGCGGCGGGGCCCGGCCACCTGACGCCGGGTGGCTCCTGGGCCGGGTGGATAGGGGTGTCTGGTCATCCGGCAACCCGACTGCATCGGCTTTGCGGACACTCGCCGACACCGGGGCTCCCGCGGCGATCGCCGATTTCCGTCGGTCGGGCCGGAACCCGGGAGTCTTCGGCGGCGAGAGTGTGACGAGGTGGCTCGAGCGGTGCCCGGTCAGGTCGGTCTGTGGGCTGCTACACCTGCTTGTTCGGCGCCGTCCTTCGAAACGCCGGCCCCGAATCAGCGGCTGGGCGCGAGTGCTTCGAGGGTGCTTGTCGCGGGGACGCCGGCGGGCGGATCGAACGGGTGCGCGCTGGGAACTCCGTCAGTCCGTGGTCGTGGATGATCGGAATGTCGTATCGGCGTTCGAATTCGGTGCGCAGTTGCACGCTGGGTTGCGCCGCGCCGCAGATGGTGATTCGCACCGATGAGGTGTTGGGCTGTGCCTCGGCAGGGAGATCGGACAGCTGTGTGTACATGTCCGGTACCGCGGAGAAATAGGTGGCGCGGCTGCGCTCGACCCGGTCGAAGAACGTGGCCGGAACAAAGGGGCCGAGAGTGGCACGACCACCGGCGAGAAGCGGTGACACCGTGCCCAGCGCGATGCCGTTGACATGGAACAGCGGCAGGATCGACAGGCTGTGGTCGGTGGCGGTGAGGTCGAAGATCTCGATCGCCAATCGGCACACGGCGTTGAGGTGCATGTGGTCGAGCGTCACGACTTCCGATGTGCCCGCCGCGCCGCCGGTGTGGAGGACCAGCGCCGGTGTGTCGTCGTCGGCCCGGGCCGGCGCGGCGGCATCGGGCTCGGCCGAGGTCAGACTGTCCGCGGCTACCACGGATCGGACCGGAAAGCCGCCGGGAGGTTCGTACCGGGATATCAGCACCTCGGTGTCCGTGCGGGCCATCCGGTAGCCGGCGTCTTCAGCGGACAGCGCCGGGTCGATGGCGGTGACGGTGGCACCCAGGCGCCACGTGGCGAAAACGGCTACGACGAAGCTGGCTGTGTTGGGCAGCATGATCGCGACCACATCGCCCGTCGAGACGCCCGCGGCACGCAGCGACGTGGTCGCCCGTCGCACGGCGGCCAGGAATCCGGTGTTGTCCAGGTCGATGTTGTCGTCGGCGACGGCTGCGGCGTGTGGAGCGGTCTCGGCACGGCAGTCCGGGAGTATCGCAAGGTTCATGGTCGGTCCTGCGGAGGGGTGTCGGGGATCCAGGTCGCTGGGCGAGCCCAGCGGCCGGAGGGGCAGAACGTACGTTGTTCGGTCGGTGTCGTCGCCCGTCAGCGCGGGTCGTATGGGCTGACGGGCAGGTGCGGCGATGGTCGTCGACGGGCCTCTCGAAGCGCTGGTGCGGCTGTCGTGTCTCTACCGTAGGAAGGTGCGGCCGCCGGGTCGCCGTCGTGCGGTGATGAATCGCGTGCCGAACTTTGTCGCCGGAGAACAAACGGAGATCTTCGACGAGCGGTGGGCGGCAGGGTACGTTCGGAACGTGGTGATCGCGGGTCACGACGATGCGTATGCCAACCGCTGTACAGCGGCGATAGCCGCCCGGATGAACGAGCGGGTGGGCGAGGTGAGCGCGGCAATCCGCACCTACATCGAAGACGATGTCGCCGATCTGCGGCGTGATCCGCATACCGGCGATCTGCTCGCGGCCAGCGTCGAAGCCAATGTCGCCACCATCCTGCACGCGCTGCGCTACAACGTCTCCGTCGCCGATATCCAGGCCGCGCCTGCCGTGGTGGACTACGCCCGGCGCCTGGCTCAGCAGGGAGTACCGGCCAACGCCTTGGCCCGCGCCTATCGACTCGGGGAGCGACGCTTGACCGAGTTGATGTTCGCCGAGCTCCACGCGATGGCGATTTCCCCGACCGGGCGGATCGACGTGGTCGAACGCATCACCCCCACGCTGTTCGACTACATCGACCACATCACCGAACAGGTATTGGCGATCTACGACGACGAGCGGGAACAATGGCTGGAAAGCCAGAACAACGCCCGCGCGGTGCGGGCACATGAGGTGCTGAGCAGCCGCGCGCCCGTGGACGTCGACGCGGCGACCGAGGCGATCCGTTACCCGCTGCGCTGGCACCACGTCGCGCTCGTGCTGTGGTACTCCGCCGAGGAGGTCGACAGCGACGCGATACCGAGCCTGCAGCGCTTTGTCCGCGACCTGGCCGATAGCCTCGGGGCCGCATCGAACCCGCTGGTCCTGGCCGCGGACCGGGCCATCGTCTGGGCTTGGCTGCCCTACCGGTCCGCGCCGGGGGACCTGGTGGCCGAGATACGGAAGTTCGTGTCCGCGCGTCGTGCGGCCCCGGATATCGCGATCGGGACCCCCGCTGCGGGTATCGACGGTTTTCGCTACTCCCACCGCAGCGCACACCGTGCATATTCGGTCGCCTCGGCGCACGAATGGCCCGCACCGAGCATCGTGGCCGCCGACGATCCGGGGCTGATGACCGCCGCGCTGCTGGGCGGCATCGTCGAGGAGGCGCACGACTGGGTGAGTGAGGTGCTCGGCGACCTGGCCGGTGACAACGAGAACGACGAGCGTCTACGCGACACTCTGCGGGTGTTCCTACGCACCGGATCCAGCTACAAAGCGGCCGCCGCCGAGCTGAACCTGCATTTCAACTCCGTGAAATACCGGGTCGGCCGTGCAGTGGCGCGACGGGGGCGGGCGATCGAAGCCGACAGGCTCGACGTCGAGCTCGCCCTGCTGGTGTGCCACTGGTACGGCCCGGTGGTCCTGCGGCCGGATCCGGACCAGTGAGCGACTCCACGCGAACAAGCAAGCGGTTTCTGCCGACCTGACGAGTTGTGCGGCCGAGGGCACGCCGCCGAGGACACGGCGCGCTCGACGCGAAGCGCCGGTCGCCGTTTCAGGCCGCTCCGCGCGGCATTCTCGGCGGTCCGGTGGGTGTCAGTTCGTCTGCGATCGTGGTGACGGCGTGCAGGCCGGCGGCCATGAGTGGGTGTTCGCGGCTGCCGCGGCGGGTGGCGGAGGCGATCACACGGCTCGGTCAGGTCCGGTCGCAGTTCAGCGACCCGGGGTCTGCGGTGGATATGGTGCCGCGGGGTAATACGGTGCAGGGTGCTGCGGAGCGGGATACGGTGCCGGGTAGGGCATCCCGTACGGCCCCGGCTGGGCGGGACGACCGGCTGTCGCAGCCCGAACGATTCCGCTGACCGCACTGGCGACCAGTGCGACGAACAGGAAAAGGACCGTCGCCAGGTACACGATCCGGAAACCGGCCGCCTCCGACAGCGCCCGATTGACAAACGGTGCGGCCACGGCGGCCAGGACACCGAGAGCGGCTACCGCGGTGGCCGCGACAGACCGCGGAGCCTTGACCCGTCGCAGTACCGCCACGGCGACTCCGACCGCGACGCCGGCGCCGAGTCCGCTGATCGCGCGGCCCGCCAGCAGCATTGCGCTGCCACTGGCAAATGAGGTGAGGAGGACACCGATGATCATGATCGCGAGCGCGGGGATCAACAGCGCCGTCGGCAAACGCCCGCCCAGCAGCAGACCCAGCGCGAACGTGATCGCGGCGGCGAGCAGATACGGGATGACGCCCACCAGCAGGAATTCTTGAGGCAGCAAACCGGTGTTCATCATCATTCGGGACAGCCGACCGGCCTCGTAAACAGAGGTTACCGTGAAACAACTTGTGATCGTGGCGATTCCGGGCCCGATCAGTGCCCACCAGGGAAGTTCTGCTCCAGATACTGCGTGGTTCCCCGTAGGCGGGATAGCGGCCATAGGCTCACGATAGCCGCTGTTGTTCGCCAGGCGCCGGGTTGTGCCGCGATCGACCGGTCGGTGCCCGCTCAACTCGACGCGGCTCGGCCGACCCGCCAGTAGCCGGTGAACGTGATATCGGACTTGCTGAATCCCCGGTCGCGCACCAGATGCCGGCGTATTCCGGCGGCGAGTTGCTGTTCGCCCGCGACGAAGGCGTAGACGTTCTCGCCGGGGAGCTGGGCGCCGCGTACCGCTTCGGCGGCCAGTGTGCCGATGCGGCGGGCGGGGGTGTTGCGGGGTAACCAGTGCACCCGGACCCCGGTCGGTTCGCCCAGCTCCCGGATATCTTCGCTGTGGGGCACTTCGATGAACGCCGCGCCCCGCAGATCTCTCGGTGCGGAGCGGAGTACACCGGCAATCGCGGGAAGTGCGCTTTCGTCTCCGGCCAGCAGCGACCAATTCGTATGCGGCGGAGCCTGATACATGGTTCCCTCGTCGAGTAACCCGATCTGGGTGCCGGGAAGCGCTCGGTCTGCCCAGGTGGAGGCGGGGCCGCTATCCGCGTGCGCAACGATATCGATGTCGATTTCGGCGTGCGCGCCGAATCTCCCGTCGCCTGCCGGTCGGAAAGCGCGGACGGTGTAGTTGCGGATGAACGGCCGGGTATCGCTGCTCATTTCCGAATACTGGGCGTACCAGCGATCGTCCTCAGCCGCGGTCGGCAGGCGCAGGCCGGGCTGCCGCTCCCTGGGCAGGAAGAGGCGAAACCACTGGTCGTAGCCCATCGGAGCGAAATCGTGCAGGTCGGGTCCGCCGATCGTCACCCGGATGAAGCTGGGACCGATTCGCTCGGTGGCGAGAGTTTCAGCGGTGCAGACCCGTCGCTCCTGCGGCTTGCGGTGCTTGGTGCGCGTCGCCATGAGGCTTAGGGTAGCAAAACCTAACTATCGACCGAGTGAGGCGCGACGAACGCACCCGTGCCGGTTCATGCGGGAATCAGATCCTTCCTCGGGTCGACTCCGAAGTGCTCGGCCAGCGTGGTGATCGAGGCATGTGCGCCCTGGATGCTCACCGACAGGACGAAGGGCTCGTCGTCGACCTGGATCACGTCACCGGCCAGGCGCTGCCACAGCGGATTGGCTTCGAAAGACTTCTTCTGATCGCGGCTGGAGTCGCCTTCGGCGCCCGGCGGGGTGTAGGCCGAGACCATGATGAGGCCCGCGTCGGCTCGCAGGATCTGTTCCACGGACAACGGGGTGAAGATGCCGTCGTTGTTGTCGGGGGCGTTCGCGGGGCGGGGGATGCCCATATCGGTCATGATGTCGCCGATGAAGGAGTGGCTGGAGTACAGCCGGGCGGTGTCCTCGCCGGCGAAGCGGACCAGCGAGTACGTCAGGCCGGGATTCTTGATCTTTATCTGCTCGCCCACCGCGGCCGCGCGTTCCTCGTAGGAAGTGATCAGCTCCTGGGCTCTGGTCTTCTTGCCCAGTGCTTCGCCCAGAAGAACGATGTTCTGCTTCCAGGTCGGTCCCGTGGTCTCCGAGAACACGGTCGGCGCGATCTTGGACAGCTGATCGTAGAGCGGTTCGTGCCGCACCTTGGCCGAGATGATCAGGTCGGGCTCGAGCTCCAGGATCTTCTCCAGGTCGGGCTCGGCCGTTGTGCCGACGTTGACGGAACCGGCGACCGCGTCGTCGATTTCACCGAGATAGTCCGGGAACGGGTGCTCAGGGTCGGCGCGGTACTGGATATAGCCGGCGAGGTGGGCGCCGAGCAGTAGCGCGGCGTCGGTGAAGCTGGGATCCAGTGCGACAACGCTTTGCGGTGGGGCCTCGATCGTGGTGACGCCCATGGCGTGCTCGATCGTGATCGGGGAGCCACCGCTGCCTGCGGCGGCGTCCGGGCTCACCTCACCGGAACCGCCACAGGCGCTGACGAACGCCAGCCCGCATGCCATGAGCGGAATCAGTGATCGGCGCGCGATCGATCGGGTGGACGTTCCCCTCATCATGTGGCCTTTCTCCGGGCCGGGCCGCCGTGAACCATCAGGACGATAAGGATAGGCTGCCCAACATGGGGCTGACCTTAGCAAGGAGAACCGAGATGGCGACACCAGTGCGAGCGAATCGGTGATCAGCGGTACCACCCCCGATCCGCAGGCCTCCTCGATCGACGCTCCGGCCACGCCCCGAAATGCCACGATTCGCGCGGGACGCTCACCATTGGTCATGGCCGCCGTGCCGGTCGCCGCTGTGCTGGCGGCGGTCCTGGTGAGTATCTGCGTCGGCAGCAGTCCCTCGACCTTGGCCGAGGTGTGGCATGCGATCTCCACGCCTTCCGGGACCGATATGGATGTGACGATCCGCGAGCTCCGCTGGCCCCGCACCCTCGTCGGCATCGCCGCCGGAGCGTGTCTGGGTGTGGCCGGAATTCTCACCCAGGGCCATACGCGTAACGCTGTCGCCGAACCGGGTCTGCTCGGCATCAACCAAGGTGCCGCGCTCGCGATCGTCACCGCGACGTTTCTCTTCGGCGGCCTGTCGGTTCATACCCAGGCAGGTCTGGCTTTCGCCGGTGCCCTGGCGGCCAGCGTGCTGGTTTTCGCGGTCGGGACCGCCGCCCGCAACGGAGCGACGCCGGTGACCCTGGTGCTGTCCGGCGCGGCGGTCACCGCGCTCTGCGGCGGCCTGGTCACCGGACTGGTGCTGCTCGACAGCGCGTCCTTGGACACCCTGCGATTCTGGCAAGTCGGCTCCTTGGCAGCGCGGCCGTACACACTGGGGGCGATATGGCCCTTCGTCGCCGTCGGCCTGCTGCTCGCCCTGCTCAATATCGGCGCGCTCAATACGTTGGCGCTGGGTGAGGACACGGCTCGATCGCTGGGCACCTCGATACCGGTGGCGCGGTGTGTGGGTATCGCCGCGATCACCCTGCTCGCCGGATCGGCTGTGACCATGGCCGGTCCGATCGCTTTTGCCGGGCTACTTGTTCCCCATATCGCCAGGGCCCTGGTCGCTGCCGATTATCGTCGCACGGTACCGGCGTCCGCCGCGTTCGGTATCTGCCTGGTGCTCGTCGCCGATACCGTGGGACGGGTCGTCGCCCGGCCCGGCGAGCTGTCGGTCGGGGTGGTGCTCGCGGTCATCGGCGCGCCGTTCTTCGTGCTCCTCGCCCGCCGCCGCCGGCTGGTGACCGTATGAACGGCCCGGAGCCGAATCTGCTCGCCCCCACCCGGATTGTGCGGTGCGGGCCGATCTCTGTGCGCATCGCGCCTCGCGCGCTGTCGGTCGGGCTCGTGCTGCTCCTGTTGGCCCTGGCGGCCGCCGCGGTCCACCTGGCGAACGGCGGTTCCGCGCTACCGCTCGACGCCGTCGTGCGTGCCCTGTTCGGTGATGATTCCAATGCCCGTGTGCATCTCGCGGTGACGGAGTTCCGAGCACCGCGCACCGCCGGGGCCGTGGTCGCGGGAGCCTGTCTGGCAATGGCGGGGGCGTTCACCCAGACTGTCGCACGCAATCCCCTTGCCAGCCCCGACATTCTGGGAGTGACGGCGGGAGCGTCGCTCGGCGCCGTCTCGGTGCTCGTGCTGGCAGGCGGTGGCGCGGCCGGTCTGAGTGGTTTCGCCGGCGAGGTCGGCCTGCCGGTGGCCGCGTTCGCCGGAGGGGTGTCCGCCGGGATCCTGGTGTATCTCCTGGCCGTGTCCGGGACCCTCGACAGTTATCGCCTGGTGCTCGTGGGCCTGGGCATCAACGGGCTCGCGGTCAGCTTGACGACCTGGATGCTGACCCTCGGTGACGTCAGCAATGCCGCCCAGGCGCTGACCTGGATGTCGGGTTCGCTCAACGGCAAAGACTGGAAGCTGGTCGCGCCGATGGGACTGCTGGCCCTGGCCTTGTCGGCGGGGGCGCTGCTGCTCGGGCAGCGACTGGTGCTGTTCACCCTGGACGACGATGTGGCGACCGGGCTCGGTGTACGGATCGGCCGCCTCCGCCTGTACGCGCTGGCGCTGGCGACACTGCTGGCCTCCGCCGGCGTCGTCGTCGCGGGTCCGCTCGTTTTCGTCGCTCTGGCGAGCCCGCAAATCGCCAGGCTGCTCATCGGATCGGCGGTGCCACCGATCTTCATCTCGGGGTTGGTGGGTGCGTTTTTCGTCTTGGTCGCCGATACCGTCGCTGCGAATGTGCTGCCGGTATCGCTGCCGGTCGGTGTGGCCACCGCCGTACTGGGCGGGCCGTATCTGATCTTTCTCGTCCTGCGGAACCAGAGGAGGCTCACGTGAACCGACCGGCCACGGCGTCCGTGCTACGCGCGGAGAATCTCACCCTCGGCTACGGTTCGGCCGATGTCGTCACCGATATGACCTTCGACGTCCCCAGCGGATCGGTGACCTCCATCATCGGCCCCAATGGGTGCGGGAAGTCGACACTGCTGCGCGGCCTGGGCCGATTGCTCGCTCCCAAGTCCGGTCGTGTGCTGCTCGACGGCGTACCCATCAGCGCTCAGCCCACCCGGAAAGTCGCCCGGCGCATCAGCATTCTGCCCCAATCGCCCGTCGCTCCGCCCGGACTCACGGTCGCCGACCTGGTCTCGCGCGGGCGCCACCCCCGGCAACGGTGGTATGAGCAGTTCTCCGTCCTCGACGAAGCCTCGCTGCGGCATTCGCTGAGCGCCACCGGCATACTCGACCTGGCCGGCGCCCGACTCGAAGAACTGTCCGGTGGACAGCGCCAACGCGCCTGGATATCCATGACGCTCGCCCAGGAAACCGACATCATGCTGCTGGACGAGCCGACCACCTACCTGGACCTGGCGCATCAAGTGGAACTGCTGGAACTGATCGTCCGACTCAATTCCGAGAGCAACCGGACCATCGTCATGGTGCTCCACGACATCTCGCTGGCCGCCCGATACAGCGACCACCTCGTCGCCATGAAGAACGGCGCCATCGTGATTCAGGGCGCGCCCGACCAGGTGGTGCGCCCGGACGTGCTGCGCGATGTCTTCGGACTCGCCGCGCAGGTGGTGACCGAACCGGCCCAGGGGCGACCACACGTCATCCCACTGGGGTCGGTCTGAGCCGTAGCGGTCGGCCGCGCGACGAGGGTTGGGAGGCAGCGAGACCGCCGTTCGATCCGCGCTTAGGCTCTGCACATGACTGTGCTGCGCTCGATCTTGCTGTTCGTTCTGGCCGCCGTGGCGGAGATCGGTGGGGCGTGGCTGGTGTGGCAGGGGGTGCGTGAACACCGCGGCTGGGCGTGGATCGGTGCGGGTGTGGTTGCGCTGGGGATCTACGGTTTCGTCGCCACTCTGCAGCCCGACGCGAACTTCGGGCGCATCCTGGCGGCTTACGGTGGCGTGTTCGTTGCCGGATCGCTGTTGTGGGGTATGGCTCTCGATGGTTTCCGGCCCGACCGGTGGGACCTCACCGGTGCTGTCATCTGCCTGATCGGTGTCGCGGTCGTCATGTACGCACCGCGGCCGGCCTGACCGGGGGACCGAGGGCGCTGACCAGCGACTCTGACAGTTCGGCCCGCGCTCAGCCGGTGACGAGGTGGTATTCGCGGAGCCAGGAGTCGACGGCGTCTCCGGCCGCACCGACTTCCTCCCTCGCACGGCGAGGCTGCTGGTCACGGTCGCCGTATCGAGGGTTCGCCGGTAGAAGTCGTCGATTCCCGACGTTCCGCTGACGATGGTGCCCCCGCCTGATCATCGTCGGCACCCGTTGCGGTCCGCCGATCAGCACACCCCCGAATCCAGGTAAGCGGTGATCACGATGATGGCGAGGGCGATACCGAAGACGATCAGTTCCGGCGGACCGCTCGCAGATCCCCGAGGCCGGGTGTTCGGGATCCCGAATTGGCGAGAGGCGACCGCAGCTGATCGAACCGAACCTGCTCGATCACGACAGAATCGGCCCCGGTGAAACGCGCGGCCGCAACGTGCGCGGTCGCAGAGTCGGGCTCGATCCCAGTCACCCGATCGACACGTGCCCCGTAGCCGATCGACCAGAGTCTCTGTGCCACAGCCTATATCGAGCACGTCCCCGGCTTCGCTGGACCTCACCTGACGGACAACCCACCCGCCGTAGAAGTCGTTGTGACTCCGCGGATGCCGCTCGTTGAACCGATCGATGCACGAAAGCGGGTTCACGACAACACCGTAACGATCGTGGGGGAATATCGGACCGACCTGCACACGGGACCGATCATCGGCATTTCAGGATGCTTATGCCGAATTGGCGGTAGCAGTATGGTCGAAGACCGATCTGGGGGCATCCGTCCGCGCCGGAACCCGTGTCCCGGGTCTGCGGACCGGTGGTGGCGGTTCCGCCGCTGCCTTACCGATCAACCACGATCCGCGCTCTCCCGCGCCGAATCTTGGTGCCGCTGTAGAGAGTAGGGAGAGGTGCCACCCTCATCTTCCTCCCCGTATGCGGGCATTTGAGGAGTGTGTAACCGGCACCTCACCCCCGACGGGTGCGCCACTTCTTCGCGGCGCAGACCGGGCGTGCGCCGACGCGAGCCCGGTGGTAGGCCCACATCACCCGGGTGATCTTGGCGTGACGCGATTTCAGGAATGCACTGAGTTGGGCTCGGCGCTCGGTGTGCACCGAGCGTGTGTCGACCACGTCGCTCATCGCCCCATCGTCGCCGAATTTGAAACCGCATCGCTTTGAAGCTGCCACATTTCATAGTTCCCGCATTCCGCCGTGATCTCAGCCGTCGCCTGAGCTGCGGTGAAGAAGTCGTCGGCCAGCGGCGAGGTGCGCGACGCCGCCATCGCGAGAAACACCTGGTCGGGCGCCAGATCCGGGACGGTCACGTAGCTGATGTCCGGACGTGAGTAGAACACGGTCTCCGAACGCCCCACGAACGAGATTCCACGGCCGGCCGCGACGTGCTCGAGCTTCTCCTCCACGCCGCGCACCCGGAGCCCGGCGTCAGGGAGCGGGCGCGTGGTGGGCTGCGTGCTCGCGTCGGCATGCCAGATCAGCGGCTCACCTGCCAGGTCAGCCTCGGAGACCTCCTCCTTGCCTGCCAACCGGTGACCGGCGGGCAGCACCACCATGAGCGGCTCGGTATAGAGCGGAGTCAAGCGTAGGCCGGTCTCGTCGATGGGCAGCCGCACATAGCCGACGTCGACGCGGCCGTCGAGCAGCATCGGGGCCTGGTCGTCCCATTCCATTCGCTGCACGTCCACGACCACGTCCGGATGCTGAGCCTCGAACGCCCGCGCCGCTGGGATGACCGGGATGCCGGCCCGAAAGCCGACCACCAGCCGCTGGCTGCCGCGGGCGGCGACGGCCACCCGGCGCCGGACCGCGTGCGCGGAGGCGAGCAGCGGACCGGCGTCGGCCAGCAGTTGTCGGCCCGCGTCGGTCAGCGCTACGCCGTGGCGATCTCTGGTGAACAGCGCGGCGCCGAGATCGTGCTCCAGTGAGCGGATCTGCCGGCTGAGCGCCGGCTGCGCGATATGCAGCTCATCGGCGGCGCGGCCGAAGTGCAGCCGGTCGGCCACAGTCGCGAAGTAGCGCAACTTGCGCAGATCCAGATCCATGGAGCCTCCTGGTCCGGTGATGCCTCCAAGGTATCACCACGGCTGAAATGGGTCTTGGACGCCGACTCGACCCAGTGGCATCGTTCATGGGGCGCAAGCGAATTCGGAATAGAACCAGTATTAGCACGTCAGTAATGGGCCCATCCATCGCGTCATTCGACGGAATTGACGAGCACAACAAAGAAGCCGAACTGTATTCGGATACCCATCAATCAAGGGAGTTATCGTGGGAAAGCTCGATGGCAAGGTAGCGGTAATCACCGGCGGATCCACCGGCATGGCACTGGCCGGCGCCAAATTGTTCGTCGAGGAAGGGGCGCACGGCCAGGTCGCCACCGCCAAACAAGAAGAATTGTTCGACGAGGCCACCAGGGCAGAATTCGAGTCCCTTATTCCCCGCGGAAAAATGGGCCGCCCAGAAGAAATCGCCACCGTCGCCCTGTTTCTCGCCTCCGACGACTCCAGCTATGTCAACGGTCTGGAACTTGTCTCAGATGGCGGCACCACCGCCATCTGAACCGAACACCAGCGATGCCGTCGGCTCAGACGGTGGGCCTCGCAGGCAACGGGGTCGGCCACCGGGACTTCGCCCTCGGCATCGACGAATTCACCGGCTGAGCCCCCGGTCCGAGCAGTTCGATTCAGACCAGAGAAGGACGGACACATCCATGAGCAGCATCAGTTTCATCGGTCTGGGAACCATGGTCCACGCCATCGCCACTCGCGCGGTCGCCGGCGGCAACACTGTGGAGGTCCTCGGCCGCGATTCCGCCAAGGCCGAGGGCCTGGCTGCCGCGCTCGGCGGCGGTGCCACGGCCGGGACATTCGGCACCGTCCCTGCCGGCGACATCGTCGTCCTCGCCGTGCCGTACACCAGCGCGGTGTCGGTCGTCGCCCGGTACGGGGACGCACTGGCCGGCAAGGTCATCATCGACATCACCAATACGTTCGACGCCGACGCCACCGGGCTTGTCACCCCGGACGGTACGTCCGGTGCGCAAGAGATCGCCAATGCCGCCCCCGCGAGCGCGCACGTCGTGAAGGCGTTCAACACCGTCTTCGGTCACGTCATCGCCCAGGGCCGTCCGTTGGACGTGTTCTTCGCCGGAGATGACGCGCGGGCCAAGGCCAGTGTGTCGGCGTTCGTCGAGAGCCTGGGTCTGCGTCCCCTCGATGTCGGCGGGCTCGAGATGGCGCGTTGGCTGGAAGGGGTCGGTCCGCTGCTGATGGGCCTGGCCCGCCACGGCGTGGGGAGCTTCGACGTGGCCCTCAGCGTCGACATCGCCGACTGAGTGGGCTCGCACCGCCATTTCTTCCGTCGCGTCACCTACAAGGAGCAGTAACATGCGCGTCTTCGTCACTGGCGGGACCGGCCATTCCGGTTCGTACATCATCCCCGAACTCGTCACCGCTGGGCACGAGGTCACCGGCCTGGCCCGGTCGGACACGGCCGCGGCGGCCTTGTCCGCGCTCGGCGCGAAGGTGCGTCGCGGCGACCTCGAGGATCTCGACGGGCTCAAAGACGCGGCCGCGGATTCCGATGGCGTCATTCACGTCGCGCACAGGCAAGACCTGCTTCCCTCCGGTGGGCTCGACGCCGTGGCCGCCGCGGAACGCCCGATCATCCTCGCCTACGGCGAGGCACTCGCGGGAACCGGAAAGCCGCTGGTCGCGGCGGGGAGCATCGGCTCAGCCGGGAACCTGGGACGGCCGGCCACCGAGGAGGACCCGGCCCTAGCGAGCGGTGATGAGTACAAGGGCACCCTGCGGGTTCGCAACGTCGTGGAAACCGCCGTAGTCGACCTCGCCGAGCAGGGAGTGCGGTCTTCGGTCGTGCGGTTTGCCAACATCGCGCACAGCACGACCGCTCGTGGCGGGTTCCTCGTGCAGCTGATCGCGCTCGCGAAGGAGAAGGGTTTCGTCGGCTACCCCGGAGACGGCGCGAACCTGTGGAACGCCGTGCACGTCCGCGATATCGCCCCCGTGTTCCGTTTGGCGCTCGAGAAGGGGCCGGCCGGCAAATACTGGCACGCGGTAGGGGACGGGGCCATCCCACTCCGCAAGATCGCCGAGGCCATCGGCAGCCGTCTGGGCCTGCCTGTCGTAAGCATTCCCGCGGACGTACTGATGGTGCCGGGATACTTCGGGTTCCTCGCGAACATAGTCACGCAGAGCTACCCGGCGTCCAACCACATCACCCGCCGAACCCTCGGCTGGGAACCCATTCAGCCCGGCCTGCTCGCCGATTTGGACAACGGTCATTACTTCCCCCGGCAGGGAGCCTGATCACCAGGGACTGCTGCACGATCGGGTGACAGCGAACTCACGCCAAGTCGTGAGTTCGCTGTGGCGAAGGGGGTTTCCAACCCGCCGCATGTGCGGCAGCGGCTTGCGCCTGCCACGGAACACGACACTGCTCAGGTGATTCAAGAACTCGCCGAGCACCGCACGCATAGCCTGACGCACCGAACACATCTCAACCACGTCACTCGCCGTCGCCAATATTGGCTTCGACACATCCCTGAAAGTCGAAATCTGTTGTGAGAGAACAGTAACAATTGTTCCACCCGCCATGTTGCGCCAACCCGACCGACGTCAACAGAGAGTGCGTACCGAACGTCTCATCCCGGCCAGCAGCGCGACCTCCTCGCAGCGCAGGCCGGCGACTCGCGCCGCGATCATCGTCCGGCCCCGTCGGTAGCACGGCCCGGCCGGCGTCACTACGCAGGCAGTATGCGCAGCACCAAGGCGGCGGCGGCTACCAGCGCGAGTCCCGCGGCCGGCGCCAGCTCTTTGTCCTTTACCCGTATATGCGCTCCGACCGCACCGGCGAAATACAGGACGACACCGATTGCGGCGGCGACGCCGATCGGCCACCAGAACAGGCCGGCGATGAGACCGACCGCGCCGGCGATCTCGAGGTAGGCGAGCCAGGGGATCTTTTCGGCGGGTACTCCGACCTTCTCCATGGAGGCCAGGACTCCGGCGTTGCGGGTGAGTTTGGCGGCCGCGGAGGCGAGCAGGATCCCGGCCAGTACGAGCGTGACGATGAGGGTGGCGATGAACATGATCAGATCCATTCCACTGCGTTGTCGTGGCCGAGCCGGGGGAGTCGATCGAACCACGGATCGGTCCCGGGGTGTCCGATGTTGACTACGAGGATCGACTTCCAGCGTCGGTCGGGGAAGAAGTCCGCGTCGAGCACTCGAAGCGCTCACCACCTGGGCAGCGGAGAATCTCCCGGTCGGCGACTGTAGTTAGATCGACGACTCCGAGGTGGGCGTGAAGTCCGGCCGAGGGACCGAACGCTCATCGCCGCCCGGCCGAACCAGTGTCCACCGGCACGCCCCCGGAGGCGCGCCACTGACCTCGGCCGCGGTTCCCTCTTCATCAGCGACTGTGGTCGGGGGCGAGTAGCGCCGTCCACTGGGCGAGGCCGGTCTGTGCGGGGCCTACTGCGCTGCGAGCGGCTCGCCTCGCCGGCGATGGCTTCCTGCCGACCATGGCGATGGTCCTCATCTGCGATCTCGCCCGCGGCGGTCCGGGCGTCGGTACCGTCGAATCGGTGGCCACCACCATGATCGAGCCGAGCGTCCGGATCGCTCGCGCGGCGGTATTCGCGATCTTCGGGCTCAACGGATTCTTGTTTGCGATGTGGGTGGTGCATATTCCGGCCGTCACCGATCGGACCGGTGTCTCGCATTCCATGCTCGGCATGTTCATCCTGTTGATGTCCGGTGGTGGGATCATCGGGATGCGGGTGGCCGGGCCGCTGGCGGATCGTTTCGGTAGTCGAGCGCTGGTTGCCGCGGCGGCGGTGGCGGCGTCGGTATGTGTGCTCGGGCCGGGCCTCGCCGTCGGGCCGGTCTCGCTGGCGTCGGCTCTGGTCGCTTTCGGTTTCGGCAACGGCGCGCTCGATCTCTCGATGAACGCTCAGGCTGTGCACGTGGAGCGGGAGTTTCGGCGACCGATCATGTCGGCATTTCACGCACTGTTCTCCGGCGGCGCAATGATGGGTTCGCTGGTGGGTGTGCTGACGCTGCGCATCGGTATGGACCCGCGGCTGACACTTACTCTGGCGACGATCGCGGGCTTGTCGATCACAGCCGCCTGCGTTCCGCGCCTGTTGCCGCACTCGGCGCCGGAACACGAAACCGCCCGGCCGGCCGCACGCGCCCCGCGACGGGTGTTCGCGCTGGCCGCACTCGCTTTCGGGCTGCTGCTGGCGGAGGGCGTGGCCGGCGACTGGAGCGCTCTGCAGTTGCGCGAGCATCTGGATACCGACGAGTCGACCGCCGCGCTGGCATTCGGCGCGTTCTCGGTGACCATGACCGCTGGACGATTCACGGCCGACAGGGTGGCCGGCGCGTTGGGCCGGGTGGCGGTGGTCCGCTACGGTGCGCTGCTCGCAGTCGTCGGTTTCCTGCTGATCCTGGTCTCGCCGTGGGTGCCGGCGACGCTGTTCGCTTGGGCACTGTGCGGGCTGGGCCTGTCCGGCGGCATCCCGCAAATCTTCACTGCGGCCGGAAATCTCGGCTCCGGGACCGCGGCCACCGATATCTCCAGGGTGGTCGGAATCGGCTATCTCGGCCTGCTCGCCGGACCCGCAATGATCGGCTGGCTCACCGCGCTGATCCCGCTGACCGTGACCTTGATGGTGCCCCTGGCGATCATGGTCGCCTGTTTCGTGTGGGCGGGTGTCGTCGCGCCGCCCGAACAGCGCGAGACACCCGATCCCGTGAACGGCGGAACAGGATCGTCAGGTCACTGCATCTCGTGACCATGACGATCAAGACCGTGGAGTGCCCCAGGCTAGATCACGATCCGTAAAGGGTGCTCGAGCAACGACTTCAGGTCCGCGAGGAAGGTTGCCGCGACGGCCCCGTCGATAGCGCGATGATCTGCGGACATGGTGATGCGCAGGGTTTTCCGGCTGACAACCTGTCCGCCGTCCAAGTGCAGTTCGTCGGTGGCCCCGCCGATGGCGAGGATCGCGGCCTCGGGCGGGTTGATCACGGCGGTGAAGTGTTCGATGCCGAACATGCCCAGGTTGGAGACGGTGAAGGTAGAGCCCTCCATTTCTTCGGGTCGCAGCTTGCGGTCGCGCGCGCGTGCCGCCTTGTCGCGGCACTCCGCGGCGATCTCGGAGACGCCCTTGCGATCGGCATCCCGGATCACCGGAACCACGAGGCCCGCTGGAGTCGACACCGCGACACCGAGGTGCACGCCGTGGTGGCGCAAGAGCTTGTCCCCGGCGAAGGAGACGTTGACGGTCGGGTTCGCCCGTAGCGTCACGGCCACAGCCTTGACCAGCAGGTCGTTGACGCTGATCTTTCCCGCTTCCGCTTCCGCGAGGGTCGTGTTGATCCGCGCGCGGAAATCCAGCAGGCCGGTCACATCGATGGCGCTGGTCAGGTAGATATGTGGCGCCTGCTGCTTGCTTTCGGTGAGGCGCTGGGCCGAGATCCGCTGGATGGTGGTGAGCGGCACCTCCTCGTAGTCGGCGGCAGTCGCGGCCGCCGGCGTGGCGGCAACCCCCGGCTCGGCAGATGCGGCGGGTACGACGGCGGCCGCGGAATGACCGGTCCGGTGCGCGGCTTCGACGTCTCGGCGGGTCACGCGTCCGGCGGGTCCGGTCCCGGCCACAGCGGTGAGGTCGACGCCGAGCTCACGAGCGACCTTGCGGGCCAGCGGCGAGGACTTCGTCCGTGCCCCGGATTCGCTGGAGGATGCGTCGACATCGGAGTTCGTACGCCACTCGGCGGGCCGCGCGTCCCGAGCCACGGGCTGCGGTGGGGAAGCGACGGAGGCGGCGGCTCGAGGTGGGGTCGGTGTGGTCGCCGTCGGTGAGCTTCCGTCGCCGACAACGGCGATCGGCTCTCCGATGGGCACGCGTGCGCCTGCCTCGGCGATGATCTGTTCGAGCACGCCGTCGTCATAGGCTTCGAGTTCCATGAGGGCTTTGTCGGTCTCGATCTCGGCGAGCACCTCGCCGCGCGTCACCTGGTCGCCGACCTTCTTGAGCCAAGCGGAGATGACGCCGTCCTCCATGGTGTCCGAGAGCCGCGGCATGGTGATTTCGGGCAACGTTGTTCCTCCGGTTTCAGCGTCGGGTGCCGACGGCCGCGAGAGTTTCCAGCGCGGCGGTGTACAGCGAATCGGCGGACGGCAGGGCGAGCCGTTCCAGTGGCTTGGCGTACGGCAGCGGAACCTCGGCCATGGCCACGCGGCGTACGGGCGCGTCGAGGTAGTCGAAGGCGCCGTCGGAGAGGGAGGCCGCCACCTCGGCGCCGATACCGTAGGTGAGCCAGTCGTCTTCGCCGATCACGGCGCAGCCGGTCTTGCGCACAGAGGTGATCAGGGTGGCGCGGTCCAGTGGGCGGAGGCTGCGCAGGTCGATCACTTCGGCCGAAATTCCCTCGCCGGCCAGCCGTTCGGCGACCTGGGTGCAGACCGTCGCCATCCTCGAGTAGCCGATCAGTGTGATATCGCTGCCCGGACGTGTGATGGCGGCCTTGCCGATCTCAGCTGCTGGAAGGTTCTCCGGTACTTCGCCCTTGGTGTTGTACAGCGAGAGGTTCTCCAGGAAGAGCACGGGATCGTCGTCGTCGATGGCGGCCTTGAGCAGTGCCCGCGCGTCGGCCGGCGTGCTCGGCGCGACGACCTTCAGGCCCGGGACGAACGCGTAGTACAGCTCGATGTTCTGCGAGTGTGTCGCGCCCAGCTGCTGGCCGCCCCCGCCCGGGGTGCGGATGACCATGGGTACGCTGGTCTGCCCGCCGAACATGCCATAGATCTTGGCGGCGTGATTGACGATCTGGTCCAGCGCCAGCAGTGAGAAGTTGATCGTCATGATCTCCACCACCGGGCGCAGGCCGAGCATCGCCGCCCCGATGGCCGCGCCGACGAACCCCTCCTCGGCGATCGGAGTATCGCGAACCCGTTTCGCGCCGAACTCGGCCAACAGGCCGGCAGTGATCTTGTAAGAGCCTTCGAAGACGCCGATCTCCTCGCCGATGAGGAAGACGTCTTCGTCGCGCCGCATCTCCTCACGGAGGGTTTCGCGCAGCGCTTCACGGTAGGTCATGAGGGCCACAGGGACGTCCTTATCCAGCGAAGAGTGGGTCGGCCGGCAGCCGGCGGGAGTCTCCGGCCACCGGCGTCGCATAGGTGTAGTCGAAGAGGCTCGACGGCTCCGGATGTGGACTGGAATCCGCGAATTCCACGGCGGCGGCGACCCGTTCGGTCACCTCGTCTTCGATATCGGAGACCGACTGCTCGGTGAGCACGCCGGCGTCGAGCAACCGGGTCCGCCACAGTGTGACGGGGTCGTGGTCGCGCGCGATCGAGACATCCTCGTCGGTGCGGTACTTCGCGGGATCGACCACGGAGTGTCCCTTGAGCCGGTGGCTGACCGTCTCCAGCAGCGCCGGCCGACCTTCGCGCCGAGCCGTTTCGATCAATTCGCTCGCCACGTCTCGGACGGCCAGCACATCGGTACCGTCGACCCGTTCGCCACGCATCCGGTAAGCCGCGGCGCGCTTCCACAGATCGGGCTCGGCGGAGGAGTTCTCGACCGTGGTGCCCATGCCCGTCTGGTTGTTGACCACCAGGAAAACGATCGGCAGGTGCCACAGCGCGGCGATATTCAGTGACTCGTGGAAGGCGCCGATATTCGTGGTGCCCTCGCCCATCTGGCACACGACGACGTCGTCGTCGCCACGGTAGTCGATGGCGAGCGCGGCGCCGACGGCCAGCGGGATCTGGCCGCCGACGATGGCATAACCGCCGAGCAAGCGGGTCGCGGTGTCGTACATGTGCATCGAACCGCCCCAGCCCTTCGAGGTGCCGGTGGAACGGCCGTAGAGTTCGGCCATGACGCGGCCCGGCTCGATGCCCTTGGCCAGGGCATAGCCGTGCTCCCGGTAATTGGTGAACAGGTAGTCGGTGGGGCGCATCGCCGCGCCCAGGCCCACAACGGTGGCTTCCTCACCCAGATTGAGGTGGCAGTACCCGCCGATCTTGGCCTGCTGGTAGCTCTGCGCGGTGCGCTCTTCGAAGCGGCGCACGAACAATATTTCTCGGAACAGGCCGCGCAGGGTATCCCGGTCCGCTGCGGCGATCCGGGTCGCGATGGCGTCGATCGCTCCGGGTTCGGTGGCCGGCGACCCGGTGTCGTGCGGCGTGGTGCTGGTCGTCACCTGGTCTCCTCAACGCTTCCGGGTGGGTGCGACGTGTACCGGCAGGCCGAGCCCGGTGAGGGCTGCCTCCATGCCGATCTCGCCGAGGGTGGGGTGGGCGTGGATGGTGTCGGCGAGCTCGTCGAGGGTCGCTTCCAGCGAAATCGCCAGTGCGCCCTCGGCAATGAGATCGCCGGCCGACGGGCCGATGATGTGTACTCCGAGAACTTCCTGGTGCCGTGCTCCGGCGACGATCTTCACGAAGCCCTCGGTTTCGCCGAGGGTTTTGGCCCGGCCCAGGGCCGCGAACGGGAACTTGGCGGTGATCACGTCGTGGCCGGCGGCGCGCGCGGCGTCTTCGGTGAGGCCGACGCCGGCGATCTCGGGATGGGTGAAGGTCGCAGCCGGGATCACGGTGTAGTCGATGTGCGCATCGTGCCCGGCGATCACATCGGCCGCGACCAGGCCCTGATGGGAGGCTACATGCGCGAGCAGCGCCTGACCGGTGACATCCCCGATCGCCCAGACATGCTCGACGTTCGTTCGCAGCCGGTCGTCGACTCGGATGAAACCGCGCGCGTCCGTCTCGATGCCCGCGACGTCCAGTCCGAGTTGGCTGGTGTTCGGGCGACGGCCCACGCCTACCAACACCACGTCGGCATCGAGGTCACGCTTCTTCGGTCCGGTGACGCGCACCTGTAGCCGTTCCCCGGCCTGCGTGACGGCCGCAACGGTCGACCCGGTCAGCACGGTGATGCCGCGTTTGCTGAACGACCGGCCCAGTGCGACGCCGATCTCCTTGTCCTCCAAGGGAACCAGGCGATCTTGCATCTCCACCACGGTGACTTCGCTGCCGAAGGTCGCGAACAGGCTCGCCCATTCCGCACCCACCGCGCTGCCGCCGATGACGACCAGCCGATCGGGGATCTCGGTCAACCCGAATGCGCCGTCGGAGGTGATGACGCCGGGTAGATCCGCGCCGGGAACGGGTAGCCGCGCCGGGACCGAGCCGGTCGCGATGAGCACATCGGTCGCGTTGATCGTGCCTGTCGGGGCGGCGGCCGCGTCGGCGGCATAGCGGGGCCCGCCGGGGAAAACCGGTGACCCGCCGACCTCGAACAACTCGACGGTGGTCGGTCCGGTGAGCCGCGCGTGGCCCTCGATGACGGTGACCCCGTTCGCCTTCAGCAGTCCTGCCACCCCATCGGTGAGTTCCTCGACGATGGCGTCTTTGCGCGCGCGCACGGCGGCGAAGTCGACGCGGACGCCATCGGTGTGCACACCGAAATCGGCTGCGGCACGAATCGTCTGGAGGACCTCGGCGGACCGCAGCATGGCCTTGGTGGGGATGCACCCCCAGTTCAGGCACACACCACCCGGGCGTTCCTTCTCTACCAGGCCGACGCGTAGGCCCCGTTGGGCGGCGCGGATGGCCGCCACGTACCCGCCGGGGCCGCCACCGACCACGAGCAGATCGAAATCCGGCACTTGTGGTGCTCCTCATCCTCGAACAGTCGACCGGTCCCGGTTGGGGTGCGGGTCGTATATTCGAGTCTTGTGGGCACCAGATGCACAGACAATTACCTCGATGTCCAGGAATATGCGGTTCAGATTGGGCGCGCCGCCCAATTCGATTAGCGGGTCGGTCCTGTGTCGTGGGCCGTCGCACCGAGATCGAGCGCGGTCAACGCGAGGGAGAACTCCAGGTAGGCGCGCTGACCATCCAGCGGGCGGCCGAGCAGCGTGGCGATGCGCTGCAGGCGGTTGATCACCGTGTTGCGATGGCAGTGCAACCGTGGCGCGGCATTGGCGGCGGAGCAGCTCTCGGCCAGCCAGACGGATAGGGTGCGCAACAGAATCTCCCGTTCCTTGGCAGGCAATTCGAGCACCGGGCCGAGGGTGCGAGCGATCAGCAACTCGGTCAGATCGGGTGAACGCAGCAACAGGGCTTCGGGATAGCGATCGTCGAGCGAAATCAATACCCCCGCAGCGTCATCAGGGAGGGTGTCGAGTGCGAGCACCGCCAAACCGTGAGCGGTGCCGATCGCGGCCATTCCGGCGACCGCGGGGGAGACGGCCGCCCGGCCACGCACCTTCGGCCGAAGCTGTTGCAGCACGGGCTCGGCGGCGCGACCGTCGAGCGCTACCAGGCCGACTGTGGAGTCCGCTCGTTCGTGCCAGGCCGAGCGGACTCCGAGCGAATGCAGCGCCGTTTCCGACCCCGTATGCAAAGGATGCGAATCCCCCCGGGCTACTACCACCAGGTAGTCGCCGTGGACGGGCAGGTGCAATTCGCGGGCGGCACGGGAGGCGAACAGCGAGTCTCGTCCCTGCCCCGCGAGCATGTCCTCGATCAGGCTGTGCCGACGGCGTTCGTCACGCCGTACCCGGTCCATCTCGGTGCCGCGGTACGAGGTGACCAGTGCCGACGACATCCCGTCGATGACCGCCCACATCGCCGTGCCGGTCTCCCTGAATTCGGCCGGCGGCACCTCACCGGCCCTGTCGAGCAGCGCCTCCCAGACGATGCGTCCACCCAGCCTGAACGTGCGCAGCATGGCCTCCAGCGGCACCCCCTGCTCGGCGCGCTGCCTGCCGATGGTCGCGGCGACATCGTCTTGGTCGGCGCACTCCGTCCCGGCGCCCAACAAGTCCAGGGCTCGCGTCAGGAACCGCTGGCAGCCGTCGATCAGATCCGTGCGGGTCACCGCTGAGTAGTCGGTCCATTCGGGGTTGTCGGTGAAGATGGCCGCCATCAACCGCTGCGTGAGTTCGGGAATCGCGCTCCGGCACGCCGCGGCGAGTTCCGACGAGCTCAGTACCTGCCCGAATTCCTTTTCTGCCGCCACGTGGGTCACGCTACGCTGCAGGTATTCGGCCGGACACCGACGTCCACCGGGTACACGCTCGCATAAATCCGGCTATCGGCACGGTCGGGGGCGGTGCGGTGGTGATCGCGGACGGACGAATACGATATGCCCGAACCCCACCGGCCCGGATGTCGCGAGCGGCACCGCCGACCTTGCGGATCGGCCATGATTCCTGACTACTCGGCGCTGCGACCGGTGAAGTCGAACGATCCGCCGTCGATGCCCCAGGAGATGATCCGTTCGGGGTGAATTCGGACAACCGCGCGTTCCTGGGGTTGGAACGGGGGCTCCTCGTCATCGAGCGCCTCGGCCGTGCCCCGTACCTCGATGCCTCGAATCACGTAGGGCTCCAACGAGACCTGCTGGTCGACGACGAACGATACTCGGCTGCCCGCCTCGACATTGCGGTATTTCCGGCTGGTACGCATCCGCATGCCCCCGATGTCGATCGTGCCGTCGGAGTTCACTCGATAGCTGGTCGGGTTGTTCTGCACAACGCCGTCGGGCGACACCGTGGCCAGCCGGCCGATCCCGGCCTCCGCGAGGAACTGCTGTTCATTGATGGTGAAGGTCATGTCGATTTCTCCTCGGCGAACTCGATGTCAGGGTTGCCCCGGCGATCAAGAGGGCTAGCGATGCTAGGAACTAGAGCAAAGATAACATTCGCCCGCTACTGTGTCTAGCGTTGCTAGAGTCCAGTTCGTTTCCGTGGAATCACGCTCGAATCGGCAAGCTGCACAGGCGCGTTCCGTGCAACGACGCTGTCCCCCGGCAAACCGGTCACCGAACGTCGGCAGATCGCTACCTCGCCTCAGTCGGCGAGGTAGCGCAGCATCACCAGGGTGTCGAAGTGTCTGGTCTCGGCCAATCGGAGCCGGATGCGGGTGTCCAGTGCTGGGAACATCGGTGTGCCGCCGCCGAGTATCACGGGGGAGAGGAAGAGCTGGGACTCGTCGATGAGCCCGTGGGGCATCAGCGAGGCCGCGAGGCCGACGCCACCGACCTCGATGACGCCATCGCCTCCGGCCTTGGGCCCGCGGACCTCCTCGACCGCGTTCGCGCTGATCAGCGTGCTGTTCCAGTGGACCTCGGTGAGCGTCCGGGCCGGCTCGGTCCGTCTGCCGCTCGCCTTCGACTTCAGGAGGAAGTTCTCGACCACGGCGATGATCCCACCGTGCCCGGCGTCGATGTCGAAGCCTTCCGCGCAAGCATGCCCGCCGCCGAGCAGCGGCCGGAGGGTCAGTGTTCGAAGTGGTCTTCGGTGTTCACGTGCTGATTCGGTTCTGATCGAAGGGCCTCTCGATCGGGCCCGTCGCGCGCAGGCCTTGTTCTGGGGTTGAACGATGTGGCGAGCAGTGCCAGGGTCGTCGCGATCACGATGTGTGCAGTGAGCATCACCAGCATGGGGAGGGCGAAGCCCTCGTTCGTGAGAATGCCGTGGTCTCCTACGCAATAGAGGGTGTAGTTGGTGGAGGTGCCTTCGGAGTCGTGGAAGGTGTCGGAGACGACCATGGGTTCGGTGGCCGGGGATGAACAGAACAGGGGCGCGGTGAGTTTCGCTTCACCGGGCCAGATGGCGACGGGCACGACGATGCTGAACGCGCCGACGAGGAGGCCGATCCAGAGGCTGGTCACTACACGGGGCATCGGCTAGACCTGCTGGGCTCGGAGGAAGGCGCCGGTGCGGTCGAATTCGGCGACCGCCTCGGAGCGGGCGGAGGCCACGTTGGCGACGATGCGGATATCGCGGCCGAAGCGGCTCACCAGGATGGCGGTGACCTGACCGTCGGCGATTTCGCTGCGCGTGCGGGCGGTAGCGGCTATGTCTTCGATGCGCGAGAGGCCGGGCACCTCGCTTATCGTGAAGTTCTCGCCGTCCAGGTCGTCGAAGGAGGAAACCCGCGCGGGGCGTGGGGCACTCAGGTCGCCGAGGGTGAAGGAGTAGTCGTCCAGCACGCGGGGCAGACCGGGCGGCCGGACGCGCAGGCGGACAGTCGGTTCGCGGGCGGTGAAATCACTTCCGGCGAGGAAGTCGGTCACCTGGGCGGGCTGGTTGTTCACGACGAGCCGGAACTGGGTGGAGTTCGGTGCCGTGAGAAGGATGACGTTCACCTCCGGGTCGTCGGCGCCGATGCGCTGGGCCAGTGCGGCGATCGCGGCCTGCGGCAGGGCGCTCACCAAGCCGCCGCCGCGGGTACGAATCCGGTCCTCGAAGTCCGCGCGGTCCACCGCGCCGATACATCCGCTGGTGCTGCTGAGCACGGTCAGGCACAACAGGACACGGAACCAGTTGCCACGGTTCATGTCCTGAAGGCTATGCGTTGCGAACCGATCGCGCCGCTGTCCGCTACACCCAGTGAATGCCCTCGTTGTGCCCACGAAACATCCGGCAAGCTCTGCACCTCGCCCGTTCCCGGCGTGTGGGTCGTGCTTCAGTGCGGCCGCTGCCTCTACACCTGGCGCACCACAGAGCCTGCCCGGTCCTCCCGCCGCGACGCCTACCTCGACAGCTTCGAGCTGACCGAGGCAGACATCGACAACGCGATGAAGTACCGACCATCCCGCCACTGGTCAGCCGCAGCTGTTGGGGCCGCGGCCGCCGGACGACGAAGGGATCCGGCTTCCATGACATCGACCGAGCCGACCGCATCCGATCCGCCCGACATCCCTGCGCCGGGTTGCCCGACCCACCGCCGGATATTTCTCACCCGCTCGGTGCATCAGTGGCCGTTCCGCTTCCACCGAAGAGTGGGTCAGGGCTGAAGCCGCTCCGGGGCGGGTGCCGCATGATACTGGCGGATTCGCCAGCCGTCCTCGACATGCTGGATGACCAGAGACAGGCGGAGCTGACGGAGCTCGCCTGTGGACGAGGTGAATTCGGCCGCCGCGAAACCGCTCACCGTGTCCTCGCCCAGCCGGATGGCACGCTCTACTCGCGCGGTGACCGTCGTACCGTCCGCGACGTTGTCGTAGTACGCGGAGATCTCGGTGGGCCCGACTCGCAGATCGGGGTCGATCCCCTGGAAGTGCGCGTCCTCGGTGAACAACGAAGCGATATCCGTCGTTCCACGATCGTTGAACGCCTGCTGCCAAGCGCCGAGTACTTCGGCGACGATCCCGCTCGCGCGCTCCTGGACGCCGGAATCCGCCACCCCGCCGAAGCCGTGCCCCGTGTGGATGATTTCACGCTCCCACTGGTACGGCGCCTGGGTGTGCAGACGCCAGTAGTGCTCGGCGATGTCGTCCGGATCGAATGCGGTGCCCGGGGCGACCGGGCCGTCGACGGTGACTGTCGCGACGTGGATACCCGACGGTCCGTACTGCTTGTCGAGCAGGGTCACGAGCGCGCGCAGGCCGGCTTTGCCCAGGGAGAGACTGACGTATTCCGGTTTCGGCTCCGGCATGCCGCCGGTGACGATGAACGACCCACTACCGCGTCGCACCATTGCGGGCGCGACGAGCGCCGCGGTGTTGATCGCCCCCACCACGTTCACCGCCCACGCCTCCTGATGCGCGAGTACCGATAATTCCCCCGGTAGGTCGGGCTGGATGACCGCCGCGTTGTAGACCACCACATCCGGCACCCCGAACATCTCGTTCGCGGAGTTGAGTGCGTCGCGAAGTGCCGTTTCATCGGTGCTGTCCGCCGCGAAAGCAGCAGTGGGCGCCCCGAGAGGTTCGGCGGCGATGGTCTTCAGCGTGGAATCCGATCGAGCGACCACGGCGATCGGCATTCCCTCGCGCGCGAATCGCCGGGCGACGGCCAGACCGATTCCCGGCCCGGCGCCCACGATTACCACTCCTGCCATCACTTACTCCTTCGGTTTTCTGCAATGAACGAAGGAAGGATAAAGTCTCACATCAGTGCGAAGGTCAAGCCTGACGAGGGAGGCCCACTGTGCGTATCGGCGCCCTGGCACATGCGACCGGAGTGAACGAGCGGCTGCTGCGGTACTACGAGGACCGAGGACTGCTCCGGCCGACCCGTCGCGCCAACGGCTACCGCTACTACACCGAGGCGGACATCACCACGGTGGCCCATATCCGGTCGTTACTCGCTGCGGGCCTGTCCACCGCCGTGATCGCCAAGATTCTGCATTGCGTACACGGCGACGATGAGAAACCCGCGCCCTTGCCGTGCCCGGGAATGATCGCCCAGTTGCGCAGCGAACATGCTCGGATCGATCACACGATCACCCGGCTCCAGGTAGCCCGGCAGGCCCTCGACGCACTCATCGACCCCTTGGCGACCGAGCCGGGGTCGGTTTCTTCGACCGGCTGAAGAGACCGGCCCTAGCGGAGTGATTCCAAGGGTTGTGGTGCGCCATTGGAATCCGGGTACGGCTCGACGACGCTACGCGTGGCACGCGGTGTGCCGGGCGGGTACCGCGTGTGGGGCGACAAGGGCGGGTCAGAGGGAGTCGATCCAGCGTTGCAGGCGGCGGCCCTCGGTGGCCATCAGCTCGGGCTCACGGAAGGTGTTGGTCAGCAACGAGATCCCCTGGTATGCCGCGACCAGCGCGACGGCCAGCTCGCGCGCGTCCTGTCCGTGGTCCATCTCGCGGAACTGCCGTTCGGCCCAGTCGACCAGGCTGCGCATGTGCTCGGCCAGTTTGCGGTCCAGGCCGTCGGCGCGCTTGTCCAGCTCCGAGGCCAGCGTGCCGGTGGGGCACCCGTACCGTGCCGCGAGGTCGCGCTGGTCGACCCAGCCGCCGACGAGCGCCTTCAGTCGGGCGCGGGGGGTGGCCAGGGTGTCGAGTTCGGCGAGCAGTGCGCGCAGCGCCTCGCCGTGGGTGCCGATGGCGGCCTCGACCAGTTCGTCCTTGGTCTTGAAGTAGTAGTAGACGTTCCCGATCGGTACGTCGGCGGCGCGCGCGATATCGGCGAGCGTCGTCTTCTCGACCCCCTGCTCGTGCAGGACAGTGGCCGCTGCGGCGGTGAGCCGTTCCCGCTTGCCCGGCTTCCACGTTGTTGAGTGAGTCACCTGACTAAGTGTAGACAAACCACCGCGGGTCGGCTAACGTTCCGCTCAGTAAGTCAGCCAACTAACTAACTGCATGCGAGGAGTAACGATGATTGTGGTAACGGGCGCGACCGGGAATGTCGGCGGCGAGCTGGTCCGGATCCTCACGGCTGCCGGCGAGGACGTAGTCGGCGTATCCCGCCGCCCCGTGCCGCTGCCGGACGGTGTACCGCACCGGTCGGCCGACCTGGGCGACCCGGACGGTCTGCGGACCGCGTTCGAGGGGGCCACCGCCTTGTTCCTTCTCGTCGCCGGCGATGATCCGGCGGCGATCCTCGGTGTCGCCAAGGAGAAGGGTGTCCGGCGAGTCGTTTTGGTGTCGTCCCAGGGCGTCGGCACCCGGCCGGCGGCGTACGGCCATGCGGCGGCGTTCGAAGCCGCGGTGCGCGACTCCGGGCTGGACTGGACGATCCTGCGCTCCGGCGGCCTCGACTCCAACGCCTTCGCGTGGGCCGAGTCCATCCGCGCCGACCGCACCGCCGCCGCACCGTTCGGCAGCGTCGGGCTGCCGACCGTCGACCCGGCCGACGTCGCCGCGGTCGCCGCGGCGACGCTGCGCGAGGACGGACATGCGGGCCGGACCTACGAGCTGACCGGCCCGGAGCTGGTCACCCCACGTGACAGGGCCGCCGCCATCGGCGCCGCGCTCGGCACCCCGGTGCGCTACGTCGAACAGACCCGCGACGAGGCGCGTGCCCAGATGCTCACATTCATGCCCGAACCGGTCGTCGACGGCACCCTCGCCATCCTCGGCGACCCGCTGCCCGCCGAACAGCGCATCAGCCCCGACGTGGCACACGTCCTCGGTCGCGCCCCGCGCACCTTCGCCGATTGGGCCACCCGCACCGCCGCCGCCTTCCGATGAAACCCACGGTCCGGGCGTTCCTCACCGAGCCGCGGATCGCGACCCTCACCACGATCCGTTCGGACGGCACGCCGCACGTCGCACCGGTCCGGTTCACCTGGGACGACACGGCGAGCACGGCCCGCGTTCTGACAGTCGCCACATCCCGCAAGGCACGGAACGTGGTGACCGGCGGGCGCGTTGCGATCTGCCAGCCGGATGGCTTCCGCTGGGTGACGCTCGAAGGCACTGCCACCCTGTCCGCCGATCCGGACCGGGTGGCGGGCGCCGCCCGCCGGTACCACCGACGCTATCGCGCTGCCCCGCCCGACCCCGCCGGTCGCGTCGTCATCGAGATCGCGGTCGATCGCATCCTCACCCTCAACCTCTGAAGGACCATGCCCGACACCCACGTACTCGACTCGACCATGCACCACCGCGAAATCGGCACCGGCGCACCGATCGTGTTCCTGCACGGCAACCCGACCTCGTCGTACCTGTGGCGCAACATCCTGCCCATCGTCGGCCCCGGCCGGCTACTCGCCCCGGACCTGATCGGCATGGGTGATTCGGGCAAGCCGCCGATCGACTACACGTTCGCCGACCACGCGCGGTACCTGGACGCCTGGTTCGACGCGCTCGGGCTCGGCGAGGTCGTGCTCGTCGGACACGATTGGGGCGGTGCGCTCGCGTTCGACTGCGCGGCCCGCCATCCCGGCCGAGTACGCGGGGTCGCGTTCACCGAGACCATCGTCAAGCCGATGAGCTGGGACGAGTTCCCCGAGGCCGGCCGGGACCTGTGGCGGGCCATCCGGACCATCGGAGTCGGCGAGTCCATGTTCCTGGACGACTCGTTCGTCCAGGACGGCCTGCGCACGATCTCGGACCGACTCGGCCCCGCCGACCTGGAGGTCTACCGGCGGCCGTACCCGACGCGGGAGAGTCGGCTTCCGCTGCTGCGCTGGGCGCGTTCGATGCCGCTGGACGCGACACCGAGTGACGTCGTCGCGCGCGCCGAAGAGTACGACCAGTGGCTGGCGTCCAGCTCGGACGTACCGAAACTCATGGTGAACTTCGCGCCGGCGTACGGCACGATGACCGAGCCCGCCGTCATCGACTGGTGCGCGAAAACGATCTCCGCCCTCGACATTCGACAATACGACGAGGTCGCCGGCCACCACACGCCCGAGGACCAGCCCGACCTGCTCGCCGCCGCCATCTCCGACTGGCTGGACCGCAACAGTCTCCGCTGACCCGTTACGCGGCCCTCCAGCACCCGCCGCGACTACGGCATCGCGCTGGGCGCTCCGGTCGACGGGTTCGGCGCGGACTCCGATGTCGGGCTGCCGGATCCGGACCAGGTCGACGGCTGGTTCCGGTTCCGGCGCAGCCTCGCCGGTGCCGCTGTTGTGAAGTGGTTGTCAGGGACGCACGGACCGGCACTCGGGGGCCGGAACAGGAGTCGTCGGAGACGGCCGCGATGCCCGGCCGACGAGGTGGGAGAGGGGACTGGCTGTCACCGCGGCCGATATCGGTCAGGACTATGGTCAGGTCAGGCCGACGGCTTCGACCTCAGCGGCGACGAGGGCAGCGGGGTCTACCGGTGTCAGGCGAGCACAGCGCGAATTACCTCGGAGGTAATGGACCAGACGGATTGTCGGGGCCAGGATCTACTGCATGAACGGTTTCGGGACGAATACACGCGCTGTAGTCGAGGAGTTGCTTCACCGAATCGCTGCGGGCGCTCCTGACTCCATCGCTGAACTGTATGCCCCGGTCAGCGACTGGAAACTGAATTGGCCGGAGTATGAGCACGGACGCCCCATGACTCCGTGGATTCGGCGCCGCGCCTCGCGGTCCGACGCGGCCGAGCATTTCCGGGAGATCGGCCGTCACCACGTGCCCGAAGCCGTCGGCACCGTGATCGAGCGAATAGTGGTCGATGGCCCGGATGCAGTGGTTCTGGGTGAGATTCGCCAAACGGCCCGGGCTACCCGACGTGCCTACCGTTCCCGTTTCGCGTTGCATCTCACTGTCGAGAACGGCCTGATCATCCGCCACCACGTCTACGAGGACAGTCTCGCCGTCGCCCATGCCTTCGACCCGCAACCAGTTGAACCGGACCACGTATTTTGAACCGCTCCGACTCGGCGACCTGCTTGCGCAGCCGCTTGTCTCCTCGGCGCGATCGGTGATCGCCGGCTCCGATCGTCGGCGGCCGGCAATCGTGCTCGTGGCCGGGGTCGGGGTCGGGGTCGGCGTACAGATAGCCGGGCCGCCGCAAGTTCAGGACGCCGAGGGCGTCAGCAGGAAGTAGGCGTAGTTTCGATCGAGGTCGTTCTCCGGCACCAGCGAGACCACTTGCGGTTCGAAACCCGATTCGACGGCAATGCACCAGAACTGGTCGATCGGAAGGATGTTCTGCGAGGCGAGGTTCCGCGCGTAGTTTCGCTTGTGGGGTGTGCGGTCATCGCTGTCGCGATACTTGATCTGCACGAACATCACACCCGACGGCGCGAGCAGCTCGCGCGCGATGGCCAGGAGACGCCTCGTGTAATCCTGCGAGGGGAGCACTTCCATCACGTAGAGGCACAGGAAGAGCTCGCACGATCCGGCCCCGATACGCTCGACCGCCGCCTCGGGGTTCTCGACTTCTATCAGCACCTGCTCGAAGGCCGTCTCGCACACAGCTTTGGTGTGACGTGCACATTCGTCCAGGCTGGCAGCCACGACATCCACGGCGACGAATCGGTCGGCCCGTGGTGCGAAGGCCACGGCGTTCGCGCCGCCGCCCGAGCCCCACTCCACCACGGTCGACATCGACGGAGTCCGGTCGAGGACGCGCGCCAGCTTGTCGAACAACGCCAAGTGTGCGGCGCCGACCTCTTCCCACTGGCCGGGAATCCCATCGGACCAATGGGAATTGTTCTCCCAGGCTCGCTGGTCCGGATCACCCCAGTATGCTGCCGCCTCCGCAATCACCTGCTGCTCGGAGTGCTGCGGTCCCACCCGATCCAGTGTTTCTCGCACTCGCCGGCGCAGACGGCGCGTCACGGTTTCCGCTCGGTTTTCCACCGGGCCTCCAATTCGTCTTTTGCGGCGAAGGTGGCGGGCCGGCAGTCCGGCCCGTGCCCTGCATCGCCGGACCCGGTAGACAGCATAAGGAAAAGTATCCCATTGCACACTTGACGGAATAGGGCCTCGCAGCGCGCAGTATTCAGAAAGCATCGCAAATACGCCAAATGCCGCAAATCCAGCATCGTGCGGTAACCGTCGTCTGTCCCGGGCCGCGGCGGATCTGCTGAAACTGCTCGACGATATCCGGACGCACTCCGATATCCCGGCGCAATCGGGCACGGGCGGTCCCGGGTACGTGGCCTGTGATCTTGTGTGCTTTTGCTCGAATCCGGTCGGCGGGTTTGCGCGGCGTTCTGTGGCCGCACAGGAGGCGGGCGATGAGGTTCTTTATTTCGGTCGAGCTTCTTGTGTGGTGGGTTGGGTCCGGACGTAGGAATGCGTAGTTCGCGCAGTATCCGTGCCGTTGTTGTGGCATGGGTCCATCGATCATTTCGATGTTGAACGCGCCGGGGGTGTCCGGTTCGCGCAGGATGGTTCTGCGGATGTTGTCCTGTGCGATGAGTGCCGACCGGCCGCGGTCGAAGCGCTGGTGGATCGTCTTGCCGACCCGAGTGGACCGCCCACCGACTCAAATGACAGGAATATCTGACATCTCAGCTATCTGTGTGTATTGTTCGTCTTATGAGCTCAGACGATGTGGAACAGGGCTTCGCCGACGCGGTAGGCCGGCACTTCGCGCGTCAGAACGGCCTGCCGCCGGTTACCGGCCGGGTAGTCGGGTGGTTGCTGGTCTGCGATCCGGCGCAGCAAACCATCGCCGAGGTCGGTCAGGGGCTACGCGCCAGCCGTAGTGCTATTGCCGGTGCCGTTGCGCAACTCGAGGGTTGGGGGTGGATTCAGCGCACCCGGGCAGCCGGGGAACGAGTCGACCGAGTAGAACTCGATCCGGCGATCTGGGTTCGGCTTCTGGACAAAACCGAGGAGTACACCTCCCTGCGCACGCTCGCCCAGCGCGGACTCGAACTACTCGAAGATGCACCGGACACCCGCCGGTCTCGTCTGAGCGAGGCCGCGGACTTTGCCGATTTCCTCGCCGAGCGGATGCCTGTCATCGCCGCTGAATGGCGCGCTCGCCGTACCGAACTCGGGACATCAGGCGAATAGGTCGACAACGTAGGAACGGCCGGACTCAGGCCACCCATATCTTCATTGCTTCCAACGTGCCCGTACAGCGGGTGCGCGATCACTCCTGCCCGGAATCGGTCGCCTGTCGCTCAGATCAATCACCGAATCGAGGATCAATCTCATGAGTTTTCCCACCGAGTTCTGGAAGCGTCGGCTCGACGAACTGCGTGCCGAATATCACGTGCCCGGAGCCTCTCTGGCCGTGCTGGCCGACGGCACCCTGCACGAACTGGCCAGCGGAGTGCTGAACACGGCGACAGGTGTGGAGGTCACGCCGGATTCGGTATTTCTTTCCGGTTCGACTGCGAAGATCTACACGGCGGTTCTGATCATGCAGCTGGTCGATGCCGGAAAACTGGGGCTCGACGCCCCAGTGGTGGATGTACTACCCGAATTCGCCACCCCCGACCCGGAAGCGACTCGGCGGATCACCGTTCGTCACCTGCTCAGTCATACCGGTGGCGTCACCAACGATTTCAACTACGATTCGGGTCGCGGTGACGATTGTCTCGCCCGGTATGTCGAAGCCGCCCGCAGCGTGCCGCTGGACTGCAAGCCCGGCACCTGCTATTCCTACGGAAGCCTGGGTTACGTCGTTCTCGGGCGCATCGTCGAAATGCTTACCGGAATGACCTGGGACCAGGCTCTCGACGAGATGGTCTTTCAGCCGCTCGGGCTCGGGCACTCCATGACTCTGCCGGAACAAGCCCTGCGCTTCCGAGTCGCCATGGGCCATACCGCCGGTAGTGATCCCGAACCGGCGCCGGTGTGGGATGTGATGCCCCGCTCGGCAGGGCCCTACGGCCGCGTCATCACCTCTGCGGGAGATGTAGCCAGGCTGGCGACCATGCTGCTGGACGGTGGTGTCGGACCCGATGGTGTCCGCCTGTTGTCGGAGGAAGCGGTGGCCGCCATGCAACGGCCGCAGGTCGCAAGCCCGGACAAATGGACGATGTCTGCCGACAGCTGGGGTCTGGGGCCGGCTCTTTACGATTGGGACGGCGTTACCGGTTTCGGTCACGACGGCAGTGCCGTCACCCAGCACTCCTACTTGCGGGTCGTCCCGAGCGCCGGTGTGGTGGTTGTACTGTTGTGCAACGGTGGTGAATTCGGCAAGCTGTACGCCGATCTGGTGGGCGAACTCCTGGCCGAGACCGCCGGGGTGCGGATGCCGCCGCCGTTTGCGCCTCCCGCGAGCCCGCCTGCGGTGGATATGGCGGCTCTGGTGGGTACGTACCGCCGTGGTGGCGTCGAGATCACCGTCAGCGAACGGGACGGCCATGCGCGAATCCGTTACGAGTTCATCGATGGGATGAAGCATTTCTCGCCACCCATCGAAACAGATCTGACCGCAGTGTCTCCGTCGGTTTTCGCTGCTACGGGCGGCCCCTCCGGCGAGGATTACACACCTGTCGTCTTCGGGTCGCTGGCCGACGGCACCCCGTGTGTCTATGTCAGCATGCGCGCTACTCCCAGGGTCGGCTGATCGCCGATGAGGATCGACAAGATAGCCATGATCCACGACCGTACCGCCACGCTCACCCCGCGCCTGGACCCGCGACAGGCTGTCTATCAGCCGAGGGCCCTGCCGGTCGCCGTGGCCGGCCAGTTGTTCGTCACCGCCCCCATCGCGGTAGCCGCGGCGATCCAGTACTTCATGGTGATCAATGAGCCGCTCGGCTCGCCCGCGACGTGAGCGCGCCGGCCATGCGACTCGGGACGGCTCGAGCTATTTGGCGTAATTGGCACCGCCCGCTGGTACTGAGTTCGATCATGCTGGCGGGGCTCATGATCTTGTCGGGGATCGGCATGATCGTCGACGACCGCGTACTGCTCGGTGAATCGATCTGGACGAAGCCGCTGAAATTCAGTGTCGCTTTCGGTCTCTACACCGTGACCCTGGCATGGTTGCTGACGAATCTGGTCAAGGCTGCGCGAGTGGGCTGGTGGATGGGCTCGGTGTTCGCGCTCTTCGCGGCAATCGAGGTCGGGCTCATCGCGATCATCGCCGGACGTGGCTCTTTCAGTCATTTCAATATCGGTGATCCCGATCCGCTGAACCGGGTGCTCGTCACGTTGTTTCAGAACGGTGTACCGGCGATCTTCTTCTCGAATCTGGCTATCGCGATCGTCGTGCTGATACAGCGCACTTGCGATAAGGCGCTGTCGAGGGCGATGCGCACGGGAATCGTGATATCCACGATCGGCACTACGATTCCCCTGTGGTTGGGCATCGGTGTCGATGCCCCCGAGCGCACAGCCCGTAATGCCGCGGGCGCGGAAGTCCGGTTACTCGGGGGACACGGGATCGGAGACCCCGACGGCACCGGAATGCCGTTCACGAACTGGAGCACCACTGGAGGTGATCTCCGAGTTCCCCATTTCATCGGCATGCACGGCATCCACGCGCTGCTGCTGATAGCCGCTCTCCTCGTTGCGCTCGCTGTTCGTTTTCGGTGGATGCACACGAGTACGCGTGCGCAGCTGGTGACAATCGCAGCATTCGGCTATTCCGGACTGCTGGTCGCCACTGCCTGGCAGGCCCGTCGGGGACAGTCTCTGGTCGACCCCGACGCCGTGACTCTCGGTATGTTCGCCGTGCCGGCGCTGATCACCGTCGCCGCTGCCGTACTGGTGATTCGTGCCGCGAAACGTCGATCTGTCGCACTGGACGAACTCCCCGACCGACCCTAGTGCGGCTGTCACCACCTCTGGGTGCGCGACTTGTGCCGTGCGCCGTCGGCGCCTTGACTTCTTGAAAGGTCACGGCCTGCCCCGGAATGCTGTTGTCCGCGATTGTGTCGGTTCCAGTGTCGGCAGCCTGAGTGCCGCGCGTCTGTCCGCGCATCTCGGATTCCGGGCCGCGGTCATGATCGGTGCACTGGGCATCGCCTCACCTGCTCCTGGTCAACGCGCACGACCCGACCCTGCTACGCCGCGCGCAGACACCAGCCGGACCCACCACCGCACGCTGAGCATCCGGATTCGGCACGGGGGACCCTCTAGCGTTTGCGGCCCCGTGCCGGCTTCTTCTTGGCGGCGATCGGTTTCCGCGCGGGGCGCGGTCGCTTCTCTGCGGGGTGCGGCTTTCGCGGTTCCGGTTCGGCGCCCTTTCCGGCGGGGGATCGGGAGCTGTTCTCCGAGCGGCCGCGCACTACGCCGATGAACTCCTCAGCCGAGGCGGTGGTCTGGGTCGGCGGCCAGGCCAGGGCGACTTCGGTGTCGTCGGTGTCGGTCACCGTGCGGTAGACGAGGTCGCGCCGGTGGTGCAGGCGGGCGATCGAATGAGGCACGATGGCGACGCCGACTCCGGCGGCGACGAGTTCGATGGCGGCTTCCACGGTGTCGATATCGGCGGTGTCCTGAAGGCGCTCGTCCGCGAGATCGGCCAAGCTGACCTCGTTGAACAGTGAGATCTCGTGGTCCTTGGGTACCACCACGACGGGCAGCTCACGGTAGAGCGGGATCGCGTTCATGCCGTCGCGGTCGATCGGCAGGCGGACGAAACACATGTCGACCCGGCCCTCGCGCAGCGCCGACTCCTGGTCGGCTTGGGCGACGGCGACCAGCTCGAGCGGGATATCCGGGAACCGCTGGCCCCAGATCCGCTCCCACTTGGTGACGGTGACGCCGGGCACGAACCCGACCCGCAGCGCGGCGGGGGCAGCGCCCGCCGCGGTGCCTGCCTCGTTCTCGGTCCGCGCAATGATGTCGCGTGCCTCCCGCAGCAACTCCTGTCCCGCGTCGGTCAGCTGGGTCGGCTGCGCTCCCGGCACGAACAGCTTCGTGCCGAGCTCGGTCTCCAGGTCGATGACCGTGTGGCTGAGCTTCTGGCGGGAGATGTGCAATGCCTTCGCGGCGCGTGCGAAGTGCAGCTCCTCCGCGACTGCGGCAAACCAGCGCAGGCGCTGCACATCGATCGAGGGGAACCGGCTCATACGAGCAAGCGTATGGCACCGCGGAGTCCGGACCGGCCCGGCGGCCCGTTACGCTGTTCCAGTGAGCCCGGACAAGAAACCGCAGATGATGAAGCCGCTGACGGCGGCGAACAAGCTCGGCATCTATCTGCCGGCGGCTCCCGAAGAGTTCCGGAACAACCCGATTTCCCGAACCGAGCTGGACGAGCTCCGCACGAACCCGCCGCAGTGGCTCACCGAGCTGCACCGCACCGGACCGTTCCCGCGCGACGTCGTGGCCCGCAAGCTCGGCGTCTCCAACAGTGGCCTGGCCCGAGCCGGAGTGTCCGACGCGCTCACCGTCGACGAGGTCGCCGCTTTCCTCGCGGATACGCCGGAGTGGCTCATCCGCGAACGCGAAAACTATGCCGCCGTGCGCGCCGAGGACGAACGGGTCCAGGCCAAGGAGGCCGAACGCCGGGCGGCGACCAACCGGGCGGCGAAGGGCCGTTGACTGTACTGAGTCGACCGGACTCGGGGCAGTCCCCCGATGCCGAAGTTCGCAATGCCGGTGCGAAACGGGCCGGGTAGTTCGCCGCCGGCGGCATCAACGCCCCTCGGGAAACGCGACGACCTGAACCGCGAAGGCCTCGTGCGGCTCGACGAGTGAACACCCAGCCCGGCCACCACCGATCGTGACCGGCAGAAGCCGCTCGATCAGCGGTATGTTCCCGTCTGATCAACGGCGGAAATCAGCTCGGCCAGTTGATATTCGGGCTGGTCGAGTCGCTGTCGTTGCTCGATCGGGAGCTTTGCGGCGAGCAGTGTCGTTCACTGGAGTTCCTCGACCAGGCCGATGATGATGCCGTCGGGTCCGCGGACGTAGCAGTACCGGTAGATGTCTTCGTACCGGGCTACCGTGCCCACGAGTTCGGCGCCGTGGGCGCGCAGGCGGTCGAGGACGTCGTCGACGTCGTCGACGACGAACGTCAGGCGAAGGATGCCCGGGGTATTCACCGGCGCCTTCGGCGCAGTGTTGGTGGTCGTCGGCGAGTGGAAGGTCGAGAGCTCGACCCGGACATGGCCGTCCGGAGTCCGTACGACGGCGATATCCGCGCGGACGCCGTCCAGTCCGAGGAGGTCGTCGGCCCATTGGCCACCGACTGTTGCTTCGCCCTCCAGTTCCAGGCCCAGTTCGACGAAGAACGCGACAGCGGCCGCGAGGTCCTCGACCACAATGCCTGCGTGATCCATCCGGTGGATCGTCATGATGTGCTCCTTGGGTTCGGTACGGCCCATTCTGGCCGGGGTCGATCGGTACAGGCACGCTGACACTCGACGTGTTGCCGGGGTCGTTTCGTAGCTGCCGTTCACATCCCTGGGACGGAGCCGCCCGAACGTTCTCGACAGTCACGGCGCGGGAATTTCTGGACTTTCGGAACCGGACAGTCAGCAGCCGCGGGACCCGTGCGTTCCAGGGGCTGTCGCCGCCCTGTCGGTCATCGTCGGGTCTGCGTTCCCTGATCTAGGGAGGAGGCGGTCGCCGACGTCATGGGTGGATTGTTCCGCGGCGGTGATCGCTACCCGAAGTGGGGGAGTAGGTTGATCGCTCCTGAGGCACTTCCGCTCGCCATGTCGGCGCGCGAGGGAAGCGGTCCGAAACTCCCGCTGCTATTTTGGCGGAAATGTGACATACAAAAACGTGATCAAGGGATTACGATTTCGGCCACCGCGGTGAAACCGTTCGTACCGGCGGCGGGACGGCGTACCTCTCCGTCGTCGCGGTTCCCGGGATCACGAAATCTCTTGCAGAAAAGTGAAATTGGAATCGCACTGTTCCGCACCGGCCCCGGCCTGCGCTTCTGGCGGGAGTCTTTTCCACCAGCCGCCCGGCGGTGCGGTCCACAGTGGTCGATCGCACTCCTCTCTCGCTTGCGGCCGGTCCGTTACACCAATACTGTTCCGGCACAGAAGATGTCCCAAATCGGACAACATCTCGGAAATATCGCTGTTGCTTTCATTGGAGTCCCCGGCATTGACCAAGTCCCTCCCGTCGTCCGAAACCGATACCGCCGGATGCCCGTACTCCGCGCCCGGCCGGACCGGCGCTCCCCTTCGTGATGCTCTGTACACCGAGGAATATGCCGCCGATCCGCATCGTGTCTTCGCTCAGATGCGTCGTCGGCACCCAGCTCTCGCGCCGGTGGAGCTGGCCCCTGGGATTCCGGCCACCTTGGTGATCGGGTATCACACCGCGATTCGGATCTTCAATGACCCCGAACACTTTCCGGCCGATGCGCGTTCGTGGGAGAAGACCGTTCCGGCCGACCACCCGCTCATGCCGATGATGGGATGGCGACCCAATGTGATGCGCAGTACCGGACGGGAACATGCCCGGTACCGGCAGGCGATCACGGCTGCCCTCGACGGGGTCGATCTGTTCTCCATGCACCAGACTGTGGAAACGGTTGCCGCCCCACTGATCAACGACTTCTGCCTGGACGGTGAAGCCGAAATCATCGGCCAGTACGCCTTCCCGCTGACCTTCCAGGTGCTCAACGCCATGCTGGGTTGCCCCCCGGATCTCGGGCAGCACATCGCTGCCGGCATGGCCGCCATGTTCGAAGGCGGCGCGGCAGCCACCGACGCGGACGCCAGGATCAACGAAGCACTCTTGGAGCTGGTCGCGCTCAAACGAGCCGAACCCGGCCGCGACATCACCTCTCGTCTGCTGGCCCATCCGGCGCAGCTCCAGGACTCGGAGATGGTGCACCAGTTGGCCGTGCTCTACGGGGCGGGGATCGAGCCGCTGACGAATCTGACGGTGAACACCCTGCTGCTCATGATCACCGACCCCCGGTTCACCGGCACATCGTCACCCGGTGCGGCGCCGACGACGCGGGATGCGCTCAACGAGCTGCTGTACACCGATCCGCCGATGGCGAACTACTGCCTGAGCTACCCGAGGCAGCCGATCATGCTCGACGGCGTCTGGTTGCCCGCCGACCAGCCGGTGATCATTGGCATGTCGGCCTGCAACAACGATCCGGCGATCCACTCGGGTCAGTACACCGACAACAACGCGCATCTGGCCTGGGGTGCCGGCCCGCATGCCTGCCCCGCCAAGTCGATTGCCTATATGGTCGCCCAGAATGCGATCGATCAGTTGCTCGACGCGCTCCCCGAAATGCGGCTTGCCTGTCCGATCGAGCAACTGCATTGGCGGCCAGGGCCTTTCCATCGCGCACTCTCGGCGATGCCGGTGATGTTCCCGCCCTCTCCGCCACTCGGTCTCTGATGTCGATGTCGCGGTGAGGTAGCCAGATGCGGCTGCAGCGTGGGTGATTCGGGATATCGCGAGCACGCTGAGCCGCCGCGCCCACCGTAGGGCTGTGTAGATTATCCGCATCGAATGACGTTGTGCCGGAACAAATCCGGCAAGGTCCGGATCGATCGGAAAATGCGTCCGGTCTGACGCAGGAAGATCGCGCCGTGGGCGGGTCTATCCTAGAATTGTTCGTAGCGCTAACGAGGCCATTACCATACGACCGCTCCGTATCCGCATTCTCACCACTCACCCGCCGATCCGCTGATTCGGCAACGCATCGGTAGACATGTCCGGTTCTCGGCATGCTCGATTCGCCGGTGACATCTAGCAGCGCGCAACTCTGTCGCATCGCACCGAGGAGGATGTCATGGCTCAACCTGTTTTTCTGGACGTCAGGCCAAGCAAGGAACGCATTTTAACCCGAGCAATAGAACTCGCGCAAGAGGATCCGGCGCTGGCCGCACGTTTGATGCGGGTGAACGAAGTAGCCCGGGGCATTCGAACGGTGGAGGTCTGGGTTACCGACGCGTGTAATCTGCGGTGCAAGGGGTGCTGGTTCTTCGAGCACGATATGGACAAGCAGAGCGTCGAGATTCGTGATCTGGACACGATCCGGGCGTTCGCCGAAGACCTGCGCGATACCAAGAAGATCACCAGCACACTGCTGATCGGCGGTGAACCAGCGCTGGTCCTGGATCGAGTCCGCGTGTTCGCGGAGACGATTCGCAATGTCACGGTGGTGACCAACGGGACGCGGCCCATTCCCTATGACGGGCTGGAAGATCTCGCCATTGCGGTGTCGTTGTGGGGAGGCGGACCGGTCGACGACGAGTTGCGTGGTCACGGACCCAACGGCCGGCGGATCGGCGGTCTGTTCGATAAGGCGCTGCGCACCTATGCCGACGACCCGCGGGCCACCTGGGTCTACACGCTCAGCGAGGCCGGAATGCCGTACCTCGAACGAACCGTCGAGGCCATCGCCGGCAACGGCAACCAGATCAACTTCGGCTACTACAGCGACAACGGCACCGATCCCACTGCGCGACTTCGCAACGAAGAACGGGCAATCGCGGAGATGAGCCGTATGCGCGAGAACTATCCCGATACCGTCATCGGGCACCCCTATTACTTCCGCACGCTGGTCACCGGCCGCACGCATTGGGGTACCTTCGGCGCGGAGACCTGCCCCAGCATCAGCAACGATCACCCGGCGCATGCCCAGCGCCTGACCGAAGGGCATCCGATCGTCGGCCGCTTCAACGCGTACCGGACCGATCACAGCGTTCAGTACTGCGCTACCACCGGAGACTGCGACAACTGCCGGGACAGTCAGGCGGTATGGAGCTGGTTGCTGGTCAATCTGCATCGTTTCCTGGGCGATCGCGACCAGCTGGACACCTGGGTGACGTTGGCCGAGAACTTCTATCGCCAGTACTACTGGTCCAGCTACCATCCCGCCCGGCAGGCGCCCGCCGAATCGGCGGTCGGTGCCTAGCCTCGGTCGGCGCCCGGCCATGGCCGCGATGTCTCTGGAGAAGGCGCGGCTCTTCTCTGATGTCCTTCGTGGCGACCCGGGCGCGCGGATCCTCTGGGCGCCGCCCGGGGCCGACCGGCATCGGCAGTACGAGAAGGTCCGCGCTCGAGGGGTGCTGGCAGCCAGCCGCCGCGGCCTGCTGTTCACTGCCTCCCACACCCTGAGCCACCAGGTGCTCACCAGCAGCGACTTCGGTCCGGCGCCCATCGGGGCGTCGGCCCGCCGCCGCAACGAGACCGGCGACGTCACACTCGTCCATCCCGTCGACGACTCCTTTCTGAAGCTGCAACCACCCCGGCACACGGAGCTGCGATCCCTCGTCGCTCCCACGTTCCACCGGCGCGAACTCGCCGACCTCGGGCCCCGGATCGAAAAGATCGTCGAGGATCGCCTGAACGAGCTCCCACGTGGCCAGGTCATCGACCTGATCACGAGCTATGCCGAAGCTGTACCCACGGCGATGATCTCGCACATTCTGGGCCTGCCGCAGTCGGACTCCCCGCGCTTCGCCGCGTGGGGACACGTGCTCGCCTCATTGCTGGACGGCGCCCGGACAGCACAGGAGCGACAGCGTTCCCGCGATCTCGTCACCGAGATGACGTCGTATTTCCGAGATCGCCTGAACGACGTCGACCCGCAGGGCGCCGGGCTCACAGCCGGTTTGGCGCGGCAATGCCCGGCCCGGTTGACCCTGCGCGAGGCCATCGCCACGTGCAGCATGCTGCTGGTCGGCGGTTTCGGTACCACCACCCACCTTCTCGGAAACACCCTGCACACGCTGCTGCGGCAGCCCCACCTCCGGCCGGCCGACGGCGACTACTCGGCGGTGATCGAAGAATCCCTGCGCTACGACACCCCCGTTCAGTACGTCGTCCGGGTCGCCGCGACCGATACTCGGCTGGCCGGTCGGGTCGTCACCGCGAGAACGCCGATCGTGCTGCTGCTCGCTGCCGCGAACCGCGACCCGGAAATCTTCACCGACCCACACGTATTCGATCCCCGACGCCGGGAACCTCATCGCCACCTCACCTTCGGTGCCGGGATCCACTTCTGTATCGGCGCTGCGCTGGCCCGTGCGGAAGCCGCTATCGCCGTCCAGCGTTTCTTCGAAAGGTTTCCGAACGCCCACATCGCGGGAAAGGCTGCCCTCCTGCCATCCCGCGCGCTGCACGGCTTGCGTGGGCTGCCTGTCGTTCTCGAGACCTGATGGCGAAGTAGACCGCGAGGTCGAAGGCTCGGCCCGGCAGTCGGACAACCCTGATGGTGCGGTGGGTTATCGGACTGCCGGGCCGTGGACTCGATCAGGCGGGTCCTGGGACGGACCGGCGGGATGTCGACGGTATTCCGAGGGCGTCGACCTCCACTGGTGGAACGGTTCAGGCGACGGTGACGTCGACGGAGACGGGGATGTTGCCGCGAGTGGCGTTGGAGTAGGGGCACACCGCGTGTGCGGCCGTGACGAGCGAGTCGGCGCTGTCCTGGTCGATGCCGCCCAATTCCACGTGCAGCGCGGCGGAGAGGCTGAAACCGCCCTGCCCGGTGCGGTGCACACCGATCTCGGCGACGACGGCCGATTCGGTGAAACTGATCTTCTGGCCGGCCGCGACTGCCTTCAGGGCCGAGTGGAAGCAGGAGGCCCAGCCGGCGGCGAAGAGCTGCTCGGGGTTCGTCGCGCCACCCGGTCCGCCCATTTCACGCGGGATGGCGAGGGTGACGTCGATCAGGCCGTCGTTGCTGGCGGCTCGGCCTCCGGCGCGGCCGTCCCCGGTCGAGGTCGCGATGGCGGTGTAGACGGAATCGGACATGACGGTGTTCTCCTTCGGGGGTTGGGTGCGTGCGGGACGGCGATCATTCAGCTCTCGTCGAGGATGACGCCGGTGGCAATCTCACTGCGTCTGTGCCGCCCGGAGATGCAGACGGATCGCCGAGATCAGGAAGAAGATGCCGCCCAGCGTCGCGTAGCCGGCCACCGTGGTGAGCGCCGCGTTCGGTGCACCGGCGCCCGCGATGAACCCAGCGCCGGCGAAAGTGGAGATCGCGCCGCTGAGAATCATCGCCCACTGGCCACCGAGCCGATAGCGCAGGATTGCGACGATCAACTGCACAATGCCCGCGGTGATCGCCCAGACGCCCCACACCCGGAGGACATCGGGAATGCCGGAACTGACGGCCACCGCCAACCCGACTGCGGTGAGCAGGCTCAATGCCATGTTGAGATACAGCGGCGCCCGTGGACGTGCGGCGCCCGAGGTGCGGAAGTCGATCACGGCCGCGGCCACGTCGAACAATGGATAGATCACCAGTAGGGAAATGCTGACCGGGGTGAGCGTCGCTCCGGTCAGCATCAGCAGAAGTGCCCAGACGACGGCGAATCCGAAGCGGGCGTAGTACAGGTTCCGCAGCTCCGTGGTGCTGCCGGTGGTATCCGCGACGGTGCCGGCTACACCGGTGTCGATCGAGCTGGACATCATGCTCTCCTTCGATGATCGAGGCGGTCGGGTTACGAGACTCAGGGAGAAAGAACGATCGGTATACCTGGAGTCTGATGGGCGCCGACCGCATTTGTCAAGACCGATCGTTCTTTCTGCTAACCTCGGAGCAGGAACCCGAGAGATCGGAGGAAGCCGGGTGTCGGAAGCACGCACACGACTGCTCGACACGGCGAGTGGACTGTTCTACGCCGAAGGGCTTCATGCCGTCGGCGTCGAGCGCATCCTTGCCGCCGCCCAGGTGACACGGGCGACCCTGTACCGGCATTTTCCGGGCAAGGACGACCTTGTGGTCGCCTACCTGGTGCAGGCCGATGAGGCGATCCGCGCGCAGGTCGACACCGCGCGCAGCGGGAGCGCTGCTGCCGTCGACGTTGTTCGAGCCGTCGGGCGGGCCATCGCCGACAGCATCCGGGGTCCGGGTTTTCGAGGATGCGCGTTCCTCAATGCGGCGGCCGAGTATCCCGACCCCGACCATCCGGTCCATCGGACCGTGCTCGCGCACCGGCAGTGGTTTCTGGCCACGATCACCGAGATCCTCGCTGATGTCGACGATATCGATCCGGGACCTGCCGCCCGCCACTTCGTGATGCTGCGCGACGGCGCGATGGCGGCCGGTTGCCTCACCGACCCGGCCCCCATCTGTGAGACGTTCCTGCTCGGAATCGAAGGGCTGCTGGATTCTCGCAACCGGTGAGGACACCGCACATCTGCGGCCGTGCCGCGGAGTCGTCGTAGACGAGCCCGCGGAACAGAGTTCATTGGTAGTGTTGCGGGGCCCAATGCCGATGCGGCCGTGCGATTCTCGGCAGCGCCGAGCTGCATTCGCTTTGTCTCGAATTCGCTCGAGGAGCAGCTGTGCAGAGGAAAAAGACCGCGCTCGTCGCCGCCGCGCTCGCGATGTTGTGTGCGACATCGTCGCCAGCCGGTGCCGATCCCGCCGCGCCGAACGCCGGGGCCGCCGGGATGCCGCAAGAGTTCAGCTTCATGCAGCGGGGTGACCCGGAACGTCCCGCATGTATCTACTACAACGAAGTTGCCGCAGGTCGCGGGGATGCCGTAGACGGCTCCACCTGTCGCTCCGATGAATCGCACGTCTTCACCAGACTTCTGACCGACGAGAGCTATCTGCGTCTCGAACTCACCGATCATTTCGGTAAATGCCTGATCGGCGACACGTCCACCAACCCGGGTGTGGTCGTCGTCGGCTCCTGTGACGACCCTCGGGCCGACTGGATCGCCGGCGGTACCATCGATCCGCCGAACTGGGCGTTCGCTCCACGCTCCAACCATCAGATGTATCTGCGCGACAACGGCATAGCGTTGGTGCTGCAGAACACCGAAACTCCGCTCAGTACCCCGGGGTACTACTGGAATCTGATCTGACCGCCATCGATCGCCCGATGGGTACGGCAGAGTTCGACGGTCCGGTGGGCCCGCTCGGCGAGGTCGGTCGGCCGGTGGACGAGCCGGGATGAGAACAGCCGTCATATCCGCAGGTCGGGAAGATCAGGTGCTCATCGGAGGAGGTCCGCGATCTTGCGGGCGGTGACCTTCGCGAGGTCGACGAAGAACGGAACCCGTTCATCGATCATCAGCTCGATAGGTCCGCGCAGGCCGAGGGCGAACCGGACCTGTCCCGACTCGTCACCGATCGGTACGCCGATGGTCCGGAATCCGTGCACGAGCTCTTCGTCGTTGAACGCGTAACCACGTTCCCGGGTATGGGCGAGTTCCTTGCCGAGCTCCACCGGCCCGGAAATCGAACGCGCGGTGCCACTGTCGTACGGCAACCTGGTCAATTCCGCCGCGCTGGTCTGCGCCCAGGCCAAGAGTGCTTTTCCGAGTGCGCTCGCATGCAGGGGAAGCCGGAGGCCCTGCAGTTCGTGCCCATCCGCTTCGCGCCAGCTGCTGGTTCCCAGGAGAACGGCATCGTTGCCGTGCCGTGTCGCGATGGAAGCTTTTGCGCCCGTGATCGTCGCCAGCTCTTCGAGGTGTGGTTCGGCGAGGTGGATGCGGTGTTGTCGATAGGCGAGCTGACCGTATTCGGCCAGCGCGGTTCCCAGCCGGTACCGGCTGGGCGAGTCCACCTTGTCCAGGAAGCCTGCCTCGACGAGGGCGGAGAGCAGGCGGTGAGTAGTGCTCACCGGCAGGTCCAGCTGCCGGGCGATCGCGGAGACCCCGAGATCTTCGCCGTTGCGGAAGCAGGCGAGAACGGACAGCGCGCGCGTCACGGACTGGAGTTGACCATGGGCTGAGGAAGTGGGCTCCACGTGCCGACGCTAGCACGGGACGTGGTGGGTTCGGTCATCAGGTTTTCCGTATTATGGAAAGCCTGGGTTCGTTCGGGTGTCCTACCGAGACTTTCCGCTACGACCTCTATCTGGGGAATTTCGCTCCTTCTGCCTCCTGTGGCGAACAAACACACATCCCGCTCTCGCGTCAAGCTTTCCGGTCAAAGGAAAGGTAAGGGTGGGCACCTTCATGGATGCCGCCTAACTTCCTTAATCACCCGTAATCCCTCGATCAGGAGCCGACACCGATGCGTCCCCACCGCCGACTACCTCGAGTGCGCGCCGCCCTCGCGATCCTCCCCGTCGTTGCGTTGGTTGCCGCCGCGTGCGGCTCCGGCGGAGAAGGCGCGGACGAATCCGCAGCGGGCGGCGGGCCCACCTTCGTCCTCAAAGTCACCGACGAAGGCAACTCCGGCCCGCTCGCAGTTGCCAAGCGAGACGGTACTTTCGACGAAGCGCTCGCTCCGCTGGGCGCGAAGGTCGAGTGGGTCAATGCGCCGCCTTCGTTCAGCGCAAACCTCAAGTTGTTCAACGCCGGTGAACTCGACGTCTCCGGTGGCGCCTACAGCCCGGTGGTCGGAGCGCTGTCGAAGGATGTCGGGGTTCGGATCATCGCCGTCGCCGACCCGGTGGATCAGGATCAGGCCGGCATCATCGCCTCGCCGGACTCGGGTATCCGGGAGGTCAAGGACCTCGTCGGCAAGCGGATCGCCGTCAATCCGGCCGGTAAGGGCGAGTACATCACGCTGAAGGCGCTGGAACAGGCCGGGATTCCGGCCGACCGGGTCGAGCGGGTTCCGCTGCAGATATCGGACGCCGCCTCCGCCTTCTCCACCGGGCAGGTCGACGCATGGGCATCGTTCAACGATCCGTACGCGGAAGCCAAGTCCCGCGGGGCCGTCGAGATCGCGACCGAGGCCACCGTCGGCTCGACGGACAACACGATCGTCGCGTTCCGCACCGAGGTGCTCGAAGAGCGGCCCGACGTCGCCGCGAAGTATCTGGAGACGCTGCAGCACCTGATCGAGCGTCAGCGGGTCGACCCCGCGGACTTCGAGAACGTGTTCGAGAAGGCCGGGCCGCGAGCGCTGTCCGGTGACCGGCTCCAGCGCGCGATCGACCTCGGGCGCCGGGCGTCGGTACCGCACTACCCGACCGCCGAGGACGCGGCCGACCTGCAGGGAGTGGCGGATCTGTTCCACAAGAACGGTGTCATCACCCGGGCCCTCACCGCGGCGGACGTCTTCTATCCGCTCGAGCAAAAACTCGCCGCCGCCGGAAACCCGCCGCCCGCACCGACCACGGGGAGATGAGATGGCCACCGTGACGACGCCGCGCGCGAAGGGCGGCCCCGGGCAGCGCCTCGGGGAACCCGACCTGGAGGCGCCGCGATACCGGGCCGGCCGTCGCCGGCCCCGGTGGGTGTCGATTCCGCTGCGCTTTCTCGTGCCCGCCCTGCTCGTTGCGGTGTGGTGGATCGGCTCGGCGACGGGTGTGATTCCCGAGGAGATCCTCGCGGGACCACCGAAGGTGTGGACAGCTTTCGCGGAGCTGTACCAGACCGGTCAGCTCGTGGACTTCTCGATCGCCTCGTTCGATCGAGCCGCTCTCGGAGTGTTGTTCGGGGTCGTGACCGGGCTGGTCCTCGGCGTTGTCTCCGGGTTGTCCAGTCTCGGTGAGGAACTCGTGGACTCCACGATGCAGATCAACCGGGCCGTTCCGTTCCTCGCGTTGGTTCCCCTCTTCATCGCCTGGTTCGGTATCGACGAGACGTTCAAGGTGCTGCTGATCGCGTTCGCCACGGTCGGGCCCATGTACGCCTACACCTATCTCGGCGTCCGCAATGTGGATCGCAAGATGGTCGAGGCGGCGCGGAGTTTCGGATCGCGGGGCCCGCGCCTGGTGTTCGAGGTGATCCTTCCCTCGGCACTTCCCGGAGTGCTGATGGCACTGCGGATATGCCTCTCCATCGCGATCACCGGCCTGATCGCGGCAGAGCAGGTGGGCACCAGGGAAGGCATCGGATATCTGGTGACCCTCGCACAGGAGTACAACCGCACCGATTACATGGTGCTCTGCGTAGTGCTGTACGCGGGACTGGGCCTGATCTTCGACGGAGTGGTCCGCATCATCGAACGGTTCGCGATGCCGTGGCGCGCACAGGTGGCTGCCCGATGAGCCCCGAAGCTCCGCTACCTCCGCTGTCCTCGCGCACCCAGAGCCCTGCGTCGGCCACCGCCCGCCGAGAAGGCGAACCGATCGCGGTGTCGATCACCGGCCTGCACAAGAAGTTCGGTGAGAAGACCGTTCTCGACGGGATCGACCTGGAGATCCGCCGTGGCGAGTTCGTCGTCCTCCTCGGGCCGTCCGGAACCGGAAAGACCACCCTGCTGCGGCTGCTGACGGGTCTCGAGAAGCCGGACGGGGGAACGATTCTCGTACCGTCCCGCCGGACAACCGTCTACCAGGAGCCGCGGTTGATCCCGTCGAAGCGGGTCCTCGGCAATGTCACCATCGGGCAGCGCCGCACCGCGGCGACGAAGGAGCACGCCACCCGCGCCCTGGCCGAGGTCAACCTCGAGGGCAAGGCGCGCCAGTGGCCCGCGACGCTGTCGGGTGGCGAGGCGCAGCGGGTGGCGCTGGCCCGGGCGCTGGTCCGCGAACCGGAACTGCTGCTGCTCGACGAGCCGTTCGCGGCTCTCGACGCGCTGACCCGCCTGCAGATGCAGGATCTGGTCGGCGACCTCGTCGCGCGGCACCGGCCGGCGGTGCTACTGGTGACCCACGACGTAGACGAAGCGGTCCGGCTGGCCGACCGGGTGCTGATCCTCAACGAGGGCCGGTTCGCCGTCGACACCGATATCGACCTCGCCCGCCCCCGGGACCGCACCGATCCGGAGTCCCTGCGCTACCGCGCGAATTTCCTGGCCGAGCTGGGTGTCGGCCGCACACCTTCCCCCACGACCATCTGAAGGAGCACGCGATGACCGCCGCATCCGACACTGTCCTCGACACTCTCTGGTACACACGGTGCCCCGTACCCACCGCGAGCGGTTTGGCGCACAGTCTCGGCTGGCTGGGCGAGACCGCCGCCGCGGCCGGGGTCGGTCTCGGAGTGTTGCAGGATGCCGGTCCCGAACTGGCGCCGCGGCACTTCGACCATCAGCTGCTGGGGCTGATCCGCGAAGGTGGCAACGTCCCCGCACTCGCCGCACGGGCCGAGGGTTCACCCACCAGATTGATCGGTCTGACCTGGATCGATGAAGCGCAAGCGATCCTGGTGGCGCCCGATTCAGCCGTTTCCGGGCCGAGGGACCTGGCCGGGCTGCGGATCGCGGTCCCCGCCTGGGCGCAGGACCGGGCCCGCAGCTTCCCCCGGGCGATGGCTCTGCACGGGTTCGCCGCGGCGCTCGCGCTCGGCGGGCTGACCTTCGCCGATGTCCGGCCCGTCGAGGTCGCGGTCGAGCGCAACCCTCAGGTACGGGGCGAGAACACTGCGGGTCGCCGGATCACCACCTGGGGTGTGGAGGCACTGCTCGCCGGTGACGTCGACGCGATCTACGTCAAGGGCGCCCGCGCTCAGGAGGTCGCCCGCGAGCACGGCCTGCGTACCGCGGTGGATCTCGATGCCACCGAATCGAAGCGCTCGCGGGTCAACAACGGCACCCCGCGCCCGATCACCGTGCACGCGGACCTGCTGGAGTCCCGGCCCGATCTGGTCGTCGGGTTCCTCACCCAGACGCTGCGGGCCGCGGACTGGGCCGCCGGCAACCTCGACGAGGTCCGCACCGTACTGGCCCGGGAAACCTTCTCCGGCGCGGCGGGAGTCGAGGCCGCGTACGGCGGCACGTTCCACCGTGGCCTGCACCCGACGCTGTCCGAAGAGCGGATCGAACTGCTCGACGTGCAGAAGCGGTTCCTCTACACCCACGGATTCCTCGCCACCGACTTCGATCTCGCCTCGTGGGTCGCCCCGGAGCCGCTGCGACAGGCGAGTGCGCAACTCGCCGCCGAACGAAAGGCGTCGTCGTGACCGAGTTCCGCTGGGAACTTCCGGTGCGCGGGGACGGGCGCCATATCGGCTCGGTCTCCGCCCACCGCAACGGATTCGATTTCCTCGATCAGGTCGTCCTCGCCGCCGAACTGTCCGGACTCGACGGTGTCGTCGCCCCCTACGATCCCGAGGGAGAGGAGTCGTGGGTAGTCGCCGGCTCGGCCCTGCGGCAGACTCGGCACCTGCGAGTCGGCGTCGAATTCCATCCGGCGTTCGGGACACCCGTATACGCGGCCAAGCTGTCGGCAACCCTGCAACGACTCTCGAACGGCCGCCTCGACTGGCGGTTGCGCGTGGAGACCGACGCCGCCGACGCCGCGGCTCGCGGTGACCGGGTCAGCGGCGCCGATCGTTACCGGCGGGCCGCCGAATTCCTCACCGTCGCACGTGGTGTGTGGAACGAGGAGCAGGTGCTGCCCGGACGGTTCGGGGGCACCGGGTTCGAGTTCGCCGGCGAATACTACGACGTCGTCGACGGCGGATTCCGTGGCATCCTGTCGGGTCTGCCGTTTCCCATCGTGCACCTGGCGGGCAATTCGCGCGAGGCAATCGAGCTGTCGGCCGGGCACGGCGATGTCCACGTGTTCGACGAGACCGCCGACGGCGCGGATGACGCGGTGGCGTCCTTGCGGGATGCGGCGAGCAGGTCCGGGCGCACCGTGCGCGCGGGACTCGCCCTGCCGGTCATCGCCCGGGAGACCGAGGCCGAGGCGTGGGCGCGCGTCCTGCGCCAGTGGCGCGAGGTGTATCCGGGGGCGGCCGACGCCGAGGTCCGGGCGCTCGCCCTCGACGGCTCCCGATGGTCGGGCTTCGGGCGCATCGGTTACACCCGTTCGATCGGCCTGGTCGGCAGTTATGAACAGGTGGCGCACGCACTGTCGGACTACCGGACGCGCGGTATCGAGATATTCGAACTGACCGGGCATCCGCACATCGAGGAATTGCACCGGGCCGGAGAGCACCTGCTGCATCTCGTCGACCCGGCCGGCCGCACCCTCGTCGGACAGGAGAACCAGGCGTGAGCACGGACTTCTACTGGCGCATCGGTATGGAGGGCGACCATGCGTCGCTACGCACCCCCCGTCGCTACAACCGCGGGCACGCCGGCGGCCACGGGCCGGGCAATATCGCCCCTGCGATTCGCGGCGGCAGGTTGGACGGATACAGCTACATCGACCATATGGCCGCGGTGGTGAAGGCGTCGGAGTCCGCGGGATTCGTCGGTGGGCTCCTGCCCTCCTTCCCGGTCACCGAGGATCCGTGGGCCACCGCGTCCGCGCTGGCCCGGGAGAGCGACACCTACCGCTTCATGGTGGCGTTCCAGCCCGGGTTCCTGCACCCGCTGCAGGCTGCCCGGATGTCGGCGAGCCTGCAGCGTGCCACCGGGGGACGCCTGGTCTACAACATCATCAGTGGCGGCGGTGGCGCACCGCAGTTGTGGTGGGGCGACAAGGTGGCCCACGACGACCGCTATGCGCGCACCTCGGAGTTCCTCGATGTGCTGCGTGGAGTATGGGACGGCAGGCCGTTCGACTACGACGGGCGGTTCTTCAAGGCCGAGGGTGCGGCACTGCCGCCGTTGCTCACGGGCCAGCCCTTCCCGGAGGTGTACTTCTCCGGCTCGTCCGGTGCCGCCGTGGACGCCGCGGGCAGGCACTCCGACTACTACTTGTCCTGGCTCGAACCGTTCGACGACCTGCGGGCGAAGTTCGACGGGGTCCGGGCGCGTTCCGAGAAGTCGGGCCGCACACCGAAGTTCGCGGTCCGGATCGACATCGTCGCCAGGCACACCGAAGAGGCCGCGTGGGCGGAGCTCGAGAAGGGCTGGGCGTCCGTCGACCGTGCGGCGGCCGACCGGGCCGCCCAGGGCGACTCCGTCGGCGCCGCCCGGATCAAAGGCTGGGTGCCGGAGCACATCACCGGTTACCGCGACCTCGAAGTTCAACCCAACGTGTGGTGCGGATTCAGCCTCATCCGCGGCGGGCCGGCGTTCGGGCTCGTGGGCAGCTACGAACAGATCGCCGAACGCCTCGACCAACTGATCGACCTCGGCGTGGACGCCTTCATCCTCGCCGGCAACCCCCACCTCGAAGAGGCCTACCGCGTGGGCGAAGAAGTGCTGCCGCTCCTCCGGCGCACCACGCCCACCCGGGTTCGCACCCGTTCCACCCGATAGGAGAATCATGACCAGCACCGAAGCCCGCGTCACCCCCACGGTCGAGGCCTTCGTCGACGACGCGCGCCGCGCCGCCGACACCGCTTTCCGTGTGTTCCGGGAAACCGGGACCGTTTCTGCCAACGGCACCGTGAACTTCGTCGAGCGAGTGCCCGGCGAAGAGCTGGCCGTCGCGCTCAACGAGCCCGGCCCGTGGGCGCAGGACCGGAGCGCGAAGCCGATCCTCGCGACCTTCGACGGAGAAGTACTGGCCGGTGACGGTCCGGCCGGATTCGTCACCGGTTATGCCAAGGTGTTCCGCAAGCACCCCGAGATCACCTCGATCGTGCACGTGCACACGCCGTGGCTGGGCGGATGGGCACAGACCCACCGGACACTGCGCATCAAGTACGCGGCCTCGCAGCGGCTGACCCTTTCCCGCGACATCCCCGCCCATATCGACCGCAGCCGGGCGCCCGGCGATTTCATCCTCGACCGCCTCGTCGACGACCCGGACCTCGTCGCGATCTTCGAGGCCAACGGCGGCGTCAACGTCATCGGCCGGTCGGGTCTGCTCGATCTCGCCAAATTCGTGGTCCTGCTCGAAGAGGGCGCCCAGTACCAGGCGCTCGGTGAACTCGTCGGCGGCTCTGTCGACTTCGACCCCACGAACCTGGTGGCGCAGTGGGGTCGGAGCGGATTGCTCGACGAGGCTCGCCGCCGCGGTCTCGTCTGATATACAGCAGAAGAGGAGCTTTTCCATGACCGTCCGTATCGGCTACTTCCCGAACAACAACTCCTTGTTCGTGCTGCGCCACAACGGCCTGCTCGAACGCCACCTCAGTGACGTCGAGTGGGTGGACCTGCGCGAGCTACCCGCTCCGCCTCGGGCCGATCCCCGGACCGGGCTGCCGACACTGCACTCGGACTGGTTGTTCGAGGAAGGCGGGTACGACTTCATCGGCACCGGGTTCACCCCGCCGATCACCGGCCTGGGGCAGAGACGTGACCTGGTGTACGTCGGGATCTCCGGTCCTCGCGTCGAGAACGGGCGGTTGGTGAGCCTCGCGGACTCCGGTATCCGGACCGTCGCCGACCTGCGCGGCAAGCGGGTCGGGATCGCGCACGGGTCGTGGCAGACCACGCTGGCCCTGCTCGCGCTCGACCGGGTGGGGCAGCGCTGGTCCGATATCGTGCCGGTCGATATCGACGTGAACGACGGCGGTGCCGCGCTGGTGCGCGGCGATATCGACGCGTGGGTCGGTGCGTACCCGGGGTTGGCCGAGGTCGAGGCTACCGCGCAGGTACACACGCTCGTCGACACCGACGGGCTCTTCAGCCACCCGTCGTTGTGGTTCGTCCGGCGCGACTTCGCCGAGAATCACCGCCCGGAGCTCGAAGCGATCGTCACGGCCCTGCAGGAATCGGATGCGTGGATCGTCGCCGACCCGCGTGCGGCAGCACGTTTCTTCGTCGCCGACGCCGAACGCCGCGGCGGCACCGCTGATCTCGATCGCTGGGAGGCGGCATTGCGTGGCCGGCCCTTCGGGATCGGCTCGGTCACCGAGGAATTTCTCGAGGAACAGCAGCGGTCCGCAGATCTGCTGCACACCAACGGTCTGCTGCCGCGAACAGTCGATGTCCGCGCCGCGGTTCTGCCGTGGATCGGCGAAGTCGTCGACGCACGTAGTTCGGTCTGAGCGAGTTGCCGCTATCCCGACCGCTGCCGATCAGCAGGCAGCAGGCCGCGCTCGGCGACTTCGGCGCGCACGGCGGGAATCACCTCGCGCGCCAGCAGCTCCTGCTGTTCGACCGTTGCCGGGCCGAGGAGCAGGAACGTGAAACCCGCCTCCACCACCGCCACCAACTGCTCGACCACGGTCGCCACCCCGCCCGTGATCAGTCCCGGCCGGGAGACCTGCCCCGGGTCCACATGGGTGACGATGTTGCACGCGCAGGTAATGGAGTCCGGGTCCCGCCCGGCCGCCTCGGCGGCGTTTCGTACCACCTCGCGCATGGTTTCGGCCTGCGCGAGGTCGATACGGCCGAACGAGGGCAGCCAGCCATCGGCGATCTGCCCGGTGAGCTCCAGCGCGCGGGGGCCGTACGAACCGAGCCAGATCGGGATGGGACGCTCGGGTAGCGGATCGATCCGCGCCTCCTCGACCGAGAACTCCGTGCCCTGGAACGAGAACGGCGAGCGGGACCACAGCCCACGCAGGATTGCGATCGCCTCGCGCTGGGCGGTGATCTTCGCCCCGGGACGGCGTACCGACAGCCCGAACGCGTGGAACTCGTGGTCGTACCCGCCCGCGCCCAGGCCCAGTACGAATCGCCCGTCGGACACCCGGTCGAGCGTTTCGGCCATCTTCGCCAGAACGGGCGGATCCCGGTACGGCAGGCCGAGCACATTCGTGCCCAGCTCGATCGACTGGGTCTGCCCGGCCAGCCAGCTCAGGACCGTCCACGGCTCGTCCGTGGGCCGCTCGCTGTGCAGGTGGTCGCTCAGGGTGAACAGGTCGAACCCGAGCTCGTCGGCGCTCTGTGCTAGATCCCGCAGCTGGTTCACGCTCACGTCACGCACCACGCCGCCGGCCCCGAAACCCAGCCGCTTGCCCCAGATCTTGCTCATGTTCCCTCTCCAGTTGCTATGGGCCGGGACGGATCCGCCGACCAGGCGGACCACGACCCGGGATACAACGCCGCCGAGGTGACGCCGAAAAGTTCCAGTGCCAGCAGGTCGTGGCAGGCCGTCACGCCGCTGCCGCAGTAGACGATCACGTCCAGGCCCCCGGTCACCCCGCGAGCGGCGTACCGCGCGCGCAGGTCCGGCGCGAACCGTCCGCTCTCGTCCAGGTTCTCCGCCCATGGTGCATTGACCGCACCCGGAATGTGACCGGACGCGCGGTCGGTCGGCAGAACGCTCTCCCCGGAATAGCGCTGCGGTGCCCGGGCGTCGAGGACGACCGCCTTGCCGGTGGCTGCGGCCACGGCGACCTCATCGGCCGTCCGGAACACATCGGGCCAGGGAACCACCCGCCTGTGCACCGGTGTGCGTGTCACCGGGTCGGTCTCCAGCGGGTGCGGCCATCCGGCGAGACCACCGTCGAGCAGTGCCGCGTCCTGGCCCAGGCGCCGTAGCAGCCATACCAGGCGGGCCGCGTAAGCACCACAGTTGTCGTCGTAGGCGATGACTGTGTCGGTCTCCGCGATGCCGAGTTCGCCGAGCGCGGCGGCGAACTCGGCAGGCGCGAGCAGTGGATGCCGGCCTCCCTCGAAGGTCGACGGGGCGGACAGGTCGGTGTCGACGTCGACCCAGATCGCGCCGGGCAGGTGCCCGGCGCGATAGGCGTCGTACCCGCTGCGGCCGTCGAGATACCAGCGGACGTCGGCGAATACCAGCCCGTCCCGGTGCTCGCGGACCCATTCGAGATCGACCACCGGCGGTATGGTCAGGCCCATAGTTCACTCCTTCCGGTGGATGTGGTCGGGTTCGACCCGTAGCAGCACGCGCTCGCCCTCCGCGGCCCGGATCTCCGGCTTGCCCGTCCATTTCGTGAACGTGGTACGCGCCAGCGCCAGCGCGGCCGCACCTTCTTCGATGCCGACCACCCGGCCGCGCACCTCGATGTAGCGGCGCCGGTTCGCCTGGTCGAGCAGCAGGATGTTCACCCGCGGATCGACGACGACATTGCGGTACTTCTGCCGGGAGGTGTTGGTGCCGATCAGGACGTGGTGGTCGTCGGCGTGCGGCCACACGACGCTGGTCTGCGGCGTGCCGCCCGGCATCAGGGTGGTGAAGATACCCAGGCTGCGTGCCGCGGCGAGCTCCCGGACATCATCGTCGAGCATCCGTGACCACCCTGCTTTCGCGGACGTGCGGCAGCACCTCCGACGCGATCAACTCGCTCGCGGCCTGGACCGCGGCCCACGGGATCCCGCCGATATCGATGGCCAGCAGATGCAGGTCGTGACCCCAGAGTTCCTGCAGCCGACCCAGCTTGTCCACGATCTCGGCGGGGCTCCCGCACAGCGCGGGACCGTTCTCGCCGATGTAGTCGTCGAAGTCCAGCGGCCCGGTGTGCCGCGCGCTGAGATAGCTCTCGATATAGTCCGCCCACTGCGACCGGGCTTCCTGCGATGTCGGGGCGGCGAACACATGGCTGGCGGCGCCGAGGCGTGGTGAGGGGCTCGCGTGCCGCTCGCCCCACTGGGTCCGGTAGGACTCGAACGCGGGCACGAAACTCGCCGGCTCGCGGGCAGTCGTGCCGAACACCATGGGCAGCCCGTGTTCCACCGCGAGCGCGACGGACTCCAGGTTGGCGCCACCGCTGATCCACAACGGCGGGGCGTTCTGCAGCAGTCGCGGCTGCACCAGCACATCCTCCAGCGACGGCCGGAACTGTCCGTGCCAAGTGACCCGTTCCTCGGTCCACAGCCGGATCAGCAACTCGACGTTCTCCCGCTTGCGTGCGGCCCTGCTGTCCGGCGCCTGGTCGAAAACCTCGTACGGTTCGGGAAAGAACGAGGCGCCGGCGATGAGCTCGAGCCGACCGTCGGAGAGCAGGTCGAGCAGCGCGTAGTCCTCGGCCAGCAGCACCGGGTCGCGGTTGGCCACCAGAGTGGTGCCGGTGGCCAGCCGGATCGTCGAGGTCTCCTGCGCGATGGCGGCCAGCACCAGCGCCGGGTTCGGGATGACGTCCCGGTCACGGAAGTGGTGCTCGCCCACGGTGTACCAGGAATAGCCGGCGTCCTCGGCCACCTTGGCGGCGCGGACCACGTCGGCCAGCCGCTGCTGCTGGGACAGCGTGGTGCCGGTGAGTGGATCGGGCAGCAGGCTGCCGAACGTGATGAGCCCTAGGTCCATGGTGATCCTTTCGTAACGGTAGTGCGTCCGAGGCCGGGAACGGCGGCCAGCAGTTCCTCGGTGTACGGGTGCCGGGGCCGGGTGAAAACCTCCTCGCAGGGCCCGGACTCGACCACCCGACCGCGGCGCATCACCATGACCCGGTCGCTGATCCGGCGGACTACCGCGAGGTCGTGCGAGATGAACAAGTACGACAGTCCTCGCTCCGCCTGCAGCGCGACGAGGAGGTCGAGGATCTGGGATTGCACGGTGACGTCGAGGGCGGACACCGGCTCGTCGCACACCAGCAGCTCGGGTTCCAATGCCAGCGCGCGGGCGATCGCGACACGCTGCCGCTGCCCGCCGGACAACTCGGTGGCCTTGCGGCCGCCGACGTCTGCCGGCAAGGCCACGTCATCGAGCAGTCGGGCCACCCGCCCGGCGCGATCGCCGATTCCGAAGTTGCGCAACGGTTCGGTAAGGATCTCCGCGACGGTGAACCGGGGGTTCAGCGAGGCATAGGGGTTCTGGTAGATCAGCTGCACGCGCCGGTGGACCTGCCGCAGGGCCGCGCCGCGGACGCCGGTGATGTCCTGCTCGCCGAGTCGCACCGTGCCGGTGGTCGGTCGCTCCAGACCCAACACCATCCGTGCTGTGGTCGTCTTGCCGGAGCCGGACTCACCGACCAGCCCCAGCGTCGTACCGCGCGGGATGTCGAAACTCACGTCGTCGACGGCTGTGCGCCGCTGCCGGCGCAGTGTTCCGGTGCCGCGGACGGGGAACGACTTGCCGAGGGCGACCACGCTCAGCAGCGCCTCGCCGGTCTGTGCCGGCGCCGGCCGCGCCCGCGCCCGCGCACCCAACGCCGGTGCGTCCGCGAGCAACTGCCGCGTATAGGCGTGCCGGGGCGAGCGCAGAATCTCGGACACCGGCCCAGCCTCGGCCACCGTACCCTGCCGCATCACCACGACCTGCTGAGCGCGGTCGGCGGCCATCGACAGGTCGTGCGTCACCAACAGGATCGCGGTGCCCGTGCGTGCCACGAGTTCCTCGAGATGGTCGAGGATCTGCCGTTGCACCGTGACATCCAGGGCAGAGGTCGGCTCATCGGCGACGAGCAACCGTGGTCGGGCGGCCATGGCCATGGCGATCAGCACCCGCTGCCGCATCCCGCCGGACAGTTCGTGGGGGTACTGCCGGGCTCGTGCGGCGGCCTCGGGTAGGCCTGCCTCGGTGAGCAGTTCGACCGCGCGCGCCCGGGCCGGCGCGCCGCGGGCCAGGCCGTGCACGCGCAGCACCTCGGCGACCTGCTGTCCGGCCGGTTTCACCGGGTCGAGTGCGACGGCCGGGTCCTGTGGGATGAGCCCGATCTGCCTGCCGCGTACCGCTCGCCAGTCCTTTTCGGACAGGCTGGTCAGGTCGCGGTCGGCGAACGCGATCTGCCCGGCTTCGATACGTCCGGTGCCCGGCAGCAGGCCGAGGATCGCGTGGGCAGTGGTGCTCTTGCCGGACCCGGACTCGCCGACCACCGCGGTGATCTGCCCGGCCGGTACCGCCAGGTCCACACCGTCGACCGCGAGGTGCCGTCCCGCTTCGGTCCGGTAACTCACCCGGAGTCCCTCGACGCGCAGTACGGTCTCGGTCTCGGTCGCCACTGTCGTCACGACAGGCTCCGTTCTCGTTCCAGGACCCGGGACAAGCGGTTCGCGGCGAGCACGACAGCCGTGACGGTGAGTCCGGGCAAGGTGGTCAGCCACCACGCGATGGCCAGATAGTTCCGGCCGTCGGCGACCAGCGAGCCCCACTCCGGCGCGGGTGGCGGCTGGCCGTAACCGAGAAAGCTCAGTGACGATACGGCCAGCACGACCAGGCCGAAATCGAGTGCGGCCAGCGCCAGCACCGGCCCGATGGCCGCAGGCAGGATATAGCGGGGCAGCAGGCGCCACCATCGCGATCCGGTCAGGACGGCGGCCTCGACGTACGCGGCGGTGCGGACGCGCAGCACCTCGCCGCGCATGAGCCGGGCGAACCCGGCGATACTGGTGATACCCACGGCGATACCGACATTGAGTGTGCCGAACCCGAGCGCGCTGATCACCACCAGGGAGAGCAGCACCGGCGGGATCGACAGCGCCACCTCGACGATCCGCATGACCGTCGCGTCGAACCAGCCGCCGAAGAATCCGGCCACCAGCCCGATTGCCGCGCCGGCCAGGAACGCGATGACGATCGCCGCGACCGCTGCGCGCAGCGACAGCTCCGTGCCGTGTACGACGCGGGCGTACACGTCCCGCCCCAGCTGGTCGGTGCCGAACGGATGCGCCCAGCCGGGTGCCCGGAACCGGTCGGCGGAGGTGCCCTCGGTGGGGCTCCGATCGGTGAACAGCCCGGGCGACACCGCCCAGCCGAGGACGACTGTCAGCACCAGGACGGACAGGACCAGCCCGGGCCGGGTGACCGCGAAACGTAGTGATCTCATGCCGCCACCGGTAGTCTTCCCGTCGAGCGGATACGCGGGTCCAGGACCGGGTACAGCAGGTCGATCGCCAGGTTCACCAGCACAAACGCGGCAGAGGCGAGCACCACGACACCCTGCACCACCGGGAGGTCCTGGGTGGACACCGCGAAGTAGATATCGCGGCCCATGCCGGGCCGGGAGAAGACCGTCTCCACGACCACGGCGCCACCGAGAAGGTTGCCGACCAGCAGCCCTGTCACCGTGACGGTCGGAATGGCTGCGTTGCGCAGTCCGTGCCCGAGCAGCACCCGCAGCCGGCTCGCTCCCGTGGCGCGGATCGTCTCCACATAGGGCTCTTGCAGCGTGGTGTGCAGGCTCTTGCCGAGTACTTGCCCCACCAGCGCGCCGCCGGGAATCGCCAGCGTGCAGGCAGGCAGCACCAGCCCGGTGAACCCGGTGCCGGCCAATGACGGGAACAGGTGCCACCGCAACGAGAAGAGCTGGATCAGCACGAACCCGACCCAAAACGAGGGCAGTGAGATCCCGAATGCCGGCACCGACCGCGCCACCTGGCGGCCGAACGACGACCCGGCCAGCACGCCCAGCACGCCCAGCGTGGTCCCGGCGAGCAGCGCTAAGGTGAGCGCCGTCGCGCCGAGCTGCAGTGTCGCCGGCAGCGATGCCGCGATCATCTCCGAGACCGGCTGCCCGGTCTGGATGGACCGGCCGAAGTCGCCGTGGACGGCGCCGCCCAGCGCGGAAACGTACTGCTCCCACACCGGGCGGTCGAATCCCAACTCCGTTCTGGCCGCGGCGATCTCCGCGGGCGTAGCGGTCTCGCCGCCGCCCCGGCCGTTCAACATGAGCGCCACCGGATCACCGGGCAGCAGGCTCAGCGCGACGAAGGTGATCGTGAACGCCGCCCAGATCACGAACACCGCCTGGGCAGCGCGGCCCGCGAGGTAGCGGATCACGGACGGCTCTCTCCCAGGTGTGCGTCGTGCAGGTCGAGCCGCGTCGAGGCGTCGGTCTCCAGATCGCCGACCTGCTGGGCCACCCCGTGTACCTGGGCGTTCTCGTACAGCGGGACGGTGTCCGCGTGGGCGAGGATCCAGCTCACGGCCTTGGTGACGGCCTCCTGCCGCGTCGCGTCGTCGACCGCGGCCGCCTGCTGCTCCAAGTAGGTATCGAGCTCGGTCGGCGGCAGGTGCCAGAGGTTCTGCCCCTTGCTGTAGAAGAGGTTGCGCAGCACGTCCGGATCGGCGCGCGTCACCGCGACGGCGGTGATGTCGAAGTTGCCCGCCGCCTGCTGTTCGGTGTACTTGGCCGGTGGGGCCACGTTCAATTGCACGTCCACGCCGATGCGGCGCAACCGCTGCTGCACGTATTCGTTGTGGGCCGGCATCGGGGCTGGGATGAGCCAGTTCAGCGTGAGTCTTCGGCCGTCCTTGACCCGGATGCCGTCGGGTCCGGGCACCCACGCTGCCTCGTCCAGCAGTCGCCCGGCCTCGACGGGGTCGTAGCGGAGGTTGTCGGTCGGCGTGTAGAACGGCGTCGTCGAGGACAGCACGCTCGTCGCGGGTTCGGCGCGTGTGCCGACCACCGAGTCCACCAGGTCTCGACGGTCGATGGCCAGCGAGAGGGCCTGCCGCACACGCTGGTCGGACAGAATTCCGGCGTGGTTGAGCGACAACGGTGGCGCCACGCCGGGCGCGGACGTCACGAGTAGTCGGAACCCGTTGCCGTCGAACAGGTTCTGGTCGGTTGCCTGGATGTTCTCGGCGATCTGCACCTGGCCCGAACTGAGTGCACCGGTGCGGGCTCCGGCCTCGGGCACGAACACGAATCGGACTTCGTCGATATGGGCCGCGCCCTTGTTCGTGGCGATCGAGGACGGCCAGGTGTAATCGGACCGCTTCCGCAGCACGACCTCCTGATTGGCCGTGTAGTGGTCCAGCACATACGGACCCGAGCCGACGAACTGTCCCCGGCAGCGCTGCTCCAGCGGGGTGGCAGCGGTGGCTGCCGACAGGATGCCGAGACCGGCGCCGGAGGTCGCCTGCAGGAACTGGGCGTTGGCCATGGCGAAGGACACGGTGAACGTGCGCGGGTCGACCACGGTCGTGCCGGTGTATCCGCGGATGTAGGCCGGGGCGCCGTTGGCGGGCAATCTGCTCAGGCTGTCGAAAGTGGACTTCACAGCGGTGGAGTCGACCGTGGTGCCGTCACTGAAGGTGACGCCGGGGCGCAGGACGAAGGTGAACGAGCGGGCGTCCGGTGAGATCGTCCAGGACTCCGCCAGCCACGGCACGATCCGGCCGGTCTCCGGGTCCTGATCTGTGAGGGTGTCCACGATCGAGCGGGAGATGTCCATCGCCGCGAGCTGGCCGGTCTGCTGTGGGTCCAGACAGGTGGGATCGGCGGGAAGTGCGATCCGTAGCGGGCCGCCGGCGCCGGACGTGGTGGTCGGACCGGGCGCGCACGCGGCGGCTACGGCCATCAGCGCGGTGGCGAGCAGGATCCGTCTCGGCAACCTGACTCTGGCTGGGGACATCGGGAAAGCCTTCCGTCGGCGGGAAGCAAACGAGGAGTGAGGGAGCGGCCCGGCGGGCATCGCTGCAGACCCTCCGAGAGGTACAGTACAACGTGTATGGCAATGTGTAAAACGATCACTGTACTTCTCGCGGAATGGGAGCTGTAATGGCTGGACAGGCGACAACGGAAGATCGGCCGCGCGGCTCGACCGAAAAACGCGAGGCAATCCTGCGGGCCGCGCGGCGGGTCTTCGGCCGGGTGGGTTACCTGGGTGCGAGCATCGACGCGATTGCCGCGGAGGCAGGAGTTTCCACGCGCACTATCTACAACCACTTCGACAACAAGGAGCAGCTGTTCTCGACGGTGTTGATGGAGAGCTCCACTCAGGTCGCTTCTGCGCGTGAGGCGCTCATCGACCGATGGCTCACCGACGTCACCGATCTGGAGGAGGCGCTGATCGGTCTGGCCACGGAGTGGCTTCGGCCGGCGCCGGAGTTCACCGACCACTTCAACATGGTTCGGCAACTCAAGGTCGAGTCCGAGCAGTTCCCCCGGGAGTTGCGCGATGCGTGGCGGGAGGCCGGGCCGTTGCGGGCACGCCGGGCCCTGGCCGCGAGGATGGCGGAACTGGCCGGGCGATGTCGGCTGCGAACCGACGACCCGGAGACGACGGCTCAGCACTTCATGGCGCTGATCACCGATACGGCCACCAATAAGGCCGAGTTCAGTGCGGCGGCAATGGAATCGGAGATCGACAAGATCGCGCGGACCGGGGTGCGCACGTTCCTCTACGGTTTCCTGCCGCGGCCCGACTGAATGATGCAGAGCCGGACCGGCTCCATCTCTCGGTGAAGCTTGTGCCGGTTGACCATTGACACCCGGTTCCCTTAATGTGCTTCGTATTGCGAATAGTTCGTACTACGAAGGGTATTCGATCATGGCTCTCCTCGCGGCCCGGGTAGGTGTGGTGTGAATACGGCGGAGCAGCGTTCGGACACTTCCGGGACCAAGGCCCTCATCGCGCTGGTCGTGGCGGTTTTCGGGTATGCGCTCATGCAGACCGTGGTCGTTCCGGCGTTGAAGCTGCTCGAGACCCGGTTGCACGCGACCCCGACGACGTCGGCCTGGATCCTCACAGCGTTCCTGCTGTCCAGTGCAGTGGCGACGCCGCTGCTCGGGCGGCTCGGCGACCAGTTCGGCAGGCGCAAGGTCACGCTCGCGGTGCTCGCCGTCTACGCGATCGGAATGGCCGGTGCCGCGGCTGCGCAGAACATCGGCCAGCTCATCGCCGCACGCGCTGTCCAAGGGTGCGCACTGGCGTTGGTGCCGTTGGCGATGGGAATCCTGCGGGAGGCGCTGCCGGTGCGGCGGTTGCCCTTCGCCATGGGCCTGGTGTCGGGCGTGGTGGGGGCCGGCGGCGGCGCGGGTCTGATCGTCGGAGGTCTGCTGGCCGACCACTTCTCGTGGCGGTACCTGTTCGTCCTCGGTGCGGTGCTCGCGCTGGTGAGTCTGCTGCTCGCGGCGTTGTGGGTGCCCGCCGACCAGCACACGGCGCGAGGCGGGCTCGACTGGCCGGGGGCCGTGCTGCTCGCAGGCAGCCTGGTCGCGATCCTGCTGGGTCTGGCAAAGGGGCCGTCGTGGGGATGGTCCTCGGCTTCGGTGCTCGGCCTTTTCGCGGTCGGGGTGATTCTGGGTGTCGCCCTGATCGCCGTGGAACGGCCCAGGAGCGACGCCCTTCTCGATATCGGTGAGCTCAGCGACCGGCCGATGCTGTTGACACACGCCGCCGCTTTTCTCTTCGGGGCCGGTTCGTACTTCTTCTATCTGGCCCTGCCGCTGTACGCGCAACTCGAACCGGATGCCACAGGTGTCGGCTTCGGGTCCACGATCACCGTGGCCGGCCTGCTCATGTTGCCCGGAATGCTCGCGGTGGTGCCGACGAGCATGGCGGTCGGCCGAATCGCCACGATGTTGGGGCCGCGCTGGCCGCTGGCCGGCGGCTGGGCGTTGTTCGTGTCGGGTTCGCTGCTGTTCGTCCTCGTTCACGACCGGATGTGGCAGCACGCGGTCTTCTACACGATCGTCGGCGCCGGTGCCGGCTTGGTCATGGGCTCGCTGCCCAAGCTGATCGCCGAGAACGTGCCCTTGGCACGGACCGGAACTGCCAACGGCATCAACAACATCGCCCGCACCGTGGGCAGCGCCGTGGGTACCGCGCTCGCCGCCGCGGTGATCGGCAGCGGTCTGACGTCCGACGCCACCTTCAGCACCTTGTTCTGGCTCGCGGCAGGCGCGGCGGCCGCGGGTGTCGTGGCCGCGCTCTTCACGGCGCGGCACGAACCGGCGACGTCCCGTGCCGAGCAGCCGGTGGCCCGGGTCGCCTCGTGAACATCTTCCGCGCGGCCGCACTCGCCGACCTCCAGCACGAGCCGCGCGGGCTCGGGCGCCCGGCGACGGCAGGACCGGACAGCATGCCTCGGGCGGAGTCTCTCCCACTGTCCCCGAACCGGTCGCGGCCCCATGGTTGAGGCCGATCACGACGAGCCCGTGTCCAGCGGCCCACCACTGGACGCGGGCCGACAGCTGGTCAAGGCGCACGACTACCTGCGTCGCGAGCTCGCCGAGTTGGGGGAACTCATCGCATTGGTCGAGATGAGCGTGGTGAACGCCGGCGCCGTCCGCTCACGCCTCGCGACTTTGACCCGGCAGCAATCCAGTCGAGTGGTCGGCGCTCACTGTGCGGCCTATTGCCGGATGCTCGCCGGCCATCACACCAGGGAGGACAGGGTGATCTTTCCGCATCTACGGCGGGCCGATCCGACGTTGGCACCGAAAATCGACCGCCTCGTGACAGAGCACCGGACTGTCCACGAGACCATCGAACATCTCGACCGCGCGCTGCTGGCGTTCATCGCGACCCCGGACGACATCACCGCGGTACGCGCCGCGTTCGACCTTCTCGCCGCAACCCTGCTCGACCATTTGGCGTACGAGGAGAGCGTGCTCGTCGAGCCGCTCGCACGTTTCGGCCTCGGCACGGCCTGACCGGGCCCGAGAGCCCGTCAGCGCCGCGACACCCATGCCGGGTCGTGCGCGGCCAGTATCCGCTCGGCAACCCGCGGCCACCGCTCGCGGTCCTCGCTATCGATGTCCGCCGTCAAAGCCTCCAGTCGAGCGGTCACGTCATCGTGCGCCGCGACGGCAAGCCGCCTGCCCTCGTCGCTGAGCGTGACGACGCACGCACGACGATCGTTGGCGTCGGGCATCCGGGAAACCAGGCCACGCTTGACGACACGGTCCACCGAGCCGGTCATGCTCGACCGTTCCAGATGCATCATCCGACTCAGCTCGGACATTCCGACCGGACCATCGAGCAGCATGCACAACACGTGTAGCTGTTGCGGAGTCAGCTCATGCCGACGACCGACGTCCGCGAACACATGCTGCACGACATGCGACAACCGCACCAGAGACGCGGCAACCCCCAGTTGTGCAGACCCGTCCGCCGTCGTGACCATCACACCTCCCACGCGAAGTCTAGCCGACAATAGTTCGGACTACGAACCAATCAGGCGCGGGTGGCCGCCACACCGGAACCCCGCTCAGCTGCGGCAGGGCGTCCGGCGGCGAGCCGGCAACGAGGTCCCGACCGGCTGCCTCTCGGCGCGAAAGGCATTGTGGTACCTAGGGTCTAGGAGCACTCGTTCGGCGCGGACTCGCCTTGCAGACGCGCATCGAGCCAGGCGAACGCACCGGGGAATCCGGTGCCCAGACCGGTCACGTGTTCACCCGGCTCGCTGCGGAAGACCGCGGGGACACCGCGGGCACACTGCGTGCGATAGAGCTGCTGTGCCCCCGCGAGCGGAATCCAGAGATCGTGGGCGGCGTGGTAGATGTACAGCGGCACCGCCGAGGTCCGGTCACTGAGATCGGTGCGGGCGAAGATCTCGTCGGCGACAGCGCTGTCGAGCGGGTGGGGAATATCGGCGGCGACTTCGAGCGGTATGCCGACCACACCCAGCGGGCCGAGCGCCTCGCCGCACGCGTTGTTGATCGGCGACGTCGCCACCCACTGCGCCAGATGGTTCATGTTGTCCAGGATTTCGGGGTGTTCGCGGGCGTAGGCGAGCACGACCGCCAGCAGTACTCCGGAGGCGAATTTGCCGTCGAAGCTGTTCGCGACGACCCTGTTGTCGGTGACCAGTCCGCCCATCGCAGCGCCCACGACCACATCGGCCAGTTCGGGCGCGTAGTCGCCGAGCAGCATGGCCGCCGCATAGGAGGCGATCGCGCCCCCGGAGTATCCGGTCAGCGCGAAGCGGCTGGCACCGAACTCGGAACCGGGCAGCGAGCGCACGGCGCGAATGCCGTCGAGGATGACGTGTGCGGCGACGTTCGGCTCCGCGTAGGCCATGAACGGGCCCTCGTGATCGGGAATCAGCACTGCGTACCCGCGGTTCATCGCCGACTCGGTCGTCGGTGTCAACGCGTCGATGGCACTGCTGCTGGTGCCGTCCTGTCCGTGCGCCATCGCGTAGCCGGGCGTACAACGCAGCCCGAGGGAGTTGATCGGTTTATTGTCCACCAGGACCGGCCGGCTGCCGGGACCTGTCCAGGCCGCCGCCGGAACTACCAGGGTGGCCGTGCCGAAGGAGGGCGCCCCCGCCGCGGCCGTCGATCGAAACTTCAGCAACACCGCACGGCCGAGCGGTGCGGCGATCCCCGGCGCGGCGACCGCGGTGATGTCACGCTGTTCGATCACCTCACCGGGGGCCATCCGGTCCACTCCGGCCGGCCAGGTGTCGAAAATCGGGTCACCCGTCGGCGGGGACTGCACCGCGTGCCACAGGGCGGCCAGTTGCGGCGGTAGCTCGCCGATGGGCGGTGCGGGTGCGGCAGGCAGTGGTGGCGGGGGGAGGGCATCATCGATACCGCGCTGCAGGCCGGAAGGGGGCGGAGGAGCCGGGACATCCTCGGCGACCGCCGACGGCAGTCCCACCAGGATCAGGCAACATGCCGTGATCACACCTGTCAGCGCCCGCACGAGGCCTGCTCGCGCACGGACCCAATTCATAGAGCTACCTCTCGAGATCAGTGAATATGCCTTCGGGCCGATACTCTTCGAAGGCATATAGAAGCCACCGCGCGTCCGCCGTTCGGTCTCGGCGAAATGCGTTGGGATGCGCGCTGGTCGGCTGATGCAACAGTAATTGTTCTGAGCGGTTGTCCGCTCATCGTCGCGCCGGGTCCGTACTTCTCACCGCGGTCCCGGGATGCCGTGTGAATTCGCCACAAAGGCACCGGATACCTTCGGGCCCTGCGACTTAAGGCGTCACCTGCCGTTGCTCAGCCGGTGTCGCGACCATCCCTCGGTATGGCGGAAACCACAGTGGAAACGACGGTGTGCTGTGAGTGGCCCTCAATATCATCAATGGCGGCGGATCGAGCTCAGCGACTGTCGATACTGATGGAAATTTTTTGCAGTGAGGGTGAGGTTCGTGAAGCCGCTTCTGGCAATCGTGGTGACTGTTCTGGTCGGTTGTACGTCGTTGGGCGGTTTCCCGTCCCGTGCGTACGCGGATGCACCGGAGGGCCCGGCAGCGCCGGCGGCCGCGAACCCGTCACCACTGCAGCAATGGATCGACGGCACGATCCCCGCTCCCGTGCAGTTCGCGGGTGGTGAGCCCGACCAGTCGCTGTGGCGCGGGGTGTTGCCGTCGGCGACAGAGGACCCGATGTTCGACGCCTGGCCCGCCGACCTCGCGACCCTGTCGCCGGGACAGATCATCGAAACGCGCGATATCACGGCGACGACCGCGGCGAGAATGGCGACGCCCATCTCGCGGGCGACCCTGCTGAAGTTCCGGTCCACCTCCGCCTCGGGCGCTCCGTCCTTCGGGACCGCGACGCTGATCGTCCCGGCGACGGCGTGGCCCGGACCCGGACCCCGGCCGGTGGAGGTGAACGCGATGCCGATCAATTCACTCGGGTCGCACTGCACCCCCGGATATCAGTTCTCGCACGACCTCTTGGATCGGCCCAACACCGATCTTCCGGTCTTCCTGCCGTCGGTCTGGTGGGCGCTGAGCAAGGGACACGCGGTCCTCATGCCGGACCATGAGGGTCCGCTGATGGCGTACGCCGAACCCAATGTCGCGGCACATGTGATGCTCGACGCCATCCGTGCGGTCCGCGCCCATGTGCCGGGTGAATTCGGTGCCAGCCGATATGTGGCCATCGGCTATTCCGGTGGCGCGATCGCCTCCTATGCGGCGGCCATGCTGCTCGACGAGTACGCACCGGACCTGGCGGGTGTGCTGATCGGCGCGGCAGCGGGCGGCCTGGTCACCGACAACTCGAGTGTGGCCCACCAGTTCAACGGCAACATCTCCTCCGGGATCCTGTTGACGGTCGCGCTGGCGGTCTCGCGCGAACACCCCGAGATCCTTCGCTACATGAATCATCTCGGTCAATGGGTGGCGAGCTCGCCGCTGCGTGACATCTGTGGCGACGCCTCCGGGCCGCTCGGCGTGGTCGGCATTCCGATCGACGTCGCGGCGAACACCGCGAACGCGCTGGACACTCCGTTCGCCGCGAAGATGTTCGAGCAGTTGGACCTGACCGGGCGAACGTCGACCGTACCGCTGTACATCTACCACGGCCTGCACGATCCGTGGATTCCGCTCGACGACGCCCAGCGCATGTACCAGCAACAGTGCAGCCGTGGCGTTCCGGCCGTTTTCCGCATCGTGGGCGGCGAGCACCTGCTCGGTTATGTCAGCGGCTATCCCGAACTCGGCGGTTGGATAGATGCGCGCTTGCGCGGCGAACCCGCGCCTAGCGAGTGCTGAGCGGCCGACGTTCTCGCAACTCGACATGCGGGGTCGCCGGCTCGCCGACCGGCACGATGCCGAACGACAGTGGCGGCCGGATCGGGTCCCGCGCCGAGACCGTCTCGCCGTGGCGGCACAGAGCGCATCACCTGCCTTGATGAACCGGCCTGTACGGCCCGGCGCAGTCCATAATCCGGACAGCGGCCGGGCCGTACCCGTCAGGTGGGGTATCAGCCCGCCACGATCCGCTCCCGCGGGTCCCGCGGCAGCTCGGGCCATGCCACCCGGCGGAGCGCATCGGCGGTGTTCGATTTCAACGCTGACCAGGGCGTCAATATGGGGCACTAGCGGAAAACGTCTCATACGAAGCAGGCTGGGTTACACCGGCGCCCAGCAGTACGGCACCGGTGGCAGAACCCGAGGAGATGGCGAATCGATGACCCGAGACGACAGTGACCTACCGGCGCCCCGGCGCGTCGCGGCCGGTATCGATATCGAGCGGGTCACCGGTTGGTTCGCCGAACACATCCCCGCGGCCGCGCCACCCCTGCGGTTCGATCTGATCACCGGCGGCCGGTCCAACCTCACCTACCGCGTCCAGGACGAGTCCGGATCCCGCTGGGTGCTGCGCCGACCGCCCACCGGACACGTGCTGGCCTCCGCACACGATGTCGTCCGCGAGTTCCGGATCCTCGACCTGCTCGCCGGCGGTCCGGTTCCCGTCCCCCCGGTCCTGGGTTGCTGCGCCGACCACGCCGTGACCGGCGCCGATTTCTACGTCATGGAGTACGTGGACGGGATCGTCGCCGCCGACGCCGCATCCGCCGCCGCGATCCCCGAGGCGAGCCGCGCCGTCGCCTCGCGCAATATCGTCGATACGCTCGCGGCAGTCCACGCTGTCGACACCACCACCGGGCCGCTGGCCGAGATGCGCAGATCCGGCAGCTACCTGGAACGCCAGCTGCGCCGCTGGCACCGCCAGCTCACCCTCGGCGGTCTCGGACCCGGACCTCTCTGGGAGGTCCATGACCTCCTCACCCGGCGGATGCCGGACGAGCGCTGGACCGGGATCACCCACGGTGACTTCCGCCCGGGCAACCTGCTGATCGGGGTCGACGGAACCGTCCGGGCAGTTCTGGACTGGGAGCTGTGGACGGTCGGCGATGTCATGGCCGATATCGGCTGGCTCGCCGCCGCTTGGACATCGGCCGAACCGTTCGGCTGGGCTCCCGACCCCGCCGCGGGTTACCTCGATATCGACACGGTGCTCGCACGCTACGCCGACGCCACCGGCCGGGCCCTCGACGATCTGTCCTACTACCAGGCATTCGCGCTGTGGCGGCTGGCCGCCATTGCGGAGGGGGTGGCGGCGCGTTTCCGCGCCGGAGTAATGGGGGAACAGGACATCGACGTGACGGAGCTGTCGGAGCGACCCGCCCGCCTGGCCGAATCCGCGCGCGCGGTACTCACCGGCTGAAGTCGACAAGGCACCGAGCGACACCGGAACAGGTGTCCGGAGACAACCGTGCGCTGATCCGCGCGGTCTATCCCCAGACTCGTCGCGTCGCGGGCATATCGGCATGCCCCGTTGCCTCCGGAACCACACCGAGTACCTGGTGGATCCCGAGGCCGCAGTCCTCGAAGCCCAGCGCGGAGGCCGCCATATAGAGTCGCCAGATTCGTGCTCGCCCTTCGCCGACGAGTGCGGCCGCCTGTTCCCAGGCGTTTTCCAGATTCGCGACCCAATTGCGAAGAGTGCGCGCGTAATGCTCGCGCAGGGCCTCGACATCGCGAACCTCGAATCCGGCGCGTTCCATGGCCAGGACGACTTCGCCCACGTCCACGAGTTCGCCGTCCGGGAAGACATAGCGCCCGACGAAGGATCGACTCTGCATGACGGAGCCGCCCGGCGAAGAGATGGCGTGGTTGAGCAGCCGGCCGCGCGGGCGCAGCAGTGCGCGCAGGGTGCCGAAGTATTCGTCAGCGCGCTTGGAGCCGACATGTTCGAACATCCCGATCGAGGAGATGGCGTCGAACTCTTCGCCGCGCAGGTCCCGATAATCGGCGAGCCTGATCTCTACACTGCCCGACAGTCCCGCGTCGGCGACTCGCCGCCGGGCGAGCTCGACCTGAGCGCTGCTGATGGTGACGCCGACGACCTGCGCCCCATAGGTCGACGCCGCGTGCATCGCCATGGACCCCCAGCCGCAACCCACGTCGAGCAGGCGCATACCCGACTGTTCGGCCGCGCCCAATTTGCGGCAGATCAGGTCGTGCTTGGCGCGCTGGGCGTTCTCCAGTGAGCCGTCGTCGTCGGGCACGAACCGCGCGCAGGAGTAGGTCATGCTCGGTCCGAGGATCAGCCGGTAGAAGTCGTTGCCGACGTCGTAGTGGTGACTGATCGCCGCCGCATCGCGACGTTTGGTGTGCAATGGTCCGCGACGCGGGCGTGCCTCCTCCGGCGGGCGCCGCGGGCGACGGCCGAGCGCCCCGAGTCGCCGCGCCGTGGCGACGGCCTGCCAGGCTGCCCCGAGACCGAGGCGGGTGTCGTCCGGCGCGGTCGACTGGAGTGCTCGAAGCATCGTGAAGATGTCGCCGTCGAGATCCACTGTGCCGGAGACGAATGCCCGCGCCATGCCGAGTTCGCCGGGCGCCCAGACCAGGTGGCGCAGCGCATCCTCGGATCGCACGCGCATCGTGCCGGGGCTTTCGCCGTCGGGGTGGATCGCGCTGCCGTCCCAGAATTCGAACCCCACCGCAGGGTGCGGGCCGAAGGCGGCGTGCAGCAGAGGTCCGAACGCGGCAGCGATCGTGGCCTTGTTACCCATCCGACCACTATGGCCCGCGTCGCGCCGCTGGTGCGGCACCGACGCGGGCCATCCGGGCTGCCGCGTGTCCGGGTTCAGCCCACGAGGGACGGAAGGACCAGATCTCGGTAGCGCTGTTTCATCGTCTCGATCACTTCCCGGCCGTCGCCGGCCCATACCGCGGCATTGAAAATCTCGACCTCGACGTCGCCGCGGTAACCGGCGTTGCGAACCCACCGGCCGATAGTCGCGAAGTCGATGACGCCGTCGCCCATCATGCCGCGGGACAGCAGTGGATCGGCGGTCATCGGGTTCAACCAATCGCACACTTGATACGAGCTGATCCGTCCGGAGGCACCGGCCCGGGCGATCTGTTCCGCCAGGGTCGGATCCCACCAGATATGGAACGTGTCGACCACGACGCCCACGGTCTCCGCCGGATGCGGCTGCGCCATCGACAACGCCTGTGCCAGTGTGGAGATCACCGCGCGGTCGGCGCAGAACATCGGATGCAGCGGTTCCAGAGCGAGGCGGATACCCCGCTCGGCCGCATACGGGACCAGCAGTGCCAGCCGCTCCTCCACTCGCGCCCGCGCGGCGACGAGATTCGGGTCCGGCATGCCGCCGACCACCATCACCAGTTCTCGCGTGCCCAGTGTCGCCGCGTCGTCGATGGCACGGCGGTTGTCGTCGAGTGCCGGCTGCCCGTCGCCCGGCTCGGTCAGGAAGCCGCCCCGGCACAGACTGGAGACACGCAACCCCGCATCGGCGACGATCTTCGCCGCGGCAGCGGCGCCGATCTCGTCGACCCGATCCCGCCACAGTCCGATCGCGCCGAGCCCCGCGCGGGCAGCGCCGTCCACCGCCTCGGCGAGAGTCCACCGCTTCGTCGTCGCGGTATTCAGCGACAGGGATCGGTACGGATCGGTCAGGTCGAATGGAATATGCTGTGCCGCAACCGATGTCATGATGCCGATCCGTTCAGTTCGAGGTAGACCCGCATGCGGTGTGCGGCCAGGTCCGGGTCCGACAGTAGTCCGGCCTTGTCCGCGAGCCGGAACAATTCGGCCAGATGGGGTACGGATCGGCCGGTGGACAGCCCCGCCACCATCGAGAAGCCCGGTTGTCTACCGTTGAGCCACGACAAGAACGCGATGCCCGTCTTGTAGTAATACGTCGGCGCGGCGAAGATGTGGCGTCCGAGAGCCTGTGTGGCGCTGAGGATCTCCGATGCGCGCGTCGTATTGCCGTTGTCGAGTTCCTGTAGCGCGGTGGAGGCGGCCGGGTAGATCGCCGCGAAGATGCCCAGCAGTGCGTCCGAATGCCCTTGCGCGTCACCGATGATCAGCTCGGGGTAGTTGAAATCGTCGCCGGTGTACAGCCGTACCCCGTCGGGCAGCGCGCGTCGCAGTGCGATCTCGTGCGCTGCGTCGAGCAGTGAGACCTTGACTCCGTCGATCTTCGACCTGTTGTCCTCGATGAGCGCGCGGAAGGTCTCGGTGGCGGTATCGATGGCGGTGCTGCCCCAATATCCGTGCAGTGCGGGATCGAACATGGTGCCGAGCCAGTGCAGGATCACCGGCCGATCCACCCCGGCCAGCAATTTCTCGTAGACGTACAGGTAGTCGGCGGCCGACTGCGCGACCTGTACCAGTGCCCGCGAGGCCATCAGAATCACCTGTGCTCCGGCGTCGGTCACCACGTCGATCTGCGCGCGATAGGCGTCGACGATCCGGTCGAGTCCGGCCGATCCGGCGGGGAGTCCGGCGAGGTCGAGCTGATCGGTTCCGGCCCCGCAGGCGAGCCTGCCGCCGACCGATGCGGCCTCGGCGCCGGATCGCCGGATCAGTTCCGCGGTCGCCGGCCAGTCGAGGCCCATTCCGCGCTGTGCAGTGTCCATGGCATCGGCCACGCCGAGCCCGTAGGACCACAGTTCGCGCCGGTAGGCCAGCGTCGTGTCCCAGTCGACCGCCGCGGGCGCACCCGGCGTGTTGTCCGCCGTCACCCGCGGAATCACGTGCGCGGCAGCGAAAGCCACCCGCGAGGTGATCGGTCGCGTCGGGCGCGTCCACGCGCCCGGCGTACCGAGGACGTACGGTTCGAGCCGGTCGCCGACGGGCAGCGCGACCGACAGGCCCGTGGACGTCGCGGTCACAGCGTCACCACCGGGATCTCGATCCGACGGCCTTCGGCGGAGCTGCGCAGTCCCAGTTCGGCCAGTTGCACGCCGCGTGCGGCGGAGAGCAGGCCGTAGCGGTGCGGCCGTTCGTGCACCACATCGGCGAGGAACTCCTCCCACTGCAATTTGAATCCGTTGTCCAGATCCGCGTTCGCGGGCACTTCCAGCCATTGATCACGGAACGGCTCGGTCACCGGAAGATCCGGATTCCAGACCGGCTTGGGCGTATGCGAACGATGCTGCGCGACGCAGGTGCGCAAACCGGCGACGGCCGAGCCGTGCGTTCCGTCGATCTGGAACTCGACGAGCTCATCGCGGTACACGCGCACCGCCCACGACGAGTTGATCTGTGCGATGACGCCGTTCTCCATCTCGAAGATCCCGTAGGCGGCATCGTCGGCGGTGGCCGGATAGGGATTCCCCTGTTCGTCCCATCGGGTGGGGATATGGGTCGTCGCCTTCGCGGTGACCGCCTCGACCTTGCCGAGCAGTCCCTCGAGCACGTAGTTCCAGTGACAGAACATATCGACGACGATGCCGCCGCCGTCCTCGGCGCGGTAGTTCCAGCTGGGTCGCTGGGCGGGTTGGCCGTCGCCCTCGAAGACCCAGTAGCCGAATTCGCCGCGCAGCGAGAGGATCCGGCCGAAGAAGCCTTCGTCGACGAGCCTGCGCAATTTCACCAGGCCGGGCAGGTAGAGCTTGTCGTGCACGACGCCCGCGGTGACGCCGGCATTCGCGGCCACCCTGGCGAGTTCGACGGCCTCCGCCAGTGTCTCGGCGGTCGGCTTCTCGGTGAAGACATGTTTACCTGCCTTCATCGCCGCCGCCAGCGCCGCCGCGCGACGTGAGGTGACCTGCGCGTCGAAGTAGATATCGATCGACGGATCGGCGATGACGGCGGCGGCGTCGGTGCTCCATTCGGCGATGCCGTGTTGTCCGGCGAGTTCGGCGAGCTTGGCGGCATTGCGGCCGACCAGGATGGGCTCGACCTGGACGCGGGTGCCGTCCGGGAGCAGCAGGCCACCGCTGTCGCGGATCGGCAGGATCGATCGCATCAGATGCTGGCGGTAGCCCATGCGACCGGTGACGCCGTTCATGGCGATGCGGAGCGTGCGCGGGGGAGTGGAATCGGGCATTGGTATGTGCCTCTTCTGATTTGCGTAGCCGACGACCGCAGAATGGGTCGTGGACGGTGCGGATGGAACCGCACGCGTCGAGTGGACGAGTCAGCTCGGAATGCGCTTTCCAAGCTATGCTAGTCACGAAGTCCGGTCAACCCCCCACCCGTACCGAGAGATCGAGGCACGAAGCCATGGCGGCTGTGAGATTGCAAGACGTCGCGACCCGGGCGGGCGTTTCCCAGGCGACCGCATCCCGTGTGCTCAACGGCTCGTCGCGGGTTCCCGGCGAAGGTGTCGCCGACCGGGTTCGCGCCGCCGCCGCCGAGCTGGGATATGTGGCGAACGCCCAGGCCCAGGCCCTCGCACGGTCGTCGACCGGACTCATCGGACTCGTCGTGCACGATATCGCCGACCCCTACTTCTCCTCGATCGTGCAGGGCGTCCAGGCGGCGGCGCGCCGGGCGGGCAAACTCGTCCTGCTGGCCAGCACGCAACGTGATTTCGATATCGAACGCGAATCCGTGAGCACCTTCATCTCGCACCGCGCCGATGCCATCATCCTGGCGGGTTCACGTCAGAGCGGGGATCTCGACCGCGACCTCGAGAAGGAATGCGCGCGGTATCTGGACAACAGCGGCAAGGTGGTCGTGATCGGACAGCCGCTGTCGTTCGGTGCCGCCGTAGAGCCCGAAAATAATGCTGCAGCAGCACAATTGGCATATGCCTTGCTCGAGCAGGGGCACCGAGATTTCGCTGTCATCGGCGGGCCGGGCAATATCCGGACCGCTGTGGACCGGCGCAACGGCTTCGTCGAAGCGCTCGCGACGCGGGGCGTGACACCGCTGGTGGAGATCGCGGGGGATTTCTCCCGTGACGGCGGTTTCAGCGCCGCGCGTCGCCTTTCCGCCGCACTGGATCTGCGTCCCGGGCAGGTCGGCGATGTCGCGCCCTGCGTATTCGCCGTGAGCGATGTGATGGCGATCGGGGCGATCGCGGCGTGGCGTGAGCTCGGCCTCGCGGTCCCCGGTGATGTCTGCGTCGCCGGGTTCGACGATATTCCCACGCTGCGTGACCACGTGCCCGGTCTGTCGACGGTCGCGTTGGCGCTGGTCGATATCGGCGAGCGCGCCGTGGGGCTCGCGCTCGACGACTCCGCCACGGCTTCGCGTATCCACGAATTCGTGCCCGGCCGCGTGATCCTGCGCGACAGCAGTGTTCCGCGACAGGTCTGACCTGCGACAATTCCAGACCCTTGACACTGTGGGTCCGGTCACACTAGCCTCGGTTCCAGCTTCGGAAAGCGCATTCCCAGCGGGCGCAGTGCGAACCCCGCTCCACTACTAGCTCTAGGACTCCAGATGGCGGTAGTCATGTCCGTCGAGGCCGGTTCCTCCGCACCGAAAGCGACGCAACCCGTCCGCACTCGGCGCCGGAAGCTCCCATCCCTATCCACAGTGTGGTCGACCGTATGGCGGCCCCTCGCCCTGGTGGCGGTGCTCGTCGCCGCATGGTGGGCCGTCACCGAGTTCGAACTCGTCGAGCCCTACATCCTGCCGTCGCCGGCGGATACCTGGCGCACCGCCGCCGACAACTCGGCGTACCTGTTCGAGAACACCTGGGTGACCACCTACGAAACGGTGGTCGGCTTCGTCATCGCGGCGCTGATCGGCGAAGCCGTCGCCCTGGTGATGATCTACTCCCGCGGTGTCGAGCGCACGATGTACCCGCTCATCCTCTTCGCGCAGGTCATCCCGAAAATCGCGATCGCCCCGCTGTTCATCGTCTGGCTCGGGTTCGGCACCAGCCCCAAGATCCTCGTCGCCGTACTGATGGCATTCTTCCCGATCGTCATCTCCGGTATGGCCGGGCTGCGCTCGGTGGATCCCGAGATCCTCGAGCTCACCTCCACCATGGGGGCGAGCAATTGGAAAACGTTCGTCAAGGTACGTTTTCCGGCCTCGCTGCCGCAGTTGATGTCCGGCCTCAAGATCGCCGCCACGCTCGCGGTCACCGGCGCCGTCGTCGGCGAATTCGTCGGCGCGAACGAGGGGCTCGGCTACGTGATTCTGCAGGCCAACGGAAATATCGATACAGCGATGCTGTTCGCCGCCCTGATCATCATGTCCCTGCTGGGCATCATCCTGTTCGCGATCATCGAGATCGCCGAGCAGTTCCTCATTCCATGGCACGCCTCCCGCCGATCCACGGCTTCGGCCGTCGGCGCGGCATGAGCATGTCGAACCACTGTTTTCGCGTTACCGCTGGAGAACTCGCATGAAATTAGGATTTCGCACACTCACGACGATCGGCGCCGCCGCGGTGGCCTCGGTCCTGGTATTGACCGGCTGCGGGGGCGGCGGCAACGACGCGAAGGGTCCCGGCACCGACGGGAAGACCACCGCGGTATCGCTGATGCTCAACTGGTATCCCTACGGCGAGCACGCCCCGTTCTATTACGGGGTGCAAGAGGGCATATTCGCCGCGCACGGTATCGATCTGAAGATCTCGGCCGGTCAGGGCTCGACCAAAACCGCGCAGGCCACCGGTTCGAAGCAGACCGACTTCGGCTGGGCCGATACCCCGGCGGTCCTCAGCAATATCGATAAGGGCGTCAAGATCAAGAGCGTCGGCGTCTACCTCCAGACCACGCCGTCGGCAGTGCAGGTATTCGCCGATTCGGATATCCGGACACCGGCCGATCTGGCAGGTAAGACCATCGCCGTCTCCGCGGGAGACGCCCCGACCACGACTTTCCCGGTCTATCTCGACAAGGCGGGCGTTCCGGCGGATCAGGTCACCCAGCAGAGCCTCGATTCGGCGGGCAAGATGTCGGCGATGCTCTCGGGTCGCGTCGACGGGCTCATCGGATTCGCACACGACCAGGGCCCCACGATCGCCGACAAGAGCGGCAAAGAGGTCCGTTACCTGCGGTATTCGGACCAGGGCCTGAACTTCTTCAGTAACGGGCTGATCGCGAATCAGGCCACCATCGAATCCTCGCCCGAGCTGGTACAGGCCATGGTGGACGCGACGAGCGAGGCCTTCGCCGCCGCGGTCGCGAACCCGCAGGCGGCGGTCGCCGCGATGGAAGGTAAGGATCCGCAGCTGCCGCCGCAGCAGGTACTGCTCCAGCAGTGGCAGCAGACCATCCCGCTGCTCAGCACACCGGAGACCGCGGGTAAGGCGCCGGGAACCAATTCCGAAGCGAATTGGCGCGCCACCATCGATGTCCTGAGCAGTGCGAAGCTCCTCGACAAGGCCGAGGACCCGGCCAAGTACTGGGCCGCTGAGTTCACACCCACCACTAAGCCGTGACCGGAGCAGTGACGATATGAGCACGCCCACCACCACCATCGCCCGCACCGACAGTGCGGTCGCGGTCACTGACCTGACCGTACGGTTCTCCTCCGCCCGCGGTGAGGTCACCGCACTGCACGATGTCGACCTGCAGGTCCGTCGAGGCGAATTCGTTTCGATCGTCGGCCCGTCCGGCTGCGGCAAATCGACGCTACTGAAAGTCGTCGCCGGTCTCACCGATCCGAGCGGGGGCAGCGTCGAACTCGGCGGCGCCCCCGTGCGGGGGCCGCAGCGCAATATCGGCTACGTATTCCAGCGCGCCGCACTGCTGGAATGGCGGACCGTACGCAAGAACATCCTGCTGCAAGCCGAGATGCGCGGTCTGAACAAACGGGCGGCCGCGGCCGAATGCGCGCGTCTCATCGAGATGACCGGACTCGGCGGATTCGAGGACGCCCTGCCACACGAACTCTCCGGCGGTATGCAGCAGCGGGTTTCGCTGTGCCGGGCCCTGCTGCACGAACCGGAAGTGCTGCTGATGGACGAGCCGTTCGGCGCACTCGACGCGCTCACCAGAGAACGGATGAATGTCGAGCTGCACCGGATCTGGCGGGAAACCGGCACCACGGTACTGCTGGTCACCCATTCGGTGGCCGAGGCCGTATACCTCGCCAACCGGGTGGTCGTGATGAGCCCACGGCCGGGCCGGATCATCGAATTGCTCGACGTCGATCTGCCCGCGCACCGGAACTACGCCACGACGATGGAGGCACCGGAATTCATCACGGTCGCCAACCGGGTTCGGGATCTCCTCGGCGCGGTGGCGCAGGCGGACTGATAGTCGATCCGCATACTCGCCGACAGGAGTCGACCGCGTGAGGGTTCTGGTTGCCCCGGACAAGTTCAAAGGAAGCCTCTCCGCGGCCGAGGTGGCCGACCGGCTGGCGGAGGGCTTGGCGGCGGCGGGGGTCGACAGTGACAGGATGCCGCTGGCCGACGGCGGTGACGGGAGCGTCGACGCCGCGGTAGCGGCCGGTTTCACTCCGCATCCGGTGACGGTGGCCGGGGCGGCGGGAACCCCGAGGCAGGGGCGGATCGCCGTCGGCGACGGTACCGCTGTGGTCGAGGTCGCGAATACCTGCGGCCTCACCACCCTGCCGAACGGCCGCACGCTGCCGCTGGATGCGAGCAGTCACGGTATGGGACAGGCCATCTCGCAAGCGTTGCGATATCGGCCGCGCCGATTGGTCCTCGCCCTCGGTGGCAGTGCCAGCACCGACGGCGGGATGGGACTGCTCGCCGCGCTCGGGTTCACCTTCGCCGATGCGAACGGAGTCCCACTGCGCGCGTGCGGACGGAGCTTGGAGCGAGTCCACACCGTCGATTCGGCACGGGCGGCGAGACCGGCCGGGGTCGAGATCGTGGTCGCCGGTGATGTCACCAACCCCTTGCTCGGGCCGGACGGTGCGGCGGCGGTGTACGGGCCGCAGAAGGGTGCTACCGACGCCGAGGTGCGGTTTCTCGACGCCGGCCTGCACAACCTCGTCCGAGCGTTCGCCCGCAGCGGTTACCCGGACGCGGCGGCCTGTGCGGCCGCCGCCGGAGCGGGCAGCGCGGGCGGAATCGGCTTCGCCGCGTTACTGCTCGGCGCCACAATCGTGTCGGGCGCCGAGTACTTTCTCGACTTGTTCGAATTCGATCGGCACCTGCCCGGTTTCGGCTTGGTGGTCACCGGGGAGGGAAGTATCGATGAGCAGACAGCGAACGGCAAACTGCCCGCGGTGCTGGCCCGCCGGTCCCACCCCGTTCCGGTCGTCGCCGTCGCCGGTCGGAGCACACTGTCCCCGGACCGATGGAGACAGGCAGGATTCACCGGCATTCATTCCCTCGGCGACTACACCGACAGGGATACCGCCGGTGACCCCGAACTGACCCGTCAGCTGCTGACCCGGATCGGCCGGCGGATCGGCCGCACCACGGCCGTGATGCCTTACGAGCCATCGCGTCGACCCGGGTCGCCGAGGGCTCACAACCCCGCGGAGCGGGCCTGAGGCACGCGCCACCGGCACGCCGGCGATCCTGCTGGTGGGCTGAATTACCTTTCCCGCGGCTTGCCGGACCCGCTGTCTCAGTGCAGGACGCCGTAGGTGGCGGCGATGGTGAACCCGTGTTCGAGGATCTCGCACGTGACCGTCCCCTGGAACCCGACGCCGCAGGTGGTGTATTCCAGGGCGACTTTGTGCCCTTCCGGTAGAACCTTCGCTTCGCCGGAGTAGGTGAATGTCGGCGTCTCGGAGGCTACGTAGTGGGCAGGTTCGGTGCCGGAAACGCGAACTTGGTTCGTCCCCGCCGGAGCGTCGATCGGCACGGCATCGCATCCCGACAGCCCGTCGAGGTAGATCGCGCAGTTGCGCCCATCGGGGGTGCGGAAGAAAACCGTCGCGTCATGATCCGGAGTCCGGACCAGATACTCGGCGTTGTCGACTGGCGTCCATTCGTCGAGATCGTCGGCCGTTGCGGGTCCGGCGGCCAGCGCCACAGCTCCGGGGGAGAGTAGTGCGATCGTCGGGACCGCGAACAGTCGAGCACGGTTGCGCACGATAAGACCTCCATGATCGGTTGCCGAGTTGTCGAGCAGTGACGGTCACCGCCAACTCCTCCTATGATGCCCCGCGCCGACTGCTCCGTTGAGCCCGAAAGTCCCACGCCCGAAGGCGGACCCGAGAATTCGTCGCCTCGGGACCATACTCGACAGGTCGAGCATCCGGAATTTCCTGCCCGGGCCGGGCTGCCATTTCCAGTGGGACCGAGGTCCTTGCGGCTTGCCGTCGACGGTCAGGCGGCGATGATGTCGGCCAAGGTGCGGCTGCCTCGTGCCACCTCGATTGCGCCGGAGAGATCGAGGTGGAGTTCGAGGTCGGGTTCGGTCGCGGGGCCGTCGTGATGGCTGACGCCCGTTTCGGTCACCACGTAGTGGATGGTGCTCTCGCCGATATGGACGGTGACCGTCCCCGCGGCGACCAGGTCTGCGACCGCGCGGCCCAGCGGCAGGGCGAACCAGTGCGCGCGGACGGCATCGGTGCTGCCGCGTTCGCCGAGTAGTGGCGTGCCCCAGGCGGACAGCGCATCGAGCACGGGCCGCAGGCCGACGCCCGCCGCGGTGAGTTCGTAGACAGTGGTCGTCGCGCGTGGGCCGACGCGGCGACGCGTGAGCACGCCCTCGCGCTCGAGATCTTTGAGCCGGGCCGCCAGCACATCGGTGCTGATGCCGGGCAAGTCGGCGAACAGGTCGCTGTAGCGGCGCGGACCCGAGGACAGTTCGCGGACCACGAGTAGATTCCACCGATCTCCCACGACGTCGAGTGCGCGGCTGACGGCACAGAAGTGACCGTAGGTTCGGCGGGACATACCCTCACTCTAGCTCAGTGCTTGGAAATTCCAAGGGCATACTTGGAATTTCCAAGTAGAGTAGGCGGCAGCCGTGCCGAGAAGAGGATGTTGATGCAGGTCGAGCAGTCGAGCAAGTTGTCGGGCGTGTCCTACGAGATCCGCGGCCCGGTCGCCGAACATGCCGCGCGACTGGAGGTCGAGGGGCATCATGTGGTGAAGCTGAATACCGGCAATCCGCAGTTGTTCGGTTTCGAGGCGCCACCGGAGATCCTGCAGGACATCGTCCGTACGTTGCCGGTATCCAGCGGCTACTCCTCGTCCAAAGGGTTGCTGTCGGCGCGCCGCGCCGTCGTGCAGTACTACCAGGACCTCGGCGTCGCCGATGTCGATGTCGAGGAGGTGTTCCTCGGCAACGGTGTATCCGAACTGATCATGATGGCGATGACGGCACTGCTGGAGAACGGCGACGAAGTGCTCGTCCCGGCGCCGGACTTCCCGCTGTGGACCGCGGCGACCACGCTCAACGGCGGCCGGGCCGTGCACTACCGGTGCGACGAATCCGCCGACTGGTACCCCGATACGGCCGATATCGCGGCAAAGGTCACCGATCGCACTCGCGCGATCGTGATCATCAACCCGAACAACCCCACCGGCGCGGTCTATCCGCCGCAGGTCCTGCGCGAGATCCTGGAGATCGCGCGCCGCCACGACCTCGTGGTGTTCTCCGACGAGATCTACGACAAGATCCACTACGACGGCCTCACCCACACCGCGACCGCCCCACTCGCTCCGGACCTGTTGTGCCTGACCTTCTCCGGATTGTCGAAGTCCTATCGATGTGCCGGGTTGCGGGGAGGCTGGCTGGTGGTGTCGGGTCCGACACAGCATGCGCGGAGCTATCTGGAGGGCCTGACCATGCTCGCGGGCCTGCGTCTGTGCGCGAACGTACCTGCACAGCAGGCGATTCAGGCCGCCCTCGGCGGGCATCAGAGCATCTACGACCTCACGTTGCCCGGTGGCCGGCTCCGTGAGCAACGCGACCGCGCCTGGGAAGCCCTCAACGCCATCCCCGGTGTGTCCTGTGTAAAGCCCAAGGGAGCGATCTACGCCTTCCCGAAGATCGACCTCGATGTCTATCCGATCCACGACGACGAACGATTCGTCCTGGATCTCCTGCTCCAGGAGAAGCTGCACATCGTGCAGGGCACCGGCTTCAACTGGTCCCGCCCCGACCACTTCCGCATCGTGACCCTCCCGCACGCCGACGATCTCGAGGCGATCATCGAACGCATCGGCCGCTTCTTGGCGACCTACCGCCAGTGAGGTGAGTGCGGCACCGCGGTCGCGCGCGGCAACATCGTGCCCGGCGCCGGCCGGTGTCGGAATCGGCGCGACCACCGCCGGGCCGGGCCGACATCGCCGGTCTCGACGATGTTCACAGTGTCGTCGATACGCACAGAGTCGTTCATCGACGCCTCGACCAGGTGCGCGGTGCCATCTCGTACGCGTATTCGTCCGCCAGCTCCCGTTCGGCGACCGTATCGGCAGTGGGCAAGCCGAGCAGGGATATGACCTCGCCGCTCACACCCGCCTCCGATAATTGTCTACGCCGTTCCAGCCCCGCCCGATCCGCGGCCCGGCGGCACAATCGCAGGATCCGTGCGGCGAGTTCGCCGGGATCTTGTTTCAGTACGGCGACATCGACGGTGATGGCGACCGGTAATCCCTGCTCTGTGGCACTTACTGTGATTTCCCCGCTGCGCGAGCTTGCCGGCGAAGTGAGTAACTGTGACTGATCGGGCTCCACTCTCGCCAGCGTATGGGCGGCACAGTGCGATCCGGAACAACCGAGCAGCGGTCCAACCTTAGGCAAGTGTTATTAATCGCCGCCGATGCTTCGCCGGGCAGTGCGGACACCCGCACGATGGCGAGGTAACACTCCAGCCATCCAGGGGTTTCGATGAGCGATCTTTCCGTTGTTCCCGACGAGATTCGGCGCTTCGGCGATATGCACGGCGCCTGCGCCGCCGAAATCTGCGCCGCAGCCGGGGTGGACCAGGCCGCGATCGTCGCGGCGGCCGTTCCCGTTTTCGGGTTGATCGGACAGGACTTCCTGGCTGCTTTCGTCGCGGCGCAGGCCAACAATCTCGGATCGGTCGCCGAACTGGGCGCAGTCCACGCGGGGACCGCCCGCACGGCCTATGACAGTGCGGGTCTGTACGAAGCGACGGAACTGGATTCGGCCTCGGCGACGGCATCCGCGGTGCGGTCGTGACCGAAGTGGTCGGGGGGACGGTTCCGGAGCTGCTGCGTCAGGTCGCCGCGAGCTCGCCGGCCGAGCGGTCGGTGAACGAGGTGCTGTCCGATTTCGGGTTGCCACGCCTGCCGGACCTGCCTCCGGCGCCGCCGCTTCCGGACCTGCCACCGCTGCCGCCCCTCGATCTGACGGCGATGGCCAAGCCATTGACAGACCTCATCGGGGGGTTCGGCACCGGGGCGCTCGGCGCGAACGGCGGTGCCGACCCGGCGCAGGTGTTATCGCAGGCGTCGGGCGTGCTCACCTCGGCCATGTCCGTGGCCACCACCGGCCTGTCGATCCTGACTTCGCTGTGGCAGGGCGCCGGCGCCGATTCGGCCGCGATCAAGCAGGGGCTGGCGCAGACCGACGGCGCGGCCGTCGCGGCGCAGAGCGATGTGCTGGCAGCGGGGGTGACCGAAGCGTCCGCCACCGTGGCGGTCGGTGCGGCCGAGATGTCTGCGGTGATCGCGAAGTTCGTCAGCACCATGACAGCGGTGGGGCCGTTCCTGGCGACTCCGCCCGGCCAGACCTTCGCACTGATCCAAGGTATCGAAGCCATGGCCGAGGGCACGGCGGTGGTCGCGAAAACCCGCGCCGCCATGACCGGGCATACGGCGAAAATGGCGGGTAGCGGCACGAAGATCCCGGTGACGCGGGCGCCGAGCGGTCTCGGCACGCCGGAGGCGATACGCCGGCTGCTGAATATCGCGCAGTCGCTGACCGGGGCGGCGCCGGGCGCGATTCCGGCCGCGGGCATGCCGCAGTTGGCACACGCGCCGGTGCAGCCGCGGCCGCACGTTTCGCCGGGAGGTCGGCTCATAGGACATCGGTCCGGGGTCGGCTCCGGCCCCGCTCCAGCAGTCTCGGGAGCGGGAGCGCGGGCGCCTCGACTGAGTGAGTTCGGACCACGGTGGGCTGCCCCGAGCGGTACCCCGACCGGCACCGGCTCGGAGCTCGGCGGCGGTCCTGCGCAGTCGCGCGCATCCGCCGCGGTGGCCCCGGGATCGGGCGCGGTGCCCGCCGGCGCCCTCGGCGCGGTCACGCCACGGACGGGGGACGCGGATGTGACCGCCGCCGAGGTGAAGGCACAGCTCGTGACCGAGTCGAACGGCCGGGAGGTCGTCGACGATCCCGGCGGGTGGGCCGTCCCGGTGCTGGGCGGCGGCGACCCCATTCGGCAACGGGCCGACCCCTTCCCCCCGGACAAGCGCTTCACGCTCTGAACACAACAGGCCGATCACGGCCTGTTCCACCGCATCGAACAGGTGCGCCTACCGAAAGGAACAACCATGGCAGGACAGGTCCATCTCAGTGCACCCGAGGCCGCCGCGGTCGTCGACGATCTCATGGACGCTGTGGGATCGATCAAGACCACGCTCGCCCGGATCACCGACGATATCGCGGCGTCCGGCCCGGGATGGCGCGGCGACGCTTCGAAGGCTTGCCGCGACGCCCTGGACGCATGGGATGCCGAGGCGAGCGAGCTGAACCGGCGTCTGACGGAGCTCACCGACACCGTATCCGAAGGAAACCGGACCCTCACCTCCGTCGACGCGTCGAACGTCGACCGGTTCACCAACCTGATCTAGAGAGGCACAACCGTGTACGGAAATGACATGAACTACGACCGGGGAGTTCTCGACACCCTGATCGACCAGCTGGACTCGCACCGCATGAATCTCACCAACGAGGTGCATCGCCTGGACGACGTCGCGAAGAAACTGATCAATGTGGCGTGGGAGAACAACGACTCCGCGGTGACGTTCCAGGGCGCCCAGAGCAGATGGGCCGATGCGTTCTCCGATACGAACACCAAACTCGGAAACCTTCGCACGGCTGTCGTGGACGCGCGCGACAACGCTTTCATCGCCGACAGGAAGGTATCCGACAGCTTCGGCGTCTGAGTGCCGTGCGCGCGATTTCGGAACGGAGTGCCGGTCGCGGCCGGACGGTCGTGCGCGTCGCCGTAGGACAGGAACGATCGATGAGCGAACCAGATATCGAATTCACCCTCGGCGCCGAGATTTCCGACCGCAGTATCGCGGAAAGGGATCTCGGCGCCGTCACCGCCGCGATCGTGGCTTCCGCTCCTGAGAACTGGGAGTGGGCGCACGGACAATTCGCGGTGACCGTCACCGCGCACCGCGCGCAGGTGACCTATCTGCGCGGGGAGCGGGTGATCGCGGATACGAGTCCGTCGGCGGAACTCATGGCCGCGGTTCGCCGGCACCGATCGGCGGCGGCCGATTCTCCGGAGGGTCCGTGGTGGCGGCTGGTGGTGCGGGTAGGACGCCGAGCCGATGGGGATCCGGTCACCGAGGTGGAGACCGACTACGGCGTCGAGCCGTTTCCGCCGGAACAACTCCTACCGGTCCAGGCGTACCAGGCCGATCTCGCCGCCCACCCCCGTGCGCGGCTGCCGGTGTGGCTGGCCGCCTATCTGGGGCACGACGGTCGTCAGCTGCGACCGCCCCGGCAAGCGGCCGTCCACGCGGAGCGGACTGTCGGGGCCCGTTCGGTTCCCGCGGTCGGCGAATTGCCGGATCTCGGCTCGATGTGGTCCCGGTGGGCGGTTCTGTCCGCCGTGTTCGCCGCGATCGGTTCCGGCCGCGGGCCTCGGATACGTCCCGCGGTCGCCGTTTTCGAGAGTGCCCGGCGCGGCGGATCGACACTGTGCCTGCTGCCCGGACGCGCGGTGCTGTCCGGCGGGGTGTGGGATGCCCCGGAATTGGACAAGGCATACAACGTCGAGGGTGCCCTGCCGGACCTCTACTCCGGGGCACCGGAATGGGTGACCGATGAGGTGCTGAATCCACGAGCGGGTATGGGCTTGCTGACCTTCTGTTACTGGTGGGACGACGGGCATTGGTACCGGGGTGATTCGCCGGCGGCCGCCGAACTCGCTACGGCGATACCGGGCGTGTGGACCGCGGACACCGTCGTGGATCTGGTCTCCCGGGCCGTGGGGTCCGGCGCCGGTCGCAGATCGGAGGTGAATCCGATGGCGATCACGGAGTTGGTTGCCGCCGTGGAACTCGGAGCGGTCGGTCGGGCCGGGCTCGCCGCGGCGTTCGGTGACGACGACACGGTCGATATCGATGCGGCGCTCCGGCAGCTCGATATGGCGGGTGTGATTGTGGACGAAGTCAAGTCGCGAAGATTGCGGACGGAAGCCTGAACTGATGGGTGAGACAGATCCCTCCTTGGTCGCTGATTGGCAGTCGCTGGGCTCGGGCAAGCTCGTACTGGGCGAAGGGGTCGCCTTCAAGTGCGCTGTCGCGTACAAGAATGCGTTCGGTCGGGTAGAGCAGATCAAGTCGGCGATCATCGGGTTGGAAGCCCCTACCGGTTTCACAATGAAATCGGCCGCTGATCTGATGGGGTGGTACCACGAAAAGCTGGCCGCTCTCACGTCGGCCGTCGAAGCGCACGAGCGTGTTCTGAACGATGTGTTCACGACGTTGGTCACCGCGGGGAAGACGTATGCCCTCGCCGAGCAGAACAGCGCTGCCGCCTTCGACGATATTGTCGCGAACGGGGCATTGGAGGCGGAAGTTCCGGATTCCTACAACGTCATGACCACGAACGGTGCGATACCCAACTGGGTCCAGAAGGGCACGAAGTCGTATCCGTCAGCTGTGCCGAGGGTGGGTCCGGAGTTTCCGGAGGCGGCGTCCGGAACCTTCACAAAATTGGGAGGGGAGTTCGAGTTCGCCGAGGTAGCGCGTAACGAGCTGATCGATACAGAAAATCCGTACTGGTTGGATCGGCCAACGCTGTATAAGTTCGGAGAGCAAATCCGCGCGGTCCTACAACCTCTGCTGGACCTATCGGCCCGATGCAACTGGACGGCCGACGAACTGGACTACGCGATGAACGTTCTCGGGACCGAACTGAGCGAGGTGGCCGATAGTGGTTCGGAGAACGGCGGCTGGTACGGCTCCGCCGGACTCGCGGTCAGGAAGGCCACGAATGCCTATATGTCAGAAGCCCATAAGTTCGCCGCCGGTGCCCGGCTTCTCGCCGACAACCTCTCGTTCGCCGCGGAGTGGCTGAACGATACCCAGTTGGGCATGCCCTTCAGCGCCGAGGCTTCACCGACAGTGCTCAGCAATACCGGCGAAGTGGATCTGTCGTGGATGCCCGAGGACGAACTGGCGGACACCTCGTTCATGCTGGCCTGTCGCCATTTCCAGGACTACTACGTCCCGGGGATTCGGACATCCATGTCGAAACTACCGGTTGTACCGGAGCCGACCAACCCGGTGAACCCGCCCGAGGACGAGGACCCGAAGGAGGAGGAGCCGGAAGGCGGCGGGACCACCTTTCCACCAGGCGGTCCCGGCGGGCTGAGCCCTATCGGTCCGGGGAGCGGCGGATATTCAGCAATGTCGGCATCTGTGGACAACGGACTAACCGGCACCCCTTCACGGTCCGAGTCGGGAACCGGAGCTGGTGTCGGAACCGGTGCCAACGCCCTGGGCCAGTTGAGCAGCCTCGGTCGCGAGGTTGCGAATGGACTGCAGAACCTCGCGGGCGTCGCGAAGGGGGCGACGCCCGGCGGGCGACCGACATTGCCGGCCGGGCTTCCCGGCCGCTCCGAGCTCGCGGGTAAGGCGAGCGGGGCGGGTCTCGGCGGCCCCGGTGGGGGTGGTCTCGGCGTCGGCGCTGGACCGTCTCCCCCGGGGAACGTCGACGCGTCGAAACTGTTTCCCCGGGCTGGGATTCCGGCGATGCCAGCGGTACCGACACCGATGGGAACGACGCCGTTCGGCGGCGGGTACCCGCCGCCGATGGGCTCCGGAGCAGGTGCGGCCGGCCGGCAGGACAACAGGTACGAACGTCCGGACCACGTACTGTCCCGCGAATATTTGCACGATGCGCTGGGTGATTCGACATTCGCGACGAAACCGGTTCTCGAACAATGAATCGGCGGTGGGAGTTCACTGATCTCGAATTCTTCGCGCTGTGGGAGGGAACGCAGGACGGCGTGCTTCCGTCGCCGTTCTTCTTCACTAGCGACATCCCGCTGTACCGCGACTTCCTGGCCGCGAAACAGCATGCCCTGCAGCGCCTGCGGGATCGTCTCGGATACACGGCCGACGATCTTCTCGGGATCATGACGCGCCCGGATCTCCGTATTGCGGTTCGTGGTACGAACGAGGAGAATCCGCGTTTGCGAATACGGCTGCTCGCGGTTCGTCGCGCGGACCGCGGATTGCTGATCTCGCAGCAGCCCGGTGAAACCCTCGAAGACAGTGGGGGATTCACCGTTGTCGAGCAGCATGCCTCGGAACTGCCGCGGATGATCGTGTCGGGACTGCCCACCGCACCGGCCGGAAAGCGGGGTGAAGTGGTGCTGACCGATATTGCCGAACACGCCGCAGATTACGACTACACCTACTCTCGGCCGGTTCACCGGGCCGCTGACGACGAAGTCCAGCGGTCGGCCGGCGAATTCCGTCGCGTCGACACCGATTCCGTCGGCATGATCGACATCTGTCAAGGAGTATCGGTGTTCGGGCCGAGTGGAATCAGTCGGTACAGATCTGGGTGGCGAGACCTGGCGGGTGATGGTCGCTATCTCGTCACGCCGGGCCCGCCGGCCGTGGCGACGCCGGTGGATCGTCGGCGGATGGTCGAAGCGCTCGACCGGGTCATTGCCGATGTGCTGCGCACGATGAAGGACGAGCCGGTCCGATGATCGACGTCGCGCGCGGTTTTACAGTTCCCTGGGGTGAAGCCGCAGTTCGGCGGTGGTGCGGGTGGCCCGCCGCGAACAGAATTCAGACGAGTATATGGCCGATATGCCAACCGATGATGTGGGGAGCGAGGTGACGGTATGGCCGACCGGGTAACCGTCGATCCAGCCGCGCTGCGGCCTGTTGTCGATGGTCTCGCCGAAGTCAGGGAGTCGTTGCTCGCCTCCCTGAGCCGGGTCGCCGACGGGATGTCGGTGGGTCCGGCCGCCTGGGGCGACGACAGTTTCGGCAGCGAGTTCGCCTATGGTCCGGAGGGATTCGTCACGGCGGTCGACAGTGTGGTCGCCGGGGTACAAGCCGTCGCGGACGCCGTGCTGTCGATCGAGGAGGGGCTGGCAGAGACGGCGGCGTTGCACACCGTGAACGAGGAGATCTCTGCCGATGAGTTGTATTCGGCCGGTGGCGCAGGACGGTACGGCGCCACCGGTGGGGGGTTCGGTTCCGCCGGGAGTCCGTCGCCGTCCGACTACCCGCCGGGCTCTGATCCAGTGCGGGAGGCTCCGAGTTCCGGGGATGGGGCGGCGCCGTTCCGCGAGGGAGCAATGCCTGCGGGACAGTTCTCCGGAGACGGCGGCGTCCAAGACCGGGATGCCGGTGCCGAACCGGCGATCGGCGCGGCGCAGAACCCGCCGCAGTCCACCGATATCGGCGGTGTGACGCCGGGCTCCGTGAGCACGAACGCGGGATGGATCGACTCGGCGCCGAGCGGGTCGGTAAGTACGTCGGCGACCGAGCAGAGCCGAGCCCCGGAGACATCCGCGACCGGACCGAGCGGTTCCGGGCCTGCCGGTGCCGCGGGCGGATCCGGGGGGCCGGGCGGGGGCGCACGGCAGCCGGCGAAGCAGCGCAAGCGGTCGGGGCCGGCGAAACGCGAGGATTCGGCGGCGAATACGGATATCTCGGCATCGGAAATGTTCTCGTCGGCGGCCACTCGGCCGGAAGAGGCCGTGTCGCCCGCACCCGCTGGGTCGACCCCCGCTGATTCGAGCCCTCGCGCCGATCGGAAGGCGGAGACGCCGGATCGGGACGAATCCGGCCGCGACAGCCCGCTACAGGCGGCACCGATCGGCCGGACCGCTGCGCCGGATACCGCGACATAGGAATACGAGGTGACGGCAATGGTGGACAGCCCGAGTGCCAGACGAGCAGCCCTGGCGGCGTTGACCGAGCAGTGGCGCGACCTGGCACGGGCCGAGGAGGAGCGGACCCGGCTGACCGGCACCGGAGCCGCCCGCGACGGCCGAGTTCGTGTGACGGTGGACGCGAAGGGCACAGTGACCGACATCCGATTCTCCTCCACGATCGACGATCTCAGCTACCGGGAGATCGCCAAGGCCGCCGTGGCCGCTGCCGCCGCTGCCGCGGCCGATCTCGAGCGCAAACGCCAGGAGTTGTTCGATCCACTGATTACGCGAAAGTCGCCGCTGCCGGACCCGTCGATGATTCTCGAACGCTTGCCGGATCTCGAGACCCTGATGCCTGAGGAACTGGTCGCGAGGTTGCCACCGCTGTCTGTGAAACATGGTGTGGTGGTTCAGAATACGGTGAAAAGTATCGATGATCGGCCAAGTGCAGTGACCGACGACAGCCACCCTGACCAGGCCACCGAGTTCACCGAGGTCGAACAGCAACGCGGCTCCGGCCGGGGCGTTCGCGACGACTCGTGGTGAGTTGGGCACGGTAGACCATGGGAATCATGTTCCCCGAGGAGGCCAGCCTTATCGTCGGCCCGCTCGAGTTCCTCGTCGGTGAATGGCCCAAAGCCGACGAAAGCCTCCTCTGGGGGCTCGGCCGGGTGCTGTCTGCGGCCGGAGACGATTGGGCGGAGCAGAGCGCCGCGCTACAGAGGCTGATGGACAAGGTGTCGGCTGCGTACCCGGAGGGTGAAGCGTCGGGTGTGATCGGCAAGTTCTTCGATGACCTACACAAGGCGCTGGCCGACCTGTCGAGTGATGCGGTGGTGCTGGCAGCGGCTGCCAACCAGTTCGGCAACGGTGTGCAGGAGACCAAGCTCTACGACATTCTCGGGTTGATCGAATTGATCTTCGGAGTGTTGGGGGCAAGGGCGGCGGGACCGGGCGCTCCGTACGCCGAGGCGATCGAACGCCTGAAAGCCCTGAGGTGGTTCGTGCGCGGCGGGGAATGGCTCGAGAGCCAAATCGTGCTCGGTATCCAGCGGCTGATCCCGGCACTGCGCACCCCGTTCGGGAGAAAAGTGGCCAACGATCTCCTGAAGCTGGCACGCGGAGGTGCAAATGATAACGACAAGTTGCTGTCGAGGTTCATCCGGAAGGAAGCCCGCGAGCAGGCGGCGGCGAATGCGAACCCGCTGGCCCAGCTGATCGCGAAGGGCCTCGTCGAGATCCCCGATGAGGCCCTCGAGGAATTCGGGCAGGAGGCTGTACAGGGTTCGATCGTCGGATTGATCCAGGCCGACAATCCGGGCCAGGCCGGCTTCGACTGGGGAAGGTTCTGGCAGAACCAAGCGGTTGCGGCGATTGCCGGCGGGTTCGCGGGCCCGGTAGGAACCGCGGCCGCGGTGCCATTCGGCAGGGCATTCCAGAAGGGGGGTTGGGCCGGCGCCCGGGCAGGCGCGGTGGTGGGCGGCACAGCAGGATTCGCTGGAGCGGTGGGCGGTCTGCTCGGCGGCAGGTGGGTGACCGGCCAGTGGAGCGAGATCGATCTGTACATGTTCACCAGCGGTATCGCGGGGGGCATCGGTCCGTCGATGATCCACGGTTTCCGTGGCGCTCATGAATACGACGGTTTCGCCGGAGGACTCGACAGCGCACCCGCAGCAGGCGGTGCGTCGAGCCCGAGCGGCGGAGGCGCAAGTCCGGGAAGCGGCGGCCCCGCCGATCCTGTGGGCGCTCCGTCTGCCGGACCGGACGGAAGCCGCGGTGGTGGCGGCGCTGCGGTCGTGGCCGATGGGCCGCGCGCCGATGTCGCGACGCGACCGGCAAAGGGCGCCGATCCGGCCGATGCGGACAAGGCGGACGCCGATGCGGACTCCGCTCGGGTCGGCCGGCCGGTGGTCGGAGTATCCGCGGAGGCATCGCAAGCGGGTCAGGGTCTCGATGAGGATCGGGCCGCTGAAGGAGCGACCGCATTCAACGCGGCCGGACATGGGCCGCCCGGTTCGGATGGAGAACGGAGATCATCGTTCTGGGAAGCGCTGTTCGTTGGTCTCGGTCGTGAAGATCCGAAGTGGCACGGAGTATTCGAGAATCTCGGCCGCGACGATTCGTCCTGGGGAGAGGGGTATGCCGGCGGTGACGATTCGCCGCCCGGAAGCGACGGCTTCAACGAAGCCAAACAAATCTATCGCTCCCTTTCCAAAGAGGTGCACCCTGACCGCATAAGCGGACTGCCATTCGAGCAGCAGCAATTCTGTGCGACTATCCAGCAACGGATCAACGATGCTTTCAGCTCGATCAACGCTGCCAAGACCAGCGGCCGACGAGTGGACTTGTCCGAACTCCGGGCACTGCAGCAGGAGTGGAACAATCGGCCGTGGGCGGAGACGGATTCGTCCGCCTTGCCCGAGCCGAATGCGCCCGATGAGACTCGCGACACCGCCTCGGGCTCGCGGGCGGCGACCGTAGCGGCTGAGAGCACGACCGCAACCCAGGGGTCGGTCGTGGCCGGCTACGCCGACCGGCCTGCGCCGAGCCCAGCGTCGGTGTACGAGGAACTTTCGGTATCCGCCGAGAACTCGTCCGAGTTCCAACAGTCGGCCGACTCCGAACCTGTGCTCGCCGGCGCCGCCGCAACTCTGGAGCAGGTCGAGGCCGATCCGCAGACCGGCCGAGCCGATCAGCCGATGGGTGTATCGGTGGATGTCGACGCATCGCCGTCCGACCAGGACAGTGCCGCTACGGAGGCGGCAGCCGCGAGCGCCGAAAGCGCCGACGGCCCTACCGTCCACACCGGCCGAGACGCCGAGGTATCGCCGCATGCGGTGTCCGCTACCTCGTACAAGATGGTCGACCCCGAGCCGCTGGAACAAAGATCCGCGAAGGAGGCCGCGCACACCCTGCAAGCATTGGGCATTGGCACCACTCGTCTGAATATCAAGAAGGTCGGCGACGATCAAGCCGCACCGGATGAGGATCGAGAACCGTCCGATTCAGTCGCCTCGACTGGAACTGCCGCTACCGAGCCGTCCAGTCCGGTAGAGCCCGAGAGCTCGGACAAAGGGACGCCGGTTCAGCCGCCGGAGGGGCGGCGCTATTACGCCGACGTAGCCCGGAATATCGGTGTGCCGCCGGAGTGGTCGCCTGCTGAACGTGCTGTAGATCGCGCGGCGGGCGGTCCTACTGGTTCGTCTCGCGCCGGTTCGGGGGTCGGCACCGGGTGTACCGGAGTGGACCGGCAACATGCTTCGTCCGCAAGAGCCGGACTCTCCCGGGATGCCAGCCCGGAGACGTCGATACCGCCCATCGCCGACTCCGCCGAGCGCTCATCTGTACCGGGCGATCGAATGTCGAATATCGTTGGTAGTCCCGGCGAGCAAGTGGACAACGCGCCGAGCGGAGGCTCCGTGCCGGAAACGGCGGTGTCCGGGGATACACCTGGTAATACGCGACCTGTGCCCGGCCTGCCACGGTTGTTGGGCAAGGTTGTCGGACATCTGGCGGGCAACACCAAGGCACAGGCTGCCGCGCCGCCGGAGCCGCCGAACGTGGACGAGCCGAATCGAGGCGAACTCGATCCAGAGCAGGAAGACTCTTCCTCGACCGGCGTGACGCCGCCCCCGGATTCCGGTTCGGTCGACGATCACAAGCTTCGGCGGGACGGGGTGCGATCGGGAGCGCCGAACCGCGACGGCAGCGACCAGCCTGCCTCCGGATCCAGCGACGGAGCATCGGAGAGTTGGGCGGCAGAAGTTCGTCGCGGTCTGCTGGCGGTGCTTCCCAGAGCCGATCGAATGAACCTCGGCCGGGTGCTGAACCGGATGACCGACGCGGAGCTCGCACGTACGGTCGGCGATCTGAGCCCGGCCTATCGCGAGATCGTGGACAGACTTCGCCGTGACTCACGGCCGCTTCCGTTGAGAGGGTTCGACGATGACGTCGTGCTCGCCGCGGTGGGTTCCGTCGCCGCCGGGGTCGGTGTCGAACTCGAGGGTCTGCCGAGGTTCGGTTTCCGGCAGGATACCGGCCTGGATCCCTACGACGAGGAGAGAGTCGACCTCTTCCGCAGGGGCTTCCGTTATTGGCCGTTCGCGTCCGAAAGCTACCGACGTGCGGTGGAGCGTTTCGTACTGAAGGACGGCGAGATCGCTGTCTTGGCGGCATTCCGCGCTGGTCTTCCGATCGACGATTCCGTCCGGCGCAGCGATTCGGGACTATTCGGGATGGCGACGCGGAAGGTTCTCAACCGCCTGCGCGGACACGACGCGCTGCTCTCTCGCGCGCGTACCTACCTGTTGACACCCGCCTTGGACTATTCGATCGGCGACGATGCGGCTGCCGTCCGGGTTCCGAAGGAGTGGTTGCCGCGCCCGCTCCGCGGGGAGAGTTCCGACTCGGCCGACCCGGCCGACCCGGCCGATCCGCCGGACGCCGTCGTATCCGCGGTGCGGCAGCTTGTGCAGCAGAGCACCAAGGACGAGGCGGACTATCTGCTGCTGCGGTTCTCCGGGCTCGCTCCGAGGGAAGTGCTGGCGGTTATGGGCTCGCACGAGGTCCATCATCGCCGCTGGGAAGAGCAGGCAGAGCGCTCTGTTGTCGCGGCGCTCGCCGCCGCCGGGATTCCAGCAGATCCGACCGGGTCGGTGCTCGCCGGATCGGCACCGGTGGTGGCAGTCCCGGAAGGTGTGGGACCGCATACAGCCGCTGCTCTCCAAGACCTCGCCATACGGATGTCGCCGGAAGAGGTGACTCGGTTGCGGAGGTTGCTCTGGCTTCCCGACGACGAACTGGGGTCCCCACGTGACGACGTCGCCGCGGTCACAGTGGAGCTGTTCGAAAAACTGTCCAGGTCGAGTATTTCGGGCATGAAGGACTCCTGGTCGGTGTTGCTGGCAGCGATGCGGGCGGACGGATACCAGGTACGGCAGGAGTCGGCCCACGAAATTGCTGTGACGGTGTTGCGGTCTGCCGCCACGGGCGATCCATCCCCGGTGCGGGTGCTTCCGCAGGCGCAGGCGACAGCAGAGGCGCCGAGCGCGGGCGGTGCCGGAGCATCAGCCGAACGAGAGACGCGGGGGTTCACATGGGAGTTCGGTGTGCCGGGCACCTCGCCAGACGAACGATCCCAGCAGTCGAATGGGACCGGGCAATTCACTGTTCCTGCTCGGGATTATCGCCCACCCGAGTGGGAGGTGAGGGACGCCGATGAGATCCTGCGCTGGGTGGGCGACGAGAGAGAGGAAACCTGGGCGGAAGGCTACTGGGCATACGTACGAGTGAAGGACGAGCTCGCCGATGTGCTGGGTGGACTCGACTGCCCGCCCGAAATGGTGGCCGCTGCCGAGGTACTGGCCGCGCATCTGATGTGGAACGCGGCAGTACACGGTGAAGGGAGGGGGTTGCTGACGATCCGGGTGGAAGCGCCGGAGCGGCGACTGCGGATCGCAGTCTACGACACGACCGGCACGCTGATGGAGTTCCCCGTTACGCCGTCCGCGCACGCCGGCGAGTGGCAGTGGCTGGTGCCCACGCTGTCGGGTTCGGCGTGGCTGGATTCGTCGATTCGCCCAGTCGAGGGTTTGGACTACGGCTGCTCGATCCCCGACGACGGAAGCTCATGGGCGCGCAAGCTCTGGTTTGTCCTTAATATGCCAGCCTCCGATACCGAAATCGGCGAGTCCGCCGGATCGCCGGTCGGCGGTGCGGACGCGGAGGACGAGGGCGGTGGGCCACTCGGTTCGGAGGAACAGCGCGGTGAGCCGTCCGCGAACCTGGACGATGCTGCCGGGACGGATGAGTGGTTCGATGCGCTGTGGACACAGCGTGCCGATGACGTGTACGAATCGCTGAAAGGCTGGTATTCGGACCCGCAGTTGCTGGGTGCCTTACGTGACGCGGTCCGCGATCTGGCCCGTCACCGTCTTGCCCTGTTCGACGGGTCGGCGGGCCGGCCGACCGACCCGGTCGCCTGGTTGCGGGAACTGGCGGCGGCGGTCGCCGCCGATCCCAAGCGCTGGGCGGATGAGGTCCGTCGCGGTGTGAGTGCGGTACTCGATGGGCTGCCCGCAGATCTGCCCCAGCGCGAGGACATCGAGCGCATCCTGGCCACCGCGGACGCCGCGGTGCTCGCGCGTTCGGTCGATGGTTCGAACGGGGGCCGCCGGGAGATTGTCGACCGGTTGCGCGGCGGTTCGAGGTCGTCGCTGAGTGGGTTCGACGACGCGGTAGTGGTCGATTCGATCCTGGCCTTGGCTGGTGAAGTCGAATGGGGTGGGATGGTCCGCGAGACCATCGATAAAGCTTTGGCGGCCGGCAGATCTGATCGGGTGGACTCCGGTGCGCTGGACTCGAGCGAGTCCGAGGCGCTGCGATTGGTACGGGAGAGCGGATCGGCGACCGAAGCCGACGATCGGGCTCTGGTGACTTCCTTGTCGAACGTACTGGAGGCGCTGCGCCGTAGCGCTTCGTTCTCCCGGTCGATGAGCACACTTGTCGGCTTGCTGGAGCGGTTGCGGGACAGCGAGTTCGGTGACACGGGTGCGGTGCGTGCTGGGGTGGAGTCGGTGCAGCGGTGGCGCGAGGGTGGGTCGTCCGCCGAGACTGTACGCGTCGTTGAGGGCCTGCTGGAGCGGCTGCGGCGGAACAGCGCCGGCGTCGAGAGATCGGCCGCTGCCGTTCCGGATTCGCCGCAGCGGGCACACGCCGACCTGATCGACACAGTGGATCGGTCATTGAATCGGCTGCGTGAGCAGCAGGTCCTGGAGTCAGGTCTCGAAGGGGTGAAGCAAGGCAGGTGGTTGTCCACAGAGGAGATCGCTGTTGTCGACGGCGCCTTGAAGTCGGCGTCGGATCGGGTGAAACGGTTGCGATCGGACTCGGCCGCGGCTTCGGCGGAAGCGCTGAAAGACTGCCGGGAGCAATTGGCTCGGTGGGGGGTGCGCGTCGAGCAGGAACACCGTGTACTGGCAGCGGCGGTCGAGAAGGCTCGTGCGATCGCGGGCCGGTATTCCGGGCTGTCACGGGTCATCGATGAGTTCCTGCTGGGGCCCGCTGAGCGGCGTCTGCGCGGCGAGGGGCCGGCGGTTGCGCAGGTTCCGGACGAGTTGCTGCCCCGCTGGTTCCTCGAGGGTGGAGAAACGGCCGACCACCCGGGCGGTATGCCGGTGGAGGTGGTGTCCGCATTGCGCTCGGCGGTGCGCGACCTCGAGCGAGACAACGACAAGGACGGTGCGCATTTCCTGCGGCTGCGCCTGACGGGCCTCGCCCCACAGGAGGCTCTCGTGGTCATGGGCTTGTCCGGCCAGAACGTCGAGATAGCCCGGGGGACGAAGCCGGTGGAGGAGGTTCTGCGACGGAGGGTGGGAGCGAAGATTGCGCCACGCCTGCTGGCGGCCGCGCTGGCCGTCGATCCAGATCTGCTCCGGCGCGGGTGCAATGCTTTGATGGTCCGGTCCACTGATGTCATCGCCGAGTTCGATCCGATCGTCGAAGATCTCATTTCCGGTGGTCCCGCGACGGTTGCTGCAATGCATCGGGACTGGTCGGAGCTGACCCTCGAGGAGCGCGAGGTCAGGAGGTTCGCGAATCACCTGTCCGAGGTCTGCTTGGCCGAGTGGGTTCCCACGGTTCCCGTGCACCCGGGTGTTCGACCGGTCACCACTACTGTCCTGCGGGCGCTGGCCGCCAGGGTGTCCATATCGCCGACGCGGGTGCAACTGCTGAGGCTGCTGCTTCGCCTGCCCGACCACGCGTTCGCCGCACGCGTAGCCGATATCCCGTCGACGATGAACGAGATTGCCGGTGTAGCCCTCGGGGACGGACAAGAACTGCTGTCCTCCGCGATGCGCGAGGACAGGTACTCGGCAGAGCCGAAATTCGGAACCTGGCTGATGGAGTTCATCCGCGCCGAGGCCACGGGTGAGATCGATCCGGATCGACCCGGCCACCAGGCGTGGTACAACTCGGACGGACGTCCGGTGGGTCCGCACAGTGCCGCTACTACACCGCATCGTGTCCCCACCACTGCGGGTTCCGGGATCGGGAGCCAGGACCCGCCTATGCCCTGGCCCGACGAACCCGACGTCTCGCTGCCCGATCCACGCGAGGTCACGGATGCGGAAGAAGTACAGGCGATACGGGCCACGGGCGCGCTGGTGCGCGGTGTGTCGTGGGAGAATCTGTCGCCCGAGGCGATCGAGGCGCTGGTGCGTTTCCGGCCCGAGACCATATCGAAGACCGACGCGCCCTGGCCCGTTCGGCATATGGTGTCGATGATGCTGCTGGCCCGGCACCGCGCGACGATTCTGAACGGGCCCGAACACAACGTTGCCTCCGACGACGAGCACGAGAAAGCAGCCGCGCAGGCCGAACTCGCCGAGTTGGGCAAGCAATTGCGGCGAGTGGCGGAAACGGTTGCTGCGCTGGGAGCGCTTGACGCCCGCGCCGCCGCGGGCGAGGAACGGGCCGGTCTCGAGGGCAAGTACAGGGGCTATCTGGGACACTACGACCCCGACCCGGACACCGGCAGTTCGGTTCTGGTCCTCACGAACGACGACGGCGGGTCGTCGGCGGTGGACATCGGGCATCTCGTCTCCGCCGGAGCGACGCCGCGCCATCAGTTCGGTCAAGCCGTCGATGTCCTCGTCGATTCGGTGCGGCAGGAACAGGCTCGACAGGAGACGCGCCGGGGAGTCCAGGACAGGACGTTGTGCGCGGCGGCGCGCGTGAGTGGTCTGGTCGGTGCCGATCCCTTCGGGCTGCCGGCCGAGCGCGAACCCAGCCCCGACCATGTGGTGGTGCACGGCGTGCCCGAAGACGCCGACCTACCGTGGAATGATTCGGTAAAGGTGGCGGCTGCCTATCTCGACCGGTTGCGCGAGACCGTTTACCGGCATCGGTGGTTCGAACCCGACGACCCCGCATTGCAGACGCTGTGGCGCGTAGTCGAGCTGGTGGTGGGGTATCAAGGGGATGTTTCGCCGGAAGAGTGGATGGTGTCGGGTGAACAGGTAATGGGTGAACGCACGCTCGTGCTCGCCGGTGCCCGGTGGGCCGATTTCGCGTTCCGATCGCCGAACCACCCCAGCCCGGTCCACGGACCCAGCGCGGCGGACCCCGGTCTGACCATCGACTTCACCCTGCCGTTGAACGACCCGGGCGATAGTGCCGCGATCGATGTCATCGCAGATCTGGCGATCGATCCCGAGCAGGGAGAATTGCTGAGACAGCAGCTCGTTCCATTGTTCGGCGCACACCAGCCGTCCGCTGTGCGGGTACGAATGAGAACAGTCGGCGGTGAGCTCCGGACGCAGGTGACGATTCCGGACGCCGACGGCCCGGGAGTCGCTATGCGGGAGACGTTGCCCGACGCGATGGCGCAACGGCTGGTTCCGGAGTGGTACAGGATGTTCCGCGAGTTCGCACGCGCAGCCGGAATCGACGAGAACAGGGCCCGTTTCTACTGGCCGGTGATGCGCCCCCTGGCGGAACTGATTCGGAGAATGGACGGCATCGAGGCCGGGATGCCGGTCGAGGCGGCCGATATCGCACGAGTTGCCTCGATGCTGGTTGCTGGACACGACCGGAATCACCAGGTGGAAGGCGGCACTGCAACTGTCGAGAGCATGCTCGATTCCGCCATGGAGGCTTACCATTCCGGCGTGCTCGGGCGGGGCGGTAGCGGGGCGGTGGAGGCGTTCGAGCTGGGCGCGGTGATGCACCTGACCCGGCTGTACGCCGCGGAGAACACTGGGTCCGGGCGGCTCTGGAATCTGCCGGCCGAGTTCGGGTGCACCGATCCGCTCGGGGTGATGGAGCTGTATTGGAAGGTATTTGCCACGAAGCTCCACGAGGCAGGTTCGGAGGATGGTCGGTTCGCGCCGGTTACCCTCGAGGAAATGCGGAACTGGAAACCCGGTTCCGGTTCTTATAAATTCTCGCTCTGGGCCGTCGTCGAATACATCGAGCGTAATTATGGGAGCGACCGGGCCCCCGGAACATTCGACCGGCGTCACGAACAGTGGCATCCGTCGTATCGGCTGCCGCGGATCCACAACGACGATGTACAGATATTGGGGAAAACGTTTGAATACTGCGCAGAGCTGCATGTCGAAGGGCGGCACGCCATTGACTTCGGCGCCGGTTCGAACCTCTATCCGGCGATGTTGGAGCGCATACTGGTCGGACCGGACGGTAGAATCACTCGGCTGGTGTACCGTGGAAACGCGCCGGAGCTCGAATACAATGAATCGCTCTCGGAGAGCGATTCCGGTATCTATTCCCACATCACGCCGATAGGGGAGCCACTCGACTATCAAACCCTGTATACGTGGCTCAGTTTCCCGCCGGTGATCGCTGAGGTGGCGGAGCCGTACTTCTCGGAGGCATCCGCTGAGGGCTTGTTGCGCGGCGCACTCGATGCCGAAGTGGTTCCGGGCGATATCTTCGAATACTCCCCGCTCGGGGTTCTCGAGCCGGCGCTGGGACTGATGACTGCCACCAAACACGACATCGGAACGGATTTCTACACGGGCGACTCGGTTTTCAAACACCTGGGGATGTACTATGCCACGGTTTTCTGCGAGTTACATGGCGTCGATCGAGCTTTCATCACAGGTAGAACCATCAACCGTGGCAACGGGTACTGGGCTGGTTCGGCGTGGTTCGAGAACACTCGCTTCGACGGAAAGGAATGGCAGGGGTTCATGGCCATGCACCCTCGCGTGGTCTCCTTCCTGTCCTACGAGCACCACGCCGTGGCCAGCTTCACCCCGGGCGACGAGGGATTGGCTGTCGGCGTCGCCGTGCTGCGACCCCACGAACCCGACCCGGCGGAGGCCGAGGTCGAATCCGTGCGCGCACACTTGGTGGACCTGGTATCCCGCGCAGTGTCTCCGGAAACTGCGCGAACCCTCGTTGTCGCCGCAACCGGTTCGGAAAACGGACGAGGACCGCGGGAGCAGCGGCAGATTCGTAAAGCGCGCACCCGGGATCTCGACCGAGCCGGTCTGCTCCGCGACGATCTCGATCCGGCGATCAGCGAACTCACCGCGCAACTGCTGGAGAACAGCCCGGGCGTTGTCGATTCTCTCCGCCGCACCGGGGTCGACAAAGCAATGATCACGGGTATCCGGGACGCGATCTCCGATTATCTGGATACGTCTGTCACCGTCTTCCGGTCCCGTATCGAGGCGATGCGCCGGGAGATGCGCGAAATCTACGACGGTCATATCGTCGGCGTTTTGCGCGGAGTGGGTGTCGAAGCCGGTCGAGCCGATGATCTCGCGGCGGAACTGGTGCGAAAAGACGCAGATGGCAGACCGGATCCCGATCCGGTATACGCACGCCTGCGCGAGGAGAATATGCCGGACGAGCAGGTGTCCTGCTTGTCCGGTGCGGTCGCGTACTACCTGGGTCTCGAATGCATCGCCGCGAAGGGTGACACACAGGTGGAAGATTTCGACCAGTGGCGGTCCCGGCCCGACCCGGTCAGCGGTGACTCCGGGCCCACGGTCGACCCGCATTCGGCCGGGACCACCGCTGACGCCTCCGACAGCTCGGGAGATGGTTCACCGGATGGCGGCACCCGGGACGGCGGTGATCTGGATGTCGATGTGGGGAGGCGCGATACCTCGCCGGATACCGGCACCGATGTCGCCGGAGGGGATCCGCCGGATGGCGCGGCGCAATTCGTTTCCCCTGATGACGGGCTTCCTTCGAAATCATGGTGGGCCGGGATCGGCGAACGTCTCATCGGCTGGGTATTCGGTGGTGGCACCGTCCCGAACGGCACCGCTACGGCGGCCTCGCCGCCGTCCGAAGCTGACGTTCGGTCTGCCGGCGCCCGGATGGTGGAACATCCAGGTGACGCCGATCCGCCCGACTCGTTCTGGCACCGGATGGGACACCGTGCTCTCGGGGTCCTGGACGGATGGGGCGTCCTTCCCGATCCGGACCACAGTCCTGCCGATAAGAGCGCAGGGATGCGCCCGGAACACACTGGCGCGCCCGCCGATCCACCGGGCGGACCGAGCTCGAGGGGCGGCAGCGACGCCGATCACTCTGCCGAGGCTCCGAACGGCTACACAACTATCGCCGGAACCGCGTCGGCAGAAGTGGTTTCGGCCCGCGACCGGACCCACCGCCACGCCGCGCCCCCGGCATCCGACTCGCGCTGGCCGAATTGGCTCAACCTGCTTGTTCCCCACGGTGATGCGCAGGCTGGCTCGGCATCTGATGGAGCCGGTTCTGACCCTGCGGACCGCACCTTGCCGTCGAGGGTGCCCGATCCTGCCGCGAAGCCGCAGGGCCGCCGGACACGCATCCGGGGGAACGTGGACGAAGGCCAGAAGCGCCGCCTGGAGCTCGAGAACCTTTCGGCAGAGATTCTGGCGCGGTTGGGCTATCGGATCGAGCAGAACCCGGTGGTCGAGGGCAACCGCAATCCCGACTACCGCATCGAAGGCAGAATTTTCGACCACTATGCACCCAACACGCGCCTGCTCGACAGCATCGTGGTCCAGCTATCGAAGAAGATAGCTAAGGGGCAGGCCGACCGGATCGTGGTCAACCTTGCCGACAGTCTGTTCAGCCCGCTGGTACTTGGCACCAGATTGGGCTACTCACCGACCATCCGTGGCCTCGTGGAGGTCATTGCGATCGATCAGCAGCACAACGTGATTCACATTCATCCGGTCGGTGAGGCTTTCGAGGTCAAAACCTTCGGTTCAGCTGGTGAAGCTCGTGTCTACTTCCAGGAGCATTGGGGAGACGCCGACGAGCACGAGGAGGCGTTCCGCGATTATGCGGCCGAAGGTGGCGCCATCAATAAATACCTGCGCGGCGCGAGTGGGTGGGAACGCTACACGCAGAAGGGGTGGTCTGCTGGTGACGTCGATGCAGTCGTCTCGCAGCTCGACGCCGCCATGAAACCTCTGCCGGAGACGATCGCAGTCACACGCTACTTGAGTCCACGTCGTGTGGGAGATCTCGAATCTCTCCGGCGCGGTCACGTCGTTTGCGACCCGGCGTTCATTTCCACAATTCCTGGTCCGGAGGGGTTCGACTACTTCAAGCACCGCGTCGGCGTGCTGCACCTGATCGTTGCTCGAGGTACTCCGGCCGCATTTATCAAGAATGGTTCGGACGGCGAGGTTCTGCTGGCGAGAAACCTTCCATGGACGGTCATAGGAAAGGCGGAGATCGACGGGAAGCGGCACATCTACGGCGTCGTGAACGAACCGGGATCCGGCATGCCGGAGCATGCGGCGTCGACTACGTCCGACCGTGGTCCCTTTGCCGGGACGCCAACACATGCGGGCTCGTCAGCGTCCGCCGCGATGGATTCGGGCGCGCCGCTCGAACCGACCGGCCGGAACTCGGTGGACGAACCGGCCCCTCTCCACGAAGGAACCGCGCTGCGCGACAATGGCGGAGCGAGTGGGCCTCGCGGTGGCAACCGTCGTCCGGACGACCCGGACCAGGGCGGCGCGGCGGTGGCTCGCGCAGCGGCTCCTGCCGGCGGTCCCGAACCCCAGCGCAATTCGAAGGTTGAATCCGCTGAACCCGAGAATAATTCGAGCTCGCGGAATCCGGTGTCGAACGATATGTCGTGGCAGGAGTTGGCCGATCAGCTGGAGGTAGTTCTCGACGAGGCGGCGCAGGAATTGGATCGGGCGACTGCCACCCCGGCTGCGTCTACCCGTGTAGAACCGCCGACGGCCATTGATCCCCGTCTGTTCAGACGGATCAAGACCGCAGATCTCGCTGCAATAACGGGGCTGAGCGTGCAGACGATCAGCAGAGCACTGGCGGGAACATCGGACGCAAAAAAGATCTCGCGAGACGTTCTGAACTGGCTACGGTTCGTGGCCGAAGAGCTCGGCTATGAACCGGTACGTGGTGCCGAACGTGGGTGGCGGGTCGATCTGACGGTAGTGGCGCGTGACGCTGGTGTGAGTCGTGGGACGGTCCACAAGGTGTTGAACAGAACCGGACGAGTGGAGCCGGACACTGCGCGGCGCGTGTTGTCAGCCGCATATCGGCTGTTGTCGGCGAGGGTCGGCCGGGTGCGGTGGCAACCCACTTTGATGGATGTGGTCGAGCACTGTGATGTGGATGTCGAGACCGTGTCCGTGGTGATATTCGGCGCGTACGGCGTCCATCCCGACACCGCACGACAGATCCGACGGGCGGCGGAGCGGCTCGAACTGCCGCCGGCGGCAGGGGGCGGGTACCCCTCGGAAGTGGTGCGAAAACTAGCCGGTGCACTCGGTGTCAGGCCTGTCACTGTCTCGCGGGTGCTCGACTGTCCAGACGTGAACGTCGCCGACCGCCGCCGGGTGCTGGCTGCTGTCGAGGATCTCGGGTATAGGCCCCGGCACGCAGATGGCGGCATTACCCCGAACGAGCGCGGACTCGACCCGGCCGGCGATCTCGGAGCGTTGAGGCGGCGTGTTCTGGTCGATCTCCGCATGCGGCCGCCCGCCGAATGGCGCCGGCAGCACGCGGACGATGCGGAGCTCCGCCGATCGGCGGAGCAGTTCGCCGATCGCGTTGTCGGGGAGACATTCCGACGTGTCCGCCAGGGAGTGGAACACATACCCGGCCAGGGTGATCCCATGCGGGCGTTGGCCGCCATCGCGGGGCGGGTGGCGGCGGAGTTCCGTCGGCTGATGACATTCCAAACGGCCGTATGGGATGCAGCGCGGGTCGCTGCGGGACTTGACGAGACGAGTCGAGAGCATCGAATTCTTTTCAAGGCGTCTTTGCCGGATGTGCGGGGGATCCTGAGTGCACTTCCTGATGCGCTCTCGGCAGAATTCTGGAGCCTGCTCGTCGGGCACTCGTCGGCTTTGGGATCCGATGGTAAGCCTCGCCGACTGGATCCCGACGTGGCTATCCGGATTGTGGAAATGCTTTCCGGCGTCGACGACGCACTGACGACTGTCGACTTCACGCACCTCGGACAGCTCGAGGGCGGTGCTGCCGTTGATTCGGCCGGGTCGTCGCACGGGGCGGTGACGGAGTGGAAGGTGCTGGATTCGGCGTGTCGGTTGGGTTATGTCGATGAGCCGTCGCCGGAGAGGGCAGTGCCCTCTGAAATTGAACCGCGCGAAACCCAGCGGCCCGACGAACATGTCGATCCGCCGCCTGCGCATGGGCGGACGTCGTGGTCTCATGGTGCGGGTGCACCTGCTTCGGCGGCCATCTCGGGCCTTTTCGGGTTGCCGCCGCGAGCCCATTATTCCCGCTACGGTGCGCCGGGGGATTCCGGGGGTGCGGGTGAGTTCGTCGAAACAGGTCCGTCACCAGCAGATCCCGCCGGGCCGGAGCGTGCGGCGTCGACCACGTCCGTCTGTGGTCCTCTCGCCGGGACGCCAGCACATGCGGGATCGTCGCCAGCCGACGCCAATAGCGTGGCATCTGATACGGCCGATTCGGTGGCTCGTGAGCCCCGAGTCGATCACGATCCACCCAACAGCGATCCGACCTATCCGAATCCGCCTGTGACGAACCGGTTTCCACTGTTGCCGGACATGTCGCCGGTCACACCCGAGCCTGATTCGGAACCTTTGAGTCTCACGTCGGTGCGGGTCCAGGAATTCGACGACGCGGTCCTGCGCCGTAGACTCCGCCGCGCACTCGGCGCAGACGACTTCAGGGAGATGCGGCGCCTGGTAGCCACGGTCGAGGTACTCGCGGACGCGGAGCGGTGCGCACGGCGTATGCCGGGCACGCCGACTCTCCCGCTGCCGGGTCGGCCGAACAGCATTCTGGCCCTTGATGATTCGGATTATTCCGATGGCGGGCCGGTCGGACCTGCGGGGCCTGCTGGTCTGGGGGCGCCATCTACCGACGCTTCGGGATTTTCTGGTGACGGAGATGGGGGTCGGGCCGATTCGCAGACATCCGCTGAGGGGCCGAGTGACCATCGAGAGGCGTGGTTCAGCAGGCTGGTGCAGGAGCTTAACGGTCTGATTGATAATTGGATCGGCGTTGTGGTTCCGTCGATTTTGGCGGCTGGGCCTCCTGGTGCGTCCTGGATCGGAAGTGGTCTCCGTCTGGTTGGTGAGGCGCTGCGGGGCTTGGCGTGGCGGGTGTCTCAGTGGTGGGACGCAGGGTTGGGTTTCTTCCTGCCCAGTACATCGGCGGCTGCCGCCGCGGCCGATCCGCAACGGGATCCGTTCGCACCAGCGTCACCGCCGGATGCGAGCGGTGAATGGGTGGCAGCGGCTCGGGACGGTGATTGGGAGGCACTGGTTCGGCTGTGCAAACGATACGGCGACACCGTAACTCGCGAGGCGGCGTCCGCTGTCGGTGACCGCGGGACCGCGGAGACGATCCAGAGCTTGGTGCGGGAGACCTTCCTGCGGGCAACACGCGCCATCACGCCTCACGCGGACATATCCGATGTCGGGACCTGGCTGGCCGGCGTCGCCGGCGAGGTGGTCTCGGAACATGGCAGGTTCATCCGGTTCAAACGGGATCTGTGGCGGATGCGCACGGCAGGAGGGGATGGCGCGGCGGCGTCGGGGGAGCAGCAGTTGCTGGCGTCGGCGACCAGACCGATGTTGCTGCGCTGCCTGTACCGCTTGCCACCTGACGAAGCAGACTGGATCCTGCGCCGGACCGGGCAGCTGCCTACGGCCGGCGTCGTGGCGAGGCGTGGCGCGGAGTCGAGCGGACAGCTGGATTCGCGGGCCGTGGGGCACTTGTTCGAGCTGCTGACCGACGGCACGGCCCAGGTGCCGGGCGCACAGAGCCGTAAGTCGACGGAGATCATCATCGACGCACTGCTCGCCGACCGTGAGCGCGCGGAGCGCTACATCAGGCGACTTCCGCCCGCGTTACGCGAAAACGTTGAGCAGCAATTCCTCCAGGGTCTGTCGGTTGCCCCCGAAGGGGCCGCCGAGAACCGGTTGGCCCAATGGCTGTCCGGTGGTTTGATGCCCGGCGGCCGGGAATGGTCGATAGCTGTGCGGGCCTATCTCAACGCTCCCGAGACGGTGCTCCGCCGCCTGGCCGAATTGGGGCCCGAGGACCAGAACGCTCTTCGGCCGTGGTTGCTGCGGGACCGCGCCTCGACCCCTGCGGCAGACGCGGAGGTACGGGCTGTCCGGGAGTTGATCAAGTCCACCGCCGTTCGCGCCGCCGCGGCCGAAACGGCCGCTCCAGTGGCCGAGCGGCCACAGCCGCCCTCCGAAGCGGCTGCCGTGCACCGGAACTACTCGGATGAGATCAGGACAGTCTGGGCTAACGATAGGGAGAGGTTCTGGGGTTGGTTTGCCGAACTTCTGCCACTACAGCAGCGGCTGATCTGGTCGACAGTGCGGGTCGGGAGGCAGCCGAACAACGCCGAGCTGGCGGCCGAATCGAACATATCCAAAAAGGAGGCGAAGAAGGTCGTTCGACTGTTTGCCGGGTGGTTGGCCGGTGGGGATGTGGCTGGTCGCACGGCGGTCGAATCGGTGTCGGCCGCTCAGACCGAGAATCCGAACAGGTTCTCTCGATGTTCTGCTTCGCTGTCCGACAATGAGCGGGAGTGCCTGCGGCGCCAGGTGTTCGGCACGTTTTCGACGGCGGAGACGGCCGAGGCGATGCAACAGACCGAGGAGCAGATCGCGCACCTGCGGTCAAGTGCCGTATATCGGTTGGCGCTACGCATCCGAATCGATTCGATCGATGTTGTCGGCGACGAGAAGGCGGTTCCGCGGGCAGCTCTGGCCCGCATGGCCGGCCTGACTGAGCCGATGGTCACCTGGGTGCTCGACGGCGTCGAGCCGGTGCATCCAGATGTGGCGCGCCGAGTATGGGATGCGCTGGTCGAGCTCGAACACACAAGGGCGCCGACCATTGATCATCCGCCGGAGCCACCGGACGACCCGGGGCCGGGCGCTGTGGCCGGCCCGGGTGATCACGGGTCGGCGGAGGTCGGCGGCGAATTGTCCGGCGGTGTCGATGATGGTCGCCGTGGATTCGTGGTGCCGGATGATGTGGCGGGTCCGGGTGTTGATCCGCGGGGACTTCCACAGCCAAGTGCGTCGCCGTATCCATCCGATTCGAGCCGGAGGAGTTCGGGCGGCGATTCTGATTCTGCTGCAGCCGATTTCGCGGCCCATTCGGAGTTGGGTCGGGAGCCTGGGCAGGGGGTGTTCGGGGCCGTACGACAGGGTTTGGCCCAGGGATTGGACGTGGTTCTGGGGGGCATTGCCCCTCCAGCTACGGCATCTGCCGCGCCTCCTGGTGCTTCGGATGACCACGGCCCGGCTCGCGAAAGCGAACCCGCCGACGGCGAGGCACGGAGTGATGTTGGTCCGCCGGAGGGCCAGGATCCCGGCATCTCCCACCCCCCGCACGTTCCGGAAGAAGCGCCACCGCCCGCCGCCGCATCAGCCGTTGCCAGTCGTGGTCACGGTGACATGCGCGGCGGTGAGGACGCGCATATCCTTGCGGAGAGGCGGCATCGCGCGGCGTCTCGGTGTGTTGTGCTGGCGGCGCGGATCGATGATCTTGCCGCCGAACTCGGGTGGGATCTGCCCCCGGACGACGTCACGCCGGATCGCATCGAGTCGGCGGTCTCCCGCTTGGCCGAATCGGAGGGCGGAGATTCGGAGCGAGTCGCCGAACTGCGGGATATCGCGCGCGAATTTGTTCACGCCGATCAGGAGTACGAGGCCGTTTTACGGTTGCATGAGCGGCGTCACCGGCCTGCCGGTTCCGATTTCGTCATCCCATCCGCCGAGGCCCGCCCGTTCTGGTGGGCTGCAGCGGAGGCCGGGGTGCCGGAGGCCGTCGGTTCCGGGGATGCGGCGTCGTCGGGTGATCCTGATCGGTCGAATCCATACCCGTACGCGATCTATGACCACGCCGGCTCAGAAGAGGACGGGCATCGGCAGTCGGGCTCGCCCGATGCGGCGGCCAGGACCAATGGTTCGGGTGTATGGAGTGAAACCGGAGGCGGGCGATTCGGGCCTGAGATCCAGGCGAATCGGGGTTGGTCCGGGGCGGAACCGCCGAACACCCTGCTGGCTTTCTACGACGCCATGCAGCTGGGCGTCGATGGCCTTCGCGTCGACATCGGCGGGATGACGAAAGACGGTGTGCCGGTTGTCCATCACAGCTCGGTGCTCGACAGGGCGACGGTTGGCGATACCTACTCGGACGGTCCACACGAACCCTATGCGGGCACGGCTATCAGTGAGCTGACACTCGCACAAATCTGCACACTGGACGTGATCGATCCGAACTTCGGCGACGCTACGGAACTCCCTGGCTCCGCTGAGTCGGAGAATCGCGGAATCCGTTCCCCCATCCCAATTTTCGAGACGGTGTGCCGGCTGGCGGCGGGACGGGGGGCAACCCACACCCTCACGCTGCGGATCGCCACGGACCCGTCGTGGGGTGACGACCCGCATCGGTCGCATGAGCTGGTCGAAGCGGTCGTCTCGCTGGCGGACAGGTACGGGGTGTCGTATCGCCTCGAAACCGATGATCCGGACATGCTCGCCGTATTCCGTGAGGTAGCGCCGGAGATCCTGCGCGTCGCGGCGATCGGCGAGGCGTCGGCGGCAGTGTGGTGTGGCGGTGATCCAGCGGAGTCCGAACATTTTGTCGCGGCCGCCGCCGCCGCGGGGGCGGACTGGCTGGCGATCGACGCCTCGATGCTGGACACCGCCGAGCTGGCAGCCGAGGTGATTCGGCAGGCCGCCCATGCGGGACGGCGGGTGGCGGTAAGGACCGTGGACGATCCGGACGCGATGCGCCGCTTCCTCGATACGAGCGGGGTACACGCGATCATCACCAACCGTCCCGACCAGCTCCGCGAGGTAATGATCAGCAAGGGGATGGTACCGCCCGACACTCGGTGGCAGATCGCCGAGTCGCCGCGGGAACTGGATGTCGGGCAGCCCGGCTCCGCGTCCGGGGGAGGCCCGTCGTCCTCACGGGTCGCTCGGCACCCCACGGCGAGCCTGGACTTCGGTGCCGATTTAGCATCTATGGAGGTACTCCGGCTAGGCGGCCGACCAGTTCATTTCATCGCCGAGAATGTCGAGCCGCGTCGGCCGCTGACCGAGATCGAGTGGCGACTGGTCCTGACCCGCGCGGAGCGGGAGTGGCTGGACGTCGTCGGCGACAGCGGCGGAGCGCAGTGGGGCCGAATAGTGCTCTCGGCGAAGGAGAGCGCCCGGCGGGCGTACCTGGAGATGACCGGGCACCATCTGGGCAACCAGGACATCGAGATCACGATGTATTCCCATGAGAAGCTTTTCCGTGCGAGGGTCGCCGACGGCAGCTGGGATGTGCTGTCGATGTCCGGACGCTTCTCACTGCACGGCAACGAAGTGCGCACCGTTATCGGAGTCCATCGACTCATTCGCCGGGACACCGCACTATCGCCACCCGAGCCGGCTTCATCCGAAGGCGACAGGCTGCAGTCAGTGATAGCGGAACCGGGCTACCTCCCGCCGGGTGATGGGGAGTCCGGCACGCAGCACACCGAAGATCATCCCGGCCAGGATTCCGAGGAAAGGAACCCCGGCGCAGGGGACACCGGCAGCGATGTTGCCGACCGCGAACCGCCGGACGGCGCTCCGCAATTCGCTTCCGGTGAGGGCGACCGAACCGCCGCCACCGAGGTCGCGGTCAGGGAGTCGGCAGCCGGTGCGGCCGGTGGACACGGCCGCGTGCACGGTCCGGGTGCTCTTGCGAGGACGGAACTCATACAGACCACATGGGCAGAGTTCTGCCGGGACGATCCCGGTGCCGTAGCGGTTCATCGACTCGAGGCCGAATGCTGGCCCTCGTTCATGCTCACGCCGTACGGCACGATGCGGGGGCGGATGGAGACCTTTCCCGAGGGACAGCTGTGCCTGGTCGATCCACGGGGACGGTTGGTTGCGGCGCTGTCGCTGAATCGCATCCACTGGGACTGCGATCCCGCCAGCCTTCGGACCTGGGATGCGATTGCTGGTCGGGACGGAACTTACCGGGAGACCTTCGATCCAGAGGGAAATACGTTGTGCATGATGGCGATGAACGTCTCCCCCGAAGGTCGTGGCAGGAACCTTACCGCCGAGCTCATCGAGCAACTCGTCGAGTTCGCCGATCGCCACGGCATTGAGCACATCATCGGGTGCTTCCGTCCGAACGGATACGGTGCCGCCGTGACCGCCGCGCATCGTGCGGGTCGCCCCATACCGGATTTTGAGGATTACGTCCGGACTCGTCGTAGCGGCGGCGACCTGATCGATCCCTGGTTACGAACACTGACGAAGCACTATGCGATGGACCCGATGGCCATCGCCTACGACGCTATGCAGATCCGACTCGATGCCGTCGAGGTCGAGTATTTCCAAGGGCCGGACTGGGAATTGGTCGACACGGATCGTGGTCCGGCGTGGTCGACCGGCGATACCGGGTTCATCTACCCGCAAGACGACGGCAGCTATCTCTATCGAGAGCACAATGTCTGGGGTCGCATTCTGCGCGCGGAATCTGGCGATCCGCTACGCCCGCCGCCCGGCCGGGTCCGCCGGACAGGCCCGCCGAGTCCCGGGGCACCGCGGAGTCGGCGGTCTCGGGGTTGAACGAATCCAGCCAGGGTGAGCGGATTGTCTCCGATTCGTCGGTCGAGCAGCCGGAGCTCGATTGTGTGGCGGTGATGGTGCGGTCCACGATCGAACTGCGTGGGGCCGACGGAATCGTTGCGACAGCGCTGACCGGGCGGGTGACCGGCGAACTGCGGGGCCACTACGCGGGATGGTTGCCGGAGGTGTTCGGTGCGGGTTGGCATCGTGGCGGTTTCGAATCGTTCGATATCGCGGAGTCACGGGGCCCTGCGCCGGCACAGTCCGGGTGGGGAGCCTCTCGTCAGGATCGATCCGGGCCGGTGGCCACGCCTTCTTTGGTTCGACGGAACTGTGGCACATGTAGCGGATATCTGATCCGTGCAACCACAGCACGGTCGCCGATTCTCCAATGTCTCACCTTCCTTATTCCACTGAAAGGTGTTGAATCACATGCCGGCTCAACTCACGACCCGAGCGCAGGTCAACGGGTATCGGTTCTTGCTGCGCCGACTCGATCACGCGCTGGTCCGCCGAGATATCCGGATGCTGCACGACCCCATGCGTTCACAGGCACGGTCCATGGTCGTCGGTGTGGTGCTGGGGCTGCTCGGCCTGGCCGGCTGCGCCATTCTGGGGTTTCTGCGCCCCGTCGGCGCCGTGGACGATGCGAAGATCGTGGTGGGCAAGGACAGTGGCGTCACTTACGTCATCGTCGAGGGGCATCTGCATCCGGTGCTGAATCTGGCCTCCGCGCGTCTCGTCGCCGGGAGCGACGAGAGCCCGACCTCGGTGAAGGAATCGAAACTGGCATCGATGCCGCGTGGTCCGCTGCTCGGGATTCCCGGTGCCCCGGCAGGGCTTACCGGACCCGCCGGGGGTGCGCGGTCGTCCTGGACGCTGTGCGAGACGACGGTGCTGTCGAAGTCCGGTAGCGCCGTCTCCTCGCCGGGCGTGATCACCACGGTGTCCTCGGCGGAGCCCGAGCCGGGTGACCGTTCGCGGCCGATGCGTGACGACCAGGCGCTGCTGGTCGAGTACGGCGGCCGGATTCATCTGCTGTACCGGGGGCTGCGTGCCGAGGTGGATCCGAACGATCCGGCGGTGGCGCGGGCGCTGAAGCTGACCCCGGAACACCGGCCGCGTCCGGCGGGGCCGGGTTTGCTCAATGCGGCGCTGGAGGTGCCGCCCATCGCCGCACCGCTCATCCCGCAGACCGGGGCGCCGGGTCCGGCTACCTTGGTGGATCACCGTATCGGCGAGGTGATCCGCGGGGGCGGCGAGCTGTACGTGATCGTCGCGGAGGGTGTGCAGCGTGTCTCGGAGTTCACCGCGCAGCTCCTCCGCAATGCGAATTCGCTCGGGGCCGGCGAGATCCCGACCGTGCCGCCCGACGTTCTCAACGGGGTTCGGGTGGTGAATACCCTTCCTGTGGACCGCTTTCCGGATGTCGCGCCCGATATCGTGGCGGCCGAGCAGATGCCCGTCGCGTGCCTGGCTTGGTCGCGCGGGGAGCACGACCGGCTCGCGCGGGTGGGGACACTGGTCGGGGACGCGTTGCCGATGAGTGAATCGGCCGAACCTGTCGAACCGGTATCGGCCGACGGGATCGGGGAACGGGTCGACGGCGTGTATGTCCCCCCGATGACAGGTGAGTTCGTGCAGGTCACCGGTATCGAGCCGGATAGCGTTCGGCGGCAGAGCCTCTACTACATCGGCGACAACGGCGTTCGCTACGGGATACCGGATATGGCCACCGCGCGGATTCTGGGTCTCGGCGATGAGCCGCGTCTCGCGCCCTGGCCCATCGTCGGTGGGCTGATCGCCGGTCCGGCCCTGGAGAAGGCAGCGGCGCTGACTGCCCATGATCGGTAGCGCGTAGCTCGCCGGATGGGCGGGTTCGTACCGGAAAATGTAAAAACTCGGCGTCGGCGATCCTGCTTCCCTCCGGCCACGTGTTGCGATGGTTTCGGTATTCAGGCAGGTGCGGGCCGGGAACGGGCGAACCTGTGATTCGAATGATGAAGCGGGAGTGGTTCGCCAGTGACCGAGTCGGCGATCACCGAGGACGACGATGTGGAACCGGAACTGTGCCGGGTTTCCGTGGTCGGGGGGAACACGCAGGTCGATATCGCCCTGCCCGCGGCGGTGCCGATCGGCGCCTATATCGCCGATGTCGTCGACCTCGTCCTATCCCGGAACCCTCCGCCGGTCGACGACGAGGCAAGCGAACTGGACGGCGGGCACTGGACACTCGCGCGGTTGGGGCGCGACGCCATTGCGACGACCCGATCCCTGAACGAGGCCGACATCTGCGACGGTGATCTGCTGGTGTTGCGCGCCGTGGACAGCCGGGAACTGCCCGCGCTGTTCGACGATGTCATCGACGCCGTGGCCCGGCTCACCGAATCCGGCTTTCGTGGCTGGTCGGCTACGGCGGCCGGCTGGACCGGGATGATCGCGGCCGTGGCGGCGGTGTGTGTCGAGATCGGTCTGCTCTTGGGCGCCCGAGCCGGCACGGACACCTCAGCGCAGGCCTGGGTTGCTGTCGGGGGTGGCTTCGTGGCGCTCGGTGCCGCTGTGGTCGCGGCGCGGGTCTATCGTGCCGACGCGCCCGCCGCCACGCTGTCGGTATGCGGTTGCGGCCTGATCTGCGCCGGGGCCGCCTTGTTCGTACCGGGCGCGCCGGGGGCGCCGCACGCCATGCTCGGCGGCGCGGTGACGGTGGTGGTCGCGGTGGGATGCCACCGGATATCGGGGGCCGGCGCCACGGTGCTCGCGGCCGTCGTGACGGTTGCGGCGATCGGATCGGCCGCGGCCGCGGCGGCGATGATCTGGCATCCCGGCCCGGCGAAACTCGGTGCGGCGGTGGCGGTGGCGGCGCTGTGCCTGATCACGCCGATCCCACGGCTGGCCGCCGCGCTGGCGCGCATACCGGTGCCGCCGGTACCCACCGCCGGCGCGCCGGTCGACCCGGCCGACGACGATCCCCGGCCCACCATCGAGGGCATCGGGGCCGTCGGGGCGACGGTCCTCCCATCCGCGGCCGGGCTGCATCGACGTGCCGGAGCGGCGACCAGATACCAATCCGGGATGCTGCTGGGTGTCACGGTGGTCGCGGTGCTCGGTGCGCTCGCCGCCCTGGTGTCGCCCGGTTCGATTCGGTGGTCGAGTGTCTCACTCGCGGTCGTCATCGGAATCGTCCTGTGTCTGCGCGGCCGGGCCTTCGCCGATTCGAAGCAGGCGGCGGCGTTGATCGGCGGCGGCGCGGTCGTGCTGCTGGCCGTGCCGGTGGCCCTGGGCCTCGCGGCGGAGTCGCTTCGCCTGCCCGGTGCGGGGCTGTGCACGGCGTATGCGGCGGTGGCGCTGGGCCTGGGCGTGATCGGACCGACCCGTGAGCTGACGCCCACCGCGCGGCGGGCCGGCGAGATCGTCGAATACCTGTTGATCTGCTCGATCGTGCCGCTCACCCTGTGGACCTTGGAACTGTATGAGCTGGCGCGCGATATCTGAGGCGGCGGTGATCGCGCTCGCGGCGGCACTGGTGCTGGCCACACCTTTTCCGGCGCCCCCGGCTGCGGCGGTCGGGCCGCCGCGGATCGATGATCGGGCCGTGCCGGTCGATACCCGGCCTCGGCCACCGGAGGAAACCGAACAGCGCTCCGAATGCGCCCGACCCGTCGCTACCGCCGCGCCGACCGCGGAACCTCCGGTGCCGCAGGTGCTGCTGAACACCGCGGCTGCCTGGCGGTTCAGCCGCGGTGCGGGTCAGCGGGTCGCGGTTGTCGACACCGGTGTCAACCGTCACCCACGGCTGACGGTCGAAGCGGGCGGCGACTTCGTCCACACCTCGGACGGCACCCACGACTGCGACGGCCACGGCACATTGGTGGCCGGTGTGATCGCCGGGCATCCGAGCCTCGCGGACGGGTTCGCGGGCGTCGCCCCGGACGCGTCGATCCTGGCCATCCGCCAGGTGAGCCTGGCGTACGCGCCCAAGAACCGGCACGACCGGACGCCGGGCGCGATAGCCGACACGGGGTACGGGGACGTGCGCACGCTGGCGGCCGCGGTGGTGCATGCGGTGCAGATGGGCGCCACCGTCGTCAATATCTCCGAGGTCGCCTGCGCCGCGGTCGGTGAGCCGCTGGGGGACGAGGCGTTGGGCGCCGCGGTTCGATTCGCCTATGAACGGAATGTGGTGGTGGTCGCCGCGGCCGGCAACGTCACGCCCGACGGCCCCTGCCGGACGCAGAATGCCGGTGACTGGGCTGGGGTGAGCACTCTCGCCAGCCCGGCGTGGTTCGCGCCGTATGTGCTCACCGTGGCCGCCACCGACGAACACGGCGCCCCGGCCGACTTCTCCCTGCACGGCCCCTGGGTCGGTGTCGCGGCACCCGGCGTCGGCGTGGTGTCGCTCGATTCGGCACCGGGCTCGGCCGGTCTCGTCGACGCTGTGCCGAGCGCGGCGGGGCTGGGTCCCCTCACCGGAACCAGTTTCGCCGCCGGATATGTCTCCGGTGTGGTGGCCTTGGTCCGCAGCCGGTATCCGTCGTGGACGGCGGGTGAGGTCATCGATCGCATCCAGCGCACGGCCCATGCGCCGGGGTCGGGCCGTGATGATCGCGTCGGGTACGGCGTCGTCGACCCCGTCGCCGCGCTCACCGCCCAACTCCCGCCCGCCGACGCCGTGGCCGCGGCGGTGGTGTCGCGCCCGATCGCGGCGCCCCGGTCTCCGGCTCCCGCGGACCCACGCCCACGGCGGATCGCGGTCGCCGGCACCGTCGCGGCCCTGGTGGTACTCGGGCTGGGGGCCGCGCTGTCGATCCCGTATCGCCGGGTTCGCGGCCGGGCGCCAGAGGACGACGTGATCGACGAATTCCGCAGGAGCTGACCGTGACGACCAGAGGATTTGTCCGTCGCCCCCGTATCGCGCCCCCGGTCGTACCGGGCGGCGACCTGGATCTTGTCGCGCCGCCCGAGGTGCCCCGGCAGCTGCCCGGCAATCTGCTGATGAAGCTGATGCCCGTGGTGATGGTGATCGCGGTCGTCGGCGTGATCGCGATGATGGCCATGATGGGGCGTTCGCTGCTGAGCAACCCGCTCATGCTGATGTTCCCGCTGATGATGCTCATGTCGATGGTGGGGATGGTGGCCGGTTACGGCTCGGGTGGGGGCGCGAAGGCCGCCGCGGAGTTGAACGAGGAGCGCAAGGACTACTTCCGTTACCTCTCGCAGACCCGTCTGGAGGTGCGGCGTACGGGGCAGAGTCAGCTCGAGGCGCTGCGTTGGAGCCATCCCGAACCACTCGATCTGCACGCGCTGACCGGAACTCGCCGGATGTGGGAGCGGCGGCCCACCGACCCCGATTTCGGTCATGTACGAGTAGGTATCGGCACCCATCGGCTAGCGACTCGGCTGGCCCGTCCGGAGACCGGACCGCTGGAGGATCTGGAGCCGGTGTCGACGGTCTCGCTGCGACGCTTCGTGCGGACCCACGGTGTGGTGCACGGGTTGCCCACCGCGGTATCCCTGCGCGCGTTTCCCGCGATCAACATCGAGGGTGATCCGGACCAATGCCGGATGCTCGTGCGCTCCGTGATCATGGAGTTCACCGCCCTGCACGGGCCCGACCACGCGGTGCTGGCGATAGTCTGCGCCGAATCGGACAGCCCGGCGTGGTCCTGGACCAAATGGTTGCCGCATATCCGGCATCCGGGCCGACGCGATGCGGTGGGCGCGGTTCGAATGCTCTATCCCTCGCTGGCGGAATTCGAAGCCGAATGCGCGGCGGAATTGGCCGGGCGTGGGCGATTCATGCGCGGCGCCCCACCTTCGGCGGAGCATCCGCACGTGCTGGTCGTGATCGACGACGGTCATGTGCACGGTGGTGAACAGGTCCTCAGCGATGCGGGGTTCGAATCCGTGACAGTCCTGGACCTGACCGCCCCCGCGGACGGATCGGCGGTGCGGCGAGGATTGCAGTTGGTCGTCGCCGACGGCGCCGTCGCCGCGAAAAGCGGTCTCGGCGTCGAGAAGTTCGCTGTACTCGATCAGGTGGGCCCGGCGGACGCGGAGGCCTTCGCCCGGGCGCTGGCCCATTATCGAATCATCACCGCCGCGCAGATCCTGGACCTCGGACGGGACGAGCCGGTCGACCCCGGGCTCATGGAGCTGCTGAAGATTCCCGACGCCGCACGGATCGATCCGGGCGCGGTGTGGCGGCCGCGCAATGGCCGGGAACGATTGCGGGTACGGATCGGCGTGACCCCCGACGGGTCTCCGGTGGAGTTGGATATCAAAGAGTCGGCGGAGAACGGCATGGGTCCGCACGGCCTGTGCATCGGCGCGACCGGCTCCGGAAAATCGGAGTTCCTGCGAACCCTGGTGCTCGCCCTGGTCACCACCCATTCGCCGGATCTGCTGAACCTCGTGCTGGTCGACTTCAAAGGTGGCGCGACCTTTCTCGGGTTGGAGCAGTTGCCGCATGTGGCGGCGGTGATCACCAACCTGGAAGAGGAACTGGCCCTGGTCGATCGTATGAAGGACGCGTTGTCCGGTGAGCTGAATCGTCGTCAAGAATTACTGCGCGCGGCCGGGAATTTCGCGAATGTGTCCCAGTACGAGGCGGCGCGCGCCGCGGGAGCCCCGCTGGATCCACTGCCCGCATTGTTCATCGTCGTCGACGAGTTCTCGGAACTGCTCTCGCAGAAACCGGACTTCGCGGAGCTGTTCGTCATGATCGGCCGGCTCGGCCGCTCATTGCGGGTGCATCTGCTGCTGGCGTCGCAGCGGTTGGAGGAGAACCGGCTGCGGGGTCTGGAGAGCCACTTGTCGTACCGCATCGGACTGCGCACCTTCTCCGCGTCGGAGTCCAGGTCGGTGCTCGGCATCACCGACGCCTATCACCTGCCGTCGGATCCCGGGGCGGGGTATCTCAAAACCGACGCCTCGGACCCGGTCCGGTTCAAAGCGTCCTATGTCTCGGGTCCCTACCGCCATCGCGACGTATCGCGGCGGGTCGACGGGCGCGCGGCCGAGCGGCTGCGGCCGATGCTGTTCACGGCGGCTCCGGTGTCGGTGACCGAGCGCAGGCCGGACACCGGGACACGGGCTGCCGGGACGGGACTTCCCGAACTTCCTCCGGCTCCCGCGGAGGTCACCGCGGACGAACGGGCCGACGAGCATTCCGGCGGTGTGCCGGAGACCCTGTTGCAGGTGGTCGTGCGCCGACTGGTCGGACACGGGAGGCCGGCTCATGGCGTGTGGCTGCCGCCGCTGGACGAATCGCCCTCGGTGGATATGCTCCTGCCGCATCCGGACTGGCGCACGCCGGCCAACTGTCACGGGCAGCTGTGGCTGCCGATCGGCGTCATCGACAAACCGTACGAGCAGCGCCGCGATGTGCTCACGATCGATCTGTCGGGGTCGGCCGGAAATATCGCTGTGGTCGGTGGCCCGCAATCCGGGAAATCGACGACCTTGCGCACGATCGTGATGGCCGCGGCCGCATGCCACACCCCCGAACAGGTGCAGTTCTACTGTCTGGATTTCGGCGGCGGCACGCTGGCCGGTCTGCGCGGGCTGCCGCATGTCGGATCGGTCGCCGGGCGCGGTGACGTCGAGCGGGTTCGCCGTACCATCGCCGAGCTCACCGGTCTGATGCGGCGGCGGGAAGAGGATTTCCGTGCGCTGGGCATCGAATCCGTCCACGAATTCCGCAAACATCGAACGAGGCCGACTGCGGCGGTGGCCGCCGACCCTTATGGCGATGTATTCCTCGTCATCGACGGATGGTCGACGATCCGAGCCGAGTTCGAACCGCTGGAGTCGGCGGTTCTCGCCCTGGCCCAGGGACTCTCCTACGGTGTGCACGTCGTTGTGTCCGCATCCCGTTGGGCGGAGATACGCCCGAATATCAAAGACCTCATCGGCACCCGGATCGAGCTCCGTCTCGGTGACCCCAGCGAGTCGGAGATGAACCGCCGGGCCGCGCCGTCGGTGCCGGTCGGCAGGCCGGGGCGCGGTCTCACCGGAACTTCTCTCCAGATGCTCATAGCCTTGCCGCGGCTGGATTCGGTGACAGATCGCGATACTCTCGCCGACGGTGTCTCCGCGGCGCGGCACGAATTGACCGGGCTCTACGGTAACCGGCGGGCGCCCGAGGTCCGGATGCTCGACCACAGCGTCGGCCTCGACCGAGTCGCCGCACTCGCGCGTGAGCGTGGCGTCGAGGTCTCACCCACCCGGATCGTCCTAGGGATCGGTGAGAACGAACTCGCCCCTGTTGTCCTGGATTTCGACCTGCAGTCGCATTTCATGGTCTTCGGGGATGTCGAATGCGGTAAGACCGCACTACTGCGCACGCTGGTCCGGGCCGTCACCGCCGAATCGGATGCCGAACGCGCCCGGGTGGTTCTCGTCGATTACCGGCGCACACTGCTCGGTGTCCTGGAAGGCGAGCAGCTCGCCGGCTATTCGACCTCGTCCGCAACGGCGACGGGCATGATCGAGGAAGTCGCACGATATCTGCGGCGCCGGCTGCCACCCGATTCGGTCACCCCCCGGCAACTGCGCGACCGGTCGTGGTGGAGCGGCCCCGAGATCTTCATCGTGATCGACGACTACGACCTGGTAGCGAGCGGCTCCGGAGATCCGCTGCTGCCGCTGGTCGAACTGCTGCCGCAGGCTCGCGACCTCGGATTCCATCTTGTCGTCGCGCGGCGGATGGGGGGTATCGCCCGCGCCCTCTACGACAATGTCCTGGGCAGGCTGCGCGAACTGTCGGTCGACACCCTGCTCATGAGCGGCTCACGTGACGAAGGCAAGGTCGTCGGTGATGTCCGGCCGACCAAACTGCCCCCGGGGCGGGGCATTCTCGTCACCCGCGGTGGCACCGAACTGATCCAGGTCGCGTGGACCGACGAGGTCGGATGAGTTCGGTGCCCGCTGAACAGCGGCCGGTCCCGGCGGCGGGCCTTCAGCCCTGACAGTTGCTCCCGACAGGTTCGAGCAGGTGGGCCGCACCGCCTGGGTCGCCCGGCTCGCCGGCCGCCGCCGCGTCGGCCGAGGGGGTGTGGTTCCACAGGTAGCCGTACCCGTACAGCGTCGTGATGAGCTCCGGGCGGCCGAGTTTGGCGCGTAGCGACGCGATGTGAACGTCCAGCGTGCGCGACTTGCCGAGGAAAACGCTGCCCCACACCCGATCCATCAACTCGTGCCGGCTCAGTGCGCGACCGGGCTGTCGCACCAGGGCATACAGCAGGGCGAACTCCATCGGTGTCAGCGTGACAGCTCTGCCGGTCACCTCGACATGCCGTTTCCGCAGATCGATGTGGATATCGCCGGTGACGATGATCTGCGGTGCGGCGGCCTGCCGCCGTTCGGGGGCGACGCGTCGGGCGATCGTCTGCAGGCGGACGATCAGTTCGGTCACCCGTACCGGGTGCACCAGGTAGGCGTCGGCGCCGGTGCGCAGGCACCGCACCACAGTCCGCTCGTCGGTGCGTGAACCGACCATCACCACCGGCATGCGGCTGAGTCGGCGGAGCTCGATCAGCGCTTCGAGTCCTGTCGTATCCGTGAGTTTGAGATCGATGATCGCCGCGTCGTAGTCGTGGTGTCTGCGCACCAGCTCGGCGCCCCGGGACAGATGTTCGGCGCGCACAGTGCGCAGCCGGAGCTCGGTGACCAGTCCGGCGCCGCCGCCTACCACCGCGAACCGCGGCGAGCACGTCGTATCGGGCCGCTGCGGCGTCGGCCGCGCGATGTCGTTGTTCATGGCTCGTCGACCTCCCACCACCGCGCCGGTGGTGTCCGCGTGGACAGCTGTGGACCATGCGCCGGGTCTGCCCTGTGGCGACCCCGGCGACATGCGCCCACGGTCCGCCGGAGGGCTTACACGAGGCTTACATCGACGTCACCTGCATCGGAGCGCGCGTGAGGACCCGGAGGTGCGTCGACGAAGGGGGAGTGAAAGGCGATCGTGCCTAACGGCCGGCCCGGATGAATCGCAGAATTGCCAGGCTGTCGTTCTGACGGCGGCCGGCCTGCTCTGTGTCGCCCATGGCCTGATACACCGTGCCGAGGTGGTAGAGGGCCAATCCCTCCAGAAGTCGCATGCGCGACGCACGGGCCATGGCCACCGCGCGGTGCCCGTGTCGCAACGCCTGGTCGTAGCGCGCGCGGTCACTGTACAGCGACGCCAAGCCGTACAGAGCGTGGGCTTGTGAGGGGAGGCTGTTGTATTCCTCGGCCAGGGCGAGGGATTCGTGCAGACAATCCGCGGCCCGGTCGGGTCGTCCCTGTCCGAGGAGCAGCAGGCCCAGATGCGCCAGGGGCCAATGAGTACGGGAGCGACAGCCGGCCGATCGGTACATTTCGACGCATCGCCACAGGTGGCGTACGGCCTCTGCGGTCCGGCCGTCGTGTGCGTGCAGCATTCCCAGACTGCCGATGATCGCCGCCTCGGTCACCGTGTCGCCGCAGGTGGCGATCACGGCGGCGGCCGTTCGCATATCGTGGAAGGCCCCGGTGCGGTCTTCCCTGCGTGCCTTCAGCATGGCCAGGTGCCGCAATGCCAAGCCGTGGCCGATCAGGTCACCGCGGTCCCGGGCCACTTCCACCGCGGTGGTGTGCAGGGCCCATGCGTCGTCGAGGTACCAACCGAGATCGAGGTACCAGCCCAACGCTCTGGAGAGGCCGACGGCGTAGTAGCCCGGATCGCCCCGGCCGGGCGCGGTGGCACGCCGGAAGTGGGTCGCACCGGCGAGCAGTGCTGCGCGGACCATGGAATCGCGCTCGACATCGAGCCATTCCAGCGCCGCGGCGTGTGTGTCGAACACGCGGGCCACCGCGGTCTTTTCGGTGTGTATCTCCTCGTCGAGCGCATCGATGCGGACGGCGGCCGAGGACGCGGTCTGCAGGTAGTAGTCGAGCAGCCGCTCCAGGGCTGCGGCTCGGTCCGCGACGTCGTCTACGGTTTCGGACAGCTCCACGGCATAGGCACGCAACAGATCGTGCATGTGGTAGCGGCGCAACGCCGTCTGCTCGACCAGGTTCGCCCGCGCGAGCCGCTCGAGGCGGCGCCCGGTCGCTCGCGGATCGACCGAACCGATGAGCGCCGCGGCGGAGTACGCGTCGACCTCGAATCCGGGGTGCCGGCCGACCATCCGGAAGAGCTGTGCGGTCTCGGGCTCGAGCAGCCGGTACGAGGACGCGAAGACGGCGCGCACCGAAATCCGCGGGTCGTCCTCGATATCGAGCAGATCGAGAGACTGCTCGCCGGTGAGTTCGGCGACCAGATCGCGGATGCGGTGGCCCGGATGGGCTCTGATCCGCTCGGCCGCGATGCGCAGGGCAAGCGGCAGGTGGGCGCAGCGCTGGGCGAGTTCGGCCGCCGCCTCCGGTTCGGCGGGATGATCGCTGAGAAGTTCGCGGAGCAATGACCCGGATTCACCGGCTGTCATCGGAGCCAGTTCGATCCGCAGCGCGCCGTCCCGGGCGGCCAGGCCGGCCAGGGCGTCCCGGCTGGTGATCGCCACGAAGACGCCGGGTGCGCCGGGGAGCAACGGACGGACCTGCTCGCTGCCGCCGGCATTGTCGAGGATGATGATGAGCCGTTTCCGGGCCACGAGCGTACGGAACAGGGCGGCTCGCTCGGCCGGTGCGGCCGGCACCGCGCTTCCCTCGACCCCGAGCGCCCGGAGCACGGTGGCCAGGGCGTCCCTGGCCGCGACCGGTTCGTCGTTTCCGTACCCCTGCAGGTCGATGAATATCTGACCGTCGGGGAACGACTCCAGGATCCGGTGTGCCCACCGAACGACCAACGCGGTCTTCCCGACCCCACCGCCGCCCACCACCGCGCAGATACGTGCCGTGCCGGTGGCGGCTGCGAAACGATCGAGCCGGCTCAGTTCGTCGGCACGCCCGACAAAAGCTCTTACATCATGAGGAAGCTGCCTCGGGACCGCGGCCGTGTCGGCCGGTGATACCGGTTCGATTTCAGTTCCGGCCAGGATCTGTGCTTCGAGCCGGCGCAGGTCCGGGCCCGGATCCAACCCGAGCTCGTCGACGAGAACGGTGCGGGCGTCGCGATAGGCGCCCAAGGCGTCTCCGCGCCTGCCCGCGTGGTACAGCCCGGTGATGAGCAATTCGTGCAACCGCTCACGCAACGGATTCCGGTGCAGGAGCGCGGGCAGTTCATCGAGGACGACCTGGGGTCTGCCCGCGCGCAGCTCGGCGGCGAAGAGTTGTTCGAGGGCGGCCAGTCGGCGCTCGGACAACCGCTGGATCTCCGCGGCCAGATCGGGCAGGTCTATGCCCTCGAAAGGGGCGCCGTGCCAGAGTCGGATCGCCTCGCGGATGAGTCCGATGCAGCGGCCCGGATCATGGGCGTGCGCGCCCGCTCGGTCGAGGAGCGCGCAGAACAGCTGGGAATCCAGCTCGTCGTTGCCCACCCGGAGCCGGTAGCCGCCGCTTTCCGCGGTGAGGCGGTCCGGTTCGTCGAGGAGCGCGCGCACCCGGTGCATCAGTACTTGCAGGCGGCCCAGAGTCTCGGGGCTGCGCGGCTCCCGCCAGAGGATCTCGACCAGGGCATCGATCGACACCGGTTCGTTCGCGTGCAACAGCAGCGTGGCCATCAGATTGCGGCGCAGGGCCCCGGACACCTCCACCGTCTCGTTCGCGTGGTGTATCCGAAGCGGGCCCAGCACCGCGAAAAGCGGTGTTCGTCCGGTCATTCGGCATCGAGCCCGGGGATATCGGCCGGCGGGTCCGGCGCCGACGGGAATTGCGGGTGGTCGACTATGTGGCTGTACGCATAGATCGCGTCGCGGAGCACCTGGCGCGAGGGTGCGGCACTCGCGGACAACAGCGCCAGTTCGTTACAGCGGCGTTCGAAGGTCAGCGTGCGCACGATCTCCGCCTCGATCGGGTCGACGTGAATGTGCCCCAGCTCCATCCCCGCGGGGTCGGTCCGCCGCATCCGTGCCGAGGCCGCGAGGGCCAGGTCCCGGGCCACGAGCTCATCACACCATTCACCGGCCGATAACCGGCCGGTTCGCTGTGCTGTGAGGATACGGTGGCGGACCGCACGTACCGCGGCCACTTCGTCGTCCATCTCCGCGACGGTGCTCGTGAATCGCGCGTGTACCTCCCACGCCAGTTCCGTGCAGCGCTGCCCCACTCGGTGCCCGGCGACGGTGTCGAGTTCTGCCGATCGGTACGACGAGGCCGCGATATCGAGCCGGTCGACGAAACCGGAGTTCGGTGCGGCCAGGTCCATCGCTTCGCCGGACGGCGGAACCGGCCCCGCCACCACCGCTCCGGCGCACCACGGCTGTATTCCGGCCACGTTCCCGGATGAGACGATCGCGGACAGTTTCGACCCGGTTCTCGTCTCCCGGACCGCGGCGAATTCGACCAGAATCCGTGCCGGGTCGCGCACTGCCTCCCATGCCGCACCGATGCTGCCGAAGGTTTCGCTCGACGACCAGGGCAGCGATATCCAAGGCGGTAACCGGATGCCCGCGGGCAGCCAGCCGCGGCCCTCCCCGGAGGTCAGAAAGACATGTGCGCCTCGCTCGTCGCGCAATACGGCGACCGACCAGTCCAGCCCCATCTTCGGATCCACCGCTGCCAGGACACCGCCGAGTAGTGCTCGCGCCAGGTCGGCATCGAGGTTTCCCGGGGCGGACTCGTAAGACGGGGCGACGCCTGGCACGGGGACCGCAGCCTGTTGCGTGGGTGTGGATACCGGAGGAGACGGAATAGGCAGCGGGGGAGGAGGGTTCGCCGCCGGCGCCCAGACCGGGGTGGGCACCGGGGTCCGGTCCGGACGCGGCGGACCGGCACTCGGGGCTTGCGCCGAGGTCCCCGGTGGACTCGCCGGTCCGTCCTGCCGGACAGGTCGTCGTCCGGCGCCGGTGGCCCGGCCGATTCCGGTTCCGGTTGGTGTGGTCGTGGCCGTCGCTTCCGATCCGATGTCGGCTCCGCGGTCCGGTGGCGCGGGTGTGGTCCTTGCCCCGTCGGGGTCGAGCCGTGGGTCCCACTCCAGCGGCGTCCGGTGCGGATCATGCGGGGTGAGGGGGATTTGTGTGTTCGACGCGGTCGCCTCGAAGGAAGGGAGGGCGGACTCGTGCGGCGGTAGGTTCCGCTCGTGGTCGGGGGTTCTGTCGGGGTGCGCCGAGACGGTGTCGAGCTGCATTGCAGGCCGATCCGGCTCGGAAAGGGCAGCCGGCGCCGACGAGGCCCATCCCGGTGGTTCGGGCGGCAGTTCGGGCACCGGCACGCCCTGCGGATCGGGAACATGTGTGGGCGGCGTATCGACGGATCGCGCGGACGCGCCGAGCGCCGGCTCGGGCGGAGGCTGCGATCCGGGTGGAATAGTCGGTCGCCGGTCTGCTACCGGTTCCGGACCGACTCTGCCCGGACGGTCGTCCTCGGTCTCCGCCGAGCGCGCCGGTCCGGAGCCGCGGTCGGTGGCCGGCGACCCCGACGCGGTGGATGGGGGCCGGCCCAACAGTTCGGTCAGGCCGGGCGGAAGCAAGGGGAATCGAATATCGCGACGCGGGTCGATCGGGATCTCTGGTGCCGCGTCGGTATCGGGGACACCACCGATACCGTGCGACGGCTTCCCTCCCTCGGACCGGGGCTCCACCTCTTCAGGGGCGGGCTGCCGCAGCAGTTCCGCGATCCTTCTCAGCATCGGTGCGGTCGTCCGGTCGAGGTCCGATCCCGCGGAAGCGACGACGTCGGTCACATCGGCACGCGCGGCCGCGACGATATCGTCGATGTTCGTGCCGTGATATCGGACCGAATCATGGTGGATCAGGTCCACGGCCTGTTCGACGATGCGGCTGATCGCGCGACGTGCGTGGTCGACAGAATCCGAGCACGCGCCCAGGAATTCAGCGACGACCCGCAGTGCTTCCTGGTGGGCCGTCATCGTGCGTTCTATGGCCAGCACGGCGTCCTTGACCGGTTGTAACCCCGTGCTGGATTGCACGACCTCGTCGAGTTGCGCTCGCGACCGTCGCACGTCGGCGATCGGAACGGAGACCGTTGTATCGCGCACCCTGAATTCCAACGTGGACAACATCGCCGGCGATATCTCCGGCCAGTTCGCGCCGACGATTGCACCCCAATATGGAATGTCGTGTTCAGGTGCCATCGCGGTAATTTTCGATTATGCCCAAGATTGGGGACCCGGAAACATTGGAGAATGTAAGTATATGTTGGGTCAGACGAGCATTTCGAGATATGGATGGGGCATGCGGCTGGCGGTGGCGGAGGGCAGTGGGCCCGGATCGGACCTCACGGAAACACTGCGGACACGCGGGCATCGTGCCGAACGGATCGATTGGTCGGCGGAGCCGTTCGTGTCGTTGTCCGAGTACGACGCGGTCGTGCTCGATCTGGCCGCACCCGGAATGGACGGTATGCGTGTCCTGCATCGGGTGCGGTCGTCGGGGCGGATTCCGGTGCTGGCCGTCGGCGCGCGGGCAGATGAGCGCTATGTGGTACGGGCGCTGCGGGGTGGTGCAGACGATTACCTCGTGAAGCCCGCACGCGTCGGCGAGCTGATCGCCCGATTGGAAACCCTGCTGCGCCGGACAGCCACAACAACCCACGGGGCCGGTGGAATCGTGGTCGCCGGTGATGTCGTGGTCGATCTCGGAGCCCGCTGTGTCCAGGTGGCGCGTACGCGAGTGACGTTGACGCCCAAAGAATTCCAACTGCTCAGCATCCTCGTCGAGCGTCCCGGTGTTCCGGTCGGCCGACAGCACCTCATGGATCGGGTGTGGGGAGACGCGCACGTTTCCGTGTCGAAGTCGCTCGATGTCCACATGGCCTGCCTCAGGTCCAAACTCGACCGGCCCGGACTGATCGCCACGATCCGCGGTTACGGCTACCGTTGGAGCGGGGATTCCGTGCCCGGACCGGGAACCTCGGCCGGGGCGGACCGTTCGCAAGGTGGCGGCGATCCGGCTCGGCCGGTCACCGGAGATTCTGCACGAGACCCCGGCCATAAAGGTAACGGATGAACACACTGACCAGCCGGTTCAAGGCATGGAAGGGGAGCGGCAGCGGTCGCAGCACGTCGACGATGAGGACCACGCGCAGCTCGTCGGCGTCGTTGTGGACCTCGTGCTCCCAGCTGTCGTCGAAGAGGATGCTCTCCCGCTCGCGCCAGGTATGCGTGACGTCTTTGACCCGGATGCTCGGCGGATTGCGGGCCGGTACGACCAGCGGCAGGTGGTAGCGCAGGTAGCCGCGATACGGTCCGCAATGGGCCGGGATCGACTTGCCGCCTTCCAGGAACGAGAAAAAGGCTTGGAACAAGTCGGGCATGCCGTCGATCACCGCACAGGTCTGTGGGCAGCGCTGCCGGTTACCGGCCGGCTTCTCGCCCATCGCGTACAGCAGGAACACCTTCCAGCGATGCGGCGTCGCGGAGGAAATGGGCCGCTGTGCGGCGTCGACGTCGTGATATTCCGGCAGGCCCTCCCAGTCCGACAGCAGGGGCACGAGTTCAGCGGAGATGGCGTCGGCGTTGCGGTCGATCTCCCGCAGGGCCGGGTAGGTCTTGTCGATATCGAAGAACACCTCGCGGCGGCGACCGCCGACATGCAGATCGAGCACCGCGTTGACGAGTCGCAGCGGCAGGTCGCTGAGCGCGAACAGGGTCGCATTCATGCGGCGAGTCTATGGCGCGATGGACCAGGTACGAAGGGCCTGATCCCGGCGCGTCAGCCGCATGCGAGGGTGCGTGGCCGGTCCGGGGCCGGAGATCGTCTGCTGCCACCACCAGGGTGGCGACATCGGCTACCCCTGCGGTGAGCTTTCACCGCATCGTGCGGCAGCCCTAAACCGTGGCTACGCAACGAAATCCCGTCGTTCGTCCTTGCTAGTTTGTCGGTGCAACGAATCGGGAACCGGCCCCCGGACCGATTCCAACAGGACGGAAGAAGAGGTCGATGTCGGAGACGAACTATTTGCCCGAGCGCCATTTGGTCGGGCGGGCCATCGCCGACATCACCGGAGAACCGGCCGAGGTCGGCATGCTCGGTTACGGCAAAGCCGATCAGACGACCACCGGAATACATCTGCGGTTGCGCGCTCGTGCTTTCGTCTTCGCGGACCCGCTCACCGATCGGCGGGTGCTGCTGGTCGTGACCGACCTGCCGCTGATCTTCTCCAGCATCACCCAGGAAGTGCTGCGCCGCCTGGCCGAGCGCTTCGGCGACACCTACACCGAGTCCAACGTGATGCTCACCGCGACCCACACCCACTGCGGGCCCGGCGGCTACTCGCACCACCGGTTGTACAACAGCTCGATCGGTTTCCGCCCCAAGACCTTCGCCGCAATCGTCGACGGGATCGTCGAGGCGGCCGAGCAGGCGCACGAGGATCTCGCACCGGGCACCCTGCGCCTGATACACGGCGAACTACGTGAGGCCAGCGTCAATCGCTCGCGTGCGGCATTCGACCGCAATCCGCAGGAGGACAAGGAGTTCTTTCCCGACGCGATCGACCCGCAGACGACCGTGCTGCGCATCGACCGCGAAGGCGAATCGGTCGGCGCCATCAACTGGTTCGCCACCCACGGCACGTCGATGACCAACCGGAACACGCTGATCAGCGGGGACAACAAAGGATACGCCGCCTATCACTGGGAGCGCGTGGTCGAGGGCGTGGACTATCTGGCGGATCCGGATCCCGACTTCGTCGCGGCCTTCGCGCAGACCAACGCCGGTGATATGTCGCCCAACCTGGACGGTAGGCCCGGTCACGGCCCTACCGGCGACGAATGCGAGAACACCCGGATCCTCGGCCTGCGCCAGTACGAGGCCGCGGCGAAACTGGCCGCGGGGTACATGCCTCGAATGGCCGGCAGTATCGATCACCGCTTCGTGCATGTCGATCTGTCCGCGGTGACCGTGTCCGCGGAGTTCACCGGAGACGAGCGCGAGCACCGTACCGGCAGACCTGCCGGAGGTGCGGCCGCCTTCGCCGGCGCGGGGTACGACGGGCCCACCCACTGGAAGACCTTTCGGGAGGGCCGTAATCCGGGCTGGGATGTGCTGTCGCGGTGGGCGTACCGGTTCGCGCCGGCGCTGCGGGATGCGCAGGCGCCCAAAGCGATCGTCGCTCCGGGTGGCCTGCTCAATCGGTTCGGGCCCTATGTGCAGGAGATCGTTCCGGTCCAGCTGTTCCAGGTCGGCGAGCTGTATCTGCTGGGTATTCCGGGCGAGGTGACGATCACCGCCGGCCTGCGGTTGCGGCGCACGGTGGCGGCCGCCCTCGGCGCCGAGGTGGCCAACGTCCTGGTCGCTGGATACAGCAATGCCTATATCCATTACGTCACGACTCCCGAGGAGTACGACGCCCAGCACTACGAGGGCGCGAGCACTCTGTTCGGCCGATGGGAGCTGCCGGCCCTGCAGCAGATCGCGGCGAAGCTCGCGACCGCGATGCAGGACGGCAGCGCGGTACCGTCCGATATCACGGCGCCCGATCTGGCAGCGCTGCAGCGACCCGCGGAGACTGCACCGCAGCCGGACTTTCCGCCGGTGGGACACCACTTCGGCGATGTGCTCACCGAGCCGGCGTCCGCCTATCGGGCCGGGGAGCGGGTGGCCGTCGAATTCGCCGGCGCGCACCCCAACCACGATCTGCATCGCGGCAGCACGTATCTCATGGTGCAGCGGCGCGACGAGCAGCGCTGGCGAACGATCGCCGGCGACGGAGACTGGGCGACCACCTTCAGCTGGTCTCCTGGCCCCGCCTCGAGCTCGCGAGTCACCATCGTCTGGCACAGCCCCTTGGACGCGACACCCGGCAGCTACCGGATCCGGTACTTCGGCGACGCCGTGAATCTCGGTGGCGACCGCGTCCCCATCAGCGGCACCTCACCCGAGTTCCGGATCGACGGCGAGGATCACGACACCTGATCACAACCGCACCCGAACCGCGCGACGGACCGGACTCGCTCACTGAATGCTATCGGCCGCCGCGGTCGGGGAGTCCGGGACGGCCCATGATGGTGGGGCGTGCGCCGGCAGTTGAAGATAGTAGGCGATCGCGAACCGGTCGCCACCTGGTTCTATCGGTGACAAGTAGATAGGCTCGGACACTGTCGATATTGATTCGAGTGAAGGACACCCGTGGCATCAGCGACGTTTCTGACGTTGATCGCGGCATTTGCTGGGACGGGTGAGATCGGGCCGCTGCATTGCGGATCGGGCCGCGAAGAGGTGGTTCGCGGGTTGCGGAAATTGGCGTTGCTCGCACCGGGCGACACCGTCTGCGGCGACCTCGACAAGTTCGGTAGCGTCGAAGTCGGGCTCAGCCAGGACGTGCTGGTCCTACTCGGCCTCGACAGCGACGGTGACTGCTCCTTCGAACTTCTCGGACGACTCGGACAGGACGGACACAGGTCCGAGCACGTGCACTACCAGGAAGTTCTCGATGCCCCGGCGCAACAGGCGGTTCCCTGGTCGACAGATCCCGCAGCGACCTTCCCCGGCCAGCGAGCCATCAGGACAGCCTGCGGCGTCTCACTCTCGTTCACCGACGATCACTCCGAACGGGTGACAGCCGACTCATGTCCCGAGTGCGTACGCGAGCCGCTGCCCGGACTGCTGCTGCACTCCATATATGCCAGTATCCCGACCTGAAGCGCGGATCGGAGACCCGACCCGGCGACGGCGGCAGATCGCTTGCCCGGGCGTCAGTCGACGACAGCGCCCCCGGTGAGGTTGAGTTCGGTCGCGGTCATGGTTGCGGCCCAGTCGGACGCGGCGAAGACGGCGGCGTTCGCGATATCGGCGTAGCTCGGGCGGCGTGGCAGCAGCAGGCGTCCGGCGTCCGGGTCGGGCTCGTCCGGTTCCGGGGAGCCCGGCGACAGCAGCCAGGCGACACGGACACCATGCGGACCGAGCTCAGCGGCGAGCTGCCGGCACAGGCCGGCGAGTGCGGCCCACGCGATGTGGGAGCCACCGAGGTTCGGGATCGCTTCCCGTCCGCCGGCCATGACGAGGATGACGCCGGTGCCGCGTTCCACCATGTGGCGGGCAGCGGCCGTAGCCACGGTGAAGCTCGACGTGACCGCCTTGGCGACCGGTTGCATGACGTCGCCGATCTGCATGTCGACGAGTGAGGTGCCTTGGATGTCGTCGTTGAAGGTGGCGTTGAAGCAGACGTCGATGCCGCCGCTCCGGTCCGCCACCGCCGCGGCGTGTCGTTCGACCGCGTCCCGGTCCACCGCGTCGAGAACCGCGATGTGCGCGATCCCGCCCTCGTCCCTGATGCGGTGGGCGACCTCCTCGAGTGTGGCTCGCGTGCGTCCGGTGAGGTGCACCTCAGCGCCTTCTCGCGCATACGCCCGCGCGACCGCGGAGCCGACGGCGCCGCTTGCCCCGTGGACGATCGTCGTGCGGTTCTGCAGCAGCATTACCATCCACCTTCCATCTCGCGCGTACGACCTCGAACCGGTACCACGCGTCCTCCGCACGAGCGTGAACCCGGAGCCAGCGCTGCACAGATCGAAGCTACCCGAGGTCAAATGCGGTAGTCGCGCATGACTCCTTTGCCGATGATGCGTTTCTGGATTTCGCTGGTGCCTTCGCCGATGAGCATGAACGGGGCTTCGCGCATGAGGCGTTCGATCTCGTATTCGGTGGAGTAGCCGTAGCCGCCGTGGATGCGGAAGCTCGCCTGGGTGACCTCGTTGCAGAATTCGCTGGCCAGGTATTTCGCCATCCCGGCCGCGACGTCGTTGCGTTCGCCGGAGTCCTTGAGCCGGGCCGCGTTGACCATCATGAGGTGGGCCGCCTCGACCTTGGTGGCCATTTCGGCGAGGGAGAATTCGATGGCCTGGTGTTCGACGATCGGTTTGCCGAAGGTGGAGCGCTGCTGGGCGTAGCGGGCGCCGAGTTCGAAAGCGCGCAGGGCGATTCCGCAGGCGCGGGCGGCGACATTGACCCGGCCGACCTCGATACCGTCCATCATCTGCCGGAAACCGCGGCCGCTGATCCCGCCGAGAACGGTCTCCGCGGGAGCGCGGTAGCCGTCGAAGAGCAGTTCGGTGGTGTCGATCCCCTTGTACCCCATTTTGTGGATTTTGCCGGGAATGGTCAGCCCCGGTGCGACCGTGCCGTAGCCGGTGGGTTTCTCGATGAGGAACGTGGTGAGGTTGTCGTGGGGTTTGTCCTTGCTCTCCTCGGTGCGGACGAGGACCGCCACCAGGTTGGCGGTGGAGCCGTTGGTGATCCACATCTTGCGGCCGTCGAGGGTGTAGTCGCCGCTGTCGTCGCGGATAGCCTTGGTGCGGATGGCGGCGACATCGGAGCCGAGTTCCGGTTCCGACATCGAGAACGCGCCGCGGACCTCGCCGGTGGCCATCCTGGGCAGGTAGGCCCGCTGTTGTTCCTCGGTGCCGTGGTGCCGCAGCAGATAGGCCAGGATGAAATGGGTGTTGATCACGCCCGAGACGCTCATCCAGCCGCGGGCCAGTTCCTCGACGCAGAGTGCGTAGGTCAGTACTGATTCGCCGAGCCCGCCGTACTCCTCGGGGATCATGATTCCGAAGAGCCCCATCTCGGCGATGCGGTCGACGATCTCCTGCGGGTAGGTGTCGGTGTGCTCGAGTTCCTGGGCGTTGGGAATGATCTCCTTGTCCACGAAGGTGCGCACGGTGGCCAGGATTTCGGTCTGTACGTCGGTGAGTCCCTGTGTGCGTGCGAGTTTCATGGGTTCGTCCGTTTCGTGGAGTCGGTCGCGGGATCGCGGAGCCGCGCGATATCGGCGTCGGCCACGCCGAGTTCGTCGCGGAGCAGGGCGTCGGTGTGTTCGCCGAGGTGCGGGGCGACGCGGGCGGGCTGGTAGGCGCCGTCCACCGATATCGGTGCCCCGGCAGCGAGATGAGTGCCGATTCCGGGTTGCCGAAGGTCGGTGAAGAGGGGGTTGGCCGTGACCCGGGGATCGGAGACGAGTTCGTCGAACGTGCGGTAGCGCTCCCACAGGATCGAGGTGCCCGACAGTGCTCCGCTGATCTCCTCGGCGGATCGCGCCCGGAACCAGCGGGCGAACAACGCGGTGAGCACGTCGCGGTGCCGGTATCGGGTGCCTTCGTCGGAGAAATCCGCGTCCAGTGCGGTGGCCAGCGCTTCGACGACCTCCGTTGTGCCGGTCACGGACATCAGGTCACGGAAGTGCCGGGGCGTCAGGGTGACCACCATGAAGGACACGCCGTCGACACTGGCGAAATCCTGTCCGTAGCTGCCGTAAAGCGCATTGCCGACCCGGGGCCGTCCAGTGCCGTTGAGCTGGGCCTCGCCGAGGAATCCGAGGTTGCTCGCCGTGGCCAGCGCGACGTTTTCCAGCGGGATCACGAGGCGGCTGCCCGCTCCGGTGATCTCACGCCGGCGCACGGCCGCGGTGATCGCCAGCGCGGCATAGAGGCCGCAGGCGATATCCCAGACCGGGACCACATGATTGACCGGGCCCTCGTGGTCGATCGGGCCGGTGACCGACGGGAATCCCGTGGCCGCGTTCACGGTGTAGTCGACACCGGTGGAGCCGTCGCCGCGACCGGTGATCTCCAGATGGACGAGATCCGGGCGGGTCTGGGTGAGTGCGTCGTACCCCTGCCATTCCCGGTCGGTCGTGTTGGTGAGCAGGATCCCACCCTGCTGTCCGCCGCCGGTGATGAGCCGGGACACCAACTGCTGTCCTTCGGGGGAGCGCAGGTCGGCGACGAAGGACCTCTTCCCCTTGTTGAGGCCCGCCCAGTAGATACTCGCGCCCTCGGCGGTGAGCGGCCAGCGGTGCCGGTCGGCGGCGCCGCCGACCGGGTCGACCCGGATCACGTCGGCGCCGAGCTGGGCGAGGGTCATCCCCGCCAGCGGCGCGGCGACGAAACTGGAGATCTCGACGATCCGGAGTCCGGCCAGCGGCGTCACCGCGGTGATCCGAGAGTCGCTCATCGGCCCACCACCCGCGTGGTCACCCGAACCGCGCCGCGGCCGATGATGACGTCCCCGACGAGTGCCGGATCGATTCCGGTGCGTTCGAGCAGGCCGCGCAGCGCGGTGACACCGAGCTCGACCGCACTGATCCCGGCGAACATGCCGTCGTAGCGTCCGATCGGGGTGCGGACCGGTTCGCAGATCACTACATCACGCATGGGGTTCAGTCTCCAAGACCGGGGAGATCGGCGTGCAGGCCGGTTGCGGCTCGCAGGCGACTGGTCGCCTGCTGGTACGGGCCGGACCGGGCCGACTTCCGCGCCTTCGTCGCCGGTACCTGCAGCGGCGGCGTGGCCCGCAACGACTCGGTGCGTTCCCCTGGTTTGTGCCGGGCCGCAGATATCGGGGGGCGGGGAAGCGGCTCGAGCCGACCCGCGCTGGTGTTCGAGGTCTGTCCCGGTGAACGACCGCCGGGCCGGGCGTCGACCCGGCGGCGGCCCGAGACGATGCTCAGGTCGGCGGGGTGCCCTGCCGCCGGGCATTCTTGACCAGACCGCCGCCGATGATCAACCGCTGGATTTCGCTGGTGCCTTCGTACAGGCGCAGCAGCCGGACATCGCGGTAGATCCGCTCCACCGGTACATCGCGCATATAGCCCGTACCGCCGTGGACCTGGACCGCCAGATCGGCGACCTTCCCGGCCATTTCGGTGCAGTACAGTTTCGCCACCGACGGCGCGGTGCGCCGATCCTCGCCGGAAACCCAGCGCTGGGCGGCGTCGCGGACCAGCGCCCGCCCCGCCATCACACCGGTCTGCATATCGGCCAGCATGGCCTGCACCAACTGGAATTCGCCGATCGCTGTCCCGCCCTGAGTGGCGGTGGCGGCGTAGCCGACCGATTCGTCGAGCGCGCGCTGGGCGGTGCCGACGGCCAGCGCGGCGATATGGACGCGGCCGCGGGCCAGTGAGGTCATGGCCGCGCGGTAGCCGATGTCCTCGCTCCCGCCGACGAGCGCGTCGGGCCCGACCCGCACATCCTGGAATCGCACCTCCGCGGTCCAGGCGCCCTCCTGTCCCATCTTGCGGTCCTTCGGCCCGACCTCGACGCCGGGCGAATCGGCCGGGACGAGGAAGACGGCGATCCCCGCGCCCTGCTCGTCGGCCGGGCGGGTGCGGGCGAAGACCACGAAAAGGTTCGCGACCGGGGCGTTGGTGATGAACCGTTTCTCACCGTCGATCACCCAGCCGGCGCCGTCGCGCCGTGCCGTCGTCCGCAGCGATGCCGGGTTGGACCCGGCCCCCGATTCGGTGAGCGCGAACGAGGCGACCACCGCGCCCGAGGCGATGGGTTCGAGCCACCGTGATTTCTGTGCGTCGGTGCCGAAACCCACCAGCACCTGGCCGGCGATTCCGTTGTTGGTCCCGAACATGGACCGCAGGGCGAGGGTGGTGTAGCCGAACTCCATGGCCAGCTCGACGTCCTGGGTGAGATCCAGGCCGAGCCCGCCCCATTCCTGCGGGATGGCGTAGCCGAACAGCCCCATGGCCTTGGCCTGCTCGACGATATCGCCGGGCATCCGGTTCTCCTCGGCGATATCGCGTTCCCGCTTCATGACGACGCTGCGGACGAAGTTCCGGGTCTGGGCCAGGATCTCCCGGAAATCCTCCGCGGTGACCGGTTCTGCTCCGGCGGACGCGCTCGTCATGGCAGGGCCTCCTGGTACCGGCGATGTGCGCCGGTGTTGTCTCGCGTTCGCGGATCTGTGGTGCGGATCCGTGGTCGCAAAAAAAGATACTGTAATGGCAACGGTATGCGATGCCGGAAGTGTGATCCAGGCTTCTGGCACCGACTACGACGCTAGCTCGTGCCAGGTCGGTTCACGCTGGTCCCCCACTGTTTCAGCCGGACGGCCAGCACCGACGAGGTGCTGGCCGTCTGCTATGGAAAGTGCTCGATTTCGGCCTCGAATCAGACCGCCGACTCTGCGGAACAAGGGACTTCGGTCAGTGTGCGGTGGCAGTCGGTAGCGGCCCCTTCGGGATTCCTGTGGCGCCTTTCGCGGCGGATTCGGTGACCTGTTTGAAGATGAAGGCGATCACCGCGGCCGTAAGAATCGAGACGGCGAATATCGCGGCGGCGAGGGTGAAGCTGCCGGTCGATTCCTTGATGAGGCCGGTGACATGGGGTCCTAGATAGCCGCCGAAATTTCCGGTGCCGTTGATGAATGCCAGTCCGGCGGCCAGGGCGGCGCCGGTGAGGAATGTGGACGGTATCACCATGATCATGGCCATGGCGGAATACAACCCGATTCCGGCGATGCTGAATCCGACCATCGCCATCACCGGCTCGGATAAGAAGACGGCGGCTATGGTGAATCCGGCTGCCGCGGTAACCGCCGCGACGCAGAAGTGCCCGACCCGTTCCTGGGTGCGGTCGGAATGCCTCGCCCACAACAGCATCGGGCCGATCGCCAGCAGTGGGGGAATGGCGCTGATCCAGCCGACCTGGTTGTTCGTGACACCGAAGTTCTTGACGATCTGAGGGATCCAGAACTGGTATCCGTACAGGCTGAATGTGAAGCAGAGGAATACCACCGTCAGAACGGCGACCCGCCAGTTGAGGATCCCCGAGACGAACGACATGTGGCGTGGGCTTCCCTCACCGGCCTGGTCCGGAGCCTCCCTCTTCAGGGTCTCGGCCAACCACGACTTCTCGTCGTCGTCGAGGAAAGTCGCCCGAGCGGGAGAGTCGCGGACCACTCGATACCAGACGAAGCCGAGGACGACCGGTGGGATCCCGGTCATGACGAACAGCCACCGCCATCCCGAGATTCCTGCGAGACCGTCGGTCCACTCGAGGATATGGGTCAGCAGTGGGGTGAGGACCGCGGAGACGCAGATCGCGCTGAACATCATCGCCACTGCCGTGCCGCGTTGTTTCTTCGGGAACCAACACGCGGCGAAGAACAGCATCGCGGGCGAGAAGCCGGCTTCGGCGATTCCCAGTAGGAGCCGGGCCACCGACAGCGATGTCGCGCTGTGCACGAACGCGGTTCCGATCGTGACGAGTCCCCACGTGATCATGATTCGCGTGACCCATATTCGGGTGCCGACTTTGCCGAGTATGTAGTTGCTCGGGACCTCGACGACCGTATATGTCCAGAAGAAAATGCCTGCGGCCAGTCCGAACGCCGACGCGGTGATCCCGAGTTCTTCGTTCATCGTGAGGGCGGCGACCGAGATGTTGAGCCGGTCGAGATACAGAACGATGTAGCACAGTCCGACGAGCGGGAGCATGCGAATCGTTATCTTGCGGATAGTTCTCCGCTCGATATCGGTAGTGGCAGTCGATGTCACTTGGATTCCTCTTCTTTTGACGCCTGTCTTTATAGAACGGGCGAAGCGCACACCAGGCCGGATTCGAGTTGTAAGGCCGGGAACTTTTTGCTGGCGTGCGCACTGCGCACAATAGGTGCGTTGTGAGGTACATCTCACCTCGGTTGCGCGGCTTTGTCAACCATCAGATTTCCGCAGCACCCGGAGCTCACTGACCTGTGTGTTGGCCCGAGTACGGCTTCATGGAGGTTTGGGCGTGGACTGAATCGGAACATGATGGTGACATGCGCGACATTCTGTGTCAGTGTGTGTAGGGCACAGATCGTGCGCATAGCGCTCAGGAGGGCGTGTTAGGTGCAGTCCTTGTTGTATCTTCAGTTGGCCGAACCGCTGCTTGTCGTCGAGATGGGCAATCGAATCGCGGTCGGCGCCTGCGGCAGCTTGCTCGCGAATCTCGGTGCCGATGTGGTCGTGATCGAGCCCCCGGCGGCGGTGGGACGAAAGCGATTGGGCGGCAAGTGGATCGACCGGGTGACCGCCGTCGCGGGTAAGCGGGTGGTCACCGCCTCACCGGATAACGCCGCACTCATCGACGACCTGATCGCCCGGGCGGACGTTGTAGTGGTCAGTTCGGACGAGCCGGATCACCGCGCACTCACCGGTCACCACGCGATCATCTGCGATGTGACCGCCTTCGGATCGACAGGTCCGCTGTCCGGCACGGGCGGCTCGGAGCAACTCTTACAAGCCTGGTCGAGTACCGCGTGGCTGACCGGCCAGCGGACGGGTGCCCCCGTCATTTCGACCGTGGCAGCCCTGGACATGGAGGCCGCGGTGTACGCGGCGTCAGCGATTCTGGCGGCGCTGCGCTATCGGAATATCACCGGCACCCGGCAGCAGATCGAGATCGCGGTCTTCGACGTCGCGATCAATGCGCTCGCTGCGTTCCTACCGCTTCCGATGACCGGAAGTTCGGCAATTCGAAATGGGAATCGTCACGCCACCCTGTCGCCGTGGAACACCTACGAGACTGTGGACGGATGGGTCATGATCTGCGCGCCCACCGATGCCCAGTGGTCGAAGCTCTGTCGGGCGATGGGACGTCCGGCGTTGGCGACGACCGAAGAGTACGCGACCACCACGGCTCGGATGATCAATGCAGAAGGCATCGATGAGGAAGTCTCCCGCTGGACCGGCACGCTGCTGACACAGGACTGTGAAAGGAGGCTCGGCGAACTAGGGATACCGTGCGGCCCGATTGTGGCGCTCGCCGACCTGCGCGCAGAACAGAACCTGTGCCACCGCCGGATGGTGATCTCGGCATCGGATCCCGAGACCGGTGCCGACACGTTGCTGCCGGGAAACGTCTTCCGCCTCAGGGCGAGCGACGAACCGGGGGCTGCTGTTCCGGGTTCGGACAGTGATACCGAGTGGGGGCAGCCCGGATCGTCGCGTCCAGCTATCGCTACCGGCAGTGATAGGGACGACGCCCACGATTCGCGGTGCCGGAACCGGGGACCGCTGCGCGGAATCCGCGTGGTCGAGATCGGGATGAACACTGTCGGCCCGCTCACCGGCCGGCAACTCGGTGCCTTGGGCGCCACGGTCATCAAGGTCGAACCGCCGGCTGGTGATTCCAACCGGACGAACGCACCTCTCGACGCGCACGGGCAGTCCTACATCTTTGCCATCAGCAATACGGACAAAACAGGCGTCGTGCTCGACTTGCGTGACGACGACGACCGGGCACATCTCATGTCCCTGGTCGCCGAGGCCGATGTGTTGATCGAGAACCTCAAACCGGGATCGCTGGACCGGCTCGGATTCGGCTCCGCGCAACTGGAGGCCAGGTTTCCCCGACTGATCTACTGCTCGATGAACGGATTCGGCCACGATTCCGCATATCCCGGCAGGCCGGCACTGGACACTGTGGTCCAGGCGATGTCCGGCGTCTTGGACGCCAACACTGTCGCCGGGTCGTCTCCGGTCAAACTGGGAGTCTCGCTCTCGGATCAGCTCGGCGGGCAGTTCGGCCTCGCGGCCGTCCTCGCCGCGCTACTGATACGTGACCGAACCGGGCGCGGGCGGGCGATCGATATCGCGATGCAGGACGCCACAGCGTGGGCGACGTACACACTGTGGAACTCGGTGCCGGGCGCTGCGCTCGCGGCCCGGGTGATCAGAGCCGCCGACGGTTATGTCGCTATTGATACCGGCGCATCGGACGAAGTCGGTGCCGTAGTTGCGTCGATCGACGGCATCGCCGATCTCACCCGCGACCAAATCGTCGAGATGTTGCCCCCGGACTCGGCGGCCCCCGTGCTCACCCTCGACGAGGTGATCGTCCACGACCACACGCGAGCACGAGGCCTGCTGATCGACCGTGACAGCTGCGACGGCAACACCTGGACCGTACTCGAAACTCCCATGCGCTTTTCTCACACGCCGGCCGCCGTGAGATCGACGATGCCCGCATTGGGCTACCGAAACGAGGAGATCAAATCGGCGATCGCCGATACCGCGAACACTTTCGATTCGATCGATACGAACAAGTTGGGGATATAGCTGTGCCGAATGAAGTGCGACTACAAGACCTTCGGTCCGCGGCGGCGATCGTCGGTATCGGTGAGACCGCCTACCGTGACGACTACGCCCTGGTGCGAGCCGGGACTCCGCGCACCGACGCATACGGATATGCGGCCGCTGCCCTTCGGGGCGCGCTCGACGACGCGGGGCTGCGAACATCGGATATCGACGGCCTCATCGCCGGACCTGCGCTGGCAAGTGAACGTCTCGGCGAGGTACTCGGGATCAACCCCAGGTGGGCCGACCAGGCGGACGCGGCGAATGCCGTCGCCAAAGCAGCTCAGGTGATCCACGCCGGTCTGGCCGAGACGGTGGCGCTGGTGTACGGAAATGACCAGCGGGCGGTGGGAACCCGATACGGGGGCCCCGGTGCTATGGGAACAGAACGCCACCTCGCGTATTCGTATTTCGCACCGTGGGGCCTGACGTCGCAGGGCGCGCTCTACGCACTCATGGCCAACCGCTATATGGCCGAGACCGGACTGACAGGTGAGCAACTGGGAGCATTCGTCGCGTCGCAACGCGCGTTCGCGCAGATGAACCCCAACGCGATCATGACCAAGCCCCTGTCCGTCGACGACTACCTGCAGAGCCGCGAGATCTGCACACCGTTGCGGCTGTTCGACTACTGCCTGATCAACGACGGTGGTGTCGCGCTGATCGTCACCTCCGCGGAGAGGGCGTCGGACTTCCCGGCCCCGCCGGTGTACATCAACGCGCTGGCAAGAAGTGATATGAACTCCGGCGCGACGACCCTGGAACCCAGGTTGCTGCACTACTACCACCCCGCGCACCGCGAGGCCGCTCGACAGGCGTACGCGATGGCCGACCTGGGTCCGGGCGATATCGACTCCGTGCAGATCTACGACTCTTTCAGCATCCACATCCCGGTGGCGCTCGAAGGTTTCGGCTTCTGCGACGAGGGCGCGGCCGGCCTGCTCGCCGAGTCCGGAGCAACCGCACCGGGCGGTTCGCTCCCGGTCAACACCTCCGGGGGACATCTATCGGAGAGCTACATGCAGGGCTGGAATCACCAGGTCGAGGCTGTTCGGCAGGTCCGCGGACAAGCCGGGACCCGGCAGGTCCCGAATACCCGCAATGTGCAGTACATATCGGATGTCGCGGGGAAAGTCATGACCATTATCTATGGGAAAGAACCACGATGACACCACAGCACGGTCGGCCGGAACCTGCACGGGGAATGTACGAGGACGAGTTCTGGAATTTCGTCCAGAAATCGGACCTGCGCTTGCAGCGAGCGGCCTCCGGCAGGCTCCGCTATCCGCCGGCGGCGGTAGATCCCGAAACTCTCGACCCGGAATACGAATGGATACCCATTCAGGGAACGGGGAAGCTGATCGCCTGGACCGTCTTTCACCGGCAGTACTTTCCAGAGTTCCCCACGCCGTACACCGTCGGAGCGGTGCAGATCGACGAAGGTCCGATTCTGTACGCCAACATCATCGGGGTCGCGCCGAAGCAGAACCTGTACCACGGAATGCCGATGACCGTCACCTATGAGCCCACCGCGTCGGCCGGGCGCGAATGGACCATTTTCCAGTGGCGGCCGACGTCCTCCGTAGAGACCGAACCATGAACACAGAACAGAAAGGGGCACACGTAATGACAATCGATCAGAGCGTTGCCAACAACGTGGCCGAACCCTCGCTCCGCGGACGCGATTTCAGCGTCCGGGACAGGGTGGTAATCGTCACCGGCGGCGGACAGGGCATCGGCCGCGAATACGCCCGGCAACTCGCCGCGGCGGGGGCGATACCGATCATCGCCGAACTCGATGCGGAATCGGGACCGAGTGTCGTCGCCGAAATCGAGTCGGCCGGCGGACGGGCACAAGCTGTCCAGGTGGACATCTCGGATCCCGGAGATGTGGAGAGGCTGATCGAGACCACCGTCGCGGAGTTCGGGCGAGTGGACGGACTCGTCAACAATGCGGCGATCTTCTCGAGTCTCGATATGAAGCCCTTCGAAGAGATTCCGCTCGCCGAATGGCGGCGAGTTCTCGAGGTGAACGTCACCGGGGCCTTCTTGTGTGCCCGTGCGGTGTCCAAGCATATGCGCAGCGCGGGCTGGGGCCGGATCATCAATATCGGGTCGGGGGCCGTACCGCTGGGCGTGCCGAACTACCTGCACTACGTCACGTCGAAGTCTGCCATGGTCGGCATGACCTATTCGCTGGCCAAGGAGCTCGGAACGTCGGGTATCACCGTCAACCTGGTGCAACCCGGCGGCACCTTCCATGAAGTTCCACGCAAGACCCTGTCCGAAGAAGCCAAGGCACGCCAGATCGCGGCCCAATGCATCGGCCGCGGCGAGGTCCCGGCCGACCTGTCCGGACTTGTTCTTTTCCTGTGCAGTCCCGCGGCCGAATTCATCACCGGGCAGACACTCGTCTGCGACGGCGGCCTCACACACGGCTGATCCAGCATCCAGAAGAACCCACGATTGGAGATATATCCGTGACCACTATCGCGGCCCCTCGATTCACACTCACGATCGCCGGCAATGGGGTTCCCTCCCACACCGGTGAAACCTTCACCCGGATCAGTCCTTTCGACGGCACCGTGGTGGGGGAGTACGCCAATGCGGACGCGGTCGACGCGGAGAGCGCGATCGACGCCGCCCGAGTCGCGTTCGACAGCGGTGCTTGGCCGACCACCCCGGCACGCACCCGGTATGACGTCCTGACCGCGATCGCTCGCCTCATCAGGGAGAACAAAGACGAGTTCGCTGAGCGAATGGTGTCCGAATCCGGGAAACCGCTCTCGACCGCGCTCGGTGAAATCGGCGGCGCCGCTAATACCTTCGAGTACTACGCGGGCGCGGCACTGGCCAGTGAGGGCTCGGCGATCTCCGAACGTCGCCCGAATGCACTGGGTCTGGTTCTCCGGGAGCCGGTCGGTGTCGCGGCGTTCATCCCGGCATGGAACTTTCCCCTGCTCGGGGTGGTGAACAAGCTGGCGCCCGCGCTGGCGGCGGGATGCACCGTTGTCGTCAAACCCTCGCATATGTGCTCTGGTCCGACCGTCCTGCTGGCGAAGTACCTCGCCGATGCCGGGCTCCCGGCCGGTGTCTTCAACGTGGTGACCTCCGACCGTGATCGCGGAGCGGTGGTGGGGCAGGTGCTCGCCGCGTCGACAAAGGTGGACAAGGTCGCCTTCACCGGCTCGACCAGCAGCGGACAAGCGGTCATGCGTGCGGCAGCCGAGAACACCAAACGGGTCTCACTCGAGCTCGGCGGCAAGTCGGCCAACATCGTCTTCGCCGATGCGGATCTCGAAAAAGCGGCCGCGACAGCGGTCGCGGCCTTCTGCTACAACAGCGGCCAGCAGTGTTCGGCGGGCAGTCGCCTGCTCGTGCAGCGAAGCATCTACACCGAGTTCCTGGACATGGTCGTGTCCCGGGTGGACGACCAAGTGGTCGGAGATCCGTCCGAGCCCGCGACCACCATGGGCCCGCTCATCAGTCCCGAGCAGTTCGCTCGGGTCACCGAGTACATCGCGATCGGGAGTCGAGAGGGCCGGCGTGCGACCGGTGAGAGCGACGCGAACCCGGCGAACAATCTGCTGCGGCCGACGATCTTCGAAGTAGCGAACTCGACTCGATTGGCCCAGGAGGAGGTGTTCGGCCCTGTCCTCGCGGTGATCCCGTTCGAAGACGAGGCCGATGCGATCCGCATCGCCAACGACACCAGGTACGGTCTCGCCGGCGGCGTGTGGACGACCGATATCAACCGTGCGTTCCGGGTGATCAAAGCGATCCGGACCGGCAAGATGTTCGTGAACTGCTACAACTCGTCCGGTCTGGACGATATGCCGCACGGCGGATACAAGGACAGCGGATTCGGCCGCGAGTTCGGCGAGGCCGGACTCGAGGAGTTCCTCGAACTGAAGACCGTTCAGGTGCTTCTCTCGTGATCGGCGCGCAACCGGTGATTCGGCGGCCGTCGTGAGTATCGCGCGGTGGCTCGCGAGCAGCGCCGCCCGGACTCCCGCTGCTCCGGCGCTGTACCGGGGCGATCAGCTCTTCGCCGACTACGAGGATTTCGCGCTCCGTGTCGCCTCGGCCGCCGGTCGACTCCGGGACCGCGGAGTCGGACCCGGCGACAGAGTCGCGCTGTACCTGCGCAACGACATCGAATACGTCATCGCCATGTGGAGTGTGTGGTGGGTGGGCGCCGCTGTCGTACCGCTGAACGCGAAGCTCCATTACGGCGAGGTCGTGGCAGTTCTGGAGGACGCGGAGCCCGCCGCACTCCTGACCGACGATCGGGGCGCATCGCTGTTCACGGAGGCTGTCGGCTCGATGGCGCACCGCGACAGCCGGGTGCGCTGTCCGATCGTCGATGTGTACGGCGGATTCGTGGATATCGACCCGACATCGGGGACCGGGGGGCCGGCCGACCGGCGCGACGACGACCTGGCATGGCTCTTCTACACGTCCGGGACGACGGGCACCCCGAAGGGGGTGATGCTCGATCACTCCCATCTGGTGGCGATGTCGATGAACTACATGACCGACGTCGATCACGTCGACAGTGCGGACACCGCCGTGTACGCCGCCCCGCTGTCCCACGGGGCGGGGCTGTACTGCCCCGTCCACGTCCGGCGGGGCGCCCGGCACTGCGTTCCCGCCTCGCGGGGATTCGACGCGGGTGAGATTCTCGACCTCGCCCGCGAGCTGGGTTCGGTCAGCTTCTTCGCCGCTCCGACAATGGTGCGGCGGCTGACCGCCGAAGCTCGTCGCTATCCGGACCGGGACCCGGCGGCGGGAATCAAGACCATCGTCTACGGCGGGGGCCCGATGTACCTGGCGGATATCGAGGCGGCGATGGCCGTGTTCGGCAACCGGTTCGTACAGATCTACGGCCAGGGCGAATCGCCGATGACGATCACGACACTGTCGCGTGCGGACCACCTGGCCGACAGCGGTGGCGACAAGCTGACGACTGTGGGTTCGGCGAGCTCCGCTGTCGATGTTCGTGTCGTCGATGAACTCGGCGCACCGCAACCGACGGGCACGGTCGGTGAGATCGTCGTAGCCGGAGCGACAGTGATGCGCGGGTACTGGCGAAACGACGAGGCCACAACGAACGCGGTGCGGGGCGGCTGGCTCCGGACCGGAGACCGGGGCTATTTCGATGGGGCCGGCTACCTCACACTGGCGGGCCGCTCGAAAGAAGTGATCGTCTCCGGTGGCACCAACATCTACCCGCGTGAGGTGGAGGACGTACTCGTCGCTCACCCGGGCGTGGCCGAGGCGGCCGTCATCGGCATCGAGGATCGTGAATGGGGCGAGCGAGTAGCAGCGTTGGTCGTCCTCGAGCTCGGTGCGCTCGTCGATGCCGCCGACCTCGACAGCCACTGTGTCGGCAGCCTCGCCCGATTCAAGCGTCCCAGGCGCTACCTCTTCGTCGATGACCTCCCGAAGAACGCCTACGGCAAGGTCGCGCGCCTGGAGCTCCCGGAGATCTTCCGCTCTGCGGTACAAGCGGCCATCGCGGACGTTTGACACAACTATCACGAAGGAGCAGTCATGATTTATGAGGACATCCTCTACAGCGAGGACGATCACGTCGCCACGATCACGTTCAATCGCCCGCAGCGGCTCAATGCTTTTCGTGGGCAGACGTATGCCGAGGTCGCCGATGCGACGCTGCGTGCGGGATGGAATCGCGATATCGGTGTCATCGTGTTGACCGGGGCCGGCAACAGGGCTTTCGGAGTCGGCGGCGACAAGTACGAGAAGAAGTCCGATCGCGTCGGATCGGGACGCGGAATCCTCGGGGTGGCGGTCGAGGATCTGCAATCGGCCATTCGCGACGTTCCCAAACCTGTCATCGCCAAGGTTCGGGGCTATTCGATCGGCAGCAGCAACGTACTGGTGACGCTCTGCGACCTTGCAATCGCGTCCGACAATGCGATCTTCGGTCAAGCGGGACCGAAAATGGGTTCGGTAGACCCTGGCTGGGGCACTGCCCTGCTGGCGAGAGTCGTAGGGGAGAAGAAGGCCAGGGAGATGTGGTACCTCTGCCGCCAGTATTCGGCCGAGGAGGCACTCGCGATGGGGTTGGTCAACGCTGTGGTCCCCGACGCCCAGCTCGACGAGGTGGTCGCCACCTGGTGCGAAGAAATCCTGGCGAAGAGCCCCACCGCGCTCGCCATCGCCAAGAGATCCTTCAATGCGGACTCCGAGCAGATCCGCGGCATCGGGAACCTCGCGTTCCAGGCCCTGGCCCTCTACTTCGGCTCCGAGGAATCCAAGGAGGGCGGAAACGCTTTGCGGGAGGGGCGTACGCCCGACTTCCGGAAATTCTCGGCGTGACGACCGGAGCCCGCGGTCATATGACCGTGTCGATACTGGACAACGATCACGTGTTGAATTTGGTCGCCGCGATCCTCGAAGGACCGGCAACCGAGACGGAATCGACCCTGCGTGCGTTCTTCGCTCCGGAGCAGGTCGAGGTCGACGACCTGTATCGGCTCGGGTCCGGGCTGGGGCCGGCGCGCGTCATCGGTCCCCCGTCCGGATACGGGTCGATCGGCACCGGGTCGGAAGAAACGACGGCCATCGTGATGCGCCGCGGGCGACTGTCCACCGCGGATCTCGCGGCGATGCCGCACCTGAAACTGATCCAGCGGCTGGGCAGCGGCCGTGACATCGTCGACCTCGAGGCCGCGGCAGCCAGAGGTATCGAGGTGGTGTTCGTGCCGCGTCCCAGCCTCGATTGGACGGCCGAACACGCAATCCTGCTGATGCTGGCGCTGAGGAAGAATCTGATCCTCGGCGATCGGATAGTGCGCCGTGGCGAACTCGGTGTGCGTTCGACCGTGCCGGCTCGCCGCGGCGACAATATCGCCGCGCCTACCGAGGCGGCGTACAACTGGGCGGGGATGGCCGGTCTGTCGGGGCTATCCGGCCAGACCCTCGGAATCGTGGGTATGGGCGAGGTCGGGCGCCGCGTCGCGGACCGTGCCCGCGCGTTCGGAATGACGGTCATCTATACGAGCAGATCACCCGTCACCTCCGCCACCGGCGGAGGTGACGCGCTCCAACAAGTCGAGATGCCGGAGCTGCTGGCCAGATCCGACATCGTGAGCCTTCATGTCCCGGGAACAGCTGAGAATCGTGGTCTGGTGGACGCGGCGTTTCTGAAGTCGATGCGGTCGAATGCGCTACTCATCAATACGAGCCGGGGATCGCTGATCGATGAGGATGCACTCTATTCGGCGCTTCGGTCCGGACAGATCGCCGGCGCGGGGCTCGATGTCCACGCCACGGAGCCTCGATCACAGCCCGATCGGTTCGCGAAACTCGAATCGACGGTCATGACCCCGCACGTCGCAGCGGGGTCCAGAACAACCGTGGTGTCCGAGATCGCAGCCATATTCGATGGCTTGCGCCGCCATGGCCGGGCACTGGCGGCGCAGACGAAAACCCGAAGGGATGATCGATGACAGGTGAGGAAATTCGAGCGGCGGACATCGATTTCACCAGATACGTGCGACCAGGGGATACGGTCGCGTGGACGCAGGGTGCCGGCGAACCGATCGCACTGATCGAGAGGCTGCTCGGCCAGCGCCACGAGATCGGACCGTTCCGGATCCTGATCGGCGCCAGCTACAGCGGAGTCGTACGGCCGGAGCATGCCGACGTCTGTACTTTCATCGGCTTCGGGGCGGTGGGCAGCACGAGGTCACTGGTGCAGTCCGCGGATCTGGACGTCATCCCGGTCCACCTCTCGGATGTGCCGGTGTTCCTTTCCGACGGAACGATCCCGGTCGATGTGTTGCTCCTTCAGGTCAGCGAGGGAGCGGCCGGGGAGCCGCTGAGTCTCGGCGCGGTGAACGGCTATGTGCACGAGGCCCTCGGCCGCGCCAGAGTAGCGATCGCCGAGGTGAACGCCAACGCGCCCTGGACCCATGCGCGCGAACACATCGATCGATCGGTGTTCGACGTGGTGACGCACTCGGATCGCGCGCTGGTCGAGTCACGGTCGGCGGAACCCTCGGCCCTCGATATGGCGATCGCCGAGAACATTGTTTCGCTCATTCCGAACGGATCCGTCCTCCAACTGGGAATCGGTGCGGTACCCACCGCTGTCGCAGCGTGTTTACGCTCGCACCAACGGCTGGGGATTCACTCCGGAGTCATCGGTGATCCGGTGGTCGACTTGATCGAGACCGGCGCGGTGGACAATTCGACGAAGACGATCGATCGCGGCATCACTGTCACCGGCGGACTGGTGGGCACCGCACCGTTGTATCGCTTCGCCCATCGCAACCCGAGTATCCGAGTCGACGCCGTCACCTACACGCATGCGCAGTCGACGCTGGCCGGCCTGGACGGATTCATCGCGATCAACTCCGCGATCGAAGTGGACCTGACCGGCCAGGTCGGGTCGGAGGTCGCTGGAACGCGCTATGTCGGAACCATCGGGGGACAGGTGGACTTCGTTCGTGGGGCACTCGCGAGCAAAGGAGGGCGGTCTGTCATCGGACTGCCGTCGAGGACACTCGGCAAAGGGTATTCCCGCATCGTCCCTCTCGTGGAATCCGGTGTCGTCACGGTGGGACGTGCGGACGCCGATGTCGTGGTGACCGAGTTCGGCGTCGCGCACTTGCGCGGACGCGGGATACGCGGCCGCATAGAACAAATGATTTCGATCGCCCATCCCGACGATCGGGAACGACTGGCGATGAGTGTGAGAAGCGCGGTCTGAAGCCGATGCGCCCGCTATCGCAGCATTCGCCCGATAGCGAGCGCATTTCGACGGAGTTTGTGCGCCAGTCGCGAATCCGGGGTCAGTTGGTCACCGAGATCGACACCGGAGACGCCGAGCGAAGCGACCGGTGTGCCATCGGCAGACTGAATCGCCGCCGCGATGCCGTCGACGCCGACAATGGCTTCGCCGTGCGAAATGCCGACGCCTCCCGACCGGCGTACTTCGTCGAGGATGGGGCGGAGTTCGTCGACGGCATCCGGTCCGACTGTCTCGACGACTTTCTGATCGCTGTAGTGCGCCAGAATACTTCGCCCGGTGGCTGTTGCGGCGAGTGGAAAGCTGTCACCTGAACTGAGGACGATGTCCAGTGGCGTGGTAGGAGTCCAGATCCGTTCGATCACCGCAGATACCGCGCCGACGGGTATGGACAGCGATACCGTCCAGGGCGAGCCCGCGATGTCATGGGACTGCATTTCGAGCATGTAGGGCAGCGCGATTCGTCGAACCCGCATCGAGTCGACGTAACTGTTGGCCAGTAACACGGCTTCGGGACCGAGACCGTACGCACCGGACTCTTCCACGACCATTGCCGAGCGGCTGAGGGTCTTGAGGAGTCGGTGGGCGACCGTGCGGTCGATACCGGTCTGTTCACTCAAATCCAGGACTGTCCGCGTGCCGCGGTGCCCCTGCAGTGCCTGCAGCAGCATCATCGCACGATCAACGGCCTGGACCGTTGATCTGCGGGTCGAATCATCTGTGGTGTGCGTGGCCATTTGTCTCCCCTGTAGGCTGTATTCGGCACACTACGTGCGCAGTGCGCACACTGTCAAACACAAAGGATTCTCGTTGCCGCTGACGGATCACAGGCATTACTCCTCCGGCTGCCTGAAACGGGGCCAGGGTCGCTCTCGGGCGATGTCGCTGCCCGGTCGCTGGAGAACTGTGTCGTTCCCCGGCTCGATCGGAGCGAGAGCCGGTCGATTCAGCGGGTCGAGCAGGCCGCCGTGGCAGTCGGCGCAACAGTATGGATCCAGCACGACCGAGAACAGCATCGAAAGGTAATACGCAGTGGAAACACGTTCCGATAAGAGAACATACCGAGTCGCCCTGGTCGGTGTGTCCGAAGGACACTGGAGCAGCATTGCCCACCTGCCTGCCCTCGCTCATTCCGATCGACTGGAGCTCGCTGTCCTGGTCACGTCCAACGCGGCGAGCGCCGCAGCAGCGCAGGAGCGCTGGGGGATTCGATCGACCGCCGACCTCACCGAGGTTCTTGCCGACCCCGGCATCGATCTCGTCGCCATCACCGTCCGCGTGACAAAACATGTCGAGCTGGTACTCGCCGCGCTCGCCGCCGGCAAGAGTGTGTACTGCGAGTGGCCTCTTGCCCCGAGTCTCGACGACGCGAAGCGCCTACACGCCGCCGCCGCTGCGCATCCCGGGCAATTGCTGATCGCGGGGCTACAGGGACGATTCAGTCCGACACTGGCGGCGGCACGGACCTATCTCTCAGATCGCAGACTGGGGACTCTGGTGGGCGCCCGGGTTCGGGTGTTCGTGTCGCTGGGCCTGCTGCCGAGGCCGCAACATCGGGCGCATCTACGGCATCGGCGAACCGGCGCGAACGTGCTGACCATTCAGGCCGCACATGCGATCGACATGTTGAGCCAGCTGATCGGTCAGCCAACTGTCCTGCACGCCCGCATCTGGTCGGCGGTCCCCGAGTTCACCATCGCCGAGACCGGCGAGCGGGTATCCCGTGATGCCCCTGACAACGTGCTCGTCGAACTCGACTACGGCGGAACAGTGGTGAGCGTGCACGCCTCGCAGACCAGTGCTCGCTCGATCGGCGAGATCGAGCTGATGGGGACGGAGGCGACGCTACGTATGTCGACTACTGGGCAGCCGGAGTCGGCTGCCATGGACTTGGAGTTCCATGATCTGCGCTCAGGAAATGCCGAATTCCACACTGCTGAAGATCTCGCGGCGAAATATGAGAGCAGTCTCGCTGTGACTGCCCCGGCATTCACTCTGAATCTCGCCTACGCGGCAGTTGCCGAGGCTCTCGATAGCACCAGCGGCAACCTGGCTGCGGACCTCGGTCTCCTGGCAGACGTCAGGGCAGCGGTCCAATTGCAGGCATTGATCGCCGACATCGAGTCCCGAGCCGGGTTGAACGCCTCGTAGGCGGCCGGAGAGGTTGACGACATGGGAAGCGACCGGCAACTCCCAGGTCACCGCACCTGATCCATCCGGTTCCTTGCGCAAGACTATGGGGTCCGGCCACTGGATCGGCGTCGATAACCCGTTCCGGCAGCAGCTTTCGCAGGGCGATGATGCCGCACCCGGCCAATGCTGTGATCGCCCGGATCTCAGGGTATTACGGACCGGCGATGGAGCGGATGCGCCGCGAGCCCGCCGGAAACGGCCGCGCCGGTTTCGGGGAGGCCGTGGGCCCGGCGACATAGCGCACCCGCGGGTGAGGCTGATCACCCCTTCGAGGTGATGTCGAGCAGAGTGGCGTGGGACACAGTCGGTGCACACCGTTCGGTACGGATGAGGGAGAAGCACCGATGAAACGCCTGCGAATACGGTCGAGGATGATCAGGAATTGCGGGACGGCCGTGGCCGCCGCCGCATTGCTCGCGGGGAGTCTCACCTCCTGCGCCGTCGACGGAACCGCGGCCGACGACGGGGTCGTCCACGTGGGGCTGCTGTCCGAGTACACCGGGCCGCTGGCACTGTACGGCCCGGCGTGGGAGAGCGGCTTCCGGGCGGGACTGGAACACCTCACCGGGGGAACCTACGAAGTCGCCGGCGCCAAAATAGAGATAAAGGTCAAAGACACCGCCGGAGATCCGGCCACCGGCCAGACCGCCGCGCGGGAACTGATCGGCGCGGGCGCGGACGCGATCGTCGGTACCGCGAGTTCGTCGGTGGCGATCTCGGTCGCCCGTACCGCGGTGGACAACGATGTCTTGTTCATTGCCGGGGCGGCGTCCACACCCGCGCTGAATGCCATGGGACCGGGCATATTCCGCACCTCGCTGGACGTCCGCACTGTCAACAACGCGGTGCTGAAGGCCGTCGAGCGCAGCGGCGGACATCGGATCGCCTATGTGGGACAGGATTACGACTACGGCCGGAATCAGGCCGATGAGCTGACCGCGCAGGCCGAGACGGCCGGGCTGAGCGTGCAACGATTCCTGTTCCCGACCTCGACCCACGATTTCACCGGCGGAGTGGCCAAGATCCTGTCGTCGGGCGTCGACACGATCTATGTGGGGTGGACCGGCGAGGGTCTGGCCCAGCTGTTCCAGGCTCTGGCCGCGCAGGGCGCATTCGCCGCGAATTCGCCGGTCCGGGTGTCCTCGCTCGCGCCGCAACCGCAGGAATACGCGACGGTGGCCGGCGCGGTCGGGGACGAGGCGCTGGCGAACTTGGCGCTCGTCTCGATCTACGCCGAGAAGACCACCGGCACACCCGCCGAGCAGGTCATCGCCGACTATGCCGCCGGCCGGGACGGGGGCGCCCCGGTCGGGGCGCAGCAGGCCTACGGGTACATGGGTGCCCTGGCCCTGGTGCGGGCCATCGAAGGCGCCGGGCCGCAATTGGAGCCGAAGAAAGTGCACGAAGCCCTGGCGGGCGCCGAATTCGAAGGCGTACAGGGTCCGGTGGCGATCCGCCGGGAAGATCATCTGGTCGAGGCGCCGATGTTCGAGTATCGGCTGGTGAAAGCAGACGGCGGTTATCGCCTGGCGAAGGTGAACGAGCTCGATTTCGCCGAGATCGCGCCCCCGGTGGCCGAGGCCCTGCCGTGAGCGGCAGTGGGACAGCGGCGCTGGAGGCCGCGGAGGTGGGCCTGGTGATCGATGGGGTGCGCATCCTCGACGGAGTGACGCTGGCGGTACCGCCCGGGGAACTGCTGGCGGTGATCGGACCCAACGGCGCCGGCAAGACGAGTGTGATCAATGTGCTCAGCGGTGCGTTGGCGCCGACCTCGGGGACGGTGCGGATCGGGTCGGTCGATGTCACCGGCTGGGCACCGCATCGTCGAGCCCGGGCCGGGCTGGGGCGCACCTTCCAGACCTCGAGCCTGTTCGTGAATCGGACGGTGCACGAGAATCTTCGGCTGGCGGCGGTCGCGAGCCGGCTGACCTGGCGGACTGTATTACGTCCGGCGCGGCCCTCGGCCGCGCTGGCCCGCGCCGTCGCCGAGCAATTGGCACTGGTCGGATTGGCCGATCGCGCCGAGGATCCGGCCGGCAGTCTGTCGCACGGTGATCGGCGCAAACTGGAGATGGCGATGGTGCTCATCCAGCGGCCCGAGGTGATCCTGCTCGACGAGCCGATGGCCGGTGTCAATTCCGAGGATATCGCCGGCCTGGTGGAATTGATCAGAACGGTCCACCGGGAGCAACAGGTGACCATTGTGATGGTCGAACACCACCTGCATGTGGTGCTGGAACTGGCCGAGCGTATCGCCGTGATGCACGAGGGCGCCCTGCTGGCGATCGACACCCCGGAACGCATCGTCGCCGACGACACCGTGCAGGCCGCCTATGTCGGGGAGCCGTTGTGACGACCGACCGGCAACAACCCGTTCTCGAACTCCGCGACGTCCACGCGTGGATCGGCCAGTCCTCGATCCTGCGGGGGATCGACCTGCGGGTGCCGGCGAACGCGGTCACAGTTCTGCTGGGGCGCAACGGAGTCGGGAAGACTTCGACCCTGCGTGCGATCCTCGGGCTCCTCGACCGGGCCGGCGATATCCGTTTGGCGGGACACGATATCGGCGCCATGGCGACGCACCGGATCGCTCGTTGCGGTATCGGCTACATCCCCGAGGACCGCGATGTGTTCCACGGTCTGACCGTCGCCGAGAATCTGCGGTTGGCCGAGCGCCCGGGCGTGACACCCGATTACGACCGGGTGTACGAGCTGTTCCCGGAAATGAAGACCCGGGCCCGGCAGTTGGCCGGCAGCTTGTCCGGCGGCCAGCAGCAGATGGTGTCGGTATCGCGTGCGCTGCTCAACGACAACAAACTGCTGCTCATCGATGAACCCACAAAAGGGCTGTCCCCGCGGCTGGTCACCGAATTCGTGACCGCGCTGGAGTCCGCGGTCCGGGACACCGCCGTGCTGCTGGTGGAACAGAACCTGGCGGCCGCGCGCCGCCTCGCCGACCACGTCGTGGTCATCGATCAAGGGAAGGTGATCGCCGCCGGACCGGCCGCGCAGATGTTCGCCGACGACACCCGGATCCGCCGCATGATCGGCGTGGGCGCCGCCCCGCAACCCGAGGAGAACCGGACGTGAACGACCTGATCCTGATCTCCGTGTCGGCCCTGGGACTGGCGTCGCTGTATTTCGTCCTGGCGTCGGGACTGTCTCTCATCTTCGGTTTGATGCGGGTGCTGAGTTTCGCGCACGGCTGTTTCCTGACCGTCAGCGCGTATGCGGCGTGGGTGGTGATGCAGGCGATCGGCACGGCGTCGACCGCCGGTCTGTTCGTGGGCGCCGTGGCGGCGACGGCTACCGGTGCGGTAATCGCGTTGATCACCGAACTGCTGGTCATCCGCCCCCTCGCAGGCCGGGAATTGGAGCAGCTGCTGGCCACTGTGGGAATAAGCATTGCCACGGTGGCATTGCTGTCCGGGATATGGGGATCGGACCAGCATTTGCTGGAGGTACCCGAATGGTTGCGCAGCACCACCGCCGTGCTGGGCGCCGAGATCCCGAATGTGCGCCTGGTGCTGATCGCGGCGGCCGTCCTGGTGCTGATCGCCATCGAACTCTTGCTCTCGCGCACTCGCTACGGGCTCATAATCCGGGCCGGCGTGGAGAACCGGGAGATGGTGACGGCGCTCGGAATCGATGTGCGGCGCTCGTTCACTCTGGTGTTCACCCTCGGCGGGGTGCTGGCAGGTCTGGGTGGTGCGCTGACGGCCGTGTTCTACCGGGGTGTGACCCCGTATCTGGGTGACGACCTGCTGATCTTCGCCTTCATCGTCCTGATCGTCGGTGGCCTGGGGTCGATCAGGGGCGCGGCGATCGCCGCGGTGGGTCTGGCGATGGCGCAGTCGCTGACCGATTTCTATGTCGACATGGGAGCCGGTGAAATCGTGATCGTGGCGCTGATGCTGCTCACCCTCCTCATCAGGCCCCAGGGCATCCTCGGGCAGAAAGGGCGGCTGGTATGAGCGGTTCTCGTAGATTCATCGGTTTGCTGCTGGTGGCGGTCGCCGTGGTGGTGGCGCTGCTGGTCCCGGTCCTGAACCTGACCCTCGGCGGGTTGCTACCCGGTCCGTTGAACAGTCCGGGCAGTCTCAACCTGCTGGCATTGATGCTGCTGGCGGGGGCCACCGCGATCAGCCTCGACCTGGTGTTCGGCTATACCGGACTGCTGTCACTCGGCCACGGTGTCCACTTCGGGGTGGGCTGCTATTCGGCGGTGCTGTTCGCGAACACCGCCTCGATCGGGTTCGGCGCGGGGGTGCTGCTGGCCATGCTGACCACCCTGGTAATCGCCTTCGTCGGCAATGCCTGTGCGTTGAAACTGACCGGATTCGGCTTCGCCATGGCCAGTCTCGCATTGGTGCAGTTGCTGGCGATCTTCGTGGAACGCGGCTATTGGGGATCGGGCGGAGAGGTCGGCCTCACCTACGATTCCGGTGTTCTGCCCGGCAATTTCACGGGCCTGGCGAATTCCCGGAACATCTACTGGCTGGCGGCCGGCACGCTCATGCTTATCTATGTGCTCGCCCGTCTGGCCGTGGCCACCGAGGCCGGGAGTGTCTGGCAGGCGATCCGGGACAATCCGCTGCGCGCCCAGGTGCTGGGTGTTCCGGTGTACGGCTACCGTCTCGCCGCGGCCACCTTCGGTTCTTTTCTGGCCGGAGTATGCGGTATCGCCTATTCCGTGGTGATGAGCGGGGCGAATCCGGGTGTGGTGGCCCTGACCTATTCGCTGGGATTGATTCTGATGGTGGTGCTCGGTGGCCGGGGACTGCTGTGGGGAGCCATGCTCGGCGGCCTGTTGTACACCTACCTGGATCTGCGGCTCGCCGCCCTGTCGACGCTTTCCGGTGTCGAGGATCTGCCGGGGGTGCTGCGGATTCCGCTCACCCAACCCCAGTTCATCCTCGGAGCGGTGTTCGTGCTGGTGATTCTCTTCCTGCCCGGCGGACTGGCGTCGGCGCTGTCCCGGCGTGGCGGATCGAAGAACGGGCCGGGCAGCGGACGCACCGCCGTCCTGGTGAACCGGTTGCGCAAGGCGCCGTCGCCATGATCCCCCCGCCGGCACCGTCCACTCGTGGACGGTGCCGGCGGTGTTCATCAGCTGTGGCGGGACAGTCGGCGGGACGGATCCGCCGCACCGACCGCCGGGGCCAGGCCGCCCAGGCGTTGCGACAGTACCGGGTCCTCCTGGCCGTACAGGTCGGTCCGGGACCAGTCGACGACACAGGCCCGGCGGGCTATACGCCATTCGCCGTCCCGGCATTCGAAGCGGTCGAAATAGCGGGCGCCGGCGAACCGGACACAGGATTCACCGTCGGCCGGGCGGAGCGTCCGCGAGGTGTGGGGGCCGACCGGATGGAATACGAGGACATAGGATTCGACATCCGCGATACCCCGCGCGCAGTCGATGTCGTAGTGGACGTTGGTCATATGATGCTGACTGAATTCCGGAGTCGCACCGAAACCTTCGATGGCGCGTTCGGCGAAATCCGCCGGGGAAGTATCGATGTCCGAATAACTTCGCACATCCACGGCATCGGGGAAATAGGCGGATTGCAGGAGTTCCGCGTCTCGCCGGTCGATTCCACGGACGTAGCGCATCAAGACCTCGTGGATCTCCAGCCGTGCGCTGATCTCTTCGATATTCAACATTTAGTGGACCACCTGTCGATGAGGCTCGCATGGCAGAAATGCCGTGCCGGAACAGTATGTATCCCGAATATGCTGAGCCGCAATATTATTAGAAATATTTATTCACAGAAATTTCGACGGAGGAATGTACGGTGACCGCACAAGAGAAAAACCCGGGCGCCGAGCCGGATATGCCGGATGGTGAAATGAGCATCGATGTGCTCGTACTGGGCTCCGGCATCGCCGGGGGATGTGCGGCGCTCGCCGCACGGGAAGCCGGGGCGCAGGTCCTGGTCGTGGAGCCGGCGGAAACACCGGGTGGACATTCCCGGCTCTCCACCGGCCTGGTCATGGCGTCCGGCTCGGCCCTGCACACCGCCGCCGGGGTGACAGATTCGCCGGACAGCTTCCTGCGCGACTACCTCAATGTGGTCCGCCAGGGCGTCGCGCCCGGCCCGGTCCGCAGCTATGTGGACAACAGCGGCGCCACCGTCGACTGGCTCGTACAGCACGGTGTGCGCTTCCATCCGCGGCCTGTGCACGGCGGCAATGCGACAGTACCGCGGGCCCTGGTGGCCGAGGGGTTCGGCGCCGGCATGATGTCGGCATTGTGGACGGCTGCGCGGCGGGCCGGTGTGGATATCGCGTTACGGCACCGGGCCCTGCGCCTGCTGCGCGCCGGTGATCGGGTGGTCGGCGCTCTGGTGCAGACCCCCGCCGGGGAACAGCAGGTGCACGCTCGGGCAGTGGTACTCGCCACCGGCGGGTTCGGCGCGAACCCCGAACTGCTCACCGAGCACTATCCGGCCTCGAACGCCGTGGGCGACTGGCTGTGGAATATCGGGCATGAGCACAATCGCGGCGACGGGCTGGTCATGGCCCGCGAGATCGGGGCCCCCGCGGTGGGACACGACCGGGGGCTGCGAGTGCTGCACGCCGATTTCGTCCGCACCCTCGAGGCCACCATCCCCGGATGGGTGGTGCTGGTGGACGGGGACGGCCGCCGCTTCGTGGACGAAACTTCCCAGTACGGCATGGTCGCCCACCGTACGGGCGCGGTGGGCGAGCGGGCGTGGGCAGTACTCGACGCGCGCGCGCTGGACCGGCCGGTCGACGACCGCACTACCGATTATCTCCAGGAGATTCCCGGAATCGCGCAGCGGCGCAGCGTCAACTTCGCCCCGGCGGTCCTACGCGAGCACTGCGCGGCGGGTCGTATCCCGACGGCCGATACGCTCACCGAACTGGCCGCCGCGGTGGGGTTGCCGGCCGCTCAGCTGGTGGCCACCATCGGGCAGTACAACGAGGGGGCACAGGCCGGCCGGGACAGATTCGGTAAGAGAGCCGACTGTCTCCGGGCCGTCGACACTGCGCCGTACCTGGCCGTCGAGGTGCGCCCGGCCTCCCTGGTATACACCGCCTACGGCCCACAGATCGACGAAAATGCCTGCCTGCTGGACGAACTCGGCGGCCCGGTGCCCGGGCTGTTCGCGGCCGGCGAGGTCACCGGCGGTGTCCTCGGTGACCTGTACGTCGGCAGCGGTTCCGGCCTGGGCACGGCCGGAACGCTCGGTCGGACGGCCGGCGAGTCGGCTGCCGCCTATGCCGCCTATGCCGCCTATGCCGCCTCGGCACCGGGGACCGCACCGAATCCGTCCTAGCGTTCGAGTGGGGATCCGCGGGGCAGGTCACCAGGTGCGGTGTACGCCGAAATCGGCGAGGATCTTCCCGGTGTCCGCGCCCAGCGGGACCCCGGTGTGCCGGATACTCCCCGGGGTGCGGGAGAACTTCGGAACCACATTCGGCATCGGGATGGGATCCGGATAGTCGGCGGCCGGGAGGCGCTGCACCATCTCGCGCGCCTGGTATTGCTCGTCGGCCACGATATCGGCCGGAGTGTAGATGCGGCCCCGCGGAATTCCGTGTTCGTCTAGTGCCGCCTCGATCTCGGCGGCGGGCCGCCCGGCCGTCCATGCACCGATGAGGTCGTCCAGCTCGGCCAGATGGCTCCCGCGGGACCGATGGTCGGCGAATCGGGGGTCCTCGGCCAATTCGGGACAGCCCATCGCCGCGCAGAGCCGGGTGAAGAGGCTGTCCCCATTGGCCGCGATCAGGATCTCCACGCCGTCGGCGGCGGGGTAGACATTCGACGGCGCCACGCCCGGCAGGGTGCTACCGGTCCGCGAACGCGTCACCCCGCCTACTTCCCAATCGGCCAGCAGTGATTCGGTCAGGGCGAACACACTTTCGTAGAGGGCGATATCGATCTCTTGGCCCCGACCGCTGCGATGCCGTTCGTGTAGCGCGGCCAGCACCCCGTTCACCGCGAACAGGGCCGCGGTGGAGTCGCCCAGACTGACGCCGTAACGCACCGGCGGCCGATCCGGATAGCCGGCGAGCGCGCGCAACCCACCCATTGCCTCGGCGACGCTGCCGAAACCGCGTGCGGCGGCCCGGGGGCCGTCCTGGCCGAATCCCGAGACATGTGCCATGACCAGGCCGGGATTGCCGGCGCTGAGCGTCGCGTAATCCAGACCCCAGGAGGCGATCCGCCCGGGTGCGAAATTCTCGACCACGACATCGGCGCCCGCGATGATCGACACCGCGGCGGTCCGCTGATCGGGATCATGGAAATCCAGTACCACCGATTCCTTGTTGCGGGCGATAGCGGGCCACCACAGACTCCGCCCATTCTGTTCCACTCCCCAGTGCCGCATCGGGTCACCGGCCGGTGGCTCGATCTTGATGATCCGCGCGCCCAGATCACCGAGTAGTTGGCCGGCGAACGGGCCGGCGATGAAACCGCCCAGCTCGACAACGACGATTCCGTCCAGCGGTCCCATTACATCTCCTTGTGTGTGCTGTCGACAGGCCGGGCCGGATCGAGCGGTACGGCGGCGCCGCCGGCGCGATACAGCGAACTCGGCAGCGGATGGCCGATCACCCGTTCGGCGACCGCGGCCGCCGCGAGGACCCGATCCGGATCCACATCGGTGACCACACCGCACCCGTCGAGTAGATAGACCAGCTCCTCGGTGGCGATATTGCCGCTCGCTCCCGGCGCGAAGGGGCAGCCGCCCAGACCACCCACCGACGCGTCCAGGGAGGTGACTCCGGCCTGGACGGCTGCGAGCGCGTTGGCGATACCTGTTCCCCGGGTGTTGTGGAAATGGGCGCCGACATCGATATCCGGACTCGCTCGGCGCACCGCGTCCACCAACTCCCAGACTCGCCGCGGAGTGGTGGTGCCGATCGTATCGCCGAGGCAGATCGCGTCGGCGCCGTGCCGGATCGCGGCGGCGGTGACAGCGACCACCCGCTCCTCCGGGGTCGGTCCGGCGAACGGACAGTCCCAGGCCGTACCCACGATGACCTCCAGACTCCCGTCCGCCGCGTGGACGAGATGGGCGATCTCGGCGACCAGTCCGGACGAATCCGCGGTGCCGCGACCCACATTGGCGCGGCTGTGCAGATCCGAGGCCGAGATGACGTACTCCAGATGCCGCACGCCCGCGGCCAGCGCCCGCTGTGCCCCCCGCACACTCGCCACCAGCGCAGACCATCTGATCTCGGGCCATCGGCCCAGAACGGCCGCCACGTCGGCGGCATCGGCGAGTGCGGGTACTGCGCGCGGGGAGACGAAACTCGTCGCCTCCACCCGTCGGACACCGGTGGCCGCGATCGCCTCGATCAGCTCGAGTTTGTGCCCGAGCGCGATCGGTTCCTCGATCTGCAATCCGTCGCGCGGACCTACCTCGCGGATGCTGACCCGGGCGGGTAGCACTGGCGCGAATACCGGCATCGGTACCTCCTCAGGCGGATGTGATCGCTCCATTGAAGACCGGCATGCCGGCGTAGGCGTCGCCCGAAGAGGGTGATCCGCTGGGCGCGCGGCGGCTGTTCGATGGAGGGACACCATGATCCCGAACCGGATGAGGGCCCTTGCGGTACAGCCTCTTCGAGCCCGGATCCCCGGCCACTAGGAGAAGGACCACCTATGGAATCGTTTGTGCAGTTCCGCAAAGGCGAGACTCCGCACCACGTCCATCGCGACCTGAACGGGCTCAAAGACGAGGAACTCGGCCGATCCGGATTCGTCGGGCGCCAGGCGCAGCTCTATCGGCGCAACGACCCGACCAAATACACCTCCTCGGGTCCGATCGGACTGACCGAAGTGCTGGTCGACGATCTCGAGCCCAGCGATCTGCGCTATCCGGAGGGCTGGCCGCTACCACTGTTCCACAATGCGGATGTGCGTTTTCTGCTGAGTCGCCGGCAGGCGCCGATGCCCTTCCACGCCCGCAATATCGGCGGTGACGAGTTGTTCTTCGTGCACCGCGGCACCGGTCGGTTCCAGACCGAATTCGGCACGCTGGACTACGAGCCCGGCGATTGGGTGCTGATCCCGAAGGCGGTGACCTACCGGCAGGTTCCGGATGCGGGGGAGCAGGCCTTGCTGATCATCGAATCCGTGGAGGAGTTCCGTGTTCCCGATCCCGGTGTCCTGGGCAGGCATCATCCTTTCGACCCCACAGTGATGGTGGTTCCCGAACCTGAGGTGTTCACCGACGGCGGCCCGGAGTGGCGGGTCCGACTGACTCGCCGGGAGGAACACGGCGAACTGATCTACGAGCACAACCCCTGCGATGTCGCGGGCTGGAAGGGCGATTACTTTCCGTTCAAATTCAATATCCGCGACTACAACCCGATTCTGTCCGAAACGGTGCATCTGCCGCCGACGGCGCAGATATTCCTGCAATCGGAGGGGGTCGTGGTACTGAACTTTCTGCCCAGGCCGGCCGAAAGCCGCACCGGCGTCGAACGATTGCCGTGGTTCCATCGCAATGCCGACTACGACGAGGTCGGTTTATTCCACAGCGGTGATCTTTACGGAGTGCAGTTGCCACCCGGGCTGCTGATGCACTCGCCGCAGGGTATTCATCACGGGCCACCGGAAAAGGCGCGGGCCCGGGCGCGCCGCAAATTCGCCGATTACGACCGGGTGAACTGGTCGATGATGTCGATCGACACCCGCCGGCCGCTGGTCGTGAATTCCGAGGTCCGCCGGCTCAGCGAGGAGCAGCAATGAGCAACTACACCAGAACTCCCTTTCTCGTCGTGTTTCCGGACACGTCGGCGGCCCGCGACACCTACGGCGGAACCGGGGAGAACGTGGCGCTGGAAGGGCATCTGCTCCGCGGCGCCGAAGACCGCGATACCGTCCTGGTCTTCATGCACCCCATCGGTGGCGGTGCTTATCTGCCGATGACCAACGCGCTGGCGCGGGCCGGTCACCACGTCATCTACTGCAACAGCCGGTACCGGGGCACCGATTCGGCGCTGTTGATGGAGAAGGTCGCCGAGGACCTCGCGGCATGTATGCGCCACGCCCGTACGGAATTCGGTTACCGCAACGTCGTTCTCGCAGGCTGGAGCGGCGGCGGTTCGCTGTCGGTCTTCTATCAGGAGCAGGCCGAGCGGGCGACTGTCACCTCCGCGCCCTCGGGTGACGGTCCGGATCTCACCGCGCTGGACATGCCGCCGGCCGATGGGCTGATGCTGCTGGCGGCGCATGTATCCCGGCACGGCACTCTCACCGAATGGCTCGACGCGTCGATTCTGGACGAGAACGACCCGACGGTGCGCGACCCGGAACTGGACCTCTACGATCCGGCCAATCCGAATCAGCCGCCGTATACCGAGGAATTCGTGCGCCGGTATCGGTCCGCGCAGATCGCCCGGAACCGGCGGATCACCGCCTGGGTCAAGGCTCGGCTCGCTCAGCTGCGCCGGTCCGGCCGCGACGCCGACGAATACGGTTTCGTCGTGCACGGCACGATGGCGGATCCGCGCTGGCTCGATCCGGCCCTGGATTCCAACGATCGGATACCCGGTACCTGCTATCTCGGTGACCCGCGGGTGGTGAACATGAGTCCGGTCGGTCTGGCCCGGTTCACCACGCTCCGGAGCTGGTTGTCGCAGTGGAGTCTCGACGACGCCCACGCCGACGGAGTGCGGGCGGCGGCCGGGGTCAGTGTGCCGGTGCTGGTCGTCGGCAATACCGCCGATGACGCGTGCACACCCGACCACACCCGTCGGTTGCACGAAGCCTTCGTCAACACCACCGCGGAGCGCTACGACGTGCAGGGCGCCACCCACTACTACTCGGGCCCGGAGCAGCGGGCACCCCTGGCCGACGCCGTGAACTGTATCGGGGACTGGTTGCACCGGCACGGCTGGGCGGGCAGCGACAGTGCGTCCGTCGTCGTAGCGGAGCTCGGTCGATGAGCGCGGAGTTGTCCACCGAAGCGGGCGACCCCGGGGATCACAGCTGGGGCGAGATCGTGCTCGGGCAGGCACGCCGGTTCCCCGACGTTGTCGCACTCACCGACGAACACGGTGGCCGGCTCGACTATCGGGGGTTGGCCGATGAGATGCGTCGCGCGGCAGGCTATTGGCGGGCCGCCGGCGTGGGCTCCGGAGATCGGGTGGCCGTTCTGGGGCGCAACAGCGTCGAACTCGTGGTGAATGTTCTCGGACTGACCTGGCTGGGCGCCGCCCCGGTGCTGTTGAACTGGCGGCTGGCGCCCGGTGAGCTCGCCGAGCTGGGGCGCCTGTGCGCCCCCCGCGCCATCGCCTACGACGCCGACTTCGCCGCGGGCGCCGCGGCGGTTCTACCGGCCGGACACCGGGTGGTCATGCTGGGCGGATCGGCCGGCGGCGCCCCCACCACGGCGGTGGAGCGCCGGAGCGCGGTCCCCGATGCTGCCGACGGCCCCGCCGCCGGTGCGGTGCTGGCATTACTGCACACCAGCGGAACCACCGGTCTGCCGAAAGTGATCGCGCTGACCCAGCAGGCATATCTCTGGGGATGCCGGCGACTGGTGACCGCGGCCGGGATGACCGAGCGCGCGGTACATCTGCGCTTCACGCCGTTGTTCCACCTGGCCGGTCTGCAGGAGATCGGATCGAGTGTGCTCAGTGGTGGCACCACCCATCTGCAGACCGCCTTCGATCCGGATATCTGGCTGGACGCGGTGGCCCTGCACGGAGTCGCGTACGGGCATCTCCCCCCGGCGACCATGCGTCGGGTGGTGGCGGCATACGAAGCCCGCGAACGCAAACCAGATCTGTCGACCCTTCGCGAGGTCTGGTACGGGACCGCTCCCGCGAGCCGGGAGCTGGTGACGGCGGCGCTGGCGGCCCTGGGCTGCGATCTGCGGCAGGTCTACGGGATGACCGAGGCGCAGAGTCCGGTGGCGCTCCTCGGCGCCGACGATCATCGGCCGGGATCGCGCGGCATCGGCACCGCGGGCCGGATCCTGCCCGAATGGGAGGTTCGTTTCCAGGCCCCCGACGGCAGCGAGGTGCCGGCCGGAGAACCCGGTGAACTCGTGGTGCGTGGCCGGCCGCTGTTCTCGGGATACTGGAGTCCGGCCGGGGCCGGGGGAAACGGCATCGACGCGGAGGGCTGGTACCGCACCGGTGACGTCGCGATCCTGGACTCCGACGGATATCTCACCGTGGTCGATCGCGTGAAGGACATGGTGATCAGCGGCGGCGAGAACATCTATCCCGCCGAGGTCGAACGGGTATTGAGCGGATACCCGCAGGTGCAGGAGCTCTCGGTGATCGGCGTACCCGACGAGCAGTGGGGCGAACGAGTGCACGCCGTGGTGGTCCCGCGAACACCCGGCGGCTTCGATACCGACGACTTCCTCCAGTGGTGCCGCGATCGGATCGCGGGCTTCAAACGTCCACGCTCGGTCGAGATCGTCGACGAACTACCCCGCAATCCCAGCGGCAAGGTGCTCAAGCGGGAGCTACGCGCCCGGCATCTCGCCTCGACAACAAGGAGCTCGTAGATGACTACGGCGACCACCGGCACCCCGGCCCTGACCAACGCGTTCGCGCGGCGGCTCGAACCGGGCCACTACCGTCGCTTGCAGGTCCGATTGGACGGTACCGTTGCCACCGTCGCGCTCAGCAGCCCGGATCACCGCAACGCCGTCGACGGGTACATGCACGACGAGATCGCGGATGTGTTCACCGCGATCCATCGGGAGCCGGTCGTGCGCGCGGTGATCCTCACCGGCGATCCGGCAGGTGGCGCGTTCTGCGCCGGCGGCAATCTGGACTGGTTGCGGGAGCAGGCGCCCACCGGCGAAGGTTACGAGGTGATCCTGCGCGGCGGCATCGAACTGGTGCGGGCGATGCTCGCGGTGCGGCAACCCGTGATCGCGCAGGTCAACGGGTCCGCGATCGGTCTCGGTGCGACGCTGGCGCTACTCGCCGACATCGTCTACGTCGCCGAGGACGCGGTATTCGCCGACCCGCACGTGGGTATCGGTGTGGTGGCGGGCGACGGCGGCGCGGCCCTGTGGCCGTTGCTGATCGGCCCGCATCGGGCGAAGGAAATGCTGATGACAGGTGATCGGCTCACCGGTCGGCGCGCCGCGGAAATGGGCCTGGTGAACCACGCAGTCCGCGCGGCGGACCTCGCGGACGAGGTGCAGGCCATGGCGCGGCGGCTGGCGGCCGGGCCGCGACTGGCCGTGGAGATGACCAAGGCATCGGTGAATCTGCTGCTGCGCCAATCGATCGAACAGGTGCTGACGGCCTCGATCGCCATGGAGGGTCTGAGTTTCCACGGCGCGGACCATCGTGAGGCGCTGCGCGCATTCGGTGAGAAGCGGGCGCCGCAGTGGGGCGGCGGCCGGGACTGACCCGCCGACCGGCGCACCGGATCGCCTCGTGATCAGTTGCGCCGGTCTCCGGCGATCAGGCCCAGTTCCGACAACCGGTCCACCGCGGCGTCGCGTTGTTCGACACCCAGCTTCTGATAGATGTGCCGCACGTGGGTTTTGACCGTGTTCTCGGAGATGTACAGTTCCGCCGCGATCTGGACATTGGTCCTGCGGGTGGGGAGGAACTGGGCGATTTCGATCTCCCGCTCGCTGAGTACGGACACCTCGCGGGAGGACCGCAGCACAACGGCGCCGATCCGGCGCACATAGGCGGGACTGGGGCCGTGCACGATATCCGCCGCGGCGCGCACACCGGCCACGAGCGGTCCGACCCCGGTGGTGAGGTCCAGCACGGTGCGCCACAGGTCGAGTTGCTCCGCCGAACGCAGGGCCGCGGTGAGGTCGGCCACCGCCTGTCCGGGATCGGTGTGGGCCCGGGCGTGACAGGTGAGCAGGAGCGCGAGTACCCGGTCGATCGGCTCACCGGCTTCCGGAAGGCATCGGGCCAGCTCGGTGCGATCGGCTGGGGCGCCCAGGGCGGCGGCCAGCTGCAGCCGGATCCGGAGGACGTCGGGAGGGGTGGTGGTGCGATGCAGCCGCCGATAGGAGGTCCGGGCGGCCGCCGTATCGCCGGAATACAGCTGGACGAGGGCGCTCGCCGCGAGTATCCGCGCCTGGAGGTGCGAGTCCTCGGTCCGCCGGACCGCGACACCGAGCGATTCGAGAACCGGCCACGCCTCCTCGGCGCGACCCAGCCGGGCCAGCAGCGGAGCCAGCAGGAGTTCGACGCGGTAGACGGTGGTGGGGAACAGGCCCTGCTCGGCCAGCGCCCGCGTCCGGATCAGCAGTTGCGCCGCCGCCTCGATGTCGTCGTGTTCGGCCGCCACCCCCGCGAGCACGAGATGGGCTTCGGCCACGATATGGGTGTCGTGGAATTGTCGTCGCTCGGCAAGCCGGAGCGCGACCTGGGCTTTCTCCACCGCCAACGGCAGATCGCCCGCGTCGAATGCGGCGAGTGCGGTCACCGCCGTCGAATGCACCAGCGAAAGCTGGAGTTCGGACCGGACCACATCGCCCTGCATTCGCGACATCAGGTCGCGAACCGCCGGGATATCACCCTCCCAGAGCCGGATTTCGCGCAGCTGTTCGAGTGTCATCACCCGCAGATACGCCAGCCGGCCGGCCGACAGCGATCCGTCGGGGATCTGGTCGAGCAGAGCCAGGGCGCGTTCGGCGGCGGCCGTCGCGGTAGCGTGCCGGACCAGTACCCGGTCGACCATGGCCTCGGTCATGGCCAGTTCGGCGATCTGATCTGCTCCGGTCCACTGCGCGGTATCGGTCTGGTCGAGCAGTTGCCGGGCCTCGGACGCCAGACCGGCCTGTACCAGGGCCAGCGTCAGCCCGATGACGGAATCCGGTTGCATCCGCAGCTTCCGTGGTAGCTGCCGGAAGCGCTGCAGTGCTTCTTCGGTCCGGCCCAGCGGCTCCATCGCCGAGATCAGCCGACCGAGTTGACGGACGGCGTCGGCGGGATTCGCCTGGAGCATATGGGTCAGTGCGCGATCCCATTCCCCGCGCGCTTCGTGCCAGCGGGCCGCCCGCCGGTGCAACAGCACAGCCTCGGCGGGGCCGGGCGCGGTCCGATCGCGCCGGAGCACCTGGTCCACGATCGGTGGAAACATCAGCGCATCGGTGCCCGGGGCGTCGGCCGGGCGTCCGGGCCCCGGCGACACCTCGGCCCGGACGAGCATCATCTGTGCCCGCCGGGCCCGGTCGAATGCTTCGCTGCCGTCTGTGCCCAGGGCTTCCTGGACGAGATCCGCCGAGAACACGCCCAGGTGAGCCAGGTGCGCGCAACCGGTGCGCAGCTCATCGGGCAGGGGTTCGACGGCCTCGGCTCGCACATACTGCGCGGCTTCGGCGAGCGGTAGCTGTCCCGCCGTGGCGGGGTCGCCGGCGCGGGCCAGCACATCGAGGATGATCTCGACCGGTGCGGGCCAGCCACGGGTGACCCGGTACAGCTCGTCGAGGACGGCGTCGGGGAGGTCGAGGCCGCGTGCGGTGGCCGCCGCGGCGGTGTCGGCGGGGGTGAGGAGTAGATCTTCGAAGCCGATCAGCACGCCCTCGCCGCGCCCGACCGATCGCCAGAAACTGGCCTGCGGTTCGGTCCGGCCGAGGAAGACGAATCGCCGGCCCAGTTCGAGCCCCCGGTCGAGTACGCGCTGGTAATCGGGGGTGCGGGGAAGACGATGACTGTCGTCGACGACGATCGGACCGGACTCGGGCGTGCTGAGAACGTGCAGGAAATCCGCTGCCGCGTCGTCGTCGGTGATCGTCAGCCAGCGGTGCGGCAGTGCCCGCGTCCGCAACCAGTGGCGCACCGCGGTGGTTTTCCCGCTGCCGGCCGGTCCTACCACGGCGGTGACGAGTGCGTCGTCCAGACCGTCGAGTACCGCAAGGGTCCGGTGGGCGACAACCGGCAGGGTTTTCATCCGGCCATGGTAAACATCGAGGTGGACCGGCAGATCATCTTCGGTGGATGATGTCCCGCGCGGTGATCATTGTCTCGCCCCCACCGGTCCTCCGCCGGGCTTCTCAGTGCTCGTCCGCCGGGCTGCGCGGTACCGGAACACCACACTGCTCGGTCCACGGCGCTGCCCTGGCGGGTGCGCCGCCGGTGACAGATCGCGAATGGTGCCCTGTCGTTGGCCGGGGCATCCGCCACGTCGATTCCGGGCGTCGGATGGACGACGCGCGAGCGTAGGCGCTCGGAATTCGGCACATGATCGGCGGTGTCTGATTTCGAGGGGTTCCCGGCCTGTACGGCGGGGTGAGCGCCCGCCCGCTCGGGGCAGACTGGAACGCGTGCTCCCCGGTTCCGCCTTCCGTTCGGCGTCGGCGGATTGCTTTGCACAACAACACTTCTGAAGGAGCAGACCGCATGGAGACCGAAACAGCGTTCGATCGGAGCCGATTCGAGATCGTTGCGCCTCGCACGTTCGAGGACTTGCGGATCGGCGAGGTTTTCCGGGCGCCGAGCCGCACGCTCACCGATGCCCATGCCTCCGCGTTCCAGGTGGTGTCGGCGGACAACCATCCTGTCCACTACGACGCGGAGTGGGCGCGTGCGCACGGACACTCCGCACCAGTGGTGCACGGCCTGCAGGTCCTGGCCTTCACCGCGCCGGGTGCGACGCTGTTCCCGCATGTCATCGGTGAGGTATTCGTCGCGTTCAGCAGCCTCTCCTGTGAATTCCACGTCGAGGTGCACGCCGGGGACACACTGTATTCGCAGCTGGAGATCATCGAGCTCACACCCAGCGGCGACAACGGTCTGGTCACCACCGCGGTATCGGTCCACAACCAGCGTGGGGAGCTCGTCCTGTCGGGCCGTCACGGCTATCTGCTGCGGCGCACCGTTGCCGACGAGCAGCGGTGGCGGCATGCTGCGTCGAACGGTGGCCGATGATCTGGTCGAGGTGCTGGTCCGGGCCGGAGTGAATAGGATCTACGGTCTGGTCGGGGACAGTGTGAACGCGTTCAGTGACGCGGTCCGCGGCGACGGCCGAATCACATGGATCCACGTCCACAACGAGGCGGCGGCGGCCTTCGCGAGACGGTCGCGCACCCGAATCAGCTGGTGCGGCTGGCGCACAGCGCGATACAGAGCGCGATCCTCGACAGAGGCGCCGCCGTTCTGGTGCTGCCCGGTGACACAGACCCCGATGGCCTGCGCGAAGCCCTGCGCGCGGCGCTCGCCTACCCCGGCCCCGCCTTGGTGGATGTGGTGACGACTCCGGACGCGCTGGAGGTTGCCTCACATCTCACGGTCGCGGCGGCGAAAGGTTTCGGCCTGGGCCTCGGGAAGGTCATGATGTCCGGTGGTGTCGGCGAGGTCGCGAATATCGCGCGATCGAACCTGTGCAACATTGCGCGCCCCTGATCGACTCGCGAGCCACCGAGCGAAATACGATGCGCACCAACCGAGAATTGTCCATGGATCACGCGGCGTGCCGGTGATCCCCGAAGCCGCTGGGCCGCGACACCGTCGGGCGCCCGGGTCGGCGAACGCCTTCCGCGCGCTGCGGTCGCGGCCGTTCCGCTGGTACTTCGCGGGCCAGATCGCCTCCGCCAGCGGCACATTCTTGCAGGCGACAGCGATCGGCCGGCTGGTACTGCAGCTGACCGGGTCACCGGCGTCGCTGGGCACGGTCCTGGCCGCAGGCGGCCTCCCGCAATTGCTGTTCGGCCCGTGGGGCGGGATGATCGCCGACCGGGTGGATCTACGCCGCCTCCTGATCGGCACCCAGATCGGGAACGGGCTGCTGGCAGCCGCGCTCTGGCTGACGGCGGTAACCGGACATGCGGGGGTGCCGTCGATCGTCGCCATCTCAGTGGCGGGCGGCCTGGTGCAGATACTCGACGCGCCCGCGCGCCAGACCTTCGTCGCGCAGCTGGTTCCGGCCGCGGACCTGGCCAGTGCGGCCAGCGTCAACGGTGTCGTCATGAACAGCGCTCGTGTCGTCGGTCCGGTGCTGGCCGGCCTGCTGATCGCATCCGTAGGCACCGTGCCGTGTTCCTTCGGTATCGCTCTGGCCGCGACCGCCGTGGCACCGAATCTGATCACCGCGTGCGCGGCGCTATCAGCTACCGGCGGCGCGGCATTCTGCTTCGTCACGCTGGCATCTACTGCACTGCAACTACATTCGGACCCCGCGTACCGAGGCCGGGTCATGGCGCTCTGGGTGTTCGTCTTTCTCGGCACCACCCCGATCGGCAGCCTGGTCACCGGGTGGATCATCAACCTCGCCGGTCCTCGTGCCGCTCTCCTCGTCGGCGCGGCTGCCTGCCTGGCCGCCGCCTCCCTCGCTGCCCGAGTGCACACGCCGCCCCATCCGGACGCGGTGCTCCGAAAGCGTTGAGGACGCCTGATCCGGAACGCGTGACGGTGTGTCCGTCCGATCGCTATGTCGCCGCAGCGCGCGTACGAGGCTTACCGGCTTTCGTGGCCGATGATCGGGTCGCGCGTCGTGCCGGCGTGGGCTTCGCATCCGTCGAACCCGCTCCCGGGAGCAGCCGGGAAGAGTGGTCGAGGATGGAATCGAGCCCGTGCTCGAAGTTCCGGTCGTCGGGCGCGCCCGAGTGGTAGCCCTTGGCGGCGGCCTGCGCCAGCAGGGGCGTGGTCTCCGGGTCGATGATCACGTTCTCGTAGTACGCGGGGCGCCGCCTGAACTGCGTGGGTCGGCTGTCCGGCCAGAGCTGAACCGAACTCGACGATCACACGAGAGCCGCAGGTCGCAGCCGGGCGATGATGCCGTCGAGGTCGACGGCGAACATGTCGGGCCGGAAGACGTGACCGCCGGGCGCCTCGTGCCCTTCATGTGGGATGCCGACCGCCGTGAGGCGTTCACGGAACTCCCGTTGGCCGGCGAGCACCTGGGTCTCGTTCACGCTGTCGAACCAGTTGATCGGATCCGGACTGGTGCCGGCGACGAAGAAGATCCGCTTGTTCCGGTACCTGTCGATACGCTCGACGGGGTTGTCTGCGGTGACTCTGGCCTGGTTCCAGAACGGCGCGCCGTAGATCGTGCCGCCGGCCAGGTCCGCCGCGGCCGAGGACACGTTCGCCCAATGCACGACCAGTCCGAAGTCGCGACGCAGACTCGCCGGGCCGGAATGGCTGCTGACCGAGGCGAAGTGGCCGTAGTACTTGGCCATGTATTTCAGCGCACCGAAGCCGCCCATCGAAAACCCGGCTACCGCACGGCCGTCGTATTCGGCGTACGTCCGGAAATTAGCGTCGATCCAGGGGAGCAGCTGGGCGATGTGGAATGTCTCCCAGTTCCGGGGGCCGACGAATGAGCTGACCGGATTGGAGTACCAGCCCGCGTGTCCGCCGTCGGGCATCACGACGATGATCGGCTTTCCGGCGGTGAGTTCGCGGATGCCCAGAAAGTCGAATGCGCGGAAGTCCTGGTCGCCGCCGTGGAACAGGTAGAGGACGGGATACGCGCGTCCGCTGGTGCGATAGTCGTCGGGAAGCAGGACATTGACTCCGGGGTTCCAGCCGATCGCACTGGTCTGGAACCGGTAATACCACATCCGAGGGTCGTTCTCGTTGCGGTCCACGATCGACAGTCCGAATCCGTTACTGCGACCGGCGAATAGGACCAGTATCTGCCCGATATCGATGACGTCGGGTTCGGCAATGCCATTGACAGTGGCGATCAGCGGAGAATACGAGGCGTCGCCGTAGTAGCGCAATGCCAATTCCGGCAGCGTGTCCCCTGCGACAACCTTGTATCTCACGAGCTCGGGAATGATCAGCCGTCGCCCCACATCGACGTCGGATTCGGTGATTCCGCTGGCGGTGGCGATCAGCGGAGACAGTCCCGCGTCGCCGTAGCAGCGCAATGCCAATTCCGGCAGCGTGTCCCCCGGGAGAACCTCGTGTCCGGTGAAATCGGGAATGATCAGCTGTTGCCCCACGCCGACTGCACCGGGTTCGACGATATCGATGGCGTCGGGACCGGTGATTCCGCTGGCGGTGGCGATCAGTGGAGATAGGTCCGCGTCGCCGTAGAAACGAAGTGCCAATGCCGGCAGCGTTTCCCCGGCGGCCACCGTGTGTGTTCTGACCATTCGAATCCACCCCTTCAATAGCCGTTCGCTCTAGTGTCCAACGCTGGGAATTCGTTGTCCAGTACTCCAGCCGCACCTGTCCAGATCGGAACTCGTTGCGGCGGAACGATCGTCCGCGTGGATTTCGGCTCGGGCCGGTGGGCCGGTCGGTAGGTGCCGCGCAGCCGTCCCCACCGATGACCCGCCATCTGCCACCGAACGAGAGCGACCCGTCGGCCGACGGGAGAAATTGGCGCTGACCGCGGTCGCGCGAGGGGTCTCGGCGAGTTCTTGTGTCGGCTCGGACACACAGTGGATGTCGGTGCGCGAACAGACCGTTCGGGTCCGGGGCCGAAGAATTGCGGTCACTGGAAAACGAACGCCATTCGGAGGATCCCATGTCGAGATTCACAACCATGATCAATACGACCGCCGCCGCGATTGCCGCTGCCGCTGTGGTGGGCCTGTCCGCGGCCCCTGCCGCGACGGCGGACCCGGCGCCGGCTCCGGCCGCGTCGGCGCAGGTGCCGGTGAAAACGCAAGGATGGCTGAATATCTACGCCGGGCAGGCGCCGTTCGGCGCCGATGCTGTCGAGCTCACCGCGGTCACCGACCCGGCGGTCGGGCTGCGCGTCACCGACGGCGACGGTCGCTCGCTCTACCGGTTCGACAAGGACACCGCCAACCCGTCGCAGTCGAACTGCCACGGCGACTGTGCCGTCACGTGGCCGCCACTGCTGGTGAGCCGGGGACAAGGGCTCTACATCGTGGGGATCGACCCGGGGCGGGTCGGATTCGTCGAGCGCGCGGACGGAACGTGCCAGATCACCGTCGGTGGCTGGCCGGTGTACCACTTCGCGAAGGACGAGCGGCCGGGTGACCTGCGGGGTCAGGGTGTCGGTGGTACCTGGTTCGCGGTCGCGCCCACCGGCGGCAAGGCGCTCGCACACTAGACCTTCAACGGGCGGAGCCGACCAGCGCCGCCCGGTCGATCACGGTGATGCGACCACGGGTCAGCGCGAGAATGTTGCGTTGTTGCAGATCGCGCAGCACCTTGTTCGCCGTGGCCCTGGTCGTTCCGGCCATGGACGCCAGATCTTGCTGATTGAGCCGGATCTCGGCAACGGAATTCGATCCGCCATAGATCGAGGCAAGATCGATCAGACGCCGGACGACCCGGGTTTCCACCGGTAGATACAACGCCTCGAGCACCTGAGCAGAGAGCCGCCGCACCTGAGCGGCCAAGGTGGCGATCATGACCCGGTCGATCTCCGGGTAACTCTGCCGCAGCGCCGTCAACTGTGCGCGGCTGAACGTCAACGTTTCGACATTCTCGACCGCCTCGACAGTCGCGGTACGGCGGGCGCTGCTGTCGAGCACCGCCAGTTCGCCGAACGAGTAGCCGGGGCCGAGCATGGTCAGCGTCGCGCTGTCCCCGAACGGGGTGGCGACCCGGACGATGAGCCGGCCGGACTTGATCAGATGCAGACAGTCACCGGGATCGCCTTCGTGGCAGAGGATTTCCCGGCGTTTGTACCGGCGCGGTGTGCACGAGGCGAGGATTTCGCGCCGCTCCGATTCGCGCAATCCACGGAGTATCTCGAAATCGGTGGTCACCGCAATCCATCCAGCACATAGCAGGTCACCGGTTCACTCCGGCCTCGGACAGTGACTGTGCCACGGCTGCGCACCTGTGCGCGCGAGCCGAGGTGCGCGTAGGTCGGCGAGCCGATGACCACGGTCCCCGGCTCCGCCAGACTCTCCAGCCGGGCGGCGAGGTTGGTCGTATCACCGATCGCGGTGTAGTTGCGCATCTGCTGCGCGCCGATATTGCCGACCAGCGCCGGACCGGTATTGACCCCGACCCGGAAACGCGGCCAACCGGGGTGCGGAACCGCTGTTTCGGCGACCACCCGCTGGAGCGCGAGTCCCGCGGCGGCCGCCCGCAGCGCATGATCCGGCTGGTGCGTCGGCGCGTTGAACAGGGCCATCACCGCGTCGCCGACGAACTGGACCACCGTCCCACCGCAGTCCAGAATCGCCGGCACGATCACGCCGTAATACGTGTTCAGCATGTGCACCACCGCTTCCGGGGTCGCGGACTCGGAGAACGGCGTGAATCCCGACAGGTCGGCCATGAGCACGCTGACCTCGGCGATCCGGCCGCCGAGTCCGGCCTGGGACGGGTCGGCGATCAGCGCGGTCGCTACCGTAGGCGACATATAGGACCGGAACAGTCCGTCGATCTGCTGATACAGGCGGGCGTTCTCCACCATGACCGACGTCCGATCGGCGAACGATCGCAACATCGCCAGCTCGGTATCGCTGAAGCGGCCTCCCACCCGGTGCGCCTCGAGCATTCCGGCCCGGCTTCCCTTGACGACCAGCGGAAACCCCAGCGACCGCGGGTCGGCAGGCCCACCGTCGGAGAAGACCAGTTCGTGGCCTCGAACCAACCCCAACCGGAATCGATCCCGTTCGAACGCCTGCGAAACGAGGTGCAGCACGTCGTCGAGCAGATCCTTTTCGCCGCGAATGACGTTCGACCGCTCACCGATCACCGCCAGCAGCCCCAGGCGGCGGACCTGCTCCCGCTCGCTACCCAGCGCGTAGGCGCCCTGCTGCAGTACCGCGACCTGACGTTCGGTGAGCCCGAATCGTTTGGACAACCGGGCCCCGACCGCTCCCAGCGGCTCGGTCGAGGCGACGCCGCCCTCGGCGCGCGCCTGCAGCGCGTCGACCATCTCGTTGAGGGCCCGTGTGTAGTCGCGCTCCAGCCCCGCCATGGTCTGGTGCAGGGTGACGCTGTCGAAGAGTCCGAGAGCCGAGCCCTCCCGCCGGAATTGCAGGTGGGCGCTACTGGAGATGAGCACGAAGGCAGCCAGCATCAGCACATGCCATTCCCACCACGAGGTGTGCCAACTGCGACTGAAACCCACGGCGAAAAGTGCCTCGGCCAGTAGCACGAAGGCGGTGAGCACGCTCAGCAGCACCACGCCCCGTCGTCGCGCGTACTGGCGGCCATAGCGAAATGCCGCGGCGAGATAACACGCGGACCCGACGAAGGCCACCCCGACCAGCGGTCCTCTGGCCTCCGTCGGGTCGGGCGCGTGGTGCAGTGGCGGTAACTGTGCCATCGATACCACGGCCCACGTCACGAGCAGCAGCGTGGGGAGTGCGGACAACATCCACGCCGACCGATGCAATCGGGCGGCCGCCGCGGGACCGAATTCCACCGACGACGCCAGGGCGGCAGCACCGCCGAGTCCCAGCCCGACGGGTACCGAATAGACGAAGCCGGCGTTCGGCGTCAACAGGATCACGCCGGGAGTCGCCAAGGCGTGCAACCCGAGGAAACCCGCACTGAACTGGAACACCAGCGATACCAGGATCAACCGGGCGTCCCGGCGCATCCGGGCGGCCCGGAACAACATCACGCCCAGCGCCATCGCGAGGGCGGCGGTGGTGAGCACCAACCAGAAATGCGTCCCGTGGTGCTCGTAGTCGGTGTCGAGTTCGGGACGGGATACCAGCAGCCACAACCCGAGCGCAGGGAGTGCGACGTGTCCCAGCCAGAGCAGAACCTTGACCTTCGACACCATCCGAACGCTACCGCGCGGCTCGCCCGAGGGAAACCGGAACAGCTGATCAGGTCGCCGCCACGGGCCCTCTACCAGTGCCAGGCGTCGCCACCGACGTTCGCGATGGTTCGCTGCAGGACAGTGATGGTCGTGACGTACTCTTCCTCGCTGATGCCCTGCATCCGTTCGTCGTGCAGGGCTTTCTGCACGTGCGCGGCGCGCTCGAATCGCTCGGTCCCGACCTCGGTGGATTCGAGGCTCGCGCCGGCTTCCCGCACCCACCCTTTCCGGATCGCCGAGGCCAGGGCTGCGTCTATCGCGGCAACCGAGCCGTTCGGACCGATCGTCCGGATGATCGCGGCTCGTGACAGACCCTCCGGGTGCAGCGAGAGCTGATGCAGGACCCACCATTCGGCCTGGGTCACACCGATCGCTTCGAGCGCGGCGCGGGTACGGGCTCCGATGGCCGCACCGGCGCGGACTGTCCAGAATCCGATCGGCTGGCGGGCAGGAGGTTGCATGGGCTGTGTCGTCATGCCATCGACGCTAGAAGCTCGATCATTGTTGAGGTCAAGCCCGCGATCGGTTCGGATCGGCCGTCGGAGAGTTGAGGTGGACGTGTTGATCGCGTTCGCGGTGGGTATCGACGTGTCGGCAGGATCGAGAGATCACGCGAGCTTCGTCCAACTACCGGGGATTCCTGCGCGTGTGCAGAACCAAAGACTGGCGACCACATCGGTGAAAGGTTCGTCGTTCTTGGGATCATGGCCGACTTCGACACCGGTCTGTCCATCGCCTTCGACGAAAGTCACGAGGTCACATCGAGGGACGATGAATTCCCCGTGCCAGGGCCGTCTCTACCGGTGAGGTCTGTACCCATCCGAGAGGAAGTGCTGTGAACTGGACCCTCGAAGTCGTCATCGTCCCCGTATCCGATATCGATCGGGCGAAGGACTTCTACAGCGAGCGATTGGGATTCACGGTCGACCACGATACGAAGATCGGCGACGGCATGCGCATCGTGCAGCTGACGCCGCCGGGCTCCGGGTGCTCCATAGTCATCGGCGAAGGCGCGGTCCCGAAGATGGAACCGGGTTCGGTGAAGGGCCTTCAACTTGTCGTGCCCGATATCGGGCAGGCGCACAAGGAACTGATGACGCGCGGTGTGGCGGTCACCGATGTCCAGGTGCTGGGCCGAAATCCCTCGCCCACGCCGGATCCCCTCGACAACGTCGGGTTCATCTTCTTCGAGGATCCGGACGGCAACAGCTGGGGTGTGCAGCAGATCTCGTCGCGGGGCGAGTCGAAACCGGCCTAGCGTCGCAGACGGCGCTCGGTGAGCGGGTGGTCGCGCTGCCGGTGGTCGCGGTGGCCGGACGAAGTGCCGGCGTGCAGTGCGCGATCGCTCGCGCGTCCGGCCGCCACGAATGGTCACCGATACCGACAGCGTTTCTCGGCTGGCGAATCATCAGCAATTGGCCGGGAGCGTCATATCATGCCTGCATGATATCCAGCGATGTTCACTACGAGGGGCCGTTGCATCAGCTGGCCCGGCGCGCGTGGCAGGCGATGTTGATCATCGGCCTGGTGTCGGTGGTCGTCGGTGTCGTGGTGCTGATCTGGCCGGGTCCGACAATCGTGGTCCTGGCTGTCCTGTTCGGTATCTATCTGCTGGTTTCGGGCATCTTCCAGCTGGTCGCGGCGTTCGGCGGTCACGTCTCGAGCGGCTGGCGGGTCATGCTGATCGTCAGCGCGGTACTGTCGTTCATCCTGGCCTTCTTCGCCTTGCGTCATCTCGGCGACGCTGTTCTGCTGATGGCCCTGTGGATCGGAATCGGCTGGATGTTCCGCGGCGTCGCGGTTCTGGTCGCTGCTGCAGACGCGCCTTCGGGCACCCCCGGGCGCGCCTGGAATGTCTTTTTCGGCATCGTGCTGCTGATCGGCGGCGGTATGTTGATCGTCTGGCCGTTCAACTCCGTCGCCGTGTTGACGGTGGTGGCCGGTTGGTGGCTGATCTTCATGGGCATTGTGGAGGTCGTCGGCGCGTTCCAGGTACGCGGCGGGGCGAAGAACACGCCGAGTGTCGCCTGAGCTCCCGCCACGGCAATTATGCGGCAATCGGCACGGCGTGTTTCTGGTGTGGCGCGCCTTCAGCATTCATTCTCCGCCGGGATGCCGCGCAGGCGCTCGTCCAGCCAGATCATGGCCTCTGGATAACCGAGGCCCGCCGCGATGATGTGCTCGCCGAGCACACTGCGGTAGACCGCGGTGACGCCGAGCGAGCATTGCTCGCGATAGAGGTTGCGCGCGCCCTCGGCCGGGATCCAGAACTCCTGTTCACCGTTGTAGATGTAGAGCGGAGTCGCCGACGCGACCCCTGCCATCCGGGTCACCTCGTAGATCTCGCGTGCCAGCGTCGAGTGCAGTGGGTCGGCGATATTCGCGGCGATGTCGATCGGCAGCTGCAGCACACCGGGCAGCGCGAAAATGCTCACGCACTGGTCTTTCATCGGCGAGGTGGTCACCCACTGGGCGAGGTGGTTCATCCGGGCCAGAATCTCGGGCCGCTCGCGTGCGATACCGAAGACGGCGGCCATGAACACGGCGGAAGCCAGATTGCCGTTCATGCTGCGTGCCAGGATCTCGAAATCGGCGGGCACCCCGCCGAGTGCCGCACCGGCGAGTGACGGTGCGAGCTCGGGCGCATAACTCTCGATCAGTTTCACCGCGCCGTGCGTGGCTATCGCGCCACCGGAGTAGCCCGCCATCGCGAAACGGCTCGCACCGAACTCGTTCGCCAGCCGGCCGCGTACCGCACGCACCGCGTCCAATACCGCGTGACCCGCGACGTAGGGCTCGGCGTAGGCCATCAGTGGGCCCTCGTGATCCGGAATGAGCACGGCATAGCCACGCAGCGCGGCAAGGTGGGTGGTGGGCGGCACGAAGTCGGTGATCGCGCTCTCGGACGAGAATCCGTGTGCCAGTGTGTAACTCGGAGTGCAGCGACGGCCGAGAGCATCGATCGGCAGGTTGTTGACCAGCACCGGCCGCGCTCCGGGAACCGGTGAGGGGGTCGCCGGAATCACCAGTGTGGCCGTGGCGTACGAAGGGCGATCGTGCGCGTCGGTGGTCCGGTATTTGAACAGCAGCGCCTCCCGGATCGGCACAACGACCAGCGGCGCGGCCGAGGCGGTGATATCGCGGACCTCGAGCACCGCACCCGGGGCGAAGTCGGCGAGGTCGGCCGGCCACGCATCGAATATCGGGTCGCCGACCGGTGCGGGCAACACCGCCTGCCGCAGCGCCGCCGGCCCCGGCGCCGAATCGTTCGTCTGATCCGTCGGCGCTGGTTGGGGCGCCGGCGCGATCGGCGGCGGCGGAATCACCTGGTCGATCCACTGCTGGATACCGGGCAGGATAGCGCCGCTCGCGTCCGCGGGCAGCGGAATTACCGGCAGTCCGGGGAACGGGAGGGCGGGCGGTTGGGCCGCAGCCTGCCCGGTGAGCAACGGCACGATGACGAACAACGCGAGAATGCCGGCACGCAAACATCTCATGGCACACGTCCCTGGGTGCGATGTCGATACAGCTGGCACCGCGGAGTGCGGGTCTCGTGAACCGAAATGCCCTGTCACACGGGGCCAGGGGCTCAGATTACGTGACCGGGGCTCGGTCGTTGTGTTACGTCACAAGATTGAGACGACCTGCTGCTGATTCGAGACGAACCCGGGCCGGTCTTGCTGACGATTGCTCGTGGCGCCGCCGGTGGTGGCTGCATCGACCTCGCCGGATACGCGACCGTTCAGCGGCTGGCTGCCACCGCCCCGGGCGTCGAAGACGGCTCGGCCGCAACCGGGCTCGCTTCGCCGAAAATACTCGCCGTGATTCTGGACCTGGGTCGCCCACCGGGCATGCCGTACGGTTCGGTCGCCCTGCCTGTCACCGGCTGTGACGGACCGTCTCTTCGTGGCGTCCCGGTCGTGGACGGACGGGTGCAGTCGAAGTTCGAAATCGTCGCCGGTACCGTGCCGCTCCTCGCGCGGTCGGCCGACGCCCCGGAAGGAGTTCGATGTCATCCGTGCGTGGCCCTGCGATCGGGTTGTCCGTCTTCGGTGTCCTCGTCGTCTGTTGCCTCGGCCTGGTGCTGACCACCGTGCGTGGACCGGTTACCGGCGCCGAGGTCGACGCCGAGTACACCGCGGTCTTCACCGATGCCTCCGGGCTCACCGCCGGAGCCGGTGTTCAGCTGGCCGGAGCCCGGATCGGAACCGTCACGGCAGTCGAGGTCACCGATGACACCACGACCCGGGTGGGGTTCACCGTCGAACACGACGGGGCGGTCCTGGACACCACCCACGCCGCGATCCGATATCAGAACCTGCTCGGGCAGCGCTATCTGGAGCTGTTCGAGTCCGAGCCCGGAGGGGTGCGGCTCGCGGCCGGCGCGACGATCCCGCGCGAGCGGACCGCGCCGAGTTTCGACGTATCGCGGCTGTTCGATGGATTCAAACCATTGTTCACTGCGCTGGACATCGAGCAGCTGGGTCGTTTGGCGGAGAACCTGGTCTGTGTTCTCCAGGGCGACGGCGCGGGTATCGAACCGGTGCTGGAGGGTCTGGTCGACCTGCTGCAATACGCTACGAGCGAGCACGCGGTGGTCGCTGTGCTGATCCACAATCTGGGGACGATCGCCGCCGAACTCGGCGGCATCGCCGAACAGGTCGGCGTGCTGATCGAGGGGATCGCCGCGCTCGTCGGGTTGTTCGACGACGCCGTCGATCTGGTGAACTCGCTGTTCACGGAGGAACCGGCAACCGAGCCCGAGGGCAGAATCCTCGCCGACCCGGAGTCTGTCTTCGAGGACGCCGACCCCTCTCTGCACGAGTTGTCGGGAGTCCTCGCTGCCCACCCCGGGCGACTGGTGGAGATGCTCTCGCTGATGCCGGAACTGATCAACGGATCGAACGCGAACTACCCCGCCGCGGGCCTGGCGCCCGCTTCCGCCTGCTCGGCTTCGCCAGAACTCACCGAAGCGATTCTCGGTACGCAGTATCGGGCCGTGTGTCGATGAGCACACCCGACCGCGGCGAATCGAATTCGTCTGCGCGGCCTTCCTCATGGGCGGATCCGCCCACATCATCGTCATTCTTCCGTTCTGAGCGAGGACCCACTGTGAGCGACACCTCCGAAACCGACCCCGATCACCACGCCGCCGACTCCGCCGCGGTGGCCGGCGGACCGCGCGGCCGCGGCGAACAGCGTGCGTCCGCGTCGCCCACCAGCGTATTGGCGTGGGGACTCGCCGCGCTCGCGCTCGTCGCCTTGTCGGGACTTCTCGCCTGGCGCTGGTACTCCGCCGAACACGAGCTGGACACCCTGCGCGACCGCATCGCCGATCGAGACCGTGTGGCCGCCGTCGCGGCCGATTACGCGAAACGCTCGCTGACCTACGACTTCCGTAGCCTCGACGCCTTCTTCGCCGGTGTCCGGGACGGAACCACCGCGGGGTTGTCCCATCGCTACGACACCGCCCGCGACGAACTCACAGAGGTCATGATCGAGGCCCGGTCCGTCGCTCGGGGCGACGTGGTGAGCACCGCGGTCGAGGCCGTCGACGGTGACAACTACGTCGTCACCGTCTTCGCGACCCAGCAGACCCGTAATGCCCGGCATCCGGAACCGGTCGGCGCCCCCACGCTGCTCACCGTGAATGTGCAGCGTGCCGGCGACGAATGGCTCGTCGCCGACTACCGCTCGCGATGAGGCCGTCGATGTGCAGGCGATCCGAGGGCGCTCCGGAACTGCCGGCCGAGCTGGAAGCCGTCGGACGTTCGGGATCGGGATCGTATCGGCGGTGGTCGATCCGAATCTGTTTCCGATGATGTGGGGCATGAGCTCGGTCTCCAGCTCCGGTGCCGGCACGGGTGCGGAGCTGGTGGCGGCGATGGTCGACTTCGCTGTCACCGCACGCGGTCCGGCCGACCTGCTCTGAACCACCCGCCGAGTGCGGCGGGACATCCCGCCGATCGCAGTGGACGACCACCACCCTCGCACCGGTCGGCCGGGGATCGAATTCGTCGGTGGCTGGCGGGCGGGGCAAGCTTCTAGGCTTGCGGGGTGTTGGTTGAACCGAATCGTGGCAGCAGCGGGTCGACGGTGGCGTCGAAGCGGATTCCGGTGCCGGTGGCGCGGGCGGTTGTGGACTGCGGCATCTACCGCGACGGGAAGCGGTTGGACGGCCGGTTCGGAGTGGCCGAGGCTCTGGCTCGGGTCCGCGAGAACGACAGCGATGCGGGCGGATTCGTGTGGCTGGGCCTGCACGAGCCCGATATCGACCAGATGAGTGAGGTTGCGGCAGTGTTCGGGCTGCACCGGCTGGCCGTGGAAGCCGCCGTGGCCGGCAACCAGCGCCCGAAGCTGGAACGCTACGACCACACTGTGGTGTTCGGGATGCGGACCGTGGCATATGTCGAGCACGATATGCACAGTGTCAGCGAGATCGTGCTGACCGGCGAGATATTGATCTTCCTCGGCCCCGATTTCGTGCTCGCGGTCCGCCACGGCGAGCACTCCGGCCTGCGGGCGGTTCGTGCGGAATTGGAAGCCGACCCCGAACGGTTGCGGTTGGGTCCCGGCGCGGTGCTGCACGCGATCGCCGACCACGTCGTCGACGCCTACCTCGACGTCGTGCAGGAGATCGAAACCGACGTCGAGGAGATGGAGCAGGAGGTGTTCACCCCCCGCTCACGGCTCGGCATCGAGTCGATCTATCAGCTCAAACGCGAAATCGTGGAACTGCGTCGCTCGGTGATCCCGCTGGCCCTGCCGTTGCAGATGCTCACCCGGCCCGATTCCGGTCTGAGTAAGGAAGTGCGTCGCTACCTGCGTGATGTCACCGACCATCACACCACCGCCGCCGAACGCGTCCACGACTTCGACGACGCGCTCTCGGCACTGATCAACGCGACCCTGGCTCGTATCGCCGTGCGGCAGAACACCGATATGCGCAAGATATCCGCACTGGTAGCCCTGGCCGCGGTCCCCACCATGATCGCCGGGATCTACGGCATGAATTTCGAGCACATGCCCGAACTGAAGCAGGTTTGGGCATACCCCACAGTTCTCGCGGTGATGGTGCTGACCTGCAGCGGGTTGGTTGTGATGTTCCGCCGCAACGGTTGGCTGTAGGAGCCCTGGGCGAGGCCTTCGGCACCACCACTCCCGACGGACTTCCGGTGTTCCGCCTCCGCGGCGCGCCGGGGTCCCTCCTCTCGCTGGGCGGCCGCGGGTCGCGTTCGGGCCCTCTCGCACCCGGGGGTTGCGTGTACGTATATGTCTACTTATAGTTAGCTCACGGCCTGTACGTATACATCTACTCATATTTAGCTAGATATCGAGTGATCGGCGGGCTTGCGGTACCACTACTCAGTGTTACTATCTACTAGTAGTCAGTTTCACTGAGTAGCTGAAGGGAGTGTTCATGGGCAAGCAGGAGACCGAGATGCTCAAGGGAACGCTGGAGGGAATCGTCCTGGCGATCCTGTCCGGCCGCCCCGCGTACGGCTACGAGATCACCGCATGGCTGCGGGAGCAGGGCTTTTCCGATATTGCCGAGGGCACCATCTACGCCTTGCTGGTCAGGATCGAGAAACGCGGTTTCGTCGACGTGGAAAAGGTTCCTTCGGAGAAGGGGCCCCCGCGCAAGGTGTACTCCCTCAACGCTGCGGGACAGGAAAATCTCGACGAGTTCTGGAGGACCTGGAGCTTCCTCGCTGAACGGCTCGAACAGCTCCGTGAAAAAGGAGGCAGATAGTCATGGATATATCGGATCTCACCTCGAAGGTGATCGGGGACCTCGGGGACAAGAAGCGGTGGCGGCAGTACAAGGCGCGCGCGAAGCAGCTTCCCCCGGCTTATCGCACCGTGGTCGAGGCTTTCGAGCGGTTTCTGATGTACGGGGGCGCGGGCGGCGGCGGCGTGGCGATGTTCGAAGACCTCGTCGATCTGTTCGAGCAGAGCGCGGCCGACGAGACCCCGATACGCAAGATCGTCGGAGATGACCCCGTGGAGTTCATCGAGACGTTCGCGCGGAACTACCAGGACGAGTCCTGGCTCAACCGGGAACGAACACGGCTGACCAGCGCCGTCGAACGTGCCGCCGGAGAAGGAAAGTAGGACCTTTCGATGACGACACAGCAAGCTCCGGCGATCCGAGTGCAGGGTCTGGAGAAGTCCTACAACAAGCTCGAGGTGCTGCGCGGCGTGGACTTCGAGGTCGAGCGGGGCAGCATTTTCGCCCTGCTCGGCTCGAACGGCGCCGGCAAAACCACGATCGTCAGGATTCTGTCGACGCTGCTCAAAGCCGACGCGGGCACAGCCGGCGTGAACGGCTTCGACGTCGGCGCCCAGCCGGGCGACGTACGGGAATCCATCAGCCTCACCGGGCAGTTCGCCGCCGTCGACGAAATCCTCAGCGGCCGGGAAAATCTCGTGTTGATCGCCAAGCTGCGGCACCTGAAGGACGCCGACACGATCGCCGACGACCTACTCGAGCGATTCTCGCTCACCGACGCGGCCGCACGGAAGGTCTCGACGTATTCGGGGGGTATGCGTCGACGCCTCGATATCGCCATGAGCCTCATCGGCAATCCGCCGGTCATCTTCCTCGACGAGCCGACCACCGGCCTCGACCCCCAGGCGCGCATCGAGGTGTGGCAGGCGGTCAAGGACCTCGCCGAGCACGGCACCACGGTGCTGCTCACGACCCAATACCTGGACGAGGCGGAACACCTGGCGGACCGGATCGCGATCCTGCACAAGGGCCGCATCATCGTCAACGGCACCCTCGCCGAGCTCAAACAACTGCTCCCGCCCGCGAAGGTCGAATACGTCGAGAAGCAGCCGAGTTTGGAAGACGTCTTCTTCGCCCTCGTCGGTGACGAAGGCGGCGAGGGCATTTCCGCTGATGACCGCAGCGCGGTACGGACGAAATAAGGAAACATGATGACCACGCATTTCTTCGCCGACACCGGCCTGCTGCTGGGACGATCCCTGCGCCACATCACGCGCAGCGTGGACACGATCATCACGACCACGATCATGCCGATCGCGTTCATGCTGCTGTTCGTCTACGTATTCGGCGGCGCGATCGACTCGGGGTCGGATTCCTACGTGCAGTACCTACTGCCCGGCATCCTGCTGATCACCATCGCCTCGGGCATCTCCTACACCGCGTTCCGGCTCTTCCTGGACATGAAAAGCGGTATCTTCGAGCGGTTCCAATCCATGCCCATCGCACGGTCGTCGGTCCTGTGGGCCCATGTCCTGACCTCGCTGGTCGCCAACCTGATCTCGCTCGTAGTGGTGGTGCTGGTCGCCCTGCTGATGGGCTTCCGGTCCGGCGCCGGAATACTCGCCTGGTTCGCGGTCGCCGGCATCCTGATCCTGTTCACCCTCGCGCTGACCTGGATCGCGGTCATCCCCGGCTTGTCCGCGAAGACCCCGGACGGCGCGAGCGCCTTCTCCTATCCGCTGATCTTCCTGCCGTTCATCAGCTCGGCCTTCGTGCCGACCGACACCATGCCCGGCCCGCTCCGCGCCTTCGCCGAAAACCAGCCGGTGACATCCATCATCAACGCCATCCGTGACCTGTTCGCCCAGCAACCGGTCGGCACCGATATCTGGATCGCCCTCGGCTGGTGCGTCGGCATCCTCATCGTGGCTTACCTCTTCGCCATGACCACCTATCGCCGCAAGATCTCCTAGGGATATCGGAGCGGGTCAGAGCGTCCGACAGTCCCGGCGAGTGCCGGGACTGTCGGCGTTGCGGTCCGCGGTCATCACCTGTGGCGCCCGGACCGGGCTGTAGCGATTCGCAGATCTACGCCACCGGCCCGGCGGAGGGTCAGGGCAGAACCTGCGGGATCACCTCGGGGTGGAAATAGCCGACCAGGGCACCGATCACGGAGCCGAGGAGCGAGCCGCCGGACCCGGTGGCAGACCCGACGGCGGAACCGACCGAGCCGCCCGCGGACGAGCCGTTCAGGACTGGATCGGGAATCAGGGCGTGCGGGTTGGTGGCGATGTCCTCGCTTTTCTGCAGTGGAATACCGGCCACGGGTGTGGCCTGCCGGGTTACGGCGTCAGCGGAGGACGGGCCCGCGACGGCAACCGTCGCGGCCAACGGCAGCGCACTGAAGGCCACCACGCCTATCGCCTTGGCCAGGCTATTTCGCATCATTGTCTTGCCAGCCTCTCCGACCCTCGGAACAGGCGAGGGCGTAACACAGGGGCCGGATTGCTTCCGGCTGCCTGAATAATAGGCAGGTGGGGGAGGGGTTCGATCGTAACCTGTGACCGATGATAGGGCGGGGCAGTCGAATTCGTGATCGGTCGGCCGCGGCGGCTGGTCGATTCCGACCCGAAACCGCGGTCGGTGTGGTGGTCTCCGAGGAGCGCGGCCGGTGATCGAACAGCGGGACGCGACGGAGTTCGCTCGTGGCGATGGACTGGATGTGCACCTCGTCGGGGTCGTCGAAGAGACGCATCGCTGAGGTTCCACAGCCCGGCGGCCCGGGCCTGCCGCTTCAGGTCCTCCACGATCGGCGGGACGACATGATCGCCGGGCCCGGCGTCGCGGCGGTGGGCGAGGTGATCGGCCTCGGCCGGAAACACCCGTTCACCCCTGAACGCGCCGTGCGCTCGTGCAGTTCCAGCGCCTGCGGTGGGTGGGCAGGAAGTTCGTACCCGGGCATGAACACCTTCTGAACATCACCGATCGATTGATCGGTGATGAACTGTATTCCTGCTCCGGAGGGGCCGTCAACGGGGGACGCGGACGAGATCGAGCGCGAAGTCGATGTACTGCCGGGCGACCGCCTCGGGGGTGAGTCCTCCGGTCGGTGACCACCACTGCGGCAACGAGGTGCACAGCGTCACCACCGCGCGGGCGGCTTCCCGGGGCAGTGGTGTCCGCATCGCGCCGCGCCGGCATCCCTCGTTGACCTCGTCTTCGACCATATGCTGCACGTTCCGCCGGGCCGCTACGATCCGGGCGCGATGCGGTTCCTCCAGGCTGCGCATCTCGCTCGCGCCGATGAACCCCAGTTCCCGGCGGTGGGCATGGTAGAGGGCGAGGCATTCGACCAGCCGCTCCAGGCGTTCGACCGGCCCGTCGCCCTCTGTCCGCGCCGCGCGGCAGCGTCCCTGGAGATCGTCCATGGTCATATCCAGGAGCGCGACCAGTAGATGCTGTTTGGTCGGCCAGTGGTGGTAGACGCCCGCGACCGACAAACCCGCCCGGTCGGCGATATCGCGGATCGACGACCCGTGGTAGCCGAGTTCGACGAAGGCGTTGAGTGCGCCCGCGACGGGTGGGGCGAGGTTCAGTGGCGGGAAGTCCCGCCACTGCCCATCGGTCTCGACCTGCACCGGCGCATCGGTACGCAGGCTCGCGGGATCGGTCTCGAACAGCCGGGCGGCGGTGGCGAGCCGATCATCGCCGATCCTTGCGCGGCCGTTCTCGATCGCGCTCCAGGTGCCGATGCTGACCCCGATTTCGGGGACGACCTCGCGGATCGTGAGGCCTTTGCGCTGCCTGGCCGCGCGAAGTCGCCGGCCGAGGGCTTCGCGGCCCGCGGCTCCGTCGTGCGCGTTCTGCTCTCCGGCCACTCCGTGCTCCTTTCGCGGTGGGATGAGCGTAGTCGCCGTTGACATCGCTGCGGGCCATGGGCTAGCTTCCAGTTCTGTTCAAACCTACCGTTCGATCGCTCGGTTCAGGAGATTGGTCATGTCGGATACGGCTCTACCGGGGATCTCGGTGCCGCTGCTCGAGGAATTTCTGCGCACCGCGGCGCCCGGATTGCTGAACGGCCCGTTGCGGGTCGAATTGCTCGCCGGCGGCCGGTCCAATCTGACCTATCTGCTCACGGACGGAACCGGTCGCTGGGTGCTGCGCCGGCCACCGCTCGGGCACGTGCTCGCCACCGCGCACGATATGGACCGCGAGTACCGGGTGCTGCGGGCACTGCATCCGACCGACGTCCCCGTCCCGAAGCCACTGGTGATCGCCGGAGCGGAGATCATCGGCGCGCCCTTCTACGTCATGGAGTTCGCGTCGGGGGTCGTGCTCCGTGACCGCGCGCAACTGGACGCGTTCGGCGCCGCGGCCGAACAACTCGCCGCCGAACTGGTCACCACCCTGGGCCGCTTGCACCGGCTCGCCCCCGAATCCGTGGGCCTGGGTGACCTGGGGCGGCCGGCCGGGTATCTCGAACGCCAACTGCGCCGCTGGGCGGCTCAGTTGGACGCGTCGCACAGTCGTGATCTGCCGGATCTCACGAGTCTGGGGGAGCGGCTGGGTCGCATACTGCCCACCGGGCAGGCGCCGGCGATCGTGCACGGTGACTATCGCCTCGACAATGTGGTGGTCGATCCGGCCGGCGGCCGGGTGGCCGGTGTCCTGGACTGGGAAATGGCCACGATCGGTGACCCGCTGACCGATCTCGCCTCGATGGTCGTGTGGTGGGACGGTATCCGCGGGCTGGACAGCCCGGTCGCGGCGGTCCCCGGTGATGTCCCCGGGTATCCCGCCGGCGACACCCTGGTCGCGACGTATGCCAGGGAGACCGGCCGCGACCTGACCGAATTCGGCTGGTATCTGGGATTCGCCTACTACAAGATCGCGGCGATCTTCGAGGGGATCCACTACCGCGCGCAGCAGGGTCTGACCGTGGGAGACGGCTTCGACCGGCTCGGCGCGCTGGTCCCCGCCCTGGTCGAACGCGGTCATGCGGCGGTCACCGAATTCGCCTGACCGCAAAGCACATCCGATGAGAGACCACAGAACGTCTCGACGTGACGACACTGAACGCCGATGTCCGGGGAAGCCTCGGCATCGGTCTGGCGATCGCGCTGCGGGCCGCACGTGACGGCGCGACACTTTCGACTGCCGACGGTGCGTGACGCCGGGCCGGACGGTCGCGACATCGTGACGAGTCACTTGTCGCTGGACGTGCTTCGCCGTAGGCGGGTCCGTCCGCGGTCAGTACAGGTCGACTCCGTCCCACAGGTTCCGGGTCGGGTACGGGTCGTCGACGACGGCGGGTTGCAGGTCCAGTCGCATGGTGGTCCTGCGGGTGTGCTCGTAACGCGGCCAGTTCGTTCGGCCGGTGCCGGCGAACTGCACCCACATGCTGTGTACGAGGTCGGCCAGTTGCTGGGGCGGGTTCGGCCCGGTGATCCATTGCATTCGCCGGTCGTGCAACTGGTCGAAGACGAAGGGAACCTCGAGGAAATGGCAGGCTCCGAGACTGCCACCGAATTGTGGCGAGCGCCAAGCGAATTCGTACATATAGGTGGCTGCTGGAGCATCGGCCCGGGCGTCGGCGAGCCGGAGGCCGGGGACGGTGTAGAACCAGTCCGCCTGCAGGATTGCCAGCAACGCACCGGGATCGGCGTCCGGGTAGGCGGTGCGGTAGGCGGGCAGCGCCCGGTCGACGGGCAGCCGGTACAGACTCATCGCGGTGGTCAATTCCGCTTCGGTGACCGAGTCGAGGCTGCGGAAAGGCACCAGCGACAGGCGCCCCTCCTCGCTGTTGTGGCCGAGCAGCACATCGACCGCGGCGCCGGCTCCAGCGGTGACGGCGTCGATGGGCTTGGCGGGCAGGGTGGCGTCGTCGAGGGTGGGCCGCCACATGTTGACGCGGCACCCCGGCTCGCCGCCCCAGCGTTGCGGATCCGGTTGTCGCGCAAGATCTCTCATGAGCGCGGACTGAGCGGCGAGCACGCGCTCGACACCGGCCGCGGCAACGGCGGCGCGGCTCGGCGGCGTGCCCAGCTTCGCGGCGAGGCGGTGTCCGATCTCGCGGGCGGTTTCGGTGGAGTGACAGAGATTGCCCGCACCGCTTTCCATGATTGCGCGCCGGAACAGCCCGTCGGCCCGCGGCATCGCCATCAGGGTGGCGACGGCCATCGCGCCGGCGGACTGCCCGGAGATGGTGACCTTGCCGGGGTCGCCGCCGAAGGCGGAGATATTGTCGCGCACCCATTCCAGCGCCATGATCTGGTCCAGCAGGCCGACATTGGCCACGCCGTCGTCGAGGAACAGGAATCCTTCGGCGCCGAGCCGGTAGTTGATCGCGACGAATACCACGCCGTCGCGGGCGAAGGCCCGGCCGTCGTAGAGGCCGTTGCTTCCGGTGTCGAAACCGCCGCCGAAGATCCACACCAGCACCGGCAGGCGCGCCGAGCCCGGCTCCGGGGTCCAGATGTTCAGGTTGAGGTATTCCGGCCCGGGAACCGGTGGCGCGAAGAAGTCCATCGGCGGCGGGGTGGGCGGCTGCGGCGGCGTGGGCCCGAAGGCCAGTGCCTCGCGGACGCCGGTCCACGGCTGGACCGGGCGCGGTGGTCGATAGCGGTCAACAACCTGCGGGGGCGCGGCGTAGGGCACGCCTTTGAACGCGTGGACGCCTGCGGTGACGCTGCCCCGTATCCGCCCGGCTCGCGTCGCGACGACCGATTCGGCTGTGCCGCCGGCACCGCATCCGGTGACCGTCGACGCGGCAAGCGCGCACGCCGCGGTCGTGCCGCGAAGAAATCTCCGGCGGTTCACGCGTTTTCGTCCTCTCTTCGCGCGAAGGACGCTCGGAGGAATTCGTGGATATCGGCTCGCGCGTTCTCGGCCTCGGGCGTCGTGCCCGGCGTGGTGAGGAATGCGTGTGGTGCTCCGGGGTATTCGATGATCCGCGTGGGTGTCCCGGCCGCCCGCAGCCGTTCGGCGTAGCGGCGGCCCTGATCGGCGACCGCGTCGTGGGTCGGTACCACCACGAGTGCGGGAGCCAGCCCGTCGAGATCTTCGGCATACAGCGGCGACAGCGCCCGCGCGTCGGTGCCCGGTGGAACCGCCAGCCGCTGGAAGAGTTCCAGCTGCGCGGTGACGGCCGTGGGGGTGTCGGCGTACTCGATCATCGAGGCGTAGTCGAACATCGTGCCGGTGACGTCGACAGCGGGATTGACCAGCACCTGCGCCTGCAGCCGTAACCCGGACGCTGTGGCGCGGATCGCCGTCAGGGCGCTGATCAACGCACCGAAGCTTTCACCGAACACGGCGGTCCGCGCGGGGTCGATGCCCCAGTGCGCGGCGTGCCGCAGCACATGCCCGAGCACGTCCCAGCCGTCCTCGGCGGCAGCCGACATGGGCGTATTCCGGTCGAGGAGGCGATGCTCGACCGAGACGACGACAGCCGGCAGGTGCGCGGCGAGATAGCTGTTGGCCCAATCGCATTGCACTGCCGTGCCCACGAAGCTGCCCCCGTGCACGTGGACGACGAGTGGCAGAGCGGTCCTCGTGTTGTCGCGCTCGGACGAGGGCCGATACACCCGGACGGGGAGTTCGCGGCCGGGCAGCCGCACCTTCTGCCACGTGATGGCGGCGCCGGGATCGGGGGTCCCGAGGATCGCTCGCGCCGGCGCCGACGCCCGGAATCGGTTCTCCGCCGCACGGTAGGCGGCCAGGTCCTCGGCCGTGACAGTCGCATAGTCCGGCTGTCGCGGTCGTTCGATGTGGACGGCTTCGCTCATATCGGCTCCTCTGTCGGAAATCATCAAACCTACGTTGTAGGTTTGCTCGGCGACGGTATATCCTACGACGTAGGTTTGGCAAGGGAAGGGAACGAACGTGGTCAGGCGCACCCAGGGCACATCGGCAGGGCTCAGCCGTGAGCGCATCGCGGCCGCCGCTGTGGCACTCGTCGACCGCGACGGCCTGGAGCGCTTCGGGGTACGGCGGCTCGCCGACGAGCTCGGGGTCGACCCGATGTCGATCTACAACCACATCAAGGGCAAAGCGGCGCTGCTGGACGCGGTCTCCGAAACCGTGCTCGCCGAGATGGCGGTCGATATCGAGGACGCACCCGAGACCTGGGAAGGGATCGCCCGCGCGACGATGCACCGCTACCGCGAGATCGCCTACCGCCACCCGCATGTGGTCCGGCTGCTGGCAACTCGGCCGCAAACCTCACCGCCGGCGCTCGCCGCGCTGGAACGGCTGGTCACCGCGATGCGCGCGGCGGGTCTGCCCGGCCACGTCATCGCCGACGCGCCGATGATCCTGTTCGGCTTCCTCAACGGATATCTGCTGGCTGTCCTCGGTGGTGGCGGCGACCGAGCCGCAACCGTGCCGACGATCGACCCGGCGCTGTACCCCGCGATGGCGGCTCTCGCGCCCGAGCTGGGTGACTTCGGCTCTGTCACGGAATTCGACCGGCTCCTCGACGCCGTGCTCGGCGGGATCCGGGACCGGGCGGCCCGCGACCGGACCGCCGAACGCGCAGGCCGTATCGACGTGCGGGAGAAACGACCCGCCGCTCGTCGCGGCGCTGTCCGGCCCGCAGGCTCGGTCGGATAGCCGCCCGAACACGACCCGGCTGCGGCAACGGGATCTCGAACTGGTGCGGCCTCGATCGAGCCGACAGCGACGCCGTAGCTCGTCGTCTGCTCTGCTGCCCGACCCGGTAGCTTCCGTCAGGAGAGCTGGAATGCTCGTCGGTAGGCGCCCGGGGTGGTGCCGACCTGGGCGCGGAAGCGGCGGCGCAGGTTGACCGCCGAGGTGAGGCCGACGCGGGCCGCGATCGCCTCGACCGGTAGGTCTGTCTCCTCGAGCAGGGTGCGTGCTTCGGTCACTCGGCGCGATAGCAGCCACATGCCCGGGCTCGTACCGAGCTGGTCGGCGAAGCGCCGGGCCAGCGTGCGGGGCGAGACGTTGAGATACGCGGCCATATCGCCCACCGACAGCGGTGTCCCCAGATGCGTGCCGGCCCACTCGATCAGGCCGTCCAGCGCGTCCGCGGGCGGCGGGGGCGGCGCGTACTGTGCCTGGCCGCCCTCGCGGTGCAGGGGCATGACCATGTGCCGCGCGATGAGGGCAGCGTGCGCGGCACCGTGGTCCTGCCGGACGAGGTGCAGGCACAGATCGATACCTGCTCCGGCGCCAGCACTCGTGGCGACATCGCCGTGGTCCACATAGAGCACGTCGGGCTCCACACGCACCTGGGGGAAATCCGCGGCCAGTTGTGCGGCGCGCGCCCAGTGTGTTGTCGCCGAGCGACCGTCCAGCAGGCCCGTTCGTGCCAGCGCGAACACTCCGGAGCAGATCGTGACCAGTCGCGCCCCACGGGCGTGTGCCCGGCGCAGCGCGCGGCGCACACGGTCCGACAGCGGCGCCTCCACCGAAGACCAGCCCGGGATGAGCACGGTGTCCGCGGCGGCGAGCGCGGAGAGACCTCGCGTTACCGACATCGCATACCCGGCCGTCGTCGGCACCGGGCCGGGCGTCTCGGTGCACACCTCGAGCTCGTAGTACTGCGGTATCCCGGCACGCACCGTGCCGAACACCTCGACAGCGCAGCCGAGCTCGAACGTCGACTGCACCGGCTGAACCAGGACAACCACGCGATGCATGGCAGAAAAGTACCCTATGGTGTCTTACTCGACACTGTCGCGGCGTCGCTGCACCGGGCAGCGTGGACGGCATGCACCCCGAGATCCTCGCCCAAGAGGGATACATCTTCGCCTCCGTCGCCGACTCCCCTGTCCGAGAGCTCTTCCCCGGGATCCGGGTACGTCCGCTGTGGAAAGGGTCGTCCGGTGCGCACGCCAACGTGCTGGAGATGGACCCGGGCACGTCGTGGCCGCACCGAGACGTCCACGAGCCCGGCCCGGAGGAGGTCTACGTGGTCGCGGGAACCTTCAACGACGGCGCGCGCGACTACCCGGCAGGCACATTTCTGCACGCACCGGCCGGCTCATGGCACGTGCCTGCGACTACGACCGGCTGCACGCTGTTCCTCTTCTACCCCGAAGGCTAGTTCGATCGGCATCGATCGTGCGCACAAAGTGTGGTCCCTGTACTCACACCCGACGGGTTCGATGCGCGGCGCGCAACGACATCGAACTCGACCGGTTCCTCGCCGAGGTTCGTCGCCGAATTCGAGATTCCGAATACGAACCACTGCTCCGGATCTGACACCGGCGGATCCGCGGCGTGCCGTTCAGGCGCTGATTCCGTGGGTGAGAACAGCGGCGAGTTCGCGGTAGGCCGCGGCGTCGTCGAGGCCGATACTCGCGCGCAGGCCGCCCTGCTGGATGCGCACCATCATGGTGGCCGCGAGGTCGGCGGCGAAGGCCGCGTGCACGCCGCGGAATTCGCCGGTGGCCACGCCCTGGTCGATCAGTTCCTGGACGCGCCGGGCCGCGATGTGGGTGTTGCGGTCGTAGACAGCGCGCGCGGGCGCGAAGGCATCCAGGTCGGCCATGAACCGGGTCGAGGCCGCCGAGAGCGCCTCGCCGACCGCGGTGAGGTAGGCGGCGATGCGCTCCCGTGGTCCCGTTGTCGCGGCGACGCTCCCCTCGACTGCCTCGGTCGCGTGTTTGAAGAAGTGCACGGTCGCCGCAGCGACCAGTTGTTCCTTGCTGTCGGCGAGGGTGTAGAGGGTGGACTTCGAACACTTGAGACGCGCCGCGATCGCGTCGAGGGTGAGGTGCGCGAAGCCCTCGGTGAGGAACAGTTCGACCAGCTCGTCGAACAGTTTCGTGCGGCGGGCCGTCGCGAAGGCCGAACGTTGCTCCATGGACCGAAACAGTACTGCAGGACCCCTTGCAGTACTGTTGCGGCAGCAGTACTGTAGTCGCCAATCCAGTACTGTGCCCCGAACCAGGAGGAGAATCCTGTGGCTGTCGATCGACTCCTGCCCACCGGCGAGGCGCGGGATCTCATCCAGCTCACCCGCGATATCGCCGACAAGGTACTGGCGCCGATCGTGGACGAGCACGAGAAGGCGGAGACCTACCCCGAGGGCGTGTTCGCCACGCTGGGGGAGGCCGGACTGCTGAGCCTGCCGTATCCGGTGGAGTGGGGTGGCGGGGGACAGCCCTACGAGGTGTACCTGCAGGTACTCGAGGAGATCGCCGCCCGCTGGGCGGCGGTGGCGGTCGCGGTGAGCGTGCACAGCCTGGCATGTCACCCGCTGCTCGCATTCGGCACCGACGAACAGAAGCAGCGGTGGCTGCCGGACATGTTGAGCGGCAATACGATCGGCGCGTACAGCCTGTCGGAACCGCAGGCGGGGTCCGACGCCGCGGCGCTCACCTGCAAGGCCACCGCCGACGCCGGTGGATATCGGATCAACGGCGCCAAGGCGTGGATCACCCACGGCGGCATCGCCGACTTCTACAACCTCTTCGCCCGCACTGGCGAGGGTTCGGGCGGTATCTCCTGCTTCCTCGTGCCCGGCGACACCGACGGGCTGAGTTTCGGCAAACCGGAGGAGAAAATGGGCCTGCACGCGGTGCCGACCACCTCCGCGCACTACGACAACGCCCATATTCCCGCCGAACGCCGTATCGGCGCCGAGGGGCAGGGGCTGCAGATCGCTTTCAGTGCACTGGATTCCGGCCGGCTCGGTATCGCCGCGGTCGCGGTCGGGCTCGCGCAGGCAGCGCTCGACGAGGCCGTCGCCTACGCCCGGGAACGAACGGCGTTCGGCCGTACGATCATCGAACACCAGGGCCTCGGATTCCTGCTCGCCGATATGGCGGCGGCGGTGGATTCCGCCCGCGCGACCTACCTGGACGCCGCCCGGCGGCGAGATGCGGGGCTGCCGTACTCGCGTAATGCCTCGGTGGCCAAACTCGTCGCCACCGACGCGGCGATGAAGGTCACCACCGACGCTGTCCAGGTGCTCGGCGGCTACGGCTACACCCGCGACTTCCGGGTCGAGCGCTATATGCGCGAAGCCAAGATCACCCAGATCTTCGAGGGCACCAACCAGATCCAACGCCTGGTCATCAGCCGCCACCTCGCACGCTGAGCCGTCACGCCGCCCGCCGGTCAGGCGCGTCGGCGCGGCTGTCGGCCGGCTCGGCGTCGCCGAGGCGACACCGATTCCGGAGTGCGTAGCCGGTCGTCCGACATGGAGACAGCACGGTCGAGCGAGAATCGGGTCCGGCGCGCCTGCGGTGGATCGCTTCGCGCGGACCGCAGAATCGCTGACCATGGTGATCACCGTGGGGCGCAGGTCCGCACTCGGAATGCTGGCCGGGCTGCCGTTGCTGGCAGCGGGGACGGCACGAGCACAGTCGGTGCTACCGGGGGTCGGCGCCGATCCCGGCCGGGTGCCCACGCGGTACACGATGACGGCGTTCCGCGCCGACAGTGACACCACTTTGGTGGTGTACGAGTCGGCAGACGGTACGCGGTTCACGCCGGTGGCCGAGCATGCGTACACGCCGCCGACGGGGTTGGTTCGTGACCCCAGCGTGCTGCTGCACACCGATGGTTGGTACTACCTCACCTACACCATGGCGGCCGACGCGACCTCGATCGGTATGGCACGCAGCCGGGATCGGATCAGCTGGACGGCGATGGCGCCGGTGCCGATGCTGGTGCCCGGCCGCCTGGAGGGGGCGTGGGCGCCGGAGTGGTATGCCGATGCGGCCGGGCGGGTCGGGATCATCGTGTCGCTGACCTGGGGTCATGGCTTCACCCCGCATCTGGTGATACCACGCGGAACGGGGCTTTCCGCATGGACGCCGCCGATGCCGCTACTCGGTGTGAGTCCCGGCGGTCCGGATTCTCTGGGCTATATCGATACGGAACTGGTGCGGTGGGGCGGGCGGGTGTGGGCGTTCGTGAAGAACGAGGACACGAAGCTGGTGGAGCTGGCGGTGGCGGATAACCCGCTGGGCCCGTACAGCTTTGTGGCCAAAGGGGATTGGGCGGGCTGGGGCGGACCGCAGGAAGGGCAGTCGGTGGTGGTACTGCCCGACGGCGGGCATCGGATCTATCTCGATGCCTATACCGAGGGCCGCTATCTCTACAGCGACAGCCACGACGGGTTCCGGACCTGGTCGGCCCCGGCCGAGCTCCCCGGGCTTTCCGGCGTCCTGCGGCACGGCACGGTGCTCGCCGAGTTCGGGTCGCCGACAACGTCCTGACGCCACGAGTGCCGCCGCACCTGATGTGCACCGGCGAACGCACCGTTCGTGATCCGGGGAGGCAGGGTCGGCCGGCGAAACCCGACGTGGCCGTCGGTGGAGGGGGAGTCCTCGGCCCCTCTATCGGCTTCCGGGCCGGTTGCCCGACACCGACGGGACGGGTGTCGGACCACGGTGCCAGACTCGGAGCGTGCGATGGGCGGTGGCGGAATCGGGTGACGGGGGTGCATACCTGTGTCCACTCGATCCGGACGGACGGCCCGCCGCGGCGGTGGTCTACGAGCCCGCGCTCGCCGAGGCGGTCCGCTCCCGCCCCGAGGTCGAGCGATGGGTGTGGCGGTCCACCGCCGAGATCTACCGATCCCTGCTGGCGGCCGGCGTGCGGGTGGAGCGCTGCTACGACGTCCAGGCCGCGGAAGCCTTGCTGATCGGGTATGAGGAAGGTCAGTCGGGCCAGCCCCGTTCGCTAGCGGCCGCCTGGGCCCGCCTGCACAACCTGCCGGTTCCGCCGGACGCGCCCGTCCGGGCCGCCGAGATCCAGCCGTCGTTGTTCGAATCGGGCCCGGTGCCGCTGCCGCCCGGCACGGACGAATTCACCGCCCTGGTGCAGGTCTACGCGGGGCAGCTCATCCGGACGGCGGCCACCGAGCATCCGGAGCGGATGCGGCTGCTGCTGGCGGCCGAATCGGCGGGCATGCTGGTTGCCGCGGAGATGTCGCGGTCCGGGATCCCGTGGCGTGCGGACGTGCACCGCGAGTTGCTGGACACGCTGCTGGGCGGGCGCTTCCCGGGTGGATCGGAACCGCGCCGGATGGCGGAGCTGGCCGATGAGGTGTCGCGGGCTTTCGGGGAAGGCGTACGGGTTCGTCCCGACCTGCCCCACGACATCGTCAAGGCATTCGCCCGCGCCGGAATCGAGTTGTCCTCCACGCGGAAATGGGAACTCCAGCAGATCGATCATCCCGCGGTCGCGCCACTGCTGGCCTACAAGACGCTGTACCGCCTGCATACCGCGCACGGCTGGTCCTGGCTCGAACAGTGGGTGCACGGCGGCCGCTTTCGTCCCGAATACCTGCCCGGCGGCACGGTTTCGGGCCGCTGGACCACCAATGGCGGCGGTGCCCTGCAGATCCCGAAGGTGATCCGCCGGGCGATACGCGCCGACCCGGGCTGGGCCCTGGTGGTCGCCGACGCCGACCAGATGGAGCCGCGGATACTTGCCGCGGTATCGCGCGATCCCGGGTTGATGGAGGTGTCCGGTCGAGGTGCGGATCTGTACGCGGATCTGGCGGCCCGCGGCTTCGGCGGCGACCGCGCGCAAGCCAAACTCGCCCTCCTGGGGGCCATTTACGGCCAGACCTCCGGCGATGCCCTGACCCATCTGGCCGGTCTCCGCCGGCGTTACCCGGCCGCGGTGGCCTATGTCGACGAGGCGGCGCGGGCTGGTGAGGAGGGCCGGCTGGTGCGCACCTGGCTGGGCCGGACGTGCCCGCCGGTGTCGGTCGCGTCGCCGGACCAGGAGGGCCCGTCCCGGGAGGATCTCAGCGCGTACGGCAGCACCGCCGCGGCGCGCGCCCGCGGCCGCTTCACTCGTAACTTCGTGGTGCAGGGCAGCGCCGCCGACTGGGCGCTGCTGGTCCTGGCGGGCGTGCGTCATGCGATATCTCGTGCGGGGCTGCGCGCCGAGCTGGTTTTCTTCCAGCACGACGAGGTGATCGTGCACTGTCCCGCGGAGGAGGCGACGACGGTCACCGAGATGATCGCGACCGCGGCCGATACCGCCGGCCGACTGGTGTTCGGGTCGACACCGGTGCGGTTCCCCTTCACCACCGCGGTGGTGGAGTGCTACGGGGACGCCTAGTAAGGGTCCGGACCGGCCCAGCGGTGGACGGGTGGCGCGGTAGGACGTCACCTGCCGCGGGCCGCGCACGGCAAATTCTCGGCTATCTTGGCCCATGGTGCTCGTCTGCCCGGAAGGCAGGCGGAGCGGCAATGAATGCCCCTGACGGTGATGAATATCCGGAAAGAGGTTGATCATGGCGAAGGCGTATCTGGTCGGCAGCGGAATCGCATCACTGTCCGCGGCGGCATTTCTGCTTCGGGACGGCGGGTTCGCCGGATCGGACATCGTTGTTCTCGAAGAGCAGGGCCGCATCGGCGGCAGTCTCGACGCGGCGGGTTCGCCCGAAAACGGTTACACGATGCGCGGTGGTCGCATGTCGGGGTGCCTTTAAGGATCGTGTCAGGAACGGCAAATGAAGCTGATCGACCAGGTCGGAGGCGTGAATTCGAGTCAGTCACCGGTGAGATTCCTTCAGTGCGGCTGAACTCACGGTTGTGGTCGTCTCGCCGTTGAGGTTTATGTCACCAGGTACACGAACGACCGCGCTACGTCAGCGCCGGTCGATTCCCGGTCCGAGGAGGCTGGTGATGCCGCGCATGGCCGCCGGTGACGGTTTGAAGTAGCGGCGCAGGTTCTCGGGTTTGCGGTGGCGCGATTTCGCCATCAGTTCGACCAGGCTCGCGCCGGCCTCACCGAGATGTGTGAGGCCCGAGTGCCGGAGTTCGTGCAGATCCCATCCGGTGCCGGGGTCGCTTGCGGCTGTGGCGGAATCGAGCAGGGCGCGGGCTTGACCGTAGGACAGCCGGGCCAGTCCGGTGTCAGGGCAGATGTCGCGGTCGTCGAGTGCTTTGGCGGGGCCGGGGCGGCGGTGGGCGAGGAATACCGGCCCGCGGGTGCGGCCCTTGATCAATCGGGGTAGCAGCCGGGCGGTGCCCGCGTCCCAGTACACGATCTCCAGCGCGTACTCGGCGTGGGTCGCGCCGCGGCGGCGGGTGCGAGGCTTGGCTCCCTTGGATTTCACCGGGACGCACCGCCCGGCCGGGTCGAGTTCCTCGATGTTGATTTGCAGCAGTTACTCTGTGCGGGCGCAGGTTTCGTAGAGCATCCGCCACAGGGGTTTCTCGCGGATGTCGATGTCGCGGCGGGCGATGAGCCGGTCGATCGCGGTGCGTGAGCGTACCGGGGTGTCGGAGTCCGGTGGGGTGGAGCGTTTCACCCAGGCTGGGACGACCGGGCCACGGTGGCCGTGCTCGCGGCACCACGTCAGCCAGGACGCCACGGCGGCGCGGCGGGCGTTCCAGGTGTTGACTGCCGCCTCACCCCACAGGGTTTCGAGGGTTTCGCCGATCTCGTCGTCGGCGACATCGGCCAGCGGTCGGGTCTGCCCGAGTGCGGCGGCGGTCTTGTCGACAGCCGTGGCATAGGCGCGGCGGGTGTTCGCCGCGCGGATCGTGTCGAGGAAACTGTCCCCGGCTGTACGGACGGTGATCGGCTCGGACGCCGCGTTCGCCTCCTCGACCCGGCTTGCTGCAGATAACAGGGCCGCTTCACGCACCGCCGGAGCGGTGTCGCCGCAGGCCGGGTTTCATGGTGCCACAGATAACAGTGTGTTATCTGTGGCAACCGAATCCGTCAAGTAATGCGGTCAACCCGCGTAGTGTGCGGGTTCGCGGCGGTCAGGGCCGAGGATCCAGCATTGGGTGGATCAGTTCAGCTCCCTTGCGGTCGAGCCAGTCCCGGAAGCTCATCAATCCTGGGTGTAGTGCACGTAGTTCGTCGATATCGACGTCGGGGACGCCGCCGTCGCCGCTGTTGATCAATTCGTAACCGCGAGCGAATCGTTCGTTGATGCGGCGCAGTTCCTCGATCGGGCGTTGGATGTAGGGGACCTGCTGCCCGACGGCGGCGGTGACCTGGGCGGCGACCTCGGGTGGTGTCAGTGCGTCACCGACCAGCTCCAGTGTCCGGCCACGGTAGTCATCCGGGTCGTGCAACGCGAGTGCGGCGAATGCGCCGATGTCGTCGAGCGCGATGAACTGCTGGCACACGTGGGCAGCGGCGGCGGTGCGCAGCGCGCCGTCTCGAATCCCGACTGTTGCGGACTGCGTGATCAGGTTCTCCATGAAGGAACTCGGCCGCAGTACGGTGGCCGAGACGCCTGACGTGGCGATGTATTGCTCGATCTCCCATTTGGTCGGCTGCCCGCCCCGGTCGGCACCCAGTCCCGAGCTGTAGACCAGATGCGTCACATCGTATTTCAGCGCGGCGTCGGTGATGGCCTTGCCGGCCTTCACCTCGTCCTGTTCCGGGGCCAGCGGCCCGGGGTGCACGCTGTACACCCCATAGACACCGTCGACGCAGCGCTCGATCGTCGCGGGTTCCTCCAGCGAGCCCTCGATCACCTCCGCGCCCGCGGCCGCCAGCGCCCGAGCCCTGATGCTGTTCGGACGGCGAGTCAGTACCCGCACCTGCCATCCGTCGGCGAGCAAGCGGTCCGCGACCGCCCCGCCCTGCTGCCCGGTCGCGCCGGTGACGAAAACAACCTGGTCCATGTGTCCTCCGTGGTCGGTTTTCCGGGTAATCGGGCCGACAAGCCGCGATAACCGGAGAGAAATCTCCGTTTGCGAACTATACGGAGACATTTCTCCATTTCGCAATGGTCGGCCGTTACGATCGAGCGATGGATGACAACGCCGGGCCAGTCGCCAAGCCGCTGCGCGCAGACGCGCGCCGCAACCGCGATCAGGTGCTGGCCGTCGCTCGGGAGATGCTGGCGGTCGACGGCTCGTCGGTGTCCTTCGACGAGATCGCGCGCCGCGCCGGGGTTGGTGTCGGCACCGTGTACCGGCATTTCCCCACTCGCAACGTACTGTTCGAGGCAGTCGTTCTCGGCCGCGTCGAGAAGTTCGCCGAGCGAGCACGCATGCTTTCGGCCGGTACCGCACCAGCGGAGGCATTTCGCGGGTACTTCGCGCATCTCGTTGGCGAGGTTGCCCTCAACCAGGCGCTGTGCGAAGCGTTCGACAACGGTAACGCCACTGCCATCACGATCCCCGACCACCTCCGGGACGAGTTCATCCGGTCGTTCGAAACCCTGCTTTCACAAGCGAAAAAAGCAGGGGCGGTAAGACCTGATATCGATATCGCCGACGTGTTGGACCTGGTCATAGGTATGGCGACAGCCGAGCGCCGCGCCCGAGTGCGCAGCACCCCGAACCAGCTGATCACAGTCGTGCTCGACGGGCTTCGCGTCCCATCACCGGCGTTACAGGACCCACAACCGCGGATCCCGTCAGTCGTCCCGACCATGTCCGATCACTGAGCGCGGCTTTCCCGGCACTGGAACATATGCCGCTCCCTGCCTCCCGGCCCCACCTCGACCGATGGCCTCACCCGCTGAGGGTAAGGATTCCAACTGGCTGGCGACGATCGTCCTCAACCACCAGCCCCACTTCCGTGAGCAGCCGTCGGACACCTTCGTCTGGTGGGGCTACGCCTTGTTTCCCGATAAGCCGGGCAACACGGTGGACAAGCCGATGGCGGCCTGCACCGGTCGCGAGATCCTCGAGGAAGTGCTCTCGCACCTGGCGATCGACAAGCGTGAGCGGATCATCGAGAACTCGATCGTGATTCCGGCGTTGATGCCCTACATCACCAGCCAGTTCCTGGTGCGTGCGCGGGGCGACCGCCCCGAGGTCGTCCCGGCGGGCTCGACCAACCTCGCGTTCATCGGCCAGTATGCCGAGGCCCCCGACGATGTCGTCTTCACCGTCGAGTACTCCGTGCGCACCGCCCAGGTCGCGGTCGCGACATTGCTCGGGCTCGACACGCAGCCGCAGCCCGTCTACAAGGGCAAGCACAACCCGAAGGTGCTCGTCGAAGCGCTCGAGACGTTGCATCGGCGCGGTACCAAGCCCAAGGCGTCCGCCAGGGCGTGACGCCGCGCCACCCGAGACTCTCCGGGTGCGGCGCGCGATGGTGCACGTGACGGTGTCTGCGACGTGGTTCCGCACCGGAACCACGTCGTAGTCGTTTCGGCCCCGGAGCCGGTCGGCGGTGATTCTCGTCGGGAACGAATTCTCATACCTACTTGACGTTACCCAGTTCGCATCGTAGACATGAGAAGAAGTTCTCTGATTGGGGTCTGTATTGCGCCTACATGTGGTTCTGCTGATCGCGGCGTTCACCGTCGTGATGGCCGGGCCGAATCTTCCGACGCCGCTGCTGCCCGGTTACCGTGCGGGTCTCGGCTTGGGCGCCTTCGGATTGACCGTGCTGTTCAGCAGTTATCTCATCGCGCTGGTCGGCGTGCTCCTCTCGGCCGGATGGGCGGCGGGCCGCAATTCGCCGCGCGCGCTTCTGCTGCTCGGGCTCCTGCTGGGGGTCGCCTCCGATGTATCCCTCGCCGGTGGCGGCTCGACGCTTGCCGGGGTGCTCGCCGGACGGGTGTTGTCCGGGTTCGCGGTCGGGCTTGCGACGGGGGCGACCGCGGTCCTGCTGCGCCATCACGGCGCGCTGCGTTCCGCGTCGGCAACCGCGTTGTGCGCGCTGCTCGGTTCCGCGGCGGGCACCGTGCTGACGGCGATGCTGGCCCAGTATCTGCCGCTGCCGCGGATGCTGTCCTATCTCGTCCATGCCGTGGTGAGTCTGATCTGTATCGCCTTGTTGTGGTCGGTGCGAGAGTTCGCCGAACCCCGCCTGACGGATGCCGGTGGGGCGGACGGCGGCGGGCGGGTCGTGCCGCAGAGCGCGCTGGGCCGGTTCTCGGTGGCGTCGGCGACGGGGGTGTGCGCGTGGGTGACCGCGGGCCTGATGGTCGCGCTGGTGCCCAGCTACGCGGCGGCCTTGCTCGGTGCGACCAACCTGGTCGTCGCGACGAGCCCGGTGGCGTTGTACCTGGCGGCGGCCTGCTTCGGCTCGATCGTCGCGGGCCGGCGGTCACCGGGAGTCGAGTTGGCGGCGGCGCTCGCGTTCATGTCGGTCGGCCTGGTGCTGACGGCTTTGTCGGGGCCGGTGCGTTCGACCGCGGTGCTGTTGCTCGGCGCCGTGGTGACCGGTGTGGGGCAGGGGCTCGCGTTCCGGGGCGGGCTGTTCGCGGCGCTGACCCTGTCCGCGCCGGATCGGCACGGCGCGGCGACGTCCCGGTTCGGCGCGCTCGCCTACGCCGGCGCCGCCGCCACGACTCTGGGCATGGGGCTGCTGACCGGTCGGCTCGGGCTGGACACCGCCTTTCGGTGGGCCGCGGTGTTGTTCGCCGCCGCGGCGCTCGTCCTCGGTGTCCTCGCCCGTCGCTTGTTCGCCGAACATGCCGTCGTGACAGTGTCGGACGGGTCAGTCGCGAGCCTGCCAGGCGGCGTGGAGTGAAGCGGACAGTGCGCGAGAGACACGCCGTGGGGGCCAGCCCAGTTCCGCCAGATCCACGATGACGCGCTCGTCGAAAACGGTGATCCACAGCAGGACCGCGTAGTCGATGTCCTGTTCGGGGATGGCGCCGTCCTCGACCAGTTCCTCGATCACGGGGCTCAGTGCGGCATAGAGCGCCGATGTCGGCGGGTCCCCCGCGCGGACCCGCTCGAGGAACCCCTCGGAGCCGCGGATGCGCGTCGCCGCGCGACCCCAGTGGATGGCCAGGTCGACCCAGCGCTGGCCGAGCTTGTCGAACCGCGGCATCCCGCGGCCCGGGACCGCGGTCAGCTCGGCGACCAGCTCGTCGATCAACCGGTAGTAGAACGCGCGATGGAGGTCGCGCACGTGCTCGAAATGCCGGTACACGGTGGCGGTGGCGACTCCGCTGGCGCGGGCCAGGTCCGGCAGGCTGAACCCGACGCCCTTCTCGGCGAGCAGCTCTCCGGCGGAGTCGAGCAACTTGTCGCGTGTTCGCGCGGTGTCGCGGCGCAGCCGCATCCGGTTCTCCATGTCAGATCGGTTTCATCTTAGCGCGTCATGTTAAGGCGAGAATAAATTCTCATCTTTACCTTGCCTCGGCCCGAGCCCGTCCCTGATTCTGATTCGCAGAGATGAGAACTTCCTCCCATCTCTATCGCTGACCTGCGTGTCTTCCGGAAGGGACTGAAGCATGCAAACGATCTCCCCACCCGGCCGCTGGCGTCGCCGCGCGACCGAGGACGTAGTCGGCGCAAGCGCCGGCGGCGATGCCCGATTGAAGCGAAGCCTGGGCCGGCTCGACCTGACCGCCATGGGCATCGGAACGATCGTCGGCGCCGGAATCTTCGTCACCACCGGGGTCGCCGCGGCCACCAAAGCGGGTCCGGCGATCATGCTGTCCTTCCTGCTGGCGGGTGTGATCTGCACGCTCGTGGCGCTGTGCTACAGCGAATTGGCCGCGATGGTGCCCGTCTCGGGAAGTGCCTACACCTACACCTATGCCACGCTCGGCGAGACGCCCGCGTTCCTGGTGGGCTGGAACCTCCTCCTCGAATTCGTCGTCGCCGGGTCGGCGATCGCCATCGGCTGGTCCGGGATGTTCGGCGCCACAGTGGAATCGCTGTTCGGTCTCTCGCTGCCCACCGCACTCACCGCCGCACCGGCCGACGGCGGGATCGTGAACCTGCCGGCGATCCTCATCATCGCGGTGATCGTGGCCGTGCTCGTCGGCGAGGTCCGGCTGACCGCCCGGGTCACCAAGGCGCTGGTGGTACTGACCATCGGGGTGCTGCTGGTGATCGTCGCGGTCGGTATCCCGCACATCCAGGTCGGCAACTGGGCGCCCTTCGCGCCGTTCGGCACCGGCGGCGTGATCGGTGGCGCGGCCGTCGCGTTCTTCGCCTTCCTGGGATTCGACGTTGTCGCCACGTCCGCGGAGGAGAGCCGTAATCCACGGCGCGACCTGCCCTTCGCGATCATCGGCTCGGTGCTCGTCGCGACCGTGCTGTACATCGCGGTGAGCGCCGTGCTGACCGGGGTCTCGCCCTATCGGTCACTGAACAACGAGGCGCCGGTCGCCACCGTTTTCGAGAAGCTGCAGATGGGCTGGGTCGGCAGCCTGATCCTGGTCGCCTCGGTGGTCGCGCTGACCAAGGGGCTGCTGATGATCCTCTACGGGCAGACACGGCTGGTGTTCGCGATGTGCCGCGACCGGTTGCTGCCCCCGGGGCTGGCCACGACGGGCCGGCGGGGTACACCGGTGCGCCTGGCGGTATTGCTCGGTGTGGTGGGTGCGCTGATCGCCGGGTTCGTGCCCATCGGCGTTGTCGCCGAACTGGTGAACGTCGGTGCGCTGTTCGCGTTCGCCCTCGTATCCGTGGGGGTGCTGGTGCTCCGCCAGGTGGATCCGCACCGCGAGCGTCCGTTCCGGACGCCGCTGGTTCCGCTGGTTCCGCTGCTGGCGATGATCGGCTGCGTGGTGCTGGCCGCGACGCTGGAGCCGTTGACCTGGGCAAGGTTCGTCGTCTGGCTGGTGGCCGGTATCGCCGTTTATTTGTGCTACGGGCGCCGTCACTCGTTTCTGGCCGAATCGCTGCCGGCCCCCGCACCGTCCGTCGTACAGGAGGTTCGATGACGACATCCGCGATCAGCTCGATGTACCCGCAGGACGTGGATTTCGCCGCCCTGGAGGAAATCCGCGAGGCGGCACTGCAATCGCTCCCACGGGAGGTCATGGACTTCCTCGAGGGCGGCGCAGGGCGGGAGACGACGTTGCGGGCGAACCGCGTCGCATTCGAGCGGCGTGTGATCCGGCCGCGGACGATGAGCGGGGTCAGCACCCCGAGCACCGATACGACGTTCCTCGGGATCCCGCTGTCGGTTCCGGTACTGACCGCTCCGTTCGGCGGCGACGCGCTGTTCCATCCGCAGGGGCATCTGGCGGTCGGCCGGGCCAACGAGATATGCGGGACCGCCTCGATCGTGCCGGAGGCGGGTACCTACTCCTACGAACAGGTGGCCGAGACGGCGCCGCAGGCGGCGCGGATCGCCCAGCTGCATCCGTTCGAGCATTTCGAACGGGGTGTCGAGCGGGTCCGCGCGGCCGGATACAGCGCTCTGTGCGTCACGGTGGATTGCCCGACCGCCGGCTATCGCGTTCGTAACCGGATCAACCGATTCGACCCGGACCTTTCCTATTTCGCCGGGAACACGCTCGGCGAGGGCACCCCGGACGTCGCCGAGATGTTCGGCCAGTTGGTCACACACGGGGCCCCGACCTGGAACTGGGACCGGCTGGCCGAGGTCACGCAGCGTTGTGGCATGCCATGGATCGCGAAAGGCGTACTGACCGCCGACGCCGCGTGCCAGGCGATAGACGCGGGCGCCGCGGCGGTCGTGGTGTCCAACCACGGTGGGCGGCAGATCGACCCGGCCCCGGCGAGTCTGGACGTGCTCGGCGAGGTCGCCGCCGCGGTCGCGGGCCGGGTGCCGATCGCATTGGACAGCGGAGTACGTACCGGTAGCGACCTCTTCTGCGCGCTCGCCCTCGGCGCGGACGTGGTGGTGATCGGCAGGCTGGCCGCGTACGGGCTGGCGGCCGGCGGTGAAGCGGGCGTACGCCGGACGATCGAGCTGCTCGCCGAGGAATTGCGGACTCTCATGATCCTCGCCGGGGTACAGAGCATCGCCGGCTTCGACGCGACGCTGGTGGGAGAGCGATGAATGCCCCGACCTTCGCTCGATTCGGTACCGGCCACGGGATCGTGGCCACCGCGGGTATCGCGGCGATCGAACCCTCCACCCTGACACCACTGTTCGAGGACTTCGACGCGCAGGCATCGTGGGTCCTCGAACAGCTCGACATCGTGCTCCGCGACGCGGGTGCAGGACGCGGCGACCTGCTGCGCGTCGAATGCTTTCTCGCCGAACGCCGATGGTTCGGCGCCTGGAACACCCATTACGCCGACCATTTCGGAACGACCCCACCGGCCCGCACCACCCTTGTATGCGGACTCCCGGTGGACGGCCTGCTCATCGAGGTGCAAGCCATTGCTGCAATTTCTCCCTCCCACAGAAGGAACAGTGCACCATGACCAGCATCGCAGCGTCCGAGCGCCTCACCCTCTCCGCCCTGTTGGAGGGCCAGACCGCGGCGCACCTCGTGGTCGCGGCCGACGATCTCGGCTGGTGGCAACAGTTGATGCGACGCGAGGAGAAGATCGTCCCCACGACCGGGCTGCAGCGCGCGCTCGCCCGCGCTCTGCACCGCTTCGGCTGGCTCGCACCGGACGGCGACGGGTACCGGCTCACCGAGGACGGGCACGAGATCGCGTTCAACCGCGGCTTCGTCCGGGTCACCACCCGTGGGTGGGAGCCCACTTTCCGGCAGATCGGCAGTGCCGCGGCCACCGCCGACATCGTGCCGGCGCAGACCGACCCGGACGCGGTGGCCCGCGGTTGTACCGATATCGCGCTGCGCCACCCCGAGACGCTGCAGGCGATCGCCGCGCGGGTCGCGCAGGACACCGAACCCGGCAGCACCGTCGACCTCGGCTGCGCCGACGGCGGCCGGTTGCAGATCATCGGCGAGTTCGGGCACACCGAACAGTTGATCGGCGTGGACATCGAGGCCGGGGTCATCGACACCGCCAGGGAACGCCTCGCCGGGCTCGGTTTCGCCGACCGCGTCCGGCTGCGCGCCGGGTCCGTCCAACCGGGTGACGAGCTGCCCGCGTGGCTCGATGAGGGCATCCGGTCGGACGTGACCACGGCGATGTCGTTCAATCTGATGCACCAGCTGGCCAGCGACGGTGGCGGTATCGACGCGGTGCTGGGCGCGTGGCTCGACTGGTTTCCGAATGTGCGCCGGTTCGTGATCGGGGACGTAGTGCGCTCGGCGGGGGTGCAGTGGCACGAGCAGCCCTGGTTCGCACCCACGTTCGAGATCTACCACGAGCTGACCGGTGTCCGGGTGTGGCGTGACGACGAGTACGCCGACGCCTTCGCCTCGCTCGGTTTCCGCGTGGCCGAGCACTTGGACAAGGACCACGAGGCCATGATGGTCTGGATCGCGGAGCGGTAGCGATGATCGATCTACTGGACCGGCTGCTCCCGGGCAAGGTCAGCCGGCGTGCCGCGGACCTGGAGGCACACAGCCGGGACGAGACCGGGCGCAGCCGGCGCAGACCGGCCGCGGTGGTGTACGCCGCACACACCGACGACGTGCGGACCACCCTCAATTGGGCCGCGGAGGCGGGACATCCGGTGATCGCGTTCGGCGCGGGCACCAGCGCCGAGGGCCATATCGTCCCGCTGGGCGACGAGATCGTGCTGGATATGTCGGGGCTGAACGGTGTGCTGTCGGTCCGGCCGAACGACTTCCTCGCCACGGTGCAGCCCGGCCTGACCCGCACAGCGTTGAACAAGGCGGTGGCCGACACCGGACTGTTCTTTCCCGTCGACCCCGGCGCGGACGCCAGCATCGGCGGGATGGCGGCCACCAATGCCAGCGGCACCACGACCGTCCGATACGGCGGTATTCGCGCCAATGTGGCCGCGCTCGAGGTCGTGCTGCCCAACGGCGACCTCGTGCGGCTCGGGCGCGGTGTCCGCAAGACCAGCAGCGGCTACGACCTCAAGGATCTGTTCATCGGATCCGCGGGCACACTCGGGGTGTTCACCGAACTGACCGTCACTCTGCATCCGGTACCCCAGCACGTGCACGCACAACGCGTCTTCTTCCCCACGGTCGAGCAGGCGGTGGCCGCCGCATACCAGATCATGGCCGTCGCACTCCCGGTCGCGCGGCTCGAACTGGTCGACGCGTCGTCCATGCGGGCGATCAATCAGTATCTCGGCACGGCGCATCCCGAGCGGCCGGCGCTGTTCGTCGAGTTGCACTCCTCGTCGGCCGCCGCCATCGACGCCGAGGCGAAGGAGATCGACACCATCGCCTATGACAACGGCGCGATTCAGGTCGAGGCCGCCCACCAGCAAGCCGAGCGTAACGAGATCTGGCGAGCCCGGCATGCTCTGTTCTTCGCGATCAAGGCGCTCTACCCGGGATGCCAATACCACATCACCGACACCGCCGTCCCGATATCGCAGGTGCCGGAAATGGTCCGGATCACCGAGGAGTCCGCGGCGTCGCTGGGTCTGGAGATCGTGATCGCCGGACATGTCGCCGACGGCAACGTGCACACCGTCGTGCCGGTGACCCCGGACAATGCCGAGCGGGCCTATACCTTCTCCGACCGGCTCGTCGAGCATGCGCTGGCGGTCGGCGGGACGGCGACCGGAGAACACGGGATCGGTGTCGCCAAGAAGAAATATCTGCGCACCGAACACGGTGGCGCGGTCGAGGTGATGGCCGCGATCAAGACCGCCCTCGATCCCCGAGGGCTGCTCAACCCGGGCAAGATTCTCGACGTCACAGGGGTGGGCGATGGGCACCGAGCCCGAGCTGAATTTCGCTGAGCTACGCAGGAATATCGACGCGCTGGATGCGGAGATCATGCGGCTGGTCCAGCACCGTGCCGAGGTGTCCCGGCAGGTCGGCCGGGCCCGCCGGGCGTCGGGCGGGCCGCGGGTGGTGCACCAGCGTGAGTTGGAGATCTTCGCGCGTTACCGACAGTGCCTGGGGAGGGAGGGTGACGAACTGGCCGCGCTCCTGCTGCGCCTCGGGCGAGGCCACCTGGGCCGGGAACCTCAGTAGCCTGTTCAGGTGTGTCCGGGTCACCCGCGGCGGGTGATGCTCTCTCGGGGATCTGTGTGCGGGAATGGCCGGACCGGTACCGGCTTCGGGAAGGACACCCCCGCAGATGGACACACGGGAAGAGCTCGCATACGTCGCGGGTGTACAGGCGCTGACCTGGGGTTACCCGCTGATCTGCTACGCGGCCACCAACGAAGCGAGCGTCAGCGCGGGCGCTGCCTACGTCAACGAGTTCCGCCTGTTCGATCAGCTCAAGACCGCCGCCGATCGCTACGTGGTGACCCCGAACAATGTCACCCTCGACGGCTACGCCAACCTCGACCTGACCGAGGAACCGGTAGTGCTGCATGTGCCGGTCCTGACCGATTCGCGCTGGTACATCGTGCAGATCGGCGATATGTTCGATGAGGTCATCGCCGATATCGGGGGCACGAAAGGCCCGCAACCGGGCGGCTACGCCCTGTGCGGTCCCGACTTTCACGGCGACCTGCCCGCCGGGATCATCCCGATCCGGTTACGAACCCGCACCGCTGTCGCCGCGTTGCGCGTCTTCGTCGACGGCGACGCCGACACCGCGGCTGCCGGTGCGGCGCAGCGCGGGTTCAGGTTGCTCCCGCTCTCGGCCTTCCGGGCCCGAGGCCTCGGATACCGCGGCCCCGACGGTGGCATGGCGCCGAAGCTGGCCGCCACCACCGACGAGACGCTGCGCCTGTTCGATCAGCTCGGGCAGGCCATGCAGTGGTACCTGCCGACATCGGGCGACCGAGACGAGCCGCTGATCGCCTCGTTCCGTCACATCGGGCTGACTGTGGCCGCCGGATTCGAACCCGCCACCCTCGACGAGGCGATCGTCCGCGGGCTCAAACGCGCGGCGCCGGCGGCCGAGGCGATCATCGACGCCTGCTGGGAACGCGTCGGGGAAACGGTCAACGGGTGGCGCTACTACTTCGCGGGTGGGCGCGCGGGGCACGACTTCACGCTGCGGTCGGCACTGGTGAAATACGTACTCGGTGCCCAACTTGCCGAGGAAGTCCTCTACCCGCCCTGCTCGGTCGACGCGGCCGGCCGGCCCTTGCACGGCAGCAACGACTACACCCTGCGCTTTCCGGCCGGGCAGGCGCCGCCGGTGTCGGTGTTCTGGAATCTCGCCCTCTACGGCGACGATATGCTCTTCGTCGCCAACAGCCGGCACCGCTACAGCATCGGCAGCACCACCGACGGCCTGCACACCGACCCCGACGGCGCCCTCACTCTGTACATCCAGCACGACCGGCCCGCCGATCCGGACGCGGCGGCGAACTGGCTGCCGGCGCCGGCCGACGCGTTCAATCTCACGATGCGCATGTACGGGCCCGATGCCACAGTTCTGGACGGGACCTACCGGCTACCGGCGGTCACCCGAGCGCATTGACCGTTCGGCCGGCCGTGTGCGCGAGGTCCATTGGGTGAACTACTCGCGGACCACCACGGGCACGGCGGCCCTTTCCAACGGCCGAGACCGGATCTATGAGCGGGTTGCCGCGTCCTGGTCGAGTCGACCTCCGGGATCCCCGGTTCGGAAGTGGCCGGCGAGAATTCGGTGTACTCCGGGCGGTAGGGCGGCGGATCATGTTCCGATGCCCACCCTGCTGTCGTGCGCCGATCCGCTCGATCCACGACGGACCGATCCGCACTTCGCCGCCGAGACCGCCGCTGCTCGCGAACTCGGGGCGACGGTGGGGCTGATCGACCACGACCGGCTGCTGGCCGGCGATATCGCGGCGGCGGTTCGGAAAGTCCCCCGCGCCGCCGGGCCGGCGTGGTACCGAGGCTGGATGATCCCCTCGGCCGCGTACTCGGCATTGGCCGACGCCCTCGCGGCCCGCGGAACACCACTGATGATCGGTGCCGCGGCCTATCGCACGGCGCACGAGTTACCCGGCTGGTACGAGACATTCGAGGCGGTGACTCCAGCGAGCCGGTGGCTGTCCGGTCCGCCGGGGCAGGTCCCGGACACCGCGACGCTGGCGCGCCTGGCCACCCCGCTCGGTGGCGGCGCGGGCATCGTCAAGGACTTCGTGAAATCCGCCAAGCACGTCTGGGATACCGCCTGCTACATCCCGGACCTCACCGATAGCGCCGGCCTGCACCGGATCGTGGCCGCTTTCGTCGCCGAGCAGGACCGCTACCTCGCGGGTGGAATCGTGCTGCGGGCATTCGAATCGTTCGGCGCCGGTGCGCGCCGGGCGGCGGAGGCGAGGGTGTGGTGGCTGGACGGGGTGCCGTTGCTGGTCGGCGCGCACCCGGACACACCGGACGAACGTCCGGTGCCGCCGTTGGACCGGGTCGCCGCGTGCGTCGCGCGACTCGACGCCCGTTTCGTCACAACGGATCTCGCGGTGCGCGAGGACGATGTCTGGCGGGTGGTGGAAGTCGGCGACGGCCAGGTATCCGACCTCCCCGCGGGGACCGCGCCCGAGCTGATCGTCGGCGCACTGCTCGGCACCCCCGATCGGCGGACGGTATCCCCGAACTGACCCGGCTGCCGGATCGTTCGCACAGGGTCCGCTGGAGTGCGTAGTCCGGGTCTCCGGGACACCGGCGTCGGAACTACCGTAGCCCGGGCTACGGCAGGCCGGCTGTCACTCCGGCGGCGACCGGAGCTGTCCGCGGGTCCGGATGCCGAGTTCGGCGAATATCCGGCGCAGCTGCCATTCGACCGTGCGTGGACTGAGCAGGAGTCTGGCGCCGATCTCGCGATCGGTGAGCCCGTCCCGGACCAGCCTGACGACCTGCGTCTCCTGGGCGGTGAGATCGTTTCCGGCGGGTGCGGCGGCGACGCGGATGCGCTCGCCGGTGGCGGTCAGTTCGCCGGCCGTCCGGTGGGCGAAACCGTGCATACCCATGCTGGTGAACAGTTCGTAGGCGGTGCGCAGATGTTCACGGGCTTGCGGGACCTTCCGGGCACGGCGCAACCATTCGCCGTAGAGGAGGTGGGCGCGGGCCAGTTCGCCGCGCAGACTGGTGCGGCCGAGACGCGATATCGCTTCGAGGTAGAGATCTTCGGCTTCCGAGCCGTCGCTCAGCAGGGCATGAGAGCGGGCCTCGATACCGGCGGCCCAGTCGGTGCCGGTGGGCCGGGTGACCTCGGTGAGCCGGACCAGCGCGTCGAAGGCCCGGTCGGTCGCCTCGATATGGGATGCGGCCTCGATGAATTCGACGAGCGCCCAGGTGGGTATGCCGACGTCGAGCTGAACGTATTCCTCGTTGGCCGACCGTGCCGCCTCGGCCGCCTCGTCGTAACGGCCCAGACTGTTGTAGAGCACGGCCCGGGCCCAACCTGCAACGACCGGTCCGATGCCTTCGCCGCGGTCTACCGCGCCCTCGTCCACGCGGCGGGACAGGTCGAGGCATTCCGCTTCCCGGCCGCGCCACGCGGCCACGAACAGCGCGGCGTGCAGCGGCGCCGCGGCGCCGACCGCTTCGGAGACCGTCAGGATCTCGGTGGCCGACGATTCGGCTTCGGGCAGTTCACCGTCGAGGACGTGCACGATACAGCGCAGCATGAGGGCGATGGGAAGTGCCGAGGCCCGACCGGTCACCCGGACCAGGTCGAGATTGCGGATACTCAGTTCGGACAAGGCATCGTGATCCCAGAGACCGATGGCCGTGACACAGGTCAGCCATAACCAGCGCAACGCTTCGTTGGGCGGCAGGTCGGGTTCCCGCATCGCGCGCAGCGCCGCGCGCAGGTCGGGCACGGCGGCAGTGTGGCCTTCGAGGATCCGGGTGGACAAGGCGTCGAGCAGGAGACCGGCCGCCCGCGGCTCGGCCGGAGCGAGCGTGTCGCGCGCCGCCCGGGCGGCATCTTGCTGCCCCCGGCGATACGCGCGGGGACCGGCGAACATCGACGCCTCGATCACCTCCAGATACGCCTCGCGGGCGCGGGCGCCGTCATGGGCGGCGAGCCGCCGCGCGGCCTCGAGCAGCAGCAGCGGCGCCGCCATACCCCGATGGGTGGTGAAGGCGATCCGGGCGCGTACCAGCTCGGTTTCGGCGCGTAACCGGTCGTCGATCGGTCCGGCTTCGGCCAGCGACACCAATTTCAGAGCCGTATCGGGATTTCCCGCCTCGTGTGTCACTCGTGCGGCGATCAGCGCGCGCTCCCGGCGGCGTCCCGGGTCGGGTGTCAGTTCGGCCGCGCGGGCCAGGAAGGCCGCGGCCGCCGCGACACCGCCGCGGATCCGGGCCCGCGCGGCCGATCGCTCGAGTTCCGCCGCGATGCTCTCGTCGGGACCGGACGCGCCGTGCGCGGCGTGCCAGGCACGACGGTCGGGGTCGGCGGCGGGATCGGTGGCCGCGGCGAGCGCGCGGTGCGCGCCGCGCCGGTCGTCGGGGCCGGCTGCCCAGTAGACGGCCGACCGCACGATCGGGTGAGCGAACCCGACGCGTCGGCCGATCGTCACCAGACCGGCGGTGACGGCGGGTTCGGCCGCCGCGACGTGCACCCCGAGGTATTCGGCCGCCGACCACAGCAAGGCGGGTTCGCCGGTCGGTTCGGCCGCCGCGACCAGCAGTAACTGTTGGGTATCGGCGGGGAGTTCGGCTATGCGCCGCAGATACGCGGTCCGGATCCGCGTGTCGATCTGCCGCGTGATCGGCAGGCCGAAGCCGCCTGCCAGCTCCACCGGACTCGAGATCTTCGGCAGTTCGAGAAGGGCGAGCGGATTGCCCCGGGTTTCCGCGACGATCCGGCCGAGGACGTGCTCGTCCCACGGACCCTGGATGGTCGTGCGCAGCAGTGCGCGGGCGTCCTCGTCGGGCAAACCCTCGATCAGCAGTTCCGGCAGGCCGGCGGGCTCGGCGGGGTCGGCATCGGCGCTCTCGGGTGCCCGCACCGCGAAAACAAGGGCGACCGATTCGGCGACGAGGCGGCGGGCGGTGAAGGACAGCGCCTGCACCGACGCCCGGTCGAGCCATTGCGCATCGTCGACGAGGCACAGCAGCGGCCGCTTCCGGGCGGCCTCGGCCAACAGGCCCAGGACGCCGAGTGCGACGAGGAACCCGTCGGGCGCGGGTTCGCCGCCCAGGCCGACCGCCGCGCTCACGGCGGCGCGCTGCGGCGCGGGCAGGGCGGCGAGTTCGCCCATCATGGGCGCGCACAGCTGGTGCACACCGGCGAACGCCAGCTCCATTTCCGACTGCACTCCGGTGACCCGGGCGATCCGGAAACCTCGCGCGCTGTCGGCCAGATACTCGAGCAGCCGGGTTTTGCCCACTCCCGGTTCCCCCCGGAGCACCAGTGTCCGGCTCTGCCCACCCCGAACGGTCTGGAGCAACTGGTCGAGCTGTTCGCATTCGGGCTGTCGGCCCGGAACTCGCGACGGCGAGAGCGGACCGCCCGATGAGTCGAACGAGTGCACGGCGTCTTCCGCGGCGGCGGCCCGCCCCTGCGCCCGACGGCTTCGGCTCGACCCGCGAGAACGGCCGAACCGGCCGGAAGCGTCACCGGCCGAACCAAGGGTCATGGGAGTCCGGTGACCGGCGCTGTCGGCGTCATGGGTTCAGCGTAACCAGCGCTGTCGTGTCCCGCTCGGGATGAAGGCGTCCGCATCTTCCCGCCGAGATGCGGTCGGGGCCGTCGGGTGATCAGCGACGATCCGTCCGACACGTCGGCAGTGGGATGGGACACATACTCGGGCATCGGGTATGAATACGTCCGGTCTAGACTGCTGCGGATGAGCTGGTGAGATTCCCTGGAATTTTCGCACTCGGTACGAGCGACGGTGGGCGACGCGGTCGGAACCAAGGGTGAGTCGATGAATGACGGCAAGACGCTGCGGGCCTGGTGGAACGATCCGGTCGACTACCGCTGGCTGGTGCGCACCTTGGCGGCTCGATCGGCACTGGGTCCGCTGAAGGCGCTGATCGGCGTCGCGGGCGCGGCGATCGCGGTGATGGGCGCGGTGATCGCGGGCACGCCGGTGGGACCGGTCGGCAGTCCTGATATCGCGTCGACCGTCGGGGTGCTGTCCGGGACGCTGTGGGCGCTGCGCTGGTGGCTGCTGCCCTGGCCGAGCCGGACCGAGTCGCTGATACTGATCGGCTGCGCCGATGTGCTGTTCACGCTGGAGTTCCTCCAGCTGCCGGACCGGCTGTTCGGGGCGATGGGCGCGTTGCTGCTCGTGGTCACCGGCAGTTACCTGGGCTTCTTCCACAGCGCGCGGGCGCTGGCCGCGCATTCGGCGTGGTCGCTGTTGACGGTGATCGTGTTCTCGGTGCGTATCGCCACGGGCGGCGGTGATATCCGGCTGGCTCTCGCGGTCGCGCTTCTGTTGTTCGTGTCGGTCGTCAGCGCGCTGCCCGCGTTGCAGCTCCTGTACTGGCTGCTGCGCACCGAATCGCTGTCGGACCCGCTGACCGAACTGCTGAACCGCCGCGGCCTGGAGATCCGGCTGCCGCTGTTGGTGGACCGGTACCCCGCGATCTGCGTCATGACCTTCGATCTCGACCGGTTCAAGAGCGTCAACGACGCCTGGGGCCACCCTGTCGGCGACACCGTTCTGGTACGGACCGCCCGACGCCTGCACGACGCCGCGAGGGAAACAGCGGTCGTGGCGCGCACCGGCGGCGAGGAGTTCGTGGTGGCCGCGCCGATCGCCGCCGTTGCCGCGCGGGCCGAGGCCGAACGCCTGCGGCGTGCGGTGGCCGAACCGCCGGAGACCTCGGTGGAGGTCACCGCCAGCGTCGGCGCCGCGGTCTTCGACGCGACGGTCTGTCCCCGATGTCCGCGCCCGACCCCGGACGAGCTGCTGCACGCCGCGGACGCCGCCATGTACCGGGCCAAACAGTCCGGCGGGAATCTGGTGGTGGTCGACGAACTCACCCCGCCGCGCGATCACCGCCACCCGGTTCCCGGATAACGCGCCTGCGGTCAGCGCTGGCTCGCACCGGGTACGGGCTTTGCCACTCGGCCGACATCAAGGCCCGGTCTCAGGTCTCGTTCGTGCCGCTGTTGCGGGCCTCGACGGCCGCGACCGTCTTCCGGAACGCCTTTCGCAGGACGCCTGTGCCGATGGTGCCGACCACGGCTCCGACTGCTCGGCCCCGGAGGTTCTTGCCCTCGCGCACCACGACGACGTCGATGTCGGTCTTGCCGTCGGGCCGCACCGTGAAGGTGTAGGTATGGCCCGAGCTGCCGCCCCACAGGTTGGAGTCGGTGGTCGTCATGACCACGCGGGCGGGGTCGGACCAGTCGTAGTGCAGGCGCTCCCAGATGCCGCGTGATCCCTCGGTGACGTCGGCTTCGGTGGGGCCGCGGTGGTGTACTTCGAGGTACTGCTCGGTGCTGTTTCCGAACAGTTGCTCGCGGCTGGGACCGAAGTCGGTGAGTGCCGCGACGAACTGTTCGGGTGTCGCCGTCGTGGTCGCGGTGAAGTGGAGAGTTGCCATGGGTGCTCCTCGTGCTCGACGGTGGCAATCTGCGTCTGTGACCGGGCTCGGCGTGGTGTTTGCGCCCGTTATTGCTGGGTGGCGATCGGTCGCGGGTACGAACTCTGCATGGACAGGATGTGGATCTCGAGATCCTGTTCGAGGTATTCCATTCGACGTTCCCAGAAGGCGCGCATGTGCGGAAGTTCGAGATGCCGGTCGAGGTCTTCCTTGGACCGCCAGACTTCGTAGAAGGCGAAGGTGTTCGGATCGGCGGCGTCCTCGTGGAAATGGTATTCGAGGGCGCCCTCCTCCTCCCGGGTGGGTGCGACGAAGGACAGCAGGAGTTCCTTCAATTCCGCGGCGCGGTTCGCTTTGGGGCGAGCGAAGCCCATGAGGGCGTAGGGACGTGCGGCGGTAGGTACGAATGATGTCATACCTAGGGACGGTAGCCTCCTCCTAGGTATGATTCAAACCGTACCTAGTGGAGGGTGGAGATGGACGACCAACCGGATGAGGCGGAGATGGACCTTCGGGCGGTGCTGGCCGCGCTGGCGGACAAGAACCGGCTCGAGGTGGTCCTGGCCCTGCTGGCCGACGCCGAGGGAGCGGAGCGGCATTGCAGTTCGTTCGGCCTGCCGGTTTCGAAAGCCACTCGGACCCATCACTTCCGGGTCCTACGGCAGGCGGGTCTCATTCGGCAGGTCGATCGCGGGAACAGCAATATGGCGCAACTGCGGCGCGCTGAGCTGGCGCGGCGATTCCCTGGATTGATCATGCTGCTCGCGGCGGAGAACGAGCGCCGGGCCGGGCCGGGCCGTTCGGAGTCCGATCTCGGCCGGATATAGATCGCTCGATCTACCGGAGTGCCACCGGGTGCGAGCGGTGGCACTCTTCGCTGGAGGTCGTTATCCGAGTGCGACCGGCAGGGTGGCGTACCCGTGCAGGAAATTCGAATACAGCGGTTGCGGGGTACCCGTTGCGACGATGGTCCGTGCGCTGCGGCGCAGTTCGTCGAGCACGGTGGCGATCTCCAAGCGGGCCAGCGGCGCGCCGATACAGAAATGCGGGCCGTAGCCGAAGGCCAGATGAGGGTTGGGCTTGCGCTCGAAGCACACCGTGTCCGGATCGGCGAATCGGTTCTCGTCCCGATTCGCGGAGACGTTCCACAGCGTGACGATGTCTCCCGCCGCGATGCGCACCCCGTCGATATCGACGTCGGCTCCCGCGACCCGGCCGAAATGCATGGTGGGGGCGAAGCATCGGATGATCTCCTCGACCGCGGTGCCGAGCTCGTCGACCGCGCCGAATCGTTGCCACAGGGCCGGATCTTCCGCGAACGCGTGCACCGCGTTGATCATGGTCAGCCGGGCCGTCTCATCGCCGCCGAGAATGATGCTGTAGCAGTTGGTGACGATCTGCTCGTCGGTCAGCGGCGCTTCCTCGAACTCCGAGCCGATCAAGCCGGCGATCAGTCCGTCGCCCGGACGTTTTCGCTGGGCCTGTACCTGGTCGAGCAGGCAGAGCAGTATCTCCTGGCGCGCGGCGAGTGCCGAGACGGCGGACTGCTCGGCATCGTCGGAGCTGAGCGCTTGTTTGGTCGACGAGACCAGCAGATCGTGTTCGCTGTCCGGAATGCCCAGCAGATCGCAGATGGTCCAGATGGGAATGCGGGAGGCGATCTCGTCCGCGAAGTCGAATCCACCCGAACCCGACCGCCCCGCCAGCAATCGTGCGGTGCGCTCACGAATTCGAGATGCCAGTGACCGCACCGCTTCCCGGGTGAGTGCGGGGGTCATCAGCCGACGCAGCCGGTCATGCCGCGGCGGGTCGGTGACCGCCAGCATTCTGCCCGCGGCATTGTCTCGGCCGGCGAGCAGCGTGAGCAGGACATTGCCGCGCTGCGAGGTGAACTGTTTGCTGTCGCGATAGATCCGCACCGCCGGGTCGTGGGCGCACACGACCCAGAACCCGGGATGGGCGGCGGAAGCCTCGTGCCAGGAGATCGGCTGTCGTTGCCGGCGGTCGCGCCAGAATTCCGCCATATCCGCTCGCGCGTGCGTCCTCGGCTCGGTGAGATCCCGGGACCGCGTATCCTCGCGGTTCGCCGCGGGCAATATTGTGGTCATCCGCCGCTCACCAGGTCCGGAATCGACAGCAGCGGGGCCAATTGCGCGGGCGAGGGCGCGTCGAGCAGCATTCGCATCGTCATCTCCACACCGAGCGTCTGACGGATACTGCGGGTGAGCCGCGCGGCTTCCATGGATTCGCCGCCGAGATCGAAGAAACTGTCCGCCGGATGGTATTCGGGCAGAGCCAGGATCTCCGCGAACAGCGCACAGAGCACCCGTTCGGCCGCGGTCGCCGGTTCCGGGGCTGTGCGCGTCGAACGGGGGGTGCGAACCAGATCCGCTACGGCCGCGAAATCGGTCTTCCCGTGTGGTGTACGCGGCATTTCGGTGACGATCTCCACCCGGTCGGGCAGGAGATGGCCGGGCAGGTGCCCGACGAGAAAGCCGCGAACATCATCCGCCCTGATCCCGGCGTCGACCACGACACAGCAGACGAGTTGGGTATCGGTCGCGACAACCGCGGACTGACGCACCCCGCGACAGCGCAGTGCGACGGTTTCGATATCGGCCGGCTCGATGCGGCGGCCGCGCAATTTGATACGCCGGTCCATCCGTCCGAGGAATTCGAGCTGGCCGTCGGGCAATCGGCGGACCAGATCACCGGAGCGGTAGAACCTGTCTCCGGTCACCGGATCCGCGACGAACGCTTCCGCGGTCTCCTGCGGCATTCCGAGGTAGCCGCGCGCCACGCCGAGTCCCCCGATCCACAGTTCGCCCGCCGTGCCGGGCTCCGCCGGAGCGCCGTCTGCACCGACGACCCGCAAGGTGGTGCCCGCGATGGCGTGCCCGATCGCGAGAGGTCGCGCGGATCCGGTCAGCGGATCGCTGATGGTGGCGCACACGGTGGTTTCGGTCGGCCCGTAGGAGTTGACGAGTCGGTGCCGGACCGTCCATTCGTCGACCACCGCCGCATTCGCCGCTTCACCGGCGATGACGAGGCTCAGTCCGGCGGGCATCCGGTCCTCGGGAATCGCCGCGAGCACAGACGGCACCATGATGGCGTGGGTGATCCGCTGCGCGACGATCGTCTCGGCGATCGCGAGGCCGTCGGTCAGCTGATCGTGCCCGGCGAAAACCGCCGTGGCCCCGGCACCGAGCGTCGAGGTGATCTCCGCGAGCGAGGCGTCGAAGGATGCGGGGGCGAATTGCAGCATACGAGAGCCGGGCCTCAGTTCCAGCGCCGCGGCGGTGGCATCGGCCATCGCGAGAATGCCTCGATGCGGCACCGCCACGCCCTTCGGCGTGCCCGAGGAACCGGAGGTGAAGATAACGTAGGCGAGGCTGTCCGGCTCGATGGCCGGATACGTCGGGTGGTCCGCTACCGCCGCTCCGGGCGGCGGAACGGTGATTGTGAGGATCTCGCCGGGGAGTGCGGGTTTCGCGGCTTCGGGGTCCAGCAACGCCAGCCGGATCGGGCAGGCCGCGAGGACATCGGCTGTGCGGTCTCGTGGCTGATCGGCCGCGAGCGGCACATACACCGCACTGAGACGCCAGATGGCGAGCATTGCCGCGGTCGTATGGGGCGTGCGCCGCGGCGGCGTCACCACCGCGATCGACTCCGATTCGGTGACACCGGTTTCGACCAATTCGGCGCATATCCGGTCGATCCATTGATCGAGTTCCCGGTAGGTCAATGTCAATTGGCTATTTGTCAGCGCGACTTCGTGCGCGATACCGGGAATTCGTTCTTCCAACCTCTGCAACCAGACCCGATTCGGCGGTTGTAGCGGCACCTCATCAGGCATTTGCACGCTGGTGACTGTAATTGAGCTGTTCGACCGGCGTGTTACATGATCACCAACATTGGGAACAGCGCGGGGTTGCTCGGTGATCCGGATTCACCGGCCGGACAGGAAGTCGATGAGCACGCGATTGACCTCCGCGGGGCGCTCGAGGTAACCCAGATGGCCGCACCCTTCTATTTCGACGTAGCGGGCGCCGGGAATCGCCGCCGCAACTTCGCGGCAATACAGCGGTGGTGCCAGCTGATCGTCGGAGAAGCCGATGATCAAGCTGGGTCTGGTGATTCGCTCGTAATCGGCCAGTCGATTGCGAGAGTGGTCGATTCCGAGTTGCGCCCGCACACCGGCTGTCGTCGGCACGGACGCCGCGAATTCGAAGGTGTCGAGCCACTGCTGGGCCTGCGCCGAATCTGCCAACGTCCGCGGCGACAGGTGCAGGGCCGCCTCGACGGCGGCGCTGTACTGGGCCGGAAGTCGGACGCCGCTGTCGTGGAGCGCGGCTCGACCGGCTGTGGTCGCGAGCAGCATCGGGTGCGGTCGGCCCGCCGTGGCCAGCAGCACCGCATGATCGATGAGGCCCGGATGGGCCAGAGCCAGCTCCTGCGCCACCAGTGCGCCCAGCGAGGTGCCCACGATATGGGCGGGCGCGCCCAGATATTCGATCAAGGCGGCCGAATCGGCCACCAGATCTTCCAGGGTGATCTCGGCGGAACTCTCCTCGGCAGGGGTGATTCCTCGATTGTCGAAGGTAGCGACGCGGAATCCGGCGCGCACCAGGGCCGGTACCTGATAGGTCCGCCACACCCTGCCGGGATTGCCGCTGCCCATGATCAGCAACACCAGCGGCCCGGCACCGGCTTCCTGGTAACTCAACTGGATACCGTTGATGAGCACTGTCGACATGGTGTTGAGGTTCCGCCCGGTTCCGTACCCTCGACTTGCCGCCGAGCCTTCGACGCAGAAATTAGCAGTGCGCGCGCCGCCCGCCCGCACTGCATTCCCAGGGGTGGGATCAGGTGCGGGGAGTGTCGAATGCCGCAGGCGTGGACGTCCGCGTACCCAGGAGGCGTCGCGGCGTGACTAGTCCAGGATTCGCCGGGCGACGTTGGTGGTGACCAGGTCGAGAAGTTCGTCGGCGCGGCCGGCGAGGATGGTGCGGATGGCGTAGACGGTGAAGCCCTTGGCCTGCTCCGCCGAGACGGCCGGGGGAATCGCCAGTTCCTGCCGCGCGACGACGACGTCGACCAGCGCCGGCCCTTCGTGCGCGAAGGCTTCCTCGATGGCCGGCTCCAGGTCACCGGGCTGTTCCACACGGCGCCCCCAGATCCCCATCGCTCGGGCTACGGCGCCGAAGTCGGGGTTCTCCAGGTCGGTGCCGAAGTTCACCACCCCGGCCGCCTTCATCTCCAGTTCCACGAAATTCAGCGACGAGTTGTTGAACACGATCACCTTGACCGGCAAGTCGTTCTGCAACAGCGTGATCAGCTCGCCGAACAGCATCGTCAATCCGCCGTCCCCGGCGAGTGCTACCACCTGGCGTCCCCGGTAGGCCGTTTGCGCGCCGATCGCATGCGGCAGTGCGCAGGCCATCGTGCCGTGGGTGAAAGAGCCGGTCAGCCGCCGCCGGCCGTTCATGCTCAGATAGCGTGCCGCCCAGATCGTCGGCGATCCGACGTCGAAGGTGAACACCGCGTCGTCGGCGGCCAGTCGATTCACCACGCCGGCGACGTATTCCGGCCGGATGGGTGTGCGGTTCCGGTCGTCGACCGCCAGCGCGTCGAGTGATCGACGAGTGCGGCGGTAGTGCCTCAGCGACCGGTCCAGGTGCGTCCGGTCGGTCTTCCGCGTCAGCAGCGGCAGTAGTGCGTCGATCGTGTCCTCGACGCTGCCGACCATGCCCACGTCGATCGGGGTGCGCCGACCGAGGTGGCTGCCGCGGATATCGACCTGGACGACCGCGGCGTCCTCGGGATAGAACTGCGTATACGGGAAGTCGGTGCCCAGCATCAGCAGCACGTCGGCTTCTTTGATCGCCTTGTAGCCCGAGGCGTACCCGAGCAGTCCCGTCATCCCCACGTCGTACGGGTTGTCGTACTCCAGATGTTCCTTGCCGCGGAACGCGTGCACGATCGGCGAGCACAGAGTATCGGCCAAGGCCATGACCTCGGCGTGGGCGCCGCCGGTCCCGGCCCCGCCGAGAATCGTCACCCGCGACCCGGCGTTGAGGATGTCCGCCGCACGGCGCAGTGTGGAGTCGTCCGGCCGCACCACCGACCGGGTGGGCAATACCGGACGGCCACCCCACCGCTCATCGGACAAGCGGCTCTGGAACACCTCGCCGGGAATCACCACGACAGCCACCCCGTTCTCCTCGACCGCCGCCCGCATCGCCATCTCCACGACACGTGGGGCCGACTGCGGGCCGGCGATGAGTTCGCAGTACACACTGCACTCGCGGAACAACTCCTCGGGATGAGTCTCCTGGAAATATCCGGATCCGATCTCGCCGATCGGGATGTGCGCGGCGACGGCGAGTACCGGAACCCTGGTCCGCTGCGCGTCGTAGAGTCCGTTGACGAGATGAAGGTTGCCCGGCCCGCAGCTGCCGGCGCATACGGCGAGGCGGCCCGTCAGTGCGGCGTCCGCGGTCGCGGCGAACGCGGCGGCCTCTTCGTGCCGCACATGCTCCCACGTGATGCCGTCCGATCGCCGTATCGCGTCGGTGAACCCGTTCAGACTGTCACCGGGCAACCCGTAAACACGGCTGACACCGCTGACCTGCAACGCAGAGATCATGTGTTGAGCAACCGTCGCCATGGCCCGACCCTACGCGCGCCGAATGCGATCTCCGGCGAGGCGAGGCGAGGCCGCCGCGCCGCAGGACCTGTGACATGACGCCGCCGCGCCGATCGGGTCGGCGCGGCGGCGATGATTCAGGACGCGGGTTGCAGCGGGCCGATATAGGTGCCCGGGTGGGTGGCGGCGTCCTGGCGCTGCACGCTCACGCCCGCCGGCCACGGCGCCTGCAGTGGGGTGGTGGTATCGGGCGGGGTGAGGACGATCGTCGCGGGGACCCAGCCGCCCGGGCCGCCCGGCAGGTAGGTGAGCAGGCTGCTCACCGCGGCGCCCGGCGCCACCGTCACCGGTGCGAAATCCACGTCCTGACGGGGCAGCTGATAGGTCGGGCCGAAGGCCGGATCCGCTGGGCCCACCAGGTCGACGCCCGGGAATCCCTGTACCGCGCAGCTTTGCGCGGAGGTGTTGGTCAGGACGATCTCCAGCCGGCGCTGGCCGGGTGAGTCGGACGGCCGGTCACGGGTGCTCGGGTTCAGTGTTTCCGCGGTGCACAGGACCGGTGTGGCCGCGCTGGTCGCCGCCGGGATGAACATCGCCGCCAGGGCTGCCGTCGCGGCAACAGCCGTTCCCGCGACCCGCGACTTCATCGACGTCATGGTTCCTTTCGAATTGCGATACATCACCATGCCATTGGAACAGATACGTCATCCGGGTGGGCAGGGTCGTAGCGCTGAGTCCCGGGCTCGTTCGCGTCTCTTGCCGTCAGCTGACGAGCGGTGGTGACGGCGGGAACTTGACCGGCAGCGCGGTCAGGGAGCGATGGAAGGGGCCGGGGCGCCAGACGGGCCCGTCGGGGAAATCCAGCTCCATCTCCGGTAGCGCGTCCAGTAGCTGATCGATCGCTTCCTGGGCCACCAGGTAGGCCGGTGTCTGCGCGGGGCAGCTGCGCTGGCCGAGGCCCCAGGACAGGTGGGAACGATTGCCCCGGTGGTCGTCGGAACGGATCGCGGGATCGTTGTTGCAGGCGGCGATGCTGATGACGACCGGTTGGTGGGCGGGCAGCCAGACGTCGCCGATCAGAATCGGCTGCCGGGGGTAGGTGATGAGCAGGTTCGCCATCGGCGGGTTGTCGAAGAGCGCCTCGTCGAGTGCGTCCCGTGTGGACAGGCTGCCACCGAGGACGCTGCCGCCGAAGCGGCCGTCGCCGAGGATCAGCAGCAGCGCATTGGCGATGAGGTTCTGCTGGGGCTCGATCGTCGCACCGTATATACCGGTCAGCTGGTGGGCCATCTCGTAGTCGTCGAGCTGGGCGGGATGCTGCAGCAGCCGCGACGTCACATCGTCGGCGGGGTCGGCGCGTTTGGACGCGGTCAGTTCTGCCAGGGCGGAATGAAGCATCTGGTTGCCGGTGTCGGCGTCGACACCTTCGAGCATGGCGGCCATGCCGTCGGCAACCCGCTGTCCGATCTCCGGCGGGCAGCCCAGGAGTGCGTTGCAGACGCCGAATATGAGCGGGAACGTGTACTGGAGGAGGAGATCGGCGGTCCCTGCCTCACAGAAAGACCCGATCAACTGCACGGACAGCTTTTCCACGGTCGCGCGTAGCCAGTGCAGGTCCACATCGGCCAGTGTGGTGAGCTGGGCCGCCCGGTAGCGCTGGAAGTCCGTCCCGGTGCTGCGTCCGGGGATCGGCCGCCACTCCATGACCGGCAGGACCGGGCAGTCGGCGGCGACGCCCTGCTGCCACGTGCGCGGGTCTCCCGGGAAATGTTCGTGATCATTGAGGATGCGTACCGCGGTGCTGTGCTCGATCACCAAGGTCGCGGGGACGCCGGGGGCCAGCTCGACGGGCACCATCGCCCGATGTTCGCGGCGCATCCTCGCGAACACCGACTGGGGGTCCGCGGCGAACTCGGGTTCGTACAGCGGGAACCGCGGGCCGGCCTCGGTGAAAGGCGAACTGTTGACGAGGCGGGCGCCGGGGGTGGTGTGTGGTGTGGTCGTCAAAACGGGTCTCCATAGTAGTGCGTGACGTGTGCCGAGAGATTCCGATCGGATACTCGGCACACGGTAGGACCCTACGGTAGGGGTGGATGTAATACGGTGTGGCCCAAAGCGGTTCGACACCGGCTCGAAATGGGAGGATGCCGGATCGGATCGGCGCTGGTGGGCCCGTGAATCGGGGCGGCCGTCATTCGTGGACAGGCGGGGTTCAGGGCGGGTACCCGGGTGCGGGGCCGCGGTCGGCCGTAGCACCGGCTTCCCGGTCATCCGCCTGCGAGCTCGGCCTCAGCCGGCATCTCGGGAGGAGATGATTTTCTCGACCCCGTCGAGTAGGCACCGTAGCCCGAACTCGAAGATGCTGTGCGGCTGTGAGGCTTCGATGGCGTCGGCGCCGAACCGCGCGATCATCGGCAGCGCGCCCGAGGTGAACGCTTCCTGGATTCTTCCGCTCCGCGCGCCGAGCCACTCCTCGCGGGTGTCGTGCGCGAACTGCTCCACCGCCAGTGGATAGGCGGAGCTCTGTGTATGGGTGGAAACCATGATCGCGATCCGGACCATGGTGGGGAATTCGAGGCCGAGGTTGTCGACAGCGCGGATCCGCCAGTCGGTGTACGACATCAGTTGCGGGGCGATCGGAGGCCGGGTCGTCAGTGCGAAAAGCTGCGGGACCCAAGGGTGTTCGCGATAGATCTGCCATTCGTTGCGGGCGGAGAGTTCCAGTTTGGCGCGCCAGCCCGGCGGGCCGGGTTCCGGTAATGGATGCTCGCCGAAGACCACGTCGATCATGAGTCGCCCGAGCTCCTCTTTCCCGGAAACGTAGCGGTAGAGCGACATCACGCCGACGCCGAGTTCGGCGGCGGTGCGGCGCATAGAAGGGCCGGCGCCGCCTTCGCGGTCGATCAGATCGATCCCGGCCCGCACGATGCGATCAACGGAGAGCGCGGCGCCCGGAGCCTCCGTGGGTTCGGTGGCTCTTCGCTGTTTCTCCGCGACACGCTCCCGGTACGCGCGCGCCCGGCATGCGCGGGAGCAGTACTTCGCGGGTCGGCCGCGGACTCCGGGGGGCAGTTCGCGGCCGCAAATTTGACAGGTGGGCATCCGGACCTCTTTTCGTCACGATGGCGGTTCGGTGACGAAAGCCTACCCGGAAAAGGTGATGTGTGTCGAAAATTAATGGATTCCATCCATGAAAGTGCAGTTTAAAAGGGGAATATCTGTCGAACTCTATGGCTTCCCGATCATTCGGGTACGGTGTATTTATGACTCGTACGATGTACACACAGAATAGGTCGCAGCCAGCTGCGCCCGCGCGCTACAGCGTGGAGTTGCGTCAGGTGGTGAAGGTGTACGGGGAAGGCCCTGGCGCTGCCAGGGTCCTCGACGGTGTGAGCCTGGGATTCCCGCGGGGGACGTTCACGGCGGTGATGGGACCGTCCGGCTCGGGAAAGAGCACGCTGCTGCAATGCGCGGCAGGGTTGGACCAGCCGACATCGGGGTCGGTTCGGATCGAGGGAACCGAACTGACGACCCTCGGCGAGCCCGAATCGTCCCGCCTCCGCCGCGACCGGTTCGGCTTCATCTTCCAGTCCTACAACCTGGTCCCGACCCTGACTGTGGCACAGAATGTCACGCTGCCCATGGAATTCGCCTCCCGGCCGATACCGAAAGGTGCGGTGCGTGAGATCTTGGCGCGGCTCGGCCTGGAGCAGTACGCGCAGACGCGGCCGGCGGCGCTCTCGGGCGGTCAGCAACAGCGGGTGGCGATCGCCCGAGCACTGCTGAGTGCTCCCGCCGTGATCTTCGCCGACGAGCCGACCGGTGCTCTGGACAGCCGTTCCGCCGCCGAAGTGCTCACTCTGCTGCGCGAGGCGGTCGACAGCTGGGGGCGAACCATCGTGATGGTCACCCACGACCCGGTCGCCGCGGCCGTGGCCGATGCCGTCGTCTTCTTCGCGGACGGGCAAGTGGCTGACGTAGTCCCCCACCCCAGCGCCGCCGAGGTGGCCGCGCAGATGACGCGGCTGACCGACGGCGTCGCCGCGCGAGGCGGCGCCCGATGATGTGGCGTTTCGCTCTGCGCACGGTATCCGCGCGCGTGTCGGCGTATATCGCTTCCGCGTGTGTGATCGGGGCCGGAACGGCGTTGCTCACGGCGTTCGCCGCGCTGGTCGAGACCGGTATGGCCGCCCCCGGGGACAGCGGAGAATCGTTGGCCATCCTGGCGGCGATCATGGGTGGCTGGACCGTCGTTGTCGTGGCGTTCGGGATCGCTTCCACGGTCACTCTCGGAATCCAGCAGCGCAGAAGGGAACTGGCTCTGGTCCGGTTGATCGGAGCGGAGCCCCGTCAGGTGCGCGCGATGGTGCTGGTGGAGACGACTGCCGTGGCGCTGCCCGCGGTGGTGGTCGGTCTCGTGCCGGGAATCGCGCTGGGCGCATTCCTGCTCGGCCGAATGGTCGCGGTCGGCGTGGTCGATGCGTCGATCGGGTTTACCGTGAACGCGACGACCCTCATTGTGGGCGCGACGGTCTCGTTGCTGTCCGCGGTGGCGGCGGCAGTGCTCGCGGGGCGGCGCGCGGCGGCGGTCGCCCCGGTTCTGGCGTTGGCCGGCGCATCGGGTGCGGAGGTCCGCGCGTTGTCGCGGTTCAAGGCGATCGTGGGCGTGACGTTTGTGTTGATCGGCATCGGCTCCGGGGCGGCCACGCTGTGCACAGCCGACGGACCGCTACTCGCCGCGGTAGCCGGGCCCGCGTGTATCGGAGTCGCCGTCGGCCTGGCGCTGTTGAGCCCTCTCGTCGTCACGGCGGTTGGGCGGATCGCGCCCCTGATTCCGAGCAGCGTAGGTCGGTTGGCCGTGCGTAACCTGCACGCCCGCGCCGCGGACGCGAGCACGGTCGTCGGCACACTGACCCTGCTCGTCGGCATCGCCGCCGGCACTCTCTACATGCAGAGCACCGAGGACAGTATCGCCGGTCGTGCACCGAATGACATCGGCCCGCAGTTCGCGGCAGCGAACTACCTTGTCGTCGCGATGATCATCGCCTTCTGCTCGATTGCGGTCGGCAACTCGCTGATCGCGGCGACCTGGCAGCGCCGCAGGGAGTTCGGCCTGCTCCAGTTGACCTCCTCGACGCGGAATCAAGTGCTGGGCATGGTCGTTGTCGAAAGCGCGGTCGCGGCCGCTATCGCAGTCGTTCTCGGCACGATGGCGGCGGCAGCCACCGTCGCTCCCTACAGCATCGTCAAAACCGGGTCACCGATTCCGGGCGGTCCATGGTGGATGTACCCCGCCATCGTCGTGGGCGGTTTATCGATCGCCCTTGCCGCGACGTCGTCGACGACGGTCCGCGCCACCCGCATGCGGCCGGTCATCGCCCTGACCACACCGTGAACTCCGCACCGGAACGACCTCCGCAGCGAATCCGCGTCCAGTAGGTACAGAAAGTAGGCAATCATGGCCGAGCGTCGGGAGTTCGACCTCACCCTCTTCGGTGCAACAGGGTTCGTCGGGGAAACCACCGCCCGGTACCTCGCCGGCGCCGCTGGAGATTCCGCGCGCATCGCGCTGGCCGGGCGTTCACCGGAGAAACTGCGCGCACTACGCGACAGCCTGGGACCGGGCGCCGCGAACTGGCGACTGATCGTGGCCGACGCGGCGGATCAGGACACCCTCGACACCCTCGCGGCACGGACCGCGGTCGTGATCACCACCGTCGGTCCTTATCAACGGTACGGTCTACCGCTGGTGGCCGCCTGCGCGGAGGCCGGGACGCACTACGCCGACCTCACCGGGGAATCGATATTCACCAGGGACGTGATCGACCGATACCACTCGCGGGCGGTCGCCACCGGGGCCAAGATCGTGACATCCTGCGGCTTCGACTCGATTCCTTCGGACCTGAGCGTCTACCAGCTGTATCGTGCTGTCGTCGCGGACGGCGCCGGTGAACTCGAGGACACAACCCTCGTCGCGACGGTGAAAGGTGGTGTCAGCGGCGGCACCATCGACTCCGCACGTGCCATGTGGGAAACCATCGCCGCGGACCCCGCCGCGGAAATGCAGATCTCGGATCCCTATTCGCTGAGCCCGGACAAATCGAGGGAACCGCGCGTCGGCCGCCAGTCCGATCACGCATTCGGGCGCGCGGCCGCCATCACCCCGAGCTTGCGGGGCTGGGTCGGCACATTTGTCATGGCACCGCACAATACGAAGATCGTGCGCCGCAGCAACGGGCTGCTCGGGTGGGTCTATGGTGCGAACTTCCGCTACCGAGAGGTGATGGACGCGGGGACCTCGCCCGCGGCCCCGTTGATCGCGGCCGCGGCCGCGGGCGGTGTCGTCGCCGGAATGCGCACGGTCGCGGTGCTGTCGAGGTCGTCGCCGGGCCGCAGGCTGCTGGATCGGGTGCTGCCCGCGCCGGGTACCGGACCGGATGAGAAAGCACGCGCCCAGGGGTGGTTCCGGATGACGACACACACCCGCACCTCTACGGGCGCGGAATACCTGGCAACCTTCGCTGGGCAGGGGGACCCCGGATATCAGGCCACCGCGGTGATGCTCGGCGAGAGCGGCCTGTGCTTGGCCTTCGACGGCGCCCGACTCTCCGAGAGTGCTGGAATCCTCACTCCCGCAACAGCAATGGGTGAAGCGCTCACGGACCGGCTGCGTGCCACCGGGATGGTCATCGACGTCGTCGCACGACCACACCGGAGCTGACGCTGTTGTGGATGTTGCGGGCGACGTCAGGACCGGGTGTCCCGGGCGAGTTGCCAGAGATACTCGAGGACCCCGTCGTCGATATCCGACTGTGGTCCGCGGGTGCGGCCGTCCGCCCCGTGTATCTCCGTGTGCAACCGCTCCATCCGATGGTCGAGTTCCATGGCCGTCGCGGCGGCGCCGGCCAGGTCGTCGATGAGGTGCTGCGGCACGTGCCCGTCGTATTTGTAGAAGATCTTGTGTTCGAGGGTCGCCCAGAAGTCCATGGCGACGGTTCGCACCTGGAGTTCGATGGTCACATTCACCGGCCCGGTGGACAGGAACACGGGGATCTCAAGTATGGCGTGCAGGCTCTTGTAGCCGTTCGGCTTGGGGTGCGCGATGTAGTCCTTGACGGTGCGGACGCGAACGTCGTCCTGTGAGGTGAGCGCGTCGAGCACACGGTAGGCGTCGGTGATGAAGCTGCAGGTGATCCGGACGCCCGCGATATCGGTGATGTGTTCACGGAGAGCGGGCAGGTCGGGTCGGATGTTCTTCCGTATTGCCTTCTGCAGGATGCTCGTCGGTGACTTCACTCGGGATGTGACGTGCTCGATGGGGTTGTAGTGGTGCAGATGCAGGAACTCCTCACGCAGAATCGTGACCTTCGTGAGCAGTTCCCGCACGGCGAACTGGTACTCCATGACGAAGCGGGTCATATCCTCGCGCATACGGATCATGAAGGCGATCCGCGCTTCGTCGCCCGACCCGTGTCGGTCGTGGTGATCTCGCCTGTCCTCTTCTGCCGCCATCTCGGCCTTTCGATGTCGTTCCGGTCCCAGCAGCGGGGGCATCGGGTACGCGACCGGGCCTCTACCTGCATCGACCACGGTACGCGGCCGGATCGCAAGGTCGACGGTGGTCGAATCGGTATGCGGAGTCGCGGGCGCTGTGACTGCCCGGTCGCGGTGTCTCGCCGGTGGCTATGCGGCGCAGGCAGATGTTCTGCGACGCAGGTCAGCGTGAGCGCGGCAGGTCGCGACCGGCGTTGCGCGCGGTGCCCCGGTGGGCGGGGACGGTGGTGGGGTCTTCCGGCCACGCGTGCTTGGGGTAGCGGCCACGCAGGTCGGCGCGGACCCGGGGCCAGCCGGTGTGCCAGAAGGATGCCAGATCCGCCGTGACCGCGACCGGACGCTGCGCCGGTGAGAGCAGATGCAGCACGATCGGGACGCGGCCGTGGGCCAGGCGTGGCGCATCCGTCCATCCGAAGATCTCCTGCACTTTGACAGCGAGCACCGGCGGGTCGGCGGAGTAGTCGAGGCGGGGTCGGCTCCCGGAAGGAACCTCCAGGCGTTCCGGCGCCACTTCGTCCATCCGGGCGGCGTCCGGCCAGGGCAGTAGGCGGCGCAGTGCGTGTCCGGCGTCGACCCGTTCGAGGTCGGCGCGGCGACGGGCGGCGGCGAGTTCGGGGCCGAGCCAGGTGTCGGCCGCGGCGAGTAGGGATTCGTCGTCGACCGGCGGCCAGGGGGCGCCGAGGGTGCGGTGCAGGAAATCGAGGCGCTGGCGTAAGGCGACTGCCTCGGGAGTCCAGGACAGCAGGCCGAGACCGGCGGAGTTCAGTCCGCGGCGCACCGCCGCGCCGAGCAACCGGCGATCGGGGTCGCGAATCGGTTTCTCCGAAAGTGTGATCGCACCGAGTCGCTCGATTCGCCGGGCGACCACATCGCCGTCGACCCAATCTATTTCGTCGACGACGGTCAGCAGGCTGGCAGCGGCACGGCGGGCGAGTCGTTCATCGGCGACCGCGGCCAACCGTATGTACCCCTCGGAACGACCGGGATCACGTGTCGCCACGCCGATCGCGAGCCACTCCGGATCACCTGTTCCGGAACCGGGCGGCAGTGTCACGGCCGTGCCGCCCACCATGAGATAGCTCGTCGAATCCGGGCCGCGCCGTCGGGCGAGCCGCTCCGGATGAGCCAGCGCGACAACGTAAGCCGGATCGTCGACTCCGTCCGGCCCCTCGACCAGCCGCGCCAGTCGCTCGACCTCGCGTCGCCAGCGCACCGGCCGCTCGCGCCGCAGCACCCGCAGACCGGCCGCGAGATCGACACCGGACGTATGGCTGTCGTCGTCGAGGACGGTGACCACTTCCGCGGCCGCCCGCGCACCGACCTCGGCCGCCCCGTCGAGCAACGCGCGCGCCAGTCGCGGATGCAGCCCGATCCGGGCCATGCGCCGCCCACGGTCGGTCACCTCACCGTCTCCGCGCACAGCCCCCAACGCGTGCAGTACATCCCGGCCGGCCGCCAACCCGCTGGGCGGCGGAACATCCCACCACGCCAGACCCTGCCCGTCGGCCGTGCCCCAGCACGCCAGCTCCAACGCCAACCGCGTCAGGTCCGCCGTCCGGATCTCCGGCTCCGGATAGGCGGGCAGCGTGGCGTGCTCGTATTCGGGCCAGCAGCGCCACACCCGCCCCGGACCCTCACGTCCGGCCCGCCCGGCCCGCTGCTCGGCCACTGCCGCCGAGACTCGGACCGTCGCGAGCCCGGACAGCCCGCGCGCCCGATCGATGCGGGGGACCCGGGCGAGCCCCGAATCCACCACGGCCCGTACCCCGGGCACCGTCAAACTCGATTCCGCCACGGCCGTGGACAACACCACGCGCCGCCGCGGCCCGGGCCGTAACGCCGCATCCTGCCCCGTGGCGGAGAGTCTGCCGTGCAACGGAACGACATCCACGTTGTCCAGGTCGGTCAGAAGCGCTGTCGTCCGGCGGATTTCGGCTGCCCCGGGCAGGAACACCAGCACGTCGCCCGCGGTTGCGGCGAGTGCGGCCCGGGTGGCGCGCGCCACCTGCGCTTCGACCCGTTCCCGTGGCAACGATGCGACGTATGTCGTGTCCACCGGATAGGTCCGGCCCTGGACCTCGATCACCGGCGCGGTGTGGTTCCCGCCCAGGAGCGTGGCAAGGCGTTCAGCGGCGACAGTCGCCGATGTGGCGAGCACCCGCAGGTCCGGCCGCAGTCCGGCCCGAGCATCGAGTAGCAACGTCAACAGCAGATCCGCGTCGAGGTGCCGCTCGTGACACTCGTCGAGCAGCACGACGTCGACACCCGCCAACTCGGGGTCGGCCTGGAGCCGTCGTACCAGCAACCCCGACGTGACGACCTCGACCCTGGTTTCCCGGCTCACTCGCCGATCTCCCCGGACTGCGTAGCCCACGGTCGCGCCCACCGACTCGCCCAGCAGCGCGGCCATCCGTGCGGCAGCCGCGCGAGCCGCCAATCGCCGCGGCTCGGCCACGAGCACCCGCCCCGCGACACCGGCCGCCAGCGCCAACGGCACCAGAGTCGTCTTCCCGGTGCCCGCTGGGGCGACCAGCACGGTGGTCCCGTGTTCGGCCAGGGTCTCGACGAGGCGATCGAGAACGCCACGGACCGGTAGATCGGGAAGCTCGGGCAGTTTCATCACCGACCAGTCTGAGGCCTCCGCTCCGAGGGTCGACACCCACCGCCCTCGGGGCCGGGCGACCGGGTTTCGGTCCCACGCGTGGCGCACGGCCGAGCGCGCCCTCGCGGGGGACGGCCGGTCAGCGGGGAGACCTTTGTCACCCCCCGCCGGGGCTCCCGCCGCCTCCCGGTCCCGAGTCGGTAGTCCCTGTATTTCTCCAGGTCGGCTGTCCGCTGCCGCCGTCCGTGAGGTCGGGCAGGCGCACCGAACCCGCGCCGATCCGGCGTCGAATTCCGTTCGGGGGTGACGGTCGCGATCGCGTACGATTTACTTAGTTCGCAGTAAACAACTAATCTACCTGCACGAATAATTTTCACTTGCGATCGAAAAGATGAAAGATGGGCGCGATGCAGAGCATCTCCACAACTGACGAGCCGGGCGCCCCGGACGATGTCGCGACCCTGTATCACCTGCTCACCCGGATCAACCGAACGCTGCGTACCCGCGGTCCGAGCCGGAAACTCAGCGCGGGCGTGGCCGCGGCGCTGTGGACGATCATCAATCACGCCCCGATCCGGTTGTCCGCCCTCGCCGAGCGGGAATCGGTCTCCGCGCCGACGATGTCGCGCATCGTGGCAGTCCTCGAGGATCAGGGGTGCATCGAGCGCACCCCCGACCCCGACGACGGGCGCGCCCGCCTGCTGATTCCGACACCGGTCGGGATCGAATTGATCGCCAATGCCCGGACCGAGAAAGCGCAGTTGCTCGCCGAGGCCATCGACGGTCTCGACCCGGACGACCGGGTCACGGTCAGCCGGGGACTCACCATCCTCGCCGACGCACTCGGGACGACCTAGCTCGCCCGATACGTGCCGACAATGGCGTCGCGCATCGTAGCCATTGTCTGCACTACCTGCTCGAAGGAACCACCCATGACCTCGCTCGCCACCCGAGCATCCACTGCGGATTCCGCCGACCTGGGACCGCACTACAAGTGGATCGCGCTCTCCAACACCACCCTCGGCATGCTGATCGCCACGATCAACTCGTCCATCGTGCTGATCGCACTGCCCGATATCTTCAAGGGGATCGACCTCAATCCCCTGGAGTCCGGGAACACCAGCTACCTGCTGTGGATGATGATGGGGTTCCTGGTCGTCACCGCCGTGCTCGTGGTCAGCTTCGGTCGCCTCGGTGACATGTTCGGCCGAGCCCGCATGTACAACATGGGCTTCGCCATCTTCACGATCTCCTCCATCTTCCTGGCGATCACCTGGTTCGACGGTTCCGAAGCGGCGATCTGGCTGATCGCCTGGCGGGTCGTCCAGGGTGTCGGCGGCGCCTTCCTCATGGCGAACAGCTCCGCCATCCTCACCGACGCGTTTCCCGCCCACCAGCGCGGACTCGCCATGGGGATCAACGGTGTCGCCGCCATCGCGGGCTCGTTCCTGGGCCTGCTGGTCGGCGGTGTGCTGGCGCCGATCCAGTGGCACTACATCTTCCTCGTGTCGGTCCCGTTCGGGGTCGTCGGCACCGTCTGGGCGTATCTGAAACTCCGCGACACCGGGGTCCGCACGAAGGCGAAGATGGACTGGTGGGGCAACCTGACATTCGCGGTCGGCCTGATCGCGATCCTGGTCGGCATCACCTACGGCATCCAGCCCTACGGCAGCTCGAACATGGGGTGGACCAACCCGTGGGTGCTGACCGCGATCATCGGCGGTCTCATCGTGCTGGGCGTGTTCGCCTACATCGAGACGAAGGTCGAGAGCCCGCTCTTCGAATTGTCGTTGTTCAAGAACCGCTCGTTCGCGTTCGGCAACGCGGCCAACTTGATGGGGTCGATCGGCCGCGGCGGCCTGCAGTTCATCCTGATCATCTGGTTGCAGGGCATCTGGTTGCCCCAGCACGGCTACGACTACTCCCGCACCCCGCTGTGGGCAGGTATCTACATGGTGCCCATGACGATCGGATTCTTGCTCAGCGCCCCGCTCTCCGGCGCATTGTCGGACCGGTTCGGCACGAGATGGTTCACGACCATCGGAATGCTCATCACGGCAGGGACCTTCGGCGCCCTGATCGCCATCCCGGTCGACTTCACCTACTGGGTGTTCGCGGTGATCCTGCTCATCAACGGCATCGGCATGGGTTTGTTCTCCTCGCCGAACCGCGCCCTGGTGATGAACTCACTGCCGGCCACCTCCCGCGGGTCGGGCGCCGGCATGATGACGACCTTCCAGAACGCGGCGATGGTGCTCTCGATCGGGCTGTTCTTCTCGCTGATGATCGCCGGTCTGAGTGCGCATCTGCCGGCCGCGATGTTCGACGGATTGACCGCGGGCGGTATGCCGGAAGCGCCCGCCCAGGGGATCGCCCAGCTGCCGACGGTCGGCATCCTGTTCGCGGCGTTCCTCGGCTACAACCCCATCCAGCAGGTCGGTGGCGATGCGCTGCAAGGGTTGTCGCAGTCCAGCGTCGATCACCTGACCGGGCTGGAGTTCTTCCCCCATTTGATCAGCGACCCGTTCGCCGACGGCCTCACCGCCGCCTTCACCTTCGCGCTCGTCTGCTGTGTGCTCGGTGCGATCTTCTCGTTCCTCACCGACGAAGGCGGGAAGGGGAAGCCGGCCGGGGACGGCGGCGACGAGAGCCGCGAATCGGTCGGCGAAGAGTTGGCCGCGGTCGCCGCGTTCGCGTCGGGGGAGGCGCCCTCCGAACTGATCGACGAACCCGTACGACGCTGAGGACGGTCCCGGCTCGGTTTCCGCGCGTGCCTCCACCTCGTTGCATTCGACGGGTATGCAGGACGCCCTGGAACACCGAACCGGTGCGGGTGCCGCCCGCGTCGCTGGTGTGCGTTCTGTCGAGTTGGCTACGGTGAGTACGGCGTACCCGCGATCCGCGTCGGTACGCGGGTCCCGGTTCCTTCCCTGGGCGGTCCGCAGGGGTTCGGGCGTCATTCGGGTCCGACACCGGCAGACCGATCAGGAGACCCCGTGACCGATCAGCGCCTCACCGACTGGGTGGACGGAATCAGCCTCAACCTGCTGGGGCTGGAGGAACTCGAGGAGCAGGGCGGATTCCGCCTGGATTTCTCCGCCGGGTCGCTGGGCGCCCTGGAGGCCCGGCTTCTCGAGTACTTCGGCGAACCCGAGGAGATCGACGATCCGGCACGGCGTGATCTCGCCGACGGGGCCGCCGGATATCTCGGTGAGGTGCTGCTCCGGCTGGCCGGTGGCGAATGGGGCTGGCGCGGGAGCGAACCGGTTGTGCACGCCGACAACGCGCTCGGACTCGGCGAGGCGTACCCACGCCGGACGGTCGGCCGGGCTATCGGCGAACGAACCGAGCGGGTCTTCGCGACGGTGTTCTCCGAGTGGGAGCAGGCTGTCACGCGTGTGCGGGCCGCCGACCCGATGTGGGCACCCAGCAAGAAACACACCCCGGGCGTCGACCCCTTCGAAATGACCGAATCCGACGCCCGGCACATCGATACCTGGGTGTCCGGGCGCAGGGCCGGGTTCGGCCGGTGGCGCGCCACCTTCGGCACCGGCTCCGACTGGGATTTCGGGCCGGCTTCGCTGGATGCGCTGGAAGGCCTGCTGGCGCGCTACACGCCGACGTCCCGGGACCTGTACGCGCCGGAACATCGCGAGCTGGTCGACGGTGCGGTGTGGTACTTCGGGGAGACAGTGCGCCGGATCAGGGGCGGGGTGTGGGTCTATCGGAGCGAGGACCCGGCGGCTCCCGACAACGTCTACGCCGGCGATCCCTACGTGCAGCAGGCCGGCCGGGACGGCGACATCGTGATGCCGATTCTGGCCATCGACGAATTCGTCGCGACCGGACGGCGAGGGACGTTGCGCGCCAGGCATTCTCGCAGCAGCGGGTGACGCAGTGATGCGAAACGGCCTATACTGAGCGAGGTTTCGGAACCGGCTCATGGGGGAGGAGGCCGTTGCCGTGATCGATCCTCTGGCGAAACCGGCCCGGCGAGCGTCGTATTTTCACCGAGTCCTCGTCATCGCCATGGCCGGCGCGCTCTTGGGCCTGGTATCGACACCATTCGGCGTGGCACAGCCGAGTTCGGTGCCCGCGAGCTCCGTAGCGGGACCGAAGCACCTGCTCGGATTCGACCCCGCCGCACCGCTGCCCGCGCAGAATACTGCGCCGACGTTCACTTTCCCGTCCGCGGACGACGTCCTGCGGCTCCCGGCGCCCCCGGACCGCCGGCAGTCCCCCGCCGAATTCCGTGCCTTTCAGCGATACCTCGACTCCCTGGACAAACCCCAGGCCTACACGGCCGGAAGTCCGGCGCACTTCTACGCACGCTGGAAGGCCTATCAGGCGGAGGGCGGGAAGAGCTCCTTCGAGAAATACCGCGCGCGGTATGTCAACATCACCAACAACCGTCACGCCGGATGGGCGTTCGAGCCGTTTCTGCGCGGGCGGGAGTCGCTGTTCAGCGGAAGCCACTGGCAGTTCGGGCAGCCCGTTCCCGGTTCGGGCGCCGACGAGAAGCCGGACATGTACGCCGACACGGAAGTCGACGCCTTCGAGCTCAAGTTCACCAACAACCTCCGCGTCGGGCAGTTGAACGGGTTCGTCACCATCGCCCAGGCGAAGGGCAAGGTCTTCCAGTACCTGTTCGCCAAGCCGCCGTCGAAAAAAGCGCTGGACCTCATCGACAAGGTCAACAGGGCGCTACCCGAGAATTCCGGACTGGCGCCGGGCCGTCCGCTCAACCGGGTGGTCGTGGTGGCCCGCTACTATCCGGCGACCTCGGTGCCGATTCCCGTTCCCGAGGACGCGCACGCCCCGCCGCGGCCGGAGTGGGGACCGCCGCCGAGTGGGGGAGCGACGGCGTCTCCTGCCGGTGCTCCGGCCGGCGTCGGCGTGCCGTCCGCGACTGCCCCCCTCGTGATGCCCGGTCAATACGGAATGCCGGGCGGGCTGGGCGCGGCCGTCACGAATTCGCCGGGGTCGCCGGCCGAGGCCGTGGAGAACGACGAGCTCGATCGCCGGATCAGCGACGAATACGCGGCGGAACCCGGGCGGGCCGCCGCTCCGGACGCCGCTGTCGCCGATGATCTGGGAGGGGTGGACTTCGCCACCCTGGAACTGCGCTACGTCTCCGATACCTATCACAACGGTTCGAGCGCGCAGTACGCGTTCCAGGCCGATACGCTGCCCACCGCGGACCAGCAGTCCTTCGGTGGGCGCCGTGCCGCGCAGCTCGCCTCGGATTCGTTCTTCGTCTGGCTGGCGCTGCCGCCGTCCGCCTTCACCGTGAACCTGAATCCGGACGAGCCCGACCGGATAATCGACTCCGAATTCGGCCGGACCGACGCGGGCCGGGTACTGCTCGAGGCCGATCTGAGTATGAAAAAGCTGGTCGCCCGTTTCATCCACCCGGACACACCGGGTGGCCAGAATTATTGGACGGCCCTTCGTGGCGACACGAAGTGCGTAACCATGCGCCAGTGGATAGTTCCCGATACGGCGACAGTCCGGGACGCGGGCAACGAGCTCTACATCCTCGACGCCCCACTCGAGGTCAAGATGGAGTCGGACGTCATAGCAACCGAGGGAGTCGGCGGCATCGGCGGTTGCCCCGGGCAGGACGAGGCCACCACTCGGCACAACGAGTCGGTATACCGCACGATGGTCCTGCCCCAGGTCCAGGATGCGATCAACCATTCACCCGAATACGCCGACCTGCGCCGGGTCTACGCCAGCCGGGTCGCCGCCGAATGGTTCCGCGATCGTAGCGAGACGAAGGAAACCGCGTACTCCGACCTGATCGATTCGGGCGATATCGGCCCGTGGCGATCCCGGGAGCCGTGGACACCGCGAGAGGTCTTCGACCGCTACGTCGAGTCGTACAAGAACGGCGAGTTCAACATCACCCACACGACCACCAGTGGTGACATCCTGTACACCACCACCTTCGTGTACGGCGGCGTCGACTTCACCCGAATCGATCGACACGGGATCGGCACCGACGAATTCGCCCGGGAACACCCGTCGATGGCACCGTCCGCCGGTAACGCCCGCTATGGTCCGGTCGGTGGGGACAGCGAAGTCTGGCTGGGTGGCCTGACCACCTCGCAGCCGCCGACGGCCGCGTTCAGCAGACCCACGTCGGCGACCGCCAACCCCTGGTTCTACCCGGTCACCCTACTGCCGGTGGCCGTCTGGCTCGCCGCGGGCGCGTTACTGGTGTGGCGACGCCGCGCGCGGAATTCGCTGCGAAAGCCGAACCTATGACAACGGTGGGTGTACGGCAGCCGACGGCGGTATGGGTGGCGGGCTACCTGTACGCGGGGGCGGCCGCGGGTGCCCTCGTCAGCGCGATCGGCGCGTTGTTCGCGATGCACGAGGCCAGCGCTCTGCACAGCGAACGCGCCGGTGACAGCGCCGCCGGACGCGCGGCGGCAGCAGGGCTGGTGGCGTTCGTAGTGGTGGCGATCGCGTACAGCGCCCTCTGTGTGTGGCTTGCTGTGCTGTCCGGTCGCGGCGTGCCCTCGGCCCGCGTACTGGCCTGGGCCATAACAGGATCGGCGATCGGATTCATCCTGGGGCTTCTCGGCGCCGGGGCTTTCAGTTCGGTCGCGTGGTTCGCGGTCTCGAGCCGCATTGTCGCCGTCGCGGTCTTGCTGCTGTCGACAGCGACAGTGGTGTTGCAGGCTACGCCGGCCGCGCGCGCCTACTTCCGTAGAACCCGGCAGCAGCGGCAACGCCGATCAAGCGGGCCTCCGCCGTACCGGCCGCCGGCGGCTCCCGTTCACGCGGCCCCCGGCGTCGCCGCGCAAGGTCAGGGACCATGGACATGGGATCCGACACTCGCGCCACCGTATCCGCGGCCGGCCCCGGCGCCTTCGGCCGCTACTGCGGTCATCGCCGCGGTGCTCGCGATCATCGGAGGATTTCGCGGCCTGCTGGGGATGCTGGCGATTCCGCTCATCGATACCGACCCCTACTACGATCCGACCGGCGTCTGGCGCAGGATCCAGCTCCTGCTGGTCGTGGCATCGATATTCGCACTGGTGCTGCTCATCGGCGGGATCCTCGTACTGCTCCGAAAAATGGCCGGGCTCGCCTTACTCGGAGTGGGCGGGGCAGGCTCCCTGCTCTTTTCGATCATCGTGAATACCGCCCTCAGCGGTGCCACCACCAGTGACTCGGCCGCGCCGCAGATCGTGCCTTCCGCACTCGGCATCGTGGGCACCGCGTTCACGGTGGTGATGCTGGTCCTGGCTTTTCTGCCCAGCACGTCACGCTGGATGGCGCACCGGCCCACCCCGCGGTGAGTTCGGGCTCCCGGTGTCGAGTTCGTGCCCCGTGCGTACGCCCTACCTCGGTGCCCAGCGGCCGGATACCATCCTGACCAGCAAGGAAGCGGCCACGCCCCCGGTCGGAAATCCCACTGTTCGACGAGGTCGGCCGACACAATATGGCGATGCGAACCTATGCCCGTGTACTGCTGGCCGCCGTGACCGGACTACTCGTCGTATTCGCTCCCACCGCCGTGGCCGCCCCGTTCCCGGGCGTCGCACACGCTCAGCTCCCGTTTCCGCTGAGTCTGCAACCGGACGGAGTGCGGGCGCCCGCGGCGGCGCTCGCGGAGGCCAATACCGGGGTGATCATGTGGTCACGCCAGCCGGACACCCGTGTCCCGATCGCCAGTATCACCAAGGTCATGACGGCGGTGGTGGTGCTCGAGTCGGGCGATCTCGAGCGCCCGATCACGGTGTCGCGGGCGGCCGTCGACTATGCCGCCGCCTACGGCGGGAGCACCGCCGACCTGGCTCCCGGCGAGGTGCTCACCGCGCGCCAATTGCTGTACGCGATGATGCTCCCCTCCGGCTGTGACGCCGCCTACGCCCTGGCCGAGGCCTACGGGCCCGGCCAGGACGCCTTCATCGCCCGGATGAACGCCACCGCGCAGCGACTGGGCATGCCGAATACTCATTTCAGCGACGCCAGCGGCCTCCCCGTTCCGGACGATTACGCCACGTACTCCACACCCGCGGAATTGGTGAGGCTGGGCCGGCACGCGATGGCCCAGCCGGTTTTCCGAGAGATCGTCAAATCGCCGACCTTCCACCAGCCGGCCGGTCCCGCGAACCGGGACCACGTCTGGGAAACCACCAACGGGCTACTCCGTGAGTATGCGGGCACCACGGGAATCAAGACCGGATCCACGGACGCCGCCGGGGTCTGCCTGCTCTTCGAAGCCTCCCGGGGCGGACAGCGGCTGATCGGTGTGGTCCTGAACAGCTCACCCGACGACCTGGCCGCCGCGACAGCCGACGCCCGACGCGTCATGGACTGGGGTTTCCTCCCGATCCTCAGCGCGCTGCCGGTCGGCTGACCGGGCACCGGACAAATGCCCGCCGCGTACCACCGCCTCAGTCGGCACTCGTTGTCGCGAACCAGGTGGGTTCGTCGGCCAGGGCCTGCTCGATCCGGAGCATATGGTGATCGGCCATGTCCTCGGGCAGCGCGTCCGGCGTGAACCAGCCGACCTCCAGGGACTCGTCGTCGTTCACGCGGGCCGTGCCGCCCACGGCGCGCGCCTGGAAGCAGAGGTTCATGAACTGGCAGACGTCGCCGTTGGAGTAGGTCATCGGCTGCTCGGAGTGCACCGCGAGCAGCCGCTCGACTACGCACTCGACGCCCGTCTCCTCGTTCACCTCCCGCACGACGGCGGCGGCGGGCTGTTCGCCCGGATCCAGGATGCCGGAGATCAGCGCCCACCTCCGGTCGTCCACCCGGTGCTGGAGCAGGATCCGTTTCTCGTCGTCCAAGACGACGGCGCTGACGCCCGGCAGCCACAGCAACTGCTGTCCGACGGTGGCACGGAGGTGGCGGATGAAATCCGGAGTGGGCATGGCACCGACCCTAAACGGCCGTGGGACGCACCACGCCGGCGACGAGTCGCGCGGGGCGGGGCAGATCCGCGTTGGCGGGCGAATCCCGGAAGGCGTCGATGGCGAGGGCGGCGAACCGCCGGGCGGCCGCCTCCCGGCCGGAAGGCGGGGCCGATGACAACCCGCGCCCCGCCATCAGGACGAGTACGAGGTCGTCGATGACGAAGTCGCGGCGCAGCCCAGCGGCCTTGGCGCGCCCGGCCAGGTCCGCCAGTTTGCGCAGCAGCGCGCCGCGGTGTTCGGCGAAACTGCCGAGTTCCGGGTTCGCGGCGCCGAACGCGTCCACGAAGCCCTGGTTCCGGCCGTTGAGCACGCTGATCCGTTCGATGACCGAGCAGAACCCGCGCCATGGGTCGGGGTCGGCGCAGCCGTCGTCCACGATCTCCCGGCACAGGCGCAGTTCGTCCGCGAACGCCGCGTCGATCAGCATCTGCTTCGTCGGGAACCGTCGATAGAGCGTGGCGGGCCCGACTTCGGCACGGCGAGCGATCTCGCGCATCGTCACATCGATCCCCTTTTCGGAGAAGAGCGTTCGCGCGACCTCGAGGACTCGCTCGCGGTTGTCCCGCGCATCGGCGCGGAGCATTTGAGGCAATCGGTCGGTCATGGTTCTCACTTCGCGAAAGTGGACGGGGGCGTCCGTTACTGTCGCCACGGTACGCGACCGACGAGGTTCGAGAGGGAGACGACGGTGCGAGCAGTGGCGATCCAGCGATTCGGTGACCCGAGCGGCATGGCCGTGATCGAGGCGCCGCCTCCGGCGCCGGCCTCCGGCCAGGTGGTCATCGAGACCGAGGCGATCGGCGTCGGCGGCGTCGACGCCGTAATCCGTCGCGGGACACTCGGCGGGTACGGGTTCACCGAGGGGATGGTCCCCGGCAGCGAGGTCGCCGGCGTGGTGACAGCGGTCGGCGCCGGCGTCGACGAGTCGTGGGCGGGTCGGCGAGTGTGGGCGTTCACCGGTACCAGTGGCGGCTACGTCGAGCGGGCGGTGGCCCCGATCGCCGATATCGTCGCACTCCCGGCCGCTCTGTCCTCGATCGACGCGGTGACGCTCGGGAGCTCCGCTCCCGTCGCGCATTTCGCGCTCGCCCACGCACATTTCCTACCCGGTGAGTCCGTGCTCGTGCGCGGTGCGGCGGGCAGCATCGGCATCGCCACGGTGGAGCTCGCCGCGCGCGGCGGGGCGAGCGCGGTCGCGGTCACGACATCGTCGCCGGAACGCGGCAGACGACTCCGTGACCTCGGGGCGACGCATGTGCTCGACCGGGCCGGAGCGGGTGATCCGGCAGCGCCGATATCGTTCGACGTGATCATCGATATCGTCGGCGGGGCGGAGATGCCCGCGTTCGTCGACCGGCTCGCGCCGAACGGACGCATGGTCGTCGTCGGTGTGGTGGCCGGTCTTCCGCCGGCGGATTTCGGCATGCGACTCATCGGTGCGTTCCAGCAGTCCCGCTCGTTCGCCACCTTCAGCCTTGACACGGTCCCGGTTCCGGCCCGGGACGCGGTTCGGGCCGAGCATTTCGCGGCCGCGGCGCGCGGCGAACTGCACGCCGTCGTCCACGAGGTCCTGCCCCTGGAACTGGCGGCCGAAGCGCACCGCCGGATGGATCTGGGCAGCGTGTTCGGGCGGATCGTCCTCACTCCCTGAGCTGCCGCCGGATCGGCGGACCTCCACCGAGGCTTCCGGATCGGCGCGTCGGTGAGCACGGATCTACCCGGATCGTGCGAACGGCGTCGCCGCGGCCCGCGTAGATCGGGCACGGCGGCGGAATCTGCGCACCGCGCGCCACGCGATGAACAGCAGCGCGCCCAGTGCGACCGGAACAAGAAGCGGGAGCACGATCGCCAACGCGACCAGGACGAACGCCAATACGTCCTCGACGACCGAGACCACCGGGTTCGCGAGGCCGCCCGTGGTGGCGGTACTGGCCGCGCGGACACCGGTCTGGGTCGCGCTGAAGGTGAGGGCAGTAGGGGCGCCGACGATGATTCCCGCGATCGCGGCGGTGGCCGGGTCTGCCGCCTCGAACACCGACCCGGCCGCTATCGCCCCCGCGATCGGACCGCTGACGTTGCCGATGATCGACAAGGCGTTGTCGATGAACGGGATCAGGTCGCCCAACATCTCGGCAGCGGCCGCGATCGACAGTGCGAGAAGGGCTCCGGTGGAGCCGATCCAGGCGAAGGATTCGTTGAGGTGCAGACCGAGCACCCCGAAATGCGCGGCGGCGCTGAGGATGAGCAATGGCAGGAAAGCCCGGAATCCGCACGCGGCCGCGAGTCCCAGTCCCAGAAATGCGGGAAGCACCCAGCTACTCATGGTTTCGAGTGTAAGTGGCGCGCTCCGCGGTGGATCGGGGACGGCATATCGCGCCGTGAAACGCGGTCCGGTCGCTGCCGGCGGCGATCGGACTCCGGAGCGCCGCTAGCGTTTCGGTATGACGGTGCGGTGGGAAGAGTTGGGCTGGGAGCGGCTCGCGGACGGAGTGGGCCGGTGCCGGTTGCCGGTGTGGGACTGTACGGTCGGCTTGATCATCGGGGATGATTTCGCGCTGCTGGTCGACGCCGGGTCGAGTCTCGGTGAGGGGGCGCGGCTGCGGGCGCAGGCACAGGCGCTGGCGGGCCGCGATATCACTGCCGTCGCGCTCACCCATCATCACTTCGACCATGTGTTCGGCGCGGCGGCGTTCGCGCCCGCCCCGGTCTTCGCCGCGGACGGCGCGCAGTGGGCGTACCGGGACGGGCGCGACGAGTCGCGCGACGACGCGGTCCGCAACGGTCTCGACGCGACCGCTGCTCAGCAGGCCGCGGACGCCTTGGCGCCGCCCCAGGAGTACGTCCGGGAGGTGACCACGCTGCAGCCGAGCGCCGGCCGCGAAATCTCGTTGGTCCATATCGGGCCGGGGCATACCGGGCACGACCTCGCGGTCGTCGTGTCCGGTGATCCCACCGTGATGTTCTGCGGCGACCTCGTCGAGGAATCGGGGGAGCCGCAGGCCGGGCCCGACGCGGTACCGTCGCGCTGGCCCGCCGCGCTCGACCGGTTGCTCGAGCTGGGTGGGCCGGACGCGCTGTACGTGCCCGGTCACGGCGCGGTGGTGGACGCCGGCTTCGTGCGGAGGCAGCGTGATGCGCTGGCGGCTCGCTTCGGTGGGTGAGTGACCGGTCAGAGCCGGACCGGCAGCCGGGTCAGGCCGTGGATCAGTGTGCTCTCGCGGTGTGGGCCGGGCTCGTCGTCGAGCGCCATGGCGGGAAACCGCGCCAGCAGTGTGCGAAAGGCGATCTCGCCCTCCAGCCGAGCCAGCGGCGCCCCGAGACAGTGGTGGATGCCGTAGCCGAAGGCGAGGTGGCCGGACGCGTCCCGCTCGATATCGAGGCGGTCGGCGTCGGCGTAGCGTTCGGGATCGCGGTTCGCGCCGATCAGCGATACGAGCACGAACTGGCCGGCCGGGATGGTGGTGCCGGAGAACTCGACCGGTTCCGTGGTGAACCGGATGGTCGCCAGATTGACCGGACCGTCGTAGCGGAGGAATTCCTCCACCGCGTTCGGCACCAGATCCGGGTCGCTGTGCAGTCGGGAGCGCTGTTCCGGGTTGCGCAGCAGTGCGAGCATCCCGTTGCCGATCAGGTTGACCGTCGTCTCGTGGCCCGCCACGAGCAGCAGAAACGCCATCGCCATCGTTTCGGAGCGGCTGAGCGAGTCACCGTCCTCGGCTGCCCGCACGATATCGGAGAGCATGTCCTCGCCGGGGTGAGCGGACTTGTCGTCGATCAGCTCGGCGAAAAATGTCGACATGGCGCGTGCGGCGCCGGCGCGCTCGTGGTCGGGGCCACCGGAGAGCAACGTGTTCGACCACGTCCGGAACTCGTCGCGGCGATCCTGCGGGACGCCGAGGATCTCGCAGATCACGGTCATCGGCAGGGGGAACGCGAAATGATCGAGCAGGTCGACCGTGGGGCCCGCCGCGTCCATACCGTCGGCGAGTTCGGTGGCGATCTCCTCGATCCGCGGACGCAGCCGGGCGATCGCCCGCATGGTGAAGGCCTTCCCGACCAGCTTGCGCAACCTGGTGTGGTCCGGCGGGTCGGCGTTGAGCATGTGCCGCACCAGCGACTCTGTGACGACCCGCGCCTGGGGCGCCTCGCCGTCGCGGGTGAAGGACCCCGGGATCCGATCGGCATCCTTGATCATTCGCGCGTCGTTGAGCGCGGCGCGCGCGTCCGCGTAGCGGGTGATCATCCAGAACTGCAGGCCGCTCGGCCCGATCGCGCGGACCACCGGTCGCTCCACTCGAAGGCCACGATAGAGCGCGGCCGGGTCGTCGAAGAACGAACGGTCGAGTTGCAGCGGTTGCGCGTCCTGGCTGGTGGTCATCGTCCGTCCTGGGAAGTCGGCGGCGGGTACGCCTCCAGGCTTGCACAGGTGGGCGCGACGCGCCCGTGGGTGGCTCACATCCTGTCGGGTTGCCAGGTGGACACCGCCCAGATGACCACGATGTCCAAGGCGATGACCACGATCGACCACCACGGGTAGTACGGGATCCACAGGAAGTTCGCGATGATCGACAACCCCGCCAGGAACACCGCGGTGATGCGCGCCCACATCGCGCCGGTCATCAGGCCGATCGCGGCGATCACCAGCAACGCGCCGAGAACGATATGGACCCAGCCCCATGTGGTCGTGGAGAACTGCAGGATGTAGTCCGGGCCGGTCACGAACAACTCGTCGGACGCTACCGCCGACACACCCGCGAGGATCGACAGCACTCCCACCGCGAGCAGCAGCACCGCTGCGGCGATCGAGGTCACCGCCGCCACGCCCCGGCTGACCGAAGGACGCTCGGGTTCTGTCCTGTAGGCCGTCATTTCTCGCCTTCCCTGAGTGGATAGACCTCCTGGACAACACCTACGCCGGGTGCCCGGACCGACGCTTCACCTGGAACGGATGAACCCGGCGGCCCGAAGCTCCGGCCAGCGCTTACCGGTGCAGACCGATCGTGCGGCCCTCCTCCACGTACCCGTCCCGTTCGTTGCCGAACTCGGCACGCTGCCGCCGCCGGGGTCGCGGATCGGAACGAAGGCTCACGCTGATCTGAGAGCGGGGTTCTGGCCGTATCCCGCGATGCCCGCGGCGAGGATCTCCTCGAATCGCCTCGCGATCCGGTCCGCCAGGTCCGCGTCGACGACGTCGGTGGCGTACTCCACCGATCCGAACAATGCCTCCGCTCGATCATGGTCGTTCTTCTGTTCGGACAGGATCAGCGACAGATCGAAATCGGCGGGAGCCGAGACGGTGATCGGCTCCCACCTCGCGGCCAGTCCGGAGCCGCGCAGATCGGCGGTCGGAATGTTCTGGAAGGCCAGCCGGATACGGAGACGGTCGCGGATGTCGAAACGATCGACCAGGAATTCGAACGGAATATCCTGATGGTCCAGGGCCGCGACCCTGATTCCGCCGAGTGTGTCCACCAGTTTCGTGAACTCCGTGTTCGCGGAGAGATCGCAGCGCAGTACGAGGAAGTTGGTGAACCTGCCGATCGCGGCCTCGAGTGCGGTTTCGGTGCGTCCCGCGGTGGGTGCGCAGATGGCGAGATCGTCTCCGAAGCCGGTTTCGCGCAGCGTGAGCGCGAAGGCGGTGTGCACGACGGTGAAGACGCTCGTCTCATGGTGATCCGCGAAGCCGCGAAGCGCGCGATACAGGTTCGGGTCGAGGTAGGTGTGGCGCACCCCGGCGGTGGGCTGCGGCGCACCGGGGCGGCGGACGAGCATCGGGGGAGGCGCCGGCAGGGCGGTGAGCCTTTCCGTCCAATAGGACAGTTGCCGGTCGATCTCGGTGCCGTGGCCCAGATCCGAGAGCAGGTCGTGCTGCCAGGTCGAATGGTGGGCGTACTGGATCTGCAGCGGTTCCTGATCGGGTCGCGCCCCGGCCGCGCGGGCCGATAACGCGGCGGCGAAATCCTGCACCAGTGGCGCGATCGACCAACCGTCGGCGGCGATATGGTGCAGGACTATCAGCAGGCGGGCCGTTCCCTCGTCGGGGTCCGGTATCAGCCGGACTCGGAGCGGTACTTCGCTGCGCACGTCGAACGGCCGCGCGAGGAGACTCGGCAGCTCCTGGCCGGTCATGACGGCGAAGTCGATCGAACCCGGCGGAAGTATCCGTTGCTGTCCCGGGAAAACGGTGCGCAGCACCTCGTGGCGCGTGGTCAGATCGAGGAGGGCCGCCGAAACAGTCTCCGGTTCCATGTGTTCACTGAGCCGGAGCGCGAACGCGTAGGCACGACCGGGGCCGGGCTCGAGCCGCTCATGTTCGTTGAGTTCGGCGAGCCGCTGCTGTGGGAAGGACAGCGCGACGGTATCGGGACGGACGGCGTCACCGCGGGCGGGCAACCCGATCGGGCGCGCCGATATGGCGGCGAGCGCCGCCACCGTGCGCGCTTCGAACACATCCTGCACACTGATCTCGGTGCGGAGAATCGTGCGTACCCGGGAGCGCAGCCGGACAGCCCGCACGGAATCGCCCCCCATCCGGAAGAAGTCGTCGTCGATGCCGACCGCGGGTAGTTCCAGTACTTCCGCAAACGCCGCGGCCAGGGCCTTCTCTCGATCCGTGCGCGGCGGTCGGCGGGCTGCCCCGGCGATGAAGTCGGGCTCGGGAAGCGCCCGCGCGTCGAGCTTTCCGTTGACGGTGGTCGGCCATGCCTCGACGCGGATGATCGCCGCCGGAATCATATGTTCCGGCAACTGCTGCGCCAGCTCGTCCCGGAGTCCCGGGACCACGGCGGGGTCGGTGTCGCGCACATAGGCGAGCAACCTGCCGTCCCGGACGATCACCCGCGCATCGCCGACACCGTGGTGTGCGGACAGCACCGATTCGATTTCGCCCGTCTCGATGCGGAACCCGCGCAATTGAACCTGCTGGTCGCCGCGGCCCACATAGTGGAGCCGCCCCCGCGACCAGCTGCCGAGGTCTCCGGATCGGTACATGCGTGCGCCGGGAGGGCCGGCGGGATCGGCGACGAACCGTGTCGCGGTGAGGCCGGGACGGCCGAGATACCCCCGCGCGACCTGCCCGCCCGCCACATAGATCTCCCCGGTGCTTCCGCTCGGCGTCGGTCGCAGCCGACCATCCAGGATGTGGGTGGTGAGGCCGGACAGTCCGCGGCCGATGAGACTGCCCCGCGCCCGCTCGTCGACCGTGCCCCGGGCCAGCGACTGCACCGTGACATGCACGGTGGTCTCGGTGATTCCGTACATGTTCACCAGCCGTGGCCGGTTTTCGTCGTGCCGGTCGTACCAGTCGGCCAAGCGGTCCGTATCCAGCGCTTCCCCACCGAAAATGAGGTAGCGCGGCAGCAGCGAGGCTCTCGTTTCCACACCGTGATCGGAGTCGGCCAGTTGGTAGAACGCCGTCGGGGTCTGGGCCAGAACGGTCACCCGCTCCCGGAAGATCAGTTCCCACAGCTTGTCCGGCGATCGCGAGGTCGCGTGGTCGACGATCACCGCGGTTGCGCCGGTGACGAGCGCACCCCACAGTTCCCAGACCGCGAAATCGAAAGCGAACGAGTGGAACACTGTCCACACGTCGGTGTGGTCGAGGTCGAAGTTCGGCAGCGCGTTCGCGAACAGCTGCACCGCGTTGCGGTGGGTGACGGCAACGCCTTTCGGGGTGCCGGTGGAGCCAGAGGTGAAGATGACGTAGGCCAGATCATCGGCTCGGGCCGCGGTGGCGCGCACCGGAGGCGGCGTGGGGAGATCCGCCGCGGTCGATAGGTCGGAGTCCACGAGTAGTACGGTCCAGTCGCCGACCGGAAGTTCCGGGACCAGGTCGGTACTGGTGATCACGACTGCCGGACCGGCCGTGGACAGCACGAATTCCAGTCGGCGGCTGGGCCAGTGCGGGTCGAGCGGAAGGTAACCGGCTCCCGCGCGCAGAACCCCCAGCAGCGCGACCGGCATCTGCGCGGTGCGCTCGAGGGCGACCGCGACCAGTGTGCCGGGCCCGACGCCCGAACGGTTCAGCCGCGCCGCGACGAGATCCGCGCGCCGGGAGAGCTCGGTGTAGGTCAGGGTCGTGGCGCCGTCGGTGACGGCGATGGCGTCGGGATGGGCGGATACGCTCGCGTCGACGAGATCGACCAGGGTGGTAGCCGCCGTATCGACGCCGATCCGACCGCGGTCCCGCAGAATTTCGGTGCGTTCGGTATCGAGAATCAGATCGATATCACCCAGGGGGACTGCGGGGTCCGCCACCACCGTCGACAGGATGCGCACCAGCCGCGCGGCGATGCGGTGCACCGTGGAGCCGTCGAACAGATCGGTGTCGTAGGAGATGCGCCCGCGCAGCTCACCGCTGGGCGCGTCGTCGACAACGGTGACCGTGAGGTCGAACATCGCGGCGTGTGCCGGCAGGTCCAAGGCCGTGACGCGCAGGCCGGGCAGTTCGACCTCGACGGCGGGCAGGTTCTGGTAGGCCAGGGCCACCCGGAAGAGCGGCGCTCGGTGGTTCGGGCGGTTCGCGCGCAGCATGTCCAGCACGCTGTCCAGCGGTACGTCCGCGTGCGCGAACGCCGCCAGATCGGTGCGGCGTTGCCGTTCCAGCAGCGTGGTGAAACGCTCGGCCGGATCGATATGACTGCGCAGGACCAGAGTGTTGACGAACATCCCCACCAGATCGTCGAGAGCGGCGTCGCCGCGTCCCGCGACCGGCACCCCGATGGCCACGTCGTCGGTGTTCGACAATCGGGCCAGCAATACCGCCAGGGCGGTGTGCACCACCATGAAAGCCGTCGCGCGATGGGCGCGTGCCAGCGACCGCAGTTCCGTCACGATGTCGGAACCGACAGTGAACTCGACGGTTCCGCACCCCGCGGACGGGGCGGGCGGGCGGCGCCGGTCGCCGGGGAAGCCAGGCTGTTCCGGCAGTTCGGCCAGCTCCGCGCGCCAATATGCCAGCTGGGTGGCCGCGAGCGAACCGGGATCGTCATCGTCGCCGAGCTGCTTGCGGTGCCGCAGCGTGTAGTCCGCGTAATCCATCGGCAGCGGGCTCCACCCGGGCCGGGTGCCGCCCGCTCGGGCCGTGTACGCCGTCACCACATCGCGGGCCAGCGGTACCGTCGACCATCCGTCGACGGCTATGTGATGGGCGACGAGGAGCAGGACATGGTCGCCCCCCGCCGGACCCGTTTCGGAATCTCCGGTGCGCCGGAACAGGGTGATGCGGACCGGTACCTCACCGGCGACGTCGAAACCGGCGGTGGTGGCCGCGTGTATCCCTGCGTGTAGTCCTGCTTCGTCGGCCACTGCGACCAGGGGTAGGGCTCCGTCGAGTGGCGTCAGCACCTCCTGAACGGGTCCGTGCGCGTCCTCTGGGTAGCGGGTGCGCAGCGGTCGGTGGCGGGCCACGACATCGGATATCGCTGCCCGCAACGCCGTGACATCGAGTTCACCGGTCAGCCTGATCGCGATGGGAATGTTGTACGCCGCGGAATCGCGGTCGGACTGGTTGAGGAGCCACATCCGCTGCTGCGCGGGCGATAGTGGAATACGGACCGGCCGCGCGTCGCCGGACGACGCGGTGCTGTCGACGGGACCCCTACGGTGATCGGCCAGGGTGGCCAGCTCGGCCACCGTGGATGTCTCGAACAGGTCGCGGATCGTGAAATCCATGGCGAGCGCGTCGTTGAGCCGCGCCACCAGGCGGAGGGCACTGAGCGAATTGCCGCCGAGATCGAAGAAGTCGTCGTCGGCGCCCACCCGTGTGACGCCCAGGAGTTCGGCGAACACGCCGGCGATCGTCGATTCGACAGGGCTTCCCGGGGCGCGGAATTCGCGCCCGCCGAGCGCGGGTTCCGGCAGTGCCGACCGGTCGAGTTTGCCGACCGGAGTCAACGGGATCTCGTCCAGCACCATGATCGTGCCGGGCACCATGTACGACGGGAGCGTGCCGGCGGCGAATCGGGTCACGTCCCCGATATCGATGAGATGACCCGGGGCGGCGACCAGGTACGCGACGAGCGCGGTCTCGCCGGTCGTGGTCTTCTTGCCGACGGTGACGGCGAACGCAATCGCGGGGTGTCTGCCCAGCGCGGCGTCGACTTCGCCGAGTTCGATCCGGAAGCCGCGGATCTTGACCTGGAAGTCGGAGCGGCCGATGTATTCGAGGGCGTGGCTGTATTCGAGGGCGTGGCCCGCCGACGCGGCTGTGCCGTCACCCGCCGGTTCGGGCTCGGCATACCAGCGCACCACATCCCCGGTGCGATACATCAGGCCACCCGGCTTGGCCCAGGGGTTGGCGACGAACCGGTGCGCGGTGAGGTCCGGCCGGTGGTGGTAGCCACGTGCCAGCCCCGGGCCGGCCAGGTAGAGCTCACCCGCGACCCCCGGCGGGACCGGGTGGAGACGTTCGTCGAGCACCAGGGCCGAAACCCCGCGCACCGGGGTGCCGACAGTGATGCGCCTACCGGGGGTGAGCGGTGCGTACGAGGAGACGATCGTGGCTTCGGTGGGACCGTAGCTATTGAGATACCGACGGCCGGGCGCCCACTCGGCCAGCAGCTCCTGGGTGGTGACATCACCGCCCACGGATACGACTTCCAGATCCGTGAGCCCGGACGGGTCCATAGTGCCGAGCACCCCGGGGGTGATCACGGCATGGGTGACCTGCTCGGAGCGCAGGAACTCGGCCAGCGCCGGGCCGCCCTGGATGTCCGCGGGCGCGATCACCGACGTCGCGCCCACGGCGGCCGCACACACCCATTCCAGTATCGACGGGTCGAAGCTGGGCGAGCAGATGTGCAGGAACCGATGCTGTGGCTGTAACCGGTAGCGTTCGGTGGCCTCCGCGACGATACTGCCGAAACCGCTGTGGGTGACGGCCACTCCCTTCGGCAGGCCCGTGGACCCCGAGGTGTAGATGACGTACGCCGGATGGCGCGGATCCAGTGGTGCGATCCGGTCGGTATCGGTGACCGAGGCAGGCGAGCGGGTCGCGATCCGCTCGTCGAGCACCGGATCGTCGAGAACGAGCCATTGCGTGTTGCCCGGCAGTCGATCCACGATCGCCCGCAGGGTGAGACCGACCAGCGCCCCGGAGTCGGAGATCAGGTAGCGGACGCGGTCCGGTGGGTAGGCCGGGTCCACCGGAACATGCGCCGCACCGGTCTTGGTCACCGCCCAGAAGGCCGCCACCGTCTCGAACGATCGCGGGAACGCCAGCGCCACCACTCGTTCCGGGCCGGCTCCGTGGGCGATCAGTACGCGGGCCAGCCGCGAGGAATACTCGTCCAGCTCCCGGTAGGTGATCGACCGGCCCCGAGAGCGGACCGCCACCTGCGCCGGGTCCAGACGCGCACCGCGGGCCAGGAAGTCCGGCAACAGCGTTGCGGGCACCGCTCGACGATCGTGCACCCGGGTCAGCCGGGCCGCCTCGGCCTCGTCGAGCAACGGCAGGTCACCGACCGGAACCCGCGGCGACACGGTGATCGCGGTGAGCAGCCGTACGAACCGTCGCGCGAATCCGGTGACGGTTGGTGCGTCGAAAAGGTCACGAGCGAAGGAGAATTCCGCGGCCAGACCGCCGTCGCGGCGATCCCGCTCCCGGACGGTCAGCATGAGATCGAATTGGGCGTGACCGGCATCGATATCGAGGGGCCGCACCCGCAGTCCGGGCAACTCGAAATCCCGGCGCGGCATGTTCTCGAACGACAGTGCCACCTGGAACAACGGATGCCGAGCGGTGGACCGGGGCGGGCTCAGCAGCTCCACCAGCCGTTCGAACGGTAGGTCGGCATGCGCGAACGCGTCGAGATCGGCCTCCCGGGTCGCGCTCAGCACGTCCACGAAGCTCGATGTGCCCGTGATCCGGGAACGCAGCACCACGGTGTTGACGAACATGCCGATGAGATCGTCGAGTTCGGCCGCCCCGCGCCCCGCGATCGGAGTGCCGACGACGATATCGCCGCTGCCCGATAAACGCGCCAGGAGCACCGCGAACGCGGTGTGCACCACCATGAACAGTGTCGCTTCGTTGTCCTGGGCCAGCCCACCGAGCGAGTGACGCAGATCGGCGTCGATCGAGAAGTTCACCCGGCCACCCGTGAACGAGCGAACCGCCGGACGCGTCCGATCTGCGGGCAGGTTCAGCTCGTCGGGCATCCCGGCCAGCACCGCCCGCCAGTAGTCGGCCTGCTGGGATCCCCGGCTGTTGGGATCGTCGTCCGAGCCCAGCGACTTCTGCTGCCACAGTGTGTAATCGGCGTACTGCACCGGCAGCGGCGACCACGCCGGAGCCGTGCCGGCCCGCCTGGCCTCGTAGGCCACCATCACATCCCGGGTCAACGGTGCCATCGACCAGCCGTCGGCACTGATGTGGTGCACCACGAACACCAGCACATGTTCCGGGACGTCGCTGTCCGTCCCCACGAGCTGGTACAGCACTGCGCGCAGCGGCACCGCGACGGTCAGGTCGAAACCCGCCGAGATCACGGCGGTGACCTGCGACCTGAGCTCGTCCTCGGACACGGGAACCGGTGTGAGATCCGGGACGGCACGGTCTGCGGGTACGAGCTCCTGACAGGCGATTCCGTCGCGTTCGGGGTAGACCGTCCGGAGTACCTCGTGCCGGCCGATCACATCGGCCACCGCCTGCTGCAGCCGCCTCGAATCCAAATATCCGGACAGCCGTACGGCCGCCGCGATGTTGTCGACGGCGGAGTCGGCGTCGAACCGGTTCAGGAACCACATCCGCCGTTGCGCGGGCGACAGCGGCAGGTTCTCCGGACGCGGCCCGGGAGCCAGGACCGGCCGACGACCTGCCGGAATCGGTTCGGCATCCGAGAGGGTCGCCGCCGCGGGCTCGACCGGCGAGGCCCGCCGGGCGAGGCCCGCCACCGTCCGGGCTTCGAACACATCCCGCCCGGTGAACCGCAGCCCCCGCTGATGGGCCCGGGCCACCACCTGCACGGATCCCAGGCTGTCGCCGCCCAGTGCGAAGAAATCGTCGTCCGCGCCGACCTGTGCGACCCCCAGCACCTCGACGTAGATCTGCGCGATGACCTCCTCGGACTCACCGCTGGGTACGCGGAACTTCCGCGGAACGAACGCGGGATCGGGTAGCGCCCGGCGGTCCAATTTGCCGTTCGGCGTCAACGGCAGCTCGTCGAGCACCACCACGGCCGCCGGCACCATGTACGCGGGCAGCGTCTCGCGCACAGCGTCCAACAGTTCGGTCCGATCGATTCCGGTGCCGGCACTGCGAACCACATAGGCCACCAGCCGACCACCCGACTCCGACGGTGTCAGCACCACCACCGCCTGGCGCACCGTCGGCTGCACCAGCAACGCCGACTCGATCTCGCCGAGTTCGATACGTTGACCGCGAAGCTTGATCTGGAAGTCGGCGCGGCCCACATAGTCGAGCGCGCCGCGACCGTCGAGCGTACGCCAGCGCACCAGATCGCCGGTGCGATACATGCGAAGTCCGGCGTCGAACGGATCGGCGACGAATCGGTCCGCTGTCAGATCCGGCCGCGCCGCATAGCCGCGGGCCAGCTGGACTCCCCCCAGATACAGCTCGCCCACCACCCCTGGAGGTACCGGCCGCAGCCGTGAATCCAGGACGTAGACCCGGGTGTTCCATGCCGGAACACCGATGGGCACTCCCGTGTCCTCGAGGTCGGCGACGGGCCAGGAGGTCACTGATACGGCAGCCTCGGTCGGGCCGTACAGATTGTGCGCCTGCGCATCGGACACCGCCGAGAGCGCCGCCGCGGTTTCCGGCGGCAGCGGTTCGCCGATCACGAATACGTCCCGCAGCGTCGGCACGGCTCCGGGCGGGGTATGCGCGGCGAACGCGCCCAGCATCGACGGCACGAAATCGGTGACTGTCACCCTGTGCGCCGCGATCGTTTCCGCGAGGTAGCCGGGATCACGATGTCCGTCGGGGGTGGCCACGAACAGCGTCGCGCCGGCCCGCAACGGCAGGAAATAGCCCCATACCGACACATCGAACGTGGTCGCTGTCTTCTGGAGATAGATATCGTCCGCGCTCATCCGGTACTCGGACTGCATCCAGGCGAGCTGGTTGTTGATCGCGGCGTGCGATACCACCACCCCTTTGGGTCTTCCTGTCGATCCGGAGGTGAAGATCACGTATGCCGGGTTCTCCGGCCGCACCGGCCGCCGGAGTTCGACCGGACGCGCCGGAGCGGGTTCGAGTTCGCCCGGTGCCGTCGCATCGATACGCAACACCGGGATATCCGCGGGCACCGGAACCGGGTATTCGCCCGCGGTGAGGACACAGATCGGACGGACCGTGTCCAGCACATATTCGATGCGTTCGCGCGGATGCTCCGGATCCAGCGGCACGTAGGCGGCACCCGCGGTGAGGGCCGCGTAGAGTCCGACAACCAGATCGGGCGAGCGGCGTGCCGCCACCGCCACAAAGGACTCGGGCCCTGCCCCCATGGCGACCAGCGATCGGGCCAGGCGGTCGACTCGGGCGCCGAATTCCCGATACGTCCAGGACACGCCCTCGGCGGCGACCGCCACCCGGTCCGGGTATGCGGCCGCGGCCCTGGCGAATCCGGAGTGCAGCAGCTCCGGCTCGACCGGGTGATCAGTGGAGTTCCACTCGGCCAGGATCAGTTTCCGCTCGTTCGCGCCGAGGACGTCGAGCTCGTCGACGGGTAGATCCGGGTCGGCGGACAATACCTCCCTCAGAAACTCCATGAAACGCAGATGGTGTTCGTGTGCCCGGTCCGCGGAATATCGAAATGGGTTGAACTCGAGATTGATTCGATAGCGGCTGCCGTTTCCCGACGGATGGACCTCGACCGCGATATCGTCGACGATTCCGGCGGACAAAGTATGTAGACGGCCCGTCGCGGAGCCCAACCGGATGTCTGCGAAGAAAGGCATGATATTGATTCGGGGACCCAGCACGCCGGCGATATCCTGTGCTTCTGTCCCCGCGTTCCGGCGGATTTCGGCGTACGGATAATGCTGATGACGCACCGCGCCGACGACGGCCAGCCGGACCGAACGTATGAGGTCGGCTACGGTCGCCTCCGCGCCGACGGCGATGCGCAGCGGCACGACGTTGGATGCCGCTCCGGCCGATCTGCGCAGCTCGGCCGTGGTGCGGGCGGCGACGGTCAGATTCACCAGCACATCGCGGGTTCCGGTCATCCGGGCGAGGTAGGCCACGAACGCGCTGATGGTGAGGTCGGTATCCGAGCAGCCCAGCCGCTGCGCCGCTGCCGCCAGCAGATCGCTGACCTGTTCGGACAGTTCACCTCGCACGGTGTAACCCACCGCGGACGGCGCTCCCGCGCGTTCGGAAAGACCGGGCCCGGCGGTGTATCCGTTCATCCGCTCGGCCCAGTAGGCGCGGTCCGCCGCCGCGCGCGGTCCGTCCCGGTAGGCCGCGTCGGCCGCCACCAGGCCGGGGAGCGCCGCGGCCCGCGCGGGTTCGGGGGCCTGCCCCGACACCAGCGCCGAATACTGCTGTGCGATCCGTTCGATCAGCATGAGCGCGCCGTAACCGTCCAGAACGATATGGTGGGCCCGCAGATACCAGAACCAGCGCGAGTCGGCGATCCTGATCAGCGCGGCGCGAATCAGCCGGTCGCGCAGGATGTTCAGCGGTCGGGTGAGATCGGCGCGCATCCACTCGTGCGCTGCGGCCGCCGGATCGCTCGTGTCCCGCGTATCGACCAGGTAGAGGGTCGAGTCCTGGTCCGGATCCACCCGTTGACGCAGGCCGTCCCCGGTATCCGCGATCCGTATGTACCCCGACCCCAGTTCCCGCCCTGCGGCGATACTGGCTCGACGTAGCACGGCCGGCTCGATATCGGCCTGGATATCCACATACATCGCGATGTTGATCGGAACATCGGAGTGGAACTGCTGCATCTGCCACATCGCGGACTGTGCCGAGGACAGCGGAAACCATCCTTCTTCCATCACACCACCAAAATTCCGTTCGGAATGAACCCGAAGTACGGGCATTCGCCTTGCTGCTCACAGATGCTGGACGCCGAATATCATTCCGGCGGTTTCGGTTCCGTCGACCGTCGTACTGTGTGAAATCCTATGGCGGAACCGTGAAATGATCTGCCCCGATTCCGTTTGCCCCCAGGATCGGGGGCATACGGATACCCGCCACAGTGGGTGGCCGCTACGGGTGGGGCCCCTGAATCAACGCGGGCGATGGGCTCCTGCGCGTGACAACGCTCGCGGACGACGAGGTGAGGTCGGATGGGTGGCGGTCAGTTTCGACGACAGTGAGATCGGGTTATCGGATATCGGTGCTCGTGCCGGCGCAGGCGATCGCCGGCCGGATCCGCGGGTGTGCCGGCCGCTCGCTCGTGGTGGGCGAGGACGGTTCAGAACGCGAAGCGGTTGAGTACGTCGTATTTCCCGGCCGGGGTCGCGCACAGCAGTCGGCACAGCAGGCGCGGTGTCGTATCGGGAATCCGCTCGGAACCGGCCAGCGCGGAGGCGCCTTCGAGGAAGCGCAGCCGAGGGTTCCAGCTTTCGAGTTCCCGTCCGTCGCGGACACCCCAGGTGACAATGCCTTTGCGGAAGATCTTCGAAAGGCGCGGCCCCAGCGGCGACAAGGTATCGAAGAGAAGCTCCCCGCCGGTGAAACGATCGGTGAGGCGCTGCAACAGGGTGCGGACTTGCGGCTCACGCAGGTACATGAGCAATCCTTCGGCGATGATCAACGCGGGCCGGTCGGCAGGAATCTCTTCGAGCCAGTCGGGGTCGGTCACCGAGGAGCCGATCATCCGGTAGCCGTCGTGATCGTCGTACAGTTTGCGCCGCAACTCGATGACGTTCGGCTGGTCGACGTCGAACCACCGCACCCCGTGCGGTGGATGCAGCCGGAACGCCCGAGTATCCATTCCGCATCCGAGGTGGAGCACGGCAGCGTCCGGATGGTCGCGGAGGAAGCCGGTGGACCAGGTATCGAGCCGCACGGCCCGCAGGGCGACCAGCCACCGGTTCAGTCCGGGCGGCACCGCACGGTGCATGCGGGCCCAGTCGTAGTCGATCCGGTTCACTGCATCGGCGGCGGCGACGTCACCGAGAATCGGTCGTGGGGAGCGGCTGTCGCAGGCCCGCAGATACAGTGTGCCGAGGTTGGTCCACTCCACCGAACCCCATCGGACCGCACTGAAATCGATCTTGTCCGCTCGGGTCACGGTCGCCTCCTGGTCGTGCGGCGGTCGATCCACCGCGGTACGAACTCCTCGCGATATTCCCGGGTGAAGAACGGGCAGCAGAACTGTACTGGATACGCACCGAGTGACCGGCTGTTCGATCGGATAGCGGCCGTGCCGCGCGCCCGCGGCACCGTGGGCGTCGCATCTACGTCAGATGTTCCAGTGGTAACGGCTGGTGGGCACCAGATCCAGGCCGGTGCCGGCACCGAATCGGGCGACGCTGGCCATGAGTTCGGTGACTCGGCGATCGAGTTCCGACTCGTCGCCGCGACTGCCGTAGAACAGGTGGGGGTCGGTCATCGCCCCCATGGGGAAGTGTTCCTCGACGATGGCCGCTATCTCCGGTGCCGACGGGGTCAGCACTTCCTCGACGACGTTCTGAATGTAGGCGACGGTGTTCTGGGTGCGGATGGCGATCGGGGTGTGCTGGATCAGCCAGTACCGCAAGTATTCTTCCCGGGTCATCGATCCGGGTCTGCGGAGTAGGGCGATATTGACCATGGCGTCGCAGCGGACGCCGTCCGGCACCGGCACCGGGTCGAGGCGCACGCGCTCGCGGACGAGGTAGGCGTGTGGCGTGGATTCGTCCGCACTGTCGGCCACCGTGCGGACGACGGCGGCCGGGTCGCCGTCGGTCCACACCGAGACGAGCGCGGTGATCGGCTCGGCGGGGCCGAACCGCATGATCGCGGGTGCCACGTCCGCGTCGTCGAGGTTCACCTGGACCGCACCGACTCCCGCGGCGGCCAGCGCTGTCCGAAACGCCGGAGCCGTGAGGCGGGCTCCGAGGCCGGTGCCGTGCAGTGCGAGGATCACCTTCGTCATGGCGGAAAAATAGCACGCGTTCTACCTCCCCGATCGAATAATTAAGCAATAGTGCTTAATGTGAGCGGGCCGTCGCCGCGCACTCGGAGCCCACGCGCAGAAAGGCCGAACGATGAGGTTCACCTACGCCGAGACCATGATCGACCCCGCCTTCTACGTGCCGTTGGCGCAGGCGGCGGAGGCCGCCGGATACACCTCCATGGTGATCGCCGACAGCATCGCCTATCCGCGGGACTCCGATGCCACCTACCCCTACACCCCGGACGGCAGCCGGGAGTTTTTGGAGGACAAGCCGTTCGTCGAAACCTTCGTCCTCGCCGCCGCGCTGGCCGCGGCGACCACCACGCTGCGCTTCACTCCGTTCGTGCTGAAACTGCCGATCCGGCCGCCGGTGCTGGTGGCGAAGCAGGCGGCATCGGTGGCGGCGCTGAGCGGCAACCGGCTCGGGCTGGGTGTCGGAATCAGTCCGTGGCCCGACGATTTCGAGATCTTCGACGTGCCGTTCGGCAAGCGCGGCAAGCGGATGGACGAATGCCTCGCTATCGTTCGCGGTCTCACCGCGGGCGGGTACTTCGAATTCCACGGCGAGTTCTACGATCTGCCGCCGATCAAGATCTCGCCGGTGCCCACCGAACCGATCCCGCTGCTCATCGGCGGACACAGCACGCCGGCGCTGCGCCGCGCCGCGCAGCGCGGTGACGGCTGGATGCACGCGGGCGGCGATCCGGCCGAACTCGACCTCCTGCTCGCCGAACTCGCGACCCTGCGCGCCGAGTACGGCACCCGCGCGGACTTCGAGGTGCACGTCATCTCGATCGACGGTTTCACCGTGGACGGCGTGAAGCGTCTGGAGGACAAGGGCGTGACCGATGTCATCGTCGGCTTCCGCAATCCCTACACCCGCGAGCGCGACACCGAGAGTCTGGACGCCAAGATAGCCGATCTCTCCCGGTTCGCCGACCGCGTCATCGCTCGCGCGCACTGAGCGCCTCCGCCGGGACCACAGAGCTAGGGGAGTCGAAATGACCGGTCTGTCCGACAAAGTGGCACTGGTGACCGGTGTCTGGGTGCGCTGAGCGACGAATCGCCCGATCCGCCGCGATAGCGCTCCCGCCGCGCGCGACTCATAGAGCGCGATCCGGTCGCGGTACCTCGGGAGCACCCGGACCAGCGGCCGCCGCAGTGGAATCGCTGGATGTGCGAACCGGTGCGGTGAGCATCGCCCCCAGCATTGTGACGATTTCCGCGAGGAAGTCCGCGGGGGCCGCCTCGGGACGGGCCTTGCGTTCCCACTCGGCCAGCAGCGCGAACATCGCGGTGGCGACCGCGGTGATCCGTCGGCGCTCGGCGGCGGGGTCGGCGGTCGGGATCGCGGAGGCGAGTTCGTCCAGTACTCGCGGCCACACCGTCCCCTGGGTTCCGTCGAGATCGGTCGGCAGATACCGCGCGGCCGACTGCAGGAACCTCGAGTAGTAGTCACTGTCGACCGTGGTCAGCGGAATCACGAGAATCCGCAGCAGCGCCTCGACATCGTGGCGGGCGTCCGGGGCGAGGGCCGCCAGCATGTCGGCGCGTTCGCGTTCCATCGGTTCCAGGCGCCGTTCGATCACGGCACGGATCAGCTCGCGCCGGTCGCCGAAGTGATAGTTGACCGCGGAGTTGTTGCGCTGTCCGGCGGCGATCGCGATCTCGCGCAGCGGCACCTGCACCCCCGCCTCGGCGATCAGCTGCTCGGCGGCGTCGAGAATATCGGCCCTTGCCTGCTCACCACGGCTCACAGCGATTCAGCATAAAAGGACGCGGTCCTGGTTCAGGGTGACACGACCGGCCCTGTGCGGGGCCGTCGCCCGGTCCGGCCCCGCACAGGGCGGCGGGCCCGCGGGCGACCACCGCGTGCATGGACGTGTCAGGCCGGCGTCAGATCGGTGTCAGCGGGGCTCGCGACAGTTGGCAGGTGAACAGCGCAGCGATGGCCGTCTCCGGGATGCGGGGGGCGTACGGAGTCATGACGATCCACGGTGGCATCGAGCCGGCCCTCGCCGCCCGGCCCTATACGATGCCGCGCGCGCAATGGCCGGACCGACTCGTCCGCGTGACGCGGTATCTGCGCACTGATCACACGTTCGCCCAGCTGATCCGCTTCGCTCTGGTCGGCGGCTCCAGCAACATGGCCTACGTCCTACTGTTCACGATCATGAACGGGACCGGTCCGTTGGTCGCCAATGTCGTGGGTTCGATCGTGAGCACGGTGATCGCGAACGAATTGCACCGGCGGCTCACCTTCCACGCGGCCGGACGAGTCGGCTGGTTCGCCGCGCAGTGGGAAGGCGGTGGGCTGGCGCTGATCGGCCTGCTGATCAGCACGGTGGCGCTGGCCGGTCTCGAGTCCTGGGCACCCGGCCTCGGCGCGGCCGGGCAGACGGGCGCCGTGATCGCCCTCATGGCGGGGGTCGGGGGTATGCGGTTCCTGGCACTGCGCGGTTTCGTCTTCTGAACGGCGATCCGGTCGTCGGATGCGGCGCGCCGGTGTCAGGCCGGGTACCGGTACGCCGGATAGGTCAGGTAGCCGGTGTCACCGCCCTGGAAGTAGGTGTTCTCGTCGGCGGGTGCGATCGGGAGCGCGTTGCGCAGCCGCTCGACGAGGTCGGGGTTGGCGAGGAAGGCGCGGCCGAAACTGATGAGGTCGGCGCCCAGTCCGAGCCAACGGTCGGCGTCGCTCTGTCCGGCCGGGGCGGGGCCCGACGGGTGCACGGGGTTCATCACGAGAGTGCCCGGCCACGCCCGGCGGAGGTCGAGCAGCACCTCGTCGTCGATGGTGGCCTCCAGATGAATGTAGGCGAGATCGAGGGCGGCCAGCTCGGGCAGCAGCGCCGCGTACAGTTCGGCGGTGTCGGTCTCCGCTACGCCCCAGAACCCGCCGCCCGGCGAGAGCCGGATACCGGTTCTGGCGCCGCCGATGGATGCCACGGTCGCGGATGCCGCCTCCACGGCGAACCGGATCCGGTTGCGCACCGAGCCGCCGTAGCGGTCCGTGCGCAGGTTGGCGTTCGAGGAGAGGAACTGCGAGATCAGGTAACCGTTGGCGCCGTGCAGTTCGACGCCGTCGAAACCGGCGTCGACCGCGCGCCTCGCCGCGTCGGCATACGATTCGGCCTGTCCGGGGATCTCGGCGGTGTCCAGGGCGCGGGGGACGGGAGCGGGGATACGCCCGGTCGGGGCGAAGACATCGCCGACGGCGGCCACGGCTGAGGGGCCGACCGGCTGCATTCCGGTGGTGTCGGGGTGGGAGACCCGTCCGCCGTGCATGATCTGCGCGAAGATTCGCCCGCCGTTGGCGTGCACAGCGGTGGTCACCGGACGCCAGGAAGCGACGTGTGCGGCGGTGTACAGGCCCGGTGTGCCGGGATTGGACTGGCCGATCGCGTTCGGTTGCACCCCTTCGGTCACGATCAGCCCGGCTGTCGCTCGCTGGGCGTAGTAGGTCGCCATCGCGGGGGTCGCCAGGCCACCGGCGGCGGCACGGACCCGGGTCATCGGGGCCATCACCGTGCGGTTGGGCAATGCCAGCCGGCCGAGCCGGTAGCTGTCGAAAAGAGTTGTCACCTCGGGACTCCTTCATGGTCCGCTGCGTCCCTCTCGGACGCGACAGTTACCGTAAAACCTCACGTCGATGTCAGAGGCAAGGTCTGTGGCGCGGGTCACGCGGGAGGACGCGATGCGAATCGGAGAGTTGGCGGCACGAACCGGGGTCAGTATCCGGTCCCTGCGCTATTACGAAGAACACGGGCTGCTCACCAGTACCCGCAGTGCCAGTGGGCAGCGGCATTACACGGCCGAGGAGATCGAGCGGGTCGAATTCATCCAGCGGATGTATGCCGCCGGCCTGTCCAGTCGGACCGTCGCCGAGTTGCTGCCCTGTGTCGAAGCTCCGAGCGAGGAGACTTCCGACGCCGCGCTGGAACGGATGGCGCAGGAACGCGACCGGCTGTCCGCGCATATCGACGATCTGATCCGTACCCGTGCGGCACTCGATCGGCTGATGGCCGTGAACCGGGCGCACCGTGCGACCCTGCCGGGCGCGTAACAGGTGGACCCGGCCGTCTGATTCCCATCGCGACCGTGTGTGAGGGCGGTTTGCGGGTATGTGCGAGACAGGAACTCGATGAACCCGTTCGGGTGTCATCGTTTCCGGTGGAACATCAGGAGGTTCTCATGCTCGCCAAAGCCGCCGCGGTAGCGTTCGGTCTCGCGCTCGTCTTCGATCTGGCGGATGCCGCCCTCGGCACCCTCGTCACCGCCGGCACCCTCGTCACCGTGGGACTGTTGTTGACAGCCCTGCATCTCGCGGGCGTCGGCACCGGCGCGCGGGTGGGTTCGGGGGGTCGCTCCTGGAACTGGCGGCGTATCCGCCGCTGAGCCCGTTACCGGCCGGGTGCGGCGGCCGGGTGCGGCCGCCGCACCGAACATTCGGATCGTCGAGATTGCAAAGTGTGAGCGGTGCGGCCCGCTCCGCGGAAGACGGTCGTGAGCTGGTTGAACGCGGCGTCGCAACAGTGATCCGCGGTGATCGGGCGTCGTCGGTAGCAGGTCGGCCGCACGGCTATTTACTTGACGGTTGTTAACCTTTTCTCGTCGGTTCGAGTCGAGCGACCGGCACCTGCGAGCGAAGGGAACCTGGGCGATGACGACACTGTGTCAGGTCACCCCACCCAGGACGACGTGTGAAGGATCTGCCGATGACACTGCCCGACCCGTCGACAACCAGCGAGGAGTTGGTGGCAGCGGTCGAGCGGATGCAGGTCGCGTTGATCCAGGCTGCCCGGCAATTCCGGACGATGGATCGAGCGGGCATCAACCAGTCCGCGCGCAGCGCACTCGCGGCGATCGTCAAGTTCGGGCCGCTGTCGATGTCCGATCTCGCCGCGCACGAGGGTGTGGATCCGGCGAGTGTCTCGCGAACGGTCCGCAAGCTCGAGGAGTCCGGGGAAGTCGTTCGCCGTACCTCGGATGCGGACGGACGCGTCAACTTGATCGAAGTGACCGAATCCGGCCGCGAACTGTTCCTGCGCAGCCGCCGACAGCTGTCCGAAATCATTCTGGGCAGGATCTCGAATCTCGCGCCGGAGCAGATAGCCGCGATCGTCTCCCTCAGCGATGGGCTGGAACTGCTGGTGTCGGCGACGGGCCCGCACTCGTCGTAGCGATTCCACGCCGGCGGTGCCGAACCGCACCGCCGCCTGCGCGTCTCGTCGATCCGACCCCCTGATCTATCCGGGGCCGTGGATCGGCTCCCACAATGTCGCACCCCTCTCCGCCGACGGCACAACTGTGCCGTCGGCCGATCGAACGGATCCCTATGACCGTGCTGAGCGCAGAGCCCACAGCCGAACGGACGGGTCGGACACCTCCGATTCGCCGCCCGGCCAACGGCTCCCGTGTCACCTCCTTTCTCGGAGTGACGGCGCCGCCGCTGGCGCTGATCATCCTGCTCGCGGTGGGGTGGAACGTCATGGCCGCGCGGATGGACAGCCCGCTGGTCCCGTCACTCGGCTCCGTCGCCGACGAGTTGCTGACGCTGGCCGGCGATGGTTCGCTGTGGACGAATCTGCAGGTGACGTTGACGCGCGTACTCCTGGGATTCGTGGTGGCGTTCCTCGTCGCGGTAGTGCTCGGAATCGCCATGGGGCGCAACAAATACATCCGGCGCTTCCTCGAGCCCGCGGTACTCCTCGGATTGGTGACGCCGGGCCTGGTAAAGGCGTTGCTGTGCGTCATCTGGTTCGGAATAAGCGTGGTGAACCCGATCCTGGCCGTGGCCCTGGCGGCCGCACCCGCACTCATCGTCAATATCACCCAGGGCGTGCGCGAGGTCGATCCGCAGTTGCACGAGATGGCCCATGTCTACAAGTTCAACGGATGGACCCGCCTGCGGCGAATATGGCTGCCCGCACTGGCTCCGTCGCTGTTCACCGGCGCGCGGCTGGGAATTGCCATGGCGTGGAAAGTGATCGTCCTGGTCGAGATCTTCGGAATGTCCAGCGGGGTCGGATATCAACTCAACCTCGAGTTCTCCAATCACAATGTGGCGGGAGTTCTCGCCTGGACGGTTGCCTTCGCACTGGTCATGACGGCGATCGAGTACGGCATCCTGCAGATACTGGAACGGCGAGCCTCGCGCTGGCGTAAGGAGTCCTCGGTATGAGCGCCGGCATCGAATTGCGCGGTATCTCCAAATCCTTCGTGAGCAAGAAGGACGGCACCGTCCAAACTGTTTTCGAGGACTTCTCGCTCGACGTGGCCGCCGGTGAGCTCGTATCACTCGTAGGAGCCTCGGGTACCGGCAAAACCACCCTCTTGCATTTGGTGGCGGGACTCGAGAAACCGGATGCCGGTGTGATCCGGGTGGGCGCGAACGCCGCCCCGACCAGGACGGGAATGGTCTTCCAGCAACCGCGGCTCCTGGACTGGGCAAGCGTGGCGAAGAACATCGAGATCGCCGCGAAATCGGCGGGACAGAGCCTTTCGGTTGTCGGGGAACTGATCGCCGCCGTCGGCTTGAGCGAATACGCCGATGCCTACCCCTCGGTCCTGTCCGGCGGGCAGCGACAGCGGGTGGCTGTGGCGAGGGCCTTCGCCGTCGACCCGGATATCGTCCTGTTCGACGAACCGTTCAGCGCGCTCGACGAACTCACCGGCCGAAAGCTCCGACTGCTGTTGCAGACCCTGCTGACCGAGCGCTCGGTGACCGGACTGCTGGTCACCCACAACGCGCTCGAAGCGGCCTTCCTCTCCGACCGGGTCGTCGTGCTCGCCGACCGTCCGGCCCGCATCGTGCAGGACATCGACATCACCCTCGCGCGCCCGCGATCCACCGAGGACTCCACCTTGTTCGATCTGCATCGCGACATCATCGCCCACATCGCCTGACACCGAATCGATCCAGAAACGGAGCCCCCGTGTCCACCACACGTGGCAACATCTTCACTCGAGAATCCACTCTGGGGCCGGCCGTGAATCGCCGGCAGGCCCTCCGTGCCGGTGCCGCGTTGTTCGGCGGACTCGGTCTCGGCGCGTTCCTCGTCGCGTGCGGCGCCGACGCCGGGCGGGCTGCCGTCGACGCGAACGGCAATCCGCTGCGACCGATCAAGATCGGTGTCGTGCAACCGGGAACCGCGGGGTCGGTGATCGATCCGATCACCGACCAGTTCGGCCTGGGCACGAAACATGGGCTCGACCTGATCCGCGACGGTGGCGGCGGTGTCGGAACCGGGCAGGAGAATTTGCTGACCGGCCTGCTCGACACCTTCGCGTTCGGACCGCTCGGCGCCACGGAGGCCAATGTCTCCGGCCACGATGTGGTGATAGTGGGGCCGCAGCTCTGGAATCACGGCCGCTGGCTCGTACCCGCGGACAGTGACGTCACCTCGGTTCAGGACCTGCGCGGGAAACGTATCGGTGTCCAGCCGGCCGGCTCGGACACCTATAAAGCGGCCGCACTGGGCTCGGCGGTCAACGGCATCGATTTCGAACGCGAGTTCCAGATCTTCCCCGGGCAGCCGATCGCCAACCTCGCACTGTACGAGCGCGGGGATCTCGACGCGGTCATCGCCATCGAACCCAACGCCACCCGCCTGGTCGCGCAGGGCAACCGGCAGGTGGCCACGGTCTCGGAGCTGTGGCAGAAGGGCACCGGCGATTCGAATCCGTTGTTCCTCAACGGCGCGGCGTTCAATCGGCGGTGGCTGGACCAGAACCGCGACACCGCGGCTCGATTCGTGGCACTGCGTTCGGAAGCGAATGCGCTCATCACCGCCGATCCCGCCTTGCTGGCCGAGCATTACGAGGCATTCGGCGTCCCGGCGGACGAAGAGGCCGCGATCGCGCTGCTGCCCGAGCGGCTGCGTGACATCTACCCGTCGGCCTGGGACCAGAGCGTGTTCGCCAACATGGACAAGCAGATTCAGGTCGCACTCGATATCGGCCTGCTCTCGCGCACCGCGCAGCGGCCGGTCTACGAAAGCCTGAGTTGAGCGTCGGGGAGGCGGCTTCGCCGACCGTGCGGCACCCGCGTACGGCCCTGCTGGCCTGCTGCGCCAGCCTGTTCCTCACCTCGCTGGACACGTCGGCGCTCGTGGTGGCGCTTCCCACGCTGCAGGCAGATCTCGGTCTGGACGTCGCGGGGCTGCAATGGGTCGTGGTGGCCAACGCACTGGCCCGCGGCAGCACGCTGTTCCTCGCGGGCTCGCTGGCCGACCGCTACGGTCCGCGGCGGATCTTCCGGATCGGTGTCGTCCTGTTCGGCGCCGCCTCCCTGCTGTGCTTCCTCTCGTCCGGCTTCGTCGAACTGATCGTCTGGCGGGTACTGCAGGGCATCGGCGGGTCGCTGATGACTCCCGCGTCGATCTCACTGCTGACCGGGACTTTCCAGGATCCGATCGCACGGAGCAGGGCACTGGGCTCCTGGAGCGCGACGGCCGGCGTGTCGACGGCACTCGGGCCGGTCATCGGTGGCGTGCTCGTCGCGACCGTGGGGTGGCGCAGTGTCTTCCTGCTCTGTCTGCCGTTCGCGGCACTCGTCGTGTTCAGCCTGCGGTGGGTCCCCGAGTCTCCGGTGCCCCGGTTGCGTCGGCATATCGATTCGGCCGGTCACGTGTCGATCGCCGCGACATTGTTCTTCGTCACCTTCACACTGTCCGGCGGTGCGCGCGACGGCTGGATGTCGGCGACGACGATCCTCGCGCTGGTCGCGACCGTGCTGTCGGCGGTGATCGTGGTACGGGTCGAGAGCCGGGCCGCCGATCCGATCCTCGATCTGACGGTGTTCCGCCGCCCGCAGCTGCGCGGCGCCGTGCTGACGGCGGGATTCTCCTACTTCTGCCTCACCGGAATGAACTTCGTCAACACGCTCTACCTCCAGCAAGTGCGCGGATACACCGCGTGGGAGGCCGGACTGATGGCGCTGCCCCTCACGGTCGGAACCCTCGTCGCCGCGAAGACGTCCGGGCGTCTGCTGGGCCGGCACGGCCCGCGGAAACCGATACTCGTCGCGTACCTCTTCCTGGCCACCGCCATGGCATCGCTCGCGGTCGCGGCGTCGACGACGTCGTCGATCGCCTGGGTACTGGTGGCCTTCGCCCTGCTGGGCATCGGAATGGGTATGGCGAACCCGCCCGCCACGTCCTCGGCCGTCGCCGCGCTGCCGCGGGAACGCGCCGGGTCGGCGAGCGCGATCACCAGCACTTCCCGGCAGGTCGGAATGAACCTGGGCACGGCGACTCTCGGCGCGGTGACCGTGTCCATCGCCGGATTTCTCGCCCGGCCGGACCCTGTCTCGGCGCACGACTTCACCTCCGGAATGCGAATTGCCTACGCGGCCACCGCGGTCGTGGCCGTACTCGCCCTGCTCGCCGCGAATCGCTGCTTTCCGGCACACCGGAAAACGTTCGAACCAGTGCTCGACGGCACTCGACGAAAGGAACAATCAGATGACCACCAACGACACGACGGCGCCCCTGCCGAAGATCACCAGCGTCCGGACCGGAGCGATCTTCACACTCCCGTACCTGGTCGGCCTCGAGAAGGGCTACTTTCTCGACGAGGGCGTTGATCTGGAGCTCGTCGCGCCCGGCGCCTACAACGTGAGTGTCAAGCCGATCGAAGACCACCACCTGGTGAGCTCGTTCGGCGGAATATCCCGCGGCTTCGAGGACGGCGCGGTCTCGCTGTACCGCGCCTGCGAATGGGGACAGGTCCGGCGTGCGCAGGATTCGTGCCGCGGCGGCCAGATCGTGACCCAGCGCGCGGCGATCGCCAGCCAGGCGATCTTCGTGCGCCCCGACTCCGAGGTCCTCCACCCGCAGAGCCTCCGCAACAAGCAGGTGGCCGTGAACTTCCACCACGGCTCCCATTACCTCGCGATCCAGACACTCGAGGGGTTCGTCGAGCCCGACGAGCTCGAGGTCGTGCACGTCGGAGGTCCGGCCGATCGGTTCAAGGCACTGCGCGACGGCACTGTCGATGCCGCGGCACTGATGGAGCCCTACATCAGCCTGGCATTGAAACAGGGTTATCGATTGATCGCGGAGGCGTTCTACACCGGCGCCGAGATCGCCGACGAGAAGGTCGATCCCGATGTCTACGCGGCGATAGACCGCGGCGTCCGCCGGGCGGTCGCCGATATCAACTCCGACGTCACGCCGTACCTGCACTACTTCACCGAGGAGATTCCGGAGGAATTGGGAACCCTGGACGAGTCCGATATCAGCACCTGGCGGCTGCGCTTCGCCGACCCGCAGCCCTACGCGCCCGAACAGTTCGACCAGACCTACCGTTGGCTGCTCAAATGGGGGCTGATCGAGCCGGGCTCGGACTTCAAGAAGCTGGTCGACAACCGAGCGTTGTCTTCCTGATCCGAGGACATCGGGAGTGGTGTGAGCGCGGGCTGCACCACTCCCGGTCGCACGGTGACCGGGTTCGCCGACCTCGGCTACAGCACCACCGGATGATCGGGGACCACGCGTCCGCCCAGCCGGACCCAGCCGTCGGGACGGCTGTGGGTGAACAGTTGTGAGCCCTGCCCCTGGGTGATGACCAGGCTCCGGTCGAGACGAGCGGTCAGGGCGACGGCGGCGGCGCCGGTGGCCTCGTCTTCCGCGATGCCCATGGCGGGTGCGAACATCCGGGAACGTACCGCGCCGCGGTCTCGGTCCGTCCAGGCCCAGAGATAGTGCCGGCCGCTGTCGAAGTCGGTGGGATGCACGGTGCCGAGGAAATCGACGTCCTCGAATTCGTGGAAAGTGAAATCGGGTGTCCATGCGGCGCTGGCCAGCACCCAGGTGAGTCCGTCGGCCGCGTCGACGGCCACCGGCCCGGCGGGTACCTGGAGCACGTCGACCGGCGTGCCCTGATCGGCCAGCCACCAGGCCGCCCCGACGGTGGGATGACCGGCGAAGGGGAGTTCGACAGCGGGTGTGTAGATGCGCATCCGGGCGGTGGCGCCGTCGCGGGGCTCGACGACCACCGTCTCGCTGTAACCGAGGCGCGCCGCCAGCGCCTGATGATCGACGCCGACCACATCGCCGGCGCGGGCGATGCCGAGTGGGTTACCCCACCGCCCGACGGCATCGGTGAATACTCGAACCACCTCGACCTGCGCACCGTCGTCCTCGGGAGCGTTCACGGGGGCCAGCCTACCGGGGTGTCCACCTGCCGGGCCGCAGTGACGATCACCGCCGGAAGGGCGGATGCGGGGCGGGCCGCGTCGAGGCCCGCCCCGCCTGTTCTCACACGCCGGCAGCCGCGACGCGGGGCGGCGCCGCCGTGTGTTGTGCGGCCGGTCGGATGGGTCTGCCGCGCCCGATCCGGGATTCCTCCTCGGTGTGGCGCCACAGCGCGATCAGGTCCGTGCGGGCCCGCGCGACCCGCGATCGGATGGTGCCCACCGGGCAGGCGGCCGTGCGTGCGGCCTCGTCGTAGGAGAGCCCGAGCAATTGGGTCAGCACGAAGGCTTCCCGCCGTTCCCTGGACAGGTGGCGCAGCATATGCGCCACCACGATCTCCTCTCCCGGATCGACATCATGGCGCGCGCGGCTCTGTTCGGCTGCGTGCTGCCAGTCGTCGGTCCGGCAGATCGCGGGACGGGCCGCCGTGTGCCGGAGCCGGTCTACGACCGCGCGGCGCGCGATCGAGAGCAACCAGACACGAGCCGGGGATCGCCCGGCGAACCGCGGCAGGCTGCCGAGGGCGCGGAGGAAGGTCTCCTGGGTGAGGTCGTCCGCGGATTGCACATCGGTCAGGTGGGCGACGAACCGCCACACATCGTGCTGGGTGCCGCGGATGAACTCCTCGAGGGCGCCGCGGTCGCCGGCGCCCGCGGCCAGCGCCAGGGCGGTGAGGCGTTCATCCGACATCGGCGGCCATTCGGTCGGCTACGGGCCGGAGCCGCTCGGCGGCCGCCGCAGCGGTGGGGCGAAATTCTCGCCGTGGGGAAGATATGCAGTTCATAGTCGTTTCTCGGGGTTCGGGATGCGCGGGGCGCAGCGGAATGTCGACGTGTCGCGGGCGTGCCGGTCGGGACGGTCGCCGATTCGACAACGTCGGATTGCGACACCCTGGTCACTCGGAGAAGTGGTGACGAGGGCGTGTGTCCGCCGGACCGGCGCCGATCACGCCCGTTTCCTCGGAAGCGTTCGGCACGTAGTCGGGTCAGCGGATTGTCGGAAAACTCGCCGAGCAGAGCGGCGGACCGCGGCGGGCCATCGAATATTTCAGGAGGGTGTTGCCGGGGCCGACGAGAGGAACGCCGCCTCGGCGGTCGAGGCCCGACCGTTCGGCCGCGGTGACCGGTCGAGCGGTCATCAGCAGCAGGAACGGGAGCAGGATCTGGCCGTAGACCGCGCGCATCAGCGCGAAAACAGCGCGTTCCCCGCACCACAACCACAGTGAGCAGGCAATCGCCGCCGCACAGTGAGCCGCCAGCATGGCCGGCGACCGGGAATCCGACAGCGCGTGGGAATGATCAGGGTGCGGTGTGCCGGGTGCCGGGGCAATGGTGAACCACAGGTGCAGGAGCCCTTGGGCGGCGATCAGGCCAGAGGTGATGGTGAGCAGGTTCCATTGGCGGGCCGCGGTGGCCCACACGATCGCGGTGACGGCCGCGGTGGCGAGCGTTATGGCCGACGGCGAAAGAGAGTGACCGGAGACGGTCGTGTGTCCCGCCGCGGAAACCAGCACGCAGACGAACGCGAAGACCAGCGCACGGGTCACCCTGACGGCGGCGGGCGGGTGCAGTGATCTCATCGCACCGTCCATGGTCGCACCCCCGAATTCCGCTGGGCAACAGGCCGGTAACCCCGCCATGGGGACGCTCGAGCCGGAGACGACGCTCGCTGTGAGGTACGCCACGGGAACTGTCGGGACGGCGGAGGCGACTTGTGGGGTGGGTAGCGGGCCGACGAGGGGCTCGCTACCCGAAACCCGAAGGTCGGGGAGTCCGGTGGACTCGTGCGACCCCGTCGCCCCGGAGGGCGCTCGGGGTCGCGGGACCGGCGAGACGCCGCGAAACACGCCTATTCGATTCGAGAGTGATCATCATGAGAACCGCACCGTGCCGCACCGCTCTCGCCGCGTCCGTGCTCACCGCCGCGGTGTTGTCGGGAGCCTGTTCGCAGGCCGCGCACGAATCCACCGGGCGGCAGGCCGATTCGGTGGTCGTGCACGAGCAATGGGTCAAGGCCACCGATTCGGGGATGACCGCTGCCTTCGCCGAGATCCGGAACTCCGCCGCGGGCGACGTCCGTATCGTCGCCGCATCTTCGCCCGCGGCGCGCCGGACCGAGCTCCACGAAATCGCCCCGAGCGACGGAGGTTCGACTGTCATGCGGCCGAAAGCCGGTGGGTTCTTCGTACCCGCCGGCGCCACCTGTGTTCTGGCCCCCGGGACAGATCATCTGATGCTCATGGACGTCGCCGCGCCGCTCACACCCGGCGCCGAAACCGAGATAACCCTCGAGTTCGCGGACGGATCGACGAAAACGTTCACCGCGCAGGTGCGCGACTTCGCCGGTGCACAGGAACACTACGAACCGGCAGGCGGCGACGCCTCCACCGTCCCAGCTGCTTCTACGACCATGGCGCACGATGGCTGACCTGCCACCCGATCGAGGAGGGTTGAGCCGACGGCGGCTGTTCGGGTCGAGCGCCGCCGCGCTCGGTGTCGCGGGGGCCGTGGGAGTCGGCGCCGCGGTCCGTGCACAGGGTGCGGGCAGTGGCGCTGCCGGAGCCGATATCGTCGCCTGGAACGGCCCGCACCAGGCCGGAATCGCGACCGCGCCACCACAGGCACACGCGGTATTCGTCGGGCTCGACCTGCTTCCCCGAGTCGGACGCGCCGAGATGGTCGGCATCATGAAGGTCTGGACCGACGACATCGCCAGGCTGACCCGGGGACTTCCCGCGCTCGCCGACACCGAGCCCGAGCTCGCCGTATCGCCGGCGCGATCGACCGTCACCATCGGCTACGGGCCGGGTGTCTTCACCGCGATCGGCAGACCGGAATCGGCGCCGGTGTGGCTCGGACCGCTGCCGCCCTTCGCCATCGACCGGCTGGACCCGGCCTTCACCGGCGGTGACCTGGTCCTTCAGGTGTGCTCCGACGATCCGGTGACCGTTGCGCACACGGTACGGGTGATGGTGAAGAACGTCCGCTCGCTGGTCACGGTGAAGTGGACCCAGCGGGGATTTCGGCGTTCCCGGGGGACCGAGGCCCCGGGCACCACGATGCGCAATCTGATGGGGCAGGTCGACGGTACGGCCAACCCGGTTCCCGGTACCGGGGATTTCGACTCCCTGGTGTGGGACGACGGCGCCGATCTGCCGTGGCTGAGCGGCGGTACCTCGATGGTGTTGCGGCGCATCGAAATAGATCTCGACTCCTGGGACGGACTCGACCGACCCGGACGGGAGATCAGCGTGGGCCGCGCACTCGACAGCGGAGCACCGCTCACCGGGACCGGCGAAACCGACGAACCCGACTTCGCCGCCGTCGACCCAGACGGCATACCGATCATCGCGCCCGGCGCGCATATCGCACGTGCCCGGCACACACACGAAGGCGAACGAATCTTCCGTCGTGTCTACAACTACGACGACCCACCGCTCCGCGGATCGGTGTCGAATTCAGGATTGTTGTTCGTATCATTCCAGCGTGATGTCGCACGCCAATTTCTGCCCGTTCAGAAGCGCCTCAACGAATTTGATGCACTGAACGAGTGGACAACTCCGGTGGGCTCGGCTGTATTCGCCGTTCCGCCGGGAATCGGCTCGGACAGTTATATCGGTGAAGGGTTGCTCGGCGGCTAGTCGGCCAGTGACAAGCCCTGCTCGAGCCGCGCTTACTGCGTGCCTGTAGCGGAGCTTCCGGGATAACGGTCGAGACTCGTGAAACCTCGGTCATATGACATGAGCAGGTCAGATGCTGCAATAACGCACATCACACCAAATAGTTACGATCCACTTTTCCGTGTTCTAGCGGGGGCTCTTCAAAGCGGGTTAGCCAACTGTTAACCGATTTTCTGTGACTCGAGTAGTCATTTATGAATCTGTTACATATCGGTAATGATCCGGGATGATCCTACTAGCGGGTTCTTCGAGGAGCCTGCGCGCCGGAGGCTGGTGACGCACCTGCTGGAGAAAGTTTCGAAGGATATGAAATTAAGGAAGTTCGCCGCGGTATCCGCACTGGTCGCCGTGGCTATGGGAGTCGGCGCCGGTACGTCTTACGCGCAGCCCGCGGCCGTCGACAATCCGGATATCCACTACACCGCCGATGTGGTGGACAAGTCCGTGGTGGTGCGGACCGATTCCGGTTCACTGACAACAGAGAACGATCAACTTCAGGTTCGCGACAACTACGGAAACGTCGTGGCCGGGTTTCCGCTGAGCTATTTGCGTGACGGCCTCGAATATCCGATCGCGGCGGTAGCCGACGGGGCCAATGCGGTGACTCTGACCCCGAGTGTGGACCCGGCGGCCGCGGCTCCGGCGCCGATGCTGCACGACGTCGCCTCGCAGGAGGATACGGACAACGCGCTGTCGAACGCCAGCACCGAGTTCGCGCTCGCCACCGGGGTCGGCACGCTCGTGGGGACCGTGATCGGCCTGGCCGGCGGCTGCGTGCTGGGTGCTATCGCGGGCACGCCCTTCCTGGTGATCCCGGGCTGGATCGGCGGCTGCCTGAGCGGTGCGGCCATCGGTGCTCCGCTGGGCGCCGCGGCCGGTCTGGTCACGGTCGGCGGTGTCGCCGGAATCGCTGTCGCCGTCGAGTACTTCAACCGGATCAATGCGCCCGCGGCGGCCTGACAGTCGCTGTACCGCACCACGATCGGGTGGATCGCCGGAGGGGCGATCCGCCCGATGCGGATCCGCGGCATCGACTGGGCCGGTGATGCGGCGCGACGATCCGGCCCGCGTCGGGACAACCGCCGGTAGCGTTCGGCCCGGCTCCTCGGCCGTCGTGACGATGACGCCCGGGGCCGCGGGCGGGCGGAGATCGAAGCGCCCGGCCGGTCAGCGAATCGTGCCGGTCCCGGGGATCAGCGGAAGATCGAGGGGGGTGACCCAGCCGGGCGGGAGTGCGTTCACCGCCGGGACGGCGTTGAGGGCGCGCATGCCGGTCGCCAGGCATCCCGCGATCGCCGGGGTGCGACCCGAGCCGTCCGTGAAGCGGAACGAGGTCTCCTGCGATATCGATGGCGTGCCGAGGATATCCACCCGGTACACGTCGTCACGGGTGCCCGCCGGCCAGTCCGGCGCCGCGTCGAGCCCGATCCGGTTGACGTGTTCGAGGGTGATCACCTCGCGGTCGCGATAGACGCCGTTGACGGAGAAGCGGATCGCCGCGACCGTGCCCGCCCGGACCGTACCCTTCGCCGACGGCCGATCCTCCGGCGTCACCCATTTGTCCCAGGTGGTGGTGATGCGATCCAGCTGTATCCCGGCGGCCTCGGCGATCATCGGGACGGTGGGACCCCACGCCATGATCAGCAGATCGGAGTGCTCGAGCAGGGCCGTGAACTCCGGCGGTTTCCCGATGCCCATCTCGAATTCGTAGTCGCCCTCGTAGTCCGTGTAGTCCAGCAACTCCGACGCGCGCACCGACCGCACCTCGCCGCACAGTCCCATCAGGGTCATCGGGAACAAGTCGTTGGCGAATCCGGGATCGATACCGGTGGTGAAACAGGACGCCCCACCGGCCGCGCAGGCTTCGGAGATGGGATCGCGCCACACGTCGGGGATCTTGTCCATGGTCGGCCAGACCCACGGGGTCATGGCGGTGGAACACACATCGATCCCGGCGCGCAGGAACTCACCGATGACCCGGATGTTCTCGTCGGCGAACTGGGCGGTGGGTCCGTAGTGCACCACCGCGTCGGGGCGGAGGGCGATCAGCTCCGCTGTCGAGTCGGTTGCCGTTATCCCTGTCTTCGCGCCGCCGCACAGGTCGCCGGCATCGAGACCGGCCTTCGCCGGGTTGCTCACGCCGACCCCGACCAGCTCGAACAGCGGGTGGCGCAGGATTTCGGTCAGCACCATCGATCCGACGGTGCCGGTGCCCCAGACAACGATTCGCTTCCGGTCGTATGTCACGGTTCCTCCTCGGTGGGTCAACGGTGGAATTCGCCGCAGTCGACGGTCAGCATCTGCCCGGTGACCGCGGTGGCGAGGTCGCTGGCGAGGAAGAGCGTGGCGCGCGCGACTTCTTCCGGTCCGGCGAGCCGCCGCAGATCCGTGGGTGCGGCCTTCTCACGATAGATATCGTCGTGGGTGACGCCGGCCTGCGACGCGAGCCAGTCGAAGTACGCCTTGTTGATGTCCTCGTACACGTAGGACGGTGCGACACTGTTGACCCGGATGCCACGCGGGCCGAGTTCGGTCGCCAGCGATGAGGCCAGATGCGCCAGTGCGCCTTTCGACAGCTTGTATCCGGAGTACTCGGGTTGCGAACTGTAGGACACGCACGAGTTGAGCATGATGATCGAGCCCTGCGCCGCTGCCAGCGCGTCCGCGAACAGGGCCGAAAGACGCAAGGGTGCGAAGACATTCGTCTCGTTCGCGGTGCGCAACGCGGCGAGGTCGATTCCGGTGATCGGGTCCATCGGCGGAATGGCGAAGGCGTTGTTGATCAGGCAGTCGACCCGGCCGAATTCGGCCAGCACCCGTTCGACCAGCCCGGCGCGCTGCTCCTCGTCGGTGATGTCGGCGGGGACCGGCAGCACCGTGCAGCCCACCGGACGGATCTTCTCGGCCAGCCGCTCGAGCTTCCGTTCGGTACGGCTCACCAGTGCCAGATGAGCGCCCATCCCGGCCGCCTCCGTGGCGAGCGCGGTACCCAGGCCCGGGCCGACGCCGGAGATCACGACGACTTTGTCCTGGAGCAGCGGTACCGGCCGATAGGTCCGATCGGGCGTGGCGACAGCGGGGTCAGCGGGCACGTCTCCTCCTCCGAGCAGCCAGCGGTTACACGGTGTAACGGCTTTGTTGTGACAGACTGTAACGACTCCTGCTCGCCTGGACAAGGACGGATTTCGTGACCGCACGCCATCGCCTGGGCCCGCACCGCGACCCCGCGGTGGACCGGGCTGTGCTCGAGGCCGCCCGTGAACTCCTGGTCGAGCGAGGCTACGGCGCGACATCCATCGACGCGATCGCCACGCGCGCGGGCGTCAGCCGGCCCGCGATCTACCGGCGCTGGCCCTCCAAGGCGCATCTGATCGCGAAAGCCGTGTTCCCCGACGTCGGCACCGAAGAGGTCGCCCCCGATCTGGTCACCGAGGTGCGCAAGGTGATCCGCGGGACGATCGAGCTGTTCGGCTCGGCAGAGGCACGCGCGGCCATGCCCGGTCTGATGGCGGATATGCGAGCGGATCCCAGTCTTTACCGCAAACTTTCGTCGCGGCTGGACTCGCCCACCCGGGACGAGTTGACGGACTACCTGTCGTCGCGCACTGCCGCGGGACCGGATGCGAACACGCTGCTGGACACCATCGCGGGAGCGGCCCTGTTCGCCATGTGCATCCGTGATATCGACGATCTGGACGGTTTCGCCGGATCGCTGGAGGAGTTGGTGCTCTACGGCATCGTGGGGAGAAATGGCGAGCCCGGCGGCCGCGGCGAAGACGAACTCGAAAGTCACTGAACGAGGCCGCGGCGTCGGTGGGCGGACGGGCACGGCCGCATCGGGTGGGACGGACACCTCACACCGGCGCCGGTCGCGGTTCGGGTGCCGGGAGCTCGCCCGGATGAGACAGGCGGAGGGGCCGGGAATACCCTTCCCGGCCCCTCCTGGTCAACGAGTGGGATTCGAACCCACTACCGTCGGAATGAAGTCCGATGCTCTACCAGATGAGCTATCGTCTGCCCCACCTGTGATCGCCGAGTGCGCGGGCGTGAGTCATCGTGAGTAACCCCGCGCGTTGCCGTTACGCCACAGCGGCAGGTAGAGCCGCCACCGGGACTTGAACCCGGATCTCGGGGGTGCGTCGCAGCACACCCACACGTCGTGCGATCGATGGAGTTGTGAGCTTGGAGCAAGAAGCTGAATTTGTCGGCAGGCCCTGGCAGTGCCCGCCCGTGTGTCAGTGTGAACTTCAGTCTCAGTTTGTGCTCCATCCCCCCGCAGGGGGAGTCTGTGTTCCCGGCTAACCGAAGAGGTAGCCGAGAATGGCCTGACCCGGCTCGACATCCGATATCGGCGTCGAATTCGCTGTTTCACGAGCGTAGCGCACCGCGTCGAGCAGCTTGCCGAGTCGCTCCGCGAGATCGCCGACTTCCTTCGCGGGCAGCGCGCCGGAGAACTTCGTGGTGGTCCAACGACCCACCACGACGTCCTCGTGGTACACCTCCACCTGAGCCGGGTGCTTTTCGGTGGCCGGCGCCAGCACGTGATTGCGCGGCACCTTCTTGGTCCGCACCGTCTGCGACGGCTGGGTGGCGTAGCAGTCGGTGACCTCGTCGAACGACCACGACTCGGCCGGATCCAGCGTCGGCAACTTGGCGACGAACTTTTTCAGCTCGCTGAGCTGCTTCTCGAGGAAGAGCAGGTAGGTGACCGGCAGGTCGCGGGCGACGGTGACGCCGTCGACGACAAGGTCGGCCTTCGCCGAGCAGTTCGCGGTGTCCTTCGTCGCGGTCACATCGAACAGCCGGGTCAGGGTGTTCTTCACATCGGCGATCACCTCGCGCGCTCGCACCTGGACCCGCTTCGACTCCGACGGCAACTCTTCGCCCATATCGTCGAGCGGCCGGTACGTGCGCGAGATGCCCGCCAGCAGGTCGACCTTGCCCACCCGCTGGTAAGCGGCTGTCACATCCGCGGTCGCCTGCGACTTCGCGCCCTTCTCGATGGCGATGAGCTGATTCAGCTTGGTGGACACGGGTTTTCCTCCTTCGGTCACCTCGTCGCGACCGGAGTCACCGTAACCGGGCAGGGCGGCAGCCCGCCACCGAAATATCCACCGTCGAAGCCGTTCGGGGGCGGAAGTCGTTCGGGCAGAGCGGGATCGGTTCCGCCGAGGAGCCCGGCCGTCTAGGCCGCGTTTCATAAGCCCGATGGTGTGGGATGGAACCCGTTGTCCGGGTTGAGAAGTTGGTGATGTGGCGAGGTCTCCGGTAGTTGGTTGAACGACCAAGCACAACCGGAAACCAACCGGAGACCTCGTGAACAGCGTAACGGCAACGTGCCGTGCGGATCTGACTGATGCTCAGTGGGCGAAACTGAAACCGCTACTACCTGCTGGTATGAAGCCGGGTCGGCCACCGCGGTGGTCGAAACGCCGGTTGATCGACGGGATCCGGTGGCGGATCCGGACCGGCAGCCCGTGGCGTGATATTCCGACAACGTATGGGCCGTGGCAGACGGTGTACGGGTTGTTCCGCCGCTGGCAGCGTGACGGCACGTGGGAATCGATACTGACCGCGCTGCAAGCCCACGCCGACGCGGGCGGCGAGATCGAGTGGACGGTGAGCGTGGACTCCACGATCGCCCGTGCGCACCAGCATGCGGCGGGTGCCCGCCGCGACTTCGACGGTCAGGTCGAACCGGCGGGTGGTTTCGACGACGAACCCGCTGACCACGGTCTGGGACGGTCGCGGGGTGGGTTCACCACGAAGCTGCATCTGGCCGCCGACCAGGGCCAGCGGCCGTTGGCTCTGGTGATCACACCTGGTCAGTGGGCCGATTGCCCGCAGTTCACGACGGTGCTCGGCGAAATACGGGTGCCGCGACTCGGGGTCGGTGGCACCCGGTCGCGACCGGATCGGGTCCTGGCCGACAAAGCCTATTCCTCGGCGGCCAACCGTGCTTACCTGCGGCAACGCGGGATCAAGGCAACCATCCCGATCAAGGCGGACCAGGCAGCGCATCGCGTGGCCAAAGGAAACGCTGGCGGCCGGCCGCCAGCGTTCGACCCGAACCTCTACAAACTGCGCCACGCCGTGGAATGCACGATCAGCCGCCTCAAACAGCACCGCGCAGTCGCCACCCGCTATGACAAACTCGCTGTCCGCTACCTGGCCACGGTCCGCGTCGCCGCAATCAACCTGTGGTTATCCGGCCACGACTTATGAAACGCGGCCTAGTGTGCCGAGGTCCGCCGGAGTTTGTTGTTGACGAACTCGCCCATCCCCCAGCGCCCCAGTTCACGTCCGTACCCGGAGTGGTTGACACCACCGAAGGGCAAGCCGGGCAATGTCGTCCCGTGTTCGTTGATGTAGGCCATTCCGACTTCCAGACGGTCGGCGATCTCCGCGGCTCGTGCGGTATCGGCGCTCCACACCGACCCGCTCAGGCCGAAGTCGACGTCATTGGCCAGTCGCACCGCTTCGTCGGCGGAGGACACCCGGTAGACCATCGCGGCCGGACCGAAGATCTCCTCTGAGTAGGCATCCATCTCCGGCGTGATCCCGGTGAGAACGGCAGGTCGGAGGAACGCTCCGGCACCGTCCATGGGCGAGCCGCCCGTGTGCAGCGTCGCTCCCTGTCGTACGGCGGTGCTGATCTGGCCGGCGACGGTGTCTCGTGCGGAGACGGACGACAATGGCCCCACTTCTGTCTCGGGGTCCGCCGGATCGCCGATGACCGCGCGATCGAATTCGTCCACCAGACCTCGGACGAAGTCGTCGTACAGATCGTCGAGGACGATGAAGCGTTTCGGCGAGTTGCACGCCTGGCCCGCATTCGACAGCCGCGCCTGCGCGGCGCGCCGCACCGTTTTCGCCATATCGTCGGTGTCCAGCAGGATGAACGGATCGGAACCGCCGAGTTCGAGAACGGACTTCTTGAGATTCTTGGCGGCCTCCGCGGCGACCGCGGCGCCCGCTCGTTCGCTACCGGTCAAGGACACACCGCGGATCGCGGGATGCGCCAGCAGTTCGGCGATCTGAGCGGAACTCGCGTACACATTGATATACGCGTCCTGCGGAACCCCCGCGTCGTGCAAGATGTCGGCCATGAGGTTCGACGACGCCGCACAGATCGAGGCGTGTTTGAGAATTATCGTATTGCCGAGCAACAGGTTCGGCGCGACGAAACGAGCCACCTGGTAGTAGGGATAGTTCCACGGCATCACTCCGATGAGCGGTCCGATCGGTAATTTCTGGACCACCGACTCGTCGGCGCCCTGGGGATCGAGGTGCTCGGTCGTCAGCAGATCGGGTCCGTTCTCGGCGTACCAGCGATAGATATCGGCGGCGAGCTGCACCTCCCCGGCCGCCTGCTTAGTTGGCTTGCCCATTTCCGTCGTAATGGCGGCGGCGAGTTCCGCCGACCGTTTCTCGTACAGATCCGCGGTTCGCGCCAGCGCGCCGGCACGGTCCGCCACCGGGGTCGGTCGCCATATCGCGTACCCCGCGGCGGAACGTTCGGCGATGCCGGAAAGCTGGTCGTCGGCCAGTCCCGGGAATTCGTGTTCAGTAGTACCTGTGGCCGGGTTCGTCGTCACATAAGTACTCATGACGTAATGCTACGGATTCAGGACGGCGCAGGCAGTGGTCGTCTGTCGAAGAGTCCACTCACCGCCGAGCCGTGTCGAGGTGCCCCAGCGCGGCTCCGCCATCCTCGGGTAACCCGAGGCTAAACTAACCTCCAGGTGATGTCAGCAACTTCTCGGCCATCGACCGGATCGTCGCGAATCGAGGATCGACCGCTGTGTCCACAGCCACCCTGACTCCGCCGCGGACGTCACTGTCGCGGGCTGTCGTGCTGCTGATACTGGCGGCTCTGCTGGCGGCGTTGCTGGCCGGTGGCCTCTTCGTCGGCAGCGGCGACTTCTCGGCGAACGATGTCCGGCTCGCGCTGTTCGACGAAGGCGACCCCACCGCCCTGGGCGTGATCCGAAACCAGCGAATACCCCGCACACTGTTGGCCGCGCTGGTCGGCGCGGCGCTCGGGGTGGCAGGTGCGGTGATGCAGGGATTGACCCGTAACCCGCTGGCCGACCCCGGCATCCTCGGCGTGAACTCCGGTGCTTATTTCGCGATGGTGCTCGGCTCCGTGGTGGCCGGGGCCGGGGGCAGCGACTATCTCTGGTGGTCGCTGGGCGGTGCGTTCGCCGCGTCGGTGCTGGTCTATTTCGTCGGCTCCCGCGGGATCGGCGGGGCGAGTCCGGCCAAGCTCGTGCTCACCGGTGTCGCGATCGCCTCGATGCTCAGCGGACTCGCGTTCGGCCTCACCATGATTCATCCGCGAACGTTCGACGCCATCCGTGGACTGCTGATCGGAACGCTCGACGGGCGCGGTTGGCCGCAACTGTCGGCCACCTGGCCGCTGGTGCTGCTCGGGTCGGCCGGTGCGGTCGCGCTGGCCGGCTATCTCAACGCGCTCGCGCTGGGCGACGACCGCGCCAATGCACTCGGTGTGCCGGTGACCGCGGTGCGCGCTGTCGGCTTCGTGGTGGTCACCGTGCTGTGTGGCGCGGCTACCGCGGCAGTCGGGCCCATCACTTTCGTCGGACTGATGGTGCCGCACGCGGTACGCATGGTGGTGGGGCCGGATCACCGGTGGATGATTCCCTTGTGTCTGCTGGTCGGACCGATCGTGCTGGTCGGCTCGGACCTCATCGCCCGCGTTGCCACCGCCAGCGAACTGCCGGTGGGAATGGTCACCGCGTTCCTCGGAGCGCCGGTGCTGATCTGGCTCGCCCGCCGGGAGGAAGGGGCGCAGTGGTGACCCCGGGCGCAGGCGCAATACCGGTCCCGTCGGCTCGCTGGCCCCGCCGGGTGCGGTTCCTGCGGGTGTCCGCGATCGGGCTGAGCCTGCGCGTCGACATCGTCTCGCTGGCGATCACCCTCATGCTGCTGGTGATCACCGCGGTGGTCGGCATCCGGTCGCTGGGTGCGAGTACCACCCGCACGCCGGGGCTCGGGTTCGTCGAGGTCGTCGAGGTGCTCACCGGCCGGATCGGCGGTGCGCCGGCCAACCATGTCGCGACCTGGCTGCCGGTCGTCGTCACCGCGGTGCTCGGTGGGGCGTCGCTCGCGTTGTCGGGTGCGATCTTTCAGACCATCACCCGTAATCCGCTGGGCAGCCCCGACATCATCGGCTTCACCACCGGAGCCAATACCGGCGCGCTGGTGGCCATGCTGGTGTTCGGGCTCGGGTCGGGCGGCGCCACAGTCGGCGCGTTGACCGGTTGTCTGCTCACTGCCGTGGCCGTGTATTTCCTCGGGATGCGCGGCGGCACCGGTAATTTCCGGTTCATCATCGTGGGCATCGGCGTGTCGGCGATGCTGTTGTCGTTCAACGGCTATCTGGTCGCCACCGCCGATGTGCAGAACGCGGGCGCGGCCGCCGCCTGGGGGATGGGCAATCTGCGCGATCTGACGATGGCCGACACCATTCCGGTGTTCGTCACGCTGGCCGTGCTCGTCCCCGCACTGATGGCGGTGGCGCCCCGGATGCGGATGTTCGAGCTCGGCACCGATTCGGCCCGCAGCAAAGGTGTCGATACCGGACGAACCCAGATACTGCTGCTGGTGATCGGCGTCGGGTTCGCCGCGGCGACGACCGCGATCGCCGGGCCCATCGCCTTCGTCGCACTCGTCGCGCCACAGGTCGCGGCGCGGATCACCCCGAGCGCGGGGATCCCGCTGGTCACCTCGGCGGCCGTCGGCGCCACCCTGCTGGTCTCCAGCGAAGTGGTGGCCCGCACGATCCTCGCGCCGCAGACCCAGCTCCCGGTCGGTGTGGTCACCACCTCGCTGGGCGGTGTCTACCTGCTGTTCCTGCTGCTCGCCCAGTCCCGAAAGGCCCGCCCGTGACCAGCAACGCCATTTCCGGGGACGGCGCCGGGCGGCTCACCGGCACGGATCTGCGGGTCGGCTACGGCGAGCGCACCGTGCTCGCCGATCTCGATGTCGTCGTGCCCGACGGCTCGTTCACCGTGATCGTCGGACCGAACGCGTGCGGCAAATCGACGCTGCTGCGGACGTTGTCGCGACTACTGCGACCGCAGCGCGGTGCGGTGCTGCTCGACGGGCGCGATGTGGCCGGCTACGGCGGCAAGGAGTTCGCCAGGGAGGTGGGGCTGCTGCCGCAGCAGTCGATCGCGCCGGAGGGGATCACGATCATCGACCTGGTCTCCCGCGGTCGGTTCCCCTACCAGAAGATGTTCCGGCAATGGACCGAGGAGGACCAGCGCGCCGTCGATTTCGCACTCCAGGTCACCCGGCTCACCGAGCTGTCGACGCGGCCGGTGGAGGCGCTGTCGGGCGGTCAGCGACAGCGGGTGTGGATCGCGATGGCGCTGGCTCAGGAGACGCCGATCCTGCTGCTGGACGAGCCGACGACCTACCTCGACCTCGGTCACCAGATAGAAGTGCTCGAACTGTGCGGCGAACTCAATCGGCGGGGCACCACGCTCGTCGCGGTGCTGCACGACCTCAATCAGGCCGCCCGCTACGCGTCGCACATCATCGCCATGCGCGGTGGTGAGATCGTCGCCGTCGGTCCGCCCGGACGGATCATCACCGCCGAGCTGGTCGACCGGGTCTTCGGCGTGTACACGCAGGTCATCGATGATCCGCAGACCGGAACGCCGCTGGTGGTGCCGCTCGCGCGGGGCGCGGTCCGGGTCGACAGCGCGTGAACCGTGCCCATCGGGCACCCAACCGAGAGGGAGAACCATGTCGAGACGGCGTATCCGGGTGGTCGTGGCGGTACTCGCGAGCGTGATCCTGGCGGCGGCCTGTGTGAAGTCCGATGACACCACATACGAGGTCTTCGACGATCCCGACGGCACGCCCGGCTACTCGCTGCCGGATCAGCCGCGCGTGGTGGCGCTCGGCTGGTCCGACGGCGCGGTCGCGGTGGAGCTGGGGGTGAAACCGGTGGCGATCTATGACTGGATGAGCCTGGGCGAGACCACCAAAGGAGTCGGTGAATGGGATGTGGCGGCGTTCGGCGACAGTACGCCCGAGCTGTTGTCCGCGCAGAGCGCCGGTGAGTTCAACATGCAGCAGATCGAGGAACTCGCCCCCGACCTGATCCTCAACGTGCGGGCCAAAGCGGACAGCGCTGTCACCGACAACCTGCGCAAGATCGCACCGGTGGTCACCGCGCCCGAGGGGACCGGCGACTACGCGGTGAACTGGCAGACCCAGGCCGAGATCATCGGCGCTGCCCTGGGTGAGCGCGACGCGGCCGACACGATCATCGCCGCGACCACGGACCGGCAGCGGACCGTCGCCGGCGAGCACCCGGAGTTCGCGGGCAAGACGTTCGTCTACGCCGCGAAGTACGGCACCGCCTATGGCGCCTACCTGGCGGGCGATGCCCGGTTCGACTTCTTCGCCGACCTGGGTTTCGTGCAGAATCCGCCGGTCACCCGGCTGCAGAGTTCGGGATTCTTCGCGCAGGTCCCGGTGGAGCGGGTGGGGGACCTGGATGCGCAGGTCGCCGTCTTCACCACCATCGGACTGCCGTTCACCGACCTCGAGAACGACACCTTGATCAACTCGCTGGCCGTGGTGCGCGACGGTCACGCCGTGCGGCTGCCCGAGAACGATCCGGTCGTTCTGGCCTTGTCCGCGGGCACACCGAATTCCCTGAGTTTCGCGCTGGACCGCATCACCCCGCAGCTGGTCGCGGCGGCGCGGTGAGTCACCGCGCAACGGTTGCGCTGTCGTCGAGGTTGCGCAGGGTGGCGAGCACGCACCACAGGAGGACGGCCAGCAGGCAGCCGCCCGCGCCGTAGACGAGGAAGACCGCCCGGGTCGGGACCGCGCTCGACACCACGCCCGCGACCACCGAGCCCAGTGACAGTGCGAGGGTGAGCTGCGCGGTCCACAGACCCGAGACCCGGCCGCGGAACGCGTCCGGGGTGCCGGCCTGCACCACCGCGAACCGCGCGATGTCACTCACCACCCGGCCGGCGCCGTGCGCGGCCAGGCCGGCGAAGACCGCCACGGTGGCGCCGACGAGACCGGCGCCGACGATCCCGGCGGCCGAGACGAGCGTCGCCACGAAGATCACCCGACCGCCGCGCCGGATCGACCCGGTCCAGCCCGAGGTGAGCGAGCCGAGCACCGCGCCGACCGCGGGCGCGGCGAACAGCAGGCCCGCGGTCGCCTCCCCGCCGTGCAGTACCTCGGTCACGTATTCCGGGACCAGTACGTTCCACCCGGACAGCAGCATGGTCACGCAGCCGACCAGCAGCGTCGCGCCGACGATCCGGTGCCCGGCGGCGAAGCGGAAGCCGGACAGCGCGGCCCGGATCGGTGATTCGTCGTGGCCGCGTTCGGCGATCATCGGGCCGAGCCGGGCGATGAGCACGGTCGTCACCAGGCTCGCTCCCGCGGCCAGCCAGTAATTTGCGGCGATATCGACCCACGCGATGAGCAGACCCGCGAGCGCGGGCGCCGCCATGGAACCGAGGTCGGCCGTCAAGGCCATCAGCGCGGCTCCGGCGGCGAGCTTATCGGGCGGGATCAGCCCCGGCACGGCCGCGACCAGCGCGGTTTCGGAGATTCCTCCGGTCAGTCCGTCGATCACCGCGCAGCCGAAGATGATCCAGAGCCGCGGGTCGGGGAGCATCGCGTTCACCGCGAGCAGGGCGAATCCGAGGGTCGCGGCGGCACGGGAGGCCACGATCACCGCCCGCCGGTCGTAGTGGTCTGCCGCCGTACCGCCGAGCAAGGTGCCCGCGAAGGCCGAGATTCCGATGACCGTGGCGACCGCCGCGACCATGGCGGTCGACCCGGTGCGCTGATAGACCTGGATCGGGAGCGCGACCACCAGGAATCCGATACCGAACACCGAGATGGTGCGGGCCAGGAACAGCGTGCGGAAGTCACGACTGGTCCGCAGCGGGGCCAGGTCGATGGCGATCTTGTTCGACGATCTCGCCGTCCCGATGCGACGGCGGCTGTGTTCTCCCCCGGGCACGGGCGGCTCCTGTCTGTGCTCTGCCTGGCCGGTCGGGCACGGTCACGGCTGGTCGAGGGTACCGAGCGCCGGGTGGGCCCGATCGATGCGGTGCAGGTCGGACCGTATCGGCCAGGCTTGCCGGGTTCGGGGCATGATCGACCCCGCGCGCGGCGACCGGCCCGCCAGGCGCGCTTCAGCGCCGCCGTCACCCCACGCGCGGGTCTTCCCACAGCAGAACAGAGCGGCGGTGCGGACTCGCGGCGGCGGGCGTTACGGTGAGCGCCGCGGCGCGGACCGAGGCCTGTCGCAGCGCGCCGGCGGTCGGCCCGAGCCGGGAAACAGGCGAAAACTTATGTTTTGGTGCCGGCCGAATTCCGGTAGGGGGCAGGAGCGGCCCGCAGGTGTTGTGCCGTGCGCGGTGGGCGTCGGAAACTTGCTCCGATGCCGGCACCGCAGTGGTGCACGGCGGTCACCGACCCGGAGGGACCTCGATGTCATCTGCCATGTCGGCCGAGCTCGAGTGGGGCGCGTTGGCCGAGCCGATTCGTACCGCCGCCACCGGCGCGGGTGATCCGGTCTGGCAGGACACTGCGTGCCTCTCGTTCTGGGACCCGCTCGCCGAGGTGTTCGGGACCGTGCACGTGTGCACCTCGCCCAACGGGCCCGATTCCCGGCGAGCCCGCGTCAGCATCTCGGTCGGGGGCCGGGTCGTCGAGATCGTCGAACCGTTGGCGGAAGGAACGTTCACCGGTGCCGCTGTCCACTTCGACCTCGCCGGGCGGGTGGTGATCGATCATCCGGCCGTGCAGGCCGATCTCGCCGGTATCCCGCTGTTCCTGCCCGTCGAGTACGCGCCGAACCCGCTCCTCATTCCGTCCGGCCGGCCGGGTGGGCACAGTCAGCAGGCGTGTGTCGTCGAGGGGGTGGTGCGGCTGGACGGCGAGACCATCGCCACGGTGGGGCACGGTGTGCGTGACCGTACCTGGGGTTTCCGTTCCGCGGCGGCGCGCTGGGTCGAGTTCGCCGCCCTGTCCTCGGTGGATTCGTCGCGATTCGTTTCCGCCACCAAATTCCGCGGTCCCGACGGTGCACTGAAGGTCGAGGGCCACGTGATCGACGCCCGGGGGTCGACAGCGATCACCGATATCACCTTCGCCCGTGACGCCGCCGCGCAGTTCCGCTGGGCTCGGCTGGAATTGGCCGACGACACCGCCCACACGGTATCGATGCGTTCACGAGTCGGCGGATTCTGGGTACCCGCGGGCCGGGTCGACACCGCGGGACCCGTCCTCGGCGTGTACGACGATTTCATCCTGCTCGGTGGCGAAGGATGGTGTAGTGGGGGACTTTTCGAACAGGCGGTGGTGCACCGGGTGGTCTAGCTCCCGGGCCTGCCCGTGCGCGGAGTCAGAGGACCTGACGCAGGAACTGTCGAGTCCGGGGACTCTGCGGATTATCGAAGAACTGATCCGGATCCGCGTCCTCGACTATTTTTCCCTCACTCATGAAAACGATGCGGTCGGCTGCCGCCTTGGCGAAGCCCATCTCATGGCTGACGACGACCATGGTCATACCCTCGTCGCGCAAGCGGACCATCACCTCGAGCACCTCTTTGACCATTTCGGGGTCGAGTGCCGACGTGGGCTCGTCGAACAGCATGACCTTCGGTTTCATCGCGAGGGCCCGGGCGATGGCTACCCGTTGCTGTTGCCCGCCCGACAACTGGGAAGGATAGTTCTCTCCCTTGTTTCCCAGACCCACCAGTTCGAGCAGTTCCCGAGCCTGCCGGCGAGCGGCCTCCTTCGGGGTGCCCAGTACATGCCGCGGACCCGACGCGACGTTGTCCAGGGCACTCATCATGGGAAAGAGATTGAAGCTCTGGAACACCATTCCGGTGTGATGGCGCTGTTTCGCGATCTGGGCTTCCGAGAGGGGGCGCCGCCGCCCGTCGTCGGTGAACCCGATCATCTCGCCGCAGACGCGCACGGTGCCCGATTCGATCGTCTCGAGGCAGTTCAACGTTCGCAGTAGTGTGCTCTTTCCGCTGCCCGACGGCCCCAGCAGGAGAACTACCTCTCCCTTGGCCACACAGAAGTCGATTCCGTCGAGCACGACCAGGTCGTTGAACGCTTTGGTCATGTTCCGAACTTCGACCATCATCGGAGATTTCTCCGTGACACCGGTCATCGATTCACCGCCTCTGCCTCGAGTGCGCTCTCGTCCGGAATCTGCGACTCCCGAGAGCTCTTGTGTGTGTAGTTCCGGTCGTAACCTCTGCCGACCCGGGCCTCGAGCAGCCGCTGGATCAAGCCCCACAGGGTGGTCAACACCAGGAAGTACAACGCGGCCGCGCACAGTCCTTCGAGCACTCGGAAATTGACCTGTACCAGGAACTGTGTCCGCCGGAGCAGTTCCTGAACAGAAATCACCGACACCAGTGTCGTGGTTTTCAGGAGCCCGTTGAAGCTGTTCCCCAGCGGGGGAATCATCACGCGAAGCGCCTGCGGCAGCACGACCACCCGGAACACCTTGGCCGGAGACATTCCGAGTGCCCGTGCGGCTTCGGTCTGACCGGCGGGGACCGACATGATCCCCGAACGCACGATCTCGGAGAGGTAGGCCGCCTCGTTGAGCACCAATCCGAGGAGTGCGGCTTCGATCACCCCGAGTTTGATCCCGACCTGCGGCAGCCCGGTATAGATGATGACGAGTTGAACCAGCAGCGGGGTGCCGCGCATCAACCAGACGTAGAACCCGGATACTGCGCGCAGCGGAATGAATCGCGAAGAGCGGGCGGCGGCGACCAGCACCGCGAGTATCAGCCCGAGGATCATGCTGACGACGGTGAGCCAGATCGTGACCCACGCGCCTTCGAGTAACTGCCGACTCGTCAGGATGGAGAAGAATGCGTCCCAAGACCACATGGGAATGCCTTTCGGATAGAGCTGCGGATCAGCTGTCCAGCGGACCCGTGCTCACGGTGATGTCGCCCTCGTAACCGGTGACGCCGTACTGGTCGAACAGATTCGCGAGGTAGCCGTCGGCGCGCATCTCGGAGAGAACGCGGGCCACTTCGGTCGCGGCCTTGCTGTCCTTGGCGAAGCCCATGGCCAGGGGTGCTTCGTTGATACCGCCGACCGCGGTCTCGAAACGGCCGTCCTTCTGGTAGAAGGACGTGACCGACTCCACGATGGAGGTCCCGTCGAGTTGACCCGCGGACAATGCCTGGTAGGCGTCGGCGTTCGTCTTGAACGTCTGAACCTTCAGCGCGGGTTTGCCCGTGTCGGCGAATCGCTGAGCGAGCGCGGTGAGAGTGTCGAATTCGTATCCGGGCGCTTCGACTCCGATCGTTTTGCCCGCCAGGTCGTCGACAGTGGAGATCGATTCGGGATTGCCCGACGGCACCGAGATGGACACCGCCTGGACCTCGTAGGGCACGAGGTCGATCGTTTCCGCGCGGGCCGGCGTGTAGAACATCCCGGTGTCGATCATGTCCCATCGACCGCTCTGAACACCCGGAATCTGGGCGTCGAAGTCGATGTTGACGAACTTCGGCGCGAGACACAGGCGCGCGGCGATCTCCTTGCCGAGATCGACCCGCATGCCGATGACGTCGCCGTCGGCATCGACATATTGCATCGGCGGAAGCGTGGCGTTGGTGGCCATGGTCAGCGCGCCCTCCTGCGCGAGATCGGCGGCGCCGAGGGTCGGTGAACAATTCGTCGGGGCGGCGACCTCCTCGGATGAACTGCACCCTGTGACGGCGGCGGCAACGACGACCGCTGCCGCGAATCCGATGATCTTGCGCATTGACGAGCCTTTCGAGATGAACTGCACCCGCAGCCGAGGTTTCGGAAAAGTCGAAATCGATTCGCCCGTGTTGTGGGATCGATTGCATACAGAGTGGCAAAACCGGAGAGGACCGTCAACGCCGTTTACACATCCGGCACCGGGGTCATCAACTGTTAACGAGACGGCGGATCGGTCGACGAACTCGTGTGGACGCCGTGGCGGGCGCGGCACGATTCCCGTTCGATCAATCGCGCGCCGATCCGGTAGGTCCGGCCGTCCGGTTCGGCCGCCTCGTTGATCTGCTGGAAGAGCAGATCCATCGCCACATTCGCCAGCTGGCCGGCGCCGTTGTCCACGACGGTGATCGCCGGCTTCCACAGTGCCAGCCAGGGCATGTCCTCATGGCAGACGAGGGACAGTTCATCGGGTAGGGATACACCCCGCCCCGACAGTGTGGGCAGGATTCCGAACACCGCCTCGTGATTGGCCGCGTACAGCGCGGTCATCGGCTCCGGCTCGTCGAGCAGGGAGTTCACCGCCTGGGCGCCGAACTCGGTGGTGAACGGTCCTTTGCGAACGAGTTCGTGGTCGACCTCGATCCCCGCCTCCGCGAGCGCGAGCCGGTAACCCTCGAATCGCTCCCGGCCGGAGGTCGCGTCCGCGGTGCCGCCGATATATCCGATGCGGCGGTGTCCCAGCCTCAGCAGATGCGCCGTCGCGTCCCGGGCGCCGTCGAGGTCGTCGGCGAGCACGGTGGAGGCCTTGCTGCCGTGCACCGACCGGATGAGGTTCACCACCGCTCGACCCTGTGTCAGCAGCGCGTTGGAGGCAGTTGCGCTGCGACCGCTCCCGATGATGATCGTCCCGTCCACCGCATGCTCGCCGAGCATCGCCAAGACGTCGTTCTCCCGCGTGGGATCCGCGTCGGTGATGCACAGGATCACCTGGAACCCGCTGGCCGAGGCCCTTTTCTGCACCACCTCCGCGACAGTGTGAAATGTCGCGTTCAGGAGGTTGTTCATCACCAGCCCGACCAGGTGCGATCGGTTGGAACGGAGTGCGCTCGCCGCGCGGTTCGGTCGATACCCGAGTGTGCGGGCCGCGGTTTCCACCGCGGCCCGCGTCTCCGCCGAGATCAACCTGGATCCACTCAATGCGCGCGACGCAGTACTGCGGGAAACCCCCGCGGCGACCGCCACATCGATCAAAGTGACCGCCATCGACCCCTCTTGTCTCGATTCCAATATCCGGGCAACCGATATTCGACACCGCCGGCGTTACGACCAGGTTTCCGGCTTGACGGCGGTGGCTGCCTGACGGCAGTGTATGCAATCGATCCCATCATCGTTGGGAAAATGACCATCTCCGGTGGATTTCCGCTCGAAAGGCATCACCACATGAATCGCGATGACGTCTCGTGGTCCGGATACTGGCCCGCGGCCCCCACACCGTTCACTGCGTCGGGCGCTCTCGATACGGACGCGCTCGGATCGTTGATGGATCTGTACGCCGGTATGGGTGTGGACGGGGTACTCGTCAACGGCAGTACCGGTGAATGGTTCAGCCAGACCGAGGACGAGCGCCGAACGGTGACAGAGGTGGCGGTCGATGCGGTCGCCGGCCGATTCCCCGTCGTCGTCGGCATCAGTGCGTACACCGCGCAGCAATCGTCGGCATTGGCGGTGCACGCCCACTCCGCCGGAGCCGACGGCGTGCTGGCCACACCTCCGCCCTACGTCCACACCTCGCCGGACGAGACGCTGCGGTTCTACGACACCGTCTCCACCGCGACATCGCTGCCGTTCATGGTCTACAACTGGCCGCGGGGTGTTTCCGTCGATATCGGCACCAGTCCGGGTCTGTTCTCCCGGTTGGCCGATCTCGACAATGTCGTCGCGATCAAGGACAGCACCGGAAACTGGCTGTCGATGCTGGACACCGTCGAAGCGGTGGCGGGCCGGGTCCGGGTGTTCGGGAGTTTTCTGCACCGGCGCGGACTGGCGGCGCTGCTCGAACTGGGTGGAGACGGCAATATCGACGGCGGCGGCGTCGGAGCGCCGTTCGCCGTACCGTTCTATCGTGCGGTCGCGGCAGGTGACGTCGAATCCGCGCGCGGCTGGGCCGACAAGTACCGCGCGTTCTCCGGACGCCTGATCGGCGGCGACTACAGCGGCGTGTTCGCCTCACCCATTCCGCAACTGAAAGCGGTGATGAACCTGCTGGGCCAGCCCGGCGGCACCGTGCGTGAACCCCTGCTCCCGGTGACGGATGCGGCGGCCCTGGCGGCGCTCCAGAACATCATCGACGACTCCGGCATCGCCGAAGCGTCGGCGCGGACCCTGGGAGCCGACCGTGCATGCTGAGGTCGACGCAGTGGTCATCGGCGCCGGAATCGTCGGCGCCGCAGCGGCACTGGCCCTCACCCGAGCGGGATCCCGAGTGGCCGTGCTGGACCGGACGACACCGAACACGGCGGGCTCTGGCACGACCGCCGGCAACCTGCACATCCAGACCATCCACGCGCGCCGCCCGGGCCAGGGCGTCGCGGTCGATGTCGAACGCCTGCTCCCGCTGCAGAAGGCCACCAGTGGGTTGTGGGACGTGCTGGCCGACTCCGTGCCCGATCTCGGTCTCACCCGGTGCGGCGGATTCATGGTCGCCGAGACCGAGGAGCAAGTACTCCGGCTGCGGGCCAAATACGAATGGGAACGCGCCGCCGGAATACCGACGGAGGTGCTGACCGGGGATGAGGCGCGTCGCGCGCTACCACTGCTGGGTCCGACGATCGAAGGCGCCACCTGGTGTGCCTGGGACGGCTTCGCCGAGCCCGCCGCGGCGGCCCCGGCGGTGTTGCGTCGAGCTGTCGCCGAAGGCGCGGCCCTGCACTCGAATACGCCGGTGACCGCCCTGCGCCGAGCGGATGAGAAGTGGGAGGTCGTGACTCCTGCCGGCAGGTGGCATACGCCTGCGGTGATCGACGCCGCCGGCCCGTGGATGGCCGATATCGCCGCACTGGCCGGGGTTCGACTCGATCTGACGCCGATGTCGCTGCAGATGCATTCCCTTGCCGCTGCCCCGCGCACCCTCGACGTATTGGTGCAGCACGTCGGTGAAGGCATGTCGATCAAGCAGGACCATCGTGACCGCCTCGTACTCGGGGGCGGATGGCCCGCGGGACCGTTCCACCCGAGCGGTAGCGCGCCGATCCTCGCGGACAGCACCACCGGCAACCTCGCGCAGGTGGCCCGGCTGCTGCCGCCGCTGTCGGGTGGGCGACTGCTCGAGACGTGGACCGGGCCGGTCGTCACGACACCCGACGAAATGCCGGTCATCGGTGAACTCGACCGGGCGCCGGGGCTTTTCGTCGCGGGCGGTACGTATTCGTTCACTTTCGCTCCACTGTGGGCAGAACTGCTCACGGCGCTGGTACTCGGGAAAGCCACCGGGCTCGACGTATCGGCCTTCTCTCCCTCCCGCCTCGTTCGACTTCCGACACAGTAAAGGTTCTTCTCATGGCTCTGGTCACCATGTTCGTCAATGGACAGGCAATGTCCGGTGGCACTCTCAACGACGCATTGGACAACGCGCGATTCCTCGGCAGAGTGACAACCGCCCCCCGATACCGGTTCTACTCCGTCCGTGACGAATTTCCCGGCCTGCACCCCGTCGCCGAGGGCGGTGCCGCGATACCGGGTGAACTGTACGAAGTCGAGTACGACGTCCTGCGTGAGGAACTGCTGCCACGCGAACCGGCCGAACTCGAACTCGGTGTCATCGAACTGGCCGACGGCAGTGGATCGCTGTCCATGCGAATGCGTGAGACCGCGCTCGGCGCACCCGATGTCACCGATATCAGTGACCGGGGCGGCTGGCTCGCCTACCTGGAGGGCACCCGATGAGAATCGTGCGCGGAGGTACCGTCGTGGAATCGAACTGGTCCGCGCCGGCCGACCTCGTGATCGATGACGGCAAGGTCGTGGCCCTGCTCGCACCGGGGACCAGCGTCGACGAATCCGCCGAAGTCATCGACGCCACCGGAAAACTCGTGATGCCCGGTGGCGTGGATCCGCACTGCCACGTCGGCTTCACCTCCGGCGAGTTCACCTCGCTGGATTCCTATCTCGAATGCACCACCGCCGCCGTTTTCGGTGGGACCACCACCATCGTCGACTTCGCCATACCGCGCCCGGGCCAGTCTCCGCTCGACGCCGCGGAGAAGCAGCGCGCCAAAGCGGGGGAGGGGTTGTGCGACTCGGCTCTGCACGCCTGTGTCGTCGAATGGGACGAGACGACCGGCGGGCAACTGGCGACCATGGCCGCCGCCGGAATTCGGACGGTGAAAATGTTCACCACCTACGCCGGCGAGACGATGGCGAATGAACACACGATCTTGAACACCATGCAGGCCACCCGGGATCTCGGCGGGATGGTCATCATCCACTGTGAATCCGACGCCATCGTCGCCGATGCGCAGAACAGCGCGGCGGCGACCGACGACATCGATGCCTCCCATATGTCGCGCACTCGACCGGAGCTCGCCGAGACCGCTTCCGTCGCAGCGATACTCGCCATCGCGGAATCACAGGACGCACCGGTCTACTTCGTGCATCAGTCCACCTCGGCCGCAGTCGAACTGGTGGTCGACGCACGCAAACGCGGAGTGGTCGCGTTCACCGAGGCGGTCGCCCACCATCTCACGCTCGATGACACCGCGTACGCCGGCGCGGAACCGGAACGTTTCGTCTGCTGCCCGCCGCTGCGCCCGGCGGGGATCGTCGAAGGTCTCGGCCGTCAGCTGTTCACCGGGAACATCACCACGATCGGGTCCGATCACTGCTGCTACGACACCGCGCAGAAGCGATCACACCGGCACGACGTACGGCATATGCCCAACGGGCTGCCTGGCGTCGAAACACGGCTCCCCGTCGTGTTCTCCCACTACGTAGCCGGTTCGGGATTGGCGCCCAGCCGATTCGTCGAGCTCACCGCGACGAACCCCGCGCGCACCAACGGCCTGTACCCCCGGAAGGGCTCGCTGATGCCGGGATCCGATGCGGATATCGCGATCTGGGATCCTGAACTCGAGTGGACGGTCACCTCCGATGAGCTGCACATGGCCACCGACTACACCCCGTACGAAGGACGACGTCTCCGGGGTAAACCGGTGACTGTCCTGGTGGGCGGGCGCGTTGTCGTCGACGGTGGGCGACTCATCGATCCGACGCCGCACGGCCGGCACCTACCGGCGGCCCCCCTGGACTTCAGCGGTGCGTTCCGCATGTGAGTCCGCGGTCGCCCGGGTTGTTCGCCGGGCGGGGCTCATGATGCGAGCCCGGAATCCCGAATGGCCTCGGCCAGCGGCTCCAGTACGGCCGGGTCGTGCGGGGTCGGCAGGTAGATGATCGCGAGGTCCAAACCCTCCTCGCCCAGCCCGGCCGCCCAATCGACGACCTGCCCGTAGCCGGCCAGCGGGTCCAGCCTGGTCTGCGCCGAGAGCGTGATCTCCTTCGGGTCCCGGCCGATATCGGCGCAGTGGGCTGCCAGCACATCGCGCTTCCGGGCGAATTCCGCGCGGGTTCCGGCGACGAAGTTCCAGTGCTGGGCGTAGCGGGCGGTGATGCGGAGGGTGCGTTTCTCGCCATTGCCGCCGATGCAGATCGGGGGATGCGGGCGTTGCGGGCCCTTGGGTTCGTTGCGCGCGCCGGTCAATTGATAGAACTTGCCGTCGAAATCCGTCGTCTCCTGGCTCAACAGTCCGATGAGTACCTGACAGGCCTCCTCGAATCGGTCGAGGCGTTCGGTGACACTGCCGAGTGGGATGCCGTACGCCCCGGATTCCTCCTCGTTCCATCCGGCGCCGATCCCGAGTTCGAGACGGCCGCCGGAGATGATGTCGAGGGCGGCGGCCATATTGGCCAGCACCGCCGGATGCCGGTAGTGCGCGCCGGTCACCATCGTGCCCAGCCGCAGGCGCTCGGTAGCCTGTGCCAGCGCGGTCAGGGTGGTCCAGCCCTCCAGGCACGGTCCGGTGGAGTCGGAGAAGATCGGGTAGAAATGGTCGAAGGTCCATCCGGATTCGTAGATCTCGATATCGTCGGCGGCCCGCCAGACCGCGAGCATATCGGCCCAGGTGGTTTCCTGCGGTGAGGTTTTGAATGCGAATCGCATGACGACAGGCTAGAAGTTGGAGTGCACTCCAGGTCAAGTCGAATCTCGGCGTGTCGCCTCGGGTCGCGACCGGCCCCGTCCGACTCAGGTGGGTGGACCGGGAACCGAGGACAAGGCTTCCGATGTTCGGCAAGCCGGTTCGTCGGCGTTGCCATCGGTGGGCAGCGCGCTGTTTGTCGCCGATGTCGGCTCTGGCTAGCATCGCTGTCCCGAGGACTTGCCTCGCGGGCACAACGGACCACATCGCCAGTGAGACGCTGCACTGCGACGGCAGCACTTGTCCGGCGCCGACCCGAAAGAGGCAGCGTGACAACAGAACAGACGCAGCGGCCGTTCCCCACACGCCAGGAGCGCCGAATAGCGGAGTTGTTCGAACGCGACCGTCAATTCCGGGATGCCGCACCATTGGACGAGGTCACCGCGGTGCTCGAACGGCAGGGTATGCCACTGGCCGAGGTGGTGGCCGCCGTCATGGACGGCTACGCCGACCGTCCGGCGCTCGCGCGGCGCGCACATGAACTGGTCACCGATGAGCGGACGGGCCGGACCGCACTGCATCCGCTCGAACACTTCGACACGGTGAGTTACCGCCAGTTGTGGGATCGGGCGGCTGCCGTCGCGACCGGTTGGGCGTGCGCCGACGACCCGCTGCGCCCCGGCGATTTTCTCGGTCTGCTCGGGTTCACCAGCATCGAATACGCGACACTCGTGCTTTCGTGTGTGTACTCGGGGGTGGTCGCCGTACCGCTCCAGTGCGGTGCGCCGGCCGCGCAGCTACAGCCGGTGGTGGCCGAGACGGAGATGAGGGTGCTGGCCACCAGTACCGAGTACCTCGCGATCGCCGCCGGCGTCGCGGCGATCTCGCCGACCCTGCGCCGGATCGTCGTATTCGATCACCACCCGGATCACGACGCCGATCGCGCAGCCCTCGCCCGGGCGCGCGCCCAGCTGTCGGACGTGCCGCATCCGGTCACGGTGGAGACGCTCGCCGAGGCGTCCGCGCGATCCGCCGCGCGCACCCCGATGCCGTATTACACGGGATCCGATGACGCGCTGACGATGTTGATCTACACCTCCGGGAGTACGGGTACGCCCAAGGGCGCGATGTACCCGCAGCGGCTGGTCGCGGCACTGTGGCGGGGATTCCAGTCCAGTGTGAACCGGATTCCGGTGATCGGGTTCAACTATCTTCCGATGAGCCATCTGGCCGGGCACGTGTCGCTCATCGGCACCCTCGCTCGCGGCGGCACCGGCTACTTCGCCACCGCGAGCGATCTGTCGACCCTCTTCGATGATCTGGCATCCGCTCGGCCCACCGAACTGAATCTGGTTCCGCGTATCTGCGACATGCTCTATCAGCTCTACCAGAGCGAGGTGGGTGGATCGGTCGGCGGGACGGCGGAATCCGAGGCGGCCGACCGGGTGCGGACGCGCCTGCGCGAGGAAGTGCTGGGCGGGCGGGTCGTGCGCGCGGTATGCGGGACAGCGCCGCTGGCCGCCGAGACCGCCTCCTTCATGGAAGCGTGTCTCGACCTCGAGTTGCACGACGGTTACGCCTCCACGGAAGCCGGTGGCATCATGATCGACACCCGGCTGCTGCCCCCGGTTGTCGACTACAAACTCGTCGATATGCCCGAGCTGGGGTATTTCGGCACCGATCTACCGCATCCACGCGGCGAATTGTTGCTGCTGACCGCGAATATCATCCCGGGCTATTACCAACGTCCGGAACTGAACGCGACCATGTTCGACGCGGACGGATTCTTCCGGACCGGCGATATCGTGGCCGAGCTCGGACCCCGGCAGATCGCCTATCTCGACCGCCGATCGAACGTGCGCAAGCTGGCCAACGGCGAATTCGTGGCGGTGGCACACTTGGAGTCCGTCTTCACGGGGTGCCGGTCGATCCATCAGATCTTCCTGCACGGCGATTCGGCACGGTCCTATCTCGTGGCCGCGATCGTGCCGACCGCGCACGCCCTGCGCGAGGCGGCGGATGAACCGGCGCTGCGCGCGCGGCTGGCCGGTGAACTCCGCGCCGCCGCCGAGCAGGCCGACCTGCAGAACTACGAGGTGCCCGGGGACTTCCTAGTCGAACCGGAGCCGTTCAGTCCGGCCAACGGGCTGCTGTCCGACTCGCGGAAAGTATTGCGGCCCAACCTCGAACGGCGCTACGCGCACCGGTTCGCGCAACTCTACGCGGATGCGTCGGCGCGGCGGTCCGAGCGACTGCGGGAACTGCACGAATCGGCGGGGCCGACCCTGGACACCCTGGTGCGGGCCGTGCAATTGCAGTTCGCCCGCGCGGACCTGGCGGTGACAGCCGAGTCCGGTTTCGGCGAACTGGGCGGTGATTCCCTGACGGCTGTGCTGTTCGCCGAACTCCTGCACGAGATCTTCGACGTGACGGTACCGGTGCACGTCATCGTGTCACCCGATACCGATCTGCGCGCGCTGGCCGGATACCTCGACGCCCGGCGCGGCGAACACTCGTCGCGGCCCGGCTGCGCCGATGTGCACGGTGCGAACGCCGCCGAGGTCCGAGCAGCCGATATCACTGTTGCGCGGGTGCTGGGGGACGACGTGAGCACGTTCGCGGCCGATCCCGGCACTGTCGCCGAGCGCGTACAGACCGTGGTGCTCACCGGAGCGACCGGCTACCTCGGCCGCTTCGTCCTGTTGGAACTGCTCGCTCAGCTGCCCGAAGACGGCACAGTGATATGCCTCGTCCGTGGTGGCGACGACGCGACCGCGGCGCAGCGACTGGACGAAGTATTCGGCGGCGCAACCGAACTCACGGCGCGGTACCGGGAACTCGCGGCGGGCCGGCTGGAGGTGGTGGCCGCTGATATCACCGCGCCGCGCCTGGGACTGACGGAGCGTCGTTGGCGGCGGCTCGCGGCCGAGGCCGACGCTGTCGTGCACGTCGGCGCTCTGGTCAACCACGTCCTTCCCTATGGCGAACTGTTCGAACCGAATGTGGCGGGCACCGCCGAACTGATCGGGCTCGCGGTGTCGCAGCGGTTGAAACGGTTCACCTACGTCTCCACCGTGGCCGCCGCCGATCCGGCCTCGCTCGCCGACGAGCAGGCCGATGTGCGGTCGAGCGGCCCGATACGGCCGCTGCACGCCGGATATGCCAGTGGATACGCGACGAGCAAATGGGCGGGGGAGGTGCTGCTGCGCGATGCGCACGCCACCTGCGGGCTGCCGGTGACCGTGCTGCGCCCGAGCATGATCCTCGCGCACAGCGCTTTTCCCGGTCAGCTCAATGCCTCGGATATGTTCACACGTCTGGTGATCAGCCTGGCGGTGACCGGCCTGGCGCCGCGTTCCTTCTACCGCGCCGGAGCCGAGGGCGCGGCGGCCCACTACGACGGACTGCCGGTCGATTTCGTCGCGGCGGCGGTCGCCGGACTCGGCAACCGGGCCGCCGGTTACACCACTTACCACGTCGTGAACCCGCACGACGACGGGATCTCACTCGACACCGTCGTCGACTGGCTCACCGAAGCGGGTTACCCGATGCGCCGAATCGACGACTACGACGACTGGCTGAACCGCTTCGGCATCGCATTGCACGCCCTCCCCGAACGGCAACGGCAGCGTTCGGCGTTCCCGGTACTCGATGCCTACCGGACACCGGCGCTGCTGGTCCCCGGCTCCCCGGCGGCGACCATCGACACCGCGGCGGCCGTCCGCACCGCCGGGCTCGGTCGATCCGGCACGATTCCGCAGATCTCCCGCGCGCTGTTGGAAAAGTACCTCACCGATATGCGTGAAATGGGTCTGGTTACCGTGGATCCCGCTTCATCGGACTGAGACGGCTCGAGTCCATTCCGCCTCGCCGTTGACGTCCGGGGTGGCACGGGGAGGTGACGCGGCGCCTCCGGAGCGAGTGGACGAGCCGAGGCGGCCGACAGCGCCGAGATCGGTCACGAGGAACCGTCGGCCGACCGGAGCAACCGCGTGTGCAGCGCCAGATACAGCCGCGCCGCGTCGGCGGGCACCGCGAAGGCCGCGCCCGTGAGCCGCTCTATTCGTTTGAGGCGGTGCAGGACGGTGTTGCGATGCAGGTGCAGGCGTCTCCCCACCGCCGACGTGGATCCGGCCAGTTCGTACCAGGCCAGGGCGGTGTGCACGAGAAGGTCGGCCTCGTCGGGCGGGAGCCGGTCGAAAGCGGCGAGTACATCGGCGAAGACGTCGGCGGCGAGTGCGGGGTCGGCCGCGATGAGCGCACGCTCGGGCGCGCAAGCGTAGGTATGGATTCCGGTATCCGCCGGGCTCAGGCACCGGAACGCGAGGCGTGCCTGGTCCAGCGCGGCGGGTGCGAACCGCAGGTCGGTGAACGGCCGGCTCGCGCCGGCCCGCGCACTCACCGCGCCCAGCGCGCGGTCGAGCGCGGCCGGGGATACCGCGACGGCGAGGGTGACCCGGTCCTCGCCGAGGAGGGTGTGCGCGGTGGTTACCCCGGTCGCGACGAGATGGATATCGCCGACCAGGACGACCGACGTGGCTCGGGTGCGCGAGCGCAGCATCCTGGCGCCCAGCTCGGCGCGCTGCGCGGGCGGAAGGCCCGGGTCGAGCAGCGCCCGCAGCAACCCCTGATCGGGTTGTGCGGTCCCGGTGGCGACGACGCGCCGGTAGGCTTCGGCGGCCGCGACGGAGTAGTCGTCGACGGTGGCCCATACCAGCGTGGACAGCCGGGGCAGCGCGGCTCGATCGTCCGGGCCGGCGCGTTCGACGATCACCTCCCAGAACGCCAGCCCCGCGACGCGGAATGCGTGCAGCAGGCTTTCCAATGGGATCCCGCGCTCGGCCTTGAGGCGTCCGGCCCGGCGCGCGGGTTCGAGCGAGTACGGCGACTCGGCGAGGGCGTCCAGCCATGCCGCGCAACTGTCGGCCACCAGGGTGAGCAATTCGTGGTGACCGAGCGCGGCGTCGTCGTAGTCCTGATCGTCGTTGCCGATCCGGGCGGTCACCAGCTCGGAGATCGCGTCCGAATCGGCCCGGAGCTCGCGTAAGAGGCGCGACGGCTCGGAGTGCGTGTCCTGGCTCACTGCCGCCAACCTAGCGGGCGGTGTGCGCGTGCACAACGGGCGGTGCCGAAGTCGGGACATGGGCCCATCGCCACGAGGCACCGTCTCGCTCGATACTGGGATTCCCTCAGCGATCCGGACGCCGCCCGCCGGTTCCGCGGACCGATCCAGTCGGCTGCGGCAACCCGGCGAGATCGTCCACGCGGTCTGTGCGATAACCCGGATCGTCCCTTGCCGCGCACACCTCGGAGCTGCCGCCATGACCACTGCCATCAGCGAACTGTTCGAGCGCTACCACGCGTGCTGGGCCGATCGCGACCCGGACCGGATCATCGAATTCCACACCGCCGACTCGGTGTTCCATCTGCACTCCGGCCAAGGCCCGGTGCGCGGCCGGGCCGCGATCCGGGAGGCCGCGGCGGGGACCTTCGCCCTGGTTCCGGATCTGAGCTTCCACCTGATCTCCCTGCGCGTCGGGGCGGATTTCTGGGTGGTGCAGTGGCAGTTGACCGGGACTTCGTCCACCGGCAAGCACGTATGCGTCGACCTCGCGGATTACGTCCTGGTCCAGGACGGCGCGGTCCAGGAGAAGCATTCCTACGTCGACGGGGTCGCCATGCAGGCCGCGCTGGCTTGAATCGCCATCGGCCGGGTGGAGCGCGCCCTCATCGCGCGCTCCACCCTGCTTCATGGCCGATCGCCACCGCGACCTGGTTCGGGTGCTGGCCGACTCGGTATCGGTGACGCTCGGCTACTGGCTGGTGGCCCGTGCCGAGACCCTTCGCCGTCCGGAAGTCGCCGCAGTGGTCGCCGGGATCTGATCCGTGATCGACGACTGGCGCGCCGCCCTTCTCGGCCGCCGGTGAGCGGCGGGGGTGGATGGCGGGACGGCCACGGGACGGCCGCACGGCAGGTGGCCGTGTACCGGAGATTCTCGAATTATTATTCCGAGAACGGTCCCTCTTCATCGAGTGGTAATGCTCGGTAAAACCCGATTTGGGCCACTGGTAAGAAATTCACTGTCCCTCTCGTGGCGTTACTGTATGGTGTCCGGAAACGTGTAACGCCACCTTGGGGGCGCGGTGATGCGCGTTCCCATTATTGGGAAACTTGTTCATTTCAGACTGTGTATATACTGCCGATCGCAGTGTGCTGCACTGCAGCGGTGATGTTCGACATCGAGATGGGGCGAACACACCGACGCGTGAATCGAGGACCGATTTGACCGCCGCATCCTCAGTGGCAGCTTCCATGTCACCTGTGGTCATCAATGTGGTAATACGCTGGCGCGCGACGTGTCTCGCTGACTGACTTTGCGTCCGCAATCCGCCTGAACACCATCCTCCGGCGCCGCCGCCGTATATGTCCGAATTGTTAATGTATGTCCGGATCATGTGCGGCGATTGCGTCGATTTGTGCGTCCTTATACACGGAGAAATGATGAAACCGCATGTGTTGATCCTGCATCGTTGGCGCGATTTTTTCGCCGTATACGATACCTACCTGGACCACTCGAAGTGCTCCGTTACCTATATATGCTCGCCGGACGGACGGAACTCTGTCCCGCCGGCCGCGGCCGCGGTACGTGTCGTCGACCTCAACGAGACCGCCGCGCTGGCCGCCGCCGCGAACGAACTCGTGGAGAAATTCGGGGTACCGGAACGTGTCGTCGCGTTATCCGAGATGGATCTCGACCGTGCCGCAGACCTCCGTGTCCGATTTCGTATTCCCGGCGACCGGCCGGAGCGGACGGCCGTATTCCGGGACAAACTGACGATGTACCGTGCCGTTGCCGCATACGGTATCGCGCTTCCCGGATTCGCCGAGGCCGTAGCGGAGTCCGATATCGCGGAATTCGCCGCGAGCCACGGCTGGCCTGTTGTCACGAAACCCCGTGTCGGTCAATGTAGTTACGGATTCCGCCGGATCGACGGTCCCGGCGAGCTCGCCGCGCGTCAGGAGGCCTGGGAACCGGCGCTCGTCCAGGAATTCTGCGCCGACCCGGTGATACATATCGACGGTGTCTGGTCGGGTGCCGGGCTGGGGCCGTGGCGGGCATCCCGTTATATCAATTCCTGCGCGGGGTTCGCGGATCTCGGAGTCCTCGGCTCGGTCGAGATCGACGATGTCGAATTGAACCGGCATATAGAAGAATTCACTGCCGAGGTGTGTCGCGCGCTCAGCCCCGGCATGCCGCTGGTCCTTCATCTCGAGGCGTTCCTCGGACAAGACGACGCCGGCGAACCGCGGATCCGTTTTCTGGAGATCGGCGCGCGGACCGGCGGTGCGGAGATTCCCTTCCTGTGGCGTGAGGTCCACGGGTACGACCTGATGGAGGCGCAGACCAGGATCCAGCTCGGCGAGCAGCCCTCGGTAGAACGGCTTTCCGACGATCGCGTCGGGGGCTGGCTGCTCATCGCGCCCACCGCCGCGCCGCCCTATCGGGTCACCGCGGCAGGTCTGGCCCAGGCTGCGGACGGACCCTATGCCGCCGTCCTGCCCGAGCCGGGTTCTGTTGTCGCCAACGACTACGGGTACGAGCTCGGTAAATCGCGGTTCCGCTTCGCGGGCGCCGGCTCCGACGAGGTCGAGCGGGCAGTCCTGAACACGGTCGCCGGATTCCGATCAACCTGTGTACCTCTCGAAACCACCGCGGTTCGCCCGCACATCCTGGTACTGCATCGTGTCCGCGGACTGTCCATCCCCTATGCGGAGGTCATCGATCACGATTCGTACGCGGTGACCTACGTGTGCCCCGCGGCGGCGCTGACCGCGGTGCCGTCCGCCGCCGCCGAGGTGATCGTGGTCGACGATATGTCCGACGCGTCGGTGGCGGCAACGCAACTGTGCGGTCGATTCGGGCCCCCGCACCGGATTGTCGCGTTGAGCGAGTTCGACCTGCTCACCGCGGCGCAGTTGCGTGCGGAATGGGATGTGCCCGGTGACCGACCAGACCATATCCGGCTCTTTCGCGACAAGTTGCCGATGGGCGAGGCGATACAGGCGGCCGGTCTGGCGATCCCGGGCTTCGCGGCCGCACACGCCGAGGCGGATGTACAGCGGTTCGCCGAGGAGCACGGCTATCCGGTGATCGTCAAGCCGTGCCTGGGGGCCGGCAGCCGGGGCGTGATGAAGCTGGACGGTCCGGCGGACCTGGCATCGCTACCCGCCCTGGATACCGAACCCTGGCTGGTTCAGCAGTTCTGCCCGGGCGAGATCGCCTTCGTGGACGGGGTGTGGACCGGCGAACAGCTGGGACCGTGGCGCGCGTCGTCGTATCTGGACACCTGCCTGAGCTTCGCCGCGGGCGGTCGGACGCTGGGCACGGTGGAAATCGACGATCCGGCCTGCACGGCCGCGCTCGAGTCGTTCGCCGATGCGGTGTTCCGGGCGCTGAGCCCGGGCTCGGCGACGGTGTTCCATCTGGAGGTGTTCCTGCTGACCGATGCCGACGGCGCGGTCCGGATCGAATTCCTGGAGGTCGCCGCCCGGTTCGCCGGAGGTGAAACGGTTGATCTGTGGCGCGAGGTGCACGACTACGACCTGGTCGCCGCGGCGATGCAGACCCAGCTCGGGCAGCCGCCGCGTGCACACGACCTCGCGGGCACGGCCGTGGCCGGGGAACTCCTGGTGCGCCCGCCGATCGATCCACCGTGCACAGTGGAAGCGGCGCGCCTGTATGTTCCGGACGACGCACTGCGGCCGTATGCCGAAAATATCCCCGAGCCCGGGACGACCATCACCGAGAGCTTCGGCTATCAGGGAATCGGCGCGAGCTTCCGGTTCCGCGGCCCGTCGACAACCGACGTTCGTGCCGCGATCGAGCGGACGGCTGCCGGTCTGCACATGCACTGCGTGCCCGCGCATTCCGAGTCGGCGGCGGTGCGTGTCTGACCATGGCGACCTCGGCAGAACCCGTTCTCCGTCCCGAAGGCCGGCTCCGGGACGCCCGCCGTACCCTGATGATCGTCGTATCGGGCGCCGGACTGGCGGCGGGTGTTTACCTGACTTCCGGCATCCTGTATTTCACGAGAATCGCCCATATCTCCTCCGGTCGAATAGGTTTCGGGCTGAGCATTGCCGGTGGATTGTGCGTGGCCGTCGTCATCGCCGCCGGTCGAGTGTCGGACCGCTTCGGTCCCGGCCGGACACTGCGTTGGTCCCTGGTCTTCGCCGCGCTCGCCACAGCGGCCCTGCCCTGGGTACGCGACGGTACGACATTTCTCGTCATCGTTCCGGTCACCTCGGCGGCGCACGCCGGCGCCCAACTGGCCGTGGCGACAATGGTGAGCCGCCTGGGCGGTGAGAATGCCAACGAACTACGCGGCTACCTGCGGTCCGTGCTCAATATCGGACTGGCCGTGGGTGCGGGGCTGTCCGGGCTGGTGGCGCAGTCCGATTCACCGAGTGTCTATCGGGCGATCTTCTTCGGAACCGCGGTAATGCTCGTAGCGGTGGCGGCCCTGGTGGGCGGCCTTCCCGACCTTCCGCCGGACGCCCCGGGCCACGGCGGCGCCTCCCGAGCGGTATGGCGAGACCGGCCGTACCTCGCACTGGCCGCGGCGGACGGAGTGCTGTCACTCCAGCACAGCGTCCAAGCGGTGGCCATTCCGCTGTGGATCGTATCCGCCACGGTCGCGCCCCGGTGGTCGATCGCGGCGGCCGATATCGTCAACACGGTCATCGTGGTGTTGTTCCAGGTCCGCGTGTGTCGGAGGGTCGCGACCCCGACGGCCGGCGCGCGTGCCTACGTGTACTCGGGGTGGGCTGTGCTCGGTGCCTGCCTGCTCGTCTCCATGACCGCCGATCACTCCACGTGGCTGTCGCTGATCCTCATCGGCATCGGCGCCGTGGTTCTGGCGGTGGGCGAGTTGTGGCATTCCGCGGCGGGCTTCGAGCTCTCCAACACGCTGGCCCCCGCTGCGGCGATCGGCCGCTATCTCGGTGTCTACGGTGCGGGTCTGCGTATCGCACAGACCACCGGACCGGCTCTGGTGACCTGGCTGTGTGTGGGGCTGGGCAAGATCGGCTGGCTCATTTTGGGCGTCATCATGGTCGGCGCGGGCCTGATGACGCCCTACCTCACCGCCTGGGCAACTCGGACCAGGCCCGCTGTAGGGGATGCGCTCGACGGGCGGGGGTGAGGGTGTAACCCTGCGGCGTGTCGCACGGCGAGAGCTCCATCGCTGCGGCCGATTTCGGTCGCAGCGATGGTCTCGTTGACCGGTGCCGATCAGTCGACCGACTGGTCGGCGCCGGGACCGTCCGACGCCGGCGGTGTGCGATTCGATTCCGGGACCTCAGGACCTCGGGATCCGAGGATCGCGGCCGCGGTCGCCGCGATCGTCCGGTTGCCGTCACCGACCAGTACGGTCAGGGCTTCCTGGGCCGCATCACCCGGAACCTCAGCGAGCGCCTGGGTGATGCGCGAACGCGTCGGGGTGTCGACCGTGTCGTCGAGCGCATCCTGTATGGCCCGGACGATGTCGCGGGCCGGGATCGCGACCTCTGCCAGCGATCCCAGCACCTCGGCGGCCCCGACATCGGACCGCCCCTGGACCACCATCTCGAGGAGTGCGGGCATCGCCTCGCCGACCCGCCGGGAGCCGAGCGCCAGCGCGGCACGGTCTCGTACCGTCACATCGCAGTCGTCGAGAGCCCGCCTCAGCAGCGCCGTTGCTTCCACGCCCGGAACCGCCGCTATCGCCTCGGTCGCCCGGCGCCGGATATCGACCTCTGTCGAATCAAGACCGGCGGCCAGCTTCTGCAATCCCGCACCGGCCGCCCTGGCCAGTGACCAGCGCAGCGCACCGGCAACATTCGGATCGTCCTCCGACAGCGCCGCCTCGACCAGCGCGCCGACCGGCAGCGCCGCGGTCTCGTTCTGGGACAGCACCGCTTGCTGGCGGCGGGATCCGGAATCCGAGTCGAGCGCGCGCAACAGCGCCACGATGCTCATGACCTCGCCCCACCGAGCGGGCGCGGCCGCCTCGACGCGCTCGAGTTTCTCCAGCAGTTCCTGCTCGGCGGCGATTCGCGCGCGGGTGTGCCGGATGAGCTCTCCCACCGATTCCCCCGGCGCGAAGCCGGGCTCGTCGAGTGCCCGCTTGGCCTCGTTCAGCGACAGCCCCAGGGTCCGGAGGCACTCGACATGAAAGAGGCGGCGAATATCCTCGGCGGAGTATTCGCGGTAGCCGCCGGACGTGCGGACAGACGGCTGCACCAGGCCCAGCGCGTCGTAGTGGCGCAGCATGCGCGTGCTGACACCGCAACGCCGCGATACCTCGCCGATCAACATCGCATCGCTTTCCCTTCTATCCGTCCGAACCGGTCACGGCGACGCGCGTGGCCATCTCGAGTGAGAGGGTGAAGCCACTGTCGGGGTCACGGCAGAGCTGATCGGTGGCCTCCGCATGAGCACGAACACCCGGATCGGGACTCGCCATGGCGGCCTCCAGCACCGGGGCCGCGGCCGCGCCGAGTGTCGCCAGCGCACGGCTCAGCCCGAGTTGCATGTGACGGTCACCCCGCCCGAGCGCGGTCGCCAGGTCGACGGCGAGCTCCCGCTCCGCTCCGGGCACGACGAGCACCGCGGCGGCCCGCCACGCGCTGAGCGCGACCTCGTCCTCTGGGTCGTGCAGCAGCGTCGACACCGCGGGCCAGGCACTCGGGTCGCCGATCTTGGACAGGGTGTGCAGCGCCTGACTGCGTGCCTGCGTTGTGTCGGACCCGAGCTCCGCGAGCAGCATCGGTACCGTGATGTCGGCCGGTAACCGGCACAACGCCCAGGTGAGCATGTCCCGGACGAAGAAGTCCGGTTCCACCGCGCACCGGGCGACGAGGATGTCCGCCAGTCGCGGATCGCCCAGCGTGCCGGCCGAGAGCGCCGCCCGCAGTCGAATCGACGAATCGGCTCCGGACAGGGCATCGACGAGGCGAGCGTCCGGCTCGCCGTGGTTGGTTGTGTTCACGACAACCACCTCCTTCGCCGACCATTCGAGTCCTTGTCACAGTGTCAGGGTCAAGCCGAATCCGATCGCGTCGGGTCGCGGAACAGCGTGCCTGTGGTCGGGAACGGCGCGATCGCGGCCGATTTCAGTGTGCCGGTGCGACCGCATACAGCGGAAACGTGCCGTGGAAGCCCTTCAGTTCGGTTCGGCGTGCGGCGGTGACGCTGATATCCGAGGCGCCGGCCACGGCCGCGCGTACTTCCTCGCTGACCAGAATTTCCCCACCGTGCGCCTGACCGGCCACCCGGGCGGCCATGGCTACGTTCCGTCCGAAGAGATCGTCACCGCGGCGGACCGACCTGCCCATATGCACTCCGATCCGCACCCGGACGCGCACGCCGCCCGAGGGTTTGGCGATGGCGCCGATGGCGCCCTGCACCTCCAGGCCGCAGCGCACCGCCTGCTCGGCGTCGCCGAAAGCGATCATGAAGCCGTCGCCCTGGCTCTTCACGATGTGCCCCCCGTATTCGGTGACGAGTTTGCGGATCAGCCGGTCATGGCGGCCGAGCAGGGCGACCCAGGCTCGATCACCCAGCCGTTCGTTGAGCGCGGTGGACCCTTCGATATCGGAGAAGGCGATGACGACATCTCCCTCGGCGGTCAACCGGGCCAGGTCGGGCCGCTCGACCTGGGCCCAACCGGCCAGATCTTCGATCGAGTCGAGTACCGCCGCGCGCAACCCCTTCTCGCGGACGAGGCTCGCCATCTGCCACGCGGTTTTCATCGCGTCCCGGCCGCCGTCCATCAGCAGTCGACGGGTATCGGGCCTGCGCTGCAGCTCGGTCAGTTCGCGGCGGCTCTGCACGAGCAACCGCCACAGCACGATGAGGCCGACGGCCTCCGATACGGCGATCACCGCAAGGACGTACCCGATTATCGTTGGAAACCCTGTCACCGCTTCGTCCTACGTCGGCGCGGCGGTGTCGCCGCGGTGAGCCGGGTCGCCGCCGGCGGCCTGGCTCAGCTGTTGGGAGATTTCGGGCAGGTCGGCGTGAATCCGGCGGTCCATGGCTCGTGCGAGCAGTTCGTCGGCGACCTGACGCACGGCCGGACGCAGCTCGGTGATCGTGCCGGCGAGCTCGTGTAGTCGCTGGGGGGAGGGGTCCTCCAGGACCTGGCCGAGCAGGTGGATCCGGAACTCTTGGACGAACGCGAAGGCCATCCGGTCGAAGGCCGCTTCCAATTCCCAGCTCAGCGCGAGTATCGAGCGCAACGGGATGCCGGTGGCGACCAGCGCCGTGGCTGCTTCGAGCAGTCGTGCGCTGGAGTAGACGAAGCGGTCCTCCTCGATGCGCAGATAGCCCAGCGCGACGGCTTCGGTGATGGCCTGTGGGGTCGCTTGTTCGCCGAAGCGGGTCAGCATCTGCTCGAAGTCGATGGTTACTTCGCCGTCGCCCCACGCTTGTGCGGCCGCCGATTCGAATCCCAGTAGTTCCGAGACTCCGCCGCCGTGCTCGGCGCTCGTCAGCAGGTCGGCGATGCCTTCGAGACTGTGGCCGCGGGCGAGCAGGTCGGCGATGAGTCGCAGCCGCTCGAGGTGGGTGTGGTTGTAGAAGGCGTGGCGACCCTGACGGCGCGGCGCGTCGAGGAGACCCCGCTCCTGGTAGTAGCGCACCGTCCGTACCGCGATGCCGGCGGCTTCGGCCAGTTCCGCAACCCGGTACTCCGGTGTGCGTTGCGTCATCGTCATCCTTCCGCTCACCGTCCGCGAGACGAATCTCGGCAATCTTAACCGCACTGTCTCAGTAGATGCTGGTTCAGAGGTGCCGAAACTGCGGGTCCGCTCGGGATGACCCGGGCCGCAAGCGGGCCATTGTGGTGCAACTCACCGTCGGTTACAGTTTTTACTGATATGGACGGTTGGCGGCGGACCGATTCGGCGCAGGGGATCCGTGCATGCGGTGGTGAGGAGGTCGAGGTCGGTGCTGACGAGCAGCCCTCATGTCGTTCGGGAACTGAAGATCGCCGGGATGCCGGCAGCCGAGCACCTGCCGCATACCCCTCGACTATCCCAGCAGTTACTGGACCATCTGGCCGGCGCGGACGACGGCGCCGAGCCGAGAACGATGATGCCGTGCGGTGTGGTGCGGCGTGAGGCCGCCGAGGTGGTGACCGGATGTCTGCATTTGGTGGCAGCGGCGCTACAGGGCCGCGCGGTGGGTGAGGTACCCGAGCCTCTGCACAGCAAGATCGCGGACTGGGCGGCGGAGGGCGTGGCCCTGGAAGCCGTTCAACACGCCACCCATCTCGGGTTCCGGTTCGTACTGGACCTACTCGCCCGGCGTGCCCACGGCGCCGACAGTCAAGTGATGGTCGTGGCAGGCCAGCGTCTGGCGGAGGTCCTGAATCACGTCATCACCACCTTTACCGGAGCCTACCTGCGTGAACTCCGCGCCCACACTGCCACGCGGCATGCGGCCGCCGAGGCGCTGGCCGCTGCGCTGATCTCGGGGACGAGTACGGCGGAGATGGCGCGTGAGAGCGGTTTCCGGGACGCGGATGCCTATGCGGTGCTGGCCCTCGCCCTCACCGGACCGGCGGCCGACGCCGGGCCCGACCACATGGACGCTCGCCGGCGGTTGCGCCGGCTGCGCACCGAACTCACCCGCGGCGGCGATGTGCCGTTGGCACGGCTCAGCGAGGTGGGCGGCACCGTCCTGGTTCCGCAGCATCCACGCGATGACTCGACCGCCCCGCGACTGTTCGAGCGGCTGCAGGTCGCGGCGCGCGGCTCGCTGCTGGCCACCGTGATCCGGGCTCGCCCCGACGAGGTGCCCGACGCGACCCGGCGCGCGCACGAACTGCTCGACCTCGCCCAGCGTCTGCACCGGCCCGGCCGGTTGTATCGGATGGCCGACTTGGCCGTGGAGTACCAGATCACGCGTCCCGGGCCGGCGCGGCAGCGTCTGGCGCGAGCCCTCGATCCGCTGCTGTCCCAGCCCGAGCTGCTGCACACGCTTGCCACCCACCTGGCCAATGACCGCAACCGCCAACTCACCGCCCGCGCCCTGTACATCCATGCCAACACCCTCGACTATCGCTTGCGCCGCATCGCCCACCACACCGGTCTGGATCCCGCGCACGCCGACGATCTGTGGCACCTACAAGCCGCTCTCATCGCCAACACCTACGAAACCGACCCCGCTGATCCCCCGGACCCGCCGCTCGCGAATCATGAAAGCTCCAGGTATGCCGGGTTATTCGAAGCCGAGGCGGCCACGGTCCTGCCTGCGCCCGGGTTGCTCGGCGAGCCCGGCACGGTGGTGAGCTGATGCGGGCTAATTGCTGAGCATTGCGGCGGTATCGCGGTCGGCGCGCGAGAGCGCGGCGAGCACGAGCAGGCACAAGACGGCAACGGTTCCGCCGAACCAGGTCATGGCCGTGGTGAGGTCGAGGGCGGTGGCGAGGATGCCGACTCCGAGCACGGGCAGTCCGACGCCGGTGTAGACGATGACGTAGAAGCTGGAGAGCACCTCGGCGTGCCTGGAAGCGGGGGCGTTGTTGTTCACCGTGGTGAGGCCGCCGAGGACGCCACCGTGTCACCTGTTGTGTCGAGGGCATCCGCGTGACCGTGACGGCCGCGGGCACGAGGAGCACGATCTCGACGACGAACGGCACCACGTAAGGAGCCGGCGCGTACTCGGCGATCAGTCCGGCCAGGACCGGCCCCAGGCCCAGACCGCCGACCGACGCCACCGTTGTGACCAACGCGGCCTTGCGGCGGTTGCCGGTGGGTTCGAGCTCGCTGAGTGCAGCTGTCAATGCCCCGGATGCCGCGCCCACGGAGAGCAGCGCATACGCCGTCGTCCAGAACCGCCGGCGGCTCGCTCCAGCGGCCCGCGGGGTGCGGACATACGACGCTGCCGAGCCGGGAGGCGCGGCCACATCATGAGCGCCGCTGTCGTCTGTCCTGCCGCCTTGTCTCATGTTCACAGTTTCCGAACATAACAGATGTTCGCGTATGTCGAACATGTTCGGTATGGTGGCGGGCATGGCGAGTAGGACCGCAACCGCACTCGTGCACCCAGCCGCGGGCGAACTGGAGTTCACGACCGTGATGGCGGCGCTGAGCGACCCGGTCCGATTGGCGATCATTGCGCGGCTCGCCGAGGTCGAACCCGAGGGCGAATTGGCCTGCGCGACATTCGCGCTGCCCGTCAGCAAGTCCACCCAAAGTGGGCACTTCAAGACGCTGCGTGCGGCAGGGGTGATCCACCAGCGAGACGAAGGAACCAGGCGATTGAATCGACTTCGGCGCACTGACCTCGACACTCGCTTCCCCGGGCTCCTCGACCTCGTCATCCCGCAAGGACGCGACATCATCGCCCGTTGGGCGTAGCCGAGACAGGATCGAAAGGATCGTCGCCGATGACGCAAGAAGCGGGCTCCGGCGACTGACCGGCTACGCTTGCCGGCAATATCCAGGTGCGCCCGGGAATCCCGTCACCGTGTTGTCCGTGGTCCGGCCTCGTACCGGGGGCCGGGAGTCGTTATCCGGACTGATGGGCCGGGTCGTCGCCTGCTTGCGATGCGCTGTCGGCGGGACGGTTCGCCACCGCCTCGGGAGTGCTCGCCGGGCGCGCCCGCTGCGCGTCCACCACCGCGCCCAGCAGAACCGCGAAATTGGTGACCCACAACCAGATGAGGAATACGACGGCCGCCGCCAGCGAACCGTAGACCTTGTTGAAGGAGTCGAAATGCGAGGCGTAGAACGACAGTCCCGCCGAGCCTGCGAGCCATACCACCAGCGCTAATGTGCTTCCGCCGGTCGGCCATCGGAAGCGTTGCCCGGGCACGTTCGGCGCCACCCAGTAGAGCAGGGACAGCGCGAAACTCACCACGAGCGCCAGCGCCACCCATTTGAGGACGCCCCACGCGCCGTGGACGAACGGCACACCCGACAGCAGCCCACCGAAACGGCCGGCCACGCCGTCGGTCACGACGAAGCCGAGGCCGGTGAACACGATCATCAGCACCAGCACGATGCTGAACGACAGTTGCAGCAGGATCGTCCGGCGCCGGGATCTGCTCTCCGCGACGGCGTAGAGCGCGTCGGCGGCCCTGATGAACGCGCCTATATAGCCCGACGCGGTCCACAGTCCGGACAACAGCCCCGCGATCGCGATCGGCGCCGACCAGGCGCCGACCTGCTGGAGGTGCCGGACCGAATCGGCGAGCAGGGTCCCGCTGCCCTCCGGGCCCACATGCCCGGCCGCGCCCGCCAGCGTCCCGGCCGGCACCGGCCCCACCAGGCTGAGCGCGGCGACGGCGAGCAACAACGCCGGAAACAGGGACAGCATGCTGTAGTACGTCAGAGCCGCCGCCCAATCGGACAGCTGGTCCGACCATGCGGCCCGCAGCGTACGCACCAGAATCCGGGTCTCGACGCGGCGCAGCAGTCGATAGCTCAGCCTGCGATACCGTCGTCTCATCCCCGGCAACACCTCCGGTTCTGTCAACTACCCGCGCCGAGCGCGGCGCAAACCCGGCCCGCCCTGGCTGTACGGCGACGCGGGCCGAAGGCGGCGGACTATTCTTCTCTCATGGAGACCGGCACCTGGATGGCCATCGGGTTCACGGTCCTGGGGGCCGTGCTGTGCGCGACCGGCATCGAGCAGCTGTGGCAGGTGCGGGACCGTCGCCGGCATTGGAAGCGCTACCAGGGCGAGGTTTTCGATTATGTCTGGGAGTCCGGTTCGACGAACTCATCGATCCAGCATTGGATTCTGCGGTGGGTCGACGAGCAGGGCGTGCCACGGACCGCGAAGAACCCGACCGGAAGTTCGGGCGGAACATTGCGTAGCTTTCCGTTCCCGGTCGAGATTCTGGTCGATCCCGAAGACCCGCAGCGGGCCCAGGTGGCCCGTGGCGGCAACTCCGGGGTAGCCGCGGGTATCGCCGCCTTGGCGGTGGGTCCCGTCTTCATCGGTGTGGGCGTACTGCTCGGCGTCGCCGGATCCTGATCGCCCGGCGATACCGCCGGTGCGCCTACTCTTCGGTGAGTTGCCCCCCGGTGAGGCGCCAGCGGCGGGTCGCCCGCACGGAATCCAGCATCCGCCGGTCGTGTGTCACCAGAACGAGTGTGCCGGTAAAAGATTCGATGGCTTGTTCGAGCTGTTCGATGGCGGGCAGATCGAGGTGGTTGGTCGGCTCGTCGAGGACGAGCAGGTTCACTCCGCGGGCCTGCAGCAGGGCCAGGGCGGCCCGGGTGCGCTCGCCGGGCGATAGGGTGTCGCAGGCGCGCTTGACATGCGGTCCGCGCAATCCGAACTTGGCCAGCAGGGTGCGGACTTCGGCATCGGGCCAGTCGGGCATCGCGGCGCTGAAAGTGTCGGCGAGAGTGGCGTCGCCGCGGAACAGACCACGCGCCTGGTCGACCTCACCGATCTGCACGCCCGAACCTAGTGCGGCGGTGCCCGTATCGGGGGTGAGCTTGCCGAGCAGCAGGGCGAGCAGGGTGGACTTGCCGGAACCGTTGGGGCCGGCCAAGATGATGCGGTCGGCCCAGTCGATCTGCGTGGTCACCGGTCCGAGGGCGAAGTCGCCGCGTGCGACTGTGGCATTGTTCGCCGTGGCGACGACGGAACCGCTGCGCGGCGCCGACGCGATCTCCATGCGCAACTCCCACTCTTTGCGCGGTTCCTCGACCACGTCGAGTCGTTCGATACGGCGCTGCGTCTGGCGGGCCTTGGCGGCTTGTTTCTCGGTGGACTCGGCGCGGGTCTTGCGGCTGATCTTGTCGGAATCGTTCTTGGTCTTCCGCCGCGCGTTGCGGACCCCCGTTTCCAGCCAGTTGCGCTGCATCAGCGCCCGAGCTTCCAAACCGGCTTTGGTATCGGCGAATTCGTCGTACGCCTCGCGGGCGTGGCGGCGGGCGATCTCACGTTCGGCCAGGTAGGCGTCGTAGCCTCCGTCGTAGAAGCTGACCTGCTGCTGGGCGAGGTCGAGTTCGAGGACGCTGTTCACCGTGCGGGTCAGGAACTCCCGGTCGTGGCTGATGATCATCAACGGGACCCTGACGCCGGTGACGAAGCGTTCGAGGCGTTCGAGGCCGTCGAGGTCGAGGTCGTTGGTGGGTTCGTCGAGCAGCAGGATGTCGAAGCGCGACAGCAGTACCGAAGCGAGACCGGCGCGGGCGGCCTGTCCGCCGGACAGACCTGTCATCGGGGTGTCCAGTCCGCCGGCGAGGCCGTCGGTGAGCCCGAGGTCGGCGGCGACCTCCTCGGCCCGTTGATCGAGGTCGGCGCCGCCGAGCGCGAGCCAGTGTTCGAGGGCGGGGGAGTAGTCGTCGTCGCCGCCCTCGCCGAGGCGTTCGGCGGCCGCGTCCATGACCTGCTGGGCGTGCGCGACGCCGGTACGGCGGGCCAGGAATTCGAGCACCGTCTCGCCGTCGACGCGCTCGGGTTCCTGGGTCAGGTAGCCGACGGTGGCGTCGGGTGGGCTCAGCGTGATCGTGCCCTCGTCCGGGGCGCCGTCGGCGAGCATCCGCAACAGCGTCGATTTGCCCGCGCCGTTGACGCCGACCAAGCCGATCACGTCGCCGGGAGCGAGGGTGAAATCGAGGTCGGCGAACAGGGTGCGTTCGGCGTGCCCGGCCGATAGACCGCTGGCCTGCAATGTTGCGCTCACCAGGGGTATTCTGCCCCCATTGACGACAACGCCGAGACCTGGCCCGCCCGAGATCGGCGTGCGGCCGTAGGCCGGGCCCCCGCCGGCATCGAAGCGGTGTGCGGTATCGGGGCGTTCTCGGGGTGGGTGGCCGCCGCCGCGATGGCTACGAGGAATCCGTGTTCCTCACCGGTCGCGGGCGTCGAGCAAGCCCTGGATATCGATCTTCGTCATGGCGTGTACCGCCGTGAGGACTCGTCCGGCCGCCGCCGGATCGGCGGCCGCCAGCAGCTCGGCGAGGGCTGTCGGGACGACCTGCCAGGTGACCCCGAATCGGTCGGTCAGCGAACCACCCGGGCCTTCTTTTCCGCCCTCGGTCAGGGCCGCCCAGGCGGTGTCCACTTCCTCCTGGGTATCGCAGTCGAGATACAGCGAGATCGCGCCGCCGAAGGTGAACTGCGGACCGCCGTTGTACGCGATGCACCGCTGCCCGGCCAGTTCGAAGGTCACGGTGGTGACCCGGCCGTCCGCGTCGCGTTGCCGGTCGAGTACCGCGGACCCGGCGACGAGAGCGGTGTAGTGGTCGGCGGCCTCTTCGGCGCGGCCGTCGAACCACAGGAATGTGCTCGCTCGCATGTTCTTCTCTCCTCTGTGTGGGTTTCTCAGTGATGTGCCGGGGTTCGGTATTCGTCGAGTTCGACTGTGTCGGCCACTTTTTCCATGCCGCGGCGAACGAGGCGCTTCGGCAGGAACCGCAGCATCCGGATCGTCTGGTTGCGCAGCCTGATCTGCAGGTGTGAGTCGGGCATGAGGCCGCCGTCGCCTGCGCTGCGGGCGAATTCCTGGGCTCGGTCCACGAACAGGCGCATCTTCTGCTCGTAGGCGGCATAGGAGCGCGTGTGGTCACCGTCGGCGGCGGCGAGTTCACCGGCCAGGATGTAGGCGCCGACGAGCGCGAGACTGGTGCCGATGCCGGACATCGGTGAGGCGCAGTAGCCGGCATCCCCCAGCAGCACCGTCCGGTCTCGCGACCAGGTGTCCATCTCGACCTGGAGCGTTCTGTCGAAGTAGAAATCGGGGGCGTCCCAGATGGCGTCGAGCATCGCGGGGACCTCCCACCCGTCTTTCTCGAACGCGCCGTACACAATGCGCTTCTGCGCCTCGATATCGGCCCGGTCGTGGGGCAGCGGCTGCGAGCGCAGGAAGAATCCGGTCAGTGCGGTGCCGGGCTCGAGCTGCGGATAGATGGCCGCGGTCCGGCCGGGCCGGCCGTCGCCCGCGGGCACGGTGTACATCAACCGCCACCCGTCGTGGTCCATCTCGGTGGCGGCGGTGAACAGCGACACGTAGGAGCCGAGGTCGCGAAGGTAGCGTTCGTCCGGGCCGAACACCAGCTGCCGGACGTTGGATCGCACACCGTCCGCGCCGATCAGCAGATCGAACATCTTCGGTTCGCTGTGTTCGAAACGGACCCGGACACCGTCGTCGCCCCGCTCGACGGCGGTGATCGCCTCGCCGAACATGTACTCGACGTCGGCGTGGGTGGTGTCGTAGAGGATCCGGGCCAGATCGGTGCGACGGATGGATAATTCGGCGACGGGACCGCCCGAATGCCCGAACGCATCGGTGCCCATCTTCGCGACCCGCTTGCCCGTGCCGTCGACGAACGCCATGCCCCGCGCCCCGGTGGTCGCCGCGCGGATTCGCGCGACGATACCCATCTGCGCGACCACCTCGCGGGCGGTACCGCGGATATCGACCAGGTGACCTCCGCTGCGGGGCCTGGGGGCGCGTTCCACCACGGTCGGGTGGAAGCCGTACTTGTGCAACCAGTACGCCAGGGCCGGGCCGGCGATTCCGGCCCCGGATATCAGAATGTTCCGGTTCTTCATGGGTTCTCCTGCTGTCTCGTCGAGGCCGATGGATGGTCCGTCCGGCGGGGAGCCGGCGGGCGGGGAGGTGACCGCGAACACGGCGCGGTGAGCGCGTACGGTGTATCCACACCTGCGGCAAGAGTAGGCAGTATGCAGTGGGAATCACTAGTTTTGGCGTCGAATAGTGTACTAGTGCGCTAGCGATAGTGCACTAGTACACTTGGCGACGACATCGACCGAATCGAAGAATCGGAGGGGCAATGTCGTCCGAGAGGCAGCAGCCGGGCCCGCCGTATCAAGTGATCGCCGCGCAGATCCGTGCCCGGATCGCGAGTGGCGACCTACGGCCCGGCGAGCGGGTGCCCTCCATCCGGCAGATAGCCCAGCGCTGGGGGGTGGCGGTCGCTACCGCCACCAAGGTGACGGCGTCGCTGCGCGTGGAGGGTCTGGTCGAAGCGAAGGTCGGCTCGGGCACGGTGGTCAGCGCGCCCGGTGTTCCGGAACGGTCCGTCCCCGCGCCCGCGGGCGATCCGGGTGTCCCGGGGGCGCCGCGGCGGCCGGGGGCCACCGATCGGGAGCCGTACCGCAAGCGCCTGCTGCGCAGTGCCCTCGCGATCGCCGATACCGAGGGGCTCGAAGCGGTCTCCATGCGACGTCTCGCGGCCGAACTGGGCGTCGGCCCGATGTCGCTGTACCGGTATGTGGCGAACAAGGACGAACTGCTGACCCAGATGGCCGACGAAGCCTTCGGTGAGCTGGAGTTCCCGCGGCCGGGGGTGGACGGGTGGCGCGCCGACCTCGAACGGATCGCCCGTCTGCAATGGCAGTTGTGCCGCAAGCATCTCTGGCTGCCCAGGGTGGTCTCGTTCACCCGCCCCTTGCTCGTGCCCAGCATGATGGCGCACACCGAATGGGTTCTCCGAGCGCTCGACGGGCTCGGCCTGTCCGCCGACGTCCGGATGCGCGAAGCCCTCACCCTGCACTCACTGGTCCTCACGGTGGCGCTGTCGGTGGCGGAAGAAGCCGAAGCGGAGCAGAGTACCGGCGTCACTCTCGACGGCTGGCGGGCGGCGGCGCGGGCGCGCGCGCACGAACTCCTCGCCGATGGCCGGTTCCCGATGCTCGCGACGATTCCCGAGGATACGACGGCCGATCTCGACGAACTGTTCGAATACGGACTCGCGCGTCACCTCGACGGTTTCGCCGTCTTGATCGCGGAGCGGTAGGGGCCGGCCGTGCTGCGACCGTGACGCTTCCGGACGGCGCCACCTCCGATGATGCCGGAGTCGCCTGACAGCGGATGGGTATCGGGCGCCGGTCCCGTCGGAAGGGGCGGTGTCGGCGTCTACCGTCTCCGGTAAGACGACGACGGCGGGCGACGCGTCGCGAGCGGCCCGGCCGTCGGCCGGCCCTGATGATCAGGCTGCCCCGATAACCCACCGGTGGCGACGATGCACCGCTGGACGGTGCGCTTCTCGCGCAGCGAACAGCGGTGCGGGAACTCGCTCAGCGGCGTTTGGGTTCGAGGGTGGACTCGACCTCGGACTTCTTGACGGCCTTGGCCTTCTTGTCCGCTCGTTTCTCCTTGAGGGATTTTCCGGACTTCTTTGCCGTGGAACTACGCGGAGATTTATCGGACATGAACGTCCTTCGAGTTGAGGACCTGAACGGTCCCGACCTCCGAACCGTACGTGATGCCGACGTCGTTCGTGCGGAAAGTGTTTCGCATCTCCGGTGATCGCGAACCGCGCGTATCGCGAAGGGAGCCCCGGATCCTCATCGTCCCGGGGAGTGCGGTGACCCTATCGGCGGGCGCTGCCGGAGCGGAGCGGGCCCGCACGATGCCCTCGGCTAACGACCCGCGACGAATTCGGCGCAGCGCTCGCCGACCAGCATGACCGTGAGGTTCGGATTCACGGTGGTGAGCTCCGGGAACACCGAGGCGTCGGCCACCCGGAGGCCGTCGACGCCTTTCACCCGGAGCTCCGGGTCCAGCGGACTCATGGGGTCGTCGACGGCGCCCATCCGCACTGTTCCCGCCGGGTGATAGACGGTGTTGTGGGTGCGGCGGACGTAGTCGGCCAGTTCGGTATCGGTCCGGGTATCGGGGCCCGGGTAGAGTTCGCGGGCAATCCAGTCGGAAAGTGGTGCGGCCGAAGCGATGTCGCGGGCCTTCCGAAGACCGGCGATCATGACGCGCACGTCGTGGCCCTCGGGATCGGTGAAGTAGCGCGGGTCGACGCGCGGCTTGTCGCGGAAATCGCGCGAACGCAGTCGTACGGTGCCGCGAGAGCGGGCATGGGTGACATTCGGCGTGAGACAGAAGGTCTCCTCGGCAGTCGGATACCCCTGCCGCAGTGTGTGCATATCGAACGGCACGCTGCCGTAGTGCATCATCAGGTCCGGTCTGTCCAGTCCGTCCACGGTCGGCGTGAAAATACCGGCCTCCCACCATTGCGTGGAACTGCGCACCATCGGCCGGGTCGTTTCGAAACCGATGACACCCTCCGGATGGTCCTGCAGGTGCGCGCCGACGCCGGGGGAATCGACGAGTACGTCGATACCGTTCTCCCGCAGATGATCCGCGGGGCCGATACCCGACAGCATGAGCAGCTTCGGCGAATCGATGGCACCGGCGGAGAGGATGATCTCGCGGGCGGCGGAGATCCGGGTGGTGCGGCCGAAGGCATTGTCGGTGATGTCCACTCCGACCGCGCGGCCGCCGACGACGACGATCCGTTTCACCCACGAACCGGTCCGGAGAGTGAGATTGGGCCGGTCGAGGTGAGGATGCAGATAGCTCACCGACGACGACGATCGGGTCCCGTCGGCGCGGCGGTTGATCTGGAAGAAGTTGGCGCCGTTGACGACGGTTCGCCCCGAATTGAATTCGGCGCGCGGGATTCCGACTGCCTCGCAGGAGTCGAGCAGCGCGACTCCGCACGGGTCGTGCGGCGGCACGGTCATGATGTGGACGGGGCCGCCGCGGCCGTGATGATCTCCGGGGGCGTCGTTGGTCTCGATCCGCGCATACAGCCGGTACACCGAATCCGCGCCCCAGCCCACGCAACCGTGGTCGTGCTCCCACGAATCGAGGTCCTCGCGGGGCGCCCAGAACGCGATGCAGCTGTTGTGGGAGGAGCATCCGCCCAGCACTTTCGCACGTGCGTGCCGCATGAACGAGTTGCCGTTCTCCTGCGGCTCGATGGGGTAGTCCCAGTCGTAGCCCGATTCGAGCAGCTCCATCCAGCGGTCGAGCCGCAAGACGGCCTCATCGCCGAGATCGGTCGGCCCCGCCTCGAGCAGGCAGACCGTCACCGCCGGATCTTCCGACAGCCGAGCCGCGACGGCCGCGCCGGCGGAGCCGCCGCCGACGATCACGTAGTCGTATTCGCTCATTTCCGCTCCCTTCGAGGTGGATCGCGGGTATCGACCGGGCTCCGATGTGGTCACCGGGTGTCGGCGAACCATCCGGTCACACCCGGCCGCAGGTTCTCGTAGACATGCTTGGTTTCGCGGTACTCGTGCAAGCCGGACGGCCCCAATTCGCGGCCGACACCGGAACGGCCGTAACCGCCCCACTCGGCCTGCGGCAGATACGGTCCGAAGTCGTTGATCCATACGGTGCCGTGCCGCAATCGGGCGGCGACCCGGCGGGCCCGGGCGGTATCCGACGACCACACCGCGCCGGCGAGACCGTATTCGGTGTCGTTGGCGACGGCGACCGCCTCGTCCTCGGTGCGGAACGTCTCCACGGTGACGGTCGGCCCGAACCCCTCGTCGTGTACGCACGCCATCTCGCGGGTGGCGCCGTCGATAACGGTCGGCAGGTAGAAGTAGCCGTCGTCCAGCACCCCCGACCCGCGGTCGCCGGTCGCGAACGCGCCGCCGGTGCGGATGATCGCGCCGTCGGCCCGGGCCTGTTCGACATAGGCGTGCACCTTGTCGCGGTGCGCGGCGGAGATGAGCGGTCCGGTCTCGGTGCCCGCGGCGTCGGGGAGCCCGATCCGGATCAGTTCGGCTCGCCGCACCAGCTCGTCGACGAAGCGGTCGTGCGCCGACTCCTCGATGACCAGCCGCGCCCCGGCCGAGCAGACCTGGCCCGAATGCAGGAACGCCGCATTCAACGCGTTGTCCACCGCGGTGGCCAGCCGGTCGCCGGTATCGCAGGCATCGGCGAAGATCACATTCGGGTTCTTGCCGCCGAGTTCGAGTGCCACCTTCTTCACCGTCGCCGCCGCCTCGCGGGCGATGACCCGGCCGGTGGCGAGACCGCCGGTGAAGGAAACCAGGTCGACATCGGGATGCGCGGACAGCGGCGCTCCGGCGGTGGCGCCGGCGCCGAGCACGAGGTTGGCCACGCCGGGCGGCAGGCCGAGGTCGTGCAGGACCGACAGCAGCAGTATCGAGGTGTGCGGGGTGAGCTCCGACGGTTTGAGGACGAAGGTATTGCCCGCGGCCAGCGCCGGGGCGACCTTCCACGCCGCCTGTAGCAGCGGATAGTTCCAGGGCGTGATGAGCCCGCACACGCCGAGGGGTTCGTAGACGATCCGGGAGTCGATATCGGGGGAGCCGGCGTCGACGACCCGGCCGGGATCCTCGGCCGCGAGCTTGCCGAAATACCGGAAGCAGTGCGCGATATCGGACATGTCGATATCGGATTCGTACGGCCGCTTTCCGGTGTCGCCGGTTTCGGCGCGCACGAACTCCGCGCGCCGCACGTCGATCGCGTCGGCGACTTTCAGCAGCAGGTCGCCCCGCTCCGCGGCCGAGGTCTGCCGCCACGGGCCCGTGTCGAAGGCGCGGCGGGCGGCGACGATGGCCGACACGGTATCGGCGGCATCCGCCTCGGCGACGATGCCAACAGCGTAATCATCCGCAGGACAACGGATTTCACGAACTTCGCCGGACGCGGCGGCCCGCCAGGCACCGTCGATGTACAGAGTCGCACTCATGCGGTGGGTGTCCCTTCGGGATCGCGTTCGGTGACATCGTCGCCGCCCGGTTTCGGCTCGTGGTGCTCGCTCGCCGAGCGCCGGAGGTAGAGATAACCGAGATGGCTTTCGTATTGATCGAGAATGTCGCCGATGATCTGCTCGCGGCCGTAGCTGTTGAGCGAATATCCCTGTGACCCTTCGGCAAGATACACCTCGCAGCGGAAATAACGGTCGCCGGAACGTTGCGCGAGCACCGCGTAGGTGGGCGTCGGGGCCGATACCGGGCACACCCGGTATTCGAAACGGGGCTCATTCGCCTGATCGACGATCAGTTTCGGCGCCGGAAGGTCTTCGTTCCGGCCGGATTCGTCCAACGTCGCAGTGACGCCCATACTGCCGAATTCGCCGGTGACGGCCCGCATCGCCGGGATCACGGTGTTCGTGACGAACCGCCGCGTCGCCGCCGGGCCGGGATAGTGGACGGTGGCGAGCAGCCTGCGGCGCCAGCCGCCGTGCTCGGCCGGTCCGCGACCGGCCGCGAGGGCCTTCGGCAGTGTCGTGCGGTAGCTGTCGCGTTTATAGGAATCGTTGCGCACCGCGCGCAGTAGCGCGATACCGATCAGCGCGAGCACGAACGAGAACGGCAGGCCCATGATGATCGTGGCGTTCTGCAGGGTGGTGATGGCGCCGTCCGTACCCGCGAACAGCATCGAGAGGGTGAGCAGACCGATCGCCACCGCCCAGAAGATGCGGGTGCCGCGTGCGCAGTCGGCCATCGGATCGGGCAGTTTCGAGGTGAAATTGCCCATGACCAGCGCACCCGAATCGGCGCTCGTCGTATAGAACAGCAACCCGGTGAGAGTGGCGATGCCGAGCAGCAGCGGTGCGCCGGGGTACTGCTCGAGTAGCGAGTAGAAGCCGACCTCGGCCCGTGCCGCCGTCGTCTCGGCGAATTCCCGGTCGCCGCGCGCGACGTTCAGCGCGCTGTTCCCGAAAATCGAAATCCACAGCAGGATGAAACTGAACGGCACCACGAGCACACCGAACACGAACTGCCGCAGAGTGCGCCCACGCGAGATGCGTGCGAGGAACAAGCCCACGAACGGCGCCCAGGCCACCCACCAGGCCCAGAAGAACAGCGTCCAGGCGTCGAGCCACGCGCTCGGCTCGTTGGATGTCTCCGGGTTGCGGTCCCAGGCGAAAGTATCCAGCGTCCGGTCGAGGAAAGTCGACAGGTAATCGCCGGCATTCTGCACGAGCGCGTTGAGCAGGAAGTCCGCCGGGCCCGCCACCAGGATGTAGACGAGCAGGGCGATCGCGAGGACGACATTGAGTTCCGACAGCCGCCGGATGCCCTTGTCCACGCCCGTGGTCGCCGAAATCGTCGCGACGATGACCGACAGCGCGATGAGCCCGATCTGGGCGGCCTTGCCCTGCGAGATGCCGAACATTTTCTCCAGCCCGTAGTTGAGCTGCACGACGCCGATGCCCAGCGATGTCGCGATCCCGAAGATCGTGCCGAGTACCGCCGCGACGTCGATGGCATCGCCCCAGCGGCCGTGGACTCGCCTGCCGAAGATCGGGTAGAGCGCCGCCCGGATGGTCAACGGCAGGTTGTGCCGGAACGCGAAATAGGCGAGCGCGCCGCCCATGAGCGCGTACATGGCCCAGCCGCTGATGCCGTAGTGGAATATCGTCCAGGTCGTCGCCGCGCGGGCCGCCTCGTTGGTCTCGGGGACGCCGGTGGGCGGGTGCAGATAGTCGTACACGGGCTCGGCGACCGAGAAGAACATCAGGTCGATGCCGATGCCCGCGGCGAAGAGCATCGACGTCCAGGTGAACAGGCTGTACTCGGGTCGCGACTCCTCCGGACCCAGCCGGTAGCCGCCGTACCTGCTGGCGCCGAGGAAGACGACGAGGCCGACGATGGCCGTCGCGAGGATGAAATACCACCAGCCGAACCAGGTGACGATGAAGGTCTTGACCCCGCCGACTACGGTTTCGGCGCTGGTGGGCGAGGCGAGCGCCCAGATCGCGAAGGCCAGCACGAGCCCGGCGGCCGTGAGGAACACCGGTGTGTTGACCGACCGGCGGTCCGCCTCGGGATGGGCGGCGGTGGCGGCTTCCGGTGTCGCGCCGGAATCGGTGGGCTCGGTGCCCGATGCGCCGGCTCGGGCCGGCTCGGGGCCGCTGCCGTCCTTGTCCGGAGGATCGTTGAGACCGCCCATGGGACGAACGGTAGTCGGGGCGGTTCCGTGTCGGTCCGAGGCGCGGGGTATCGCCGATTCGTGTCCCCCGAAAGACAGCCGGGTGCGGCGTGTCGCCTTTTGACAAGACCACGATCCTGCGCAGTCTTACGGTCGAGTTGTCAACCGATTGGAGTTGAGTCGAATGACCGGCTATATCGCCACCGCGGAAACCGATATCAGCGCCTCGCCGGAGCATGTGTGGGCCGTGCTGACCGACCCCGAGCAGATCCGCCGGTTCATGTTCGGCGCCGAGGTGCACACCGACTGGCAGGTGGGCAGCCCGATCGTCTGGCAGGGGGAGTACGAGGGACGGCCGTACGAGGACAGGGGCGAGATCCTGGCGACCGAGCCCGGCCGGCTGCTGACGATGACTCATTACAGCCCGCTCGGCGGCCGACCGGACCTGCCGGAGAATTACCACACGCTCACCTATGAGCTGACCGGGAACGGCGCGACGACGCATCTGCTGCTGAGCCAGGACAACAACGCCAGTGTGGAAGAAGCCGAGCACGCCGGCGGCATGTGGGAGGCACACGTCGCCGGAATCAAACAAGCCGCCGAAAGCGACTAGCTCCGGGGCTCGGGCCGACGGCGTGGCTGACCAATGGCAGGTCCAGGGCGTCGGCCGAGCAGACGACCCGGGTCAGGCCGGGCTCGGTGAGCTCGGCCTGACCCGGGTCGCGTCCTACCTGATCACCGAACGCACGATCCGCGAGGTGCGCTGGGTCCCAGGTGCTCGGACCGCCGGTCAGGGCCTACCGTCGGATGCCTCGGCCTGCCCGCCGCCGAACACTTCCTGGACGAGCAGCTGTTGCGTCTTCTGGAATGCCGCGGACAGGGACAGTGCGGCGTCGTCCACATAGTTCAGCGCGCCGGTCATGGTCTTGCTGCCGTCGAGTGTGCTGTACATCAGCGCCCCGTGACCCGCGGCGCCGCCATTGTGGGTGATGACGGTGCCGTACTCCGTTTTCTGAACGAACACCCCCAGGCCGTAGTCCATGTTCGGTATGCCCGTCGGGCGCGGTGTGCACATCTCGGCCAGCAGCGGAGCAGGCAGGAGTGTGCCGTCCATGAGTGCGGCGATGAAGAGGTGCAGGTCCTGGGTCGTCGAGATCATGTCGCCGCCGGTGGAGATCCAGGAGGGGTTGTGGCGGGTGACGTCGACTGTCTGCTCCTGCCCGGCGTCCTCGTACCGGTAGTAGGCGTGGGCGTGCGGTTCGGCGATCTCCGTCTCGGTGGTCGGTGCCGAGGTGCCGGACAGCCCGAGCGGCCCCGTGATCAGTCGCCGCAACTCATCGGCGAACGAATTGCCGGTGACCCGTTCGATCAGCAGCCTCGCCAGCACGTAGTTGGTGTTGGAATAGCTCCAGCCCGCGCCCGGTTCGAACCGGGCCGGTTCGGACAGCGCCAGCCGAACCAGCTCCTCCGGCCGGTAGGTGTGGAACCGGTTGTCCACCCACTCTTTGCCCGCGACGGTGGAGGGGATCCCCGCCACCATCGTCCCGTCCTCGTAGTACTCGCCGGTGAAGTTGAAAACTCCGCTGGTGTGCTGCAACAGCATGCGTACCGTGATCCGCGGGTCGAGCTCGAACTCGGTCAGATACGCGGCCGCCGGGGTGTCCAGCTCGATTTTGCCTTCGCCCACCAGTTGCAGGACCAAGGTCGCGGTGAAGGTCTTGGTGTTGCTGCCGATCCGTACATGTCCGTCGATCGGAGGTTTCGCTGTCCCACCCAGCTCGGCCACCCCGGCGCTGCCGGCCCACTGGCCTCGTTCATCGTGCACGCGCAGGGTGATCCCGGTGAAACCGTAATCGACTATCTCGTCGATGGCCTTCTGCAGTTCCGGGCGCTCCTGTCCGGCAGCGGCTTCCGGTGCGGACCGGCTGTCCGTGGCGGCGGCGTCCAGAGCTGCGGTGATCTTGCGGGTCATCTCGGCCAGGGTGGGGCTGGGCCGGTCCTGGTGGAGCAGGGCGGCATCCAGGGCGACGAGAACGGTGGTGCGGAAGTTGCCGACCTCTGCCGGGGCCTTCTCGTGGAGCAGCGTCATCGCCGCTGTCAGGGCCGGCAGCACCTGGTCGGCGATTCCGGCTACGGACTTGCCCTTCAGGTCCACGCCCGTCGACCCGTCGGCGAGCACATGCCCGACCAGACCGGTCGCCGACGCCAGGGCGACACTGCCCGCGGTGGCGATCTTGTGGGGCTTGCCGGCGGCACCGGCCGCGGCGAGCAGCGAGACCGCGCCGTACGCGGCGGTCCGCAGGGTGAGCTTGTCCTGGTCGGTCAGGGTGGTGGACATGGTGGTTCGCTCCAGTGTGTGAATCGGTGTGGCAGTCGGGTGCCGCCGCGGTCGGTGAACAGCGCCGCGTGGCTCGGAAGCGAGGAGTCGCGGTGCGCTACGCGGGGGTGGCGTGCCGGATGATGATGTTTCCGTACGAGTTGTGCGCGTACACCTGCACGGTGTCCTCGTTCTCCTGGGGCCGATCGACCGGCCCCAGCACATTCCGCACGGCTCCGTACCGGGCGTCGGTTTCCACTCGGGCCGCGCTGCCCGGGTGGATACCGACCTCCAGTTCGCCCATGGATGTCTCCAGCCGGAGCACGCCGCGCGATGCCTCGCCGATCCGGATATCGCCTTTGGCGGTTTTCGCGATCACCGAGCCGAGTGGGCGTTCGACGATGATGTCGCCGGCGGCGATTTCCAGGTCGCACCGGCCGAGTTCGCCGGTGCCCAGCAATCGGCCCACCGCCGCGGTGGCCTGCAGCCGGGAGCCGGTGGGCACCTCGATGGTCACCTCGACCGACGGGTTGCCGCCGAACGGAGTGTAGGTCCGCCAGTCTTTCGGCGTCCGCACGGTCAGCGTGCCGGCGGTGAAATCGACCCGGGTCTGCTCGGCGGCGCGCACATCGCTCTTCCTGGACTCCTCGGCAGGCCGGACCTCCACGACGGTGTCGGCACGATCGGAGGCGATGACCGTGACGCTGCCGGAGAGCACATCGACGGTGACGGCGATCGGGTCCGGTGTCTCGAATGTGGGCATGGTTCGATTCCTGTCGAATGAGTGAGATGGGTGGCGGGCTGTTCGCCGTCCGGCCGCGTGCTCCTGCCCGGGCGGCGCGCTCCGGGCGCGGTGGCTAGCGGGTTGTCCCGGTCCAGGTGACCGGCAGTTCATGGACCCCGTAGATGTTCATATCGGTCCGGAGTCTCACCTCGCCGGCGGGGACGGCGAGCTCGAGGGTCGGGAAGCGGTTCAGCAGCCCGGCGAACCCGGCCCGCATCTCGATCCGGGCCAGTTGCTGGCCGAGGCATTGGTGGACGCCGTGACCGAAGGACAGGTGACCGCGGGCCTTACGACCGATATCGAGGGTGTCCGGGTCGTCGAAGCGCTGCGGGTCGTGGTTGGCCGCCAGCAGTGAGACGACGACAGTTGATCCTTCGGGGATCGTCTCGCCGCCGAGCTCGATATCTTCGGTGGCGTAGCGGTAGAAGATATCGGCGACGGACAGATAGCGCATGAGTTCCTCGACGGCGTCGGGGAACAAGTCGGGCTCGGCGCGCAGCGCGGCGAGCTGATCGGGGTGCTCCAGGAGTGCGAAGGTGCCCAGTGCCAACATGTTGGCGGTGGTTTCGTGGCCGGCGAGCAGCAGCAGGAAGGCGACGCCGATCAGTTCCTCGATGGTGAGGTCGTCGTGGCGAGCCAGATCGGACAGAATATCGTCGCCGGGTTCGGCGCGTTTCGCGGTGACCAACCCGGCCAGGTAGGTGGTCATTGCGCCGTAGGCGGCCATCTTCTCGTCGAGTTCCTGGTCCTTGATCAGGAATTTGGCGGAGTTGGTCTGGAAGGTCTGCCGGTCGGCGTAGGGGACACCGAGCAGTTCACAGATCACCAGCGAGGGCACGGGCAGCGCGAAGTGGGCGACCAGGTCGACCGGCGGGGTCAGGCGTGCCATCTCGTCGAGCTGTCGCTCGGTGATCTCGATGATGTGCTCTTCCAGCTGCTTCATGCGTTTGACGGTGAACGCGCCGATCAGCTTGCGCCGCAGCCGGGTGTGCTCCGGCGGATCCATCGCGATGAACAGGCCGGGGATCTGGGGGGAGGGTTCGGTGGCGGCGGGTATCCCGGGAGTCTCGTACGGCACGTGGACGATGCCGATGTCCTGGCGGGAACTGAACCGGGTGTCGGCCATGACCTTGCGGACCGCGTCGTAGCCGGTGACGAGCCAGCCCTGGTGGCCGTCGGGAAAGATCAGGGGGCTGACCGGTCGGGCCTCGCGCAACCGGGTGATGTCCCGGGGCGGGTCGAAGGGCCCGGCATCGCGGTCCATGGGCAGGCCGTTGGGGACGGGAACGGTTCGCGTCATCGGATTTCCTCTTCGTAGCGTGTGTCGGGTCGGGGACAGGGTCTAGTGGCCGGAGCCGAGGACGATCGCGCCGGACGGGCACATATCGGCGGCCTCGCCCACGGCCCGCTCAAGGTGGGATGCGGGGGTACGGGCCAGCAGCACTACGCGGCCGTCCTCGTCGTCCTGGTCGAAGACGTCGGGGGCGGTCATTACGCACATGCCGGCGCCGATACAGCGCTCCCGGTCCACTCTGAGTTCCATCGGTGCACCACTTGTCATAGGAACACTGTCGACGGTCCGGCTGACAGCGCCCTGACACCGATCTGACATATCCACTGACACGGTGTTCGGCCTGGTCGCATCGCACGACGGCGACCGGAGCAGCATCGGTCCGCAGCCGTGCGTGCGAGGGCCGCCCGGTGGCGGCCGATCGTGCACGGCAGAATGGTCGGGTGCAGATCGGGATACTTGGGCCGCTCGAAATCCGGATAGACGGCGGATCGATCGGGATACCGGGTACCCGGTTGCGGGTGTTGTTGATCGCCCTCGCGCTCGAGCCCGGCCGGGTGATTCCGAAAGCGACGCTGGTCGACTGGATCTGGGGTGAGCAGCCGCCCTCCGACGAGGCGAACGCCCTGCAGGCGCTGGTCTCCCGACTGCGCAGGTTACTGCCGGACGGGTCGCTCGACGGGCAGGCGGGCGGCTACCGGCTGACCGTGGAACCCCGCGCTGTGGACGCGGTGCGGTTCGAACAGCTGCTCGACCGGGCCCGCGGCGGTGACGAAGCCAAACGCGCCCAGCTGCTGCGCGAAGCCCTCGACCTGTGGCGCGGTGCGCTGATGGAGAACGTCGAGGTGCCCGACAGTGCGGCCGTCGACGCGGTGATCGCTCGATTCGAGGGACTGCGTCTGGCCGCCACGGAAGATCTGTACGAGGCGGAGATCCGCCTGGGCCGGGGTGCGGAACTGGTCCCCGAGCTGACCGAGCTGGTGGCCCGCAATCCGGCGCGGGAGCGGCTCGTCGCCGCGCTCATGCGGGCGCTCGGCGCCGCGGGCCGTGGCGCCGAGGCGCTGACCGTGTATCAGCGGGCGCGCGAGGAACTCGCCGATACCCTCGGCGTGGATCCTTCGCCGGAACTCTCCGCGCTGCACGTGGCGCTGTTGCGTGGCGAAGTGGGCGCGCCGGAAAACGAACGCAAGACGAACCTGCGCGCCGAGCTGACCACATTCGTCGGCAAGTACGCCGACGTCGCCGCTGTGCGCGATCTCATCGCCGACCATCGACTCACCACCTTGACCGGGCCCGGCGGATCGGGGAAGACGAGGCTGGCCCTGGAAACCGCGCGGACCATGCTGGAGGACCTGCCGGACGGCGCCTGGGTGGTGGAGCTGGCGTCGGTCGGCCCGAGTGGTGACGTGGCGCAATCGGCGCTCGCCGCGCTCGCGTTGCGTGACGCGCTGCTCGGTGGCGCACCTGACGCGGAACCGATGGACCGGCTCGTCGCGGCACTGCGCGAGCGCGAAACGCTGCTGATCCTGGACAACTGTGAGCATGTGATCGAGTCCGCGGCGGCATTCGCGCACCGAGTGCTCGGGGAGTGCCGCCGGCTGCGGATCCTTGCGACGAGCAGGGAACCGCTGGGCATCACGGGGGAGGCGTTATGGCAGGTCGAGCCGCTGGCGCTGCCCACCGAGGATGCGGAGGCGGGCGAGATCGAATCCTCCCCGGCCGTGCAGCTGTTGCGGGACCGGGCCGGTGCGGTGCACAGGGATCTCGCGGCGGATGCCCACACCCTGTCGACCATGGCGCGGGTCTGCCGGGCGCTCGACGGGATACCACTGGCGATCGAACTGGCCGCGGCCAGATTGCGCACCATGTCCCTCGATCAGCTCGCCGACCGGCTCGACGATCGTTTCCGGCTGCTCACCGGCGGCAGCCGTATCGCACTACCGCGGCACCGGACGTTGCGAGCGGTGGTCGACTGGAGCTGGGAGCTGCTCAGTGATGCCGAACGGATGGTCCTGCGCAGACTCGCGGTGTTCTCCGGCGGCGCGAGTCTGGAAGCGGCCGAACAGGTCTGCGCGGGTCTCGAACTGCCGGACGCCACGATCGAACAGTGGGAGGTACTCGATCTGCTGACGACGCTGGCCGAGAAATCGCTACTGCTCACCGCGGTGGACGACGTGTCTCCCGCGCCGCGCTATCGGATGCTCGGCACGATCGGGCAATACGCCGCGGACCGGCTCGCGGAGGCCGGCGAATCGGAATCCGCGCGCCGAGCGCATCTCGCGTACTTCATCGGACTGGCCGAGAACGCGGAGCCGCATCTGCGCCGCGCCGAGCAGTTGGAGTGGCTCGGCATTCTCGAGGTCGAACACGGCAACATCGCGGTCGCGATGCGTGGCGCGCTCGCGGCGGGTGACGCGACCGGGGCGATGCGTCTCGCGGCGGCGGCGGGTTGGTACTGGTGGCTCGGCGGGCACAAGGCCGAGGGCATGGAGCTGATCACCGCGGCCGCCGAAACGACCGGCGAAGTGGACGATGGGACCCGGGCGATGGTGTACAGCCTGGTCGTGCATTTCGTGAGTTCCGGGCGCAATGACGAACGTCAAGTGGAGGAATGGATCCGCAAGGCGCACCGGTTCAGCCTGAGCAGCCGGGCCCGCTCTCCGCTGTTGCGTTTCGTCACCGCGCTGGAGCACATGTTGCAGGGGCCGGACGCGTGGCTGCCCGCGTTCGAACCGCTGCTCACCGACGACGATCCGTGGGTCTGCGCACTGGCCCGGCTGCAACTGGGCAAGCTGCGGATCGTGCTCGGTCAGGAGGGGCGGGTCGCGGACACGTATCTCGAGACGGCGCTCACCGAATTCCGGGCCATCGGCGAGCGCTGGGGGATTTCGTTCGCGCTGACCGAACTGGCGGATCGAATCGCTATGCGCGGCGAGTTCGCCGCCGCGTGCGAGCATTTCGACCAGGCGATCGCGGTGGTCACCGAGGTCGGCGCGCTGGAGGACATCGTCCGGGTGCGGGCGCGGCAGGCTCAGCTGTACTGGCTGCTGGGTGACGCGGAGGCGAGCGCCTCCGCGATGGCCGAGGCACAGCGGTACGCGGATCGTTGCGCCTGGCCGAACGCACTGGCCGAATTGGCCCTGGCGAAGGCGGAGCTGTCCCGGTGGCGCGGTGACAGCGATCAGGCCCACCGGCAGATCCATATCGCGACGACCGTGCTCGGCAGCGAAGCGGAACAGGCGCACACCAGCGCGGTGATCCACAATATGCTCGGGTATCTCGCAGCTGACCTCGGCGACGCCCGGGAACACCGCGCCGCCGCCTTCCACGCGGCGTCCGCGGCGGGATACGCACCCCTCATCGCTCAGGTCCTCGTCGGGATCGCGGATCTGGCGTTGCGTGCCGAACAGTACGAGCAGGCCGTGCGGCTGCTCGCGGCGAGTGCCGGAATCTGCGGACTGGCAGATCGTTCCCAACCGGATGCGGCCCGGATCGAGCAGACAGCACGTCACGGCCTCGATGAAGCGAACTTCACCGAGGCCGTGGAGGAGGGCGCACAAGCGGACTGGCGGGAACTGGTGGCGATCACGCTCGCTTGTTGAACGTGGCACGCGACCACAGATATCCGACGAGGGCGAACCCCGCACACCAGGCGAGCGCCGCGGCCGTGTGGCCGCCGGACGGGTTGCCGGTGAGAAATCCGCGCAGTGACTCGATGATCGGCGTGAAGGGCTGATACTGCGCGAACTGCCGGACGCCCTGTCCCATTTTCTCGGCCGGCACGATGGCGGTGCTGACGAAGGGCAGCATGATCAGCGGGACGACGCCCATGCCCGCGGATTCCGGAGTCTTCGCGGCCATTCCCAGCGCGACCGTCAGCCAGGAGGCCGCGAAGGATGTCGCCGCCATGATGCCGATCGCGCCGAGCCAGTCGAGGGCGGTGGCCGGCGGCCGGAACCCCAGGGCGAAAGCCACGCCGACGACGGCCGCGATGGCCACCGCGTTGGTCAGGATGGTGGCCACGACGTGACCGGTCAGGACGGCGCCGCGGGAGACGTCCATGACCTTGAACCGGTTGATGATGCCCTTCGACATATCGGAACTCACCGATACCGCGGTGCCCGACAATCCGTAGCTGATGGCCAGCAGGATCATTCCCGGGGTGGCGTAATCGATGTAGTTGCCGCCGACATCGAAGGCGCTGCCGAACACGTACACGAAGATCAACATCATCACCACCGGCATCAGGGCCGCGTTGAAGACCGTGACCGGAGTCCGGGCGATGTGTTTGGCATTGCGTCGCAGCATGATCGACGAATCGGCCAGCGACGTGGACAGGGTGCTCATTGTGCGACAACCTCCGTGGTTGCGTGACCGGTCAGGGAAAGGAAGACGTCATCGAGGTCAGGGGTGTGGACCGAGACCTCCGCGGCCTCGATCGAGGATTCGTCGAGCCGATTCAGCAGGCGGCGCAGTGATTTCGTCCCGCCCTCACCCGGCACCCGCAGGGTCAGGGCGTCGTCGTCGCGGTCGGCGCCGGACAGGACCCGCGCCGCCGCGTCCAGTTCCGTGGCATCGGTGAAACGGAACTGGATGTAGCTGCCGGGCACGCGGCGTTTGAGGTCCTCCGGTGTGCCCTCGGCGACGATGCGGCCCTGATCGAGCACCGCGATCCGATCGGCGAGCTGATCGGCTTCCTCGAGGTACTGGGTGGTGAGGAAGATCGTCACACCGTCGCTCGTCAGGTCGCGCACGATTTCCCACATCGTGCGCCGGCTACGCGGATCCAGCCCCGTTGTCGGCTCGTCGAGGAAAACGATCTCCGGCTTGGTGACCAGAGTCATCGCCAGATCCAGCTTGCGACGCATACCCCCGGAATAGGTCGCCGCCCGCTTGCGCGCCGACTCCGCCAGATCGAATCGCTCCAGCAGGTCGGCGACCACGCGCTTGCTCTGCTCGCCCCGCAAGCGGTGTAAGTCCGCCATCAATCGCAGGTTTTCCTCTCCGGTCAGCAGATCGTCCACCGCCGCGAACTGGCCGGTGACCCCGATCGCCGCACGCACCGCCTCGGTCTCGGACGCGATATCGTGCCCGGCGACACGCGCCGTGCCACCGTCGGCCTTCAACAGCGTGGTCAGCACGTTCACCGTGGTCGTCTTGCCCGCGCCGTTCGGACCGAGTAGGGAGAAAATCGTGCCGGCACCGATATCCAGATCGATGCCGTCGAGGACGGTTCTGTCCCCGTATGCCTTCCGCAGCCCGGAGGCCGCGATTGCTGAACTCGTCATGGGAATACTGTCGCCAGTCCGGCTGATACCGGCCTGATATCGGTCTGACACGTCCGCTGACACGGTGTTCGGCCTCGTCCGCCACCCGGTCGGCCTGCGCGCCCCGCCGGGGCGCCTGGCCGAGGCGCCGGCCGTACCGGCGAGTGCCGGACCGGCTACCGCGAATCCACCGGAGTCGCCGTCCCGGACGCGCGGCGGCGGTTATCGCCCACGAACGTGAGTTCGCACGCTATCTTGATCGGCCTGCATGTTCGTCGGACGACGATTACGGAGAACGTGAATATGGGTATGGCTCGGAAGGTTGTCGGACTATCGATCCTGGTCGCGGGTGCGGCGACGTCGATCACGGTCGCGACGGGTGCGGCGGTTGCGCAGCCGCGGGACTGTGTGCTGGATCGGTGGGCGACCGGCGCGTCGGCGCATTGCGGTGGCGAGGGCGCCTACATTCTCGAAGTGGATTGCCTCGGTGTGAATCTGGCGTACGGCCGGCCGCTCGGGCCCTACAACAAGTCGGTCACCGGGTTCGCCGACGACCCTGCCGGGCGGCCGAGCCGGGACTGCATGATGCCCACCACGCTGGGACAGGTCGGGATCGCGACCGGCGTGCGGATCACGCAGGTGCCCACCCGCCCGGGGCTCCCGGACAACGCGTGGGAGTACGACCCGGGACGGCGCTGAGCCGCTGCCGGGTAGCGGCGCTTTCGATTAAACCCGGGATCTCCGAGCCGGGGTGAGTGTGCCTCGGTGCGAACACTTGTCGGCTCATCCGGTGATCAGCTGTTTCCGGAGGACATGTTTGGTGAGCTTGCCCGACGGGTTTCGAGGCAGTTCGTCCACCAGCACCAACTCGCGCGGAATCTTGTAGCGGGCCAGCTGGTCGGAGAGTTCGTCGCGCAGGTCGTCGAGTTCGAGCACTGCTCCGCGGGCCGCGACGACCACGGCGACCACCGTTTCGCCCCACTCCGGATGCGGGCGGCCGATCACCGCGACGTCCAGCACATCGGAACGGCGGCCGATCGCCTCCTCGACTTCCTGGGAGTACACGTTCTCGCCGCCGGTGATGATGACGTCCTTGGTGCGGTCGACGATGTAGACGTATCCGTCCTTGTCGAGCCGCGCGACGTCGCCGCTGCGATACCAGCGGCCTTCGAATACCTCCGCGGTGGCCGCGGCGTCGTTCAGGTACCCGATCATCCGGGTGTCGCCGGCGAGCCAGATCTCCCCGGTCTCGCCCGGCGCGGCGTCGGCGCCGTCGGGTCGCACGACCCGAAGGTCGACCCCGGGCATACCGCATCGGCCGATCGATCCGGCCTTGGTGATCTGTTCGTGCGGGTACAGCGCGGTGCCGGTGGGGCCCATCTCGCTCATGCCGTACACCTGGTAGAAGTTCTCGGACCGGTATTCCCGCTGGAGCCGGCGGGCGACCTCGGCGCCGATGGGCGCGCCGCCATAGGTCCAACGGCGCATGGACGAGAAGTCGAAGTCGGCCGGCCGCTTCCCGGCGGCCCGTGCCGCCTGGAGCGGTGCCAGGTAGGCGATCGGCGCCCCGAAGAACGCTGTGATCCGCTGTTCCTGGACGGTTTCCAGGAATTTCAGGGGGTGGTACTCGCGCATCAGAACGATCGTGCCGCCCAGGAATATCGTCGTGATGAACCAGACGTTGAGCGGTGCGGCATGCCAGATCGGCATCGCGATCAATACGCGCTCGTCCTGGTCGAGACCGAGCGTGTTCGCGATATAGGGCGCGACCGTGGTGATCGAGCGGTGGGTGTGCAGGCATCCCTTCGGTGCGCTGGTGGTGCCGGAGGTGTAGAGCACCTGCGCGATATCGGACTCCTGAACCGGCGCCCCGGCCCACTTTTCGGCCGCACCGGTCAGGCGGTCGAAATCGCGATCGGCGTGTGCGGGCGCGTCGTCGCCGAGTTCGGTCAGCAGCCAATCGACCTGTGGCGCACCGGCTTGCGCATTCGCTCGCAGATCCGCCGACACCACGCCGACCTTCGCCCCGCAGTGGGCCAGCGTGTACTCGATCTCCGGGGGCGCGAGCTTGTGGTTGACCGGCACCAGCGCCGCGCCCGCGCGCCAGGCGCCGAATGCCGCGACCGCGAACCCCGGACTGTTGTAGGTCATCACCGCGACCCGGTCGCCCGGCCGGACGCCGCGCTCGCGCAGCACCCGCGCGGCCCGCTCGGACGCGGAGAGCAATTCGGCGTAGGTGATCCGCTCGGCGCCGTAGACGATCGCGTCCTTGTCGGGGTATCTGCGAACGGTGCTCTCCAGCATCGTGGTCAGGTTCATGGGGCCGCTCCTCGCGTTCGCCTTCGATCCGCGGGGCATTGCCGTGGGTCGGGTTCGGGTCTACAGTGCTTCTTCGAAGGATTGAATCATGATTCGAACTATACGGAAAGGGGCCCGGACGGGTGGTGTACCGGCCGACCGAGAAGACGCGCGCCGCGCAGGCGCAACGGCGGGCAGCGCTCCTCGGTGAGGCCACCGAACTGGTGGCGACCAGCGGATTCGCCGCGGCGACCGTCAAGGCGATCGCCGAGCGCAGCGGACTCGGCGTCGGCACGGTCTACTCCTACTTCGACGGCAACGCCGACCTGCTCGCGGCTGTCTTCCGGGCCAGTGCGGATCGGGAGCTCGCCGTGGTGCGGGCGGCGGTCGACGGAGCCGACGGCGCGCCCGCGCGATTGCGCGCCCTGGTCGAGACGTTCTCGATACGCGCGATCCGCGGCAGGCAGATGGCCTGGTCGCTGCTCTTCGAGCCCGTCGATCCGCGAATCGACGCCGAGCGCCTGACCTACCGGGCCGCTTACCACCGGCTGACCACCGAGATCCTGCGCGAGGGCATCGCGGCGGGGGTGTTCCCCGACCAGCATCTCGGCGTTACGGCGGCCGCGCTGATCGGCGCCATCAGCGAATCGCTCACCGGCAGGCTCTCGCCGACTCATGCGGTGACGAACGACGAGGACGCCGATGATCGCGGGATCGTCGAGGCGATCATGCGTTTCTGTTTCCACGGCACCGGCTACACCGGCGATGACGCCCGACGCTCACCGGGCTCCGCCTACTCGAATCGACGTATCGAAGGGACACCCTCATGACAGCCATCGCTCCCGCGGGATTCCGCACCCACGAGGTGTTCAACCAGGCGCCCCCGCGGATCGGCGTGAACGAGTACACGTCGAACGTCGCGCTGGTCGAGGGGGTGTCACGGCACGACGCCGACTGGGCGACTGAGGCGCTGATCGACGTCGGCGATCTCGTGGGCGCGGAGTCCTTCCAGCACGATGCCGAGCTGGCGAACACCGTCACCCCGGTGTTCCACTCCCACGACAGGTACGGCAACCGGATCGATGAGGTCGAGTTCCATCCGGCCTACCACCGGGTAATCGGCGCCGCGGTGGCGCACGGCGCCCATACCGCCGCGTGGGCGCGACCGAGGCCCGGAGCGAATGTCGCGCGGGCCGCGACGTTCATGCTGTTCGCGCAGGTCGAAGCGGGGCACGCCTGTCCGATCTCGATGACCCACTCCGTTGTTCCGGCCCTCGAGTTCTCCCCCGAAGTCGCGGAATTGTGGTTGCCGCGGCTGTACGGCCGCGGCTACGACGGCCGCCTGCGGGCTCCCGGCGACAAATCCGGTGTGCTGTTCGGGATGGCGATGACCGAGAAACAGGGCGGCTCCGATGTCCGGGTCAACACCACCCGCGCGGTCGCGAACTCGGACGGGACCTGGTCGCTGACCGGCCACAAGTGGTTCTGCTCGGCCCCCATGTCCGACGGATTCCTGATCCTCGCGCAGGCCCAGGACCCGGCCACGGCCGGCGACTCCGCGGCTCTCTCGTGCTTCCTCGTACCGCGGGTACTCGAGGACGGCACCCGCAACGTATTCCGGATCCAGCGACTGAAGGACAAGCTCGGCAACAAGTCCAACGCGTCCTCGGAAATCGAACTCGACGGCACTGTGGGCCATCTCGTCGGTGAGCCGGGGCGTGGGGTGCGCACCATCATCGAGATGGTTTCCCGGACCCGCCTGGACTGCGTGTACGGCTCGACCGCGGGTATGCGCCAGTCCGTCGCCGAGGCACTGTGGCATGTCCGGCATCGCAGTGCCTTCGGTGCGACGCTGATCGATCAGCCCGCCATGACCGCGGTCGCCGCCGACCTCGCGCTCGAGTCCGAGGCCGCTACGGTCACCGCGCTGCGGCTCGCCCGTGCGCACGACGCGGATGCCGACGAGAGCGAAAAGGCGTTCCGCCGGCTCGCCACCGCGGTGTCGAAGTATTGGATCTGCAAGCGTGGCCCCCACCATGCCTACGAGGCTCTCGAATGCCTCGGCGGCAACGGCTACACCGAGTCGTTCCCGCTGGCGCGCCGCTACCGGGAGCAGCCGGTCATGGCTGTATGGGAGGGCTCGGGCAATGTCATCGCCCTGGACGTCCTGCGGGCGATGACTCGTGAACCCGAGTCGGCACACGCTTTCGACGCCGAACTCGCCACGGCCCGCGGTGCGTCCGCCCTCTTCGATCGGCATCACGATCGCATGCGGCGCGCGCTCACCGAATTATCGGCCCTTCCGCCCGAGCGGGCGCAGTTACGGGCCCGCGCTGTGGCGTCCTCGATGGCGCTGGGCCTGCAGGCGTCGCTGCTGTTGCGGTATTCGCCGACGGCCGTCGCCGAGGCGTTTCTCGCGGCCCGGCTGGGCGAAGATCGTGACCTGCAGTACGGATCCTTGCCTGCGGGTACCGATTTCGCCGCCATCCTCGCTCGGCACTGAACCAACGGCCGCTATCGGCTCAGAGCAGGGAAAGCTGGAGCCCGACGTCGAGGTCCATCTCGTGCAGTGCGGAACGATCGGCGTCGGAGTCGATCTCGGCGTCCAGTCCGAGTGCCGTGACCAATGCGGTGTTCACCTTGTTGCCCTGGACCAGGTCCAGGTCCAGGGTCAGCGAACCCTCGATCTCGCGATCGTTGTCGGAGGTGGACAGGCCGGTGCCGAGTGCCTTGTCGATGGCGGTGAGGAGACCGGGGCTCAGGGTGATCCCTTGCCCGCCGAGCAGCAGTGTCGCCCGCGACGAGCCCTCTTCCTTCACGACCTCGGCGTGATCGGGTTCGGACACGCCGGCGATATCGATCGTCGAGCCACCTACTTCGCCAGTGATGTGTCCGGTCGTGATGTCGTAGGTCAGGGCCGAGATCGTGACCTCGGCACTGCCTTTGGAGAGCTGTATCCCACCGGTGAACCGGGCTGATCCGTCTATACCCTTGTGCGCGGTGCGGTAGGTGATCGTGCTGCCACGCGCGATGTCGAGCGCGATCCCGTGATCGGTGTCGACCGCCCCGCCGTCGGCCGCGGCCACGATGCTCTCGCCGTCGAGGTCGATCGCCCGGCCGAGGTCGAGCACCAGCCTGCCGCCGACTACCGGAACTCGGTCCTGCTCAGGGGCTTCGGTGCGAACCAACCCCGCTACAGGTGCGGCGTCGGCCGCGGGATGGACGAGAAGCGCCGCGGCACTTCCGGCCGCGACGACGAGGGCGGCGGCACTGCAGCGAAATCGACGGGACAACGGAACCCCTTCCGGATTGTGATCGTTGATCGCTATCAATCACTCATGCGGTCTTCGGAGCAGTGCGTGAGCCGGATGGGCCGTTGTTCGCAAATCTGCGATGATCAGGCGATAACCATGTTACTGTCGCGCTGTCGGTGCGGCTGGGCAGGATACCGGCGTCGATGTGGGTGATCGGGGGAAGCCTCGGTCGCCCGGAAAAGGCAGGGCTCGTGCACGTGGTCGTCGGTGGTTGCGGGGGAGCGGCGTATCGCCGGCCGAACCCGCTCCAGGAGGCGGCTCCGCCGTCCGGGCGAACACGAGGTGTGCCCATGGCTGTCGCGCGCGTGTGGGCCGGCGGCACAGTTCGATAGAACGGAATGGCAAGTATGGCAGTTCGATTCGCTGTATCCGACGAGCTCGGGATGGCTACCACGCGCTCGGCCGCACGAGGGGCGGCACAGGCACGCCGCCGCACGCTTCGTCATCGCGCGGTGGTCGTGACGCCCACCGTGGCCGACGCCGTGGATTGCCTGGGGGGTTGGATGTTCGACCGGACCATGGCGGGCAGCGAGACGATCGTGCTCACGCCTTGCGCCGGTCATGCGCGAGCGCTGGAGATCCTCGGCGCGACGGCCACGGAATTCGGCGATCTGACGGACTATCCGGAATGGGCCACCGGCTTCGAGGTGCTGGCTGTCGCCGCCGACGTCCACACCGCCGATGCCCGGGTCCAGGAGATGGTTCGCGCGCGGCGCGACCTCGGGATGGAGCAGACCTATTTCTGGGGACGTTGCCCGGCCATCGGATTCGGTCGCGAGTTCGCGGTGGCGACTTCCCATCAGGTCAGCCTGGCGGGGCATGCCTTCAAATGCCGGGCGCTGGACGCGGTCGGGACTGCGCGTGATCCGCGACCGGCCGCCGAGATGTTCTGGACGTATCGCGGGCCTCGGTAGCGCGTTACGGGTCGATCGCCGCGGGGTCGGGCCGGTCGCCGTTGTGGTCGGCTGTGTTGTGGTCGGCTGTGTGCCCGCTCGGCTCCGCGAAGCCCGGTCCGAACAATGAGAAGAGGGAAAAGTCCAGCGACGGGGTCGTATCCGGTTCAGCGGCCGACCTGTGGGTCGCCAGCTGTGAATTGTCGCTCGTCAGCCGGTGGACCACGCGTTCGAGCGACAACAGAATCGTGGGAACGTCGGCCGTCCCGTCGACCAACCGGCCGACCATCGCATAACACAGGTTGATCAGGACCAGCGCGATATCGGCGACATAGTCGCGATCCAGACCGGCGAGCAGGTGTCCGGCGGCGGGCAGAACGGCTTCGAATCCTTGGCTGTCCAATCGATTCCCGCCGGGTGTAGCGCGGGCGCGGTAGAAGGCATGCGCCATACGCGGGCTCCGCTCCCAGGGCTGGAACACCCGCCGAACGAGCCGCATCAAACCGTCGGGCAGGGGCTCGTGCTGTGGGTGGGGCGACAAATCGGTGTAGGCATTGCCGGCCATCCACGCCTCGACCGCCGCCAGGATGAGTTCGTCGCGGCTGCTGTGCAGACCGTAGATGGTCGTCAGCGACACCCGGGCACGTTTGGCGACCGTCCGCAGCTGCACCGCGTCGTAGCCGTCGGCCTCGATGATCTCGACCACGGTATCGAGGATTCTTGCTGCCGCGTCCACCTCGCCGGGGCCATCCACCGAGTTATGGTAACTCGACTTTTCGGCGCGCCGCCGGTCCGCTTCCGGGCGCGGGCGCCCGTAAACGGAGTGATCAGGAATCGAGAAGCACTGGACACAGCACAGTCATTAGCGTCGTCATCGATCTCGGGCGGCGCATCGCCGGGGCACTCGTTATCGAGGAGGACGCGATGAACTGGAGCAAGCGGGTTCGGCAGATCCACCGGGTGCTGGCGATCGTCCTCACCGTGACCGTCGTCCTCACCGTCGTAGCCTTGGTGCTGCGGGCGCCGATCTGGGTGTCGTACCTCCCGTTGCCTCCCCTCGCCCTACTGTTCTTCTCCGGTCTCTACCTGTACGTGTTGCCGTTCGTCGGAAGATGGCGAGGTGGACCGGCCGGGGCCGTCCCGTCCGGTCGGGCTCCCGGAGCCGGGGGTCGTTCGACCGCGCACGGGATACGGACACTGCACCGCGGGGCGGCCGTGGTCTTCACGGTGACAGTCCTCGCGACCTTCGTGGCATCGGCATTACCGGAACCCCTCGTCTGGGTGTCCTATCTGCCCCTTTTCCCGCTCGCCGCGCTCCTGCTCTCCGGCCTGTACATGTTCGTGCTGCCGTATCGTGGCGCGCGCCGTGGCGACGGCGAGATCGGCGGCGACGAGGACACACGTTCGCTCATGCGCGGCTGACCTCGACCATGACGAAATCCGCCTTCGCCGCACCGCAATCCGGGCACGACCAGTCGTCGGGGATATCGTCCCATCGGGTCCCCGGCGCGATGCCGTCCTCCGGCCAGCCCAGCGCCTCGTCGTATTCGAAGCCGCATTGCACGCATTGGAACAACTTGTATCCGGTGGCCACGTCATTATCCTTTCGTCGTCATGACGGGTTCGAAATCGAGTTTTTCGCGGACCCCGCAGTCCGGGCAGCACCAGTCGTCGGGGATCGACGACCATGCGGTGCCCGCCGGAAATCCTTCCCGGGGCGCGCCGGTGGTTTCGTTGTAGTGGAAGCCGCAGACGGGGCAGGCGTAGACGGTCATCGGTCCGCCACCCCGTACCGGGCCAGCACGCGTTCCCGCCGCCGGGGCTGAATGTTCACGCGGGTGATATCGCCGCGGTAGTGGTCGAGGACGCGGTGATCCATCACCTTTCGCCACAGCGGCGGGAAGTAGGCAAGGGTGATCATGCTGGCATAGCCGCTGGGCAGGTTGGGTGCGCCGTCCACGCTGCGCAGGGTCTGGTAGCGCCGCGTCGGGTTGGCGTGATGATCGCTGTGACGCTGCAGGTGGTAGAGGAAGATATTGGTGACGATATGGTCGGAGTTCCAGCTGTGCGCCGGGGCGCATCGCTCGTACCGGCCCGAGTCCGTCCGGGTCCGGAGCAGCCCGTAGTGCTCGAGGTAGTTCACCGTTTCCAGCAGCGAGAACCCGTATACGGCCTGGAGCAGCAGGAACGGCAGTACTCCCGGGCCGAATACCGCGGCCAGCACACCCCACAGAACAACCGTCATCAACCAGGCGTTGAGCACATCGTTGCGAATCGTCCACGGGCTTTTTCCCATACGCTGGAACCGCGTGCACTCCAATGTCCACGCCGATCGTAGGCTGCCCCATACGCTGCGCGGCAGGAAGCTCCAGAAGGACTCGGCGAACCGAGCGCTGGCCGGATCCTCCGGCGTAGCGACCCGTACATGATGTCCTCGGTTGTGTTCGATGTAGAAGTGGCCGTAGCCGGTCTGGGCGAGTGTGATCTTGGACAGCCAGCGTTCTAGTTCGTCTTTCTTGTGCCCGAGTTCGTGGGCCGTGTTGATCCCGACGCCGCCCATCACGCCGATACTGAGTGCTACCCCGATCTTCGACCACGGCCCGAGTCCGCCGTCGACTCCCAGCCAGGACAGATCCGCCGCGGTCCACAGGTAGGCGGCGAAGATCAGACTGAACAGCTGAAACGGGATGAAGGCGTAGACGCAGTAGCGGTAGTACTTGTCGTGCTCGAGCTGCTCCATGATTTCTTCGGGTGGATTCTGTCCGTCCGGTCCGAAGAACCGATCCAGGATCGGCAGCAGTACATAGACCAGCAGTGGTCCGATCCACCACCAGACCGGTGCCGTCTGGTGCCAGCCCAGCCGGTTGAAGACCCATACCAGCGCCGCGCCCAGGCCGAGCGCGGTCGGCGCGACCAGCCCGAACAACCACAGATAGCGCTTGCGGTCGCGCCACTGCGGCGGCGCCGCATCGCCGCGCTGCTCCCTCCGAGACGTCGTCGTCATCGTTGTCCTCCTCGCCTGCCCGGGGTGCGACGGTCTGTCTGTACCGCCGGCCGCTTCATCGGCAGCCGTCCTTTCGGGTGTTTACACTTTTTAGCAAAGTGTATTCATTACAGACAGTTCTTCTCGGATTGTCAATGATCGGACAATATTGCCGACTGATGTACCCTGGTGGCCGTGGCTGAAGCGCCGAACTTCCACAGCGAGATGCGCCGAGTACTCCGCGCCCGTGTTATCGACACCGCCCGCCGCCTGGTCTGCGACGAGGGCTGGGGCGCGGTCAACATGTCCCGGGTGGCCAAGGAAGTCGGCGTGAGCCGCCCCGTGCTCTACAAAGAGATCGGCACCAAGCAGGACCTGGCCGACGCGGTCATCGCCGGCGAACTCGACACATTTCTGGTCGGCGTCACCGAGGCCATCGCCACCCGGCCCGGCGACCTTCTCGCCGGAATCACCGCCGCGGCGGAGTACACCCTGCGCACCGCGGCGGACAACACGCTGCTCAAAGCCATACTCGCGGGCCGTTCCAGCGCCGACACGACGCTGCTGCCCGCGCTCATGACCGAACCGGAACCCGTCCTGGGTCGCGCTTCCGCCGCGGTCACCGTCGTGCTGTGCGCGCAGTACGATCTCGGCGCGTTCACCGACGACGAAATCGGTACCCGGGTCGAAGCGGTGGTCCGGCTGGTGCTGAGCCACCTGTTCCAGCCCGCGGGCGCCGTCGACCGCGCCGTCGCCCAGGTCGCACTCGTCGCGGGCTGCATATTCACCCGCGAGCCGCGAAGCGGCGACTGACCGCACCCCTCCCGGTACGCCGATGATCGAGAATCCGCGAGGAACCTTGTGGCGCTACCGCGTCCACTCGGTTCGCTGATCTACCGTGTCGGAGTACGGGCACGCCGGGCGCGAATCATCCAACCGGCGACACATACTCTCGAGGAGTTCGCATGGGTGCTGCTCGTTCTGTGCGTAGGTCGCTGTGCGCGACCGTCGCGGTGCTGCTGACGGCGGCCGGGTGTGTATCCGCGGCGTCGGCCGCGCCGGAACACGGTGACCGGCGGCCGAACGTCGTGATGATTCTCGCCGACGATCTGGACGCGGCCACCACGCCGGTGTGGGAGGCGATGCCGCGCACCGCGGCGCTGATCCGCGATCGCGGGATGGAATTCACCGACGCTTTCGCGCCCATGCCGATCTGCTGCGCCGCCCGCGCGTCCATCCTGACCGGCGAATACGGGCACAACACCGGTGTCCTCACCAATGCCGGCGAGGTCGGCGGCTTCGAGACTTTCCGGGCCCGCGGCAACGAATCCCACACCATCGCCACCGCCCTGCACGACGCCGGGTACCGGACCGGTATGGCCGGGAAATACCTCAACGGGCTCGAGGACGACCCCGGCCACATCCCGCCCGGCTGGGACGACTGGAACGCCGGCGTCGACAACTTCCTGTACTCCGGCTACAACTACACACTGAACGAGAACGGCACATTCGTGAAATACGGTGTGACGCCCCAGGATTACGAGACCGACGTGATCCGCGCCAAGTCCGAGCGGTTCATCACCGATGCCGCCGCGTCGGGGCAGCCGTTCTTCTGGTACGCCGTCTCGACCTCCCCGCACTTCCCGATCCCGCCCGCGCCCCGGCATCTGCCCGACACTCGGCCCACGGCCTCGCCGCGGTCGCCGAACTATCAGGAGCCCGACGTCTCCGATAAACCGTCGTGGCTGATCGACACCGCGGGCGCGCGGGCCGCGACGATCGCCGCGACCAACGACGTCGACTACACCAACCGGCTCGGCGCCCTGAAATCTCTCGACGACATGGTCTCGGGCATCGTCGACACTCTCGCCCGCACCGGCGAACTCGACAACACCTACCTGGTCTTCACCTCCGACAACGGCTACAGTCTCGGCGCCCACCGCCTCACTCAGAAAATGGCTCCCTACGAAGAGTCCATGCGGGTGCCGCTGGCGATCGCGGGTCCCGGTATCCGGCCCGGCCGCAGCGCGGCCATGGCCCTCTCGATCGATCTCGCCCCGACGCTCTTCGACTGGGCCGGCGTACCGATCTCCGGACGGGTGGACGGCCGCTCCCTGGCGCCCGTGCTCTCCGGCGATACCAGCGGGTGGCGTGACGATTTCGCCGCCGAGTACGGGGGACCGGGCGACGACGGTCGCGACGGCATCGCCCAGGAGCAGATCCCCGGTACCGACTCCCCGCTCGTCTATGTACTGGATATGCCGTCCTGGAGCGCCGTACGCACGGCGAGTTATCTGTACGTGCGCTGGTACGAACGTGAACGCCCGCTCGACCAGCGCGAATACGAACTGTACGACCTGCGGGCCGACCCGTACCAGTTGACCAATCTGATCAAAACCCCCGCGGGGCGCGCCACCCACGCCGCCGTGGTCGCCGACCTGGACCGCCGTCTCGCGACGCTGACCACCTGCGCGGGATCCACTTGCCGCTAGCTCGGACGGTGTCGAGCCGGTCGTCGGAATCGCACCGGCCACAACGTGTTGCGATGCCGTCGGCCGGGAACGGCTACTCGGGCGTTGCGATATCAGCAAGCCCACCTGCCGGGGGATCCCCACCGAGCTCTGCCCGACGCGGCATTCGCCCCGGGCGCCTTCCGGCGGCCCGGGCTCTAGAGCTTCCGGCCCACTGCGCCGTAGAGCGACACCTTCTTGTCGTGGCTCTTCGGATGCTCGATACCCGCGGTGCGCCATCGGTGGATGACCTCGACGCCGGGATCCACCAACTCCAGTTGCTCGAAGAACCGCGCGACCTCCGCGCGGCTACGCGGCCGCACGGGAATCCCGCGATCCTTGTACACCTGCAGCAGCCGTGCCATCCCGTCGGGATCGTCGGGGCCTTCGTCGAAGTCCGTCGTGACATGCGACATCGCCAGATAGGAACCCGGCGCCAGCGCCGCCATCAATGTGTTCACGATGTCGTAGACGTCGCCGGGCACGAAGTGGAGCAGAGCCATGAGCGAGACCGCCACCGGCTGTGACAAATCCAGCGTCGCACGCAGTTCCGGTGCGGCGAGGATGGCCGCCGGCTGTCCGGCATCGGCCTGGATATAGGCGGTGCGGCCCTCTTCGGCGCTCACCAGCAGCGCCCGCGCGTGCGCGAGCACGATCGGGTCGTTGTCCACGTACACCACCCGCGATTTCGGCGCCAGGCCCTGGGCGACCTGGTGCAGGTTGGGCTCGGTGGGGATACCGGTGCCGATATCGAGGAACTGGCGGATGCCCTGTTCGGTGAGGTAGCGAGTGGCATGGCGCATGAACTCGCGGTTGGTGCGCGCGGTCAACCGGACGGCCGGGAAATCCTGGAGTGCCTGCTCGGCGGCGGCCCGGTCGGCATCGTAGGAATCCTTGCCGCCGAGAAAGTAGTCGTACATCCGGGCGGGGTGCGCCACATCGGTACGCAGATCGATAGGGCCGTCGGGCACGGCGGGGTTCTCCTTGTGATGTCGAGATCGGTACCACGCAGGTATACCGCATTCGGGTAAGCCGCTCAACGGGATCCGGCGTACACGGCGTATTCGGTAATTCGGGGGCCGCGGCGCGATCCACACGATGATTCCGGCGGACGTTGTGGTTTCAGCGTCGCAGCAGCTGGGTCAGGAACTGCCCGCCCTCCTCCAGCGACAGGTGCGGCAGATACGCACGGCCGATGGCGATCCCGATGGTCGGCAGTGCCGCGGGATCGGGGAACACCATGTACATGGGCCGGTACCGGGGCTGGAACTTCGCTTTGAAGGCGAGCAGCGACCGGAAACCGTAGACCGGTTCGAGTGTGCGCCCCAGCAGATCGAGCAGCGCGTCGAGCGCGCCGCGATCGAGGCCGGGTTCGGCGGTGTCGGAACTCGCGAGCGGTGCGCCGGACAGGCTGAGGAACTCGAGACCCTGTTCCTGCGCGGACAATGCCGCCGAGGCGATGAGGAACTCCATCGCCGCGCGGAATCCGTCGGAACGGCGTCGCATGAAATCCAATGTCAGGCCGACCAGTGCGCCGTCCCGATAGACCGGCATCCACGAGGTCACGGCGTGGAGATGATCGTCCTGGTCGACTGCCAGCAACAGCCGGACCTCGGGGTCGTGGAGTTCGGCGAGTCCGCCCAGGGTGAAACCCATTTCGGGAAGTCCCTTGTCGGCGGCCCACTCTTCGGATATCTCGACGATCTGCTCGGTGACCGACAGGGGGGCGTCGGCGAACGTCGTCCACCGTGCCTCGACCCCGTCCTTGCCCGCGCGATTCAGGGCGGTCCGCACATCCTGGAACTTTTTGCCCTTGAAGGCCAGACCGGGCAGTTCGACGAGCGTTTCCTCCGCCACCTGCAGGCAACTCCAGCCGTGCTCCCGGGCGATCGCCGCGGTGTCCTGCCCGACGGAGTAGAAGCACGGCGTCCACCCGTTGCCGAGGCAATAGGCCGCGAACTCGTCGACTGCCGCAGTCAACGAGGAGGAGTCACCGATCGGATCCGTGATGGTCAGGGCGACACCGGAGTGCACCCGGTACGCCACGGCATGGCGCCCGTCCGCCGAGAACCAGTACCTGTTGCCCGGCCATGTGCTCATCCACGACAGGGAGCCGCCGCCGGGTGTGTGCAACAGTTCGCGTACCCGGCGCTCGCCACCCAGGTCGTACCCGGCCGGCGGGGTGAGAAAGCCGCGCAGCATCAACAGGCAGAACGTCGCCCACACGATCACGCCGATCCATTCGAACAGCAACGTCGCCGCGGGTGTCAGCGGCAGCACGGGCGGCTCGAAGAGCTGAAGGTACACGGGCGGGAGCAGCCGCAGCGGTGCGTCCCGCAGCAGCGTGCCGACCCCGGGGTCACGGTCGAAGCCGCCGGCGAGCAGGGTCCCCAACGCCAGGTAGGCCAGGAGGGCGAAACCGGCCGCGGCGAGGGTGCCCAGCCATACGCGGCGATACGTCCCGCGGGCAGCGCGCACCTCGAACAGTTGCCGGGTGGCCAGTAGCAGAACCAGTACCGCGATGAGCGCCAGCAACGGAGCGATTTCCATGTACACCGAGCTGTGGCGATGGATGCCGTACAGCAGCGAGCGCACCTCGTCCTGTTCGGTGATCCGCACGACCGTACTGACGGCGGCGGCGACCACGAGCACTACATGGCCCCCTACCGAGAGCAGCCAGGCCGCGCGCCGGCCGCGCCGTAGCCCCTCGGCGCCGACGAGCAACAACACCGACGGCATGAGGTTCATCGTCACCGGCCCGATGCCGGACAGTCGCAGTGCCTGGAGCCCTTCGCGGCACTCGTCGTGCAGACCCGGATCGGCACACACACCGACCAGCTCGCGCGGGTTGTACGGCACCTGATCGAACAGTTCACGCAGTGCCGACAGGGGCCCGATGGCATGGGGCGAGAAGGCCGCGAGGATCGGCCCGAGGACGCTGGCCGCGACGACGAGGGCGACGAGGGTGCGGCGTTCCCGGATCGTCCCGCCGAGGGCCGGGCGGCGCGCGGCGCGCCCGAACAACACCGGACCGACGAGCAGACCCGTCAACGCGACGGACAATCGCGTCACATCCTGCAGGTGGCCGGCGAACAGCGCGGTGGTCACCAGAACCACCAGCACCAGCGTGCGGATACGTCGGCGCCACAGCGTGTGCATCGCCGCGGTGGCGGCGAGCAACGCACCGAGGATCCAGGGCAGCGGATCCTCGGTCACGTGCCCGTGCAGCTCGAGACCCCACGCGTTGGGCACCGCCGACGCGAGCCGCGCCGCCGCGAGCGCGAGTGCGGCCCCGGCGCCCTGGGATACGAACACCGCGATCGCGAAGCGCCGGCTGCCGATGCGATGCTCGACCGGCACCGCGACAGCGAGGACGAGCAGGCTCGACACCACGTACTCGCCGAGCCCGGAGGCGAACAGACCGGAGGTCCACAGCGTCCACACGTGGCCCTCGCCGAAGGTGCTGAGCCCCAGGGATATGTTCCCCGCCAGCTCGTGCGACGGACCCTTCAGCAACGCACCGGTGCTCGCGCCGAGTATCCAGATCGCCACCAGCAGACCGAGCGATACAGGGGCGCGCGAAATCCCCGAGATGATGCGAGCGGTCACGGGGCGTCGAGGCCGAGTCGGTGGCCGAGCCAAGGCATCTCCTTCTCGAGTCCGGCGGACCACACGGCGAAGCTGTGGGCGCCGGGCAGTTCGGTGAGGTGGACATCCATACCGGCGGCCCGTGCCGCGGCGGTGAGCCGCTCCATCGCGCCGCGGTATTCGGCGTCGTCGAGACCTACGACGAAGGCGCCCGCCGAGTCGGGGTAGCGATTACGGGCCAGCAGGTCGGCGGGGTTGTTGCGGGCGAAGGCCTCGGCATCGCCGCCGAAGACGTCGCGGATCGTGGTGTTGCGATTGCCCAGCGTCGGTTCCGCCTGACCCGACATGTCGAGGAACGTGGGGTAGACGTCAGGGCGGGTGGTGGCCAGTTGCAGGGCACAGGTGCCGCCGTAGGAGAGGCCGCCCACGGCCCACGCTCGTGGATCGGGGTCGACCTGCAGGTGGGCGCGTACCCATTCGGGCACATCGACGGTCAGGTACGTCGCGGCATTGCCGAGATGCGAGTCGACACACAGTGGGTTGTCGAGCCGGCCGCCGGTGCCGTCGGCGAGGACGACGATCGGCGCCAGCCCGCGGTGGCCGGCCGCGTAGGCGTCCATGATCTCGGTGAGCCGGCCGCCGACGAGCCAGTCGTCGGGACTGCCGGGCTGCCCGGCCAGGAGTACGAGCACGGGCAGGTCGGGCCGTGGGGCGGCGAAGTAGGCCGGCGGCAGATAGATCCGTGCCGCGCGGGCGGAAAACCGGGAGACGGCACCCGGAATGGAGGTTTTGGTCACCGCGCCGGTCTGCGGCAGATCGTCGGGCGGCACCCAATTCCCGGGCCGCGGCGGATCCTGGCCCGATACCGCCTGGGGCGCCAGCGACGCGTCGAACGGCACCGTGCGGTAGTCGGTTCTGCCGAGAACCGCACGGACCGTCGGGTACGCGTCGTACACGGCGTTGATCCCGCCGGCCGCGCAGAGCAGCACCGCCACCGCCGCCGCGACGAGCCCGGCCCCGACGGCCGGCCGCGACCGGTCCCGACGGCGTACGAACCACCGGCCGCCCAGCAACGCCATGGCGAAAATCGCCAGACCCGACCAGAGGTAGACGACAGCGGGCAGCGGGTCGGGAAAAGGCCGCCACACCTTGTCGATGAGCACGGCGGCGAGCACCACCGTCGCCACGGCCGCCCCCGCCGCGGCGGTGAGCCCGGCGAGCAGCCAGCGACGCTGCCGGCGCGCAGCCAGCACGGCCAGGCCCACCGCCGTGACGACGACGAACACAGCGGTTGCCTGCGTAGTCGTCACACGCAGGTCGAGCACCCTTTCCGCGAGTCCGGTCCACGACATAACGTCCAGTATGCGGGTGCGCGCTGCCCGGCACGGTGATCGACAGTCGGCGCGGGAACGCCCGTCCCGGCCGCCTTCGTTCGCGTCCTGATCAGCACCGGGTCGCGGCGGATCGTCGTCGACCCGGCGCGTCGGTGGATTGCCGGGTGGGCACCAGGGCGCACTGTGCCGTCGCGGCGATCCGAACGGCGTCGGTGCTATGCGCGCGCTCGACGCGAGATTATCTCCGGTTTATATCACGGCAATCTCGGACTACGGATGGATAATGATTTCTGTCCGGCCCGGATCCGGCGTCACAATTCGGTGGTCATTCCTCGGTCGGTTGACGGATATCAATGACGATGCGGCCTCTCGATAATAATTGCCGTCCGGTCTGTTATGCATCGGTGGAACTGTCTCACAATTACGAAACAGCGAGCTGTGCGAGCGACTCGCACACGTGAGATCGGCAGCGCGGCAGCGGCGTGGGCCCGGGTCGCGCAGAGACGGTCGTGCCGCCGCGCGGAGGCCGGTGTCCGTCGTGTGACCGGGGCCGCTGTGGCGGTGGAAACAGCGAGCGCTGGGCCCGCGTCGGGTGCGCACTCGGGTGTCGGCCGGTGCCGCTTCGGGCCCGCCGGTGAGCGGATATAGGAATTGGCCGGCCGGGCGCGATTCGCGCGCGGTGCGGGAAACGGATTCCGCAAAAGCAAATTCGCGCGATCGTATCGGATGGAATGGGCCCTGACGATATTGATTTCGAAGTGCTAATGTGCAAAACGTGGACCTTCCCGAGGAAGGGTGTTCCCACTGGGCGATAGTCCTGCCGGGTAACGGTGTTCGGAGGTTCGATCCGGCCGATGGTTTCCGGGGGCTTCGTCGTTCTTGCGATTTCTTTACCGGAGAACAATCCGAATTTTTAGTCGGAGGAAGAGAGAAAACGTCATGAGTGCGGTAATCGGTCTCGGCTCCGCCGCCGCGGTGGCTGCTGTCAGCGTGGTGTGGGCACTGGTCGCCCTGATCCTCTGAGCGCGGGTAGCGCAGCCACCGGCGCGCAGCCCGTCGTCGCCGGTCTCGCGAACACTGGGACCGGCCCCGGGCTCTTCCCATCCGGGAGAGTTGTCACAGCTCGCGCCGTGAACCATCACATAAGAAACTTTCTTCGTGTCAGTGGAAGTCATACCGTTGTGTTGGCCGTGATGGACGGCCCAGCCCTGACTGCTGCGACGACAAGCGGAGACAACGGTGAGTCGGACCCCGAAGGACGATCTGGGCGAACTACGCGCGTTGGTAACCACGTTGGAGAAGTTGATCGCCGAGGCTTCCCGGGTCACCGCGGAACTGAGAACCGCCCTGGCCTCTGCCGAGGAGCACGCGGAGCGGAATATCGCCGCCGCGCCGAGTTCGGCCCGGACGAGTTCAACCGACCGCGGGGTATCGGTCGAGCGCTCGAACAGCGCCGTCGACGCGTCCCGAGCCGTCCTGTCCACGCGCACACCGGCTTCGACCCCATGGTCGCGCAAACGAGCGAAAGCGTCCGCGCCGGTGCGACCCGCCGCGTTCGATGCGGTCGCCTCCACCGCGTCGGGATCGGCGCGCGCACCACTTGCGTTGGCGTCCGCATCGACTACGGCGCCGAAACATCAGCAGCTTTCCCGGTCCGCGGAGTCCGATCCGGCGCCGGCCACGGCGGCCGTCCCGGAAGAGTCTGTGCCCGAAAAGGCATCGCCACCACCGCGTCCGGCTGACCCGCTGCCCGGCTCGCCGGTCGTCGGCGCAGTCGGTGTGCCGGATGAGGCGCGCCGGGTGCCGAGGCCGGTCGCCGCGGTGGGCACGCGCACCCGTAGTTCGGATGTCGACGATCGTGCGTCACGGCCGGATGTGCCGCAGCCGGTCGATCGTCCATCCCGGACGCAGTCGGCACCGGTCGATCCCGACCACCCCGCCGAACGCATCGACTACATGCCGGCGACAGCCGACCCGGTCGTGGTGCTGTCCGCGACCGCCGCTGAGGTGAGCGGCCCGCCCCGCGAGATCACCAGGCCCGCGCCGGTGTCCCGCGAGCCCGGAGACGTCCCTCTCACGCTTGTCGCCGGAGGCGAGCGGCCACCGGGATCCCCGGTTTCGGCTCGGGTCGGCGCGTCGGCGGACTCCCCGCCGATAGTGCCGTCTCTCGCGTCGTCGCCCCGGCCGCACGAGTTCCGGCCCGGGTTGCCGGTGTTCGGGGATCCGGAGGTGAGCTCGGACGGGTCCGGGACGGGAAGCCCGGCCGAGCCCGCGCCCGCGGAACTGTCAACGCGGCCCGTGGCGGCCGCGCCGCTGCAACTGGTGGGTGATCCCGGGTGGTCCGACGTGCCGCCCGGATCCGCCACCGGACCGGATCCGGATCAGGCCCCCGCGGCGCCGGCTGTGCTGCGGGCGACGGGCGGGGACGAGGATTCGGCGGCGATCCGGCTCGCCGCGGATATGGCTCGCGGACACGGCTTGAAGATCCGTGGCTTCGAGAATGGATATCTCGATGCCGATATCGTTCACGAGATCGCCGCGGCCCTGGACGATCTGCTCGCGAAGTATCCCGTCCCGCTGTACGGCATCGAGGTCGCCGAACAGCGCGAGGACACGATCCGCCGCGAACGCAAGAAAGCCGCGGAGCCCGGACCGGGCGGCCGGCCGCGCGTATGGATCACCCTGGAGCGGACCGAGTTGGCGAGCTCGAGCGCGCCCGGGCCGGGACAGACCAGAAGACTTTTCCGTCGATCCGATACCGGCGGGCGTCCGGTGCACGCGGCGGTCGTCCGCGCATTCGCGGCCGCTCTCGACGAGGCGGGCGGCTACCGGGCCCGCCAGGAAGCATGGCGGATCATGATGGCCGATTCCCTCAGCGGCGGGCCGAGTATCGGTCAGGGACTGCTCGATCCTCGGCGCGCGCTGATCGAAGGCTTCGTGGAAGTCGAGCTGCGCGGAAAGCGTGCGGGGGAGTCGGCAAAGACGCTGCACGAAGCCCTACTGAAAATGGCTCAGGCGAAACCCGAGGAGACCTCGGCCTGACCTGGTGTGCGGTCGGTTCTTCTCCTCGCAGTCCGAGCATCGCCCGGATGCCGTGCCAATATTCGACACGGCATATATGTCGTGTAATGTATCGACCATGATCATCACTCCGGAGCATGACGAGCTCATCGGCGAGCACGCTGCCGCGATCATGCCGGACGGTATCCCCGGCCCCCGCGAAGTGGTGCTGCCGCGCACCGGCCACATGTTCCGGTTCTCGCATCCGGCCACCTACTCCGACGCGGTGCAGACCTTCCTGGCCGAGACCCTCACCGATACGGTCCCGGCCGATGCGGCGCGCTGAACACCTGCGGTTCGCGATCCTGGCCGCCCAGCGCGAAGGCAACAGGCTCCTGGCCCGGGCACTCAAACCCCTCGGCATCACTCCGTCCCAAGCCGAGGTATTACGCCTGTTGCAGCAGCGAGGACCCCTCTCCCTCAACGGAATCGGACAACTCCTGGTGTGTGAGAGCGGCAGCAGTCCCAGCAGGCTGGTCGACCGTGTGGTCGGCCTCGGGCTGGTCGACCGTCGAATCGACGCCGCGGATCGCCGCCACGTGGAGATCAGCCTCACGCCCGAAGGCAACCGGGTCGCCACCGCGGTCGCCGAGGTCGAAGACGACCTCTACGCCATGATCGACGCCGTCGCCGAAGGCCACGACACCGACGCTCTGCTGGGCTTCGTCCACAGCTTCGTCGACCAGTTGCCCTCCGGGCAAGCGCTGGCCCTACGCCTCGAAGACGGATGACGGCAAATCCACACGGCCGGTTCGCGAGCGGTCCTGCTGAATACGCTCGTCGGAATTCAGCGTGTCCGTAGCTGCGCGGACGTGATCACCGAGTTGGCGGTCGGGGTGTCCGGCGGCCGACAGCGTGCCGACCGGCAATCCGAGTGGTCGATCCGACCGAGGTTCACCCGGGTGACGCCGTGCGAATCGGTCGCGTGCTCCGATTCATCGACTCGTTCCGTTCGGCCCCGGTTCGGTGTACAGGTAGAGGTCGCGCAGTAGGCAGACCTCGGACAGGTGGTGGATCAGCTCGCGGTGGATGTGCAGGATCAGATCGGCCACGGGCCGCTCGGGAAAGGGCTCTGCGGGCCCGATCGGGGCAGATAGCCGGGCCCGGCCGAGATCGCGCACCCCGGTCAGCCAGAGATCGAGCTGGGCTTCGAGCTGGTCGAGGGCGCCGGCCGCGCTGCCGGCGTATTCCCAGGTCTCGTACGACGCCGGCGGCGCCCCGAAGTGTGCGGCGTTGCGTGCGGCGAGGACACCCACGATGACGTGTCCGAGTCGCCAGGCGATTGTGGTGAAGGGTGCGGGGACCGGTGTGGGGAAGGCGTAGTCGATCGCGAAGTCGCCCGCCCCGGCCTGAACGGGCGCCGTCGAGCTGCCGCGAGGTCGCACACTCCAGGCGTCCGGTACCGGCGACCAGAAGTACTCGTCGTCGGTGAGACCGTCGAGCCGGGTTCGGAGCTGATGGTTCCAATGGAACTCCCACTGCTCGCGCAGGGTCACGTTCCAGTCGAGTTCGTGTGTGTCCATGGGACCACCCTTGCATCCCTAGCGGACAGGATCGGTCCGCTTTCGCCGGCGGGTGGTGAAGTGGACGGTGTGACGGACAGCGTCCGGTCCGGACCCGACCGGCTCGGAGTCACCTCGCGCACGGTACGGCGCGAGGTCGTGCACGCGCACGACCCGCTGCTGAAAACAACGTCGAGGTCATCGATCCACCGGAGCTCGGTCTTCGGCGGTCCCGCTACGACGCGCGAGTCTCGCGGCCCGGTCGATGAGATCCTGCGATACCGTCCACAACCTCCGGGCGGCATCGGGGTCGAGCGCCCATTCCTTGACGCCGTCGCTGTTCTCGAACAGGGCCGCGTCGTCGGCCACGGTGTGGGCCTCGCGTCCGTTATCGAGGTAATGGCCGCCGGTGCCGGCGAATTCGGGTGTGAGGGCCGCGACGAGTGTCGTGGCGGCGCCCTGCTGAGCGCTCCTGTAGGTGAAGGCTCCCGCCGCCTCGGCCGCGGCCAGGTAGTCCTTGTGTTTTTGGGTGAAATCTCGCTGTAGGCCCGTGGCGACGCCCCCCGGGTTGACCGCGTTGGCGACGATGCCGTCGGCGGCCCAGCGTCGCGTGGCTTCGACTGCGAAGAGCGAGTTGGCGGTTTTGGACTGCGCGTAAGCGGCCTGCGGATCGTAGTCGCGCCGCTCGAATTGGATATCGTCGAACACCACCGGCGACCTCATATGCGCCGTGGAGCTGACCGCGACGATCCGGGCTCCGCCGCTGTCCCGGGCTCCGGCGGCCAGCGCCTCGTACAAGCCGGTGCTCAGGGCGAAATGGCCGAGATGATTGGTGGCGAACTGGAGTTCCCATCCTTCCGGGGTCCGGGTCAGTTCGCTGACGACGACGCCGGCGTTGTTGATCAGTATGTGCAGTGGGCCGGTCCAGCCGTGGGTGAACGCGGCGACGGAGGATCGGTCGACGAGATCCAGCACACGCACGTGGACATCGCTGTTCGGGGCCGACTCGGCGATGTCCGCGGCGGTCTTCGCACCCGCGCGCGGGTCGCGGACCGCGAGGGTGACGTCGGCTCCGGCGCGTGCGAGCGAGCGGGCGGTCTCCACGCCGATGCCGGACGATGCGCCGGTGACGATGGCGCGGACGCCGGTGAGGTCGCGACCCGCGACGACGTCATCGGCGGTGCTGCCCGCGTCGAATCGCGTGGTGATCAATGGGTGGGACGTGGGCACGGAAGCCTCCGAATGGACGAATGGGTCAGCGCGGAACGGCTGATCGAGTCCTGCCTGCTGGGCAGCGACTCCTACCGAACTAACTATACATAGACGGCATATTCTGTCTAGTACGTTCACATGCTGCTACGCTGGCATCCGTGAGCGACGCGGAGCCAGGCATCGTCGAAGAGAGCTGGACCGAAAGCGGTCGTCGGCGCGAGCACGTGCTGGGCGCGGCTCTCCGGACCTTCGCCCGCTACGGGTACCGGAAGACATCGATGGAGGATGTCGCCGCGGCCGCGGATATCTCCCGTCCGGGCCTGTACTTCCTGTTCACCTCGAAGCAGAACCTGTTCCGGGCCGCCGTCACGCACGCCCTCGACGGCGATATCGAAGCCGCGCAGCGGTGCCTGGCGGATGACGAGCGTCCACTTCGCGATCGACTGATCGAAGCGCTCGACTTGTGGACCGGGCGCTATATCGGTCCCCTGGCGAAAGAGGTCGCCCTGTTGATCGAGGCCAACCCGGAGCTGCTGGGCTCTGTCGTCACCGACTACCCCGAGCGTTTTCTCGCGATGGTCACGAAGGCGGTCGCGGCCGAACTGTCTTCCGGGAGCGGCAGTCTGGCACAGGATCTGGCCCGGACCTTGCTGAGCACCGCCGGCGGCATCAAGCACGAGGTGACCACCCGGGACGAGTTCGTCGCGCGCATGACCGTCGGCGTGGACCTCCTGATGCCGGCCCTGGACCACGGCGCCCGGCGCACTGCTTCTCGCCGGGCGTGAGCGGCCGCCGGGTTGTTCAGGGCGGCGGTGGGGTGGACGACGGGCGGTCGGCCGCGACCAGCGCCCGCAACACGGCCGCGGGTGTATGGACCCGCGCCGCGTCGAAGGCGGCGCGGCGGTGCCGCCGGTTCATGAAATTCCAGCCCAGCGCGCGCAGCTCATCGGGACCCGGCGTAATCGAGACGACGGTTCGGCCGCGAGTGCGGACCTCGTCGATCTCGCGCCGCAATACCGCCGACATCGGTTCGCGCAACAGCTTCTGCTCGGCGATTCCACCGAGTTCCGGCGCGCGGACACCGTGGGCGGAGGCCGTGGACCGTGCGCTCAGCGGGCCTTCATCCGCGCCAGGTTCCAGCTGTTCCAGGTGTCGTCGTCGAGTCGGTGACCGAGCCGGTGGGTGAGGTCGACGCGGATCGCCGCGGGAAGGCGATCGATGGCGGGGACGATATCGACCGACAGCCCGGCGAGATACGCGACGTCGAGGTCCTTGCCGTGCTGCCAGCGGTCGATGTTCTGGGAGGCGACCAATGCCTCGGGGTTGAGCACGGCGAGCGCCAGCAACGCGGCGAGGGCGGTTCCGACGGTGAGACGCGGCAACCACGCCGATTGCAGGCGCAGGACCGCGATTATCACCAGGACGTACACGATGCCGAGCCAGAGCTCACACGTTCCCACCAGGAGTCGCAGCACGGTGAACCCGTACGCCTGCTGATAGGTCCACATGCGTCCGAGCGCGGAGGCGATGATCACCAGGGTGAGCCCGCTGATCGCGCACAGCAGCGCGCGCAACCACAGGCGATCCGCGGCCGAATCCCGCGCAGCCCGGTGCAGTACGGGCAGGATGACCGCGAGTGTGAGAACGGTGACCGCGGACAGCTGCCAGAACCCGCTGCGCGCGTATTCGGCGTAGGTGAGGCCGGCAGTGCGCTGCACGTAATCGTCGCCGCCGAACAGGGCTACCAGCTGCGCCCCGAGGAACAGCGCGAACAATACCGTCAGGGCGCCGACCGGCAGACCCCATTCCAGCCGCCTCAGCGTCTGATTCGCGACGCCGGCCCGCTGCTCGGCGGGGTCCGGTGTCCCGGCCGACAGGTACAGGGCGCTCAGACTTCCGACAGCGGCTACCAGGAACACGACGATCCAGCCGGTGACGGTGGCGCCGTCCGTCCGCGGCATCAGTCCTTCGACGAATGCGGCGAAGGTGGCGTCGGCGCCGGCCAACAGCGGCACGAAGATCGCCAGCAACATCACCGTGACAGCCGTGGAGACGCCGAGTCGCCGATGGCGCGTCCCGACGCCGCCGGGCAGCCCGCCCCGCGCCGCGTAGACCCACCGGAGGGCGCTGATCGTCGACAACGGGACCGCTATCGCGTCGTGGAGTACCCCGTAGGCCGATCGTCGATCCACTACCGCCAGCGAACCGGCCACCGCTGCCGCCCCCACGCAGAGCACGAACAGCCATCCGGCGGCTCGGAAGGTGCCGACCGCTAGCAACGCCAGTGCCGCGACGGCCCAGAACAATCGTTCCCGATTCCGGAACGGGACGGCCGGTTCCCGCTGTCCCGGGTCTGCGGTTCGCCGGGCGCGACGATGGACGACACTCATCGCGCCCGCCGCGGCGGAACCCGCGAGCAGCCAGCCGATTCCGGGCCGATCGAGGGGAACGGTGGCCGCCGCGATCAGGCCGGTGACCCCTGCCGCGGACAGTGCACCCGAGGAGTAGGGCGCCTGCCGCCATCGAGGCGTCGCGACCGGTTCCGATGTTCGCACCTGGTTGCCCGGCCGATCCTGCGCACCGGGCTGCCGGTACGCCCGGCTGCCGAGGCCTGACTCGGGGTCGGCGGGCCGCTCGCCGGTGGAATCCGGGCGAGGAAGGTCGGATACCGGATCCTCGGCTGTCTCGGACCGCGGCGCGGCGGCGGGGACACGCTGCGGGGCCCATTTCTGCGAGTCGGCCGATTTCGTCGCTTCCGCTGAGCCGGGCTGTTCCGCCGAGTCCGTCTCCGTTCGGTTCGCGGTGTCGTCTTGCGGACTGGTTCGTTCGGGCATGGTTGTCCTCCTGAAGGTGCGCGGAATCGCCCCGGGGCCGCTCGGCTGCCGGGTGGTCGGAGACGGGAAAGTCAGCGGGTGTGCGACTCGGTGGTCGGCAGGATCACGCGGATACGCGAGCCGGGGCCGGCCACGTCGATGGAGCCGCGGTGCAGGTCGATCACCCAGCGCGCGATGGCGAGTCCGAGTCCGGTGCCGCCTCCGCCGGTGCGTTCCCCGCGGGTGAAGCGGTCGAAGATCCGCTCGCGTTGCGCGTGCGGTATGCCGGGACCGTCGTCGTCGACATCAATAATGAGAGCGCCGTCCTCGGTGTGGCCGCGCAGGCGGACCTCACCGCCGGCCGGGCCGTGCCGGGCAGCGTTGTCCAGCAGGTTCAGCAGAACCTGCTGGAGGCGGCCACGGTCGGCGTACACGGTGGCGGTATCGGGAACGACCTCGCTGCGAAACCGGATACCGCGGCCGCGTGCCGCCGGCATGACCTCGCCCTCGGCCACCACTTCCGCGAAGAGCTCCGCAATACCGAATTCTTCGCGCTCCAGCGGCAGGGCCCCCGCCTCGATACTGGACATATCGAGCAGTTCGGAGACGAGCCGCCCGAGCCGTTCGGTTTGGGCGAGAGCCGTTTCGAGTGTTTTCGGGTCGGGCTCGGACACCCCGTCGACCAGGTTCTCCAGCACGGCGTTGAGCGCGGCGATCGGAGTGCGCAACTCGTGCGACACATTGGCGATCAGGTCGCGGCGTTGCTGGTCGGCGGCGGCCAGATCGGCCGCCATCCGATTGAACGCCTCGGCCAGCTGTCCGACCTCGTCCCGGGAGGACGCGCGCACCCGGCTCGTGTAATCGCCGCGTGCCATCCGCTGGGCCGCGGCGGTCATCTCACGCAACGGCGTGGTGATGCCGTGCGCCAGGAACTGAGAGGACACCAGCGCGATGACCATGGCGGTGAGTGTGGTCATCGGCGGCAGCCAGCCGATCTGCAATCGGAAATAACCGAAGGCGATACCCCCCGCGAAGGTCATCAGGACGGCCAATTTGAGCTTGACGGAGCGGACCCGGTCCAGCGGTCGCGGCGCGGCCGCCGCCACTCGATCCACGGCCCGCCGCAGCCCGGACAGCACGACCGGCTCGTCGTGGGGCTCGGCGCCGCCGCCGGCCCGGGTGACGACCTCTCCGCTCATCGGGTCTCCAAGGCATAGCCCACGCCGTGCACCGTCCGGATCAAGTCCGCGCCCAGCTTCCGGCGCAGCGCCTTGATATGGCTGTCGACGGCCCGGGTGCCCGCGGCGTCGGCCCAGTCCCACACCTGCTCGAGGAGTCGCTCGCGCGCCAGCACCGCCCGGGGGCGCCGGGCCAGCTGGGTGAGCAGATCGAATTCCAGCGGTGTCAGCTGGGCTTCGATCTCACCCCGCCAGACCCTGCGCTGGTCGGCATCGATACGCAGATCGCCGACCACGGTGATCGTGTCGTGCTGCGCTCCGGCGCGCTCGACCCGGCGCAACAGGGCGTGCACCCGGGCGGTGAGAACCCGCAGCGAAAACGGTTTGGTCAGATAGTCGTCGGCGCCGACGCCGAGCCCGATCAGCTGATCGGTTTCATCGGTTCGCGCGGTGAGCATCAGCACGGGTATCGAGCGGTCGGCCTGAATTCGCCGGCACACCTCCAACCCGTCGTAGCCGGGCAGCATGACATCGAGCACCACCAGATCAGGACCGAACGTGCGCGCGGCAGCAACGGCGGCGGGCCCGTCGTGCGCCATTTCGACGCAGAATCCTTCGGCCCGGAGTCGCGCCGCGACCGATTCCGCGATGGTGGGCTCGTCGTCCACGACCAGGATCCGACGCGCCGTCGCTCGCCCCACCGGTGCGTTCTGTTCCATGGTCGGGGAGCCTAACCACTGCGTGTGGAGAGAACCGGTGCCAGTTGTGGAGATTGTGTGGTGGATCCACCGGAATCGATCGCGGTCGTCGCGCGCGGTTTCGACGCTACCTGCCACGCCGTCGGCGTCTCGCGCCCGTCCGTGCGGTCACTCGTCGAGCGGTCCGTGCCGATCCAGATGGAGATAGGTGTAACCGGTGACCAGGAGGCAGACGACCGTGGCGGTGATCAGCATCGCCCAGCCCGCGACGAGCAGACTGAGCAGACCGCCCGCGCCCGCGCCGAGCACGAAACTCGTGTAGAGCAGAAAGTATCCGAGCCAGTCCGCCCGATCGCCGCCGCTGGCATGACGTTCGATTCCCTGGCCCATCTTGACCAGCGTGCCGGTCACGTAGCTCAGCGGTACCGACACCTCGTCGTTCTTGATGAACGAGGTGTTGAGGGCCCCCACCCCGAAGGCCACGAACAGGATGGGCACGAAGTCGATCTCGTCGGGGGTGGTTCCGTACAGGACGAGGTCGAGTCCCGCCGCGAGCGCGAGACAGAAAGTTGTCAGCAGGGTCGGTCCGTGCGGGTGCCTGGCCCAGTACCGTCTGCGGCACCACGAGGCGATCACGACACCGGCTACGAAGGACACGATCAGTCCCAGCGCCGCGACCGCCATATCGGGTTCGTCGTGGAAGTAGCCGAGGACCGCGCGCTCGGTGTTGCCGGTCATGAAGGTGACGAAGTAACCCGCGGTGTGCGTGAAAGCCGCGGCCCCGATGAGCCCGGCGAGTCCGGCGAGCACCCAGGACAATCTCGCGTCGGCGTCGAACAGTGCCTTTCCGCGATCCACATCCGGTTTCGGCACGGGCCGGGCTCCTTCCGCGCGGACACGACTCGTTCGGATCGATCGGTCCGCGGATTGCTGACGAGTGCCCCGGCGGTGGAGGTGACTCGGCGGGCTCGTTGCGTCGTCGCCGGGTGGCAGTCTCGGCGGTCCGCCGCATTATCCGGGATACCTGGGCGATTGTCCGGAGGCGCGCCACTGCTATGGTCGAGTGCGTTCTGACACGGGGTGCTCCGCGAATGCGGGGCTGAGATGAGACCCGAGAACCTGTTCAGGTAATGCTGACGAAGGGATGTCTGGCTTTGCTCGCGCAAACCACCGAAACCGGCGTTTTCACCGATCACCTCTGGGCCCGGACCGAGGTTCTGCGTGGCGCCATCGACGATCTCGAGTTCCTGCGGCTGCTCGGCGACGGTACCTTGCCGCCCGAGGTCTTCCGCACCTATGTCGAGCAGGATTCGCTGTACCTCGCCGGTTACGCGAAGGTATTGGCCATCCTCTCGGCCAAGTCGCCGAATGCGCGGGCCGCGCAGTTCTGGGCGACTTCCGCCGCGTCGGCGGTCGCCGTCGAGACGGCCCTGCACAACGATCTGCTCACCGGCGGCCGGCTTCCCGCGCGGGAGGGGGAGCCGCAGCATTCGGCAGCCTGCCTGGGGTACGTCTCGTATCTGACCGCGACCGCCGCCACCGAGTCGTACGCCGTGGGCGCGGCGGCCGCGCTGCCCTGCTTCTGGATCTACGCCGAGGTGGGCCGCGATCTGGCCGCGCGCGCTGCCGAGGTCCTCGCCGCCGACCCCGGCCACCCCTACGCGCAGTGGGTCGCCACCTACGGCGCCGCGGAGTTCCAGGAGTCGGCGGCCGCGGCGCGATCGCTGGTCGACGCGGCGGCCGAGGTCGCGAGCGCGCCGGAGCGCGCGGCCATGGCGACGGCGTTCACCGTCGCCACCCGGTACGAGCTGATGTTCTGGGACACCGCGCTGAACCCGCAACCGTGGCCCGCCTCGTGAGCGCCCGCCGGGGCCGTGTCCTCGCCGTGGTCGTCGCCGCGGTGGCGGTCCTGTCCGCGCTCACGGGGTGCGACGCGGGCGGCGGCGACGATCGGACCATTCGATTCGCGCTGGACTGGACTCCGAACACCAACCACACCGGCCTGTTCGTCGCGCAGCAGCGCGGCTATTTCGCCGAGGCCGGCCTGGATGTGGAGATCCTGCCGTACAACAACACCGCCGTCGATACGGTCATCGACGCCGGGAACGCCGAATTCGGTGTCAGCACGCATAATTCGTCGACATTCTCGCGTGCGTCCGGGGGACACACACTGTCGGTGCTCGCGCCGCTGCAGCGGTGGGCGACCGGGATCGGGGTGAAAGCGGACCGCGCCGATATCACGCGCCCGAAGGATCTGGACGGCAAGACCTACGCCGGTTTCGGCGATCCCGGCGAAGTGGAGGCGCTGCAGCAGGTGATCCGGAACGACGGCGGTACCGGTGATTTCGAGTCGGTCACGCTGGGCACGTCCGCCTACGAGGCCGTCTACTCCGGCCGAGCGGATTTCACCGTCTCCTACCTGGCCTGGGAGGGTATCGAGGCCGAACACAACGGCACGCCGATGAAGTACTTCCGGTATACGGATTTCGGTTTTCCCGACTCGTACGCCATCGTGATCGACGCCAACGAGGACTGGCTGGCCGCCGACCCCGACCGCGCGGCGCGGTTCGTGCAGGCGCTGCAGCGCGGCTACCAGTTCGCCGCGGACGATCCGGATGCGGCTGCCCAGGACCTCATCGACGCCAACCCCGGCGCGTTCAACGATGAGAAGCTGGTGTTCGAGAGTCAGCGCATGCTGGCCGAGCAGTTCATGAAGGGACCCGACGGCCGGGTAGGCGCACAGACCCGGGAGCAGTGGGCGGCCAACTCCGGATTCCTGTACGAGAAGGGTCTGCTCACCGGTCCCGACGGTGCGCCGCTGGCCCAGGAACCCGACTGGTCGACGTACTTCACCGATGACTACCTCTCCTCCCCGTAGCGGTTCCGTGCTCGACAACCCGCGGCGCACCGAACCGGACCCCGGAGCCGAAACCGGTTCCGGGCGATCGGTGCGGATCGGCCGGGTGATCCCGTCCGTAGTGACGGTGGCGGTGCTGGTCGCGGTCTGGCAGGCCTATGTCGAGATCAGCGGTATCCGTCCGCAACTGCTTCCGTCCCCCTCGCGCGTGGTGGGGCAGGGGTGGGCGCACCGCGACGAGATCGCCGTCCACGCCGCCGCCACCCTGCAGGTGACGCTGACCGGGTTCGCCGTGTCCCTGAGCCTGGCCTGGCTGCTGGCCGTCGTGGTCGACTTCTCGCCCTGGCTGCGCCGGGCGTTCGTGCCGTTGTTCGTGGCCTCGCAGACATTGCCGATCATCGCGATAGCGCCGTTGATGGTCATCTGGTTCGGGTTCGGTCTGCTTCCGAAAGTCCTGGTCGTCGCGCTGGTCACCTTCTTCCCGATGGCAATCGGCCTGATCGAGGGGTTCGCCGCGGCCGACCGGGAGGCGGGCGCTCTGCTGCGCAGTATGGGGGCCTCACGCGGCCAGGTGTTCCGGTACGTGCGACTGCCGTCCGCGCTACCGCGGTTCTTCACGGCGTTGCGGATAGGGATCACCTATGCCGTCGTCGGCGCCGTGTTCGCCGAGTACGTCGGCGCCCGCGAGGGTCTGGGCATCTACATGAGCCTGCAGAAGAACTCGTTCCGCACCGACCTGGTGCTGGCGGCGGTACTCGTGACCGCGCTCATCAGTATCGCGCTGTACCTGCTGACGTTCGCGATCGAAAGGGTCGTCGCACCGTGGGCCCGCGCGGAGAACAGGAGCCGCCGTGGTTGACGCACGCGGAAACCGGATCGTCGTCGACGCCCTCACCAAATCGTTTCCCCGGCCCGGTAGGCGGACCGCGAACCGGCAAGTACTGGGCGGCTTGTCGTTCACGGCGCGACCCGGCGAGTTCGTTTCCCTCATCGGTCCGAGCGGGTGTGGCAAGAGCACCCTGTTCAATATGCTGGCCGGCCTGGAGTCCCCCGACTCGGGCAGCATCCACTTCGGCACGAGCGACGGCGAGCCGGCGTCCGCGCACAGCGCCTATATGCCGCAGCGGGATCTGTTGTTCCCGTGGCGCACTGTCCTCGACAACACGATTCTGGGCCTGCAGGTGCACGGTGTTCCCAAGTCCGAGGCCCGGCGCCGAGCTCGCGAACTGTTCGGTGTCTTCGGGCTGTCCGGGTTCGAGGACGCGCGCCCGGCCCAGCTTTCCGGCGGTATGCGGCAGCGGGCGGCGATGCTGCGTACTGTCGTCCAGGAGCGCGAACTACTGCTGCTGGACGAGCCTTTCGGTGCGCTCGACTCGCTGACGCGCACCGAGATGCAGTCGTGGCTGCAGGATGTCTGGCAGCGGTACCGGTGGATGGTGTTGATGATCACCCATGACATCCGTGAGGCGGTGTATCTGTCGGACCGGGTGATCGTGCTGTCGGCGCGGCCGGCCACCGTGCGCCGCGAGGTCCGCGTCGATCTCCCGCGGCCGCGGGAACTGTCCATGATCACGGCCCCCGAGTTCGTCGCAGTGGAACGCGAGCTGCTCGACACGCTGACCGACGAGGCGGGTAGTCCGCCGGCCGGCGAGGGTTCGGCCGTGCGGTCGGTTCCCGGTCCTCGGTAGCGCTGACGTCGAAGCCGGGCCCGCCGGTTACCGGGTCGGGCCGGCGTGGGGGGCGAGCGACCCGGTCGCCCGGCGTCCCGGCTCAGCGCTTGGCGTAATCGGTGAAACCCTGCCAGTCGATCATGACGCAGGGTTCGTCTCCGACGATCCAGGCGTCGTGCCCAGGCGGAGCGATCATGAAATCGCCGGGCCCGTATTCCTGTTTCTCGCCGTCGTCCATCACCACCGTCATATGCCCCGAGACGCAATAGCCCGTATGCGCCGCCTGACAACTGTCGGTTTGTGCGATCGGCTTGACATGCTCCGACCATCGCCAGCCGGGTTCGAACACTGCCCGGCCCACCGCACCGGATTCGAGGTTGACGAGATCGAGTTTGCCCTTGCCCTGCTCGAAAAGGCGAGTTTCCTCGGGCGAATCGAAATTCTTGCGCACCAAACCGGACATGATCGTCTCCTGGGTATCGCTGTTCGCTCTCCGGATGGGTCGGCAGCCTTGTCGCTCACTTCGTCGGGAGCGATTGCGGGGTGCGCGGCGTTGCTGCTCATGCCTGTGCGCGGCACCCGTCCTCCGAGTCGGCTCGACCGAGCGTTCGCTGATGCGCACCATGCCGACGATTGCATTCGGCGCGGCACCCGTCCCACCTGGGGGTTATCGCAATCTGCGCACTCGAAGAAGTAGAAAGTGATGCGCGTCACATTTTACGTGGTGGGTGTGCCCGCGGCAACCGAGCGTCAGCACCCGATGTCGCGGCGGCCGCGTGGGTTTCTCCGCGGCGGCCCGGTGGGCCCCAAGGCCTTTCCGGTGCCGGACGCGATAGGGCGGAGCCCACTGGCGACGGGTATGTTCGGCGATGCACCGAAAGGGTCTCCGGCGGTGTACGACCCGAGCACGGTCTACCGGTGGCAGAACTACCCGGGCAACCCGAGGCGGTGTCCACCGGCTCGCTGATTTCGCGATCGGCCGGTGAGCCGGCCGCGGCCGCGGGCGTCATGGAGGATCGGTGGACGGCGAAGTGATCGCGGTCCTGTCCGAGTCGCAACGTAAGTGTTATATCCACGGCTGTTCCGGATTTCGGCCGGTGCGCCGGGACCGGCCGCGGCTGTGTCGGCGTCGGTGCCCGTGATACGAGCGCGTAGGCTGGGGTGGCACGAGCCGCCCTCGACCATCCAGCCTCGCCCCTATCCGACGCCGCGCGTCAGTGCGTCCGCCCCGGCGAGATCGTCAAGTAAGCCTCCGCGGTCTGCGATCTCTGTGGATGGTGAAACCAGATGTCCTCGGACCGTTTCTCTCGCGCCGGGGATGCCTTCAATGCGACCTACCTAGGAACGGCATGATGCACAGTGAGCTCGATTCCAGCCCGGATGAGGCTGTATCCGCCGTAGCGGGTGAGTATCCGGCGACGGCCAGCTGGCCGGACCCCAGTCCGCTGGCCGACTGGTGGGATGAGGTCATGCGCCACGACCATCCCGCGTCGGCGACCTGACTTCGGCCGCCGAGCAGGTCCCGTCCCGCGCCGAATAGCTATGGGTATCGCCCGGTACGGCGACACTGCTGCCGTTCGAGGTACGGATCGCGAGTTGATCCGTAGCGAGCGGTCAGCGCAGCGGCGCGGGACGGCCCGCGTCCGCGAACCGCAGTTCGAGCTGCACCGTGATGTCCTCGAAGTCGAGTGCGCGGCCCAGCCGGGCGACCGCGTCATCGAGGATCCGACGGCGCAGTGCGGCGATATCGGCATAGGGCTCGGCCGTCACCACGAGCCGCAGCTCAGGGGAATCGCACGGTCCGCTCAACCAGGCTTTCGCGGTCCGGACTTCCGGGAAACTCTCGATATCGGCGGCCACCGGGGCCGCCGCGGTCCCTGAATCCAGCACCGTCGTTCCGGCGGCTTCCGGCGCCTCGAGTCGCCACGACACCGGTTTCGGCATCCGGAAGAACTGCGCGAACAGCCAGCGCAGGCACAGCAGGCCGAGGACGACCGCCCCGACGACCACCGCCCAGAAAACCCAGGTCGGCGGCGCGGCGGTACCGGGAACCAGGCCGGAATCGGTGTCCACCCCGCCGAGCCGCCCGAAATGCGCTGCCAGTCCCAGCGCGCCGACCGCCACCAACAGCGCCCCCACGAGCGCGAGCAGGATTCGGTTCAGCGCGGCCGGCCGATCGGCACGTGTCATCACCGTCCTCCCGTTCCGGGTCGGGGCGCGGCGCCGGTTGCCGGTAGGTCTTCGGCCTGTCGCTGTCCGGCCCGCGCCATCGATGCGTGGGATCCGCGTGCCGGTGCGTCGGCGCGGCGGCCGCGTTTCACGGTCGGCGATTTCGGTCCGTGCAGTTCGGTTCGCACCCGGCGCACCGGCCGCCCGACCTGCTGGATCCGGGCGCGCAGCGCGGCACAGACTTCCTCGGCCATCCCGTCCTGGTTGTGCCGGTCGGTCCGGGCGGTCACCGTGACGGTGTCGCGGCGGATCCTGATCCGTGCCGACTCCACCCCGTCCACTCTCGTCGCGGCGCCGCGCAGCATCGCGGCCAGATCACCGCGACGCACCCCGGCGTCGAGGTCACCGGCCGGATCCTCGGCGGTCAGCGGCAGGACCCGAGCCCGCCCGGGGAAGACGGCCGCCGCGACCAGCAGCACCCCGATCACCACCGCTGCGAGCGCGGCGAACAGTACGGGCAGATCGCTCCACGCCGTCTCGTGCACATACCGCGCCACAGTGTTGTAGGAGATGTACTCGCCGGTGTCGCGCAACCGCTGCACCAGCGACACGATCACCGCGACACACCCGCCCAGCAGGACGAGGGCGACCAGCGTGGCGGGCAGGGTGCGGCGGGACCTGCGGATCACCGGACTCTCCCGGTGACGACCCCGCGGCGCGTCAGCGCGGTGACGACGATATCGACGCGTGCGACCCCGAGGCCGGTCAGTTCCTCGGTGCGGCGCAGCAGATGTTCGCGGCAGATGTCGGTGACCCGTCCCACCGGCTCGGGGTAGCGGATCGGCAACCGGAGCTCGAGAGCGGTCCGGTCGCCGGAGATCGTCGCGTCGACCCGCACCGGGGTGTCGACGCCGGCCACCTCGGCCGCGGCCGCGGCCGCGATCCGCCCGACGGCCCGTGCGCTGACGGTGGTGGTTCCGGGGAGGTCGGCGGCCGCGGCGGTCACCGCCGGTTCCTGTTCCGCGGCGCGGACCGCGCGATCGCGGACAGATCGAGTTCACCGTCGAGCCAGCGGCCGGCCAGCAGACCGACGGCGGTGAACAGCAGGACGATCACGAACGCCGCGAAACCGCCGAACGCGGCGGCGAATCCCAGCGCGATACCGATGGCCAGACATATCGAAGTGGCGTTCACCGTCGACTCCTCTGCGCGTGCGATTGCGGCTACTGGACCCGGCTGGGAACGTCGGTCTCGTCGTCGTCACCGGGGATGAAGACATCGTTGACGTTGATGTTGACCTCGACCACCTCGAGTGCGGTCATCTGCTCGATCGCGGTGATCACATTGCGCCGCACCGCGCGCGCGAGATCGGCGATGGCGACGCCGTACTCGACGACGATCTGCAGGTCGACGGCCGCCTGGGCTTCGCCGACCTCGACCGAGACGCCCTGGCCCGAACTCGCCGACCCGCCGGGGATGCGTTCGCGCAGCGCGCCGATGGCGCGGGCGGTGTTGCCGCCGAGATCGTGCACACCGTTCACTTCCCGGGCGGCCAGCCCGGCGACCTTCTGCACGACGATATCGGCGATGGTGGTGGTGCCCTGTTCGGTCACCAGCGTGCTTTTCTTCGCCGACTCCGCAGGTGCTTTCCCGGAGCCGGCCGCCGCGGTGTCGACGCTGGTCTTGTCAGCGGTCGAAGAGGTCATGATTTCTCCTGATCCTGTCGAGGTGCTGCGGATTCGTGGGTGGTGTCGGGCGCCGGCGACTCCGGGGAGCCCGGGCCGCTCGGCGGGGACTCGTTCCGCGCCGCTGAGCCGGTGACCGCGACCGAGTCGAGTTCGGTGACCACCAGGCGCAATTCGGCGTCTTCCCAGGGGGTGCCGGCCAGCAACGGCCGGATATCGGCGGCGACCTGCTCGAGTAGCGGCGGCAGGGGCATCGCGGTCGCGACGATGCGTATCTGCACGATCGCGCTGTGTAGATCCACCGCGTACTTGCGGGTGTCCCGGGGCCACCACACAGCCGGTTCGCCGATCAGGGGCGTCGCGGGACGCACGCCGTGGCAGGCCTCGAGCGCGCCGATGATCGTGTCGATCAGGTCGTCGGGGGTCATGTCATCTCTGCTCCGGCTCGATATCGAGCACGCAGACGCATACCTCGTCCACGCGCTCGCCGGTCTGTTCACGGACGGCCCGGACGATCTCCTGCTGAACGGCGGGTCCGATATCGGCTGCCCGCCGGTGCGCGCCGATGGCGATATCCACCGATACCTGCAGGCCGGCGGTGGTGCGCCGGACCCGGACGCCTTCCGCCGGGGCGGGCTGGTTTCCGGTCAATCGCTGCCGGCCCAGCCGCACGGCCGTGCCGACCAGCCCCCGCACACCCGGCTCCAGGCGGACGACTCCGGGTGTGGCGGCCGCCGCCCGCGCGGCGACGGCGGCGATCACCGGATCGCCGACGACGATCGATGTCCGGGCGGCGCTCATGCCGGGCCACCCGTCTGGCCGCCGCCTGGATCGGTGTCACTGTCGTGCTCGTAGAGATCGCCGACGTGCAGGTCCAGCCGGTGCAGCACGGCGCCGACGCGGTCGGGCAGTGCGGCGGTGATCCGAGTGCGCACCTCGGGCAGCAGCTCGCCGAGGGTGCGCGGACCCAGGTGTACCGCGACCGTCATCTCCACGTCGAGCAGGCGCGCGCCGTCCGGTCCGGTTCCGGCCTCCCGGATCCGGCACCGCCGGGCCCGCACTCCGGGGACGGAGTCCGCGGCGAAACGCAGTATCGCCGCGACAGCCTGTTCGCTCACCTCGACGCTGCCCGCACGTGGCGTCGGCAGGTCCAGCGTGCGTCCGCGCCGTACCTCGGCACGCACCGCGGACATGATGCGTCCGACCATATCGGGCGGCGCGGTGTCGGGTTCGGCGAGGAGTTCCGAGGTCGCGGCGCGCAGGGCCAGCAGGCTCTCGTAGGCGGCCCGGCAGTAGGGGCACGTGGCCTCGTGGGCATCGGGATGACCCTGCTCGATCTGGTCGAGCCGCGCCCACACCTGCTCCAGTTCCCGTCCGCACGGCAGCCGGTAGTCCTGTGCGGTGGTCTCATTCATCGCCATGGCTTCATCACCTCGGCCAATTGCGCCCGGGCCCGCGCGATGCGACCTCGCACCGCGTCACTGTTCGCGCCCACGATCTCGCCGATCTCTGCGTAGGCGAGGCCGTGCAACTCACGCAGCAGCCAGCAGGCGCGCTGTTCGGGAGTCAGTTCCTGTAATGCCGCGTTCAGTGCCTCCAGCTGGGTCCTGACCTGGACCGCTTGTTCGGGCTGAATATCGGACCGGGGCGATTCGGTCGTATCCAGATCGACATCGACCTGCGGGCGGCGAGCCCGGATGACATTGAGGCATCGGTTGGTGGTCATCCGGTACAGCCAGCCCACGAACGCGGCGTCGTCGTCGAGTTGGTGCAGCCGCCGCCACGCGCCGAGGAAGACTTCCTGCACCACATCCTCTGCCTCACCGCGGTCGGCCAGCATCTTCGACGCCAACCTGAACATCTGCGCCTGAAAGCGCACCACCAATTGCTCGTAGGCCCGGATATCGCCGTCACGCGCCCGGCTGACCAGGGTTACGGTATCGGGCACCGAATTCGGTGCGGATTCGATCGTGGTCACACCCACCTCCACCGCTCACCCGAACGACACGCGGCCCCGATAATCGTCACGCCCGACCATCTATCGAGCGATGAACGTCACAGTTGCTCGATCGTCTCGAACGGAGATGGTGGTCGCACCGACACCGCGATACTACCTCGATCGGCATCGACGAATTGCGGATCGAAACAATCCCTGATAACGCAGTGGGAACATTTTTCAGTAATGCACGGACCATGTATCTATGGAGTCTATTTATGCAGTTCAGGACAGTTGAGTCGCGTATCGTGCGCGTTCATGCGGATGTCTGCCGGGCGGTCCGTGCGAACGTCACCGGCTCGATCTTCGGCCACTGCGCCTGAGGCGGCGGAAAAACGGTTACACTTCACAGGTGTGATGGTTGTCTCATCATTTGCTACGTGCCGTTTCGTGCTTATCCGGGTCGTTACTTCCGAGCACATCAGATGGTGCGAAACGACACGGAAGGTTCAGCCATGGATCGCTCGAACGCGACCCCCACGGGGAATCTGCACGTCATAACCCAGGTGACCGAAACCGGAATAGGTGACGGCCCGATAACATCGACGCTCGATTACTCCGGGGCGTTGCACGAACAACCTCTGCGAATCGTCGGCATGGAATGGGGCACCGCGCTGCTCGCGCTGATCACCTGCCTGCTGTTCGCTGTCGCCGTCGTCGCGATGACCGGATCGGTCCTCACTGCCGGCCTCGCCACCGCCGGCATCGTGGCCGGACTGGTGATGACCTTGCGCATTCTGCGGTTCCCCCGCTGAACAGCAATGCTCCGGCGGTACCCGGAGGCTGCCACTGAACCCGCCCGCGCCGCCCGGCCGGTGAGTACCATTGCCCGAGACGAGTTACGGATGTCGAAGTAGGGGCGGTGGATTCGATCCCGGAGTGGGCAGACCTCGGGCCCACCTTCGAATGGCGGACTTCGCAGCGTCACCTGCTCGAATTGTGTTCCCATGTGACCAGCGACCGGTGGCATCTGTGTGCGCCGCCCGGCGCGGGCAAGACGCTCATCGGCCTGGAACTCGCTCGACAGGCCGGCGGCCGCACGCTGGTCCTGTCGCCTACGGCGGCGATCCGCGACCAGTGGTGTGCGGCTGTCGGCCTGTTCGGTGCGGAACCGGAGACCTTCGCGAGCACGACATTGGATCGTCCCGCGCAGTTGTACTCGGTGACCTATCAACTGCTGGGCAACCCCGGCGCGGCTGAACGGGAGCTGCGCGCCGCGGCGCGGCGGCGGTGGGTGGCGGAAGTCGCAGCTCAGGTCGGTGCCGCCGCGGCCGCGGACCGGATCGCCGTGGTGGAGCGCAGTGATGCCCGTCGCGCGAAAACCGAACTCGCCCGCCATGTTCGGGCCCTGCGCAGATCGCTGTCCACGGGCGAGGACGTCGGTCTGGACCCGGTGGCCTTGCTGGGGGAGCGGACCAGTGCCCTCCTCGATCGCCTCGCCGCGAGGGATATCCGCTGTCTGGTGCTCGACGAATGCCATCATCTGCTGGACTGGTGGGCGTTGGTGGTGAACGCCCTGGTCGCCCGGCTGTCCGCGCAGGGGCCGCTGGCCGTGATCGGGTTGACCGCGACGCTACCGGAACCCGGCACCGAGCAGGAAAAGTCGAACTACACCGGTCTGCTCGGCGCGGTGGACGCGGAACTGCACCTGGCGGCGATGGTTGCCGAGGGCGGCGTGGCACCGTGGCGTGACGGCCTGCACGTCGCCGAGCTGGAGCCGGCCGAGTCGCGGTTCCTGGACACCTGGTCGATTACCTTCGCCGCCCAACTCGACACGGTACTGGTGACCGAGCCGTTCATCGATTGGGTGGTCACCCGGGTCGAGGGCGGAGAGGTGACCGCCTGGGATCGGCTCCGGGACAACGATCCACTGGTCGCCGCGGCGCTGGCACGATGGTGGCGGGCGCGCGGTCTCGTATTGCCCGCCGGATTCCGCCGGCCCGGGACGGCGGACGCTGATGATCCGATGACTCTGGACGACCGCCTCCTGCTCGCCGACGCGTGGTTGCATGCGCCGGACGCCGAGGTCCCACCGGAGCTGCGCGACGATCTGAAACGTATGCTGCGCCGCCACGGCGTCGCGATCTCCACAGCGGGCCTGCGCTGGACCCGTTCGACCGCGGACATCGTGTGCTCGCGGTCCGCGGCCAAAGGCAGGGCGGCGTGCGAGATCCTGTGTCGGGAGGCCGAGGTCCGGCAGGATCGGCTCCGTGCGCTCGTCGTCGTCGAACGCGATCGCGCCACGAGCCCGCCGGCCGCCGGGCGGGCCGTGCTGGGCGAGGACGAGGGCACCGCGGCCGGAGTGCTGGCGGCGATATGCGGCTTCGGTCAGGTGGCGCAGCGGGGAGTCCTGTGTGTCACGGGCAGCGGGGCATGGTGTGATGCGCTGGGTGCGGAGCGTATTCAGCACGCCTTCGCCCTGTCCGCCCCGGACGGACGATGGGTGAGCACTCGCGGCTGCGATATACCGGCGGTCGTGGAGTTGGTCGGCCGTGGTGCGGCGTGGGAGCCCGCGCACTGGCTGCGGGCGGCCCGCGGGGTGCTCGAGGACGGGGCCGCGCAGACGCTGGTGGCGACCAGAGCGCTCGTCGGTGAAGGCTGGAACTACCCCGGGCTCAACGTGCTGGTCGATCTCACCGAGATCGGTAGCTCCACCGCGATGACCCAGCTGCGCGGACGCGCGCTGCGGATCGACCCGCGGCAGCCGGACAAGATCGCGTCCCTGTGGGATGTCGTGATCGCCCACCCGACCGCGCACGGCGATTGGCGCCGGTTTCGCCGTCGGCATGCGCGGTGGTGGGGTCCCGATGGGAACGGCGCCGTGGTGACCGGGCCCGGCAAAGTGCATCCGCGGGCGACCGGCGTGACACCGCCGCCCGCGACGGAACACGAGACGATCAACCGCGCGAGCGCGGCCCTGATGGCCGACCAGCCGGGCACGTCGCGGGTGTGGTCGATGGTGGACGCCGGTGGAATCGCCACGAGCCAGCTCCGGGTCGTGTCCCGGCGCCGGCGCGCGCAGGTGCGTACGCGCGATCGCGGCCGGTGGTTGTCCGGCGCCGGCCTGGCAGTCGCCGCGGGGACGGTCGGCGCCGCCGCGGTCGAGGTGACCGGTCCGGCGGCGGTGCTGCCGGGCGTCGCCCTGGTCGTGGGTCTGCTGGCTGTGGCGATTCGCGGGCGGGCCCGCTCCGAGCGCGCGACCCTGGTCGCGTTCGGGCGTGCCGTGGCGACGGGCCTGGCCGCCGCCGGTCACTCCGGACTGCAAGCGGCCGAGATCGTCGCGATATCCGACTCCGACGGGGTAGCCGTGCGGATCCACCACGTCGTCGACGATGCCGCGACGGTCTGGGCCGACGCACTGGAGGAATTGCTGGGGCCGCTGGGCACCCCGCGCTGGATGCTGGTCAGTGGTGATCGGGCGTGGCGCGTTCCCCGCCGGATCGGTGCCGCGAAGAATTCGGCCGAAGCGTTCGCCCGCGCTTTCCGGCGGCATGTCCCGGGCGCCCGGCTGCTCCGTGCCGGAACGCCGGAGGCGGCGGCACACGTACTCCGAGCCACGAGAACCCGCCCGGAAGTGATCCATCGAACCCTGCGCTGGACCGGGGATGAGCGCGCCGGCCGTGCTCGATCCTGCCCGGACGGGTCCGCGGTTTGACGGTGCCCGCGTATCCGGGTGAGACTCGGCCGTCGGAAGGGCGGACGCCGGCACAGAACCGAAGCGCGCACAGCGCCGAGACGGCCGCGCCGGACATCACCGACAGATCACGCCGGTGGCGGCGATGAGAAATGGCGGAGGTCACCGGTAGGCTCGGGCATCGTGGATCCCACTGTGACCTGGGCTCAGTTCGGCGACCTGCGGATGGCCTACCGGGACATCGGGCCGGGCGCGGACGGCGCCGTGCCCGTGGTCCTGGTGCACGGTATGGGCGGTGACGGGCACACCTGGAAACGCTTCGCCCGGTCCCTGGCGCGCGCCGGGCGCCGGGTGGTCGTTCCGGATCTGCGCGGGCACGGACGCAGTTCGCATACCCGGTCCTATCTGTTCGCCGAGTTCGGCGCGGACGTGCTGCGGTTGTGTGATCATCTCGAGCTCGACCGGGTGGATCTGGTCGGTCATTCCCTCGGCGGCTACGCGGTGTCCTGCATCGCCCAGGAACGCCCCGCCCAGGTGCGCAATCTGGTGCTGGAGGAATGCCCGTTGCCGCTGCGCTCCGGCGGTGAGGAACGCCGGCTCAGCAGCCGATTCCCGACCGCACCGGAGCTGTGGCACGCGACGAGCAGCCTGGTCCGGCACCCGCGCGCGATGCTGGCTTTCGACCGGTCCATGACCCGCACCGCGCTCGAGCAGTTCCGCAAACCGCACCCCGGTTGGTGGGAACGGCTGCCTGCCATCACCGCGCGGACTCTGGTCCTGCGCGGCGGCCCCGGCGGAATGGTCGACCCGGACGGGCTCGAGCTGGTCCGCGCCGCCATCCCGGATTGCACGGTCGGCGTCTTCACCTGTGGTCACAGCATCCACCGCGACCGCTACCGTGAGTTCTCCGCCATGGTTCAGCCGTTCCTCGTGTGACCCTCGGCCGGTCGAACTCGAGGGAACCAGGCGGGTCGACGCTCGCCTGATGGCGGAGGCGTGGGCGATCCGGCCGCGAGTCGGTCGAAGGCGATGACCGATCGGCAGCCGGGGAAGCGTGCGACGGGCCGATGCCCCCGGACTGGGTCGAAACTCCTGTAGGCCGACTGCCGTGGTGATCGTAGGCGAGAGTCGAATGATCCCTGGCGCCTCGACTCGTGGAGTTTCCGCGCCGGAAAGAGTCATGATCCGGCCGCTCGCGCCGGACCGCCCGAGAACGTTTCCGGGGGCAGTCTTCCGTGGGTGGAATTCATGTTAGGTTAGCTCGCCTAATTAGTTCGAGGAGTGACGATGTTGAAACCCTATGGCGCGGTGGGTTTGGTGCCGACGATTCATGCAGCACGTTCCCGGGTGGACATCGGCCGGAACCTCGACCATCTCGAGGAACTCGCGCACGGAGCGCTGTGGCTCTCGGCGCTGGATATCCCGGTCCGTCTCCTGGTAGTTCCGGAGGGAGCCCTGCAGGGATTCACCGATGAGGCGCTCGATATGGACCCGAAAGAATTCGCGCACCACCACGCGATCGAGATTCCGGGACCGGAGACCGATCGTCTCGCCGCCCTGGCCAGGTCGATGAACGTCTACATCATGGCGCAGGCCAAGGCCCGTCACGAGGACTGGGACGATCTGTTCTTCAATGTGGGCATCGTCATCGATCCCCATGGGGAAATCATTCTGAAGCATTACAAGATGACCGCGCTGGCCGCGTGTGAACGGTCCACGTCGCCGCACGATCTGTTCGACTGGTGGATCGAGAAATACGGACGTACCCTGCAGGCTTTCTGGCCCACCGTGGATACCGAAATCGGTTGTCTCGGAGTAATGATGGCGATGGAGGGAAATTTTCCGGAGAACGGCCGAGGGCTGGCGCTGAACGGCGCGGAAGTCGTATATCGCGCTTCGCTGCCGAACCCGTTCGTGCAACGCGATGTTCTGGAGATCTCGAGTCGGGCACGTGCGCTGGAGAACAATTTCTTTGTGCTGAGTCCGAACATCGGTCCGATATACATGGGTCCCGAATCGACGGTCCCGATCGACGCCGGCGGCGGCAACTCGTTGTTCGTCGACTATATGGGCAGGGTGATCGGCCGGCAGCAGGACAGTAACGGTTCGACGTATATCGGCGCCACGATCGACGTGGAATCGCTTCGATACCACCGGGAGTCGGCGAAGGTCACCAACTGGGTGAAGGATATCCGCACCGAAGCGGCGCAATTGATCTACGAGAATCCGATCTATCCGAAGAACCTGTATCTGGACGAGGCGCCCGGCAATCACGAGTGGTATCAGAAGCGGGTGATCGACGAGCAGGTGCGCAAACTGCAGGACAGCGGGATCTGGCGCCGTTCGGCCCACAGTCGCTGATACGGGAGGACGGTGCGGGAGCGGTCTCGGGCAGACTGGGGCGATGGCCCGTTCCGCTGGATACCGCCCCACACCGGCCGACCTCGCCGCCGCGGCGGGGAAGACCATTCCCGATGTGCTGGCCCCGGATCTGCGGGTGCTGTTCTGCGGGATCAATCCGGGGTTGTGGTCGGGGGCCACCGGCCACCATTTCGCCCGGCCCGGCAACCGTTTCTGGCCCGCGCTGTTCCGATCGGGATTCACCGCGCGCCTGTTCGGTCCCGAGGAGCAGGACGACCTGCTCGGGCTCGGCCTGGGCATCACGAATGTCGTACCCCGCACAACGGCGAAGGCGGCCGAACTCACCGAGGATGAGTTGCGTGCCGGCGGTCGCGCCCTCGTCGCACGCGTAGCGCACTATCGCCCGCGGATTCTCGCGGTCCTGGGCCTGGGCGCCTACCGCACCGCCTTCGGTAGTCCGCGGGTCACGGTCGGCCGGCGGCCCGAGTCGCTCGGCGACACCGAGGTCTGGGTGCTGCCCAACCCGAGCGGGCTCAACGCCCACTACACGCTGGACGCGCTGGCCGAGGAATTCCGGGCCGTCCGTGCGCGAGTCGGCGCACGGTAGCCGGCTGTACCGGCGGACCGAACGCAACTGTTCCGCCGACCCGGGCGACAACCCGGCGGCTCCGCAGCGTCACGGGCTGACGCGTTCGAAGACCGCCGCCAACCCCTGCCCGCCGCCGATGCACATGGTTTCCAGGCCGTATCGGCCTTCGCGGCGGTCCAATTCGCGCAGCAGGGTGGCCAGGATGCGGGCGCCGGTGGCGCCGACCGGGTGCCCCAGCGAGATTCCGGAGCCGTTGGGGTTGAGCCGGTGGTCGTCGGGCGCCAATTTCCAGGTGCGCAGGACCGCGAGCGCCTGGGCGGCGAAGGCTTCGTTGAGTTCGATGACGGACATGTCGTCGAGGGTCAGGCCCAGCCGGGACAGCGCCTTGTCGGTCGCGGGGACGGGTCCGATGCCCATGGTGCGCGGGGCCACTCCCGCCACCGCCCAGGAAGCCAGCCGGGCGAGCGGCCGAAGCCCCAGTGCCCGGGCTTTCTCGGGGGTGGTGACGATACACAGCGCGGCACCGTCGTTCTGGCCGCTGGCATTGCCCGCCGTGACCGTGGCGTCGGGGTCCACGCCGGCGCGGAGCGGACGCAGTTTCGCGAGGGCTTCCAAACTGGTGTCGGCCCGCGGGTGTTCGTCGGTGTCGACCAGGACCGGTTCCGATTTGCGTTGCGGTACCGGGACTCCGACGATCTCCTCGGCGAACCGGCCCGACTGTTGGGCGGCCACCGCGCGCTGATGCGATTGCACCGCGAGTGCGTCCTGGTCCGCGCGGCTGATGGCGAATTCGGCGCGCAGGTTTTCTGCGGTCTCGATCATGCCGCCGGGCACCGGAAAGTTCTTGCCGCCCGCGCTGACCCGGGCGCGGGCCAGCCGGTCGTCGAGTGCGATGCCGTCACCTCGCACGCCCCAGCGTATCCCGGTGGCGTAGAACTCGGCCCCGCTCATGGATTCCGTCCCGCCCGCCAGCACCAGATCGCTACCGCCGGTGGCGACCTGCATACATGCCTGGATCACGGCCTGGAGTCCGGAACCGCAGCGCCGGTCGACCTGCAGGCCGGGGACCTCGATGCCGAGCCCGGCGTCGAGTGCGGCGACACGGCCGATCGCCGGCGCCTCGCCATTGGGCGAGGCCTGCCCCAGGACGACGTCGTCGATCTGCTCGGGGGGCAGGCCGGTGCGCGCGAGCAGTTCGATGATCAGGGTCGCCGCCAGGGTCTGCGGCGCGATATCGGTGAAAACCCCGCCGAACCGGCCCACCGGGGTGCGCAGAGGTTCACAGATGACGGCGTCGAGCATGGCAATTCCTTTGCGGTACGGATTTCAGGTTCGGTTCTGGACCCGGGCCAGATCGGTGCCGATGGCGGCGGCCGTGGCCAGCAGCGGCGGCAACAGGTCCGCGCGGACGGTGTCGGGTGAGTAGCGGGCGGCGTGGGTGGAGATGTTCACGGCGGCGCACACCGCACCGGTGTGATCGCGAATCGGCGCGGCCATCGATCGCAGTCCCTCCTCGAGTTCCTGGTCGACGAGGCAGTATCCGGACTCGCGCGTTCTCCGCACTTCCGCGCGGAGCTGGTCGACGGTGGGCACGGTGCGGTCGGTGAGCGGGGTGAGCGTGACCGCGGCGAGGTACGCCTCGAACGCGGTCTCGGACAGCCCGGCGAGCAGTACCCGGCCCATGGAGGTGCCGAAGGCGGGGAAGCGGGTGCCGATGGTGATCGAGACTGTCATGATCCGGTTCACCGGGACCCGGGCGATATAGACGATGTCCTGGCCGTCGAGGATGGATACCGACGTCGACTCGTGCACTTGGTTGGCCAGCGCTTCCAGGTGGGGGCCCGCGACCTCGGGCAGGCTCACACTGGACAGGTAGCTGTAGCCGAGTTCGAGTACCCGGGGGGTGAGCCAGAACAGTGAGCTGTCGGTGCGGACGTAGCCCAGTTCGACCAGGGTCAGCAGGAATCGGCGCGCGGTCGCCCGGGTGAGCCCGGTGGCCTTGGCGACGTCGCTGAGTGTGCGCCGTGGATGGTCGGCGTCGAAGGACCGGATGACGGCCAGGCCGCGGCCCAGCGACTGGACGTAATCCGAAGACGGTTCGGTCATGGGCGGTGTGATTCCTCTGTGTCGGTGGGACCGGCCGCTGTTGCGTCGACCGGCCGGGACCCGACGCCCTCGGCCAGTGCCGCCTTGCCGAGTCCGAAGGCGAGGTTACTGTTCGGCACGCCCGCGTAGACCGCGGTGTGCAGGAACACCTCGGCGAGCTCGGCCGGGGGCAGTCCGGCTCGTAGTGCCGCGCGAATGTGCATATCGAGTTCGTGGTTGTTGCCCACGGCGGTGAGCACGGCCAGCGTCAGCAGTCGGCGGGTGTGGTGATCCAACCCCGGCCTGCTCCAGATATCGCCCCACGCGGTGCGGGTGATGAAGTCCTGGAACGGTTCGGTGAAATCGGTGGTTCCGGCCACGGTCCGGTCGACGTGGCTGTCGCCCAATACCGCGCGCCGGACTCGCATCCCCTGCTCGAATGCGGCGGCGCGTCCGCAGTGTCCCGCGATATGGGCGCCGATCAGCGCCGAAACCGGTCCCGCCTGCTCCACACTGGCCAGGTGGGCGGCCGGATCCAGAACGTGCAGTGTCGAATTCGCGATTCCGTCGGCGATGAGCCGTAGATCGCCCGGGGTGGTGGCCGGGTCCTGAGCGCCCGCGATCACCAGCGTGGGGGCGACGATCCGGGCGAGGTCGGCGCGGCCGTCCCACTCCGCGAGGGCGGTGCAGCAGGCCGCGTAGCCGTCGTCGGAGGTGGCCTCGACCATGGCGCGGCTGCGCGCGATCAGGTCCGCGTCCCGTTCGGCGAGGCCGGTGGTGAACCACCGGGCGACCACGGCGCCGGCGATGGATCCGGTGCCCTCGGCCCGGACCGCGGCGGCCCGATCCAACCAGTTCCGCGGCTCGCCGAACTTCGCGGCGGTGCACAGCAGGCTCAGGGTCCGGACCCGGGTGGGGGCGTAGGCGGCGATGTGCTGGGCCACCGCGCCGCCGAGCGACAACCCGACCAGATGCACACTCGCGTGGTCGAGGCGGTCCAGGAGGGCGAGCACGTCACCGGCGAGGTCGGCGATCGTGCAGTCGCCGCCGGATCCGGGGGACTCGCCGTGACCGCGTAGGTCGACGGCGAGGACTTCGTATTCGGGTGACAGCGCGGCCACCTGCGGATCCCACATGGATCGGTGCGAGCCGAGTGAGCCGAGCAGAACGACTGTGGGCGCGTTCGCCGCGGGACCGGTTACCCGATAGGCGAGTTCGACCGTCGACCGCGGTCCTTCCGCGGCGGTTGTGCCCATATCAGCTGCTCCGTTTCGTGATCGGAATTCCGGTGTGCGGGTGGTGGACGGTGACGGTGGCGGCCCGATCACGCGCGATCGCCGCGTGCGTCGAGTACGCGGGTCACGAAATCTTGTGCGTGACCCAGGTATCCGGCGGGGTCCAGCAGTTCGCGTACGCGATCCGGTGCGAGGTATTCGGTGACGGCGGGGTCGGTATCCAGCGCCGGGTGCTCGCCGGTGGCGGCGGCGGTGACGATTTCGCGCGCGCGATCGGTGTGCTCGGCCAGCGCCGCGGTGACCCGCTCGGCCAGTAGCAGTCCCTGCGTGATCCCGAGGTTTCGCGCCATGGCCGCGGGGTGAACCTGTAAACCGCTGAGGCTCTGGGCCAGCCGGTGGGCGGCGCCGCCGGCGAGACGCAGCAGATCGGTGACCGTTTCCCATTCGGCGTGCCAGGCGCCCGCGGCCCGCTGTAATTCGTGGTCCATTGCGCCGAGCGCGTCCGCGACCAGACCCGGGACCCGGCGCGCGGCGGCCCGCGCCGTGATCGCGGCAATCGGGTTGCGTTTATGGGGCATCGCCGAAGAGCCGCCCGGGGAGGCCTCGGCGACCTCGCCGATTTCGGTGGCGGCCAGCGCGACGATATCCGTGGCGATCTTGCCGACCGCTCCGGCTCCGACACCGAGGGCGGTGGCGAGTTCGGCGATCGGGGTCCGGTCGGTGTGCCAGGGCACGCGCTGCGGCGCCAGCCCGAGTTCGGCCGCGAGCGCGTCCGCGACCGCGGTGCCGTGTGGATACAGCGCCGCGAGAGTTCCGGCGGCGCCGCCGAATTGCACCGGCAGATCGGCCAGTACGGCGGTGAGTGCGCCGGCCGCGCGGTCCAGGGCCGCGCACCAGCCGGCGGCCAGCGCGCCGAACGTGGTGGGCAGGGCCTGCTGTCCGAGAGTGCGGGCGGCCATGGGTGTTCCGCGATGGTCGGCCGCCAGCCGGGCGGCGGCGTCGGCCGCGGTACGCAGATCGGTGATGATCAGGGCTCCGGCACGCTGGGCGAGCAGCAGCAGCGCGTTGTCCAGGATGTCCTGGCTCGTGGCGCCCTTGTGGACGGCGGCGGCGGGCACCCCCGCATCCGCGCAGACCGCGCGCAGTTTCGTGACCAGCGGGATCACCGGATTGCCGCCCGAGACCGCCGCGGCGCCCAGTTGTACGGGGTCGAGCGAGCGGGCCAGGTGCGGACCGGCGATACCGATGGCGTCCGCGTGGGCCGGGTCCAGCACGCCGACCGCGGCCTGGGCGCGGGCGAGCGCGCATTCCACCTCGACCAGGGCGATGATCCAGGCGCGATCGGACAGGGCGGGGCCGAGTTCGGCCGCGCCGAACAGCGGGTCGAACAGCGCTCCACGCGGCACGGCTGGTCTCCTAGAAGTAGAAGAAGGGAGTCTCGACGCCGTCGGGGTCGGCGTCCTGGACCACGATGTCGAGGTGGTAGCCCTGATCGGTGGCGGCGGCGATCAGCTTGTGCCGCTGAGCGCCCGGCAGCGCGCACAACACCGGGTCGCTGTCGTTGGCGGATTGCTCGTCGGGGAAATAGAGCCGGGTGACGAGCCGGTTGAGCATTCCGCGGGCGAAGATCGACACATTCAGATGCGGCGCCTCGAAGGCGCCGCCACCGGCGGGGTTGGCGCCCGGTTTGATCGTGGTGAACCGGGCGGTGCCGGTGGCGTCGGCGGGGCTGCGGCCGAACCCGCGGAAGGCCGCGTCGGTCTGCGGCCGGGGGTCGTCGGGATGTTCGAAGACGCCCTCGCTGTTGGCCTGCCAGACCTCCACCAGCGCGTCCGCCATCGGCACCCGGCCGCCGTCCGCGACGGAGATCGTGATCGTCACCGCCCCGGGGGCGCCCGGTGCGACGACTTCGGGACCGTCGGGCCAGGGCAGCCCGATGTGGAGGAAGGGCCCGACCGTCTGCGAGGGCGTCGGCCCGAACGCGACGGTGGTGAAGTCCCCGGGCGTCACCGGATAGCGGGGGGCGAATTCGGTATCACTCATCGTGGTCGTCCTCCTCGAACGGGGTGGCGTCGCGACCCCGCAGCACGATGTCGAAACGGAAACCCAGCGCCCAGTTGTCGGTGGTGGCGCCGTAGTCGAACACACTCACCATGCGCTGGCGGGCGCCGTCGGGAACCGCGTTGTAGATCGGGTCCTGGAAGAACATCGGGTCGTCCGGAAAGTACATCTGGGTGACCAGGCGCTGGGTGAAGGCGCGCCCGAACAGGGAGAAATGGATATGCGCGGGCCGCCACGCGTTGCGGTGGTTGCGCCAGGGGTAGACGCCCGGCTTGATCGTGGTGAACGAATAGTGGCCGTCGCTGTCGGTGAGGGTCCGGCCGACACCGTCGAAGTAGGGATCGAGCGGGGCCGGCCACTGGTCGCCCTGGTGCCGGTAGCGGCCGGCGGCATTGGCCTGCCAGATCTCGACCAGCGTGTGCGGCACCGGCGTGCGGTCGCTGTCGAGGACCTGCCCGTGCACGACGATCCGCTGCCCGAGGGCCTCGCCGCCGCGGGCCAGGGTCAGATCCGCGTCCGAGTCGGTGACGCGGCCTTCGCCGAGTGCCGGACCGGTGAGTTCACCGAGTCGCTGCGGTAGTAGGACCAGGGGTTGCCGGGGGTGGCGTAGCGCGGTGGTGCGGTATTCGGCGAAGTCGAGCGGAGCTTCCTCGTCCTTGTCGATACCGCGGTACGGCGGTGGCAGATGGAGCATGCGCGCGACCTCGCGTTCGGGATGTGGACATTGTTTCGGGATGCGAACAGCATAGAGCGGCTCGATCGGCTGGGACAACCACCAATATGTTCGCTATGCGTACGCAGGTTCACAATACGCACGATCGAGGTTACAGTGGAGCGCGTGATGGACAAAGTCATTGCCTCGGCCGCCGAAGCTGTCGCCGACATCCCCGACGGCTCCTCGCTCGCCGTCGGCGGATTCGGGCTGGTGGGCGTGCCCGAAGTGCTGATCAACGCACTGCTCGACCAAGGCGCCACGGACTTGGAGGTCGTCAGCAACAACTGCGGCACCTCCGGGTTCGGTCTCGGTGTGCTCCTCGCGGAACACCGGATCCGCCGTACGGTCAGTTCCTACGTCGGCGCCAACGAGGAGTTCGCCCGCCAGTACCTCGGCGGGGAGCTCGAGGTGGAACTGACGCCGCAGGGCACCCTCGCGGAACGGCTGCGGGCCGGTGGCGCGGGCATTCCGGCGTTCTTCACCCCCGCGGGGGTCGGGACCCAGGTCGCCGAGGGCGGGCTGCCGCTGCGCTACGACGGCGCGGGCGGGATCGCCGTGGCGAGTCCGCCGAAGGAAACCCGGGTGTTCGACGGGGCCACCTATGTCCTGGAGCGCGGCATCGTCACCGACTACGCCCTGGTCCACGCGTGGAAGGGCGACCGGCACGGCAATCTCGTCTATCGCGCCAGTGCACGCAATTTCAATCCACCGGCCGCCGCGGCCGGCCGCGTCACCATCGCCCAGGTCGAACACCTGGTGGAACCCGGTGACCTGGACCCCGACGAAGTGCACACACCCGGAATCCAGGTCCAGCGTGTGGTGCACGTCGGCAAGGTCACGGTGGGAATCGAGAACAGGACGGTCCGCGCATGACACTGACTCGTGAACAGATGGCGGCCAGGGTCGCCGCCGAACTCGAGGACGGGCAATACGTGAACCTCGGTATCGGCATGCCCACACTGGTGCCCAACTACCTGCCCGGCGACATCACCGTCGTCCTGCATTCGGAGAACGGTGTCCTCGGTGTCGGTCCGTACCCGACCGAGGACGAACTCGACCCCGAGTTGATCAACGCGGGCAAGGAGACGATCACCGTGGCGCCCGGTGCCTCGTTCTTCGACTCGGCCCAGTCGTTCGGCATGATCCGCGGCGGCCAGGTCGATGTGGCCGTACTGGGCGCCATGCAGATCAGCGCCGGGGGTGATCTGGCCAACTGGATGATTCCGGGGAAAATGGTGAAGGGGATGGGTGGGGCCATGGATCTGGTGCACGGGGCCCGCCGGGTGATCGTGATGATGGATCACCTATCGCGGTCGGGGGAACCGAAGATCGTGGAGCGGTGCACGCTGCCACTGACCGGTACGGGCTGCGTGGACCGCGTCATCACCGATATGGCCGTTCTCGATATCACCGGAAAAGGGCTGGTGCTGGTGGAAACCGCCCCGGGTGTGAGTGTCGCGGAAGTCCGCGCCGCCACCGGCGCCGAGATCGAGATCGCGCCGGAACTACTGGAACGAGTGGGCTGACGGCGTGGCTGCCGTGGTCGCGCGGACCGGTCTACAGGGTGGGCAGTCTTTCCATCGCCGCCCGGATGACCTCCAGAAACCAGCGTTGCGGGGCGCCGCGTCCCGGCACGTGGCGCGTGTAGGCGGCCACCTCGACCGGTTCGATGGGCCAGGGCAGCGGGAAGATCCGTACCGAGTGAGTGCCGGCCAGGGCGCGGGCGACCCGCTCCGGAACGATGGCGACCAGTTCGCTGTCCTGCACCACATAGGGCAGGGTGGCGAAACGGGTGACCCGGACCGCGATGCGGCCTTCGAGCCGGTGTTCCAGCAGCGCCCGGCGCGGGCCCAGATGTCCGGTGCCGCCGTCGACCACGACATGGCGCTCCCGTTCGAGATCGGCCTGGGTCGGGTCGGGGGTGCGCAGCCGGGGGTGGTCGGCGGCGACCATCCCCGCGTAACCCTCCGTGAACAAGGGGGTCCGGCGCAGCCGGGCCGAATCGAGTACGGGACTGGCCACGACGGCGTCCATCTCGCCGCGGGCCAGCTGATCGGTGGCGGTCTCGAGATCGAATGCCTGGACTCGCAGACCGGCTTGCGGTGCGCGGGCCGTCAATTCCGCGAGCACCAGCGGCAGTACCGTCACTTCGCCCAGGTCGGAGAGTCCGAGGGTGAACCGGGTGGGCCGGCTCGGGTCGAATTCGACGCTGGTGCCGAGCGTTTCGGTGACCTCCGCGAGCGCGGCGCGCAGCGGTGGATAGAGGCGTTCGGATTCCGAGGTCGGGATCAGTCCGCCGGATCCGCGCACGAAGAGTTCGTCGTTCAGTCGCCTGCGCAATTTGCCCAGCCCGTAGCTGACCGTCGGCTGGGTAACGCCCAGCAGATCTGCCGCGGCCGTGACACTGCGGGTCTCGTAGAGCAGGACGAACGTGCGCACCAGGTTGAGATCGACCTCCGCCGCCATAGATCTCCTCTATTCCATCTCAGAAAAACATCTATTGGATTTCTGATGAACGCCAGCTTAGCGTGAGTGCCGTCACAGTCCGGGTCGGTGCGCTCGACCCGAAGATCAGAAATGAACCTCCATCATGAACAAACTGCTGTCGTGGCCGGCCGCGTTGTGCTGGCTCACCGTGCTCCTCGACGGGTACGACCTCGTCGTCCTCGGCGCGGTCATACCGACGCTGATCGACGAGAACCACATCGGGTTCACCGCCTCCGGAGCGACCTTCGCCGCGACCATCTCCCTGGTCGGCGTGGCCGTGGGCGCCGCCGGATCCGGACCGCTCGCCGATCGCTACGGCCGTCGCGCGGTCCTGCTGACCTCGATCACCCTGTTCTCGGTGTTCACGATCGCGGTGCCCTGGGCAGGCTCGGTCGCCGTGTTCGGCGCCTTCCGGCTGCTCGCCGGGCTCGGGCTCGGCGCCTGCATGCCGACCGCCCTCACCTTCATGGCCGAACATATGCCCGCGTCCCGGCGCGCGTTCGCCAGCACATTCACCATGACCGGCTATCACGCCGGTGCGGTCATCGCCTCGCTGCTCGCGCTGTGGCTCGTCCCCCACTGGGAGATCCTGTTCTACGCCGGCGGAGTCGCCGGGTTCCTGCTGTTGCCGCTGATGTGGTGGAAACTGCCGGAATCCGATGCCTACCTGGCCGTTCAGGGCAAGCCCCGGCGGGTCGGGCCCACCGTCGTGCTACAACCCCGGTATCTGCGTACCACCGTCGGCGTGTGGGTCGGATCCTTCATGGGGCTGCTGCTGGTCTACGGGCTGAACACCTGGTTGCCGAAGCTGATGCGCGACGCCGGATACAACATGTCCACCTCGTTGACCCTGCTGCTGGTACTGAACATCGGCGCCATCATCGGCCTGATCGTCGCGGGGACCCTGGCCGACCGGCGCGGTACCAAACCGACGATCCTGGTGTGGTTCGCCGCTGCCGCCGTCCTGCTGGCCCTGCTCAGCATCAAGGTGCCCAACACGGTCGTGCTCGATGCGCTGGTCCTGGTCACCGGGATCTTCGTCTTCTCGGCCCAGGTGCTCGTCTACGCCTACGTCACCCAGGCCTATCCGGACGAGGTCCGGGCCACCGCGCTCGGGCTGGCCGCCGCGGTCGGCCGGCTCGGCGCCATCTTCGGCCCGAGTATCACCGGAGCGCTCATCGTCGCCGGCTCCGCTCACCCGTGGGGCTTCTATTTCTTCGCGGTGGTCGCCGCGATCGGGCTGCTCGCGCTGGCGACCGTGCCCCGACTGTCCGTCCGGCAATCGGATCCGCCGACCTCGAATTCGGTCACCGGACCCGACGATGTGAAGGAGTACGCCACATGACAACCACTCGCACCCAGGTAGCCATTGTCGGCGCGGGTCCGGCTGGACTGCTGCTGTCGCATCTGCTGCACCGGTCCGGCATCGAATCGATCGTGGTCGACATTCGCACCCGGCACGAGATCGCCACCACGATCCGCGCAGGCATCCTCGAAGCGGGTTCGGTGCGCGCCCTGGTGGATACGGGTGTCTCCGATCGAGTGATCACCGACGGCGACCGGCACGACGGCGTGGTGTTCCGGTTCGGCGGGGACAATCACCGCATCGACTTCCAGGAGTTGGTCGGCGAATCGGTGTGGCTGTACCCGCAGAACGATGTCTTCGTCGACCTGGCGGCGCGCCGTGCGGCCGACGGAGGTGATGTGCGGTACGGCGTCACCGATACCGCGGTCGATATCTCGGCCGCGCGCCCCATCGTCTCGTGCACCGATTCCGACGGCCACCCGGTCCGGATCGAGGCGGATCTGGTGGTCGGCTCCGACGGCTCGCGGTCGATCTGCCGCAAAGCCTTTCCGGCGGGGACGCGTGGTGAATGGTTCCGCGAATACCCGTTCGCCTGGTTCGGTTTTCTCGCCGAGGCGCCGCCGTCACACCCCGAGTTGATCTACGCGCAATCCGAGCACGGATTCGCGCTGGTGAGCCAGCGCACGCCCACCGTGCAACGGATGTATTTCCAGTGCTCTCCCGGCGAACGATCCGAGGAGTGGGACGATGACCGGATCTGGGCCGAGATGCGCAAACGGGTCAACGGGAACGGCTTCGAGATCGCAGAGGGACCGATCAGCGCGAAGATGGTGCTGCCGTTCCGGTCCTTCGTCACCGCGCCGATGCGGCACGGCCGGCTCGTGCTGGCCGGCGACGCGGCGCACACCGTACCGCCCACCGGGGCCAAGGGCTTGAACCTGGCGCTGGCCGATGTCCGGGTGCTGCACGAGGCGATCGTCGACTTCCTGGCCGGGGCCGGTGAAGAAGCGCTCGACCGCTACACCCAGCGGGCCCTGGATCGAGTGTGGAAGGCGCAGCACTTCTCGTACTGGATGACCACGATGCTGCATTCGGTCGAGGGTGCGTCGGCATTCGATACCGAGCGTCAGCGCGGAGAATTGGCGCTGGTCACCGGTTCCCGCCACGGCTCCGCGTATCTGGCGGAGGCGTACACCGGCTGGCAACACCTGCAATAGTCCGGGTAGACCGTTGCGCGGGCGCCGGTGCGCTCGACGAGTGCCGCAGGACGCGTCTCGGCTCCGCATTTCCTACGATCCGAGCATCCAGGAGTTCTCATGACCGCCAACCCCGGCCTGCCCGCCACGGCGTGGCACCGCGCGCTCTTCGACGGGACCTTCCGCGCAGTCACCCGGACACTGCCGGTGATCGCGCCCGCCACCGGCGCGGTGATCGATACCGTCGGCGAGGCCGGGCGCGACGATGTGGAGCAGGCGGTGACCGTGGCGCGGGCCGCGCAACGAGAGTGGGCCGCACAGACCTACGACAAGCGGGTCGCGGTGCTGCTGCGGGCCGCGCGGCTACTGGAGGAGGACCCGGACCGGCTGGGCTCCTGGCTGGTCGACGAGGCCGGATCCGGCCGGGGGAAGGCGGAGTTCGAAGTGGGCCTGGTGACCACTGAACTCCAGGAGTCCGCGGCCCTGGCCTCCCACCCGTACGGGGAGGTCCTGCGTTCGGCCAAACCGAGGTTCTCGATCGCGCGCCGGGTGCCGGTGGGAGTGGTGGGGGTGATCTCGCCGTTCAACTTCCCGGGGATCCTGTCCATGCGTTCTGTCGCCCCGGCCCTGGCTCTGGGCAACGCGGTGATCCTCAAACCCGATCCCCGCACGCCGATCTCGGGCGGACTGTCACTGGCGGCGTTGCTGCGGGAGGCCGGGCTGCCCGACGGACTGCTGCACGTCCTGCCGGGCGGGGGCGACGTCGGGGCGGCGATCGTCGCCCACCCGGGTATCCCGTGTCTGTCGTTCACCGGGTCGACGGCGGCGGGCCGCACGATCGCCGAGGCCGCCGGGCCGCTGCTGAAAAAGGTCCATCTCGAACTCGGCGGCAACAACGCGCTACTGGTGCTTCCCGACGCCGACGTCCAGGCCGCCGCCTCTGCCGGGGCCTGGGGGTCATTCCTGCACCAGGGCCAGATCTGCATGACCACCGGGCGGCATCTGGTGCACTCCTCCCGCGCCGAGGAATACCTCGCGGCACTGGTGCACAAAGCCGAGAAGATCCCCGTCGGCGATCCGGCCGACCCGGCCAACGCGCTCGGGCCCATCATCGATGTCCGGCAGCGCGACCGCATCCACGGATTGGTCACCGATTCCGTGCGATCCGGCGCGACGCTGCTGACCGGCGGCGAGTACACGGATCTGTTCTACCGGCCCACCGTCCTCGCCGACGTGGGCCCCGAGACCCCGGTGTGGAAGGAGGAAGTCTTCGGACCGGTGGCTCCGGTACGGACCTACGACACCGTCGACGAGGCGATCGATATCATCAACGCTTCGGAATACGGATTGTCGGTCGGCATCCTCACCTCCGACGCCTATCGCGCATTCGAGCTCGCCGACCGGATCGAATCCGGCGCTGTTCACATCAATGACCAGACCGTGGACGACGAAGCCCCGATCCCGTTCGGCGGGATCAAGGCATCCGGCTCGGGCGGTCGCTTCGGCGGGGCAACGGCCAACCTCGACACTTTCACCGAAACCCAGTGGGTCACAGTGCAGTCGGAGATCGCGCGCTACCCGTTCTGACTGTTCCGGACACCTCCCTTCCTCGATGGACATTTCGTTGCGCGGCGGCTGAACCTTGCTACGGGAGTCCCTCCGCCCGGCGGACACCCACCCCGCACGATCGGAGAGGGTAGCCGATACCGGGGCCGCCCGAACCTGTGTGATGCGCAGTGTCCGTCGGTGTCCGCTGCGAGGCCGGACGAACGAGGCCGATGGCGAAAAGCCGCACACCACATCGAAAACCGGCCACGGCAGAGTTGGGCACGGGTGACGATCCGGACGCGCCGGTATCGCGGTGCCGTGCTGCGCCCCTCCCGGAATCAGCCGAGTCGGCGGAGCCGGCGACCGCTCACACCATGTGCCGGCCGAGAGCGGGAGCGATCAGTTCGACGGTGTCGTGCAGGATCTGCTCGTAGTCGCCGCGGTGGAATTCGTAGGGCAGTTCCAGGCGTAACTCGGTGGTCCGGGTGAGGACCGGATCGGCGCGCAGCCGGTCGAGGATCTGTTCGGCGGTGCCGACCAGGTCCGGTGCGAACAGGACGCGGCGCTCGCCCTGTGGGGTGAGCGTCCGCGGGTATCGCCCCGCCGCGTACTGCCGGTAGCGCTCGCGGGTCGCCCGGTCGGCGCTGTCGAGCGGGACGATCACCCGGCCGACGGCGATCCGGCCCGGCCGGGCCGGATCGAGATGGCGGCGGTACTCGTCGATCAAGGCCAGCTGGGTAACGCCGAAATCATCGCTGTGCTCGCCGAATACGACATTGCCGGTGAGCAGGTTCAGGCCGTTCTCGCCGGCCCAGCGCGCCGAGCGGATACTCCCGCCGCCGTACCAGAGCCGGTCGATCAATCCGGGGTTGTGCGGCTGCAGCCGAGGTCGCTGGGTGTTGCCGGGGGAGTGGATCACCGTGCCCGGATCGCCCAGGTAGGCGCCGCGCAGATTGTCGATCAGGCGGGAGATCCGGCCGTGGGAGAGGTCGTAGCTGCGCCAGTCGCCGTCGAAGACCCGATCGCCGATCAGTTCCGCGTGCGGTGGAGTGCCCGCGCTGAAGCCGGGTTGCAACCGGCCACCGGACAGCACATCGGCCATCGACAGATCCTCGGCCAGCCGGAACGGGCTCTCGTAACCGATGGGGATCACGGCGGTCCCCAGCTGGATGCGACTGGTGCGCTGGCCGGCGGCGGCCAGAAAGACCGCCGCCGAACCGACGCCGTGTTCGAGATGTCGCTGCCGGATCCAGGCGCCGTCGAAACCGAGGCGCTCGCCGAACTCGAACAATCGCAGGGTGTCCTCGAGCCCGGCGGCGGGATCGCTGTCGGGATAGTTGCCCGGTGTCAGGAACGACAGGTTCGTGATCGGCGGCGTCGTGGTGCTCATGACGTCAGTGGCGCTCGTAGGGGATCTTCTCGCCGGCTTCGATCGCCACCGGTAGCCGGTTGCCGGCCGGTGGGAGCGGGCAGGTCGCCAGGTCGGTGTACGCGCAGGGGAGGTTGACCGCCCGATTGAAATCCAGGACGACCGTCCCGTCGGCGGCGGGCGGCGACAGTTGCAGTGCGCGGTTGGCGGCGTAGGTCGTCACGCCCGAGGTGGCGTCGGTGAAGAGCACCAGCAGACCACCGGGCGCGCGCCCGGGAAAAGCGGTGAGCCGCAGGTGCTGTCCGTCGAGTTCGAACTCGACCTGCCCGGGCGCGTCGTAGACGTGCTCGAGCCCTTCCACGGCCGCGCCGACAGTGGTCGGCCGCGGCTCCGGGAAAGCGGTGTATCGCCCCGTGCGCACCCACTTCGGGTCCGGCGCGTAGGCGGGTGTGCCGCGGAACGCGGTGCGCAACGGGCTGTCCGGGTGCCGCGGGCGGACGATATCGCGCCCGCCGCGCTTGGCGACCTCGATCACCGCGTCACCCCACACAGCGTTCACCCCGCCTCGTTCGGGGATGATTCCGAACTCGTACGAACCGCGCACCGGAGTTCCGTCGATCACCAGCTCCTCCCCGTCGTCGAGAGTCACTGTGACACCCTCGGTGTGGGTGGACCAGGCGCCCGGTGCGTCGGGGAATCGCCGCGGCGTCGCGGTGAGCCAGTGCAAACCGGTGACGGCCAGGAATCCGTGGGCGTCGGCCAGGCCTGTCTCCTGCTGCCGGTGCCAGTCCTGCCAGTCGGCGGTGAAGGCGTCGGTCGCGGTGTTCGCTGCTGCCTGCGTTGTCATATCGGTACTCCTGCGAAGCTCGGTCCGCGGCCGATCCGGCGACGGCTGCCCGGTCGATACGCGCATCGGTTCCCTGCGACGACGTGTGGCCGGCAGTATCGATCCAAGTGCGCGTACGCGCGGACGAACAGGATTGCGATCAGCTCGAACGCAATACTCGGTGTTTCGGGCGGCGGGGTGAGTGTGCCGGGAGACCTTCCGCCGTGTTCACGCGCCTGGGGCGGTCGCCCTCGGCGCGGTATCGCCGACCGCGCCCGCGGCAGCGGCCGATACCCACTCGTCCGGAAATATCGCTGACCGTTCGGCCCCTGTGGGTAGTCGACGGAGGGCCGAACGGCGGTACCGCGCTCGCGGCGAGTCAGGAATCGCGGCCCCCGTCGGGTGTCGGCGGTTCGCCGACCTCGACAGGATTGGACGCGTCCGCGCTCCACTGCGACCAGGAGCCGGGGAACAAGGCGGCTTCCCGGCCGGCGGCGGTCAGGGCGGCCACGGCGATCGCCGCGGTGACGCCGGAACCGCAGTAGACCGCCAGCGGCCGCCGCCGGTCCGCGCCCGGGTCGGTGAGCCGGGCCGGGAGCCGCGCGCCGGGCAGGAAGCTCCCGGACTCGTCGAGCAGGGTCGTGGCGGGAACGTTGACGGCGCCGGGGATATGCCCGGCCACCGGATCGACCGGTTCCTTCTCGCCCCGATATCGTTCCGGTGCACGGGCATCGACGAGCGTGCCGTTCGCGACGACATCGCGCAGTTCCCCGGCGGTCACCACACCGAGCGCGCCGTTGTACAGGTCGTGGTGGGCGACGGTCGCATCACCCGGGGACGGGATCGCGTCCCCGGGTTCGAGCCCGCCGTCGCGGGAACGCCAGGCGGCCAGGCCGCCGTCCAGGATCCGGACATCGCGCAGGCCGGCGGCGGTCAGCACCCACCAGGCCCGGGCCGAACCGGCGCGATTCCAGTCGTCGTAGACCACGACCGGGACGTCGTCCCGAACTCCCCACGACCGCAGGGCCCGTTGCAGGGCGGCGCCATCGGGTAGCGGGTGGCGGCCGCGCCCGGTCACCGAGTGGTCGGACAGCTCGTTGTCGAGGTCGACGTAGACGGCGCCGGGGATATGGCCCGCGCGATAATCGTCGCGGCCGTCGGGCCGGTCGAGACGCCAACGGACATCGAGCAGCGTCACTTGTGCTCCGGACGCGATCGTGTCCGCCAATTCGCCTGCGGTAGTGAACACCTCGGCACGAACAGTCATCGGCAGTCTCCACATCCGGGCTCGCCGCGAACCCCTCGGGCGGTCGGCGCGGGTCGGCCGACGACGGCACAGCGGGATCGTAGCAGCGCCCGGGACGTCCTCGGCGGTGCGATGGGGCCGGCTCTCCGAAGCGACCCGCGTACCGGGTCGGTGTCAGCGTAGGAAGGGCATCACCGCGGCGAGCAGGGCGTCGGGGCGGTCGAGTGGGATGATGTGGCCGCAATCCGGGATCAGGTGGCCGGTGAGATCATCGGCGATTGTGCTCAGCTGGCGGTGCAGGGCAGGGCCGACGCTGCCGGCGCCCACTGCCAGTGTCGGTACGCGCAGCCGTGCGGCGGCGGCCGCGGCGGCGATCTGGCGGGCGTTCTCGGGCATCGCCCGGTAATAGGCGAAACCGCTGCGCAGGGATTCGGTTCCGGTGTAGGCGCGCACGAAAGCCGCACGGAGTTCGGCGGGGACCCGGTCGGGGTGGCTGGTGCCCGCCGTCAGGAACCAGTTGATGTACTCGGCCTCGTGGCCCGGTAGGACTGTTTCGGCGAGGCCGGCCACCGCATGGAAGCCGAACCACCACGGCGGCCCGGCGGCCAGAAACTCTTCCGCACCGGTCAGCGGCGTGAGCAGTGATTCCATCAGCACGAGCCGGCGTACGCGCTCGGGGTGCCCCATCGCGAACAGGAATGCCGCCGGCACCGAGGCGTCCAGCGCCATCACCGCGGCGGTGGGCAGCTCGAGGGCGTCGAGCAGCCCCGCGATATCCGCGGCGATCGTCGCCGCGTCGTAGCCCTCCCGCGGCCGGGCGCTGTCACCGAGACCGCGCAGGTCCGGGGCGATCACCCGATGCTCTCGGGACAGCGCCGGAACCACCTCGTCCCAGACCCGGTGGGTGTGCGGCCACCCGTGCAGCAGGACGAGCGCGGGACCGGAGCCGGCGACCGCCACGGCGAGCTCGACGGAATTCGCGGTTGTCCGCACGACCTGAACCTGCGGTGCGGCGCGTACGGGCATGCTGGCCTCCTTGGTTACCTATAGTGACCATGTCACCGTAGAAAGGTAGGAGCGGGTGGAACAAGACGGCACTCCGGCGAAACCTGGTCACTCCGGGGTAACCGGGCGGCGCGGCGACCTGTTCGTTCCGGACTGCCCGACTCGGCAGTTGCTCGATCGTCTCGGGACGAAATGGGTGTCGATGGCCGTCACAGTGCTGTCCGCGGAAAGCCCGGGAACGGTTCGATTCGGCGAGCTGCGCAGGCGCATGCCCGGTGTCTCACAGAAAATGTTGTCGCAGACACTGCAGGGGCTCGTCGCGGACGGGCTCGTGACCCGGCACGTGGAGGCGACGATCCCGCCGCAGGTCCACTACGGGCTCACCGAACTCGGGCGATCGCTCGAACTACGGCTCGCGGCCCTTCGGGACTGGGCCGAGACCCATATGCCGGAGATCGCCGCGTACCGGGCCGGTACCGGTTCGGTCCAGGGCGCCGGCGGACCGGTCGGCGGTCACTGAGGGTGGGCTGGAAAACCCGGTGAACGGCGTGCCCGGACCGGCCTCCACCGCGCATGCCCGACTGCGCATCAATTCCTCCGGTATGGATGCGCGCGGTGCAGCGTGCCCGCCGGGCCGGCGGGGGCTCACGCACGATCGTGGGCGTTGTGTGCGCAGACCGGTTTGACTGCCTGTTTCCGGGGAAAACGCTGGTGACCGTGGACGCGATAGCGCCCCACACCGGAGCCAGGAGACGATCATGGGCTATCGGGCCTTGGTATTCGCGGCACTCGTCACGTTTGTCTGCGGCGTTCTCGCACCGGCGGTCGGGGCCGCCGCGCCGCTCCCCCCGCCGCCGCCCACAGTCACGAGTGCTCCGGCCCCTGCCCGGACCGCCATCTCGGTGCGTACCGCGACGGGACTCCACTGGGGAACACCCAACGAGCACGAGGTACGCAGCGCGCTATCGATGGCCAAGCTCTACCTCACCGGCTACGCGCTGCGGCACGGCGACGGTTCGGCCGAGGATCTTGCGTACGGCGAGCGGATGATCCGTTACTCCGACGACGCCGCCGCCGACTGGATGGCGGCCAAGTATCCCGATGCCCTCTCGGCGATCGCCGCCGAATACGGTCTCCAGGAATCCCGGCCCGGGCCGAACTGGGGCGCCTCCACCACCAGCACCGCCGATGTGGCCGATTTCCTGGCGGCCGAACAGCACACCTATCCCGGCTCGCCGATTCTGCGTTGGATGGCCGACGCCGCTCCGCGCGCCGCCGACGGTACGGAACAGAACTGGGGTACGGCAGCGCTGCCCGGTGTGCAGGGGACCAAATGGGGGTGGTCGGACGTGGCGCCGCAGGAGGTGGCCTCGGCCTCGTTCGGCACCGGATTCACAGTTGCCGCGCATACCCGGGGCAGTCCGGAGGAGCAGACCGCGGATGTGGTCGGCGCACTGTCGACGGTCCTCGCGAAGCTGGTGGGCGCCGGCTCTCCGGTGGGCGACGTCTCCGCGGGCACTACAGGTGGTAGGTGACCGCACCGCGGTCGGGTATTTCTTGCCGCGCGCCGGAGAGCCGGCGGGCCACCACCCGCCGAGGGCGGCGCGGTGCCGGTGCGGCAGCGCGTTTCAGACGGTTTCGAGTGTGGTGTGGACCGGTGTCGTACCGGTGGTCAGATCCAGTACCGGGCAGTGGGCGTCCACCGCCTCCTGCAACTGCGCGGCGCGGTCTCTTCGCCACCGAGAGCGGGTGGTTCGTCCACCGCGACGCGGTGGACTCCCGCGGTGATGGTGCTTCCCGCGGCCAGGATTGTGTTCGTGCTGAGGCGAATTGCCGTCCGGTCGCGGAGCGCCCGGCTACCTCTCGGCGGTGCCTTCCTCGTCGGTATCGCGCCGGATGCGCTCGAGACCGGCGCCCGGTTCGGTGCCGAGCGTGTGCAGCACCCACTGGGCCTTCCCATTGTTCTTGGCGTGGTACAGCCCGGTATCGGCGGCGTCGAGCAGTGCTTCCGCCTGCCCGCCCTCGACCGTCGTCACCACCGCCCCGATGCTGGCCGATATCTGTAACTGGTGGCCGCCCGTACCGACCGGGTCGGCCAGGGCGCCGAGCAGTCGCTCGGCCACCAGGGCCATCCGGTCGTCGTCGACCGGCGGCGGTACCAGGGCGACGAATTCGTCTCCGCCGATCCGCGCGACCAGGCAGTCGAACCCCTGAACACTGTTCTGCAGCCGGTTCGCGACGGTGGTCAGCACCTTGTCCCCGGTGCCGTGACCGTATCGGTCGTTGACGTGTTTGAACCGGTCCAGATCCACGAAGCACAACCCGATATGGTCCTCGGCGCCGGCGTTGCGGATCGTGGCGTCCAGCCGCTCGAGCAGATGACGCCTGTTCGGCAGACCGGTGAGCGGGTCGTGCCGGGCCTGACGATGCAGCTCTTCACGCATCCGGTGCTGCTCGGTGACATCTTCGCCCATGGCCAGCAGATAATTCGGATGGCCCTCGCTGCCTTCGACGAATGTGATGGAGAACGAAGCCCACCCGTAGCTGCCGTCGGCGCGGCCGATCTGCTGATCCAGCTTCACGGTGCCCCGCCGGTGTGGTACCAGACGTTCGTAGACGAGCCGGCGGATACGCTCCCGGTCTTCGGGATGCGCGAACTCGTATACCGATATTCCGCGCAATTTATCGGCCGGGACGCCGATCATATCGGCGAGCACCTGGTTGGCGTCGAGCAGAATGCCGTTGGTATCGCCGATGGCGATGGCGACCGCCGCATTGTCGAATACCACCCGGAAGCGCTCGTCGGATCGGCGCGCGGCCTCGTCGCTGTAGTCGTGCGCGGTGAACAGCATCTGCCGCCGTGCCCCGAAGCCCTCCCCGAACTTCGCGAGCAGTACCGACATCCGTTGTATCGCTTCGGCGTCGGCGCTCTCGCCGACCAGGGACCACAGAATCGGCGCGGAAGCAGCGACCACATCGTGTGCTGCCGGTCCCGCCGTCGCCAGGGCCGCGCCCGCCCTGGCGCCGGCGTCGGGATCGAAGTGTGGTGTGGTGAGTTCCTGCGCGAGGTCGTAGACCAGCCAGTGCAGCAGCTGATCGATCGCGGGGTCGGGCGGGTCGGACTCGCCCGTCGCGTGTAGTGCGCGAGACCACGAGCGGACCAGCTGGTCGTGCCCCGACTCGTCCATTGCACCCCTTTGCCGATCCGCTTGCCGCGACCCCGGACGCAGCCACGCGTTTCCGCCTATCGGGCGGCAGTGTGGCTACCCTAACGATGCCCATCCTTCCCCATGGGCCCCGACTCATTCCAGCCGGATGGGAGGTTCTCCTCGAAGATGCTGGCGCCTTTGTACCGGTTCGTCGCCACTTGCCACACCCAGCTGGCCTGAACGCAGCCGGTGAGGTCGGCGAGATGCACCTGGACCTGTGCTGCGAGCTCGCTGCCCGCGATGCCCGGTTCGGCGCAGTGCGCGGTGAGTGCGCTGTGTAATCGGCGGAACTCGGCGAAGCGGTCGCGCACGATCGCGGCGGCCGCGCCGACAGCGTCGGCGAGCGTCGCGCCGGGACTGTTCAGCAGGCACACCGGGATCAGATTGAAATCGGATCGGTCGACGACGCACTCCTTCTCGAAGGAGAACATATCGTTCATCAACGCGCCTATCTCGGCGGTGAGCACCTGTAATCGGCAAAGGTCCGCGGCCAGGCCCGCGGTGGCCAGTTGGTCCCAGGACAGGTAATGGTCACGGCCGAACTCGCACAGGGCGATCGCCGGATACATTCCCGACACCTGCGCGCGGAGGTCGATGTACTCGCTCGTGGACAGCAGGTCGCCACGTGACCGGGCGTTCTGATCTCGAATCGCGGTCCGTAGATGATCGCGGGTCGAGCTCACGAACCGGTCGAGCCACCGCGGGTCGGACTGCGCCGCCACTCGGGACAGGAAGTCGAGGGTCGCCGACTCGAGCGGGGAAGGGTCACCGGGCGCGGCACCCGACTCCAGTAGCACGCTCAGGCGATCCAGGTCCGTTCGCGCCCGGTGCTGTGCGTCGACGGGCAGATGGCCGAACTTCTCCCGGCCCACTGTGTCGTTGAGCCAGAACAGGATTGCGTTGAACAGCCCGATCACCGTCAACCGTTCCGCACTGATCGGTCCGGGATGTAGGTACGGGGTCATGCTGTTGTAGTGTTCACCTCCGGGATCCAGCCAGATGCCCTGCGCCCGGCAGTATCGTTCCACCTCGCCGCATGCCTGTCCGCCGAAGTTGCTCGGCCGGAATTCTCTGCAGTAGTCTGCGATATCGCAGTCCGATGTGCTGAACAGTTCCCGCAACGACCAGGGCTCGCCCGTGCGAATCCAGGTGTCATGTTGTGCACGCATCTCTGCGATGTCACTCTCGAGTGCCGATGTGTATCGAGAAGCCACGACGACTCTCCTCCCGCATAATCCAAACCCTCTAAGTGTCGTCTACGCGGATGGCCGTGTCACCCGACCGAACGGTACGAACGTGTGAGAATTTCGTCGGGCGGGTCATCGGCCGCGGCAGCCGGTGCCGCGCACGGAGCTTCGCGGGATCCGCTGCGGCCCAGCTATGTCCCGGTACGGGAAGATCGAACAGCGTCCGGGATACACCGGCCGGCCGCGGGGCCGCACCGGCGCGGGCGGCGGCCGATGGCGAGGAAGCGCGATGGGGCGGCGGTCTGGGCCGACGAATTGTCCCGGCTGCGGGAAATACTCGAGCGCTCGCCGCAGGGCCGTCCGGTGATCGCCGGCGGCGACTTCAACGCGACCTACGATCATTCGCAATTCCGCGCGCTGGCGTCGGGGCGTTTCGGCGACGCCGCCGAACAGTCCGGCGCCGGGCATCTGGTCACCTATCCCACCGACAGGTGGTGGCCGCCCGTAGTCGGCATCGACCACATACTGGTCGCCGGCGGCCGCGCGGTCGCGGCGGAGACGGTGGGTCTACCCGGCGCCGACCATCGCGGCCTGGTGGCGCGGATCCGTCTCGACCGCACGAGCCGGTAGGCATCGGCCCGAGCTAGAGCAGTCCGCGGGCGGCGAGGCTGCGGAACAGATCCGCCGTTCCGAACTCCCACGGTTCGCAGTCGTCGCTGGTCCGCACCCGGTTGACGAGGGAGCCCAGGGTCGGCGTGCTGATGGACACCAGGTCGTCGATGTGATGAGTGAAGCCCTGGCCCGGTTCCGCGCGGTCGGCGACGGGGGCGAACATCGTGCCGAGGAACAGCACGACGCCGTCCGGGTACTGGTGGTGGCGTCCCATGAGCTGGCGGATCAGCTCTTCGGGATCCCGGCTGATCTCGGCCATCGACGATTCCGCGCGCAACGCGAACCGGTCGGTGCCCTGCACCCGGAGTGTCACCGTCAGCTTCCGCACCGTGTCCAGGTCGAAGCTGTCGTCGAAGAGACGAATGAACGGTCCGACGGCCGCGGACGCGTTGTTGTCCTTCGCGGCGGTCAGCAGTAGGGCCGACCGGCCCTCGAAGTCGCGCAGGTTGACATCGTTGCCGAGGCACGCGCCGACGATCCGGGCCGAAGCGGAGACCAGCAGGACCACTTCGGGTTCGGGATTGTTCCAGGTGGAGCGGGGATGTATGCCGATATCCACGGCGGTGCCGACCGATCCCATCGGCGCGGATTTGGTGAAGATCTCGGCATCCGGGCCGAGTCCGACCTCCAGGTACTGGCTCCACCAGCCCTCGGCGACCAGCGCTTCCTTGAGCCGGGCGGTCTCCGCGGAGCCGGGCCGCAGCGCGGACAGGTCGGTGCCTACGCGTTCGGCGATCTGTTCGCGGAACCGATCCGCCAGGGACGCGTCGCCCCCGCAACGTTCCTCGATGACTCGTTCTGCCAGGGAGACCGCGAAGGTGACGCCCGCCGCCTTGACAGGCTGCAAGTCGATCGGGCTCAGCAGGCGCGGAGTACCGGGCCGCCGGAATTCCGGCGGTGTACGGGCGAGGATCTCCGACACCGAGCCGATGTCCGCACCCGGGCAGCCGCGGACGAACTCGGCGGGATCGGTCTGTTCGGCCAGGTCGCGTATCGTCGCGACCCGGGCCGTGATATCCACCAGCCGCCCGTCGCGGACGGTGACGACACTGGGTCCCTCGGCGCGCATCACCCGACCGACCAGAACGGCCCGTTCGTGATCGTCCGGTAGTAGATCGGCGGTGGTGGGCGGCCAGGAGATGGTCATGATTCGTTCCTCGGCGTCGCGGCACACCGTGAGCTGATCTCGAAGCTCTCGTTCACCTCGCGGGCGAGCCGGCGGATGTTGTGGTGGTCGAACAGGCAGGCGCGCACTGCCTCGGCGCCGGCGGTCTGGAAGGCGACGGCGCCCGCGTGCCGGGGCCGAATCCAGGCGTCGTCGATGGTCGCGCGGGTCGCGCGGTAGAAGTCGCGGGTATCGCCGTTGACGGCGTCGCTCTCCCAGGCAGTGCGAGACCCGGGCTGCCCTTGCTCGTCGGGGAGGAACCCGCACTGGGTCCGCGCCGACATGAGCCACCGCACATGGTCGAGCACGGTATCGTCCGGTGTCCGCCTGGCGCTGAAGGCGATGCCCGTACCGCCGAGTACCGATCCGCGGCGACCGCCGCGTCCGCGCGGCGCGTCACCGAATCGGAGCGGGCGGGGTCCGCGCGTGTAGTTGACGTAGCCGTACACATGGGGGCAGTAGTCCGGTCCTGCGCCGCCGGACATCCGCTCCAGCAAGGCGATCGGATTGTCGTCGCGGGCGGGTCGTTCCGGTACGAAGCGGCGGAGTACCTCGAGCGCTTCGCCGACCTCGGACTCGCTGAGAAATACGTCCGCGCCCGGAGAAGCGCCGTGGGCCACCGCGATACCGCAGAGGGTGAGGAAAAGGTGCGGTCCGGAGGTCGGCACCGCCGCGGTGACCTCGCCGGCCAATTCGACGGCCTGATCCCAGGTGTCCGGGAGCGGGACACCGGGGTCGCGGCGGACCGATACCTGGGTCGCCGCGTCGAGCGGTAAGGCCCAGATATGGCCGGACATCTCATAGGACCGCGCCGACGGGCCGACGCTGTCGGCGCACCAGCTCGCCAACTCCGCTGCGGAGAAGAGCTGGTCGAGCGGTTGCAGCGCGCCGGACTCGAGGGCTTCGCCGATATGTGGATGATCGAGGACGATGAGGTCGTAGCGCTGGGCGGTCGTGGCGATCGGCGCCGATTCGAACCCTTCCAGTGGCTGGATATCCCAGTCGATATCGCATACCGGCGCGTCCGGGTGCCGGGTCGCGGCCCGCAGCGCCTGGTAACCGCGTGGATGGTCCCAGGTCACACCCGACCAGGCCGTCATCGGCGCAACTCCTCGGGAAGGACTGCCGCGGGCAGGTTCTGGTAGGCGACCGGGCGCGCGAAGCGCAGGGCGGCGGCCGTTCCGACGGAGGTGGAGGTCGGCGCGGTGGTGGCCGGCCACGGGCCGCCGTGCTGCTGTGCGTCGCTGACCGTTACTCCGGTGGGCCATTGGTTCCAGATGATCCGGCCCGCGCGCTCGCTCAGGACGTCGAGCGCGTCGGCGACCTGAGCGTCGTTGTCCGCGGCGCCCTGGACGGTGGCGGTGAGGGTCCCCTCGAAGAGTTCGAGTACGGCCAGCGCCTGTTCCGCGCCGCGGTACTCGACCACCACCGAAGCGGGTCCGAAGATCTCGGTGGTGATGATCGCCGGATCGGAGAGCGCCGCATGGGCGCTGGTGGTGAGTATCCGGGCGCTGGGCGCACCCGGCGCCGACGGACCGGTCTTCGCGATCTCGACGTCCTGATGACTCGTCACCGCTTCGGATGCCGCGGTGTACCCGTCCTCGATTCGCTGGTTGAGCATCGGCCCGACGGCGGGCAACGTGAGCCGCTCCAGGAATCCGGCCAGATCGGGTACCAGTACGACACCGGGTTGAGTGCAGAACTGACCCGACCCGAGCGTGCAGGATTCGGTGAACCCGGCGACGATCTCGTCCGCGCGCGCCGCCCATCCGGCCTCGGTCACCAGGACCGGGTTCGTGCTACCGAGTTCGCCGTAGAACGGGATAGGGTCCGGCCGGGATACGGCCAGATCGAACAGGGCCCGTCCACCCGCTTCGGAGCCGGTGAAACCGACCGCCCGGATCCGTCGGTCCTGCACCGCGGTGACGCCGGCATCGTGTCCTTCGACGAGGCCGAACATTCCGGCGGGCGCTCCCGCACCGCGCAGCCCTTCGGTGACGATCCGTGCCGTCGCCCGCGCCAGCTCCGGGTGGCCTTCGTGCGCCTTGACGACCACCGGGCAGCCCGCGGCGAGAGCGCTGATGGTATCGCCGCCGGCCACGGAGAAGGCGAACGGGAAATTACTGGCCGCGAACACGAGCACCGGACCGATCGGGACATGAGTGCGCCGGATATCGGGCCGCGGTCCCATCGGCCACTCCGGGTCGGCGGGATCGACGCGCACCTCGAACAGCGTGCCCCTCTCCAGCCGGTCGGCGAACAGCCTTGCCTGAAAGGCGGTCCGGACGAGTTCGCCGCGTAGCCGGGGCAGCGGCAGGGCCGTTTCCCGGTGGGCGATATCGGCGAGTTCGCCGGCTCCGGCGTCGAGCCCGTCGGCGATTGCGCGCAGCCAGGTCGCCCGCTCTGTCGCCGTACCGCGCCGGGCCGCCCGGCGGGCATGATGAGCGGCGGCCAGGACGTTTTCGACGGTCGAGTCCATGGTGTCGTTCACAGGTTCGGCTCCTTGCGTTGTGTCCGGCGGTCGACAGCGAGCACGTGCTTGCAGACAAGGACGGTGTCGCCGTGCTGGTTGACCGCTGTGTACTGCTTGGTGACGAGTCCGATGGCCGGGGTTCGGTGGTCGGCGAGGTCGACGACCTCCGACGTCGCGCGCACCGTGTCCCCGGGGACGACCGGGCGCGGGAAACGGATCCGGTCGTAGCCGTAGGCGACCGCGCGGCCGTTGTACTCGACGGTGAGACCGACGACCACACCGAAGGTGAGTACGCCGTGCGCGATCACACTGCCGAATTTCGGCGTCGCGTAACCGGAATCGGTATGCGCCGGGTGGTGGTCGCCGGTGAGGTGGGCGAACAACGAGATATCGGCGGCGTCGATGACACGGGTTCCGCCGGTACCGGTCTCACCGATCGTGTAGTCCTCGAAGTAACGGTCTTCGAAGGTGGGGGTCGCTGGTGTCGTCATCAGTGCGCTCCGGTGGGGACGGCGTCGCTCGGCCGATCGGTCAGATGGTTGAAGTGGTCGTCGCTGCCCTGGTCGGCGTCGCTGCGATAGTGCTTGGACAGATACACCGATACGAACGCGACGGTGGCCATGACCACCATCCACACCGCGACCGGCCACCAGTGTCCGAAGCCGGCGAACAGGGCTGTGGCGATCAGCGGGGTGGTGCCGCCCAGCAGTGCGCCACTCACCTCGCGGGCGAACGCGACGCCCGAATACCGCATGGCGGGCGGGAACATCTCGGCCAGGAACGCGGCCTGGGCCGCGTAGCAGGTGGCCACCGCGCCGACGAAGCAGACGACCAGCGCGAGGATGATCAGGGCGGGGACACGGGTGTCGATGAGGGCGAACATCGGGAACGCCCAGAGGACTCCGAAACCGGCGCCGAACATGAACAACCTGCGCCGGCCGACGCGGTCGCCCAGCCTCCCGAACACCGGCATGAACGCCGCGCCCGCGGCCAGCACCACCGCGTTGATACCGAGTCCGGCCATGGCCGCGAGACCGATGTCGTTGGTCAGATAGCTCAGCGCCCAGACCTGCGGAATATAGGAGAAACCGGAGAGCATGAAGTTCGATCCCAGGCTCAGCGCGAGCCGGCCCTTGGCCGTCCGGAACAGTTCGAACAGCGGAATTTTCGTATCGTCGCTCTTCGCCTGCTCGAAGCTTGCGGTCTCGGCGACCTGGCGTCGGATGTAGAGGCTGATCCCCAGCATTACGAGGCTGAGCAGGAACGGAATGCGCCAACCCCATTGTTCGAAGTTGTCGCCGGTCGCCCATAACGCGAATTGGAAGGTGCCCAGTCCCAGCGCCGAGCCCACCCAGACGCCCGCGCCCGACCACGAGGCATAGAAACCGCGGTGGCCGACGGGCGCCGCCTCCGACGACAGCACGATCGCGCCCGCGTACTCCGCGCCGGCACCGAGGCCCTGGACGACCCTCAGCAGTACCAGCAGCGCCGGCGCGAGGATGCCCACTGACTGGTAGCTGGGCAGCAACCCGATGAGCGCGGTCGAGACGCCCATGATCCCGAGCGTGACGACCATGACCGGTTTGCGGCCTATCTTGTCGCCGAGATGCCCGAACACCACACCGCCGAACGGTCGCGCGAAGTACCCGACCGCGAAGGTGGCGAAGGACGCCAGCAAGCCGGTGGTGGGGCTGCTGTCGACGAAGAAATAGGAGTTGAAGACGAGTGCCGCGGCCGCGCCGTACAACGCGAAGTCGTACCACTCGACGAGGCTGCCGACGGCGGCGGCCGCTGCGGCGCGCCGGGCCTGCTGGACTGGTGGTGCGGTTGTGCTCATGAGAATTCTTTCGACGATGCGTCCGCGGTCAGGAAAGCTGGGACAGGGCCGGTCGGCGGTGGCGATGCACGGTGCCCGACGACTCCAGTTCCGCGATCCGATCGATGGTCAGGCCGAGCTCCAGCAGGACCTCTTGGGTGTGCTGGCCGTTGAGCGGTGCCGGCCGGTAGACCTCCTGGTCCTGTGCGCTCAGGCGGAACGTGAAGCCGGGGGTCACGACGGTGCCCTCGGTGGGATGCTGGTATTCGACGAACGATCCGTTGTGCCGCACCTGCGGATCGTCGCGGAGTTGGGTGTAGTCGTACACCGGGCCGACCCAGACGCCCGCGGCGGCCAGCTCGTCGAGCCAATGCGCCGTGGTGTTCGCCGCCAGGTTCTCGGTGACCAGTGCGGAGATCTCGTCACGGTGGGTGAATCCGTCCCGCTCGGCGTCGTAGGCCAGGAACCGGTCGTCGCCGAACACCTCGGCCAGCGCGTCCATCTCCGCGAACGAGAGCGCGAGGTGGCTGTCGGAGGTGGGAAAGATCCCGTAGGGCGCGCGGATGTAGGAGTGCGCGTGGATCTGATCGGTCGGTTCCTGCCGGACACCGCCGACGGTCGCGACGCTGATCTCCTGCATCTGCGCGGCGATGATCGAATCCAGCATGTTCACCTCCACCAACTGCCCTTCGCCGGTGCGCTCGCGATGGAAGAGCGCCGCCATGGCTCCTTCGAAGGCCGAGTAGGCGGTGATGGCGTCCGCCAGGAAGAACGGAGCCGGACGAGGCGCTTCGCCGTGTCGCCGCGCGCTGGCCAGCGCGCCGCTCATCGCCTGGAGCAGGACATCCTGCCCGGGCCGGTCGGCGTACGGTCCGGTGCTTCCGTAGCCGGACATCGAAACGTACACGAGGTCGGGTTTGAGTTCGCGCAGGGTCGTGTAGTCCACGCCGAGGCGGTCCGCGACGCCGGGACGGTAGTTCTGGAGGAACACGTCGGCGCCCCGCACCAGATCGTGGAGCAGCGCGCGCCCTTCCGGGTCCTTCAGGTTCATCGATAGCGAACGCTTATTACGGTTGAGTGAGAGAAACGACGCGTTCACCGCGTTGCCGCGGGCGCCGCCGGCCGAGACGTGGCGTTGCCATTCGCCGGTCACGGGCTCCACTTTGATCACATCGGCCCCGAGATCAGCCAGTTTCTGCGCGGCGAACGGCCCGGCCATGGCGATCGACAGATCCAGTACGCGGATCCCTTCCAACACGTTCATCTCGCTTCTCCTGCCTCCGGAACCACCGTATGCGTGGTCCGCTGTGTCCTGCGCCACGAATGTTAGCGCTCACGTTAGCGCTAACGCAATGGCGTCCGGAAATTTTCTGACCCGCCTGGAATCGACCCGGCCGCAGCCGCCGCGATGCGGCCGGGCGGGTCCGGAGCGGGTACGCTCCGCACAACGCGAGGGACAGAGTGTCGGGAGGCGGCGTGGCCGGAACGGACGGGCGGCGGCGAGTGCGCGCCAAGTCGTCCACCAGATCGGTCACCATGCAGGATGTCGGTCGCGCGGCCGGAGTGTCGGCGCAAACGGTCTCCCGGGCGCTGAGTTTTCCCGAGCAGGTCTCCGAGGCCACGCGGCAACGCGTCCAGCGCGCCATCGAGGAGACCGGCTACCTGCCCAATCTGGCCGCGAGCAGCCTGGCGTCCAACCGCAGTCGGACGATCGCCGCGATCCTGCCGGTCATCTCCACGTCGGTCTTCTCCGATACGCTCCGCGCCGCGGCCACCCGCCTGACGCCCGCGGGCTACCAGTTGATCGTCGGCTACACCGACTACCGCCCCGAACGCGAGGAAGACCTGATCCGGGGCTTCATTCAGCGCCGCCCGGACGGCTTCTTCCTCGTCGGCACCCTGCACACCCCGGAGACGCTGCGGCTGCTGCGCGCCTACGGGGCGCCGATCGTCGAAACCTGGGACTGGATAGACGATCCCGTGGATACGCTGGTCGGCTTCTCCAACGAGTCCGCCACCGGTGACCTGGTCCGCGATCTCGTATCCCGCGGACACCGCGAGATCGTCTTCGCCGGCACTCTCAGTTCCGGTGACGCGCGGGCGATCCGGCGTCGCGACGGATTCGCCGCGACGGTCCGGGCGCTGCTACCCGGCGAGCCGGTCCGGATCGTGGATCTACCGGACCGGGACATCTCCATGGACACCGGGGTCGCGCTGCTCGACGCCGCGCTCGAGCGTTTTCCCGAGGCCACGGCGATCATGTTCGCGACGGACGTCTTCGCCGCCGCCGCGGTGCTCGCCGCCCAGCGCCGCGGTATCACCGTCCCGGATCGGCTGGCCATCACCGGTTTCGGTGATTTCGAGATGGCACGCCATATCAACCCGGCACTGACCACGGTCAGCGTCGATATCGAGGAGATCGGCACCAGGGCCGCGGATCTCCTGCTGGCCCGGCTGTCCGGCGCCCCGATAGCGAACACTTCGGTGGATGTCGGCTATCGCATCGTCACCCGCGCGAGTGCCTGAGCGGACAGAACACCCGCGCCGCGGGTGTGGCGAACGCGGGACCGCCCGCTGCGCCACGGCGTGCTCGGGGCGCGGCCGAGTGCCCCTGGCGTATCGAACGTTTCGGGATCTCTGGACTCCGGGACGAATACCGTCGGGTCGCCCCGGCGGCCACCGATTTCGGGTTTTCGACCGCTGTCTTCTGGTTCGGGGCACAGTCCGGTTGCGCGACCTCCGGCGGCGGCCCAGCGGCGCGATACTCCTCGGCGAACGTCCGGTGACGGCCGGGCGAGTCGAAAGGAACGTTCGTGTCGATCACACTGCCCACTTTTCCCGCCGTGAACGAGAATCCGCTCGATACGTGCATCCGGCTCCGGGACACCGCGCCTGTCGTCCAGGTGGAATTCCCCGGGGGAGTGCCGGGCTACCTCGCACTGACCTATGACGCCGTCCGCGCGATCCTGGCCGGCGACAACACCACGTTCGCCCGGGATCCGCGGCACTGGCCCGCATTGCACGACGGCACGATCGCCCGGGACTGGCCGTTGCGCGCGGTGGTGCAGGGCGAGCACCTGTCGACCAAGGACGGCGGCGACCATCGACGGCTGCGCGGCCTGATCAGCAAGGCGTTCACGCCCAGCCGGGTGCAGGCGCTGGAACCGCGTATCCAGCAGATCATCGACGGCCTGCTCGACGAGGTGGTCGCCGCCGGTGACGGGGTCGATCTGGTGCCCACCTTCACCGAAGCGGTGCCGATGGCGGTGATCTGCGAACTGTTCGGCGTACCCGAACAGGATCGGAGCCGGCTGCGCCACTGGACGGCGACCCTCTTGGCGCACAACACTTCTCCCGAGCAGGCCTTCGCGGCGCAGAGCGGGCTCCAGGCATACCTGCACGACCTGGTCGAACGAAAAGGGCGCGAGCCGGGGGAGGACCTCACTTCGGGTCTGGTGCAGGCCCGTGACCGGGACGACCAGCTCACCACCGACGAGCTGGTGGCCGTGCTGTGGATCATGCTGGTCGCCGGTCACGAGACCACCGTTCATATGCTGGGTTATGCGATACTCGCGCTGTCCCGACATCCCGACCAGCTCCGACTGGCCAAAACCGGTCATCTGTGGGCCGATGTCGTCGAGGAGACCGTGCGATATCGCCATTCGGTGATGATGACCAGTTGGAGGTTTACGCTGACCGATGTGAACATCGCGGGGGTGGACATCCCGAAAGGCAATGCTGTGGGCGTGGTCTACCAGGCGTGCGGTATAGACCCGGCGGAATACGGCGAGACTGCGAACCAGTTCGATATCACCCGCAAACAACAGGCCGGGCATCTGGGATTCGGCCACGGACCTCGTTACTGCATCGGTGCCGGGCTCGCTCGGCTGGAGGGCCGTCTGGCGCTGGCGTCGCTGTATCGGCGGCTGCCGGACCTCGCACTCGATATCGACCCGAACGAGATTCCCTACACACCCTCCTTCTTCACCATCGGTCCGCTGTCGATCCCGGTCTCCCTCGGTGGGACAGGGTCGCGGTGAGCGCGGCCGACCGGCCGGCCGGTACTGCCGGCTCGAACCCGTGGGACGGACCCAGTGAAGTTCTATAACGTGACCGCGCGAAATTCGTCGTCGTGGACCACGATCGCCGACAGCTTCGTGCCCATGGATCACGACTACCGTGATTCCGAACGGTGGAGCGCGACGATGTCGGTGCAGGAGAGCGCCGATTACCGGTTGCTGCGCTGGGATCAGCGGGGGGCGCGGACTTCGTGCCGCACCCGTCCGCTCATCCGCAGGGTCGCCGGCGACGACTTCTACTGGGTGGTGGTCCCCGACCACGGGACCTACACGGTCCGGTATCAGGACAGCGTCACCAGCGCCGCTCCGGGCCAGGGCGCCGTCACCATTCTCGATACGGTGTGCCACCTGCACATCCCGCACTCGTCCGCCTACGCGTTCCAGCTTCCCCGCGATGAAATCGACAGCCGGATAGGACCGTTCGGGACCCACGCCGCGGAGTTGGACCTCACCTCGGGTCTGGGCCGGATAACCCGGACACTCATTCGTAGTACGCATGCCGAGCAGGGGACGCTGTCCGCACACGAGTTCGGCGCGGTCTGCCAGCGTATCGGGGAACTGCTGTGCATGTTGTCCGTCGGTGACGCGAGCCCGCAACATAATCAGCATGCCGAGGTGACCGAACAGGTGCGGCGCTACGTGCGTAGCAATACCGGTCACCGCGACGTCCGGTTGCCGGCCGTGGCCGCCGCGCTGGGCTGGTCGCCTCGGCAGGTGCGGTCCATGCTGCATCGGAGCGGGATCACCTTCCGCGACCTGCGCCGCGAAGAAGCGTTGCGCGCCGCGTGCGCGCTCCTCGAGGATCCCGCCCATACGGCGGTGCCGATCGGTGAGCTGGCGGCGCGGTGCGGTTTCAACTCGTCGTGGTTCTCCACCGCGTTCAAAGAAGCACGGGGCGAGACACCGCGCGAATTCCGGCAGCGGCGGCGTAGCGAACTCGCCGGGCAGGAGCCATCCGATAGCGGGGCACATGATCGGCACCGGGTGATGGGGGACGAGGGCGCTCGATCGGAGGCCTGGGGTTGACCGGTCAACCGTGGCCGGGCGCGTCGTGGCCGCCCGCGACCCCGGGTTCGCGGGCCGCGAGTTCTACCGCTGTAGGGCTCGCGTCGCGTTCGTCGGGCACCGGGATCAATCCGAAAAAAACCACATGCGACCGGGGGTCGGGGCAGAAATAGGTATATCCCGGGCCGTTCGGCCGAGGCGCCGCGACGGCAGCCGGGCGACGCTGGATATCGATCGCGTCGACCAGGAGATCGAGGCTTGCAGATGTACGAGTGGAACCCAGTGGACATCGGAATCAGCGTCGGAGATTATTCGGAATGCGCGGAGAACGCGCTGATATTGCGCCGGTGCGCGAGCTGTACGAGGCTGTTCGCCCCACCGGTGAGCAAGTGCTCGTCCTGCCGGTCCGACGAATTCGATCGGCTGCCGGCCACCGGCCACGGGTCGATCGTGTGCTGGCGGAAACTGCGCCGCGCCGCGAAGGCCTGCGCCGAGGCGGTGGTGTCGACCATCGCCATCGTCGAACTCGACGAGGGGCCCTGGATGTACACGACCATCGAGGGGGAGTTGCCAGGATCCTCGCCCCTACCGGTACGGGTGCAGTTCCGCGCGCCGCCGCGCGAAGACCGGTTCCCGGTTTTCGCGGTGGACCCGGTTCAGCCCTGAGCGCACCCGACCTCTCGCCGCCGGGGTTGCCCGGCGATAGAGTTGGTGGTGGCGAAAGGTGAGCCCATGTTGCCGGGTGCCCTCGGACATACTCGGTGGATCGCATTCGACCGATGACCGGCGACGATCCCCTGCGAACCCGTCGCGAGCCGGACTCTTCCGTCGCGACGGAATCGGAGTCGGTCGGGACGGGGCTGGACGCGGCGGGGTTCGAGGATGCCGCGGAGATCGGTAGGGGCGGGTTCGGCGTCGTCTATCGCTGTACGCAGGAGTCGCTGGACCGGACGGTGGCGGTGAAGGTGCTGACCACCGACTCCGACCCGGACAATCGGGCCAGGTTCGTCCGGGAGCAGCAGGCGATGGGCCGGCTGACCGGGCACCCCAATATCGTCACCGTCCTCGCCGAGGGGGTCACCGACGCCGGTCGCCCCTACCTCGTGACGCCGTACTATCCGCTGGGCTCGCTGGAGGGGTGGATCCGGCGGCACGGGCCGCTGCCCGCCGAGGACGTCCTGCAGATCGGGGTGAAGATCGCCGGTGCGCTGGAGAGCGCGCACCGGCTCGACGTCGTGCACCGCGATGTGAAACCGGGGAACATATTGCTCACCGACTACGGCGAGCCCGCGTTGACCGATTTCGGCATCGCGCATATCGCGGGCGGTTTCCAGACGGCGGCCGGCACGGTCACCGGATCTCCGGCGTTCACCGCGCCCGAGGTGCTGGAGGGCGAACCGCCGACTCCCGGCGCCGATGTGTACGGACTGGGCGCGACGATGTTCTGCGCGCTCACCGGGCACGCCGCGTTCGAGCGTCGCAGTGGCGAGAAGATGGTGACCCAGTTCCTGCGGATAGCCACCCAGCCGCCCCCTGACCTGCGGGACCAAGGGGTCGCGACCGATATATCGGCACTGGTGGAATCGGCGATGAACCGCGACAGCGGCCGGCGTCCCTCCGCCTCGGCCCTCGGGGAAGAGATCCGGCAGGTGCAGCAGCGGCACGGGTATCCGGTCGGGGATATGGCGTTGCAGAACGGTTCGGATACCGATACCCCGGTGGAGAAACCGCGGAGGCCGCCGCAACGGCGGCCGGTCGGCGGGGACCGCACCGGAAACCTGCCCCTCGAGCTGACCAGTCTGGTGGATCGGCGGAGTGAGGCGGCGGAGGTGAAGAACCTGCTGTCCACCTCCCGGCTGGTGACGGTGGCCGGGATCGGCGGCGTCGGGAAAACGCGACTGGCGTTGCGGGCCGCGACGCAGGTGAAGCGGGATTTCGCGGACGGTGTGTGGTTGATCGATCTGACCGATGTGTCCGAGCGCGCGATATTGATCGATATCGTGGCGGCCACGGTGGGCGTGCGCGACGAATCTTCCCGGCCGCTGTTCGACGTGCTGGTGGAGTTCCTGTGTCCGCGGGAGATCCTGCTGGTGCTGGACAACTGCGAGCAGCTGGTGGCAGCCGTCGCCGAACTGGACGAGGCGTTGCTGCAAGCGTGTCCGGGTCTGCGCATTCTCGTCACCAGCCGGGAGCCACTGAACATCCCTGGGGAGGCCGTGCTGCGGCTGGCGCCGCTGACCGTGCCCGATCCGGGCCGTGAGCCCACGCTGCTGGGGTTGCCCCGCTTCGACGCGGTGACCCTGTTCGCCGAGCGGGCCGCGGCGGCGGTACCGGGATTCGAACTCGACGACGACAACAAGGGCGCGGTGGCTCGGATCTGTGCCAGGCTGGACGGTTTACCTCTCGCGATCGAACTGGCGGCCGCGCGAATGCGCACCATGTCGCCGCAGCAGATCTTGGCGCGGATGGATATCGGCAATCCGCTGCTCACCCGGTCCCGCCGGACCGCCCCGATGCGGCAGCAGACCCTGCGATTGTGCATGGACTGGAGTTACGACCTGTGCATGCCGGCCGAACAGCAGCTGTGGGCACAGCTGTCGGTGTTCGCCGCGAGCTGTGAACTGGACGCGGTGGAGGGTGTCTGCGATATCGATCCGGCGCCGCGCAGCCTGCTGGATGTGGTCTCGTCGCTGGTGGACAAGTCCATTCTGGTCAGCGAGGAATTCGGTACCGGCGTGCGCTTCCGGATGCTGGAGACACTGCGTGACTACGGCCGGCGGGAGCTACAGGAAGGCGGCCGGTACGGGGAGATGCGCCGCCGCCACCAGCAGTGGTATCAACGGATGTGCCAGGACGCGGCGAACGGCTGGATCAGCGACCAGCAGCCCGCGTGGATCGCCCGGATCGCCCGCGAACAACCCAATCTGCGGGACGCGCTCGAGTACTGTCTGGCCGAGGACACCGAGGTCGCGGTCGACGCCGGGTTGCGGACCGCCGCCGGCCTGTACGAGTTCTGGAACTTTCGCGGTATGTACGGAGAGGGGCGTTCCTGGCTGGAGCGTGTCCTGGCCCGGCCCGGGGCCGGGTCGGCGGTGGCTCGTATCGAAGCGCTCTGCGCGGCGGCCAAGTTGGCGTCCTCGCACGGTGAGTTCCACGCGGCGACGACCCATCTCGCGGAAGCCCGGGCCCGCGCCGGACCCGATCTACCGGTGCTTACCCGGGCGCAGCTCGCCTACTCCGAGGGGCTGCTCGTATTGTCCCGCGGCGAATCCGAGAGTGCGTTCCGCTGGTTCGAACGAGTTGTCGAGCTGACCGATTCGGAGCGGGTGAGTCAACTCAGGATGAGTGCGCTGACCCTCCTCGGCTGGGCCCACGAACTGGACGGTGACTCGGACCGCGCGAGTGAGTACTACCGCGACGTGCTCTCGGTCACCGAGCCGAGTGGAGAGGTGCTCCATCGCGCGGCGGCTCTGCGCGGGCTGGGCGTCGCCGCGTGGCGACAGGGCGACCGGGATCGCGCCCAGCGGTTCCTCGCCGAGGCGTTGCGGGTCAACCAAGGGTTGGGCAGCACGGTGATCACCGTGTTCTGTCTCGAGGCCCTGGCCTGGACCGTCGATATCCCCGGGGGCGCCGAACGCGCGGCGGTGCTCATGGGCGCGGCGTGGGGTCAGTGGCCCGCGGGGGCCCAGATGACGACCGTCTTCCACAATTTGGCGCGCTTTCACAAGGAATGCGAGGACCGGGTGCGCGCGAGCCTGGGAGACCGCCGATTCGACACCGCGTACCAGCGGGGGCAGGCGATGAACATGGACACCGCCGTCGCCTACGCACTCGGTGAAGAGGCCGAAGAAGGGGCCGCCGGATCCGGCGCGGTACCGAAGTTGACCAAACGTGAGCGTCAGGTCGCCGATTTGGTGGCGCGCGGGCTCAGCAACAAGCAGATCGCCGCGAAACTGGTGATCTCCCAGCGCACCGCCCAGAGTCATGTCGAGCATATTCTGACCAAACTCGGATTCACCTCGCGCGCGCAGATAGCGGCCTGGGTCGTGGAGAAGGCACAGCAGTGAGGCCGGGTTCGCGCCGGCCCGGCGCCGCCCGACACGACGGCGGGCGATTCGCGGCCGATCGGCCCCGGGGGTTCGCGGTAATGTCCGGTCGGTGTGGTCGCCCGTCGCGTCCCCAGCCATCCGTTCGGTCCCGATTTTCCGGAGGTACGTGATGTCACAGGCCATCGAGGGCATCGACCCCGCCGTCGCGCCCAGCGGTCCGGGTTGTGTGGAGTGCGAACAGGCGCAGGGCTGGTGGGTTCACCTGCGCCGCTGCGCCCAGTGCGGGCATATCGGATGCTGTGATTCCTCACCCGCGCAGCACGCGAGCGGACACTTCGCGGATACCGGGCACCCGTTCATCCGGAGTTTCGAGCCGGGCGAGGCGTGGTTCTGGAATTTCCGTACCGGCGAGATGATCGCCGACGGTCCGGAACTCGCTGCGCCGCAGCATCATCCGGAGGCTCAGACGGTGCCGGGCCCGCGAGATCGGGTGCCGAGCGATTGGCGAGAACACATCCACTGAGGTCACCGGCTTCGGGCCGCCGATATCTCGAGCGCGGCCGCACCACGGCATATGTTTGACTCGTTCCAGAAAACGGACGAGACTTGCCCTGTGCAGACGGCCATGGAATTCCAGCAGATGCTGCGGGGAGTTTCACTGCGCGTGACGGCGCCGCGTGTCGCGGTGCTGAGCGCGGTGCACGATCACCCGCATGCCGATACGGATTCGATCATCCGCGTAGTGCGGTCCCGTCTCTCGGCGGTATCGCACCAGGCCGTCTACGACTCGTTGCGCACGCTCACCGCCGCCGGACTGCTCCGCTGTATTCAGCCGTCCGGTTCCGTGGCCCGTTACGAGGCCCGGGTCGGCGACAATCACCACCATGTCGTTTGCCGGGCGTGCGGTTCGATCGCCGATGTCGATTGCGCCGTCGGCGAGTCCCCGTGCCTGACCGCGTCCGATGACCACGGTTACTCGATCGACGAGGCCGAGGTCATCTACTGGGGCGTGTGCCCCGCGTGCGCGGCCGCGCACGCCGATTGATCTCCACGATCTCTGCCCACGAATTCAGGAAGGAACGTCGTGTCATCAGATAGTCGTCAACCCGCTCCTGACACCGGAACGCGAAGCGCGAGCGAGAGTGAGAACCCGGCGATCCCGGCCCCGACCCCGGAGACCGACCATCGCCCCCGCTCCAACAAGGACTGGTGGCCCGAGCAGATCGATGTCTCGGTCCTGCACGCCCACACATCGAAGGCCAACCCGCTCGGCGCGGACTTCGACTACGCCGCGGAATTCGCGAAACTCGACGTCGACGCCCTCAAAGCCGATGTCGCGGCGGTTCTGACCGATTCGCAGGATTGGTGGCCGGCGGACTACGGGAACTACGGTGGCCTGTTCATCAGGATGAGCTGGCACGCGGCCGGCACCTACCGGATCGCCGACGGTCGGGGTGGGGGCGGTCAGGGCGCCCAGCGGTTCGCGCCGCTCAACAGCTGGCCCGACAACGCGAACCTGGACAAGGCCCGGCGGTTGCTGTGGCCGGTCAAGCAGAAGTACGGCAACACGATCTCGTGGGCCGATCTGCTGGTGTTCGCCGGGAATGTGGCCCTGGAATCGATGGGCTTCCGGACCTTCGGCTTCGGTTTCGGACGCCCCGATATCTGGGAAACGGAAGAAGTGTTCTGGGGCCCGGAGGACGCCTGGCTCGGCGATGAGCGTTACAGCGGCGATCGGGAACTGGCCGGCCCGCTCGGCGCCGTACAGATGGGCCTGATCTATGTGAACCCGGAAGGCCCCGGCGGGCAACCGGATCCGGTGGCCGCGGCGCGCGATATCCGGGAGACCTTCGGCCGCATGGCGATGAACGACGAGGAGACGGCCGCATTGATCGTCGGCGGCCACAGCTTCGGAAAGACCCACGGCGCCGGCGATCCCGATCTGGTCGGCGCCGAGCCCGAGGGCGCCCCGATCGAGCAGCAAGGCCTGGGCTGGAAGAGCGCCTACGGTACGGGCAAGGGTGGGGACGCCATCACCAGCGGTTTGGAGGTCGTCTGGACCGCGACGCCGACCAAGTGGGGCAACGGTTTCCTGCAGAACCTGTACGGCTACGAATGGGAGCTCACCAAGAGCCCCGCCGGGGCGTGGCAGTGGAAGCCGAAGGACGGCGCGGGCGCGGGCGACATCCCGGACCCGTTCGGCGGTCCGGCCCGGACCCCCACCATGCTGACCACGGATCTGTCCCTGCGCGAGGATCCGATCTACCGGGAGATCACGCGCCGCTGGCTGGATCACCCCGAGGAACTGTCCGAGGCGTTCGCGAGGGCGTGGTACAAGCTGCTGCATCGCGATATGGGACCGATCAGCCGCTATCTCGGTCCGTGGGTCGCCGAACCGCAGCTGTGGCAGGATCCGGTCCCCGCGGTCGACCACCCACTCATCGACGCGCAGGACATCACGGCGCTGAAGAGGACGGTCCTGGACTCGGGTCTGTCGATTCCGCGCCTGGTCAAGACCGCGTGGGCGGCGGCGGCCAGCTTCCGCAGCACCGATAAGCGCGGCGGCGCCAACGGCGCCCGGATCCGGCTCGACCCGCAGCGGAACTGGGAGGTCAACGAACCGGCCGAACTGGCCGAGGTACTGCCCGTTCTCGAGCGGATCCAGCAGGAGTTCAACAGCTCGGCCCCCGGCGGCAAGCGGGTTTCCCTGGCCGACCTGATCGTCCTCGCCGGATCCGCGGCGGTCGAGAAGGCGGCCGCGGATGCGGGCCACAACGTCACGGTGCCGTTCGCGCCCGGTCGCACGGACGCATCGCAGGAGAACACCGACGTGGAGTCGTTCGCGGTGCTCGAACCGCGCGCCGACGGATTCCGCAACTATGTGCGGGCCGGGGAGAAGGCGCCGCTGGAGCGTCTGCTGCTGGATCGGGCGTACATGCTCGACGTCACGGCTCCGGAGCTGACGGCGCTGATCGGCGGCCTGCGTGCCCTCGGCGCCAACCACGGCGGTACCGCGCACGGGGTCTTCACCGACCGGCCCGGCGCATTGACCAACGACTTCTTCGTCAACCTGCTCAATCAGAACACGGAGTGGAAGGCCGCGGAGTCGGTGGAGAACGTCTACCAAGGTTTCGACCGGAGCTCCGGTCGGGCCACCTGGACGGCCACCGCCAATGATCTCGTCTTCGGTTCGCATTCGGTGTTGCGTGCGGTAGCGGAGGTGTATGCGCAGCGCGACGGCGCGGCGCGGTTCGTGAACGACTTCGTCGCCGCGTGGGTCAAGGTCGTCGACAACGATCGGTTCGATCTCGCCTGATCCGTCTCGACCGAACCGGGCCGGCCCTCGTGGCCGGCCCGGTGTCGTTTCGGGGGCCTGTCGCCGGGTATGTGCTGAACATTCCGTTCGATCATGAAGGAGGCGGGGGTGGCCGAATCACCGGCCACGACAGTTGGTTCCAGGTCAGGGCGGTTTTCGTCCAGCCCGGGGCCTGCGCGTGGCGGGTCTGTGCTGCCCGGTGGTCCGTTTCCGTGCGAGGAGAGAACCGATGTTCGAGATTTCCACAGCCAGGCCGGCCTCGGTCGCGAACCGGCTCGGGCGCAATCGCGTATTCGAGCGTCTCGCCCGCACCGGCTTCGTGATGGCCGGGGTCGTGCACGTGCTGATCGGATATCTGGCAGTGCGTATCGCATCGGGGGGTGGTGGCGCCACCGACCAGTCCGGTGCGATGGGCGAGCTGGCGGCCGAACCCGGTGGTGTCCTCGTGCTGGGCGGCGGCGTGGCGGCCTTCGCGTTCATGGCACTCTGGCGGCTCGCGGAGGCAGTGCTGGGGAAGAACTCTCCCGGCGGCGCGCAGGGGAGCGCGTCGGCAGTGTTACACCGGGCCAAGGCGTTCGCGGTCGCGCTCGTCTATTTCGGCTATGCGATCACCGCGTTCGGCTTCGCCCGTGGCAGCGGTAGGTCGAGCAGCGGTCAGAGCGCCGGGCTGTCGGCGCGACTGATGCAGAGTACCGGGGGCACGATCGTCCTCGTCGTCGCCGGGCTCGTCCTCGTCGCCGTGGGCGGCTATCACCTGTACAAGGGCGTCACGCGCAAATTCGTCGAAGAACTGCGCACCCACAACTCCCTGCTGCGCCGGATCGGAACTGTCGGGTACACCAGCAAGGGGCTCGCCATCGCGGGCGTCGGCGTTCTGGTGATCGTCGCGGTGAACCAGTCCGACCCCGGCAAAGCCGGTGGTCTCGACGCCGCCCTGAAAACGCTGGGCGCGCAACCGTACGGCCCGGTCCTCCTGGTCGCCGCAGGCCTCGGTATCGCCACCTACGGTCTCTACGATTTCGCGTGTGCCCGATACGCCGAGATGTGACCGGGCGCGCCGTCCCGGCACGGGTACGCCGTGCTCTCAGCGACCCGAGCCGGGCGGCTCCGCCGTTCGTGCAGCCGGAAGTCGTCCGGAATCAGCAATCAAGAAACTCACAGTTGCGCTATTGATAATCCCGGGGCCGCGACCGGGCGCTCCGGAACATGATCCTTCCGCAACGGAACAACTGGTCCCGCACCCTCGCGAATACCGTAGTGCAGCGTCCAGCCGAACGGCATCAGATGCACTCGCTCGCCGTACTCCTCCAAGCGCTCGGTCAATTCCGACACGATATCGAGAGTATCGGCCACATGTTCCAGGACATCCCGGGATCCGTGCACCGCCGTGCCCCGATCGGTTCCTCGCGCGTGCCCCGGAACGCCGTGGACGATGAAGTACGACGAACCGTGCGCGGCGCCCACCCGCCTGATCTTGTGCAATACCTCGGAATCCGGAGACCGGTCCCCGGATTCCACGACTACGCGCACCAGCATGCACTCGAAGAAGACTCGCGACGCCCCGATCGCCGGTACGTCCAGCGCAATTCCGCACGGCCCGGGAAACAGGGGCGTGTATTCGAAGCAGTGCCAGAAACTCCCGTACACACGCATCATGATCTCTCAGCCGAATCATTATCCGTCGAAGTGCTCTCGCGAGGAGTCCATCGTGCCCGGGGTCCCGCTCGCGGCCCACCGCCCGATGCGGCAGTCTCGGCAGCAGCGGTGCTCACCTCGAAATACGGGCCGACCTGCGGGTGGGTAATCCGGACGCGAGTCGTCGTACCGGCCCGCCGGTTGCTTCCCGGCGAACCTGTGTTGCGCACGCGCGCAGGGAACGGATCACCCGAGGCGGAGGGCCGGTCGGCAGGCCGGTCAGCGGGATGGCTCATGCTGCCGCAGAAAGTCGTCCATCAGCGTGTTCACGCGGCCGGGCACTTCGAGGGCGACCAGATGCGCGGCATCCTCCACGAACATCAGCCGCGCCGCCGGGATGGCACGCGCCATATCCTCGACCTCGGCGGGCGGGAAGGTCGCGTCCTCGCGGCCACCGATGACCAATGTGGGGGTCCTGATCTGTGCGAGGAGGCCGCGTTGGTCGGGCCGGTGCACGACGACGCTGCGTACCGCGGGCGCCACCGAACCGACGTCGTTGGCGCGCACCGTCCGTAGCGTGTGCTCGACCACGTCCGGCCGGGTCGCCAGCGACGTGGGCCCGAGGAACGCGGTGAGGGCGGGGCGAGTGAGAGGTGGCTGGAACCCGCCGCGCATACGAGCGAGGACGAGTAGGGCGCTGTATTCGAGGCGCTGTCGCATTCGGGCCGGCGAGGCGGTGCCGTTCATCAGAATGCTGGTCAGTACTCGCTCCGGGTAGAGCGCACTGAAGGTCGCGCCGATCATCGCGCCCCAGGAGTTGCCGACGATATGCGCGCGCTCGGCGCCGACCGCGTCGAGGATCTGGAGCAGGCATCGGGCGCATTCGTCGAAGGTGAACATCCGGTCGAGCCGCGCGCTCGCGCCGTGGCCGGGCGGGTCGACCGCGATGGTGGTGTATCGCGGTGCGAAATGAGCGACCTGCGCGTCCCAGAGCGTGTGGTCCATGAGCAGGCTCGGCCACAGGAGCATGGCCGGCCCGGTTCCGGCGACCCGGACCCGCAGCGTGCCCAGGTCGGTGGCAACATCGCGGTCGGTCGCGCTCATTTCGGTACTCCCTGGTCGGTCGGCGGGTACGGCCGACCCTCGTTGTCCGGGCCGAGACGCCGCATTCTGATGAGCGGTCGGTGGGGCGACGCTATTCGCAGGGAAGGCGGCATCGTCCGGTCTCGATATCGAGTAGCAGATCGCGATAGGCGATCTCCAGCTCGGCCAGCCGGGTCCATTCGGTGTGCATGCGCTCACCCGCTGGATCGTCGTGCCGCAGCAGGTGGAATGCCCGGGCGGCGCCGGCCGCGATCGTATCGATGAGTTCGCCCAGGCTGCGCTCGTGCACCCGGGCGCCCGCGACGGGCGCCGGCAGGTGCTGAGAACCCCACGCGTTGATCTCGGCGATCAGTTGCCGTCTGCGGGACTGCGCGAGATCCTCGGCGGACATCGACTCGGGGCTGTAGGACTCCGACAATTCCGAGGCGAGCCTACAGACAGGTCCTCGAGCGTTCCGGCCGCCGAGCGCGCGCAGTAGTTCGGTCGCGCTGGGTAGATCCGATGTACCGGCTCGGTGCTGCGAGCGCCGCATGATTGGCCCCCTAGAAGGCGGAATGCCGACCTGTGAGGCGGCTGGGCAGCACAATCGTAGGATGCGGCGGAGGGCGTCGCCTATGTCCTCCCGTCATGAAACGTCGGAGCGTTCTGGTGCTCGGCGCACAAATGCGTCGGCGGCGCGGCCCGCCACCGCTGAACGGGCGGGTAATGGCCGGAGCGGGCCCGGTCGGAGGTGCGGCGCGGTCCACTCACGTGTTCCGCTCGGCTGCCTCGTCCGGCCGCTCGTCCTCTCGTGGCCCGCCGGCCGGGAACAGGATCGGGCTCAGGAGATACTGTGCGCGCTCCGGGGTGGGCGAATTCCGCAGGTGCGGAAGGATTGCCGCGCGCAGGTCGTCGATCAGACCCGCGACCTCATCGGGTGCGAGCCAGATCGCGTGTTGCCGATAGCCGACCAGGTCGGCGGCGGGGTCGGCGGTGTCGCGATCGAGGTAGGTGTTGAATTCGGCCAGCAGGGTGGCCATGGCGGCGGCGAAGATTGCGCGATGATCCGCGCGCGTCGCGGCGGCGGCGGTGTGGGCGTCGACGACCGCGCGGGCCGGGCGGAGGCGGTAGGTGCGCTCGACCGCGCCGCGTACCCGGTGTTCGTCGGCGACCTCGAGAATGCCCGCGGTGACCAGTATTTCGACGTGCCGGTACACCGTCGCCTTCGATACGTCGGGCAGGCGGTCGCACAACTGGCGGGTCGTGCAGGCCTGTCCGCCGGACAAGCGGTGAACGATCCGCAACCGCACCGGGTGTGCCAGCAGCTCCAAGGTATCCACAGCACAATGATCTCACCAGTGATACCTTTCTCAAATCTAAGAATGTTGGCGGGTCGATGTGGAGGTCAGATGGATCGAATCGAGTCCGGCGTGGCGACATGGCGGCCACCCGCATACGTGAACCCGGACGCGTTCGACGAACGAGAGGTGACGGTCGGCGCCGGGCCGCTCGCGGTGCCGGGCACGGTGACTCTTCCGCGCGGCGCCGGGCCGCACCCCGCGGCCGTACTGCTGGCCGGTGGCGGTGCGTTCGACCGGGACGGTAGCGCGGGCCCGAACAAGAACCTCAAGGACATCGCGTGGGGGTTGGCCTGCCGCGGTGTGGCGGTGCTGCGCTTCGACAAGGTGACCTACACGCACCGCGAGCAGACCGCGGTGGCCGGATTCACGCCGACCGAGGAGTACGTCCCGCACGCTGTCGCGGGTGTCGACCTCCTGCGCGGGTTCGCGACCGTCGACGGTGCACGTGTCTTCGTGATCGGCCACAGTATGGGCGGCCGGTTCGCGCCGCGCGTGGCCGCCGCCGACCCCGCGGTGGCGGGTCTGGTCGTCCTCGCGGGGGACACGGTGCCGTTGCAGTGGTCGATGGTGCGTGTCATCGAGCATCTGACGAGGGTCGCCCCGGCGACGGCGGCGGGATTGCCCACTGTCGAAGCTGCCATCGAACAGGCGGAACTGGTGGACGGTCCGGCGCTGACAGTCGACTCTCCCGCCGACGAACTGCCCTTCGGGATGCCGGCGCCGTACTGGCTGGACCTGCGCGCCTACCATCCGCCGGCCGTGGCCGCGGCGCTGTCTGTGCCCATGCTGATCCTGCAGGGAGAACGCGACTATCAGGTCACGGTCGAGCACGACCTCGCCGGTTGGCGGGCGGGGCTGTCCGGTCGCCGGGACGTGACGATCCGCACGTACCCGGCCGATGATCACATGTTCTTCCCCGGGGCCGGGCCTTCGATGCCTGCGGACTATACGCACCCGCATCATGTCGATATCGAGGTCATCACCGATATCGCCGCCTGGGTCGCCCGGCCACGACCGGGTAGATGAATGCCGTCCCGGGCCTCAACCGCCCTGGACCGCGGACAGATATCGCGGCCGTTGCCACTCCTGTTCGATCTCATCGGGTAACTCCGGAAGCGTGAGAGAGTAGCCGGACGCCAGATCGGCCGAGCTGAAGGCGCGGACCGACCAGCCGTGGTCGAGCAACCATCGCTCCGGATCGGATCTCTCGTCGTAGTAGAAGAGTTCGGTCGGGTCGATATCGCCGAACGGATTCTTGTCGAAGTATTTCGACTCGATAGACGCGAAGCAGCTCTGTCCGGCTCCGACCGGGGCGCTTTCCACGGCGAGACGGCCGCCCGGAACGGAGAGGTCGCCGATGTGTTCGAACAGCGCGTCCTGGGCCGCGCCCGGCAGATACGGCAGCAATCCCTCGGCCGACCATGCCGTAGTCGCGCCGGGGTCCATCCCGGCGGCCGCGAGCGCCTTCGGCCAATCGTCGCGCAGATCGACGGCCACGGTCCGGCGATCGGCCCGCGGTAGCGCGCCGTGGTCGGCGAGGACCTGGTCTTTGAACTGGAGTACTTCGGGGCGGTCGATTTCGAACACGACGGTTCCCGCGGGCCAGTCGAGCCGGTAGGCGCGCGCGTCCAGCCCAGCGGCCAGGATCACCGCCTGCCGGACCCCGCCCGCGGTGGCGGACCGGAAGAAATCGTCGAAGAACTTGGTCCGCAGCCCCATGAAACCGGGAATCAGCGGGGTATCGCCCATTTTCGGCGGATCGGCCAAGAGATCCACGAAATACTGTTCGCCCGCGGCCCGCACGAACAGTGCCGCGTAGTCGTCGTGGATCAAGGGATCGGGGTGGGCCGACTCCAGTGCCCGGAATGTCGCGACGCCCAGCGCGGTGAGTCCCACACCGGTCACGATGTCCCACTCGTCTCCATCGGTGCGCACGGTCGTAACACCTCCCGATCGAATCGGCGGAGATGGACCTGACAATCGTCCGGTCGGAAATCGGGCACCGAGACCGTGCCGCCGCGCCGGATACGCTCGCTCGCGGCGAGCCGGAAGCAACAACCGCAGTCTACGACGGGGAGTGTGGCGAGCAGGGTCGCGCCGGCATTGCGGCAGTGCGGCATTTGCGCCGCTGCGATAACGATCCGGTGGTCGCCGCGGTGGGGGCGCGGCTACCGCGGTCCTTCATCCGATGAATATCTCGGCGCCGTCGTAGCCCGGCGTGTAGTCGCCTCCGGCCGCCGCGGCCACCATCTCGGAGTACATCGGCCACAGATGGGCGATAACGCCTTTTCGTGCGGCGTCGTAGTTCTTCTCGGTGACCGCCGCGACGATCCGGGCGTGATCGTGGGTGGACCGCCGTTCGGCGCCCTCCCGGGACAGGAGTTGCCGGCGGAACTCTTTCAGACCGGGGGTCAGGGTCCGGTAGAGGTCGGCGACGACGTCGTTGTGTGCGCAGGCGACGAGTCGACGGTGGAATTCCTCGTCGGTGACCACCATCGCGGCGAGATCGCCTGTGCGGTGGGCCTCTTCGTGATCGGCGCACGCGGCCGCGAGGGATGTCAGATCCGCGGGGTCCGCGCGTTCGCAGGCGAGCCCGGCCGCGGTGGATTCCAGCCCTACTCGTGCTTCGAGTAGCTGCGTGACCCGGGCGCTCTCGGCGCGGCTCCACAGGGCGAATCGCATCCGGGAGTCGTCGGTGGGCGGTTCACGGACGAACGCGCCGCGCCCGCGGATCACTTCCACGACGCCGGCGTCCTGGAGTTTGGCCAGAGCTTCGCGCAGTGAACCACGGCCGACGCTCATCTGTTTGGCCAGTTGCGGTTCGGAGGGCAGGCGGTCGCCCGGGGCGAGAACTCCGGCGGCGATCGCCGCGACGATCCGCTCGGCGATGAGTTCCGGAAGCGGTCGCCGCGACAGTGACGTCGAGAATGCGGCCGATAACTCCATTCTTGTTCCTCTGCTCCTGGGGTTGCCAACCTGTGGCCTCGAGCTTAGCATCCAACTTGTCACTTGTTCGAACAGGAGACAAGTTGTCCGGGTTTCGGACCCCGGCCTCCCCAACACAACGGTGTGTCGACCGGCCTCCACAGATCGAGAACGGCAAATCACAATGGCGACAACCACTTCAGTGCGCGAGCGGGAACAATCCACACGGGTTGTGGCCTCCAGCCTCGCCGGCACGGTGATCGAATGGTACGAGTTCTATATCTACGGCACAGCGTCGGCGTTGATCTTCGGCGAACTCTTCTTTCCCAGTGCGGACCCCCTCGTGGGCACGTTGCTGGCACTCTCCAGTTTCGCGCTGGCCTTCCTCGCGCGGCCCGTCGGCGCGGCGATCTTCGGGCATTTCGGAGACCGGATCGGTCGCAAGAAGCTGCTGGTGATCTCGCTGAGCATGATGGGCGTGGCCACGGTAGCGATCGGATTCCTGCCCACCTACGACACGATCGGTGTCCTGGCGCCGGTCATGCTGGTGGTGTTGCGGGTAGTGCAAGGTATTTCGCTGGGCGGTGAGTACAGCGGCGCGGTGCTGATGAGCGTCGAGCACACGAAACCGTCCCGCCGGGGCTTCTTCGGAAGCCTGATCAACACCGGTGCGAGCTGGGGCCTGCTGCTGGCGTCGCTGATGTTCCTGCTGCTCTCCTATCTTCCCGATGAGGCGTTCCGTTCCTGGGGCTGGCGGGTGCCGTTCTGGTCGAGCGCACTGCTCATCGCGATCGGGATGGCGATCCGGGTCAGCGTTGCCGAAACCCCGGAGTTCCGGGCCGTCGTGAGTGCGGCCGAAGTCGAGAAACTGCCCATCCGCACGGTATTCGCCGTGCATTGGCGCTCGGTGGTGTTGATGGCGCTGTCGTACCTGTCGGCCGGCGCGACCTTCTATGTCGCCACGGTGTTCTCGCTCTCCTACGGTGCGCAGCACCTCGGCGTCGACCGTTCGACGACGCTGGAACTGGTCACCGGCGTCACGGTCGTCGCGATCGTCGGCGTTCCCGCGTTCGGCTGGCTCTCCGATCGCATCGACCGCAAGCTCGTCTATCTCGCCGGTATCGCGGGCATGGCCGTAGTGCCGTGGGTGTGGTTTCCGATGCTCGGAACCACCAGTGTCCTCGTCATGTTCGCCGGATTCGTCCTCCTCTTCATCCCGTACTGCGCCGCCTACGGAACGATGCCCGCGTTCTTCGCACAGATCTTCCCGGCTCGGGTCCGGTACTCGGGAATGGCCATCGGGTACAGCCTCGGCACAGTGTTCGGCAGCGGTCTGTCGCCCCTGATCGCGACATCGCTGCTCGGTGTGACCGGAAGCTGGTACGCGATAGCCGCTTTCATGACCGGATTCGGTGTCGTCTCCTTCGTGGCGACGCTCGCGATGCGAGAACTCCCACCGATCGCCGAGCCGCCCGGCGCGACCGGCCCGGCCGCGCCGGGCGCATGATCCCGCGCCGCCCCGCCGAATACCGCCGACGCGGCCGGAATTCGCACCGCGGGGTCGCGCACGCCGCACCCACCCACGACCTACTTCCTCGAGGATCCCGCCATGACCGAACCGCTGACCTTCGGCGCACCCGTCGCGATTCACCCCGATGCCGATCCGCTCGACGACATCAGGTGGGCCGACGGTCGCGCGGAGGTCGATACCGCGTGGATGATCGACCATCTCCAGGGCTGGTTTCCGCGGGGCGCGTCGAGCCCGGTGCTCGGCGATCCGCATCATGTGCTGGACCCCCTCGCGGTACTGGCCGCGGCATCCGCCACCACCCGGCGGGTGGGACTCGGCGTCGCGGTCACCGACCCCGTCCGGCGGACGAATGTGGCGCTGGCGCATACCGCGAGCACGATCAGCTGGCTCAGCGGCCGCCGGTTCAAACTCGGGATCGGTGCCGGTGATCCCGGGCAGTTGCGCCCGTTCGGATTGCACTCCGGAACGGAAAGAACCGGCAGGCTGCACTATGTCCGGCCCGCGCTCGAACAGCTCAGTGCGCTCCGGACGCCGGATTCGCCCGGATGGGACGCCGACCTTCCGATCGCGCACCGGCCGGGTTACGACCTCTGCGTCGCCGCGCACGGGCCCCGGATGCTCGAATTGACCGCACTCCACGGCGACGGCTGGATACCCTCGTCGATCACGCCCGCCGACTACGGGCACAAGCTCGGCCGGCTGCGCCGCCACGCCGAGCTGGCCGGGCGCGACCCCGCGTCGGTCGGTCCGATGCTGTTCCTGTGGACCGCGCTCGCGGGTACCCGCAAGGAGAGCCGTGCCCTTCTGGACCATCCCACTGTCCGCGCGGTCGCGCTCTACCGGGGCAGAGCGGCTTTCGAGGCGGCCGGATTCCGGTATCCGCTCGACCACAGTTACATTCCGCAGGAGATCGCCCCCGGGGACGCCGAAGCCCTGCTGCGCCGGATACCGGACCAAATCGTCGAGGCATCGGTCCTGCACGGATCACCTGCGGAGGTGCGTCGGCGACTCGACGAATACCACCGAGCGGGCTGCGCCCATGTGATCCTCTGGGACATAGGTCGTTTCGCCGACCGGGACGGCGCCGAACGTTTCCGCGAAGCCTTCACCACGATCGCCCGGGCGTAGACCGGCAGTTCGGACCCCGACGACCGGCGCGCTCAGCGCGCGGAGTGCGCCGGGGCCACCGCGGGGCCGGCGACCCCGCACTGCGGCAGGCAGTCGACATTGCCGAGGTCGGGCTTGCGCCGCGGCGGTCGCAGCAGCACCGCCGCCAACAGCGCGCCGGTGAGCAGCAGGCCGGCGCATATCCACATGGCGACGGCGAAACCCGAATCGAAAGCGGCCGGATCGTCGAGTGCCCCGGTGATACCGGCAAGTCCCGGCAACGCGGCCACCGCGAGCAACTGGGCGGTCCGGGCGACGGCATTGTTCACCCCGGAGGCGATACCCGCCTCACTCGCCGCGACCGCGCCGATCACCGCACCCGTGAGCGGGGCGACGAGCACCGACAGTCCGAGACCGAAGACGAGGACACCGGGTAGCACATCGACCGGATACGACGCGCCGGGCCCGATCCGCGGCAACAGCATCAGTCCGCTCGCGGCCAGGACCGGCCCCGATGTCATCGGCAACCGCGGTCCGTGCCGCTGTGCCCAGCGCCCGGCGGGGGCGGACAGCGCGAGCATCAGCACCGTGATCGGTATGGTGGCCACCCCTGACAACAACGGCGAGTATCCGGCCACCAGCTGTAGTTCCAGAACCAGCAGGAAGAACACCCCGCCGAGCGCCGCGTACACCGCGAGGGTCACCAGGTTGGCCGCGGTGAACACGCGCGAGGCGAACAGTGACGGCGGCACCAGCGGATGGTCGCTGCGCAGCTCGATCCGGACGAATACCGCGAGCAGCAGCAGGCCGGTGCCCACCAGCAGCGGTACCGCGTCGATCAGTCCGAGGGTCAGCGCCCCGAGCGCCACCGCGACCACCAGCGCGCCGGGGAGGTCGATCCGGCCGGCGGCGTTCGGATCGCGGCTCTCCGGCACATGTCGCAGCGATACCAGCACCACGACCAGCACCAGCGGAATATTGATGAAGAAGATCGACCGCCATCCCGCGACCTCGATCAGCCAGCCGCCGACAAATGGCCCGAGTGCGCCGGCCACCCCGCCGAATCCCGACCAGAGGCCGATCGCCGCACCTTGGTCGCGGTGGTCGATGGACGCCGAGATCAGCGCCAGGCTGCCCGGCGTGAGCATGGCCCCGGCCACCCCCTGCAATACTCTGGCGGCCACCAGCATTTCGATGTTCACCGCCGCACCGCACAGCAACGACGCCACCGCGAACCCCACGGCGCCGGCGACGAACACCTTCCGTCTGCCGAACCGGTCGCCGAACGAGCCGCCGAGCAGAATGAACGAGGCGAGGGTCAGCGTGTAGCCGTTGAGCGTCCACTGCAGTCCGGCGACATCGGTGCCCAGCGCGGCGCCGATCCGGGGGAGCGCGATATTGACGACGGTCGCGTCCAGTGAGGCCACCGACGATCCGAGAACCGTGGCCAGCACGATCCAGCGTCCGCCGGCCGACCCGAGTCGGGGCAGCTCAGTGGTGCTCACGCCACCGAAGATACGGATCCCGGCAGGTGAGGGGTTCGCGACACACGCGCCGTGATCGGCGCGAATCGCACCGTGCGGAGGACGCCCGCCGCGGGCCGCTCTCGACGATCCGGCGGTAGCGCGATCACGGCGCGGCTTCGCCGCGACGAGTTCATTCGTCGGCCCGACACCTCCGGGCGTCAGGTTCCCTGGTAGCCCAGCGACGCCGAGATCCGTCCCGCGGCCCGGCGGACGACCGGGACCAGCCCGCGCATCCGCTCGTGCGGCATGTACGGCGTGGTGGCCGAAACGCTCACCGCTCCCACGATGGCGCGGGAGGCGTCGCGGATCGGGGCCGCGACACAGCGGATGCCCGGTTCGTTGTCCTCCAGGTCCATGGCCGCGCCGGCGCGCGCGTATTCCTGCATCCGGGTGCGGAAGCCCTCCGGGTCGCCGTTCCGGGCGGCGACCGGGAGTTGGTCTTCGTCGGCGGTGTACTGCTCGGTCCAGCGATCGGCGGCGTCGAGCAGCAGTGCTTTGCCGACTCCCGCACGGGTCAGCGGCATCCGGTACCCGATCCGCGACCGCATTTCCGCACCGCGCGACCCGGACAGCTTGTCGAGGTAGAGCACCGAACCACCGTCTTCGACGGCCAGATGGACCGTATCGAGTACGGCGGCCGACAACTCCTCGAGCACCGGCCGGGCCACCAGCGGCAAAGGGTTGCCGTGCAGGGCTTTGAAGCCGAGTTCGATCAGTGCCGGGCCGAGGGTGTAGCCCCGGTTGTCGTGCCGCAGGAAGTCCTGGTTCACCAGCAGTTGGGCGAGTCGATGGGTGCTGCTGCGGCCCAGACCGGTGTATTCGACGATCGCGCGTAATCCGTGTGCGCCGTCGGCCACCGCTCGGATGACCGCGAGGCCCCGGGCGAGCGTCTGGGTGCCGGGCGGGACCTCGTCGTGCGCAGTACTCATCCGTCCAGAGTCCCATAAATAGGGACTTGGTTGGAAATAATGGGACGCTCTGTTCATAGTGACGGTCATGACACCGGACCGGCCAGGGCTCTCGATGCCGCGCCTCATCGCACTCGACTGGGGTACGACATCTATGCGCTCCTGGCTGCTCGGCGACGAGGGGCGGATTCTCGAGACCCGGGAGCCCGCCGGGGGGCTACTCGATATGGCCGCCGGAATAGACGCCGCGGACCCGGCGGCGCGGGCGCGCGCCTACGAAGCGGCCTACCTGGATGTGTGCGGTGGGTGGCTGCGCGATCATCCGGGCCTCCCCGCGCTCGCCTGCGGCATGGTCGGCAGTGCTCAGGGGTGGTGCGAGGCCGGGTATCTGACCGTGCCCGCCCGTCTCGACAGCACCGCACGCTCACTCACCGAGATCACCCTCGCCGCGGGCGCCGTGCACCTGGTGCCCGGTCTGCGCGTCGCCTCCGATGCGCGCCACGATATCCCCGGTGATGTGCTGCGAGGTGAGGAAACTCAGGTCATCGGCGTGCTCGAGCTGATCGCCCGGCCCGATGCCGAACACATCGTGGTCTTGCCGGGGACTCACACCAAGTGGATGCGGATCGAGGACCGCACGGTGCGGTCCTTCACCACCGCGATGAGCGGTGAGCTGTACGGACTGGTCACCGGGCACGGGCTGCTCAGCCACACCGCGACCGACCCGCGGCGCGACGACGCCGCCTTCACCCGCGGCCTGACCGCGGGTTTCTCGCCACGGGAGCGTGGACTGGCCACCGCCCTGTTCGGCGCGCGGGCACTCGTCCTCGACGGCCTGCTCGCACCGTCGTCGCTCGCCGACTATCTCTCCGGTGTCGTCCTGGCCGATGAGGTGCGCCATCTGCTTCCGCAGTATCGGGCGGAGCGCATCGTGCTCTGCGGTAATGCCGACCTGTGCCGCCGGTACGCCGCCGCGCTGCGGATGCGCGGTGTGGTGACCGAGGTCGTGGGGGAGGACGCCGCCGCGGCGGGGCTGTGGTCGATCGCCGTGGCGGCGGGGGTCGTCGCGGCGGAAGCGGCCTCGCGATGACCCGGCAGCAGTTCACGAACGCAATCGAGGAGAGGTTCATGGATTCCGCATCGGATACGACCCGGTCGGGGCTGATCGCCATCCTGCGAGGAATCACCCCGGCGGAGGTTGTCGCCGTGGGAGCGGCGCTGGTCGAGGAAGGCGTGCACGCCATCGAGGTGCCGTTGAACTCGCCCGACCCCTACCATTCCATCGAGCTACTGGCCACGCACTTCGGGAAGCTCTGCCCGATCGGCGCCGGTACCGTCCTGAGCGCCGACGACGCGGCCCGGGCCCGCTCCGCCGGCGCCGACCTCATTGTGTCGCCGGATACGAATATCGAGGTGATCGCGGCCGCGCTCGCCCTGGGTATGCGTCCGTACCCCGGGGTGGCCACGCCGACCGAGGCGTTCGGCGCGGTACGCGCCGGCGCCCGTAGTCTCAAGCTGTTCCCGTCCGGCGCGCTGGGAATCTCCGGGATGCGCGCGGTGCGCGCGGTCCTGCCCGACGATGTGGAACTGCTGCCGGTCGGCGGAGTGGACGAATCGAACCTCGGGGACTGGCTCGCCGCGGGCGCCGGCGGGGCGGGTCTCGGAACGAGTCTCTACCGGCCGGGTGACACCGCCGACCAGGTGCGTGTCAGGGCCCGCCGACTCTCGAATATCTGGGCTGCCACCCGCTAGTACCGCTCGTCACCGGACAACGCAGTCCGCTGCACAGGAGGAGATCAATGAAGATCGCGTCGATCAGGACGTACACGCTGCCGCCGCGGTGGCTGTTCGTGCGTATCGAAACCGATGACGGCATCGTGGGCTGGGGCGAGCCCGTGCTGGAAGGACGCGCGGCGTCGGTCGCCGCCACGGTCGAGGAACTGTCCGATTATCTGATCGGTCAGGACCCGGCTCGTATCGAAGACCTTTGGACGGTGCTCTATCGGGGCGGGTTCTACCGCGGCGGCGGTATCCATATGAGTGCGCTGGCGGGTATCGATCAGGCGCTCTGGGATATCAAGGGCAAAGCCCTGGGGGTTCCCGTGCACGATTTGCTCGGCGGCCGGGTGCGCGATCGCATCAAGGTCTACTCCTGGATCGGCGGTGACCGGCCGGACGAGACCGCGAAGGCCGCGCGCGACGCCGTCGACCGCGGTTTCACCGCTGTGAAGATGAACGGCACCGAGGAACTGCAGTACCTCGACACCTGGGACAAGATCGATCGTTGCGTGGCGAATGTGGCGGCCGTCCGCGATGCGGTCGGCCCGAATATCGGTATCGGCGTCGATTTCCACGGCCGGGTGCACAAGCCGATGGCGAAAGTGTTGTTGCGCGAACTGGAACCGTACCGGTTGATGTTCGTCGAGGAGCCGGTGCTGTCCGAACATCTCGACAGTGTCGTGGATGTGCTGCGGCAGTCGCCGATTCCGATCGCATTGGGCGAGCGGCTGTTCTCCCGATGGGATTTCAAATCGGTGCTCGCCTCGGGCGCGGTCGACATCATTCAGCCCGACCCGTCGCACTGCGGTGGCATCACCGAAGCGCGCAAGATCGCGCATATGGCCGAGGCCTACGATGTGGCGCTGGCGCTGCACTGCCCGCTCGGACCGATCGCGCTGGCGTCGTGTCTGCAGATCGACGCGGGTTGCTACAACGCCACCATCCAGGAGCAGAGCCTGGGCATTCACTACAACACCACCAATGAGCTGCTCGACTACCTGGTGGACCCGGCGGTGTTCACCTATGCCGACGGCCAGGTGCGGATTCCGACCGGTCCCGGTCTGGGGATCGAGATCAACGAGGAATACGTGACGGAGCGGGCGGCCACGGGACATCGGTGGCGCAACCCCATTTGGCGTCACAGTGACGGATCGTTCGCGGAGTGGTGAGCATGAAGACAATGATCGAAAAACCCGCCGTCTCGCGGGGTGCGCTGGCCGCCAAAGCCAGCCGGGCACGTGTCCTGATCGCGGTCATGCTGTTCGTGACCGTGGTCATCAACTACATGGACCGCGCCAACCTGTCCATCGCGGTCCCCGCCATCGCCGACGAGATGGACCTGTCCTCGGCGCAACAGGGGCTGCTGCTGTCGGCTTTCGGCTGGACCTACGCGGCGCTGCAGATCCCCGGCGGCTGGTTCGTCGACCGCATCCCGCCCCGGGTTCTGTACCCGGCGTGCCTCCTGCTGTGGTCGCTGGCGACGGTGTTCATGGGTGTCCTCGGCGGTTTCGTCGCCCTCATCGCACTTCGTCTGCTGGTGGGTGTCTTCGAGGCGCCCGCGTACCCGATCAACAATCGCGTGGCCACCGCCTGGTTCCCCGAGCGGGAGCGCGCCACCGTCATCGGGTTCTACACCTCGGGCCAGTTCATCGGTCTCGCCCTGCTGACCCCGGTGCTGTCCTGGCTGCAGTCGGTGCTGAGCTGGCACTGGGTGTTCGTATTCACCGGCGGGATCGGCCTGGTGTGGGCGCTGGTCTGGTACCTCGTATACCGCGAGCCGCGCGAGTCCCGTGCCAACGAGGCCGAGATCGCCCATATCCGCGAGGGCGGCGGTCTCGTCGATCTGACCGGTTCCCGGCCGGAGCGCGCCAAGGTGACATGGTCCGATATCGCCACCGTGCTGGGCCGGCGGAAACTATGGGGCGTCTATCTGGGGCAGTTCTGCCTGACCTCGACGCTGTGGTTCTTCCTGACCTGGTTCCCGACCTATCTCGTCAAGTACCGCGATATGGACTACATCAAGTCCGGATTCCTGGCGTCGCTGCCGTTCATCGCCGCGGTGATCGGTGTGCTGTTCTCCGGGGTGTTCTCCGATTTCCTGCTGCGGCGCGGGGTCCCGCTCGGCATCGCGCGCAAAGGTCCGATCATCGCCGGACTGCTGCTGAGCACCACCCTGATCGGCGCGAATTTCACCGATTCCACCACGTTGGTGATCGTGTTCCTGTCCATCGCGTTCTTCGGCAACGGGCTGGCCTCCATCACCTGGTCGCTGGTCTCGGCCCTGGCGCCGGAGCGGCTCATCGGGCTGACGGGCGGGATGTTCAACTTCATCGGGAACCTGTCCGGAATCGCCACCCCGATCGTCATCGGATTCCTGGTCACCGACGCGAGTTTCGCACCGGCCTTCGTCTACATGACCGCGGTGACGCTGCTCGGAATCGTCTCGTATGTCCTGCTGGTCGGTCGCGTCGTCCGCGTACGGGAGTCGGATTCCGCGGCGGAAACGGCGTAATCGAGTCCAGCTGTACGCCGATGAGGGGCGGTGCAGCGGCTGATCCGGTGGTTGTCCGCGTGCGAGGCGGGCGACCACCGGATCTACGGCAGTCACCAGCTCGAGACGGCCCATGTCGCCAGCAGGATCGGCGGCACGCCCACCGTCGCGAGCAACGCGAACCGCCCGGCCCCGATGTGGACGCCGCGGGCTCGGCAACGATCCGCCCACAGCAGGGTCGCCAGCGAACCCCACATGGTGACCAGCGGCCCGATATTGGTGCCGAGCAATACGGGGAAGATGTGATCCGCGCTTCCCGCCGGCACAGTGGTCTCCATCGCCAGGTAGGCGGGCAGGTTGTTGACCAGATTCGCCGCGGCGGCCGCGGCGAAAACGGTGCCCAGCTCCGATCGGCCGGTCCAGCCGGTGAGCACATCGCCCAGGCCGTGGTGCAGCAGCGCGCTCACGACCAAGAACAGGCCTTCCGTGGTGACCACGAGCCGCCACGGCAGCAGGGCCGGACGTAGATGTTCGCGGGCGCGCAGCGCGCACCCGGCCGCGGCGATCGCCGCGGCCACGGTGGCCGCGGCCCAGGGCGGCACGCCGGCCGTGACGGCGACGGCGAAACCGGCGCAGGCCAGCGCGCAGACCGTGCTCAGGACCCGATCCGGCGGCGGAGTGGGCGCGGGTACCGGGTACCGCCCGCGTAACCGTCTGCGGAACACCAGCCCCAGGAAACCGACTGTGAGCGCCACCGCCACGAGCTGCGGCAGAGCCATCTGGCGGGCGAACTCGTGCGCGGTGATTCCGGTGTGGTCGACGGCCAGCAGGTTCGTCAGGTTGGACACCGGCAACAACAGACTCGCGGTATTGGCCAGCCAGACCACCAGTAGCGAGAACGGCGCCGCCGGGAGACCGAGCCGATCGGCCGTCGCCAGGACGACCGGAGTGAGCAGGACGGCCGTCGTATCCAGGCTCATGGCGACTGTCGTGGTCGTGGCGAGCGCGGCGATCAGCGCGAACAGCAGCGGTATCGAGCCGCGGCCGAGCCGGGCGCAGTAACCCGCGGCGATATCGAAGACTCCGGTCTTGTCCGCCAGCTCCGCGAGCACGGTGACCGCGACGAGGAAACCGAGGATCGGCCCCGCACGGTGTACGCCGATATCCACGGCGGCGTCGGTGGGCAACCATCCCGTCACCACGACGAGGGCGCCGAGCGCCGCGAGCATCAACCACACCGGGCACAGCATGCCAGCCGGGTTCGGCGCCGCTGTTACCGCCGCCGCACGGCCGGAACCTCAGGCCGCCGCCTCCCAGACGAACCCATCGAGGTCGGTGCAGGATCCGGCGTGACCACCGAGAACGATCCGGTGCGAGCCGGTGCCGTCGGGGGAGACGCCGGCGTCCTTGGCAGCGGCCCGGCGTCCGTAGAGCGCGAGCGTGACCGGCGAGCCCGGGGTCGCGAACTCGACGTATTTGCCGCCGAAGCTCTTGGCCACGGTCAGTCCCCGCTCGACGTAGAACTTCTTGCTGGCCTTGACATCGTCGACGGCCAGCAGCAGCACTACATTGTCGATCTCGCGGGTGACGGGGCCGGTGTCCTTCTTGTTCGAGGTGGAGATCTTCCAGATCGCCCCGTCGGGAGCCGCGACGATTCCGCCGTAGCCCCAGAAAGTCTTCTTGGCCGGTTTGAGTGTGGTGAAGCCCGCTTCGAGCGCGGTGCCGATGAGGCTGTCGACGGTGCCGGGCTGGGACACCACCAGTGACAGCATGAATCCACGGAATCCGGAGGTGGGCGTGGTCGAGGTACGGAAGCTCAAGGTGTCGCCCAGCCCGAACGCGGCGGCGTAGGTGGCCGCCGCCGCGTCGGCGTCGGGAACTTCGAGGTGGATGTCGATGGCGGTGTGGGTGTTCGTCTCGGTGGTCATGGTCGAAACGGTAATTCCGCACGGGGCGCCGGCGCTTCTCGATTCCTGATCAATCGCAGTGGTGTGTGCGGGCGAGATTTCATCCCGGGAGGGGAGCAGGTCCCATGGAGCGTGATCGCGCTCGGGATGAGGGTTCGTAGTGCTCCTGTCATCCGGTCGGGATGATTTCGGCGGCGATTGCGCGGCCTGTGCGCAGGGGTTCCACCGCGTGCTCGAGTTTGGAACCGGCCAGGGCGCCGTCGTAGATCAGCTGGATGCGGCGCGCGAGAACCGGGGCGTCCGGTGTACGGCATGCCTGGAGGAGTTCGGTGAGAGTATCCAGCATCCAGCGGCGATGAGCGAGCACGGGCGCCAGTGTCTCGTCCGGGAATTCCGTTGCGGCATTGGCATATTGGCATCCGCGGAAGCCCCGGTCGGGGGCGGAGGCGAGGGCGAGGTCGAAGAAGGTGAGGATTCGGTCCGCCGGCTCCGCGATATCGGCGACAGCGTCGTTCCAGCGGTCGCGATCACGCCGGTCGAGATGTTCCAGATAGGCGATGACCAGCGCGTCCTTGGACCCGTAGCTCGTATACAGGCTGGCCCGCGCGACTCCCGACTCGGCCAGCACCCGGTCGATGCCGACCGCGCGGATGCCGTACCGGGCGAACAGGGTGGTCGCGGTTTCCAGCAGGCGTTGCGCCGGCGCCTGTTTGCCCCGGCGGCCGGCGGCCGCCGCCGCGGACTCGGTTGTTGTGGCCACGTACCCCACCATAACCACTTCTCTATATAGACAGATCGTTCTATCTATGATTACTCTGTACTCGTGACCCGCAGCAACCTGACCCGCCGCCTGCACGTGGACCTCGTGCGCGTGGCCAACGCTGCCTGTCGTCACCAGCGCTGATCCGGCTCCGCCCACGGCGGAGCGACTTTCGCGCATTTTCGGCTGCCCTCTTCGGCGGCCGCATCCTCGCAGATTCCACCCCTCGGAAGGCGGCTGCCATGTCCCTGTACCTGTACGAGCTCGTGCCCACCGGCGCTCCCGGACGCACCATCGAAGAATTCGGCACGCGTGCCGAAAAGGAAGGCGGGGCGCTGATCGAGGCCCAGGTCACCGGCGGTTCGCCGCGGATATTCGCGATCACCGAATTCGCGGGCTGCCGGGCTCCGGCGCTACCGGCCCAGGATCTGTTCGCCGAAACCGTCGACGGCCCGCACGAAGTACGCCTGGTAGGCGCCGATCTGGCGGCGATCAAGGCCGCGCGCCCGGCCGCCGGATATCTGGTCGAGTGGGATATCCCCGCCGAGATCGATATGGACACCTACCTGGCGCGCAAGAAGGCCAACGCACCGAAATACGCCGATGTGCCCGAGGTGAGTTTCCTGCGCACCTACGTCCGCGAGGATATGGACAAATGTCTGTGCTTCTACGACGCGCCGGACGAAGCCGCGGTGCGCCGGGCCCGTGACGCGGTGAACACGCCGGTGGACCGGCTGCACGAACTGGCGGACCCACGGCCGTGACCGCGACCGTCACCACCGAGGACGCCCGCCGCTCGGTCGCCGAATTCGTGCGGGGCCGCGCCGCCGACCTCGACCTGGGCCGCACCGATATCCGCGCCGATATCGCCGAGATCGGCGGGCGCGGTCTGCTCACCGGCGGACTCGGCGGATCGGATATCCGCGAGATCGCCGGCACTATCGAACGGGTCGCGGCCGAGAGCCTGGCCGCGGGGTTCTCACTCTGGGCTCAGCGGATGGCGCTCGAATATGTCTGGCGCGCACCGGAACCGGTTCGCGAGCGGCATCTCGACGAGCTGGCTTCGGGCAGGCGGGTCGGTGTCACCGCCATGGCGGCCGCGCTGAAACATCTCGCCGGGCTCGGTGAGCTGCCGCTGCACGCCGACGCGGCGGGCAGCGACCGGGTCACCGGTCCGATCGCGTGGGCCTCCAATGTCTTCGAGGACGCGCTGATCGTCTTCCCTTTCCGCGGTAACGACGGGCGGGGGCACGTCGGCGTGGTGAGCGCCGACGCCGAAGGTGTCGGTATCCGCCCGGCGCCGGAACTGCTCGCACTGTGCGCTACCGCCTCGACCTCGCTGACATTCGAGCACGTCGAGGTACGCGGGGATCAGCTCGTCACCGCGGACCTGCGCGCGTTCTGCGCGACGATCCGTCCGGTGTTCCTGCTGTTGCAGACCGCGTTCTGCACCGGCGTCGCCGACACCTCGGTCCGTGCGGCGGGCGACCGGCTGGACGGTCTCGGCGCCCAGTTCCGCGACGAGTATCGCGCGCTCGCCGAACGGCATGCCTCGGCCCGGGGGCGTTTGCGCGAGTACACCTCCGATGCCCACGCGACCGGTCCCGCCGACCTGCTCCGGCTGCGCCTGGACGCCGCGCGCATCGCGGTGGACGCGACCCGGCTGGAGGTCACACTGCGCGGCGGCGCGGGCTACGCCCGGCACTGCGACACCAACCGGCGGTTCCGGGAAGCCGCCTTCCTCCCTGTCCAATCTCCCTCGGAAGGCCAATTGCGGTGGGAACTGTCGCAGTACGACTAGCGGATGCCCGCAAAACCTATCCGGGCCGCGACGATCCCGTACTCGATGGAGTGGATCTACGGATCGGCGACGGGGAGCTGCTGGTGGTGCTCGGCGCCAGCGGCAGCGGGAAGTCGACGCTGCTGCGAGTGGTGGCGGGACTCGACCGACTCGACGGCGGCGAGATCAGCTGGGGCGCGGGCGAGACGGTGCGCCCGGCCACCGGCATGGTGTTCCAGCAACCGCTGCTGATGCCGTGGCTCACGGTGCGCGACAACGTCCGGTTCGGCGGCCGATTCGCCGGGCACCGAACGGGATTCGATCCGGGCCACGCCGACGAACTGCTCGATCGGTTCGGTCTGGCCGGCCTCGCCGACCGGCGTCCCGATCAGCTCTCCGGCGGGCAGGCGCAGCGGGTCGCGGTGATCCGGGCGGTGGCGGTGCGACCGCGTCTACTGCTGCTGGACGAGCCGTTCAGTGCGCTCGACCCGGCGGTCCGCGCCGATCTCCAGGACTGGCTGGCCGAGCTGGTGCGCGAGATTTCCTGCACCACAGTGCTGGTCACCCACGATATCGACGAGGCGCTGCGACTGGGCGACCGGATCGTGCTCATCGGACCGGGCGGCACGGTACGTGCGGAGTTCGCCGACCTCGGCGGGGTCGACGAACGAGACCGGCTGCGGCAGCGGATCATCGACCGCTATCGCGACTCGTCGGTGACGATATGAAACCGCCGGCGCTGTCGCGGCGCGGACTGCTGTGCGGCTGTGCGGGACTGGTGGCCGCCGGCGGGATCGCGGGGCTGGCCGATCTGGGCCGTGCCGCGGCGGATCGGCGCGGCGCGGGCGGCGAACGACTCCGCATCGGTTATCTGCCGATCACCGACGCCGCGCCGCTGCTGATCGCCGACCGGGGCGCGGTGGCCGCGGATCTCGCCGAACCGGTCCTGTTCCGCAGCTGGGCGGCCCTGGCCGAAGCCTTCCTCACCCGCCAGGTGGATATCGTGCACCTGCTGATGCCGATGGCGGTGCAGTTGCGATTCGGACTCGGCGCCCCCGCCCGGATCCTGGGATGGAACCACACCAACGGATCGGCGTTGACGGTCGCGCCCGGGATCACCGAACTCGGCCAACTGGCCGGGACCCAGGTCGCCATTCCGTTCTGGTGGTCGATCCACAACATCCTGATCCAGCAGTTGCTGCGCGCGCACGGGTTGCGGCCGGTGATCCGGGGTTCGGCGTCGCGCTCGGCCGGCACCGTGGAACTGGTGGTCATGAGTCCCTCGGATATGGTTCCGGCGCTGGCCAACGGATCGATCTCCGCTTTCACCGTGGCCGATCCTTTCAACGCCGTCGCCGAGATACGCGGTGTCGGGCGGATCCACCGGTTCCTCGGCGATCTATGGCGCGATCACGCCTGCTGCGCGCTGGTGGTGCACGAGGATCTGCTGGAGCGCCGCCCCACGGCGGTGCAGGCGCTCGCGGACGCGGTGGTCGCGGCGCAGCTGCGGATCGGCGCCGACCGGCCCGCCGCCGCGAAACAGCTCGCGGGCGCCTACCTTCCCCAGCCGCTGCCCGCGATCACCAAGGCCCTCACCTACTCCGATCAGCTGCCGGTGCGCCACCCCGCGTGGCAGCCGCAGCGGATCGGGTTCCAGCCCTTCCCTTTTCCGAGTTTCACCGCCGCGCTGGTGACCGCCATGCACGACACCGTCGTCGACGGCGACACCCGGTTCCTGTCCGGCCTGGATCCGGACCGGGTACACGGCGCGCTCGTCGACGACCGTTTCGTCCGGGTCGCGCTCGACCGCGCGGGCGGCCCGGACGCCTTCGGGTTACCCGCTCGGCTCACGCGCATCGAGGAGATCGACCCATCGTGAACACCGTCGACACCCGGCCATCGACCGCCGCTCGGCTGCCGCGCCTCGCCGCGGTGGCCGCCGCTGTGCTGCTCTGGTGGATACTCACCGACCTGGTGGCGGGCCCCGAGTCGCTGCTACGCGAGTTCGGCCCGCAACATGTGCCCGGCGCGGCCGCGCAACTATTCGATCGCGGTGTGCTGCTGCCCGATATCGCGGTGAGTATGTGGCGCCTGCTGGTGGGGCTGCTGATAGCGGTCACCGTCGGCATCCCGCTCGGATTGCTGCTGGGGTTGCACGCCGTCACCGAACGCGCGGTCGCGCCCGTGGTGCAGTTCCTCCGGATGATCTCGCCGCTGTCCTGGGCGCCGATCGCGGTCGCGCTGTTCGGTATCGGAAATCAGCCGGTGATCTTCCTCGTGGCGGCGGCGTCGGTCTGGCCGATCGTGCTCAATACCGCGGCCGGCGTGCGGGCGATCGATCCGGGACTGCTGCTGGTCGCCCGGTCGTTCGGTGCGACGCGGCGCGAACAGCTGTCGGCCGTGATCCTGCCCGCGATCCGCGCACAGGTGCAGACCGGCGTCCGGGTCGGGCTGGGTATCGCGTGGGTGGTGCTGGTCCCGGCGGAAATGCTGGGCGTCCGTTCGGGACTCGGCTACCAGATCCTCAATGCCCGCGACCAGTTGGCCTACGACCAGGTGATGGCGGTGATCGTGGTGATCGGGATCATCGGATACGCGCTCGACACGCTCTCCCGGGTGATTCTCGATCGCCGCTGACCAAGGGAGTTGTGTGCTGGATATATCCGACTCCGCTTCCGCGGTCCGAGACGGTGAGTAGAGCCAGTATTGTCCTTGCAGTACGAGATCGGTATCGATCGACGGCTGATCGAAGGAGAACAGCGCGTGCGGCGACAAATTCTCAACCGTCCCGAGGACGCCACCGAGGAAGCACTGGAAGGGCTGGCACTGACCCACCCCACACTTATCGCCTACGACCGCGAGCGCGGCATCGTCACCCGGGCCACGCCCGCACGGGACAAGGTCGGCCTGGTCTCCGGCGGCGGATCGGGACACGAACCCCTGCACGCCGGTTTCGTGGGACGAGGCATGCTCGATGTGGCGGTGCCCGGCGCCGTCTTCGCCAGCCCGACTGCCCTGCAGGTCCACGAGGGAACGGTGGCCGCCGACTCCGGCCGGGGCGTCGTGCAGATCGTGAAGAACTACACCGGTGACGTGCTCAACTTCCAGATCGCCGGTGAACTGGCCGACGAGGACGATTCGGTCGCCACCGAGATCGTGCTCGTCGACGACGATCTGGCCACCGAGAGCGACGACGGACCGGGGCGGCGCGGAACCGCCGCCGTGCTGGCGGTCGAAAAGATCTGTGGTGCGAGCGCCGAGGCGGGAGCCGCGCTGGGCGAGGTCGCCGAACTCGGACGTCGGGTCGCGCGCAACGCGCGCACCCTCGCCTTCGCGTTGAGCGCGGGCACCCATCCGGGTGACAGCACCCCCGGGTTCACGCTGGACCCCGGAGAAGTCGAACTCGGCGTGGGGATCCACGGCGAACGCGGTACCGGGCGCATACCGTTCGCGGACGCGGACACGCTGACCGCCCGCTTGGTGGAACCGCTGGTGGCCGAGCTTGCGCCCGCGCGCGGGTCATCCGTGATCGCGATCGTCAACGGTCTCGGCGGTGCCTATCCGATCGAGCTGTCCATCGCCGCCCGCGCCGTCCATCATCTGCTGCGCGACCGTGGCGTCGCGGTCGCGCGGTCGCTCGTCGGCAGCTATGTGACCTCACTCGATATGGTCGGGCTCTCGGTCACGTTGCTGCCCGCCGACGCCGACCTGCTTCCGCTGTGGGACGCCGCCGTGCGCACTCCCGCCCTGACCTGGTGAAGGAATCCACGATGACCGATCGACCACTGCCCGACGGTTTCGGTGAACGCTGGGTGCAGACCATGTTCGACGCGTTCCTCGATCGCACCGAAGTCCTGGCCGACCTCGACCGGCGCGCGGGCGACGGCGATTTCGGTGCGAATATCGCCGCGGCTCTGCGGCGGGCGCGCGCGGGCATCGAGACCGAGCAGCCCCGGGACTACGCGGGCCGGCTGACCGCGGTATCTCGGGGTTTTCTCGGTACCGGCGGGACGAGCGGACCCCTGTTCGGGATGTTCTTCCGCGAATTGTCCCGCTGCGCAGCCGGTTCGGAGCCCACCTTGACCGAGCTGTCCGCCGGCCTCGCCGCCGGGCTCGCGACGGTGCAGAAGTACGGCAAGGCCGAGGTCGGGCACAAGACGATGGTCGACGCGCTGGCGCCGGCCGCCGCGACGCTCGCCGATCTCGCCGCAGGCGGCGCGGAACCGGCCACGGCACTCGAGGCGACCGCCGCGGCGGGCGTGCGCGGCGCGGCGAGCACGGTAGAACTGGTGGCCAAACGCGGGCGTGCGAGTTATGTGGGTGAGGTGGCGCGCGGTGTCCTCGATCCGGGGGCGGCCGCCGCGGCGATGATATTGCAGGCGGCGGCCGCGGCGTACCCGGGGAGCACGGCCGGGATGGACACGAGCTGGTTGGATGCCGCCACCGAACCGGAACGCACGGACGACGGGACAGCCTAGCGAGCCGCGAGCCGCGAGCCGGGGGCCGCGAGCCGGGGGCCGCGAGCCGGGGGCCGCGAGCCGGGGGCCGCGAGCCGGGGCCGCGAGCCGCACGGTCACGGCTCGTTCGGCGGTGTGAACCGGTCCGCGCCGGGTATGCGCCGACGAGAAGGGAGGCGCGATGAGCCAGCGAAAGACAGTGCACGCACTGCTCGACCGGGCGGGCAGCACCTATGCCGCCGAAGCGGGTATCCGGCTCGCCGACAAACCGGCCCCGCTGTTCCAGTTGCTGATGCTGACCGATCTGCTCAGCGCCCGCATATCGGCGGATCTCGCGATCGCCGCGACGACGGAACTGGTGGACAGCGGCTACCGGACCCCGCGGAAGGTCGCCGACGCGGACTGGCAGGAGTTGGTCGACGCGCTCGGACGCGGCCACTACCGTCGCTACGACGAGAGCACGGCCACCCAACTCGGTGCGGCAGCTACCACGGTGCTCGACAAATACGACGGCGACCTGCGCAAACTTGCGGAGGAGGCCGACCGCGACACCGGACGCGCCGCCGATCTGATCCAGCAGTTCAAGGGGATCGGCCCGACCGGCAGCGATATCTTTCTGCGTGAGGTCCAGGAGGTGTGGACCTGGGTGCGTCCCTATTTCGACGAGCGCGCAGTGCGGGGCGCGCAACGCATCGACCTCCCCACCGACCCCGCTGAGCTCGCGCGCCTGGTACCCGGCGACAGCGCCGCCGACTTCGCCGCGGCGCTGGTGCGGGTCGGGCTCGACGACGAATTGGCCGACGTTGTCCAGGAAGCGGCGCGCTGACCACCGCGCCGCCCAGGGATCGACCCGCGGGTGCATCCGAGCGTGCCGGGTCATCGTGTTCCGGACGACTGTATTCAAACTCGGAGCACACATGTACTCTCAATCCTGATTGATCTTCCAGGAGTGGAGACGTGCAGGTCTATTATGATCTTCACATTCGGATCACACCTGTTCACTGAGGAGCTTTCGAAAGTACATGGCACACACGAATGAACTGACCCAGGAGCTGGTGTCCGCGGCGCGCAGGCGCGGCGGGGCGATCGCCGATATCCTCGGCGGCGCCGCCCGTAAGGCCTCCTGGGAGGTGCTCGACCTGGTAGCCGAAGGCCGGGAACTCGTCGGCGGCGCCCTGCGCGCCCGTGCCGATGAAATCCGCCGCAAGGATGGGCCGCGCTGAACGCCCGGTAGGTGCTCCGGGAACGGAGCACGGGTCGAGGTCGACCGGATGGGCCGGCCCGGTGTGAAACGCCGGAGAAGCCGTGCGCCGCGCCGGGGGCTAGGTTGTCGGCGGTCTACGGTCCGGTCGCCGCCGGAGCCGGTGTCAGGTATTCGAGGACTTGGAGCGTCTGGTTTCCTAACCGGATTCTTCGACCCGTTGGTCGGACAGCTCGAGGTCGGATCAGGCGACGGGCCCTGGACGAGATCGGTAGCCGGGCCCTGGTTCGGGAGATCGCAGAGGAGTATGAGCGTGAACAGTGACCTATCCGCCGAGGGCTGGTTCAAGAGCAGCTACAGCACCGGTGCCAAGGACTGCGTGGAGGTCGCGCACTTGGGTGGGGACGGAGTCGGTGTTCGCGACTCCAAGAATCCGGAGGAACCGGCACTGATCTTCACGCCGCGCGAGTGGGACAGCTTCGTCGCCGCCGTGCAGGACGCTGAGCTCGATCGCTGGTGAGGCGGTGGGATGGGGCGGCATAGGGGCTGGTGGATCGGACATTCGCCTCCAGTAGGTCGAGGAGTGAATCGATCACCTTGTCCCCTGGCTGCGTTTGCGCACATCCGCCGAGGCCTGGGCATCGACAATCCGGCGACTCCCGGCTTACCTGGGCTTCTCGTCATGTCGATCGGTCCAGTTGTTCGATCACAGTGTGCCGACATGCATTGGCTGGCAAACTGTTTGGTGTGACGGGTACCGAGGGGGCGGTCGTGCGGGCGGGTGTGACGGCGGCCAATTGGGGGACGTCCTTGTGGCGGTGGTGGAGACCCCCTACGGACACAGCGTCGGTCACGGCGGCAGCCGAGGACCTGGCCGGAAGGGTGTTCAGCAAGGAAAGTCGGTTGCGCCGGGATCTGCGCAGCGGTCGGGGAGACCTTTTGCCCGTCGCAATCGAGGTCAGTTCTCCATCAAAGACCGGTATGGAGATCTATGAAAGCGATGTGTGCGCTATCGCGAGCCGTTACGAGTCGCTCGACCTACCGCGTCGTCTGCTGGTGCTAGGTGACGCGGGTAGCGGCAAGACCGTCGCCGCGAATCTCCTGGTGCTGCAACTACTGGAACGATCCCCGGGGTCAGCGGATGCGAAACGCGTCGAGCGACCGTTCCCTGTGCGAGTAAACGCCGCGGGGTGGGACGGCACGAAGGCTTTCTCCGACTGGCTGGCCACCAGGCTCTGCTACGACTACCCGCACCTGCGACCGAAGATGGCACAAAAGTTGATCGAGGACGGGTGGATTCTGCCCGTGATCGACGGTCTCGACGAAATGGATACTCCTGAGAGTCAGGCATCGCGGGGCAGCGCGCTGCTGAACCATCTCAACGGGGCCTGGTGTAACGAGCCGGTCGTTGTCGTCTGCCGCGCCGACGAGTTCACGACGCTGTCACTCGAGACTACGGAAAAGGGGCTGTTCGGCGCCGCGATTGTCACCCTGCAATCAGTAACCGACAAACTGATCAGTGGCCACCTCACCCGTAAGTCCCGGCGGGCCACCGAGACAACCCGCGAGATCTGGTCCCAGGTCGCTACCCGCGTCACCAACGAGCCGGACGGGCCGCTGGCGACTGCGTTGAACACCCCCTGGATGCTCGGCCTCGCCGTTACCGCCCTGCGTCATGACCCCGGCACCGCCGATCGGCTGCGCAGCTGCACCACCGCCGACGCCGTCAAGGATCTCCTGTTCGCCGCCCAGATCCCCGCTGCGATTCACGAACTCGAACTGAAGAACGAATATAGCGAGTACACCGGTGACAATATCCGCGCCTGGATGCAGTCACTGGCCCGGTGCCTCGAAAACCGCCGCAACACCGGCCGTGACGGTACTGCCATCCGGCTCGACGAGATCTGGGAAATCGCGGGCAGCAGCCGATGCCGCATCCTGCACGGACTCACCGTCGCTGCCATCGTGATGATCCCTGCCACGATCATGTTCTTGTTCGTGAATGCGTCCGGGCTTACGGCCAGGTTCACGACCGAGATCCCGATTTGGATCGCGGCCTGGTTCAGGGGCTCGGGCCCATCCGGAGTCGCGGGCTGGGTTGCGGGTGGGCTGATCCTCGCGCTCGGCATCGCGCTCATGGTCGCGATGGACGACGAGTCTCCTCCAGATCCGAGGTATATAAAACGGCGTGCGCCCGAGGAATCCACATGGCAAAACGCGCTCGTGGTGGGGTTCGTGTCGGGGCTGATGGTCGTGCTCTGGCTCGGGTTAACGCCTGTTATCGGGGTCATGGCCGGGGTCGATATCGGGATCGCGCACGTGCTCGTACTCGAGTCCGGGCTCATCGTGGGACTCGCCGGTGGGCTCGCGGCCGGTTTCGGACTGGGCACCGCGCGCCAGGTGGAGGATGAGACGAGGCTGATTCGCGACGAAAGCTATGACGCGATCCGTTTCGGAGGAGTCGCGGCGCTCACGTCCGGGCTCGCGGCCGGGGGAATATCCGCGGTCGTACTCGGACTCACGTCCGGGGACGCGCTCACGATCGGGCTCGTGCTCGGACTCATGGTCGCGCTCACAATAGTTCCCCTGGTCGGAAGGATGGCTGGACGGTTTTTCATCGCGACCCTTGTCTTCCGGTTCACCAAGGCGTTTCCGGCTCGGCCCACCGTCTTCCTGGACTGGTCTCGTCGCAGCGGGTTGCTACGAGTGAACGGCACCGCCTACCAGTTCCGGCACGAAACGTACCGGCAATGGCTACAGAGACAGCCCCCGCCCGAGTAGCGGAATCCCACCTCGCCGCCGGGGACTACGCCCCCTTCGGGCCTTCGGCCCGCAGATCTTCGACCTTGCGCATCGCCCCGCGCAATTCCTCCAGCCACGATTCCGCGTGCTGGCCGGCCAGTTTCACCGTCCAGGCCAGGGCGTCGGCCCGGGAACGTGCTACGCCGGCGTCGACGAGGGTGTCGAGTACTTTGCGTTCCGGCTGGCGCAGCCGGGTCATCACCGGCACGGCCAGGTGGGTGAACAGGATTCGGTCGCCGCCGACCGAGACGCCCCAGGCTACGCTGCGGCCGTAGCGCTGCTGGGCTTCATCGGCGATCTGCATGCGTGCGCCCCGGGTGGTTTCCCGGAAGCGGGAGACCGCGCCCTCCTTGGTCGCGGTGGGGACCGTGCGGGTCGGACCGTCCTCCGGCGTCCCGGAGCTGTCCTGGTCGTCGGCGGCCTCCGGTTCCGGGAGGGGTAGTTCGCCGATCACCACGATCTCGTCCCGATCGATCTCGATGACGGGACGGCCGGTGAACCAGTCACTGGGCAGCCTGCCCGCGAACCAGTCCGGCACATCCTCGGTCCCGGGCAGGTCGGCCTGCTGCCAGCCGCCCGGTCGTCCGAACCCACGTCCTCGATGTCCGTGTCTCATGGATTTCACCTTCTCGCCTGGTGCGGAATTACTTAATTACAAGATTACCGCTGATATCGTCGATGGTGATTGCGCTCACAGCGAACAACTGCGTGGTCGCCCGGACCGGGTGTCTTTCGGCTGGTCGGTTACATGTACATGTGCTGATCCGGCTGATAATCGTGGGGAATGACCACACCGGATGAGTTCGAGTTCGAAGCCGTCTACCGGGGCGACGGCGGCCCCTTGGGGCCGGGTGTCGCGCCACCGTGGAGCATCGGGGAACCGCAGCCCGCCCTCGCGGCGCTGATCGAGCAGGGCAGGTTCCACGGCGATGTCCTCGATGCCGGATGCGGCGAAGGCGCGATCTCTCTGCATCTCGCCGCACGCGGTTTCACCACTGTGGGGCTGGACCTCGCGCCGACGGCGATCGAGTCGGCCCGCGGCGAGGCCGCCCGGCGCGGACTGGACAACGCCTCGTTCGAGGTCGCCGACATCAGCTCGTTCACCGGCTACGACGGACGGTTCGGCACCGTCGTGGACAGCACGCTGTTCCATTCGATCCCGGTCGATTCCCGGGACGGCTACCTGCGCTCGATCGCGCGGGCCGCCGCGCCGGGAGCCTCCTATTTCGCCCTGGTCTTCGACCGGGCGGCGCTGCCGGAGATCCCCGGACCGGGGCCCGCACCGGTCACCGCCGACGAACTGCGTGACGCGGTCGCGAAGTACTGGGTGATCGACGAGATAGAACCGTCCCGGATCCATGCCGTGCTACCCGCCCGCGACGCGGAGTCCGCGGAGGTTCCCATGATCCCGTTCCAGGGTTTGCGCGACGAGCCGAACGGACGCAAATCGGTTCCGGCCTGGCTGCTCTCCGCGCACCTGGGTTGAGGCGGTGGAATGACGTTCACGGTGTGAACTCCGCGCCGGCCCGTCCCTGACCGATGCGGTCGGACGGGCGGGCGCCGAGGTCCGCGACGACGATTCAGTCCAGGAACGTCACGGTCTCGGCCAGCGGAGCTCTGGGCAGGTACGGGTGCGTGGCGGCGGGGTCGGCGAAGCCGATGGACATACCGCAGAACAACATTCGCCGCACCGGCGGTGCGATCACCCGATCGACCGTGCGATGGTATTCCGCCCACGCGATCTGCGTGCAGCTGTGCAGTCCTTCGGACCGCAGCAACAGCATCACGGTCTGCAGGTACATGCCCGCGTCCGCCCACTGCGGCGGGGGCACATCGCGGTCCAGATAACAGAACAGCGCGGTGGAAGCACCGAAACAGTTCCAGTTCTCGGCGCGGGCCCGAGCCCGCGACTCGGTGTCGTCCCGGGCGATTCCGAGTGCACCGTAGCGGCGAGATCCCATATCCGCGAGGCGTTCCCGGTACGGCGAGCCGAGTTGCGGCGGGTAGCACGCGAACTCGGGCTCGTCGCCGCCGTCGCCGACGGCCACCCGGTCGGCGATTCGCTTCTTCAATTCCTGTAGTCGGTCACCGGTCAGAACGTAGATATGCCACGGCTGCAGATTGCCGCCCGACGGTGTGCGCGCGGCCGCGGTCAGCACCCTGTTCAGTACGTCGCGCGCCACGGGGCGGTCGGTGAAGGTACGAATGGATCGCCGGCTCGCTACCGCCTCGAGAATCTCCACGCCACGATCGTAAGGGGGCGTCTCCGGCGTCGGGCTACCCTCGAGGTGATGCCGACAGTCGACCAGCTACCCCAGAACGGCACCCTACTGTGCGACGATCCTGCCGATTCCGCGAACACCTGTGGTCTCGGATCGGGCGATCTGTGCATCCCGTATCACCGCGCCCACGAAGGCACTTGGGGCTACCTGTGGGGTGACTGCTGGCGCGGGCAGGACCAGACCGGGGTATATCTCGGCTCCCCGCTGCTGCTGGTACAGGACACCTTCGACCCCTCCGGCGCCGTCCCGATCGAATTCACCGGCCCGGTGCCCGGCGGAGGCCGCGCCGGGCAGCTGTTCGACTACGAACACCACGCGGACAACGGGTTCGGCGTCACCGAGATCTCACGCATCCCGAACGACGTGATCGAGATCGGCGGGCGCACCTTCATCCAATACACCTCGGTGCACACTCGGGTCCGGCCCGACTCCGCTGTCGACGGTTCCGCGTTCTCGGGCGTCGCCTACTCCGACGACCACGCTGCCAGCTGGACCGACTTCGACCACCATTGGCCCGGGCAGGCGCTGGGTATCGACGGGAACCCGTACGGAATGTGGACGTTCGCCGGTATCGATCCGGACGGCTACCTCTATATCTTCGCCAAACGCTGGAACGGCAGCCACCACTACCGCCACGATCGCGGCTACATCCAGCTGTTCCGCTACGATCCGGCCGATTTCTTCGACGGGGAATTCGGCGCCCAGCAGAACTGGGCGCATATCGACGGGAAATGGGGCTGGCACCCGGCCGACCGGCATGCGCCGACCCCGCTCTTCGCTCCGGGGAACGCTCTCGGTGAGCTCTCAGTCAAGCGAATCGGCTCCGACTATGTGATGTCGTATTTCGATTGCGCCGACCTCAGCATCAAGACCCGCACCGCCACCAGGCCGGACGCGGTGTGGTCCGCCGAGAAGATCCAAGTGGTTCACGACGATACGCGGCCGGAGTCGCATCGGGGCAAGCCGCGGCTGCCCTGTCTCTACGGCGGCTACATCCACCCGGGTTCGCCCGCACCGACGAATCTGACATTGTCGATCAGCCGCTGGAACGGCGTCGTGGGCGGGCATCCCTACACCGCCACCCAGTGGACGGGGCTCTCCGCCTGAAGTCGATGTGCCGTAGTCCCGAGCTGGACCGGAGCCCTGGTCCGGGGCGGGCGGCCCGCCCCGGACCACGGAACATCGACACCGCGGACCGCGCGGCGACCCCGGTACGGAGCTAGCGATCAGCGGCCGCGATCAGGTCGGCGGCCTTCTCGCCGATCACCACCGCGGGCGCGTGCGTGTGGCCGCGAATGATGTTCGGCATCACTGAGGCATCGGCCACCCGCAGCCCGTCGACGCCGCGGACCTTCAGTTCCGGCGTGACGACGCTGTCGGAATCGGTGCCCATCCGGCAGGTGCCGACCGGGTGGTACAGGGTATGCGAATGCCAGGTCAGCGCGTCCTCGAGAGTTTCGTCCAGCGTGGCCAGTTCCCGTTTGGGCTGTAGGAAACCGCCGAGGGCGGGCCCGAGCGGCCGGGTGTTCGCGATCCGGTGGGCGATGCGCAGGCCTTCGAGGACGGCGGCGCGGTCGGCGCCTTCGCTGTCGGACAGGTAATTCGGGTCGACCAGCACCTTGGCCGCGGGGTCGGCGGCGAGGGTGACAGTGCCACGACTACGCGGTTTCAGCAGGATCGGACCGAGCGCGACAGCGTGCCCCGGGGCGATCCCGATTCCTTCGTCGAAGAAGGGCGCCGGTCCGAAGATGATCTCCAGATCGGGCAGTTCGAGGTCGGGACGGCTGCGCACGAAACCGTAGGCCTCCCCGACGTTGGAGGTGAGCATGCCCCGGCGGCGGATCAGATAATCGAGGAGCTGGCGCGGTTTCTCGGCGTCGAAGAGGGTGCCCGAATCGACGCCGAACCCGATGAGGGAGACGAGGTGATCGGTGAGGTTGCGGCCGACCTCCCGGCTGTGCCGCAGCACCGGGATATCGTGCGCGCGCAGCTGCTGTTCGTCCCCGATGCCGGAGAGCATGAGCAGTTGCGGTGTGTTGATCGCCCCGCCGCAGAGCACGACCTCCTTGCGGGCCCGCACGGTGCGGACCCGGTCTCCGCTGCGGTATTCGACCCCCACGGCCCGGGTGCCCTCGAACAGCACCCGGCTCGCCTGCGCACCGGTGACGACGGTCAGATTCTTGCGGCGCCGCGCGGGCTTCAGGTAGGCGTCGGCGGTGCTCCACCGGGCGCCGCGCCGTTGGGTGACCATCGTCTCGCAGAAGCCCTCGGGCTGCGCGGTATTGGCCCGTTCGTTCTTGAAACCGGCGTACTCGACGGCGGCCAGGAAGTCCTGTGTCCACGAACTGGCGCTGCGCTGGCGCGAAATCCGCAGCGGACCGGTGCGTCCCTCATCGGGTTCGCGCGCACCCTCGACGGATTCGATCTTCTCGAAATACTTCACGACTTCGGCGAACGACCACGCGTCGCCGGCGGCGTCGGCCCATTCGTCGTAATCGGCGGCGAACCCGCGTACCCACATCATGGCGTTCATCGAGGAGGAGCCGCCCAGTAACTTGCCGCGTGGGTAGAGGATCCGGCGGTCGCCCAGCGCGGGCTGCGGGGTGGTCAGATAGCCCCAGTCGCAGTCGCTCTGGAAGAGTTTGGAGAAGGCGGCCGGGATGTGGGCGAAGCGGTTCTTGTCCTCGGGCCCGGCCTCGAGGGCGACCACCTGGTTCGCGGGGTTCTCGCTGAGCCGGGCGGCCAGGACCGCGCCGGCCGAACCTGTACCGACGACGACATAGTCGACGGTGGACGGCGTGGCGGCATCGGCATTCATCGGTATGTGCTCCAGACGTGATTCAGCCGCGGAGGGCGGATGCGAAGAGGGCGGGCAGGCGGGACCAACGCGGGTCGGCGGCGAAAGCGGCCAGCAGCCGCCCCGTCCGCGCGGCAGTCCGGTTGGTGACGAACCAGGGCGGTTTGGGCGTGAGCGCCCATTCGCGGTGCAGTACTGAACGCGGCGCGGGACGGAACGGGCCGCGGACGACCGTGCGTTCGACCCCGTCGATCAACCAGGCGTTGTGCACGATGCCGATACCGCTCTGCACATCGTCGAGCGTGTGTCCCGGATAGGCGCCCCAGCTCGCGGTGGGGGTCAGGTATCCGACGGCGGTCCACGCGTTGACGGCGACGGTGCCGTAACGCAGCCGCTCGATCATCGTGTCGAATTCCGCGCCCAGCTCCGCGATCGTGTCCGGGTGCGCGACGATATTGGCGCCGAGAGTGCCGACGAGTTTCTCGTTGGCCGTGTCCACCGCGTCCCGGGCGAAGGTGGCGGCGCTGCCGGGCAGTTCCACCACTCCGAGCACCGGTGCGAAGTACTCGGTCGAGAACAGCTCCTCGTTCGCTGCCGGGTCGATGCCGGTCACCAGCAGCCGCCCGCCGTGGTCACCGAGCCGCCGCGCGTCCGGATAGGTGGCGCCGGCCGCGGCCACCCGGTCGTCGCTGCCCGGGTAGTAGGCACGCCGTCCCGGCGCCCGCTCGAGCGCCGCGGTGAGCGCGGCGAGGAAACGATCCTTCTGCGGCCAATCGGCCGAGACGATCACCGCTTGTGCCGCGACACAGTTGTAGCCGCCGTTGTGCAGCCGTTGGGTCGCGATGTGTTCGGCCTGGAACTCGAGATCCGCGGTGCTCCACGCGCCGGGCAGCACGATCGTCGGTGACACACCGCCGAGTTCGCTGCTGATCGGTTTGTCGAGCAGCGGTGCTCCGGCGGCCTTCCGGGTGGCCGCGTCGGGGCCCGTCCCCCAGACGATGGCGTCGTGGGTGGCGGCGCTTCCGGTCATGTGCACGTGGGCGATCCGCTCGTGCGTGACCAGACGTCCGCCGACCTCGGCGCCGCCGGTGAGTATGCGCACCACTCCGAGGTCGATCAACGGGGCGAAGATCTTCTCGAACACCTGTCGCAGCGGGTCGGTGATCGGGTTCAGCTTGAGTGCGACCACCCGGTTGTGCGCGATCAGCTCGTAGAGGGTGTCCAGCGGTGCGATCGAGGTGATGTTGCCCGCCCCGAGCACCGCCCCGATGCCCCCGGTGCGGGCGGGGTCGAGCTGAGCGAGCCCCGCGCCGGCCTTCGCGGCGGCCGAGCTGACCCCCCGACGCAACCACACCTCGGCGCTGAACCCGCTCAGCAGCAGTTCGTCGTACAGGTTCGACGGCAGCGCCCGCACGGTCACCCGATCCCCGGCGGCGCCGAACTTCGCCTTCGCGAGCGGACTGACGCCCCGCTCCAGCGATTCCAGCGTGCGCGAAACCGCGTCCAGGGTGGCGGCCAGCACGTACGGGCCGGATATCCATTCCTCGCCCACCAGGGGCGACGCGGGGTCCAATCCCTTGACGCGCACCGCGGCGTCGACCCACTCCTGCGCGTGCTTCCCGGTCAGTTCGCGCATCCGATCGAGCAGGGCGCGTCTGCCGCTCAGCGGCAATCGCGACCATTTCCGCTCGCCTTCGGCGAGGTCGGTGAGGGCGGCATCGATGGCCGTATCGGCGGCGGCCTGTTCTGTCTGCACGTGGGCACACTCCCGTAGCTGAGATTCGGTGATCCGAACACTGATGAGTGTGACTGTGCTCACGACCGATCGGAATGTGTGGCCGTTGCGTGCTCGCCGGGGATTTTTGTGCCCGCGCACAAAGGGGTGGTGGCGTGGGTCACTCCGGTCGCTTAGACTGCTCCGGTATGAGCTCACCCGCGCCCGTGACGCCGCCATCGTCGGTGTCGACCCTGGTCGCCGGTCTCGCGGATGCCCTCGAAGTGCTGACCGACGTCCTGGTCGCCCGGATCGCCGCCGCCGATCCCGCCTACGGTCGGTCCGGTCTGCTGACCGAGGAGCAACTGCACCACACCTGCCGGGAGAACCTGACCTCGGTGATCGGGGCGCTCGCCGGCACCGATCCGCTGCGGCTGCAGCCCGCCCGCGCGGCGGGCCGCCTCAAAGCCGAACAGGGCATCCCGGTCGCCGCGCTGCTGCACGCCTACCGGCTGGGCGGCCGGCTCATCTGGGAAGAACTGACAGTACGGTCGGCCGGTCCGGGCGACCCACGACTGCACGATCTGGCCACGCGGCTGTGGGAACTCATCGACCTGTATTCCGACGCGTCCGTCGAGTCCTACCGTGAGACCGAGGTCCTGCTCGCGCATTCCGACGCCCAAGTCCAGAGCCGACTCGTCCGGACCCTTTTCGACGATCACTCCGGGAATCCGGCGCGGGTGCTCGAGGTGCTGCGCACCCTGGGCTTTCCCGAGCGCGGCACCTTCGCCGTGGTCGCGATCGATACCGAACCCACCGCGCCGTTGCCGGTGAAACTCACCGCCACGCTGCAGGAACTCGGTGTCCGGTCGGTATGGGACGCGCAGATCGATGCGCATATCGGGTTGTTGTCGGCGGCGTCGCCAGCGGCTATCGACCGTGCCGCGGCGGCTCTTTCGTCGTTCGTCGCCGAACGGATCGGCATCAGCACCGCGTTCTCGGCTCCGCACGCCATCACCGGTGCGTCGACCGAAGCGCGTCTGGCCGCGCGGTCCGCGCGTCCGGGCTCGGCCACCACGGTTCGTTTCGGCGACGAACCCGTCGGTCATCTGCTCATCGCGGTCCCCGATGCCGGTCGCCGGGCCGCCGCGCAGATCCTCGGTCCCGTTCTCGAGCTGGCCGACGCCGAACGTGGCGATCTGATCGCGGCGCTCGACGCCTGGTACCGGTGCGGCGGTTCGGCCGCGGCCGTCGCCGAAGCCATGCACTGCCACCGCAACACGGTGCGCTACCGGCTGCGCAAGATCCGCGATCTGACCGGCCGCGACACCACCGATCCGCGCCAGTCCGCCGAGTTGTATCTCGCTCTGGAAGCACTCGCGCTCCTGGACTCCGACGTGGCCGCGCGACAACACTGATCCGCCCGGTCTCGATCCGCGGCGTTCTGCGCGAGTCGGGCAGGGCGGACCCGGCCGCGTGGCCCACTGCCGAGAGCGGCTATGCCGCCGCGGCTGCCTGCGTCGGCGAGTAGGTCCTTCGAGGGCGTATCGGCGCCGGTTCGGGCGCGTACACCGCGCACTGGCGCGGCCGGCGGCACGCTTGCCAGGTGGGCTCGGATACGCGGAGCGGCGATCGGGCCGTCGGGGCGCTGTGCGCGGTGAACACCTACGGCGATATCGATGATGGCGCCGGCCACGGTCACCGAGGCGATCCGGTCGGTGGGTACGCCGCGACGGTGATCTCGGCCGTCGAGGTCGAACTCGGTGCCGAAGTCCGCGGACCGGAGTCCGGCGCGCGCATCGCCGCGAATGGCTCGCCGATGCATGCCGGATAATTTGATCGATATCACATTTGCGAATTCCTGCGTAAATCGAATGTAACGGCCTTGTCCGCATCGACCGAAGTCACATCAGTGTTATTACCGATTTGGCCGGTTGCGCCTAATTCTGGTAGGCAGTTCACCTTCCGTTCATCAATCGATAAAGTAACGTTCAGATAACTGGATGGCCACGTTAAGATTACGGAATTACCAATGATGGCGGCGGCGCAAAAGGTGTCGTGATAAACGCAGACCGACAGGAGTGGGAACGATGGGTTCAGTGGATCTCGGTAGCCTCGGCAGCATTCTGAGTGCCTTCGGCAGCATCTTCAGTGGTTTCGGTGACCTGTCGAGCCTTTCCGCCGAATAGCTTGTAGATCGGCGCAGGAGCGCTGTGTGGACGGCCCGCCGGATCGGATCCGGCGGGCCGTCTCATTGCCCGTGTGCCTCGATTGTCCTACCTGAACTGGGTTTATGTCACTCGACAGATCGGCCGATGCCGGATCGCTGTTTGAATCACCGGTCTATAACGAGTTTTCGTAGGGTCGACGAAAACAGGTGTGAAGAAGGATTCTGATCAGGTAATTCCGAGAGGTGCGCACCGCCCGATTATCTCTACCCCGGATCGCGCACGTTGTCCGCTGAATCGTTGGCGCGGCCGATAATTGGAACTCGCTGAAGTATTTGATCATGGAAATGTATATCCGGCAGGCGGGCCGGACCGTGGGCTGAAATCTAGCAATTCTCCACGTGCCGAATGGGTTCGAGGCCTGCCCGTCGAAACAATCTTGTTCCGTGCCGTTCGCCGAACTCTGCGATGAACTCGGTGGCCGATCCGGAACCCTGTGCGGTCGCGAATTCTGCCGCGTCCCGGCCTGTTTCGGGGAGCGGTGAACGGCGGGGCCTTCACTGCGGTCGTCACCGGCCGGACCGACCTCTCCGATGCGTTGTCGCGGCCGCGGTGCGGCCGTCGGGCTTGCCGGGTGTTTCTGCTCCGCCCGGTCGCGACCCGGGGCGCGCGTCGGGGCACCCGTCGGCGCTCCTCCTGGTCGTTTCGATGCCCAGCGAGTTGTCGGACGCCCGTAAACGGGGACTGTGAGAAGGGGTGATAGCGAATGGGCATCGGGGGTAGCATCCAGGTATCCCTCGACGAGTGGGGAAGGCGATGCACGAACTTGCCATCACGCAGAGTGTCGTCGACGCCGTCTGCGAGCATGCGGCGGGACGGCGGGTCTACAGCGTCACCGTCGAGGTGGGTGCCCTGACAGCGGTGGTTCCCGAGGCGATGCGGTTCTGTTTCGAGCTCGCCGCCGAGGACACCGTCGCGGAGGGTGCGAACCTGGATATCCGGTGCGTGCCGGGCGCTGCGCAGTGCCGCAGCTGCGGTGCGGACTTCATCGTCACCGATCTGCTCCTGATCTGCGCGTGCGGCAGTGCCGACGTAGAGGTGCGGGCGGGTCGGGAACTGCGGATCCGGTCGATGGAAGTGAGCCGAGAATGTGCGCAACCTGCGGATGCGGGAACGACACGGTAGGCGTGATCACGGTCGGGCGCGATGATTCGCCCGGCGCGGGGCACGGGCACGGCCGGGATCAGCCGGCGGCGCACGCGCACGGACCCGAACACGAGCATCGGCACGACGACGGCACCACGCACGCCCATCCGCCACTGACCGACACCGTCTCGCTCGAACAGAAGGTGCTGGCCAAGAACGACCACCTCGCCCAGCACAATCGGGAGTGGTTGCAGGGGCGCGGCATCGTGGCGCTCAACCTGACGAGTTCGCCGGGAGCGGGCAAGACCACGTTGCTGGAGCGGACGATTCGAGCGTTGCCCGACACCCCGATCGCCGTGATCGAGGGTGATCAGGAGACCGTGCGGGACGCCGAGCGGATCGCCGCGACCGGAGCGCGGGCGGTGCAGGTCAATACCGGTGCGGGCTGCCATCTGGACGCGGAGATGACGCAGCGGGCACTGACCGCCCTGGATCCCGACCGCGGCAGCCTGCTGTTCATCGAGAACGTCGGCAATCTGGTCTGCCCGGCGCTGTTCGATCTCGGCGAGGCCCGGAAGGTCGTGATGATCTCGGTGACCGAGGGGACCGATAAGCCCCTGAAGTACCCGCATATGTTCGCGGCGGCGGGTCTGGTGATCGTGAACAAGATCGATCTGCTGCCCTATGTCGATTTCGACCTCGACGCCTGTGCCGCGTACGCGCATGCGGTGAACCCCGGTGTGGACATTCTCCCGATCTCGGTCACTGCTGGTGAGGGGCTCGAGCGCTGGTACGAGTGGTTGGCCGAGCAGCGTCGGGCGGTCCCGGTGAGCCTTGAGGGTGTAGCGGGCCCCGTCTAGACTGTTGTGATCGGCGTCACAAATACGTGGAATGCGAGCCGGACCGGCCAGCCCCCGCTTCGACTCCGGAAGGTGGCAGCATATGCCAACTCAGGAAGCGGTCCGAGCTGAAGAGACCTTGATCCACGTGCTCTGGATCAATGCCGGTCTCAGTTGCGATGGCGATTCGGTGGCGTTGACCGCCGCCACCCAGCCCAGTATCGAAGAAATAGCCCTCGGCGCTCTACCCGGTCTACCTCAAGTCGCGGTGCACTGGCCGCTCATCGATTTCGAATGCGGTCCCAACGGGGGAGCCGACGACTTCCTCGAATGGTTCTTCCGCGCGGACCGCGGTGAGCTCGAGCCATTCGTCCTGGTGGTCGAGGGGTCGATACCGAACGAGCAGTTGCACGAGGAAGGCTATTGGTGCGGGTTCGGTAACGACCCGGCCACCGGTCAGCCGCTGACGACCAGTGAATGGCTGGATCGTCTCGCCCCGAAGGCGACCGCCATAGTGGCGGTCGGTACCTGCGCGACCTACGGCGGAATCCACGCGATGGCGGGCAATCCGACCGGAGCGATGGGGGTGCCCGACTATCTCGGCTGGGGTTGGAAGAGCAAGGCGGATATTCCGATCGTCTGTGTCCCCGGCTGTCCCATCCACCCGGACAACCTGTCGGAGACGCTCACCTACCTGCTCTACATGGCCACCGGCCAGGCCCCGATGATTCCGCTCGACGAGGCGCTGCGACCCAAGTGGCTGTTCGGCGCGACCGTGCACGAGGGCTGCGACCGGGCGGGTTATTACGAGGAGGGCGATTTCGCCACCGAGTACGGCTCGCCGAAATGCATTGTGAAACTGGGGTGCTGGGGCCCGGTGGTCAAGTGCAACGTGCCCAAGCGCGGGTGGATCAACGGTGTGGGCGGCTGCCCGAACGTGGGCGGCATCTGCATCGGCTGCACAATGCCCGGCTTCCCCGACAAATTCATGCCGTTCATGGACGAACCGCCCGGCGGAAAGCTCTCGTCGACCGCCTCGGGCATCTATGGCTCGGTGGTCCGCAGCCTGCGGCACATCACCGGTCGCACCGTCGACAAAGAGCCGAGCTGGCGGCACAGAGGCGCAAAGCTCGAAACCGGCGCGACCCGAACCTGGTAGGAGGATCTCCGATGATGCGATACCTCCGCCTTCGCGCCGGCCTCTGTGGAACCCATGAACCCGCCCCGAAGGAGCTCCCATGACTCAGATTATTCCGGAGCCCTCGCATCGGACGATCGAGCCGGACCGCCTTGTCGAGATGGCATGGGACCCGATCACCCGCATCGTCGGCAGCCTCGGTATCTATACCAAGATCGACTTCGACAACAACGAAGTGGTCGAGTGCCACAGCACCTCCTCCATCTTCCGCGGCTACTCCGTTTTCATGCGGGGCAAGGATCCGCGCGACGCCCACTTCATCACCAGCCGCATCTGCGGTATCTGCGGCGACAACCACGCGACCTGCTCCTGTTACTGCCAGAACATGGCCTACGGAGTGCAGCCGCCGCACCTGGGCGAGTGGATCGTCAACCTCGGTGAGGCGGCCGAGTACATGTTCGACCACAACATCTTCCAGGAGAACCTGGTCGGTGTGGATTTCTGCGAGAAAATGGTCGCCGAGACCAATCCCGGGGTGCTCGCCCTGGCCGAGCGGACCGAGGCGCCGCATTTCGAGGCGCACGGCTACCGCAAGATCGCCGACATCATGCGCGCCCTCAACCCGTTCACCGGGGAGTTCTACCGGGAGGCGCTGCAGGTGAGCCGGTACACCCGGGAGATGTTCTGCCTGATGGAGGGCAGACATGTGCACCCGTCGACGCTGTACCCCGGTGGCCCCGGCACAGTGGCGACGGTCCAGCTGATGACCGACTACATGACCAGGCTCATGCGCTACGTCGAGTTCATGAAGAAGGTCGTGCCGATGCACGACGACCTGTTCGACTTCTTCTACGAGGCCTTACCCGGTTACGACCAGGTCGGCCTGCGGCGCACTCTGCTGGGCTGCTGGGGTTCGTTCCAGGACCCCGAGTTCTGCAACTTCGCGTACAAGGATATGGAGGACTGGGGTCGCAAGATGTTCGTCACCCCGGGCGTCGTGGTGGACGGCAAGCTGGTCACCACGTCACTGGTCGATATCAACCTGGGTCTCCGGATCCTGCTGGGCAGTTCGTACTACGAGGACTGGACCGATCAGGAGATGTTCGTGAAGACCGATCCGCTGGGCAATCCGGTGGACCGGCGCCATCCCTGGAATCAGCACACCAATCCGAGGCCGCAGAAGCGCGACCTGGACGACAAGTACAGCTGGGTGATGTCGCCACGCTGGTTCGACGGCAGCGACCACCTCGCCCTGGACACCGGTGGTGGACCGCTGGCGCGCCTGTGGTCGACGGCGCTGGCGAACCTTGTCGATATCGGCTACGTGAAGTCGACAGGCCACAGCGTGCAGATCAACCTGCCCAAGACCGCGCTGCTGGGTCCGGTCACGCTGGAATGGAAGATCCCTGCTCAGGGCAGCAACACCATCGAACGCAATCGGGCCCGCACCTATTTCCAGGCGTACGCGGCGGCCTGCGCGCTGCACTTCGCGGAAAAGGCGCTCGCGGAGATCCGGGCCGGCCACACCAAGACCTGGGAGAAGTTCGAGGTGCCCGAGGAGGGCATCGGCTGCGGCTTCACCGAGGCGGTGCGCGGGGTGCTGTCGCACCACATGGTGATCCGGGACGGGAAGATCGCGAATTATCACCCGTATCCGCCGACGCCGTGGAACGCCAGTCCACGAGACGGCTACGGCACGCCGGGCCCGTACGAGGACGCGGTGCAGGGACAGCCGATCTTCGAGGAGAACGACCGCGAGCATTTCAAGGGCATCGACATCATGCGCACGGTGCGCAGTTTCGACCCCTGCCTGCCGTGCGGTGTGCACATGTACCTCGGCAAGGGCAAGACCCTGCAGAAACTGCACTCACCGACGCAGACGAACACCCCGGAGTGAGTCCGTATCCGTACCGGCGACGGGAGGGTGACGGTGAACGGTCGCCCGGAACAACAGGACCACGCAAGACCTGACGATCGCCGATGGCGCGAGGCGGGCGATCGGATAGAGACGCTGTTGGAGGCGAGCTCGGCGGGCGGCGCCTTGGCCCGCGAGCGCGCCGAGCAGCTGGTGCGCGAGGTCGTCGAGCTGTACGGCGCGGGGCTGGCCAGGGTGGTCGAGTTGCTCGATACGGGGGCACTCGAACACCTGGTTCGCGACGACCTGCTGGCGAGCCTGCTGCTCGTACACGGGCTGCACCCGCACGACGTGGAGGCCAGGGTAGGGGCGGCGCTGGACAGCGTGCGGCCCTACCTGGGTTCGCACGGCGGGGACGTCGGCCTGGTCGAGATCGTCGACGGCGTGGTGCGTCTGGAATTGGCCGGGAGCTGCCGCAGCTGCCCGTCCTCGTCGGTGACGTTGGAGCTGGCCGTGGAGGACGCGGTGCGCGCGGCGGCACCGGAGATCGAGGCGATCGAAGTCGTCGCCGCGCAGACGGAGTCGGCGGACCTCATCTCCGCCGACTCGCTGTTCTCGCGGGTCCGGCCGAGTGACCACGGGTCCGGCAGTTGGGTGGCGGTCCCCGAACTGGGCGACCTGGCTCCCGGCGAAGTGGGCGGGTTCACCGTCGCCGGGCTCACGGTGCTGGCCTGCCGGGTCGGCGAGCAGCTGTTCGCCTATCGAGATCACTGCCCGGTCTGTGCGCATTCGCTCGCGGGTGCCGCCCTGCACCGTCGGGCCGGATTCCCGGTCGGCGACGCGGTACTGCGCTGCCCGACCTGTCGCGCGCATTTCGACGTCGTAGGGGCCGGCGCGCGTGTCGACGGTGACGGGCACCTCGAACCGCTCCCGGTTCTCGTGCGCTCCGGTGAACTGTCGGTGGCCGTACCGGTGGGGGTGGGCGGTTGAACACACCGTTCCGAGTGCTGCAGCGGATCACCGCCGAGGGCCCGCCCGCGCCGCGGCTGGGCGAACGGTGCGAGATGTGTGCCGAACCGATCGCCGCCGAACACCAGCACGTCGTGAACATCGAAGGCCGGCAGCTGATGTGTGTATGTCGTGGCTGTTATCTGCTGTTCGTGGATCAGCAGGCGGCCCTGCGGTACCGGGCGGTGCCGGATCGGTATCTCGCCTTTCCCGGTTTCACGATCAGCCAGGGAGAGTGGGACGCACTGGAGATACCGGTGGGGCTCGCCTTCTTCTTCCGCAACTCCGCGCTGGGCAGGACCGTGGCGTTCTATCCGGGACCCGCGGGAGCGACCGAATCGGAACTGCCCTTGGCGCAATGGAGCACGATCCTGGAGCGACACCCGGGACTGGACACCCTCAGCGCCGATGTCGAAGCCCTGCTGATCCGGATCCCCGAGCGCGGGACCACGGCCGCGAGTTGTCTCCTGCTGCCGATCGACGCGTGTTACGAATTCGTCGGCCGGATGCGGTTGCTGTGGCGTGGCTTCGACGGCGGCCAGGATGTGCGCCGCTATCTGGACGAGTTCTTCGCCACGGTCTCCGACCGCGCGCGGTCGGTCGGTGCGGTATGAGTCCCGTCCACTCGACGACGTTCGCCGTCCTCGAGATCAAGCCGGAACCGTACGCGGTCGCGCCGATCCTGTCCGCGCGGGTGGGTATCGCCTCGCTCGCGGAGGAGCCTGTGCACGCGATCGCCCTGCGCGCGCAAGTGCGTATCCAGCCGTCTCGCCGCCGCTACTCCGACGAGGAGGGCGCGGGGCTGACCGATCTTTTCGGTGCCCGCGACCGCTGGCGCGATACGCAACGGTCGTTCCTCTGGATGCACTGCGCCACCATGGTTCCCGGGTTCTCCGGAGGTGCCGAGGTGGATCTGCCGATGCCGTGCACCTACGACTTCGAAGTGACCGGATCGAAGTATCTGCACGCGTTACGCGACGGCGCGGCGCCGTTGATCTTCCTGTTCAGCGGCACCGTCTTCATCAAGGGCAGCAGCGGATTCGCAATCCAGCAGATCCCCTGGGACCGGGAGGACTCCTTCGATATGCCCGTTTCGGTATGGCGCGACCTGATGGCCGCGCATTTCCCGAATACCGGCTGGCTGCGCCTGCACCGGGACACTCTCGAGGCCCTGACCGCCTACAAATCCGACCACGGCCTGCTCGGATTCGACGACGCGGTGACCCGGCTCCTGGCTCGTACCGAGGAACTGCCGTGAACGCCGAGCCGCTCGCCCGGGCACGCGCCGTCGCCGACGCGGTGCTCTATGAGGGCTATCTGCTCTATCCCTATCGATCCAATTCGCGCAAGAACCAGGCGCGCTGGCAGTTCGGAGTGCTGGGGCCCGACGGTGCCGCCGCGGCCGGGATCGGCGAGGAGCCGTCCCTATCGGCCCGATTCTTGCTCGATCCGGGCAGGGAGCCGGTGCTGACGTGGACGATCCGCTTCCTCCAGCTCCAGCGGCGGCAGGTGGTGGACGGCGACGGCACGCCGCGCGACGAACTGTCCGTTGGCGGCCGATCGTGGCTGTCCTGGGACGAGGCCGTGGTACGGGAGGTCGTCGTCGGTCCGGTGGGGCCCGGGTCCCTGGTTCACCCACTGACGGTGCCCGGTGGCGCCGATACCGAGGAAATCGCCGACGCTTCGGGGCAGGCGGTCGGGGCGCTGGTGCGGACCCGGCAGTCGCTCGCGGCCGAACTGGAACTCGCGGTGGAGCCCGACGGCCAATTCCTGCGGCTCGCGGTCGAGGTCCGCAATGTGGGCGCGCCCGCGTCCGGCAAGCCGGACGCCATCGCCCGCTCGTTGATCGGCGCGCACGTCATCGTGGAACTCATCGGAGGACAGTTCGTTTCCTCGCTGGAACCGTCACCGGACGCCGCGGCCGCGGTCGAGCGGTGTGCGCAGCATCGGTGCTTCCCCGTGCTGGCAGGCCCGCCCGGCGACCACAGTCTGCTGCTGATCTCGCCGATCATCCTGTACGACCACCCGGAGATCGCGGAACAGAGCGAGGGAGCGCTGTTCGATTCCACCGAGATCGACGAGATCCTCACCCTGCGGGTGATGACCATGACCGATGAGGAGAAGGCGCAGGCGCGCGCGACAGACCCACGTGCGGGCGAGATCATCGACCGCTGTGACGCCATATCGCCGGAAGCGATGCGGCAGCTGCACGGCGCGCTGCGGGAGCCGCGGCCCGCGCGCCCGGGACTGGTTCCCGAGGTTCCCGAGGGGATCGACTGGTGGGACCCGTCGGCCGACGGTGCCGTGCGTCCGGACGCCGACGCGGTGCCGGTGGCGGGTGTGCTGGTGCGCAGAGGCAGCCGGGTCCGCCTGCATCCCTCCCGGCGGGCCGACGCCCAGGATCTGTTCGTCGACGGAAAACCCGCGCGTGTCGTCTCGGTGCACCAGGACGTGGACGGGCAGGCGCACGTCGGTGTCGTACTGGACGACGATCCGGCGGCCGATATGCACGAATGGTTCGGCCGCTACCTCTATTTCGCGCCCGACGAACTGGAGCCGCTCGACAGTGCCGAGAACTGAAAGGAGACATCGTGCAGGACCGAAGCGAAGAACCACAGGAGGCACGCGGCGAGCCGGGCTCGCGCGATACCGGCGCGGATACCCCGGCCGCGGGTCCCACCGACCGCGAAGCGGGCGATCTCGAACACGAAGAGACGACCTCCGCCCACGGCACCGCCGCCGAGCGAGAGGCCGAGTTCACCTCGGAGCCGGCCCCCGGCAGCGAACCGCCGACCCCACCCTACGACGACCGCAAGCCGGCCGCGAACGAACCGGCGGAGACAGCGACCGGCACGGTCGACGACGCGAATGTCGGTGGAGCGACGTCGCCGACCGAAGGGGAGGGATGAGCCGACGGTCATTATCGCCGGTCGCCGGGCTCGGCAACCGGAGGACAACGGAAAGGAAGGCCCGCTATGGCAACCGTGGGAATGATCGCGACCGGTGTCGCCGCGGTGGCGGCGGCGATCGGCGTGTATATCGGCATCCGATCGGTTCCGGACGTGCGCCGGTACCTCAAGATCCGCCACATGTGAGATGCCGGATCGGGTGCTGGTGGCCGGGATCGGCAATATCTTCCTCGGCGACGACGGATTCGGCTCCGAGGTAGTGCGCCGGGTGCGCTACGACAAGGAGCCGCGTGTGCGGGTGGTCGACTACGGCATCCGCGGTACGCACCTGGCCTACGACCTGCTCGACGGATGGGACGCGCTGGTCCTGGTCGACGCGGTGCCCGACCGCGGGACGCCGGGGCGAGTCGAGATCCTGCGCGTCGAACCCGACGCCGACGTCGCCGCCGGACTGGACGCCCACGCGATGGATCCGGCGGCGGTGTTCGCCGCTGTCCGCGCCCTGGGAGGTGCGGTGCCGCCGGCCGTGGTCGTCGGATGCCAGATCGAATCGGTGGACGAGCGGCTCGGTCTGTCCGTCCCGGTCGCCGCCGCCGTGGACGCGGCCGTCGGTGCGGTGCGCCGCGTGGTCGCCGACCTGCTCCGCTCACCTCAGGAGGTGTGACCATGTGCCTCGGCATTCCCGGCCGGGTCGTCGAGATCCCCGACGGCTACCACCGCCAGATCGCCCTGGTGGATGTGTCCGGTGAGAAACGGCGGGTGAACATCGGCCTGCTGGAGGACGATCCGGCCCGTCCCGGCGATTGGGTGATCATCCATATGGGGTTCGTGGTCGAGAAGACCGACGAGGCCGGCGCGGCCGAGGCGATGGCCGGGTTGCGCATGCTCGGCAGCGGTGAGCAGCCGTGACCGCCGGTCGGGCGCGACGCAGGTTCGTGGTGCGCGGTGTGGTGCAGGGCGTCGGGTTCCGTCCGTTCGTCTATACCACTGCGGCCGAGTTGTCGCTGAGCGGCCGGGTGTCCAACGACAGCGGCGGCGTCATCGTCGAAACAGAAGGGGCCCCGGGCGATCTGGACGAGTTCGAGCGGCGCCTGACACTGTCCCCGCCGCCGCTGGCGGTGGTCGAATCGGTCGAGCGGTCCGAACTCCCGGTCCGCGGCGGCACCGGATTCCGGATCGCCGACACCACCGGTGGCGGCGGCCGGACCCTCGCCTCACCCGATATCGCCCTCTGCGCGGCGTGCGCGGCGGAACTGCGCGATCCCGCCGATCGCCGTCACCGTCACCCGTTCGTCAACTGCACCAACTGCGGTCCGCGGTTCACCATCATCGCCGCGCTGCCCTACGACCGGCCGAATACCTCGATGGCCGATTTCCGGATGTGCGATCGGTGCGCGCGCGAATACCACGACCCGGCCGACCGGCGGTTCCACGCCCAGCCCATCGCCTGCCCCGACTGCGGCCCGCGCCTGTTCTACACCGGACCGGGCGGCGGCGAACCGCTGGCCGCGGCCCGCGCACTGGTGCGTTCGGGCGGCATCCTCGCGGTGAAGGGCGTCGGCGGCTACCACCTGGCCTGCGACGCGGCGAACGAGACCGCGGTCGCCGAACTGCGCCGCCGGAAACACCGTGGCGGCAAGCCTTTCGCGGTGATGGCACCGGATCTGGGGGTGGCCCGCGAGATCACCGCTGTCGATACCGCGGCCGCCGCATTGCTGACCGGACCGCAGCGCCCGATCGTCCTGCTTCCGCGCGGAATCCGGCCGATCGCCGAATCCGTCGCGCCCGGCAACCCGGACCTGGGCGTGCTGCTGGCCTACACCCCGCTGCACATCCTGCTGTTCGGACTGCCCGGCGACCCGCCGGGACCGGACATCCTGGTGATGACTTCGGGCAACCGCAGTAGCGAACCGATCTGTTACGACGACGCGGATGCCCGGGAGCGTCTCGCCGAGCTGGCGGACGGATTCCTGTGGCACGACCGCCGCATCCTGGTGCCCTGTGACGATTCGGTGGTGCGATCTGTCGACGGCGTCGAGTCGCCGGTGCGTCGCTCGCGCGGATACGCGCCGCTGCCGCTCGCCCTGCCGATGGCGGTCGCGCCCACGCTCGCGGTGGGGGCCGACCTCAAGAACACCTGCGCGGTCGCGGAGGGACGGTATGCCTGGCTGAGCCAGCACATCGGTGATATGGACGATCTCGCGACACTGCGCGCGTTCGACGCCACCGAACGCCATCTCGAGAACCTGACCGGTGTGCGCCCCACCCAACTCGCCGCGGATTCGCATCCGGGCTATCGATCCACCGAATGGGCCCGCCGCAATGCGGGCGACCGGCCGGTCCGCACCGTCCAGCACCATCACGCCCATATCGCCGCCGTGATGGGTGAGCACGGTCTCGGCCTCACCGACAGTGTGCTGGGAATCGCGTTCGACGGCACGGGATTCGGCCCGGACGGAGCGGTCTGGGGCGGTGAGGTGCTCGCCGCCGGATACAAGGGTTACCGGCGGCTGGCGCATCTGAAATATGTTCCGCTCGCCGGTGGCGACACCAGCGTGCACCGGCCGTATCGGATGGCGCTGGCGCATTTGTGGGCGGCCGATATCGAGTGGTCTCCGACGATCGCCTCGGTCCGTGCCTGTCCGCCCGACGAACGTGCGGTGCTCGGGCACCAGTTCGAGACCGGGCTCGGTTGTGTCCCGACCTCGAGCATGGGCAGGCTGTTCGACGCGGTGGCCTCGCTGGCCGGAGTCCGACACACCGTGGACTACGAGGCGCAGGCGGCGATCGAACTCGAGGGCATTTCCCGCGGCGGCGCGGCCGACGGCACCGAGTACCGGTTCGTGGTCGATTCGGGCGTCGATCCGGCGCTGATCGATGCCGCTCCCGTGATCGCGGCGGTAGTGGCCGATACCGCGAACGGGGTGGCGCCGGCGGTGATCGGCGCCCGTTTCCACGCCGCCCTCGCGCGGCTGGTGCTCGACACGGCCCTGGTCCGTGCCGTGCCGTCCGATACCGTCGCCCTCTCCGGCGGGGTGTTCCAGAACGCGTTGTTGTTGTCCGCCACCCGGCGGCTTCTCGGTGAGCACGGGTTCACCGTGCTCACGCACCACAGATTGCCACCCAACGACGGTGGCCTCGCCTACGGGCAGGTGCTCGCGGCCGCCGCGGGCTGAGCGGAGTAAGGAGCAACGATCATGTGCCTGGCAGTTCCCGGAAAGGTGCTCAGCCTCGAGGAGCGCGACGGCACCCTGATGTCGGTCGTCGACTTCGGTGGCCTGCACAAGGACGTATGTCTGCAGTACATCCCGGATGCGGCGATCGGCGACTACGTCGTCGTCCACGTCGGATTCGCCATCCAGCGCCTGGACGAGGAGTCGGCGCTGCGGACCCTGGCCGAATTCGAACACCTCGGTGTGCTGAACGAGGAGTTCGCGGACGGTTTCGCCGTCGCGGCGGCGCAGGCGGGTGTGGAGAACCCGGACACGGCGCGGCAGCGCGATCCCGAGGAGGAGTCATGAAATATCTCGACGAATTCAGTGATCCACAGTTGGCCAAGCATCTTCTCGACCGGATTCGCGCCACCACCGACCGCCGCTGGGCCATCATGGAAGTGTGTGGCGGGCAGACGCATTCGATCATCCGGCACGGGATCGATCAATTGCTGCCGGACCAGATCGAGATGATCCACGGTCCGGGCTGCCCGGTGTGCGTGACCCCGCTGGAGGTCATCGACAAGGCGCTCGAGATCGCCGCGCGGCCCGGGGTCATCTTCTGCTCGTTCGGCGATATGCTCCGGGTTCCGGGCAGCGAGAAGGATCTGTTCCACGTCAAGAGCGAGGGCGGGGACGTCCGGGTGGTCTATTCGCCACTGGACGCCCTGCAACTGGCCAGAGCCAATCCGGATCGGCAGGTCGTCTTCTTCGGGATCGGCTTCGAGACCACCGCCCCGGCCAACGCGATGACCGTCTACCAGGCCCAGCGGCTCGGCATAGAGAATTTCTCGCTGCTGGTGTCGCATGTGCTGGTGCCACCGGCGATCGCCGCCATCATGGAGTCACCGCTGTGCCGGGTGCAGGCCTTTCTGCTGGCCGGGCACGTATGCACGGTGATGGGCACCCAGGAGTATCCGCCGCTGGCCGAGCAGTACCGGGTGCCGATGGTGGTCACCGGCTTCGAACCGCTGGACATCCTCGAGGGGATCCGCCGCACGGTTGCCCAACTGGAGGCCGGTCGTCACGAGATGGAGAACGCGTACCCGCGGGCGGTATCGGACGCGGGCAATCCGGCCGCCAAGGCCATGCTGGCCGATGTCTTCGAGGTGACCGACCGGGCGTGGCGCGGCATCGGAATGATACCGGGCAGCGGGTGGCGGCTCTCGGAGCGCTACCGCGACTACGACGCCGAATATCGGTTCTCCGTCGGCGAGATGCATGCGGCCGAATCGGCGGTCTGCCGGTCCGGCGAGGTACTGCAGGGGCTGATCAAACCGAACGAGTGCGCCGCGTTCGGCACCCAGTGCACGCCGCGCAACCCGCTGGGCGCCACCATGGTGTCCTCCGAAGGCGCCTGCGCCGCCTACTACCTGTACCGCCGCCTGGACCAGCCCGCGGAGGTGGCCCATGCGTGACGATCTGAGTACACCCTCGGCGGCGACGATCGACGCGGACGGATGGGTGTGCCCGATGCCGCTGCGCGATTCGCCGAATATCGTGATGGGTCACGGTGGCGGCGGCGCCATGTCGGGCGAATTGATCGAGCACCTGTTCCTACCTGCCTTCGGGGCCGCCGCCGACGCGGGAATGGGCGATTCCGCCGTAGTCCGGGTCGGGGCGGCCCGGTTGGCCTTCTCGACCGACTCCTTCGTCGTGAAACCACTGGTGTTCCCGGGCGGTTCGATCGGTGAGCTCGCGGTCAACGGGACCGTCAACGATCTGGCCATGTCCGGTGCGCGTCCGCTGGTGCTGTCCACGGCGTTCATCCTCGAAGAGGGCACCGCCCTGTCCGAGATCGCCCATGTCGCGGCGGCGCTGGGCACGGCGGCCTCCGCGGCCGGTGTCTCACTGGTGACCGGCGACACCAAGGTGGTCGACGCCGGACACGGGGACGGGATATTCATCAACACCGCCGGCATCGGTGTCCTCCCCGACACTGTGGATATTCGTCCCGAGCGCGCGAAGCCCGGCGATGTGGTGCTGGTCAGCGGTGATATCGGTGTGCACGGCATCGCGGTGATGAGCTGCCGGGAAGGTCTGGAATTCGGGACGACGGTGCTCAGCGATACCGCGCCGCTGGGCGGTCTGGTGGCCGCGATGCTGGACACCGGCGCCGATCTGCACGTGCTGCGCGATCCGACCCGCGGCGGGGTGGCCGCCACCCTGAACGAGATCGCCCGCGCCGCCGGTGTCGGCGTCTCGCTGGACGAGACCGCGCTGCCGGTGCCCGGCGCGGTGCGCGATGCCTGCGGGCTGCTCGGCCTGGACCCGATGTACGTCGCCAACGAGGGCAAGCTGGTCGCGTTCGTACCGCCGCAGGACGCCGATCGGGTCCTGGAGGCGATGCACGCGCATCCGCTCGGGGCGCGGGCGGCGGTGATCGGGACCTGTGTCGAGGAGCATCCGGGAATGGTGGTGGCGCGCACCGCGCTCGGCGGAACCCGTGTGGTCGACCTGCCGGCGGGGGAGCAGCTGCCGCGAATCTGTTGACGCGGCGGGCCGTCCGGACTGCCGCCGGTGAGGAAGCGAGGTGCACCGATGGCGCGGTTGTCGGCGGCGGCGATACGGGACGGATGGCGGGATCTGGATCCGGGGCAGCGGCGCAGTGCCACCGGGATGACCCTCGCGATCGTCGCGTTGCATCTCATCGGGTTCGCGACACTGCTGTTCCTCGTGGTGCCCGGCGGCTATCTGGTGGACGGCACGGTGTTCGGCGTCGGCCTCGGGATCACGGCCTACACCTTGGGTATGCGGCACGCCTTCGACGCCGACCATATCGCCGCGATCGACAATACGACCCGCAAACTCGTGGCCGAGAACCAGAAGCCGATCTCGGTGGGGTTCTGGTTCTCGCTCGGGCATTCCACCATCGTCTTCGTCCTGGTCGCCCTGCTGGCGGCCGGGGTGAAGGCCCTCGCGGTCAACCTCGAGGACGACAACTCGCGACTGCAGCAGTGGACCGGTGTCTTCGGCACCGGAGTGTCGGGCACCTTCCTGATCCTGATCGGATTGCTGAATCTGGTGTCACTGATCGGCATCTGGCGGGTGTTCCGCGGTATGCGCGGCGGCCACTACGACGAAGCCGAACTCGAACGCCGACTCGACGATCGCGGTGCGTTGAATCGCGTGTTCGGGCCGCTGATGCGCGCGGTGCGCACACCCCGGCAGATGTATCCGGTCGGGTTGCTGTTCGGGCTGGGCTTCGACACGGTCACCGAAGTGGGCCTGCTGGTGATCGCGGGTGGCGCGGCGGCCACTGATCTGCCCTGGTACGCGATCCTGGTACTGCCCGTGCTCTTTTCAGCGGGTATGTCGCTGTTCGACGCGCTGGACGGGACGTTCATGAACTTCGCCTACGGCTGGGCCTTCGCCGGGCCGATACGCAAGATCTACTACAACTTCGTGGTCACCGGCCTGTCGGTCGCGGTGGCGCTGTTGATCGGGGCGCAGGAGATCATCTCGATCATGACCGAGAAGCTCGACCTCACCTCGGGCCCGCTCGCGTGGATCGGTGCGCTCGATCTCGGCGCGATGGGGTTCATCATCGTCGCCCTGTTCGTCCTCACCTGGGCGCTCGCGGCGGCGATCTGGCGGTTCGGCGAGGTGGAACAGCGGTGGCAGCGCGGATTGCCGGTGGACGGATGAACCCCGGCGCGGACGCCGTAGCGCTACGGGGAACGGAGATGTTCGCCCGGTTCGCCTACGCACCGAACCAGCTCGGTTACTGCGGACCCGCCGACGCGGCCGTGCTGCGCGAGGGGTCCGACGACGAGGTGCGGGCCGTGGCACGTCGCTTCACCGGGGCGTGGCCCTATCTTCAGGTGATGTCGCGGATGAGCGGACTCCCCGACCCGCTCGACCACCGGCTGGTCGAGTCGTACTGGATCGGCGGGGGTATCGGCGCGGGCCTGGACCCGGCGGCATTCGTCACCGAGTTGCTCGCGGTGATCGGCCCGGCCGCGGGCCACTACTGGAAATACCTCGCCGCTGGTTCGCTGGTCGGGGAGGCGGCGGCGAATCACTGCTTCCACGTCTTCGGCATCTACCCGTGGACTCGCCTACTCACCCGTGCCGGGGGCGATCAGCCGCTGCGCGTACTCGACAACTGCCGTATCAGCTGGGGCGCCGTCGTGTCCCGGCAGGACGACGAACTGCTGATCGAAGGCCGTCGGCTGACCTACGACGGCCTCCGGCTGGGTCTGGGAGAAAGCGGGACGCGCCGGGTTCCGGTGTGGACCGACGGTTTCTCCGCCGTTCCGGACGCGGCCCCCGGCCAGGTGGTGGCGCTGCACTGGGACCGGCTGTGCGGGCGGTTGACACCCGCGCAGGCACGGGTGCTCGCCGCGACCACCGGCCGACAGTTGCGGGTCACCAACCGCAGGCTCGCGCACGATGCGAGGCCATGAGGCAGTGCATTACCCGGCGGCGGGGAGGTCGGTCGCCGGGTACCCGCCGGTCAGGTGACCGGTGCTCCCTCATCCCGTCGTGCCGGCGGCGGCGAACAGGGCCGCGGCCGTCGCGCACACACCCGCCGAGATCAGCAACGACCACCCGATGCCGGTGCCGGCCGACATCCCCATGATCGCCACGCCGAGGGTCGCGCCGACCTGCCGGACGGCGTTGAGCATGCCGCCGACCGATCCGGCCGTACCCGCCGGCGCGGCATTCACGATGGCGGCGACCAGAGCGGGAAGTGCGAAGGCGACGCCGAAGCCCGAGAGCAGCAGCCCCGTCGCCAGGATCGGGTAGCCCGCCGCCGCGAAGACCGCCACGCCGAGTACCGCCCCGCCTGCCGCCAGCAGCGACAATCCGGCCAGGATCGGCCGGGCCGGCCCGATACGAGCCACGAGCCTGCCCGCGAACGGCGGGATCACCGCGAACGGAACGGTGAGCGGCAGGAACGCCAGACCGGTGTGCAACGGGCTCAGCTGCCGCTGCTGTTGCAGCAACAACGGCAGTACGAAAAGCGCCCCGCTGAGCGCGAAGTTCACGGCCGCGCCCGCCGACAGCCCGGCGCACACCCGGCGGCTGCGCAGCAGCGCGCGATTCAACACCGGCGCGGTGCTGCGCTGTTCGAGGAGCGCGAACGTCACTGTCGCGAGAACCGCGCCCACCGCCGACAACGCGCAGTGGCGCCACGACTGCGCACCACCGGCGATCAAGGCATCGGTGCACAACGCCAGCACGATGGCGGCGGCCAGTTGAGCGGGCCAGTCGATGCGGCCCTCGCCACGCGGGCAGGTGACCGCCGCTCCCGCGCTCAGCGCCAGCACCAGCACCGCGATCGGCGCGTTCACGACGAAGATCGACCGCCATCCCGCCAGCCCGACCAGGGCGCCACCCGCGATCGGTCCGGCGGCGACGGCCGCCCCGCTGATCGCCGCCCAGCTCGCGATGGCCCGCGCGCGCCGGGCCGGCTCGGGGTACAACTGGGCGATCATCGCCATCGAGGCGGGTACGCACGCGGCCGCCGCCATGCCGAGCGCCACCCGCAGCGCGACCAGCGTCACCAGATCCGGCGCGAAGGCACTGAGCAACGACAACGCTCCGAAACCCGCTGTGCCGTAGCGAAATACCCGATGTGCGCCGTATCGATCGGCAATCGCTCCCGCCGAGAGCAGGAATGCGGCGAATGAGATCGTGTAGCCGGTGGTGACCCACTGCAGGCCCGCGATCGAGGATCCCAGCGAGGCCGCCAGATCCGGTTCGGCGACCGAGAGGACCGTCATGTCCAGCAACACCATGAAATACCCGAGCGAGATTCCGAGCAGCGCACGAGTGCGCCCCGGTATCGACTCGGTGGACGTGGACGTCGGTGACGGCAGAGTGCTCATCAGCGGTGACTGCTCCTGAATAGTTCGGGTACGACCCGGTCCACTCTGCGGTGGGCGGGGAAAACGCTCCACCGGCTGGTTCGAACACGTCATTCGGAATTTCCGAACGCCGCGCGTCGTTGGTCAGCGCATGGAACTACGCCAGCTGCGCACCTTCGAGGCGGTGGTACGCCATCGCACCGTCACCGAGGCCGCTGTCGCGCTCGACCTCGCCCCTTCGTCGGTGTCGCAGCAGATACGCACACTCGAGGGTTCCCTCGGTGTATCGCTGTTCGTCCGCGAGGCCACGGGTATGCGCCTCACGCCGGCGGGCGAACGCCTCACCGCCTGGGCTCGGCAACTACTCGAACAGGCCGAGCAGGCGCGGCGAGAGGTCCGCGACGAGCGGCCGAGGTTCCGCCTCGGCGCGCTGGAGACGCTGGCGGGGTTCTATGTGCCGCGGGTCCTGACCCGATTGGCGCAACGCCGCCCCGATATCGAGATCGACGTCCGCGCCGATCGCGCACGTGATGGATTGCTGAGCGCGGTGACCGAGGGGGCCCTCGACGCGGTGCTGCTGCTGGATTCCGGAAACAGGCTGGGCGAACTCGGTTTTCCCGCGCCCGCCGAGCCGCTGTCCTTTCTCGACCTCGACGCCGTGCCGCTGGCCCTGGTCGCTGCCCCGACGCACTCGCTGGCGGACCGGACCTCGCTGACTCCGCCAGATCTCGCCGGTCAACGGCTCCTGGTCAATGTGCCCGAATGCTCGTTCTGGATGGCCGGTGCGGCCGTTCTCGGTCCGGGCCCCACCCGGGTGAGGTCCGGTGGGGTTCCCGTCATGCGTGCCTGGGCCGAACACGGGCTCGGTATCTCGTTGCTGCCGGAGATCGCTGTTGCCGACAGCGTCGAACGCGGCACGCTCGTCCGGCTCGACTTTCCGGCCCCCGCGCTCTCCCTGCGGCTGGTGTGGCGTACGGACCGGGAATCCCTGCCCGGACTGCGTGACATCCTGTACGCCGCCGCGCACCCGCTCCCGTAGCGGCGCCGCGCCGGTGCCACGCCGTCCGGTCCGGACTACGGGACTCGGCTGCCGGATTTCGGGGCGAACGCCGGATTCGGTTGTTCGAGTTGCGCTTTCTCATCGGTTTCTCAGCGTTTCCTGTGGGTCGCCTGCGGTGTGGGCTACTAAGGTTCCCGGGGCGCCGGGATGGCCGGCGGGTGTGGTGAGTGGAGGGATCAGGGCGTGGCGCGCAAACTTGTTGTCACTGTGGTCGATGACCTGGACGGTGAATCCGTTGCGGCGGAAACGGTGTCGTTCGGTATCGACGGGTTGATGTACGAGATCGACCTGTCCGAGGCGAACGCGCGGGAGCTACGCGCGGTCCTGAGCAAGTGGACACCGTTCGCGCGCAAGGTCGGTCGGCTGCGCCGGGCGCGGCGGGAGATCGTGGCGCAGACGGTCTCGGCGAAGGTGGTACGGGAGTGGGCTCGCGGCAACGGGTTCGAGGTTCCCGATCGCGGCCGTATTCCGTCGGCCGTACGGGATTCGTATCAGCGTGCGATGAGCTGAGCGAGTCGGGCGGGGTGCTCGGGTTTCGGGACGGGGGGACCGGCCGCCGAGCACCACTTGCCGATACGGCGATATGCGCATTGATTGATCAAAGCCCGAGGTCCGGGTCGCGCAGGGGTAGGTCGGCGACGCCGTCCGGGTTCCTCAGATGACAGGCAGGTCCGGGTTCGGAGTCACCAGGACCCGGGCTACGACTTCGGCCATGCGGGACCGGAACGCCTCCGGGCCGAAAGATTCCGCATGGCAGCGGATCCGGGCCGGGTCGAGGTCGGTGGCCGCCCGCTCGCGGAGCGCCGCGGCGAATCCGTCGATGACCACGTCGTCGGGACCGAACGGGACATGGGCGCCGCTGAGCCCCGGCAGTACCGTATCCACCGCGCCGCCTTCGCCCACCGCGACCACCGGTGCGCCGCATGCCATCGCCTCCACCGGCACGATGCCGAAATCCTCGACGCCGGGCATCAGCAGAGCGCGGCAACGCCGATACATATCGACCAGAACCGCATCGGGCACGGCGCCCAGGAAAGTGGTTTCGGGGCCCGCGATCGCCTCGAGCCGCCGCCGGTAGCGACCGTCGCCGACCACCACCAGGCGGCAACCGGCCCGCTGGGCGGCGCGGATGGCGAGGTCGGGGCGTTTGTACGGGACGAGACGGCCGGCGAAGAGCAGAAAATCCTCGCGTGGCACCGCCGGATCGGGCGCGAAGCGATCGAGACGCACCGGCGGATGCACTACGTCCGACGGTAGACCCCACCAGTCCCGGACCCGGTCGGCGACCGCACGGGAATTCGCGACCACCGCGGTGAGATGGGGGGCGGCGGCGGTCTCGCCGCGCCGTGCGAGCGCCCCGAGGGCTGCCAGGGCGACGCGTCCGGCGGGGCTGTTCGACTCCTGGGCCCGGAAGGCGGGTTCCCAGGCCCAGCGCGCCGGACTGTGCACATAGGCGATCACGGGGGCGTCGGTGGCGAACACCGCCTGGGTGGCGAACGCGTGATGGCTGACCACCACCGCGTCGAACCGGTCGCGCAAGGGGAGGCGCCGCAGCGCGCGGGGGACCAGCGGGAGCAGCGGGGCATGGGAGCGCCGGCCGGTGGCGGCGTGCGCGCGGGAGAGCCAGGTGCTGGTGACGGTGTCCCAGGGCGGATGCGCGATGGCCGGCGCGGCGGCGGGATCGACCAGCGGCGCGAACACCGGGGCCTGCGGCCAGGTACGGGCCAACTCGCCGACCACGGCCTCCGATCCGCCGTACTCGGTGAATCGTTCGTGCACGATCGCCAGGCGGGTACCACGCGAGCCGGCCGGCTCCACCCCCATATGTTCGAGCGACCGCACCGAGCTGTCCGTCGGTCGACTGCGCCACCTCATCCCACGACCTCCGCGAGGCGGCGCGGCGCGGCGTGGGCCCGCAGCGCGGGAGCTACGGGGCGGCCCTCCAACAGGCCGGCCACCGTGCCCTGTTCGAGGGCGCGCTGGTAGACAGCGGCGGCGCCGCGGCAGGCTTCGACGGTTTCGTCGATATCAGGGTCGGTGTGGGCGGCGGAGGTGACGAAGGACTGACCGAGTACACCGCGGCGCAGCAGTTCCTGGAGGAACAATGTGCGGTACTCCTGGGAGGGCATTCCATCCGGATCGAGGGTCTGGAACACCAGGCACGAGGGACGACCGGCGATCCGCAGCCGGTCGCCGATCCCGAACTCGGCGGTGACCTCCTCGACTCCGGCGCGCAGCCGCCGACCGGCACGCTCCATCCGGGCGATCGGATCGGTCGTGGCATAGGCGCGCACCACCGCCCGGAACGCCGCCAGCGAGCCGGTCTCCGGACCGTGGGTCGTCGACAACAGGAACACTCGCTCGGCGGCGGTGCGCAATCCGCCCCGTTCGAGGTATTCGCGCCGCCCGGCCAGGGCGGTGATCGGGAAGCCGTTGCCCATGGCCTTCCCCCAGCACGACAGATCCGGAACTACGTCGTAGACCTGCTGCGCGCCGCCGGCCGCCCACCGGAATCCGGTGATCATCTCGTCGAACACCAGCAGCGTCGCGTACCGGTCGCACAGTTCCCGGACTCCGGCCAGATAGCCGGGCGGGGGTTCGTGCAGCGCGGTCGCGGCCTCCATGATCACGCACGCGACCTCGTGGCCGGCCAGCACCTGTTCCAGTGCGGGCAGATCTCCGTACGGAAAGGACACGGTCGGCTGGCCGGGGATACCCGCCGACATCGCCGTCGTGCCGATGAACCAGTCGTCGACGGAGAAGAACGGCTGCGCGCAGGCGGCGACGGTGACCCGGCCTGTCACGGCCCGCGACAACCGCACCGCGGCGGTGGTGGCATCGGAGCCGTTCTTGGCGAACTTGACCATCTCCGCGCCCGGCACCATGGACAGGAAATCCTCGGCCGCAGCCAGTTCCAGCACCGTGGGGCGGGAGAAGTTCACGCCGTCGGCGATCGCCGCGGTCACCGCGTCGACGACGGGGCGGTAGCCGTGCCCGAGCGTCACCGACCGCAGACCCATGCCGTATTCGACGAATTCGTTGCCGTCGCAATCGGTGACGCGGCAGCCGTGACCGCGCACCAGCACCGGCGCCATACCCTCCGGATACTGGTCCGCGCCGCGGGCATAGGTGTGCGCGCCGCCCGGCACCAGTTCGTGCAGGCGCGCCTGGGCGTCGGCGCTGCGCCGGAATTCGGTGATCACACTCGCTCCTGTGTCTCGCGGCTCAACAGCCGGATTCGGTGAAGGCCTTCAGGTATCCGGCGCTCTGCCGGACGTACATCCACGTTCGGAACAATGCGTCGGTGCGGCCGGGACTGGCGACCATGGTGAGTTCGCCGTCGAAGCAGCGGCCGACGATATAGCGGGCACGGGAGATGTGCGGGGTGAAGGTGACGACGATGATGTGGCGCCATCCCTCGGCGTCGGCGCGCCGACGGATCTCCTGCGCCTCGCCGCGCGTGGTCCACGGCCGCGGTTCGAAACACGACACCCGGAAGGGTTGCGCGGTGCGGCAGTAGCGGTCCATGTGCGGGTCGTCGAGGCCGGTGGAGGCCGAGATCAGCAGCTCCGGCGCCCACTTCTCGCGGGCGAGTTCCAAGCCGAGATCGAAACGTTCGTACGGGGTGCCGCCGAGCACCACGATGGCGTCGGCGCGGCGCAGCGGGTCGAGCTGCGGGTCGACGAACACGGGCCGTCCGGCGACGGCGGCCAGGGCTACCATGATCAGTCCCGCCGCCGCTACCCGCCACCCGCCGGGCCGCCGTGAACGAGGTGTGTGTCCGGTCATCTCAGCGGACCGGCCGGTCCCGGCCCAGCGGTGCGGTACGCAAGGCGCCGTCGGGGGCGACCACGAGCCGCCAGTACCCGCCCTCCGGATCCTTGAGCACCACACCGGCGTCGGCGCGATCGGACAGCCACGCCCCGCTGGCCAGCACCGAGGCCAGGCCGGTGCCGTCGGGGGCGGTGGCGCGCAGGATCTCGTCGGCGCCGCTGCCGTGGGCCGTCACCGTCCCGGTGAAGGTCGGCCGAAGCATATGACCGCGACCGAGGACCTGCCAGTTCTGCGGGAACACCGGTGCGCCGATCTCGTCGCCCGCGCTGGAGATCAGGCCGACGGCAACGCCCTCCGGGCAGCCGGCCTCGTCGATCCGCAGTTCGACCGGGCGGCTGTCGGGGTCGGCGTCGAACGCGATATTCGCCAGATACGGTTGCCGGCAATAGATCAGATCGATATCGCACGACCTGGCGGCGACCTTGCAGTTCACCATCCCGAACTGCGAGGGTCCGCCCCGGCCTGCCGTGCCGACCTGCACCGCGACCTCGGCGCCCTCGAACCACACGTTGGTGAGCCACCAGTTGTTGGCCGCGCCGTCGATGAGCAGATGCCGGTCGGTGGTCGCCGGATCGGCGTCGGAGACGAACTCGACATTGGTGAGCGACAACCCGGCGTTGTGGTCGTTGCCGGTGCCGAGTACGCCGACGCGGTTGCCGGCGAACTTCGAGGAGGTGACGTAGTTCTGGATGCAGGAGGTCGTCAGGCCGACACCGAAATTGTTGATATCGCAGTCGATGAAGGAAGTTCCACCGGTATTGGCTTCCAGCACCACACCCTTCTGCGCGGCGTACCTGGGGTGATTGTCGCCGAGGTGATTGCCACGGATGAGAACGGTGTCGAAACTGCAGCGGAAGCATTCCGCGAGCCGCACCGCCGTAGCCTTCGACCCGGTGAGGTAGAAACCCATGCGCGCGAACCGGATGCGCTGTTTGCCCGCCAGATCGACCAGGGTGGTGTCCTGATCACAGAACACCGTGGTGACATCGGCGCCGTCACCGTAGACCACCGAGTGGTCGGGTAGATCGGGCCAGGCGGTGACGCGGTAGTCGCCCGCCGGCAGGTACAGCACCGGTGGTGTGCCGTCGGTGCGGCACGCGGCGGCCAGTGCCTCCGTATCGTCGGCTTCGCCGTCGCCCACGGCGCCGAACGCGCGGACGTCACGGATGGTCGGTGACGCCGTTCCGGTGGATATGACGACAGGTGCGGGCTCCCGGCCCGACGCCGCCACGGCGACCGCGCCGATCCCCGCGGCGCCCAGCCCGGCGGCGAGCAGATCGCGGCGCTGGACACCGCGCCGCCCACCGGTTTCCGCGGAACGCTTATCGCTCACGAGCGCCGCCACCAGGTCCGGCGGGGAGTGACCGCCACGATACCGGCCGGGGTGACGCCGGTACCGGTGAGCGCGTCGATCGCGGACTCGATCCGGTCGCGGCGTTCGGCGCCCAGCCGGACCCCGCCCACGACACCGACGGACTCGCCGGTAACAGCGGGCGCGTCGGCGGGCGCGATGTCCACGACGATTCGATCGAAGCGTTTCGCGACGTCGGCGAGCAGGGTGCCGAAACGGGCCGACGCCAGCAGATCCGGAGTGTGCTCATCGGCCTTGCCCAGCGCCAGCACCACGACAGATCTGTCCGGCCACGGGATGAACGCCTCGTCGAGCTGGACGGTCTCGCGCAGGACCGCGGCCAGACCCTCGGCCGCCCGCGCGCCGGTAGTCGTCGGGAAGGCGGCGGCCGGCGCGGGCAGCTCATCGAGCGCGGTACCGGCCTTGGCACGGAGATCCAGCTTGATCGTCGGCGGGTCGAAGACCTCGCCGCGGATGGCGGCCGAGGTGCGCCCGGACGCGGCGGTGACCAGTTCCCGGCGTGGATCGCCGCCGTCCCGGACCGGCCATTCACCGTTGCCCGACGGCGACTGGAGCAGGGAATCGGGAACCAGACCGGAGACGCCGGTACCGAGGGTGTTCGCGTCGATCACCAGTACCCGGGCGCCCGTGGCGCCGAGGACTGTGGCCAGGCCGAGCGTCAGCGCGGGTTCGGTGCGGGCGCCGAACCCGGTGACCACGAGCTGCTTCGACTCGGGCAGCCGTGCCCGCACCGACCGCAACGCCGCCAGTTCCCCGTCGGCGCCGAGCGGGACCGTACCGAGAACGGGCTGGCCGAGGGCTTCGAGCTCCGCGATATCGCGCACTCGTTTGTTCAGTCGATCCAGCAGGTAGGACACGCCCGCGCCGAGCAGGAGCCCGGCCAGCGCACCGACCGCCAGCAGCCGGGAGCCACCGGGACCGCTCGCCGCCTCCGGCGCCTGCGCGGCGTCGACGACCGAGACGCGTGCCGCCGGGGCGGCGGTGACCTCGATCGTCTCCAATTCGTCCACCAGCGACCGGAACTGGGCCACCACCTGGTCGGCGAGTATACGGCTGGTCTCCGGATCCTCATCGGTTACCGATACCCGCAGCAATGAGGTCGCGGGCGGGGTGTCGGCGAGGACTTTGCCGCGGAGTTCGTCGCGGTCCAGGTCGAGACCGAGCTGGCCGATGACCCGGTCCAGGACATGATCGCTGGTGACCAGTTCGAGGTAGGACCGCACCCGCTGCTGGGCGGCCAGACCGCCCTGATAGGAGTCGGCCACGGAGGTGCCGGTCGCCATCGACACGTACAGGGTGCTGGTGGCGGTATAGGTTTTGGGCGTCGATTCGGCCTGGAACGCCGCCAGGCCCAGTCCGAGCACCAGACCCGCCAGCAACACCGCCCAGTAGCGGCGCAACAGGCGCAGGTAATCGGGCAGTTCCATCATTGTCTTCCTTCACTTCCCACGCTCGCGCCGACCGGTGCCGCGGCCGGCCCGATCGGCGATTCTCGATCATGTTCCCCGCGCTGCCGCCCGGGCGGGGAGTGCGTACGCCGCCACTGGCCCACGAGGAGCCGCACCAGCCAGGCCAGCACCACGACCTGTAGATATTTGCCGAGGGTTTCGGCGCTGCCGAGCATGCCGCGTTCGAACACCACCGGCACCTCGATCAACGCGATGCCGAACAGCACCGGCACCAGATGCCGCGCGTACAGCGACCGCGACCACCCCACCAGGACCACCGCGGTGAACGCGACGCCGACGACCACCCCCGGCAATCCGCCGATCACGTACCCCTCGCTGATATTGCCTTCGGCCAGCGATACCGACACCTGACTCATATCGACCGAGGCGCCGCGCACCTCGGCCGCCCACGCTGTTCCGGCGTGCAGCTTCTCGTCCGCCAGCAACTGGGCCGGCACCATGCTGCGCGCCAGATGCCCCACCACTTCCCCGGGACTCAACCAGTAGTTCGGCCCCACGTAGTAGGCGTCGGTCGCGGCCTCGAGCAGGTCGAAACGGCGCAGCAGGCTCAGGAACGGGCGTACCGCGTCGGGGTAGGCGCCGTCCACCGCGGCCGCCTCCGCGCGCAGTTGCGGCGAGGTCTTCAGCGATTGCAGCCAGTCGAATCCGGCGATCCCGGTGACCGACACCGCCCCGATGCCCAGCACTTTCGCCCGCGTCCAGCCGGTGAGCGCGAACCGCACGGCGACCGCCAACGCGGCCCCCAGGACCGGTGTCTTCGACTCGGTGGCCATGGTCCACCACAATTCGCCGGCCATCAACACACCCAGCAGCAGGATCGTGCCGGATTGCCGCGACGGACGGGCGAATACGATCAACCCGACCGCACCCATGGTGCCCGGCATGGTGAGCAGGCTCAATACCGGCGAGGCGCTCTGCACGTCACCGGCCTGGCCGGCGGCGCCGGTGGCCACGCTGAGCAGCCGCGCGGCGGTCCCGAGGGCGTACAGGACCCACAGGGTGCCGACCAGGTCCGGGTCGCCGGCCAGCGGCACCGGCCCGGGTCGCGGCCGACGGCGGTCCCAGAGGACGTAGGCGAGGACGATGAGCGCGTACACCGTGAGGCCGAAGGCCACCGGCCGCAGCGCCGCCTCGATGCCCACGTCGTAGCCGATCTCGGCCAGCCGCGGGTCGGCGACATTGTCGCCGAAACGGGGTTCGGGTTGCACGGTCAGCAGTACGACCGGCCGTGCGACATACGACATCGCCCAGTACAACGCCTGGGCGATGAGCAGTACCCGGAGCACGCCGCGGGTGAGCAGGGCGGCGCACACCATGGTCGCCAGCGCGGCGACGACCACCACCAGCGGCGTATTCGCGGTCAGCTCGTTCAGCACCGGACCGGTCCCGCCGCGACCGGTCCGGCCGGTTCAGTCCAGTGCACGCAGGATCTCCTTCGCCCGGTCCGTATAGGTGTGGCCGCCCTCCACGACCCGCCGGTACCCGGCCTCGGCCGTCTTCGCCGCCTGATCCGGGTACAGCGCGCAGCGTTCCAGGATCTCGTCGAGTTCGTCGCGGCTGGAGAACAGGAACGCCTCGGTGCCGTCGTCGAGGAGTTCGGCGTGTTCGTCGGTGCGTTCGCCGACGAACAGTCCGCCCGACGCGGGCACCTCGAAGGTGCGGCAGGTGTGGGTGTCGCGGTTATCGGAATTGAGCAGCACCAGGTTCGCGGTCACCGATGCCACCGCGATCGCGAAATCCTCGCCGTACACCGGTCCGGCGACCGCGGCGCGGGTGGTCTGCAACTGGCGCACCCGTCGCCAGCCCGGGCCGCGCACCAGCAGCTGTGATCCGTAGGTGCGGGCCAGCGACACCATGCCGGGTCGCCGGTCGGGACGGCACGCGCCGATGAACCCGACGAGGAACTGCCGGGTGCCGCGCCGCGCGGCGGGATGATGCCAGGCCGGGTCGTAGGCGCTGCGCACGAACAGGGTCCGGCGGACACCGCGGCCGGCGAGTTCGGGCAGATTGTGCCGTTTGGTGGTGACCACCATGTCCCATTCCGGCTCGTGCGCCAGATAGTCCGCGGTCGTGTTCCCGGGGTTGGATACGTCGTCGGGGCTGTAGTGCACGTGCAGCGCGGCCGGGATCTCCAGCAGCCGGCCCTGGTCCAGGTACACCGATTTGAAGCCGAACACCAGGTCCGGGTGCAGTTCGGCGGCGGCCCGCTCCAGCCGGGTGTGCACCTGATCGACGGTCCACGGTGCCCGGCGCTCACCGGTTTTCGCATACAGCCACGACGGCGAGAGCCGCGGCGGCAGGGTCACCGGAGTCGAATCGACCACGATCACCTCGTGCCCGAGCCGGCGGAACCCCTCCGCGAGTGAGCGGGCGTTGCTGCCGAGCCAGTCGTCGCCGACGAACAGAATCCTCATGGCGTTCCTCTTTCACCCGCGTCGGCGGGCAGCATTGCGCCCGGTGCGCGTCCGCGCTCGATCAACCCGGCGCGTTCGCGCACGATCAGTGCGCGCATCCGCGCGAGATACCAGATCGCCACCGCGAATTCGGCGGCCACGATGCCGCCCGCCAGCGTCCACAGCGAATGGGTGCGCATGGTGAGCAGCAGCGCGCAGACCGCCACGGCGGTACCGGCGGCCGACCCGATCAGCACGCCGACCGTGTCCTGGCGAACCGGCAGCACGGCGGTGGTGACGAACGAGGTCACCGTGGTGGCGGGCAGGATCACCGCCTCCAGGCGCAGCACCCCCACCGCGCCGCCGAATTCGGCGCCGAACACGAGCGGGATGATCAGCGGCGCCGCCGTCCACAGCGCCACGGTGGCCACACACGCGATCGCCACGCATGCCGCGAGCCCGCGCAGCGCGTCCGGCCAGAACCGTTCGTCGCCACCGCGTTTGGCCATTCGGGGCAGCAGCGCGAACCCGATCGGGTCGAGCAGCGACTGCACCGCCCGCACCAGCCGGTCCGATGCGGAGTACAGCCCGAGCGATACCGCGTTGAGCACCGCCCCGTACACCGCCGCCGCACCCTGCCCGTAGCTGGTGACCAGCAGTCGTCCGGTCACCACCGGCAGCGCCGCGCGCAGCAGTTTCCAGGCCCCGCGCGGCCGTCCGGGCGGACCGAACGTCCGCCAGGTGTCCCACCAGGTCAGTGCCAGGCTGATCACCGAGGACCCGAGCAAGCACAGCATCGCCATGGCGGCGGTCGGGAAACGCGGCAGCAGTGTCAGCAGCGCGGCGAGGTAACCGACCCGGGCGATCGACTGGTAGAGGGTCGACGCGCCGAACCTGCCCTGCCCGATCAGCACCCAGTCCTCCGACATCGACCAGAAGCCGCCGACGAACAAACCCAGCAGCACCATCGTCAGGTACTCCGGCGCCCCGGCGGGGACCGCCGCCACCAGCGCGGTACCGAGCACACCGAGGATTCCGCCCCGGATCGCCAGGTAGGTGCCGCGCGTGTGGTTCACCACGTCCCGGTCGGTACCCGAGTCCTGCACGCGGGCGGCCAGATAGGAGGTGATCCCCAGGTCCACGATCAGCGAGCCGAGGAAGTAGGACGACATCCCGATGGCCAGCAGTCCCATTCCGGAGGCGCCGAGCAGCCGCGCGATGAGCGGCAGCGTCGCCACCGTCACCAGGTACTGGCCGTATTTCCCGAAACTGACGTAGGCGATATCGCGCAGGACGGTCGCCAGCTCCCGCAACCGCGCCGCTCTGCTCCGCGGTTCGTCCGCGGCCTGCTCGGGGACGGTGGTGATCAGCGGAAGTTTCTCGGTCGGCCAGTCGGCGAAGGCCGGAATGATCTCGGTCGGCAGGTCGTAATCAGGGACCCGCAATCCGTCCAGCGAGACCGGATAGTGGCGGTGGACGATGCGGATCGGGATGGTGTGCTGGCTGGACAGATTCATCGTGCCGGTACCGCCTGTCGGCCGACGACCTGTTCGAGTAGGCCGGTGACGGCCCGCGCGGTGGCCGCGATTCCGAAATCGGCGGCCCGGTCCCGCGCGGCCGCACCCAGCCGGGTGCGCAGCGCCGGGTCGGCGACGAGCCGATCCAGGGCTGCGGCCAGGGCGACCGGGTCGCCGGGCGGGGTCAACAGGCCGTCCACCTCCGGCCGGACGATCTCGGCGGGTCCGCCGGCGTCGGCGGCCACGACGGCGCAACCGGCGCGCATCGCCTCCACCACGACCTGACCGAACGGTTCCGGCAGCACCGAACAGTGCACCGCGATATCGGCCTGTGCGTAGTACAGGGCGGGGTCGTCGACGTGACCGGCGAAGTCGACGGTCAGACCGAGTTCGGCGGCGGTGCGTTCCAGTTCGGCGCGGTAGTCCTGCTCGTCGAAGAATGTGCCGCCCACCAGGTGGACGGCGCTCGGGCGGTGGCGCATCAGCGTGAGTGCGCGCAGCAGGACATCCTGACCCTTCCATCGGGTCAGCCGGCCGACCATGGCGATTCGCACCGCGCCGGGGTCGCGTTGCGGTACTCGCCCGGCCGCCGCGGTGTCCTCGACACCCGGATAGGCGACCACCGAAAACCGTCCCCGGGTGTGGAGAGTGCGCAAGGTGGCGCGGCTGTTGGCGACGACGCCGCGTACCGCCGCCCAGCCCAGCACGCGCAGCACGACCGCGAGCGGCCGGCCGAAGTATTCGGCACTGACCCGGTCGTGCACCTGCCAGACCAGCGGCACTCCCGCGCGGCGCGCCGCGACCGCGCCCATCAGCAGTGCTTTCGTGCTCTGCGCGACCAGCACGTCGGCGCCGTCCGCACGCACCGCGCCGCCCAGCCGCGCCCCCAGGCGCACCAGTTCCACGGCGCCCGTGATCAGCCGGCCCGCCCCGGATCCGGCGATCGTCAGCGATCGGCTGTCGAAATCGGTATCGCACAGGGTGACCGGGATCCGGCGTGCGCGCATCAGGTCCAGTAGCGGGCCGGGCGCGGTGAGCAGCATCGAAGCGGCGACCGCGTCGCTGTCGCGCAGGGCGGTGAGCAGGCGCAACGTCGCGAGTTCGGCGCCGGACGGGGCGGCGGTGTGGGAGAGGAAGACAGCGCGGATCATCCGGTCAGCTCCCGGTAGAGCGCGATATGCCGGTCGGCGGCCGCGGACCAGGAGAAGGTTCCCGCGTGCGCGCGGCAACGGTCGGGGTCGGGGACGGTGCCGTCGAGCGCGGCGGCGATCCGGGCGGCCAGGGCGTCGGCGTCGCCGGCCGCGACGATGAGCGAGGAGTCCAGGCCGCGGACCGAGTCCGGGAGACCGCCGCAGTCGGTGACGACCGGCGCCCGCCCCGCCGACAGCGATTCCAGCGCGATGAGCCCGAACCCCTCGAGCGCCACCGACGGCACCACGGTGACCGCGGCGCGTGCGTACCAGCCGGTCAACTCGGTGTCGGTGGTCCGTCCGGCGAACGTCACGCTCGCGCCGAGTTTTCCGGCCTGTTCGCGCAGCGCCGTCTCGGCGGTGCCGGTGCCGACGAGTACCAGCCGGGCTTCTGGGTGGGCGGCGCGCACCGCGGGCCAGGCCCGCAACAGCACATCGATACCCATCCGGTGCTCCAGGCGACGCACACACAAGACGACGGGTGCGTCGTGTTCCGGCCGGGGAGTCGGCCGGAAGCGCGCGGTATCGACGCCCGGCGCGATCACCGTGACCGCCTCCGCGCGTACCCCGTAGTCGTGCACCAGCAGGTCCCGGAAATGTTCGGACAGCACCACGAACCTGTCCGCCGGCCAGCAGCGCAGGCGTTCCAGGGCGTACTTCGCCCCCGCCGCCAGCGCGCCGCTGCCGGCCAGCCGGCTCTCCGCCGCCCACGGTCCGTGGAAATGCACCACCAGCCGCCGCCGGCGGGAAGGGCGGGCCGGCGGGCCGTACAGCGCGAAATGCCGATCCAGGACGGCCGCGCCGCCGGGCGCCGCGGCCGCCTCGTCCCGGAACGCGGTACGTGCGCGGCGCCACGTGGAGCCTCCGGTCGGTCCCCAGGACTGTCCGCCCACCGGCGCCGTCCCGAACGCGGCGGCCGATACCCGGATCTCGGGGCGGGCGGACAGCGCGCCGAACAGATCGGTGAAGTAGCGGTTGAGCCCGCCGGGCGCCGATCCGAACCATTCCGAGCCGGTCATGTGCACCCGCGGCGGCGCGGCCGTGGCGGTCATAGCCGCGCCTCGATCCGGGCGCCGAGGAATTGGCCCGTCCGCACCCGCAGCCGTTCCAGCGCCGTCCGCGCCAAGCGCAGATCGCCGATCGCCACATCCAGTGGCGACAGGAGTCGCGGCACGTCGCGGACCAGGCGGTGGTGGCTGCGCAGGCTTTCGCTCAGTTTGCTCACCGTCGAGGTGCGCGCGCACAGATTGAACGACGAGGACCGCCAAGCCGCCGCCACCCCGGGCAGGCCGAAGAACAAGCCGAACTGGCCGACCCGGGCGAACAGGTCGACATCCATCGGGAACACCAGGTCCCCGCGGAACCCGCCGACCCGGTCGAAATGCTCGCGCCGGAACATCGCCGCGGCGGTGGGACCGAACTCGGCGGGACCGCGCCGCACGATGGTCCGAGCCAGCGCGCGCGATGTTCGTACGCCGTCGAGGCCCGGCAGGCCCAGGTCGGTTTCGACCAGGTCACCCTGCTCGTCGATCACCTGGAAGCGACTGGAACTGATCGCGAACGCCGGATCCTCCATGACCGCCAGCTGCGCGGGCAGCGCACCCGGCAGCAGAATATCGTCGGCGCATACGACTTTCACCAAGTCGCCGGTGGACAGCGCGACGGCGCGGTTCCAGTTGTCGCCGATGGGCAGCGTGGTGTCGTTGCGCTGTATCCGCACCCGCGGATCGTCGAAGGACGCGGCGATCTCGCCGGTGGTGTCGGTGCTGGCGTTGTCGAGTACCAGCAGCTCGAAATCGGCGTCCTGATTCAGAATCGAACGCAGCGTCTGCTCGAGCGTCCGCCCGGCATCCAGGGCGGGCACACAGACCGACACGCTGACCACTGATGATCCTTTCGATGGAGGGAAATGGAACAGGGCGGAACACGATCGGCCTGACGACCGCGTTCCGCATTCGCTGCTCGGCGAGGTGTAGACCGTCTGTACGACGGACGAGACGATCCGAGGAAACGACCGGAGAAGCGGATGGGCAGCAGGCATCGCGCACTCCGGGGTGACCGCACTGACTACCGGATGGGCAGCTCCCGCGCGGGATCGGCCGGTTCGTCGACGAACCAGCGTCCGGCCAGTTCCGGGAAACGTTCGGATACCTCGGGCAGCAGGTCCGGCACCGTCAGCAGCACCCGATCCGGCCGTGCCGCGACGAGTTCGGCCGGGCTGATGATCGGCACATCCGTGCCCGGCATCCGGCGGCCCTGTTTGGCCGGTGCGGCGTCGGCGACCCCGGCCAGCAGTGCACGGCTCACCCCCGCCCGGCAGAACAGCGCCACCGCGCGCGAGGCAGCCCCGTAGGCGTACACCCGGGCGCCGCGGGCGGCCGCCGATTCCAGCGTCGCGCGCAAGGTCTCGGCATGCCGGTCGGCCGCCCGCTGCAGTCCGCGCAGCAGTTCCGGATCGTCCATCCCCGCCTCGCCGGCCAGTACTCGGCGCACCGCGTCGTCGGGTTCGGCGCTGCCGTGCACGGCGGCGACGAGTACCGTGCCCCCGTACAGCCCGAATTCCCATGCCGTGATCACCGACATCCCGGCGGTCCGCAGCATTGTGCGCAGGACCCGCAGGGTGTAGTAGGCGAAATGGCCGTGCCGCAGGGCGTTCCACTGCTGTCCGGACACGATGGTGCGCAGCGGATGGTATTGCAGCAGCAGAACACCGTCCGGCGCGGTCGCCGCGACCCGCGCGGCCATGGCCGCCGCCTGATCGCGTGCGTGCATGAGGCCGAACGAATCCAGCACCACGTCCGCGGGCCGGTCGGTCCGCGCGAATCCGCGCTCGGCCAGCAGCTCCAGCCAGCTGCCGCCGTGCGGGCTGGCGAACTCGCGCACCGTGCCGCCGCGCAGCAGCCCGGCCGCGGCGACCCGTTCCACGGCGTCGGCGGCCTGGTCGCGCAGCGCGCGTGGTTCCACTCCGCGCGGTTCGGCGGTGACCGTATCGTCACGCACCAACTGCGCCAGTCCACACCGGAGGCATACCGCCATCGCCAGCGGATGCGCCGCCTCGTCCGGACGCGGGGGAGTGGCGGCGGGCGGGAAGTGATCGGCCGCGGGCACAGTGCCCAGATCCAGCACCGGCGCCGAGTCGCGGTGCCCGCAGGCCCGGCAGCCCGCTGGATCCGCCGGCCGGTCCGAATCGAGTGCGGCGGTACGCGCGCCGTGCGCCGCCGCGGCCCGGGAACCGCTCATGGCACGATCTCCCGGTGCGAATCGAGCAGACCGAACTCACCGATGTACTGATCCTGACGCCCGAACCCTTCCACGACGAGCGTGGCCTGTTCACCCGCACCTTCGACGCCGACCTCTTCGACGCTCATCTCGGCCCCGGCGCGGCCGCGGCCTTCGTGCAGGATTCGCAGTCGCGGTCGGCGCGCGGCGTGGTGCGCGGCATGCACGGACGCGGTGGTCGCGGTGAAGCGAAACTGGTGCGTTGCGCGCACGGCGCGGTGCACGATGTGCTGGTCGACATCCGCCCCGATTCGCCGACTTTCGGCCGGAGCCGGGCTTTCCTGCTCGACGACGCCGATTTCCGGCACCTCTACATCCCGGCGGGCTTCCTGCACGGCTTCCAGGCCCTCACCGACACCGCGGACGTCTGCTACCGCATCGACCGCCCGCACGACCCGGCCGAGGACCTCGGGGTCGCCTACGACGACCCCGATCTCGCCCTGGCCTGGCCGCAGGAGGTCACCGTGGTCTCGGCCCGCGACCGGGCCGCGGGCAGCTGGCGGGCGCTGCTGGACTCGGGTCATCTCACGCACCGGCCCTGACCCGACGCAATGTCGCGTCCACCGCGCCCGATTCGCCGAGCTGCCGCAGCCGCGCCAGCCGGACGAATCGGCCCGTGAAATCGGCCGCGGTCAAGCCGCGGGCGACGTACTCGGTGTACAGCTGCGCCGCGCCGTCGGCGATCGTCCAGCGCGCCTCGTAGCCCAGGTCCCGCCGCGCGGCGGCGAAATCTACCCGGTACGAGCGCGGATCGGCCCCGGACTCGCCGGTGATCAAAACCTCGGCGCCGGGCACCACGTCGGCCACCGCCTGCGCGATCTCGGCGACGGTGCGGTTGTTGGCTTCGGTGCCGATGTTGTAGGCCCGGCAGTGGATCGCCGCGACCGGAGCCGTCAGGCAGACCGCGAACGCTTCGGCGATATCCGCGGCGTGCACCAGCGGACGCCACGGGGTGCCGTCGGAGAGCACCTTCACCACCCCGTCCAGTACGGCGTGGCCGACCAGATTGTTGAGCACGATATCGGCGCGCAGGCGCGGCGAGAACCCGAACGCGGTCGCGTTGCGCAGGAATACCGGCGCGAAATCGGCGTCGGCCAGCGCGACGAGATCGTCCTCCACCCGCACCTTGCTCTCGGCGTACGGGGTGATCGGCCGCAGCGGCGCGGTCTCGTCGACCAGCCCGTCCCCGGCCGCCCCGTACACCGAGCAGGTGGAGGCGTACAGGAAGCGGCGGACGCCCGCCTCTTTCGCCAGCGTCGCGAGCCGCACCGAGGCGTGATGATTGATGTCGTGGGTGATCTCGGGGACCAACGATCCCAGCGGGTCGTTCGACAACGCCGCGAGGTGGATGACCGCGTCGAAACCGGTGAGCTGTTCGACCGAGACATCGCGCAGGTCGACCGCCAGGCCGGGTGGGTCCTGGGGGTCGGCGCCGAGGACGCAGTCGGCGAACCATCCGGTGTCCAGTCCGGTCACCTCGTGTCCGTGTGCACGCAGCACCGGAACCATGACGGTGCCCAGATACCCCTGGTGGCCGGTGACGAGAACACGCATCGCTATGCACCTCCGAAATCGAGGACGGCCTTGGTCAGTTCGAACCCCTCCGCATATGCGGCGTGGCACTGCACTCCCCGGATCCGCGCCAACCCGAGGAACGCCTCGTCGTCGAACCAGTCGCGACCGGACTGCGAGGGGTAGCATTCGGCCAGCAGCCGGGCCTTCTCGGCCGCGGTCTCCGGCGATACCGGATGCAGTAGGGCCGGCCGGGGGGTGTCGGTCTCCCATTTGAGGATCTCGTAGCCGAGTATCAGATGGTCCCGGAACTCGGTCGTCGCCAGTTCCGCGAGCAACCGATGGTCCTGGTGGGCGTCGCCGCGCTGCGGGGCGAACACGATGTCCGGATCGGTGCCGCGCCGGAACTGCGCGAGCGCTGTCTTCACCTGATCCCAGTGCGCGGGGGCGCGCCCGTCCGGGATGTCCAGCACCGTCGACTCCAGATCCGCGTTCACGCAGAAGGCGCCGAGCGCGGTGCGTTCCTCGTCCGCGCGGGTGGTGGCACCCCCGGAGAGCACCAGGGCGCGCACCCGCAGTCCCGGACGGCGGCGCGTCAACGTCAACAGGGTCGCGCCCATACCGATGGCGATATCGTCGCAGTGCGCGCCGAGCAGCGCGATCTCATCGAGTCGCGCGGGAACGAGATCGATCACCGCGCGGCCCGCTCCCACACCATCCACGGGCGATCGCCCCGATGGTATCCGGCGTCCAGTTCGGCACGTTCCTTGAAGGTGTCCGCCGGTTTCCAGAACCCGTCGTGCTGGTATCCGTACAGCCGGCCGACCGCGGCCAGCGCTCCACAGGAGTCCTCCACCAGGTCCCCGCCCGCGGGCAGGTGGTCGAAGATCTCCTGGGTCAGCACGAAATAGCCGCCGTTCTCCCAGATCGGGAGTTTGCTCACCGGGGTGATCTGCTTGACCTCACCGCTGGGGAGCACATCCACGCAGTGGAACGACGATTGCGGCGGCACGATCATCATCGAGGCCGCGGCGCCGGACGCGGTGAACTGGTCGATCATCTCGTCGAGCGGGGCGTCGGTGAGGACATCGGAGTAGTTCGCCAGGAACGTGTCGTCACCTTGGAGGTGGGGCCGCACCCGGCGCAGCCGCTCCCCGATGGCCGACTCCAATCCGGTGTCGACGAATGTAATGGTCCAGTCGGCGATATCGCAGTGCAGCAATTCGACCCGGCCGTCGCGGATGACGAAATCGTTGGACATCGTCTCCTGATAGGTCAGGAAGAAATTCTTGATGTGATGGGCGCCGTACCCGAGGCAGAGGATGAATTCGGTGTGGCCGAAATGCGCGTAATAGCGCATCACATGCCAGATCAGCGGCCGCGGTCCCACCATCTGCATCGGCTTGGGCGGACCGTCGGTCTCTCCGCTGCGCATCCGCATGCCGTACCCACCACAGAACAACACGACCTTCATCGCGCGCCGACCTCCACCGGACTCGGCTCCACCACACGGACGGTGGGTAACGGGAACACCAGCCGCCCGCCCCATTCACCGATATGGCGCAACTGCTCGGTGAGTTCGGCCTCCAGGTTCCAGGGCAGCACGACCACGAAATCCGGGCGGTCGGCGTCGATCCGTTCCGGCGGATGGATCGGTATCCGGGTGCCCGGGGTGTAACGGCCGTGCTTGTAGGGATTGCGGTCGACCGTGTATTCGAGCAGGTCGGGGCGGATACCGCAATAGTTCAGCAAGGTATTGCCCTTACCGGGCGCCCCGTAGCCGACCACCCGCTTGCCGGCGGCCTTCTGTTCGAGCAGGAACCGCAGGAGTTCGTGGCGCACCGTTTCGGCCCGGTCGCGCAGCGAGCGGTAACCCGGCACCGCGTGCAGTCCGGCGTCCGCCTCGAGCGCGAGCAGCTCCGCCACCCGCGGCGTCGGTTCGGCCACCGCTTCGGGCCGGGCCCAGATCCGCAGCGACCCGCCGTGCGTCGGAAGTGTCTCCACATCGGCCACCGCCAGTCCGGCCGTCGCGAGCGCGCGCTGCGCCGATGCGAGGGTGTAGTACTGGAAATGTTCGTGGTAGATCGTGTCGAACTGGCCGTGCCGTACCAGGTTCAGCGCGTGGTGGACCTCGATCGAGATCCAGCCGTCGTCGGCGACCAGCGTGCGCAATGCCCGGGTGAAACCGCGCAGGTCGGGGATGTGCGCGTACACATTGTTCGCCACGACCAATTGCGCGGGCCCGTGTTCGGCGCGTACCTGCCGAGCGGAGTCCTCGTCCAGGAACCCGGTGGTTGTCGGGACTCCGGCCGCCCGCGCCGCCGCGCCCACGTTCTCCGACGGTTCGATACCCAGGCAGGGAATACCGGCCGCCACCACGTGGCGCAGCAGATAGCCGTCATTGCTCGCCACCTCGACGAGAAACGAGTGCTCATCCAGTCCCAGCCGGGCGATCGCCGCCTGCACGAACTCCCGCGCGTGCCGCACCCAACTGTCGGAGTAGGAGGAGAAGTAGGCGTATTCGGTGAACGTCTCCTCCGGTGTGATGAGGGCGGGGATCTGCAGCAGAAGACAGTCCGCGCACACCCGCAGGTGTAACGGATAGGTGGATTCCGGCAGGTTTAGCTGCTCCGCTGACAGGAAACTCTCACAAGGAGGTGTCGCTCCCAGGTCCACGACACTGGTCAGCCGGGACGAATCACACAATCGACAATGCACTCGGGCTCCACTCGAAACGGTCACGTACATCGGCGGCGCCCCGCAGCCCCGAGAAGCAACTTCTCTGTGCCGATCGACGGAAAAATAGCACCTATCCGGCGCAGTTGCGACACGGCCTCACCAGACCTTTGCTCATTAGTGACCTATGGCATATCTTCAGCAAACTCCGTAACGAATGCCCGTCGAACAACGATGGTGGACAACCGAAAAGGGCAATTCCCCCGGACTTGCGACCGATCCGATCGGTCCGGAATCACGATTCCGTACTCGACTCTTGTGCGAATGGGCGATGGGGGCAATACTTCTGCAACAAGATCGGCTCCGCCGCGCGGCGTCTCTGCGTTCCCGAGGCGGGCCATCCCGGAAAACAGCGTGTAATCAGCTGTCGCGCACGACAGCCGGGGCACGGACGTTCGAAGTTCAAGCGGGTAAGTTTCATGGTTCTGGATCTCGGTGTGGTCGGAGGTGCCGTCGACTTGCACCTTCCGGGTCCCGGTGATCGGGACTCATGGCGCGCCGGTTATGTGCGCCGGCTCGCCGGTACCGACATCCTCGTGGTCGCCGCGGCAGTCCTGTGCGCGCAACTGTTCAGCATGTATCCCCTCGGCTGGGAACTCGACCCGCGGACCACCGCGCTCACCCTCGGTATCGGGCTCGCCTGGTCGATTCTGCTGGGCTCGAACGGGTCCCGGTCTCCACACACGATCGGTGCGGGCGCCGACGAATACCGTCGCCTCATCTCGGCCACCCTGCAGCTGTTCGGCACGATCGCCATCGCCTCCCTGATCCTGCGCGTCGATATCGCCCACGACCACCTGGTGGTCGCATTGCCCCTCGGCTTGTTCGGCCTGATCGCCACCCGCGCCCTGTGGCGGGGACACGCGGCCCGGCATCGGGCGCTGGGCCGGTATCGCCGCTCGGTTCTCGTGGTCGGCAGCCCCGAAGCCGCCCGCGCTGTGACGGCCGCCCTCTCCGAGCAGGATATGCACGGCTACTACGTCGTCGGTGTGTGCACGCCCACCGGTGACGCGCTCGCCGAACCCGCCACACTGCGCGTCGGCCCGCGCGAGATCCCGATCGTCGGCAATGATCGCTCGGTCCGCAGTGCGGTCCGCCGCACCGGCGCCGACACCGTCGTGGTGATGGCCACCGACCGGCTCGGCCCCCGCGATATCCGCCGACTCGCCTGGGACCTCGACGCGTTCGGCACCGAGCTGATCGTCGCGCCCGGCATCATGAACATCTCCGGCACCCGCATGTCGAACCAGGTACTGGCCGGTATTCCGATGCTGCACATCGAACGTCCGCAATACGATCGGGCGCTCTCGTTCGGCAAGGCCGTCTTCGATCTCTGCTTTTCCGTGCTGATCCTGACGGCGATCGCGCCGGTGTTGCTCGTTCTCGCGGGCGCGGTCAAATTCACCAGCGCCGGGCCGGTCTTCTACCTGTCGGAGCGGATCGGCGTGGACGGCAAACCCTTCCGGATGATCAAGTTCCGCAGTATGTACCTGCGGGCCGATCGCGAAGCCGCCACGTTGATCAGCGCCAACGGCGGCAACCCGCTGTTCTTCAAGTTGAAGGACGACCCGCGGGTCACTCCGGTGGGCCGCCTCCTGCGCAAGTACAGCCTCGACGAGCTGCCCCAGTTCTTCAATGTGCTCCGCCGCGATATGAGCGTCGTCGGACCGCGCCCCCAGGTGCGCCGTGAGGTCCATTCCTATGACGGGGTCATGCGCCGGCGGCTGCTGGTGCGTCCCGGGATCACGGGGCTGTGGCAGGTGAGCGGACGCTCGGATCTGTCCCCCGAGGAATCGGTCGAGCTCGATATCTCCTACGTCGAGAACTGGTCCATGCTGTTGGATCTGCGGATCATCGCCCGCACCCTCCGAGCTGTCGCCAGAGGTGACGGGGCGTACTGAGGTCCGCTCGCGTCGGTGTCGGGCGAACCGCCCGCAGCTTCATCTCCCTCTCGATCACGGGGCCGAGCCTGCTCACGTCCGGGCTGTTCCGAGTTTTCGTCGACGATCGACCAAACCGGGAACCGGGGCAGAACGAACTCCCTCGGGTGCCGTTCCCGGCCCCGGTCGCCACCGGGGCGCCGCGACGGCATCCCCGCAGTGACCGACGACAGTCAGACGAGAGGGTCCCGGATAGTGAGAACAAGGCAATCGATGGGTACCGCGACACTGCGCTGGGTGCTGGCCGCTGCGCTGGCCACCGGCGGCCTGGTCGGGTCGGGCAGCGCGGTGACTGCCGACCCGGGGGCGGCCGGTGTCGTATCGGTGGATCCCGTGGACGACCGCCGGCAAACAGTCACGGTGTTCTCGCCCGCGATGAACAGGGCGATTCCGGTGCAGGTCATCCGTGCCGCCGACGCGTCAAAGCCGCGACCCACGATGTACCTGCTCAACGGTTCCGGGGGTGGTCCGAACGAGAGCGGGTGGGATGTGCAGACCGACGCCGTGAGTTTCCTGCGCGGCAAGGATGTCAATGTCGTCACCCCGTACGGCGGCGCCAACTCCTACTACACCGACTGGCTACGCGACGACGCCGTACTGGGTCGCAACAAATGGCAGACCTTCCTCAACGAAGAGCTACCGCCGGTCATCGAGGGCTACCTGGGCGCCAACGGGGACCGTGCACTGGCCGGGGTTTCGATGAGCGGCACCTCGGTACTGAATCTGGCGATCGCCGAGCCCGGATTCTGGAAGAGCGTCGCGTCCTACAGCGGGTGTGCGCAGACCTCGGATCCGGTCGGACACGAGTACGTGCGGCTCACCGTGGAACTCTGGGGCGGTGGGCAGAGCGTCGAGAACATGTGGGGTCCCGCCGGCGGGCCGCTGTGGCGTGCCAATGATCCGCTGGTCAACGCCGATCGACTGCGTGGGACTCCCGTCTATCTGAGCACGGGCAGCGGGATCCCGGCGGCGCCGCACGACACTCCTGCCGATCGGCGGGTACAGGAGGGCCGGATTCCGCTCCCGGTACAGCTCGCGTTCGGTGGTCCGATCGAAGCGGCCATCCACCAGTGCACGGTGAACATGACGAATCGTCTGCGCGAACTCGATATCCCGGTGACGCTGGACGACCGTCCGGCCGGAACCCATTCCTGGGGTTACTGGGAGGACGATCTGCGCAGTTCCTGGCCCTTCCTGGCCCAGTCGATCGGCATCGGGTGATCTGTCGGCGCGGCGGGTTCCGAGCCCCCGCCGAGCGCAGGTCCCCGATCGCCCGCTGACGCGGCACGGTCTCCGACCACGGGCCGCCGGAGGTCCCCGGCCGCCCGTCCGACGTCGCGTCGAACCCGCCGTCAGCCCACCAGATCCCGTTCGCGCGAACCGATGCGCAGGTCGCGCAGGAAGCGGCGCCACACCAGGGCGGCCGTCGCACCGAAACCGACGCAGAGACCGAGCCAGATACCCGGGCCGCGCCAGTCCAAGGCCAGTCCGAAGACCGTCATCGCGGGTACACCGAGCGCGAAATAGCCCACCAGCGTGCTCTGCATCCCGGCCTTCGTGTTGCCGATACCGCGCAGCAGGCCGATGCACAGGTTCTGCGAGCCCTTGCAGTACTGCTGGACGATGGCGAACCACAGCAGTGTCGAAGCGGCCCCGACCACCGCGGCGTCGTCGCGGTGGGCTCCGAGGAACGGGGCCAGCACGAGTCCCGGCGCGAGTACGTAGATCAGGCCGGTCACGGTCATGAAGGCGAAACCGAGAGCGAAGGTCCGGCCCGCGATGGCGGCGACCGCGTCCCGGTCGCCCTGTCCTACGGTGCGGCTCACCAGGATCGACGAACCCTGCGACAGTCCGATGTTCACCTGGTAGACGATGTAGGCGAGCTGGTTGACGATATTGCTGGCGGCCAGCGCCACCGCCCCGAACCCGCCCATCAGCACGGTGGCGATCGAGGTGATCGCCGCCTCCGCGCCGTAGGTCAGTGAGATCGGCGCCCCCGTGCGGACTATCCGCAGCACGGTCGCGCGGTCGGCGTGCCAGGCCCGTAGCGACACGAGGTCACCGAGCACGGGGTCGCGCCGGACGCGGAACAGATAGATGCCGCAGGTCCAGACCTGGACCAGTGTGGTGGCCAGCCCGATTCCCGCCGGGCCGAGTCGCGGGACGCCGAACCAGCCGAAGACGAACAGCGCATCGAGCAGCGCGTTGACTCCGATCGACCAGAGTGTCACCCGGAGCAAGGAACCGGCGCGGCGCATGCCGACGGCGAACTGCCGCAGTACGTTCAGCCACAGCATCGGAATCAGTCCGGGGGCCAGGGTCCACATGATCGGCCGGGCGAGTTCGAGCACGGCCGCGTCCTGCCCGAGCCCGCGCAGGGCATAGCTCAGCGCGACCAGGACGAGCGCGCCGGCCGCGGAGGTCAGGGTCGCGACCAGCAGCGCCGCCCGCAGATATTCCCTGATCTCTTCGTGTGCGGCTGTGCCGAGGTCGTCGGTCCCGGTTCGCTGCTCGCCGCGCCCGGCCGCCGCGGCGATCATGTTCCCGACACCCGTGATCATGCCGACGCACATGGTGCGCAGCTGGTTGTACAGCAACAGCGCGAGCCCGCCCGCGGCCACCGCGGCCACCCCGAGCAGTCCCATCATGGCCAGATCGACCGTGGTCAGCGCGACCTGTGCGAGTTGGATCCCGGCGATCGGCCCGGCGAGGGCCAGGATCGCCCGGTAGTTCCGCCAGTGAGATGTCATCGGTGACCTATGCTCCCGTCCGCACGAGATCGGTGGACGCGAGCCGCACCGACTCGTCGTAGGCGCGGCAGAGCCGGACGATCCGCTGGTGCGCGGATTGATCGTAGAGGCCGCGGGCCGCGAGCCAATCCTCGTCGTAGACGGTGTCGAGGTACTTCTCGCCCGCGTCGCACACCAGCACTACCACCGTGCTGCCCGCAGGCAGGTGCACCAGTCGGCGCAATGCGACATGGACGGCGGCGCCCGCGGTACCGCCGATGAGGATGCCGGTGCGCCGCGCGACCACCCGCGCGGTGGCGAAGGCGTCGATATCGCGGACCCGGCAGTCTTCGTCGATCACGTCGTATTTCACATTGCCGCCCACCGGGAATCCCGCGGGGCTGCCGGCGCCCGTCTGCCAGTAGCCGCCCGCCGGGCCGCCGAAGATGATGGACCCCGCGGGTTCCACACCGATCGCGCGGACTCCGGAGCCCAGCCGCCGCAGTTCCGCTACGGTGCCGCACAGGGAGCCGCCGGTGCCCACCGCGCCGACGAGATAGTCGATATCGGTCGCCAGATCTTTGCGCAATTCGGCGGCGAGCTCGCGATACCCGGTGTTGTTGTGTGGGTTGTTGTGCTGATCGGGCTGGTAGGCCCCGGTGCGCGTGCTGATCTCGGCCGCGACCCGGCGGCGCCGCACACTGCTGGGGCCTTCGGTGCCGGCACTGTCCACGATCACCAGATGCGCGCCCATGGCCTTCATGGCCCGGAGTTTGTCGGCGGCGGCGTGATCGTCCACCACGGCCGTGAAGGAATAGCCGCGTTCCAGCGCCATCAGCGCCAGGCCGGTGCCGGTGTTACCGGAGGTGGGTTCCACGATATGACCGCCCGGCCGCAGTTCCCCGCTGTCCTCGGCCTGCACGACCATCTCCCGCGCCATCCGCACCTTGGCCGATCCGGTCGGGTTGAACTGCTCGAGTTTGAGCAGCAGCCGGGTGCCCGCACCGGTGCGGACCAGCTCGAGCAAAGGGGTGGCGCCGATCAGCTCGGAGGCGAACCGAACCACGTTCTCGCCGTGCCGGGGCGGCTGCGCGCTCATCGGTCCAGCCTCCAGCGCAGTCGGTCGTCCGCGTCGGTGACGACGATCTTGGGCGGTAGCGGCAGCTGATGGAACTCGCTCTCGTTCTTGTCCATCTGGTAGCCGGCGGTATTCGGGTACAGCAGCAGATCACCGGCGCGCGGCCGCTGCGACAGCAGCACCTTGCGCCAGGTGAGGACGTCGTACTCCATACAGCTGGCGCCGCCGACACAGGTCGCGACCGGACGCGGGTCCGGGTCGGCGGCGCGCGGCACCAGGATCGGATCGGGCAGGAACTCGCTGCCCTTCCACTGCTCGGACACGCTCATGCTGAGGCCGTGCACGGTGGCGATCCCGTAGTCGGCGTTCTGTTTGAAGCCGAGCAGCGGGAACACGCTGAACCCCGCGTCGATCAGCAGGGCGCGGCCCGGTTCCAGGAAGAGCGCGATATCGGCGCTCCGCAGACGCTCGGCCAGGCTGCGCCCGTGGCAGGTTTCGGTGAGGATCGCATCGAGCATGGCGGCCCCGGTGGGCTGCTGGGCGTAGGGATAGAACTTCTCGAACCGCCTGCCCGCGTGGAACCATTCGTCGCGGTGATCGCGCTGGAAGGCCGCCCAGTCCTCGTCCCGCACGTATCGGCAGGCGAAGCCGCCGCCGATCGAGATCGCCGATACCGGGAGTCCGCGCGCGCGGGTTCGCTCGCACAGCCCGATCACCTGGTGGGCGAGTTCGGCGCGGGGCGCGACCGCGTAGCCGTCGAGATGGAACGAGAAGCCGAGTAGTTCGACCTGCTCGCGCAGATCCACGCAGCGGGCGACCGCGTGATCCAGGTCGGCCTCCGATAAACCGAATCGGCTGTCCGGGGCGGTCGGCGGCAGTACGCGCAGCAGAATCCGCAATCGCCCCGCCGTGCGGGCGATGTGCGCGCCGCGTGCCAGTTCGTCGAGTGCGTCGACGGCGACAATGCAGTCGTGCCGTGCTGCCAGCCGCAGCAGCGCATCGGTCTTCGCGGCCCCGGTCACGCAGATATCGCGGCCCCGGATGCCGTGCGCCAAGGCGTGCACCAGCTCGGGTTCGGACGCGACATCGGCTCCCGCGCCGAGGTCGGCGACCACGGGCAGCCAGCAACCGGCCTTGTTCGCTTTCTTGCCGTAGTACACCCGACCACGGGTCTCGTGCCGGGACAGCACCGTCTGGAAATCCCGGAGATTGGCGCCGAACTGCTCGGGGTGGACCACATGGAACGGTCCGCCGACGGCGTGGTGAATATCGAAGAGGAGCTGCCGATCGTCGATGACCCGCCGTTGCCAGGCCAGCTCGACGGCCGGCAGTGCGGGAAGGTCGATCGTGGTGGGACTCAGGTCCACAGCCGCACCTGCTGTCCACGCCCGGCCGCGACCGCGCGGGTCGCCAGGGCATGCGCGACCGGGATATCGGTGATGACCATCCCGCTGGAGAAGGCGAATACGCGGTCGGACCGGTCCCGCCGGGCCGGCGCCCGCCCGGCCACGATCTCGGGAAGTTCGGCGTCGATCACGACATCGTCGTCGCCGGCCAGACGCGTGCCGGTGACGCCCAGCTGACCGGTGCTGGTCGCGATGGCGTAATCCGCGGCCCGCAGCGCGCCGCTCGCGACGCCCTTGCTGGCCACCGAGATCAGCAGACCACCCGGTCGCAGCCATTCGGTGCGCACCTTCGGGTGCGCGGCGCGGCCCGAGGCCACCACGACGATATCGGATTCGGCGACCGCGGCGGGCACGTCCTCGACCAGTTCGAGTTCGCGATCCGGGAACCACCGCCGCAGCGCCGCGCGACTTTCGGCGATTCCGTCCGGGTGGGTCCCGAACAGGCGCAGTCGCCGCAGACCGGGCAGTGCGCTGAGCAGATAGGGCAGTGTATTGCGGCCCTGGACTCCGGTGCCGATCATCAGCGCGCTGTCGGCGCCCTCCGGCGCGGCATGCTTCGCGATGATCGCGGTGGTGGCCGGGGTGCGGGCGGCGCCGATGCGCTGGCAGTCCATCAGTGCGAACGGCAGTCCGGTGGCGTCGTCGTAGAGGCTGATCGTCGTGTAGTACTTGGCGGCGCTCTCGCTGCCCTGCCGGTAGGAGGTCTTGAAGCCCAGGTGTTCGAGCGATCCGTCGTATCCGAGCATCGAGTACGACACGGCGTCACGTTCGAGTTTCGGGATCGGCATCATGAGTTTCACCGGACACCGTGAGTCGCCGCGGGCCAACGCGAGATAGCCCTCCTCGACGAGTTCGATCACCTCGGACGGCGTGATGTCGATATCGGCCAGATCGGTGCGGGTGAGGATGTGCAGTGCGTTGTCCATGGAACTCCGTAGTCGTGCGAATCGGGATGAGCCCGCACCGGCGGCGCTGCCGTCGAGGGGACCGGTTCGTCCGGCGGACCGTGTGAACCGATATCGAAATAGGTTGCCGCGCAGCATAATTCAAATGAACGCCGAGCCACGGAGAGTATGGTAGCCGTAATGATAATGATTTTCAGTACTATTTGCGGTGACGAATATCATGCGTGAGAAGGCTTGTGCGGTGCGCCGGGCCGGTTAGGTGCGACTGTGCCCGAGGGCTCCGCGGGGGTTGCGCCCCGCGGAGCCCTCGGGCACAGTCGGTTCGGCTCGCGGACAGTTCAGAGCAGGACTAGCGCGAGACTGGCCACTGCCATCAGGAACACCCAGACGATCAGCAGTGAGCGGGCCGCACCTGGTCGGGCGGAGTGCGTCCCCGGCAGCCGGGTCGAACGACTCTCCTTGTGGATTCCTGCGATAGTGCTCACGGTCCACCTCCTCGAAAGAGTTGTGTGCCTGTCGAAGCCGGATACCCGATCTCGCGCGGTCGACCCACCGGATCGAGGTCTGGCCGGATCTCGTGGTGATGTGGTAACCACAGGTCCCTGTGCGCGCGTGCTCCCGCCGTCGCCGGCGCCGGCGGCATCGACGATGTGGTCCGGTAGCTGCTGCCGCATCGATTCCGCCGTGTGCGGCGCGTGGGCGGCGTACGCTTCGCAACTGATCGACCGAGATGTGGAGCCCGTCATGGCCAGTAGTTCACCCCCGATATCTCGAGGAATGACAGCCGGCGAGCAGCTCGCCCGGCCCGCCCGCAAGATCCCCGCTGCTCCGGCCCTCCGGTTCGGGGGCGAATCGCGAAGTTACCGACAGCTGGACGAGCGAGTGTCCCGGCTGGCGAACGCGTTGCGGGCACGCGGAATCGGCCCCGGTGATCGCGTCGCCGTTCTCGGCCTGAACTCCGTGGAGGTGGTCGAGGCATTCCTCGCGTCGAACCGGCTCGGCGCGATCGGGGTGCCCATCAATTTCCGGTTGGTCGCCGGCGAGATCGCCTATCTGCTGCAGGATTCCGGTGCGGCCGCGGCCGTGGTCGACGCGCGGTTCGCGAGGGTGCTGGGCGAGGCACGCCGACAGGCGCCGGAGCTGCGGACCTCCCTGGTGATCGGAGGGGGCGCCGGCGAGCACGACGGCGAAGACTACGAAGAGGCGCTGCGTGACGCCGGCCCGGAATTCACCGAGGTGACCGTCGACGAGCACGAACCGGCCTACATCATGTACACCTCCGGCACCACCGGTCGCCCCAAAGGCGCGGTGCTCACCCACTACAACCTCATGCTGCACGCCTTCAGCGTCGGCATGCACCAGGGCATATCCGGCGACGATCGCGTCGCGCTCAACGGGGCGCCGCTGTTCCACATCGCCGGGCTGTCCAGCTATCTGATGTGCCTGCTGCCCGGCGGTACGTTCGTGATCACGCCGTCGGGCGGGTTCGACCCGGCCACCTCGGTCGAACTGCTCGCCCGCGAGCGTGTGTCGAGTTGTTTCTTCGTCCCGGCGCAGTGGCAGGCGATCTGTGCGCTCCCGGATATCGCGCGCTACGACCTGTCCGCGCTGCGGCAGATCTCCTGGGGCGCGGCCCCGGCGTCGACGACGCTGCTGCGCACGATGATCGAGACCTTCCCGCAGGCCGCGGTGTCCACCGCGTTCGGACAGACCGAATGCAGTCCGGTCACCTGCACTCTGCGCGGCGAGGATGCGGTTCGCAAGATCGGGTCGGTCGGGACTCCCATCCTGAACGTCGAGGTCAGAGTCGTCGACGAGGAGATGAACGAGGTGGCGCCCGGCGAGGTCGGGGAGATCGTCTACCGGGGCCCCACGGTGATGAAGGAGTACTGGAACAAACCGCAGGCGACGGCGGAGGCGTTCGCCGGGGGTTGGTTCCACTCCGGCGACCTCGTGCGCGCGGACGAGGACGGTTATTTCTATGTCGTCGATCGCAAGAAGGACATGATCATCTCCGGTGGGGAGAACATCTACTGCGCCGAGGTGGAGAACGTGCTGGCCGGGCATCCCGGGGTGGCCGATATCGCGTTGATCGGTGTGCCGCACCCCACCTGGGGCGAGGCGCCGCTCGCGGTGATCGTTGCGGCGGACCCGGCCGCCGCGCCCACCGCCGCGCAGATCGAGGCGTTCGCCCGGGATCGGCTGGCCGGATACAAATGCCCGAAGGAGATCGCGATCGTCGCGGCGCTGCCCCGCAACGCCAGCGGGAAGGTTCTCAAAACCGAACTGCGGGAAAGATACTCGACCGGCGGTCGCGCCGTCGCACCGGCCGGGTGACGAGGAGTCAGGTACGGCGCTCCCGACGCGCGTTGTCCGCGGGCCCGGCAGGTGTACCGATGCGCAGCGTGATCTGGTACGAGAGCAGCGCCATCGCGAAGAGTCCGGCCGCGACCGATACCAGCGCCCCGAATCCTTCGGTCGCGAAATCGGCGAAGGCGTTCAGGACGGTGAAGATCAAAGCCGCGACGCGCAGGGTCTGCAACGGCCACAGGGCGGTTGTCCGGCGGTACCCGATCATCGCGGGCGCCGCCGTCACCAGGGTCAGGCATGCGCTGACGAAAAGGATCGCCTCCGCGACTCCCATCCGCCCGAAATCGAAGGCGGTTTCGGATCGGTCCAGATGCAGACCACCGGCCACCAGCTGGGCGATTCCGGTGGCGACGCCCGCGCACGACGCGACCACCAGCAGCCAGCCGATCACCGGTATCCACCGGGCGCTGCGCAAGATACGGGGAACCAGGCGCGGCAGCAGTCGCCGGACCGAGTACAGCCGATCCGTGCGATGATCCGCCGCTTGCAGCAGCAGCCGGATCCCGTGCACCGCACTCGGGTCGGCGCCGCCGTCCTCGGCCCGGTCGAGCAGTGTGCGCGCCGCCGCCCGGCGATGCGCGGGTAGCCCGCCGGCAGCGCCGGTCGCCGCGATGGCGGCGGCGTTGGCCAGATATTCGTCCGTCGTGGGCGCGCGCAACACTCGCACCAGCCGGTTGGCGACGAGGATCACCAACACCAGTACGTACATGATCTCGGCCGAGGGGCCGTAGAAGTAGTCGTTGTCGGCGGTGACGAACTTGCCCACCTCGTCCAGGAAGAGCCCGAACCCGATACCCCCGATCACCACGGCGCCGGTGCGGGCGGCGGACCCGAGGACCAGCCAGCCCAGCAGTAACGCGATCATCATGGCCGCGCCGCCGTACAGGGCATGCGCGATATGCAGTGAGCCGCCGCCCACCTGCGGATAATCGGTGATCGCGAGATACGCGCGCGTCACCAGGATGGTCGCGATCGCGATGATGAGGAAGGTTTCGGCGGCCGCGTTGCCGTACGCGTTCCGCACGAACCTGGTGTGGTGCCGAGGGGCCCGGGCCGCGGTGGTCGTGTTCAATGCGGTGCCTGCCCGGAATTCGGTGGTTTCGGCACGGTGCCGGGCGCGGGCCCGGCGGGCCGTTCGCGACGGGCCGCATTCGTCGACGCCCGGCTTCCGAACGTTCTACTGTCGCTACGCCCCAGCACAGGAGACCACCTCGCGCATCATTCGGATATCGGTGTGGGAGCAGTCCGCGCGCCGGAAACGCGGCCCGCGGCGGCCATGAGGATCCGCTGTGCGCAAGGTACCGCTGCCGGGCGGGCGACCGCCGGATTGCGACGCCGGAACCGTTTCGTGTCCGCGGATCCGGAGTCCGGGCCCCTCGCGCGTGACTTGCCGAGGTGCGCGAGCACGGCTAGCGTGACCCGGCGATCGGTGCGAGGCGGTGAGGAGGTCGATGAATATGGCCCACACAGGCCTGTTTCAGCATGTCCTGCTCCGGTTCGCGCACGTCTGATACGCGCGACCGGATCACCTCCGATGATCTGGAGCTCTCGTGTCTACTTCTGCCATGGCGAATTCCGCCGAAATCCGTACGCCGCGACTACTTCTCCGCTCGTGGACGGCCGACGACCTCGTCGCGGTGCACGCCGGCACCGCGCAGCCGCACTGGGCGCGGGATTTCCCGGCCACCGGCGACCGGGAGATCGCCGACGCGCTGCGGGCGCGACCCGAATGGCTGGATCCGTACGGCCACCGGTTGGTGGTGGAGCGCGACGGCGGTACGACGGTGGGGTCGATAGGTCTGTTCTGGCCGCCGCTCGACGGTGTGCTGGAGCTCGGCTACGGCATCGTGCCGTCGCGCCGGGGCCGCGGGTATGCGACGGAAGCGACCCGGGCGCTGGCCGATTACGCGCTCACCGCACCTCTGGTGCACGCCGTGTCCGCGTCGGTGGAACTCGCGAATCCCGCGTCTGTCCGAGTGCTGGAGAAGGCCGGCTTCGTCCGGTTCAGTACCTCCGGTGAGTGTGCGGAGTTCCGGCTGACCGGCCGCGAGTGAGAGCGGGCGCCGCGGTGGATCACCGCGGCGCCGGTTCACCCCAGGGCGTCGCGCACGACACGCCGGATCAGATCGTCGATGTCCACGCCGGGAGCGGCCAGGGTCAGCGCGCCGGTGGTGGAGAGCACCGCGATGCCGTGCACGCCCACCCACAATGCGGTGGCTGTGGTGAGCGGGTCCAGTTCGGGGCGGGTGTTCCGGACCTGGGTGACGAGGCGTTCGAACAGCGGTGTGGACACCGAACGCAACCCGGCGCCGGAGCCTTCCAACAGGTCGTGCCGGAAGATCAAGGTGAACACCGCCGGCCGGGCCCAGGCGAACTCTATGTATGCCCTCGCCCATTCGGTGATATCGGCATCGCGGGAGTCGCCCGCCGCGGCCAGCGTCAGCGCCAGATCGCGCAGCCCCACCTCGGCGAGCGCCCCGAGCAATGCTTTGCGGGTGGGGAACCACCGGCGCGGCGCGCCGTGCGAGACACCGGCCCGCCGCGCGATCTCCCGCAGCCCGATCTCGGTCGAACCGGTTTCCTCGAGTAGGGCGATACCGGCCTGCACCAGGGCGTCGCGCGTTCCACTGCCACTCATGTAGACATTGTCTACTGTCGTGGGGTAGACAGTGTCTATGTCCCTGTGGAGCGCGTTCTGCTACCGCCTGTGCCGGTATATCTTCATCGGACCCCTGCTCCGGGTGCTCGGCCGGCCGAAAGTGATCGGCCGCGAACATCTTCCAGCTCACGGTCCCTATATCCTCGCGGCCAATCACCTGGCGGTACTCGACTCCTTCTACCTCACCTGGGCGGTCCGCCGGCAGGTGTTCTTCCTGGCGAAATCGGACTATTTCGACCGTCCCGGCCCGTTCGGACTGGCCCAGCGATGGTTCTTCCACGGAGTCGGTCAGATCCGGGTCGATCGCGGCGGCGGCCCCGGCGCCGCGCCCGCGCTCACGGCCGCCGCCGGCATCATCGAACGCCGGGGCGTGTGGGGTATCCACCCGGAAGGAACCCGCTCTCCGGACGGCCGGCTCTACCGTGGCCATACCGGAGTTGTCCGGGTCGCGATGCAGACCGGGGCGCCGCTGCTGCCGGTGGCCATCACCGGGACAGGCTCCGCTCCCGCACGCCCGTGGTGGCGCCGACGGGTAGTGGTCGAGATCCTGCCTCCGGTGGACCTGGCGGTTCATCGAAGGTCCGGACCGCACGGAATCCGCGGGGCGACCGACGCGCTGATGCGGACCATCGCCGCCCGGACGGGGCAGCACTACGTCGACGAATACGCCACGCGGCGGCGACCCGAACAGGATCTCGCCGCCTGATCGATCGGTGGTTGTTTCCCTCGGATGCGCCGGCAGCCGAGATGCGAAGCGGGCGGTGGGCGCACCGCGAAGTTCCGCCTAGGCCGGATTCGCCGGCGGTGCGAGCGAGCGGGGCGGGACGGTTCGGGCTCTTGCCGTGGGATCGCTGTCAGCTCGGTTCGATGCCGAGAACACTGTGCAGGACACTGGCCCCCGCATCGGTCACCCGGAGTGCGCGCCTGCTCTCGTGCCTGGCGACCCAGCCCGCCGATTCCATCCGGGTGAGCACTGCCGCGCCGAGCCCGCCCGCGAGATGATGGCGCTGTTCGCTCCAATCGACGCAGAAGCGCAGCAGCGGCCGCCGCCGCCCGCGTACCTCGGCGAGATCGACGCCGAGTTCGGCCAAGACCGGCGTCGCCGCGGGTCCGAGCCGGTAGGTGTGCTCGGCCACCGGCGCCGCGAGCCGGTCTCCGGCCGCTCGCTCGGTCCCGGTCGCGCCGTCGTCGCGGACCAGCGCCTGCGCGGCGACGAGTCCCTCGGTGACGGCCACACCGAGCCTTCCTGCCAGATGGTCGTAGCAACTGCGCGCGTTACGCATCGCCGCCGCCCGGCCGGATTCCCGCAGCGACCGCACGGGGCGGATCGGGGCCAGCGCTGCCAGGGCTTCGAACGCCGCGGCGACCTGTGCGTTCGCCAACCGGTAATAGCGATGTCGGCCGGAGCGCTCCACCGTGAGCATGCCGCCGCCGACCAGCCGGGCGAGGTGCTCGCTGGCCGTCGACGGCGCGATACCGGCCTCGGCGGCCAGTACCGACGCGGGCAGGGCGCGACCGTCGGTGAGCGCGCCGATCACCTTTGCGCGGGTGGGATCGGCGAGCAGTCCGCCGACGGCGGCGATATCGGCGAATCCGTGTTCGGGCCCGTGCGCGGTCATGCTCCCCATTGTCGCGCGCCGATACTTCGGTCCCGGCCGAAGTCCGGCAGGGTGAGACTGCCGGGTATGAGCACGGTGAATGTCGTGAATCGCTCGTCCTCTACGCGGGCCGCACCCGCGGTGGTGCTCGGCGTGATGTGTGCCGGGATGTTCTTCGTCCTGCTGGACGTCACGGTCGTCAATGTGGCGCTGCCCGCGATCGGCCACGATGTCGGCGGCGGAAGCGCGACCCTGCAATGGGTGGTGGACGGCTATGTGGTGGCCATCGCCGGATTGTTGCCCGCAGCGGGGCCGGTGGGCGACCGGATCGGTCATCGCCCGGTCGTCCTGACCGGATTCGCGGTGTTCGGCGCGGCCTCGCTGGCCTGTGCCCTGGCCCCCACGGCCGCCGCCCTGATCGGCGCCCGGGTGGTGCAGGGGATCGGTGCGGCGCTGCTGTTGCCGAGCACGCTGGCGGTGATCGTGCACGCCTATCCCGAGGCGGGTGCCCGGTCGCGAGCACTGGGGGTGTGGGCGGCGGCCTCCTCGCTGGCATTGCCCGCGGGCCCGCTGCTCGGTGGTCTACTGGTGGATCGCTACGGCTGGCGTCCGGTCTTCGGCATCAATGTTCCACTCGGTGTGGCGGCGATGGTGGGCTCTGCGGTGGTGGTGGCGAAGAGGACGGGCGGTAGCCGGGAGGGCCTCGACGTCCTCGGGACGGTGGCATTGCTCATGGGTCTGGTGGGTGCGGTGTTCACGGTTATCGCGCTCGGGCACGGGCAGGGGCGCGTCACCGTACTGGGCGCTGTGGCGGTGACCGTGCCGGCACTCGGCGTGGCGTGGTGGTCGGCGGGCCGGGCCCGGTATCCGGTGCTGCCGCCGGATCTGCTGAGAACCCGCGAATTCCTTGCGCCGAATCTGGTGGCGTTGATCATGAACCTGGTCGTCAACGGCCTGCTCTTCGTCTGCATGCTCTATCTGCAGAACGTGCGAGGATGGCCGCCGGTGTGGGCGGGTGCGGCCGTGCTGCCGCTGGCCGTGCCGCTCGTCGTGCTGGCGCCGCTGTCCGGCGGTCTGACCGCGCGACGTGGACCGCGCACCGCGGTCGCAACGGGTTGCGTGCTCGCGATTGCCGGCTCACTGCTGTTCGCGCGGCTGCCGGAGGGCGGAATCGGCTGGCTGCTCGCCGGTTTCGCGGTGCTGGGCTGTGGCGCCGGCCTGGTCACCGCGGCAGCTGTCGCGGCGGTGGTGCAGGCGACACCGCCCGATCGGCCCGGGGTGGCGACCTCGGTGTCGAATACTGCCCGGCAGACCGGTACCGCGCTGGGCGTCGCGGTGTTCGGGGTCCTCGCCGGGCCACCCACCGGACCGCGCTTCCTCGGGGCGCTGCACCTGATCTCCTGGTCGGCCGCGGCGCTGTGGAGCGTGGCGTTGCTGGCGAGCCTGCTCGGAATCCCCGGCGGCGCCGCCCACCGCGCCGCCGCGGCCACAAGCTCGCACAGCCCGGATCCGATCAGCGCCGCCGGGCGATGACGTGACTGTCGCGTGCGGCCTCGGCGAATCCGAGCGTCGGCGCCGTATCGGAGAAACGGTCGACTCGGGGGCGGCGGATCCGGCCGACGATCAGCCGCACCGGGTGTGACCCGGTCGGCGGTAGCGCCGGGGCGGGAGGTCTACTGGAGGAAGGCAGCCGGGTGCGGCTGACCAGATCGAGGGGTGATGAGTTGAAGATTCGGTTCGGCGTGGGTGTGGGCTCGAATATCTCTACGGCAGACCTGCCGGCCGTCATCGATCGGCTGGAAACCACGGGCGTGGATTCGATCTGGTTCTCCGAACTGGTGTACTCGCCGGCCGTGGACCCGGTGGTCGGCATGGCGTTCGCGCTCTCGCGCACCACGCGGCTGAAGGTCGGCACCTCGGTGGCGATCCTGCCCGGCCGTAATCCGGTGCTGGTGGCCGAGCAACTGGCCTCGCTGGCCGCGCTCGCCCCGAAGCGGGTCCTGCCGGTGTTCGGACTGCAGCCGGCGAACCCAGGCGAACGCGACCTGTTTCCGGTGGCGGGCCCGCGGGGTGCGGTCTTCGACGAATCACTGCGGCTTTTGCGGGCGGTGCTGCGGGCCGACGATGTGGCGTTCGACGGCGACTACTTCACCGTGCGCGGTGCCCGGGTGGGTATCCGGCCGGCACGGCCGCTGGATATCTGGCTGGGTGGGCGGTCGCCGGCCGCTTTCCGCCGAATCGGCCGCTACGGCGACGGCTGGCTGGGGAGCTTCCTTACTCCGACCGACGCCGCGGCGGCGGTATCGGCGATCAACGCGGCGGCGACGCACGCGGGTCGCGAGATCGAGGCCGACCATTTCGGTATCACGCTGCTGCTCGCGGAAGACGGTCTTCCTCCCGAACTCGCCGCGACGGTGCGGCGGCAGCAGCCCGGGGCCGATCCCGCGGACCTGGTGGCCGGCAGCTGGGCGGAACTGCACCGCCTGATCGACGGATACCTCGCGGCCGGGCTCAGCAAATTCGTCATAGTGCCCGCCGCCGGTGCGCCGCTCGGCCGGTTCTCGGACAGGTTCGCCGCCGAACTGCTGCCACGCCAGAACTGACGCCGACCCGGTGCGGTCGGGGAGGAGGGTCCGAGTTCGCCGCCGGAATGGACGATGAGCTGCCGCACGCCCGTGCATGCGGCGCTCACCGGTGTGACGAGACGGCGTCCGCCGGCGCGCACGCGGCAGAGCGCCGGTCCCGAGGAGCTGCGACGGCCGGTTCGCTGTGCGTTTGCCCATTCGAATCCCGCTGACCGTAATACTGGCCGAGCCGAACCGGCGGTGGTTACATCTGCAGCGATCCTCAGGTTCGAGCGAAAGGCCCTGGATATGTCCGTCGACCACACCGCTGACACCGTGACCACCGTGCAGGTGGTCAAACTCGGCACCCATATCGGCGCGCGGATCGACGGCGTCCGGCTGTGCGGCGACCTGGACCCGGGCATCGTGGCCGCAGTCCGGGCGGCACTCGACGAACACAAGGTGATCTTCTTCCGCGGGCAGCACCATCTGACCGAGGACGGACAGTACGAGTTCGCGGAGTTGCTCGGCAACCCGACGACCCCGCATCCGACCGTCACCTCGGCGGGTGTGAAGAGCCTGGCCATCGATTCCCGCCACGGTCGCTCCAACAGTTGGCACACCGACGTCACCTTCGTCGATCGCGTCCCGAAAGCATCGATCCTGCGGGCGGTCACCCTGCCCAGCTACGGCGGCTCGACCACCTGGGCCTCGACCGTCGCCGCGTACAACTCGCTCCCGGAACCGCTCAAGCGGCTGGCCGAGAGTCTGCGCGCCCGCCACACCAACCAGTACGACTACGCCGCCACCGCCGCGGACGACCCGGACGCGGGCGCCACCGCGTATCGGCGCGAATTCGAAGCCACCTACTTCGAGACCGAGCATCCTGTTGTGGAGGTTCATCCGGACACCGGTGAACGCGCGTTGTTGCTCGGCGGGTTCGTCAAGCAGTTCGTCGGCCTGAGCAGCACCGAATCGCAGACGCTGTTCCGCCTGTTCCAGGACCGCGTGACCCGCCTCGAGCACACCACCCGCTGGAACTGGGCACTGGGTGATGTCGCGATCTGGGACAACCGCGCCACTCAGCACTACGCCGTCGACGACTACGACGGTAGCGAGCACCGTCGACTGACCCGCATCACGCTGGCCGGGGAGGTGCCGGTCGGTGTCGACGGCAGGCCGAGCACGGTGATCTCCGGTAGCGCCGAGCACTACGCGAAGGCCGGCGCGCAGTTGCAGGCCGCGTAGCGGCCTGCGATCGGATACCCGGCGCCGCGAGAGTGTCTGTGTCAGAGTGGGTTCGGCGGAAGCGCTGACAGTCGGGGGTTCGTCCGGGGCCTTCGACGCCGGTCGCTGTGGCCGTTCCACCGAAAGGCGCAAACCGTTGACCTCGACTGGAATCGATGACATCGCTCGCATACAAATCGCCGTGCGTGAATTCGTGGCGGGCCGGTGTCCGGATCATGTCACCGCTGGCCGGCGGGGAAAAAGCGCGGGCGGCCGCTCGATCGGCGAATCGCCCGCCGCGCGACGTCCGGAACTGTACGCCCGGAATCGATTAATCTTTGACGGCCCCGCGCGTCCCGTGCGCGGACAGCTACCGGCTGGTCTTCGGCTGACGATGGGAATCCCGTGAATTTGTGGAGTTACGTCCGAGGGCGGGGAGAAGTCCTGACGTTCCTCACCTATCAGCATGCCTCCCTGGCGTTCCAGACCGTTCTGGTCGGGACGGTCGTCGCGGTGCTCATCGCGGTCGCGGTCTATCGGCTCCCGCTGCTGTCGGCGCTGTCGCTGACCTCGAGCCGGGTCGCGCTGACCATCCCTTCGCTGGCATTGCTGGCGCTGCTGCTGGTCCCGTTCGGTCTGGGTGTCGTCCCGTCGTTCATCATGCTGGCGTTCTTCGCGGCGCTACCGGTGATCGGCAACGCCATCGTCGGATTGCGGTCGGTGCCGCCCTCGGTCGTCGAATCCGCTCAGGGTATCGGCTTTTCGCGGTTGCGGATTCTGCTGACCGTCGAATTGCCGATCGCCTGGCCGGTGATCCTCACCGGAATCCGGGTCTCCACCCAGATGATCGTCGGCGTCGCGGCCATCGTCGCCTATGTGCTGGGACCGGGGCTCGGATCGCTGATCTTCAACGGACTGTCCCGGCTCGGCGGCGCGAACGCCCTCGAAATGGCACTGACCGGAACGATCCTCATCGTCATCATCGCGTTGGTGTTCGACGCGCTGCTCGTCCTGCTCGGACGCCTCACAATCGCAAAGGGACTGTCATGATGCGGTACCTCCGGCTTCGCTTCGGTCTCCGCGGACCGCATGAATTCGTTTCGAAGGAGGCTCTGTGATGCGGTACCTCCGCCTTCGCTCCGGTCTCCGCGGACCGCATGAATTCGTTTCGAAGGAGGCCCTGTGATGCGGTACCTCCGCCTTCGCTTCGGTCTCCGCGGACCGCATGAACCCGCTTCGAAGGAGGCCCTGTGACCGGGGATGTGACCAGTCGGATCGCGGCGGAGACGCCGGAGCGGACGGTGACCGGGGTGTCCATCACTCTGGACGCGGTCGTCAAACGTTTCAAGGGCCAGGAGAAACCGGCGGTCGAGCGACTCGACCTCGAAATACCGGCGGGGCAGATCGTCGCCTTCGTCGGCCCGTCCGGTTGCGGTAAGACGACGACGCTCAAGATGATCAACCGGCTGATCGAACCCACCGAGGGCCGCATCTTCATCGGCGGCCGGGACGTCACCGGGGAGGACCCCGACAAGCTGCGACAGTCGATCGGGTACGTCATCCAGTCCGGCGGTCTGTTCCCGCACTGGTCTGTCGCCAAGAACGTCGGCGCCATCCCGCGGGTCCTCGGCTGGGACAAGAAGCGGATCGCCGAACGCACCGAGTATCTACTCGATCTGGTGGGCCTGGACCCCGCGACTTTCGCCGACCGGCTCCCCAAGGACATGTCCGGTGGGCAACAGCAGCGGGTCGGGGTGGCGCGGGCCCTCGCGGCCGACCCGCCGGTCCTGCTCATGGACGAGCCGTTCGGCGCGGTCGATCCGATCACCCGGGCTCGGCTGCAGGACAGTCTGATCGCGATCCAGCACGAGCTCGGCAAGACCATTGTGATCGTCACCCACGATTTCGAAGAGGCCACCAAACTCGGCGACAAGGTGCTCATCCTGTCCGAAGGCGGCCATATCGAGCAGTACGCGCCTCCCGAAGACATTCTCACCGACCCGGCCACGCCCTTCGTCGAGGAGTTCGTGGGGTCGGGTGCGAAATTGGCGTATCTGACCGTATCGCGGGTCCGTGATGTGCCCAGCGACAAGGTCGTCACCGCTCGGATCGGCGAATCGTCACAGACCGTGATCGAGCGGGCGAAAGCGGCCGGGCACACCTGGGTGGTCGTCGTCGACGCGGCGGGCCGGCCGCGGTCGTGGCCCACGCTCACGGAACTGGCGACCAAACCGGAGGTTTCGGACTTCCTGGATCGGCGGCTGCCGGTCGTCGCCCGGTCCTCGACCCTCAACGACGCGCTCGACGCCATGCTCGCGACCAGCCAGGGCGCCACCCTGGTCACCGACGGCCGGGGCGCGGTCGTCGGATCGCTGAGCATCGGTTCGGTGACGGAGGTGATCCGGGACAAACTCGCCGACGCGCACGCCGACGAGACCGACCCCTCGTATGTGACCTACGTCGACGGAACCGATCCGGCGCCGACCCCGGTGGTCGCCGCCGATGACGAACCCGGATCGGCTGAGCCGTCGTGAACCGCCTGCGCCGGCTGCCGATCGATGTCTGGTTCGAACCGCTGATCATCGCGGTCATCGGTATCGGATACGTCCTGTGGTATCGGTCGACGACGTTCACCCCGACCGAGCAGGCGTCCCTGAGCTGGTCCACTCTGCAGACCACGATCCTGGAGCACATCAAACTGACCGTGGTGGCCACGGTGATCGTGGTGGTGGTCGCGATACCGCTGGGTATCGCGCTGACCCGCCCGGGGTTGAAGCGATTCGAGCCGATCGCCGTCAATATCGCCAATATCGGCCAGGCGGCGCCCGCGGTCGGGCTGCTGGTCCTGTTCACGTTCTGGCTTGGCACCGGATTCCGTACGGCGATAGTCGGTCTCGTCGTATACGCGATCCTGCCCATCCTGCAGAACACGATCGTCGGGCTGCGGCAGGTGGATCAGCGCACGATCGAGGCGTCGCGCGGTATCGGCTTCTCCGGCACCCGCACGCTGTTCCAGGTCGAGCTTCCGCTCGCGGTGCCCGTCATCCTCAACGGTGTACGCACCGCGCTGGTCATCCTGGTCGGGACCGCGACGCTGAGTACGTTCATCGGCGCGACCAGCCTCGGCACGCTGATCACCACCGGCGTCACCCTGTTCCTGCCCAAACTGCTCATCTCCGGCGCGATCCTGGTCGGACTGCTGGCCCTCACCATCGATTGGCTGGGCCGACTCGTCGAACTGGCCGCGACCCCACGAGGTGTGTCATGAGTTCGCCCCGCGCGCGACTGGTCACCGCGGTTTCCGCATTCGTCGCGGCGGTGGCGCTGCTGGCCGGGTGCGGTCTGGTGAGTTCGTCGGGAACTTTTCACGACGCGAGTCTGCCGGACGGCGCCCGGCCGCTGGACGGCGCGAAACTGGTCGTCACCTCGAAGAGCTTCACCGAGGGCGTGCTGCTGGGCAAGATCACCGCGACCTATCTGGCCGCGGCCGGCGCCGAGGTCACGGATCTGACCGGAGCTCCGGGTTCGGCGTCGTCGCGGCAGGCCCAGCTCAACGGTGACGCCGATGTGCTCTGGGAGTACACCGGCACCGGCTGGGTCAACTACCACAACGAAACCGAGACGATCGCGGATCCGCAGGAACTGTGGCAGCGTGTGCACGACGTCGAGAAGCGCGACTACGACCTGGAATGGCTGCCGCCGTCCAACTTCAACGACACCTACGCGTTCGCCGCGTCCACGCCGACCGCCGAACGTCTGAAAGTGAGAACGCTGTCGGAGGTCGCCGCGCTCCCGGTATCCGACCGGACGTTCTGCGTCGACGACGAATTCTTCAGCCGCTCCGACGGTTTCATCCCCATGCTGCAGAAGTACGGGATCCCCTACAACGATCCGAACGGTGTGCCGGCCGGCAACGTGACGCGGATGGACGCCGGGGTCGTGTACACGGCCACGGCCAAATCCTCGCCGTGCAATTTCGGCATGGTCTACACCACCGACGGCCGGGTCAAGAACCTGAATCTGGCTGTCCTCGAGGACGACCAGAAGTTCTTCCTGCCGTATAGCGGTACGGCGGTCGTGCGCGGCGAGATCATCGACCGCTACCCGCAACTGGCTCCGCTGCTCGGGACGCTGTCCGAGCGGCTCACCGACGATCTGATGCAGGAACTCAACGGCCGCGTCGATATCTACGGTGAGGATCCGGCCGATGTCGCCTACGACTGGCTGAAGAGCGAGAAGCTGATCACGTAGGCGGGAACCTGTGTCGTTCTTGTATGTTGGCGTCCATGGATCGGACACCCGGAGGCCCGATGATCACAATTCTGGGAAGTGGTATAGCCGGGACGGCCCTGGCCGGCGGTTTGTCCCGGTCCGGACGGCCGGTGACGGTGTACGAGCAGCAGCACGGCGGGGGAGGCGGGGCGTTCCTGATCCTGGACGGGCGCGGGCACAGCGGTCTGCTCGAGCTGGGTGTGCCGGAGGCGGAACTGCACGCGGCCTCGTATCCGCTGACCGAGTTGCAGTACACCCCCGACGACGGCGTGACCCGCCGGCGTCCGAGTGAGGGGCACCGGTTCTGGTTGCGCAGCGATCTGATCGAGGTGCTGAAGCGATTCGCGCGGGACGCGGGAGCGGAGATCGGCTACGGCAGCCCCGTCACCGAAGTGACGGTCGACGCCGCGCACGGGCACACGACCTTCCGCGTCGGCGACCGTTCGGTGACCACCGAGGACCTGGTGATCGGCGCCGACGGCATCGACTCGGCGGCGCGGGCGGGCAGCGAACCCGGGCGGGTCACCGAGTACGCCGGTGACGTGGTGCTCTATGGAATGACCGCGACGCCCGTGGAATGCCCCACCGATCCGTTCGTCCTGCACTTCCACGCCGAGTCCGGTTCCGGTACCCGCCCGGCCGCGACGTTCGGGCATATCTGGCGTCCTGGCGCCGCCGCGGCACTGTGGTTCTTGCGCGTCACCCGCGCGCCACTGCCGGTCGCGGAGACCGGATCGAGCCGGTCGACCGGTGGGCCGAGGAAGTGCTCGCGGCGACGCCCGCCTCGGTCCGGGAACTGACCGAGAAACTGGTCGCGGGGACCGACACCGTCCACGTATCCAATGCCCGCAATGTTCCATTCGCGCAGGCCGCGGCGCCGTCGTCCCCCGTAATCCTGGTCGGCGACGCCGATCACGCCATCACTCCCGCGGCGGGGGTCGGGGCGCGGGAGGGCATCGAAGACGTCGTGGCGGTCCACCGTGCGATCGTCACGGGCGGATCGCCCGCCGCGGCCATGGCAGCTCGGCGGCTGGCCATCTCCGAGGAGCGTGCCCGGGTGGCACGCAGGATGCGGGGATGAGTGGGGTCAGGGCCTGTTTCGGGGTGAAGGTGGACGGCACCGCGATGCGGTGCCGTCCACCCCTCGTTTCGGTGAAAGATGATGCCCGCGTGGGTATCTAGGCGAGATCTCGTCGATCGTTGGGATCGGTCGGGAAATCTTGCGATACCGAATTGGTGGTGACATTCCGCGCCACTCCGACGCACGCGTGCAACGCCGGATGTGGGCCGGACCGCGCGGGTCCGGTCGGTGCGCCATGAGTGACTGATCGATTGTTCTGCGGAGAAATGAATTGGTGCGAACAAGGCTAGTTCGATGATTTTCGCGACCGAGAGTCGAGCCATCCGACTCGCGCAATGGGGGAGCGATCACACCCTCCGGCAATGTGGCGAGCCGCGGGGCGAGTTCCTACCGCATAACGTCTATTGACGTCCGCGATACCGGGTTGCGTGGCGGTTTACGCCCCTGCCATGATCTTCCGGTGAACATATCGAAAGTTGCGGTGCTCGGTGCCGCTGCGGCGCTGGCCTTCGGAATTGCCGGCTGCAGTTCCGACGAGAAGTCGTCGTCCGCCGCCACCTTGGTCGCGTCGACCGGCGCCGCGGCTTCCTCGCCCGCGACGCTCGAGTACGCCGGCCTGCTCATCGAGCCGAGCGATATCGACGCCGGCTGGACATTGAAGACCACCCAGCCGGAGCAGGACGGTATCACCGGCATTTTCGGCAACAGCGAGGGCACTGAAAAGATCAGTACGTCCATCATTGTGCGGGATAGTCCGGAGACCGCCACTGCAGCCGTCGCGGCGGCAAAGGACGCCGCGTCCCAACAAGCCGGAGGCGTCGCTTTTTCTCCCATCGAGGTCGGTGCAGGCGGCGGCATAATGTATGCCCCGGATGCGACGGTCGTTGTTTTCAGTGAGGGCAGCGCCTTTGCGATCCTCGAGTTCAACAGCAGCACCGGTGAACGTGTCCCGGACGAAGTGGCAATCGAGATCGCACAGAAACAGGACGCCGCCATCAAGGCGGGCGTGAAATAAGACCATCAGGTGAGGGGCGCCGCTTTGCGGTGCCCCTCACCTATTGACGACCGGCGGCCCGACGAAAGTGGGGCCTTTCGGCCGTCATGGGCTCGGGACTGACTATTTCGTGCCGTCGCCGCGGTGCAGTTGACGGACTTTCTCCTCGTGGCTGCTGGTGAAGTCCGGGTCGACGTAGATGTGGACCGCGCTGATGAGTGTGCCGCGAAACGTGAAGACATTGCAGAAACGGCCGGTCGAGACGCGCTGGTCCGGCCATCGACTCCCGTCGGCGGTGATGCCCCATTCACGGCCTTCGACGATGATCCTGTCTCCGGCCACCATGATGTCCAGGCCGTCGATATCGTGTTCGAGGGCCGATAGGTCTGCCCAGAGGCGCTGCGCGAACTCGGCCATGTCCTGTTTACCGTGTCCGACACCGAATTTCGGAAAGTACAGTTCCACATCGTCGGTGTAGAGATCGAGCAACGCGGGATCACCCGCATCGATGAGCTCGAAAGCGCGGCGGACGATCGCGGTGCGCTGGTCGGTGAGTTCGGCGGGCGTGGTCAGGGTCATGGAATAACTCCTCTGTGCGTGCGCGACCGGGCACGGCCGGTCGTTCGGATCGTGTGATCGTGTGTTTGGGGCGTGATGCGTTGCGGAAAAGGCCGATTCGACAGAACGCCTTTCTGTATTCGAGAGTCCAAAACGGTGGCGTGCGAGGTCCGCGGGCCGCGGTCGACAGACCGCGGGTCAGCCGACGAGGGGTTGTAGTCCCAGGGTGAAGACTCGCTGGAGCTGGTCCGGGACGACCCCGGCCTGGGCGCTGACGCGAAGCCCGGAAATGACTGTCACCACAAGAAGTGCGCCGTCGTCGGCGTCGACATCGCGTCGTAGGCTGCCATCGGCCTGGCCGGCTCGGATTGCGTGTGCCAGCAGCGACAGTCGCTGCTCCAGTGACGCTTCCAGGGCTCGGACGATCCGTTCATCGCGTTCGCGGAGTCCCGGCGTCATGTAGGTGCCGACGACCATGCAGCCGGCCGCATGCCCCTGTTCGGCGGCCGCCCGTTCCTCGGCCAGCACCAGCTCGGCGAGCGTCTCCAGCCGTTCGCGACCGTCGCGGGTCTTGTCGGTGAGGATTGCCTCTTGCATCTCGTCGACGACCGACAGGTATCGCCGCAGGGCCTGGACGAACAGCTCCTCTTTCGACGTGAACGTGTTGTACAGGCTGCTTCGTCGCACACCGGCGACCTCACACAGTCGTTCGGTCGAGCAATCGCTGAATCCGAGCACTCGAAACTGACTCGCTGCCGCATCGAGTACTGCGGCCTCGTCGAATGCCCGCGGTCTACCCATGGACATGACCCTACATCATTATGTATTTCAGAGTACAAAACGGTGCTGCGCGTTCGGTTCGTGGCCGGATGAACCGCGAGGCCGAGCTCGTGCCCGCCTGCGCGCGTAGTCGGGACCAGCGGACCGGCGATCCGGAAGGCGACCTCGAATGGACGGTCGACGTCATCGGTTGCGGACTCCGGGCCCGTCGCGGCCGGTAGACCGCAGGCGGTGGTCGACCCGGGTCCGCTGTGCCGGATTCGTCGATGCGGGGCCCGGGTCGCCGGGTTTTGTCGAGCGATTCCGGAACGACGGGAACCCGACCCGTAGTACGTTTCAATCATCTGATTGAACGAGCTATGGGATCGGGTGCGCAGTGAGTGGAACGGATCGGTTGTTCGGCCTTCTCCGGCCGAACCTGCCGGTGGTCGACTACGACGAATGGAGCCGGGGGACCAGGTCGGAGAAGATCCGTCCGATGGCCCGGCACTGGGCCGAGGTCGGTTTCGGCACACCAGCGGTGCTACATCTGTGCTACGTCGGCAAGATCGCGCTCTACATCCTGGGCGGATGGTTGTTCGCGCTGACCACCGCGGGTGTCGACGGATTCACCGAGGTGGGCAGCTGGTGGTCGGAACCGATCGTCTTCCAAAAGGTCGTGCTCTTCACGATGCTGTTCGAGGTCCTCGGACTGGGCTGCGGGTTCGGGCCGTTGAACAACCGGTTCTTCCCTCCGATGGGCTCGATCCTGTACTGGTTGCGCCCCGGCACCATCCGCCTGCCGCCCTGGCCGGAGCGAGTCCCGGGCACCCGCGGCACCCGCCGCGCGCTGATCGATGTAGCGCTCTATGCGGCCCTGCTGATCATGTTGCTGGTGGCGCTGTTCTCGAACGGGACCGGACCGGTCGCGGCGTTGGACACCTCCGTCGGCCTCCTCCCGGTGTGGGAGATCGCGACCGTGGTGGGACTGCTCGGGGTGCTCGGGCTGCGCGACAAGGTTATTTTCCTGGCCGCGCGCGGTGAGGTGTACGCATCGCTCGCCGTCACCTTTCTCTTCGGCGGCGCGGATATGATCGTCGCCGCCAAGGTCGTGTTCGTCGTGATCTGGATCGGCGCGGCGGTGTCCAAGCTGAACAAGCACTTCCCGTTCGTGGTGTCCACCATGATGTCCAACAGTCCGGTGGTCCGGCCGCGTGCGCTCAAGCGGCTGTTCTTCGAGCGGTTCCCCGATGATCTGCGCCCGGGACGTCTGTCGCGGTGGTTCGCGCACGGCGGGACCGCGATCGAGATGGGTGCGCCGCTGGTGCTCTTCTTCGGCCACGGTGGCTGGCCGACCGCGCTCGCCGCCACCGCCCTGATCTGCTTCCATCTGGTGATCCTCACCGCGATTCCGATGGGGGTCCCGCTCGAGTGGAACGTCTTCATGATCTTCGGCGTGCTGACGCTGTTCGTCGCGCACGCGGAGGTGGGCGTCTCCGATGTGGGCGATCCGGTGCTCGTCGTGCTGCTGCTGATCGTCCTCGCGGGCGTGGTCCTGGTCGGGAATCTGTTCCCGCGCAAGGTTTCCTTCCTGCCGGGCATGCGGTATTACGCCGGCAACTGGGATACGACGCTGTGGTGTATCCGGCCGTCGGCCGACGCGAAGATCCGCGCGGGGATCGTCGCCGTCGCGGCCATGCCCGCCGCGCAACTGCAACGGTTCTACGGAAGTCCGGAGGCTGCCCAGATCCCGCTGTACCTGGGGTATGCCTTCCGGGCGTTCAATACACACGGTAAGGCGCTGTTCACGCTCGCTCATCGTGCGATGGCGGGCCGGGACGAGAGCGACTATGTCCTCACCGACGGCGAGCGGATCTGTTCCACCGCCCTGGGCTGGAATTTCGGCGACGGCCACCTGCACAACGAACAGTTGATCGCCGCACTGCAGCAGCGCTGTGCTTTCGAACCCGGCGAGGTGCGGGTGGTGCTGCTGGACGCACAGCCGATTCATCGCCAGATCCAGCGTTACCGTCTGGTCGACGCGGCGACCGGTGAATTCGAGAGCGGATATGTGCGGGTCGCGGATATGGTCGTCCGCCAGCCGTGGGACGACGGGGTCCCGGTATTTCCCGATCATCGTCCCGGAGCGGCCTCGGCCTCGCCGGCGGCCCGGGTCGAGCCGGAGCCGGGTGGTGATCAGCTCGGCGGCCGGGGCTGACCTCGCCGGTCCGTGCGCAGGGTGTCTCCGCGCTGCCCGATGCGCAGCGAATCTACAGCCAGCTACACAGCCAGCTGTACAGTTGGCTGAATAAGTTGTAGCCTGGTGTCATGAACGACCAGCACACCCGAACGGCCGCGGTCGCGGCAGACCTGCGGGTCGTCCTCGGGCAGCTGCTGCGGCGTCTGCGCGCACAGGCCGAAGGCAGTGACCTCACCAAGTCGCAGTCAGCGGTACTGGTCCGGCTCGAACAGGGCGGCCCGGCCACGGCCACCGCGCTGGCCAACGCCGAGGGGATGCGCCCGCAATCGATGGCGAAAATCGTTCGCGCGCTGGAGGACGCCGGGCTCGTGACCGGTTCGCCCGATCCGGCCGACGGGCGGAAGACCCTGCTCGGGCTCAGCGAAGCGGCCCGCGAGGAATTCCGCACCGGCCGCCGCGCGAAGGAGGACTGGCTGACCCGCACGATCGAAGCCAAGCTCGCCGACGCCGAAATAGAACAGTTGGCCGCGAGTATCGAATTGCTCGAACGTATCGCGCAGTCGACCTGACCCGTCATCCGACGGGGGTTCCCGATTCGGAAGATCGGTGCCGAGGACCCGGACCTGTCCGCCGGATCCTTCGCCTGCGATCCCGCCGGTCGGCCGCAACCGATTGCGCGCCGCTCCCGGCTGCCCCGAGACCGCCGGACACCGAGGTGTTCGGGGCCGCACCGCCACGACCGTGGCGATGAACCATCACGAAAAGGAAATGGTCTTGCCGATCACTGCTCTGGACCCCACCACCGCTCTCGTCGTCATCGATCTGCAGCAGGGCATTGTCGGACGCCCGTTGGCCCACCCCACCGATCCGATCGTGGACCGGGCCGCCACCCTGGCGCGGGCCTTCCGCGACCGGGACCTGCCGGTGGTGCTCGTCAATGTCGCCGGAGCGCCTCCCGGCCGCACGGATGCCGGCGGGCCGCTGGACATGAGCGCACTGCCCGCGGAATGGACGGATCTCGTCGCTGAACTCGACCGCGATCCCGGCGACATACTCGTCACCAAATACGCCCGCAGTGCCTTCACCGGCACCGGACTGGCCGAGCGGCTGCGCGCGGGCGGCGTCACCCAGGTCGTGGTCGTGGGCATCGCCACCGGAGTCGGCGTGGAATCCACTGCACGCGACGCCCACGAACAGGGCTTCCATGTCACGCTCCCGGTGGACGCGATGACCGATTCCGATGCCGCCCGGCACGAGCGCAGCATCGCCCACGTATTCGCGAGTATCGCCGAAACCGGCACCACCGACGATGTCCTGCGACATCTGTCCGCACGCTCGTGACAGCCGCCGCCACCGAACCTCCTCCCGCCCTGAACAACCCCTTCCGGGCCCGCTTCGTCGGTCCGCTGCTGCTGGGTTCGACACTGAACCCGATCAACAGCTCCACCCTGGCCACCGCGCTGGTCGGAATCGGGGTCGACTTCCACAAAGGGCCCGGCACGACCGCTGTGCTGATCTCCTCGCTGTATCTGTGCAGCGCCGTCATGCAGCCCACCATGGGCAAGCTGGCCACGGTTTTCGGTCCACGCCGGATCTTCGTCGGCGGGCTGATCATCCTGGTCGCCGCGGGCGTCCTCGGAGCGGCGGCCCCGGCATTCGGATTCCTCGTCGCTTCGCGCGCGCTGATCGGTATCGGGACCTCGGCCGCCTATCCGACCGCGATGGCACTGATCCGCCGCCGTGCCGACGCCGTGGGCACCGGGGTGCCGAGCCGGGTACTGGGCAATTTCTCCATCGCCGCGCAGGTGACCACTGTCGTGGGTCTGCCGCTCGGCGGCGTCCTCGCCGGTGTGTTCGGCTGGCGCGCAATATTCTTCGTGAACATCCCCCTGGCGTTGATCACTCTCGCCCTCACACTGGTGGGCGTGCCGAAGGACGAGCCGCCGCGCCGCCGCGGGTCGATATTCTCGACCGTCGACATTGCCGGGATCGCCCTGTTCGCCGGCACCGTGGTCGGTCTCCTGCTGTTCCTGTCGGATCTGCGCTCACCCACCTGGTGGCTGCCGCCGCTCGTGATCGGCCTCGCGGCCGGTCTCGTCCTCCGCGAGCGCCGGGCTCGTAGTCCGCTCATCGATATCCGCATGCTGACGCGCAACGGCGGGCTACTGCGCACCTACCTCAGGCAGAGCGTCGTCGCGCTCGGTACCTATACCGCGCTCTACGGCACCAGCCAGTGGATGGAACAGGCCGCGCACTACACCGCGTCTCAGGTCGGGCTGATCCTGCTTCCGCTGTCCGCCATCAGCATCGTGGTCGCCCGGATCGTGTCCGACCGCGGCTGGATCCGGCGGCCGCTGATCCTGACCGGGCTGTCGCTCTCGGTGACCGGCGTCCTGATGCTGCTGATCACCCACCATTCCCCGGTCGCGGTACTGATCGTCATGTCGCTGCTGTTCGGACTGGCGAACGGATTCAGCGGATTCGCGAATCAGGCCGCGCTCTATGTGCAGGCGCCGGCTTCGGACGTCGCCGTCGCCGCCGGTCTCTTCCGCACCTTCGCCTATCTCGGTGCGATCTTCTCCGCGAGCCTGATCGCCGCCACCTTCGGCGCCGCCCCCACCGACGCCGGGTTGCACGCCGTCGGAGCGATCATGCTGGGCATCGGTGTCGTCACCGGATTGATGACGGTACTGGACCACGCGATACCCGCGCGGGCAACGTAGCGGTATCCGATGGGGGCCTGCGGGCGCGGACGTCGGACCGGGTGATCACTTCCGGTGCCCGGCGACCCCACCCCACGGGGTGGCCCGACGGCTCCGCCGAAGCCTATGTTTCCGGTGACCGAGGTCCGGGCGTGTGCTGCGCTATCAGTACGCCTTCGGATTGAGTCGGGCACGCTCGGCGCGGGCCGGATCACACAACACTTCTTCCAAGGGCAGACAGCCCGAAAAGGACAATCACTCGCCCGGAACTCGATCACAAGTGCGACGCAAGGACGGTGCAACGACGGTGCAAGGGTCCGGTGTGACCATCGGTGTCATGAGTTGGCAGAGCCCCGGCAGGGCCGAGGGGAAGACGTTTCTGATCACCGGCGCCAGTGCGGGCATCGGTTATTTCGCTGCCGAGCAGCTCGCAGCCCGCGGCGCCACCGTCGTGCTGGGGTGTCGGGACGTCGCCAAGGCGGGCGTCGCGATTCAAGCGATCCGATCGCGAGTTCCGGACGCCCGGCTGCGATCGGTGCGGGTGGATCTGGCTGATCTGTCCTCGCTACCCGCGGCGGTGGATGCACTCGGAGTCGACCGATTGGATGCGGTGGTACTCAATGCCGGAATCCTGCTGTCCGGCCCCGAGCGGTACGTGAGCCCGCAGGGATACGAACTAATGTTCGCCACGAACTACCTCGGGCACTTCGCGCTGGTCGCCCATCTGGCGCCAGTGCTGGCGAGCACCGCGAACAGTCGGGTGATCACGGTGGGTAGCTACGCGGCGCGGACGGAGCGGCTGGACCTTACCGATCTGCAGTCCGAGCGCGACTATCGGTCCAAGCGCACCTACGGCCGTTCGAAGCTGGCCCAGATGTCCTTCGGATTCGAACTCGATCGTCGCCTGCGTGCCCGTGGCGAGCACACCGCCAGTGTGATCGTCCATCCCGGCGGTGCCCTGGACTCACTGACCCCGTCGCGCCCGCCCCTGTTCGCGCGCACTACCGCCCAACGCCTGCGCGGCCTGCCAGCGGGTCTGGTACTGCACGGCAAACACGCAGGCGCCGAGCCAATCACACGAGCCGCGCTGGATCAGGAGATCACCGGGGGACAACTATGGGGCCCGAGGGTGTTCGGTCTACGTGGAAAACCACATGGGGAGACGCCGCATCCTCATATGACCGACCTCTCGGTCGCTACCGAACTGTGGACGGCGACAACGGCTCTCACTGGACTCGACCCGCTCGACCGTTAGAGGCTCGCAGCCCTACGCCGTGAGGATCGCACGCCACTTCGACACCGTCCACCGGCAGCGGAATCGTCGACCGACTCGATCACCGCCCGACCTTCGCTGGGAGCCTTGTCGAAGGTGACCGTCAGCGATTGACACCACCCGAGCTGATCCGCGGGGCCGGAGTCGTGGACGGTTTTGGATGCGCAGTACGGGGTGGTGGATCCCGTCGATGGCTTCTTGGCGCATCTGACGGCAACGGAGCGGTCGCCGGGGACGGTGCGGTCGTATGCGTTCGGTCTACCGAGAAATCCTGGCAACGACGCCTCGAACTCGCCCACGCCCGGATCGAAGAACTCAACGAGGAAATCCGGCTACTCCGCACCCAGCTCGCACTCGCACACGGCCAGCGGCGAGCCGACAACATGTCTGCCGTGACTGAACGGAAATGACAGCGGCGCCCAATCCTTGACAGCCAGCGGCATTATCGGATGTTCGTCACCTCGTAGTCGCCCCGCCCACCCACGACATACTGCTTGGAATAGTTGCCTTCGCGACTCACCTGTGAAGGACTCCATGCATCGGGACCTGGGTCGAGGTCGAGCACGAACTCTGTCGCAGATGCCGCGACGGCCATGCCATCGGAGAGCACCCGATACGGAAATCGCCGACTCTCCAGGAAGCGATATTCCTGTACTCCGTGCACGGTCAGCTGGACGTGACACCACTCGGACATCCGCCCGTCGCCGGGACCGGGAGTCCTGGGTGACGCCTTATCCATCGCTTGCAGATCGACGCTCACCGTCGCGAGCTTTCCGGGTTCGGCCAGGATGGAAACTCCGACAATGACGCTGTCGTAGAAGTTGACGAACCTGTCGAGGAACGCAGGGACGTGGTCGCTTGTGATCCGCACGTAGTTGCCCTTTTCTCGGAAGATCTATCGCATCCACATGCCTACAGCAGCTGAGCAGTCGGTGCCTTACCGTCGAATTTCCGATCTCCGCACCCAACTCCACTCGCGCACGGCCAGCGGCGAACCGACAATATCGCTGCGTCGAAGACACTGTCCACGAGATAACGCCGCTGATCTGGCGCATCGTTTACGAGCCCAGCTCTGGGGAATATGTGTTCGAAGCCTGGAACGACGAGTTCTCCGCGCCCGGAAGCCACACGACCGCAGTAGTTCTCGGGTATCGGACAGGGCGCGGCGGCCGAGGTGCTACCGACCCTTCGTCCAGACCATGCCGCGACCGGTCTGGGCCGGTGCGCACCGCTCTCGTTGCTCCATCCCGGTCAACCGGTAGCCCAGCCGGCGGGGGACAGCGGCGCTGGGTACGTTCGCGGCGTCGCACCGGATCTGGACATACTCGACACCGGGCAGTCGCAGCGCCGCGTCGGTGAGTGCGGCGACAGAACGGGTGATGATGCCGCGCCCGGTATGCGCGGCGTGGCACCAGTAGCCGATCTCCAGCACACCCGGACCGACACGATCGTGCAGACCCACACCACCGAGCAGGGGTCCCGCGGTGTCGAAGACGCCGAAGTGGAAGTCCCCCTCGGTCGGCGGCCATCCCGCGGTCGCGGCTTCGTTGGCGGCACGCTGCTCGTCCGCCGTGCGCGGCGCGGGTAACCACGGCATCCACGGATGGAGATGGTCGAAGGAGGCGTTGATCGCCTCGAGTTGGGCCGTGATGTCCCCGGTTTCCCAGCCGCGCACCACGAGGTCGCCGAGCTTGAGGCGCCGCGGCGGGGCGATTCCGGGTGCCAGGGTGGGCGGATACGCGGTGCTCACCTCGAAATCATCACCGCACCGGGCCCGCCCGGGCAACGAAATATCGTCGTCCGCCCGGTAGATCTCCAGGCGTGACATCCCTCGCGCCGGACGGAACGCGAACGACGCCCGTCCCCGGTACGACCGAATCCGTGGCGCGAAGGGTCCCGGCCCCGAATGCCGTGCGGTGCGGGCGGCCGGTATTTTCCCGCATACGCAACACGACGGCGCGATCCGTCCCCGCGTCCCGGGTCCCGGTCGATACAGTCGAGCCGATGCGCACCGATCGGAAAGTTCTCGCCCTCCTGGCCGCCCTCGGTCTGGCGCTGGCCGGTTGCTCCTCCGGCCCGCCCGAACCGGATACCGTCGCCGGAGATTTCGCCGCCGCGCTGACCGGCGACGATATCGGCGCGGCGGCGGCGCTCACCGACGATCCGGCTCGGGCGGCCGATACTCTCGGCACGCTCTACAACGGCTTGGGTAAAGAGGGGAACTTCGAGGTCGCCGGTGTCGAGGAGAACACCTTCCACCTCGAGGTGACCTGGAAGCTGGGCGCCGGCGGCCGGGCGGAATGGAAGTACACGACCACCGGCACGGCAGGCGAGACCGATGACGGCTGGAAGGTCCACTGGGATCCGGCCACGGTCGCGCCAGGTCTGGAGAAGGGCCCGTTGTCCTACACGCCCGTCTACCCCGACCCGGCGCGTGTCCTCGATGCCGCGGGCGGCGACCTGATGACCGAGCAGGTGGTGACCCTCGTACAGCTCGCACCGGGCGCGGACACGGTCGCCGCGGCGGGGCTGCTCACACCGTTGGCGCCGGGGATCACGGCGGGATCGCTGGATGCCGAGCTGTCCGCGGCGCAGGGCGAACCAGTGACCGCGATCAGCCTGCGCGAAGCCGATATCGCGCCGATCCGCGACGCCCTGGCGGCGACGCGCGGTGTCACCCTCGCCCCGCAGACGCGGCTGCTGACTGCCGACAAGACGATATCCGGGCCGGCCCTGTCCGGGCTGGGCGAGCTGTGGCAGCAGCAGGCCGATGAGGCCGCGGGCTGGGTGGTGCGCGCGCAGACCCCCGACGACACCCAGCGGATCGCGGGCGAGAATCCACGGCCGACCACCGATATCCGGTCGACCGTCGACACCGGGTGGCAGCGCGCCGCGGAGACGGCACTGGACCCGATCGCCACGCCCGCGGCGATCGTCGCCGTGCGGCCCTCGACCGGGGAGATCGTCGCGCTCGGACAGAACGCGGCCGCCGACACCGAAGGCCCGATCGCGCTCACCGGTCTGTATCCGCCCGGTTCGACCTTCAAAACCGTGACCGCCGCCGCCGTGCTGGACGCGGGAATCGCCACGCCCGATACGGTGCTGCCCTGTCCCGGTGTCGCCGATATCGAGGGCCGCCGGATTCCCAACGACGACAGTTTCGATCTCGGACAGGTTCCGCTGCACACCGCGTTCGCCCGTTCCTGCAACACCACCATGGCCGGCCTCGCCGTGCAGCTGCCACCGGAAGCGCTCACCGGTACCGCCGAGCGGCTCGGTCTCGGAGTCGACTACGTGACACCCGGGCTCACGACCGTGACGGGCACGGTGCCGGTCACCCGGAGTCCCGCGGAACGCGTCGAAGCCAGCATCGGCCAGGGGCAGGTGACGGCGTCACCGTTCGGCATGGCGCTGGTCGCCGCGTCGGTCGCACACGGCGCACCGCCCGTGCCCCAGCTGGTGACGGGGTCCCCGGGCACACCCGACCGTACGCCGCAGCCGCTGCCCGCTGCCGTCACCGACCAGCTGCGGACCATGATGCGCGAGACGGTCACGGCGGGAACCGCCACTCAGCTCGCCGATATCCCCGGCCTGATGGGCAAGACCGGTACCGCGGAGTACGGCGACAACACCCACGCGCACGGCTGGTTCATCGGGATACAGGGCGATCTGGCGTTCGCGGTATTCGTCGCCGACGCGGGCAGTTCGGGTCCGGCGGTCGAGGCAGCGGGCCGGATGTTGCGCGCGTCGCGGTGATCCACGGGGCGGACGCGCTGATTCCACGGCGGCCGCGGAGCTGATCGATCGGCCGGGTGCGGCCCACACCTGTCCGCCGCCGCGCGCCCGCTCGGTTCAACCTGCGGCAGTGCCGGGCGGCGACGTGTGCGTGCCGACTGTCCGCAGCCGGCGCACCGCCTCGTCGAGGGTCTCGGCGCGCTTACAGAAGGTGAACCGGACGAGGTGCCGCCAGGCGCTCGGATCGTCGGCGAAAACGCTCACCGGCACCGCGGCGACACCGAGCCGCTCGGGGAGTTCGCGACAGAACCGTATTCCGTCGGCCGCGCCGAGGGGGCGGATATCGGCGCAGACGAAATAGCTTCCGGCGCTCGGGTGCACCCGGAATCCGGTATCGGCGAGCGCGGCGGACAGCCGGAGTCGTTCGGCGGCGAGGGTGTCGCGTAACCGGGCGACCCAGTCGAGTTCGTGAGTCAGCGCGTGGGCGACCGCCGGTTGGAAGGGACCGCCGCCCACGAAGGTGAGGAATTGCTTGGCCGCGAGCACACCGTCGATCAACGGGGCCGCGCCGCATATCCAGCCGATCTTCCAACCGGTGACGCTGAACGTCTTCGCGGCACTGGACACCACGAGCGTCCGCTCGCGCATGCCGGGCAGGGTGGAGATACTGATATGCCGGGCCTCGTCGTACACCAGATGTTCGTACACCTCGTCGGTGAGAACCAGCAGATCGTGCTCGCAGGCGATCTCGGCGATGGCGGCGAGATCCGCGCTGCCGAGGACCGTGCCGGTGGGGTTGTGCGGCGAATTCAGGACGATCATCCGGGTGGCCGGGGTGATCGCGGCGCGCAGGCTGTCGTGGTCGAGGACGAAACGATCGCCGTCGGCGACCAGGCGCGCGGTGCGCCGCCGGGCACCGGCCAGGGCCACGGCCGCGGGGTAGGAGTCGTAGTAGGGCTCGATCAGCACCACTTCCGCGCCCGGCTCGACCAGCCCGAGTACCGCGGCGCTGACCGCCTCGGTCGCTCCGACGGTCACCAGCACCTCGGTATCCGGGTCGTAGTCGGTGCCGTAGCGGCGGGAGCGGTCCGCGGCGATCGCCCGGCGCAGTACCGGCATACCGCGCCCCGGTGGGTATTGGTTCAGGCCGTCGGCGATAGCGCCGCGCGCCACCTCGAGCATCCCGGCGGGGCCGTCGGTATCCGGGAATCCCTGCCCCAGATTCACCGCTTCGTGCCGGACCGCGAGTTCGGTCATCTCGGCGAAGATCGTCGCGGCGAACGGCCGCAACCGGGCGACGGTGGGAGGTGGGGCAGCCATGGGATGAGCCTAGACGGCGCGGCGACGTCGGCGGCCGGCCTCGGTGGTGCTGTACCGCGGTATTGCTCAGGCGCGCGGCGGGACACCGGTGGACCACAGTGCCCACAGGATCAGCACCGGCTGGAACAGCAGCCGTACGAAGCGTTTACGGTCGGTGTCGAGCCGGAACGCTGAACGGTGTCCGCGCCACTGGGCGATATTGCCGGGGAACACCGCGACGAAGAACAGGGCCGCGATACGGCCCATCCGGACGCGGTCCCGCGTGAGCGCCGCGAGCCCGGCTCCGAGCATGATCTCCACGCCACCGGAGGCCATGACCACACCGTCCTTGTCCAGCGGCACCCAATCGGGTACTTGGGCCTGGAAATCCCGCCGGGCCCAGAACAGATGGCTCAGCCCGGCGAACACCAGCGCCGCCGACAACAGGAGGCGGGCGACGGTACGAGCCGGTGTGGTGGGCGCACTCTCCGAATCGTGACTGGCCATGCCCGGAGCCTACCCGCGGCACCGGACGCCGCGGCGTTGCCGGCTTCCGTGTCCCGCCGGGATCCCGCTCGGCTCTCGCCGAGTGGCAGGTGGTGATCGCGCCGATCCGTACCCCGCGGATCGCGTTCGGGGCCGCGACGCACGGACCCGGCTCCCGCACCGTCGTCGCCGGACGTTGTCCGGCGAACTCGTACGAAAGGCACTGTGGACGAGCGCTTTCAGCGGATCCGCGCCATGGCGACGCCCGGCAGGAGGCGTGGTGGGACCCGTGTAAGAATCATCGCGATGCTCACCTACCTTCAAGCTACGGTCATCGGTGCGGTGCAGGGTGTCACCGAACTGTTCCCGGTGTCGAGCCTCGGTCACTCCGTGCTCTTCGCCGCCTGGCTCGGAGGTGACTGGAGGACACTGGTCGGTCAGGACGAATCCGAAGCCGGCACTCCCTATCTGGCTTTCGTGGTCGCCCTGCACGTGGCTACGGCGGTGGCGTTGCTGTGCCATTACCGGCGGGACTGGTACGCGATCGTCACCGGCCTCGTCACCACGTTACGGACGCGGCGACTGGAAACCGTTCCGCAACGGCTGGCGTGGCTGCTCGTGATCGCCTCTGTACCGGTGGCCGTCATCGGGCCGTTGCTCGTCCATCCCTTGCACGCGGTCTTCTCGGCGCCCATCTGCGCCGCCGTCTTCTTGACCCTCAACGGCGTCGTATTGTTCCTCGGCGAAGGGCTACGCCGGCGCAATGAGCCGTCCCTGGCGGAATACGGGCGGCGGTTCGCTCTCCAAGGGGCGGGCCGACGGGCCACCTCCACCCTGGAGAGCAGTCCCCGCCAGGCCGATCGGCGACTGGCGGCCCTGGACGTGCGTGACGCCGTCGGTATCGGTTTCGCCCAACTCGGTGCCCTGCTCACCGGATTCAGCCGGGCGGGCCTGACCATGGTCGGCGGGCTGTGGCGCGGGCTCGAACACACCCACGCCGCCAAATTCGCTTTCCTGCTCGCCACTCCGGCGATCCTGGGCGCCGGTGTGGTGGAAATGCCCGAGCTGATCGGTCCGGAGACCGAAGGGATCCATGGTCCGATCCTGGTGGGCGCGATCGTGTCCGGGATCTCGTCGTGGCTGGCCGTGCGGTATCTGGAGCGGTATTTCCAGACCCGTACGCTGTTGCCCTTCGCGGTGTACTCGCTGTTCGCCGGACTGGTGTCGATCGTCCGATTCAGCTGACCTGTGCGGCGTGCCGGAGCCGCGGCGGTAGTCTGAGGCGGTTTCGGCGAACGCCGATCGAGATCTCGGCGACGGCCGTACGACCGTTACGGGCACCGGTGGCCGCGGACCTGCGGACTGCCGAAGGTACGGGGTGCTGTTTGTGAGGTGTCCCGGAACCGTCCGTGCCGGTCATTATTCATGCTACTTTGCGTTACACATATTCCGCTGAGGGTGTGGAGGTTCTGTGCCGGAAGGTACGTACACGGTGGTGCGCTGGTCGGCGGCGCCGGGCGGTGAAGGCGGCGGTGCGGCGCTCGATCAGGTCGCGGCCATGACCGTGTCGGCCGGAGTGATCGCGCTGGTGCTGTTGTGGGTGGGATACCTGCACCGGACGCGCCGGATCACCTGGCTACAGCGGTTCGCCGATCGGCTCGGCCGGGCGGTCGATCGGCCCGGCTGGGTCGCGCTCCCGGTGGCGATGTTCCTGGTCACCATCCTGACCGCCCTCCTCGGCTTCATCTGGGACGTGAGTCTGCACATCGGCAACGGCCGCGACGAGGGGCCGCTGGCCAACCCCGCCCACTATTTCATTCTCGTGGGACTGTTCTTCCTGTTCACCGCGGGGATGACGGCGATAGTGCTGCCGCTGGACGAGAAACCCGGCGCCGCCGCGGTGCGGATCACCCGCACCTGGTACGCACCCGTCGGCGGAATCCTGCTGGCCGGCGCCGGGCTCTACGCCCTGATCGGGTTCCCGCTCGACGATCTCTGGCACCGGATCTTCGGTCAGGACGTCACACTTTGGGGGCCGACGCACCTCATGCTGATCGGCGGCGCCGGTCTCTCGCTGATCGGTGTACTGCTGCTCGAATTCGAAGGGAAGCAGAACCGGCCCGATCCGGATACACCGGAGACTCCGTGGGTGTGGCTGCTGCGGGCGTTCGCGTTCGGAGGTCTGCTCATCGGGTTATCGGTCTTCCAAGTGGAATACGACTTCGGAGTCGAACAGTTCCGGTTGGTGCTGCAGCCGATGCTGATCGTCGTGGCCGCGACCGTCGCCCTGGTCGCCGCCCGGCTGACCCTGGGGGCATGCGGCACCCTGGTCGTGATCGGTTTCTCGGCCCTGGTGCGCGCCCTCGTCGCCTCGCTGGTGGGTGGGCCGATCATCGAGGCGCCGAGCAACGCGTTTCCGCTGTACCTCGGGATCGCGGTCATCGTGGAACTGCTCGCCCTGTTGCCGTTGGTCCGGCACCGGATCCTGTGGGGTGCGGTGTCCGGCCTGGCGGCTGCCACGGTCGGACTCTGGCTCGAATCCCTGTGGGTCTCGGCGATGTTCGTCGACCCGTGGCCTGCGGCGATGTGGCCGGAGCTGCTGGCCATGGCGGTGCCGACGGGGATCGCGGGCGGTGTGGTCGGCGCCCTGCTGGCCACGGTGCTGCTGGGCGAACCGCTGCCGCGCCCCGCGATCCGCCGGTCGCTGATAGTGGCGGCGGTGGTCGTCGTGGCGGCGGCCACCGCCAACGGTCTGATGATCCAGGTGCCGGACTCGGCGCGGGCGACCGTGGAATTGCGCGACGCCCCGGAACAAGGTGGCCGGATGGTCTACGCCGATATCCGGATCACGCCGGCCGACCTGGTCGGCACCGACCCCGAATGGATCCAGATCCTGGCCTGGCAGGGCGGTGTCGGCCGGGACAGCCCCGGACAGGGCTTGGTGGTCGACCAGTTGCGGCGCGCGGGGGAGGGACATTACGTATCGACGAACCCCGTCCCGGTGCACGGAACCTGGAAGACGATCCTGCGGGTGCAGGACGGCCGGACCCTGACCGCGCTGCCGATCTTCATGGCCGCCGATCCCGGTATCGGCGCGGCGGAGATCCCGGCCCTGGACTCGTTCACACGGCCCTTCGTCTCCGAGATCACGGTGTTGCAGCGGGAGCGGTCCTTCGATCACCCCGGCTGGTTGTTCACGGCGGCATCGCTGGTGGTCCTGGTGTGCAGCCTGATCCTGATCGGGGCGCTGTCCTGGGGCGCCGCCCGGATCAACGATCGGTATACACACGGGTCCCGGACGGGGGAGCGCGAACAGGCGCCCGTGCCGTGACCGGGCGGTACGACGGCGTGGACATCCTCGCCGACCACTCCGTCCTGCTGGCGGTTCCCGCATTCCTCCCGGCCTTCCTCATCGCCGGGGTCGTGATCGTCGTCGCGGTACGCGATCGCCGGCGCGGCGACGACGAGGACCAGCCGCCGGATCCGGGCACCGATCCCGACACCGAGAAGGAGAACTGATGTCGTCCGTATCTCGTGTATGCGCCGCAGTGCTTTTCGCCGGTCTGCTCACCGTCGGCTGCGCGTCCGGCGACCCGGAGCCGTCCGGAGCGGACAGTGCGGGCGCGTCGCAGAGCGCGGAGGCCGTACTCGTCCCGGTGCGTATCGCCGGGGGCGTGGTGACCCCCACCGACGCCCGGTTCGAGGCTCGGGTGGGGCAGCCGATCGAGGTGATCGTCGACAGTGACGTCGACGACGAGCTGCACGTGCACGCCGAACCCGATCACAGTTTTGCGATCACCCCCGGGACGGGAGAGCGTTTCCGTTTCACCGTCGACGTACCCGGCCGGGTGGAGATCGAACTGCATCGCGCCGACCGGACGGTGGCGACCCTGCTCGTCCGCGAATGACGCTGCTCGCACACGGACTGGGCGGTGCGGCCGATCTGCCGATCCCGCTGACCTATGCGCTGATCGGCGCGGCGTGGGCGCTCACCTTCTCGTTCGCCGTGATCGCGTTCGCCTGGCGCGAACCTCGACTGGACCCGGACTCGCCCGGGGTCGCGTTGCCCGCGGCGGTGCGGTCGGTCGTCGACGCACCCGGTGTGCGCGCGGGGATCTCGGGGCTCGGTGTGGCCGTGTTCCTCTTCGTGCTGGCGATCGGGGCGTTCGGATCGTCCGATCCGGCCCGCAATCCCGTCCCGGGTGTCGTCTATGTCTATGTGTGGGTCGGCGTTGCGGTCGTCTCGCTCGTCGCCGGTCCGGTGTGGAAGACGATGTCCCCGGCGCGCGGGGTTCATCGCGTGTACTGCGCCGTGCGGCGGCGGTCGCCCGCGACCGGTCTGCTGCGGTATCCCGCGGCGTGGGGGCGGTGGCCGGCGGCGTGGGGGCTGTTCACCTTCGTGTGGCTCGAACTCGCTTCGCCCGCTCCCGGCTCGGTGACCGCCGTGACCCTGTGGCTGACCGGCTATTTGGTGGTCACCGTCGCCGGGCTGATCGTCTACGGCACCGACTGGGCCGAACATGCGGATCCGCTCGAGGTGTACAGCAGTCTGCTCGGACGGTTGAGCGCGCTCGGCCGCGGCGCGGGTGGCGCGCTCGTGGTGCGTTCGCCGCTGGCGAATCTCGCCGGGACTCCGGTGGGTGCGGGTGCGGTGGCGGTCGCCGCGACGCTACTCGGTTCCACCGCGTTCGACAGTTTTTCGCTGTTCCCGCGGTGGCGCGGCCTGGTGGCGGACGCGGCCGGTGCGGGAGTATCCCCGACGCTGGTGCGCACCCTCGGTCTGCTGCTGTTCATCACTGTGGTCGGCGTGGCCTTCCGGCTCGCCGCCGCAGCCACCGGCGGGCTTCCGCGCGCCGAACGCGCGCTCCTGCCCACTCGGCTCTCCTACACGCTGACCCCGATCATCGCCGGCTATGTGCTCGCGCACTATCTGACTTTTCTGGTCGAGAAGGGACAGGCGACGGTGATCCTGTTCGCCGACCCGTTCGGGGCCGGGTGGAATCTGTTCGGACTGGCTGACCGCGAGGTCGCCTACCTGCTGTCCGCGAATCCGGCGGTGCTGGGGACGATCAAGGTGCTAGCGGTCGTGTCCGGGCATATCCTCGGTGTCGCCGCCGCCCACGATCGCTGCCTGCGACTGCTCCCACCGGCGCATCGGCTCACCGGGCAGCTCGCGCTCATGTTGCTCATGGTCGGGTTCACCTTCACCGGGCTCTATCTGCTCTTCGATGCCTAGCCCCGGGGGTCGGCGTCGGGACGGTCAACGCCTGCCGGACAGCGCCGTCGCGCCCCGGGCCGGCCGCCCGCGGGACAGCCGAGTCGATATCGCGTTGCCGGCGGCCGCCGCGCGGCTGATCGTCGAACGCGGTTACGGCGCGCTCACACTCCAGGCAGTCGGTCAGGGTTTGCCGATACTGGCCAAAACCTTCTCGTGCCACGCGATTTCGGTGTGGATGCGCATCCGGGCGTGGTCCACGATGAGATCATCGGCGACGCTCTGGTCCGGCCATCGCCGATCCGACTGGTGTTCGATTCGGGAACTCAGCGCCCGCAGTGCCGCGATCCGATCCTCCAGGTAGCCGCGCAGCAACTCCGTGTCGAGATCGTCGCCGACGGCCAGGGCGAGGTCGACCGGATCGGGTCGGATACCGACCTCGGTGAACGCCTCGTCGCGTAACGCCCGTAGTTCCCGCACTCCCTCGTCGGTGATCTGGTAGATGGTGCGCGCCGGTAGCGCGCCCTTCTGTTCGGTCCGCAGCGGGCGTATCAGTCCCTCGCTCTCCATGCGATGCAGTGCGCCGTACAGCGATCCCGGCTTCACTCTGGACCACAGGTCGGCGCGGTCCAGTCGTGCGTCGCGGCGCAACTGATGACCGTGCATGGGGCCCCGGCGGGCCAGCGCGGCCAGGACGAACAACCGGGTTTCGTTCACTCGCTCAGTCTTACACGACTACTCGCTTTTGAGTAGTCTGGCCCGTATGACAGTTCGACCGATCCTGATCGCCGGCGACCCGCGATTGGCCGCACCCGCGATTCCGGTGACCGTTTTCGACGACGAGCTCGCCGCCCTCGTCGCAGATCTCTTCGAGACCAACACCGCGGCCCACGGTGCCGGGCTGGCGGCCAACCAGATCGGCGACCCGCGTGCCGTTTTCGTCTACGACCTCACCGACTCCGGCACGCGGTACCGCGGTCACATCGTGAACCCCGTACTGAAGACCTCCGAGATCCCGGAGACGATGCCCGACCCCGACGACGATCTGGAAGGCTGCCTGTCGGTTCCGGGAGAATGGTTCCCCACCGGCCGCGCACACCGGGCCGAGGTCACCGGCGTCGATATGACCGGGAACCCCGTCACGGTGGAGGCGACGGGATACCTCGCCCGCTGTCTGCAGCACGAGGCCGACCACCTCGCTGGAATCCTCTACCTGTCCAGACTTCTCGGCCGGAACCGGCGGGACGCGCGGAAGATGCTCAAAGAGCGGGGCTGGACCCGGCCCGGCGACAGCTGGCTCCCGGGGGCCGGAGAGGGCCCTGCCGCCGGAGCGTGACGGTTCTCAGCGCGGCGGCCGGCTCATATCCCGGTTCATCGTCGGTAGTTCGATACTGATCGGCATCCGCAGTTCGGCCAGATACCACAGGGCGAACTGGCGCAGGAATTCGTCGAAGAGCCAGTACGCCTCCTGGGTCGGTGGTGCGATGGTGAGGACGCCTTCGCGCACGGCGATGAAAGGTCCCCAGCTCACCCGCAGCAGCGGATCCCAGACCGGTTCGCGGGCGATGGCCAGCCCGTCGGCGATCTCGTCCCCGAGCAGGAACCGGGTGAAGGCGCCGAGAACGCCTTTGCTGAGGATGGCGAGGTCGAGGTTGAACCCCAGTCGCAGCAGCCGGTCGGCCAGCTTCGCGCCCTCCGGGGTGGGCGCGATGATCGGGTCCAGAACCTGGGCCGCTTGAGAATTCGCCTGGTCCCAGGAATTGGGAATGTATTCGTCGCGGACGCCGAGCATATGCGCGGCCACCTGCCAGGAATGCAGAAAAGCGTCCGACTCGTGCGCCGGGATCGGCACCTTCCATGCCGTCAGGTGGCGCATGACGGTGGTGGGCAGGCTGTGCCAGGTCACCATGATGTCGTTCTGGCTGATCGGGATGTCCTCATCGGCCGAGTGGACCCAGTGCGGCGACTGTGGCAGCAGATGCCGAACGGCCGCGTGTACCAGCCTGGTTTTGACACAGGTCACGACCATCTGCCCGTCGGGTCCGTAGGCGTTGGCGCTGCCGATGTCGTAGCCGAGTTTGGCGGTCTTGGAGATGCGGTCCTTCAGATCGTGGCCGCCCTTGGAGTAGTAGACCGCGCGCGCTTCCTTCGGGATGACGGTGCTCATCATGCCGCTGGCCAGCCCGTACAGCACCCCGAGGTACAGGCCGCGCTTCTTGTTGAAATCCACCGCGGTCGCCAGTTTGCCCGGATCGGTCCACTGCGGCAACTGCCTGGCGTACTCCATGAAATCTCGCAGATCCGTGGGCAGGCCGGCCGGCAACGGCTGACCGTTGCGGGTCCAGGTGCGCAGCAGATCGTTGACCCGGGGCGCCTCGCCTCGATCGAGCAGTGAGGCGACCAGCTCGTCGGCTTCGGGATCCCACACTCCCAGCGGATCGACACCGGCCCCGTCACCCGCCACCGAGCCTTGTGGCGACCACGACCACGGTTCGGCTCGTGCGGGGGTGACCATGGCCAGCGCGCCGAACGCGCCCAATGCCCCGCCCGCCAGCAATGCGTTGCGCCTGCTGAGTTCGTCCATGTCGCTACTCCTCGTCGAGTTCGGACACCCCCACGTCGGTGCGCGAAGCGCGCCGTGATCAGTGGAAGAATACATATTAACTTAGCAAGGAGTGTGGGACGGTGTCGCCGATTTCCTGCAATTGCCGGTGTTGGATATTCTTCTGGCTCACGTCGGAGTGATTGACCTCGATAAATCGTCTGGAGCTGCGTAAATGGGCATAACGCTGCGGCCCGTACTCGATCGGTCGGGCTCTTCCGTTGCGGTACGGAAGTGCTGAACCGACCGAATCTGCGGAGGAATGGTTGATAACTACAGGTCACTGGCTCAGACGGTTGGCGCGAACTCGGACGGTTGGCGCGAGTCGGTCGACGACGACGCGCGTACGCATGGTCTGCGTCCGTCCGGCCAGAGTTGCCGGCGCGACAGGTCAGAGGTCGCATGCCGGGCGCGAAGCGGAATCGCGGCGAAGGATGCAGCGGGCGAGGCCGATGGCCGAGGAGATGGGTGCTGACCGTGAGAACGGGAGAGAGCGAATCGAGAATCGGGCGAATGGGAAGGGGTGCGCGTGTTCAGCGCATCCGCGCGCCCGAGATCGCAGTCCGTCGGTGGGGCCCGGGCCGCCGACGCATCGGTGGGCGGCACCGGGGTGCGGACAGTGTCGTCGGAGACGGATACGCGTACCGCGAGTCCATCACGTCGCGTCTCGTTTATCCTGCATGCGCTGATGTTTGGGTGTGCGCTGGTACTGCTTGCCCGACCGGACGGGCCGGGCCGCACTGGATCTGCGGAGTTCGTGGCGGCGGCGCCAACCGGTCAGGTCCGGGCGCTCGGGTTTCTTCGTATCACTCATGGGTTCGTGCCTCGGTTCGTCGGTTCGAGCGCTCGTGGGTGGTCAGCCGCGCTCGTCGGGGGCTGCTGCGTAGATCGGTCATGGTGACCACAGTCGCCTTTCTCGGTGCGTCGGGTCCACTGGTTTTCGGGCGCCTGGTTTTCGGGCATCGGTGCCGGCGTGGGCGTGGAGCTGTCGATCCGGGGCGAGCGGCGACGCTTTCAGTGGGACCGGAGTCCGCCGACTCGGTGGCCTGTGCGTCGGGCTTGCTCGCCTCGGGCGCGTTCGCGTACTACGTTCGGAAAAGTGCTTCAGCGGTAGTTCGATCGAACGCTACGGTGCCCGGGAATGTTCCGGTGTGCCGGGACAAGGACGGCTATGACCACCGAACCGGTACGGATCGAACGCGACGGCCCGGTCTTCACCGTGATCCTCTCGCGGCCGCAGGCGCGCAACGCCGTCGACGGCCCCACGGGCGACGCGCTGTTCGCGGCGTTCACCGAATTCGACAACGACGACACGGCGTCGGTGGCGGTGCTGTGGGGTGAAGGCGGGACCTTCTGCGCCGGTGCCGATCTCAAGGCGTTCGGCACCGACCGCGCCAATCCGCTGTCGGCCGAGGGTCGCGGTCCCATGGGCCCGACCCGCATGCAATTGAGCAAACCCGTGGTCGCCGCGGTCGCCGGGCACGCCGTCGCCGGCGGTCTCGAATTGGCGATCTGGTGTGATCTGCGCGTGGCCGCCGAGGACGCGGTGTTCGGCGTGTTCTGCCGCCGCTGGGGAGTGCCCCTCATCGACGGCGGCACCGTCCGGCTGCCCCGGTTGATCGGCACCGGCCAGGCGATGGACATGGTGCTCACGGGGCGTCCGGTCGAGGCCGCCGAGGCGCTCAGGATGGGGTTGGCCAACCGCGTCGTGCCCACCGGCCAGGAGCGGCAGGCCGCCGAACAGATCGCCGCCGAGATCGCTCGCTTCCCGCAGACCTGCGCCCGGCACGACCGCCTCTCGGTCCTACAGCAGCACGGTATGTCCGAAGAAGGCGCGCTGGCCAACGAATGGGAGCACGGGGTGGCATCGTTCACCGCCGAGGCCGTCGAAGGCGCTCGGCGATTCGCCGAAGGAGCCGGCCGTGGGGGTTCGTTCACCGGCCTCGGATAACCGGGTCACCGTGCGGACGGGCACGGTCCCGGCGGAGCCGACTCGCCTCGAAGGCGTGTCCGGCACAGCTCGCGAATCCGCCGGGGCGGGGTGGATAGGGTGTCGGAATGGAACTCGGGGTCGTGCGCAAGTCCCATCTCGGCGGAGTCCTGACGGTCCTCATGTGCCTCTCGGTCACCGTCGGCGGTCCGATCGCGTCCGCGCAACCGGACACCGCCCAGCGGTATGTCGCGCTGGGCAGCTCCTACGCGTCCGGTCCCGGTATCGAACCGATGGAGGACCGGGGTTGTATGCGTTCGGCCGGCAACTACCCGCATCGCCTGGCCGCCGGCCTGGGCCTGGAACTCGTCGATGCCACATGTGCCGGCGCGACGACCGCCGATGTCCTCCTCGGGCGACAGCAGCAGGTGCCCGGCGGTGGGACCGTGGCGGCCCCGCAGGTCGACTCGGTCACACCGGATACGACACTGGTCACCGTCAGTATCGGCGGCAACGACCTCGGCCTGATCGGCGGAATGTTGGGACGCAGTTGCGGACCTCTCCTCGCGCCGAACGATCCCGCGGTCGCGGCGACGGCCTCCCGGGCGTGCGCCACCGCGCTGGGAGCGGCGAACCCGCCGGCACCCGCTGATTTCGCCGCCGTACAACAGTCGATGGTCGATATCGTCGGCGCCGTCCGGGCCCGGGCGCCGCGGGCGCGGGTGCTGCTCGTCGAGTATCTTCCCGTGCTCGATCCCACGGCATCCACGTGTCCGGATGTGCCTCTTGCTCCGGCCGACGCCGTCGCCGCGCGGCATACCTACGACGGGCTGATCGCCGCCACCCGCGCTGCCGCGGCGGCCGCCGGAGCCGTCAGCGTGGCGGTGCCCGGCGCCGAAACGCACACGGCCTGCGCCGCGGCTCCGTGGGTGAACGGTCTCCGCGATCCGCTGACCACAGGTGATCCGGCCGCCGTCGCTGGTGCCTATCACCCGAACTCGGCTGGTATGGCGGCCACCGCCGACCGTTCGTTGCAGCTCCTCGGCTCCTGAGCTCCCGCGGTCGTCGATACGCGTTCGGGCCGTGCGTATCTCAGTCGAAGGTGCAACCGGACACCGGTTTGCCGGCAAGGCGATCGAGTAGATAGGTGATCGCGTTGTCGGGGCCGAAACCGTCGATGATCTCCGGACCGAAATGGTTCGGGATGGTGGTTCCGGGCAGTATCGGCGGCAGTTCGTTGGATCGGAAGGTGACCGTCGCGCCCTGGGCGCACCAGTCGTCGGCCAGCTGTCGCGCCTGGCCGTAGGGGACGGTGTCGTCGTTGCGGCCGCTGGTGATCAGCACCGGTGCGGCCGGGGTCAGGTTGCCGACCTTCATCTCGGCCAGGGCAGGCGCAGCTTCGGGGATCGCCTGCAGATGGGCACTGAGCGGGCGACCGTCGTTGGTCAGCGATTCGGTCTTCAGGAATGGGTAGTGGGTCATGACATCACCGATGCAGGCATCGCTCAGCGCCGCCAGCGTGTCGCGTCCGGCTTGATTGGTCACCCGGCCGACCGCCCTCTCCAGATCGGGATAGCGCGCCAGCAGTCCGTTGACGGCGAAGCCGATGGCGCCGCCGATGAGCGCCCCGTCGATCCGCTCCAGGATCGCGGCCAGATCCGCCACCGGTCCGCCCGCCCAGGTGCCTTTGAGGTTCAGTTCCGGTGCGTACCGGGGCTGCATCTCCGCGGCCGCGGCGGTGGCCCCGCCGCCCTGGGAGTACCCCCACAACACCAGCGGGGTCTCGGGGCCGACACCGGCGAGGTTGTTGGCGGCCCGGGCTCCGTCGAGGACCGCGTGCGCCTGCTCGATGCGATTCGCGTAGGTGTGGATGCCGGGGGTGCCCAGACCGACGTAGTCGGTCACCAGGACGCGGGCACCGAGCCTGCTCCACACCGCTGACGACGGGAGTTCCTGGTTCGCCGACAGCGACGGCGAGGGATCGGTGGTGACGGTGATCCCTGTCGAGAACGCCTTCGACATTGCGCAGCGGTCGCCCTGCCCGGAAGTTCCGGGTCCGATGACCACGGTGGGTCGCGGCCCGGCCCCCAGCCACGGCCCGGCGGCGTCTATGTAGGTCCCGGTGACCGCGACCGTCGATCCGTCCTGCAGCCGGGTGGTGTACATGATGTGGTCGGCCTTGCCGGGCCAGCCCTGGTCGGAGGGCAGGGTGGCGAGCAGCGACATCGGCTGGGTCCGGATGACCGCCCCGGGCGCGGCGGGGATCTGATCGGGCGGGGCGTAGAAGTCCTCGGGGGCGGCCGCCGCCCGCGGCGAGTCCGTGGCCACCACGGCCACCCCGGTGATGCAGACCAGGGCCACCGCTGCCGCGATGATCCGCCCGGCCGAACCGCGCAGTACCGGCCGGGACGGCCGACGCTTTCCGAACATCGATAGATCTCCATGCTGTCCGCCCCGGCACCGTTGTCCGAGCGCTGCGCACATCCACGGCACGCCGTGATCGACGCCGTGCATGTGACCTACTGGACAGTAACATGTTGCAGAAGTGCCGGATCGCGGTCGTGCGGGGGCTGTTACGGCCGCGTTGTTGTGCAACCGCTGCCGCCGAACGGCTCGCCGGTTCGGCGTTCGCCCGGGTTCACCGGTGGTCGGGTGTGCCCGAGGGTGGGTGTGCGAAACGGCTTGCGGTCGAGTGGATCCTGGGATCGGTTCCGAAGTTCAGGGCGCTGAACACTCTCTGAATACCTGGTGAAAGCCATATTTCGGCATTCTCCGGGCGTGTCGACCCATCCGAATCGCTGCGCGGATCCGAATGTGAAACGACAACATCTCTTTCAGGTGAAAGGTGATAGATGGGCACCGGCAAGCACAGAGCAGTCAGCCCGCGTCGGCAGCGGGTGGGGTCCATGGTCGTGGCGGGGGCGGTTCCCGTGGTCCTCACTCTGGTCGGAAGCGGTAGCGCGAACGCGGAACCGGATCGGCACGTTCCGGTGAGCACGACCGACCGCATCGCGCCCGTGGCCGGCGATGCGGATCCGGCCGCCGGATCCGAGCAAACGGAGGGATCCTCGCAGCGGCCGGCCGCCGATGCGCCGAATGTGCGTCCGTACTACGGCGTCCGATTCCCTGATGACACGTTGTCTTCGCTGCAGTGGGCGCGGACGGCCCCGAAGAACGAGTATCTGGCGCCGTTGGAGGGGTTGCACGCACCGGCTCCGGTGGCGCCCGTACCGCCGATCACGCCGCCGCCCGGCGTGCTGCGGTTCGGCGATGTGCAGGTCGAGTCGCCGGAGTGGCTGCCCCGGGAGCAAGCCGTTCAGCTCAACGACGGGTCCGCGACGGCCGAAGCCGATCTCGCGACCTTCTTGGATTCGGTGGGCATGGAGCGCACCCGCTCCGACCGCGTCGCCGGTCAGACGCTCGGCGCGGCCGCGCTCGGGGCGGCCGCGGGCGCCGCGGTGGCCAGCCCCTTCGCCCTGATCGGGGCGGGTGTCGGAGGTGCGATCGGGTTGGCGGTCGGCATGCCGTTCGCGCCCATCGGTCTCGGCGCGGCACCGCTGGGCGCCGCCTATGGCGCGGCGCTCATGGCGGCTCCGCTGGCCGGGATCGGTGCGGGTATCGGCGCGGGCATCGGCGCGGCGGCCGCGCTGAGCGCCCCTCCCCGGGCTCTCGGCCCCGCTCCGGATCCTGCCGGCGTCGCGGACGAGGCGATCGGCAGCTGACTGTCGGCCGCCGGTGTCGTGTCTCGGTGCCCGGTCGGGATGTCGCGGGTCACCGATCAGCGGAGTCGGACGAGTGCGGTCGCGCGGCCGAAGATCCGACGACCCGCGTGCCGCGCGGTGAGGGCGATCGTCGCCGTCCGGTTCTCCGGATCGACCGCTTTCACCTTGCCGCTGTACTCGATTCGCGCGCCCTCGCCGGTGACGTGGACCGGACTGGTCAAACGCACCGCGTATTCCCTGACCGCGCCGGGGTCGCCGAGCCAGGACGTGATGAATCCCGCGCCGATGCCGATTGTCAGCATTCCGTGCGCGACAGGCGAATCCAGTTCGGCCAGCCCGGCCACCTCGCCGCTCCAATGGATCGGGTTGGGATCGCCGGATACTCCCGCGTAGTTCACGAGATCACCGGCGGTGAGCCGGACGGTTCGGGACGGGAGTTCGTCGCCGACGGAGACGGTGTCGAAGGCGCGCGTGTACAGGCTCACCGAGCGCGCTTCCGTCGGTATCCCGTCGAGTTCCGGCGGTGACCCGATGTTCACGGGCGCGGGCGTCGGACGAGCCGGCGAGCTCTCGGCGGATCGGAAGCTGTGCATGAGCACCCCGGCGCCGAGGTCGGCGAGGTTCGGATCGACGCCGGTTCTGCCCACGATGCCGGTGCGCGAGATGATGACCGGTTCACCGTCGCCGTCGGTGACCACGGTGGTGAAACCCATCAGATCGCCGCCGAACGCCCGCCGGAACGAGTCGAGGCGCACCTCGAAGAACAAGGAATCGCCGTGGCGGATCGGGCGGAGATAGCGGATCACCTGATCGGTCTGCATGATCTGGCTCAGGTCGTAGCCGGTGAGCACGGACTCGAACATCTCTGCCTGCGCCAGGAATCCCGGCACCGAGAAGAATGTCAGGGGTGCGATCAAACCGCCGTGTCCGTAGTCGGCGCCGGCGTCCTCGGACCAGTGAACCGGATGGTGATCCTGGACGGCACGGGCGAATTCGCGGATCTTTTCCCGGCCGACCACGTAATGGTCACGGGCGCGGTAGCGCTGCCCCAGCGGTAGGCCCGGGCCGCTCGCCCGTGGCGGGGCATCGGCAACGAAGGCGTCGCTCATCTCCGTCAGCCGATATTGGCGGAGAGATCGGGCAGCATGCGCAGGGCTTGCTCGGCCCAATTGTTCCAGGCGTGGATGCCGTAGGCGGGGAAGTCGTAGTGCACGTTCTGTGCGCCGAGTGTCGCCATCCTGACCTGGAAGGCCCGGGTGTTGACCAGGGCCAGGGCCTCGAGTCCCATCCCATTGACGGTATTGATGCTCGGGGTATCCGTGGCGGCCGGTAGACCGCTCGCCGCCGAGACCCACAGCCGCGTGTTGTTCGCGACGAGCCGGGGGGCCGCGACGAACGGATCGATCCGCAGCCATTTCGGGTCCCAGGGCGCGGCCATCGCGTCCACGTTGTAGCCGCCGGCATCGACCATGGCGACCCGGATGGCCTCGCGCATTCCGGGTGCGGAGATGTTGAGGTAGCCGGAGTAGGACCCCGCGAAGCTGAACTGGGCCGGGTACTGGGCCGCCAGCGTCAGTGCTGCGCTGCCGCCCATCGACAGGCCGAAGATACCGTTGCGTTGGGTGGAGAAGCCCAGCCGGTCGCGCAGCGCGGTGGGCAGTTCGCGGGTCAGGAAGGTTTCCCACTTGTAGGTGTAGGACTTGCCGGGGCCCGCCGACAGGGCCTGCAGCCCGCCGGACCCCGAAGACGATCCGGACGAGGAGCCGGCGGCCGATCCCGATCCCGGCGATACGCCGAGGAAGGTGCTGGGTGCGTTCCAGTCGGTGTAGAAGCTGGATTGCCCGCCCACCGGCATGACCACATTGATATTCCACTTGGTGAATTCCCGGACGATATCGGTATCGATCTCCCAGCCGCTGAGATCTTCGCGTGCGCGCATTCCGTCCAATGCGTAGACCACCCGCGAGGTATTGCCGTCCGCGGCGCGGAAAACCCGCGATTTGATGGGACCCATACTGGAATCGACCCAGAAATCCGCCCCGGCGGGATCGAAGGCCGCCCGGGCGGGGGCGGTGCTGCCGCCGACCAGTGAAACAGCCTGGATCACCACGGCGAGCGCGGCGGCGGCCAGCCAGAAAGCGCGGCGGAGCGGGGCGCCCCACGGCGCCGGAGACAAACGGGTTCGCATCGGGGAGCAGGGCCTTTCGTCCGGATGAGCGCATGGTCGGCGCCGCCGGCTATCGCCGACCACGTCTTTCCGACCGGTGCCGAACAGCCCGTGGCCCCCGCCACGGCATCGGCATACCGATCGGTCTGTCGCTACCGGACTCTTGCCCGTTACCTATTTGTGATCTTACTCGCGTCGGTCGAGTCGGAGGTATCACTGACTTCGGGCGCACCGAGCGTAAGTAGAGCGCGCCACCGCGTGGGGGTCGGCCCCGACCGAAGAGTTCGCCGGGCCGCCTAGCTCTGGGCCTTCTGATAAGCCTCGGCGATCTCGGCGGAAATCCTGCCGCGGTTGGAGACTTCCATTCCGTTCGCGCGGGCCCATTCCCGGATCGTCTGGGTATCGGCGCTGTTCGTCCTGGGCTGCGGACGGCGTTTGCCCTTCGTCGGCCGACCGCCGACTCGGCGTGCGAACGGCGTCCACGATCCCAGCGCGTCGCGCAACTTTTCGGCATTGCGCGCCGAGAGATCGATCTCGTAGGTGACACCGTCCAGCGCCAGCGTGACAGTTTCCTCGGCTGTGGAAGTTCCGTCGTAGTCGTCGACCAGTTCGACGATGACCTTGCGCGCCATACAGTCCTCCGAACGGTGGGCAAATTTTCCGGGTAATCGTAGCCATAGGCGACGCCCGGATCGGAATCCGGCAGTTGGGTCCGTGATCACGGAGCCGGAAGACGCGGGCCGCGCGCGGTGTTCCACGGGTGTGCAACTGTCGCTTCTGGATCGGTCACGGACGCGGGTCGGCGAACCCGAATCGGCCGCGCTGGCGCATACCGTCGAACGGGCGGTGGCCGCGGAGAAAGCAGGGTATCGGCGGTTCTGGGTGGCCGAACATCATGCGGTGCCGGGAATAGCTTCGGGGTCGCCGCCGGTGCTGATGGCGGCACTGGGGGTGCGGACATCGACCATCCGGATCGGATCCGGGGGTGTGATGCTGCCCTACCATCAGCCGCTGGTGGTCGCCGAGCAGTTCCTGGTGCTCGAAGCGCTGTTCCCGGGGCGGATCGATCTCGGGCTGGGCCGTTCGCCCGCGTTCACCGCCCCGGTGCGCCGGGCGATGCGCCAGGACGTGGGCGGACCGGACCGGTTCGAAGCGGACCTGGCCGAACTGCGCGGCTACCTCGACCGGACCGGTCCGGTTACCGCGCATCCGGTCGTCGACGGGACGATTCCCCTGTTCGTGCTGGCCACCGGCGAGTGGCTCGGGGTAGCCGCGCGGTCGGGTCTGCCGGCGGTCCTCGGCGGTCCGCTGGTACAGAGTCCGGATCTGGAGTCGGCGCTGGCCGGCTACCGGCGTGACTTCCGGCCGAGCATTCGGGCGCAACGGCCCGAGATCGTCCTGGCGTTGGACGTTACGGTCGCCGACACCGATGAGCAGGCCCGTCGGCTGGTGCTGCCCGAGGCGTGGGCACTCGCGCGGTCGCGGACTACCGGTGAGTTTCCGCCGCTGGAACCGATCGAGTCGATCGAGAACCGGTCGTGGACCGAGCAGACGCGCAGCCGGGTCGAGGCGGTGACGCGGAACGCGGTGGCGGGCTCGCCGGACACCGTGCGTCGTCGGCTCGAGGAACTCGCCGATCGCACCGGAGCCGCCGAACTCCTGGTGACGACCTCCACCTACGACCGTGCCGCCCTCGCGGAATCCGATGCCGCGCTGACGCGGATCATCGCCGGTTGATCACAGCCGACGACGAGTGAGCCGCCTGATCTCCTCGATCACCACTTCGGGTTCGGTGACGGGGACATAATGGCCGGATCGGTCCGCGAGGACGTGGCGGCCCGCGGGGGACTGCGCGGCGCGGTGGGCGTGGGAGGCGTTCGCGGCCGCCCGGATGCGGGCGTTCATTCCGTCCGCGGCTATACCCCCGGAAACGACGGTGAGCGGGAGATCGCCGAGATCGGGTGGGGCGTCGCGCCAGGTCGCGAGCTCGTCGAGGAAGGTACGGGCCTGGATCGACTGCGTGCGGACGATTCCCGGGGCGAACGCCTCACGTTTCATATCCCGCCGGACATCCGCCGGTACCGCGTCGAGCATCGAGCGGTACATCAGGCCGAGCACCCCCAGCCGCGCGAGGATCGCGTTCACCGTGATGACGACCCGTTCGGCACGGCGGAACGCCGGGCCGAACAGCAGGTCGGCCGCCTCGTCGGTGGGGTCGACGAGTACCAGCCCGGCGATCCGTTCTCGGCTCCGTGCCGCGGCGAGGCGGGCGATCACCCCGCCGGCGCTGTGTCCGGCGAGGATGAACGGGCCGTTCCCGAAGTGGTCCAGCACATCCAGCAGGTCGTCGGCCATCCGGTCCAGTGTGCGGCCGGCCGGGTCGGCGGGGCTCCGGCCGAGGCCCGCCCGGTCGTAGACGACGGCGCGGGCGAAACGGCCGACCTCGGGCTGAACGAGTCCCCACATCGAGCGGGTCGCCGCGGCGCCGGCTTCGAAGACGACCGTCGGCGCCGTCGAATCCGGGGGACCGGACAGCACCATGATGTGCAGGCGCCGGCCGTCGCGGGTGGTGACCCACCCCGGCGAACCCTGACTGTGCTGATCGGGTTCGGAAACCGATTCCGTCTCAACCAATTCGGGCACCTTACCTGTGGCGGCCGCAACGGGTGGCCACGTCGGCGCAGCGGCTGACAGCGACGTCGGAGGGCGCCCTGACCGGGCCCGTGGGCGACGCTATCATCGGCCACGGCCGGGCTGTTCGGGTTGCGTACGCGCGTCTGCCCCGGGCTGCCGCGCGCGGGTATCGGTGTCGGCGGCTTCGACCGAGCGGGTGGCGGGGAACCCGCCCGTCGCGCGGCGCCCCGCTAACCCACCCGGGTGGTGTGGAATTCGCGGAACGCGTGCAGCGTCTCGGCCGGCGCCTCCAGCTGCGGATAGTGGCCTACTCCAGGCAGTTCCACCACATCGGGATCGGCGATCAGTTGGCGGTAGCGGCGCACCATCCTCTCTCCCGACACCGGATCGCGGAGACCGTCGATCAGCCGGACCGGCGTCTGCGGGCGGGTGAGTGCGCCGACCCAGCGCTGCCGGTGGGTCCGGCGCTCGGCCATATAACCCATGAGTTTGTGGCCATTGCGTTTCCCGTGCTTACTGCACCACAGCATCCAGAACTGGTGCATCTGTTCCTCGTCGGGCCGGGACTCCGGGGCGAATACGGCGCCCAGACTGTGTGCGAACGTCTGCTCGGTGCCGAACCGGCCGACCACCGGGCCCAGCGGGCTCGCCAGCAGACGCTGGATGGGGCGGGGCCGGTGGGCCTCCGGGAACAGACCGCCGTTGAGCAGACAGACCGATTCGACGACCAGGGACCGGTCGCCTGCCGCCCGGCGTTCGGCATCGCGGGCGAGCAGTTCCTGGGCCACCGTATCGCCGTAGTCGTGCGCGAGTACGTGGAATTGCGCCGCACCTTGCTCGCGCAGGAGCTGTTCGGCAAGGTCGGCCTGATCGGCGATCGTGTAGTCGTAGTGCTGCGGTTTGGCCGACCAGCCGAATCCGATCAGATCAGGGGCCAGCACCCGCTCGAACTGCTCGCACAGCTCCGGCCAGATGGCGTGCCAGTCCCAAGAGGCGGTCGGAAAGCCGTGTAGGCACAGCAATGTGCCCGAGGACCCGGTACCGCCCGAGCGCCAGAAGATCTGGTGTCCGCGATGAGTGAAGCGCTGCCCTTTCGACCGCCAGCTCACAAACTCGTCCATGCTCTCAGCATGCCCCGCGACGGTGCCCGGGTCGAGGATGTCGCGGGCGCGTCGGCGCGACGTCGCGCCCGCCGGAATCGTCCACCCGCCGGGGTAGGCTCGACGCCCGGCAACAGTCGAAGTCCAGTCCGAATTCAATCCGAACGAGGAGGCCGCCAGTGCGGATCGGCATATTGCTCAGTGAACGGTCCGGCGCCGACGCTCTGCGCCAGCTCACCGACGACCTCCGCCGCACCGCCGACGAGGGGTTCCAGTCGGCCTGGCTCTCCCATATCTTCGGCTTCGACGCGCTCACCGCGCTCGCGGTCGCGGGGAGTCAGGTACCCGATATCGCACTGGGTACCGCGGTGGTGCCCACCTATCCGCGACATCCCGGGGCGCTGGCCCAGCAGGTGCGCACCACCGCGCTCGCGGTGGGCCCGGATCGCCTGAACCTGGGGATCGGGCTGTCCCACCGGGTCGTTATCGAGAACATGTTCGGATACGACTTCGAGCGGCCGGCCCGTCATATGCGCGAGTATCTCTCGGTGCTGGGTCCGCTGCTGGACCGGCAGCCCGTGTCCTACACGGGCGAGACGGTGACCGGGAATCTGGAGCTGGGCATACCCGACGAGGGCCGGATCCCGGTGCTGCTGGCCGCCCTGGGCACCCAGATGTTGCGCCTGGCGGGCCGGCGCGCCGACGGCACCGTGCTGTGGATGACGGGCCCGGCCACCATTCGCGACCACATCGAACCCACGATCGCCGCGGCCGCCGCGGAGGCGGGGCGGCCGCCGGCTCGGATCGTGTGCTCGCTGCCGGTGCTGGTGACCGATGACGTCGAGGGGGCACGGGAGCGCGCGGCCCGCACCTTCGCCACCTACGGCACACTGCCGTCGTACCGGGCGATGATGGACCGCGAAGGCGCGGCGGGTCCCGCGGATCTGGCGATCATCGGTTCCGAGGAGCAGGTGGCGGACCGCGTTCGCGAGGTCTTCGAGGCGGGCGCCACCGAGTTCGTCGGCTCGGTCTTCGCCGGCGGTGCCGACGCCCAGCGCACCCGCGCGCTACTGGCCGGGCTGGCGACCTGACCCGGCGACTTCGGCCGCGCCGGCTCAGCCGGCGCGGGTGATCATCACCGGGCATGCGGAGTGCTGGATCAACGACTGGCTGGTCGAGCCGAGCAGCAGTCCGCGGAATCCGCCGCGACCCCGGCTACCGACCACGACCAGTTGCGCGCGTTCGGACCATTCCCGCAGGTGCTGCGCCGGAGTCGACGGATAGACCTCCCGCCGGACCGTCACCTCGGGATAACGCTGCTGCCAGCCGGCCAACCGTTCGGCCAGGACCGCCTGCTCGGCGGTTTGGAGGTCTTCGGCGGGGATCTCGATATAGCCGGTACTGGCGAATTCGGTGAAGGTGAGGTCGCTCCAGGTGTGCACGGCGACCAACTCCGTCTTGCGCTCGGCGGCCTCCGCGAACCCGGCGGCCACGGCGGTATCGCTGACCGGACTGCCGTCGATGCCGACGACGACCGGACCGTCGGTGATGTCCTCGCCGTTCTCGCGTACCGCGACGATGGTGCCGCGACCATGTGAAGCGACCGCCAGAATGGTGGATCCCAGATGCGCGACCGCGCCCCCGCGCCGAGATCCGAGCACCACCATATGTGCCGATTTGGACAGCTCGATGAGCATCTTGGCGGGGCTCTGCTCCGAGAGCAGGGTGTCCACGGCAAGGTCGGGAGCGGTCTCGTGCGCTACCTGCGCCCCGGTCGCCAATGCCTGCTCGCCGTGCGTTCGCAGGGTCTGGACGGCTTCGTCGACCATCGGCTGATATGCGACGAGCCACGTCTTGGCCGGGGTCGAATTCATCCCGTAGGCGATGACCAGGCGCCGCCCGCGGCGGGCGGCCGTCGCGGCGCCCCAGCGGATGGCCGAATGGGCGGCGGCGGAACCGTCGGCGCCCACCACGACGGCAGCGGATACGAGCCGGTGCGGATCGTCTTCGTGTGCGGTCATAGGCCGAGTATCCACCCGGCAACTGGTACCGGCGATATCCCCGGCCGTGTCTCCATGATCGAATGTCGCGGAAATCGTCGCTCGCCGGTACCGCCGTGCGCGACCGGCGATTTCCATTCGCGGCGCGCCGTGGACGAGGCTTGTCGAATGCGTCGGATTATGCAGATCATGATCGCGTGCTGATATCGGACGGAGTGATCGGGCTACGGCCGATCGAGGTGGCCGACGCCGCCGCGCAGCCGGCCGCCGGGGACCGGGAATCGCTGCGCCGTGCGCCGGGCACTCGGACTCCGAATATTGTGGCGGAATTCGAACGCTACGTCGCGGAATGGGCCGACGACGGTCCTCGGAAGACATTCGGTGTGGTGGATGTCGTTTCCCGCACGCTGGCCGGGACTCTGGCTCTGGCGCTGGAACAGGAATTCCTCAGGAAGCGTCAGGCCGATATCGAGTACGGGATATACGCCCCGTGGCGTGGGCGGGGCATCGCGGGCCGGAGCGTGATTCTGGCCTGTCGATATCTGGCCCGGCACGATCTGGCCGATGAGGCAGTACTGCGGATAGACCCGGACAATATGGCGGCGATCGCGCTGGCTCATCACCTCGGATTCCACTTCCATCACACCGCCGCCGGCCCGGACGGCAAACTCGACTGGTTCATCCAGGCGGTGTGACCGAATTTCACGCGCCCTTACGTGTTCTTTTGTCCGCGGTCTTCTTCGGTGCGGCCTTTTTCGGTGCGGTCTTCTTCTGGGTGGTTTTCCGGGACGCCGAACCCGAGGTTTTCCGCGCTGTACCGGACTCGCCGCCGTGGGCGCCGCTGGCCTCCAGGCTGCGTTGCAGGGCGGCCACGAGATCGACCACTTCGGCGTCGGTCGCCGCGGACTCCGCCTCGGGGCGTTCGGGCGCTCGGCCTTCGCCGCTGGCGATCGCCTCGTCCAGCAGGCGCTGGAGTTCGATTCGGTATTCGTCGGTGTACTGGTCCGGATCGAAATCCTCCGACATCGATTCGACCAGCGTTTCGGCCATCTTGATCTCCTGGGGCCGCGGCGCCGTGGCGTCCTCCAGGGATTCGAACGACACCGACCGCACCTCGTCGGGCCACAGCAGCGTCTGCAGGATCAGCATGCCGTCCCGGACCCGCATCGCGGCCAGTCGCGTCTTCTGTCGCAAGGTGAAATGCACCAGCGCGGTCCGGTCGATGCGGTCGAGGGTCGCGGCCAGCAGCACGTACGCCTTGGGTGTGTTCGAATCCGGTTCGAGGTAGTAGGTCTTGTCGTAGAGGATCGGGTCGATCTGGTCCGACGGGACGAATTGCAGAACGGGGACCTCGTGTTTCTCGGCCACCGGCAGTTTGGCGAAGTCGTCGTCGGTGAGGACGACTTTGTCGCCGTCGGGCGATTCGTATTGTTTATCGATATCGGCGAACTGGACGGATTGCCCGCAGACAGTGCACACGCGGTCGTATTTGATCCGACCGCCGTCCTTGGCGTGGACCTGGTGAAATTTGATGTCGTGGTCCTCGGTGGCGGTGTAGACCTTCACAGGGACGTTCACCAGCCCGAAAGCGATCGAGCCTTTCCAGATTGACCGCATTACTCCATGATGACCGAACCGGACGGTCGGTGCGAGAGGGATCCGACCCCGAGTGTCGCCGCCGTGAGCCGGGCCCGCAGGGCCCCCGGTACCGCGAAAAAGATCCTGGACATGGCGGTGAGCGTGCCGATCGGATCGTCGCGCCGCGATAAATAGGCGCGTTGCAGTTCGATATCGAGGTCGAAGAAGGCGTCGAAGAAGCGGGGGATATCGCCCGGCGGAAGGGCCAGCAGAGCACGTGATCCGGCGCACCGGAGCCGGTGGACCGCGCGGGCGGCGGGCGACCATCCGGATCGGCCCGCGGCGACGGCATCGGCCGCCGACAGCGACGCGGCCACGCTGTAGCCCGTGGCCGGATGCAGATAACCGCCGGCCGCGCCGAACCGCGCCGCGCCGGGCACACCGCCGGCAACCGGGAACCGGACACGTTCGACCGGCTCGTCGCCGCGGGATCCGATACCGCGCGCCCGCAGGCGGTGGGTCAGGCGGCGTGCGAGTTCGTCCGGTTCGAGCGCGGGTGCGCCGACCAGGCAGGTCTCCTCCAGCAGGACGGTGTCGTCGTTCAGCGGAATCGCGTACAGGAAGGAGGGAGTCGCCCGAGGGTCGGCCCCGTTGTCGGGCCGCCAGTCCATGAAAAGGGACGGTTCCGGGTGCGCGCTGCGCGGCAGCAGCAGTCCGTACGCCGTCTGCTCGGGGCGGCCGGCCCGGCGCCGGAGCCCGCGCGCGTCGATCACCCGGCCGGCGCGCAGGGTCCGACCGTCGGCCAGGGTCACGGTGTGCCGGTCGAGCGAGACCGCGCGATCCGGGACCAGGGTTGCCCCGGCGAGATCCAGTGAATATTGCAGCCGGGAGGTGTCCAGGACGGAATAGGACCGGGCGATCCGATGATCCCGCAGTCCATGGGCGCGGGGTTCGGCGACAGTGGCCGCGACAGCGGCCGGATCCAGCCAGGCCGGGAGTTCGTCGGACCAAGCGGCATAGGTGGCCCGCCAGCGTCGCCGCGGGTTGGGGTCCACCGCGGTGACGGTCATTCCGAGCGCGAGGCAGCGGTAGGCCAGCGCCCGCCCGGCCGGGCCGAGTCCGCAGATCGCGATATCGACGGTCACCGACGGATCGAATCACGCAGCGGCCGGGCAGAGAACGGCGGGTGGTGTGATCGTCGCCGGTCGACGCCGCGATGCGGAACAGCGGCGTCGGTCGATCGTGTTACGACTAGGTGAACCGACAACCTGGAGGGACCTCGATGACGAACCTGGAGGCGGCGCGGGCCGCACCGGATGCCGGGCGGCGGGCCTGGCTCGGTCTGGCCGTGCTCCTGCTGCCGGTGCTGCTGGTGTCGATGGATATGTCGGTGCTGTTCCTGGCTCTGCCCAGGCTCACCGCCGACCTCGATCCGACCGCCGCGCAGCAGCTGTGGATCCTCGATATCTACGGGTTCCTCATTGCCGGTCTGCTGATCACCATGGGCAATCTCGGTGACCGGATCGGCCGGCGCAACGTCCTGCTCGCGGGAGCCACGGTGTTCGGCATCGCCTCGGCGCTCGCGGCGTTCGCCCCGACCGCCGAGGTGCTGATCGCGGCCCGCGCGCTGATGGGGATCGGCGGGGCCACCTTGCTGCCGTCGAGTCTGGCGCTCATCTCCAGTCTTTTCCTCGACCAGCGGCAACGGTCCACCGCGATCGGTGTGTGGACGGCGTTCTTCGCGGGTGGATCGGCGGTGGGGCCGATCATCGGCGGGGTTCTGCTGCACCATTTCTGGTGGGGATCGGTGTTCCTGATCAATGTGCCGGTGCTGCTGGTTCTGCTGGCGTTCGCACCGCTGCTGCTGCCCGAACACCGGGCCCCGGCACTGGGGCCGCTGGATCTGCCCAGTGTGGCGCTGTCGATCGGCGGCATCCTGCCCGCGGTGTATGCGGTGAAGCGCGTCGCCGAACACGGGTTCGATATCGAGGCATTGCTGAGTGCCCTGATCGGCGCGGTGGTGCTGACGTTGTTCGTGCGCCGGCAGCGCCGGCTCGCCGAACCGCTCCTCGATCTGACGCTGTTCGCGCGGGCCAGGTTCTCACTCGCCATCGGATCGAGTACCGCCGGCATGATGTCGCTGGCCGGGCTCAGCTATCTGAGCAGCATCTGGCTGCAATCGGTGACCGGGCGCGATCCGCTGCAGGCGGCACTGCTCGGGATACCGATGGCGGTCACCGTCTTCATCTTCGCGGTGAACGGATCGGCGGTGGGGCGCCTGCTCGGTGTGCGTTGGGCATTCGCCGCGGCGCTGCTGGTGGCCGCGGCCGGCAATCTTCTGGTCCTCGGGATCGGCGTCGACGGTGGCGCGGGTTGGTATGTCGCGGGGTCGGCGATCGCCGGAATCGGCTACGGCGTCGTGTTCACCCTGGTGTCGGAGGTCGCGGTGGCCGCGGTCCCGGCGGAGCGGGCCGGATCGGCGGTCGGGATCTCGGAAACCAGTTTCGAACTCGGAAACGCCCTGGGTCTGGCGCTGCTGGGTTCGCTGGCGGCGCTGATATTCCGGTCCGGCGGCGACTTCGCGTCGACGCTGGGCGAGACGATCCAGCGCTACCCGGACGAGTCCGATTTGCTGGCCGCGGCCCGTGGCGCATTCGTTTCCGGCGCGCACGTATCCATCGCGGTGGGTGCGGGTGTGCTGCTGGTCGTTGCGGCGATCGCCATTGTGGTGGGCAGCGGCGATCGGCCGGAAGGTTCGGGCCGAGGATGATCCACGGTGGTGGGTGGGCGAGCCCGGAGCGGCCCGCCCACCCACCGGGTGGCTACTGCGCGGGCGGCTCGCCGTACGGCGCGGCGGCGAAACCGTCGGCCGCCCCGATGGCGCCACCGATGGCGCCACCGATGGCCGCGGCCGGTGCGGCGATCACCGCGTACCCGATGGCCGCACCGAGGACGGGGCCGATGACCAGGCCGATCGGGAGGAAGGGGATCCCCGAGATGAATCCCGCGACCGCACCGACCATGGCCGAGGTACCCGCGATCGGCGAGGACAGGGTGTTGCCGACCGACGCGCCGATGGCGGCAGAACCCAGTGTCTGGGCCGCGATCCGGTCCGACCGGCTGCGCTCGACGCCCACCGAATCAAGGAAGGTCGCGAGCTGGGCCTCGGTCTGGGCCGCGCCCGTGTTGATCTCGCGGACATCGAAGGGCGCGTCCATCTCGACATTGCCGATCCGCAGCTTGCCGGGTGGCGCCTCGATCGGCGCGACCGGTGCGACCGGTTCGGGAGCGTGCAGGGCGCCCTGGGGTGCGAGATAGGCGTGATTCGGCAGCGGGCGGGTGGCCGGGTTCGTGAGGGCCGGCGGTGGTGCCGGCTCCGCGACCGCGGTGAGTGGCGGGAACACGGGGGCCGCCGGTGCGACGTGGGTGTACGGCGCGGTTGCCGCGGTGATCGTATCGGTGGCCGACTGGACGGCGCCCCGGGCCGCCTCCTGCAGCATGGTGGTGCCCGTCCGGAACTGATCGGCGGGGTTCGGGGCCGGCAGGGCGGCGGGGATCGGGGATGACGCGGGTGGGGCGGGGAGTACTTCGGCATTGGCCGTGCCGGCGCCGATCAGTGTCGCGATGAGCGGGATGGCGCCCGCCGCGACGACCGATCCGGCGGCGCGCCGGGACGGACCGGTTGCCCTGTGCTTACCCATGGTCGCCTTTCTCCGGAAATTGTCGGTTTGCCCGATATTCGTTCCGGAGGGCCCCGCGGATGGGATCGGTCTGTTCAGCGGGCTTGAAATCGCCCCGGTGGAGGAGCTCGTCGGCCGACTCCGCGGGTGCGGCGCAACGGTCCCTCCCCGTGCGATCGGTGCCGGGATCGCCGATCGTGGGGCACTCGCCCGGCCGGGCGGCTCCGGCCGGGGCGGCGGATCTACTGCGGCACCGGGCCGAAGGGCTGAGCGGTGAAACCGTCGGTCGCCCCGAACGCGGCCCCGAGCGCGGCGCCGGCGATCACGGCGGGTACCGCGACGACCCCGTAGCCGATCGTCGCACCGAGTACGGGTCCGATCACGAGTCCCGTCGGCAGGAAGGGGATCCCGGCGACGAATCCGGCGGCCGCGCCGAGCATGGCGAACGGGATGGCCACCGGGGTGGCCACGGCGGTGCCGATCGCCGCACCTACCAGGGCCGACCCCATGGTCTGCGCCGCGATCCGGTCCGACCGGCTGCGCTCGACGCCGACCGAATCGAGGAAGGTCGCCAGCTGGGCTTCCGTCTGCGCCGCGCCCTGATTGACCTCTCGGGCGTCGAAAGGCACGGTCATGGTCAGATTGCCGATCCGCAATGTGCCGGGTGGCGCCTCGATCGGCGCGACGGGCGTGACCGGTACGGGAGCGTGCAGGGCGCCCTGCGGGGCGAGGTAGGTGTACTCCGGTACGGGCCGGGTGCCCGGTGCCGGATCCGCGACGAGCGGCGGCGCCGCTACCGCCGGGACCGCCGGGACGGGGTGGGTGTACGGCGCGGTCGCGGCGGTGATCGTATCGGTGGCCGACTGGACGGCGCCCCGGGTCGCCTCCTGGACCGCGGTGACCGCCGCCTGGAAGGGATCCACGGCCGGGCCGGGGGTCGGCGGGAACAGGTGCACCGGCAGGGCCGGGACGGCAGGGGGCGCGGGTGGGGCGGGGAGTACTTCGGCTTCGGCCGTGCCGGCGCCGATCAGCGCCGCGATGAGCGGGACGGCGCCCGCCGCGACGACCGATCCGGCAGCGCGCCGGGTTGCACCGTTAGCTACGTGCTTACCCATGGTCGCCTCTCTCCGGGATTAGTCGGTTTGCCCGATATTAGCTCCGGAGGAGTGCAATCAATGGGACATCGGGCCGCTTCAGCCGACTTTGCGATCGCCCCCGGGTTTATCGGTGGTCGGCGCGGCGCTGTCCGCCCCGGCTGCGTCGGCCGGGCCCGCGGGCAGGCCGGGTGGGGGAGTCGGTGGCCGACGACCCGCCGCGCCGCGCACGATCTCCTCGCCTTCCTCGCTGTCGCCGTACACCGCTTCCAGCGCGAGCCGGGCGAAGATCCACTGTTCGGTGGCCGCCATCTGACCGCGACTGCGGCCGAGGAAAGTGACGAACCACTGGAAGATCGTGGTGATCCGGCTCCGATAGCCGACCAGGTAGTACAGGTGCAAACCCAGCCAGGCCAGCCAGGCGATGAATCCGCCGAACTCCAGTTTCCCCACCTGGCAGACGGCGCTGAAGCGCGAGATGGTCGCCATACTGCCCTTGTTGAAGTACTTGAACGGTCGCCGCTCCTGCGACGTCTGTTTGCCCGCCAGTTCCGCTTTGATCTGTTTTGCCGCGTAGGTGGCGCCCTGGATGGCGCCCTGGGCCTGCCCGGGGACATCGGGCACCGACATCAGGTCGCCGACCACGAAGACGTTCGGGTGTCCCTTGACAGTGAGATCAGGTTCCACCACGACCCGTCCGGCCCGATCGACCTCGGTCCCCGTGGACCGTTCGGCCACCATCTTGCCCAGCGGGCTGGCCTGCACCCCGGCCGACCACACCTTGCACGCCGACTCGATCCGCCGAGTGGTGCCGTCGGAGTCCTTCACGGTCACGCCGTGCGCGTCCACGTCGGTGACCATGGCGTTCAACTGGATCTCCACGCCCATCGATTCCAGCCGGCGCTGAGCTTTGCCGCCCAGCTTGGGACCCATCGGGCCGAGTACCGCGCCCGCGCCCTCCAGCAGGATCACCCGGGCGTCCCGCGGGTCGATGTTGTGGAAGGTTCCTTCGAGGGTGCGATCGGCCAGCTCGGCGATCTGGCCCGCCAGTTCGACCCCGGTGGGTCCCGCGCCGACGACGACGAACGTGAGCAGCCGGTCGCGCTCCTCCTGGGTGCGCGCCACCTCGGCCTGTTCGAACGCGCCGAGGATGCGACCCCGGAGCTCGAGAGCATCGTCGATGGTTTTCATACCCGGTGCGAAGGTGGCGAACTGATCGTTGCCGAAGTACGACTGCTGAGCGCCCGTCGCCAGGATCAGGCTGTCGTACGGAGTGACCGTCGATTCGCCGAGTAGCACCGAGGTGACGGTGCGGTTGTCCAGGTCGATATCGGTGACTTCGCCCAGCAGGACTTGCGCGTTCTTCTGTTTGCGCAGGACCAGCCGGGTCGCGGGCGCGATTTCGCCGACCGACAGTATTCCGGTCGCCACCTGGTAGAGCAGCGGCTGGAACAGGTGGGTGGTGGTTTTGGAGATGAGGGTGACATCGACGTCGGCCCGTTTGAGGTGCTTGGTACCGAACAGGCCGCCGAAGCCCGAGCCGATCACCACGACGCGATGCCGGCCGTTCCCAACAGGTTGCGTGCTCATGGTCGCTCCTCGCCAGCGGTGGGCCGCCTGGTGATCATTTCCTGACAACGCACACGGTAGTAGCAGTACCCCGCTACGACACACCGAGACGCCGGTTGTTCGCTCGTGGTGGTGCGGCAACTCACCACGATAGCCATAACGCCGGGGTCTCGCGGGGAGGCGGGATAATACCGATTCGGTCGAAACGGCTGGTCCGATGCAACAAAGACAATACGATGGGTGCTGTCTCTCAGGAGGTTTCGCCATGGTCACCGCCGACCGTGTCGCCACGCGACGAGCGCGTGCGCGCACTGACACCGAGAACTCGGCGCTCATCGAGATACCGCACAGAAATATCGTGGACCGCCTGCTGTCGACTGTGCCCGAGCGGTCCAGAACATTGGCCACCCCACCGGCGGGCGGCAACACCCTCGCGGTGAAGGGAGATGCCGGCCTGCCCTATATGGGCCGCACGTTCCACTACATGCGCTGGGGTCCGGCGGAGATGCTGGACAGATACCGGCGCTTCGGCCCGGTCACCCTCAACAGTTCACTGGGCATGGAGCGGGTGTTCGCCGCCGGACCCGAGGCGCTCGACGAGGTGCTCGGCCGCCGCCGCCGCGATTTCGGGCAGGGCTGGGACTATTTCATCGGGCCGTTCTTCCGCCGCGGACTGCTGCTGCTCGAATTCGACGAGCACATGTTCCATCGCCGGATCATGCAACAGGCGTTCACCCGGGAACGTCTCGAAGCGCATCTGTCCGAACTCACCCCGGTCGTCCGCTCGACCATCGGCCGATGGGTGCCGGAGGGGCAGGGGGCGAGCCGGACGGTGCCGTTGTTCCCTGCGATCAAAGAGCTCGCGCTCGATATCGCCGGGGAGACCTTCATGGCGGTCGAGGTCGGCGCCGAGCGTGCACAGCTCACCGACGCGTTCGTGGCCTGCACCCATGCCGGGCTCGCGATCGTCCGCCACAACGTCCCGGGCGGGAAATGGCGGGCCGGGCTGCGCGGCCGGAAGGTGCTCGAGGACTACTTCACCGCGATGCTGCCGCAGAAGCGGCGCAGTGACGCGCCCGACTTCTTCTCCGGCCTGTGTCATGCCCGTGCCGAGGACGGGTCGGTATTCAGCGACGCCGATGTGGTCAACCATATGATCTTCCTGATCATGGCCGCGCACGATACGACCACGACCACCGCCACCGCGGTCGCCTACTACCTGGGCAAGCACCCGGAATGGCAGCAGCGGGTGCGCGCGGAAGTGAGGGCGCTGGATCTGGACAACGCGTCGCCGACCATCGCCGACCTGGATGCCCTGCGCAGTCTGGATCTCGTGGTGAAAGAGAGCCTGCGGCTCATGCCGCCGGTGCCGGGAATGGTGCGCCGCGCCGTCCGCGATACCGAGATCGTCGGCCACTATATTCCCGCCGGTACGCCGGTGGATCTCGGCTACCAGGTCAATCACCTGCTCGAGGAGCTCTGGACCGATCCGGAGGTCTTCGATCCGCTCCGGTTCTCCGAAGAGCGGCGTGAGGACAAATCGCATCGGCTGGCCTGGATGCCCTTCGGTGCCGGTTCGCACAAGTGCATCGGTATGCACTTCGGCACGCTCGAGGTGAAGACCGTCATCTCCGCCATGGTGCGTGACTACGAGTGGAGCTTTCCGGAGAACTACCGGATGCCGTGGGGTTTCACCACGATCCCGTTCCCGCGTGACGACGCGCCGATGCGACTGCGTCGGCTCACCTGATACCGGAACGGAAACGCCGGGCTTCCGTGGGTCACGGGAGCCCGGCGTTGCGGAGCCGACGCCAGTTCAGCGTCCGGCCAGCAGTTTCTCCGCCACGGTGCTATCGGTCTCGGAACCCTCCTGGTATCCGCCCTCACCGTTCATCGACGTCATGATCGCCAGCGTGTAGCGCTCACCCGGTCCGGCGAAACCGACCGAGTTCACCACCCAGCCGCCCTGTTCCTCCGACCAGCCGTTCTTCAGGCCCGGACGCATCGCCGCGCCCGCGCCCCACACCCCCCAGTGCTGGTTGGAGTCGACCCGGCGCATCAGATCGAGCAGGTAGCCGCGGTCGTCCGGGTGCATGCGGTCGAGCACATTGGACATGAGCCGGTCCAGATCGGCCGGGGTCGCCTTCTGGAATCCCCAGTTCGGACGGCTACCGGGCGGCTGCGGGGTCAGGCTGGTCATCCCGTTGGCGCGGAAAGCGTTGTTGAACGCCAGCCCGTCCATGCCGGAGTACTTGTTCCAGAGCAGATCCGTGGCCTGGTCGTTCGACGTGGACATCATCTGCTCGATGAGCTGACGATCATCGGGTCCGAGCGCGATGGCCCCGATGCGGGCGCGATTCAGCAGGTCCTCGGCAATGGCGAGTTTGATGGTGGACGCGGTCCACACCATTTCCTCGGCGTGCTGGCTGGAATACACGGCACCGGTCTGGCGATCGCGGAGTACGTATCCTGTCACCCCCGGCCGGGAGTCCAGATACGAATTGGCGGAGTCGATCCGACTCGCCATATCGCAGTCGAAACCATTGGCGCAACCCTGGGTGTGGGCGTGCGGCACAGCATCGGCCGACGGCAGACCGGAGGGCACACCGGCGAACAGGATCGCGGCGGCGGCCAGGACAGTGGCGGGTGCGGCCACGCGGGGTGCCGCACCGGTGAGCAGGGGGTAACGCACGAGGAAACACCTTGTCATATCGGCGCTCTGCGCGCACGTTTTCCCGCGGACCCGCTCAGTGGACCCGTGCGGTGGCGTTCAGTTCCGCCGCGGGGCGGCCGTTGAGTCGATAACAGTGCGCGAACGCTTCGGTGTGTTCGTCGCGCGGCCACGAGTGCAACACGACGGTACGTCCGTAGTGCCGGGAGTTGACCAGCTCCCAGCGGTCACCGGACCGGCGGACGGTGAATCCGTCTTTCGGTATCAGGGGCACAACCAGCGCTTTCATCGACGCGAACCAGCCTTTCGTGCGGTAACCCGTTCCTCCCGGGGTTGCACTGTGACACAGTGCGTCCGCCAGATCCCGGCCATACGACCGCGTGTCGGTAACTCATGTGTGCTAAATCACTGTGCGCTTCATGTGAATATCGGGTAGAAGCCGTTGGCGCTAGGGACATTCGGGGGATGATCGCCTGTCCCCGGGTTGTCCTACTCGTCGCGGGGGGTTGCGCAGCGGTGTCGGCGGCTGGGCGTATAAACGGGTGGACGAATTGCCCGCCCGAACTGTGCGGACGCGGCAACCGGCGGTGATCGACCGAGCGAAAGGGCGGAGATGCCACTGCACATCCACCGCGCCGAACGCGCGGACGTCCTGGCGGCCGCGCTGGCCGGGATACTCGCCGGCCCGCTGTCGGATCCGTTCACCGCGGAGGTAGTCGCGGTACCCGCCAAAGGGGTGGAACGGTGGCTGGCACAACAACTTTCGGGCGTTCTCGGCGCCTCGTCACACGCCCGTGACGGCATTGCGGCCAATATTCGTTTTCCCACTCCGGCTGCGCTGGTGGACGAGGTGCTGAGCCGGGTCGGCGGTATCGACCCGCACACCGATCCGTGGTCGCCCGACCGTGTGGTATGGACGCTGCTCGAGGTGATCGACGAATCGGTGCGCGAACCCTGGTGTGTTGTGCTGGCCCGGCACCTGGGGCTGGAACCGGCCGAGTTCGAGGGCCCTCCGGTGCCCGCGGCGGCGGAGGGTTCGTCCGAGCCGCCCGGCCCGGGCGCCGAGCACCGTCGTGGCCGGCGTTATGCCACGGCCGCACGAATCGCGGCACTGTTCGACGGCTACGCGCTCCAGCGACCCACCCTCATCAACGAATGGGCACGGGGATCGGATACCGACGGCACCGGCCGCCCGCTCCCGGACGATCTGGTGTGGCAGCCGGCCCTGTGGCGTCGGCTGCGTGCCGCCGTCGGTACGCCGGGACCGGCCGAACGGCTGCTCACCGCATGCGGGCGACTGCGCTCCGAGCCGTCGGTGGTGGACCTCCCGCCGCGGCTGTCACTGTTCGGCGCGACCCGCCTGCCGCCGGCCCAGCTGGCAGTGTTCACCGCGCTGGCCGAGCATCGCGACCTGCACCTGTGGCTGGCTCATCCCAGTCCCGCGATGTGGGACGCGCTGGGGCGGCACGGGTCCGGGACTTCGCGGGCCGAGTGCTCCGGCTCCGATCCGGTGGGGGCGGTTGCCGATGCCGTGCCGCCCGGCCATGGCCTGGTCGCGGATCCGCCACGGGCGGAGGATGTTTCGGCCGCAGTGGTCGCGCATCCGCTGCTGGCGGGGCTGAGCCGGGATATCCGAGAGCTTCAGCTACGCCTGCCCCCGGCGGCGTCCGATGTGCGGTACGCCGCGGCGGTGGCGCCGAGCGGGACCGCGATCGTGGCGGGCGAGCAGCGACCGAGCGGTCACGATGCGCCGCGAACGGAACGTGCCGCGGAGACCGGATCCGCCCGGGACGACCCGTCCGGCGCCCCGGCGACTCTGTTGCGGACCCTGCAGGCGCATATCCGCGACGACCGATGGCCGCCGGTGGCCGAACACGCCGGCGACGGCAGTGTGCAGGTGCACGCCTGCCATGGCCCGGTGCGGCAGGTCGAGGTGCTCCGGGAATGCCTGCTCGGACTCTTCGCGGCCGATCCGACCCTCGAACCGCGCGATGTGCTGGTCGTATGCCCCGAGGTGGAGACGTTCGCGCCGCTGGTGCGGGCCGTGTTCGGCCAGCCCGGGCCGGCGGGCGCGGAAACACCGGAGGTCGCGGCGCATCCGGGCCATCGGCTGCGGGTGCGTCTCGCCGATCGCGGCCGCGCGCTGACCAACCCGCTGCTGGGCGTGATCACGATGCTGCTGGACCTGGCGAACGGACGGGTCACCGTGACCGAGGTGCTGGACCTGGCGGCCTGTGAACCCGTGCGCCGCGCATGCGGATTCGACGACGACGGTATCGAGCGAATGCGGGAGTGGGCGGTCGAGGCGGGCGCCCGATGGGGAATCGGGCGACGCCAGCGTCATACGTTCGGTCTGGGTGACTTCGAGCAGAACACGCTGAACGCGGCTGTCGACCGGATCCTGCTCGGCGTGACCGCCGACGAGAGCTCCCAGGAGTGGCTCGACCGGGTCCTGCCGCTCGACGATGTGGACAGTAACGATATCGATCTGGCCGGCCGGTTCGCCGAATACATCGATCGGCTGGCGTCGGTGCTGCGGGATCTGCAGGGGCCGTGCCCCGCGGCGCAGTGGTCGGCTGTGCTGTGCCGCGCCCTGGACCTGCTCACCGATGTGCCGGCTGCCCAGGACTGGATCAGTACCGAAGCCCGCCGGGAACTGACGGCTGCCACCGCGCACGCCGGGGATATCCCACTTCGGCTCGCCGATATCACCGTGCTGCTGCACGGCAGACTCGCCGCCGCCGCGACCCGGGCCAATTTCCGCACCGGTGAACTCACCGTCTGCACCATGACGCCGATGCGGTCGGTCCCGCATCGGGTAGTGGTGCTGCTCGGCGTGGACGACGAGGTGTTCCCGCGCGGTGCCGGGAGCGACGGTGACGAGGTACCCGCGCGTGATCCCCTACTGGGCGAACGTGATCCACGCTCGGAGGACCGGCAGCTCCTCCTGGACGCGATCATGGCCGCCCGCGATGCGCTGGTCGTGGTCCACTCCGGCGCGGACCCGGTCACCGGCGCCCAACGGCCACCCGCCGTGCCGATCGCCGAACTCCTCGACGTGTTGCGCGCCCATACCGGTGCGGCGGGTATGGGCGGTGTGCTCACCCGCCATCCGCTGCAGACGCACGATCCACGCGATTTCGCGGCACCGCATCCGTTCAGTTTCGACACCGTGGCGTTCGCCGCCGCCCACGCGGCCGGTGGTTCGCCCGTACCGCCGCCCCGGCTGATCGGTGCGACGCTGCCCGCCGCCGCGACCACCGAGATCGGTCTGGCCGAACTCATCTCGTTCCTGGAACATCCGGCGCGTGCGTTCCTGTGGCAGCGATTGGGGGTGCGCGTCCCCGACCAGGAGGACGATATCGCCGACCGGCTGCCCATCGAGTTCGGCGGTCTCGACACCTGGGCACTCGGCGAGCGGATGCTGGCCGCGCGGTTGGCCGGCGCCGATCCGGCCGAACTCCGGGCCGCGGAATGGCGGCGGGGCACGCTCCCGCCGGCCGAACTCGGCCGCTCGGTGCTCGATCAGGTGGAACGCACGGTCGAGACGTTGGTCCGGGCCGCGAGTCCCGATTACACAGCGGTGCCGCGGGATATCGATATCGCCGTGGATCTGGGCGACGGCCGCCGCCTGACCGGGACGGTCGCCGAGGTGCGCGGAGACCTCCTGGTGCGCACCACCTACTCCCGGGTTGCGCCGAAACACCGGCTCGCGGCGTGGGTCTCGCTGCTGGCTCTCGCGGTCACCGAGGACGGGGCGTGGCGCGCGGCGGTCACCGGCCGTGGCCGGTTCCCGACGCCGGCGTGGCGGGCCGAACTCACCGCCCCCGCGGCGGCCGACGCGACGTCGCTGTTACGGATGCTGGTCGCGCTGCGCGATACGGGCCTCACCGAACCGCTGCCGATCGCGACCGCCGCCACCGCGGCCTATGCCGAAGCGCGGTACCGCCGGCTCACCCCGGAGGAGGCGATCGTCGCCGCCGACCGCGAGTTCGGCGGCGGCGACAAGAACCGGGATTTCGCCGAGCACACCGACCGGAACCTGCGCTATATCTGGGGCGCGGGTCCGGACCTGCGCGATCTCACCCAGGCGCCGGCCCCCGCCGGCGAACCCGTCGAGAGCACACGTTTCGGCTCTCTCGCCCGCCGGTTGTGGGTGCCGCTGTTGCGTGCCGAGAACCAGGGGGCCCCGTGAGCGCACACGGCCGCCGTGCCGCCGGGGAGCGATGATGACGACGACCATGACGGCCGCACCGCCGGTTCCCGGCCATGTCTTCGAGCTGTGCGGGCCGCTGCCGCACGGCACCACCGTCCTGGAAGCGAGCGCGGGTACCGGCAAGACCTACGCCATCGTCGGTCTCGCCGTCCGCTACGTCGCCGAGGCCGGTATCGATATCTCCCGGTTGTTGCTGGTCACCTTCAGTCGCGCGGCGACCCAGGAACTGCGGGAGCGTACCCGCGAGCGCTTCGTCGCCGTCGCGGCCGCGCTCGCCGATCCGGATACCGCCCGCACCGCGTCCGACGAGCTGGTCCGGCATCTGGCCGACGCGGCGCCCGAGGAGGTCGGGCTCCGCCGTGCCCGCCTCCGCTCCGCGCTCTCGGATTTCGACGCCGGCGTCATCGCGACCACCCACAGCTTCTGCCAGCGTATGCTCGCCGAACTCGGCCTCGCCGGTGATCTCGATCCCGGTGCGCGTGTGGTGGAGGAGGCCGACGACCTGGTGCGCACGGTCGTCGACGATCTGTATCTGAGCCGGTACTCGCGTACGCCCGCGCCGTTCTCGGTCAAACAGGCGCAGCGGTTCGCGTTCGCGGCGGTCCGGGACCGGCAGGCGCACCTCGCGCCCGACACCGATGAGGTATCGGCCCAGCGGGTCGCCTTCGCCGCCGCGGTCCGCGCGGAAACCGAACGTCGCAAACGCCTTTCCGGGCTGCGGGATTTCGACGATCTGCTGATCCTGCTGCGCGATATCCTCGCCGACCCCGCGCGCGGTCCGGCCGCCTGCAGGCGTATCCGGGATCGTCATCAGGTGGTGCTGGTCGACGAATTCCAGGACACCGACCCGTTGCAATGGGAGATCCTGCGCCGTGCGTTCCACGGCCACAACACGCTGGTCCTGGTAGGCGATCCCAAACAGGCGATCTATGCGTTCCGGGGCGCGGAGGTACTGAGCTACCTGGACGCGGTCGGTCACGCCACCGACCGCCGCGAACTCACCACCAACCGGCGCAGTGACGCCGGGTTGCTCGCGGCCCTGGACCATCTGCTGGGCGGGGCGGCACTCGGCCACGAGGCGATCGTCGTTCCCACGGTGACGCCGACCCAGCCGTGGTCCCGGTTGCGCGGCCCGGCCGAGCTGATCACCCCATTGCGTCTGCGGTGCCTGCCGCGGACCGGCGCCGGTCCGCGGGGTGCGTCCGGATTCCCGAATATCCATCGGCAACGCGCCCGGGTCGCGGCCGATCTGGCCGCCGATATCGTCGAACTCCTGGAATCGGGCACTGTCCTCGCCGATGCGCCGGGACGTCGCCCCGCCGCGCCGGACCGGGCGGACGGTCACGAACCCGGCGAGCCGCACGAGCGGGAGATCGGTCCCGGGGATATCGCGGTACTGGTTCGCACTCATACCCAGCTCGACGTAGTGCGCACCGCGCTCGAACAGGCCGGCGTCCCGGTGGTGCTGGCGAGTGGCAGCAGCATTTTCGCGACGCGCAGCGCCACCGACTGGCTATGGGTCCTGCGTGCGCTGGAACAGCCGCACCGCGCCGATCGGGTGCGGCTCGCCGCCCTCACACCCCTGTTCGGATACAGCGCCGCCGACATCGATACCGGTGCAGCGGATCTGGTGGGTCGGGTGAGCGCCGAGTTGCGGGACGCGGCGCGGCTGTTCGCTCGTACCGGTTTCGCCGCCGTCTTCGACCGGATCGCCACCGGTACCCGGCTCGCACCCCGGCTGGTGGCTGTCGAGCACGGGGAACGACGGCTCACCGATATCCGGCATATCGCGCAGCTGCTCGACGAGGTCTCGGCGACCGAGGGACTGGGACTCACCGCGCTCACCCGATGGCTGGCCGATAGGGTGCGCGAGCCCGCGTCGGGTTCGGTACCCGGGCGCGGCCGCCGCCTCGACCGCGATATCGCGGCGGTGCAGATCGCCACCGTGCACGCCAGCAAAGGTCTCGAATTCCCGGTCGTCTACCTGCCGTTCGCATGGGACAGCTCCGCCGATCCCAAACCCGCCACTCTGCTCATGCACGAGAACGACGCGCGAGTACTCGATATCGGCGGTCCCGACGCACCGGGCTACACCGCCCGCAAGGAACGCGCCGACAGTGAATCCGCGGGCGAGGAACTGCGCCTCTGTTATGTGGCGCTGACCCGGGCGTGCTGCCAGGTGGTCGCCTGGTGGGCCCCGTCGTTCAGTACCGCCGCCGCGCCGCTGCACCGGTTGTTGTTCGGAAGGACGCCCGATGCCGCGCAACCGCGGTCCCGCGCGCCGATCGGTGCGGACGGCGCGGTGGTGGAACAGGTCCGGGCCTGGGCGGCCGAGGTGGGCGCGGCGATCTCGGTGACCGCCGCCGACCCCGCGGCGAGTGTCCCGGTCCTGCGAACCCGGGCCGATTCCACCGATGGCGCCATCGCGGTCGCGACCTTCGATCGCGACCTGGACGATCACTGGCGGCGCACTTCGTACTCGGCGCTCACCGCCACCGCCCATCTGGTGGCGCCGGAATCAGAACCCGAGGACGCTGCGGGCCCGGGCGACGAGCCCGACGCTCCCGCACCGCTCGACGAGCCCGAACCCGGCGCACCCTCGCTTATGAACGCGCTGCCCTACGGCGCGGAATTCGGCACCCTCGTGCACGCCGTCCTGGAACGGGTCGATACCGACGCTGCCGAGCTGGCCGCCGAAGTGCGTCAACGCTGCGCCGAGACGATCGGTGACATGTTCTCCGACGCCGATCCGGACCTGCTGGCGGCGGCCCTGGTCGAAGTGCTGCGCACCCCGATCGGCTTCGGCGCTCTCGCCGATATCCCGGGTCGGGACCGGTTGTGCGAACTGGAATTCGAACTCCCGCTCGCCGGCGGCGAGACACCGGCAGACGCCGCCGCCACCCTGCACCGGATCGCCGCGACCGTCCGCGCGCAACTGGCACCGGATGACGTTTTCCACGCCTACGCCGACGAGCTCGACACCCTCGACGGCGCTCCGTTGCGCGGTTATCTGACCGGAAGCATCGACGCGGTGCTGCGCACCCCGGATCGGCGCTATGTCGTCGTGGACTACAAGACGAACCGGCTCGGCTCCGGCGATCTCACCGTCGCCCATTACACCCGCGACCGGATGGCCGCGGAAATGGTGCGCTCGCACTACCCGTTGCAGGCGATGCTGTACTCCGTGGCGCTGCACCGGTATCTGCGTTGGCGACTGCCCGGGTACGACCCCGCCGTCCATCTGGGCGGAACCCGTTACCTGTTCGTCCGCGGCATGATCGGGCCCGGGACCCCGGCGGGCGCCGGAGTGTTCGACTGGACCCCGCCGGCCGGACTGATCGTGGCGCTGTCGGACCTGCTCGCCGGAGGTGGCTCGTGATACCCATCCGGGTGGCGCAGCGGGGGACCGGGATGCTGCGGGAGTTCAACGAGGCCGGGGTGCTCTCGGCGGCGGATGTCCATGTGGCCGAGCGGCTGGGCAGGCTCGCCGGCGAAGAGCAGGAGCTGGTGTTGTTCGCCGCCGCGCTGGCGGTGCGCGCCGTACGGTCGGGGTCGGTGTGCCTGGATCTCACGCGGATGCGGGAGATCGGTGTGGACGCCGACGAGGAACGCCCGGATCTGCTCGATCCCGCGGATCTGCCGTGGCCGGAGGAGGAACACGTCCTCGCGGCGCTGCGCGAGAGTCCCCTGGTGCTGGGTGGTCCGGCCGGACCGTTGCGCCCACTGCGGCTCACCGATCCGGCTCGGCCCGGCGTCGGTCCGTTGCTCTATCTGGATCGCTATTTCCAGCAGGAGCAGATCATCCGCCGGGTGCTCACGGCGCGAGCCGCGGGCCATCCGGCCGCCGATGCCGCGGTGGTGCGCCGTGAACTCGACCGCCTGTTCGGCCCTCCGGGTGCTGTTCCGGATCGGCAACGCCTCGCGGCGGCGCTCGCCGCGACCCACTGGACCACGGTGGTCGCCGGCGGTCCGGGAACCGGTAAGACCCATACGGTCGCCCGTATCCTCGCCCTGCTCGTCGCCCAACACGGCGCCGGTTCCGCGCCGCGGATCGCGCTGGCCGCGCCGACGGGTAAGGCGGCAGCCCGGCTCCAGGAGGCAGTCCGGGATCAGGCTGCCGCACTGGGCCTTCCGGAACTGTCCGCCGCGACCCTGCATCGGCTGCTGGGCTGGCAGCGTGGCCGTACCACCCGGTTCCGTTATCACGAACACAACCGGTTGCCCTACGACGTGGTGGTCGTCGATGAGACCTCGATGGTCTCGCTGACCATGATGAGCAGGCTTCTCGCGGCGCTGCGCCCGGATACCCGCCTCGTGCTGGCCGGTGACCCGGACCAACTCGCGTCGGTGGACGCGGGCGCGGTCCTGGCCGACCTGGTGGCCGCGCCTTTCCCCGGAACAGCCGACCCGTCCTTCGAGGAGGTGCTCGCCGCCGATCTCGCGGCGACGCGCGAGTCCGGTGCCGCTGCGCCCGGCGACCCGGAGGAGCCCGGTGCACTCACGGACCTGGAGCGAAACCGCCTGCGCGGCGGCATAGTCCGGCTGACCCGAGGCCGCCGGTTCGGCGGTCGGATCGCCGATCTCGCTGTCGCGGTGCGGGCCGGTGACACCGAGACCGCGCTGGAACTGCTGCGCGCCGCCGGCGAGGGTCTCGAGCTGCGCGGTCCGGACGATATCGCCGCCGTCCGGGCCGATGTCGTCGCCACCGCGCAGCAGGTCACCGCGGCGGCCGTGGCCGGTGACGCACCCGCCGCGCTCGCGGCCTTCGAATCACATCGCCTGCTCTGCGCCCACCGGCGCGGCCCCTACGGCGTCGAACAGTGGGATCGCGCGGCCGCGGAATGGGCGGCCACTGCCGGGTCGGGTCCCGAAGGCCGGTACAGCACCTGGTATCCCGGGCAACCGCTGCTGGTCACCGCCAACGATCACGAGGCCCGCATCTACAACGGCGATACCGGGGTGGTGGTGCGGCGGCCCGACGGCTCGCTGCGGGTCGCCCTGCAACGCGGCGACGAACCATATCTGGTCCATCCGACTCAGTTCCCCTCCGTCGTCACTGTTTTCGCCATGACCATCCATCGCAGCCAGGGCAGTCAGTACGACGCGGTGACCGTGGTTCTGCCGGAGCCCGGTTCCGGTCTGCTCACCCGCGAGCTGCTCTATACCGCGATCACCCGGGCGCGTCGCCACGTGCGAATTCTCGGCACGGAGGAGGCGATCCGGGCGGCGATCGACCGGCATGTGCTGCGTGCCAGCGGTTTGAGTCTCGACGAGGCGGACCCGTCGCAGTGAGCCGTGCCGGCGCCCGGCTACCCGCCGGAGGTATCCGCCGGCGCGCCCGGGAAGATACCGGGCAAGGCCATGGCGTAGTGCACATCGTCGGTGTTACCCAGCGTCGCCAGGACCACCCGGATCATGGTCAGCCGGGCCGCGGCGACGGTGTTCGGATCCGGTTCGCTGCCGGGTTCCGCCGCGGCCGAGATCCGGTAGACCACGTACTCGCATACGTGTAGTGCCGCGTCGAGGTCCAGCGGCGCAGGCACCGGCCGGCCCAGTTCGGCGAATTTCGACCGCACTATCGACCGGATGCCCGCCAGCGCCTCATTGCGATACCCCGACACCGGCGACCCCGGATCGTGGAGTTCGGCGAACAGCGGCCGCAGCATCGCGCCGTGGCCGCGGGCCCAATCCAGATAGGCGTCGATGAGCCGGATGCCGAGGTCGACGCCCTCGCCGGAAGCTTCGACCGCGGCCCCGATTCCGCCGACCAGTTCGGCATTCGAGACATCGAGCACCGCGTTGAGGGGTTCGGTCGCGTTCGCGAAGTAGCGGTAGAACGTCGGGCGGGACAGCCCCGCCTCGTCGATGATCTGCGCGACGCTCGAGCCGCGCGACCCGTTGCGGGTGAACACCTCGGCGGTCGCCCGCACGATCCGGGCGCGTACCTGTTCGGCCTGCTCCAGCGTCTGCGGCGGCCGACCCCGGCGGGCGGGCCGGTCGGTGTTCGCCGCGCTCACGATACGGCCTCCGGCCGGCCTGTGAGATCCCACAGCCCGCGGCGGTTCCGGACTGTTGCTCGGAACGGAGCCCTTGACACGGCGTACGGCACGAGCATTACTCTAACACCGCTGTTCAATTAATCCTGCCGCCGCGGTCTCGTGGCCGCGGTGCGAGATCGACCCAGGAGTACGCCGACGATGACGACCGCCCAGCGTCCTGCCGCCACCGGGGCGCTGACCCCGGATCTGGTGAAACCGCTGCTCGCCCGGGCCGCGGCCGGAGGCGCCCCGGCGGTCACGGTGGCCGCGCCGGCCACCGGGGAGCAGATCGCCGAACTGCCCCAGTCCTCGGTCGCCGATATCGACGCCGCCTTCGAACGCGCCCGCGTCGCCCAGCGGCAGTGGGCGCAGGTGCCGGTCCGGCAGCGGGCCGCGGTCCTGCGGCGCTTCCACGACCTGGTGCTCGCCGAACAGGACACCATTCTCGATATCGTCCAGGCCGAAACCGGAAAATCCCGAGCGCACGCCTTCGACGAGGTCGGCGATGTCGCGGTCAATTCCCGGTACTATGCCGCGACCGCCCCCAAACTGCTCGCCCGCCGCAACCCGCGCGGGGTGCTGCCGGTGCTCACCGATGTGCAGGTACGCCAGCGCCCCAAAGGCGTCGTCGCGGTGATCTCGCCGTGGAACTATCCGCTCGCCCTGGCGGTTTCCGATGCCCTGCCCGCGCTGGTGGCCGGTAACGCGGTCGTCGGCCGTCCCGACAATCAGACCGCTCTCACCGCGCTGTGGGCCGTGGACGCCGCCGTCCGGGCCGGCCTCCCGGAGGACCTCTGGCAGATCGTGCTGGGCCGCGGGTCGGTGATCGGCGGCGAGGTGATCGATCGCGCCGACTATGTCGACTACACGGGCTCGAGCGCGACCGGCCGGACCATCGGCCGCCAGGCCGGGGAGCGCCTCATCGGCTGCTCCCTCGAACTGGGCGGCAAGAACCCGCTGCTGGTGCTGTCGGACGCCGATCCCGGCGCCGCCGCCAAGACGGCGGTCCGGGCCAGTTTCGCCTCAGCCGGTCAGCTCTGCGAATCGATGGAGCGGATCTACGTCCACGAGCAGGTCTACGACAGGTTCATCGCGGAGTTCGTTCCGGCGGTGAAAGCCTTGAAGCTGGGATCGCCGCTCGACTACTCCACCGATATGGGTTCGCTGACCTTCCCGCGGCAACTCGACACGGTCCGGTCCCATGTCGACGACGCGGTCGCGAAAGGCGCGACCGTCCTGGCCGGCGGGGTCCATCGCCCCGACCTCGGCCCCTACTTCTACGAGCCGACGGTGCTCACCGATGTCACCTCCGAGATGGCGGTGTACCGCGAGGAGACGTTCGGCCCGGTCGTCTCGGTCTACAAGGTCGCGACCGACGACGAGGCCGTCGCTCAGGCCAACGACACCCCGTACGGACTCAACGCGAGCGTATGGACCCGCAGCGCGGCGCGCGGCCGGGAATTCGCCGCCCGGATCAACGCGGGTTCGGTGAACGTGAACGAGGGTTTCATCGCCGCGTGGGGTAGCGCCGACGCGCCCTCCGGCGGAGTGGGGATTTCCGGGACGGGTCGCCGCCACGGTCCGGAGGGCCTGCTGAAATACGTCGACACCCAGACCATCGCGGTCCAGCGGATGCTCCCGATCGCGCCACTGCCGGGGATGTCGGAGGCCACGTGGGCGAAAACCATGACACTGTACTTCCGGGTCATGAAAACGCTGCGCCAGAAGTAGGCCACTGCCCCAGCTCTTTCTCTGACGACAAGGATCCGAACCGATGAAACTGGACACGGTGGCCGGTAAGAAGGTGCTGATCACCGGCGCCGCCATGGGCCTGGGCAAACTGTTCGCCGCCCGGGCGGTGCGGGAGGGCGCCGCCGCGGTGGTGCTGTGGGATATCAACGACACCGGGTTGAAGGAGACCGCCGCCGAACTCACGGCCGCGGGTGGCACCGTGCACACCTACACCGTCGACGTCTCCGATCCGGACGCGGTCGCGTCGGCCGGCGAATCGGTCCGCGTGGACGTCGGCACGATCGATGTGCTGGTCAACAATGCCGGGATCGTCCGCGGTAACACCTATTTCTGGGAAACCGAGGACCGCAACGATATCGACAAGACCATGGCGATCAACTCGCTGGCGCCCATGTACGTGACCCTGGAGTTCCTGCCGGCGATGGTCGCCGGGACCACCGAGGCCCGGGTGCTCACCATCTCCTCCTCGGCCGGTCTGGTGCACAACCCGCGGATGAGTGTCTACGCGGCCTCGAAATGGGCCGCGCTGGGCTGGTCGGATTCGGTGCGTATCGAACTGGAACAGGCCGGTCACGGCCACGTCCGGGTCACCACGGTCTGTCCGACCTACATCAATACCGGAATGTTCGAGGGCGCCAAGGGATTCTGGCTCACTCCGATCCTGGACCAGCACAAGGTCGTGGACACCTCCTGGACGGAGATGAAGAAGGGTACGCCGGTGGTGATCCTGCCCTGGACCTCCCGTCTGAACAAGGCGCTGTCCGGGGTGTTACCGATCAAACTGCGCGACCTGTTCCTGAACACAGTCGGCGTGTACCACTCGATGGACGATTTCAGCGGCCGGAAATAGGGGGCCGGTGGCCGACGGCCACAGTGGCGTCGAGATCCGGTGCGCGGGCGATCGCCGCAGTCAGCCCGTTGCCGGTGAGTATCGCGGTGGCGGCCGGGATCTGCTCGGTGCCGATCTCGATCAGCACACTCCCGCCGGGCGTCAGCCAGCCGGGGGCGCCCGCCGCGATGCGGCGAGCCGGACCCAGTCCGTCGGGTCCGCCGTCGAGCGCTACCGCCGGTTCGTGATCGCGGGCCTCCGGCGGCATCCGCGGGATCAGATCCGTGGGCACGTACGGGGTATTGGCCAGCAGGATATCTATCCGGCCGCGTAGTCCGTCGGGGAGGGCGTCGAACAGATCGCCCTGCTCGACCCGCCCGCCGACCGGCGCGAGATTGTCCCGGGCACAGGCGACCGCGACGGGGTCGATATCCGCCGCTACCAGCTCGACCGAGGTCGAGCCGAGTTCGGTGAGCACCGCCAAACCCAGTGCGCCCGAACCGCAGCACAAATCCACCACGGTGCGCACCGGCCGTTCGGCGACCAGAGCCAGCGCCTCGTCCACCATCAGGGCGGATCGCCGCCGTGGCACGAAAACCCCCTCCTGGATACCAACGTGGATCCCGCGGAATTCCGCCCAGCCCAGCACATGTTCCAACGGTGTACCCGCGACCCGTCGTACGACGAGCGTGTCCAGATCTTCCTCGGACTCGGCGGCGGCCACCAGCAGGCGCGCTTCGTCTTCGGCGAAAACGCATCCGGCCGCCCGGAGCCGTCGGATGACGGCGGCCGTGTCGAATTCGGTCACGTGCGCCAGTGTGTCGAGTGTGCGTTCGGCACGCAACCGAATAACGATTCGGTCCGGCGCGGACGCCGACCGGTCACGGTCCGCGTTCACCGGCTACCGGTCGCCGGTGAACGCCCAGACCGCCGCCGGGCGGCCGGTGGGTTTGGTGCGGCGCCGTTCGTCGGTCTTCTCCAGTCCGGATATTCCGGCCAGCGTCCGGTTCAGGTTCGCCGCGTCCGGCCGGGTGCCCAGCAGGGAGGTGGTGAGGTCCACCGCGCGGGTGGCGGGGAACTGGTCGCCGAGCAGGGCGCGGGTGAGCGGCGGATCCTTCCAGAGCAGCCCGGCCAGCAGCCCGCGCGCCGCGTCCACGATGCTGTTGTGGTCGAAGGCCAGGGTGGGCGGGTCGTCGAAGGACACCCACCGCGCCGGACTCTCGTGCGGTCCGGTCACCGCCCACATGACGATCGACAGCGTGGGCCCGCGGGGGTCGCGGTTCGGTTCGTCGAAGGTCACCAGCTGGCCTACCGGCCCGATGGCCGCGGCCGGTACGCCGAGTTTCGTGTGTACCGCACGGCGGGCCGCCTCGGCGAGCCGCTCCCCGCGTCCCAGTAGCACACCGGGTAGCGCGAGCTGTCCGGTGAAAGGCTCATGAGGGCGTGCCGCGATCCCGAACGTGACCGCCGCGTCGTCGGGACCGAACCGCAACGCCACCACGTCCATCGATACCGCCGATTGCTCCACAGGATCCATACTGCCGCATTCGCGGGCGCATCCGGAGCTGCGGGTATCGTCTTCTCTAAATGAGAGAACCTTGTTCGCGTAGGCGACGGGGAGGAGTGCGTGGAGATGAACTCATCGGGTCCGGGCGGCAGAGTGGCCGTGGTGGCGGGCGGCGCGACCGGATTGGGGGCGGCCACCGCGCTCCGGCTCGGCGCCCAGGGCTACCGGGTGGTGGTGGGAGATCTGCGCGAGTCGGAGGCCGCGGCGACAGTGGAGACCATCACGGCCGCCGGCGGTACGGCTGTCGCCGCCGGGTTCGACCTCGCCGACCCCGAATCCGTCGGCGCGCTGTTCCGGTCGGCGACCGACCGCTTCGGCGGAGTGGACGCGTTGTTCAATGTCGGCGCTGATATGCGCACCCTGCGGTACGACACCGATATCGTCGATATCGACCTCGAGATCTGGGATCGGGTGATGGCGGTGAGCGTGCGCGGCTACCTCACCACCATGAAGAACGCCATCCCGCTGATGGTGGCGCGGGGCGGCGGCGCCATCGTGAACATGTCGTCCGCGGCGGCGTTCCAGGGCGAACCCACGCGACCCGCCTACGCGACCAGCAAGGCCGGTATCGGCGCGCTGACCCGGCATGTGGCGACCCGATGGGGTAGGGAGGGAATCCGCTGCAATGCCGTGGCGCCCGGGTTCACCGCCACCGAGACGATCCGTTCCGCGCCCCAGTGGCCGGATCTGGAGAAGGCCGCGTTGGCGCGGATGCACAGTCCCCGAGTCGGCGAACCGGCGGATGTCGCTGCGCTGGTGGCCTTCCTCCTCTCCGCGGAGGGCGCCTGGATCAACGGGCAGATCATCAATATCGACGGCGGTACGATCCTGCGTTGATCAGCGGCGGCCCGCTGCACCGCGAGCGGACGGACCGGCCACTGGCGGCCCGCCGCGGCCCGACCTCCGATCCGGTCGCGACGGGCCGCGGTGGAGGTCGTTCAGTACTGGGCCGCACCCAGATCTACAGAGATACTGCTCGCGGTGACGAACCGGGACTCTTCGCTCGCCAGCCAGCACACCGCGTCGGAGATGTCCTCCGGCTGCGCGATCCCTTCCGGCAGCAGCGGTGTGTTCATCCGGCCCAGCAGTTCGTTGGTTTCGGCCGCGCGAGTGAGCGCGCCGACCATGTCCCCGGAACCCATCGGTGTGGCGACCGGGCCGGGCGCGACACTGTTGACCCGGATGGAGTGCTTGCCGAGTTCGGCCGCCAGCGCTCGGGCCATTCCGGTCACGGCGTGCTTACTGGCGGTGTAGTGCACCATGAACGGCTGCATCGCGACGCCCGACGCGGAACTGATCAGGATGATCGAACCGCCCCGGCCGCCCTCGATGATGCGGTGCGCCCCGGCGGTGACGGTGTTCCAGGTGCCGGTGACATTGATGTCGAGGACCGCCCCGAACGATTCCGGGGTGATGGTGTCCCACGGTTCGGGGATGCAGATCCCGGCATTGGCGACGATCACGTCGAGCCGCCCGAAGGCGGCCACTCCGTCGTCGACGGCGGCCCGCAGGGCGGCCGCGTCCCGCGTGTCGGCCACCGAGGCGATGATCTTGCGTCCGGTGCCCTCGACCAGTCGGACGGTGTCATCGAGATCTGCCGGGGTCGCTGCGTCGTAGGGGACCGCGGGCGGAAGCGGGCCGCACAGGTCCACCGCGATGATGTCGGCGCCCTCCGCCGCCAGCCGTACCGCGTGCGCCCGCCCCTGACCGCGCGCTGCGCCGGTGACGAAAGCTACTTTGCCGGATAGTCGACCACTCACTTGCCGTTCTCCTGTCATTGCGGACACGTCCGACCATTGTGTGCCCACCGACGCCCCGGCCGCACGGACCGTCGATCCGCGGGGCCGTGAGCTGCGAGTTCCAGCCCTGCTCGCTGCCGGAATGCGCGAGTCGCCAGCGCGTTCGGCTACTCGGACAATGCTTTGAGCGCGAGTTCGGCCAGTTCCGGGCGGCAGATCAGGAGATCGGGGAGATAGGGGTCGGGCCGGTTGTAGCGCAACGGGCTCCCGTCGAGACGGGAGACGTGCAGCCCGGCCGCGGCCGCTACCGCGACCGGCGCGCAGGAGTCCCATTCGTACTGGCCGCCCGAATGGGCGTAGATATCGGCGATTCCCCGGACGACGGCCATCGCCTTGGCGCCGGCCGACCCCATCGGCACCTCGGTCGCCGACAGTCGGGCCACCAGCCGCCGGACCGCGAAAGAGGGGCGGCTGCGCGACAGCGCGACCCGCACGGTGCCGGGCGGTGGCGGTGGCGGGAGGACGGGCGGTCTGCCGGTGTGCAGGACCAGCCCTTGTGCGGGTAGGGCAACCGCGCCCACCGCTGCCTCGCCGTCCACCGCGAGTGCTACATGGACCGCCCAATCCACGCGGCCCGGCTCACCGTATTCGCGGGTGCCGTCGAGCGGATCGACGATCCACACCCGGGACCGCCGGGTGCGGGCGCCGTCGTCGGGAGACTCCTCCGAGAGCACAGCGTCCGCGGGGCGCTCCCGGGCGAGTCGTTCGAGCAGGAAACTGTTGGACCGCCGGTCACCGACGCTGCCGCCGAGTTCCCGGATTTCCAGGAGCAGTTCTCCGGCCTCTTCGGCCAATGTCGCGGCGAGTGTGTGGTCGTCCATGGGGATCCTTCCTGGCGAGCGATGCTGCCCAGATCCATATACCACGGTGCGTCCGGGGTTCTCGTCGTGCGGTGGCGTGGCCGGGGCGTCCGGCCATCCGCGGTGGCGTGGTGTGCCGGGCCGATGACGGATCGCCGAGGCGGGGTCGCGGCTCAGTAGGCGATGAAGAGGATCTCGTCGCGGGAGTAGTCGTGGCCGGGATGGTTCTCGGTGAGGTGCTTGCGCACGATATCGACCAGTTCGTCCTCGTTGGCTCCCGTGAGGTGCTCGCCGCAGGGGCAGTTCAGTTTGGTTTTCATCAGAGATCCTCTCGTCGCGTGAATCGATCGGGAACAGCGTACGTGTCCGAGCGCTCGTGCGACGGTTATCGGGACCCTCGATGCCGGGGGGACCAACGGTCGCCGCGCTATCCGCGCTGCTCGCCGCAGGGGCCCGCGGACCGGGATTCTGTGTCGGTCGGGACGGTCCGGCGCGGTTGTGCCCGAGGTCCGGTCACGCCAGGCGCACGGGCATCCGTTTGATACCGTGCACGAAATCGCTGTGCACGTATTCCGGTTCGCCCAGTACTACCTCGGGCGCCCGGGTCAGCAGCTCATGGAAGAGCAGCCGTATCTGCATCCTGGCCAACCAGGCGCCCAGGCAGAAATGGGCGCCGCCGCCGCCGAATCCGGAATGCGGATTCGGGCCGCGGGTGATGTCGAAGATATGCGGTGCGTCGAGTGCGGTCTCGTCCCGGTTGGCCGAACAGTAGAACATCACCACCTTCTCGCCGGCCCGTATGCGTGTGCCGGCGACCTCGGTATCGGTGACCGCGTGCCGGGCGAAATGGATGACCGGAGTCGCCCAGCGGACGAATTCCTCGACGGCGCCGCCGATCCGGGCGTCGAAGTCCTCGAGCAGCCATTCGCGTTGCGCGGGATGGTCCACCAGTGCCTTGAACCCGTGCGAAGTGGTCTGTTTGGTGGTGTCGTTGCCCGCGGAGGCGAGCAGCACCATGAAGGCGCCGATCTCCTCGTCGGTGAGGCGGTGGCCGTCCACTTCGGCCTCGACGATCGCGGACATGAGATCATCGCGCGGATCCTGGCGACGACGCTGGGCGAGGTCGGTGCCGGCCCCGTGCAGGATGCCGAACTGGGTCATGAAGAAGGTGGCACGTTCCTCGAGGCTCGCGTACTCCTCGTCGCTCGAACTGAACATCGCCTCGGCCGCGTAGGCGACGCCTTCCCGATCGGATCGTTCGATGCCGATCATGTCCGACACGGTGCGCATGGGCAGCTTCCGGGAAAGACTGTCCACGAAATCGGTGGGTTGCCCGCTGCGCAGGTCGGTGAGGAACTCGTCCACGATCTCGGCGGCGTTGTCGCGGATCTGGGATTCTATGCGCCGCACCTGCTTCGGAGTGAACGCCGAACTGATCAGTCGCCGGTACCGGGTGTGCTGCGGTGGGTCCATCATCAGGAAAAAGGTGGTGGGGCGCTGCACCTCCACGGGCATCGGGTCCAGGCTGATACCGAGGCTCGAGGTGAACAGTTCGGGATGACGGCTGATCTGGGCGATATCGCGATGCCGGGTGACCGCCCAGAACCCGGGCTCGTCATGGGGGAAGAACGCGGGCGGCGGCGCGTGCCAGGTGAGTCCCGGTTCGGCGCGCAGCTGTGCGAACACTTCGTCGCGGGTACGGAAATCCCGGGCCCAGAAGGCAGGTTGGGAGATATCGAGCCGATGGTAGCGGCGGGTGGCCGCCGAGGCGCTATCGGTAGGGTTCATGAGCGGCTCCGAGCTGGCGGACCATGGGTACCGCGCGCGGTGGACGCGGTGGTACCGAATGCGCGCCGGTAGCACACACTCTAGAGCGGATCGCTGTCCCCGGCTGTCGCTTCCGGCGAATCGACGTGGCCTCGACGCAGGTGCGCCATCGACTTCTTCGGCGTCGAACAGCCGAAACTTATCGTTTCGAGATCTTCGTGGACGAATCTGTTCCGGGAGCGATGAATTCGCTACGCGACCGACGTCACATGTGTCGAGCACTACCTGTCGATGTCGCGCCGCACCACAACCGGATAGAGAGAAAACGATGCCAGATTCACCGTTCCGATCACCGGCCACCGGCCGGCCGCCCGCCGGGGTCGACACAACCCGGGCCAGTATCGCCCGGGTGCACGACGCGAGCCTGGGCGGCAAGGACAACTTCGAAGTCGATCGCCAGGTCCTCGACGCGGTACTGGAGATCGCTCCCGGGATGCGTGAGGTGGCCCGGCGCAACCGGGCCTGGGTGCGCCGGGTGGTCCGGTATCTGGCGGGGATCGTCGGGGTCGACCAGTTCCTGGACGCGGGCGCCGGCCTGCCCGCGCTGGGCAATACCCATGAGATCGCGCAACTGGTGAATCCGTGGGCGCGGGTGGTGTATCTGGACAACGATCCGATGTGCAGCGCGCACGGCCGGGTGCTGATGGAAACCAATGAGGACACGATCTATCTCGACGGCGACCTGACCGATCCCGCGGTGCTGGCCCCGGAGTCGGCGGTCTGGCGTTATCTCGATCCGAGCCGTCCGGTGGCGCTGATTCTCGGTTCGGTTCTGCATCATCTCGACGACGCCGCGGATCCGGCGGCGATCGTGGCGCGGTGCGCACGGGAGCTGAGTCCGGGTTCGTTCGTGGCGATCACGCATTATTGGGACCCCGCCGACGGTTCGGCCGACCACGATCTCGCGCGGGAAGTGCAGCGGCGTTTTCTCGAGAAAGGTCTGGGGTCCGGTTGGTACCGGACCCGGGAGGAGATCGTGTCCTACTTCGGTGAACTGGACCTGGTCGAGCCGGGGGTGGTGGCGCTCGACGAATGGTGGCCGTCGGGGCCGGCGCGGTCGCCGGTGACCTCCGAAGAGCGGCTGATCCTGGGCGGTGTCGGTCGTAAGGGCGATGGTCCGAAGGGTGGTTCGGCGGCGCCGGTCGAATGAGCGCCCGCGGGAACCGGGTTCCGGTACGGGAGGCCACGGCGTCCGCAGACAGCGCGCTGGTGCGATAATACCGTTCTTCTCTGAAGAGAATTGACTTATACTTCGGCTGGACCTGCCGTCCCCGGGGCGGTGTACACCGTGCTGGAACTGGATATATGCCGTGAGCTCTTCGTACGAACCGTGGACAGTGGCAGACGCGCCCGATCAGTCGGGTCGCACCGCAGTGGTGACGGGATCGAACACTGGTATCGGACTGGAGGTGGCTCGCGGACTGGCCCGCCGCGGCGCCACGGTCGTGCTGGCCTGTCGCAACGATGTCGCCGCCGCCCGGGCGAAGGCGGGCCTCGAGGCGGCGGTGCCGGACGCCGATATCCGGACGGTGCACGTCGATATCGGGGATCTCGCCTCGGTCGCGGAGTGCGCGCGCCTGCTGCACGCCGAATTCCCCGCGATCGATCTGCTGATCAACAACGCCGGTGTGGTCGCGGGATCGCATACGCTGACCGCGGACGGGTTCGAAAGCGATTTCGGCGTCAACTTCCTGGGTCATTTCGCCCTGACCGCCCGCCTGATCGATCTGGTCACCGCCGCGCCCGCGGGCCGGGTCGTCAGTATCAGCAGTCTCAGCCACGGCCGCCGCATGGCGCGACTGGACTTCGACGATCTCCAGTCCGAGCGGAACTTCGGGCGCCTGGTCACCTACTCGCGGTCGAAAATGGCGTCCACGACCTTCATGGTGGAACTACAGCGCCGACTGGGCGCCGCGGGATCGCGGGCGCTCTCGGTGGGCGCGCACCCCGGTGCGGTGCGGTCCACGATCCTGCGAGACGAGAGCCTGCTCGTCCGGATCGCCTACAGCGGTGTGGTGATGACCCTGGCGCGCCTGGTCACCCAGACGCCGGAGCGGGGGGCGTTGCCGATACTGCGGGCCGCCCTCGATCCGGACACGGTGGGCGCCGGGTTCTACGGACCCGGGAACCGCGGGGGCCTGGTGGGGCCGGCGGTGGCGATGCCGGCCTCCCCGGCGGCGCACGATCCGGCGATCGGCCGTCGGCTGTGGGAGGCCGCCGAGCGGCTCACCGGTGTGCGGTTCCGTCTCGAGACGAGCGAGCAACCGCGCCCGGATATCGCCGCTGGACCCGGCCGCGCCGCGGCGTCGTCAGCGGAAACGGCCGGCGAAGGCGCGTAGCGGCAGGTCGGCGCTGGTGATCACGCCGGGCCGCGCCTCGACCACCGAGCGGACGGCATTGAGGGCGGGCAGCCCGGTGACCGTCATTCCCACGGAGGCGAACGCTTCGGGGGAGGAGAAATCCGTTCCCGGCTTGGGGAGGACCCGGTGCTTGCTGGAGATGTACGGATCTCCTTTGATCGTGGTGATATAGCAGCCCTGGACATCCCAGTGCGGGTCCGTGTGCGGGGTCATCTGCCATTCGACGTGTACCTCGACCTTCGGCACGCCGTCCACCATCCCCTGATACTTGATGTAGTTCGCGCCGAGCGAATCTTTGGGCAGCCGATACCACCCGAGATCGATATCGCGGGTGCACGCGCCGAGTTCGTAGTCGAAGGTGACCTCGTCGAGTGTCAGGCCGAAACAGTCCGCCATGAGGTGAACTCCGTCGGCGAACACCCGGGTGCCCTTCTCCAGCATTCCCGGCAGCTCCGGATCGTCCACGGGGCGGCCGTAGCCGACCATCTCCCACGAGCCGACCGAGTGGTGACAGGACACGTCGACGGACTCGATCACGGTGACGTTCTCCAGATCGGCGACATCACAGGTCTGCACGATGCCCAGGATCTGGGTGAGCCCGGGATTCATCCCGGTACCGTAGAACGTCGCCCCGCCCTTACGGCACGCCTCCTCCAGCACCGTGGTGGTGGATTTCCCGGAGGGATGCGGGTGGTTGGCATTGCGGTGGTGGCCGGTGATCCAGTCGGCTGTCGTCACGATATCGATCCCGGCTTCCAGGATCCGCACGTACAGGTCCTCGTCCGGGAAGACCCCGTGATAGGTCAGCACATCGGGTTTCGCGGCGATGATCTCCTCGACCGTTCCGGTGGCGACCACGCCGATCGGCTCGCCGCCGACGATCTCCCCGGCATCGCGGCCGATCTTCTCCGGTGTGTAGCAGTGCAACCCGATCAGCTCGAGGTCGGGATGGTTACCGACCCGCTTGATCATCTCGGTGCCGACATTGCCGGTGGCGACCTGGAAGACGCGGATCGGGCGGGTGTCATCGATGGCCATGGGCGGCGGTCCTTCTGGTCTCGGGATAGAACTGGGCGGCCCAGGTGCGCAGGGCCGTGAAGCCCTCGTATTCGGAGCGGGCCAGGGCGGGCGGATCGGAATAGCGCTGGTGCTGCCAGATGTGGATGTCGGCTTCGAACTGTTCGATCACCGCTCGGGCGACCCGGTTCGCCGAGCGGGGCTGGGTGTCGCCGTCGTCGCCGGGCTCCCGGCCGATCCACACCGCGAACCGGACATCGCAGGTGGAATCGTCCACCGGGGTCACCGCGGACACCGTGCGATTGTCGATCATTCCCCAGCTCTTGGTGACCGCGACCCCGAGTCCGCCGTTGATCGCGTTCACCCCGCTGGTGACCTCGTCGATGGATTCGGCGCCGTCGCCGCCGAAGGTGATGGTGAAGTCCACATACGACACCGGTTCCGCGAAGTCCTGCCGAGTGAACTCGGGGGTGATCGGCACTTTGTGCACGAATTCGAAATGGGCGAAGTCGACGCCGTTCTCCAGGACGTACTGTGGGTGTAGTTCCAGCTGCTGCCGGTGCAGCGTGGACTGTCCGTAGGCGGGGTAGTAGTCGGCCTCGGTGATGCCGTCACCGAAACCGGTGAAGACATCGGGCACCTCGAAATACGGTGCGCGGCCGTCGATGTCGTGCCAGAGGTAGACGCCCTCGTTGCGTTCGACCGCCGGATAGCTGCGTATTCGGCGGCCCGGGTTGGGCCGTTTCTCGTAGGGAATGCAGAGATTGCGTCCCTCGGTGCTCCACTCCCACCCGTGGAAGGGGCATACGAGCCGCTCGCCCTCGACCCGGCCGCCGTAACCGAGGTGTGCGCCGAGGTGTTCGCAGTAGGCGTCCATGATCGCGATTTCGCCGCTGCTCGTGCGCCAGGCGATCAGTTCCCGGTCGAAGTACTTCATCCGGTGGACATCCCCGACGCCGACCTCGGCCGACCAAGCGACCTGGAACCAGCCGGTCGGTTGCATCGACAGCGGTGGTTTCGCCATCCGGTCTGTCCTTTCCTGTGATCGGTTGCGCGCGGTTCCGGAGCCGGTGGCCGGGCGTGCACTCGCGATCGTAGCGAGGATTCGAGAGTTTCACAGTAGGTTCTGTGAAAATTGGAGGATATCTTTGCGAACCCGTACCGCCACCGCGTGAACGCCGCGCAACCGTGCTCGGTGCCCCCGCGAATACCGCTACCATCCGAAGAATGACCGATACGGCTGCCGGGGGACGAAAGGTCAACCGGCGCGGCCTGGCGACCCGGGAGAGCATGCTGGAGGCCGCCGTGCGCGCACTGGCCACCGGTGATCCCGGCGCGGTATCGGCCAACCGCATCGCCAAGGAGATCGGCGCCACCTGGGGGGCGGTCAAATACCAATTCCACGATGCCGACGGTCTGTGGTCGGCGGTGCTGCGCCGAACCGCGGAACGCCGGGGCGCCCTGCCGATCGTCGCCGATACCGGCGCGCCCCTGCGGGACCGGGTCGCGGCCACCGTCGAAACGCTTTTCCGAGGCCTGACCGCGACCGATTCACGGGCGATCGAGACCCTGCGCACCGCCCTACCGCGGGATCGGGCCGAACTCGAGCGTCTCTATCCGCACACCGCGGCCGAATTGTCGTCGTGGGGTGAATCGTGGGGCGAAGCCTGCCAGAAAGCCTTCGCGGATCTGGACGTCGACCCGGCCCGGGTGCGCGAAGTGGCCGCTTTTCTGCCGGGGGCGATGCGTGGAATCGCGTCCGAACGGCAATTGGGGACCTACACGGATCTGGATGTGGCCCGCCGCGGCCTGACCAATGCGATCGTCGCGTACCTGGAGCACTCCCGGCCCGATTGATCTGTCGCGGCGGCGATTCCGGTGAGCCGCTGGACGACCATCCGTGAACTCACCGTGGGCGGATGAGCCCCTCCTGCATCGTGGTGGCGCACAGCCGCCCGGACCGGTCGAGGATCTCGCCGTGGGCCAGTCCGCGCCCGCCGCCCGACCACCGGCCGTGCTGATCGTGCAGGAACCAATCGTCCACTCGTATCGGCGAATGGAACCAGATCGAATGGTTGACGGTAGCGACCTGGAGGTCCCGGTCCTTCAGTTCGGGCCCGTGTGGTCCGGTGGTCGCCGAGAGCAGCAGCAGATCGCTGAGGTACATGAGGCAGGCCGCCTGACCCAGCGCCGTGTCGGGAACCGGCTGCCGGGCACGCAGCCAGACCCGCTGGCGTGCCGGGGCGGCCTGTCCGTTCATGGCGTGCGCCCGCGCGGGCGGGTCCGGGAACCGGGCGTCGATACCGAGCGCGTCCAGGAAACGCGTCGTCCACGCCAGCGCCGCCGGATGCTCGGCGAAGGCTTCCGCGAGTTCGGGTACCTCGTCGGGGCCCGGTGTGTCGAGCGCGGCGACCTGGTGGGAGAGCCCCTCCTCGCAGCGATGGAAGGACGCGAGCATTGTGAAGATCACCCGGCCGTCCTGGAGGGCTTCGACCCGCCGGGTCGAGAACGACCCGCCGTCACGGACAATGTCGACCGCGAACTCGGTGGGTACCGTCGTGTCGCCCGGAAGCAGGAAGTAGGTCTGCGCCGAATGGATGGGCCGATCCTGCGGTGCGGTGAGTCCCGCCGCGAGCACCGCCTGCCCCGCGACCTCGCCGCCATAGCTGCGACGCGCGGGGCCGTCATGGACGCGACCGCGGAACCGGTGCTCGCCGATGCGCTGGAGGGCGAGCCGGTCCGCGATCGACTCCGCGGGCCGGACGGACTCCGAGGTCATGGGCCACCTCCCGTGGTGCGAAGTGCGGCCCTGAGCCGCGGGGCCGGAACTACCGTCGGACCCATTGTGGTGGGCGCGGGTCGCACCGCCCGCGAGCGACCCCGGATGCGGCCGCAGCGGCCGCAGCGGCCGCGACCGGCCGCGGCGGTCACCGATTCATTTGGGCGCGAACCGCATCCCGGCGTCCAGGCGCAGGCACTGGCCGTTGAGCATGGCGTTCTCGACGATGGCACCGACCAGTTTCGCGTACTCCTCGGGCCGCCCCATTCGTTTGGGGAAGGCATTCCCGGACACGAGCGGGGTGACCATTTCCTCCGGGACTCCGGCCAGGATGCCGGTATCGAACAGCGACGGCGCGATGGCGAGCACCCGGACGCCCACCGAACCGAGGTCGCGAGCCATGGTGAGCGCCATCCCGGCGATTCCGGCTTTCGACGCGGTGTACGCGACCTGCCCGATCTGACCTTCGAACGCCGCGATGGACGCCGTGTTGACGATGACACCGCGTTCTCCGTCGGCGTTCGGCTCGCCCTGGCTCATATGCCAGGCCTGCAGCCGGTTCAGGTTGAACGTGGAGATCAGGTTCAGGTTGACGATCTGGGTGAACGACTCCAGATCGTGCGGCCCGGTCTTGGACAACGTGCGCTTGGCCAGACCGCCGCCGGCGGTGTTCACGGCGATATCGAGACCGCCCAGCCGGTCCACTGCCGCGGCCAGCACCGCTTCGATTCCGGCGTGGTCGGTGACATCGGCTTCGTAGAAGGCGCCGCCGAGGTCGGCCGCTATCTTGTTGCCCGCACTGGCCGTCCGATCGACGATCGCCACCGTGGCGCCGCGCGCGGCGAGCAGTTCGGCGCTGGCCCGGCCCATTCCGGAGGCGCCGCCGACCACGATCGCCCGTGTTCCCTGAATCTCCATATTTCCTGTCCTTGTCGGGGTGCGGCAGAGGTGCTCTCGCCGAACGGGTACCGACCTACGTTATAGCGAGCCGAGGAGCCGGGACCAGAGTTTTCGTAGAAGTCTCGATGAAAGTGCCGGTCGGGACCGGCGCCGGGAAGGGCCGGGTCTTGTGGTCAGCTCGTCTCGGATCCTTCTCGTGCCCCGCTCCGCGACCGGGCGATCGTGGGCGGCATCGCCAGCTCGAGCAGGACCAGGGCGATCAGGGCGAGCAATACGGTCCAGCCGACCACGGCCCCGGTCGGGTAGTTCCAGAACACGACGATCGCCACGCCCGCCGCGACGATCGCGGCCCGCAACGGTACCCGCGCCCGAGCCAGCGACAACTGGAACGCGGTGGGAGGCCGGGTGCCGCCGGGACGGCGGAGCACGGCGAGGAATCGGCCCCAGGTCCGGCGCAGTGCCGACGCCGAGTCCGATCCGCCCAATAGATAGCCGGCGGCCGCCACGACGAGCCCCGCCACGAAAACCGCCCGCAGCATGCTGCGCAGCGGAGCCACGAGAGTGTCGAACACCGCGGTCGCGGCGGCCGGGGAACGGATTTCCGGCGGGAGGTCGCCCAGATACAGCGACCGGCCGAGATAGATCGCCAGCGCGAGCACCGCCATGGCGACGGCGCACGTCACGCCCACTGCGGCCAGGGCACGGAGCCGCGATCCCCGGGGCGCCGCCCACACCGCGACGGCCGCCGCGAGCGCCGCCGCCCACGGGAGGATGCCGGCGGCTTTGTCGAGCGCGCCGACGATGCGCTGCGCCGAGGCCAGTTCCGGTGATCGGAACAGCACGAACTGCTCGTCGAGCGGCGGGAGCTCGCGGGTGAACGTGAAACCCCGCTGCGACAGCCGCGTTCGCGCCTCCGCGAGGACAGCGTCCAGCGAGATGCTCACCGTGCCGGTGTCGTCGACCTCGATCGCGCCGGAGCGGGTGTCGCCGGTCACCACGGCGACGAGTCTCGTATGCGCCGCCCGGTTGGCCTGGACCCACAGGTCTTCGAACCGGTCGGAGTCGACCAGTTCGGACACCGTGTCGCGCACGAAGGTCTCCGCCTGCTCCGCGAGGACGGGAGCCAGGCCCACCACCGGCTCGAGGCGGGGTCTGGACCGGGAGAGTTCGGTCAACGCCTCCGCGGCGACGGCTTCGATATCGAGCCGAGTGACGATGGCCTCGGTCACCCTGTCGGTGACCGCGCCTTTGACGGCCGGATCGGCTCCCAACGGCGCGACGGTGCTCACATAGCGGTCGGTATCGAGTATTTCCGAACGTGTGTACCGGGCCGCGACGGCAGCCACGAGCAGGAAGCCGACGAGCACCAGCAGCACCACCACCGCGGTCCAGCGTGCCCGGCGCGACCCGGTTCCCGCGCCCGGTTGTTCGCGGCGCAGCCGGGCGAGTTCGGCGCGCAGGCGCGCGAGTTCGCGGCGCTCGTCCGCGCCGAGTGCGCCGTCGGCGGATCGACTGTCACCGGAGTCGGTCATGCACCTGCCTCCGCCCGTGAGTGCGGGCCGGATCAAGGCCTTCCGGATCGCTGTGCGCGCCCGGTTTCGCTACTCGACGAGAGCTTGCTCCGCTGTGCCCGGCCTCGCCTCACCCGCGAAGGGTGAGGTCACTGCCCGGTCCGGCGACGAAGCTGGGTCGGCACGGACATCGCAGCCGCCGGGTCTCGGTCGGCGGTTCGACGCCGCGACGGTACCGGTTCCGATGATCAGGTCTTTCCGATCGGCGAGGGGTTGACCATGACCGACAGCGCATCGCGGGTGAACCGTCCCTATTACCCCGCGTGGTCCATGGTGATCATCGCGTTGAGCGTGGTGGTCAGCTGGGCCGTGACGACATGGGAACCCGGACACTGACCCAGGCGCACACGATGCGCGTTCGCGCCCGTTTCGTGCCTTGACCGGATTTCCTCGAGGGGTCGACGATGGTGCGATGACCGAGAATTCGGCAGGCTTCGGCGAGTCCGGCCGTGATGCTGCGCGCGCGGATCGTGACCTGGCCACGAGGCCGGAACCGGCACGGTGGCGTGCGGAAAGACAATCATGGGCCACAGACGCACGACCCGCTCGCTCCTGATCACGCTCGTCGCCACCGCGCGCGATCCAGGGTCCGGACGGTGAACCGGCGCGATGATGTCGAACCCGGTGCCCCGCTCCGGCGCTGGGCGGCCCGGGCGGCGTTGCTGTTCGCCGTCGTGGCGGCCGCGCTGCCCGTACTGTTCGCCGGGGTGCTGGGCGCCCTCGGCCTGCTCGTCGTCGGGACCGGCGGCGTCGTGGTCACGGTTGCGGCACTGTACTGGTTCCTGACCAGGCGCGGAGTACTCAGAGTGGTCGCGCTCGCCGTCGCGGTGCTGGCCCCGGTCGTCGTGGTGGTGTTCTTCGTGCGCGCGCATCTGTTGTGGGTCGTCGTGCTCACGTGCGCGGCGGTGTTCCTGGCCCTGGTCTGCGCACGCGCCGCGTTGGGCGGGGGCGCACCGCCGTCGTCCGAGTACTCGTCCGCGCCGCCGCAACGCCCCTTCCTGATCATGAATCCGCACTCGGGCGGCGGCAAGGTCGAGAAGTTCGACCTGCGGCGCCGGGCCGAGGAACTCGGCGCCGACGTCGTGCTGCTCGAGGGATCCGCTCCCGTGGATGTGGCGGCGGTGGCCCGCCGGGCGGTCGCGCGCGGCGCCGACCTGCTCGGGGTGGCCGGAGGCGACGGGACGCAGGCCCTCGTGGCCGGGGTCGCCGCGGAACACCAGGTGCCTTTCCTGGTGATCAGTGCCGGAACGCGCAACCACTTCGCCTTGGATCTCGGCCTGGACCGCGGCGACCCGGTCGCCTGTCTCGACGCGCTGCGCGACGGCGTCGAGATCCGGGTCGATCTCGGCCGCGTCAACGGGCTGCCGTTCGTCAACAATGCGTCGTTCGGCGTCTACGCCGAAATCGTGCGCAGTCCCGCCTACCGCGACGACAAGACCGCGACGGTGCTGCGGCTGCTCCCGGACCTCCTGGCCGGGCATACCGGCGCCCGGCTCGTCGCGCGGATCGGTGGGACCGTCGTCGACGGGCCGCAGGCGATACTGGTGAGCAACAACCCGTACGGCACCGGCGATCCGGCCGGTCTCAGTCGCCGCGATCGACTCGACCGCGGCGTACTCGGCGCGGTGACAGTCTCGGTCGCGAATACTCGTGACGCCGTCGGCCTGCTGCGTCGTACCAACAGTCGCGGTCTGACGCAGCGGACCGCGACCGTGATCGAGGTCGAGAGCGACGCACCGCGGATTCCGGTAGGAGTGGACGGCGAATCGCTGCTCCTGCAGACACCGGTGCGCTGCGTCGTCGAAGCCGGTTCCCTGCGTGTGCGGGTTCCGCGGACTCGTCCCGGGATACGTTCTGCCGCACCGGTACTGGACTGGGTGCGACTCCGGGAACTGGCGAGACGACCGGAGCGCAACGCGCCACCTGGTAGCTGAGCCGGTCAGGCCGTGGCCTGTAGGTGGTGCGCCGACATTCCGACGGTGGCGGGGCCGGAGCCGACCAGGAGTCGCTGGAACGCCTCCTGCTCGCGCAGGCCGCGTTCTTCGGCGCGTGCACGGGCGGCGGGACTGATCCGAATGGCCGCGGTGCGGGCCAAGTTCACCGGAAGCCGCAGCAGCGGATACCACGGCGGCATATACGGCCACAGCCCGAGTTTGCGCATGGCGCTCGGCCCGAGATACATACTCGAGATCGACAGATGCTGGGCGCGGGCGATCCGGCCGCGCAGCCACGGCAGGTTCGGGTAGTGCCAGTCGAGCGGATCGTCGGCCATCGGCAGGGCGAGCTGGCGGGTGGTCTCGTCGGGGTTGGTGATGGCCGTCATGCAGTGGTACAGGATCCGGACACTGTCGCGGAAACCGGTGGGCAGCCACTCGTCCGAGACGCCCATGAGCCAGCCGACGTAGCGGGCCAGCTGCGCCGCAGCTTCCCGGTCGGCCCGGGAGGGGACGATACCCATGGTCATGCCGCCGATGAACGGGGCGATGAGTGCCCCCACCAGCGTCGCCGCCATATCCGTCTGGTTGATCGGCAGCCCCCAGGCGTCGCCGTCCCAGTCGGGCATCGCGCCGACGTGCCGGCGGACCAGGGAGTGGACGAAGCGTACGTGCAGCGTGGACCGATAGCCGGGGCCGAACTTCTCCATCCCGTTCTGGACGTCGAGCGCCCACTGCATGGTTTCGGCGAACCGCTGGGCGGGCCCTTTTTCCAGCGCGCCGGTCCGCAGCAGCGTCTTGTTGAAGCCGGAGGCGAGATAGCCGCCGAGGAAGGAGACGTCGCGGGCCAGGTACAGACCGTCGTAGCCGCCCCGGCGCAGCACCTGCTCGCCGTGGCGCAGTGTCCGCTCGTTCACCCAGGGTGGTGTCGTTTCGACCGCGGCGAAGAAGGCGCGCAGCGGCGCCGGAGCATCCGGGACGGAGTCGATGCCGGTGTGCAGGGCCTGCTCGAAAAGCGGCCGGGTCGTGGCCATGCCGGTGGTGAGCATCCAGTCGACCAGTGCGTCCATCGGCTCGTCGCCGACCAGCAGGGACGTACCCATGGCCGCCCACTGTTCGGCATCGGGTGCGCCGATGCCCATGAGCATGGCGAACGGACGCAACCCGGGCACCTCGACCGGGGCGGCGGGATGTCGGGTGGGGACGTTCGCACCCGTGTTCTCGGAACCCATGAAACAAATGTATTGAGTGAGTTACATTGTGTCAATCAGCAGGTTCGCGATGTCTGGGAGAAGCAGATGAACGATGTCCGTCGGCATATCGTGATCGGGGGTGGTCTCGCGGGCCTCGCCGCCGCCGTGTGGCTGGCCGAAGCGGGGCAGCAGGTGACTCTGCTCGAGCGGCGCGCTCGGCTGGGCGGGCGTACCCAAGCGATGGCGGTCCCCGAAGTCGGCGATACTCCGGACAACGGCCAGCATGTGGTCGCCAGCGGGTACCGCAGCCTCTTCCGATATCTGGAGAGCGTGGGTACCCGCGAATATGTAGAATTCCCGGGCGGCGGCACCCTGCGCTGGCCCGGCGGGCGCGCGGTCATGTTGCATACCAGAGGGTTTCGCGCCGTCAAGACCCTCTTGGGCGCGCATCCCGACGCCGGCGTCCTCGACCGTCTCCGCGCCCTGCGCGCGACCGCGCGATTGGGCCGGCAGGCACTGTTCCAGCCCGCCGACCTCGCCGACATCACCACCGAACAGTGGTTCGAGCGGGTGGGTATGCCCGCGAAAGCCCGGGAGGCGCTGTGGGATTGGCTGGCTCTCGGCATCGCCGCCGAGCCGGTGCAGCGGGAATCCGCCAAGGTTTTCGCCGACGTCCTGGCTACGGGGATTCGAATCGGGGCGCAGGACCGGGTGGGTGTCACCATCGGCTATCCCACCGTGGACCTGGACACCCTCTACATCGCCGGCGCCGAGAAGGCGTTCGAGAAATACGGTGTCGATATCCGCTACCGGACGGTTGCTCGAAAGGTCGTGATCACGGACGGACTGGTGACCGGTGTGCAGTTGGCGGACGGCACCGAGATCCCGGCGGACGCGGTGGTCTGCGCGGTGCCCAATTCGCGGATCCACGGTCTGCTCGACGATCTGCCCGAGCACGCGGAAATCTACGCGGCCGCGGACAAGTTGGGTGTCACGCCGATCGTGAGCACCAATCTCTACCTGGACCGGCCGCTGCGGACCGAATCCGCGATGGAGGCGCTGATCGGCGGCGCCGGCGTGATCGACGAAGTGTTCGACCGGCAGCGCATGCACGGCCGGGCACCCGCGGGCGCCTGGCTCTATTGCCTGACCACCAGCGGTGCCTACGAGCAGATCCACAAGAGCAACGACGAGATCATCGAAGAACAGTTCGCGCTGATCCGGCGCTACTACCCGGAAGCCGCGCAGGCGCGACTGGTGCACGCGCAGGTCGTGAAAATGCCGAAGGCCACTTTTTCGCAGGTGCTGGGAACCGCTGGGCTGCGTCCGGACCAGCGGACATCGGTTCCGAATCTGGTGCTGGCCGGTGATTGGACCCGGACCGACTGGTCGGCCACCATGGAAAGCGCCGCGCAGAGCGCGGAGCGGGCGGTGGCGGCGCTGCTCGCCCACGTCGCAGCGCCCCGGGGCGGCCGACGATGACACAATGAAACACGGTCTAAAATTCCGATACATGTTCCGGAGCTATGACGAAGTCGACGAGCGGATTCTCGACGCGACCCTGGGGCGGATTCTGCAGGTCGGGGTCCGGCGGAGCAGCCTCGACGATATTGCGCGGCGGTCCGGGGTGAACCGGGTCACGATCTATCGGCGCTTCTCGGGCAAGGACAATCTGATCGAGGCCGCGCTGTCCCGGGAGATCGGCCGGGTGCTCGGGGAGGCGACCGCCATCGCCACCGCCACCTCCGGAATCGATGCGCAGATAGAAGAGACCGTCCTCTATATCCTGCGGCTCACCCGTACGCATCCGCTGGTGACCCAATTGCTGGCGGTCGCCCCGGAGGAGGCGCTCGGTTTCTATACCGTGCGGGGTCAGGAGATGGTGTCCCAGGGCATCGAATACATCGTGGGTGTGCTGGAAGCCGGTCAAGAACAGGGGATGCTCGCCCGATACGATCCGCGGCCGGTCGCGGAACTGGTTGCCCGGATGGCGCATTCGCTCATGCTGACACCGACCGCGGGTGTGGACTTCGACGACGAGGATGCCGCGCGGGGTTTCATCCGGGCCGCGATCGTGCCGCTGATGAGATACGGCATCCGGTCCGGGCCGGAGGAAGATGAGGCCGCGGCCGGCGGGCGGCTGGGGGCCGGGTCGACTTAGCGCCGGCAATGCGTGCACCCACTGCGAGTAGCGGCGCTGGGAGTGCGCTGCCGTTCGCCGGCCCCGGCTGGACCGGTACTGTCCGCGGCGCCCGGCGGCCGCCGCGGCGGAAATCTAGGATCGACGGCAATCGCGCCGATAAGGAGTGCAGTCGTGGTGAAGATAAGCCGGACCGTCGAGGTGTCCGACAGCATCATCGTGGACACGGATCCGGAGACCGCCTACGACGCGGTGACCGATGTGACGCAGATGGGCCGGTGGAGCCCGGAGAACACCGGCGCGGTGGTGCCCGAACCCGGACGGCCGCCCTATCCCGGAATGACCTTCGTGGGGTCCAACCGGCGCGGCCCCATGCGCTGGCACACCGGCTGCACGGTGACTGTGGCCGAGCGCCCGAGCCGGTTCGTCTTCGAGGTCCGGCGGTGGGGTCTGTGGAAGCCGAGCTTGCCGGTGGCGGTGGCCACGTGGGAATACCGGTTCGAGCGTGTGGCGGAGGGGACCCGGATCACCGAGGCCTGGTACGACGACCGGACCGGCTGGCCGGATACGCCGGCGCTGTGGTTCGACCGGGTCGCCACGGGCAAGCGGGGGTTCGCCGAATTCCAGAAGGGGAACATCCGCCGCACGCTGAAACGGCTGAAGCGGGAACTCGAGACCGCACCGCGCCCGTGAACAATGCTCCGACCAGCGCTGGACTAGTGTCCAGGTCGTTTCCTTCGAGTTAGCGGAAAGCTCGCTGACCTGGTGTGATAAGGGCTTTCAAGATCTAGGTCCGACAGTTGGGCGAGCGACCGATAGGTTCTTGACACTCGCTGTGACATGTATCTATTTTTGAGCCCGCCCGGGGGAAGCTCCACGGGCACTCCGTTCGTCGGCTGTCCGGGTCGTCGCGTCCGCAACGATGCGGCGGCGGACGATGCTCGGCGCGGAGTCGTGTGCACAGCTGTTTCGGAGGTCGGTCTTGTCCGCAATTTCACGGCGCACTTTCCTGGGCGGTACGACCGCGGCGGCCGGTATCACGCTCGCGGGCGCGGGATTCGCCGCGGCCGATCCCGCCGCCCGGGCGCCACGGCGGCGCACACCGGTCGCGCGCGAAGAACATCGGGTGATCGTGATCGGTTCCGGGTTCGGCGGCGGAATCGCGGCGTTGCGCCTGGCCCGCGCCGGCGTTCCGGTCCTCCTGCTCGAACGCGGCAAGCGCTGGGCCACCGGGCCCGACGCGGACACCTTCGCCAGCCCGACGTCGCCCGACAAGCGGATGCTCTGGTACGGCTCCGACCCGCAGCTGTTCGGGAAGCCGGTCTCGTTCGAGCCCTACACCGGGCTGCTCGACGCGGTCGTCGGCGACAATATGACGGCGCTGTGCGCGGCGGGTCTGGGCGGCGGTTCGCTGCTCTATCAGGGGATGTCGCTACAGCCGTCCGAAGCGGTGTTCAATACGTACTTCCCACAGGAACTCGATTGGCGCCGGATGGACCGCGTCCACTATCCGCGGGTCGCCTCGATGCTGAAGTTGGCCGTGGCGCCGGACGAGCTGATCGCTCACCCGAACTACAAGGCCGCGCGGGTCTTCGCGCGGAACGCGGCGGCGGCGGGTCTGCCGGTGTCGAAGATTCCGATGCCCATCGACTGGAACTACGCACTCGCCGAGACGCGCGGCGAGATGCGAGCCGCGTACTCCGACGGCGCCGGCGCCTTCGGCGTGAACAACGGCGGTAAGCATTCGGTGGACGTCACCTATGTCGCGGAAGCCGAGGCCACCGGGCTGGTGGACGTTCAGGTGATGCACAACGTCACCGATGTGGAACGAGGAGCCGACGGCCGCTGGATCGTCCACGTCGACCGGACCGACGAATCCGCCCGGGTGCTGGAGCAGAAGATCCTCACCACCAAGGCGCTCATCATGGCCGCCGGAAGTCTCAACACCACCGAATTGCTGATGCGGGCGTCCGGCAAGGGACTGATCCCGGATATGCCGGACGAACTCGGTGCGGGCTGGGGCACCAACGCCGACCGGATCTACACCTGGACGAGCCTGGCCGAGGACTTCGGCGCGAAACAGGGCGGGCCGGTCGTCTACGGCAGCCTGAACTGGGACGATCCGGCGACCGCGCATACCGTGATCCAGGCGTCGATTCCGCCGCTGGGCATGGACGCCCACACCACGATGCTGGTCGGCTACGGCGTCAGTGCGGCGCGTGGCCGTTTCGTCTACAACTCGGCCACCGATACCGCCCGGCTGTCCTGGCCGGCCGACGGCGACGCGGCTATCCAGTACGGCCAGATCGAGAAGACAGTGCACAAGGTGGCGGGTCCGGCGTCGGTGATCGGCGACACGAACCGGGCGTTTCCCTCGACCTGGCATCCGCTCGGCGGTGCGTGCATGGGCGCTGTCTGCGATCTCGACGGCCGGGTACACGATCAGCCCGGTTTGTACGTGCTCGACGGCGCCCTGCTCCCCGGTAACTCCGGTGCGTGCAATCCCTCGATGACCATCGCCGCGGTGGCCGAGCGGGCGATGGACAATCTGGTCGCGCAGGATGTGGGTTCGGCCATCTGAGGAACCGGGGTGGGCTGTTCGCCGGGGGAATTCGGGGTGAGAGGTCCCGAATCCCCGCGCCGCTAGTAGAACGTGTTCTAATCTGGTGGTCCCGCGAATGCCGCGGGAGCCCGCCCGAGCCCCGACCGGAATGAGAACCGTGCCTGTTGCGCTGACCGCCGACCAGGCGGCACTGGCCGAAACCGTCGCCGGATTCGCCGACCGCCATGCCGGTCGCGAGTACACCCGGAAGAACACCGGCAGCCTGAAACAGGGCGCGCGGCCGGAATTCTGGTCCGGCCTGGTGGCGCTCGGGCTGACCGGTGTCCATCTACCGGAAAGCGTCGGGGGACAGGGCGGCACACTCGACGACTTGGCAGTGGTACTCGACGAATCGGGGCGCGCTCTGCTGCCCGGGCCGCTGCTTCCCACCGTCGTGGCGAGCGCGATACTCGCCACCGCGGCCGGAGTTGCGACCGCCGACGCCGCGCTACGCAGGTTCGCCGACGGCGCCACCGGCGCGGTGATCCCACCGGAGCACGCCGTCGCGGTATCCACCGGATCCGACGGCGCGCGGCTCACCGGCGAGACCGGCCTGGTGCTGGGCGCGGCCGCGGCCGAACTGCTCGTCGTCGCCGGGACGGACGGCGCGCAGACCCGGTGGTTCCTCGTCGAACGCTCGGCGCCGGGTGTCGAAGTCGAGGTGCGGGACGGCGCCGACCTGGGCCGCGATATCGGTGTGGTCCGCTTTCGTGAGGTATCCGCCGGTGTGCCGGTAGATCTCGACACCGGGCGGGCCGGGGCCGTGGCGGTGGCACTCGCGGCCGTAGAGGTCGCCGGCGTGATCCGCTGGTGCGCCGATACCGCCACCGCCTACGTGAAATCGCGTACCCAGTTCGGTCGCCCGATCGGCGCCTTCCAAGCCGTGCAGCATCGCACCGCGCAGTTGCTGATCACCAGCGAGTTGGCCGCCGCGGCGGCCTGGGACGCGGTGCGCGGCCTGGACGACGACGCCCGGCAGCGTACGCACGCCGTAGCCGGCGCGGCGCTGACCGCGCTCGGCAACGCCGTGCACGCCGCCGTGGAATGCCTGGGCCTGCACGGCGCCATCGGGTTCACCTGGGAACACGATCTGCACCTGTACTGGCGCCGGGCGATCTCCCTTTCCGGGCTCGCCGGACCGGCCGAGTCGTGGGAACTGCGGCTGGGTGAGGCCGCCCTGCACGGACCGCGTAACTTCGCCGTACCGCTGCCGGAGACGGATCCGTCCTTCCGCGAGTGGGTTTCGGAGATCCTCGACCGAGCGGCCGGGCTGGACAATCCGGGCCCGTCGAAGATCGGCGACCAGGATTCGGTGAACCCCGGCCCGCGTCGCACCCTGCTGGCCGACAGCGGACTGGTGTCGCCGCCGATGGCCCAGCCCTACGGGATCGAGGCCGGACCACTCGAACAGTTGATCCTGCAGGACGAATACGACCGGCACGGTATCGCCCAGCCGTCCATGGGGATCGGGCAGTGGGTGGTGCCGATCGTCCTGCATCGCGGCACGTCCGACCAGCTCGCCCGGCTGGCGGGCCCGGCGCTGCGCGGCGAGGAGATCTGGTGCCAGTTGTTCAGCGAACCGGAAGCCGGCTCGGATGTCGCTTCGCTGAGCCTGCGTGCCACCCGCGTCGACGGCGGCTGGGAACTGAACGGGCAGAAGATCTGGACCACGCTCGCCCATCGCGCCGACTGGGGTCTGTTGCTCGCCCGCACCGATCCGGAGGCCGAACGCCACCGGGGACTCACCATGTTCCTGGTCGATATGCACGCAGCCGGGGTGGAGGTCCGTCCGATCACCCAGGCCAGCGGTGACGCCGAATTCAACGAGGTCTTCTTCGACGGCGCGTTCGTACCCGACACCATGGTCCTGGGCGAACCCGGTCAGGGCTGGACACTGACCCTCGAGACCCTGGCCCAGGAACGCCTGTTCATCGGCGGTGTCCGGGATCCCGGACACAACAAGCGCCTTCAGGGCATCATCGAACGCGCCGAGTACGCGGGCAGCCGGGCGGACGCGGTGCGCACCCTGGGCCGGATCAGCGCGCGCGGCGCGGCGATCTCGGCGCTGAACCTGCGGGAGACGATCCGCCGCCTCGACGGTCAGCCGGTGGGGCCGGCCACCAGCATCGCCAAGGCCGCCGCGTCCATGCTGCACACCGATGCCGCGGCGGCGGCGCTGAACCTGATCGGTCCGGCCGCGGCGCTCGGTGCGGCGCTCTCCGAGCCGGTGCACCATGAGCTCGATATCCCGACCTGGATCATCGGCGGCGGGACGCTGGAGATCCAGCTCAACACGATCGCGACACTCGTGCTGGGGTTGCCGCGCAAGTAGCCGCGGCCACTATCCCGGCTCAGGCCTGCATCGGGTGCGTGCGGAAGAAATCCCAGATGAGCGTGGTAGCGCTGATCGAGTCCGTATCGTTTCCGACCAGCGCGCCCGGGAAGATCTCCGATCGGGTGCCGAACCAGATGTGGCCACCGCCGAGGATGGACCACAGTTCCACCTCGGCGCCGGCCGGGCACGGGTAGAAAGTGCGGACCACATCGTCGGCGATCCGCTGTTCGGTCGCCTCCGCACCGCATCCGTTGCGGTGGGCCCAGGCCGCCGCGTTCTGTGGGATCGATTGCGGGCCCGGCCCTTCCACATCGGGTCGCTGATGCCGCGGGTCCGCGGAGCCACTGCCGTCCGGCGACGGCAGCAGCCGCGCGTTCGGGCCGGTGCCGCCCTCATAGGCGACGATCGGATCCGCCGTGCCGTGCAGCGCGATCACCGGGATCGGGCGGGCGGGAGCGCACCACGCGAAATCGGAGAGGCCGGCGACCGGCGCGATCGCGGCGATCCGGTCGGCGAACTGGCATCCCAGCGACGACGTGGTGAAACCGCCCATGGACAGACCGGTGGCATAGATTCGCCGCGTGTCGACGCACAGTGTCGACTCGACCTGGGTGAGCAGATCACCCAGGTAGCCGATATCTGCGGACCCCTGATCGAAATCCCATCGGGGCAGGCCGGGGCGCAGCAGTTGCGGTGTGACGGTGATGAATCCGTGCGCGCGGCCGTAGGCGCCGAATTCGGTGCTGGTGTGCTGGATGAACACGGGCTCGAGGTATCCGTGCAGATCCAGGACCACCGGCAGCGGTCGATCCGCATCGGCGGGCACGTCCCGCAGGTAGACGCCCGAAACGCCGCGCGAGGCGAAGAGCACCGGCTCGACACCCGCCTGCGGCGGCGCGGCGGCGCAGCCGGCCGAGGGGACCGGCGGATCGACCGGATCGGAGGGTGCGCTCTGCGCGGGACCCGGCGCGGCGAGGGACAGCACGGCGATCGCGGTGACGATCAGCACCGATCGCCGGCGAGGTCGCGCGTCGGCGGGGCTGTGGGTGTGGCGATTCCGGCCCGGGATCACCCGGCGCACGGCAGAAGTCAGAAAGCTGGACACGAGAACGATGATCGCAAATTTGGGCAGCACGATTGTCCGAATGGCGGGTCAGCGCTCGCGAATCGCCACGGCGCCCGTGTGTCGACACCGGCATTCCCGGGCCGGCCCGCCGGATTCATCGGTACCGGGTTCCTGTTCAGGCGTTCGCGCGGTCGAGCAGACCGTCGAGTTCCGCAGCGGTCATCAGGCCGCCGAAGCTGAGTGCGAGCCGTCCGATGGGGATCGACGCGATCATCCGCGCCATATCGACTCCCAGATCGGCTCCGGCAGCGGCGCCTCGATCCCCGAACAAGGGCTGCAGTTTCGCACCGAGCTCCGGACCTGCGATCGGGTGGGCCATGACCTCGGCAAAGGTCGATTCCCGGGTGAGCGGCACGGAGAAGGAGTCTCCGGTGATCGTCACGGTGGCCGCCACCCGCAGATCACGACTGGAGGAACCGATGTGCACGGTGTAATCACCGCCTTCGACGACCCATCGGCCGGCGGGTTCGTTCCAGTACGCGAACTCCCGGCGCGGAATCCGCACGGTGACCTCCTGCGCCGCACCGGGTTCCACGACGACCGGTGCGAACCCGCGCAGTTCGCGCGGCGGCCGGAGTACGGCCGAGGCGGCGAGACCGGTGTACACCTGCACCACCTCGCGACCCGGTCGGGCGCCGGTGTTGGTCACCCGCACGGTGACCGATACACCGTCGGCGTCGGCGGCCACCCGGGGCTCGGAGTAGTCGAAGGTCGTATAGGACAGGCCGTGCCCGAACGGGTACGTGACCCCGAGTTCGCGACGGTCGTACCAGCGGTAGCCGACGAAAATCCCCTCCCCGTACCGGACGTGCCCCTGTTCGCCGGGGAAGTTGTCGTAGGCGGGGACATCGGTGAGCCGGATCGGCACGGTCTCGGTCAGCCGGCCGGACGGGTCGGCGGCGCCGAACAGCAGATCGGCGATCGCGCCACCGGCGGCCTGCCCGAGGAGCGCGGCATCGAGGATCGCGTCGGCGGCGTCGACGAGGGGAGCCAGCCGCAGCACACTCCCGTGCGCGAGCACCACGACCACCCGGGATTGCACCGCGCGCACGGCGTGCAGGAGTTCCCTCTGGTCGGCGGGAAGGTCGATATGGTCGCGGTCGAATCCTTCGGACTCCTGCGCGGCCGCCAACCCCAGGAACAGCACCGCGACGTCGGCCTGTGCGGCCGTCCCGACGGCTTCCGTGCGCAGTTCCGCTGCGCGGGAATCGGATTCGGTGTCGAATCCGCGGGCGTGGGTTACCGTCGCCGAACCGGCCAGGACGCGGATCTCGTCGAGTGGGATATCGACGCGGGTGGCGTTCACATGCGAGGATCCGCCGCCCTGATAGCGCGGCGCGGTGGCGAACTCCCCGAGAACCGCGATCCGACCGCTCGGTTCCAGCGGTAGGACATGGTGGTCGTTCTTCAGCAGCACCGCGCAGCGGCTCGCCACGGATCGGGCGAGCGCGTGGTGGTCGTCGACCTCCCAGACCGTGCCGGGGCGGGCGCTCCCGGTCGCGCGCCGGGCCAGCGCGGCTATCCGGCCCGCCGATCTCGCGAGAGCCGCCTCGTCGAGGGAACCGTCGGCGACCGCGGCCGCGACCCGATGGTCGCCGGTCTCGTCGGCGCCGGGCATCGTCAGATCCAGTCCGGCGGCGACCGCGGCGACCCGGTCGTCCACGGCGCCCCAATCGCTCACGACCGCCCCCTGGAATCCCCATTCGCCGCGCAGGACCTCGGTGAGCAGCCAATGATTCTGCGCCGCGTACACGCCATTGATCTTGTTGTAGGAACACATCACCGTCCACGGCGCGGCCTCCCGGACCACGTGCCCGAACGCGTGCAGATAGATCTCCCGCAGCGGCCGCGGATCGACATCGGAACTGGACGTCATCCGCTCGTGCTCGGTGTTGTTCGCCGCGAAGTGTTTCAGCGACGCACCCACCCCCTGCTGCTGGAGTCCGCGCACCCAACCGGTGGCCAGCGCGGCGGTGAGCCGGGGGTCCTCGGAGTAGTACTCGAAATTCCGGCCGCAGCGCGGGTCCCGTTTGATGTTGATCCCGGGACCTAGCACGATCTGCACCCCGGCAGTCCGGGCCTCGCGACCGACCGCGGCGCCGACTTCGGCGGCCAGGTCCGGATCCCAGCTCTGACCCAGTCCCACCGCGGGCGGGAAACAGGTCGCCGGAATGCTCGGCCCGATACCCAGCGCGTCACCGCCCTGGTCGGGATCCTGATGTCGCAGCCCGTGCGGGCCGTCCGACACGGTGATCGACGGAATATCCCGGACCGGTTCGGTCGACCAGAAGTCCTGTCCGCTGCCGAGGCGGGCGCGTTCCTCGGTGGAGAGCGGGGCGATCAGATCCTCCGGGGTGGCTGCGACCGGGTCCGGCATGCGGTTCCTCCTGAGGGTTCGGCACTGGTCTCGAACCTAGCCGGTGCGAGCGCGCCCGTGGTGGATACGACCAGCGCGCCGCCACCGGACCGGCCGTGACGCCGGGCCGGCCGGTCCCGTGCGGGCGCGCCGGGTCAGGACCGCGCCGGGCCGTAGTTCAGATGCACCACGCCGTTCGCGTACACATCGTGGGCTTTGAGGGCGAGCTTCGTCGCGTCGACGCCGTCGGCGAACAGTCTCTCCCCTTTGCCCAGGGCGATCGGGTACACGAACAGGTGCAGATCGTCGACGAGTCCGTCCGCGAGCAGCGCCCGCACCAGCGTGCCGCTCCCGCTGATGTAGATGGTCCCGTCGATCTCGTCCTCGAGCGTGCGGATCGCGTCGGCGTCGTACGCGCCGAGCCGCTTGCTGTTGGACCATTCCGCCCGGGGTTCGCCCGCGCCCACCACGTACTTGACGGTGTCGTTGAAGAACGGAGCGCCCGGATCGTCGTCGACCGTGCGGGTGGACCAGGCCGGCGCGAACATCTCGAATGTGTTGCGGCCGAGCAGGATTGCTCTCGCGTCCCCGGTGATCGTGGCGAGGGTCTCGCCCATCTGCGGCTCGAAGCCGAATTCGAAAGTCCACGAGGGGTCTTCGTACACCCCGTCGAGGGAGATGAACTCGTGAACGGCGATGGTTCCCATGACGATGTCCTTCCTGGCCGCCGGAGCGGGCTGCGTATCGTTGGGGCTGCCGGTCCGTCCGTGTTCGGGCGGTTTGCCGGGCTTGCACGAGTAGACGGGGTGTGTGTGGCAGATTCATCGGTGTCCGGCTCCACCCGGAACCCCCCCCATTCTCACCAGCGGGAGCACCTGATGTCGCTGCGAGGTGGAATTCTGTTATTTAGGTGGAGGCATAGCGGCGAGGATGGTGGAAATGGCCCCCAAAGAGGACTGGACGCTCCATCGTCCGCGTAACGCTCCGATTCTCAATCCCTATGTGGACTACACGGAGAAGGTGCTCAAGGCGCTGGAGGGCGGGCTCGGGGACAAGAGCGCGAAGACCCTCACGCCCGCCGAGCTGGTCAAGAAGGGCGAAGGACGTCCCGGTGCCAGCGAACTGGGGGACAAGTACAAACTGAAGGGCGACCAGGTCGAGGAGTATCAGCAGGACTGGTACGCACTCGACGACCAGATCGGCTTTATCGCCGCCCACGCGGCCGACGACGCCAATGGGGTGACCGAGGAGTTCGAGGAACTACGCGATTCGGCCGTCGAGATCACGAAGAACGTGCCGGATGATCCGACCCCCTCTCGGCAGCTCGACGCGGTCAATGCCATCGACAAGGCGGTCGGTGACGCCGTCGACAAGGTCTACGTCGCCTACGCCGCGCTGGAAGGCAAGTCCGCGCAGGTCCCCGAGGACTGGTCGGGCGGCGGTGGCGGTGGTGGCGGGTCGCCGTACTTCCCCGGACTCACCGATACCAGCGGCGCGTACAGCGGCGAATCGGCCCAGCCCATCGGTGCGGGCGAGAAGGCTGACGTGCAGGCTATGTATCAGTATCTGATCGATCACTACGGATTCACCCCGGAGCAGGCCGCCGGGATCCTGGGTAACCTGCAGGTCGAATCCGGGTTCGACACCGGTGCGTACAACCCGAACGAAGGCGCGATCGGTCTGGCTCAGTGGCTCGGCGGGCGCCGCGAGAATCTGGAGGCCTTCGCGGGCGGCCGCGAAGGCGGCGTGACCAGTTGGAAGAACCAGATCGACTTCATGATGCACGAACTGAACGGAAGCGAATCGGGCGCACTCGGCAGACTCCGTCGGACCTCGTCGGCCGGTGACGCGGCCGCGGTCTTCGATCAGTACTACGAACGCAGCTCCGGAGAGGCCAGGGGGCAGCGCATCGCCAACGCGAACAGCATCGCGAATTCGATGGTGTCGGCGTAGCGATCGGCGTCCGCGCCCGGTCCTACCTCTTGATCGTGTAAAAACTTGCCCAAAGCCGTTCCGTCGCAATATTTCTCTGTCCGAGCCCAGGTGGGCCGGTGCTAGTGTTAACGCCGCATCGCCGTGGGGGAATCAGTGTGAGGACGCGGCGCCACTGGGGTGACGCGCAGGCAAGTAAGGGAAACAGGCTACCGAATGGGTCACCCGCAACAACCCAACCCGTACCAGCATCAGCCCGGTCAGCCGCCTCCGGCGGGCGGGCCGTACCCCGGACAGCCGTATCCGGGACAACCGCATTACGGGCAGCAGTATCCGCCCGGTCCACCGCAGTTCGGCGCCCCGGGCTACGGCGGGCCGCCCCGCCAGTCCGGAGGTAACGGCGGCAAGATCGCGCTGATCGTCGGTGGCTGCGCAGTCGTGCTGATCGCACTTGGAGTGGGTGCGTTCTTCCTGTTCGCCGGTGGCGGCGGCGCGGTTGTCGGGGGCGGCTACGACGACCCGCGCGATGTGGCGCAGGCCTGGGTGGATCAGAAGGGTGATCCGAAAGATCTGGTGTGCGCGGCCGACCTGGACGAGATCTCGCAGTACGAGCAGCAGAGTCCGGCGAAACCCACCGCGGTGCCCGATACCGATCTGCCGGAATCGACGTCGACGCTGAAGAGCGTGGACGTCGAATCGGGGAGCAGCTCCGGGACGTTCACCATGGAGATGACGATGTCGGTCATGGGTAACGAGAGCACCTCGACCGCGACCTACGATCTCGTCGAAGAGGACGGCGACTGGAAGGTGTGCGGGATCCTCGATCCCGATATCGAATTCGATGACTCCGGTTTCGGTATCGGCGGCCCGTAGGAGCGCCGAGCGGGCCGGGGCGCGTTCAGTGATCTCGTAGAACCTCGGCGATCCGGGCCAGTCCCGGCGCCGAGGTCATCTGCCAGTGCGTGGTCGGGACCGCATGGTGGTGGAGGGTTCCGTCGACGAGCGCACGCCACGCTCGCGCGCCGGTACCGGGGCTGCGCTGGGTGGCGCTGAAGTAGACGACCTCACCTCGGTAGACGGGGGCGCGATAGGCGTCGCGTAGCCGGATCGAATGCCCGACGGCGTCCCGCAGACGTTCGAACCGATCGGTACCGAGTGAGGCCAGCGGCTCGGGCAGCCGGGCCAGCACGGCGGCCGGATCGAAATCGTCCAGCGTGCCGAGATCGCCCGGGTCGTCCTCGAGGAGGCCGCCGAGGACCTCGGCGAGCGAGACCGGTGCCGCCGGTGCGTCCGGATCGGACAGGTAGCTGTCCATGATGCCCAGGAACGCGACCTGTTCTCCCGCGCGTTGCAGCCGGACCGCGATCTCGTGCGCGAGCAGGCCGCCGAACGACCAGCCGAGCAACCGGTACGGACCGCTGGGCTGGACCGAGCGGATCAATGTCGAGTACAGGTTCGCCCAGGATTCGATGGAACCGGGCAGGTCGGCGCCCGGAGTGAGCGCCGGCGACTGCAGGCCGTAGACCGGGAGATCGGGCTCGAGATGGGCGGCCAATCCGGCAAAGGACCAGGCGAGTCCGGTGATCGGGTGGATGCAGAACAGGGGTGCGCTGGAGTGTCCCGGGCGCAACGGCAGCAGCGTGTCGAAGGCGCTGCGGTCCACGATGTCGCGGTGTTCCGGTCGCGGCTCCGACCACCCCATCCCGCGTGCGGTGAGGAGTTCGTCGATCCGGCAGGCGAGCGCGATGACCGTGGGCGCTTCGGAGACCAGCCGGGCCGGTAGCTCGATGTCCAGGGTGCCCCCCAGCCTGATCGCCAATTGTTCGGCGAGCATCGAGTTACCACCGAGGTCGAAGAAGTTCTCGTCCAATCCGATGCAGGCGGTCGGGTTCGCTCGCGTGGCGGTGAGGCAGGTGGTCCGGGTCCGGTAGGTCGGGTCCCGGTGGAGCAGGACGGCGGCGAAAGCATCGGCTACCAGCTGTTCGCTGGACGTGCTGGGCATCCGGAACGGGCGGTGGCAGGCGGCGGGCCGAATTTCTGTCATCGTGGCCATCTGCGCTCTACCAACTCTCTGCCGGGATCGATCGGCACTGCGGCCGCGAGTCCGGAAGCGCTGGCGCCGCCCGGGCCCCAACCGACTGTGCGGATGGGACATTAGCTGACCGATGTCCCGGCCGGGGGTCGTCCCCGAGGAATTCATCGGTGAGCGGGCGCTCGGTTACCGAGCATTCGTGGTGTCTGGAACGTGAATATTTGACATAACCCCAGCTCGTCGGCGCTGCGCTTGGTCGAATGCAGGCTTGCTTATGAGATTCAAATCTCATTTTTAATGACCGGCTATTGTTAACGAAATTGTTCGGACTCGTGACGGCTCCGGGTGCTGACGAATCGTTGCTCCCGGGCGTGCGTGGCGCCGCGGGGCGCGGGAGACACGTGCGTGCGAGCCGGATATCGATGTTCCGGCCTGCCGATCGAATCCGGTCTTGGATGACTCTGCCACGGCTGCCGCCGATCCCTGGTCGCGGTCGGTTGCTCAGGATTCGCTACGTAGTCGCGCGAGAGCATCTGCGGCATCGGCGTGGTGCGGGCACTCGGCGCGGGCCGGGCAGCTCATCCGCGCCGACCGGGTTTCGGTTGCACCGCCCGGGCGCGTGCCGAAGGTACGGGCGAGGTCCCCGACAGTGTCGTTCGGCGGCGAACCTTGATAAGTGGCGATCAATGTCGTTCCGCCTATCGTCGCCGGGTCCGGTTCGGGTCGCAGATGGCACACAATCGGTTGCCGCACAAAGGAATCAATAAGGTAACGCCAAGCGGCGGCAGGCATTCTCGGAGTGATCAATTCCCGATTTCTCCGGTACGAACTCGGCGCGGCAGCGGGATTCGTCATCTTTCACAAGGAGTTTCCGTGCGAATCACCGCACTCCCGGTGCTACTGGCCGGCGGTAGTGTGCTGTTCCTCAGCGCCTGCCTCCCCGTGCTGAGCGGTACCGCTCATTGCTTCGGACAGGTAGATCTCGAACGCACGGTCGAACATGTTCTGGAACAAGAGGGCACAATGGAAATACTTGTGGTCGATTGTCCGGACTCATTGCAGATTCGAACCCACGCCTTGACCCGCTGCCTGCTGCACACTGGCGACGGTTCACTGATCGGGGTGACCGTCGAGGTTGTCGAAGCAGTGGGCGATCGGGGCCGGATCGACGTAGCGGTCGACGACGCGGGGTCCTGACCCGCGGGTCTTCCGAACGGCTACCTCGTAGGCCGGGCCGTGCGGAATTGCTCGGTGTTCACCCGTTCCATCTCGATCATTCTGTCGGATTGGGCGCGGACCGTCGCGGCGAGTTTGCGCAACTCGTGCACGAGAAGCCCGCCGGCCTCGCCGAAGGAGTCGGCGACTCGGCACAGGGTCTGAGCGGCCTGCACGGAAACCTCGTCGCAGCCGGCCGGTTCAGTTCCCAGCTGCGGCCCGTCGTCGCGTAACGCGGTCTCGAGTAGGTCGGCGAGCGCATCGAGGTCCCGGACGGCAGCCCGAGCCTGATCAGGATCGTATTCCATGGTGTCCTCCCCGTTTCACAGTGTCAGTGCCTTGTCGGGCGACGGCCCGTCCAGCGCTGATCCAGGTGCGGTGCCGGCGGCGCCGATCACCGGTGGGGTGGCCGTATCGACATCGCCCACGACTTCGTTGCCGTGCTGCCCCGTGATCAGTTGTCCTTGCAGTTCGCTGATCGTCGACTCCCCGGCGCTGCGCGCCGTCCCCGCGGGCACACCGCCGCCGGGCAGGAACCCCGGACCACCACTGCGCATCGGCGACCCGGCAGGGGAACTCCCTGTGGATGTGGCGGCGGACGCCGCGGTGGCGCCGGTGCTTCCGGACGCTGGGGCACCGGTCCAGGGCGCCAGCGGCCGCACCGGGGAAGAAGCGCTCCCGCCGATGGTGAACATCGGAACTCCGCCGCCCGGGGCGCCGCTGGGGTATGTGGCCGATGTGTGTTGTGTCAGTGCGGAATCCGTGAGTTCGCGGGGCCGCGATCTGGCGAGGCTTTCGGCAGCCGCCTGGGCGCCCGTGGTAGCGGCGCCGACGATGCTCGGCACCAGCTGCACCACCTGGGAGAGGAGCTGTACGGCCGCATCTGAGCCAGGGGCGTCGGTGACCGGGACCTTGGCGCCGGTAGCGGTCATCTCCGCACTGTGCGCGGTGAGTTCCGCCCGGGTCGTCCCGACTACAGCCAGTGCCTCGGCCAACGTTTCCGCCGACATGGCCGCCAGGAACACCTGTCCCGGCGGGGTGCCGACGAACGGTGCGGCCGCCGCGACCGAGGAGAGGAATTTCGCGATGATCGCCGACAATGCGAAAGACCCCCGGGCGACCGAACCCGCGGCCACGGCGACCTGTTGGGATGTCTGCGCACCCTGTGCCCCGACGGCGGCGCTGTCCGCGCCTACCTGCGCCTGCTTGGCCGCCGCGCCGTCCGCACCCGCGCCCTGCCACGACCCCGCGGCCATTTGGATTGCGGACGAGCCGACCTGGACCGCCATCTGTACCACCGAGGACACCTGGGACAGCGCCTGCACGGGGTCGACTTCCGGTGCGGCGGGGAATCGGCCGGTCCCGAAGCTGCTCGCGAGGTCGGTGAGCGGTCGGGCCAGCGCCGACAGATCGAGTGCGGGCATCGGGAATTCCGGCAGCGGCGGAATCTCCGGTAGCGGCGGCAGGCCCATATCCCGCAGGACCTGATCGATCGGCTTGTCCATGACCGGGCCGACCGGACTCGACCTCAGCGCATCGAGAATGGTCTGGTCGAGAGGTCCGGACATCAGAATCCGCCGACCATACCGAGATCGGCGGCGGAGTGGTGTTCGGCGGCCTCGTAGGCGGCGGCGCTCCGGTGGGCGGTGACGGCGGTGGCCGCGTGCACGCCCGCGATCTCGTTCACCGACAGCATGGTGTTGGTCTGTGCGACGGCGAATGCCGCGAGAAAGTCCTGGCCGATCAGCCCGAACACCGGGACGGCGGCAGCGATGACCGCCGCCTGGTTCATGGCGCCCGCGGCGGCGACCTCGAAGGCCGTCGCGGCTGCGGAATCGCCGTAGCAACGGATCGCATCGGGTACTGCGCGTAATTCGGACATGGTGGGACCCCCGTCGCATTCGGAAATACGTTGATCGTAAAAGTTTCCCGATCAACGTACCCCGAATTCAATGGAAATCGCTGTGGCGCAGGCTCAAATATCAGTCAAGAATCCCGATCGAAACCAGTTCGGTCCGCCGAGTATTTACACTCGGCTGATATTTCCGGTGGCGTGCAATCGTGAATTGCCGGAATCGTGAGCATCGGAGGTCTGCGCCGAATGCCGGCGAGTGAGCCGCTGGGCGGGCACCCAGCGGCTCGCGAGGAATGTCCTGGCCCGCCCGGTGGGGCCGGGACCGCGTTGCGGCCGAGCGGGTTCCGCCGAGATGGACGACCAAGCGGTCATGGGCAGTGGGGCGCTGCGGTCGGGGATCTCGGTCTCGTGTGGTTCGGGCCAGAGCAAGGCGGCGAACACGATGCCGATATCGGCACATACGACCACCGCGGCCGCAATCTGCAAACCGGTCATCGATCCAACCTGTGCCTTCCATGACTATGGGTCGAGCGGAGCGTGGTCTCGGCCGTGACCGAGTGACCGCGCCCGGAAAGGATGGGCAGAGCGTATCGAGAGCGATAGCACGGTGCCGAGTGCCGGATGCGACAAATATGGGGTGGTTTCGGCCACCGATCAGCCTCTGTCCGTCCCCCGGACGGGCGGATCGGTTCGCTACCCGGCGAGTCGCCACCGTGCCTCGGGTCGGGTGCCCCGCGTTGACGGACCTCGAGATCACGGGCGATGTGCGGGGTGGGATATTGCCGGGCGCGACATATTCAATACGATTCCCGGCATGCAGCTGGCGGTATTCGTCGTGGACGGTGTGGCAGATTTCGGCTTGAGCGCAGTGCTGGAGGCGTTCGATATGGCCGACGCGCTACGCGCGGACATGGAACGACCCCCCGCGGAGTGGACGATCCACACTGTTTCACTCGGCTCGAGCGCGAAATCGTCCCGCGGCCATATCATTCCTACGACGCCACTGTCCGAATTATCCGGGCACCCGATCGATACCTTGATTGTTCCAGCGGTGAACGTGCTCGGGGCGACGGCGCTCGTCGATCTGGTCTCCGATGCAGTGAACGGACCCGTGCTCGACCAGATTCGTGGTGCGCATGCGGGCGGTGTGCACCTGGCCGCCGCATGCACCGGGACGTACTTTCTCGCCGAGGCCGGTGTGCTGGACGGCTCGCCGGCCACCACCAGCTGGTGGCTCGGTCCGAACTTCCGTCACCGCTACCCGCGGGTGCGTCTGGACGAAACCCGAATCCTGTGCCACGGCGACCAGGTCACCACCGCCGGCGCCGTACTGTCGCACCTCGACCTGGCGCTGTCGCTGGTGCATCGCGCCAGTCCCGACCTCGCGGAACGGGCCTCGCGATTCCTCGCCCACGGGAATCGGGCCAGTCAGTCACAGTTTGTGATCCCCGAGGTCATGGCCTGGGGGAACCCGCTGATCGCGGCATTCGAACGGTGGGTGCGTGAACACATATCCGACCAATTCCTCATCGCCGCGGCCGCCCGCGAACTCGGAGTCACCGAGCGCAGCCTGCAGCGCGCGGTCCGGGCCGATCTGGCGATGTCGCCGAAGGACTTCGCCGACGATATCCGGCTGGAGCGGGCGGTGTACCTGCTGCGTTCCACCACGCTGACGGTCGACGCGATAGCCTCGGAGGTCGGCTATCTCAGCGGGGGCGCGCTGCGCGCCTTGATCCGGCGCCGGCGTGCTCTCAGCGTCGCCGAGATCCGCGGCAGCCGTGCCATTCGGTGAAAGGCTGACGAGCGTCCGAGCAGCACAGTTCTTCGCACTGGTCCGTAGCGGCCGGACGGCGGAGGTCACGGCCTTCGTCGTCCGGCCGCATCCGGGTGGCGGCTCGGGATCGCCGCCTTTGTGCTGCTCGATGTCGGTTATCCGTGATCTCGTCTCGGCGCGGCCGCAATCATGATCAGGTCCGCGCCGATCCGCTGCTGGGTCCTATCGAAACCGGACGACGGCCTGGTAACGGCTTTCCTCGGGTCCGGCGAGCTCAGGCGAACATAGCACGGGCGGCCGCGTCGGCATCGAATGCATTGTTCTGCGCGGTATCCGCACCCTTTCTGAGACCGGTGAGATTTGCTACCGTGTTGTCGAAGTCGACGTTGAATTCGTCGAGTTCGATGCGGACCCCCTCTGCGGTGTCACTTCCCGCGAGTGCGATGTCGATCATGTTGTTCGTTGCATTGGTCAGATTAATGCGGGCTTCTTCGAGTCTCCCCAAAGCCGTACTCAGATCGGAATCGAGTGCCGCGAACGTCTCTCTGTTGTACGCGAGATCCATTTCTGCTCCTGGTCGGATGATGTTTCAGTGGGCGAGGGTGGTGTAACTGGTGACAGCTGCGATGTTGTCTTTTTCGGCGGTGGTCAAAGTCCCCACAGCCGTACCGGACCGATCGGTGAGATCATCGAGAGTGGCCAGAAGTTTGGAGAAGCCGTCCCCCCAGTGATCGGTTCCGCCGAAGAATGCTTTGCGCGCGTCCCCCCACCAGCCGTTGCCGGTGTTGTCCACGGCCCCTGCGACATATCGGATGATCGCCCGCATCTCATCGGCGGCGTCGTAGAAAGCGGTGATCGATCGACTCGCGGCGGCCTCGTCGACGGAGTAGCCTTGCGTTGCCATTGTCATCTCCTTTGGTGTGCGAATTCGGCGGTGCTGCCCAGCTGGGTACGGCACCGTAATCGGTGGTGACGTTGTGAACTCATGGTGTCGGCCACCTCCTGATGTGCGACCCATCGATCGGCGTGGCGCTCAGCTGGGGCTTTCGATGATCGTTGCTCGGGACGGCTGTCGCGGGGACCGGATGATCCGGTGAAACGATGGGGGTCTCGATCCGCCGAAGAATCGCCGTGGTAGCGGATCGCATCGAGTGCGGCCGACAGCTCGGGCATGGCGGGACCCCCGGTGGCTTTCGAAATGGCATAGAGTCGTGGAAACGTCACAACCAACGTACCTCGATCATGACCGGATTCGGTGTCGTGCAGGCTCAAGACTGAGTTAAGTTGTTCCAGCTCGCCGGCGCACCGAATATTTACATTCGCCTGACATTCTCCGCGGCGGCGACACCCGGCGCCCCGGAATTCCGGGTGCCGGAGAGCTTCGAGAGTCGGGGAGGACGTCGCTGATCGATTGCCGGGCTTTTTCTCGAGTGCAAGCGGAATTCTGTTCGGTCGACCAGTTGCCCCCGCGGGGTGTATCGATCGAACGGCTGACCGTCGCCTACCGCTTCACCACGAATCGGGATATCAAGGGAACGTAAGCAAACCGATCGTCGGTGGTCGTTCTGTTGACAGTCGCACTCGGTAGTGGCTGAACTTGAAATCCAGGTATCGGAGAAATCGGCTGCGGCCCGACCGCGGCCGATACGGAGTACGGCCTCGATCGGAAAGGTCAAAGGGGTTCCCAGAGCATGGTGGATCAGGATGATGCGAACGGTTCTCCAGATGTTGCGTTCACCCTCCACGAAGCCGAGACGCTGGACGGGAACGGGGGAACGGGCGCGGCGGGGGAGTATTCCGATTCCGCGGATCCGGTCGAATCCGGGAGCCGGGCAGATCCGGTGTCCCAGGATCCGGCAGGCGCGGATGCTGGGCAGCCGGCCGATGACACCTCCGGGGCCACAGAGGGCAACGCCGGTGTCCCGGCAGTGTCTGCCGATGCCGATGCCGATGCCGGTGCCGATCGGTCCGATGAGGCGGGTGGACCGGATATCTTCGAACGGATCGTCGATGAGTTGGTGGCTGCGGCGCCGCCCGCGTGGGATCGGCTGTACGCGGAATTCGCGGTCACCGTCTCCGTCGATTCCGCGCAGGCGGTCTTCAGCGCCGACGGTGTCGAAACTGTCGGCACCGTACCGAAATCCGCCATCGAGGCGGTCCGCGCGTACCGGGACCGCTCGGTGGTACCGGGGCGAGGTCCGTGGTGGCGGCTGCTGATCCACGCTACCTCGGATCGGGTGATCGAGATCGACTACGACTATGGGGCCGAACCGTTTCCGGACGATCAGCTCTTTTCCACCGAGACCTATCGTGAGGATCTGGAGGTCTATCCGCGCGAACGATTGCCGGTGTGGTTGGCCGCCTATATCGGACACGCGGGACGGCAGGCTCGCAGCCCGCAACGGGCCGCGGCGTCAGCGCGGGCCGATCGCGCCGCATCGGTATGGTCGGAGCTGGTGGAGAACGAATTCCCGCCGTTTCCCGTGATGTGGGCTCGCTGGGCCACGCTTGCCGCCGCTTTCGTCGCCTGCGGATCGGAATGGGGGCCGCGGATTCTGCCGTCGTCGGGCTGGTTCGAGAGCGCCCGCCGTAGCGGAGCGACCTTGTATGTGCTGCCCGGTGATCGGGCCGTGCTGTCGGGAGGGGTGTGGCACGCTCCTACCCTCGACCAGGTCTACAACGGCGGCGACGCCATGCCGAAGTTCTTCGCGGGAGCACCTGAATGGGTCGCCGACCCGGTGCTGAATTCGCGTGCCGCGTCGGGATTGCTGTCGTTCTGTTATTGGTGGGACGCCGGCCGCTGGTATCGGGGCGAGTCACCGGCGGCCGACGACTGCGCACCGGCCGTGCCCGGGGTCTGGACCGGCGGGACCGTGGCCGATATCGCCACTCGCGTGGTGTCCCGGTCACGGGATACCGCAGGAAGATCGGCGGTGGCAGCGCTGGTGTCGGCCGCGGAGGCCGGGTCGGTGAGCGAGGAGACGGTGATCGCCGCATTCGGCGGCGCGGGGGCGACAGATGTGGACGGTGCGCTGTTCCAGTTCCGGTTGGCCGGTCTGGTGGCGGAGGCCATGGTCGCACTGCCCGCGGGATCGGCTCTCGCCCGAGTGCGGCAATACATTCGAGGGCGCGGACTGGACACCAGCGGGTATTCGCTGGACGAACTCGTGGCGGACCGGCTCGACTGCGGGTGGATGGTCCACGTACCGGTGCCGCGGGGGGAGCTCGCCATCGGCCGGGCGATCTTCTATATCGCGGACGACGGTGTGCTGGAGCCCTCGTCGTCCTCGATCCCGCCGGCACGGTTCGTCGTCGAATTCGAGCGGCGATTCGAGCAGCGGCGGCGGGGGGTGCGGTCATGAGTCGGTCCGAGGGTGACGTCACAGCGATCGGTCCGCCGCGTCGGCGGGTCCACTGGGTCGGCTCGGGCTCGTTGCCCGAAGGAATCGAGCCGCCGGCACAGGCCGTCCGCACGGCACACGCCGGTATGACCGACCGCGGTGATGTGTGATGCGAAGTTGGAGTCTCACAGGGCTCGAGTTCGCCGCCTTATGGGAGGGGATGCGGGAATCGGGTGCGCTGCCGGCGCCGTTCGTTCTCACCTGCCGTATACCGCTGTACCGCGACTATTGCGCGGCGAAGCGCGCGGCGGGGACCGCGGTGCGGTCTCGCTTGGGGAGTGATATCGAGGATGTACTCGATGTGGTGGCCAAACCCGATATCCGGATCGTGGCGAACGCCATGAACCTGGTTACCGGGGGTGTGCGTACCCGGCTCAACGCGGCACGCAGGGGCGGCCACGCGTACCTGGTGGAGCAGGTGCGGGGTGAGCCGGGCGCACACGGCGGTGAGTTCGTCTTTCGGGAATACGGGGTGGTGGAACTCGGCGCTGCTGTGGCGTCGTGTTTCTCCGATGCCGAACCCGGAAGGCTCCGCTGCGTGGACTTGTCCACGCACGTCGACACCGATATGGATCAAGAATACGGCCGCTATCTCACGCGTGAACCGGCCGAGGACCCGGCCTGGCGCCGAACCGAGGAATTCTTGCGGACGCCGGTTGTCGATATCGGCGCCATGCTGATCGCCCAGGGCGTTTCGAGGTTCGGGCCCCGGCAGACGGCCCGGCGGGTACTCGAGTGGCGCGATCTGCACGATGACGGCAGATATGTCATCAGCGGGCAGGGGAATCCGGTGGCGTACGGGGTGGACACCGCAGGCTTCGCTGCGCGAATCGATAACGAACTGACCGAAGTAGTGCGGGCGATCAGGGACGAACGCCGATGATTCGGCAACAGGTACGCCCTTGGCGATACGAAAGACGACTTCGCTTGCCGGCGAGAAGCGGGGATGCTTCGGGTTCGCGGGGAACCGGGTTCGGCGCGTCTGCCCGAGCGTGGTCGAAATCGGCGGGAGATTGACGAATGTCTGTGGGAGCGGAAGAGCAGCCGGGCCGGGCCCAGGAGGAAATCGTCGATCCGGCCTACGTCAGCACCGAGGAACTCGGCGTGACCGACACAGCGTTCGTTCCCAGCTGGGAAGAGGTGAAGGCCAAGGTAGACGATGGCCGTCTCACGCTGGCCGAGGGTGCGGCAACGCGCTGTGCGTCGGCGACGGCCGACCTCTACTACAACGTCGGTGCGGTGCGATCGTTCGCGGATCGGAACACCAACTGCGACCTGCCGCTGTCGAGTCTGCCGGAGGGCAAGGCCTTCGCGGACAGGCTGGCGGTGAAGCGCGTGGAGTTCCTGGAAATTCTGGACAAGGTGCTCGACAACGTTCGATTGAGGCATGAGACCTTCATCGACGCAGGGAATTTGCTGGAAAAGGTGGATGCCGCCGCCGCCGAGAGCTTTGCCCTGCAGGAGTTCGCCTATACGCCACCACCCGCGGCCGAGTTGGTCCGCGGCGCTTCCCTCGTCGATGAGGGTGGGCCGTGGGATGCGGACCCGCTGTTCATCGATAATTTCCACCCGCCCAACCCGGCTACCGAACCTGAAGACGGCGTCACATCGCACACCGAGGTGGAACTCACTACGACAGGGTTCATCAATCCGATTCTGCTCGATCCGAGTGCCGCGGCGTACGTGATGACGTACGAGCTGGGCGAGTACATCAGAAACAACTCGCTATTCGAATACGCGACGAATCTGGCGAGCTCGTGGGGGCAGGTGGGAACTGTGCTGAACAGTATCTTCGAAGATTATGTGGATGTGATCAGGACCGTTACGGCCGAAGACTGGCAAGGGAAATCGAGTGCCGCTGGGTTTGCCGCGGTCGAGGGGGACGAGAAAGGCATAATAAATTGCGCCCCCGGGCCTTTCGGAATGCGCGACCTCTGCAGCTATCTCGCGCACTGGTTCCAGCAGGCGGCGGAACAGTTGCCCACGGATCCCGATGTGCCCAAGACGCAAACAATTGTTCCCGATACGGGATGGCAACTGTATACTCCGGCTTCTTATGTCTGGGTTCCTCATTACAGCAACGATGGGTACTTCTTCGAAGAGGTCGACGAAAATCTCGTCAACTACTACTTGGGCGTTATGGAGGAAACCTACACCGGCCCGATGGAAAAAGCCGACGCGGGTGTTCCGGTCCTGCCGGAATTCATGACAGGATCTTCGGGTACCCCGGCTACTGATCCCTACGTGTACGAATCCGATCCCTACCCCTACGGAGGTACCGGTGGATATGCCGGATCCGGCGGATTGGAGCCCGCCGGAACGACGTCGTCCGTGCTGCCGGACTACTCGTCCTCTACCGATGACCTGGCCGCACAGCAAGAGGAGTGGGCTCGGGCCCAGGACGAGGCGGCGAAGCAACAGGCTCTGCAGTCGATGCTCGGACAGGGGTTGAGTGCCGCGCAGAATGCCCTGGACCAGGGCCTGGCAATGGCCCAGCGAGCGATGGAATCCGCTGCGCAGCCGCTGGACCCGTCGATGGTTCCAGCGGCTCCCAGCGGTCTCGACCTCGGCGAGAACTCCTCCTTCGGGCCCGGAGCTCTCGGTGGTGGGGCGGGACTTGCGAGTACGGCTACCGGCGCGGGTGCGCCGAAGAGTGCCTACGATGCCTCGAAGCTGTTCCCCCGGGCCGGTGTCGCTCCCGGCTCCACGAACCCCCTCGCGGCGGGTGCATCGCCGGCCGGGATGCAGATGGGCGGCTCGCCGATGGCCGGCACACCTGGTATGCCGGGCTCTGCCGGCGCGCCCGGGGCCGGCGCGCGGCCAGGGCAGGACGACAAGCACGAACGTGCCAAGTATCTGGACCGCACCGACAACCTCGACGATGCGCTGGGTGATGCTCCCGATATGACCAGAGCGGTGGTGGGTGAGGGGGTTGCTCGCTCGGCGACAGGCCAGCCTTCGGCGGCGCCGGTCCCTTCCGGGCCGGAGCGCCCGGCGGCGCCGATAGCCCCCACCCCGGTCTCGAACCAGCTACCGCCGCAGCGTCAGGTGGTGCGGGGTTCGGATTGAGGACCGCCGCCGCTGCGGCGTGCTGCGGATCGACTCCGGCGCGAATCACCCTCGCGTGACCGAGCGGGGGGGCGGATGCCGATTCCTCGTGGCGGGTGCTGCTCGCCGCCAGGCCGGTAATTCGTAGATGCGGTTGCGAGAAAGGTGGGATTGGAGAAGCGGAATCCGCCGGCAATTCGCATTCCACTTTCGCGAATCCTGTCGGCGAGGGGAAGATCTGATGATCTCTTGAGGTGGATCGCCGGGTGGTCCGTGAAATGATTGTCCTGCTGAGTCCCGCAGTGCTGGTTGGTGAAGGAGGCCGTAATGGCCGGTGAACTACACGTCGATCTCGACGCGGTGCGCGCCGCCGGCGGGCGTCTGCAGCGTATGGGCGAGGACATGATGAGCCTGATAGAAGGGTTCGCAACCGATACGGAAGCCTTTGCGGGAGCCTGCGGGAACGATAAGTACGGCGAGCGGATCGCGGGCGGGGACAACGGCTACCGAGAATCGCGCGAGAGTCTGATCGAGGTAGGTCGATCGCGGGCGGAATCGACCGACGAATACGGGACAGGGCTGAAAGACGTCACCACCCGTTTCGAGCAGACCGAAGCGGACAACGCGGAACTCTTCAAGTGACAAGCGGCAGCGGGCGTAATCGGCGCCGACCGACACCGGATACGAGCCGAGGGCGGGAGGATTGATATGGCCAATGAGATGATGAAGGAACAGTTGGCTGCCCTGGTGGATTCGTTTCGTTCGGATCTGCGGACACTGCGGCAGGTGCAGCAGCAGCGCGCCGGCCTGTCGGCCTCCGCCTCGGCAGGCGGTGGGCGAATTACCGTCACCGTGGATGCCGACGGTGTTCCGGCAGATGTCGAATTCACGGCGGATATAAGCACATTGGGCTACCCGGAAATTGCCCGGGGTGTACTGTCCGCGGCTCGCGAAGCCGCCCTGGAGGTACGACGACAGTCGGCCGGCCTGGTGCAGTCGGTGCACGACCCGCAGGATCTGCCGAAGCTCTCCGATTTTCTTCCGGGCGTGCCCGATCTATCGGCCTTGATTCCCGGTCCGCCGCAGGATCTGCTCCCGCCGCCCGGGAAACCGGCTGCCTCGGATGACGAGGGACTGGTATTCACCGATGTGGTGGAGTTGCCGCCTACACCGGACCCGGGGGTTCGGGATACCGGCTGGCACAGCGATCCGCCGGTGGACCCGGAGCCGGGATCCATCGATCGTTACGACGATAGTGAGCAGGCCGTTGCCACCCCGGATTCGGAGGTCGCCGATCGTGGCTGGTGAATCCGGATCGATCGGTTCCGGGTTCCGGCGGTGTACGGCGAATCGGGCACATGTCTGCTACTGATCTGTTGAGTTGGATTCCTGACCCGATTCTGGAAGTTCTGAACTTCGGTGCGGAGTACCCGGACGGTGATCCGGACCGCATGCGCGCACTCGTCGCGGTGTTGAGGACGTATGCCGACGAGATCAGGACGCTGTCTCCGGAGCTGCAGAGTGCCGTCGAGTCGGCGCTGAATTACTCCGTGTTGTACGGAGAGCTGGCCGATACGGTAGTGGATCAACTCGAAGGTTTGATATCCGGAGAGTTGTCCTTCCAGAACGTCGGCGCGGGGATCGATGACTTGGGGGACTTCCTCGACAAGGCCGCCACCCAGATGGAATACGAGCAGCTGGTCATGGCGATCTTCGCCGTGATCACTGCCTACACGGTCATCAAGGTGCTGACGCTCGCGCCGCAGTGGGCCGGCCTGATCGTTCCGATGTTGCTCGCCGGTGGGCGGAGGGCCATCGCGGCGGCCGGGGTGCGGTTGGGGGAGCGGCTTGCGCTGCTGGCCGCAACGCCGGGAGCACGAAATTCGTTGCCGCTGTTCTTCAAGGAAATCATTGTCCCGGGTCTGAAATCCGGCGGAATAATGGGGCTCGCCGGGGCGGGTATGGACGCGGGAATCCAGACCTATCAGATTGCCGGCGGCAATCGGCAGGAGTTCGATACCGAGCAATTCTTCAGCACCTTGGTGATGTGGGCTTCGGGTGGTATGGCCGGTGTCTCGGTCGCGAAGCAGGTCGAGCGGTGGCTGGGCCAGAGCATGTCCCTGGTGGCGCGGAGCGCGATCTCGGGTGCGCTCGGCGGAGCGGGTGGCGCTGTCGGCATGTGGACCGCGGGCATCATGTACCAGGCGGCCGTGCAACTCGCCGAAAAGGGCGCCGTCGATCTGGACGCCATCGACTGGACGCTGCACAAGGAGATGCTGATCGGTGGTGTCGTGACCGGTGCTGCCGCCGGTGCTGCCTCGGGGATGCGGTCCGAGCTGGCGGCGGCTGAGCCCCGGCGGCACTCGGGTGGCGTGAACATGGCAGCGCGCGACGTCGATGTGCCCACGCCCGAGTACGGGACGCGGAAAGAAGCGGATCAGCTGTTCAAGGACCTGATGCGTGAAACGCGCATGAACGAACACGCCATGAGTGCGGAGAAGCGGGCTTACAACGAGAATTTCGTGAAGGAAGCGTCCGCAGCGTACGAAGACATCAAACGCAGTCACGCCGAGGGTGATCCGATCGACCTTGCTCGGCTGAACAAACTGCACCAGGATTTGCAGGCGGAAACGAGCCCACGGGGATCTGATTCTCCAACCGCTGCTCCCGCGCGGTCCGCCGGCGCGAACATGCACGCGTCGTCCACGAACGCAGCGCCCTCCCCAGCAGCGTCGGCATCGTCCGCCGGTTCGGGAACTACCCCTCGAGCCATCACGGCGGGACCAGTGGAGGGTGTCGGCGGGATGAGCTCCGCGCCGAAGACACCCCCGGTTTCCGGTGGTTCCGGGACCGGTGAGTTCGGCCGATCGGGCAGCGCCCCCGCAGACCGTGCGCCGGGTCCGAACCTGGTAGCCGGTCCGCAGGATCCGCCGGCTGCCGCGAAATCGCCGGCTGCCGACGCGGTCCCGGACCCGCGGGTACCTGCCGACGCTGTGCCGGAATGGTACAGCGCAGGACCCGACTCGGCTGTGAGTGTGGAGATTCCGCGCGGCCATCTGCTCGGTGCGGTGGAAGCGGCCGATGCGGTCGCGGCTACGGCAGCCGAAGCACGCTGGTCCGCTCCGGGGATCGAAGCAGTGCGCCGGGCGGTGGCCACGGATGTGACGGTCGCCCTGGATGCGGGTGGCCCGGTGCGAGTCGACGCCGCGGTACTGGCGGACGGACGGCTGCGCCTCGACATCACGGTGTCGAACGACCGGATGACGACGGCTCTGTCGCGGCCGGGAGGGGCCGTGCGCTCGGCATTCGACAGCAGCACCGCCGAGGTCACGGCGATGGACGGTGGCGGCCGGATTCGGTTCGAGATCCGTGAACCGATCACGGGGCGCACCGACTTCGACGTGGCAATCCGGCCCGGGGACCGAACCGGGCCGCAGCTCGAGCCGGTATTGGCCCCGCTGCGGAAAGCCGGGATCGATCCGTCGCGTATCGGTGAGATCGCGGCAGCTCTGAGCGAGGTCGTCGATCATGCCGGGGCCGGTGGCGCCGAGGTGACCGTGCGGGGTGCGGCTGTCCTCGCCGAGACCGGGCAGGTCGGACTGTTCGTCAACGTGTTCAACGGCGGCGGATCGGTCTCCGCCGAGATCTTCGACGGTCCGGAGGGACCGAACTTTCCCACAGCCCGCGATGCCGCGGACAGTTTCCGGATCTTCCAAGAGGATTGGGGCGGCACCCGGTATCAGCTGAGATTCGACGAACTTCCGATGCTGTTCACTTCGATGCCGCCCGGCAACCATCCGGTGCAGAGCGGGGTGGGCTCGTCCCCCGGTCCGATGGCAGAGCTGTTGTTGCGGCAGAGTATGGCCTACCTGCTACGCGGCGTCCTCCCGGCACCCGACGGGCCGGGTTCGTCGCGGGTGCAGGTCGACGGTGGTGTCCCGGCGAGTCCGTCGCGAATGGCGGATCTGTCCGCCGCGCGCGCCCTGTTCGAGGCGGCGCATCGCGTGGCGCAGGCGGGATTGGTGGACGGGGCTGTCGCCGGGGGCGGACCTCGTGCCGGTGCCGGTGCGGAGGCAACCGCGGGTGCTGTCGAACTCCGGTGGCCCGCCCTTCCGGAACGCGGGGCCTCCGCGATCGAGTCGATGGAAACCAGGGCACGGTCGGAGGCGATTCTGCAGCGGTTCTACCGGGAGGCCCATCCGGACCTGCATCCGGCGGGCGCTGCCCGTGATCGCGCGGCGAAGTTCCTGGGAGACGCCGCGGAGACGGTGAACAGCCCGATTATCGGCGGCCGGGAGTTGAGCGGTGCGCAACGGTTGGCGCGACTCGAACAGCTGGCCGGAGAGTGGGATGCCGGACTCGCCGAACGCACGACCCCCGGTGTGGTGGGTGTGCGGCCGAGTGCGGCAACGGCGGCGATCGGATCGAGTACTCCCCATGCGGTGATGACCGCGCATCAGGTTCGGGACGGGGTTGCGCCGCTGCTGGTTCGTGCTGGTTGGTCGGCGGAACGGGCTGCTGAGGTCGCGCTGGTGGCCGACGATGCCCTGGACGCGGGGAAGGTCGACGGCGGGACCTCAGTGGAGGTGTGGCAGCTCGGAGATTCGGTGCAGGTCCTCATAGTCGACCCCACCGGCCGGGTTTCACCGCGGGAGGTTTTCGGGGAGCCGGGGAGTCGGCCGTCTACGCAGGTGTTCGGTGTGGAGTCGATGGTCGACGGCGGGCGGCGGATCTGGCTCGGATTCGATCGCGCGCCGGATCCGCTCGGGTATCGCGTGGTTCCCGGTGATGCGGGTAGCGCGGCGCGGGCGGTTCATGAGGTGGGCGCCGTGCTTGCCGGGCGGGGGGTTTCGGCGGGGGAGGTCTCGCGGATTCGGTCGGCGGTGGGCAGTGCTGTCGATGCGGTGACGCGGACCGGTCGCGTGGTGCGGGTGGAGGTGCCCCACGGGGACGGTCTGCGCGTCGATCTCATCGATGTCGAGGGTGGTGTCGATTTCCTCGATCTGCTGGACGAGAATGCCGGATGGCTGCCGGTCCGAACAGCGACCAGCGGATTCGACTTCGCACCTGTTCATTCCGGCGGCCAGCGCATTTCGATGTGGTTCGACGGTGAATCGGCGCATCCCGAGAGTCCGGCGGAGCTGCCCCGCCGTTCGCACGAGACCGAGAGCCGAAGTGGGGCGGACGGTTCGAACGCCGCGCGTTCTCCGGGGTCGGGTGGCGCTCCGACAGTTCAGGGGCAAGCGGGCGGAACCCGCACCGCGGCCCGGTTGCCCGATATCGGCTCCGCCGAGGCGGAAGTGTCCACGCCACAGCGGACGGACCTCGTCGAGAATCTGCTCGCCGGCGCGGACACCGCCGGTACGGGCCTTGCGGCCGGGACCGAGAGTGCGCTGTTACGGCATGGATGGTCGCCCGATCAGGCCGGAGAACTGGCGGGCAGGATCGGCCAGGCCGTCGATACGGTGGTCGGCAGCGGTAGTGCGGCGTCGGTCACGGTATCGATCTACGGCGATCACGGCGTGCACGTGGAGCTCGTGGCCGCCAGTGGCCGAAGATCCGCCGCGGTATTCCGTCCTTCCGAATCGGAAGAACTCTCCGCGCATCCGGTGATGCTGACCCGGACAGTGCAGTCGCTGGGCGATGCGGGGGTGCGGTACCGGGCGTTCTTCGTATCCGAGGCGTCCGATGCCAGCGATCGGCGGCCGGATCGCGTCGTGCTCGAGGAGTATGCCCAGGAGCTGATCACAGCCTTCGCCGCCGCACCGTCCGCCGAGGTCGCCGTGGAGGCACGGAATCTGCTGAGGTTCTACCAGGACTCCACATCGGCGAGAGATCGGCTGGCCACGACTGTGGAGGTCTACGACTCGATCGATGAACTGCGCACCGCCCCGTCGGACGCTGCGGCCGCTCGTGCCCGGGACCTGCTGTCGGTGGTCGGCTATTACTCGGACAATCTGCGCACCGAGCTCGACAGCGAGCTGACGGCCTATTCGGTGCGGACTGTCATCACCCTGGTGGACCAGCTGTCCTCCGGTCCCTCGGAACAGATCGTGGACCGGGCCCTGGAACTGCTACGCGAGCACCGGATGTCGCCCCCTATGCGGCGTGATCTCGTTCGGGCACTGGCGGGGGTCATGGAGACCGACGCATGGGCCGAGGTCGAGGAGCGACGGCTCAGCCGGGACGGCAGTACGGCCGAGATCAAGGACTGGCTCGAACAGCGGTACGGTCTCGAAGCCTTCGGGCTGGATGGCCGGTACTTCCACAACTCGGACTTCCTGTCCCGGGAGTTGCTGCATCGGCTGTCGATCGTATGCCGGCTGTATCCCGACTACGCGCGGGCGCTGCCGCGGGTGTTCGTCGGATCACATCTCCAGCATTGGAGTTCGAGTTTCCGCGTCGGTCGAATGCCGCACTCGCCGTCGGATTTCACCCGCCAGGATCGCGCCTTCCAGAGCGACCTCGCCCGGCTCCTGCTCGACGCCGGGGACGGCCGGGCGCGAAAAATCATCTCCGAGACGCTGACCGGCGCATTTCGCGAAGCGCACCCGGACCGCGGTGAATCGAGCGAGGAGGCCGCGGAGATATTTCGCGAGTGGGTGCGGGCGAAACTCGGTTCCGATGCCTTCGGCGGCGAACAGTTCGATGCCACGGCGGTGATGGCCGTGGTAATCGAGCAGATGACGCGGCAGCCGGAGAATGCGTCGGACCTGGCTGTGCAGCTGCATGCGCTGTTGATCGAGCAGGCGCGTGAATCGTATACGGATCAGCCGGACCGCAGTGGCGGGCTGGGCAGCACCGCGGAGGCGAAGGCCGAGCTCGGGGCCGTGCGTTCGGCGATCCCGGGTGGGTCGGCCGGCGGCGACACCGCGGAGTCGAGCGCGCGGCTACGCGGGATCTTCGAATACTGCGACACGATTGCGCAGTACGTCGATATCTACGAGTCCGCGGGTCTCGGTTTTCCGATGGACACCTTCGATGAGTTGCGCCAGGAATTGACACAGGCGCGTGCAGCCGCCGACGCGGATGCGCAGCAGGTCGCCGAACTGCTCGACGAGCTATCCGGGAATTCGCCCCTCGAGGTCATCGACACCGCACTGGACCTGGTCCGTCGCGACCAGCTGTCGCGTAATCAGCGGCGGATGTTGCGCACAGCGGTTCTTCCCTACCTCGATACCGGGGAATGGTCCGAAGTGTCCGAGCAGGCATTGGTGGACGAAGGGAACGCGGCCGAGATCACGGCGTGGATTCGGAGGCGGTACGGGATCGAGGTCCGCGGACTCGAGGCTCCGTACTTCACCTCGGCGGAGGCAGTTGCCCGGCAGTTCCTGCGGAGCGTGTCGCATCTGCTCACGCTCTATCCCGGTTTGGCGGAGGGAATTCCACGGATCATCGTCGGAAAGGATCTGCTGGATTGGAGTCGCGGCTACCGTTCCGGCGTTACCCCGGCGTCTTCCCGGCTCGCGCCGGATGAGCGAACTTTCGTTCGAGAGATCCTCGGTCTGCTGGTGGGCTCCGCGTTCGAGCCGATCCGCAGCCTGCTGTCGAACACGATGAACCGGGAATATCGGAAGTTCGTCGAGGAACAGAGTGCGGGGCTGTCCTTCTACCACTCGCCGGGCTTCTATTCCTGGGTACAGGAGCGGATCGGCGCCCCGATCATGCGCGAAGGGTACCTCGATCCGGTCTCGGTGCTGACCGCCGTAGTCGACCAGATGTCACGGCGGCCCGAGGACGCGCCGGAGCTCGTGGTCCAGCTGCACGCCCTGCTGGGCGAGGCGATCCCCGCCGCCGCGGCGCCGCTCGCGGTCACCGCCCAGCCCCACGCGGCCGAAAGGGCCAGGGAAGCCGCGGATGCCCTCGTTCCGCGTCTGACCCGTGCCGTCGCATTCGGCAGTCTGCTGGCGGAGGTCTGCCCGCCCTGGGCGGCTGGTCTGGTCACGGTCACCGCGCCCGAATGGGCGCGGGTCTTCACGGAGCTCGGCGGGCGCGCTACACCCCTGCAAGCGCTGTTCCACCGTGATGGTCGTATCGAGCTGTCGCCCGAACTCGTGCCCACTGTCGCTCGCGCCGTTGCGCTGCTTGCCGCCGCCGGCGTGATCCCCGATCCGTTCCCGTTCCGCGACACCGGCGTCGATCGGGTCGACACGGTGGTCGGCGGTACCGCCCTCGCAGTGCTCGACGAGGTGATGGGCGACTATCCGGCTGGTCGTCGTGCGGACGCTCGCGACCACCTGGCGCACGCGCTCAGCGAGGTCGGCGCCGACGCCGCGGTCACCTTCGTGCGCGCCGACGGGGTCCTCGGTATCGAACTGTCCGCCGCCGGTCGCTGGTGGGTCTATCTCAGCGACCAGGACGGGTCTACCCCGCGTGACTCCTGGTCACGCACCGCTCCGTTGCACGCGGGCCCCGGTCCGCAGGAGCTGCGCCGCGCTTTCCCGTTCGGCGGGCTGCGCGGCCTGTTGGCGCCGGGGCTGTACACGATGCCGCCCGCTGGTGATCCTCTCGACGAATCCGGACCGTCTGATCAGCCCTCCGCCGGATCCGGGGTGCCCGAAGAGAACAACGGGGGTTCCGTGGACCCGCGGATTCCGTTGGAACTGGATTCGAGGATGGGCGCCGTCGAAGCGGCCGCCCGCGCCGCGAGGTGGACCAAGAAGGTAGTCGAGCGGCAGCTGCGGGATGAACCGGATGCTGTCGTATCGGCAGTGCGGAGCGTGTGGGAACAGGTCCTGGAAGCGTTCCGTCGCGGCGCTGCCTTTGTCCGGGTGTCGTCGTCGGTCGTGCGCGACGACGATCGTCCCATTGGAGTTGTCACGGTCGCCGACGATCTCGGCGAGATAGGGCACACCCGGTACCGCGTCGAGGAGGCTCCGGAGCCGAGCACGGAACCCGATCCGTCCGGCCGGGCCACCGCGCCCGCGGGCGGAACAACCGGGCATTTCGAAGAGCTCATTCGCACGTACGGCAATGTATTCGGACGACGTTCGGTCGAGAGCGGGTCCGCGTATTCGCATGCCTGGCGGCTGTTGCGCGGCATGGAGAAGATGCGCCTTTTCGTCGAGAGTCCCGACTTCGCGGAGGCATTCGCTCGTGGCATCCGTGCGGACGGCCTGTCGGCATCCTGGCGTGACCAGCTGTACCGATCCCTGTTCACGCGCTTGGTCGCTGATCTCACCGACCGGTCGGAGCTCGACCATCTGACGCGCCGGGCGCTCACCGACGGGACTGCGGTTCTGCAGGCCGTGGATGAGGCGGATGCCTGGGCCCTGACACAGCCCGGCCGCTCGCGGGTTTATTTCGCGGGGTTCCACTTTTACGCCGGATTTGTCGAAATCACTATCGGTGAGGATCCGGACACCGCCGAGCGTATCGATATTCACGAGTTCAAAGAGATTCCGGTCAACCGTGTGGGTGACAGCCTGCGGTGTGCGATCGGAGAGTACGCACGGGCGAAACGCGCGGACAGCGCCGAGGGCCGGCCGGTGCGGCGGACGCTCGTCCTGCGCCAGTATCCGGCCGGCGCTGGAAGGCCTCGGCGTCAGATCGAAAACCGTGACAACGATCTGGAAAGCAGCCGCAGTTACTACGCCGGCCAGGAACTCGGCGCCGTGCGTCCCGAAATCTCCTACGCCGAGCACACGATCGCCGATATCGAAGAGCCTCACAGCGACCCGACTTTGCCGGAAGCACAGCCCGAGCCTGCGGATCCGGCATGGGAACAGGCACTGCTCGGGTATCCGCGACTGGACGGCCCGGTCCTGCAAGGTGTCGCGGCCGCGCTGCTGTCCTATGTCCGGCCGCCCGAACTGGGGGGCGCCGACGATTTCGCCGACGGCTGGTTCAACTCGGAGGTCTCCGCCGGTGTCGGCGGCGCGTGGCAGCACATAGGTGCGGGTTCGGAATTCGAATCCGTCGACATGGTGGCTCGGTGGGTCTCCGACACACCCGGTGCCGTCGCCGTTGTCGCGCGGGGCAACACAGTCGAGCTGCTGCATGTGCTGGATGGCGAGGTCCGGGTGCTGGACCCCGCGGACGTTCACCCGTTCCTGTTCTATTCGGCCGTCCAGAACCCGCAGGGACCGGCCGCGGAATTCTCGGCGATCGCGCAACGGCCCGGTCAACCCGTGTACCGGCCGGACGGGCGAATCCCCGGCCCGGAAGAACAGATATCGGTGATCGCGCTGACGCCGTGGGGTGCGATGCACCCGCACGACCCGGCCCGCAACTGGGCGCATGCCGAGGGGCCCACTGGTTTGATCGCCCGTCGGCCCGCCGAGGTACCACCGGTACCCGCGCCCCGCGGAGCTGCGCCTGCGCGCAGCGGGAACACGAAGCCGCTGTCCAGGACGACAACGTTCGACGCCGGGAAGCTCGGCACTACCGCAGCCGAGCTCGAGGCCGAGGCCTGGGCCGAGAGTGTCCTGTCCGATGCCGGATGGAGTCGACCCGAGGAGGGCGGCAGACGCGTTCGCCTGATGGTCTCCATGGCCTTCGAAGCCGGTGGTGGTGAGGTAAGTGTGTCGGTTACCACCAAGCTGGACGCCAGAGGCTGCGACGTTCTGTTCCTCACCTGTCGTGACGCTCGCGGCCGGCAATCGCAGACCGTGATCATGGACCTGCCGGTGGTGGAAGCCGAGAGGGAGATCGCGCCCACCGAGTTCTCGCCGGTCCGCGCAGAGGCGCCTCCGGAAGACGACGGCACCGCCCGGACCTCAGCGCGCGATGGCGAGCCGGCGAGCACGACAGGGGCCGATGTGCCGGTCGGCTCGTCGCCCGCCGCCGAAACCGCTGTCACCGGCGCCGACCCGGCTGCTGCCGGTCGCGGCGGTCTTGCGATGTGGATCGTCGAGCGGTACGACTGGGCGGGCATCGGTATGGGTGACGCGCGGACGCGGCGATGGCAGCAGGCATGGCGTGCGTTGGACCCGGTACAGCGTTCCGCGATCGAAAAGGCCTACCGGGCACCCAACGCATCACGTGATGCCATAGAAATCGAATTGGCCACTGCCGCCGTGGGGGCATTGGCCGAGGAGTATTTCACCGAGATTCGTATGCGTCTGCCCGAGCCGCTGCGGGCGATGACGGCGCGCGAGTTCCGTAATGCCCTGATCGAACTCGACGGACACCGACGGGCGTTGGTGCGCGAGCGGTTCATCGTGCCCGATATTCCGGTCGAGGAGGCCACGGGTCGGGCGATGCGGGCGAGTGCATCGGCCGCCGCGGACTTCACCCGCGCCGAAATCGAAACCATGGAAATGCTCGTCGCTCTCGCCGCCGGACCGGCACTCGCCGACGCCGAATATCGCGCTGCGGCGAAGCTCGGTGAATCGTCGGACGAGCGCCCGACGCAGCCGATCCGATCGAACGCCCCGTCCGAGGAGCCGTCCACGAGTTCTGGCTCCGCACCGGCCACGAAACCCCCGCGCATACGCGATCGACTTTCAGGGGACGATCCGCTGGTCAGCAAGAGACGCGACATGGGCAGACGCCAGAGTGATGAGCCCACGCCGGATCCGGCACGAAGGGTCGTCGAGCCGGGTTCGGGACCCGACCCCGATGTCGCCGGTTCGGACCCGGACGCGCCGACCACTCCGGCCGCCGGGCCGAGTGGTCGAGACCTTGCCAGGATTCCGGGAATCGAAGATCTGGGTGGCGGGGTATTCCGTGGCGGCGGTTTCCTGCTCGAGCAGCACAGCGGTGGCTTACGACTGCACAGGCCCGCCAGCAAGACCGTCTTCGGCGGCCCCGACCAGGCCATCGCGGCGTTGCGGGTGCGCAACACCGGCGACGGCCGGGTTCTCGTCGGTGCGCGCCGAGTCACCGAGTCGGGGGAGTCGGCCGAATACTGGGCGGACTGTACCGGTGGAGAGCAAGTTCCGGTGCTGGACGCGACGAAGCGGATGAACCTCGACGACATCGCAGATCGTTCCCTCGAACAGCAACTCGACGAGGCAGGCTTTCGTGTGCCGGCCCCCGGAGTCCGGCGTCTGCGCTGTGGTGACACCGAGGTCACCGTTGTCGCAACGGCGGAAGGCCGCAGCGAGCTGTTCTTCTCCGTTGGCAGCGCTGCTGTGGACATAGTGACAGCCCAGGGGCAAGTCGTGGCTGTCGAGACCGCCGGCGAGGAGCCCGCGCTGCGGTTGCGCAACGACTGGGTGGAGACAACCCTGGCGGCCGGCTCGTGCAAGCCGACACGGTCTAGTGCCCGCCGCCCGATCACCCTGGCGGACGTGGGATTGCCGCCTGCCACCAGGCGAACGGAAGATACCGCGGAAATTCTGGCGAGCACCGGGATGAACGGGCATTCGAAGGAATGGCTCGAACGCAGAATGCGCCCGGGCATTGTGATACACCCGGATGGATTCGACAGTTCGGAGGACGGCTTCCTCGGCTTCGACGACGATTTGAATCAGACCCGCGCGCGGGACAACGACCTCCTCGCCGAGGTCGACTGCACCCACGCCGACCTCGTCGACGCCCTCCGGCTGTGCGCGCATCTCATCGAAGTCTGGGGCCTGGACCGGTTCGCCCTCGCCGCCGACGGCGTCACGTATACCGCGAGCCGGTCCGGACACCAGTCCTCGCAGCGCTCGCCGTTCGGCGACGACAGCCAGGGCTGGGCCGTCTACACCGTGACCAACACCGCCACCGGTGCGGCGTGTATGCCGTCCGAGCTCGGCATACACCTGGTAGACAAGTATTTCTTCTACCAGGGTCCGGGGACCTCGTTCCGGATGTATCCGGAGGACGTCATCCGTACCTTCGGCTATCTGCTCGACGCAGTAGGCGGGACAGAGGCGCTCGACACCGCGATTGCGCGGGTGAACGCCGAGTACGGCTGGCCGGGCCGATCCGAGTTCGACCTCTCGCTGATCCGCGATCCGGGGGTGGCGGAGGTGTTCGCGGGTCTGAGCCGCGCCGAGCAGGAGGACATCTGGCCGCTCGTTTCCCGCGACTCGGGAGAACGAGCCGCCGCCAAGGACGCCGTGGCGGCACGGCATGCCGCGGACCGGCGTGATGCCGCCGGCGTCACCGGTGCCGAACGCGCGGACCTGGCAGCGCTACTGGACACGGTGCGCTCGCTACTCGAACAGTCCGGTTCGGACCTGGGCGGGGAATCGGACCGGATCCGACGGGCCGGCGAGCTTCTGGATACCGTTCCCGACGCTCTCCTCTGGGACGAGACGCCGAACGCCGCGGGCGCGGTGGCGGGGTTCGGCGTACTTTTGGAGACCATCCGGACTTCGGGGGTATCCGACGGAGCGACCGCGACCGCAGTGGAGATGTTGTACGAGTCGCTGATCCGGGTGGCGCGCCATGTACCGGATATGCACGTCCGGAACGACGTGGAGTCCCTGATGCACGAACATCGACATGTGCAGCGGGATCGTGCACGCCAGTTCGGTAGTCGTGGTGCTGTCACCAAGAGGCTTCGTGAAATGCGGGCGGACTTCGAAGCCTCTGCGGGTAGGGGGCCTCGAGACCGGCCTGCGGACGGATCAGCGCCTGATGGCGGGAAGATCCCTGATGCGGCGCCGCGGTGTACAAGGCTGTCGTCGGATCTGGCCGTGTGGGATCGGCGGGTCGCGGAATTGTCAGAGGCGGGCACGCGGATCATCGCCGTGCGCGGCGCAGACAGCGTCAACGGAATCGACCCCGCCGATATGGACCGGATCGTGTCGTACATGCATGCACGCATCGAGGAGGTGCGTGCGCAGGGCTTTCCGGTGGCGCTGATGTACGACGGCGACGCAGATGATCGGGCCACGCCGGATGTCGGTGCGGTGTTCGGGATGTTGGCGGATACGTTCGCCGCTGATATGGACGTGTCGTTCATCGCTGCGCCGAGCGCGCAGAAATACAGCGATCCGGCGGGTGGGCCGATCTGCAGTGCTATGGGCACCGAGTACGAGACCTACGTGTTCGATGATGTCCCCGATGGGCATTCGAACTCGACCCAATCGGCGTCGTTGGTCGGTTACGCGGGGTACGAACAGGCGTTCGTCGGTGCGGTCGGTCCGATCGCGGCCGAGCAGCTGCGGGATCTGGGGGAGAAGGCCGCACAGCGCCCAGTGGATTCGGAGCCGGTTCGCGTGACGGTCGTGGTGGGCGGCGTGAATCGCGAACGGGACACGGTGTTGATCGAGAAATTGCTGGGGATGGCACCAGACGATGCCCGTCGGGCGACGATCGCCACACAGATCCAACAGCGGTGGGATTTCCCGTATGGAGCGTTCTGTGACCAGGACGGCAACGTTGTCGTGGAACAGGCGGCGGGGCTGGCGATCGAAGTCTCGGCCCTTCCGGGTGCCGGCGGTGAGTCGCCACCGTCGGTGGGACGAGGTAGTGCTTCCGGCGCGGGTGATTTCGTTCACGGCCCAGCGAGCGCGTGGGAAGTGGGCGGCCGCGAGACGCCCCGGTCCGGCCCTCAGGAGCCGGGCCGACTTCCGATGCGGTTCGAGCTGCAGCCGGTGGCAGTCGCCTCCGACGATGCCGCACGGTTCGGTGCGGCCATCGGCGCCGGTGTTGAATCGTTGGCGGCATGGTGGGACGAGGCAGCCGTCGAATCAGATACGCGAGCTGCGGTTTCAGCTACCGTCATCCGGCTCTTGCGCCGCGGATTCGGGGTTGCTGTGGAGATGACCGGGGCGGATCTGGGTCGGGTATCGGTAACAGGTCTCGACCGGTTCGGACTCACCAGGTTGGTTGCCACATTCGACGACCTCGGTCACCGGCACCTGAAAATCGACGTCCGGACACCAAATCGCCAGCTGGACTCCGGTCTGGTGTACGAGCACCTCCGTGGGATTCTGCTCGACCGACCTCCCGCCCAGGAAGCCAAAGTCCGGCAGTTGTTGTCGACCCTGCTGCACGCGTTGGTACAGGGCGATGGACTGGGAACCGTAGTCCTCGACTCTCGTGCGGAGATTGTGACCGGGGCTGTGACAGTCGGAGTTCCCGGCCGGCGGCCACCCGCCTGCGACGGTGCGGCCGTTGCGGCGATGCGGGCTCTGGCCGACGAGACCGATTGGCGAGAAGCTCGTGAGGGGTCGGACGTATACGGCTGGACATACGAGTTCGCCATTGGTTCGGAGGGGCCGGTCGGGCCGGCTCAGGGGGCTTCGGACGGCGCAGCCTCGGATGTCTCGGCTGAACCCGAGTCGGTGTCGGTCGTTCGGCGACGCATCAGGGCTGCGATGGAAGGCTGGTCGACCTCCGATGAGAGTTTCTTCGTCGAACAAATGGCCGTCGACACCGTTTCGAAGCTACTGCAGGAGGACAACTCGCGATCACTGAGTGTGGTGCCGATACCGTCGCCGCACGTCCCGGGCATCGCAGTAGAGGTATCGGGGGAGGACGTGCGATGGTCGTTGCTGTGGTCGGCCGGTGGCGCGATGGAATATGTGAGTTCCCCGGCCGGCGGACCGTCGTTCGATTTCCGGATCGACGAAGGCGGTGTCCTTTCCGGAAGGATCATCCAGGGCGCAGGCAATGACGATGAAATCTCTGTCGTCGAGCAGATGTGGTCGAATATGTGGCAGGTACTCGGCCGAAATGTGCAGGCGATAGAGGCGACCTGGGACAGTGATCCGCAGAATTTCGCGGGCAGGATTCAGGATATCAACGACGCAATCGACCAAGGGCTCTGGGGTGCCGACAGTATTCGGTTCCGCACCCTGATGGGCGATCTCGCGTCCAGATACGGATTCACTGGTGTCTCGATCGACCATGAGAGATCCCGATACGAAGAATCCGGCTACCGTGTGCTGGTTGCACGAATCGGTCGAATATTCGCCGCTGAAAGCGTAGATGAGGAGCTCGGGCCGAAATACGCGAGCATTCTGGTCGAGAAGCCGTACTGGTGGACCGACGGGGATTGGGATGAGGGCACCTTGACCCGAAGCGGCAACTGGCCGCGCGAGTACGAGCCGCTCCGCGGGGGGTATCGGACATTCGATACCGGCGAAGAAGCCTTCGGATATGGTCGCGAAGTATGGGGTGCGGCGACGAGAAGAATTCCCAACGAGGCTGTTATCGGTGGGCTGCTACCGTATATTCGAGATTTTTACGAAGTAGGAATCAATGCTCAGATCGCCAACGAATCGGTAAGTTCAGGGCGTTTGCGGCAGATCCAGTATCTCGACGGAATGCTCATGCTCACGCCGACGCCCGAAAATATGCGTGTAGGCCGCGATATTAATTCAGAACTGATCGATTTGCTCGGGCTCCGCGAGTGTGCGGCCGGTGATGTTCATCGGTTGCCGACATATATGTCGACGAGCCTGGGACCGCTGCGCCAGTGGGGCCCGAATATCGACACCGGTTCCGATTGGCGCTTGCACTTGGATGTCCCGGCCGGCACTCCCGCATTGTTCATCGGCCATGTGGGTGACGGGTCGAACAGGTTCGACGCCAATGAATTGCTTCTCCGGCGCGACCTCGAGATCCGGATCTTGCGGAGGGAGGAGTCAACTGTCAGCCGGATCATCGATGGAACTGAGGTGACCTTTACCCGCTACGACATCCATGCCGAGGTCGTCGATGTCGACCGCCCGCCCGCGGAAGTTACCTCAGTTGCCGGCGTGGCAAGCGAATCGGGCCTGCCCGGCGGTGCAACGGCTGACCCGAGCCGCGCGGGGGCCCCTGACGAAATTGTCGAGTCCTTCCGCGCGGCCGAGACCGCTCCGGACGCCGCCGCTCCGGACGCCGCCGCTCCGGACGCTCCCGGCGGGCTGGAGTCGGCGGTTGTCGCCGCCGGCCGCCCGCGCTGGGTCAACTATTTCGCCGAGCCGACGACGCCTGCGGCCGCCGATATGCCGTCGGAGGTGAAGGACTTCTATCGCGCTCTGTCCGCCGCCGAACAACGAATGGGAGCCGGTGCCTCCGCGCCGGACGCGCCGGCGATCGTGGCTGATCTGTCAGCGCTCGTCGCGGCCGACCGGGAGAAGTCGGCGCGCCGCGCCGACTTCGAGGCCTTGCTCGCGAAGCTGCGCGGTAAAGAATTCAGGGCTGCGCAGGTGCTGGTCGTGGAGCTGAACAGGGCGGTGACGATTTCGCGCGGGACCGAACCTGTCGACGCCGGTGACTACGATCGGATCTCGCGGATCGCCGAGCTCCTTCGCTATGCGAGGCACCTGACCGATACAGAGACCCTCGCCGGGGCCGTCGCCGCGATGTCCGCCGAATCCGCTGCCGCCATCGGTGACGTCGATCCCGAGTCCGACGATCCGGTCCGGCAGGTGATCGCCTGGTGCGCTGCGGAACTGCTTCTGCGGCACGCCGAGGAGCGCCGCGCGGAAGTCCTGGCGGCTCTGAGGTCGACGAGCTCTGGTGGGGACGGATCCGAGCCCCGGCCCGGCCCCGAACACAATTCGGACCAGCGTTATGCGGACGAAATGGCGGCGGCCGCACGGATGCGGGATATCCGGTCCCACGTGCGGGGCGAATACCCCGTCGAACGGCTGACCACCGCCTCCGATCGGCTCACCGAGCTTGCGGCACGGAGCAGCATGACCCTGGCGGAGTCGGATATTCCGGAGGGCAGACGCATCCCGTCGCTGCTGCGTCTCCGTCAGGAAGCGGCGGCAGCGAGCCGGCGGGACCGGGTGGAGGTCTTCGACGCGATGCTGGCCGTCGCGGTCACGATGACACCGGTCCTGTCGCCCGCCCCGGACGGTGAGATGCGCGGGAGATGGCATGTGCCGCGCAATGCCGTCGATCGGTGGAACGAGCTGTGGCTGTGGCTCGGTGACCTGAAAGGCGTCTGGCCCGATCGAGGGGAGCCCCCGACCGGCCGACGTCGTGTCGGCGGGACACGAAGCCGTCCCGGCCGGATGAGTGCGATCGAAGACCTGCAATCCTGGCTCGCCGCCGTCGCACACGATCATCTGGGCGATTCGGACCTGGACCTGTCGGTGCGCATCAGGGGGCGCGCCGGAGCGCGCACCCTCGTCGTCGAGGCGGCCGGCCCGGACTGGTCGGCGCGGTTCGTCGCGCGCGAAGACGACGAGCCCGGCGCCCGGGAACGCGGTTTCAGCTGGCGCGGCGGTGTCCCGGCCGACGGGGTACACAACGCGCTGTGGGGTCGGATCGGCCGGGATATGCATGCCCCGCTCCGCACCTTGTGCTCCGGTGCCGACAGCCTGGAGCTCACCGATACTGCCGATCGCCGGTACCTCGAGCTCCGCGATGTCGCGGGCGCGATGTCGATCACCTACACCGATCTTCCGGCACCCACCCCGCGCCGGTCGCTCACCCTGTACACGCCACGTCCGGATGCGGCCGCGTTGCTCGTTCCCGACTGCTCCGCCGACCCCGTTCTCACTGCCGCCGGAGAGTTCGCCGGTGACACCACCGCCCGATGGAGCCCGGCTACCGTCACCGTTATCGGCACGCCCGGGCAGCGCGAGCTCACCATCACTGTCGGCGACGGACTGGTGTTGCTGCGATGCCTCGAGACGGGTGCAGGCTTCGAGGTCGGCGGCCCCACCACCGCGGCCACCTCGGGCCAGTTACGCGCTGCCGCGGCGAAGCCGATGGCGTACTGGTTCGGTGTACCGCCCGGCGATCTGGACCGGGCCTTCCTCGAGCGTGAGCTGCTCTTGGCCGGCGTGCTGCCGCCGGACGGCGTAGGCGCCCCCGACCGGACCGTTCTACGCGACTTCATCCGCGAGGCGCTCGGTCTGGAATCGGTGCTGCAGAGGCGCGCCTCGATCATGCCGAGTGCGGCGCGGTCCGTCGCCGAGGAACGGCCGGACTTCCTGCCTGCCGAATCCGGGCGCGCCCTGGCCTATCGGAAACCCATCGCGGATGCCGTCACTCTGCGCGACCTGCTGCGCGGGCTCGCGCTTCACGCCGACCTGATACCCGGGCGTGCGGCCGTGATCGTCGACCGCATTCCCGACGGCGCGCTGCAGGTGTTGGCCGGCGCCTACGAGATCACCGGTGAAGCCGCCGACGGAACAATGACACTCGATCGCGACGGAACCGCCCTCAGTCTCGTCGTCGACCCCGAACCCGCCGAACGCCCCGTCACCGACCGCGTGTGGTACGACCCGACCCGCAACCGGGCCAGTATCGTCTGCACCGCGGCGACTGCTGATGCGACGCGCATTCTCGCTCTAGCGATCGCGTCCGATCCGGAACTGGACGCGGGCGCGCGTACCGGCATGACCGTCGATGTTCTTCGCGTGTCGTCCGATTCGCCCGAACCGGCACGCAGCACCCTGGGCCACGCCCACATCATCGATAACGAGGTGCTGTTCCAGGACGCCGACGGATATTGGCGGATACCCGGCGGCCGCGAACAGATCGACGATGTCCACCACTGGCTGTTCGACCGCGTCGGAGGGAGCATGGCCTGCGCCGCAGCCGCCCGCCCGGTCGAGAACTTCCTGCGCGGCTTCTGCGGCGACAGCGCGGTGCGACTCGATAAGCAGATCGTGGGCAGCGATGCCATCGTGCGTGTTGTCGACCGTGACGGAACCACTCTCGCGGAACTGACCATCGGGATGGGTGACACCCTGTGGCAGGTCCGCGGCACGGTCGCGGTCGACGCCGACCGCCGGCTGGCCCAGGGCCGAATCCGCGACGGTCTCGGCCGTGTGGGCATCGATTCGGAATCTGCCGGCATTTCCGGGGCCGCTGTCCAGTTCACGTTCGGCGCCGCCTCAGATGCCGTCACCCCGGCTGTCGACGCCACCTCGCACCAGGTCGCCACGCACTTCCTTACCGAGCTGGAGGTCGCATTCGAGCGGTTGCGTACCACCGAGCCGGCGTCCGATGTACGGGAGTTCTGGCGCGCTGCCAATGGTCGGCTCGAGGCGGGTCCGCCGCCGGGATCGTCGCGCGGCAGCGGAACCGAACAGGACGAACAGGCCGGCTTCGACGCGGCCCGTGAGCGACTGGGGGATGCCCTGGGTGCCTCGAATGTGCTGGCCAACGCGTTGGAAGACGGCCTGAACCTTGTCGGACAGTTGCCGGACGACGCGAGATTCGCGGCGGCGCGGCGCATCGTCGAGGAACTGTTCACCCAGGTCCGGCTCCTCGAATCGCTCAGCGAATCCGACGCGCGCAGAGCTGAATGTCTGCGCGCCATCGACGAGCTGGTGCAGTCGGCCGAGCCTCTCGGAGCCGGGGCCGGGAAGCTTGCCGTCGCGGTCGCCGCCCGGAGAGTACGCACCCCGGAGGTACTGGACGCCGAACATCGAGGCGTGGACTCGACGAATCCGCTCGAGCAGGCCATCGCTCACGATGCGATGCGGCGGCGCTACGAACTGGCCCATGCGCGTGTCCTTCGGTGCGTCGACTGGCTGTACGGGCTCGACAGCGTGGGCCCCGGGTCCGGCCGGCGCTACATCACCCCACGGGTCGCGATGGAACCGGACGGCATACTCGTCATCGGCGCGGCGAACGAGAAGCAAGGCGAACTGGCCGAGGCGTTGCTGGCGGCGATGGAAGCGGATCGGGCCCTGTTCGAAGCCCTGTGCGCGGGCGGCCGGCACGGCCTGAAAGTGACGTTCTGCCGGTACTCGTTCGGAGTTGCCCAACCCGATCGCGTGACAGGGATCGCGGGCGCTGTGGACAATGTCGCCGCTTTGGATATCGGTGGCTGGATATACGTTCGCCGGACAGCGCACGACGACTTGGTGCAGCAGGACGCGGCCCCGGCCAATCGGGCGAAACATCCGCCGGGAAGCCCGGGCCGCAAGACCGGTGCTTCGAAATGGCAGTCGAAAACGATTGCCTGCTGGGGGGAGCTACGGCGTGGGCTGCCTCGTCGCGACCTCCTTCGATTGGCAACGGGTATCGGTGTGGCCGCGACGATGACGACGCTCGGCGCGCTGGCGCCGGGCGCCGGCGTCTCGACCGGCCTGGGGTCGAAAGTCGACCAGCTGATGAGGCATTCGGATTTCGCCATGGAGATGCTCCGGACGGTGCGGGGAGCGAACGATTCGTGGCAAATCGAATACGAGCAGCTCGAAGACGGCACGGCGGGCGTCGCAAGATATTCCGTCGATGAGATCGCGATCCTGGATGATTACAGCACCCAGGCAGGTCGTACCGTCTACCACCTGGTGCATGAGCTGTATCATGCCGTGTACCACTCGGACGATCCCGTGCAACCACCGCCGCCCGGAATGGCCAGGATGGAGTGGCTGCAGCGGGAACTGCGCCGAAAGCTCGTGCACGAAGCGGAAGCGGACTTCGCGGGCGAGCAGGTGCGGCACGAGATAATGCAGGACGGCGGCGGTGACATCGGGTCGTTCGACAGCTTGGCCCGATCCGCCTACGAGAGCTACCTTGCGGGCGCGTCGCGCGAGGACGCTCTCGAGAGCATTCTCGAGCACAAGCTGAACGATGCCGACGATTTCCATTTCCAGGGGTACTACCCGGAGCTCGCCCGGCATTGGGACGAGAGCTACGCCGGAATCGACGGGCGTGTGCCGGCGGAGACGGAGCTCGGCGAGGAAGCGAACGAGCTCATCGCACTGTCGACGACTTTGACCGCGGCAGTCCGTGCCCGATTGGCCGAGGGCGGTGGTGTCGGATTCGAGTCCGATTCGGAATCACCGTTCCGGGCTCGGTGGATGACCATCGAGGATGGAATCTCTGATCCGCGCGAGCTGGTTTTTCTTGTTGCCCAGCGCTTCGCGCCCGGGACCGAGATCACGGGTGACGAATTGGACAAGTGGGCTCCGTCCCAGTCCCGGGACGAGTGGGTGCGCTCGAGAGTGGTCGACCGGCTGGCAGCCGTCGCGGAGCGGCTTCTCTACTCCGCCCAGATCCGGCAGGAGATTCTGGAAGCCGGCAACGGCGAGATCGATATCTTCGATGTCGATCTCGGCGACAGCTTCGGTATACCGCCCAATAGATACGGGGAAGTCGAAGCATACGCGCAGACGCTCGAAGATCCGGAGAACGGCGGTTGGACGCGAGAGCAGGCTCGCCAGTGGGTTGCCGAGCAGATCATGGCGGACCCGACAGAGATGCCGTTATACGAGAAAATCGTCGAAGACTGCGAGCTCTCGTGGGACGAACTCCACAACCGTGCTGTTACTCGTGAGGGCAACACCTGGGCGGAGGGTATCGGTCTCCAGCCTGGACTGAAGAGCTGGAATACGCTTCTACCGTTGGGCCTGCTGGCACTGTTCCGACGCAATGCGGCCGCGTCGCTCGCGAGCACCGGTTCGGACGGCGCCGTCCGAACCGGAGACCCGGCGGCCGGGGATACGGCCGCCTCTGCCGGGATGGCCGCGCAGCCGCCCACCGGATCGGGGTCGGGCGGTGGTGTGCGGCGCGGATTGCCGGGGCTCGATCGGCATGCGCAGCGGGATCGTGCCCGCCAGTTGGATAATCGTGGTTCGTTCCTCCGCAGGCTTCGTGACATGCGCGCGGGCTTCGAGGACCCTGCGGGCGGGGGACTTCGAGGGCCTGACGATCGGGCTGCGGACGGATCGTCGTCTGAGGGCGGCAGGATCGCTGATGCGACGACGCGGTGTATCGAGCTGTCGGCTGATCTCGGCGTGTGGGAGCAGCGGGTCGCCCAATTGGTCAGGGCGGGCACGCGGATCATCACGGTACGCGGCGCGGGCAGCGACAACGGAATCGATCCGGCCGATCTCGATGCGGTCGTGGCGCATGTGCGGGAACGAATCGATGCGTTGCGGGCGCAGGGTCTGCCGGTGGCGTTGGTCTATGACGGGGATCCGGATGTGCGGGACGCGCCGGATGTCGGTGCGGTGTTCGGCATGCTGGCCGACGCGTTCGCCGGTGATCCGGCCCTGACATTCATCGTCGCGCAGAAGGCCGAGCTGTACGACGATCCAGAGGAGGGGCCGATACGCAGTGCCGGGGGCACCGCGTACGAGACCTATGTGTTCGGCGATGACCTGCCGGGCGAACATGCGAGTGTGACGCAGTCGGTCGCATTGGTCGGCTCCCCCGGGTACGAGCAGGTCTTCGTCGGCCCGGTGGGCCCGATCGGGGCCCGGCAGCTGAAGGATCTCGAGAACAAGGCCGCACAAAGAGCCCAGGATTTGGAGCCGATCCGGGTGACGGTCGTGGTGAGTCGTGTCAATCCTGAGCTCGACGCGGCGCTGGACGACCAATTGGTGGAGGTGCCCGAGGGTCCGCGGGCACGGGCTGCTGAGCTGATCGGACGGCGGCGGAACCTCCCGTACGGCGCGTTCTGCGACTGGGACGGCACTGTTGTGCTGGAGGAGGGTTCGGGCCTATCGATCGTCGCCGCGGGCCGGCCGACCATGGACGAAAAGCGCTACCACATCGCCCGGAATCTGGAATTCGGCGGGCGGGTGTACGTGCGTCGTGCGGGACGAGGATACGACTCAGGCGACCTGGTCGTGGCGATGAGAGTCGGGGAGCAGTTCCCCGGCGGCGTGACGATCGGCCCCGATCACTACCCGCCGGCGGCCTGGATGGTCGCCGCGGCGCGCGAGAACGCCGGTGCGGCGGAGATCACCGGGAAGGCTTTTGCCGAGTTCTACGCCGGGGATACCGAGCCGGGTGACCCGCGTGACGACCTGACGGTGTCGCGGGCCGACGCGTCCGCCGACACCGGCTCCGACCTCCGCGAAGAATCGCTTCGCGCCCGTGTCATGGATTCGGCCTCCCGCGGTTCGGGGGAGATGCCGGCCGACGAGATCGACCACCTCGGGAACGAAATGCGCCGTGCGGCAGCGCTGCTCGATGACGCCGCGACAGGCGCGGTCGATGCGGGGGAGGTACTGAACCGGGCGGGGCAGCTGCTCGGCATGGTGGCGGGTGTCGACGATGCGGCGGTGGTGCCTGTCGGTGCGGTGGTCGACGCGCTCGCCCGGCTGCTGGACCGGCAGCGCGACCTCGGTGCCGCGAGTGTCGAATTCGCGCTGCTCACAGAGAAGTTCGCGGGCGTTCTCACGCGGCTGGCCGGGGAGCCGGACAGCGAGGATCTCGTCTCCAGAGTCGGTGCGGTGGTGGCCGGGCATCGGGCGTGGCTGGCCGAGCACGGGGTGATACGTGTGTCGCGATCACCGGCAGACCCGTATGCCCTGCAGCGAGTGGGCGATGCTGTCGGCGATTGCGGGTTCCCCGGGGACGCGATGTGGGTGCAGGCGATGCTGGGGCGGGCGGCGGACATCGCCGGGGGCGGCTGGACGTCGGTGGAGACTGCGGATAGCGCGGTGTGCGTGCGCCTGCACGACGATGCAGGTCGGGAGTGGCTGACCCTCGAGGCCCGCCCGGCTGGGCGCGCCGTAGTGGTACGTGGTCGGCATACCGCCGCTGAGCGCACCGATTTCGCGCAAGCGGCTCGGCTCATGCTCAGCGACCAGCGGCTGAATCCAGGGGCCGATCGCCGGGCGGAAGATGCCATAGCGCAGCAGATGTATTCGTTCGGTGCCAATGATCCTCGTTCGATCCGGATGGAGGTGAGAGGCGATCGTCTGCTGCTCTGGGACCTGGCCGGTACCTGCTTCGGAGACTACGAGCTGGGCCGGGTCGAGGCGGCGGTGCCGCGCGATCTGGGACCTGCTGCTGTGGCCGAGGCCCAGAGCCGGCGGGATCACGAGCAGCGCGCGAACGCCTTGCTGGCCGAGCACGACGCTACGCTGACGCGCCGGGTACGCGCATCCGTCGCCGCCGATGACGTGCCCGCGACGCTGGCGGCCATCCGCCGTCGCGTGCACGACGGTGAGATCCCCGCCGACTCCGCTGCCGCTGCGGACTGGGTTCTGCACGGTGTCGCACCGGCTGTCATCGCCGAGCAGCGGGGCGGCGAACCCGGCCCCCGCTCCGGTCCGGGTGGCCCCGGTCGCGCCACCCGCGCCCCTGACGGCGACGGCCACCGCGGCCCCGAGGGCCGCCGCGGCGGCCCGCCGGAGCAGCCCGCCCACGATGCCGTCGCCGCGCTGGCGCGGATGCTCGCGGAGTACACCGGAGGGACGGGCGATGAGCGTCCCGGACACGACCCCACGGTTATCGAGCGGGTCGCTGTGCCGGATGAGGAGCACGGCGGCAAGTCGGAGGTCGCGGCCGCCGGTGCGAATGCTGCTTCGGGTGTGCCCACAACGGGGTCGGAGATCGCTCGCCGACTGGTATCGGAGTGGTCGGTCGAAGGCACCGCAGTGCGGCTGTCGCAGACCGCGTCGCTGGACGACGAGCGCTGTGTGGTCGGGGCAGCGCCCAGCGATCGGAACGTCTCCGACGCCGACATATCCCATATCCTCGGTGATATCGCCGCCGGCGAACAGCACTCGCCGCAGGCGGGCTGGCGCACCGATCACTGTCTACTGCTCCGTGGCAGCGACCTACTCCCCGATGAGGTTTTCGAGCGAGGAATCTGGCACGGAACAACACCAGAGCCGTTTCCTCGGCAGTGGTCGTGGCCGTCCACGACCCGGTGGTTCGGTGCTGCGGGGGATTACGGTCGCGCGGGCCCGGTGCGCCGGATCTATGTGTTCGACGCACCCGGCGGTTTCGTAAACGCCGCACAGGCGGGCCCTTTTCCGTTCATCGTGTCGTTTCCCGGCGGCATCGACCGGCGATTCATTGCCGGCTGCTTCGAAATCCCAGAGGAGAGGTGGCCCGATCTCCGGGGGCGCGCGGCCGGCCACACTGGGATAGCGGACGAGCTGTCGCAGTACTGGATACCGAATCCGAATCATTATCCAGGGGGCACCGATCTGGTGTCGCGTCCCGCTTCGGCGCCGGAATCCGCTGCCACAGCACTTGCCGGACCGAGTGGACCGAGCAGCGCGAGCGATGTCGATGTCGCGGCGGAGCGGCCGGGCCATGTGATGTTCCCGGCGGGACAGGCCGTCGACAACCTCGACCAGGTGATCACCGACATCCTGCCGGATTGGCTGACCACCGAGCAGGCAGCCGCGGCCGTGCAACGGATAAGCGAGGTGGTTGCGGCGCGTAGTCAGGTCGGGGATGTCGCTGTCACGGTGGCCGCACCGGATTCGAACGGGCGATCCGCCGATCTGGTCGTCGTCGAAGCGACGCCGTTCGACGGTAAGAAGCGCACCGTGGACTGCGAATATCGCGAGGATCGACCGTGGCAGGTCAATGAGCAGCACACCTGGTTCAGCGGCTCGTCGATTCCGCTGCGTGACTTGATGGCGGGGCACGGGTTCACAGATATCGGCAATGACCTGGAGGCCATGGTTCAGAGCGCCGCGGCGACGCAGGTAACGGTGTCACTGCGCGGCGAGCCCGGCGCGCTGTCGTTGAACATGCGACTGCCGGCGGCCGACGGCCGGCCCACAATACGGATCGATGTCTTCGGCCGACGTGGGGAGCGGAGCATCAGAGTAGGGGTCGATCGGTCCGGGGTGAGCGACGACCTCGCGCGGTGGGGAATCACCCACCAGCTGCAGATCCTTGCTGGCACCTCGTTTCCGGACAATATGCTCGGGGCCGTCATAGAACACGCGGTCACGGTGGGCGCAGAACACGAGGAAGTGATACTGCACCGCGGAGATACGCGTGGCGTGATCACCATCAGCGATCCGGGTGGGGGCAGTAGTCGTCGATTCCCAGAAGAGGCGGAATCCGGATTCGACATGTATGCGGCGCTCGGTGACGGCGTTCTGTGCGATATCGGCGTGCGCGACGGTGCCGGATTCGAAGAGGTGGCGGGCATCCTCGAGCGGGCCGGATATGACGATATTGCGGTCAACGGGCAAGGGCGCCGTGACCCGGTCTGGATCACGCGATGGTTAACCGAGCTGTTCGGCGACCGGAACGGGCGAGTTCGGATCCGGCTGTCGGACGGTCTTCTTCGAATCGAGGTCACCAGTGCAGACGGTAGCCGGGCTGCCGTCCGAACTTTCCTCGACGTGTTCGGTGATCCGGGCGACCGGCGCGTCCACTACCTCTGGGAGCGGGCCGGAAGTCTCGGCGATGTGCGTGGGACCGCCTACCCGGACCGGGTACTCGAGTACCGGGTGTCGGCGGGAGCGGACGTCGAAGGCGAGCAGGACCAGATGCTGCGATCGTTGCTGAACGCGCTCGGTGGGCGTGTCGATGAGATCCAGTGTCTTTGGGACAGTGATCAGAACCGCGCCGACCTGGACACGTTCAACGAGCAAGCCGCCCGCGGAGAGTCACTCGACGATGCGGCGAGGGGAACCGTCAGCGCGTCTGTGGCTGCTGAGTACGGTTTCCAACAGGTTCGTGTACTCGAAGTGGTGGGCGAACCCGGCGAGTTCGTTCGGGTGTTCGTGCTCATCGACCGGCCGAGCGGGCGGGGGTCGCAGGAGGTCGGCGAGCATATTCCAGATCCGCCGGCCCCCGGTCGCTCGATGCGCGATGAGGACGGCACCGTGTCGCGGCGTGATCTCGTGGATGCGGGTGGTTCGAACAAGATGGCAGTAGGTGAGGGCCGTCGCGGAAAGTCGCGCACCGAGGATCTCGACGAGATCGACCAGACCGACTTCGTCGACCTCGGCGGTCCGAAGGATCTGGATGGACCGGGTAGAGCGGTGGCAGAACGACTCGCGAATGCCCACCCCACAATTCAGTTCACGGGATTCGGGGCTCTGCAGGTCGACAAGGCGGAGGAAACTGCTCGCCTCGTCGAATACTGGCTCGCTCGGTATGGGCATCTGTTGGGTCTTACCGAAATCCATTTCAGCCCGGCGGTTTCCGCCGCGGACGGCGAACCCGCCATCTGTGACTTCGAGTACGGGAACAGGAGGATGTGGGCGGACCGCATTCGCATCAGCACCGAGATCGACCCGGCTGACCTGCCGGCGGCGCTGGAAGCAGCATTCTGTGACGCCTTGATCTACACCGGGCGCTGGCGCGCCGCTGCCGCGGCCGAGGGTGCGTTCCAGGAATTCTACGAGGCTGAAAACGGCACGATCGTCGGTGATGACGAGGTTCGATTCCAGGAGTGGAAGGAGGTCGAGCAGCTGTCCGAGCAGTGCTTCCTCCCGGACGGCACCCTGCGTGGGCGAGCTGCGCTGCACGAAGCGTTCCGGATGGTCGAACGACATCCTGAACAGGCAACTGACTGTCACCGAATTCTGCACCGATTATTACTGGGGGCGGCAACGCGATGGCATGGTCATCGTGCTCCCGAGGACCCATCGAACCAGGATTTGCGGTATGCCGCCCAACTGGCATCCGAGCTCGGCGTCTCAACATTCGGGTTCGATCTGCCCGGGCTCGATCACGACCTGGTGCAGGAATTCGTCGACTCCCTGCGGGACAGCCTGGTCGGGCATCCGGCGACCGGGCTCACGGCCTTCGGTATCGCACCGTTGCCCGACGACGAGAACGGTCGGCCTGTCATCGCCATGGTGCGCTCCGACGGGGTCGGTCTGGAAATAGTGCTGAACGAGCGGTTTGCCGTCGACCTCGAGTATCTGAATGCCGTTTTCACTGCGGACCTGTGGGAAGGGGTCGAGCCCAGCGCGGATAGGACGAAAGGCCGTCTCGTGGACCCCGGCCGTTACGGCCGGTATGTCGGATTCCATCCCGGGCGGCCCGGTCAGGCGGTGCGGTTTGCCGTCGAACACGAGGTCTCCCATCTGCTGCGCCCGCCCTCGCCCGAGGAAGGGCCGCTGGACGCCGGGCTGAGCCTACCGCCGGACGAATTCCTGGCCTGGGCTCGAGCGCTCTCGGCAGACCGTGCCGAAGGTGTGCATGAACTACTCGTCGAGCGGGCTTTGGTACTGAGCGCACTGTTGGACGCCTTCCACACGACCTGTACAGACCCGACTGTTACGTTCCGGAAGTGGCTGCGAAGCCAGTTGAGTCGATACTCTTTCCACGACGGTCGTCTCGACATTTCGGAGGCGCACGCGGAGGCTCGCGCATCGATCCGCACCGACAGTGCGCGCGCGACGATCGGTGAACACGCGCTGGTTTCCGCCGTCGAGGCGGGTCGACGACGACCCGGCAACATGTCGTCGACACCACCGCGCTCGATGGCGAGTGCAAGCGACTCCGGCGGCGACGGTTCCGCGTGGTCGACGGCGCGATCGCACCAGGTCGAGGTGGTCGAGGAGGGGCGTACACGAGGCGGCCTCGGCCCTCGTGACCGGGAATTTGCGTGGACATTCATGGTCTGGAACGGTGCGGAAGCCGCACCCGACAGCGATGTGGATGTGATTGCGGCGTCTCGAGACGTTGCGGTCGGTGTTGCGGAGCTGATCGCAGCGCACTGCGACCGGAAAGAAATTGTGCGGGAGGGGAAAGTGGATCCGCTCTGGCTGACCGACTGGATCGCCAAGGGTTTGGACCAGGGGACGCGGGTCGTGGTCGACCGCCGGGACGGGCGATTGCAGCTCGAGCTGTTCCTGTCGGAATCGGATACTTTGCCCTGGCATAGGTTGACCCGGAACGAAGCAGGTATCTGGAACGCCGACTGGAGAGTCCCGCCGCGAGAGATGTCAGGGATTCTGCACCGCGCGAACGGAATCGGCGCGTTGATCCGCGCTGTCCAGCGGATCCGTTCGGGCGCAGTGGATCGCCTGCCGGACAAGTCGAGACAACGAGTACTCGCCACCGCCGAGAGGGTACTGTCCGAGCTGAAGAACGTGTCGATTCTCGACGCCGACCACAAGACTCTCGGCTCAGTCGTGGCCGAAGTAGCGGTCGGTTCAGTGCAAGGACTCCGGCGCCGTGACCTGCCCTGGATCGCCCGGATAGTCTCGGAATCGATTGCCACCGCGGAGAGCGCCGGTCACCTTACCGACATCAGTGAGCTGGATGCGGCACTCATTGCGGCGATGCACCGGACCGACGCCGGCTGGGTCGGTAGGGGGGTAGTAGCTCAACTCGAGGCTTGGCAACTCGGCTGGCATCGTGATGGTTCCGAACTGACCGCGAAGCCGTTTACCGAGGTGTTCTCGCTGATCGAGGGTGCGGCAATAGTCGCCGAGCTCGAGGGGCCGCCGGCTCCGCATGTCGATCGTTGCACATTCACCGTGCGATCGGACGGCACTGATCTGCTGGTGCGCGGAAGTGATCAGCCGCACCTGCTGTCCAGGGTACGGACAGCGGTGGAGGAGCAAAGGAAGCGCGCGGCGGGTCTCGAAGCCGAATACGAGCGGTTGGTCAAGATCCAGGATTCGAGGCTGTCCGAACACGTGAAGTACTTCACCAGAAGGCAGGCGGCGGTCGCAGAGCTGGAAAAGCCCAGGGATCGGCTCACCGGGGAGATTGCCGGATGCCTGCGGGTGCTGAAAGAGATCGAAAAATCGGTGGAATCCGGGGATGGCGGGCGCCGCAAAGAGACACAGGCAAGGGTCCCTGAGCTGGAAAAGCCCAGGGATCGGCTCACCCGGGAGATTGCCGGATGCCTCCGGGTGCTGAAAGAGATCAAAGAATCGGTGGAATCCTACGACGGCGGGCGCCGCGAAGAAACACAGGCGAGGATCGCTGGGCTGAGGGAAGAGCTACGGGCGAGAATCGCTGAGCTGAGAGAAGAACTGGCTCGAGTGGAGGCTCTACTGGCGCCCGAGCGGGTTGTGCTCGAACTTCTGCCCGCGGAGGCGCAAGGTCTGTACGGATTGACGCCTGAACAATTCGAGATGTTGGCGGCGGCGCGCAGCGAAAAGTCTCCGGGGGTACTGCGGACCTGTCAGCGACAGCTCAGCGGTCACCCGGTCGTGTATCAGTTGATCGAAGCTTGGACGGCCCGCAGGATGTCGGAGCAACTCTCGGACCATGTGAGTCTGTTGGAGGATTTCGAGGCGTTGTTGCGCGGCAATCCGCAGCTTCGTGAGCAGGCGGATGCTTTCGGCCCGCGTTGGGAATTCGACCCGCAGCTGCCCGGTGGATGGTACGGCTGGCATCTTCCCGCCGTGCGTGATGCGACCGACGCCGAGACGATGCTCGATTTCCTGAAGTTCGTGCCGTCGGCTGCGGACGGAATGTCACGTGACCAGTGGGCGGTGATGGATGCCCATGTGGTTCGTAGTCAGAATATGCAGGAGGAACAGGTCGAGCATTTGCTGAGACCGAATCCTGCCTGGGCGGACGGCCCGGTGCTGTGGAAGCAGCAGGTGAAGCTGAAAGTGGTCGACCCGTACTTCAAGAAAGGGAAGAATCGAAGCGCCGTGACCGTGCAGCTGGCGGCGGCCCTGGACGAACTGGAGGCGGGCGCGGAGCTGGATGATTCCGGACCGAACCTGTCGATCGAGGCCGAAAAGTTTTTCGAGGGACTGCTTTCGGCCAACCTGAAGGCAAGGCCGAAGGCAGCGCTCGAGACCGGCGATGTCACGGCGAACGCGCTCCAGGTGCTGTACAGCCTCGTCCGGCGTGCGGGTGGGGTTCTGGGTGAGAGCGGTGCGCGCACAGAGCTCATCGACGAAGCGATCCAGCTGACCGAACAGGCCTATCACCATGCGGTGGACGACGCCGCGCTGACGGAGGAGACCTGGCGGTGGGCCGAAGGCAAGAAGCCCGAGTACGAGGAGATGATCCGGCAGCGTCACGCGGATGTTGACACCCGCACACAGCAGATGCTGGACGACCAGATCGCCGAGGTCGCATACATGCTCGGTGCGTCGGCGCCGACACGGGAGCAACTGAAGGAGAAGGGCTTCTTCATCGAGTCGGTGCACGAGGGGGGCCCGAACCCCTTCGAAGCCGCAGTCGAATGCGATGTGGCCGACGGAAAATACAATGAAGCCGAATTTGTCGGGCCCTATGCCTCCGAAGCGGCTCAACTGGTGGTCACCGACGACGCTGTGATCACCATCCTGCCCGCGGACGCACCGATGCACGAGCTACTCGGCGCAGCCCAGGCAGGCCTTTTCTACAAGGTGTTCGCCGGTCGGGCCCATATCATTCTGCTCGTCGACCGGGCACACGAGCTGTATGAGGATCTCGAACGCCTCGGCAATCCATCATCGTTCCTGTTCGAGGGACGGACCAAGGTACCTTCCCTGCCTGCGCTCGCCTATCCCACGCGCGTGCAGTTGTTCATGGAGTCGAAGGGCATTCCGCGACCGGCCATCAAGATCAAAGACGAAATCGCCATCGAAACGGAAGGGTTCCTCACGCACGTGAGGAACCTGGCCGCTGTCCGCCCAGACCTCGACTTCTACTTCGGCTGCGCCGCCCACGGTGGTGCGCACACAGCACGCGGTAGGTGCACCGAATGCCGGCCCAACCGGCCGATGGGCGCCTTCCTGGTCTTCCGGAACGGTGTCGCCTTCGAGATCCTGGAACCGTACCGGCCCTCGTGTGAGGGTTGGGATGCTGCCGGGTACTTCAACGACCTGACGGACCGGATCCGCAACCTGAACGCCAACCACACCGTGATCCTGCCTGCCTACCTCGTCGAGCAGATGCGGATCGTGGCGGCAGCCAACGAGTTGAACGGCCTCGACTACAACCCCGGGGTATTCCATTTCGATATCGACGCCGGATCTCCCGAATTGGTCGAAGCTTTGTCGGAATTGGCGTTCCTGTACACGATGCGCGATGCCGTGACCGCCGTGGGCGACAGGCTCGAGCAGCCGGACGGTGTGGCCGATCTCATCGCGCGGCGAGGCCGGACCGCGGCCAATGGGGACAAGGCGCAGCTTGCCAAGGAAGCGCGGGGGCAACAGGCTGCCACGCCGGGCGAGCCCACGACGCTGGAGGAAGCCCTGGCCTTGATCGAGCTCATGCGTACCGGGTCGGACGCGGGGCAGCCGGCGGTCCGTGCCCACGGAAGAGCCGTGACCGAGGAGTACCAACGCCTTGCGGACAACGCCCGAGGAAGTGACTCCGAGCCCGGCGACCCCATGCCTCCGAAGGTCGCGGACCGGGGTGCTGCGGACCGGACGGCGGAAGGAAGCGGACCGACCGGGGAGCCGGGGCCCGGTGCGGTCGTTTTCGACGGAACCGGATCCGATCCGGTGACCAGCACGGTTGCGGTGCACACAACCGACGTGCTGGCTGCTGTATCGGCCGGTCGCGATGACATGACCGTGCGGAAACGCGTACCTGACACCACAGGGGATGACGACCGCTCGGCGGCGTCGTCCGCTGTGGTCTCGGGTGCCGGTACACGGGAGCGTGCGGATGTCTCTGTAGAGAGGTCGGTAGCGGTGTTGCCCGACGAGGTGGTCGACCGGGACGCTCTGCAAAAGAACGGGACGGAGCGGCCGGGGTATACCCGGCAACAGGTAGAGCGGACGTTGAAAGGACGAAAGTTTCAGGAATACCACGGACCTGACGGTGTGGGGACACTCCGGACACTGGCCGCGCAGGTCCCGATCGGCGGGTTCGCGCTCGGTGTCGAGGAATACGAGACCGCGGGCAACAGTATGTGTGCTCGCAGTTGGGTGTTGAAGAATGTCGGTGGGCAGGTACAGGTGTACGCCACGGCGATGGGTGTCTGGCTGCGCCTGGTGGATTACGAACGGCGCGTGCGCGAGCCGCGTGCCCAGGAGGAGCGTCCCGCTGAGGAAGGAAAGTCGCGGGTAGATCGCACGGTGGGTGTCGTGTGGGATTCCGCGGGAGGGGATCCCGGTGTGTGAGGGGTGCCGGTCGACCCGGAGGAGACTCGGGCATGACGGACCCGGGTGCCTCTGCTGGTGGTGACGGCGCCGTGGCCCTCGCCGAGGACGCCACTGCGCCGACCAGTTCGTGCCGTCCCGAGTGGGGACGGAAGCATCGGGCCGGCTGGCCATGGCCGACCAGGCGGTCCGGCTCGGCAGCCTCGACCGGACAGCGGAAGGTCTCGGCTCCGCCGAGCGTGCGGTGGCGCTGCTCGACGAAATCGTCGGTGCTGACCTGGGTACACGGGTTGGACCCGGCGCGGCCGGCTTGCCTTGCTTCGGTCTGCCACGCCGAAGCGACTACCGTCCATCAGCGGGGCGCGCCGGTTCTCCGCCCGGACGGTAGCCGAGGCAGGCAGGGCCGAACCCACCGAAGAACCCGGCGCAGCGCGACCGATGGCAGCCCGGATCGGGTTGACCTACCTGTGATTCCGATCGTGGATCTCGGCGGCGGTTGGTCGCGAAGCTCGACACCAGCTGTGGAACGAGGATGTCTGTGATCGCGAATTCGGACATCGCCGTTGTCTGCGCCGGGTCCGGCCTGGCTTCCTGCCGAGATGGCGGAGGTGAGTGCGGTGCTCGAGGTTGGTTCTCGCCGCTGGGACTGCGGTCGTGACCGGAGTTGGGCACGCTATCCGCGTGGTTACATACGTGAAGCGATACGTCGGTGGCGACCATGAGGGCGTATGGGAGGATCTTCGACGCGTTGGCCCGATTCCTGACGGTCTGTTCGAAGACTGCACGGCTGTGGCGAGGGAGACAATGCAACGGGTCGCGAGACACGTTTCGCGTCTTGCTGAGCAACTAACCGATCTCGGGCTGGTTCCGGCCGGCTCCGTTCTGGAGCCACCCACCTCTGAGGATCACGCGGAGCTCGACCTGGTCGCCGGCGAAATCGGCACATTTCCAATAGCCCTCGATGCCTGCCTGCGATACGTCGGAGAAGTCTCGTTCATGGGCGACTGTCCAGCGTTGGACCTGTGGTATGAGGACTCTCCGGGCCCGGGGCAGAGCTGTGGCTCCCCCGGAGCGGGCGCCGACGAGACCCCCGATCCACTGGTCATCCCGCCGGTTCTGCGGCTGGGATTGGCCTGGGACGAGTACCGCGAGCAACGGGAGGAGGATTCCGCGCTCATCTTGGACGGATTCGACTTCGACTTCGCACCCGACGAGCTACACAAGGCAAACATCAGCGGATCCACCCACTACATCACGTTGACCCAGCGTGTGGCCGATCCCGTTATCTGGGGAGTAGACGCTCGGCCGGACATTTCGCTGGTCGATTACTTGCGGCTTTCCATTTCATGGGGTGGGATGCCGGGTTGGTCGTTCGATCCCGATCATGCGCCTGCCGCCCTGGCCGGGCTACGGACCATTCCCGATTTCTGACCTGTCGACAGACATCGAGCTCTCGGTTGCGGAACACGGATCGAGAGAGCTTGCAGTACAGCGGCTCGTGTTGGTGAACCGGACATGACCGCGTGGGTACGGTCGGCAGATAGGCGTGCTTCACCGCCCCGGCATCACCCGACCGACACCTCGGTCCGGTGGTGCCGAAATTCGCGATCAGGAACTCGCGGCAACGATTCCAACCGATGCCCAGATTCGCGACCGACTGGCTCCAGTTTTCGCGACCGAAGCCAGACCTGTCCCGGCGAGCTTTCATCCCGTACGTGGTGCGGCAGTGAATTCTGGAGTCGTTTATCAACGAACTCTGGCATCGCGTGACGCCGGACAAGACCTATCGTGACGACGAAAAGTGACGCCGTTGCCAGCCGGGTTCCAGGAGCATCCGGGAGGAAGTCACGCTGATCGGAACGAAGCTCAACGCGCGCTGCTGATCCAGATGATCGAAACCTTCCAGGGAGTCGGCTGACCGTCCTGTGCTTCCGAGGCGAGGAAAGGCGGCGCGTGTATTGAGTGACTCGGCAGTTACCGCGAGGCTGGGGGGCAGGAGCCGGCCGCTGAGGACGGGACGGTCGTTGAGGTCATCCAGAGGCAGCCCGACGCCGAGGTTCTCTGCAAGCCTGTAGAACATTCCAAGGGACCCCCGGGGGCCGTATTCGTATTCTTCGGGTCGAGCGCCGAGGGCCTGGATCTCGGTGTCGAAGCGGTGCGGGTCGCTGCCTGTCCGTGCGAGGCTGCTGTCGGTGGTGCCGAGTCCGGTGGTGAGGCGGCCGTCCTCGGCGTACCGGAACACCGCTCCCGGTTTCTCGCTGGCGGGCAGCTCCAGTGCCGCGGTTCCGATCGAGGCGCGCGGCACCAGTCCGCGGTCCTCGATGCCTTTCCAACTGCCGTGCTCCCACGCCCAGGCCCAGCTTCGGTAATGCCCTGCGCTGACCACATATCCGTCGTCTGTGTAGAGATGGCCGCCCAGCTCGTAGTGGAAGTGATCCTGCTCGCGCATCGCCATCGTGTTCTGGTCGACGCCCATCCGCTCCAATAGCTCTCGCGCGTTGATCTGACGCGCGAAGGTGAGGTTGTGCAGCGGCAGATCCCTGTCGTACATCCAGCCGAGGCCACCGGTCGTGGTGTTCACGATGTCCCCGGTTCGTTGATCGCGACCAAGGTCGGGAAACGCAGTCCATGGTCATGAAACCAGACGTCGTTATCAGCTGGAGCAGTCACAGTGGCTGACACTGCCATGAGCCACCGACATCCATGGCCGTGCCCGGATTCCCGAAAGGTTCGGGGATGAAACACACACACACACATCCTTGCACCGCAACCAACATCACGACCTCAAAATTCGCCGATACGGAGTTCTTCCGATCGCGGCCGACGCTGGCATACGCCGATCGGTGACGTCACAGATCGCCGATAGAACCACGTACCTCGGCCGGGACGGCTGAGGTCGCCGGTGACAGCTTGTCCGACGCCACGATGGACATGGCCAGCAATGGCTGGGTGATTTGCTTCTCGCCGAGCGTGTAGTGGGTGTCGTGCATGGTGATGACGACATTGCGGTAGAGAACGGAGATCTCGGCTGCGATCACCCGGCCGCGGCTGCTGTCGAATTCACGGAATTTGTCGTCGTCGGCCCCCGGGACACCGACGGGCTAGCCCGTCTTACTGTGCAGGGCGTCATTCGCCTTGTCGACCCCGGACTCGCGGGCATCGGCTTTGTGCAGGCGAGTGGTAACACTGAGGAATGCGACGGGAAGGGAACCGGTGGCGATCCCCTGATTGGAATACATGCACTGGGCCGAGTTTTCGTAGTCTTTGTTGCCACCGACGATGGCGGTCGGCTCGGTGGTGAATCGGCCCGGGATCGAGGGCGTGATCTCGGCCTCGGTGAAAAGTCCGCATCCCATGGGTGCATCCCTGAGGTCGTGCGAGGCGTCCACCACCGGACCGTCTTCGGAAGCGTCGGCGCCGAACAGGAAGTACGCACCGACACCACCGCTGCCCAGCAGCACGGCAACGAGTACCACGACCAGCGCAATGATCTCGCCGCGACTCGAGCGTGGGGGCGGCGGCACCCATTGTGGGCCGGGGGGATACGGCTGATGACCCGCCGCCGGATACGGCTGTCCCTGCGGTGTATACGACTGCTGCTCTGGCATGGGATGACCGGCCGGTGGGCAGCGGATTCGGCTGCCCGGGCTGGGACACCGGACCTCCTGAGAAGTGAATGGGCACGTCCGACAGAGCACGGAGAACAGCGCGAAACCGTAATAATGAATATTCCGAGTGGGTCCTCGCGACCCGGGACGAGAACTCTTTACCTCCCATTGATCTTATCCCTACCTGCACTGATCTTCTGCAGCAGCAGAAATTCTGGGCTACGGGTAGGTACCGTCCCCGCGGTCGGTCAGAATCGGAAATGTGAACGCAGCACGCTATGACGGCGGAATCTCTAGTCCTCGAAGCGGTACTGCCCCGCGGTGGGTGCCCCCGGAGGCGGGGGAGGGCTGGTTGATCTGGGCCGCGATCGTCGATTGTCTGGTGTCCCCGTTGGCGGGCGTCGCCCTGGTCGCCGGGGCTCTGCAGTACTCGCTGGGTGAGCCGGTCTTCGCGCCGGCGGTGATCGGACTCGCTGTCGCCGTATCGTTCGCCAACCATGTGCTCGGTACGGTGTTGTTCCGCGGCAGCGTCGGCAAACTTCTGTTCGGGTTGCGGGTGGTCCGCGTGACCGACGGCCACCGTTCGGGCTTCTGGCGCGCGGTAGGCCGGTGGCTGCTCGGGTTCGTGCTCCTGGGCGTGATGATGCTCGCGCAAGACGGCGGGGGAATCGGCGAGGCCGCCGGCCTGCGGGTGATCCGGCGCCGGGACGAGCGGCGGTAGTCGCGTGCACCCGCGAGACTGGTCGCGATCGGTGTGACGCTGACCGCGCTGCCGGGGGCGAACACCTACGGCATCGGTCCCGGCGGCCTGCGGCCATGCCCGGCGCTGGTCGCGCTCGTCACCGATCGATGCCGGTGATCAGTTGTGCTGACTTCGGTAGTAAGCGGCTGCGGCGGGATGTAGCGGAATATTCCCGGTGCTCACCAGCCAGCGTCGGTCGAAGAACTGGAAACCGCGTGCGCGTTCGGGAACGAGCTCACCGCTGTGGTGCAGGAAGAGCTCGGCGAGGGCGACGACGATGCGGTCGGCGATATCGGGGGCGACGAGCATCAACACCGGCACCCCGACGGTCTCGAACCCGGCGACTCCGGGATATGTGTTCGCGGCGACCGGTACCCGATCGTAGGGGTAACCGAACCGTTCCCGCATCGGTTGCACCCACGGCCCGAGGTCGAGAAGCCGGATGGATCCGGGTACCGCGACTCCGGGGGTCGGGACACCGGCGCCCCACAGGATCGCGTCGACGGTCCGGGACCGGAGCGCCTCGGCGGCTTCGGCCAACTCGCGATGGTGCACCGTGATATCTGTACCGGGGTCGAGGCCGGCGGTGCGAAACAACCGCTCCGCGGTGAGAGCGGCGCCCGATCCGGCCACGCCCACATCCACCCGAGTTCCCCGCAGATCGCCTATGTGCCGGACCGGACTGTCGATGTGAACAGCCAGGTGTATGTAGCTCTCGTACAGTCGGCCGACTGCCAGCCCCCGGGTACCGATGGCGACGGCGGTATCTCCCAGAGTGAGGGCCGCGTCGATGGTTCCGTTCTCGAGCAGGTCGAGATTCGTCACCGAACCGGCGGTGGGCACCGGGGTTATCCGGACCGTTGGGGAGCGGCCGGCTGCCTCGGCCAGTGTGTTTCCGAATTCGTGGAACAGCCCGCCGGCGAGTCCGGAGCCGAGCCGGATGCGGTGCGGTGCGGTCGAACCGCAACCTGCCGCCGCGACAGTCACGGTCGCAACGGCGAGGTGGAGCATTCGGCGGCGCGTGAACATCGTTGCCTGGGCAGCGGTGCCGAACATGGATCGCTGCGCTCCTCGATTTCAACTGAATCGGCCGGCACCCACCTGAGAGGTCCAGCCGTGTCGCGAACAGTACAGAATATCGCAGTCGCAGTGGGATGCCTATTGATCGCCGAAATATTCCGAAAGTCCGGACGGGTCGGTGAATCGGCTGCGGGATGAACTCGCGGGCCACGGTGTCCGAGCCGGCCGTCCCCTCCGGCGTGGCATGCTGATGGGATCAGCCATGAGTGGCACCGAGATTTACACGCGGCTGACCTCTTATCCCTCGGGATGCCTTTGTTCGTCGAGTACCGTACTGCCGGTGAGTGATTCGCTCGGACGGGACGCTATCGATCAAGCCGCGCCGCCATGATCGCGCGATCCGCAACTTTCTCCCGGTACGGCGATGTCAAGCGGCGGTAAAATCTGGAAACAGCCTCGAAATGAGAGCGCGGTGAGGGATTCGATGGTGCAGACTGATCGACGGATCCGCATTCGTCGCGCCCTCTGCGGCCCACCGTCCGCGCGGCCGCGGCGATCTATGGGGTCGGCCGGTTTCCGGGTAACCCAGTTCGGGGCGGACGGGCGCCGGTGCATTCGATTGGTTCGACGCCGACTTGTTCCGGCCTGAAGGAGTATGTGTTCGTGACCGGAGACGCGACAGGCGGGGAGAACAGCGCAATGACGGCCCCGCCGGTGGCCGATATCGAATCGCCGGAAGGCCGGAGAATTCGACTCGGCGTGGTCGAGGACGATGACGACGTCGGCGACGCGCTGGTCGAGGTGCTCGGAGAATACGGCTATCGCGCGGAGCGCAAGACCCGCGGGGCGGACCTCTTGCTCGGGCACCGACGCTACGACGCGGTGATTCTGGATCTCGGCCTGCCCGACGGTGACGGGCTGGATGTCCTGCGCAAGCTGCGCGAGGTGAGTTCGGTTCCGGTGGTCATCCTGACCGCGCGCGACGATGAACGCAGCGTCGTGCGGGGGCTGCGTATCGGCGCCGACGACTACCTGGTGAAGCCACCGAGGGTCGCCGAGTTGATCGCTCGTCTCGAGGCTGTGGTCCGGCGAGTCAATCCCATCGACCATGCCGGGGCCGACCGGGTCGTCGTCACCGGCGATGTCCGCGTGGATCTCGGCGCGCGGGAGGTGACGGTCGCCGATCTCCCAGTCGATCTCACTCAGAAGGAATTCGAACTGGTGGAGGTGCTGGTCAGCCGTCCCGGCTGCGCGGTGAGCAGGGAGATGTTGATGGACCAGGTATGGGGTGATGCGTTTCTGGCGGTCTCCCGGTCACTGGACGTGCACATCTCCACCCTGCGTGGCAAATTGGGTCGTCCGGGGCTTATCACCACGATCCGGGGATTCGGGTACCGGTGGGGTTCGTGAGTGCCGGTGGGCATGCGCAACCGCCTAGTGGCGATCCTGGTGGTCATGGCCGCGCTGACGGTCGCCGGACTGGCCTTCCCGCTGGGGGCGTCGTCGGCGACCGGGCGAACTCAGGAGCTGTGGTTCAGCCGGTACGTCGATGCGGAATGGTTCGCTGATCTCGCCGCCGAGGCGATGACGACCGGAAACATCGAGTCGTTGGTTCTGGCCATGCGGCGCTATCACGACCTCTACGGCGACTCTGTGATGGTCGTCGACGCGGCGGGCCGCGAAGTGGCGAACACGGGAGTGCCGTCGGACGATCCAGCGGTGATAGCGATGCTGACCGAGGCGCGTCGGAACCGGCACGCTCGGCAACCCCCGCACCGGCTGCGTCCGTGGGATCCGGAGACGATGCTGATCGCGCTTCCCGTGGGCCGAGGTGTGCGGATCGAGGGCGCGGTGCTCATCGAGGCCTCCACCGACGAGGCGATCGAGGACATCGAGGACGGACTGGCCATCATCACGGTCCTGTCCTGGACCGCGCTGGCAGTGTTCGCCGTCGCGGCGGTACTGCTCAGTCGTTGGATACTCGGCCCGCTGATGCGGTTGTCCAACTCGGTGCGGCGCTTGACCGCCTCGCTGCCGAAACCGGCTGCCACGGTGACTTCGGGGGCGATGCAGCGGCACTACAGTGGGCCGCCGGAGGTCCGGACGCTCGCGCAGTCGTTCGATTCGATGGCCCTGGCGGTGACCGAATCGGTGGACGCCCAGCGACAGTTGGTCGCCGATACCGCACACGCCATCCGGAACCCGCTGGCGGCCTTGGCGATCCGGCTCGAATCGCTGGAACGGTTCATCCCGGAAGAGGGCGCCGCCGCCTATCGCCGCACGAGTTATCAAGTGGACCGGCTCTCGTCGGTGCTGGACGGCCTGCTCCGGTTGGCGGTCGCCGAGACTCCGACGGGCTTCGCTGCCGCTCATCCGGATGGTGATTGGCCGAGGGAATGCGTGGTCCGCCATGTGGTGGCCGATCGGGTGGACGAATGGCAACCCGCCTTCGAAGCAGCCGACATGACTCTGAACCTCGGCACCTCGCCGGTGCCGGACGATCTGGTTGCCGCGATACCGGGTCAAGTGCTGGACCAGATTCTGGATGTCGTGCTGAGCAACGCCTCCCGGTACGCGGGCGTCGGTGCGGCCACCCGGGTCACCATCGAGACCGTGCAGAAATGTGTGGAGATAGCGGTGGCCGACGATGGGCTAGGGGTTTCGCCTGCCGAGTTGGATCAGTTGGTGAACCGTTTCTTTCGCGGTGCGTCGGCATCGGCCGGCGGGACCGGGCTGGGCCTTTCGATCGCGGCTGCCCTGGCGACGCAGCACGGCGGCGAGCTGTCCGTCGAGTCGGTGCAACCGCGCGGCCTCAGGATAGTTGTCCGTGTGCCGGTGTGGGCGACATAGGAGAAGCATTGATCATCCGTGTCCGGCGCGGTAATAGGCTGCCGCGGCGGAGTGCAGCGGTACCCGGCCGGTGCCGACCAGCCAGCGTCGGTCCAGGAATTGGAAGCCGATGGTTTGTGAGGGGACGAGCAGGTCACCTTGGTTGATCAGGAGCTCGGCGATTTCGGTTACGGCATGGTCGGCCAGGTCGGGCGCGGCCAGGAGCAGGGTCGGTACGCCGACCGTGTCCACTGCTGTGGATCCCGGATAGGTATTCGTGGGAACGGTGAGCCCGTCGTACGGGTAGCCGGACCGGTCGTACATCGGTGCCACCCATTCGGCGAGGTCGAGCAGGCGCAGCCGCATCGGCGGAGCGAATACCGGGGTGGGAACCTCGTCGCCCCACAGGATGGCATCGATCTGCCCGCGTTGTAGGGCCTGCATCGCTGTGGAAAGGTTCCGGTGCTCGATGGCCACATCTAGCCCGGGCGTGAGACCGGCGGTCCGCAGCAGGTGTTCACCGGTCGCGGCTGAGCCGGACCCGATCAATCCCAAGTCGACCCGCCGGCCGCGCAGGTCCTGCAATTGCCGAACCTGGCTGTCGGGCCGGACCGCGACTTGGATATAGCATTCGTACACACGTCCGATCGCACGAGCGCGATCATCGGGGCGGACCGCGTCGCCGAGTGTGAGTGCGGCATCGATCTCACCGTCCGCCAAGAGGCGCAGATTCGTGAGCGATCCTTCGGTGACGACCGGGTCGATCCTTATCGTGCTGTGCTCCGCCGCCGCTGCCGCGAGTGCGCTGGCGAATTCGTGGAACTGACCACCGGGCTGTGCGGTGCCCAGCCGGACTCGGGTCGTAACGCCGGAACAGCCGTTCGTAGCCAGGCCGGCGGCGATGCCGGCGGCAAGCGTCAGCACGCCGCGCCTGTTGATTCGCATCATGAACCCGAGATCCTGCGCCGCCGCGGGGCCTTTCCGGGCCGGAGTCCCGCACGACCCGACCGAAGGATGCGGTCGTGCGGGTTCGGGAGGGAATAGGGAGCACGCGACCGAAGCGCGTTGCCGTACATATAACCGTGTTCCTAGATTGCTCTCCGGGATTTATGCCGAATGGTAACCGGCATTCGTCATTGTGAATCCTATGCCAGGCGATCCTGTTCGTGCCGGATCGAGGTCGAGAATTCTGATGTGTGCGGCATATTCGGCGCCTGTTCTCGAGTGCCCGCAGCAGACCCCTCGAACAGGAGATATCCGCGCGGACTACCGAGCCCGCCGGGCGGTCGGCCGCGGCCGCGGAGTAGGTCGCGCGTGCTGGTGTATCCGTCCACTCAGCGTTCCCGCAGTACGAGCGGTAGACCCCCCTTGGGCTGGCAGGTGACCACATACCGCGGGATCACCTCGAAGCCGTCCGATATCGTGAACTCGAAGTTGCGAACCAGTGCGGTCACCACCGTCTGGGTGATGGTGACCGCCAGACGCTCTCCGATGCATATCCGGCTGCCTTTGCCGAACGGGTAGTAGGCCAGCCGAGCTGTGGAGTCGAAGCGCTCAGGAGTGAACCTGTCGGGGTCGAACGTTTCGGGATCGTTCCAGAACCGCGGGTCGCGATGGGTGATATGTGGGTTGAGGACGATCTTCGCATTTTTCGGCAGCCGGTACGGCCCGACGGTGTCGGCCTCGATGGTGCCGCGAAACCAGATCGGGAACGGTGGATGGAGGCGGAACGCCTCATCGATGACACGGCGCTGGTACTCGAGCCGGGGAAGGTCGGCGAAGGCGGGCAGCCCGTCCACACCGACCCGGTCGAGTTCGCCGACCATGGCGTCGGCGATTTCGGGGTGACGGGCGAGTTCGTAGGCGATCCAGGTTGTTCCGGTGGCGGTGGTTTCATAGCCCGCCATGAACAGGGTGAAGATCTCGTCCCGGAGTTGGAGATCGCTCATCCGCTCACCGCTGTCGGCATCCTCGGCGGCGAGCAGAAGGCCCAGGAGGTCTCGGGGGCGGTCGTCGGCGGCCCGTCGTTCGGCGATGATCCGGTAGATCTCTGTATCGAGCTCGGCGACGGCACGCCGATAAGCATTCGCCCCCGGCAGCGGAAGACCGTCGGGGATGAAGAAGGTCCACACCTTCGACGCCAGCCCGACGAATACCCGGGAGGTGAGTGCGCGCAGACGCTCGGCGCGCGGAGCGTCGATCGAGGTGCTGAACAGTGTGCCGAGCACGATCTCGACGTTGAGCCGGATCCCTTCGTCCAGGATGTCGACCGGGTTTCCCTGTCCGGCAGCGCGACGCCAGCGCTCGACCGCGCGCGCGGCACATCCGGTGATGTGAGATTCCATGGCCTGTAACTGTTCACTGTGGAATGCGGGCTGCATGAGCCGCCGTTGCCGCCTCCAATAGTCGCCCTCGCTGGTAACCAGTCCATTGCCCAATGCGGCCCGGAACGGACCCATCATCGAGCCTTTCGGGTAGTTGGCCGCATTCGTGACCAGCATCCGGCGAACGTAATCGGGATGGCTGACGGCGTAGATGTGCAGTGGACCGGGGCCGATCCGGACCAGGCCGTCATGGCGGGCGCTGGCGTCCATGAGGTAACCGAAGGGGTCTCGTAACAGACCCGGGCGGAGACCGGCGGTGGGTGGTTTTCCGGTAACGGGGACGGGCGTGGCTTCGGTGGAGCTGGTCATTACGGTTCTTTCTTCGGTTTTCGCGCAGTACGGTCTGGCGAGGTGTACATGAGATCTTCACCGGGGCGGGGACCTCATGTCCGCTGACGATCGGTCCGGCAGGGGCCCTGGGCGGCAGCCCATGCGTTCGATGATGGATACGACGCCGATCGATGGGATCCGGGTCAACGGTAAGCATGTCGCTGCGCGAACGAGGCCGCTGCGGATGAGTCCTTACAGGTCGTTGAGGTGTATGCACACGGATCGGCCGCCGAGCCGGGTGTGTACGAACGTAAAGCTGCGGCGCACCCCTCGGCGCCGCAACCATGCCTTCGTACATCGAGTCCGGTGGACAGGTCGCACACCTGAGCGCTACAGGCGTGGTGGCCGGTGCCCCCGACAGCGAGAGGATTCCGTCAGGCGTGGTTGCTGGTGGATTCCTCGACAGAGTGCGAGATTCGCGGAGAGCGGCGGCGGACGTCGGATAAGCGAGCCACGCCGTCGGGAAGTTGCGCAGTTGTCATGGCCGGCCGTTCACTCTCGGTTTCCGATACTCACACGAACACTGGCGCCGTCGCTCGGTGCGCCGGAACCATGGCCCACACGCTACGGGGTGTAGTCGGCGGGTCCGAGGGGCAGACGCGACAGGAAACGATGCGTTTGCGACATCCCGTCGGTGTGTTCGTCCGGTGCTCGCGCGGGAAAATGGACCGATCAGTTTCGTGTCCGGGGGCACTCGCCGTATCCTCCGGGCGTGGATGTCGGGATTTTGGTGGTCGACGGTGTGGCCGATTTCGGACTGGGTGCGCTTCTCGGTGCGTTCGGCACGGCCAACGCGTTGCGCAAGGAGCTGCAGAATCCACCTGCCCCGTGGAATGTGCGCATGGTCTCGCTGGGCACGTCGGTCCGTTCGGGGAGCGGAAATCTGGTGCCGACCACCCCGCTGCGTGATGTATCCGAACCATTCGACGCACTCGCGGTGGCCGCGGTGGATCTCCTGGAACCCGAACCCCTGGTGGAACTCGTCTCCGACCCCGCGCACGCGTGCTTGCTGGAGCACATCCGTTCGGCCCGCGCCCGCGGCGTGCACCTCGCGGCCGCCTGCACTGCGACCTTTTTTCTGGCCGAGTCCGGGGTGCTGGACGGCTCCCCGGCGACGACCAGCTGGTGGTTGGGCGCCTGTTTCCGTGGCCGCTATCCACAGGTCGAGCTGGACGAGAGCTGCATCCTGTGCCACGGCGACCGGATCACGACGGCGGGAGCTTCGCTGTCGCACATGGATATGGCGCTGTCGCTGGTTTACCGGACCAGTCCGGAACTCGCCGAACGAGCCATGCGCTACCTCACCGTCGGAACCCGGGTGAGCCAGGCGCCGTATGTCATCTCCGAGGTGGTGGCCCGCGGCAACCCCCTGATCGTGGGATACGAACGCTGGGTGCGCGACCATATCTCCGAACAGTTCCTCATCGCCGCCGCCGCCCGCGAACTCGGCGTCGCCGAACGCAGCCTGCAGCGGGCCACCCGCGCCGCGCTCGGTATGTCGCCGAAGGATTTCGCCGACGACATCCGGCTCGACCGGGCGACGCAGCTGTTGCGCGCCGGCGAGCTCACGGTGGGTGCGGTGGCACGGGAGGTCGGGTATGTCAACGCGAGCGCGCTGCGCGCACTGGCGCGGCGGCGGCGTGGTCTGTCACTGGGCGAGATTCGCGCCCACCGCCTCCCGCGGTAAGGGTGTTTCGTCCGATTCGGGTGGATACGCGGTAGAGGGTCCCTACACTGTCCGCATGTCTGTTCGACGGCTGATCGCCGTTATCGCGCTCGCTGCCGCCGCCTCGCTCGGGGTGTCCGCGTGCACTGCGACCGGGTCGGGTGCGACCAGCCGCTGCGAAGTCAGCGGCTGCACCGTCACGTTCGATCGAGGAGTGAACGCGCAGATCAGCGTATTGGGCGTGGATACCGAGCTCACCTCGGTGGAAGGCAATCTCGTCACGTTGACGGTGGCGGGCCAGCAGGTCACCGTGCCGGTCGGGCAGACCGGATCGGCCGAGGGCCTGGATCTCACGGTGCAGGAGGTCACCCAGGACAAGGTCGTGGTCCAGCTCGCCACCGGTCTCTGACCCGCGGTGTGCCGGTCGGCTCGTCGTGGCGGTCAGCTGTGCTCGGCGACCGGTTTCTCCGCCCAGTGGGGTTCGGCCCGTCCGTAACCGGTCGCCGGGAACGGGTAGTCGGGAAATTCGGCCAGCGCCGGTGCCGCGGTGACGATCCGGCCGTGCGTCACCGTGGCCCGCGAGCCGGGCACTGCCGGAGCGGGATGATCCGGGGTGCGGCCCCGTTCGGAGAGCAGCCAGGTCGCGGTCCGGGCCAACGACACCCGCACGTCGCGACCGCGTCCATCGGCAGACCGCGCGGCGAGAGCGTCGACGACGCCGGCCGCGAGAAGATAGCCGGAGGCGTGGTCGAGGGCTTGCGCGGGCAGCGCACCGGGCATCGCCGACGCCCCTTCGATCACCGCGATCCCGCTCGCGGCCTGCACGATACTGTCGAAACCGCGTCTGCCCGCCCACGGGCCGGTGAATCCCCAGGCGCTCACCCGGGCGTGCACCAGGCCCGGCCGCCCGGTGAGTCCCAGTCGTTCCAGCGCGCCCGGCCGATAACCGGTGACCAGCACATCGGCGGAATCGAGCAGTCCTTCCCACTGCGCGGTCGCCGCCCGCAGATCCAACAGGGTGGAATGCTTGCCCTGACCGGTATCGATGAACTGCCAGGGAATTTCCGGGATCCGCGGTGGGTCCACCCGCAGCACTTCGGCGCCGAGCAGCGCCAGCGCCCGAGTTGCCACCGGGCCGGCGATCACCCGCGTGAGATCCAGTACCCGGACTCCCTGCAGCGGCTGGTACGGGGTGCCGGACAGCGGCACGGTGTACCGGGATCGGTCGGCGCGTTCCACCAGGGCGACCAGCGGTCCCGCCCCGGCCGCGCCGGCCTGTGGCGACGCGCGCCACTGCGCCTCGTCGCGAACCCGCACCGCGATCGCGCCGCGGGCCGCCGCCAATTCCTCCAGATCGGCGGCGCGGATCACGGCCATCTGAGCCTCGGCGAGTGCTACCGGGGCGTCCTCGGGTAGCTCGAGCGCGGCCAGCAGGCGGGCCCGGTGGTGCGGATAGTTCGCATGGGTTCGGACCCAGCCGTCGAACGTGGGAAAGAAGCCGGAGAGATCGGCGAAACCGTCGACGGGTGCGCCGTCGATCCGGAGCAGGCGGTCGCTGGTGAAGGACGCCGCGATCCGCTCCGGATCCAGCCGGTGCCGGATGGGCGCGGTACCGGTGGCCTGCCGATAACGACCGGCCGCGGCGGTGAAGGCCCGCACCGATCCCGCGGCGAGGCCCCAGACCGGCAGGGTGGCGGCCAGATACTGTCCGGGGTCCGGCCAGTCGACCGGGCCGGACCCGCCGACGCCTGCCCCGTCCTCATAATCACGTACCAGTCGTGCGCCCACGTCCACCGCACCGAGCGTACTGGTCGGTGCCGCCGGCGCGCACCGAGTCACTCGACGGCACAGCGATTTTCATCACACGGTCACCGGAGCGACCGGGACGATCAGCCGGCGATCCCCACGCCGGCCCCGCCGGGAGCACGGCGGGTACGCCACCAGAGACCGGCCCACGACACCAGCACGCATGCCGCCACCAGCACCCGGACCTCCAAGAGCATGCTTTCGGGATAGATCACCCCGGTCAGGTAATGATCGATGAATCCCTCCGGCGGCAGTCCGCTGATCCCGGCGCGCTGCCGGGCCCAGTTCTCGCCGTAGGTCAGCGGGCAGTCGTAGCCGATCAGCACCGTGCCGAAACCCCAGGCAGCGGCCAGGCCGTGCAACCAGATGGTGCGCGGCAGGCGCCAGGCCACGAAACCACCCGCCACCACATAGCCGATGAACAGCAGATGCACGGCGGCGATCAGATCGGCGAGCAGCCGGTACCACACCCTTCCAGGGTATGTCCTCGCGCCGCCGTCGGCATCGGATTTACCACGGAGACGGCCGGTAGTCCTTCAGGAAGCAGCCGTACACGTCCTCGCCGGCTTCACCGCGCACGATCGGGTCGTAGACCCGCGCCGCGCCGTCCACCAGGTCGAGGGGCGCGTGGAAGCCTTCCTCGGCCAGCCGGACCTTGGTGTAGTGCGGGCGCTCATCGGTGATCCATCCGGTATCGACCGCCGTCATGAGGACGCGGTCGACGGTGAACATCTCGTTCGCGCTGGTGCGGGTGAGCATGTTCAGCGCCGCCTTGGCCATATTGGTGTGCGGATGTCCCGGGCCTTTGTAGCCGCGGGAGAACTGGCCCTCCATCGCCGACACGTTCACCACGTATTTCCGCCGCGCGGCGGCCGCTGCCAGCGCGGGACGCAGCCGGGAGACGAGGATGAACGGCGCCACCGAGTTGCACAGCTGCACTTCCAGCAGTTCGGTCGGATCGACGTCGCCGACGGTGTGCACCCAGCTGTTGGTGTGCGCGAGATCGGGAACGAGGCCGCCGGCGTCGATGGCCACGCCGCGAGCGATCCGGTCGGGAGTGGCCGACCCCGCCACGAGCGCGAGTTCCGCGACGTCGGCGCCGTTCAGGGTGGGTGTGAGGGAAGCGGTGAGCGCCGTCGGATGGGCCCGGGTGGTCTGGCCGAAGGTGACCTTCTCGGGTAGTTGCCCGGCCGGCAGCGGGCCGGATTCGGCGGCGGCCAAGGCGCTGTAGGCGCCGGGGGAGCGGCGAACGGTCTGCGCCGCGTTGTTGATGAGGATATCCAGCGGCCCCTGGGCGGCGACATCATCTGCCAGCGCCACCACTTGGGCGGGGTCGCGCAGGTCGATTCCCACGATCCGGAGCCGGTGCAGCCAGTCGCCGCTGTCGGGCTGTGCGGCGAAACGGCGGATCGCATCGTTGGGGAATCGCGTGGTGATGGTGGTGTGCGCGCCGTCGCGCAGCAGCCGCAGGGCGATGTACATGCCGATCTTCGCGCGGCCACCGGTGAGCAGGGCGCGGCGGCCGGTCAGGTCGGTGCGGGCATCGCGCCGCGCATGACTCAGGGCCGCGCAGTCCGGGCACAGCTGGTGGTAGAAGGCGTCGACGCGGGTGTACTTCTCCTTGCAGATATAGCAGCCGCGGGGCCGCAGCAGCGTTCCGGCGGAGCCGCCGCTGGTGGCCGAACTGATCGGGATGCCCGCGGTCTCGTCGTCGATTCGGTTCGGCGAACCGGTGGCCGTGGCGGCCACGACGGCACGATCGGCGTCGGTTTTGGCCTGCCGGGCGACGGTCCGGCGCTGTCGTTTGAGTTCTTTGAACAGTCGGCCGACCGCGCGCTGCACGGTGCTCGAGTCCGGGTGGCCGGGGTCCAGCTGTCCTGCCTGGTCGAGTACGCGCAGACAGGTGGCCAGGTCGTCGGGATCGATACTGGGCTCGGGCTCGGACATCGGTACGGGGAATTTCCTTCGTGAGCTGGGAAAGCGTGGCCACCATTGTGGCAAGAGCGGCGGGCGTGGGCGCAGGCGGGCCGTCCTGCCCGTCGTCCACCGCCCCCCACTTCGTTGACATAGCGCCAATAGTGCGAGAAAGTCGTTCCGACGATCCGGTGCCCCGGCGCCGGGCTGGGTGATCACGAGCAGAGGACGCGGATATGGCACGCCCCGCATGGAGCGACGACGAGGTCGAGGCGGTACGGGAACTCGCGCGCAACTACTTCGAGAAGGAAGTGGTGCCGCACGAGGAGAAGTTCATCGAACAGGGCCACCCGGACAAGGCGCTGTACCGGCGGGCCGGAGAGCTCGGCCTGCTGTGCCCGGCGGTCGCCGAGGAGTTCGGCGGTGGCGGCGGCAGCTTCGCGCACGAGGCCGCGATCATCGAAGAGCAGGTCCGGGCCGGCGATGGAGCGCTCGGTATCCCGGTGCACAGCTCGATCATCGCGCCCTATCTCGCCGAATTCGGTTCCGCGGAGCTCAAGAACCGAGTCCTGCCCAAGGCGTCGAGCGGCGAGATGGTGCTGTCCATCGGGATGACCGAACCCGGTACCGGCTCGGATCTGCAGGCGATCAAAACCCGTGCGGTCCGCGAAGGCGACGAGTACGTGATCACCGGGTCGAAGATCTTCATCTCCAACGGCTGGCTCTGCGACGGCATCATCATCGCCGCCAAGACCGATCCCGAGAAGGGGGCGGCCGGCGTCTCGCTGCTGTTCGCCGAAGTCGGCGACGATACGCCCGGTTTCACCCGCGGCCGGATCCTGTCCAAGATCGGCGGCAAGGGGCAGGACACCGCCGAACTGTTCTTCGACGGACTCCGGGTCCCCGCCGCGAATCTGCTGGGCGGTGCCGAGGGCCAAGGCTTTTACCAGATGATGCAGCTACTGGCACAGGAGCGGCTGGTCACCGCCATCATGGCGGTGGCGATGATGGAACGCGCCGTCGAGTTGACGGTCGAGTACACCAAGGGCCGCGAGGCCTTCGGCAAACCGCTGTTCGCCATGCAGAACACCAGGTTCGAATTGGCCGAGTGCGCGACCATCGCCCGGACGAACCGTGTCTTCCTCGACGACTGCATCACCCGCCACCTGCGTGGTGAGCTCGATATCCAGTCGGCGGCCATGTCCAAGTACTGGTCCACCGATCAGCTCGGTGTCGTCGTGGACCGCTGCCTGCAACTCTTCGGCGGCTACGGCTATATGACCGAATATCCGATCTCTCAGCTGTACACCGGCGCCCGGGTGCTGCGCATCCTCGCCGGCAGCAACGAGGTGATGAAAGATCTCATCGCGCGTGGGCTCTGATCTCGAACCTTCGGCCGCCGCCGCGGCACAGTGCCCGCCCGCTCCCGGCCTGCCCGGGTCCGGCGGAAACGCGGCGGACGAGCCGCCGCGGCGTCGGCGCCTCGAACCCGACGAGCGCCGGGCCCAGATCCTGGCCCAGGCCATCGAGATGTTCGGTGAGCGTCCCTACGCGGCGGTGTCCACCGCGGAACTGGCGCACCGCGCCGGGGTGGCCCGCGGCCTGATCAACCACTATTTCGGCAATAAGCGCGACCTCTACCTCGCGGTGGTCCGCCGGATGGTGACCCTGCCGCGCGCCGACGAACTGGCGGTACCCACCGGCAGTACCCGGGAACGGGTCGAGGCCAGCGTGCGCTGGTTGCTGGACACGATCTCCGAACACGGCAGTACCTGGGTGAAGGTGACCAGTCACGAGGGAGTCGGCGACGACCCCGAGGTGCAGCAGATCCTCGATGCCGCCGATGACGCGGCGGCACAGCGGTTGCTGGTGATGATCGGCCTGGCCGACGACGCGGCCCGAGGGGAGCCGCAGCGGGCGATGGTCCGGGCCTACGGCGGTCTGGTGAAAGTCGCGGGCCGGGAATGGCTCACCCGCGGCACGATGTCCCGTGACCAGGTGCACGCGCTGCTGGTCGATATGCTGACCACCCTCGTCACCGAATCACTGCCCCGGGTGCGCCGGGAGAGCTGAACGCTGTCGTGGTCCGGCCCGTGCCCCGGACCACGGCCAGGGGGATTTACCGAGACCCGCCGACCCGGTCCGGCTTATTCTTTCGGGGTGCCGGGCGCAGTCCATTGTTCGAGGATGCGCCGACGGCAGCTCGAAGGGATCGGTCAATGGCATATTCGCGGCGCCGGGCGGGGGAGCGCTGGCCGGAGATTCCGCCGGACCGGGACGAGGAGCCGTCGCGCGATCGTGGCCGGGCCGGGCAGCGAGGCGACCTCGGTGAATATGCCGATGACCCGTTCTTCTACGAGGAACGTCCGGTAGTCAACCCGTATTCGATCGTGGCCCTGGTGGCGGCCCTGATCCTGCTCTTCCCGGTCGCGATCGTCTTCGGGCTGATCGCGTTCGGGCATCCGCGCGGCCGGTTCATGGCCTTTGCCGCGCTGGTGCTGGGGGTGCTCGAGGTGGCGCTGCTGGCCGCCTTCGTGCTGCTGCCCAGGGAGACAGCCGAGGACGTGTTCGCCGGTTTCGGGGACGCGGTGGGCGATATGACGGGTACGCAGGTGCCGGATGATCCCGTGACGATATCGCCACCCACCTCGGACAGCGCGAGCCCGACCGGAACCCCGGCGACTGCCGCGCCCTCGGCGTCGGTGAGCGGATCCGCGACGGTGCCCGCTGCCGAGCTCGATACCGCCTGCCCCGAACCGGCGCTGGTCGGCGCCGCCGCCGACGGCGGCACGCTGCTGTGCCTGACCGAGGTGGACTCGGTCACCGGATACCAGTGGTCGGGCCCGTACCGGGTGGGCGAGGCCGTACGCGAGGAAGGAGGGAGTTGCACCGGCGGCACGAACGTGACCGCCCGCACCTCCGGCGGATACGCACTCGTCTGTGAGAACGGCGCATGGGTTCTCTGGTCCTCGTGAGGCCTCACCCCCTCGTCGTGCGGACCTATTCGGCCGGGTCCGGCTTGCGTGCCCGACTGGGCTGCACTCGTGGCGGCTCGTTCGGCATCTTCGGGTACTGGGGCGGCCAGGGCGCGTCCATGAGGCCCGACGCCAGATCGCGTTCCGACATCCGCAGCAGCGGTTCGATGGTCTGCGGCGGGCGATTCTCCCAGGGATCGCCGTGCTCGGCGAGGCGGGCGGGAACCGTCGCGATCGTGAGCTCTTCGGGAACCACGGCATCGAGTTCGGACCAGGTCAGCGGCGTGGACACCTGTGCGCCGACCTTGGGCCGCACACACCATGCGCCGAACACCGTTTTGTGCGGGGCATTCTGGTTGTAATCCACGAAGACCCGCCGGCCCCGTTCCTCTTTCCACCAGTGCGCGGTGATGTCGTCGGGATGTCGGCGTTCCAGCTCGCGGGCCAGCGCGACGGCCGCGGCGCGCACCTCGTAGCCGTCCCAGCGTGGTTCCAGCGCGATATAGAGGTGCAGGCCGCGCGAGCCGGAGGTTTTCACCCAGGTTTCGATACCGAGTTCGGAGCACAGTTCCCGGGTGTGTACGGCGGCCGCGCGCAACTCGTCGAATCCGATTCCCGGGGAGGGATCGAGGTCGATCCGGAGCTGGTCGGCGATCCGTAGATCAGCGGCGGTGTTCGGCCAGACATGGAAGCCGAGGCACCCCTGGTTCACCGCCCACAGCACATGGGCCATATCGTGCGCCACCAGAGCATCGCTGGTCGTGCCGTTCGGGGTGGAGACCTCGACCGTGTGCAGCCAGTCCGGGGCCGATTTCGGCACCCGCTTCTGGAACCAGGATTTTCCCGATGCGCCGTCGGGATAGCGTTCCAGCAGCAGCGGCCGCCCGCCGTTGACGCGGAGGAACGGCTCGGCGACCTGCTGGTAGTAGCGGACCAGATCCAGTTTGGTCTCGCCGCGGCGGGCGAAGTACACCTTCGAGGGGTTGCTGATGCTGAGCACCCGGCCGGCGACTTCGATATCGACGGATTCGCTCATTTCGTCACCGGGGAGCCGAAGATCTCGCGCAGTTCGGCGGGTGCCGCCTCGTCGAGCTGGGCGTAGGTGCACGAATCGGGGGTGCGGTCGGCGCGGAACCGAGCCAGCCGCCCGCCGTGCCGGAACCGGCCGGATTGCAAGTGCTCGTACCTGACCTCGGCCACGAGTTCCGGGCGCAGCGCCTCCCAGGACAGATCCTTGCCGCCACTCCAGCGACTCACCCCACCGGGCATCGTCGCGCCGGACTCCGCCTGAGCCACGGCATCGGCCCATTCCCGCCAGGGATGATCGTCCAGCGCGTTCTTCCGATAGGGAGCGAGCTCCTCGATCAGCGCGGTGCGCCGGGCGGCGGTGAAACTGCTCGCCACTCCCACATGGTGCAGCCGGCCCGCGTCGTCGTACAGGCCGAGCAGCAGCGACCCGACGCCCTGCCCGTCCTTGTGCCAGCGGAAACCCGCGACCACGCAATCGGCGGTGCGCTCGTGTTTGACCTTGAGCATCACCCGTTTGTTCTGCTGGTAGGGCTGATCGTCGGCCTTCACCATGACACCGTCGAACCCGGCGCCCTCGAACCGGGTGAACCAGTCCTGGGCGATTTCCGGATCGCCGGTGAGCGGGGTGAGATGCACCCGTCCCGGCGCGGCGTCCAGAATCGTCTCGAGCAGGCGGCGCCGCTCGGCGAACGGCGCCGCGGTCAGATCCCGGTCGTCCAGTGCGAGCAGGTCGAACGCGACGAAACTGGCCGGCGTCTCCGCGGCGAGTTTGGCGACCCGTGAGGCCGCCGGATGCAACCGCTGCTGCAGCACATCGAAATCCAGTCCGTGTTCGGTGACCATCACGATCTCCCCGTCCACGACGCAACGCTGCGGGAGCGCGGATCGCAACAGCTCGGCGACCTCGGGGAAGTATCTGGTCAGCGGCCGGTCGTTGCGGGACCCGAGTTCCACGTCGTCGCCGTCCCGGAACACCACACAGCGGAACCCGTCCCATTTGGGTTCATAACTGAGCCCCGGGCCCGGCGGGATATCCGGCGCGGATTTGGCCAGCATCGGCCGTACGGGCGGCATCACCGGTAGATCCACACGATCCTCCTCGGGTTGATCCTCACCCGTATCGACGCCGCGGCCGGCGCCGAATCATCGCACCCGATGATAGGAGAACGCTGCGACAGATCGTCGGATCCGGCCGTTCAGTCCTCGATCCAGCCCTGTTCCGCGGCGAAATCGGTGAGCCGTTCCCGGATCGCGACGATCTCCCCGGCGGTCAACGCCGGGGAGGCGTCGAGGAGCAGTTCGGTCACCAGCCGGGTGTGCTCGTCGGCCGTGAGCCGGGCGCCCTCACGAGCCGCCGGTTTCGGCCGGATGTGCTGGCCCCGGGGCGAGCGGAGGTTGATGGCTTTGGGACCGCGATCACCCTCGGTGACATCGAATTCGAACACCCGGCCCTGCCGGAGTTCGTCCTCGCCGAGGCCGATATCGTTGACATGGACGAACACGTCGGGTCCACCGTCCTCGGGCCGGATGAATCCGAAACCTCGTGATCCGTCGAACGACACCAATTTCCCGCTGGCCACCACACCGCTCCTCGCCGCAGTTCTGCTGGTCACTCTATATCCGGTTTTTCCCCGTCGGTGGCCGAAAGCGCCTTTTGCAGGGAGTTGAACACGGTGAGCCCCTGCCCGACCATGCCGTTGAGCAACTCGCTCACCCCGTCCGGCCCGTTCAGAACGGTCAGATTCGCGTTGGACAGTCCGCGGGCGGCTTGCTCCACGATCAGCGGCAACTGCTCGATGAGCAGCTGGTCGAGCGCGATCCGGTTGTGCGAAGCCGCCGCCTCGGCCTGGATCCTGGTGCGGTTGGCCTCGGCCTCGGCCAGGATCCGGACCCGGTCGGCCTCGGCCTGCGCCGGTTTCACGACCTCGGCCTGCAGCTGCTGTTCGCGCAGCTCGGCCTCCTTGCGGGCCTGGGCGGCCTGGGCGCCGAGCACTTCCTGCTGCGCGAGGGCGGCGGCGAGCGGCCCGGCGGCGGCCGCTTCGGCTTGGGCCTTGTCGATATCGCGCTGATAGCCGGCCTTGAGGATGGACGTCTCCCGCGAGTACTCGGCCTGTTTACGCAGAGATTCCTGTTCGGCTTCGGCCGAGCGCTGGGCGGCCTGCGACTTCGCGATCTGCGCGTCCCGGTGCACGGCAGCGTTGTGCGGTGCGGCGAGGGCCGAGATATACCCGAGATCGCCGTCGTCGATGGACTGGATCTGGAACGAGTCGACCCAAAGGCCGATATTGCTCATCTCCACCTTGGAGGCGACGAGGACCTCGTCGGCGAGGCGCTGGCGTTCCCGGATGATCTCCTCCACCGTCATCGAACCCACGATGGACCGCAGGTGCCCGGAGAAGATCCGCCCGGTCAGCACCGACATCTCCTGTTCCTGTTCGGAGAGGAAACGCTGGGCGGCGTTCACGATCGAGGCGGTATCGTTGGCGACCTTGAAGGCGATCACCGCGCGCACCTGCAGCACGATGGCCTGCTGGGTGACGCACCGTTCGGTGATCTCTGCCTCGAACATGGCCAGCGACAGATACCGGACCTTGCGGAACAGCGGCATGACCCAGGTGCCGCGTCCGATGATCACCCGGAACGGCGTGGCATCGCGGCTCTTGGCCCCGCTGACCAGCATGGCCTCGTCCGGATCCGGTACGTGGTAACCCAGCACGTATGACTCCCTCGCGTTTGGTTCTGCTACGGCGCCGGGTCCGGGACCAGAGGTATCCAGGGCACCACATCGGCGATGCGCCCGGAATCGACAGCGACGACCAGCACGGTGCTCCCGGCCGCGATCGCTTCGGCGGCGCGTGCGATATATCCCTCGGTTCCCCCTCGTACAGCGACCAGGACCTCACCCAGCATCCCGGGGCCTCGGATCGGCGAGATCAGCTTACCCGTCGACCCGACGACTTCGTCGTGCATTATCTGCTGAACCTCCTTGCCCGGCCGTACCTTCCGCGAACCGTTCGCCGACCGGCCGCAGATTCACCGATAGAGTCCGCGGTAGGCGCCGAGCATAGCGACGAGATGGTCGACGATCTCCGTACGAGTAGCGCGCAGGGAGCCGTTCAGCCAGGCCGAGAACATTCCCGCGTTGCCGCTGGCCATCGTGACGGCCGCGAGCCGGCGCCGGACCGGATCCTCGATCCGATCGAAGAGGTGGTCCTGGATGAGTCGGGTGAAGGCGGGCATCACGGCGATGGTGGTCTGCCCGAGTCCGGTGCTGGAATAGGGCTCCACCAGGAACAGCCTGGATTTTCGCGGATCCTCGAGGACTTTGTCCACCAACGCTTCCGAGAGTGCCCGGTCACGAGATGCGTCGTCGGCGACCGCGAAGGCGGTCATCGGACCCAGGAAATCGTCGGCGATCTGCCGGTACAGGACGTCGAGCAGTTCGTCACGGCTGGCGAAACTTTCGTAGAAGTACCGGTCGGTGAGGTTGGCGCGGCGGCAGACCGCGCGCATGGTGACTCCCGCGGCGCCGGATTCGCCGATCAGATCCAGTGCGGCCTCGAGCAGTGCGCCGCGCCGGGCCTGCTTCCGTTCCGAAAGCGTGGTGCCACCCCAGATCCTGGGTCCGCCGTCGTCCGATCGCTGATCTGCATGCACGGGTCCACAGTAGTGCGCCCGCGGACCCGGTCGACTCGAGGCGGTGGGCGTATCGGGTCACGGGGCGGGTAGGGCGCCGGGGTCCGGTTGCCGGGCGATGAGCACTGCCCGGCCGTGGTCGAGGTCGATCCGGTCCCGTGGCGGCGCGCCGTCGGTGTCCTCGTCGCGCAGCATGCTCTGCGCGGCGCGCTGGTCCAGTTCGTCGCGCTTGCTGCCGTACCAGAACGCGGTGATCTCCTCGACCCCTGCGGCCGCGAGCCGTGTCGAGGTGTGGCCGCCGCTCGCCCGGCCGGCCTTCGGGAAGCGTGCGTACACCCAGCGCGCCGCGGCGACCACGGCGAGCAGGAACATGCACAGAGGTGCGCCGAGAAAGAGGGCATCCACGGCTCCAGGGTAGAGCCGCCGCCGGACGGATGCGATCCGCCGGGTCCGAGCACGGCCACGATATCGGCGCACGCCGGGGTGCCCGACCGGCGAATCCCGCGACTAGGGTGAAACGCGTGGTTGTGCTCGCTGTGATGCTGTTCGCGGTGGCCACGGCGACGACTGTGTTCGTCGTCGCCGGAGGGGCCACCGCCCGGGTCGACCGCCCGGTGCACGACTGGGTGCTCACGTGGCGGGACGAACCGCTCACCACGGCGGCCACGGTGATCACTCATCTCGGGGGGTCGGCGGCCATGTGGCTACTGGCGATCCTGGTGTGCGCGATATTGCTGAAGCGCGGGGCCCGGGCGGATCTGTTGCTCGTCGCCGGTGTGGGCGCGGCCTCGGCGATCCTGGTCCCCGTATCGAAGCAGCTGATCGGCAGAGCACGGCCACCGGCCGCGGATCGGCTGGTCGAGGTCGGTGAATCGGCGTTCCCTTCCGGGCACAGCCTCGGCTCCGCTGCCGTAGTGGGCGTGGTCGCCGTCCTGTTCTGGATGCGGTCTCGGCACCGGATCCTGCGTTGGGCGGTGGCGGTGCTCGCGGCGGTTTTCGTCACGCTGGTGGGGCTGTCGCGGATCTATCTGGGAGTGCACTGGCCGACGGATGTACTGGCCGGTTGGACGCTGGGCGGGTTGCTCATCGTACTGGGCCTGCTGGCGCGGCGCCGGATAGCGGACCCGGTGTCCCGGGATGGGCAGCCAGTCACAGATTCCGCGGGCTCGATGCGATCCGTCGCCTCGGGATACCATCGCTGACCGTCGCTCAGCGGCCTCGTTCCAGCTCGAGACCGGCCGCGCGCCACCCGGCGATGCCACCGTCCAGGCTGTAGGCGGTATGCCCGGTGCGGCGTGCGATCGCGGCGAACTGCCGCGAGATATCGCCGGTGGGGCAGGTGAAGACCACCGGATGGGCCCGGGAGAACGGTGTGCCGTGTGCGAACAGGTCGGTGAGGCGGTCGTCGGGAATATTGATCGCACCCGGGATATGGGCGACCCGGTAGGCCATGGCGCCCCGGGTGTCCACGATGGCCGGACGCGCGTTGTGTGCCAGTTCGGCCAATTCGGCGGGGGTGAGCAGGGGCGCGGCGGCAATCTCCGCCGGGTCCGGCGTCGGGCGCTCGCCGTCGCGACCGAACAGGTCCGGACGGCGCTGTTGGATATAGGAAAGGTACGGCTCCAGCCGGTCGCAGACGATGACCACCGCGACGAGCGGCTCGTCTGCCGGGTCGCGGCGACCGAGTACGGTGCGCGCGGCCGCGTAGGCGGCGCCACTGGTGGGTCCGGCGAGTACGCCGTAACCGGTGGCGAGCTCGAGCGTCGCTTCGATCGCCGGGCCGGATTCGACAGTGACGATCTCGTCGTAGAAATCCGGTTGGAAAAGGCCCACTTCCCACATCTCTCGTTCCGAGCGGATACCGGGGATGAAGTCCTCGCGCTCGGACACCACCGCCACCGTCCGCAGCTCGGGATGATATTTCCGTAGGTAGCTGCCCGCTCCGCGACTGGAACCGGTGGTGCCCAGTCCACCGAAGAGGTAGTCGACGCGGTCGATCCCGGCGGCCGCGAGATCCTCGTGGATCTCGCGGCCCGTCCCGTCGTGATGGGCGATGACGTTCTTCTCGCTGGTGTACTGCGACAGATGCCGGAACCTGGCCGGTTCCGCGGCCAGGGCTGCGTCGATCGCCGAGTACACATCGTTGGGGGCGGTGGGGTCCGGGCATTCGGACAGCCCGGGGAGTTCGACGATCTCGGTGCCGATCAGCCGGAGCAGATCCCGTACCTCGCCGACCTTGATCCGGTTGGTCGTGGCCCGCAACCCGATTCCGTGGACCGCCCCCAGGATGCGCAGCGCCTTGGCGGTGTTGCCGCTGGATGCCTCGATCAGCGTCCGGTCCTGCGCGCGAAGGGCATCGATCTCGTCCCGCAGCATCGCCCACGCGACCCGGTCCTTGACCGAGCCGAACGGATTGTGTGATTCCAGCTTGGCGTAGAGCTCGACGCCGTCGAGTCCGTGCACGGCCGGATCCAGGCGGAGCAGGGGAGTGTCACCGATCAGATCGGTGATGTGCTGGTAGATCGTCACGAAACCTCGGGAGACTCGGAGCCGGTGGTCGGGAACGGCAGTGGCCGGTAGTCCGCGTCGGGGGTGGCCACGAACCGCCCGTCGCGGTGGTCCACCGCTACTTTCTCCGGTGGGGGGTGCATGGCGGCCACGGTGGCCGATAGATCCATGTGATAGCCCGCCGTATTCGGAAACACGAGCAGGTCTCCCGGCCGCGGCAGCCAGGGCAGCCGAACCATATGCGTCGCGACGAGATCTCGTTCCAGACAGAGCCGCCCGGCGAGGAACACGCCGACCGGACTGCCGGACGGCGCTGGAAGTGTACCGGGCAGCAGCAGCGGATCGGCCATGACCTCTTGATCCGCGGGAGTCACCGCGTCGCGGCTGAGATCGAGATGGACGAGCACACTGCCGTCGGAGGCTTCCTTCACGAACTCGACCCGGGCCACGGTGACTCCGGCCTGGTCGGCCAGCGCCTTGCCCGGTTCCAGCCAGAGATCGAGAAGGTTGTCGGCGGCGACTCGGGCGATTGCGCGCCCGCCGTGGCGTTCCAGAGGCGCGGCGAGGAACTCGGCCAGCATCTCCGCGGCGGGAACGGTGTTGGCGTACTTGTGGAACACCGGTATCCCGCGCACCGCACCGCCGTCGACCTGATAGCCGAATGTGTTTTTGCCCCAGCTCATCCGCGCACCGCGGCCGGTGAGTGATTCGCGCAAGCGGTGGACGTAGTCGTCGAAGCGCGCCCCGTCGGCAGTGAACACCTGGCGCAGACCACCGCCGATATCGAGCACCGACGGCACGAGATCGGCCGCGTAGGCTTGTTCGAGCAACGCAAAACAGGTGTCTGCGGCGCGCACCCGTTCCGTGGTGTCGCCGGTGTCGAGGTGGAAGGCCAGTCCCCGGAACACGAGCCGATCCCGGTGCCCGGCGAGGAAATTCAGCGCGCGATCGATCCGATGCACGGGGATCCCGAACCGGCTGACCTGTGAACCCGTGAAGCCGCTGACCCGGATCAGCACCGGTACCGGGGCCGCTGGGTCGGCGAGGTCGGCGAGGGTGCGCAATTCCCATTCGTTGTCGACGTTGACCGTCGTCCCGGAAGCCGCCAGAACTCGCAGGAACGCCTCTCCTTTCGGTCCGGTCACCTCGATCCGCTCGGGTTCGAATCCGGCGGTCCGGGCCGAGTCCAGTTCCCCCGCCGACGCGACATCCACGCAGATCCCGCGCACGGCCGCTGTTCGCACCAGCGCCCGGGACCGGTTCACCTTGTGCGCGTAGTAGATCCGGTAGCCCACACCCGAGTCGTCGAGTATCGCGGTCAACCGGCCGAGATTGTTGTCGAACACCTGGGGGAACAGCAGGTGCAGCGGCGTCCCGAACCGGCCCAGTACCTCATCGAGGGCAGCGCGGTCGGCGAGGAAGGATTCGACGAGTGGATCCCAGCGGGCCGGAAGTGCCGGAAGCCCAGAGTGCGGGGAGGGCTCGGCTAGCGGCCGGTGAACGGTCATTCGCGGTTCACCGATCGCGCCGGGCCCGGCCGTTCGACCACCGGGTTGTAACCACCGTCCCGTAATGCTTCGAAGGCGCGGGCGCGGTTGCGCGGGCTCCGGAACTCCGCCACCACTCGTTTGGTGTCCAGATCGATGTCCTCGACCCGGATATCCATCGACTCCAGCACTCCGCCGATCGTGCGCACGCAGTGTTTGCAAGTCATATCGGGTACATAGAAAACGCGGTCCTCCTGCCCGGAGGCCGCTCCGTCGGTGTCGTCGTTGTCGGCGTCGGCCGGCGCGGCCACCGGTGCGCAGCGGCCGATGAGTTCGGTGAAAACCTCGACGAAGTGGTCCACCACCACGGGCAGCACGCCGCGGTTCGCGCCGTCGACACGATGGGTGACCGCGGCGAGGCAGGACGGGTGCTCGCGGGCCGACAGCAGCGCGTACTGGCGGGATATGAGGTCCAGATCGTCGTGGTACCGGGCGATCGCCTGGTGAACGGTCAACCCCTCTTCCGCGGTCGCCCGGCGCATCACCCGGTGTGCGTCACCGATGGTCGCGTCCTTCATCGCCCGTAGAGTCGCGAGTGTCCGCGGGGTGTAGCGCATCGACCCGTCGGGCTCGGTGCGCAAGCTGACCGGGATCATGCCACGCCGGTATGTGGACGCCTGGAGCTCCCAGAACCAGCGGGTGGCGACCGCGGTGAATATGCCGGAATCGCGGAGTCCGCGGGCGAATCGGCCGGCGGTGCGGTAGGGCGTCTGCTGGGCGAGCAGGGCGTGCTGGGCGAGCGCCCGCCCGGCGGACTCCACACCGACCCGGAAGATATCGATCGGTTCGTGATCGGTCGTGGTACCGGCCAGCACACCGCGCGCCGCGATATCGAGACGGGACACGCGCTCGGCGAGCGCGGTGTTGCCGTCCATCTCCTGCCAGAGCGTGAGCACCGTTTCCCGCGTGACGATCGGTACGAGCGGACCGAGCCCGTCGGCGCGGTAGAACCCCGTGTTCGGAATGCCGGCGCTGTCGGTCCAGGTCATCCGGTGCGTCGCCGAGGTGACCTCGTCCGCCTGACAGGGGCGCATGAAACGCTCGAGGTACAGCCGCTGCGAGAAGGTGAGGTGACTGTCCGGTTCGGGCCGCAGCTCGGTGGCGGTGTACTCGATCCGTCGTACCCGGCCGGGCCGGGCGGCGGCGAACAGTTCGGGCCCGCTGAGTTCGGCCAGGATCCGTGCGGCGGTCCGCCGGTCGTAGCGGGTCGCATCGGTCGTGGCGGATGCGCTTTCTGTATTCACTGCAGCTCCTCGGCGAGAGTCCGGACGCAGTCGGCGAAGCGATCGATATCGTCGACGGTGGTGTAGACATGGGTGCTGACCCGCACCGATTCGGGATCGCCGGAGCTCACCGGCACGCAGTGTGCGCCGGTGCGGACGAGGAACCCGTATTCGGCGAGCACGAAACCCAGGTCGGCCGCGGAGATCCCGGCGAGGGTGAACGAGACGATGCCGTGCCCGCTGTCGTCTCCGCTGTGGGCGGGTCCGGGCAGGAAGCGCAGACCGGGGACCGTGCGCAGATCGCCGACCAGCCGGCGGGTCAGCAACCTGTTGTGCTCGGCGATCGCGGCCATTCCATAGGAGTCGAGGACCTCGAGCGCGCTACCCAGGGCGAGGATCCCGGGAATGTTCATGGTGCCGCCCTCCAACAGGCCCGGCATGGTTCCGCCGTCGAAACCGGTGACCGTGAGTGCCGCATCGGTAGCGCCCCCCGGTAGGAACGGGCGCAGTTGCGGGTGGGTCCGGCGGTGGCAGTACAGGATTCCGGTCCCCGGTGCGCCGAACATCTTGTGTGCCGCGAACACCGCGAAGTCGGCGCCCAGCGCGCCGACGTCCACGGGGAGATGGCCTCCGCTCTGGCTGCAGTCGAAACAGAGGAGTACGTGTGCGGGGATCCGGTCTCGCAGCTCGGCGAGGGTGGTCAGCGCGCCGAACACGTGGTGTAGGTGGGTGACGGTGAGCAGCCGTGTGCGCGGGCTCAGCTTCCGGGCGATATCGATCGGGTCGGCCTGTCCGGCCGGAGTGACCCGGTAAGGTACGAGTTCGATCCGGCGGTCGAACCGCGCGAGGGTATCTCGTAGCAGATACCAGGGCAGGACATTGGCTGCGTGGTCCCGGGGGCTGTAGAGGATCTCGTCGCCGTCGCGGAGGGCGGCCAGGCCCCACGACATCGCGACGGCGTTGAGTGCAGCGGTCGCGCCACCGGTGAAGACGATCTCGTCGGTATGGGCGGCGCCCAGGAAGCTCGCGGTGCGGGCGCGGATACCGGCGATTCGCTGGGTGAGGACGGTCGCCCAGGGGTAGGTGCCGCGGGCGGCGTTCGCGGTGGCCGTGGCGTGGTAGTCCCGCACCGTCTCGACGACCGCGCCGGGTTTCTGAGTTGTCGCGGCACTGTCCAGGTAGGTTTCCGCGGTATCGGCCAGCGCGGGGAACGCGGCCCGCACCCGCGGCGAGAGCAGTCCGGCCGCTGGATCCGCCGCCGCGGCACTGGCGTGAAGTTCCACTGGATCGGGACGGCGCAGGGATGATCCCATGGTGATCGCTCCTTCCGCCGATCCGCCCGGACTGCGAACAACGATACTCATTGTCGGAATGTTCGCCCAGTACGATTGTCACGCAACCGGTTTCGTGTCGTCATCGAACGGCCCCGGTGAGGTCCCGGGACATGTCGGTGGCTCGCGTTATGGTGCCCGTATGCCTCTTACCCTCGATGAACGTCAATCGTTTCTGGCCGAACCGCATATCGGTGCGCTCGCCGTATCGGCGGGGGCGGATCGGGGGCCGCTCACGGTTCCCATCTGGTATCAGTACGCGCCCGGCGGTGAGTTGTGGGTACTGACCGGTCTCGAGTCGGAGAAGTTGCGCCGGATCAGGGCGGCGGGTCGTTTCAGTCTCATGGCCGAACGCGTCGCACCGACGGTCCGCTATGTGAGCGTGGAAGGTCCCATGACCCGGGTCGAACCGATGACCGATGCCCGGCATCGCGAAATGGCCGCGCGCTACCTGCCCGCAGATCGCGTGGAGGGCTTCCTCTCCTACGCCGAGGCCGAACTCGGCGAGCAGGTGATGGTGTTCATGCAGCCGGAGCGCTGGCTGTCCGCTGATCTCGGCTGATCGGCCGTCAGTATCCGCCCTGTAGATATTCGACGAGCTGTTCGCGTTCGGTCTTCAGTTCCGAGATCGCGCTCTTGACCACATCGCCGATGCTCACGATGCCGGTGAGTCGTCCGTCGACGACCACCGGCAGGTGTCGCACTCGATGGTCGGTCATTACTCTGCGGAGTCCGTCGACATGGTCGTCGGGGCTGCAGGTGCGGACTTCTGTGGTCATGATCCGTGACACCGGGGAGTCCAGGAGCGCGGCGCCGTGCAGGTGCAGGGCGCGGACGATATCGCGCTCGGAGACTATTCCGGTGATCCGGCTGCCGTCCGGAGAGACCACCACGGCCCCGATGTTGTGTTCGGTCAGTAACGCGAGCAGGCTCCGGATATCGAGATCCGGACCGACGGTGGTGACGCTGCTGCCCTTGGTGTTCAGTATCTCGGCGATTCGCATAGTTACCATCCACATGAGCGCGGGATTACAGAATCCCCCGTGCGGTGGCCGAAAGCCAGCACGAATCGGCATCGGCCGGTTGTTCGACTGTTGTCCATGGACGCCCGGCTCTCCGAGTGGCTATTCGTCGTCGAGTCCCGCGGACAGGTACGCGGCGGCTGCCAGCCACTGGCGGCACTGCGGACCGTGTACATCATGGACGTGCAGGATCTCGCGTGCCTGCCGGTAGGTGAGTACCGGCGGTTCCGCGCTGCAATCGGTGCCCGGATCCGCGGCCGCGTAGCGGAGGAGCGATTCCTGTTGACGGCCGAGCGAGTGCGCACCGCCGGCGCTTCCCATGGCGTTCTGGTGGGGACTTCGGAATGGCTGGGTCATTCGATTGCCCCTCACTGCGACGTTGCGGGACGAGACCTCCGGCCGGCGAATCAGCTGGAGAAGATGCTGCGTATCGCCCCTCTTGTGCGCTCGAGTTTAGGCCGACGTCACTTACAAATGCAAGTACATCTGCAAACTACAGACGAAATTTCAGCGGCAACGTTCACGCCCGGCCCCCGCGCGACCGCCGCTGTGGCGCTGCACTTTCCGGCACCACAGTACCTGGGTGGGCGCGTCAGGGCTTGCGAGCCACGCCGCCGTATGCGGAAACCGGCGGCGTGTCCTCGGCGGCGCCACTGTCCGGGCGCCATCGGTTGATCGGGACCAGCCCGGGCTCCACCAGTTCCAACCCGTCGAAAGCAGTGCGGAGATCCACCAGCGGGCGCGGTACGTAGGGCACGCCGCCGGTGTCGGTGTAGTCGTGGCACAGCCTGACGTAGGCCTCGCTGTCGTCGGTGCCGTCCCACAGGACCAGATAGCTACCGGCGGTGGTCGCGTTCAGTACGGTGCGCACGATCCGCCGCATCTCCTCGGGGGAGTGTTCGTGGCCGAGTACGCCCATGAACATCACCGCCAGCGGCTGGGTGAAGTTCAGGACGTGACGCGCATCGGCGACGATGAGTTCGGGGCGGTGGTAGTCGGAGTCGAGGTAGGTGGTGACGCCCTCGTCGGTGGTGCCGGCCAGTAATGTCCGCGCATGCGCGAGGACCAGCGGATCGTTGTCGACATAGACGATCTTGGACTCCGGTGCGAAGCCCTGGGCGACTTCGTGGGTGTTCTGCATGGTGGGCAGGCCGGTGCCGATATCGAGGAACTGGCGGATTCCCTTCTCCTCGGCCAGGAATCGAACGGCGCGGATGAGGAACTGCCGGGACTGCACGGCCATGGTGGCGATCTCCGGGTCGATGGCGAGACCTGCGTCGCCGGCGATGCGGTCGACTTCGTAGTAGTCGTGGCCGCCCATCCAGTAGTTCCAGATGCGCGCGGAATGCGGAATATCCGTCCGGATCGCGGGGCGGCTGTCTTCGGTCATGGCGGACTCCTCGGCGGTGCATGGTCGGAAATATGCCGGAGCGCGGGCCGGCGGGTGGTTCCGACGGCCGGTGAAGCCGATGTCGATTGCGACAGTACAAGACTCGTCGCCGCAGGTGCGGCGAGACGATCCGGCCGGGAGGGGTGGCCGCGTCCCGCGTCGTACAGTCCCGGGCCGACGGTGTGTCGGAAGGCCTTCGAGCAGCACGAAAGTCGGGTTCGCGAGTGCGTGAGAACCCCTGGACGCGCGTCGGCGAACTTCGTGCTATCGTCCTGATGTCGGTGCAGATGCAAGAACACCTGCGTTTGCATCTGTAAGGACCGGCGGTATGCGACAGTGGCGTCAGCGACCATGAGCAAGGAGTGGGTCCTATGTCGGAAATGACCAACCAGGTGATCGGAGCCTGGCGTAAGAGCACGTTCAGCAACCCGAGCGGGAACTGCGTCGAGTTCGCCGAGGCGGCCAACAACCTGGTTGCCATACGCAATTCGCGATTCCCTGATGGCGGCGTGATCTTTTACACGCGTCCGGAGATCGATGCCTTCCTGCAGGGCGCCAAAGCGGGAGAGTTCGACGATCTGGCGGGTTGAGAGGTAGCATGGGCCGTCGGCGTGGTGCGCCCGGATCGGATGATCGGCGCACCGTGGGTTAACCCGAAAGCGGAGACGACTCCATGATCGCAGAGCCCGAGAACCGTGGTGGTACGCAATCCGTGGATGCGGAGCGTGGCCCCACGGTTCTGCGTATTGCTCTGGGCGGCCAGTTACGAAAACTGCGCGAGAGCAAGAAGATCACCCGAGAGGCCGCGGGTGATGCCATCCGCGGCTCCCATGCAAAGATCAGTCGGCTCGAGCTGGGTCGGACGAGCTTCAAAGAGCGAGACATCCGGGACCTGTTGACGCTGTACGGCGTCACCGATCCCGAGGAGCGGGAAAGCTTCCTCGAGCTCGCGCGCCGGGCGAACGAACCGGGGTGGTGGCATCGTTACGGCGACTTGCTGCCGTCCTGGTTCGGCACCTATCTGGGCCTGGAGCAGGCGGCCAGCAAGATCCGTACCTACGAATCGCATCTGGTGCCCGGTCTGTTGCAGACCCCGGATTACGCGCGGGCCGTGGTGACGCTCGGTTACGAGGACGCCGATACCGATCGGCGGGTGGCGTTCCGGCAGCGGCGGCAGGAGATCCTGCATCGATCCGACCCGCCCGTTATCTGGGCGGTACTCGACGAAGCGGCACTGCACCGGCCGGTGGGCGGTGCCGACGTGCATCGGGCGCAGATGGAACACCTGCTCGAGCTGACGCGCCTGCCCAATGTGACGATTCAGGTGGTTCCGTTCTCCGCCGGCGAACATGCCGCGGCGGGAAGCTCTTTCACGATTCTCCGGTTCGCCGAGGCCGAACTGCCCGATATCGTCTATCTGGAACAGTTGACGAGTGCGCTGTATCTGGACCGCCGTGAGGATCTCGCACTGTATTTGTCGGTCATGGACCGGCTGAGTGTGCAGGCGGCGCCACCGGAGAAGTCACGCGGCATCATCGCCGATTACGCGAAGGGTTTGTGGGGGACAAGGTAGAGCGCCTCCCGCAGATTCGCATTCCTATCGCCTCGGTGACTCCACCACCGAGGCGATAGGAATGCGACGAGATTTCAGGCCTTGATGAAGGTCGACGCGACGCGCCAGAAGGTATCCGGCTGCAACAACCGGAAATCCCAATCGTCGGCGAGCGCATGGGCCGTCGTGACAATCTGATCGATATCGAAATCGTCACGTGTTGCCGCGCCGGTGGATTCGATCGCGTCGATGACGAATTCGACGGCACTCTCGCGCGTCGAATCGAAGGGGCGGCCGCTGCGGACGCCGAATGTAGTCATATCAATACCGTTCGCCGGCCTGCCGATCGGGGCGGGATCGATTCTTGCTGAACTGTTGACGAATCGAGTTGGATCCGCTGGGCTCTCCCGCAGCTGCGGCAGTAAACCACTGGCGAATGTTGTCGTCGGCTCACTCACGCGGCCTCCCCTTACTTTCCCCTGTATAGCGGTGTGGGAAGAGTCTAGGTCGCGGGTGCTTTCAAATGCAAGTACATCTGCACGATCGATTTATTGTGTCCGAACGGTTTTCGGCGGCGGTTTCAGCGAGCCGCCGCGGCGACAGCGGCCTCGATCGGAGTGTCGCCGCTGACCAGTTCCAGTGTGTGACCGGCCGTATGGCCCGCGTCCAACAGCTCGGCGAGCACGGCGGCCACATCGGCGCGCGGGATATCGCCGCGTTCGAGCCGCGGCGGAGCCAGCGTGACCGATCCGGTGCCGGGAGAGTCGAGCAGACGGCCCGGCCGCAGGATGGTCCAGTCCAGGTCACGGCTGCGCAGGTCGTCCTCGGCCTGAGTCTTGGCGTCGATATAGGCCGCCCACACCTCGTCCGTACCCGGCGCCGGAGCCAGGCCCGCGCCCATCGTCGATATCTGCAGGAACCGCCGGGTACCCACTCGTTCGGCGGCCTCTGCCAGGAGTACCGATCCGTCGCGGTCCACCGTGTACTTGCGGGCCGCCCCACTACCCGGTCCGCCGCCCGCCGCGAAAACCACTGCGTCCGCGCTCTGTACGGTCGCGGTGAGATCGGTCACCAGCGCTCGTTCCAGATCCAGCACCACCGGTTCGGCGCCGGTCGCGTACACCTCGGGCGCGTGTGCGGAGTTACGGATCAAGGCGATGGCGCTGTGGCCCCGGCCGGTGAGTCGTTCGGCGAGCAGCAGAGCGATTTTGCCGTGTCCACCGGCGATGACGATGCGCATACGAGGTCCTTTCGAGTGGTCAGCGTTCGGGTCCGCCGGGGTTGCAGGCGGCGTCGACGGTCGCGTCGTATCCCACCGACGGCCGCCACGGTTCCAGATTCCAGGTGGGTTTGTCCGGGGCGATGAGCCGGGCCCACTCCCAGTGGCAGCGGAACTGATCCCACATGCCGGGGGTGTCCGCGCTCGGATCGGCGGCGCGGATCTCCTGCCAGGCCCGCAGGTCGGACCCGGGAAACGTGGTGTCGCGACCGGCTCGGGTGGGGTGGACCATCAATCGTGGGCCGTCGGCGTTCCCCGTCCATTCCACATGGTCGATCAAGGACTGCCCAGCAAAGGGGTCGACCGTGGAGGTCGCGGGGTGCGTGACGGTGCGGGACCCGGTAGCCGGTGAGGTTGTCACCGGCGTAGTCGTGGCGATCGGCGGGCTGTCGGAGCGGGAGCCCGGGTCCGGCGATCCGCATCCCGTGATCGCCACGACGGTGGCGATCAGGAGCGCCCCGCCCGCGCGGGTCGCGGATTCGATCGGCATACACGCTCCTGCGGTCGGTTCCGGCCCGCCCATCGCACCGGTTGTCCCCGAGCCTAGAGGGTGCGGCCGGTCCGATGTGTCTGCGCGCGAGCGTGGCGCGTGTGCGGCGGCTGTGGATCTCGCCCGATGACGCCGCCCGGTCCGATGATCGGTGCGTAGGCGACCGCCCGGGCTGGTGGCCGGACGACCTGCCGGCGCGCGGGTTGCCAGGTCCGGTGTTGCGCGGCACGAGGTTCGAGCCCGGCGATCACCCGGGGGCGATCGGTCGCCGGTGGCGCCCGGTTCCGGTCGGCGGGGTGCGTCTCCGACCGGTGGCTGCTTCAAGGAGGGTTGCCCGCACCTGGTTCGGGGACTTCGGCGAGCCGATCGTAATGCGTGCCGTTGCCGTGCCGTGATCGGGAAGCTTTGCGCGCGAATGACTCTCTGGCCGCTCGATGGATTCCGCGATCGCGTGGACTCAGTGCCAGAGGCTGTGGCAGGGTAGTCGGCGCAAACCGGGTCTGATCTTGCTGTCCACCGTGACAGTGAGTCCCGCGTGAACGGCGGCGGAGGTGAATTCCCACGCCTCGGTGTTGGTGGCTGCGTACTCCAGAACGAGTGCGTTGTCCGCGGCGGGTCCGTCGAAGTAGACCGTGACCCGGCGGGTCAGGGTATTGCGGGCGGTGTCGTCGCGTTCGGCCGTGGCCGGTGTCGTGGCGTCCAAGATCCGCGTCTCCTTCCGGACGGCGTCACCGTCGGCGCCGTTGTTCGTAACAGTAGGTCCGCACCATTGTTGAGAACATGTTCCGGAAACGGGTCTGGGGAATTCACAGCACGTGACGAGTCGGGTCGGGGTGGGTCACCACGTCCACCTGGGCGGAGTCTGCGCCCGCAACAGGCACGTGTCGGTATGAGCCGCGTCGCAGCACTGCCGGCCGGCGACTCTCCTGGCATGCCCGTTCGATGCGAATGTCGTTCATGCCAGGGGTGTTTCGTTTGGTCTCCGGCACCGCTCCCATGCGAAACTCGAATAATGGGTGCTTCTGGGATGCGATCGGCGTTGGCGGCGGAGTCCTCGACCGAACCGGGGTCCACGGCGCGGGCCGCGGCCGAAGGAGGGCCGACGGTGCTGCGGATGGTGCTCGGCGGCCGCTTACGTCGGCTGCGTGAAGCGAGCGGGTTGTCGCGGGAGCAGGCCGGTGATCACATCCGCGGTTCGGATTCGAAGATCAGCCGGCTCGAGCTCGGGCGGACCAGTATCCGCGAACGCGATCTGGTGGATCTACTCGAACTCTACGGCGTCACCGATCTCGAAGAGCTCACCGCGTTCCAGGAACTCGCACGTCAGGCCAATACCTCCGGCTGGTGGCATCGGGACAACGACTGGCTTCCGAAGTGGTTCGATATGTACCTGGGTTTGGAGCAGGCCGCGCAGGTGATCCGGTGTTACGAACCGCGTACAGTACCCGAGCTGCTCCAGACCTCCGACTACGCACGTGCCCTGCTGACACTGGCGCATCCCGGAGAGTCGGACGAGGCGATCGAACGCCGGGTCGCGTTGCGGATCAGACGCCAGCACATCCTCACTCGCGCGCATCCGCCGCATCTCTGGCTGATCGTGGAAGAGGCGGCGCTCACCCGCCGAATCGGTGGTTCGCGGATCTGGGGCGCGCAGCTGGACCGGTTGCTGGCGGCGGCCAAGGAGCCGCACATCACCGTGCAGGTCCTGGCCGACCACGTGGGTGGCCCGGCATTGGCCGACGGTGCGTTCACCTATCTTCGATTCGCCGAGGCCGACCTTCCCGATATCGTCTACCTGCAACAGCTCACCGGCGCACTGTATCTGGACAAACAGGCCGATCTGGACGCCTACCGCGCGGTCGCGAATCAATTGTCGGTACATGCCGCGCCCCCTGAGTACACGCCGGGTCTGTTGTCGGCATTGCGCCGCCGGCAACCGCGGATACTGGATCAGCCCGCGCGCCGGGAACCGGGCCGTACCGGTCAGTGATTCCGGACCCGGGCCCGAACGAGGCCGGTCGGCGGAGCCGAGTAGTGGCTTCGTATCGCTGAAATACCGGTCCGCCGCCGGGTATTTTGTTACCTTCTTGTGATCGGACCCAATGCGCGGCCGCGTGCCTGATGAACTGTCCGGACAAACGAAGGATCGTCCCGCGGGGCTCGGAACGAGGTTACTGTTCGGTAGTTATGGTGGGCAGTAAGGCCGGATCCGGGAGAACGACCCTGGAAGCCGAACTCGTAGCGCATTTGCGGCGACCCGATCGCTTCGCGGAGGCGGCGGATGTGGCCGCGACTGTGCGGCACTGCCTCGCCGACACCGCACAGGACCTGGCCCCGGAATCCGTCGCCCCGGCCGCGGCGCCGCCGATGGTCGTGGCCGCGGCCGTGCGCTGGGCGCGAGAAGGCGTGGCGCTGGAAACCGTACTCACCGTCTGCCACCGCAGCGCCCGGGACGGGCTCGAGTTCCTTGCCGCGCGAATGTCGGACGCGGCGATCCGCGCCGAGGCGATGGTCGACGCGGCCCGGCTCCTGGTGCGGGTGGTGGAGGTGGTGACTACCGCTGCCGCAGCCGCGTATCTGGACGAGCATCGGATCGTCGCCCGCGAACACCAGACCTCGGCGCAGACGATGGTGGCGGCTCTGTTGAGCGGGCACGGGGTGAGCGTGCTGGCGAAACGGTCCGGTATCCGCGTGGCCTCCGCCTATCAGGTTGTCGCGCTGGCCATCCCGCCCCATGCAGAGGAGCGCGCGGGTGGACCGGGAGCCGTGTCGGCGGCCCGTCGGAAACTGCGCCGGGTGCAGGCCGCCCTGGGCACCCCGCTGGGTTCCCGGTCGCTGTCGTTGCTGCGCGCCGACGGCGGGACCGTCCTGATCCCGCTGGAATCGGCGCAGGTCGTCGCGGGGGGACCGGCCGCCGGGGTGATGAGCGCGGAGATGCTGCAACTGGTCGCCGAGGCCGCCGAGGTCCGGCCCATGGCGACCGTCGCCACCGGCGCGACCGACGAGATACCGGAACTGGCCGGCCGTACCCATGAAGTGCTGGACCGCCTCCGGGCGACCGGGCGGCCACCCGGTCTGTACCGGATAACCGACGGTTCGATGGTCGAAGAGGACGGCGCCGTGGTGGGCGCGATGAGCGTGCATCGGCTGCCGCGGCCCGTCGTCGGGACCGGACGGCGGACGCGACCCGGCAAACCGGGCGCGGCGTGAGATCCGGACCGAGTGGGGCGAGGTGTGAAATGAGAGCACGGGTTTCGGTTCTGGCCGCTCTGGTCGTGGTGAGCGCGGTTGCCGCTATCGCTCCCGCCGGCGCGCTCCCGCCGGGTGGGCGGCCGGAGTCGCCGGCTCCGGCCGCGCCGGCAGCGAGCGAGCCGCAGCGGTCCGGCGCGGAACTGTTGCGGGTGCAGGTACTCGGCGATCGGCGGATCCGGTTGCACATTCGCTCGGTGGCCATGGGCCGTGAGATCGCGATAGATACGCTCGTCGGCCTCGGACCGGCGCCCCGGCCCACGCTGTACCTACTCGACGGTGTGGACGGCGGACCGACCTCGGGCTGGCTCACCCGGGGCGGCGCCGCGGAGTTCTTCGCCGACAAGCCGGTCGATGTGGTGCTCACCACCGGCGGCACCGCGAGCCTGTACGCCGACTGGATCCGAGTGGACGCCGCGCTCGGGCTGAACCGATGGGAGACCTTCCTCACCGAGGAGTTGCCGCCCATTGTCGAGAAGTATCTGGGATCCAACGGAACTCGCGCCATTGCCGGAGTGTCGATGGGGGCGCAGGCCGCGATGATGCTGACCCAGCGCCATCAGGGCTTCTACCAGGGCGTCGCCGGTATGAGCGGCTGCTATTCCACGTCCGACCAGCTGGGTCGGGCAGTCACCACCATGACGGTGGCCTCACGCGGCGGAAATCCGGAGAACCTGTTCGGCCCGCCCGCGTCGCCGGAATGGCTCGCCCACGACAGTCTCCTGGGTGCCGACACACTGCGCGGTACGAAGATCTATGTGTCGGTAGCCAACGGGACTCCGAGCGGCGCCGCGCTGATGTCCATAGGGGACAGTCCGGAAATTCTGGCCGTCCTGCTGGGCGGTGGATCCCTCCTCGAGTCCGGCGCCAAACTGTGCACGGAACGATTGGCCACCCGGCTCACCGAATTGGGGATTCCGGCCGTGGTCGACTATCTACCCGAAGGTATGCATTCGTGGCCGGATTTCGAAGTGCAGCTACACCGTAGCTGGCCCACGCTCAGCGGTGCTCTGGGAATTCCGCAGGATTCCTGAGGATTATCGTCGGCGATATCTCGATGATCCGCAGCGGGTGCTCACAATCCCGGTGCGAAGGCAGCGGCGAATTCCGGGATCTGACGCGGTGTGAGCGTTGCCGCGACCGGTATCCCGGCGTCCGCGAAACTGCGCGCGGCGCGGACGATATGGTCCTCCGAGGTCACCACCACGGCGTCGTGCGCGCCGAGCGCGCGGAGGAGCGGAGCAGTGCGCTCGGCGTTCTGCGCGGTGGTAGTGGCGCTGTCCTCCCGGTACACGCGTCGCGGCGCAATACCTCGCTGAACGAGCCAATCGGCCATAGCGCCCGCCTCGGTGACCCCGTTGCGCGGATTGCCGCCGGTGACGATCACCGGTGAGAGCGGTGCCAGCAGCGCCTGGGTGTAGCCCGCGCGGAGTCGTTCTACCAGTTCGGGGCGCATGCTGCCGTCGGGGAGCAGTCCGTAGCCGAGGACCACGATCGCGGTGCCGGGGCCGTGGGGTAGCGCGAGCGGTCCGGTGAGTTCGCCGAGCAGGCCCGCGGCTTCGGCGGGTGCGTTCGGTGGTGCGGCCGCGGCTGTGCCCGCGAGGGTTCCGGTGATCGCCGCGGCGGCGAGCAGGGTGGTGATCACGGTGCGGATCGTGCGCGAGGTGCGGGCGGGGCGGCCGGTGCCGCGGTAGGTGTCGAACACGGGTGCTCCGAACAGACGGGGCCGGGGGGCCGATGCGGAGAATTCCTCTTCTACATCCGATGAGCGAGCCGTAATCTATTCGTGATCTGCTCGGAGATTGTATATTTCACCGACTGGAAGCAACCCGGTTGGCGCGTGCTTCGGCGTGTTCGTCGAGCGCCGGTGACGCGCTCAGGACGGATTTGCCGGATTCACCCCTGCGTCCTGCTGTGACGACAGCCGAATTCGTTATCCGGTGTTCGTGAGATCTCCAGTTCCAGCGCGTACGCGTCCGGAATGCGGTCGATCACCGTACTGTCGGTGCAGCTCCTACCGCGAAAAGGGCACTGCAGCGGGTGAATCGGACAGCGCGGTTCTCCAGGGAGACCCCTGCGACCATGGCGCACCGGTGACGGCGGCACGCTGTGACCGGGTAATGAACGGGTGCGTTCCGGGCCGGCCGGCTCGACTCCGCTGATCGGTTCGGTACGCACACGGCCGCCGCACGGGCCGAGTACGGAATATCCGCCTCATATTTCGTGCGCATCCGCCCGGCCCGGCGGCATCGAGCCCACCGAGTGGCATACCGACCGCTCGGGCCACCCGGTGGGTTCGCCGGGTCGGAACCCATCCGCCGGCCCGGCTGCCGAAGCCACCGGTTCCGAACCGCGTCCGGGCCGGCGGCTCCGGCCGGTCGCCCTATCCGCGGGTAAGGAAATCGGCGGCTTGTGCGCCGATGAACATGGTGGGCGCGTGGGTGTGCCCGCGGACCAGTACCGGCATGATCGACGCGTCGGCCACGCGCAGTCCCCGGACGCCGCGGACCCGGAGTTGCGGATCCACCACACTGTTCTCGTCCGACCCCATCCTGCAGGTACCGGCCGGATGGTAGAGGGTGTGCGCGTAGCCGTCGAGGGCGCGGGCCCGGGTCGCCTCCGACGCACCGTCCGCGGGTGCGTCCGGCGGGTAGCAGAGTGGGCCGAGTACATCCTTCATGGCGGCGGTATCGGCGATTTCGGCGCAGTACTTCAGCCCGGCCATCAACGCTGCCCGGTCGATGCCGTTCTCGTCGGAGAGGTACTTCGGGTCGATCACCGCCTTGGCCAGGGGGTCTTTGGAGGCAAGGGTGATCGTGCCGCGACTGTGCGGGCGCAGCAATACGGTCGCCAGGATGACGCCGTGCGCCGTCGGGTCGATCAGTCCCTCGTGATAGAAGGGCGCGGGCGCGTAGACCAGCTCGAGATCGGGGTGCGCGAGGTCTGCGTTGCTGCGCACGAATCCGTATGCCTCACCGACATTGGAGGTGAGCATGCCGCGGTGCCGCAGCAGGTAGTTGACCAGCTGAGCGGGTTTCTCGGCGTCGAACAGCGAATCGGCACTCACCCCGTAGCCGAGGCCGGTGACCAGATGGTCCTGCAGATTGGCGCCGACCTCGGGCGCGTGGTGGCGCACCTCGATCCCGTGCCGTTCGAGTTCGGCGCGGTCGCCGATGCCGGACAGCATGAGCAATTGCGGGGTGTTGATCGCGCCGCCGCAGAGGATCACTTCCTTGCGGGCGGTCACCCTCTGGAGGTGGCCGCCCCGCGAGTATTCGACACCCACGGCCCGGTCACCGTCGAACAGCACCCGGGTGACGGTCGCCTCGGCGTGCACAGCGAAATTGCGCCGCTTCATGGCCGGTCGCAGGTAAGCGTCCGCGGTGCTCCAGCGCCGGCCTTTGTACTGGGTGACCATGGTCTGGGTGAAACCCTGCGGTTCCGCGAGGTTCGGTTCCTCTACGGTGAAGCCGCGTTCGGCAACGGCCCGCAGATAGGCGGCTGTCGAGGCGCGCGGACTGCGCTGGCGCGAGATGTGCAGGGGGCCGCCGGTGCCGTGCTCGGCGCTGGTGGCGCCCTCGACGTCCTCGATCCGGCGGAAGTGTTCGACCGCCTTGTCGAAACCCCAGTCCGATCCCGCGGCGGCCGACCACTCCTCGTAGTCTGCCCGGAATCCGCGCACCCACATCTGGGCGTTCATCGACGACGAGCCGCCGAAGGTCTTGCCGCGCGGCCAGTAGATCTGCCGGTTGTCGAGCTGGGGCTGTGGTTCGGTGAGATAGTCCCAGTCGTAGCCGGTGCGGAAGAGCTTGGAGAACGCGGCGGGTATGTGGATGAACTTGTCCTTGTCGGCCGCACCGGCCTCGAGCAGGATCACCGAGTGACCTGGATCCGCGCTGAGCCGGTCTCCCAGCAGGGCGCCCGCCGATCCCGACCCGACGATCACATAGTCCGCACTGTTTTCGGTCACCTTCGCACCTTTCGATCTCGTGTATCCGCAAACATACGAGAGCAAGGCGCGATGCGGGCCGTCTTCGGCGGCCCGTCCGGAATCGCATCGGCTCGGCGTGCCGGGTCCGTCGGCGAGCCGGGATCGACCGGGTCGGCGCCGTTCGGGAAATCGCGGTTTCGGAGTACTGGTTGCGCGCGGCCGGGGTATAACCACGGCATGAGTTACCCGGTGGATTTCGGGGTGCTGCAGGCCGGTTCGATCATCGCGATCATCATCGGTGTGGCCCTGGTGATTTCGGCATTGGTCGCATTTCGTAAGAGGGGGGCGCGAACGCTGGTCGCGCGGGGGGTGAGCGGCACCGCGGTGCTGGTCGCCGCGGCCTTGCTGCTGTGGATCGCGACTCTCGTCCAGACCTACCTGGGATTGACGGGTGAGGTCCGCGCCGCCCATGTGGTGGTGTCGCAGGTATCCGGTGCGGAGCACGAGCTCGAGGTCGAGCTGACACTCTACGACGACGAGGGTGGTACCGCGCAGCGCAGTAGTCATCGTGTCGAGGGCGACATGTGGGTGCTGCAGGCGCAGATCGTGGAGCTCGAACCCTGGGTGAACGCGCTCGGCTTCCATTCGGGGTACAAGGTGTCACGGCTGTACGGGCAACGACTCGACGGTGTGGCGACCGACCAGAACCACATCTTCCTCAACGGCGGTGACCGGGACTTCTTCCAGGACATGAACGAAGACCGCTGGTTCACCTCACCGTTCGTTCGTTCGGCCTACGGGAACGCGGTGATCGCGACTCCCGGCGAATACGATGTCTTCATTTCCCGCGATGCCATCAAGACGCGTCCGGTGGAGTGAGTGAGCGGCCGGTGCGTCCGGCCTCGACCGCGACCCGGCACAGCTCGCCGAGTTCCTCGACCACCGTGTCCAGTGCGGCCGGGCTGCGTTCGGTCCGGGCGACGATCAGTGCTCCCTCGAGCGCGCTGATCACCGTGACAGCGATCGAGCGGGCCCGCTGCGGGCGGGCGCCGTCGGCGACGAGTTTCGCGGCGATGAGGTCGCGCAGCGTGTCGAATGCCGATCCGGCGGCGGCCACGGCGCCGGGTTCGTTGCCCAGTGCCGCCGCGGCGATCGGGCAGCCGACCGCGTAGTCGTCCTTGTCGAGACCGCGGGCCAGCATATCGGCCAGCGCGCGGAGTGCGGCCGACGTGGCCGGGGTGGCCAATGCCCGGGTGACCCCGGCGGCGACCCGGCTGCTGGCGACCTCGGTCGCCTCGGTCATCAGCTGTGCGCGGCCGCGGGGAAAGTGGTGGTACACCGAGCCGCGGGGTGCGCCACTGGCGTCGAGTACATCGGCGAACGAGACGGCCGCGACTCCGCGCCGCCGGATCAGCGAGATGGCGCTGTTGATCATCGCCGCCCGCGGGCCGTCCGGATCCCTGTGCCGTGGCATACCCCGCCCTCCTTGCCTGTTGATTCCTATGTATGTTGTCATACTTACATACGACCGCCGCCGGAAACGGCCCAACTTCCAGGAGGATCTGTGACCGGGATCGACGCGCCGCCGCACCCCTTCGATACCGCGATCGCCACGGAGTACGTCGGCACGCACCAACTGGCCGGTCACACCTGCCCGGATTACGCGAACATGGTCGGCCCGTTCGGCGGGGTGACCGCGGCGGCGCTGCTGCGGGCGATCGAACGTCACCCGGAGCGGCTGGGCGACCCGCTCTCGCTCACCGTCAACTACGCCGGTCCGATCGCCGACGGTCCGTTCGAGATCACCGCGCGCCCGGTCCGCACCAACCGCACGAATCAGCACTGGCAGCTGGAACTGGCCCAGGACGGCGCGATCGCCACCACCGCGACCGCGGTTTTCGGGATCCGGCGCGACACCTGGTCGGCTCTGGAACTCGCCATGCCCTCAGTGCCCGGCCCGGAGGAGGCGGACCCGCAGGTCTTTCCCGAGTTCATCGCATGGGGCCGCAATTACGAACTGCGGTTCGTCGCCGGCGCGGTACCCGATATCGCGGCCGCCGGGGCGGAGCCCGGCCACCCGGATTCGGTGAGCACGCTGTGGCTACGGGACAGTCCGGCCCGCCCGCTGGACTTCGCGTCCCTCGCCGCACTCTCGGACGCCTTCTTCCCGCGGGTGTTCCTGCGGCGCGGGCGCTACCTCGCGGCCGGCACGATCTCGCTCACCGTCTACTTTCACGCCACGGCCGACGAGTTGGCCGCTCAGGGCACGGAATACCTGCTGGGCAGTGCGCGCGCGAACCGTTTCGGGCATGGTCATTTCGACCAGAACGCCCACCTGTGGGGTCACGACGGCACGTTGCTGGCGACCAGTCACCAGCTCGTCTACTACAAGGACTGAGCCGGCCGGATCAGCCGGCGGCGGGGTCGGTGACCGGGATGATCGGCAACCGCAGAGCGCCCGGCGCCGAGGCCGGTACCACCGGGGACTTCGGCGCCACCGGAGCGATCCGGCGGTAGGGCGCGCCCTGTGCGGGGCGGGTGTCCTGTTCGCCTTTGTTCGGCCAGTACGCGGCGGCCCGTTCGGCCTGTGCGGTAATGGTCAGTGAGGGGTTGACGCCGAGATTGGCCGAGACCGCGGCCCCGTCCACGACGCTGAGGGTCGGGTAGCCGAACACCCGGTGATAGGCGTCGATCACTCCGGTGCCGGGGTCGGCGCCGATCGCGGCGCCGCCGAGGAAATGCGCGGTGAGCGGGATGTTGAACACTTCGCCCCAGGTCCCGCCGGCGATTCCGCCGATCTGTTCGGCGACTCGGCGGGTCGCCTCGTTGCCCGCCGGGATCCAGGTCGGATTCGGTTCACCGTGGCCCTGCTTACTGGTCAGCTTCCGGCCGAACAGCCCGCGCGTGGTGTAGGTGGTGATGGAGTTGTCCAGATGCTGCATCACCAGCGAGATGATGGTGCGCTCGCTCCAGTTGCGGACGCTCATGAAGCTCAGCAGTAGCAGCGGATGCCGCAGCGCGATACCGAGGAACCGCAGCCAGCGCGGTACCCGGCCGCCGCCGTCGACCATGAGTGTCTGCAGCAGCCCCATCGCGTTCGAACCTCGCCCGTAGCGGACCGGCTCGATATGGGTGTCCGGGGTCGGATGGATCGACGAGGTGATCGCGACGCCGCGGGTGAAATCCTGTCCTGGGGCGAGCTTCTTGGTGGCCGCGCCGACAATGGATTCGGAGTTGGTCCGGGTGAGCAGCCCGAGCCGGTCCGACAGTTCCGGCAGGACACGCCGATCCCGCATGGCGTGCAGCAGGCGCTGGGTCCCCAGCGTGCCCGCGGCCACCACGACATGTCGTGCGGTGTAGGTGGTGCGGCGGGTGCGTACCCATGCGCCGGTCCGCTGCGCCGAGACTGCCCAGCCGCCGTCGGCCTGGGGCCGCAGTTCGGTCACCGTGGTCATCGGGACGACCTGAGCCCCGGCTTGCTCAGCCAGGTAGAGGTAGTTCTTCACGAGGGTGTTCTTGGCGCCGAATTTGCAGCCGACCATGCAGTCCCCGCACTCCAGGCAGCCGGTGCGGGCCGGGCCGACACCGCCGAAATAGGGGTCGTCCACGGTTTCGCCGGCTTCGCCGAAGAACACCCCGACCGGGGTGCGGACGAAGGTGTCGCCGACGCCCATATCTTCGGCGACCTGTCGGAAGACCTCGTCGGCCGGTGTCATATGCGGGTTCTGCACCACTCCGAGCATCCGTTTCGCCTGCTCGTAGTAGGGGGTGAGCTCGTCGCGCCAGTCGGTGATATCGCGCCACTGCGGGTCCTGGAAGAACGGCTCCGGCGGCACGTAGAGAGTGTTGGCGTAGTTGAGCGAACCGCCGCCGACGCCCGCGCCGCCGAGGATGAGCACATTGCGCAGCGGGTGGATCCGCTGGATCCCGTAGCAGCCGAGTTTCGGCGCCCACAGGAATTTGCGCAGGTCCCAACTGGTTTTCGGGAGTTCGTCGTCGGCGTAGCGCCGTCCCGCCTCCAGAACTCCGACGGTATAACCCTTCTCGACCAGACGCAGTGCGCTGACACTGCCGCCGAACCCGGAGCCGACGATGAGTACATCGAAATCCGTGGCCGCCTCGGACATGGGACTTCTCCTTGGTTCGGAAGGGTCATCAGTGACTGGCGGTAACATTAACATAATGAATGGGGAGCGGCGATCACTTTTGTTGACAGTGCTCTCGAAATTGGTCAGGCTGCTCTGGTGACCACCCCACGCGCTCGCGCCCGAGTCCAGACGATGACCGATATCAAGCGCATCGCGCGCGAACATCTTGCCACCGACGGCGCCGCGGCCCTGTCGTTACGCGCGGTCGCCCGCGATCTGGGTGTCGTGTCCTCGGCGGTATACCGCTACGTGCGCAGCCGTGACGAACTGCTGACCTTGCTGGTGGTCGACGGCTACGACGCGCTGGGCGACGCCGTCGACACGGCCCTCGCCGCGGCGCCGGACGACCCGATCGAACAGTTCCGTGTCACCGCCCGCGCCGTCCGCGCCTGGGGGTTGGCCGAACCGGCCTGGTACGGACTGTTGTTCGGCACCCCCGTGCCCGGGTACGCCGCTCCCGCCGACCGCACCGTCACTCCCGGAACCCGTGTGATCGCCACGCTGCTGCGTCTGTTCGACCAGGCGCATCGCCGGGATCTGCTCACCCCGCCGGCCGAGGCGCTGCCCCTCGCCGGGCCGATCGTCCGCGATTTCACCCGGATCCGCGACGAATTCGGCCTCGAGCTGCCGGACTGGTTGCTCGGCCGCGGGCTCACCGTGTGGTGCGCGTTGTTCGGCGCGGTGAGCTTCGACGTCTTCGATATGTACGGTGCGCACACCTTCACCGACCGCGCGCAGGTCTTCGAAACCCATATCGCGGAATGGGAAATCCTGCTCGGCATGCGACCGGCATAGCCCTACTTCTCGAGGGTTCCGGTGGGCTCGTCGGTCGTCGCCGGTTCCGGCTCGCCGCCGGTCTCGTCGTCGGGGCCGGACCGCGCGACCGCCTCGTCGATCTGCTCGCTGATATAGCGAATCACCACCGCCACCACAGCGACCACCGGCACCGCCAGGAACGCGCCGGTGATCCCGTACAGCGTGCCGCCACCGGTGACGGCCAGCAGCACGACCACCGCATGCAATTTCATGGTCCGGCTCTGCAGCACCGGCTGCAGCACATTTCCCTCGAGCTGCTGGACCGCGACAATGATGGCGAGCACGATCAGAGCGGTGGTGAACCCGTTGCCGACCAGCGCCACCAGCACCGCCAGCGCACCGGCCACGAACGCGCCGACCATCGGGATGAACCCGCCCAGGAAGGTCAGCGCCGTCAGCACGCCCCACAGCGGCACACCGAGCAGTACCAGCCCGAGCCCGATGAAGAAGGCATCGATGAAGCTGACCAGTGCCTGGGTGCGGATGAAGCCGCCCAGCACATCCCAGACTCGCACCAGCACCTGCTCGAAGTGCCGTCCGCTGCGGCCGCCCAGCACCTGATGCATCCACGGCAGGAACCTCGGCCCGTCCTTGACGAAGAAGAACGTGAGCACCAGCACGAGGAAAATGGTGACCAGCACCGAGGTGGCGGTGCTGACTCCGGTGAACACACCGGACGCGATCTGCTCGGCACTGGACTGCAGCCGGGACACCATCGCGTCGACCGCCGAATCCAGCTGCTCGTCGCGGATGTTCAACGGCGGACCCTGCAACCAGTCCCGCACGGTGTTGATGCCCGTGGTGGCTTTGTCGGACAGTTCGGGCATCTGATCCACGACCGAGGGCACGATCAGCGCGATACCGCCCGCCAGCACGCCCACGAATCCGATCAGCGTCAACGATGCGGCCGCGGCGGGCGGTAACCCGGCTTTCACCAGCAGCCGAGTGGGCGGCCACAGCACCGTGGCGACCACGATCGCCAGCAACACCGGCAACAGCACCACCCACAGCCGGGCCGCCACGAACCCGAGCACCCACGCTCCGGCCGCGATGGCAACCACGCACACCGCCCATTTCGCCAGCCACATCAACCCGGAGCCGAGTACGTCCCCCCGGTCGGGCCGGGTGGCGGCGGAAGGGCGGTCGCTCTCGTCGCGGATTTCCTTCTCCCCGTTCACCCGGCCAGTCTTGCACGACCCGCCCGCCCTCGGCAGCGTGCCGGGCTCGGGCGGCACGGCTCAGAGCACGACCCCCGGGTTGAGGATGCCGCGGGGATCGAAGGTGCGGCGCAACTCGCGCTGCACCGCGATGTTCACCGGGTCGAGTTCACGGGTGAGCCAGGTCGCTTTGAGCCGGCCGACTCCGTGCTCGCCGGTGATGGTGCCCCCGAGTTCGAGCGCGGCCGCGGTGATCGCGTCGAAGGCGACCGTCGCGGCGGCCACCGAAACATCGTCGGACCGGTCGAATATGACGGTGGGGTGCAGGTTCCCGTCCCCGGCGTGGCCGAAGACCCCGATGGTGAGGCCGGTATCGGCGGCGACCCGTTCGACCGCCTCGATCAGCTCGACGACTTTCGCGCGTGGCACGCAGACATCGTCGAGCAGCCAGTCGCCGAGTTGTTCGAGCGCGGGGAGCGCGAGTCGCCGTGCCTCCAGCAGCATCTCCGATTCCTCGGGTGAATCGCTGCGCCCCACCTCGGCGCCCGCGGCCAGGCAGAGCTCGGCGACCTGCGTGAGCAGTGCGTCGGCGTCGGGCGAGTCGGCCTGTACCAGTAGCATCGCCGCCGCGTCGCCCAGGCCCATCTTCGCGTACCCGTCCACCGCCCGCAGTGTCGTCCGGTCCAGGATCTCCACCGCCGAACACGACACTCCCGCCGCCGTGATCGCGGCGACCGCCGCACCGGCCGCCGCCAGGTCGGTGAACGTCGCCACCACGGTCGCGGCCGGCCCGGGTGCGGGTACCAGCCGGACGGTGATCTCGGTGACGACGCCCAGCGTCCCTTCCGAACCGACGAACAGGCCGGTCAGGTCGTAACCCGCGACGCCTTTGACGGTGCGGGTGCCCGTCCGCATCACCCGGCCGTCGGCCAGCACCACCTCCAGCGCCACCACGAAGTCTCCGGTGACCCCGTACTTCACACAACACATACCGCCCGCGCCGGTGGCGACATTGCCGCCGAGCGTGCAGAATGCGACCGAGCCGGGATCGGGCGGATACAGCAGACCTTGCGCGGCGACCGCGGCCCGCAGATCCCCGGTCACCACACCGGGCTGCGCGACGGCGAGCCGTTCGACCGGATCGATTTCCAGGATCGCGTTCATCCGGTGCAGGGACAGCACCACACCGCCCGTCACGGCGTTGGCGCCGCCGCTCAACCCGCTGCCCGCGCCCCGAGGCACCACCGGGATGCCGAGTTCGTGGCACGCCCGCAGGCACGCCGCCACCTCATCGGTGCACCGCGGGGTGAGCACCGCCAGCGGCACCGCGGCCTCGGTGAATCGCGACTCGTCCCGTGTGTACGCGGCCATGATGTCGGGGTCGCTGATCACGATCTCGTCGGCCGGTCGACCCAGGGCGCCGAGCAACCCGGCCCGGATATCGACCACCGATGTCATGGGCGCGCTCCGGCGGGCGCCGCGGCACCGGGCACGGATCCCGCGGTCGCCGGCGGCCAGCCCCGGGCCAGCAACATCTCGCGCAGTGTCCGTTTCACGATCTTGCCGTAACCGGATTTGGGCAGCTCGCGCCACACCACGACGTGCCGGGGCACCTTGTAACCCGCCAGCTTCCCGCGCAGGAAGTCCCGCAATTCCTCGCCGTCGAGCACCCCGTCGCCGCGCGGCACCACGACCGCGACCCCTGCCTCACCCCATTTGGGATCGGGCATACCGAATACCGCGGCTTCGGCCACCCGTGGATGTTGCAGAAGTTTCTCCTCGATATCGCGCGGAAAGATGTTCGACCCGCCCGAGATGTACATATCCGAGGCCCGTCCGGTGACGTACAGATAGCCCTCGTCGTCGAGCATGCCCAGGTCGCCGGTGCGAAACCAGCCGTCCCGGAACGCCGCCGCGTTCGCGTCCGGATTGTCGAGGTAACCGTGGCACACCGCCGGTCCGGCGACGCAGATCTCGCCGCGCATCCCCGGCGGCAGTTCGCCGCCGTCGTCGTCCTGGATGCTGACCTGGATTCCGGTGCGCGGGAATCCGCAGGTGCCGAATTCCACGCCCGCGGGCCGTGCATGGTCGTGCGCATGCGGCGGCAGGACCGTGATATTGCCGGTGACCTCGCCCAGCCCGTAGTACTGCACCAGCACGTCACCGAGCACCCGACGCGCGTGCTGTTGATCGGCGATGGCCATCGGCGCCCCGGCGTAGATCACGTACCGCAGCGAGGAGTGGTCGCGCGTCTGCGCGGCCGGATGTTCGGCCAGCATTTTCAGAATCGTCGGCACGGTGAACATATTGGTCACCCGTTCCTGTTCGACCAGCCGCCAGACCTCGTCGCCGTCGAGGCCGGCGGCCACCGGGATCACCGTGCGCGCGCCCCGCGCGATCTGCGGCAGCAGATGGATGCCGGCGCCGTGCGACAGCGGCGCCACCACGAGCGAGGCATCGTCCACGCCGGTGCCCGGCATCAGATCGCACAGGTGATTGAGCGTGACGAAACCCATCTGCTCGTGGGTGAGCACCGCGGCTTTCGGCGGTCCCGACGTTCCGGAAGTGAAGAAATACCAGGCGTGCTGTCCCACGGTGACGTCCTGGTCGCCCAGCCGCGGCCCGTCCTGCGGTAACGCGCCGACGGCGTCGGGACCGGTGCCGTCGATGACCATCGTCGCGCAGTCCGGCCCGCCGGCCGCCGTGATCTCGGGTGCCTGGTCGGTCAGACTCGTGTGCACCAGCAGCAGTCGCGGCTTGCACACGCGCGCGATCACCGAGACGTCGGCGGCTGTCAGCCGGAAATTGGTGGGCGCCAGCACCGCCCCGACCCGCCAGGTCGCGAGCATCGCCTGCACGAATTCGGGATGATTCGGGCTGTGCAGCATCACGCAGTCGCCGGCGCGGATGCCGCGGCTGCGCATATGCGCGGCGAGCAGCGACACCCGGTCGTCCAGTTCGCGCCATGACCAGCGGGTATCGCCATGGACGACGGCCTCCCGATCGCCGAACCGGCGCGCGGTCTGGGTGAGGAAATGCGCGAGGTTCATCGCCCGGTTCGACGGTGTCCCCATCACGCGACCTCCAGCACCGACGCGTAGTTCGCCACCGCGGCGCCACCCATGTTGAACACTGCCGCCCGGTCCGCCTTCGGCAGCTGCATGTCGCCGGCCTCTCCGGTCAACTGCAGCGCGGCCATCACATGCTGCGACACTCCCGTCGCACCGACCGGATGCCCCTTGGACTTGAGGCCCCCGGAGACGTTCACCGGCAGCCGTCCGTCCCGGTCGGTGACACCCTCGGCGAGCACCGTGGCGCCCTTGCCCGGTTCGGCCAGGCCGAACGCCTCGTACTGGATCAGCTCCGCCAGCGTGAAGCAATCATGGGTTTCGATGAGGTCGAGCCCGTCCAGTCCGATCCCCGCATCCGCCAGCGCGCGACCGAATGCCCGCCGTGCCCCGTCGAAAGCGATCGGATCCTCGCGGTTCGCGACGGCGAAGACATCGTTGGCGTGCGCTCGCGCCGCGACCCGCACCCGCCGCCGCGCGCTGCGGGCGATATCGGCGGAGGCCACCACCAGCGCCGCCGCACCGTCGGACACCAGCGAACAGTCGGTGCGCAACAGCCGTCCCGCGGTCACCGGATTCTTCTCCGAGGGTGCCGAACAGAATTCGAAGCCCAGGTCGCGCCGCATCTGTGCCCACGGGTTGGCGACCCCGTTGCGGTGGTTCTTCGCCGCGATCTGCGCCAGCGCCACCCGCGGATCGCCGTATCTGTCGGCGTAGATATCGGCGAGCCGCCCGAAGATCGCGGCGAAACTTCCGGCGTCCTCTTCGGTGCGGCGGTAACTGGCGCCGAGCAGGGCGTCGTTGACCACCTCCGCGCCGACACCGGTCATCTTCTCCGCGCCGACCACCAGGGCGACCCGCCCGCGCCCGGACTGGATATGGTCCATCGCGGCGTGCAGGGCGGCGCTGCCGGTGGCGCACGCGTTCTCCTGGCGGGCGGCGGGCACCCGGGCCAGTTCAGGACGGCCCGCGCCCAGTAGTGCGGCCTCGAAGGACTGACGGGAGAACCCCGAGTTGAATACGCCCACGAACGCCGCGTCCACATCGTCGGCCGACAGCCCGGCGTCGGCGACTGCGGCGCCGGAGACCTCGGCCATGAGGTCCTCGACGGTGATCTCGGGAGCCGTTTTGCCGAAAACGGTGTGCGCCCACCCGATCAGGAAGGGATCTGTGCTCATACCGCCCAGTGTGTGAGACGCGTTACTCCGCGCACCACCGCATCGGGAAGGGATATCGCGGGGCCCGTTCCTCGCTTTGTAGGAAGCCGGTGGGACAGTGAGGTCATGGCGGAACGAGAACTACAACGCCTCGTCGACACCCTCGCCGAACAACTCGGCCGGTCGGTGGTGCTCGACGATCCCGAGGTGAACCTCATCGTCGCGAGCCGCCACTTCGGCGACGCGGACGAACAGCGGGTGCGCGCGGTCTTGCAGCGCGACGTCGGCGGCGCCGCGATCGGCTACATCCTCGGGCAGGGGGTCACCCGCTGGAACGCGCCCGGCGTGATCCCTGCCCGCGACGACCTGGGCATGAAGAGCCGCTTGTGCCAACCGATCCGCTGGCAGGGGCAGCTCCTGGGGCTGCTCCTGGTGATCGACGGCGACCAGTCCATCACCGAGATGGAGAAGCAGGAGGTGGTCCGCACCGGCCGCGAGATCGGCGTTCTGCTGCTGGGTGAGCTGCTCGGCCAGGACCGGCTGCGCCGGGAGTTGGAGGCCACGGTCGCAGACCTGCTGGGACCGGATCCGGCCCGCCGTGCCGCGACGATTCGCGAGCTGGAGCGCCACGGCGCCCTCCGGCAGGCTCCGCATGTCTCGGTGACCGCGATGGAGCCGGTCCGGGACAGCACCTCCGCCGACGCCACCGAAACGGCTCTGGCCCTGCGGATCGCCACCTCCGGGGTGGCTCGCGCCCGGTCCGGATACGCAGTCGGCGTGGTGCTGGACAGCCGGGGGGTGCTACTGCAGACCTGGGACCGGCCCCCGGGCCCGGACCGGCTGTGCGAGCAGGCCGGCGCACTGCGTGACGCGTTCACCAGAGTGCTCGGCGAGGGAACGGCCTCGCTCGTGGGTATCGGCCGGACGCGTGACCAGTTGCTCGATGCTCATCGTGCCTACTCCGAGGCCGAGATCGCGCTGCGCGCCGCCGACCGGGTGGCCGTGTTCCGAGGAACCGCGCTGGCCGAGGAACTCGGCCCGCTGGAACTGATCCTGAAGATCCCCGACAGCGAGCTCACCGAATCGCTGCTGCCCGAGCCGCTGGTGCGGTTGCGCGCCCATGACCCGCACGGGCGTCTCGTGCACACCCTGCGCTGCTATCTCGATCACGCCGGCTCGTCACCGGCGACGGCCGAAGCGCTGCACCTGCACCGCACCTCGCTCTACTACCGGCTACAGCGCATCGAGGAGTTCAGCGGTGTCGATCTGGCCGACGGCCGCGTCCGCCTGACGCTGCATCTCGGAATGCACGTCCTGGACGTTCTCGGCTGATGACCGTCGTTTTCCTACAGAGAGTGGAAAAAGCCCGGCCAGATCCCGACGCCTGACGGTCGTGACCCCGATCACATGCGATGCACGATCGTGACGTGACGCAAACCGACCCCTTTCTCCGGCCGAGCCCGGACCGCGCCGCCCCGCCGACCGTGGGCATCGTCGGCGTGGGCGCCATGGGCTTGCCCATGGCCCGCAGGCTGCACGCACACGGGTTCTCCGTCCGGGCCGTCGATATCTCGCCCGCCCGGGTCGCGCAGTGCCGTGCCGAGGGTATGCAGGCCGACGACGATCTCGGCATCGTCGCCGGCAGCGATATCGTGCTGGCGATGGTCGCCACCGGCGCCCAGCTCCGAGAGCTGCTCACCGCCCCGGTCGTCACGGGCGGCGGCCTGCGCGGCGCGGTACTGGTCGTGATGAGCACGGTCGGTCCCGAATTGCTCCGCGACGCGGCCTCGGTATCGGAGCGCCACGGCCTGCGCCTGCTCGACTGCCCGGTCACCGGCGGGGTCGCCGGTGCCGCCGACGGGACGCTCACATTGTTCGCTGCCGGTGCGGAGGAAACATTGACCGACGCGCGCCGGGCGCTCGAGGTCGTGGGCACCGTCCACCTGGTCGGACCGCGACTCGGTGACGGTCAATCCTTCAAGCTGGTGAACCAGATGCTGGCCGGCATCCACTTGGCCGCCGCGGGCGAGGCGATCGCGTTCGCCGAGCGGCTCGGTCTCGACCCGGTCCTGGTGCAGCGACTACTGCCGACCGGCGCCGCATCGTCGTGGATGCTCGCCGATCGTGGTCCGCGCATGTGCCTGCCCGCGCAGCAGCGCCCTACCGAGACCCGGCTGTCGGTGTTCGTCAAGGACAGCGGTCTGGTGCGCGCCGCCGCCGAGGACAGTGGCGCGCACGCCCCGCTCACCCGCGCGGCCGGCCGGGCCTGGGCACAGGCCGCCGAGCTCGGGTTCGGCGACGGCGACGATTCCGGGATCGTCGAGGTCTTCCGCCGCGGCTGAGCGCCGCCCTCGTCCGCCACGCCGCGTGCGACCCCGCGGACCCGCCTACCTACCATCGAAAGTCACAATGATGTCCCTTTCCACTGCCGCCGCGCTGCGCCCTGTCGTTCGCCGCAAGGTGCTGGTCCGGCTGATGCCGTTCCTGCTGCTCTGCTATTTCGTCAACTATCTCGATCGCAGCAATATCGGTATCGCCGGTCCGAACGGTATGAACGACGCGCTGGGGCTCACCGCGACGATGTTCGGCATCGCCTCGGGAATCTTCTTCATCGGTTACATCCTGTTGGAGGTCCCCAGCAATCTGGCGCTGCACAAGTTCGGCGCCCGGGTCTGGATCGCCCGCATCCTCATCACCTGGGGGATAGTGGCCGCGCTGACCGCCTTCGTGCAGAACGCCACGATGCTGTACTGCCTGCGGTTCCTGCTCGGTGTGGCCGAGGCCGGTTTCACCCCGGGCATCCTGCTGTATCTCACCTACTGGTTCGCGCAGCGGGATCGGGCCCAGGCTTTCGCGCTCTTCCTGGTCGGCATCCCGTTGTCGTCGACGATCGGCTCGCCGCTGGCCTCCTGGCTGGTGCAGAGCGGTGAGGGCTTGTTCGGCCTGGAGGGTTGGCGGTTCATGATCTTGGTGACCGGGGTACCCGCGATGCTGCTCGGTGTGGCGTGTCTGTTCCTGCTGCCCGATCGTCCCGCGAACGCCCGGTGGCTGACCGCCGCCGAACGCGAAGTACTGGAAGCCGATGTCGCGGCAGACGCCGGCGAGGAGAAGTCCGGTCACAGCGTCCGCGGTGTGCTGGGTAATCGCAAGGTCTGGTTGCTCGGGCTGGGCTATTTCGGTCTGGTCTACGGCCTGTACGCGATCAGTTTCTTCCTGCCCACGATCATCGACGGATTCCAGAACCGCTTCGACGTCGAGTACTCGATCTTCGAAGTCGGATTGCTGACGGCGGTTCCCTACGGGTGCGCGGTGGTCTTCACCCTGTTCTGGGCGTGGCATTCGCGTGCCAAGGACGAGGTTCCGCTGCATGTGGCGGGTTCCGCGCTGCTGGGCACGGTGGGTATCCTGCTCGCGATCTGGGTCGATTCCCCCTACGGCATCCTCGTGGGCGTCGCGATCGCCGCGATGGGCCTGTGCTCGGGTATACCGCTGTGCTTCGGCATGTCGACGAAATTTCTCGCGGGCACCGCGGCGGCAGCGGGCCTGGCGTTGGTCAACACGGTGGGAAACCTGGGCGGTTTCGCGGGGCCCTACCTCTTCGGGTGGGTGAAGGACCTCACCGGCAGCGACGATATGGGCCTGTACCTGATCGCCGGCCTGTCGGCGATGTCGGCGGTGATCGCGTGGGTGGTGTCGCGGTGGCGATCGCTCGGTGACGCCGCCGCAGAATCCGGGAGTCTCCCGACCGCTCCCACTCCGGTGCAGGTCCACTAGGCCGCTCTGCCTCCCGCTCGGAATCGAGCGGGGGAGCGGGGATGGAGATCAGGTCACCGTATCGCGGATCAGCGCGGTACGGTGACCTGATCTGTACAGCTGGCGAGCCCGTCCGCGATCGAGCAGCGGGCCGGGGCCCGGGTGGGCCGGTAGTCTCCGGGCACGCCGCCCGCGCGGGTGATGGCGGTATAGGCCGCTACAGCGTCGGTGCGACGGCGGGTGAGGCCGGGATCGTTGCGGACATCGACCGTGTACAGCCCGAACCGCGGTGTGTAGGAACCCCATTCGTAGTTGTCGGTGAGGCTCCAGTAGTTGTAGCCCATGAGGTTCATGCCGTCGGCGGCCGCGCGCTGTAACCAGTAGACGGTGTCGCGGAGCAGATCGGCCCGGGTGTACCCGTCGGCGCGCGGCCGGCCGTTCTCGGTCGGCATCCCGTTCTCGACGATGTAGAGAGGTTTGCCGGGGAAACGGCGCGCGTAGTGGTCGAGCGCGTAGTAGATACCCTCCGATTGCAATGACAGCGTCCATAGTTTCCCGGGGTCGGGGAACTGGGCGAGCACACTTTCGGGGGAGAAGCCGTAGTAGTAATCGATCCCCACATAGTCGATTTTCGCGCCGATACGGTCCAGGAATGCCCCGTTCACGACATCTTCGGCGGTCGGGATGTAGGGGACGTTACTGCTGACCATCGCCCCCGGCTGCACCTGATGGATGTGGTCGTAGACGGCGTTGTGCGCGGCTGCCATCCGATCCTGCACGGCGGGAATGTCGATCACCCCGATGCCGCCGTGTCGCGCCTCGTTCATCAGATAGGCCGCGGGTTCGTTGAACGTTATCCACAGCGGGTCGTGGGGCGCGTACCGGTCGACGACAGTCCGGGCGTTCGCCAGCCAGTCGTCGACCATTCCCGCGCGCCGCCAGCCGCCCCGGTCGAACTCCCAGCCCGGATACACCCAGTGGTCGAGGGTCAGCATCGGCCGCATGCCGGCCGCGCGGATGGCGCCGATGACATCGTCGTAGAACCGGAATCCGTTCTCGTCCCATTCGCCGGGCCGCGGTTGTACTCGCGCCCATTCGATCCCGATTCGGTACACCCGCACTCCGAGTTCCGCGGCGAGTTCGACATCGGACCGGTAGCGCGTGTAGAAATCGACGGAATCGAGGTAGGGGTCCTCGGTCTTCCCGGCGGCGATATAGCGCGTCCAGTTGCTGTCCGGCGCCCGTCCCTCGGACTGGAACCCCGAAGACGCGACGCCCCACAGGAAGTCGGGACCCAGCGCAGCGACCTCGACCGGGGGAGCGGGCCGGGCCGCGGCCCGGCCGGCGCCGAAGGCGAGGACGCCGGCGGCGGTAGCGCTGGTGGTCAGAAATCGACGACGGTTCAGTGAACCCATCGGATCGGTCTCCTGTTCTGTGCTCGGTCGCCGCCTCCTCCCCGCGGCGCTCTTGCCATCGAACAGCCTAACCGCACAGTCGGAATCGGAAGCCGGGTCCAACGCACGGGCGACTACCCACCGCGGCCGGTTCGGAACACTCAGACGGGCAGACGTCCCGGAATTCGCGTGCGCTGCGGCGCGTCCGTATGGGCCTTCCCCTAACTCCCGCGCCACCGGTCAACCCCCCGATCTCCGTGCCTCGGGAGGAGCAAATAACAGTGCGGCTATGTAAATATGCGCATTGAAACATGTATTCAGCCATATGTCGGGTCGCGGCGGAGGGTCGCCGCGATCTATCACGGGAAGAAGGGGGAGATGACCCGAACCTGTTACGAGGGCATGGAAGATCAACTGCACGGGTTCTATCGATGGCCACCACGCCTTCCACCTGCCCGATCTCGCCGGCGCACACCGCAGGTTGCGTGATCCCGATGCTCGAGACAACGATCAACCGGGTGTGCTGTCGGTGACCGGGGTGTGAACGGGTGCAGCGCACCGGCGAACTCAGACGTCGGGGCCGGTGCGGCCGCCGTAGGTGGCGATCTTGTACTCCGTCGCGGCGAGCGACAGGGTCAGTGCGCGGATACGGCGGCGGATCATGTCGCGGTGCTCGATCAGCATGTCGAGCCGCTCCGGCGCAGTGTTCTCCCCGGCGTCGACGAGCCCGATGTAGTGCTGAAGATCGCGCATCGGCATGCCGGACAGCCGCATCCGGGTCAGGAACACCAACCTCCGTACCGCTTCGGTGTCGTAGGCGCGGTAACCGCTGCTGTCGCGGCCGACCTCGATCAGCCCCACACGCTCGTAGTAGCGCAGGGTGTGGGGCGAGACGTCGAGCATGCCCGCGACCTCGGCGATGGTCATCGGCGCCTCGATGTCCGCGGCATTCGAGAGACGGTGGATCACCTCGATCGAGGCCGGGTCGTCGTCCTCGTCGCCGAGCATTGCCAGTGCCCGTTCCATCAATTCGTCTGTCGCCACGTTATCCAGCCTGAACGGGGCGAACCGAGGAGACGGCGTCGTCGAAATCGGCGCTGCGGGCGGTCTCGGCCCACTGCTCGACCTCGTGCAGGCCACGACGATAGACGCCGGTCAGCCGTTCGACCGCCTCCTATCCGAGCGGCAGGCGCAGCGGGACGTCCTCGCTGTGCGCGAGGCGCACGATGATGTCGGCCGCTCGCACCGGATCGTCCTCCTGGATGCCGTCGGCGCCGGCCATGTCGGCCCGCAGCGCGACGAGCGTGTCACGGTAGCTTTCCGACACCGTGCTGAACTCGAGCTCCGCGTTGAACGCGGTACGGAACCGGCTCGGCTCGACGATCATCACGCGCACCCCGAACGGCGCGACCTCGGCCGCGAGGGATTCGGACCAGCCTTCGAGCGCGAACTTCGAGGAGCAATAGGCCAACACGCCGGGAAACGCGACCCGTCCGCCCTGACTGCTCATCTGCACGATCGTGCCACTACCCTGGCCGCGCAGCACAGGCAGCGCGGCCGGCGGTCCGATGTCGACGCGGTGCGATCAGCGCTCTCGCTCCAGCTGGGCGAGTCGGGTGAGGGCGGGCAGCGCAGCGGCGAGTGCCCGCTGGTGTGCGGGGCTGAGCTCGCGCACCAGCGGAGTCAGATGCCGGACCCGGTCGTCGTGACGGGTTCGCCGGACCTGCCTGCCTGCGTCGGTGAGGTGCACGATCACGGCTCGTCCATCGCTGGGGTCGCGGCGGCGCAGCACCAGCCCGTCGCGCTCCAGGCGCGCGATGAGTTGGGTGATGCCCGGCTGGGTCAGCTGCTCGGTCTCGGTCAGCTCGATCAGCCGCGCCGGGCCCCGATCTGCCAGGGTGTCGAGCACCGACAATGTGGTGAACGGCAGCTTCTCCCGTGTCGGGATTCGGATGTAGACGCGGTTGAAGTCCTCTATCGCCGCGGCGAAGGTGTCCACGTCGAAGGCGTCAGTGTCATCCACGCGAGCAACTATATCCTGGACTTATATAAATTGCTTAGATAAGTATCTTATATAAAGTGGGGTACCACATGGCTCAGGAGGACAGATGAGCGACAGAACCTGCGATGCCCGACCGTTCCCTTTGACGCCGTCGACGATTCACGTCCCCGATAGCGTGCTCAGCGATCTGCGGCAGCGCCTGGAGTTGACCCGCCTGCCCGACGATGTCGGCAATGAAGACTGGTATTACGGCGTGCCGCGCAGCTACCTCCAGGAGCTCGTCGACTACTGGCACAGCGGATACGATTGGCGCGCAGCCGAAGCCGAGATCAACACCTACCAGCACTACAAGACCGAAATCGAACAAGTGCCAGTGCATTTCATGCGCAGGCCGGGCGTAGGCCCGAATCCGACACCGCTGATTCTGACGCACGGCTGGCCCTGGACGTTCTGGCACTGGTCCAAGGTCGCCGACTTGCTGGCGGATCCGGGGGCGCACGGCGGTGATCCGGCCGAGGCGTTCGACGTGATCGCGCCCTCGTTTCCCGGCTTCGGGTTCTCCAGCCCGCTGGCGACCCGCCCCGATATGAACTTCTGGAAGGTCGCAGACCTCTGGCACACGCTCATGACCGATGTCCTGGGCTACGAGAAGTATGGTGCCGCCGGCTGCGACGTGGGCGCGCTGGTCACCGCGCAGCTGGGCCACAAGTACGCCGACGAGTTGTATGCCATCCATATCGGATCCGGACTGAAACTCACCATGTTCAACGGCGATCGTGCCTGGGATTTCAGTGGTGGACGGTCGATTCCCGACGGCTTACCGGCCGAGGCGCGCGCACGAATCGTGGAGCTGGACAGGCGTTTCGCCGTCCATCTGGCCGCACACCTCCTCGCCCCCAGCACTCTCGGCCACGCGCTGTCCGATTCCCCGGCGGGCATGCTGGCATGGATCCTGGAACGCTGGTTCAAGTGGAGCGATAACGGCGGCGATATCGAAACCGTGTTCAGCAGAGACGATCTACTCACGCACGCCACAATCTATTGGGCAACCAATACCATCGGCACCTCGATACGTCTCTACGCCAACCACAATCGCTACCCTTGGACGCCTTCCCACGATCGTCTCCCGGTCGTGCAGGCCCCCACCGGCATCACCTTCGTCGGCTACGAGAATCCACCCGGCATCAGCACCGCCCAACGCGTCGAAGACTTCCGCACCGGCGACCGCGCCGAGTGGTACAATCACGTCAACCTCACCGTGCACGAGCGCGGCGGCCACTTCATCCCCTGGGAGATTCCCGACCGATGGTCCGCCGATCTACGCCGGACCTTCCGGGGACGGCGCTGACACCTGGCAACTCGACACCGGCCGAATATCCCGCGTACCGCATGGCGGATCCGGCCATCAGTAGCCTCAGTCGAGCTGGTGCGATGGCAGGCCCACACCGACTCCGCCACGCGGCGGCGGCGATAAAGCCAGCCGTATCTACGCGAATCCCGTCCGCACCCCGGTGCCCACCCCTCACCTCAGTGCGGCAGCGCTTCCGGCTCCACTTGCGCCTTTTCATCGAATTCCGTACGCGCGGAGAGAATCTGATTGTGATTCCGCAGCGCCCACTCGCCCATGGCCTGAGTGACGCGACCCAAGTCCGCGCCCAGATCGGTGAGCGAGTACTCGACTCGGGGAGGTAACGTCGGGTACACGGCGCGCCGGACCAAGCCGTCGCGCTCCAGATTGCGCAGCGTGCGTGTGAGCATTTTCTGCGTAATGCCATCGAGCCGTCGGCGCAGATCGTTGAACCGGACCGGACCGTCACTGGCGCGCAACGTGCCGAGCACCAGCAACACCCACTTGTCCGCTAAGACGCCGAGTACGTCGCGGGCGGGACAGCGCCGGAGGTAACTTTCGACCGGGTTGGGAGAGGATGCCAGCTCAGAGACGGTATACATCAGGTACCTCGGGATCATAAGAGTGCCTTCTTGCCATTAGATACTAACGGTTGGAAAAATCAAGATCGTGAAAACAGTAAGTCAGCGAACTGTGGGCGGTCCCGATGTCCTCCGGACCGTGGAGACGGAAATGCCGCAGCCGGCGGCCGGCGAGGTACTGGTGCGAGTGGTCGCCACCTCGATCAACGCGGCGGATTGGAAACTCCGTAGCGGAGTGGTGGACCGGCTCGGGCCCCCGCCGTTCACGCTGGGACTCGACGTATCGGGAGTTGTCGCCGAGGTGGGACCGGAGGTGAGTGAATTCCGGCCGCATGACGCGGTATTCGGCATGGTCTTCGGAGCGAACGCGGAGTACGTGGTGGCGCCGGTGACCGCGCTGGCCCCGAAATCCCCCGGCCTGGACCACACCAACGCCGCGGCGTTGCCCACCGCCGCCCTCACGGCCTGGCAGGCGCTGACCGATGTCCGCCCCGGCGACCGGGTGCTCGTGCACGCCGCCGCAGGCGGTGTGGGGCACCTGGCGGTACAGCTGGCCAAGGCCCGTGGCGCCTACGTGATCGGCACCGCCCGCACCATCAATCACGAGCATCTGCGCAGGCTCGGGTCCGACGAGGTGATCGACTACACGACAACGGATTTCACCACCGCCGTTGCCCCGGTCGATATCGTGCTGGACCTGGTGGGCGGAGAGTACGGGGCGCGCTCACTGCGAGTGCTGAAGCCCGACGGTCGCCTCATAGACGCCCAGGGCAACAACGCCGCGGACGACCCGCGCTACCGGCGGCACTACGTGCGGCCGTCGGGAGCGGACCTGCGCGAGATCGCGACCATGGTCACCGCCGGTCGCCTGAGTGTCGATATCGACCGGGTGATGTCGCTGGCCGATATCGCCGAAGCGCACCGCCTGAGCGAGTCCGGCCGAGTGCGCGGCAAAATCGTGCTGACAGCATGGAATACCCCCACCTAACCCAGGTCTTTCGTCTGATCACGCATGGCGAGGTAGGTGTCGAGATGGCCTGAGCCGGTGAGAAGGTTGCAGCTGCGCGGGTCAGCCGGGCTTGCCGGTATTCAGATTCTGGCTGTTCGCGGAACCATTTACCGGAGACCTCGTCCATCTGCTCCTACCAAGCAATCACGCGACCAGCATGAAGGTCGTGGGGATGAGCGTGCCGGTTGGCGGTGGGGCGCTATTACACCCGCCCCCGCCCCGCGCCCAAAACCTGCGGTATCGGTGGGAGAAACCAGCCGCACCCGGACGATCGACCCCGGCCCGCGTCCGGCGAGGGTTCCGGAACATCCGCGCCGCGCCCGGTGATGGCGTCAACCGAACTCTACGGCGGTCGGCCTCACCGAACCGGCGCTACGCTCGGCCCGCAGTAGTTCCCGGCGCTTGTCGTCCTTCGACCACCAGGTGTGCGAGCCGGGACGGCGTGCCTCGTACGTCAATTGCCAGACAGTGCTCTTGCAGACGAGTTCCTTGAGTGCCGCACCTGGGCGGCCGCCGACGTAGTACCTGTTGGCTGCGTCGTCCTTGGACGCGAACTGGAAGATGCCCATGTTGCGGCCCAGGCTGATGCACTGTCCGGCGAACCCGACGTCGATCGGCGTGGGCTGGGTACCGGCAAGTTGCTGAGCACCGTCTCGGCTGCCTGTGGGCCCAGTTGTACCGCGGACTGGCAGCCCATTCGGAACGGTAGATCGGACGGCGCGGCCGAATCTCCGGCCGCAATGATCCGGGGGTCGTCCACGCTGGTCAGCGTCTCGTCGGTCAGCAGGCGTCCGACAGCATCGGTGGTCAGCCCGCTGCGGGCGGCCAGATCTGGTACGCCGAAGCCGGCGGTCCAGATGGTGGCGGCGCTCGGCAGGGTGCGGCCGTCGCTCAGCTGTACGCCGCCGTCGACCACACCGGCCACCCTCGCGCCGGCGCCTTCGATTACGCGCACGCCGAGTTTCTCCAGTCGCCGCGCCACCGAACGTCGCCCTCGCGGGTGCAGATACGGGTTGAGTACTTCGCCGCAGATGAGGGTCACGTTGCGGCCTCGCTCGGCCAGTTCCGCCGCGGTTTCGATACCGCTCGGACCCGCGCCGACCACCGTCACCGCCGCAGCGGCCGGCGTGGCGGCGAGGACCGGTCGCAGTCGTTGTGCGTCTTCGAGACTCGCGAGGGGATAGGCGAACTCGGCGGCGCCGGGGACGCGTGGATCGGCGCTGCCGCTGCCGACCGCGTAGATCAGATAGTCGTAGCCGAGGGCGCCTCCGCAGGTCAGCGTGATTTCGCGGGCGGGCGCGTCGATCCGCGTCACGGTGTCGACCACCAGGCCGACTCCGTCGGCCAGGATCTTTCCGAAGTCGGCGACCGCGCTGTGCGATCCGCCCACCAGTTGGTGCAGGCGGATTCGTTCGACGAAGTTCGCCCGCGGGTTGATCAGGGTAACTGTCACGTCGTCGCGCTGGGTCATACGGTTGGCGGCCATCACGCCGGCGTATCCGCCGCCGATCACGACCACACGGATGTTCTCGGTCATGGTGTCTCCTCCGTAGCGGGGTTCGGTCACAAGACGCCGCGCGGTCGATTGCTGTGACACCGAATGGCCCAGATCACTCCCGGGGGACCGTGCGGGGCGGTCGGGTAGGCGAGCCCGCACAGATGCTCACCCCGGTGGGGTAGGGAAGTGCCGGTCCGCCGGCGCGCACAGGAACTGGCGAGGCGTGCGAGTGAGAGCTGTGGATTGCACACCGGGCTGTTATGCGAAGGGGCGAGCTCGACTACCCGAACACCCGGCTCCCCACAAGAAAAACACGAGGATACCTAGATATGCGCATCTATACATGAATCAGATTACCCATCCTTCAAGTCGCCATCCACCTCAAAAACCACAGAGAGGGGAGGGCTCAGGCGTCGGTGGCTCCGTTCGCCGCCGACATGTCGGCGATCCGCTCGATGATGTTCGGGTAACGCATCGTGTGGGCGCCGCCGTTGAGGTCGATCGCCGAACCTGTCATCCAGCTCGCCGCGTCGGAGGTGAGGAAGCCGATCGTCTGCGCGACGTCCTCGGGTGTGCCTGCGCGTCCGAGTGGCGTGTTCTCGACGTACTCCTCGACCAGTCCAGGAACCAGGCCTGCACCGGATGTGAGCGGCGTGTGTACGAATCCCGGGTTCACCGCGTTGACGCGGATCCGCCGGGGCGCGAGTTCCATGGCGGCGACTTCGGTGAGCATGAGCACTCCGGCTTTCGCCGAACAGTACGCGCTCATCGCCACGCCCGGCTGCCGCCCGTTGAGCGAGGCGACGAGGACGACGGAGCCGCCGTCCCGAACCGTTCGGGTGGCCTCCTTGACCGACAGGAACGCGCCGGTCAGGCAGACGTCGATAGTGGCCTTCCAGTCGGCGAGAGAGAGGTCGGCAATGGTTCCCGGCCGGGAAATTCCTGCGCAATCGACGACCGCGCCGATCGCGCCGTGGCGCTCGGTGATCGTGTCGAACACGGTTCGCATACTGTGCTCGTCGGTGACCTGCACTCGGTGACCGCTGGTGCGCCCGCCGAGTTCGGCGGCGCGAGCGGTCGCGGCGTCGCCGTCGAGGTCGGCGATGGCGACGGTATCGCCGCGGGCGGCCATGAGCTGCGCCGTGGCCCAGCCGATCCCGGACGCTCCGCCGATGACGACCGCGATATCCGGTGATGTGCTCATGGTTGATCCTCCAGTGCTCTCGGTGGTCGTGTGAGCCCATCCGGCCAGTGCGGGACACGCATCGATACAGGTGTCTAGCACCCGGCGGTGGTTTTGGCCAGCATGCAGCGATGACCAGGGGTCCGGTAGTAGTCGTGCGAAACAGCAACCAGGGCTTGACCAGCCATGGTCGCGGCCAGCTATGAGGATGTCTTGCCGAGGTGGCGACGGAAGACGAACTCGCACAACATACGGTTGTGTCTCACCGCCGCCTCAGTTGTTTGATTCCGCCCGTTCGGCCTTGCTTTGATCACAACCGTCGACAGCGAGTCGTTCGAAGCGGGAGGTACGGAGCTTGAGGCGCAGAAGGTCGCTGGGTCGGCAGTTCGGATGGCTGTGGGCGTCCTACGCAGTCAGCGCCTACGGCTCCGGGTTGGGGTTCGGTGCGTTACCGCTGATCACCGTGTTGGTCTTGCACGCCAGCCCCATGCAGGTGTCCACGCTGTCGGCGGTGGGGCCGGCAGTGGGTGCGCTGATCGCGTTGCCGCTCGGGCCGTGGGTGGAGTTTCGCCGCAAGCGGCCGGTGATGATCGCGATGGATCTGGCGCGGTTCGCGGCCATGATGACGATCCCGGTCGCCTATGCCTTCGGCCGGCTCAGTTTCGTTCAGTTGCTGGTCGTCTCCGCTGTGGTTGCCGCGGGCAAGATCGCCTTCAATGCGGCGAGCGGCGCCTACCTCAAAGCTCTCATCCGGCCGGACGACCTGCTCGTGGCCAACGCGCGGTTCGAGTCGACGAACTGGAGTTCCATCGCTGTCGGGCCACCACTGGGCGGGGCGGCGATCGGCCTGTTCGGGCCGGTCATCACCGTGGTGGCCGACGCGCTCAGCTACCTGCTCTCCGCGCTGGGGGTCACGGCGATCCGCGGCCGAGAACAACACCCGCAGCGCACCGGCAAACGCCAGCTCCGGGCCGGAGATCTGCTCGATGGGTGGCGGCATCTCTTGGCCCATCCCGGCCTACGGGCGCTCTACCTCAACCAGTTGGTCGTCAGTGGTCTGATCATGGCCACCGAGCCGCTGTTGGCCGTGCTGCTATTGCGCCAGCTCGGGTTCCCACCCTGGCAGTACGCGCTCGCCTTCGCCGCCCCCTGCCTCGGCGGACTCATCGGCTCACGCCTTGCCGGCCATGCCGTGGCACGGTACGGCCAACACCGGATCCTCCGTGCCGTCGGCACGTTGCGAGCGGTCTGGCTGATCGGCCTCGCATTCGTCCAGCCCGGTGTCGTCGGCCTCGCGACGGTGATCGCTGTCGAGCTGGCGATCATCATCAGCATGAGCCTGTACAACCCGGTACTGGCCACCTATCGACTCGAGCACACACCCGACGACCGCGTGACCCGGACCCTGTCGGCCTGGTCGATCAGCAGCAGCGCCTCCATTGCCATCCTCAGTGCGCTGGCCGGGCTGCTCGCGGAGGCCACCAGCCCCCGCGCTGCTATCACGGTCGCAGGACTGCTGATCCTCGCCAGCCCGCTGCTGCTACCCCGCCGCGAGGGTTCCTCGCTCGCACCCGACCCTGCGGTGGCAACAGCCCATGCCCAACCTCAGGCAGCAGGCGTTTCGCATGAAGCCAAGTGAAATTGGCCGCCAACAGCTTTCAGGTGCAGCCATGCGGCAAACTCGTGCGGACGGATCGACCGACGCCATGGCCGGTGACCCGTGGCCTTGGGGCGTTGGCAGGCCGGGACCGATACCGCCTTCCGCCGAAAACCGCCGCTGACGGGGATGCGGCGGCGCTCTCGGTTACGTTTTCGTCGACGGTGCCGGCCGGCTACGAGCGGTCGATCCAGACTGTGGCTGCGGTATCGGCGACCGGCTCGCAGCGAGCCGCCGATACCTCTCGCATCAGGCCGGTGACATAGCGGCCCGGCCGAGGTGGACCTCACCCACCGTGAAGTCGCGTCGACGACACCGCTCGACGATGTCTCCGCAGTGAAATGCGCAGAATGACGCGGACGGACAATCGCGACGTGGGAACGCCGGCTGCGACCTTCGGCGCGCTTGGTGATGATGGCGGGCGTCGAACACGGTGCGTTCCCACGCGAGGTATTGCCGACCATGGTCGGCAATATCGATGCGATCGGCGGGTAGCGGGCCGAATGTCGGGTCACGGCGGGTGGCTCGCGTGACTCTTGCGGGTTTACCCGGCCGCCGTGGCGTGGCGGAGTGGGCGCGCTTTCCGGAATGTTTCGACGTGGTTTGAAGTTCATCAAACCGTATCGTCGTGATGGAAGGTTCCGGGATGCCCACTGATATGTCTCGATTCGATGGCAAGACCGCGCTGGTGACCGGCGGTAGCAGCGGTATCGGCCTGGCTGCCGCTCGCCGACTGCTCGACGAGGGTGCGCGGGTGATCATCACCGGCCGCGGGCAAGCCGGTCTCGACAGCGCGGTGCGCGATCTCGATGCCGGCGATCGTCTCGTCGCAGTCCGTGGCGACGTCGCCGAGCCGACCGACCTCGATGTACTCGTGGAGGTGATCCGAAGCCGCTTCGGTCACCTGGATGTGCTGTTCGCCAACGCCGGTCTCGCCGCTTTCCTGCCCACGGCCGAGATCACCGAGGCGTATTTCGACCGTGCGGTGGCCACCAACTTCAAAGGTGTCTTTTTCACCGTCCAGAAGGCCCTGCCTGTGCTCGCGGATCACAGTGCGATCGTGCTCAACTCCTCCTGGGCGGTGCACCGCGGGGTCCCGGCCGCGGCGCTGTATTCGGCGACCAAGGCCGCTGTGCGCAGTCTCGCGCAGTCGTTGGCCGCCGAGCTGGCCCCGCGCGGGATTCGCGTCAATTCCCTCAGTCCCGGATATATCGAGACGCCGTCGTACGAGGCGAATGTTTCGGCAGCGGCCAAAGCGGCGGCGATCTCTGCAGTTGCCGCCGGCCGACTGGGCACGCCGGAGGATATCGCCGCCGCGGTCGCCTTCCTGGCTTCGGGCGAGGCGTCCTATGTCAACGGCCAGGACCTTCTCGTCGATGGCGGGCTGATCGGCGCGACGCCCGCGACTTCGCTGTGACCGTGCGGGAAATCCACGAGGCGGCCCCGCCTGTCCGAGCCGTGTGGTGGATCCACGGGCAGTATATTGATGCGAATTCGATCGCTCTGCCGGTGTAATACGACCTGTGGCGCGGCTCGTCGATGACAACACGCCGGGATTATCAAAAGCGCAACTGTGAGTTGTCTTGATTGCTTATTCCGGAATCCGTGGCGTGAGGTGCCGGTAAGAGTCGTGTCACCTGGTGCATGACGCGGTGACGGGGCCCTACGCGTGCGAGGCCCCGAGGAGTGCATCCTCACCGGCGCGCTACTCCTCGGATTCGCCGGCGGCGCGCTCCGGGCGCCGCACCGGTTTCCGGGGAGAGCCGGAGAGGCTGACGGTGGGTAGGCAACGTTCGTTTTCGACCCATCGCGTCGTGCGGTATGCGGCTAGAAGAGTGCATTCGTCGGGAACGGATTCAGGGCGGGCAATGAGCTCGGCAGAGGCGGAACCGAGACCGGGCAGCCAACCAATGCCTTTCAGTAGTCTGGTTGTGTCGATGCAGCTTGGGCGGCGGCGCCGAACGTCGCTGCGGCCCGGTAGCCCTTCATCTGGTTGTCCGTGACATAGGGACGTAGCTCTGTTTCGTATGCGGTGAAAGCGTATTCGTGGTCGCCTGTCGTCTCGACCAGGTGGTGGGCAAGGGTCCGAGCGCCGATCAGCGCCTGGGAGGTGCCCATGCCGCTGGTCGGGGCGGCGCAATATCCGGCGTCCCCGACCAGCGCGACCCGTCCGCGTGACCACGCGTCGAGATGAACCTGGCAGGACGAGCCGAAGTAGAAATCCTCGGCGTCGGCCATCGCGTCCAGCAGGCGGGGCACTTCCCAGCCCTGCCCGGCAAAGGCTGTCCGCACCGCCTGCTCTTGTTCGGCACGGCTGCACCGGTCCCACTCCGGGGAGACGGTGGCGAAGGAAAGACTCACCGTCAACCGGTCCGAGTCCTGCGTGCTGAACAGGTAGACAGCGGTGCCCTGTCCTGACTGCAGCAGTCCCTGGCGGTCCAGTCCGAGGTAGTTGGCGGTAGTGAACCCGGTACCGGACATTCCCAAATGCCGCAGCTCGCCAACGGCCGGGCCGAACGCCAGTCGCCGGACGTTGGAGTGCACCCCGTCCGCGCCGAACACGAGATCGAACTTCCCGGCCGCGCCACGTTCGAACTCGACCGCGATATCGGACCCGGTCGGAGCCAACGCGGTGATCGAGTCGCCGAATATGTATTCCACGTCATCAGCTGTGATCTCGTGCAAGATTCGAGTCAGTGCGCTCTTGGGCACTTCGAGCTCGCCGGCGAAGGACTCGGTGGGTAGTTGCCCTATTTCGGTGCCACTGTCGTCTACCAAGGTGGTGCCGCGCATCTTCGTATCGTGCCCGCGGATTTCGTCGAGGATCGCCATCTCCGCCAGCACCTCGAACGCCGCCCCGCGGAAATCCACGGCGTACCCGCTGTCTCGGACCAGTGGCGCGCGCTCGACAACGGTCACGTCGTACCCGCTGCGGTGCAGGAAGTAGGCAAGAGCGGGTCCAGCCACGCTGGCACCCGAGATCAGAACCTTCGGCTTGGTCATGGACAGGACCGTATCCGAGGTTTATCCGCATGGTCAATCCATTTGGATAAACCATATGGTTAAGCCTGCCGGTATGCTCACACCATGGGAAACCGAGAGGCCTTGTTGGCCGGAGCGAAGCAATGCCTGATCGACTGTGGTTGGGCCCGCACCACGGTCCGGGACATCGCAACCGCCGCCGGGGTAAACCACGCGGCCATTGGTTACCACTTCGGTTCGCGGGAAGCGCTTCTCACCCAGGCGCTGGTGCATGCGGTGGACGAGCTCAGCGCCGAACTCGCTCACCGCGCCCCCACGGACACCCCGGAACAGGCCTGGCAGGGACTGATCGACACCTTCACCACCCACCGGACCCTGTGGGTGGCTCAACTCGAAGCCGTTGTACAAGCCGAAAGGTCACCGGACATCCGCGAACACCTCGCCCGCGCACAACGCGAGGGACGAGCAGGACTCGGTGGTTCGGTACCACTCGCGCTGCTGACCGGCTTGATGCTGCAATCTCTGGTGGACCCGCAACACGCACCTACCGGCAACGAGGTGATCGCCGAACTTCGTTCTCTCACCACAACTCCCTGACCGCGGCAGCACCCGTCATCCGCAGCAGCCAGCTTTCGCGGCATCCGCTATTCCGGCCTCGGGGAACATCGGTACAGCGGATATCGGTGAGAACGATCATGGTCGGCCCTGTACTCGTGAAGCTGCCGTTGCCCGTCATGTAGCGGAGCGTGACTGACTTCCGAGGTTCGTAGCGGGGGCATGCAGGTTGACCCGGTTCTCGTACTCGCGACGGGCCTTGCGCTGGGCCGGGACCGCCGCGGTGCCGTCGAGGGCTTGGCGGAGGTCGAGGAGTCGGCGGTGGATCGCGGGCACGGCGGTGACGCGCAGGGTGTAGCCCTGTCCGCGCCGGACGGTCACGCCCTGGTCGAGTGTGGTGCGTTCGGCGGGCTCCAGTTCGGTGGCGCGGAGGAAGTCGGCGACCTTGCCTGGCATGTCGAGGACGACCGGCAGTTCAGGGGTTGAGGTGTCCGGGTCGGCGGCCGTGTACTCGGGCAGGAGGTCGGCGACGGCGGCGAGGGTCTGCACCATGAACTTCACGGTGGACAGCAGCTCGCCGGTACGTGGGTGGCGGGCGGTGAGGTCCATCGCGGAGAACGCGCCGTCGTGGATGCGCAGGGCGAGACGGTCGCGGTGGAGGACGTCGAGCACGTCGAGGATGTGCCCGGTGCCGCGCACGAGCCGGAACATCTCGGAGATGTGGACGGTGTCGCCCGGCCGCGCGTACACGAGCAGTTCGGCGAACTTCGGGCGCTGGAGCGGGTGGAGGCGGCTGGAGGTGCCCGCGGCTTCTTCGAAGGCGACCGGGTCCTCGATCCCGGCCTCGGCCAGGACGAGGTTCTGGCGGTCGGTCGACTGCTGGTCGGTCGACACCCGTTTGTAGACCAGGTTGGCCATGCCGCTCCCCGTGTCGGTGCTGGCATTCGACCCTAGCTGTCAGCAAACCCTGTCAGCAGCCGTCATCGGATCTGATTGGATCTGCACGGCCGTCGGGACCCGGAAAGCCTGGGTTCATTGGACGCCCGCCGTGCCTGTCGTCATTCGATCGTTTTCCGACAGGGGCAGATGCTTTCTCCGACGGTTCAACATCGATCTCATCAACGGGCCTCAGACGTGGGGCTCTGGCGGGAAGCCAGTCCAGCGGAGCTCGGCGGGGAGGTGGCCGGTGTCGGCCTCTGCGTCGTCAGATCACACGCAAGACTGTCTTCCCGCGTGCCCCGGTCTCCGCATAGGTGTGGGCGTCGGCAGCAGCGTCGAGAGGGAAGACCTTGTCGAGGTGAACGGCCAGCGCGCCGGCCTCCACCAGCCGGGCGATCTTCTGGAGACCGTGTCCGTCGGGTTCAACCAGCGGTTCGGGCGCGAGGTGGACGCCGGCTGCTGCGGCTGCCTCGGTGAAGCCTGCCGGCCGGCCGGGAGCCACACCCAGGAAGAGCCCGCCGGGCTTCAGGACGGTGAGGGAGCGGGTAGCGGTATCTGGCTGGGCGATACCGACGAGGTCGAGCACCACGTCGATGTTTCCGGTGGCCTCCTCGAATGGCGTGGCCCGGTAGTCGATCACCTCGTCGGCCCCCAGAGCGCGCAGCCAGTCGTGCTTGCCGGCGGTAGCGGTGGCGATGACGTGCGCCCCAAGGTGCTTGGCCATCTGGACGGCGAGGTGGCCGACACCTCCCCCCGCGGCATGGATCAGTACGCGCTCGCCGCCGTCGAGCTGGGCGATGTCTGTCAGGGACTGCCAGGCCGTCAGCCCGGCCAGGGGCAGTGCGGCAGCGTGGTCGTGGTCGATGCTCGCGGGCTTCCGAGCAAACTGCCGTGAGGGTGCGGTGACGTACTGCGCGTAGGCGCCGGCGGGCCGGGGCAGCCAGAGCAGGCCGAAGACCTCGTCGCCGGGCGCGTAGAGGAACTCACCTGGTCCGATCCCCACCACTGTGCCCGAAACGTCCCAGCCCAAGATGTGCGGCCCCGTTCCGAGGGCCGCCCTGGCGGGGGTAGGGAAACCAGCCCGGGTGCGCAGGTCCAGCGGGTTAATCCCAGCAGCGTGCACCCGAACCAGAACCTCAGTGGGCAGAGGTTCCGGGCGTGGCACCGTCGTCGGCACCAGAACCTCCGGGCCGCCGAAGTCGGTGAAGACCACGGCCCGCATCGCGGAACCGACGTTCTGATCAGACATGTACGACTCTTCCAGTAAGGGCGGCAACAATCCTCGGGCGATCGCAGTGGTGATGCGGTCCACGGTAGGTCGGCACCCTTGGTGACCCGCAAGCACCCTTGCTTCCCTTTGGGTAGAGTCGCAGGCAGGAGGCATCTTTCATGACAACGACACCCGTCGAACCCCTCAGCCGCACCGCAGACGTCTATGCCGCGCTCTGCCCGGCTCGCGACGTCCTGGACGTTCTGTCCGGCAAGTGGTCGGCCCTGGCCATCGGAGCCCTCGAAGAAGGCCCGCGCCGGTTCACCAGCCTTCAGAACTGCCTGCAGGGCGTCAGCCCGAAAGTTCTGACCCGGACCCTGCGCCAACTGGAGGACTACGGGTTCATCACCCGCACTGTGATCGCGCAAGTCCCGGTCCGCGTCGACTATGCCCTCACGGACCTCGGACACGGTGCTGCAGCCCCGCTGGCACACCTGCGTCACTGGGTCGAGACGAACACCCAGATCAGGTAATCCCCGATTTCAGCGTCGGCCTCTCTGGAAGTGCATCGGATGCCAAACAGGCACTCAAGCCGATCAGCGCGTTGCAAGGTTTGCACGACGTGTCTTAATCCTCGCCGCCGTCGTCCTCGTCCAGCTCCGGCGTGTCCGGATCGCGCAGTGGTCGCAGGACGCCAGCGGCCGGGACGCTTGCGGTGAAGCTGTAGCGGCCGAGCAGGTTCAGGTTTCGGTGCTTGAGCGGGGACAGGCGGGTGATGTCCGCGTCGCGGATCTCGTGGCCCTCGGCGCGGAGCTGGGTGACGGCGGCGTCGATGTACTTCGTGGTCCAGAGCACGATGGCGTTGAGGACCAGGCCGAGCGCGCCGAGCTGGTCCTCCATGCCGTCGCGGTACGCCTGGTGGATGGTGCCGCGCTTGCCGTGGCATACGTCCCGGGCGAGCTTGTGGCGGGATTCCTGCACGGTGAGCTGCCGGTTCATCTGCCGGCGGTAGGTGTCGTCGACCGGGTCGACGACGCGCAGCAGGTGTTCGGTCTTGGCGATCCGCCCGTACTCCGCGAACGCGGCGCCCAGCGGGGTGGGGCGGCCGTCGCGGCCGAACATGCGCAGCAGGTCGTAGGCGCGGACCTGGTTGGTGACCAGGGAACCGGCGATCTTCAGCATGTCCGGCCAGTGCGTGATCACCTTGTTCAGGTTCACGCGGTTGCGGGCCAGGTCCTCCACCGCGCCGTACCTGCCGGTTTCGACGCCGGGCATGGTGGCCCGCCAGAACCGCTGATCGTCCAGGTCGCGGAACCGGGGGCTGAAGTTGTAGCCGAGGATCTTGAACAGGCCGAACACCATGTCGGAGTACGAGGCGTTGTCGGTCGCCACCATCTCCGGCTTGACCCCGCCATCGAGGTTCAGCAGGGCGTCCAGGATGTGCAGGGAGTCGCGTGGGGTGCCGGGCACGACCATCTGCCCGATGCCCGCGACCTGGTCGTTGACGGCGTTGAGCCAGGTGATGCCCCGCTTGAACCCGAAGTACTTCGGCGACGGGGCAGCGTTGATGGTGCGCACCGGCACCTGGAAGCGCAGCCCGTCCACGGAGGCGAGTAGTCCGTCGCCCCAGTAACGCACGATCGGGATGCTGGCCTGGGCGGCGATCAGCCGCGCGTTCGCCGCGGCGATGGTGTCGGCGCGCAGGTAGTACTGGTCGACGTTCAGCTTCACCCGCCCGTCGTCCTGGACCTCGATGGAGACCTTCGCCGCCGGCCCCGCATCCTCCAGGCGTTCGGCGAGCTGCTTCCATCCGACGTCCAGGCCCCGCACCAGCTCCGCCAGGTGCTCGGTGACGGGCATGTCCAGGCTCAGGGCCGCCAGGACGTCCTCCTCGACCGCATCCCAGTCGGGCCCGTCCAGCAGGCGGGCCCGCGGGTTGGACCAGCGGTGCGAGGGCGAGGCGAAGACGTCGCGGTTGTTCAAGGCCCGGTGCAGCTACTCCAGCACGCACACCACGTACGCGTCCCGGTCCACCGCGCCCTGCGGCAGATCCGGATTGGCGTACACCGCCTTGCGCCACGCCAGCGGCACGAGCTTGTCGTCGACCTCGCGCGGCAGCAGCGGCTTGACCCCCACCTTCCGCCGGGCCAGCGCCGGAAGACCCCGGACCCCGGCCAGGACGCGTTTCCCGGCGCTCGCCGCGTTCAGAGCCTTCGACTCACCCAGCAACGCGAGGAACGGGCGCACGGTGGCGTACCGGCTCGCGAGCGCGGCCCGCATGGCGACCTCGGCCGAGTTCTCGTCCTCGGGCACCAGGGTCACCACGGTGGCCGCCGCGGTCATCACGGCGGCGCGCGGGGCGACTTCCTCCACAGCTGCCCAGAGCGCGGCCACGTCCAGGTCCGTCTCCTGCTCCTCGGCGAACGTCCCGTACGCCTCGGCCTGCTCATCGCTCAGAAATTCCACCGGCACGAGCCGGACCGTAGCCAGCCCCGGACCGGGCCCGGAGGCGTTTCGCCGAACCCCAGCGGCGAAGTGGATCACTGTGCTAGGCGGCCATGATCGTTCTCACCGATAACCGCCGTACCGATGTTCCCCGAGGCCGTATTCGGCTACTTACAGCTGCACTGACCGGAGGTCGGTCTGGTCGAACAGGGATGTGTGGTCGAAAGATGTTCACCGACGAGCGGTGTCGCCGCCCTCATCGAGATGGCCTGAGCCCAGCAGATAGCTGATGTCGCGATCGAAGGTGAGTTCACGCAGGATCGTGGTCGGCTGCCCGTCCTTCATCCGCCAGATGAAGGTGTAGAGCACCGGGGCGCCGCCCTTGACTCGTCGCATCATGACTGCGGCCTGGTCGCCGAGGTCGGTGGTCGCCGGGAAGGTCACATCGTCGACGGACTCACCGATCTTCCGATCTTGCTCGCGCAGCGCCCGGAAGCGGGCCATGAACTGCTCCTTGGTCAAGGTAACCGTCTGCCCGGCCTGGTCGACCCGCACGTTCTGAAACTCGGGATCGTACAGCCGATCCAGCGCATCCACGTCCATGGCCAATCCGGCGTTCAGGTAGGTCCACATGCTGTCCACGAGTGCCTGATTCACGACAACACCTCTCTATAACGTTGTTATATTCTGCTGAAATATAACACGGTTATATGGTGGTGTCCGTGGATGCAGAGACGATCACCGGCCAGGGCCTGGCGCTGCTGAAGCAGCACGGATTGGCCGGTGTGACCTTCCGCAAGCTCACCGCCGACCTCCAGGTCAAGGCGCCGGCCATCTACTGGCGATTCAAGGACAAGCGCGAGTTGCTGGAAGCCATGGCCGAGGCGATGCTGCAACAGCAGTTCGGCGAGCTGTCGCCGATGCCGCCCGGCCTGGACTGGCGGCCGTGGCTGCGCGAGATGCTGCACTGCCTGCGCCGGGCCATGCTCGCTTACCCCGACGGCGCCCGGGTCGTGGCCGGCGCTCGGCCACCGAATACCCCCACGCTCGCCCGCATCCCCGAATACGGGTTGCGCGCACTGGAAGACAGCGGACTATCCCTGCCGCAGGCGGCCACCGTCATCTACACCGCTGTCCACTACACCTTCGGCCACGTCATCGAGGAACAGGACTCCGTCGACGCCCAGCCCACCGCGGAGTTCGCGCTGGCCTACCCGACCGTGGCCCGCACCATGCACGAGGGCCGCCACGCCGGCCTGACCGCCACGGACATCTTCGACGCCGGTCTGTCCCTGATCATCGGGAATCAGTGAGTATGGCCTGCCGTACTCGATCAGGCTGGCGCCACTCGCCTCGACATCCGTCGGAGACTCACTGCAGACCCGAGTGGCCGCAGCCATGGCCGCGGCACCGTAGACGCGATTCGTATCGGCCTCGCCCCGTGGCCGGTGTGTCCCAGGGGCGCGTCACCGGCTCATGAGAACGGGGTCCGGTGAACTGGTTCGAGTTCACCGGACCCCGCGCCTGCGCCGCCGGGACGAGCCCGGCGGAATGCTAGCCCGTCTGCATCTGGCGGACCTGCTGGCGGACCTGGTGCAGCTGCAGTTCCCACTGCATGGCGCGGTCCTGCGACCGGCTGGACTGCTCCTCGGCCTGCTGGGCGAGCTGGGCGGCCTGATCGGCCTGGTCCTGCGCCGACTGGCACCGCTGGTTGGCCTGGTTGGCCTCGCTCTGGGCCTGCTGCGCCTGTCCCTGGGCGCGGTCGGCTTCGCTCTGAGCCTGCTGCGCCTGGTTCTGCGCCTGTTGTGCCTGCTGGCGGGCCTGTTGGGCCTGCTGGTTGGCCTGGTTGGCCGCATTCTGGGCGACCTGGGACTGGTGCTGGACCTGGCGGGCCTGCTGTTGCACCTGCCGAGCAAGGTTCTGCGCCTGCTGGGCGTACTGCCGAGCGCTCTGCGCTTCCTGCCGGATCTCATCCAGACCCAGCCGCAGCATCTCCAGGTTCTGGATATCCTGGCCGACGCCGTTGTTGCTGGTGCGGGTGGCAGTACTGGTGTCTTGCGCCATCTGAGCATCCTTTCAAAGGGGGGGTTTGAAACGGACCTACTCGTGGAGCGCTCATATCCTCGCACAGGCCGATACCGCACCACCCGTCACGTTTTGAGAAACACGGGGGAAATATTTTCCGGCGGCGCTGCCGGTCGCGGTTATCGGCCGCGACCGGGGTGTGACGGCGTCCGATGCGGTGTCCGTGAGGTCGCCGGATGCCGGACCGAGATCGCACCGTCACCATGGAGCCTGTTCTGTGTTCACAGTCCGAGCTTGGTGACGGCGTTGTCGGCGAGCGGGTCCGCGGTGCGAATGTAGCGGTGCACTGTGCGGGGGTTGCTCCATCGTCCCTGGCGCATGATCTCGCGGTCGGCCGCGCCGCCGAGGGCGGCCTGGGTGGCGAATCCGGCGCGCAGGGAGTGGCCGGAGAACAGTGCGGGGTCGAGTCCGGCCCGGGCGGCGTAGCGTTTGACGATTTCGGCGACTGCCCGCCCGGACAGGGGTGTCGTGCCCAGTCCGCCGTGTCGGTTGATCGCGGGGAACAGGGCTCGGTCGGGGGCGAGGCGGGTGTCGAGGGCGTATCCGTGGCACCGGTGGATGTGGGGGTCGCCGGTGGGAAGGTCGGCGATCCAGTCGCGTACACGCCGCGGGTTTTCGGTGTGTGCGGCGAGTAGGCGCAGCCAGTCGGCGCAGGCGCAGATGGGGCAGGTGGGCGCCTGCCGGCCCCTGGGCAGCGCGACCTGTTGTTCGGTGATGCCGGTGGGGTCGGTTTTGGTGGTGGGCAGGTGGATCACCAGGAGGGGTTCGCCGGTGCCGTGGTCGGTGCCGAACTGGATATCGGCGATCCGCAGTCCGGCGAGTTCGCTGCGGCGCAGTGCTCCGGCGAATCCGAGTAGTAGCAGCAGGGTGTCGCGGCGGCGGGCGGGTTCGCCGGGCCATCCCGGTTCGGGGAGTCCGGCGAGGAGTTCGGTGAGGGTGTGCAGCAGGATGGGCCGTTTGCGGTCGGGGCGGGCGCGGCGGGTGCGGCGGATTCCGCGCAGGGTGAGGCGGACGACGTCGCTGCGGGTGGGTGCGGGTAATCCGTTGGCGGCGTGGACGGCGGCTATGGCGGCGGATTTGCGTTCGAGTGTGGCGGGTCCGTAGGCGTGGCGTCCGTCGGTGGTGCGGGCGTCGGCGGCCGCGGCGAGGTAGACGGCGATGTCGAGGGGGTCGGCGGGGAGGGCGCAGCGGCTTTCGGTGGCGCACCAGGCTGCCCAGGCGATCCAGTCGGTGCGGTAGGCGCGCAGGGTGTTCGGGGATTGGGAGGCGGTGAGGTAGCGGCCGAGCGCGGTGGATTGTTCGGTGTCGAAGCGTTCGCGGACCTGGCGCAGGGCGGCGGTGTCGACGAGAACGCTGGTGACTCCGCGGCGGAGTTCGGTGCGGACGGTGTCGGGCAGTGCGTGGTCGATGTCGAAGTCGGTCAACGGGGCCCCTCGGCAATTAAGTAGCGGAATACGTTTGGTTGGCGCAAACGAAACGAAATGTATTGAAAACGAAGCGGTCTTCTCGAACCCTACCGCCCTAACCTCCGATAATGTTCACTTATCGGAGGTTAGGAACCAGGCGTCTCCGTCGAAGCAATTCGGGCCCAATTGGCATTCCGTTACGTTTAAATACGTAGAACGCCAACGTAATAACGCTACGATTCATCGGTGCCCACAGTCTGCAACTACCCCGGCTGCACCCGCCCGCTCGCTCGCCCTACGGGTCCCGGCCGCCCCTCCGAATACTGCGACCTCCCGGACCACACTCGATGGCGCGCATGGCGTGAACGGCAACGCCTGCAACAGGAGTCCATCACCCCCGCTGAGAACGTCACTGTGACGACCCAGGGTCCGGTGACCACCGCCCGGCTGCGGGCCGACGAGCTGCTCACCCAGTTCCGCACTCTCGCCGACCAGCTCGGCACCACCCTCAACGCCGCGGTCACCGAGATGTCCACTCTCGCCGACCCATCGGCGGCGGAAGCGCAGGTGCAAGCCGTGCAGGCCGATGCGTCGCGCCGGATCGCCGAAGCCGAGATGGCGGCCGCCGCGGCCGAAGGGTCACGCCGTGAAGCGCACGAGGCCCGAACCCTGGCGGAGGAAGCTGCCGAGGACGCCGCGCATACCGCCGAGACCGCGGAAGCGAATATCGCCGAAGCCCGTTCACACACAGCCGCGGCGAGGCGTGACCGCGACGAGGCGCTACGCGAGATCGAAAACGTCACCACCCAGGCCGCCGAGGACGTCTTCGCCGCCCGCACCGCAGCGGAGGAAGAGATCCGGGCCGCCCGTAGCGCGGCCGAGGCCGAGCGAGAACACCTCGAAGAGCGCTGCGCGCAGGAGGTGGCGCGGGCCCAGCGTGACGCCGCGGCCGAGGTCGAGCGAATGCGGCGCGAGTTCACCCAGCGTGAATCCGCCGCTGTCGCCGAACGAGACCTGGCGATACAGCGAGCCGCCGATATCGAACGTGCTCTCGAACGTGCGGAGCAGTCCGCCGCCGAACGCGCGCAGACGGCGCAGGAGATGCGCACGGAACTGCAGCGGTTACGCGCCGAGGCCGACTCGTTCCGTAGCGAACTCGCCGAATCCCGGCGTGGCGCGGCGGCGGACCTTTCCGCGGTCCGCGCCGAGGCCGGGACCCGGTTGGACAAAGCCCGGGAGGAGGCCGCGCAACGGATCGATGCGCTCGAACACGCCCGCGCTCAGACACTGGCCCGCGCCGAACGCGCGGAACGTCAACTCGATGATCTGCTCGCCGATCGACGGCCCCGGGCGGCGCATACGCCGGTCGCCGCCGGCGACGCGAGCTGACGGGGCAGAATCTCCACTATGGCTGTCATCCACCGCACGACTTTGGATCCGTCGAAAATGGAACTGCTGGCCCGCTGGCTACCGAGCCGACCGTGGTATTCCGGCCCCGGTAGGGCGGAGGACCTGCGCCGGGTGGGCGGGTTCCGCCTCGATGACCCGGCGGGCGCGGTGGGAATCGAGCTGTTGGCGGTATTCGATACCGGCAGCGCCGAGCCGATGACCTACTTCGTGCCGCTCGGTTACCGGGAGGGCGAACTGGCGAACGCCGCCGACGGGCTGCTCGGTACCGCCGAGCACGGGGTGTTGGGAACACGCTGGATCTATGACGGCAGCCGTGACCCGGTGGTCGTCGACCGGATGGTGGCGCTGCTGGCCGGCGGTGCCACACCGCAGCACGGCACCGACAGCGACACCCCCGATACGACCGTTCTCGTAGCCGCCGCCGATCTGCCCGCGGGTGGGTCGGCGGCGGTGTCGGCGGCGGAGAACCCGGTGGGCACCGATATCACCGTCGCCGACGGGATGCTGCGGGTGCACCGGGTGCTGGGCCGCGGGGAACCGGTGTTGCGGACCGGTCAGGTTCTGCTGCCCTGGACCGCTCCCGATGGCGCCACAGTACGCAGTGTGGTCCTCTCGGAGCTGCGATAGGGTTCCCCCGCCCCTGAACGCGTTTGGTGGTGTCCCGCCGGTGACCGGCGGGACACCACCAAGCGATTCCTGTGATTACTTCACGTACACGGTGTCGTAGAACTGCAGCGCCGCCGCGATCCCGACCGGGACGCCGATGAGCACAACGCCCGCGGCGACACCCAGGGTGACACCCACGGCCGCGCCGGTGATGCACAGACCGATCGGGCCGGCGAGGAAGGTCGGGACGACCAGCGGCAGCCCGATGACCGCGCCGGCGACACAGCCGAGTGCGCCGCCGATGAGGCTGCCCAGCAGCGTGCCAATACCGGTGGCCAGACCGAATTGGGTGGCCGCGGTGCTCAGGGCGCTGTCGAAATCTTCCGCCGCCACCGGTGCGAGCATGGCGGCGGGGCGGGCCAGAGCAGGATCGGTGCTGGGGGTGAAGGTCGCGGTGTTGCCGTCGACCTGCGCGGCGATCGGCCATTCCTTTCCGTCTTTGAGGTAGGTGAGCGGAAGCCCGGAGACGAGGCGGCCCTGGTCGTCGAGTACCTGGAACTGGTTGCCCTGCACGGTCAGCGACCCGGCGTCGGTGCGGAGTACGACCGAGCCGTCGACGATGCTGGCGGTGTAGTGGATACCGGGCAGGATGTCGGTCTGCAGGGTGGAGCCGTTGTCGGGCGCGGTCGGAACCGGCGCGGCGTAGGCGGTGGCGCTCGTGGCGCCGAGTGCGGCGACGGCGAGCAGGGAAGCGGCGATGTACCGGCGTGTTTGCATGTGTCTACAGCCTTTGTCTTGCACAGCGAATGGACGTCGAGTCACACCTGCACAATCCTCATCCAGGGTGTACTCGCTGGTCCGTACCGGCATACGCACCTGCCAGTTGATGGTCGGCGTGTTGTGTTGCCCGTGGTTACCCGCTGTGTTCCCATCGCGTTAACGTGTTAGCGAATTGTTGTGTGCCCGTTAACTTTGCGCTGCGCCGGTGATCACATCCGCAGGGGCAGACCGGCTTCGATGCGGGCGACTCGGTCGGCGTGGACGATATGGGCGCGTTCGAGCAGCGCGATGAGTCCGGTTTCGCCCTCGCGGATGCGGCGGGTGTATTTGCGCGGGAGCCGCGCGATCGTGCCCTCTTCGCCGATCATCTCGGCGTAGGTGCGTTCCCGCAGCGCCTGGTCGGCTTCGTAGCCGAGGTCGAGGTAGCGGGTGGCGTGCCGGCGGGCGTTGGACACCGCGGTCTGGGCGCGGCCGGCGGGACTGAGCAGGGATACCGCGACGGTCGCCAGCAGCACGACGACGATCACCGCCAGGGAGGCGCCGGTGGAGATTTCGGTGACCGGCACCGGGTCGCCGTGGTTGATGAACGGCACATTGTTCTCGTGCAGTGCCTGCAGCACCAGTTTGACCCCGATGAAGGCGAGGATCGCGGCCAGGCCGTAACCGAGGTAGATGAGCCGGTCCAGGAGTCCTTCGAGGAGGAAGAACAGCTGGCGTAGACCGAGCAGCGAGAACGCGGTCGCGGTGAAGACGATGAAGACGTTCTGGGTGAGGCCGAAAATGGCGGGTATCGAGTCGAGGGCGAACAGGACGTCGGTACCGCCGATGGCGACCATGGCCAGCAGCATCGGTGTCATCCGGCGGCGGCCGTCGATCATGGTGAACAATTTGTCGCCGTCGTAGTTGTCGCTGGTGCGCAGGAATCGGCGGGCCAGCCGGAGCACGATGTTGTCGCCGGCGTGGCTGTCCTCGCTCTCCGGTTTCAGCATGTTCCCGGCGGTGATCAGCAGTGCCGCGCCGAACACGTAGAACACCCAGGAGAACTGGTTGATGAGGGTGGCGCCGACGAATATGAAGCCGGTACGCACCACCAGCGAGAACACGATGCCGACGAGCAGAACTTTCTGCTGGGCGGCGCTGGGCACCCGGAAGGTGGTCATGAGGATGAGGAAGACGAACAGGTTGTCCACCGACAGTGCTTTCTCGGTGATGTATCCGGCGAAGTATTCGACCCCCATGGTGGTTCCGCCGAACCCCCAGACGGCGAATCCGAACGCGACCGCGACACCGATATAGGCGGCCGACCAGACCGCCGCCTCGGTGAGCGAGGGTGTGTGTGCGGTGCGGACATGGAAGAAGAAGTCGAACAGCAGCAGGGCCACGATCAATGCGAGCGCACACACCCATGCCAGCGCGGGAACGGACACGACGAGCCTCCTGACTGGTGCGCGTGTGAGGGGGTCGGGGCGACTGTAGCCCGGGACCGGCTCGCGGCAGCGGGTTTGCGCAGGTGGTGTCGGACGGTAGCGGTGTGGCCGGGTTACTCCGGGTGCGCCGGTTCCGGCGAGTCGGTGTGGGAGCGCACGGTGACCCGGTTGGCGGCGGGGTCGAACGCGAGCAGCGGTGGCGCGGCGTCGCTGTCTTCCGCGCGGTGCATGAGGGTGTGCTGCCGCTGTTCGAACTCGATGTGTTTCGACCCCTGGAACAGCGCGGAGACCTGTTCGAAGCCGGTGGCGGCCGCGGTGCGTGAGCCGTGGCGCCGGTTCCAGGGCAGGACACGGCCGCCGGTGAGCCGGTTGACGGCGACTTCGGCGAAGGCCAGACCGATCAGCAGGCATACCAGCCCGGGCACGGTCATCGCCCATACGATCCCCATGGCCGGAGTCTACGGCAGCGCGATGGGCGGACACTCTCGGCAAACGGGCGGCAATCAGAGCCTTCGGCCCATATCATTCTGCTATGCCGACCTACGAGGAAGCGGACGCTGCTCCGATGTTCGGCCGTGGTGTACGCCAGACGATGCTGGCGATGGGCGTGTGTTCGGTGGTGATCGGCGTCGCGACGGTGATCTGGCCGGACAAATCGCTGGGCACGGTCGGCAATCTGTTCATGTTCTCGCTGTTGTGCAGTGCGGTGACGTTGGCGGCGGTGGCGTTCGGGAGTCGGCTCGGGCGATTCCCGCGGTTTCTGTTGCTGGTCGCGGCGCTGGTATCGCTGGTGACCGCGACGCTGTGTTTCCGGGCGGGTGACTGGACGCTGCTGCTGGCGATGTGGCTGGGGCTGGCGTGGTCGGTGCGGGGGATCGCGCACGCGGTGGCCGGGGTGTGGGACGACGATGATGTGACCGGCCGCGGTAAGCAGGAGGTGTTCGGTCTGCTGACGCTCACTGCGGGCTTGGTGATCGCGATCGCCCCGTTCGACGATATTCAGACGTTGGCGCTGGTCGCCGGGTGCTGTATCACGGCATTCGGGGCGCTGGAGGTGTGGACGGCGGTGCGTTCACCGCTGGCCGTGCTCGGCGCTTCCCTGACTCCGGACGAGCATCTGACGACGGTGATCGCGAGTGCCGGCGGTTCCGGGGGACGCACCCGCGACTGACGCGCCGGATCGGCTTCGGTTTCGATACCCTTCCGGGTATGGCGATCATTACGAGCCATCGGATCATGCGCCTGCGTGCTCTCATCGAGCACCCCAATACCGGCGCCGACGAACGGGCGACAGCCCAGCGCATGCTGGACCGGATGCTGGACCGCTCCGGTTATTCGCCGACCGGTGACCGTACGTACGGTAATCGCCATCATCGGGTCGGCAAGCACGCCGATCTGCCGTCGGTGGCGGAGATGATCCGCGCCGATATCGCGTTGGGCCGGATCATGTTCGCGCCGCAGACACGCCTGGGTGAGCCGGCGATCCGCGATCCGCTCGGCGACGCCCCTGTGCAGATCGATATCTCGGTGGATCTGCCGCACCACGGATGCATCGATATCACCATCGACAACGTTCCCCGGGATTGGGGTTGGGTGATCGAGGACAGTATCGAGTGTGTCGGACCGCAGTTGCAGGAGTTGGCGACCGAGCTGGCCGACATCATGAACGGCTACAACTGCGACGGCAGTGATATCGCGAAACGTTTCTTCGGTCGTGTCCGCATCCCCGACATCACGCTCGTCTGGTAGAGCTGTCCGGTGGCGGCGGAATGAAACACCGACTGGGGTGGATCCGAGGTGCCTCAGGGGTTGTTCAGGTAGGTGAGGACGGCGAGGACGCGGCGGTTGTTGGTGCCGTCGTCGGTGATGCCGAGTTTGCCGAACAGGGAGGTCGTGTATTTGCTGATGGCGCTTTCGCTGAGGAAGAGCCGTTGGCCGATGGCCTGGTTGGACAGTCCTTCGGCCATGAGGCTGAGCACGGAGTGTTCGCGTTCGGTGAGCCGTTCGAGCCGTCGGTTCGAGGATCCGCTGCACAGTAGTTTGGCGATGACGGCCGGGTCCATGGCGGTCCCGCCGGCGGCGACGCGTTCCAGGGCGTCGATGAACTGATCGGCGTCGAAGACGCTCTCTTTGAGGAAGTAGCCGATGCCACCGGCGCCGTCGGCCAGGAGTTCGCGAGCGTACAACTGCTCGACGTACTGGGACAGGATGAGGACCGGCAGTCCGGGCAGTTCGCTGCGGGCGGCACGAGCCGCCCGCAGGCCCTCGTCCGACTGGGTCGGTGGCATGCGAACGTCGACGACGGCAACATCAGGCCGCCACGTCAACAGCGCGTGCAGCGTCTCGGGTCCGGTGGCTGCGGTCGCCACCACCTGGTGTCCGTATGCCTCGATGAGGCGAACGAGGCCGTCACGCAGGAGGTAGAGGTCTTCGGCTACAACGATTCGCACGGCACCATCATCCTCACCCGGGTCGGGCCGCCTTCCGGACTGGTGATCTCCAGAGTCCCGTCGAAGGCCGCGAGGCGTCGGCGCAGCCCCGAGATGCCGCCGTCGGCTCGCGGGCCGGCTCCGCCGCGGCCGTTGTCTTCGACATCGATGACGATGCCGGTGTCGTCCCGGGTGATGGAGATCCGGGCCTGGGTCGCACGGGCGTGCTTGACCGAGTTGGTCAGCAGTTCGGCGATGGCGAAGTACAGGGCGGACTCGATCGGCGGGTCCAGGCTGAGTTGAAGGTCTGCGCTGACAGCCGCTTCGAGCGGGCTGTCCAGGGCAAGAGCGCGAACGGCATCGATGAGCCCGCGGTCGTTCAGCACGGGCGGGTTGATTCCCCGGACCAGTTCGCGGAGCTCGGTCAGTGATGCGGTGGCTCCGGCTCGCGCTTCCCGCATCAGCGTCCTGGCCTGTTCAGGGTCGGTTTCCATCAGCTTCTCCGCAGTCGCCAAAGAGAGCCCGAGCCCGACCAGGCGGGCCTGCGCCCCGTCGTGCAGGTCTCGCTCGATCCGGCGGATCTCTGCGGTCTGAGCGACCGTCGCGTCCGCGCGCTGGGCGGTCAGCTCGTCCACCCGGTCCGCCAGCGCCGTCGCCGGCGACGGGCGCAGGAAGCGGACGGCCACTGGCTCGACACACCGCCAGGCATACGGAGCGCCGGCGACGGCCACGACCAGGCCGAGCGCCCCGACGACCTGCGCGGCGAGCCCCGGCCGGCCGAACCCGAAGACCGCCACGGCCACCCCGGCCGGCGGGAAGGACGCGACCACGCCCGCGGTGAGCGGCGCGATCGCCGTGAACCGCAGGTCGCGCCAGTTGGCGGGGTCGCTCCACCGGACCCGCCACTTCTGATCCAAGAGGGCATCGCGGCGGCTGCGGTTGTAGCTGAAGCCGTTCCACCAGTACCCGGTGGACATCCGCGTCACCGGCCCGGCCTGCCGGTATCCCGCGGGGATGACGGTGGCCGTCCACCTCGCGACGAGGAAGCGGACCATCCGGCAGACCGGGCGGGACAGGGCGAGCGTGCCCACGCACACCAGCACGGCCGGCGCGACCCACGACCACAGGTTTCCCGCCCCCCACCAGATCCCCAGCGCGACAGCGCCGACCCACACAGCCGGGACCAGCATGCTGATGACCGCCACGACGCACGCCCGTACGAACCCCACGCCGACGCGCGCCGGCCACGACCCCAGTTGTCTCATGATTCTTCCTTCGCATTCCGTTCGGTGCTCCCACTGTGCACCACGCGGAGCCCACTACCGCCCTGGTCAGCCCGATAGTGGGGCTGGCCCCACCCACCTGTGGGTCGAGACGGATAACGCGTCGGCCCGGCGCTTCCTAGCGTCGGTGAGCATGGAAACCGACAAGCACACGACTGAGGCGGCACTCGACGGCCCGCGCACCCGGAAAGCCTTCGCCACGGCGAAGAACAGCGTCAAGGTCTACGGCGCACTCGGCGCCGCCGCCCTCTTGGTGGTCATCGCGGTGTCGACCAGCGGTCAACCGGTGAACACGTTCATGTGGGTCCGGGCAGTCCTGCTGCCTGTAATCGCCGTGCTGATCTACCGGATGACCGTCTCCGCTTCGCGGGGATCCCGACGGTCCTTCGAGCGGGTGAGCGCGCTCTCCGTGATCATGCCGATCGCGATCATCGCCGTCGACCTGATCCCGGGTGTCTGCCCGCCGTGGTACACGGTCATGCAGGCCGTCTGCATGCTGCCCATCATCCAAGTCGCGTTCCTCACCCGGTGCTCCGCATTGCGCGCGGCCTTCCCCAAGTCACGCTGACCGGCGCGGATGTCATAGATGCCCGAGATTGCCCGCTCGTGCGCCGTTCAACTGGTGAACTCCCTCGAAACCACACATAGCCGTGTCGTGCTCAACGACGGCCGCCGCCCGGGTGGTGGGCGGCGGCGGTGGGCCACTCGTCGTTGCCTCGTCGTCATCGAGATCGACGGCGGGTCACGCAGGGGCCGCAGCCCGTCGCGCGGGACGAAGGCGGTGAGCTGCAGTGACGGGTCAGGAGGCGCAGAATTCGTTGCCTTCCGGATCTCGCATGACCCACCAGTGTCCCGCGGGTCCCTGGTCGAATTCCGCGACTCTGGTCGCCCCGAGCTGTTCGAGGCGCATCACGAGTTCGTCGAGACCGCCGGGCGCGCCGTGGATATCGATATGTAGCCGGTTCTTGACGGTTTTGGGTTCGGGAACATCGTGGAAGAGCAGTCGGCGGCCCTGTCCGATACCGGTGACGGGGTCGAACGGATCGTCGGGGTGGCGGACGGCGGCGAGGCCGCGGAACAACTTCCGGCCGCCGTGGTCGATAACGGCAGCGGGATCGATGTGCCCGGCGTCGAGCAGCTGTCCGATCAGGGTGCTCTGATCCTCCGGTTCGTATTCCAGTGCCGCGGCCCAGAAGCCCGCGATGGTGGGGGCGTCCGTGCTGTCGATGACGAGCTTCCAACCCAAGGTCATGTAACTAGTCATAATGGTTACCTGGATTCAGGTGCAACCCCCGGCCTGGCACTGCGCTCCCATACCGGTGCCGACTATCGCTTCGACCCCGGCGCCCTGTGCCTGGAACTACGACACGTTTTTTGAACAGTCGTCGTTTTCGGCCGACCTGGGCGTTCCCGTGTCCGAGCCCGTTTCGGACCGAGTGTTCAAGAAACGATCGATTGTTGGGCAATGCCCGGCCCCACAGAAGTCCGAGAAAATTCCGTGGGGCGAAGCCGGCGGACGAGGATCTCGCCGACCTGGACGATTCCGGGAACGCGGACATGGTGTGGCGGGGGTGGCGTTCAGACTGCGGTCTCGCGGACGGCGTCGGCGACCGCGGGGGAATCCTTGCGCAGGATCTTGGAGTGGTTACTGGCGACCTTCGCGCTGATCGTGATGTTCGAGTTGTGCGCGATGATCGGGTCGAGTACCTTCCGACCCTCTTCCATCTCATCGTTCTCGCTGCCGAGGCTATCTCCGGTGGCCAGGACGAACCGCACCGGGCGGGTCGCGCGTTCGAGCACCGGCACGCTGGCTGCGGCGATCTCGTTGAGTTCGATATTGGACTCGGCATGCTGGGCGGCGCTCATCCGCGCGGCCATCCCGAACGGGCGCGCCAGCGGCAACAGGAACCGCATCTTGTGGAACAGCTTGCGGATCCGCTCGGCGCCTTCTTCGCCGGTCAGGCCGTGCGGGAAGGCGTCCACGGTCACCACTCCCAGGATGCGGTCGGGGTTGCGGTCGGCCCAGTGCCAGCTCAGCACCCCGCCGTAGGACCAGCCCACCAGGATGATCGGCCCCGCCACGCCCCTGGCCGCGAGCACCGCATCGATATCGCGCAGGCACGCCTCGAAGGAGTAGTCCGCGGATTGCTTCGATTTGCCGCGGGCCCGCTCATCGAAGGTGATATGCCGGTAACCGGGGCCCAGATCGGCGATCACTTTCTTCCAGTGCGACCGGTCGGCGTAGGCGCCGTTCAAGTAGACGACCGGCCGGCCGGAGCCGCCGGTATCGGACACCGCCAGCGCGGTGTCCTCGACCGGCACCATGCCGGTCCACGCCGAAGTGGTCGAGTTATTGCTGATCCCTGCGTTGCTCATATGAATACAGTCGCTGGACCGGCTGACACCGGCCTGACAGCGCTCTGACACACCACCCTGACACACCGGCCCGGCACGTACAGCGTCGGACATGCCCAAATCCCCGTCTCGAAACCTTGGTAATGAGACTGCGGCCAGTCATCCTCGGGCTGATTTTCGGAGTGTCAGATCGCTACGGCATCATCCACAGATGCAGTCGTTCTCGGAACGCCACGGTTACGTCAAAGTCCGGTCCGTAGCCCAGGTCGAGGAGATGGATACCCCTCTTCGCACGGCCCGACCTTCCTTGTCTACGTGGAGCCCGTCCGAGCCAGCTACGGACAGAGCTATAAGCACTTCCAGTTCATCTGGTCTGGACTGATGGGTGGGGAGCTGGATCGGTTCCCCACCTTTTTCAACCAGTCGCTGAAGGATTGGATTCTGAATGAACCGTGGCACAGGGTCTATGACCTTCTCGACTACCTGAACAGCTACGAGGATCAGAGCAAGCTCTACAACGCGGTGCTCGAACAGCACCTCGCGGGATACCGATTGCTGAACGGACGCATCATCCCGATCTCCGACAGCCACGAGCTCACGGAGATCGAGTCGGCCGTGACGCTTGGGAGCGACCCGGTAAAACACCATCTGCAGCAGGCAATCCAGCTGCTATCCGACCGAGATACGCCGGATTACCCGAACTCGATCAAAGAATCGATCAGCGCTCTTGAGGCATTCCTCTTGCCGATCACGGGCAAGAACACCCTCGGCCAGGCATTGGCCGAGCTGAAGGCCAAGCGGGTTGCGGCTGGTCGGTTCGAACACAAGGCGCTGCTCGGTGCCTGGGCCCAGCTCTACGGCTGGAGCAGCGACGAAAGCGGTATTCGCCATGGCGGGGAGACTGTCCCGCACGAGGCCATCACCCAGTCGCTGGCTCGCTACATCCTCATCACTTGCGCGGCGTTCATCAACCTCATGACCGCCGAACAGGCTGTTTCCGCGCTGTAGGGCACTCGTGCCCCGGTCGGTTGTCGACCGAGATTGCGCGGGGTCAGTTCCGCGTCGGAACCTCGCGCAGATCCGATCCGATCGGCGTGATGTCCGGGATCTCCCCGGCTGCCAGCACCGCGTGTGTCAATGGGCGCAGTAGTCGCACCAGTTCGTCGCGTTCACCGGGGGTGAGCACTTCGTACGCCGGGGCGGCCAGCGCATCGGTCCGGGCCTCGATCTCGGCTTTGACCGCTGCCCCCGCGTGCGTGGGGCCGTCGTCTCCGATCAGGCCTCTGGCCCGCAGCGAGTCCAGGCAGGTGTGCCATTCCTCGTCGTCGAAATCGCGCGACACGGTGTAGATATGGCGTGGGGTCCCGTGGGACATCGCCTGGAGTACATGCGATTCCCGGCCCTTGATTCCAGTCGCCAGCAGGGCGGCGACATGTCCGTCGCCGCGATGTTCCCGTAACAGCGACGCGGCGTGCCACAACCGGGCGACCGGCTCGTCCGGTTCCGGTAGCGCCCGATTGGCGGCGAACAGCGCCCGCCCCTCGGTGGGCGCCGCGGCGGCCGCTCGGGAGGCCAATTCCGCCGCCGTCGCCACGTCGGGATTGTCGGCCAGCTCCCCGAACTGTCGGCGCAGCGCGGCGCTCGATCCCTTCTCCCGGGCGGTGAGCGCCGCCTCCGGCGGTGCGAACTCCCAGGCCGAGGGCAGGGCCCGGCGCACCCGTTCGACGGTGAAGTTGTAGAACAGCGCGTGCACGACCTCGGGTTGGACGGCGCCGAGCGGGGCCGCGCGGCCGGCGAAGTAACCCATCCAGAATCCCCGGTAGCCTGCCGATTTCAGGGCCTGCAACGGCTCGGGTGAGAAGTAGGTGACGGCGTGCAGGGGTTCGAGCAGGCGCCAGGCCTGCCGCGTGAACTCGGGGAGTGCGGTGCTCATGGCGCCACGCTACGCGCGGGGCCGCCGATGAGCGGCCACCGCGCGAGTATTCATGCCGGCCAGGTGAATTCGGGATCGGTCTCGTAGTCGCGACGCCGCTGGTCCAGTGCCATCGCGACCATTTGGTGGGCGCCGGGCCCGATGATCGTGCGCAGCGGCGGGTCGGTCATATCCACCAGTCGCAGTACCGCGGCCGCGGCGACTGCCGGGTCGGCGTCCACCCATTCCGGATCCGGCTGCTCGTCCGCGGCGACCGGCACGGCCTGCGGGTCGGGGTAGTTCGCGGTACCCAGTACCGCGGACCGCAGTTCGTCGTAGGCCGGGTTCGCGTTCGCGAATTTCATGCTCGATCCGGCCCAGTCGGTGGCGAATCCGCCCAGTTGCGCGATCGTGACGGCGATACCGAACGGGCGCAGCTCGTCGGCAAGCGCTCCGCTGTACCCCTCCAGCGCCCATTTTCCGGCGTTGTACATGCTGAACAGCGGCATGCTGCCGACGGCGCCGACGGTGGAGATCTGCACGATATGGCCGTGGCCCTGCTCGCGCAGCCGGGGGAGTGCCGCCTGGGTGACCCATACGGCACCGTAGAAGTTGGTGTCCATCTGGTCGCGTATCTGGGTTTCGGTGAACTCTTCGGCCGCGCCGACGAGACCGTAACCGGCATTGTTGACGATGACGTCGAGCGCTCCGGTGACGGTGAACGCCTGCCGCACCGTCGCGTGTACGTTCTCGCGGTCCCGGACGTCGAGGGGTAGCACGGTGAGACGGTCCTGGGTGAGGTCGCGCAGGGTCTGTGGATCGCGGGCGGTGCCCACGACATGATCGCCGTGAGCGAGCGCCGCTTCGGTGAAGGCGCGGCCGAGGCCGCGGTTGGCGCCGGTGATGAACCAGGTTCTGGTCACGGAGACCCCTTTCGGAACGAGACGTTTCGTCTCGACAGAGAGTGCCACCGGAGCCTCGCACTGTCAAGACGAGACGTTTCGTCTCGTGGATGCTAGGGTCGGCGCATGGCAGACACACCCGCCACCCGGCGCAGCCACCGCTCCCGCGCCGCGATCCTCTCGGCCACCACCGATCTCATCGGTGAGGTTCCCTACGCGAAACTCACCATCGAATCCATCGCCGCCCGCGCCGGAGTGGGCAAGCAGACGATCTACCGCTGGTGGCCGTCGAAAGGGGCGGTGGTGTTCGAGGCTATGCTCGAATCCGATGCCGGCCCCGAAGGCCTGGCCCTTCCCGACACCGGCGATATCGCCGTGGACCTGCGCGCACTGCTGCGCGGGTCGATCGCGGCCCTGACGGACCCCGGTACGGAGGCCTTCTTGCGCGCGTTGTCCGTAGAGATCCAACAGGATCCCGACCTGGCCGGCACCTACCGGGAGCGGCTGCTCCTGCCGCAGCGCGCCGCCGTCGCAGTCCGACTCGCGACCGCGGTCGAGGCGGGTGAGCTGCGCCGCGACCTGGATCTCGAACTCGCGATCGATCTCCTGCTCGGGCCCATCCAGATGCGGTGGTCCCTGGGCCTGGGCGGCCTCACCACCGCCTATGCGGACGCAGTACTGGAAGCCGCCGTCACCTACCTGCGCGCCTGAGGGCGCAGGTCAACCTCACCCCGGAGGCTGCTGGGAATCGCGTAGGTTCCGAGGGTGCCGCCGAGGTCGAGCACGCGGAAGGAGCAGTGGTCGCCGATGCCGAGATGCATACGGATGAACGCTGACTCGATGGACGACAGCGCGCCCGGGAGTCCACGACTCCCGGGCGCGCTGTGGTTATCCGGTCACACGAGGGGCCGGATCAGACCAGATCGAACCGGTCCGCGTTGATCACCTTGTTCCAAGCCGATACGAAGTCGCGCACGAACTTCTCCTTCGCGTCGTCGGCCGCGTACACCTCGGCCACCGCGCGCAGTTCGGAGTTCGAGCCGAACAGCAGGTCGTAACGGGTTCCGGTCCACGTGACCTCGCCGGTCGCGGTATCGCGGGCCTCGAAGGTCTCCTGGGATTCGTCGGTGGACTTCCACTCGACACCCATATCGAGCAGGTTCACGAAGAAGTCGTTGGTCAACGTCCCGACGTTTTCGGTGAACACACCTTGCTTCGACTGCTTGTAGTTCGCACCCAGCACCCGCAGACCGCCGATCACCACGGTCAACTCCGGTGCGGTCAGGCCCAGCAGGTTCGCGCGGTCGATCAGCAGATGCTCTGCGGGCAGCCGGTGTCCCTTGCCGATGTAGTTACGGAAACCGTCGGCGCGAGGTTCGAGCACCGCGAACGAATCCACGTCCGTCTGCTCTTGGAGCGCGTCGTTACGCCCGGGCGTAACCGGTACGGTGATCTGCACTCCGGCCGCTTGCGCGCCCTGCTCGACACCGGCGGCGCCCGCGATCACGATCAGATCGGCCAGCGATACCTTCTTGCCGCCGGACTGGCCGCCGTTGAACGCCTCCTGGATCTTCTCCAGCGCGCTGAGCACGGTGGACAGCTGCTCGGGTTCGTTGATGTCCCAGCTCCTCTGCGGCTCCAGCCGGATGCGGGCGCCGTTCGCGCCGCCGCGCTTATCGCTGGACCGGAACGTCGAGGCCGACGCCCATGCGGTGGACACCAGTTGCGGCACCGTCAGGCCGGTGGCCAGCACCTGTTCCTTGAGCGCGGCGATATCGGCCTCGTCGATCACCTCGAAGTCCACTGCGGGGATCGGGTCCTGCCAGATCTGGATCTCGGCGGGGACCTCGGCGCCCAGGTAGCGCTCGATCGGACCCATATCGCGGTGGGTCAGCTTGTACCAGGCGCGGGCGAACGCGTCGGCGAACTGGTCCGGGTTCTCCAGGAACCGGCGCGAGATGGGCTCGAACTCGGGATCGAACCGCAGCGCCAGATCGGTGGTCAGCATCATCGGCTTCTTGCGCCCGGACTCGTCGTGCGCGTCCGGGATGATGGCCTCGCTGTCCTTGGCCACCCACTGGTTCGCGCCCGCCGGACTCTTGGTGAGTTCCCATTCGTTGCCGAACAGGATCTCGAAGAAGTCGTTGGTCCACTGCGTCGGCTTGGTGGTCCAGGTGACCTCCAGGCCACTGGTGATCGCGTCGCCGGCCTTACCGGAGGCGTACGCGCTCTTCCAGCCGAAACCCTGCTGTTCGATGGACGAGCCTTCGGGCTCGGCGCCGACCAGGTCGGCGTCGCCGGCGCCGTGGGTCTTGCCGAAGGTGTGCCCGCCGGCGATCAGCGCGATGGTTTCCTCGTGGTCCATCGCCATCCGGCTGAAGGTTTCCTTGATGTCCACGGCGGCGGCCAGCGGATCCGGGTTGCCGTTCGGGCCTTCCGGGTTCACATAGATCAGGCCCATCTGGACCGCGCCCAGCGGGCTCTCCAGATCGCGTTCACCGGTGTAGCGCTCATCGTCGAGCCACACCGACTCCGGTCCCCAGTAGACGTCCTCGTCCGGTTCCCACAGGTCGGCGCGGCCGCCGGCGAATCCGAAGGTCTCGAATCCCATGGACTCCAGCGCGACATTGCCGGCGAAGATCATCAGGTCGGCCCAGGACAGCTTCTTGCCGTACTTCTTCTTCACCGGCCACAGCAGCCGACGGGCCTTGTCCAGGTTGCCGTTGTCGGGCCAGCTGTTCAGCGGCGCGAAGCGCTGCATACCGCCGCCGCCACCACCGCGGCCGTCGATGGTGCGGTAGGTGCCGGCGCTGTGCCACGCCATCCGGATCATCAGCGGGCCGTAGTGGCCGAAGTCGGCGGGCCACCAGTCCTGCGAGTCGGTGAGAACCTCGGTGATATCGCGACGGACCTCGCTCAAGTCGAGGCTTGTGAACTCCGTGGCGTAGTCGAAATCCGGTTCCATCGGATCCGACGCGGGGGCGTTCTTTCGCAGGATCTTCAGGTTGAGCTGGTTGGGCCACCAGTCACGGTTGCCGGCACCCGTCGTCGGGTGTTTGGCCGCGAACGGGCACTGACCTGTGGTGGTATCGGACACTGCGTTCCTTCCGGTGAACAGGAGTCATTTCGGGCTGGGAGATGACGAACAGGTGGGGCACAGGCCCCAATAGATGACCTCGGCCTCCTCGATCGTGAAGCCGTGATCGTCGGAGGCGGTGAGGCACGGTGCGGGACCGGTGGCGCAATCGACGTCGGCGATCACGCCGCAGGACCGGCATACGAGGTGGTGATGGTTGTCGGCGACCCGGGTTTCGTATCGGGCCACGGAACCGGTGGGCTGGATACGGCGGAGCAGGCCCGCGGTAGTCAGTGCGCGCAGCACGTCGTACACGGCCTGATGTGAGACCGCACCCAGGGATTCGCGCACGTGGCCGATGATCGCGTCGGTGTCGGCGTGGGGATGGTCGCGGACCACGCTCAGTACCGCGAGCCGCGGCGCGGTCACACGCAGCGCGGCCTCGCGCAACATGTTCTCGAACTCCGCGGTCGTGGTCACGATCCGAAACTAACACGATTTTCTGGAATCAATCAAGTATCTGGTTGTATCCAGATAAGGTCGGGAGCCATGCGGCTCGTCGACACGACCTCGCCCGGATCGACGCGCCTCGTGAACGAACTCGATCCCGACCAGGAGGAGCAGAATATATGCGATTCACGTTCCGCCGCAGGATAATCACCGCAATCGGTGCGGCCGCCGCGATCACCGCCACGAGCGCGACCGTTCTCGCCCCGGCCGCCACGGCCCGGCCCAGCTACTACGACCCCGAACTCACCCCGTGCGGCTATCTGTTCCGGACGCCGCTGGACCCGCCCCGGCACGGCACCTCGGTGTACTGGAGTCCGTTCGGCACCGCCGGCATCGTCTGCTACGACAACGGAACCGGTCTTGCCGACTACTACCAACGCGACCCATCGGGCGCCTGGCACGATATGAACGAACTGGCCCGCGGTCAGTTCTTCTACAGCGTCTTCGCCACCGGAATCCCGAACGGCGCGCACTGGCGTTGACACCACCCGCGGCCCGCGCACCGCGGGTTCGGTCCCCACCGAAACGCGGCGGCGGCCGGAGCCGGAAACACGCAGGCACGTGCCCCGCAGTTCCGCGAAGTCGCTTCGGGTAATACCGAGGTATTATCGTGACCAGTCGTGGAGTACGAATGGCACGCGTCCAGCGAACCGTTCCTTCGGCACTTCGAGGTCGCGGCCTGGGAAGTGGTGGAGGTGCTGTATTCGCCGCGGCGCTGGTCGCGACCGGCGAGCACCGACCAGGGACTGGCGGTCCTCACCATATGGGGCCGCACCGACGACGGACGGCCCCTGGTTGTGGTGTTGCGGCCTCGTTCGTACCCCGACCGGTGGCAGATTCTCATGGCCGCACCCATGGGAGCCCACCAGCTCGCCGAGTTCACCGCATGGGAGGCGAACCGAGATGAATAACGAACACGAACCCGGATATCCGCGCAGCGCCGCGGACGCCGAGCAGTTCCTCAACGGCCTGACCTTCGACGACACCGCGTCGGTGCCGTCGCTGCCACCGACGACCGACGAGATCGAGCGCGGCATGGTGACCACCTCCGTGAAACTGCCGCAGGATATGCGTGACCGACTCCGCGACGCCGCCGCGGCGCATTGCGTCACCCCGTCCATGCTCATCCGGCAGTACATCGAGCTGGGCCTGTCCGGTGAACAACCGGAGCGGATGATCCCGCTGTCCGACGCTATCCGCGTCCTGTCCAGTCTCCGGCCCACCGCCTGAACCTGCGCCGTCGCCCTCGCCGCATGCGGGATGCCCGGGACAGCTTCACCCGAAGGACGTGATGCTTCCCGTCCGCATCCCGGGCATTGTCACGCCGTCGAGTTGATTCCGGGCAGGAGCGGGCGCCGGCCCCGAGGTGCTGCGGCCGTGTCGCCGCCCCTGCCGTGACGATAGGACGATAGGAGGGGCAACCGGTGTTGCGCGATGGGCGACCGAACACGAACTGACTGCCCACTCCGCGGGGTCACGATGCGCCCCCCGCACAGTTCTGGACGGCCGCCGCATACGCCCGTGCCGCGCGAGGTCTGGTCGCGCACGTGGCCGATGACCACTCGGGTGCACCGGCGCCGCGCCGTGTATCGGATTCGGCTCGGTTCATCGACAGCACCCGATCATTCGCTCCGAGCCGCACCGATTGCCCGGTCCGCTGAAAAACCGCCGAAAAATCGAACCCGCTGCGCGGCCACCGCACCAGTACAGAGCGCCCTCTTTCAATACACGTTGCGGTCCTCGCTCGAACTTGCTTATCATTGGCTTCTCAAGCTGGTCGCCGAGATCGCGATGGCGCTCCGACGACTGCCGGTCCGATTGCCTTTACGAGGCAGATCGGCAAGATAGACGAATCCTCCAATTGTCGGGGTTGCGGGGAATCCGTAGCACGAATTCGACGACAGTGCGGTCGGTGAATTTATGCTGGAACAAAACTGGTATCTGGGTACGCCACGTCCAGAAGACGATTTGGTGCAACCGATGAGTTCCCATGACGTTCGATTCCTGTTCGACGAACCCGACCCGGTTCCGAGGCAACCCGATGACCTGCGCTTACTTCCTCGCCGTGCAGGCACCGGCGTGGGCGCGCGTCCCGGGGATCCTGTCGACACCGGACCCGGGGTGCGACGCCTCAGAAGTCATCGGTTTCGCCGCAAACAAGTCCACTCGTGACGCCCACGAACATCTCGCGCAGGTAGCGGAAGCAGCTGAAATGCGACACGGATTCGGATATTTATAACCGTCGCATCTCGTTACTTCAGGGTTATTACCGGCGCGGCCGATGGGGGCCGTCGACACAGTAATGCAATGTTGAATGCCTCGTCCCGCCGACACTCGGTGTCATTCCAATAACCCGCAGAGGATTCGGAATTCGATGCGCGGACCTTTGGTTGTAGGGGGCGGCCTGATAGGTCGGCCGCTCTCGGAACGACGAAATATTTGGAGGTCAGGTGACCCAGTCCAAGCGCAACCTTGATATCGGTCCGCAGCGACCGAGTTCAGCGCTGTCCGGCCCATCCGGATTTTCCGGCGATTTGGGATCGGGTAACGGTTCGGGCGCCCCTGACAACGGCAAAGAGTTCACGAGCCCGCCGTCGTACGATGTCCTCCGATTGACGGCGGCGCAACGAGGAATCTGGTTCGCCCAGCACCTTGCGGGATCGTCTCCCATATCTGTCGCTCAATATGTAGAAATTATCGGCGAACTGAAGCAGGAATTACTGGTCGAAGCATGCGAAACCGCCGACCGCGAGTTCGGATCCGGATATGTGCGCCTGACCGAGGTCGACGGGGAACCCTGCCAGTTCGTCGACGAAAACCATCCCGCACCGGTGTCGATCGTCGACCTCCGCCAGCACGACGAACCGGTCGCCACCGCGCACCGGCTGATGGTCGAGGACTATTCCGCGCCACTGGACCTGTTGAGCGACCACCTCATGAAGAGTTTTATTTTCCAGGTCGGCCCGGATCATTTCCTGTGGTATCAACGCGCTCACCATATTGCCTTGGACGGATTCGCCGCGGTGACAATGCTGCGTCGGATAACCGAGTTGTACAACGCTTGGGTAAACGGTGAGGAGGCGTCGCCCGCTACGGCGAAAGAACTCGGGGACATAGTCGAGCAAGATCTGTCCTACCGTGGTTCGGAGCGTTTCGAGAACGACCGCAAATATTGGACGCAACATCTGGCGGGCGCACCGCCCGTCGCCAGTCTGGCCGGGCGTGTCAGCAAACCGACCATCCACCCGGAGCTCGTCAGCGGACCGCTGCCGGAGAACACCGCACAGCTGCTGGACAGTGTCGTGCTGGAACGCGGTACGAGCGTCACCCCGATCATCGTCGCGGCCTTCGCCGCCTATCTCGCCCGGATGACCGGAAGCGACGAAGTCCTGCTGAGCCTGCCGGTCTCGGGCCGGCATTCGGCGGTGCTGCGACGTTCCGGGGGCATGGTGGCCAATGTGGTCCCACTGCGTGTGCGGGTCGCCGCCCGCAGCGTCGGTGAGGTGATCGGCGCCGCACAGGGCGAGCTGACCAGCGCCCTGCGGCGACAGCGTTACCGCCAGGAGGACATATTCCACGATATGGGGATCGCCCGCGACGAGGCGGCGTCCTTCGGGCCGGCCGTGAACCTGATGATGATCGAGAACGAGGTCGTCTTCGGTAACACGACCGGGCGGTTGAACGTGCTGACGTCGGGCCCCACCGCCGACCTGTTCGTCAATATCTACCCGGGAGCCGGCAAGGACAGTACACATATCGATTTCCAGGGAAACCCGAACGTCTACAGTCCCGCGGAACTCCGTCGGCACCACGAGCGGTTCCTCATGTTCTTGCACGAGTTCCTCGCCGGAGGTGCGGACTGCCTCGTCAGCGGGCTGCCGCTGCTGGAGGAGCAGGAGCGGGCAGAACTGCTCCCGGTGCACGGCGCCGACGGCGTCGCAACCCGGCTGCTGCCCGATTTCCTGACCGACAGCGCGCACCGCGACCCGGCGGCCGACGCGATCTCCGCGCCGGAACAAACGGTCACCTACCGCGAACTCGACACCAGATCCTCCCGGCTGGCCCGTCGGCTGATCGCGCTGGGCTGTGGACCGGACACCGCGGTGGCGATCGTGCTGCGGCGCTCGGTCGATTCGGTCACCGCGGCGTGGGCGGTCGCGAAATCCGGGGCGGCGATCGTGCAGGTGGACCCGGAGTATCCGCCGAAACGCATCGAACACATGATCGTGGACAGCGGCGCCCGGGTCGCGATCACCGTCGACGCGCACACCGGAAAACTTCCGCCGCAGCTGCGGAGGCTCGTTCTCGACGACCCCGCGACCGCCCGCGACATCGCGGACGCCGGAAGCGGCCCGGTCGCCGACGACGAGCGGATCCGGCCGCTGCGGCCGTCGAACGTCGCCTACATGACCTACACGTCGGGATCCACCGGACTCCCCAAGGGCGTGCAGGTCACCCACACCGGACTCGCGAACCTCATCGCCGACCGCAGCGAAACCTACGGGATCGACCCGGCTTCCCGGGTGTCCTACGCGCTCTCACCCAGCTTCGACGCTTCCCTGGAACAGTTCCTCACCTGTTTCGCGAACGGTTCCACCCTGGTGATCGTGCCGCCCGAGGTGATCGGCGGTGAGCAGCTCACTCGGCTGCTCGCCGACGAACACGTCACCCACCTGACTTTGACACCGGCGATGCTGGCCACTGTCGACCCGACCCCGCTGACCGATCTACGCGTCGTCGTCGTCGGCGGCGACGTATGCCCCCCGCACGTCGTCGAGCGGTGGACCCGGAGCTGGTCGATGTACAACGAATACGGGCCCACCGAAACCACCGTGACCGCCGCCGGCGCCACGATCACCCCCGACCACGATCTCACCGTCGGCGGCCCGATCCGGGGTGTGTCGGCGATGGTCCTGGACCGGGCCCTGCAACCGGTCCCGAAGGGCACCGCGGGGGAGCTGTACCTGGCCGGTCCGGGCCTGGCCCGGGGTTACAGTCATCGGTTCGCCGAAACCTCGGCCCGGTTCGTCGCCGACCCCTACGGCGAGTCGGGTGAACGGATGTACCGCACCGGCGATATCGCGCGCTGGGCCGGCGACAGCTCCGAGATGACACTGGAGTTGATGGGGCGCAGCGATTTCCAGGTCAAGATTCGCGGCTACCGGATCGAACCCGGCGAGATCGACGCGGCGCTCACCGGTCACGAGAACGTGGACCTCTCCGTCACCGTGCCCGTGCACAACAATGCCGGCGCCACCGTTCTGGCGTCCTATGTCGTTCCCGTCAGCGGCCGCCGCCTCGATCCACTCGACCTCCAGCGTTTCGCCCGCAAACGGCTGGCGCCGCATATGGTCCCGGCCGTGATATTGCCGCTGGACAGCCTGCCCGTGAACGCGTTCGGCAAACTCGACCGCAATGCGCTGCCCGATCCCGAATTCGGGAACGAACCGGCGGGCCGGCCGCCGGTCACTCCCCGGGAGATCCTGATGGCGGGACTGTTCGCCGAGGTGCTGGGCGTACCGCAGGTGGGCGCCGACGACAGCTTCTTCGCCCTGGGCGGCGACAGCATCCTCTCGATTCAGCTGGTGGCACGAGCCAAGGTCGTGGGTCTGGGGTTCTCCACCCAGGATGTGTTCGAGCACAAGACCGTCGCGGGACTGGCCACCATGGCGACCGAGGCCGGCGACACCCCCCGCCTCGCCGAACTGCCCGGCGGCGGGGTGGGAACGATGCCGCTGTCGCCGATCGCGCACGCCATGCTCGGTCGCGGCCACTTCGACCGATTCGCGCAGGCGAGCCTCATCCAGCTTCCGGAGCAGGTCGATCGCGCGGATCTCGTGCGCGCGCTGCGAACCCTGCTGGACCGCCACGACATATTGCGCGCCGTGTTGCGCGGCACCGGGTCCGTCGATCGCTATGTCGAGGTGCGCGATCGTGGCGCGCTGGATGCCGGCGCGGTGTTGACCGACGTCGTGCTCGATCGGCGTGACGCGGACGAAGTCGACAGGCGCCTCCAGGAGGCCGCGGACAGATTGGATCCCGGCAACGGTGTTCTCGTCCAGGCCGTCCGGATGCAGGGTCGGGACGGCCCGGGCCCCGACCTGATGTGGCTGGTGATCCACCACCTCGCCGTCGACGGGGTGTCGTGGCGGATCCTGCTGTCCGATCTGGCGCAGGCCGCCGGCGGCGACGCGCTCACCGGCGCGGGCACCACCTCTGTCCGGCGCTGGGCCCACGGCCTGGTCGAACAGGCGCCGCACCGCGCCGCCGCGGAACTCGACCGGTGGAAAGACGTCCTCGGCCGGGGCGAGCGGTTACTCGGGGCGCGGCGCCTGGACCCGGTACGCGACGTGGCATCCACCGCCGGCCGGATACAGGTGCGTATCCCGGCGGACGTCACCGAGGCAGTGCTCACCACCATCCCGGCCCGTTTTCACGGCGGCGCCAACGACGCGCTGCTGACGGCGCTGGCGCTGGCCCTGGGCCAGTGGCGGCGCGGCCGCGGCGGCATCCCGGCCGACGGTGAGCTGATCGCTCTGGAAGGGCACGGCCGCGAAGAAAACGCCGTGCCCGGCGCCGATCTCAGCGCCACGGTGGGCTGGTTCACCACCCGGTTCCCGGTCCGGCTCGAACTCGGTGACATCGATATCGATGACGCGTTCGCCGGCGGAGCGGCCGCCGGGCAGGCGCTCAAACATGTGAAGGAGCAGCTGCGGGCGGTGCCGGACAACGGCATCGGCTACGGAATGCTGCGCAGTCTGGATTCCCGGGGCCACGCCGAGCTCGGGAGTTCACCGGAACCTCAGGTGAGTTTCAACTACCTGGGCCGGGTGGGTGTCCACGAACGCTCGGGGGCGTGGACACCCACCACCGAATTCACTTCGCTGACCGGGACGAGCGATCCGCGGATGACGCTGCCCGCCGTACTCGATATCAACGCGATCGCCGAGCCGGGTGCCGACGGGCTCGAACTCGACGCGACATGGGAATTCGCCTCGCGTGTGCTCAGTGCCGACGAGGTCGGCGAACTGGCCGGGCTGTGGGTGCGGGCGCTGCGGGCACTCGCCGACCACATCCGTGCCGAATCCGCGGGCGGGTTCACCCCGTCGGACTTCCCGCTGGTCGCGGTATCGCAGGACGACATCGACGGCTGGTTGCGGGAATACCCGACCCTGACCGATGTGTGGCCGCTGACCGCGCTGCAGTCCGGGCTGCTGTTCCACGCCCTGTACGACACCGCCGGCGGCGACGGTTACACCGTGCAGGCGGCACTGACGCTGGCCGGGGAGGCGGACGCCACGCGGATGCGGCAGGCCACCCAAACGCTCATCGACCGGCACGACAGCCTGCGGACCGCGTTCGTCGAAAGCCCGGACGGGCCACGCCAGCTCGTGCTGCGTGACATTCGGGTCGAATGGGACCACTCCGATATCAGCGGGATCGGCGACGCGGGTGAACGCGACCACGAACTCCAGCGGATCGCGGCCGCGGAGGCGGCGCCGTTCGACCCGGCGCATCCGCCGCTGGTGCGTTTCCACCTCGTCCGCACCGGCGCCGCGGAACTGCAACTGCTCGTCACCAATCACCACATCGTGCTGGACGGCTGGTCGATGCCGCTGCTGATCCACGAACTGTTGTCGCTGTACACGGCCGACAACGATGCGGCCGTACTCGCGCCCCCGCGGTCCTACCGGGACTACCTGCAGTGGCTGCACACGCAGGACACCGCCGCCGCCACCGCCGCCTGGCAGCGGATGCTCGCCGGGATCGAGAACCCGACACAGGTCACGGGCCGGCCGGATCAGGCGGTCATTTCCGACAACGGCGATGTCGGTCTGAATCTGGACCCCGCGACCAGCGCCGCGGTCACCGGCCTCGGGCGCTCCCACGGTGTCACCGCGAACACGGCCGTGCAGGTGGCGTGGGCGCTGCTGCTCACCACCCTGACCGGCCGCTCGGATGTGGTGTTCGGCAATACGGTGTCCAACCGTCCGCCGCAGGTCCTGGGCGTCGAGCGCATGGTCGGCCTGTTCATCAACACACTGCCTGTGCGTGTCCGTATCGACCCGCACGAAACCATCTCCGAACTGCTCGTGCGGGTGCAGTCCGAGCAGGCCGCCATGCTGGATCACCAGCACATCGGCCTGGCGGAGCTCCAACGAGCCACCGGGATCGCCGATATGTTCGACACGGTGACCGTGCTGGAGTCCTACCCGCTGGACCGGGAGGGCCTGAAACGCGATATCGGTGACGCCGGTCTGCGATTCGTCGATGTCGACGCCCGCGACGCCACCCCGTATCCGCTGAGCCTGCAGGTGACGCCACCGTCACCGGCTCTCGTCGAGCGACCCGAACCCGGGCAGCCCCCCGACACCCACCTGGTGACCTTGCGGTACGCCACCGACCGGTTCGGCGTGGACGAGGCCCGCACCCTGCTCGAACGATTCGAACTGATCCTGGCGCAGCTGGTCAGCGAACCCACTCGCCGGGTCGCCGCGATCTCCTCGTCCCGGGATTCCGGAGGCACCCGGTTGCTGCCCGTGGGCAGTGAAGCGCCGGCGCCGGACCGCACGCTGCGCGAGATCCTGTCGAGCACAGCGCACAGATATCCGGACGCGGTCGCCGTCCGCGCCGGCGAAACCGTCCTGACCTACCGTGAGCTGGAGGACCGCGCCGACCGGGTCGCCGGTCTGCTGCGTGAGCGCGGTGCGCGCCCGGAATCGTTCGTGGCGCTGCTCGTTCCCCGTTCGGCGGAGCTGGTCGTGGCGATCTGGGCGGTGGCGAAAACCGGTGCCGCCTTCGTGCCGCTGGACCCCGCCGCCCCCGCCGAGCGGGTCGCCGAACTGCTGTCCGATTCGCGTAGCACGCTGGGCGTCACGATCGGCGCGGTCGCACCGCGCCTTCCGGAAACCGTCGACTGGCTGGTCCTGGACTCCGCGCCGGACCGGACGCAACCGGCCGACACCGCGGCGCCGGCCGATCCACTGCTCCCCGACAACGCGGCCTACGTGATCTACACATCCGGGTCGACCGGCAAACCGAAGGCGGTCCACGTCGGTCATCGCGGCCTGGCCGACCTCGTCGACGCCCAGGCCGAAGCGTTCGACGCGGACACCTCGTCGGCGGTGCTGCAGGTCGCGTCCCCGGGGTTCGACGCCTGCCTGTCGGAACTGCTGCTGGCGCACAGCAGCGGCGCCTGCCTCGTGGTGGCGCCGCCGGAAGTTTACGGTGGAGCCGATCTCGAAGAACTGCTGCGGGCGCAGCGGGTGACCCACGCGATCATCACGCCGTCGGCGCTGAACACCATGGATCCGTCCCGGCTGCCGGAGCTCGAAGCGGTCGCGGTGGTGGGTGAGGCCACCGGCGCCGACACCGTGAACCGGTGGGCCGCCGGACGTCGGCTGATGAACCATTACGGACCGACGGAAACCACGATCTGGGCGACGGGCTCGCCGGTGCTGCAGCCCGGTGAACCGGTGACCATCGGCGGCCCGATCCGCGGAGTGGCGGTGGCGGTGCTCGATATGTGGCTGCGCCCCGTACCGGTCGGGGTCGTCGGCGAACTCTATCTGGGTGGTCCCGGCCTCGCCCGCGGATACTTCGACCGACCGGGCACGACCGCGTCCCGCTTCGTCGCCGACCCCGGGTCGGCCGACGGCGCACGGATCTACCGCACCGGCGACTCGGTGCGGTGGGTGCGCGACCGCACCGGTTTCGCGCTGGAGTTCCTGGGCCGTAACGATCAGCAGGTCAAGATCCACGGCCTGCGGATCGAGCCCGGAGAGATCGATGCCCACCTGGCGCGACACCCCGCTGTGGCGAGCGTAGCCACCGTCGCCCAGCAAGGTCCCGCCGGTGAACCGGTGCTGGTGTCCTATGTCGTTCCCGCACCGGGTTCGGCCCTGGACGCCACGGCCCTGCACGATCACCTCGAAGGCACGCTCGCCCACTACATGAATCCCACGGCGATCGTGGAGATCGAGGACATGCCGGTCACCCCCACCGGCAAGATCGACCGGAAAGCGTTGCGGCAGCGCACATTCACCGCCGAAGCCACAGCCGGCAGGCCCCCGGCGACGCCTGCCGAACGGATCATGGCGCAACTGTTCGCCGACGTACTCCATCTCGACAACGTGTCGGCGGAGAGCAACTTCTTCACCCTCGGCGGTGACAGCATCGTCTCGATGCGACTGGTCGCCCTCGCGAAATCCGCCGGCCTCACCCTCACCCCGCGCGATGTGTTCGAAGGTAAAACGGTCGAGGCCCTCGCCGAGATCGCCCGCACCGAACCGACCGCCGCGGTGTCGGACCCGCAGCCGCGGATCCGCCGGCCCGAAGGACGCGCCGCTCGCCCCTCGGATTTCCCGCTCGTCGCGCTCGCCCAATCCGATATCGATCATCTCGAACGGGAATATCACGCCCTGTCCGACGTATGGCCGTTGTCCCCGATGCAATCCGGCATCCATTTCCACTCGACCTACAACTCCGACACTGCGGACAACTACACCGTCCAGACCTCGATCGGGTTCTCCGGCGCGGTCGACGGCGCACGCCTGCGCCGCGCCGCTCAGGCCGTGATAGACCGGCACGACATCCTGCGCGCCGCATTCGTGGAAACCGCCGCCGGACCGTGCCAGATCGTGCTGGACCGTGCGCCGGTGCGGTTCGCTGAGGTAGACCTCACCGCCGGCGACCCGGCGGCGCGACCCGATGCCGCCGCCGTCGCCGCGGCGGACGCGGCGGCCGGTTTCGACCTGACGGCTCCGCCGCTGATCCGGTTCACGCTCATCCGTATCGATTCGGACGTATACCGGCTGCTCGTCACGAACCACCACGTGATCCTGGACGGCTGGTCGATGCCGTTGCTGATGCGCGAACTGCTCGAGAATTATGGATCGCCTGCACAGATCGACACCGTCGCCCCCGCCCCCTCCTACCGTGACTACCTGGCCTGGCTGCGCCGCCAAGACCTCACCGCCTCGACCGCCGCCTGGACCGAAGCCCTGGTGGACGTCGACTCACCCACCCGGGTCTCGCGTGGGACCGGCGCATCGTCGACCTCGCCCGCCGCCGAAGTCGACGCCGAACTGTCCGCGGATCGGCTCGTCGAACTACAGCGGGTGGCGTCGGACGCGGCCGTCACCGTCAATGCGGCCGTCGCCGCGGCCTGGGCGCTGAACCTGCGGGTCCTGACCGGTGAAACCGACGTGATCTTCGGCTCCGCCGTCTCCGGACGGCCGCCGGAACTCCCGCGGGTCGAGCAGACCCTCGGCATGTTCCTGAACACGATCCCCGTCCGCGTACAGCTCGACCCCGCCGTGTCGCTGCGCGGTCTGCTGACCGCGATCCAAGCCCAGCACGCCCGCATGCTCGACCACCATCACGTCGGGCTGCCCGATATCCACCGCAGCGCCGGGGTATCCGAACTCTTCGACACCGCCGTCGCCTTCCAATCGTTCCCGGTCGACCGCCCGGCCCTGCAACAACTCGTCGACTCCGCCGGCCTGCGCGTCGACGACCTCACCGGTGTCGACGCCACCCCCTACCCGCTGAGCCTGGTCGTCGCGCCGACGCACTCGGAACGGGGTGAGGCGCGGGGATTGCGGATCACCCTCCGCTACCTCCAGGACGAATTCGACACCGTGCAGGCGCGCCGAATCCTGGACCGCTTCGTCGAGGTGCTCGCCCGGATCGCCCGGGACCCGGCCACCGCGCTCGGCGAACTCGCACTCACCGGTGACACGGTCCCGGCGCTGCCCACCGCCGACCGCGAGGTCCGCCCGAGCACCCTGGCCGGCCTCCTCACAGCCCCCGCCGCCGCCCGGCCCGACGCCGTCGCCATGACGTTCGGCGACACCGCCCTGACCTACCGGCAGCTCGACGAACAGTCCAACCGGCTCGCCCGGGTCCTGCTCCGGCACACCGGGCAGGCCGGGATCATCGCCTCCGCACTCCCACGATCAATGGAAGCGGTCGTCACGATATGGGCCGCGGCGAAGGCGGGCGTCGCGTTCCTGCCCGTCGACCCCAACCTCCCCGCCGAGCGCATCGAATTCCTGATCTCGGATTCGGGCGCCACCCTCGGAACCACCGACACCGCCTCCGCGAACTCGCTGCCCAGCGATATCGACTGGCTGATCCTCGACGACGACGACACCCGCCGCACGGTCGACGCCGCACCGCCCACACCGATCACCGAGACCGAGCGCGGCGGACCGATACCGCTGGACCGCGCGGCGTATGTGATCTACACATCCGGATCGACAGGCACGCCCAAGGGTGTACTGGTGGGCCATCGCGGCCTGGCCGATGTCGTCGACGCGCAGCGCCGGAAACTGGGCGTCGACCCGGCATCGACGGTCCTGCAGGTCGCCTCACCCAGTTTCGACGCCTCCCTGTTCGAACTGTTGATGGCGCACGGTTCGGGCGGGCGGCTGGTCATCTCACCACCTGACGTCTACGGCGGCCCCGAGCTGGCCGAGCTGATCCGGCGCGAACATGTGTCCCACGCCGTCGTCACCCCTTCCGCGCTGGCCACGATCCCGCACCAGAACCTCGACGAACTGCGAGTACTGGCCACCGCCGGGGAACCGGTCGGGCCCGAACTGGTCGACCGGTGGGCACCCGATCGCGTCATGATCAACCTCTACGGTCCCAGCGAAAGCACCATCTGGGCCACCGCGAGCGAAGCACTGGAACCCGGACAACCCATCACGATCGGCACGCCGGTCGGCCCGGTCGCCGCCGCGGTCCTCGACACCTGGCTGCGGCCGGTGCCCCAGGGCGTGGCCGGCGAACTGTACCTTTGCGGCCCGGGACTTGCCGCCGGCTACATCGGCAAGCCCGGCCTGACCGCGGCACGGTTCATCGCCTGCCCGTTCGAGGGACCCGGACACCTCATGTACCGCACCGGCGACGTCGTGCGACAGAACCGCCACGGCGACTTCGAATTCGTGGGGCGCAACGATTTCCAGGTCAAGATCCGCGGCACCCGCGTCGAACTGGGTGAGATCGACGCGGCGCTGGGGGCCCGCGCGGATGTCGCGTTCGCGGTCACCGTGCCGCGCACCGCCGAAGCGGGTCCGGTGACGCTGGTGTCGTATGTGGTGCCCGCCGCCGGGGCCACCGTATCCGGTGAAACCCTGAACACGGCGCTCGCCGAAGTACTGCCGCCGTACATGGTCCCGGCCGCCGTGCTGGTGCTCGACGACATACCGTTGACCTCCAGCGGAAAACTGGACCGCCGCCGCCTACCCGATCCGGTGTTCGCCGCCCGCGAATTCCGGCCGCCGTCGTCGTGGCTGGAGGAAGTGGTCGCCGAAGCGTTCGAGCAAGTGCTCCACCTGGACCGCGTGGGCGCCGATGACGACTTCTTCACCCTGGGCGGAGATTCACTGAGCGCATCCCTGGTGGTGGCGCGGGTCGGCGCCGCCCTGGACGTACGGGTCCCGGTGCGATCGGTATTCGAGGCGCCGACCGTCGCGCGCCTGGCCGAACTCGCCGGTGCGCTCAGCGGAGACGGCCGCGAACCGCTCACCGCCGGTGAGCGCCCCGACATCGTGCCGCTGTCACTGGCACAGCAGCGGATGTGGTTCCTGAACCGGTTCGAACCGGGATCGGCGGCCTACAACATTCCGGTGATGCTGCGACTGTCCGGCCGGCTCGACACCGAAGCGCTCGCCGCGGCGTTGCACGATGTGATCGGACGCCATGAGGTACTGCGGACCATCTACCCCGAAACAGCCGGCGAACCACGACAGGTCGTATTGGACGATCCCGGAGTGACGGTGGAACCGGTACGGGTGGAGGCCGGCTCGGCCGCGGAGATCGTCGGCGAACTCGTCCGAACCGGATTCGACGTGACCGCGCAGGTGCCGATGCGCGTCGGCCTGTTCGATATCGCACCGGACACCGGCGCGGACACCGGCCATTTCCTCCTGGCGCTGGTAGTCCACCACATCGCCGGCGACGGACAGTCCATGGGGCCACTGGCCCGCGACGTGATGGTCGCGTACGCGGCACGCGCCGCCGGACACGCCCCAGGATGGGAACCGCTGACCGTGCAATACGCGGACTTCGCCCTCTGGCAGCGCCGCGTCCTGGGCGCCGCCGACGATCCCGGATCCCTGATGTCGGCGCAACTCGAATTCTGGCGCACCACACTGGCCGACGCACCGGACCGGCTGGAACTACCCGCCGACCGGCCCCGCCCGGCCGTGGCGTCGCTGTCCGGTGGACGGATCCCCCTGGAAATCGGCGCCGGCCTGCACGGACGGCTCGTGGAACTCGCCCGCTCACGCGGATCGTCGCTGTTCATGGTGGTGCACGCGGCACTGGCAGTGGTCCTCGGACGGTTGAGCGGCAGCGACGACATCGTGATCGGCACCCCGGTCGCGGGACGCGGCGAGCGCGGCCTCGACGATCTGGTCGGCATGTTCGTCAACACACTGGTGCTGCGGACCCCCGTACCGGGCGATGAACCGTTCGCGGAGCTGCTGACCCGGACCAAGGAAACCGACCTGCGCGCATTCGAGCACTCCGACGTGCCGTTCGAACGCGTCGTGGAAGAACTGAAACCCGAACGGTCGGCCGCCCAGCATCCGCTGTTCCAGGTCGCGCTCGCATTCCAGCACCTCGGGTCGGTCGATGTGGTGTTGCCCGACGTCACGGTCTCCCGCGCCGATGTGGACACCGGAATGTGTCAATTCGACCTGCAATTGGTGGTCTCCGACTCCTACGGAGAAGGCGGCGCCGCCCAGGGCATCTCCGGAATGATGATGTACGCCCGCGACCTGTTCGACGAGGCGACCGCGGCCGGATACGCACAACGGCTGATCCGGGTCCTGGAAGCCATCGTCGACGATCCAGCCGTCCCGGTCGGCGATATCGACTGGCTCGACGCGGCCGAACGCACGGACCTGCTGGCCCGGACAGGGGCACGCCCCGCGGACGCACCGCGCACACCGGTCCTGCTGACCGAGGTGTTCGCCGCCGCCGTCCGCGAAAACACCCACGGACCCGCCGTGATCTCCGGGGACACCCGGCTGACCTACGCCGAACTCGACGAACGCTCGAACAAGCTGGCCACGCTGCTGATCCGGCGCGGCGCCGGAACCGAAGACCCCGTCCTCGTGGCGGCGCCACGGTCGGTGGAATCGATCGTCGCCTGGTGGGCGGTCGTCAAGTCCGGTGCACCGTACGTGCCGGTGGATCCCCGATACCCTGCCGCCCGCATCGACCAGATGATGTCGGATTCGGGCGCGGCCCTGGGCGTGACCGTATCGTCCGCCCGCGCCGAACTACCCGATTCGGTGCGCTGGATCGTGCTCGACGACACCAGCGTGGCCGCCGAACTCGACACCGTCGCTGCCGGCCCGATCGACGACACACAGCGCCTGCGCCCCATACGGCCCGCCAACACCGCGTACGTGGTGTTCACCTCCGGATCCACCGGAGTACCGAAAGGCGTCGCCGTCAGCCACTCCGGCATCGCCGACTTCCTGACCGCGCAACGCGTCGACCCCGACCTCGGACCCGCCTCCCGGGTGCTGCAATTCGCCTCACCCGCCTTCGACGCGTCACTCATGGAAATCCTGATGGCGATCGGGCGGGCGTCCACCCTGGTCGTAGCGCCGACAGGCATCTACGGCGGGAACGAACTCGCCGACCTCCTGCGCGAACAACAGGTCACCCACGCGTTCGTGACACCCGCCGCGCTGGCATCGGTCGACCCGGCCGCACTCGACGGCCTGCGAACCGTCATGTCCGGCGGCGAAGAGGTACCGGCCGACCTGGTGAACCGGTGGTCGGGCACCGACACCGCCGGATCCCGGAAATTCCGGATCCTCTACGGCCCCACCGAAACCACCATGGTCGCCACCGCGACAGCCCCGATACAACCCGGCGACCGGCCCTCGATCGGTGGCCCCCTGCCCGGAATACAGGCGCTCGTACTGGACGACCGGTTGCAGCCGGTACCGGTCGGGGTGGCCGGCGAACTGTATCTGACCGGGCCGGCACTGGCCCGCGGATACCTGAACAAGGTCGGCACGAGCGCCGCGCGATTCGTGGCCGCCCCGTTCGCGGACCCGGGACACCGCATGTACCGCACCGGAGACGTGGTGCGCTGGAACACCACCGGAAACCTGGAATTCATGGGACGCAACGACTTCCAGGTGAAAGTGCGCGGATTCCGCGTCGAACTGGGCGAGATCGACGCGGCACTGACAGCACGCGCGGACGTCTCGTTCGCGGCGACGGTGCCGTATCGCGACGGCACCGGACCGGTCCGCCTGGTTTCCTATGTGGTACCGACCGCGGGAGCAACTCTGTCGGGCGCGGACCTGAACGCGGCACTCGCCGAAACCCTGCCGTCCTACATGGTGCCCGCGACAGTCATGGTCCTCGACGAGATCCCCCTGTCACCGAACGGAAAACTCGACCGCAAAGCGCTACCCGAACCCGTCCTGGAAACCAGACAGTTCCGGACCCCGGCCTCACCGGTGGAGGAGATCGTCGCCGGTGTGTTCACCGAAGTACTCGGCATCACCGCCACCGTCGGCGCCGACGACGACTTCTTCGAACTGGGCGGCAACAGCCTGGTCGCCACCCGCGTCGCCGCACGCATCGGCGCTGCCCTCGACGTCAACGTCCCGGTATCGATGATCTTCGAAGCACCGACCGTCGCGAAACTCGCCGCACGCGCCGAATCACACGCCGACACCGGCCGAGTCGCACTGACCGCCCAACCGCGACCCGACCGCATCCCACTGTCCTACGCGCAGCAGCGGATGTGGTTCCTCAACCGGTTCGAACCCGACTCCGCCGCCTACAGCATCCCGATCGTGATCCGGCTGACCGGACAGCTCGACGTCGACGCACTGCAAGCCGCGATCGTCGACGTCCTGACCCGGCACGAGGTACTGCGAACCGTCTACCCGCAAACCGGGGGAGAACCGGCACAGGTCGTCCTGCCCGCCGACCGAGCAACCCCGCCGGCGGCCGTGATCCCGGTCGCGGAAGCCGAACTGGCCGAATCGGTGGCGGTGTTCGTCACCCAGGTCTTCGACGTGACCACCGAAGCGCCCTTCCGCGTGCGGCTGTTCGAACTCGGCCCCGACGAATGGGTACTGGCAGTCGTCATGCACCACATCTCCGGAGACGGATCATCACTGGCCCCCCTCGCATGGGACATGATGACCGCGTACTCGGCACGGCTGTACCGCGAAGAACCCGGCTGGAAACCGCTCACGGTCCAGTACGCGGACTACGCGATCTGGCAACAGACAGTACTGGGCGCCGAAGACGACCCCGAATCGCTGCTGCACGCCCAGATCGACTACTGGACGACCCAGCTCGCGGACCTGCCCGCGCTCCTGGAACTACCCGCCGACCGACCGCGCCCCGCCATGCAGTCCTACCAGGGCGCCAACGTCGCGCTGACCATCGACGCCGAACTCCACGCCGGGCTGGAACAGATCGCGCGAGCCCACAACACGACCCTGTTCATGGTGTTCCACGCGGCCCTGGCAGCCACCCTGGCCCGACTTGCGCATACCGACGACATAGCGATCGGCACACCCTACGCCGGACGCGGTGAACCCGAACTCGACGATCTGGTCGGCATGTTCGTCAACACCCTCGTACTACGGACACAGCTCACACCCGGAATGTCGTTCACCGAACTGATCGACAGCGTGCGCGGCACCGACCTGGCCGCCTTCGGGCACGCGGACGTACCCTTCGAACGGCTGGTGCAGGAACTGAACCCGGTCCGGTCCCACACCCACCACCCCCTGTTCCAGGTGATGCTCGCCTTCCAGAACCTCACCACCACCGACTTCGAACTACCCGGACTCTCGATGTCGGCCGTCGAAGCCGATATCGGCACCTCACTGTTCGACCTGCAGGTCACCGTATCGGACTCCTACGATCCCACCGGCGCCCCGGCAGGCCTCACCGGCGGCATCACCTACGCGACCGACCTCTTCGACGCGGCGACCGTGACCGCCGTCGCCGACCGGCTCCTGCGCGTGCTCGACGCACTGGTCACCGACCCCGCACAAGCCGTCCACGAGGTGAACCTGCTCACCACCGACGAACGAGAAGCCGTCCTGACCCGGTGGAACGCCACCGACCACCCGCTGGACCCCGACGAAACCCTCGCATCGGTATTCGCCCACGCGGCGCGCGAACACGCGAACCGCACCGCGATCGTAGCCGGCGACCGGACGCTGACCTACGCACAATTCGCGTCCCGCGTGCACCGGCTGGCCCGATGGCTGATCGCCCGCGGCGTGGGCCCGGAATCACTGGTCGCACTGCGCATGCGGCGCTCCGTGGACCAGGTCACCGCCATGTACGCGGTACACGCCGCGGGCGGCGGGTACGTACCGGTCGACCCCGACCACCCCGCCGAACGCATCGACTACATGCTGGCGACAGCCGACCCGGTCGTGGTGCTGTCCGGCCTCGACGACATCGACCTGTCCGGGTTCGCCGACACACCCGTCACCGACAGCGACCGGCTCGGACCGCTACGCCCCCACAACACCGCCTACGTACTGTTCACCTCCGGATCCACCGGACGCCCCAAAGGCGTCGCCGTGGCGCACCAGGCCGTGCTGAATCAGCTGCACTGGATAATCGACACCTACACGCTGACACCCGCGGACGCGATCCTGCAGAAAACCCCCGCAACCTTCGACGTATCGGTGTGGGAACTGTTCGCGACCCTGGCAGTGGGCGCTCGCATGGTGATCGCACAACCCTACGGACACACCGACCCGGCCTACCTCGCCGACGCCATCGCCACCCACCGCATCACCGCCACCTCCTTCGTACCGTCGATGCTGGCCGCGTTCGCCGACGCGGCGCCCGCCGAATCACTGCGATCGCTGCGGGCGGTGCTCGTGGGCGGCGAGGCATTCGGCGCCGAAGTGGTGGCCGCCGCGCGGCGGGTACTGCCCGACGCCGAACTGCACAACCTGTACGGGCCGACCGAGTTCACCCTCCACGCGACCGCGCACCCGGTACACCAGGACCACTCGGGAAGCGTCCCGATGGGCGCACCGGTCTGGAACGTGCAGGCATACATCCTCGACTCCCGGTTACGTCCCGTCCCACCCGGAGTAGCGGGGGAGTTGTACCTGGCAGGCGTACAGGTCGCGCGCGGCTATCAAGCCCGCCCGGGCCTCACCGCGGAAAGGTTCGTGCCCGACCCCTACGCCGACGACGGACGCCGCATGTACCGCACCGGCGACCTCGCGCGCTGGAACCATGCCGGCGAACTGGAATACCTGGGCCGCACCGATTTCCAGGTGAAGCTGCGCGGTCTGCGCATCGAACTCGGCGAAATCGAGGCAGTACTCGCCGAGCCCGACACCATCGCCCGGGCGATCGCAGCGGTGCACACCGCCGGCGGCGGCCAACTCGTCGGCTATCTCGTCCCCACCGCCGGCGCCACAGCCGACACCGAAGCGATCCTGGCGCACGCCGCCACCGAACTGCCCGACTACATGGTGCCCACCACGCTGATGGTGCTCGACGCCGTACCGCTCACCGCCTCCGGCAAACTGGACCGCACCCGACTGCCCGAGCCGGCCATCGCGGTAGGGGAGTACCGGGAGCCGTCGTCGTGGCTGGAAACAGAAGTCGCCCGAGCCTTCGAGCGTGTGCTCGGCGTGGAGCGGGTCGGCGCCGACGACGATTTCTACGCGCTGGGCGGCAACTCGCTGCGCTCGGTGCAGGTCGTGAGCGCGCTGAAGAAGGAACTCGACTACGAGGTGCCGGTCAGCTGGATGCTCTCGGACCCACGACCGGCCGACCTCGCGAAGCGGATCGAATCGGGGATGCGGTCCGGTCACACCGAGACCGAGCAGAGCACCTTCGGTTTCGATGTCGTGCTGCCGATCCGGACCAGCGGTCAACTACCCCCGCTGTTCTGCATCCACCCGGCGTCGGGCCTGGCCTGGTGCTATCGCCCCCTCGACGAGTACCTGTCCGGCGACCGACCGATATACGGCATCCAAGCGCCGCAGATCAGCGGTGACGGCCCCGTCCCGGCCTCGATCGAAGAAACGGCCCGCCGCTACTTCGACGAGATCCGAACCGTCCAACCGCACGGGCCCTACCACATTTTGGGGTGGTCGCTGGGCGGCCAGATCGCCCAGGCCGTCGCCGTCGAAATGCGCGCGGCCGGCGAACAGGTCGCGCTCCTGGCGCTCTTGGACGCCGAGGCCGACGGCGTCGACGAATCGATCGTCTCCACGGTCACCGCAGGGGAGCTGGTCAGCAACCTCGGCCCGGTCATGGGCATCGATTTCGTGAGTTCCGACGCGACCGCCGAGGAAGCCGCCGACCTGATCGGACAGCACCTGGGAACCAGCCTCGGTATCGACGCCGCGTCGATCCAGCGCATGACCGACGCCTACAACCAGTCGATCCGCGCCGCCGCAGTCTGGCGGCCGCAACCGGTGGACAGCGACATGCTGTACTTCACCGCGACGAGCGACCGCCGAGCCGACGCAACGGGGCACCGAGGGTGGGCGCCGGTGGTCCACGGAAAGATCTCGAACTTCGATATCGACGCGACCCACCTCGCCATGACCGAACCGGCGGCCGTCGCCCAGATCGCCAGGGTGCTCAACGAACGACTCTGAGGGTCCGCCTGTCAGTTGCCGGTGGCGCTGCGCAGGAGACCTTCTGCGGCGAGGGCTATCAGTGTGTCGGCACGTTGCGCGGGCTCGGGGAGAGATTCGGTGGCCAGGGCGATGCCGTTGGTGAGTTGCAGGACATCGTCGACGGTGACGTTGGTGGCCACCGAGCCTTCTTCTTGGGCGCGAACGAGGAGATGCTGTGCGGCGTCCCGGATCATGGTGTGCGGCGAGAACTCCGGATCGGATTCGTGGCCGGCGAGCGCCGGTCCGAGCGCCCGGGTGGTAGCGGCGTGCGCCACCACATCACGAAGCCAGGTCACCAATGCTTTTCCAGCGCTAGGCGCGGTGAGTAGTTCCTTCGCCCGGCCGCACAACGTCGCGACGCGGTCGCGGAGCACGGCCTCCAGCAGTTGAGCGCGACTGGGGAAGTGCCGGTGCAGGGTGGCCGACCCGACCCCGGCGCGACGAGCGATCTCCTCCAGTGACGCTGCCGCACCGGCTTCGGCGATCACGGTGCTCGCGGCGGCAACCAGCCGGTCCCGGTTGCGGCGCGCGTCCGCCCGCTGCCGACCTGGCGAGTCGGGGCTTTCTCCCATCGGTCCGACACCTCCTTGCTAAGTGGGGTGGTCGCCCCGTATCGTACACAATCACAAACGGGGTACCCACCCCACTTATTGCGGGCAGCGGACACAGGAGACGAAGAATGCAGATCGGATTGGCGGTCGGTGATGTGCGCGGTCCCGCGACATTGGCGACTGTCGTGAACCAGGTACGGGTGGCGGCCGACTCCGGCTTCGCCACCGCATGGGCGAGCCAGGCACTCGGCTGGGACGCGCTGACCGCACTCGCGGTGGCCGGCGCCACCAGCGATATCGCCGTGGGCACGGCCGTCGTACCCGCCCCCCAGCGACACCCGCTGATGTTGGCGGGGCAGGCACTGACAGCGCAGGCCGCCGTAACGGGACCTCTGACGCTCGGCGTAGGCGCGGGCATCGGCGCGATGGTGTCGGGGATGTTCGGACTGCCCACCGACCGGCCCGTACGGCGCATGCGCGAATATCTGTCAGTGCTCGGCCCACTTCTGCGCGGGGACAGTGTCGACCACCACGGAGAGACGCTCACCGCCGTGGGCGCCGTGCTGATCCCCGGCGGCATACCGGCACCATCGGTAGTGCTCGCGGCGCTGGGGCCGCACATGCTGCGACTGGCCGGCGAACTCACCGACGGGACCGCGACCTGGATGACGGGACCGAAAACCCTCGCTGAGCACATTGTTCCGGTCATCACCAAGGCCGCGGCAGAGGCCGGTAGAGCATCCCCGCGAATCATCGCCGGCCTGCCCGTCTGCGTCACCGACACGGCCGACGACGTCCGAGCACGGATCGCCGAGCAGTTCGCACTCGCAGCACAGGTACCCGAATACCGCGCCACCCTCGACCGGGAAGGAGCAACCGGACCACAGGACGTCGCGATCGTCGGCACCGACATCGAGGTGGCACAGGCACTCACCCGCTTCCGTGCGGCCGGGGTCACCGAATTCATGGCCGCGCCGTACGGAACCACCGCCGAACAGAACCGCACCATCAGCGTCCTCGCCGAACTGGCACTGACGGAGACGAGGTAGGCCCGATGCCGGACATCACCACCGAAGACCGGGCAGCGATCCATGAGGTGATCGCGTTACACGGGCATTTGGTCGACGATCGAGAATGGGATCGCCTCGGCGAGGTTTTCGCCGAGGATGTGGTTTTCGACGTGACGGACTACGGGTACGGCATAGTGCGCGGATTGCAGGCCGTGCAGGATCTGGCGCGCGGCAACCAGGGCGACGAGGGCGCGCCATTGGGACATCACGTGACCAATGTCGTCGTTCTCGGTCGAGATGGCGCGACGGTGCGCGTGCGGTCGAAGGCGCTGACGGTCACGGCCACCGGAACGTGCGGGTCGGCCGTATACGAAGACGTTCTCGCACCGGAAGCCCGGGGATGGCGCATCAGCTCCCGACGGGCGGTAGCGCGCCAGCGTGGCGGCGAAGGTGCGGAATCACTCGGCTGATCCAGGGCTTTTTCGCTGATTGGCCTGGAAGCGTGCCTTCTTCTGCCGATTCCCGCACGTGTTCATTTCACACCATTTGCGGGTGCGACTCTGGCTGGTGTCGAAGAAGGCGGCTCGGCAGGTCGGCGATGCGCACAAGGCCAATTTTCCGTCTCGTTCGCCCGCGATGATGCTGATCGCGTCGGCGGCGATCACGCCCAGGGCGTCTTCTACGCAGGAGGCCGAGCTGAGTCGCCATCGCCGACCGCCCTCGGGCGTCAGGACGGCCGCCGCCCGACCACGAATGCTGCAGTCATTGATGACTTGGACAGCGGATACAGGGGGAGCGTCTCGGCTCGCGGCCGCTGTCGCGGCGGCGTGAATCGCCTCCCTCAACTCCCGAGCGAGTTCGAGCTGGGCGGTGGTGCAGGAGTCCACGGCGAGGCCGCTCACTGCCAGCCAGTCGACGAGTCGCTGCGGCGTGGGAATGCGCTCCACGTTTTCGCCTCGACGCTCCGTCAGAGTCGCCGTGAAGCTCGTCGCCAGCACGCTACCGAGGCGAAAGTCAGGGAACTCACCAGGCATGGAACCACCATAGCTGGTTGCGGACCGACATGAACGCATGTTAGAACCGTCTTAGCCGGTTCGCGATGTCTGTAGCCGGTTCCGCGATGACCAGGAGGTCCCATGCCCACACTCGACCGCCTCGATCCGGCTTTCACGCCCGACCCCATCGACGTGCAAGCATTCGAATCCCACGCAACCGACGCCGACCTCGACGATCTGCGCACGCGATTGGCCGCGGCACGGTTACCGGAAGCCGAGACCGTCTATCGCGCCGCGCCCGACCCTCGCCGGTGGGAACAGGGCGTTCCGCTCGCCGACCTCGTCGATGTCGTGAACTACTGGCGCACCGGGTACGACTGGCGATCGTTCGAAGAGCGCCTCAACCGCATCGGCCAGTTCCGCACGACCATCGACGATCTGGGAATCCACTTCCTGCACCGCCGATCCGCGCACCCAGAGGCCACTCCGCTGATCCTCACGCACGGGTGGCCGGGCAGCATTGCCGAGTTCATCGATGTCGTAGACGAGCTGACAGATCCGAAAGATGCGGACGCGCCGGCGTTCCACGTCGTGGCCCCGTCGCTACCAGGCTTCGGTTACAGCGACAAGCCGGCCACTACCGGGTGGGGAACCGAGAAGATCGCCGCCGCATGGGTGGAACTGATGGGCAGGCTCGGCTACCGCAAGTTCGCAGCCCACGGCGGCGACTGGGGCGGAAATATCACCACGGTTCTCGGCGGCCGGTTCCCGGCGCACGTTCTCGGCATCCACTCGACGTTCGCGGAGGCGCCGCCCGGGCTGACAACGGACGGGCTGACAACAGCCGAGCGCACATGGACCGAGGAAACCCGCGATTTCTGGCGCCACCGCGCGGCGTACGCGAAGCAGCAGGCGACCCGACCGCAGACCATCGGCTACTCGCTCGTCGACTCACCGGTCGGGCTTCTCGCCTGGATCCTGGACAAGTTCGCCGAGTGGACAGATACCGAAGACAGCCCGTTCGAGACGGTCTCCATAGACAGCATTCTCGACAACGTCACCCTGTACTGGTTGACGCGGACCGGCGCCTCGGCGGCCCGCATCTACTACGAAAGCCACAACTCGCTGGACCCCGAACTTCGGGTCGACGTCCCGTCGGCAATCAGTATGTATCCCCGCGACATCGAGAAGTGTCCGCGTCCCTGGGCGCAGGAGCGGTACCGGCAGATCGTCCGATGGAGTTCGCCCGAGACCGGCGGACATTTCCCGTCGCTGGAGGTGCCCGAGTATTTCGTCAAGGACCTGCAAGAAGGCCTCGCGGCAGTGCTGGCCGCTCATCGGTGAACGCGGGTGGCCGGAGACTCGGGATCAGTCCGCCGAGGATCTGATGGATCTGATGAAATCTGTTGGGGGAGCGAAGGTCACGAGCTCTACTTGACATAATGTAGATTATCGGCGTTTAGGCGAGAGGGGGTTTACCAGGGACGCATGCGTACGGCATTCGTGCTGAGCGGCCGGGTGCAGCGCGGGCCAGCTAAGAAGCCGAGCCGTGTCCCGCGTACCGAACCGACCCGAGCCGAGTTGCCGGAAATGCCTGGGAAAGAACCGCTTCGGTCCAACTCTCCCCTCACCCGCATTTCGTCACATGTGATGAAATGCGGGTGGGTCCCGGGGTGTCCACTGCGCATCTGCCGCGGCCCGGATCCGGGCCGCGGCAGGATGGTTACAGGTGTCCCGGTTTCTGCCGGACGAAGACGGCGACCGGGATCGCGGTGAGGACCAGAACGGTCGCGGCGGTGGCCAGGGCGAGATGATCGGCGCTGGTGAATGCTTGGTGCAGGGCGGGGGTTACCCGCTCGGCCAGCGCGGCCGGCAGTGGCGTGCTGCCGCCGTCGCCGGCGCTGGCGGCATCCACCACGGCATCGACGATGTGGTCCGGTAGCTGCTGCCGGTGCAGGTTGTCGGCAAGGTCGACGGCGAACCGGGTGGTGAGGATGGTGCCGAGAATGCTGGCACCCAAGACGTTCCCGACCTGCCGGAACATATTGACCGCGGCGCTGGCCATTCCGGCTTGTTGAATCGGCACGCTGATTACCGCGGCCGCGGTGGACGGGGCGACGAGGAAGCCGCTGCCGATGCCGGCGAGCAGCAGGCCCGGCCACACCCGCAGGAAACCGGGCTCCGGCGGTGTTGCCAGCAGCGCGAAGATTCCGGCGCCCATGACGAGCAGGCCGACGGTGAGCATGGTCTTGAATCCGACGCGGTCCACGATGCGCCCGGCGATGGCGCTGACGACTATGAACGGCAGGAACATCACCAGCAGGCGCACACCCGCACCCAGTGGTGTCGTCTCCTGCACGTGCTGGAGATACAGCGCAGTAGCCAGGGCGGTACCGGTGAACCCGAACATGGCGATAGTGGCCGCGGCCATCACCGCACTGAAGGACGCTGAGCGGAACAGGGTGACGTCGAGCATCGGGTCGGGGTGGCGCGCTTCGTACCAGATGAAGGCCGCGAATGAGACGGCGAGCACGAGGTAGGCGGCGATGATGCGACCGGAGGTGTAACCGAGCGAGCCGCCTTCGATCACCGCATAGGTCAACGAGGCGACGGAAAGTGTCCCCAGTGCCATGCCGATCGGGTCGGTTCTACGATCCGGCTGGCGGCTTTCGGTGATGAATACGAGGGCGCCGACGAGGGCGAGGGCGCCCAGGATGACATTGATCAGATAGACCGAATGCCATGAGAAGTGGTTCAGCAGAGTGCCCGCGACCATCGGGCCTACCGCCAGGCCGAGTCCGGAGGTGCCCGCCCAGACACTGATCGCCTCGGTGCGTTTGCGGGCGTCGGTGAAGGTGTGGCTGACAATGGCCAGGCCGGTGGGCAATACCATCGCACCGCCGATACCCATGATGGCCTGCGCGACGATCACCACCGAGGCGCTGTGGGCGGCGAAGGCGAGGGCGCTGCCGAGCGCGAACACGGTGGCGCCGCCGGCGAAGACGAGGCGCCGGCCGATGAGATCGCCGAGGGTGCCGGAGCCCAGCACGAAACTGGCGACGACCAGGCTGTACATGCTGCTGATCCAGACAATGGCACTGGAGCTGGAATGCAGGTCGGCTTGAATGGTGGCGAGGGCGCCGACGGTCGATGACACGTTGACGAATGTCATCATGGTGCCGATGCAGACGACGGCCAGCACCCAACCCCGACCGTGGGATGCGGTGCCGGTAGGGATACTGCCCGCGGGCTCGGACTGTTCGGCCACGGCCGAGTCTGGTTTGTTCATAGGTACTTCACTCTCTCTGCGGACACGTCGACGGGCGGTCCGCCGGGCTTCCAGCTCGGACGAGATCGCGACCGTGGCGACATGCGGCGATAACGGTACAAGTCGAGGCCGGAGCCGGTGTGACCATCACCGGGAACAGACCGGTCGGTAGTTTGTCGATCGGCGGGACAGTGCCGCCCCGCGGCCGGACGTCCGAGGATCGACGGCACCGCGCGCTGTCCCCCGCACCTCTCCCCCTGTTTATGGGTCCTGTCTGCCGGGATTCTCCTCGGTGACCGGTCGAAGACAGTCGGCGCGACACGCTCGCCCGTCCGCGCGAGCCGATCGGTGCGGTGCGGTGGGTAGGCTGCTCTCGCAGTTCATGTCTTTCGTCCACCGCGGTCGTGTTCCGTTCTTTTGATCCGTCACCATCGATGAAGTGGCTGTTGTGAATGCGGGCGCCGCACCGAGAGGAAGAACAGATGAGTTCGACAATCCGTAGCGTGGTTGTTCCTGTGTCCGATCTGGGGTCCGCGAAATCGACCTACACCGCGCTGTTCGGCGCCCCGCACACAGATGAGCCGTATTACGTCGGCTATTCCGTCGACGGGTTCGAGGTCGGCTTGAATCCCCAGGGCGATATGGCGGATGGGCCGGTGGTGTTCACCGATGTCGACGATGTGGACTCGGTCCGCACAGCCCTGCTCGCCACCGGCGCGACCGAGCGTTCCGCACCACGCGAAGTCGCACCGGGTGTGCGGGTATGCGTACTGGCGGACTCTGACGGGAATCGGTTCGGCCTCAGGGGCAAGTAGCGGCCGTGTCGGACTCGGCAGGCCGGACTCATGGTGCGATCAGGCGTAGGGCGGGGTTACCTCCGCAATTCGTCACGTTGACGAATAAACCCAACCGGGATCTACGACGAGCCGACACCCTTGGTTCGCCGCTGGGGCGCACCGCCGGGGCTAGGCTCGGACGAACAGGGCTCGGTCAGCGACGACCTCCGGAGGCGGGCAATGCGCAGACGTCGGCTGGTAGTGCTCGGTATTGCGGCGGTGACGGCCGCGGGTCTGGTGTCGGGATGCGGAGACCGGGAGCCGACCCCGGTCCCGGGTGCGGCGACGTCGTCGACCGCGGCCGCGCCGCATCCTGATCAGGCGGCCGGTGTCGCGATTCCGCGTGGCCGGGTCGAGCACATCCTGGGGACTCTCGAGTATCGGGCCGACGAGTTGATGCGGACCACGAACATTCCGGGGATGGCGGTCGCTGTCGTCTACGACGGTGAGGTGGTGTTCCAGAAGGGTTTCGGGGTGCGGGATGTGGACGGTAAGCAGTCGGTGGACCCGGAGACGGTGTTCCAGCTGGCCTCGCTGTCCAAACCGGTGGCGGCGACGGTGGTCGCGCGGCAGGTCGAGGCGGGCGTGGTCGGGTGGGATACGCCGGTGCGGGAGCCGGAGCCGTCGTTCGGGTTGAGTGACCCCTATGTGAGCGACCACGTGACCGTCGGGGATCTGTTCGCGCATCGCTCTGGTCTGCCCGAACATGCCGGTGACAAGCTCGAAGATCTGGGGTTCGACCGGAATCAGATCCTGGGTCGGCTGCGGATGCTGCCGTTGGCCCCGTTTCGTGATTCGTACGGGTACACGAATTTCGGGCTCACCGCGGCCGCGATCGCGGTGGCGGACGCGGCGAAACAGCGTTGGTCGGCGCTGTCGGAGGAGAGCATCTACCGGCCGCTGGGGATGAACTCGACGAGTTCGCGGTATGCCGATTTCCTGGCCGTGGGCGATCGGGCTGCGGGGCATGTACTGGTGGACGGACAGTATCGGCGGGCCGACCCGGGGCGGCAGCCCGATGCCCAGTCCCCCGCCGGTGGTGTCAGTTCGTCGGTATCGGATATGGCCCGGTGGATGACGATGGTTCTGGCGGACGGGTCCTACGACGGGAAGCAGTTGGTGGCGCCGGATGCGCTGTTGCCGGCGGTGTCCCCGCAGGCGGTGTCGTCGCCGCCGTCGGCGCCGGATGCGCGGACGGGTGATTACGGGTTCGGGTTCAATGTGGGGACGTCGGCCGCGGGGCGGGTGGTGCTGAGCCATTCGGGGGCGTTCGATCAGGGTGCGGCGACCGCGGTCACGATGATTCCGTCTGCGGATGTGGGGATCGTGACGTTGACCAATGCCGCACCGATCGGTGTGCCGGAGACGTTGAATGCCGAGTTCGCGGATCTGGTGCAGTTCGGTGAGGTGCGGCAGGACTGGTGGGACCTGTACTCGGATGCGTTCGAGCAGTTGAACGCGCCGGTCGGCGAGCTGGTGGGTGCGGCCCCGCCGCCGGCTCCCGCGCCGGCGGGGCCGTTGGAGGGTTACGCGGGCAGCTACGGGAACGACTATTTCGGTCCGGCGACCGTGTCGGTGGAGGGGGACGCGTTGCTGTTGACGATGGGGCCGCGTAATGTCCCGATGCCGTTACGGCATCGGGACGGTGACACGTTCGTGTTCTCCCCGGTCGGGGAGAGCGCGAATCCGGGCAGTATCTCGCAGGCCCGGTTCGACGGTGACCGGTTGTGGCTGGAGTTCTACGATTCCGAGGGTTTCGGTACGTTCGTGCGCTGAGGGTCAGGCTCCGATGTATTTCGCGAGGTGTTCTCCGGTGAGGGTGGCGCGGGCGGCGACCAGGTCGGCGGGTGTGCCTTCGAAGACGATCCGGCCGCCGTCGTGGCCGGCTCCGGGACCGAGGTCGATGATCCAGTCGGCGTGGGCCATCACCGCTTGGTGGTGTTCGATGACGATCACGGATTTTCCGGTGTCGACGAGCCGGTCGAGCAGTCCGAGTAGTTGTTCGACGTCGGCGAGGTGCAGGCCGGTGGTGGGTTCGTCGAGGATGTAGATTCCGCCTTTTTCGGCCATCTGGGTGGCGAGTTTGATGCGTTGCCGTTCGCCGCCGGAGAGGGTGGTGAGTTGCTGGCCGAGTCGCAGGTAGCCGAGTCCGACGTCGGTGAGCCGGTCGAGGATCTTGTGGGCGGCCGGGATACGGGCTTCCCCGGAGCCGAAGAATTCTTCTGCTTCGGCGACCGACATTTCGAGTACTTCGGCGATATTGCGTCCGCCCAGGGTGTATTCCAGCACGGCGGCTTGGAACCGCCGTCCGTCGCATTCTTCGCAGGTGGTTTCGACGGTGGCCATGACGCCGAGGTCGGTGTAGATGACGCCGGCGCCGTTGCAGGTGGGGCAGGCGCCTTCGGAGTTGGAGCTGAACAGGGCGGGTTTGACGCCGTTGGCTTTGGCGAAGGCTTTGCGGATGGGGTCGAGCAGGCCGGTGTAGGTGGCGGGGTTGCTGCGTCGTGAGCCGCGGATGGCGCCCTGGTCGATCGTGACGACGCCGTCTCGTCCCGATGCCGATCCGGTGATGAGTGAGCTCTTGCCCGATCCTGCGACGCCGGTGACGACGACGAGGGCGCCGAGTGGGATGTCGACGTCGATGTTGCGCAGGTTGTGGGTGTCGGCGCCGCGTATTTCGAGTGCGCCGGACGGTGTGCGTACGGTTTTCTTCAGGGATGCGCGGTCGTCGAGGTGCCGGCCGGTGAGGGTGTCGCTGGCGCGGAGTCCGTCGACGGTGCCTTGGTAGACGATCTCGCCGCCTTCGCTGCCGGCGCGGGGGCCGAGGTCGATGATGTGGTCGGCGATTTCGATGGCTTCGGGTTTGTGTTCGACGACGAGTACGGTGTTGCCTTTGTCGCGTAGTTGGCGCAGCAGGTCGTTCATGCGCTGGATATCGTGCGGGTGCAGGCCGATGGTGGGTTCGTCGAAGACGTAGGTGATGTCGGTGAGGGAGGATCCGAGGTGGCGGATCATCTTGGTGCGTTGTGCTTCTCCCCCGGACAGCGTGCCGGAGGGGCGTTCCAGGGACAGGTAGCCCAGGCCGATCTCGGTGAACGAGTCGAGTAGGTGCTGCAGGCCGTTGATCAGGGGGCCGACCGAGGGTTCGTCGAGGTCGCGGACCCAGTCGGCGAGGTCGCTGATCTGCATGGAGCAGAGGTCGGCGATGTTCTTGCCGGCGATCTTGGAGGAGAGTGCTTCTGTGGTGAGTCGGGTGCCTTCGCAGTCGGGGCAGGTGGTGAAGGTGACGGCTCGGTCGACGAAGGCGCGGATATGGGGTTGCAGGGCGTCGATGTCCTTGGCCAGGAACGATTTCTGGATTTTGGGGATGATTCCCTCGTAGGTGAGGTTGATCCCTTCGATTTTTATCTTGGTCGGCTCTTTGTACAGCAGGTCGTGGAGTTGTTTCTTGGTGTATTTGCTGATCGGCTTATCGGGGTCGAAGAAGCCGCAGCCGCGGAAGATGCGGCCGTACCAGCCGTCCATGCTGTAGCCGGGGATGGTGAGGGCGCCCGCGTTGAGTGAGAGGCTGTCGTCGTAGAGGGCGGTGAGGTCGAAGTCGGTGACCGAGCCCATCCCTTCGCAGCGCGGGCACATACCGCCGAGGCGGCTGAAGGTGGCTTTCTCGGACACTGTTTTCGCGCCGCGTTGCACGGTGATGGCTCCGCTGGCGGTCACCGAGGGCATGTTGAACGAGTAGGCGTTGGGTGAGCCGATGTGGGGTGTGCCGAGCCTGCTGAACAGGATGCGCAGCATGGCGTTGGCGTCGGTGGCGGTGCCGACGGTGGAGCGCGGGTTGGAGCCCATGCGTTCCTGGTCGACGATGATGGCGGTGGTGAGGCCTTCGAGCAGGTCGACGTCGGGCCTGGACAGCGTGGGCATGAAGCCCTGCACGAAGGCGCTGTAGGTTTCGTTGATCATCCGCTGGGATTCGGCGGCGATGGTGGCGAACACCAGGGAGCTCTTACCGGAGCCGGAGACGCCGGTGAAGACGGTGAGTCGTCGTTTCGGGATTTCCACGCTGACGTCTTTGAGGTTGTTCACGCGGGCGCCCTGCACACGGATCAGATCGTGGGTGTCGGCGGCGTGTTGTGCGGACGCCCGTGTACCTGTCTTCGCGGCAGTGCTCATCGTGTCTCCCTCTGGTCGGTCACGGTCGTCGCCGCCGTGCGGTTCGTCGGCCGGCACGGTGGGTGTTCGGTCAGCCGGCCCGCTGGGTGTCGGGCGGTGGGCCGGAGTTCGGGTATTGCCGTTTCCGGGTTCCGGCCTGTTCGGGTGGGCCTGTGCTCAGCGCAGTTGCTGGATGCGGATCATATTGCCCGCCGGGTCGCGGACTGCGCAGTCGCGGATGCCGTACGGCTGATCGGTCGGTTCCTGTACGACCTCGACGTCTCCGGCCTGCAGACGTTCGAAGGTGCCGTCGAGGTCTGCGGTGGCCAGGTTGATGCCGGCGTAGGTGCCTTTGGCCATCATTTCGGTGATCGTTGTGCGTTCTTCGTCGGTGACGCCGGGGTCGGCGGCGGGTGGGTGCAGGACGATGGAGGTGCCGGGTTGGCCGGCGGGGCCGACGGTGATCCAGCGCAGCCCGTTGTAGCCGACGTCGTTGCGGATCTCGAAGCCGAGGGTGTCGCGGTAGAACGCGATGGCGGCGTCGGGGTCGTCCTGCGGGAGGTAGCTCGCGTGAATGGTGATGTCCATGGCGATCACGCTAGCTGTGTGGTGGTCGGCGGAGCTTCTCGATTCCTGATCGGTCTGGTCACCTGTTTCGCGGTGCACGAGGGTATTCCGGCGGCGGCGTCGGCTTCGTGGCGCCGGTAGGCGCTGGGCGGCATGCCGACCAGTTCGGTGAAGCGGGTGCTGAAGGTTCCCAGGGACGAGCAGCCGACTTCGAAGCAGACTTCGGTGACGCTGAGGTCACCGCGGCGCAGCAGGGCCATCGCGCGTTCGATGCGGCGGGTCATCAGGTATCCGTAGGGGGATTCGCCATAGGCGAGGCGGAATTGGCGGCTGAGGTGCCCGGCGGACATGTTGACGCCGCGCGCGAGTGCCTCGACGTCGAGTGGTTGGGCGTATTCCCGGTCGATCCGGTCGCGGACACGCCGTAGCCGTGCGAGGTCGCGGAGGTGTTCTGCCGCGGTGGATCTGCTGGTCACGTGGCCGATCGTCCCATATCGGGCGTGTGTTGCCCAGTTCTGGTGGCGTGTTCGGGGGCGCAGGGGTGGGGGGTCAATTGGTTTCGTCGGTGCCGGCGCGGGTGTGTGCGCGTCGTCGGCGGCGTGGTGACCGGGTGCCGCGGAAGGCGGCTGCCAGGCGTGTGTGCGGTTGCCATTCCAGTCCGTTGGGCAGCCCCCAGCCGAATCGGACGGCGGCGAGCCGCAGCAGCAGGGAGCAGACGATGCCGAGGACGATGCCCAGGGCAGGGGCGCCGAGGTAGGTGCAGATGACCATGGTGCCGGCGACGACCGCGGCGACTGTCGCGTAGAGGCCGTTGCCGCCGAACACGGCGGGGACCCGTCGGAGCAGGACGTCGCGGGTGGCGCCGCCGCCGACGGCGGTGGTGATGCCGAGCAGGACGGCGGGTAGCCAGCCCAGGTCGGCGGCGAGTGTCTTCTGTGCGCCGGTGACGGCCCAGAAGCCGATCACCGCGGCGTCGAGGGCGGTGAACAGCCGATCCCAGGCGTGTTCGCTGAGGTGGATGACGAAGGCGATGAGCGTGCCGGCTACGGCGGTGGGCAGGTAGGCGTAGTCGGTGAGGGCGACCGGTGGGCCCTGTTGGAGCAGGGTGTCGCGGATGATGCCGCCGCCGAGTCCGGAGACGATGCCCACGACCAGGAATCCGAACAGGTCCAGGCCTTCGGTGCGGGATACGGCGCCGCCGAGCATGGCGGCGGCGAAGACGCCCGCGAGGTCGAGATAGCGCGTGGCCTGGTCGATAGTGTCGATAGGTGCGGCCACCGCAGCAAAATAACATGTGTGACCGGGTGTTCCCGGTGGGTGGTTCTCGGGGTGGGAGCGGCGGCGGGCAGGTTCGGCCCGCCGCCGGGCGGGTTCAGGCTCGGGGCCGTACCGGCGCTCCCCCGCCGGCGGCGAGGCGCATGAGGTCGGTGTCCAGGTCGACGGTGGTCTCGTTGCCGCCGGCGCTGCCGAACGAATGCTGGTAGCTGCCCCAGGATTCGTCTTTCACCTTGTGCGCGAATTCGCTTTCCATGAGCAGCACCAGTTCGAGGGCGGCGCGGTCGATCCGGGTGTTCAGGTCGGCGTCGCTCCAGTCTTCGGAGGCGGCGAACAGTGCGGTGGGCACGGTCATGGTGCGCAGGAACGCGAACAGCGCGCGCATCTGTTCGTCGACGACCAGGGCGTGGCGGGCGGTGCCGGCGGTGGCTGCGAGGATCACGGGTTTGGCGATGAGCAGGTCGTTGTCGAGGACGTGGAAGAAGGAGGTGAGCAGCCCGCTGGGTGCGGCTTTGTAGACGGGGGCGGCGACGATGAGGCCGTCGGCGGCGGCGAGGGTGTCGACGGCGGCGGTCATCTTGGGGCCCATGAGTTGGGAGACCAGGGCGGCGCTGATCTCGGTGGCGAGTTCGCGCAGGTCGATGACGGTGACGGTGACGGCCGCGCCGCGGCGTTGTGCGAGTGTCCCGACGCGGGCGCAGACGCGGTCGGCCAGCATTCTGGTCGATGACGGGTTGCTGGTGCCGCCGCTGACCACTACCAGCCGATAGGGGGTGCGGGCCGGTTCGTTGGTTGTCATTCTGGTTTCCTGTTCGTGGTGTCGGCGAGTTTCTCGCAGAGTTCTTCGAGGGTGCGCAGTTCGTCGTCGGTGAGGGCTGCGGTCAGTGCCCGTACGACGCCGACCGCGTGCCGGCCACCTACCCGGCGTTGTTGTGTCCGGCCTTCATCGGTGAGGGAGAGCCGGACACCGCGGCCGTCCCGTGGGTCGGGGGTGCGTTGCACCAGGCCGCGTTCGACGAGGCGGTCCACCATGCGCGACAGTGCGGGCTGGGTGAGCAGGACGTGCCGGTTGAGTTCGGCGGGCCGGATCGGTTCGGGGCATTTCGACAAGGTGTAGAGGACGTCGTATTCACGCATGGCCAGGCCCTGCCAGACGTCCTCGGCCGCGAATCGTTTCATCAGCACCGCGTGTGCGGTCAGTACGGCTTCCCAGGCGTCGTTGGCGAGGCGCCCGCTGGTTCTGCTCATCGATCGGCCGGGGTCTCGGTGTCCGGGGGGTTGATCGCGGGCTCTCGGCAGTGCCGTTTCGCTGCCTCGCTCATGCGGTGGCGTCCTGGTAGGGGCTGGCGCCGGCCAGGTTGTCGCCCTGGTTGGCGTTGGGGCGTGCCTGCCGGGGCGCGGTGTCGCCGTATTTCGCGGCGACGCGCGCCGGATGGGTGGGTGCGGCGGCGGATTCGGGGTCGCGGCGCGTCTCCAGTTCCTTGCGCAGCACCGGGACGACTTCCTCGCCGAGCAGGTCGAGCTGGTTCAGCACGGTTTTCAGTGGCAGGCCGGCGTGGTCCATCAGCCACAGTTGGCGTTGGTAGTCGCCGAAGGTGTCGTGGAAGGTGAGGGTTTTGTCGATGATCTCCTGTGGGCTGCCGACCGACAGCGGGGTCATGTCCGCGAAGTCTTCGAGCGACGGGCCGTGTCCGTAGACCGGTGCCTCGTTGAAGTAGGGGCGGAATTCGTTCCAGGCGTCCTGGGATTTCTTTGCGATATAGGCTTGGCCGCCGAGTCCGACGATGGCTTGTTTCTTGGTGCCGTGGCCGTAGTGCTCGAAGCGCTGCCGGTAGAACTCGATGAGTTGCAGCGAGTGGGCGGTGGGCCAGAAGATGTGGTTGGCGAAGAATCCGTTGCCGTAGTAGGCGGCCTGTTCGGCGATTTCCGGGGTGCGGATGGAGCCGTGCCAGACGAACGGGGGCACATCGTCGAGGGGGCGGGGGGTGGCGGTGAAGTTCTGTAGTGGAGTCCTGTACTCGCCTTCCCAGTCGACGACGTCCTCGCGCCACAGGCGGTGCAGGAGGTTGTAGTTCTCCAGGGCCAGGGGCAGCCCGGCGCGGATGTCCTTGCCGAACCAGGGGTAGACGGGGCCGGTGTTGCCGCGGCCGAGCATGAGGTCCATGCGGCCTTTGGACAGGTGCTGGAGCATGGCGTAGTCCTCGGCGATATTCACCGGATCGTTGGTGGTGATCAGGGTGGTCGCCGTGGTGAGGATCAGCCGCTCGGTGGTGGCCGCGATATGCCCGAGCAGGGTGGTCGGTGAGGAGGAGAAGAACGGCGGGTTGTGGTGCTCGCCGATGGCGAAGACGTCGAGGCCGACTTCTTCGGTTTTGCGGGCGATCTGGACGATCGCGTCGATCCGTTCGGCTTCGCTGGGTGTCACGCCGGTCACGGGGTCGCGGGTGATGTCGCTGACCGAGAAGATTCCGAACTGCATCTGATGTCACTCCCACCGTAGTTTCTATGCGTTTGCATCTACTTGAACGGTGGGGTCGGCGGGGTTATTCCGCCGCGCCGGGCAGGGACACGAGAGGCCACCGGCCTTCTCGGGGCGGTGGCCTCTCGGGGAGCGGCGCGGGTGCCCGGAGGGCGCCGCTAACCGGCGGCTGTGGGACCGGGCGTGCTCGCTCGGAGCGGCGCTGGCTGCTGTGTGAGCGAGTCCAGATCGCGTATCGCCGCGCAGCTGCGGGCGACCATGGCGGCGAACATCTGGTCGCCACGGTCGGATGCGGCGCCGTAGGCGGCGCCGAACACGGCCACCAGTGGCCCCTGCAGGGTCGCGAACCGGTAGTCCTGCCAGCAGTCCTCGACGGTGTAGCCGGTGACCCCCAGTTCGGTGAGGCGCTGATGGTAGGTGGCGACCAGGCTTTTCTCTGCGCTCCGGCGGGTTTCCGGGTCGAAGCTGGTGGTGATGAAGTAGGCGAGGTCGCGGGCCGGCAGGCCCAGATTGACGGTCTGCCAGTCGACGGCGGTCACCTGCGGTGTGGCTCCGGCGCCGAACATCAGATTGTCGAGGCGATAGTCGCCGTGGACGAGCCCGAACCGTTCGGGGCGGGCGAGCAACCAGTCGGCGATGACCTCGCCGCAGGCGCGCACGGTCTCGTGGTCCTCGGCGGAGAGGCGGTCGCCGAGCCGGTCGAGGAAAATATCGGTGGTGGGCCCGTAGAGTTCGCGCAGCGTTTCCGCCTCCTGCGGGCCGTTGCGGCTGAACCCTTCGATACCGAGCAGGGTCTCGTCGCACCAGCGGGGCGCGTGCAGACCCGCGAGGTTGGCCACCGCGGGGTGGGCGTGGGCGACCGGGCAGCCGGCGATCTGGTCGCCTTGGCGGGCGGGCGCGAGGTCTTCCAGCAGGAGTACGAATTCGGCGCCGTCGCCGTGTGTCTCGGCGTGGTGGCAGCGGGGTGTGCGGACGGCGACGGTGGGGGCGATTTCGGTGTAGAAGCGGACTTCCTGGCGGTAGGCGCCGGCCAGCAGTGCCCGGGTGCCCGGGTCGGCAGCCGGTAATTTCGCCAGGACTTGTTCCGGCACCCCGTCGCCGGTGAGCCGCAGCCGGTACACGGTGCCGATCTGGCCGGTGCCCACGGTTTCGGTGCTCACCGTGGTCACGTGGCCGGCGAGGGCGGCGGTGAGCCATTCCGGGGTGAGGTCGGTGATCGCGGTGGGGCTGGTCATCGGCGGCTCCTGCCGGGGTTGGCGGGCAGTGCGGCGAACCGACCGGGGGGCCGCCGGCGGCGCCACGCGTCGAGGGTGGGTGCTAGTTCGGTGGGGGTGTTTCCGTGCAGGATGACTCCGTCGACCCCGGTGCCGAATTGGTCGGCGATCCGGGTGGCGCACCGGTCGGGCGTCCCGGTGGCGGACGCGGCGAGCCATTCGGCGGGCAACAGTTCTTCGACGGCGGCGAGGGTGGCGGTATCGGCCACCGCGTCGAGTGCGCCGCCGGCGCCGGTGACCAGGGGATGTGTCCGGAAGTGGTCGAGTACCCGCTGATCCCATTCGTTGACCTGCACGAGGACGTCTCCGTAGCCCTGCAGGTAGGTGCCGAGCCGGCCGACGAGTTTGCGCAGCCGCGCGGTTTCGCCCTGGGTGTCGTCCACGACCGCCAGTACCGACCAGATGCGCACGGCGGCGGGATCGCGCCCGGCCGCTTCGGCGGCGGCGCGGATGGCGTGGACGGCGCGGGCGGTGGTGTCGTCGGTGAAGAAGGTGTGCAGGACGACGGAGTCGGCGATCTGTCCGGCCAGGCGCAGGGTGTTGGCGCCGATCGCGGTGAGGGTGACGGGGATGTCCTCGTCGTAGGTGGGGTCCAGTTGCAGCAGCGGGTATTTCCCGGCGGGTCCGTCGTGTCCGAGGACGGTGTCACCGTGCCAGAGGCGGCGGTAGAGGTCGACGGCGTCGCGCAGTTGCGCGGAGGTGATGCGCGGGAGGCCGATGACGTCGAAGAGGGCGCCGAACCCGCGGCCGAGGCCGAGGCTGTAGCGGCCTCGGGTGAGCCGGTGCAGGGTTACCGCGGCGGCGGCGGTGACCAGCGGGTGGCGGGTGTTGTGGTTGGTGGCGGCGGTGCAGATCCCGAGGTCGGTGGTGACGGCGCCCGCGGCGGCGGCCAGGGCGAAGGCTTCTTTGGTGTTGAAGCGTTCGGACAGGAACATCGCGCCGAGTCCGAGGCGTTCGGCGTCGCGGGCTTCGTCGAGCAGGACGTGCGGGTCGGTGGCGTGCCCGGCGAGGCCGTAGCAGCCGAGTTCGGGGAATTCGGTCACTGCGAGCCCGCCTCGGCTTTGCTGCCGTTGATCATGCGGTGCAGTTCGTCCTGGGTCCAGGGCGGGGTGTCGTTGTGGTCGCGGAAGCCCAGGATGCTGGGTGTGGGGCGGTCGTAGCGGCCGACGAATCCTCCGGCGGCGACGAAGATCTGCCCGGTGACCTGTTCGGCGGCCGCGCCGGCCAGGTACAGGTACAGCTGGGCGACGTAGTCGGCGGGCGGGGCGTCGAGGGCGGCGTCTTTGCTGATCTCGTCGAGCATGCCGCGACGGTAGAGCTCCATGATCTTGGCTTCGTAGGCGAAGCCGCTGGAGAGGCGGGTTTTGGCGCCGGGGCAGACGACGTTGGCGCGAACCCGGTGTTCGGCGAGTTCGGCGGCGATGGCGAGGGTGAGGGAATTAACGGCGCCTTTGCCGGCGGCGTAACCGGTGCCGCCGTAGTCGCCGAGGTAGGCGAAGGAGCTGGTGTTGACGATGCTGCCGCGGCCGCGAGCGACCATTTTCGGGGCGGCGGCGCGGCAGGTGTTGAACGTGGTGGTGAGGTGGGAGTCGAGTAGGGCACGCCAGTCGCGGGAGCTGACGTCGAGGATCGAGGATCCGGCGGGTTCGGCGATTCCGGCGCAGTTGACGAGGACGTCGATGGCGCCGAAGGTCCGTACGCAGGTGTCGACGAGTTCGATGGCGGTGGTTTCGTCGGCGGCGTTGCCGGCGACGCCGACGGCGCGGTGCCCGGCGAGGGTCAGCGAGGTGACGGTGCGTTCGACGGAGGCTTCGGTGCGGCCGTTGACGACGACACCGGCGCCGTGCCCGGCCAGTGCGTGGGCGACGGCGTAGCCGATGCCGCTGGTGGCGCCGACGACGACGGCGCCGCGTCCCCACAGGGTCTGGTTACCGCTCATGGACCTGCCTGTTCTCGCTTGTTTCAGTGGGCCGGGGTGGGGCGCACCTCGGCCGAACACTATTCCGTACAGGTGTCCGGACAGTATGGCATTCTGACGGTGCGCCGGGAGCGGATCGGCTGTTGCGCCGCGGCGCGCGCCTTGCTTGCACGCATTACCCCGTAGTACTGTCCAGACAGGTGTCTACCATAGATCCTGGACAGTAATCTGGGGAAGGATTTCCACATGACTTCGGTGAAACCGCCGCGGGTGTCCGGAGGCGAACACGAACACGGCCACCTCGAGGAATTCCGCACCGACCCGATCGCGCTGATGCGCCGGGTCCGGGAGGAATGCGGTGACGTCGGCCAGTTCGAGCTCGCCGGACGTCACGTCATCCTGCTCACGGGGGCCGAAGCGAACGAATTCTTCTTCCGCGCCGCCGACGAGGACCTCGACCAGGCCGCCGCCTACCCCTTCATGAAGCCGATCTTCGGCGAAGGCGTGGTGTTCGATGCCAGTCCCGAACGGCGCAAGGAGATGCTGCACAACTCCGCACTGCGCGGCGACCAGATGCGCGGGCATGCGGCGACCATCGAAAAAGAGGTCGACCAGATGCTGGCGACCTGGGGCGACGAAGGCGAGATCGACCTGCTCGACTTCTTCGCCGAACTCACCATCTACACCTCGTCGGCCTGCCTGATCGGGGTGAAGTTCCGCGAGGAACTCGACAGCCGCTTCGCGCAGCTCTATCACAACCTGGAACGCGGCACCGACGCCCTCGCCTACGTGGACCCGTACATGCCGATCGACAGTTTCCGGATCCGCGACGAATCCCGCGCCGCACTGGTCGAACTCGTCCAAGAGATCATGGACGGGCGCGTCGCGAACCCGCCCGCCGACAAGGACGACCGCGACCTGCTTGATGTGCTGGTCTCGGTCAAGGGCGAGGACGGCACCCCGCACTTCAGCGCCAGCGAGGTCACCGGCATCTTCATCTCGATGATGTTCGCCGGCCACCACACCACCTCCGGTACCGCCGCCTGGTCGGTGATCGAACTGCTGCGACATCCGGAAGTGCTGTCCGGTGTGGTCAAGGAACTCGACGAGCTGTACGCCGACGGCCAGGAAGTGAGCTTTCACGCGCTGCGTCAGATCCCGCAACTGGAGGCGGTCCTGAAGGAAACCCTGCGCCTGCATCCGCCCCTGATCATCCTGATGCGGGTCGCGCAGGGCGAGTTCGAGGTGTGCGGGAACCGCATCGAGCCCGGCGACCACGTCGCCGCGACCCCCGCGATTTCCAACCGGCTGGCGGAGGACTTCCCGAATCCCGACAGCTTCGACCCCGGCCGCTACATCGATCCCAACCAGGAAGACCTCATCAACCGCTGGACCTGGATCCCGTTCGGCGCCGGACGCCATCGCTGCGTCGGCGCGGCGTTCGCCCTGATGCAGCTCAAAGCGATCTTCTCGGTGCTGCTGCGGGACTGGGAATTCGAGATGGTGCAGCCCTCGGAGTCCTACCGCAACGATCACTCCAAGATGGTGGTGCAGTTGCAGCAGCCGTGCCGCGTCCGGTACCGCCGCAGGCAGCGGGAGAACTAGATGGCCTACGTCATCACCCAACGCTGCTGCAACGACGCCAGTTGCGTGGCCGAATGCCCGGTGGACTGCATCCGGCCACGCCCGGAGGACCCGCAGTTCGCGACCGCGGAGATGCTCTACATCGATCCGGACACCTGCATCGACTGCGGGGCCTGCTACGAGGCGTGCCCGGTCGACGCGATCTACGCCGAGGAGGACCTGCCCGCACACCTGGACGGCTTCCGCGGGATCAACGCCGGCTACTTCGCGAAACACCCACTCCAGCCGGATATGTCTCCCCCACCGCCGGTGCGGCGGCTCGCCAAGGACCTGGGGACACTGCGGGTCGCGATCGTTGGCACCGGACCGGCCGCCTGCTATGCCGCCGAACAACTGCTCAGCGCGGGGTCGGTCGAGGTGGAGATGTTCGACCGGCTCCCCGCCCCGTGGGGGCTGGCCCGCTACGGGGTGGCCCCGGATCACGCGCAGACCCGCGGGGTGACCGAGATGTTCACGGCCGCGTTCAAACGTGACGCGCTGCAGATGTACCTGAACACCGAGATCGGCACCCATCTCACCCATGCCGAACTGCGCGACAGCGTGCACGCGGTGATCTACGCCGTGGGCGCGCCGGCCGACCGGCGCCTCGATATCCCCGGCGAGGATCTACCGGGGAGCGTCTCGGCCACCGAATTCGTGGCCTGGTACAACGGCAACCCCGAATACGCGGACCGGGTATTCGATCTGTCCGGGGAGCGGGCGGTGATCGTCGGCAACGGGAACGTGGCCCTGGATATCGCGCGGGTGCTCACCACGGATCCCGACGAACTGGCGCGCACCGATATCGCCGATCACGCGCTGGCCGCGTTACGGAACAGCGCGATCCGCGAGGTCGTGGTCGTCGGGCGGCGCGGTGTGCTCCAAGCGGCCTACACCGCACCGGAGTTCCGCGCGCTGGGGCAACTCGACGGCGTCGATATCGTCGTCGAGCCGGACGACCTCGCCGTCGGCGAAGCCGGGCACGCCTACCTCGCCGACCCCGACGCGCCCTACGAGCTCGGTGTGAAACACCGCGCCGCCGTCGAGTACGCGGCCCGTCCATTGCGCGACGGGCACAAGCGGATCCGGTTCCGGTACTGCCTTTCTCCTGTCGAGATCGTCGGCGACGACAGTGTGCGCGCGGTGCGCTACGTCCACAACGAACTCACCGGCCCCGCCGCCGCACCGACCGCCCGGCCGACCGGCGACACCGGTGCACTGGACTCATCGCTGGTGGTGCGCGCGGTGGGGTATCGGGGTGAACCGGTAGGTGATCTGCCGTTCGACGAGCGGCGCGGTGTGTTGCCCACCGTGGACGGCCGGGTCGTCGGTCCGGCGGGTGCGCCGGTGCCGGGTGTCTATGCCGCCGGCTGGATCAAACGGGGTCCACGCGGGGTGATCGGTTCCAATCGTGCCGACGCCGCGGAGACCGTGGCCGCGATACTCGACGATTTCCGGGCCGGTGCCCTGTCCGCGCCGGTCCGGGATCGGGCCGAGTTGTCCGATCTGGTGCGCACCCGGCGACCCGAGGTGGTCGATCGGACGGCCTGGCAGGCCGTGGATCGCGCCGAACGCGCCGCCGGTGCGGCCGCGGGCCGGCCCCGGGTGAAACTCGCGACCGTCGAAGAACTGCTCGCGACCGCCCGGCGCGGCTGAATCCGGCTGCACCATGCCGACCGGCACGCGACCTGTTTCGTTTTCGCTGTGCAGTGGCGGACCGGCGGTGCTCATCTGTCAGACCGGCTCGGCGGCGGACAGGTAGGTGCTCAGTGCCTCGGTCACGCCGGGTGTGTCGAGCCAAGTATCGAAACCGATGAGGTCGGGGTTGGCGGCACGGCAATTCTGTAGGTCGGCGGCCGGGCGGTCGGGGTCCCGGTAGTAATGGCGCAGAAAACAACGAAGTTCGGGTAGCCGCTGGTCAGCGTCGCCGTTCAGCGCCGGGGCCGAGGATGCTGGTGAGGTCGCGCATTGCCTGCGGCGACGGTTTGAAGTAGCGGCGCAGGTTCTCGGGTTTGCGGTGGCGGGACTTCGCCATGAGTTCGAGCAGGCTGGCCCCGGATTCACCCAGATGTGTCAGGCCGGAATGCCTGAGTTCGTGCAGGTCCCACCCAGTTCCGGTCCCATTGATCGAAGTGGCGACGTCGAGCAGATCGCGCGCCTGGTCGTAGGACAGCCGCGCCAGCCCGGTGTCGGGGCAGACGTCGCGATCGGCGAGGTACTTGCCGGGGCCGGGGCGGCGGTGGGTGACGAACACGGGCCCCGAGGTCCGGTCCTAGATGAGCCTGGGCAGCAGCCGGGCGGTGCCGGCGTCCCAGTACACGGTCTGCAGGACGTATTCGTGGTGTGCGGCGCCGCAGCGGCGGGTACGGGGTGTCGCGCCTTTGGATTTCACAGGGCAGCAGCGCCCGGTCAGGTCCAGGTCTTCGATGTTGACTTGGAGCAGTCCGTCTGCGCGAGCGCAGGTTTCGTACAGCATCCGCCACAGTGTCTTCTCCCGGATGTGGATGTCGCGGCGGGCGATGAGCCGGTCGATCGCGGTGCGCGAGCGGACCGGGGTGTTGGAGTCCGGCGGGGTCGACCGGACTGCCGAGGCGGGAACGCCCGGCGCGGTCCAGCCCTGTTCGCGGCACCAGCTCAGCCACTTGCCCACGGCCGCGCGGCGCGTGTTCCAAGTGTTGACCGCCGCTGTACCCCACAGGGATTCGAGGGCTGCGCCGATCTCATCATCGATTACCGAGTCCAGCCGACGGCTCGGTGCGGGCAGTCCGTCCGGGGTGTGGCCGTCGAGTCGGTCGACGGTCTTGCCGATCGCGATGGTGTAGGCGCGGCGGGTGTAGGCGCGGCGGGTGTTGGGCGAGCGGATGGTGTCGAGGAACGCCTCGGCGCAGGCTCGCAGGGTCCGGGGCCTGGCTGTGTGGATCCGGTGCACCGTCGCCGCCATGCGTTCCCGCCTTCTCGGGCTTGCCCCGGATAACGGGGGTGCTTCGCGCAGCACCGCAGCGGGGTTGTCGCAGGCCGCTCCTGATGTTACCTCGGATAACAGACCATTATCCGGGGCAACAAAGGCACTCGGGCGAAGCTGCCGAACACGCGGTATACGGCTGCTTAGCGTGCGTTCATCAGATGCCTGGGGCTAACAGGACACGCCCGTAGGTTGCTCCGCTGAACCGTTGTGAAGTGCCCGATTTCGTTTGCCCCGCGGTCTACGTGCCGTCGCCGATGATGGTGCGCAACGCCAAGTTGCCGATTTGTCGCAGCTCGTCGCGGCTGCGCCCGGCTGCGGCCTGGACGGCGATGCCGTCAGAGATCGTGTGGACGAGTGCGGCCAGGGCGGCGGGTTCGTAGCCGGACGGCAGGTCGGTGGCCTGCTCAAGTCGTCTGCGCAGCGCAGTCTCGCCAGCTTTGCGCACCGTGACGGCGTCCTCGCGTACGGCGTGCGCGTCGGGTCCGCAGGCTTGAACGGTCTTGACGCACAGGCAACCCTGGGGCGTGTTCTCGCCTGCGGTCAGGTCGACGGCCCCGCTGATGAGCCGCTCGACGACTTCACGGCCGGCGGATGCGTTCAGCGCGTCGGCGGCGTAGGCGCCGGGGCCGTCGAGGTAGCGGGCGAGGACCTTGCCGAACAGTTCTTCCTTGTTCCCGAAGGCGGCATAGAGGCTGGGCTTGTTGATGCCCATCGCGGCGGTCAGGTCGGCCAGCGAGGTGCCCTCGTAGCCGTGTCGCCAGAACACCTCCAGCGCGCGGTCGAGTGCGGTGTCTGCGTCGAACGAGCGTGGGCGTCCGCCGGGCATGCTGTCCTCCGGGCTCTCTCCATGTTTTTTACCTATCGGTACATTACCTCTTGCGCGAGCGTGCAGTGCCACCTAGTTTCTTACCGAAAGGTACACAACTAGAGGAGTGGCACATGATCCGAGTCGGAGTTGTCGGTGCGAGCGGTTGGGCCGACAGTTCGCACCTGCCCGCGCTCGCAGCGCTCGACGAGTTCGAGGTGACCGCGGTCGCGACGACCAACCAGGTCAGCGCCGACCGGGCGGCCGCCGCCCACGGCGCACGGCACGCCTTCGCCGACGCAAGCGAGCTCATCGCGCACCCCGAGGTCGACTTGGTCGTCGTCTCGGTGAAGGCCTCCGGGCATGCCGCCTTGATCCGGGCAGCGCTCGATGCCGGCAAGCACGTCGTGTCCGAGTGGCCGCTGGGCGTCGACGCCGACGAAGCGCGCGAGCTCGCCGAGGCAGCCACTGCCGCAGGCGTCGTTCACGCGGTCGTCCTCCAGGGCCACCACGCCCCGAGCGCCCGCTTCGTCGCGGACCTCCTGGCAGACGGCCGCATCGGCGCGCTCGAATCGGTGGCGCTGGTGGCCGAGGGCGCTCCCTGGGGCGGGAATCGAATATGGCCGGACCTGGTCTTCGGCCTCAACCCTTCGGAGGGAACCAATATCCTGACGATCATGGCCGGTCACTTCCTGGCCGCACTCGAACGGGTCACGGGCCCACTGACCGAAGTCTCCGCACGGCTGCCCCGCACACACGACCGTGTGCTCGTCGCCGGGACGAAGCGGACCGTGCCCAACTCCACGCCCAGTCACGTACTGCTGCACGGACTTCTGGCCAGCGGTGCTACCGCCTCCGTCGCCGTGCACGGCGGCAATGGGTCCGCCCAGGACGGGTTCCGCCTCATGCTCGTCGGCAGCGACGCAACGTTGACCGCCACCCCAACCCAACCGGGGACATTCATCCACTGGGGCGACTGGGATATCCGGATCGGTGACGAGGCCCTGGCCGTGCCCGAGATCTATCGCAACGTCCCCGCCAACGTGCGGTTCGGCCCACCGGCCAACATCGCGGCCCTCTACCTGGAGGTCGCCCAGGCCATCACCGAAGCCCGACAGCCTCATCCCAGCTTCGAGACCGCCCTACGCCATCACCGACTCCTCGCGGCCATCGAACAGTCCGCGGCCGATGGAACCGTCCGCTACATCTCGTAGCCGACATGTAGCGCGGAATAGACAGATTCCGCCTAGCACCTACCTGGCCGACCATTCGGCATAGGACGTCGCCGAGAGGGCGGCCGGAGCACTGGGGTCGAGGTCAGAAAAGGGTGTCGCGGACGCGGAGCGGCCGGTATCCGGTCGGCCCGAGCTGGGCGAGTTCGGCATCGATGTCGACCCTCTATCGCGCCGAAGAAGTGTGCGCCGGGCTGATATGGGCGAGAACATCGTCATCGATCCGCCGCCCCGCCCGGCGCATCTGCTCGATCGCGAGACCGTAATACTCTGTGGTCCAAGCAATTACGGCGTTCGTGGCGAGAGTCAGACACCACGCTTGCTCGGTTTGGGCCTCCAGATGCCGCGCCCGGATCGCGCCCTCGTGCGCGTAGAGCAGGTCACGGCGCAGTACGTGCAGAGACTCGCCCTTGTTCAGCTGGCGGGCAATCTTGCGGCGATACCCCGGATCGGACAGATACCGGGCGGCATAGATCGTGCGCCGCATCGCCCCGTACTCCTTGAGCGCCGCGGCCAGCGCGTTCTGCCGACCCGACGCGGACAGGTTGCCGACCAGCAGCGACGCAGTGGCGTGCCCGAACTTCAGTGATCCGGCCAGCCGCAGCAGGTCGTCGTAGTGCTCGGCGATCAGGTCCAGGTTCAGCTTGCGGGTCATCAACGGTCCCGCATGTGGGAACCGAGCCTCGGCCTCGGCACGCGGGCCGGGTCGATACAGGGTGATCCGGCCCAAATCGCGGATGCGCGGTGAGAGCTGCATCCCGAGCAAGTCGAACAACCCGAAGTTGACCAGGGTGACCCCGTGCCGACGTCGTTGCGGATCTCGAAGCCGAGGGTGTCGCGGTAGAACGCGATGGCGGCGTCGGGGCGTGCGTATCGGTCGCATGCTCGGATCGTTGACATCTCGATCTGTCGGCGCGACAGTGTTCGCCTTGACCTGGAGGGCACTCCAGGTCGTAGCGTGTGTGCGACACAGCGTCCACCACGGCAAGGGAGACGAATCCGATGGATCTCGGTGTGCACATACCGATCTTCGAGTTCGACGGCGGTACCGCCGCCATCGCAGAGGAACTGGCCCGTGCGGGTACGTCGGCCGAACAGGCCGGCGCGACCTGGCTGTCGTTCATGGACCATTTCTTCCAGATCGAGCCGACCGGGCTGCCCGCCGAGGCGAACATGATGGAGGGTTACACCACCCTCGGGTTCATGGCGGCGCACACCTCCACGATCGAACTGGGCCTGCTCGTCACCGGGGTGACCTACCGGCATCCGGGGCTGCTCGCCAAAACTGTCACCACCCTGGACGTCCTGTCCGGCGGCCGCGCGGCACTGGGGATCGGCGCCGCCTGGTTCGAGCGGGAACATCACGGGCTGGGCGTGCCCTACCCGCCGGTCGGGGAACGGTTCGACCGCCTGGAGGAGACGTTGCGGATCTGCGCGCAGATGTGGGACCCGCAGAACAACGGGCCGTTCGAGGGCAAGCACTATCAGCTGGCGGAAACCCTGTGTTCGCCACAGCCGCTGCACCGGCCGAACGTGCTCATCGGCGGCGGCGGAGAGAAGCGGACGTTGCGGCTGGTCGCCCAGTACGCCGACGCGTGCAACCTGTTCGCCTCCGCCCCGCAGGATGTCGCGCACAAGCTCGACGTCCTGCGCCGCCACTGCGACGATCTGGGCACCGATTACGACCGGATCCGCAAAACCGTGCTCGCCGGCAGCCCGGACCCCACCGCGCACGACGATTTCGTGGAGCAGATGGCCGAGTACGCCCGGCTCGGGGTGGACACGGCGATGGTCATGCCGCCCGGCGGTGCGCCGGGCGTCTGGATCGACACGTTCGCGCCGGTGGTGCCCCGGCTCGCCGAACTGGGGTCCCGGTAGTAGCTGCCGAAATCCAGCGAAGTGCGGGGGGTCGAGATCCGAGAATCCCGCTGCGCGCCCGTTCCGGTCGCTACCCGGTGACCCGCACCGGGATCGCCCGGCCCGGGACGGCGTCGGCGGCGAGATCGCGGAATATCCCGTTGCCCGCTGTGGTCCGCGACAAGGCGTCGGCGGCCAGGATCACGGCGGCCCCGGTCCAGGTGGTGCGTTCCACCGGCCAGCGCTTACCGTCGGCGTACACGAGTCCGGTCCAGTAGGAGCCGTCGGTTTCCCGGAGATGCTGCATGCTGGCCAGCAGTTGCCGGGCCCGATCGCGGTCGCCGAGGGCATCCAGGGACAACACCAGTTCGCAGGTTTCGGCGCCGGTCACCCAGGGCCGGTCGCTGACGCAGCGGATACCGATATTGCCGACCACGAACGTGTCCCAGCGTTCGGCGATCCGGGCGTGACCGGCCTGCCCGCGCAGCGCGCCGCCGAGGACCGGGTAGTACCAGTCCATCGAATAGCGGTCCTTGTGCGTGAACACCTCCGGGTGTTCACGCAGCGCCGTCCCGAGCCGGGTCCGGGCGGACTCCCACTCCGGGCGGGGGTCGCCGAGCCGTCGCGCCAGCTGCAGTGCGGCGCCGATGCTGTGATACATACTCGCCGAACCGGTCACCAGCGCCTCGGGCAGCACAGTGTCGCCGTCGCGCAGCCAATAGATCTCACCGTGGTCGCCCTGGCTGGCCACCACGAGGTCGATCGCGGCCGACACCACGGGCCAGAGGTCGGCCGCGAACGCGGTGTCCCCGGTGACGGCGAGATAGTGCCAGACGCCGGTCGCGATATAGGCGCAGAAATTGACGTCGGTGGCGGCGTTCTCGATCTCGCCGTCGCGGAACTGCATCGGCCATGAGCCGTCGGCGCGCTGGGTGCGCGCCGACCATGTGTAGGCGGCGACCGCTTCGTCGCGAAGTCCGGCGACGGTCAGCGCCATCGCGGATTCGATGTGATCCCAGGGATCGGTGTGCCCGTCGGCGAACCAGGGGATCGCACCGCTGGATTCCTGTGCGGCGGCGATGGACTGCGCGGTCTGCAGACACTGACGGCGGGTGAGAACCGAAGGTACCGAGGGTAGTTCACCCGGCGGCACGTGTCACCGCCGGTTTGCTGAAGTACAGGGCCACACTCTTGCCGATCAGCGGGTCGAGCGCCTTTTCCGCCGTCCGGGTGAGCAGTGGCTGTTTCATCATGTCCCACACCAGCATCCGGTGGTAGGCGCGTACGAAGGGGTGCTCGTTCTTGTTCACCCCGACCGCGCATTTTATCCACCAGTACGGCGAGTGCAGGGCGTGCACGTGGGTGCGATGAGTGTGCCGCAACCCGCGCGCGGTGATCTTGTCGCGCAACTCGTCCGCCTTGTAGATGCGGATATGCCCGCCCTCGTTGGCGTGGTATTCGTCCGACAGCGCCCAGCACACCCGTTCGGGCAGCCACCGCGGCACCGTCACCACCAGTTGCCCGCCCGGCCGCAGTATGCGCACGAGTTCGGCGATGGCGGCGTCGTCGGCGGGGACGTGCTCCAGGATCTCCGAAGCGATGACCACATCGAATTCGCCCGCACCGTAGGGCAGGTCCAGGGCGTCGCCGTGCACGGCTTCGGCTTTCGCGCCCGCGGGCGCCTCCCCGGCCTGGGCCATCGCCTCGAACATGGTGGCGACCCCGGCGAGTTCGGGAGCGTCCTGGTCGAAGGCGACCACGTCGGCGCCGCGCCGGTAGGCCTCGAAGGAATGCCGGCCGGCCCCGCACCCCACATCGATCACGCGGGTGCCCGGCCCGATTCCGGCGCGGTCGAAGTCGACGGTCAGCACGATGCGCCTCCTGTGGTGGTGAGTTCCGGAGTTCCGGCGTGCCGCTCGATCGCCCGGTGGTACACCTGCTCGGTCTGCGCGGCCACCGATTCCCAGCTGAATACCGATACGGCGCGTTGCCGGCTGGCGGTCTGCATCCGCTGCCGTGTCTGCGGGGAATCCAGCAGTCGCCCGATGACCCGGGCCAGTGCGGCGGAATCGCCGGGCTCGGTCAGTTCGGCGCACACTCCCGGCTCGCCCACGACTTCCGGGAGCGCCCCGGTGCGGCTGACCACCAGCGGTGTGCCCGAGGCCATCGCCTCCACGGCGGGCAGCGAGAAACCCTCGTACAGCGACGGGATGCAGGCGATCTCCGCCGAAGCCAGCACCTCGGCGAGTTCGGTATCGGTCAGTCCGGAGCGGACGGTGACGATATCGGAGAGGCCGAGTTCGGCTATCTGCTTCTCCGTTGGGCCGTTGGGCTCCAGTTTCGCCACCAGCTGCAGTTCGACCCGGTGGGTGATGCGCAGCCGGGTGAGGGCCTGCAGCAGGTGCGTGATGCCTTTGAGGGGTTTGTCGGCGCTGGCGACGGCGACGATCCGCCCGGGCACCCGGGCGCCGCGCGGCGCGAACAGTTCGGTGTCCACACCCAGCGGCACCACGCTCAGCTGCGCGGGGTCGACTCCGAAGTCCTGAGCGATATCGGTCGCCGAGGACGAGGAGACGGTGAGCAGATCGGGAATCCGCCGGGCGATCCGCTCCTGCATACCGAGGAATCCGTACCAGCGGCGTACCAGCGGCTTGCGGCGCCAGATCGCGGCGGCCAGATCCACTTCCCGGTCCTTGGTGATGGGGTGGTGCACGGTGGCGACCAGCGGCAGCCGTTTCGCGATATCGAGCAGCCCGCTACCGAGGCACTGGTTGTCGTGCACCACATCGAAGTCCTGCACGCGATCGCGCAGCAGTCGCGCCGCCCGCATGCTGAAGGTTCGGGGCTCGGGGAACCCCGCGGTCCACATGGTGGCCAATTCCAGCAGGTCGATCCGGTCACGGATCTCACCGGGCCGGGGTGTTCGGAACGGATCGTCCTCGCGGTAGAGGTCCAGGCTCGGCACCTCGGTCAGGGTTACGCGCGGGTCCAGATCGGCCGGGTAGGGCTGACCGGAGAACACCTCGACGTCGTGGCCGAGTTCGGCCAGTCCGGCGCTGAGTCGGCGCACGTAAACCCCCTGCCCACCGCAATGAGGCTTGCTGCGGTAGGACAACAGGGCGATTCGCACGGCTAGCTGTCCTCACCGGTCTCGGTGATCGAATTCATGCCTCGCAGTTTGCCAGCCAACCGTTCGAGGTAGGCACGCACCTCCGGTTCGCCCTTGTCCGGCAACCCGTACAGCACGTCGGTGACACCGTCGGCGGCCCACGAGGCCAGCCGGTCGGCGTCGGGTTTGAAGTCCAGCGCCACCACCCGCGGCGCGCCCTCGCGGCCCGCGTCGGCCCAGGCTTTCTTCAAGGTCGCCAGGCTCGCGGAGATATCGGATTCGCCGGGGGTGGTGATCCAGCCGTCGGCGTGGGCGGCGATCCAGGCGCAGGTGCGTTCGGTGCCGGCCGCGCCGATCAGGACGGGGACCGCGCGGTCGACCGGCTTGGGCCATGCCCAGCTGGGCCCGAACTTCACGAAGTCGCCGTCGTAGGACGCTTCGTCCTCGGCCCACAGCGAACGCATGGCCTCCAGGTATTCGCGCAGCACGGTGCGTCGTTTGTTACCGGGTACGCCGTGGTCGGCGAGCTCGTCGGTGTTCCAGCCGAAACCGGCGCCGAGGGTGACTCGGCCGCCGGAGAGGTGGTCGAGGGTGGCGATGGTCTTGGCGAGGGTGATCGGATCGTGTTCGACCGGCAGCGCGACCGCGGTGGCGAGTTCGATGCGTTCGGTGACCGCGGCGGCCGTGGCCAGCGCGACCCACGGGTCCAGGGTGCGCATGTAGCGGTCGTCGGGCAGCGAGGCGTCGCCGGTCTGCGGGTGCGCGGCTTCGCGTTTCACCGGGATATGGGTGTGTTCGGGGACGTAGAACGAGGAGAATCCGTTGTCCTCGGCGGCACGGGCCGCGGCGGCGGGGGTGATCCCGCGGTCACTGGTGAACAAAACGATGCCGAAGCGCATACCTGGGGCCTTGTCTGTGGTGGGGTCGGCGGGCGGCGGCAGTAGCGCGTCCCGGCGGAGGGAGATCGCGGTCGTCAGTGACCGTTCTGGGCGGCCTTCCTGGCCTTCTTGGCGTGCTGGTCGAGTTGGGCGCCGATCACGTGGTCCAGTGAGGTCCCGGCCGGCCAGCCGACGTAGTGGCACAGGAACAGGGAGATCTCGCGCAATTCGGTCTCGTCGAGTTCCTCGTTCTGCAGGGCGGCGCCGATCTGGATGCCGGCGACGTCGAAGAGTCCCTGTGCGGTGAGCGCCCCGAGCAGCAGCAGCCGGCGGTCGCGCAGGGTGAGGCCGGGGCGCGACCAGATATCGGCGAACAGGTGGTCGGCGGTGACGGCGAAATGCTCGCCGGGGCCGTCCTTGAATTCCCATCCGTAGACTTCCGCCATCTTGGCCAGCCCGCGTTCACGCACGGTGGGCTGGGGGGTGGGGTCGCTCATTACTGCTCCTTCTACGCCGGATCGCTCCGGCGGGAGTGTCTGGACAGGTGTACGGAATATAATTCGGTCACTCTCCGCCACGCAAGAACATGTTCTCGTTCGTGCCACCGGCGGCCGGACGGTCGAGGCCTGCGGCAACATCGGCAAATCACCCCGGAGGCGGCGGCGATTCTGGGAAAATCGCTGAATCGTTGTCGGGCACACGTGTCGATGGTAGCGTCCAGACACATGTCCAGCTATGTGTCTCCCCGACGAGCGCGACGCGCGCCGCACGGGAAGAACTCGTTCTCGGACCGGGCAGGTTCCACCCCGGCAGCATCGCCCCGCGCGACCCGGAAAACCGGCCCCGCGACGGCTGTCGCCGGAGGCGGGAAACGCCTCCGTCCGGCCGCGCACCCGTTCGTCACACCGCGCCGCGAACCCCAGGTCCCCGGCGCCGCGCCCGCACCCCACTCCACGCCGAGGGAGCACACACCATGAAAATCGAGGCCGATCTGGACCTGTGCCAAGGACACGCCGTCTGCGCGGCCGAAGCACCCGATGTCTTCTCCGTCCCCAAACGCGGCCAGGTGGAGATCCTCGACGCGAATCCCGGCCCGGAGCTGAAAGCCGACGTCGACAACGCGGTCCGCTACTGCCCCACCCAGGCCCTCATGCTCGTCGCCGACGAGGGATGAGCGCGCCGGGCCCTGCGGCAATAGGGCGGGCGCTACCTTCGCGTGCGCTTCGGCCCTGGGCGCGACGGCCGATCACCGGCCGCGCTCATGCCCGATCAACACCGTGACCGACTGATCCACCCGACAGGTTCTTTTCGAAAGGGACGTATTCATGACAGGTTTCGATCGCGCCGAACTCGATGAGATGGTGCGCCGCTGGATCGCCGAGAACGAGCGCTGCGAGAAACTCGGCGACTGGAAGCCGCTGGCGCAGATGTACACCGTCGACGCCACCTACGGCTGGAACTACGGTCCCACCGACGAATTCATGGCCGTGGGCCGGGACGAGATCCGCGACCTGGCGCTGGGCCAGGAAATGGAGGGCCTGGAGGGCTGGCAGTACCCCTACCAGCAGTTCGTGATCGACGAACGCAGCGGCGACGCCATCGGCTTCTGGAAGCAGGTGTACGACACCACACCGCGCGCCGACGGCAGCAAGTACACGGTGAACGGGATCGGCGGCAGCTGGTTCCGGTACGGCGGCGACTACCAGTGGTCGTGGCAGCGCGACTTCTTCGACTTCGGGAACGTGTCCGCGCTGTTCCTGGAGATGATGACCGATAAGGCGATGTCGGACGGTATGAACCAGCGCATCGCCAAGGCCACGTCCGGCCGGCTGCCCGGCTGGTACAAGATCGGCACCTCGCCGGCTCCCCTGTGGTGATCCCGATGACCTTTCCCGCCAGCCGGTTCCACGATCTGACCCGATCCGAGCTGGCCGCACTCGTTCCCGAACTGCTGCTGTGCGGACAGCTGATCGACCGGTCCGGGATGGCGCACTGCATCTCCGCGTTCGGCCGGGAGGGGATGGCCGAGGTCGCCATCGAGGAATGGCAGCTGTCCAGCCCGATCTACACCCGCCGGATGCAGGTCGCGCTCGGTTACACCGGTGACGACGTGATCACCATCTTCAAAGGTCTGCAGCTCGATATCGGCGCGCCGCCACAGTTCATGGACTTCCGGTTCCGGGTGGACGACGCGCGCCACGGCGAATTCTGGCTGGACCACTGCGGCGCGCTCGCCGATGTGGAACCGATGGGCACCGACTACGTGAAGTCCATGTGCCACGACATCGAAGATCCCACCTTCGACGCCACCGCATTGGCCACCAACAAGTACGCGCAGGTCCGGCCGATCCACCGGCCGCCCCGTGTCCCCGCCGACCGGCATCCGGTGTGCGCGTGGACGGTGATCATCGACGAATCGCACACACCGCCCGAGGTGCCGCACAATGCGCCGCTGGTCGCCGAATCGGTGGCGGCGCGGCTACCGCTGGCCGAGATCGATCCCGGCGACGAGGGTCGGGCAGAGTACAGCGGGCCGCTGCTCAGCGATCTGCGATTCGCGGACTTCTCCCGGTCTGCCCTGATCCGGATCGCCGAAGAAGTCTGCCTGCAACAGCATCTGCTGGTACTCGGGTTCATGGTCGCGGTGCACGAACGCACCGACGACGACTCCGCACTCGAGATCGGGCGCAAACAGTTCACCGGAATCGCCGGGGTGGCCTCGGAGCGGATCCGCGCCTGCCTCGGGCTGGGCGATGATATCGAGGCGCTCGCGCAGGTGCTGCGCATTCATCCGGCGCTGAATCCGCAGCACTACACCGATGTCGACGTCGAGCCCGGCATCGGCGTGCTGCGGATTCATTTCCCCGCCACCAGCGGCGCACTGACCGATCGCGGCTGGCCGTCGATGGTCGATCCCGACCTGCTCGGCCCGCTGGACTCGCTGGTCCGCGGGGTGAACCCGCGCTTCCAGAGCCGGGTCGTCGACAGCGATGCCGGTGGCTGGACCGCCGAGATCTCGCTCGCCGACGAACCGTTCGCCGAGGCGCCGGAGGTGGCGATCACGCGTTTCAGCACGGGTGTCGACTTCCAGTTCGCTGATCGCGGAAAACCACTGCCCCTCACCGTTCTCTGATCCCCCGGCACGCGTGCCCGGCACACCGCAGGACTGATATGGCCAATAATTTCGCCGACCTGTTCGAACACTCCGTCGACGCCATGCCCGACCGGATCGCGCTGATCGAGGAGGGCCGCCGCGTCACCTACCGTGAACTGGAGGAACGCGCCAACCGGCTCGCTCATCATCTGGCGGCGACGGGAGTCGGGCGCGGCACCCATGTCGGGTTCCAGATGCACAACAGCATCGATACGATGCAGACGCTGATAGCCTGCTTCAAATTGGCCGCCGTACCGATCAATATCAATTTCCGGTACGGCCCCGACGAACTCGCCTACCTCTACGACAACGCCGACCTCGAATACCTGGTCTACCACGCCAGTTACGGCGACGCGGTGCGTGCCGCCGCGCAGCGGACGCCGCGACTGAAATACCTGCTGTGCGCGGCGGACGACCGGACCGAGGCGGATTCGGGCGTGGACTGTTTCGCCGACGTCTGCGCGGCCGCCCCCACCACCAGACCCGCGGTGTCGCGCACCGCCGACGACCTGTTCGTCATGTACACCGGCGGCACCACCGGGCTGCCCAAAGGGGTGCTGTGGCGGCAAGAGGACATGTGGCGGGTCCTCGGTGGCGGTATCGATTTCTACAACAACGAACCGGTCACCGACGAACACCAGCAGTCCCGCACCGGCGCGGCGGGTGAACCGTCCACCTGGATGATCCTGCCGCCGCTGATGCATCTGGCGGCGATGATGCCGACCTTCATCGCCCTGTGGTCGGGCAACTGTGTGGTATTCGTGCCGCGATTCGATCCCGCACACGTGTGGCGGACGGTCGCCGCCGAGCGTCCCGGCGTCATGGTGGTCACCGGGGACGCCATGGCCCGCCCGCTCATCGACTCCTATCGCGCCGAACCGGTGGACGCCACCGGACTGTTCATGATCGCCTCGGGGGCCGCGCTGCTCACCCAGTCGACGAAGAACGCGCTACTGGACCTGATCCCGAACCTGTTCGTCTCCGATTCGATCGGCTCCTCGGAAACCGGTTTCGGCGGTATCGGGTTCGCGCAGCGTGACGACGATCCGGCCCGCAAACCGCGGGTGTCGATCGGACGCGGCGCGGTGGTGGTCGACGACGACGGACATCCCGTGGAGCCCGGCGACGAGGGCTGGCTCGCGAAAACCGGCTCGGTGCCGCTGGGCTACTACAAGGACCCGGCACGTACCGAGAAACTGTTCAAAGTGGTCGACGGGCGCCGGATCGTGGTCACCGACGATCGCGCCCGGCTGGAGGACGACGGCACCATCAGTCTCATCGGCCGCGGCAATATGGTGATCAACACCGGCGGGGAGAAAGTGTTCGCCGAGGAGGTGGAGGGTGTGGTCAAGTCCTATGCCGGCATCTACGACGTGACCGTGGTCGGGGTGGACCACGAGCGCTGGGGACAGCAGGTCGCCGCGGTCGTCAGCCTCACCGGCGAGGCGCTGGATCTGCCCGATCTGCAGTCCCATGTCCGCCGCCATCTCGCGGGATACAAGGTCCCCCGCGCGGTCTGGGTCGCGGAGACGATCGTGCGCTCCCCCAGCGGTAAGCCGGACTACACCTGGGCCCGCGCGTACGCGGCGGACCGGGCACCGGATTACCGGGCGGGGTAACGCCGCCCCGGGCGGGGAGTACCGGGACGCGGCGCATACCGCGTCCCGGTTCCGCACGGCACGGACACCGCGCCCGGCATAGGGGTCAGAGGTCGGGAGAGGGTGTGATCCGCTCCAGGACGCGCAGCGAGCTGGTAACCGAGACCTCCCGGAATTCGCCGCTGTCGAGGGCCCGGCGGTAGATGCCGTAGGGGGCCTGGCCGCCGTCGGCGGGGTCGGGGAATACGTCGTGGATGGCGAGACCGCCACCGGGGACGACCCATTTGGCCCAGCCGTTGTAGTCGCGGCCGGCGGCTTCTTCGGTGTGGCCGCCGTCGATGAACAGGAATTCGATCGGGGTGCGCCAGGTGGCGGCGACACGCGCGGAGGCGCCGACGATCGCGACGACCGTATCGCTCAGACCGGCGGTGTCGATGGTGTGCCGGAACCGGGGCAGTGTGTCGAACAGGCCGGTGACCGGGTCGACCAGGGAGGTGTCGTGGTACTCCCAGCCGGGCTGGTGTTCCTCGGAGCCGTGATGGTGGTCGACGGTGAACACCACGCCGCCCTGTGTGCGGGCCGCGGCGCCCAGCAGGACGGCCGATTTCCCGCAGTAGGTGCCGATCTCGGTGATGACCCCGCCGCGGCAGTACTTCACGGCCGCGGCGTGCAGCGCGCGCCCCTCCTCGTCCGGCATGAAACCGGTGGCCCGGCGGGCATGGTCGAACAGCTGCTCGTCGGTCAGCGGTGGAGCGGGGACTGGCAGGGGCATCGAGCCCTCCTTCGAATCAGGTACATGCGGGCCGCGGCGAAGGCGTAGGTATCCCATCACGGCGGCGACCGACAGTACTCGACGGGTCCTGTGCTGGGAGAAGGTTGATCCAACACCTGACCGACACTACTATCTAGACACATGTCCGAAGGCGATTCCAGAATTCTCGAGGCCACCCGGCGGCGCTTGAGCGGCAAGCAGGCGGACACCGTCGACAAACTCACCAAAGCGGCGATGGAGGTTCTGGCCCGCGAGGGTTTCGCCGGACTCACCATCCGCATGGTCGCCGGCACCGCGGGCGTCGGCACCGCCACCGCCTACACCTACTTCTCCTCCAAAGAACATCTGGTGGCCGAGATCTTCTGGCGCCGGATCCGGTCCTCGCAGTCCCCGGCCAGCCACGACGCCGACCCCACCGTGCGCGTACTGGCCGAACTGCGCGGTATCGCCCTGCTGGTAGCCGACGAACAGGAACTGTCGGGCGCGGTGACGAGCGCGCTGCTGGGCCGCGACCCCGACGTCGAGCACCTACGCACCCGCATCGGGGTGGAGATCCGCCACCGCCTCACCCGCGCCCTGGACCCCGAAGCCGACCCCGAAACCGTGGAATCGCTGGAGTTGCTGTACGCGGGAGCGCTGGTACGCGCCGGAATGGGCTACGAATCCTATGCCGATATCGCCGACCGGCTCGAACGCGCCGCGCTGCTCGTCCTCAAATGAACCGAGTCGGCGCCGTAGGGATCGGTGATCTCGTCCGTCAGATCGGTAGTGCGCCGCGACGTAGGCGGTTTCGCAACGAATGCGGTACGGCCAGCACTCCGGCGCCTTGAACTCGGGTATGTGAGCCTAGGCTCTCCAGGTCGATCGACACCCGCTGTGCCGCTGCACGTGCACCGAAAACCACATCCTGCACGGGGTCTATCAGGAGATAACCGTGATCCCCGACTCATCGGGCTCCTGGTCTTCTGGGGGTAAGCGATCGTCACCGCCACGCTCGACCAGCATGGTCGTGTACGCATCTGCCCGATCGTGTTCGGCTTGCGTCGGGCGAGGCTCGCTTCTTCGGTCGTTTGCTTCCACCCAGGCATCCAACTCGTCGAGCGAGTCCACCGGGCTTGTTTCTTGGCACCGATAGACATAGACATCATCGGCAGACACGCAGTGCATCTGGATTTCGTCGTCTCGGGAACACACCACTGACTCCACGCAGTGCGCAAACCCGTGTCGGGGTCGTCGGCGAGAGTGTCCCAGAAGTCGCCGGGAACGTGCTCGTACCAGTGCGCGGTTCCGAACCGCTGGCTCAACTGCTCCATCCGCCGGTACATCTCGAACCGATTCGGCGCCTCGGTCGAAAACAGCCCGGACCCCGACCCGCACCGCACGTCGACTGCGATCACGAGAGCTCGCGCGCGGGCCGAAACCAACCTGGACGCCGTCCTACTCCATGACCGGGATCCAGCCGCCCTGCTGACACTTTCCGCGCGAGTGTTCCTCGCCTCCTGGGCGCGTCGACCTCAGATCGGCCCGCACCACTCCGGCTCAGTAGGGGCCGATGGCGAAGAAGACCGCATTCGGCCTGCGGAACTCGAACGGCAGTTCGTCATCCAACCAGTCCTGCTCGACACCCCCGTCGAGATGTCCGTCGCCCTCACCCACGATCACACGCCATCTCAGTGGCTGCAGTTTCGCGATCACCCGACAGGGAAGGCTTCCGGGCACCCGGGTCCGGTGGCATTCGTAACGCACCGTCTCGATATTACCGACATCCGCATGTTTGCCGACCACTGGCGGTCGGCCGAAACCTCCAGGGCGACCTGGCAATAACCCCCTGGATCGTGCCCGCATCTACGGGTCGCCGCAGGGTGTGAGCCGGACACCGCGGCGGAGTCGGCTCTAGCTGTCCGCCACGGGGCGCCGGACATGGGAATAGACCAGCCGCGCGTACTCGCCGAGAATCTCGTCCAGGGACACCTGCTGACCGGCGGCGACCATCTGCTGGTACCCGATCAACAGGGCCATACCGAGTTCGGTGTCGATCGAGGCGATCCGCTCGTCACCGACGATGCCGAGGACCGTCTTGCGCACGGTGCGGCGCCGGGATTCGTCGACCCGTTTGAGCGCCACCGCCACCGCTTCGTCGTTGGCCGCCCACGCTCTGATCGCGGCCTCGGCCCGATGATGCAGGCCCAGGGTGAGATCCGACAGCGCGCGGATCGCATCGTCGGGGGTGGACGGATCGAAGTTCAGGGTGCGCAGGATCAGTACCTGCCGGTTCTCCCAATGATCGAGCAGCGCATCCACATACGACTGCCAGCTGCCGAAATGGTGATAGAAGGATCCGCTGGTCACCCCCAGCCGCCGACACAGCACGCCGATATTGAGATGCCGGAAACCGAGCTCTGACAGAACCTCCAGGCCGGTGTCGAAGTAGTTGTCCTTACTGACGATACGAGACATACGGCGCCGATCTCTTCGGTGAACGGGTGGGGGATTTCGAGGATCGAACAGTACCCCATCAGCAGCGGCGTCCGTTGCGGGTAGTGAAAGGTCACGACCCGGCCGGTGGCCGGGTCGTGCTACGAAAGACCGGGCGCCCGAAACGGACCGTGCCCGGACCGAGTCAGTGCAGGCGCACACCGAGCAGGGCGTCCACCGCGGCCGCGAGGTCGGCGCCGGCCTCGGGATCGGCGCCGCCGTAGGCGAGCGTTTCGGTCACCCACGCGTCGACGGCGGCGAGCGCTGCCGGGGTGTCCAGATCGTCGGCGAGGTGAGTGCGCAGCCGGGCCACGGTATCGGCGACGGGCGGCGCGGTCGCGGCGGCCGCCGCCTGCCGCCAGCGCGCCAGCCGCGCCTCGGCGTCGGTGAGCACACTGCCGGTCCACATCCGGTCGGCGCGATAATGCCCGGCGAACAGGCCGAGCCGGATCAGCGCCGGATCCACACCCTCGGCCCGCAGTTTCGACACCAGCACCAGGTTGCCCTTGGATTTCGACATCTTCTCGCCGTCGAGCCCGATCATCCCGGTGTGCACGTAGTGACGGGCGAACCGCCGCCCAGCGGCCAATGCCTCACCGTGCGCGGCGGAATACTCGTGATGCGGGTAGATCAGATCGCTGCCGCCGCCCTGGATATCGAATTCGGTCCCCAGCCGGTTCACCGCGATCGCGGCGCATTCGATATGCCAGCCGGGACGGCCCGGCCCGAACGGTGACGGCCACGACGGTTCCCCCGCGCGTTCGGCCCGCCACAGCAGCGCGTCCAGCGGATCGCGTTTGCCCGGCCGGTCGGGGTCGCCGCCGCGCTCGGCGAACAGCCGTTCCATGGTGGCCCGGTCGTATCCCGACTCGTATCCGAACTGCTCGGTGGCGTCGGTGCGGAAATAGATATCGGGGTACTCGGTGTCCTCGACCGTGTACGCCGCGCCCCCGGCCAATAGTTTCCCGACCAGTTCGACGACCTCCTCCACCGATTCGATCGCGCCCACATACTCCCGCGGCGGCAGCACCCGCAACGCCGCCATATCTTCGCGGAAGAGCTGGATCTCAGCGTTGCCCAGGTCCCGCCAGTCCACCCCGTCGCGCTCGGCGCGCTCGAACAGCGGGTCGTCGACGTCGGTGACGTTCTGCACGTAGTGCACATCGTGTCCGGCGTCGCGCAGGACACGGTTGACCAGATCGAAGGTCAGATAGGTGGCCGCATGGCCGAGATGGGTGGCGTCGTACGGGGTGATCCCGCAGACGTACATGGTTGCCGTGGTACCCGGGGTCACCGGGCGAATACAGGAGTCGGCGGTGTCGTGCAAACGCAACGGTGGCCCTGTTCCGGGGACCGCGGGAATCGGGGTGTCGGACCAGGACTGCATACCGTCGAGAGTAGAGGTCCGGGCCTACCGTGCCCCGCCCGCCCCGCCGCCGGGTCCGCGACCACTGTCACCGGTAGGCCGTGGACCTGCGACGACGCAGCGCCGAGGAGAAGACAACCATTGGCTTCAGACAGAGCGAATCATCGGACGACCCGTGCGACACCGATGTCAGAACGCTGGCCACGGGATGGGGCGGGCGGTCTCCGGGAACGGCATCACCGGCTCGTCCAGCAAACGTTTCGCGCGACGCAGCAGGGCGTCGATCTCGGCATCGGTGATGTGCTCGGCCAGCCCGTCGGCCAGTTCACCCGGCAGAGTGTCGGTGAACGCGCCGATATCGGCCAGCAGATCGGCGGGAACCGGTTCACCCGCCCACCCCCACAACACCGTGCGCAGCTTGTTCTCCTGGTGCAGGCAGATCCCGTGATCCACGCCGTACACATCGCCGTCGACCGATTCCAGCGCGTGCCCGCCCTTGCGGTCGGCGTTGTTGAGCAGAACGTCCAGCACCGCCATCCGCTGCAGCCGCGGATCGTCGGCGTGCAGCAGCGACACCTCGTCGCCGGCGCCGTCGTAGGCGCGCAGCACCTCCCGATAGCCGTCCGGCGCCAATTCCGGTGGGCACAGATCCACCAGGTCCAGCCGGGTGTCGCCGAGTTCGCGGGGTTCCCGGGCGGTGACCCAGCGCTGCACCATCCCGGGACCGTAGGGTCCGTCCCGCAACACCGTTTCCGGGATCACGCTCCAGCCGAGCGCGCGACAGATCAGATACGACGCCACCTCCCGGCCGGCGAGCGTACCGTCGGGAAAATCCCACAGCGGCTGCTCACCGCGCACCGGCTTGTACACCACCCGCACACCACCGTCGCCGACGGCCAGATCGCAGACCAGCGTCACATTGCTGGCAACCCCCACCCGGCCCAGCACCGTCAGCTCACCGGAGCGCAGCGCGTCCACAGGGCCGGACACGGTCACTCCTCCAGATCGTTCGCACCGAACAGTTCACCGCGCTTGTACCCGTTGGTGCGCACACACATGTGCCCGCGCGCCGACAGCGGCTCCCCGCACAGCGGGCACGGCGGCCGGCCCGCGGCGATCACCCGGGTGGACCGCAGCGCGAACTCCCGCGCCTGATCCGGGCTCAGGAACACCCGGACCGCGTCGGGACCTTCGTCGGTGTCGTCGAGCACCACCGATTCATCGACCTCGGTCTCGGTGATGGCCAGCAATTCGACGACCACTGCGCCCGCGTCGGCATCCCAGCCCAAGCCCATGGTGCCGACCCGGAACTCCGCGTCGACCGGCGTCACCAGCGGCGCGTTGTCGTTGACCTGGTCGGCCTGCGGCGGCACCTCCGCGCCGAAGCGCCGCGCCACCTCGTCCAGCAGCAGTCCCATCCGGTCGGCGAGCACCTTGACCTGCTGCTTCTCCAGCAGCACGCTCACCACCCGGGGTTCCTCCACCGCCTGCAAGTAGAACGCGCGATCGCCCGGCTCACCGACAGTTCCGGCGACGAAACGTTCGGGGGTGCGAAAAACATGGATTGCGCGTGACACATGCACCTCCTGATACGTGACCCTGTTCGGCTGCGGTGCTCCGCTGCGCCGTCTCCCGACGCGGACGCCGATTCGCCCGAAGCCGCCGAGAGGTGGCGCATCCGCCGGTATCGGGCATACCCATTATCCGTCTTTCCTTCCCGCCCCGATCTCACCGCCGGGCACCGGCCCCGATGTACCCGACTCGGCCGCCGGCGCGGGCGCCAGACCGGACAGGTCCGCACCGGTGTCGTTCACCCGGGCCACGAACGGTGCGGTGCGGGTGTAGCGGATGACACTGATCGACGCGGGCTCGACCATGATCCGCTGGAAGCCGTCGAGATGGATGCCGAGGGCGTCCGCGAGGACCGACTTGATCACATCACCGTGGGTGCACACCACCCACAACTGGTCCCCGTCGTGCAGTTCGGCGAGCGCGCGATCGTGCTCCCGGATCGCCGACACCGCCCGCGTCTGCACCTGCGCCAACCCCTCGCCGCCGGGGAACACCGCGGCCGAAGCATGCCGCTGCACGACCTGCCACAGCGGTTCCTGCAGCAGGTCGTGGATCCGGCGGCCGGTCCACTCGCCGTAATCGACCTCGGCGAGCCGATCGTCGACCACCGGTTCCAGGCCCAGTTCGGCGGCCAGCGGGGAAACCGTGCGCTGGCAGCGCAACATCGGCGAGGTGACGATCCGGGAGATCGGCAGGCCCGCGAGCCGATCGGCGACCGCGCGGGCCTGTTCGCCACCACGGTCGGTGAGTTCCACACCGGGACTGCGGCCCGCGAGAGTGCCGCTGGTATTGGAAGTCGATACACCGTGTCGCAGCAGGATCACCGTCATGGGGCCAGCCTAGTCGGCGCGTCCGCGCCCGGACGGCCGAGGAACCCGCGCCGAACCGGTCCGGCGGCGGCGTAACCCGTGCTGATCATGTGGCCGACACGACCCCGCCGGCGAGCAGGCCGATGATCACGAACCCGAGCACGATCCGGTATCCCACGAACCAATAGAACGAATGCTTCTCCACGAACCGCAGCAGCCACGCCACCGATGCGTAACCGATCACGAACGACACCAGTGTCGCCACCAACAACTGCAGCCCCGACGCGTTCAACCCCTCCCCGGCTGGTTCGAAAGCGTCGGGGAGACTGAACAGCCCGGACGCCGTGACCGCCGGGATCGCGAGCAGGAACGAAAACCGGACCGCCGCCTCTCGTTTCAACCCGCAGAACAGGCCCGCGCTGGACGTGGCCCCCGACCGCGAAACCCCGGGAACCAGCGCCAGGCACTGCGCAAAACCCATCACCAGACCGTCGCGGGTGGTGAGCTGCTCCAGCGGCCGCTGCTTGGGCCCGAAATGTTCGGCCGCGGCGATCACCAACGCGAACACGATCAGCATGATCGCCACCAACCACAGATTCCGGGCACCGGTACGAATCTGGTCCTTGAAGACGAACCCCAGCACCCCGATCGGAATGGTGGCGATGATCACATACCAGCCCATTCGGTAATCGAGGTCGCGCTGCGCCTCGGCATCCGGGTCGTAGCCGGCAGGTCCGTATCCGGTGATCACCGGAAGTTTGGTCGTGACCTGTTCACTGACCGGCACCGTCTCCCGGGAACGCACGGTCAGCCGCTCGAAAACCGTGGCGCACCACACCCGCACGATGCGCCAGATGTCCTTGGCGAAGAACAACAACACAGCGGCCTCGGTGCCGAGCTGGGTGACGGCGGTGAACGACGCGCCCGCGTCGCCGCCGAAGAACACCGAGGACACGATTCGCAAATGCCCCGACGACGAAACCGGCAGGAACTCCGTCAAACCCTGCACCACACCGAGCACCAACGCCTGCACCCAGGTCATCGACTCGCCAACCACACATCCTCCTGAACAACGCCGAAAACCCGCTCCGCCTTCGGTCTTACGGCACCCCGGCCGCATACGGGCACGGCGATCGACCGGCAGCGACCCTACAGTGCCGGCCCGACGGCACGCGCGGCGGCCGGTTCCGCGGCGGACACGCCACGCGGACGGTTCGTCCCGGACCGCCACCGCGCAGACACGCTCTAGGCTGGGCGCCGTGAGGAAACGTCGAACCGTGCCGTGTCTTCTGCGCACTGCCGCCCCCGGGCCCGACTCGCTGCTGCGGGACACGGAGACCCGGTGATGGAACAGCGCACCGTCGGCCGCAGTGGGCTGCGGGTTTCACGGATCGGGCTGGCCACCCACACCTGGGGCAGCCACACCGACGCCGATACCGCCGCCGCACAACTGATCGCATTCGCCGAAGCCGGCGGCACCCTCGTCGACACCTCCCCCGCCTACACCGGCGGCGCCGCACAGCGGATCCTGGCCGACCTCCTCGGTGACCTGGTGTCCCGCGACGAACTCGTGCTGTGCGCCGGCGCGGGCCTGGTCCCGCATCTGCCGGCGGTCCCCGCGGGCAGCGAACCGCCACCACCCAAACAAACACGGATCACCGTCGACTGCTCGCGCCGCACGCTGCTACGGCAACTGGACCGCACCCTGCTGGAACTGGGCACCGACCACCTCGACCTGTGGCAGCTCACCGCCTGGGATCCGCGCACCCCGCTCGACGAGATCGCCGCCACCCTGCAGTACGCCATCAGCTCGGGCCGCACCCGCTATGCCGGGGTCCGCGGATTCACCGCCTGGCAGCTGGCCAGCCTGGCCGCGGTCACACCCGTGACCGCGGTGCAGACACCGTATTCACTGCTCACCCGCGGCGCCGAAGACGACACCGCGCCCGCCGCCGCCCATCACGGCGCCGGCCTCGTCGCGACCGCCCCGCTCGCCGGCGGCATCCTCACCGGCAAATACCGCGACGGCGTCCCCGCCGATTCCCGCGCCGCCGACGAGGACACCGCCGCCGAGATCCGCGGCCGACTCGACGACGACCGGGCCACCGCCGTCGTCGACGCCCTCGTCACCGCCGCCGACGGACTCGCCACCTCACCGCTGGCGGTCGCGCTGGCCTGGGTGCGGGACCGGCCCGGGGTGGCGACCATGCTCGTCGGCGCCCGCGATATGGGCCAGCTCACGGGCGTGCTGGCCGCCGAAACCCTGGAACTGCCGCGCGCGATCGCCGCCGCCCTCGACGATGTGAGCTCCACCCCGTAGTGCGGGGGCGGGCGAGCACCACTCACACCCGCACGGATTAGCCTTGCCTCCATGAGGTATCACCGGGCCCGATCCGGACGGGCGCGCGCACTCCTGGCAGGCCTCGCCGCCGGCCTGCTCGTACTCACCGCCGCCTGCGACAGCCCCGAACCGGCCGACGCCACCGGACAGCAGGGCCCGGCCACCGCCGCCCTCGACAACCTGGACCCGGTACCCATCACCCCGCCGCCCACCCCGGCGCTGCCGGCCACCGTCCGCTCCTTCGACGGCTCCGACGTCACCGTCACCGACGCGAGCCGCATCGTCGCCGCCGACCGCTACGGCACCCTCGCGCAGATCGTGTGGGCACTCGGACTCGGCGACGATCTGGTAGGCCGCAGCACCGCCGCGTCGTTCCCCGCGGTCGCTCACCTGCCGAACGTCACCGGCGGCAACGGCGCACTCAACGTGGAATCGATTCTGGCGTTGCGGCCCAGCGTATTCCTCACCGACACCACCAGCGCCTCACCCGCCGTCCGGGAACAGTTGCGCGCCACCGGGATCACCGTCGTCTACTTCGACCCCGAACGCACCATGGACGGTGTGGTGCCGCAGATCGAGGCCGTCGCCGCCGCGCTCGGGGTCCCGCAGCGCGGGCAGGAACTCGGCCGCCGCACCAGCGACGAGATCGCGGCCGCCTCCGCCGCGGTCCCCGCCCCGGACCCGCGCCTGCGCATGGCGTTCCTCTACCTGCGCTCCAGCGCCATCACCATGCTCGCCGGACCCGGTTCCGGCGCCGACGCGCTGATCGCCGCGCTCGACGCCGAAGACGCCGGACAGCAGGCCGGACTCACCGAACCGTTCACCGCCATCACCAGCGAAGCCATGATCGCCGCGGCACCGGACGTCCTGCTGGTCATGACCGACGGAATGAAATCGATCGGCGGAATCGACGGAATCGTGCAGATCCCCGGTATCGCGCAGACCCCGGCCGGGCGCAACAAACGGATCGTCGACATGTCCGACGCGGTGCTGCTGTCCTTCGGACCCAACACCGGTCGCGTCATCTCCGCCCTGTCCGACGCCGTCTACGGCCGCACCGGCGCATGACGGTAGCCCTGGACAAGCCTCCCGGGCCGCCGGACACCGGTCACTCGCAGCGCCGTTTCCTGATCGCGTTCACCGTCGCCGCGATAGCGCTCGTCGCACTGGCTCTCGCGTCCGCCGCCATCGGGCAGGTACCCACCACACCCGCCGAGGTCGCCGGTAGCGTCGCGCACCGCGTCGGCCTGGACTGGGGCCCGCTACCCGCCCACCCCGCCGGTGAGGTCACGCTCTGGGAGGTCCGGTTCCCGCGGGTCGTGCTGGCGATCCTGGTCGGCGCCGCCCTCGCCACCGCCGGTGCGCTGCTGCAGGGGGTGTTCGCCAACCCGCTCGCCGAGCCGGGAGTGATCGGTGTGTCCGCCGGCGCCGCGGTGGGCGCCGGGACGGTGATCGTGTTCGGCGGCGCGTTCGTCGCCGCCTGGTCGGTGGCCGCCGCCGCGTTCGCCGCCGGATTGGTCACCACCGCGCTGGTTTACGTACTGTCCCGCGCCAACGGCCGCACCGAAGTAGTGACCCTCGTCCTCACCGGGGTCGCGATCAACGCGTTCGCGGGCGGACTCATCGCGTTCCTGCTCTTCGTCGCCAGCCCCGCCGCCCGCGACCAGATCGTGTTCTGGCAACTCGGCAGCCTCAACGGCGCCACCTGGGACGCGGTGGCGATCGTCGCGGCACTCACGGTCGCCGGGATCGCCGCGGCGATCCTGGTGGCGCCCCGCCTGGATCTGCTCGCCCTCGGCGAATCCGCGGCCCGCCACCTCGGCGTCGACGTCGAACGGCTCCGGCGGGCGGTGATCGTGATCGTCGCGGTACTCACCACCGCCGGGGTGGCGTTCACCGGCATCATCCTGTTCGTCGGACTCATCGTCCCGCACGTGGTGCGCATGATCGTCGGGCCCGGGCATCGCGCACTGATCCCGCTCAGCGCCGTCACCGGCGCCGTCGTCCTCCTCGCCGCCGACGTCGCCGCCCGCTCCCTGGTCGACAACGCCGACCTGCCGCTGGGCATGCTCACCTCGCTCATCGGCGCCCCGTTCTTCTTCTGGCTGCTACGCCGCACCCGAGCGCGGGCGGGAGGCTGGGCATGACCGCGACACCGCTGCGGCGCGGTCTCACCGGGCTGCTGCACCGCACCCACGACCTGCCCGCCGCCCCCGAAACCGGCACCGTCACACTGCGCGCCCACGCGGTCACCCTGGACCGGCACGGCGGCGGCGCCGGGACCCGGCGAATACTCGACGATGTCGATTTCGAGGTCGCGGCCGGTGAAGTCGTCGCACTCGTGGGCCCCAACGGCGCCGGCAAATCCACACTGCTCGCCGTCCTCGCGGGCGAACTGGAACCGGGACAGGGCAGCGTCGAACTCGGCGGCCGCCCACTCGACCGGTGGACGCCGATCGACATGGCCCGCCGCCGCGCCGTCCTCCCCCAATCCCATACGGTCGGGTTCCCGTTCACCGCCGCGGAGGTGATCGCCATGGGCCGCGCACCCTGGCAGCGCACAGCACGCGCCGACAGCGACGACGAGATCATCGCGGCCGCCATGGACGCCACCGACTGCACCCATCTCGCCGGACGGGCGTTCCCGAGCCTGTCCGGCGGCGAAAAAGCCCGGGTCGCACTCGCCCGAGTCCTGGCGCAGGACACCACGACCCTGCTGCTGGACGAGCCCACCGCCGCCCTGGACCTCGGCCACCAAGAGGCCGTGCTGACCCTCGCCGCCGCCCGCGCCGCGGCCGGCGCGGCCGTGGTGGTGGTGCTGCACGATCTGGCGTCCGCCGCCGCCTACGCCGACCGCGTCGCCGTCCTCGACGACGGGCGCATCGCGGCCGCCGGGCCACCGCGCGCTATCCTCACCGGCGAACTGCTCACCCGCGTATACCGGTACCCCGTCGAGGTCCTCGACCATCCCGGCACCGGCGCACAACTGGTCCTGCCCGCCCGCGGCCCTGTGCGTAACTGACCGCCACCCGGATCATTTCGGGTGCCAGACGAGTTTCAGCACCGCCGGGGTCAACAGCATCCGGATCACCGTCGCGTCCAGAACCAAGGCCGCGATCATCCCGTAGGCGATGTACTTCATCATCACCAGCTCCGAGAAACCGAACGCGCCGGTGACCACGATCAGGATCGCCGCCGCCGACGTGATCACACCACCGGTGTGCGCGATCCCGTACCGGATCGCCTCCGGCGCCGCCGCGCCCGCCGCCCGCGCCTCCACCACCCGCGACAGCAGGAAAACCTCGTAGTCGGTGGACAACCCGAACACCACCGTCACGATCAACACCAGCACCGCGAACATCAGCGGACCCGGGGTGAAACCGAACAACTCCGACCCGTGCCCCTCCACGAAGAGCCAGGTCAGAATGCCCAGGGTCGCGCCGAGCCCCAACGCCGACATCGCGACCGCCTTCACCGCCAGGATCAGCGACCGGAACGCCGCGTACATCAACCCGATCGCCGCCGCCACCAGCAGCAAACCCAGCAGCGGCAGCCCGTCCAACAGGCCGTGGATACTGTCGCGTTCCAGGGCCGGCACGCCCGCCACCCGCACCTGCACACCCTCGGGTTCCTCGATACCGCGCAGTACCGCGATCGCGGTATCGGCGCCACGATCGTCCACCAGACCCGCTTCGAGCACATTGATCCCGTCGCGGGTGGGCGCGGCCGGCTCGAACGGCCCGGTGAGGCCGGGGGTGGCGTTGGCCTGCAACCGGATATCGCTCAACTGCGCCGCATCCGCGCCCGTCACCACCAGGCGCAACGGTTCGGTCCGGAAACCCGGGAACAGCGCGTCGAATTTCTCCTGCGCCATCCGCGCCGAATTGTCCGCGGCCAGATACTTCTCGCTCAACCCCCCGAACTCGATATGCCGGAACGGCACCATCAGCAACAGCAGGCCCAGCACCACCGGCACGATCACCGCCCACGGCCGCGCCATCGCCCGCACCGCCAGCCGGGAGAAGATTCCGCGATCGATCTCGGCCTCCGTACTGGCCCGCGCGAACCGCCGCCACTGCCACAGATCGATCTTCTCGCCCACCAGGGCGAGCATCGCCGGAAGCGCCGTCACCGACAGCAACGCCGCCAGCAGCACCGAACTGATCCCCCCGTACGGCACCGACCGCAGCACCCCGTTCGGGAAGATGAACAGCGCCCCCAGGCTCACCGCGATGATCGCCGCCGAGAACAGCACCGTACGGCCCGCGGTCGCGACCGTACGCGCCACCGCCTCCTCGACCCCGCGGCCCGCCGACAGCTCCTCCCGGAACCTGGTCACCGTGAACAACCCGTAATCGATCGCCAGACCCAGACTCACCAGCGTCACCACCGCGCTGGCGAACACGTTCACATCGATCGCACCGGTGAGCAACCGCATGATGCCCTGCGTGCCCAGGATCGTCATCCCGCCCACCAGCACCGGCAGCAACGCCGCCACCACCCCGCCGAACACGAAATACAACAGGATCGCCACCAGCGGCAGCGCGATCATCTCCGCGCGCCGGATATCGTCCTGCATCCCGGTGTTGATGCCCTCCACCACCGGCTGCAACCCGGCCAGCTGCACCGTCGTCCCGGCCGGGCCGGTGCCCGGACCGTCCGCGACCAGATCACCGAGAATCGCCGCATAATTGTCGACCGTCGCCGACCCCTCGCCCCGCAACCCGATACTCGCGAACGCGTACCGACGGGAATCGTCGGCGAACTGGCCCGACAGCGCACTGTCCCAGTAACTGTCGATCCGCAGCACCTGGTCCGGATGCTCCCGCAGCAACCCGTCCAGCTGCGCGACGACCGCCGCCCGCACCTGCGGATCGTCCACGGTTCGGCCGGCGGGCGCGGTGTACAGGGCGATCACATCACTGTCGGTATCCCGACCGAATGTCGCGTCGGCGAGTTTCGACGCCGCCACCGATTCGCTCGACTCGTCGAACCAGCCCTCCTGTGTCAACCGATCCGCGAGATCCCGCCCGTACAGACCCGATACCCCGACGACGAACAAGAACACCACCAGCACCGCGACCCGGTGCCGGTACACGAAACGACCCCACCGGTACGGTCCCGCCGCGAACACCTCCGGTGTCCCGCCGCCTACCCGCACGCCGCGGTGCGGTAATCGGCCGAACGCAGGATCCCGCACAGATCTGTCCGCGACAGCTTCCATGCGCCGTCGAGGTAGATGAAATGCACCACCGTGGTGCGGACCGCGGTCCCGGAACCATCTTTGTCCAGCCGCAAGGTCGCCGTCACCGTGCCGTCGTGGTTGTCGAAAACCGGATCGGTCACCCCGTATACGGCTCGCGGATTTTCCCGCAACGCCTTGTACATATCCGGGATCGTGTCCGTGAACGCCGCCCCGTCTTCGATCAGCGCCGTCCGCTCCGAATCGGGCAGCGCCGGATCGAGTGCCCGTTTGATCTGCCCGTCGAGCTCCGTGGCCGTCGGTAACGACCGCGTCGCCAGCTCACGCGACGTCACCGCCGACGACGAGGACAACGCCGCCTTGGCCGATGAGCGCGCCGCGGCGACCGCTTCCTCGTCCACACCGGACCCGCAGCCCGCGACCGCGGCCGCCGCGAGAACCGCGAGCAACATAATTCCGGCGCGTGATCCGCGCACCGGCCGAAGAACAGGTGTATACCGCATCACGTCCTGCATACCACCATTCACTACATACCCTCGATCACCGACCCGATACGCGCCAGCAGCGCTCGCACCGTCGGAACATTACGGCCCCGCGGCGGCTCCGCGGCCGTCGGCAGCAGATCACGCACCAACGCCACCACACTGCGCGCGTCGTCGAGATCGGTGTCCTTGACATGGGTCTCGGCGACAGCCACCACATCCTCCGGACCCGGCACCTCCGCATCCAGGTCCGCCCGATAGATCTCCAGGCGCAACGTCGCCCGTACCGTCCGGAACGCGAACGACCGCCCGTCCCCGGTCCGACCGAACCCGTGCGCGAACGGGCCCGTGGTCACCTCGTCGGCAGAAAAACCCGACAACTCGTGCATCGTCAACTCCTGACCTCCGCACCGCCTGATCCGTACGGTAACCCGGCCCACCGGAGGCCGCCCGCCGACACCCCACATACCCCGCTGCCACGCCGCCCAACCGCGTCGTGATCAGATAATCGAATGCAGCATCGGTCGTTTCCGGACACAGTGCGCCGGATTCGGCGCCGGAGACCACGCGCTACCGCCGCCATCGCCCTGTTCGCCGCCGCCGTCCTGCTGACCGGCTGCTCGAACGATTCCGAACCCGGCCCCGGTGACGCGCCCACCCGCGAACCGGCGACGCCCGCCGCCTCGCCACCGGTCACCACCGCCCCCGCCGGACAGGTCTTCCCGACCCCCACACCGCTCACCGCCCTGGTCAGCGACCCCGGCAGCGGCAACCTGGCCGGACTCGACGACAGCCGAACCGTCCTCACGTTGCTCACCCCCGCCACCGAACCGCCCACCAGCCATCAGGTGCGACTCCCCGCCCCGGCCGCCGCGATCGCCGCCGGCAGTCCCGGGCAGATCCTCGCCGCCACCGACGGTGCGATCCTGCGCGTCGACGCCGCCACCCGCGCCGTCACCCGGATCCCCGTCGACGGCGACCTGCGCAGCGTACGGTCGCGACCCGACGGAACTCTGTTCGCCGGCACCGCCGACGGTCGCGTCCACATTCTCGACCGCGACGGCCGGCTCCAGCACACCGTGTCCGGCCTCGTGTCGGCCGACGCGCTGGCCCTCACCGGAGACACCCTCGCCGTCCTGGACCGGCACCAGACCCTGCTCACCGAAATCGAGCCCGGATACGACCGGCTCGGACTCGCGCTGCGCGCGGGCACCGGCGCCGCGAATCTCGTCGAAGCCCCGTACGACCGGGTCATCGTCACCGACCCCGACAGCGGCCAACTCATGGTGTTCACCACCGAACCGCTCGTCCTGCGTCAGCGCTACCCGGTAGGATCGTCGCCTTACGCACTCGCCTATGACCGGCGTTCTGACACCGTATGGGCGACGTGCACGCAGAGCAACGAGATCGTCGGCTACGACCTGTCGACGGGAATACCGCGCGAAGTGGGCCGCTACCCCACCGTCCGGCAACCGAACGCGGTGACCGTCGACGACGCAACCGGCGATCTCTATATCGGCTCCGCCACCGAACAGGGTCTGCAGCGCATCCCCGCGGACCAGCGCAAGAGAGGGCAATGATGGCTTCCACTCCACGTGCGGCGACCTCGCGCACCACGCTTCCGGCCACCTGGGACACCAGCAGCGACGACTACGAATACGTACCGCTGCGGCTACCGCCCGACGTCACCCGGGTCACGGCCTCGATGCGGCTGTCGATCCAAGCCGAATACGGCGGCTGGGAACTCTCACGCGTCCGCGCCTACACCGACGGCAGCCGCCGCGTCCTGCTGCGCCGCCGCAAGACCGCCCTCACCAGCCCCGCGGGGCACACCTCGGAGCTATGACAGTGCTGTACCGATCACTGCTCCAGTTGATGTTCCTGGTGCCGCCGGAACGCATCCACCGGATCGTTTTCGCGGTGATCCGCGCGGCCACCGCCCTCGCCCCCACCCGGGCGCTGCTGCACCGCCTGTTCGGCGTGAACGACCCGATCCTGCGCACTACTGCGTTCGGGATCGAATTCCCGGCCCCGCTCGGCCTGGCCGCCGGATTCGACAAAGACGCGACAGGCGTGAACGCCTGGGGCTCACTCGGCTTCGGATTCGCCGAGATCGGCACCGTCACCGCCGCCGCCCAGCCCGGTAACCCGCAACCCCGTCTGTTCCGGCTCCCCGACGACCGGGCGCTGATCAACCGGATGGGCTTCAACAACCACGGGGCCGCCGCGGCGGCCGCGCGCCTGCACGGCCGTCGGCCCGGCGTCCCGATCGGCGCCAATATCGGCAAGACGAAAGTCGCGGACGCCGCGCACGCCGCGGACGACTACGCCATCAGCGCGCGCCTGCTCGGCCCGCTCGCCGATTTCGTGGTCGTCAACGTCAGCTCCCCCAACACCCCGGGGCTACGGGACCTGCAGGCCGTGGAATCGCTGCGGCCGGTGCTGCGGGCCGTCCTGGACAGTGTGCGGGTGCCCGTCCTGGTCAAGATCGCCCCCGACCTGTCCGACGAGGACATCGACGCCGCCGCCGATCTCGCCGTGGAACTCGGCGTAGCCGGGATCGTCGCCACCAATACCACCATCGGCCGCACCGGGCTGGCCAGCCCACCCGAGCAGGTCGCCGCCATCGGCGCGGGCGGCCTGTCGGGCCCGCCGGTGGCCGACCGGTCACTGGAAGTGCTGCGGCGGCTCTACGCCCGGGTCGGCGACCGCCTGGTCCTTGTTTCCGTCGGTGGAATCGAAACCCCCGAACAGGCGTGGGAACGCATCCTCGCGGGGGCCTCGCTGCTCCAGGGGTACACCGGCTTCATCTACGGCGGCCCGCTCTGGACCCGGCGCATCCACCGTGGCATCGCCGACCGGCTGCGCGCCGGCGGTTACCGCAGCCTGACCGACGCCATCGGCGCCGGTCACGCCGCCCACCGCGGGTAACGTCGGCCGTCAGGCCGCCGAACCACTGCGAATCGCACCCGGGCCACCCCGGTAGGGAGCCCCCGGGCCGTGCAGGAACTCCGACTCCAGCAACCGGGCCTGCACCCGGTTCGCGAGCAGATGCACGACCTGCTCCCACACCAGCCCGAGCAGATCCACCAGGGCGATCGCGTGCGCGAGCGCCTTCTCGTTGTTCACCAACGCCGGGTCGGACAGGATCTCGTCCACTTCCATACCGGCGTAGGCCTGCTCGAAGGACAGCGCCCGGCCGGGCAGCCAGCTCAACTGCCACCACGACCCGTGCCGGGTCTGCGCGCGTTCGGCGAATTCGGGGGAGATACCGCTGGTCATCAGCCAGTCGGTGATATGGATGGTCACAGCTGCCTCCTCAGGGGGCTCGGCACCGAGACCGGGCCGGAGAATCGGCCGGCACGGCATCGCTGCCGTCGAGCGTCGGCGGATCGCGGGGCACTCGACGCCTCCGCAGAGGACGGCTCCAGATCCGCACCGGCACGATCGCTGTCGCGCCGCGACTCGTATCGGGATCCGTACACCAGGGCTGTCCTCACTGTCACCACCAGGCCCTCCCGTTCCTGTGATAGCGGAAAAAGCTCCCTCAAGTGTGTCATTTGACAGTTCCGCGGGTCAATGCCAATGTCAAACGCCATTTGCACTATGGTTATTGCCAGAACCTGCAGCGCAGAAACCTCCGGATGACGGCGGAACGAGAGAAAGGCAGTCGAATGGCCCCTTACGACGACACCGTCATCGTCGCCATCCGCAACATCCTCACCCGCCTGTGCAAACGCTCCGGACTCAGCCAGGAACGACTCACGACCACCGAAATCGACGTCACCCCCCTCCTGGAACTGCCGGTGATACGACGCCACGCCGAACTGCACGGCATCCCACCCGTCGACGCCGTCCTCCCGGTCATCCGCGAACTCGCCACCAAACTGCCGCCGACATTCCGTGTGATCGCCGACGCCGAACTCTCACTCGGCCTGCTCAACAACCCCGAGCCCGGCGGAATCGACCCGCGCGCGCTCTACTCCCAAGACCTCGGCACCCGGCGCGAGTACCTCTCCGCACACTGGCGACGCCTCCACGAAATCGCCGACGCCGACCCGATCCCGCCCGCGCCCACCGTCCGCTCACTGCGCGCCGCACCCGAACGCAGAGCATTCACCGCGCTCGCCGCCCTCATGGTCACCGGAGCCGTACACACCGGCGACCGATCCGGCCACGCCACCACACTCCGCAACACCGGCTCCACCGTCGGCACACTCACCGTCATCGGCGACGCCGTGATCGACCACGTGTACCAGGTGGAGAGGATCCCCGACGCCCGCGGGTTCACCCGCGGGCGGTTCAGCGAAAACCCCGGAGGCAAAGGGCTCAACTGCGTCGTCGCCGCAGCACGCCTCGGCATCGACGTGCGATTCGTCAGCACAGTCGGCGACGACGCCGCCGGCCATCGAATTCTCGACTACCTGCGCTCCGAGAACATCGACACCTCACTCGTCAGAGTCGTCCCCAAAGCCGCGACACCGATCACCGCGCTCATCGTCAACCGCACCGGAGTCACCGGAACGATCGCCTGCACCGATGATCGGATCCGCCTGACCGACAACGAACTCGGCAGCAGCGTCGTACGGTCCGCGCTCACCGACTCCGATGCCGTGCTCCTCACCCTCGAACCACCGCTGCCAGTGATAGACCAAGCCCTGACAACCCTGCACTCGCTACCCGAACGTCCACTGGTACTGGTCACCGCAGCCGAAGTCGACGCACCACAGGTCCTCTACCGGTACCTGTCGTCGATCGACTACCTCATCGGTTCCACCCGAGAACTCGACTACCTCGTTCCCGAGGTCCCGGCACGATCCGGTCCACATATCGCCGAACTGCTCCAAATGCTCGGCGCGCGTGCGGTCTGCGTCGTCGAAGATTTCGAATGCACCGTCCGCTCCGACCAGATCGCACTCGACATACCGCGCTTCCAGGCAGCCGCCTTCACCGATATCCCGGGCTCCCGATCCGCCTTCACCGGCGCCCTCATCTACCGGCTCCTGTCCAAGCGCGGCGACCGCACCGAACCGGAACAACCAGCCGACGAACACGATTTCACCTGGGCCACCGCCGCCATGGTCGCCACACAATCCTTCTCCGGAGACATCCCCGGAACGATGCCGAAAGTCGGCGATATCGACCGAATCGTCCGGCTCACCGCCGAAAGACACTGAGCGGGCCCGACACCCGACGATTCCGCTGCCGAGACCGGACACCGGTTCTACCGGCGCGGACACGAGTCCTATGTGCGCGTCCTCGCCGTCGACGGAAACCCCGACCTCGGCCACCTGCTGATCTTCGGCTGGCCGGACGACGGCTGCCTGGTGCGCGTCCACTCCAGATGCCTATACGGCGAAGCTCTCGGCTCCCAGGACTGCGACTGCGGACCCGAACTCCACAAATCCGTGGACCTCTTCCAAGAAGCCGGCTCCGGAATCCTCGTCTATCTCGAACAAGAAGGACGCGGAGCCTGACTCCTCGCCAAAGCACTCGGCTACCGAGAAGCCGAACGCACCGGAGCCGAGTCACCCGGATGATCTCTCGCGACGGTAACCCCACCTCGCTCGGGCAGGCGATCGCACACTACGGGCGGATCTTCAAGACCCTGCACATCCTGCGCCTGGCCGACGACGAACCCTACCGGCGCGAAGCCAAAGCCCAGTCCAACCTTCAGGAAGGCCGCCACGACCTGGGCCGTGCCATCTTCCACGGCCGCAAGGGCGAGATCACCCGCGGCTATCTCGACGGCATGGAGAACCAGCTCTCGGCACTGGGCCTGATCCTCAACATCGTGGTGCTGTGGAATTCCGTCTATAGCGACCGGGCCCTGGCCGCGCTGCGGGAACAGGACTATCCGCTGCCCGCCGGTACAACAACCGGGCGGTGCCGGTCTGCCACGCCACCACGTCCACCGTCCCGCCCTTCGCCTCACCCGGGCGCACCGGTTCGCGGTGTCCAGGTCCGAAACGTCGAGTTCCAGTAATTCCTCTGCGCGAGCGGCGGTTTCGTACAGCATCGTCCACAGCACCCGCTCCCGCAGCGGCACGTCCAGGCCGAGGATCGCGGTCACCTCCGCCCGGGTGATCGCCCGTGACCGGTCCGCCGGCACCAGCCGGGGCCGCAACCTAGGTACATGCGGCCCGCAACGACGCGAGCCGGACGTTGAACGTCTACGCCGACGCCCCGCCCCACCGGAACCGGAACCAGCCGTCGACCCGATCAGGATCCAGCAACCCGGCATCGGAGTCTGCACCGAACCCATCAACCAGAGCGGCCAGCGCGATGCCGTAGCCGCGGCGGGTGTTCGCCGAGCCGACCGTGTTCAGGTAGATATCGCGTGCGTCGGCCAGACGCACGCTCTGCCGAATCGACCGGACGTTGCTCGACCCGGCCATCGGGCCCATCCTCCCTCGGTCCGACACCTTTCAAGATCATCCACATTATCGCAGATAATTTGCGGAGTCTCCCCGCTCCGGGCGAGGCATCACGCCATGCCGGATCCGGGTCTATCGCAGATAGTACGTTCTTATCTGCGGTAAATCCTTAGCGCGACTTTTCACGGATTTGGACTGAGTCCGCGAAAGGCTGCACCTCACAACGACTCCCAAGGGACAATCAGTGCGCGGCCGACAACGTTCAGGAGAGCAGTTCGAGCCCGACAAGGGCCGCCCGCGCTCGGAAAATCGAATCTCCAGCGCTTCCTGCGGTGGGTAAGGTGGCGACGTGCATCGACTCCTTATCCTTCCGCCGCCCCGCTCCTGAGCGGGGCGGATTTTCGAGCGCGTTGAGCCGAGCACGGCCAGCGTGCGGTTCTCACGCGGGTGAGTTGAGCCAGCCCCGCTTCCGCGACCCATTCCTTTCGTCGCAGGAGCGCGAATTCTTATGCATACATCATTGGCGGCTGCACACCGCCGATCCAATACCGGACTGGCGTGCCTGGTCACTTCCGGAGTGCTGTGGGGAACCGGCGGGCTGTTCGGGAGCCTGCTCACCACTATCGTGGGCCTCTCGCCGCTCGCGGTCGCGGCCTATCGGCTCCTCCTCGGTGGTGTGATCATCGCTGTCTTCTTAATACTGGCGAGACGACCGCTACCCCGAGGGCGTGCAGCATGGACTCGTCTCGTCCTGATCGCGGGGTTATCCGCGCTGTTCCAGGGCTGCTACTTCGGCGCGGTGCGGCTGACCTCTGTCAGTCTGGCCACCCTGATCACGATCGCAGCGGGCCCAGTGCTCATGCTGGCGATAGAGCGGATCACGGGTCGATGCAAGGTCAACCGCTGGATGATCGCCACGATCGTCCTGTCGCTGGCCGGCCTCGCACTGCTAGTGGGACTGCCCTCGGGCGGATTCGCCGTGACCGCTCTGTTCGGCAGTGCGGGCTTGTCGCTGCTTGCCGCGGCCGGGTTCGTGGCCGTGACACTGTTGGGCGCTCGCCCGGTACACGCGTTGGATGATCTCACGACGATCGGGATCAGCTTCACCATCGGTGGCTTATTCCTGGCGCCGGTCGTGGAGATGACGACCGGCTTGGCGTTTCATCCCAGCCTTGCCGCACTCGGGCTGCTCCTGGGCCTGGCCACGGCCCCGACAGCAGTTGCGTACACGCTATATTTCCGAGGTCTTCGCAGCGTCAGCGCCACGGTCGCGACGATCGTCACGCTATTAGAACCGCTGACGGCCGCTGTTCTCGGCGCGTTCTTGCTCGGGGATCAACTCGGCATCACGGGTATGACGGGCGCGCTCATGTTGGCCGCGGCGGTCGTTGTCGCTCCGAAAGCACACCCATCCATGGCGAACTGATCAGGTTCCGCTGCCCCTATCTGGTCGAGGCAGCGGAACCTCAGGCCATCCCTCAACCGACAGGATCGGAACGCCTCGCTGCGTCCGCGTCAGCCGCATACACGACCGGAAGACCAACCGGAGAATTCGCTGGTTCAAAGAAGCTTCTTAGCGCGACTTTCCCGTCACTGGACCCCAAGTGCCTTCCCCGAGCCGCTGCACACCGAGCCACTGAGCGAACGCGCCGCCGACTATCTCGACGCCAAACGCCGACACCGCGGGCACTGGATCCCGGCAACCGATCCGGGACACACGCACTGAAGCGAGCCGCAACACACCGGCGAGGTCACGGATCCGTCCACCCCGGCAGAACCACCACACCGGCGCGCCACCCCCGCTACCATTGGTGATCCACATCACTATGCACCGGACCGTCCCCGACGGCGCGCGTGTCCGCGGCACACCGAAGCACCCGGGATCCGATCATGACCACAGATACCGCCTACCGGCATCAGACGGGCACACTCGTCCACACACTGCCCGCGGCATTCCAGCAAACCCTGACCCTGCGCCCCGACGCCGTCGCCCTGCGCACCGTCGGCGGCACCCGGGAGATCACCTGGCGCGAATACGGTGAACACGTACGCATACTCGCCGCGGGCCTATCCGCCCTCGGCGCCCGACGCGGCGACACCCTCGGCGTCATGCTCACCAACCGCCCCGAATTCAACCTCCTCGACACCGCCGCCCTGCACATCGGCGCCACCCCGTTCTCCGTCTACAACACCAGCTCGCCCGAGCAGATCGCACACACCTTCACCAACGCGGGAAACAAGATCGTCATCACCGAACAGCGGTTCCTCGACACCATCCACGCCGCAGGCGTGCCCATCGAACACCTCGTCGTCGTCGACGGCCCCGCCGAAGGCGCAAAAACCCTCACCGACCTCGAAAACGAATCCGACCCCGAATTCGATTTCGACGCCGCCTGGCAGGCCGTCGACCCCGACGACCTCGTCACCCTCATCTACACCTCCGGTACCACCGGACCTTCCAAAGGCGTAGAACTCACCCACCGCAACGTGCTCGCCCAACTCACCGCGCTCAACAGCGGACCCATGAACGTCGGACTCGACGATCGCGCACTGTCCTACCTACCCGCCGCCCACGTCGCCGACCGGATCTCCGGGCACGCCATCAACCTCGTCACCGGCATCCAGATCACCACCGTTCCCGACCCCCGAGAAGTCGCCGCCGCCCTACCGGACGCCCGGCCCACTGTGTTCTTCGGAGTCCCCCGCGTCTGGCAGAAGATCAAAGGCGGCGTCGAAGCGAAACTGTCCGCCGAAACCGGCGCCAAGAAAGCCCTCGCCGACTGGGCCGTCGCCACCGGGATCGCCGCCGCCAGAGCCGATCTCAACGGCACCGGACACGGCCCACTGCTGACCCTCCAGCACCGCGTCGCCGAGAAACTGTTACTCGCGAAACTGCGCGCCGCCCTCGGACTCGACCAACTCCGCGTCGCCTCCTCCGGCGCCGCGCCCATCCCAGCGGAAACACTCGAATTCTTCCTCGGACTCGGCTTCTGCGTCTCCGAAGTGTGGGGAATGTCGGAAACCAGCGGCGTCGCCACCTTCACCGAACTCGACCGGCCCCGGCCCGGTTCCGTCGGCCGCCCCGTCGACGGAGTCGAACTCCGTCTCGCCGACGACGGCGAAGTACTCGTACGCGGCGACATCGTCACCCACGGATATCGCGCAATGCCCGAGAAAACGGCGGAAGCCCTCGATTCCGAGGGTTGGCTGCACACCGGCGACATCGGTGCACTCGACGACGACGGCTACCTCCGGATCATCGACCGCAAAAAAGAACTCATCATCACCGAGAGCGGTAAGAACATCGCCCCCAGCAATATCGAGAACGCGGTCAAGGCGGTGTCCTCACTCGTCGGACAGGTGGTCGCGATCGGCGAAGCCGCCCCCTACATCAGCGCACTCATCGTGCTCGACCCCGACATGGCCGCCGTACGGGCAAAGGAGATCGATGCCGCCGCCGATACCGCGACCCTCGCCAGGCACCCCCGGATCATCGACGACATCCGCACCGCCGTCCGCGCCGGGAACCGGAAACTGTCGCGCATCGAACAGATCAAACGGTTCGCGATCGTCGACACCGCCTGGGAACCCGGCGGCGACGAACTCACCCTGAAGATGTCTCTCAAACGAGTACCGATCGCCGCCAAGTACGCGGAGCTGATCACAGCCCTCTACGCGGACCCGCCACCGGACGACATCATCGACGTCCGGGGCTGACGCCTCGGGAACCACCACAAACAGGGCGTGGCCCCGGCAGCTGCCGGGGCCACGCCCTGTCCGGAATTCACTTCTGCTCGTAAGTACCCACCAGAACCGCCCGCGCCAGCGTGTGCGAGAACAGGTTGAACCCGAGGAAGGCCGGTGACGCCTCCGGCGGAACACCCAGCGAATCCACATCCACCGCGTGCACCACGATGAAATAGCGGTGCGGGCCGTGACCCGCAGGCGGCGCCGCACCCACAAAACCAGCGAAACCACCGTCGTTGCGCAGCGTCACCGCACCTGTCGGCAACTGACCACCCTCACTACCGGCACCCGCCGGCAGCTCGGTCACCGACACCGGAATATCGGCCACCGCCCAATGCCAGAAACCGGAAGCCGTCGGCGCGTCCGGGTCGTAAACCGTCACCGCGAAACTCTTGGTGCCGGCCGGGAAACCCGACCAGCTCAGCTGCGGCGAGACATCCTTGCCGCCCGCGCCGAACACACCGCTCACCTGATCGTTGCCCAACGGCGCACCATCGGATAGATCGGCGGATGTCAGGGTGAACGACGGCACCGAGGGCAGCGCGTCATAAGGGTTGTCGGCCATGTTCTCCTCTTTCGAATCGGATCAGCTGTGCAACAAAAAGTGTTCCAGTACGCCGGTGCCGAATTCGAGCGCGTCGATCGGAACCCGTTCGTCGACACCGTGGAACAGGGCCGCGAAATCCAGCTCCGGCGGCAACCGCAGCGGCGCGAACCCGAAACACCGGATACCCAGATGCGCGAAAGCCTTCGCGTCCGTGCCTCCGGATAGCATGTACGGGACCGTGCGCCCCTGCGGATCGTGCGCCAGGATCGCATCGTTCATGGCGTCCACGAGGTGACCGTCGAAAGTCGTTTCGTAGGAGTCGAGTTTGGTGATCCACTCCCGCTCCACATCCGGGCCGATGAGCTCGTCGACCTCGCGCTCGAACTCGGCCTGCCGGCCCGGCACCACCCGGCAGTCCACCACCGCCTCCGCGGTCTGCGGGATGACGTTCGCCTTGTATCCGGCGTTCAACATGGTCGGGTTCGCGGTGTCGCGCAGTGTCGCCCCGATGATCCGGGAGATGGACCCGAGTTTCGCCAGCGTGCCCTCGATATCAGGGCTGCTCGGATCGAACACCAGCCCGGACTCCTCCGATACCGCGGCCAGGAACTCGGCCACCGAGTCGGAGAGCACCAGCGGGAACGTATGCGTGCCCAGTCGCGCCACCGCCGCGGCCAGGATCGTCACCGCGTTGTCCTCGTGCAGGAACGAACCGTGGCCCGCCCGTGCCTTCGCCCGCAGCCGCATCCAGCCCAGGCCCTTCTCCGCGGTCTCCACCAGATAGAGCCGCCGCTCGGTGCCGTCCGGCCGCGGGACCGTCAGTGAGAAACCGCCGACCTCCCCCACCGCCTCGGTCACGCCCTCGAACAGGTCCGGCCGGTTCTCCACCAGCCACTGAGATCCCCACTTCCCGCCGTTCTCTTCGTCGGCGAGGAAGGCGAACACCAGGTCCCGCGGCGGCACGGTGCCCTCGATCTTGAACTGGCGGGCCACCGCCAGCATCATCCCGACCATATCCTTCATATCGATCGCGCCCCGGCCCCAGACATAACCGTCCTGCACGGCGCCGGAGAACGGATGCACGCTCCAGTCCGCCGCCTCGGCCGGCACCACATCGAGATGCCCGTGCATCAGCAGCGCCCCGCGGCTGGAATCCGCCCCCGCCAGCCGCGCGAACACGTTCCCGCGGCCCGGCGCCCCGGACTCCACGTACTCCGTCGTGTATCCGGCTTCCTCCAACTGCTGCGCGACCCACTCGGCACACTCACGCTCACCCTTGGTGGTCGCCAGATCGCCGGTATTGGATGTATCGAAGCGAATCAGCGTACTGACCAGCTCCACCACCTCCGCCACGGCACGAGAACGAGGGGAACCCGAGTTATCACCTGTTGCGGCCACGCCCCTTTCCTACCATCTTCGGGGTCTTTGTTTCCTTTTGGCGCGGTTGGACAAGTGCGATTCATGGTTAGATGCGCATATCTACGTAAGGTGATTGTTTAGCTACCTCGGGATCTGGGCTGTTTGTTGACCTGGCGATATCTTCGACGAAGAGCCCCGGAGCTCTTCCAGGAAACCCGGCTCGGAAAGTACGGGAGCAACCCACTGGTGCATACGATCTCGGAGAGGGAAACCGCTCCCCTACCCCACCGCCGCGACAGCGTCCCCCAGCAGTCCGGGCCGATCGACACCCGGAACTATTCGGCGGGCAACTCGGAGAGGACCTTGCGCAGGTAATCCCGACTCTCGCCGGGAGTGAGGGCGATGACGCTGAGTTTGTTCATCACTGTCATGTACACCTCCACCTCCTGCTTCTTCTCCAGGTAGTGCGAGGTGGTGAGCTGCTCCATGTAGACCATGTCCGGCAGCTCGGGCTCCGGGAACCGGAGAATGCTGAACGAACCGCCGGCCGCGGGATGGCCGCCCACGTAATACGGCAGGACCTGGATCTTCACATTCGGCCGGTCGGACACCGCGATGAGATGTTCGATCTGGTCACGCAACTCCGGATAGCCGCCCACCGGGCGGCGCAGTGCGTTCTCGTCCACTACCGCCCACAGGGTCGGCGCCGTGGCACGGCTCAGGATGTCCTGACGGCGTATCCGCATACCGACACGCCGCTCGGTCTCGTCGTCGTTGCCCAGCGTGATCACCGAGCGGGCATAAGCCTTCGTCTGCAGCAGACCCGGCACGAACTGCGCCTCATAGGTACGGATGGTGGTCGCGGCCTGCTCCAGACCGAGATAGGTTTCGAACCAGTTCGGCAGCACATCGTTGAACGGCTGCCACCACCCCGGATCGTTCGCCTTCTTCATCAGGTCCAGATAGACGGCAAGCTCACCGGGATCATCGACTCCGTACAGTTTCAGCAGATCCAGCAGGTCCCGTTCCCGGAACCGGGTACGGCCCAGCTCGAGCCGACTGATCTTGGCATGCGAACCACGGATGTGATCACCGGCGTCCTCACGGCTGATACCGCACGCCTCGCGTAACCGCCGCAGTCTGCTGCCGAGCGAGATACGCAATACGGTCGGCCCACGATCGGCATCCGCCTGATCCGGGATATCGGAATCGTCGTGCTCGTTTGTCATGATCGCCTCTGGCCAGTTCGTGCTGTGCTGCATCGTACGGCGCCCGCCACCGACGAACCGCACCGGTCGGCAGGCGATCCTACTCTCCGGTAAGCGCGATTTCCGGCAACGCGCTCACCTCGGCCGGGGCCGGCAGTCGAGCGGCAACCGGCTGCCGCGGGCATGCGAATCGAATCCTACAGTGCCGCTTGCTCGTAGCTTCTTGCTGTTTGCGCGCGGTATCAGCTTCCCTTGCGTAAACTCCCTCACGACACGACGTCCGGCCTCACCTACCACCGCGAAGACCTGGGGAGACGACACCGATGAGGGCATCGGCAGACGGAGCGGATACCACTGGAGTGTCTCCCAGCGTACCGCGCGCCCCCTCGGATGGCGATGAGATTGCGGCCGGTTCATCCGACTTCCGCGAGATCCCCAGCTATCGCGCCGTAACCGTGCTCGATCGTAAGCCCTTGCCCGACAACACTTTAGCGCCCACCGGCCCGGCGGTCCCGACCCACCTCGCCCGGCAACGGACCGCTATGGTTGTCGCAGCTATCCGGAACCGGCCGCCCTCGGGCACCGCGGTTTCGCATCATGTGCTCGACGAACAGGACACAGCCGGGATCATGCGTCACCCACTACCGCCGTACGAGGTATCTCGCGGCCGGTGCCGCCCCCGCGCCCCGCGCGAGCCGGAGCGGACGGTTTCCGCAGTCCATCCTCATTGAAGCCCTCCGGAGCGCGGCCGGTAGCCGAAACCCCGGAGATGAACCCGATCCCGTAGACCGAGAGCAAGTGGAGGCCCCCGAATGTCAGACGAAGTCACCGCTACCGAAATCCGCAAGAAGCTGACCGAAGTCCTCGGTTATTCCAGTATCGACCTCGCCACCTCGAAGGACGGCGTCAACTGGGCCACCAGCGCCTACTTCGCCAATCTCGACGAGGACCTCTTCCGCCTCACTCTGATCCTGGAGGACACCGGCCGGACCCTCGACCAGCTCAGGGCCAACCCCAATGTGGGGGTGAAGGTGGTGCCCGGCGGTATCGCCGATCCCTTCGCCCAGGGACTGGGCACGGTGACACTGCGCGAGGAAGCCGACCGCGACGAGACCTTCCAGGCCCTGTTGCGCAAGGAGCCGCAGGTCGAGCCGTTCTTCGCCACCCCGGTGACCGCGATCGTCATCGATATCGACTGGTGGCGGGTCACCCATCTGGGTGGCGGCTGGCTTCCGGGCAAGGTACTCGACCGCGCTACGGACGCCTGACAGGAACGGACCCGGATCGACGGCATACCATCGCCCTGTTCGATTCGCAACGTAGAGAGAGGCATTCATGGCCGAACCGGCTCCTCGGACAGGGGTTCGAGCACCGGTCGGAGTGGACACCACCCGGCCGAGCATCGCCCGTGTCTACGACTACAGTCTCGGCGGTAAGGACAACTACGACGTCGACCGGGCCGCCTTCGAACAGATCCAGCAGATCGCCCCGGCTCAAGGCGATGTCTCCCGGATGAATCGACGCTGGCTACACCGAGTGGTGCGCTATCTGGCCGGGCCGGCCGGTATCGATCAATTCCTCGATATCGGCGCCGGGTTGCCGACCGTGGGCAATACACATCAGATCGCACAGCAGGAGAATCCGGACGCGAAGGTCGTCTACGTCGACAACGATCCAGTGTGCAACGCGCACGGCCGCGTGCTGCTCGAACAGAACGAGAACACGCACTTCATCTCCGGCGATCTACTCGAAGAGAACACCCTGCTGGAGAACAAGAACGTCCTCCAGTACCTGGATCCGGATCGGCCGGTCGGGATGATCCTGTGCGGGCTGCTGCACCATCTCGACGACGATCTCGACCCGCCCGGCGTGATGAGCAACTACATCTCCCGGCTGCCCGCCGGTTCCTATGTCGCGATCACCAATTTCTACGATCCGGCCGACGAGAATCCGGAACTGCACGACCTGTCGAAACGCCTGGAACGCGCGTTCACCGAAATGGGGCTGGGTTCGGGCTGGTACCGCACCCGCGAACAGCACCTCGAGTACTTCGCCGGACTGGAACTGATATCCCCCGGACTGGTCGAGCTCGAGGACTGGTGGCCCGCCGGACCGGCGACGCGACCCCGGCTGCCCGAGGAACGGCTCGTGGCCGGCGGACTCGGATTCAAACCCCGCGTCGAAAATGTGCGACTGCACAGCGTCATCGGAAACGCGTAACGTCGCGCGGCGTTGTCCGGTAATGGACGGGCGCCGGGTCCCGCCCGGCGTCCGCCACCCCCGGACGACAGCGAATGCCGCTGGCGCGCACTCTGTTTCACAATTACGCCGATCCGGCTCGGATACCGCGCCGACTGCGCGCATCCGGGCTAGGCTCGGATCCACTCCGAGGACGCGAACCCCTTGTAGCGCAGCTCGATCGGCGGCAATTGCCCACCCAGGCGCCGCGCTCTACGCTGGGTGACCTGACTCACATTTCATACTTGTTTCTTTCGTGCAGAGAGAGGTCGACATGGCCGAACCGGCTCACCGGACCGGCGTTCGCAAACCAGTAGGGGTGGATACCACCCGGGCCAGTATCGCCCGTGTCTACGACTACAGTCTCGGCGGTAAGGACAACTACGACGTCGACCGCGCCGCCTACGCCTCGATCCTGGAGGTCGCGCCCCGCCAGGGCGACGTCTCCATCATGAACCGGCGGTGGCTACACCGAGTCACCCGGCATCTCGCCGGCGCCGCCGGAATCGACCAGTTCCTCGATATCGGTGCGGGATTGCCGACGGTGGCCAACACGCACGAGGTCGCGCAACAGCAGAATCCCGACGCGCAGGTCATCTACGTCGACAACGATCCCGTGTGCAACGCCCACGGACGCGTGCTGCTCGAACAGAACGAGAACACGCACTTCGTACCGGCGGACCTGCTCGAAACGGATACGCTGCTGCGAAATTCCGATATCACCCGCTACCTAGATATGGACCGGCCCATCGGGCTCATCCTATGCGGGCTGCTGCACCACGTCGACGACGAACTCGATCCGGTCGCCATGATGCACAAATACGTCGAACTGCTGCCACCGGGTTCCTATCTGGCGATCAGCCACTTCTACGATCCCGGGCCAGCGGATCCGGAACTGCACGCGCTCGCGAAGGAACTCGAACGGCGATTCACCGAAAAAGGCCTGGGTTCGGGCTGGTATCGCACCACCGAGCAGATCCTCGAATACTTCTGCGGGCTCGAACTCATCGAACCGGGCCTCGTCCAACTCGACGACTGGTGGCCGGCGGGCCCGCCGCTACGCGAACAGTATCCCGAGGAACGAGTCATGGTCGGCGGTGTCGCCTACAAACCGGCGGACAACAGCACCGACCAGCCGAGCTGACCCGAGCGCCCGGACCGGGCCCGCCGCTATCCGTTGACGCGACGGAACGCGGCGAGGATCCCGGCCGGGATCCGGCCGCGCGCCGACACCTCGTGTCCGTTGCGCACCGCCCATTCCCGGATCAGTTTCGCGGAGGCCGACCGGGTCGGCCGATCTCGCTTCGTGCGCGTCGCTCGTCCTGCCTTGCGCCCGAAGGGGGTCCACTTACCGAGGACTGCGCGCAACTCCCCCGCGTTGGCCTCGGTCAGGTCGATCTCGTACGTCACGCCCTCGAAAGCGAACACCACCGTTTCGGCTGCGGGTGATTCGCCGTCGAGGTCATCTATCAAAGTGATGACGACCTTGCGCACCATGGGCCTGCTCCTCCCGATCCCCAATTACCTTGCCAAATATGACATCAGCCAACCCCGCGGCTGTGCGAATCCGCGCCTGCCCGCAGCGCCGGCACAGCGACCTCGTCCGGGGGATGCGAGCATACCGCTCTCGTTGTGGGCGATGTCGCCGGGGCGTGGTCGGGTCGCGCGGGCTACCGTGGCCAGGCCGGACGAGAGGAGCCACGGATGGGCGCGCACGAGGCGGATCAGCCCGAAATCATCGAATATCGGTTGCCGCATCTGTCGATCACCGCACTGGCCTGGGGTGATCCCGCCGGCCGACTGGCACTGTGCCTGCACGGGTTCCCCGACAGCGCGTGGACCTGGCGCCATCTCGGTCCCGCGCTCGCCGCGCGCGGGTTCCGGGTCGTCGCTCCCTTCACACGGGGGTATGCGCCCACTGCTGTACCAGATGACGGCGACTACCACCTGGGCGCGCTCGCCTACGACGTGCTCGCACTGCACCGCGCGCTCGGCGCACCGCGCGACGCGGTACTGATCGGGCACGATTGGGGCGCGTTGACCACGAATACGGTTGCCGCACATCCTGATTGCCCATTTCACCGGGTGGCGTCGCTGGCAGTTCCGCCGATCCCGGCGATGCGACCCCGCCGTGGCGCCGGAGTCGGGGCTTATCTACGACAGTTGCGGTTCAGCTGGTACATCCTGTTCAACCAGCTGCCGGGGATCAGCGAACGCGCCCTGGACCGATTGATCCCGCGGTTGTGGCACGACTGGTCCCCCGGCTACGACGCCGATTCCGATATCGCGCACGCCCTGGCCGCGTTGCCCACCCACGCACATCGGCGCGCAGCCCTGTCCTATTACCGCGCGTTCGCACGAGTCGCAGGGAAACCGCCCGCCCCGTATACGGAACTCCATCGTCATTGGGACGGCGCGCCGCGGGTGCCGATGCTGTATCTGCACGGTGGCGCCGACACCACAATGCACCCCGCGTTCACCGCGGGAGTGCGGGACGTGCTGACACCGTCGGGGGGAACCTGCGAGACACTCGCCGGAGCCGGGCACTTCCTGCACCTCGAACAGCCCCACGACGTGGCACGGCTGATCGGAGATTTCTTCACCGGCGACGCGGAACAAGAATCCTGACGCCACTCCCCCACGGTCCGTCTGTGGTTTCTTCGTCCTCCACGGTCCGCGGCGCAACAACCCGAGCCGATACGCCTTCGATTCCGCTATGTTTCCGATCACATACGCGATAGTCCCGCTTTCGCGACTATTACGCGCAGCCATATGATCGCGCGGTGGCAAGTGAGAAGGAGACGAGCACCCTGATCGAGCACTTCGTGCTCGCCGTCTGCGATCCGGGACGCTGGCAGGGTGTAGACCGGCTGGCCGAACTGGACCTGACACTGTCACAGGCCCGGGTGCTGTTCAGCGTCGTCCGGCACACCGAGCCCCAACCGATCCACACCATCGCGGGCGAACTCGGCCTATCGATGACCGCAGCCGGACGCAATGTCGACCGGCTCGTGCGCCTGGATCTGCTCACCCGGGAGGAAAGCCCCACCGACCGGCGGGTCAAACTCGTCGGCCCCACCGAACACGGGCATCACCTCGCCTGGGATCAGATCGCCGTACATCGGGCGACGATCGACAAGGTCGTCGCCAACCTGCCCGAGGCGTTGCGGAAGGACCTCGAAAGGGTTCTCGCCGCAGTGCTCGAGTCCGGGGCCGTTCACGACGTCGTGGCGTGGCCCCCCGCATCCTCAGGAGACAATTCGTGAACGCAAGCCCAGCCCCCGCGACCGACGCGGGGGCTTCGGACAGAATCGACGCATCGGTCCTCAAATTGGCCGGTGTCGTCGTTCTCGGCGCCATCATGTCCATTCTGGACATCACGGTGGTCAACGTCGCCATGCCGACGTTCCAGACCGAGTTCGATGTCGCCAATTACTCCACTGTGGCCTGGACTGTCACCGCCTACACCCTGGCTCTGGCCACGGTCATCCCGTTGACCGGGTGGGCGGCCGACCGATTCGGCACCAAACGGCTCTATATGACGGCTCTGGTGCTGTTCACCCTCGGTTCGGTGCTGTGCGCGCTGTCGTGGAACATCGGCGCGCTCATCGGATTCCGGGTGATCCAAGGCCTCGGTGGCGGCATGCTCATGCCACTGGGTATGACCATCATGACCAAAGCGGCCGGACCGGAGCGGATGGGTCGGCTGATGGCGATCCTCGGTGTGCCGATGCTGCTGGGGCCGATCCTCGGCCCGATCCTGGGTGGCTGGCTCATCGAAGACGCTTCCTGGCACTGGATCTTCCTGATCAACCTGCCGCTCGGCGCCATCGCGCTGGTCTACTCCTGGTTCGTCCTGCCGAAGGACGAGGCGCACGCCAGTGAACCGTTCGATTTCGTGGGCATGCTGATGCTGTCGCCGGGCCTGGCGCTCTTCCTGTTCGGTATCTCCTCCATTCCGGAAGAGGGCACCGTCGGCACCCCGAAGGTGTGGGCGACCATGCTGGCCGGCGGCGCCTTGGTGGTCGCGTTCGTCTTCTACTCGTTCAAGCCCAAGAATCCGCTGCTGGACCTGCGCCTGTTCAAGAACCGCGATCTGACCGTCGCCACGGTCACCATGTTCCTGTTCTCCGCCTCGTTCTTCGGCGGACTGCTGCTGATCCCCACCTATTTCCAGCAGGTGCGGGGAGAGAGTGCGCTGATGGCCGGGCTGCTGGTGGCGCCGCAGGGCATCGGCTCACTGCTCACCATGCCGATCGCGGGCATGCTCGTGGACAAGGTGCCGGTCGGCCGAGTGGTGCCGGTCGGGTTGGCGATTCTGGCCGCGACCATGTTCGGGCTCACCCAGATCGAGGCCGACAGCTCCTACCTGTACGTGCTCGGCGTGCTGTTCGTCATGGGTCTCGGCATGGGCCTCACGATGATGCCGCTGATGACCGCCGCGCTCCGCACCCTGAAGGAAGCTCAGGTCGCCCGCGGGTCCACACTGCTGAACATCATTCAGCAGATCGCCAGTTCGGTGGGCGTCGCGGTGATCTCGGTGGTCCTGACCAACCGGATGAAGAATTCCGAGGCGGTATCGGCCGGACAGGCGATGATGGAAGCCCAGCGGACCGGCGAGCAGCCCGACCCGTCGGTGCTGCAGTATGTCGCGGGGCTGGGTGACAAGTTCCAATCCGTGATGCTGGGCGAGCTGTCGGATGCCTACGCCGGCACCTTCTGGGTGGCATTCGTGCTGTGCGTCCTCACCCTCGCGTTCTCGGTAATGCTCCCGCGCAAAGCGAGTGCCGTGGAGAAAACCGAATCCGAAACGCCCACACCGGTGCTCATGCACTGACCGGCGATTCCGGACCCCGCCGCCCGCCCGAGCCGACCCGGTTCAGGCGGGCGGTTGCGTTTTCCGGAACCAGTCGAGGATCTGCGGTAGCGCGGTGCGGACGGTGTCACCGTGGTCGATATCACCGAGATCGACCAGTTCTGCGGTACCGCCGAGTTCTGCTTTCATACACCGCTGCGAGTTCTCGAAGGGGACGCTGCGATCACCGCGAGCCGCGTAGAGCCGGACCGGGACATCCGATGCCCAGTCGCAAACGGTGTCGCTGTCGTCCATGGCACGCAGCGCGGCGCCGGTGGGGTTCGCCGCCAGGGCCAGGAACTCCGGGGTGAGCAACTTCTGCGGACTGTTCGGCAGACCCGAGGTCACCGCCAGTAGATCGTGGTAACCGTCGAACAACCCCTCGATCCGTTGCGCGTAAGGCGGCTGGAACGCCTCGGCCGGATCGTCGTAGACGTGATAGATCCGGTTCATCGCGGTGATCCAATACCCCAGGTAGAGCACCGCGCGCCGGCCCTCGACGCGGCCGTCCAGCGCGGCCGGGGCCTGCACCTCCCGGACGGCGTAGGCGCCGCTCACCGCGGCGGACGCGGCCAGCCCGAAACCCGGCACCGTCCCGCCGCGCAGTTCCCGAGCGAGTGCGAGCGCGGCCTGGGCGCCCTGGGAGAACCCGGTGACCAGAACCCCGGGATCCAGTTCACGGTGCTGATCGGCGAGCAGGGCCCGGGCCGCGAGCAGCAGATCCGCCGAGGCGGACGCCTCCGTGGGGGCGTGCGCATACGGGTGCGCGCCCGGACCTTCACCGAGACCGAGATAGTCCGGCGCGACCGCGGCGTAACCCGCGGCGGCGAACTGTACCGTGCGGGCGCGTTCGGTCTCTCCATCGGCCGAGGGCGCCTCGTCCCGGCGCACCGTTGTGCCGTGCGCGTAGGAGACCAGCCGCAACCGCTCGGTCGCGGTATCGGGTACGAGGACCAGACCGCTCGCGGTGGTCGGCGTCCCGTCGGCCGCGACGGTTTCGTACACGACCCGGTGCGCGCGGACCCCGTTCGCCGCCGCCACGGGATACTTCCACTCCGCGAGATAGTCGCTCGTCTCCGGGCCCGTCATCTCGAAGACCGGCGCCACCGAGACGATCGCCCCGCGCGACGACGGGCGGGCGACATCTTCCGCACCCCCGCACGCGCCGGCGGCGAGGCAGAGCACGCTCATCATCGATAGCAGCGCCCGCCGCACGTTCACTCTCGCCTCCCGGCTGTGGACTCGATTCGATCGGGGCTCACCGTACCGAACGGGCCGCGCCCAGGGTCCGGCGCGGCGCGACTGCCGATACCGTGACCGGCCAAGGCTTTCCGGCGTCATGTCCGCGCCGCGAAACAACTGCCGGGCCGCGGGCGATGACATGGTCGTGAACACCGAAGCACTACCGCCGGCCGAGCGGCGAGATACGGTGCGACGTCTCGTCGCGCTGTGTCATATCGTCAACGACCTCGTCGAGCTCGCCGAGACGGAATCGACGACCGGCGGACCGGCCTCGGAGCTGCTGTGTGCGCACGCACAACAGATCCAGACCGCGGTACGCGACATCGTGGTGGACCTCGTGGCCAACGGTAGGGCGGCCCGTTCGGACGCCGCCTGAGCAATGATCCGCCGGGCCGCGGGCACCGGTCCACGCAGGCTCGGTGCGCTATTCCCACTCGTGGACGCAGAATTAAACTGGGGCGATGGTCAAGGCGACCCCGTGGGGAGCGAGCGAAGGTGACGGCGCCACCTCGTCGGGCGCGGTCCGTACCGCGAAACAGGCCGGAACCTCGGCGATCCCTTCCTCGACTGCCGCTCCGGCCGCCCCCGGCGATGAGCGTGCCGCGGTCTGGGAGCAGCGGCGTGCGGTCGCCCGCGCCGGGCTGAGACGAGCGCGTGAACGAGCCGAGGACATCCGCGCCGCGCCGCGAATGAGCGGAAAATGGGGTTACGTGTTCACCGCTCTCGGCGGTGTCATCACCTTCATCCTCATGTTCCAGCATTGGATGGTCGCGGAAGGGCCGGACGGTCTGGCCGAAGCCACCCCGTTCGGGCAGGTCGACTCCACCACCCGCTATCTCACGGTCTGGTCGTCACAGGGACCGCCGCCCTCTGCCGACCTCACCGGGTCGTGGGCCGTCGCCGCCAGCAGCATGATCGCACTCACCATCGCGGCGATAGCGATCTACATCATCACCGACTCGCAGCGTTTCGCACGTATCGCCACCAGTGGCGCCGTGCTCAGTACCCTGCTGGTCATCGCCAACATGCTGTATCTGACGGCCCGGCAGAAAGCCCTCAAGAACATGACGATCCGCCGGTGGGATCTGGGGGGCCAGCTGGGTTCCTGGATCAACTGGGCGGTGAACGACGGCACGAAACCGGTCGCGGGCCTGAACGAGGTGGATTACGTCGCGAGCGGCACGATCACCACCGCCGCGATCGTGGCGGTCCTCATCTCGGTCGGGTCCGCGGTGGTCGCGGTGGCGGCCCTGCCGCGCAGTGCCCGCGGGGCGCGAATGCCGTGGAAGATCAGCGTATCCCGCGAGGCTTCGACGAATGTCGTGTCGAGCACCGAGCAGCCGGGGACCAGTGCCCGGACTACGCCGGCACCGGAATCCGGCTCCGCTGCGACCCCGACCGTGGCCGCAGCGGAGACCGCACCGGAGCCGGCACAGGCCACCGCCGAGCGGGCGCCGGCGGACGATCCGGACGCTACCGGCGGGCCCGGGCCGACGACACCCGGCTAGTGCCGGGTGGTCCCGGAATGTCAGTCCTGCGCGACCCGGACCTCGACATCGATATTGCCCCGGGTCGCGTTGCTGTACGGGCAAACCTGATGCGCCTTGTCGGCCAGCGCCTGCGCTTCCTCGTCGGACAGATGCGGCAGCGTGACCTCGAGAACCACCGACAGCCCGAAACCCCCGCCCTCGACGGTGCCGATGCCCACGGTGGCGCCCACCGCCGAATCGTTGACGTTCGCCTTGGCCTGAGATCCCACCAGACGCAGCGCCGAGTGGAAGCAGGCCGCGTACCCGGCGGCGAACAGCAGCTCCGGGTTGGCCCCACCCCCACTGCCGCCCATTTCCTTGGGCACGGCCAGTTCCAGGTCGATACTGCCGTCGGTCGTACGGGTATGGCCGTTGCGGCCGTCGCCGGTGGCCAGGGCCTCGGCCGTGTACAGCACACGCATCACACCGTCTCCTCTGCTCGTGTCACGCACGGTTGTCGATATCGCCGCCCGCAGCCCGTGCCGCGGGGCTGTGCGCAGTGTAGTGTCGCGCGCGGTGCCGGATCAGTTGCGGCACAGGGGAGGTTCTGAAATCCCATCCAGCGGCCCCCTATCGGATCGAGCGATCGCGAGGCATATGTTCCCGGACCAGATTTCCACCGATTATCCGATCTCACCCATCCCCGATGACGTCTATGGGCGCGGCGCGCCGATCCCCGCACCGCGGACACCGGATCTGGTCGTCACCGCGCTGCTGTGGTTCCTGCTCGCGACGCTGGCCATCGTGTCGGTCGCGATCTCGCCATGGTTCCTGCTCGCGACCGGGGTGTGTGAGGGGCGGGCGGACTGCAGCACCGATCCGAGCACAGGGAACTGGATCATCGTGCTCGGCGGTTGTCTCGGATTTCTGTTCGGGGCCGCGACGACTGTCAATGCCGCGCGCAGCGGCCGCGCGCTCTATCCCGGCGCGCTGGTCGGAGTGGTGCTGGTACTCGCCGCCTGGCTGGCGGGTTCATTTCTGATGGGTTGACGCCGGGGCGCTGCGGGTCCGCCGCCGGACCCGCAGCGCGGCGGTTCACGAGCGGGCAGTCGCGAAACGGCGGTCGGTGTAGCGGCGCAGATTCGCCAGAAACCGCCGGAACGCCACATTCATGAACGGTCCCGCGACGAACGAGGTGAACCGGGCAGGACCCGCCAGACGCTGCGCCAGCGTCCAGGTCAGCCGACAGCCCTCGGGGGTTTCCACCACCCGGTAGTCCTCGGCGAAAGCCGCCACGGCACCGGTGGAGCAATTGTTGAACCGGAAGGCCATCCGGGTGTTCGGCTCCCAGGCCAGGAACTCCTCGTCGCCGGTGATACCCCCGCGCATATCGACCAACCTGGTGGTGCCGACCCCGCGGGGTTCGGGACTGGTCCAGGTGACCTTGGTGATCACCGTCGCCCACTGTGGCCACGACTCGGCATCGGCCAGCACTTCGAAGAGCTGCGCCGGGGTGATCGCCAGGTCCACGCTGTTGCTGAACTTCAGTGGGGCGTTGTCGATGAACTCGAGGCCGACACGTTCACACGGCCGCAGGGTGCTCATGACCGGCCACCGCCGATTCCACTCACCCGTTCCCGGTCGGCACGGTTGTTCATGCGCAGGATCCTCTCGTCGCTCGGCACAGCCGAGCCGTCCCGGCTGTGCACCGATGGTTACACCTGTCCAGTCATCTGTCCATAGCGCTGGACTCCGCGGCGCGCGCCGCAGCGGTTGGGACCGGGCGCAGCAAAAGCCGAGCCGGACTGGCCTCCTTCACAGAATCCACCGATTGCGCCCTGCCGGGCGGACCGCGGATATTAGCTTCCGGCGATGCCACACCCTCACCGGCCGCACCACCCGAGCCGGGCACTGCTCGTGACCGCCACCGTGCTCGCGCTCGCGCCCGCCGCGATGGGCCCCGGCGCGGCCGCACCGATCGCGGACCTGCCGGGCCCTCCCCCGGCGGCCGATATCGCGACGCCGGTCGCCCGGATCACCGGCATTGCGCAGCGGACCGGCCGTGAGCTCGAGCTCGCCGTCTACTCGGCGGCGATGGACAGGGTCGTCCCGGTGCGAATTCTGCCCGCGGCCGATCCCGCGGCCCCCGCCCCGGTGCTCTATCTGCTCAACGGAATCACCGGCGGCGGCGACGGCGGAAACTGGTTCGACCGCACCGATATCGCCGAGTTCTTCCGGGACGAACAGGTCACCGTCGTCAACCCGCTCGGCGGCGCGGGCAGCTATTTCACCGATTGGCGCGCCGATGATCCCGTACTGGGCCGCCAGCGCTGGACCACGTTCCTCACCCGGGAACTTCCACCGCTGATCGACGCCGCCTTCCACGGCACCGGGGCCGACGCACTGGCGGGGATATCCATGGGCGCCGCGTCGGTGTTCCAGCTCGCCCTCGCCGCGCCCGGTCGGTATCGGGCGCTCGGCTCCTACAGCGGCTGCGCGCGAACCAGCGATCCGCAGGGGCGCGCCATCGTCGAACTGGTGGTGCGCAGCAACGGCGGCAACCCGGACAATATGTGGGGCGCCCCGCAGGACAGCGCCTGGCGCGACAACGATCCGTTCGTGCACACCGAGGCCTTGCGCGGCACCGCGCTGTACCTGTCCGCCGGCACCGGAGCGCCCGGACCGCTCGACACCATGGACGGTCCCGGAATCCACGGCGATCCGCACACACTGGCCGACCAGCTGCTGGTGGGCGGAATCCTGGAGACCGTCGCCGCGGGCTGCGCGGTGCGGTTGCGGGATCATCTGCGCGACCTCGATATTCCGGCCACCGTGATCCTGCGCCCGGACGGTACGCATTCCTGGGGATATTGGGAACGCGATCTGCACGAATCATGGCCGATATTCGCTGCAGCCCTTGGTAAATAAGACTTTTCGATGTCGTACCGTCGCACATTTGCTGGGCAAGTTCACAATTGATCACCGCACAGGTTGTGCGGTGACGGAACGTTATCGGCAACCCGTTCCAGCCACCGGGAACCGGTCGGTAGCATCGGGCCCAATGCCGTAGCGGCACCGGATATTTTGCGACAATTTGGCATTTGAGCCGGACTTTCATCGCAACAAGAAGTTCCGGCGGCGTTCCCGGCGCAACCCTGCTTTCAGCTTTCCCCGGCGGGAAACCGCGGCTCACCCGGGACTCGGGAGGACATACAGATGTCGGACATTGCCATCGTCGGAATCGGCTGCCGCTTCGGCGGGGGAATCGACTCCCCGGAATCCTTCTGGGACTTCGTGGTCGACAAACGCGATGCTGTGGTCGAGATACCGCCGGACCGCTGGGACTACCGCCGCTACTACGATCCCGAGAAGCGCACTCCCGGACGCAGCTACACCCGGCACGGCGCGTTCCTCACCACCGACCCCTGGGAATTCGACCCGGATTTCTTCGGCATCTCACCCCGCGAGGCCACCGGGCTCGACCCGCAGCAGCGGCTGCTCCTGGAGGTGACCTGGGAGGCACTCGACGACGCCGGGGTCGCCGGTCGAGCCGCCGGCGAATCGGTCGGGGTCTACATCGGCGGATTCGTGGTCGATCAGTCCGTGGTGGGGGTGGTGGGCCCGGCGCTCGCGCATGTCGATATGCACACCGCCGCGTCGGCGTCCTACACCATGCTGTCGAACCGGATCGCGTACGCGCTCAACCTGGTCGGCCCGGCACTCACCGTCGACACCGCGTGCTCGTCGTCGCTGGTGGCCTTCCATCTCGCCTGCCAGGCGATCCAGAACGGCGACTGCGCAATGGCACTCGCCGGCGGGGTCAATGTCATGCTGCAGCCGGAAACCTTCGTGATGATGTGCAAGGGCGGATTCCTGGCCGTCGACGGGCGCTGCAAATCCTTCGACGCCGCCGGCGACGGTTACGGGCGCGGTGAAGGCGGCGGGATCGTCGTACTCAAGAAGCTCGACGACGCGCTGCGCGACGGCGACCGCGTCTACGCGGTCGTCAAGGCCACCGGGTCCAATCAGGACGGACGCACCGCGGCGATCACCGTCCCCAGCGCGGATTCACAGGAGGCGCTGGCGCGGACGGTCTGCGGACGTTCGGGACTGGCACCCGAACAGATCACCTACGTCGAGGCGCACGGCACCGGCACCCCGGTCGGCGATCCGATCGAATTGCGCGCGCTGGGCAGTGTCTACGGCGTGCCCGGGGCACGTGGGCAGACCCTGGGAGTGGGGTCGCTCAAGGCGACTCTCGGCCACACCGAGGCTGCCTCCGGAATCGCCAGTGTCATCAAATCAGCCCTCGCGCTGCACAATCGAACGATCCCCCCGCAGGGCTGGCTGAACGAGCCCAATCCGGACATCCCGTTCGCCGACCTCAATCTGCACGTCCAGCTCGAGGCCCGGCCGTTGCCCGCGGACGCCGGCCCGATGACGATCGCGGTGAACGGTTTCGGGTACGGCGGTACCAACGCGCACACCATTCTGCAGGAGTACCAGCCGAGCGCCGGCCCACCGGTCCCGCGCGACCGAGAGCATCTCGGCATCTTGCCGATCTCCGCGCGCAGCGCCACCGCGGTGCGCGCCATGGCCGGCCGCTTCGCCGATCTACTCGCCGCGGGCGCCGACCCCGGCCACCTCGCCGAAGCGGCCTGGACGCGCCTCGCCCACCATGGGTTCCGCACCGGTGCACCCGTGCGCGACCGCGCGGAAATGATCGACGAACTGCGGCAGTATGCCGGCGGTGCGGGTCGCGACGCGGTACGTACGGTCTCCCAGCGGACCGATGAGCCGGTCTTCGTCTTCTCCGGAATGGGTCCGCAGTGGTGGGGTATGGCTCGCGACCTGCTCGGCGCCGACGGCGCGTTCGCCGCGACCGCCCGGACGGTCGACACCGCGTTCCGGCAGGTGGCCGGATGGTCGATCATCGAGGAACTGCTCCGCCCGGAGGAAGAGTCACGGGTCACCGCGACCGAGGTCGCCCAGCCCGCGAACTTCCTGGTCCAGGTGGGCCTGGTCGCCGAACTCGCCGAACACGGGATCACTCCCGCGCGGATCGTGGGTCACAGCGTCGGTGAGGTCTCGGCCGCGTATGCGACCGGGATGTTGACGCTCGAGGAAGCGGTCACGGTCGCCTACCACCGGTCACGTCTGCAAGCCACCACGGCCGGAACCGGTGGGATGCTGGCCGTGGGCGCCGCAGCGGACAAGGTGCGCGAATACTTCGGCGACGAGGACTCGGTGGATATCGCCGCGGTGAACAGCCCCGGTTCGCTCACCCTCGCCGGCGACATCGATCGGCTCGACGAGATCGCCGAAAAACTCACCGAGGAGGGTGCGTTCGCTCGCGCGCTGCGGGTGGAGGTGCCGTACCACAGCCGGTACATGGACCCCATCCTCGACGAGCTGCGGACGGCGCTCGCCGACCTAGCGCCGAAAGCGCCGCGAATTCCGCTGGTGTCCACAGTGACCGCGGCAGCCGTGGTCGAGGCCGACGACGGGTGGGACGCCGAGTACTGGTGCGCCAACGTCCGGCAGCCGGTTCGGTTCTCCGACGCGATCACCGGACTCGTGGCCGCCGGGCACCGGGTCTTCCTCGAGGTGGGCCCGCATCCGGTGCTGGCCGGCAATATCCGCGAAATCCTGCTGGCAACCGGGGAGAACGGCGCCACGGTCGGCACCCTGAACCGCAAACAGGGCGACGAGGACAGTATCCGTCGTACCGTCGCCGGCCTGTACGCCGCAGGTGTACTCGATACCGGCGCCGCTTTTCCCGAGAACCGACGCGCCACCGAACATCTGCCGCTGCCCCGCTACCCGTGGCAGAACACCCGATTGCACAACCCGCTGCCGCTGTTCGAGCAATTGCGACTCGGCAGCCCCGACACCTACACGATGCTCGGCGATCCGGATATGGAGGGCCGCCCGGGCTGGATGTTGCAGGTCGGCACCGAACTGCTGCCGTGGCTGCCCGATCACGTGGTCGGTGGGATGCGGATCATGCCGGGAGCGGCGTACCTGGATGCCGCGCTCAGTGCGGCGGCCACCCGGTCCGGCGACAAACGGATCGCGCTCGAGGACGTCCGGTTCGTGGCGCCGCTGGTCATGTCCCAGCCGGATGTGCCGTTCCTGGAGCTCGGCATCGAGGACGCCAGCGGCCGCTTCCTGATTCGTTCCCGCAGCGCCACCGGATCGGTGTGGACGGTGCATTCCACCGGGCGGGTGCTCACCGGAGCCTACGAGCCGGTCCTGGAAACGGTGCCCGAGCCGGAGTCGGCGATAGATTTCGAGCCGGACCTGTTCTACGCCGCACTCGCGTCCCGCGGATTGCAGTACGGTCCGGCGTTCCGCCGGGTCACCGCGGTCCGCGCCGGTCGCGACGCCGTGGTGGCCACCGTCGACGGCAGTATCGCCGCCGATTCCGGGCATCTCGCGCATCCGGCCGTGGTCGACGCCGCCATGCAGACCGTGGCGCTGCTGTTCGCGCAGGACAGCCTGGGCGAGGGCGCCATGGTGCCGGTCGGCGTCTCGGCCGTCCGGATGTACCGGCCGCTGCCCGCGGAGATAACAGTGGTCGCCCGGCGCGACAGCGATGCCGCCCCCCTCGCGGATGTGCGGTTGCTGGCCGCCGACGGCACGCTGTGCCTGCACCTGGTGGGGGTCCGGCTGGGTGCGCTGACTCCCGGCGGCAGCCCGCTGCAGCGGATGACGGACTTCTACTACGCCGATACCGTGGAGCGGGCCGAACCGATCGATCCGGAAATCCTCGGCGATACCGGCGCGGCCACCACGATCGTCCTCGCGCTCGGGGAGAGCGACCGCGCCCGTCGACTCGCCGACTCCCTTCCCCGCGCCCGGTATCGCCTCACCTCCGGTGACGATCCCGAACTCGAAGCCGAACTCACGGCGCTGCTGCGGGGCGGAGCCGATGATCCGGACACCACGCGGGTCCACCTCGTTGTGGTGGCCGGCCGGATCGACGACGATCTGGCGGATCTGTGGACGCTCAAACGCGTCGCTGTCGCCGCGCACCAGTTCATCGCACCCGGTGCGAGCGAAACCCCGATGGTCGGCGTCGGGGACGGGACCTGTCACCTCACCCTGGTCACCGAACAAGCCTTCAGCCTGCCCGCCGCCGGGGCCCCGGATTCACGTCAGGCCGCGCTCGCCGGCGCCCGCCGGGTCCTGCTCAACGAGCAGCCCGCGCTGCGCTGGCGGCTCGTCGACACCGAACCCGCCACCACGACCGGCGAGCTGATCACCGAACTCTCCGTCCCCGGCGCGTTCCAGTACGACAACTCCGACGAGGTGCTGCTGCGCGACGGCGGCCGCTGGCTGCCGCGGATCACCCGGCCGCTGCAGGAGCGGATCGACATCCTCGAAACCGCCGAACCCCTCACCGACCCCGAAGCCGATTTCGCGCTGGAGATACCGAAATCGAAGCTGCTGTCCGCGCTGGCCTGGCGGCGCACGGTGCGCCGCGCCCCCGGACCGGGAGAAGTCGAGGTCGGGATGCGCATCATCGGCCTCAACTACAAGGATCCGCTCAAGGTCATGGGCATCCTCGGCGAACGTGAACTCGCTGAGACCTTCTTCGGCACCAGCCCTGGGATGGAAGGTATCGGCAGTGTCACACGGGTCGGCGCAGGGGTCACCGATATCGCGGTCGGCGATCTGGTGGCGCTGGCCGCCAAAGGCATGATGCGGCGCTATCACGTGGTGGATCGCGGTGCGGTCATTGCACTGCCCGCCGATACCGACCCCGCGGTGTGCACCAGCACCACCGCGTTCGGCACCGCCGAGTACTCCCTGCTCGACCTTGCGCGCCTGGAGCCCGGGGAGACCGTCCTCATCCACGGCGCCGCCGGCGGAGTGGGTTCGGCGGCGATCCAGGTCGCCAAGGCGCGGGGCGCGCGCATCATCGGCACCGCCGGCACCGCGGAGCGGCGCGCGCATATTCTCGAACTCGGCGCCGACCACGCGCTCAATTCACGGTCGCTCAATTTCGCCGACGATATCCTCGGTCTCACCGACGGCGCCGGAGTGGATGTGATCCTGAGTTCGGCGCCCGGTGAGGCCCTGCGCCAGAACTTCAAGGCGGTCCGCGAATTCGGCCGGATCATCGAGGTCGGCAAGGCCGATATCTACACCGGCGGTCTGCTGGAGCTGGCCAATTTCGACAAGAACCTCTCGTACTTCTCCATGGACCTGGACCGCATGTGCCGGGTGCGGCCGCGGCAACTGGCCGACCTGCTGCGGCGGGTGGTGGAGAAATTCCGGTCGGGTGAATACCGGCCGCTGCCCTATGAGCTGTACGGCACGCACGAGGTGGCCAAGGCGTTCGACGACACCATCCGCTCCACCAAGATCGGCCGGGTCGCGCTGTCGATGACCGATGAGGCGCCACCGGTCCGTCCGATGCTGCCCGAGCTCGAAATCGACCCGGCGGGTACCTATCTGATCACCGGCGGATTCGGCGGATTCGGTATGGCCACCGGCACCTGGCTGATCGCCAAAGGCGCGCGGCGGCTGGTACTGCTCGGCCGGAGCGGCGCGGCGACACCGGCCGCGCGACAGCAATTGGCGGCCTGGCGGGCCGCCGATGTCACCGTGATCGAGGAACGCACCGATATCGCCGACCCTGCCACCGTCACCTCGGTGGTCGCCCGGGCACACGATCCACGCCATCCACTGCGCGGGGTCTTCCATGCCGCCGGCGCGGTCGCCGACAACCGAGTCGAGCATATGGACGCCGAACAACTGGGTCGGGTCTACCGATCCAAGGTGCACGGTGCACGGGTTCTGCACGACGCGGTCCTCGCAGCCGGAGCCGCACCGGACATGTTCGTGCTGTACTCCTCGGGCGGCGCCATGTTCGGTATCTTCGGCCAGTACAACTACACCGCCGCGAACCTGGCCGTGGAGGCCCTGGCCGAGGAATGGTCGCGGGCCGGAGAACGGGTGCTGTGCGTGGGCTGGGGTCATATGTCGGGTGCGACCGGCGGGATGGCCGCCGACGACAAGGTCGCCAGATATCTGGAGCTGGCCGGTTTCGGCGCCATCGATATGGCCGACGGCACCGTCTACCTGGAGCAGACGCTGCGGCTGGGGGTCACCCGGGCGGCCGTCATTCCCATCGACTGGTCGAAACTCACCGCGGCGTTCCCGCAGATGAGTCGTACCGGGCGGCTCACGGCACTCGTCGCCGCCTCGGTCGAGGACAATTCGATGCTGGCCAAGCTGAAGGCCGAGCTGGCGGCACTCGAGGAGAGCAAACGCGGGCAGGCCATGGCGCGGATGCTCGCCGACCAGCTGGCCGTGGTGATGGGCGTCCAGCCCGACACCATCGATCTGACCGTACCGGTCACCGAACTGGGCTTGGATTCGCTCATGGCCGTCGAATTCGGTTCCCGGGTGAGCAAACAGCTCGGGATCGAACTGATGTCACTGCAGATGGGCCGGTCCTTCAGCTTGGAACAAGCCGGACCGAAGGTGGCCGAGCTGATCCTGGCCACCGACCCCGCCGCCGGGTTCGCGGCCTCCCTGCCGGCCGCCACGGGCGTAGCCGAGGCCGGGAAGATACCGGAGGCCGGTGCCGGCGCACCGAACCCGAATGGGACCGGCGCCCCGGGAAATGGGCACGTGGCGAACGGAGGCGGTACGGCAGCCCCGGATAGCGGCGCGACCGCTGGGAACGGGAGGGCGCATCCGGACACCGGCACGGCGCAGGCCGCTCCCGCCGAGGTGCTGATCGCTGAAGAGGCGCATTCGTGACACAGGGAGCCACCACCGCCCGGGCCGTCGGCGGCCCGGGCGCCTGGCCTGCTTTCGCCGGCTGCCTGCTGTCGGTGTTCATGCAGATGATCGACGTGACGATCGTCAACACCGCGTTGCCCGCGATCACCACCGATCTGAACGCCACCTCCGCGCAGCAACTGCTCATCGTGTCCGGGTATTCGCTGGCTTTCGCGTGCACCCTGCTGCCCGCGGCGCGGGTGGGCGCGATGACCGGACGGCGCCGCATGTTCCTGATCGCGGTTCTCGCGTTCACCGCCGCCTCGGTGTGGTGCGGAACGGCGGGTACCGCGGACGAACTCGTCATCGCGCGGGTGGCCCAGGGGATCGCGGGCGCGGGTATGGCGGCCCAGACCATCGCCATCCTCACCGCGCTGTTCCCGCGCGACCTGCACACCCGGGTGTTCGCGCTGTACGGCGCCACCTCCGGTTTCGCGGGCCTGCTCGGCCCGATCCTGGGCGGCGCCCTGGTGACCACCGATCCGGCCGGATTCGGCTGGCACAGCATCTTCCTGATGAATCTGCCGCTCGGGATCGTGACCTTCGCGCTGGGATGGCGGTTCCTGCGGCTGGATACGCCGCGGCAGCGGTCGCCGCTGGATCCCACCGGCGTGATCCTGTCCGCCGCTACCCTGTTCGGCCTGCTCTACGCGCTCTCGGAGATCCATCTGCGCGGCTGGCGACCGGTACCGTGCCTGATCATCGCGGTCGCGCTCGTCCTCGGAGCGGTGACCCTGCTCCACGAACGGCGGGTGGCTCGCCGCGACGCCGGGCCGCTGGTGCGACTGGATCTGTTCGGTGACCGCGGCTTCGCCGTCGGATCGATCGTGGTCACCGGGTTCTTCGGACTGTTCACCGCGTTCGTGTTCGCCATCTCCCTCACCTTGCAGGATGTGCTGGACTTCTCCCCCTTGCGCACCGGGATCGCGATGACCCCGTTCGCGCTCGGCGCCGGGGCGGGCGCGCTGCTGTCACCCCCGCTGGTTCAGCGCTGGGGTATCCGGGCGCTCGCCGGCGGGCTGGTGCTGTTCGCGGCGTGCGTGGCCCTCGGCGTCGCCTATGTGAACATCACCGGCGGCAGGGTGAACATGATGCTCTGTGCCGCACCGGTTCTGCTGTGCGGGTTCGGGGCGGGGGTGTTCGCGGTGCCGCTCCAGCCCATCATGCTGTCCGGTCTCGACGACGGCCAGATGGCCGAGGCTTCCGGGCTGCTGCCCACCCTCGAGCAGATCGGCAACGGTGTCGGTCTCGCGCTGCTGTCCGCGGTGTTCTTCCGCGCCCACACGTTGGGCGGCAGCACCGTCATGCTGTCGGCGATCGCGGTGGCGGCCGTTGCGCTCGCCGCCGTCACGTTGGCCCTACCCGAACCGGCAGTGATGCCGGACCGCTCCGGCCCGGCGCCCGCGCCGGTGGTGAACTGAGGAACGAGAGATGGTCGATTTCGGTCTCATCGACGAATGGAATCCCGCACCGGGCCGGGTCGTGAGCTGGGTGGCGACACCCGAATCGCTGGCCGGTGCGGCGGCGGCGCCGATCCATCCCGCGCCGCCGTCACATCAGCAGGAACACTATCTGCGCCAGGCCTACCGCAACGCCGGCGCCGGCTGCCGCGGCTCCGGACTGTGCCTGGTCACGGCGGAGGTTCCCGCGGTGCTCGATCAGGACGCGATGACCCGGGCGGTCAACGAGTTCCTCGAGCGGCACGACACGTTCCGCAGCTGGTTCTCCTCGGAATCCGACGGCACCATCCGGCGCCACCTGCTCGAACCGGAACAGATCGAATTCGCTCCGGTCGACCACGGCCATATCGACAACGCCGAGTCGATCCGCGATCTCGTACAGAAACAGACACCCCCGCCGCCGCAGTGGGACTGCTTCACCTTCTGGACGATCGCGCACGCCGAATCCACGACCGTGTGCCTGGCCGTGGACCATTTGCACACCGACGGTGTGGGACAACATATCTCGTGCTTCGACCTGGCCTGCTCGTACGCGAAGCACGCCTGGGGGCAGATCCCGCCCATACCGCTGCCGGCGAGCTATACGCAGTACTGTGCCCGGGAGCGGGCTGCCTCGGCCCAGCTCACCCTCGCCTCGCCGGAGGTCGGTACCTGGCTGCGGCTGCTCCGCGGCAACGACGGTGAGCTCCCCTCTTTCCCACTGGATCTGGGGCTGCGCGGCGGCGACTCGGATCGCAGCGCCCACCGCACGGTGCCCCTGTTCGGCGAGGACGAGGCCGCCCGGTTCGAGAAGGTGTGCCGCGACAACGGCGGTGAGTTCGCGGGCGGGGTCTTCGCCGGGGCGGCGCTCGCCGAACGCGAACTCACCGACAGCGACTACTACTTCGGCATCACCCCGCTCAACACCCGGACGACCTTCGAAGAGATGGCCTCCGTCGGCTGGTATGTCGCCCTGGTCCCGGTGGCGTTCCCGATCGGCGGACGGGCTTCGTTCGAAAGGACAGTGGCGCGGGCCCAGCGCGCCTACGAGAACGGGATGCGCCTCACAACGACCACCATCCACCGGGTGCTCGAACTGGTGCCGCCCGACAGCGGGATCTCGGTCGGGCCGAACTGGTCCAATCCGATGATCTCCTATGTCGACGCCCGCGATTTCGCGGGCAGCGAGTATTTCGATATCGCCCGCGGCGGCCTGTACGGGAACCGGGCGGCCAGCGAAGAGGCCCTCATTTGGATCAACCGGCTGCCCACCGAGACGACGATCAGCGTGATCTATCCGGATAACGCTGTCGCGCACGAATCAGTGGACCGCTACCTCGCCGCGCTCGGCCGCATCCTTCGCGCCGCGGCGAGCGAACGCGAGTAGGTCACCCGGTCAATCCACGGCCAACGCCTCCACGATCGGCATCCGCGCGGCCCGCAGCGCGGGCGGCACCGACCCCAGCAGCGCGAGCACCAGGGCCACCGAACCGTAAACGACCAGCAGCGGACTCGGCTCGTACACCACATCGATGGTCAGCGCGTGCCCGATGGCGATCGCGGACAGATACTGCACCGCCGCCCCGACCAGCAGGCCCAGGGTGGCGCCGATCACCCCGATCCCGGCCGCCTCGGCGAGCACCGATCGGAGCAGGAAACGCCGGCTGGTTCCCATCGCGCGCAACACCCCGATCTCCCGGCGGCGGTCCAGAACCGAGAGCATCAGCGTGTTCAGCAGCGCGATGGTGGCGACCAGCACCACAATCCAGAGAATGTTGGTGGCCAGCGCGGTCCCCTGCCGCAAGCTGCCCGAAGTGGCCGCGACGGCTTCGTCCCCCGAATCGATGTAGAGATCCGGGGGAACTACCCGGCGCAACGCGGCCCGCACGGTTTCCGGATCGGCGCCGGGGGCGAGATCCACCGCGAGGGTGGTCTCCCCCGGGCGTTCGTACCACGTGCGCATCTGTTCGAGATCCATCATGACCACGCCGGCGATCGCGGAAAAGTACGGGATCACCTGTAATACGGGTACATCGTGGCGGCCGGTGGGGGTCGGCAGGGTCACGGTGTCCCCTTCGGACACACCCAGCGACCGTGCGACATCGCGCGATACCACCACACCCTGCCCAGTGACGAGCCGGCGACCCACCTCCGGGGTGATCTCCGAGCTGAGCCGGGTGTTGTCGGCGTCGGCCGGGAACCCTTGCAGCAGCACCCGCCCCGCGCCGATACTGGCGAACGCCAGCTGCGCCGGGTTCACCGCCGCCACACCGGGTAACGCCTCGAGCTCTTCCTCCAGGCCGTCGGGCAGCAGCGGGCCCGTCGGGAACTGGGCCATGGATCCCGGAGTCACCCAGAAATCGGTGGTGGCCAGATTCTCGAAACTCGCACCCGCAGAATCGACCACATTCCGGGTGGCGCTACCGGTGGACACGACCGCCGATACCCCGATGAGGACGGTCATCGCCGTCGCCCACACCCGGCGCGGCGCACGTTCCAGAGTGGTCGCGCCGAGCGCGCCGGGTCCGCCGAACAAGCGGGCGATCGCACCCGCTCCGCGCACGATGGGTCCGGTCGCGGCGAAGCACAGGACGATCGCCGCCCCGAAGGACAGCGAGATCGATGTCAGCGACCACAGCCCGAAATCGTTCTCGGCCGAGTAGATCGCGGACCCGACCATGGCCAGGCCCAGCACCACCGCCGCCCAGCGCAGCGCCGGTCGCACTGTGTCGGTAGCGGCCGCGCCCACCGGAACCAGTGCCTCGATCGGTTCCACCCGGTACACCGCGCGAGCCGCGAAGGCCGAGGCCAGCACGCTCGCCAGCACACACAACCCGATCGCGACCGGGACGGCGTATCCAGGCACCTGGTATTCGGTGCGTGCCTCGACCGACTGCACGATCGCGGCGGGCAGCTGCCCGATGGCGACGCGACCCATCAGGATCCCGGCCCCCGCGCCGACGATACCGCCGACCACACCGACCAGTACCGCCTCGGCCAGCAGATCGCGCACCATCGGAGCGCGCCGCCCGCCGATCGCCCGCAACAGCGACAGCGTGGGGCGGCGCTGGGCGATCGCCATGGCCATGGCGTTGTAGATCAGGAATGCCGAGACCACGAGGGCCGCCGCCGCGGCCATCAAGGTGGAATAGCGGATGATCAGCACCGCGCCGCCGGCCTGCGCGGCCCGTAATCCGGGATCGGCGACCACGGCCCGGCCGGCGACGATATCGGTCAGCGTGGTGCGCAACCGGCCGGTATCGGCGCCCGGCTCGGCGATGATCTGCACCGAATCCAGCTGCCCGACCCGTCCGGTGAGATTCTGGGCGGTGGCCAGGGTAGTGGCCACCAGATAGCCGCCGTTGAGCTGTCCGGCGCCGTCGGCGTCCAGGACACCGGCCACTGTGGCGGTGCCGTTTCCGAGTGGGAAGGTTTCTCCTTCCCGGTAGCCCATGGCCGCTCCGGTCAGCACACCGTTGGGCACGGTGAGCAGTTTCGGCGCCTGATCGCCGAACGATCCGGTGAGTGAACTGCCGAGTTCGGCGATCCGGGCGTCCGCCCCCACCAGCAGGGCACGGTCGGCGTCCGCGCCGGTCTGCGCGCGCAGCATCGGCACGGCCGTGCGCACGCCGGGGGTCGCCGCGATCGGGCCGAGCAGGTCCTGTCCGAAGCCCGCGTCGGTGATCCCGCTGACCTCGAGCACGGCGTCACCGCCGAGACCGGCGACCAGTTTGTCCACCGAACCGGTCACCGAACCGGAGATACTGAACACCGCGACCAGCAGTGCCGCGGAAACAGCCATCACCGTCAGTGCAAGCAGGCTCCGCCCGCGATGCACCAGCAGGTCGCCGATATTGAACAGGCGGAAACGATCCCAGACCGCCGCCATCAGCACATACCCCGGCCGCGCCGACGGCCCGTCCCGTTTCGCCGCACGTACACCCGCACACCCCCGTCCCGGCCAGCACCGGGTCAGCGTTTCCGATTCCGGCTCATCCTCGTCCATACGCGGTGATCTGGCTATGCCCGCGGCGAATCCCTGTGCCGATTCATATTTCGGCGGCGCATCGGTCCGGAGGACGCCCGATCATTCCAGTTCCGGACGGGTGAACAGTTCGAGATGACCGCAGGCGACACACCGGTGGGCGTCGACCACCCGGCGGGGTCGCCCGAATCGTTTGGCGCCACCGAAGATTCCGCGCTCGAGCGGTCCTTCGATCCAGCGTAGATACCCGGCGGAACCCTCACCGCGATCCTCCAGGAAGCCGGGCTCGAGGTCGGTGCCCGCACAGTGGGTGCACCGTGATTCCTTCATGCTCCCATGATCGCCGATACGTGGCGGCCGCGCTCGGCACGCTCTCCCGGGACAACGGCGGTGCCCGGGCGAGACCCGCACCCGGCGATCACGCACCGATGGCCCGCGCCAGGTGCGGCCACGAGTCGTGCAGGTCGTATTCGAACTGACCCCAGGTGTGCGCACCGGCGGGCCGGTCGATGTGCACGGCCCCGATCCCGAGTTGCCCGAGCCGACCGGCGAAGGCCGCGGTACAGGCACTGGCGACGGCCTCCACGGGCGGGAACCCCCAGCCCCGGTCGATAGCGCCGGGGACGCCCGACGCCGCGGACAGATAGACGGTTTTCCCGGCCAGCCTCGGCGCGTGCCGGAACGCGTCGTGGATCTGCCAGCCCGCGGCCCCCGGCACGCCCCACATATTGCCGGGGTTGCCTCCGCCGCGCAGCACCTGCGCGCTCACCATCGCGACGCCCGCGGCGTCCGCCGACCACGGGCAGCCGCTGTAGGACGCGACCGCTTGATAACGGCCGGGCGCCTGGATGGCCAGGTCCACCGCCGAACCGCCGCTCATGGACACCCCGGCGACCGCGTTGCGGCCGGTCGTGCCGAACCGCGCGTCCACCACCGAGGGCAGTTCCTCGGTGAGATAGGTCTGCCACCGGGAGCGGCCCACCGCGGGGTCGTCGGTGAGCCAGTCCGTGTACATCGAGTAGGCGCCGCCGATCGGCATCACCACGTTCACGTTCTTGTCCGCGAAGAAATGCCGGACATCGGTATCGTCCCACCACGAGATACCGTCGGCTCCGCCGCCGATACCGGTCAGCAGGTACACGGTGGGCGCCGGACCGCCGTCCGCGGCCGGGATGACCCGATTTCGCACCACCTGGTTCATCGCGGGGGAATACACATCGATCTGGACCGCCCGTTCCCCCAGCGGCTTCTCCGCGTCGACCCGGGGACCCGGGTCGGCCGCGGCGGGACAGATCACGACAAGTGACATCGCGGCGGCCAGCACCGCGAACAGATATTTGTACCGCACATCCCCGGGATACCCATTCGCACCGCGACACAACGGCCGGCGGCGCCGACACGCCGCACCGATCCGGCGTGGGCGAAACCTCTCATTCCGTTGCGCGCGAGCACTACTCGGCGCGGCGTGAGATCGTCACGAGCCGCCCCGGCGTGCTCCGTAGGGGGTGGCGGCGGACCGCGGCGTCTCCGCGCACCCGGACCGCCCCGGACCGTTGTCGGCGGGTCTGCGCACGCGCGCGAAGCGTCACCCGGTAGAAATGACACAGGGCAGTCGTTGTGCTCGCGGACGGTCTCCACCGATCACCGCGGCAACGGTGGAACCCGCCGAAATGTTGGAACTGTCGAACGAAAGAGCTGGTTGATGGCGTCCTCCACAGCGCGCGCACAGATCGGGGTCACCGGCTTGGCGGTGATGGGCAGCAATATCGCCCGCAACTTCGCCAAGCACGGGTACACCGTGGCACTGCACAATCGCAGCGTCGCCAAAACCGATGCGCTGCTCGCCGCGCACGGCGACGACGGTGATTTCGTCCGCACCGAAACCGTCGCGGAGTTCGTCGCCGCCCTGGAGAAGCCGCGCCGTGTTCTCATCATGGTGAAGGCCGGTGACGCCACCGACGCGGTGATCGAGGAACTGGCCGACGCCATGGAGACCGGCGATATCATCATCGACGGTGGTAACGCCCTCTACACCGACACCATTCGCCGCGAGGCAGCGCTGCGCGCCCGCGGGCTGAACTTCGTCGGCGCCGGGATCTCCGGCGGCGAGGAGGGGGCGCTCAACGGCCCGTCCATCATGCCGGGCGGTCCCGCGGAATCCTACGAATCGCTGGGCCCCCTGCTGGAGTCCATCGCCGCCCAGGTGGACGGCACCCCGTGCTGCACCCATATCGGCCCCGACGGGTCCGGGCATTTCGTGAAGATGGTGCACAACGGTATCGAGTACGCCGATATGCAGCTGATCGGCGAGGCCTACCACCTCTTCCGGGCCGCGCTGGACCTGGACCCGAAGCAGATCGCCGATATCTTCACCCAGTGGAATTCCGGTGACCTGGAGAGCTACCTGGTGGAGATCACCGCCGAAGTACTCCAGCAGGTCGACGCCAGGACGGGTAAGCCTCTGGTCGATGTGATCGTGGACGCCGCCGAGCAGAAGGGCACCGGCCGCTGGACAGTGAAATCCGCGCTCGATCTCGGGGTCCCAGTGACCGGTATCGCCGAGGCCGTCTTCGCGCGGGCGCTGTCGGGTTCGCGCGGCCAGCGGGCGGCCGCCCAGGGTCTGGCTTCCGGCGAACTGGCTGCCAAGCCCACCGATATCGCGCAGTTCACCGAGGACATCCGGCAGGCCCTCTACGCGTCCAAGGTCGTCGCCTACGCCCAGGGGTTCGATCAGATCGCCGCGGGCAGCGCCGAATACGGCTGGGATCTGCACCCCGGTGATCTCGCCACCATCTGGCGCGGCGGCTGCATCATCCGCGCCCGCTTCCTGAACCGGATCAAGGAAGCCTACGAGAACGATCCGGCGCTGCCGAGCCTTATCCTGGCCCCCTACTTCCGCAACGCGATCGAAACGGCGATCGACAGCTGGCGCCGAGTGGTCGCGACCGCGACGCTGCTGGGGATCCCGGTCCCGGCTTTCGCCTCCTCGCTGTCCTACTACGACGCGTTGCGCGCCGAGCGCCTCCCGGCCGCACTCACCCAGGCGCAGCGCGATTTCTTCGGCGCGCACACCTACGAGCGGGTGGACGCCGAGGGCAAGTACCACACCCTGTGGAGCGAGGACCGCAGCGAGGTCCGGACCAGCTGAGCGCCGGTCGCCGGGTGGTCCCCCGCCCGGCGACCCCGCCCCCTTGACTCCGGGTCATATGACCAGTTGCAATGGGGTTGTGAGCTACGACACGATCATCAAGAGTGGCCGCTGGTTCGACGGCACCGGGGCGCGTTCCGCTGTGCGCCATCTCGGAATACGCGGCGACCGGGTCGTCACCGTCTCCGCGGAGCCCCTCGACGAAACCGGCTGCCCGGACGTGGTGGACGCCGCAGGAAAATGGGTGCTGCCGGGGATGATCGATATCCACACCCATTACGACATCGAGGTGCTGAAATCCCCCGCGCTCGCGGAGTCGGTCCGGCACGGCATCACCACCGTCCTCCTCGGTTCGTGCTCGCTGTCCACCGTGCACATCGACCCCACCGGCGCGGGCGATATCTTCGGCCGCGTCGAGGCCATTCCGCGCGGTCATGTCATCGACACCCTCGCCGATACGAAGACCTGGAGCTCGGCGAGCGAGTACGTGACCGCGCTCGAACAGTTGCCGCTGGGACCGAATATCGCCGCCATGCTGGGTCATTCGGATATCCGGACAGCTCGGCTCGGACTGGATCGGGCCACCCGAAAGAAAGTGCGGCCCAGCCGCGCGGAGATGGCCGATATGGAAGCGGCGCTGCACGAAGCACTCGACGCCGGATTCCTCGGGCTGTCGGCGCAGCAGCTGCTGTTCGACAAGGTCGACGGTGAGACCTGCCGGTCCCGCACCCTGCCCTCCACCTACGCCCGGGCAAAGGAGCGGCGCCGTCTCAACGCGATCCTGCGCCGGCGCGGGCGGGTTCTGCAGGGCGGACCGGACATCACCTCGCCGCGCAGCCTCGGGGCGATGATCTTCAGCAGCCTGGGCATCGGGCGCAAGAGATTGAAGACCACTCTCCTGTCCGCCGCCGACATCAAGGCCAACCCCTTCGCGGTCGTCCTCATCGGCACATTGGCGCGCCTGGTGAACGCGCTCGGCGGTAATTTCCGCTGGCAGCATCTCCCGGTGCCGTTCGAGGTCTACGCCGACGGCATCGACCTGGTGATCTTCGAGGAGTTCGGCTCCGGTGCGGCGGCTCTGCACCTGGCCGACCGGGTGGAACGCGACACGCTACTCGCCGACGAGAACTATCGCCGCCGGTTCCGCAAGGACTACGACGCGAAGTTCGGGCTGCGGGTCTGGCACCGCGACTTCTTCGACGCCGAGATCGTGAGCTGCCCGGACCAAGGGGTCGTCGGCCAGACCTTCGGGCAGGTCGGCCGCGACCGCGGTGGGCTGCACCCGGTGGACGCGTTCCTCGATCTGGTGCTCGAACACGGCACCGAATTGCGCTGGCGCACCACCATTTCCAACCATCGGCCCGAGATCCTGGACCGCTTCGCCGCGCACCCCGGTATCCAGCTCGGATTCTCCGACGCGGGCGCGCATCTACGGAACATGGCCTTCTACAACTTCGGGCTCCGGTTCCTGCGCCGGATGTATCGCGCCGAACAGGCGGGTGAACCGGTCATCTCGCTCGAACGCGCGGTACACCGGCTCACCGGCGAGCTCGCCGACTGGTACGACATCGACGCGGGCCGCCTCCGTGAGGGCGACCGCGCCGATCTGGTCGTCGTCGATCCCGCCGGGCTCGACGATTCGCTCGACGCCTACGCCGAGAGCCCGGTGGCTCAGTACGGCGGCCTGGAACGCATGGTGAACCGCAACGACGCCGCGGTGTCGGCGGTGTACATCGGCGGGCACTACGTGTTCGGTGACGGCACCGCCGACTCGACCCTCGGCGCCACTCGCACCGGACGCTTCCTCCGGGCCGGACAGCGCTGACTCGCGACACCCACCGCGCTCGGCGCACGGCGTGCGGACAGCCGGCGGATGGGGTCAGTGCCGGTCGGCGGGCACCGCGAAGGATTCGAGACCATAGCTGCGGCAGACGGCCACGAGCTTCTCGTATTGGAAGCGGTTGTACGCCAGGGGTTGCATCAGCAGCATGTCGGGCAGAACACGCCATGCCAGCTGCAATAATCGGACGTAGAGCGCGAATTCCACATCGTGGCGCGGCACGAGTTCGAATCCGGTGAGCTGCTGCACGGCGGGATGCAGCGCTTTGGAAGAACAGACCTGGATCACATGTCCGGCCACCGGACGAACCAGCAGCCACATGGGTGTCAGCGCCCGGCGGGCCAGCGACGGCAACCCGAGAGTGGGTAGCGGCAGCTTCGTCAGATCGGCGAACTTCTGTACGAGAAAAGGGTTCTCGGCCAGTTCCTGCGTCGCCATCTGGTCGTAATACGCACGAGCCTCGGCGAGATCGGCGGGGAGTTTCCCGCCGGCACTGGGGAGTTCGAGATCCGCGAAGGCCGCACGCAACTGTTGATAGGCCGCCTCCTCTTCCTCCGGACGCAGGTCTGTGCCCGTGCAGTAGGTGAACGTATTGAGCACGACGAAGATGCCGCTCACCGCAATCCATTTCCAGCTGAACGGATTCAGGGCGCTGTACTTGACCTCGCCGAATGCCGCGGTACCGGATCCGCGCACCTCGCGGTGCCGCAGCTTGAGCCATTCGGCTTCGGCCCGCCGGTCGTCGGAATCGCCCCAGAGCGCGATCATCGCCGAGACGCCGCTGCGTACGCCGCGATCAGCGAAGTTCCGGTCGAACCGGCCGGTCCGGTCGACGGCGGCGGCGACCGGAACCAGCGCCACCTGGTCGAAGGCGGCCCCGGCGAAGACGCCGGCCAGGACGCTGCCGGAATGTTTGCGGAATTCGCGTAGTACCTCGGGCCGGACTCGGGGGTCGGTCGACTCTTCGGCGGTGCGCTCCGTTGCGTGGGTCGCCATCTCGTCACCTCGGGCGGGAAGAAGAAACAGAAATGATAGATACAGAGCCTTCATTCTATCATTCGGCCACCGTTCCATCCACGGTTCAGCGCGCCCGCCCGGTCCCCGCGCCGCCCCCGCCCCGGTATCGAGCCGGTAGGCTGACCCGAATGGAAACGACCGCTGCGCAGTGGACCGAACTGCAGCAGTTGGACACCAGATCGCGCAGGATCGTCGATGCCGCGCGCGAATGTTTCGCCGCCCAAGGTTTCGAGGAGACGACCATGGTGCGGATCGCCGAGACAGCGGGAGTGGGCGTCGCGACGGTCTACCGCCGCTTCGGCACGAAATCCACGCTGGTCCGATACGCGCTGATGGCGGAATCGCAGCGGCTGGCGATGATCGTGGCCGACGCGATGCACCGCTCGGCGGGACCGGTCGGCGCACTGGCGGATATGTTCGCCGCGTTCGTCGGCGAGGCCACCGCGCCCAAACTGCTCACCCGAAGCCTGCGCGTATCGGGCGGCGCCGGACAGCTCGCCGACTTCCTCACCGACGATGACGTGATCCAGCAGGGACGCGGCCTGGTCGCCCAGTTCCTGACCTATTGGCAGGACCGCGGTGAACTCGGCGGCTTCGACCCGGAGGTGGTGGCCGAACTGTTCGTCCGGCTCACCGTCTCCTTCATCTCCAACCCGCGCGGCGTGCTGCCGCTCGGCGACACCGAGGCGGCCCGGGCCTTCGCCCGACGCTATCTCGCACCGCTCATGTATCCCCATCCCGGCGGCGGCTGACCCTCGTCCCACGGCTCCGGCCGCTGATGCCTACCGCTGAGAATCCCGCGGGCCGCGGTCGTCAGGCGGGGGTCACCGACACCGGGACACCGTTGAACACCGCGTTACCGGACGGGACATCCAGGATCGAATCATCGGTCAGCACATTGACGTTGACACCCGGGTTCTCCCGCGCCACCTGCTGGGAGCTGGTCGTATGACCCCATCCGTGCGGCAGGCTCACCACCCCCGGCATGATCGAATCGGTCGCCTCCACCGGAACAGTCAGCGAACCGACCGCCGACTTCACCAGCGCCCGCTCCCCCAGGCCGAGGCGGGCGATATCGTCGGGATGGATCTGCAGCGTGCAGCGATTGGTTCCACCGACCAGCCGGGGGGCATTGTGCATCCAGCTGTTGTTGGAGCGCAGATGGCGTCGGCCGATCAGGACGAGATCCGCTGGTACGGCCGCCGACCCGGCGCGCAGCCGGCCGATATCGGCCAGCAGCAGCTCCGGCGCGAGGTCGACCTTGCCGGACGCGGTGCGCAGGACTTCGGCCAGCCGGGGCCGCAGCGCGCCGAGGTCGATTCCGTGCGGGTTGTCCAGCAGTGTGCGCAGACTCAGGTCGCCGCCGTTCCACTCGCCGTAGGGGCCCAGTCGCACCATCAGATCCAGGCGCTGCTCGGTGCTCGTGCTCCCGGTCAGTTCGGGACGCCGCTGCGCCAGACCGGCCTGCCGCAATGTGGTGTCGATGACGAGTTCGTCGAAGGCCGCCAGCGGATCGTAGTCCGGCGCCGGATTGTGCGGCAGCCCGCCGACCGCCGCGGCCAGCCGGACATAGACCGCCGCCTCCGACGGCCGGTCCCCCAGCGGCACGAGCGGCGGCGAGTAACGCGCATAGTTGCGGACGGCGAAATTCAGCAGCGCGAAATCGTAATGCGGTGACTGGACCGGACGCGGCGGCGGCAGGATCACATCCGCGTGCCGGGTGGTCTCGTTGAGGTAGCAGTCCAGACTGACCATGAAGTCCAGACCGGCGAATGCCGCGTCCAGCCGGGCACCGCTGGGTGCGGACAGCACCGGGTTGCCCGCCGCGGTGATCAGCGCGCGGACCTGCCCCTCGCCCGGGGTGGTGATCTCGTCGATCAGGGTCGCCACCGGCAATTCGCCCATTGCCTCGGGAAGTTCGCGCACCCGGCTGCGCCAGCGCCCCGGCCGGAACGGCTTGGTCCGCACGATCCCGCGGGCGGCCGCGGTCGCGAACATGGCGCCGCCCGGCGTATCGAGATTGCCGGTGAGCACATTGATCGCGTCCACCAGCCACTGGGTGAGCGTGCCGAATTCGGCGGTGCAGGTACCGATCCGGGCGTACACCACCGCGGTCGGGGCCGCCGCGAGCTCACGGGCCAGACGCCGCACGGTGTCGGCGGGAACACCGGTGTGGGTGGCCACGGTATCCGGATCGAATTCAGCGGCCGCGCCCCGCAGCTCGCCGAGTCCCGTGACCTCGACTTCGATATCGGCGAGATCCTCGGCGAACAACGTGTGCACGATGCCGAACAGCAGGTAGGCATCGGTGCCCGGCCGCACGAACACATGCTCATCGGCGCGGGCGGCGGTGCGAGTCCGGCGCGGATCCACCACGACGAGGCGGCCGCCACGTGCGCGCAGTGCCTGCAATCGGCCGGGGAAATCGGGCGCGGTGCACAGCGAACCGTTCGATTCGAGCGGGTTGGCTCCCAGCATCAGGATGTACTCGGTGCGGTCCAGATCGGGGACCGGGACAGCGAGCGGGTCACCGAACAGCAGCCCGCACGCCAGCTGTTTGGGCATCTGATCGGCGGTGCTCGCGGAGAACACGTTCTTGGTGCCGAGCGCCCGGATCACCGCCGGTGCGTACAGGGTTCCGGCGACGGTGTGCGCGTTCGGGTTGCCCAGGTACAGCGCGACCGCCTGCTTGCCGTGTTCGGCCTGTACCGCCGGAATGCGCGCGGCGATCAGATCGAAGGCCTCCGCCCAGCCCGCGGTTCGCCACGCGCCGGTGGCGCGGTCGCGGATCATGGGTTCGGTGATCCGGTCGGGGTCGCCGTCGAGCTGCCCGAAACTGGCGCCTTTCGGGCACAGGAATCCACCGCTGAACGGATCCTTCTTGTCCCCGCGCACACCGGTGACCCGGTCCTGCGCGTCGACCGTCAGTTCCAGCCCGCAGACCGCTTCGCACAGCGGACAGGTGCGGAGCAGGTTCCGGACGCCGGAGGCGGGTACAGCGGGAGTCGGTGCGGCCATGACACCATCATCACTCTCCGGCGCACCCCATGAGAAGTGTTCGAGAAGATCCCCCGGCCGCCGTGCCGCCCGGTGCGGAACAGGCTGTCGGCATCACACGCACACCGGAGCTGGGTCTCCCACTCCCGTGCATCTCGAAACGAAGCGGTTCAGAGGCGGACGACGACACCGGACGCGGCGGATTCCCGCGCCGCCTCGAGCACCCGCAGTGTCGGCACCGCGTCCGCGGGATCGACGGGCGGGGGCGCACCGTCCAGGATCGCGGCGGCCGTGGCGGCGTAGAAGGCGAGATATTCGCCCGGCAGGGTGGCACAGGGCGCCGACTCGGATCCGGCGCCGAGTACGCCGTAGTCCGCGGCGGGCACGACCCCCCACGGCTGTCCGTCGCCCGGGCGGCGCCCGGCCCGTAACGCGGCCTCCTGAGGGTCCAGACCGTGGACTTCGTACCCGGCCCGGTCGCCGAGCACCCGGAACCGCGGTCCGAGCAGTGGCGCCACCGCATTCGCCCAGAGGTGGGAGCGCACGCCGCCGGCATGCGTGACGGCGAGGAACATATCGTCGTCGGTGCGCAGGCCGGGCCGGCGGATATCCAGTTCGCAGTAGACCGTGGCCGGGGGACCGAACAGCGTGAGCGCTTGGTCGACCAGATGACTGCCGAGGTCGTAGAGGATCCCGGCGGCGTCGGCCGGGCCGCCCGTCTCGCGCCAGCCGCCCTTGGGTACCGGACGCCAGCGTTCGAAGCGCGATTCGAACCGACGCACCCGGCCCAGCGCACCGTCGGCGACGAGCCGGCCGACCGTCCGGAAATCACCGTCCCAGCGCCGGTTCTGGAAAACGGTCAGCAGCTGCCCCGTTTCCTCTGCGAAGCGGAGCAGGTCTTCGGCTTCGGCGGAGGTCACCGCGAACGGTTTGTCCACCACCACGGCGACCCCGGCGGCCAATGCCCGCCGCGCGAGCGCCGCGTGCGTCCGATTGGGCGTCGCCACCACGACCACGTCGATATCGGACAGATCGGCGAACAGGGTGTCGGCGTCGGGCAGCACGCGCACCCCCGGATGCTCACGCCGTGCCTGCGCCGCGCGTTCGGCCGAACCGGTGACCACCGCGGCCACCCGCAACCGCGGTTCGGCGGCGACGAGCGGCGCGTGGAAAACCGAACCGGCCAGCCCGTACCCGATGATCGCGACTCCGAGGCTGCTCATACCGCCGACGTTACCCGGCGGCCGGACTCACCCCGCAGAGGTCAGGAACGACAACCGCACCGCACGGTCCGGATTGTCGACATTGAGATCGACCAGCGCGATGGACTGCCAGGTACCCAGCGCGGGTGTGCCGTCGAGCACCGGAACGATCGCGTACGGGGCGATGAACGCGGGCATCACATGGGAGCGCCCGTGCCCGCGGGAGCCGTGCGCGTGCCGCCACCGATCATCGGCCGGCAGCAGGTCGCGCAATGCGGCCAGCAGGTCCGCATCGCTGTGGGCGCCCAGTTCGAGAATCGCGACGCCGGCGGTCGCGTGCGGGACGAAGATGTGCAAGAGCCCGTCACCGCCCGCGTCCTGCGCGAACGCCGTGCATTCGGGGGTGATGTCGCGGACCACCTCGGTCCCGCCGGTGTGCACGGCGATGACTGTGCTGCGCATGCCCGGGGAGCCTACGCGGATCCGGCCCGATCGGTCCGCGATGACGCGGCGTGATCCCGGTAGCGATCGGCCAGCGCGGACAGAACGCTCGAACAGCCCGCGTCCAGGCGCCGGGTGGCGAGCTCGTCGCCGCGGGTCGGTCCGCGGTTCACGATCAGGACCGTGCCGCCGTTGCGGGCGACCCGGCGCACGAAACGCCGGCCCGACAGGACCGTCAGACTGGATCCCGCCACGAGGATCACCTCGGCGGCATCCACCAGTTCGTAGGCGGCCGCGACTCGTTCGGGCGGCACGCTTTCACCGAAGTAGACGATATCGGGCTTCCACATCCCGCCGCACCGGAGGCAGTCCACCATCTGGAAACCACTGGTGTCCTCGACCACGGCATCGGCGTCGGGCGCCACCTCGAGCCCGGTCACCGAGGTCGCCGCGAAACCCGGATTCGCCTGCTCCATCCGGTCGGCGAGAGCCATTCGGGATATCCGCGCCCCGCAGTCCAGACAACGCACCTGGGCGTAGCTGCCGTGCAGGTCGATCACCCGCCGGCTGCCCGCTTTGGTGTGCAGGAGGTCGACGTTCTGGGTGATCACACCGGCGACCACACCGCGGCGCTCCAGTTCGGCCAGGGCGCGATGGCCCGCGTTCGGGCGGGCGGCGTCCATGTATCGCCAGCCCACGTGGTTCCTCGCCCAATACCGCTGGCGGAAAAGGGGATCGCCCACGAACTGCTGGTAGGTCATCGGATTGCGCGGCGGCGAGCCGGGGCCGCGATAGTCGGGGATCCCGCTGTCGGTGGAGATCCCGGCGCCGGTCAGTACCACCACCGGCCGGCCGCCGATCAGTTCGACGAGTTCGTCGAGGTGATCGGGCCGGCATTCGGTGTGGTCATCGCTGCGCAGTGCCGTGACGGGCATGGCACGAGGGTACGTGCCGGGGCGGCGGACACCGTCCGCCGCCACCCCGGGCCGTGCACGCCACCCGGATCAGGTCTGGAGACCGGCGAGCTTGCCCGCTTCCGCGTCGAGGCCGAGCATCGCCAACAGGTTCTGGCAGTCGGCGGCATCGGTGGAGTGGCCGGCGACGATCCGGGCGGCGACCGCGCTGCGGCGAGCGGCCTCGGCGCGTTCGGCACTGCGGATCTCGGCGAATTCGGCCAGTTCGGACTCGGGAAGTTCGTGATCGACGGGCGTGTGGCGGCTGGATGTGCCAGGCATGGGTCTCCTTCGAGTTGATCGAAGCCTACGCCCACGACAGATGACGCACAGCGCAACCGGTAACACGGCTCCGCGTACCAGCGGAGGCACGGCATCCGCACGATCTCGACGGTTCGCGCGCCGCGCCGCGCGGACCGCTCCCGCATCCGGGGTGCCGGCACGATAGCGCCGACCCGGCATGCGTTGGGCGCCACGGCCGTACCGGACGCGCCGATGCCGATCGATTGCCAGAATGGATAGCAGCCCACCCGGTACTATGGCGGCCGTCACGTGTGGCCCGTCGGATCGATACCGCGCCGCACTCATGTCACAGGTGCGCCGATGTCCTTTTTGCGGCTCTTGTTTTTTATGACATGACTCCTTTAAATTCACCTCCTGCACGTTCACCATTCTGGAATGCTCGTGTTCCGCTGTTGCGGGGGCGGTATTCCACCCCAGCGAGGAGGTCCACCGGTGGAGATCGACCACTTCAGCCATGGCTGGCTCACCCCCGTGGTCGCGTATGTCATGTCGTTCACCGGATCGTTGCTCGGCCTACGGTGCATGAGCCGCGTCCGGAGCGGATCGCCGTTCGACGGCTGGCTCATCGCGGCCTCGGTCGCCATCGGCGGCACCGGCATCTGGGTCATGCATTTCATCGCCATGCTCGGCTTCCGGATCAACGGCGCGGCAATCAAATACGACGTACCGGTGACCCTCGTCAGCGCGGTCATCGCCATGATCGTGGTGTGGCTCGGACTGTGCCTGGCCCAGCAGCGCAGACTCGGTGGGCAGAGCCTGCTCGTCGGCGGAGTGGTCACCGGAATCGGCGTGGGCGCCATGCACTACGCCGGCATGTACGCCATGAAGACCGATGTCGAGCTCGGTTACGACTGGGCGACCGTCGCACTCTCCCTGGTGATCGCGGTGATCGCCGCGACCGCGGCACTCTGGTTCACCCTCAATGTGCGCGGCACCCTGGCCACCGTCGGCGCCGCCCTGGCGATGGGTGTGGCCGTCGCCGGAATGCACTACACCGGGATGTACGCGATGCATGTGGGCGAACACCACCAGATGGCGCCGTCGGGCGCCGGAGCGGCCCAGCTGCTGACCCCGCTGATCGTCGGCGTCAGCCTGATGACGGTGGGCATGTTGTTCCACCTGGGGCTCACCGAAGTGGGCGGAGGCGGCGGCGCGCTGTCCCGGCGGCCCGCGACCGACAACTACTGGCCCACCCGCGACTGAACGGCCGTCCGCGGCGCGGGTCATGTCACGTGACATGACCCGCGCCGGATCGCCCGCGGCCCACCTCGATAGGGTCGTAGCGTGCGGCAGCGGATCATCGTGGACGTGGACACCGGAGTGGACGACTCTCTGGCCCTGCTCTATCTCCTCGCCAGCCCCGAGGCAGAGATAGCGGGTATCGCCTCCACCGCCGGCAACGTGCCCGCGGCACAGGTCGCGATCAACAATTTGGCCTGGCTCGACCTTGCCGGAGCGCCGGAGATCGAGGTCGCGCTCGGTGCGGCGGATCCCCTGGAGATTCCGCTGCGCACCACCGAGGACACCCACGGGCCGCACGGGGTCGGCTACGCCGAACTCCCGGCCCCCACGCGATCGATATCGTCGCGCACCGCGGCCCGGATGTGGGTGGACCTGGCCCGGCAGCAGCCGGGAGAGCTGATCGGACTGTGCACCGGACCGCTCACCAACCTCGCCCTGGCATTGCGCGAGGAACCAGAACTCCCTCGGCTGCTGCGCCGGCTCGTGGTCATGGGCGGGGCGTTCAACCACCCCGGGAACACGACACCGACCAACGAGTGGAATATCCACGTCGATCCCGAGGCCGCGAAAATCGTCTTCGACGCGTTCTCCGCCGCCCCGGCGGATCGCCGCCCGATCGTCTGCCCACTCGATATCACCGAATCCATCGAGATGCGGCCCGCCCACCTGGTCCGGCTGGCCGAACGCGCCGGCAGTCGTCCGATCGAGACGGTGTCCCCCGCGGATCCGCCCCGGGCCCGGTCCGCGGCGAGCAATCCGATCATCAAGCAGCTGACCGACGCGGTCCGCTTCTATTTCGATTTCCACGACGGCTACGACCTCGGCTACCTCGCCCATATGCACGACCCGTTCGCCGCGGCCGTCGCCCTCGACCCGACGCTGGCCCGCACCCGGCCCGCGACCGTGGACGTCGAGCTGGCCGGGACTCTCACCCGCGCCACGACCGTCGCCGACTGGGCGGGGATGTGGGGGCGAGCACCCAATGCCGATATCGTCGTCGGCACCGATCCGGGCGAATTCTTCGATCGCATGATCGCCCGGATCGGCGACTATGCCCGTGCCCGGTATCCCGGCGAACTTCGCGGCGATGTCGTCACCCCGCCACGCTGACCGGCCGACCGACTCGTCGAGGAGTACGAATGTGAGCACCTCCGCAGAATCCGAGGTTCCGGCCGACGAGGCGTATCTGGCGGAGTTCCGGACGCGGCTGGGGTTGCCCGGGATGATCGACGTACACACCCATTTCATGCCGCACCAGGTGCTGCGCAAGGTCTGGGCGTACTTCGACGACGCCGGGCCGCTGACCGGCCGGCCGTGGCCCATCACCTACCGTGACGAGGAATCGGTGCGGCTGGATACCCTGCGCCGCTTCGGGATTCGCGCCTTCACCGCACTGGTGTATCCACACCGGCCGGATATGGCGGCCTGGCTCAACGAGTGGACCGCGAAATTCGCCGCCGACGTTCCCGAGTGCCTGCACACCGCGACCTTCTTCCCCGAACCGGGTGCCGCCGAATACGTTCCGGCCGCAGTGGATCAGGGCGCCCGGGTCTTCAAATCACATATCCAGGTCGGCGCGTACGACCCCCGGGACCCGTTGCTGGATCCGGTCTGGGGCGTCCTCCAGGATGCGGGCGTGCCCACCGTGATCCACTGCGGTTCCGGCCCGGCGCCCGGCGCGTTCACCGGGCCCGGCCCGATCGCCGCGGTGCTCCGGCGGTTCCCGCGATTGCCGCTGATCGTGGCGCATATGGGCATGCCGGAGTACCAGGAATTCCTCGACCTCGCCGACCGCTATCCGGGGGTACGGCTGGACACCACCATGGCGTTCACCGATTTCGCCGAGGCCGATATCCCGTTCCCCATGGCCGGCCGGCAGCGCCTGACCGACCACGGCGATCGGATCCTGTTCGGCAGCGATTTCCCGAACATCCCCTACCCGTACCGCCATGCGGTGCACGCGCTGGAACGACTCGACCTCGGCGACGAGTGGCTGAGGCGGGTCTGCTACCACAACGCAGCCGGCCTGTTCGGTCTCGCCTGACCTCTCGACCAGGGCCGAACCGCACGGGAGAAGGCGGTCCCGGCCACCGCTGCTGGGCACTAGCTGTTGCGGGACATGAGGTTGTCGGCGCCTGAGTAGGTCGTCGACTCATCGCAGCGAGCGCCGGAAGGTTGCGGTGCTCCTGGACGTTGGCTGCTGGTATGAAGATCGGCGAGGCTTCCAAGTTCAGCGGTGTGAGTGCGCGGTCGTTGCGGCACTACGAGGACGAGGGCTTGATCGTCCCTGGGCGTTTCAGCAATGGGTTCCGTGACTACTGCCAGTCCACGATCGACCGGGTGCTCGTCATCCGCTCGCTGCTGGAGTCCGGGCTGTCCGTGCGGTTGATCAGGGAGATTCTGCCCGGCCTCACCGACGGATCCGATACCGGCACCGAATTGGTGTGCGCGGAGTTCCTGCACGAGGTGCAGGGTTATCGCGACCGGCTCGCTGCTCGCATCGCCCTTCTCAGCGACCAGCAAGCGGCACTCGATGCCTACCTGCGAGAGGCCCGCGGTACTGATCGCTGACAGCGACTTGACCTTGACGTAAGTGTGAGGTTCCTACGTTCGGTGCATGGAGATCAACAAGCAGCAGCACACCGCCGAGCAGACCGTTCGAGCACTGGTCCAGCGATCGAACCGGGGACCGAAGGATCTGACTCTGGCAACGGATCACCGCCGCCCTACCCCGGGGCCCGGCGAGTACCTGATCCGCGTCGGCGCCGCCGGGGTGAACTTCGCCGATGTCATGCAGACCCATGGCACCTACGGAGGAGGCCCGCAAGCACCCTATGTGGCGGGCTTCGAGGGAGCCGGCGAGATCGTGGAGATCAGCCCGGACGTCGAGAATCCGCTGCCGCTCGGCACCCACGTCGTCGGAGCCGGCCCGGGCGCCTTCGCGCAGTACATGACTATGCCGGCCGCGGGTGCGCTTCCCGTGCCATCCGGCTGGAGCGACGCCGAAGCCCTGGGCCTGGTCCTGAACTGGGCTACCGCCTTGGCGGCTCTGAAGCCGCTGGGCGAGATCAAGACGGGCGAGGTGGTGCTCGTTCATGCCGCGGCCGGCGGCGTCGGGCAGGCTGCCGTCCGCCTCGCCCGCCACTACGGCGCACGCGTGATCGCCGCGGCCTCACCGGAGAAGCACAACACCGTCAAAGCCCTCGGCGCCGACGAGGTGCTGGACAGCCGCCGCCCCGACCTGGCTGCGGAGATCACCCGCCTGACCGGCGGGGTCGACTTGGTCCTGGAATCGGTGGGCCAGGCCACGTTCGCGGCCAGCCTGTCGGTTACCAAGCCCTTCACCGGACGCATCGTCGTATTCGGAGCCGCTTCCGGTGACGCCGATCTGACGACACACGACCTGGTCTTCACCCATCAGGTTCAGATCAAAGGCCTGCACATCGGCGCGATGGCGGTCGCGGCCCCGTCCATCTACCAGTCGTTGCTCGTCGAGATCGAGGCTCTCATCGCCCACGGCGTCTACCCGCCCGGCACCCCACGCGTGCATCCTTTGGCCGAAGGACCGGCGGTGCTCCAGCAACTGGAAGCGGGCCAGACCCGGGGCAAGCTTGCCCTCGATCCCTGGCACTAGGAACGCCATTTCATCGATCCCCACGGCGACCTCAACCGGGAACCGCAGAAGGTCACCGCTCGCCGTCCGGGACACAGGGTCCACATCGAACCGAGCCAGGGCCTGGTTCGCAGCCCACGGCATCGTCGGGATCGAACGCATCGTCACGGACGACGGCGCCTGCTACCGCGCCGGCACGTTCGCCCGGGCCATGCTCGAGGCGCGACACCAGCGCATCACGCCGTACACGCCTCGCCACCACGGCGAGGTGGAGCGCTACAACCGGATCATCGCCGAAGAGTTCCTCTGCGTCCGTTGCTGGGCCTCGGAGGATCAACGCCGAGATGCCCTCGGCGTCTGGAACATCCACTACAACTACCACCGGCCCCACGGTGCAGCTGGAGGCCAACCGCCGGCCCGGCGACTACGCGCAGGCGTAACCAACGTCTTGGCCTCATACAACTAGCGACTCGCACTCCCCTCCGGCGTGACGATCTGTTCCGGCGTCTCGGTGCCGACCCAGCGGGTCAGCGCCGAACGCAATTCGGACGACTCCTCACGAGTGGGCGGCGATCCGGTCGCCCACGCCACCCGGCCGTCGGGGCGTATCAGCAGCGCGGTCGCCGCGGTGTCCTCGGTCCGGGCCACGACCACCGCGACCCGGCTCGGAAGATCGTGCAGCGCCGCGGCCCATGCCCCCTCGCCCCCGAGGTCCACGAGCAACGGCCGACTGTCCCGGAGCAGTTCGGCCAACCGCACGGTTTCGTGTGCGGTGCGCAGCGTGAGGTCCGGGGCGCTGTAACCGACGAGCGGATGCGGGTCCGGGAGGCCCATGTCGTAACGCACATCGGTACCGGCGATCAACGCGGCCACCCGCCCGACCGCGGATTCGTCGGCGAGTAACTCACCGAACACCACCCGCAGCGCGCTGACATCCTCACCGGGTGCGAGCAGCGCGGACTGAGCGCGGGCGGCCAGTTCCGTCCGTGTCGCCGCGTGCCGCCGCTCCAGGTCGTAACTGTCGAGCAGCCCCGGGGGCGCCCCGCCGGCTATCGCCGCGGCCAGACGCCAGCCGAGTTCCACCGCGTCGGTCAACCCCACGTTCAGCCCCGGCCCACCGCCGCCGGTGTACACATGCGCCGCGTCGCCGAGTAGGAACACCGGCCCGTCGCGGAAACGTTGCGCCACCCTGGTATGGCCACCGCGCAGCCGCCGCAGCAGATGCGGTCCCGATCCGTCCGGCTCCCCGAGCGGGAACTCGACGCCGAGTACACGGGCGATACTGGCCCGCATCTCACCCAGTGTCATCGCTTCCTCGGTCGGCGGCTCGTCCCACTCCATGGTGGCGAGCATCGGCGCACGGCCGGGGAACGGGGCATAGGTGAAGCCGCCGCGCTCGGTGCGCAGCGGCAGGAACGGCCGGATCGCGCCGAATCCGGGCACGTCGAGTTCACCGGAGGCCGGATTCACCCAGTCGGCCGGAATCGAGGCGTGGACAGTACGCGCGGTCGTCCGGTCGTAACCGATGCCGGGAAAGGGGATGCCGCGCTGTTTCCGGACGACACTGTGCGCCCCATCGGCACCCGCGAGGTAGCGGGCGCGGGCGGAGCCCGTCGGTCCGGTGATCTCGACCGTGACCCCGCCGGTGTCGGTGTCCACGGCCACGACCTCGCAGCCCCGGCGGATCTCGATACCCAGCTCGGTCGCGTATTCGGTGAGCACCGAGACTATTTCGCGCTGGGGAACCGCCAGGGTGTACACCGGCCCGTCGTCGAGCAGGCTCAGATCCAGCGCGAGTCCGCCGAACATGAAGTAGCGGTCGTTCGGCCGCGGCGGACCCGATGTGCCGCTGAGGCGCTCGAACAGGCCGCGCCGGTCCATCAGCGGCACAACATGCCCCACCAACCCGTTGGCCTTGGGTTCGGTAGCGGGTTCGGGCAGGCGTTCGAGAACGAGCGGACGTATCCCGGCCCGGCCCAGTTCGCAGGCCAGCAGCAGGCCCACCGGGCCCGCCCCGACGATGATCACGTCGTAGCGCATCTCAGCTCCCGGTGGTCGGTACGGGCAGACCAGCAGCGACCTGGGTCAGCGCGCAGCGCAGCACATCCGAGATCGGTTCGGGCGGGCGCGTGGCAAGGGACTGCTCTGTGGCCACCGCGCAGGCCGCCCCCACGACCGCCGCCACCAGCTTCGGATACAGGTTCAGGGTGGCGTCCGCACCGATCCTGGCGGCGACGGCCGCGGCCAGTTCCCGTTGGGCGAGCGCGTCGGCTTCCAGTACGGCTCCGCGGACGGCGGGTTCGGCGAGGATCTGCCCGATGGTTTCGGCCCAGCGGGTATCGGCGGCCCGACCCGCTTGCGCACCGCTGTCGTCCTGTCCCAGCCCGAATCCACCGAGAACGGATGCGGTGAGCGACTCCCACAGCGGTTCGTCCGCCGGGCGGGCACGCACCTGCCGCGCGATCTCCCGCATCCGATCCAGGTGCCGCGACGCCACCGCTTCGGCCTTGCTGCCGAAATAGTTGCGGAACGTTCGGTCGGAAACACCGACCGCCGCCGCGATGTCCTCGACCGTGACCTCGTCCCAGCCCTTGTCGACCGCGAGCCGGATCGTGGCGAGGCTCAGCGCGAGGCGGGTCTCGCGTTTCTTGCGTTCCCGGAGCCCGGGTTCGGCATCATCCATGCGAACCAGCGTACATATATTTTCCGGATTGGAAATAATTCCTTGCCGGAAACTTTTTTCAGCTGTCGAAGGCGTCCAGCAGTTTCCCCGCGGCGAGGGCCGCGGTGAGCGTCCCGTCGCGGACCTCACGCTCCACCTGTCCCCGGATCGCCTTCACCGCGGGATTATCGGCGAGCCGGCGCAGCAGCTGATCGTGCACCATGGTCCAGGTCCAATCGACCTGTTGCCGACGGCGCTTCTCATCGAACTCGCCCGCGTCCGTGAGCACCCGCCGATGCTCCAGCACGGTCTGCCAGAACTTCTCCAGGCCGATTCCTTCCAGCCCGCTCATGGTGAGTACCGGCGGCCGCCACAGCGCATCGTGCGGGTGGATCAACCGCAACGCGCCGGACAGCTCCCGGGCCGCCGATTTCGCCTCGATCTCGTGCCTGCCGTCGGCCTTGTTCACCGCCACCAGATCGGCGAGCTCGAGCACGCCCTTCTTGATGCCCTGCAACTGGTCGCCGGTCCGGGCGAGAGTGAGGAAACAGAAGACGTCGACCATGTTCGCGACGGTCACCTCGGACTGTCCGACACCGACGGTCTCCACCAGGATCACGTCGTAACCGGCCGCTTCGAGCAGCACGATGGTCTCGCGCGTCGCCTTCGCCACCCCGCCCAGCGTCCCCGCGGTGGGCGACGGACGGATGAACGCGTTCGGCTCCACCGACAACCGCGCCATCCGGGTCTTGTCGCCGAGGATCGAACCACCGGTACGGGTGGAGGACGGATCCACCGCCAGGACCGCGACCCGATGCCCCTGTTCGATCAGTCGCATCCCCAGGGAATCGATGAACGTCGACTTCCCGACCCCGGGCACCCCGGTGATTCCCACCCGATTCGACAGTGCCGCACCGGCTTCCGGAGTCAGTCGCAGCAGCAGTTGCTGGGCCTGATCCCGATGGTCGGAACGAGTCGATTCGACCAGGGTGATGGCCCGCGCCAAGGCGGCCCGCTCGCCCGAGCGGACCGCCTCCGCGGTGGCTTCCACGTCGATGACACGTGTGCTCATCCCTGGGTGTCGACCCCGGATTCGGCGTCACCGGAACCGAGCTCGTGCCCGAGCGCGGCGCCGAGCTTGCGCAGCAGATCGATCGCGGCGTCCGCGATCACCGTGCCCGGCGGGAAGATCGCCGCGGCGCCCGCCTCGTACAGCTCGTCGAAATCACCGGGCGGAATGACCCCGCCGACGATGACCATGATGTCGGGCCGGCCGACATCGGCCAGTGCCTGCCGCAGTGCGGGCACCAGCGTGAGATGACCGGCGGCCAGCGAGGACACTCCGACGACGTGCACGTCGTTGTCCGCCGCCTGCCGAGCCACCTCTTCGGGGGTCTGGAACAGCGGGCCCACATCGACGTCGAACCCGAGATCGGCGAAGGCCGTGGCGATCACCTTCTGGCCGCGGTCGTGACCGTCCTGGCCCATCTTCGCGACCAGGATGCGGGGTCGCCGCCCCTCGGCCTCGGCGAATTCGGCCACCAGGTCTCCGGCGGTGGTGATGTTGGTGACCTTGCCGGCCTCATCGCGATACACACCGGACAGGGTACGGATCTCGGCCTGATGGCGGCCGTAGACCTTCTCCAGGGCGTCGGAGATCTCGCCGACGGTGGCCTTGGCGCGCGCCGCGTCGATGGCCAGCGCCAGCAGGTTGTTCGCCATGCCACCGTCAGACGAGGCGGCCGCCCTGGACAATTCGGCCAGGGCACGTTCCACGGCGCCGGAATCCCGGTCGGCGCGCAGCTGCCGCAGCTTCTCGAGCTGTTCGGTGCGCACCCGCGAATTCTCGACCTTGAGGACCTCGACCTCGTGATCCTCCTCCGCCTGGTACTTGTTCACGCCGATCACCGGCTGCTGGCCGGTATCGATACGTGCCTGGGTACGGGCGGCGGCCTCCTCGATGCGCAGCTTGGGAATCCCCTCGCCGATGGCCTGCGCCATTCCGCCGTGCGCTTCGACCTCGGCGATATGGGCGCGGGCGCGTTCGGCCAGCTGATGGGTCAGCCATTCGACGTAGTACGAACCGCCCCACGGATCGACCGGGCGCGTGGTGTTGGACTCCTGCTGGATGAGCAGCTGGGTGTTACGCGCGATCCGGGCCGAGAAGTCGGTCGGCAGCGCGAGCGCCTCGTCGAGGGCGTTGGTGTGCAGCGACTGGGTGTGCCCCTGGGTCGCGGCCATCGCCTCGATACACGTGCGGGCCACATTGTTGTAGGCGTCCTGCGCGGTCAGCGACCAGCCGGAGGTCTGCGAATGGGTTCGCAGCGAAAGCGACTTCGGATTCTTCGGGTCGAATTTCGCAACCAGTTCGCTCCACAGCAGCCGGCCCGCCCGGAGCTTGGCGACCTCCATGAAGAAGTTCATCCCGATCGCCCAGAAGAACGACAGCCGGGGCGCGAACTTGTCGATCTCCATCCCGGCGTCGATCCCGGCCCGCAGGTATTCCACGCCGTCGGCGAGGGTGTAGGCCAGTTCCAGATCGGCGGTCGCGCCGGCTTCCTGGATGTGATAGCCGGAGATGGAGATCGAGTTGAACTTCGGCATCTTCGCGCTGGTGTAGGCGAAGATATCGGAGATGATCCGCATCGAGGGCTTCGGCGGATAGATATAGGTGTTGCGGACCATGAACTCCTTCAGAATATCGTTCTGAATCGTTCCGGCCAGCTGTTCGGGCGCCACGCCCTGCTCTTCGGCGGCCACGACGTAGAGCGCCAGGATCGGCAGCACCGCGCCGTTCATGGTCATCGAGACGCTGACCTGGTCCAGCGGGATCTGGTCGAAGAGCTGGCGCATATCGAGGATGGAGTCGATGGCGACGCCGGCCATTCCGACGTCGCCCTGCACCCGGGGATGATCCGAGTCGTAGCCGCGGTGGGTGGCCAGGTCGAACGCCACCGACAGACCCTTCTGGCCTGCCTGCAGATTACGGCGGTAGAAGGCGTTGGAATCCGCGGCGGTGGAGAAACCCGCGTATTGGCGGATAGTCCACGGCTGGTTCACATACATCGTCGGATAGGGGCCGCGCACGAAGGGTGCGACACCCGGGACGCTGTCCAGCGGGAAACCGGCCGCCGCCACCGCGTCACGGTCGGACTTGGTGAAGACGGGCGGCACCTCGATGCCTTCGGGCGTCGACCACACCAATTGTTCGGGCGCGTAGTCGTTGGCCGCGGCCGACGCCGCGACGAACGCGTCCTTCGCGGTGCCGTCGGCCGATTCCGGGGTGAACCCCGGCTCGGTGAGCGGCACCTCGGCGAAATTGCCGACCACCTGCTCGATTCGCTGTGTCGTCATCAGGCTCCCACCTTCTCCAGCAGGGCGGTCAGGGCGGCGACCGCGTCGATCCGGGCCGCCAGGAACCCGTCCGGACGCCGGGCCTCCTCGATACCGGTCAGGACCTTTTCCGGCCCGGCCAGCAGGACGGTCCCGACTCCCGCGTTCCGCAGTTGTTCCACGGCACCCGCCGCGTCGGTGCCGTACCGGGCGTCGGTGCCGCACAGCACCGCGATAGAGGCACCGGATTCCTTCGCCGCGGCCGCGATCTCGTACTCGGCGAGCGGCCCGGGGTTGATCGATTCGATACCGCCGGAAGCGAGCAGATTGGCGATGAAGGTGACCCGCACATTGTGTTCGGCGACTGTGCCCAGCGGCACCAGCATCGCCTGCGGGCGCGTGCCGTGCGCCGCCAGATAGGCGTCCGACCGGTCCCGCAGTGCGTCGAACGCCGCGCCGTAGCGCTGTCCCGGTCCCGCCGCGCGGGCCGCTTCCGACAGCGGCGACTCGGCGAGGTTCGGGAATTCGTTCACACCGGTGACCGCGGTCCGCCGGTGGGCGATATCGCTTTCCCGCCGGGTACGGGTCGCGCCGATCGTCGTGGCCAGCAGACCGGAGTCCTGGGCCGCCCGGTAGCCACCGGCGGCCTCGATCTCCTGCATGAACGTCCACGCGGCCCCGGCGAGGTCGGCGGTGAGCTGTTCGACGTACCAGGAACCCGCGCCCGGGTCCTGCACATGGCCGAGATGGGATTCCTCGAGCAACAGCAGCTGGGTATTGCGGGCCATCCGTTCCGAGAACGAGGCCGAGACTCCGAGTTCACCCGCGGGCAGCGCGGAATCGAACGGCAACACGGTCACGGTATCCGCGCCACCGACTCCGGCCCCGAACGCGGCCAGGGTGGTGCGCAGCAGGTTCACCCAGGGATCGCGCCGGCTCATCATGGCCGCCGAGGTCACCGCGTGCTGCGGGGCCGCGCCCTCCGACGGCGTGCCGCAGACGTGCGCGACCCGCGCCCAGAGCCGCCGGGCGGCCCGGAACTTGGCAAGCGTGGCGAACTGGTCGTCGGTGGCGGCGAACCGGAACTCCAGCTGGCGCAACGCCTCGGGGACCGGCATCTCCCCGGACAGCACACGCAGGTACTCGAGGCCCGCCGCGACAGCGGCGCCCAGCTCCTGGGCGTCCGAGGCGCCCGCGTCGTGGAAGACGGTGCCGTCCACGGTGATCGCGCGGACGGTCTCCGGCCGCTGCCCCGCCGCGACGGCGAGAGCCGCGGTCGCGGTGATGTCCAGATCATCGGATCCGGCGAAGGCACTGGTGAGCGGAGCCGCGCCGAGGGAGAGCCGGATCGCAGCCCGGTCAGGCGTCGCGTACCGGTCGATCACCTCGTAGACGGCGGCCGCGGCTGCGGCGGTCGACGTTCCCGCCCGCAAGGTCAACGGCGCGAGTTCGAACATCACGCCGTCGAGCGCGGTGGCCAGATCACCCACCGGGATACCGTGATCGCCGATTCCGAGCTCGACGGCGCCGAGGCCGTTCTCCAACCCGCTCAGGAGCTCGCGATTGGCGTCTGCGGCGGCGGCCGAGCCGATCCGGGCGTTGACGAACCAGCCGCGGTGCACATCCCGGGTGGCCGCCACGCCCCGGACGAACGGGTAGGCGCCGGGCAGCGGCTGTTCGGGCAGTTCGTCCCGCCGTGTGTACAGCGGCGCGATGGTCAGCCCGTCATAGGTGGACTGTTCCAGCAGTTTTTCGGGTTCCTCGCCGAGTTCGGCCGGCTCGACCCGGCGGGCCTTGGCCAGCACACCCGCCACACCCTTGCGCCAGGCGGGATATTCGGGCACCGCGGACGAGGACGGATCAGCCCCGGCCGCGGGCTCTGCAGCAATCGGCATACCCTGTTCCCTCATTGTCGTTCCAGTACAAGCGCACCAGCTGTGCACGCGTGTACCTTGGTATCCGCCCAGCTCAGCGAATACTTTGGTTAACGAGCATTCAGCTCGCTCCTCCGATGCTAGCGGGATGGCCGTACGGGTTTACCCGTGGCCACCACTACCAGCGAGTAACCTCCGCCGGGCGGCGGTCCGCCGGGCCCCGCGCCGTCGCTCGTCCCCGGCACCGGCCGGGCTCGTCCGGCAGGCGACCGGTAACCTCGCCCGGTGCTCCGTATGCTTCGCGACCGGCGGCTGGTCCTTGTTCTGTGCGGTGCCGCGATCGTCTGCGCGGCGGCGCTGCTGACCCCGCTGCCGAGCCCCCAGCAGATCCAGGAATGGGCCGGGGCGGCCGGGCCCTACTTCCCGATCCTGTTCTTCCTCGCACACACCCTGATCACAATCTTCCCTGTCCCGCGCACCGTGTTCACCGTTGCTTCGGGGCTGCTCTTCGGCCCCGTCGTCGGACTGGCGGTGGCCCTCACGGCGACCGTGCTCAGCGCCGCCGCCGCTTTCCTCCTCGTCCGCACTTTCGGCCGTGATCGCGTCAGCGCTCACCTCGACCATCCCACCGTGCGGATGGTCGACGAGCGGCTGCACCGGCGCGGGTGGCTCGCCGTGGGAGCGCTACGGCTCATCGCCTTCGCGCCGTTCTCGGTGGTGAACTATTCCTGCGCCCTGTCCTCGATCAGGTTCTGGCCGTACCTGGGCGCCACCGCCGTCGGGATCCTGCCCGGCACGGCGGCGACGGTGATCCTGGCCGACGCGCTGACCGGTGGCACCCACCCGGTCACCGTGGCGGTCTCGATCGCGTGCATAGCCGCGGGCCTGCTGGGCCTGCTCATCGACCAGCGCTGGAACCCGGCGGGACAGAGCCCGGCTGCCGTGGTCGAGGAGAGCACCGTGCTCGACCGGGACCCCGTACTCGACTGATCCCCCACCCAGGCGGCCACGCCACGCCACCGTCATTGCTGACCGATAGCCGACACGATCCTCGTTACCATCTTCGTGACCGGGAGTGCCGCGCAGTCATGGCGTTATCGGGGTAGCCGGGAAGCGCCACCGGATAGCTGAGGGGTCGTGTGCATGCGGATTGCCGTGCGGACGTTGTGCACCTGCTGGGCCGTGCTGGCCGTGGTCGCCCCGTCGGCGGGGACGGGCGCCGCGCAACCCGCCGGCCCGGCCGGACAATCGTCCGGGGCGCCGTCGACCGAATTCTCCGGCCGCGATCTGGGTCTCGGCGAGCAGATCGTCCTGCGCGGCGACGACGATCAGGTGGACCTCACGATCCCGGTTCCGCCGGGGACGGCGCCCACCCGACTCACCGCGGCCGTCGATCTGCCCGCCGATCTGGCGCGCGGCACGATCGATATCGAATCCGGTAACCGGTTCATCGGTCATGCCGATCTGCCCGGCGGCGCCGCCACGCGAGTTCCGGTCACCGTGCCGCTGGACGGAGCCGACGTCGAGGAGCAGGCGGCCGCGGTGGTCCTGCACGTGAACCTGTATCCGGATGTGGGCCGCTGCCCGGACGACTGGTTCGACCACGGCGCGGTGCTGCGCGATATCCGCATCGGATACTCCGGCACACCGCTGGCCCCCACCGTGATCGCGGATTTCCTGCCGCCGATCCTGCAGGAACTGCGGATCTATGTCCCGGAATCACCGACCGACGTCGAATCGACCGCCGCGCTGTCGTTGTCCACCGCGATCGTGGCCTACTACGGCAGTCAACCGGTCCGGGTGAGCCTGCGCAGACTGGGGATCGACGGGGCGATCACCGAAGCGGACAACGCGTTCGCCCGGTCGGTCGCCATCCGGGCCACCGGCGATACCGAAACGACGCTGGTCCCGGCCGCCGGGCCGCCCGCACTGCTGGTCACCGGTACGGGCACCGCCCTCCTCGACCAGATCCGGCTGATCACCAGCCGGGTCTCGGAGTTCGCGGTCGGCAGCCGGGCCGTCGCGGGGTCGCTGGATCAACCGCCGGTACTGGCGCCCGACACCACCACACTGGGACAACTCGGCGCCGGCGACCTCAGCGCCAGTTCACATGCCCAGGTCAGCGTTTCGTTCGAACTCGACCAGTCCCGGCTCGGCCGGCCCTCCGGCGATATCCGGGTAAAGCTGCAGGGTCACTACACGCCGCTACCGCCGAGCCAGGCCGGGTTGCTGACCGTCACCGCGGGCGACCGCGAAGTCGCGAACTGGGCCGCCGAACCGTCGGGGCAGATCGACCGCTGGATCGATATCCCCGACGACGTCCTACAGCGCGCCACGACAGTGACCGTCACGCTCCGCACCACCGGCGATACCGGACGCTGTGGCACCGACCAGCCGCTCACGCTCACGCTCCTGCCCGGCAGCGAGGTCACCAGCGAAGCGGATCCAGGTGGTCCGCCGCGCGGGTTCCAGGCACTGCCGCAAGGGCTGCTTCCGATGTTCGACGTCGCCGCCGCCACCGGCGACTTCGACGATCTCGATCGAGCGGTCGCCATCGCGGCGGGTTTGCAGTCGCTCACCTCGACCCGGCTCGATCCGCGCTGGACACCCCTGCCCGACGCGGTCTCGAACAACCGGCCCGCCGTGCTCGTCCTGGCCGACGGGGAGATACCCGCGGGCATCGCCCCGCCGCTGAGCAAGACCGACGACACCCGTATCGCGGTGACCGACCACGACGGGACCACCACCCCACTGCAACTCTCCCCCGATCTGCGATTCGCCTCGCTGCAGAGCTATTACGACGGCGACCGGCAGTTGCTCGTCGCCACCAGCAACGCCGGACCCGGCGAACTCGATCGCACACTGGACCGGCTGGCCGCCGAACCCGACGGCTGGTACTCGCTGTCGGGCGATGTCCTGTTCACCGCCGTCGGCCGAGACCCCGTCGACTACGCCCTGCCCTCCGACACAGCGCAATCGAGCACGGACGCGGGGATATCGGCAACGATGCGCACCCTGCTGATCGCGGCGGGAGTGCTCGTGGCCGTCGGCCTCGTCGCGGCACTGTGGATCGCCGCTCGCGGCTTCCGCCCGGCGAACCGACGCTGAACACCATGCTGTGCGGCACGGCGGACCCGACCACCCGTGTCACGGTCCGCTGGCTGGTGCTGGTCGCATTCACCGGGCTCGCGTTCGGGCGCACCCTGGTCGACATCTGGATCGGCGCGAGCGAGGGCACCTCGATCGGGTACCTTTTCGCCCTGCCGTTGCTCGCGGCGGCCCTCGTGCTCGGCGTTCGGCGACGCGATAAGCCGGTACTGCCGATCCACGACCGGGAAACCGATGTCATCGTCGGACTCATCGGTCTGGTGGTGGCACTGTTCGTACAGCGACTGCTGCTCCCCCGTTACGCGCCGTTCTACGAGTTGTTCCACTTCGACGTGCTCGCGCTGACCCTGTTCGTGTTGTCGGGGGCCGTCCTGCTCTTCGGCGTGCGGGCCACCCTGCGCTACTGGGAAGTCTGGGTGTTGTTCCTGGTGGTCAACCCGATCACCTACCGGCTCATCGCCGTCGCGCTGGGCGGCGGCCAGGTCGCTTACGCGTTCGTCATGATCGTGGCATCCGCGGTCGCCCTGGCCTACGGATTCCATATCGGAAAGCCGCGGGTGGCCGCGGTAGCCGCGCTGGCCGTGTTCGTCGACACCGCCGTAGTGGCCGCGGTCGGCCAGTGGTATCCGAATCTACGTATCTCGCTGGTCACGGCCGGTGTGGTGGCGCTGTCGGCGCTGGTGGTGTGCGGCTGCGCGGTGATCCTGCACGAACCGCTGCCGCCGCGGGGTTCCGCGCCCCGCGTCGGCGGGGGCCCGGACAACCCGTGGTACGCGCTGGCCGTGCTCGCCGTCGCGACGCTGATCATCGCGATATCGCCGATGCCGCCCATGACGAGTGACGCGATCGCCGCGGGACCGGCTTACCAGGGTCCGACCGGTCTCGTGGTCCCGCCCGGCTGGCGCCAGACCGACCTGCAGAACCTGGACTGGCCGGTCCACTATTTCCACACCGAATCCACCTTCCTGCGCCAGACCATCCGCACCCTCGAGCCCAACCCCCGCTGGGACACCCTCGACCGCAATCGCACGGCCCAGATCGATCTCCTCACCGTGCGTTACGGCGCCGCCCTCGATGTCACGCCCACCCTCATCACCTACGACCTGCGGTATGCCCGGGTCAGCAATCCGCCGCGATCGGTCGACCTCGGCCGCGGCCTCACCGGGACCATGTACTCGGTCGTCGACGAGCGCATTCACCTCACCTGGAACTACCTCACCTTCACCTGGCGCCGCGACGGCGACCATATCCAGCGCGTCACGGTGATGACCGTCGACAACCACGAACCCGACGCCTACTTCCTACCGCCGGAACCCTCCGTGGCGGGTACGGCGTCGGCGATGATCGCCCTGCTCGCGCGCGGCGTCTCGGCGGTCACCGATACCGATCCGGATTTCAAGGACGCGGACCTGCTCGAAACGCTGGGCCGGCAACTGGTGGAGGTGCAGCCGTGGTGAACGACGATCCCTCGGATCGGCCGGACCTGGTCGCGGCCGCGCTGCACGACGCCGTGCACGGCCTGCGCGAGCGCCGGCCCGAGGCCTCCGCGGCGACGGTGGTGGTGCCCTGGCAACGCCGGGTGCTGATCGGGCTGCTGGCCGCGCTGGTCGTGGGCGCAGTGTTCGCCCGGACTCCGACACTGGTCGCGATCACCGTGGTGTGCACTGCCGCCTACGTGTGGACCCTGGTCGATCGCCTCATCCTGTTCTTGCGCGGCCTCGACGGCCGCAGCATCGTCGGTGTCACCGACGCCGAAGCCGAAGCGGCCACCGGCGATGTCCTGCCGCACTACACGATTCTCGTCCCCGCCTTCCACGAACCGGAAGTGATCGCGACGGTGATCGAGAACCTGGCGGCGCTCCGGTATCCGGCGGACAAACTCCAGATACTTCTCCTGCTCGAGGCAGACGACGACGCCACCATCGCCGCCGCCCGGGCCGTCGACGCACCGGAATCACTGCGGATCATCGAGGTGCCGCCCGCCGACCCCCGGACGAAACCGAAGGCGTGCAACTTCGGCCTGCATTTCGCCACCGGCGACATCGTCACCATCTACGACGCCGAGGACCGGCCCGACCCGCTGCAGTTGCGCCGCGCCGCGGTCGTCTTCGACCGACTGCCCGCCGACACCGCGTGTATCCAGGCGCGGCTGGCGTTCCACAACGGCGGCCAGAACCTGCTCACCGCCTGGTTCACCGCGGATTACGCGCTGTGGTTCGGCTTCGTGCTGCCCGGTCTGATGCGCGGGAACGCGCCGATTCCGTTGGGCGGCACCTCGAATCATCTGCGCCGCGACGTTCTCGACGAGATCGGCGCCTGGGACCCGTTCAATGTCACCGAGGACGCCGATCTAGGAGTCCGTATCGCCGAGAGCGGATATCACACGGCAGTGCTGGACTCGGTCACCTGGGAGGAGGCCAACAGCGATCCGGTCAACTGGATACGCCAACGTTCACGGTGGTACAAGGGCTATCTGCAGACCTGGCTGGTGCATATGCGCCGCCCGGTCCAGCTGTGGCGGACGCTGGGTCCGGTCGGCTTCTCGCGTTTCACGACCCTGATGGCCGGGACCCCGCTCATCGCCTGTCTCAACATGCTGTTCTGGCTGATCACCCTGGCCTGGCTGCTCGGCCAACCGCAGGCGGTGCAGGAGCAGTTCCCCGCCTACGTGTACTTCCCCGCCCTGTTCTGCCTCGTATTCGGCAATACGGCGGTGTTGTACATGAATCTGGTCGCCTGCCGGGAGAGCCGCCTGACCGTTCTGCTGCCGGCCGCGCTCACCGCACCGCTGTACTGGGTGTTGATGAGTGTCGCCGCGATCAAGGGCACCTACCAGCTGATCAGCAAACCGTCGTACTGGGAGAAGACCTTCCACGGGCTGCCCGGCGCCGCGGAACCGGAAGCGACGGGCGCGGCGCGATGAGGACGGCCCGGTGGTTGTTCGCCCTCGCCACCGTCGGCTACCTGGCCGCCGGTCTGTATCTGGCGATCGAACCCCACTACATTCTCGGTGATTCGCTGAGCCGGGTGTCCGCCGCCCGCAGTGTGCTGTTCAGCCGCGATCCGCACCTGGCGGCCATCGGATTCATCTTCACCCCGCTGACGACGGTCATCCAGCTACCGGTCGTATTACTCAGCCACTGGTGGCCGGTGCTGACTGCGTGGAACATTTCCGGTGTGCTCATGTCGGCGCCGTTCATGGCCGGCGCGGTGATCCAGATCCGCGGCATCTGCCTCGACCGCGGAGTACCGATCTGGCTGGTGTGGGTGCTGACCGCGCTCTTCGCGCTGAACCCGATGGTGATCTTCTACGCCGCCAACGGGATGAGCGAAGCGCCGTTCGTCTTCCTGCTGTGCTGGACCGCCCGCCGGTTGATCCGCTGGCTGCACACCGACGACGTCCACGATCTGTGCGTCGCCGGCATCGCCCTGGCCCTGGCGTATCTGACCCGCTACGACGCACTGCCTGCCGCAGCCGGAGTCACGGTCTTCGTGGCTGTCGTGACCTGGCTGCGGGCGCGCGACCGGCGCCGCGACCGGGTCACCGATACCGCGATGGACGCGCTCCTGGTCGCGGCGCCCACCGGGGTCGTGTTCGTGGTGTGGACGGTGACCAGCTGGCTGATCACCGGTGAACCCTTCCAGCAGTTCACGTCGAACTACGGCAACACCAGCATCATCGAACAGAGCGGCGGCGACGGGTCGACCATCGGCCCGCTCTACGGATTGGTCTTCTCGATCAGCGAGATCATGGTGCTCGGGCCCGCGTTGCCGATTCTGATACCTATCGCGCTGGCGCTGGCATGGCAACGGCGCGATCCAGAAGTACTGGCGACGGGCGTCGTATTCGGCGCGGTGCTGGTGTTCGCGACCCGCAATTACATGACCGGAACGACCTTTCCGTTCCTTCGCTTCTACATGAGCGCGATACCGCTGATGATCGTGCTGGCCTGCCAGCTCGTACCGGTCCGCGGCGAGGTCCCCGCTCGACGGCCGGGACGGCACCGCCGACCGCGGGTCACCGCGCCCGGCGCACGGCTGGCCCCGGCGGTGTTCGCCACCGCAGTGGTGCTGGTGACCCCGGTGATCACCGGGGCGCTGATGATGTCACCGACGCTGTCGGTCCAGCAGTACGCGCTCCAGGAGATCGTGTTCCCCGACCCCGACGACACCTCGGCCACCCGCTCCGAGGAACGGCGGATCATTGCCTCGTTCCATACCGAACGCGAACTGGCGCAGTATCTGGACACGCTGGGTCTGCCGGACTCGTCGGTACTGATGGACACGGTGTACGGCTTCGCCGTGTTCACGGCGGCCGACCGGCCGCGCACCTACATCATCCCGTCCGACCAGGATTTCATCACCATCCTCAACGACCCCGCCGCACACGGGGTCCGGTACATCCTGGCCGTCCCGAACAGCGGGCGCGGCTCCTCCGACGCGATCAATGTGCGCTACCCCACGCTCTACGAGACCGGCGCCGAGATCGCCGCCCTCGAGCTCGAGATCCCCAACGACGGAGACGATCAACCGACCTGGCGGCTCTACCGCGTGCTCTCGTGACCGGCTCACGGATCACACCGGGTCGGTTCCGGTGGCGTCGCGCACCGCGACCGGCCAGTGGTCGAGATCCGGTGGTTCGCTCACGCCGCGGATCGTCGCGGCCCGCGCGAGATACTCACTCACATAGGCCGTACCCGGATCACGACGGCCCGCCTCGGCCAGCCAACTGTGGGCGCGGCGCAGCACCTCTGGAGCTCCGGGCGCCCCGTCACCGCCGAGGACCAGGTCGCCGTGCTCGGGCGCGATCAGGACGGCGGCGCCGAGATGCTGCAGGCAGCGGCCGATACCGTTGTCATCGGCCAGATCCCGGTAACTCGTCAACGCCCGCTGCCAGCAGCGCAGGGCTGCTCGCGGCTCGCCACGGGCCCAGTAGACGGCGCCCGCGAGTTCGTGCACCCGGGCCCATCCGTCGATGTCTTCGTCGTCGAGGGCGCGCAACGCGGCCAACTCCAGCCGATCCTGGGCCGCGTCCAGTCGCCCCTGGTGGATATGCGCCACCGCGAGGTCGGCCAGCACCCGCACCTGGTTCGCCAGATCCTCGCGCGGCAATCGCCAATAGGCCGCCCGCAACCGGTCCACGGCGGCGGCCAGCGCCTCGGGCGTGGTCGCGGTATCGAGCAGCCGCAGACCCGCGCCGTGTTCGGCGCGGGCGCGCACACCCGTGGCCCGCCGCCACGGCCGCTGCCACCGGGACGGCGAGCCGGTGAGCCGGCCCGCCCGCAGCAGGACGGCCGTCTGATGGCCGCCGAGCGCATCAGGGCCGAGCTCGGCCAGATCCCTGGCCACCGCACGTGTTTCACCGCCCTCCGCGCGGCTGACGGCGTACCAGATGTCGAGTGCGTCCCCGATTCGGACCAACTGGGCGGCGGTGGCAGGTGGGATCGCATGCGCGATACCGTCGCGGCAGCACCGGCGCACCAGTGCCCGCAGCCGCGGCTCCGCCGCGATGAACCAGCGGCGGGCGCGTGGAGCGGACGGAACAGTTGTCGCTCCGGCGGCCCAGCTGGCGGCCCGATCCGCGTTGTGACACAACAGCGCGAACAGCGCCGCCTGCCATACGGCGCCGGCGATCACCACCTCCCGGCCGGGCGACACCGGAACCCGCGCGAGCCGATAGCGCTGCGGCTGGTGGCACACCAGCACCCCGGCCGCCACCAGCCGGGCCAGCAGATCGGACGCGGTCCACCGTTCCCCCAGCGCGATCGTCTGATCCCCGGACGGCGGCGGCTCCGGCGCGAGCGCCTGCTCCATTCCCACCGCGGTGGCGATCGCGTACACCGTCGCGGCGTCGTACTCGGTGACCGGCAGTTCGCGCAGCGCAGCGGCCACCGGATCGCCGGCGAGACCGGGGTCGCGCTGCGGTGGCGGCGGGGGTGGCGGCGGCGTGACCGGCTCGGTGAGCGCGGGCCCGTCCAGGTCGGCGAGCAACATCCGGCGGCGCGCGAGCCGAGCCCGGGACCGTCGCTCGGCAGTCAGGCGGTACCCGGTGTAGACGACGGCCAGCACGATGACGGCCACCGACAGCCAGCGCAGGCCGGAGGCCAGCAGCTGCACCTCCGCGCCGTCGCCGAACGAGTTCATGACCAGGTTGCGGCCCAGTTCCAGGAGCAGCGCCGAAGCCAGCACCGACAGCCCACTGAGTACCCCCGAGACCGTGGACGTCCGTGGCAGCGGTTCCCTCATCGCAGCACCCCGCCGGTCAGTCCGGGCACGATCCAGCGCCGCCAGGTCGCCAGCACCAGTGCCACCGGCAGCAATGCGGCGATGAGCGCTCCGGCCGCCAGCTGGGCCGCGTTCTCACCGAACTGCCGTGCCTCACCCCAGAGCAGCAACGACCACGGCGACGCGCCGGCCCCGCTGATCAGCAACCCGACGATGAAATCGTTCCACACCTGCACGAATTCGAGCACGGCGACCGCGACCAGCGCCGGGCCCGCCGAGCCGAGCAGCCGGCGGCTGATGGTCCCCGGCGCAGCCAGCCCGCGCAGCGCGTCCGCGGCCGGACTGCCCGGCGGTGCGGCCACCGCGCCTCGCAGGATCAGCACCGCGATCGGCAGGCCCGCCGCGGCATGCGCCAGCACCAGCGGCACCCGGGTCCCGGACAGGCCGTGGTCGTCGATGAACGTATCGAGCGGCCCCAGGTAGGCCTGCACCGGCAGCACCGCGAGCACCACCAGCGCGGTCACCAGCGCCCGCGTCGGCCACCCGGCGGGCGCCACGGCGAGCCGGTAGGCCAGGGGCGCGGCCGCTGCCACCACGATGATCGTGGCCAGTACCGCCACCCAGAACGTGGCCTCGACGGAATGCAGCAGCCACCGGTCGCGCCACACATCGGTGAACGCGGCGGCCGACCACCCGTCCGGGCCGCGAAACGCCACCACCGCGAGCACCACCAGCGGAATCACCGCGGCGACCGATATCGCGGCGATCACCGCGCTCAGGGCGTAGGCCGCGACGGTGCTGCCCGGGGGTGCGACGGGCCCGCCGTCACCAGGATGCTCGGCGGGCGGGAAACCGGCGCGGCGGTCACGGAAATCGCTCTGCAGCGCCCAGGCGGCCACCCCGAGGAGCACAGCCAGCGGCAGAGCGTAGGCGGCCGCCTCGCCGGCGGTGGCGGGGTCGGTGGCCAGCCGCCACCAGGACACGGTAGCGCTGTCCACCTGGTACTGGACCGAACCCGGCACCCCGATCAGCACCACATCGAATACGCGGGCCGCGGCCACGCCCACCACCAGCCCGGCCACCAGGACGATCGGCCGCTGCAGGGTGAACAGCCGCCAGAACAGGGTGATCCCGGGCTTCTCCTGGAGCCGGGTCCAGCGGACCGGGTCACGTTCGAGGGCCCGGATCCCCGCGCGGAACACCCCGATCAGGAAACCCAGCCAGGTCCACAGGAACGCCGAACCGAGCATCACCACGAACCACGACCGGTATCCGGGGAAAGCGTCGAAACCCAGCCGCGCCCCGGAATACTGGAAAATCAGCCGGAACGCCACACCGGATACGAGAGCCGAGATACCGAACGGCACGATCAGCGGCAACCACAGTCCGCGGGTCCGGCGACTCCACCAGGCCAGCAGCATCGCGGCGACCAGCAGCGCGGCGGCGAACGCCATCCAGTACAGACTGCGCGCGTACGATTCGTCCGACCAGTACAGGATCCCGAGCGCGATCACCGCCACCAGCCCGGGCACCCCCCACAGGCCCCGGTGCGCACCCCGCCGCGCCGATTCCACCGCGACCACGAACGCTACGGCCGCCACCGCGCAGCCGACCACCGGCCACAAGCGCGTCCGTACCGCCAGGCCGACGGTCAGTCCGGCGGGTACCAGCAGCAGCGTCAGCAAAAGGGTCGCGGGCAGGCACGCGATCAGGGTGATGCCCCGCGACGGCGGGCGGCCGGGTACCAGTGGCCCGCGCATCCGCCCGGTGGGCAATTCCAGTTTCAGCCCGTGCGCCTCGAATTCCGGTACCGGCGTGCTCATCTCCACCCTCTCTCGAACCGGCTCAGCGTCCCGACGGCGGTATCGGTCGCAATGCCCACATCACCGCCCCGGTCACCGACGGTGATCAGGAATTCGGTGAGTACCCGCCACAGCCCGTCCCGGCCTCCGACGGCCCCGAGCCGGTCCGACAGATCGAAATCCGGCCACTCGGCCAGTGCCTCGGCGGTCGGCGCCGACCACGACGAATAGTGGGCGCGAGTGCGCAGGTTGGGGCCGAGGAAGCCGCCCACCTGCTCGATCCACGGCACCGGGGCTTGGTCGGCCGCGAGCGCGGCGACGACCGCTTCCGCGCGCGGTCCCGCCGATCGAGTCAGCACCATGACGTCCCCGCCGACGATGCGCGGGTTCTCCCGGTCCGGCTCCGCCCTCGGGAACGGCACGACCGCGGCCGCCTCTTCGGCGCGTCCCAGCCGGCGCAGCGCGTCCCGCACCACCGGCTCCGCGAAATCCGGGGCGGCCACCGCCAGCGCCCGCCGGTGCTCGAAGACATCGCGTACCGCGTCGGCGAACTGCCGCGTCAGCGCCGTGCCCACCCCGCCGGGCAGCCCGGATCGGATACCCCATAGGCCGCCGAGTTGTTCGAAGGTCGCGCGGACCGGCCCGACATCCCAGTTCCGGATCCCGGAGCCCAGTTCGCGATACACCGCCGGAGATTGCGCCAGCAACAGGTTCTCGAACAGATCGGTCAGCACCCAACCGTCGGCGGCGCCGAGCGCGAGCAACCGCCGCGGCGACGCCGCGCATTCGCGGACCCCGGCGAGCCAGTCGGGCACGGTCCACTGCGCCGGATCGCCCAGCCCGGACCGGCCGATCGCCTCCCGGTCGTACCAGACCAGCGACTTACCACTCGCTTTGAAGGGCACGCCGTAGAGGCGGCCCTGGTAGTAGCACAGTTCCCGCCACTGCTCGGCGTAGCGGACACCGCCCGGATCGGACCACAGCGTGTCGGGCACCTCCCGCAACCGGCCCTGCGCGACCAACCCCCGGACCTGACCGGCTTGGGGGAGCATCACGATATCGGGCGCCGACCGTCCCCGCGCCGTGAGCGCCGTCCCGATCTCGTCGCCCAGCGGCACCACCTCGATCGCTTCCGGCAGCGCGGTGGCCTCGAGGACCGACCGGAATGCCGCCAGTTCGAGTCCGCTCCAGGCGACCGCGATTCGCACCGCGTCGCGTTCGCCCAGCAGCACATCCGGTGAGCAGGCCACCAGCAGCGGCACAACCGCCGCCGTCTGGAGTACCGCACGACGTGTTCTCACGAGGCCCCGATGCAGTTGTCCGGCAGAGGGTTTCGATTATGTCCCAGACGCCGGCCGAACGCGGGCTGTTCGCGGAACCCGCGGCACCGGCGCTCGCACCGGGGCCCGGGTCAGAACTCGGTCACGGCTGATTCGGCGGCCGATACTGCTGCTCGTGTTGATACGGCGGTGATACGCGGGCTGCTGGGGAGCGGACCGGCTACGCGGGCGGCTGCGGCGGCAACGCGGGCGGAGCGGAATCCTGAGCCGGTTTTGTGGTCGTGACCGGCGCCGCGGTGTCGATGGGGGTCCGGGCGACCGATTCCGCGGCGCGCACCGCCCGTTCCACCGCTGGGTCCGTACTCGTATCGAACCAATCGGCCACCTCGTCGGAATCGTCCTCCGGCTTACCCGGCGTCTCCTCGTCGGCGGGCGGCGCGTACCGGAAGACCCCGTCCTCGCCCTGGGTCGCGAAATTTTTCGCGAAACCCTCCAGCGCCTTTCCGAAATCGCTGGGCACCAGCCACACCTTGTTCGCGTCACCACGCGCCACCATGGGCAGGGTCTGCATGTACTGGTAGGCGAGCAGTTCCGGGGTGGGTTTCCCGGATTTGATCGCGGCGAAGACCTTCTCGATGGCCTTGGCCTGCCCCTGCGCCTGCAGGTAGGAGGCGGCGCGTTCACCCTGAGCCCGCAGGATCCGGCTCTGCCGCTCGCCCTCGGCCGACAGGATCGCCGACTGTTTGGCGCCCTCGGCGGACAGGATCTGCGCCTGTTTGGCGCCCTCCGCGGTTTTGATCTGCGATTCCCGGGTGCCCTCCGCGTTCAGGATCATGGCGCGCTTCTCGCGGTCGGCCTTCATCTGCTTCTCCATCGACTCCTGGATCGACGGCGGCGGGTCGATGGATTTGAGCTCGACCCGCGCCACCCGCAGACCCCAGCGCCCGGTGGCTTCGTCGAGCACGCCGCGCAGCTGGCTGTTGATCTGATCGCGGGAGGTCAGCGTCTCCTCCAGCGTCATCCCGCCTACCACATTGCGCAACGTGGTGACCGTGAGCTGCTCGACGGCGGCGATGTAGTTGGAGATCTCGTAGACCGCGGCCTGCGGCTGCATCACCTGGAAGTACACCACCGAATCGATCTGCAGGGTCAGATTGTCCTGGGTGATCACCGGTTGCGGCGGGAAGGAGACCACCCGCTCCCGCAGATCGACCTTGGCGCGGATCCGGTCGGCGAAGGGGATCAGGAAGGTCAGCTGTCCCGATGCCGTCCGCGAATATCGGCCGAGCCGTTCGATCACCGCGGCCTCGGCCTGCGGCACCAGTGCGATGGATTTGAACACCACCACCGCCACCAGCAGTACCAGTGCGATGACGATAATCAATGCAGCCATTACGGCCCTTTCCAGACGACAGCGGTCGCCCCGTCGATCTTCATCACGTACACGGTCGCCCCCTCCGGGTACTCCTCACCCGGATCCAGGGCACGCGCGGTCCACACCTCACCACTCAATTTCACCAGGCCGCCGTGTTCACCCACCGGTTCCAGTACCAGGGCGGTCTTGCCGGGGAGTGCGTCCGCGTTGGTCAACGTCGGCGGCGGAGTTCCGAAGCGCCGCAACAGGACCGGTCGCACACCCAGCAGCAGCACCACCGCCGACACAGCGAACACCACCGCGTCGACCACCGGCGCGGTACCGGCGAGAAAACTCACCCCCGCGGTGAAGAGCGCGGCGGAACCGAGCATCAGGAGAGTCAGTTCACCGACGAACATCTCGGCCGCCGCCAGGAGAACACCGGCGACCAACCAGACAATTGCGGCCACACGCCCACCCTAGCCGGATCGCCCAGTTCGCGGGGACGGACCGGCGACACCCCGGCCCGGAAACCGACCCGGGGGCGGCGAGTGCGCTACGTTCGGCCCGGTGAGCGATCGATACGGCGATATCTTCTCCGGCCACCCGCGCACTGCCCGGCGCACCGTCCCGCGGGTGAACGCCGAATCCGATCTGGTGGTCGAGGACGCGGCCAGCGGGTTCTGCGGGGCAGTGGTCGGATTCGACCGGACCTACGACGGTGATTTCGTGAAACTCGCCGACGCACGCGGCGCCGTCCGCCTGTTCGCGATGCGGGAGGCGGCCTTCCTCATCGACGGTCAACCGGTGACCTTGGTCCGGCCGAAGGCCACCACGTCGGCGCCCTCCATCCGCTCGGCGTCCGGGTCCACCCGGGTAGCGGGATTGCGCGCGAAAGTCGCCGCGCCCAGCAGGATCTGGGTCGAAGGGGTGCACGATGCCGCGCTCGTGGAGCGGGTGTGGGGGCACGATCTGCGGGTCGAGGGGGTGGTGGTCGAACATCTCGAAGGTCTCGACAACCTCGGCGACCGGCTCACCGAATTCGCGCCCGGCCCCGGGAAACGGGTCGGGGTCCTCGTCGACCACCTCGTGACCGGTTCCAAGGAGACCCTGCTCACCACCGGACTCGGGCCCTATGTGCTGGTAACCGGGCATCCGTACGTCGACGTGTGGCAGGCGGTGAAACCGGCGGCCCTCGCGATCCCGGAATGGCCGCGAGTACCGCGCGGCGAGGACTGGAAGACCGGAGTATGCCGCCGGCTGGGCTGGGGTACGCCGCAAGAGGGCTGGCGGCGAGTCTATTCGGCGGTGAACTCGTTCCGGGATCTCGAGGCCCCGCTGCTGGGCGCGGTGGAGCGTCTGATCGATTTCGTGACCGAACCGGGCGAACCATTCTAACCGCCGGAAACAGCCTCCGCAGAGGCTGCCCGCCGGTTGCCGACACCCTTTATGCTCGATGATTATGTGCTCTCCCAGTGCCACCCTCACACTGTGGGCCGGTTCGTGGCTCGCGGGCCGCAGCGCGCCCGACGACGTGCTCGAGGCGTTGCACGCGTGGGCGCCCCGGCACACCCTCGCGGCCGGCGACCCGGTAGCCGGTGGGCGCACCGATCTGCCGTGGTCCGCGCTCGGCAACGGTGCGGGCACCGGAGTCATGCCGCTGCTCAAGATGATTCGCGAAGCGCTGGCCGTACCCGGGGCCGAGCTCCGGCTGGTGCTGCCGGTGCCCGGTGACGTCCGGGGCCTGCCGACCGGCACCGCGTTCGCCACCGACGCGGTGGAAGCCGGGGAGGGAACGGTCATCGGAGTGCCGGGCGCCGAGGGTACCGGTCTCATCCCCTACCGCACCGACGACGACGCCCTGCAGTGGACCGTCTACAGCGTGCCGATGCCGCGCGTGGCCGGACCCGATATGTCACTCGGCGAGGCCGAATACGCGATGCGCGAAGCCGTGCGCGACGCCGCCGACGCGCTCATGCAGTTGCACACCACCGGCCTCGGCGCCGGCGACGCCGACCCGCGTGAACTCATCGAGGCCGAACTGGCCGACTACTCCCGGCACATCTACCCGGACTGCGTACCGTTGCGCGCCAAGCGGATCCTCGACTCCGCGGACCATGTGGCGGCCATCCTGACGGTCGCACAGCGCGAGCCCGCCTCCGCGCCCACCTCGGCCAGTTCGGCCTCCGCCCACGAATCGCTGCTACGCCCGCTGTGGGACGCGATCCGAGCGGCCCGGCTGGTCGCCGTGCACACTGCCGCGCCCCCCGCTCGCTGACCCGGCGTCGCGTCCGGTCGCCGGTCCCGCCCACTTCCGCGAACACAGACGCACAGCACGACTACCTGTACCCGCGGGTCTCCCGCCGACCGCCTGCCGTGCCGGATCGGTCGCGGAGAATCACCGGCTGGACGGACGGCGCACCGAGGCGCAGCAATCGACGGCGCAGGGCGCACCGTCGACCGTGCACCCGTACCCCGGGACCGCACCGAGGCGCCGCGGCGCGATCCCGCGCAATTGCTCGCCGATCAGCTCCACGACCATTTCGGCGAACCGAGGATCGGTCCCCGGTGTGGCGGCCCGGGCGAAGGCGATACCGAGTTCCCCGGCCTTCGCCGCGGCCTCGTTGTCCAGGTCCCAGATCACCTCGAGATGGTCGGAGACGAAACCGACCGGACAGACGATCACTGATCGGAATCCCTTGTCCGGCAGGGTTTCCAGATGATCGACGATATCCGGGTCCAGCCACGGGATCCGCGGCGGACCGGAACGCGACTGCCAGACCACGTCGTAATCGTCGACACCCGTCGCCGCGGCGCACAACCGGGCGGTCTCGGCGACCTGCCGGCTGTAGAGGTGGCCGCCGTCGGCCGGGGGCCCGGCCGCGGCGTCGGCCGCCACCGGTACGGAATGCGCGGTGAACACCAGCCGGACGCCGTCCCGGGTCTCGGCGGGCAGTGTGTCCCGGGCCGCGCGCACCGCGTCGGCGAAGGCGGCGACCAGCAGTGGATGGTCGAAATACTGACGCAGTTTCACCAGTTCCGGGGCGCCGGACCCGACGGCTGTCCGAGCCCGGACGATGTCCTCGTCGTACTGTCGGCAACCCGAGTACCCACCCCATGCGGAGGTCGGGAACACCAGTGCCGAACGGACCCCGTCCGCCGCCATCCGACTCAGGGTGTCCTCGACCAGCGGATGCCAGTTGCGGTTGCCGAAGTACACGGGCAGGTCCGCACCGGCGGCGGCCAGTTCCCGCTCCACGGCGGCGATGATGTCGCGGTTGAGGGCGTTGATCGGCGACACCCCGCCGAAATGCAGATAGTGCTGCGCGACCTCGGCGAGCCGTTCCGGGGGGACACCGCGGCCGCGGGTCACGTTCTCCAGGAACGGCAGCACGTCCTCGGGCCCCTCCGGCCCGCCGAAGGACAGCAGCAGCAGTGCGTCGGCCGCGCGGGCCACAGTGTCTCCTCCTCGGTCGATCCGTCAGTCCAGCGGCATGTTCTCGGGGAACCAGGTGTTGTGGCTGGCTCCGCCGTCGACGTAGACGATCGACCCGGTGGTGGCCGGCAGCCAGTCCGAGAGCAGCGCGACGATCGACTTCCCGACCACTTCGGCGCCGCCGTCCCAGCCGATGGGCGACGCGCCGTCCCAATAGGTGTCCAGCTGCTTCAGCTGCTTCGCGTCGTCGGTGGCGGTACCCGCGATCGCCTTGGCCGCAAGCGTTTTCACCGGACCGGCCGCGATCACGTTGGACCGGATCTTCTTCGCGTAGCCGACCTCGCGCGCCACGTACCGGTTCACCGATTCGAGCGCGGCCTTGGCCACACCCATCCAGTTGTAGTACGGCATGGCGGTCCGGGGATCGAAATCCATTCCGACGATCGATCCGCGCTCGTTCATCACCGGGAGCACCGCGCGCGCCAGCGCCGCATAGCTCCACGCCGAGATCTCGAAGGATTTCGCCGCGTCCGCGCTGGGGGCGTCGAGGAAGGGCAGAGCGTCCGGGCCCATCAGCGTCTTCGGAGCGAACGCGATCGAATGCAGCACACCGTCGATGCCCTGTGGCGCGAGGCGGCGGATCTCGTCCGGCAGTTTCGCGAGGTCCTCGTCACTGGTGACGTCGAGCCCGATGGCCGGCGGCACCTCCTGCGGCAGCCGCTTGGCGATCCGGTCGATCAGCCGCAGGCGCTCGGTGAGGCCGGTGATGATCACCTGGGCCCCTTCCTTCTGCGCGATCGCCGCCGCGTGGAACGCGATCGAGGCATCGGTGATGATGCCGGTGACGAGGATCGTCTTGCCTTCGAGCAATCCGCCCATGAGTTGTCGGTTCTCCTGAATATTCGAAGTGTGTGATGGATGCGGCCCGGTGACCGGTACCGTCGATCGGTGGCTCGCCGGCCCGCTCAGTGCCCCATGCCCAGACCGCCGTCGACGGGGATGACCGCGCCGGAGACGTAGGCGGAATCCTCCGAGGCCAGGAAACTGATCACGGCGGCCACGTCTTCGGGTCGGCCCTTGCGCTGCAGCGGGATGGCCTGCAGGGCCATCTCCTGGTACTTGTCGTCCAGGGCGTTGGTCATATCGGTTTCGATGAAACCGGGCGCGACGACGTTGGCGGTGATGGACCGCGAACCGAGTTCCCGGGTCAGCGACCGGGCCATACCGACGAGGCCCGCCTTGGTGGAGGCGTAGTTCACCTGGCCGGCCATACCGGCCATGCCGACGACCGAACCGAGGAAGATCAGCCGGCCCCAGCGACCGCGCAGCATCGCCCGGTTCGCCCGCTTGGCGCAGCGGAACGCCCCGGTCAGGTTGGCGTCGACGACCTTGGTGAACTGTTCCTCGCTCATCCGCATGAGCAGCGTGTCCTCGGTGATGCCCGCATTGGCCACCAGTACTTCCACCGGACCCTGCGCGGCCTCGACCTCGGCGAACGCCCGGTCGACCGATTCACTGTCGGTGACATCGCATTTCACCCCGAGCAGACCCTCGGGGGCGCCCGAACCGCGATGGGTGACCGCCACCTTGTGGCCGTCGGCGTGCAGACGCTGCGCCACCGCGAGCCCGATTCCGCGGTTACCGCCGGTCACCAGGACCGAGCGTGCTGTGAAGTTCGACATGGGGACAAACCTACCTGGCCCCCACCCTGCCCTCGCCATGGGACGTCCACCGATATTCACCCTCCATGATTGTTCATCACACACAAGTCGCACAAAAGGTTCCGGGGCCGGGTTCGATTCGAACCCGGCCCCGGAGGACACGGTGATCAACGGTGCGGCGGCGGACCGTGCCGCACCGCTTCCGGCATCGAGATCAGGGCAGCCGCTGGCGCATGACCAGCGCCACCACCACACCGGCGAGGGTGGCCAGCAGGCCGAGCAGCCACCACGGACGGCTGGCGTCGCCCCTGGTCACCTCGTACCCGATCTGTTCTTCCAGGGTGTCGTAGACACTGGAGAGTTCCTGCAGGCTGGACGCGGTGTAGAACTCGCCACCGGACAACTTCGCGATCTCCTGCATCGCCTCGTCGTCCACCGGGACGTCGACCGAATCGGTGCCGCCGTCCTCGCGCGGAATCTCGACCACACCCCATTTGGTGCCGAACGAGATGGTCGAGACCGGGATTTTCTTGCTCTTCGCCAGACGGGCGGCGACGAACTCGTGCCGCGGATTGTCGACATCCTCGAAATCCGGGACGGTCTGCTTGCCATCCGACATGAGCACGATCCGGGCCGGCGGCGGGGTCTCCGATCCACCCAGTACCGAGGCCAGGGTCTCGATGGACTGCAGCGCGGTGAAGATTCCCTCACCCGTGGCCGTCCGCTCGGCGAGCTTGATGTTGTCGATCGCGGCCTTCACCGAACCCCGATCTGTGGTGGGCGAGACGAGCACCGAGGCGGTACCGGCATAGGTGACCAACCCGAGGTTGATACCGGGGGTGAGGCCGTCGGCGAAGCTCTTGGCCGCTTCCTGTGCGACCTGCAGACGGTTCGGCGATACATCGGTCGCCTCCATGGACAACGACACGTCCATGACCAGCAGGACGGTGGCCCGGTTACGCGGCACTTTCTTCTCGGCGGTCGGACCGGCCGCGCCGATCGTGGAGAAGACCATGCCCACGATCAGCAGCACGATCGGCACATGACGCCAGAAGCTCGGCCGGTTCGGAGCCACTCTCTCGAGTTGCTCCATATTGCTGAATCGCAACATTTGGCGATGCTTGCTGCGCTGCACCAGCAGGTATCCGAGTGCGAGCAAGAGGATGACAGCAAGAAATCCGAGCCAGATCGGCGCGGCGAAATTCGAAATACTCACTGGCGTGGCACCCGCGCGGTCGAGGCGCCGAGGCTGTGGCGCCGAGTGGAGACGAACCGGACCACGTCGGCGATCCAGTCCCGGTCGGTCTGCAAGGTGAGCACCGGGGCGCCGCAACTGCGCAGGGTCTGCTCGACCTCGTCCCGGTGCCGCTGCGCGGCCGCCGCGTAGTCGGCGCGCAGTTGTGGGGTGACGCTGAACTCGCGGGTGCGTCCGGTCTCCGGATCGTGCAGCACCACGTCGCCGATATCGGGTAACGCGGTATCGCGCGGGTCGAGCACCTCGACGGCCAGCAGATCGTGGCGGGCGGCGATGGCCCGCAGCGACCGCTGCCAGTCGATATCCCCGAGGAAATCACTGATGACCACGGCGAGCCCGCGTTTGCGCTGCGGGCGGCGCAGCGATTCGATCGCACCGCGCAGATCACCCCGGACGCCGTCGCGGGGGTGCGGGGTGGTGGCGACGCTGCGCAGCAGCGACTGCGCGTGCACCCGGCCGCTGCGCGCCGGAATCCGCACCATCTGCTCACCGGTCGCCACGACGGCGCCGATCCGGTTTCCCCCGCCCATCGTCAGATGGGTGACCGCGGCCGCGGCGGCCACCGCCAGATCGCGTTTCTGGCAGGCGCCGGTGCCGAAGTCCAGACTGGCGGACAGATCCACCACCATCCAGGTCTCCAGTTCCCGGTCGGCGATCATCTGCCGCACATGGGGATGGGTGGTGCGGGCGGTGACCGACCAGTCCATCTGACGGACGTCGTCACCGGGCTGATAGGCGCGGGCCTCCCCCGGTTCCGAACCGGGACCGGGGATGAGGCCGAGGTGGTCACCGTGCAGGACGCCGTCCAGACGGCGGCGCACGGTGAGCTCGAGGGTTTTCAGGGCAGCCGTCAGATGCGGGTCGGTGAGTTCACCGGAACGGAACGACGGCGGGGCGTGTGGGTCGGGCACGGTCTCTCGGGCGCGGGGGTCCGGCGGCCGGGTCACTGGGGCTGGTTCGTGCCGGCGGTCTGCGGTACCTGGGGCGCCGGGGCCTGCTGCTGCGGCGGCGCGGGCGGCCGATTGCCGTTCTCCGTGGCGGGCGGGGCGCCGCCGGGCGCCACGGCCTGCGGAGCAACCTGCGGGAGGCCGACGGTCTGCAGCACCCGCTGGATCACGTCCTCGGGACTGACCTCGTCGGCGAGCGCGTCGTAGGACAGCACGAGCCGGTGCCGCAGCACATCGGGAATCACCTCGATCACGTCCTGCGGGACGACGTAGTCGCGGCCGCGGATCAGTGCGACGGCACGGGCCGCGGCGATGATGCCGAGGCTGGCGCGCGGTGAGGCGCCGTAGGACACCCAGCTCGCCACATCGTGCATACCGAACTCGGCCGGGGTACGAGTGGCGGAGATGACCCGGACCACGTAATCGACCAGGGCGTGGTGCACGAAGGTGTTCGCCGCCAGTTTCTGCAACCGGATCAGCTCCGTGGGTTCCAGGATCCGGCTCGCCTCCGGCGGGGCGACGCCCATCCGGTAGATGATCTCGCGTTCTTCCTCGACCGAGGGGTAGTCCACAACGATCTTGAACAGGAACCGGTCCCGCTGCGCCTCCGGCAGCGGGTACACGCCTTCACTCTCGATCGGGTTCTGGGTCGCCATCACCAGGAACGGATCCGGCATGGGATAGGTCTTGCCACCGATCGACACATGGCGCTCGGCCATCACCTCGAGCAGCGCCGACTGCACCTTGGCCGGGGCGCGGTTGATCTCGTCGGCGAGGACGAAGTTCGCGACGACGGGACCGAGTTCGGTATCGAACTCTTCCCGGCCCTGCCGGTAGATGCGGGTACCCACGAGATCCGTGGGCACCAGGTCGGGGGTGAACTGGACGCGCGAGAACGAACCGCCGACCACCTTGGCGAAGGTCTCGACCGCGAGCGTCTTGGCGATACCGGGGACGCCTTCCAGCAGGACATGACCCCTGGCGAGCACCCCGACGAGCAGCCGCTCGACGAGCCGATCCTGTCCGACGATGACCCGCTTGACCTCGTAGATCGCCTTTTCCAGGGTCTGGACGTCTCGCTCGAGGGTGCTCGAAGCAGGCGTCGGCGGTTCTTTCGCCAAATCCGCCTTGCTGACACCGTCCGTCGAAGTCACCAACATCCCCGCTTTCGCCTCGGTCCTGTGCGTGCTGTCACAACTATTCCAGGTAACGGCCGTATATGCCGTAACCGGCTCCACCATAGGCGTAAAACCGACGCGCTCGCATGCTCGCGGAGCCGGAGATTCACCGATTCGGCGGCCACCGCTGTCCTGCGTTTGCGATACCTGCGGACGAAACGAGGTGCCCGGCCGCCGTGGCGGTCGGGCACCTCGTTTCGTCCGTGCCGACGGATCGGGTCGGCGTGTCCGGTCGCTACACGGACACGCGCTCCGGGGTATGTGAATCATCTTCGGGTAGCGGCGTTTTCGTGCCGGCTCTCGCCTTCAGCCAGGACAGGCCCGCGATTCCGAGCACGATTCCCAGCAGGAGCACGATCGTGACGGTGGTCGGATCGATGATCCCCTCGTGCTGGACGCGATCTACGAAGGTCCGGGTCTTGACGTCGACGGCCTCCGCGGGCTGGACCGCCCGCACATGGTCCTCGGCCAGTTCGAGACGGACTCTGCTGAACGAATCACTGTAGGTTCCCACCCAGTCCTGGCTGAGTACCAGCACCGTGTCGTGTTCGGTCTTGGCGATCTCGGTGGCCAGATCGCGGAGTTCGGAATCGTGGCCCGGGTTGCCCTCGATCACCACGACGCTCAGTTCGATCCCCTCGTGCCGGGCTGCGTCGACTACGGCGGCCAGCTTCTCCTGGTCCGCGCCGTCGGGAGCGGCCACCGCGTTGTCGGCGAGATCGGCCCGGACCTTCTGCATGGTCTTCGAGTCGAATCCGTCCGGCAACTTGGTGGCCTTGAGGGAGAAGGCCGAGGTGTGGGTGACGGTCATCTTCCATCCGGTCTGGTCGAGCCGCCTCGCTCGGCGAAGCGACGGGGAATCCGATAACTGGACACAAGTCACGGGAGTACCCGACGGTACGACCCGGCAACCCGGACCAGCTCGAGAGCAGATTACGCGACGAGTGGACGGTTGCCGTACACACGCCACGCCCAATGGCCGACGGGCCTGCCGGTCGGCCCCGAAATTTCACAGGACAAGCGTACTGTTAGGGTTGGGAATCGCGGAGGACCGGCGCCATCCCGGGCCGGGACCTCATGCCAGAGACGTACCGCCGCCGGCACAGCCCCGCCGACGGCGTCCGCACACCCGACAAGTGGAGCTGACGTGACGAAAAGTATCGATACTTTCGGCGCCAAGGGCAACCTCGAGGTCGGAAGCAACTCCTACGAGATCTTCCGGCTCTCGGCCGTGCCCGGCACCGAGAAACTCCCGTACGCACTCAAAGTCCTCGCCGAGAACCTGCTGCGCACCGAAGACGGCGCGAACATCACCGCCGACCACATCCGCGCGCTGGCGAACTGGGACCACGACGCCCAGCCCAGTATCGAGATCCAGTTCACCCCCGCGCGTGTGGTGATGCAGGACTTCACCGGCGTCCCCTGCGTGGTCGATCTGGCCACCATGCGCGAGGCGGTCTCCGCCCTCGGCGGTGACCCGGAGAAGGTCAATCCGCTCTCCCCCGCCGAGATGGTGATCGACCACTCGCTCATCCTCGACGTCTTCGGCCGCGCCGACGCCTTCGAGCGCAACGTCGAACTCGAATATCAGCGCAACGGCGAGCGCTACCAGTTCCTGCGCTGGGGACAGGGCGCCTTCGACGATTTCAAGGTCGTGCCCCCGGGCACCGGCATCGTGCACCAGGTGAACATCGAGTACCTGGCCCGCACCGTCATGGTCCGCAACGGCCAGGCCTACCCGGACACCTGCGTCGGCACCGACTCGCACACCACCATGGTCAACGGCCTGGGCGTGCTGGGCTGGGGCGTCGGCGGCATCGAGGCCGAGGCCGCCATGCTGGGCCAGCCGGTCTCCATGCTGATCCCGCGGGTGGTCGGCTTCAAGCTGTCCGGCGAGATCAAGCCGGGCGTCACCGCCACCGACGTCGTGCTCACGGTCACCGATATGCTGCGCAAGCACGGTGTCGTCGGCAAGTTCGTCGAGTTCTACGGGCAGGGCGTCGCCGAGGTGCCGCTGGCCAACCGCGCGACCCTGGGCAATATGAGCCCCGAGTTCGGCTCCACCGCGGCGATCTTCCCGATCGACGAGGAGACCATCAACTACCTGCGCCTGACCGGCCGGACCGATGAGCAGCTGGCGCTCGTCGAGGCCTACGCCAAGGAACAGGGCATGTGGCACGATCCGGCCGCCGAACCCACCTACTCCGAATATCTCGAACTCGATCTGAGCACCGTGGTGCCGTCCATCGCCGGACCCAAGCGCCCGCAGGACCGGATCGCGCTGAGCGAATCGAAGATCGCGTTCCGCAAGGACATCCACAACTATGTGGAGGATCAGCACCCGACCCCGCATTCGCAGCTGGACGAGGCGGTCGAGGAATCGTTCCCGGCTTCGGATCCGGCCACGCTGTCCTTCGCCGACGACGGCGCGGTCGACGTGCAGTCCGCGGCGCTCAACTCGAACGGCCGGCCCTCCAAGCCGGTGCGGGTCGCCTCCGAGGAGCGCGGCGAGTTCATCCTGGACCACGGCGCGGTCGCCGTCGCGGGTATCACCTCCTGCACCAACACCTCGAACCCGTCGGTCATGATCGGCGCGGCACTGCTCGCCCGCAACGCGGTCGAGAAGGGTCTGTCCAGCAAGCCGTGGGTCAAGACCAATATGGCCCCCGGTTCGCAGGTCGTCACCGACTACTACGAGAAGGCCGGCCTGTGGCCCTACCTGGAGAAGCTCGGCTTCTACCTGGGCGGTTACGGCTGCACCACCTGCATCGGCAACACCGGTCCGCTGCCGGAGGAGATCTCCCAGGCGGTCAACGACAACGACCTCACCGTCACCGCGGTGCTGTCCGGTAACCGCAACTTCGAGGGTCGTATCTCCCCCGACGTGAAGATGAACTACCTGGCCTCGCCGCCACTGGTCATCGCCTACGCGCTCGCGGGCACCATGGACTTCGACTTCGAGAACGACGCGCTCGGTAAGGACACTCAGGGCAATCCGGTGTTCCTGAAGGACATCTGGCCCTCGGCCCAGGAGATCGACGACACCATCAAGTCGGCGATCAGCCAGGAGATGTTCACCAAGTCCTACGCCGATGTCTTCAAGGGCGACGAGCGGTGGCGCAGCCTGCCCACTCCGGAGGGCAACACCTTCGAGTGGAGCGACGACTCCACCTACGTCCGCAAGGCGCCGTACTTCGACGGCATGGGGATGGACCCGGAGCCCGTCGCCGATATCACGGGTGCGCGCGTCCTGGCGCTGCTCGGCGATTCGGTGACCACCGACCACATCTCCCCCGCCGGCGCCATCAAACCGGGCACTCCGGCCGCCGATTACCTCGACTCGCACGGCGTGGCACGCAAGGACTACAACTCCTTGGGTTCGCGGCGCGGGAACCACGAGGTGATGATCCGCGGCACCTTCGCCAATATCCGGCTGCGCAACCAGCTCCTCGACGACGTCTCGGGCGGCTACACCCGCGACTTCACCCAGGAGGGTGCGCCGCAGGCGTTCATCTACGACGCGTCGCAGAACTATCAGAAGGCCGGTATCCCGCTGGTCGTGCTCGGCGGTAAGGAATACGGTTCCGGATCGTCGCGCGACTGGGCCGCGAAGGGCACCAGCCTGCTGGGCGTGCGGGCCGTGATCACCGAATCCTTCGAGCGCATCCATCGCTCGAACCTGATCGGTATGGGCGTGATCCCGCTGCAGTTCCCGGCGGGTGAATCGGCGAAGTCGCTCGGCCTGACCGGCACCGAGGTCTTCGATATCGCGGGCATCGAGGAGCTGAACAAGGGCACCACCCCGTCGACCGTGCACGTGACCGCCACCAAGGACGACGGCCAGCAGGTCGAGTTCGACGCGGTGGTCCGGATCGACACCCCCGGTGAAGCCGATTACTACCGCAACGGCGGCATTCTGCAGTATGTCCTGCGGAACATGATCCGCGGCTGATTCCGCGGTGAGGTCCGTGCACCCGCCGCGGCGGGTGCACGGACCTTCGCGCATCCCCGGGTGCGCACGTTTCCGGCCGTACCGACCGTTCGCCATATTCCGCGAGGAGCACCCATGCCCAAGGTCAGCGAGGATCATCTGGCCGCCCGGCGCACACAGATACTCGACGGCGCCCGCCGGTGCTTCGCCGAGTTCGGGTACGACGGCGCCACCGTGCGGCGCCTGGAAGAAGCCATCGGACTGTCGCGTGGCGCGATCTTCCACCACTTCCGGGACAAGGACGCACTCTTCTTCGCCTTGGCCCAGGACGACGCCGAACGGATGGCCGAGGTGGCGGCCAACCAGGGCATCGTGCAGGTGATGCGGAACATGCTGGCCGATCCGCAGGAATACAACTGGCTGGGCACCCGGCTCGAGATCGCCCGGCGGCTGCGCACCGACCCGGAGTTCCGGGCCGGCTGGACCCAGCGTTCGGCCGAACTCACCGCGGCCACTCTGGCCCGACTGGAGCGGCGTAAGGCTGCCGGGGCGCTGCGCGACGACGTACCGACCGATGTCCTACTCGGTTATCTCGATCTCGTTCTCGACGGGCTCATCGCCCGGATCGCTTCCGGGCACACCAATGAAAACCTCACGGCCGTACTGGATCTGGTGGAAGCCTCGGTGCGCCGCCGACCCTGACGCCCGCGGCCCTTGCCGACGGGGACCCCTCACCCGGATTCCAGCGCGCCGAGCAGTTTTCGCGCGATCCGGTCCAGCTCGTCCCGCTCCGGCGCGGACAGTGATGCCAGCAGCCGGGTTTCGTTCTCGGTGTGCTCGGTGACCACCACATCGATGAGGGCTCGGCCGGCGCCGGTCAGCGCGACCCGCACCGCACGTCGATCGGCCGGGTCCGCGATGCGCCGGACCAGGCCCGCTCCCTCCAGACGGTCGAGCCGCCCCGTCATCCCGGCCCGCGACAGCATGAGGGTGTCGGCCAGTGCGGAGGGATTCAATTCGAAAGGCGCACCGGCCCGCCGCAGCGCCGCGAGCACATCGAATTCACCGTGCCGCAGTCCGTGCTCCCGGAACACCGCGTCGATCCTGCGCTCCGCGACCAGGGCCAACCGGCCCAGCCGGCCGAAGACGACCATCGCCGCCAGGTCGAGATCGGGGCGTTCGCGCCGCCACTGCCGTTCGATGACGCCGAGCGCGTCCACTTCGGGTTCGGTCATGGACAATATTCTATTCGCTGGAATATAGTTAGGCATCGAATTATTCGGCAGCGAATTAAAGGATCCGCCATGAACGCCACTCCGCATCCCGTCGCGATCCGGCAGCCCGGAGACGCCGAAACCCTGCGCACCGAATCGGTGACCATGCGCCTGCTGATCGACGCCGAGGACACCGGCCACGCGGTGAGCACCCTCGAGGTCACCATGGACCGCGGTGCCGACGGGGCCGCACCGCACTACCACACCCGCTCCGACGAGCTGTTCTACGTCGCCGACGGCGAACTGCAGGTCATGGTGGACGAACGGATCGTCACCGTGGGAGCGGGCGGGGCGCTCGTGGTGCCCCGGACGACCGTCCACGCCTTCGGCGCGACGCCCGACAGCGGCGCCCGCATCCTCATCGCGCTCATGCCCGGGGTACAGCGCTTCGGATACTTCCGGCTGCTCGAGCGCATCGCCCGGAAGGAGGCCGCACTGGACGAACTCGCCGCGGCCCAAGAGGAATATGACAACCACTTCGTCGACGCTCCACAGTGGTGGGCGCAGCGCCACGCCCAACGTCGGTGACCACCGGGCACTCGCGCGCGGCAAACAATTCTCCGACAGGCGTGCGGCCCTGCACATCCGGAAATCTTCCGCCACAGGTTTTTTCCGGAAGCAAGATCAGGTATCTGGACGGGGGAAATGCGGCGATATCGGCTTCCGGAGCCTGCCGACAGCGTTATGATCCGGACGCGCTCGGGTCGTAGCACACTGCGAGCAAGATCGGAGAATCCAGATGACCGATGCCCTCCACCTCCTCGACACACCCGAATGCGGTGCGGTCGCCACCCTCACCGGTGTCCTGGTCGGCGAATCCGACCGTGATATCCGGGTACTAGTGGCAGACGGGACGTGGACCATCCGGCGCCGCGATGTGCTCGCTCTCTGTAGTAGTGCCGACGACACCATCGAGACAGCGGGTCGCCGGGTCCGCGTCGACATCCGGCCCGGCACGACCGCCGATTTCACCCGCAGCCTGCGCATCGATGTGGTGGAGCGGCCGATGACACTGGCGGCCCCGCCCTCCGAATCGTTCGGCGACCTGCAACTACGCCGGCTCACCGAATCGTGGGCGCAACGCCTGAACCTGGACGACTCCGATTTCCCGGCGACGTTCACCTGCGCGCAGACCAGGTCGCAACACACCAGCGACGACGGCGTCCACTGCGATAGCTTCGACTGAACGGCGGACACGGTGAGCACCCGGGAAAAGGGGCCGGTTCTCATCGTCTCCGAATCCGACGATCTGCACGCAGCGGCCATGGAAGCGACGTTGCGGGAGCACCACGGGATCCATCCCCTCAGGCTGGACCTACGCGATTTCCCACAGGAATCGGGCAGTTTCCGGCTCGACCGGGCCGGGGTCGCCCGGTCGCTGACCGGCACGGCCGGTCTGGACGAAGTCCGCGCGGTCTGGTGGCGCCGCCCGCATCCGAGCCGCGTGCCCGCCGGCGTACGCGCCGACGACAATGCCTATCGGCAAGCCGAATGCGACGGGTTCGTACAGGGGCTCCTGTGGTCGCTCCCGGCCCGATGGGTCAACGATCCCGGCTGCGACCGGATCGCCCATCGCAAGATAGTGCAACTCGACACCGCCGTGCGCGCCGGCTGCGCCGTACCGGAAACCCTGGTCACCAACGACCCCGACGAGGCGCGGGAATTCATCGAATCCTGTGGCGACCGGGTCGTTTTCAAGCGCACCGGGACCTCGCGCGCGGAATTCGCCGAAACCCGGCTCGTCGGGACCGCCGAACTGGACCGGCTCACCGGGATCCGCTGGGCGCCGACGACGTTCCAGCGCTATATCGATCCGGAATGCGATCTGCGGGTGGTCTGGGTGGACGGGCAGGAATGGGCGGTGCGCATCGATTCCCGCGCCGGGGCCGGACGCGTGGACTCCCGGCTGGATACGTCCGTCGGTTTCACCCCGACTCGGCTACCGGCGACGGTCAGCAAATCATTGGCGACGCTCATGGGCACGCTGGGCCTGAGTTTCGGCGTCCTGGACCTGCGAGTCGGCATCGACGGCGAGCACTATTTCCTCGAAGTCAACCCCCAGGGGCAGTTCGCCTATCTCGAGATCAAGACCGGACTGCCGATCTTCACCAGTCTCGCCAACCTGCTGGCGCACGGTGACGGGGCCGTATCCGGCTGGTGACCGAGTGCCGCCCCACCGACCGCACCGGCACGCAGATCCCCGCCACCGGTCGTATGCACCGGCGGCGGAACCTGCGAATACGGCGCGGTTAGCGGGATTTACGGCGGTTGGCGCCGCCACGGCTGCGGAGTTGCACATGCGACTCCGTCAGCACATTGTGGATGAATCCATAGGAGCGCCCGGTCGCACGTGCCAGTGACCGGATACTCGCCCCCGCCTCGTATTGCTTCTTCAATTGGTTTTGCAGGCGATCACGCGACTTTCCCGTAACGCGAGTGCCCTTGCCCAATGTGCTCTTGCTCTGTACCGGCCTGTCGCCCATGGCTTCCTCCGAGTCGCCGAGCAGCGTCACTCTCAGGCTAAGCACTCCGCGACCATCCGGCAATGAGTTCTTGTGATGAAACTCACGCGAGCTGAATCAATTCCAGATACTCGGCCGACCAGTGGTCCTCGGTGCCGTCCGGAAGCAGGATCACCCGCTCCGGGTTGAGCGCTTCGGCCGCCCCCGGATCGTGGGTCACCAGGACGACCGCGCCCGCATAGGTGCGCAGGGCGTCGAGGACCTGCTCACGCGAGATCGGGTCGAGGTTGTTGGTGGGTTCGTCCAGCAGCAGTACGTTGGCCGCCGAGGAGACCAGCCCCGCCAGCGCGAGCCGGGTCTTCTCACCGCCGGACAGCGTCCCGGCCGGCTGTTCCAGCTGCGGGCCGCTGAACATGAAGGCGCCCAGCAGACCGCGCAGTTCCTGCTCACCCGCGTCCGGGGCGGCATGCCGGATGTTCTCCCAGACCGAGGCCCTGTCGTCGAGGGTGTCGTGTTCCTGCGCGAAATACCCGACCTTGAGTCCGTGGCCCGGCACCAGCCCACCGGCCGTCGGTTCCTCGGTGCCCGCCAGCAGACGCAGCAGCGTGGTCTTACCCGCGCCGTTGAGGCCGAGCACCACCACGCGGCTACCCCGGTCGATGGCCAGATCCACCCCGGTGAAGATCTCCAGGGAACCGTAGACCTTCGTCAGGTTCTCTGCCGTCAGCGGCGTCTTGCCGCACGCGGCCGGTTCGGGGAACTTGATCCGCGCGACCTTGTCGGCCACCCGGACCTCGTCCAGCTCCGACATCAGCCGATCGGCGCGTTTGGCCATATTCTGCGCGGCAACGGCTTTGGTGGCCTTGGCGCCGAGTTTGGCGGCCTGGGCGCGCAGCGCCGACGCCTTCTTCTCCGCATTGGCCCGCTCCCGGCGCCGGCGCTGTTCATCGGTCGCACGGGCGTCGAGGTACTTCTGCCAGCTCATGTTGTAGACGTCGGCCTCACCGCGTACCGCGTCGAGGAACCACACCCTGTTCACCACATCGGCGAGCAGGTCCACATCGTGGCTGATCACGATGAGTCCCCCGTCGTGGTTCTGCAGGAATCCACGCAGCCAGGTGATGGAGTCGGCGTCGAGGTGGTTGGTGGGCTCGTCCAGCAGCAGGGTGGTGTCGGAACGGCCGCCGCTGCCGTCGGAGGCCGCGAACAGGATGCGTGCCAGCTCGATTCGCCGGCGCTGACCACCGGACAAGGTGCGCAGCGTCTGGTCCAGCACCCGGTCCGGGAGGCCCAGACTGTTGCAGATCCGGGCGGCCTCGCTCTCGGCCACGTACCCGCCGAGCGCGGAGAAGCGATCCTCGAGCCGGCCGTATTTGCGAACGGCGCGTTCGCGCTCTTTCTCATCGGCCAATTCGGCCATCAACGCCTGCTGCTTCTCCATATCCCGGATCAGCGCGTCCAGTCCGCGGGCCGAGAGCACCCGGTCGCGGGCCAGGACGTCCAGGTTGCCTTCCCGGGGATCCTGCGGGAGGTAGCCGATATCACTCGAGCGCAGAATCGTCCCGGCGTACGGCTCGCCCTCGCCCGCCAGGATCCGCAGGGTGGTGGTCTTACCGGCGCCGTTACGCCCGACCAGACCGATCCGGTCGCCGGCCTGCACCCGCAGCGCCGGTCCCGGCGCGGACAGCAGGGTACGGACGCCGGCCCGGACCTCGAGGTCGGTCGCGGTGATCACAGATATCTCCTCGGAACAGGGGTTGGAGGCAGCGGCCCGGCTCATCCCGACGGCGGGCCCGTCCACCGATCATCGGATGCCTGGCGGACATGGAACCACTGATTTTACCCGGACCGCGACACTGCCCGGTCACGGCGGCCGCAGGGCGGTCCGCGCCCGCGGAGCTCCCGGGCGGGCACGGTAACGTGCCCGGATATGAGCACCGATCTGTTGGGCAAGAGCGCGCTGGTCTCCGGAGCCAGCCGGGGGATCGGCCACGCGGTGGCCGCCGAACTGCTGAGCCGGGGCGCGAATGTGCTGATCACCGCGCGCAAACCCGAACCGTTGGAGAAAGCGGCCGCTGAACTGCGTGCGCTGGGACACCAGGGCGAGGTCGTCGCCGTGGCCGGCAACTCCGGCGACGGCGAGGCGCGTACCGCGGCGGTGCAACGGGCGGTCGCCGAATTCGGGTCGCTGGACATCCTGATCAACAACACCGGGATCAATCCGGTGTACGGCGCGCTGATGGAAGCCGACCTCGATGCGGTGCGCAAAATTTTCGACGTGAACGTCGTGGCCGCGCTGGGCTACATCCAGGAGGCGTACAAGGCGTGGATGGGCGAGCACGGCGGCGCCGTGGTCAACGTGGCGAGCGTGGCCGGGATCCGTTCCACCGGGGTGATCGCCGCTTACGGCGCGTCCAAAGCGGCACTGATCCGGCTCACCGACGAACTGGCCTGGCAGCTGGGCCCGAACATCCGGGTCAACGCGGTCGCGCCCGGGGTCGTGAAGACCAGCTTCGCGGATGCGCTCTACTCGGCCGACGAGGACGCCGCCGCGCAGGTCTATCCGATGAAACGGCTGGGCTCCCCGGAGGACGTGGCGCGACTGATCGCGTTCCTGGCTTCCGATCAGGCGGCGTGGATCACCGGTGAGACGGTTCGCGTCGACGGCGGTCTGCTGTCGACCGGCGGTCTCTGAATCGAACCCCCCACCTAGAACGACCCGGGCGGGGACAGTACGTCGTACTGTCCCCGCCCGGGTCGTTTTCGGTCGTACGGCCGCTGTTCAGGCGCGATGCGGAAGGTTCTGCAACCGGACCTGGCCGTGCGCGATCTTTCGCCCACCCTCGTCGGTGACCACGACCTGCCACAGCTGCTGCATGCCGCCGCGATGCAGCGGGGTGGCCTCAGCGGTCAGCGTCCCCTCACGGACCGCGCGCAGGAAGTCGGTACTGTTGTTGACTCCGACCACCACGCCCCGCTCGCCGTACCAGGCGGAGCCGCCGGTGCTGGCCAGAGTTTCCACCACGGTGCACAGCACACCGCCGTTCTGGATCCCGGCGGGCTGGTGCAGCTGCGGGGTGACGGTCCATTCGCCACAGACCCGGTCCGGACCCGCCTCGGTCACCCGCAGACCGATGAGATCCGCGAAGGTCCCCTTGCTGATCTCGTTGATCTGTTCGGCACTGAGATCGGCCATCGATGTCGGGGGGCGGGTCTGCTGTTCGGTCATGGCTCCACGATCGCATGCCGGGTCCGGATGGCGGAGCACGGGCCGGTGGTCGGATCCGGAAATGATGCGGCGGACCCCACCTTCGAAGGTGGGGTCCGCCGCGGGCATTGGATCGGGGGTCGCCGCAGCCCTCGGGACTCTCGCTCGATCCGTACGCCGGTTCCGAGTATAGGTCAGGCTTACCTAACTAGGCAACACGTTGGGCGCGCCGGATCGCCATACCTCGATCCTCCAGCGCCATCAGCAACCCGTGACCACGCCGTGCGCCTGCCACGGGGTCGGTTCGCGCCAGGTCGGGGACGTAGGTCGTAGCGCCGGAGACGGATTCGGCGACCAGCGCCCAGAACCGCCGGGAACTCAGTCCGGCACATCGCGCCAACGCCCCCTGCACCAGCAGCAGCGACGGTTCACAGCGGTAGGCGAGCCACACCCACATCGCCCGCTCACACGGCAGCGTCGCCACCCCGGGCGAACCCTCCAGCGGATCACCGGCGACGACGCGGACGGTGGTATCGGCGAGGCCCGCCCAGTCGATCCCACCGTCGTTATCGGTGTGGATCCACAGATTCTCCAGCCCGGGATCCCAGGCCCGGCCGTCGGCGATCCACAGCGCCGCCACCCGGCCGACCACGGCATGGATGAGCGCGGTGGCCACCACCTCCGACGCCGCGGACGCACTGATCATCTCCGCGACGTGGCGGCGGTACATCAGGTCGATACGGCCTTCACGCAGACCCGTGGACAGCGCCCACCAGCGCCGCTTACCCTGTTCGGCCATGGCCGCGGCGGCATAGACACGCGGATGCTCCGGCTGCAGGGATCGCAACCGGGAACATGCCGACCCGAACGCCGCCTCATGGGGACGATGGATGCGCACAGTGGCCAGTTCGGACATTCGAACCTCCTCGAGATCGGCGTCGCAGCAACGACTTGATCGAAAGATAGGTTAGCCTTACCAGACCTAGCAAGTATTTCCCGCGAACAAAGGAATAACGGGCCTGTGACACACCTCGGCCCCCCGCGGCGCCGCCGCCTGCTCGGACTCGGGCTGCTCGCCGCGCTCACGGCACTGTTGCTCGTGCCCGGCGTCGCGGTCGGCAGCCAGACCCTGCCCCTCGGCGTCGTCCACGACGCACTCGTCCACGCACTGTCCTGCCCGGACGGTCCGTTCAGTTGCGCGGCACTTTCCGCGGACGAGGAAATCGTGCGCGAGATGCGCATTCCGCGTACCGCACTCGCCCTGATCACCGGCCTCGCCCTCGGGCTGGCCGGAGCCCTGATCCAGGGCTACACCCGCAACCCGCTCGCCGACGCGGGGCTGCTCGGTCTGACATCCGGCGCGGCCTTCCTGTCGGCCCTGGGCATCTACCTGTTCGCGCTCACCGCACCGCAGCAGTACATCTGGTTCGCCTTCGCGGGCACACTGATCGCCGGACTGGTCGTGTTCGGGGTGTCCCGGATCGGCGGATCCAGTGGGAGCCCCCTCGGCCTGTTGCTGGCCGGCGCCGCGATGGCCGCCTTGCTCCAGGCGCTCACCAACGCCATCGTCACCCTCGACGCCTACGCGCTGGACACCTACCGCTTCTGGGTCATCGGCGAGGTCGCCGGGCGGGACGCGTCGGTGTTCTGGCAGGTCCTGCCTTTCCTGGTCGCCGGAACGCTACTGGCATTGTCGGCCGCGCCGGGATTGAACCTCATCGGCCTCGGGGACGACGTCGCGCGCGGTCTCGGCGTCGACCTCGGACGTAGCCGGGCACTCGGTTTCACCGCGGTGGTGCTGCTGTGCGGCGCCGCGACCGCCGCCGCCGGGCCGATCGCCTTCCTCGGCCTCATCGCGCCGTATCTCGCGCGCAAGTTCACCGGACCCGATCAGCGCTGGCTGCTCCCCTATTCGGCGCTCTTCGGCGCGGTGGTCCTGCTGTTCGCCGATATCGCCGGGCGGGTGGTCGCCCGTCCCGGTGAGCTGCAGACCGGGGTGATGCTGTCGCTCCTCGGCGCCCCGTTCTTCATCCTGCTGGTGCGACGACGGAAACTGGTGCGCGCATGACGGTCCTCTCGCGACGCCGGTCAGCCGAGTCCGCCGCAATCCTGCCCGGGGCGGTCCGAGTCGGGCGGCTGTCGTTCGTCCGGCGGCCCGCGGTCATCCTCGTCGTGGCATTGCTGGCCGTGGCGCTGTGCACCCTCTTCTGCGTCGATATCGCCACCGGTAGCACCGCCCTCCCCCTGGGCCGTGTTCTCGACGTACTGGGCGGCGGCGGCACCCGGTCCCAGCGCTTCATCGTGCTCGACTCCCGGCTTCCCCGGGCGCTCACCGGTGTCGTGGTCGGGATGGCACTCGGCATCGCCGGCGCCCTGACCCAGTCCGTCCTGCACAACCCGCTCGCCGCACCCGATGTCCTGGGCATCACGAGCGGCGCGGGCCTGGGCGCGGTGACGGTGCTGGCCGGCTCCGGCGGCGCGGCCACGGGCCTCGCCGCGGCCGTCGGCGCTCCACTGGCCGCTGTACTGGGCGGTCTGGGCACGGCCGGGCTCATCTATTTTCTGGCGTGGGGACGCCGACGATCAGGCGACGTGGGCACCACCGGAATACGCCTGGTACTCATCGGCATCGGCGTGAATTCACTGCTGCTGGCCGGTATCAACTGGACGCTGGTCCGCTCCGATTTCGCCGGAGCCGCGCGCGCCCAGCGCTGGCTCACCGGCTCCCTCGACGACGCCACCGGCGCGACACTCGCCCCCGCGGCCGTGGCCCTGGCGCTGGTGGTCGCGGTCGCGTTGATCTCGGCGCGGACACTGGCGGCCCTGCGCCTCGGCACGGACTCGACCCGGATGCTGGGTGTGCGGCTGCGGTCCCAGCAGGCGCTGCTGATCGGCGCCGCGGTCGTCGCGGTCTCGGTGGCCACGGCCGCGGTCGGGCCGATCGCCTTCGTCGGATTGGTCGCACCGCAAGTCGCCCGGCGGCTCCTGCGCAGCCCCGGCGAACCGCTCATCGGGTCCGCGCTGACCGGAGGAATCCTCGTGCTGGGCGCCGATATCCTCGCCCGGGTCCTACTGCCCGTCGACCTGCCCGTCGGCATCGTGACCGCCGCGCTCGGCGGGCCGTTCCTGCTGTACCTGCTCGTCCTCATCAATCGGAAGGCCACGCTGTGACCGGACAACTCGCGGATCCCGGCGACCACCGGCTCACTGCGCACGACCTCTCCCTGGGATACGGAGACCGGCGCGTCGTCGAGGGTCTCGACCTGAAGATCGCACCGGGGCTGGTCACCACTGTCATCGGCCCGAACGGCTGCGGTAAGTCCACGGTGCTGCGCGCGCTGGCGCGGCTGTTGCGGCCGCAGTCCGGGCAGGTCCTGCTCGACGGGAAGGCGATCGCCACGATGAAGACCAAGGAGGTCGCCCGGACCGTCGGCATGCTGCCGCAGACTCCCGTCGCGCCGGAAGGGCTCACCGTCGGGGATCTGGTGGCCCGCGGACGCCATCCGCACCAGTCCTGGCTGCGGCAATGGTCGTCCGGGGACGAAACCGAGGTCCGGGCCGCGCTCGACCAGACCGGTATCGCCGATCTCGCCGAACGCCCGCTCGACGAACTGTCCGGCGGGCAGCGCCAGCGCGCCTGGATCTCCATGGCATTGGCGCAGGGCACCGATATCCTCCTGCTCGACGAACCGACCACCTACCTGGACCTCGCCCACGCCCTCGAGGTTCTCGATCTCGTAGACCGGTTGCACGCCGATCTCGGCCGCACCGTGGTCATGGTGCTGCACGACCTGAATCTCGCGATCCGCTACAGCGACCGGCTGATCGTGCTGCGCGAGGGCCGGGTCGTCGCCCAGGGCGCACCGGGGGAGATCATCACGCCCGGGCTGCTCGACGAGGTGTTCGGGTTGCGCGCGCAGGTTCTCACCGATCCGGTGTCGGCGCGCCCGATGATCGTGCCGATCGGCACCCGGCACGTCCGGGGAACCGTCGGCGGACCGGCGCCGGTGACCGCCGCGCAGTCCTGACAGCCGCGTCCCGCGGCGAACCGCCGTTTCCGGCGCTCCACCAGGTATGACCAATCCCACGCGGTTACGACACCCTGTAGTACGCCTTTGCGTCGTTGAAGTCGTAAAATCGAAAGATGGCTGGACTTGGTGAACTCGAGAAAGCGGTTATGGACCAGTTGTGGTCGACCGATGAACCACAAACGGTCCGGCAGGTGCACGAGGCCCTGTCGGCGCGCCGCGAACTCGCGTACACCACGGTGATGACCGTGCTGCAACGTCTCGCGAAGAAGAATCTGGTAGTGCAGCGGCGCGACGATCGCGCCCACCGGTACGCTCCGGTACACACCCGCGACGAGCTGGTCGCCGGTCTCATGATGGACGCGTTGCAACAAGCCGACGAGGCCGGCAGCCGGGCTGCGGCCCTGGTGCACTTCGTGGAACAGGTCGGCAAGGACGAGGCCGCCGCTCTGCGGGACGCACTCGCTAAGCTCGAAGCAACCGAGGACACCCCGCCTGGACAGTGATCTCGGACCCTGGCCCCACAACGCAGTGAGCAGAGTCGATGAACGCAGCAGCACCGGCCTTCGCCGTACTTGCCTTGCTTCTCGCCGGTCCCGTCCCGGAATCACTCAGCCGGGCGACCTGGACCTACCGCGTGCCGCGCGCCGCCCTCGTACTCTGGCAGGCCATCGCGCTGGCCGCGGTGCTCAGCGCCTTCAGTTCCGGGCTCGCCATCGCGGCCGAGCTCCTGGTCCCCGGGCACGACGGCCGCCCCACCACCAAACCCACCGATGAGATCGAGGCACTGGGCCTGCCGCTGTGGCTGGCCTATGTGTCGGTGTTCATGTTGACCCTGCTGGTCGGCGCCCGGCTCGTATACGCCTCGATCCGGGTGGGAATCCACACCCGAAGGCGGCGGGCGCGTCATCGCATGCTGGTGGATCTCCTCGACCAGAGCGGTCCGGTCCGGCGCGCCGCCGATATCCGGGTGTTGTCGGCCACCGAGCCCATCGCCTACTGCCTGCCGGGTCTGCGACGGCGGGTGGTGGTCAGCGCGGGCACCCTCGACAACCTGAACGAACAGGAACTGACCGCGATCCTCAGCCATGAGCGGTCCCATCTACGGGCCCGCCACGACCTGGTCCTCGAAGCGTTCACCGCCGCGCACGAGGCGTTCCCCCGCTTCGTGCGCAGCAAATCCGCGCTGGACTCGGTGAAACTGCTCATCGAACTACTCGCCGACGATTCCGCGGTCAAGGTCACCGGCCCCAAACCGCTGGCCCGGGCGCTGGTGGCGTGCTCGAAATCGACCGCCCCGCAGGGCGCTCTCGCGGTGGGCGGGCCCAGCACCCTGATCCGGATCCAGCGCTTGGCCGGCCCGCTGGGCGATATCCGGATCGCCGGCGCCGCGTACCTGGCGTCGATCGCGATCCTCGTCGTGCCGACGTTGTCCGTCGCGATCCCCTGGCTGGTCGAACTGAGCCGGTTGTTCCGTGCCTGACCGCCGCACGCCGCCACGAGTGCGGCAGGCGCCGGAGACCGGCGCAGAGGGCCCTGCCGAGCCGCGTTCCGGCGCCGCCCGCACTCCCCCACCCTTCGCGAGGTTGGGACTGCCCGTACTCACGGTGCAGGCGCTGCACCGGGAAGGCATCTCCGACCCGCTGCCCATCCAGGTGGCCGCCGTTCCCGACGCGCTGGCCGGCCGTGACGTATTGGGGCGGGCCCCCACCGGGTCCGGTAAGACGCTCGCCTTCGGTCTGCCGATGCTCGCGCGCCTCGCGGGGGCGCCCGCGATCGCACGGGCCCCGCGCGGCCTGATCCTCGCGCCGACCCGGGAACTGGCCCTGCAGATCGAACAGGCCCTGGAACCCTTCGCCCTCGGTCTGCGATTGGGGACCGCCGTCGGCGGTATGCCCATGGTCCGGCAGACCGCGAAACTCCTGCGCGGCGTGGACCTGCTGATCGCCACCCCCGGCCGACTCGCCGATCTGCTCGAACAGGGCGCCGCCGTACTGGACGCGGTTCAGGTCACCGCGATCGACGAAGCCGATCACATGGCCGATTTCGGTTTCCTGCCCCAGGTCCGCCAACTGCTCGACCTCGTTCCCGCCGACGGGCAGCGGCTGCTGTTCTCGGCGACCCTGGACGACGACTCCGTCCAGGACCTGGTGCGCCGGTATCTGCACGCACCCGTGACGCATTCCGTGGCGCCCGAGCCCGATACCGCCGTCGCGACCCACCACTTGCTCTACGTCGAGACCGCGGACAAACCAGCCGTCCTCGCCGAACTCGCCGCACGTGACGGGCGCACCCTGCTGTTCTCGCGCACCCAGTACGGCGCCGAGAAACTCACCCGCCGACTACGCGACCAAGGGATACGGGTTGCTGCCCTGCACGGCGGCAAGGCGCAGAATCGGCGGATCCGGACCCTCGCGGCGTTCGCCGACGGCGGTATCTCCGCACTGGTCGCGACCGATATCGCCGCACGGGGTATCCATGTCGACGCGGTATCGCTGGTCGTCCACGCCGATCCGCCCGCCGACGCCAAGGACTACGTCCATCGCGCCGGACGCACCGCCCGGGCGGGTGCGACCGGAACTGTGATCACCGTGGTCACCCCGGACCAGCGCACCGAAGTCGAGGCGCTGACCAGCGCGGCCGGTGTGCACGTGGTCGAGCACCGGGTGCGCCCGGGAGATCGGGAACTACACCGGCTCACCGGTGCGCGCACTCCTCCCGGCCCGGCCGCCACGGAGGCTCCTGCGATCGCGGCCGCCGCCGACCGCGGGCGCACGCGCAGGCCCGAGACCAGGGGGCGCGGCCGCCGGGGCACCGCGAATCCGCCGCCCGCACACCGGCCCCGCCGCCGCCCGGCGAAGTGAATCCGTCGCGGCCGCCCGCCGGACAGCCATCCCGATTACCATGGGCGCAGTGCAGTTTCTCCCCGGACATCACCCGCCGTACGACCTGACCTACAACGACGTCTTCCTGGTTCCGAACCGCACCGATATCGCTTCCCGGTTCGATGTCGATCTCGCGACGGCCGACGGCTCCGGCACCACCATTCCCCTCGTGGTCGCGAATATGACCGCCGTCGCGGGCAAGCGGATGGCCGAAACCGTGGCCCGGCGCGGCGGCCTGGTGGTGCTTCCACAGGACCTGCCCAACAGTGCCGTCGCCGCGACCATCGCGTTCGTCAAGAGCCGGTCGCTGATCGCCGATACCCCGGTCACGCTCACCGGGGATCATTCGGTCTCCGATGCGCTGGCGCTGATCCACAAACGGGCGCACGGCGCGGTCGTGGTGGTCGACAACGGTCGGCCGGTGGGGTTGGTCACCGAGGCCGCCTGCGCCGACGTCGATCGGTTCGCCCGGCTGCACGAGATCGCGACCACCGATTTCGTCACCGCCCCGGCAACCGCCGAACCCTCCTATATCTTCGATCGTCTCGAAGCCGCGCACGTGGGGCCGGCCGTACTGCTCGCGCCTGACGGCACCCTCGCCGGTGTGCTCACCCGCACCGGCGCGGTGCGGCACGGGATCTACACGCCCGCGGTGGACACCGAGGGCCGGCTCCGGATCGCGGCCGCCGTCGGGATCAACGGCGACGTCCCGGCCAAGGCCAAAGCACTCGTCGACGCCGGCGCCGACGCACTGGTGGTGGACACCGCGCACGGTCACCAGGTGAAAATGCTGGAGACGCTCCGGGCCATCCGGGATCTCGATCTGGGCGTCCCGCTCGTCGCCGGCAACACCGTGTCGGCCGAAGGAACCCGCGACCTCATCGCGGCCGGCGCCGATATCGTCAAGGTCGGGGTCGGACCCGGCGCCATGTGCACCACCCGCATGATGACCGGCGTCGGTCGGCCGCAGTTCTCCGCCGTGGCCGAATGCGCCGCCGCGGCTGCCGAACTCGGCGCCCACGTCTGGGCCGACGGCGGAGTTCGGCACCCGCGCGATGTCGCGCTGGCCCTGGCGGCCGGTGCGTCCAATGTGATGATCGGGTCCTGGTTCGCCGGTACCTACGAATCCCCGGGCGATCTGCGGATGGACCGGGACGGCAATGCCTACAAGGAGAGCTTCGGGATGGCCTCCAAGCGCGCGGTCGCCGCGCGCACCGTCGCCGACCACGGCTACGACCGGGCCCGCAAGGCCCTCTTCGAGGAAGGGATCTCCAGTTCGCGGATGCAGCTGGACCCGGAACGTCCCGGTGTCGAAGACCTCATCGACCACATCTGCTCGGGGGTCCGCAGCGCCTGCACCTACGCCGGCGCCCGCACCCTGGCGGAGTTCCACGACCGCGCGGTGGTCGGTGTGCAGTCCACCGCCGGCTTCGCGGAGGGCCGCCCGCTGCCCGGCGGATGGTGACCCGCACCGGCACCACCGAGGCAACCGCCACGCGGCCACGACACCCACCGGACCCTGCGCCCCCACGCGGGGTCCGGGTAGCATGAGAGTCGCCGGCGACCGCCGGCCGCTGTCGTCAGGACGAAAGGAACCAGTTGTCACCCGCGTCCGAGGGCGCCACTCAGGAGGGCTCATCTATCGAGCCGGGTGACAGACCCGGCGTCCTCCCTTGTACGACCCTCCCCCCTCATCCGGCCCCGTTCGCATCGCTGACGCCGATGTCCGCCGGGTGGTGGTGATATGGCAATCGCACTCACCGTTCTCAGTCTGATCGGATTCGTCGCGCTCACCGCGGGCACCGCATTGTTCGTGGCCGCCGAGTTCTCCCTCACGGCGCTGGAGCGCAGCACGGTCGAAGCCCATGCCCGCGAGGGCGATGTCCGGGCGCGCGCGGTCCGGCAGGCGCACCGCACCCTTTCCTTCCAGTTGTCCGGCGCCCAGCTGGGCATCACCATCACGACCCTGATCACCGGCTATATCGCCGAACCCGTGCTGGCACGGCTGCTCGAGCCACTGTTCGGGCTGGTAGGGATCCCGGATTCCGCGGTCACCGGTATCTCGCTGGTGCTCGCTCTGATTCTGGCCACCTCGCTGTCGATGATCTACGGCGAGCTGGTCCCCAAGAACATCGCCATCGCCGCCCCGATGGCGACCGCCCGCGCCACCGCGGGTCCGATGGTCGCGTTCTCGGCGGTGTTCAAACCCATGATCCAATTCCTCAACGGCACGGCCAACTGGGCGGTGCGCCGCTTCGGAGTGGAACCCGCGGAGGAGTTGCGCTCGGCGCGCTCCCCGCAGGAGCTCGGATCGCTGGTGCGCACCTCGGCCCGGCGCGGCGCCCTGGACCAGCGCACCGCCCAGCTCCTGGACCGGTCCCTGCAGTTCGGCGAGCGCAGCGCCGAGGAACTGATGACCCCGCGGGTGAAGATCGAAGCGCTGGATCGCACCGCGACCATCGGTGATCTGCTCGCGGCCGCGGCGCGGACCGGCTACTCGCGCTTCCCCGTGATCGACGGCGACCTGGACAACACCCTCGGTGTCGTGCACGTCAAGCAGGCCTTCACCCATCCCGCACCCACCCGGGCCCGCGTGGGTCTGGCCCAGATCGCGCAACCCGTTCCGGTGGTACCGGCCAGCCTCGACGGCGACGAGGTGCTCGAACGGGTCCGCGCCGACGGTATGCAGGTCGCGCTGGTGGTCGACGAATACGGCGGCACCGCGGGCATGGTCACCATGGAGGACATCATCGAAGAGATCCTCGGCGATGTCCGCGACGAACACGACGAAGAGGAACGCGACGTGCGCCGGGTGTCCGACGGCTGGGACTGCTCCGGCCTGCTGCGGATCGACGAAGTCGACCGGGCCACCGGATACGCGGCCCCCGAGGGCGAATACGAAACCCTCGGCGGTCTCGTGCTCACCCGCCTGGGCCGGATTCCGGTGACCGGCGATACCGTGATCCTGCCGCTGCGTCGCGGCCACGACCGCCGCCATCCCGACGGGCAGGGCGGCTGGCTGGCCCGGGTCGAGCGGATGGACGGACGCCGGGTCGACCGGGTCCGCCTGGTACCGGTGGACGCCGATGCCATCGCCGGACGCGAACAGCAACCGGCCGGGCGGGAGGCACACCATGGGTGACCTGCTCGCCGTGCTGTTCACCGTGTTCCTGCTGGCCGGCAACGCCTTCTTCGTCGCCGCGGAATTCGCGTTGATCTCCGCGCGCCGCGACCGGCTCGAAGCGCTCGCCGCGCAGGGGAAACGCAATGCCGACACCGTGATCCGGGCCGGCCAGAATCTGTCGATGATGCTGGCCGCCGCCCAGCTGGGCATTACGATCTGCTCGATCCTGCTCGGCCGGGTCGGCGAACCCGCGGTGGCCCACCTGCTGGAACAGCCGTTCGAACTGGCCGGCCTGCCCGAATCGCTGCTGCATCCGGTGTCGTTCGTGCTGGCGCTGACCATCGTGGTGATCCTGCACATCCTGCTGGGTGAGATGATCCCGAAGAACATCGCGCTGGCCGGTCCGGAACGTAGTGCGCTGCTGCTGGTACCGCTGCATCTGGCGTGGCTGCGGATCGCCCGGCCGCTCATCGCGATCTACAACTTCGCCGCGAACCTGAGCCTGCGGATGCTGCGTATCGAACCCAAGGACGAACTCGAGTCCGCGGTCTCCAGCGACGAACTCGCCGAGATGATCGGTGAATCGCGGTCCGAAGGCCTGCTCGACGCCGAGGAGCACCGGCGTCTCACCCAGGCGCTCGGCACCGGTGAACGATTCGTCGCCGAAGTCATGGTGCCGCTGGACCGGGCGCGCACGGTCCCGCTGTGGGCCGACGGCACCACGCTGGGCGATATGGAGACCGCCGTGGCCGAAACCGGTTTCTCCCGTTACCCGGTGCGCGCCGACGACGGCTCGCTGGTCGGCTATCTGCATGTCAAGGATGTCCTGGACAAGGTCTCCGACGAAACCGCGGGCCCGAGCACCGTGATCCCGCGCACCGACATCCGGCCGCTGCCCACCGTGCTGATGGGCACCACCCTCTACGAGGCGCTAGCGCGGTTGCGGCGCACCAGCAGTCATCTGGGCCGGGTGGTGGACACGCGGGGCAACACGGTCGGCATCGTCGCGTTGGAGGATCTCGTCGAAGAGTTCGTCGGCACTGTCCGGGATACCACGCACCGGGTGGCGGAATGACAGCAGCGGACACCCGCTCGGTCCTGGCCGGATCCGAGTGGCGTGCACGCGCCGCCGCGCACCGCGACCGCGTCGATACCCTGGCCGGCCCGTACCTGCGGGCCCGGGCCGCCGGGGCGAAACATCCGGTGCTCGATTTCCTGTTCACCTATTACGGGCACAAACCCGCTCAGCTGCGCCGGTGGCATCCCGGATTCGGTATCGCGCTCACCGGCGCCGCGGACTACGTGGGGCTACGCGGGTACCACCGGATCGATCGGGCAGGCGCCGAATCAGGCCCGGCGGTCACCGCCGATCCGGAATTCCTACGCGCACGGGCAGATACGGTGACCTATATCGTCCGCCTGCTGCGCGCGACCGCGAACCGACCGGCCCAGCTGTCGTGTTTCGGGCTGCACGAATGGGCGATGGTGTACCGGACCGGGGCGCTCCGCCACGATTCGGTGCCGCTGCGGCTCGGCGCGGCAGGCACAGACGCCGTGTTCGAGTCGATGCCGGTGCGCTGCACCCATTTCGACGCGTTCCGGTTCTTCGCTCCGGACGCGGTGGGGCGCAACAATCGGCAGCTCACCCGCGACGACCAGATCCGCACCGAGCAGCCGGGCTGCCTGCACGCAAATATGGATCTGTACAAATGGAATTTCAAATTGAGCCCGCTGATCGGCTCGGATCTGCTGCTGGATTGTTTCGCGCTGGCCCGGGACGCCCGCGAACTCGATATGCGGGCCAGCCCCTACGATCTGCGCACGCAAGGTTACGATCCGATCTGTATCGAAACCCCTTCCGGCCGTGCCGAATACGTCCGCCGTCAGTCCGAGGTCGCGGATAGGGCGGCGATTCTGCGCTCGAGACTGCTCGACGCGTGCGAAGGTCTGCTGGCCCAGCTCCCGGCATAACAGCGCCCCACCGGTCGAGGGGGTGCCCGGTCGGAAGTACCTTCAGTCGGGCCAGTACAGAGCCACCGTGAGGCCGAGCAGACCCAGCGCCAGCTGGACCAGTACAGCACTGCTCATCATCTCGCCCGCTCACCACGGAGGTAGTCCATCGGCCAGCGATGGCCGCGCGGGTACAGCTGCATCGGCCATCCGGTGGCTGCTGCACTTCCCGAACCCATGGTATGCATGACGAATCCCCTGTTCCTGGCGTAATTTTGGAGTGCACCCGACGCAGGGTCCAACAGGGAATCAGCGACCAACTGAATGATTGGACCACCGGCTCTCGGCCTTCCTGGCGTCGATCCGGTGTCCCCCAACGACACTGGGGTGGGCCTGCGCCGCGTGCTTCCTCAGTAGACCTCTGCCGCAAAGGATCTGAAAGCAGGACGGTGGCAGATCCAAGGGGGAAGTTTCGGATTTTCACCACAGCGCTTTCGACATGGAGCTTTCCATATTCCACGCATCCGGTTAGCAAAGGGAACGATATGTCCAATGGATCTACCCTCCCGCGGCGCGCTCTGGGCCGCCAACTGCGAAAACTGCGGGAGCGAGCAGGTTTGACACAATCGGCGGCGTCCCGGGTCGCCGAGATATCACCGCAGTCCTACGGCCGCATCGAGGACGGGCGAGTAACCAAGGTGATGGACCTCGGCCTCAACGCCCTGGCCAACGTCTACAACGCCAGCGATTCCGAACGTCGACTCCTACTCGATCTCGCCCAGGAAATCCGGGCATCGAGCCCGTCCGGTAGCGGGTGGTGGCGAGCGTATGACGATGCGATCGCGAAGGGGTTCGACCATTACCTGGCTCTGGAAGAGGCAGCGAACTGGGTTACGTCTTGGCAGACAGCAGTAGTTCCGGGCCTGCTCCAAACGCGCGAATACCGCCGAGCTCTGACGTGGGCCACAGTTCCGGACAGCTCCCCCGACGAGACAGAACGCATCCTCGATGTAGTGATGCGCCGACAAGACCTCCTTCAGCGTGACGACTTCCGATTCGAAGCGCTACTGACAGAGGCCGTTCTCGGTTACGGCGTCGGTGGATCCGCAGTGATGGAGGGACAGATCAAGCACCTGATCGAGCGTTCTGAAGATTCCAGCGTAGAGATCCGCATCGTCCCCTCGGAACAGGACATTCCGTACGGGCTGAATGCAGGCAGTTTCGTCCTGTTCAGCTTCCCGCCTCTTCCCACGTCCAAGCTCCAGGAGCCCCCTGTCGCCTACATGGAGGGCCTGTCCGGCGGCCTATATATGGAGCGTGCGTCCGAGGTCGACAAATACTCACAAGAGGCTCAACGAATTCGCCATGTAGCGTTGTCCGCGTCGGCATCCAGGGACCTGATGCTGCAGGTAGCGAAGGAGCAATGATGATGGACCTGTCCGGCGCAAAGTGGTTCAAGAGCACGCGCAGCGGTGGAAAGCAGGACTGCGTCGAAGCCGCCCACCTCGACAGCGGCATGGTCGGCGTGCGCGACAGCAAGAACCCGAACGGACCCGCCCTGATCTTCACCCCCGGCGAATGGGACGCGTTCCTGCACGGCGCGAAGAACAGCGAGTTCGATCGCGCGTAACCCGGTAAACGCGAAGAGCCCCACCGAGGACAGGTTCCCCGGGTCGTCGCACTACCCGTGAAGTGGGGTTGCGGCGGCCCGTTTCGTTTGCCGAGAGCGCGACTCCGATCGGTGACCTTTCGAAGACCCGGTCCCGCTGTTCGCGAAAACCCGTATCCCGCGCGTCCCGGATAGTTACCATCACTGGACAAATTCCGGGGTGTGTACCGAATGCCTGCCGGGTGCCGGGTCGAGCGAGACTGCTCGGGAAGCGTGAGGATGCAATGGAGCGTCCCTTCGGGAAACTGCGTGGGACCAGGTCGCTGGTTCTGGGGGCGGTCGGTATCGTCGTCGCGGTCATGCTGCCGGGCAGCGCGGCGGCCGATCTGCAGTCCGATATCCAGAACGAGGTCCGCGAATTCCTCGATATCGGCCGTACGTCGGTGCCCCGCGCCGACTGCGGGCCGGGGTCGATGCCCGAACCCGGTCTGCAGGGCGATGTCCCGGCGGCCGACCGCGACAGCGGGCGCAGCACGCAGGGATACCGCTGCAATATGTCGATGGTCGGCCAGTTCGCCGGCCGCGGCGCCGGTATCACCTCCACCAGCTTCGAACACTGCGCCTATATGGGGACCTTCTTCCCCGGTAACCTGCTGCACCAGAACGGCGGGGTCCAGGTGCTCGACGTCTCGGATCCGGCGCATCCGCAACCGACGGCGACACTGAACGAACCTGCCATGGTGGCCGGCACCTGGGAGAGCCTCAAGGTCAACGCCGAGCGGAAACTGCTGGTGGGCACCGGGGTTCCGTTGCTGGTCGGCGCCGGATACCTGTCGGTCTACGATATCTCCGACTGCGCGCATCCACGGTTGCTCAATCCCGGGCCCGGCACGAACCTCGGTATGCCGCTGCCGATCACCACCCACGAAGGCGGCTTCTCCCCCGACGGCAACACCTACTGGGCCTCCGGGATCACCCCCGGATTCCTCAGCGCCGTCGACCTCACCGACCCGGCGAATCCACGGGTCGTCTGGCAGGGCCTGACCGGGCTCACGGCCCACGGTTTCGGGGTCAGTCCGGACGGCAACCGGCTGTACCTGTCGGCGCTGAGCGGGGTCACCGTTCTCGATATCAGCGCGGTTCAGCGGCGCGATCCGAATCCGCAGGTCCAGCACCTCGGACGGATGTTCTGGTCGGACGGCTGGGCCACCCAGCACAGCATCCCGGTCACCTATGACGGCACACCCTATGTCTACACGGTGGACGAGGGCGGTTCCGGCGGAGTGAAACTCATCGATATCTCCGACGACGCCGACCCCCGGGTGGTGACGAAGATCAAGTTGGAGATCAACCTTCCGCAGCACCTGGACAGCAATATCAGTTCGTCCATGGGCGGTTCGATCTTCGCCTACGAATCGCACTACTGCGCGGCCGATCGCCCGGTGGATCCGACAGCACTGGCCTGCGGCTGGATCTCGTCCGGCATCCGGGTGTTCGATATCCGCGATCCGCACGCCATCCGGGAGGTCGCCTACTTCAACCCGCCCGCACGTACCGGACGCAACCTCGAACTCGTCAATTCACCGCACGCGCTGGCCTCGCTGCTCGGCATCCCGGCGATGACAGCCCCGAGCGCGGCGCGCGCGGTCCTCGAAGGCCAGTTCGATCCCTCCCAGGCACTGAGCTCCCGTACCGGGAAACTCGCCTTCGGCGATATCTCCACCGACTGGTGCATGTCCCCACCGGAGTGGCGCGGCAACGAGCTGTTCGTCACCTGCTCGGATAACGGGTTCATGGTGCTGCACGTCGACGAATCGGTGTATTCGGCGCCCGCGGATCAGCGATCCACCGTGGGTTCGTGAGCAGCGGCGACCCTCGTGCGCGGAGCCCGGCACACCGGCCGTCCACTGTGCGAGGCCGTACACCACCTGTCCAGGTCACCCAGAACACCGCACCGCGTTACCGGGGCTCGTCCTGGTGCGCGCGTGCGCGTCTCACTACCCGGCGGCTGTCGCGCCCTCGCCGGGGCAACCCGGTCCAGTGGACAGATGAGCCCGGACGCACAGAGCGTCCGGGCTCGTCCGATTCGATCGACTACTCGTTCACAGGGGCGGGAATCCCGCCGATCCGGTGGCGATCCAGTTCCAGAAATCTCCGGCGCGCTGCACGATGAGCGCGGCGATGTCGAGCACGGTACTACCCATTCGAACTAATCCTCACTTCAGCTTGCACGTACGGCGGCCCAGAGTAGGCGTCCGGCGCCGGGTACGACAAACGGGCCGCGGCCGCATGTCCCTGCCAGGACATCCCGACGCCCCGTGACCTGAATCAATGACCGGATCGGGCGGTCGTCTGGCCTGCGCGTCGGCTATCTGTGACGCGGATCTCCAGGAAAAGGTGACAGGGTGTTGTCGCGGACGGCTGCGACTGTCGACAGCATGATGATCACCGACGAGGATGTCCTGGCCGAGACTCTGGATTTCAACGAGCGTTTCGCCGCTGATGCCGCGAAACGCCCCGCGCGCACGGGCACGCCGGACGCGATCCGGCTGGCCACTCTGCGCCGTAACCGGCTGGGTGGCGACACCCCGCCGGTGCGGCTGCCGCACGGCCGAGACCGTGTCATCACGGACGGCGTGCGGGTCCGGGTATTCGTCCCCGACCACGTCGACGGCGTATACCTGCACATCCACGGCGGAGGCTGGGCATTCGGGTCGGCCGACGGGCAGGACGCGCGGCTGTGGCGGCTCGCCGAGCAGGCACGGCTGGCAGTGGTCAGCGTGGAGTACCGCCTCGCACCGGACCATCCCTTCCCCGCGGGGCCCGACGACTGTGCCGCCGCCGCGCTATGGCTGGTGGAACGGGCCGAAGCCGAGTTCGGCACCCGGCGGCTGCTGATCGGTGGTGAATCGGCCGGCGCCCACCTGAGTGTCGTGACACTGCTACGCCTTCGCGATCGGCACGGCATCCTCGGCGCGTTCGGCGCGGCCAACCTTCTCTTCGGTCCCTACGACCTGTCGATGACGCCGAGCCAACGATTGTTCGGATCACGACGGCTGCTGAGCAATACGGACTCACTGCGGGGCAGTTATGCGCTGTTCACCCCGGCGATGGGCGCGGAGCAGCGGCGCGACCCCGCGGTCTCCCCGCTGTTCGCCGACCTGTCCGGGCTCCCGCCCGCCCGGATCGTCGTCGGCACCGAGGACCCGCTGTTGGACGACTCGCTGTTCCTGGCGCAGCGGTGGCAGGCCGCGGGCGCGGCGGTGCAACTCGGTGTCGTCGCCGGTGCGATGCACGGCTTCACCCTGTTTCCGCTGACCGTCACCGAGCGGGAACTGCGGCGCGAGCGGGACTTCCTGGCTACCACGGGCGAGCGGGACCTACGGCCGCCACGGGAAGGTAGCGTCGGGGCGTGAACCGCACTGCTCGGCTCTATGCGCTGGTGGAAGAGTTGCGGGCGGCCGCGCCGCGCTCGCTGACGGTCGCGGCGCTCGCGGCACGATTCGAGGTGAATCCACGCACTGTGCAGCGTGACCTCCAGGCGCTCATGGAGACCGGCGTCCCGGTACGCGCCACAGCCGGGCGCGGCGGGGGCTGGTCGATCGACCCGGAGATGACCCTGCGCCCGATTCGGTTCAGCGCCGCGGAAGCCTCGGCACTTGCCATCGCTCTCGCCGCCGCCGACGCGGCCACCCCGTACGCCGGCGCTGCCCGCACGGCGGCCCAGAAGATCGCGGCGTCGATGACCGGCCCCGCCGCGGTGGCGGCACAGCAACTCGCCGCACAGCTCGTTTCGCTGCCGCCTGCCACCGACACCGTGGTCCGCGGCGCGGTGGAGCAATCCCTGGGCACCAACACGGTCCTGCGCCTGTCCTACATCGACGCCGCCGGGCGGGAAAGCGACCGCACCGTGGAACCGGCCGGCCTGCTCACCGCCGACGGCCGGTGGTACCTCATCGCCTGGTGTCGCGAGCGACGAGCCGGCCGCGGCTTCCGCCTGGACCGGATCACTGCCGCTACGCCGACCGGGGAGCCGGCTCGGCCGCATGACCTGGCCGAACTACTGCGCGGTTCGGCCGCGGCCGGCGCGGTGCAGCCGGCCACGCTGGCTGCACTGACGCGCCCGCCCACGAAACGGAAGGCACCGCCCCGGGAAGCTTCCGGTCCTACCAGTCGGCCCGCTGGCGCGGCCACTCGCGACCACTGACGGCGAGCGTGGCCGGATCGGTGGTGAGCGTATCGCCGTCACCGGACTCCCGTTCGGGATTCGCGGCGGCCGTGGAGCGCACCTCGAGTTCGGCCACACCGACCAGTACGACCAGACCCACGACCACCAACGCCACGGTCGTGAGCAGCGGAGTCAGCAGTTCCACCGGCGCGACCCCCTCCGGCACGCTGGTCATATCGTGGTCGCCGTGGTGGGCGCTCATCGCGGCCATTCCCGTGTAGTGCATACCGCACACCGCGACGCCCATGATCAGCGCCGCGCCGATGGTATTGGCCCAGCCCTTCACATGCAGCATGAACCACAGCGCCGCCGTCGCGGCGACCACCGCGATCAGCAGGGACAGCAGGACCAGCCCGGTACCGTATTCCATGGACACACCGCTGTTCATCGCGGCCATACCCAGGTAGTGCATTGCCGCCACGCCGATTCCGGTGATCGACCCGCCCAGTGGAAGGGCGATCGCCTCCCGATGCCCGCGCACCGCGATCGCCAGCCCGATCAGCACGACGACGATGGCGATCGCCGCGCTGAGCAGGGTCAGCGGCATGTCGTAGCGGATGGTCGCGCCGCCGATGGAGAAGCCGAGCATCGCGGTGAAGTGCATGACCCAGATGCCCGCGCCGCCCAGCGCGACGGCCGCCGCGACCAGCCAGCCGCCGGCCTGCTCGGACGACCGCGCGCGCACCGCGCACCGCAGGCCCAACACCGACCCGATGAACGACATGAGGTAGGCGAGGACTGGTGTCACCCACCCATTGCTGAAGTGCTCGAGCTGCACGTGTAACTCCGCTGTACTAGTCGATTTCCGAAACAAGACCGGATGAACAATAGTTCGGCACGGCCCGAGGGGGCCTGCAGAGTAAAAATTTCACCTCAGGTCGATGGATATCCGCCACTTGATGTCACAACTGAGCTACGGACGGAATGTCCGGGGTCAGCTCAGCAGGTACGCCGGAGTGGCAGGCGGCGTGACGTTGTAGACGAAGTTTCGCCGCAGCTGATGATACGGCTCGCCCTCGTCGAAGAAATTCCGGCGCATCTGCGCCAACTCCTCCGCCCGATACTCCGCCAGCGGTTTGGCGGCCTCATCGGCCGCACGCAGCTGTTTCTTGGCGGTCAAGCGGTTCTCCAGTTCCGGCGAATCCGCCAGCAGCGCCGCCTCGTGCCGCACCCAGGCGCCGAACGCGTGCGTATCCCCCGGGCCGACGCGATCCACCAAACCCGAGTCCGCGGCCGATCGCGCGCCGACGGGCATGGTCTCCCGGGTGAGCCGGGCGGCCTCGGCGGCGCCGACTCGCTTCGGCAGTGAATACGTCCAGTACTCCGACCCGTACAAACCCATCAACCGGTAGTGCGGGTTGAGCACCGCCGACTCCCGGCACCACACCTCGTCGGCGGCCAGTGCCAGCATCACGCCGCCGGCCGCGGCGTTACCGGGCAACGCCGAGATCACGAGTCGGTCGGTTGTCGTGAGAATCGCCTCGACCAGGTCGTTCATCGCCGTGATGTTGTGCCAGGATTCCTGCGCCGGATCGTCGGCCGACTCGATGACGTTGAGATGGATGCCGTTGGAGAAGAAGTCCCGGTCCGGGCCCAGCACTATCGCCCTGATCGGCCGTGCGCAGGCCTGCCGGTACGCCGCGAGCAAGCGCCGACACTGCCGGGTGCTCATCGCGCCGCCGGCGAAGGAGAACTCGAGGTACCCCACCGAACCCAGTTCGCGGTAGCGCAGTTCCGACCAAGTGTCGCGCACAGCGGCGTCGGCCGGGGTGACCGCGACCTCCGGCGTGCCCGTGGGCAGGTCGGCGCCGAGAGCGTCGACGGCAGGACGCTTGAACGTCGCGGGCCCGCCGGGAATCCGGCGCGGCCGCAACTGCGGCAACCAGACCGCGCCGTCGACCGTGGCCCGGCAGATCGCGCCGTCGCGGGTGGCGATCACCGCGCCGGGGGCGCCGCGCAACCGGTCCTCGTTGTGGCCGCCGTGCACGAAGTACTCACGGCCGTACAGCTCGTCCAGCACACCCGGCTGGGAATCGGCGGCACGCAGCTTGCGCAACACGTCCGCGGTGGTCTCCGTCGACCAGTCGATCCGGCGATATTCCTGGGAATGGTAGGGCCGCAACCGGCCTCGCACATCCGGGCGGCCGTAGTCCAGCGGCTCGGGCACGAAATCGCCGGCGGCGAACCGCTCGACCGCCAGCAACACCGCCGCGACGGCCGCGTCCGACACCTCGTTGCGGTAGAGCTCGCTCTTTCCGCAGTCCGCCACCGGGAAAGAGTGCGAGGCCCAGATCGGCCCGGCGTCCATTTCCTCGACGGCCTGCAGGACGGTGACACCCCACTCGCGCGCGCCCTCGCTGATCGCCCAGTCGAGCGAGGAGGGCCCGCGATCACCCTTCGGTCCGGGATGCACGATCAGAACCGTGTGCTCGGTCCAGATGTCTTCCGGGATGGCCGTAGTGAGCATCGGCGCGACGATGAGGTCGGGGCGGAAACGGGCCACCCGGGCCCGCAGCAGATCCTCCCCGAGCGCCAGCTCGACCGCCACCTCGTGCCCGCGATAGCGCAGTTCGGTGTGAACGCGCTGGGTGAGACTGTTGAAAGCGCTGGCGACCAGCAGGACACGCACGTTTTTCCTCCATCGACGGGGACTGATCCGCTCATTCCCCAGATATGGTCTCGACTCGACAAAGCTAGTCGTACGACGGTCCGGCCGCAGCCCGGGCCCCCACGGACCACCCAGTGCCCGAACGGAATCGCGTCCCGGCGGGGTGCGCGGGATCGCCGTCGACGACCCGCTACGCGATATGCAACCCGAATCCGGTGGCCCCCGAAGTCTCGCGCCCGGGCTCGAGACGGAGGCCGCGGTCGTAGTCGCCGCCCGCTTGCCGCCGATATCGGATCGGCTCGTCTTTCTCGAGCGACGACAGCCGCTCGCGCAACTCCCCGGCGATCCGCGCGAACCCCTCGTCGTCGATTCGGATCGTGCCGTGTACGACGAAAGGCGCGAGCACGTCCATCCCGGGGTAGTACAGGATCCCGTGGTGGATGGGGAACAGCAGATCCTCGATCGGCCCGTTGATCCCGCGATCGGAATAGGCGGGTTCCCGTCCGCCGACGGAGACCACGAGCATGGCCCGCCGCCCGGCCAGCGTGCCGTCGCCGTAGCGCGGGATGGCGGTCCCGCCTGCCCCATAGGCGAATCCGCAGGTGAACACACGATCCACCCAGCCCTTGAGAATGGCGGGCATGGAAAACCACCAGAGCGGAAAATGCAGGAGCACGGTATCGGCCCAGAGCAGTTTCTCCTGCTCGGCCCGGATGTCGGCACCGAGCGTCCCGTTCTCGAACGCCTCCCCCGAAGCCAGCATGAAGTTGGTCTCGGCGACCGAGCCGAAATCGGCGGCGTCGGCGTGCGCCTTCCAGCCCATGGCGTAGAGGTCGCTCACCCGGACCTCGTGCCCGTCCGACCGCAACTGTTCGACTGCCACATCCTTCAAGGTCCCGGTCAGCGAATCGGGCTCCGGGTGTGCGTACACGATCAAAACCTTCACGCACCGGGCAACATCCGTTTCGGTGGTGAACATTCCTGGCGACCGGGCCGCAACCACCCGCCGCAGGCCCGGGGCCGACGATGAACCTTGCCCGGGCGCGCCGCCCGCACCGTTGGCAGTTGATTTCGCCGCGAACGCGCGCAGTCCCCGACCGTTCGGTCGGGGACTGCGCGCGGGGGCTACGGTCGCTTACGACTCGTTCTTGCCCGCCAGTGCCTTGGCCTCACGGCGGCGGCGGTGCAGGATCGGCTCGGTATAACCGTTGGGCTGCGCGGTGCCCTCGAGGATCAGGTCCTTAGCGGCCTGGAACGCCACACTGCCCGCGAAATCCGGCGCCATCGGACGGTAACCGGGGTCACCGGCGTTCTGCCGGTCCACCACCGGCGCCATCCGCTCCAGGCTCGCCACCACCTGGTCGGTGGTGACCACGCCGTGGCGCAGCCAGTTGGCCATCAGCTGACTGGAGATCCGCAGGGTGGCGCGATCCTCCATCAGGCCGATATCGGAGATATCGGGCACTTTGGAGCATCCGACGCCGTGGTCGATCCAGCGCACCACATAGCCGAGGATGGACTGCGAGTTGTTGTCCAGCTCCTGCTGTTTCTCGGACTCGGTCCAGTTCGGATCGGCGGCCAGCGGGATCTGCAGGATATCGTCGACGCTCGCGCGTGCCCCGCCCTTGGCGATCTCGGCTTGCCTTTTGAACACGTCCACCAGGTGGTAATGGGTGGCGTGCAGGGTGGCTGCCGTCGGGGACGGCACCCAGGCGGTGGTGGCGCCGGCCTTCGGGTGCCCGATCTTCTGCTCCAGCATCCCGGCCATCAGATCCGGCATGGCCCACATACCCTTGCCGATCTGGGCCTTGCCGGGCAGCCCGGCGGCGATACCGGTGTCGACGTTCCAGTCCTCGTAGGCCGAGATCCAGCGCTGGGTCTTCATCTCCGCCTTGCGGATCATCGGGCCCGCCTCCATGGAGGTGTGGATCTCGTCGCCCGTGCGGTCCAGGAAGCCGGTGTTGATGAACACCACCCGGTCGGCGGCCGCGTTGATGCAGGCCTTCAGGTTGACGGTGGTGCGGCGCTCCTCGTCCATGATGCCGACCTTGAGGGTGTTGCGCGGCAGCTCGAGCACGTCTTCGACGGCGGCGAAGAGGTCATCGGTGAAGGCCACCTCGTCGGGTCCGTGCATCTTCGGCTTCACGATGTACACCGAACCGGTGCGGCTGTTCGTCAGCGCCACATCGTCGCGCAGTGAGTGCTTGGCGATGAGCGAGGTGATGATGCCGTCCAGGATGCCCTCGGGCACCTCGTTGCCCTCGGGGTCGAGGATCGCGTCGCTGGTCATCAAATGACCGACATTGCGCACGAACAGCAGCGACCGACCGTGCAGCACCACATCCGAGCCGTCGAGCCCGGTGTAGACCCGATCGGGGTTCATGGTGCGGGTGAAGGTCTTGCCGTTCTTGGTGACCTCCTCGGCGAGGTCGCCCTTCATCAGGCCCAGCCAGTTGCGGTAGCAGAGGGTCTTGTCCTCGGCGTCCACCGCTGCCACGGAGTCTTCGAAGTCCATGATGGTGGTGACCGCGGACTCGATGACCACGTCTTTCACACCCGCGTTATCGGTGCTGCCGATCGGCGACTCCGGGTCGATCTGGATCTCGATGTGCAGGCCGTTGTTCTTCAGCAGGATCGACCGGGGCGCGGCCGGGTCGCCGAGGTACCCGACCAGCTGGCCGGCGTCGGCCAGTCCGATGGTGGTGCCGTCCTCCAGGCCGACCTCGAGCTCGCCGTCCACGATCGCGTACGACGTCGAGCCGATGTGCGAGCCGGTGATCAGGGTGACCGAGTCGTCGAGGAAGTTGCGGGCCCATTCGATGACCTTGTCACCGCGAACCTTGTTGTAGCCGCTGCCCTTCTCCGCGCCACCGGTCTCCGGAATCGCGTCGGTGCCGTAGAGCGCGTCGTAGAGCGAGCCCCAGCGCGCGTTGGCGGCGTTGACGGCGAATCGGGCATTGCTCACCGGAACCACCAGCTGCGGACCGGCGGTACTGCTGATCTCGTCGTCGACGCCGCCGGTGCCGATGGCGAAATCGGCCGGCTCGGGCTGCAGGTAGCCGATCTCGACCAGGAGCTGCTTGTACGCGGCCTTGTCGTAGTTCGCGCCCGGGTTTTCGCTGTGCCAGGCGTCCAGTTTGCCCTGGATTTCGTCGCGTTCGGCGAGCAGAGCCCGGTTCCGCGGGGCGAACTCGGTGATGATCCGCTCGGCGCCGGCCCAGAACGCGGCGGAATCGATGCCGGAGCCGGGGAGGGCCTCGTTCTCTACGAAGTCGTGAAGAACGGTGGCAACCTCGAGCCCGCCGACCTTTTTCCGCTCTGTCATTACTTGCCTCACTTCCGCGAATGCCGGGTGAAAAGTCGACACTTATGTTACCGACCGGTAGCGCTGCTCCGATCGCCGGGTGAGCACGTCGGCAGAGGCTGCCTTCCAGGCCCGGACTCTACTCCGGGCCGCCGGCCGTGACCCGGACGCGGGAAGGCCCGGGCGCCGCGTTTCACGCCGTTCGGCCGGGGCACCGCGCACGGACGATCCCGCTCTGTGCAGGCGCCCGCACCGGTGCCCGAAATAAATGGGCCGACAGGTGTTACTGCGCTGTGCCACCATGTATTCCACCCGGTCTGCCGACACGGCAGGTCTACGACACAGAGAAAGGAGGAGTGGTCTTGTATCCAGTCGCACCGGCCGATAGCACCCGGTCGATCGCCGGATCCGCGCGGTACGCCGAGATGCGGTCCCGGCCGATGGCCGGCTACGGCGATCCGTCGCGACAGCCGAAACCCGCCGCCGGCGAACTCGTGATCGACCGGCTCCTCCCGCGGCGGCGCTGACCGTCCGCACTCTTCGTTCCTGTTGTAGTCCCGGGTGACCGGGCCGTCGAAACCTGGTGATCCCCATGCCGATACCCGCTGCCGCCACCGCGGCGACGCTCACTCCGGACAATTGGATACACACCCGCGTACTGGTACTCAACGCCAGTTTCGAAGCGCTGGCAGAGATCCCGGCCGATCGCGCGGTGGTGCTGCTGACCACCGGGATCGCCGAGTCCGTAGTGGTTCGCCGGCCCTACTTCCCGATCCGGTCGCAGCACACCGAGATCATGCTGCCGGAAACGATCCGGCTGGTCCGCTACCGGTACCTGGCCCGTATCTCCGTACGCAACCCGGGCGCCCGGACCACCCACGCCGCGGTCCTGCGGCGCGACGGCAACCGGTGCGGATACTGCGGCGACCGCGCGCACACCGTCGACCACATCCGCCCGCGCAGCCGGGGCGGGCCCAACACCTGGGAGAACCTGATCGCCTGCTGCGCGACCTGCAACACCGGTAAAGCGGACCGCACCCCGGACGAGGCGGGTATGCGGTTGCTCTGGGAACCCCGGGCACCCGATCCGCTGGCCCGCGTACAGCGGCGGGTATGGAGACAACTCGCCGCCACACCCTGAGGCGATCCGCGAAAGGAGGGATCGATATGACCGTCGAGATTCTGGCAGATCTGCTGCCCCTGTCCGACAGCCGCGAATGGCAGCGCGCCGCATGCCGCGGCGACTCGAACCACGAGGCGTGGTTCCCGTACCCGTCCCAGGATTTCGCGTACGCGCGCGAAGTGTGCGGACGCTGCCCGATCCGGCCCGAGTGCCGCGCCTTCGCCGAGCGGACCGGCCAGTCCGGGGTCTGGGGCGGGCACGAGTTCGACCGGGGCACGATGGTCCGGGAATAGCCGGCCGGAAACCGGGCCCGACCGCGGTGGGGCCGCGTGCCGAACGCGGCCCCACAGTCGTGACCGTGGTGCGTCACAGCGGGGCTCCGGTACCTAGACTGACTGCCCGTGGGTACCCATCGCAGCACCGGCACTTCCCGGAGAATCAGCAAGGGACCGGTGATCGCGGCGGGTGTCGTGGTGGTACTGGTCGTCGTCGTTTTCGGATGGTCCAGACTGGGCGCGGATCCGGTGGATCCGACGGCCTCCGGTTCGGGATCCTGCGTGGAGGGTGCGGCCATCCTCGATGTCACGGCCGATCCGGAGATCGCCGATCCCGTCCGCACCATCGCGGCACGCTACAACGAGACCCATCCGGTGGTCCGCGACCATTGCGCAAAGGTCGTCGTCACCGAACGTCCGTCGGCGGATATGGTCGCCGCGTTCACCTCGAACGCCACCTGGAATCCGGTGCTCGGCCCCCGGCCCGCATTGTGGATCCCGATTTCCCACCGCAATATCGAGTCCATGCGGGTCCCCGGCCTCATCGAGGGCAGTCCGCAATCCATCGCGTCCAGTCCGATCGTGCTCGCGGTCCCGGAGATACTGCGGCACGCACTGGGCGCCACCCAGACCTCCTGGGCGGATCTGCCACGGCTGCAACAGGGTTCGCTGGAGCAGATCGGACTCCCCGGCTGGGACGGATTGAAACTCGCGCTGCCGCCGGGAGATACCACGCTCGCCGTCGCCGCCGCGGTCGCGGGCGCGGTTTCCGGCACCGATCCACTGACCGAAGAGGCGGCGACGTCCGGTCAAGCGATCTCCGCGGTGTCGGGCCTGGCCGCGGCCGCGCCCGAGGCCGTCGATATCTCGGCGGCGTTGACGACACTGTCCGCCGCGGCCCCGGCCGAAGCCTCGGTGCACGCGGTACCGGTCACTCAGCGGTTGCTCGCGGCGAACGGTAACGCGACGTTCTACATCCCCGTCGGAGCCGCCCCGGTGGCCGACTATCCGGCCGCGCTCATGGCCGGCCCCTGGGTCGACAAAACACAGAACCTGATCGCCGGCCTGTTCGCCGACTACCTGCGCAAGCCCGAACAGCAGCGCGATCTCGTCGCAGCCGGGTTCGCCGCGCCGCCTGCCGACGCCGTGGCGGCACCCCCGCGGGCCGCGCTGGATCGACTCGGAAAAGCCCTCGCCCACCCGGTGCTGGGAGTGCACGCCACCGCACTCCTCGACGTCTCGGCCTCGATGAGCACCACCGAGGGTGATCTCACCCGACTGGCCAATACCGTCGGTGCGCTGGCCTCCACCCTCAATGTGATGCCGCCCGACTTCGGTCTGGGGATCTGGACGTTCGGCAAGAACGTGAGCGGGGACAACCCCTACGAAGTCATCGCCGACACCGCCCGCCTCGACGACCGGCAGCGCGACACCCTGATGGGTTCGCTGGGTTCTATCCGGGCGACCTCCAGCACCACCGACGAATGCTATCCGGCGCTGCTCGCCGCGTACCGGAACGCGGTCGACTCCTACGCTGCCGACCGCACCAACTCGATCCTGCTCGTCACCGACGGACCCGAGGACGGTTCCGCGCTCAGCGGCGAGGAACTGCTGTCCGCGATCGAGGACGCGGGTGATCCGGCGACCCCGATCCGGGTGGATGTCATCGTGGTCGGTGGTGCGGGCGCCGATACGCTGCGCACCCTGAGCGAACGCACCGGCGGCACCTACAAGGTCCTGCCGAGCAGCAACGACCTCGAGTTCGGCACCGCGATGGTCGGCGCGCTCACCACACCCTGAGCAGCGCTCATCCGGACCGCCCGCCCGGGGTCGCCGCCAGCGGTAGCGGGTTCTGGGGCGGCCGGTCCGGCCGTAATCCCAGCACCGGTTGCAGGGCGAAGACCTGTCCCGCCAGGGACCATCGACCGGTTCGCACGAGCTCCTCCGCTGAACGAAATGCACGAAAGCATGACGGCCGTCACGTATCAGTCCATCATTCTGCACAGGGCGTGGTGGCGGGTTCACCTCGCCCATGTACTACGACTCAGGAGGAGGTCGGGTCATGACAGACCGGACTCGAACGCGGCGGGATCGCACCCATTGGCTCTACCTGGCGGTCATCGTCGCCGTGCTGGCGGGAATATTGATCGGATGGCTGGCGCCGGGCACCGGCCGGGCGCTGGCGCCGTTGGGCACGATGTTCGTCGACCTGATCAAAATGATGATCGGGCCGGTGATCTTCTGCACGATCGTGCTCGGCATCGGTTCGGTGCGCGCGGCCACCACCGTGGGCAAGGTCGGTGGTCTGGCCATCGGGTACTTCCTGGTGATGTCGACGGTGGCCCTGGGGATCGGTCTGCTGGTGGGCAATCTGCTCGACCCGGGCACCGGGATGAACATCGCGGACTCGGCGGGCCAGGGCGTGCATTACGCGGAAGAGGCGCACGGCGCCGGCGGAACCGTGGAATTCCTCCACGGCATCATCCCCACGACATTGGTCTCCGCGCTCACCGCGGGCAGCGTGCTGCAGGCGTTGTTCGTCGCGCTGCTGGTGGGCTTCGCGGTGCAGGCCATGGGCTCGGCCGGTGAGCCGATCCTGCGCGGTGTCGCGCTGATCCAGAAACTGGTATTCCGGATTCTGGCGATGATCCTCTGGCTGGCTCCGATCGGGGCGTTCGGCGCGATGGCCAATGTGGTCGGCCGGACCGGGCTGGACGCCGTGGTCCAATTGGCCACCCTGATGGTCGCGTTCTACCTGACCTGCCTGCTGTTCGTTTTCGGGGTTCTCGGTGTGCTGGTGCGGATCGTTTCGCGGGTGTCGATCTTCAAACTGTGCCGGTACCTCGCACGCGAGTACCTGCTCATCGTGGCGACCTCGTCATCGGAATCGGCCCTGCCGCGACTCATCGCGAAGATGGAGCACATCGGGGTCCAGCGCACCACCGTGGGTGTGGTCGTGCCGACCGGCTATTCGTTCAACCTGGACGGCACCGCCATCTACCTGACCATGGCGTCGATATTCATCGCCGACGCGATGGGGCAGCCGCTGAGCCTGGGTGAACAGTTCGGCCTGCTGGTGTTCATGATCGTGGCCTCCAAGGGTGCGGCCGGTGTCACCGGCGCCGGGCTGGCCACGCTGGCGGGCGGGTTGCAGAGTCACCGGCCCGAACTGCTCGACGGTGTCGGATTGATCGTCGGCATCGACCGCTTCATGTCCGAGGCCCGTGCGCTCACCAACTTCTCCGGCAATGCGGTCGCCACCCTGCTGATCGGGACCTGGACCAGGACAATCGATTCCGAGCAGGTGCGTGCGGTCCTGGACCGGAAGCTGCCGTTCGACGAGCAGACGATGGTGGACGACCACGAAACGGGCCCCGCCGAAGAGACCGGCACGCAGGTTCTCGTCTCGGCCTGAAATCGCCCGGTGACTCCGCCGAGCCCGGATACCGGCCCCGGCCGTGTTCCGTTTCTCCGGAACCGGACCACGGCCGGGGCGCGCGCTCAGCCTTTCGGCGGTCGGGCATTTCGCCACGACCCTCGGGCGTCACTCGGCGTATGCCTCCAGGGGAGGACAGGAGCAGACCAGGTTGCGGTCTCCGAACGCACCGTCGATGCGGCGGACCGCCGGCCACACCTTCGCACGGGCATGCGCGAGTCCGCGCGGGTACACCGCGACCTCCCGGCTGTACGGGTGATCCCATTCGCGGACCACGCTCATCGCGGTGTGCGGCGCGTTGCGCAGCGGATTGTCCTCGGCCGGCCATACACCGGCGCCGACCTGATCGATCTCGCGCCGGATGGCGATCATGGCCTCGACGAAATCGTCGAGCTCGGCCAGATTCTCACTCTCGGTCGGTTCGACCATCAACGTGCCCGGCACCGGAAAACTCATGGTGGGCGCGTGGAACCCGTAGTCCGCGAGGCGTTTTGCGACATCGTCCACGGTGACACCGGTGCGCTTGGTGAGCTCGCGCAGATCCAGGATGCATTCGTGGGCGACCATATCGTTGTCGCCGGTGTACAGCACCGGGTAGTGCTCGCCGAGACGGCGCGCCAGATAGTTGGCCGAGGCGATCGCGGTGAGGGTGGCCCGGCGCAGGCCCTCGGCGCCCATCATCCGGATGTAGGCCCAGGTGATCGGCAGAATCGATGCCGACCCGTAGTGCGCCGCCGAGACCGCGTGCGAATCGGCGACCAGCGGGTCACCGGGCAGGTACGGGGTCAGATGGGACCGGACCGCGACCGGACCGACTCCCGGACCGCCGCCACCGTGCGGAATGCAGAAGGTCTTGTGCAGGTTCAGATGACTGACATCGCCGCCGAATCGACCCGGCCGGGCCAGCCCGACCAGCGCGTTCAGATTCGCGCCGTCGACATACACCTGACCGCCGGCATCGTGCACCAGCGCACAGAGGTCGGCGATCTCCTGCTCGTACACACCGTGCGTCGACGGGTAGGTGATCATGATGCAGGCCAGTCGTTCGGCGTGGTCGGCGATCTTGGCCCGTAGGTCGTCCAGATCCACATCGCCGTTGGCCCGGCATTTCACGACCTCGACCCGCAACCCGGCCATCGCCGCGGACGCGGCGTTGGTTCCGTGGGCGCTGGAGGGGATGAGGCAGGTGTCGCGGCGGGTGTCGCCGCGGTCCAGGTGGTAGCGGCGGATCGCCAGCAGACCCGCGTACTCGCCCTGGCTGCCGGCGTTCGGCTGCAGGCTCACCGCGTCGTATCCGGTGATCTCGGCCAGCCAGCGCTCCAGATCATCGATCACTCGCCGCAGACCAGGCGTATCGGCGATCGGCGCGTACGGGTGCAGACGCGCGAAGCCCGGCCAGGTGATCGGTTCCATCTCGGCGGTGGCGTTGAGCTTCATCGTGCACGAGCCGAGCGGAATCATACTGCGGTCCAAGGCGATGTCCTTGTCCGACAGCGCTCGCAGGTAGCGCAGCATCGCCGTTTCGGTGTGGTGGCGGGTGAATGCGGGATGGGTCAGGAATTCCGAAGTCCGGTTCGCGATCCCCGTTCCGGCCGGCTCGGCGGGCGCGCGACCGAAGGCGTCGAGCACCACCGCCACGTGGTCCGCTGTGGTGGCCTCGTCACAGGCCACGGCCACCTGGTCGGCATCGACCTGGCGCAGGTTGACACCCCGCGCGGCGGCCTTGGCCACCACCGTCTCGGCCTGCCCGGGCACTCGGGCCAGCACCGTGTCGAAGTAGGTGTCGTGCACCAGGTCCTCGCCCAGCGCCGCCGCCAGTGTCGCGGCGTGCCCGTGGACCCGGCGCGCTATCGCCCGTAATCCGTCCGCGCCGTGGTAGCAGGCGTACATCCCGGCGACAATGGCCAGCAGCACCTGGGCAGTGCAGATGTTCGAGGTCGCCTTCTCCCGCCGAATATGCTGCTCACGGGTCTGCAGCGCCAATCGATAGGCGAGCGAGCCGTCGGCGTCCTTCGAGACCCCCACCAACCGGCCCGGCAGCTGCCGGGCGTAATCGGCGCGCACTGCCAGGTACCCGGCATGCGGACCGCCGAACCCCATCGGCACCCCGAATCGCTGGGTCGTGCCGAAACAGACATCCGCGCCCTGCTCACCCGGCGGGGCGATCAGCGTGAGTGCCAGCAGATCCGCACCGGCGGCCACCAGCGCGCCGCGGTCGTGCGCCTGCGCGATCGTCACGGACCAATCCACGATCCGGCCGGAAGCGCCCGGCACCTGCACCAGGACACCGAAGAACTCGCCGTCGGGGAGACCGTCTCCGACCAGGTCGGCCTCGACGATCTCGATGCCGAGGGGTTCGGCACGGGTAGCCAGTACGGTGCGGGTCTGCGGGAAGAGGTCGCGGTCGACGACCAGCCGGGAACCACCACGGCGGTTGACCCGGCGCAGCAGCGTCATCGCCTCGGCGGCCGCGGTGGCCTCGTCCAGCATGGAGGCGTTGGCGACATCCATGGCGGTCAGATCGGTCACCATGGTCTGGAAGTTCAGCAGCGCCTCGAGCCGGCCCTGGCTGATCTCCGGCTGGTACGGCGTGTACGCGGTGTACCAGGCCGGGTTCTCCAGCAGATTGCGCACCAGTACCGGTGGGGTCAGCGTGTCGTAATAGCCGAGTCCGATCATGGAGGTGGCGACTTTATCGGCGGCCGCGAGCTCGGCCAGTTCGGCGAGCACCTCGTGTTCGCTACCCGGCGCCGGCAGCCCGGCCAGCGGGTCGGTATCCCGGATGCCGACCGGCAACGCCGCGGCGGCCAGCTCATCGGCCGAATCGACGCCGATCGCGGCGAGGATTCGCGCGAACTCCCGGTCATCGGGTCCGATATGACGATCTGCGAAGGTCTGGGTCACGACGGCTCCCTGGTACGGGCGGCCGACCGGCGCGGTCGGCGCAGGGCCCTCCCCCTCTGTCGCGGGCGCCTGAGAGCTTCGGCGCCCGGAACGGATCCCGGGCGCCTTTCACCTTGGGCGGGCGGCCCGGAGCCACCACTTTCCAGAGGCGCCGGTTCCCGCACGGTCCTGGGGCCTGAGAGATTGACGGGGAGGTGCTGCTCCTTCGGCGCCCGGATCCGGCCTGGATCCGGGACTCTCCCGCACGGCTACGACGCCCGGTCATTCTAGCCCGGGCAACGGGCACGACCCGCAGTCACCCGCACTGTGTCGTTGCCCTCACCTCGACCCCGCCGGTATCGCCGGCGAACCGCCTACCCTGTTTTGCGGGTCAACCGCGCCTTACGACGATAGGATAATTCGTCCTCGGGCCGTTCGCTGGCTTCCGAGGCGCGTTCGGCGGGAAATGCGGCGATGGCCCCGGTGAGTTCACGCATGGCACTGTTCACCGCGATCCCGAATACTCCCTGGCCGCCCTGCAGCAAATCGACGACTTCTTCCGGTGAGGTGCACTCGTATACCGACGTGCCGTCGGAGAACAGGGTGATATTCGCCAGATCCTGAACCCCGCGACTACGCAGGTGATCGACGGCGATCCGGATGTTCTGCAGCGAAATACCGGCATCGAGGAGCCGTTTGACGATCTTCAGGACCAGGATGTCCTTGAACGAATACAGCCGCTGACTTCCGGAACCCGCCGCCCCGCGAATAGAGGGGACCACGAGACTCGTCCGCGCCCAGTAGTCCAGCTGCCGGTAACTGATCCCCGCGACCTGACACGCCGTCGGCACCCGGTATCCGACCATATCGTCGGGGACCGAATCGTCGGGGAACAATCCGGGTTGTATTTCGTAGCGCCGAGGCGGGCCCACTTCCGATCGCATATCCCGCATATTCTCTGCCACTGAACTACTCCCTTGCTCCGCCGATCAGTGCCCATAGCCGGCGGCCCGGCGTCGACTATGAGGCTACTCTTCCCATTCTCTCGGCCGCAGCAGTGCCGAACCAAATGCGACGCGCGGTAACAGTCTCGACCTGTAGTTGAGGTCTAGAAAATAATGCCGAAACTCAACTATCGGTCGCTTTGAAATCGTCGGGCGATACCGACTCGAGGAACTCCTTGAATTTTTCGACTTCGTCCTCGCGTTCGTCGGGCATCACCAGACCGGCTTCCTCGAGCACCGATTCCGCCGCGTAGATCGGGCAGCCGACGCGCAGGGCGATGGCCACCGAATCGGACGGCCGGGCCGAGATCCGCACCTCGTTCTCGAAGACCAGATCGGCGTAGAAGGTGCCTTCTTTCAGATCCACGATATGAACCTCCTCGAGGGTGTGCCCGAGATCGGCGATCAAGATCTTGATCAGATCGTGGGTGAGGGGCCGGATCGGCGTGACCCCCTCCTGTTCGAGCACGATGGCCGTGGCCTCCGCCTGCCCTATCCAGATGGGCAGGTACCGCTCACCCTCCGCCTCCCGCAGCAGCAGGACGGGCTGATTCTGTGGCTGCTCGACCCGGATGCCGATCACGCGCATTTCGCTCATCGCACTGCCTCCCATACTCCCCGGCCGCCCGCCCTCGCCGATGCAGGGCTCGCCGTACCACGAGTCTAGGCGAACTTCGCGCGGCGCCGCGATCGCTGGCGAACACCGGAATCGGTGTGTTGCCACCGGCGTACCCGCCGGTGGCTCGACCGCAGGTCAGACTGGATGCGGCCGCCAGCGGCCGGAATGGGCCGGGCGGATCATCCGCCCAGCGAGTTGCGCACCGAGGCCTTCACCAGGCTGGCGTGCAGGGTCAGCGACAGTGCGGCAAGTTCGCGCACCGTCTCTTCGGCACGGGCCCGAGCCCCCGCGTCGCGGCTCTTGGCGATCGGCGCCGCGATCTGCGCGACCAGAGCCGCCTCCCGGTCGGCGGCGAGTTTGAACGCGCGCAGATGCCGCGCCTCCAAACCGAATTCGGCCATCGCCTTAGCGGTGGCCGCCAGGGTCACCGCGTCGGCGTCGAAGAAACCGGCCGGACCCGGTGTGATCAAATTCGCCCGGATGAGGTCGTTGAGGAATGTCTCCTCGATACCGGCCTGCTCCAGCAGATCCGCACGGGTCACCCGGATCTCGTGATCGAACTCGAAATCGTCCGGGGTGATCCGGCCCGGGGGTACCCCCAGCCGCCGCGGTGGGCGCTGTGACGTATCAGCGGCGTCTTCGGGCACCGGCTGCCCCGCATCCGGACGGGCGGTCCGCGCCCGGGCACGGGCTTCGCGCACCCCGAGCGTCGCGGCTCCGCTGTCGATCGCCTCGAGTTGTTCCTTGATCACCTTCAAGGGCAGGTACTGGTCACGCTGCGCCGTGAGTACGAAACGCAGCCGTTCGCAATCCGCGACCGAGAACCGCCGGTAGCCCGACGGCGTCCGCTCGGGACGGATCAGCCCCTCCGCTTCCAGGAAGCGGATCTTGGAGATGGTGATATCCGGAAAATCCGGTCGCAGCAGATCGAGCACGGAGCCGATCGACATCCCTCCGTGCGCCCACTGCTGCGCCGCGCCTGTCATGACTTGGAGTCTTTCATGCCGAAGCGCCGATCACCCGGACCGGCGCACCGATCATCAGCTGTTCACAAACTTCCCGCACCCGCCGCCGAACCGGCTTCCTGAGTCCGCGGACCGGTGAGGAACACCAGCCGGAACTTACCGATCTGTACCTCGTCCCCGTTCTGGAGCTCCGAGGAATCCACCGGCTCCCGGTTGACGTAGGTGCCGTTCAGGCTGCCCACGTCGACGACCTGGAAGGAATCCTCGTCCTGCCGGAACTCGGCGTGACGACGGCTGACGGTGACATCATCGAGAAAGATATCGCTGTCGGGATGACGACCGGCGGAGGTGGTGGGCTGGTCCAGCAGAAAGCGTGAGCCCGCGTTCGGACCACGTTTGACGACCAGCAGTGCCGCCCCGACCGGAAGACCCTCGACACCCTGCACCGGCTGTTCACCGGTCGGCTCGCCGGAGCGCGATGCGTCGACCTCGTTCAGGAAATCCGCGCGGAAGACCGACGTCGTCTCGGCCGCGGTCTCCCCGTAACCCGGGTCTTTGTTCTCGCTCACCGTTTCTCTCCTCCTCGAACCTCATAAACCATGCAGGCAGATGCCGCGATAAGACGTGGCTGGGCGGCCCCGACTCCGGGCGGCACATCCGTTGGCATTGACCGTACCCTGCCGGGCCGTGCCCGTGCAGGTAGAACCGGGAAGGCTGGATCAGCCCCCGATAACTCCTTGATAACCCGCGGCATCGAGCAGTTCCGCGACACTCGAGTCCAGTGCGGACGCGTCGTCCACCTCGAGTTCGAACAACCACCCGTCACCGTAGGGATCGGTATTCAGCGTTTCCGGCTTCGCCTCCAATTCCTGGTTCACCGCAGCGACTTTCGCGCTCAGTGGAGCGTAGATATCGGAAACGCTCTTCGTCGATTCGACCTCGGCGATGCTGTCTCCGGCGGCGACCTCGGCGCCGGTCTCCGGCAACTGCACGAACACGACGTCACCGAGTTGCGACTGCGCGAAATCGGTGATCCCTACCCGGACCCGGGTGGGCTCGATCCGACGCACCCATTCATGTTCCGCGGTGTATCGCAGATCCTCCGGAGCCCGGTTCACGTGGTGTCCTTTCCTCGTGTCGTCGTGCACGATGCACGCAACTCTATGCGAGCCCGCCGCCATCCGCCGCGTCGGTATGGCGGCCCGGTGTCCCACCTCCTCCGGCCGGGGCCGACGGCACCGTCCGCGCCACGGCGATCGCACGGCCCAGGTAGAGCAGACCCGTCCACACATACACGGCTGTACCCCAGATCAGTAGTGCCCCGCCGAAGGCACGACCGAAACCGTCTCCGGCCCAGTCCATCTGCCCGGCCAGCAGCCACGGCAGCGCCGACATGAGCGCGAAGGTGGCCGCCTTGCCCAGGTAGATGACCTCGGGCGGGTCGAGCCCGCGGCGCCGGTAGATCGGCAGCGTCAGGGTCAGCACCAGATCGCGGCCGATCAGCAGAGCCGCCACCCACCAGGGAACGAGGCCACGGGCGACGAACCCGATCAGGGTGGTCACCAGGAAGAGCCGATCGACGAGGGGGTCCAGCAAGGCGCCGAGCCGCGACGACTGGTCCAGCAGACGGGCCAGTTTGCCGTCCAGGAAATCGGTCACGCCGCTGAGGATCAGCAGCGTGAACGCCCAGCCGTCGGCGTGTTCGACCAGTAGGAGCCACAGGAAGACCGGTATGCCGATCAACCGCAGCACGCTCAGGACGTTGGGCACGGTGAACAGGCGGTCCGACAACACCTGTCCGACCACACCGCGGGGATCCCGGTCCGCGGCCCCGGTATCGGATGCGCCGGTTCCCGAATCACTCATCACATGGCAGTGCTTACCGTATGGCGACCCACCTGCGCCAGCACACCCCGCGCATTATTCGATGAGTGAATGAGTATGAAACCATCTCATCATCGACTCGGGTGAGAGGAAGATCATGTCAGAGTTCGACTACGACGTCGTGGTCGTCGGATCGGGTTTCGGCGGAAGTGTCAGCGCGCTGCGGCTGACCGAAAAGGGATATCGCGTCGCGGTGCTCGAGGCCGGGCGGCGCTGGGACGCCGCGGATCTGCCCCGTACCAACTGGAATCTGCGCAAATCCATCTGGGCGCCGAAACTCGGCTGCACCGGACCGCAGCGGATCAGCGTGCTCGGCGGGTGCGCGGTGTTCTCCGGGGCCGGCGTGGGTGGGGGCTCACTCATCTACGGCAACACGCTCTACGAGCCGCTCACCGATTTCTACACCGACCGACAATGGGCGCATATCACCGACTGGCGGGCCGAACTCGCCCCGTACTACGACCAGGCGCGACGCATGCTCGGGGTCTCGACCAACCCCCGGACGACGCCGGCCGATGAGGTGATCCGCGACGTCGCCGCCGATATGGACGTCGCCGAGACCTTCCATCCGACGGAGGTCGGAGTCTTCTTCAACGAGGACGACCCCGGCGCCGAAGTCGCCGATCCGTACTTCGGCGGAGCCGGGCCGCGCCGCCAGGGCTGCGTGCACTGCGCCCGCTGCCTGACGGGCTGCCCGCACAACGCCAAGAACACCACCACCACCACCAACTACCTCTATCTCGCCGAACAGGCGGGCGCCACGGTGCACCCGCTCACGGCCGCCACCGCCGTGCGGCCGTTGCCGGAGGGCGGATACGCCGTCGACACCGAACGCCCGGACCGCTGGATCCGCACAGGCAAACGCACGTTCACCGCCGGACAGGTCGTCTTCGCGGGCGCGGCACTGGGCACCCAGCGACTGCTGCACCGCATGCGCGATCGGGGCGTCCTGCCGCGGATCTCCCCGCGACTGGGTGAACTCACCCGCAGCAACTCGGAGGCGATCCTCGCGGTGGTGAGCCGATCCCGGCGGGATTTCGCCGACGGTATCGCCATCACCTCCTCGATACATCCCGAGGCGAACACGCATATCGAGGTCTGCCACTACGGAAAGGGGCAGAACGCGCTGTTCCCCCTGTCGGCGCCGGTGATCGACGGCGGAGCGTTCCGGGCGCTGCGCTTCCTGCTCGCGGCGGCCCGGCACCCGGTGGTGTTCCTGCGCAGTTTCAACGCCCGGCACGCCTCGGAGCGATCGGTGATCCTGCTGGTGATGCAATCGCTGGACAACTCGCTCGCCTCGTTCCTGCACCGCGGCCGGCTGCGAACCGAACAGGGCACGGGTGAACCGAACCCGACCTGGATACCGTTGGCACACGAGGTGGGACGGCGGTTCGCGGCGAAGATCGACGGGGACACCCACGGCCTCTACACCGATGTTCTCGACATCCCCGCCACCGCGCACTACATCGGCGGCTGCGTCATCGGCGACCGCCCGGAGGCCGGCGTCATCGACCCCTATCAGCGCGTCTACGGGTATCCGGGGCTGCATATCGCCGACGGCTCCGCGGTGACCGCCAATCTCGGGGTGAACCCCTCGCTGACCATCACCGCACAGGCCGAGCGCGCCATGGCCTTCTGGCCCAACAAGGGTCAGGAGGACACCCGCCCGGGGCTCGGCACGCCGTATCAACTGATCGCCCCGGTCGCGCCCGCGCATCCGGTGGTCCCGGCCGCGGCGGTGGGGGCGCTGCGGCTGCCGATCACCCCGGCCCGGACCCGCACGTGACGAGAGCGCTCGGGCCCTGCCCGCGGCGTGGCGGGTTCGCGGCCCACTCCGTTCGGTGACGCGGGTGTCGGTACCGTTGCGAGGTGTCGAAGAGTCGTATCACGCTGCGGTCGTACACCCCCGCCGAAGAGGTGCTCGCCCGCGGTGCGGCCGTACGCGACCGGGTGCCGCGCACAGCCCGTGACCGCGCCGCCGGCGCCGCGGACCGGCCATCGGTGGTGGAGTTCGTCGAGGCCTCCAACCACGGCCGGATCGAGGATCTGATCCCGCTGCGCATCGGCCGGATGATCGCGTCACCGTTCGCGTTCTACCGGGGCGCCGCGGGTCTGATGGCCATCGATCTGGCGAGCAGCCCGGATACCGGCTTCACGGCACAGCTCTGCGGAGACGCCCACGCCGGCAATTTCGGGCTGTACGGCACCTCGCGCGGCGAAATCGTCATGGACATCAATGATTTCGACGAAACCGTCCGCGGCCCGTGGGAATGGGATCTGGAGCGGCTCGCGACCAGTCTGGTACTCGCGGGCCGGGTCGGCGGAGCGGATGAGGACGACTGCCGCACCGCCGCGCGAGACGCCGCCCGCAGCTACCGCCGCGCCGCGGCGGTGATGGCGGAGCGCCCCTTCCTGCAGACCTGGTCCGCGCTCGCCGACGAGTCGGTCCTCGACCGGGTCGAAGCCGACGATCTGCTGGACAACTACAAGAAAGCGGCCAAGAAGGCCCGGAAGAACAACAGCGACAAGGTCGTGCAGAAGTGGACCCATATCGACGATCACGAGACCGGTATCGATAGTCACCGTTTCGTCAGTGATCCCCCCGTGCTCACCACGGTGACACAGGCGGTCGAGGACGCGGCGATCGACGCCCTCGAGCGCTACGGCGCGACGCTGCGCGAATCGCGGCGGGGACTGCTGTCCCGATTCGCGGTGGCCGATATCGCCTTCCGCATCGTCGGCACCGGCAGCGTCGGACTGCACAGCTACGTCGCGCTGCTACACGGCAATTCCGGGGAGGTGCTGGTGCTGCAGCTCAAGCAGGCCGCGCCCTCCTCGCTGGCGCCCGTGCTGGGGGTCCCCCCGCCCGAACACGAGGGTGAGCGAATAGTGCAGGGCGCCAGGCTGGTTCAGACCGAGACCGATATCCTGCTCGGCTGGACCACCATGTCGGTCCCCGCGCCCGGCGGTGGCAGCCGGGAACTGCCGTTCATCGTCCGCCAGTTCCGCAATCTCAAGGGCGCGATCGCACCCGAGGAATTGGCGCCGCACGATCTCGACGACTACGGCCGCCTGGCCGGCGCGCTGCTGGCCCGCGCTCATGCACGCTCGCTCGATCCACGGCTGATCAGCGGCTATCTGGGTGATGACGCGGACTTCGACCGGGCGATCGCCGATTTCGCGGTGCGCTACGCCGACCGCACCGAGGCCGACCACGACGAACTCGTCGCCGCGGTTCGCGCCGGAAAACTTCCGGCGCAGGAACCGGACCGGTAGTTTCGAAGAGGCGCCGCGCAGCCGGCGCCGCCATGGGGTTCGGACGCGAAGGGCGGTCACCATGCTCGTGCAGGTACAGAACAGCACCGACAGCGTTGCCGAACGGGCCCTGCTCGATCGGCTCAGCGGCTGGGACGGCGCGGGAAGCCCGCAGGGGATCGCGACGGTGAACTGCGGACTGGCCCATCAGGGCGTCGCGCACCGGTTCGACGCCGTCGTGTGGACGCCCACCAGCTGTGTGGTCATCGATGTGGCGGGGCTGCGCTCCACGCACGGCGGTACCCTCCAGGTCCCGCTGACCGGGGAATGGACGCTCAACGGTGTCCGCGCCGAGCTGGAGAGCACTGACGACCGCTCGGTCCTGGACAGGTCGCGCGACCACACCTTCGCGCTGCAGACCTGGCTGGCCGCGCGCGGACTCGGACAGCGCGCCGTCCACGGGGTCGCGTTGATCGTGCCCCTGCAGGGGGCCCCGGTGCAGATCGAGCAGAAAGTGCACGATCCGAGTTTCGATGTGATCCTCGGCGACGACGGGGAGCGGCTCCGGCAGTATTTCGGTGTACTCGCGCAACGGGAGTCGCACCGCTGGACCGCCAACGATATCGCGATCGCCTTCCGGGGCATGGGGATGCTGCCGTATCTGCCGGCGCCGCAGCATCTGCTCGAGGAGGGGTTCCTGGGCCCGATCGACGTCACCCTGTGGCACGGGGGGCCCGCGCAGGCCGAGGCCGAGCAGTACGTCGAGGATCTCGCACTCGCCGAACGCGAGGCCGGGGTACGCCGCCTCCGCTCGCCCTGGTACAGCCCGTGGCGGCTGTATCCGCGGGAAGTGGGCGATATCGATTTCGGCCGTGCGGTCATGCGCGCGGCGTTCGCGATCGGCATGTTCGTCGCGATCGCCTGGATACTGTGGTTCGTGATCACCGCCGTACTCACCTACGGCCCGGGCTGACCCGGCCGGTCGCCCGGTCCCCGGCACGACCTGCACGGGACGACCGGGCGCTGGATAGGGTCGGGTCGTGAGCACAGCATCCGGCGCGCCGGATCCGTTCCCCACGGACCGGCCGTACGACCGGGTCGGTCGCGCGAATGTCGGCCGCTCCGGGACGACGGACCCCACCGCCGCGCAACCCGCCGAATCGGACGGAACCGAATCGGGCACCGCCCCGGCCGATTCACACCGCGGCGGACCACCGCACCCCGCGAGTCCGCTCGCCACCGCGCTGACCGCGGCCGCCGGGGCCACGGTGACAGCCGCGATTCCGCTGTCGTTCCCGCCCGGTGGCGGGCCGACCTCGTTCGATCTCGCGGTGAACGCGCAGGTGGATCCGCGGCTGGACCCGCGGCCCTGGGTGGCCGAGGTCCTGGCCCTGGCGACGAATACCGGTGTGGTGCTCGCGGTGCTGTGCGGCGGTGCCGCCTGGTTCGCGTGGCAGCGGAAATGGTGGGAGGCCGCGACCATGGTGGCGGTTCCCGAGGTCGCGGTCGCGATCAACGCCTGGGCGCTCAAACCGTGGTGGTCGCGGCCGCTGCAGGACTATCTCGCGTACCCCAGTGGCCATACCGTGCACCTGGTGTCGGTGGTGGCCACGCTGGTGCTGCTGCTCCGATCGGCGCGCGCCCGGATCGCGCTGACGGCAGTCACCGCGGTCGCGTGGTCCGGTGCGGGCATCGGCATGGTCGCGCTCGACTACCACCTGGCCACCGATATCGTGGGCGGCACGACGGCGGGTATCACGCTGGCCATCGTTCTGTACTGGGTGTCGGTGTACACCGCGCGGACTCTCGGCGCCCGGTCCGGCTGACCGGTACGGGCGCCGCCGTATTCGCCTACTGCCGTTCGTACACGCTCGCGTCGTCCAGCATCGCCGCGCCCAGCATGGACTCGGGCACCCCCAGCGCCTCGACCAGAGTGAACGCGTGCGGGCGGAGCCGGTCGACGAGTTCGTTCACGCCGCGGCGGATCGCCTTGGCCCGCTCCACCGAGATGAACCGATGCATGATGTACCAGGCCGAGTTCTCCTCCAGCAGCGAGTACACGTACAGGTCGCAGACGGTCTCGGCGAGCCGGCGGGCTTCCTCGTCCTCGATATCGGCGATGCCCTCGATGAACGCCTCCAGCACCAGCCGGTCGATATGCGCGGCGCCCGCGGCGAGGATATGGTCCTGGGCGTTGTTGAACGCCTCGAACGGTTCGGTCTCCTGCGCGCGAGCGCGCAACCGGTGTGCGGCGGTGCGGGTCAGATAGTCCTCGCGGTCCGCGAACAACTGGAGGTGGGTCGCGCGTTTGCCCAGGTCGCCCTCGTCGACCGTCTCGTCGCCGCGATCGCGCAGGGTCTGGATGAGCTGACGCACCCCGGACCGTTTCCGCACCACGTCACCGGCCATGGTCGCGGCGAACCGGACCCAGCCCAGCGCGTCCAGATCGCGGACCTCGTCGGCGTAGGCGGTCAGGATCTCCTTGGCGACGAGCTGGGTGAGCACCACATTGTCACCCTCGAAGGTGGTGAACACATCCGTATCGGCCTTCAGGGTGACAAGCCTGTTCTCCGTCAGATATCCGGCGCCGCCGCAGGCCTCGCGGCATTCCTGGATGGCGCGGGTGGCATGCCGGGTCTGCGCCACCTTGAAGCCGGCCGCGCGTTTCTCCAGCGCGCGCTGCGCGCCGGGCGCGAGGTCCTGTCCCGTCTGCACCAGGTGCATCCGGCGGACCAGGTCGTTCTGCGCGAAGGACAGCGCGAAGGAGTGCGCGAGCAGCGGCAGCAGCCGCCGCTGATGCATCCGGTAATCGAGGAGCAGGGTTTCCGCGCCGTCGTCCGGATCGCCGAACTGGCGGCGTTTCAGTGAATACCGCAGCGCGATACTCAGACCGACCCGGGCGCCGGCGGCCGCGGCCCCGCCCACGCTCACCCGGCCGCGGACCAGGGTGCCCAGGGTGGTGAAGAAGCGGCGGCTGGGGTTCTCGATCTCGGAGCTGTAGGTGCCGTCCGGCGCGACATCGGCGTAGCGGTTGAGCAGGTTCTCGCGGGGCACCCGCACCTGATCGAAGACGATACGGCCGTTGTCGACTCCGGGTAGCCCGCCTTTTCGGCCGCAGTCGGAGGTGGTGACGCCCGGCAGATCGTTGCCCTGCTCGTCACGGATCGGGACCAGCAGGCAGTGCACACCGTGGTCGCCGGAGGGGGTGCGCAGCTGCGCGAAGACCGCCGCCATCCGGGCGTGTTCGGCCGCACCGCCGATGTAGTCCTTGCGCGCCGACGGCGTGGGGGTGTGCACCACGAATTCCTCGGTGGCCGGATCGTAGGTCGCGGTGGTCTCCAGATTCGCGACATCGCTGCCGTGCCCGGATTCGGTCATGGCGAAACAGCCGAGCAGATCCAGTGAGATCAGGCGCAGGATGTGCTCTCGGTGCCGTTCGCTGCCCAGGTTCTCCACGGCGCCGCCGAACAGCCCCCACTGCACGCCCGCCTTCACCCAGAGCGAGAGGTCGGCGTAGGCGAGCATTTCCAGCCCGACGACGGCCGCGCCGGGTTCCCCGGTACCGCCGTGCTCGCGCCGGAATCCGCGTTCGGCGTACCCCAGTTTCGCCAGCGCCCGCATCTGTTCCAGAACCCGGGCCCGCGCCGCGGGTAGATCGAGATCGGGATCGCCGGTGTATTCGCCCCCCGCGAGCTGGGTGCGGGCCTGCTCCCGGATCTCGCCCCACGGCCCGTCCAGTGCCTGACGTAAACGTTGCGCTGTCACAGTGCTGCCGGTGCTCATGCTTTCGACCCTAGCCGGGGCTCCGGACCGGCGGGGTTCACGGACACGCGACGGTGTAACGAGGGACACACAGCGTTGTAACGCCCGAGAACCGGGTATCGACGACCTGAATGACACGCCAGGTCAAGGCCGTGTTCGGGCCTCTATGTCCAGACGAAATGTCAAATAAACCAGGACGTAACAAACGTCACAATTCCAGAGCCCGTTTTGCGGTGGGCAAGAGGCACCTTCGGCCACTACCTTCGCGGCTATGGCTGCGCAAGGATTCCTGGAAGGAGCGACCTCCGAACCACCGATCTCCCCGGACCCGTCCGGGTACGCCGACCCTCGGCGTAATCCCCTTCGCCTGCCCGTCCTCACCGGCGCCATCAGCAAACTGGTCGCCGATCGCCCCGCCACCGCGGACACGATCGTGTCCGCGCCGGCGCCATTGCAGCCGATCGATCTGTCCGATGACGGCGCGGTCGCCGAGGTGCTGGATCTCGCGGTGCGTATGGGTGAGGTCGTGCTGGCTTCGGGTTCGGCCGTCACCGACACCGAGACCACCATGCGGTTCATCGCCGCTACCTACGGACTGTCGGCATGCGATGTCGAGGTCACCTACAACTCCATCCGTATCTATGTGCATCGCGGTGCGCGGCTGCCGTCGGCGAGCTCGATGCGCATCGTGCAGTACCGCTCGCTCGACTTCACCCGGCTCGCGGCTGTGGACCGGCTCACCCGCCGCATCCGCCGCGAAGTGGTGCCGCCCCACGACGCACGCCAAGCCCTGGACGCCATCACCTCGGCGCCCCACCCGTACAAGCGCTGGACGGCCACCTTCGGCTGGTCGCTGATGGCAGCCGCGATCTCGTTGCTGCTCGGCGGCGGTTTCCTGGTCGCGGCACTCAGCTTCGTCACCACGGCGGTGATCGACCGGACCAACCGAACCCTCAACCGCTACGGTCTGCCGTTCTTCTTCCAGCATCTGGTGGGTGGTGCGATCGCGGCCACACCGGCGGTGGCGCTGGCCGCCGTCGCCGGACCGCTCGGGATCTCGGTGAGCCCCACGCTGATCATCGCCGCCGGGATCACGGTGCTGCTCAGTGGCCTGAGCCTGGTGGGCTCGGTACAGGATGCGATCACGGGCGCGCCGATCACGGCGGCCGCGCGCATGCTCGAACTGCTGATGATGACCGGCGGGATCATCGCCGGTATCGCGCTCACCCTGCGCATCGGCGAAATGTTCGACACCACGGTGCCTTTCGATCTCGATCCAGGACACGCGCTGTCGAACCTGCCGGTGCAGGTCGTAGCCGGCGCCGCGGCGGCAACAGCGTTCGCGCTGGCCTGCTACGCGGAACGGCGAGCGCTGGCCGCGGCGGCCGGCAGCGGCGCCATGGGCACCATCTGCTACCTGATGGTGATCACGGCCGGGTTCGGACCGGTTGTCGCCGCGGGCGCGGCCGCCATCGTGATCGGCCTCGTCGGTGGTCTGCTCGCCCGGCGTGCGCTGACCCCGCCGCTGGTCGTGGCCCTCGCGGGTATCACCCCGCTGCTGCCGGGCCTCAGCATCTACCGCGGGCTGTACGGCCTGCTCAACGACGAATTGGCCCGCGGCGCGAACCAACTGCTGGCGGCCTTCGGTGTCGGTTGCGCACTGGCCGGTGGTGTCACGCTCGGTGAATGGTTCGACCGGACGGTGCGCCGCCCGCCGATCCTGCGCAAGTTCGGCGCCCTGCGTCGGCCGGTGGTCCAGCGCAAAAGGCGGCCCACCGTGAACCTCGGCAAAATCCGTCCCACCGTGAACCTGGGCAAACGCCGTCCGGCAGTGAACCTCGGCAAGCGCCGCGCGACGCCGGTGGGACGCCACCCGATCCGGGTGCCGGTGCAGCACTCGGCTTCCGCGGCCCAGGACACTGCGTTGAACCTTCCCGCGGCCGGGCAACTGCCGCAGGTGCCCAAAACCGCGGGACGTGGAACCGCACCGGTTCCCGAGTTCGACAGCGGTGTCTGGACACGCGACCTGGACGCGACGCCGCTGGGCCCGCCCACGGCGCTGCCCGATGCGACGCCGGCGGCCCTGCCCACCGACATGCTGGAGATGCCGGCCCTCCCGGCGGAATTGGTCGCATTGCCGACCGAACCCCTGGGTATCGCCGAGGACCTCCTGCCCACCGCAGCGATGCCGATCCTCGTTCCCCCGGAACCGGTAGGGCTCGGGACCGGACAACCCGTGGGTGTCGGCGCGGCGCAACAGCGGCAGGCGCCGACCGAACCGCTGCCCGTCGCGCTGCGTCCCGACAGCCGCTGACGGAGAAACCCGCGGCAGAGGTCGGACCCGGTATCGTCGGGTTGTCGACTACCCGGTCGCGCGGAGTGCCCCCGCACTCCGCGCGACCGGCCGAATTGATCCGGGCGAGGCGCCCGGATCAACGTTCGCAGGAAGGTTCACTCGATGCCGGACACCCCCGAAACCATCGATCCGGCCGTGTCCGCGTTCTCCACTCGTATCCGGGAGGCCACCGCCCGCGAGCACGAGGAGGCGGAGAACTCGACCTTCATCACCGAAATGCTGGACGGATCGCTGGGTATCGACTCCTATCGTCGCTATACCGGTCAGCTCTGGTTCATCTACCGGGCGCTGGAGGCGCATGCCGAGGCGCTCGCCGCGGATCCGGTGGCGGGCCCGTTCATCAAACCGGAACTGGCCCGCACCGCGGAACTGGAACGGGATCTGGCCCACCTCGCCGGTCCGGGATGGCGCGAGGAGCTGACTCCGTTGCCCGCGACGGCCGGCTACGCCGCGCGGATCGAAGAGTGCGCCCGGACCTGGCCGGGCGGCTATATCGCCCACCACTACACCCGCTACCTCGGTGATCTGTCCGGTGGTCAGGTGATCCGGGGCCGGGCCGAGAAGCTGTGGGACCTGCCGCATCGCGGTGACGGCGTCCGGTTCTACATCTTCGACGGCATCGGGAATCCGGCGGCGTTCAAACGCGAATACCGGGCGCTGCTCGATCGGATCGGCGTGGACGACCTGGAACAACGCCGCATCCTCGACGAGGGCAAACGTGCCTTCGTACTCAACCGCGCGGTGTTCGCCGAACTCGCCGCCGAGTTCCCCGCCCGGCGCCCCTCCTGATCCCGGCCCGGCCGACTTGGACGTCTGATACATTCCCGCCGGTAGCCACCGCGAACGAAGGGTGAATCGTGTCCGAAACCTCCCCTGCCGGCCGGGTACCGGCCGACGAGCACCCCGTGATCGTCGTCGGCGCCGGGCTGGCCGGTCTCGTCGCCACCTACGAACTGACCCGAGCCGGACATCGAGTTCTCGTGCTCGATCAGGAGAACCGCAACAACCTGGGCGGCCAGGCGTTCTGGTCGCTGGGCGGATTGTTCTTCGTGGACAGCCCCGAACAGCGGCGCCTCGGTATCAAGGACTCCTACGAACTGGCACTGCAGGACTGGCTGGGTTCGGCCGGATTCGACCGTGACGACGAGGATCACTGGGCCCGGCGGTGGGCCGAGGCCTACGTCCGGTTCGCGGCCACCGAGAAACGCGATTACCTCTACGACCTCGGACTGCGGGTGACGCCGCTGGTCGGCTGGGCCGAACGCGGCGGGGCCCTGGCCGACGGCCACGGGAACTCGGTGCCGCGTTTCCATATCTCCTGGGGCACCGGCCCGGGCGTCCTGGAGGCTTTCCTGAACCCCGTCCTCGAGGCCGAGCGCAAGGGTCTGGTGCGCTTCGCGTTCCGGCACCGGGTGGACGAACTGCTCGTCGACGGCGACGCGGTCACCGGGGTTCGCGGCAGCGTCCTCGAGCCGACCGAACTCGCCCGCGGCGTGGCCTCGCCGCGCACCGTCGTGGACGATTTCGAATTCCGCGCCGGCGCGGTACTCGTCACCTCCGGCGGGATCGGCCACAACCACGACCTCATCCGGGCGAACTGGCCGACGGATCGGCTGGGTCCCGTGCCGGAAACCATGATCTCCGGGGTACCCGCGCATGTGGACGGCCGGATGCTCGGTATCTCCGAGGCGGCCGGCGCCGCCCTGGTCAACCGCGACCGGATGTGGCACTACACCGAGGGCATCAACAACTGGGACCCGATCTGGCCCGACCACGCGATCCGCATCATCCCTGGTCCGTCGTCGCTGTGGTTCGACGCGACCGGGGTGCGCCTGCCGGCGCCGTGCTTTCCCGGCTTCGACACCAACGCGACCATGAAGGCGATCCTGGCGACCGGATACGACTATTCGTGGTTCGTGCTGACCCAGTCGATCATCGAGAAGGAATTCGCGCTGTCGGGTTCGGAGCAGAACCCCGATATCACCAGCAAAGACCGCCTCACCACCGTGCGCAGCCGGTTCACCAAGGGCGCGCCGGGGCCGGTGGAGGCGTTCAAGGAGCACGGAGCCGATTTCGTGGTCGCCGATACGCTGCGTGAACTGGTCGACGGTATGAACGCGCTGTCCCGCGGTCCGCAGCTGGACCACGCGGCGCTGGAGCGCCAGATCGTGGCCCGCGATCGGGAGATCACCAACAAATACAGCAAGGACGCCCAGGTGATGGCGATCCACAACGCCCGCAACTTCTTCGGCGACCGGACCGCCCGGGTCGCCAAACCGCATCGGATCCTGGACCCGGCCGCGGGACCGCTCATCGCGGTCCGGCTCAACGTTCTCACCCGCAAGACTCTCGGCGGTTTGCAGACGAATCTGGATTCGCAGGTGATGCGCTCCGACGGTGCCCCGCTGCCCGGTCTGTACGCCGCCGGTGAGGTCGCCGGGTTCGGCGGCGGCGGGGTACACGGCTACAACGCCCTCGAAGGCACCTTCCTCGGCGGCTGCATCTTCTCCGGCCGGGCCGCGGGCCGCGCGCTCGCGACGACGCTCGGTCCCGCCTGACCGGCGGGCCGGGCGGACGCGCTCGCGGCACTCAGGTCTGGGAGAGCAGCCGCCCGGCCTCGGCGGCCAGCGCGGCCAGCTGCCGGGCCTGCCTGCCCGTGTCGATCGCCGGGCGTCCGGATCCGATCCGGGTGGACAGCGACAGCGCCGCCACCGTGACGCCGCGGCGGCGCACCGGCACCGCCACGCACCCGATACCGGTGACGGCTTCCTCGTTGTCCACCGCGATCCCCTGCCGGCCGCGGATCCGCGCCAGCTCCCGGTGCAGTTCCAGCCGGTCACCGATGGTGCGCGGGGTGAGGCGGGGAAGCTGTTCGCGCAGCGAGGTCTCCACCACGCCCGGATCGAGACTGGCGAGCAGCGCTTTACCCAATGCGGTGCTGTGGGCCGGCAACCGGCCGCCGACCCGAGTCGGTACGGCCGCGCTCTGGCGTCCGCCCGTCTTGTCGAGGTAGACGACGTCGCGGCCGTCCAGCACCCCGAGGTGCCCCACCGACAGCGTCCGCTGGCACAGTTCGTGCAGCAGCGGACCGATCACGGCACGCAGTTCGTTGTGGCCCGCTGCCAGCCCACCCAGTTCCAGTGCACGCAAACCGAGACGGTATCCGCCCGGATAGTGCGCCAGCCACCGCAGCCGGATCATCTGGTCCAGGATCCGGTGCACCGTGGAACGCGGCAGCCCAGTGCGTTCCACCAGGTCCTGCAGGGTGAGCACGGGTGTCCCCGGCTCGAACGCGTCCAGGATGAGCGTCATCCGCTCGATCATCGACACCGGTGGCGTCGGCCGGGCCGGGGGTTGCGTAACCCGCCACGACCCGCCCGGCTCCGGGTCGGCCAGCACCTCGACCGTCAAGACTTACCTCCATCGTGCAGCTCGGCCAGCTTATGCGCAGCGAACCGAACGGTATTGACGATGCCCCGTTCCGGAGCTGTGCAAACCATCACAGCGGTTCAGCTCGGCATGAAGGGCGCGTTGAAGACACTGCACAGCCACCGGCCGTCCACGAGTTCCATCACCGCGGACACCGACATGTCCCGGGTGGTCTCCGCCGCGCCGGCTTCCTGGTTGACCGTGGTGAGCTGCACCTGGACCTCGGCCCGGGTGTCCCCCTCGGACATGGTCGCCGCGCAGCGGGTGTCACCGGCCCGGGATCGTTCGGGGTCCGAGGCGACCAGCACCCGGGCCATCGGTATCACGGTCGAGGCCTGGCTCTTCCACTGTCCGGTGGCCCCGGCCTGCACCTGCTGCTCCCAGCCGGCCGGATCGTCGTAGTCGTAGGTGGCCACGAGCGCGGTGTAGTCGCAGGCGGCCTGTTCGGCGGCGGCCTGCGCATCCGCGGGCGGCGGCGGTGCCGCTGCCCCGCCCCGTAGCACCCAGGTGAGCCAGGCGGCCGCGCCGAAGACGGCGACCACGGCGACGCCCGCGAGCGCGGTGATCGCACGCCGCCGAGCAGGTCGTGGCCGGAGCGGCGGAGGCGGAGCTTGCGGCCGCAGCGCGGCCGGGACGGTCGCGGCCGGCTCGATGAGCGCCCGGCGGGCCGCCTGCGCCAGTTCGCCACAGCTGGCGAAGCGCTCGTTCCGGTCCTTCGCCATCGCCCGGGCGATCACCCCGTCCAGACCCGGCGGCAGTCGCGAATCGACCTGTGAGGGCAGGGGTACCGGCGCGTTGAGATGAGCGTTGATCAGCGCGCCGGTGGTCACCGCGGGATACGGCAACCGCCCGGTCAGCATGTAGTAGAGCGTGCAGCCGAGCGAGTACACATCGGCGCGGCGGTCGGTATCGGCGCGCATCGCGAACTGCTCGGGCGCCGCGTAATGGAAACTGGCGTACAGCTCACCGGTGCGGGTGAGACCGTCGACGCGGTCCAGGGCTTTCGCGATCCCGAAATCGGACAGATACACCTGTTGCTGATCTCCCCAGGCCAGCAGGATGTTGGCGGGTTTGACGTCCCGGTGCAGTACACCGGCGGCGTGCGCGTGGTCGAGTGCCCGGGCGGTCTCCTCGGTGATCCGGACCGCGTGATCCGGCCGGATGGGCCCGTGCCGGAGTACCGCCGCGACATCGGTGCCCTCGATGTACTGGATGGCCATCCACAGCCGGTCCCGTTCCTCGCCCCGGGCGTAGACGGCGACGATGTTCGGATGCGACAACCGCGCCGCCGTATCGGCTTCCCGCAGAAAACGCTCGCGGATGGCACGGTCGTCGCCGACGATCGGGGTCAGCAATTTCAAGGCGACCGGGCGCGGCAGGTCGCGGTCGCGGGCCAGATACACCTCCCCCATTCCGCCGGCGCCCAGCAGGCGTTCGATGCGGTACCCGGCGAACGTGTGTCCCGGTTCGGGTCCGCGGTTCACGCGCTGCGCAGTCCCGGCCACCCGTATGCCTGAGGTCCGGGCGCGGGCCCGGCCCGACCCGCCTGTGCCTGCGCCTGCTGCGGCGCCGGCATTACGGCGGCAGCCTGCTGCTGGTGACCGTTCTCCCGCCGGAACTCCTCCATATCCATCCAGCGGACCTGCTGGACGAGTTCCTCGAGCTGATCGCCGGGCAGGAATCCGGCCTTCGAGTACACCAGCAGACCTTCGCGGAACGCCATGACCCACGGGTACCGGTCGACCTGTCCGGCCGCCGCGACCGCGGGTTCGGCCTCGGCCTCCACGGTGGCGTGCACGATATCGCGGTGTGTCTCCGACGATGCCTCGTACACGGGCGCGAACCGGGTGCACCAACCGCACCAGGTCGCCCAGAAGTCCACCAGCACTATGTGATTGGTGGCCACCACCGTTTGAAAGTTCTGCTGGGTCAGTGGTGTCGTCGGCATGGTAGTCCTCCCGGCGGCCCGTGCCGGGCCGCCCCGCGTGCGTGCTCACCCCGTCCGGAATCGTCGCACGAACGGGCTTCGGCCGCCGGGCGATGAGTCTCCTCCCGGGCCGCCGATATCCGGCAGCCTACGCGCCGGGAAGGGTCCGGAGCAGCCCGGTCGCGTACCCTTCGCGGCCGCCCCGGTCGCCGGCCGAGGCCACCTCGACCGATAACGTGTTCTCATGAGCGAAAACGAGGCCGGGAAAGCCCTCCCCGACGCCCAGCATCACGAGGGCGGATTCCGGCCCATGTCGGAGCTGATGGACGCGGTCCGCTCGATCGACACCACCCGGGGCGGACCGCACTACGGCGACTTCGTGGAGCAGGTGCGCACGCTCATGGACCGGGCCCGGCTGGCGGTGCCGCCGGACGATCTGGTGCTCGAGGCGGCCGGGCTCCTGGAGAAGCTCAACGACCGGCTCGCCCCGTATGTGGGCGACGAATGGAACGCGCCGGGCTGGACCCGGTTCGATCTGCCCTCGCGCGGGAATGTGACCCTGCCGCCGTACCGGGTGGACCGCGTCGACCGCGACGGCGTGGACGCCCGGATCACCTACCGGACCTTCCATCTGGGCGGTAACGCGGCGGCCCACGGCGGCTACATCTCGCTCGGTTTCGACGATCTCATGGGATTGGCGGGTTCGGCGCATACCGGCTCGGTCACCCGGACGGCCTCGCTCACGGTCGACTATCGATCGATCACACCGTTGAACAAGGAACTGGCACTACACGCCTGGGCGGACCGCCGAGAGGGCCGAAAAGTGTGGATCAAGGCCACGCTGCACGACGGGGACCGGCTCTGTGCCGAGGCGAACGGGTTGTTCATCGTCTTGAAACCCGGCCAGCCCTGACTTCCCGCGGCCCGGAGCCTGTCGCCCGGACTGCCGGCGCGCCGGACGACCGGGCAGCGGAACGTAGTCGTGTTCCGCTGCCCATCGAACTCAGCGCCGGCCACCGCCCGGGTAGTGCTCGTCCAGGTACGGCGCGAACGCCGCATCGACCTGGTCCTCGGTCAATCCGAAATCGGCCAGCGAGTACTTGTGCGCGGGCCGCGCGGCACCCGAGGTGGATTCCCCGTGCAGGGCGGCCATCCGGGCCCGGGCCGCGTCACTGAAATCGAGCTCGAACTGCGCGTAGATCCGCTCGACCGTAGCGAGCGGGTCGGTGACGAAGTCCTCGTAGTACACATCGCAGAATTGCGCCGCCGGATGCTTCTTTCGATCCGCCAGGAACGTTTTCGCCCCGCGCGACCACAGCTCGAGCTGCGCCGCGCCCACCACGGGGCCGCGGAACTTCTCCGACCAGCCCGCGGTCGCCTGCTCGTTGAGGCTGCACACCGAGGCGACGATCGTCTTCGGCACCCGGTGCATCTGGATCACCAACGCGTCCGGGTACACGGCGAGCAGTGCGTCGAGCGCGAAGAGGTGACTCGGATTCTTCAGCACCCAGCGCCGGTCGGGATCGTTGACTCCGATGAGCTGCAGGTTCCGGCGATGCCGCCGATAGGCGCCCGTCCAGTCCTGCTCGCGCAGCCATTCCGAGTACCGGGGCAGATAGCCCAGGCATTCGTAGGAGATCGACATCGCCGACTGGCGTAACAACTGCCAGCACTCCTCCACCTGATCGGCGGAAATATGGTGCACACCCATGAACTCCGGGTGTTCGACATGATGTTTCTCGTAGCCGGCCTGCAACCGCTGGAACACCGGGTTCTGTTCCCAGGTCTCCCGCGGCGGGCGTGGCTGCGGCATCTCGGTCAGCCACATCTCCAGACCCTGATGCCCGGGGTCGGCGGTGAGCAGCCGATGCACGGCCGTGGTGCCCGAACGCGGCAGCCCGGTCACGAATATCGGACGTTCGATCGCGATATCGGCGTGCTGCGGGTACTGCCGCCACCCGACCTCGCTCAGTGCCCGGGCGATCAGCGCACCGCGCAGGAACGCGCGATTGACCTTGTTGCCGAACGGAGTGAGTTCGGCGTCGTGCGCATAGGAGTCCAGCAGCACCGAAAGCCCGGTCCGGTAGTCGTCGTCGCCGAAATCGTCGAGCCCGATCACCTTGGTGGCCGAGGCGTGCAGATCGTCGAGTGTTCCGACGTCGTCTCTGCCGATCATTTTCTGGTTTCTCCTCAGTGGTGGAATTCGCCGCAGTTCACGTCGAGACAGGTCCCGGTGATGGCCCGGGACATCTCGGAGGCGAAGAAGACGACGGCGTCGGCGATCTCATCGGGTTCGGGCAGGCGGCGCAGGTCGATATCGGCGGCGGTCTCGGTGTAGACATCCTCGGCGCTCACCCCACGTTCCTTGGCCAGATAGTCGAAATACCATTTCAGGGTGTCGGCCCAGATCCAGCCCGGGGCCACGGAATTCACCCGGATACCGCGTGGACCGAGCTCGGTGGCCAGGCTCTGCGCCAGCGCCAGCAGGGTGGTCTTGGCCAACTTGTACGGTCCGTAGGGCTGGCGCGAATGTCGCAGCACCGCCGAATTGATCATCACCACCGACCCTTCGCGCTCGGCGAGCGCGGGGGCGAACAGCCGGGTCAGCCGTAGCGCGGCGAACACATTGGTTTCCAGGCTGGTGCGCAGATCGTCGAATGCCACCTCGGCGAGGTCGACCATCGGCGGCATGGCGAACGCATTGTTCACCAGCGCGTCCACCCGCCCGAATTCCTCGTGCGCGGCGGTCACGAGGTGCTGCGCGGCCGTATCGTCGGTGATGTCGGTCGGCACGACCAGGGCGCGGCGACCGAGTTCCTCGATCTGTGCGGCCACCTTGCGCAACCGCTTCTCGGTGCGCGCGGCCAGCACCACGTCGGCGCCCGCCTTCGCGCTCTGCAACGCGATGGCCTGCCCCAGCCCCGGGCCGATTCCGGAGACGACGACGACCTTGTCCCGCAACAGCATCAGCCCAGCATCCTTTCGGCCACGGCGGCCTGGCGGCCGGCGATCCTGGCCTTCCAGTCCTGCGGGCTGATCCGCGACTCCTTGTAGTAGGGCAGCCGATCGGGCAGTTCGTCGAACGACACCAGTTCTACCGTCGGCCCGTCCTCGGGAGTCATCTCACGCGACAGCCGCTGCCAGCGGAACTGGAGATAGGCCCGGTCGTGGCCGGTGCGCTCGATCCAGTTGACCAGGCCGGGATCGCGTTCGCTGACGACCAGCCGGATCATGCCGTCCGGGTCCACCCCGGCCTGATCGGCGTTGAGGCTGGTCTGATGGTTGATGTAGTCCAGCGACAGATACCACATGCTGCCGAGCTGGAAGCCCTGGTACGGCGCATCGGACTTCGGGACGGTCAGGATGATCACCTGATCGTCGGTGAGATCGTAGTGACCGACGGAGGAGAACTGCGTGGACAGCCCGCCGGGTGTACGCCGCGGTTCGGTCATCGTGTTGACCGGCAGATTCAGATAGAACCATTCAGGGAACGCGAGGAAGGTCTTCAACCGCGACACCAGCATCTTGCCCGCGACCTCGTACCGTTTGGCCATCAGGTCGGAGGTGATCGCGGGCGGGGCGGAGCCGGCGGTATCGACGCGGCTGATGCGGACGGTGCCCGCTTTCTCGTCGGCCCAGTCGCCGAAGACCTCGCGTACCGCGAGCATCGTCGAATCGGCGGCGAGTTGGATGTGATTGCGTCCGCCGGGCCCCGGACCGAGGGTTATCCGGTAGGTCCCGTCCGCGGCGATATCGATGGATCGGTCGTCGAAGGCGGTTTCCCCGCCCGGTACCTCGGTCGCGGAGTAGTTGCCGTTGAGCACCTGGAAGCTCAGGTCACGTGTGGTGCCGCGGGTGCCGGTGACGAGGTATTCGGCGTCGGGCCGCAGGTTGGCGTGCCAGTAGAGCGTATCCGGGTTGTCCAGGCCCATCTTGGTGTAGGGGCCGGTGGACTGGACGAAGAACGGGAAGTCGCGTTCGAAGGCCCAGGACATCTGGATGGACGCACGGATACTGCCCGCCAGGTAGTCGTAGCCCTCGGCGAGGTCCTGTTCGGTGCGGATATGGGGTGCGCTCTTGATTATTTCCTCGGCGGCGGCGATCGAGTCCGCGAAGGGCTGCGTCAGCACGATTCTCCCGGGTGTTCCATATATGTACCGCCCTGGTACATTTCGATAGAAGAAACATTAGAACCTGTTCTAGGAGTGGTCAATGTCGTCGACGTCGGCAGCGATATCGGAGGTCCGCGAAGTAGGTCGGCGCTCGGCCCCCACCCAGCGAGTGGTCCAGGTGATCGACTATGTGGTCGCCCGCCGCGGACGCCGGGCCGGACTCTCCGAAATAGCCCGTGACCTGGGCTTGGCCAAACCCACCTGTCTGGGCATACTCACCGAGCTCACCGCCGCCGGATACCTCACCCGCGATCCCCGTACCCGCGGGTACGGGCCCGGGCCGGCATTCATCGCCGCGGGGCGGGTGGCCCAGGAGAGCTTCTCCATCGCCGCGCTCGCCCATCCCGAATTACAGCGACTGAGCGCGGCCTACGCGACCACCTGCACCGCCTCCGCCGTGGTGGGCGAGCGCATCAGCGTCCTGGACAGCGCCGGACCGGCGATGGTGCAGGTCGGGGCCACCTACCGCTTCGCGCCGCCGGTCGGGCTGATGTACGTGCTGTGGGATACCGCGGCCGCCTTCGACGCCTGGTCGACCACTGCGCCGACCGTCCCGCTGCACCAGGACGAGACCCGGCTGCGCCGGATAGTCAGCGAATGTCGGGAGCGCGGCTACCTGGTGGAGAGCACCACCGGCGCGAGCCGGCGCCTGTACTCGCTGCTGGCCGGGGTCGGCGGTCACGAACTGCCCGATCAGCTGCGCACGGCTGTCGCCGAACTGGTCACCACCCTGGGCGAACGCGTGTATCTCGGTGACGACCTGCGCCCCCGCAAGGAACACCCGGTCAGCCTGCTCGCCGCCCCGACCTACGACGCGGACGGCCGCCAGCAGCTGGTTCTCACCATGTACGTCGGAAAGCCGATCACCGGCGCCGAGATCGCCCGCCGGGGCGCCGCACTGGTGGCCGCCGCCGACGCCGTCACCGCCGCGGCGGGCGGCCGTCACCCGACGGACCGTTGACCGCACATAGAAACGTGTTCTAGTTTTTAGGGGTGAGCCAGCACACGAAGTCGGCGGCGAGCACATACGAGCTCTCGCATCAGGCCGCACTCGAGGCGGAATCGGTCCATATCCTGCGGGAGGTGGCCGCAACCTTCGAACGCCCCGTCCTGCTCTTCTCCGGCGGCAAGGACTCGGTGGTGATGCTGCATCTGGCCACCAAGGCGTTCTGGCCGGCCCCGCCCCCCTTCCCGGTCCTGCACATCGATACCGGACACAACTTCGACGAGGTCATCGCCTATCGCGACGAAACTGTCGCCCGGCACGGGGTGCGCCTGCTCGTCGGCAGCGTCCAGGACGATATCGATGCGGGCCGGGTCGCCGAGGAGACCGGCCCGCGCGCGAGCCGCAACCGGTTGCAGACCACGACCCTGCTGCGCACCCTGCGCGAAGGCCGTTTCGACGCGGTCTTCGGCGGTGCGCGCCGCGACGAGGAGAAGGCCCGCGCCAAAGAACGCGTCTTCAGCTTCCGCGACGAGTACGGGCAATGGGACCCGCGCCGCCAGCGCCCGGAGCTGTGGAACCTCTACAACGGCAAACACCGCCCGGGGGAACATATCCGGGTGTTCCCGCTGTCCAACTGGACCGAACTCGATATCTGGACCTATATCGCGAGCGAGGGCATCGAACTGCCGGCGCTGTACTACGCACACCGCCGCCCGGTGGTGCAGCGTGACGGAATGCTCTTGGCGCACACCAGGTTCCTCACCTTGCTCGACGGCGAGGAACCGCAGGAAGCGCTGGTGCGCTTCCGCACCGTCGGCGATGCCACCTGCACCGGTTGTGTGGAATCCACCGCGGCCACCCCCGCCGATGTGGTGACCGAGGTGGCCGCCGCACGGGTCACCGAACGCGGCGCGACACGCGCCGACGACCGGATCTCCGAGGCCGGGATGGAAGACCGCAAACGAGAGGGTTACTTCTGATGGGCACCCTGTTGCGCCTGGCCACCGCGGGCAGCGTCGACGACGGCAAATCCACGCTGATCGGACGACTGCTCTTCGACTCCAAGACCCTGTTCACCGACCAGCTCGACGCGATGGAACGCACCAGCCGCGACCGCGGTGAGGACTATCCGAATCTCGCACTGCTCACCGACGGCCTGCGCGCGGAACGGGAGCAGGGCATCACCATCGATGTCGCGCACCGCTATTTCGCCACCCCCCGCCGCAAATTCATCATCGCCGACACACCGGGGCATGTGCAGTACACCCGGAACATGGTCACCGGCGCCTCTACCGCCGATCTGGCGCTGATCCTGGTCGATGCACGCTACGGGGTGGTCGAGCAGACCCGGCGGCACGCGTTCCTGGCCTCGCTGCTGGGGGTGCCGCACTTGGTGCTGTGCGTGAACAAGATGGATCTGGTCGGATATTCGGCGCAGCGGTTCGCCGAGATCCGCGAGGATTTCGCCGGTTTCGCGTCCCGGTTGCAGATCGCGGACCTGACCTTCATCCCGATGTCGGCCCTGCACGGCGACAATATCGTGCACCGCAGCACCACCATGGACTGGTACGAAGGGACCCCGCTGCTGCACCACCTCGAGGAAGTGCACATCGCCTCCGACCGCAACCTCATCGATGCCCGGCTGCCGGTGCAGTACGTGATCCGCAGCCACACCCCGGATTTCCGCGGCTACGCCGGAACGATCGCCAGCGGGGTCTGGTCCCCCGGTGACGAGATCACCGTGCTGCCCTCGGGGCTCACCACCACCGTCACCGGGATCTGGGGGCCGGGCGGAGTTCCACTCGATCAGGCGTTCCCGCCGCAGGCGGTCACCGTCGGCCTCGCCGATCAGCTCGATATCGGTCGCGGCGATATGCTCTGCCGGCCGGCGAACCGACCACAGACCAGCCGTGATCTCGACGCTATGGTCTGCTGGTTCAGCGACGAGGCGAGTATGCGGGCCGGTGCGTCGTATACGGTCCGTCACACGACCCGCAGCGTCGCGGCCCAGATCCGCACACTCGACTACCGCCTCGATGTCAACACCCTGCACCGCGACGAGAACGCGACCTCGCTATCGCTCAACGAGATCGGCCGGGTTCAGCTGCGCACGCGCCAGGCACTGCAGTTCGACCCCTACCGGCGCAACCGCACCACCGGCAGCTTCCTGCTCGTCGACGACATCACCGGCGATACGGTCGGCGCCGGGATGATCACCGGCCCCAGCCTCCCCTCGTCCCGGGTGGTCTGGCATTCCAGCGCGGTGGAACGTTCGGAGCGCGCGACCCGCGGCCTCACCATCTGGCTCACCGGCCTGTCCGGGTCCGGCAAATCCTCGGTGGCGGTGGAGCTCGAGCGGCGACTGGTGGCCGCCGGACGGCCCGCGTTCCTGCTCGACGGCGACAATCTGCGGCACGGCCTCAACTCCGATCTGGGGTTCAGCGCCGCCGACCGGACGGAGAACATCCGCCGGGTGGGCGAGGTGGCCCGGCTCTTCGCCGAGTCCGGCACCATCGCGATCGTTTCGCTCATCAGCCCCTATCAGGCCGATCGCGAGCGCGCTCGGGCCGTCCACGAAGCCGCCGGCATCGCGTTCCTCGAGGTGTTCGTGGACACACCGCTGGAGGTGTGCGAAGCCCGTGACCCCAAGGGCCTGTACGCCAAAGCCCGGGCCGGCGAGGTCCGGGGCTTCACCGGTATCGACGATCCGTACGAGCCACCGCCCGCGGCAGCCCTGGTGCTGCGTCCAGAGGACGGCGATCCGGCCGCCATGGCCGCCGCGATCCTGGCCGTGCTGGCACGCGACGACAGTGCCTGATACCGCGACGGCGGTGCCCGATATCGGCACGACCCGCTGACGTCACGGCCGCCGCGCGGCGCGGAGATGAGCTCCCGCACCGCGCGGTCGCTTGCGTGCACGGCGAATCACCGGAGACGGCGCATGCACGGCGGTCGCGCGATCATTCGACCGGCGTACCCAGCAGCATCTGACCGCTCGATACGTCGGCGATCTCGCGTAATCGCTGTGTGGATGTTCCGAGACGGCTCAACTGGATGAGCCCCTGAGCCATCACCACGACACCGGCACTGCGCGCGGAGAGAGTAGTCGCATCGGCATCGCCGCGGTGCGCGATGCCCTCGGCGACTCCCTGTTCCATGGCCGCCGTGGTGCGGTTGCCGATGCTGATGACCTCCGGCATCCGCGGGCCCAACTGGGCGATGCTGTTCAGCATCAGGCACCCGCGCCGATCCGGCTGCGCGGCGCAGTCGTCGATGATCGCGCGCAGCAGGACGCGCACCGCGTCACGGGCGGACCCGGGCGCGGCCGTCACGACGTCGCGGACGAAGCGGGCACGCAGATCGCAGTACTGCTCGAAAGCCGCCAGGAACAACCCCCGCTTACTGCCGTACGCGGCGTAGATACTGCCGTTGCCGACACCGGTCGCCGCGGAAACATCCCCTACCGCGGTGTCGTCGAAACCACGTGACCAGAACAGTTCCGTAGCGGCGTCGAGGAGTCGCGGCTCATCGAACTGTCGAGGCCGTCCCATTCGGTCACCGTACCAATCGTGCTGCGAGATCGCCCACATGCGCTTGTTATGGAGACACTGCTCCAGAACACTCGCTACATGGTCTCTGACGGTATGGGGTCGCCCCGCAGGCGGATAGGCGTCCTGGTCTTCGACGGCGTGAAAACGCTCGACTTCGTGGGCCCCGCGGAGGTGTTCGTCGAGGCCAACCAGGCGGTGCCCGGATACGAGGTGGTATTGGTCTCGCCGGACGGCAACAGCGTGCAGACCTCGATCGGCGTGCGCATCGAGGTGAGCGCCGCGGCCGCCGACGCCGGGCGGTTCGACACGGTCGTGATCCCCGGCAGCGAACTGCCGCCGTCGAAATTCATCACCCCCGAACTGCTCGCGGCCGCGCGGCACCTGTCCTGGAACACGCGGCGACTCGCCTCGATCTGCAGCGGCGCCTTCGTACCGGCCGAACTCGGCTTCTTGGACGGCCGTCGTACGACCACCCACTGGAAGTTCGGCGCCGACCTCGCGCGCCGCTTTCCTGCCGTCACGGTGGAACCGGACTCGATTTTCGTACGCGACGGCAATCTGTACAGCTCGGCCGGTGTCGCGGCGGGAATCGATCTGGCCCTGGCGCTCGTCGAGGAGGATCACGGGGCCGATATCGCCCGGCGCGTCGCCCAATTGCTGGTGGTCCACCTGCAGCGCGCCGGCGGTCAATCGCAGTTCTCGGCATCGCTGAGCGGCCCGGCGCCGCGCAGCCCACTGGTGCGCAAGGTCGTCGACCTGATCTGCGCAGACCCCGCCTTCCCACATACGGTCCAGACCCTGGCCGACCACGCCCGGGTCAGCGTGCGCCACCTCACCCGGCTCTTCCGCGCCGAACTCGAACATTCGCCCGCCGAGTACGTCGCCTTCATCCGATTCGGTGTCGCACGCGATATGTTGCACGCCGGCCACAGCGTCACCGAGGCCGCGATGGCCGCCGGATACGGCAGCAGCGAGGCGCTGCGGCGCGCGTTCGTGGCCCGTCTCGGCGTCTCCCCGCGCAAGTACCAGCAGCGGTTCCGCTCGACCGGCGTGGTTTCCGCCCCGGAGGTCGCTGTTACCGCCGTCGCGTCCTGATCCGGGGGTTTCACGGCCGGTAGCGAGGGGCGCCGACGAGGTCGCCCGGCGGAAGCTGGATCAGGCGCACGAATCGGCGCCGACACCGCGACCGAATTGAGCCCCCATGACCTCCACGACAACGATTGTTCTCGTCCACGGCGCCTTCGCCGACGCGTCCAGCTGGCACCCGGTCATCGAGCGACTGCTCGCGGGCGGCCACCACGTGGTGGCGCCGCCGGTCGCCGGACGCAGCCTGTCCGCCGACGCTGCCTACATCAAGTCCTTCGTCGAGCAGATCGACGGGCCGGTGCTGCTGGCCGGGCATTCCTACGGCGGCGCGGTCATCACGGTCGCCGGAGTGGCCGAGAATGTCGCCGGTCTGGTCTACGTATCCGGCTACGCGCTGGAAGAGGGCGAGAGTCTCGGGCAGTTGCAGGGCGGCTTCCCGGACTCCGCCCTGGCCGCCCACCTCGTCTACCGCCCCTACCCCACCGATAGCGGCGAACCGGGCACCGATGTCAGCGTCGACCCCGCCGCCTTCCCGGAGATCTTCGCCGCGGGCCTCGATCCGCGGACGGCACGGGCGCTGGCGGTCTCCCAGCGGCCGCTGTCGGCTGTGGCCTTCAGTGAGCCCGCCACCGTCGCGGCCTGGAAGACCAAGCCGGGTTGGGGCATCGTCTCCACCGCCGACCACACCATCAATCCCGAGGTCGAGCGGTTCGGGTACCAGCGGGCCGCGCTGCGCCGGATCGTGGAGGTCGACGCGCCCCATCTGGTCATGCACACCCATCCCGACGAGGTCGCCGGAGTCATCACCGGCGCACTCGACGACCTCGCCTGAATTCCCGCAACATCCCACGCACCGCAACCGAAAGGCACCCGCCGATGACCGGAAACCCGCTGAACATCTCGCTGGAGCAGGCCGCCCAGGAGTTCGTCGACGCGACATCGCAGCCCCCGTTCCTCTACCAGTTGCCGCCGGAAGAAGGCCGGAAGGCGGTGGATTCGGTCCAGGACTCACCGATCGACAAGCCCGAGGTCGACGAGGAGTGGATCACCGTCGAAGGCGGGCCGACCGGGTCGGTCCGCGCGCGGATCGTCACACCGCCCGGCACGACCGGCCCGCTGCCCGTGATCGTCTACACGCACGGTGCGGGCTGGGTCTTCGGCGACGCCCACACCCATGATCGCCTGGTTCGCGATCTCGCCGTCGGCGTCCGGGCGGCGGTCGTCTTCCCGGAATACGACCGCTCGCCCGATGTGCGCTACCCCGTCGCCAACGAACAGTCCTACCGGGTGGCCCAATGGGTGAGCACGCACGGCGCGGAGAAGGGGCTCGACCCGACGCGGATCGCGGTCGCGGGCGACTCGGTGGGCGGCAATATGGCCATCGCGCTGACGTTGATGGCCAAGGAACGCGGCGATATCACCTTCGCTCAGCAGGTCCTGTTCTACCCGGTCACCGACGCGGCCTTCGATACCGGCTCCTACCGGCAGTTCGCCGAGGGCTACTTCCTCACTCGCGAGGGCATGCGGTGGTTCTGGGACCAGTACACCACCAGCGAGGCCGACCGGGCCCAGATCACCGCCTCTCCGCTGCGCGCGACCCGGGAGCAGCTCGCGGGATTGCCGCCGGCGCTGGTCGTCACCGGTGAAGCCGATGTCCTGCGCGACGAGGGCGAGGCCTACGCGGGCAAACTCCGCGAGGCGGGCGTTCCGGTGATCCAGACCCGCTACGGCGGCATCATCCACGACTTCGTGATGGTGAACTCGATGCACGGCACCGAGGCCGCGAAAGCCGCGGTCGCCCAGGCGGTCTCCGTGCTGCGCGGGGCGCTGGGCACAGAATGACGCGTCGCCGCCCTCGCCCGGGCGATCCCCTGATCCGCCGGACGCGGTGAACAGTACGCTCGGGTGAGTGCGGCCGCGCTGGTGGAGTGCGGATCCGCGGGCACTACCACGGCAGGGTTTGATACTCTGGCGGCAACTTGTACCGAAAGGGTGGTTATGCGGTCTACTCTGCTGTCCCGGCGCGACCTCGAGTTCCTGCTCTACGAATGGCTCGACGTCGAAGACCTGACCCGGCGACCGCGCTTCTCGGACCATTCGCGACAGACGTTCGACGCCGTGCTCGAACTGAGCGAACAGCTGGCCACCAAGTACTTCGCCACCCACAACAAACTCAACGACGCCCACGAACCCACCTTCGACGGCGAGACCGTCACCATCATCCCCGAGGTACGCGCGGCCCTCACCGCATTCGCCGACGCGGGCATGGTGGGGGCGACCATGGACACGGAGCTGGGCGGCGCTCAGCTCCCGGCCGCGGTGGCGCAGGCCGCCTTCGCCTGGTTCCACGCCGCCAACCCCGGCACCAGCGCCTATCCCTTGCTCACCATCGGCAACGCGAACCTGCTCAGCGCGCACGCCGACGCGGATCTGGTCCGGCGGTTCGTGCCGCCGATGCTCGAGGGCCGGTACTTCGGCACCATGTGCCTGTCCGAGCCGCAGGCCGGTTCCTCGCTCGCCGATATCGTCACCCGGGCCGAACCCCGGGACGACGGTACGTACCGGGTGTTCGGCACCAAGATGTGGATTTCCGGCGGCGATCACGAACTCGGTGAGAACATCGTGCACCTGGTCCTCGCCAAGATCCCCGGTGGCCCGGCAGGCACCAAGGGGATCTCACTGTTCGTGGTGCCGCGCTACCTGGTCGGCGACGACGGCGCCCGCGGTGAACGCAACGATGTGGTACTGGCCGGGCTCAACCACAAGATGGGCTTCCGGGGGACGGTCAACACGGTGCTCAACTTCGGCGAGGGCCGCTGGACGCCGACGGGCGCACCGGGCGCCGTCGGCTATCTGGTCGGCGAACCGCATCAGGGCCTGAAGTACATGTTCCACATGATGAACGAAGCCCGCAGCGGTGTCGGTCTGGTCGCGGCCGCTCTCGGCTACACCGGCTACCTCGAATCACTCGAGTACGCCCGCGCGCGCCCCCAGGGCCGCACCAAAGGTGCGGCCGACCCGTCCTCCGCACAGCGCCCGATCATCGAGCACGCCGACGTCAAGCGCATGCTGCTCGCGCAGAAGTGCTACGCCGAAGGCGGTCTGGCGCTGGTGCTGTACTGCGCCCGCCTGATCGACGAACAGCACACCGCCGCTTCCGGCGACGAACGCCGCGCCCTCACCCTGCTCCTGGACATCCTGACCCCGATCGCCAAGAGCTGGCCCTCCCAATGGTGCCTGGCCGCCAACGATCTCGCCATCCAGGTGCTCGGTGGATACGGCTACACCCGCGAATACAACGTCGAACAGCACTACCGCGACAACCGCCTCAACCCGATCCACGAGGGCACCCACGGGATCCAGGGCCTGGACCTACTGGGCCGCAAGGTGACCCAGCAGTCCGGAGCGAGCCTGCGCGAACTCGACACCAGGATCCGCGCGACCCTCGCCGCCGCCCACGACCTCGGCGGCGACACCGCGGAGCTGGCCGAACGGCTCGACAAATCCTGGACCCGCCTGGTCTCGGTCACCGGAAGCCTGTTCGCGACGGGAGATATCGAGGTCGCGCTCGCCAACAGCTCGGTCTATCTGGAGGCATTCGGCCATCATGTCCTCGCCTGGATCTGGCTGGACCAGATGGTCGCCGCGCACGGTCACCCGGGCGACTTCTACGAGGGCAAACGGCACGCGGCCCGATACTTCTTCCGCCACGAACTCCCCCGCACCGGCCCGCAACTGGATCTGCTGGCCGACCTCGACACCACCACCCTGGATATGCACGACAGCTGGTTCTGACGCGTCGGCCGATCCCCAGTCTCGCGCGGAAAAGGATTCGCGCGCACGGTCGGGTTTGGACCACCGCTGCCGCCTTCCCCATGGCGCCGAGTACAGCCTCCGCTGGGTGTACCTGCACCTCATCGAGGAATACGCCCGGCACAACGGCCACGCCGACCTGCTCCGGGAACGGATCGACGGCCGCACCGGAGACTGATCCCGGCCCCGCTCAGGTCGCGGCGACGCCGGCGGCCGCGCGAACGGCCGCGGCGACTCCCGCCGCTGCCACCGAATCCCCATGCGCGCACGACCATCCGGTCCGTCCGGACCGCCGGTACTCGAGATAGGCGACGGCATGATCGGTGACCGGATGGCCGATCAGACTCAGCACCTCGATGGCGCGCCCGGCCGCCGCGAGGGCCGCCACGACCGCGGTCACTCGATCGGCACCCTGATGCGAGCTGAGGTGGGCCCGGCCCTCGACCGTCAGCTCGACGGATATTGCGGGCGCCGAATCCCCGCCTGCCACCAGCAGATCCTTCAGCACAACATCCGGCGGTTCCGGAGTATCGACGTAGGCTTCGTCGAACAGGGCACGCAACTGGGCTGCGCTCACCTCGCCGCCGGTGCCGTCGGCGTGATCCTGGACGTGCCGGGCGAAGTCGATCTGCAACCGGCGCGGTGGTTCCAGCCCGTACTCGGTGGCCAGCAGATAAGCGATTCCGCCCTTCCCGGATTGCGAGTTCACCCGGACCACGGCGTCGTAGCTGCGCCCGATATCGGCCGGGTCGATGGGCAGGTACGGGACCCGCCATTCGATCTCGCGTTCGTCGCGGCCGGTGGCGGCGGCTCGGGCGCGGTGTTCGGCGAAACCTTTCTTGATCGCGTCCTGGTGGGTACCGGAGAAGGCGGTGTGCACGAGGTCGCCGACGTAGGGGTGACGGTCGTGGATCGGCAGCCGGGTGCAGTATTCGACGGTGCGCCGGATCTCGTCGATATCGGAGAAGTCGATCATCGGATCCACGCCCTGGGCGTGCAGATTGAGCGCGAGCGTGGCGATGTCGACGTTTCCGGTGCGCTCACCGTTGCCGAATACACAGCCTTCCACCCGCTGCGCGCCGGCCAGTACCGCCAGTTCGGCGCAGGCGACGCCGGTCCCCCGGTCGTTGTGCGGATGCACCGACAGGATGACGCTGTCGCGACGGGCCAGGTGGCGGTGCATGTACTCGATCTGGTCGGCGTACACATTGGGTGTCGCGATCTCCACCGTCGCCGGCAGGTTCAGGGTCACCGGTCGCTGCGGAGTGGCCTGCCACAGTTCGGTGACGCTGTCGCAGATATCGAGGACATAGCCGGGTTCGGTCTGGTTGAACACCTCCGGCGAGAACTGGAAGCGCACCCGCGGCAGGTCGGCGGCCAGTTCGAGCACATCGCGCGCACCGGCCAGGATCAGTTCGCGTACCGCGTGGGAGTCCTTGCCCAGTACGGTGTCCCGCCAGACCGGCGCGGTCGCGGTGTAGAGATGGATCACCACCTCGGTGTGCAGCCCGCGGACCGAGTCGACGGTCCGGGCGATGAGATCGCGCCGGGCCGGAGTGAAGACGACCAGCGTCACATCCGGAGGGACCGCACCGGTATCGGCCAGCAGCCGGACGAATTCGAAATCGGCACGGGAGGCCGAAGGGTAACCGACCTCGATCTCCTTGTAGCCCATGGCGACGAGCAGGGCGAAGAAACGCCGTTTGCGTTCCGGATCCATGGGCTCGGCCAATGCCTGATTGCCGTCGCGCAGGTCGACCGGGACCCACAGCGGCGCCCGCTCGATACGGGCCTGCGGCCAGTGGCGGTCGGCGCGCGGGATATCGACGCGGTCGAAGATGTCGCGGTACCGGTGCGAGGGCATGCGGGAACCGCGCTGCCGGTACCAATTCGGCGCGTCGGCGGGGACCGCGCCGACGGGGGTGTCGATGGTGGGATGGGCTTGTGTGCTCATAGGGTGCTCTCCCCGGACTTTCTCGATCATTCGGCCGTCTCGAAACGGTGACCGGCCGACGACAACCCCACGGCGGGGCGGCCGATCGTTCAGGCCCCGCCGTGGCGGTCGAGGAGAAGCTCCGGGTGCGACATATGGCAGACTGTACACGACTCCTCAGACAAGTAGCGAGGTTCAGCATGGTTACCCAGGTGCGACGCCACCCATTGGCCGAGCAGACGGCCGAACTGCTGCTGGCGCGGATCCGTGCCGGCGAGTGGCCGCTCGGGCACCGGCTGCCCGGCGAGACCACCCTGGCGGCCCAGCTCGGCGTCGGCCGTTCGACGCTGCGCGAGGCCATCCGCGAGCTCGCGGGGCGGGGCGTCCTGGCCAGCAGGCAGGGGGCGGGCGTCTTCGTCACCGCTCTCGACATCGCCGAGGACTGGGATATCGTGGTGCGCCGCGCCACCATCGCCGCGGTCGTCGAGGCCCGGATGGCCATCGAGACCGAGGCGGCCGCGCTGGCCGCCCACCGCCGGACCCCGGCCGATCTGCGCACGATCCGGCGCACTCTGGCCGGCCGGGCCGTCGCGGGATTGTCGGTACCCGAGCACGTCGACGCCGATATGGCCTTCCATCGGGCCGTGATCGTCGCCGCGCACAACGACATCCTCATCCAGCTGTTCGATACTTTCCTGCCCCGGCTGCGGACCGCGATGATCGATATGTTGCACATCCGCCCGCTGCCCTCCCTACCCGCCGATCACGCGGCGCACGAGCGGCTCGCCGCCGCCGTCGCCGCTCGCGACCCCGACGCGGCGGCCGCACACAGCCGCGCGCATCTGCGTGCCATCAAGGAGGCATTCTCGTGACCACACCCGTTCTGGAACTGACCGATGTCACCTTCCGGCGCGACGGCAACCAGATAATCGACGGGATCTCGCTGACCGTGCGCGCCGGTGAGCACTGGGCGCTGCTCGGCCCGAACGGGGCGGGCAAGAGCACCCTGCTGGGCTTCTGCGGCGCGGTGACCCACCCTTCCAGTGGCACGGTCCACGTACTCGGCGAGCAACTGGGTCACGTAGAACTGCAGAAGCTGCGGCGCTCGATCGGACATGTCGACCCGCGCCATCCGCTGCGCTATCCGCTGCCGGTACGCGATGTGGTGCTCACCGGCCTCACCGGCACCGTGGACACTCCGACGCGCTGGTCGGCCCGGGCCGACCAGATCGATGCCGCGACAGCGGCCCTCGAGGCCGTCGGCATGGCGGCCAAGGCGGATCGCAGTTGGCTCACCCTCTCCCAGGGCGAGCGCGGGCGGACCCTGATCGCGCGCGCGTTGATCACCGCCCCCCGGCTGCTCCTGCTCGACGAGCCGACCACCGGTCTCGATGTGGCGGCCCGGGAACAGCTCCTGCATACGATCGATGCGCTGGACCGAACGCATCCCGACCTCGCCTCGGTACTGGTCACCCACCACCTCGAGGAGCTGCCGACGACGACCACCCATGCGCTGCTGATCGCGGGCGGCCGCACGGTCGCCACGGGTTCGGCCGCCGAAATCATCACTACGGCACATATTTCGGCGGCTTTCGACCATCCGGTGCGGGTCGAGCGGCAGGGCGGCCGCTGGTCGGCGCGATCTCCGCTGGCCCTGCCGGCCTGAGCGGCTCTACACTCGATACCCCGGGATCAGGATCTACTCCGTTTTAGATACACGGGACATAGTGTGTACCATAACGAAGTGACCACCGCGAGCCGCACCTCCAGACCGCCCGGCCGCCCGGCCTCGGCAACCCGCGAAGAAGTCGTAGCACTGGCCCGGCAGGCCTTCCTCGGCGGGGACCGAGTCGACGTCCAGGCGATCGCGGCCCAGCTCAAACTGAGCCGAGCCTCCATCTACCGCTGGTTCGGCTCCCGCGACGGCGTGCTCGGCGCCGTGCTGGCCGGGGAATTCGAATCTCTCATCGAACGCGCGGACGCCCGTCGGCGCGACTCCGGCGCCCGGCGCATCCTGACCGTCCTCGACCGGGTCAACCGCTGGATGGCCGGCAACGAACCGTTCCGGCAGTACTTCGAGAACGAGCCGCTGGCCGGGCTGCGCATCCTCACCTCCAGCGACGGGCCGGTCCAGCCGCGCATCCTCGTGGCGGTGGAAGGGCTGATCACCCGCGCCGAGGAGCAGGACGGGTACGCACCCCACCTGGAACGCTCGCTGCTCGCCTACTCCCTGGTGCGGCTGGGAGAGGCGTTCCTCTACCAGGACAACGTGACCGGCCTGCGCGGCGATGTGGACCGCCTCCACCAGGTCCAGGCCGCCCTGCTGGGAATCGATCTACCGGACGACCGACGGCCGCGGCGGCCATGATCGGGTCATGGATACCTCCCCGCCGCGGCCCGGCGCCGCGGGACTGATACTCGCCGCCGGCGCCGGACGTCGCTTCGGCCGCCCCAAAGCCGAAGTCGTGGTGGACGGCGAACGACTCGTGGACCGCGCGGTCCGGCTGCTGCGCGACGGCGGTTGCGCACGGGTGGTCGTGGTGTCCGGAGCGGTGGCATTGGACGTCCCCCACGCCACGGTGGTGCACAACCCGCACTGGGAGACCGGAATGGGCTCTTCGCTCGCCACGGGGTTACGCGCGGTGCACGAGACCAGGGTCGTGGTGGTTCCTGTCGATATGCCCTGGCTCGGGGCCGAATCCGTACGCCGGCTGCTGGCGAGTGACGCACGGCTGGCAATGGCCGCGTACGGCGGTCGGCCCGCGCATCCGGTACTGCTCGGCGCCGAATACTTCCCCGCGATAGCGGCCGAGGCGGCCGGCGATATCGGCGCGCGAAAGTTTTTGACCGCCAACCCCGCTCTGGTTCAGCATATTCCGTGCGACGGCACCGGCTCGCCGGACGACGTCGACACTCCGCAGGACCTGATGCGCTGATCCTCGCCGCGCGCCGAGCCGGATCCGGCGGCGTCGACCCGGCCCGCTACGGCGGAAGTATGGATCGGCCGCCGGGTGGCCGAGAGCGAGCGCGCCGACCCGCCGTGACGCCGCGCGATGATCTCCGCGCCGATGGCGACCGCCGTCTCCTCCGGAGTACGCCCGCCCAATTCCAGCCCGATCGGGGAATGCAATCGCGCGAGTTGATCGTCGGTGACGCCGGCCGCCCGCAGCGCGGCCCGACGTTCTGCGTCGGCGCGGCGCGATCCCATGGCGCCGATATAGGCGACCGGCAGCCGCAGCGCCTCGACCAGTACCGGGATATCGAACTTCGGATCATGGGTGAGCACACACAGCACGGTCCGGGAATCCACCGCGGTGCCGCGCAGATAGCGGTCCGGCCATTCGGCGATCACCTCGTCGACCTCCGGCAGCCGAGCGCGATCGGCGAAAGCCGGGCGCGCCTCGCAGACGGTGACCCGATAGCCCAGCAATCGCCCGACCCGGCACAGGGCGGCCGCGAAGACATTCGCGCCGAAGATGATCAGCCGCGGCGGCGCGGCGAACGAGACGACGAAAACCGCACGCGCGGCGGCCCCGCAGCCGATCACCTGCACCGTGCCGACCCCCTGACCCAGCACGGCACGCGCCTGCTCCACGACCGAATCCGGCCAGTCACCCGTCGTGGTCACCGTCCGGGAGGTGACCGCCAGCATCGCCCCGGTGCCGAGATCCCGGACCAGCGCGACGGGTTCGGACCCGTCGAGTGCGGCCTCGACGGCCCGGCGGTCCGCGGCCGTGATCCGCTGGACGAAGACTTCGAGTTCACCACCGCAGGTCAGGCCGACGGCGAAAGCGTCGGAATCGCTGTACCCGAATGTCTGCCGCACGGGCTCACCCGAGGCCAGTACCGCGGTGCACAATTCGTACACCGCGCCTTCGACACAGCCTCCCGACAGGCTCCCGTGTACCGAACCGGAGGCGTCGACCGCCATACAGGTCCCGAGCGGCAGCGGGGCACTACCCCGGGTCGCCACCACGGTCGCCAGCGCGTAGACGACGCCCTCGGCGTGCCATCGAACCAGGTGCGCGGCCAGGTCGCGCATACTCCACCTCCTCGCCGCAACGGATACCGGAAACCGGTGACAACATGCGAGAATACCACTTTCACAAAATGACATTGGAATTCTTGAACACGACATATCCTGTATTGACACTGCCCTCGCACCAATGCTAGACAAGTGCTCAGCATCAGCGTGCCGCACCTGTGGGCGCTCGGATGCCGGCGCCCGCGACATCCCGCGAACGGAGGAACGGCCGGATGGGTCGAATCAGGCTGTCTCGCAGCACCACCAATCAGGTACCGACGCGATGGAGCCGCCGATGAGCACCACCGAGAAAACGACGGCCGTCGGCGCCCGCGTACCTCGGATCGAGGATCTGCGCCTGCTGACCGGGGCCGGCACCTTCGTCGACGACATCACCCGGCCCGGCATGGTGCACGCCTGCTTCGTCCGCAGCCCGCTGGCCCGCGCCCGGATCACCGGCATCGATATCACCGAAGCCGCGGATCTCGAAGGCGTCGTCGCCGTCTACACCGCCGCCGATCTCAATCCGCGGGTCAGCGAGATCTCCTATGCCCTGGACACACCGGGCTTCCCGGCGGTCCCCCGTCCGCCACTGGCCGAGGGCGAGGTGCGGTTCGTGGGCGACCCGGTCGTCCTCGTGATCGCGACCGACCGCTATATCGCCGAGGACGCGGCTGAACTGGTCATCGTCGACTACGACCCCCTCGAGCCGGTCGTCGACTACGAAACCGCCGCCACAGCAGCCGAACTCGTGCACGCCGAACACCCGGGCAACTCGGCCGGCGGCCTGGCCGGACGCGCGCCGTCGGATCTGGCCGCGGTGCTCGAGGCGGCCCCGCACGTAGTGCGCCAGACCGTGCACCAACAGGCGTACGCGCCGGTGCCGCTGGAAACCCGCGGCATAGTGGCGGAGTGGACCGCCCCCACCGGCGAGATGACGATCTGGACCTCCACCCAGTCGCCGCACGAGGTCCGCGGCTTCTGTTCCCGGCTGCTCGGTATCGACGAACACCGGGTCCGGGTGATCGTGCGCGACACCGGCGGCGGATTCGGGCAGAAGGTGGCGCCGCAGCGCGAGGAGACCTGCGTGATGCTGGCCGCCCGCACCGTGCGGCACGCCGTGAAATGGATCGAGGATCGGCAGGAGAGCCTGATGGCGGCCGGTATGGCCCGCCACGAACACGGCGAGGTCGCGATGGCCTTCGACGAGCAGGGGCATATCCTCGCCGCCACCATCGAGCACGTTCAGAACGTCGGGGCCTACCCGGTGCCGTCGCCGCTCACCGCGTCGATCGCGGTCGGGATGCTGTTTCCCGGGCCCTATCGGGTACCGGAATCCGGGTTCAGCACCGCCTCGTACTATTCGAACACCGTGGGCAGAGTCGCCTATCGCGGGCCCTGGCAGTTCGAATCGGTATCGCGGGAGTTGCTCCTGGACACCGCCGCCCGGCAACTCGGACTCGACCCGGTGGAACTACGGCGGCGGAACATGCTGAGCCACAGCGATATGCCGGTCGCGAATCCGAACGGTATGCCCTATTCCGACGCGTCGCCGCGCGAAACCTTCGAACAGGCGCTGCAGATCCTCGACTACGACGCCTTCCGTGCCGAACAAGCCGCCGCGCGCGCCGTCGGCCGCTATCTGGGTGTCGGCACCTGCACCTACGTGGAACCCACCACCGGCGCGACCCCGTTCCTGAGCACCGAGGGCGCGACCATCCGGATCGCGCCGACCGGCAAGGTGAACGTCTACCTATCGGGCGGATCGGCCGGAAACAGTCTCGAGACCACCGCTGTGCAGCTCACCGCCGATGCCCTCGGAATCGATATCGCCGATGTGCAGACCATTCAGGGCGATACCGCGGTCGCCCCGCAGGGCGGCGGGACCAACGGCAGCCGCTCCGGTTCGATGGCCGCGGGCGCCATCGCGCAGACCGCCGGGGTGCTGCGGGATCGGATCATCGCCATCGCGGCGAAACAGCTGGGTGTCGGCGTCGAGGACGTGGAGTTCGCGCACGGCCGGGCCGGAGTACCGGAATCGGAGAAATCCCTGTCGCTCGCCGAGATCGCCCAGATCGCCTACTACCAGACCGAACTGCTCCCACCCGGAGTACCGCCCGGGCTGGAGGCGACCGGCCGCCACCGGGCGGACCAGTTGATGATCTGGGCCAACGCCACTCATGTGTGCACCTGCGAGGTCGATATCGAGACGGGGCAGGTGACCCTGCTCCGGTTCGTCGTCAGCGAGGACGTCGGTCCGATGATCAACCCGAATGTCGTGGAAGGCCAGATCTACGGCGGCACCGTCCAGGGCATCGGCGGCGCTCTCTACGAGCACCTCGCCTACGACGACGACGGCAATCCGGTCGCCACCACCTTCCTGGACTATCTCCTGCCCACCGCGACCGAGGTGCCCGAGATCGAACTGGGCCACGTCGAGACGCCGAGCACCGGGCCCGGGGGTTTCAAAGGCGTGGGCGAGGGCGGCGCGATCGGTTCGACGCCCGCGGTGCTCAATGCCGTCGCCGACGCGTTGTCGCCGTTCGGCGTCCAGCTCGACCGGCTCCCGCTGTCCCCTGCCCGGATCGTGTCCCTGATCGAAGCGGCCCGTGGCGATTCGGAGGTGACCGCATGAAGCCCGCCGCCTTCGACTATCACGCACCCACCACGGCGGCCGAGGCTGTGGCGTTGCTGGCCGACCTCGGCGACGAGGCCAAGATCATCGCGGGCGGGCAGAGCCTGGTGCCCATGCTGGCACTGCGGCTCGCCGTGTTCGACCATCTGGTGGACCTGCGCCTGCTGGACGAGTTGCGCGGGATCGACACCCACGGCGACGAAGTACGGGTCGGCGCCGGGACCACCCATGCCGCGGTCGGCCGCTCCCCCGAGATCCGGCGCGCTATCCCGCTGCTGCACCGGGCGACGCCGCTGATCGGTCATTTCCAGATCCGCAACCGCGGGACCATCGGCGGGGCGATCGCCCATGCCGACGCCGCGGGCGAGTACCCGGCCGTCGCACTCACACTCGATGCCGAGATGCAGACGTTGTCCCCACGCGGGCAGCGCACCATCCCGGCCGCGGACTATTTCACCGGCATGTGGAGCACGGCGATGGCGGCCGATGAACTGCTCACCGGGATCACCTTCCCCGCGTGGCGGGGACGCAGTGGTTTCGCGATCGAGGAATTCGCTCGTCGGGCGGGCGATTTCGCGATGGCGGGTGCGACGATCGCGATACGGCTGGACGCCGACTCCCGGATCGACCGGGTCGCGGTCGGGCTGTTCGGCCTGGCGCCGACTCCCTTGCGGGCCGTCGCGACCGAATCCGAGCTGGTCGGACGCCCGGCCGCCGAGGTCGACGCGACGGAGGTCGGCCGCTCCGCGACCGCGGCCCTGAGTTCTGTCCCGGCGGATATCCACGGCTCCGCCGACTACCGGCGCCGGATCGGCGCGGTCATGGTCGCGCGGGCCTGGACCCGCGCGGTAGAGGAGGCGAGCAATGACTGATGTCGAGATCTCGGTGGTCGTCAACGGGGTGAAACGCCGGGACCGGATCCCACCGCGCCGCACCCTGGCCGATTATCTCCGGGAGACCTGCGGCCTCACCGGCACCCACCTGGGCTGCGAACACGGTGTCTGCGGCGCCTGCTCGGTTCTGCTCGACGGCGATGCCGTGCGCGCCTGTCTGGTGTTCGCTGTACAAGCCGACGGCGCAGCGGTGACCACCGTGGAGGGCCTGGCCGACACCGACGGCACGCTGTCCCCCGTCCAGCAGGCCTTCCGCGACCATCACGGCCTCCAATGCGGTTTCTGCACTCCGGGTTTCGTCGTCTCCGCCACCGCATTCCTGCAGGAGACACCCGATCCGAGCGACGACGAGATCAGGGAAGGGCTGTCCGGGAACATCTGCCGCTGCACCGGCTACCAGGGCATCATCCGCGCGGTCCGCGACGCCGCCACCACGATCAGCACCGAAGCCCCCGTGACCCCGCAGGCCTGAGCCGGCACCGACGCCAAGGACCGCGAATGAAACTAGCGAACACCTTCCAGATTCCCGTACCCGCCGCCGACGCCTGGCCGGTTCTGCTCGATCTCGAGCGGATCGCGCCCTGTGTTCCGGGAGCCGTCCTCACTTCCCGGGACGGAGACGATTTCCACGGCAAGATCAAGGTCAAACTGGGCCCGGTGGGGCTCAGCTACAACGGCATCATCAAAGTCGTCTCCCAGGACGAGGAGGCCAAGATCGCAATCCTCGAAGGTGGCGGGCGCGAAACTCGCGGCAACGGCACCGCGAAGGCGGTCATCACCTGCCGACTGGTCGAATCCGGGGGGATCACCGATGTTTTCGTCGATACCGATCTGGCGATCACCGGGAAGCCCGCTCAGTTCGGTCGCGGCGCGCTCGCCGATGTCGCCGGCAGCCTGATCGGAGCCTTCGCCGACAATCTCGCCGCGGAGATCACCTCCTCCGCTCCCGGCGCGGTCGAGTCGGAGGCCGCCGAACCGTCGCCGACGGCGGGTCCCGCTCCGGTCACCCCGATCGCTCCCCGCCCGGCGGCGGAGCCCATCGATCTGATGGCCGCCGCCGGTATCACCGCCAACCGGCAACTCCTGCTCGCGCTGGGTGCGACGGTGCTGGTACTCCTGCTGCTACTCACCCGGCGGCGGCGCCCCGACACCGGCGGTTGAGGCGTGTCTCCTCGATGAGACGAGCCCAAGGGTCATGGTCGGCGCACCCGATCGATCGGGGCCACGTGCACACACGGACTCAGGAGAAACCGCGGTAGACGCCGTCGGGATCGGCGGCATCCGCGAAATCCGCGAAGTCCAGGTTCGCGATCGAGAGGTTGTTCTCGATGGCCCACATCTGCGTGGGGATCACACGTAACGTTCGGCCCGGCTCGTGGCCCGTTTCGGCGGGGCCGGTGTCCACGGCGAGGATGGGGTGCTCGGGATCGGTCATCGTGGCGGTGTCCGCGACGAACACGTAGTACACGGGCCGGTCACCGATCCGGTCGAGCAGAGCTGGTATCGACAACCCTTCGTTTTCGGGGTTGTCGATACAGGTCAGGTAGGCGGAGAACGCGGAGTCTTCGCCTTCGCCGGGCGCCATCGCCGCCGCGGCCACCTCGCGCCACACGGCATCATCGCCGAAATCGGTTCGGATGAACAGTGAAAGCTCGCCTTGGTCGTCGAGACAGTCGTCGAGACGGCGTCCCGTCCCCAGAGATTCCCGTAGCTCGGCCTCGTGATGCGCGGCGGCCTCCAAGTCGAGCATCTCACGGATCTGCGCGGGCGAGGTGGACGGCGGGTCGGGCGCGACGATAGAGGCGATGATCCGCGCACAGGCATCCTGAGCGATCGAGTCACGGCTGCGAATCTCGTACGTCCACGGGCCGACTACCTCCCGGTGCACGGGTGGAACGCGGTCGTACATCGAACCGACCGTAGGCTCCCCGACCGCGGTTACCCATTGGCGCAACATGATCGAGCTGTACTGACCCGCCACGTGCAAATCCAGTGCCCCGGTTCGTGGATCGCCGTCGATCGGCCGAGTATCGACTGTCCGCGGCAACCAGCCGACCTCCGGCCGCGGGATCGCCCCGAGGGCACGCGTCTTCGCGTCGTCTTCGCGCTGGGCCGGCGACACGAGCCGATCCGCTTTCTCGCGCGCCGGGCCCGTCCAGTCGAACAGCGCCGGCTCGAAATCCTCGTCGACGACCGGGTCGGCCAGTTCCATCGACTGCGCGTCCGCGAACCTCGACACCGCGACGCCCGACTCGGCGTCGATCACGTAGGTCACCTCGCCGCCGGAGGCGGTGTCGACGAACCGGACCTGCCAGCCGGTGCGGCCGCGCACCTCCACCTGCTGAGGACGGCTCGGCCGAACCAAACGCGGCTCTGCGCCGCGATCTTCCGGCGGCCACATCGAATACGCCTTCAGGAGTTGCGCGGGGGAAGCGCCGGTTATCGCCACCATCCGGTTCGCCGCCTTGACGGTGTGCACCATCACTCCGTCGGCAGCCCGGCGATATTCGTCGGTGTCGTTCTCGATATAGGTGGCGTCACCGTTCGCGTCTTCGATCCGCCAGGATGTGGGCGGCAAGTGCCAGACCCGTCCGGTACAGGTATCGCCGCTCCAGATTTCGGCGCGTACAGATCGCCCCATAGTGCTGTAGTTCGATCCCCGAACCTGCGGCCACGTCATCGGCATGCACCCACCGTAGGGACTCCGTCCGACAACTCGGTACGGCCGGTCGGCCCGCACGCCTCATTGTGTACGGTTGTCCATGTACAAACGTACACAAATGGAGGTCTGTTATGTCGCTCGCGCTGCTCGGGGCGGCCATCGTCGCCGAAATCATCGGCACCAGCCTGCTCAAGGCCACCGAGGGGTTCACCCGACTCTGGCCGACGGTCGCCTCGCTGTCCGCGTACACCCTGGCGTTCGTGCTCTTGGCCCAGGCAATCGCGCGAGGCATGAACGTCGGTTTCGCCTACGCGGTCTGGTCCGGGCTGGGCACCACGTTGATCGTCATCATCGGCGCGCTGTTCCTCGGTGAATCGCTCAGCGCCACCAAGATCGCGGGGGTCGCCCTGGTCGTGGCGGGCGTGGTCACGCTCAATCTCGCGGGCGCGCATTGACCCCCCGTGATCCACACCGCCGCCAGCGCATCCTCGACGCCGCGCGGGCGCTGATTCCCACCCACGGAATCACCGGTCTCACCCACCGCCTCGTCGCCGCCGAGGCGGGGGTCCCGGTCGGTTCGACGACTTACTACTTCGCCGATCTCGCCGACCTCACCGAGGCCGCGCTGGCCGATACCGCGGTGGCCACGCGTGCCGCGCTGGCCGAATGGTCCGCGGCGCTCGGGACCGCCGCCGACGTCCCGGCGACACTGGCCCGGCTCACCGCCGAATGTCTGGACCAGCCCGCCCGGCTGCTCACCGTCAACGAGCTCTACCTGGCTGCCACCCGCCTGCCCGAACTCCGCCCGCTGGCCCGCGTCTGGTTCGAAGGTCTGGTAGATATCCTCACTCCGCACACCGGCCCGGCCGGCGCCCGGGCCATCGCGGTGTTCCTCGACGGCACACTGCTGCACGCGCTGTCGAGCGGGTCGGCATTGGACGCCGCCGCGCTCGCCCCGCCGATCGCCGCACTCGCCGCTCTCGAACCCGGCGGCTGAGACCGGCGGTCACCGGCGGCCGCCGCCCGGTCCGGCGCTCGGCGCCCCGACCGCTCGACGGGCCGGCACTGCGCCGGGACTCAGGTCCAGGCGCCGCAGCAATTGGGCGTTGAGTGCGACCACCACCGTCGACACCGACATCAGGATCGCACCCACCTCCATGGGCAGCGTGATGTGCCACGGCGCCAGGACCCCGGCGGCCAAGGGCACGGCGATGATGTTGTAACCCGCCGCCCAGACGAGATTCTGGATCATCTTGCGATAGGTCGCGCGGGACAACGTGATCACCGACAGCACCGACCGCGGATCATCGCCGGCCAGCACGACCCCGGCCGAGGCGATGGCCACATCCGTACCGGCGCCGATCGCGATGCCGACATCGGCCCGCGCCAACGCCGGTGCGTCGTTCACTCCGTCGCCGACCATGGCGACCGTCCGCCCGGCTGCCTGTAGCGACCGCACCTTCTCGCCTTTGTCCTGCGGCAGCACACCGGCGAACACCTCGTCGATGCCGAGCTCGGCGGCCACCGACCGCGCGACCGCCACCGCGTCGCCGGTGATCATCGCGACATGGATGCCGCGCTCGTGCAGTGCTTCCACAGCCGCCGCCGATTCCGGCCGGACCGCGTCGGCCGCCGCCAGCGCACCGACGACCTCGCCGTCCCGGACGACGTGCAGCACGGTCGATCCCGCGGCGGCCCATCCCGAGGTGCCCGGCAGTGGCGCGAGCCCGTATTCGTCGAGCATCCCCGGCCCGCCGACACCGACGGTCGCTCCCGATACGGTCGCGATGACGCCGATGCCGTTGCGGGCGGCGAATCCGGTGGCGACCGGGACCTTCAGGGCCCGATCCGCAGCGGCGGCGACGATCGCCCGGCCGAGCGGATGTTCGCTGTCGCCCTCGATCGCGGCGGCCAGCGCGAGCACGGTGTCCTCGTCCAGCGCCCCGGCGCCGGTCAGCGCGACGACGGCGGGTTCCCCCTTCGTCAGCGTGCCGGTCTTGTCGAACAACACCGCGTCGACCGTCCGCATCGCCTCCAGGGCCCGCCGGTCGGTGATCAGCACCCCGGCCCGCGCGGCACGTTCGGTGGCGATCGAGACCACGAGTGGAATGGCCAGCCCCAACGCGTGCGGGCAGGCGATGACGAGCACGGTGATGGTCCGGGTGACCGCGGATTCGGGCTGTCCCAGCAGCAGCCAGACCAGCGCCGTCAGCGCGGCGGCGCCGGAGGCGAACCAGAACAGCCAGCCGGCGGCCCGATCGGCGAGCACCTGGGCGCGTGAGGAGGAATCCTGCGCTTCGGCGACCAGGCGCTGGATACCTGCCAGCGCGGTGTCCGCCCCCACGGCGGTGATCCGCACCCGCAATGCCGAATCGGTGGTCACCGTGCCCGCGACCACCCGGTCACCCGGTGCGCGGCGGACCGCACGGGATTCACCGGTGATCATGGATTCGTCCACGTCGGCGGCACCGGATTCGACTGTGCCGTCGGCGGGGACCCGGCCACCGGGCCGCACGATGACCAGATCACCGGGTGCGAGGTCACCGGAATCGACGATGACGGTGTCCGCCCCCTCCAGTCGTTCGGCCCGATCGGGCAGCAGGGCGGCCAGCGATTCCAGGGCGCTGGAGGCCTGCCCGAGCGACCGCATCTCGAGCCAGTGACCGAGCAACATGATCACGATCAGCAGTGCCAGTTCCCACCAGAAATCGAGCGAGTGCGAGAGCAGCCCGGCAACGGCCCCCCAGGACGCCAGAAATGCCACCGTGATGGCGAGGGTGATGAGCAGCATCATGCCGGGGCGTCGGGTGCGGATCTCCGAGATCGCGCCGGTCAGAAACGGCCGGCCGCCCCACGCGTACATAACGGTGCCGAGTACGGGTGACACCCAGGACAGCGCGGTGGGCACGGCATACCCGATGAGATCCGCGAACATCGCATCCGCCAGCACGACCGGCACCGCAAGCACGAGCATCGCCCAGAACAGGCGCCGGAAGATCGCCGCGTGATCGCCGTGGCCACCGTGGTCCGCGCCGTCACCGTGTTCGTGCGGCGACGACGCGAACTCGGCACCGCTGTGACGCGATTCCCCGTGCGAATGCTTTGGGGAGCGGTCGGCCGGGCCGGCGGCGCCGGGGCCCGCTTCGGCTGGTGTGCGATCGGAGGACATACCGCGAATATATACCCCTAGGGGGTATCGACGAAAGGGCGCGGGCCGGCTTTCCGACGCATCGGGAAACCTCGGCCCCGGACGACCGGGTGACCCGGCGCCCGCGCACAGCGCGGACGCCGGTGACCGGTTGCGATCAGCCGTTCAGCAGCGCCTGCATCTGCTGGATCTCGGCCTGCTGGGAATCGACGATCTGCCGCGCCAGCGCCAGGGCGTCGGGATCGGAGCCCTCGGCCAGCTCGGTACGGGCCATCTGCACCGCGCCCTCATGGTGGTCGATCATCATGGTGAGCCACATCCGGTCGAACTCCGGACCCCGGGCCGCTTCGAGCTGCGCCATCTGCTCATCGGTCATCATGCCGGGCATATCACCGTGATCCATACCCGAATGTCCGGTTTCTTCCGGCAAGGCGACTCCCCACTCCTGCAGCCATCCCGTCATGGTCGCGATCTCCGGGTCCTGCGCCTGTTGGATACGCGCGGCCAGGTCGATGACCTGCGGGTCGGTCGAATGTGACGGCACCAGTGCCGCCATCGCCACAGCCTGGCGATGATGCGGGATCATCCCCTCGGCGAAGCGGATATCGGCCTGGTTGTGGTCGGCGGTCACCGGCGCGGTCGCACCGGCCGGGGCGGTGACGGTAGCGCTCGTGACCGCACCGGCACCGTCCGCGCTGTCGTTGTCACCGCAGCTCGTCAGCACGACGGCGGCGGCGAGCGACGCGAACGCGGTAATCGGTTTGCTGATCATGGATGTACTCCTGGGATTCGGTCGTATTGCGCGTGACTGAGCAGCGCCGCGACCCGGGGATACCGGGCCCGGCGGGCGTCGATCACAGCCGCAATACACCCAGGAAGGCCAGGCGCTGCGGTGTCGGTAACGGCGGCGGCCGGGCAAGGGTGATCGGCCGGCGCCCAGCGGTCGCAGCCGGGACCCTCGCGCACAGAAACCGGCCCAGCGCCGCGAACACCAGCACCGATGCCACCGACGCGATCAGGATCGCCAGGCACAGGTGCAGCAGATCGTGCCCGTTCCCGTGCTCGGCGGGAGCCTCGTCGTGCTGCCCCGCCGATGCCGCGGCCGCCGGTTCCGGACAGCAGGACGGGTTCGTGGATTCCCACACCCCCTCCACAATCGGAAGGGGCGCCGGACCCGTGGACGCGTAGTGCGTGGTTACCGGATGGTGCGCCTCGTGGCCGGCCTCGACGGGCACATGGTGCATGCCCAGTACGGCCACCGCCAGTACGGCCGGCAACAGCCAGCGCACCAGTGTTCCCACGAGGCCGGAATTCACCGCCCGAATCTAACACCGGCCCGAACTCCGGTCGCAGCACTCCTCGAGCACCGGCCGCGACGGGGGCCGTGAAGACGCCGGGCGGAGCGAGAGCACCGTTCCCGATCTCGCCCAGCCGATCAGGGGTTCTCCGGGACTACCCCATGATGGCGTTCATGATGGTCCCGGCGCTGGTCGCCACGGCGCCGCCGGCCATCGCGCCCGCGATCTGTTTGGGAGCCGTCAGCGCCCCGCCGTTCCACTTCTCCCAGGCGAACTTGCCGCCGCCGAAGACGATGGAGGTGACGCCGGACAACAGCACGAACCAGGTGAGATACCTGGTCATCTGAATGATCTTGTCCGACAGCGGGGGTGCTTCGGGGCTGGGATCGCCCAGCTGGGCGAGTACGGCGTAGTGATCATGGAGCGCCGGAAGGCCGTCGTGCAGTGCAGTGAGGATCGTGCTCATCTGGTCGTGCCCCTCTCGGATGCCGGTATATGCGGTGGCGACGAATGCCGATTCCGTAAAGCCGAACCCGACCGGTTATTCAAGCGCAATCGCAGGCAAAATGGGGCGAGACTCACCGATTTCTTCTGGTCAGGCCGGTAAATAGCGGCGTGTCGCGAGCGCGACACGCACTCATTGCCGCACCTGGCATCCGATCAGCATCCGGTTCGAGGGTTGTGACCGGCGGCCGCGGATACCGATCACCGGCCGGTCACAACACACCGACGTCTCGGTCACGCGCTCGGCGCGGCGGCGACCTGGTCCCGAATGCCAGCTAGCGTCGGACCGCTCGACTGTTTCAGCACCAACGAAAACCGATCATTCACCTGGGAGGTTTTACGTGGGAACACGAACAGCACGACGCATCTCGGTCGCGATCGCGGGCCTCGCCGGTCTCGTGGCGCCGGCTATCGCCCTGGCGCCCGCCACGGTCCTCGCGGAGCCGGCGGCGCCGACTCCGCAGTTCTTCCTCTGGTTCGGCCCCCGCCCGGATTCGCCGACGCCGAGCGAGAAGTCGGGCACCGAGCCGAGCGAGAAATCAGGCACCGAGCCGAGCGAGAAATCGAACACCGAGCGGCAGGGCAGCACCTCCGAGACGCCGGGTGACAGCGGCGCCGGGACGCCGGAGCAGGGCGCCACCACCCCGGGTGGGTCCGGAAGCAGCGGTGGCACGGAACCCGGTGGCGCCGGAGACGGCACCACACCCCCGGCGGAGACCGGCAGCAGCGGCAACGGCGGCGTGACCGCGACGGATCCCGGAGAGACCGGCGGCAATGCCACCGGCACGTCCGGAGTGGACAGCAGTTCTCCGTCCGTCGGAGGCTCCGCGTCCGGTGATCGCGCCGCGGAATCCGGTGCCGCCGCAGCGGTGGACGCCCCGGAGTCGCACCACCCGGTCGGCTAGGCGGAAGCGATACGCACGCCCAGCAGAGCCAGGAGCTCGGCGAATGTCCGGGCGGCGGCCACTCGCCGCTCGGGCAGTTCGAGTCCGTACTGCTTCTCCACCAGCACGATGATCGACAACACGGTCAGCGAATCGATATCGAGGTCGCCCAAAGTGGCGCCGGGCGGTATCTCGGCGAATTCCAGATCGCAATGGGTGTGGAGGAATTCCGCGACATAGTCCCGGCTCGAAATCGTGTCCGACACCGCGACCGCCCTTCTCCGATGTTCCGACCGCCGGATCCCGACGGCCCGGGACTGCCGACCCCGCATCGCTACCGTGCAGAGCGGACCACGAACACGACGTCCGGATGTTCTCCCTCCGAACGGGTTTCATCCCGCAGGTAACAGAGAATCGAACGGGGCAGCGTCCGTGCCCGTCGGCGGTGGTGACCACAACCCCCTATCGGTCGGTGAGACCCGCCGTGTGGGCCCGGCCGAACAGGCTCACCACGTGAGCACCGGTTTGATCACCGACCCCGAATGCTGCTCGGCCAGGGCCTTCTCGATCTCGGTGTACGGGAAGCGGGTCACCAGCCGGTCGACCGGGAGCAGGCCCCGAGCGTGCAGATCGAGTAGATGCGGGATGAACGTCGCCGGTTCCGCGTCACCCTCGAGGCACCCGCGGATCGTCTTTCCGCTCAGGACCAGATCGCGGACGTCTATCGGCGGGACGCCGACGCCGAGCCCGACCGCGACCACCGTCGCGCCGGTACCGAGTGCCGCGAAGGCGTCGGCCAGGACCTTCGGCGCGCCGGTGGTGTCCAGCGCGTGTGTCGCACCGCCGCCGGTGATCTCGCGGATGGCGGAGACGGTCTCGGTCTCGGCGGGGTTCAGGACTTCGTCGGCGCCCAGTTCCCGCGCCAGTTCGCGCCGTGGCGCGGCGGTTTCCACCACGACGGTCCGTACGCCGGGCACCGTGCGGGCGGCCAGCAGCGCCGCCGAGCCGACCGCACCCGCCCCGTAGATCGCCAGCCACGCACCGGATTCCGGACGCAGCGCGTTGAGGACCGCACCCGCGCCTGTCTGGAATCCGCAGCCGAACGAGGCGGCCACAGCGAGATCGGCCGCGGGATCGACGACAATCGTGTTGTCCGCCGTGGCCAGTGCGTAGCGGGCGAAACTGGACTGCCCGAAGAATCCGTCCCGTACGGGGACGCCCGCCACGGTGACGCGCGGGGACTTGTCGCGCCGGCGGCCGAAATGGTTCAGCGCGGTCGAGTCCCGGCAGTAGGCGGGCCGGCCGCACACGCAATTCGGGCAGGCGCCGCAGTGCCGGAACGTCAGGACCACGTGGTCACCGGGTGCGACCGTGGTCACCGCCGCGCCGACCGTTTCCACGACCCCCGCACCCTCGTGTCCGAGCAGGATCGGCCGGTCGGATCTGCCGATCACGCGATTCACCAGGTCGGTGTGGCAGATACCCGCCGCGACGATGCGTACCAGGATCTCGTCGTCGCGGGGCCCGTCGAGATCCACAGTCTCCACCGAGAACGGGGCCGCCGGATCACGGGACAGAACCGCCGTCGTCCGCATCGCTACACCCGTTCCAGGAGGAAGTAGAAGAACTCGCCACCGGCCAGCACCAGTTCCGGGCGGCCGTTCATGATGCCCATCAGGGTGGTGTCGTCGAGCCATTTGAAATGGTCGAAGACGGCGCGCCCGTCGTAGACCATCGTCGCGGTCACCTCGCCGCGGAATTCGATGTTCCAGAGCGTGGCCTCGCCCTGACCGAGTTCCACATTCGAGAACAGCGTGCCGTCCTCGGCACGACAGATCAGCGGCTTGGCGTCGTCGAGCGCGTGAAAGGTCTTGCCGTACCAGCGACTCTTGGGCAGCGCCCGGCACAGCGGATGGTCGGTCTGGAACGCGTCACCCCGCCATTCGCCGAGGATGTCCTCCGCCCGGGCGGGCCGCAGCCGCGTCCACAACTCGTCGAGCTCCTCGACGGATACGCCCTCGGTCGTCTCCCGCAGTTGCTGCCACCGTGGTTTGTCCGCGCTCATTGCTGTCCCATCGCTGGATTCGGCGAACCATCTGGTTCGGCAATGACGATAGTTCCGAACCATCCGGTTCGGCAAGATAGGATCCGAATATGCGCGCGGCAGGTCAGGCAACCCGGGATCGGATCCTCGCGGCCGCCAAGGCGGAGTTCGCGGAGTACGGCACGGCCGGAGCCCGGATCAATCGCATCGCCGCGGCCGCGCACGCCAGCAAGGACCGTCTCTACGCCTATTTCCCGGGGAAATCCGAGCTCTACGCCGCCGTCACCGAACAGTGGACCACCCAGACCACCACGGAGACCGCGCTGCGCGCCGAGGACCTGCCGGGGTATGTCGGACGCCTCTTCGACCATTTCCTGGCCCACCCGGAAAACGCGCGGCTACAGGCCTGGGCCGATCTGGAACCGGTCGACGAGCGCATCGAACAAGTGCTGCGCCGATCCGTGGACCCCAAGCTCGCGGAGATCCGCCGCGGCCAGCGGACGGGGATCGTCACCGCCGATATCGCGGCGCCGACACTGCTGCGCATGCTCACCGAACTGGCTCGCACCACGGCCGTGCACGCCCGGCCCGGACCGGCCGAGCGCATCACCGCCCAGCGGGCGGCTGTCGTGCTCGCCGCGCAGCGATTGGTCGGCCGGCTACCCCAGGGAGTCCCGCACCAGCGCGGCGGCGGAGGTCACGCTGTACCGGCCGGCTCGTTTCCGGACGGGGCGTCACCGTAGACGACCAGCCAGATCGACCGGCCCAGTGCGTCCGCCAGCTCCGCGTCGGTGATCCCGGTGCGCACGGCGAACGCGGTGGTGATGGAGCGTTCCACCATGGCCGCCAGGACCAGGGCCGTCGCCGCGGGGTCCAGGTCCGGCGATACCTGTCCGGCCGCGCGATCGGCTTCGAGGCGCACCCGGACCAGGTCGACGAAGGTGGCCACCCGCGCTCGCCAGTAGGCGCCGACATCCCGGTCGTAGGCGGCGACCTCGCTCAGCGCCAGCAGCAGATAGCGATGCCGGCGGAATCCGGCGATCATCGCGGCCATCGCCCGGCGCACCCCTGCCTCGCGATCGGGGTCCTCGGCGCCCCACCATCGTTCGGCGGCCGCGAACAGGTCGGCCGTCGCCAGGTCCGCCGTGCGGATCAGCAGCTGACTCTTGTCCGGGAAGTACCGATAAAAGGTCGACCGCGCCATCTGAGCGGCGGTGGCGATCTTCTGCACTGCGATCTCGGTGAACGGGGTGCCGTCCGCCAGTAGGTCCTCGACGGCGCGCAGCACCCGCCGCTCGAATTCGGCCCGGCGGTCCTCGTCCGTTTTCCGGGCGGCCCGGGGAGCCCGGGTCAGCGAGGGCATCCGGGGTCCGCGCTCTCACTTGTGCGGTGCAGTGGATATCGGCTCGGAAGGTCCATGGGCCCATTGTGCCCGTATTCACGCCTTCCACCGCTGGAGCGGCTTTCCTCTCGGGCCCTCGGGGCGGTCCGCGCACCGGTTTCCCGATTCGCCGCGGTATACGGAAGACTGTGCGGGACAGTGCCGCTCACATGGTTGACAATCGAGCCGCTACAGCTCACCATCAATCGGACACCATGTCCGAGACTTGCTGACCGAGGTGGTTCGAATGACCGACTCCCCCCTCCTGGTCGAGCAAGCTGACGTCGTGGTCGTCGGCGCCCGATGCGCCGGTTCGGCCACCGCGGCCACCCTGGCGCGGGCAGGCCGCCGGGTCATCGCACTCGACAGTGCACGCTTCCCGTCCGACACCCTGTCCACCCACCTGCTGTGGCCGGCGGGAGTCGCCGAACTGTCCCGGCTCGGCGCCCTCGACGCAGTGGCGGAACTGGGCGCACCCCGGCTCACCCACGCGTACGCAGCCGGCGCGAGCTTCGCGATCGCCAGCGGATTTCCACAGGTGGAAGGTATCGACTACACCCTGTGTGTACGCCGGACCGGACTCGATCACGCGGTGTTGCGCACCGCCCGTGCCGCCGGCGCCGAGATCCGGGAGCGGTGCCGGGTGACCGAGCTCGTCTGGGACGGTGGGCGCTGCGCCGGCGTGCGGTACACCGATCCCGACGACCGTCTCGTCGAGATCCGCGCCGCGCTCGTCGTCGGCGCGGACGGCCGCCGCAGTACGGTGGCCGAACTGGTCGGCGCGCAGTCCCCGTATGCCGCCGAACCCAGCGGGCGCGACTGCTATTTCGCCTACTGGCGCGACACCTCGACCGACTGGCGCGATACCGCCGCCCAATGGCGCGAAGGGTCCGACCTAGGGACAGCGTTCCCCTGCGACGACGGCCTGCTGCTGAGTCTGGTCCAGCCACCCGCCGAATCCGGCCGGCGACGCCCCGGCGAGGCCGAACGCCGCTACGCCGCCGCACTCGACCGGATCCCGCCGCTGCGCGCACGACTGCGCGGCTGCGAACAGGTGGGCCGGGTGCGTTCGGCGACCGATCTCGTCTCCTACTTCCGCCGCTCCGGCGGACCGGGCTGGGCGCTGCCCGGCGACGCCGGGCACTTCAAGGATCCGGTGACAGCCCAGGGCATCCGCGACGCGCTGCACTACGGACGGCTGCTGGCCGAGGCCGTCGCACCGGTGCTCGATGATCCGGCGCGGCTGGACCGCGCCGTCGCCGGCTGGGAGCGCCGGCGGGTCCGGGAGTGCCGGGAGATCTACCACTGGACCAACCGGCTCGCCCGCGGTACGGAGATGAGCCCGCTCGAGGTCGAGCTGTACCGAGCCGCGGCCGATGATCAGGAACTCGCGGCGATCACCACCGGAATCTTCGCCCGCACCCGGCGTCCGGCCGAGCTCTACACACCGGCCCGGATGGCGCGGCTCACCGCCGGGGCGCTCTGGCACCACCGGGGCGACCCGGCACCGGTACTGGCCGACGTGGCCCACGAGATCGGTGCGACGGCCCGTGAACTGCACACCTCGTGCACCCTGCTGCGCGGCACTCCGCCCCCTGTCCCCCCATCGTCCCCGGGAACCGCCACCGCTTGACCAGGAGAACACCATGTCGGATCAGCTGCCGAAGACGTCAGCCTCGATCGACCGCCGCACCGCCCTGCGCGGTGCGCTTTCCGGCGCCGCGATTCTCGCGGCCGGATCGGCGGCCGGCGGCACCGCGACCGCCGCCGCGCCCCGCCGCCGGACCCCGGGGCTACGAACCGGCGGAAGAGAGGTCGCCGTTTTCGGCGGCGGAATGGCCGGGCTGTCGGCCGCACACGAACTCATCGAACGCGGATTCCGGGTGACCGTGTACGAACCGTCCTATCTGGGTGGCAAAGCACGCAGTATGCCGGTCCCCGACACCGGGACCGGAGGCCGCGCCGATCTGCCGGGTGAGCACGGATTCCGCTTCTTCCCGGGCTGCTACCAGAACATTCCCGACACCATGCGCCGGATTCCGTTTCCCGGCAACCCGAACGGCGTATTGGACAATCTCATCCGGGTGGAGGGAACGGTGGCGGGCTTCCGTGACAAGCCGCCGATCTTCGCACCGGTAGAGGTGGGCGCACTCGATCAGCTCACGCCCGAACGCCTGCAGAACAGCATCATCGGCGCGTTCAGTTTCATCCCGGAACTCCCGCCGCACGAATTGGCCTTCTTCGGCAAGCAGATGCTCATGTGGTTCACCTCCAGCACCGAACGCCGATTCGGCCAGTGGGAGTATCTGACCTGGGAGCAGATCATGCGCGCCGACGGCAAATCCGAGGCCTACCGCGCCTATCTGGTCAACGCGCTCACCCGGATCACCGTCGCCGCGAAACCGCATCTCAGCTCGGCACGCACCATCGGCACGATCGGCGAGGCTCTGGTACTGGCCGGCACCGGGCTCATCCCGGAGTTCTCCGGCGGCGTGGACCGGATCCTGAACCGGCCGACCAACGCGGCCTGGATCGACCCCTGGGTGGCCTACCTGCAATCGCGCGGGGTGCAGTTCGTGATGGGCCAGCGGGCGAGCCGTCTGGTCTACGACGGCGGGAAGATCACCTCGGTATCGGTCACCGGCGGCGGGGGCGCGACGAATTCCGTTGTCGCCGACTACTACGTCTGCGCCATACCGGTCGACAAGACGGTCCCGCTGCTCGACGACCGGATCCTGTCCGCCGACCCGCATCTGGCGGGTATGCGTGACCTGCTCACGGACTGGATGGTCGGTATCCAGTACTACCTGCGCCGGCCCACCGACATACCGGAGGGGCATGTCGCGGCGCTGGGTTCTCCGTGGGCGCTCACCGCGCTGCGGCAGGCTCCCATGTGGGTGGGTGATTTCGCCGCCCAGTACGGCGACGGATCCGTACGGGAATGCTTCTCGGTGGATATCTCGGATTGGGATTCCCCGGGGATTCTGCATCACCGGCCGGCCAAACAGTGCAGTGCGCAGGAAATAGCGACCGAGGTGTGGGCGCAATTGAAAATGTGGCTGAACAACGGCACGGGGTGGCTGCGCGACGAGGATATCCACTCCTGGCATCTGGATCCGGGGGTCAGCTGGTCCGGGGGCGCCACGCACAACGAAACCCCCCTTGCTGGTCAACACCGTCGGCTCCTACGACAAACGCCCCACCGCGCACTGCGCGATTCCGAACCTGTTCTTCGGCGGCGACCACGTGCGCAGCAATATCGACCTGGCCACGATGGAGAGCGCCAACGAATCGGGCCGGTCGGCCGCGAATGCGATCCTCGACGCCGCGGACGACCCCGCACCGCACGCCCCGGTGTTCCCCCTGGTCGCGCTCCCGGCGTTCGAGGCCGCCAAGCGGATCGACGCGGACCGGTTCCGGGCCGGGCTCCCCCACATCCTGGACGTGTGACGGGTAGCGGCGGTGCGGCGGCCGCCCCCGGCGTGGCGTCCCGGGGGGAAACATCGACCGCTGCCCGCACCGAATCTCCGGCCACGGCGCCGGCGACTCGCCGGTGAAAGAATCGCCGATGAAGCGGAATTCACCGGAATCGCAATTCACCGAAAGTATTGTCGGCCCGATCTTGTTCCGTGAGAATGGGTTCCGAGCCGAAATCCGGCTTCTTGGGGACCGTCGGCGCTCCGGCGCCGGCAGAACAAGTGGGGAAAGACCATGAGAATCAAGCACCTCGCCGCCACAGCTCTGCTCTCCATCGGCGCGCTCGGCGTCGCCGCGGGCACCGCACAGGCCCATCCGAACGCCGCCACGGAGATCGCCGCCCACGGCGCCGAACAGGGGGTCGGCTATGTCGTGGCACCGAACGAGACGGGCACCGCGGTCGTCACGACCCTCGACGCCGGGAGTTTCGCGCTGACTGCCGACGGCGCGGCCGTCACCCTGTCGGATCCGGCGGGCCGCGTGCTCACCACACTGCCGCTGGGGGTCGCGGCCGCCGGGCAGACCGCACCGCTGGCCTCGGCCATCTCCGCCGACGGGCGCACCCTCACCCTGACACCGGATGCGTCCACACCCGCAGGGCAGCATGTGGCCCAGCTGGTGGCCGATCCGGATACCGAATCCCGCAAACTGCACAATGCCGGCGTCGGCGCCCTGATCGGCGGCGGTATCGGCGCGGTGCTGGGCTTCTTCCTGGGCGGGGTCGGCGCGCTGATCACCATTCCGATCGGCGCCGGGGTCGGCGCCCTGATCGGCTATTCCACTCCGTGACAACCGGACTCGGCGATGGCCCACCGCACCCGGTGGGTCCGCCGGGTTCGCACAGCCCGAACGGCGCCCGATTCCGTTGCGCCGGAATCGGAATCCACTCCCGCGGCGGCGGCCGAGAGCCCCGTTTCTGTCGGACCCCCCTCCTATAATTGTGCAGGTAGGACACAGTCGGAAGGGTTCAGCGCGGTCGGCGAACCGGCCGGGCGACAAGCCCTCCGGCGTATCGGAACCGGGGGTTCTGTGATGAGTGAAATCGGACAGGAACGATTGCTGCCGCCGCGTCAGCACGGGACGTCGTGGCGGGAATCCGAATATCGGGTCGTGGCGACGGAACTGCGGGCCGGCAAGGGGCTGGCCGCGATCGCCGCGGAGCTCGGCCGCACGCCGTCCGCGGTGCAGGCGGCCTTGCGGAACTTCGTGCCACCCGAAGAGAAGGTGCGCGCCGGTGATCGAGCCGGTTGGATCCGGGACCGGCTGGCCGCCGAGCCGGATTGGGACTGGTGGGCGGTCGTACTCGAATACCACCGGCACGGGCCCTCGGCGCTGTGGCTCACCGAGCACGAGCACCTGGTGCGCGGCGCGTGGCGGGATCGCACCCCGATGCCGGTGCTCGCCCAGCGGCTCGATACCGCCGAGATCGAGGTGGCCGGTTTCCTACGCGCGCTCGGCCTGGCCGAGAATCTGGCCGAGGTGGCCGACCGGCTCGGCGCCACACCCGGTCAGGCACTGGCGAAACGGGTGAACGCGACCCGGGATCAGGACCAGTCGGCGAACTGGGTCCTGGTGGTCGACGGCGCGGCCGGCACCGTGCAACCGCGCAGCGCGCCGGTCCGCAGGCATGTATCGGTGCACGAGAGCCGGGCCGCCGCCGAAGCGGGGCGAGATCGCGTACTGGGCTGGCATCGGCGCACCGCGAGCGACGGTTCCGCGCCGGTGTGGTGGACGATCGCGCAACGCGGGGTCGGGGATTCGGCCGGCCGGACCTACTGCGGCGTCTTCACCCCGCGTCTCGTGGACAGCGGAGTCCGCGCCGACGCGTTGGAGATCGGCGATCGGATCCGGATCGCCGGATCCGACGGCAACCCGGTGGAGGCCCTCGTCGAATCAGTGGCGCAACGCGGCGAAGTGGTGGTCGCCGACCTCGGACCGGTGGGAGACACCCGGGTCCATCAGGTGATCGAGTTCGACGCAGGCGAACGCGTGGAGGTCCTGCCCGCCCCGCAGTGACCGGATGATCGTCAGCGAGCGGATTCGGCGCGTCCGGGCATGAAGGCGGACGCGACCACGATGGCCGCGGCCATCACGGCCACCGCCACGAACACCAGATGCACCCCCTCGGCCAGTGCCGCGGGCGAGGGGGTGCCGGTATCGCCCACCCGCGAATTCACGAGCGCGCCGAATACCGCCACACCCACTGCGCTACCGATGGACCGGGCGAACATGTTCGCCGAGGTCACCACGCCCCGTTCACCCCAGGTCGCGGTGGTCTGGGCGGCGATCAGCGTCGGACTGGCCACCAGGCCCATCCCGAGGCCGATCACGAAACAGGTGGCCGCGATCTGCCCGATCGACGTGTGCGGCCCGATGAACAGCGTGCCGGCGGCGCCGACTACCGCGATCGCGCTGCCGGCGAGAGCGGTGCGGCGGAAACCGATACGCAGGTACACCCGGCCCGACTGGGACGCCGAGACCGGCCAGCCCAGGGTCAGCGCCCCCACGGTCAGCCCACCGAGCACGGCGCTCGCGCCCAGGACCCCCTGGGTGAATGTCGGAACATAGGAGGTGAGGCCGAGCAGCAACGCGCCGACCAGCCCGGATATCGCCGAACTGGCGACCACGACACGCCGGGTGAACAACCACAGCGGCAGAATCGGATTCGCCGCCCGGCGTTCCAGTAATACGAACACCACGAGTACCGCCGCGCCACCGGTGAAGATCCCGATGCTGACAGGTGAATCCCACGCCCACGCCCGGCCGCCCTCCAGCAACCCGAGAATGAGCGCCCCGGCGCCCGCGGTGAGCAGAACCGCACCCGGATAGTCGACCCGCTGCCGCTGCCGGGGGGCGGTTTCGGTGAAGTGGCGCCACAGCATCCACCCGGCCCACGCCGACAGCGGCAGGTTCACCAGGAAGATCCAGCGCCACCCGACGAAATCCGCGAACACCCCGCCCAGTAGCGGGCCCATCACCGAGGAGAACGCCCAGACGCCCGCGAGATAGCCCTGGACCCTGGCGCGTTCTGCCAGGGTGTACAGGTCACCGGCGATGGTCATGGTCATCGGCTGGATCGCGCCGGCGCCGATACCCTGCACCGCCCGGAACACGATCAGCCACAGCATGCTCCCCGCGAGCCCGCACAGCAGCGAGCCGATCGCGAAGACCGCGATTCCGAACAGGAGCACCGGTTTACGGCCCACCGTATCGGCGACCTTGCCGTACACGGGCACGCTGACGGCCTGGGCGAGCAAGTACACGGAGAACAGCCAGGGGAACTGGGCGAAACCGCCCAGACTTTCGGTGATGGTGAGGACCGCGGTCGCGATGATCGTCGAATCCAGCGCGATCAGACCGGTGGCCAGCATGAGCGAGCCGAGGATCGCACCGCGTTCGGAGCGCAGCCCGACGCCGGTCTTCACCGTTTCCGCCACCACCAGCGCACCTCTTTCTCCAGACCAGAAAGGCCAACACGGCCGCCGGGTCACGGTATTCCTCCCACTCCGGCGCACACCGCAGGTTTTCCACATGGTGGGACGACTTCGGTCCGCGGCGGCCGCCGAGCGAGGTTGTGGGGCAGCGCAACCGCGCCGGAAGCACCGCTGTGAGCCCCCACAGAGTGCGTGTGGCGCGGCCGGGCGGATGGATAGCATCCGCGGCATGAGCGCGCCCCTGCACCGTCACCGCCGTCGTTTCCTCGCACGAATCCTGTTCAGCGCATTGGCTTCAGCCGGCTGCTTCGGCGCGGCGGGATGCGGGGACGCCACGGAACCTGCGGACCCCGCGGCGGTGTGGGATCCGTGCGGCCTGCCCGCTGACCTCCTCGCCGATTCCGGGTTCGCCGCGGATTCGGTCCGGCGCGACGTCGCCACCGAGCCGGGCTGGGCCGGGTGCGGTTGGAGCAGTGACCGGGCCGCGCTACGGGTGCTGTTCAGCAGCGCGGGCTCACCGGACGACGTGGCCGGGGACGGCGACACCAGCACCGAGATCGCCCTCGCGAATCGGACCGCACGACGCCTGCACACCGGCGCCGCCGATACCGCGACCACCTGCACGGTCGTCCTGCCCACCGCCGACAGCGGCGTCGTGCGGGTCCGGGTGGACAGCGCACCCGGGGACGCCGGCGGTGCTTGTGCGCGGGCCGAACGGGCGACAAGCACCCTTGCACCCGCGTTTCCGGCCTGATCGGCCGAACCGACCGTAACCCACACCACTGTGACCAGTCACAAGCCAGATGGTTCGACCTTCAGGGTCGTCCAGTCGAGTTCGCAAACACGCCCGCAATACGAGACACGATCGTTACTGTGGAGCCGCAGTCTCGCCACCCAGGGGTAGAAGGAGTCAGCATGACCGTCGATGCGACCAGAACCAAGCTGACGCTATCCGGCCAGCCAATGTCCGCCCCGTTACAGGACGTGCGCAAATTATCCCGCCGGATGGTGGGCCATTTCGTGGAGAACGTGGTGCCCTGCGGCACGCTGCCCGGTGACGCGATCTACGGCGACGTCACCACCATCACCCGCACCTGTCTCGAACTCGCCGTCAGCATGCTCGACGGCCAGGACATCCCGGAGAAGACCAGGCGGCTGGAGAACGCCGCGGCGGGCTGGGCGCGCGAGGGCGTACCGATCGACACCATTCACCACGCCGTGCACGAGGGCTTCCGGCTCGGCCTGGACCTGGTGGTCTCCAATGCCACCGTGACCGACTACTCGGCGCTGGTGGACGGCGCCAAGCTGGTGGTCGAGATGTTGGACAAGATGACCGTCTGCATCTCCATGGCCTATGTGCGGGAACTGCGGTCGGTGGTGAGCGAACACCATACGGCCGTGCACACGCTGACCTCGGCACTGCTGGGCGGGCACAGCACCTCGACCATGGCCCGGGAGTGCGGGATCGAGATCGCGCACGCCTACACCGTGCTGGCGGTGGCCATCCCGGCACACCCGGACGAGTCGGTCCCGGCGCTCGACGGCAAGGTGGTGGCACGGCGGAAACTGCGCCGGGTCCAGGCCGAACTGGCCACCCGCTGTGAGGATTCGGCGCTGTCGCTGCTGAGCGTGGACGGCGGGACGGTCCTGTTGCCGGCCGATATCCTCGACGGCGAAGAGCTGGACGAACTCATCGCGCAGGTGTCGCGCGCGGCCCAGGTGCCGATCAGCGCCGCGGTGGTGCAGGCGCCGACCGCGGACGTACCGTCGGCGGCCGATCAAGCACACGAGTTGCTGGACATGGTGCAGCGCCTGGACTGCGTTCCCGGACTGTACCGATTCGACGATATGGCCCTGGAATACCAGCTGACCAGACCCGGCCCCGGCCGCGAATACCTGGGTTCGCTGCTGGACCCGCTCGACGATCATCCCGAACTGCTGGAGACGCTGCAGCGTCATATCAGCAACAACCTGAACCGGCAGCGCACCGCTCGCCTCATGCACATCCACACCAACACCATCGACTATCGGCTCAAGCGGGTCGCCCAGCTCACCGGCTTCGATCCGACACAGCCCTCGGGATTGTGGTATCTGCGCTCCGCATTGGTCGCCCGGAGTTACCGAGCGGGCTGACCGTCACGCCGGCTCCTGGCCGCTGCGCATCTGCGCGACGTAGGCGCGGGACACCGCGGCGGTCAGCGTGTCGAGGACATCGACCACGAAGCAGCCGTCCACACCGTCGGCCGCCGGGTCGAATGTCGCGCGCAACTCCGAATCACGTAACCCCAGGCCGCTTTTCACACCTTCGTGCAGGGCGTGCTGGATGACTTCGAGCGGAACGTCCTCGCGCGCCCAGCGGGCGGTGGCCACCTCCAGTCGGGCCAGGACCTGTTGCCCGGACGGATCCGAATCGTCCAGCAGTGCCAGCGCCAGGCCCAGCCCCACCCGGAAGGCCGTCTCGAAATCCGATCTCGGTCGTTCGGTGGTCGACGGATCGACGGTGTTCGCCGACCAGATCCGCAGCAGCTCGGCCGGATCCGGGACGTCGAACAGCTCCCGCGAGTCCTCCGGCTCGCGGTCGTACTGCCCACTCGTGCACATGCGTGCTCCCTCCACCAGCGACCGACAACCGATATGGACAAACGTATAGTTACCCAGCCGTTGCGATACGACACATCGCCCGGACTTCGGTCCACCTCGGAACGGGACCCGGCAAAGATAGTGAGACGTCCCATCAACACATACTTGGATTTCGTGTAGTCGCCCACCGCGCGGGCCGGTGCCGGCACCCCCGACGGTACGACGCGCGCCCCGCCGCTCCCCCCGGTTAAGGTGCGGCAGTGGATACCGGTGATCTGATTGACCGCAGCAGTTCCATCGCGGAACGGCTCACGACGACCCAGGCGGCGCCCCCGTCCTGGTTGGTGCTCGCCACCGCCGTAGCAGCGATCGTACTGGTCGGATACCGGCCGCTGTGGCGGATCACCCGGAATGTGGTCACCATCGCGCACGAGGGGGGCCACGCCCTGATGGCCCTACTGAGCGGGCGCCGGCTCAACGCCATCACCCTGCATTCGGACACCTCCGGACTCACGGTGTCCAGCGGCAAGCCGTACGGGCTCGGCATGATCCTCACCGCGCTCGCCGGATATCCGGCCCCACCCCTGGTCGGCCTGGGCTTCGCCGCCCTGCTCGGCGCCGGGCGGATCACCCTCATGCTGTGGACGGCGATCGCCGCCCTCGCCGTCATGCTGGTGATGATCCGAAATGTGTACGGCGTGGTGTCCGTGGTCAGCACGGGAGCGCTGGTTTTCGCGGTCTCCTGGTTCGGCTCCGATGCCCTGCAGGCCGGTTTCGCCTATCTCGCGACCTGGTTGCTCTTGTTCGCCGGCAGTCGCCCGGTGCTCGAATTGCAGCGCACCCGCTCCCGGATGCGCGACGGCACGACCGATGCCGATCAGCTGGCCCGGCTCACCAAACTGCCGGGCCTGCTGTGGGTGGCGGTGTTCCTGACCGTGGCGCTGGGCGCGCTCGTGGTCGGGGCGGGGCTGCTGCTGTCGGCGACCGAAGGTATCTGCCTCCCGATCCCGAACGGCGCCGACTGCCCGGCGAACTGAGCTTTCGGGTCCGTGCCCGGAACGTCCTAACCGGCGCTCTCGGTCTCGGCGAGTTCCTTCTTCCAGACCCGGAATCCCTCTTCGGTGCGCCCCCGGCGCCAGTACCCGGAGATGGAGGCGAACTGCGCGGAAACGCCGCGCTCCCGGCGGATGTACGGGCGCAGATTGTGCATCACGGCCTGCGCCTCGCCGTGGATGAACACCTGCGCCTGCCCGGGTAGCCAGGGCGCTCCGCGGACCGCGGCGATCAGCGGGGCGTGATCGCCGGCCCGGTCGTCACCCACCTCGTGCGCGCCGCCGCCGCGATGCACCCAGGTGACGTCCACCAGCGCCTTGGAGGTGAAGGTGATCTCATCGGCGGCGTCGGCGACCTCGATGAACACCTTCGCCGGAGCGCTTTCCGGGAGCGCTTCCACCGCCGCGGAGATCGCGGGCAGCGCGGCCTCGTCGCCCGCCAGCAGATGCCAGTCGGCATCGGCGCGCGGTGCGTAGGCCCCGCCCGGACCGAAGAAGGTGATCTGCTCACCGGGCCGGACCGCGGCGGCCCACGGCCCGGCGATGCCTTCGTCACCGTGTACCACGAAGTCGATGGCGATCTCCCGGGCCGCGCTGTCCACCGACCGCACCGTATAGGTGCGCACGACCTCGCCGTCGGGGCGGTCGAACAGCAGTTTCACGTAGGCATCGGTGAACTCGTTGGCATCGAAATCACCGAAAGCCGGATCGCCCAGATACACCCGGACGATATGTGGGCTGAGCCACTCCGTCCGGGCCACGGTCATGGTGGTGCGCTTCCTGGCCATCCGGCCTCCTCACTTAATTAGGTTTACCTAACCGAACGTACCAGCCCGGATGCGGGCCCTGTGTAGCGTCCGTCTCGTCCTCACCGAAATATGAGGCAACGAACCATTATTGGGTTAACCTCACACAAACTTCCGGACAAAGGCACCAACCATGACCGCGGCAACCGTCATTCGTCCGCTGGCGCCCAGCGAACAGATCTTCGCATTCAGCGAAGTATTCGTCGGATACTGCGCGCGAGTGTCCGGGCCCCTCGACCTCAGCGCCCTGACATCCGCCTTCGAAGCCCTGGTCACCGCCCATCCCATGCTCGGAGCACAACTGGCGCCGACCGAACCGACCGGGCACACGCTGGTCACCTCCGGACCGCCCGAAATCGTGCTCACCGTCGCCGACGGCGATCCGGAAATGCTGCTCACCGGCGCCGAGCCGGACCAGCGACGTGCCCTGGGCACGGTGCACGTCGTCCGATCCGGAACGACCGCGGGCGTGACACTGCTCGTTCATCACAGCATCGCCGACGCAACCCACGCCCTGAAACTGCTCGAGCAGCTGTGGCATTGTTACGCGGCCGCCGCGGCCGGCCGGGTCCCGTTCCTCGCGCCGACACGGCAACCGCTGCCGGTGGAGGATCTACTCGCGGCCCGGGGCGTCGTACGCCGGCCGGTACCGGGTGGCGCCGAACCACCCCGGATCGCTCCGCCGCTCCCCCCGGCGGACGCGTTGAGCGCGAACGAGGAGCGTTACCCGCCCCTGATCACCACTCGCTGTCGGCTGAGCCGGGAGCAGACCGGCGCACTCCTGGCATACGGGCGGCACGCCGGGGTGACGGTGCACAGTCTGATAGCGGCCGCCCTGCTGCTGATCGAATCCGAGGCCAGGCAACTACCGGTCGACGAACTGCTGTGTTCGTATTCGGTGGATCTACGCCGCCGGGTCCGGCCGCCGATCGGCCCCACCGAGGGGACGAATGTTCTGGGTTTCGCCGGCTACCGGCCGGGCCCCGGAACCGAAGCCACCCTGACCGCGCTGGCGCACGGTGTATTCCACGCGTTGCGCGCCGGACTCGCCTCCGGCTACATCCAGCAGACACCGTTACAGCTTCCCGACACCCTGGCCGCGCCGCCGGCCAACCCGTTCGACACGGTGATGACCACCAACTGGGGCCGATTACCTCGGCTGCCCGTACCGAACCTGCGAATTCACGACTTCCGCACCACCATGATCGCCAAGCCCGATCCGACCGGACGCCGGCCACCGCAGGCCGGCGGCGGTACCAGCATCATCAGCACCTACGAGGACCGGCTCAGCGTCGAGGTCCACCATCCCCCCGAATTCACTCCGGTGCAGATCCCCCGGATCCGGCATCTCGAGACACTGCTCACCCGGCTCTGATCGGCGACAACCCGCACCGTGGCGGCATTACGGGTCAGACGCCCTGCAGCGAGGCCAGTTCCAGCACCGTGATGTCCGACGGAGCCGCCACCCGCACCGGCGGGCCCCAGGCACCCGCACCGCGAGTGACGTAGAGCGCGGTCCCCCCGTACAGTTCCAGACCCGCCACGGTCGGATTGGCCAGGCGCGCGAGCAGATTGCCGGGCCACAACTGCCCTCCGTGCGTATGCCCCGACAGTTGCAGATCGACCCCGTGCGCGACCGATTCGTGCACCACCACCGGCTGATGCGCCAACAGCACGCAGGCGCGCCCGGTATCCCGGCCGTCCAGGGCGGCGCCGAAGTCGGGCCCCCGGCCGATCGCCACCCCCTTCGGGTCGTCGACTCCCGCGAGGTCGAAATCGGGCAGCGATACCCGATCGTTGAGCAGCACCGTCATCCCCAGCTCGGCGGCCCGGGCGAGCCACGCGTCGGCATCGGAGAGGTACTCGTGATTTCCCGGTACGTAATAGGCGCCCAGCCGGGCGCTGAGTCCGGCCAGCGGTTCGGTGTCCGCGCGCAGATCCGCCACGGTGCCGTCGGCGAGATCGCCGACGACCGCGATCAGATCGGGCCGGGTGTCGTTCACCGTGCGCACGACGCGTTCGCAGAACGCGCGCCCCAGCGCCGGCCCCAGATGCAGATCGCTGACCAGGGTGATCCGTAGGCCGTGGGCCTGAACGGGCAGCTTCGCCAACGGTACGGTCACGCGCCGCACCGCCGGCCCGTCCAGCACTCCGTAGGCGCCGGTGGCCACCACCGCGCCGGCCCCGATCACGGTGGCCCCGGCGGCCAGACGCGAGATCAGCGCGCGTCGCGATATCGGGCGCCGCGCCGGTACCGCCGGTTCGGCGGGAGATGGGACGACGGGACCCACTACGGGGGGACCAGCCGGTCCGGGGACCGCGATACGCGAGGTGTCCGTGCCGGGCCCCTCTCCGACCGCGGCGCCCACGGGCTCCGGCGTCATATGCGGCTCGACAGGCGCGGCGGCCGGTGCAGTGAGGTTTGCGTCACCCGCCGGAGCCGCGGCGCCCGCCCCGGCCGGCGCGCCGGTCCCGGCATCCCGGATCACCAGACCCCGCAGCAGCAGCGGCCGGACGATCTCACCGGCCAGCACCCCGATCAGGAGGTAGAGGAACAGCGCCGCCCACAGGAAGCCGGGCCAGGACAGCCAGCGCCAGGCAGCCCAGTCGACACCCCTGAGCATCGCGGCGAACGCGCCGCACATCGCCGTCGCGCCGACCGCCAGGACAACGCCGCCGGGCGCCCGCCAGCGGGAACCCTCTCGCGTGGTGTCGCGCACGAGCCGCCGCCACAGGTACCAGTGCAGCACGGCGATCAACCACACCACGGCCAGCCCTGTGAGTACGGAAACTACTACCACGGAAGGATGCCTCTCCCTGACCGATTGCTTATGCGGCTGATGAATCTACCCCTCGCCGCCCGGCCGACCGTGGCCCCGGCACCTGTTACACCACGCCGCGGTAGCACCCCCCTCGGCGGGTCGGGCCCGGCAACCATAGATAAGACCATGTAGCAATGATTATCGGGTACCCCAGCATCACACCGGCATTCGCCCGGGCGCGACCGATCCCGCACACCCGACCGCATTCGACCGGTGCGGTCGGCGTCACACCGACCCGGTGACTCCCAGCCCGCCCAACCCGGACGGCGGGAGGTCTCCGTTCTGCCCTCCGGCAAGTAGCCATTTCAGGATCTTCCCGGTTTCCCCACGCGGCAGTGCGGCCATGAAGGTCACGTCCCGCGGCACCGAGAACCGGCTCAGCCGATGCCGGATATAGGTACGCACCATATCGGAATCCAGACCGGACCCTTCGTGTTTCACCACGAACGCGGCCAACCGCTGACCGAACTCCGGATCCGGCACACCCACCACCGCGACCTCGCTCACCTGGGGCAGATGCGCCAAGGCCTCTTCCACCGGCCGTGGGAAGACGTTCTCACCTCCGGAGATGATCATCTCGTCGTCCCGGCCCGCGATGAACAGCCGGCCGTTGACGTCGAAATATCCGACATCGCCGGTATCCAGCATCCCGTGTGCTTCGTCGGGCGGCGCGGAGTTCACATAACCGTCGAACAGCATGTGGTTGCCCACGAAGATATGGCCGGTGGCGCCGATCGGCACCGGCTTGTGGTCGGGGCCGAGCACCGACACCCGGGTGCCGAGCGGCGGGCGACCGGCCGTGGTGGGCGCGAACCGCAGATCCTGCGGGGTGGCGATGGTGGCCCAGGAGACCTCGGTGGACCCGTACACGTTGTAGAGGACGTCGCCGTAGGCATCCATGAAACGCAGCACGGTGATTCCGGCCAGCGGAGCGCCGCAGCTGATGACATGGCGCAGGCTGGAGGTGTCGTACCGGGCGCGTACGGCGGGGGGTAGATCGAGGATGCGGTTCACCATGGTGGGTACCACGATCATGGTGGTGACCCCGTGTTCGGCGACCGCCCGCAAGCAGTCCTCGGCGTCGAACCGCTCGGGCAGCACCACCGTGGACCGCAGCGCGGTGCTCAGTTGCAGCCCGGCCAGTCCCCAGGTGTGGAACAGCGGAGCGGGAATGAGCATCGTGGAGTCCATCTCCATCGGGATCCGCGACAGCAGCGCGGCGATGGTGCCGAAACCCTTGGGGTGCGGGCGGCGCGCCCCCTTCGGTATCCCACTGGTACCCGAGGTGAGCACGATCAGCCGGCCGGGATGGGTGGGGAGCCGGAACTCGCTCTCCCCCAACTCGATCAGGTCCTCGATGGTGTACCGCTCCGGGAAGGGCGGGCGCAGATCGGTGTTGTACCGCGGGATGTCGTCGTGCAGGTACTGCACAAGTTGTTCGAGGTCACCGTCGACGAACAGCGCCGAGAGCCGGTGTCGCTGGATGATCTGCTCGATCGTGCGGGCCGACAGCCCCGCGTTGAGCAACGCCACGTCCACGCCGAGCTTGCCCGCGGCGACCATGGTTTCGACCATGCCCGCGTGATTGCGCGACAGCAGGCCGATCGCGTCGCCGGCCGCCAGGCCGACCGCGGCCAGCGCCGCGGCCAGCGCGGTGGTGCGCCTGTCCATCTCAGCGAAGGTGCGGTAGCCCTGATCATCGACCACAGCGGCACGGTCGGGAGCGTAGGCGGCGCCGGCGGCGTAGCCACCGGCGAGGTTGAACCCCCATTTGTTCAGTGACAGCAACTGTTTCATCACCGCGTTCGCACGCGTACGCACCACCCCGCTGACCGTGACCTGGCGCAGGACCTCGACCCGGCGCAACACCAGCGAACTCTCGCCGTTGACCACCGTCGAGGTGCGGGCGCCGCGCAGGATATCGGTCACCCGGCGCAGCCCTTTGGCGGTCCAGTCCTGGATCGCGGAGTTCGACAGCTCAGCGATGTGACGGTGCACGCGGCCCGGGGTGAAGTAGGTGACCGAGACCGTGCAGCGGTCTCCTTCGCCGTACAGCCGCAGCGCCGCGAAACTGCCGATCTCCGGGGCGTGCAACTCCAGGCTCTCGTACCAGCGACCGGTGACCACCCGAACGCGCAGGATCCGGATCCCGGCTTCGGGGGTGCCGATACGGAATTCCAGCACCGGTTGTTCGCCGGGCACGTCCAGCCGGACGCAGGCGCCGATACCGATGAACACCCGCGGGTAGGTCTGCGGATCGAGGAGCAGATCCCAGACAGCGGCACGTGCTGCGGGGAGATCCGCGACCACATCGATGACGTCGGTAACCAACTCGCGCAACTTCTCGTCGGCCCGCAACGGACAACTGGGTCGGCGGGTAACCCATCTGTAACGTCTCTCACGATAGCGTTCCGCCGCACTTGTTACCAGCGAGTAGAACCGGTCCGCGAGTGGTCTGTGACAGGTCACGAACCGGATTGCCCGGTATTCACTCCCCACCCCTACGCCCGGACCGACCTGGCTGTTGGAGGTTGCCCAATCCGGCCCCGACCACGGTGTGAGAACTCCCAGCGACCCCGCACTCCGACCGCACGGCCCTTGTGCGCGAACTACATTCGGCCGCGTCACACTCGCTCCCACCCCGGAGGCCCACCATGCACCAGACCCGACGCCGGGTGGCCATCACCCATATCACCGAGATCCTCGACTATTTCGGCAAATGCAAATCCTGCGGGTATCCGGCGCGTGCCGAGTCGACCCGCCGGATATTCGACAACGGTGAGGTCGAAACCCTCGTCATCGCCAGTTGCGGGCTCCCCTGCGGCTGGTCGGACCGGGTGTCGCCGACGAAGATGACCGGTCCGGGTGCCGCGCCGGCCTGACCCCCGCCCGGCCCGCCACCCGAAGCCGACGCCGCCCCGCGGTGCGGCACGATGAGTCGTATGGAACTGAGAATCTTCACCGAACCGCAGCAGGGCGCGGACTACCCGACGCTGCTGCAAGTAGCCCGCGCGGCCGAGGACCTCGGCTTCGGGGCCTTCTTCCGTTCCGACCACTACCTGCACATGGGGTCGGTGGACGGTCTCCCCGGCCCCACCGACGCCTGGATCACGCTGGCGGGCCTGGCCCGCGACACCAGCCGTATCCGGCTCGGCACGCTCGTCACCGCGGCCACCTTCCGGCTGCCGGGACCGCTGGCGATCCAGGTGGCCCAGGTCGACCAGATGTCGGGCGGGCGGGTCGAGCTGGGGCTGGGCACCGGCTGGTTCGCCGAGGAACACAGTGCCTACGGGATCCCGTTCCCGGACGATAAGTTCGGTCGCTTCGAAGAACAACTGGCCGTGATCACGGGCCTGTGGGAGACCGAGCTCGGGGAAAGCTTCGATTTCACCGGCAAGTACTACGAGCTGGTGAAATCGCCCGCGTTGCCGAAGCCGGTGCAGCGGCCGGTCCCGGTGATCGTGGGCGGTCAGGGACCGAAACGCACCCCGCGGATCGCGGCGCAGTACGCGACCGAGTTCAATGTCCCGTTCGTTTCGGTGGCCGACAGCGCCGCCCAATTCGACCGGGTCCGCGCGGCGGTCGCCGCGCGGGGCCGCGCCGCCGACAGCATGGTGTACTCCAACGCACTCGTGGCCTGCGTGGGCGACGGCGAGGCGGAGATCGCGCGGCGCGCCGCGGCGATCGGCCGCGAGGCGGACGAACTGCGCGCCAACGGACTGGCAGGCTCCCCCGCGGAGGTCGTCGACAAGATCGGGCAGTACCGCGAGATCGGCGCCCAGCGAATCTACCTGCAGATCCTGGACCTGGCCGATATCGACCATCTCGCGCTCATCGCGAACGAGGTCGCCCCGCAGCTGTGAGCCCGGCGGTGGACGGCGTCCTCCCGGCTCCGTCCGCCACCCGGTCGGTCATTCGTAGGCGCCGGCCACCCCGTCGATCAGATGCTCGAGCGTTTCGTAGGCGGGAACATCGACGACGTCGACCAGATCCGCCGAAACCCGCACATCGTGCTCGGTGACCACCTCGTCGAAGCGGGCGGCGTCCCCGGTCCGGAAACCGTGCTCGGCGGCCAGCGCCTGCAATCCGGCATCGTTGTGCAGCAGGGCGCCGATCTCCTCCCCTTCCGGGGTGAGCGGGACGACTGTGTGCCGGGAGACCACCGTGGGCGACGGATACAGCAGTACCATTTCCGGCCGCAACCTCGCCTCGACCGCCGCCGCGACGTACTGCGCTTCGTATATCCAGGTCATCGGCGTCGCCCCCATCCCGGCCGTCAGGTATTCCTCGAACGGACCCGAACTCGAACCCTCGGTATAGCCCTGCGCGAGGAACAGCCGCTGCAGAGTGGGCAGCACATGCTGTTCGGCCGTCGCGCCGCGCACCACCGCGTCGTCGTTGACCACGTAGCTCGCCACCGCCAGATACATGGCCGCCGAATTGGAGGTCCGGGCATCGGTGGTGCTGACCAGTATGTTCTTATCCACCCGATAGGCGGTGTTGTCGGCCAGTTCGTCCCAACGCACGCCGCGCTGCACCAGATCGATATAGGCGGAGAAGTCCAGGGTCGGCGCCGGACCGTCGAATTTCACGACGCCGGCCGCGTCCAGCAGTTCCACGATGGGCGTGAAGGTGGCGATCGCCATCGGCGAATAGAACGGGATGAAGTGGGTGCGCACCCCGACCTCACGTTTCAGTCGCTCCGCCGCGGGCAGGCTGGACGGAAACGCGAAGGCCTGGCCGTGCAGATCGACCGAGGTGGATATCTCCCGCGACCCGGCCGCCTTCACCCGCACATCGAACCCGTGTGCGGCGAATACTTCGACGACCCGCTGATCTTCGAAGAACGCCAGCTTCTCCGACCCGACCACCCCGGTGACCGTCGCCAGCGGCGCTCCCGCCGCGGGCGCCGCCGGGGCGGGACCGGAATCGGGGCGCGATACCGCCCACGCCGTCGCGCCGACCGCCACCACACCGGCGGCCCCCGCCAGGGCGAACAGACCCCGTCGGTCGGTGGTCAACCCGCGTGGGCCCTCGGCCGGGGGCAGTTCGGCGGCAGTCGCCGCCGTGATCTTCTCGGCCGGCTTCTGTGCGGCATTCGGCTTCGTGAGCACCACGGGGGTTTCGGGACCGTCCGGTGACTCGAATTTCTTGCGCACCGCCCGTTCCACGAGAATGGGAACGAAGTCGCGCACCGAGCTTTCGGCGAACCGATCGTGCGCCGATCGGACGGCGACGTTGATCTCGTCGGCCGAGCGATTCTCGGAATACGCTGCGGCCAGCCGATTCTCCAGTTCACGGATCGCCCTCCGCTCGCGGGCCGCTTTGTCTTCGGGGGCCGCGCCCCTCGGGACGGTATCGAGTGCCACGTGTATCTCCTCGGCGCCGGGCATCGGAATCGAACGACCCGCGGGGCCGATCGACAGCCGACAACGCTACCGCCACACAGTATTCGGATACTCCCAGCAGTGAGCGTCGCAGCTGATTCTCCGACCAGAATTCATCCGATATTTCCCATCCGCTGGGCAGCGGTTTCCTCGAGAACCGCCATCGCGGCGTTGTGCCCGCCGATACCGCTCACCCCGCCACCGCGGACCGCGCTCGCGCCGCAGCGCAGGATGTTCCGATCAGCGGTGTCCACACCCCAGCGCTGCGCGGGTGTGTCGGCGGGACCGGCCCGATACGGGAAGGACAGCTCGCCGTGGAAGATGTGCCCACCGGGGAGACGGAGCGCACGTTCCAGATCGACCGGAGTGGCGGTGTCCAGACACGGCGCGCCGTGGGCGTCGCGGGCGAGGCAGTCGTGCAGGGGTTCGGCCAGAACCGCGTCGAGCGCGGCGAGGGTCGCGGTGACCGCCGCCGCCTTCGCACCCTCCGGATCGGTCTCGAAAAGTCTTGCCGGGGTGTGCAGCCCGAACAGAGTGAGGGTGTGCCGGGCCGGGCCGGGGCCGGCGATCCCGGAGTCGGTGAGGGTGTGGCAGTAGATCTCCGACGGCGGAGTCGCCGGGAACCGCCCCGCCGCCGCGTCCCGGTAGGCCTGTTCGAGTTGCGCATAGGATTCGGCGATATGGAAGGTCCCGGCGAAGGCGTCGGCCGCGGACACCGCGGTATCGCGAAGCCGCGGCAACCGGGTCAGCGCCATATTGATCTTCAGCTGCGCCCCTTCGGGTTTGCTGCCCGCCGGCCGTCCCAGCAGCCGGGCGGTTTCGGTGGGCGCCGCGTTCACCAGCACATACCGGGCCGCCACCGCGCCGGACGCCGCACCGGTGAAACGAACTTCCGCGTTCGTCCCGTCGGTAGCCATCGCCGTGACCTCGGTACCGGTCACCAGTTCGGCTCCCGCCGCGCGCGCCGCGGTGATCAGCGCATCGGTGAGCGCCCCCATTCCGCCCACCGGCACATCCCAGTCACCGGTTCCCCCGCCGATCACGTGGTAGAGAAAACACCGGTTCTGGGCGAGTGACGGGTCGTGCGCGTGGGTGAAGGTACCGATCAGCGCGTCGGTGAACACCACACCGCGCACGAGGTCGTCGGCGAAGTACTTCTCCACCGTTTCGCCGAGCGGCCGTTCGAACAGTTCCGCCCACGCCCGCCCGCCGACCAGTTTCCGCAGCTCTGTCCGGGTGGGCAGCGGCTCGGTCAAGGTCGGGAAAACGGCGTGCGCCACCTCCCCGGTCATCGCGTAGAAGCGCTGCCAGGCCGCGAACTCCCGGTCCGATCCGGTGACCCGCGCGAAACTCTCCCGAGTGGCCGCCGGTGACCCGTTGTCCACCAGCAGGCCCGACGTGCCCGCCGGGGTATAGGACGAGATCCGCCGCTTCCGGGTCTCGAACCGCAGCCCGAGATCCCGCACTATTCGCTGCGGCAGCAGGCTGACCAGGTACGAATACCGGGACAGACGGATATCGACCCCGTCGAACACCCGGGCCGATACGGCCGCGCCCCCGGCCGCGGCCGCCTGCTCCAGCACCAGTACCGAGCACCCGGCCCGGGCCAGATAGGCCGCGGCGACGAGCCCGTTGTGCCCGCCACCGACGATCGCCACGTCGTACCGGGACCGCATCACCATATGTCGTCGATACCACACCGCCGACCCGGCGGCGGTGCGGCTAGCCGAGCAGACCGCCCAGCAGTCCGCCGCTCTGTCCGGCTTCCTGCCCACCGCCGGTGCCGCCGAGCATCCCGCCGGGCGGCAGCTCGGAGGGCTGCACGATGACGAAGCCCCGGCCGGAGAAGGCCAGCGTCATCCCCTCGCCGGTGCTGCGTCCCATGAGCCGGCCGAGGCCGAAGGAGTCGTTGCGTTTGACCCCCGTCTGCAGACTGGACGACCAGGCGATCGCCGCCTGCGGATCGGCATAGGTCGGCTGGTCGACATTCAGCACGACCGGGGTGCCGTGGCTGGTGATCGCGATCCGGCCCCGGCCACTGAACACGCAGTTGAACAAACCGGCGTTGCTGGCGTAGCCGGCCGCGCCCTGCACCATCCGGATGTCGTAGCCCAGCGTGGGGTCGAAGGCGAGCACGTTCGACCCGTTGATGGTGAGCCCGTCGGTGCCGTCCAGATCGATGATGTGCACATCGGCCGCGCCATTGGCAACGAACAGATCACCCCGGCCGGAAACCTTCATCAGCGGTACGCCCTCGCCGGTGAGCCGCTGCTGGATCGCCCGGCCGATCCCGCCGGAACCGAGCGCCTGGAAATTGAGTTCCCCCTGATAGGCGACCATCGAGCCGGAGCGGACCAGCGTTTCGCCGTTCACCCCGACTTTGATCATCTTGCCGCCCTGCTTCTGGATCCCCATTCCGGAGACTTCGGCGTGCCGCGGATCGAACAGCTCGCTGTGCATCGGCTGAGCTCCTTGCTGAGAAGAATAGGAATGGTGGGCAGGCGGAGGTACCGGAGCGGGCTGATACGGCTGCTGCGGCGGGTAGGCGGGCGCCGGAGGCGGATAGCCGCCGCCCGGAGGGACCCCGGGATATCCGGTCGGCGGGGGGACGGGCGCGGGTCCCGGCCCGGCGGGATACTGCGGAGCCGCGTACTGCGGAGCCGAATATTGCTGGGCGGCAGCGGGGTTCGCGACCGTGGTGGGATCGGTCCGCGAAGACGGCGGTGCCGGCGGTGCCGCGGCGACCGGTTCGTCGTCCACGTTCACCCCGAAATCGGTGGCGATACCGGCCAGACCGTTGTCATAGCCCTGCCCGACCGCACGTACCTTCCACGCACCGGCCCGGCGATAGATCTCCACGCACACCACTGCCGTCTCGGTACTCAACCCCGAGACCGGGAACGTGAGTGTGCCCTGCTGGCCGGTGATGGTCGCGGTGAGCGAACCGACAGAACCGAAAGCGGGTGGGCCGCTGCCGTCGAGGCTCGCGGTGACCACCACCTTGTCGATATCGGGCGGTAGTGCGGGGGTCTGCACATCGACGACGTCCCCCGCACCCCGCCCGTGCCGGTAGGTGACCCCCGGTCCGGCCGGCTGGTTGAAGAAGACGAAATCGCCGTCGGACCGGACCTTTCCGTTACCGGCGAGCAGGAGCGCGGAAACGTCCACCGCCGCGGAGCAGGTGACCGTGACGGTCAGCCGGTCGCCCGGCGCGGGCCGGTTCTCCCCCGGAGCGAGTGCGGTCACCGCATATCACCTCGACTCGACGCGTACCGGCGCACACCTGCACCGGCCCGCCGAGGTGCCCGGCTCCCGGCCCGGCACTCGTATGACTTCTGATCCACACCGACGAGTCTGACCGATAGCGCCCGCACCGCGCCAGTGCCGCATAACGGGCAGCCCGGCCGCCGACGGCCACCCGCGAACGCACCGGCCGCGGCAATTCGGCCGGACGAATGCGAACCTGAGGATTTTCACAGCCGCAGCACAGCCAACGGCAAGCCCGGCGCGTCATCCTGGAACAAGACGAGCGGAACTCGGCAGCAGAACTCGGCATCAGGGAGGAACCCATGGTGGATATCGAGATCACCGGCACCACCGTCACTGTTCACGTCCGCGGCGCGCACCGGGTTTTGTCGCTGTGCGAACGTATCACCTTCGACCTCGCGAACATCGTGGCGGTCGAACCGGCCGAGATCGATCGGCGACCCCCATGGGTACGCGCACCAGGCGCGTTCTTCCCGGGCGCGATCGCGGCCGGGACCTTCCGCGGTAAAGGCCGAAAAGAATTCTGGGATACCCTCTTCGGCGGAAACGCGGTGCGTATCGACCTCCGCGGCACTGATTACACCCGATTGGTCGTCGATGTCGACGACGTCGGCACGGCACTGAGTTCACTGCGGCACGCCGCCGCGGCCTGAGCGGCGGCTGTATCTATTGCCCCGCCTTCGGCGGGGCGGGGTCGGGGCCCTTGTCAACCCCGGTTCTTCACTCCTGCGCTCAGTCGCTGCGCTCCTTCGCTCCGTCGCTCCAGAACCGGGGCGGGCCCCGACCACCACAGCCGACCATCCGACGAAGAAGTCGCGGCACGGACCTGGATCTCGGTGGTCTCCGGCCTTCACTCCACCCGGTCAGCCGCTGCGATCCATCGCTCTATCACTCCAGAACCAGGGCGGGCCCCGACCACCACAGCCGACCATCCGACGAAGAAGTCGCGGCACGGACCTGGATCTCGGTGGTCTCCGGCCTTCACTCCACCCGGTCAGCCGCTGCGATCCATCGCTCTATCACTCCAGAACCAGGGCGGGCCCCGACCGGTCGGATTGCCCCGCCTGCGGCGTCGCGGGCGGGGGCCCGGGTGACCCCGGCCACGGAAGTGGGCCATCCGGAGAGTCCGAGGGATGTGCGCGGAGGGTGCCTCTTGCGAACGGGGGGTGCCGGGCGCTCGTGCGACTCGGTCTCCGATGAGTACGGCGAAGTTCGCGTCACGGGGAAGGCTCCGGGTGCTGTCGGACCGCGGGCACGCGGCGGCGCCGGAGATCGAGTATTCGGCTAGCCGGTCGAGTGGACCGACTCGCCCACCGAACACCGTTACTCGCCGCGGAATCGATATCGGCCGGTAGGGTACCGGCGACGCAGCCGATCGATCGCATACGACGAGAGACCGAACACCCTGCGGTCCCGGCACATGCCTCCACCGGCATGCCGAGTGGCCCGGCCCGGCCCGGCTCAGTTGTTCCCGGAGCACGCGTACCTGTAGTCCCTGCTGTCACCGACGTCATGGAGGAGATATGGCGGAGTTCACCGGGAAAGTCGCGCTGGTCACCGGTGCGGGTTCCGGAATCGGGAAGGCGACCGCGCTGCGGCTCGCGGGGGCGGGCGCGCAGGTCGTCCTCGGCGATGTGGATTTCGGGTCTGCCGAGCGGGTCGCCCAGGAGATCGGTGCGGCCGGCGGAACCGCGGCCGCCATTGCGCAGGACACCTCGCGGCTCGCCGACCACGAGGCCGCGGTGAACTTCGCGATCCAGACCTACGGTGCGCTGCATCTGGCCGTCAACAATGCCGGGATCGGCGTGAGCCCCGGACCGATCGGCGAACTCGATCCCGAGAAGTGGCGGCTGCTCATGTCGATCAACTGCGACGGTGTGGTGTACGGGATGAAATATCAGATCCCCGCCATGCTGGCCGCCGGGCCGCAGCGGTGCGCGATCGTCAACATGTCCTCGGTGCACGGCACGGTCGCCACCGACGCGCCCGGTTCCGCCTATACCTCGTCCAAACACGCGGTGCTGGGAATGACCAAGGCCGCCGCGGTCGAGTACGGGGCGACCGGTCTGCGGATCAACGCCGTACAGCCCGGCGTCATCGCTACTCCGCTCACCGAAATGCCTGCCGAAGCCAGGCAATTCCTGGAGAACAAGCACCCGCTCAAACGCTTCGGCCGACCCGAGGAAGTCGCCGCGGTGGTGGCGTTCCTGCTCTCCGACGACGCCTCCTTCGTCACCGGCGCCGGATATCTGGTCGACGGCGGTTACACGGCGCTCTGACCGGCCACGGCCTATTCGTCGGCTGTATCGAGTTCCGGTTTCGGCTGGCGGGTCACGATCCGCAGCACCGGTTCCACCACCCGGGCCACGATCGGGCCGAGCGAGGCCATCAACAGCACATAGGTGGTCGCCAATGCGGCGAATTCTTCCGGTACGGCGCCCGCCGATACCGCCAGACCGGCGATGACGATGGAGAATTCACCGCGCGCCACCAGGGCGGCCCCGGCTCGGGCGCGACCCAGTCGCGAGGAGCGGGCATGCGCGGCGGCCCACCATCCGGTGGCGATCTTGGTGACCGTGGTGATCACCGCCAGCAGTACCGCCCACCCCAGCACCGGTGGAATGCTGCGCGGATCGGTGGTCAGGCCGAACAGTACGAAGAACATGGCCGCGAACAGGTCGCGCAACGGTTCCAGGATCTTCGTCGCGTTGTGCGCGGTGGTATCGGAGATCGCGATACCCAGCAGGAAGGCGCCGACCGCGGCCGACACCTGGAGCGCGGAAGCCACGCCGGCCACCAGCAGCGCGGAGCCGAGCAACTTGAGCAAGAAGATCTCGTTGTCCTCGCTGGACACGATCGCCGAAACGTATTTCCCGTACCGGAAGGCGACCACGAGCACCACCGTCACCGCCAGCAACGCGATACCCAGCGATTGCAGGCCCGCCACGAACCCCAGGCCCGCCAGCACAGCCGTCAGCACCGGCAGATACGCGGCCATCGCCAGATCTTCGAAGACCAGGATCGACAGGATCACCGGGGTCTCCCGGTTGCCGAGCCGCCCCAGATCGTTCAAGACTTTCGCGATGATTCCGGAGGACGAGATATAGGTGACGCCGGCCATCGCGAGCGCACCCGTGGGCCCCAACCCCAGCAGCAGGGCCACCACAACACCCGGCGTCGTGTTCAGCACCAGGTCGAGCAGGCCCGCCATCCAGGATCTTCGCATCCCGGTGAACAGTTCTGCCGCACTGTATTCCAGACCGAGCAGCAACAAGAGCAGGACCACGCCGATCTCGCTGGCGAGATGGATGAACTCATCGGCCGCATGAAGTCCGAAGAAACCTCCTTCCCCGAAAACCAATCCGCCCACCAGATATAGCGGGATGGGGGACATGCCGATCCGGGCCGCGATGCGTCCGAGCACTCCTAGCCCGAAGAACACCGCCCCCAGCTGGATCATCGCCAGCGTGGTCGCATTCATCGCCGTAAGTTCAGCCGTCTTTCAAGATATTCGCAGCGCTGTCCAGACCGTCCGTGGTACCCACCACGATCAACACATCACCACCGGTGAAAACAAAATCCGGACCGGGTGCGGGCATCGCCTGTCCCGCGCGCATGACGGCCACGATGGACGCCTTGGTCCGGGTGCGCATCCGGGTCTCGCCGAGGGTCCGGCCGTCGTACGGCGAGTTCTCGCTGACCGGCAACTGCCGGGTGTTCACCCCGGCCATATCCCGGTGCTCGCTGCGCAACTGGCCCACCAGTTGCGGCGCCCCCAGCAGGTTGGCCAGGGTCCCGGCCTCGGCCTCGGTCATCGGGATCTGGGTGGTCGCGTCCGGGTCGCCGATCTTGGTGAAGATCAGATCGATCGTTCCGTCCTTGCGGTCGACGACCCCGATCCGCCGGCGTACGGCGGTAAGTGGAAAATCCTTGCGTACGCCTATTCCGGGCAAGGGTGTCACTTCGACGTTCACGATGTCACCTTAACTCGACTACGAGTGCGGACCGATAGCCGCACACACCCTAGCGCTACCCCGTGGGAACCCTTCTCGAACCTGATCCGGACACCTGGTCAGCCCGATCGGCGCGCCTGTTCGGCGGCCATCACGACATGGCGCATGAGCAGCGCGGTCGTCACCGGTCCGACACCGCCCGGCACGGGGCTGAGCGCGGCCGCGATACCGCGCACCGATTCCGTGTCGACGTCCCCGACGATCGTCCCATCGGCCGATTCGTTCGTGCCCACATCGATCACCACCGCTCCCGGCTTCAGGTTCGCCCCGGTCACCAATCCGATCCGGCCCGCCGCGGCGACGACGACATCGGCGGCCGCGGTCACCGCGGGCAGGTCGGTGGTGCGCGAATGGCAGACGGTGACGGTCGCGTGGCGCGCCAGCAGCAGATGGGCCAGCGGCTTGCCGACGACGTTCGACCGTCCGACCACCGCCACGTGCCGGCCCTCCAGCGCGATGTCGTGATGCTTCAGCAACTCCACCACCGCCTCGGCGGTGGCCGGCGCGAACCCCGGCGACCCGGCGGCGAGCAGGCCCAGCGACAGCGGGCTCACCCCGTCCACATCCTTGTTCGCCGCGATCGCCGGGGAGACGTCCTCCAGCGTCACGCCGGCGGGCAGCGGAGTCTGCAGCATGATGGCGTCGGTGTCGGGGTCCGCGCTGCGCACCGAGAGTTCGGTCCGCAGCGCCTCGGCCGAGGCGTCCGCGCCCAGATCCACGGTCTCGCACTCGATTCCACGGTTCGTGGCCGATTTCTTCAGGGAGTTGACATACCAGGCGCTCGCGGGGTCGTCATTGGCGACGATCAGTGCCAGCCGCGGGGCCCGGCCCGCTTGCTCGGTCAGCGTCCGCGCCCGCGCGGTCGTCTCGGCGTTCAGGGCGGCGGCGAGGTCTTTCCCGGTCAGCGATGCGGTATCCACGAACATTCACCCTAGTGGGCGCGATGCGGCCGAACCCATCCGCCGTCCCGCGCCCAGGCCGGAGCGGCGGCGGTGGCCCGGAACCTCGGCACGGAGCGGCCCGTGACGAGCCGTCCCGAATTCGAGACATGTCACGAATCGGACAGGCCCAAATACCGTGTTCCGACCGTGACGGGCCCTAAGGTGGGTTGCCACATACCGCAACCGACAGTCAACCCAACGATCACCTACGAGAACCAACTCCCCCGTGGAAAGGTGTCGCCGTAGTGCACAATCGCAGAGGTCTGCAGTATCTGGTGGCGATCACCGCCGCCGCGACGAGCATCTCGCTCGCCGGTCTCACCGGCACTCCTGCTCAGGCCAGCCCCGAGACGGACGCTCTCTACAACTCCGCCCAGCGCCATTTCACCGACGGCGACGAGGTCGCCGGCCGCGCCGCACTCCAGGACCTCATCGGTCGAGATCCCACCGACGCCGAAGCGCTCTCCTTACAGGCCATCTGGTCCCATTACGCCGGCGATGTCCCGGCGCTGCACGATGCGATGGGCCGGCTGCGCGCCATAGACGGCGGTATGGCCGCCGGCACCGACGGCGTACTGCACGCGGTCGGTGCGGGCATCGCCACCCTGCCCAACCCGATTCCGGCGCTGGTCGGCCCGCAGACCGGCATCGTGGTCTTCGGTTTCGGCCTGCTTCCGGACGGCGCACCGCGGCCCGAACTGGTCGACCGGCTCCAGGCCGCCTGGCTGCAGGCCATGGCCTCGCCGTTCTCGCCGATCGTGGTGAGCGGGAACAACCCGAGCAACGGCATCACCGAGGCCGAGGCCATGCGCAATTGGCTGGTCGGTCACGGTATCCCGGCCAACCGGATCCAGGTCGAGAACCGAGCCGGTTCGACCGTGCAGAATGCGCTGTTCAGCGCCGACATCCTGCACGGCATGGGCGCGACCAGCGCGGTCGCCGTGACCTCCCCGAACCATATCCGCCGGGCGGTCGCGGATCTGTACGTCGCCGGCATTCCGGTGGTGGGCGCGACGACATCGCTGAACCAGCTGGTATCCCAGCTCCCCCCGCCGAGCAAGCAGGCCCAGTACAGCATCTATCTGGATGCGACCCGGACCTTCCAGCTCAGCACCAGCCGCTGACCGCCCGTGCCCGGTGCGCACCCGCACCGGGCACGGGGCGGACCGAGGCCACGGCCGCCCTGATCCGTTCGGCCGCTGTATCGGGCGGGATATCGGCGATGAACGCCCCCATCGCCGATTCCGAACCGGCCAGGTATTTGATCTTGTCGGCCCCCCGCCGGATCGAGGTCAGCTGCAGATGCAGCCGCACCGTGTCCCTTCCGGTATGGACGGGCGCCTGGTGCCACGCCGCGATATAGGGTGTCGGATCGTCGTACAGGGCATCGATCCCCCGCAGCAACCGCAGGTACAGCGTCGCGAGTTCGTCTCGTTCCGCCTCGTCGGTGGCCGCGAGATCCGGGATCTGCCGGTGCGGGAGCAGATGCACCTCGATCGGCCACCGCGCCGCGAACGGGACGAAGGCGGTCCACCGCTGCCCGGCCAGCACCACCCGGCCGCCCGCGCGTTCGCTGTCCAGAATGCGCTCGAACAGATCCGGACCGAGTCGTCGCACGGATTCGAGCAGCCGGGTCGTCCGCGGTGTCACATAGGGGTAGGCGTAGATCTGTCCGTGCGGGTGCGGCAGGGTCACGCCGATCGCCTCCCCCCGGTTCTCGAACGGGAAGACCTGCTGGATCCCGGGTAACGCGGACAGTTCGGCGGTCCGATCCGCCCAGGCCTCGATGACCGTTCGCGCCCGATTCGGACCGAGATCGCCGAACGCCCCTTCGTGTTCCGGACTGAAGCACACCACCTCGCACCGCCCGACCGCCACCCGTTCGCGCGCGAATCCGATATCGGCGACATCCTCGATACCGCGCGGCGCCGGAGGGTCCCCGGTCACATCGGCGGGCAGTGCCGGACCGAAGGAAGGGGACCGGTTCTCGAACACGGCCACGTCGTACTGGTCGGGTATCTCCGAGGGGTTTCCCGGCGTCTGCGGGGCGAGCGGATCGCGATCGGCCGGGGGTAGCACGACCCGGCTCTGCCGGGCGGCCGCGATGGAGATCCACTCCCCGGTGAGCACATCCTGGCGCATCACCGCGGTGGGTGGCCGCGGCTCCAGCCGCCGGGTGTCGATCCGGCGCTCGGGGCCGAGCCGGGTATCGGCGTCGTCGTAGTAGATGAGGTCCCGGCCGTCGGCGAGTGTGGCGGTGCGCTTCACGATGCGGGTGGGCACGTGCTCACGATAGCCAGCCCGCGCCCCGCGCGGGTCGACCCCCGGACACCGGCGGGTCAGCTTCGGAGCCGCGACAGCGACCGGCACCGCGGAGCATCCGCGACCGCACCCACCGAATTCCCTCGCCATCTCACACCGGGCGAGTTATAGTCGTAAAGACTAAAACATGAGGAGGCCCCGGGATGGGTTACGGAAATTGGGACCACAGCGCGTACCGGGCCGCCAAGGCCTACCGGACCCGCCGGGGCATCGACGATTTCGGATACACCGCAGAACTGCGCGATCAGCCCTACGACACCTGGAAGGTCCACCCCGATCTGGATCCGTTCGGGGTCACCGCCCGCGAATGCCGGGATTCGGCCGAGCACGGGAATTCGCTGCCGATCGCCGTGCTGTTCGACGTCACGGGCTCCATGGGCCGGGTACCGGTGATCATGCAGAGCAAGCTCGGCAAGCTGCACGACCTGTTGAAGAACAAGGGTTACGCCGACGATCCACAGATACTGTTCGGCGGAATCGGCGACGCGGACGTCGACCGGGCACCGCTACAGGTGGGCCAATTCGAATCCGACAACCGCATGGACGAACAGTTGCGCACCATCCTCCTCGAAGGCGGGGGCGGCGGCCAGAAATCCGAAAGCTACGAGCTGGCTGCCTATTTCATGGCCGAGCACGTGGTCACCGACGCCTGGGACAAACGCGGCAAGAAGGGATACCTGTTCCTGATCGGGGACGAACTCAACAAACCCCGGCTGGCCGCCCGCCATATTCGCGGCGTCATCGGCGACCATGTACGCACCGATATCTCGGTCGAATCCATCTACCGCGACCTCGCCCAGCGCTGGCAGGTGCACTACATCCTGCCGAACCAGTCGTCGTACTACCACGACCCGGAGATCGCGGAGCACTGGAATCGGCTGCTGGGACAGAATTTCCTGCGGCTCGACGACCCGGCCGCGGTGTGCGAGCTGATCGCGTTGACGATCGGCTCGGCCGAGGACCGGGTCGACGTGCACACGGGGCTGGCCGATCTGCGCGATATCGGATCGGCGGCCGAAGCGGAGGTCGTCGGCCGGGCCTTGCACGCGCTCGAGCCGAAGGCCCTGCCCGGCGGTAGTGCCCACTGAACGACAGGAGCAGTCATGGCGATCAGCAGCGCCCCCATCGGACGGCATTTGATCGTCGTCGATCTCGGATTCGGGGACGCGGGCAAGGGTGCGACGGTCGATTGGCTGTGTTCACCAGAGGCGAACCTGGGCGTCGCGGCGGTGGTGCGGTTCAACGGTGGGGCGCAGGCGGCGCATACCGTGGTCGCCGGCGGACGGCAACACACCTTCGCCCAGTTCGGTTCGGGAACGTTCTCCGGTGTACCGACCCTGCTGTCCGAGCATGTTCTGGTCGAACCCATGGCGCTGGCGGCAGAGGCGGACCGGCTGGCAGAACAGGGGGTCACCGACCCGCTGTCCCTGCTCGCCGTCGACGGCCGGGCACTGCTCACCACTCCTTTCCACATTGCGGCCAATCGCGCGCGGGAGGACGCGCGCGGCGTCGGCCGGCACGGTTCGTGCGGGATGGGGATCGGCGAAACGGCCTCGTACGCCCTGCACTACGACGCGCCCCGGGTCTCGGACTGCCGGGAGCCGGAGGCGTTGCGTTCGAAGTTGCGGGCGCTGGCCCGGCACTGTCGGCCGCTGCTCGAACGCAGCGGACACACCTGCGAACCGATCGAGGTGCTCGTGGACATGTACCGGGAGTTCGGCCGGGCGGTACGCGTCACCGGCCCCGGGGAACCGGCGCGACTGGCCCGGCGCGGCCGGCTGGTGTTCGAAGGCGCCCAAGGGGTACTGCTGGACGAGTGGCGCGGATTCCATCCGCACACGACGTGGTCGACGGTCGAACCGCGCAATGCCCGGGCGATGCTGGCCGGAATCGGCGCGGCCGGTTCGGTACTCGGCGTCACTCGCACCTACACCACCCGGCACGGCGCGGGTCCCTTTCCGACCGAGGATCCCGGACTCCGGCTGCCCGAGCCGCACAACGGCTCCGGGCGGTATCAGGGCGATTTCCGGCGGGGGCATCTCGATGCCGTCCTGCTCCGCTACGCGATCGCGGTATGCGGAGGCGTCGACGGGATCGTGGTGAATCACCTCGACGTCGCGGGCCGGACTCGGGTGGCGACCGCTTACACCACACCGCGCGGCATCCGGCACACTCTCGTCCCCGGCCCCTGGCGAAACCTGGAGTACCAGAGCGAGCTGACCTCCACGCTCACCACGGCCGCACCGGTGCTCACCGATCTGCCCACCGATCCACTCCCCTGGTTCGAGCGATTCCTCGGCGTGCCCGTCGTGCTGACCGGATCCGGGCCCGACCGGAGCGCACGACGACCCCGGGGTTCGTTCGAGCAGGTGACCGGCCCGAGTCCCGCCCCCGCGCCGCCCGCACCCGACCGGGTAGCGGGCGGCGGAAAACTGGAGGAAAATTCCATATAACACTTTCCGAGAACGTCATTATCAGGCAACCTGGTTACTGCCGTGAACAGACACGCGATACCGCCACGACAGTAAGGGAAGCCGATGAAATCCAAGGGCGCTTTGATCTGGGATTACGCGCAGCCGTGGTCGGTCGAGGAGATCGAGATCGGCGACCCGCAGCAGGGCGAGGTCAAGGTCCGGGTCGAGACCGCGGGTCTGTGCCAGTTCGATCAGCGATTGGCCAGCGGCGACGTCCCCACCGCGGAATTCCCGATCCTCGGCGGGCACGAAGGGGCCGGAGTGATCGTCGAGGTCGGCGCCGGCGTGGAGCAACTCGCCGTGGGCGATCACGTGGTCTTCTCTTTCATCCCGGCCTGCGGCATCTGCCAGTCCTGCCTATCCGGGCATCACAACCTGTGCGACCGAGGACAGGACCTACTCACCCGGGGCGCGGTCTCCGACGGCACCTTCCGGATCCGCGCCCGCGACCGCAACGTCCATCCCACCTCGTTGATCGGCGCGTTCGCCCCGTACGCGGTAGTCCACAAGAGTTCGGTGGTCAAGATCGACCCGTCCATCCCCTTCGATATCGCCTGCCTCGCCAGCTGCAGCGTCACCACCGGCTACGGCGCCGTCGTCAATACCGCGACCGTCCGGCCCGGCGAAGACGTCGCGGTGGTCGGGGCGGGCGCGGTCGGCACCGCCGCCGTGCAGGCGGCCGTGATCTCGGGCGCCCGGCGCATCTTCGCCGTCGACCCGATCGCCGCCAAGTGCACGCAGGCCACGAAGTTCGGCGCGACCCACACCTATGCCGATATCGACAGCGCCATCGGCGGCATCGAGGAGGTCACCGGCGGCCAGATGTGCCGGACGGTGATCATCGCGGTCGGGCGCTGCGACGGCCACGACCTCGCCAAATGGATGCGGATCACCGCCAAGGGCGGCAGCTGCGTACTCGCCGCCACCGGCGATGCCGCCGAGACCAATCCGCGAATGAACCTGTCCGCGCTCACCTTCCAGCAGAAGAGTCTGTGCGGCACCCTGTTCGGTGGCGGAAACCCGCAGCTGCTCATCCCGGAGGTACTGGCTCTCTACAAACTCGGCGACCTCGGGCTCGGCGATATGATCACCCGCGAATACTCCCTCGAACAGATCAACGAGGGGATCGCCGATATGCTCGAGGGCCGCAATATTCGCGGGATCATCCGCTTCACCGACGCGGATCGCTGACCACCGGCGTGCGCCGGGTCAGAATACGACCCGGCTCACCGCCTCCGCGATCAACGCCGGCTTCGATCCACCCTCGATCTCCACGGTGTGCTGCACCACCAGCTGCAGCGCGCCACCGGATACCTCACCGGCCTCCGCCAGTACCGCCGTCGACCGCACTTTCGCGCCGACCGGCACCGGGCTCGGGAACCGGACTTTGTTGGAGCCGTAGTTGATCCCCAGTTTGGCGTTCTCGAAGCCGAAGATCTGCGAACCCAGCAGCGGCAGCAGCGAGAGGGTCAGATATCCGTGCGCGATGGGCCCACCGAAGGGGCTCTCCCGCTTCGCCCGCTCGGGGTCGACGTGGATCCACTGGTGGTCCCCGGTGGCCTCGGCGAACTGATCGACCATCTGCTGGGTGACCTCCAGCCAGTCGCTGGTGCCCAGGGTCTCCCCCGCCGCCGCGAGCACCTCGTCCTTACCGGTGAATGTACGCACAGTGCGTCTCCTTCGATCCCGTGCCGCAGGGTCGCGACATCGCCACTCACCTAATAGGTATTCCGCACTTCGGTCCGGAGTTCAACCCCCAAGTGAGACATTTTTGTACAATGTCGCAAATATGCGGGTCGGTCGCGCACTCCTCGGACGTGGGGTCCGCCAGATCTCCGTCAGGGAGTTCTCCCGGGGTGCCCGAAAACCAGTGGCCAGAGCGGCGATCCCGTGGGCATATTGCCTTATGTGGCGGTATCGGAGCAGACTGCGCAGGCGCCGAGCCGGCCCCGGGCGACGGGGCTGAGCCTGACCTCATGGGTGCTGTTCGCGAGTTCCGGCCCACTGGCGAAGGCGGTGATGGAGGCAGGCTGGTCCGCGGCCGCGGTGACCTCGGCGCGGATCGCGCTGGCCGCGGTCCTGTTGGCGCCGGCGATCGTGATCGTCCGGCCACGGGCCCTGCGATTCCGGCGCACCGACCTCTGGCCGCTGCTCGGTTACGGTCTCCTCGGTGTCGCCGGCGTGCAGCTCTTCTTCTTCGTGGCCGTGGCACGGGTCCCGGTCGGGGCGGCCATGGTGCTGGTCAACCTGGCGCCGGCACTGGTAGCCCTGTGGCTGCGGGTAGTGCGGGGCACCCGGCTACCCGGGCAAGCGTGGCTCGGTATCGGACTGGCCGTGGCCGGGTTGGTCCTGGTCGCGCAGCTCTGGCAGAGCGCCCGACCGGACCCGCTGGGCATCGCCGCCGGGCTGGGCGCGGCGGTGTGCTCGGCCGGCTACTTTCTGCTCGGCGAGCACGGCGCGAGCAGGCACGACTCATTCGGGCTGACCGCGGCCGGCCTGACGATCGGCGCGGTGGTGGTGGTCGCCGTGAGCCCGCCCTGGACACTGTCCCCGGCGCTGCTCACCGCCACCGCGGAACTCGGCGGCTTCCACGCCCCGGCATGGTCGCTGCTGCTGGTGTTGGCCGTAGCCGGCACCGCGCTGCCCTACCTGGCCGGACTACGGGCGCTGCGCACTCTGTCCTCCACCATGGCCAGTGCACTGGCCATGGTGGAACCGCTGGTCGCCGCCGGGCTGGCCTGGTTACTGCTCGGCCAGACCCTCGGTCCGGCGCAATTGGCCGGGTCGGCGATCCTGCTCATCGGCGCGCTGCTGGTGCAGCTGACGCCGGAGACAGCCGCGTGATCGGCTGACCAGTACGCCCGTTATGCTGCGGCAGATCGTACCGGCACGATTCGGCAACGGCGCCGAAGTGGCTGGAACACCCGCGGCGACGGCGCGACCCGTCGGCATCCAGCCCACCTCAGGAGATACAAGCGTGACCGTGCTCACCTTCTGCCTGGTCACGGTCGCCGGGTTCTTCGCCGGACTCGTCGGTTACGTCACCGGGATGGCGTCGCTGATCTCCTATCCGGCCCTGCTCGCCGTCGGTCTGTCCCCGGTCTCGGCGAACGTGACCAATACCGTCGCGATGGTCGCCGTCGGCGCCGGATCGACCGCGAAGGCAGGTGCGGCGGTCAGCGACAATTCCCGGGCACTGCTGCTGCACGCTGCCTGCGCCGCCGCCGGGGGCCTCGCCGGTGCGGCCCTGCTCCTGACGACCTCCGCCGAGGTTTTCGCCGTCGTCGTCCCCTTCCTCATCGCCGCGGCGTCGGCGAGCCTGCTACTCCAGCCGAAACTGCGCGAACTCGCCGGCGGCAGGACCTTCCCCCGGCTGTATCCCCTCGCCACCGCCGTTGTCGCGCTCTACGGCGGCTACTTCGGAGCGGGAGTCGGGGTCATGTTCCTCGCCCTGATCCTGGTGTGCACCTCCGAGACGATCTGGCGGGCCAGCATCCTCAAGAGCGTGCTGACCGGGGTCGCCAACCTGGTGGCCGCGATCGGATTCGCCGCCTTCGGGCCCGTCCACTGGCTCGCCGCCGTGGGCATGGGCCTGGGCGCCTTCGCCGGCGGATGGTACGGCCCCCCGGTGGTCGCCCGCCTGCCGCCGACCTTGATGCGGGTCGGCGTCGCAGTATGCGGGTTCGGGCTCGCCGGCTACCTGGCACTCTTCTCGCAGTGACGGCCCCCTCGCAACACTGTTTCGAGGTGTGGGGGCAGGTGCGATGGTTACGCCGCCCTCCGCTGTGCCGAACACCCGGAAATCAGCCCGGTCCCAGAAACGTCCGCAGTCTTCCGATTTCGGCGTCGAGGGCGGTGGCGAAGGCACGGCCTTTCGGGGCACCGTCCACGAAGCCGACCTCGACCTCACTGCCCGGACCGGCGCAGTTCGCCCAGCCGATCACCCGATCACGCCACAGCATCGGCATCGCGTAGTAGCCACGGATCCGCTTCGCGACGGGAGTGTAGGCCTCGAAACGGTAGTCCCATCCCCAGATCAGGCCGAACCGCTTCCGATCCCAGACGAGCGGATCGAAAGGTGCGAGGAACCGCACCCGCGCCGGCGGCGCGCTGTCGGTGGGCGCCAGATCCGAGGGCCACAGGTATCGGACGCCGTCGACGGTGATCGCCGATAGGCGGCCGTCGGCAAGCAGCTCGCGGATCGTCGCGGATCCGGTCACACCGTCGATCCGGCGCACCACACGATTGACCGTGGCGGTGAGGGTCGATTCCGTCGCGGGGGCGAGCGTGCGGGCCACCCGCAGCGCCAACGCCCGGCGGCGATCACCGGGATCCAGCACTTCTTCCAGGCGCGGTGCCAGCTCGTACCGTCGGATTCCCGAAACCCGGTCGGCCACCCGCAGCAACCCGTACCGATGCAGTTCCTCGAGCAGGACGGTGGTCGCCGACGATGTTCCGCCCCAGGCGTTCACCACTCCCCGATGGCCGAAATGCGCCTGGAGGTCCCGCGGGTGCACCACGGCACGTTCCCGGACGAAATCCAGCACTTCGGCGGTGTGCGTGTCGTGCGGGAATCCGCCGTCGCCACCACGCGGATGGTGGCGCGGGTGCAGGTAGGGGCGCAGGCGGTTCACGATGTAGCCGTAGGCGTAGACGAAGTCCTCGTCGAGATCGAGTTCGGGGTATCTGCGCTCGAGGTCGCCGGCCCGGTATCCGCGCACTCGGTGACGCAGGATGAGGTCCTGCGCGCGGGCGGGCGCGCGAATGGGGTCGGCCTGCACGAACTCGAGCTCGGCAAGGGCGCCCGCGAGTGAGCCCGTGCTGCGCGGCAGCGACCAGGCGACGGCGTTGGAACGCAACCATGCCAGCGACATACAGCGAGAGTAACGACGGCCTCCGACACTGCGCGCAGCGAGCGGGCGCGCGCCGGGCGCGATATCAGCGTGCGGACCGGCCGAGCCTGCGCCGCAGGACCCGCAGCGGGGTCCGCCGGACGCGATGGGATCCACCGGGGACGCTGCTCGTGGTCTCCGCCGCGCCGGTGATGTTGCGGGTCATGCCACCGAATATCAGCGCATGGAACGGCACGATCGACTTCCAGTACAGATGGCCGGCCAACCCGTGCGGCTCGAACACCGCGCGCTGGTGGTAGGTCGCGCCGGGCCGCCCGTCTGCGGAGCGCACGCACAGCTCGAGCCAGGCGCGACCCGGAACTCGCATCTCGGCGCGCAGTCGCAGCAGCGTGGGGCGCTCGATCCGCTCCACCCGCCACCAGTCCAGCGCTTCGCCTTCGTGCAGCCGGTGCGGATCGCGCCGGCCCCGGCGCAGCCCGGCGCCGCCGGCGAGCCGGTCGAGCCATCCGCGCAACGACCAGGCCAGCGGGAACGAGTACCAACCGTGCTCGCCGCCGATGGACTCGATCACCGCCCACAGCGCGGCCGGATCGGCGAGCGTCCGGCGTTCTCGGACATCCTGGTACAGCGACCCGCCCGACCATTCCGGGTCGGTGGACAGCGGCTCCGACGGTTCGGGCCCCGCGTCCGACCACCGCGTCGGCACATCCAGATCCCGGATCTTGGCCAGCGCCAGTTCCACCGCCCGCCGGCAGCCGGTGAGACCGCCGTCGGGGTCGGGAATATGAGCCGCGATGGTGTGCTCACCGCATACGACGTCGTGCACCAGCGACTCCATCAGCGGCACGGCGATCGCCTTGGGCACCGGCGTCACCAGATTCACCCACTGCGCCGACAACCACGGTGTCAGCACCGGCACCGGCACGATGATCCGGCGCGGCAGACCGGCCACCTCCGCGTACATGCGCATCATCTGCTCGTAGGTGAGGACATCCGGTCCGCCGATATCGAACGCGCCGTCCACAGCGGCGGGCAGGTCCGCGGCGCGGGTCAGGTAGTACAGCACGTCGCGCACGGCGATCGGCTGGATGCGCGAGCGCACCCAGCGCGGTGTCACCATCATCGGCAGCCGTTCGGTGAGGTAGCGCAGCATCTCGAAACTGGCCGAACCGGACCCGATCACCACCGCCGCCTGCAGGACGAGGGCGGGAACGGCGCCGTCGAGCAGGATCCGGCCGACTTCCGCACGCGAGGACAGATGCCGCGACAGCTGCTGTCCGGCGGGGGCGATGCCACCGAGGTAGACGATTCGATCGAGGCCCGCGGTATCGGCTTCCCGGGCGACGATCGTCGCCGCATCCCGGTCCACCGTGTCGAAATCGGAGCGCGTCAACGAGTGCACCAGGTAATAGAGGACCTCCCGGCCCGCCAGCGCCGTACGGACATCGTCGGCGACCGTCACATCACCGCGCACGATATCCACCTGATCCCGCCACGGAGCGTCGGCCAGTTTGCCGGGCGTGCGCGCGAGCACACGCACGGAGTGACCAGCCCGCAGCAGCTCCGGCACCAGGCGACCGCCGAGGTACCCGGTGGCCCCGAATACGACACAACGCATGACGACGACTCCTCACCTCGACCCGGCCCGAACCCATCGAATACGCCCGCGCTCGATCGATCCGGCACCGACAGATGGGCTGCCGGGAGCGGCCCGCCGAACCGACTGCTCGCGGGTCCGCCACGATGCCGACCGAAATCGCGCGGCTGGGCGACCGGCCACGGAACCCGACGGTGGGCGCCGCGGCCGGCGGACGGCTGACCGACAGCGCCACCCGCGCGCCCGCCGTCTCGGAACTGGCAGTGGGAGAAGCGCGTCGGCACCATCTTCGCCGAACTCGACCTCCTGCCGGGGATACATATCACCGGCGCGTTCTCGCGGTCCCGCGGTTGACGGGCTGAGCAGGTCCGGAACGGATGAGCACGGCCGCCGGCGGGTCCGGACCCGACCCGAGCCCGGACCCACCGTCGCGCGGGTTCAGCGGCGGGTGTCGCCGCGATCCGCACCCTCGATGTCGATCCGCTCCTTGCGAACCGTCTCGGTGACCGTCTGCTCGCCTTCGACCCTGTCGACGACCATCCGGACCCGTTCGACCGGGACCGTCTCCTTCTCCACGGTGACGCGTTCCTCGTGCAGGGTGACCTCCCGCTCCTGTTCGCCCCAGTCGGTGGGCACGGCCGCCGGATCGGTGATCGGTTCGCGTTCGATATGCACTTCTTCGTGGCTCGTCGGCACCGTGATCGTCTGCTCCTCGGTGACCACGTATTTGTGCAGCCGCGCGCGCCCGGACTCCATCTCCTCGGTGCCGATGTTCAGGCGTTCCTCCGACCGGACGAGGAAGTCCACGCGGTCGCGCATCGCATGGGTATCCGGGGCCGCCGCCATCGGGGTCGTGGGCTTCGGAGTCGTGGTCTTCGGGGTCGCGGTGCCGGCGGCACCCGTGAGACCGGCCGCCCGTGTCTCGCCGAGGTCGGGCTGCCCGGCGTGGCGGCCGTAATCGTCCCAGCCGGCGCGGTTGGGATCGATGCCGTAGTGGACGAACAATTCGTTCTCGGAATCCTGAGTGATCAGCCCGTCGTGCGCCAGGTGCGGCGCGGACTTCACCGCGTCCTTGCGTACCCGCACCTGTACCTCGGTCGCGTCCTCTCGTAACTGGGCGCCGGCGAGCGGCACCAGGGAGTCTTCGCTGAACATTCCCGTGCTCACCGAGGCCCACGTCGGCGCGCCGGAGCTGTTGTCGACGTAGACCCGTTTGACCTTGCCGATCCTGGCGCCGCCGAGGTCGTACACCGCGTCGCCGATCAGATCTTCCACATGCTGAGCCATGTTCATTCCTCATTTCTCGTCCGATACGTGGTCGGCCGACCGAGCGAAGGCGGTCCCGGCCTCTTCCGGCTCATCTCCGATCGCAGTCCGGACGGCGACCCGCCGCCTCATCGCTCGGCGTGCCCGTCGCTCCCGGCTCCACGCGATATCGAATCGAGCGCGACGCTGCACCCACCTCGTAGCGGGTCCGGTTTCCCGACGGGAACACCCGATCAGCTACATCGGGGCAACTACCCGGCAGGGTGGTTGTCAAACAGGCGCGCCGGATAACTATTCCGCAAACCTCCAGCGCGTGATCCTGCGACGCCGGTTCATTCGCCGAGGTAGAAGGCGAGCATCCGGTCCGTATTCGGCGCTCGGCAACACGGCCGGACGGTCAGGGAGCCCGGAGAAATCCCTCGCGATCGCACCGGCGGCAACGTCGCCCACCCCCGCCCGCAACGACCGGCTCTGTCGAGGGCAGGCCGAGCGGCGCCGAGGGCGGAGCCCCGCACACACCCCGCTCAGCGGGAGATCCCGAGCGAACCGGGTGCGCTGCCCGCCACCGGAGCAGCTCCCTGACGTGCGGACGCGCCATACTCGTTGGGTGAGTTCCCCCGCTGTCGCCAAGCCCGCCATCCTCAGCGTCGACGACGATCCGGGCGTATCCCGGGCCGTGGTCCGCGATCTGCGGCGTCGTTACGGCGCCGATTATCGGATCCTGCGCGCCGAGTCGGGGGCGCAGGCACTGGAGGCCTTGCGCGAGATGAAGTTGCGCGGCCAGCCCGTCGCGGTACTGATCGCGGATTTCCGGATGCCGGGTATGGACGGGATTGAATTCCTCGAACAGGCCATGGACCTGCACCCCTACGCACGCCGGGTGCTGCTCACCGCCTACGCCGACACCACTGCGGCCATCGACGCGATCAATGTCGTCGATCTGGACCACTACCTGCTCAAACCCTGGGATCCGCCGGAGGAGAAGCTCTACCCGGTACTGGACACTCTGCTGGACGCCTGGCGCAGTAGTGAGCACCGGCCGGTGCACGGAACCAAGGTGATCGGCAACCGGTGGTCGCCGCGTTCCTCCCAGGTCAGGGAGTTCCTCGCGCGCAACCAGCTGCCCTACCGCTGGTTCCTCGCCGAGGAACCCGAGGGCGCGCGACTACTCGAGGCCGCCGGCGCCGATCCGCGGCGTTGCCCGGTGGTGATCACCGAGGGCGGACAGGCGCTGGTCCAGCCCACCGACGGTGAGCTGGCCGAAAGCGTGGGGCTCAGCACGGAGCCGGCCGGGGACTTCTACGATCTCGTCGTCGTCGGTGGCGGCCCGGCCGGTCTCGGCGCCGCGGTGTACGGCGCCTCCGAGGGACTGCGGACCGTGCTGGTCGAACGCACCGCCACGGGTGGCCAGGCGGGTCAGAGTTCGCGGATCGAGAACTACCTGGGATTCCCGGACGGCCTGTCGGGTGCGCAATTGGCCGATCGGGCTCGCCGGCAGGCGGCGAAGTTCGGCGCGGAAGTGATCACCACTCGTGAGGTGGTCGCGCTGGAGGTCAACGGGTCGGCGCGTACCGTCCGTTTCGCCGACGGCGGCGCATTGTCGGGCCATACGGTCATCATCGCGACCGGCGTGGACTACCGGCGCCATCCCGCACCGGGGGTGGACGAGTACACCGGTCGCGGGGTCTACTACGGCTCGGCGATGACCGAGGCCGCCGAATGCGCCGGACACGACGTCTATATCGTCGGTGGGGCCAATTCGGCGGGCCAGGCGGCGATGTTCCTGTCCCGCAACGCGCGCACCGTGCATCTGGTGGTCCGCGGTGACGCACTGGACACGTCGATGTCGCACTATCTGGTCCAGCAGATCGCGCAGGTTCACACCATCAAGGTGCACACCGAGACCGAGGTGGTCGCGGTCGACGGCGCGGACCACCTGCACACACTGGTGTTGCGCGACAACCGGACCGGAGCCGAGGAGAAAGCGGCCACCGAACGGCTGTTCCTGTTCATCGGCGCCGCGCCGCAGACCGAGTGGCTCGACGGCGTGGTGCACCGCGACCCGGCCGGGTATGTCCTGGCAGGCCCGGATCTGCTCGTCGACGGCGACCGCCCGGCGGGCTGGGAGCTGTCCCGGCCGCCGCACCATCTGGAGACCAGCGTGCCGGGCGTGTTCGTCGCCGGTGACGTGCACGCCGAATCCGCCAAACGGGTGGCCTCGGCCGTCGGCGAGGGCGCCATGGCCGTCATGCTCGTGCACCGCTATCTGGCATAGGGAGGCCGACCGATGAGTATCTGTGACCCCATCGAACTGCGGACGCTGTTCCTGTTCGAGAAACTCGACGACGAGCAGCTCGCCTGGTTGTGCGCCGACGGCCGCATCGAACATCTCGAACCGGGCCCTGTCTATCAGGAGGGCGATCCGGCGACCTGCTTCTACGTCCTGATGGACGGCGAGGTACGGCTCACCAAATTGTCCGGAGGCCGGGAGATCGAGATGTCGCTCACCGACCATCGCGGCACCTACGCCGGCGCGTGGACGGCCTATCTGGGCGAACGCGCCGAAACGCAGTACAGCACGTCGCTGTACGTGACCCGTCCGTCGCGCTTCTACGTGCTGGACGCGCAGACCTTTTCCCGCATGATGCACGCGTGGTTCCCGATGGCCGTCCATCTGCTCGAGGGCGCGTTCTTCGGCAATCGCAACACCAATGCCCGTATCGCCCAGCGGGAACGGCTGCTCGCGCTCGGTTCACTGTCGGCAGGGCTGACCCACGAGCTCAACAATCCGGCCGCTGCCGCGGTCCGGGCGACCTCGGGTCTGCGTGACCGGATCGCCGGCATGCGGCACAAGCTGGCCATGATGGCGCAGGGCAAATTCGATACCGCGGTCCTGGAGACCCTGGTCCGGTTGCAGGAGGAGGCGGCCGCCCAAGTCGCCAAGGCGCCGGACCTGTCTCCGATGGAGGCCGCGGACCGGGAAGACCTGCTCGGTGACTGGCTCGACGAACACGGGGTGCGCGACGGCTGGGAACTCGCCCCGAATTACGTTCAGGCCGGGTTCGATACGGACTGGCTGGAGCGGGTGGCCGCCACCCTGGAAGGCTGTCCGCCGCCGGTTCTCGAGGGCGCCTTCCGATGGCTGAACTACACCATCGAGACCGAACTGCTGATGAACGAGATCGCCGACTCCACGACTCGGATCTCCACCCTGGTCGACGCGGCCAAGCAGTATTCGCAGATGGACCGGGCCCCGTTCCAGGTGGTGGATCTGCACGAACTGCTGGACAGCACACTGGTGATGCTCAGCCGCAAGATCGGCGATTCGATCGAGGTCGTGAAGGATTACGACCGCTCGCTGCCCGCGGTCCCCTGCTATGCCGCCGAACTCAATCAGGTGTGGACGAATCTGATCGACAACGCGGTGTACGCGATGGACGGTCGCGGCACATTGACGCTGAGCACCCGGCTGGAGAACGACTGCGCGGTGGTGGTCGTCGGGGACACCGGCCCGGGTGTCCCCGGGGAGGTACAGGGACGTGTCTTCGAGCCGTTCTTCACCACCAAGCCCGTCGGTGAGGGCACCGGGCTCGGTCTCGATATCTCGTTCCGGATCGTGGTCGACAAACACGGTGGAGACATCCGGGTCGATTCGCGTCCCGGGGATACCCGTTTCACGGTGTGGCTTCCACTCACCCGTCCCGACGACGAACCCGCGGATGTAGCGGACACGGAAGGGTAGCGCCCGCCGCGAGTGCCCCGGGCGGGGCGGACGGCGCCATCGGCTCGGCGCTCGCGAGCGGGTTCGCGGTGCGCGCGGGACGGCAGCGCGAACGGTCCGGCCCCGCCGCCGATCTCGGCGGCCAGGAGTAGAAATCCCGAGCTGGTGGGGGTGGTGAGGCGGACCTTCACAGCGAGTTGCTCGTTGACGATTTCCATCGTTGTATTCCTTTTTGCGAGAGAGGGTCCCGGGATCAGCGGCGGTCGAGACCGGACAGCCGCCAGGAGAGCTTGTTGCGCACCACGGACGTGCCGCCCGCGAGCCGCATGACGAGATTGCGGAGGGGACGCACCGCGGCCGGCATGGTGGCCAGCCGGGTGAGCTGCCCGGCGGTCGAGAGGACGGTCTCGGTATTGCGGCGCCGGGTCGCCGCATGCTCGTCGAGCAGGCTCTCCGGCTCGCCCCGCAGCACGCGGGACAGGACCGTACCGGCCGCGACCGCGTCCTCGATTCCCAGATTCATCCCCTGCCCACCGGCCGGCGAGTGCACATGGGCGGCGTCTCCGGCCAACAGGATCCGGCCCTGCCGGAAGCTGTCGGCGATGCGGTGGTGCACCCGGAAGCGCGAACCCCACACCACTTCCTCGACCACCGCGGGGTGCGCCTGCGGACCGCGTTCGTCCAGGAGTTTCTGCAAGAAGGCGATATCGGGCTCGTGCGGCGCCTCGTCCACCGTGGCCACGATCCGGTACATCCCGTCCGGCAGCGGCGCGACGACGACCAGACCGGCCGGCGAGAAGTACAGGATCACCTCGTCCTCGGGCACCCCGCCGGACACCCGGATATCGGCCAGGCTGAACGATTCGGCGTAGCTTCCGCCGGTGAATCCGATCCCGGCCTGTTCTCGCACCACGCTGTGCAGACCGTCGGCGCCGATGAGGTAGCGGGCGCGGATCTGCTCCCCGTCGGACAGGGTCGCGGTGACCAGCTCGGCGTCCTGCACGACCGTGGTGACGGTGACCGGCCGCCGCACCGCTACGCCGAGTTCGGTCAGCCGTTGCAGGATGAACTTCTCGGTATCGGCCTGCGAGATCATCAAGGTGTAGGGGTAGTCGGTGGGCAGCTTGTCGAACGGGACGGCGACCAGCACCTGATCACGGTCGCGGATCGTGAAGTCGGGGGTGTGCAGCCCACGGCCGACCAGCGCCGGCGTCACTCCGTAGGGCTCCAGCAGCTCGAGGGTGTGCGAGTGGACGACGGCGGCGCGCGAGGTGTTCGCGCCCTCGGCCTGACTGTCGACGATGACGACGTCGTGGCCGAGCTGCGTCAGGACGACAGCGGCGGTGAGGCCGACCGGCCCCGCCCCGATGATCAGGACATCTGCGATTTCGGTCGTCATTGCTCTTACCCGCTCTCAGTAGGTCAACACTTGTTGGCATAAGACTATGGCGGCCTGCCGGCCGTTGTCAACAGATGTTGGCCTACAATCGTTGGCATGAGAAGGTCCTCGACGGAAACGAAAGCAGTCATCCTCGCCGCGGCGCGCGAGCGCTTCGCGGCCGACGGGTACGACCGGGCCACCATCCGGTCGATCGCATCCGACGCCGATATCGACCCGGCGATGGTGATGCGGTACTACGGCAACAAGGAGCGGCTGTTCGCGGCGGCGGCCGAGTTCGATCTGGAACTACCGAACCTGACAGCGGTTCCGCGCGACCGGATCGGTCCCGCCCTGGTGGCTCACTTCCTGGACCGCTGGGAGCGAGATGAAACCCTGCTGATCCTGCTGCGCGCGGGCGTGACCAACACTGCGGCGGCCGACCGGATGAGATCGATTTTCGCGACCCAACTCGGGCCGGTGGCCGCGAAGGCCGGCAACGACCCCGCGGAGGCGCCGATGCGCGCCGGTCTGGCAGCCTCCCAGATCCTGGGCATGGCGCTGTGCCGCTTCGTGCTGGCATTTCCGCCGCTGGTCGCGATGACCGGACAGGAGATCATCGACTGGCTGGGACCGACGATCCAGCGATACCTGACCGGACCCGTCCCCCAGGTCGCGGCCGCGCCGACCGACACCGCCCTGTAACCGCACCCCCTGCCGACAACAGCCCGCGGCATGGTCACCGAGGCCAGGCGGGAGCCGCGCCGGCCACGCTGCTGATCCGCGCCTGGTACCGCTCCACGAACGGCAGCACCTGCTGAGCGATCACCTTGTTGTACTCGGCGGGCCGCTGCCGCGGATTGGCATGGCCGGTACCGCGCGGCTTCACCACCAGCAGATTCCCATTGATTCCGCCGACCTTGTCGATCAGCACCTGCTGCGTGTGCGCGACGTCGACGACCCGGTCCCGGCTCGCGGTGTGCGGGCGGATGAAGACAATGGCCGGCCGGGGTTTGCCGTGCGCGGGCCTGGCCACCGCGCGCAGGTTATCGGTCGCGCCGCCCGCCACGATCGCCAGGAACTGCGCTTCGATCAGCCCGTTGCTGGCGGCGTCCTCGTTGAAGATCTTGTCCCGCAAGACCTGCGCCACCGACGCACGCAAGTCGTGCAACCGGATCCCGGGCACTCCGGTACGGTCCAGGAAGCTATCGCGCCGCGCGTAGGTCTCCACCGCGGTGCGCAACCCCCGGCTCTCCCGCGCTCCGGGCAGCCAGCCCATCCAGCGCACCATATCCTCGCCGAGACCCCGGCTCTCCGGGCGCACCGAATCGAGGTCCAGCGGTGTGCAATCCAGCAGCACCCCGACCAGCCTGCGATCACTGCCGGTGTGAATGTGCTCGGCGACCTCCAGCGCGATCACGCCGCCCATACTGTGCCCCGTCAGCACGATATTGCGCACACCCGACATCACCGCGGCGCGGATGATCAGATCGGCGATCACCTCGGTGTCGATGCCGCGGTTGTCATAGCGGATCGCCCACACCGCGCCCATCTCCCGCAGAGCCGGAAGCGAGGCCGCCGTATCGCTCGCGTTGAGATTGCCGAGTCCCACCAGATCGACCACGGCGGTATCCCGTTTGTCCGGATGTGCCGGTTCGGCGATCGGCAACAGCGCGGGCTCGGTCAACGCGAGACGCGTGCGCTCCGGCTCGACATCGTGATCCCAGTACTGCGCGAACGCGACCAGGATGATCAACAACAGTGCGGCCACCCGCGACAACGCCAGTCTGGTGCGGCGCAACGTCTTCCACCCGTGCCCGAGGCGCGTTTCTCGCAACCGGGCCCGGCGACGTTCCTCGCTCCAGTCCCCGACGCTGGACGGATGCCATTCGTCCAACGGCGACATCCCTCCACTGTAAGTGCCGAGAGGGTCACTACCGGGCGGCGTCGCCGTACCGTCGCCGCGTCAGTCCCGCCGGACGCCGTCGACCAGCAGCCGCCGGATCGCCTGGTTCAGTGCGGCGATGGCGTTCTCGTCCGGATCGCGCAACCCGTGCACGACACCGGCCAGCAGCATCCCTGTCACCGCGCGCGCCGTATTGGCCGTGTCGAGATCCGCTCGCAGGTAGCCCAGATCCACCCCGTGCTCGAGATACCCGGCGGTCAGGGCGTCGGCGGTGTCCAGCAGACCGTAGAGGCGTTGGGTGAGTTCGTCGTCGATTCCGGGCGCGTGGAACAGCAGCAGCTGGGCCACCCGGCGGTCCTCGATGAGGATCCGGGTGAGCGCGACGCCGATGCGGTCGATCTGCGCCCGGTACTGGTCCAGGGTGGTCGCGGCATCGGGCGCGTTATCGGTGCCCAGCGCGTCGATGATCCGGGCGGCCAGATCGTCGATCACATGGTCGATGATGTCGCGCTTATTGTTGAAGTACCGGTAGAAGGTGCCGTGGCCGATACCGAGCTGCGCCGCGATATCGGCGATCCCGGTCGAGTGATAGCCCTTTTCGGCGAAGCAGACGAAGGCGGTGTCGATGATCTCCTGGCGTAGCTCGGCCTTACGGCGTTCGGCCCGCGTCGATGGCTTCGTCACGCCACCGATGATACTGTCATCACAAGCGGAATGATGTGTCATTCTGTGATGAACCGTTCAGAAATACAGTTCGTTCAGCACAGCAGCAGGAGGTTCGGCGTGGCACCTCGATACGACGCGGTCGTGGTCGGTGCGGGATTCGGCGGTATGGGTGCGGGTATCCAGCTCGACCGCCTCGGCCTGCACAATTATGTGATCCTCGAACGCGAATCGGACCTCGGGGGCACCTGGCACGTCAATCGCTACCCCGGTCTGGCCGTCGATATCGCCTCGGTGACCTACTCCTATTCCTTCGAACCCAACCCGAACTGGTCGCGCCTGTTCGCACCGGGCGCGGAACTGAAGAAGTACGCCGACCACGTCGCCGACAAGTACGGACTACGCGAGCGGATGCGCTTCGACACCTCCGTCGACAGCGCCCGCTGGGACGCCGAGCACCAGCACTGGGTGGTCACGCTCGCCGGCGGTGAAACGATCACCGCCCGGTACCTGCTGACCGCGACCGGGTTCCTCTCCCAGCCCTACACCCCGCCGTTCCCCGGTATCGACACCTTCGCCGGCAAGATCATCCACACCACGGCCTGGGACGACAGCCACGACCTCACCGACCGCCGGGTCGCGATCGTCGGCACCGGCGCCACCAGCGTCCAACTCGTACCCGAGGTCGCCGCGCGGGCCCGGGAGCTCACCGTTTTCCAGCGCACCCCGATCTGGGTGGTCCCCAAGGTCGATATGCCGATCCCGCCCGCGGTCCAGCGGCTGTTCGCCCGGGTGCCGGCCGCCCAGAAGGCCGCCCGGCTGGCCAACACCACCGCGCTGGAAGCGCTCATGGTGATCGGCGTCCTGCACTACAAACAGGCCAAACCGTTGAACAAGGCGGCGGCCCTGCTGGCCAAGGCTCATCTCCGCGCGCAGGTGCGCGATAAGCACACCCGCGAACGACTCACCCCCGACTACGATTTCGGCTGCAAACGCCCCACCTTCTCCAACCGTTACTTCACCACCTTCAACGAACCGCACGTGCGTTTGGAGACCGGCGGCATCGAACGGATCGAGCCGGACGGCATCGTCACCGGCGACGGTACGAAAACCGAGATCGATACCCTGATCCTGGCCACCGGCTTCAACCTGTGGGATGTGAACTTCCCGGCCATCGAGATCATCGGCCGCGACGGGGTCGATCTCGGAAAGTTCTGGCGGGACAACCGTTTCCAGGCCTACGAGGGCATCACGGTACCGAAGTTCCCGAATTTCCTGAGCCTCAACAGCCCCTATTCCTACAGCGGGCTGTCCTACTTCACCACCATCGAGGCGCAGATGAAGCATATGGGCCGGCTCTTCGGAGAGATGTCGCGCCGCGGTGAGACCACATTCGAGGTCAGCGAACACGCCAACACCGAGTTCCTCGACCGGGTCACCGACAAACTCGGTTCCTCGGTGTTCTACGGCGGTGACTGCGCCACTGCCCGCAGCTACTACTTCAACCAGCACGGCGAGGCCGCGCTACTCCGCCCGACCAGCACGGTCAGCGCACATCGTGAAGCCGTCCGCTTCCCGGTGGACGACTATCTGTACGGCAGGACCGGCTGAGCCGGCTCGTGCCCGATGAGTTCCTCGCCGACCCACGCAGGTTCCGCACCCGGTCGACGAAGGAACGGAAGTCATACGAAAACGGTCGGCCGGATCCTGATCCGGCCGACCGTTCGCGCAGTGTTCGAACCGGCCTTCAGCTGAAAGCCGCGAACCCGTCGCCGATCTTCTTATCGGTCTGCAGCGCGCGATGCAGCGCGTTCTCGACCGCGATGGCGAGCTGGTCCAGCTTGTGCAGGGTGTCCTCCAGTTCGGTGTTCACCGCACGGTGAGCCCCCTGGAATCCTTCCTGCGCGCCCTCGCTGGCCATGGCCGCGAGGAAGTTGTCCTTGGCGGTGCCCAGGGCCTCGATCTCACCCTGGATCTTGCTGCCCTCGGTGTTCAGCGCGTCGAACAGCGCCTCCATCGTGGGCCGGTCGTAGAGAATCCTGTCGTCGCTCATATTCCAATTCCTTTTCGGTGAAGCGGATAGCTGAAGAGGCCGGCGGCCGGATCAGAGGCTGGTGTAGCCGCCGCCGGGGATGAAGTCGTCCTCGTCCATACCGAGAATCGCCTGGGTGGCTTTCTCGGTCTCCTGGGTCAGGTCGTCGAGCTTCTTGTTCAGCTTGTCGGACTCGTCGCTCCAGTCCCGCGAGGTGGTGACGAACGAGGCGTTCGCCGAACCCTTCCAGCCCGCGCGGGCGGCATCGCCGGCCGAATCCACGGCCTTCACCGACAGCCGCAGATTCTCGATGGCCTGATACATCTCGCCGGTCGCTTTCTTGACCAGCTCGATATCGAGATCAACACCCTGTGTCGCCATTACTGGATTCCTTTCGTGAGGTTGTGTTCGTGCCGAGATCCGAGGATCTCGAGATGATGAGACGGTGGGTCAGCGCCTCGGGAGCTACTGATTTCGCCGCCGACGGACCCGTCCGCGTCTCCGCGTGATCGGCCCCGGCAATCGCCTGGCCTACGACATCCACCCTCCTACCGGCAGCGAGTGGACGAGAGCGGAAACCGCCTGGGCTATCCGGTGATCGGAACCAGGCGTGAATGTCGACCAGACCTGGTGGTCCGGTGCGGTACCGGGGCTGGCGACCAGCCGCCCGCGCGCGGTGTCGTACACCACGACGGCTCCCGCGGATCGGTGGGTGACACCCTCGCCGTGGGCGTAGGCGACGATTTCGGAATACGCGGTGCAGGTGGACAAAGCGAGACCGAACTCGATCGCCGTCCGCTCCTCGACCCCGAGGTCATAGAGGGCCTGGGTGTACTCGCTGGAATCGGTGGCGCCGTCGAGACGTTCCCGCAGCGCCGCCACGGGAGCGCTGAAACTCGCTGTCGCCGCGGGCGGGCAGGCGCCGAGCACATCGAGCAGCGGGCGCGCCAGCGCGGTACCCGTCGCATCGGCCCAGGTTGTTCGTACCTCGAAGACGTCACCGGCCCTGGTCGCCACCGCGTGCCGTTCGGCGCGGCGGGCCAGGCACGCGCGCCGGACTCCGGCCTCGGTGTGGACCCGCGCCACCAGTTCACGGTCCGGTTGGGACAGGACGTGCAGGGCCGCGGCGAGATCGGTGTCGACCTCGTCATAGCTGTCCACCAGGCCCGAACTCCGCAACCCGGCCAGCGCCTCGCGCTGCGCGGCGGCCCACGCGGCCGCCGAATCCTGTTGGGGCCCGGCGCCGAGCACCAACGGCAGGGTCTGCACACCCAGCAGACCCGTCACGGCCAGCAGGCCGTCATTGGTCAACGTCGTCACAACACCCCCTCCCACCAGGGCAGCGTCACGGCGACCCCGTTCCCGGGACCGCATGATGGGAAGGTTCGGCCGCGCCCAGCACCGGTGGGGCCGCCTGGATACCGGCCTCGATCTCCATCACCTCGCCGTCCTCGGAGTCGACGATTCCGGCGCGCACCGGGCGATCGACGCCGGCGGTTCCCGACGACGGTGTCATACCGCCCGGAACCATCCGTCCCGCTTCCGACTGCGCGGCCGCGGAGGAGGACTGCACGGGCACCGGCTCCGCCGCGGCCGTGGACAACGAGGTGTAAGCCCTGGCCTGATACGCGGAGATGGATCGGGGCGCGCGGGGCACACCCAGACCCGTGCCCGCCATCATGGCCGGTACGCCACCGGGCACAGCCCGGCTCGGGGCCGCCGGAGCGGCCTTCTGCTCGGCCTCCAATGCCGCGCTCGAGACGATCTGCGGTGGATGCACCTGTTCCCACGGCAGTGCCAGCGAAGTGGAGGCCGACTCGTAGCCGTGCATGACCCGGGCGGCGTTCGCCTTGGCGATGTGCTGTTCGGCGTCGACCTCCGCCACCGCCGCCACGAGCGGGGCGCCGAGCGCCGCGCCGATCTGCTCCATACTCCGAATCGCCGCTGTCATGGCGGCGATCTCGGCCATATGCGGCATTGCCAGACTCGCCATCTCATAGGCGACCGCCTGACCGCCGGCCAGCGAGGCGTTGCGTCCCGCGGCCGCGGCGGCGTCCACCAGCCATTCCCGCAGCGTGGTGAATCGGTCGATCGCGGGGCCGCTCTCGGTGGACCGCCACGAATCCCGCATCCGGGCCATGATCTGGTCGTATTCGACCACTGCCGCACCGAATGCCGCGGCCAACCGCGCCCATGCGGTGCCCGCCTCGGCCATGGGCCGCACACCGGGACCGGTGGCCAGGTCGTGCGCGAGCTTCTCCGCTGGGCGTGCCTCCCATATCACGCCGGTGAAACCGGGGACCGGCGGTTCGATCATCTCTTCCGCTCCACGGCTAGGTCGTTGCTCTCGAGCCCGCGACGTTGTCCTCGTCCATCCGGACGAGCTGATCGGACTGCGAACGCAGGGCCGCGGCCAGCTTGCGGATCTCGTGGACACCGCGGGTGGTGGCGTCGTCGTACGAGGAGGCCACCGCACGCAAGGTGTCGGCCGCACGCACCGAAACCTCGTCCACACCGGCCGGTTCGACGGCGAGCGCGGGCAGGTTCGCCCGCAGTGCGTCTTCCAACCGGCCGGCCAGCGCGTCCAGTTCGGTGCCGGCCCGCCGGACCTGGGGCGGATCGAATTCCATGCCGATCTCCTGTCAGAGGGTCAGTGCTTTGTCCGGGGAGTCGCCGCTCACCGGTTCGGACACACGCTCGGCCGTGCCGACGACCGGCAACGACACTCCTTCGATATCTCCGACGACCTCGTTGCCGTGCTCCGCGTTGATCAGATGGTCACGCGCACCGTCGGCCGTCGTGGAATCACCGCCCTTGGCCATCCCGGCGCCGCCGCCCATTCCGCCGCCCATCGGGATCGCGTTCCCGCTGTTGCGGTTCGCGCTGCTGCTGGTCATGGCGGCGGGTGAGCTGCCCGCAGTGGCTGCGCTCCCACCGAGATTGCCGCCGGCGGCCCGGGTTCCGGACCATGGGGCGAGTTGCTGGGCAGGCGCTCCCGCACCGCCCATCCCGCCGCCGATTCCGCCCACGACGGGGGCGCCGGGCGAACCCGCGCCACCGATGCCGCCCCGGGCCGGGGAGTCGGCGCGGTCTCCGTCCGCGATCGACTTCACCGGATTCAGTGTTTCCTGCAGCTGAGCGACCGATTGCGCTCCCGAGGAGACCGCACTCACCAGTGTCGGGACGATCTGCATCAACTGCGACACCATCTGCATGGGATCGACGCCGTCCGGCGCGTTGGTGACCGGTACCTTCTCACCCGTCTCCATCATCTTGGCGCTCTCCACGCCCAGTTCCGTCCGGGTCTTGGCGGTCACCGCGGCCGCCTCGGCCAGGGTTTCGGTGGTGGCCGAGAGCAGGAACACCTGACCGATACCGGTCAGCAGGAACGGGCCCGCGGCGGCCACGGAGGCCAGGTAGCGCGCCATGATCGCCGCCATGGTGGTGGATCCGGTGAACACCGATGTCGCCGCTGTCGCTGTGCCGGCGGCGGTTCCGGCGCTCTGGCCGGCTATCGCGGCGCCGTCGCGCTGCGCCGCGCTCGCCTTGTTCGCCGCCTCCATCGCGGCCATGCCCTGCCACAACGTCATCGCGACCTGCACCGCCGACGAGCCCAGCTGCATCGAGGTCTGCAGTACGGAGGAGATCTGCGAGAACACCTGGGACGGATCGTTGCCTTGGCCGGCGACGAACTGTCCGGTGCCGAAACTACTGGCCAGATCGGTGATCGGCTTCGTCAGCAGCGACAGGTCCAGCGCCGGTAGGGGCGGAAGTTCCGGCATCGCGATCTGCGCGGGCAACTGTGGTAGCGGCCCGAGCCCCAAGTCCGCCAGCACATCGTTGACCGGCCGGTCCAGGGCGGGACCGGCCGCGCTCTTGCGCAGCAGGTCCAGCACGGTCGCGTCGATCGGTCCGGTCATGCCAGTCTGCCGATTGCCCCGAATTCGGAGGCGGTACTGCATTCGGTCAGTTCGTAGGCGGTAGCACCCTCATAGCAGGTCAGCGCCGTTCCGGCGTGTACCGCGGCGAGCTCGTTGACCGACATCAGATTATTGGCCTGGGCATAGGCGAAGGCCGCCAGGAAATCCTGACCGATCAGGCCGAACACCGGGATAGCGGCCGCGATGAGCGCCGCCTGGTTCGCGGCGCCGGCGGTCGCCGTCTCCACCGCCATGGAAGTCGACGCATCGCCGTACCCGCGGACGATGTGGGATTCCGCTGCAATATCAGTCATCAGAACGCCTAACGGCCGGGAAGTGAACATTCGCTATGTAAAACTACCCAACCCGATGACTCCCCCCTAGACAGAAGCTTGCCTCTATTGGGAAGCCGGGCCCGGCCGCCGCCGGGCGGTCAGTGGCCGGGCTCACCGCCCGGCATCGATTCGGCGAGTTCAGCATTGAACGCGCCGACCAGATCGCCGCGCCGGGCGATCGCCAGATGGGCGGCCCGCCCGGCGGTGGCCACCACCACCGACTCGAACTCACTCGGCGACAGTTTCGAGATCGCCTCCGTGAAAACCAGATCGCACAGTGAGCCGTTACCGTCGACCTCGGCGGTCACCGCGCCGTCGGGCGAGGTCTCGCGCACCCGGATCCCGGCGAGCCGATCTCCCAGGTCGCGCATCATGTTCAGCTGGCGGTGCACCCGCGCCTCCAGCGCATCCATCGCCTCGCTCATATCGACCTCAACCAGCTCTGCGGTTCGTAATCGTATTCGGCTTCCTCGACGTACTCGTCGCGTGCGACGTCCTCCGGTTTCGGCAGGCCGGTCAGCGCCAGCATCTCACTGCTCATCCCGGCGGCTTCCAGTTCCGCGCGGCGGGCCAGGCCCGCCCGGTTGGCCGCCCGTGTGCACAATCTCATGATCTCCCGGGCCAGATCTCCGGGCGCACGACGCAATTCGCCCGGTTCGATCCCGATCTTGATCGGCAGGCCCTGCTCGGTGGTCTCCACCGAGATCGAGCCGCTTCTCGACGTAGCTGTTGTCATCACACCTCGTCCACTCGTTGTTCCCCTGGAATTCTACGGTGACCGGACCCGCCGACCCCTGGCCTTGCTCGCACTCCTGCCACTGACGGGAAGAAGCGAGAGCCACCGCGGGCCGGTTCATGTCAGGATGTGACGGTTGAGTGATGAGGTTTCGGGAGCTACACATGGGTGCGGTCGACTTCTTATGGTTGTCGTGGGGACGTAGTCGGAGGCGAGGATGCTAGACGACCCGGATGGCGGAAAGCCGACCCCGCTCGTCGGCGCGATCGCGCCGGCCACGGACGACGATCCATGGAAGGACGTCGCGAAGCAGGTGGCGGCCGGTGATCTCGTATTCGATCCGATCGCGGCACAGACAGCGGCCGAAGAATGCGCCGAAGCCATCAGCAGAATTCTGGGCGTCCAGAAGAAGATCGCCACCGACACGGACGACCTCAACCTCACCGCGCTGAGCCAGTTGGCTTCCGGTGGAATGCTTGCCACTCAGTTCAACAACACTCTCGACGGCCTGAACGATGTGCTGGGCAGCCATAAGGCGGTGCTCACCCGAATGCTGGACGCGTTCAAGGAAGCCGGCAAAAAGTACATCGATACCGAACTCGATTCGGCGTGGGGATTCGATAAGCAAACCCGCGAAGACATGAAGAAAGACTTCGACCGCGTCAAAGTGAAGCCTGCGGACGGCACGGAAGGTTTCTCCAAGAAGGCGCCGAAAGCCACCGGACTGAAGGCACCGAAGACCCACCTCCAGAAGGAGGATGAGCCAGATCTTTGGGGCACGCGGAACATGAAGGTAAACCCTGACGACGGCATCCCGATCCGACCCGAGGAACTGGTGCGACCGGCGACAATCTCGGACAAGATGGCTGAATACCTGGGATCCAACCAGACTCAACCGGCGGCGCTTGAACAGTGGCGATTAGAGCTCGGCGCAAACACCGAGAACCCCGAAAGCCAGTCCTGGGGGGACCTTTACGAACTCGGTGAAACCACCAAGAAGGCGACCACCCCGGTGATCTACGTCGGGAAAATGTGGAAATGGATGGCCGACGAAATAGACGAGGCCGTAGGCGGCTTCGCCGAGCGGCTGGCGAAGATGCCCGACTCCCTCTGGAAAGGCGAAGGAGCCGATACCGCGATAGGTGCGGTCAAGAACTATCACGGTAAGTCCACTGACCTGACCAAACGCATGCAGTCGTTCGGCGCGAACCTGGATTACACCGCGCAGTGGCTGGCGAATACCCACAAAGGTATGCCCACCGACCGGACACCACCCAAGTTCGAAGGCGAGGACAACGACTACTGGAGTTCCGATATACAGAAGTCGGTGAACCGGCGCAACCTGGCCATATACCGGCAGAACATGGAAAACAACTATGTTCCGGGTGTTCAGGGATCGTCCCAGTTTGTTCCAGCGTTGACCGAACTGCCGAGCCCACCCACTGACAAACCCGACGGCAAGCCCGGAGGGGACGACAAGAAAACCGCTAAGGATGGCGCTGCGGGCCCCGGTGGCACCGGACCCGGCGGCACCGGCCCTGGCGGCATCAGTCCCAGCATCAGCGGCGGCGGCCTCAGTCCCAGCATCGGCGGCGGCACCGCACCCAGCATCAGCGGGATCGATCCGTACGCCGCATCGCGCTCGCTGATGGCGACGCCCGTCGACTACGACACCAGCGGTATAGACCCCACACAGGTGGGCGGCGGCGCGAACGACCCGGCTCTCACGAGCCCGGCGGCATCCGGCGCGGACGGGCTCGGTCAACTGGCCGGCCTCGCCCAACAGGGTCTGAGTGGTGTGGGGTCCGCTGCCCAGCAGGCAGCCCAGGCCGCGGCGCAGGACGCCGCCATGCGCTCCATGCCGAACATCCCCGGCCTCGGCGATCTCGCCCGTTCCGGCGCACCGAGCGGGCCCGGCGGCGCCCGAGGAGGCGGCGCGGGCGTGGGCGGTGGCGGTTCGAGCCCGGCGGCTCCCTCGATCCGGGCGGAATCCGAAGCGGCCCGCCTGTTCCCCCGGGCCAGTCTCGCGGGACCGGCGGCCTCCTCCGCAGCTCGCATGGGCATGCCCGCCTCGGGAATGCCGATGGGCGGCGGAACGCCCGGCTCCCCCGGTTCGGGCGCGGGCGGTAATCAGGGACAGCAGAACAAAGACCACAAACGTCCAGCCGGCCTCAACTCCAAGGAGCATCTGGAGGAAGCCATGGGCGAGGCGCGCACCGTCACCAAGGCCGTCGTGGAGAAATGACCCGTACCTGGAAATTCACCGACCTGGAGTTCGTCGTCGCCTGGGAGGACACCCAGGCCGATATCCTGCCCGGGCCGTTCGTGTTCACCAGCCGGACCCCGCTGTACTACGACTACCAGCGCGAGAAGCGGGAGATCAGGGAGCGGCTGCGCACGACGCTGGATCCCGATTTCCATCGGGTGGTGGATATCGCGGCGCGACCCGATATCCGCATCGAACTTCACGGATGGGGCCGGGACGAGGAGGACCCCGACAGTCAGATCCGGCTGCTCGCGGTCCGCCGCGGGAACGACGGATACCTGCTCAAACAACTTCCCGGAGAAACGGTGTGGCACAGCGGCGGCTATATCGTCACCGAATGCGCTCCGGTGGACCTGGCCGGGGCGCTCACGGCCGAACTTCCCGAGGTTGCCGCGGGCACCCGGGGCGAAACCGTGCTCGCGCGTCACTCCCGGAATCCCGATGTGGACTACAGCTTCGGGCGCTCGGTCGTGCACGACTCCTTCGACGACACCGTCCACGAACAGACGACCGGGTTCCTCGAGGCGCCGACCACCGGCGAGGGCATCATCACGATCAGCCAGGGCATATCCCGGTTCGGCCCGCGCGGGGTCTTCCGGATCCGAATGCGCTGGCGTGATCTCGACGACGACGGCCGCTACGCGATCACCCTCGGGCCCTCGCCGGTTGCCGTGCCCGTGGAGGCGAAACAACTCACCGCGATGCTGAACGACAGCATCGCGGAAGTGGTGTCGGCCATCCGGGACGAACGCCGCTGACCCGGTTCGGCGAGCAGTCGCTACGGAGTGCTTCAGCGCTCATCGAACCGGGATCCCGAGGATCAACTTGCTCACGAGCCCAGATCGGCAGAGCCGGAATCGATATCGGGTACCCGCGACGCGAGCTCGGGTGCGATCGCCGCGATCGCCGCGATCACCCGGGCCCGAAGCTCGGGTTTCACGGTCGGGTCACCCTTGCGCACCTTCACCACGGTCTCCGGCGAAACACCGGCAGCCCGCGCGATCTCACCGGTCGGCCACTTGATGTCGGCGGCTGCCGCCTGCTCCGTGATGTCGTACCCGAGCCGCGCTGCCGCGGCGACGACGGCACGCCATGCGCGCAGTTCCACCGTGCGGCCGTTCAGCAGATTGTCGACCGTCTCGGTTTCGACATTCGCCTCCCGAGCCAGTTCGCTCTTGTTCACGATCATCGGCCCGGCAGGTTCCGGGGGAACTCTGTCCCGGTATTCCGGGACGACGACCGCGATGGCCTCGACGACTTTCGCCCGCGAATCCCGCTGCACCCGCTGCCCGTCGCAGACTTCCTTCACAGTCGTCACCGTGACTCCGGCCTTCTGCGCGATCTCCTCCAAGGGCCACAGGATCGGGCCGGCCAGATCATCGGCCGGAATGTCGTACTCGATCCGGTCGGCGGCCGCGAGGATCTTGCGACGGCTGCGGTAATCCACCGCGATGCCCTGCAGGAATCGGCGCACGATTTCCGTCGGCACCTGTGCCTCGCGGATCAGCTCGTCCAGGCGCGGCAGGTCCGGCAGGGGTGGTGCGAGAGTTCGCCTGTCCACCAGTCTCGGCGTCACCCGTCGCATCGCCTCCAGCACCCGCTCGCGAAGGGCCGGATCAACGGTAAGCCGGCCGATGCGCACTCGGCGTACCGTCTCCAGGCCGACCCCGGCGGCGGCGGCGATCTCGCGGACCGGCCACATGATCTCGGCGAGTAGGAACTCTGGTGGAAGCTCGAACCCGATTCGTTCGGCCGCGGCGAGCACATTGGCCCACGAGGAGTAGGCGAACCGGTAGCGGTCGGACTCGAACATCTGCCACAGTGCATGCTCGGAGACACCGGCCGCCCGGGCGAGATCGCGTCGGCTCACGCCGTCCGGCGGCGCCGGCGGCACCCGGTCGACGAACCCGGGGAACTGCGTCCGGATCGTCCGCAGCAGTTGTTCGCGCAGTCGCGATTCCACCCGGCGCTGGTCGCGCAGCGCGCGGACGATGTCCTCTTCGACACCGGCGGCGCGGGCGATGTCGGCGATCGGCCAGCGCAACGGCGCCCACCTGACCCGCTCCGGCAACTCGACACCCAGCCGGTCGGCCGTATCGACGACCTCATGCCACGATTCGTAGTCGAGCCGGAAGCCGCTGAACAGCTTTTCGAGCAGATCGTGGGATATTCCGTCGACGTACGCGACCGGCCCGTACCGCACCACCGGTTGCGCCTGATGCCCGATCCGCTCCGCGGCAGCGAATACCGCCTCCCGCACCTGTGGGTCCACATCTTCGTTCACCGCCACGGCACGAACCACGCCGGTGTGTACCTTCGCCTCCGCGGCGATCTCGTCGACAGGCCATCCGGACAGCAATAAGGCAAGTCCCGGGGGCAGCTCGAATGCGATCCGGGCAGCGGTGGTGATCACGGCACGTTTGGCCTTGTCGCTGCCCTCGCCGTAGTTGAGCATCCGCCGCACCGTATTGTCCGACACCCCGGCGCCACGCCCCAGCTCGATCCTGGTGGGCGCGGGCGGCGGTTCCTGCCGCAGCAGTTCCGGTGGGAACCGCACCTCCCTCCGGCGAGCAGCATCGATGAGCCGCTGCTTCGTGCTCGGTGTGCCGTGCCCGTAGTCGAGGATCCTTTTGACCATGGCGACCGACAGCCCGGACTCCAGGGCGAGCTCGGCCATGACGCGCCTGGGTATTCTCCGGGGTATCTCCGGCGGGAGCGTCAACTCCAGCAGGTCCGCGGCCGCGGTAACCGCTTGCCTCGTTTCGGCCAGGGCCGGGCCGCCACGGAGGACGTGGAGCAATAATTCCACGTCCAATCCGGCCAGACCGGCCATGGCACGCCAATCGAATTCCGGTGCGAACCCACTCCTCGGCACCACGCCGCCATGGCGGAACTCGATGTCGAGTTCCGCCATGGCGGCAGTAACGAGTGCCCGGGCGGTGTCGGCGACCGCGCCGCCCGCGGCCATGCGGCGGACGGTGCCACGCGGCACTCCGGCATGCTTCTCGACGATGCCGACGCTCACCCGGCGCCGGATCTCCGGAGGTCGCGCGAGATCGTCGCCGAGATCGAATCCGATCCGAATCGCGGCCTCCAGCACCCGAGCGTGGACCTGCGGGTCCACCGCCTTCTTGTTCAACACCAGGATGACAACGGGTAGTTCGACCTCTGCGGCATGGGCCAGATCCGTGGCGGTGGGCGGCAATTCGAATCCGATGTCATCGGCCGCCTCGACCACTCGCCACCACATCTGTGTGCTCACCTTGTCACCACGAAGCACCCTGTCGACGATGTCCTGGGCGACACCGGCAACCACCGCCAGCTCCGACCGCGACGGACCCGACTCCGAGGGCAGCGGGGCGGCATACACCTCGTCCGGCAACACGAAACCGATCCGCTCAGCCGCGACCACCACCCGCCACCAGATCTCCAATCCGACCGGGAGACCTTTCAGCACGGTGTCCACGGCGCGGTGGCTGACTCCGGCCTCACGCGCCAACTCCGGTCGAGTTGCGCGCCGCGCCGCCTGCGGGGGGATGTGCCGCCGCGAGAGTTCGGCCTCGGCACGCTGCCCCAGGGCTTTCTCTTCCGATTCGTCGAGGCCCATCGACGCCATGACCTCTGCAGGCGTCAGATTGCGCAGAAACCGCACAGTGCAGTACTCGGCGACACGGCCGGTCTGCGCTGCCAGCGCGGTCCGCAACCCCGCCAGGTCATCACCGTAGATCTTGACGACCGAAGCGGGGAACCGCTCGGCCACCCTGAGCTGGAGCACCGCGAAGTCGGGTGTTGCCCGCGCCGGCAGCGGTTCCAGCGAGATCGCCTGTGTTGCCAGCACGGCCTCGGCCAGTGCGGACGCCGAAGCTCTGTCCAGGTTCGGGTCCGACGATACCGAGTGGAGCCCGAACCGCCGCCGCAGCCACCGACGGCGGCTCTCGCCGAGATGGTGATCGAGCACTGAGTCGATCACCGCGACGGGCGCCGAATCCACCGCGTGGGCGAGCAATCGCACGTGCCCGGCCGAGCGCTCCCCATCGCCCCCGAGTTCGGTGAGCGTAGCCACTACACCGGCACGAATATTTTCGGTGATCCTACGCTGCAAGGCGAGCCGAGCGATCGATATCAACCAGTCGTGCTGACTCGTTCCCTCGGGCATTTCCCCGTGCCGCAATCGAGCCGTAGCAGCGACATCGTCTGTGACGGCACGCGCCAATGACGCCAGGGCTGCTTGCTCCCCCTGGTCCTTCCCTCGGTCGTATCCGAGAATTGTCAGGACATCGCCGAAAACGCGTCGGGCCGACTGCGGCCGCAGTCCGGCGGACTCCGCCGCATCAGCATCGGACCGGGCCGTGGCCGACGCCACCTCGAACGAGCCCATCGCGTCGAGCACCGACCGCGTCAACTCGTCCTCGGCACGACGCCGGATTTCGCGCACGGCGGCGGCGTCGAGACCCATCGACGCCATGATCCGATCGGTGCCGAACCCACTCAGATACCGGAGTCGGCAGTATTCGGCGACCTGCCCGGTCCGTTCCGCTATCGCCTGCTGCAATCGGGACAGATTCCCGTCGAGGGCCGCCACCAGTTCGCCGGGGAATCGCCGGGACACCAGGAACTCGAGCAACTCGTACTCGCGGACATCCGACCGGGCGGACCCGGCCGCAGGTTTCGGCCGGTCGAGACTGCCCAGCGGTAGCGGCAATGTCGCGGCGACCGCCTCGGCCACCGCCCTGACATCCGCTGCGGGGGCGGCCTCCGCCTGCGAAACCGACGCGCGCGCCGCGGCGGAACTGCCCTCGGCGTCGGCGGCGACTCGCCGGCCGTATCGCTGACGAAGCCAGTCCCGATGGTCTTTTCCGACACGCTCGTTCATGGCTTCGACCACCATCTCGGGCGGCGCGGCCTGCAGTACCCGAACCAGCATCCGCGTATCGCCGGTGTCCTCGGTACCGTCCACCTCAGAGGTCTCGAGCAGGTCGATGGCGGCCGAGAGCAATTCCGGATCATTTCGGCCGCGCCCCGGACCGTCCGGCACCCCCGCGATCGGACCACGCGGACCATCCCCCCTCGGCACACTGCCGTCCAACGGCACCGCCGGACGCCCGTCCACCCGGAAGAAGATCCTGTGCACCTCGCCCGCACCCGCAGCGTCCAGCCGCGCGATCCACGCCTCCACATCGGCCTCGCGCACCCAACCCCCCGCCGCGTTGTCGAACACCACCACCTCATCCACCGCGAAGCCCAGCTCGGGGTGGCGCTGCCGGAACTCCTCGGTCACCCGGAAGACGGCAAAAGCGTGCGCACCCGCGTCAGCGAATTCCACAGCCCCCGCCGCCACTCCGCCCAGCGCGCGGATACGTTGCACGAGTACGGCCAAACCCTCGGCGCCGGTGCCGAGTTCCTCCGCCGACCACCCCGCACCGAGCCGCCGCGCATGCTCGCCCGCCGACATACCCGCGGTCTCGAAACGCGGATCATCGGCGTCCGCGGGGGCCACGTCACGGCCCGCATCGCCCAACATGTCCTGCACACGCATCTCGACCAGCGCGGCACAGTTCTGACGCCCGGACCGGAGATGTTCGAGAAAGTCGGCGAATTCCCCTGTGGCGGCACCGCCGTCCGGCTCACGGGCAGCGGGCGAGGCGTGCTGTGCCGGGCCCGTCTGCGGCCCGGGCACACTCTCGGACGGCTCTGCCTGTGTCGTGTCATCGACGGCCGTCGGCTGCTCCGCCGCCGGACCGTCGTCATCTCGATTTCCGTCACTGGATGGGTGCGCGTACCTCCCGAGTCCATCCCGTTCGCTATCGGTCGACGGCGTGCCGCGATCAGCGGGTGCGGAGTCGGTGTCTTCGGTTCCCAGGGCTCGGACGAGATCGTCGACGCTGGTCACCGATTCGCTCCGGTCACCCCACAGCCGCCGGAGCCGGGTCAGGTTCGCGGCCGTGTCCCGCAGCGTCTGCGCCCGCAGCTCCGGATCCACCTGTCCCCGGGACAGCGCGACAATGGTCTCGATCGTGTCCGAGATCCGGAGCAGATCGTCGTAGACGCGGGCGTTCGGGCCTGCCTGCGGGAAACGCAACGATTCCGCGCCGGGCCGGTAACCGAACGTGGCCCGGTCGAAGTCCGGATCGCCGCGCTGCGTGGAATCGAAGCCGTTGAACCCCACGACCGTTCCACTGATCACGTGGACGCTCTCCGGGACGAGGCGGCCGTGGATCAGCTGGAGTTCGGCGCTCGCCATGGTGTCCGCGGCGGTCAGCACGACGGCGTAGGGCTCTGCCGGGACCCCGACCGCGGCCAGCGTCCGCGACGCCGCGGAATCGTCGCGGAACTCCTGGTGCGCCGACAATGCCGCAGCGACCCGGCCGCGCAGGAATCCGGCGGTGTCATTCGGCTCCAGCGGACCGTCGTTCAGCTCGGTCAGCACCGCGTGCGGCACTGTTTTCAGCTCCGCCAGCAGGGTTTCGATATCGCCGACGATTCCGGTCGGGTCCCGGAGCTCCTCGGCGCGAACCGGTGCCCCGCGCATGCGGCGCCAGACGGCTACGGTCACCGAGTCCATTCCGTCGACGGAAGGGACCGCCACATCCGCGGCCGTATGCAGCAACTCGGGGATTGCCATGGTGACGAATTGCCTGATCGCCGGTAGGACCCGTACAGCGGAGAAACCCCGGGGGTGCGCGCCAGGGGCTACCGGACCGTCCTCGATGCGCACGGTCAGACCGCCGAGCCTGCGGCTGCCGTGGAAGGAGCCGTCCCAGCGGCTCGCCCCGAGTCCCGCGTACGACACCAGAATCTCTGCTTCGGCATCCGACATGTGGCGTTCGCCGAGGGTGCCGCCGAGGGGGCGGTAGTCGGGGACCGCGAAGTGATCCAGCCCGATCCGGGTCCGCACCTCGATCGCCGACGAGACGAGCGGCTCCACGGTAGCTCGAGGCGCGAGCCCGGGAGAACCGAAACCGTAGACCGACGGTCGTCCGGCGGACTCGGTCAATACCCGGGTCACCTGATAACGCAGTCCCTCGGTCAACACGAGAGATGTTCTGCCAGAGCTCGATTCGGTCACTCGCACCGGCGTCCCGGCGGGCACCCGCACCACTGCCGTGCGGGGCCCGGCCGCTTCGTATTCGTCGTAGAACAGGACAGCCGTTCGATTCTCCGGTTCGGTACGAGTACGGTCGCGCATCCCATCCGAGCCATCTGCGTCCGGAGCGCCGGGGTCGAGTTCGAACACGACCAGCGCGTCGTGCGGCAGCACCTGGGTACGGTCACCTTCGAAGACCTGGCGAAGATACTCGGTCGCCTCGGCTTCGGTCCGTAGCTCCACTGTGCCGCCGATGATTTCGAACTCGGCCTGCCGGGTCTGCTCCCGGACGGGTAGCTTGTCGAAATCGTCGTCGTCGTCGACGGGGCGGTAGTGGAAGCCGCCGGACTCCTGCGCGGCTCCGGTTCTGTCCTCGCCGCGGCCGAGCGGTAGATCTCCCCAGCGTGAGGCCAATCGCCCCGGCAGTTCGTCCACCGGAGCCGACCAGATACTCCGCGCGAACCGCAGATCCGAGATCTGGGCTTGCGCAATCGGCTCCGAGTCCGCGGCCGTCATCGCCCGCAGCAGCCGGCTGATACGCAGGTAGCCTTGATACACGGCTTGGGACGGGGTGGCGGCGGGCGTTTCCAGTGAGACGCCCAGCATCGCCAGGGCAAGATCGCGGGTGCCCCACATGGCCGATCCCCACCCGGTGAACCCGGAGACACGACCGTTCGTGAACAGGATGTTGTCGAAGGTCAGCGCCGGAATCAGTTGGCAGCGATCTTGCCGGAGGGTCGCTGCCTGCGCGAGTATCGGAGCGAACGGCTGATCGGGCACACTGAACCGCTCCCGCGAGGTCGGCGACAGGTTCGCGTCCAGTGCCTCCATCTCCGCGGCGATCAGCGACCGCAGCAACTGCTCGGCGTCGGTCGCCACCCGAACTTCACCCGGCAGGTCCGACAGCGGTACGGCACCGAGCTGTTCGAGCAGTTCGTCGACCGGAGCGACCAACTCTGTCGTCACCAGATGGCGATCGAGGAACGCCAGTGGATGGCCGGGCATGCGCTCCTCGATGAGAACCGTGCCCGCGTCTTCGGTCTCCAGCCGGTACAGCGGACGGGGAACCCGCCGCACACCGTGGCGATCCAGCACGGCGAGCAGTTTGTGTTCCCGGCCCTCCCATTGCCCGCGGACCGCGGCGGCCGCGCGATCCGCGAGATCGCCGACCACGCAGAACCCGTCCCCCACGGTGAGGCAGTAGCGGCGCGCACCCTCCATCCTCGCCACCCGTATCTCGGCGGCCGTTTCGATCAGGAGCTGGGCCTCGGCGCCGGTCAGGGCACGGCCCTCGGTGCCGCCCAGCGTCCGGTATCGGCGCGCCGGGAACTCCGGGCCGAGTACGCCGGGCCGGCCGATAAGGGCATCGGTCCTCGCCCGGGAAACCAGCACCTTGTCCGAGCTGAAGTCGCCGAAATACCGCATGCGCATCACGAAACTGAGTGAACCGGTCCACCCTTCGGCGTTGTTCTCGAGCCGGGTGTTCTCGAGCTCACCGACCCAGTCGAGTACCGGCGAGGAGAGATCGACCGGCGGCATCTCCGCACCCTGGTGGAAGACTACTATTCGAGCCACCCGATTCCACCAGGGTTCATTCGTGCTCACCAGCATCAGTACGGACCGACCGCCGGAGTTGCGCAATACGTGCCTGACCGTCATCTCGACGGCAAGGCCTGCCACACTGCGTTTTACCCCCGGCCAGAGTTTCATCTCCGCCCTGATGAGCGCTCTGACCTCTTCCGCAACCAAGACGATATCGGCCTCGTCGTAATTCAGACCTTCGGTACGCAGGACCACGGTCCGCACAGTGGGCTGGCTGTGCACGCCGGTGCGCAGCTGATCTCCTGACCCCATCACTTTCCTGACCAGCTCAGCACTGCCTCGGGTGGGTCTGTCCAGCATCTCCCGGACGGCGGCGAAACTGGCCATGTACGTCGTATCCCGGCTCGGATCGGAAACCCGTCCCAGGAAGGCCGGGGCCGTATCGTGGGCCAGCCGCTGTGCGTGCAGGATCCCGAGCGCGATCCTGACATTCGGGGTCATCTCGGCGGTGCTCAGATACCCGGCGACGCCGCGTTGATGCAGAATTCCCTTGTCCCAGGATCGCGGTCCCCACAACCCCAGATCCCAGTCCACCACGCCGAACGGGCCGAGCAGGACGTTCGGCGGAATGATATCGCCGTGCAACACGGTGGACCGCTCGGGTTCCGCGTCGTCGACCATCCGATCGACGACATCGAACAAGGTGTCCGGGATCTCGGCCCGGTGGAAGAGATCGGCCACGTCGTCGTCTTCGAGCAGCGAATGGAACAGGCGCCGCTGGATATCGATCACCCACCGGAAGAACTCACGGGGATCTCCGCTTTCGGGCACATCCCCCTGAAGAAGCGGCCGCACGGCCGATACCGGAATCTGGTCCGTCTGCCGCCACAGCCGCCGGAACCCGGCCATGACCTGTTCCTGTTGCGCGTAGAAATCCGCCGGGGTCGCTTGACGACCGGGCAGCATATCGGTGAGGACGATCGGCGTGGACTCGGTGGCCACCCAGCGGCCCGGCACGATCAGATTCGTCTTCACCGCATACGGTTTCGGCACATTGTCGACCCCGAACTCGGCCATGAGTTGGAGCAGTTCGTGCTCGATGAACATGCGCGGATCCACACCGACGGACGGCTTGCGCATCCGGAAGAACCAGCCGAGCTCCGGGAGGGCGTAATTGAAATTATTGAAACCTTGCCGCATATCGTCGTTGTGCAAGGCTCGGAGCAGCAGCTCCCCGACGATATCGTCCGGCAGCTCGGGCCGGGGGTCGTCTACGGCGCCGAGTGGCCGGAACGAGCTGACGTGGAGTTCATTCCGGCCGCTCGCGTCAGCAGACCGGCCGGCGCCCCACTGTCCGGGCGAATCGTCATCCGGATGATGAAACCCCAGCCAGGGCTGCTGCGTTTCGAAAGTGAGTCCGGGCCCGGCGGGCCGTGCCGGGCCGGGCCGTTCCCGGACGAGGCCGGTGATGTAACCGTCTTCGGAATCATGTGCCGCGACCAGGTCCTTGCCCGCACCCCGGCCCAGCCGCACCAGACTGCCTTTGTGGTCGACGACGATCCCCAGGGTCGCGGTCACCGCCAGGCCCTCGCGATCGGCGAGCCATTTCCGGATCCGTCTCTCGCCCACCCACTTCTGCTCCGCCCCGTCGACGACCTCGTGCACCACCACGCGACCCTTGTCGTCGATCGCCACACCGAACGCATGGTCGCCACGTGTCCCGAACCGCATCACCCCGGCGACCGCACCTCGGGTCCGCCGAACGAGATCGACTGCGTCCCCTAGCGAATCGAATAACACCGTATCGCGTGTCCACACCGCGCCCAGCGCATCCGCGAAGTCGCCCTTGGGAACTCCGCGGGCCCGGACCTGCGCGTCGTCGGCCAGCGTGCCGAGTTCGCGGCCGGAGACCCGGCGCACGAAATCCGCGATGAACCGCACCACGCCCGGCGCGCAGTTACGCGGCCCGCCCGGCGGTTCACCGGCCGTGATCGGTGCATGTTCACCGTGTCCGTCGCCCCCGGCCGTGCGGGAACGGGGACCCTCGCCGACCGGAGAGCGGGGCGCAGCGGGCGCAGCGGGCGCAGCGGGCGCAGCGGGCGCAGCGGGCGCAGCGGGCGGAAGATCGAGCGGGCCGGCGCCACGCACGGTCCGCGACCTTCCCGAACCACCGAACCGGGCGGAATGCCGGCCGGGCGCTTCGCTCGGGAACAGTGCGCCGCCGGAGTTCGATCCCGACCGGCGGGTCGGCGCCGCCGCGGCCACAGCGGCGCCGACCGCCCCCGCAGCAGCCATCGTTTCCGAGACGGCCGCGACCGCCGCATTGTGTTCGGCGAGCACGCGATAGGCGATCTCCCCCAGTTGCATCGCGGTGGGGGCCGATTCGGGGTTGCGCCGGGTGTAACGGGTACGCCAGTACTCGTCGAAGGTCTGCGTCGTGTCCTGCCCGATATCATTCCCGTCGCGCATCCGGGCGACCTGGTTCCTGGCCTCGTCCCGGGTGAGGGAGCCTTCCATCATCTGTTCGTAGATCGCTTCGTACCTCGAGAAGTACGACCCGCCGGCCGGAATGTAGGGGCCGCCGCCGCGCTCGACCTCCCACATATCCGCGACGGCGGACAGTTTCGCCTCGGCCTCGGCCCGCAGGCGCTCGACGACCAGGGCCTCGATCCATTCCTCGACCGGCCCGCCCTGGTAGCCGGATTCCCGGACCGGGCTGTCGAAGGTCGCCAGCGCCGACTCTTCGGCGAGCACCGCCACCGTCTTCGGGGCGAAGTGCGCGTCTCGATACTTTCCGTCCACGACGATCGCCCGCAGATCCCGATCCGCGTAGCTGCCGGCTCCGGGCGGTCCGTATTCGAATGTCCACCCGGCCATGCGGAGTTCGGTGATGCGCGCGGTGAGCGCGGCGGATTTCACCACCAGTTCACAGACCTCTTCGCCCAGTTCGGGAACGACTCTCCCCGCGGCCAGCACCGCCTCGGCCTCGGCATTGCGCCGGTCCGTGCTGTGCCGGTCCTTCCACTCCGGCGATGCGTGCCCGGCCACCTCGGCCCTACCGTCCACCGGCGGCCGCAGCGCGGGGTTCGGTCCGGATCGGCGGGCACTGTTCACGGCGGTATGGGCGGCCCGCGCGAGAGGCGAATACCGGCCGCTGTTCCAGTAGAGGCGGTACGCGATACCGTCGGTGGTGGCCCACATCGTGTGCTGAGTGCCGCGCAGATGCGCGGGACGCGCGGACTCGGCGCGGAGGCGTTCGAGCCGGTCGCCGGCCTCGTGTGCGGCGCGCACGGCCGGATCGTTACCGAGGAGGCGACCGACTCGGACTGTCCGGACCGGCTTTTCACCCGCCGGGCCGGGCGGGGCGGCGGGAACGACGATTCGGGTCGCGTTCGAGTCGAGTTCGATGGTCCTCGGGAAGGGCCCCGCTTCCCGAGGAGCGCGGATGGCCTCCCCACGCCAACGGAACCCGAACATGCCGCGCCACTGTTTGATCAGGCTGCGCATTCCGATGCCGCCCGCGGCCGCGCCGACGACGGCGGCGGGCATCCAGCCGGCGACGTCGACGCCGTGCGCGGACAACAGCGCGCCACCGAGCAGCGCACCGGCGGCCGAACCGGTTCCCATCACCGCGCTGCCCACGCTGACCGCCCGCCCGAACAGGTCACGGGGAATGAATTCCTGCTGGTGGCCGAGGATCCGGGCGTTCATCCCCACACCGAACATTCCGAAACCGAAGCTGCCGACCGCCGTCAGGAACGGATTCGTGCTCACCGCTTGGATCCCGGCGGATCCGGTGAAGCCGGCCAGCGCGCCCAGGTAGAGCGTGTCGATATCGATCTTGTCGAACAGGCGGCGGGGCAGGAGTCCGCCGGCCACCGCACCCACCGCACCCGCGGCCAGCACCGGTCCGGCCACCCAGCCCGGTAGTGCCGACTGCTCGACCACCGCCGCGGCCCGCAGGTTCAGTGCCGCGGCGGCCGCGTTGGTGAACAGGGTGGTCCCGGTGTACCGCCGCAGGAACTCAACCCGCCAGGCCGCTCGAGCGCCGGCCCCGAGATCCGTCACCAGGCTGCGGATGCTGTGCTCGCGGGGTATATGCCGGGGAAAAGAGTCCCGCATTCGTGCGAGTGCGCCCAGGTTCCAGCCGTACGATAGGCCGTTCGCCACAAACGGAGCTGTCACGTGCACGCCCAACAGCGCAGCGCCGGCCGCCCGCGCGCCGGCACCGGTGACATACCCTTCGAGCACCGACATCTGGTTCGCGGCGGAGCGCTGCGCCGGGGTGACGAGATCCAGTACGGCGCTGCCGAGTCCGCGCATATAGAACACGGCCGCGGTGCTCTCGACCAGGGTCGTCGCGGTGAGAATCGTCGACAGGTCCGAAGCGCCGAAGAACACTGCCCCACCAGCGCCGAGCATGCCGCCCGCGCCGACCCACTGCGCGGCGATCATCATCTTCAGGCGGTCGGTGAAGTCGGCGAAATAGCCGGCGGGGATCTCGAAGAGAATTCTCGGGACGTAGGTCGCGAAGGTGGTGAGCCCCGCGGCCATCGGCGAACCGGTCAGCTGAAGGGTCAGCAACGGCAGGGCCGACTGCTGGATGCCGTCGCCGAGCGCGGTGACTCCGTTGGAGATGTACAACCGCCGGTAGGGCTTGTTCGAAGCGAACAGTTCCCGCACGGACACGAAATCGTCGAATGCCGCCGGTGTCTGCTCGTTCTGGCCGCCCGCGGCGGTGCGATCGCCCGTCCTGCCGGTGGGCCGGGATTCGCCCCGGTGTCCGTCGTCCTCGGCCCGGCCGGTGATATTTCCCAGCCGACGGCGTCGCCGCTCTGCGGGCGACAGGTCAGGGGCCGGTTCGGACGCGATCACCTCGTTGCCGTCGTCGTCGATCAGCGGCCGGACCGGGTTGCCGTCCGTGTCGAGTTCGATGCCGTGGGTCCGCGCCACCAGACCTTCGGCGTGGCCGGGTACGAATTCGCCGCTCTCACCGGCGCTGTAGTCGAATTTCAGCAGCACGCCCTGGTGGTTGACCACCAGGTACGCGTGCGAGCGGGGCTCGGAATCGACGTCACCGATATAGGTGTCGACGACCAGCATGCCGCGGCCCTGGTTCCGCATGCGCTGTTGCTCGGTGGGTTCCTGCCCGGGTTCGGCGCCCAACAGCCGTGCGGCGATCGCCTCGTGGCCGGACACACCGTCGCCCCGGTAGTCGGCATGTCCGTTCGCCAGCCAGGACAGTGCGGCGCCCGGGGTGCCCTCGTCATCGATAGCGACCTCGGGCATGGCGACGACTCGCCCGGCGCGCCGCCTGCGGCCGTAATAGTCGTTGGCTGCCTGCCCGGCCAGCACCGCGCATTTGCCGTCTTTCGGCGGTGGTTCGGTGGGCGCCGGATCCGAACCCTCGGTGAGAGGGGTGCGCGTACGCTGCCGAATGATCCGTTCCACGAGCGCGTTCGCCTCATAGGTGATCCGCACAGCGCCGGCGAGGTCGGCGTTCAGCAACTTCGAGTCGGCCGCCGCGAACCTCCCGAAGGCGACCACGAGCATGTTCCGCTCGCGGGGCCCGACCCCCTTGTCCCGCAGTGTCGCCAAAACCCCGGTCAATGCCGCCGACCGGGCTGTGGTCAGCCAGTCGCCCCGGACGGCGGACGGCGCTGCCGACGGGCGGTATCCCAGCAGCGTGGCGACGATTTCCCGATGGTCCCCGGGCCGGCGCTCGGATGCGGGTAGCGAGTCGAGAATCGCTCGGACGAGCGCGCTCAGGTCCTCGCGTTCCCGGGCGCGCTCGAGATCGTGGGCCAATCGCGCCCGGTGCGCACCGCGATCTTTCGCCCGCTCGGCCCGCTCGCGCGCGGAACGGGTCGGGCCGGTCGCCCCCGAACCGCGATCGGATGCCCGGATCCGGCCGGTTTCCCGCGGACCACGCTGTTGCGTCCCCGGCTCCGTGGCGCCGGCGGCTTCGGCGATCCCGTAGGCGCGTAGTCGGCCGGCCGCGTCGATGAAGGAGCGGGTCACCGACCATTGCAGGTCGTCGTGAATTTCCAGACGCCCCCGCTCGGTGTTCCAGCGAACTCTGGTCCCCGCCGGAATTCGGAGATACAGCTGCGGCTGCCCGTCGAATCCCTCGGCCGGGCCGGTGACGACCTCCCAGTCAGGGCTGCCGCTCCCCGGGATGAATCGCTCGGCGCTGGCGGACGCGGCGACCGCGTTGGGGAGTCGGCCGACCACCGCCAGGGCCTCGGTAGTGACGACCGCGGCCCCGTCGCCGGAGATGAGACGCCGTCCGGCGTATTCCAGGGCGGCGCGCTTGTTCCTCAGGAGCACGGCACCGGCGGCATATTCGGTCTGCGCTATCGCCAGTTTGCCCGGCATCGACAAGGTGGCGAACCGTTCTCCGGAAACCGCCAGCGGCCCCAGCTCACTGAGCACGGCCGTCAGCCGTGCCGTCTCCCCCGCCCAGCGCAGCCGGGGCAGGAACGTAGCCGCTCGCCAATGCGCACCCAGGAATTTCTCCGCTGCGGCCGCGAGCCGCTGCAGGCTCGGATCGCGACGCCCCCGGGGAAGGCGAGCAAGATCGCGTATCTGCTGGGCGAGGGCCACCGTCAACGTATCCGGAGTGACGGTCATGTCGACCGGCGGGTTCGCCCGGGCTGCGGCGCTGCCCGCCAGGCCCGCGCGCAACAGGGAGACGAATTCGCGGGCCGCGGCAGCACGCTCTTCCCGCAGCCCGGGGTACTCCGACCAAGGAAGTTCACCGGCCGTGTCGTGCACGGTACCGATGCCCTCGGTCAAGGACCCGACCAACGCGTGGTCCAGCTTGCGGGCCGCCTCGTCGGGTTGTGTGCGGTCGGACGCGTTTTCGAGTTCGATCAGCCGCAGGACCCGGCCCACCGCGGCGAACTCGGCGGCGGAATCCGAGTCCCCGGCCGAGTCGACGAGTTGTCGCAAAACATCGGCCGCGGAAACGGACGGCCTGGCCTCGTCCGGATCCCGTTCACCGAGCGAGGCGAGCAACAAGAGAAGTGCTTGCTCCGCCACCTCCTGCTGTGATCGCGAGACCTTGCGCCAGGCGTCGGCGCCGGGCAGCGACGGCTCGGCGGGGGCGACCCGATCCGTCGCCGACAGCACGATTTCGATAGCCAGCAGATTCCGTATCCGGACGAACAGGTCGGGCGGCGCCAGTCGCGCAACCCGGTCCCAGTCCGACGCGGTGAACAGACCGCCGACCTTGCGCACTGATTCGGACAGCAGATCCGGCCAACGCAGATGGACCGCTTCGATGCCCAGCCTCGAGGCCAGTTCCGTACGGGCGGCGGCCAACTGCTCGGTCGCTTCGTGCCACGGCACGCCGAGTTCGGCTGCCAACTCGTCGCGCCGACGCGCGAACAGGCTGGATCGCTCGATATCCCGCGCGGTCCGACGGAACGACGTCGGCACGAGACTGGGCAGCCGTCGCGGAACCATGTATCCGGCTGCCCCGTCCGCGGCGGCCAGGTCGGCTCGCGCGCCGCCGCGCGGAGGGGCCGACGTAGTCGGAGTCCGCCGCGCCCGAGCCCACGGGGGCACGACGGAAACCTCCGGCGCGGCGCCCGGGGGCGCGGTGAGCGTGGGGTGACCGGGCAGGGTTTTGATCCGGTACGGCGGCGCGAACGGCCCCTTCCCCATCCGTCGTGACGGCCGCATTTCATTCCATGCCGACTCCGGGTAGTCGACCCTGAGGAGAACGGGCTCGTCCGGTATCGACGGATCGTGTCGGCCCACAACCGGAACCGTCCAGACCAGCAGCGCGGTATCGGGTTCCAGCGCTGCCGCGACCGGGCTCGAGCTACCGGAAACAGCGCGCAGCACATCGGCGCTCTCTGTCAGTGCCGCAACCCGCGACGCCCGATGCGGCGAATCCGGTACCGCCGCCGCCAGTGCCTCCAGTCGGCGGGGAGTCACCAGGTCGGCAACCGCGGCGGCGATCTCGGGCGTGGCGGTGAAAGGCGAACCGAACTCGCGGTACAGCAGGAATTCCGAGAAAGCCATCCGCAGCGTTCCCGGGCCCGTGCCCTCGTTGACTACTGTGACACTGCGCATTGCCCTGATCGGTTCGCCGTAGGGAACGAACTTGCGGAACGCCCACACGAGGGCAGTGGCAACCGGATCGTCCACGGCGGCATCCGGAAAAGCCCCCGGCCAGTGATCGATGGCCATCCCGAACTCCATACCGCCGGCGCCGAGCCGCGCCGTCAGGGTCGGAGCGACACCGTGCCGGGCGTATACCTCGTGCACGGCGAGCCATTTGAGGGCATAGACCATACGGACGTGCGCGGCAGCGAAGTTCTCGTCGTTCAAGGCCACGGCGACGACACCGTCCGTCGATGGCGTGCCCGGACCGGCTCCGGTGGCCGGCTTCTCGACGGAACCGTCGCGCGAGCCGCCCTCGCCGGCCGGGGCGACAACTCCTTTGCGGCCCAGCCGAGCCGCCATCGTCATCGGGGTCGGACGCCGCACCGCGGCATCGGGCACCACACCCGACCGACCCAGCCGGGCCGCCATCGTCAGCGGGGTCGGACGTGGCACCCCCGCACCGGGCATCGCACCCGGCGTATCGGAAGTGTCGCTGCCGTCCGCTTCGGACGCCCCGGGCTCGGCTCCGGACTCCGGTTCCGCGCCGCCGACCGGATCCATGCCCGCGAGTGGCGTCTTCGGGTAGCTGCCGCCCGGCTCCTGTCCGGGAAGCAGGGGCCGCAGTGGTTTGCGCCGGGCGTCGAACACCATGCCGTGGAATGTGCCGCTGGGCTGCTTCCACCGGGCGAACGGCTCATCGATGACCTGGTCTCCCCGGCGCTCGTGCACCCACACCTGGCCGTCGCGCAGAGACAGCTGGAACGCGTGCGCGCCCGCCGGACCGTTCTCGACAGCGCCGAACACCGTCATGCCGTCGGCGGCCAAGGCCCGCATCGCTTCCAGCGATGCGAAAGGCTCCGGTTCCCAATGAGCGCCCAGCAGTTTCGCGAACTCGACCGGGCCGAATCCGTTCAATCGGATCTGTTCGTCGAGCAGCGAGGGGATCTCGCCCTGGATTTCGAACCCGCACAGCTGCGCGAACTGCAGAATCTCGATCGCGCAGATCTTCGGGATATCGCCGAGGCCGTGTGCGAGCTGTGCCGCGTTCGGTCCCACGGCGCCGTCGCCGACGGTCGGCAGGGGTGTTCGCTGAGCGGTCTCCGATGCGGTGCCGCGCAGTGTTCCCGAGCGCAGGGGGCTCGGTCCCGGCTCCGGCTCGGCCGCCAGCCGCGCCACCGTCGCCGCGCTTCGGTCCAGGCGCCGACGGTACTCGACCACTTTCTCGTCCTGGCCCATGATGGCGGCGGCGGCCCGCGCGACCGCGGCCTTTTCAAGCGCGTCGGCCGCTGCCCGCCATCGGTCGAACCGCGCGTCCCAGGCTGCGAACTGCTCCGCCGCGGTACGCAGCTCGTCGAGCAGACGGACACGTTCCCGCCAGTTCGCTCCCTCTCCGACGACCTGCCCCATCCGGACCGCGATCCGCACCGGATCGATCGGCGCCGGTACGGGTCCCGCGTACTCCGACTCGGCCGGGAATCGGGCGACCAGCTCGTCGCGCACGGCCAGATAGCGCTCTTCGGCCGACGACCGCCGCAGCGCGGCCGTGCGCAGGCCGCCCTGCACATCATCCACCAGCGCTGTCCGGCCTTCATCCTGTAGCGCCCGCGACGCGATATCGACGAGACGGATCGGCGCCGGTGCCCGCTGTTCGCCCGCCGACCTCGACACCTCGGCCAGGAGACTGTCGAACAAATCGTTCAGCATGCGCAGCCGCGCACTGTTCCGCACGGCCGGGCGACCACCGGCACTGTCCACCCGATCCAGTACCACCGCCAACCGCGCGCCGTGGGTCTTATTCCCGACCTGGTCGAGCGTGGCGGCGGCCGTGGCGAAATACTCGAACACGGTTCGGGTGCCGGGGCGCTCCTGCGCACGTGCGGCAGTGTCGCGCAGGGCGCCTTCCAGGCCGATGAGCTGCGCCAGCCGGGTATCGGCGCGTTCGACGGTCCGTAACTGATCCAGCATGCCGGACAAGATCGCGAACTGGTTGAACTCACGGGTCTCGGGGGTGCTGGCGTGGAACCTGAAATCGATCACCTCGTCGGAAACGGGTCCGGACACCTGTGGTCTGGGCACGGTCCGGACTGCAGCCCGCAGATCCTGCCACGCTCGGCCGGCCGTCGCCGGATCGGTGATCAGGTCCGCGGAGATCCCGTAGCGTGCGGGAATCACCGACAGCAGCGAACGGTAGTGCGCCATGAGCTCCTGGCGAGCCGGCGAATCCGGGTCCAGCAGTTCGGTTGTGTCGATTCCAAGTGCGTCGCCGGTCGTGCGCAGGCCGGCGAGTGCGCGGGCACGCTGCTCGACTTCCACGAACGCGATCGAGATCAATGCCCTTCCGAGATCCGGGTCGCCTTCGCGCAGGGTGTCGGCATCAGCTCCCCGGAACACGACCTCGGGCTTCTGTCCGGCGTTGTACGACGACTCCAGCAACTCGGTCACCCGGCCGACGAACGCCGCGAGATCCGGGCCCGCCCATACCAGCGACGCGATCCCGTCTTCGCCCTCCTCGCGGTCCTCGACGGTCCGTCTCCGCTCCTGGTCGAGAACGTGGGACAGCGTGTCCTCCAGCGATACCGGGTTCTTCCGTCCCACCACCGCGTGGATCTCGATCCGGCCCGCGGACTCGGGATCGCCCAGTACCAGCTCGGCCCGGCCGCCCCACCCGAGCGACGCTCGGCTCGGCTCTCCGAACTCGGCGAACTCCTTCGTGAAGTCCCGCAGAATCTCGCGCAACCGCTGCAACTCCGCCAACCGTTGGTCGCGTTCGGTACCCGGCTCCGCGGGCACGGACCGTTCCAGCTCGGCCAAGTGCGGCTCGAAGGGGTAGAGGAACGGATCACCCAGGCGCGGCTCACCGTCGAACTCGCCCCGCATACCCGGCAGTTCGGCCACGGCGCGCACGGTATCCGTGCCGGTGTCGTCACCGACGAGCAAGACTGTCGGCCGATGGCCCGTCCCGACCTCACGTACCGCGTTCAGCGATACCACCATTGTCGCGAGATTCTCGGCGTCCACCGCCGTGCGCTGCCGCCGCGACCGTACTATCGGCCGCTGGGCCGGGTCCGCGGGATCCGGTGTCGGATCGACGTCGAGCAGGAACACCAGGGCCGCGTGTTCCGACGGGTTCTCCTGTTTCCGGCGCTCGAGGTGATACAGGATGTCCGATACGCCGCCCTCGGGTTCGCCGAGTATTTCTTCGACCGTGGCGGGCTGATGCCAGAGCACGGTGTCCGCCGTGTCCACACTTCGCACACCGGTGTCGTCGTCACCCTTATCCCCCACCGCGACCAGCAATTGGACGCGGCCGTCGGCACCGGCCGGCGCACCGTCCGCCCGGGTGTCCGGGACGAATCGCGCGGACAAGAGCTGCACGCCCAGTCCCGCTGTTTCCGCCTGCTCGTCGACCAGGCCCAACACCTCGGCCGCTTGCTGCCATTGCGCATGTGACGCCGCCGCCCGGTTCGTCTCCGGCGCCGCGGTCTGCGCCAGCAACTCGGCCCGCGACCAGACATCCACCAGCGCCGGCGGGAGAGCGCCCACGACATCGCGCAGCGGCGGCACGTATCGCACCAGCTCGGTGGGCGATATGCCCAGTTCGTGCGCCGCGGCGCACAGTTGAGCGGCGATCCGCCCGCGGTCCCGGGACTCGGCGACCAGCGAACCGGCTTCGCCGATTCCGGCCGCCGCGTCCGCCGGCCGGATTTCTCCCGCCGGATCCAGCAGGTCGCGCACCAGGGGAACGAGCCGTGCCGGGAGCCCGGCAGGATCGTCCCGGCTCAGTAGGTCACGCAGCGCCGCAACGAACCGCCGTGGCGCGAACCGCTCGAAGCGACTGTCGCGTTCAGCTCCCGGCCGCCTGTACGCCGCCGCGAATTCGGGGCTCACCCGGCCGGGAGCGGCCGTGGAGTTCGCGGGCCGGGGAGACGTCGGTACCGCCCATGTCGCCGTGCCCTCACCGGCTGTGGGATTCTCGTCCGGCCCGCGGCCCGCGGCGTTCCCGCCTGATTCCCGGTGCCCGTCCGGGGGATCCGCATCGCCCTCCGGCTGCGCACGGCCGATGTGCGTGAGCGGCTTCGGTGCGAGCGCGTCGATCTTCGGGTCATAGTCGACGACGGCCGTACCGTCGGGATGACGGAAGATCGCGTAGTTGGCGAAGCCTTGGCCCTGAACCGCACCCTCGGTGTGCGGGTACTCGATCTCCGCTGGATCGGGGCGTTCGATCGCGTCGCGGTCGATCTGGTCGCGTTTGATCCAGTCCCGCCACTTCACCTGCCCGTCGGTGTCGAGGAACATCTCGCGCACATGCGCGCCGACGGCTTCCGGGCGCGCCGGGTCGAACGGGCGGTACTCGTCCACCACCGCGGCGGTGGCTCCCGGTCCCAGCCGCCGCAGTTCGTCGGCGATCTTGTCGTGCGCGGTGCGCACACCGTCCGGGTCCGCCCGGAATGCCTCGGGATGCCATCCCGCCCGCAGCAAAGCCGAGAACTGGTCGGCCGTTCGACCCGCGGCGCCGACATCGTCGGCGCGCCGCAGGTTCAGGTGCGGCCAGCGTTCGCGCTGCGCGTTGCCGATCAGCGTGGTGCAGTTGGCTTCCTCGCCCTCCAGCTCATGGTCCAGCTTCGGCAGTTCATGGGTGTCCGGGAGACGGTAGGCGGCGAGGTCGCGCAGAGGCGCGAAACCTGATTCGTCCCATTCGATGTCGAGGTAGCGGGCCAGGGAGGTCGAGCGACGGTGAGCTGCCGCGACGATATCGTGACCCGGGGTCAGTGCCACCACCTCGAGCCCGGCCATCCGCGCACCGAGTATCGGGTTGCGGTAGTGGAGCTGGGCTTCCATGAGCATGGTGATATCGGTGACCAGCTCGTCGCCCGCCACCGCGGCGGCGGTATCCGCGCCCAGGTAGGCCACGGTCACGCGGTTGCCGTAGGGCAGGAAGGCCTCAGTCGCGGAAACCATCGCGTTCACCAAGGATTCGCCGCCGGCCCGTCCAGCGACAGTCACGCTGATCCGGCGCGCGGTATCGATATCGCCGAAGGCGACGGCCAGGCGGGCGGGCCGGCCGGCTTCGCCGAGACCCAGCGACAGGACGTGAACCGGTGGATGCCCGGGTAGCGACGCCGCCATCGCTTCGGCCTGGCGCAGGTCCGAAACCAGCTGCCGCAGGGATTCCAGGCGCCGCTCGTCCGCCCCGGTGAGCATTCCCGCCGCGTGCTGCACCTCCAGCTCGGCGATATGGCGAGCCAGCAGCATCCGGTTCGCGCGGTTGCGCCAGCGTGCCGGAACCCCCGCTTGTTCCACGAGCTTCTCGGGTGCGCCTTCGACCAGTGTCCACCGGTCGCTCCGGCTCAGATCCACCCAGTTCACCAGGAAGTTGTCCGGTGAGAGGACCGCCGCCGAGCCGAATCTCTTGCGCCAGAGAGCGTCCGCCTCCGCTGTCGCGTGCAGACCGGGTATCCGGGGCAGGACGCGCTGCCGTCCGGTGTCTCCGGTGGTGGTGCGCGCCGCGAACTTCGGCTCCACCGGAGAATCCGGGTTCCAGTCGCCGAGCAGTTCCGCGAGCAGGATCTCCTCGGCGGACAGGCTCGGATCGGCGTCGTCGCCGACCGCGAAGCGGCTTCCCTGCGCGGCCAGCTGATCGTCGTCCAGCGCGAGACGCACCAGCTCGCTGCTCTCCCCCACGATCACCAGGCGAATGCTTTCGGTGGGCAGTGCTTCGGCGAGCCTGCGCAGGTCGCCGGCCAGGACCGCCGGATCGGTCCCTTGCCAGACGGCGGCCGCCCGAGTGCCGGAATCGCCCAATGATGCGGGAAGCGAGTGCAGGCCGGACCGCAGCGCTTCGGGCGTCGGTTCGGTCGCGGTGACGAACACCGTGACCTCCTTCGGCGATATCAGATCGCCGATCAGGACGAACGAACGGGAATCGCCGACAACCGATACGGGCAGTGCCAAGGGGCGGACACTCGGCAGCGCCCCGGAGTCGGCGGGCTGCACCGCAACCGCTCGGTGTGCTCGATTGAGGCATTCGACCAAGGCCGCGAGCCGGGCGACCTCCGCGGCATCGTCGAGTGCTGCTGCCCAGCGGCTCTGCTCCGCCAGCAGTCGCAACAGCGCGGTGACGCCGCCTTGTTCGCCGCCGCCGGTCGCCCCGGCGATCGGATTCTCGAATTCGCCTCGCGACGGGCCCGGGATACCGGCGTCCGGCGGCGCCGAATAGTCCGTGAGGTCGAAGGCCGGCGGCTGCGCGGCAGGCAGTTCTCGGAGGCCGGCGGCCCGTTCGGGCAGCTGGTCACGAGCCGCCCGCGCGACCGCCGCGCCGTCGCCCTGGCCGATGATCTCGAACACGGGCTGTCCCGTTTCCCGCCGTAGTTCGGATACCCGGGTGAGTTCGCGAGTCAGTGCGGCGCTGTCGGCCGCGGTGATATCGACCGTGTGCGGGGCTCTGCCCGCCACCTCGAGGTCGTCGTCATAACGGATCACCGCGATCATCGCCACCGAGCCGCGTGACCGATACGCATTCAGCAGTTCGGCGATCGCCGCGGGACGACCGAGCAATTGCCCCAGCTCGTTCGCCGTCTCGGCCACGTAGCCGAGCACGACGTCCGCGGCGGCGGGGTCACCGAACTCCAGAACCATCCGGCCGCGATCGGTATCGGCATCGGCCCGGTTGAACTCGAGCAATCGGGCAGACCCGATCCGGTTGCGGACGACCTCGATATCCGCCTGCGCGAGAGTGAGATCCAGCGCGTCGAGTTCGATGCGACGCACGGCATCGGGCCGACGCGAAAATCGGTACAGCTCGGCATCCAGCGCCGCCCGGTTCTGCTCGTCCCGCCACACGGAGTCCCGCGGTGGCCCCCGTTCATCGTGTGGAAGACCGGTGAGCCCCACCGCCGGAACATCGTCGTCGACCGCGATACGCTCGGCTGCCACGAAGGGAATCGCGTCGGCGCCGTGTCTATCGGCCACTATCCCGTGCACATTCAGGATCTTCAGCTCGTTCAGTTCCCGCAGTCGCTCGCGGACCTCGCCGTCGCGCAGGGGCTCGCCGTCTCCCTCGTGCCACAGCAGGTGGCCGGCGGCGTCGATCTCGACCTCGAACATGTGCCCGCCGACTCGGGCACCGTCACGATAGGTGATGGCCCCGGCGATCGCTCCCTCGTGCTCGCTCACCTGAGCCACGAGTTCCTCGAGCGATCCGAAATGCTGCCAGTCGGCGTCGGCTGCCGCGGCGACCTGGTGTTCAGGCGCTCCCGCCAGCCCGGCGTCGGCGAGCGCGGCCAGCGCGTCGGGCGTGCGCGCGAGACCGCCCCGCTGTCTGCGGAACTCCACGAATCGGGCCACCGCGAAGAACGCGCAGCGCGGTGGACCGTCCTCCGTGGCATGCAACGGCGTTCCCGCGCTCGGATCGATCGCCTCGAAGCGACCGGCGGCGTCGGCGAGCAGGGCCCGGATCCGGCCGTCGGTACCGGGACGGCCGGTCAGCTCACCGATCTCGCGGATCTGCGCCAGCAGCCAGTGGTACCGACGATCGGCCCGCTCCAGCTGCTCGACCAGCGATACCGCGATGCGCTGCTCCTGGTACTGCCGGATGAGGCTGCTGGTACGGGCGAGGTCGCCGGTGACGGACAGCCGGTTCACCTGTGTGTTGAGGTACCGGTCGGACAGCGCCGCTCCGGGTACGTCGAGCCGCTCGGCCACCTGCCGGTGCAACCGGGCCCGCTCGGCCCGGGCCGCACGCAGGGTCTGCGGGGTCGGGCTGCCGGTCCCGAGTCCGGCTTCGGCCAGCTCGCGCCGAGCGAAGCCGCGGTCGAGATCGGCGCGGTGCAACAGCTCCACCACGGGGTCCAGGCCGGCGGCGCCCGACAGCCGCCGCAGCGCCGCTATCGCGGCATCCGCGAGGACGAGGTCGGCAGCGTCGGCGAACAGGCCGGTGATCCGGCCGGTGTGCTCCTCCGATACGGCGTGCCCCAGCAGGGTGGAAGCGACCGCGCGCAACCGGTCCGCGGTCAGATCCTGAGGCGTCAAGGGCATTCCCACCGCGTCCGCCAGGGTGGCGCGATCCGGCGAATTCATACCACGGCTCAACTCGGCGAACAGACCGTCGATTTCGCCGAGGAGGCGGGTTCCGCCCAGGAGGCGGCGTACCTGCGCCGCAACCAGTTCTGTCGCCGCTTCCTCAGGGGTAGCCGGTGCCACGGCGGCGGCCCGGTCGGCCAGGTGCCGCTCGAATCGCCGTATCGCGGCGTCGGCCTGTACTACCGCGGGGGCCGTGTGGAAGAGGCCGGAGAGGGCCGCGAGATGCTCGAATCCGGTGGCACGCGCCGCGACGAGGCGGATCGTCTCGAGGATCCGGTCGGGGGCGAGATCCGCCGCGAGCACAGGTGGGGCCCCCGGGACCGATTCGAGGGCGGTGATCAGACCCGCGATCTCGGCGACGGCGACCCGGGCGGCGGTGCGCGCCGCACCGAGCAGTTGCCGGATATGCCGGTCCACCAGGTCCGGCGCCGAGTCGATCTCGGTCGCCACGCCGCGAATCGTCGCGACGAGCGCGCCCGCGTCCGACGTGTTGGCATCGGAGAGGATATGGGTTTCGGGTCGGCGGCCCCACGGGTCGCGCTGCTGCCGCACCGCATTGTGCGCGGCGAGCAGCCGCGCCAACTCGGCCGCGTCGGAGGCGGCGCGGTCCTGGGCCCGCGCGGCCGGTTCGCGACCGTACCCGCGTACCACCGCGACCACCGCGTCACCGTCGGCGATATCGCGGGCCGCGTCGACCGCCCAGCCCATGGCCACCTCGAGGTCGGCGTGTTCGTAGACCGCGTAGTGCACCCGTCGCGCCGCGTCCGGGTCACCGAAAGCGACGGTGAGTGCCGGTCCGTCGGGCTGGACTCCACCGGAGAGCAGAAACACCGGCGGAGCGTGGGCGGCCGCTTCCCGCAGCAGACCGTCGAAGGCGGAATGGACGACGCCCGAGTCGCCGGGAATCGCGCGGCGCACTACTTCCCGGGCCGCCTCGTCACGCACGGAGATCGGCAGTCCGGGGGCCGCGGCCAGCACCTCCGGATGCCTGTGCAACAGAATCGAATGTACATACGCCGGCCAGGTCTGCCAGCGCCGATCGTTGGCGCGCGCCAGCTGGCGCGCTTCGTCGGGGCCGGCCGCCGGGTCCAGCAGCATCTCCCGGATATCGCGCATCCCGGCCCACTCCAGAGCTGTGTCGACCACCCCGGCCGGATCCTCCGGCAGTGGCGAGACAGCGATATCGCGCGCTCGGACCTCGGGTTCGCCGTCGGCACGCGCGACCAGCCGCATCCGGGCGGCCGCGTCCGCCCCCAGCCCCAGCCGGCTCGCCACATCGCTCGCGCTGCCGACGCCCAGACCGTGCCACAGGACCACCGCGACGCTGTCACCGCCCGGCGCGGTGAGCAGGTTCATCGCCCGGACGAGATCGGTGTCTTCGGCCGTGCCGATTCGCCTCTCACGGATATCCGACTCCGCGGCGACGAGCACGTGAATCCGGTCCGCGGTGTCGATATCGCCGAGTACGAGGGCCTGGTGCCCGGCTTCGGCGGGCGTCGCGAACTCCAGCAACCGCACCGGCGGGCGCTGCGGCAGCTGAGTGGTCCACCGTTCCGCGATGGTCAGGCGATCCGCCCACGCGTCGAGTTCGGCGAGCTGGGCGGCCACGAGTGGGTCCACGGCACTCGAATCGGACAGCCGCGCCGCGGCCTGCAGAGTCGCTCGCGCGCGCGCCATCCGGGTCCGGTTGAGCTCGTCTCGCAGCGAGTCGGGCAGATCCATCTCCGCCAGTTCATCGGTCAACGTCTGGAGGACCAGGGCGCGCGCCACCGCCGCCGGTCGGCTGTTCCAGTGCTTCTCGATGATCGGCAACCGCAGCTGCCGGATCTCCGGCGGTGTCGCGCTGCCGGTCCCCAGGCTCCCGAGCTCGAGATCCACGACGCGCCGCAGCGTATGCCAGACGTCCCGGGCGGCCCACCGGTGTCGTTCGCGTCCCCTGCGGTCGGCGAACCGCGGGTCCAGGTGCGGAAGCGCCGGTCGCGGCTCGACATAGCCGGGCAGGCGAGCGCCGATCCGCACATTCTTGAAATCCAGTCCCGCCACCGCGATCGACGTCCAGCCGGGGCCGAGCCGCCGGCCCGGCGATCCGTCGGCGCGCACCACCATGCCGGAGATGAAGTCGACAAAACCCTCTTGCCGGGACACCCATTCCCGGAACGAGATCACCTCGGTGCCGTCGGTGACCTTGACCTCGCGCCCGTCCCGGTGCACCGCCACCGCGTGCGATCCCACCGCGTCCGGGTTGTCGTGCCCCGAGTACCCGACGACCGCGACGACGGCGTCCCCGGAATGCAGGACCCGGTCGTGCAATTCGTCGAAGGACGCCCAACCGTTCGGCTCCCAGTCGGATCCGACCACGCGCGGCGCGTCGGCTGCCGCCACACCGCTCGGACCGGCCGCGATGCCCGCCGGTCGGGCCGGTGGCCGCCGACCCGCCGCGGCGTAAACGGCGTCGGTGGCCGTGAACAGACAGGTCCCGAGTTCGCCGCCCCGGAGATTCGGCGCGGCGGCCGAGTCCGGTTCACTGTGATCGGACACATCCGCGGGCGGCGGTTCCTCCGCCATGAGCGTGTCGAGCTGGAAGCCGAGTCCGGTTTCCAGCGCCGCGTCGATACGCTCCAGCTGAGACGACGCCCGGTCGATGGTTTCCCGGGCGGCCACGATGCCGTCCAGCTGGGTGAATGTCGTCACCTGTGCGGCGGTTCCCGGACCGGTCCGATCCGACAGCAGCGCCCGGGCCCGGTCCGCCGCCGATTCCGGGGCCGAGCCAACGGCCCCGGCTACCGGCGGGTCGCCGAGTTCGGCGAGCAGTCCGGCCGCGGCGCGGTCCCGCTCGGCGCGCAGCTGTTCCGCACTCGGCGGTTCCGTCGCCGACCAGCCGTATTCCACCAGGATCGGGGACGCCGCCAGATCGAGCAGCGCGGCGTAGCGATCGGCCTCCACCCGGACGCGCTCGGTGGCGAGCGTTTCCATCCGGGCAGCCAGTCCACGCAGTAGGCGCTCCCGCTGGACCAGGCGGTCCCGGGTCTCCGCGAGATCGATCAAGTGGTCGAGGGCGGTGCGAGTCTGCGCGGTCATCGCCGACCGGCCGCGGCGCGGCTTCCGCTCGAGCGCCAGGTTCCGCAGTTCACGCAGGCGGGCGAGATCGCCGGGTCCCTCCGTGAATGTGAAGGGTCCGGCGACGAGGGCACGCCGGTGGCCTGCCTGCAGCCGGCCGAATCGTTCGTCCACGTGGTCGATCTGCGCCCGGGTCCGGATCGCCGCCGCATGCAGTCCGGCGATGCCCGCGAGTCGCTGTGTCGCGGCCGCGAACTCCTTCGTGGCACTGATATCGGTGTCGTGCTGCCGGATCCGCTCCGCGAGGCCGGTGACCGCGCGGTGGCCGTGTTGCCGGAACAAGATCCGGGCCAGTTCGGCGACACGCCCCGGTGTCAGCCGGGCCACCGGGATACCCACCTGCGACGCCAGTCGCTCGGCATCCAGATCTCGCTGCCGGCGCATGGCGTCATAGGTGGTGGCGAGATCCGGACCCGAGCCGCGGTCGGCGTGCCGCACCGACTCGGGAACACCGAGTTCGGTGCGCAGCCGCGCGTCCGCGTGCGCCAACTGGGTCAGCACGGGGCCGACCACCGCTGGGGGGAGCCCGGTTTCGTCGGCGAGCCCCAGGCTCCGCACGAACTCCAGGGCGCCCTCCAACCGGATCTCGAGCTGGCTGATCTCCAGGCGGATGGTGTCGAGAATTTCCCGGCGGCGGGTCGGGTCGCCGGAGCGAATCGCCCATGCGTCGACTTCGTGGGCTTGCAGCCGATCCGCATGCTCGCGCAGCTGAGCCACCCTGTCGAGCAGCTCGTCGCGGCCGGCGAGGATCCGCTGATACTCCTCGTCGGGTGTGCCCGGTTGCGTCAGCAGCGTCCAGGATCGGGCCAGGGCCGTCTCCAGGACGTCGAGCCCCAGGGCGAGCGCGCTGTCCGCCGAAGGCCGCGCCGGCCTGCCCGCCGCGGCGGAAAGTTCCGGTGGCCGTTGCGCCATCCGGGCGGCACGGCGGACGCGATCCAGGCCGATGCCGAGCCGCGACGCGGAGTCGTCGACGGTGACCGTGGGCGGATCGACGCGCTGCGTCCGAACGACCCCCGCGACCATATTCTTGAAACGACGCCACCGGTCACGACGGGGACGCACCGGGACATTCCCGTCGCCGGGCACCGGTGGGACAGCACCGCTCCCCGGGGGCGGCACGGCCTCGCGTCCCCCGGCGATCCCGTGCAACCGGGCCGCCGCGGATTCCCAGATCGCCCGGCCGTCACCGCGGTAGACGACCTCCTGGGTCGGTAGCGGTGCGGTCGGCGCCCGGAACTCACGAACCTCGTGGGTGGCCACGATCCGGCGCACCACGTCCTCCGTCGCGGCGGCGACACCCGCCGCCGTGCTCGCCGCGGCGCCGTAGCGCGCGACCAGGACGGTGGCTGTCGTTCGTTCGGCGGAGTCACCGTCCGCGACGAGATCGGCCGCCTCGCCCACCGGACCGGCCAGCCCGGTCGAATCGGCCAGCTGGTCGGGCAGATACCAGATCGCGTGCTCCGCCGACGCATTCGTATCGCCGAATTCCACGACCAGCACGCCGGGACCCGACGCCTGCGGGAACGCGAGCAGGCGGGCCGGAACCCCGGCCCGAGCCGCCCGGCTGTCCGCGGTGTCCAGCGCGTTCTGGATATCCTTCAGTTCGGCGAGCCGGGACCGGCCCGCCGCATCGAGATCACCGGCCGATTCGCGCGCCGACAATTCGTCGAATTCCAGTGCCAGCCGCTGCCGGTGGTGCGCATCGCGCAGGGAACCCGGTATCACGTCGAGCGCACCGAAGATCTCCGGGTACTCGACGCGCAGTGCGTTGCGCTCCGCGGCGCCGGCCACATCGTGTCCGGTCCGGTCCCAGAACGCGGCGGCGCGGCGCAGGTGTACCCGGAGCGCGGGCGTATCGGCTCGGGCCCCGGTCGGATGGAACAGTTCCCCGACGTCGAGCAGGCCGGCCCGCGCCAGGGCGACCTGCAGTGTTTCCCGGCGGGCGCCGGACGGGTCGGGCGGGTCCGGATCGCCCGAAAGAGCGTGCGCCGGGTAGTCGCGGCCCGGCTCACCCTCCGGCTCGGCACCGGGTTCCAGTGGGCGCTGCGGCGTGCCGTCCGCGTCGAACACGATGCCGTACAACTTCCCCGCCGGGGGCCGCCACCGCGCGAACGGCCGGTCGACCACCTCATTGCCTTTACGCTCGTGCACCCACACCTGGCCATCGGGTCCCCGGTACAGGACGAACGCGTGCGCGCCGGCGTCACCGTGGCTCACCGCGCCCAGCACGATCTCCCCCGCCGCGGCCCGTCGCACCATCGCGTCGATCCCGTCGAAACCACCCGGATGCCAATTGGCGTGCGCCGCCTTCGCGACCGCCGTCGGCATCATGCCGTTCAGCTGGATCCCGCTGTCGAACAGCGACGGCGCGTCCACCTCGACGCCGAGCAGCCGCAGAAACCACAAGGCGTCCGCGGCGCATATCTTCGGAATACCGGGAAGCGGGTCCACCGGGGTGGCGGCGAGTGGCGCGTGTGGTGGCGCGATTCCGTCACCGACGTCGGGAAGTGGCGTTCGGGCATCCGGGCGCTGCTGGGAAACGGGTCCGAGACCGCCGGTCGGTGCGTCCGCCGGTGGCCCGGCCGGGTTCCGGGTCTCCTCCACCGCGGCCGCGGCGACGATCTCGTCCAGGCCCTCGTTCAATCGCCGGTCCAGGTCGGCGATGATCCGGTGCTGGTCTTCGATCGACGCCGATACCTCCACCAGCTCGTCCAGCAGCAGGAACCGTTGTGCGGCGACCCGAGCATCGGTCTGCTCGGGCCCCATCGGCAGCAACCAGACCTGTTCGGCGGTCAGCGCGGACGGCACCGCCACCCGCTGCTCGGGAGGTAACAATTCGAGGAGCCGGGCAGCTTGTTCGGTGCGCAACCGGCGGGCGTGCTCGGTCTGTCCGACGGCGCCTTCGGAATCGTTCCCGGTGACCCGAGCGTCCGCGACCAGTTCCCGGCTGCGCAGAACGCGGTCGAACAGCACGCCGGCGGCCGCATTACGTTGTGCCGCAATATCGTTCAGCTCCTGCGCGCGGACGCCCAACAGTCCGAGAAGGTCCTGTCCCCGCAGCTGGCTCTCGACAGCCGCGAGCAGCCGCCTCAGCAAGAGGACACGGGCCGGACGTTTCGGGCCGTCGGGCGCCGGCTCGGCGAGCTGGGCGCGCAGTCGCGCCCGGATATCCGGTCCCCAGCCGACCCGGGCGGCGTCGGCGGGAAACAATCGGGCCAGCTGCCGACGACGCTCGAAAGTCTGCCGTTTCGCGGCGAGCCGCTGCCGGTGGATTTCGCGTAGCGCCGCGGCCGCGGCGTCGATCCGCCGGAGCTGGTCGGCGGCACCGGTATCCCGTTCGGCGATGCGGGCGACACGCTCCAGCGCCTCCGCCCGGTACCCGCGCAACAGCGCGAGATCCGCGCCCAGGCCGGGTCCTCGCGCCGCCGGACGGTCCCGCACCTCATCGGCGAAATCCGCGAGGCCCGCATCCAGCAAACTGGTCAGCAGATGCACCCTGATGTCGTGGGCGTCGACCGCGCGCGCCGCGTCGACCAGCCCGCGCAGCTCCTCGAATTCCCGGACCAGTCCGCCCCGATCCTGCCCTGGATCGGGAACAGCGTCGATCGTGGGCGGTACTTCCAGCGCGGCCAGCTCCGCCGCGCTCAGCGTCGCCGGATCAGTTTCGGTGTGCAGACTCAGCAAAAGCCTGCTCGACTCGAATCGTGCGGAGAGTCGCTTCAGCGCCGCACTGCTCTGCCGGCGCTCCGACGGGTCCAGGCCATAGGCGCCCACATCGAGATCGCGACCGCGGACGCGGGCGGGCCGCAGCACGGGCGAGAACTCGTTGCGCTGGACGAACCGCTGCTGTGCCACTGTGTTCAATTGCTGGGCGATCACGGCGAAACGCTCGAAATCGTCGCCGGTGTCCAGCTTGCTGTCCGCCCGTCCCCAACTATCGCGCAGCGTGTTCTCCACCATGATCAGCCGCGCGATCCAGGTTTCGCAGCGGTCGAGGTCGGCGGCCTCCTGCAGGACTCGATGCAGACGGAGGAAATCTTGTTCGGCTCGGCCGAGATCGGCCTCGGCAGCGAGATCGGACAATGCCTGCTCGACCAGCACTTCATCGGCCAATGCCGCCACCGGCACCTTCAGGTGCGCGGCGACAGCTTCCCGTGCCGCGTCATAACGCTGCTGCCATCCCACACGCAGCGGAGACCGCGGATCGAGTACCTCCACCACCGAACTCGATCCGACGTGCGGAAGCAGCGCCGCGATCAGATCCGCGCGCATGATCGCGGCCGAGGCGGCGGTCGCCGCCAGCGCGGTACCGAGGTCCGGGTCCGCCGGCCGCAGCTTGCTGTCATAAGCCCGGGACGACACCGTGGGCATCCGGATTCCGCTCTCGGCGGCGACGAGCGCGCGTTTCTCCAGGACCCCCGCGAGATGTCCGACCAGCGCTTGGATGTCCTGTCCCCGCCAGATCAGCGTCGCCGTCGATTCCGCTGCCGCCCCCTCCTCCGCGAGGAGTCCGTTCCGATGCTGCTCGACAGCGGAACGGGCGATCGAATCGAACGATTTCCCATTGTCGCGGCCCACCGCGAAATGCACCGCGATGCGCTGGGCGGTTTCGGGGTTGCCGATCGCGACGAAATCCGCGCCCGCAGTCCCGTAGACGGCCGAATCCAGCGACAGCACTGCCATCTCCGGCGATCCGGGCAACAGCTGCGCGGCCCGCGCCAGGCGCCGCAGGGCGCCGGCCCTTTCGGCCGCGGCAGCGGGTACGCCGCCGTCACCCGGCCGCAATTCGTCGTGGTGCAGCACAGTATTGGCCAGATGGCGGGCCAGCAGCGGAGCTCCCGCGAGATTGCCGATCCGCTCGGGCGCGGCATCGGGAAGCGCGGCGAACAGTTCGGCCTGTTCGGTCAGCAGCCGCAGTACCTGCCGCACCGAAGGGTTCGGACCGAGTTCGTCCAGGGCGCGGATCGCGGCAACGGCCCGCTGTTGTTCTGCGTCGTTCAGCGTGAGCCGAGACCGCCCGGCGAAGGGCTCCCGGGCCCGATCGATATCCGGTTCACCGTCGAATTCGGTGCGCATGCCCGGGATCAGGCTCGCGGCTTCGACGATATCGGCGCCTTCGCCCCGGCCGACCAAACGGATGCGCGGCCGGTGGCCGCCGGCCCGGCTTTCGCGCGCCCCGTTCAGTGCGGCGACCCTGCCTGCCAGGTCCGAGGCGCCGCTGCGCTCCCGATCCGCGGCGACATCGCCCGGGGTGTGCGCCGGCCGGTCCGCGTCGCCGGCGTCGTAATCCATCAGCGCGATCATCGCCACCCGGCCCTGTGACGCCGATTGCTCCGCGCGCAGCACGTCACTCGCGTCCGCGACGGCCGCCGACAGCTCCGCCTCCCCGGCGACGGTGCTCGACTGATACCAGATCACCGTGTCCGCGGAATCCGGGTCACCGATCACGTACCGCATCCGCAGCAAGCCCCGCGCGGCACTGCCCTCGGTCGCCGGATCGTCCCGGCGGTACTCGGCCGAGAGGAACCGCACCGGCTGATCGTGGCGGTGGCCGTGCTCTTCCAGCAGATCCGTCACCTGATCGATGAGGAACTCATCCGCGAACCGCAGACCGTCCAGCTCCCCGCGCGTCGACTCCGGATCGACAGCGGGGTCCGGCGCGCGCGCTGCCTCGACCTTGTTCCGGAACACTTCCCTGGTTACGGCGGGCGGCAGATCAGCGCCGAGAACATCGAGCCAGGAACGGATGAGGGGGTAGTTGTCCAGCAATTCCTGCCGCACCCCGAGCCGCGTGGCGTTGTCCCAGATCTCGGCGAGCAGACGTCCACGGGCCCGCCCGGCTTCGACGTCGCCCGCCGGCTCGCCGGGATTCAAGGCCGCCTGCAGGGTCGCCGCTCCCGTGCGTCCTACCGCGTCTCGCAGCAGCGTCACCAGTTCCGGCGACCCCGCCCCGATCCCTTGCGGCTGATCGCCCCCGCTCGCACCGACCGGGAAGTCCTGATCGTCGTGCCGCAGCCGCCCTCGATAATGCCCCGACGGTGGCGGCGTCACTTTGCCCTTGCGGTCCAGGAAGAGCGCGAATACCGAGTTGTCGGCGCTGTCCGGCGACGCCTCGTAGTCGCGGTGGACCACCCCGAGATCATGGCGATCGATATGCTCTCCGGTCTCGTCGACGCGCAGCTCGAGCCAGTAGGTGTGCCCCATCCCGCCCGCACCGGTGGTCGCGGTGACCGTCGGGTCGAAGATCACCACTCCGACGCGGTCGCTCATCCCGGACGCCCGGAGTTTGCGACCCCAGATACGCAGCAGTTGCGTCGCTTCCTCGACATCGCGCAACTCCAGCGACCTGAGTTCGCCCAGCGCCTTCTCCACTCGACTGACCCGTACGCCGTTGAGGTCACCGGCCTCGTCCGGGACCCGGACATGGCGCCCGAAGAACCGTGCGATATCCGCCAGCAGGGTGGCGGCGCACTGGTTCAGCTCGTGCGGTGAGACCGAGCCGGGTGGGGTCGTCGTTTCGCCGGTGGCGGGGTGCGCATAGGGCGCCACGCCGGGGCCGGCTCCGGCGGCGAGGTCACGGAACACCGCGCGCGGGTCGGCGGGGGCGAGCAGCGTGCCCAACCGGTCGTCGAGCCGCGCGAGTTCCGCGTCGAGGACGGCGAACTCGTCGGCGATCTCGACCATCGTGGTCAGTCGGGCGACTCGTGCGCTGAGCGACTCGCCGGCGTTGTCCCGGCCGGTGACCGCTCCGTCGGCGACCTGCTCGGACCACGCGGAAATCGCCGCGTCGCGCATCCGCAGCAGCTGAGCCGACAGGTTCCGCGCATCGGCGCGCAACAGCCGCCGGGCCGCCGACGGGCCCTGCGTTCCGGCCGGCTCGCCCGCTGCACTGGGACCGGGGCCCGGTTCGACGCCTTCCCGGCTGCCGGACCGAGGCACCCCGGTCGAATGTGTCAGCGCGGCATCGAATTCCGCGCGCTGATCGCCGATCGCGTGTGCCATCTCGCGTTCGAGCTGAGCGAACCGACCGCGGATCCAGCGGCGGCGACCCGTCATATCTTCGAGCCGCCGCACCCGCGCCTCGGGCCGCGCGGCCACCTGCGACCAGTGCCGGAGCCCGGCACCCGCCGCCAGCAACTCCGCCGCCGCCCGCCGAGTCCGGGCGGATTCGTCGTCGGGGCTCACGGGTCCGGCGGCCGGGCTCGGCTCGCCGCTTTGCAGCACGGCCCGCAACCGATCCAGGTCCCCCGCATTTCTGATGTGCGCGGGCGGCAGATCGGCCTCCGCCGGTGTCCCGAGCAGCCGCAGATACCGGACCCGGGCCGCCGAATACCGGTCCTCGGCAGCCGTGCGCTGGGCGGTCGCAAACCGCGTCGCCTGGGCCAGCGCGTCGACTCCGTCGGCCCGATTCCGGCACCGGATCGCTGTCTCCGAGGTAGCGATCAACCGGTCGAGCAGCTGGTGCATCGTGGCCAGTGGCAGCGCCGGGCCCGCGTTCGCCGCCACTGTCGCGATCGACACGGACCTCGCGTGCTCCACGGGGATACCCAGCAACTCGGCGAGCGCGTGACGCACCTGGGTTCGCCACTGTCGTAACCGGTCCTGCGTCGCCCGGCTCGTCGCGGCCGGGTCGATCGTGTACGCGCCGTCGCTCACCGCCGCGAGATTCGCCGCGATGGACGTGGCCGATTTCAGGAGACCGATCTGTTCGGCGCGGAAGTCCTCCCCGAACATGGTCAGTTCCGGACCCAACGCCGGTGCGGCCGTCCGGACTTCTCGCTCGCCCCCGTCGTTCTCGATGACGACCTGCCCGGGACCCGGCGCAAACGTAGATCCGAAGTCGAACGCCGCGGCCGCGGCCCGCACCCGGAAGGCCCGCTCCGTGGCCGCTTCGAAATACCGGATCAGCACCATCAGTTCCGCACAGCGCCGCGCGTACCCGGCGGCTTCGGTGGGCCGATCTCCGGCTTCCACCACGATCTGTTCGAGGTCGGCGACGCTCAGGGTGGCGGGATCGCTCTCGATCCGTGCCGCCAGCTCGTTCTGGGCGTCGATGAGCTCGCTCGCCAACCGCACCAGGGCCGCCCGGCCGGGGAGCTGCCCGACATCCTCGGGTGCGAGACCGTAGATCTCCGGGTCGATCCGCTGCCCGGCCACCGAATCGAGATCCCCCAGCGACTGCTGGGCCTCGTCGAACCCGCGAGCCAGCTCGTCGAGCTCCACCGCCTGCCGAACCAGCGAGTCGTACACATGGGCGTACGGCGCGCCCTGCGCCGCCGCGGCGTAGGCCCGGTGCAACGCCGCGTCGATCGAGTCGATCGCCCGGACCCAGTTTCCGACCTGTTCGATCTCCTCGACGAGCGCTATCGTCCGGTCCCATGCCGCGAAGCGCTGCAGCGCCTCGGTCACGGCCTCGGGCGCGTCGGTCCACTGCCGCAGATCACCGAGCACCTGCAGCACCGCCACCCGGTCGGAAAGGTCCTGCGGCAAGGGCGCGACAGTCGCTCGCGCACCTGCCGCGAACGCCAGTTCGAGCAACTCGTTCAGCGTGTCCCGGGCGCGAGCGCGCGCCCCGGTCGCCTCTGCCCTCATCCGGGAATCGGGGTCCAGCAGTCCCGCGCTGGTGGGCGGGCCGGCCACCGCGGTCGTGCCGGTCTCGGTATCCGGTTCGCGGGCGCGATCGAGCATCCGCTCGAGGTGTTCCAGGCTCAACCGTCGACGAGCGCCCAGCTCCCGGCGCATGCGCGCCAAGGTGGGCGCCAGCTCGGCGCCGATACCCACCGCGGCGGGATCGACGGAGTTCGCCGACGGGTCCCTCGGAGAATCGTCTCCCTCGTCGTCGTCTCCGGGATATCTCTCTCCCAGCGGATGTTCGGGGTAGTCTTCCCCGCGCACCTGCGGGGGATCATCCGGCCCCAACGGCGATACCGGCCGCTTATCGGCGTCGAAGACGATTCCGTACAGCTTCCCGCGCGGCCGGGCCCATCGGTCGAACCGCACATCGTTGTCCGGTCCGCGGCCCCGCTCGTGCACCCACACGTCACCGTCCGCGGCCTTGTACAGCACGAAGAGGTGGGCGCTGAATTCTCCGTCGACGGCCCCGAGCACGTATCCGCCCGCGTCGGCGAGCGCGTACATCTCGTCGTAGGACCCCAACCAGCGTGTTTGCCATTTCGCACGGGCGTCCCGGGAGAGCTCGACGGGGTCGAGGTGTCGTAGCCGCTCGGCGGCGAGGTAGAGCGAGGGCGGATCTATGGGCAGGCCGAGTACCTTCGCGGCGAACCACTGCACTTCGGCGGCGCACAGCGGCGCCATCTCGTCCACTACCGATTTCGCGGCGGCGCGGGGAGGCCGGGCCACCACGCTGCCGTCTCCGACGGCGGGCGGTTCGGTGGCCGGCAGGGACGCCGGGGCCCGGTGCCGTGCCCTGCCGGACCGATCGGCACCGGGCATATCGGGTGCGGTTCGGCCGAGCGTGCCGGCCGCGGTCTCGGCTGCCGTCCGCTCGGCCTCGGCCACCTCACGGGACAGCTGTTCGTCCAGGGTTCGGCTCAGTTCCGCGGGCGCTGCCTGCTGTGCGGGATCCGGCTGCTCCGAAGCCCGGCGGAGCGCCGCCGCGGCATCGTCCAGGCGCTGGAGAGCCGATTCGAGGTATCGGAGAGCGGTTTTCGAGTCGCGATGAGCGCGGGCCGCGTCGACGAGCTGGTCCAGCGCGGCGACGGTTCCCCCGGAGCCGGTCGGATCGGAGTCGCGCGCGGTCGCCCGCAGGACCGACACCTCGGCGAACCAGTCCTCGTCGACCCCTCCGGGACCGGGCCCTAGCCGGCGCGCGACCTCCGGGGGCATGCCGTTGCGCAGGTCGCGCAGCAGATCAGCGAACCGGGTCTGCGCCCGCGCCCCCTCCGTGCGGACAGAGCCGACCGCGGTCGACAGTCTGTCCAACAGGTCGACACGGCGGGCCGCGGCGAGGAACTGTTCCAGCTGGGCGATGGCCCCGTCGAATCGGCGCAGCGCCCACAGCTGATCGCTCAGAATCTGTTCCCCGCCCGCGGCACGAACCCGCGCCAACAGCTCGGGGAACTTGTCACGCAACTCCAGCCGGTCGGGCATATCCAGTCCCAGCAGCCGCAGCGCCGCCGCTACTTCGGCGGCGATTCGTCCCCGCTCCTTGCGCCATATCGCGAGGTCGGCGGAATCCACTGAGTTGACGCCGGTGGTCGGGTCGGCGGCTTCGGGCAGCGCGGTATCGGGCAGCGGGATCTCGGAATTGCGCAGGCGAGCGGCGACCGCGGCGCGGTGTGCCCGCACCAGTTCCGGCCCCAGCGTGTGGCGGCGCCGCGGCGGACGCCGGTCGGGGTCGCCCAGTGCGTCGCGCAGATGGGCGTCGAGCAGATCGTCCAGCATGCGGGTCGTCTGCGCGGTCTCGTCGAGTCGCCGGAATCGTTCGCGGAGTTCGCTCAGCTCACGGAATTTCGCCGCCAGCTCCGCCCGCTCCCGGACGAACTCCGCATCACGCCCGGCAGGGACCTGCGCGAGCCGGGCGTCAAGGTCGGCTGGGGACAGGTCGGCCGGATCGACGCCTGCCAGTCTGGTGGCGAGTCGGACCCGGACGATCCGGTAGTCCAGGGACAATCGGTCGAACGCCGCGCGACTCGGGCGCTCGACACCGGCCGGTATCTGCGCCCGCGTCCGCGCCAGCGCCTCGGCCAGCTCTTCCAACTGGTAGGTCTGTGTGGCCAATCGGCTGAACTCGGCCGCGGGCGCACCGGCGCGCACGCGGCGACCGGCATCGCGCAATCGCTGGGACAGCTCGGTGAGCCCGTCCACCCGCCGCACCCCGCGATCGTGCAGGTGCAGCCACCGCGTCACCTCGTGCCGCCAGCGGAATTCCCGCTCCGCGGCGTCGAATTCCGCGGGCTTGCCGAGCCGCTCCCGCAGATCCGACAGTTCCTGGCCGACCAGCAACACGTCGGCCAGCGCCGCGGGCGGCACACCCGCCGCCTCGGCCAGTCGCCGGCGCGCCGCGGCGAACTCGGTGTTCCACTGCGCACGGGCCGCCGAACGCGGCGACCACAGGTCGTCCGGGACGGCCAGGCCACGCACAGTTAATTGCCTGTGCACGGATTCCCGCAGTATCGGCGCCGCGCGCTGCGCCTCGGCCACCATTCCGGTCAAGACGCGGCCGATATCGGCGGTATCCGGTCCGGCGCGATCGCGCCGCGCGCCTATCGCCGCTTTCGGGAACGCCTTGCCCTCCTGCCCCCGCGACAGCCCGTCCTCGAGCGCGACCGCGGCCGTCCCGTCCGCTTCGATAACGATCCCGTGCCAGCCGACGACCCCGGACAACCCCTGCCGCCACTGCGCGAACTCCACGGGCATCCGGCCGGTTTCGCGCACCATGATCCGGCCGTTCTCGCGATAGATCGCGACCGCGTGTGCGCCGACCACGCCCCGCTGCGCGAATCCGTCGAAGGCGACCGTGGCGATCATGGTGCCGCCCTCGGCCGGTACGGCGGCGAGCATCGCGTCGAAATCGGCGAAACCCTCCGGATCCCAGTCCGCCCCCACCAATTGCGCCCCCAGCGCACCGGCCATCCCATGGGGTGGAACGCCGACCAGCTCGACCAGCGCCAGCCGCTGCCGCAGGTCCGCCAGCACGGGATCGGTGGCCGGATCGATATCGGTTCGCTGTGCGCGGGCCCTGATCGCCCGCTCGAGCGCGACCCGGGCCGCCTCCGGGAAACAGTTCGCGACCAGGTCGTCCACCCGGTACGAAGGCAGCCACGTCGCAACGCCCTCGCCCGGTTCCAGCACCGTGAGACGGCCGTCCCGCGTGGCCAGCGCCGCATCGTCGCGCGCGTCGCGGATCAGGTCCGCAAGGTTTTCCGGGACCGCCTGTCCGTCGGAATCCGAATCCGGTCGGGTCGCGACCCCGGAGTCGTGCCGCATCAGCACGGTGTCGACAGGGGTACCCCCGGGCTCCCGCGCCAGCAGCGCCGCCGCGTCCCGGGCCAGCGCGTGACCGTCGGTCCCGAGCCACACCACCGCCGCGGTCGGGCGCTCCGCCGCGCCCGCGTCGTGCACCGCGGCGGCCACCGCCTGCTGCACAGCCGCGGCGGCGTCGTCGGATTCGCGGTGCACCGCGTGGAAACGCACCTCGTGCGCGCTGTCGAGGTCGCCGATCACCATCAGCGTGCCGTCGGTGCCCAGCAACTGCACGGGCGGATGTCCCGGAACCTGTGCCGACCAGCGCTCCGCGGCGATCGCCAGATCCGCCCAGAAATTCTGCTGGCCGGCCTGCGCCGGGTCCTGGTCCGGGTCGGCAGCGGTTCGGTCGCGGTGGCGGCGCAGCAGCAGGCGCATCGCCTCGTCACGGACTTCGCGAGGGATACCGGCTGTCTCGGCGAGCACTTCGGGGAGGGCCACCCGCAGCGCCTGCCGAGTCCGGGAGTCGGTCCATTCCCACGCCGTGCGGATCTCCTCGGCTGTCCGCGCCGACGCCCGGATGGTCCGCCACCGCCGCTGGGCGCGGTGGTACTGCTGGGTCGAGTACCCCGGGTCCGTGGCCGGCAAGGCCGGTCTGGGTTGCGCGACCACCCCGTCCAGGCCGCCGCCGTGGGCGGCTATTCGTTCCTCGAGCGCGGAGATACTCGCCTTCGCGCGGTGGTATCGAGCGGTGACGTAACGCAGATGTTCGAGCAGCGCGGTGCGCGCATCGTCGGCGTGCTCCCCTGCGCGGGCCTGCGTCGCCGCGGCGGCCAGCGCCGCTCGGTGCTCATCCCCGGTCAAGGTGGCGATATCGAGGGACAGCGACTCGGCCAGCTCACGCAGGATCCGCTCGCTGCTGCGCAGTTCGGCCCGCAACATGCGGTAGGCCGGACGCAGGCCGGGCGGGACCTCGGTGCTTCCGTCGGCGGTGTGGGTGTCGGTCAGCCACTGTCGCACTGTCCGCAGATCCTGTGCGGCGGCTTCGTGATCGGCCAGTGCGGCGAGCAGAGCCGGGCTCGGTGTTTCCGGTTGTATGCCGGGGCCGGTCGGCTCGCCCAGCTCGGCGTCCCGCAGCCGCCCCAGCGTCTGCGACCAATCCGACAGCACGGCAAGGTAATCGGTATCGTCATCGGACCACACCGCGGGCCGCGCGGCCGTCAGCGTGTCCAGGTGATCGCGCAGTTCCTCGGCCGCGGCCCGGAACTGGTGGAAGACGCGGGACCCGGCCTCGAGCGCTGCCACCGTTTCGGCGGGCACCCCGGCGCGCGAGAGCGCGCGCAGATGGTCGAGGAATCCGTCCGGATCGGTCAATTCGTCCGGGTTCGCGAACGGCTCCTGCCCGGCCAGCTCCCGCAGCTCGGTCAAGGCGCTCTCGTACTGTCCGGCCAGCACGCGGTATCGCGCCACCGCTTCCGGAGGGAGCACCGGCGGCGGCACCGGCAGCCGGCGCGGCGGCGGCTCGACCGACGCGCACGACACGGCGAGCACGGCGATATTGCCGCGGCCGCCGGCGACGAGCGCGTCGTTCACCAGACCGGTGGTGATCGTGCGCAGGTCCGTGACCTTCCCACCGTCCAGCGCCGCCGCCAACTCGGCCGGCTCCGGGTTGGCGCCCCAGAGTCCGTCGCTGTCCACCAGGACGATATCGGTGGCCGACACCGCACCGGAGTGAATGTAGTCACCGGATTCGCCGTCCGCGGCCGGCGGGCCGGAGTCCCGGCCGAGCAGGTGCAGTACGCGGTGCGCTTCCGGGGCCCGCATCGCCCGGCGCTGAGTCCACCCTTCGGCGTCCATGAGCGTCCGCAGAGCGGTGTGGTCGTCGGTCACCGTCTCCGACACGCCGCCGGGTCTGAGCACCTGTACTCGGCTGTTGCCCACCGAACCGGCGGTGTACCGGCCCTCGCCGCCGTTGCGCCCGGGACGCACCACAACCGCCGCGAGGGTGCACATCGGTGGTGTGCGGGTGTAGGCGTCGGCTTCCGCGACCAGTTCGTCGACCCGCGCCCGGGCGGCGGCCAGCTCTGCCGTGGCCACCTGCTCGCCCTGCTCGGTCAGCGCGACGACCACCGCCCGCGCGGCATCGATCCGCTGCCGCATCTCCCGTTCGGTCTGCTCGGTCAGCGCGACGACCGCGGCCTGCGCGGCGGCGATCGCTTCCCGTACCGCGTCGGCGGCCGCCGAATCGGTACGGATTTCACCGGTACCCGCACGGTGGGCGAGATGGTCGCGGGCGACCCGCGAGGCGACCTGCCCGGCCGGATGCCCGTCGGCGACCACCGCGATCCGGATCGGACCGTCGTCGGTGGCGACGACGGCGGCGGCCATCGCATCTTCGTTGCGGTCCTTGTACGCGCCCTTATCGCTGATACCGACGATCGATCCGAGATCCTCGTCGACACGATCGGCCGGCCGGTTGCCCGGCTCCGCGAAATCGGCGTCGCCCGGGGCGGCGGGATCCGGTACCGGCCCGGCTATTTCGGCCACCGGGCGAGTGGCGGGATCAGCGGCGAACACTCGCGCCACGCCCTGCACGCGCCGGGTTGCCTCACGCACACGTGGATCCGCCTCCTCCGGCGGCACTCCGTTCTCGGCCGCCTCCTGAGCGGCGTTCAGTTCCGCTAGGGCCGCGGCGAAATCGGCCAGCTGTTGCAGCCGGCCCGCCGAAAGTTCCGCTCGTGCCCGATAGCCCAGGAACTCCGCGAACTCGCCGGCCTTGCGATCCAGTGTCCGCCAGCGGGCGACGGCCGCCCGCGCCTGTTCTCGCGCGGCCTGTTCGGCCGGTCCCGGTGCGTCGTCGGACGGCGGGACGTCTTCGGCCATCGTGGCCTCGTATTCGTCCGCGGCCCTATCGAATTCGCGCTCGGCCGCCGCGATTTCCTCGACGTTTCCGTCCATCTGCACACGCCGGTAGGCCGACTCGGCGCGCAGGTACTCCGCCAGCGCGCGTTCCCGCGGGTCTGCACGGTCCAGTTCCCGCGCCTCGTGCACCCGGGCCGCTGCCGCCTCCAGCTCGGCCCGAGCGGTGGCCCGGTCCACCAGGTCCCGCAGCCCCGCCCGGATCCGGGCCTCGTCGGCCGGAGTTGCCTGGTTCGGTTGCCCGTTCGGCTCCGGGGTGGCGGGCGCGAGCACCGGGGTGCACACCACCGCGACACCGGTGATGTCGTCGGTCTCCCCCGCCGCCCGCGCCTGATCGACGAGTTCGCCCAGCGCGCCCTCCACATCGCCGGGATCCGCGCCGAAGACGCGGGCGAACTGCGCAGGCCGCCGGGATCGAACCCCCAGACCGCCGGTGCGGACGAGGAGGATATCGGTATCCTGCAGCTCACCCTCGTTGATGTACTGGTGATGGGTCTGCTCGGGTTTCGGCGGCCCGCCGCCCGCTGGGTGGAAGCCGAGCACATTCTGTGGTCCGCCCTCCGCCTCCACGCTGTCATCGACTACGTGGGCGACACCGGCGGCGGCCGCGGCGGCGGCCCGCATCATTCCACCCGGCGAATGGTCGAAGGTCACCGTCCGCGAGCGGTCCGGCTCGGTGGGATCGAGGATGTCCACCTGGCTGTCACCGACCCAGCCCGTGGTGAAACGTCCCGGTCGACCGTCCGCACCCGGTTCCACCAGGACGAGCGCGATCGTGGTCTGCGGCGGCATCGGCGCCCCGGCCGTATCCGGGTCCCCCGCCGATCGTTGCTCGGCCCGCGCGAGGACATCGGCATAATCGCGCTGGATCAGCTCCATCACGGCACGCTGCGCCGCATCGATGGCGTTGCGCACCAGGGCAGCACGATCGATCGGAGCACCGGATTCCTCGGCCGCGATCAGAGCATCGCGCAGGCTCTTCCGGGCCGCCTCGGTCGCGACGGCCGCGGCCCGGTGGCCGTCTACCGAGCCGGCCACGCCCTTGGCGACGATCGCGAACCGCAACGGCACCCCGTCGACGACGATCTCGCCGCCCGCCATGGCGTCCTGATTGCCGACGTTGTCCGGCCCTCGATCACTCACCCCGGCAACAGGATTCGAGTACAACTGGTCGAGTTCCAGATGGTCGCGCCCGAGTGTCCGCCGAGCCGTGGCGATCTGGTCGATCGCGGTATGCGCGCGCCGGATCACCGCGGACAGTCGCACCGGGTCGGCCCGGCCGGCGACGGCATCACGGACCGCGCGCACCGCCGCCGACCATTCCGGCAGCGCCGTCGCGCACTGGGCTGCCGCAGCGATCCAGCCCGGCGAATGCTGGGCCCGCTCCCGGAGTTCGTCCAGCAGCACCGTGACCTGCGCGACCATCTGGGCCAGTTCGTGGTGGTAGTGCGCCGCGGCGGCGAGCGTCCGGGCCGCGTCGGACCCGTCGTCCACGGCGTTCAGTTCTTCCTCGAACCGCGTGGACAGCAAGGCATCCGGCGTGGCTCCGGCAACGTCGTCGGCAAGGGCCGTCAACTCCGTGCGGGCGGCGGCGCGTTCCTCGGTCAGATCCCGCACCGCCCGGCCCAGTAGTTGTGTCGCCACCGCGGCATACCGCGTCCGCATGGTCCCCTCGTCGGGATCCGACACGACGCGCACATCCATCTGTTCCTGGGCGGCGCGCATCCGGGCCTCCAGAACGTGGTACCGGCGCACTACCGCGGCCAGGTCGCCCAGATCCGCGGGGCTTCCCTGAAGCCGTGTCAGTTCGTCTTCGAACGTATCCCTGGACAGCAGCCGGCCCAGGTCCGCATCCGGTAACCCGCCGGCCACCGCGCGCAGATCGCCGAGCGCGGAGAGCCATACCGCCACCGCCGCCGCGTGCGCCCGCACCAGCATCGGGTGTCGCTGCCCCGTCCCGGGCCCCCATTGCGGATCGGCGGGCGTCGCCGTCATCTGGTTCAGATCGTCGAACGTCTCCAGCATCCGGCCGAGATCGTGGTACCTGTCGACCGCGGCGCGCAGTTCCGCACGACCGTCGAGGATCGCGAGGATCTCCTCCGGGGGTGTCGTATCGTCGACGTCGGGGACTTGCAGGTGGTCCAGTGTGTAGCCGAAACGGCCCGGATCGAGTAACGCGTCCAGATCCGCCGGCCGGATTCGAGACCGCCCCGCGATATCGGCCAGTTCGTCACGTGCCCGGGTGTACTCATCCCGCAGGGCATCCAGCTGGGCTCGGGTGCGGCGCCGCTGCTCGTCCAGGAAATACTCGAGTTCGTCCTCGCCCAGCGGATCGTTTCCGCCGCCACCCCCGACCAGGGGATCCACCGGGGCCCCGTCCGGCCAGAGCTTGATGACCCACGTGATGTCGACATCGGAGCGTTCGGCGAAATCGAACCGCTGCGGCAGACCCACCGCCGAATCGTCCGCGATGGCGACACCCTCGTCGGAGTACAGCAGAAACGAATGTCCGTTCACACCGTGTTCGTCGGCGGTGCCGAGCGAGTCGACGACGATCAGCGTGCCGCCCTCACCCACCTCCTCCAGTTCTTCCCGGAGCCGCTGCCGGGTCGGGACCTGCCGCCACTGCGCCTTCGGCACCCGGCGGCGCCGGGCCGCCAACTCCTCCAACCGGGTCCGTTCGGCGGCGCCGCGTTCTTCCAGGTGCCGTGCCTGCCGGTCGGCCCGCTCCCGTTCGCTGCCGAGCCGCGTTTCGGTGGTACCGGTCATACTCCGGATACGCTGCTCGAGCAGTTCGCTCAGCGACAGCCCCTGCTGCTCCGCGGTCCGCGTCAATTGACGCTGGAGCAGCGGATCGATCGGGCGGCCCGCCTCCAGCAGTCGCTGCGCACGGCGCAACCGCTGCTCCGCGGCGCCGACCCGCCTGTTGCGCTTCTTGGCTCGCTTCCCGGTCCCGCTCTGCAGCTGGTGGCCCATGCCCTCGAGGCGGTGCTGCTCGCGGCGGGCGGTCAGTTGCAGCAGCCAGGACGCCTGCCGGGGCGTCGCCCCCCGGCCCGATCCCGACCGGACCAGCTGCCCGCCCGCCGCGTTCTGCAGATCCTGTGCGCGCATCCCACCCAGACCCACCGGACCCACCGGATTGATACCCGCGCCGGGATGGCGATTCGCGGCCGCCGCCAGCGTCTCCGGCCCGCATTGATTCTTCCGGTTGTCGGGAGCACGGTCCGGGTCGTCGGTGTCCGGGTCGTCGGTGTCCGGGTCGTCGCGGTCCGGGTCGTCGCGGTCCGGGTCGTCGCGGTCCGGGTCGTCGCGGTCCGGGTCGTCGCGGTCCGGGCTGTCGCGGTCCGGGCTGTCGCGGTCCGGGCTGTCGCGGTCCGGGCTGTCGCGGTCCGGGCTGTCGCGGTCCGGGCTGTCGCGGTCCGGGCTGTCGCGGTCCGGGCTGTCGCGGTCCGGGCTGTCGCGGTCCGGGCTGTCGCGGTCCGGGCTGTCGCGGTCCGGGCTGTCGCGGTCCGGGCTGTCGCGGTCCGGGCTGTCGCGGTCCGGGCTGTCGCGGTCCGGGTCGTCTACGTCCGAGTTGTCGCCGTCCGGTTGGTCGTCGGTGCGCCGGGGGGCGTCATCGTCGGGGCCGGTGTCGTCCGCGGTGTCATCGGTCCGGGAATCATCGTCAGCGCCATCAGGTTCCCCGTCATCGGGTGCGGTGTCGTCGTCGGTCGTCCCACGGTCCGGGGCAGGGCCCGGATCACCCTCGCGATCATCGGTATCGCTCCGATTACCCGGACGGTCGGCGTCGGTCCGGCTGCCACCGGACTCATCCCGGTCGCCGCGGCCCGCGTCGCGGTCTCCGGTCGCCGCCGGATCCGGATCCGAGGCGGACGGTTCACCCGGCGACCCGACCGGCTCGGGAACTCCCCCTGGGTCCGGCGGGGCGCCATCGGCGCGAGCCCCCTCGGCATCCGCGTACCCTGCACGTACACCAGTGCCTGCCGTGGAATCCGCCGCGCCGGCACCGACCGGGCCCGGGCCGGCGCCCGAACCATCGTTCGCCGAAGCGGCTGCCCCCGCCGTGTCATCGGCTGCCGCGGATCGTGCGGGCGAACTCCGTCCCGCGGTCCCACCCGCGGGATTCGAGCCGCGCGCGGCGGAACTGCCCGCCGCATCCGATTCCGCCGGGTTGCCGGTGCGGCCAGCGGGCCTGCCGGCCGCCGGGGCCGCGACGCCTGGGGTGACGGCCGGGGCACCGCCGGGAGGGGCACCCGCGTCGGTCTCGTCGGGAGCGGCGGCGTCCCCGTCGCTACCGGACTCCGGAACTCCAGCTCCGTCCGCGGCATTCGTATCCCCCATGCTCGCGGCGGGGCCCGCCCCGCCCTCGGCAGTACCGGCCCCGCCTTCCCCGGCGCCCGCCCCGCCCTCTGCGCCACCGGTCGCGCCTTCGGCAGTACCGTCCGCACTCTCACCGTCGGGACCGGCGCCGGGCGCCGCCGGCGTCCCCCGGGCACCGGCGTCCGACACCGACCCTCGGTCGTCGGATTCCGACATCGCCGACGATTCATCCGGTGGTCGAGCGCCCCCGGCCTCACCGTCCGCGTCCTCGGACGTCGCCACCGCACCGTCGCCGTCACCCTCGCCGGCATCGGAATCATCGGGGTGCGCATCGGTATCGGGACCGGCCGGGTCGCTCGAAGACCCGCGCGACGGCCCCCCGGCGGCGGCCCCCCGGGCCGAACCCGCCGCCGAGTCCGGTCCCGGTCCCGCCGGCCCGGGCGCGGCACTCGACGATCCAGCCGTATCGGGAGCGGGAGTGTGGGGACTGCCGGGGGTCGCGCCCGGGGTCGGGGCGGTGCCGTCCTCGTCGGGACCCGTTTCGGGGCCCGGGTCCTGACGACCGACAACCAATCTCCGATAGTCGTCGGGTGTCATCGGCGCACCGGAGTAATCCGACCCGCCGCGCCATCCGTAGAGCATGCTGGGCCCGATACCGCCCAGCACGCCACCGGTGATCATCCGCGGGTCCAGCGTCCAGTCCCCGGTGCTCCACCCGGTAGCGACCCACGCCGCGAGGGCGCCGAACGCGCCCGCACCCGCACCGACGATGGCGCCGCGTCCGAGGCCGCCCCACCGGTCCGGCCGCCAGGGCAGGCGCCGGGCCCCGGAGTGCAGTCCGAAGCCGGCCACGCCGCCGGCAGCGCCCGCGAAACCGGAGATCCAGGCGTTCTGGAAGAGCGCCTCACCGTCGAAGCCGTCCTTGTATTCTTGTTCGATCAAGTACGCCTGCACACCCAGTTCCTGGGTGGTGCCCTGGAAGATCTCTACGACGCCTTCCTGAAGCGCTTCGTAGAGCCCGTGCGCGATTGCCGTGCGGACCCCGGCATTGGTGATGAACCTCCGCAGAATGGCGCCTATCGCAAAGGTGAGCTTTTCCCCGATCAATTGGAAAAAGGTCCGCGCCGCCGCGATCGCGGCTTGTTCGGCAAAAGGCCCCGCGGGTCCCATGAGCGCGGCCCACGCCAATTCCCCTGCCAGCCAGGACAACCCGATGATGCCGTTGAGTTTCGCCGAGACGATTTCCCCGCCGAAGTCGTGGATCCCGACGCCGAGGTCGCCGAAATCCTTCGCCATTCCTTTGGCCTGGTCGCGTAGGTTTTCCAAGCCCTCGAGAATCGGGCCCGTGGCGTAACCCTGGGGATAGGACGTTTCCACTTTGCGGATCGCCTCGTCGATGCGCGGCAGTTCGTCGTTCAGGATCTGCTGTCGCAGTCCCTGGAACCCCTCGCGCATGACTTCCGCGACATCCTCGTTGCCGATCGGAAGTTCCGAGCCCGCGACCCAGCCCAACCAGGCGAGTTCGGGAGGAGGAAATGGGATCGCCACCCCGGGTCACCACCACCCGGCCGTGAGGTCGCCGATGCCGGGCGAAGAATCTCCGCTCGGCATCGAATCAGCACTCACCGCACTCCACAACGGGTCACCAGCTGGAATCGGAAACGCTCGAGTCGCGTGCCGCCGCGTCCCGACGGAGATCGATCTCCACCACATCGTCGAAGACGAGGACCGGATCTGCCGCGTCTGCGTCGTCGTCAGACACCCGCTCGCGGGAGCCGGGCGCGGAGAGCAGGACCGGCGGCTCCGCCGGGATCAGACTTTCGAGATCGGGTATCCCCTCGACGGTCTCCGACAATTTCGGCCGGCGCGCGCGCTCGGCGCGCAACGGCCGCACGAGTTCCTCGCTCTGCCGCGCGACGTCGGCGGCCGCCTGCTGCACGGCTTCGGTGACGGCCGCGGCGATCTCGTCGAAGCTCAGGTCGCCGATATCGGATGCGAACTCGGTCGCGATCACCACGCCGTTGGCGTTCACCGTGACGGTCACTCGGTTATCGCGCACCGACGCGGAGGCAGTGAGTTCTGCGCGCTGCTGCTGCAGCTGCGCGATCATGCTCATCTGCTTGCGGAGGTTCTCCATCGCCGACGCGGCCGCGTCGGAATAATTCTCGGTCACCGGGCGTCAGACCGCTCGCCGCTGTTCGGCGGCCGAGAGACTCTCGCTCCCGTCCCAGGCTCCCGCCGCGCCGGCGTCGCCGAGGCTGGACGCGTAGTCGTCGAAGGCGCCGGCCAGGTCGTCGTTGCGGGCGACCAGGTTGTCGCACCGTGCGCGATAACCTTCTTTTCCGTCGGTGAACTTGTGCCCGAAGTGGTCGTCACCGCACGCCCGGGTCATATCACCCAGGATGCCGGTCGCGGTCGCGGATATATCGGAGAACTTGTCCTTGATCTCGGCGATCAGCTCCGATGCCTCCCGCAGGCCGTCGGCGTCCGCCTCGATATCTCTTGGCATGGTGAATCCTCAACCGTCCAGGCGCGGGTGCGCACTCTCATACCACTACTGCGCGCATCGGCGGACGGACAGCTGTGGGCTGTGGGGTCCTCGTTGCGCACGGACCGGAATCGATCTCCGGCCGATGGTTACCGTCTCCGACGGAATCCTGCTTCCTGCTGTTCCGATCCTGCACTGCCCGATTCCGCCGGTCTTCCTGCTCCGCGCCGTCCTGACTCGCCATAATTTTTCCATGTGCCCCACCTCTTTTACTCCCACCGTGGGGAATGAAGAGGTGGGGCGGCCGACCGGATTCCCGCTGCCGGAGCCGGCTACTCCGGCTGCGACGGAACAGACTTCGACAGCCCGCCGGCCTGGTTTCCGTCACTGCCCCGGTTCGATTCCGAGCACTGCGGCGACTCCGAGCACGCGGCGCAGTGCGCCAACCGCCGATCGCGCACCTCGGACAGCACCGTCAAGGATATTTCCGGCAAGAATTGCACACGTAGCTCGTCGAACTCCGGAACCGGTGGTTCCTCGTTCCGTCGCGCGGCGCGCGACTCACTCGATTCGCGGCGACCGCTGGCCGCCGCCGCGGCGCTACCAGTGGTCCCGGGCTTCGGGTCGCACGCGTCATCGCCGAGGCCCCGGCCGACCGCGGTTACGGTTCCCGGATCGAACCGACCCCGTGGCGGCCCGCGCCAGGACTCATCCCGCCGATGACGCCCGGATCCCCGACATAGCGGGCGCCGGCCTCGGCCAGCCACGGCGCCAATGCCCTCGAATAGAACTCCGGTAGGGCAGGCGCCACCCGGGCAGCGTCCGGACCCAGATCCACATTCGTGATGCGGGCCGTGAGAGCCCCGTTCTCGCGGGCCAGTACCAAGGTGAACTTTCCGGGCTTCCCACCGACAAGATTGACCCGCAGGATCACCGACACCTGGTCGACGGTCGCGATTTTCCCGACCATGTCGATCCAGAAATCGTCACCGAAGCCGCTGAACACCTGCGCGGCGTCCGGGCCGCCCTGATCGATGAATCCGCCGAGATCCGGGTTGATGACACTGGACTTCCACAACCCGTGCTGGCCTCGCTCACCGAATTCGACCGGCGCGAGGTTCACCCCCTTCGCTCGGAGCGCATATCTGATCTGAGCGGCGAACTTCGGGTTCTCCGATGCCGTGCCGAATACCCAACTGCCGGAGGAGATCTCTTTTATCTCGCCCTCGACGCATTTCCAGAATCCGAGGCCGATCGGGCCCTGCTCCGGGTCGTCGTACTCGCTGTACACCATCGAGTGATCGATCTCGGGGTCGCCCGCGATCCGGATGTCGAGCGTGTTCGCGTCGATCAGGAAAATATCGCCTTCACCAGTGGTGTTGTAGAGATCGCCGTTCCAGTCGTAGAAAAGCCCTCCCTCCACAGTGACCCGCCGAACTCCGTGATGGCGCTTACCCTCCGGGCGGATCACTGCCGGATGGTCCGGCCGCGCCACCTCGTAGATGCCCCGATCGGCAGCACCGGCGATCCCTCCGGGCTGCGCCCCGTCGCCAGCGGCGACATCCGCCCGTTCGGACGACTGTCCGGCGCCGCGCGCGAATCCACCGCCGTCCGCGTTCAGTTGCGCGAGCCTCTGTATCCGGTTCTGCCCCCGCGTCGGCGCGGGACCGCGATCCCACAGGTCACCGCTGCCGTCCCAGCGTGCGTCGGGGTCGGGGACGCCCATGGTCCAGTTGAGCGCTGCGGGGCGGCGCGGAGCGGATGCCTCGTACGCTGATTCACCGGTCGGTGACGCCACGGTGGGGCGGCCGCCCGGCTGTTCCCCACCGTGTGCAGAAAGGCGCTGGTTGTGGGTGACCAGCCGCGTCCCGTCCGTGCGGGACCTCATCCGGGTCACCGGGTAGATGAAGCCCGCCGCACGATCCGCCGCGCCCCGGATCAACCTCCCGAGCCAGCCGGCCGCTCCCCCGAGGGTCGGCCGCGCGATATCGCGCACTCGCGCGGCCGCTGCGTCGGGTAGCAGCCCGACTGATCCGTCGGCGATATCCTTCCCGGTTCCCAGCACCAGGTCCGTGCCCTCTCGCACGACGGTACTGAGCAGGTAACGGTCGACGACCTTCATCATGTATTCCTCACCCGCCCGGCTGCCCATCCTCGACCAGATGAACGCGGCCAGATACCGAGCGCGCAGATATTCGTCGCTCTGCGGGGTGAGCGCCCGGCAGCCCGGGAAATGCAGGGCAGACCACAGATCGTCCTTCAGGAACCGATTCCAGTTCGCGTACTCCTCGGGGGTGAGCACCTTGCGCATTCTCGCGTGGTCGTCGCCCAGCAGCGGCCGGCCCGAGTAGTACTGCATCTTGCCGAACAGGATCGATACCAGCTGCGGCAATTCGTCGAGCGAGGTCGCGGCCAGAAATTTCGTCCACCGGGAGATCCGGTCTCGGCTCTGCAGGCTGCTGGCCCGCTGCGGTGAATTCTCCGGCAGCGTACGCAATTTCCAGACTGAGATGGTCCGGCCGTCGCTGGTGATCTTCTGCTGCTTCACGAAGAGCGACTGCCGGCTGATCTTGCCGTTGTGTACCAGCTGATCTATCGACAGGCCGGTCACGGCCAGCAAGGCGAGCGCGGCGTAGACGGGAGCACGCGCGACGACCCGCCGCATCTCGAGGGCGTCCTTATCCGTGAACTCCTCCGCGAAATCCGTCTCGCGCAATTTATCGATGCCCCGCGAGAAGGACAAGGAGACCATCTTCCCCAGCCGGCGCGGACCCATCCTGCGCAGTTCCGCGTTCGAGAGCTCCAGCGCGCGCAGGTCCTCGACGACCTGGGAGAACAAGGCGTCGAACCAGATCCCACGCTTACTGACCCAGTCGGCGCCGAACGGCTCCCCCGGCTCCCCCCTCGGCAGATCCTCCAGATAGGCGAAGGCAGGATCGATCGCGATGAGTTCTTCGATGGCCGCGTCCACCTCGGCCCAGTATTCCGTTCCGCCTTCCGGCGCAGAGTGCGCGGCCGGAGACTCCGCGGACGTCCGGCCGGGCGACAATTCTGCGGCTCCGAGCGCCGCGGCAGTAGGTTTCTCCGAGTCGGGCTCCACGTAGGCGGACACACCGTCCGGAGACGGCAGTTCGGACGCAGGTAGTCCGCGGCCGCTCTGCTGGTCGGATGGTACTGCCGACACTTCCCCGGAGCCCTCCGGCGGGAGCGGCGATCCACCGGCCTCGGACGGCAGGCCGCCGATCGGCCCCGCCGGGGCGGAGTGGCCGCGAACTTCTGCGCGGTCGCGATTTTCGTCGAAGGCGGTCTCGGGCCGGCCGTCGGTGCCGATGATGATGCCGTGCACCTGGGTGATCGGCCAGCCGGCTCGTTCGCGCAGCCATGTGGTGTATCCCCGCTTACTGCTCCAGGTCCTGGTCTCGCCGTCGATCTTCTCGGTCACCACCACCGTGCCGTCGGCGGTTCGCTCGATCGAAAACGCATGCGCCCCGGCGTCACCGAACACCATGGCGCCCGCGATGAATCCGGCTTCGCCGTCCTGGACCATGCGCAACGCCGTCGCCAGCCCGCCGGCGCCGAACCCGCCCTCATGCCACTCCGCGCCCAGCGTCCGGGCGATCTCGTCCTCCCGGACACCGTGGGTCTTGACGTCCGGGCTGTCCAAGAGCGCCGGCCCCGGCGGCAGGCTGCCGGTCAGTCGTTCGATGAACTTCCGGCCCTTGTCGGTCACCGCCGGGGCGCAGTTCATCCGGCCGCGCAGCTTTTCCGGAATCCCCGCGGCGGCCGGGCGCTCATATCCGGCGGCGGTGGAGCGTCGAATCGCTCGCTGCGGCGCGCGGTCGCCGGGATCGGTGTCCAGCAAGGTAGCCAGCCGGTCGATCGCACGCTGCCGCAGTTTCGTGACCGTCCTGACCTCGCCGCCCAGTTCAGCGGCGATCTCGGGGTCCGACCAGCCCAGCAGGAACAGTCGCACCGCGGTCGCCGAGTCGGGAGCCAGCAGCGCAAGGCAGTCCAGGAAATCGTCGGGATCGTCGCTCAATGCCTCGATCACCCGGAGGCCCGCCGCACCGCGCGGCTGCCACACCCAGAGACCGGCGAGGCCGGCCACGAAGTGCGCCGCCGCACTGTCCTGGAGTTCGCGGACCTGGCTTTCGGACAAGCTCAGCTCGGCGGCGGTCTCGGTAACGGTGAGCCCCTGAAAGAGTCGCCGTTCCATGACCTGCGCGCGTTTATCGTGCAGCGCGCGCATCTCGTCCCGCAGCCGCTGCTCGTCCACCTCGGCACGCGATTCGAGCATGCCCCATGCCTCCTCGGCCGTGACGTAGCCGGCCTTGGGCGCGGCACCGAACAGTTCGACCGCCCAGGCGACCGCGCGGTCGCGCAGTTCCGTGACCGGCCGTGCCCGCAGCTCGAACAACCTCTGGATGGCGCGGCGCCGGAGCTGGGAGATCTCGGAGGGGTCGCGGAACAGCTCGGCCGCGACATCCTTGTCGAGCGCCCCTTGCAGATACCGCTCGATGAGGGTCTTGTCGACCGAAGACAGCTGCGCGAGCAGCCCTTGGACGCCTGCGGCATCGCGGCGCAGCGCCGACACCAGGTTCAGTTCGTCGTCCACCGGTAGCCGGAACTCGCCGAGCAGGTCGGCCAGCAGTGCCAGCGCACGGGCTTCGCCGACCTCGACCCGGTGCTCGCTGACGCCCAATTCGACGGCTGTCCCGGCGCCCGATGAGCCCCACAGAACGCGTCGCCGAATAATTTTGCGCGCCTGCGCATCCGGCAACTTCCGCATGGCGTCCCGTAACGCCGCCGGGTCGACCCGATGGACGGCCAGGACCAGAATCCGGGCGTCGTCCAGGTCGGCCCACACGGCTCCTGGCTCGGCGCCGGGGAACTCGATGGATTGCCCGACCGCGCGGTGTCGCAGCGCGGCGACGACCGCGTCGACGGGGTTCGCGGCAAAGCCCGCGGGGTCTGCCGCCCGCGCCGCCGCGATCAGCGCGGTCGCTTCCGAAGAGATGACATCCGCCGCGGGGTCGTCGACGAGGTCCTCGTCCACGTCATCGAGCCGGTCCGCGACCAGTTCGCTGGGATCGACGTCGGAGAACAGCTCCTGGACGGCACGGCGTCGCTGCTGCGGAATCTTGGTGGGGTGCAGCTCGAGCCCGTCCGCGATTTCGCTGCTCGAACGCCCCGTCAGATACCCCTCGATGACGGTCCGCTCCACCGCGGGGAGCCGGTCCAGCAGGTTTCGCAATTCTCCGGGGCCCCGACGCAACGCCGTCACCAGCGAGATGTCCTCATCGGAGCGGGGCACCCGGAATCCGGCGACGCGGGTGGCCACCTTCGCCAGCGCCCGGGCCTCGTGGGCCCCGACCTCCTCTTCGGTGATGCCCAACTCGGCAGCGGTCTCGGCGACCGACCGCCCCCACCGTATCCGCCGACGGGCGACCTTGTCGTTCACCGTGTCTCTTGCCAGTGCGAGCATCGCCGAGCTCAGCAGCTTCGGCGCGACCACGTCCAACGCCGCCGCCAGGCTCTTCGCCTCCGCCGGGGTGATCCACGCGACGCCGGACTCGATCCCCAGTGCGGCGGAAGCACGGGCGGCGCGGTCCCAGAGCGTCGAGATGATCGCATCGGCCAGGTCCTCGCCGGAGGCTGCGCTGTCCGCGGAGAGCGCGTCCGCGATCAGCTCAGCGGTGTCCCGATCGACGGTGTACTCCCGCTTGGTCTCCATGACCGGCGCCGCGGCCGCGGCGAGCAGCTCGACCGCCCGGCGGATCGCGGCGCCCCGTCGCATTCTGATCTCCCCGCGGTCGCGACCGGTCTCGAAGGCGACCTGGTGCGACGTCCGCGCCTGCAGGAACGACGCGAGATCTCCTTGTTCCTCGGCCGTCAACGACGCCATCGCACCCCGGAAATCCGCCGGGCTCTCGTTGCGCGCGGCGACGACGGCCGCGGCCGCGCTGAACAATCCTGGGATCGCCCGGCGGTCGGCCCACAGCGCGGCCAGCTCGGGATGTTCGGCCGCGGTGACAGCCGCGGTGAAGGCGGCCACCAGGCGCTGCTCTCTGCCGCGGTAGACATTCACCGCCTGACCGATGTCCGCGGCGACATCCACATCCGATTCCCCGTCACGGAACCGCCGCAGCAGCAACTGTTGCTCATCTGGATCGAATCGCCGGAGAGCGGCGTTCAGCTTCTCCTCGTTCGCCGCGGCCAGTTCGGTCGCTTCCAGTCTGCCCACGCCACCCCGGGCGGTATACAACGCGGCCAGGATCTCACGACGGAACCGTCGCACCCGCATTTCGTTCGATTGCGGGTCGGGGATCGTGTACCGCGACGTGCGGACAGCGAAGTCGTCGATCGCGCGCGGCCGCAAATCGGGCCCTTCCCAGCCGGGCAGCGGCACGGCGTGGCCGGTTCTGTCCAGAAACAGCGCCTTCTGCCCGGGGCCGCCCGGGGAATCTCGACCCGGCGCGAAATTCGCGCGGAGCTCACCTTTTCCGGGGTCGCGCAGCTCGACCCGTACCGCGCCGTCCGGGCCGACTCGCCGCACCAGCCAGCGGACGTGCTGCGACTCGGGGTCGAAGACCAGCACCGCGACACCGTCGCCCGCGCCTCCCGGGATGCCCTTGTCCGGATCCGGATCGGAAATCTCCGGATCGTCCAGCCGGGCGCCCCAGTCTTTCAACCGGGTGACCGCCTCGCCGACTCCGCCCAGCCAGTCCGCCCGACCGCCGATCCGCGCCTCGATCTCGCTGACCAGCATGCCGGCCAGTGGATCGGCCGGGCTGATATCGAGATCCGCACGACCGAACACTTCCCGAACGTCGCCCAGAACCATGGGGCCGCACTGGTTCGCCAGGTTCGGCCGGTCCGCCGCGACATACTCGGCCAGTCCGTCCTCGACGAGCGCGATCGGCTCCGAAACCGGACCCGGCTGCCCGACGAGGGCTTTCACCTTCCTCCACCAACGCTGCAGCAGCCCTTCCGCATCGGTCGGCGCGGAAGTCGTCATCATCCGGTCCAACGCGGCTCGCTGCTTCAGCCAGGACACATAGATCTGTGCGGCCTCGACTCCATTGCCGGTGATCGCGTGCCAGGCCGCGATCCGAGCCGGATCGGTGAAGGCCGTCGCCGCGGAAAGTCCGGCCACCGCCCCCTCCGGAAATGCTTCCCCCGGCCGCAGCCGGCCCCACCGGTTGGCGGCATGGAACCCGTAGGGAGGCAGCTGCCCGCGCCAGCGGAGGAACGCGAGCGATTCGCGCCATGGCGCGGACTCGCCGGTCATCGGGACAGCGCCTTCTTCCCGATAGATCCCGAAGGACTGGCGCAATACTTCCGCGAACGTGCGCGCGGGCAATTGCTTGCGCGCGCCATCGCCCACATGCTCGAGTTCGTGCCGCAAGACCCTGCGGACGTATGGCCCCGGCACGCGCACGTCGCCGAGCTTCCGCTGCTCGGCCTGCTGCATTTCGATCACCCACCCGCGATCGGTGACCGCCCTCCTGTCGACGACGACTACACGATGGCCGCCATGGAATGTGAGGCCCGCCGTGGATTCGACCCTCGTCTGCCGGAATCGGTCGGCGATATCAAGGAAAATGAGGTCCCGGAGGTCGTACCGGCCGTTGTGCGCGGCTATCCAGTCCCGGAGCTCCTGATCGGCGGCTTCCAGGTATTCGAGATCGGCCCCCTCCCAGCCGTGCAACCGGATGTGGTGGTCGTCGTACAGCGCGTGGACCACCCGGAGCCGGGCATCGGTCGGATCCGTATCGGAGCTCGGCTCGACCGAGGGGACCGCGGGACGCGGTTCGACGAAGTCGGCCCAGAGTTCCGGCCACGATTCCGCGGTCCACCGAGTGGCCGACGCCAGCAAGGTCGCCATCTGCGGATCAGCCATCACACCGGAGTCGACGGTGTTCTCGGTATCGAAGTAGGGCTCCCCGTTCTTGAAGACCTCGACCGAGATGTGCAGGACTCGGAAGCCGGCCTCGTCGGTGGACAAGCGCAGCGTCGTGCCCACCGTCCACGCATCATCGCGGAGGTCCGGATCCGCCGCTTCCAGATGGCGCAGCGCCTTCGTCGTAGCCTGACGCACCATTCCGGTCGCCGCGTCGATCTGCGCCTGGTCTCGCCACCCCGATGCCCGCAGCTGGTCACCCAGCGCACGAGCGGCCGCCGCCACATGCTCGGCCTGGCCCGGCAGGAACTCCAATCGCAGATCCGGGGCGATCAGCCTGGATTGCGCTCGCAGACTCCGCATCCCGGTGACGAGATCGGTCGGCTCGGCGAACCCGTGGACACCGACATGTCTCGCTGTCGGGCCGGCCCGGTGCGCAGCGAGCCGCTGTTCCAGCTCACGAACGGTCGCCCTGGCGTGCTGATGCCGCCACGTGAGCTCCCGCAACTCCCTGTCCTGCCGATGCGGATCCTCCCGATCCAGCTCCGCCGCGTACCGATTCGAGAACAGCTCGGTCAGATCCGCGGTGCGCGACGTCACGGCCGACCGCAGCTGGGTAGCGGTCACCGACCACACCCGCGCCGCGTCGGCCGCTCGCAGCGCCAACCGATAGTGCTCACGCGCGAGGTTCGGCTCGGCGAAAATCAGCTCGGCAGCCCGGCCGATCATCCTCTCGATAGCGTGATAGCGCTCGACCACCTCACGGAGCAACAGCCCATTGCGGGAGCTGGTCGAGGACCACGGCCCCTGTTCGAACCGGGTCAGCGCCGCCTCGTACCGCAGCGGCGACCACAAATCCGCTTCGTGCACGGGCAGGGCGCTCGCCAGCCGCGCCACCTCCGCCGCGGCCGCGCTCTGTTCGACGATCAGGGTCGAATATCCCCGGGCCGACATGGCGTCGTGGTCGGCGGGAGGTGCGGTGCGGGTGCCGGGGCCGCGCGGTTGCCCCGGGAGGCCGCGGATCGGGCCGCGCGGAGCGTCGCCGCGCTCGATCAGGACGGTCCGGTCCGTGCCCGGGATGTACTTCTGTTCCCACCTTCCCCTGCGGTCGAGGACGATTCCGTGCACCGCGGTGACGCCCAGCCGGCCGCGCTGATGCAGCCACATCGCGATCTGGGCGGCACCGGTCCAGGTGCGGTTGCGGCCGTGGGCGCGTTCGAAGACCACTATCTCGCCGCCAACCTTCTTCACTCCGAAAGCGTGGTCGCCGGCCGGTCCGAACGTCATCGCCCCGGCGACGGCCCCGCCGTGCACCCGCACATGTTCGACGACTTCTTCCAGCGAGCGGAACCGATTGTCACCGGTGCGCCATTCGCCGCCCAGCGCGCGCACGAACGCTTCCTCGGTCACTCCGCCCACCGCGTCGTCGGTCACCAGACCCGCGCCGTGCCACACGCCGCCCACCTGTTCGACGAAATCCTCGATGAACGACACCACCGGCGGGGCGCAGTCTCCGAGCACCGTCCGCCGCTGCGGCCGTCGATGGAGCGCGCGGCCGTCGAGAAGCATTCCCGAGCGGTGATAGACGGGAACAGCCTTGCCCTGCCTGTCGATCACGATGAGTTCCCGCAGACCGGCGACGCCGGAACCGTGGTTCAGCAGTTGTGTCACGACTCCGAGATCGAGGGTGCTGTCGCCCAGATGCACGATGAGCCGGCCGCCCGGGTTTCCGGCTACCGTGGCCTGGATCGTGCCCAGCAGCCGTTTCGGAGTGAGATCGTAGTCCGGTGCGTAGAAGTTGAATCTCCGGCCCTCGATCTGCAGGTCAGAGTTCTGTCGGCGCCCCCGGACCGGGGGATTCTGCACGACCTTGTACCCGGCCTCGGCCAGCGCCTCGACCGACTCGTCCTCCCACCGATACTTGCGTCGGTAGCCGGGGATCGTGTAATCGCGAGGTCGGGGCGGCGGCAGTAGCTCCATGTTCGCGGCCGTATCGACGAGATCGCCGGTGGGCGCGACGGGAAGTTCGACGTCCACCGGGTCGGCCGAATCCGCCCGGCTCCGCGGATCCGGGCTCGCCGGGCCCGGGTCGGTCAGCACCGGTGCGTCCACAACCGGATAGAGGCGGATGACATCGTGGTACTGGTCGATCACGATGACTTCCCGCAGGTTCGGAACGCCCGGATCCCCGCGCAGCAACGAAGCCAGGGCAGCGAGGTCGACGACGCTGTCGGCCAGGTTCACCACCACCCGGTCCGTCTGTCCCGCACCGACCTTCTCCGCGATCCCGCCGAGCACACTGTCGGCCGAGTCCGATGACGGCGAGTAGACGTCGAACACCAAGCCCTCGACCAGCAGGTCGGGATTCTTCTGCGTGCCCGGCACGGCGGGGTTCTGGTCGACCCGGAAACCGACCCGGGCCAGGATCTCGGCCGACTCGTTCTCCAACGCCAACCGGTGTTCGTTGGCCGCGTCTGTGTTCAGGTGGGCCAGGGTCGTTTCACCGGATGGCCGGGCACGAGCGTTGATGGGGCCGGACGGCTCGGTATACGCCGTGTTCGGGGGCGCCGCGGGGACCGGCGTCAGCGAGACATCCGGTTCGACGCCGACCGCCGCGCGGTCCACATCCACCCGGGCGCCGATCCGGACCATCCCGTAGTCGCGACCCGGCACCGCCCGGGAACGCCCGTCGGCGTCCAGCGCCCGTGCCGGCCCGGCCACCCCGAGCGCCATGCCGGAGGTCCGGGCCACGCGGGCAGGCCGCGCCCACTGGTCGAAGGGGATATCGCTGCCGTTCTCGTGCACCACGACGCTGCCGTCGGCCAGCTTCTTCACGCTCACCGCGTGGGCGCCGACGACGTCCGGGCCCATTTCGGCAAAGCCCTCGAACTCCATGACCATGATCACGGCGCCGCCGTTGGCCTCGACATGGTCGCGAACCGCATCGATGGACTCGAAACCGTTCGGCTCCCAGTCCGCGCCCACCAACCAGGCGGCTTCCCGCGCGTCGACGCCCTGCGGGCCCGCGACGTACCCGGCCAGCTGCCGCGGCGGCGGGTAGCCCACAGCGGCCCAGGCGTCCTGGGCCGCCTCCGGCAGACAGTTCAGATGCGCGGTCCCGTCGGCCGGGCGCTGATACCCGGCCTGCGCGTGGTCGCCGTCGTGGGCGAGCTCGGCTCCGGCTTCCTGCGCCAATGCGGCATTCAATGCCGCGCCGAGCCGATGGCTTTCCGCCGGATCCCCGCGTAGGCGGGCCGCCTGCCATTGCCCGGCCAGTAGGTCGAGCTGCCGGGCCCGCGTGTACAGCCGGCCTACGTGTTCGGTGCGCCGTTGATACTCCTGCCCGAGCCTCTGCAGTTCGTGCAGTCGACCCCGGCGTGCGGGCTCGACGTCGGTTCCGGCGAGCAGTTCGCGCAGCCCGCCCAGTGCGTCCGGGGCGCCCCGCAGCGCCGACGCGTCGTCGGGATACCACTTCAGGTGCTCGCCGAGAACCTCGTCGAACGCCGCCTGCGCGATATGCCGGCTCGAATCCGCGCGGCGCAGCGCGGTATGCAATGCGTCGATACCGCTGACCCACACCTCGGCCGCACTGTTCCGCGTATCGCTCTCCGCGTCGATACGCTGCCCGGTCCAGGCCGCCAGGCGCTTCCCCGGCGGTGCGACCTCGTCGCGGAGCCGGGCCAACTCGGCGCCCAGGGCAGTGCGGGCGGTCCGGTTGTGCACAGCCGCGCGACCCAGCACCGATTCCAGGATCTTCTGGAACGAGTTGGCGTGTTCCGACCAATCCTTGTCGCGCCGCGCGATCTCGTCGATCATCCGGTCCAGCTGCCGGTACTTCTCATAATCCCGTGCCAGAACCGCCTTTTCCGGGTCAGGATCCGACATCCGGCGCGTCAGCGTCTCAGCCGACCAGAGCACTGGATCTTCATCGAGCAGGGCCAGTCCCATGCGCGCGTCGGCGAGCATGTCCCGCACGTGCTGAACGGCCCGCGGGCCGAAGCGCGGATGCTCCGGGTCGACACCGTATTCGGCAAGGGGATCCGGTTGCCCGGAGCTCTCCGGGGGCACAGGCTTCCGGCTCTGCACCTCGTGCAGTTGATCGACCACGCCCGACAGCCTGTCGACCTGCGCAGCCAGCCGACGGAATTCCCCCACGCTCTGGGGGTCCCCCTGGAAACGCGCGTAGGCGTCGCCAAGCGTCTCTTCCACTAGATCGAGCGCTCGGGCCCGCTGGGTGCGCAACTGGATCTCCGATCCCAGCCGCATCAGCGTGTCGTACCAGCGGAACTCCGCTTCCGCGGCCCGCACCTCCTCCGAGACCTCCGGCCGCGCCCGCAGATCCGCCAATTCGCCGTGCATCTTCAGGTCGACCTGCAAGCTGAAGTCGTCGAGCCCCGCCAGATCGGCGAAGAAGCCTCTCGCGGTCTGGTACTTCGTCGTCCACTCGCTCCACGTGTCGGAAGCCCTGTCCAGAAACGCCGCCGCGACCGTATCTGCCTCTGCCACACCGCGTTCCGCGAAATGGCGGGCTACCGCGGCACGCAGCCGCCGCACTTCGCGATTGTCGCTGCGGCGCAGGGCGAGCAGCGACTCCGGCAGTCCGCTGAGCGGGAGGGCATCGGTTGGTTCGAAGGCGACCGGATCCGGCGCGCTGGGCTTCGACGGCTTGTCGGCGACCGCCGGGACGACGACCACAGCGGGCGGCTCGGCGACCCGGACCGGCAGCGGCTGCTGGTTCGCGGCCCGGCTGTCCAGGGCCTTGCTGTCCCGATAGAACCCGATCCGGTCGGCGTACGCCGCCAATGCCTCGTCGGCCAGCACCCGGCGCACCAGGGCGATACCGTCACCGTGCACGATGATCCGGACCATCGGCGCCGACCCCGACCCCGGCTCCGCGTCCAGGACGCGGGCGAGTTCGGCGGCCAGCCCCGCCGGGTCGTCCCCCTGCCAGACCAGCGACGCCACCAGTAGTTCCCCGTCGGAAGCGGCCGCCTGGTGGCGGTCGACGGCCCGCTGCAGGCCCGCCGCCAGCTGCTGCGGGGTGGGCTCACCGACCAGCACGTGCACATCGATCTGTTCGGCCCCCGCACTCGGCCCGATCTCGACCAGCGCGGTCCGGGAAGTCAGCGACAGTACCTGCAGGGTCCGCGCGTCGGGCAGTTGATTCGCCGAGCGGGCGGCGCGGTCGAGCGCCGCGGCGATGGACTCGAGGCGCGCGAGCTCGAGTTGCGCTGCGGGTGCTGCGGCCGCAGCGCGCTCCCGAGCCCTGCGCAGGTCGTCGGCGAGCTGTGTCATGGTCGCACGATGGCGCTCACGCGGCGAACCGTCCTCGATGCGACCGGCCGCGGCCAGCACGTTCCAGGCTCGCTCGGCCCGGACATCATCGACCTCGGCGGCCAACGGGTACATCTCGAGTGCGGTCCGCACCACGTCGCCACCGCTGCCTTCACCCACCAACCGGACGATGGGCCTGCCCGCCGCAGGATCGCGGAAGATCCGGACCGCATTCGTGGCCGCCAGGTGCTGCGCCAACGCTGTCGCGTCCGCGCGTTCGTGCCGGTCGAGGACGGCGGCCCAACTGTCGGGCGGGTCGACGGTGTCGTCGTAACCGACCAGCGCGACCATCGCCACGCTGCCGCCCGAATTCTGTGGGTCAGTGACGTAATCGGCGAGGTACTCGGCGGCGGCGTGCACGCCGTAGGAGATTTCCCGGGACCCCACTGTGTCTGCCACGTACCAGATCACCGTGTCCGCGGTGTCGATATCACCGAACGCGATCTGGATCCCGCCGCGGCCACCCGCCACGGCCTCGGCGCCGTCCGCATCGATATCGGGCCGGTGACCGAAAGACAGCAGCCGCACCGGCGCAGCGTCGATTCCGGACCGTACGTCCTCGGCCGCCGACATCGCGACCCGCACCGCGTCGAGCAGCACCAGCCGCCGCAACCCCTCGGCGTCGAGGTCCTCGCCGACCCGGGCGCTGAGCGCGTCGAACTCCTCCTCCCGGACCTGTTGGTTCAGCTCATGGCGTGTCTGCGCCGGCACACCGTCGGCCGATCCCAGGTACGCCCGATACTCCTTGCCCCGCAACGCGGCGAGCGCGGCGTCATCCTGCGACAGAGCGGCATTGACCACGCCTCGACGGCGTGCGGCCGACACTACGTCGCCCACCGGGCCGTCGGCGGGATGCAGCAGGTCTGCGACCTGCGCTATTCCGGCCCGCTGCAACGCAGCCCGGCCGGGGTCGGGCGGCGGCGAACGGGCGCCGTCCATCCGGGCGCCGATATCCGCGATCGGGAAGTCCTTGCCCGCGACGCGCCGCGACGGCTGACCTTCGGTGAGCTCGTGTTCGGCGATGCCGTAGCGGTCGTACACGATCCCGTACACGCCGACCACGCCCCGCGGCTGCGTCTTCCGCCATTCGTCGTAGGTAGTCGACTCACCCGCCTCGTGCACCATCACGACGCCGCCGACCACGGTGAAGGTCACGGCATGCGCGCCGACCACGCCGCGACGCTGGAACCCGTCGAAGGCCAGCGCCCCGATCACCACGCCGCCATTGGCCAGCAGATGATCACGGATCGCTTCGGTGTCCGGGAACCCTCCCTCGTGCCAGTCGGCGCGCAGACTCGTCGCCCCGTCCGCACCCCACACACCGTTCATGCCGAACACATCGCGGTCCGGAAGCGGATCGGCGTGCACCCGAGACTGGTTGCCCGCCGCCCGCCGCAGGTTGCGCACCCAGGCCAGCGCCACGTCTCGCGCGTCCGCGAAACAGTTGTTCGCGCCCCCTTCCACCCGGTGCGACACCGCGTGCGCCGCCAGGCCTTGACCGGGAACGGCTTCGCCGACACCGACGGAGTAGCCGGAAAGGGCGGCATCGTCGCGCGCGCGACGCAACTCGGCGACCTCGCGGCCGTGGCCGATCAGCGTGATACCGGGGCCGGGCCGGTCGCCGGCCCGCGTGTCCACCAGAGCGGCGATATCGCCGGCCAGGGTGGGACCCGGGGCCCGCCACACTATCGATGCCGTCGGCACCCGGCCCGACGCGACATCGTCGACCGCGAAGGCCGCACCCTGGAGCAGACGTTCGGGGCTCGAACCCCATTCCAGCGCATGCACGGTCACGTGTTCCGCGGCGTCGAGATCGCCGACCACCATGAGGGTGCCGCTGGTGCCCAGCAGGCGCACCGCGGGGTGACCCGGCACCTGCGCGGCCCCGCGCTCGGCGGCGGCGAACATGTCCATCCGGCCGTCGAGCTCGTCCATCATCAGCTGTGCCGATTCGTCTACCGGACCCGATAGGGCCGCCAGCTGGTTCCGTCGGCGCAACAGCGCGATCTGCATCGCCTCGTGCCGCGCGGCCACCGGAAACCCGGGGGTATCGGCGACCTGTTCGGGAGTGGCCTGGATCAGCGCTCGATGCGAGCCGGGCACCGAACGCCACCGGGCCGCGAAATCACCGGCCGACCTCGCCTGTTGCCGTAGCCATCCCCAGATGTCCGCGGCCTTCGACTCCTGCTCGGCGCTGAATCCGGGATCGGCCGCGAGCATCGGTCGCGGGCGCGCGGCCGCCGAATCCACCCCGCCGCGATGCGCGTTGATCCGCTGGTCCAGTGCGCGAAGCCGGTTGCTCGCCCGGCGATAACGACGTGTCTGCGCTGCCAGCTGCCGCCGGTCCGGATCCGGCAGCCTTCCCAGCGCACTCCCGAACCGGGACGATTTCAATTTCTCCACAGTACGATTCGGCAACCCCAGCCGCCGAGCCCGGGTGTGCAGCTCGGCCAGCGCGGCATCCCGCTCGGCGACCAGAGCCGCGTGGCCACGCCGTAATCCCACCGGAACAGGCTGAGCGGGCCGAGGCGTCGGGCCGGGCCGGGCGGACGCGGGTGGGAACTGCGCCATGGCGACAGTGTCGTTGTCCCCCCCACCGTCGTCCAACGCCTGGTCGATCACCTCGAGCACGGCCCCGTGCAGGTCACCCGGATGACGGCGGACGATCGCCGCGAACCCCTGGGCATCCGGCCGCTCACCCCAGGCCCCGTCGGTGCTCACCATCACCACGCGCGGACCCGCCACCGTGATCGTCCTGGTGTACACGCGGTTCGCCGGCGGTCCGCCGCCCTCGCCGCCGCCGAGCCAATGGTCGATCCCGTGTGCGCGCGGGTTCTGCAATGCCGTGAGCTCGGCCATCTGCGGGGACATGCCCTGGCGGATGTGATACGCGGTCAACGCGGGGACAATCGAATGGTCACTGGTCACCAACTCGGAATCGAGACCCTCCGGATCGAGCAGGTACACCCGGCTGTCGCCGACCCAGCCGACGGTGATCCGCGTCGACTCCACCAGCGCTATCGCGATCGTGCAGGCGGGCGGATCCGTGGCACCCGCGTACTCGCGCCCCGCCAACTCGACCAGCGCCTGATGCCCGGCGGCGATCGCGTCCCGCACCGCCTGCTCCGGATCGAAGTCCGCGCGATGCCCCTGGGTCTCCAGGATCTCCTTCAGGTAGGCGTGGGCCACATCCGACGCGATCCGCGCCGCCCGATCGCCGTCCTGCGACATCGATACCCCGTCGCACACCACGACCACACCGGCCGGCCGGCCGCGCACATCGACGACATCGATGGCGAAGGCGTCCTCGTTGGCATGCCCATGGCGAGCGACATTGCCGATATCGCTCACCGCCGCAATCGAACCCAGGTCCTTCTCGACGCGCGGCGGCGGCTCGCCCGGCGGCGGCGCCCGCCCCGCGACCGAGCCAGGAGATTCACCGACGGCGAAGTCCTCGGCGGTGCCCCGGTGCACGACGGTCCCGTCCGGGCCGGGAAGGTCCACCGGGCGTCCGTTGTTCTCCAGGAACAGCCCGTAGACCACCGACTCCGCATCCCCGTCCCGTGGCACGAAATTCCGCACGTCCCGGCCCGGATCGCGCAGCTCGACCCGGACCACGCCGTTCTCGACGTGGCGCACCAGCACCAGCGCGTGGCCCAGCCGGCCGCCCTTGCCGGTGTGAGTCGGCTGGAAGACCATCACGCCGATTCCGTTGCCGCTGCCGGGATTCTCCCGATCCAGCTCGGCTCCCCACGCCAGCAGCCGATCGTAGGCTTCGCCGAGACCGGACATCCGCTGCGACCGCACCACCGGCCGGTCGCCGGCCATATGTGCTTCGAGCTCACCGACCATGATTCCGGTGTCGGGATCGACAGCGCCGATCCCGATGTCCGTGCGTCCGGTGACCAGCGCGACATTGTCGACCGCCGCACTGCCGCACTGGTTGCGCAGCGGCTCCGGCGCATTCGGCTTCCGGTAGGGCACGACGCCGTCGGACTGCGCCGGCCGCGCGGTGCGGGGCGCCGCCTGCCCGGCTTCGGCCAGCACCGCGTCGATCCGGCCCTCGATACCGGCCAGCTGCACGGTGAGCTCGTTGAACTCGACGGTGTCACCGTCCAGGGCATCGAGGCCCATGATCTGTTCGGCCACCGCCAGCAGGCGGGTTCGCTTCCGCTTTCCACCCAGATGTTGCGACACTTGCCGCACCTGATCGGTGGTGAGGTTCGAAGGCATCTCACCGCCGAAGAGCCGCTCGACCGATGTCGTCTCGCCGTGGCCGAGGCCGGTCTTCAACTCCTGTTGCAGGCGCTCCCGCAGTCGAGCCACCGCACCGGGCCGCTGGGCACGCGCACCCCAGTCCCGCGTATCCAATCCGACAAGGGCGGCCATAGCACGATCGCGCCGCCCGATGGCGGTGCGCCGTCGCGCCACCGCTCGTTGTGCCCGGAACAGGTCATCGAGTTCTTCTGTCAGTCGGCTCAACGAGCGCTGTCTGCTCAGAGCATCCTGATAGCGGACAACCGTCTGGAGCAGATCGCCCGATTCGGTGTACCGCGCGTAGAGCAGGCGGACGCGGGCCGCGTGCGCGTCGGCGCCCAGCTCCCGGATCAGGCTGGGCACAACCGTCTGCGGCGATCCCGTGCCCAGTTCGATCTCGGTCGGATCCAGGCCCAGCGCCTCGGCCAAGTCCCGCCGGGCGCGGCGGCGCAGGTCACGTAGTGCGTCCGCCCGGTACGGCAGCACCCCCAACGCCCGGGCGTCATCGGGGAATCGCGCCAGATAGGTATCCCGGGCGGCGGCGAATTCCGTCCACGCCGCCAGCGGCCCGGATGCGTTCTCCGCCACGGTGGTCAGCAGCGTGCCGAGACCGTTCGCCCGCGCATCGGCGCGGACCAGCGCCTGCACGAGCCGGATCACGCCGTCCAGGTCGCGCAACCGCTCACCCGCCCGGATCACCGCCGGATCGCCGCCCAGTATCCGCAGTTCGGCCAGCCGGTCATCGACGATCGCCGGGGTCATCTCGGTCCGATCGCCGAGCCGCTGGGCAAATTCCGCGGCCAGCCGGGCACGGATGCCGAGCAACCGGTCCAGGTCGCCGAAGTCCACCGCGCGCGGATCGACGTCGAACTCCGCGAATTCGGCTGCCCTCGTCGCGATCGCGTCGCGGACCTCCTCACGTCGCTGCTCGGCGGCGGCCTGCCACTCGGCCGCCCGTTCCGGAAACTCCTCCGGCCCGGCCAACGCACCGGGCTCCGGCTCGGGCAGCGCGATCGACATCATCGTGTCGATCGTGATGCGCGGGGCGTGGGCGCGGTTCCACGTCAACTGCCATGTCCGCAGATCACGCAACGCGGTCCGCGCGATTGCGCCGCCGTCGAGATGTGCGACGACCTGCACCGACGGGCCGGGATCGCCTCCGCTCGAATCTTGGTGGAATTCCCACGACGCGATCACGCCGTCGATATCGCGCGCCAGCTGGTGCCCGGCCTCCACCTCGGTGGTGTCCGGCGCGATGTGAACAACGAGCGCGGTGGCGGGGTCCCGGCTGCCGGGTGAACTCGCGACGCCCCGCAGCGTCTCCGATACCGACTGCTGGGAGCGGCGGCCCATCGAGTGGACCTCGAGCCGCGACGCCCGGACGCTACCGGACACGACGGTCAGGCGACCGTTGTGCTCACCTCGCGTGTCGTATGAGAGCACGAACACCGGGCCGCCGGTCTCTTTCTCGAGGTCGGCCAGCGCCTGCAGCTGTTCCCGCAGCGCGATCAGCCTGCGCCGCTCGTCGGGGAAGAGCCGGCCGTCGCGCTCGCTGTCTTCCAGTGCGGCGAGTTCGGCCGACATCAGCGTCCGGTTGGCCGTGTCCCGCACCGGCCAGGGCACGCCGTCGGTATCGGCCAGCGCTTCCGGCAGCTGTTCGGCCAGCACGGCCTGTTCCCGCGGACCCAGCTGATATCGCCACCGCTGCGCCACTGTTCCGGCGGCGAAATCGGCATCGACGTCCCCGAACACCGCAGCCCACAGCAGGATCGCCCGGTCCCTGGCGACGGGATGCACCCGCGCTGAGCCCCTGTGCAGCGCGTCCTCGACGGCGCGGATCTCGTACTGAAGTTGCTCGAATTCGTCGGCGGCGTAGACCAGCTCGTTCAGGAGGAGGAGTTCTTCGGCGTCCGTGCGCAGGTGCCCCGGCGCCAGCGGATCGGCCTCCACCGCGTCCCGAACTCGCTGAACTTCGTCCGGGCCCCACTGTGACCCCAATTCGTCACCGAACAGCTCGATCATCCGCTCTTCACCGAACTGCTCCGTGAGCTGCTCCGCCAGCTGCTGCTGGCGGCCGGCACGCACACCGTGCAGGCGACGCGCGCGCCGCTCGGTCGGCATCAGCTCTTCGGGAGCGATATGGAGTTCGCCGCCCAGCCGCCGGATCCGCTCGTCGAACTGCTCGGCTCGATCCCTGCTCCGGCTCAGCTGCCCGGACAGGTCGTCGAGCTCACCGGCCTGCGCCGCCAGCCGCCGGAACCGCTCCTCCCAGCGGCGATGCCCCGCACTGTCGGAGCGATGTGCATGCGCCTCGCGCAGTCCGATCTTCAGCGTCGCGACAGCACGGACCAGAACATCGGCGGCGATGAAGGCTGTGGCGTGACCGATCACCTCGTCGAGGTCCCGCAGACGCGCGGCCACCGTGCCGCTGTGGCTGTCAGCAAGTTCCCGCACCCTGGCCGGTGTCAGAAGTTCCGGTCGGCTCTCGCCCAGCTGCGCCGCGAGCTCGGCGCACAACCGCCGACGCAGGCTGCGCAGCCGCGCCACCTCTTCGGGTCCGTGGCTCTCAAGCTCGAATGGATGGACGTTGAAATCCCCGCCCTTACCCCGCAACGCCGTGCGGGAAGCCCCCAGCCGCTGAGCGGCAGCCGCTGCGGCCGCGGCCAGATCCGGGCCGAGTTCGCGGCCGGCCGGCCCCCGCGCGACAGTGTGCACCGCGTCCGGGTCGAAGGCGGGGAAGCGGAAGCGTTCCTGATGCGGCGCCAGGCGCGCGTCGGCTATCGGCACCATCGTGGCGCCGGGCCCGTGGAAATGGAACTCCGGCAGTGCCCGGCCCGGGTTCTGCCGGCGCCAGGTTTCGATGAGCTCGGCGAGATCGGCCGCCAACCGCTGCCGGTCGGTGCCCTGCCACACCACCGTGGCCACCGTCAGGTCGGGGTGCTCGGCGGTGACCCCGCGGTGATAGTCGTCGGCTTCCCTGAGGCCGGCTTCCAGTGACGTCGGTGTCGCACTCGACGATTGCACGAACACGGCGATCCGCTCGGCAGCGTCGAGTCGGCCGTCCGCGATCATCACGTGGCGTGTGGTCGCGTCCGGGTTCGTCGTCACATCGTGCGACAACACCTGGAGCAACGCCGCTGCCGTCGGCCGCTCCGACCGGCCGGGCCCACTCGAAACCGCCGATATGGCTTCGGCCTCCGCCAGGACGATGCACTGCGCCAGGGTGAGTTCATAGCTGTTCCCGAGCAACTCGACGACGCCGTGCAAACCCCGCAGACTGCCCTCGGCACGCTCGGCGAAGGACAGGTTCGCGGAGCTCGCGGCGGGCCTCGGACGCATCCAGGCCAACGCCCGCTTCTCCTGTGGCGACAAACTCACCCACCACGAGGAAAGCCAGTAACTCGCGCCGAGTGGACCGCCGGCGGACTTCATCAGCCGCCACCAGGCAGCGACCCGGAGTCGCCGCTGCCGATCGGCCAGGCGGAGCGGGGGCTTTTCGCCGGGACCGGTCAGGATCCGCGCCGCGTCGACCCGGTCTTCCAAACGATCGGCCGCGCGGCGCAGCATCTGGAAACTCTTGCGGTCGGCGACCAGTTCGGTGCGCCGCGACGGTCCGGCGCCGGTGCGCACCGCATCCGACGCCACGATGCGCTGCACCAGATCATCACTGTCGGCGGCGGTGTAGTCACCCGCGTACCTGAACACCGCGACCAATTCCAGCGTGCCGTCCCGGCCGTAGCGTTGGGCCGCGAAGTGTTCGACGGCTGATTCCATGGCTTCGGCCGACCGGGGCCCCGCGGTCACCTGCCAGACCACATCGTCGGCGGGAACCGCCGGATCGTCCCCGGCGTCGGTGAAGGCGAGGACAACCCGCCCGCGCGCACTGTTGGGCTCCGGATCACGGTTGTAGGACAACAGGTGCGCCACCGCACCGCGACGTTTCGCCCGCTGATCGGCCTCGGCCAGGATCTTCCGAATCGCGGTGAGTTCGCGCCACCGCTGTCGCCGGTCGAAGTCCATGCTCCCGGAACGGGATTCGAGCTCGCGCCATTCATCTTCCAGTGCAGCCCGATTAGCGGCATCGCGGACCGAACGCGGAATCCCTTCCGCTTCCCCGACGGCGTCCCGGCACAGCGCCGCGAACACGGCCTTCTCCGCGTCGCTCGAGCCGCGCCACAGTTCGGCGTTGGCCCGCGCCCGATCCTCGACCTCCGCGTCGGTGGCGGCGAGCCGGTGCAGCATCTCGTCCTGATGCCGCAGCATGTTCCGCCGCAGCACACCCTGGACCTCGGGCGACGGCGGTCCCCGGGCCGGCGGCAGCTGACCGATCGGCCCGTCCGGCGCCACTTCCGCGACATCGATCAGGCGATTGCCCTCGACGTACCGGATCAGCGATCTCCCCGTGCGGTCGACAGCGACGCCGACTACCCGGGATACGTCCGACTCCCGCTCCTGTAGCCACCCTTCGACCTCCTCCGCGCCCTTCCACTCCCTTTCGACGCCGGCGACCCTTTCCCGGACCACCACTTCGCCGTCTGCGCTTAGCTCCACCTGGAACGCGTGCCAGCCCGCACCAGCGAATCCCATGGCGCCGGCAACGGCGCCGCCCGCGTTGACACCTCGCCGCCCCACGGACTCGACGACCTCGCGCAGCGTGCCGAAACTCTGCCAATCGCCTTGCACCGCCGCGGCGAACGTCTCCTCGTCCACCCCGTACAGGTCGATCAGCGGATTGTCGGGCATCCCGGGTATCGACAGTTCACCGCGCGACACCCGCGCCACGAACTCGGCCATCGACTGCACCACGAACGGGGCGCAGTTCATCGGGCCGCCGCGCAGCACGGCCGGTACGGCAGCGGGCCAGTTGTAGCTGGCACCGCCGTCGACATCCATCGAGGCCGGATTCGCCACGGCGGCGATCAGCGCCGCGTGGAGGCGGTCGCGGTCGGCCCGCGCGGCTTCGTTCTCGACGAAGACGCTGACCATGTCGTCCAGCACCACATACCGCTCCGCCACCGCGCGGACGTACGCATGCTCGGCGAGGAGACTGTCCGCGGGATCCGCCAGCAGCGCCCGCACCCGCGCGGGCCCGAGTTCGGCACGCGGGATCCGGAGCCAACGCGACAGCCGCAGCTGCTCCCGGTCACGCTTACCGGCCAGTTCGGCCAGCGTGGTAGTCGGCGACACATACGTCTGGGCCCGCTCACCCACTGACTTCACCAGATCGTCGTTCTCCTGAATCCGGCCTTCGGTGCGCCGAAGCTCCAGCGCCCGGTCATGGAGCCGGCGCAGCCGCCCCAGCAGATGCCGATACCGATCGCTCAACCGCTGACGTTCCACGGCGACTTCGTGTAGTTCGGTCAGCCCGCGATAGCGTTGCTCGGCGGTGGCCCGGTCCCGCTGCGACGCCCCCTCCAGTTCCGCGCGCGCCTGTTCCCGGGCACGTTCCAGGCTCCGGACCTCGTCCTTGCGCCCCGGACGCAGCTGCTCGATATCCTGCGGGAATCGCATCAGATGTTCGTCGCGGAGTGCGGAATACCGCTCCTTCGCCACCGCGATCTCGATATACGCCCGGCGTTGCGCGGCTTCCAGTGCGCGAACGTCTCGGATTGCCGTCATCGTGGCGAGAGCCGGACCGGCTTTCTGGATCAGGTAGTCGAGGTGCCGCAACTTCACGAGGTCATCCAGTGCCGCATGGCCCTCGAAGTCGGCGATGAGTCGCCCCATCCGGTCCGGCGCCAGGTCCGCGAGCGCCAGATCGAGCCGTGCCGCCAATTCCGCACGCAGCTGGACGGCCGTGTCGCGCAGTCGAGCGAGCACCCCCATATCCAAAGCGAGCAGGTCGACGTCGAACTGTTGGTAATTCGCGAACTGCAGCGAGCCGAGTTGGTTCGCGAGCTGTGTCACCAGGTGGTCGTGATACCAGAGCAGCCCATCGCCCACCGTGAGGTCGGAGAGGCGTACTGGGTCGATTTCCCAGGTCGAGGACTCCAATCCGGAATCCAGCTCGTCGATCAGCTTGTCCAGCCGGGCTGTCTCATCGATCACCTGGAGCAGCCCGTCGAGCTCCAGGAATCGGGTGACCAGCTCCGCTTTCCGGTTCGCCCACAACGCCTTCGACAGAGCCTCCAGATAGTCGGATACCGCGGCATCGTTCTCCGGCGGTTTCGGTAGCCCCTGACGCGGCGCCATCTCCGTCAGCTCGTACCGGGACACGGGCGTGGTCGGATCCAGGTCGAGGAATGCGCCGAGCTCCAGTTGTGTCTCCCACAACATGTCCCGCAAGCGGGCCACATTGTCCTTGTCGGGGCGGAAATCCCCGGGCAGCACTTCGTATTCGACGCTGTCGATGTGATTGCCGCGCACCCACAACGGGCCGACCAGCGTCTTGTTGCGGGCCAGCCGCTCCTCGGCTTCCTGGATCGCTTGGGCCGCCGCCTCGAGTCGGGCAGCCTCGGTGAGCAGCGGCTGGAATTCGTCAGCCGAGGCGACCCCCTGATCGATCTGCGCCCGCGCGACGGACACCTTGTATTCCAGCGCGCGCATCCGGCGAATCCGCCTATCGAAGGACTCGATGTTGTTGACCGTCAACAGCAGGTTGAAATGCCTGATCAATTCGACTTCCGCCGCGGCCAACTCCGCGGACTTGCCGGTTCGCCCGATGAGTTTCGCGAGCTCGCGCCGCAGCCGGTCATCGCTGACCAGCTCGTCGCGTTCGATGCCGAGCAACCGCGCCAGATCATCGCGCGCGCGGGCGAAGCGGCCGTTCCACTCCCGCCGCGTATCCGAGTCCGGGAGCAGGAGTTCGGCGACGTCCACCTTCTGCTCCAGCTCCGCCTCGAACGCCGCGCACATCTCGACCAGGCCGGCGTGGGCCGATTCGCGTAGCCGCTGGGCAGTCAGACGCATCCCGGCCAAGGCATACTCCAGGTCGCGCCCGTCACGAGCGTCGCCGTTCCGGACCGGCACATCCAGGGCGGTGTCCGCGACGGTGGGGGCGGCCCTCGACGTCAGCGGCCGGGACCGCGGGGCGGGCGGCACATCCTTGAAAGAAGAGCCGTTACGCACCACGAGTTCATCGAAGACGACGGCGCGTGCCGTTTCCGCCCCTTGCTCATCGACGATGAAGCGGAATACCCGCCTCCATATCTTTTCCCCCGGGGTCGCGATCAGACCCTCGAGGTCGTGTGCGATCCGCCTCGTATCGCGCCCCTGCACCACGACTGCCGCGTATTTCCCCTCCGACCCCTCGCGCATTTTCAAGTAGTCCGCCGCCCGCTGCAGACCCATCCGCAGGGCCGCCGGAGTGGCAGGACCGTCCAGCACGACCACTCCCACTTCGTGAGCGGATCCGACGTCTCCGATCGCGGCGAACTGCCGCCCGGTATTCCCGAGATCACGCAGATCCAATGCCACCGCGGAGACCTTCGGACTACCTGCCAGCTGCGCGTCCGACCATTGACCGGCTTCTGCCAGCACCTGCGCCGTGGCCAGCAACTGGGCCGCGCGCAGGTGTCTGCCGCGGGCCCGCAAGTCGGCGGCTTCACGAACGAGCATCCGCAGGTTCGCCTCGTGCCGCCACTGATGCGCGACTCCGTCCAGGCCCGCGATGCGCGCCGGCATCACCCGCACCAGCGCCCATTTCACGTCATCGGTCAGCGCATTCCACCACTGCGCGACCTGCCCGACCTCGGAGCGATCGATCTCCAGTGACATCGCGACCCAGGCCTGTTCGGCGAGCTCTTGCTCCCGGGCGGTCGGGGCGATGTCCCGCTCGGCGGGCGGCAGCTCCGCCGGCGCGTCGCTACGGCCGACGCGCAGATCGGCGGGCACGCGCTCGGGTTCGGTGCCGATGGGCGTGGGGAACCGCAACGCCCGGCCGTTCGGTTCGAGGAACAGCCCCCACAATTCGGGACCGTACAACTCGTTGACCGGATCGTCCGGGTCATCCAGGTCGACGGCGCGGAAGATGCCCCGCCCCGGGTCGCGCAGTTCGATCCATGAGCTGCCGTCGCCGCGGACGTGTCGCACCAGCCAGAAGGCGTGGCCGACGTCGCCGTGCGGGCCGGTTCCGGACACGGTCGGGTCGAACAGCAGCACCGACATCCGATTTCCGCTGCCCGGCTGGTCTTGCCGCGATGGCGGGGTCGAATCCTGGAGCTTCCCCCAGTTGTCCAGGATCCGGGCCATTTCGCGGACCCCGCCGAGGCGCCGGGCCCGACCGCCTACGACGTCCTCGATATCCCGGACGAACGTCCCGCCGGCGCCGGTACTCGCCGGCATCGGCAGGTCTCGACCGGTGATACCGCGAACATCCGCCGCCACCTGCGGCCAGCACAGGTTGAGTTCGTGCGCCCACGGCAGTGATTCGAACGGCGCCACCGCGGCATCCGCCGCAAGACCCGGCGGCGGCAGCCGGTGCAGGAACTTCCGGCCCACCTTGTCGATATCCCCGGTCGGGCTCTGCAGATCGCTCACCGACACCGACCAGCCGGGCGCGGCTCCGGCGAGCTGCCGCTCCAGTCCCCGCAGCGCGGCCGCCGCCGCGTGGTAGCCCCCGATCGCCGCGGCCAATCGGGTGTTGTTCCGATCCCAGTCGGGGAAACCGTAGCGCTCCGCGGATTTCATCAACTCCCGCACCCGCGCCACTTCGGGTGAAGGCCGAGACGACTGCAGCTCTGCTATATCGGCGTCCACCGAGCCGGCGACGGTGCGCAATGTCCGCAGTGCGGCGAGCCACTTCCGAGTGGCGGCGGCGTGCTCGCGCAACAACTCGCGCACGTGCGGTTGCCGCCCCGGATCCTGCGTCAGGGCCGCCAGTTCGACGAACCGCGAGAGCACCCGGTCCGCCTCGTGATACCGCAGCACCGCCGCCCACAGCGCGACATCGACGCGGGTGATATCTGCCAGGCCGCCGAGCCGCGCCATCCCCTCGAGGGACCGCAACTCCTGTTCATGATCCGCCGACTTCAGCGCCGCCAGGTCCACCGGGATCAGCTCACCGCTGATCAGAGCTTCCATCTTCGCCGCTGCCGCATCGCGTTCGGCGATCACCGCGTCGTAGTCCTGCCGCAGTTCGGCCGGAATATCGAGCTCACGAACCGGTGGGCCCGCGGAATCCGGTTCGGGGGCGCGCGCCAGGCGTGCGTCGCCGGGTGCGACCACCTCGCCGTTCCCGTCGAAAAGGACAACCGAGACGCCCCGCAGCTGCGCGTCCTGCGACGGACGCGGCTCGAAGACCTCCATATGCGCCAGATCGCGGCGGATCCTCACCACCGGCCCGCCGGCGTTCTTGGTCAACACCTCGACCTGGTTGATCCCCATCCGGTATTCCCGGTGCACGACCATGGTGGCGGCGCCGGGCAGCCGCGCGAGCAGCGCGGCCGCTTCGGCCTCGGTCCGGAATCGATGAGTGCGACTCCCCACCGCGTTCTCGAAGTCCGCTCGGGGCCGACCGAACCTGTCCGGACTAGACCCGTGCGGCAGGTCGAGCACCTGTCGGCCGTACCGGTCGTTCACCGCCTGGAACCCGTAACGCATATCGTCGGGGAGGGGCGCGGAGTGCGGAAGGCGGCTGGGGCCGAGCAACGCCTTCGGGTCGGTGGACAGCGGCGCCAGTTCGCTGTTCACCCTCGACAGTTCGGCCTTCGACCGGCGCAGCCTATGGGTCAGCTGGTAGGCCGCGACCGGGTCGATACCGGGCTCGACCAATTCGTGTTCGAGACCCATCACCTCGATCGCCAACGCCAACTGACGGTGCGCCAGTGCATCGACATCGGCGATCTGCGCGGCCAACCGCGCGTATTCGACCGTGCCGGGTTCCAGTTCACTCAGCCGGGCCGACGCAGCGAGCCGATCGCCGTGCACGTCACCGGACTCACCCAGCCGGTCATGCCACTGTTGCGCCGGCGGCCCGCGCTCCGGGGGCGGCAGCCGGCCGATGGGACCGTCCGGGGCCACCCGTGCGGCATCGATCAGGCGGTTGCCCTCGACATACCGGATCAGCGGTTTCCCGTGGCGGTCGAAGACGATACCGGCTACTCGCGACACCCCGGCTCCGGTGCGTTCCTGTAACCAGGCGTCCCAGCCGTTCTCGCCGACGCGACCACTCCATTCGCGATCGACGCCGTTGACCCGCTCGCGCACCACGACCGTACTGCCGACCTTCTCGACCTGGAAGGCGTGCCAGCCCCGGGCGCCGAAGCTCATCGCACCCGCGACGGCGCCACCGTACTTGGCGACATGCGTGACGACCTGCCGCAGCGAGTCGAAGTTCTGCCAGTCGCCGCCGAGCGCCCGGGCGAGCTGGTGTTCGCGGACGCCGTACATATCGATCAGGACGCTGTCGGGCAACCCGGGCGCGTCCAGGGGCGACCCGGTTACGCGCAGGACGAACGCCCGCATGGCCCGCGCCACGGCGGGGGCGCAGTTCATCGGGCCGCGCGCCAACGCCTCCGGAAGGTCGGGGCGCTGGTAGCCGGCCAGGTCGAGGCCCATCGGGTTCGCGGCGGCGACATTGCCGACGACCGGGCCGGCGGCGATGAGCTGCTGGTCCAGGGTCCGGACCTGGGCGGTGGCATCGTGATAACGCTGGGCGGCGGCGGCGATGACGCGACGGTCGCGGTTGCGGTCGGTGGGGTCGACCACGCGATCCGGGGCCTTCTCATAGCGCCGCAGCTCGGCCGAGGTACGTTCCGCGGTCCGCAATTCGGCCAGGTCCACCGGGTACCGGGTGGCGACGAAGGCCAGACCGGACAGCGCGGAGGTCCATTCCAGCGTGGCGGTGGCGTGTGCCATCAACAGGGCGTACCGCTGGGGTGACTGTTGCGCCGCTTCCGGTATTTCGTCGAACCTGCCGAGGATGCGGTCGGCTTCCTGGAAACGCACTGTCGCCGCACGTAGCGCCCGGTACTCCGGGGTGTCGGCGAGCCGGTCCAGGGCTCGGCCGTGCCGCGCCGACCGGAGTTCGGCCGGATCCACCGCGGCGGCCTCGGCGAGCCGGGTCAGCTCCGCGAACGCCGCATTGCGCCCGACGACGACCGCCCTATAGCCGTCCCGTAGTTCGCCGAGTTGCACTACTCGATCGTTGGTTTCGTGGTAGAGCCGCGCTGCGGCCCGTAGTTCGGTCACCTCCTCGTCGACGGAGCCTGCAGCGGACCGGTAGCGTTCCACCTCCTGCCAGTATTGATACGACTGCAACGCATCCAGATCCACACCCAGCCGGCCCGCAACCGCGGCCAACTCCGCCGCGGCGCGGCCGTGCCGGACCAGCGCCGCCTGGCGGGTGCGCCACAACCACGCACCACCGGTCTCGATGCTCCCGTCCAGTGCCGCGAGCCGGGCTCCGATATCCCGGATGCGGACGCTGGCTTCGCTGTACCGCTGTGCGGCGTGGGTGAGCATTCGCACATCACGGGCCGGGTCGGCGGGGTCGACCACCCGGTCCGGTGCGGTCGCGTACCGGTCCAGCTCGGCGGCGGTCCGGTCCACTGAGCACAGTTCGCCCAGATCGACGGGGAACTGGCCGGACACATGTCGCAGCGCCGCCAGCGCCGCCGCCCATTCCACCATCTCGGTGGCGTGGGCGTACAACAGGTTGAACCGCTCCGGTTCCTGCCCGGATCGTGCTGCCGTCTCGGCCAGTTCGTCGATCCGGCGGGCGATGCCGTCGGCCTCGTGCCAGCGCGTAGTCGCCGCGCGCACGGCCCGGTGCTCCGGCGAATCGGCCAGCCCGTCCAATACCTGGTGGTATCGATCCGACCGCAACGGCGCCGGATCCAGCGACAGATCATCCGCCAGCCGGGTCAGTTCCTGTTCCGCGGTGTCGCATTCGGCGAGCACGTCGGCGTATGCCCGCCGCATCTCGTCGAAACGGTCGACCATCTCGCCGGTTTCGTGATAGCGGCGCACCACGTCGCGCAGCCGCGCGAGCTCCGGGCTGTCGTCGGGAACCGTCTGCGCGTAACGCTCGAGTTCGGCGGCGTGGTCGGCGGACCGCAGCGCGTCCGGATCGACCGGCAGACCGTCGGTGATCTCGACCAATTCGTCGTTGATCCCGTCGTGTCGCAGTACCGCCGACCGGTAGACCTGCCGCAGCCAATCGGCGCCGGGGGCGACATCGGGGTCCGCGGCCGGCTCGGTTTCGGGTACGTCCGAATCGGTGAGACCGATACGGCCCGCGGCCTCATGGAACTGACTCACCAGCACGCTCAACAGCCGCTGATCCCGCACCGAGATACCCGAATCCGGCTCGGCCACCCGGGCCAGTTCGGCCTCGGCCCGTCGCGCCGACGCCTCCAGCTCGGCCACGTTCACCGCTGGGAACTGCGCGGCGCCGTGCCGCAATTGCCGCAGCGCCGACATCCACCCCAGCGCGCCGGCCGCGCGGGACATGGCCTCGCCGAATGGTTCCGAAGACCCGTCGGGCGCCCCGGACTGCCGCGCCACCGCGGCCAACGGCGCGAACTCCCCCAGCGCCCGGTCGACAGTGCGGTAGCGCCGCACCGCCGCGCTCAGGGCTCGGTCGGCGCGGGTCGGATCCGCCGCGTCGACCTCCCGGTCCGGCGACGCCGCGAACTCGTCCAGCACCTGCTGATAGTCGTCCGACCGCAATCGCGCGAGGTCCAGCGAGAAATCCTCGGCCAGATTCCGCAACTCGGCCAGCGCCGCCGCCCGCTCGCCGAGAATCCCCGCGAAACCCCGCCGCATCGCGTCGAAACGATCGACCATGCCGTTGACTTCGTGAAACGCACGCACCGCTTCGGTCAGGTCGGCGAGGTCCGCCCGGCCCGATGCACCCAGCTGGGCGGCCAGCTGCCGCAGCACCGGCCGGAAGTCCGGCGACCGCAAGTCCGCGACAGCGACCGGCCGCGGCATCCGGCCCGCGACTTCCTCCAGCCGGGTCGCCGCCTCGTCTCGCCGCGCGACCATGGACTGATACACGGCCTGCAACCACGCGGCCGCGTCCCGGCGCGCCGCCGTGTCCGGGACCGTCCCGGCACCGTCCCCGGACTCCTCGTCCTCCTCCTGGTTACTGCCCGAGCCCGCCGCCAGCGACGGGGTCAGCAACTCACCGGTCGGACCGTAGGTGATGACGAAGGTTTTTCGGACATCCGGCGCGTTGTCCGGGTCGAACTCGAACGGCGGACCGATCCGCGGATCATCCACCATGATCCGGTCGCCTTCGTTGTACATCACATAGGCGTGCGCCCCGACATCGTTCGGACCGAACCGGCCGCGCTGGCGATCGACCACGAGCACGGTCGCGCCGTCGCCCAGATCACGCAGCTGCTGGGCCACCCTCGCGTGCGCCGACATCCGCCTACGGCCCCGCATCGGCATCAGGATCCCACCCGCATGACCCTGCAAGTCGCGCTGGTGCATACCATTCGACCCGACCTCACCCGGCACGGGCACAGTTACCAAGGGGTTACCCGTCCGCTCCGCAACGCGCGCCAACGAGAACCGCCCACATTGGTTGTCCACATCGGGAACGACGTTGTCCGAGTCCGGGTCCGAGTCCGGTTCCGGCTGTGGCCGGTTCGCCTCGTCGTCGCCGGAGGGCTGCCGGGTCGGGTCGTCGGGGTCTCGTGGCGCCGCCGGATCGGGCTGCGAGCCGGTGTCGTCCGGGGTCTGCGGCTGGGCCGGTTCGGTGACCCCGTCGTCGGCCCGGGTCTGTTGCGCCGCGCTGTCCGGTGCACCTTCGGCACGCGGTGCCGCACCGACGTTCTGCGGTGCCGCATCGGGCGCGGCCCCGGCGCGCGGAGCGGCCGTAGGCGTTTCCGGGGTGGCGGGTTCGCCGGCTGAGGGCGAGGTCGCGGCACCGGGATCCGCGTCGGCGTCCGTGGTGTTCCGGGTCCGCGCGGAGCTGCTGTCGCCCGTCCGCGCCGCGCTGCCGGAGCGGCTGCTCTCGCCCGATCGAGCGGCCCCGGCAACGCCCGCGGCCGGTGTGGTGGAGGTCGTGTTCGACGACGACGCCGGTGCCTGCGCTCCCGTCGCCGGAGATCCCGCGGTCGAAGACCCGGTCGGCGAGGTGCCAACTGCCGGAGACCCGGGGGCCGAAGCGCCGGTCGGCGCTGCCCCGGTGGCCGACGGAGAGTCGGCCCCCGGGCTGCTGTTCGCGTCGCCGATGACGGCGGACGCGGCGGGGTCACTGGGCGTCGCACCACCCGACGGCGCTGCGCCCGGTGCGGCCCCGCTCGGTGCGCCGCCCTCGGATGACGCACCGGCTGCCGCCACGGAACCGGCGCCGTCGGGCGCTGCGGCGTCGCCACGGGCTGCCGAACTCGCGGGTGAATCCCCCTCTGCGGTATCCGCGGCCGCTCCGGACTCCGGTCGTTTCCCCTCGGCCGTATCCTCACCCGTCGTCTCGCTCCGGGTAGCGCCCGATCCGGTATCGCCGGGCTGCGCCGCCGCGTCATCGTCGCCGGTCGCGGAGTTCTCGGCCCGCGCGCCTGCCGCCGCGGGCTCGGACGACGCCCCGCGCGCCGCACTCGACCCGCCGGAACCCGACGCCGCGGCAGCCGGCGACGCGGCAGTGTCATCGCCTGCCGGCGCAGTGTCATCGCCCACCGGCGCAGTGTCATCGCCCACCGGCGCGGTGCCATCGCCCACCGGCGCGGTGTCGTCCGAAGGATCGCCCGGCATCTGCCCGATCCGGGTGCCGACCCGCATACCCCGCGGGATAGGGCCACCGCCGTAATCCGAGTTCCCCCGCCACCCGTGGATGATGCTCGGGCCCATCCCGCCCAGCGCGCCGCCCACCCAGGCATACGGATCGAACTCCCAGCCGCCGCCGCTCAAACCGGTCGCCGCGTAGGCCGTGGCCTGACCACCCAGCCCCGCGCCCGCGCCCATCATCGACCCGCGCAACCCGCCCTGCCAGCCGCTCTCGGCCAGCGGCAACCGGTGCAACACTCGGTGCAGCAGATGCCCGGTCGCACCGCCGCCCGCGCCCGCCACCCCGGAAATCCAGGCGTTCTGCCCGATCTGGCCCCAGTCGAGCTTCTCCTGATAGTTGCCGTGGATCAGCGCCCATTGAACGGCCATCTCCTGTGAGGTGCCCTGGAACACCTCGACGAACGCTTCCTGCACCATTTCGTAGATGAACTTCGCGGTGATGCTCGCCGCCTCGGCCGACATCCCCGCACGCAGCAGAATCGACTCGATCGCGCTCGCGAGCCGGCCTCCCAGCATCCGGAAGAAGATATTGGCCTGGCCGATGGCAAATGCTTCCTCGAACGGCGCACCGGGCCCCAGCAGTGCCGCCTGCGCCAATTCCAATACCAGCCAGGCGAACCCGATGATTCCATTCAGTTTCTGCGAAACGATCTGTCCCGCGAAACTATGGGTGGATTCGGCGATGTTGTCGTAGAACTTGGGCAGACCCGCGGCGTCCTTGCGGAGCTGTTTCAGTGCCTTCAGGTTCTCCTCCGCGCCCACGCCCGCGGGATAGCCCTTTCGCGCCTGGTCGATCGCGTCATCGAGGTTGTCGAGCTCGGCGCGCGCACGTTTACCCAGATCGGTGAAAGCCCAGGACTGCTTTTTGACGACATCCTCGTTGATCCGCGGCCACGCGGCGCCCGCGACCCATTCCAAATGAGTCGCCCATCCGGGAATCTCTATCGCCACGGCGTCACCCGCCCGGAATACCCCTCAACCGAAGCGAAGCAGGGAGCGGCCCACCAGTAACCCGTCATAGGTCCCGGCGCTCGGTCGGGCGACGGGGACCACACGACGGAGCGGCGAGGCAGTCGGCGAACAGAGACAACCGCGGTCACCAGCTCTTGTCGGTGACTCCCGAGGTCGGACCCGGGCGGTCTTCGACGTCGGCGAACTCCATCTCCGGAGTTTCCGCCTCCAGCCGGTCAGGGGAATTCGGCGGTGTGGTGGGCACCGGCACCCGCGCCGGACGCAAACTCTCCAGGTCGGGCATCCCCTCGACCAGGTCCGAGAGTTTCGGCATCCGTTTCCGGTGTTCTGCCAGCGGTTCGGTGAGTTCCCGGCTTCGGCGAGCCACTTCGGCCGCCGCTTCGAGCGCGGCGCTGGTGACTGCTTCCGCGATCTCGCTGTAGCTCAGGTCGGAGACATTGTCGGCGAATAGGGTCTCGATCACCGCGCCATTCGCATTCACGGTCACCGTGACCCGCTGCTCCTGTACCGATGCCGTCGCGGTGAGCCGCGCCCGCTCCTGCTGGAGCCGGACGACCGTCTTCATCTGTTGCTGAAATTCTTCCAGTACAGACGCTAGCTCCGGTTCCGCATCCACGTCCTAAACCGCTTTCGAGATCTCGGCGCCCGACGCGTCATCGGTCCCCGACAGCAATTTCGCGGCCTGATACTGGCCTTCGGAATAGGAACCGGATGTGGTCGACACATTCTTCGTCGCCTGGATGACCCCGGCCACCCGGGTTTTCAAACCCTCGTCCCCGTCCATGAACTTACGGCCGAAATGATCGTCGCCGACAGCCGCCTTCAGGTCGGCAAGGACATCCCTGGCATCAGCAGCGATAGCGGCGAAATTGGCCTTGATGGCATCCAGGCTGTCACCGGCCTCTGTCAACAGCTTCGCGTGCTGCTCGATCATCGTCTACGCTGCTTCCCTCAGTTTTCACCAATGCCTGAGCAACATTCTGGCACACACCCTCCGATCCGACACACAGCCTCCAACCCTCCACAAGTGGGAAGCCGCCCCGCTGGCGCGGTCGAGGACCGGCAACATCCACATACCTCCTGCCCCGGATCCGGTGGCGATGCGTCACACTCCCGGGCACCTGTGCGACTTGCCTCCGATCCCGGTCGTCACCTGCCGGCGTGATCACCGGGCACTGCCATCTCGTCGCCGTCCGGCCCGCCCGACCGCGGATCGTCCAGAGCCCGCTCCGCTCCGGACGCCGCCCCGTCCGCACCGTCGCCGCCCGGCCTGGTGCGACGGTTCCCCGGCCGCCCGACGACACCCATCGGTTGTTCGAAATTCTTCCATTTCGGGGACAGTTGGTCGGCCAGCAGCGCGAACCGCGGATCGGTGGAGCCGTCCTCGAGGATCCAGGAGCGGATCTGCCGGAGGAGAGGATAGAGATCGCCGTCGCCACCGGAACGCGCGTAATGAGCCGTACCGAGAAGAATTGCGGTTCTCACCGCTTGGACCACCCACTCGTTCTGGAAACGGGCGTCCCGCACGATCGGTAGGTACCGGCGTGCCGCCCACTGGTCCTTATCCGTTTCGAACCCGTCGTCCGTAATGGCCCATACCGATCGACCGGGTCCTTGGCCGAGGCACTCCAGCACAATCAGGGCTTGATTCGACAACATGGTCAGCCGCATATCGCCGGCCGGGACGAATCCGACCGGGCCGCCCTGCCAGTCCGTGGCCGGCAGCTGGAACACAGACCCTGTCTTGGTCTGGGGGTTGGGATCATCGGGAGAAATACCCAGCATCGCGTACTCGCCGCTGAATTCCGTATTTCTGTACACGGCTCTGAGGATCTCCTCGGAGGTGCCGCGGAATCCGTTGTCCACCAAAGTAAAGGCGCTGCCGGGCTGCCCGATGGGTATTCCCATATCGTGCAGATATTTCGTGTACCTGCGCAATGATCCCGAAACGAATTTCAGCTGCTGCTCGCTCAGCTCACGGCGGAGCGAAGGCCCCAGCGGAAGGTGGGTCCCGGACTGCGCCTCGTAGTCCTGAGCTATCAGTTCGATGAGCTTACGGGACAACTTGAATTCTCGGCAGTTCCGGGCGAAGAAGACAGGATCGCGGCCGCGTACCGCTGCTGCCATGACATGCCCGTCCCGCGCCGCGAACCCCGCCATCCAGTCGAGGTTTTCGGCCGCACGGCGATGAAGACGCGGCAGCATCTCGTCGGCGACCCATGCGAAGAAAGGGCCGTAGAGAGAGCGGCCGACGTGGTAGGCATCGAGAACAAGTTGCCGCTCGGACGCATCGAGAACGAATGTGCGGCAAAGCTCGTCGATATCGTTGAAGGCGTCCTCGACAGGCACCTCCGGGAAGTCGGCGAGAAACTGTTCACGCGAATTCGGGGTACGGCGTACACCGTCGAACGGCAGTCCCGCGGCAGAACCGATCCCGTTATTCCCCGACGCGGACCGCTCGAGCAGGAGTAGACGTTGTTCCAGCACGTTGTACTCGTCCGCACGCTCGACCAGAGTTTCGAAGTCGAACCGCCCGGCGGCAGCGGCCAGGTGTCGGAGTGTGCCGAGTCCCGTCATTTCCGCGAGGTGCTCGAGATCGTCCAGCGGAGTGGTGGGATGGTCGAACGACACGTACATCGTCGACACTTTCGATCGGGACGCGCCGAGGAGTGCGCGCAACTCGTCACGAAGTTCGGTGGACGCACGGCGCCACGCGGGCTCCGCATCGGGTGTCGTCGCGTCGAAGGCGGCATCGTGGCGAATCGCGCGAGCGATCCAGCCCGGTACCTCCGTCGGCCGATAACCACGGGGCAGTGCGGTCTCCCAACCACGTATACGCAGCGAGGCCACCTCGTCCTGCACGAACTCCAACACGTTCCGGAGTCGGCGTGGAGTCAGCAGATCCGGGTCCAGCCTGAGCAGTTCGGCCAGTTCGGCGCGGCCGGTGGCCGCTTCGCGGCGCAGCCGCCACAACCGCGTCGAACCCGGACCCAGCAGTGCCGGGTCGATGGCTGTGGTGCCGATATCACCCGATTCCTCCGATACCCGAGTACTGAGCAGGACGGTGTCGCCCAGGAAAAGCGTCCGCAGGTTGATAGCGGGGCGCCCGCCCTGACCAGGAGCCGCGGCCGCCGGATCACCGGGCCGGACCAGCTTGCTCGGATACGGCTCGGCACGCCCGAATCGAGCGCTGTTCACCCGGTTGGTCTCGTCGTCGAGCAGCAAACGCGCCCGCCGCAGTTTCTCCTGAAGCGCTTCGATCTCCGCACTCGAAGCGGCGACGTGTGACGCGTCGGCCGGTAGGGCTGCGGGTGCGGCGCCGGGCGGCGGCTCCACGAGGCCCGCGCCCGCTTGTGTCGTCGCCGTGTTCTGCGGGTCCGATACCGCGGGCGCCAGCAACTGTTCCGGCCACGAAACGTCATCCGGGCCTACAGTGCGTTCGCGTACCGTGGCGCCGCTCCCGCCGGGACCCACCCGGCGCAATTCGACACGGGCCGTCGAGGTGTGCGGATCGAACGAGAGCAACCGCACTTCGTGTGGCTCGGCCAGCGCGCGGGCCAGCCCGTCGGCCACCGCCAGCCCTTGCCACAGGCGCCAGCTGTACAGCAGGTGCCGGCGTTCCGCCGCGGTGAGCTCTGTGCCCGGCGGTTTCGTGCTCAACGAATGCACGAGCAGTTTCACCCGCTGACGGTTCGCCGCGGTCGTAGCCTCCGGCGCCACGCTCACGGCGCATACCTGATCCGGATACGACCTGATCAGTGCCGCCTGCTCGACGGCACTGAGCCGTGCCCACCATGCCGCGCGGTGCCCGGTCGAGGGAAGATCGTCGCCGACCGCGGCCAGCTGGTCGATCGTCGCGCCCGGCCCCAGCTTCTCCAGCGCTCGCGTCACCAGTTCGTCGTCGGCCGCCCGCGGCAGCTCGATCCCGTCGAACCAGGTGGTGATATCGAGACCGTTCGCCTCCAGAAATGGCCCTGCGTCGGGCTCTGGACCGACCAGTTCCCGGATGGCCGCACCGAGGTTCGCCTCTTCGTGCACGAAGACGTGACGGCGCAGCCAATCACCGACCTCTCGGGTGAGCCCGCCCTGTTCGTCGATCATCTGCTGGACGCGGGCGGCGACGTTCCTGGAGATCACTTCGGTCAGAAGATAGGACCAGTACCGACCGGCATAGGATCCGAAACCACCCGCGTGAGCGAATATGTGGCCGAACCATTGGGATGTGAAAATGCCCATGACTTCCGGAAGGTCGATACCGACCGCGGCCCGTGCGGATTTCTCGAAGTCGCGGACCGCCTCGGGAAGGTTCTCGCCACCGGGAATGCGGCCGGCCGGCAGAGTCGCCCACGCCTTGTCCAGATGAGCGGATGTCAGGCGTTCGACCGTCAGAATACCGCGGTGTGCCTTTGTCCACTCGTCCAACATGTCGATCGTCTTCCGCGGCATCGACGCCCCGGTTCGGTGATGGACAGCGTAGTTGGCGACCACATCCGGATGTGACCGGAACATCTCGAGTATCTGGGCCGCGAACTCGCCCCAACTGAACGGCATCCGGCGCGCGGTCCGCTCGTTCACGCCCTCGCCGAGTAGCACGTTCAGGCCGTGTGCGAACTCGTGGAACACAGTGCGAACTTCATCCCAACTGATCAGGTCCGGGTCCCCGTCGGCCGGTTTCTGATGGTTCATCAAACTGATCACCACAGGGCGCTGACCGGTCCGGGCGAACTTGGCGCGGATGAGATCGGTCCATGCGCCGCCGTTCTTCGATTCGCGCGAGTAGGGGTCGAAGAAGAAGTATCCGATCGATTCGTTCTCGGCGTCGAAGACCTCGAACGCCCGGACATCCGGGTGGTAAACGGGTAGGTCGTCGCGTTCCGTGAACTTCAGCCCGAACAGTTTGTCCGCGACGAAGAAGACACCGTTCTCCAGCACTCGATCCAGCTGAAAATATTCGCGGATCTCATTGGTATCGATCCCGAACTTTTGCTCGCTCAGAGTGTTGATCGCGAACACGGTGTCGTAGGCTTCGAGGCGCTCGAGACCGATTGCCGCGGCGCCCTCCACCTCTTCGATCCGAGCCTTGGCAACGGCAGCCGGAATGAGCTTTCCGAGCAGATTCTCCACCAGGGTCACCGAGTCGAACGCTTCTACTTCCGTCGCGAACGCCATGTGATGGTCGCGCCCCAGTATCTCCGCGCGCCGCGCCATCAACTCGGCCTGGCGGACCAGATTCCGGCTGGTGTCGAAATCGCCGCCTACGCACCGAGTGACCGATGTGTCGAACAGCCGCTGACGTACCGCACGGTTGCGCAGCGAAGCCATCGCGGGATGGTAGAAGCCGCTCAAGCCCGGGTCGGGCTTCAGCAGGAAACCGCCGCGGTCCCCGGCGGCGGCCTTCGCCGCGGCGATCTGCCCAGCGGTCAGACCGTCCAGATCGGCGGCATCGGCCACCCAGACGCCGACGGCATTGGAGGCCGCCACCTGATTCGCTTTGAACTCGATCTGCAGTTTCGACAGCTCGCGGTTGATATCGGCGAGTGCGGCCCTGTCGCTCTCCAGCAGACTCATCCCGGACCGGACGTAATCCAGATGCAGCCGTTCCAGATACCAACGCGTTCTCGGATCCAATTCGAGGTCGCCGCGCCGGTCGTACAGGGCGGCGATGCGGCGGAACAGGCGCTCGTCGGTCAGCACCGCGCTGCGATGCTCGGCCAGCAGCTCTACGACGGTCGGCTCGACCTCACGGAGACCGGGAGTCCGATCCGCGGTGGACAGGATCGACATCACCTCGATCAGGGCGGACAGCAGTGCGCCCGACGCGGCCAGTGCGTGCACCGTGTTCTCGATGGTCGCCGGTTCCGGGTTGGTGGCGATTTCCGCCAATTCGGCATTGTGCAGTTCGATCCCGGTCCTGGCGGCGAGCAGAAGGTCGGCGGCCGAGATCCGGTCGAGCAGCGGCAGCGGCGCGTTCTCGGCGCCCGCGACAGGCAACACCCCGAACAGGGCGTGGATGCGTGATTCGGCCGTATTCTCGTCGGTCACGAGTTCGGGCCGGCCGAGCATCTCTTCGCCGTTGGTGTCGTACCGCTCACCGTCGGGACCGTAGGACAGTCCGTCCGCTTCGGCAGGATCGAACGCCGGTCCGCCCGGCTGCTGACCGAAGGTCCCGTCCAGCGGCAGGGGCGGCAGCGTCGGGTCTCCCGCCTCCGTCGAGATCCGGCCGCCGGCCACGACCACCGCCCACACCCCGGTCGGTCCGGTATGCGTGCGGTCCCACTCCTCGAACCCCACCTCCTCGTCGGTATCGCTGTCCAGGACCACCACCTCACCGCCCCGGTTCACCAGAACCACCGCGTGGCCCATCCCCGTGCCGGCGTACTCCTCGAACAGCACCGCGGACCCATCCGGACCCGCGTCCAGCACCGCCTGCTCCACCGCGCCACGATCACCGAAACCAGCCGGACGATGCCCGAACAACGCATCCACGATCTGCCGCCCCGACACCCCTCGCGGCCCTAGGGGAAACAGCTTCGACCGATCCACCAGATCAGCACGCTGGTGCAACTCCACCAGCCTCCCGAAAGCCACCGGCACACAATCGGGCGGCGACGCCGTGTTGTGTTGTTCGCCGCCGATCCGGGTCGCCGGCTCGCGGGACGCGTCTCCCCGCCGGATCCGTGATGCGTCCAGGTCGGCGAGGCGCCGGGCCGGCGCCGCGGGGTGGAACCCGGTAACCGCCGGTGAATCTCTCGGACCCTCCTGCCCGGCGAGTCCCGCGGTGTCGGAGTCCGCGTGGTCACCGCGCGGCCCTTCCAATATTGTGAGGCGCTCGACGGCATTGTCGGCTTGCGAAAAGTTCTTGCGATTGCGTGGCAGCCCATGGTCGTCCAGGACCTCGAATTCTCGGCCGAGCTCCGTCCGCAACGGCGCGACGAACTTTCCATTGTATTTTCCTTCTCGGACTATCCTTTCGGAGATCTCACGTTGCACTTCCGCAATCTGCCTGCGCACCTTCGCATAACCTTCTGGGTCATGCCTGCGAGTCACACCGTCGGGAATCGGCTCGGCCAGGTCCAGAACATGAAGGGCGATCCACTCCTCGTCGTACCCGGCACGACGGAAAGCCTCACGGATCGGCTCGGCAATCGGCTTCTTCTGCGCCTCACCCGTCTTCGGGTCTATGGTGACTCGGTCTTCCCAAGGCACCTGAGAGTTGTTGTAGCAGGGTATGAAATAGGCGTTCTCGATGGACATCGAGTATCGCGCTGATTCGTCGAGCGGCCGAAATGTGGAGTCACTGGAGAGATGACTGTCATCGAACGCTGTCGTCGTTTTGACCTCGTTGCGCAGCGGAGCCGCTTCGACGATCATGCCCACCGGCATCACGACGATGGCGCCGAGCGCATCGGGCACTCTGCTTCCATTGTCGAAGTTGGTAGCACCGGGATATCCGAGATAGAGATCGTAGTCTTCGGAACCCTGCCATTCACCTGGCTTGATGAAATGCATTCCTTTGGAACGCGGAGTCATGGTATTGATGTCGTCGCTTGCGCCGGATCTGAGCTCGCCGGACTGGGCGATCGCCCGGATATTGGGCGTGAAGTGGAGATACAGCGTGTCAGCCGGATCTACGTACGCCTCGAAGTCGATCAGCCGTTTGTGGCGCTGCTCCGCCAATTCGCCACGGAAGTCGGTCACCTCGTCGATGCCGAACAGGCCGCGCAGCTCCGCCGTGGCGGCCTCATAGGTTGCGATCTGCCGCATCTCGGGTTCGCCGAATACAAATCCCAGCAGGGATGATTCGGCGAACTCGTACCGGACCGATTCATCCATGGTGGTCAGTGCATCGCGGACGAGCTTGACGATGCTCCACGGTGCGGTGGCGGACTCCATCGCCAGGAGCACGTCCTCCTTGGTGCGGACACCCCGCACCAATTCGGAGAGAAGTGGACGCAGATCGCGCTCCGATGCGTTGTTCCAGCCGGCTACGATCCGCTGCTGCGCGGACGGCATATCACTTCGCAGCTTCTCCAAGCTCTCGATCACGCGTACCGGATCCAGCGCCTTCTTGCCCACGCTGCGGAAGAACCTGTCCTGCAGTTCTTCGACAGGGCGACGAACCTCGAAAGACAAGCTGCGCAGAGCGCTTTCGGCACGGTCGGATTCAAATGTCGAGCGCTGTGCGTCCAGCTCGGCCAGGCGCGCTCGAGCCGCGGCGTGCAGGTCCCTCGCGTAACGGTTCTTCCCCCCGGGGAGCAGGCTCGCGAGCCTGCCACGGGCCAGGAGAGCGAGGTCGGTCAGCGCGCGAACACCGGCCTCGTCGAGGCTCGGGCGATCGGTGACCATGCGCAGCAGCCCGACAGTCCGGTCTTCTTTGCCCTGGTCGGTTTCGAGGAACTCGGCCAGCCGTGCCTCCAAGAGCGTATCGAGGTCGGCCCGGATATCCGTCACGATCCGGGCCGCACCGATAGCCTTCGACTCGCCCAGCAATCCGAGGATCGTGTCCCGCAAGGCGTGCACGTCCGCGATGCACGACTCCACCCGGCCCGCACGCTCCTGAATCGCTTCGTCCAGCGCACGCGCGCCGTCGGGCGAGAGTCCCAGTTCCCGCGCGACGGTAGCCGCCGACAACGTCGCCTCGGCCGACGGGGGTTCCCCTGCTGGTCGCTCACGCGGCTCGGGTTCCCCGAATTTCGCGACGCGGCGCCCTTCCTGGGCGTACGGCTGGTGATCCGCTTCGACACTCTCGCCGCGCGATGGTTCGTCGGCGGGACCCGGCTGCCGTCCGAATACGGCATCGAGCGGCAACCGCGGCAACGTCGGGTCTCCCGCCTCCGCCGAGATCCGGCCATCGGCCACGACCACCGCCCACACCCCGGTCGGTCCGGTATGCGTGCGGTCCCACTCCTCGAACCCCACCTCCTCGTCGGTGTCGCTGTCCAGGACCACCACCTCACCGCCCCGGTTCACCAGAACCACGGCATGACCCATACCGATACCGTCGTACTCCTCGAACAGCACAGCCGACGCCCCCGTGCCACCATCCAGCACCGCCTGCGCCACCGCCCCACGGCTACCGAAACCAGCCGGACGATCCCCGAACAACGCATCGACGATCTGCCGTCCCGACACCCCCTGCGGCCCTAGGGGAAACAGCTTCGACAGATCCACCAGATCAGCACGCTGGTGCAACTCCACCAGCCTCCCGAAAGCCACCGGCACACAGTCATTGCGGTGCCCGGGCTCGCCGTGCAGTACCCGCGACTGCGCGCGCCCACGCGCGCCGGGCAGCCCGGGCTGGTCCTGTGTTTCCGGACCGGCCATGGCGGTCGGCACGGTGTAAGCGGCGTCGCCGTCGGCCGGGGCCGACGGCGGTTCCACCACGGTCCGGGGGTCGCCGGAGTACCGCTGCGACGGGGTGGAACCGCCGGACTGCACATCCCGGGCTCCGGGTGCCGGCCTTTTCGCTCGGTCCTCCAGGACCCGCTGGATCTCGCGGTCGAAGCGTTCCGTCCACTGCGCGTGGGTCTCGCCGCTCACCTGTGATTGTGACTGCTCATCCAGGTCGGCAAGCCGCTGGGACACCCGGTCGAGGTAGTGGTCGAGCAGCTCGTGCGATTCCGCCAGTTCATCGACTCCCAGGAGGAGCATCTGAACGTGCAAGTGCAGCTTGACTACGCCGATGAGCGCCGTGATGCCGGTCCGATCGTCACCACGGGCCAGCGCCCGCTCGTTCAGCTCCGCCAGTTCTCTGCGCCATCCCTGTGGTTTCAGGCGCTGCACGAGACCGAGTTCTTCGACCAGGCGGTCCCCACGCCGTTCGAGCACCTCCAGGACCTCTTCGAGCGGCGCCTCCGTCCGCGAAGACTCACCACCGACCGCGTACTGCTCGAGCAACGTCAAATTTTCCAGAACGGTCTGGTACCAGTCCCGGCGATTCGGTCGCACGAACTCCGGATGCAGTTCCATGATTCGCTCGCGGTCCGCCGCGAGTTCGGCTCGCGGAATGTCGTGCGGAATCGGTTCCAAGTCTTTCGACAGGAACCGGCGGTGGAGTCCGTCGCGCCGCAATCGCCCCCTGAACAGCACACCGTTGTCGATGGGCCGCACATCGTCGCGGAAGAGACCGATTCGCAAGTTCTCGTTCAGATAACGGTCCACTGCTTGGAGCAGGAAGTCTGCCTTACCGAGACGCCGACCGCTCGGGGTATCGAAGTATCGCCACCAGAGATCTTTCTGGCCGAGCGCGTTCGCATCGGTTCCCGGCACATATTCGATCAGGACGACGAGCTCGTCGATATCGTCGGATTCGCCGAATTCGTCCAGCTCGTCGAGCCTCAGCACCTCCGGAGCATCCACGCCGACCGCCCGGAGGACAGCCGATCCCAGTATCTCGGCCTCCCGCTGCTCGACGTTGCGGACCTTCTTCTCGATCACGCGATAACCGTTGTTGTGGGTGACCAGCTCGACCTTCTCGGATCCATTGAGATGGCCCGTAGTCCTCGCCGGCTCGCGTGAGCGCTCACCTGAGGCTCTGGCCTCGGCCAACTTCTCCGCAAAAGACCGCTCGTCGACCAGCTCGTTCATCCACGCCGCGTGTTCATCGTCGACGTAAAAACGAATCCCCGGCTCGAACTCGGTGTGCGCGCCGGACACCAGCGCGACCGTCAATCGTCCCTGGGCATCGATCCGCACACGCCGGTACTCGATCGGCACACCGGCGAGCTCGGCCCAGCTACGCAACCCCGGCGCCACCGCGTCCAGCAGGCTTTCCTGGTTGCGCAGCGGCGACGCGACGACAATACGCGGGGAGTCGCCCCGCACCATTACGACGCCCTCGGCGATCGGCTGTGCCTCTTCGGTGGGGAGCAGTGTGCGGGCGACCAGCACGGCCAGCGCCTCGCGTACGTCGTTCTCGTACACGCGAGCGGTCTCGACGTGTTCGGCGGCGATCCGGAATCTTGCAACCAACTCGGGTATGAACTCCGCGTCGAGCAGTACGCGCGATGTGGTGTCGTCGACGACGAACTGCCGCAGGGCGGCTTCGTACTGCCTCTCGTGGGTGCTCAACACCTCGGTCACCGCACGGCTGATCTCCGCTGGGGTCAGGTTCGCGGTGTCGACGCCGAGTTGAACGGCCGGGCTGAGCGCGGCGACAACCACCTCATCGACATGTTTCGCGGCCGCGGCGATCGCTCGTCGCACGCTGGGCGGCAGCTCTGTGGAAGGTTGTCCGCCCACCTGAGACCCCGGCATCTCGGATGCCCGGGTGGAAGGGCCTTCCGGGGCCTCGCTGTCGCCAACTCGGTCGACGCGCCCCTCGCCCGAGCGCCCCGACGCCCTCCCGGCCGTAAACGGCGAATTCCGCACCGCGTCACCATTGTCGGCCGGCGGCTGTTCCGGCTGTGCGTCGGCGGGGTTCGACGGCGGCCCGTCTTGTGGTGCGGTCTCCTTCGCCACCACAGGATCGAGCGCCAGAGCGGGTATGCCGGCCAGCAGTTGATCCACCCGTTCCAGCACCTTCGGAAGCAGCGGATCCGACGCAACCGGCTGTTGCGGTGCCGTGGGGAATCCGGACTCCACTGCTACGGTCATCACCTCGTCGGCTTCAGCAAGGATGCCGGTGATCTCCTGCCCGCCGACGACCGTGTCCAAGAACTCCTGTCGGTTCATCCCGGCCCGGGTGGCCGCGATCATGGGCTCGCTCAGCTGCTGGGCCAGCTCCTGCAGGCGGCGGCGGCTGTCGTCGGGCAGCGGGAACCGGGATTCGCCCGCCGGGCTGAGCACGAAGGCACGCGGTTTGTCCTGCAAGGGGTCGGCCGGGATCGGCGGGAAGTCGTGCACAAGGATACCGTTTTCGTCGTACACAATGCGATATGAGCCCAGCGAAACGATCAGATATGTGAGACCGTATACACCGAAATCGTCGACTACACAGGTAACTCCTGTGTCCGGCAGATATTTCAATAGATGTTCGTAGTCGTCGAACACTTGCGGGAGGGCGCCCAGCGCGGTTACCAACTCGAAAAATGCGGTACCCGACAGGGCGACACCGCGTTCTATCGGTGTGATCGTCGAATTCCCGGTCAGCGCCGACACGGCCCGGATCGTCACGGGGCCGCAGTAGAATTTGTACAGCTCTATCGAATCGAGTACGCGGGGACCTGGCCCGAACTGGAGCAACCACCTGTCCAACGCCTGATCGGCGCGCTCCACATCCGAGTTCGCCCGGATAAGGGCATCATTCATCTTTTCCGGCTCGGCAAGCGACGGCGGCGTCGGCACCGCGGTTGCCGCCGCCACCCGCGCGGACACGATGTGCTGCACCAGCACCGCCTGCGTTCTGGCTCGGTCGAGCTCTGTGACCTCGGCGATTTTCGCCGTGATCTGCCGATGCCGGGTGAGCACGCGACGCAATTCCCGCACCCGCCCGGCACGCGGCCCATCCTCACCGGAGACCCTGGCCAGAACTTCTTCACTGTCCTCCGGGCGCACCAGCTGCTGCCCGAGTTCGTCGGCGATTCCCCGAGCCCGCCGCCATTCGTCGCCGCGTTCGACATCGAGGGCATACATCTGGAGCTCCTGGTACCTGCGCTCCGGAGGTTCGACCGGCTCCAACGGAAACGGGAGGTTTCCGAACAGTTCGGCCGGATGCAGCAGGACCCCGTCGGCACCAGCGACGATCCCGTACAAGTCCGGGTCCTTCGGGCGATCCCGGAAATTCGGGTCGAATTCCTCGTAGACCCTGTTGGCAGGATCGCTCTCGATAACGATGCCCTCGCAATTGATGAGGGTGTAACGTCGCGGAATCAGGTAGCTCTTGTCCACAACGGTGATCGAAGACCCCGAGGGCAGTGCCTTCAGCAATGCGTCCATGTTTTTGTAACCCGGCAGTCGCACCATTCGACCACGTAGCCGGTCCTGCAAGCGCTCGTCCTGGATTATGTCCTGCAGGCGATGATCCCGATCGAACCGACCGGACCTGTCACCGTCCGGGAGACTGTCCTCGGCTGATTCCACTGCGGCGGGCCCGTACATATTCTTGAAAGTGCGCACCACTGTGTAGGTGTTGAACTCGTCGGGTGCTTCGTGATCGAACAGTTCCGGTTCGGCCAGGTCGACCAGACCCTCATCCAACGCCATCGCGAGCCGATTCAGTTCGGCGTCGGCCATCCGCAGTTTCTCGATGAACTGATCCAGTTCGGCCAGCTCGGCGGACTTCTCCTGCCGCTCCTCGGCGTCCCAATCGCGGATCCCGTCGGCGAGCTGCTGCGCCAGGGTGACCCCCGAGCTCCTGGTTTCGGATTCGGTCCCGATATCGATGCCCAGTGCCCGGAATCTATGGGCCAGCGTGCTCGCCCAGAAGGTACGCGCCAGCACCACCTTGTGCAGATCGGCACTCACCGCGTCCAACCAGGTGTGCGCCTGCTGCAGGTAGTGATAGCGACGCACCGCCTCGATGTGCCCGCGGCGCCGCTTACTCCGGACCTCGGCCGGATCACCCAGCGCGGCGACATGTTCGGCTACAGGACGCGTCGCGTCCAAACGCAACGCCGTCACCGCGTCCCGGAATTTCTCCGCCGCATCGAGCCGCCACTTGTCCGCACCTCGCTGGAGGTCCGCCAACCGCCTCAGGCTCCACCCTCGGCGGGGCCCGATCCCGTACTGGCCGTCTTCATCCGACGGCCAGAGACGGGCAAACGGTGCCGCGAGCTCCCGTTCGTAGGGGGCACCCCGGCCCGGCAACTGCGACAGCTGGTCGTCCAGCCACTCACGCATACGCGAAAACGCCGCCCCCAGATTCTTTACCGGGCCGCGCTGTGCCGGAACCTGTCCCGCCGCCAACTGCTGCAGCGCCATACCGTCTTTACCGAACCCGACCGCATGCAGGTGTTCCACCACAGCACCCACATCGTGACCCCACTGATCCACCGCGGTCCGCCCGACAACGAAACCGTGCTCATCAGCACCGGCATACGCGTTGTCGAACACCACCACCTCACCGCGATACCCCTCCAGATGCGGGAAACGCTCGACCAACCTCTCATTCACCTCGACCACCAACACCGCATGCCCCAACGCGTGGTCGCCCTCCAACGCCAACGCCATCATCCCCACACCACCATCACGATCCCGAACCCGGCCGATCACCTCCGCCAGCCCCAACCGACCCGACCCCAACGCCTCCGGCAACCAATCCCCCGCCAACCCCTGCGCAAACCGGGTGCCGGACATCCCCGCCCGCACCACACCCGGATCCCGCGGCGACACCGGATCCATCAACACCGCCTGCCCCGGCGCCACCCACACCCCCGCCACACCCTGCACCAAAGCCGCGCAATTGTTCTCCCCCGACCGGTTGTCCAGGTAGTCGTACGCCGCCACACCGGGATCGACTTCCGGCAGCTCCACTGCCGCACGCCGCGCCTCGGTCAACTCCCGCAGGGACCGATCGTCAGCCGGCGGTGTCGCGGGCTCCACGCTGCTGAAGATCTCGCCGTCTCCGAGAGTCGGCTGCCGCGGCCCGGGTTCCCGTGGCGATCCGGCGCGCCCGGCCCGCGATGCGGCCGCCCGCTCCTCGGGTGATCCGGCCGACTGCTCATCGACGCCGTCCAGAGGTGTCGGCGACCAGTGGTCGGGCTGGCCCGGCGCCCCCGGCCACCAGACACCGGAGTCGGCATAATCCGCCTGGCCATCTGAACTCGACGTCGCTGCCGCCGGCGGGCCGACCCACTGCCCGTCCGCCCATACTTCGGGCGCGTCGTGCCCAGGCGGGTTCTGCGACGTGTCGCCGGGTCGGTCCGCTGCCCGGGCCGCATCGGGTGCAATCCACACCCCACCCCCCAGCGTCTCCGCCGAGTGGAATTCTTCCAACCCCGGCGCCGGCTCCGGGTATGGGGTTTGCGATGTGTCGCCGGGCTCGTCCGCTGCCTCGGCGGCATCGGGTGCAATCCGCAACCCGCCTCCCAGCGTGTCCTGCGAGGCGAAAGTCTTGTCCAGCGCCTTCGGCGGTCCCGGGAGGTTCGGAACGCCTCCGGAAGGTTCATCCGCGAAATCCTGATCCGATACCTCGAGCAACCCGCCCGCAGCATCGAGTTCGCTGATCCGCAAGTCCACCAGAGTCGCCGGGCGGGCGCTCGCGGCATCCGGCGCACCGAGCCTCGCCGCGAGGTGGCGGACAGCGCGGTCGGCCGCCGAATAGCCCTCGAGAGCCCGGGCGACCTGACGCTCTCGTTCGGCGGCCGCTGTGGCGTTCAGGAACTCCGACGTCGCCTCGAAGTGCTCGATCAGCAACGCGAGCCGTTTCCTGCCCACCCCCTGGAGCGGTCTGGCATCCCGCAGTTCCCTCAGCAACGCGAGCCTTCGTTCCAGCGCGAAGTACCGTTCCCTGGCCTCCCATACGTGCTCGCTCTCCGGATCGACGGCTTCCTCGGCCTGCACCAGCTCGTCGAAGATCATTTCGGACACCTGGCGCAACCGGTCGCGGTCGAGGCCCCGGAGCAGGCCCATATCGCGAGGGCCTATCGGCTCCTCCCGAGCCTCGGATTCCATGAGCGCTCGCGCCTCGAAAGGCTCGACCATGCTGAGGGCCGTTCGAACACGGTTCTCTGCCGCTGACTGCCGGGCCCGTTGGTCCGCGATCGTGGCCTCGTGCGGCAGCTGCCCGTTCGCGGCGGTGGCAGTGCGGACTTCTTCCGCACTCGCCGACCATGCGCCCACCCGGTGTACGAACTCTTCGAGCAACGGGAGGCGTTCCGGCGGGACCGGCGCCAACCCGTCCATCACATCCGACAGCTCGTTCAACAGGCCGATCATGCCGTTCAGTCGGTAATGCCGACCCGCATCCGGCCACAACTGTGTTCCATCCGCATCGATCGCCCGCTCCCGACGCTCCCTCTCGACCCCCATGCGCACCGACCGCACCTGAGCCGCTCGCGGGGAATCGATCGGTGCGGTCTCGTAGTAGGCGAGCCCAGAGTCGGAATCGGGTGCGTTGGCGGGCGATGGCGGCTCGGTCGTACCCGCCGTGGAGCCCGACCGGTCGGCCGACTCTTCCGCTGCCGACGGCATTTCGGTGGCCGCATCGTCCGGTGTCGATGTCTCGGCCGGAGAATGGAGCCGCCACGTGTCCGCGCCCCGCTGCGTCTCCACCGACCGGCGAAGATACTGCGCCCGGCCGGACCTGATCCCGTACTCACCGTCCGCATGCCACGGCCAACGATGCGCAAAAGGCGCCGCGCGCGGCCGTTCGCCGGAGCCACCGCGGCCCGGCAACTGCGGCAAGTGGCCGTCCAGCCACTCACGCATCCGCGGCAGCGCAGCCCCCAGATTCTTTACCGGGCCGCGCTGTGCCGGAACCTGTCCCGCCGCCAACTGCTGCAGCGCCATACCGTCTTTACCGAACCCGACCCCATGCAAATGCTCCACCACAGCACCCACATCGTGACCCCACTGATCCACCGCAGTCCGCCCGACAACGAAACCGTGCTCATCAGCACCGGCATACGCGTTGTCGAACACCACCACCTCACCGCGATACCCCTCCAGATGCGGGAAACGCTCGACCAACCTCTCATTCACCTCGACCACCAACACCGCATGCCCCAACGCGTGGTCGCCCTCCAACGCCAACGCCATCATCCCCACACCACCATCACGATCCCGAACCCGGCCGATCACCTCCGCCAGCCCCAACCGACCCGACCCCAACGCCTCCGGCAACCAATCCCCCGCCAACCCCTGCGCAAACCGGGTGCCGGACATCCCCGCCCGCACCACACCCGGATCCCGCGGCGACACCGGATCCATCAACACCGCCTGCCCCGGCGCCACCCACACCCCCGCCACACCCTGCACCAAAGCCGCGCAATTGTTCCCCTCCGACCGGTTGTCGAAGTAATCGAGAACCGCGTCATCCGCCGCCGCGCCGTCGGCGACCCCGGCACCGCGCCTACCCTGGCCCTCGCCCGGCGCCGACGGCGGTGCGGGCGGCTGCTCGAGCGGACCGCCGCGTACCTCGCCGGCCGTCGTATCCCGGCCGCCGCGTGGCGAGGCCGATCGACCGTCGAGTTCGCTGCTCTCGGCGACTTCCGGCGTTCCCTCCACCGGCGACGAGACTTCACCGGAATCCGGTTCCTGTGAAGAAAGTTCCTCCGATCTCGACGATTCGTCCGCCGGCTTCGACGGGCTCGGCGCGGTATACGGGGCATCGCCGTCGACCTGGGTCGCAGCGGCCCGGGTGACAAGGGCCCGGGTGAGCACGTCCACGGCCCGGTGAATCTCGTCGTCCAGGCGGGTCTGCTCCTCCTCGAGGTACTGGAACCGATCGAACCGGTCCATCAGCAAGACGAGTTCGCGGTACTCGGTGACCAGGTCGGCCGTCGTCGGCTGGGCTTGCATCCGGTCCAGCGCCTCGGCTCTCGCCTGCGCCGGGTCACCGCCGATCAGGAATCGAAGGCTTTCCCGCGCCACGCTCAGCAGCGTGCGCAGCCGGGCTTTCGTGTCCGCGCCCAATGGCGGCTCGGTGACCACCGCGTCGTATCTGAACATGACCTCGATCAACGCGTCCGACGGCTCTTCGGACCACGGCGACAAGTTGTCGAATTCGGTGCGCGACACCAGCAGCTCTCCGGCGAGGCCATCGACCTGCTGCAGTTGCGCGACCATCCACTGGAAGAACTCGCCGTGACCGGCGGGATCGTCCCCGGCCCGGTCATGGGCGTCGTGCAGCGCGTCTTCCAGCTTTTCGATCTGCTCGGCCCGGTCCCCGCGCCGGCGGATCTGTTCGACCGATTCGAGCACGACACGCACAGCGGACACGAAGCGTTCGGTTTCGGCCAGTGCGGCGGGCTTGTCCTCGGGGCCCATCTCGCGCAGGTCGGCCAGTACCTGACGCAGCGTCGCGTCGTTCTCCAACTCCACGGCCGTACGTGGCGGGTCGAGCAGTCCGGCCAGTTCCGTGCGCGCGGCGACGAACCGGTCGAACCATTCGGTCCAGGTGTCCGATCCGGGGCGGAGCAGCTCCCCGACATCCACCCGCTCGTCTCGTGCCCAGTCCTCGATTCCGCGGCGGAGCAGACGACTGCGCTGCTCGTCTTCCACGAGCAACCACACCAGGCTCAACCCGAGGTCGGCGGCGGTGCGCTGGATGCCGGTGTCGATCCCGGTGTCTTCCAGGGCCACGGCGGCGGTCACCATCGCGTGCGCCCGGGAGACGAGCGCGGCCGCGGCGGGGTCGCCGTTGTCGTGCAGCCGCAGGTCCATCGCCCTCGCTTCGCGAGGCCGTGTCACTACCAGATCCCATTCCGCTGGGAGAGAGTCCGATATGGCGACCTGCACCTGCCATTCCCTGGCCAGGCTTTCGATATCGCGGACCAGCCGCCACGGGTCGGTGCCCTGCCACACCACCGTCAGTACCCGGCTGTACTCGTCGCTCGCTTTCTGGCGGTCGGCGACGATGTTCTGCAACTCCGCGTCCAAGGCTGCCGGGTCCGGCTCACCGGCCAGCACGTGCACCCGGATCTGCCGGGCGGGGCCGCCGTCCAGGCCCCCGACCGCCACCACCGGGGTGCCTGCGCCGTCCTCGTATGCCACGTCGAGCGCGCGGACCTCGACGGTCGCTTTGCCCGGCAGCCGCGCGGCGGCGCGTGCCGCGCGGTTCAGCGCGGTCACCGTGGCTTCCAGATGCTCGATCCGGTCTCGCTGTCGCGGCGACGGTTCGGCGACGGCCCGCAATTCGGCGAGTTCCGTGCGCAGCAACTGCACGGCCGCCTCGTGGCGCCACTGCGGAGGGACCGCGTCGGCCGCGCCGAGTCGTCCCGGCATGACCGCGGCCAACGCCGGCCCACCCACGAAGGTCAGCCCACTCCACCAGTCCACGACGTCGGTGACCGGCATACCCGGCCGATAGCCCTGCCACGCCGCCTCCGCGAGGGGGCGCTGCTCATCGACGTCCAAGTCGGCGGTCACCGAGCGGAGCACATCGTGGCTCGGCTGGGCATCCACCGTGTCGACCTCGCCGGACAACTGTTCCTGTGCCAGCGCGGCCAGGATCAGGTCGCCGCCGTGACCGTTGCCTTTACCACGCAGCGTGATCAGCGCACGCTGCCCGGACGATTCGCGTCGAGCCGCGTTCAACGCGCGGATCTGGTGGGCCAGCCGCGCGCCGGCCGCCCGATCCCGGGCCTCGAGGTCATCGGCCCAGTCGCCCTCCGGGTGTGTGGTGTCGTCGTAGCGCACCACCGCCATCACCGCGACCGTCCGGGGTGGATCCTCGCTCTGCGCGCTACGCAGTTCGTCGTCGTACATATCAGCGGCCTCGACCATGAGCGAGCTGATCCCGTACTCGCCGCGCGCGGTGTCGGTCGCGAACCAGATGACCCGGTCCGCGGTCTCGGGGTCGCCGTAGGCGACGGTCATGCTCGCCTGCCCGATGCCGTCCCCTTCCGCATCCGGCTCGTGCTCGTAGGAGCGCACCGATACCGACGCCGACGGCTGCATCCTGGTGAGGTAGGCGTCGGTCTCAGCCGTCTCCTCGCGCACCAGCTCCAACCAGCGCAGCCGGGCCCGGTCGGCGCGGGGCAGGGATGCCGGTTCCCCGCGCTCGGCGAACTCGGCCAACTCCTGCCGCAGCCGCTCCGCCGGGCGGTCACGGTTCACGATCGAACCGCGCGGTCCGAGAGCGGGGACGGTCCCGTCGGCCGATCCACCGAGCGGCGCACCAGCACCCGGCTCGGCGGCAGTCGGGTCGCTACCCGGGTCACCTTCCCATCGCACCGCGGCGACCGCGACTATTACTCTGTCTTCCCCCACGCTCCATCCGCCCGACACCACCTCTACCGGAGCACCGACGAAAGCGGCCCCGCCGACGCTCAGGGTCGCCCGGAAGGTGCCGGTGGCGAGGTTGAGGGTCACATGGATGTTCCGGGCCCGGACTTCCTCGAGGACCAACCCGTCCAAGGCTTCACCGACGGAGTCCTTGACGGCCAGGAGCAGCGGCTCCAGCTGGACCCCGTCGTGAGCCAGATCCGGGCCACCGACCTCCTGCAGCCAGATCCATTCCTCGGCGTCGACGAAACCTCGCGGTTCCGTGGCGCTCCGCTCGATGGACATGGGTTCGTTCATTCCCACACCGATGCCGAGCCCCCGGTAATCCTGACTGTTGGCTACCACCGCCGCCGCGTAGGCGTCCGGCGACCACACCGGGGTGATGGCTCCGACCACGCCATCCGGCCACTGCGGCAGCCCGGAGTTCGGGCGGCGGGCGCCCTGGAATCCGGGTGCGTCAGAGGCGGGGATACCCAGCCGTTCCAGGACGAGACGGCCGGCCGTGAAACCCGGGTCCCCGTCTCCGGCGGCCGCGGTGAGCTCGCCTCCGTCGAGTTCGTAGCCGATCGCTCCCGGCGGCAGCAGTTGATCGATCAGAGACCGGGCCCGGTCGGGCAGCGTCGGGAGGGCATCGGGAAGCGGCTGCGATTGCTCGCTTTCCGACGTCGAGGACCCTGGTTCGCCGACGGTATCGGCGTCCGCCGCGTCCGGGCGGGCCGGCCATGAAGCGATCACATGCGTGTCCAGGTCGTCGAATGCCGCGGCGAGTTCCCTCGCGGACGATTCCCAGTCCTTGTCCGAGACTACGGCCGTGTAGGCGCCGTCTTGCTCGGTGAGGGTCCAGGTGAACCTGCCGGACGCGCCGCTCAACAGATTCAGCGTCACCGACACCGCCGCGCGGCCAGGAGTCGACTCGACTCCGTCGACGTCCACCCAGAAGCCGTCGCCGACGCTGCAGAACAGCCTTCGAGCAGCGGACAAGGGGTCCGCGGTGAAGAATTCACCGGCCGTCGGCTCCAGCCCGTCGATCCACGGACGCCACACCTCGCCGTCCAGGGTGCCGCGAATGTACTCGACACTCGAGGTGTCCACATGGTGCGCATCGAGCCATTTCCGCAGCTGGGCTCCGAACTTCAACTGCTCGGCCAGGTCCGCCGGGCCGTCCAGGAATGTCCCACTACTGAAATTGACCCCCTTCAGTTCGCCGTCGACGATCTTCCAGTAGCCGAACGCGATCGGCCCGGCACCCGGATCCGCATACGTGCTGTACAGCACCGCGTGCGGCGAGCCCACCCGTTGGAAATCCTCGAAGAAATCCCCGTAATTCCCGGTTCGAATATCCGTCGGGCCGGCGCCGATCAGGAAGAACTCTTCATTGTTGGTGTTGTACAGCTCACCGTCCTCCCCGTAGAACAACCCGTCCGCGCCGATGGTCGGCTTCTTGACGCCGACACCCGTGACCAGGTCGGGCCGGTAGAACGCGGTGCTGATCGGCGGCGCTACTTCATATTCCGCGGGAGCCGGTCCGGTCCGGTCCGGGTCCGGCTTCGCGCCGGCATTGGTGTCCTCGAAATCGGTGCCTGCCACGGCCGCCGACTCTTCGCCGTCGGCGAGCGGGCGGGCCGCGGTGCCGTCGGCGTTGAAAACGAAACCGAAGATCCCGACCACATTGTCCGGGCGGGCCCAGTCGTCGTAGTCGGTCACCTGACCGTCGTCGTTGACCACGACCCGGTCACCGTCGAGTTCGAAGGAAACCGCGTGGCCGCCGACGGTTTTGCGCCCGAAGCCGTCGAAGACCAGCACCGCGACCACCGCGCCGCCGTTGGCGCGCAGATGCGCGCGGATGGCGTCGGTCGAATCGAAGCCGCCCGGGTGCCAGTCCGCGCGCAGCAGTTTCGCCGCCTCGCGGGCCGACACACCATCGGGGCCCGCGACGAAACCGGCCAGTCCCGGCGGGATCGGCGCGCCCACCGAGTTCAGCGCTGACCGGCCCGCCACCGGCAGGCAGTTGCCCGGCGGGATCCTGCGCTCGACATCGGGTACCAGGAAGTCGGTCGAACCCAGCGATATGCCTTCGTCGTTCACCGATTCCGAGGTCTGCCCGGCAAGTTCGGCGAGACCGGCGTCCACGTAGCGGTCCTGCTGGGCGAGCGTCGCGGCCAGTTCCGCACGGCGAGTGGCTTTCTCGGCCAGATCGCCGTAGTCGATCACCTGCTGCGCCGCCGCGCGCAGCGCCTCGTCCTGGGGCGCGAGCATGTTCAGGAGCTCGGGCACCCGGCGCAGCGGCAGCCTGCCCTCGATCAGTTCGCCGCGCAGCGAATCCGATTCCCGGACCAGCTGTTCCAGTGCCGCGCGGGATTTCTCCCGCGCGCGGCGCAGCACGGTCGGGCGGGTCGCATCGCCATCGGTCGCCGCCCCGAGTTGGGCGGCCAGACGGGCGAACTCGGCGTCGACCGCCGCCTGCAGACCGGCGACCTCACGGCGCCGCGCCAGCACGGTCTCGAGTCGATGGGCCTGGGCCGCCAGGTCGTGTCCGTGCAGATTCGCGTCGTCGTAGTCCATCGCGGCACCGACCAACTCGCGCAGGCTCAGATACCGCTGCGCGGTCTCGAGCTCATCGGTCGCCTCCGGCCGGCTCCGGCGCAATCGCTCGCGCACGGTCTCCGCTGTCACCGTGGCGGCGTGCCACCCCGGCAACCGCTCCACGTCGGCCTCAGCGGCCCGCAGCAGTGGCCGCAGCGCGGTCGACGCATGGTCGGGTCGCGCCGGGATGTGGGTGTCGGCGAAGCGAGCCCGATGAGCGTCGTATGCCGTGGTGTAGCGGGTCCGCGCGACGGTGCGCAGTGCCGCCGCCTGCGCCATTTCCGCTTCGGCGGCGTCGAACCGGCGCAGCTGGTCGTCCGCGGCGATGAACGCGTCGAGTGCGGGCAGCACCGTGTCGATGTTCTGTAGCTGCCGCACCCATTCGGGCCACGCGGCCCGGAACTCCCCGGGCAACGCTTCCAGCGAGATCGATTCCAGGGGGATCGCCGCGATCTGGTCCGTTGTCAGCTGTTCCCACGACGCCACGTCACGGAGTGACGCGGTGAGCATGGTCCACCAATGTTTCCGCGCGGACTGGAGCCGGGCATGTTCGGCACGTAGATCGGCCAGGTCGACCGATACACCGACATCCGCAGTGAGATCGGCGAATTCGTCCCGGGCCGTGCCCCGCGCCACCAGCGCTTCGGCCCGGACGCGCGAGAATTCGTTCCCTACCCTGACGCCCTCGGCATCCCGCACGGCACCGGCTCGATCGAGCGCGAGCTCGACCAGTTCGGTGTGCAACTGGCCGCGCAGTCGCGTCAGCTGCTCGGCACGCTCGGCACTCGCCGCGAGGTCGAACGGCTCCCCGATCGGTCGCCGGAAGTTCGCCAACTGCCGGACCTGTCCGGCCACCACGTCGGTTCGAGCAGCCTGTGCGGTCAGCCGGCGAATATCGTCGACGGACCCCACACCCTGCTCGAACCGCGCCCGAGCGCCGCGCAGTGCCGCGGCGAGGGCGCCGATGTCCTCGGCACGCTCCTGCAGATCGCGCACCTCCCCGACCCGCTGCACGATCTCGTGTACCCGCTCGAACTTCTGCTCCGCCTCGTCGTGGGTCCCCTGCCGGTCCATGAACGCCGCCGCGACGTCCTCGGCGTTCACGAGCTCCTCCGGGGAGATGCCGAACCACGCGGCCAGCGCGGCGCGCGCCTCGGACAGCTCGGTGAACCAGAAATGCCAGGTCGGCGAGCCGGGAACCAGGAGGTCCGCGATGAGATCCGCCGCGGGTACCGTCTCGTCCAGCCCGTAGTGGCCGCGGTACAACTCGATGTCTTCCGCGAGGTCGCGACGCAGCAGGTGCGCCACGGCGCGCAGGTCGCCGTACAGGGCACTCAGCTGGGGCGGCAGCTCGAAGACCTCGGTGGCCGCCCGGGTTCCGGACTCGTGCTCGCTCGCGGAGTCGCTGGCACCGACGGGTCCGGTCGCCGTGCCGGGTGCGGTGAGTGTGGCATTCCAGGTGGGCACCAGATGCTTCATCAGCAGCGTATACAGCACCTGGTGCCCAGCGGTGGTTCTCGCTCGACGCATGACGTCGGCGACCGACTCCGCAAGGGCCAGTTTCTCGTCCAGGTGCAGGAAGGGGTGACGACGCTCCCTGCCTACGCGAGCTATGCGCAGCAGGCTGTGCTCGGTGAACTGTTCGGCCAGCCACGACGAGAAGGGCTGCTGATAGTCCGGGTCCCCGGTCACTCTGCCGTACTGCCACCGTGCGAGCAGTGCGGGGAACACCTCGTCGACCACAGCTTGGCCGGCAGTGGCGACCATGACCGACGAGAACTGATATATGGCCTCCTGGAAAGTGTCACCCACGGTGTATCGGAATCGGTCGAACCGGACCTTGGGCCGGTTGGCGGTGAGATAGGTGTGGTTGAGGAATATCTCGTGCCCGTCACTCGTAGCCATCGTCGAGTTGTCCATCGGTCGGCCACCTACTGCACGAATCTCGACCTCGGGGAAGATCTCACACATCCAGTTGAGCCCGCGGAGGAAGTCGCGGATGTCCGGCCGATGAATGCCCGGGTCGTACAATCCCTCCACCGGGATGCGACGTACCTCCTGGAACTCTTCGACCAGGTCCCCAATGTTGAGATTTCTGCCCCACCACATAACCCAGTCGTTCGGGTCGCCCTTCGGCACCGCGGGACGCATGAGATCCAGCATTTCCGGAGCGATGCGGATTTGCGCGAAAAGCAGCCGGGACAGCGTCCGCGCCGCGTCCGAGGCGTTGTCCCAGCCCTTGACCTCCACCTCGGCGACCGCCGCGCGCGCGGCGCGTTCGATATCGAAACGCCTGGACAGACCGCCGAACCGTTCGAAGGGATTCCGGCCGCGGGACGAGACGACGGACTCGCCGAGCTGTTCGCCCACCCACGCTTCGAACGCCGCTTCGTCCGCGACACCGAGTTCGGGCCGAGCGCCCAGGAAATGCGCGAAGAGATACTGGAAGCCGCGTTCGCGCACGATGCCGACTCCCGAGTCCACCAGAACCGCGCCGATCGCACCGACAACCGCCGCGAAGACGACCCCGCCGACGACCTCGGTCCCTTCCCCGACGAACTTCGGATCGACCGTGATGGACTCGATGAGAATTCGGCCGTTGTCGTCGGCATGAGCCGCGACGCCGACCCCTCGGGCGTCTTTGCCGACCGAGATCGTGGCGCCGTTCTGTACGGCGAACTGCCGGTGGCCGGCGAGCATGTGGTGCAGGCCGCGAGCCACATTCCGGGACGCCTCCGGATCGTCGATCCCGGTCATCTCGACCTGCCAGGTCCGCCGCAACCATTCGGTGACTTCGACCGTCGTGCCGCTGCGCAACACCTCCTCGTCCGGCCAGTCCCGGGTATCGTCCAGCACATCCGCGAGGGCCTCGGCTCGGGCGTCGAGCTCGAGACTCGGCGCGGCCCGGTCGATGTCGTACTCGAACCACACGGTCTTGCCCTCTTGGTGCAGTTCGACACCCCAGCGGGCCGCGGTGTCGTCCACCATGGCCAAGCGGCTCGAACGCACGCGGTCCGGCACCGGAAGCTGATGGTTGTTGTCGGTGACCGCGACCCGCAGGACGCCCTGATCCGATATCGACGCCCGCACCCACACCTCCCCGTCCGAGTGCCGATGGGCGTTGTCGACCAACGCGTGCAACGACAGCTCCGGGAACAGGGTCTGACTCCGTCCCGCGCCCGCGAGCGCGACCAACGCTCGCCGGACCTCGGCGATCAGCTGCCGCTGGTCCCGGCCGATCCGCACGCCGTCCCTCAGATCGACCGGTCCGCGCCCACCGGCGGCGTCGTTCTCGGTGGTGACCGTCCAGTTCGGCCTGCGCCGGGGTTCCTCGTCCGAGCGGAACAGTTTGAAGCCGACTTCGCGGCCGGGCGGCGTCCGGTGCATGGCGAAACTCCACCGCGCGGCCGCTCGATCCAATTCGGCGACCCATTGATCTTGCGGCCCCGGCGAATCCCGTACCGACGCCTCGCGGCCGTCGGCGGTGACGGTGCACAGCAGTGCGGCGTACTCCTGCGATATCGCCACCCGCGCAGTACCGCTGTACCGGAACGCGTCGTCCAGCAGCGCGGAGATCAATCGGACGGCCTGGGGTGCGCGGGAGTTCTGCGGCCAGCTTCCCGGCAGGAGACTCTCGACATCCCACCGACCCAGTTCCCACTCCTCGCGGGTGATGGTCGTCTGGGTGACACCGTCGTCCACCGGCCCTGACCCGCCGGGGTCGATGGGAGCACCGCTGTCCCCGTCACCGGGCGACGGCTCGTCCGGCCGGGCGCCGACCCACTCCGGAACACTCACCTCCGAATCGACCCGTACCCCGGCTCCCGGCTCCAGGCCGTCCTCCGGCCGACCGTGTTCGTCGAGCACGATGCCCGCGATGCCCACCACGCCCGCCGGTGGCTTCCATTGCGCGAACGTGACGTCGCGTTCCTCGTCACCGATCCCCTCGTGTACCCGCACCACGCCCGTCTCCGGGTCCTTGTAGACCACGAACAGATGGCCACCCCGGTTCCCACCGAAATTAACGGCGCCGAACACCGTCCGGCCATTTTCGGCCAGCTCCGCCATCTGCGCGACCAGCCGGAAACCCCGCCACCTACCACGGGTGGCCCGAGCGATTTCGACACCCGACAAGCCCCGGGCACGAACCCTTCTCGTCGCCCACGGAACGTCCACCGGCAAGCCCAGCCGGTCCCGGCCGAACCGCAACCCGACCAGCCCGCAGGTCCGCGGCAGCCGCCCCGGATCGGAGATAGCGGGCCAAGGGGCAACCGCGTCCGGCCCCACGGGCGCCTGAACAGCCGCACCGCGGCCGAATCCGATCCGCGCGAGCGCGCCCCGGACACGCCGGCCGGCACCGTGATAGAGGCCGGCCCAATCCCGGCTGGACCGCAGTGCCAGATCCATCGCACCGTCGCCGGCGCCACGATCTGGAATGTCGGCCAGCGGGTGTGGAATCCCCTGCCCCTGCACCACGAGTGCCGAGCGATTCTGGACTACCCAGTATTCGGAGTCATCCGCCGTTATGCCGCCCTTGGTCATGTACGCGTGGTATCCGCGGATCGCGGCGTATCGTCCGCGATCCGAGAGCACAGCCAGGCGTGCCTGCACCTGTGCCAGTTCGTTTACGACATCGTCGGTCTGCGGCAGCGCTTCGAGTCGCCGCTCCTCGGCCGAGAGCTCATCGTTGACCGCCTGCCTCTCCGGATCGAGATCCTTGGAGTGGATCACCCGGGCACCGGGTCGCAGCGCCATCCGGACCACACCATCCGGGTCGCCTTCGGCATAGTTGAGTGCGGTGGCTTCCCGGGTCGACACATAGATCCCGTTTCCGGTTCTGAGCCCCTCGACGGGCTTACCGGCGAAATATTGATGCGACTCGAACTCCGCGACATTCGCCGGATCCTCGACACCCCGGAAGAACTCCCGGCCACGCTCCGCCACCACCGCGTCCACTCCGGTCGGATCGACCACGGTCGGCACTCCGTCGAATCCTTGCAACCGGGCGATTTCCGCCAACGCCGGGTCGAACGGAAGGTCGTCCCGCAACAGCGCGGCGACCGCGACATAGTCCAGATCGGCCAGCAGATCGCGGCCCGGCGCGACATGATCGGGCAACGGCGCGCTCGCGAGCGGGTGGAAAATGCTCGGCATCACACCGAACTCCCCACCCAACTTGATACTTTCGTGCCCGGTCAGATAAATCCGGCGGCCGGATTCGGCCCGAGCGGTACCCCGAAGGTAGTAGAGGAGCGAAGTCCCGCCCGGTGTCCCCAGGTCTTCCAGCCATACTCGCCCGTCCGGGTCCACCCCGAAGGTGACGTGCTCGGGCGCCACATCCTGGAATCGGGTCGGGAACCTGTGCTCGGGATCGACGTCTTCGCGCCCGAACGTGACCGGGCGCCCGGGCGTCAGCTCGATCCGGCGATCGCCCAGCCATATCACCACCGGCTCCGGCGCCGAGTTGCTGTCGGAGCTCGGCCGGGCGGAGGCAGCCGACGACGTGGACGCGATCGGCGCCGCCGCGTCATTCGGCTGTACAACCTCGGGGATTTCCGCGCCCGCAGGCCCTACCCCCGGTTCGGCAGCGGTCCCGGGATCACCGTCGCCCGGCGGACCGGCCAGAGGACGGTCGCCGGACTGTTCATCTATCTGCCCCGCGACGTTTCGCTCGGAGTAGGCCGCGACGCCGTCGGCCGGCGCCGGAACTTGCGGGGCGGGTACGGCGCTGATACCTGCGAGTTCGGTCCCGGGCGCTTGTTGCCAGGCGGCGCGCGCCGGAACCGTGAATGTGCCCCGGTTACTGATGATTGTTACCGGTACACCTGCCGCAATGAGGGGTGCGAATGCTCGCGCCCAGCCCATTTCGGTAGCCCGTGCAGCTTCGGCTTGGGCGGCTACCCAATCGACAGGCCGACCAGCCCACCTGTCGGCCACCTCCATGACGCCGTCAGGAATTCGGCCCCCCATCCGCTGCTCGTGCGCCCATTGCTCAGCGTTCGGTGTCCGCGCCTGCTGGTAGAGCGCGTCGAGTTCGTCGGCCAGATGGGGATAGTGCCGCTTGGTTTCTTCCATGAGCTCGAACGTCTCGTCCGGGGCGAGGGCGTCGACCACTCCTCCCCACCGATCGGCATGCAGACGCCCGGCATGGGCACCGGCGGCGGTGATCACCGTGCGTTCCTCGTACCGGCCGTATTGGTAGTCCGACTGCTCCCGAACCGTCACTGTCACGCCGACGACCTCAAAGCTGTCGGGATCGGTGTCCGAAGGCCGCAGAATCACACGTGGTTTCTCGTTCTCTTCCATGAACGACTCGTAGTGAGCGGCGATCGCGCGGAGTTCCTCGTCGCGCACTCCCGCCGTTTTCAGATCCTCCAGCGCTTCGGCGAGCTGACGCGGAGACATCAACAGACCATTGGCGAATTCCGTTTCGATGGAACGGAAAGCGGCGGGACCGGTCAGGGGATATACGTCACCTTCCGGCCGATCGTCGATCGGAATCCGCACCCGCCACCCGTCGGGCCCGAGTTCGATGCTCTGACCTGTGCGGTCCGCGGCCGGAGTCTCGATAACCGGCAGGTCCCGCTCAGCGGCGAACCGGCCCAGCCATTCGGCGTCCCACGCACTGACCGGCGCCGCCGGATCACCCTCGGTCCGGGTCTGCGGAACTACCACCCCGATAATCCGCACTCCAGGGCCGAAAGTGCTGTTCAGATTTACCGGTCGACCCATCCGACGCTCATCCGCCATCAGACTGTGTCCAGTGATCGGGCCCGCAGTCGACCACGCCAGATGCAGATTCTGCGGTGGCAACGCGATCAGCAGACCGGCATGCTCCGGCGGATGATCCGCATCGATGAGAGCCGGTGTATGCGACATCAACCGGTTCACATCGGAGTCGTATCCATGATGGGCGCCGACCCGGTCGGGATCCCGAACGAATGCATCCTCGGGCGTCGACCGGGCGATTCGGGAATCGGGGCCGATCAACTCGCGCAGCATGGTGCCGCCCGCGCTCAACGGCACCATCACATACCGCCACCCGGGCCCGTGTTCCCGGGGATCGGTATCGCCGAGCAGTTCGAACGACGACGCCGAGCTGTCCGAGTCGGGATCCGGCGCGCCCGGCGTCAGCCTGCGCAGGTCCAGCGCCTCAGCGGCCGATCGGCCGGCAGCGGCCGACAACACCGAGTCGTTCGGCTCGGTCGGAATACTGCCGGAAGCAGACGTTACCTCGTTGTACGAATCTCGCTCTGCGAGAACAAGCCGCCGCCACGCCTCGTCGGACATCCACCCGTACGGCTCCCCCGGGCCCGGCTTGGGCGGAATCTGCTCCGGTCGAATGCCGTCGGCATCCGCGCTCTCCTCGCCCGGGTCGTCGCCCGGCGGTTCCTCAGCGGGCGGGCGGGCGCCGACCCACTCCGGAACGCTCACACTCGAATCGACCCGGATCCCGTCCTCCGGCCGCAACCTGTCTTCCGGCCGACCGCGCCGATCGAGCACGATGCCCGCGATGCCCACCACATCCATCGGCGGCTTCCATTCGGCGAACGGGACATCGCGCTCCTCGTCACCGATCCCCTCGTGCACCCGCACCACACCCGTTTTCGGGTCCTTGTAGACCACGAACAGATGGCCACCCCGATCCCCGCCGAAGTTGACCGCACCGAACACCGTCCGCCCCTTGGCGGCCAACTCGGCCATCTCCGCGACCAACCGGAAGCCCCGCCACTTGCCGCCGGTGGCCCGAGCGATCTCGATGCCCGACAGGCCCCGGGCGCGCACCGTGCTCGTCGACTGCGGGACATCCACTCGCAAACCCAGCCGGTATCGGCCGAACCGCAATCCCACCAGGCCACAGGTCCGCGGCAGTCGGCCCGGATCGGAGGTAACGGGCCGTGCGACAACCGCATCCGCCCCCTTCGCCGCACCCGCGGCCATCCCGCGGCCGAAGCCCGAACGCGCGACGATGTCCCGAGCATTCCGGACGAATTCCAGACCCAGGCTGATCTGGTTCCGCGTGTTCAGCACAGCGAGGTCCAGCGCACCGTCGAATTCACGGGGCACAGCGGCCCTGGGGTGCGGAATCCCCTGGCCCTGCACGACGAGCGCGGAACGGTTCACCACCACCCAGTAGACGGATTGATCCCGCTCGTTCCCGCCGTCGGTCACGTACGCGTCATATCCGCGGATCGCCGCGTACCGTCCCAGGTCCGACAGCACCGCCTGTCGCGCCTCTACCTGTGCCAGCTCCGCCGCGACGGCGGCGGTGCGCGGTCGCGCTTCGAGTCGCGATTGCTCGTTCGCGAGTTCACGGAGAACCGCCTGCTGCTCCCGGCGCAGATCCGAACCGTGTATCACTCGAGCGCCCGGTCGCAGCGCCATCCGGATCACACCATCCGGACCTGCATCGCGGGCATGTTTCAGTGCGGTCGCTTCCCGATCCGAGACGCGGATCCCGTTGCCGGAGGCGGACCCTGCGACCGACTTGCCGGCAAAGTATGGCCCGGATTCGAATTCGGCGACCTCCGCCGGTTCGAAAACGCCCCGGAACAACTCCAGGCCCTGCGCCTGCACCACCGCGTCCACCCCGGTCGGGTCGACCACGGTCGGCACAGCGTCGAATCCCTGCAACCGCGCGATTTCCGTCAGTCCCGGGTCGAAAGCGAGATCGTCACGCAGCATCCCCGCGACCGCGACATAATCCAGACCGGCCGAGAGATCGGACCCGCGCGCCACATGATCGGGCATCGGCGCGTCCGCGAGCGGGTGCAGCACAATCGGGACCGCGGAGAACGAGAAGCCCAGCACGATCCGTTGACCCGGCCTCGGATACACCCGCCGTCCGGGCTTCGCTCGGACATCACGACCCTCGGAGACGACTCGGGTGCCGCCCCGGGTCCCCTGGTCCTCGAACCACACCCGTCCGTCCGGGTCCACCCCGAAGGTGATGTGCTCGACCGCGACATCACTGTACTGGTTGGGGAACCGGTCGCCGGGATCGACATCGCCTCGCCCGAACGAGACCGGCTGCCCCGGAGTCAACTCGATCCGGATATTGCCGAGCCACATCACCACCGGGGTCACGGCAGCCGGATCGTGGCTCAGCACGCCGCGAAGCGGTGCGTCGGCGGGCGCGGGCGTCAGCTCTGAGCCCGGCTGCCCATTCTCATCGACGGTCCCGGCGGTCGTGCTCGTCCCGTCCTGCGTCCCCGAGCCCGGTGGCTCGCTCGCCGGTGGCAGACCGCCGTCGCCGTCGTCAGGCGCGTGCCGTTCCAGCTCGTCCAGCCCGTTCAGAACGGCCTGGTACTCCGGCAAGCCCAGGCTGCGCAGTTCCGGCTGTGCCCGCAGGATGCGCTGCCGGATCTCCCGGATCCGCGATCTCGGCACATCGTGGTCGAGCCAGGTTTCGGTGCCGTCCTCATTGCGACGGACGTAATGCTCGGACAGCGCCGGTCTCGCATCGTCGGTTGCTCCCTGCGGCGGTGTGGAGTTCCCGGTGAAGGCGAGGTGGAGATCGACGCCGATCAGCGCCTGGTCTTCGCCGACGATCCAGGCGTTGGCACTTCGGGGCAGCTGCAACAACGCCTGCAACAGACCGAGCCGTTTCCCGGCCGCGGAATCGTATTGCGCACGCCACGAGTTGAGATGGCCGACCTTACGAAATTCGCTCTCCGGTGTTCCCTCGCGGAAACGTTGGTAATAGCCGAGACCGGCCGGATCCGCCTCCACCTGTGCGGGTTCCACGTCGCATGCCGCGGCGAGCAGCGCGGCCGCCTTCGCTACCTCGACCTGCCGCGGGTTGTCGACTCGTGTGTGGGCCAGCAGGGTGCCGTCGGCGAAGTAGACCCTCGCCATTGTCGACTCTCCATTGCCGGATCCGAAGTACAACGATCCGCGGTACGTTTCGCCCATCGTGACAGCCTGGGCAACCACTCGGCCGAACGGTCGCCCGTCGGCGAAGCGGTCCATCCACGCACGCGCATCGGGGTGGGTGTAGTAGCCACCGGACGAGGTCTCCTCGGCGGGCTGCTGGTCCGGATCGTGCGACCGATCGAACACCTGCAGACGCCCGTGCCGGTCGACGCGGACCTCGCGATAGTGGACATCGACACCCTCTGCGGTCAACTTGTCGTGCGATAGACCCGCATACCGCAACACCCTGGACAGTTCCGCAGCAGGCGCGGCGACGATGACCTGTGGCCGAGCCCCGGGCCGGACGACCACTCCCACCCCTTCGGCTACCGGGACCGCGTGCGCGGCGGCGAGCACGTCACGCGCGGCCAGTACCGTCGCTGCCTCGCACACCCGCGTCAGGTACCGCTCAGCCGACTCGAGGCGCGCCAGCATATCCGGGAGCACACCGTATTCGTCGAGGACCCGCTCGAGGTCGTCGGTGCCTTCCGCTTCCTGAATCCGCTGCTGCCGTGCCGCTTCGATCGCTTCCGGATCGGTGCCGGCGACCTCCAGTCCGAGCTCACGGCACAACGCGGTCACATCCGCGCGGGTCTCGGATTCCATGCGTGCCGCACTCTCGATCCCGGCGCGCACGCTGTCGCGGACCTCACCCGGCGAAGGCGCCGATTCCGCGCTCCAGCTCAACCAGCCGGGGACGGTGGCCGTCTCCCGCTCGAGCCTCTGCTCCCACTCCTCGTCGACTGCGGACTGGACAGCGGCCTCTATCTGGGCTTCCAACACCCCGAAGTGCTGGACCGATCGAGTTTTCAGCGCGTCATCCAACTTCCGCGCCAATTCCCTCGGGCTGCTCCCGCGGGTAGCCGCCAACCACTTCCCCAGGACATGCGCGAGGCCCTGGTCCGGCGTGACAGCGACCAGCCGCCACTGCTGCTGTTCGTCCTGCACCATCGGCAGCTTCGTGCGCAGGCCGCAGATGTCGAGTTCCTGCCACGCTGTGGGCGGGCCCGGCTGCGCCGAAGTCGGGGTATCGCCTCGTGTGACCTCTCCGTTGGCCAGTTTGCGCGCGACCTCCAACGGTCCGAAGGGGTCGGTGACCTCACCGGAATCGGCCAGGTCACGGCCCGCGCGCAACACGGGGGAGGTTTCCTCGTCCAGTGGCAACCGATCGCGATCGGCCGAGAGGGGACCGGCCGTCGCCGTGTGATCGAGCGGTCCGAGCGGCTCGAGCCACTCATTCAAGCTCATGTCCACCCAGCCGTTGTCCAGACCGCGCAGATAGGCGTCCAAGAGCGCGGAGACGATCTCGACCTGGTTCGGAGCCTGCTCCGCTACGGCATCCGCGGCCGCCCACGTGCTGTGCAGAACCTGCACCGAACCGTCCCGGCCTACGGTCAGGGGCACCTGTGAGATCTGGTAACCGGGCCCCGCCGACAGTATGTCCTTGAATTCCGGGTGGGCGTAGGCCAATTCGGTCCGCGCCGCGTCATGCCTGCCCGGCAATGCCAGCACAACGAAGTGGCCGCGGCCACCGCTCGGGTCCGGGACATGGATGACGTGATCGGTCAACCGGACGCCGCCCGGGTGCGCCGCCGTCTCGGCCTCGATCAAGCGCCGCGCCGCCTCGGCGTCGAGCGTGGCGACCGCGCGGTAATACCCGTCGAGCAGTTGTGACAGCCGGGTGATGCTGTCGTCCCGGCGGCGCAGTTCTGCCCGTTGCTGCCGGGAGTTCCGGAGCACCGGCGACGAATCGAAGAGGCTCGACTGCAGGGGATTGTCGAGCACGACATCGGAGAGGTCCGCCGGGTCCACCCGCAGCCGCTGAGCCAGTGCGGTCCACTCCGCCATGATCGTCGACTGGAGATCGGCTATCTGCGCCGCCGCCGTATCGGGCCAGCCCCGTCGTGAGATTCCCAACGCGTCTGCCAATGCGGCGCACTCTCGTTCCGCCGCGCGGACTCGCTGGTCGAGGGCGGCGAGGTCGACGGCGCCCAAATGCCGAGCAGGGACGCCGGAAGCAGGCAGGGCCTGCGGAATCTCGATCCGCGTTGCCGGGACCGGTACCGCTTCCCGCTCGACGCGGAAACGGTCCTCTATCCGGGTCGGCTCCTCGCCCAGTTCGAGCTCGAACTCACGCCACTGCGACCGCAACCTGTCCAACGCCCGCTGATGCTCGCCGTCGACAGCGATCACGACCAGTGTCCCGTCGGGGAACCGGACGATGTCGCGGCCTTCCAGCTTCTTCCCGCCCGGACGCCGCCGCAGCACCTCCTCGACGACCGGTCCGCGGGCCTGCGCATCGACGGTTTCGTTGTGCCGCACTGCTGCCGCCACCAAGTCGCGATACTGGGCCAGCACCCGAGGCAGTTCGGCCAGTGCCTCTTCGCGCCACGAAATGTCGGCCCTGCGCGCGTCCAACGCACGGCCGTATCCCAACTGGAGCAGCAGCTCCACCTGTTCCAACTGTGCCGGTTCCACGCCGAGTTCGGCGGACAACCCGGCCCGGTCGGCGGCCACCGCTTCCGCCCGCATCGCGAGTGCGTCGCGCCACTGCTCTTCTGTCCACTCGCCGTATATCTCGGGGGACAGATCGAGACGGCGGGACAACTCCGCAGCCCGCCGCGCAACCGACTCGAGCTCCGACAGTCCATTCGGCTGTGCCGGGTCGGATCTACCGAACCGCACATCGACCTCGGTGTACTCGCCGTAGAACTGTCGACCTGCTACGGCACCCGCACCCTCGTCTCCGTTGAGTGTGAGGACCCGAACTCGGGTGTAGCCGTATTCGGCCGCCATCTTGCCGGTGAAGGTCTCCCGTGCCGCGTCCTCGGGGGACAGGAACAGGTCCTGCATGAGGGCATTGAAGGTTTCGAGATTGTCCCCCCTCCAATCGCTTCTGTCCCCTTCGGTCACCTCATGGGGGCGAAGCGGGCGATCCCGGAGACCGTAGAAATTCCAGTGCGCATGAATTTCGTTCACCGGGTAGGAAACGGAATCCATGACTTCACGGAACATTGCCCGACCCGAAGGCGTTCCGGGGCCGGCCATGATCCGGAGATGGAGAATACCGTCTTCGAGCTCCGCCGAAATTCCGTAATGCGTTGTCCCATACGAATTGTTGTATTCACCGGATTGCAGGTCGGGATAGTATGTCCAGTTGTTCTCCTTGATGAACCCGAACGAATCCGGCTCGTTGTTTTCGTCGGGCGAAGCACCTTCTTCTTCGCGGGCGAAGAACTCCCCCGGAGCCGCCTGCCGGGCACGCTTCTTCGGCTCCCGCGGCCCACCGATTTCGGCGAGCACATCGTCGACACCAGCCGGGTCGCGCTGGGGCCGCGGACCGAATGCGTCGACCACCGGCGCACCTGCGAGCGGCGGCACAGAACTATCCGGAACCGTATCGGTTTCGTAGGCGGCGACGCTCTCCGGAACCGGCCAGTGGAACCCGAGCCGCGCGGCCACCTCCAGTACATGGTTCGCCGTGTTCGAACTCCATCGAGTGGACTGGGCGCCGCTGCGAAGGACCTGGTCGACCAATTCGGGGGTAACCCCGGCCACGCGAGCCACATCCTCGACCGTGGCTCGACGGACCGTGCCGAGGATCGTGTACTTGTCACCGTTCTCGACCGGAAGCAGTTCCGCTACAAGGAAGTCTGCCAGCTTGGTCACGGCACGGTTCCGCAACTGAGCAACCGACCCTCTGGCAATTTTCAGGACCGGCGCGATTTCACTGTACGTGCGGCGCTCCACGAACCGCAGGTCGATGAACCGTCGCTCGTGATCCGAAAGAGGATCCGTGCCCAGCCGCCGGACAAGACGTTTGAAAGCTTCGGCGTCGTGCTCCTGCCAGGCCTTGACTATCGCCGACGCCGCGTCGGCCGTGAGCGACTGGATTCCGAGCAGCGTCCCGGCGAGCTTGCGCACCGTCAGGCCTTGCAGCTTTCTGACAGCGGCCGGTGTGAGACCCATCAATTTCGCCGTGTCGGGAACGGGCCATTTCTCCACGATCCGCAGCTGGATGCACCTCTGCGCCTCAACGTCGGGGTTGCCCGTGTCGTCGGTGAGCCGGCGGACCGCCGAATTGAACTCGGCCGGGGAGTCGCGCAGAGTCTTCTCGACGAACTCCAACGCCCTTCCTGCGGTGTTCGACACCTCGCCACCTTTGAGCACTGTCGCCAACCGAGGGACGACGCGGCTCTGCAGGTCCGATACCGCATCTTCCTCGAGACCCATCGCGGCCGCCGTCTCACGAGTCGACAGCCGCCGGATGAACCGCAGCTCGACGAACTTCCGCTGTTTGGCTGGGAGGTTCTTGCTGGCCAGCCGCAGCTCCCCGGGCGGGGTCTCGTTGACCAGCTCCAGCGCCGGGCCGCCGGAAGTAAAGGCTCTGGTATGACCGGTTGGCGCTGCCGACACGGCGTCCTGCGCAACGTCGGGCTCCAAGGCCAACAGCTCGGCCAACTGGCGAACTGCACGTAAGTGCAGTACTACCACTGACTTCAGGTTGCCGCCCAGCTGACCCACCATGGCGTCGACCGACATGGGAGGCTCTCTCAGGAACCCCAGCTCGATGCACTTGCTCCGCTTGGGTGTGAGCCGACCGAGATAGGGCGACAGTGCGTCGGGCCCGCCGCTGAGGGCCTGCCTGATAATCGCTGACGCCTCCGCGATTGTGAGCACCTCGGTAGCGGACAACAGCTCGGCCAGCCGACGCACAGCGCGCCGCCGCACGAGCAGAAGCTGACGACCGGGCTTGTCCATATCGACCGCTATGAAGCCGAGCGGTTTCTCGCGGACGAGCCACAGCGTGCTGAATTCCTGCAGCACGGGCGGGAGTTCGGCGATGCAGTCCAGCAACCGATCGCGCTCATTGCGTTTGGTCTCCTGGATCAGGGCCTCTGCCTCCGCATACGTGAAAACCCGGAGTCCGGTGGGTTGTTCTGTCGGGGGCTCCTCGTCATCGCTCAGTACCGTCGAGTCAGCCGCCCCCTCCGGCATGGGCGGTGCTTCGTCCACGCCTGCCCCGGCCTCCGCGAGATCGATCGGTGCTCGATCCGCGGAGGTCGGGGCAGGCGTGGACGTGACAGCGGTCGACGCACCGATATCGGCGGCAGGGTCCACAGCGCTCGGACGGTGGAGTGGGACTACACCCGCGCGCATCGCCGCCACGACCATTCCAGCACGGTCACCGGTACCCAGCTTTGCGCCGATGCGGGCCAAGTGGGTCTTCACGGTTGCGGTCGCCAACTCCAGCGCATCGGCGATCTCGGGGTTCGTCAAGCCCTCGGCGACCAAACCGAGCACTCCGACCTCTCGGCTGCTCAGGGGGCCATAGGGGGCGGTCGGTCCGCCGACGAGTTCGGCACTGTGGAGCGGGATTCTGCCCTCTCGCATCGCCGTCGCCACCATTCCGGCGCGCCCGCTGATGCCGAGCTTGAAGCTGATGCGAACCAGGCGCGACTTCACAGTGTCCAGCGACCGTCCCAGCGCATCGGCGATCTCTTGATTCGACCAGCCCTCCGCGACCAAACACAGCACGCCGACCTCTCGGTAGGTCAGCACATCAGAAGTTCGCGGTTGCCCAGCACGGACCGAAAGGACCAGATCGCCGACAGCCACGGCGATCGCCTCACGCTCACGCGGGCTCAGTACCCCGCCATTTCGCACAGCGCCCATCGCATTGGCGATGAGTCGTCGCTCGGAACTGCCCAATCCACGGAGACGATCCCGCAGATCCACGGCACTCACCTGCGCCAGGGCCGTTCTCGCCAACGCCGACTCCGCGATCCCCCAGCCGGGCGGACTGATCGTCATCAGTGCCAGGCGTTGCCGGAGCAGCACGAAATCGTCTTCGGTCTCCGATATGGGGCTGTACCGCGCAACGTCCACCAGCACTGCGCGATGGCCGGCGCCGAGTTTGCCGACGATATCTCCCACCAGGACACTTGCCTCGGCCTCGGATATTCCCAGCGCCGTTGCTATCGCCTGGTCCGTCTCGCCGTCCCCGACGAGTCGAAGCGCCTCGACCTCACGCTCGGACAACCTGTCACCGGGCGATTCAGGCGCCGGATCGTTCCCGTCGGACTCCGACGGCTGCGGTTCCTCAGCCGCAGGCGGAATCAGCTCGGGCTCGTCCCGAAGCTGCTGGGACTGCGCAGGTTCACGCTTCTCACGCGGCCTACCGCGGGTCGGCTCCGGCCCGGGCTGCGGCTCCACAGCGGTCTGATTCCGCTCGGAGCCGGAATCCTGCTGTGATTTCGTGGTTGTCGGCTCGGTACTCGGCTCCTGCCGCGACCCGGCGCCGGGCTCGGATTCGCGCTGCGCGGCAGCGGTGAGCTGTTCGGCCAGACGGTAAACCGTCCTTCGCACCCGGTTGTCGGTCAGTTCACGCCCGGCACCGTCGGCCTTGGCGATTTCAGTAACGCCTTGTCCGAGGAACCATCGGACAAAGACATCCCGAGACGCAGCAGACGTCTGCTCGACCAAAAGACGCAACTCGTCGAGCCTCTGATCGCGCGCTTCCCGAATCACAGCGATCGCGGGCGCGAGCGGTCCCTCGGACATAGAAAGCTCCAAGCCACCACCTGCGAGCAGCTCCGCCAGGGCTTCCCCACCCGTCGGGAACCGATCCGCATCGTCGTCGGACACGTCCTCCCCGAGTTCCGCGCCGAGCTCGACTGCCAGCCGGCGCAGGGTGTCCGGCACCATCGTCGTGATCAGGTCCGCGCCGACACCGACCACCGCGGCAGCTTGCCCGACCGACATACCGTTCCCCATGAACAGCAGCATGAGCACCCGACGCCGGCCGGCGGGCAGCGCAGCCACGGCATTGCGGAAGTCCCTATCACTCGCTCCGGCCAACGCCGTCCGCTGCACCCCTTGCACCGCATCCTCGAGCGCGCGGCGGAAACGCGCATGCCGAACGAACTTCGCCTGATCCGACAACACTCCATCGGCGAGCGAGATCATCCACCGGCCGATGTCCCGGACCTCGCCGAGCGCATCGATGCGGGCTTCGGCGCGGCGGAACACCTCCGTAACCAGGTCGGCGGCCACCTTCGGGTTACCCACGACAGCCACCCGCTCCTGCACCGCCGCCGCGAACTGTTCGCGCAGCTGATCGAGAGTAACGGGCAGACCCTCGACCGAGCCGGTCGACGACGATTCGGGCAGGGGCCGATTCGCTGCCGTCGTCGGCGCAGGCTCACCGGCCGCCGCGGGCCCGCCGGGACCGGCCGGCGGCAGGGGGCGACCGATCCGGGTGACCGGCTTGTCGACCCCGGGTTCACCGTTGCCTTCGGTGTAGTCGGCGGGTCCCTGCTCCGGTGGAACCCACGCGGTCCCGTCGGCCAGGCGGAACATCACGTAGGTGCGGGCGACCCCGGGTCGGACCAGGCCGGGCTGGTAGCGCTTCTCGACCTTCCTCGCCTCGGGGCGTTCGATCGCGTTCGCCGACGCCTCGCCGCGAATCCAGTGCCGCTCGATGATGATCGGGAAACCGTGCTCGTCCTCGCCCTGGTATTCCAGCTCGTAGGCGTGCGCGCCGACCATATCGGGCGAGTCGGACAGCCCGGCCGCTTCGTCGACCACCGCGGCGACCGCGCCGGGGGACCCTATGCGCACCAACTGGTCGGCGACCTTGTCCCACGCCGTCCGGGGACCGCCCGCGGACCATCGTCCCGACTGGCTCCAGTGCTCGGAGTCGGTGACGAACCCGCCCTTGAACCAGATGCCCGCCAGTGGGCCGCTGAACTCGTCGGCGTCGCGGCCCGGCTTGCGCGAGCTGGGGATCGTCGCGGGATCCACCCCGGTGGCGTTGACGAGGACATGGGTGGTGCAGTCGGCGTAATACCCTTCCAGCGCGTGCTCGAGCAGCGGCCGCACCCGGGACTGGTGGGGGCCGACATAGTTCGCGATGCCGTTGGGGTCCGAGGTGGCCGGCCCCGGGTCGAACGTCGGCTCGCCGGAGAAGCGGGGCGCGGGATACAGGAGGTCGGGCGCCAGCTGCCCGATACCGCCGGCCTGGTCGTAGACGTTGTAGTGCTCCCGGGTCTGCGTGAATCCGAGGAGCTCCTCGGTGAACCGGAAGACATCCGTCTCCTCGGTGGCGGTGTAGACGACGACCGCCGGATACTCGTCGCCGCGTTCCTGCTCACCCTCCAGCACATAGGTCTCGAATTGCGCCGCGGCCTGCGGGAACCCGTCCGAGAGCGTCCCGCCGACGCCCATGTCGAGCACCCCCGCCTTCTCGGTGGTGTCCACATCGCCGAAGGCGACCACCGGCGCGTCGAGGGTCAGCAGGTGCACCGGCGGGTGCCCCGGCAACTCCGCTGCCTGCCGCTCGGCCGTGGTCAGGTCGTCCACCAGCTGATGAACGTCCTGTCCCGCCGCCTGGCGGTGGGCGAGTTCGTGCCGGTTGATCCGGTTGCGCCAGCGGGCCGGGACCCCGGCGAGGTCGTATGGGGCCTCGTCCGACAGCCCGCCCTCGGCGAGGGTCCACCGGTCCTCGGCGCTCAGCGAGGCGAAGAACTCGCCGACACTGTCGAATCCCTCGCTGCGCCGCCAGATCCGGTCGGCCCGTTCGCGTGCGCCGGGCGCCGGCGGATCGGGCAGAACCGGTCGCCACAGCACCTGCGCGGACAGCTCGGCCAGTTTCCTGTCCAGCTGCTCGGCCTGGTCGGACCCACGGTGTTCGGAGCTGTCGGACACCTGCGTGGGCTCGCGGTGTTCGTCCACGGCCGACCAGTTCGCGAGCCGTTGTCCGGCCACCGCCTCGAGCTGTTCGGCCAGCTGAACGAGATGCCGCAGCTGATCGACGGCCCGCTGGTGCTGTTGCGCTGCCTCGACCAGCTCGTGCAAGCGGCGGTAGCGGGTCGACTGGACCTGCTCGCCCGGCCGATACGCTTCCGCACGCAGCGTCCGCAGCCGCGTCAGGTCCGCTCGGCCGGGCCGCGTGATCTCGTCGGGGAACAGCGCCACGGCCAGTTCGTCGAAGCGGGCCGCCGCCGCGTCCCGCCGGACGGGCTCCGCGCGCAGCAGGCGCTCGAGCTCGTCGACGCGCTGCACGAGGGTCTCGGTACGGATGTACAGGCGTTCGCCGGACAGGCGGCGGTCGCGCAATTCCGCGTACAGCCGCAGCTGCCGCTCCTGCAACCTGGCCCGCAACTCCAGCAGCCGGTCGCCGAGGACCTGTTGGTCGTCGCTGCCCTGCAACGCGGGCTCCGGAGTCGTCTGCGAGTCGCGCGGACCGTTATCCGGCTCCGGGCCGCCGCTGTTGTCCTCGTCCTGGGCGCGTTCGCCCGGCGTTGCGGTTTGCTCGGGCGAATCCGGCGTCTCGAAATCGGCCGAGCCGTCGTTCTGATTCGGCTGCGTCCAATTGAACGCGCCCAGTCCCTTCAGGCCGCTGTCGAGCTTCCAGGCGTCGCCCGAAAGCCCGAGCCCCGCCAACGCGCCGACGATGCCGCCGCCGATACCACTGGACACACCGGGGTAAGCCGAAGGTGAATTACCGTCCGAGTGGATTCCGCCGTCGACGACCGATGCCAGCGGATCCGTGGGCGGCTTCGCCAGCAGCGGAATCGTCTGCTCCAACGCCGCACGGAGCTGCCGTTCCAGCTCGAGGACCTCACGCTTCAGTCGGGCCGACTCTGGGTCCGAGGCGATCAGCTCGACGATGTCGGCACCAGTCAGGGTCGCCGACTCGATGAGATCCGCTATCCCCTGGCCACGCTCTTTCCGTGTCTCGCGCAGCCGCTGTGCGAGAGCGTCGAGTGTGTCGCGCTGCGTCCGCAACCGCTGCTGCCACTCGTGCCACCGGTTCAACTGCGCCGCGGCCGCCGACTGCCCCACCGCCCCGTAGGGATGTGAACGATGCATCGTGGCAAGTCGATTCGCTGCCTGCCGAAGCCGCGAATGCGCATCGACCAGGGCCTGCTCCAACCTGCCGAGGACCTCGTCGTGGAACGCGGCATCCTCGTCCGCGGCGGTGAACCTGGACGCCGCACCGTGCACCACGTCGACGTTGGCCAGCGCCCGGAGGGCGTCGATCACCTGCGGGTCGCTACCCAGCCCCGCTTCCCGGAAGAAGTCGAGCACATATTCATCGCCGAATGCCTCCAGCGCGTTCGCCACCTCGGCTGTCCACGCCGGAGTCAGCTGCTCTACCGAAACAGGCCCGAGCAACCTCGCCAACTGCTCTGCCAACTCGGCACGCCGGTCCGCCAGCAGCTGCAACTGTTCGGGGCCGAGATCATCCGGGAACACCTCGAGCCGGGGACCGACCCGAGCGAGGTCCGCGTACCGGTCATCCCGGATGCTGGTGAACCGCGACCGCAATGCGACGAGCTCCGCGCCGAGCCCGACCTTCGGGTCCGGGATCTGCTCCGGACCGGGACGGTGCAGGGCCGCACGCGCCAGACTCCGATAGAATTCGGCTTCGAGATCACTCTTCTCGACCTCTCGGGCATCGATCCTCTCGATCACGTCGTTCAGGCGCCGCAGCTCTCCGAATTCCGCTGCGAGAGTGGTGACTCTCGAGACTCGGGCAGGGTCGCTGTCGAGTATGAGTGCGACTGTCGGCGCGTCGAGTTCCACCCCGGGCAGAAGCTCCGCCAACTCCATTTCGAGCGTCACGAACCGGTCCCGCATAGCCTGCTCGACCCGCGCACCCGGCCGCGACTCTCCAGCCTGCCAACCGTATGGCGCACCGAGTACCTGTTCCGGCACCAGCGGCTGGTCCTGCGCGCCGGACAGATCGGCCGCCAGCCGGGCGACCTCGGCGACGTCCGCGGCCAGCTCGGCGAACTCCGCCGTGCGTTCACCGTCCCGATAGGCCTCGGACAGCAAGGCTTCCAGCCTGTCGATCAGCATGATCCGGCTGCCGAGGATCGAGGCTTCCTTGAACAAGCCCATCTCTTCGGTTATTCCGGCGATCGCCTTCTCGATCGATTCCGCGTCATCCGGCGCGGTGTCGGGGTCCTGCAACATGTGCTCGAGCTGGCGCCTCTGCCGGGCCAATCTGGCCCCGGTGAGCGCGCTCGGATCCAGGTCCGCCCTGGAGAACGAGTGCTGCACCAGCAGGTGCGCGTGTACGTTCTCCATCCGCATTTCCGCCGCGCGGCGCAATTCGACCAGTGCGGCAGGCAGCATCCCGTCGGCCGGGTCGCCCCCGTCCTCCGGCGGCAGCGGCGGGCCGTCCCCGTCTCCGCCCTGATCGCCGCGTCCACTACCACCCGCCGCGACACCGCGGTCGTCACCATCGGTGCGCCCGTCCGAGGTCGGCGCACCGGCCTCGGCGTCGGCATCGACCGGGTCGCCGGTCCCGCTCCCGTCGGACGGATCCAGCTGCACGACCGTGCCGTACCGGTCGATCACGACCACCTCACGCAACCCCGTGATCGGCCGACGGCTCAACTCCCGAGCCAACTCCTGGACACCGACACCACCATCGACCAGATCCACCACGATCCGGCCCTCCGGGAAGGCCGCCACTGTGTGCTCGAGCCACGAGCGCAACCCACGCAGCCCCGGCACCCGCGGTGCGATATGCGCGAACTCCTCTCCGTCGATACGCAGATCGCGGCCCTCTTCGACCCGTAAACCGGCCCGCGACAGCAAAACCGCCGAAGAATACCGGGCTCCGGCCGAATCGACCGGCGACGCAGCCGGCCGGACGCTCGGATCTGCGCGCACTCCCAGGACCGTGCCGCGGATCCGGCCCCTCGGCGCCGACCGGGCGACGATCTGGGACCGATCCCGGCCCTCGACGAACCGTCGTGCCGAATCGGGATTCTTCTCCACCACGATCCCGCGCACCCGGCCCACCGCGACCTCGGACTGCGCCCACTCCGCCAGCCACCGCCCCACTTGCACGTCACCGACCCAACGACGCTCTCTCCCCCCGACCTTCTCGAACACCTCCAGCTGCCCGTCGGCCCGCATCTTCACCGCGAACGCGTGCCCACCCGCATCACCGAACTCCATAACACCGGCCACCGCCCGACGCAGGCTCGGGTCCTTACGCGCCGCCGGGTCGTCGACCAACCGCACGACAGCGAATAGTCCGCCGACTCCCACACCGAAGCCGCCGTCTTTCCATTCCGAGCCCACACCGCGGACGATCGAGTCCTCGTAAACCCCATGAAGGTCGATGTCCGGCGAATCCGCCAACCCCGGACCACGCACCGCCCCGATCTCATCCTGGAAATCCCCGACGAACCCCACCATCGCCGGCGCACAGTTGAACGGCCCCTGCGGGTCCAGCGGACTGTAGCGCGGCTCTCGGCCGGCATCGCCGGCGTCGATCTCTGCGCGCTCACCCGACGATGCGGGTTGCTCGGGCGCATCCTCGTCCCGATCCGGGGTCACGAACTCGTTCGAGCCGTCGTTCGGAGGCAACGGCTGCCATGTGAGGGAGTTCTCGCTCAGAACCCCGCCCGGGATTCCGAAGCCTGTCCCGAGCAGGCCCCCACCCAGGCCTGTCGAGAGCGCCGAGCCGAATGCACCACCCATTGCGTCGGCGATGGCCGCAGGCCCTGCACCGGTCAGCGGTGAGCTGAAGCCGGCGGCCCAGGTCGTCGGCCCGGGCGGCGGTGCTATCAGCAAGAAATGTGTCAAGGCCAACATCCGGGTCAGCCGGCCCTGCAGCTCGGTGAGTTCGGTGCGGAGTTGCGCCAGTTCGGGGTCCAGGGCCAGCAGTTCGTTGACGTCGGCACCGCGCCGGTCGATCGAATCCGCGATCCGCTTCCGCGCGGCGACCTGCTCGAGCTGTTTTTCGCGCAGGCGCTGTGCAAGATCAGCGAGTTCGTCGCGCCGGGCAAGCAGTCGGTGCAGGCGCTCTTGCGACCGGTTCAACTGCGCGGACAGCCCGCCCGCCGCGGGGTCGCGGCGTGAACGCTGCATCGCGGCAAGACGATTCGCGGCCTCGCGCTGCTCCGTCTGCGCCTCTACCAGAGCGCTTTCCAGCCTGCCGAGTACATCGTTGTAGACGTCGGCCGCGTTGTCCGCGGCGGCGAACCCGTCCGCGAACCGCTGCACCTGATCGAGCGCGGCCAATTCCAGCACTGCGTCCACCGCTGGGGATCCGCCCAGCCCGGGCTCCAGCTGCCCCGCCATTTCCGCGACCCGATCCGGCGTCAGATCCTGTGCCGTGACCTCGCGGAGCAATCCGCTCAGTCGCTGTGCCAGTGCGGCGCGCCGGTCCTTCAACTGCTGCGCCTGGCCGCGATTCCACCCGTCCGGGGTCACGCCGAACCGCGGGCCGATTCGGGCGAGCACCGCGTGGTAGATATCCCGCAGGCTCGTAGACTCCAGCCGCTTGGCAACCAACTCCATGCCGAGCCCGATCCTCGGGTACTCGGTGGTTTCGGGTGCGGGACGGGAGCGGACTGCAGCCGTCAGATCGTCATCCAGCCGGTTTTCGAGCTCACGCAGGCCCGTCTCCCGGGTGTCGATCTCCTCGATGACATCGTTCAGACCGCGCAGGGACTCGAATTCCACCGCCAGCGGTTCGATCTCCATGATCCGGACGAGATCATTGCCGAGTAGCTGTGTGACCTGCTCGACGGTCGGAGCATTCAGATCGAGGCCGGGCAGCGCATCGGCCAAATGCATTCCCAGCGTCGCGAACCGGTCACGCAAGCCCTGCGCGGCCTGTTCGGTCGGCCGCGTTTCCCCCGGCTGCCAACCGTACTCGGGTGCGCCGACAACCTGCTGAGACCACAGCGGCTGATCCTGCGCCGCGTGCCAGTCGGCCGCCAGCCGACCCAGCCGGGCGGCATCCACCGTCAGCGAGCGAAGCTCCTCGACGCGCTCACTATCCCGGTACGCCTCGGACAGCGACGCTTCCAGCCGGTCGATCCCGCGGATCCGGACATCCAAGCGATCGGACTCCGCGAGCAACCTGAGCTGTTCGTACAGATCGGTGAACAGATCCTGGAGCCGCTTCGTCATTTCCGCAGGGATTCCACGAGCCTGCAGCTCGGCAATCCCTCGTCGCACCGACGCTTCATCGGTCATTTCCCCGGCCGGGAGGCCGAACCCGGACTCCAACTGCTGGATCCAGGTGGCGATCTGCAGCTGCAACCTGACCGTGACGAGCGCCCCCGGTTCCAGGTCCGCTCTGGAGAGAGAGTGCCGGACCAGAAGGTCGGCATGTATCTTCTCGAGCCGTACCTCGGCTTCGCGGCGCACAGCGATCAGCTCGGCGGGCAGCATCCCGTCGGCCGGGGTATCCCCGTCCTCCGGCGGCGGCGACGGCGGGCCGTCTCCGTCTCCACCTCGGTCGCCCCCGTCGCGCCCACCCGCCTCGATACTGCCGTCGTCACCATCGGCGCGGCGATCCGTGTTCCGGGTATCCGCGTCGGACGGCTCGTCGGCCTCGGACGAGTCCAGTTGAACGACCGTCCCGTACCGGTCGATCACGATCACCTCGCGCAACCCCGTGATCGGCCTGCGGCTCAATTCCCGTGCCAGGTCCTGGGTGCCGACACCCGCCTCGAGCAGATCGACCACGATCCGGTCCGCTCGCGTGCCGGTCACTGTGTGCTCGAGCCATGAGCGCAGCCGGCGCAACCCGGTCGCCGGCGGCGCGAGATGCGCGAACTCCCGGCCGTCCAGCCGCAGCGTCCCGACCGGGTCGACACGGAAACCCGCCTCGGCCAGCAGCTTCGCCGAAGCGAGCCGGGATCGAACCGAACTCTCGGACAGGCCGGCGAGGTTCACCTCCGGCGGCGCTACCGCCACGGCCCCGACGGCCGTGCCGCGGATCCGGCCCCTCGGCGCCGACCGGGCGACGATCTCGGACCGATCCCGGCCCTCGACGAACCGTCGTGCCGAATCGGGATTCTTCTCCACCACGATCCCGCGCACCCGGCCCACCGCGACCTCGGACGCCGACCACTGGGCGAGCCACTGCCGCACCTGCTCGTCACCGATCCAGCGCCGCACTCGCCCACGGACCTTCTCGAACACCTCCAACTGCCCGTCGGCACGCATCTTCACCGCGAACGCGTGGCCACCCGCCTCACCGAACTCCATGACACCGGCCACCGCCCGACGCAGACTCGGATCCTTACGCGCCGCCGGATCATCCACCAACTGCAATACCGCGTGCAGACCGTCGACCCCGACACCGAAACCGCCGTCTTTCCACTCCAAACCCACACCGCGGACGATCGCGTCCTCATACACCCCGAACAGGTCGATCTCCGGCGCATCCGCCAACCCCGGACCACGCACCGCCCCGATCTCATCCTGGAAATCCCCGATGAACCCCACCATCGCCGGCGCACAGTTGAACGGCCTCTCCCGCAGCGCATCCGGGAGGCGGTACGCAGCGGTTTCACCAGCTGTTTCGGGAGCACCGGGGGTCACGGCCTGCCCGGCCGTCGCGGCAGTACTCGTGTACTTGCCTCGATAGTCGTAGCCGAAGGCATCGGCGACCCGCACGATCCGCTGCCGGGTCTCCGGGGTCATCGCCACACCGTGCGTGAGCGCCCGTTGCGCGGTCGCCTGACCCACTCCGGCTGCGGCGGCGATCTCGGACAGCCCGATCGGAGGCAGTGACTCGGGGACGACGCGCAGCGCTGCCGGTATGTGGTCGGCCAACAGGAATCCGGCGCGCAACAGCGCGGCGTTCACCGCACGCTGATCTCGCCCGACGATCCCGGCAATGGCATTGACGGTCGATCCGTCCATATACAGCCGCAGGCAACGGGCCTGGAAGGGCTCCAATCCCCCCAGGTGCCCGGCCAGCAGACTCTGGTCCTGGCGCCACGCTGTCCGCGCCCATTCGAGTGCGGCACGGGGACGAACCGGCGCGGCGACCCCGCTGTCGGCCGCGGTGTGGTCGAGATTGCTGCCCGAATCCTCGTCCGGGAGCCGGCGTGCCTCGCTGCTCGGATCGCTCACCTGCGGCAGCACCCCGAGCACGGTGAAGAGCTCCGCCACATCGACACCCGGCGTGCGGTTGGGCATCCGAGTGGAAGCGACGAATTCGTCGCGCCGACCGTCGCCCAGGAAGGCCCGGATAACCAATGTTTCCGTACCGTCCACTGTCTCGAACTTCGCGTGGATCAGCGGAGCGTCGGAAGTGGCCCGGGCACCGGCCTCTTCGATGACAGTGTCGAGTTCGGTGTTCTCCTCGGGCGTCAGATACCTGCGCAACATCGAATCCCAGACGATGGTGGCGCGCCCGGTACGCTCCCCGGCGAGCTCCCGAGGCAACCAGGTGAGCGCGCTCTCCTGGTCGATCCGCGTGGGATCGCCACGTCGCGCATCCTCGAAAGCCGTCAATATCGTTCGCACCGCTTCGACTTCGATATCGACGAATCCGGCGGCAAGTCGATACTGATCGTCGAGGTTCGTGGCATGCAACGGGTCCAGGTCGCATCCGGCTACGTCGACAACCCGGGGCCGCACCGCGAGCAGTTCCCGTACTCGGTTCACCTGCGGGTCCGGGCACTCCCAGCGGTCCTCGACAAGAGTCCTGCCGTCGGGATCACCGATCTCTTCGCCCCGGAAATCGAAGCGGTACTGGTGTGCGCGCGCTTCGAGCAACCCGCACGCGCCCGGCACGACGATTTCCAGCGGCTTCCCGGTGGCGATGGTCGCGAATACTTCGACCAGATAGAGCAACCGCGCGCGCCTGGGATCATTGGTCTGCGTCCCGCGCTCCATGTACTGCGCGATCTCGGATTCATTCGCGTTGATCGCCGCGAGGTAGGCATCGGCAACGGCCCGCAGGGCCGCCGGTGTCCGCGCGGGCCGGCCACCCATGACGGAATGCCACTGCGCGATCTCGGGTTCGAGGCCGGCCAGCGCACGTTGATTCAGCGCTTGGAGCAGCCGGGTCGGCGGGTGGCTCGTGAGGCGCGCGTTGGGCGGTACGTGCGGGAACAGCACCCGAGCGGTTGCTCCGTCCGGCCGTGCCTCGACCTCCTGGATCAACGCGTCCCAGATGTAATTCTGCTGACGGAAGTGCAGCTCCTCCTCTGCATTTCGCGACGGGAGCTGCCGCCGGTCCTCCTGCAGCCAGTCGGCCATTCTGCGGATGCTCGCCACCGCGCCGGCGATCGATTCGGAGACATCCCCGTCGCCGATGGCTGCCTGCGCGTCCTCCGAGGCGGCGTTTTCCCCGACGTGGAAGTCCCACATCTCGCCGTCGGTGACCTCCCCGGGCAGCACGATCCGATCGCCGTTGTCGTCGACGGCCATTTCGATCGCGTTGCCGTGGCGATCGACGGCCAGGGCGACGAAACCGCGTACGGCGGCCGGTTCGTCGCGGTCGCGGAACACTTCCCGCAAGCCTTTGCCGGGGTCATCGATATGCACGTCGCCGTCGCGCCACACCAGCCGGAAGCAGTGGCCCTCGGCGCCGTGTTCCTGCGGATTGCGGAAGGCGTCGAAGACGACGATGCCGGCGCCTTCCCGCTCGGCGGCGGGCAGGGATGCGACCAACCGGCGCAGCGCGGCTTCCGCATGCTGGTGGGCACGCTGCGGATCCACCTCGAAGCGGCGCACCAGCGCCAGCGCTTCGTCGCCGCCGACGCGCCGCACGAAATCGCTGACCAGCATGCCCTGCAGCCCGACCCGCTCAGGGGCGTCGATGGCGGGGTTCTGCTCTTGCAGCAGACGCAGCAGCATCGGCCCGCACTGGTTTTCCTCGTGTCCCCGGCCCTCGTTCAGTTGCTCGATCGAGGCGGCGTCGTCGGCACGGCGGCTGTCCGGCTGTTCGGTATCCGCCACACCGTCGGAGGAGGGCGAACTCGACGAGAGTCCCCAGGGCGCGAACTCGAATGGCAGTGCACCCGCGAAGCCACCGATTCTCACAATAGGATCGGGCGCCCAGTCCTGCGACGCCATGGCGCCTGCCAGGGCACCTCCGAGAGCGCCCAACACGGCACCTGCCGCAGCGCTCCCGCCCATCCCGGGCTGATCCGTCGGCGAGACGAAACCGATGGGCGTGGGCGGCTCCACCCAACTGGACAGTTCCCCGACGTCGAGGCCTGCGTAGCTCGCCATTCCCGGTATCTGGTAGAGGTGGATCATCGAATCCATACGACGATCGAAGTATTCGACACCTGCCCGGTGAAGTTTCTCGAGGTCGACCAGGAAAACGAAGTCCTGCTGCCCTTCCGACTGTGCAGCCCGGGCGAGAGAACTCTGAGTTTGGTACCCGCCGTCGAACCCGATCGTGGTGGTTCGATAACCGAGCCCTCTGATTCGTTCCCCGAGTGGTGTCACACCCTCGGTCTCACGGCCCATGGCCACCGAGTGATTGTGCAACCGGATCGGATGCGATCCTGCGTGGGCTGCACCGATATGGATGGCCATCAACGCATCAGGATTCGCTTGTTTAGCCTCAACCACTCGATCGGTCAGATACGCTTCACGCTCTTCCTTCGACGGTGATGTCGAATGATCGATATCGACCGGGACAAGCTTGATTCCGACGTAAACCATTGCATGCAGAATCTCGCGGGCGCCCGCCGCCGGCCCGCAGTCCACCGTATCGAGATTCACGTATTCGCCATTGTTCAAACGGTCGAACGCCGGATTGTGCGGAGCCTCGAATGCCCAGAATTCGACTCCCGCTCTGCGCAGTTCACCCGCTTGGGCTATCAGATGGGTCCCGATCATTTCATTGCCGTGGTTGTCCGCCAGGAATACGATTTCTCGACCCTGCAGCAGTTCTTCCCAATCGACCTCCCGCCGTTGCCGCACCGATTCCGCCAGATACACACCCAGATTCGGGGGCTTGCCCGGGAGATCGGAATCCGCGGAGACGCCGGCGTCCGTGTTGTCGGTCCGGGCAGCGGAGACAGCGGCCTCACCGTTGGCCGTAGACGGACGTGTTTCGTATACGTGCGCGCCCGTTCCTTCGGGAATGTTCGGGTCAGCGGCGTGCCACAAGTCGCGTGCGGACGGCCTGCGCGACCGCTTCCGCTCCGGCCGGCCGTCGGCGCTGTCCGCCGGGCCGGGGTCCGCGGCGGGCTCCGGATCCCGCGGCGCGCCGCGCAGCAGCTGGCGGGGCATATCCTGGCCCGAGACTCCGGTCGGCCGTTCTCCCTCGGCGAGCGGGAGCTTCAGCTGTCCGTTCTCCGATTCGAAGCCGAAGACGCGCTCGGCGTCGCGCTCCTGGCGCGCCGCCCATTTCCGGACCGCGTGCTCACCGCGGTGAATCAGCTCGCGGCCGTCTTGGCGCTCCTTCACCACGATCATGTCGAGGTCCGGATCCCAGGTGAGGACCGCCAGATGCGCACCGCGATTGCGGCGGTAGTCGATGCCGAGCGTCACGGTCGCGGATACGCCGGCCTCGTGCATGGCGATCACGTAGTCGATGGGCTCGGAGATGTTCGCGTAACCACCGGGACGCCAGTTGCCGCGCAACGACACGGCGACATCCACGGGATCGTCACCCGCCAGCGAGAATTCTCGGGGCTTCGTGGTGGGCTCGTCCGGCTCCTCACCACGCGCACGCTGGTTGGCCGCCGCCGTCGCCGCGACCGCGTACGGCGCGCAATCGCCTTTCAGGCGAACAGCTTCCGCCGCTGCCGACGGAGCCCGGTTCACTGTGGCACGACCGTCACCGGGGTCGACGATCTCGGCGGGCGGCTGCACCAGACCGTCCCGCACCACCCGCTCTATCCGGCCGAGTTCCACCGTGTTGGTCTGGACGGTGGCGGCGGCCCGGACCAGGCTGTCGAATTGTACGAGCCGCGCGACCGACTCGCTTTCTGCGTCCACCAGCCGCGGCAGCAGGTTCTCCAGCAGTGCCGGAGTCAGGTCGGTGGCCTCGGGCACCCCGAGTTCCCGCCGGCGGTCCGGACCGAGCAGATCCATCATGTGGGTCTGCTGGGCGCTGAGAAGCTCCTGCAGTGTCCGCAGCGTTTCGAGGCCGGACTTGGCGCTGTCCAACGGAACGCCGAAGGCGGCGGCCAGGTCCCGCAGTGTGCTGAGGGCACTGTCACGGCGGTCCCGGACCCGCCGCGACTCCTCGATCAACTGATCGAACCGGCGGATCCGTTCCTCGAGGCGTTCGGTCTCCGCCGCCCGACGCTGGTATTCCGCCCCGAGTTCGAGCAGCTGACCCAGCTCATCGCGGCGGCGACCGCCGGCCGGGTCCGCCGCGGCCTGCTGGTGCAGCCAGCGCAGTCCGTCCAGGTCTTGCGGCGCGCCCACCAGCGTGAATTCGTCGTCGTCGACTTTCGTCGCGTAGGTGGCGCGATACTCGTCGAATCGCTGCTGGGCGACGGAACGGCGCGCATGCCAGAGACGGAGCGCCGCGCGCACCGCCTCGACTTCGCGGACCTGCCGGCGCAGCTCGAGAATCTCGGTGACACTGTCGATCACCTCGCGCAGACGCTGTTGCTCCGACCTGGCTTCCTCCCTGCCCAGGGCGAAGGCACTCTCCAAGAGAGTCGACCGCCGGTTGAGTCGCTGTAGGACCTTCTCGTCCAGCTTCGCCGGATCGACGCCGAATTCCTCGCCGGTCCGTGCCAACCGGCGGCCCAGCTCTTCCTGCCGGGATCGGGCGTCCTGGGCGCGTTGAGCGAGCTCGCCGACCAGCGTGAACCGCGATCCCGCGGTCGATACGCCGGTATCGGCGATGGCGTCATCGAGGCTGTTGTCGAGTTCGCGCAGCTTCTGATCGCGCGCGGCGACCACGTCGGCCCATTCGAGCAGCACCCGATACTCGTCTGCGTTGGCGCGCAGTAGGCGCCTGCCCGACTTCTCATCGCTGGACTCCAGCTCCGTCTGCGTGGCGGCGCTGAGATCGCGCAACTTCGCCAGTGTTCGCCGCCCCAGCCGCGGCTGATTCTCACTGTCCGGTTCGAAGCCGTACCTCACGGTGTCGCGGATCGCGCCGTCCGGGACGTAACGCAGGGCGCCGGGCAACGGACGTTCGGCGCGGACCTCCTCGATTTCCTGGGCGGTGGCGGCGATCCGAGCAACCTGCCCGGCCAGCCGACGGAAGTCGTCGACGGACCCGGCACCCTGCTCGGCTCGTGCATGCGCGTCGTAGAGCGCGTCTTCCAGCGCGTCCACCGTGTCGGACCACGCCTCGAGACGACGCAGGTCCGCAAGCATTTTCATGACCGAGTAACGCTTGAAGAACTCGTGGTCCGCCGAGATCAACTCCCGCAGTTCATCGCTGATCGGCTCCGACGGTGACGACGGGGTCTGCGCCCGTACGTCCGCACGCTCCTCGTCGACCCGCACATCGTCGAGCAGATCCTCCTGCGGGATCTCCAGCAACGCCGCGTACCGGCGGCGGTGCAGGACGAGTTCATCGGCCATCGCCGCCAGCACCGGCCCCGCCTCCAGCAGAGCCTCGACCGTCACTCCCTCGGGAATGCTGTACTTCAGTCGATAACGGAGTTCCCGCGCTTGGAGCTCGGCGTCGCGGCGCCGCACGGCCAGCGACTCGGGCAGCACCACGGGCGACTGGGCGGCGGCCGGTCCACTACCCCTGTTCCCGAGCAGTTTTCGCAGCAGCCGGCGCCCGGCCCCCGGTCCCCGGTGGGCGTGCGCGGACAGATCGTCGCCGCCGAATGCGTTCGGCGTCACTCGGCCGGTCGGGTCGAAACGCGCCCCTGCGCGCGGATGCCCGCCGCCGAACGGTGCGAGCCCCGACGCGGGCAGGCCGGGACGGGTGGATCCGGCGCCGATCTGCGGCCTGTCGACTCCCGGGAGTTCGGGCGTGGACGGGCCGCCCGCCGGGCCGCCGGTGAGCTGCCTCGGCTCGGTGACCTCGCCCGCGTCCGGCAGCAGGTAGCCGTACTCGATTGTCTGGTCCCCGTCGGTGAAGCTGCGAGTGACGACCCGGGTGAATCCGTGTCCCAGCGCGATCTCCGGTATCCCGGTTACGGACTCGACCCACAACATCCGGGTCCCCTTGGGAGCCAGGAATACGCCGAGGTCCACGAAATCGAAACGATTCGAAGGGATGTGGCCGATGTCGGCGGCGCTGAAGCCGGGGTTCCAGAACACTCCTGGCCCGCCCTGTCCGTCCGACAGGAACGGGATGGTCAAGAACAGGTCGCGGTCCGAGCGGTTGTGGTGCATCGTCTCGTCCGCCCGGCGCACATGGCCCGCCCCGTCCTCGTCGGCGGAACGCTCTTCCGGAGTACCGGTCAGATAGTCGTCGGCCGCCGTGTACCCGAGCGGACTCTGCGCTACCGCGCCCTTGATCCAGGCCAGGGAGTCGCGGACCGGGTCCGGGTACGGCTCGCTCCAGTACCGCCGAGCGAATTCGACAGCCTTCTCGCGGGTATCGAACATCAATGCCGTAGCGGACAATTCGGCCAGGGCCACTTCATGTTTGCGTTCCAGCGGCAGGGCCTCGAAATCCGCGTCGGAGAGGAGCGGCCGGTATACGAACGGTCCGTCGTTCTCCGCCCGCGGCGCCTCCGGCTCGGCTTCGCCGATGTTCTCGCCGGTCACGATCCGCCCCTGCAGTACCTTCGCCGGTGGCTCGGGTTGGTCGGGCGCATCCGGATCCCGACCACCGTCGGGCGCATCCGGGCGGGCGCCGATCATGCGGCCCTGCCCCAATCCCAGCGGCCGGCGGCCGTGCAACGGAAGCTCCGGATCCCGGGGGCTGTCGAAGACTATGGCGTCCACGTCGCCGACGCCGACACCCGCCGCCTGCACCCACTCGTCGATCGCGTCGCCGAATATCCAGCGACCCTCGACGGCACCGGCGAAACCGTTGTCGTGGACCAGGGTGTCGCCGATCTCCACCCGCCCTCGCAGCTCCGGGTTCTCCACGAGCAGCTTCTCCGTCACCCGGACCACCGCGAACGCGTGATCGCCGAACCGGCCGAGGTTCATCACACCCGCGATCGCGTGTTTGCCGCCGCGGACTTCGGCCACGGCCGCAGCCAGACCCTCGACACCCACTCCGAGGGGCTCGGTACGGAAGTCGGCGTCCAGCCCCACGGCCATGGCCACATCCGACATGCCACGGGCACGCACGATCGCGTTGCCGACCGATTCCGGGCGCATCCGGGCGGCTACGGCCTCGTCCACCACCGCATGAATGACCGCCTGCACCAACGGAACACAGATCTTCGGGTCGGTACCGACGAGATGGTCCGCTGCGGCGGGGGGGCGCTCATAGGCGGCCAGATCCGCGACGGGCGGGTCGAGGGTGGCGGCGGTGATCGGTGTGGCGGTCGCGGCGACAAGCAGAGTGTTCAGTTCCGCGTCCAGCCGATCGACTGTCACCACGGCATCGTGGTACGCCTCGGCGGCGGCCACCGAGCCGTCCAACGAGACGTAGTCGTCGGCGACGCCCTGGGCGTCGGCCGGCAGCGCCTGCTGACGCAGCAGCGCGCGGACCAGGTCGGCAGTCGCGTTCTCTTCGGTGATTCCCAGCTCACCGCGGGCCTCGGCATCGAGGGTGGCCAGCAAGCGCCGGCGCGCTTCCTGCTGACGCTCACGCAGTCCGGTGAGTGCTGCCGCGACACTGTCCGCATCCTTGGACAGCCCGATCTCACCGGCGCCGACGAGGGCGAGTTCCCAGCTGCGGGCGAACACGGCATTCCGAGCCAGCATCAGCTGTTCGGCCTTCAGCTCGAGCTCGGCCGCGCGCAGGGTGAGCTGGTCGGCGGGCTCGGCCGATGCCAGGCGGGCTTCGGCGACCTGCAAGAGCCTGCCCAGCCCTCGATGGCGTCGCGTCGGATCGAAGCCGGTCCGGCCCGGGCCACCCGGCTCGGCCTCGGCGTGCAGGGCACGCAACGCGTCCAGATCTGCCGTCGAGACAGGCAACCGATCCGAATCCTCGGGGAACCAGGTCAGGTGTTCGCCGCGCCGCAGCTCGAACTCCCGCTCCAGTACGGCCTGTTGCGCGGCGATCCGGCGCCGCACTGTCGCCAGTGCCTCGATCCTGTGCAAACGGTCACGAGCGAAAACGAACTCGTCGACAAGCGGCAGCATCGTGTCCACCAGGTTCCTGCGCCGCGTGGTCTCGCGGTCGGATCCGTCCAGGCGGTCACGCATTTCGAGCAGTTGGGTGCGCGCCTGCCGGGGATCCGTCGGATCGATCCCGAGTCCCGCCGCACGCCGCGCCAACTCCAGTTCCAGCCGTCGGACGGTGGCGGCGTTCTCGCTCTGGATCCAGAACAACTCCGGTCCCGATCCGAGCAGGACGGGCTTCCCCCGGCCCACCCTGTTGCGCGCCACGTACACCACGTTCTCTATCTGCTGGCGGTGCCGGCCGATCCGTGCCTCACGTTCGAGATCCGCATCCCCTCCCGTCCGAGGGGCGACCTGCAACTCCAGTAGCGCGCGGGATGCCCGTCCGAGGAGATCGACCCGCTCGGCCAGCCACGCGGCATCGTCCGCCGGGCTCAGGCCCTGCTCGCGGAGAATATTCCCTTGGTGCAGAACATCTTCCATCCGATCGACCCAGAAGAATTTTTCGGTGAAGGTTTCGATCGCCTCGATTTCCTGCCCGGCACGCACGAAGAAGAGGTGCCGCTTGGCCGCCGCGGCCACCTCCGGATCATCCGAGTCGGCCAGATGGTCCAGCCACTGCTCTTCGTCACCCGAGAACTCCGAGTCGTCGAGATCGGGTCGGCTGAACAGCGCCGCCGCGGCCTCGTTGGCGCGGTCGTTCCATTGCGCTCGTTCCGCGGAGTCCTCCACCAGCAGCAGACTCGGATTCAGACCCGCGGGGAGGTCCAGGTCGTTTTCCCGGTCGATGCGATCGGCCAGCCGCAGGCTCAGCTGCCGGAATTCGTCCGCGTACTCGCGACGGAGACGGTTCAGCGCCTCGATCGGTGCGGCCAGTGACGGCACAACGGACGCGGTGGGGGCGGCGTCCGGCACGGGAGCCGAGGGGATTTCGGTCGGAGCTGGATCCGACAGCCAGCCTGCGGGCGGCTCCGGGTCGATCCGGAAACCCTCGCCGGCCAATACATCATCGGCCAGCGCCTCCGCCACGAATGCCTCCGCACCGTCGACAGCGACGACCCGGATCACCGGCGGCGCCGGGGCCAACGGGTCTTCCGCCAGGACTCGCCGAGACTCGGCCAAGCCCGCCAGATCCTCGGCCAGCCGCCGCGGGTCCATGCCGTTCCAGGCGATCACCGCCCGATCGCGGCCCAGATCATTGCGAACCGCGTGGTAGCCGCGAGTCCGGTACAGCGCCGCCCGCAGCGCCGCCGGCGTCGGCTCCTGCGCGGACACGAAAACGGTGATGTTCGAGGCTGTTCCGGTGTCCGCGGACGATACCGCCGCCCGGTCCGACGGATCCCCGTCCCCCAGCGGCAGTGCCAGCGGTTGCAGATCGCCGGACTGCAACGCCTGCATCCAAGGTCGGGCCAGGGCCAGAGTGTTCACGAGCTCTTCGAGCCGGGACAGTTGTCCGTCGTCCGGCGCCGACCGGTCGGGGTCGGACAGTTCACGCTGCAGCCGCAGATCGCCCAGTTTCAATTCCAGCGCCCGCAGCACAGCGGCCGCGCGGTGCCGGCCCACGATGCCGTCGGCCGCCGCGACCGATTCCGGCCAGGTGCCGACGAACGCGGCCCGCTTCGCCTCGTTCCACTGCGCCCACTGCCGGGCGACATCGCCGACCGTGAGGTCCGGATTCCCGATCAGCTGTTCGTCGGCTTCGGCGATCGCCCGCGCGGCCTCGGTGATTTCGGCGCGAGCACCGAAAAGGCTCCGCTCAGCATCGGAATCGTCCGGTTCGGTCTCGGTGGGCACGATCTGCTGGACCGCACCGGCCAACCTGCCATCGGCTGTCGCGGCGGCCAGTACGTCGGCACTGCCGACCAACTCGACCTGCCGCGAATTCGCGTCCCGGCGCGTCGGCGCGTCGCGGGCCGCGTTCTCCGCCTGCCACACCGCGTTCATGGCCACAACCCGGTGGGCCAGATCGTCGCCATCGAATCGGACCAGGTCGACCGAGTGCGGCGCCCGGGCCCGGGCCGCGCTGTCGAGATCGATTCGCACCACCGCGAGAACTGCGATCGACGCCGCGCTCTCGCGTTCGACGCCGAACAACCGCAGAGCTTCCAACGAGGCGTCGGATATCCCACTCAGTTGCTGGCGAGCGGTCCTCGGCACATAGCCGGTGAGGTCGGTCGCGTCTTCGGGCCCGTATCCGAGCACAAACCGGCCACGGGTGCGGGAATCCGATGGACGCGGGATCGACAACACCGAGATCGTCGGCTGCCCGGGGGTCCGACCGGCTTGATCGCCGGCGTCACGCAGAGCGGCGCTGAGTGCGTCCAGCTCGTAGAGCATATCGAACTGGTCCGTCGTATCGGCCCACGCCCGCAACCGCGCCAACTCCGCCCGGTTCACCTCGTCACGCACCGACCACGGAATACCCTCCGCCGCACCGATGACCTCCGGGTGCAGTATCCGCAGCACCCGCTTCTCGGTGTCGCTGCAGTCGGCCCAGAGTTGCCGATTGACCAGCGCCTGCGCGCGCGCTTCGTCGACACTGCCGGTCGCCAGCATATCCGAGACATGCGCCAGCCCGGCCCGGTCCAGCACTCCGCGCACCAACGCCTCGGCGGACACGGGCAGGTCGCCGCCCCGATAGTGCGCGGCTTGCTGTGCGGCGTCGAAATTCGCGATCGACTGGTCGAGCTCGTCCCGCAACTCGTCCAATTCGCGGACGAGATCGAGGTGTTCGCCGACCAGCTCTTGCACTCTGTCGATCTGCTGGCGGGCCTCGCGATTCCCGGGTGCGGCGCGCAGTTGCGCGAGCAACTCGGCAGCTCCTGCCGCATCGGTGTAGTCGTGCCCCAGAGCCATATCCAGCCCCGCGAGTTCCTGCCCGATCCGGTGCCGCACACTCCGCTGCACCGCACGCTTTTCCTCGAACCTCAGTACGAAGGCCTGGAACATCGTGCGTTCGGCTTCGCTCATCGGGTCGAGAGCCTGCCCCGCGGCGTCGAAGACTATTCCCTGCGTGAGCAGCACCTTCGACTGTTGCTGCGGCGGGAAATCGTGGACGACGACACCGTTCCAGTCGACTACCACCAGACGCCCGTTGTCGTTGACGACCACATAGGTGTGTCCGTCATCCTCGCCACCGATTTCTCCCGAAAGAGAATCGGTCACCGCGATCATGCTTCCCGGGCCCGACTCGATCAGGGTCTGCGCGACCGCGTCGTGATCAACGAAATCTCGCGGCCGACCACCCAACGCGACAGCCAGCTCCAAACCGGTCGCGCCATCGCCATCTCGTTCTAGCAGTCGGATGTTCGGGTTGCCGGTCAGCGCCTTGATCACCATGACAGCGGCGGGCATGCAGAAGCTGGGCAGCGAACGCAGCGGTCCTTCTCGCCGGTACGCAACGGCCTCGGAGATCTCCTGATCCAACTCGGCCACCAGCGCCGCCGCCTGTGCCAAGGCCTCGGCGATCTCCGCCGAGTCGGCGAGATCATCCACGCGTCCCTGGGCGAGGTCGAGTTCGGCGGCCTGGAGCAGGGAGTCGGACCGGTGGCGGTGCCATGCCAGCAGCGCTCGCAGTCGGCGGGCATTCGATCCGTGCAGTCGGTCGAGTTCCTCGGTGAGCAGCTGGTGCCGATGGAGGGCCGTCCACAGGCGACGCCGCGGATCTCCCTCATCGAGCGACGCGGTCTCCGCGAACTCGCGTACCGTGCGAGCCCGGACTGCTGGATCCGACAGATCTATCGGACGACCGATACGCGCTGCCGCGGCTTCCGCCTCTGCCAACCACTCGGCCCGGTCGAGGGAGATGAGATACATCAGCCGGGTGTCGTCGTGCCGCTGTCCCAGGTCCGGCAAGCTCACGGATTGTGGGACAACTGGATTCGCGGCGTCGTTCGGCTGCACCGGCGTGCCGACCGAGTCATAGACGACGGCATACATCCGGGTGACGTCGAAACGCGCGCTGTAGCTGGGTGAGCGGAAGTCGGAATCGGTGTCGAATTCCGACACTTCTCCGATATGCCGGGCGACCTTGACGAGAACTCCGTCCTGGTTGGTCACCACATAGCGGGCGATGGCGCCGTCGGGCTGCACCTCGACAACCAACGCCGACGCCTTGGAGCCCAGCGCAGTCAGCGTCTCGGCCAGAGTCTTCGGCCCCGGCACACGCAACAGCCTGCCCCGTGCTCGCGCCTGCAGCACCGTATCGGGCAGGCCTTCCCAGCCCGAGTAGTCGACGAGATCCACTGCGTCGTAGCCGTAGATGTCGACCAGTGTCCGCAGAGCCGCGCCGCCGTCCCCGATGCCGGCCCCCTGCACGGCGCCGGCGATATCGGCTCCAGCAGGCAGCACGGCTGGGTTCTTCAGTCCGGCAGCCAGCTCCTTCTCGAGGATGCGTGCCTGCTCGGTGGACTCGCGCAGGCGCGTCGCGGCGTCGACCACACTCCGCAACTGTTGAGCCTGGTCGAAGTCGCCGCTGCGCTGCGACCGGTCGGCCTGCGCGGCCATCCGCTTGCCCCGCCACTGTGTATCGGGCACCTCGACACCCGCCTGCAGTGCCGAGCGCCGGGCCTCGGCGGTGCGTGCCACCCGCGCCACCAGGGCTGTGGTGTGCCGAGCGCTCACTACATCGAGCCGGCGGAAGGCCTCGACCGCGTAGCCGTATCGCCGCGTCCGGTCGATCAGCGAGGATCGGCTCTCGGCGTCGAGGACATCGGGCCCCGTATCCTCCAACCGCCGCAACACCTCGTCCACCGACAAATCGCTGGATCCCAGTATTCGAACAGCCTGGAGATAGCTGTTCCGCAGATCGGCCAATTCGATCAGGGCCGCCTGCTGCCTGCGGTTCAAATCCGCCAAGCGCTGGGCTTCCGGCAGCGCGCCGATCATTCCGGCCATGCCGATAGTCGGGCGTTCCTCCAGGCCGACGACCGGCTCGAGCTCTGCGTCGAATTCGATGCCCCTGATCACGGCGTCGCTGTCCGCGGCGACCCGCTGCATCCACGCGGCGATCGCCTCTTCCCCGACGAGCCAGCCACCGTTGCGGGCCGCCACCGGGTCGGCATTGTCGAACACCACCACGTCGCCTACACGCAACTGCGGATTCGCCGCCGCCAACGCCGCATTCACGCGCATCACCGCGAACGCGTGGGCACCGGTCTCGCCGTAGTCGATCACACCCGCGACCGCGCCCCGATCGTCACCGTCCGTGTCCACCGCGGCCACCGCGGCCACCAGTCCGTCGACACCCCGGCCGTACGGACGCTCCCGCCACCCGGCCACCAACCCGGCGGCGAGATTCCCATCGGTCATCCCGTTCAGCACCAAGTTGTCGGTCAGCTCGGCCGGGACGATCCGGGATCCTTCGCCCAGCAGCTGCTGGAGCCGCAGCTGCACCTCGCGACCGCAGACCAACCCGCGCTGACCGTGCAATCCGTCGACGATCATCCCGTCACCCAGCGCTCCGGGGGGCTCCGCCTCGAGGAGAGCCGACGCTGCCGGTGCGCCCAGCAGATCTGCGAAATCCGCACCGACCTGGATGTTCTGCACATCCGCGTCGGCCTCGAATTGCTCCAGTTCGGTCGGAGCCGAGGTCCGGTCGGCCCTGCCGACCGCCCAGTCGGCCTCGGACACCGTCACCCCGGCAAAGCTCAGGGCGGTTCTGACCCATACCGTCATGACCCGGTTGCCCGGCTCACCCGATATCGACACATGCGCTCGGCCGGCGAGTTCGGTCGCGGTGACGCGGAGATGCCGGTCGACCGCCTCCAGCGGGGCCTCGGCCTGCGCCAGGGCAGCCGTAGCCGCTTCCAGCGCGGCGCGCGCCTCCGCCAGCGCCGTATCCCGCGGGCCCTCGGACTCCGCCAGCGCGGTCTCGGCCGCAGCCACCGCGGCCTTCGCCGCGTCCAGTGGCGACACCCAGTCCCGGGTCAGCCGCCGGATTGCTTGCTCCAACGCGGTGATGCGTTCCGGACGGCGGGCTTTGAGCTGAGCGGAAAGTTCCACCACCGGTGTTTCCGAGGCCACCAGCGACAGGCTCGCCTCGGGGAGCTCGGACGCGGCGTGCAGATCCACCCGGTACACGGTGCTGCCGGATTCGTCGCGGTCGGTGCGAACGCCGTCGGCGAGGTGGAGCTCACCGAAAGCCGCATCCAATACGGCATCGGTCGCGGCCACCGCCGCGGCCCGGGTCTCGGCGTCGATATCGTTGATCTCCGCGAGCAGGGCGCTGGTTCCGTGGAAGTCGGGGTCAGCCGGGCCGATCGAAGCCTCGGTGTGCGCGACGCCCGGCCGGAAGATGGCGAACCACACCACCTTGCGGTACGGACCCTGCTCGCCCGGAGCGAGCGGATGGGCACCCAGCTGATCCATCGACTCGCGGACCACGAGGCGACCCCGGTTCCGCTCGAACTTCCGATCCACCTGGGTGTCGGCGGCGGCCGCATCGGAGCCCTCGGCGTCGTCCGCATCGTCCGCCTCGTCCGCGTCGAGATCAATGTCCAGATACGCGTTGATGAGGGAGCCGATATTGCCCTCGTCGGTAATCGCATCGAGCTGGTACTGCTCCGGCGTTTTCACCTCGGCAGGCATGGGCGGCGGGAATCGGGTACTACCGTCGAGGACTTCGACCAACACCCGCCCGGGCACGTTCGCATTACCCGGAACGCCGATGACGGTGGCCCGGACGAGGACTGGGCCATCGGTGTGGTTCAGCGCGTTTCCGCCCCATTCGGACAGCGCTCGACGGGCATCCTGGATCATGTCTTCGGGCAGCTTCTGGTTCTTCAAGAACTCGACCAGCCAAGCCCGAACCTTCCCGACATCGGCCTCCCGCTCGTCGGGGCCGACACCGACGAGCAATTGGGCACGTCGGCGAACGGGAGCGTCCGGTCCAGTGGTCGGCCGCTCGACGAACTCGAACCGGAGCGTGTCGGCGTCGGCAGTGGATTCGAGCTGCCAGCGTTCCGCCGTCCCGGCCATTATCTCGGTGGCCGCCACCATCGACTCGTCGGACAGCGCGGCGCCGGTGACCACGACGTCGACCTGCACTTCGCGGCCGCCCGGGGTCCCGTGGATCTGCGGCCGAACCGTCACCCGCGCCTGCGGGGTGTCGGCGAAGAGAGCGTCCACCACCTGCGCCAGCAGCGCAACCGCGGGCGGGGCGGTCCAGCCGTACCAGCGCATCTGGTCGGCGAAACCCTCCAGCACCTGCGCGCGATGCTGTTGCCAGGTCTCGTGGTCCAGGGCCTGGGGGGCTATCTCTTCGATGGCGAGCCGGGCGGCGGCCACGACCTTCGCCTGCTCCGCGGCGGGCAGATCTTCCTCGACGGTCAACCCGTCGAGCGGGCGCATGTTCACCGGTGTGAGGGTGGCCCCGGGCTCGATTCGGGTCTCGGCACGCGGCGCGAAGATCCGCTCGTGGATCCGCGTTTCCTGGATCCGAGCGGCGACCAACTCGATCGCCGACGGCGAGTACAGGTTCGCGCCCGCGTCACGCTCCACCAGCGCGGCTCGCATCGCCGTCCGGGCCTCGGTCAGGTAGACCTGCTGCCAGTGCTGCGGCAGCTCGTCGAACGTCAGGTTCGCGATATCGATCTGGTCGCTCTCGAGCGTTCCCCCCGGAATCAGCGAGCCGTCCGGCATCCGACCTTGCCGGCTGTAGCTGCTCTCGGATTCGCGGAACAACTCCCGGAATGCCTCGTGCGTCCGGCCCGCGATGCGCCGGGCGATCGCCTCGAAGTCCACCCGGGCCGCGGCGTCGGGCATCGACTGTTCCGCATCGGCGCTGTCGCGTTCGCTGCGACCGACATCCTGCACGAGCGCGTCCGGGTTCGTCAGCATCCGGACCTCGGTGACGAAGGCCTGGGTGGCCCGGCGTTCCAGGATCGCCAGCTCCTGTACCGGACGTTTCGCGGCGGCGGCGATCACGCTCAGGTCGCGCCCGTGTTCGAACCGCTGCCGCACTATCCATCGCTGCGCCGGCGGCAGTTGACGCAACGCGATCCGCAGCGCTTCCGGTGCGACACCGGCCAGCGGGCCACCGGGCAGCCGCGCCGCCGTGGGCTCGTAGGGTGCTGCCGGCAGGCTCGCGAGCTGGGTCTCGGTCATGGGAGCGCGCTGGACGAACGCCGCCCATACCCGTTCGGTGAACATCTGGAACCACCGGTGCTCTCCCAGCACGCGCTCGACCTGGTCGTCCAGCCAGGACCGCACATTCCGGTCCGGCGGCAGCGTCTCGGCGGCGATCCGGTCGAACACCCGTTCCCGCAGCCTGCCGGCCAGGTCCTTGTCGTCGACCTCGGTCTCCAGCGAGGCCAGCACCAGACGGTCGTAGTGGGCGCGGAGCTCGCGCAGTTTCTTCGGGTCACCGGATTGGGCCGCGCGCACGAGTTCGCGGCGGGCCTGTTCCGTGGCGTCCGGCTCGACCGGAGCGACGGCGCCGTCACCGAAGCCGTGTGTGGTCGGTCGGGCATGCCCGCCGCCGTCGCCGCCCGCGTTCTTCGTCAGCAATGCCAACGGCAGCGTGGCGATCGTCATCATCAGCGTGCCGAAACCGGGCGTCCTGGGCCGTCGCGCGGCACCCGGCTGTTTCTGGTCGAGCAGGGTGTAGCCGACCAACCGTGCCGCGGCGCGGATATTCTGCTCGGTGTCCGCCCCGACCCGATTGCCGCTACGCAGCTTGCCGACCGTGGTGGTCGAGTAGCCGGCCACCCAGGCGACCGCCGCTTGGGTCGACGGCCCCGGCAGGCCGCCCGGCCCGGCCGCGGCCCGGATCGCCTGCGCGACTTCGGCATCGACCCGATCGGCGCGACCCGCGAGCAGATCGACGACATCCACCGGGTCCACCCCGGCCTCGGCGGCCACCTGCTTCGCCCGGCTGCCCTCGGGCAGCACCGCCAACGCCGCCTCCACCGACTCGCGGGCGATTTCGGTGACCGGTGCTTCGGTGTCGCCGTCGCCGACGACCGCGGGCGGTACGCCGACGGTGGGCCCGGACAGCGCGGAGAACGGCGCCGGCCCGATCATGGCGAGCAGGCCGCGCCCGTCGTTCGGGTTCGCGTCCCAGTCGGTGAGTTCCTGGACGGCGTCGAATACTCGGGCTCCGTCGCCGGTTTCGATCGACAGACGCCCGTCGAGGAACAGCGCGACGACGGCCGCGTCGACTCCGGCGGCAGCGGCGATATCCGCCGTACGCTGCCGCGCCGCGCGCATCCCGGCGGGCAGATCGTAGTAGCTCAGCTGCAGGGCGGCGGCCAGCGCGCGACGGTGCGACGGGTCGCGCACCGGTTCACGCCGGGACACCACCTCTCGCACCGTCTCGGGCGTGACTCCCGCCGCGGCGGCCACTTCCTGCGCCGTGGCCATGGGATAGGGATCGGTCTGCGCGCCCCGATCCACCGCCGGGGCCTGCGGCAACACCAATCCGTGCTGCCGCGCCGCGTCCGCGACGCCGCGCGCGACCTCTTCTGGCACCGGAATGCCCTTGATCACGCACAGGACGGTCTGCGGCGAGACCCCGGCGTCGGCCGCGACCGCCTGCCAGAGCGGCAGCTGCGGCAGGTCGTATCCGATGTCCCGGGCCGCCGCGCGCAACAGCTGCGCGGCCCGCTTGGGCACCTTCCCGCCGGCCAGCGCGGAAGGCTCCCGGGACCCGGGCGCAGAGGGCACCGGCGATGCCACAGCAAGAATTCTCCGGCGGCCGGAGTCCTGATCCGAACCATATATGTCATCGGTGAGGTTCCCGAGCGAGTCGCTCTCGGGTTCCTGCTCGGATGACCCGTCCCACAACCACAGTGAGGTGGTCTCCGCGACCAGCTGTTCCAGCCGCTGAGCCTTTTCTGTGCCGGGCTCCGGCACTTGTTCACTCAGCCGGTGGTACTCGTCGGAGTACGCGAACAGACGTGCCCGTTCGCTCTCGGACAACCGGTGGCGCGGAACACCCGCCTCGTCCAGCACGATCGCCTGGGCATACGCCACATCCCTGCTGCCGTCAGGCGGGAAGTCGTACAGAACGATGCCGTTGTTGTCGACGACCACCAGCCGGCCATGGATGGACTTCACCAGGTACGCGTGCCCGCCGGGTCCCTTTCGATGGTCACCGTAGGTCACCGTCACCACGGCTGTGCCATTGGCCGGAATCTCGTTCGCCATCGCTTCCACATCGGTGAACTGCTCCAGCTTTCCGCCGATCGCGGCACTTATTTCGAAGCGGTGGGTGCCCTCCAGCGGGGTCGCGCGGTCCAGCAACCGGATGTTCCGGTTACCGGTGATGGTCCTCGCCCCCAGAACCGCATCGGGGGCGCACGGCCCGAGTCTCGTGTCGGGCCCCGCCGGTTCGGGCACTGGCAGGCGGGCATCCAATGCGGCGTTCACGGCCCCGTCGAGCCGCTCGACCTCGGCGGCGGCCCGCGCGGCCTCGGCGACGAGCCCAGTCACCTCGGTGGCCTGAGATTCGGTGAGATCCGGCAGCGCCTCCGCGGCGCGGAGCCGCGCGGCGGCCGCATGGTGCTCGAAAACAGCCTGCCAGCGCTGATTTTCCAGGTCGAGCAACCCGGTGAGTTCGGTGTCGATCTGTTCATGCCGACGCAGCACCTGGATCAGTTGGCGGGCCTTATCCGCTCGCTCCCTGTCGGGGCCTGCCACGAGCTCGGTCAGTTCGGCCCGGATGTGTTCCAGACGTTGCGGGTTCAGCCTCAGCCGGAGCGACGACGCCAGGCTCAGGGCTTCGCGCCAGGCGTCCCCACGTTCGACAACGGTCGCGGACAACCGGCCGGCCTGGTCGAATCGACTCGCCGAAGAGGCGCGGTCGGACTGCGGCGCGGTGTGCCATTCGGGGTCGACCGGGTGGACCGGTGTGCCGTCCGGCCGCAACAGGACGGCGAAGGTGGCCGTGTCGTGCGCAGACCTCGCGGCGGGTCGGTTCACCACCGCGACATCGTCGGCATCGATTCTGACGATGGTGTCGTTGCGGTTGGTGAGCACGTAGCACCGGGTGTCTCCGTCGTTGGTGCGCTCCATCACCAGAGCCGAAGCTCCCCGCCCCAGCCCGGTCACCCGGCCGGCGAGATCCTCGAGGCCGGGGAACTGCAGCAACCGCGCGCGGAGGCGGGTCTGCAACCGGGCCGCCGGGGTGTCGCCGCTCACGGTGTCGGCGGGCGCCACCGCACCGAGTCCGTGCAGGTCCGTGATCGTGCGCAAGGCGGGCGCCAGCTGCGCTCCGTCGGTGACGTCGCCATCCTCGAGCGGCGGCACCTCCAGCTCCGCCAGTCCGAGTTCCAGCACCGGGACGACGTCCTGGATCTGTTCCTCCGCGATGCGCAACGATTCGACGGCCGTGGCGAATTCGGCCGAGATGGTGGCGTGCGCAAGCCGTTGCTCGTCATCCCAGTGCCTGGTGTGCGCTTCGACCACTGCCGTGGGCGAATCGCCCGCGTGCAGCTCGACTCCGAGCGCGGCCGCTGTCTTCGACACCGTTTCCAGCCAGTGCGCCCGGTCCACCAAGGCGGTAGTGAGGGCGGAGCTCACCACCGCCGACCACGCATGCGCCCGCCGCAGCCGGTGGTAGCGGTACACCGCCTCGACAGCGGTTCGCAGCCTCCGGTCCGTGTCCGCGACGCGGTCGCCCAGTTGCGCGACATGCGCGGCTACCGATTGCGTCGCGTCGAGCCCCAGCAGTTCGACCGACACGGCATACATCTGCTCAACGTCGGCCGGTTCCGCGTCGAGACTCCACAGGCCGTGGGAAATCGCCGTCAACTGCGACGTCAGCCCCAGTGGGCGTTGATCGAAACCGGGGCGCTGGAGCCGCAGGCCGACCGGCTGATCGGGCCCCAGCTGAAGTGACGGAGCCGCACCTCGCTCCAGCCGGTCCCGCGGTGCACCGTTCTCGCGGAAGACGAGCCGGCGCACTTTCTGCACACCCCGCCCGGCGTGCTCCACCCACTGCCAGACGGCATCGTCCCCGACGATCCACCCGCCGTCGAACACGGCGACCTGGCCGACCCTGCCCTCCAACTGCGTGTATCGACTCGCGAGCAGCTCGTTGACCCGCACGACCGCCACCGCGTGCTCGAAAGGCTGTCCGGCGATCTGCAACACGGCGGCGAACATGCCGATGTCGTTGCCGTCCAAGCCCACTCGGCGCACCAACTCGGCCAGCCCGGCCCGGCCGGCCGGCCACGGATCCGAATCCCAGTCCGCGGTCAAACCCTGCGCGAACGCCGTCCCGGTCATGCCGTCCATGGCGATCACCGGATCGTCCTCGGCGGCGATATCCATCTGGGCGGCATGCACCCCGGCGCCGACCGCGATAACGGCCTGCACCCACGGGCCGCACAATGGCACCTGCGGATGGTTGTCCTGGAACGAGTAGGCGGCGGTGGAGGTATCGGACTCCGGCGCGGCCTCGGTCCGGATCGCGGTCGGCACGGCCGGGGGCCGGGGCGGCTGGTAACCCCCGGCGAGCTCGGCCAGTACATCGTGCAGTCGCTCTTCGGCTACCCAGCGACGCATATCCTCGGCGAAACCGGCCATCTCGGGGTCGAGTTCGGCGACCTGCTCGTTCAGACCGGCGAGCAGGTGGGCCCGCTCCAGGAACCACCGCAGCTCCGCATCGGCCGCCGCGTGCTGCTCCACGGATTCGACCAGGGCGCGCAGATCGGAGTAGAGCTCGGGCTGTTGTGCCTGCGCGAAATCGCGCTGCTGCCGCAACTCACGCAATCCCTCGGGCCCCAGGTCGGTGTCCGCCGGCCGCCCGAGCGCGCGAAGCGTGTCAGCGATGATCGCTCGCGACGCGACGCGCGTCTCGAAGGCCTCCGCCAGCCTGGTTCCCATCGTCTCGAGGGCGTCGATCCGGGTTCGCGACCGCAGGTGGGTGATCTCGGCGTCGATGACCGCCAGTTCCGCTGCCCAACCGGCGAGTTCGGCCGCCCGGCGACTATCGGACTGCGTCTCGGCGAGAACCGCGAGTCGGGTGGCCCATTCCTCTACCTGGTGCGTGTCCATGCCGACCAGATCGCGCGACCGCTGCCATGCCTCGATCACCGGCTGCAGGGTTGCGTCGCCTGCTGCGTCGGATATCGAACTCTGCAGGGATTCCGCGATCCGCACGGTCAGCACATGCCGCCTGGCGAGCGCACCCGCCGCCTCCAGGCGCGTCCCACGATCATCGAGCCCGGACCAGAAGGCCGGGTCGCGCCCGCTCAGCAGCTGCCGATCCAGATGCACGCCGATGGCATGCACGGTCTTCAAACGCCCGGCGAACGCGTAGAGCTGCGCCAGGGCCGCCTGATGCTCGACTCCGGTGACTCTGGCAGCAAGGCTGTCCAGCGACTCGTCGATCCGATCCGGATCGAGGGCCCCGGGACGCAACCGAGCGGGCAGTCCGTCGATCGTCAGACCGCGCACCACATTTTCGATGTCGGCACGGATCTGGTCGAACAGCTGGCGGTAGTCGTCACGCTGGAACATGACCTCCCGCCTCGGGTCCGGGAACCAGATGTCGTCTCGGCTGGGCCAGCTGGCCGAGTCGACCTCGTCCCTTCCGGCGAGCATCTCGATCGCACTGTTCACCGTGTGCTCGCCCAGGCCCGCTCCGAGGAGGTGGCTCTCCGGTCGCCGCCCGTAGGGATGGAGCTGGCGCCGCGCACTGTTGTCCGCCACAACCCCGAGCGCCAGCCGCCTTCCAGCAGCGGGACGCTCGGCCGCCGCCGCGCTGTCGCCCACGGGCACCCGAACCGTCACCACCATCGCCGCGGTGCCCTTCGGTAGCTCCCCGTACCCTCGCCCGGCCACCGACAGCGCCGCGGCCGCGCCCGCCTCGGTGTCCAGTTCGAGCCGGTTCACCTGGTTCGCGGTGTCCGGGCTCCCCAGCCCGACAGTCATCTCCAGGGCGCCGTCGGGCGTACGGTGCAGCGACACCAGCAATGCCTCAGTCGGCTCGATCTGCTGTTCCGACAACTGCTGCCGGACCGAGGACATCATGCGATCGACGGCTTCGAGTTCGCGGTACCGCCGCTCTTGCGCGGCGTCGAGGCGCTCGCTCACCCCGGAATCGATCCCGGCGATCCCACGGAGTTCGGCGAGCTCGGCGCGCATCGCTGCCTCGGTGCCGGCGGAACGCACCCGGTACGGCAACCCGACCGCACTCCCCAGCACGTCCGGGTGCCACTGCATCAACAATCTCCGGACGTAACGCGGCCACCCACGCCATGCCGCCGCGTTCCTGGCGGCCACCCGCTCCGCCTCCTCGAACGACGCGTTCTCGGGGAGCCGCATGGCGTCGAGACTCTCGATCCCGGCCCAGCGCAGCGCGGCCTGCACGATCGTGTCCGGTTCGCCCGCTTCCTGCCACACGTTCGAGTACAGGGCAGCGGTCGTTTCCCGCTGACGCGCCAGCAAGCCCACCCGCGCAGCGGTCAGCAGCTCACGTGATGGCAGGTCACTCCAGAAAACGCCGAGCTCGGTCTGCTCGGCCGGGGCCGGTCCCGCCAGGTCCGCGATATATCCGGCCAATTCCAGCGGGTCCTGCCCGAACCACAGCACCGCCGCGGTGGAGCCGCCCCGACCGCGCACCACGTCCTGCATCACCGCCTCGAGCGCGGAATCCACCGAGTCGTCGATATCACTGTGGACGACGTGCAGGGTCGGATCCACCGCCGACCGCACATCCACGCCGACCTCGATCACCACATATCGCGGCTCATCCAGTTCCAGCCGTAGCAGTCGCACCGGAGGATGGTCGTTCTGGTGGGTCGCCCACCGCTCCGCGACGAGCAACCGGTTGATCCACTCGTCGACTTCGGCCAGCCGCGACGTGTTCTCGGCGGTGGGCTCCCGCCCGGCCAGATCATCCCGCATCATGCGCAAGCGAGCCCGGTTCAGCGCGTCCGCCATCGAATCCGGCAGGAGTTCGGCCGTGGGAAGCTCTTCGCCGGTGGCGACCGCGACAAGCTGCGACCCGAGATCGGTCAGGTGGGCGAGGATCAGCTCCCGCTGCTCGTCGGTGAGATGCCGCCAGCGCCGATCCATCGCATCCACGATCTGCTGCCGCGCCTCGTCCGGATCCTCCGGCGCCGGCAGCCCGGCGTTCTCGGCGGCCAGGTCGTCCACCGACTGCCGGAACTCCGCCCACGTGGCCGGAGCCTCCTGCCACCGCTCACCCAGGTCACGCACGGGCGGCAGGGCAGCCCGAGGCTCGACATAGGGGCGTGGCGGCAGGTTCGCGGCGCCGTCGCCCCCTGGACTTTCCGCCGTGGGCGGTTGCCCGGCCACCGGGATCTCGACCAGGTTGCCCTGCTCGTCCAGTGCACCGGGCATATCGTGGTACGGGCGACCAGCGGACTCTCCCTTGGCCAACGGGCGCTGGGGAACCCACTTGCCGTCCGCGTTCCGGACGAGCCGGATGGCATGCAGCTTCCCGCTCGGTTTGGAGGACCAGCGGGCGAACGGGACATCGACGACCTGATGGCCGTTGCGCTCGTGCACCCACACCCGGCCGTCCGTGCCCCGGTAGAGCACGAACATATGCGCGCCGGTGCTGCCGTGGGTGACGGTGCCCATGACGATCTCGCCCTTTGCGGCCAGCTCGCGCATCTGCTCGATGTTCGCGAATCCGTTCTCGTGCCACTTGGCGCCCATCCGCGCGGCGATATTGGAGGGCAGCAGGCCGTCGAGATGGATCTCGGAGTCGGACATCGACGGCAGATCGATGCCCTCGACACCGAGGAAATCGGAGGTGAACCACATCGCGTCCGCCGCGCAGATCTTCGGCGCCCCGTCCCGGTGCGCTTCCTGCGCTTCGCTCGGGAACCCGGACCATTCCACAGTGCCATCGACACCGTCGAACGCCTCCGACAGCAGCGCGGCAGCCAGCAGATCCTCCGGCGAGGAGGCGACCGTGTCCGTAATTCCATCGGTCGGAGCTTGCGGCGCCGTTGTGCGCAGCGCGACCTCCTCCTCGAGCGGTGTCGTGGTGATCCGCTCGAGCGCGGCATCGATCTGTGAGTCGAGGTCGGCGACGAGGTCGGTCTGTCTCGCGGTCACGGCAGCGGCACGGTCACCTGCCAGGGTTTCCAGTTCGCCGGTTTCCTCGACCAGTGCGCCGAGCTGTTGTTCCAGCCGGGTGTGGGTGTCGACGAGCTCGAGCATCGTGTTCAGCAGGTCGGTGCGCTGTGACGCCACGGACGGCGGCTCGGTCTCGACGGCCGATCGGGCGACCAGTTGCTGCCGGGCATCAGGTCCCCAGTGGACGTATTCGGCCTCGGCCGGGAACTTCGCGACGAGTTGTCGCAGCGTTTGATAGAACTTGTCCTTGGCCGTCAGCAATTGGATCTGGGTCTCGCCGAGCATGCGGTTCAACCGGCCGAGGAGTTCGGTCCTGCCATGCGCGGTGCGGAATTCCTCGACGTGGGTGAGGAAGGCGTTGAGGGCCAACAGCTCATGGGCAACGGCCACATCGGCCTCGTCGTGTCCGAGATCCTCGCGCAGTCGCGCCACCGTTCCCATGATCGACATCGCGGCCACCCGCTGCTGGGACAGCGCCTCCGGATCGACGTGCAGCCAGCCGGCCACCACGGCGGCGAGCTCATCCCGCCGCAGGTGATACGGTGCCAGATCGGCCGCCGTGACCTTGGACGGATCGAGGTGCCGCTTCGACGGATGGGGCTCCCGCCGCGTCCACGCCTGACGCTCGGCCTCGTCGTTGAGCCGATCCAGGTGATCGCCGAATTCGGGATGGTCCGCGACAGGTGGGCGTTCCTCCAGTTGTAGGACTATTTCGGCCAATCGGCTGTCGAACAGATCACGCACAAGGCGCTGTCGGATCTCGGGCCGGCCCTCCCTGTCTCCCGACAACGGCGGCAGACTCAGGACGGCGTTCAGATCCGCCGCCAGCTCGGCGAGCCCCGCGGATTCTCGTACGAACCGCTCGTAGTCGTCCCGGGTGTCCCGGCCCCGGGGCTCGTTCATTTCCCGCAGTGCGGCGTCCAACTGGATGAGTCGATGTCGCCGAGTGGCATGGCGGTCGATATCCGCGACCTGCTCCGTCAAGAGGTGCCAGCGCCGGAAGTTCGCCTGCACCTCTGTTTGTTCCGGGGAGGCGAGCAGCCACGCCGGACCGTTCAGTTCGTGCTCGGCCAACAGCGGGTCGGCCAATACTCTCACCAACCGTTGCCGCTCCGCGGCGAACCGACCCGGGGCGGCATCCTCGCCGAGCCGAAGCCGGGCCACCACCCCGGCGAACTCCGCACGCGCAGCAATCATCCCGGCTTCCAAGGCGATACGTCCGGGTCCCGGGTCCATCAGATCGAGCCAGTTCAACTCGACCTCTGCGGCCGCATTCTTCAAATTGGCGACCGCGACGGTCCGATGCCGCACAGCGGCGACCGCGATGAGGACCAGGGCCTCGTGCAAGACATACGAATGAAGGCCCGAGCTTGTCTGGGCCACCACTGAGAGGTCCGGGAACTGCTTGCCCGACAACATAGACGCCACGGCCTCGGCCTCGAGGACCGGGGTGACCGCATCGAGCACCTCGGCCAGATCGAGGCCCGAACTCAGCAACGTCACCGCTTGCGGGGCTTCGGCCGTATGCTCCCGGTGCAACCGCACTGCCCGGTCGAGTCCCTTGTACAGCGGCTCCGCGTAGCCGAGCTGGGTCACGACGTAAATCCTCGTGACGTTGTCGGTGTCGCCGAGCGCGACCGTCAGACCGTCCGATTCCAGCACCGACACCTCGGGGCGACCCGGCAACCGGTCGGCCGAGCGCACGAAGTCTCGCAACAACAAGTCGATGTTGGTCAGTTCGTTCAGTTGCCGCCGGATTTCCGGATCAGCACTGCCGGTATCGCGTTCCTGCTGCTCGGCCAGATCGGATAGCTGCCGCAGCTGGTCGGCGTACCGCAGCATGCCGGCGATAGTGCGCGCCGAGATCGGCGCTCCCGGCAGCCTCGCCACCAGATCGCGAGCAACCAGGGCGACGTGTTGTAGTGCATGTCGACCGCGCCCCGCACGGACCAGTGCCTCCTCGAGCTGCCACGCAGTCGGTTCGGCCCCCAGTGCGTCGCGCAATTCCTGCGCCAACTGCTGCGCCTGCTCCAGCGCTCCGTCATCGATCGTGGGGTCCTCGGTGATCTTCTGCAGCACCCCCTGCGGGTCCCACGGATCGTCGACGTGCCTGGACCGATACTCACCGTCGAGGTTCCGAGCGGCGATCCCGACCACGTCGCTGCCGCCGCGGCGCCCGTACAGCACCACATTCGGCCGCCGCGCGCCCTCGTGCCGACTCTCGTAGACAGTGTTCGCCATCGCGACGTGCGCCACCAGCCGCGCGGCATCCCGTTCGACCCGGGCGTTCAGTACCTCGCTCCACATGGCGGACACGCCTGTGTGAGCGGCGAAGTCGTAATCGATCGTCATGATCATCGCCACCGAGCCGTTGCCGGTCTGCTGATGGCTGCGCAGAATGTCACCGGCCTCGATCGCAGCCTGGTCGATACCGTGCTGGTCGGAGGCCGAGCCGGCCTCGAACCAGATCAGCGTGTCGGCATTCGCGACATCCCCGATGCCCATCCGGACCTGCCGACGCCCACCGCTGTCCACTGCGACGCCCCGCTCACCCGTATCGGGCACCTGCTCAGTAGCCAGCAGCCGCACTTGCTCGCCGGGAACGGCATCGCGCAAGGTGTCCGGGATGGCCGACACCACGGCCTCGTCGACCGCCTGCAACTGGTCCTGCGCATGCGACTCCAGAACGTCGGAGGGCAGGGCAGTGATCATCTGCCGCAGCTGCGGATACCGGTCCAGCAGTTCATCCTGCCGTCCCGCGGCTTCCGCTCTCTGCCACAGCTGGGTGATCATCTCGCCGAGGCGGCGAGCCGAGGCGGCGTCCGCCGGTCCCTGCGCGACCAGATCCGGTAGATCCATGGTCTGCAGACCAGCCCGTTGCAGAGTGTCGCGCACGATCGCCACGAGCTCCGGGGATTCGTTGTCGATCTCGAACCAGATCTCCCGGCCCGATTCGGTCCGCTCCATCCCGGACCGGTACCACTGCCGCCGCTCTTCGGGCTGTTCCGCCGTGCCGACGAGCGCGGTGCCGCGATCCGACATGGTCACCCGCAGCCGACCCGGGACCGCCTTGACCTGCAACTGGAAATCACCACTACCGGATTGCCGCATGACGGCGGCGATATCGTCGATCTCGGTCACCAGGTCGGCCACAGTCCATACCGGCCAGCCGCGCAGCTGGTCGACCAGCATGTTCAGCACCGCATCGACCGCGACACTCTGGACCGGAGTGCTGGGATAGGTCACCATCATCGACTGCATCGGCCGGGATTCCCAGATCGCCGACTCATCCCGGCCGGGCCGATTTTCGATCGGGGCGGTCGCACTGTCCGCAGCCCAGGTCGCATCCGACTCGGTCAGCCATTCGGTGAGCCGGTCGTGCAGCCGGCCCATCGCCCAGGTGGCACGGGAGCCGTTCGCCACCTCGACATGCCGGTAGCGCGCGACGATCTTTCCGTTCTCTCGCCGCAGCTCCAGCTCGACCCGCGCCGGCGCGCCCGGGCCGAAATCCACGGTGAGGGCGACTGCCACGCCGGTCGGCATGGCCTCGATACCCGCGACACGCCCCAGGAAACTCATGCCGTCCACGCGGAACAGCTCATCGGCGTTCACGCCGCGCGTCCGCAGCACCCCGTCGGGGGTGAACTCTTCCGGAAGGTCCGCCACGGCGCGGAGCCAGAGGGCCCCTGTCCCGTCCTCTGGTTCCTTCCCGATGCGGGGGGATAGCTCGGCGCCGACCAGGACATCGGCGAACCCAGCGGCGTGCTCGGGAAGGTCCGCGACCACACGGTCCTCCGGGCCTTCCGCGACCCGCATCCCCAGCACCGCGACCACTCCCGCGGGCGGCGACCATTCCTCGAAGGCGACGTCCACCCCGAACTCGTGCACCACCACCGTGCCGTCGGCGGCCCGCTTGACATTCACCGCATGCCCCCACTGCGGCGGCGCGCCGTCCACACCCTCGTACACCATCACCGCGACCATCGGGCGTCCCGTAGCCTCGACCCGCTCACGCACCTGAGCGAAGTCCGTGACGTCCGGATCCCAGCCCGCGCCCGCCGTTGCGGCGGCACTACCCAGCAGCACACCGCCCAGGCCCGCCTCGGCCAACCCCGCGGGCGGTTCCTGACCCAACTCCGCCCACATATCCAGCGCGGCCTTCGGCAGGCAATCCAACGGCGCGTCGGGAGCGTGCCCGACCAGTTCGGCCCACCGCTGCCGCAGCGACTCCGACTGCTCGTGAGGTGTCACGTCTCCGGACTCCACGAATGCCGAGCGCCGCGGCGGCGTCGGTGGAAGTGCAGTCGGCAGAGGCGGAGGCGCCGTCAGTTCCGGGCGACCGCCGAGAGGGCCGGCTTCCTCCGGACTCGGATCCCGGGTTCCGCCCGGCTGCGAGATCTCAGGTTGCTCGAGCACCACCCGGAGCCCACGCGGCACCGGGTAGCCGAGTTGCCTAGCGGCCAGGAGCGTCCTCAGCTCTTGATCGGTACCGATCGGCGCCGTCCGGCCCATCAAGATGCGAGATGTACGCCAGGTAACCCCGGCCAGCCTGGCGACATCGGCAAGTGTGGCCTTGACGAACCTGCTCGGGAACCAGTAATCGAGATCGAAGGCCGCCTCGAATACCAATCGTTGATTCCGTGTGGTTCCGCGCCCTTCCAGGAGCACTCGGTGCACCGTCTGCGGTGAAACTCCGGCCGCCGCCGCCACTTCCGCTTGCATCGGTTGCGGAACAAAACGTCCCGGCACGAATCGGTGGCCCGCGAAGTGCCCCGGCATGAACCTGTTCGCCGCATATGCCGGATCGATCGCGGACACCAGGTGCGACGGAATCGGGTGGCCCAACCACTGGGCCGCCACCAGAACTCGTTGTTCTGCCTCCTCGAGTACCGGTTCCTGCCTGCTGAGCACGGTAGAGACAGTCGATTGGTCGGTGCCCGCCAGCAGCGCCACATCGTATTGACTCGGCGCGTGATCGCGCTCGCCATCTTCGAGTGCGAGGAACCGATCCGCCACCTCGACGAATCGTTCCGGCAATTCGAGATCGCTTCCGGGCGCGGCGAGTGCATTCTCGACCCGGACCCGATCCACATCTCGCCAATCCACCCCCAACATGTCCGCCAATTCCCCGCGCAGCGCCCGCACCTGTTCGGCGCCCCTCCGATGCAGGGGCGAATACCAGGAGCCGATCCGGTCCGCTGCCCGGTACACGCGACGCCGGTCCGCCGGGTCGACATCGAATTCGCCTGCCAGTACTCGGGAGACGATCTCCGCACCGACGCCGGATTCATCGGCCAACTCGGCAAGCGAAGGTTGGGGGGCGAACAGCGTCTCGCCGCTGTCGCCGTCGGCGGCCCGATCCGGGAAGAACCTCTCCGCGGCGAACCTCGGGTCGGCGACATCCTCGAGATGGGCCGGAACGGGATAGCCGAGCGACCGGGCGGCGACGATGAGTCGTTGCTCGGCCTCCGAGTACTCGGGCACAGTTCGGTTGAATATGCGAGCCGCGTCGGCGGCGCTGTCCAGCCCCGCAAGTCGAACCACCGCCGCGCGCGTCGGCCGGGCGGGCAACAGTCCCGCTCGCGTCGCCGCGTCACGTACTCGGTGCCAGGCATCCAGAGAAACCGTCCGGCCGGCGAATACCCGTCGGACAGCGTCGTTCGAGACCTCCGCCGCCCGGGCGAGTTCGGCCACCAACTGCGGCGGCAGTCGCAGTTGCGCCAGCAAGGTCGGCGGCAACGGGAACCCGAGCTCGGTCGCGGCTGCCAACAGCGCGCGCATCGTGACGGCATCCACCAGGCGGACGGTGCCCACCAGGCGACCGCTCAGCGCCTCCTGAGCCGTCGTCAGTGGCACCCCGGCTCGATCGGCCACTTGATCCAGCCCTGCGCTGTCCGGGAGCTGCCCGTGGGGTGGCTCGCCGTCGGACCTCGCGGCCGACCCGTCGGCGGCAACATTCCTGAAATACCAGAAGTCGAGTTCCTCGGCGGCGACAAGGACCTGCTCTCTTGTTCTTTCACTGATGTCACCGACGCCCCTGATCGCCTTACTGACGGTTTGTTGCGAGACTCCGGCATGCGAAGCCACTTCTTGTTGACTCGGCTGGCGTGTAAAGGATCCGGGCACCAAACGCCCATCGACGAACCGACCGGGGGTGAACCTGTTCGCCAGAAATTCCGTATCCACTGCCGTGCGCAGCGCATTCGGGATCGGAGCGCCGAACCATTGGAGAGCTGCGATAACACGCTGCTCTTCCTCGGTGTAGGACGGCTCACTCCGCGCGAGCACGTCACGGACCGCAACCGTGGATACACCGAGCAATTTCGCAATATCGCTGACCTCGGGCTGCAGGGCGAAATCCGCTTCCTCGAATTCGAGGAATAGCTCGGCCATTTCGGTGGCGGGCCCCGGTTGGATACGCGGCAACTCGGCGCGTACGAGATCGTGGTCCACCTGCGAGGGTTCCACGTCCAAGATTTCGGCCAGTTCTCGGCGCAACACGTGAACTTGTTCCAGATCACGGCCTTGCAGCGGTGAATACCAGTAGCCCAGCTCAGCGATTGCCGCGAGCACTCTGCGCTTGGCCGCCGTGTCGCCGGCGATCTCCTCGCGGAGCACCAGGCTGACCATCTTCTGCGTCACTCGGGCAGCGTTCGCGACTTGCCTCTGATCGGGCTGATCCGTGAAGCCACCCGGTACGAATCGGCCGTCGTCGTCGAAGTGCGCCGGGGTGAACCTCTGCTCCACGAACATCGGATCGATCGCGTTCCGCTGCCGGTGCGAGATCGGATAGCCGAGCGCTTGCGCCGCGACCAGGATTCGTTGCTCGGACTCTGTATACGAAGGCCTGCGCCCGCCCGCCGCCGCCAACACCACGGTAGCCCGGTGCACACCGGCCAACAGGGCCACGTCCGCTACGGACGGCCGCCTCGGCAGCAGACCCAGCCGCGTCGCGGTATCACGTACCTGCTGCCACACCGCCACATTCGTTTCCCGACCGGCGAACACCCGACGCACACTGTCTTCGGAGACGCCCGCTGCCTCGGCGAGATCCGCCGCGAATTGTTGTGGCAACGAGATTTTGGCCAGTACCTCTGGTGTCAGCGGGAATCCGAGCAACGTGGCAGCGGACAGCACCACGTGCACAACCCGCGCGCTCATCTGCCCGCCGTTGAAGACTCGATGAGCGCCACCAGGGTTCACATTCGCGTGCCGCGCCACTTCTGCCGAGGTGACCGTCCGCGGAGGCGGAGTCAGGACCCTGATCTCAGCGGCGTACGGTACGCCGAGTCGGTCAGCGGTCGCCAACACCGCCTGCACTACCCGAGCGTCCCGGCTCTTGCCGGCGAATACGTCGCGGACCTGGGTGTATCCGACCCCGGACTCCCGAGCCACATCGGCCATCGTGTAGCGGCGCGCCGGCGGCGGCGCCGGCGGGAGCTGTTCGACGAGTTCAGGTGCGAGTCCGCGCAACGCATCGACCACCTCGGCGCGCCGATCCGGATTCACCCATTTGCCGTCACGTACCCGCCGCACGACAACCTTGGACGTCCCCGACGCCCGTGCGATATCCGAGACATTCCACCGAATGGGCGGCCGCAGCGCGGCCACCGGAAGCTCGAATCCGATTCGAGCAGCGGCGCCGACGACTCGGCGCCAGGTCGAGTGGGTGACACGCTCACCGTTGAGGAGACGATTGACCGCGTCGATTCCCACCCCGGCCTCGCGCGCCAACCGCTCTTTGGAAGGCGGCGGCAACGGTGGCGCCGCCAGCAACTCCTCCGGGATGTGGAAACCCATCCGGGCGGCCCCGGCGGCGATCTTCTCCCGGGACTCCGTTGTCGTCCGGCCACCGGTGAGGAACGCCCGCAGCGTACCCCGATTCACTCCGGCTTCCCGAGCCAGAACCGCCCATTCGAACTTGGGCGCGAATTCGTGGATCGACACCACAGCACCGTCACGGAACTCGAATTCGAGTTCCCGCATCACGGCCGATACACGATCCCGGACGGTGTCGGGAACCGAGTCCCCGCGAGCCATCCGCCACACCGCGTTGTGCGGCACGCGGGCGCGGCGGGCCACCGCAATGGCCGAAACGGGCTGCGGGAGCCGCGGTGTTCGCGCGACATCCTCGGCGAGTTCGAAGCCGATGCGGGCTGCCGCGGCGACCACCTGGCCGTGGACGCCGAGGCTGACCGCTTTCCTGTTCAACACAAGAATTGCCGCAGTGAGCGGGACGCCCGCAACGCGGGCGACGTCTGTCGCGGTGGGAGGTGTACCCGATTCGAAGATTCCGGCAGACGGGGCATCCGGTGTTCGAGTAACGGTCTCGTCCCGCGCCGCGCCATCCTCCGGCGGCGTCACCGGCTCGGTTCGGCCCGAACCCTGGGGCCGATCCTGTCCCGGTACCACCGATTCGGGCTGGGCCGGTGCGATCAACTCGACCAGCTTCGTCTCCGCCCGGGATCGCAGGGAAGCCGCGGCGCTGCGAGTGAGCATCATGGCCCGGCCTGCCGCGAGCAGCGGCTCTCCCCGCATCACTGTCAGATAGAAGAGGGTTTTGTCCCGCTCAGGGAGGGCCGCGACGGCGTTCGCCAGGACTTCGAGATCCCCGGCCACCGCCTGCGCGAGCTCCGGCGACAGCTTCGCCATCAACTCGGCCGCCGAACGGTCGCGCGCCGGCCCGGATTCCGGAAGCCCGCTGAACCATCCGTCGATATCGGCGACCGGCGGCTCCGGTACCGCGAGCAACGAGATCATCAGCTGGTCGACCACGGTGGCTTCGCGTTCGGCAACTTCGGCGATGCCCATGATCCCGCCGGCCTGTTCCGGGGAAAGGCCTCGCAGGAACCTGAGGTTGAAGTACTCGCGGAAACCGCCGGTCAGATTCCCCGCCGCGCGTTGAAGTTTCCCGAGATCACCGCCCACAGCGGCGACGACCTCGTCAGGAAGACGCTCGGCCACCAGCTCGCTCAACAATTCGTGCGCCGGTGTGCCGGGTTCGGGCAACTCGTTCAGCGAGATCTGGTAGCCCGCGATCACGGTATCGGCCAAGGCCCGAGCGGCGGCCGCATCCAAGATTTCCGGCGCCGACACCGAACCCAGCCTCCTGGCCCTGGACAGCGCCGAGTCTTCACCGGCGCCGAGCCCGTACCGCTGCCGCAGCCACTCGCGGTGAGGTCCGCGCAGACCCGAGTTCACGGCGCGTTCGATCGTCGCCGGCGGCGCCACAGCCACAGCGTGCGAACGCAACCCGGACGCGGCGGCCGCATCGGCATCCTCCCCGGCCGCATCGGCGCGTACCAACTCCAGGACCGCCGCGCGAACGCGCTCGGCAACCCGGCGCTCGATCGCCCTGGGCGCGATATCGAGCAGCCAGTCACGAATGTCGCGCCCCTCGGGTGGGTTCCACTGGCGGCGGTCCGCGGTGGCGAGCACGTCGTCGACCGCACCACGTGCCAACGTCACAGCCTGCGGATCCCCGATCATGGCCCGCACGGCCGGGAAGATCTGCCGGCCGAATATCTGTTGCAGCTGAACAGAAGCGCGCCTCGACGCTTCGGGATCTCCGGAACGCGCGGCGGCCAGCAAGGGCTGCACGCTTGTTCCCGCCGAGGACTCGCTGCTGCCCCCCGGGCCCGACGACCGGTTCGGGCCGGAGGTTCCGACACGGACCCTGCGGCGACTCGTCCGCACCACACCATCAGCATCGGCAACCTCCACACGGTTGCCGTCCGGGTCGAGGAACATACCGAAAACCTGTTCACCGTCCGAATCCGGCGACGGCACGAAATTGGGCCGGAACACACCCTTACCCGGATCCCGCAACTCGACCCGCACCCGACCCGACTCATCAACCCGACGCACCAACCAATACGCATGACCGAGCCGCCCACCCCTTCCGGAATGCGTCGGCTCGAACACCAGCAGACCCATATTCCGGCCACTACCCGGGACCTCCGCGTCACGCCGGGCACCCTCCTCCAACAGGAGCGCGACCCCCTCGCCGAGGTCGGTGAACTCCTGCTTGCGCCCGCCCATCGCCTTTTCGATAACGCCGACCAGCATCCCCCTGCTACCAGCCGTGAATCCGTCGAGATCCGCCCGGCCCGTCACATCACCGACGTCCCCCATCGTCAACGGCCCGCACTGGTTGCCCTCGTGCGGCCACGGATCCTTCGGCCGTCGATAGCCCGCTTCACCCTCGGCGACCGGTACAGGACCGCGCAGCCTGTCGAACAACCGAGACAGTGGGCCCCGGTTCCGATCTGCATCCTCGACCTGCAACCGGTTGATTTCGTGCTTCAACCCCCAGATCGCCATCGTCTCGGCGAACTCTTTCCCACCCAGTCCATGGGACATCGCGTACGCCACCCGCGACGGATCGGTCAACGGCAGCGACGGATCCAGCGCACCGGCCACACTCCCCTCCGCCAGCACCTCCTTGTTCTTCCACTCCCCTGACGGGTCGCCGTCCACGTAGACATAACGCGGAAAAACTGTGGACCATTTACGGAATTTGGATGACACCAACCCCGCGCGGCGATAAACTTTGTGGGCTGCTTTCATTTCCGTCTGCATAGCGTTGGCAGACGTGTTGATATTGTAATGGGTGTGGACCACATGCATCAATTCGTGGCGAAGGACATGGGAGACCATATCTCCCGGCGACCAGCCCCACCAGTTTCGTGAACGCATCCTTTCCAAGTCAATCGCGGACCGATTCTTGTGAACCACAATACTTCGATCGATCAAGATCGACTGGTAATAGTTCTGGTTCTCCATTCCATACCGAGTACCGGCGGCGTTCTTCTGCCCGGAAATACCTCCGAAACCGGCCTTTTCCAATTCTGCTCGGCCGACGAAGATAACTTCGCGAAGATTGCCCCTGCCGTATTCCGCGATCACCTCACGCGTCGTGCGAGCGGCGGACTCGATCGCGTCCAGGCGGACATCTCGCCCTTCCCAGCCGATGAAACGGACATGGTGATCGCGATACAGTTTCTCGACAACCCGCCGCTTCGCCGCATACTTTCGCGCCGATGCATCCGCCGAATCGTCGTCGAGAGCATCTCGAACCCGGTCGTGCACAGCGTGCGACTCCTCGAAGCGCGCCCAGACTTCCCCGTGCGCCTCCACTCCCGAGCGAGTAGCGGCCTTCAACAGGCTATGGACTTCCGCATCCACCGCGCCCGCGCTGTGCTGCGGACAATCCTCTTCGAACGGATCGTACGAGGCCGCAGTAGACTCTCTCTCCGAGAGTCGGAATTGATCAGATTCGACGGACACGTCCAGCGATCGGATGCCGGCGTCCGATGACAATCGCACCATCAGTTGCACCCTTGGACGTTCTATCAACTCCGCGAAGGTTTTGGGACTCTCGAGCTTTCCGGGCCGCAGAGCGCGATATACCTCGCGCAGATCGGCGATCTCCTCCGGCGCGGGGAAATCCGCGATGAATCGGAGAGTATCGAGCGTCGCACTCCGCGCGATCTTCATCGCGGCCTCGAGCTGGTGCGGGTCACGCCAACCCAGCTCACGCAGCTTGTCACCCAGTTCCGAAACGACCGTTTCCACCGTCAGCTCGTCGCCCCAACCGAACTTCACGGTAATTTCCGGCCGGTCCGCCGACAGCTTCCGAATCTTCCGACGAGCTTGCCGCAGAGCACGAGATTCGCTGGGGTCTGCGATAGAAATTCGGCTCTCGACTACCTCCTCGTGTAAAGCTATTCGCTTCTCATCGAAAAGGATTGAGGATTCCGACCTTTCATACCGATCATATGCGTCTTTCAGATCGTCATAGACGTCCTCGGAAACCAATTCCCGCAGTACGGCCAGTTGCGTCAAGGCCGTCGATCTCGACCTGGACCACAGCGCCCTACCGTCGACGCCTGCGGCTGCGGCAGCCCGCCGCAGCTTCCGCAACAAGCGCACATCCGAGTTCACCTCGTCCGCGTGGTACTCCAACAGGGCGTACCGCCGCGGGGTCACGTCCCTCGACGCCGCACCCAGTTCCTCGAGCCGGACGATCATCCGGGCGAGTCGGTGGTATCGGACCGTCGCCGCCCGCAGGTCCTCGTCGACACGGTCCGGTCCGAGCGCCTCCTGCGTCCGCCTCTCCCAGGCCGCCAACTCCTGCTCGAACCGATCCGACCTCAAGACCTCGAGATCGGCAGACGCCGCAGCAGCCAACTGCGCCAACACCGTCGCCTGCTCGGCCAGCGCGGCAACCGTCCCGTCATAGGCTGACCGCCATTCCGCCGGAACCACCGGATTCGAATCGGGCTCCCCGGAAGGGCTCTGCCCCGATTCCGGGTAAATCGCCCCATCCCCCGACCACGGAACCTCCTGCCCACCCCGGCGCGGCCTGCCATCCCGCCCCCGACCGTGAACATCACCGGACCGGCTCGGGTCGGAGGTGCCGACCCGGACCCTGCGGCGACTCGTCCGCACCACACCATCAGCATCGGCAACCTCCACACGGTTGCCGTCCGGGTCGAGGAACATACCGAAAACCGGCTCCCCAGCCGAATCCGGCGACGGCACGAAATTGGGCCGGAACACACCCTTACCCGAGTCCCGCAACTCGACCCGCACCCGACCCGACTCATCGACCCGACGCACCAACCAATACGCATGACCGAGCCGCCCACCCCTCCCAGTGTGCGTCGGCTCGAACACCAGCAGACCCATATTCCGGCCACTGCCCGGGTTCTCCCTGTCGCGCCGAGCACCCTCCTCCAACAGCCGGGCGGCAGCTTCACCGATGTCGGTGAACTCCTGCTTGGGCCCGCCCATCGCCTCTTCGATAACGCCGACCAGCATCCCCCTGATCCCGGCCTTGAATCCGGCGAGATCCGACCGGCCCGTCACCTCACCGACGTCCCGCATCGTCAACGGCCCGCACTGATTATCCTCGTGCGGCCACGCAACATCCGGCCGGCGATAACCCGCCTCGCCCTCCACAGCCGGCACCGGACCACGCACCACGGCGAACAATCGAGACAACAAACCCCGCGGCCGAGACCGGTCGGCCCGGTGCGCCCGCTCCCAGCCGGCCATCGTCTCGGCGTATTCTTTCCCACTCAGTCCATGGGACATCGCGTACGCCACCCGCGACGGATCGGTCAACGGCAGCGACGGATCCAGCGCACCGGCCACACTCCCCTCCGCCAGCACCTCCATGTTCTTCCACTCCCCTGACGGGTCGCCATCAACGTAGACATATCGCGGAAAACCCTCCGACCATGAGGGGAAATCGATGTTCAGATAGCCATGGTCGTAATAAACTTGGTGGGCTGCTCTCATTTCTTGCTGCATGGCGTCAACACGCGCGTTAATATTGTAATAGCAGTCGACCACATGGACGAATTCGTGGCGCAGGGTATGGGAAATCATGTCTCCCGGCGACTTGCCCCACCATTTTTGCGAATGATTATTTGCCAATGTCTCCGCGGACCATTTTCGGTCCGAAACGGCGCGCCTATCAATCGCAATCGACTGGTAGTGATTCCGGTTACCCTGTTCGAATCGAGTCCCACTGAGGTACGTCACGCCGCCCAAATTCGGGTCACCGTAACCGGCCAATTCACTCTGGTCTAGGAAATGAATGTCACGAAGGTTGAGCCTACTACCGTATTCCGCGATCAGTTCACGCATCGTACGATCGGCGGACTCGATCAAGTCCAGGTGGACATCTCGCCCTTCCCAGCCGATGAAACGGACATGGTGATCGCGATACAGTTTCTCGACAACCCGCCGCTTGGCTTCGAATTCTCGAGTCGACTCATCCACCGACGCGTCGTCGAAATCATCTCGAACAGGCTCATTCCCATCACGCACCTGCTCGAAACGCGCCCAGACCTCCCCGGCCACCTCCACCCCCGATTCGGCGGCAGCCTTCAACAGCTGGCGGACTTCCACCCCCACCGCATCGGCACTGTGCTGCGGAACAACCCCTTCCAACCACTCACCCAACTGTTTGACTGCCAGCTGCATAGGGCGAAGTTGATCGCATTCGACGGACAGGTTCAACGATCGGATATCAGCATCGGATGACAATTGCACCGTCAGCTTGACCTCGGGACTTTCCAACATCTGCTGGACGGTCGCTATCTCCCTAGAATTTCCAGGCCGATGGGCCTGGAAATTCTGCGAGGCCCAATCGAGCGACTGAACCGGAGCGGGGAAATCCGTGATGAATCGGAGAGTTTCGAGCGCAGCGCTACGCACAATCTGCATCGCCGCCTCGATCTGGCGCGGGTCACGCCAACCCGACTCGCGTAGCCGGTCACCCAGTTCCGAAGCGACCGCTTCCACCGTCCGCTCGTCGCCCCAACCGAATTTCACGGTAATTTCCGGTCGATCTGCCGATAGCCCCTCGAAAACCCCCAGAGCGCCGGATACTCCGAGGTTTTCCTTGGAAGTGCGGCGGCTCTCGACAAGAGAGTCATGAGCAGCGATTTCACTCTCGATACTAATGATCGAGTTCACTGCCGAGAAATGATTTTTCACTGCATAGTAAAGGACGTTATAGATACTCTCGGGAACTTTTTCCATCAGCACGGCCAGTTCCGCATCGGACCTCGACGGCGACAGCAACGCTCCGAGGTCGGCGCCCGCGTCCGCGGCCTTGAGCCCCAGCCAGCGCAAGACCGACTCGTACCGCATCGCGAGGTCGGCGTGCCGCGCCAACAGCTCGTACCGCTGCGGAGTCACGTCCTTCGACGCCGCGCCCAGTTCCTCGAGCCGGACGATCATACGGGTGAATCGGTGGTACTGGACCGTCGCCGCACGCAGGTCCTCGTCGACACGGTCCGCTCCGAGCACGTCCTGCCCCTGCGACCGCCCCTCCCGAGCCGCCAACTCCTGCTCGAACCGATCCGACCTCAACACCTCGAGATCGGCAGACGCCGCAGCAGCCAACTGCGCCAACTCCGCCGCCTGTCCGGCGAGCGCGCCGACCAGTCCCTCATAGGTGGCCCGCAAATACGCCGGAACCACCGGATTCGAGTCGGGCTCCCCGGACGGGCTCTGCCCCGACTCCGGGTAAATCGCCCCATCCCCCGACCACGGAACCTCCTGCCCACCCCGGCGCGGGCTGCCGTCACGCCGGCCTCGACCGGCCGCATCGCCGGGCCGCCCGCCGATCCGCGTGCGCGGCCGGGCTCCCGGCACGGCGGTGGCCGGGTCCTGGACCGCGGTGCCGTCGCCGTTGCGGAAGATGACGAAGGTGTTCTGAACCTCGTCTTTGACGCGGCCCTGAACGTGGGGGAGGTCGATCTCAGTGGCGGCGTACCGGCCGTCGGCGGCAGCGTCGGGCGAGTCGTGCTGGATCCAGTCGCGGACTCGCACAGTGCCGTCGTCGTCGACGTACATCTCGTAGGCGTGCGATCCGACCTTGTTCGGGTTGGCGGGGTCGAAGTGGGCGTATTCGTCGACCACCACGGCAGTGGGGCCCCGGCCGGGTGTCATCTCGGAGCCGCTGTCCCGCATGGCTTTCCACATATCGCGCAGCTGGGCCGCGATCCGGTCGTGTGCGGTGAGCCCGGAGATCACTTCGTTGACGAAGGGTTCCGGGTGCCAGCCCGCGCCCAGCAGTCCCGCGAGTTCTTCGGCTGTCCGGCCGTCCATGCCCGCGTCCTGCGGCTCGGCGAGGTTCAGCTCCGGCCAGGTCGCGCGCTGCGAGTTGACGACATGGGTGGTGCAGTTCGCCGGACCGCCTTCGAGGCGGTGGTGCAGCAGCGGCAGCTCGTGCGTGCTGATGTCCAGCTGCACCGGTTGGGCCAGACCGTCGGGGTCGGACGCGACGGTGGGCTCCCACGTGGCGGTCACGCCGGGTCGCTCCGACACCATCCAGAAATCCAGCGCGGTGCCGACGATATCGCCGGTGTCGGCGCCCGGCTGGGCGACCACTTCGAAGGTCGCCAGGGCAAGACCGTGCTGCTGCCGGTAACGGCGTTGCACGCCGATGATGTCGTCGAGGTCGGCGGTCAGCAGCTCGCCCGCCACCACGTCGAGGTTGTCGGCGCCGGTATAGACCAGGACGGCCTGGTTACCCTGCGGAACGAAACTGGCGGCCGCCGAACTCATCGACTCCGGTGACGAGCCGCCGCTCATCCGGCCCGTCACCCGCACGTGAACCCGGCGGGTGGTGTCGATATCGCCGAACGACAGCGCCATCCGCCGGGTGCCGGGTTCGCCGAGCAGGCCCAGCGACAGGGCGAGCACCGGCGGATGCCCGGGCAGGGTCGTGGCGATCACTTCGGCTTCCACCAGCTCCGAGTGCCTGGCTCGCAGCAGTTCCAGCTGTTCGGTCTCCGCCGCGGTGCGGGCGGCGGCCGGCATGGTCTCCAGCCTGTTCAGTTCCCGGGCCAGCAGCATCCGGTTGGCCCGGTCGCGCCACCGGCCGGGGGCGCCGGGCTGTTCGGCCAGCTTCGCCGGCGCGCCTTCCACCAGCAGGCGCCGGTTCTTCGGGTCGAGACGGTCCCACGTTTCCTGGAAGGCTTCGCGTTCGACCGTCTCGCCGTCGAACAACAGGTCCCACAACTGTTCGGCGCGGGCTCGCACCGCATCCGGATCCACAGGCAGCCGCGGCAACACCGGCCGCGGCTCGACCTGCAGCACCAGCTGGACCTGTGCCCGCAGCGCGGCCTGCTCTCCGGTCTCGTCCCGGTCGCCCAAGGGCTCCTCGAACTGCGCTGCGAGGGCGGCCAGGTACGCCTCGTCGGCCGCGGACAACGGCGAGCTGACGCGGCGCACCGCGGCGGCGCCGGTGGCGTCGGATCCGATCTGTTGTAGGTGATCGGACACTCGCTCGTGGCCCAATGCCGCGCGGACCAGCGCCTCGCTCTCCGGTCCGTCGACGACGAAATCGATGCGCGCGTCGACGTAGTCCTCGGCCAGGCGGGCCAGGTCCCGGGCCAGACGGGCGGCGTCGGTGCCCTGCCACACTGCCGCTGTGTGCGGCAGCCGGAAAGTGATCCCGTCACCGGGTCGCGTCTCGAAATCGTGGGCGAGGTTCTCGTGCGCCTGATGCAGCCCGGCACGCAATGTGTCCGGAGTCGACGGTCCGTGGGTGACGAAGACGGTGACCGATCCGCTGCTCTCGCTACCGCCGAGCAGTACCAGCGACCGGCTGTCCGCCGTCTGATCCAGCGGTAGTGCCACGGGCCAGACGGAGATGGGGTCGTGGCCTTGCCCGGGCGGCGAGAAGTACTTGGTCGCCCGCGAGGCTCGGGTCAGGACCGCCTGGAAGGCGTTCAACCGAATCGCTTCCGCCGCGTCACGTGTATCGGCGCGCCGTGCTGTCAGCAGCGCTTGCAGCGCGGTGGCGAGTTCGTACACTCCGACACCGTCGCGGTCGAAAACCAACTGAGGGTTCGTCTCGATGAACAGCGTCTGGTCGTCGAAATCCAGCGTATACAGCCACTCCGCAACCGCGTCCGGGTCGTCGGGATCGACCAGCTCCAGTTCCAGGGCCAGTCCTTGCGCGCGGTCCAACTCCGACCGGGACCGTTCCGTTTCCGACGGGCGGGTCAGCGTTTCGGGATCGAGTGACTCGTCGGTCGCGTCGATTCCCCCGGCCGCCAACTGCTCCCGCGCGATCTTCGCCACGGCGCGACCGTCCCCCAGCCCGACGACTTCGATCCGCGGCTTGCGGTCCGACCGGCGCGCCGCGTGTGCTGTTTCCACCTCCCGCACCAGCACGGTCGCGTCGGCGGTGTCCAGGTCGGTGTCATAGGGAGCCCGTCCGTGAGCATCCCTGTCGTCGTCGTGGCGGTACACCACGTACGCCGCGACCGATCCGCCCGCGGAAGCTTTCGCGATCAGGTCGGCGACCACGCCCGGGTGCTTGCCCACCTCGTCGAGATCGACGGCGGTATCGGCGACGACGACGAGCACCGTGGCCGCGGTGGCCGGATTGCCGTACAGGAACACGGTCCGGCCCCGGTCGCCCTCACCTCCATCGCGGTTGTATTCCAGCAACCGGACCTCACCGAGCCCCTTACGCTCGGCAGCGTCGTCGACCTGCAACAGCCGGTGGGACACCGCCGCGAGTTCGCGGGCGCGCGGTGAACTTCCCTGGGTGCCGAGCTGGTTGCGCTGCGCCCGCAGCGCCTCCCGGTTCGTCTGGTCGCGCACATGGGAATTCGAGGGGTCGCCGTCCTGCGGCAACCCGGCCAGCAGGGCGTCGGGCCGGTCGTCGGCGAGAGCCAGCCGGTCGTTCTTGACGAACGGCACCGCGGCGTCGCCTGCTTCGTCGACGACGATGCCGTGTACGCGCAGGATGCCCAGCGCGTTGCGTTCCCGCAGCCACCGCCGGACGTCGAGATCGCCGCGAATTGTCTTCTCTTCGCCGTCGACCCACTCGTGGACGACCAGATGGTTGCCCTCGTATTCGATCTCGAAGGCATGCCCGCCCGCGCGACCGCCGTCGCGGAACACCATGGCGCCGAGCACCGCGCCATGGTTGGCTCTGACGTGCTCGACGATCTCGTCCAGCGAGCCGAATTCCTGCCAGTCGGCGTCGACGGCCTCGGCGCCGACATCTTCGCGCACCCCGGCCAGGCCCGGGTCGGCGGGGGCCATCGTCGGCCAGTCCTCCGGCAGCTTCCCCCGGCGCTGCCGGAAGGCCACCAACCGGTTCGCCGCGGTCGGCAGGCAATTGGGCGGCCCGTCGTGCAATGGACGTGGCGGCGCGTACGTATCGGGGGCGACCGGCTCGAAACGTTCGGTGACCTCGGCCAGCACGGTGTGGATCCGGTCTTCGATCTGCGCTCGCGCCGCCGCGTCGGACGCGTCGGCGCGCTGCTGGGCCAAGCTGTGCAGCCGGTCGGCCTGCGCGGACAGCAGTTCGCGCCGGCGCTCGGCCTGCAGGTGCCGATCGATCACGGCGGTCAGGTTGCGTTGCTGCAGGTACCGGCGGATCAGGTCCGCGGTCGCGGCGCCCGCCGGATCGGCGGCGGCACGCAGTTGCTCCTGCTCCAGGTAGCTCACCGTCAACTGCGACTGCGGCGCGCCCAGGGCCATGGCCAAATCCCGGTGCAACTCCGCGCGCCGGCGTCGCGCGCCGCGCAGCGTGCGCGAATCGACCTGCTCCGCGCGCAGACCGTGTTCGGCGAGATCTATTCGCCGCAACGCCGATTCCACCGGCAGCGCGCTCAGCTGCTCGAGCAGCGTATCGATGCCGGGAGCCTGTGCCCGGCGCGTGAAGTGCCGCACTTCGGCGTCGGCGATCTCCAACTCCGGAATCATGGTCAGCAGCGCATCGGCCCGCGCCTGGTGGGACTGCTCAGTGGCTATCGCCGCCAGCGCGATCAGAATCGAGGTCGGACCCAGTCCTTGTTCCGCCGAGGGCGTGGTCCGTTCGGTGTCCATATGGTTCAAGGTCAACGGCAGGTCCAGTATCCGGCGCAGTTCGGCACGGGTGGCCGGACTCGGCTCGTTCTGGAGTATCTCGTCGACCAACGTCTCGATCAGTTCGACGGTCAGCTGCCGGTGACGCAGCCTACGGGCCTGCGCGGCGACCAATTCCATGGTCGCGTCCGTAGCGGTGGCCGCCCAGTGGCGGGGGCCGGGCGCCTCGTCGAGATACTGCCGGTACCGGCGCTCGGTGGCGTCCGCGACAACCGCTTCCGCGGCCAGGCGCACAAGGTACGCGGCGTTCAATTCGCTGTTCTGTTGCAGCGCCGCACGGACGGTGGCCATCACCCGATCGGGGGCCACGTCGGCGCTCGATACCGGATACCCGCCTTCACCCAGCAGTCTGGCGACGGCTCCGGTGAAGGCCTCACGCCAGATGCCGACGGATAGGTTGGGCTCGCCCAAGAAGGCGGCCGTCCCGAGCTCGTGCCGCAGCTGCAACTCCGGGTTTCCGTACCAGGAGTCGGCGGAGTCCCGGGTGAGCACCCGATCGATGTCGTCGAACATCATGTCCGGTCGCACCTGAGCGAGCGCATCGGCCAACGTGCCCTCGGGCGGTGTCGTGTAGCCGCGGAGATAATTCTCCGGCCTACGGCCGTAGGGGTCCAGCCCCCGGCGGACGACGTTGCGTTCCGCGATCGACCGTTCCGCCCACGCCGCGGCCGCGGCGGCCCTCTCCTCATCGGAAGTGACGGCGTCGGGTGCATGGCGACGGACCAACGCGACGAACGCGATGCCGCCGTCCCACAGTTTCTGGAACTCTTCGGCGGCCGCGATCACGCCGGCGCTCAGGCTCTCGACATCGAACACCCCCCAATACACCCGTTGCGCAGTGTCCGGGTCACCGAACGCCACGGTCATTCCCCAGGTGTCATCGCCCACGAACTTCGACAGCGCCTGTACGGGGACCCCGCCCCAGTTCTCCAGGTGAGTGTCCGCGGCCCAGAGCGCCATGAAGGTCTCCAGGCTGCGGCTAGCCCACTGCTTCTCCTCCTCGGTGCCCCGGGGAGTCCAGTCACTGCCGGGGGCGGACCGCCGGGCCTTGTCGCGCACCGCGGTGGGCAGGCCGGGAGCCTCAGCGAGCACCTCCGCATACAGCTCCACCAGAATCCGGTGCACATACGGCGGCCACGTGCGCCAGGCGCGGTTGTTGGCCGCGGCCAGGCGGCGTACCTCGTCCAGATCGGCGTCCGGTGGCGCGAGCAGGTCCCGGATATCGCGTATCCCGGCCCATTCCAGGGCTATGGACACCACGGAGTCGGGGTTCGCCGGTACCTTCCGCCACCGTGTGCCGTCCGGCTCCAGCAGCGAGATGTGCGGGTGCGGCGGCGGAACTTCGGCCCGGACCCCGGGCGTGGCGTCGACCACCGAGACCAGGACCGGCACCGGCCCGCCGGGGCCGGACATCTGGGAGGCGCCGCGCGCGATATTCCTGGCCCGCGTGCCGACTGCCGAGAGGCGGACAGCGGCCGGCGGCCCGGCGGATTCGTCCCGGGTCGCGACGAGATCGGCGAGCTGCTCGACGAGGACGGTGTCCGCACCGGGGTAGGTCAATACCGCCGCGGCCGATTCACTCGAAAAGGTCGGTGTCAGATCGTTCATCACCAGAGCCAGATCCGGATCCGCGATCGGAAAACCGTCCTCGTCGGTCACCGGAACCGGAACCGCGGCGTCGGCGACCTGCACCAACAGCTCCCGAGCGCTGCTCACGTCGCCGACGGCGAGCATCGGGCCCCCGGGCTCGCCGGGCCGCGGGAACGCGAGCAATCGCACCGGCGGATGTCCGGGCAGATGCGCGGCCCAGCGCTCGGCGACGGTCAACCGGTCGGCCCAGGCGTCCAGCTCCGAGAGCCGGGCCGCGTTGCGCTCGGTGGGTTCGGCGGCGCGCAACAGCTCGCGTTCGCGCGCCAGCCGCATCCGGTTCACCGCGTCGCGCACCTGATCCGGTAGGTCCTGGCCCGCGAGCTCGTCGGCCATGGTGTGCAGGATCGCGTCCCGGTCGGCCGCGAAACCGTTCGTGTTCCACCGCTGTTCGATCTGCCGCAGGCGCAGCCTGCGGCGCGCGGCCGCCCGTTCGGCGGGATCGATCGCGTCGAACCGGCCGTCGGCCTCGGCGGCGGCGACCGCGACGTTCACCCGGCGCAGCAGATCCCGCCAAGCCCCCCCGGCCGCGTACAAGTGGAAGTCGGTGTAGCGGGAATCGATCACCGGCAAGCCCGGTCGCGGTGGCACATACCCGGGCAGCTCGTGCGCGCTCGCGCCGATCCGCACATTCTTGAAGTCCAGGCCCGCAATCGCCCGTGACTTGCCGTTCACGAGCGGCCGGGCGGCCGAGCCCTCGCCCTTCAACGCCATGCCCGACAGACTGTCCACACCGCTCTGGCGGGACTGCCACTGCCAGAACTCGAGATCCTCACCGTTGTCGATGACCCGCACGGTCTTGCCGTCCCGGTACACGGTCACCGCGTGCGAGCCGACCTCGTCCGGGCTGTCGAACCCGCGGCGGCCGAGCACCGCGACCACCACGTCCCCGGTGCTTGCCACCCGGTCGTGCAGCGCCCGGTACGAATCGAAACCGTTCTCCTCCCAGTCGGAGCCGACGATCTCCGGCGCCACCCGGGCATCTGTCCCGGGCAGGCCGGACAACAGTCGTTCCCGTTGCTGCGCGGTCAAGGGCGGTTTGCCGACCAGACGGTTGGCGGCGTCGGTGGCGTCGGGCAGACAGGTGTACCGGTCCGCGTCGCGGAGATGCTCCTGGGCGGCAGTGTCCGGCGGTTCGTAACCGAAGGCGTCTCGTGGTTGCTCGTCGGCGAGCAGGCGGGCCAGTTGTGCGCCGAAACCCTCGTCCAGGGCCGCATCGATACGGACCAGCTGCTCGGTGGCGGTATCGGCGGCTACCGACGCGGCGAGCGCCTCGTCCAGATGCCGGAAACTGGCGAGGTGCGCGTCGAGTGCCGCCTGTTCCCCGGGGCCGCGGCGGGTGTCGGGCAAAGCGTCGAGTTGTGCCGTCGTGAGCGTCTCGGGCGAGATGCCGAGTTCGGCCAGCGCCGACGCGCCGATCGCGTCGGCCAGCGCGGCCCCGGCCTGCCGGTGTGCCGTGCGCAGCTGTTCGGTCCGCCCGAACTGCGCCCGCTGCCAGCCCATTTCCACACTGACCGGTGAGTCGCCCAGCGCGGCGTTCAGCAGGTCGAGCTGGTCCTGCACCCGTACCCGCTCGCCGGCGAGCACCGTGAGCCGCTCGGTCAGCGCACCCAGCCGGCGCAGCTGTGCCGCCGCCTTGTCCCGCTGCTCGGCGTGGCGGATCAGCTGGCCCAGCTCCTGTCGGATCCGGCCGATGGTTTCGCCTTCACCGCTGATGGGCCGGTACCGCTTGGCCTCCCGGTACACCGCGGTCAGGTCGGCCACTTCCAACCTGCCCGAGGAGACCTGGAACCGGTTGCCGGAGTATCGCTGCTGGTAGTCGTCCCGGAGACGACCGAGATACTCGTCGGTGACCTCGACCCGCGCCTGCTCCTGGCGCAGGGCGGCATGCAGGTTGCGCAGGCCGGCCGTAGTGGCGGCGATTGCGCGGATCTGTTCCCTGTCCTCGAGCCCGTCATCCGTATACAGGCAAATATTCACCGCTTCGGTGCGTTCCCACGCGTCGTGCTGGGTGGTGAATTGCGCGGCCAGCTGCGCAACCCGCGCCCGGGTGAGTTGCGACACCGGAATGCCCGTGACCGCCGACAACTTCTCGGCTAGCCGACGGCGATGCTCACGGTCGCCATCCAATCGCCTTGCCCGTACGCGCATGTCGGCGTCGGTCACGGCCTGGTTTGCGAGCCAGGCGCGCAGGTCTTCGTGCTGGCTCTCGAGCAGCTGCGCCAACAGCCGCGTTTCCGCACCTGCCTCGGCCGGCGCAGCGGTGCCCGCGTCGAGAACTCCCAGCTCGCGAGCCATTCGCGGCAGCCGATCCAACCGAGCGTCGAATTCGGCGGTGAGCCGGCTCAAGGCATCGAGCTCACTGTCACCGGTCTCCCGCATCGATTTGCGGTGGTCATGGATTGTCGCGGCCTGCCCACGCAGGACGGAAAGCTCCGCCAGCAACGACTCGTACTGGGCTGTGGTCAGCAGTCCCAGCCCGCGCTGTGCGTCGGCACGGAAGATCGCGGACTCGACCAGGTCGAGCTTGGCCGCCCGGGCAGGCAGTGCGTCGCGCACTGCGCGCCGCATCTCGTCCAGGTACACGTCCAATTGGGGTGTGACGACAACGGTTGGCGATTCCCGGCCGGTGCGGACCCTGTCGCGCTCCGGCGCGACCCAGCCGGCGATTCGCCGGGGGCGCCGCTGTGCGGCGAGGGACGTCGGCCGAGTGAACGCGTTCCGGGCCACCCGCTCGTCGGCGCGCGCGCGCCGGAGCAGCGCGCGATCGGCCCGGTCCGTGTGCAGGCGGATCGGCTCCGGCGCGATGCGCTGCGCGGCGAGGTCCGCGAGATCCGCCGCCAGCAACGCCGGGTCGTCGGCTTGCAGTACGACGACCGCGACCGTCCGTTCCGGGTGTGCGCGGCGTTCTTCGGCGTACACGCCGGTCGCGTCACGCAGACCGGCGCGCAGCGACAGGGCGCCCGGGCGCCCGTTCACCAGCACCACCACCTGATCGGCAGTGCGCGGATCGCCGACTGTCACGAATGTCGTGGGCCGCGTCGAACGCACGGTGAGTTCCGGAGCGCCGGGTAGAGCCCGCGTCCACTGCCCCGCTCGGGCCAGGACGGGTTCGAGGCCGATTCCGGCTTCCGGCAGGCGTTCCGCGACGGAATCCCACACTGCGACCCCGTCACCGCGGGCGATGACCTCGACCGTCGGCGCCGGCTGCCAGGGGGTCCGGGTTTCGTGCATCGCCCGGCTGGAGACGATCCGGTACGCCATCTCCTCGCCGACTGCGGTGACCGTTCCCGCCTCAGCGCCCACGGCGCCGTAGCGCAGCACCGCCACCGTGGCCGTGACCCGCTCGGGCTGGTTCTCCACCCGCGCGATTTCCGCGGCATCTCGTACCAGCGCGGTCAGGTCGGCGGACTCGGCCGCATTCGGCGGCACGAACCAGATCTGATGTTGCGCAGCGGCTTTGCGATCGCCGAACTCGATCACCAGCGCGCCGTCCCCGTAGGACACCAGATGGACGGGCAGGCCCAGCTCCCGACCACGGGTGTCGGCTTCCCGAAACGCCGAGTCGAGGTCGCCCAGCTCCTGCAGCCGGGCCAGACCGACGTCGTCGAGAACGCGGTGCCGCGCGCGCTCCCGCAGCTCCTGCAAGTCGGCCCACATCGCGCGCCGAAGGGCCTGGCTCTGCAACCGGCTCGGCACTACCTCGGCGGCGGCGAAGACGTCCGGGTACTCGGCCTGGAGAACAGTCCGGATACTTTCATACTGGTGCTCGGCGGTGGAGTGGTCCCAGAATTCGACTGCGGCCCGCGCCTTGGCGCGCGTAGCGGCTACATCGACGCGGTTGCCGTCCGCGGCCAGGTCGACCACGTTCGACAGGCCCGCGGCGCGCACCGCAGCCAAGACGGCTTCGCGTCGCTCCCGCGACAGTTCGTTTCGCCCTTGCTCACCGGGATCCGGGTCCCCGGCCACCGCGCCGCCCGGCATATCGGCTCCGGGCCGACCCGGCGACTCCCCCTCGGCCAGCGAGTTCAGCCGTTCGCCGCGGCCGCCCAAAACGATGCCGTGCAGCTGCCCGCTCGGCTTGTCCCACTCGCTGAACCGTTTGTCGACGACCTCGTGACCCTTGCGCTCGTGCACCCACACCGCGCCGTCCTCGCCGCGATACATTACGAACATGTGCGCGCCGGCGTCGCCGTGGGTCACCGTGCCCATGACGATCTTGCCGCTCGCCGCGACCTCGCGCATCTCGTCGAGGTCGTTGAAACCGTCGGTTTCCCATTTCGCGCCCAGGACTTTCGCGATATCGGCGGGCATCATGCCGTTGGCCCAGATCGCGCTGTCGAACATCGACGGCAGATCCGCGATCTCGACGCCGAGGACCAGGGCGACGAACCACAGCGCGTCGACGGCACAGATCTTCGGGACACCGGACAGGTTCACCTCTTGGGTACCGCTCAACTCGCTGAGCCCGGGCCAGTCCGTGTTGCCCTCGATGATCGCCGCGAACGGGTCGACCTCCGGTAGCGCCTGCGCAGGTGGGGTCTCGCGGATTCCGTCGGTGGGTCCCGGCGCCGGTTCTATCCGGCGGTCGATCGGTTCATCGAGGCGACCGAGGGCGACCCGCTCCAATTCGCTGTCGATCCGACGATCGAGTGCGGCGGCGGTGTCGGTGTCGCGCAGGATGACGGCGTCGTTGCGTTCCGCGGCCAGTGCTTCCAGCCGTCCGGCGCCGGCGGTCAGACCGTCGAACTGCTCGCGCATCCGGGCGTGGTCTTCGACGGTCGCGATCAGCTGCCGCAGCAGATCGTGACGCCACTGGCCGTCGACGGTCTCGACGTCCGTGTCGAGCCGGGCCTGCAGGTCGACCGTGTCAGGTCGGAAACTCAGGTATTCGGCGTCGGCAGGGGAACGGGCGATCAGCTGAGCCCGCAGTCTGTGGAAGTACCGCTCGGCGGCCAATACCTCTTCGCGCGCGTCGATCAGCCGACTCTCCAGCTCACGCAGCCACTCTGCCCGGTTCTCCGCGGCCCGCATCGTCTCGATGTGGGCGATGAACTGGTCGATCGTGAGCAGCAGCGTGACCTCGCGAAGGTCTCGCGCGCTGTGCCCGCGCTGGTCGAGCTCCTCCATCAACGAGGCGCTCGCCGCCGCCACCTGCTCGGAGGTCAGCGAATCCGCGTCGATCTGCAACCACTCGGCGATCCGCGCGGCGACCTGCGCCCGCCGGCTCCGCCACGGCGGCAGACCTTCCGCACCCAGGACGAACGGCTCCGTCCGGAATTCCCACTGCGGCTGCCGCCACTGGCGGGTCTGCAGTTCGTCGGCTTCGGCGCGCAGGACGGCCAGATTCTGGCCGAGCGTGACATCGAGTGCGGGGCGACGCCGAGTTTGCCCGGCGAGATCGGCCAGCCGGCTGTCGAACAGATTGCGCAGCAGATGCAGCCCGGTCACATACTCGGCTTGTGTCGTGACCATAGCGAGCGCATGTTCGAGTTCACTGACCCGCGTGTCGTATTCGGGACCGCCGAAAACGATCTGCTCGGTCCGCGCTGTTTCGAGCTGCTCTGCCAACCTGGGCTGGGCCGCCACGAGCGCGGGCGGCCATTTCGGGTTCAGTCCGAGCTCGCGGACGAGGCGCAGATCGGCCTCGTTCAGGGTGTTCCGATGGTCTTCGGCGGCGGATTCGGCGGCGGCGAGATCCTCGGCCAACTTTCCCAACTGTTCGGCGACCCGGGGCAATTCGTCGCGTGCCTCCAGACCCTCCTCGAACTGCGCCAGGACCGCCCGGATCCCACGATCCACTTCGACCAGGCGTTGCATCGTAGTGTCGTGCCGGTCGAACTCCGCCAGCTGGGCGACCATCCCGTCGTACGCGACCAGGGCCTCCTTGGCCGCTGCCCACTCCGAGTCCAGCACCAGACGGTCTCGATCCGACACCGGACCCTCCACCAGCGGACCGGCGAGCAAACGGTCGGTCAAGGCCGCCGACAGCCGCCGTGTCTCGACCGCCAGAGCTGCCGGATCCGCGTCCGCGCCGAGCCGGTCCCGGGCGATCAACGCGGCCATCGTGTCCCGCGCACGGCCGTGCCGCTCGGCCAGGTCCGCGCGCAGCGAGGCCCCTTCCGGGCCCGGGCGCAACAACCCGGCCCAGTCCAGGTCGATTTCTCCGTCGGTGCCCTGGCGAACGAAATCGGCGAACTGCCGCAGGGCGGCTGCGGCGAAAGACCGATGATGGGCGGCCGTGACCGCCTGGTGAATCAGGCCGTCGTGCAACGCGGGCGCCGGCGCGTCAGGGTCAGGGTTGTCCAATACGACTATCCGGGGGAACAGCTCGGGAATCGAGGAATCGGCCTGGCCGGGCGTCAACAGCTGCACATCGAAAAACCGAGTCAGGGAGTCGATCACCTGTTGCAGGTCGTTGCCGACGCACGACAGCGACAGCCGTCCCGCTTGCTCCTGCTGCGACCCGCTGGCGGCTCCCACCCACTCGGCGTGGTGCGAGGCGATCATCTCCTGTATCCCGTGGTCGGGAGAGATATTGTTCTCGAGTCCGACCGAGAGATACACGGCCAGGCTGGTCGGCGATCCGGTGTTCCCGATGGCGACGACCGAACCGTCGGCGGCCAATATCGCGGCCTCCGGCGTCGGCGGTAGCCGGTCCATCGACCGCACCAGCCGCCGCAACGTCCGATGGGTTTCCTCGAGTTCCCGCGTGTGCGCGGTGTCGCCGGAAGCCCGCGCCTCCTGTAGCCGAGCGGCATGCAGTTGCATGACGGCTAGGTGGCGCGCGGACAACGGCACGCCACGCAGGTTCACGACCAGTTCCGGGAATACGCGGGCGACGTCTTCCATGCTCTCGGGACCGAAGCCCGGTCTCTGCCACAGCGACATGACCTGCCACGCGGTGTGGTCCGGTGCAAGCTCCAGCAACCGAGACGCCAGCTGCTCAGCGGCGGCCCGCCGCTCGGCATCGAGTGCGATCTCCGCCGGATCCAACAGCGGGTTCCACGGATCCCGGGTGTCGATCCCGTCGTATTCCCGATCCATATCCGGTATCCCGGCGGCGTTTTCGACGACTGCGCTGCTGCCGCGACGGCCGACCAGCAGAACGGTCGGCCGACTGCCGTCGCGACGAGTGTCGAACGCGGCGTTCATGGTTGCGACGTGTTGGGCCAGGTGTTGGACGGCGTGGGCTTCGCGCTCGTCCAGCATGCGGGACCACAGATCGGACGGTCCTTCGGCGGTGGCGAAATCGTAGTCGACCGTCAGGATCATCGCCACCGGTTGCGGCCGCCCGTCGCCGTCGCCCGTACCCTGGACATCCCGCAGGTAACCAGCCGCTTCGGCGACGGCTTGCGCGAGATCCGCCGCATCGGATACCGCACCGGCCTGATACCAGATCACGGTTTCGGCGCGTTCGGGATCACCGACGACCGCCCGGGCCTGGTAACGACCACCGGTCGTCACTGCTCCGTTCTCGCCTCGGTCCTGCAGATGGGCACCCGGCAGCGACCGCACCGGCAGACCGGGCAATTCCCGTCCCAGACCCTCGACAACACCCGGCACGATCGTGTTGTCGGCCAGGGTTCGTTGCCATGTCAGCTGGCGCCGCCGCTCGAGACTGTTGCGACCTGGCCACTCCCGCACCTGGTCAGCCGCCTCGCGCAGCGCGTCCTCGACCGGCGGATCCATGGCGTAAACCGCGAGTACACCGAACGCGGCGCTCAGATGTGGGTACCAGCGCAGTAGTTCGGGCTGCAACTCGGGACCGGCGGCCTCCCACAGCTGCGCGACCAACCGGCCGGTGTTGCCCGCTGCGGTCACTCCGGCCGCCACGTGCACCAGCGGCATCATCAATTGTGCTACGTCGCGTTTGTCGGCGCCGCGCAGGGCATCACGTACCAGCGGCACGAGTTGTGCCGATCCGGGGACGATCTCGAACCAGACACGTCTGCCCGCGGCGCCCGCGCGCTCCACTCCGGAGCGGTACCACTTCTCGCGGCCGACCGAATCGGCCAGCGGAGCGGGGATGAGCTGATCGCTGTCGTCGGACAGCGTCACCCGCAGGCGACCCTCGACAGCCTGTATGTCGATCCGGATATCACCGCCACCGGTTTCGTCCATGCTGTCCAACGCGCGGGTGATGTCGGCCAGCGTCCACGTGGGCGACCACACCGACCACCCGTGCATGAATTCGGACAGCTTCTCGCGCAGCGGGTCCAATGCGTCGCCGTCGAACGAGTCCACATCGCTGACCACCGTCGCGAACCGCTGGGGCGAGACGAGTTCTTGCGGAACCGCACTGTCCGGGATGTCCCGCGTGGGCGCGGTCGCGCTGTCGGCCGCCCACTCGCTGTCCGAACGAGCCAGCCAGGCGCCGACCCGGTCGTGCAATTGCCGCAGCGCGGGCGCGAGCCGACCGGCGTCGGGACCCAGGTCGACCGACCGATAGCGGGCGACCAGCCGGCCGTCGACCTGGTCCAGTTCCACCGTGACCCGGGCCGGCGGGCCCGCTTCGAGGGCGACTGTCACCGTGATCGACAGTCCGGTGTCCGTGCTCTGCACCCCGGCGACCTCGGCCCGGAACCAGGCGTTATCCACCAGGCCGAACCCGGTGAAGACTTCATCGGCGATCGCGCCGCGCCTCTGCAGCAGATACGCCGGCGTAGCCGAATCGGTCCCGGCCTCGTCGTCGCGCCACACGGTTCCCTGGTCGTCCCCGGTGGCCACTCGCTGTAGCACCGCGGCGGCGACGGCATAGCGCACCGACTGCGGCAGCCCGGGCACCACGGCCAGCACGTGCGGGTACCGCAACAGCAATGCCCGACGCGCGTACGGCGGCCATTGCCGCCAGTTCCGGGCGTTGGCCGCCGCCTGCTCGCGGATCGCGTCGTCGTCGGCATCCGGGGGCGGCAGCATGTCACGGATATCGGCGAGCCCGGCCCACTGCAGAGCCGCACGCACCACGGCCTCCGCACGTCCGGCGGCGACCGGGATCCGGGTGGCCTCGGTGCGGAAATCATCGACCCGTACCGAAACCGGATAGTGCTCCGCCAGCAATTGCGCACTGTCCGCTGCCCTGGCGAGCGCGCTGCCGGCGCCGTCACTCACGAAACTGAGCATGAGCGGGTCCGCGGGGTTTTCGCGGTTGTCCAGGAGTTTGTGGTGAACGTCTTCCGCCAGGCGGGCGCCCATTACGGCAGGATCTCCGGTTTGCGGGGCGCCGTCGGGTTCGACCCACAGCATCGCGACTTGCGAGAAACCTCCGGGCTCCCGGGACAGCTCGTTCATCAGCCGGACGAGGTCGGTATCGACGTCGCCACTGTCAATGTCCGCTGCCGACTGCCGTTCCGACGCCGCCGTCACGTGCACGACCAGTTTGTTCATCTCGCGCACACTGCCGACCGTGAGCACGGTGGGCGCCGGACTACCGGGCAACCCGATCGACAGCAGGTGGATCGGCGGATGTCCGGGCATCTGCGTGGCCCACCGTTCGGCGACGGTCAGCCGGTCCACCCAGAGGTCCAGTTCGGCCAGTTGCGACGCCGTCTCCTCGGTCTGCTCGGCGGCCGGCAGATCCCGCAGCCGCTGCCGCGCCCCAGCCAGCGCCGCCCGATTGGCCCGGTCCAGTTCCGAGTTCGAGAGGTCGGCGCCGAGCGGCCCGATATCCGGCGCCGCTACCGGCAGCACCTCCCGGGGCTCCACGTACGGCGGCATATCCGGAGTGGCGCCGACCTTGAAGTCCTCGCCGGTTTCGCGCAGCCGCAACACCTTGCCCGGCGCGTGCACATGGCGCGGTTCGGCCTTGTTGTCCACGAACAGGGCGAATACTTTGTGGCCCACTTCGTCCGGGGACACGGTGAGATCCCGCTCGTACACACCCCTGCCGACGTCGCGGCGCTCGATATGCGGGTTGCCGGCCTCGTCGACCGTCCGCCGCAGCCAGTAGGTATGGCCGACGGCTCCCTTGCCGTCCTTGCCCGGCGCGGTGGGGACGAATACCAGCACCCCAACCCCGTCGCCGTCGCCCGCGCGCACCCCCTCGCGCCGGTCCGCCCACTCACCCAACATCTCTTCCACCGTGGCGAGATCGGCCACTTCCTGCGACAGCAAGGGCGCCGCGTCCGGCGTCAGCTGCCCCAGAGCAGCTTCGATACGGCTGACGAATGTCCCGGACAGGTTCTCCGCACCCAACACCGACAACAGTCGGCGCGCATCGATCCCGTACTGCCGCGCGAAATCGGTGAGTACAGCGCGCGCACACTGGTTGAGCTCGTGTGCCGACAACGAGCCCACCGGATCGACAATGAGGCGCGTGTCCGGGTGCTGATAGGGCACCAGCGCGGGCCCCGCGCCCTCGGCGGCCGCGGCCAGAGCCGAGGGAACGGTTCCGAAGAAGAGCGCACCGTCCAACTCGCCCTCGAGTTCGACGACTTCCCGTGTCAGCCGGTCGAACTCCGCGGCGAGCCGCACCAGACCGTCCAGACCGCCCACCCGAGCGAGCGCGGCGTCCCCGTCGGATTCCGAACTCTGTTGCGTCCACAGGTCCACCAATTCGGCGACAGCCTGGTCGTGCAGTCGGGCCAGCCGGCGTGACCATTGCGACGAGGCGCCCAACTCGGCCGCTGAGATACCCTGCGCCCTTGCCTGTTCGACCAGCCGACCCGCGCGACTCCTGGACTCCGCCTGCGCGACCGCGCGCCTCGCGACGAGATCACCGACCTGCAGCAGCTGCGTATCCAACCGCGCCAACCGGTTCGAGAGGTCCCGGTGTTCCTCGGCGGCCGTCCGGAGCTGGTCGAGAATCCGCCCGTGGTACGCCAATTCGGCATCGCTCTTCGCGTCCTGGCCCATCGCGCGGTCCAGTTCGGCGCGCCGGACATACAGTTCCTGCTGCATACCCTGCAGGATCTGCGAATCGCGGAACAGGTCGGGGTTCACCGGGATCCGCTCGGCACCGGGAGCGTCGGAGAAGTACAGGTCGTAGATGCCGCGCGCCATCGTGTACCGGTCGGCGGCAGCCTGCTGCTGGGCGTACAGATGCCGACCGGCGGTGACCAGCGCGTCCAACCCGCGCGACCAGGTCGACAGCCGGTTCGACTGTTCCTGGATCGAGATCAGGGACGCCAGCAGCTGGTGGACCCGGGCATGGACGCGCGTGGGACCCGGTTCGGCATTCTCCACGATGCTGCGCACCAGATCGTCGGACACCGCGGCGATCTGGACCCCCTCCGCCGCGGCGATCCGTATCTTCGCCTGGCCCAGGGCCACGGCCAGGGCTCTGCCGTCGTCGTTCACGCTCAGCCCCAGCTGACCGTGCGACTCCTCGGCGAGATCCCGGGCCACCTCCGCGGCCGATAGTTCGAGGCGTTCCTCGAGCACGACGATTTCGGCGGCGAACCGATCGAGCGTCTCGTTCGGGGCGACCGCGGTATCCGATTCCCGCGACGGAGTCGAAACCAGCGCCGAGTCGAAGGCCGCCGCGATGCCTCGGGCCGCGCCGATCCGTCGCTCGGTCTCGTCCAGCGCGTCGATCAACGTCACCAGCTCGGCATAGGCCCTGGCCGTCTCTCGCACCGGGTGCGATCGATCCACCATGCCGGAGATCATCTGCTCGAGCTCGGTGAGCGCCGGCACCGAATCCGACTCGAGGTAGGCGAGCAACTCCCGCTCGGCCCCGTCACGTTGCTTCTCGAGCTCGCTGCGGGTCCGCTTTCCTACCGTCGTCTGCGTCTGCTCGAGAGTCAGGTCGTGGAACTCTAGGTCGAGAAACCCGCCGAAGACCACTGTCGGCAGTTCGGCCGCCCGTTGCGTCTGCGTCAGGGCCCGGGCCAGATCGTTCAGGCGCACCGCATGCGCCATCAGCGCGGTGTAGTCCCGCTCGGCGACCTCGCCGTGTCCCCGGCGGGCGTGCGCCGCCTGCAACGCGTTGTCGAGCGCATCGATACGACGCTCCCAACCTGCGAAGGTGCGGGCGTCTTCGACACTCGCCACGGCGGCGTACAGCGTGCGGAAGTTCTTCTCGGCACGCTCCACCTCGAGTGGTTTCCCACGCCATTCGGCCACATTCGCCAGCGCCTGCAAGACCGCGGCGTCGTCGTGCAGGTCTTCGGGCACCCGGCGCTCCCGGCGCTGCTCATCGGTCGACGACGCCTCGTCGATCGACGCATTCAGCATCCGGCGCGCTTCCTCGCGCGCGGCGATCCAGCGATCCAGCTCGAGGGACGGCTCCCCCTCCTGCAACAGCGCGGCAACGTCCACCGATTCCGGATCCGGGAACAACGCGGCGAGGTCCCGCCGATGCGCAGCGCGGGCAGTGTTGCGCAGATGGATCAGGTCTGCACCCAACGCCGGCGGGAGATCCGGCGCGTCCGGTCGTCGAGCGGGCCGGGACGCGTCGTCGTCCGGGTGGTCGAAGCGCGCGCCCAGGTTGCGTCCCGGATGGTCCACGCCCGGGTGGTCCGGCGGCTCCTCGCCCGGCTGCAGTTCGTGCAGCGGCTGGCCGTTCTCGTCGAAGACGATGCCGTACAGCGGGCCCTCGGGCTTGTCCCAGTCGTCGAACCGCACGTCGCGCACCTGGCCGGCGGTGTATTCGTGCACGCGCACTTCACCGTCGTCGCCCCGGTACACCACGAACATGTGCGCGCCGACGTCGCCGAAGTCGACCGCCCCGAACACCACGCCGCCGCTTTCGGCGATCACGTACATCTCGTCGAGCGATTCGAATCCGCCCGGCATCCAGTTCGCGCCCGTTGCCTGCGCGATCGCCTTCGGGCTCATCCCGTCGAGCTGGAGTTTGCGGTCCTGCAAGGACGGGGCGCGTACCGGCAGGCCCAGGACCTTCTCGCCGAACCACATCGACACGCCCGCACACAACTGGGGCGTGTCGCCGAGCAGGTGCAGCACCTGGGGCGCGGTCGGGCGCTGCGGCGGGGTCGAGCCGTCGGCGAGCGGGAGTCCGGCGGGCAGTTCGGTACGGACGGGCGGGCGGGGGCGCACGCCGTCGGTCGGACCGGTGCCGGGGCGCGGGCCGCCGGACGGCTCGGCCTGCCGATGTCGTTCGATATCGGTCCCGGCCCGGGTCAGGGTGTCGGTCAGCGACGCGTCGAGTCCGGCTATCCGCGCGGACAGTTCACCGCGGCGAGCGGCGATGGTGGCGTGGTCGCCCGGGTGCCGCGCGGGCAGGGCGGCGAGTTCGTCCTCGGCCCGGCGCAGATCCCCGGCCGTGGTGTCGAGTTGTTCGGCGAACCGATCCAGGGCGGCTACCCGTCGCGACCAGTTCGCGCGGGCATCGGCGGCGTCGGCGAGCTCGAGGAGTATGCCCGAAATCCGCAGTTTTTCCGGATCCCGCTGGGCGGTACGCAGGGATTCCCCGTGTGCACGCAGTTCGGTGCGCCACAGCGCATCTTTCCAGTCCCGCGTCCGGCCGAGGATCGCGGCGAGTTCACTCGACGGATCGGCCGCCGCGATCCGGGACCAGTCCGCGAATCGGACTGCCGCGCTCGCGTTCTCGGCCCTCGCCTCGCGCAGTGCCGCGGACAGCGCCTCGATTCGTTCGATCCGCTCGCCCGCGGCCAGGAACTGTTCGAGCTCGCGAACGGCCCGATCGTGGTCGCGCAGCGCCTGCAGCTGTCGCAGCTCCTGAGCGCTCGGCCGGGCCTCCTCGTCCGGGCCGGTGCGGCGACCGGCCGCGGCCTCGCGCACCTGCCGCAACAGTTCCCGGTATCCGCCGCGCAGCTGAGCTTCGGTCGGCATGCCCAGGCCCAGGTCCCGAAGCAGCGCCTCGACCGGCGCGGCCACCCGCGCCCGTTCGCCCCGCAGTGCCGCCAGCTGCTCGGGACCCACCGCGGCGAAGTCCCGGTCCCCGGTCTCGGCGATCCGGATCTGCCGATACCACAGGCGGTTTCCGGCGGCGGCGCGGCGCGCGCGCACAAGCTCGGGTCCCACATCGCCGCGCCGCGTGATCGCAGTTCGCGCCGGGTCGCGCACCGCCTCGGCCAGCCCGCTGTCGAGCAGTTCGTCGAGGGTCCGGGCGGTGACGGCGTGCCCGTCGAGTTCTCGATCCCATTCCAGCTGGTCGCGTAGCGCCAGGAATTCCGTGGCCCGCCGGGCACGTTCGACGAGCAGCTCTTCCGCGCCGTCGCGTGGTTCCCGCTGGGTGAGTTCGGCGGGCAGCTGGGTGAACTCCACCAGCTGCGCGCGGGGCAACCGCGCCGGCCGGGTGTCGGTGTCCAGCAGGCCGTAGAGCAACAGGCCGGCGTTTTCGTAGGCGCTGCCCAGCTCCGTCCGCATCCGGTGCTGCGCGTCCCGGCTCAGGTGCTGCGCGGGCCGGCTCAGATGTTCCCGCACCGCCGCTGTCTCGCGATCCAGGTTCTCCCGGTCGGCGGCGAGTTCTTCCAGCCGGTCCGCCTGGGCGACCAGCCGGCGGTACTCCGCGGTGTCCCCGCCCGACTGCACCTGACGGACCGCCGCGTGCAGCCGCTGCCGCAATTCCACGATCCGGCCGGCCCGCGCTTCGATCCGGTCGATCCGATGCATCACCTGTGTGAGCTCGTGCCGCCACCGGAAGTCGCGTTCCGCCGCGATGAGTTCCGGGGACTTGTGGGTCCGATCCCGCAGATCCGCCAATTCCTGGGCGGCCAGCACCTCGTCGGCCAGCACCGTCGGCGACACTTCGAGCAGTTCCGCCAACCGGGCGCGTGCGGCGACGAGCCTGGTGTCCCATCCGGCCCGCTCCGGGGTATCCGGCAGCAGAATCTGACGAGGGTCGGACCACTCCCCCCGCTCGGTGAGGTCCCCGCGGCGTGCCAGCAGCTCGAGCCGAACCGTGGCGGCCAGGCCCGGAGATCGGGTGTACGCCTCGTCCTGCAGTCGGGTCAGTTGCGGGCCGAGGTCGGCTACCCGGGCCCCCCGCACGGCTTCGCCGGGAGCTCGAGGCATCTGCGCGGCGCCCATATTCGCGACCGCGAACGCCTTGCCCATAACACCTCGGGTCCGGCCGCCCGGACCCAGCTCGACCACGGCGGTGCCGTCGGGTTTGATGACGATGCCGTGCAACCCGGCCACGCCGGACAGGCTCCGCCACCAGGACTCGAAGTCGATCGACGGGCCCTTTCCGTCGCGCACCCGGACCTCGCCCCTCTCCCGGTAGATCGCCACCGCGTGCGCGCCGACCACACCCGCACGCTGGAATCCGTCGAACGCCACCGAGGCGATCATCACCCCGCCCTCGGGCACGGCGCTCTTCATCGCGTCGAAATTCGCGAAGCCCAGCGGATCCCAGTCGGCGCCCACCAGCAACGCACCCATCTCGCCCGACACCCCATTGGGCGAAGCGGCCATCGCGTCCAGCATCTCGATCCGCCGGCGCAGGTCGGCGACCACGGTATCGGTGTCCGGGTCCACGTCCGGGATCCGCAACCGGGCTACCAGGGCTCGCTCCAGCGCGATGCGGGCGGCGACCGGGAAGCAGTCGTTGGCGATGCCTTCGATCCGATGCGCGGGCAGCCATACGCCCAGACCCTGGTCCGCATGCTGGGCGTGGATCAGATCCGCGTAGCCGGCCAGCGCCTCGTGGGCGCGGGCGTCGTACACCAGGTTCGGGTCCGCGGCGCGTGCGGCGACGCCCACGTCGAGGTGACCGACCAGGCGCACCGTGGCCTCCGACTGCCCGGCCGCGACCCGGGCGGTCTGCATCCCGGCCACCGCCTCCGCCAGCGCCGCACCGTCCGGTCCGACCCACACCACCGCGGCGGTAGCCGGACCCGCCGTGGCGACCTCATCGACCGCGGCGGCCGTGGCCCGCTCCAACGTCTGCTCGGCCGCCGGCGAATTCCGGTCCACGGCATGGATGCTGACCGTCTCAGCGGCCGCCAGGTCACCGATCACCAGCAGTGTGCCGGTAGTGCCGAGCATCTGCACGTTCGGATGGCCGGGCACCTGCGCGGCCCATCGTTCGGCGGCGGCGAGAAGGTCGACCCGGGAGTTCACGACCCGCAGTTGCCGGCGTTGTTCAGGGGTGGGTTCGGCCGCCCTCGACAGCTCTTCCCGGCGGCGGCGCAACATCAATCGCGTCGCCTCGTCGCGCGCCGCGGGCGGGAATCCTTCGGTGGTCGCGACCGTTTCGGGCAGCGCCTGGATCAACGCCCGCTGCGTCTTCGGGTCGGTCCAATTCCACGCGATCGCCATCTCATGGGCCGTGCGCGCCCACGACCGGATACTGTCCCACCGTTCCATGGCTCGGTCGTATTGCAGCTGGCTGTATCCGGGGTCCTCCTGCAGCGCCGGACGCGGCTGGGATCGTTCTGAACTCAGACCGCCCTGGTGTGCGTCGATTCGCTGTTGCAGCGTGCGAACCCGTTCCGCCGCGACGTGATATCGCTGTGCCGCGACCAGCACCCGTTCCAGCTGATTGTTGCGCGCCACCGCGGCGGCGGGCAGCGACCGGTTCTGCTCCGCCAGGCTTTCCGCGCGCTCGTCCTCGGCTGTCAGGAATTCGCGCAGCCGACCGCGGGCCTGCGCACTGTCCTCGCCGATCAGTTCCATGACCGTGAGCCGCAGGTCGGCGACGGTCTCGGCGGGCAGCTGTCCGACCGCTTCGCGCAACACCGCGAACGCATTGTCGCGGCTATCGGCCACCATCCGGTACCCGGTCGCCAGGCCGAGCGGGATCGCCCTGGCGGCTCCCTCCGGCTCCGCTTTCATCCGCAGGCTCGGATCGCGACCGCTCGCGGCGGGCTCCGGCATGGCGACGGAGAGTCGCCGTTCGACACGGCGAACTCGCTGTAGCGCTTCTTCCTGCCGACGGACCACGGACGTGAGGTCCCGCTCGTTCCGGAGCGGATCACTGTCGCCGATCGGATGCGGCATGATCGTGAGGCTCATGAGCTTGTTGTAGATCTGCACCCTGTCGACGTCCCGTGCCGAACGCAGCAGGATCTCGGCCTCGGCTGCCCGGCCCGACAACGCCTCCCGCTGCTCGCGCAGCGTGACCGCCCAATCGCCCAGGGCCGACACGTAATCCGCCACAGCATCGTGGCGACCCGGCCGGTCCGCCGACCCGTCCAGCCAGGTCTGGAACCGGGCCACCCGCGCCCCCAACTCCTGGAAGTGCCGGGCGGTGATCTCCAGCAGGGACATGTACCGGTCCTGCAGCTGCAGCGTGGCCGCGCCTTGGATGGCCAGCAAATTGCCATCGATCCGTTCGGGCGAGGTCAGATGATCCAGATTCGCCGCAGGCGGCAGTCGGCGAGCCAGACCGCGCAGCTCGGTCCACCACCGCTCGTACTCCTGTGCCAGCGCGGCATACTCGCGACGCGGCCCGGCGGGCAGGCCCGACGGGGGCGCGGGGAGCGTGCGGGGCGGCGGCTCGCTCGGCGCGCACGACACCATCGTCAGGGTGATGTTGTCATTCCCCTTGCGCAGCGCGGTTTCCAGCAAGCGCCTGCCCTGCCCGGGGAGGCCCTTCTCCCTGTGTACAACTTTCGCCAGCTCGTCGGCATCGGGTTGGGTGATCCACAGCCCGTCGGTGTCGATCAACACGATGTCGGTGGCGGTGACCGTGCCGGAACGCACGTTGTCAACCGGCAGGACCTCACCCCGGCCGAGCATGTGCTGCACCGCCCGGCCCCGCCGGGTACGCAGCGCCTCGCGTTCGGACATCCCCCGGCTCCGCATGATATGCGCGAGTTCCGTGTGGTCGGTCGTCACTGTCTCGGAGCGGCGGCGGCCCTCCCGGAGTACCTGAACCCGGGTGTTGCCGACCCAGCCGGTCGTGTGCTCCCCGGGTTGCCCGTCGAGGCCCGGTTGCACCATCACGCCCGCGAATGCGGTCTTGGGCGTGGATTCGTCGTCGGCCAGCTGCGCGACCGCGGACTGTGCCGCGGCGATCGCCCCGCGCATCGCCTCTTCGGCTTCGGCGGTGGACAGCCGCCGCCCCTGGCTCGCGGCCGCCTTCAGGTGCTCCATCGCCTTTTCCGCCGCGACCTTGGCCGCGTGGTGGCCGCCGCCGCTCTCCGATTCGCCATCGGTCACCACGGAGATCCGGATCGGTCCTTCGGGGGTGTGGATCACCGCCGAGATCATCCAATCCTCGTTGCGCTGCCGCCCCGCATGGGTTCCGCGGTCGCTGATCCCGAAGATCGAACCGAGATCGGTTTCGAAAGAATCGACGGCCTCGTTGTCGAGGTCCGCCGGCGGCGGCTGCGCCGGCAGGCTGTCCAGGGAGAAGCGCTCCGCCCACGGCCCGCCGAGAACCGCGACGGGCCGCAGTGCGGGATCGGCCGCCAGCCGCCGCGCAGCCACCTCGACCTGGTCACCGGCCCGGATCAAACGCTCCCACGCCGGACCGGGATCGTATACCCGCGCATGCTGTTGCGGCGCGGACTGTCCCTTGAACGCGTCCGTGGCCTGCTGCATGACAATGCGCGCGTCCGTCCACTCCGCCACCGCGGCGGCATAGCGCGTCAGCGCCTGCCGCTGTTCCGGCGAAAGCGGTCTGCGCTGGGTAGCGCCCAGAAGGTCGGCGAACTCGCCGACCTTCCGCAGCGATTCCTCGAAGCTGTGGACCTTCGTGGAGAAGGAAAAGAGGAGGGGTCGCTCCGACGGGCCCGGATCCTCGCTGTCCGCCGGGTGTCCGGTTGCCGCATCCATCCGGCGTGCCCGCCGCACCGGTGTCGCCGCTCGCACCATCTCGAGGCGTGCCCGGTGATGGTCGAGCAGGGTCTGCAATCCCTTTTCGAGCTGATCTCGCCCGACCGGCGGCGGGTCGCCGGGCTCGGTCGGCGTCCCCAGCACCGCTATGCCGGTGATGTTGTCGGTTTCGTCGTCGGTCAGCTCCGTGTCGATCAGCTCTTCCAGCGCGGCGGCCGGGTCGCCGTTGTGCCTGGCGAAGGCCTGCGCGAACGCCGATGCCTGGCGGTTCTGCCCGCCGATCCCGTCGGTGTGCACGAGCAGGATCTCGGTATCGGAGATATCGCCGTCGCTGAGGTACCTGTCGTGCCTTTGCGCACCCTGCACAGGAGGGCCGCCGGGCGCGCCGTAGCCCTGCCCGTTCTGCATGCCGAACCCGAGCACGTTCATCAACGGGCCACTGCTCGGCGTCGCTTCGACGACGTGGGATACCTGGTCTTTGAGCTGCGCCGCGTCGGCGCCGGGATCGGCCGCCTTCGCCGCGTCGATCGCATCGTAGAGCAGGCCCATCCCTACGGCCGTGTGGTCGAAGGTCACCGTGCGTGACTTGGCGGGGTCGGCCGGGTCGAGCAGATCGACCCGGCTGTCCCCGACCCAGCCCGCCGTGTACCGTCCCGGTTTCCCGTCCTGCCCGGGGTCCACCAGCACCACGGCGATCGTGGCCTGCGGCGGCCGCACGATACTGCTCTGCGCGGCGCCTGCGGCGATATCCGCGAGGGCTTTGTCGCGAACTTCGCTGTACTCCTGGTCGATCAGCCTCTCGACGGCCTGCTGTGCCGCATCGATAGCGTCGGCCACCATCTTCCGGCGCTGCTGATCGGTGACCGGAGTGCTGGGATCGTGTGCCTCCAGCGCCTCGCGCAGGCTCTGGCGAGCCGCCGCGACCGCCGCGGACGCGGCCCGGCCACCGTCCAACGACACCGACACTCCATCGGAAACGATCGCGAACCGGAACGGCCGGCCGCCGATCCAGATCACGTCGGCCGCCATCGCATCCTGATTGGCGTGCTTGTCCGGGCCCCGATCGCTGATCCCGACCACGGATCCCAGGTCCATGGACTCCCTGGCGAGTTGCGTCCAGGTCGCCTCCAGCGGGTCGATCGCGGAACTCACCTGTCCGAGAAGTTCACGCACAGCGGTCGCGTCGGTCGCGCCGAGTTCCGTGTCACGCACGATCTCGACCCCGGCGGACCAGTTCGGCAGCACAGCGGCGAACCGCCCGGCCGCGGCGAGCCAGTCCGGTGCGTGCTCGCGCTCCCGCACCTCGGCGGACAGAGCCGCGACCTGGTCCGTCATCTCGGCCAGCTCGTGGTAGTGGTGGGTGTGCGCGGCCAACTCCCGCCATCCGGGCGGCAGTTCGGCCGGTCGATCCGCAGCCAGGGCGGCCCGCGGATCGGCAGGCGGCCGAGGCAGGTCCTCGCGCAGCCGGTCGAGTTCGGCGACGGCGACGTTCGGACGTTTGCGCTCACGCAGGTTCCGCTGCGATTCGGTGTTCAGGTCCAGAGCGGCTATCGCGGTGTTCATGGCGGCGCGCGCGGCCTCACGGCGCGCGGTCAAGTCATCGCGCGCCGCCGCCAATAGACGTTCGGTCTCCACCCTGTTCGGCGGCGGCTCCACCCGTGGCACACCCAGCCGACCCGCCGCACCGAAATCGGCGACACCCGGCAGCGCGCCGATATTCGCGACGGGGAACGCGATACCCGCCGTCCCCTGTGTCCGGCCGCCTTCGCCGAGCGGTACCGCCGCGGTCCCGTCGGCGTTGATGACGATGCCGTGCAATCCGGCCACACCGGACAGACCCCGACGCCACGACTCGAACGACACCGGCCGCCGGTCCCCGTCGCGCACCATGAGTTCGCCGTTGTCCCAGTAGACCGCCACCGCGTGCGCACCGACCACACCCGCACGCTGGAAACCCTCGAACGCCACCGTCGCGATCATCACCCCGCCCACGGGCACCGCCGCGGCCATCGCGTCGAAATCCGCGAACCCGTCCGGATGCCAGTCCGCGCCGATCAGATGCGCGGCGAAATCGCCGGTGACCCCGTTCTCGGGCACGCCGAACATCTCCACCATCGCCAACCGCTGTTTCAGGTCGGCGATCATCTCCCGATTGGCCTCCGGGTTCTGCTCCAAGGTGGCCAGTACCTGCGCCAACCCGGCCCGGGTGGCCTGCGGGAAACAGTTGTTGGCAATGCCTTCCAGCCGATGCGAAGGCTCCCAGCGCGCGACGCCGGGGTCCGGCGCGTCGATATCGATCCGGTCGCGATGCGGCGCCAGCGCCGCATCGTCCCAGGCGTGCAACACCAGGTCCGGATCGGCCTGCGTGACTCCGTCCACCTGCTGCGCCGGCGGGGCGGTGTCGTCGTGCCCGACCAGCACGACATCCGGCGCCGGAAGTCCCTTGCCCTCCCGGTTCTTCAGCATCCCGGCCACGTCCCCGGCCAGCGCCGCACCATCCGGCCCGATCCAGACGACCGCCGCCGCGGGCCGTCCGGCCGCCGCGACGCCGTCGATCGCGGCGGCGGTCGCCTGCATCACCGTCGACACTCCACCCCGACTGTGGTGGTCCACGGCGTGGAAGCGGACTTCTTCCGCGGCGTCCAGGTCGCCGATCACCATCATCGACCCGGACGGACCGATCAGATGGACCGCCGGGTGCCCGGGCGCCTGCGCCGCCCACCGCTCGGCCGCGGCCACCAGATCCACCTGGAGGTCCACCATCGCCACCCGCTGCGGATCCGGATCGAACTGCTGTCGTAGCAGTTCCCGGTCGCGGTGCAATGTCGACCGCATCGCCTCGTCGCGGACCGCGTGCGGGATGCCCTCCATCCGGGCGATCACATCGGGCAGCGTCTCGATCATCGCCCGGCGCGTCCTGAGATCGGTCACGCCCCACAGGACTTCGACATCGGCGGGCGACTGCGCCGACAGCTGGATCGTCCGCAATCGCCGGATCGCCCGCGCGCGCTGCGCGTCCCGCTGGGTCTCGCTGAGCTCGGGCGCCGGGGACAGCGTCGGCCGCGGCCGGGCCTGCACCGAGTCCGCCCCGTCGCCGTGGGTCCGGATCCGTCGCTCCAGGCCTTGTATGCGGCTGTCGGCCCGGTGGTAACGCTGCGTGGTGTGGATCAACCAGTTGATCCGGCGGGTCGTTTCCTCGCTCCGTGCCAGATCGTCGGCGAAATGGCGCCGCGCCTCCGGGTCGTCGGCGGCTTCGATGATCAGCTGCCGCAGCACGTCTTGTTCGCTGGAAGCCTCGGCGGCGAGCTGGCGCAGCGCCTCGATCGCGCTGTAGTGATCCGCGCCGACCAGGTCCTCGACGGTGACCGGCAGTGCATCGATCCACCCGCCCAGCTGACGCCGCGCCGCGCCGCGCTCGGTGACGAGCATCCGGTACCCGCGCCGCAACCCGGGCGGGATCTCCAGGCTGCCGTCCGTCGATCGGGTTTCGTCGAGTTGCCGCAGGCTCAGCCGGAGGTCGTCCGATGCTTGTGTGTAGCGGCGCGCCGCCGCCGCCACCGCCGGATCGCCCGGCATCCGATCGCCGTCGCCGACCGGGCGGGGCAGCTCCAGCAGCAGCCCCAGCTCTTCGTAACGGCCCTGGCTCCACGCTTCGTCGACACCGGCCAGCGTCGCCGCGCGCAGCTCACCGAGCGCACCGGACCACGTCGCCAGCGCGGCAAGGTAATCCGCATCGTCCTCGGTCCACTGCACCGGCGGGCGGCTGCCGTTCGTTTCGAGCCATTGCTGGAGCTCACGCACCTGGCCGTAGAGCGCGTGGAAATGGCGGACCGCGACACCCAACCGGAACCGCACATCCGCGGCGACCTCGGCGTCGCGCAGTCGGCGCATCTCGGCGCCGAAACGGTCCGGCGACGCCAGGCGTTCCGGGTTCGCCCCCGCCTGTGCGGCCAGCTGCCACAGCTGCGCACGGGCGCCCGCGTATTCGTCGGCCACGACGCGGTAGTGCCGCCGGAGCCCGATCGGAATTCCCTCCGGCGGCGGCGGCACCCGACGCGGCGTCGAGTCGGCGGCGGCGGCGGACACCAGCGTCAGCGTGACATTGCCGGCGCCGCCGTTGAGCAGGGCCCGGTTCAGCAGCCGGGTGCCCATATCCCGCAGATCGGTATTGCGGCCGCCGTCGAGGACGATATCCATCTCGTCCGCGTCCGGGTTGGTGCCCCAGAGACCGTCCGTGCTGATCAGCACGAAATCGGTATCCGAGAGCGTGCCCGAGGCGGTGTACTGCGCGTGCATGGTGTCGTGGGGCGGCGGCGGGCCGTCGTCCCGGCCGAGCGTGTACGCGATGGTATGGGCATCGGGGTCGCGTAGTACCTCGCGCTGGGACATCCCCTCGGCGTCCACGTAGTACGGCAACGCCGAATGGTCCCGGGAAACCGCCTCGGACTCGCCCTCGGATCGCAGCACCTGGACCCGGGTGTCGCCGACCCAGCCCGCCGTGTACTGCCCCGGCTGCCCGTCACGCCCGGGTTTCACCACGACTGCCGCGATCGTGGTCCGCTCGTCGCTGTCGGTCTCCGCCGCCACGGCGGCTTGCGCGGCGTCGATCGCCTCGCGCATCGCCTGGTCGGCCTGCTCGGTGGTGAAGACCCCCCGCTGCGTGAACGCGAAATGGGCCAGATGGGCGCGGGCAGCGCGGGCGGCGACCTTCGCGGCGCGATGGCTGCCGACGGTCGATCCGACGCCGTCGCACACCACCGAGATCCGGATCGGCCCGTCCGGGGTGTGCACCACCACCGAATCCATCCAGTCCTGGTTGTTCGGTTTATTCGCGTTCGCGCCCTGGTCACTGATGCCGAATATCGACCCGAGTTCGGTGTCGAAATGCGCCACCGGCTCGGTGGAGTCGTCGACGACCGCGGTCCCCTCGGAGAGGTCCACCGGCCCCCACCCCTCGTCCAGCTCGGCGAGTGGACGCAGCTCGGCATCGGTGGCCAATCGCTGGGCGGCGGCGTGCACCCGCTGGGTGGCCTCGTCGATGCGCCCCGTGGTCACCTCGTCCACCTCGGTGTCCGGGTCCAGCGCCGATATCTCGTCGTTCACGGTGTGCCACTGGGCCACCGCATCGCCGAAGTTCAGCAGCCGCTGCCGCTGCCGCGGCGAGAGCCCGCGCGGCCTGTCCGTACCGAGCAGATCGACCAAGGCGCCGACCTGACGCTCCGCTTCCCGATAGCGAGCGACCGCTGCCCGGGCCGCCGGCCGCAGCCGCCGCTCCTCCCGACCCGGCCCCTCGTCTTCGGGGCGCTCCGCCAGCCCATCCAGGTAGTTCGTCTCATCCAGGTCGCGTGCCGCCCGCAACTGGCCGAGCACGTCCGTCATTGTCCGGCGCGCAGCGTGATACGCGACCAGATCGGCCAGGCCCGCCCGCAACTGCGCCGCATCGGGGCGCTGGTCGGGTTGCGGTTCCGGCTCGGCGTCGGGGTCGGCGTCCGGTTCGCTGTCCGGTTCGGGGTCGGCGGGCGGCTCGGGTTCGGTCGTGGTGCACTGCACCGCGACACCGGTGATGCTGCCCGTCGCCCCGGCGGCGCGGGCGTCGTCGGCGAGGTCGGTCAGCGCGAAGGACAGGTTGCCGAGGTTATCGGCGAAAGCCTGTGCGAGGGTAGGCGCTTGACGGTCGGCATCCCCCAGACCGGCGGTCCGCGCCAGCACGATCTGCGTATCGGAGACCTGGCCGGTGGTGATATACCGACCCTCTTCCGCAGGTGGGCCCCCGAGTGTGCCCTCACCCTGTTCGTTCCGCCCGCCGAAACCGAGCACGTTGTCCAGCTTGCGGCCGGCCCGGCCGAGGTCGGCCTCGGCGTCCGCTTCGCTGCCCGCGAGCACCTGCCCGGCCTCGCCGGCGGCCTCGGCGGCGGCGGCCATGAAATCACCGATGGGGGAATGGTCGAAGGTGACCGTCCGGGAGGCGTCCGGGTCGGCCGGGTCGAGCACATCGACCCGGGCCTCACCGACCCAGCCCGCGGTGTAGTTACCCGGTTCACCATCGGCGCCGGGGTCGACGAGCACCACCGAGAGGGAAGTCTGCGGCGGGGGCATGACCAGTTGAGCGCCGAGGTCGATCGCCCGCTGCGCCCGGAGAAGATCGTCGGCGTACTCCCGCTCGGTCAGTTCCAGCACGGCCGCCTGCGCCGCGTCGATGGCCTCGCGCACCATCCGGGCCCGGTCCGCTTCGGTGAGCGGGGTGCCGGATGGGTGCTGCCGCAGGGCCGCGCGCAGACTGTCCCGCGCCGCCGCCGTCGCGACTTCGGCCGCGCGGTGGCCGTCGATGGAATTCGGCACCCCGCCGGCAGCGATGGCCATCCGGAGCGGGCGTCCGTCCACGACGAAGACCTCCGCGGCCATCGCGTCCAGGTTGGCGTCCTGCTCGGGCCCCCGATCGGTTACTCCCGCAATGGACCTCAGGTCCAGGGTCTCGCGTCCCAGCCGAGTCCAACTCTCCTGCAAGGCGTCCGACCGGTCGAACAGATCGGAGAGCACCCGCGCCAACTCCGACTCCGACACCCGGGTCGCTGTCGCGTCCCGCGCCTCACCCAGCGCCGCGACATAGGAGGTGGCCAAGGTGGCATGCCACACCGCATCGGTCAACCACACTTGCGAGTGCTGATCGCCGCCGCGAACCCGGGCGAGCAGAACAGTGACCTGGTCGAGCACACCGACCAGGTCGTGATAGAAGTGCGCGCTCGCCGACAGCGTCTGCCATTCCGGCGACGAGTCCTGCAACCCGTCGAGTTCGGTGTCGAACTCCGGCGTCGACAACGCCGCGCGCGTGTCCTCGTCGACGCCCAACGCCGTGGCCGCCGCGTCCATCTCCTGACGTGCGGTGTCCAGCTGAGTGGTCAGCTGGGTCACCGTCTCGGTCAAACGCTGCTCGGCCCGGGCCCGGGTCTGCGCGGTCTCGCGGTCCCGCGTGGACTGGTTGAGCGGGTCGGGTTGCCGGGAAAGCTGCTCCTCCGAGGCCCGGACCTGGTCCGCCAGCTCATGGTTGCGGCGGACCACAGCCTCCAGCCGGTCCAACTGCGCCGTGAACTCGGCCGCCTCACGCAGTCGCGCCAGGCGGTCCCGGCGCGGCTGGGTGGATTCCGCCTCGTTCAGCCGCGTCTCGCCCACCTCACGCAGCCGCGTCAATTCCGCCTCGAAGTCCGCGGACAGCAGCCGGGACAGGTCGGCCTCCGAGATCTTCCCGGCGAAGAGCTCCACATCGCTCAGCGAGCCGGTCCAGCGCGACAGCAGGGCGGCGTGCGAGTACACCTGCATCAACCGAAGCTGCTGCCCCGGAACCGGTCGCGCGTTCAGTTCGGCGAACGTCCCCAACGCCCGGTCGATTTCATGGTGACGCGGCACCACCTCTCGCAGCCGGTCACGGGCGGCGAGGATCTCCTCCATCTCCGCTACCGGCATATTGCCGTCGATCGGCACCCCGGCCAGCTGGTCCAACGCGGCGGCGTACCGGTCCGGATCGCGCAGCGCGTCGAGATCTTCCGGCGTGATCCGGCCGGTACGCGCCGCATCCGCGAATTCGTCCAACGTCGCGCGCTGCCGCTCACGCAGCTCGGTCAGGCCCTGATCCAGCAGCTGCTGGATGCGTCGCTGCTGTTCCTCCTGGAAGAAGGTCACCGCGGCCTGCAGCTCTTCTTCGGTGCGATCGTCGTTCGCACCCGACCCGGCGGCCAGCGGATTCACCAGCGAACCGTCGTGGCGGAATCCCATCACCCAAGTCTTTTGCAGGTCCTCGGGGACATTGTCCGGATCGAAGGCGCGCGGCGGCCCTTCGCTCGGGTCGTCGACCATGACCACGCCGTTCTCGGCGTACATCGCGAACGCGTGACCGATGCGGACCCCGTCGTCGGTCTGTCGCGTCGAGGCGTAGACCACCACGAGCGTGCCGTCGTCGCCGAGCTCCGCGACCTGCTCGGCGAGCATCGCGTTATCGGGCACCGCGCGCCAGTCACGCCGGGCCTGCCCCCTGCGCGCGGCCGCCAAGTTCCGCAACCGTTCCCGCTCGGACTCGCCCTTCTCGCGCAACTGCCGCGCCTGGTCGGCGGCCGCTTCCCGCTCGGCGCGCAGCCGTTGCCGCGGCACCTCGTCCAAGCGAGTGAGCCGCCGTTGCAGGTTCTGCAACCGATCGATGGACGCTTGCAATCGCGCGTGGCGGGCGTCGGCCTCTTCCTGGAGCTGCTCGGCGCGCTGCCGAGCTTCCTCCCGCAGCTGGTCCTCACGCCGCTGCGCGTCCTCCCGCAACTGCTGTTCGCGTTGATCCAGGGCCCGCGCCGACTCCGGGTCCGGGGTGACCAGCAACCCCGTTTCCGGATCCAGCTGCGGCTGCGCCAGTGCCGCTCGGTCCCTCTCCACATCGACCAGCTGCTGCTGCAGCTGCTGCTGCACTTCCTGCAGGCGCTGTTGCAGCTGCAACGTCTGTTGTTGCTGTTGCAGGCTCGACTGCTGCTGCGAATCCTGCTGCAGCGACTGCAGGTCCTGGACCGCCGAATCCGTATCCTGCCCGTTCTGCAACAGCCGACGCTGTTGCTTGAGCAGCCGTTCACGGGCCTTCTCCACCCGTTTGGACCGCTTCTTGGCGCGCTTGCGCGCCTCGTTCTCCACATGGTTGCCCATGCCGGCCAAACGCTCGCGCTCCATTTGGGCCGCGAGCCGCAGCCGCAGCGCTTCCTGCCCCGGCGTGACACCCCGGTCGCTCCCCGAGCGAACCAGTTTGCCGCCCATATGGTTCTGGAAGTCGGTCGAGGTGACCCCGCCGGCCCCCACATTGCCCATCGGTTGGACCGCACCCGGATGGCGGCCGATGACCACAGCCGTGACCTGTGGCGCGCACTGGTTGGTCAGGTCCGGGGCATCGGGGTCGGCCGCCGGGTCCGGATCACCCTGCGGCTCCGGCTCGGGCTCGGGCTCCGGCGTGGGCTCGGGCTCCGGCGTGGGCTCGGGCTCCGGCGTCGGCTCCGGTTCCGGCGTGGTCGTGGGCTCGGGTTCCGGCGTGGTCGTCGGCTCGGGTTCCGGCGTGGTCGTGGGCTCGGGTTCCGGCGTGGTCGTGGGCTCGGGTTCCGGCGTGGTCGTCGGCTCGGGTTCCGGCGTGGTCGTCGGCTCGGGTTCCGGCGTGGTCGTGGGCTCGGGTTCCGGCGTGGTCGTCGGCTCGGGTTCCGGCGTGGTCGTCGGCTCGGGTTCCGGCGTGGTCGTCGGCTCGGGTTCCGGCGTGGTCGTCGGCTCGGGTTCCGGCGTGGTCGTCGGCTCCGGTTCCGGCGTGGTCGTCGGCTCCGGTTCCGGCGTGGTCGTCGGCTCCGGCTCCGGCGTGGTCGTCGGCTCCGGCTCCGGCGTGGTCGTCGGCTCCGGCTCCGGCGTGGTCGTCGGCTCCGGCTCCGGCGTGGTCGTCGGCTCCGGCTCCGGCGTGGTCGTCGGCTCCGGCTCCGGCGTGGTCGTCGGCTCCGGCTCCGGCGTGGTCGTCGGCTCCGGCTCCGGCGTGGTCGTCGGCTCCGGCTCCGGCGTGGTCGTCGGCTCCGGCTCCGGCGTGGTCGTCGGCTCGGCATCGGAGTCCGAGTTCGTCTCACCCTGAACGCCTGCCAACGGCGGTACACCGTCGGCGGGACCTGTCTGCATCCCGCCGCTCGGTCGCGGTGTGCTTCCCTCCGGAGTGGCTCCGGCACGCGACGGGTCGGGTGTACCCGGTTGCGGTGATGTCGGCTGTCCCGGTGTTGCAGACCTCCGTGAGGAAGCCGGACCGCGTGCTGCGCTGGAGGGCCGCCCCTGCGATCCGGTCGCGCCGGACGATCCGGCACCGGACCGGGCCGCCGCCGGGCTGCTCGAACCCGGGGCAGACCCCGAACCCGGCGCGCTAGCCCCGGAACTCGCGGCAGATCCAGGAGCTGCCGTCGGCCCACCGGCAGTGGGCGAGGAAGTGGATCCCGGGACCGTGCCGCCGTCGGCACCGACGGTGCCGCCCGATCCCGGCTCCGCCGCATCCGAATCCGCGCCTGCGGTCCCCGCCGAGCTCTCGCCGGTCGTCGGAGCGTCGGGTCCGGTACCGGGCGAAGCGCCCGTGGGGCCGGTGCCGGGGCCGGCCGCGTTTCCTTCCCCGCCCTCGGTCCGGGTGCCGCTCGATCCGCCGCCTGTCGCAGGATCCTCATCACCCGAAGCAGTTCGACCGCGAGAAGGATCCGCATCGTCCTGATCGCCGGAGACCGTCGCCTCGCCCCGGTCCGCGTCGCCCCGATCGCCGGCAGCGTCCCCCTCGGCCGTACCCTCCGGGTCCCCCGCCGCAGGCGCACCCTCCGGACCTCCCACCTCGGGCGAACCTTCCGGATCTCCCGCCGCAGGCGCACCTTCCGGGCCATCTACCGTAGGCGCACCTTCCGGGTCCCCCGCCGCAGGCGAACCCTCCGGACCCACTGGGGATGAATTCGGGTCGACCGGCCCCGAACCGGCAGGGGACGAACCGCGCGGAGCCGGCGAAGAACCGTCGTTCGGGTCCGAACCGTCATCCGGCCCCCGGCCCCGGACACTCAGGAAGTCTTCGTCTCTCATCGGCGCACCGGAGTAGTCCCCGCCGCCGTGCCAGCCGTAGTACATGCTGGGCCCGATACCGCCGAGAACACCACCGGTGAGTGAGCGCGGGTCCAGTTCCCAGTTGCCCGTGCTCATTCCGGTCGCCACCCAGGCCGCGATGGCCCCCGCCAGGCCGGCGCCCGCGCCGACGATCGCGCCGCGTCCCAGTCCACCCCATCCGTTCGGCCGCCACGGCAGGCCCTGCACCGCATGGTGCATCAGATTTCCGGCGGCACCGCCGACGGCGCCCGCGACACCGGAAATCCACGCGTTCTGCCAGAGCGCGTCCCAGTCGTAGCCGGTCTTGTAGCCCTGCTCGATCAGGATCGTCTGCACCGCAAATTCCTGGGTGGTGCCCTGGAAGATTTCGACGATGCCTTCCTGGATCATCTCGTAGACGACCTTGGCGGTGATCTCGGCGACGACGGCATTGGAGATCACCCGGCCCAGCAGTCGTTCGATCGCCGAGGTGAGTCGCGAGCCGATGAGCCGGAACATCATCTGGGCGTAGGAGATCGCCGCGATCTCGATACTGGGACCGACCGGCCCCATCGTCACCGCCCAGAGCAACTCCCCGGCCAGCCAGGACAGGCTGATGATCCCGTTCCACTTGGCCGATACGATTTCGCCGCCGAACCCGTGGATGCCGTCGGCGAGTTGGCCGTAGCTCTTGCTCGCGGACTCGGCTTGCGAGCGGAGATCTTTCAGGCCCTTGACGATCGCCTCACCGCCGGAGCCCGCCGGGTAGGCCTGTTCGACCTGGCGGATCGCGTCGTCGATCTTCGGCAGTTCCTGTTCCTTGATCTGCTTCTGCAGATCCTGGAATCCGGTCCGCATGACCTCGGCGAAATCCTCGTTGCCGACCGGAATTTCCGAGCCGGCCACCCAGCCGAGCGCCCACGCCAATTCAGCGGGAGGAAACGGTATGGCCATATCAGCTCACAACCGTTTTCGGGCCGAACCGCACCGGCGCCGCCGAACCCGGGATGACCCGGCTCCACGACTGTTCACCGATCACGGCGAGCCATCGCAAGGTCACCAACTGGAATCGGACACCTCGGGACCTCGGCCGGAGGAATCACGGCGATGGTCGACGTACTCGACGTCGGTGAACTTCAGCTCGGGTTCGTCCTCCGCGGCATCGAAGGCCTCACGTTCTTCCGAACCCGGTGCGGCAGTGGGTACTTCCGGCTCTTCGGGCATCTGGAATTCGGGAATGCCCTCGAGCACATCCGACAGTTTCGGTCGATCGGCCCGCGCGGCCATCAGCGGCTGCGCCAACTCATGGGCCCGGCGGGTCACTTCCTCGGCCGCCTTCTGCGCGGCCTCGGTCACCGCCGCGGCGATCTCGGTGTAGCTCAATTCGTCGATATCGTCGGCGAATACGGTCTCGATGACCGCGCTGTTGGCGTTCACCGTGACGGTGACCTTTTTATCCCGCGCCGATGCGGTCGCGGTCAGCCTGGCGCGCTGCTGTTGCAGCTGCGCGACCAGTTTCATCTGTTGCTGGAAACTCTCCAACGCCGACGCGGCGGCGTCGGAATATTGCGAAGACATGAGTCAGACCGTCCGCCGATTGCTCGCGCCGGACAGCCGGCCCGCCCAGGCCGGCGATATCGTCACGCCTGCGCCCCTTGCCGTTCCTGGAAGCGCTGCTCGAAGCTCTTCACGAAGGTGGTCGGGGCGATCGACGAGGACGAATGCTCCAGCACGCCGTCGTCGGCGATATAGAAGATGGCCCGGCCGATCGCGATCTCGCCACGCGGCACCGGCACATAGACCATCCAGCCGCAGCTGAACCGGTCGGCGGCGAGCTGATCCAACGGGTATCCGGTGGTGTCCAGACCGCGCCCCTCGATGTAGCCGCGCACCCGGAAAATGGCCTCGTCCTCGGGCATCTGCTCAGGCAGCGACGCGACCACACCGGCCAGCGCCAGCTGGTACATCGCGCCGTCGACATCGAATCGGTCTTCGTCGAACAGGTTCGCCACAGTCTCCCGGGTGACCACACCGACCTCGGCGGCCGACACCAGAGCCGCTGCGGCCGAACGCTGTTCGGCGCTCGGCGGCTGCGCGGCCAAGCCCGCGATGATGCCGACCACGGTGTTCGCGGTCCACACACCGGGCACGGCGGTGGCGCAGGCCTCCGCGGCCGGGGACTCACCCCGGTACCAGCGACCGCCCTCCCACCAGTAGGCGAACGACAGCAGTCCGGTCGCCGCACGCGGGTTCAGCACCGGGTTGGCAACCCAATCCGGCGCACCCGCATAGAACTTGGGCATCGCGGCGCCGTCGTTGTAGGTGGCGTCCAGGTTCGGGGACTCCCACACCCCACCGGAGAGCACCGCCCGGCCGTTCGGCAGCGAATACAGGGTGGCGCCACCGCGCCGCGAGCTCTCGAACCAGCCCATCGACGGCAGTACCCGCGGCCCCCAGTCGGAGCGGGCGGCCACGAACGCCGCGCCGATGCACGCCCAGCGTGCCCACATCTCCGGGAAATCCGGGAACTCGTTCTCCGCCAGCACCGGCCACACCTTGGCGGCCTTGTCCGCGCGGGCCGCGGCGGCGGCTTCCTGCGGCGAACGGGTCTGCCGGTTGCCGTGACCGATGTACGCCGCCAGCCAGACCGGCAGCGTCTCGCGCGGATATTCCGTCAGATCGGTCCGGTAGGCCTCCGGGTCGAACAACTGCCCTTCGGGGAACGGTTCGTCACCGAAGTCGTAATCGACCTCGAATTCGCCTTCGGCGCTCAACCGCACCAGCAGCCGCCACCACGGCTCGCCGTCCAGCTCTGCGACCAGCGCCCGATGCTCGCGCACCTGCTCCAGGACGGGCGCGGGCGGCTCGGTCCGCATCGAACGCTCACTGTCGACGTAGACGACCTCGGCGACCCCGGCGGTGGTGGTGAGCACGAACACCGCGTCCAGCTGCGTCCATCCGGACGGACCGGCCGTGCCGAGCGCGTCGGCGATCTGCCGCGCCAGCACCCGGTCCCGGCTCTCGGCTACCGATTCCTCGGCGGCCTCGTCCGACCCGGCCGGCTCGGCGGTTCCGTCGGAGTCGCCCGACAGACTGAAACCCAAGTCGGGCGTCTCGTCCTTCTTCTTGTCTTCGCCCGGGTTTCCGTTGTTCTGGTCGCTCACAGTCCGCTTCCGCCGATCGTCATCGTGTCTACCCCTATATACTGGCACGGTCCCCGCCCCGACCTCTCCCAAGAATGGGAAGCCCAGCGGGGACGCGAGCAGGTTCTAGGACGGTCTCCTCAGCTCATACTGCCGTATCGGAATTCTTCATCGCCACGGCCGGTCAGACCGCGCGCCGCAGGTTCTCGCTGGAGATGTCTTCGGATCCGTCCATCGCCTCGGCCGCGCCGCGGCTGTCACCCACGCCGGAAGTGTACTGATCGAAGGATTCCGACAGCGCGGCGAGATTCTTGCCGGCCGACGTGCACTTGGCCTTGAACCCGTCTTTGCCGTCGGTGAATTTGTGCCCGAAATGATCGGTGCCACATGCTTTGCTCATATTGCCCACCACCCCGGTGGCTTTTGCGGATATGGCCTCGAAGTCGTCGCGTAGGTCGCTCAGCAACTCCGCCGCGCGACGCAGTCCATCGGGGTCGACTTCGACTTTCTTCGGCATGGTGGTCCTCATCCGTTCGTCCTGGCTCGCCGCAATTTTTTCACGACACCTCATCGTTTGATCCCCAACATTGGGAAGCTCCGCGGCAGTGAGCGCGGCATACTACTTGGCGCTCCGTGGCCGCGGATCAGCTGTCCACAATGCGACGAACGCACATCCCCAGCGCTCGTTCGCCGCCCGCACACGCGGCCCACACATTCGGTAGCGCACGGCGCACGAGTCGAATCAAGTACCGGAGTTCTGTGATCGCTCCAGGCGTACCGGCCGTTCGTTATGACCTCGCGCAGAATCCGCCGTCCCACCCGAACAAGATCGTCCCTGTTGCCGCCGGCCGTCGTATTGTTGCTCATCGAGTTGAACTCCGGCGCGGTCACAAGCCAACGCGGACAGTTCGTTCGAGCGACGAACCGCCGTTCGCGGACCGTCGCCGCGGTCACCTGTGACAGCGACCGACGTCGTTCGCTGCCCCGCCGCGCACCTGACCTCCACGGCGACGGCCGTCGCGGCATCACAAATGCCGGGCCGCACCGCCGGTCGATTCCCGCTGTCCGAAAGAAGATCGTGTCCAGAGTTTCCACCCGTATCCTGGTCCTGCTGCTGACCCTCGTCTCGGTCGGGATCCTCGGCGGCGGCGCCGACGCCGAACCGCTCTATCCCCAACCGGATCCGGACCCCTTCTACACCGCACCCCCCGATCTGTCCGCGCTGGAGCCGGGCGATGTGGTCCGCACCCGCAAGATCGACACCGGTGTGTACGTGGGCACCGAGGGCTGGCAGGTGGCCTTCCGGTCCACCAATTCCGCGGGCGATCCGATCATGGGCATGACGACGGTGCTGCTTCCGGTCGGCGTCGCCAAGCCGCCCCTGGTCTCGTACCAGGCGCTGATCAATTCGCTCGGCACCCGGTGCAACCCGTCGCGGTCGCTGTTCAACGGCGAACTGCAGGACGCGGTGGGCGCCATGCTGCCGATCGGGCGCGGCTGGGCCATCTCGGTGCCCGACTACCTCGGGCCCAACGTCGCCTATGCCGCCGGACGGCTCAGCGGCATGGTCACTCTCGACAGCGTGCGCGCCGTGCAGCGGGTCACCGAGCTGGGCCTAGCCGACTCACCGGTCGCCCTCGCCGGTTATTCCGGTGGCGGTCTGGCCACCGGATGGGCCGCGGCGCTCCACCCCTCCTACGCACCGGATCTGAAGATCGCCGGGGTGGTCGCGGGAGGTATCCCGGCCGATCTGGAGCAAATGGCACTGGGTCTCGGTTTCGCGCCGCATCCGGGTTTCGGCCTCGCCTTCGCCGCGGCCATGGGGCTGGAGCGGGAGTATCCGAAACGGCTGCCGATCTCGGATCAGCTCAACGAGAACGGGCTGTGGTTCCGGGAGTTCACCCATGACGCGTGCCGCCGGTTCCTGTTGTTCCACGGCGCCTTCCGCAGTGCTGAGCAGATGGCTGCGTCGAAGAATCTGATGAACAGCCCCGAAGCACACCAGGTGCTGCGCGAGAACAGCCTGCGCTATTTCGAGGGCGTGCCGACGGCGCCGACCTATCTGTGGCAGGGGCGCTTCGACACCCTCACCCCCTATGACGGGGTCGCCGAGTTCGCCGATCGGTACTGCCGCGCGGGCGCACCGGTGAAGCTCACCACCTATGACATCGCCGAACACATGACCGCGGCGGCCGCGGGATTCGCCGACGCCTGGAACTTCGTGGAAGCCCGGTTCCGCGGCGAACCGGTGCCCAAGAGCTGCTGAGCGGCGGCTCCGCTGTCACGCCCGCGTCCGGGCCGGTCGGCTGTGCGCAGTCGGCCGACCGGCCGGAATGCCGGCGCTCCCGTCGCCTTCGCGCGCCGGATCCAGCCGATGGACAGGCCCGGCCCGTGCGGCGGTAGCGGAGTCAGCCTTCGGGATACCGGCGGGTGGCGTTCGCCGTTATCCGTCGTTCCCTCGTTGCGCCAGCCGCGGGCGGTCAGGATATCCGATGATCGAGTATTCGGTGACCAGCCGTCGTAATCCCGCGAGATCCTTCTCGTCGGCCATTTCGTCGGTATCCACGTCCAGGATGTGGTGTCCCGGCGTCACGAAGCGGGCGGAACGTCCGATATCGCCGCCCGCGTGTTCGACGGTGACCGCACCCGATATCGCGGTGATCCGACCGCAGTCGTCGTACTCGACCTGCACCCGCATACGACCCCCTCAGATTTCGATCGGACTCGACCAGGCTATGTAGAAGTAGTAGTAGACCGGCTGTGAGGAGCCGCTGTTGTGGATCTCGAAACGAGTCTCGTCGTGACCGCTTCGATAGTGCCCGATATTGCGCACCACGATCTCGGCGGCAACGGATCCGTCACAAAAGGCGGTGAACAGATAGGCCCGGTTGTCCCTGCCCCAATCGCCGCCGGCAGCCCACCAGTAATCGGTTTCTCCCGACGCCAGCGGACCGCCGAAATTGCAGAACGAGCCGACCCAGTTCAGGGGCACAACCTGAGCCATCAGACCTCCCTGGAATCATGCTCTCGCCGATATCCTCGTGGTCCACGGGCGGGGCGCGTGGTCGACAGTCCGGACCGATCCCGCACCACCATTATCAGTGGGCACGACCTCGATGTCACCGGTCGCCGGAAATCGGAAGTATTGCGGATCGGTATTGCTGGACCGACCACCCGCTACACGCCCGGTTCACTCACCGCCTCCCGCGGCGAGGTGGCCCAGCAAGCGCGCGGCGGCCACCTCGACAGTGTGGTCCGGACCGCGCCCACTGGGTAGCTCTGTACCCGACTCCCCCGGTTGCAGCGGCTCGAGCGCGGCGAGCTGGGAATCGAGCAGCGACGCCGGCATGAAATGGTCACCGCGCGCCGAAATCCGGTCGAGCAGATCGGCACGGTCGGCGGTCAGCAGTAGGAAATAGGTTTCCGGGGCCATACTGCGCAGGCTGTCCCGGTAGCGGCGGCGGCTGATCATCGCCGCTCCGCCCAGGCGGTTCTCGCACCGGAGACCGGCAGGTCCGGCCACCGGTGATGTTCGCCGGACGCGCGGGTGACTCTCACCGAACAACGCGGTGCGCTGGCCGAGATCTGCATTCTCCGCCTCTCGTTGCGTGCGAGCGGTCGCGGAACGGCATCCCGACGGAAAGCGATCCCAACCTAACAGCCGCGTCGCACAGCCCCCGCGACTGTTGCCAAGACGAGACCGGCCGGCGCCCGGGCCGCGCGCCGCGATATCGGGCGTTTCGCCCGGCCGATCCCGAGTCGGTTCGAGGTCTGTCGCCGGCCGGCGCGCGGCCACCGGTCGCGCGCCGGCTCGGCACCGCTCCCTGTTCCCGGGACCGGACAAGGCGCTGTCCGCCCGACGGTCCCCATGCGAACGAATTCATCGCGCTCCAGCGGTGGGCGGCTCGGGCCGGCGAATCGATTGGGCCGATACCCGGTCCACCGAACCCATTGGCGTGCAGAGCAATCGGAACCGAGTGGCGTGGTCCGCCCCGGCCGTCGGCTCATTTCGCCTGAGCACTCCCCACACCCGGAGAAACCGGAACCACCGCATAATGGTTCAATTTCCGGCGTACGCCCGGCACGCAGGAGGAATAGAACGAATGGCAACGCGTTACTCGAAAAGGGACCGGACGAAACTCGTCAACCGGGTGAAAAAATTGCTCGCCCAAGGTAAAACAGTTAACGCGGCGTGCACTCTGGTTTCGGAGGGTGAAGGCGGTGTCCCCGCTACGAATACACTGGCCAACTGGGTGCGGGCCGCCGGACTTTCCGATGGCGCCGCGGAAATCAGCCCCGCCGCGCCGGTGAAACGACGGCGCAAGCCTCGTATCGTCGTCACCGAAACTCCGGCCGCGACGGTCGACGTGCTCGAGGCCGATGCGGACATCTCCTCGCCCGAAGCCGATGCCCAGGTGGAACCGGCTCCGGCGCCCGACACCGTCACCGACGGCAGCGAGGTCGTGGGTGACGGGATCCATCCGCTCCCCCCGGTCGACGAGCCCGCCGCCGAGTTGGTGCACGTGCGCACCGCGGACGCCCCGGCGGAATCCGACCTCGACGATCTCCTCGACGAGAACCACCGGCTGCGTACAGCACTGACCGAGGCCAATCGCGAGATCCGCGCCATGCGCGATCTTCTCGTCGTCTACGCCAGCCGCTGAGCTTCTTCGATATCCGCGCGGACGTGACGAGGTAGGTGTCGGCGGCAGGTTCGACCGGACAGCTGGGCTTGACCTTGACGCTACGTCAAGGTTGCAGCCTTGCCCAATGACGAACAACAGCACCTCTTCCGCTCGGCTCGCGCCGCCGGTCGGAAAGTTCCAGGAAATCGACGGCCGGCGCATATTCGTGCATCGGTCGGGCGGCGGCGGACCGGCCGTGGTGTTCCTACCGGGCGCGAGCGCGGTCGGACTGGATTACTTCGTTGTTCAGCAGCACGTTTCGCGATTCACCACGGCCGTGATCTATGACCGCGGCGGCACGGGCTACAGCGAGGGCCTGCCACTGCCGCGCACTGCCGCGGCAGTGGCCGCGGAACTGCGTGACCTGCTGCGCGCCCAGCACATCGCCGGTCCTTACGTTCTCGCGGCACACTCGCTCGGCGCCTTCTACGCGCATCGGTTCGCACAGCTGTACCCGCGGGATGTCGCGGGACTGGTCTGGCTGGACGGCTTACACCGCGACTGGGACGACTTCATGCCGCCCGCGCTGAGTCTGGCCGCGGCCGAGCGGCTGGGGCCGGACCTGGAGCAGCTCGAACGCACGCGTCCGGCTCGGCGCGCGATGCACGCGCAGTTGTACGCGGACTACCCGGAGGACGTGCGATCTCCGTTGATCGATGCCCGGATCAGCACTGAGTGGATGCGCGCGGGGATCGCCGAGCGCACCGGGCTGACCGAACTGGCCGCCGAACTGCGTGCCGGCCCGAACATTCCCGACGTCCCGTTGGTGGCGCTCACCGTGGTGGGTGACGATCCCACCCAGCAGACATCGCACGAAATGAACAACGCCAAGACGAGAATGGACGCGGCCCTGGTGAGCCGGCTCTCGCACGGGGAACAGCGCGTCCTCTCCGACACCCTGCACCACCGCCTCTGCTTCGACCGACCCGACGCCGTGGTCCGGGCGATCCGTGACGTCGTCGCCCGGGCGGGTCGCCCTTAGACTCGGCACGGCCGGTCCGGACGAACGGAGGTGAACGGTGCTCACGATCAGCCAGCTCGCGGCGACCGCCGGCGTGACCGTGCGCACCGTGCGCCACTACCACCACGTGGGTCTCCTGCCCGAGCCGGAGCGCGATGCGTCCGGCTACCGCCGCTACGGTGCGCAGGCGGCGGTGGATCTCATCCGGATCAGAACCCTGGCCGATGCCGGTGTCCCGCTGGCCCGTGTCGACGCGCTGCTGCACGCGCAGCCGGCCGAATTCGCCTCGGCCATCACCGATATCGACGCCGAGCTGCAGCGCAAGATCGACCAGCTCACCGTGTACCGCCGCCGGATCACCGAACTGGCCGGCGGCGAAAGGCTCGTGCTGCCTCCCGAGGTGGTCGCCGTCCTGAATCGGATGCGTGGTCTCGGCGTCAGCGAGCGGCGGGTGCGGCTCGAACGCGATTCGTGGATCCTGCTGCGGGCGCTCGACCCGCACGCCGTGCCACAGCGGGTGCGGGAGAAGAACGCCGCCTTCGACGATCCCGAGACGACGCGCCTGTACCTCGCCTGTGATCGATCGTTCGACTGGGATCCCCAGGATCCACGCTTGGATCAGCTCATCGACGACCTGGACGCCTGGGAGATCCGATATGAACGAGACGGCAGCGCATCCGGGCATCTGAAGCTGGTCGCCGACCGGATCTCCGAGGCCGCACCGGCCTGGCAACGCATCCTCGAGGTGCTCGCTCACCGCGCCGCGCGGCGCCGGACCGCCGAGGGCGGCGGCTGAGCCGGGCCTTCCCCCGATTCACGCGGGTGTCGCCGAGCGGTTCGACGACCCGGCCGTCAGGCCTTCCCAGGCGCTCATCGCCGCATCGATGACCCGCGCCGCGTCCGCGGGCGTACAACCGTCCCGGGCCCGAATCGCCAATCCGTGCATCACGGTCAGGTAGAAGGAGGCCGCGGCCTCGACGTCGGCGCCGGCCGGGACATCGCCCTCGGCCACGCCGCGGCGCAATCGGGCCAGTACCGCGCCGCGGTCGTGCTGCCGGCGCTCGGCCAGGAGTGTGCGCACGTGCTCGTTCTCCGGAGTCGCGTTGGCCGCCGCCAGCACCACCATGCAGCCGAGCGGTGTCGCCGGATCCAGGTTCGCGGCGGTCCGCTCGCGCAGCATCAGCTCGATCGCCTCCCGCGCGGTCCGGGGCTCGTCCAGCGAACCAGGGGTCTCACCGGCATAGAGGGCGACCGCCTCGCGGAACAGTTCTTCCTTCGAACCGAAGGCGGTGTAGAGGCTGCGCGCGCCGATACCCATGGCCGCGGTCAGCTCGCTGATGGACACGCCTTCGTAGCCGTGTTCCCAGAACAGGTGCATGGCGGTGCGCAGGGCCTCGTCCCGATCGAACCCACGGGGCCGTCCCGGACCCGGCATAACCACCTCCACGCTGCGCTGTTGACAGCCCCATAGTATCCGAGGATAGGATTTCCGCACCGATCACTGCAGAAATAATGGGAGATGAGATGGGTATTGAAGGTAAGGTCGCACTGGTTACGGGCGGGGGGCGCGGAATCGGCGCGGCGATCGCGCAGCGGCTGGCGGCCGACGGCGCGGATATCGCGCTGACCTACAACGCCTCGGCCGACCGGGCCGAACAGGTGGCCGCGAAGATCCGCGACACCGGCCGGCGCGCACTGGCCGTGCGCGCGCCCGCCGCCGACGCCGACGCCGTGCCCACTGCCGTGGAACGGACCGTCGCCGAATTCGGCCGACTGGACATCCTGGTCAACAACGCCGGCATATTCCCGTACGGCACCATCGACGAACTCACCCTGGAACAGTTCGACGAGACCGTGTCCCTGCACCTGCGGGCCGCCTTCGCGGGGGCCAAGGCGGCGAGTCCGCACCTGCCCGACGGCGGCCGGATCATCACTATCGGCAGCAACCTGGCCGAACGCGCCACCCGGCCGGGCCTGAGCCTGTACTCGATGACCAAGGCCGCGCTCGTCGGCTTCTCCAAGGGCCTGGCCCGCGACCTGGGTCCGCGCGGTATCACGGTGAACGTGGTGCACCCGGGCTCGACCGATACCGAGATGAACCCGGCCGACAGCGCGAGCTCGGACGGCCAGCGGGCGATCACGGCGCTGGGCCGGTACGCGGCGGCCGACGAGATCGCGGCCGCGGTCTCCTATCTCGCGGGCGAGGGCGGAAGTTTCGTCACGGGTTCGGCGATCACCGTCGACGGAGGCGCGAACGCATAGGCGACTCAGTCCGGCCCCGCACCGAACCCGCGGATTCCGGCCGTCACGTCTGTCAGCGCCGCGAGTACGAGGCCCTGATGCGACGCGGCGATACCCCGACCGTCACAGCCGCGCCGCCGCCTCGTCCTCCATCCGGCCGAGCGCCCCATAGATCTCGCTCTCCAGCGCGAGCAGGTCGAGATCTCCCTTGCGCCGGGGCCGGGGCACATCGATCGTGAATTCGCGGAACACCCGGCCCGGGCGCGGCGACAGCAGGATCACCCGGTCGGCCAGGTAGACCGCCTCGCCCACGTCGTGGGTGACGAAGACGACCGTCCGGCGACGGCTCTCCCACAGCGCCAGCAGATCCCGCTGCAGCTGGATCCGGGTGAGGTGGTCGACCGCGCCGAACGGTTCGTCCATGAGCAGGACGGCCGGTTCGGTGGCCAGCGTCCGCGCGATTCCCGCGCGCTGGCGCATGCCGCCGGACAGCTGATGGGGGTACTTCCGTTCGAAACCGGCCAGACCGACCTGGGCGAGATACTCGGCGGCGGCCGCCCGGCGCTCGGCTTTCGGCACCCCCCGGAATTCCAGCCCGATCTCCACATTGCGGGCCACGGTGCGCCATGGGTACAGCGAGGCATCCTGGAAGACCACACCGATACTGCTGTTCGTCCCGGCGACCGGCGCACCCTCGAACAGCACCTCCCCCTCGGTCTTGTCCTGCAGTCCCGACAGGATGTCGAGCAGGGTGCTCTTCCCGCATCCGCTGGGACCCAGCAGTACGACGAACTCGCCTTCCTCGATGGTCAGGTCGATATCGTCGAGCGCTCGCACGGGCGGATCGGTGCGGAATTCTTTGCCCAGACCTCGGACTTCGAAGGTTGCCACGGACATACCTCGCTGATCGTGTCGTTGCTGTCGCGCTGCGGCGGGGTCAGCGCGCCGGCCGCGGATAGGTGAATTCCTTCACGTACTCCTGCGGGATGAACTGCGTATCGATGTATTTGCCGGCCTCGTATCGCGAATCCTGCAGACCGAACTCGATTTCGACGTCCTGGGTGTCCTGGATCGCCACCGGGTCGACCGCCGGGTTGTTGTCCCAGATATCGTCTTCCTGCCGCAGCGCCAGTTCCACTGCCGCGGGGTCGATGGTGGACAGCTTCGATTTCAGCCAGGGCAGGTACTCGTCGTAATGCTCCTTGGCGTAGGTGTAGGCCTTGAAGTAGGCCCGCAGACTGCGGCGCAGCAGGTCCGGATCGTTGTCGATCACGTCGTTTCCGGCGATGAGCACACCGGTGTGGTAGGTCGGCAGATAGTCCCAGCCGCGGGCCAGGGTCACCGATTTTCCGTCCAGTTCGCCGAGGGCCGGGAACGGCTGGTGGATGATCGTCGCGTCCACCTGTCCGCTGGTGAGGGAACCGTAGGCCTGCTCGTTCACCCCGTTGGCGATGAAGCTGACATCGTCGGGGTTCACCCCGTTGGCGCTGAGGATCTTGCGCGTGTAGGTCTCCATACTGCTGCCGGCTGTCGCGATTCCCACGGTCTTGCCGCGCAGATCGGCGAAGGAGCGGATACCGGGCCGCGCGATCAGGAAGAACGGTCCCTTGCTCCGGAAGGCCGAGCTGATGATCTTGATCGGCGCACCTTTCTCGGCCGCGCGCAGATAATTGCTGGTGGGTCCGAACGCGAATGTCAGCTCCCCGGTCGCGACACCGGTGACCGCGTCCTGGACCTGGGTGAACTTCACGTCGAGACCTTCTTCGTCGAAGAAGCCCTTCTCGACCCCGAACCGGATCGGGAGCTGGGTATAGGACGTGCTGTCCTGCAGTGTGAGGGTAGTGCGGCCGTCGCCGGAGGAGCCGCCGTCGCCCGCGAGGGACTCGACGGTGCCCGAGCAGCCGGTCGCCGCCAGTACCAGGGCCAGCGCGCCGGCCAATACGGCGAATGATCTCTTCTTCAAGACAGTCGTTCCTTCGGGATGGGTGATCGAGGGGAGCCGGGTGTCAGGCGTATTTCCAGCGGAGCAGCACCTTCTTCTCCAGAAGGTTCACCCCCGCGATGATGAGAACCGAGAACACCGTGATGGACAGGACCAAGGCGAACAGCGTCGCGGTGTCGTAGACGCCGATGGCACGGTTGAGCATGTTGCCGAGCCCGGCCTTGGAGGCGATGATCTCCGCGAACAACGCCGCGACCAGCGCGGTGCCGGCCTCTATCCGCAGCGCGGCGACGATACTCGGCGACGCGGACGGCAGGATCACCTTCACGATCGTCTGCCACCGGGACGCCCCGTTCGCGCGGGCGACCTTCAGATGGCTCTCCTGCACCTGCTTGATACCGGCGATGGTGTTGAAGACGAACATGAAATAGCCGAACAGGAAGACGATCACGATCTTGTGGTTGACGCCGACGCCCAGATAGAGCGTGAGCAGTGGGATGATCGTGACCTTCGGGACGGCCATGGTGGCGCCGACGAACGGGTTGAGGAAACGTTCGGCGGTATGCGACAGCCCCATATAGATTCCGGTCGCCACGCCGAACACGAAGGCGAGCAACGTACCGACAGCCGCCTCGTAGAGGGTGATCAGCAGATTGCCGAAAAGATGTTCCTCGGTGATCAGCCGCGGAAACACCGCCAGGACCTGGGTCGGTGAGGCCAGATAGATCGCGCCCACCCGGCCGGAGTCGACGAGCCACTGCAGGATCGACAGCGCGGCGATCACCACGGCCAGTTGGCCGCCCACGACGGCCAGGTTGCGCGGTGCGACCGCGGACCGCAACCGCCCGGTCCGCGCCGGCGTCCGGGGCGGCGCTGCGGCCGTCGGGCCGGCCAGTGCCTCGGCTTGATCGAGAGCCACCGTGATGGTCCTTTCAGTTCGGTTCTGTCAGAGCCGGACCCGGGCCGCGATGACGGTTGCCGGGCCGCCCGAGCCGCAGATGGTCGCGGAAGGTGGTGCCGTCGTAGTCGATGCGGAAGAGGCCGCGGCGCTGGAGTTCGGGAACCACCAGCTCGGTGAAGGCCCGCACCGAACCGGGCACGAAATCGGGGAAGATATTGAAGCCGTCGGCCGCGTCCTGCTCGAACCAGAGCTGGATATGGTCGGCGATCTCGATCGGGTCACCGACCACGGTCCGGGATCCGACAGTGATGCCGTTGATCAGGTCGAAATAGGTGATCGGTTCCGGGCCCGCGACGGTTCGCCGCGTGGTCGCGGTGATGCCCGCGAACACTTTCCGTCCCGCGTCGCCGGACCCGTCGAACACCTCCTGCGCGACCGGATCGTGGATCGTCCGATCGGTGACGTCTACACCGAGCACCTGCGATACCGAGGCGAGATTGCGTTTCAACCCCTGGCCGAGCCCCCCGAACCGCACCGAGTCCACGGTTTCGTGTTCCGGATCCAGCGGGACCAGCGCGTTGAGGCGGTCATAGACCTGTACGGCCGCCGCGGTGGTGGGCGCCACGACCACACTCAGGCCGGGCAGGATCTGGATCTCGTCGGGGCCGCGGCCGTACCGCGCCGCCCGCGACTTCACATCGGCGTAGTACTCCCTGGCCGATTCGAGGTCCGGCTGACCCGCGAAGATGACATCGGCTTCCCGCGCGCCCAGTTCCCGCGAACGATCGGAGGTGCCCGCGTGCAGCAGCACGACCTGGCCCTGCGGCGGCCGCGCCACGTTCAGCGGCCCCTTCACCGAGAAGTGTTCTCCGACATGGTCGATGGTGTGCAGTTTCGACTCGTCGATATAGCGTCCGCCGGACTTGTCCCGGGTGAACGCGTCGTCCTCCCAGCTGTCCCACAGATCCCGGACGACCTCGACGAACTCATCGGCCCAGTCGTAGCGTTTCTCGGTATCCCAGTGCCCGTCGCGGCTGAAGTTGTACGCCGCGGCGCCGTCGGCGCCGGTCACCAGATTCCATGCCGCGCGCCCGCCGCTGAGATGGTCCAGGGAGGCGGTCAGCCGCGCGACCGTGTACGGATCGTAGTAGGTGGGGTTGGCGGTCACCGCGATCCCGATATGCGAGGTCGCTGCCGCGATCGCCGACGCGACGGTGAACGGCTCCATCCGCGACATCTGCGCCGGATTCGTCTTGGCCAGCGCCGGGTCGGTGGCGAGCCGGTCGCCGAGGAACAGGAAATCGAACTTCGCGTCCTCGACCAGCCGGGTGACTTCCTGTATGAACCCGATATCGAAGGCGCCGTCCGATCTGGCTCCCGGGTATCGCCAGCCCGCCGTGTGGGTGCCCGTGGCCCAGAACATGAGTCCCAGGTGCAGTTCCCGCTGTTTTCCGGACATGGGTCACTGTCCTCCAGCTCGAGTGTTCTGGTGGGCCCAGCGGTTGGTGGGCCGGCTCAATCCGAGATGTTCGCGCAGAGTGTGGCCCGTGTACTCGGTGCGGAACAGTCCGCGCCGCTGCAGTTCGGGAACGACGTGTTCGGCGAAAGTCCGGAACTGTTCGGTGAGGTAGGCGGACTGGATGTTGAAGCCGTCGCAGGCGCCGGATTCGAACCAGGCCTGGATGTAGTCGGCGATATCGACGGGGTCGCCGACCACCACGTGCCCACCCACGATATGGGTGTTGAGGAGGTCGCGGACGGTCAGCGGCGCACTGCCGCCGACCGCGCGCCCGGTACGGGCCGCCGTCGTGTTCAGCAGCGCGCGACCGGCGGCCGTGAACCGCGCCGCCGTACCGTCGTCCAGCGCATCGCCGAGCCGCCGGTCGGTGAGATCGGCGCCGACTCGCTGGGACAGGGCCCCGAGATTGCGCGAACCCGGACCCTGCGCTTCCCGCGGCGCGGCGGCGCCCGCCGTCCACTCCACGGGATCGGCGCCGCCGTAGCGGATATCGTCGTCCAGCACGATCAGGTCGTTGAGCCGGTCGTAGAGTTCGCGCGCCGCCTGTCGGGTCGCGGCGACGATGGGGGTGAGACCGGGCAGGATCGCGAGCTCGGACGGCGCCCGGCCGAATCGGACCGCACGGCGGCGGATATCGGCCGCGTAGCCCTTGCCCTGTTCGATGGTCGCGGCCGCGGCGAACAGGACATCCGCCTCCCGCGCACCCAGGTCACGCGACCGGTCCGAGGTGCCCGCGTGCAGGACCACCAGCTGCCCCTGCGGCGGCCGGGCCATGTTCAGGGGCCCGCGGATCCGGAACGATCGGCCGCGGTGGTGCACCGGATGGATACGATCGGCCACGACGAACTCGCCGGTCTCCGCATTGCGGACGAAGGCGTCGTCCTCCCAGCTGTCCCACAGATCGCGTACCACGCCGACGAATTCGTCGGCCCGGTCGTAGCGGGTGGCGGCGTCACCGTGTTCGGTCCGGGTGTAGTTGGCCGCGGCCCGGTGATCGGCGCCGGTGACGATGTTCCACGAGGCGCGCCCGGCCGAGATGTGGTCGAGCGAGGCGGTGAGCCGGGCCAGGTTGAACGGTTCGTAGTACGTCGGGTTGGCGGTGACCACGATGCCGATCCGGCTGGTCGAGGTCGCGATGTAGCTCGCCGCGGTGAACGGTTCGATGCGGGCCAGCACCGAGGTGTTGGTGAACTGGTACTCCGGACCGGTGGCGAGCCGGTCACCGAAGAAGAAGAAATCGAACTTGGCGGATTCGGCGAGCTGCGCCAGCTCGACGAGGTATCCGCCGTCGAACCCGCGGTCGTGGACGGCCTCGGGTAGCCGCCAGCCCGCGGGATGGGTGCCGTTGGACCAGTACATGTAACCGAGGTGCAGGCTCCGGTCGGGTGCGGGATCGACGCTCATATCTGCCTCTGCGTGGATTGGAAGATGGTGGTGCTCAGACATGTGCCGCAGTCCCCGTGACCTGGCCCGGCGCGCCGCTGAGGTCACCGGTGAACAGGGCGGTGAGTTCCGCGAACTCGGCCGAGGTGGGCCGCCACCGGGAAGCGGCGAGATTGTCGTCGAGCTGGTCCGGTTCGGTGACTCCCGCGATCACGCTCGATACCGGTTCCTGGGCGAGCAGCCAGCCGAAGGCCAGGGCCGTCGGGGTCAGTCCACGAGCGCGAGCGAACTCGGTGTAGCGATCGAGGGCGTCCCACGGCGCGGCGTCCAGCAGATGCTTCTTGAGGTTGGTGATCTTGCGACCGGCCGGAACGCTGTCGCGCCGGTACTTTCCGGTGAGCAGCCCGTTCTGCAACGGGAAATAGGGGAAGAAGCCCAGCCCGTACGCGGCGAGCGCCGGGAGCAGCTCCTTGCCGGGCTCACGCCAGAGCAGGTTGTACTCGTTGGTGGCCGAGACGAACCGGGTGAGCCCGTTGAGGCGGGCGGTGTATTCGGCGTCGGCGACCTGCCAGCCCGCGAAATTCGAGTTGCCGAGATAGCGGACCTTTCCCTCGTGCACCAGATCGTCGAGCGCCGAGAGGGTTTCCTCGATCGGCGTCACCTGGTCCGGCGTATGGATCTGGTAGAGGTCTATCCAATCGGTCCGGAGCCGGCGCAACGACGCCTCCACCGCCGACCGGATGTAGCGGCGCGATCCGCGGACTCCCCAGTCCGGACCGTTGAGGCCCGACAGGCCGATTCCGAATTTCGTGCCGATGACGACCTGGTCGCGACGGCCGCCCAGGGCCTTGCCCAGCATGGTCTCGCTCTGCCCGGGGTGATCGCCGTAGACATCGGCCACATCGAAGTAGGTGATCCCCAGATCGAGGGCACGGCCCACGATCCGATCGACCGCGTCCTGGGTGTCGGCGATCATGCCGGTCCGGCCGAATGTGCTGGCCCCGATCCCCACTTCCGACACCACCAGACCCGAATGCCCGACCGCCCGGAACCCTTCCGGCAGTGCGCCGACCGCGCCGATCCGGGATGCCGGTGCGCCGGGAGGGTGGCGGCGGGACTCGACTGCAGTCATGGGCTTCTTTCCAACAATCCGGGGGCACCGCTCGGCGGCGGCCGTCTCCCGGAACTGACGTATCGAACACGGTCACGCTAGAGATCCCAGGCAACTTCGAGCAACACATCGCATTCCAGAAATCGGAATAGTTGACCTCGGTCAATATTCGTGCATCAGCCGATTTCGCTCTGGCAACCTGGAATATCCGCGTACCGCACCCGGGCCGATACCTCGGACTCCCCGCTAGTATTCCGGTGATCGGAATACAGGCTCGCGGAAACGGCCGCGGGTCGCCCCGAAAGGACAACACGTGGCGGTCAACCAGCCGGGACTGCAGACGGTCTCTCGCGCGCTCGCCGTACTGCGGTGCTTCCAGGGCGATATCGAACTGGGCGTCACCGATATCGCGCGCGCCGAGAATCTGCCCATGAGCACGACCCACCGGCTACTGCAGGCACTCCTCGAATCGGAGTTCGTCGAACAGGACGAACGGACCGGCCGATACCGTCTCGGTGTCGCGCTGGCCGAGTACGGCCGGCTCTCCTACCGGCGGCATCTGATCTATTTGGCCGAACCTCATATCGAGCAGCTCGCCGCGGAAACCGGCACCGCGGTCTCACTGGCGACGCGGCACGGTACCGATGCCCTCAACCTGGTCTTCACACGGTGGCGAGAGGCGCACGGGCACAACCTTTCCGAGGTCCGCTTTCCGCTCCACGCCAGCGCCCTCGGTAAGGCACTGCTCGCCTGGTCGCCGGTGACCCGGGAAGAACTCGACGCCCTCCCGTACCACCAGGGCACCGACCGCACGCCTGCCGACGCCGAATCACTCGGCGCCGAACTCGAACTCGCTCACGCGGCCGGTTACGCGATCAACGACGAGCAGACCGAATGGGGCTACCGCATCATCGCCGTTCCCGTGCTCGACACGAACGGCCACGCCCGTTTCGCGCTCGGTGTCCGGGGGACCACCGAGCTGATGATTCCCGAGCGGATACCCTTCCTCGCCGACCTCGCGCGCGTCACCGCCACCGCTATCTCGAACACCCTGTTCCGCGATGCCACCCGGACGTGATTCCGCGGCCGGAGGTGGCCGTGGCGGATCCAGGGTGTTACGTCCGGGGCAAGCAGCCCCGGGCCGGCGCCGAGCGCGTCGGGCGGATCGACCGCCTCGGACGCCGGTGAGACCTCCGTGCGACTCAGGCGGTCGGGCCAACGGTGAGGTCACGACCGGCAGCGTCGAGCACCCGGCCGAAGGCATAGGTGAGCACCGGCCGGACCACCCATCGCGTGAGCGGTGCGCAGAGCGGCGCCGGGCGCCCGTCAGCCGTTCCGGAACACCGCGAGCACCTCGGCTGGACTACCAGTTGGGCGAGGCCTGCACCCCGATGCCCTCCGGAATTGTCCGATCGGAGACCGGGGACGACGATCGGGCACCAGGTCACCCCAGGATCAGCGGCGCGATGTACGCACGGGCGAATGCGGCGAGTTGCTCCTCGGATTCCAGGGCGATCGCACCGACCGGCTGCAGGATCAGCGAGTGCACGATCCGGGCGGCGATCTCGATCCGAGTGGTGAAGTCGGGAGTCTCGGGCAACTGCCGCTGCCGCAGCGCCTCGGTCAGGATGGCGGCGGTCGTGCCGACCGCCATGGTGAAGAAGGGCCCGCCTTCGGTGGTGACATAGGGCAGCAGCCGCCCGGGTTCCAGCGCGAGGACGCGATTGATCAAAGCGTGCTCCCGCCACCGCGTGATCACCGTGCCGAAGATATCGGCGACGATCGCCTCCATGCTCTCGTGGCGAGCGGGTATGCCCTCGAGTTCGGTGAGCAATTCGCGCACTTCGCGGGCGCTGACCGCGCGGACGAGATCGTCACGGGATCCGATGCGCCGATAGACGGTGCCGCGGTCGACTTCGGCCTGCCGGGCGACGTCTCCGATCGTCGTCTTCTTCACGCCGAGCCGCTCGAACTGCACGCGAGCCGCGTCCAGGATGCGCACTTCGATACTGTCGGCGGCGGAGCGGTCTTTCGAGGTAGGAGCGGGGGCGGACACGGGACCACGCTAGCAGCGATGGGCGATTCTGCAACAATCTCAAAGAATTCGTTGCGACAACATTGCAAAGCAATATGTTGCATTGTACGGTCGGCGTATGGCTGATGACGGTGCGACGACGCGCTCCTACCGGGAGGAAGCGCACGCGATCCACGCCCGAGACGTGCACTTCGACTTCTCGACGGTTCCCATGCACTACATCCCGGGAGAAGTGCTGGCGACCCACGTCACCAATGTGATGCACCTGGTGCTGCCCGAGGGCGAGCGGGCCATGGCCACCTGCCTGGCCGAAGCCCTCCCGCATATCGACGACGAGCGCCTGCGTGAAGAGGTGGCGGGGTTCATCGGCCAGGAGTCGATGCACGCCAGCAGCCACGAGGGCGCGCGGCAGCATCTGCAAGCGATCGGCCTGGACGTCGAATCGTATGTCGAGAAGATCGGCTGGCTCGTCGACCGGGTACTGGGTGACCACGGACTGACCGGTCGCGCCGAACAGGAGTGGCTCAAGGAACGCCTCGGCCTGTTCGCCGGGATGGAGCACTTCACCGCGGTCATCGGCGAATGGCTGCTCGAATCCGAAGTCCTCGCCGAACTCGGTATGCACCCGACGATGCTGGATCTGGTCCGCTGGCACGGCGCGGAAGAGGTCGAACATCGCAGCGTGGTGTTCGACGCCTATATGCATGTCGACGGCGGATACGCCCGACGCCTCCGCACCGGCCTGCTCGCCAGCGGTTTGCTGCTGCCCCTGTTCGTGATCTCCACCGCATACCTCTACCGCAAGGACCCGAGCCCCGCAAAAGGACGGTTCTGGGGCCGGCAGTTCGTCAGCGCGACCCTGCGGGGCGTGATCCCCAGCTTCACCACCTTCATCACCGAGATGCCGCGCTACCTGCGGCCCGGCTTCCACCCCTCCCAACTCGGGTCGATGGACAACGCGCTGCGCTATCTGGCGCATTCACCCGCGGCCCGCTCATGACCACCGCGCCCGCGAGTCTGCGGTTGCTCGGTCTCGCGGTGGACGCGTACAAGAAGGTCTTCACCAACCCCGCCCTCTCACCGCCGAACCCGGTGCGCCGCAGCGGCTTCGACCTCGAGGTCGCGGTGCGCGAGGTGCGCGCCGAGGCGCACGATGTCGTCTCGCTGACCCTGGCGCGGCCGGGCGGAGAGCAGCTGCCGGCATGGCGGCCCGGCTCCCATCTGGACCTCTTCCTGCCCTCGGGACGGCAGCGCCAGTACTCGCTGTGCGGTGACCCCGCGCAACGGGACCGCTACCGGATCGCGGTGCGCCGCATCCCCGACGGCGGCGGCGGATCCCGCGAGGTCCACGAGCTGCGGCCGGGTGACCTGCTGCGGATCCGGGGCCCGCGCAACGCGTTCACCTTCGTCGATTCCGCGCCGTCGTACCTGTTCGTGGCCGCCGGTATCGGTATCACCCCGATCCTGCCGATGGCGCACGCGGCCGGGTCGCGCGGCCGACTGGTGTATCTGGGCCGGTCGCGGGAGACCATGCCCTTCCTCGACGAATTGCCCGGCGACTGTGAGATCCGGCCCGACGACGAGACCGGGGTAGCCGATATCCCGGCCCTGCTGGCGACCGCGGCACCCGGCGCCGCGGTGTACGTCTGCGGACCACCGCCGGTCCTGGAGGCGGCCCAGCGCTGTCTGTTCACCCTGAATCCCACCGGATCGCTGCACACCGAACGTTTCTCGGCGGCGCCGGTGCTCGACGGGCACGAATTCGACCTCACGCTGGCCCGATCCGGTCGCCGCGTGCGGGTGGGTGCGACCGAAACGACCCTCGACGCCATCCGGCGGGTACAGCCCGCTGCCGTCTACTCCTGCCGCCAAGGGTTCTGCGGCACCTGCAGAACCCGCGTCACGGCCGGCGAGATCGACCACCGCGACCGGCTGCTGAGCGAGCGCGACCGCCTCGGACACATGTTGACCTGTGTGTCCCGTTCGGCCGGCGGACCGCTGGTACTCGATCTCTGACTTCGAAAGGCCCGGCTCCATGACCGCACGATTCCCCCTCTCCCCCTCCGATGACACCTTCCTCGACACCACCGACCGCCGCTACACCCATATCGTCGACATACCGGCCCCGGTGGAGCGGGTATGGGACGCACTGGTCGCGGACGACGCGCTGGTGTCGTGGTCACCGGTGATCACGGCCGCGCGCTGGACCTCGCCGCGGCCGTTCGGCGTGGGCACCACCCGCGAGATGACACTCGGCGGCATCCTCCGGCTCGACGAGCGGTTCTACCGCTGGGACGAGGGGTCGCGGATGACCTTCACCGTCGACGCCGCCTCGATACCCGGGCTGAGCCGGTTCGCCGAGGACATCACCCTGCTCCCCTTGGCCACGGGCACCCGTCTGATCTGGACGTTCGCCCTCGAGGGGGCAGCGCCGCTGCGACCGCTGCTGGCGGCGGCGAGCCCGGTCAACCGGTTCGTCACCAAGACCATCGCCGGCGGCGCCGCCCGCCGGGTGGGCGCCGATCCGGTGGGAGCACGCCGATGAGCCACGACACCGTCGAACACCGCAGCATCGTCGTACTGGGCGCCGGTTTCGGCGGTATCGGGCTGGCGATCAAGCTGCGGCAGGCCGGTTTCGACGATCTGATCCTGCTCGAGCGGGCCGCCGATCTCGGCGGAACCTGGCAGGCCAACACCTATCCGGGCTGCGCCTGTGATGTTCCGTCCCAGCTGTACAGCTATTCCTTCGCCCCTAATCCGGACTGGTCGCGGACCTACGGCAAGCAGCGCGAAATCCTCGAATATCTGCGCCGGGTCGCCACCGAACACGATGTGGTGCGCCATATCCGGCTCGGCACCGAACTGAACGAGGCCCGCTGGGACGAAGACCACCGCCGATGGCGGATCGAGACCTCCCGCGGCCCGCTGACCGCCGATTACTTCATCTCCGCGGCCGGGGTGTTCGCCGAGGCCAAGTACCCCGAGCTGCCCGGTATCGACAGCTTCGAGGGCACCGCGTTCCATTCGCTGCACTGGGACCACACCCACGACCTCACCGGACAGCGGGTAGCCGTGATCGGCACCGGAGCGTCCGCCGTGCAGTTCGTTCCCGAGATCCAGCCGAAAGTAGCCGCGCTGACGGTGTTCCAACGGTCCGCGCCGTGGATCGTGCCGCGGATGGATCGGCCGACCCTCGGTCTGGAGCGCGCGTTGCTGCGCCGCGTCCCGCTCGCGCAGAAGGCCGTCCGCGGTACCTGGTACACCCTGATCGAGGGGTTCGGCCTGGTGGGTTTCGTCGACAATCGCTTCCGCCACCCGTACGAGATGCTCGGCCGCCTCCAGCTGCGCCGCCAGATCCGCGATCCACGGTTGCGCCGCAAGGCCACGCCCGATTACGTGATCGGCTGTAAACGCGCGATCTTCTCCGACGCCTACCTGCCGGCCCTGGACCGCGACAACGTCGACGTGGTCACCGACGGTATCGCCGAAGTGCGGCCGCGCTCCATCCTGACCCGCGCCGGAGCCGAGATCCCCGTCGACACCATCATCTACGGCACCGGCTTCACCTCGATCCCCACCGCGTTCGAGCGGATCGTCGGCCGGGACGGCGACTCGATCGCCGACCTCTACCACCAGCGGCCCCAGACCTATCTGGGCGCGGCGATGGCCGGGTTCCCCAACTTCTTCTGCACCCTGGGTCCTTTCGGCGCTGCCGGAAACCAGTCCGCCATCTTCATGCTCGAATCGCAGATCTGCTACATCGTCGACGCGCTGACCACGCTGCGCGATCGCGGCGCGAGCCGGGTGGAGGTACGGCAGGCGACCCAGGACGCCTTCGTCGAGGAGATGGCCCGGCGCAGCGCCGACACAGTGTGGCTCACCGGTGGATGCCAGAGCTACTACACCACCTCCGACGGCGGCAACGCGGGCCTCTACCCGAATTGGAGCTTCGAATACCGGCGGCGCACCAGACGATTCGATACCGAGTCCTACGAGGTGACCCGATGAGACCGACGCTGCCCGATCCCCGGGGCTGGCTCACCTCCGCCACCTATGACGTGAAGGGCAAGGTAGCGCTGGTCACCGGCGCCGGGCAGGGTATCGGCCTCGAGCTGGTGACGATTCTGCACCGGCGCGGCGCCGTGGTCGTAGTGGTCGATATCGACGAGAGCGCCGCGCAGCGCACCGCACACGATCTGGGCTCCCGTGCGCACGGAGTGGGCGCGGATGTCGCCGATCGCGGCCGGATGGACGAGGTGATCGCCGAGGTCGTCGATCGGTTCGGCGGCGTGGACATCGTGGTCGCCAATGCCGGTGTCACGCCTGTGCCCGCCACGATCCGGACCATGGACCCGGCCGATTTCGATCGGGTCATGAGCATCAATCTCACCGGGGTGTTCAATACCGTGCATCCGGCGCTCGACCATATCGTGCGGTCCCGGGGTCATGTGGTGCTGGTGTCCTCGTGCGCGGCGTTCGCCCCGGGGATGGGAGGCTCCCCCTACATGGTGAGCAAGGCCGCGGTCGAACAGCTGGGCCGCGCGCTACGGGTGGAACTGGGTGGCTCGGGCGCCACCGCCGGAATCGCCTATTTCGGCGTCGTGGAGACCTCGATGACCCACGATGTGCTCGACGCCGACGATCTGGGCCGGCGGATCAACGATCTGCTGCCGTGGCCGCTGAATGTGCGGATCACCGCCGAACACGCGGCGCGCACCATCGCCGACGGCATCGGGCGCCGGGCCGCACGCACCATCGCGCCGAGCGGTTGGCAGCCCTACGCGCTGCTGCGGGGCGCGATCAATACCGTGCTCGACAGCCGCCTCGCCGCCGATTCGACAGTGCAGGAACTCGTTCGCGCCATCGAGCGGCGCCGATGACCCTGCCGGACCCGGTGCGCGGATCATGGCGCGCGGTCGGTACGCCCCCGACCTACCCCCGACCGCCCGGGGTGGTCGGTCGGGGCACACGATCCGGAGCCGGGCCCGTGACGTTCGTGCGGCCGACGCACCGCGGACAGGCGATCGTCTTTGCTACCTCGGCCGGTTCGCCGACTGGCTCAGACTTCGAGCTCCTCTTCGATCCCGCGGAGCCGGTGCCGGGCCAGCGCCAGGTTGGCGCGGCCACGGTCGAGCGCGAGATAAAGGAACAGGCCCCGCGATTTGCGTCCGGTCATGGGCCGGATCAGGTGGTATTGGCTACTGAGCGAGATCAGGATGTCCTCGATGTCCTCCTGCAGCCCGAGCTGTTCGATGGTGCGCAGCTTGGCCCGGACCACCTCGGTGTTACCGGCCGCGGCGACGTTCAGATCCAGCGCTTTCGAGCTGCCGAGCGTACCCAGCGCCATACCGCTGTTGTAGTCGACGACGGCCGCGCCGAGCGCGCCCTCGATCGACATCATGTCCTTGAGTGCCAAATCCATATCGGACAAGGGTCGTTCCTCTCGGGTGGAGTTCGTTCTTCCTAGGTTCTTCCATTGTTTGCCGGGTCTTTCGCCACGGCGGACAGATGTGCGGCGATCCGGCGCGCGACCGGGCGCGACTCCAGGTGCAACCGGCCTATGTTCACCTCGGGGGACGCGAGCACGGTCAACGACGCCCAGCCGGCCGCGTAGATCACCACGTGGCCCCCGGTGCCGTCCACCACCACTTCCTGGAACCCGCCGCCGTGCGCGGTGTCGGCCAGCCGGGCCGACAGCGACAGCTGAGCGGCCGACAGCGCGGCCATTCCGGTCGGCTCGATATGGGCGGGTAGGTCGTGTGTGACCAACAGGCCGTCGCTCGACGCCACCAGCGCACCGGTCAACCGGGGCACACGCTCCCGCAGCGCCCACAGTTCCGCCGTCACCGCGGTATTCGGTTCGGGTCCCGACATCGGCACCTTGGTCAGCCTCCCCATCAGTTCTCCCAGCAAATTCTTGCGCGCCGTCACGCGAGGTCCTCCAGAGCCGCACGGAGGCGGATGAGCAGGTCTTGGTCCACCGGTTCCCAGTCGTCCGCTTCGGGAACCGGTGTGGAGTGCCGGACCCGGCGCCGTAACGGCGGGTCCGCGACCGGTTCGGCGGCCGGTCGCCCCGCGCCGGACGCCGGTGCGCCCAAGGGCGGTTCGATCAGCCCGGCAGTGGTCAGGTCCCGCACCGCCTCCAGGCAGCCGTACGCGGTTCGGCCGAGGTCACGGGCTATTCCGGTGATACTGCGCTGGTTGTCCGCCGCCGCCAGGATCTCGGCCTGACTTCCGGTGAGCACCACGCGCCGCCGCCGGACGCGGCGCACCGGGACGACGGCGGCGCGGTCGACCAGTTCCACGGGCCACGGCCCCGACGCCGGATCTCCCCGGCGCACGCATTCGCGTACCAGCGCCCGTGGCCGCACATGACAGACACCCGCCAGCCAGTGCGGGGGCGCGTCCCGGAATTCCGGGACGACCGGGGTGGCCAGCAGGAAATAGGCGGCATCGAATACCGAGAGCAGGGCCAGGGTTTCCAGGCGCGGCCGGCCCAGGATCGGGCCCGGGTCACCGGCGCCCGCCCGCTGCCAGTCCTCGGCGCTGGCGACTCCGGCCTCGACCACCAGCCGGTCGAGTCCGGTCGTACGCGAGCAGGCGGCCGAGGCGATGGCGCCGTCGGCGAGGTGGAAAACTCCGTCCCCCGCATGCAGTACGCCGGTCCGCCCCTCGTCTTCCAACCGTCGCAGCTCGTCCGCGAGCTCAACGCCCATGACCGTCCTCGGCCAGTTCGGCCAGGATGCCGCGCAACTGGAATCGGGACATCGCCAGATTGCCGGTGTCCTCGTCGAACAGCACGTGGACGAACAGGCGGCCGTCGAAATCGCCGTCCACCAGGTTCAACAGGTGATATCCGCCGCTGCCGCAGACGATGATCTCGTTGACGTCGTCATCGTCTCCACCGGTCGCCAGTGCCGGACAACCGAGTACTGCCCGCACCACATCCGTGGTGGCCGCCGCGTCCTCGTGTTGATCGACCAGCTCGTGCTGTCCCGCCGCGGCCACCGCGAGACCGCTGGCCCCGTCCACCAAAGTCACGCTGCGCGCGCCGGGGATGCCCATGATTCGTTCCAGACATCCGTCGATACCGATCACTACGCCTACCCTGTTTCATGAGTGTTTCAGATTTCTGGAACCCTACACACAGGTGACGATTGATGCCCACTGAACATATGACCTACAAGAATACCCGTGACGTCCCGCTGAAAACCCATCGATCGAACCTGCCCGAGATCAGCAGCAGCACAATGGAGTTCGCATGCGCCCCGCAGCAGTCGACCGGTGCGAGGAGCTCACCGACGCCGGCTCCACGATCCCGACCCCGGAGGTACCGCGCGGATGCGGTGCGTGAACTCCCCGCCGCCCGAATGCTGAGATCACCGGTCCGCGGCGACAGCAGCGTGATCCGCCGCGCGACCGCCGGTCCACGCAATCCCGTGGCATCTTGCGAGGTGCGGATCCTAAGTTCGGTATATGACATCGGACCTGCGTCCAGGGCGAGCGCGTCCGGCACTCGCCGCGGCCGTCACCGTCGTACTGTGGGCGTCGGCCTTCGTCTTCATACGAAGTGCCGGAGCGGACTTCTCGCCGGGCGCGCTCGCACTGGGCCGGCTGTTCTCGGGATCGGTGGTCCTGGTGACGATCCTGCTCATGGCCGGTCACGGTCCGCCGCCGCGCTCCACCTGGCGCGGGATCGTCGTTTCCGGACTGCTGTGGTTCGCGGTCTACATGGTGGCGTTGAACTGGGCCGAGCAGCATCTCGACGCCGGCACCGCGGCGCTGGTGATCAACACCGGGCCGGTGCTCATCGCCCTGCTCGGCGGATTCTTTCTCGGCGAGGGGTTTCCGATACGGCTGATGGCCGGGATCGCGGTGTCGTTCACCGGCGCGGCGGTGGTGGGGATGTCCAGCTCCGCGGGTGCGGCGACGCTGCTCGGCGTCGCGCTGTGCGTGATCGCGGCCGCGGCCTGGGCGGTGGCGGTGCTGGTGCAGAAACCCGCGCTCGTCCAGGGTTCGGCCCTGCAGGTGACCACGGGTGGATGCGTCGTGGGCACGATCGCCTGCCTGCCGTTCGCCGGGCAGCTGCTCGAGGAAGCCGCCGCGGCACCGCTGTCCGCGACGCTGAGCCTGATCTACCTCGGCGTCTTCCCGACCGCGATCGCCTTCACCACCTGGGCATACGCTCTCGCCCGGATGACCGCCGGGCAGGTGGGCGCCACCACCTACGCGGTGCCGGCGCTCGTCGTGGTGCTGGCGTGGATCGTTCTCGGCGAGGTCCCCGGCCCACTCGCCCTCGCCGGCGGCGTACTGTGCCTGGGCGGAGTGGCGATCACCCGATGGCGGCCGGGACGCGCACGACGCAGTTCTCCCGAACCGACCGACTAGGTGACCGTCGTGATCGCCATGGTGGCGCTGGAAACGGCGATGGCCGCGGCGGTCCGGGTCCTGGCGGCGTTCACGGCCGCGGCGCCCCAACTACCCTGCTCGAGGTTCTTCGCGCGCTCGCGGATCTCGTCCGACCAGGGCAGCGCGGGCCGGATATCGGTCAGCGCGCCGCTCGCCGAGAGGAGCGCGATCACCGCCGCGGTGCGCGCGTCCGGGCTCTGGCCGCCCTCCAGCACGGCGCTGATCCGCTGTCGCAGCGCGTCTTCGTGCCGGGTGTCCTCGGCCGGCCAGCTGGTCGTACGGAACACCCCCAGCAGCCGTTTGCTCTCGCGGCGAACGAGTCCGCGTTCGATGAGACGGTCTATCACGGGTTTCCAGAGGCCACCGCCGATGCCGGGGAGCAAGGACTGGATGCCCCGCGGTCGCTCGGCGAGCTTGTCGTAGACCGACTGGAGCAGGCGATCCGGGAGTGCGCCGTCCCCGACCGCGCGTACTTCGGGACCGGCCGGACCCGCACCGGCCTCGTCGATCTCGACCCTGCTCAGAAGCGCGAGATCGACCAGCACAGCGCAGCCGAGGGTCAAGTGCAGGGCGCCGGTTCGGGCCGGAACTCCCGTCTCGTCGTCGAGCATCAGAAGGAGCACGTCTTCGACGATCAGCATCTCGTTCCGCATAACTTCCTGTTCTACTCCACGCCGTCACGGCACAGTCGATGCCGGACGGCCATGATCCTGGTCACAGCCTGGCCTACGAACGCGCTCGAGGCCGGCCGCCCAACGGTTTCTCACCACTTTCCGGTGACTCCGGAGCGTGCTCGTCAGCGGCGAGGCGCACCGTGGTGACGCGGAGGAACTGCTGGACGAGCGGGCCCATCAGCACCGCGATCAGGACGGTTCCGAGACCGACGGTTCCGCCGAGGAGCCATCCCACGATCAGCACGATCACCTCGATTCCGGTGCGCACCATCCAGATGGGTTTGCCGAAGACCCGCACCGCCCCGGTCATGAGCCCGTCGCGCGGGCCCGGGCCGAAGCGGGCTCCCAGGTAGACCGCGTCGAACCAGGTCAGCATGAGCAGACCGAGGACGTAGTACAGCAGCTGCCCCGGTAGCGAGCCGGGCGAGGGCAGCACGAAAGCGCTCAGATCCGCGCAGGCGCCGACCAATACGACATTCAGCAGCGTCCCGAGTCCCGGCAGTTCCCGCAGCGGGATCCAGAAGACCAGTACGACCAGGGCGATGATATTGGTCGCCAGCCCGAACGTCAGGCCCGAATGCAGGGCCACCCCTTCCGCGAGGATGTTCCAGCTGGACGCGCCCAGCGATGATTCGACGAGCAGCGTCAGCGAGATGCCGTATCCCGCCAGCCCGAGGACGAGTTGGGTGAGCCGCCACGGCTTCTTCTCGGCGCGCAATTGCTCCACCGCGTTCATCCGGCGGGCCACGAAAGGGCGGCTTCGATCGACTCGCCGGGTGATCGTCATCCTGTCCTCCGCTGTTTCCCGGCCACTCGGAAACGAACCGAGGGCATCCCGACCATGATCGTTCGATCGGCTGCCGCGGGAAAGAGCCGGTTGGGCGACACCGGCCTGCCCGCCCCGGCACCGGGGGCCCGATGCGCCGGCCACCGGATCGTGCTCACGGCCGCAGAGACCTGCGCGGCGCCATGACAACGGTCATCCCGTCGAGCAGTCGCTCGAGACCGAAGGCGAACAGCGACTCCAGATCCAGCTCTGTTCCCGGCTCGGTGACCTGCGTGATCAGCGGCCTGTCGACGGCCAGCCGCGCGGTGCCCCACTGCGTGCTCGTCATTCCCGAATCCAGTTCGGCGACCGCCTCGGTCTCGATGTTCACCGCTGTTCCCCGCACATAGTTCACCAGGGTGCCGTAGGCGTGCAGCCGGGTACGCGCGTCCAGGTCCGAGCCGTCGAACGCGCGCAAGGTCCACACCCCGTAGGCCAGCAGACCCGGCAGCGTGACCGGCCGGGTGATGGAGACCAGCCGCGGCAGCCACGGATGACGCTGGTAGGCCTCCCATTGCAGATGCGCCGCCACCCGCAGGTGCGACCGCCAGCCCGGTGGCGGCTCCGGGTAGTCGATCTCGGCGAACGCCGCGTCCGCGATCAAATAGGGAAGTTCGGCCGCGGCTTCGAGGTACCGATGGAGGGTCACGGTCGCGACGCCGAGTTCGGCGGCCACCCTCCGGGGGGAGAGCGCGGCCAGACCGCCCACATCGGCGATCTCCATCGCCACCCGCACGACACGATCACTGTCGAGCCCCTCGCTGGAACGCGCGGGCAATCGCCGGGCGGCGACCACGGCGCCCACCCGGGAGGTGGACTCGATGGCGCCCGACTCCTTGAGCGTCGCCAGCGCCTTGGTGGCCGTCGCCATGGCGACACCCCACTCCCGCACGATCGCCCGGGTCGTGGGGACTCGATCACCGGGTCGCAACTCGCCCGCGGTGATGCGCCGCTCTATGTCGGCGACGATCAGGAGATACGGCGGGCGGGGCTCGTTCACGACCTCATGCTGCCACGCCTGCTCGGTCGGGCAGCCAATTGCCGTGCAGCCCCAACGGCACCCGGGCCGGCAGGTGGACGCGCGCGACCGGTTCACCGGTGAAATCCTGGGCGGCCAGGATCACCAGGTCCGCGGCGCCGCGGCGTGGATCGTGCACGTAGGTGAGCAGATACCCCTCGTCTTCGGCCTGCCCGGTCGCGGCGAACACCGCCTCGCCGACCGCCTCGTCCCGGCCGAACGCGTGCACCTGCGTGGTCCCCCGCAGCAGATCGTGCTTGACCAGCGCGTTGGTGAAAACCTCATCCGAGGGTGCGCCCTCGGATGAGAACGGTATCCCGTACAGAGCCGTCGCGGCGGAATAACCGTATCGGTGCGGGCGGGCGGCGAAGGCGTCGTTGATGCGCGGGAAGTCCTGCGGTCGGTCGTCGATACGCCGCTGGTGGACCTTGTCCGGGGTGATCGTCCAGCGATCCAGCACCGGCCGGATCGCCCCGGGGTCGGCGGGATCGAACGGGCCCTGCGCGGTGACCAGATCGACGACGACGCCGTTCTCGTCGTCATAGGCGTTGAGCGTGTGACTGACATGGACGGGATCGATATCGAGCCAGCGAACGTCACCACCGGACCGCGCCATGACGCCCACCCGGGTGGGGTGCTGCGGTAGCCACCGGCACTCGAACCCGTCGAAGCCCAGCGGCGTATCCCAGAGCACCACATGGTTCTCGGTGAGCGCGAAGTCGTGCAGGAACGGCGTCCGTGTCATCGGGATCGCGACGGTCTCGGCCACGGCTCCGGCCGTGTCGGTCACGGTGTATCGGACGAAGTCGTGTCCCGGCATATACGACAGCGAATGCAGTTCTCCGGTCAGCGGGTCGCGCTTGGAGTGCGCCCCCGCCGTGAATCCATCAGCGGTTCCGCCCAGCTCGGCGAACCCGACCGTGTTCAACTCGTCGTCCAGCCGGGCCGGCGGCAATCCACCTTCGGCCAGGGCGAATATCTGCTTCGCGTGTTCGATCACATGCACCATGGGTGCGTATCCGGGGACACGCACGAAACGGTTTCGGTACCACTCCGCACGCCCATCGCGCAGGCGCACCCCGTGCACCATGCCCTGACCCATTCCCCAGATGTGCGTCCGGGCGTCGTCCACACTCGCCGGGTTGGGGCCGTTACGCAGATAGCGGCCGCTGAGCTCGGCCGGTATGCGGCCGGTTACCGGGAGGTCGTAAGCGGTGATCTCTTCTTCGACCGGGGTGAAATGGTCTTCCAAATACCTCATGTGCACACCGTAGGAACCGGGCGGCACCCGCGGTGGTCCCCCGCGAGAGATACCGGAATGTGCACTAGTACAGGAGCACAACCGCATCAGACGGGCACCCGGGGGGACGCGGTTCGGCCTCACAACGGGGTGTCGCCGGAAACGAGGCCCGCGAGCCGGAAGCGTACCGGCCGGCTTCGTCAACCGGTCCCGTATTCGCGCACCGCGGCCAGGTATTCGATGATGGCGTCCCGGTTCCGTTCCAGGCAGTGGATCCGGTCGCTCATCCGATCGCGTTCCCCTTCGAGCGTGGCCAGCATCTCCGGGGTGGCGTCCGGGAAATAGATGGTGCGCGGCTTGTCCAGGCAGGGCAGGATCTGTTTGATGATGCGGGTCGGCAGACCGGCGTCGAGCAGCCCTCGGATCTGCAGCACCCGATCGACGAACCGTTCGTCGTAACTGCGGTAGCCGTTGGCACACCGCTGCGCGACGATCAACCCTTGGTCCTCGTAATAGCGCAGCAACCGGCGCGAGGTGCCCGTGCGTTGCGACAGCTCCCCGATTCTCATCCCATCACCTCACCGCTTGACCTTCACATTGATGTCAACCTTTGACGATAAGCGAATGGACAACGAACTGTTCGATTACAGCGCCATCGTCGACCGCGATCCGCTCCGCTGGCCGGGCGAGGCGCGGGTGGCGTTCTATGTGGGGCTCAATATCGAGCACTATCAGGTGGATCAGCCGTCGACCAGCATCTTCGCGGGCACCGCGGGACAGGTCCCCGATCCGCTCAACTACGGCTGGCGCGATTACGGGCCGCGGGTAGGATTCTGGCGGATCCTGGAGTCGCTGGACCGCCACGGCATCCGAGCCAGCGCGCTGCTCAATTCCGATGTGGCCGAGCACTATCCGCGCATCATCGAGGCCGGGCGGGAACGCGACTGGGCCTGGCTGGCGCACGGCAAGAACAACTCCGTACTCCAGGCCGAACTCTCGGCCGCGGACGAACGCGCCTACCTCGCCGACGTGGTCACCACCATCGAACGGGCCACCGGGACCCGGCCGCGCGGCTGGATGGGTCCCGCGCTCAGCGAGAGTTTCCGCACCCCGCACCTGCTGCGTGAGCTCGGTCTCGACTACGTCCTGGATTGGACCAACGACGACCAGCCCTACCCGCTGCGGGTCCCGGGGATGCTGAGCGTGCCGTACTCGGTGGAGTTGAACGACAACACACTGTTCCTCGGCACCGGTCTCACCGGACCCGATTTCGTCCGGACCGTCCGGGACCAGCTCGACCGGTTGTGGGAGGAATCGGCGACCAGCGGCCGCGTCATGGCCCTGGCACTGCACCCGTTCGTCACCGGCCAGGCGTTCCGGGCCCGCTACCTCGATCAGGCGCTCGCCTACATCGTCGAACATCCCGGCGTATGGGTCACCACCAGCGACGAGATCGCGGCGCATTACGCGGCCACCCGCACCGGGCCGACTGTCAGAAGTACGTCCCGCTGAACGGGTGATCCGCCACCCCGAACAGCACGTCCGCGGCCGCCGCGGCGCCGGGCCGATGCTCGGTGACGCGGCCCGCGAGGGACAGATGACCCCAGCGGGTGCCACCGAGATAGGCCGCCGCCAGCGCCGCGATATCGGCACTCAGGTCGGGGGGAGCGTCCACCGCGGTCACCGCACCGTCCGCGATCCGGTAGGTCCCCGTGTTGGCGGGCAGGAGCGGGTCGGTGACAGCGAGGACGACCGGGCGGCCGGGCCGGTAGGCGCGACGTGTCAGCGCGGCCGCGACATCGATCAGCCGCAACCATGTCTCATCCCGGATCTCGGTGACCCGCAGGGCCCGCTCGTCGGTCAGCAGATGGCGCAGCGGGGCGTCGGGCGCGGTCGCCGTCAGGACCACCCGGTCGACGATATCGGCGGACAGCAGGTGGCGGACCAGCCCCAGGTACGCGGCGGGGGTGGTCGCGACCAGATCGTCCACGACCACGGTCCGTTCCGGCCGGCGGGACCAATCGGTGGTTTCATCGGCCCGGTAGCGGACGAATCCGTCCTCGGCGCCGGGTTCACCGTGCACGGCGACATGGCCGTGGCCCCGCATCAGTTGCTGCAATCGCCACCAGTGGGAGGGCCGGTCGATGGCGCCGGTCCACGATACGTCGGCGGTGGCATAGATCTTGGCGGGAACCTCCCAGCCGTCGGCGGGCGTGAGCAACCGGACCGGTCCCGCGGCGGGCACGGTGTCACGGAAGCGGGCCCGGCGGACATCGATCTCACAGCGGGCCGCCGACCCCGCCACGCCGTAACCGAACCGCTCGTAGATCCCGCCCTGGGTGGCACGCAGCGACGCCACGACCTCTCCGCGTTCGGCGATATCGGTGAGTTGCCGGCGCAGCAGCGCGGACGCGATGCCCTGACGCGCGTATGTCGACAGCACCCCCACATGGGTCACCGCCGCATGCGGCAGCCGTGCCCCACCCGGCGCCACCAGCCAGCTGGTGTAGGAATTGACCGTTCCCACCAGTTCGCCGGCGACGCGGGCGCCGAGTGTGCGCCCGAGTTCGTTCAGCCCGTCCCCGGACTCCGCCGACAGTGGCGGCACCCCGACCATCGCGGTCCGGAACACCTGCTGCGCGGCACGCAGATCCGCTGCGTCGGTCAGTATGTCGATATCGATGGGCATATCGGGTCACCCCCGTCGTGAGTCGGATTCGGTAGGGACGCTCGGGCTCGCTGCCTCGTACAGCGGCCCGCGGGTCGCGACCCTTGTCCTATCGGGCACGGCTTCAAATCGTGCACGGCCCCGCCCCGGCGGCCGTTGCCGCGACCAGACCCGGGCGGGTCTCCGGAACCGGATCCCAGCGGCCGCCCGCACAGGCGTAGTCCCACCGCGGTCCCCGGGTGACCAGCGCGTGCACGGCGGCCAGGAGCCGGTCGATATCGGCGGCCGTGGAACCGAGCCCGATACTCGCGCGCAACGCGGCGTCGAGACCGAACCGCGCCAGCAGCGGGTGCGCGCAGAAACGGCCGTCGCGCACACCGATCGCGTGTTCCGCGGACAGATAGGCCGCGACCTGTCCGGCATCGAATCCGTCTACGGTGAAGGCGACGATTCCCACACAATCGGCGCTGTCCGGCCAGATCCGCAGACAGCGCACCCCCGCGATGTCCTCCAGTCCGGTCCGCAGCCGGTGGGTGAGTGCCTGCTCGTGCGCTTGCGCCGGACCGGCGAGCTCGGTGAGCGCCTCGCAGGCGGCCGCCAGCGCCGCGGCGCCCAGCACATTCGGAGAACCCGCCTCGTGCCGGTGTGGGGCGGCGGCCCAGATCGCAGTCTCCCGGGTGACCGCGGTGACCGCGCCGCCGCCGGCCAGATAGGGGGGCGCGGTGTCGAGCCAGTCGCGGCGGCCCACCAGCACACCGGCGCCGAACGGCGCGTACAGCTTGTGACCCGAGCAGGCCAGGTAGTCGATCCCGGTGGCGCACAGGTCGATTCGGCGGTGCGGGGCCAGTTGCGCCGCGTCCACGAGTATCCGCGCACCGTACCGATGCGCGAGTTCGGCCAGGCGCTCCAGCGGCAGCACCTCACCCGTGACATTGGACGCCCCCGTCACCGCCAGCAGGGCGGCGGGTTTCGCGCACAGTTCGGCGGTCAGCCGGTCGATCGTCTCGGCGAGGGTATCCGCCGCGGGCACCACCCGGCGGCCGTGCCGGTCCCAGGGCAGGTAGTTCGCGTGGTGTTCGATATCGAGCACCACGGTCTCGCCGGGGACGCATCCGGCGAGCAGGTTCAACGAGTCGGTGGTGTTGCGGGTGAACACCACCTCTTGATCGTCGGCGCAGCGCAGGAATCGGCGCACCGACTCCCGGGCCGCCTCGTAGCACTGGGTGGAGATCCGGGACGCGTAGCCCGCGCCGCGATGCACGCTCGCGTAGTAGGGCAGCAGCTCGGCGACCCGCGCGCCGACCTGCTCCAACGCCGGCGCGCTGGCCGCGTAGTCGAAATTGGCGTAGCCGCCGGTCCCGCCCTGCACCAGCGGTACCCGCAGGTCGGCACCGGACACCCGGGCCGGGGCGCAGGTCGGGTCGTATACAGCGGTCATCACGCAATCCCTTCGATCGAGGGACTCCGGATCGGGGAGTGAACGGAGCCCGCGCTTGCCGCGCTCGGGCGAGCAGCGGCCAGGTCGTCACCCGGGGCACCCCACCGCGGAGGAGGGTTGCCGGCCAGCAAGCCGGGGCTTCACGCTGGCACTCATGACCTGAGGCGAGGTTGTCAGAGGCTCACCGACTTGTCAACTCGAACCGGACCGGTGCGCGCCGACGGGCTCGTCGGGCACAGACCGGCGCACCGGATCCGCCGATTCCGGCGACCGATCCCGGCGCGAAGCCCCCAACTGATCTCGGAAGGTCCGGGCCCCGGGCAGGTAATCGTCATGGAAAACCTTGTGGCGCTGCAATTCCGGGACCACATGGTCGACGAACTGCGCCAGGCCGTGCGGCAGGATGGGCGGCTGGATACTGAACCCGTCCACCGCACCGCGGTCGTGCCAGTCGATGATCGAATCGGCTATCTGCTCGGGAGTCCCGATCACCACTTGATGACCGCGACTCGTCCCGAACTGCTCCTGCAATTTCCGGAGCGTGTTCCGGCCGCTGTCGATGAGATCGCGCAAGGTCTGGTATCTGCCCTGCTGTCCTTGGAAGCCGGTCGCCGGAAGTGCGGGCAGGATCTCGTCGTAGCCGTATCCGCTCAGATCGAGCCCGGTGAAGGTGGCGATCTGCCGGGCCACTTGAGCGGGCAGAACGAGTTCCTCCAGTTCGTCGTACAGCTTGCGGGCCTCGGCCTCGGTCGAACCGATGAACGGCCACAACCCGGGCAGGACGCGGACATCGCCGGGTGAACGCCCCGCGTCCCGGGCCGCGCCGCGGAGCGCGTCACGGAAGGACTTCGCCTCCTGGAACGTCTGCTGCACCGTGAACACGACCTCCGCGTACCGCCCGGCGAACTCGATACCGGCCGGTGACCTCCCCGCCTGGACGATCACCGGTCTGCCCTGCGGCGACCGGGGCAGGTCCAGCGGTCCGCCGAAGGTGAAGCGCCCGATCCGGCTCGGTTCGGTCGCCACCCGGTCCTGATCGAGATACCGGCCCGACGCGCGATCACGGACCACCGCGCCGGGCTCCCAGGAGTGCAGCAGATGATCGACCGCGTCCACGAGTTCGGCCGCCGCGCGGTATCGGTCGTCGTGCTCGGCCAGCCGCGCCGACCCGAAGTTCCGGGCCTCGTGGTCGGAAGTCGAGGTCACCACGTTCCAGCCGAATCGGCCGCCGCTGAAATGGTCGAGGGTGTTGATCAACCGGGCGAGGTGGTACGGCGGGTAGAAGGCCGTGGAGATCGTCGCGACCAGTCCGATGCGTTCGGTGTGCTGGGACAGCGCCGCGAGTGTCACCAGCGGTTCGAGGTTGCTCACCCCGTTCAGCGCTACGTTCGGTGAGAACGCGAGCGTATCGGCGAGGAAGAACGCATGGAATTTGCCGCGTTCGGCGATCCGCACCAGGTCGACATAGTGGGCGGGAGTCAATTCCGCCGCCTCGTCCGGCGCGGCCGGATGCCGCCACGATGCCGCGTGATGGCCGGCTCCCATGACGAACGCGCTGAGGATCAGCCCGGGTCGGTGTGCCACAGATTCACCTTCTCGTTGTGCTCGGACTTTTTTCGGATACTTCGGGCTGCCGGGCGGCCCTCACGAGATCCGCGGGACGGCGTCGAGCAGCTCGCGGGTGTACTCGTGCCGCGGCTTGTCGAAGACCTCCACCACATCGCCCTGCTCCACGATCCGGCCGTCCTTCATCACCAGCAGCCGATCCGCGATCTGATGTACGACACCGAGGTCGTGGGTCACGAAGACGAAGGTCGTCCCGTGCTCGGCCTGCAACTCCTGCAGGAGGTCCAGGATCTGCGCTTGAACGGAGACATCCAGGGCCGATACGGGCTCGTCGCACACCACGATTCGCGGGGTGGGGGCCAGGGCCCGGGCGAGCGCGACCCGTTGACGCTGGCCGCCGGACAGGAACTGAGGTTGCCGATCCAGAATCGCGCCGGGCAACCGGACCCAGTCGAGTGCCTCGCGGATCCGCCGCCGCCGCGCGTGTTCGTCCGGATAGGCGCGCAGCAGTGATTCCGCGATGATCTGCTCGACCGTGTATCGAGGATCGAACGAACTGAGCGTGTCCTGCGGCACCAATTGGACCTGTTCGCGCCTGCTACGGCGTTCGCTCTCGCGCAGCGAACTCCACGGCCTCCCGTCGAGCCGGATCTCACCCGAGGTCGGCGCGACGAGTCCGAGAATCGCCTTCACCGTCGTTGTCTTCCCGGAGCCGGATTCGCCGACGATGCCGAGTGTTTCGCCGCGCCGGACGGTGAAACTCACATCGTCGACGGCGGTGACCACGACGCGGCTCCGGCCGGGCCGCCCGTAGGTCCTGGTCAGGTGCGAAACCTCGAGGGCGGTATCCCCGGCGTCCACGGTGTGCGCGGGAATCCGCACCCGTGGAAGAGCTCCGGCGCCGTCGGCCGCCGCGCCGATCGAGCTCAGCGCGAATCCGCGTGTTTCCCGGGTGGGGACCGCGGCGATCAACTTGCGCGTATAAGGGTGCCGCGGCGCACGGAGCACCTCCGACGTCGGCCCCGACTCGACCACTTCGCCGTCACGCAGCACCAGGACGCGATCGGCGATACCGGAAACGACCGCGAGGTCGTGGCTGACCAGCACCAGTCCCGCACCGGCCGCGAGCCGCGACCGGAGCACGCCGAGAACCTGGCGCTGCACAGTGACGTCGAGCGCCGTGGTCGGTTCGTCCGCGACCAGAACCCGCGCGTCGGCGGCGATGGCCGACGCTATCAGCGCGCGTTGCCGCTGGCCGCCGGACAGCTGATGGGCGTACTGTTCCGCGCGGCGTTCGGCGCCGCCGATCCCCACCGATTCCAGCAGCGTCCGCACCACGGCGCGCCGTTGCTTCTTGTCTCCGATCCGGTGGGTGTCCAGCGATTCGGCCACCTCACGCCCGATGGTCCGCAGTGGGTCCAGGCTCACGAGCGCGTCCTGCAGGACGAGGCCGATGTAGCGGCCCCGGACCCGCTGCCAGGCCCGGGTGTCGAAATCCAGGGCGTCGCCGCCGCCGATCCGGAATGTATCGGCGGCGACGATCGACCCCGGTCCCGCGAGCCCGACGAGGCTGCGCGCGGTGAGGCTCTTCCCGGAACCCGACTCCCCCACCAACGCCACGCACTCCCCGGCGTCGAGGGTGAAACTCATCCCCGACGACACGATCGGCGGTGCGGCACCGAAACCGATCCGCAGATTTTCGACGTTGAGCAATCGGTCGCCGGTCATCGGATCCTCCGTTCGAATCGGGCCTGCGCGTACCGGCCGAGAACGAGGAACGACGCGACGGTGAGCACCAGCGCCAGCCCGGGGAACACACTCGCCCACCAGGCCACCCGGAGCACATCGCGGGACTCGGCGAGCATGATGCCCCATTCCGGCGTGGGCGGTTGCGGACCCATTTTCAGGAAACTCAGCCCGGAGACGGCCAGGATCGAGGCGCCCAGATCCAGGGCCGCCACCAATCCGATCGAACCGATCACATTGGGCAGGACATGTCGCACGATATTGCGGAACCGGGAGTGACCGAAGGTGACCGCGTTGATCACGTAATCCGACCCGGTGACCTGCAGAGTCCGGGCCCGGATGATCCGCCCGAATTTCGGCACACTCGATATCCCGATCGCGAGCGCGATCCCGAGCGGGCCCCGCCCCCACAGGACCGCGATGAGCAGTGCCAGCAGCACGCCGGGGAAAGCCGACAGCAGGTCGAACACCCGCCCCACGATCTCGTTGACGACGGTTTTCGCCAAGCCCGCGGTCGAGCCCAGCAGCGCGCCCAACGCGACACCGATCACCAACGCCGCCAGCGCGATACCGAGCGACCAGCGGGCACCGTGCAGGATGCGCGAATAGACATCACGGCCGAGCTGATCACTGCCGAGCAGGAATCCATCGCCCGGCGGGCGCAGCGCGGCGGCCGGGGCGGTCGCGGTCGGATCGGTCGCGCCGAGCAGCGCGGGCGACAGGATCGCCAGCAGTACCAGCGCCAGATACACCAGGGCGACGATCACCGGCAGCGGGAGCCGCGCTCGGGCGCGCCGCGGCGGCGCCTTCGTGGTGTCGGGCAGGGCGCCCGCGGTGTCGAGTACCGATGTCGTGTCCACGGTCATCGCGCTGCCTTCAGTCTCGGATCGATGAGTGCGTAGGTGATGTCCACGATCGTGGAGATCACCACATAGATCGCGGCGACGATCAGCACGATCGCCAACACCACCGGCACGTCCTTGCTCATCACCGCCTGCAGCGCGAGGGTGCCCAGGCCCGGTCGGCCGAACACGGTCTCGGTGATCACCGCGCCGCCCAGCAGATGCGCGACCAGCCAGCCGGCCAGGGTGACCGTCGGAACGAGGCCGTGCCGGAGCGCGTGCCGCACCCGCAGGCGCGATTCGCCGATCCCGCGGGAGAGCGCCGTCACCGCGAAAGGTTGTTCCAGCGCACGTTCCATCCCGTCGCGCAGGACCGGTGTCAGCAGCCCGAAGGTGGGCAGCGCCAAGGTGAGGGCCGGCAGCACCAGCGACGACAGATCCTTCGCCCCGGAAACAGGGAACAGCTTCAGGTTGAAGGAGAACGCCAGCAACAGGAGCAACCCGAACCAGAACACCGGCACGGAATTCGCGACGACCTCGACCGCCGAGAAGATCGACCGCACGAAACGGTTACGGCCGGCGGTGAACACCGAGACGAGGATCGCGGCGGCGCACGCGAGAACCCCCGCGGCGACGGCGAGTTCGACGGTCGATCCGATCTGCGCGGTGAGGAGTTCGGTGACCTCCTGACGCCTCACATAGGACCGGCCCAGGTCGCCCTGTGACAGCCGGCCCAGGTATTGGAAGTACTGTGTGAGCAGCGGCTCGTCCAGGCCCCAGTCGGCGCGGATGGCCTCCCGCAGACCGGGATAGTCGATATCGCCGGCCATGATGTCCTCGATCTTGCCCGGGATGAACTGCAGTGCCACGAAGGTGGCCGTGAACGCGGCCCACAGCACGATCACCGCACCGGCCAGGCGGCCGGCGATCGTCGCGCGCAGGGTGGTGTCGCGGCGCCGGCCCGGGACCGCTGTCGCGGACCCGTCGACCGCCGGGGCCGCGACCGTCCCGTTCACGAGCGGTCCGGCGGGGCCGCCCATCAGCCGATCCAGACGTCGTGGAAGCTGCCCACGGTCAGCGAATCCGGTTCGAATCCGATGCCGTGCACCCGCGCGGACGTCGCGATCTGGAAGGCCCCCGACGAGAGCGGCACGAACAGCGCGTCGTCGAGCACGATTTTGCGCTGGACCTGATGGATCAGGTCGATACGCTCCTGCTCGTCGGGGGTGGCCACCGCCCGCAGCGCCAGATCGTTGATCCCGGCGACCTCGGCGGGTTTACGCGCCGCGTACTTGTACAGCCAGTCGTGGATATAGGTGGTGACGTTGTTGGCGAGATCGGCGCCCGTCCAGATGTTGGGGTAGATGCCGTAATTGCCGCTGTAGAGCCGCGAGTAGAAGGTGCCGGAGTCCGGTGTCTCCAGGACGAGGTCCAGCCCGATGTTCTTCTTCAGCTCGGCCTGAATGGATTGGATGAGGATATCCCGCTGGTCACGAACGGCTTCGGCGATGTACTCGACGGTGACCGTCAGCCGCTTTCCGTCCTTGGTGCGGAACCCGGCCGCGTCGCGTCCGGTCCAGCCGGCCTGGTCGAGCAGGCCGTTGGCGTTGTCGATCTTGTTGCCCCACTGCCCTTCCAGGCTCGGGTCGTAATACGGGCTGTCGGCGCCCGCCCAACTCCAATTGCGGGATACATGCCCCTGATAGAGGCTCCCGACGACGGCGTCCACGTCGAATCCGTCGCGCAACGCCGTCCGGACCCGGACATCGTCGGTCGGGAAGCGACCGGCGTTGAGGTTGAACCCGAACGAGGTGCTGGTGTCGTACCCGACCAGATATTTGAAACCGTCGACGTTCTCGAACAGCGGAACATCGTAGGACTGCACGCTGTCGATGATGTCGACCTGATCGGACTGCAGAGCGCCGGTCCGCGCCGAGGTCTCGGGCAGGAAGGTGAACACCACCTGGTCCAGGTAGGCGGGACCCTGGTGGCCGGCGGAGGCGGGCGCCCAGCTGTAGGCCTGATTCTTCGCCAGGGTGACGTCCTGGCCCGGGTTGTACTGCGCGATGGTGAACGGGCCGGTGCCGATGAGATGGCCGGTGTCCTTGCAGAGTGTGTCCTTCAACGGCAGCACCGACGGCGCGAGGAAACCGGCACGCACACTCGACAGTGACCGCAGCAGACCCGAATCCGGCTTCGCCAACCGGAAGACGACCGTATCGGCGTCGACCACGTCCACCTGGCGGATACTGCCGATGACCTTGCTCGCGTTGGTGGCGTTGGCGGGGTCCAGGATGAAATCGTAGTTGGCTTTCACCGCGGCCGCATCGAACGCCTCACCGTTGGAGAAGGTGACGCCCTTGCGCAGTTCGAAGGTGTAGGTCAGCCGGTCCTCGGAGATCCGGTAGCTGTCCGCCAGCCACGGCGCGAATGTACCGTCCGGCTTCCAGTAGAGCAGCGAATCGATCACGTTGCGCGCGACCGTGTAGTTCATGATCGTGCCCGTGTAGTGCGGGTCGAAGCACGGCGGATCGAGCGAGAGTCCGAACCGGGCCGTACCGCCCGGGACCGGTTCACTGTGCTCGCTCGCCGCCCCACCGCCCGATGAGCATCCGGCGAGCACCATCATCAGAATCGCGAGGCAGGCCGCGCCCGCTCGCAGGATGGTCTTCGATCGCTTCATGATGCTCCACTTCGAACAGGATCTGGCTTGCGCGTATGAGAAAGGGCCCGCATGCACGGGAGGTGCGAGGAGGCATTCGCGGCCGGATACCCGGCCGCGGATCCGGACGCCCCCGTGCCCGGGCCGCGAATCGGCGTCGCGGCCCGGGCACGGGGGCGGTGCGAGGTCCCGCGGTGTCACGCGGAACAGCGGACGATTGTTCAGGAGCCGTAGAACGGCTCTCCTTCGACGGATTCCGAACGGCGGCCGTCGACACCCTCCGGTACGTCGCCCTCGATGGTCACCCGGTAGAGCACCCGGTCGTGCCCGAGATGACCGGCGTCCGGGATGGCCAGGTGCGCGGTCGCCCGGTTGTCCCAGAACGCGACACTGCCCGGCTGCCAGCGGAACCGGACCGTGTACTCGGTCCGGGTCGCCTCGTCCCACAGCGCGTCGAGGAGGTGCGAGCTCAGGCGGGGGCCGAGATTGCGAATGTTCTTGGCCTTGCGGGTGAATCCGGGACTCACGAACAGTGCCCGCTCACCGGTCTCCGGATGCACCCGCACCACCGGATGGAAAGTGCGCAGCGGTTTGTTATCGATGGCCTCCGCCCGGCTGCTCCGCCGGGCCGCGCGGTTGTCGAAGGTGTGTTCGGCATCCAGGTTGTCCACGAAATCGCGCAGTTCGGCGGGCAGGTTCTCGTACGCCGCCACCAGGTTGGTCCAGGCGGTGTCACCGCCGTACGGCGGCAGGATGTCGGCCCGCAGAATCGAGAAGGCCGGCGGATTGACCAGCGCGGTGACATCGGTGTGCCAGCTGCTGTCGTAGGAGGTCCGCTTCCGGCCGTACTGCACGTCGTAGCGGCGACTGTCGATGGGCAGGATCTCGGGGAAGCCCGCCGGCGGATTCTCCTCGTAGGGATGTGCCGGGGTCACCTTGCCGAAACGGCGTGCGAAGGCGATCTGCTCGGCGTGCCCGATGGACTGGTCACGGAAGAACACCACCTTCCATTTCAGCAGCGCCTGCCGGATCTCGGCGATCACCTCATCGGACAGGTCCCGCGCGAGATCGACCCCGGCGATCTCGGCGCCGGTGTAACCCGTTTGCGGGAGCACGGTGAGCGCGGATTCCACCGAAATCGGTTCTGTCGTTGAAATTGTCATCGGAAACCACCGCCTGATTCGCCCGGAGAGGATGTCGGGGGCCAGGCTATGTCTCATCGTGCCGATTCCCGGCCCATTGCGATCGCCAAGATTTTCTGCACCATCCGTCGAGTTCGTCTTGAAATACTGTCGGGGTCCGGAATTTCGAATCATCGTGATCCGGTCCGTAGCCCGGAAAGCGGATCCGGCGCAGTGTTTTCTCCGTATGACCACCCCCGGCCGACGCCTCACGGCACAGGCGGTGTGCGCCTCGGCACGAATAACCCGGCCCGAACGGAGACCTCCATGCCCTCTCGCGGACTGTTCCTCAATGTCGGCGTGAACAGCACTGGTTACCACGGGAATTCATGGCTCGCGCCGGGGGCCGCCTGGGACCGCTTCGTCTCGTTCGACCACTATCTGGAGGTCGCGGAACTGGCGCGGGCGGGCGGCTTCGCCGCGGTCTTCCTCTCCGACCATCCCGCCCTGCAGCGCGCCGCCGAAAGCCGCCCGCTGCACTCATTGGATCCCCTCGTGCTGTTCACGGCGCTGGCCGCGCGGGTACCCGATATCGGTTTCGTGATCACCGCCTCGAGCTCCTACAACTCCCCCTATAATTTGGCCCGCCGCCTCGCCAGCCTGGACCATATTTCCGGGGGCCGGGTGATCTGGAATGTGGTATCGAGTTTCAATCCCGATATCGCCGCGAATTTCGGTGCCGGACCGCTTCCCGGCCGCGCGCAGCGCTACCGCCGGGCCGCGGAATTCGTCGAGGTGGTGAAAGCACTGTGGTCCAGCTGGGACCGCACGGCCGGCCCGGCACCCGAGGCGCTGGGCGAACCACTGTGGACCGACGCCACGGCCCGCCCGATCGACCATCACGGGGAGTTCTTCGACATCCGCGGTCCGCTCAATGTACCGATCGGCCCCCAGGGACGGCCGCTGATCGCGCAGGCGGGCGCTTCCGCGGCCGGAATCGATCTCGCGGGCGAACACGCCGACCTCGTGTACGCCGCGCTGCTCGGCAAGGACGCCGCCCGCGCATACCGCGACCAGGTGCGCGAGCGGGCCGCCGCACACGGTCGGGATCCCAGCTCCTTCCGCCTGCTGCCCGGGCTGGTGCCCATCGTCGCGGACACCACCGAGCAGGCCCTGCGCCGGCACGAACAGCTCAACGGGCACCCCGACGAGACGGCCCTGCTACGTGCCTTCGCCGACCGCCACGGACTGCCGTTCGACCCGGACGCCGTCCTCCTGCCCGAACTGTTCGTCTCCGAAGCCGACCAGCAGGGGCCGATCGGCTTCACCCGTTCCCTGCACGATCTGGTCGCCACCGAGACACTCACACTGCGACAGCTGGCCCGCCGGGTCGACGGCGGGCACCGCCTCGTCCTGGGCACTGCCGAGGCGGTGGCCGAGCAGATCTTGGATTGGTGGCGCGACGGAGTCGTCGACGGCTACACGGTCCAGCCCCCGACCCTCCCGCACGATCTGCGCACCTTCGTCCGCGACGTGATCCCGCTGCTGCGCGCGGCCGGCGCGCTCTCGGCGGGTTATCCGGAATCCACTGTCCGGCAGCGCTTCGCCCTGCCGCAGCCGCTGCCGGTCGGCTGACCGCTCACCACCACCGAACAGGAGCCGACTCCGATGAGCCCCGAATTCCTCTGGTATATCCCGAATCAGGTCATCCCCGGGCACCGCGGTGACGCCGTCACCGCTGACCACAACAGCCTGTCGACGCTGACCGGCCAGGCACGATCACTCGAGGAGTACGGCTGGACGGGCGCGTTGATCGGCACCGGCTGGGGTCGCCCGGATACGTTCACCGTCGCCACCGCTCTGGCTACCGCGACAACGACTTTCGAACCGCTGATCGCCATCCGGCCCGGATACTGGCAGCCCGCTCATTTCGCGTCGGCCGCCGCCAGTCTGGATCATCTGACCGGGGGACGGGTGCGCGTCAATATCGTGTCCGGCAAGGACGATCTCGCCGCCTACGGCGCGGCCGAGGAGGATCAGTCCCAGCGGTACGCCCGCACCCGGGAGTTCATGCAATTGGTCCGGCGGTTGTGGACCGAGGAGAACGTCACCTACCGGGGCGACCACTACCAGGTCACCGGGTCCACCGTGACCCCACGGATCGCCGCCCGCACCGGCCGCCCCCATCCGAAGCTCTACTTCGGCGGTGCGTCGGCGGCCGCCGAACGGGTCGCCGCGACCGAAGCCGATGTCCAGCTCTTCTGGGGTGAGCCGCTGGCCGGGGTCCGGGATCGGATCGAACGGTTGCGCGGACTGAGCGATGAACTCGACCGTGCCCTTCCCCCACTGGAGTTCGGGCTCCGGATCACCACCTTCGTCCGGGACACCACCGAACAGGCCTGGGCGGACGCCGAAGCGAAAGTCGCCGAGATGGCGCGGGCCTACAACCCCGGCGCACCACGCCGCGCCGCGGTCGGGCAGCAGCGACTGCTCGATCTGGCCGCGCGCGGCGAGGTGCTCGACGACAACCTCTACACCGCTCCGGGCACCGTCGGCGGCGGTGGCGCGGGCACCACCTGGCTGGTCGGCTCCGCCGAGGACGTGGCGAAATCGCTACGCCGGTACCAGGATCTCGGCATCACCCACTTCGTTCTCTCCGATACCCCGTACCTGCGCGAGATCCGCCGACAGGGCGCCCAGCTCCTGCCGCTGTTGCGCGACTGAGCCGGGCGCCGTCGGATCAGAGCTTCTGCCCGGTTCCGTGGACGCCGTGCTCGTCGATGAGGGCGAGCTCGGCGTCGGTGAGTTCCGGGAAACTCAGCGCGGCGATATTGTGGTCCAGCTGGGCTGTGCTGCTCGCGCCGATCAGCGCCGAGGTGACCTCGGGCCGCCGCAGTACCCACTGCAGGGCCAGTTGAGCGAGCGACTGCCCTCTGGCCGCGGCGATCTTGTCGAGTTCGGCGGTGCGCTGCCGGTAGGTCTCGTCGATCACATCCGGTGAGAGGAACACGCTGTTCGCCGCCCGCGCGCCCGCCGGAATGCGCTCGAGGTATTTGTCGGTCAGCAGGCCCTGCGCCAGCGGCGAATAGACGATGGCGCCGAATCCGTCACGACGCGCGGCGTCCAGTAGACCGTTCTGTTCGGGACGGCGGTCGTAGAGGGAGTACCGAGTCTGGTGCAGGAGCAGCGGCACCCCCGCCTCCCGGAGCAGTTCGACGGCATCGTGGGTGCGGTCGGGCAGATAGTTGGAGATGCCGATGTAGAGCGCCTTCCCCTGTTGCACCGCGCTGACCAGCGCACCCACCGACTCCTCCAGCGGCGTATCGAGATCGGGGCTGTGGTGGTAGAAGACGTCCACATAGTCGGTCCCCAGGTCACGCAGACTGTGCTCGAGCGAGGTGAGGATCGACTTGCGGGAACCACCCCGGAGGTAGGGGCTGGGTCCGATCGGATTACCCGCCTTGGTCGAGAGAATGAGCTCGTCGCGGTAGGGCGCGAGGTCCTTGCCCAGCACCCGGCCGAAGTTCTGCTGCGCGGCCCGGTGCGGCGGACCGTACCGATCGGCATTGTCGAAATGGGTGATGCCCAGGTCGAACGCGTGCAGGATGATCTCGCGTTGCGTCTCGAACGGATAGTCCGTGCCGAACTTCTGCCACAGTCCGAACGAGAACGCGGGCAGGTCGAGGCCGGAGTTCCCGCTACGCCGATACGGGACTTTCTCGTAGCGGTCCGCAGCGGCGGTATAGGTCAGGTCGAAAGGGCCGTAGCTCATCCGGACAGTTCATCATCGCCGCGGGCCCGCGGCGATGATGCGGCTCACCCTGATCGAAATCTGCGCGCCCGGCGGTCGAGCCGGCGGCACGCCGAGCCGAGTGTCACGCGAGACCCCCGTTGACGTAGAGGATCTGCCCGTCGACCCAGCGCGCCGGACCGGCCAGGAACGCGACCGTCTCCGCGATATCGGCCGGCTCGCCGAGACGTTCGAGCGGGGACAGATTCGCCAGCCCGGCGATGGCGTCGGCATCCTTGCCGTCGAGGAACAACGGCGTCGCGGTGGGTCCCGGGGCGACCACATTGACGGTCACATCGCGACCCCGTAGCTCCCGGGCCAGAATCAGGGTCATCGCCTCCACCGCGCCCTTGGTGCTCGCGTAAGCGGCGTATCCGGGCTGCTGGAGCCGGATCACCGAGGACGAGAAATTGATCAGCGCCCCGCCCGGATTCAGGGTGCGGGCCGCCAGCCGGGAGACGACGAAGGTGCCGCGGACATTGGTGCGATGCATTCGGTCGAACGCGTCCAGCTCGAATTCGGCCACGGGCCCGAGGAGCATGATCCCCGCGGTGTTCACCACCACGTCGATTCCGCCGAACCGATCGGCGATCTCGGTGAACAGCTCTTCCATCCGCTCGGAGTCGGCTACGTCCCCGCCGAGCGCCACCGCGCTGCCACCTCGGCCGGTGATCGCGGAAACGACCTCGCCGGCGCGTTCGGCGTTGCCGGCGTAGTGCACGATCACGCTCATTCCATCGGCAGCGAGGCGTTCGGCCACCGCGCGGCCGATACCTCCGGAACCTCCGGTGACCAGGGCGATGCGATCGGTCGACGCGGGCACGTGCACCTCCTGGGACGTCACCTGAGTGCGGCGCCGGTTACCAGAATCGGCGACGCACGCGTTCGACGTCGATCGTCGCATCGGGAGCCGCGATCACGGAACGACACGCGGGTGCGGTCCGGTGGGAACGCTCGGGCGCGACCTCGTGGGGCCGGATCCGCCGATCGCGCAGTCCGCGGCGAGGCGAAATCCGGTCACCGAGCCGATCACTCAACGCAACGGGAACCCCTGCGCGGCAAGCGATTCACGGAGACGATCGCGTCCCTTCAGCGACGCCGCGGAAGCGAGGCGGGCCAGCACGCGGTCGGACCAGGAGTGCGCGAGATCCTGTTCGGCGTAGAACTGCGCGATGCGCTCCTCGTAGGCGTCCAGATGCGCCCGCTGATCGGTACCGTAGGACTCCTCGTGCAGCACCGCGGCCCGGGGCAGTCGCGGCTTCACCCGGGCATTCTCCGCCGGGTCCGGACGGCCTACCACCAGGCCGACCACGGCGAACACACCGGCGGGCAGCGCCAGTTCCGCGGCCACCTGTTCGGGATTGTTCCGGATCGCGCCGATGTAGACGGTGCCCAGACCCAGCGACTCGGCCGCCACCACCGCGTTCTGCGCGGCCAGTGCCGCGTCCAGGAACGCGACATAACTCGATTCCAGGTAGTCCGCGCCGTCCAGCGGTGCGCCACGATCGGCGGCCAGGCCGCGCACCCGGGCGAGGTCGGCGGTCCATACCAGCAGCAGCGGGGCCTGCCGGATCTGTTCCTGGTCACCGGCCAGGGCGGCCAGCCGCGCCTTGCGCTGCGGGTCACGCACCGCGACAACGCTCCACACCTGCAGATTGGACGAGGTGGGGGCGGACTGGGCCGCCGAGACCAGCAGCTCCAGCACACCGTCGGGCAGCGGGTCGGGCAGGTAGCGACGGACCGACCGATGCTCGTGCAGAATCTGCAGCACCGGATTCCATTCGGCCGGGGCGGTCGGTGCGGGGTCGCGGTAGCGCTCGGCCACCACCTGCTCCGGGGACGGTGCAATCTGGGTCATGATGCCATCGTCTCCGGGCCGGCCGATGCGGTCAGCAATTGCCCGCAGCTCGAGCAGAACATCCGGGAGCACCGACGTCGACGAGGGTGTCGGTGTAGGCCGGCCCGACCCGCTCGAGCGAGGTGGAACCATCGTCGGCCTGCCGGTGCGGAATCGCCGCGATGCGACCGGTCTACCAACTGCCGACGTGCAAGATCTGATCGAGGTCTTTGCGCGGTGCGGGTCGGAAGCTGGTGCCCTTCGTATATGCGACCGGCAGCAGCGCACCCTGGGACACCGTGTCGTAGGGAATGCCGAGGATATCGGCCGCCTCGCGCTCATACCGCAGATGCAGCGTGGTCCACGCTGTGCCGAGGCCGCGCGAGCGGGCCGCCAGACAGAAACTCCAGACCGCCGGGAACAGCGACGACCAATAGGAAGCGCTCTGGGCACTCGGCGCGTTGTCGACCCGGCCCTCGAGGCACGGCACGAGCAGCACCGGGACGTCACCCATTCGCTCGGCCAGATAGGTCGCTGAACCGGCGATCCGCAGCCGGGTGCTATCCGCCTCGCCGTCCGTGCCGGGCTGGTTCCCGGGAAAGTATTTCGAGGCCGCGTACAACTCGAACGCCTGTCGGTACAGCTCACCCAGGGCGCGCCGCTTCTCGGCGTCGGTGACCACGACCCAGTGCCAGCCCTGCTGATTCGAACCGCTCGGCGCCTGGATCGCCAGTTCGAGGCATTCACGGACGATCTCCAGGGGTACCTCCCGGTCGAGATCGAGACGCTTGCGCACCGCCCGCGTGGTGGACAGCAGTTCGTCCGGCGACAGCTCCAGCTCTATCGGCACAATTGCCCTTTCCGTCGATCGTGGGGACGCCTCGACCGGCGACCCGGACCCGTTCCAGGCTAAACGGAGACACAGCGCCCGACCCTGCCCCCTCCGACCTGGAGCAGCGTCACACCAGCTTTAGTTGATTACCGCAAGCAACTGATCTACTTTTAGTTAGCGAAGAGAACTAATCACCGTTTGGAGTCGCCGTGCCAGTCTCATCGGATACCACAGAGAACCTCCTCGGTGAACTGTTCCTCATCAGCCGTGCTCTCCGGAGCACGCTGGCCCACTCCGACGCGGGCCAGCTCCTGCCGGGCGGACTCGGCGTACTGTCCACCCTCGAAACGGCAGGCCCCTGCCGTCAGGTCGACGTCGCGGCCGGCCTGCGCATCACCCCGTCGGCGATGAGCCGACACATCACCGAACTCGTCGCCAGCGGGCACATCAGCCGACAGGCCGACCCCAGCGACGGCCGCGCGACCCTGGTCCAGCTCACCCCTGAGGGCCAGGACCTCCTGCACCGTGTCCGGGCGTTCCACACCGAGCACCTGCAGGAAACCCTCGGCGACTGGACCGAGGACGACGTGGAGCAGGCGTACCAGGTCGTACGCCGGCTCCGGAATTCCCTCAATGCCCGGGACCGCTGTGGCACGGCGGACGACAACCCGCAGGTTTCGAAAGTGAGAGCCGATGTCTGACACCGAGGCGCAAGCCTCTCGCGATCCGCTCGCCATGAGCCATCGCGAAATCCTCGAAGCGATGACCGGACTGCTGGCCGCGCTGTTCACCGCGCTGCTCAGCACCACGATCGTCGCCAACGCACTACCGACGATCATCGGCGACCTACACGCTTCTCAGACGGCCTACGCCTGGGTGATCACGACGGCTCTGCTCACCAACGCGGCGTCCACGCCCATCTGGGGCAAACTCGCCGACCTGTTCAACAAGAAGACACTGGTGCAGATCGCCATCGTCATCTTCGTCGTCGGCTCGGTGATCGCCGGTTTCGCCCACAATGTCGGGTTGCTGCTCGCCGCGCGCGCACTGCAGGGTGTCGGGATGGGCGGGCTGACCGCGCTGGTCGTCGCGATCATCGGAAGCATCATTCCGCCGCGTGAGCGCGGCCGCTACTCCGGCTATATGGGTGCGGTCATGGCCGTGTCCATGACCGGCGGACCGATCCTCGGCGGCGTCATCGTCGACAGCACACTCGGCTGGCGCTGGTGCTTCTTCATCTGCATTCCACTCGCCGTGATCGCCCTGCTGCTGCTGCAGCGCACCCTGCGGCTGCCCACCGTCCGCAAGGACGACGTGTCCATCGACTGGGTCGGCGCCCTGCTGCTCACCGCCGGTGTGTCCGTGCTGCTCATCTGGGTCTCGTTCGCCGGAAAAGCCGGGTACTACAAGTGGTGGTCGACGGAGTCCGCGCTCTACGTCGGCGGCGGCGTCCTGCTGCTGGCGGCGACCGTGTTCGTCGAATCGCGAGTCAAGTCGCCGATCATCCCGCTGAAGATCGTCACCGAACGCACCACCGCCCTGGCCATCATCGCCTCGATCGCCGTCGGCGTGGGCATGTTCGGCGCCACCACCTTCCTCGGCCAGTACCTGCAGACCGCGCGCGGCTATTCGCCGACCGCGGCGGGCCTGCTGTCGTCGCCGATGGTGGCCGGCATGCTCGTCGCCTCGGTGACCTCCGGCGCGCTGATCACCCGCTTCGGCAAATGGAAGCGGTTCGTGGTCACCGGCGCGGCGCTGCTGGTGATCGGATTCAGCCTGCTGTCCACCGTCGATCACGCCACCAATATCTGGCTGATCGGCTGCTTCATCGCGGTGACCGGCGCGGGTGTCGGCATGATGATGCAGAACCTGGTGCTGGCGGTCCAGAACACCGTGAGCGTGCAGAACATCGGCGCCGCCTCCAGCAGCGTCGCCTTCTTCCGCACCTTCGGCGGCGCCATCGGAGTCTCGGTGCTGGGCTCGGTCCTCGCGACCCGGGTCAGCGAACTGTCCACGGCGCGGTTCGCCGAACTCGGGATCAACACCTCCTCGTCGGGGAGCGGCAATCTCGATCTGAAGTCACTGCCCGCACCGATCGCCGAGATCGTGCGCTTCTCCTACGGAGACGCCACCGGACGGATCTTCCTGATCGCCGCGATCACGACCGTGGTCGCCCTCGTCGCCGCGGCGCTGCTGCCGAACCGTCCGCTGCGCCGCACGATCGATATCGAACCGACGGTCGATCCCGCGACAGCGACCGATATGGACACGAAAGACCTCGTGCCCGACGATCTCGCGGACCTCGACCGCACGCCCGCCGTCCCCGAGCCGGTCGGCCGCCACCATGCGTCCGACGATTCCCCCGATCGGCTCCCCGAGTCGGCGCCGGTCCCCGTCGGTGCGATGACCGCGACCGCATCGGTGGGACAGAACGGCCACGGCGTCTACGGCGCGACCACTACCGCGAAGACCGCACTGCCGGTCGCCCGTTACACCGAGACCGAGCTCGGGGACGGCGCGTTCCACGGCCACATCAGCCGCGAGGACGGTCACCCGGTATCAGGTGCGGCGCTCACGCTCATCGACCAGCGGGGCCATCAGGTCGCGCGGGCCACGGGATCCACCGACGGCGGTTACGCCATCAGCGCACCGGGCCCGGGCAGCTACGTCCTGATCGTCTCGGCGCCCGGACATCGGCCGACGGCGATCAATGTCGCCCACGCTCCGCAACCGCAGCGGCTGGGTCTCACCCTGTCCGGACTCGGTGAGTTGTCGGGCGTGGTCCGGTCGGGCCGCAGCGGCGAGCCGCTCGCCGGCGCGACCGTCACCGTCACCGACCAGCACGGTGAAGTGGTGGCGGCGGCCGAATCGGCGCGCGACGGCGCGTACCTCTGCCACGGCGTGGTCCCGGGGACTTACACCCTGGTGGCCGTGGCCGAGCACATGCGCCCGAGCGCCACGGCGCTCACCGTGCCCGAAAGCGGCCGGCTGGACCACGATATCGACCTGGCGCCCATGGCCGTCCTGACAGGTTCGGCCCGGGCCGAGGACGGACGGACCGTGCAGGACATCCAGATCACGGTGCTCGACGCCGCCGGCGATGTGGCGGCCACGGCGCGCACCGACGCCGACGGCCGGTACACCGTGCCCGATCTGCCCGAAGGGCAGTACACGATCGTCGCCCGCGGCTACCCGCCGGTGACCGGGCAGGTCAGCGTGTCCGGTGAAGAGGTCGGCCACGACGTGGAACTCGGGTACGGAACGGACGGGCCCGCGTGATCTGATTCGATGCCTCGGGAAGACGGCCGGACGACTCTCGTCCGGCCGTCTTCGCGTTCGCGACCCCCGTGCCGGACGCGCGCCGTCTCTGACCGACCTCGCGACCGGAACTCGGTCGATCTGCCGCGCGCCGACCGGGATTCGCCTTACGCAATGGAGTCGGGATGGTGATCGAGCTGTGACCCGGGTACGCGATGGGCAGTCGGCAGAGCCCGGAACCGGGCCGGGTCACTCGGTTCTTCGCGACGGACGCCGCCCCCGTGGTAGCAAACCCGATCCGGCGAGCCTCGATTCGGATACGAATATCCCGGCCACGAAACGCCTCCGCGCGGCACGGGCGGCATCCGGCCCGCTCCGCCGCGACCGCGGCGCGACCGACTTTCCGGTAATCGGTGATCCGACCGTGACCGAGCAGCCGGAAATTGACCGTTCGTTGTCTGGTGCCGACCCGCTGACCGGCGAAAACTATAGCTGGTGCCGGAATGGTGCCTGTGCTCCATCCCTAACGAAGGATGCGAAATGTCAGCCAGAATCACCAAAATCTTCGCCGCGACTGTTATCGCTCTGTCCCTGGGTGCCGTCGCAGCTCCCCTTGCCTCGGCCGCGTCGACGCCCACGCCGGCGCCGGCTTCCGCAGCCGCCGACCCCATCGAGGGCTCGGTCGTGATCTGCCTCCCGCTCGGCAGCGCCTCGATCTGCTTCTGAGACCCATCGACCCGATTGGAAGCGCGCACGTTGCTCCTGAGGAGCGTGTGCCGGGATGAGTGGGTCGCGCTGTTCGCGACCTGCTCATCCCGATTCGTGCGCGGTGCGGCAACCCGGCCGTCCGACCGGGGCCGCTTTATCCTGCGCCGATGAACCCCGCTAGAACATCATCATCATGCCGAGCATCATCAGCATGAGACCGATGAAGTAATCGGACATCTCAAACCTGCTTCCGTCGCACCGAACCGGTTCGCCCGAACAAGGGTTCGGGAGGCCACGGCGATTATGCCGTTATTCAACGGCACGATGCCCAACGGTTCAACTCTTCGGACTCTTCCCTTCTACGGGAACAGCTGAAGGCGGTCGCGACCGTGACAGTTATTGCGGCAACGAGGTTTTCAGGTGCTGACCGAAGAACGCGAAGACCCGGCGCCACGCATCATCGGCGGCGTCCGCGTCGTAACCGAGGCCGGCCACCCGAAGCACCGGATCGACCGGCAGCTCATTGGCGAACCCATGGGTGACACCCGGATAGGTCTTCACATCGTGCGCCACCCCGGAATCATCCAGCACCCGCGCCAACCGGTCCCCGCGCCCGATATTGATCGGGTCCAGCCGCCCGTAGCTCGCGACGATCGGGCAGCTGCCCCGCAACATCTGCGCGTACTTACCCCGGCCGGTCGGATAGAACGGGGCGGCGGCGTCGAAACCACGGGGCGCGGTCAGCAACGCGAAACCACCGCCCATACAAAAACCGGCCACCGCGACCCGGCCCGTACACGACGAGTCGTCGCGTATCCGCTGCAGCGCGGCGAGGATATCGCGCACGGCCTTTCCGTCGCCGGTGAACAGCAGGTCGCGGAATACCCCGGGCACGCAGCGGGGACCGCGGGCGAACAGATCGGGGGCGATCACCAGGTACCCGTTATCGGCGATCATGCGGGCGTTACGGCGGAGGTCGGCGGTCAGACCGACCGCGTCGTGCAACAGGACCACGCCGGGCCACGGTCCGGCGCCCTCGGGCGCCTCCCGGACGGCGGCAATGGCGCCGTCGGGCGCGGACAACTCGATCACCGGCATCAGCGTCACCTTCTGTTCTATCCGGACCGTCGCGGACAACAGCGGCACCGAGTCTAGTGCCGAGCGCTGTTCGCCCGTCCGATACGAGACGACCGATCGCGCGTGCCGACGCCGGTGGCCGCCGTCCGATCGGACGGCGGCCACCGGCGCACGAACCCGTCGCTCGGGACAGGCGATCCCACCGATCAATCGCGATCGATGGCACCGACGACCTCGCCGGTATCCGCGTCGATCGTCACGTCGTACTCCACACCGGCCGAGGTCACGACCTCGACCTCCCAGACCGCCCGGCGGTGCTCGGTATCGAACTCGGCCGAGACCGCGCGGCTGTCCGGCACCGCGGCCGCCGCCGCATCCATGGCCTGCTGCCGTTCGATCGTGGGATCGGCGACCAACGCCCACTGCGGTTCCGGACTGCCGAGGGAGACCGAATCGCCGGACCGATCGTGACCGAGAGTTACCGACGCGACACCGATACTGGCCCCGACGACCACGGCCGCGACCACGGCGCCGATGAGAATCCAGCGAAGACCGGCGACCGCGTGGCGAAAGACGCTTGCCATGGTGAAACCTCCTGTGTGGGTTTTCGTCCCGAATGTGATCACCACTGTGGCAAGTCGAGGCTGAAGGTGACCTGAAGCCACCTGAAGAAGATTTCAGCAACCATCTGACACCCTGGGGGGATGCGTCTGCTGATCGTGGAGGACGAGAAACGTCTGGCCCTCGCCCTGGCAAAAGGATTGTCCGCCGAGGGTTTCGCGGTGGACGTCGTGCACGACGGGACCGAAGGGCTGCACCGGGCGACCACCGCCGACTACGACCTGATCATCCTCGACATCATGCTGCCCGGTATGAACGGCTACCGGGTGTGCGCCACACTGCGGGCCGCGGGCCACGAGACTCCCGTCCTGATGCTCACGGCCAAGGACGGCGAATACGACGAGGCCGAGGGACTGGACACGGGCGCCGACGACTATCTCAGCAAGCCGTTCTCGTATGTGGTGCTGGTGGCCCGGATCCGCGCCCTGCTGCGCCGCCGGACCCGCGGCGGGGCGAAGGTACTGCGGATCGGCGACCTGACCGTCGATCCGGGCACGCGCACCTGCCGTCGCGGCGACAGGGAGGTATCGCTCACCGCCAAGGAGTTCGCGGTACTGGAGCACCTGGCCGTGCGAGCGGGTGAGGTGGTCTCCAAAGCCGATATCCTGCAGCATGTCTGGGACTTCGCCTACGACGGCGACCCCAATATCGTCGAGGTGTACATCAGCACGCTGCGCCGCAAGATCGATGCGCCCTTCGGCTGCCGGACCATCCTGACCGTCCGCGGGGCGGGGTACCGGCTGGCGGCCGAACGTGGTTGAGCGTGCGCGGCGCGGACGAGCGCGGTGGAGTTCGGTCCGGGCGCGCACCACCACCGCGGCGACGGCGGTCGTCGCGGTGGCGCTGACGGCCGCCGGGCTGATCGTGCTCGCGGCGCTGCGTGACAATCTCGTCGAGAGCGCGGATCTGCAGGCCGGTAACACCGCCCGTGACATCTCCGCCCAGCTCGAGGCCGGGACCGAACTCGCTCAGCTGCGGCTGCCGGACCCCGAAGACGAACCGGTTCAGGTTGTTTCGGCGGACGGCCGCGTGCTCGCGGCCGACGAGGATCTGCGCGGGCGTCCTCCGATGGCCGATTTCGGGCCGTATTCGGCGGCGGGGGACGGTGGCGACGCCGACGAGGCAGAGAATGAGGACACCGGTGCGGACGACCAGGACGAAGACGACGACGAGACAGAGGACGAGGCAGAGGACGACGACGAGGACGATTCGGACGGTGCCGCCGGGGCGCTCGGGGCAGGCGGCGGCACGGAGGGCGACGCCGGTGCGGTGAGCGCCGGCGGCGTGCGCACCGGTCCCGCCGACAGCACACCCACCACCACCGATCCGGTGTTCGGCCAGACCCTGTTGACCGTCGGCGACGCCGACCCCGCCGGTTACCGTATCGCCGCACTCGCGGCCACCACGCGGGACGGACAACAGGTGACGATCTACGCGGGGGCGTCCCTGGATACCGCCGACAGCGCGGTGACCGATGTGCGCCGTGCCATGCTGATCGGCCTGCCCTTATTGCTCGCGGTCGTGGCGGCGGTGACCTGGCTGGTCACCAGATGGGCGCTGCGTCCGGTGGAGTCCATCCGGGCCGAACTCGCCGAGATCATGCACGGTGATCTGTCACGGCGCGTCCCCGAACCCGCCGCCCGCGACGAGATCGCTCGATTGGCCGCCACCACGAACGACACCCTCGCGGCACTCGAGCGCTCCTCGGAGCGACAGCGCCGCTTCATCGCCGACGCCGCGCACGAACTGCGCAGCCCCATCGCCAGCCTGCGCACTCAACTCGAGGTGGCCCAGGCGCATCCGGGGCTGCTCGAATTGGACGGCCTGCTCGGCGACACCGTGCGGCTGGAACATCTTGCCGCCGATCTGCTGCTCCTGGCACGGCTCGACGCGGGCGAACAGCCCCGGGCCGACCGAGTGGAGTTGGCGGCCCTGATCGGGGACGAGCTGGACCACCGGGTCGGCGACCGTCTCCGGGTCGATTCCGTCCTGCCGGACGAACCGGTCGTGCTCACCGGCAGCCGGACTCAGATCGCCCGTGTCCTGGGCAATCTCGTCGACAACGCCCAGCGACATGCGGCGACGGAGGTGCGCGTGAGCCTCGAACAGCGCAACGGCACCGCGACCCTCGTCGTCGACGACGACGGTCCCGGGGTACCCGCGGCCGACCGGGAACGGATATTCCAGAGATTCGTCCGACTCGACGATGCCCGCAGCCGCGACGAGGGCGGCGCCGGCCTGGGCCTGGCCATCGTCCGCGATGTGATCGAGCGGCACGGCGGTGCGATCCGGGTCGAGACCGGCTCCGGCGGCGGCGCCCGGTTCGTCGTCGAATTCCCTGTATCGCAATAGAATTCCCGGAGGCCAACCGGTGAGGTTCACAAAGTCCCGCGGATAGGCGTGCGCAGGGATCGTCGGCGTTATATCTTCGTTTCCGGGGAGTAGCACCAGCCAGAATTCACTGCGACGATGCCGGGGGCTGGTGTATTCGCCGAACCGAACACCGGGATGCCATCCCCCTGCCGGGCAAAGCGAGCACCGTGTGAGCACACCGATCGGCGCGATAGTCCTGACCGTCAAGCAGCTCGACGACCTGACCAGAAAGATCAGTTCCTTCACCCACCGGAGGCTGAACAGCGCGAGTCGGTCGCTGCGTGACGCCGACGGCACCTTCTCGACCCTCGACCGTACCTTCAGGGTGAAGATCGGCGACAAGACCTACATCGCCGTCGATCGAAATATTCGCCACGTCAAGCGCGACGACGAAATCCGTTTCAAGGAACCCACGGGGCGGACCACGCCCGGCAGCCACAAAGAGAAAGCCGCCATGGGCTGGGTCCAGGACTACCCGGAATACGGTGAGGTACTCCGCAACGTCACTCTGCGAGACCCTCGCTGGCCGGCGACCGACGGATGGGTCAAGATGAGCCAGACGGTGGACGACACCGAGATCCATTACGTGTACAACCCGGCCACCCGTGAGGCCGCGGATTACAAGTTCAAGGATCGAACGGAGCAGATCAAGACATGAGTACGGGCAGCGAATCGCCGGTCGGCGCACTCACGCCGGGGACCCGGGTCAAGGTTGTGCACGACGCCGAATGGGAAGGTCCGTGGCGGGACGAGTTCTACGGGACGGTCGACTATTCGGTGGACCCGCCGCGACCGGTCACCAATTCCAGTGCCCGGCCCGGCGAGCTGGAGTACTGGGTCCAGTTCGACGAATCGCAATTCGACTACGACGGTGACGGCCCCTATCGAAAGGCCCTGATCTGGGACCGTTATCTGGTGGTGGTGAACTGACGCCCTGCCGGATCCGCGCCGTGGCCGCAGGCGGCCACCAGCGGTCCGGTCAGGGTGGCCATCTCCGCGGGCGAACGCGCGCAACCCCCGTGTAGCCAGTCGGTGGCGACGGAGATCAACGCGCCCGCGGTGAACGCCGCCGAGACATCGGCCGCACCTGACGTTTCGCTGTCCACATCGACATGCTCGTTCGCGACGCCGCGCAGCATACCGCCGCGGACGGCCGCCGTCGCGCGACAGCGCACATGGTCGATGACGCGGGCGCTGCCCTCGGGCCCCAGCAGGCTCCGGTAGAGGCCCGCGTGCTCGGCCAATTCGGTGAAGAACGCCTCCAGCGGGCGAGTCGAGCACTCGGGTTCCGCTTGCCCGTCGTCCATCAGCCCGGACAGGGATTCGATCAGATCGTCGATCGTCGAGGTGCAGGCGGATTCGGCCAGTTCGTGCACATCGGTGTAGTGGTCGTAGAAGGTGGAGCGGCTCACGCCGGCGCGCTCGGCGACATCGGCCACGCCGATCCGGGACAGATCCCGCTCCTCCACCAGTTCGATCACCGCGCGTTGCAGCGCGGATCGGGTGCGACGCACCCGGCGATCGCCGGCCGGATTACTCCCTCGAGTCATTCCACCATCTCAGCACATCACCAATCCTACATCTGTAGGTAAACCTACAGATGTAGGATATTGTTCCGGTCACGTCGGACTCGTCCGGCCGCCGCGCAGCAGCCGCCGCGCGGCCGGATCACCCCTGAGATGGAGCGAACGCACATGGTCAGCACCCTCGGACTCATCGGAAGCGGCATGATCGGCGGCGCCCTGGCCCGCCTCGCCGTCGCGGCCGGGCTGGACGTCGTCCTCAGCAACTCCCGCGGCCCGGAGACCCTCGCCGACCTCGTGACCGAACTCGGGCCGAACGCCCGGGCGGCCACACCGTCGGAGGCGGCGCGAGCCGGCGATCTGGTCGTGGCCACGATTCCACTCCACGCCTACGAGCAGCTTCCCGTCGACGCGTTGACCGGCAAGATCGTGATCGACACCATGAACTACTACCCACAGCGAGACGACCGCATCCCGCTCCTGGACTCGAACGAGCTGACCTCCAGTTCGATGGTGCAGGGACATCTCGCCGGATCCCGTGTCGTCAAGGTGTGCAACAACATCGATTTCCGCCGGTTGCAGACCCTGGCCCGGCCGACCGGTGCAGCCGATCGCAGCGCGCTCCCCCTCGCGGGAGACGACGCGTCCGCCCGTTCCGAGGTGGCGCGACTGCTGAGCACCCTCGGCTACGACACAGTGGATATCGGCACGCTCGCCGACAGCTGGCGTAGCGAACCCGGCACCCCGGTCTACGTGCAGCCGTACTTTCCCGAGCAGCCGCCGACGGACCTCGGTCCCGAAGCGGCCTTCCACTGGTTCATGCAGACCCCGGGAACCGCGGTGGCCCGCCGCCGGATCGAAGAATTGACCAGCACGGCCGTCCGCGGCGTCGCCGGCGGACGATTCCCCGCATAGCGGCGACTATCGCTCGCGGCGCCGCCGGATCACGAGATCCCCGTCGACCACTCGCCCACCGAACAACGGACCGAGGGCCGACCCGGGACGTAGGCGGGATCGGACGCGGGCCCGGCTCGGATTAGCATCGGCGTTCATGGCGCCCGAGGCAGCGGAACCGGCACAACCGGATTTCCCGATACTGGTGATCGGCGCCGGGCAGTCCGGATTGTCGGCGGGCTATCACCTGCGGCGGCACGGCCTCGTGCCCGGGCGGGACTTTCTCATCGTCGACCACTCCCCCGGCCCCGGCGGCGCCTGGCAGTTCCGCTGGCCGTCACTGACGCTGAGCACCGTGAACCGGGTGCACGATCTTCCCGGTATGTCGTTCGAGGAGAATCTCCCGACCGCCGCGTCCGGAGCCGCTGACGCCGGAGTAGCCGCCGCGACGGCGGTCCCGCACTACTACCGGCGCTACGAAGAGCATTTCGAGCTGCGGGTGCGCCGGCCGGTCAGCGTGCGAGTGGTCTGTGACCGGTCCGAACGCGACGGACTGCTGCACGCGGAAACCGACCGGGCGGGAACCCTGCGGGTGCGGGGTCTGATCAACGGCACCGGCACCTGGGAGCACCCCTTCATCCCGCACTACCGCGGCGCGCAGGCCTTCGCCGGCCGCCAACTGCACACCCGCGACTATCGCCGTCCGCAGGATTTCACCGGACAGCACGTAGTGGTGGTCGGGGGCGGTATCTCGGCGGTCCAGTTGCTCGACGAGATATCCCGGGTCACTGCCACCACCTGGGTCACCCGGTCCGAACCCGCGTTCCGGGATACGGCATTCGACGCCGACGCGGGACGCCGCGCCGTGGCGGTCGTGGAGGATCGGGTGCGCCGCGGACTGCCACCCGGTTCGGTCGTGTCGGTAACCGGACTTCCGCTCGATGACCGCGTCCGAGCGGCCCTCGACCGCGGCGCCCTGCGCCGGCGCCCCATGTTCGACCACATCGAACCCGACGGCGTGCGCTGGGCCGACGGCAGCTTCCAACCCGCGCAGGTGATCCTGTGGGCCACCGGATTCCGCAGCGCCCTCGACCATCTGGCGCCGCTGCGGCTGCGCGGCCCCGGCGGTGGCATCACCATGACCGGCCGCCTGGCGACTCGGGTCGCGGCGGATCCACGTATCCACCTGATCGGCTACGGGCCCTCGGCGAGCACCGTCGGCGCGAATCGCGCCGGCCGCGCGGCGGCGGCCGAACTCACGGATCACCTCGGCCTGGATCAGGATTGAGCGGGTCGGCACTCACTCCAGCAGCCGGTCCACGATCTGTCGCGCGGTCGCGACCCGCGCCTCGTCGCCGAGCTGCCGGGCGATATTCGCGGCGCCGACGATCGCGTCGATCTCGAAGGCCAGCGCCTCGGCGTCGCGTTCGGCCAGCTCACCCATCTCCTGGGCCTTGCGTATCTCGGCGGCCAGGAATTCCATCCAGTCGTCGTGGTCGCCGGCGACGGCATCGCGCACCGGCCCCGGCCTGCTGTCGAATTCGGCCAGCACCGTGGCACGGAAACAGCCGCCGGGGAAAACCGGGTCGGTGATGTAGGCGAGCCACCGGTCGATCAGGGCGCGCACTCTGGCCGATCCACGCGGCTCCCGCAGGCTGGGCGTGATGATCTGTTCGACGAACACCTCGCGCCCGGCCCGGATCGCCGCCAGTTGCAGCGCCTCCTTCGTCTTGAACAGGGTGGCGATCCCGCTCTTGCTGATACCCAGATCGCCGGCCAGCCTGCCGATACTGACGCCCGCGAGCCCTTCGACCGATGCCACATCGGCGGCATGGCGCGCGATCACAGCTCGGGACCGGGCGCCTTTGACCAGCCGCTGGTCCGTTGTCGCCTCTGTCATACCCACCATTCTGACACTCCGGACTTGTCAATACGAACGATCGGTCGTATTTTCTATACGAACGTTCGTACGTTTTGTTTCCCGACCTACAGGATCCTCATGACCGAAACGCCCGTGCGGTTCACCGACCCGCCGTCCACCGCAACCGCCACCGGCGCGCTGCTCGTCGCCAGCGGTGCGGCCTTCATCGCCTTCCTCGACCTCTCGGTCGTGAACATCGCCTTCCCCTCCCTCGCCCGCGACCACCCGGACACCTCGACCACCACCTTGACCTGGGTGGTCAGTGGTTACGCCGTCGCCTTCGCCGCGCTGCTCACCCCCGGCGGACGGGTTGCGGACGCGCTGGGACGGCGTCGGCTCTTCCTGGTCGCTCTCGCCGGGTTCGCCCTCACGTCACTGCTGTGCGGACTCGCGCCCACTGTGGGCTGGCTCGTCGCCGGACGCGTACTGCAGGGCGCGACGGCGGCGTTGATGGTGCCCGCGGCACTCGGATCGGTGCTCAGCGTCACGCCACGAGAACGTATCGGCGCCGCCATCGGAGCCTGGTCGGCAGCCGGTGGCCTCGCCGCGGTCGTGGGTCCCGCGCTCGGCGGCGTCCTTGTCGAAGCGTTCGGCTGGCGTTCGATTTTCGTGATCAATGTGCCGATCGCGCTCGCGCTCGTCGTCGCGGGCCTGCGCCTGCGCGTATCCGACACCCGGCAGCCCGGCAGCGCCGTCCCGGATCCGCTCGGCACCGTCCTGGTCGCACTCGGCCTGGGCGGGCTCGTCGCGGGGGTGACCGAGGGCCAGAGCTGGGGCTGGACCGCCCCCGAGACCCTGGTCGTACTCGGCCTCGGGGCCGTGCTCGCCCTCGCGGCACTGCTGCGCTCGGTCCGGCATCCGAATCCGGCCATCGCCGTGGAACTCTGGCGGAGTAGAGCGTTCGCGCTGGCGAACGCCGCTTCGTTCGCCTTCGGTGCGGCCATGTTCGCGTGGCTGCTGGCCGGACCGATGTTCCTCGACGAAGTGTGGGGGTATTCGATTCTCACGTCCGCGGCGGCGCTGACCGTGGGCGCGGTGGCCTCGATGGTGACCGCGACCCTCACCGGCCGCATCGTCGCACCGGGCATTCGCCGGTGGGTCGGAGTACTCGGCGCACTGATGTTCACAGCCACCCTCATCTGGATGAGCACCGACATGTTCGGTGCGACACCGGCGTTGTGGTCGGCGTGGGTCCCGGCCGGACTGCTCGGCGGCGGCGGCGTCGGGATCGTGGTGACGGTCCTGGGCGCCACCGCGGCACGTGCGCTACCGCCGCATCAGTTCGCCGCGGGCACCGGGATGAATCTCACCGCGCGGCAACTGGGCGGCGCGCTCGGCGTCGCCGTACTGGCCGCGGTATTCGCGGCCCACCCTGCCGACACCCTCGCCGCCTTCCACTCACTGTTCGCTCTGTGCGCCGGTATCGCCGCAGTATCGGCCTGCCTCATCGCCCTCCCCGCACAACAGGAGTCACCATGACCCACGACCACAGTCGCACCGAAACCGACGACCCGATGCTCATCGCACCGGACACCGCCCGGGCACTGCTACAGGGCGCCCCGTGGCGGCGTTACGCCGTACTCGGCGATTCCATCGCCCGCGGCGTCGGCGACCCTACCCCGGGCTACCGAGAGATCGGCTGGGCGGATCGCGTCGCCGAATCGCTCACCGCGGTGAACCCCGCAACGGCGTACCTGAACACCGGCCGGATCGGGGCAACCTCGGGCCAGATGCTCGACGAACAATTGTCGCGTGTCCTGGAATTCCGGCCCGACCTCGTGCACCTGAGCTGTGGCGGAAACGACCTGTTCCATCAGGGCGGCGATGCCGGTCGACTGCGCGCGAACCTCGACACGGCGTTCTCCGCCCTGGCCGGAACCGGCGCACAACTCTGCGTTTTCACGGTGGCCGATGTATGGGACAGCGATCGGATGGCGCCGATGCGGCCGATGCGCGCACGGATGGCAGAGCTCAACGCGATCGTCCGCGAGTTCGCCGCCCGTTACGACGCGCTCCTGGTGGACTTCTGGGAACATCCGCTGCGCCTGCGACCGGATCTGATGAGCGACGATCTCATCCATTTCGCGACTGCCGGGCACGCGGTGGTCGCCACCGAGATGATCCGCGCGCTGTCGGCACGTATCGCCATGGGCGCGCGGACGGCCTGACCGCCCGCACCGCGGGAAAGCGGTGTGCCCGGCCCGGGCACACCGCTTTGCCGTTCACGAACACACGGTGACGAGCCTCCGGACCTGCCGAAGGCGAACCGGTCGAGCAGATTCCACATGTCTTCCACGTTGTCAGCGCGAACGGATAAGATCCTCGCCGGGCACCAGCGAGGAGGAGTAGGTACCGACGTGGGAAGCTTCGGCCGTAGGTCACGGGCGCGGCGGCGAATCGGGGCAAGGGAAAAAGCCAATACGATCGCCGCAGGTCGGGGGGTCGACCGGTAAGCTCGCGCGAGCATCAACGGGTGACGATGGCACCGATGCGATGTGCCCGGGGGGCACGGACTCGGGCGAACCTCGTAGCCCGTATCGCTATGCCACACAGGCACGGCGCCTCCACGCTACCCCGCTCACTCTCGGTTCGCCGGTCGGACGACCGACGGCCCGGCACGACGCGGTACGGCAGGTAGACGTCCCCTCTCTCCGACAGCCGGCCCGATGATCGATACGTCATCGGATCCCGGACTGTCCTGCACGGGACCGTGCGCCGATAACCCACACCCTGTGGGCTTCCCTTTTTCCGATGTCTCCGTCTCCGATCACGCGCAGACATCGGACCTTCGCGCACCTGTTTCACGAATCGTGTACTGCCCGAACACTGTTCACCATCATGTAATTCGAAGAAGGAGTTCCCATGTCCAGACGTTTCCCCGGGTTCCGCATTCCCGGCGTGCTGGCCGGTTTGGTCGTACTGAGCTGTGTGGTACTGACGTTGTCCTCGTGTACCAGCGGTGAGGAGGCGCAGAGCTCGCCGGCCTCCCCCGCTGTCACCGTTGCCGGCCAGAACGGTGACGACGAGGGCGGCGATGTCGACTTCGACGCCGCCATCGGCGATTGCGTCGCGCTGTCGGGCACGATGATGGACGCGAAGATCGACCACGCGCAGTGCGGCACGGAGGACTCGAACTACAAGGTGGTCGCGAAGACAGCGACCAAAGACGGCTGCGCGTCGGATGTGGACCAGACCTACTACGTGACACTGGGCGGCGCGGAACAGGGCGCCCTGTGCCTCGATATCGACTGGGTCGAAGGTCAGTGCATGACGGTGCCCACCGGAAGCGACAGCCCCACCCACAGCCCGTGCACTCCGGGTAAGCCGGACACGGTCCACGTCCTGAAGATCCTGACCGGTACCACCGACGAATCCGGATGCCCTGCCGAGGCCACCAGCTACTACACCTATGCGGAACGCCAGCTCGTCACCTGTGTAGCCGAGGTGTAGCGGTCTCCGTCCGGATACCGGCAGGCGTGGCCTCACCTCGCGTGTGAGGCCACGCGCTCTGTCGCGGGTCCCGTGCCGGGTACCCACCGTTGACCAACGGCGGTAAACTGTGCACTCGCTACCCGAATGCGCGTTCTGGCGCGCGAATGGTGGGGGGATCGCCCGACCAGGGATCTGTGATGGAAACCAGAACAGACGAGATCGCCGACGGAATCTACCGATTCTCCACTTTCGTCCCCGAGGTGGGACCCACCGGGTTCACCTTCAATCAGTTCTTCGTCGACGCCGCGGAACCGCTGCTGTTCCACACCGGAATGCGGGCGCTCTTTCCGGCCGTATCCGCGGCGATAGCGCGTATCAGGCCGGTCGAGGAACTGCGCTGGATCACCTTCGGCCACGTGGAAGCCGACGAATGCGGCGCGATGAACCTCTTCCTGGCGGCGGCCCCGCGAGCGCAGGTGGCGCACGGAGTGGTGGGTTGCGAGGTCTCGATCGACGATTTGGCCGACCGGCTGCCACGCCGATTGGCCGATGACGAGGTCATCGATGTGGGTGACCGCCGGATCCAGCATCTGGATACCCCGCACGCACCGCACAACTGGGAAGCGCGCGTCCTCTACGACCAGACCACCAATGTGCTGTTCTGCGGTGATCTGATGACCCAGCTCGGCAACGGCCCCGCCCTGACCGATGCCGACCTGGTCGGACCGGCGGCCGTCGCCGAGGATCTGTTCCACGCGACCTCGCTCGGCCCCGCCGTGCCCGCGGCGCTGCGGCGACTCGCGGACCTGCGCCCCACCACGTTGGCCGTCATGCACGGATCGAGTTTCACCGGGAACGGCGAGACGGCGTTACGCGATCTCGCGTCGGTCTACGACGAGCGGATCGCCGCCGATCGGACCGGCGCACCCCGGGCGTGACACCGGACGGCCGCGCACACTCGCCGGCGAATTCCGCATCGCCGCGCGGGTTGTCGTTGCGCCCTGCACGTAGGGTTCGGTCTCGGGTGACGGGCCGTCGGCGCGCTCCGGGCAAGGAGGAATCGGATGAACGCAGAGACACCGCCGGGGCGTACCCCGAGCCGCTGGGAGGAACTCACCGCCGCCGACCCCGCGCATTCGGAATGGTATGTGCGGCGGTTCCGGACCCTGGCGGCCGAGGGTCAGGACATCTTCGGCGAGGCTCGGCTGATCGATGCCATGCTCGGCCGGCGGGGACGGGTCCTCGACGCGGGCTGCGGGCCCGGCCGTCTGGGCGGGCATCTGCACAATGCCGGTCACTCGGTCGTCGGTGTCGATGTCGATCCAGTGCTGATCGCCGCCGCCGAGGCCGACTATCCGGGGCCGGCCTGGCTCGTCGGCGACCTCGCCGAACTGGACCTCCCCGGCCGGGGGATCGAAGCCGATTTCGATGTGATCGTCTGCGCCGGCAATGTGATGACATTCCTGGCGCCGTCCACCCGGTCGGCGGTGCTCGCGGGATTCGCGCGGCACCTGGCGCCGGACGGCCGGCTGGTCACCGGTTTCGGCGCCGGACGCGGCTACGACTTCACCGAGTTCCGCACCGACGCCGCGGGCCAGGGCCTCACCGTGGACCTGCTGCTCTCGACCTGGGATCTACGCCCGTTCACCGAGACCTCGGAGTTCTTGGTGGCGGTTTTCTCCTCGGGCGAGCCCGACAAGAGCAGCTGTTCGACCTGACCGGGCGAACCGCCGTCGTCACCGGCGGCACCCGGGGTATCGGGCTCGCCATCACCGAGGGCTTCGCGCCGGCGGGCGCGCGGGTCGTCGTCGCGAGCCGCAAGCCGCAGGCGTGTGAACAGGCCGCCGTCCGGCTGCGCGAGCTGGGCACGGAGGCGATCGACGTGCCGACGCATCTCGGCGAGGTGGACGCCCTGCACGCGTTGGTGGAGACGACCGTGGAGACCTTCGGCGAGATCGACATCGTGGCGCAGCCGCTGGCGGCGAGGGAGCCCCAGGCGGTCGCTCGCTGAAAACCACTGCTGGAAGGAAGAAGCCGTGTCCGCGCTACCAGACCGTCGCCGCTCGGGGACCGCCCTGACCGCCCTCGCCGACACCGGCTCGAAGACTCACAAATCCGGCACTCTCCGCGTGCCGAGTCCTTGTCGCCCAGCGTATCTCGGCAGTTGCCGACTCCCCCGCCGACAAAGAACAGTGTGTCACATCCGGTGGTGTGTTAGAAATTCCGCGAACGGCAAGGAGGCGGTTGTGTCAGATCCCTATCGGCCCATCATCCGGAGCCCCGGCGACATGAGTGGACGAGCCCTGCGCATCGCCCTCGACGCCGACGGCGCCATCCACATGACCTACCGTGGCCATATCGGCGACCGCCTCGCCATGACCAAGGAGGAGTGCCGGCCCGCCGGGCCGGGCGACGCCCATCTCGGTCCGGGCCATCCGAGCAGCCCGGCCGGTGGGCACGTGCTCACCCTCGACGGCGTCCCCGGCGCCCTGGAGATGCAACGAAATGGATGATGAGGCCTACGCCGCAGACCGGTCCGCCGTTGCCGATGTCTCGGTCGGCGCCCGGTTCGGCGTGGTTCCCGAGTTGTGCGCCGCGCCGCCCGGCGTGGTGATGCCGGACCTGCGTCCTCACTACCTTCTGGAGTCCTCATGAGTTCACCCACGCTCACTGTCGCGGTGCTGGGCGCCGGCCTGCTGGCCGACCGGATCGCCGAGCGGATCGGCGCGCGGGCGGATCTCGAGGTGACCGCACGGCTTTCGACCTCACAGGCCCCGCCGGAGGCGGTGAATTGCGTCGTCTACGTGCCGGCCTTCGCCGAGATCGCGGCGCAGACACCGAACACCGTTCTCCCGCGATTGCTCCGGGACGGTCATGACGTGATCTCGACAGCGCCGCTGGACGGACACGTTCCGCCCGCCGAGCTGCTCGACGCCTGCCGAACCGGGAATTCGACCTTTCATGCCACCGGGGCCTTCCAAGCCACCATCCCGGCCCGGCTCATCCGATCCTTGACCGAGGTCACCCGGGGAATCCGCCGCGTGGAACTCATCGAGGAACTCGACCTGCCCGCCACCGGCGTGTACCCGTGGGATACCCAGTGCGACACCGGTATCGGATCCGCGGACGCCGCCGCCGCCACTGCCGGGGCGGCCGCGGTCGACGGCTATTACGCGGCCGGGCTGCGTGTCCTCGACGACGCCGTATTCCAGAGTGCGGCGGGAATCGCCGCGAGTCCGAGCCGAACGGTGGACGTGGTCACCAACGGCTCCGGCACGGTCCAGAAGGTCATCGTCGACCGGGACCTCGGACCGGGACTGAGTTACCGGTCCGTGTGGACCACGGCCACTGCGGACCGAGCTCCCCTGCGTTATCAGCTCGTCACGACGACCGATACCGCGAAGGGCACGGCGAACGTCAGGTTCCGGTTCACCGATGGACTACATCCGGCCGATCACTTGACCTGCGTGAACGTCGTCGAGGCAGTGCGCCCGGTCCACGAGCACGGTCCCGGGATAGCCCACCGTGATCTGTCGATGACCCACCTCGTATCCGATAATCGGCTGAGCACCTGATATCCGGCCGCGCTCCGGGCGTCGACGCAGGTCTCGAATTCATCTGATCCGGTAGCCGCCTCCCGCCGTCAGATTTGCTGATGGGATGCTGTAGTCGGCACCGCAGGATCACTCCGGGAGCCGCGGCCGACGGTCGCGGACCGCCCCAGTGGACAACAGCTCGGATTTTCAGTGCACATCGACCTCTCTGAGCCCCGGCCTGCCCGCAGGGCAGGCGGCGAAAGGTGAGAAACATGAAGCTGACAGTCATCGGCGGCACCGGGCGGATCGGTTCACAGGTGGTCCGGCAACTGACCGCCGCCGGCCACGAGGCCGTGCCCGCGGCACCGTCCACCGGCGTCGACCTGATCACCGGACAGGGCATCGACCAGGCGCTGGAGGGGGCGGACGTCGTGGTCGACCTGGCCAATTCGCCGACCTTCGACGAGGCATCCCTGGATTTCTTCCGCACCTCCATGAACAATCTGCTCTCCGCGGGCGACCGAGCCGGTGTCGAGCATCAGGTGGTCCTGTCGATCGTGGGCGTGGACCAGGTACCGCAGCTGGACTACTACCGGGCCAAGACTCTCCAGGAGGAGCTGCTCCGGCAAGGACCGACGCCGTACTCCATCGTGCGCGCCACCCAGTTCTTCGAGTTCATGGACGCGGTCTTCTCCTGGAGCGCCGACGACAGCACCGTCCGCCTACCCGCCACCCGCCTGCAACCGATGGCCGCCGCGGACGTCGTCGACGCGGTGATCGGGGTCGCCACCGGCACCCCGCTGCAGGGAATCCGCAACGTCGCCGGGCCCGATGTCTTCCCGCTCGACGAACTCGGCAGGATCACCTTGGCGGCCCGGCACGACGATCGGATCGTCGTCACCGACGAGACGGCCGGGATGTTCGGCGCGGTCACCGATGACGCGCTCATCGCGGGCCCGGACGCACACCTGTCCACCACCCACTACCGGGACTGGCTCGCCACGCACTGAGCGGCGGAGTGTCCGGGTCGACCGGCCGCGGTCGACCCGGCACCGACACGCGCGATATCCAACGCCTCGCCCACGTGTGGCGGTTTTCATCGCCGCCCGGCGATGCTCGCGCAGATCGATGAATCCGTGGTCGTGGTGAACGCCGTGCCCCCGGCTCGTTCCTGAAGCACCCTTCAGACCACTTCAGGCTGCCTTCAGCGGCTGCCTGCGACAGTGGCTGCCGTATCGAGATCGCGATCGAACGGCGAAAGGGGAGAACGGGAATGAAGCAGACGGTGCGTATCGATGGAGACCCCTACCGGGTAGTGGAGAGGACGCGTCTTTCGGCAGTATCGCGCGCCTGCTACGGCAAGTATCGGTTCATCCTCCGGCGGGTCACCGACGACTCCCTGTGGATGGCCTTCGACAGCCGGATCACCCCGGTTTCCGAACTGCTGCGCTACGGGAGCGGGACTCGACAGTAGTCCCGCCGCGGACAGTGCGGTTCGCCCCGCCGGGCGCGTGTCCGCGTCCGGTGGGCGCTGCCGTTGGATTACGGCTGTGCGCGAGAGTGTTTCACCGAATGCCGAACTGCGGCCGATAAGTTATGGATCAGTTATAGATCAGTTATCGGCGGTTCGAGAATTGATATACCGCCCGGTCCGCTGCGGAGGTGCGGGGGGTTCCGCATCGAGCAGTTCGGCGAACTCCGAAACAGAGGCCTTCCAACAGGGCGGGGACAGCTGGGATTACGCCACGACCCGGATCATCGGATCCCGTAGGTGACATTCCTCGAATCCGCAACGTAGACAACGCAATGTTGCGGATTCAACGCACCGGTATAGCCAATGTGATTGAAAGCACAGGCTTTCAGGCAAATGATCAGCACTCAACACCGAGGCGCTCGCCGTACTGTCTAGCCCGACGAACAAGCTCCGGGTATCCCGGCGGGACTTTGGATGGACATGCTTCACCTCGAACACTTCGCGTTCGGCTGGTTAACGCCCGCCCTTGCTTACTGCCTCTCGGCCATCGGCTGCGCCATCGGACTGCAGTGCACCAAACAGGCCCGCAACGGACGAGGCCGCTTCGGTTGGCTGTTCCTGGCCTCGATCACCGTCGGCGGCACAGGTATCTGGGTCATGCATTTCGTTGCGATGCTGGGCTTTTCCATACACGGCGCGCAGATCCGGTTCGATGTTCCGCTCACCGTGCTGAGCGCGGTCATCGCGATCGGGGTCGTGGGCATCGGGTTGTATCTGGTGAGTTCTCCCGGCGCCGGGATCACCGCGCTGCTCGCCGGCGGCGTGATCACCGGTCTCGGCATCGGGGCCATGCACTACACCGGTATGTACGCGATGAAGACGGATGCGCATATCGACTACGACGCGGCCCGCGTGGCACTCTCGCTGGTGATCGCCACCGTCGCGGCGACCGCGACATTGTGGTTCAGCATGCGGTCCTGGGGTCTGCTGTCCACCTTGGGCGCCGCGTCGATCATGGCGGCGGCGGTGGCGACGATGCACTACACCGGCATGTCCGCGATGCACGCGCATTCCGTTCCCGGGGCCGCCGAGCCGCAGGGCGCCGAAGCCCTCCAGGTGCTGGGACCGCTACTCGGCGGAATCAGCGTCGTCACCGTCGCGGTTCTCATCGGCGTGAGCATGGCCCTCACGGATCCGCACTCGGCGCCCGTCCAGGGTCGATAGCCGGCCGGCGGCCACCCGGCCCGGTGAGCACCGCCCGTGCGGAACGCCTCGCTGCCCGCCGCCGGTGCTGAGCGCGATACCCATCGATGACTTCCGCGAATGCTGTCCACGCAACACACCGCGAGCAACCGGCTCCGGGCACCGCCCGGACAGTATCGTTTCGGAGCGGACCCGACCGCCCTTCCGGTGCGCTACTGGAGGCCCCCGGAACAGGGCGCCGACCGTATCCGTCACGTCCGATCCCCGCGCCGCTCAGGAAAGGTCGACTGGAATGTGCACGACGTTCACCCTCACCGCGGCCGACCATTCGATCGCCGTCGGCCGCACCATGGAATTCGCGCCCGACCTCGGTTCGAGACTCACGGTGTTTCCGCGGAAGTGGAATTATCGGGCCGAGAGCCCCGTCCCCGGCGAACCCGGGCTCGCTTGGCAGGGCACCTACGGCACCGTCGGCATGGATCTGTTCGGTCTCGATTGCCTGCTGGACGGCGTCAACGAGGCGGGGCTCTACTTCGGCGCGCTGTACCTTCCGGGCTTCGCCGAATTTCAGACAGTGCCGGCCGGAAAGGAATCCGATTCGCTCTCCCAGGTGCGCGATATCGGCAACTATCTGCTGTCGACCTGCGCCACCGTCGACGAAGCGCGGCGCGCGCTCCAGCAGGTGCTGGTCTGGGGAGCGACGTTTCCCGGCCGGGACGAGCCGATAGAACTGCACTACGCGGTGCACGACAAGGCCGGGCGATCGATGGTCGTCGAATATATCGCCGGGGAACTGCGGACCCACGACAACCCACTGGGAGTACTGACCAACTCACCACCGTTCGACTGGCATCTGTTGAACCTCGGCAACTTCATCAATCTGTCGGCCACCAATGTTCCCGATCTGGAACTCTCGGGATACGACGTGAAGGCGCTCGGCCAGGGCACCGGGCTCCTGGGTCTGCCGGGCGACTTCACCCCACCTTCACGATTCGTGCGGGCGGTCGCGCTGAGCCGGTCGGCACGCGAGCCCGAGAACAACACACAGGCGGCGGTGCTGGCCTCCCACATCCTGGACAGCTTCGATATCACCGAGGGGCTGGTGCGTGGCGAGGAGGACGGCCGCGAATCACTCGAATACACCCAATGGTCAACGATTTCCACACTGGACGGGGGACACTGCCGGTATTTCGTCAGGTACTACGAGAATCCGGTGTGGCACGGTGTCGACCTCTCGGCGATCGACTTCGATCGAACCGTCGTCACTCGACTCGATACCGGCGGAGCCAGCTGGTTCAGCGATATCACCCCGCGATCGGAATCGGCGATGAGCGCCTCCTGAATGCCGGTCGCCGCCACCGCGGCGTGCGTTCCCCGACGCCGCGGTGCGGCCGCTCAGTCGAGCACGTCGAAGATCTCTTCGGCGCGGTCGCGGGACCGGTACATTTCCCACGCGGTGTCGGCGATACGGTCGGGATCGAGCGTGTGGCCCTGCAGTGAACCGTAGCGCGCGGTATCGGCGCTGATCATCGCGTGGATATCCCCGCGCTCCACGACTCCGCCGATGGTGAGGGTGCCCGCGTACAGTCCGTCCTGGGCGATCGCCGCGTTGAGCGTGAGCGCATAGTTCCGTAGCGCGGCCGCCGCGAGCGCGAGTTCGCCCAGCGCGGGCATCGGGCGCACGCTGGAGAGCCCACCGGCGAACAGCAGCCCGCCGCGACCACGCGCACGCATCCCCGGCAGCACCGCCTCGACCACATCGATCGCCGGCCATACCCAGGAGAACGCCGCCGCGGCGGTCGCCGAGTCCACGTCGGCGATGGGCGTCGGCGGCCGGCTCGAACCGCAGCCGTAGTAGACGAGGTCGATATCGCCGTCGGCTTCGATCTTGGCGAGAGCCGACCGCAATGCGGCCCGATCGGTGGCGTCGACAGCGTAGGTCGCGGCCTCGACGCCGTGCTCGGCCAGGTCGGCTCGGTAGCCGGCGTGCCTGGACTCGCCGCGCGACAGCAGCGCCACCCGGCGTCCTTCGCGTCCGAAGCGCCGGGCCATGGACATACCGAGACCCGGCCCGACACCGACGATCACTGCCGTTCCCTTGTTGGACATCATGCTTCCCTTCAGATAAATCGAGGCCCCCCTCAATTTCGAAGATACCACGAAGTCGAGGCAGCCCTCAGTTTCGTACAATGGCGGTTATGACCAGACCCCTGCGCCGCGACGCCGCCCGCAACCGCGAAAAGGTGCTCGAGGCGGCCGCGGCGGTGTTCACCGAGCAGGGACTGCGCGGATCGCTCGAAGAGGTGGCGCGGCGGGCCGGAGTGGGCATCGGCACTGTCTACAACCACTTCCCCACCCGAGATGCGCTGATCGACGCGCTACTCCCCGCCCGGCTGGCCGCAGTGGACGAGTTCGCCGCGGCGTCGGAGTCCGAACCCGACGCGTGGCGCGCGTTCACCGGGTTCGTCGGTCGACTCACGCAGCAGATGGCGGCCGATCGGGGGCTCCTGGAGGCGTTCACCGGTGACCATCCCGCCGCCGAACAGGTGGCCGCGGCCTGTCATCGGGGCATGGCCCAGCTGTCCCGGCTACTCGAACGGACACGCGACGCCGGCGCCCTGCGCCACGATGTCACCGATGCCGATGTCGTGCATCTGATCTGGGCCTTGTCGCTGCTCGGCGACGCGGCCGGGGCGGAAGCGGTCGGCCGGTGCACGAGCCTGGCGTTGGACGGGCTGCGGGCCGAACGGCAGTGAGACGCCACTGGTCCCCGGGTGCCGGGTGGCACAGAGACGGCGGTGCGGGTGGCCCACCAGGAGCCACCCGCACCGCCGGCGGGACTATCGAAGGAGGTCAGTAATAGTGCCGGCGGCCCGCAACAGGACGGCCCACCGAACCGGCGATGGCGAGCACCGCTCCGACGACGAGCAGAACGAGTCCGATGGTGGTGAGCAAGCCGATGCCGAGCAAATAGCCGACGATGAGCAGAACGAGTCCGAGAACGATCATCACACTGTCTTTCTTTCGAAGATTCGAGCTGGATACGGGCCGGCGCTACTTCGCCGCCGCCGCACTCTTGTCCGGTTTGCGGAGCAAGCGGCTCACCGACCAGGCCGATTCCCGCTTGCCGGTGGTGGTCGGCACCGGCTTCTTGACCGGTTCCTTGGTCTTGGCGAGATCCCGCTGCACCGCGGCCATCTCCCGCCGCGACTCCCGCAGCTCACGACGGGTCGTCAACCCTCGGCGGGTGGAACGCCAAGCGCCCGCGGACACCAGCCCCACTCCCAGCCCGCCGACCACTCCGACGAGGATGCCGATGAGAAAGAGTTCGCCGGTGGTCCCGGCGAAGTGGTAGTCGAATACCGAGAAGTCACTGGTCAGCCGGTTGACGTCGCTGGTATTGGCCGCCACACCGGCGACACCGGCAGCGACCGCGGCGACGGCGACGACAAGCCCGAGAATGATTAGCATGGCAACTCCCAAGGGTCGAGGGACGTTATGCTCCCGCTATTCCCGGCAAATATGATGTCAAACCCGGCGAAGGCCAATGGGTTACCGCGACGGCGGCACCGGGCGGGCCACCACCCGGCGGACGGGCAACCCGCAACGCGCGGCCGTCCGATGCGCCGAGCTACCGGGGACAGGCCGTCGCTCGGACGTTTCGCAGAGCTATCGCGGTCCGGAGCGGCCCCGGAAGGTGTCCTCCAGGTGCGCGAGGGTCGTCCGGAGTTCCGCCGGGTCGTTGTACTTGAAGATCCCGTCGTATCCGGATTCGGCGCGGATCGCGGCCTCCACGGCGGGGTCGTGGTACAGCGCGGCCAGGGCGAGCAGCGTCGGATCGTCGGAGTCCTCGGCGCGGGCGGCGAAGACATTGATGTACTGGGTCAGCTCCGGACGGCCGGGATCGTCGGTGTAGACGACATCGTCCGCGGTGAGTCCGGCGGGCACCGCGAACGTGTCGTCCACGAACGCGGCGTCGACACTGTCGAGGGATTGGGCGGTCAGGGTGGGATCGATCGTGGTCAGCCGGACCCGTGACGCGGCGGTGTCCACATCCTCGATGCGCGAATCCCAGCTCGCACCGCCCTTCAGGACGATCAGCCCCGCCGCCGCCAGTCCGAGCAGCGGGCGCACCTGGTTCGCCGGGTTATTGCTCAGGGTGATCTCGCCCCCGGGCGGGATATCGGCCACGGAGTCGTGTTTCTTCGAATAGAGGGTCAGCGGGAAGATCTCGGTGGCGCCGATCGGTGTCAGATTGTCGTTGTCGGCGACGTTGTAGTTGGCCAGGTAGCGCACATGCTGGAATTTGTTGAGATCGATCCGGCCCTGAGACAGCGCTGGGTTCGGCTGGTTGTAGTCGGAGAAGTTGACGAACTCGACGGTGATCCCGCGTTCGGCGGCCTTCGCCCGGTACACCTCCCAGTGCGGCAGCGCCAGATCGTTCACCCCGATCCGCACCACATCCGGGTCGCGCCCCTGCCCGCAGGCGGGAAGCAACGCGACCAGCGCGAGTAGGACCGGAACAACGGCGATACGACGCAGACCTCGCATTGTGCGCAACGTAGACGGTCGACCGCGATACCGGCCAGAATTTCGTTCAGCACAATCGCAACCGTTGCCGCGCCACCGCGGCCGTCGCTTGGATGGTCGAGTCCACACCGCCACGAATTATCGGGAGCACGCGTTGAAATTCCCTCGGGTACTGGCGATCCCAGCGCTGATCACCGCCGCCGCGCTCGCCCTCACAGGCTGCGGCGGCAGCGACGCGGGGTCCGATGACGTGGTCCGGATCGGTACCACCGAGAGCGATCAGGGGTGGGATGTGTTCGAGCAGAAGGCCCGGGACGCGGGCATCACCCTGCAGATCACGAACTACTCCGACTACTCGCAGCCCAATATCGCCCTGTCGCAGGGTCAGATCGACGTCAACCTGTTCCAGCACCTGCAGTTCCTCGGCGAATTCAACGTCGCCAACAACGCGGATCTGACACCGATCGGCGCCACACAGATCGTTCCGCTCGGCCTCTATTCGAAGAAGCACGCCTCCGTGGCCGAGATCCCGCGCGGCGGGGAGATCGCGATCCCCAATGATCCTTCCAACCAGGCGCGGGCACTGTTCGTCCTGGAAGCGGCGGGCCTGGTGAAACTGTCCTCGGACACCCGGGCGCCCTCCCCCGCCGATATCGATCGGGCCGCGTCGAAGGTGAAGGTGACGCCCGTCGACGCGGCGCAGACCGCACTGTCACTCGCGTCGGTGGACGGGTCGGTCATCAACAACACATACCTGGAGCGATCCGGCATCGACCCGCTTTCGGCCCTGTACAAAGACGATCCGTCGAGCCCGGGCGCCGAACCGTACATCAACACCTTCGTCGCCCGCGCCGAAGACAAGGACGATCCGACCTACCAGCGGCTCGTGGACATCTGGCACGACCCCGAAGTGCAGCAGGCGGTCTCCGAATCCTCCAAGGGCACCTCGGTGGAGGTCCGGCGTGGCGGGCACGAGCTCGAACCGATTCTGCAGCGCGTCCAGCAGACGATCCGCGACGGGCAGTGAGCGGTACATCGCCCGGTCCGGACACCGCCGTACCCGCGGTCGAGTTCCGGTCGGTGACCAAGGTCTTCCGGACCGGAAAGCACGAGGAGACGGCCCTGTCGGGAATCGATCTGCGGATCGAGCAGGGTGAGATCTTCGGTGTGATCGGCTATTCCGGTGCGGGCAAGAGCACCCTGGTACGTCTCATCAATGCCCTGGAGAAGCCGACCAGCGGCACCATCGACATCTCCGGCACCCCGATCACCGGGGTCCCGGAGGCCCGGGTGCGCCGGCTACGCCGCGATATCGGCATGGTCTTCCAGCAGTTCAACCTTTTTCGCTCCCGTACCGCGGCCGGGAATATCGAGTACCCGCTGAAAGTGGCGGGCTGGCCACGCGCGAAACGCAAGGAACGACTCGCCGAGCTGCTGGAGTTCGTCGGGCTGTCCGATAAAGCCGGCAGCTACCCCGATCAGCTCTCCGGCGGCCAGAAACAGCGGGTCGGCATCGCACGGGCGCTGGCCACCTCGCCGTCGCTGCTGCTGGCGGACGAGGCCACCTCGGCGCTCGATCCGGAAACCACCGGTGAAGTGCTGCGCCTGCTGCGCAAGATCAATGCCGAACTCGGCGTCACCATCGTCGTCATCACGCATGAGATGGATGTGATCCGGGCGGTCGCCGACCGGGTGGCGGTACTGGCCGAGGGCCGGATCGTCGAATTGGCGAACACCTTCGACGTATTCGCCGCGCCGCAGGCCGCGCCGACCCGCTCGTTCGTCGACACCGTGCTGCACAATCGGCCGGCCCCCGAAGAATTGCGGCGATTGACCGAACTGCACCGGGGCCGCCTGGTGACCGTCGATATCGACGATGCGCGCGGTATCGGATCGGCACTCACCGGCGCCGCCCACGCCGGGGTGCGATTCGAAGTCGTCTACGGCGGCGTCAGCACCCTGCAGGACAAAACCTTCGGCAATATCACCCTCGCACTCGACGGCCCGGACGACGCCGTCGACAAGGTGATCGCACAACTCGACCAACGGTAGCGAGGACCACAGATGCACACCGACTGGGACAAGCTGCGCCCGATCCTGCTCGAGGCCGTCGGCACCACCATTTACCTGGTATTACTGACCTTCGTGGTGGGCGGCATCATCGGCCTGTTCCTCGGCACGGCCCTTTACACCACCCGGAAGGGCGGTCTGCTCTCCCACGGTCCGCTCAACTGGGTGCTCAACGTGGCCGTCAATATCGTGCGACCGATCCCCTTCATCATCCTGCTGGCCGCGCTCGGCCCGATCACGCTCGAGGTGGTGGGCACCACGATCGGCACCGAGGCGGCCGTCTTCGTCATGATCGTGGCCGCCTCGTTCGGGATCGCCCGGATCGTCGAACAGAACCTGGTCACCGTCGACCCAGGGGTGATCGAGGCGGCCCGGGCAATGGGGGCTGGGCCGCTGCGAATAATCCTGACACTGCTCATTCCGGAGGCGCTGGGCCCGTTGATCCTCGGATACACATTCGTGGTCATCTCCATCGTGGACATGTCGGCCATGGCGGGCACGGTCGGCGGCGGCGGACTCGGCGATTTCGCCCTGGTCTACGGGTATCAGCGATTCGACTGGGAGGTCACGCTGGTGGCCACCCTCCTCATCATCGCGGGGGTGCAGGGCATCCAGTTCCTCGGCAACTGGACGGCACGCAAGGTGCTGCGCAGGTAACTCCTGGGCCGTGCCGGGTCCGCGGCGCGGGCCGCCGGATCGGACGCGCGTTCGCGAGGATCGCGTCCGGCGCGGCAGTTCAGGCCGGCACGATGCGGACCGGCATCTCCACGATTCCGGCGAACTGATAGGAGCGCAGCCGCGGGGTCGGACCGGTGATCTCGATCCGCGCCGCCCGCTCGGCCAGCGTCTTGAACATGAGTTCGATCTCCAGCACGGCCAGATGTTTGCCGATGCAGAAGTGCGGTCCACCGCCGCCGAAACCGAGATGCGGGTTGGGATCGCGACCGATATCGAAGGATTCGGGATCGGTGAACACCGACTCGTCCCGGTTTGCGGAGGTCAGATGGGCCATGACCTTGTCGCCCGCCCGGATCACCTGGCCGCCCACCTCCGTATCGGTGACAGCGGTGCGGCGGAACACCTTGGTCGGCGATACCCAGCGCACGATCTCCTCGGCGGCGGTCCGCGCCAGCCCGGGGTCCGCTTTGAGGCGCGCCCACTGGTCAGGGAACTGCGCGAACGCCTCGACTCCGCCCGCGATCGAGTAACGGGTGGTCTCGTTACCGGCCACGGTCATCAGAATGAAGAACGCCTGGAATTCCTCGTCGGTGAGTTGATTGCCCTTGTCGTCCGGGCTCACCATCTTGGTCACCGTATCGTCCACCGGGCAGCGTCGGCGGTCCGCGCCGAGTTGCGCCGCGTACCCGGACATCTCGACCACCGCGTTGCGGGTCCGCTCGGCCCCGCCGTGCTCGTGGTCGGTCTGCCCGGCGATCGCCCGAGACCATTCGAAGATGTGCCGGCGGTCGGCCCGGGGGATCCCCATCAGCTCTGCGATCACCACGAGCGGAAGTTCGGCGGCGATAGTGCGGACCAGGTCGAACTCGCCCTTGTCGAGCGCATCGTCGACGATCTGCTCGCATTCCGCGGCGATCCGCGGCCGCAGCTTCTCCACCGCTCGCGGTGTGAAGCCGCGGTTGACCAGAGTGCGCACCCGGCTGTGCTTCGGCGGATCCTGGTGGATCATCATCCGACGCTGCACGTCGATGGCCACCTCGTCGAACTCCTGGGGCTGCGACCCTTTCTGCTCCGAGGAGAACAGCTCCGGATGCCGCGCCACATAGACGATGTCCGCGTGCCGGGTCAGCGCCCAATGCCCTTCCGGCACTTCGGGGTCCACATTGTGGAAAACGGGCGCCTGTTTCCGCAGTACGGTGAAATCGTCATAGGGCGCCCCGTCGAGATAGCGTTCCTGATCGAAGACATCGATACTTTCGAGGGTGGTCAACGCAGTGACTCCTTCATCGTCGGCCGATTCCGCTGGCTGCGCACTCGGCGCGCTCGAACCCGTTGCGGGGGCGCATCTTCCAGCAGGGCCGAGATTACGGATGCGGAAAGACGCGGGGCACCCCTAAGCGCGACCCCGCGTCCCCTAGGGGTGCGGCGCGACGGCCGTTGGGTAGGGGTTCCCGGCGACCTTCTTCCCCGGTCGGTGCGCATTGCCACAGCTGCTCCGTGCCCCCTAATGACAACTTGAGTTGTCACAATTTCCGCCATGGCCCATCGCTCCGGAGCGGGCCGTTTGCCGACAACTCAAGTTGTCATTTCTACGAGGCTTCATCCTGAGCGTTCGGCCAGCGTTTACGGGCGGCCTGCCGACTCATCCCCAGCACCCGGCCGATGTCGCCATAGCTGGCGCCGGCGGCCAAGGCCGTCCGGGCGTATTCGTCGACTTGCGCGGCGGCGGCCGCACGCGCGTTCTCGGCTTCGGCCAGCGCCTCGAGCGCACCGTCCGCCGCGGCGAGCCCGGGCGGCAGACCTGCCATGACCAGCGGGCGCAGACACGGACCCAGTAGCTCGACCAGACGCTCCGCGGGCGCGTCCGCCACACCGGGAATGTGCACCATATAGCGCGCGACCAGTACGCCCAGGACCAGCGTGCCGATCAGCGCCGACCGCCGATCGGCGTCCGGGCCGGCCAGCACCCGAGTCCACGGGCTGGTCTCCGGGTTCACGATCGCGCACCGCACTGCGTGGGCCGCTTCCGGGTGGGTCAGCATCGACCGCAGCACCGGCATCGTCCGATCCTCCTTGCGGTCCACATCGGCCAGGGCGTGCCGCAAGAGCCGCTCACCGAGCTGCTCGGGCGGCCCTTCCAGCGCATCGTCCAGCGTGATCGCGATACCCGACACCGCGTCGAAAAGTGCGCTTTTGGCACCGAAGTGCTGCATCACGAGGGCCGGATCGACACCGGCCCGCTGGGCGATCGCCCTGATCGTCGTCTCGAGGTAGCCGCGATCGGCGAAGAGCGCCCGCGCCGCGTCCAGGATCTGCTGCCTGGTCTGCTCGCGCCGCTGCGCCCGGCTCGCGGTCGCATTCGGCGGCGCGGCGGTGTCCATTCGGCTCGACGTCATCGCATCCTCACTCAACACCTGTAGACGAAATCATAGGATCTGCCTATGCTGTAGTCAGTCTACAGGCGTAGAGCAGCGCGCATCGGGGCGAGCGGCTCACGCTGTCCCCCACCAACTCTGCGAACGGACTGAAATGACCAGCCGAGAAAAGGTGCTCGCCGGCGAACCGCCCGCCGACAGCGGCGTGAGCACACCCACTGGCCGGCGCGCGGCCATCGTCCTGGGCGTCATCGTGACCTGTCAGCTCATGGTCTCGGTCGACAGCAACGTCGTCAATATCGCCCTGCCCGAGATCCAGTCCGGGCTGGGCATGTCCGCGGCCGCGCTGGCCTGGGTGTTCAGCGCATACTCCCTCGCCTACGGCGGTCTACTGCTGCTGGGCGGGCGCGCCAGCGATATTCTCGGGCGGCGCCGGATGTTCGTCTGGGGCCTGGCGCTCGTGGTCGTCGCCTCGATCCTCGGCGGGATCGCGCCGAACGAGGGCCTGCTGATCGCGGCACGCGCCCTCCAGGGTGTCGGTTTCGCCTTCGCCGGCCCGGCCGCACTGTCGATGATCGCCGCCACCTTCGACGAAGGACCCCAGCGGGCCCGCGCCCTGGGGGTCTTCTCCATGGTCACCGGTTTCGGTATTACGCTCGGCCTCATCGTCGGTGGGATTCTCACCAGCCTGAGCTGGCGTCTGGTGTTCTTCATCAACGTCCCGATCGGTCTGGTCACCATCGTGCTGGCGCTGCGCTTTCTCACCGAGACCGAGCGGCATCCGGCCGAATTCGATTTCCTCGGCGCGATCCTGTCGACGCTGGGCATGGTCGGCATCGTCTACGGCCTGACGCGGGCGTCCGCCGACGGCTGGACCGGTCCCGGCACGCTGGCCTCGTTCCTCGGCGGTGTGCTGCTGGTGGCACTCTTCGTCTACGTCGAACGCCGGGCCGAGCAGCCGATCATGCCGCTGCGGCTGCTGACCCAACGCACCCGCGCCGGCGCCTACCTCACGTTCGTGCTGTTGATGGCCACGATGGCCGGCACCTACATCCTGCTTTCGCTCTACATCCAGGACGCCCTCGGTTTCAGCCCGCTCCTGGCCGGTATCGCGTTCCTGCCGATGGCGATCGTCCAGTTCGCTTCGGCGAAATCGGCGCCCAAGCTCATCGCCCGGTTCGGTCGCAAACCGGTACTGATCGCCGGTGTGGTGCTGATGCTGCTGGAAGCGGTGTGGCTGTCCACGACCACGGCATCGAGCAATTACTTCACCGGCGTGCTGGGGCCGTTCATCCTGCTCGGCGCCGGGCTGGGCTTCGCGTTCGTCACGCTGAACCTGACCGTGCTGGGCGGCCTGGAGAAGCGCGATATGGGCGCAGCTTCGGGCCTGCTGCAAGCGGCCCAGCAGATCGGGCTGGCGCTGGGCGTGGCCGTCCTCACCACGATCGAGCACACCGCCCGGACCGGAAGTGGGCAGGCGGGGCACGAGGCGCTGGCCCGCGGATTGTCCACCGCGGTCATCGCTGCCGTCGTCTTCGCCGCCCTCGCGCTGCTGATCAGCCTGTTCGTGATACGGATCCCGAAGCAGCCGGCTGTCACGGCCTGAGTTCGCACCGGTCCCCTCCGGAACCACCGGGGGGACCGGTCATCATCTCGAGAGGAGGGGCTGACGATCGGTATCCACACCGGAACGCGCCGCCGCACCGCGGTTTCCGACCCCGGAACCGTTGAGATGGGCCGCGAGCTCTCCCCGGCCCTTGACCCGAAGCTTCCGATAGACGTGCGTCAGATGCTGCTCGACCGTGCTGACCGTGATGTACAACTCGGCCGCGATCTCCCTGTTGGTATGACCGCTCGCCGCCAGCAGCACCACCCGGCGCTCGGCCGCGCTCAACATCTCGTTATCGGTGTCGGCCGGGCTCGTGGCGGGCGTGATCGCGACCGGTTCGGGCAGCCTGCGACCGAAATCCAGCCGGCCCAGCAGCGGCGCCAGCGACCCGGCCTCGGCGAGCCGGACCGCGCGCTGGGCGGACTGCCGCGCCCGGCGGGGATCGCCGAGGCGCATATGGGTATCGCTCAGATCGGCTACCGCATAGGCCAGCTCCACCCGGTCCGCGCAGTTCTCCAGGGCATCGACGGCCCGCAGCAGGGTCTCCTTCCGGATCCGCGGATCGGTTTCGGTCGCCGCCAGCGTCCGCAGCGCGATACCGCGGGCGCGCGGCTGCTGGTCGGTCGTGCGCGACAACTGCTCGGCGGCCAGCTCGCCCGCCTGCCCCTCCCGCCCGAGTCGCAGCAGAACCCGCACGGCGTCGGCGCGCCAGGGCACGAATGTCGGCTGGTCGATACCCCATTCATCCATCAGCCGACCACAGGTGAGCAGGTCGTCCAACGCCGCGGGCAGCCGATCGGCGGCCAGCAGCCGACGGCCTCTGGCATAGAGGTATTGGACGCCGTACCGGGTGTCGAAGACGGCATCGGGCATTTCGGTGAGGCATTCGTCGGCGGTCTGCCAGTCGCCGAGCGCGGTAGCCGCGATCAGGACCTTCGACATCACCGAACCGATGGCGACTCCCCAGGCTTCCCGGGGCAGCAGCCGCAACGCGGCCAGCCCGTCCCGCCGCGCGCCGTGCATATCGCCCTGCCGGATCGCGACCTCGGCGCGCAGCGCGGTGAACAGCGCCTGCCACGTGCGGGCCCCGCGCGTGATCGATTCGTCCAGCAGCGCGTTGCACCATTGCTCGGCCGCGGCGGCCCGATCGGCGTGCGCCAGCGCCAGCAACGCCGCCACTATCGAATTCAGCCGGGGCCCGTCGAGCGGAGTGGTCCGCAACAGCCATTCCGCGGTCGGCACGGTGTGCTCGGTGGGGCCGCTTTCCAGTACATCGGCGAGCAGCGCCGGGCCCCGCACCGGCCGGTTCGCGACGACCGCCACCTGCGCGCTGTGGCACAGCACCGTGGGCCATCCGCTACCTGCCAGCGCCGGGTGCGTGGACCGTATCCAGGTGTACACCGAGGACAGGTCGGCCGCCGCACGATCGTCCAGGCTGTCCGCCGTGTGTTCGAGCCGTTCGAGGATCACGGCGGCCTCCGACAACCGGCCCTGCCACAACAGCGGCCGCAGTAGGCCGATCATCTGGTCGACCGGTACCCGGCCCCCGCGTACCGCGTCGAGCACGGCCGCGACCTGGGCCTGCGCATTGTCGGGCTGAACCCGGAACTCGGTGTGGATGCGCAGAATCGCCACCGCTATCCGCTGTTCCAGACCGGCCGAGACGGTTTCGGCCAGGCGCAGACATTGCGCGGCGAAGCCGAGATCGTCACGGCGCAGCGCTTCCTGCGCTGAGGTCATGAGCACGTCCAGCGCCCACGGCGGGCGCGCACAGCCGGCCGCCACCAGGTGTATCCCGACCCGGCAGGCACGTTCGCCGTTGTCGCGCAGCAGCCCGGCGGCGCGGTTGTGCAGCTCTGCGCGCGCCGGGCCGGAAAGCGCGCTCAATACTGCGGTCCGGGTGGCCGGATGCCGGAATCGCCGGCCGTCGAGTATTCCGGCGGCACTCATCGCGGCGATCACCCCGGTGACCGTGTCCTCGTCCTCGCCGACCAGCTGCGGCAGCACAGAATAACAACCCGATTCGACCAGTGCCGCAAGACATTCCGCGGTACGGAGGAAGATGCGACCGCCCCGGTGCAGGCACGCCAACGCCGCTTTGGCGAATTCCTCCCCGGCGATCGGCTCGTCCAGCGGCTCGGCCGGGGACCGTCCGGTGATCTTGTTGTCCTCGATGAGCGCCTTCAGCAGAAAGGGACTGCCCCCGGTGATCCGGTGCCAGGGCCGGGCTCGCTCCTGGTCCACCGCGACCCCGAGATGTTCGGTGAGCAGTTCCCGGACACCGTCGGGAGTCAGCGGATCGGCTCGCAGCAGCCGGAAGCGTGGCTGGCGGAGCAATTCGGTGACCAGCACCGCACGCTGCTGGTCGGCCGACAGCGGGACGTCCATCTGCGTGACCACAATGAGCACGCGGGCGGCGCGGAGCCGGCCGCCGAAGTACAGCAGGGATTGCAACGACGCGAGATCCGCGTGTTGCAGGTCGTCCACGATGACTGCCACCGGCGCCGAGTCCGAAAGACGTTGCACCGTCGCCCACAATTCCTGATTGGCGTGGTTGTGCAGAAACGGCGCGCCGTCATCACTGCCGACCGGCCGCGTAACGCTGTCGGTGAGCAACCGCTGAATCCGGCGCTGATCGATCGGATCGGGCAGCCCCGCGAACAGTTGGCGAAGAATTCCGAATGGTTGATCGTATTCCCGTGGCGAACCGACGGCTTCGAGTACGGTGGCGCCTTCGGAATTGAGCCTTTCGATGAAAACCTTGAGCAGTTCGGTCTTCCCACCTGCGACCGGGCCGACGATCTGCGAGATTCCGCCCTTGCCTTCGCTGCACTGCTGATAGATTCTGTCAAGGGAAACAATCTGTGATCTGCGTTCCACAAACATATGACCCCCGACGTAGCGCTTGGGAATCCTCGAAATCGGTGGTCACAGAACCACACCGTTCTGCGAGACTCCGTGGGACGAGGTCTCGGACAGCTCTACGCGACAGGGCCGGAAAACGACACATCACTCTCGACGCGACATCGCGTCATATTTCCGGCTGAGCGCGCATAGAGCATATGGCCGAATCTGAATATTTCCGTGTCGTTGTCATGATAACCGGCCGACGAGCCCGTCGCAGGGCGCCGGCGCGGCCGCCGCCCGTCCGGACGGGCTGAACACAGTAGATTTCCGACATCGAATTAGATTCAGGCCGAGCAGATCTCGAGTGCGCGCAATTCGCCGACTATGCCGGACGCCGAACCGCACTCTCGTCGTCGAACACCTGCCGCGCCAGATCGTCGCGGAACTCGATGTACTCGTATTCGACACCGTCGGTGTGCCGGGCGAGGAAACCGCGACCCGCCGGTCCGTCGAACGGCGGCAGGGTGACTTCGGCACCGGCTCCCTCCACCGTCGCCAGCACCGCGGCGATATCGTCGACGATCACCGGGCCGACCGTGCCGCGGTACCGGTCGAGCGCCTCGTCCGCGCCCGCCACGACGCAGAAACCGCCGATCAGCCCGATCTCGAACCTGCCGAACCGGACGCGCAGATCCAGATCTCGCCCGGTCAGTTCCCGCAGTACCGGCAGCGTGGCGTCCAGGTCGTTGGTGAGTACACGAGCATAGGTCTTACGAATCATTGATCTCCCGATCTCGTTTCGGATTTCTCCGCCGCCGGTGCGGCGCTCAGCGCGCGCAGTATCTGCCGGGCGACACGGTCGTTCTCCCGGAAGCCGAGCGCGTTGGTCCGCGGGCGGCTGAACGCGCCCGCCACGCGCAGGCTGGTGTGCGGCCCCAGCGCGAATCGCCGCGGATGCACCACGCCGGCGGCGTCGAACAGTTGCCCGTCGATGCCGGAGGTGTGGATCCTGCCGGTTCGCTGCCCGGCCCCGTCCATGGCCAGCGATTCCTCGCCGAGCTGTCCGCGGGCGTGCAGTGCCCGCACGATGGGGTTCGTCGTCCGCGTGACATCCGGCGCGGGCAACCGGGCATCGATGAGCGTCGTCGCCGTGAACGTGCCGGGCGACTTCCGGCTGCCGCCGATGAACACCCCCCGCTGCTCATCGGGTTCGGACCACATGTCGGGTCCGACGAACGACACCACACCGGCGCGTTCCAAGGCCAGCAGTTCGTCCAGCCGCACCCGGGGCGGACCGCTGCCCATATAACTGAAGAAACCGAACCACCAGCCGTCCACGTCGACCGCCTGCGACTTCGCGTCCAGTTTGCCGGTGGCCACCGCACGGGGCAGCTGCCGGAACACCGAGAGCATCGCGCCGACCGCGCCGAGGTCGGCGCTGAACGCGTCGTCACCGCAGCGGGCCAGCACGTCCTCGATATGGTCACGGACACCGGCCGCCATCGCGTCGGCATCGGCGGCGATCGCACGGGCCAGTGGCCCGTCCAGGTCCATCGGATCGAAACGGTCGGCGGCGCGGGGAACGGCCTTGCGCACCAGTCTGCGCAGTTCGTCGCTGGCCCAGGCCAGGTCGGCGTAGTGCGCGCCGAAATCCGCGAACCGCATCTGCACCCGTTCCGGATGCGCGGTGAACAGCTCCGTGTAGTAGCCCCAGCCGAGTTCCTTGGCGATCAACGGCCACAGATCCGTCCAGAACCGGATCGGACCGGGCCGGGCGGCCAGGGCGTCGATCTCGGTGGGCCCGAAGAAGCGGGGCAGTTCCGCGGGCACGCCGAGCAAGCGGTAGTCGATCTTGGGCCGGTACGGAACCCCGCGCCGCGAACCCACATAGAGTTCCGGCTCGGCACCGGAGCGCACATAGGTCAGGCGCCCGTCCGGCGCCGTCTCGAACCGGCCCCCGCGGCCTTCGGTCAGCAGTGTCATCAGATCGATGAACGCGAGGCCGATCCCACGGACGAGCACCGGTTCGGCGGGTCGGATCGCCGACAGGTCGGCATCGGCGGTGTAGGTGGGCGGTAGATATCGAAGACCGTGCCGTCGGGCGAATCGCGTCAGGGCCTGTCCGGCCTCGTCCGCGTGGGCGTCCAGGTGCCCGACGGTGAGCACCACGACGTCGACCCGCAACGGCTCCGGCCGGTCGCCCAGCCAGACCAGTTGCTCGCCGCCGGGGCCTTCGGTGAGATCGACCGCCTCAGCGGTGTGCACGCGCACATCGATCGATTCCGGACAGGTCGCGATGACCCGCTCATAACACCAGCGCAGGTAGGCGCTCTGCAGGCGACGGGTGTGGAAACTCGCCGGCGTGGCGCCGTTCAGTTCCGCGCGCAGGCCGGGGTCGATCTCGGCCGTCAGCGTGCCGTCGCGCACCTGCTCGGTCCATTCGGCCAGCGTCGGGCCCGGCCGCACCGGGCCTTCGCACAGCACGGTGTCGTCGGTGAACATCGTGACGTCACGTGCCTTCGAGTTCATCATCAGCAGCGGGGACTGGTCGTGCCGCCAGATCCGGCCGGGTCCGGGTGGATACGGGTCGACCAGATGGACGGTGAACCGCTGGCCGCCGAGCAGCTCGGGCGCGCTCGCGCAGAGGCGCTCGAGCACCCCGATTCCTTTCGGCCCGGCGCCGACGATGGCGACGGCGCGTGGGCGGGGTACTGAGTCGGCGGCGGCCGCCGGCGAGGGTGAGTACATGGCGACTCCGCGCAATCATCCCGGCAGCGAGACCACTCGCCCGTGATGCGCGGACGAGTCGGGGTCGTCGGCGCGCACGACGGTCGCGGCGAGCAGCTCGCTGGTGTACGGGTCTTCGGGCTGGGAGAACACTCGGCTCGCTTCGCCTTCCTCCACGATCCGGCCGTCCTTCATCACCAGGATCCGGTCGCTGAGATGGTGGATGACGCCCAGATCGTGGGAGATGAACAGCATGGCGACGCCGAGTTCGTGCTGCAGTGTGGTCAGCAGATCGAGGATCTGCGCCTGAATGGAGACATCCAGCGCGGAGACCGGTTCGTCGCAGATCAGCACCTCCGGTTCGGTGGCGAGCGCCCGGGCGATCCCCACCCGCTGCCGCTGCCCGCCGGAGAGTTCGCGCGGCCGGCGGCGCAGCACATTCTCCGCCAGACCGACCTGGTCGAGCAGTTCGAGCGTTCTCGCCCGGCGGCCGGGCCCGCGGGGTACTCCGGCGGACGCGATCGCCTCACCCAGGATTCGCTCCACGGTCGGGCGCGGATCGAACGAACCGAGGGCGTCCTGGTACACCGGCTGGATCCGGTGTCGCCGTGGCCGCCGGACGCGTTCGGGCACATCACTCCACGGCTGCCCGTCGAAACGGACGCTGCCCGAATCCGGCCGGGTCAGACCGAGCACGATCCGCCCGGTGGTGGTCTTGCCGGAACCCGACTCACCGACCACACCCAGCACCTCACCGGCCCGCAGTGTGAAGGACACGTCCCGGACCGCGTCGTGCCAGCCGCCGGCCGACCGGTACCGCTTGACGAGACCGTCGACCTCGAGGAGTGCCCGCCCGGGTCCCTTGTCCCGTGCCGGCGCCGGCGCCGGCGCCGGCGCGGCGGCGCGGATCACGGTGCCGGGATGCCAGCACCGGAAGTCGTGCGCGCCACCGATATCGGTCGGGGCGGGCATCTCGCGCACGCACAATGCGTCGGCCAGTGGGCAGCGTGCGGCGTAGGGGCAACCGTCCGGACCCGCGGGCGGGCGGGCCGGCGCGGCCACCGACAGCCGGCTGCCCCTGCTGTCCCCGGTGGGCACCGCGGCGAGCAACGCCCGGGTGTAGGGGTGGCGCGGATCGCGCAGGATCTGTTCGGCCGGACCGCGTTCGACGATCCGCCCGCCGTACATCACCGCGACCCGGTCCGCGAGCCGGGATACGACGGTCAGGTCGTGACTGATCAGCAGCATCGACATACCGCCCGCGCGCAGTTCGCGCAGCAGATCCAGCACCTGCGCCTGGACCGTGGCGTCCAGTGCGGTCGTCGGTTCGTCGGCGAGCAGCAACTCGGGGCCGGCGGCCACGGCCGAGGCGATGAGCGCCCGCTGGCGCAGCCCGCCGGACAGCTCGTGAGGATACTGCCGGGCGCGGCGCCGCGGCTCGGGGACGCCGACCTCGGCGAGCAGCGACAGCACCCGGCTGTCGATCTCGGACCGCCCGGCGGTGGTGTGGGTCCGCAGGGTCTCCGCGATCTCGGCGCCGGTGCGGCGCAGCGGATCCAGGGCGACCATGGCATCCTGCAGGACCAGCGCTATCCGGCGGCCGCGCAAGGCGCGCCACCGGGTTTCGTCGAGGTCGCGCAGATCCTCGCCGCCGAAACTGAGTTGTCCGGCGGTGACGGTCGCGCGGTCACCGGTCAAACCCATCAGGGTGCGCGCGGTGACGCTCTTTCCCGAGCCCGATTCACCGATGAGCGCCAGGCACTCCCCCGGCCCGACCTCGAACGACACATCGCGGACCGCCCGGATCCGGTCGGGTCCCGATCCGAAACTCACCTCGAGTCCGTCGACCACCAGATGTGCCTTGCTCATTCGGCACCCCGCCCCGTCACGTTGGTCCGCAGGCGGCGGCCGACGATGTTCACGGCGATCACGGTGCCGGTCACCGCTACACCGGGGAAGACACCGACCCACCACGCGGCGGCCAGGACATCCTTGCCCTCCGAGAGCATCGCGCCCCAATCGGCCGTGGGCGGTTGGGGTCCCAGGCCCAGGAAACTCAGCGCCGAGGCATACAGCAGGGAGGTGCCGAAGCCCACCGGCGCCATCACCAGCACGGGTCCCAGCGCATTCGGCACCACGTGCCGGTAGACCACCGTGCGCCGCGGCAGACCGAGGCCGATCGCGGATTCCACATACCCGGAGTTGCGGACCACGAGCGCTTCGGCGCGCACCAGCCGGGCGTAGAGCGGCACGAACGCGACCGCCACAGCCACCGCGACATTGACGGTGCCCTCTCCGAGCACCGCGATGACCAGCAGCGCCAACAGCAGCGCGGGGAGGGCGAGCAGTACGTCGGCGCCGCGCATCAGCAGCTGATCGGCGATCCGGCCGCCGAGTGCGGCCAGCAGACCGACGAGTACCCCCGCGGCGACGGCGAGCGCGGTGGCCAGGACGCCCAGCAGCAGCGCGGGCCGGGTGCCGTACACCACGCGGGTGAACACGTCACGGCCCAGTTGGTCGGTGCCGAACCAATGTCCGGGGCCCGGCGCCTCGAGCGCCTGCCTCATATCGGTCGCTGTCGGTGACGCGCCGGTGAACAGGTCCGGCAGGATCGCCATGGCGACGATCACCGCGAGGACGAGCGCGGCGACCAGTACGCCGGGCCATCGGAAGGATCGGCGGGGGGCCGTGAGATCGGGTACCGGTTCGGGCACCCTGATATCGGTGGCGATCACGGGTCAGTCTCCGTTCGTGCGGATACGAGGGTCGAGCGCCAGGTGCAGCAGGTCGACCAGGGTGGAGATCACCACGAAAACCACCGCGGACAGCAGGATGACGCCCATGACGACCGGCATGTCCCGGCTGGTCACCGCCTGCAGGACGAGGGCGCCGATACCCGGTCTGCCGAAGACGATCTCCACCGGGACGACGCCGCCGAGCAGGGTGCCCGTCATCCATCCGGTGAGCGTGAGCACCGGTGCCGCGGCGTGCCGCAGCGCATGCCGCAGGCGGACCGCGGCCAAGCTCAGTCCCCGGGCCCGCGCCGTGACGACGAAGGGCTGGGTCAGCGCGGCTTCCAGAGCCTCGCGCAGCACCTGCGACAGGACACCGGCGATGGAGAGCGCGAGCGTGACGGCCGGCAGTACCAGTGCGGCCGGAGTCTGGGCGCCGGCCACCGGGAAGAGCCGCAGCTGGAAGGAGAACACCGTCAGCAACAGGATTCCCACCCAGAATTGGGGCGCGGAGGTGAGCACGAGCTCGGCGGTGGACACCGCCTCGCGCAGGCGCGGCCGCCGGCCGGCGGTGCCGACCGCGGCGACCAGGGCGATCACCAGAGCCAGTAGCAGAGCCGTGACGGCCAGCTCCACGGTCGGGCGGAGTTGGTCGGCGATCAGGGTCGCCACCGGCTGTTGCAGCTGATAGGAGCGGCCGAGATCACCGTGCGCGACCATGCTCAGGTAGGACAGGTACTGCTCGAAAACCGGCCGGTCGAAACCGAAATCGGCGCGCACTTGGGCCCGCAGGGTCGGTGAGGCCGTCATACTCGGGCCGAGCAGCCAGTCCACCGGGTCGCCGGGCAACAGTTGCAACGCGATGAAACCCACGGTGGCCGCGCCGAAGACGACCACCACGGTGGCCACCAGCCACTTGCCCAGCACCAGGGTGACCCGTCCGAAGACCTGCCCGGGCGGCCGCTCCGCCACGTCGCGCACACTCACGGTCAGGCCTTCCAGGCGTCGTAGAACAGCAGCCAGCCGTTCGGGTCGAAGGTGTGCCCGTGCACGTTCTTCCGGTAGCCGTTGAGCGCGGCCAGAACGTAGAGGGGCACGACCGACCCGTTCGCCAGCACCCGGCGCTGCGTGTCCCCGTAGACCGTGTCGCGGATGTGTTGATCGAGGGTGGCCGATCCCGCCGTGGTCCACTGGTCGACCTGGGGCTCGTGCAGGAACGCGACGTTGTTGCCGCTGGGCGGTCTGCTGGCACTGTGGAAGAACAGTCGCAGCAGATCCGGCTCGGCCCGGGCCCAGCTGACCGAGAAGAGCTGGAAACTGCCCTCGGCCACCCGGGCGTTGTACTCGCCGGCGGTCAGGCGCGGATGTGTCACCTCCACACCGATTTTCGCCAGATCCGCCTGCACGGCCTGGTCCAGCAGATCGCGCTGATCGCGCACTCCGGAGGCCGGCAGCGCGGGCCAGTACAGCGTCAGGCGCTGCCCGTTCCTGGTCCGGAAGCCGTCGCCGTCCCGTTGGGTCCAGCCCGCGTCGTCGAGCAGTCGGCCGGCGGCCTGCGGATCATAGCGCCACGAATCGGTCACCGACTGGTCGTAGGACGGTGTCGTCGGGGACAGCGGTCCCCAGGCCCGCTTGTACTGCCCGAAGTAGACGGTCTCGACATTCTGGGCCACATCGATGCCCTGTTGGATGGCGAGCCGCACGCGCTGATCGTCGAGCGGCGCGGCGGTCGTGTTCAGGAACAGGCTGTAGGTCTGCCCGGGCTGGTCCGCGCGGGTCAGCGCCAACCGCGCGTCGGCCTCGACGGTCGGCACCTGGATCGGCGGTATCGATTTGGCGATATCGACCTGACCGCTGGTGAGCGCCCCGACCCTGGTGGCGTCCTCCGGCAGTATCCGGAACACCAGCGAATCCAGATAGGCGGGCCCGCTGTGTTTCGCGTCGGCCGGAGCCCAGTTGTACGCGGGATTGCGGGTCATCACCGCGCTCTGCCCCTTGGTATAGCTCGTGAACACGAACGGACCGCTGCCCACATCCACCGGACCACCCGCGCACAGCTTGTCCGCGTCGACGGCCAGCGCCCGGGGCGAGTAGAAGCCGAGATAGGCCGTACTGGCGGCTTGGAGGAAAGGCGCGAACGGCGCCGAGAAATTGATCCGGACGGTGAAATCATCGACGATATCGGCACCGGTGTAGGGACCGAGCAGATTGATCGCGTATTGCGATTTGGTCGCCGGCGCGACGATATGGTCGAAATTGGCTTTCACGGCCGCCGCGTCGAACCGCGTTCCGTCGGTGAAAGTCACATCACGTCGCAGGGTGAATGTATAACTCGTCAGATCGTCCGCCACGGTCCACCCGGTGGCGAGCCACGGGTGGAACCGATGCTCGGCATCCTCGGAAACAAGAGAATCCACCACATTGCGCTGTATCTCGGCGGCAATATCCTTGGAGGTGGCGTGAATATCGAAACACTGTGGTGAGTCGTTTATTCCGTAGGTCAGGGTGCCACCGGAAACCGGTTCGGTCGCATCCTCTCCCGGCACGCCGCTACCGGCACAAGCAACGAGGGACAACACGGATGCGACGAATAGGACGAACAGCCGCAACGACGAGAGTGAACGCACGTATTCGACGCTAACAACAGAGATCTCGACCGGTTACCCCAGAAAATGACGACCGGAATTTTCGTCGGGGTAGGGGTTGCCACCGGACCCGGGATAGGGGTGGCGCCGGATCGACCCCCGCGGTCGCACCGCTGCCTGTCAATCGTTCGCCGGGCTGAGCCACTGCCTCGTGATGGACTGCACCGCCGCCCCGTCGACGTCGATCAGCTTGTCGGCCACGAAGTTGCGGGAGAAGTCCGAGGTCTGCACGCGAAAGGCGGGCGCGGGGTCGGTGAGGGTGTACAGCACGCTCTCGGCGACCTTCTCCGGGGTCTGCACCGCGCCCGCGATCAGGTTCGGGATGTGGACCAGGTAGTTCTCGTACGCCGCCTTGTACTGCCCCGCCGACTCCCGCATGGCCGCGCGGTCGACGGGGATATTGTCGAAGAAATTCGAGGCGATCGGCCCCGGCTCGATCACCGAAACCGTGACACCCACCTCGGCGGCCACCGGCGCCAGGCTTTCCATGTACACCTCGGTGGCAGCCTTGGCGGCGCAGTAGGGCTCGTTGAACGGCTGGCCGACGGCGCCGTAGGCGCTGCCCACCACGATCAGCCGGCCCGAACTGGCCCGCAGATGCGGCAGCGCGGCGCGGCTGACCGCGAGCACACCGAAGAAGTTGACCTCCATGCTGGCCCGGATCTGTTCCAGAGTGAGCAGTTCCAGCGTGCCGACGCTGCCGACGCCCGCATTGTTCACCACTGCGTCCAGGCGGCCATAGGCGTCCGCGACACCCGATATGGTCTCCTCGACCGACTCCGGCTCGGTCACGTCCAAGCGGCGGATATCCAGCTCCACCCCCGCCGCCCGCGCCGCCGCGCGTAGGTTTTCGGTCCGGTCGAGGTCGCGTACGGTCGCTACGGTGCGCCAGCCGGCCTGCGCGGCCGCGACGGCGGAGGCGAGGCCGACACCCGAGGACGTCCCGGTGATCAGCACGGTTCTGGTTGCGGAAGAAGCGATTTCGGTCATGATCGGGACGCTAGCAAGCGGGCCGGAAGCTGATCACCCCTAAACAGCACCGGCGGACCAGCCGTCCCGGACCGGGAATAGGGGTCCGGGGCGGTTGACCGGACCCGGCCGAATATGGTCGCCGGGCAGCCGGCCTCGCCCCGGTCTCACGGAGTGACCGCCCGCCGCGGATCGGAGCCCCGCGCTCGGTCCGCGCGAACGTCGGCGGCGTCCACCGGTTCCGCGGCCAGCGCCCGAATCCAGGCGCCGACCGCTGCCGCCGTATCGGCCGAACAACTCTCCAGCACCGAGAAATGGTCACCGGGGACATCGACTCGGTCCGTGGCATACGGCCAGTCGGCCTGCCAGGGCACACCGGGTTCGGTGGGCATCCCCGGTAGCCGGTCCGCGGCCCGGACCAGCAGTGTCGGCACGGGTATCGGCTCGGCCGCCAGGTCCGCGGTGAGCCGCAGATAGGCGCCCATCGTCGTGAGGCGCTGCGGCGCGAGGTCCAGCTGCAGATCGTCGATGCGGCGCAGCATTCCGTCGATCAGCGCGGCCATCCACCACTGCTTGCCCGGCCGCGTAGGTGTGTCGATCGGATAGGTGTCTATCAGCGCGAGTCCCAGCGGTGCTCGGCCGTGCCCGATCAGTTCCGTGGTCACCGCGTGGGCGACACAGCCGCCGAGCGAACGTCCGACGACCACGAAATCACGATCCCCGACCGCCGCGGAGATCGCCTCGGCCTGCGCGTGCAGATAGGTCCGCAGATCCGCCGGAAGCGACGAATCCGGGCGGTACCCAGGCGCTTCCATGGCGTAGACGGGGTGGTTTTCGCCTAGTGCCCGCGCGAAACCGGCGAATTCGTGCGGGCCCGACATCGCGGTCAGTGCGGGGAAGCAGACGACCAGCGGCGCAGCCGGGTCGTCACCGGGCGAAAGCCGGACCGGCGGCGGCGTGAGCTCGCGGGAGCGGTTTCCGTCGAAGCTGTCCCGGGTGTGCGACGCCGCGACGATCAGCGCTGCCGCCGCCTCCCGCTCACCGCGACGATTGAGTTCCAGATAGAAGGTCGGCAACGAGTGGTCCGATACCGCACGAACCGAACCCGTTCCGGCCGTCGCGACCTCCAGGTGCGCGGCCAGTTCCGCCGGTGTGGGGAATTCGATCGGAGCACTCGCCGCCAGGTCGATGCGCAGTCGTGCCCGCAGCTTCTCGGTGAGTTCGACGGCCGCCAGCGAGGTCATCCCGAGTTCGGCGAACGACGTCCGGTCACCGACCCGGGCCGGATCGTCGAGCCCGAGCACCTCCGCGCCCGCCCGCCGCACCAGGTGCAGCAGATCGGCGCCGGAAAGGGCCACCGGATCGACGGGTTCACCAGCGAGTTCGGGTGCGGCCGCGGGTTCGGGTTCGGGCGCGGGTTCGGGCGCGGCTGCGGCTGCGGGTTCGGGCGCGGCCGTGGTGCGCCGTACGGCGGCGAGCGCGGCCGGGCCCGGCGGTAGCCAATAGCGTTCCCGTTCGAACGGATAGGTGGGCAAGGTGGTGGCCGCTACCGCCCGGCCCATACCGGTCGCCCGGTTCCAGTCGATTCCCGTCCCGCCCAGTTCCAGTCGTGCCGCGGCCAGCAGCACGGTCTCCACCTCGTCGCGGTCTCGACGCACCGCGGCCGTTACCGTGAGCCCGGAATCGGATGCGTCCGCGGCCGAGGTCGCGAGCGCGTGCGGGGTCAGATGCGCGTCCGGACCCAGTTCGACCAGGTGGGTGACACCGAGCCGGGCGAGTTCACGGACCGTCTCGCGGAACAGCACCGGCCGCCGCACTTGGCGCACCCAGTAACCGGCGGAGCCGATCTCCTCCGCCGGTGCGATCGTCCCGGTCACCGTGGACACCAGTGGGATTCGGGGCGCAGCGAATTCGATCGGGGCGAGGGCCTGTTCGAAGGACGCCGACATGGGGTCCATGAGCCGGGAGTGGAAGGCATGGCTCACGCCGAGGATCCGCGCGCGCCGCCCCTGTTCCAGGACCGTGCCGCGCAGGCGCTCGACGGCCGCGGACCCGCCCGCGACGACGAGCGAGGTAGGCCCGTTCACGGCGGCGAGATCGAGGTCGGCACGCCAGTCCGCCAGGCTGTCGAGTTCCGCGACCGACATCTCCACCGCGAGCATCGCGCCGCCCGCCGGCAGGGCGAACATCGACGTCGCGCGATGGACCACCAGGTCCACTGCCACATCGAGCGTCATCACCCCCGCGACGTGCGCCGCGGCGATCTCCCCGATCGAGTGCCCGCAGAGATACGCCGGGCGCGCCCCCCAGGATTCGAGCAACCGGAACAGCGCGACCTCGAACGCGAACAGCGCGGGCTGAGCGAACACGGTCCGGTCCAGCGTCGCCGCCGGACCCGTTCGGATGAGCTCCGGCAGCGAGCCCTCGATCCGGCCGCGCAGACGCGCGTCGAACAATGCCAGCACCTGGGCGTAGGTATCGGCGAAGACCGGGTATCGCCGGGCCAGCGCGGATCCCATACCCGGACGCTGACTGCCCTGACCGGTGAACATGTATCCGAGAACGGCGTCCCGCTTCCGGGCCCCGTGCACGGTGGTGGAGGTGGGAGAGCCGTCCGCGAGGGCGGTCAGCCGGGTGACGAATTCGTCCGGAGCGGCGGCCACCACGACCGCGCGGTGCGCGAGCCGGGCGCGGCTGGTGATCAGCGTATGCGCGACGGCGGCGGTATCGATCGAGGGATGTTCCCGGATGTGCCGGGCCAGATCGCGGGCCTGGCGGCGCAGCGCCGACGCCGTGTGCCCGGAGAGCGGCCACGCTGTCGTCGTCTCGCCCGTCGGCCCCTCATCGGCCGGCGGCGCGGACGGGACCGGGGCCTGTTCGAGGATCACGTGCGCGTTGGTACCGCTCACCCCGAACGCCGACACCCCGGCGCGGCGGGCACGACCGGTCTCGGGCCACGGGCGCGATTCGGTGAGGACCCGGACCGAACCGGATTCCCAGTCCACCAGATCGGTCGGCCGGTCCACGTGCAGGGAGGCGGGCAGTACGCCGCGCCGCAGCGCCTCCACCATCTTGATCACCCCGCCGACCCCGGCGGCCGCGGCGGTGTGACCGATATTGGATTTGAGCGAACCCACGTACAGGGGCTCCGCGCCGGTGCGGCGACCATAGGTGCCCAGCAGCGCGTTGGCTTCGATGGGGTCGCCGAGCACGGTGCCGGTGCCGTGGGCTTCGACGGCGTCGACCTCGCCGATATCCAATCCCGCCGATTCGAGGGCCCGGCGGATCACCTGCTGCTGCGCCGCCCCGTTGGGCGCGGTCAAACCATTGGACGCACCATCCTGATTGATCGCCGTCGACCGGATCACCGCCAAGATCTCCCGCCCCGACCGCCGCGCATCCGACAACCGCTGCAACAACACCATCCCCACACCCTCGGCCCAGCCCGTACCATCCGCCCCCGCCGCGAACGACCGGCACCGGCCGTCCGGCGACAGGCCTCGCTGCCTGGAGAATTCGATGAAACCCGCGGGCGAGGTCAGCAGAGTCACCCCGCCCGCCAATGCCAGATCGCATTCGCGGTTGCGCAGCGCGGCGACAGCCAGATGGATCGACACCAGCGACGACGAGCACGCCGTATCCACCGAGATCGCCGGCCCCTGCAGCCCGAAGGTGTAGGCCACCCGGCCCGACGCGACACTGGTCATGGTGCCGACTCCGACATAGCCTTCCAACTCCGGCGGTACCGCCGTCCAGTAACCGTCGGCGTAGTCGGCGGCGACGATACCGGTGTAGACGCCGGTGTTGCTGCCCCGCAACGACAACGGATCAATACCCGCCCCCTCCAACGTCTCCCACGTCACCTCCAACAACTGCCGCTGCTGCGGATCAGTCGCCAACGCCTCCCGCGGCGACATCCCGAACAACCCCGCATCGAAATCAGCCATCCCCTCCACAAACCCACCAGCACGAACATACGAAGAACCCGCACGCCCCCGATCCACACTGAACAAACCCGCACCATCCCAACCCCGATCCCCCGGCCACCCCGACACCGCATCCACCCCACCCACCACCAGATCCCACAAACCACCCGCCGAACGCACACCCCCCGGATAACGACACCCCATACCCACCACCGCCACCGGCTCCTCGGCCGCGGCCGAGGGCGCAGTGCGCACGCGCGGTCGCGGCGACACCCCGGCCCCGGCCAGCCGGGCGCCGATCTCGGCAGCGAGCGCCACGGGCGTGGGATGGTCGAACACGACAGTCGCGGCGAGCCGGATCTCCAGCGCCCGGGCGAGCCGGTTGCGCAGTTCCACCGCGGTGAGCGAATCCATACCCAGGTCTTTGAAGGTCGAGGTCGCCGAAATCGCCGCGGGCGTGTCGTAGCCGAGCACCGCTGCCGCATGCTCGAGAACGAGCGCGTCCACGGCGGCGGCCTGCTCGCGGCCGGCCAGCGCCCGCAGACGTTGTGCGTCGCCCGCTCGGTCGGCTGCTGCCTGCCGCAGCGCGGGCCGATAGCGCAACGCGCCACGCAGGATCGGCGACATCGTGTCCTGCCATTGCGCGGCGACCAGATCGACCGGCACCAGATCGACCGAACCGGCACGCAGGCATTGGCGCAGCAGCCCCACCCCGACCGCGGAGGTCAGGGCGCGTACGCCCTGACGGGCCAACCGCTGTCGGTCGGCGTCGCGGAGATGGCCGGTCAGGGCACTGGCGGATTCCCACAATCCCCATGCCAGCGACGACGCGGGCGAACCCGTGCCCCGCCGGTACTGCGCCAGCGAGTCGAGAAACGTGTTGGCCGCGGCGTAGTTGGACTGCCCGGCGATACCGAGCGTGCCGGCCGCCGAGGAGAACAGCACGAACGAACGGAGCGCGATACCCGCCGTCAGTTCGTGCAGATTCCAGGCGATATCCACTTTGCTGCGCAGCACCTCGTGCAGTGCCTCCGGGGTCAGGCTGTGCAGCGGTCGGTCGGCCAGCGCGCCCGCCGCGTGCACGACGGCGGTCAGCGGCCGAGAGTCCGGGATCACCGCCAGCACGGCCGCCAGCTGCGCGCGATCGGCCGCGTCACAGGCGACCACCTCGACGCCGACACCTACCGCCTCGAGTTCCGCGCGCGCGGCCATCGCCTGGTCGTCGGCCGGACCCCGGCGCGACACCAGTACGACGGTGGAGACGTCGCCGCGGTCCGCGAGCTCCAGCGCGGTCATCCGCCCCAGCAGGCCGAGCCCGCCGACGATCAGAGCCGTACCCGGACCGTCCGGCACGGGATCCTCGGCGGTGCCCGGATCCGTATCCGAAACCGGCTCCAGGCGCGGGACGAACACCGGGTGACCGGCGCGCACCCCCACCTCGGACTCGTCCGCGCCGACGGCGGTCGCGGCCACGTCCGCGAGCGCCGTGTGGTCGGCGGTCCCGTCATGGTCGACCAGCAGGAAACGCCCCGGATTCTCCGTCTGCGCCGCCCGGACCAGACCGGCCAGCGCGCCGAAGCGCAGATCGGGTGCGTCGGTCTCGAGTACCGCCTGTCCGCACCGGACCAGCACGGCGAGCCGGGCGCCGGGGTTGTCGTGCGCGAGCCATTCCCGTAGACGCGCGAGGGCGCGCGCGGTGATCGCGTGCACCTCGGCGGCGAGGGATCCGGTCGGTGTGTCGTCACCGAGTTCGGCGGTGTCCAGCAGAACGAGAGCGGTATTCGCGGGCGCCACCTCGGACAGTGCCGTGACAGGACGAATTCCGCTGTCCCGGTGGCGGTCCGCGTGTTCGGTCAGCAGCACCGCGGCGGGTGCGGAGCCGGTGGGTTCCACCGGCTGCAGCGGCCGCCAGGACACGCGGTGCGGCCGGACCCCGGCCGCGGGCGGCGGGGCCAGTCCCGCGACAGGCCGCAGTGATACCGATTCGATGGTCACCACCGGGGCGCCCTGCGGATCCACCGCGATCACACCGAAGGTGTGGTCGCCGAGACCGGTCACTCGCACGGACAGTTCGCGGGCCTCGCGGGCCCACAACCGAACGCCCGACCAGCTGAACGGCAATGCCAGCTCACCCTGGAAATACGGAATCGCGTGCAACGCCGAATCCAGCAGTGCGGGATGAATACTGAACGCCGGCCCGGCCTCGTGGCTCCCGGGCAGGGACGCGACCGCCCGCAGGGCGTCTCCGTCGGCCGTCACTGCGCGCAAACCCTGGAAGGCCGGCCCGTAGTTCAAGCCGAGATCGGCGAGCCGCGCATAGATCGTCGTGGGATCGGCCGGGCGCACGCCGAGTCCCGGGCCAGCGTCGGGGGCCGGGCCGGGGGCGGTTGCCGCCAGCACGCCGGAGGCGCACTGCTGCCACTCACCGCCGAGGCCGTCGGCGTCGTCAGCGGTGAAGAAGGTGATAGCACGCCGGCCCTCCTGCTCTGGACCGGCGTACACCTGCACGCGGATCCGGCCGGACTCCGGGACCGTGATCGGCCGCTCGTTGACCAGCTCGGCGACGTCGGGCAGGCCGAGTTCGGCGCCGATCCACAGTGCGATGTCGACGCAGGCCGCGCCGGGCACGACCACGGTGTCCCCCACCGCGTGATCGGCCAGCCAGGGCTGGTCCGACAGCGCGATCTGTCCGACGAAAAGCGTCGCGCCGGAGGCCGATATCTCCACTACCCCGCCCAACAGCGGATGCGCGGCGGTGTGTACGCCGAGGCGGCGCGCGTCCACCGCCCGCACCGTGGAATCGTCGGCGCCCCAGTACCGTTGCCGGTCGAAGGCGTAGGTCGGCAGCTCGACCCGGTTACCCTGGCGCACCGGCAGCAACGCGTCCCAGTTCACCTCGATGCCGCGCACATGCAGCCGCGCCGCGGCGAGCAGCAGTTCGTGTCGGCCCGAGCGCTCGCGGCGCAGGGTCCCGGTGGAGGCGAAGTCCACATCGCCCACGGTCTCGGCGATCGCGTCGACGGTGTACCGCAGCACCGGGTGCGGGCTGACCTCCACCACGGTGTCGTAGTCGTCGGCCAGGGCCCGGCGCAGCGCGGTGTCGAACAGCACCGTCGACCGCAGGTTGGTGTACCAGTACTGCGCGCCCATCGTCGTGGTGTCGATCGGCGCGCCGGTCACGGTGGACAGGAGCGGGATCGTGGCGGACCGCGACGTGATCGGCGCCAGCTGATCCAGTACTTCGGCCTGCACCGCGTCCACGTGGTGGGAGTGCGACGCGTAGTCGACATTGACGCGGCGGTGCCAGATTTCGTGCCGGTCCAGCTCCGCCGCCAGTTCGCCGATGGCGGTATCGTCACCGGCGACCACCACCGCGCCCGGGCCGTTGACCGCGGCGACCGACAGCCTGGTCTCCCGGCCGGATAGCCGGGTGCGGACGTCCGCTTCGGACAGCGCCACGCTGAGCATCCCGCCGCGCCCGGCTATCCGGGTGATCGCCCGGCTCCGCAGGGCCACCACCCGCGCCGAGTCCCGCAGGCTCAGCGCACCCGCGATATGGGCCGCCGCGATCTCGCCCTGGGAGTGGCCGATCACCGCCTGCGGGCGGACGCCGAGGTGTATCCACAGCTTGGCCAGCGACACCATCATCGCCCACAGCACCGGTTGCACCACGTCGACCCGGTCCAGGTCCGGCGCGCCTGCCGCACCGGTGAGCACATCCAGTAGTGACCAGTCCACGAACGGTTCGAGCGCTTCGGCGCATTCGCCCAGATAGGTCGCGAACTCCGGGCTCGACTCCAGCAACGAATCGGCCATACCCGCCCATTGCGAGCCTTGGCCGGGGAACACGAACACCGTCCGGCGCCCGGTGGCGGCGGTGCCGCGGACCAGATCGTCGTCGAGACCGTCGCCGGCCAAGGCGGCGAGCCCGCGGCGCAACGATTCCCCGGTCGAGCCGACCACGACCGCGCGCTCTCCCAGCAGTGCCCGGCCGCGCAGCGACGAGGCGATATCGCCGGGCGCCGCGTCGAGCACCCGGTCCGCCGCGAGCAGGCCGGCGGCCTGCCCGGCCAGCGATTTCGGGGAACGGGCCGAAAGGAGCAGGGCCGTCGCCGCCGGCTCACCCGGAGGCGACGCGGCCGGATCCACTGTCTCGGGCCCGTTGCCGGATACGGCGGCATCGACCGGATCCGGCGCTTCTTCGATGAGGATGTGGGCATTGGTACCGCTGACTCCGAAGGCCGATACACCCGCCCGCCGCGGCGTTTCCCGGCGCGGCCAGGGCCGCGCGGTATCCAGTATCCGCACGTTCCCACCGGTCCAGTCGATCTTCGTCGACGGACGGTCGGCGTGCAGGGTGCGCGGCAGCCGCTCGTTGCCGAGGGCGAGGACCATTTTGATCAGTCCCGCGATCCCCGCCGCGGCCTGCGTATGCCCGATATTCGATTTCACCGATCCCAGCCACAGCGGATCGCGTCCGCGCCGCCTGCCGTAGGTGGCCAGCAGGGCATGCGCCTCGATGGGATCGCCGAGCGCGGTGCCGGTTCCGTGTGCTTCGACGGCGTCGATATCGTCGGCCAGCAGACCCGCGGACGCCAGCGCGTCCTCGATGACCCGCTGTTGCGCCGGACCGTTGGGCGCGGTCAGCCCGTTGGACGCACCATCCTGGTTCACCGCGGAGCCCCGGATGACCGCCAGGATCCGCCGGCCCGCGGCCCGCGCATCGGAAAGACGTTCGGCTACCAGTACTCCGACGCCTTCGGCCCAGCCGGTGCCGTCCGCCCCGTCGCCGAATGCCTTGCAGCGGCCGTCCCGCGCCAATCCGTGCTGCCGGGAGAACTCCACGAACAGCGCGGGGGAGCTCATCAGCGTCACCCCGCCGATCACGGCGCTGTCGCATTCCCGTTCGCGCAGCGACCGCACCGCGAGGTGGGTGGCCACCAGCGACGCCGAGCAGGCGGTGTCCACGGTGAGCGCGGGGCCCTCGAGCCCGAAGGAGTACGAGATCCGGCCGGAGGCGACACTGGCCGCGTTCCCCACTCCCAGATAGCCTTCCAGCTCCGGCGGGTAGCCCGACAGTGTGCTCGGGTAGTCGTTGCCGTTGGTGCCGATGAACACGCCCGTGCGGCTGCCGCGCAGACCGGTCGGGTCGATACCGGCGTGTTCGAAGGCCTGCCACGTCGTCTCGAGCAGGAGCCGATGCTGCGGGTCGGAGGCCAGCGCCTCCCGCGGGGACACCCCGAACAGCCCGGCGTCGAAACCGGCTATATCGGAGAGGAATCCGCCCTGCGCGGTCGTCGATGTTCCCGGTCCCTGCTCCTCGTCGAACAAGGTCGCCAGATCCCAGCCGCGGTCGGCGGGGAACTCGCCGACCGCGTCCCGCTCGTCGTCCAGCAGTCGCCAGAAGCTGTCGGGTCCCTCCGCTCCGCCCGGGAAACGGCAGCCGATCCCGACGATCGCGATGGGCTCGCGGCGGTCGTTCTCCAGCGTCGCCAGGTCGCGCCGTGACTGCTGCAGCTCCAGCGAGACCTTCTTGAGCAGGTCGCGAATACGATCGTCTTGCATCCCTCTACCTCATTGGTCGCATCGTGCGGGTTGATCAGGAGATGCCGAGGTTCTTCTCGATGAACTCGGCGAGCTCCGCGTCCGTGGCGTCGTCCAACTGCTCGACCGGGTCCGCGTCGGTCGCGCGACGGTCGAGTACGGCCAGCAGAGCGGTCAGTTCGGACCGGGCCCGGGCGGCCAGGTCGCCGTCCAGGCCGGTCAGCGATTCACCCAGGTGCGCGATCTGCCCGACGACATCGGGCCCGGAATGCTCGGCGAACCGCTGGGACAGCAGATGGTCCGCGAGCGCCGCCGGGGTCGCATAGTCGAACAGCACCGCCGGCGACAGCGCGAGACCCGTGCGCGCCCGCAACCGGTTGCGCAGTTCCACGGCGGTGATCGAATCGAACCCCTGGTCGCTGAAGCTGCGCTGCGGATCGATCCGTGCGGGCGAGCCGATCGCCTGGACCGCGGCGATATGTTCCTGGACGAGCCCGACCACCCGGTCGCGCCGCGCCGCGTCGGGCAGTGCCGTCAGCTCACGCCACAGCGTGTCGTGCGTGGTTTCGGCGGCGGCGTCGGCCCGGGTGACCTCGACCAGGCCGCTCGTGACGGCATTGTGCTGCTGCGCGGCGAGCCGGTCCCAGTTCACATCGGCCACCACGCGGTGGCTGTCGCGCCCGGCGATGGCGAACGGGAGCACGGCCAGCGCTCGGGCCGGGTCCATCGGCCGGAACCCGTTGGCCGCCGCACGCCGCGCGCCGGACTCGTCGATGATTCCGTCGCCCGCCCACAGACCCCAGGAGATAGAGGTGGCCGGTAGACCGTTGCGCTCCCGATGGCGGGCGAGCGCGTCGAGATAACTGTTGCCGGGGGCGTAGTTGGCCTGTCCGGATACTCCGCACAGTCCGGCCACCGAGGAGAACAACACGAAGGCGGACAATCGGTGCGACCGGGTGACCTCGTGCAGATTGTGCGCCCCGACCGCTTTGGCGGCGAGGGCGTTGCGTATCTGCGCGGGGGTGAGTGCGGCGATCGACGCATCGTCGAGTGCGGCCGCCGTGTGGAAGACAGCGGCCAGCGGATGCGCGGGATCCACCGACTCCACGACGGCTCGCAGGGCCCCCAGATCGGCCACATCGCATCGGGCGACGCTCACCTGCGCACCGAGGCCGGTCAGTTCGCCGGCGAATTCCCGGGCCCCGGCGCTTTCGGCCCCGCTCCGGCCGGTGAGCAGCAGCTGCCGGGCGCCGTGCTCGACCAGCCATCGGGCCAGTGCGCGACCCAGCGCGCCGAATCCGCCCGTGATCAAGATCGTCGTGTCGGGGTCCGGTGTCCAGGCCTGCCCGGTTGCGGCGGAGCGATGACGGACGAGCCGCCGGGCGAGCATCCGCCCGGACCGCACGGCGATCTCGGTTTCGCGACCTGCCCCGGCGGTACTCACCGCGGCCACGGCGCCGGCCGCGGTAGCCGGATCGTCGATATCGATCACGCCGCCCCAGATATGCGGTACTTCCACCGCGGCCACGGCGCCGAATCCCCACACCAGCGCGTCCGCCGGACCGGGTGCCCGGTCTGCCGCGACCGCCGCGACCGCCCCCGTGGTCACCGCCCATACCCTGGTGTCCACTCCGAGGCTCTCGCATTCCTGCACGAGCGTGACGATCGGATACAGAGTCCGGGCCAGCGCCGGTCCGGGGTCCGCGGCGGTTGCGCCCGGCGGCGCCGACAGTGCGATGATCCCCGACGGAGCGACCGAGCCGACGGCGTCGCGCACTCGGGCCCGGAAGGCCGCGAGATCGTCGAATTCGTCCGGCTCGAACAGCAGTTCGCGCACGGTCGCACCCAGTGCCCGCAGCGCGGCCGGCACCCCCGCGCCCTGGTCGCTGCCGCGGTGATCGACCACCAGCCACGTCCCCGGTTCGGCACTCGCGGACGGGACCGCGATATCGGCGAATTCGACCGAATAGCTCCACCTGTCGCGCTCGCCGGCCGTGCGGGTCCGCTCGTGATAGGCCGCCAGCCTCTCCACCAGGCCCTCAACGGTCACCGTGTCGCCGACATCTCCGAGTAGCAGCCGCAGCGCATCCGGATCCTGCTCGCGGACCACGGTCCAGAAGTCGGTATCGGACGCATCGGCGGCCGCACCTTGTTCCGCGGGACGCGCCGGCCAATGCCGTTCCCGCTGGAACGCGTAGGTGGGCAACGGCACGAGCGCAGAGTCCGGGAGCACCGCGGTCCAATCCGGTGTCACGCCTTCGACGTGCAGGCGGGCCACGGCCGCCAGCACGGATTCGTCGGCGCGAACTCCGGCGCGCAAGGTGGTGATCACCACCGGCTCCGCGCCGCCCGGCCCCGTCGGCGCGGGTTGCGCACCGAGCGTATCGGCGGCGAGCGCGGCGAGCACACCACCCGGCCCCACTTCGAGAAAGACGTTCTCCCCCAGCGCCTGAGCCGATTCGACGGCCTGCGCGAACCGGACGGTCTCGCGTATCTGCCGGGTCCAGTACCGGGCATCGAGCACGTCCCCGGTCTCGACCCGTTCTCCGCTCAGATCGGCGATGATCGGCAGCACTGCGGGCCGGTAGGTCAGCTCCGCGGCCGCGGCCTCGAATTCGGCCAGTACCCCGTCCATCTGTGCGGAGTGGAACGCGTGCGAGGTGTTGAGGCGTTTGGTCCGGCGACCTTCCCGCCGGAACAGTTCCGCGACCGCCGCTATCCGCTCCGGGTCGCCGGAGACGACAACGGAACGTGGTCCGTTGACGGCGGCGATATCCACCGCCGACCCGCTCGCGCGGACGCGCACTTCGTCGGCGGTGGCCTCGACCGCCATCATGGCCCCGGTCCGGCCCGAGTGCTGCATCAGGCGGGCCCGCACAGCTACCAGGCGGCACGCGTCGTCCAGTGACAGCACACCGGCCACGTGCGCGGCCGCGATCTCACCGATCGAATGTCCGACCACGCACGCCGGCCGGATACCCCAGGAGCGCAACAGTTCGGCCAGGGCCACTTCGACGGCGAACAGCCCGGTCTGGGTGTAGAGAGTCTGGTCGAGCAGGGCTGCGCCGGCGTCCTCTCCGAGCACGACGTCGCGCAGCGGAACCGCCGGTGTTCCCGCGCGCACGGTGTCGAAGACCGCGCAGATCCGGTCGAAGGTCTCCCGGAACACCGGGAACCGCTGCCGCAGTTCGCGACCCATTCCGGGGAATTGACTGCCCTGTCCGCTGAACAGGAAGGTGACCGAAGAATGCCGCGCCCTGCCGATATGCGCGGAAGCGAGTCCGGCCCCCGAGCCCAGGGCGCCGAGCCCGGACAGCAGATCGTCGAGAGTGTCGCCGACGATCGCGGACCGGTATTCGAAGGCGGTCCGGCCGACCGCCAGGGTCCGGGCGATCGCCGCGAGATCCGCGGACTCCTGGCGGCGCAGGTGGTGGGACAACTCCGCCGCCTGCCCCCGCAGCGCCTGCTCGCTGCGCGCCGACAGCACCCACGGATGCGGCCCGCCGGTGTTCGCCGTCCGGCCGTCGCGAGTGCCGCCGGGCTGTTCCCCGGCCTGTTCGAGGATGAGATGGGCGTTGGTGCCGCTGATCCCGAACGAGGAGATGCCCGCGCGCCGAGGTCTGTCCCGGTGCGGCCAGTCGCGCTCTTCGGCCAGCAACCGCAGCGGTATCTCGTCCCAGTCGATGTGCCGGGTGGGGCGGTCGGCGTACAGCGATCGCGGTAGGCGCGCGTGCGCCATGGCCATCGCCATCTTGATCACCGCCCCGACCCCGGCGGCGGCCTGGCTGTGCCCGATATTGGATTTCAACGACCCGACGTGGATGGGGTCGTCGGGCGACCGCCCGGCGCCGTAGGCCCGGGCCAGCGCGCCGATCTCGATGGGGTCGCCGAGCACGGTTCCCGTCCCGTGCGCCTCGACGACATCGATATCGGCAGGCGACAGACCGGCCCGGTCGAGAGCGGCGCCGATGACCCGTTCCTGCGCGGGACCGTTCGGTGCGGTCAGCTGACTGCTCGCACCGTCCTGGTTGATCGCGCAGGACCGGATCAGGCCGTGGATCCGGCGACCGTTGCGGCGCGCGTCCGAAACCCGTTCGAGCAGCAGGAGTCCCGCACCCTCGGACCAGCCGGTGCCGTCGGCCGTCTCGGAGAACGACCGGCACCGGCCGTCCGGTGACAGCGCACGCTGCCGGCTGAAATCGATGAACGTCGTCGGTGTCGACATGATCGTGACACCACCCGCGACCGCCAGATCGGTATCGCCGCGGCGCAGCGCGGCACAGGCCTGCGCGATCGCCACCAGGGAGGACGAGCAGGCGGTATCGACGGTCACCGCGGGCCCGGTCAGGCCCAGGTGGTAGGCCACCCGGCCGGAGACCACGCTCGCCGCACTGCCGATCACCACGTACCCGTCCTGTGGTGAACCGGTCGGCAGCTGGGTGCCGTAGTCGTAGTACATGACGCCGGTGAACACACCGGTGTTGCTGCCGCGCAGACTGTCGGGAACGATAGCGGCCCGCTCCAGCAGTTCCCAGCTCAGTTCGAGTACGAGACGCTGCTGTGGATCGGTGGCCACCGCCTCCCGGTTCCCGATATTGAAGAACGCAGGGTCGAATTGGTCGGCGTCGTAGAGGAATCCGCCTTGGTTCGTCGTCGATTTACCAGGCGTGTCCGGGTCGGCGTCGTACAGCGTGGACGACCACCCGCGGTTGCCGGGAAACTCGCCGACCGCATCGGTTCCGCCGGCGACGAGGTCCCACAGGTCCTCCGGGGACCGCACACCGCCCGGATAACGGCACGCCATGCTCACGATCGCGATGGGTTCGTCGGCTCGGGCGGCCGTCTCTTCCAGTTCTCTTCTGGTGCGCTGCAATTCAGCGGTGACCCGCTTGAGATAGTCGCGCAGTTTGTCTTCGCTGGTGGTCGTCATCACGCCTCATCTCGGCTCAATCCGAGCTGGTTGTCGATCAGGTCGAAGATTTCGTCGTCGGTGGCCGGGGTCAGATCGAGTTCGTCGGTGCGGCGGGCGCGATCGACTTTCGAGGTGAGCTCCCGCAGCTGGGTCAACAGCTGATCGCGGGCCGCGCCGTCGGCGATGGTGGATTCCCGGTTCGCCCGCTCCAGCTGGGCGAGCAGACCCGCGAGGTCGAAGTCCGCGCCGGATGCTTTCGGCACCGGCGATGATTCGCCGCGTTCGAGGAGTTCGGCGAGGTGTTCGCCGAGCTGTTCGACGGTCGGATAGTCGATCAGCACCGTCGCGGGCAGGCGGAGACCGCAGGCCCGGGATATCTCATTGCGCAGTTCCACCGCGGCCAGCGAATCCACCCCCATGTCCAGGAATCCCCGCCGGAGATCGAGATCGGCGCCCGAGGCGAAGCCCAGTGCCCGGGCCACCGCGTCCCGGACGAGCGCGGCGGCGATGTCCTTGCGCGGGCCGGGCGGCAGCACGCCCTGGTCGGCCGAATCGAGAGGGTCGACGGGAGCGGTATCGATATCGGCAGGTCGCGAGGCCGTGGCGGGCCACCGACCGGCCGGGGTGACGGCCGCCGTCCGCCATGCCGACGTGGCCAGGACATGCTGCGCCCCGGCGGCGAGCGCGATATCGAGGTACCGCGTCGCCTGCTCGGCGGTCAGCGACCCGACACCCGATCGCCGCAGCCGCGCGCGTTCGGTGTTCGTGAGCGCGGACCCCATACCCTCGGCGGCTTCCCAGAGCCCCCAGCCGATCGAGGTCGCGGGCAGGCCCAGGCTGTGCCGCAGCCGGGCCAGCCCGTCGAGGAAGGAGTTCGCGGCGCCGTAGCAGGATTGGCCCGGATTGCCGGTGGTCGCCACCATCGACGAGAACAGCACGAACGCCCTGAGTTCCCGGCAGTGCAGCGTCTGCTCGTGCAAGTTCCAGGCGCCGTCGACCTTGGGCCGCAGGGTCGCGGCGAGCTGCCCGGGTTCGATAGTGGTCAACGCCGCGTCGTCGAGGACGCCGGCCAAGTGAAAGATCGCGGTGAGCGGTGTGGCCGGGTCGATTCCGGCGAGCAGCTGCCCGATCCGGCCGGGCTCGGCGATATCGCAGGCGGCCGTGGTCACCTCCGCGCCGAGCCGCTCGAGTTCGCCGATCAGCTCGGCGCGCACGGGCGTGCGGCTCACCAGGAGCAGACGCCGCGCGCGATGTGCTGTGACGAGGTGCCGGCAGACGATCCGAGCCAGCGCTCCCGAAGCGCCGGTGACCAGCACCGTGCCGTCGAACGGATCGGCGTCGCGGCCATTTCCGCCGGAGCTGTCGGCGGGCCGCAGCGGTTCCACCGCGGCTTCGTGCACCCGGCCGGACCGGAGCACGACCTCGGGATCGGCGATGGTCTCGACTGCGGCCGCCAACTGCCCGACCTCGGCAGGCGCATCGGTGTCGACCAACCGGAACCGTCCCGGCCATTCGTGCTGGGCACTGCGCACCAGTCCCGCGAGCGCCTGCCGCGAAAGGGCCCCGGGTGAGCAGTCCGTCCCGTCGATCACCACCGCGAGTTGCGAATCGGCCCACAGATCGTCGTTCACCCAGTCCTGCAGCAGCGTGATGTGCTCGGCGACGACGCGATGCGTCGCCGCGGCGACATCGTCGATATCGCTCGCCGACGGCTCCGGCACGGCGAGCACCACCGCCGGTACCGGTCTCCCGTCGCGGACCGCGTCACGCAGCGCTGCCGGACCGGTGAATCCGCCCGCACCGCCGCCGGCCGCGATGACCGCGACCTCGCCGCGCGCCACGGCCGCTACCGGGCCGGCGGGCCGCCGGATCAACCGGCCGGGCACCCCGTCGTCCGGGCCGGTCGGCAGAGTCGCCGGCAGCAGGGTCACCTCATCGATCTCGACGATCGGATCACCGTCGGCCGCCGCGAGTCGTATTCCGGCGCTGTATCGATCGGTGCGCGCGAGATACGCGGTCACCGGCCCACGCGGTTGGGAGCGGACCCGGACCCCGCGGAACTGAGCGGGCACCACCGTACCCGATCCGGCGTTCAGCACGGCCGCGACGAACGGGTGGAGCACCGCGTCGAGCAGCGCCGGATGCACGCGATATCCGCTGTCGGCCGGGACTGTCCGGTCGAGTTCGACGACCGCCCGGAGCCGTCCGGATTCTGCCACCGCCCACTGCCGCAGATTCCGGAACGCCGGACCGTACCGGTAACCGTCGGCGGCCAGGTCGTCGTACAGTTCCGCGGTCGACCGCTGCGGGACCAGCAGCTCGCCCTGCGCCTGCGCCCTGGCACACGCCGACCCGGACCGCGTCAGCTGCCCGGTCGCATGGGTCACCCAGTCGGAGTCGGCGGTGCGCGAGCGGATGGACAGGTGCCGCGTCGCTCCCGGACCGCGGTGCTCGGGTGCGGCCACCACGACCTCGACGACTCGGTCGGATTCGGCGAGCGGCATCGGGACCGTCAGGTCGAGCTGTTCGACCTCCTCGTCTCCCGCGACCGCGGCGGCGTACAGCGCCAGATCCAGGAATCCGGTCCCGGGAAAGATCGCTGCGCTGCCGACCACGTGATCGGCGAGCCACGGCGCGGAGCGCAACGAGACGACTCCGGTGAGCAGCACGGCGTCGTCGACGGAACGCACGACCGTCGCGAGGACCGGATGGTTCCGGTCGCTCGGCCGCGGACTGCTCCAGTAACGGGTACGGCTGAAGGCGTAGGTGGGCAGCGGGGTCGTCTCCGCGGGCCTGGTCCGCGCGAGGTCGCGCCACCGCAGGTCCGCGCCGTCGAGGTAGAGCGCCTCCAGCGCCCGCGCCGCGGTGACCGGTTCGGCGCCACGGCGGGTCGCGGTCGCCGCGAGGACCACCGGCGGTTCCGCTGCCGAGTCCGGTACCGACTGCGTGATCATCGGCAGCAGGACCGCGTCGGGTCCCACCTCCAGGTAGGTGCGGACTCCGGCGTCGTGCAACGTCCGGACCGCATCGGCGAATCGGACGGTGCGGCGTGCGTGCCGCACCCAGTAGTCGCTGCCGAGTTCGGCCGCGGAGTCGACGATCCGGCCGGTGAGCGAGGAGACCAGCGCGATCCGCGGCGACTCGATCCGCACGCTGTCGGCGACCCGTGCGAACTCATCGGTGATCGCGTCCATGTGCGGGGAATGGAACGCATGGGAAACAGTGAGCAGGCGGGCTTTCCGGCCCGCGGACCGATACTCGTCGGCTACCGCCTCGACCGCGGCGCGGTCCCCGGAGATCACGATGGCGCGCGGCGCGTTCACCGCCGCGATATCCACACCGGCGTATTCGGCGAGCGAGCCGAGGACCTCGGCTTCGGTGGCCTCCAGCGCGGCCATCGCCCCGGGCTCGGCGATCTCGTCCATCAGCCGCCCACGCGCCGCGACCAGTCGGCAGGCGTCATCGAGGTCCAGCACCGCGGCAACGTGCGCGGCGGCCAGTTCGCCGATCGAATGTCCGGCTACGAAATCCGGCCGAAGGCCCAACGATTCGAGCCACCGGAACATGGCGACCTCGAACGCGAAAACGGCCGGCTGGGTGTAACGCGTCCGGTGGACGAGATCCGCCCCGGCCGCGCCGGACAGCACCGGCCCGAGGGGCTGTGGCAGGTACCGGTCGAGGTGGTCGATCACCTCGGCCAGTGCCGTCGCGAACGCCGGGACCGATCCGGCCAGCGAGACACCCATCCCGACCCGCTGGCTGCCCTGGCCGGAGAATACGAACGCGCGCGGGCGCACTCGATCCGGAGGTCCGGCGACGAATGCGCCGGCGCTGGGCGAACCGGCGGCGACCGCGTGCAGCGCCTCCAATATCCCGTCCGGGTCCGGCCGTACCACCGCGCGATATGCGAATCCCTCGTCCACGCGGCACAATTCGTCCGCCACCGCGAGCAGGCCGGCCGGAACACGGGCAGCCGCCGCGGTACGCAGCGCCGCCGCATGGGCGCGCAGCGACTGCGCCGACCGCGCCGAGAACACCAGCGGCACCGGCAGTTCGTCCGCTGCGGATCCCTGCCCCCGCACTCGGACAGATTCCTCGTTGCCGCTCTCATCGGTGCGCCACGAACCGACCGGCTCGCCCGGCTCCTGGAGGATCGCGTGCGCGTTGGTTCCGCTGATGCCGAACGAGGAGATCGCGGCGATCCGCGGGCCGCCGGTACGCGGCCAGGGCACCGGCCCGGCGGCCGGGACGTCGAGATGCGCCCGGTCCCAATCCACCAGGCGACTCGGGCTGCCGACATTGATCGTCGGCGGCACCGTGCCCGAACGCAGCGCGCCGACCAGTTTGATCACGCCGGTCACCCCGGCCGCGGCCTGGGTGTGGCCGATATTGGATTTCACCGATCCGACCAGTACGGGCCGCTGCGGACCGTGCGCCCGGCCGTAGGTCGCGGCGAGCGCCTCCGCCTCGATCGGGTCGCCGAGAGCGGTCCCGGTGCCGTGCGCCTCCACCACGTCGACGGCGTCGGCGGTGATTCGTGCGTCCGCGAGCGCGGCCGTGATCACCCGCTGCTGCGCGGTCCCACTCGGCGCGGTGAGCCCGTTGCTCGCACCGTCGGAGTTGATCGCGGTGCCACGCACGACGGCGAGGATGCGATGCCCCGCGCGCACCGCGTCCGCGCGACGTTCGACCAGCAGCGTCGCGACAGCTTCCGCCCAGACCGTACCGTCGGCGTCGTCGGCGAAGGGTTTGCACCGGCCGTCGCCCGCGAGGCCGCCCTGTCTGCCGAATTCGGTGAACATGCCGGGGGCCGCCATCACACACACCCCGCCGACCACGGCGAGGTCGCATTCCCGGTCGCGCAGTGCCCGCACCGCCAGGTGCAGTGCGACCAGCGACGAGGAGCACGCGGTATCGATGGTGACCGCGGGCCCCGCGAAGCCGAAGTGGTAGGCGAGCCGGCCGGAGATCACACTGTTGGTGGTCCCGGTCAGCAGATACCCGGCCGCGGCGGACTCCGCCTCGTGCATTCTCGGCCCGTACTCCTGCTGGACCGCACCGATGTACACACCTGTCACACTGCCGCGCAGGGCACTGGGCGCCAGACCTGCCCGTTGCAGGCACGTCCACGTCGATTCGAGCAGGAGGCGCTGCTGTGGGTCCATGGACTGCGCCTCGCGCGGGCCGACACCGAAGAACGCGGCGTCGAATTCCGCGGCGTCGTAGAGAAAGCCGCCCCGCTGGGTGCCGAGAGCACCTCCTGCCCCGGTGTCGCGCAGCGCCGCGAGGTCCCACTCGCGATCCGTGGGCAACTCACCCACGAGCTCCCGGCCTTCCGCGAGTGCCGCCCAGAGTTCCTCGGGCGTATCCAGTCCGCCGGGCCAGCGTCCGGCCGTCGACACGATCACCACCTCGTCGTCGCCGGACTCCGGCCGGACCGGACCCTGCCCGGTGTCCGCCGGACCGGGTCCGCTCGGCGCCCGGGCACCGGTCCACGGCACCGGTTGCTCCTCCGCCCCGCGCAATTCGGCGAGATGGGCGATCACCGCGCGGGGTGTGGGGTGGTCGTAGACCAGTGACGCGGGCAGTGTCAGTCCGGACAGCTCCGCGACCGTGTCCCGGAACTGGACCGCGCCCAGGGAGTCCATGCCCAGAGATTTGAAGTCACGTCGCAGTTCGTCGTCGGTCGGCGAGGTCGTGCCGAGTACCCGTGCCAGCGCCGCGCCGACAGCGGCCGCCGGTTCGATTGCCGCGGACACGGACGGATCCGGTTCCGCACCGTGCGGCGGTACCGCCGTCGCGGACACCTCCCTGCCCGCTGCCGGGTCCAGCCAATGGGCTGTGCGCTGAAAAGGGTAGGTGGGCAGGTCGATCCGCCGGCGCGAGCCGGACAGCTTCTCCCAGCCGACACCGGCCCCCGCGCATTCGATCTCGGCCAGCACTCGCACGAACTCGGCGGCGCCGGCAATACCCGCACGCAGCGCGGGTATCGCCGCGATCGACCGGCCATCGACGCCCGGCGCGGCCCGGATCGCGCTCGACAGTCCGGACCCGGGCCCGAGTTCCACGAAACAGGTGACCTCGTGGTCCAGCAGTGTCTCCACACCGGCGCCGAACCGCACCGTCTGCCGCAGTTGCCGGGCGAGATAACCGGGATCGGCCAGCTCCGAACCGGTGAGCAGTCGCCCGGTCACATTCGAGACGACCGGAATCGCCAGCGGGCCTACCGTGGTCGCGGACACCACGTCGTGGAAGGCCGCGGCCGCGGAATCCATGTACGCGGAATGGAAGGCGTGGCTCACGGCGAGTTCGGTGGTCCGGTGCCCGCGGGCCGCGAACGCCGCGCCGACCACGGTGACAGTCGCCGCGTCGCCCGAGATCACCGTCGCCCGGCGATGGTTCACCGCCGCGATATCGAAGTCGGCCCCCACGGTCTCCCGGTACTCGCGCAATTCTGTTTCGGCGGCGGCGATCGCCACCATCGCACCACCCCGCGGGGCCGACTGCATCAGGCGGCCGCGTTCGGCGACCAACCGGGCCGCCTCGGCCACCTCGAACGCGCCGGAGGCCGTGGCGGCGACCAGTTCTCCGATGGAATGTCCGATCAGATAGTCGGCGGCCACGCCGAATTCACCGGCGAATTCGAACAACGCGAGTTCCACCGCGAAGAGTGCGGGTTGCGTGTATTGCGTCCGGTCCAGCAGCGCGGCGGTATCGCTCTCGCCGGTCAGCAGGTCGAGCAGATCGATATCGAGGTGCGGGGCGAAATGCTCGACGACCGCGTCGAGCCGAGCCGCGAACGCCGGGCTGGTCCGGTACAGGGCTCGTGCCATCCCCGGCCGCTGCGCCCCCTGCCCGGGGAACACGAAAGCGATCCGCCCGGCGGCCCCGTGCTCGGTCCGCGCCACCGCGCCCGCCACCACCTGCGCGGTGGGGGCGCCCGCCGCCGCCGCCTCCAGACCACTGAGCAGTTCACCGCGATCACGCCCGACGATCACCGCCCGATGGTCGTGCCGCGCCCGGGTCGTATGCAGCGAATACGCTAGATCGTCCAGGTCGGTGCTGGCGGTGAGCGCATCGCGCAACTGCCCGGCGCGCGCCCGTAGCGCACCGGGCGTCGCGGCGGAAAGTACGAGCGGAGTGGGATCATCACCCCGGCGGGGCGGCCGCGGGTCCGGTGCTCCGGCATCCGGCGGCGCACAGAGCACGAGATGACAGTTGACGCCGCCCATGCCGAACGAACTCACTCCGGCCGCGATTGTCCCGGCCGCCCGCCAGGGGGTCCGTGTCAGCACCATCTCCAACCCGAGATCCCCCAGCGGGATACGCGGATTCGGCGACCGGAAGTTGCGGGTCGGGGGGATCTCGGAGTGCCGGATCGCCAAAGCCGCCTTGACCAGGCCCGCGATACCCGCCGCACCCTCCAGATGACCGATATTCGTCTTGACCGATCCGACCCGCAGCGCACCCCTCCGGTGCGGCGTGGTGCCGTAGACCCGGCCCAGGGCCGCCGCTTCGACCGGGTCGCCGACCGGTGTTCCGGTGCCGTGCAATTCGACATAGTCGATCTGCTCGGGGCCCAGGCTCGCGTCGTCGAGCGCGGCCCGCAGCACGTCGGCCTGGGCGTCGGCGCTCGGAGTGGTCAGCGAATCCGAGTTCGCGCCGTCGTTGTTCACCGCCGATCCATGAACGACCGCATAGATCCGGTCACCCGCCGCGACCGCGGCCGCCAGCGGTTTCAACGCGACCAGGGCCCCGCCTTCGCCCCGGACGTAGCCGTTGGCGCGCTCGTCGAAGGTGAAGCAGGTGTGATCAGGTGAGAGCGCACCGAATTGCTCCGCAATCCCCGTCTCGCGGTCGCTCAGCGCGAGATTCACCCCACCCGCCAGTGCCTCGTCGCATTCACCATGGCGAATGGCCTGGACCGCCAGATGGACCGCCACCAGTGAGGACGCCTGCCCGGCGTCGACGGTGAGGCTGGGCCCGCGCAGGCCGAGAAAGTACGAGATCCGGTTGGCCAGCATGCCGCGGTTGAGTCCGGTGAGGGTGTGCCGGGTGGGCGGCGCCGCATTCGCCAGATTCTCGTAATCCCCGTGCATGCCGCCGATGTACACGCCCACGGAACCGCCGCGCTTCGCGGCCGGCGAGGTCCGGCTGTCCTCGAGCGCCTCCCAGGCGAGCTCCAGCAGGAGCCGCTGCTGGGGGTCCATCGCGGCGGCCTCGGCGGCGGATACGGCGAAGAAGCCGCCGTCCATACCGGTCACATTCCGGAGGAAGCCGCCCGGCCGCGGCTGCCGATCATCGGTGGTGATCGCGTCGCCGCCCGCGGCGAGTAGTTCCCAGAACCGCGCGATGTCGTCCGCACCCGGGAAGCGGCCCGCCATCCCGACGATCGCAATGGGACCGCTAGCGGATGCGGGCAGTTCGTCCTGTCCCCGGCGATCGGAGCCCGGGGAGGACGAGTCGAAAGCACGAAGATCGGCTGGCATACCGATCAGCGTTGCGGGAAATCCCGGTGCCGAACACCCCTACCCGAGCCGCCGCGACCGGCGGCTCATTAGGGGGCGGTAGGGGCTTTCACGGTCCCCGCGACGCGACCTAACGTTCCGTTGAGGCTGATCGTCGGTGCCCCGGCCTCGGAATCAATGGCGCTGTAGCCCAACAGATTACCCGCGTGAGGTCTCCCGCGTGGTGGGAAGGAGCCCGATCATGACGGACGATACCCTCGCCGAGGCGGTACTCGACGGAGCACCCGCCGAAGTATTGCAGGCACAGCAGGTTCCGCGCGACTATCTGGCCGCGCATCTGCGGCGCGAGGACGTCGGCATCTTCGCCGGCCACACCGATAAGGATCCGCGGCGGTCGATCCATCTCGGATATGTGCCCATGCCCGAGCTCGCGCCGGACGAAGCGCTCGTCGCGGTGATGGCGAGCTCCATCAATTTCAACACCGTGTGGTCGTCGATCTTCGAGCCCGTCTCGACCTTCGATATGCTCGACCGCTTCGCCCGGGCGGGCGGCTACGCGACCCGGCACAAGCAGGACTATCAGGTGATCGGGTCGGATGCGGCCGGCGTGATCGTCCGGACCGGTGCGGGGGTCCGCAATTGGAAGGTCGGCGATCATGTGACGGTCTCGCCCGTCGTGGTCGACGATCAGCATCCGGCCGCCCACGACGACGCGATGCTCGATCCGGCGATGACGGCCTGGGGCTACGAGACCAATTTCGGCGCGCTCGCCCACTACTGCGTCGTGCGGGTGAGCCAGCTGCTGCCCAAACCCGCCCACCTGACCTGGGAGGAGGCGGCCTGCATCAACCTGTGCGGCGGTACGGCCTACCGGATGCTGGTGGGCGAACACGGCGCCCGCATCAAACAGGGCGATATCGTGCTGATCTGGGGGGCCGCCGGAGGTCTCGGCGCCTTCGCCACCCAGTTGGTGCGCAACGGCGGTGGTGTGCCCGTCGGCATCGTCTCTTCCGACGACAAAGCGCCCCTCCTGAAGAAACTCGGCTGCGATATCGTCATCAACCGTGCCGAACTGGGGATCGGCGGCGGCGACCGCACCCCGGAGGACACGGTGCAGGCCGCCAAACGACTCGGGCGGGCGATTCGTTCGGCTGTCGGCGAGGATCCGCACATCGCCTTCGATTACACCGGACGCGGCACATTCGGCATCTCCGTGGTCGTCGTCCGGCGCGGCGGCACGGTGATCACCTGCGGCTCCTCGAGCGGCTACCGCCACGAATACGACAACCGCTACCTCTGGATGAACCTGAAGCGAGTGATCGGCAGTCACGCCATGAACCTCAAAGAGGCGGCGGAGATGATCCGGTTGTTCGATCTCGGCCATCTCACCCCACCGCTCTCGGCCGTGCACCCGCTCTCGGAGGTCGCCGAAGCGGTGCGCTCGGTGCAAACGAACCAGCACGTCGGCAAGGTCGGTGTCCTGGGGCTCGCGCCGCGCGCAGGCCTCGGTGTCACCGACCAGGCCAAACGAGACCTGTTGGGCGAGGCGTTCCTCTCTCCCCTGCGTTCCGCGCCGCGCCCGGAGCCCGATCTGGTTCCGGCGCCGTGAGAGACCGTCGTGCTCGACCCGGATCCGAACTCGGCACCCGTCGAATCGGTCGGATAGATTCGACGGTCCGGTTTCGCCGCGCGACGGTCCGCGATGCTCGCTGATCGCGGTGCCGCCGGGCAGGCGAATGCACCGGACCAGCGCGGATAGCTGACAACCCGCTCGCCGCGGAGGATAGTTACCGGCATGGACGCGGACAGGGACGCGGCGGCCGTGGCCGACCGGGTCTTCCACGCGATACTCGGCGCCGTCGATATGCTGGCGATATTCGTCGGCGATCGGTTGGGCTGGTATCGCAGCCTGGCCGACCGCGGTCCCGCGACCGCCACAGAACTGGCCGAACGCACCGCGACCCACCCCCGCTATGCCCGGGAATGGCTGGAACAACAGGCGGTGACCGGGCTGCTGATCGTGCACCGCGACGGCAGCGCCGACGACCGGGTGTTCGCCCTCCCGCCGGCCACGGCCGAGGTGCTGACCGATGAGCACAGTCTCAACTATCTGGCGCCGTTCGCCCGGTTGTTCGGCGCGACCGGACCCGCGCTGCCCGGACTGCTCGAGGCCTACCGAACCGGCGGCGGCGTGAGCTGGGACGAACTGGGGGACAACGCGCGTGAAGGTCAGGCCGACGGCAATCGGCCCTGGTATGAGCACCGCCTCGCCGATGCCCTGGCCGGGGTACCCGATATCGACGCCGTCCTGCGCGCCCCCGGCGCGCGAATTCTCGATATCGGCTGCGGCGCGGGCTGGTCGGCCATCGCGCTCGCGCACGCCTACCCGCAGGCTCGGGTTCAGGGCGTCGACATCGATGCGCCCTCGGTGCGGATGGCGCGACGCAACGCCGCGGCGGCGGGTGTCGAGGATCGCAGCGAGTTCCGGATCGCGGATGCCGCCGAGTTACCGGAGGGCGGCGCCGATATCGCGTTCGCCTTCGAATGCGTGCACGATATGCCCCGGCCGGTCGATGTGCTGGCGGCCGCGCGCCGCGCCCTGACGCCCGGCGGGTTCCTGGTGGTGATGGACGAGGCGGTGGCCGAGGCGTTCGGGCCCGACGGCGACGAGTTGGAACGATTGATGTACGGGTTCAGCCTCTTCGTATGCCTGCCCGACGGTATGTCGAGTCGGCCCAGCGCCGGTACCGGTACTGTCATGCGCCAGGAGACACTGCGCAGGTACGCACTCGCCGCCGGTTTCACCTCGGTCGACGTCCTCCCCATCGCCGATTTCGGATTCTGGCGTTTCTACCGTCTGAGCTGAGATCGCGGCGCCACTTCCCACCAGGGCTCCAATGTGTTTGGATAGCCTTACCTTAACCGGTGTGGTAGCCCGGCGCAGCGGGCCGGCACGGACAAACAGAGGAAGTATCGAACTCATGATCAGCACGCGCAACAAACTGGCAGTCCTCGGTTTCGCCGCGGCCGCACTGGTCGGCACCTTCGGCGCCGTCACCACCGCCGGTATCGCGCAGGCCGCTCCGGTCACCGCGCCGATGCACACCGCCGCGCCGACGACCGGTGAACTGAAGGTCAAGATGGGCGTCCTGTTCAACCTGAACGCGCCGCGCTCGGCCCGGGCCGCCGAATTGGAAACCGGCGAGGCCGGGCTGACCGCATTCGACGCCGCGGCCGGACTGATCGCCATCGCGCCGCCCAGCTGGCGCTGGGACATCGCCGGGCCCGTCGTGGTCAACGGCGATACCGCGGCAGCCGGACTGGTCACCACCACCGAGGGGTACGAGCCCTGGACCTTCGACCTGACCTGGAAGCAGATCGAGGGCACCTGGAAGCTCAGCCGCGAGTCCGTGTGCACCATCGGCAATTTCGTCGGCACCGGCTGCTGACCGGGAGCTGATCCAGGCCGCCGGCCCGAGACAGTCCGGCAGCGGGACCGAGCAAACGGCCGTGCAGGCGGCGCGAGAACCGGATGCGTTCGGCCGCCGGACTGTCCGGCGGCACCGGCGGCGGCGCGGCACTACCGGCGAACACCGACCCGCTTGTAGTGCTCACACAGGAAGCGGCATCCGCATATCGACGGTTGTGCCGCGCGACGAGGCGATGATCTCCACCTCGGGTATCAGGGCCCGGATGATCGCCAGACCCCGGCCGCGTATCGGGTCCGGTCCGGGATCGGGTTCTTTCCAACGGCCCCGATCGGCGACCACGATGCGCAGGCCCGCGCCGCGGAGTGCACACCGTACCCGGATCGTGCCCCCGTCGCCCTGGTGTCCGTGCTCGACCGCGTTGGCGCAGGCCTCCCCCACGGCTAGCAATACGTCATAGGACCGGCATTCGTCGAGCGGGCAGTGCGCCAGCCACTCCTGGACTGCGCGCCTGACCCCGGCCAACCGGTCGGGCTTCGCCGGAAAGTCCAGCTCCCATCTTTTCGGCGGACTGTCCAGCCCGAGTGGGCGGGTCGTCGTCACCTGATCGCCTCCTGTAGGTCTCGCCGTCGGGCGGCGTAGGCGGTACCGGGCCCGTGGCGTTCGGCTGTCTGTGCGTTCGAGTGCGTGCACTGCTAGCCATACCCATTCGGTCACGCGGCATTCGACCGAGCGGCGCGCGATCACCGCACCGCCGCCGGCCGGGGACAGGAGGCCACCCGGATCTCGCACCGTAGGAGGTGTTCGCCCGGCGCAAACGTGGCGCAGATTACGGTCGGCTTCGACCGGCTCTCACGCCCATGACTCCGCTTCGGCGATCGGGTAAGTTCACTGCGGAGATCGGTGACGGCCCGGCCGCGTACTGCGGCCGGGCCTCCAAGCGGTAGAGGTGGAATGTGGCGAATGGCGAGCTGGAGGACCGGCGATGAGTGGTGAGAGCGCGCCCCGCCTGCTCGACGTACAGGTGCGCACGGAGAACGGCACCGCGATCGTCACCGTGCAGGGCGAGGTGGATATGGCCTCGGCGCCGCAGTTGCAGGCCGCCCTCGAAGACACTCAGCGCGAGGGACACCCGCTGATCGTGGATATGTCCGAGGTCGGGTTCCTGGGGTCGGCCGGTTTGAGCGTCCTGCTCGTGGTCTCCGAGGCCGCCGGGTCCGGGAACGGGTTGCGGGTGGTCGTCTCCGACGCCGTGCGCCGTCCCATCGAACTGACCGGACTCGACAAGCTGCTGGCGGTGTACGACTCACTGGCCGCCGCAGTCGCGGCGGGCACCAACACCCCGGCGTCCTGACTCACCGTTCGGCCGCCGCGGTCACTGGGCGCGGGGCAGCCGGACGACCTGCACGAAGAAATCATCGATCTGCTTGATCGCGGCCACGAACTGGTCGAGATCGACCGGTTTGGTGACGTAGGCGTTGGCATGCAGTTTGTAGCTGCGCAGGATGTCCTCCTCCGCAGCGGAGGTGGTGAGCACGACCACCGGGATATGCGTGAGATCCGGGTCGGCCTTGATCTTTTCCAGCACCTGCCGGCCGTCGTACTTCGGAAGATTCAGGTCGAGCAGGATCAGGTCCGGGCGCGGGGCGTCCGCGTACCCCTCCTTGCGGTACAGGAAATCCAATGCCTCCTGGCCGTCATGAGCCACGTGCAGGGTGTTGCCGATCCTGTTGTCCTCGAATGCCTCCCTGGTCATCAATTCGTCGCCCGGATCGTCTTCGACGAGCAGGATGTCGATCGGCTGGCCCGGTACGGTCACAGAGTTTCTCCTTCGAGGACGGATTCCGTTTCCAGGGTAGGTGTTCGCGCACCCTCGGACTCCCCGGCAGTGTCCGGGGCCGCGGCCGCCGGGTCGGAGGTGCGCAGCGTGAAGCAGATCCGGGTTCCCACGGTGTTGTCGGTATCGAGCCAGATCGTTCCCCCGTGGTACTCGACGATCTTCTTACAGACCGCCAGGCCGATCCCGGTGCCGCTGTATTCGTCGCGGGCGTGCAGCCGCTGGAAGATCACAAAGACCTTCTCCGCGAATTCCGGGGCCACACCGATACCGTTATCGGACACCGAGAACACCCGGCGCGCCGGATCCCCGTCCTCGTCCTCGACCTCGATCCGCACGACCGGTGCGAGATCGGGCTTGCGGAACTTGATCGCGTTGCTGACGAGATTCAGCCAGAGCATCGCCAGCAGGGTCGGTTCGCCCAGTATCTCGGGCAGCGCCGCGGGCCGCTCGATCACGGCGTCGCTGTCCTCGATCGTCACCGACAGATCGGTCAGCGCCTTGTCCAACGGCAGGTCGAGGCGCACCGGTTCCGCCCCCTCGCTCACCCGGCCGACGCGCGAGAAGGCGAGCAGGTCGTTGATGAGCACCTGCATGCGCTTGGCGCCGTCCACCGCGAAATCGATGTACTGCTTACCGCGGTCGTCGAGCTGGGATCCGTAACGCTTCTCCAGCAACTGACAGAACGAGGCGATCTTGCGCAGCGGCTCCTGCAGGTCATGCGAGGCGACGTAGGCGAACTGCTCCAACTCGGCGTTGGAGCGGCGCAGTTCGTCGGCCTGTAGATCCAGCTCCGCCTTCTGCTGCCGCAGCTGTGCGCTCTGGGACCGCGAGGAACCCAATTCCGCGACGATCCTGGTGCGCATATCCTCCACCGCGTCGGCGACCTGGGCGATATCTGCCGGGCCGCGGCTGTCGATGTGCCGGTCGAACTCTCCGTTGGCGACTTGCAGCGACGAGGCGGTGAGCTCGGCGAGCGGACGTACCACGAGCCTGCGCAGCAGGACGGTCAAAATGATCGCGGTCAGCAGGAATACGATCACCATGCCGGTCAGCACCGCGTCGCGGATCGTGCGGGCATGTGCGAGCGCGCGGTTGTCCGCCGCCACCGCCGCCGCCAAATTGTCGTTCTGCACGGTGAACGCGACCCGCAACTCGTCGAAGACGCCTTTGGCCCGCACGGCCGTCGTCGCGGCCAGCGCGCGGGCTCGCTCGGGTGTCGCCGTCGCGGCGAGCGGGCCCGCGTACTCGGTGCGCCACTGCTGCGTGCCCCGCTCGATCACGTCCAGATCGGCGGTCAGGTCCGGCCGGTCCGCCAGCAGTTCGCGCAGGCGACCGGCCGCGCCGTCCTGTTCCCGCCGCCCCTGCACATAGGGTTCGAGGAACTGCGGGTCGGCGGCGATCGCATAACCGCGCAGACCGGTCTCCTGATTGATCAGCGCACTCTGCAGCTGGTATGCCTCGGCCGCGGCGGGCAAGGTCTGGCGTGCCAACCGGTCGGTGACCTCGTTGGTGTTCGCGATAACCTGCGCACCGGCGATCGCGCCGATCAGGACGACCAGGATCATCGACCCGAGGACCAGCTGGAACCAGACCTGCGCCGTGAGCCGGCCGACCACCCCGGACTCGGTGTTCGTCACGAGAGTTCGCCCTTCTGCGTATCGTTCCACCGCAAGTAGATGATGGCCAGATCGTCGTCGAGACCGCCGGCCTCGGCCGCCAATTCCTCGACACGGCCGATCAATTCGTCGACGAAGACTTCGGGGCGGACGTCGGGAACAGCCTTCGCGATCCGCAGCAGGCCGTCCTCGCCGAGCCGGTCGCCGTCCCCGCCCACCCGGCCCTCAAACAACCCGTCGGTGAACAGCATCAGCCCGGCGTCGCCGGCCAGGTCGATCTGCGCGGCCGGCCACTGCGCGCGGCCGGGCATGAAACCGAGCGCCGCCCCGCCGGTGACCTCGACCCAGCACAGTTCACCACCGACGTGGTGCAACATCCCCGGATGCCCGGCTCGACGCACCACCACTCGCTGCGTCGACGGATCGAGGGTCAGGCTCGTCGCGGTGGCGAACGTCTGCCGGTCGGTCCGCTCGGCCAGCAGCACCTCTTCCAGCAGCCGCAACTGCCGCGAGCCCGTCACGCCACTGAGAACCAGTGTGCGCCAAGCCAACCGCAACGCGACACCCGTGGCGGCGGCGTCGGGGCCGTGGCCGGAGACATCCCCGATGATGGCGTGCACGATTCCCGCGGCGTCCTGCACGACATCATAGAAATCGCCGCCGAGCAGTGAATGGGCGCGGCCGGGCCGGTACCGCGCCACCACGTCCACCGCGCGGTCGGCGCCGAACAGCGGGGTGGGCAGCAGGCCACGCTCCAGCCGGGCGTTCTCCTGTGCGCGCATCTGGCTGGCCTGCAGCTCCGCGCTGGTGCGCTCGGCCTGCTTGCGCTGAATGGCGTAGCGCACCGCGCGGGCGAACAGTTCCGGCTCCACCCGGCCCTTCACCAGATAGTCCTGCGCGCCGGAAGCGAGCGCGGCCAGCCCGGTGCTCTCCTCGTCCAGTCCCGTCATCACCACCACGGCGACCCGGTCGTTGTGCGCGCGGATCCGGGCCACCGCCTCCAGCCCCTGCGCGTCGGGCAGCCGCAGGTCGAGCAGCACACAGTCGGGTACCTCGGCCCGCAGGCTCTCCCCCGCCTCGGCGAGGGTGCGCACCCACTCCAGGCGCATACCCCGTTCCGCGTCCGCCACCAGTTCCTCGACCAGCAGGGCATCGCCGGGATCGTCCTCTACCAGCAGTACGAAGGGGTCACGCTCGAACCACCCGGCCGCACCGATATCGGGCCGGTTTGCGTTATCGCGCACCAGCACCGCCGAATTCGCCAGCACCCACCGACACCACGGCCTCCGATCGCACAGGAAACAACGGCGACACGCGCACGCTCGCTCAGCGGCCGGTTGCTGGACCGAGAGGCAGCACTGATCGTAGCGGATGGCGCCGGGTCCGGTGAACGGGACTTGACGAGCCACTGTTCGCCGGACCTCCGTGCGAACGCATCCGGGATGCCGCGCCGACCCGGGAACAGACCGTTCGCCGATCCCACCGATCCGGAAACCCGACCGCGAGCAGCCGTGCGTGTTAGCGTGTGCACCTCGTCGGCCGCCTGAGACCCCTTGCGGCCCCGCATTTTACGAGCGCGAACGGTGTCGAAGGAGAGAACGGTGCGGATCGGAATCGGATTGCCCTCCGCAGTCCCGGGTGCCACCCCCGAAACCATCGGGACCTGGGCGGCACACAGCGAACAGGCCGGTTTCGCATCGCTGGGAGCCACCGACCGGCTGGTGTACGACAGCCTGGACCCGCTGGTGACGCTGGCGGTCGCAGCGGCGCACACCACCGAGACCGAATTGGTGAGCACCGTGCTGAACATCGGCTACCGCGGGAACCCGTTCGTGGTGGCGAGCCAGCTCGCCTCGCTGGACCGGCTCTCCGGCGGCCGGCTCACCGCGGGTCTCGGCATGGGAGCCTGGCAGGACGACTACACCGTGAGCGAGGTGGCGATGACCACTCGTGGCGCCCGGTTCGAAAGCGCGCTCGCGCAGCTGCGACGAGCGTGGCGCGGCGAACTCGCGGGCGCGGCCGGACCGGTTCCGGCACTGCCGCCGGGGCGACCGCAGGTGCTGCTCGCGGGTATGGTGCCCGCCGGGATAGTGCGCGCCGCCGCCCTCGCCGACGGATGGGTAGCACCGGCCTTCAGCGTCGAACTGTTGCGCACCGGACTCGATATCGTCGGTACCGAGTGGGCCCGCCTCGCCCGGCCCGGCCGGCCCCGGGTGCTGGCCGTCCGCTATTTCCAGCTCGGCGCCGACGCGGTGGCGACAGCGGAGTCCTACGCGCAGAACTATTACGGTCCGGAGATGTTCCCCCAGGTCCGGCCCGACCTCCTCACCGACACCGCGCACCTGTGCGACGAGGTGTTCCGGATCGCCGAGTCCGGCGCCGACGATGTCATCCTGCTGCCCTGTTCGGGCGACCCGGACCAGATCCAGCTCCTCGCCGACGCCCTCGGCGACCAATGGCTCGGCGCCGCACACCGGACGCCCGCCACCGCGGGCGGCTGATCCATTCGACGCCGCGCCGCGCCGCCGATCATTTCCTCATCCGCGACGCGGCGCGGGAGCCGACGGGGGCGCCAACCGGTCACCGAGAACCTGCGCACCCGCGTATTTGGTCTGCCGGGTCAGCGGAACGAGCTCGTATCCGGTGATACCGGGCGCCTCGGCCAGCGTGGTGGTGACGAACCGGTAGACGGCGCCGAGGCCGCTCGTCGTGAGGTTGGCCGTGAGGTTGGCGGAGCCGGAGATCGCCGCCGCGAACGGCACATTCGGGTGATCGGCCAGGGCGTGCCCGACCTGGCGCAGGTGCCGGGGCTCGACCGTCATCCACAGCGTGGTCGTCGTGCGGTGACCGCTGGCGGCCGGGGCGATATCGATATCGAAATAGGCCACGCCCGAACGCACCAGCGCCTCGATACGGCGGGTGACCCGTCCCGCCGTGCTGCCGGTCGCGCGGGCCAAGGTGGTGAACGGGGTGCGGCCGTCGCGGGCGAGCGCGTCGAGCAGCACCCGGTCCGCGGCCGTCAGTTCCACCGGACGCGGGTTCGTCTTGGACCCATCTGATACCCGGGCTGGTGCTCAGCGGTATCGGCAGCGGCCTGGTCAACCCCCCGCTCGCGTCCACGGCCGTCGGCGTCGTACCGGTGCAGCGCTCGGGTATGGCCTCCGGGATCAACAACACCTGCCGCCAGGTCGGGATCGCGCTCGGAATCGCGGTATACGGAAGCTTGTTCACCGCGCGATTGCACTCCGCGCTCGGCGACCGGCTCGCGGACCACCCGGGGCTCGCGGCACACACCGACCGACTGGCCGGCGCCGCGCACGACGGCCGGGCACAGGCCGTGCTCGCCACCCTGCCCGACTCCGATCGAGCGGTGGTCGCGCAGGCGATCCACGCGGCATTCGCCGCGGCTCTCGACTCGTTGCTCGTCGTCAGCGGCGTGGTCGCGGTGATCGGCGCCGTCTGCGCCACGCTGCTCGTCCGGAGCAGGGATTTCGTTCCCGCACCGGCCGAATCCAGCGCAACCCCGAGCCACTCGGTTCCCGAACCCGCCTGAGCGGGACCCGGAGGACGCGAGAGGCCTCACCGCCCGGATATGCCGAGCATCTCGCGTCCACCTTCCGCCCCCGCCCGCGAACTGACCCGGCTGGTCACCAGGGCAGGGCTCCAGTGGCATCGAAATAGCCTCCGGTCGGTCCGTCGCGACCGATCTCGGCCATCCGCACGATGACTTCGGCGGCCTCCTCGACGGTTCCGGTTCCGGTGTGCCCGTTCAGATCGGTTTTCGTGAATCCCGGCTCCACCGCATTGATCCGCATGTCCGGATACGCCTTCGCGTAGTGCACGGTGAGTGCGTTGACCGCGGTCTTGGACGCGGGATAGGCGACACCCGGATACGCGCGCGCCGCCGTGCCCGCAGTCGAGATCCGGGTCAGTGACGCCAGGCCGCTGCTGACATTGACGACGACCGGAGCAGTGGACCGTTGCAGGAGCGGGAGGAACGCGTGCAGAACACGCACCGTGCCGAATACATTGGTCTCGAATGTCCGACGCATCGTGTCCACGGTCAGATCGGCCGCGCCGAGGGTCGTATCCGCCCCCATCTCGGCCTGGACACCGGCATTGTTGATGAGAACGTCCAATCCCCCGCCCGCCTCGATGATCCCGGCCGCGGACACCACGGACGCCTCGTCGGTGATATCGAGAGGCAGCGCGCGGCCGCCCGATTCGGCGGCGGCGCGGCGGCCGCGTTCGGCGTCGCGGCAACCGAGATAGACGATATGCCCGGCGGCGACCAGCCGTCGCGCCGTCGCGAATCCGATGCCCTTGTTGGCCCCGGTGATCAATGTCGTTGTCATACGTCAACGCTAGAATCTCGAGCGCGCTCGAAGTCAAGCGCAGGCACTTCCACGAATGCGTCCTCCAGCCGACCCGGCTCGTGATCGGCGGCCACTCGCGATCCCACCCCATTTCGGAGGAGCGATCTTCCGTATAAGCTGTCACGGACTCGGGCGTGGCGGGCCGAAATTTGGCCGCGCCGGGCTGCTACGACGCCTGTGCGACCACGATGCGCTCACCTGGGTGCGAGGCGGCGCGCGGCGCGGATCCCGCCCGCGGCGATACCGCCCCGGTACGCTGTACAACCGGCTGTGCTCGCCACTATGCACGGTCGCTCGCGACACGCCAGGGTTTTACTCTGCCGGGGTCAATCGGTCGTGATCCCGTACGACAGCTCGAGAATGTGGATGCGGACATTCGCATATTCAGACGTCGACGAACGGAGGTCGGTACATATGACAGCTACCGATGACTATGTGGCCAACAACGCGCAGTACGCGGCGCAGTTCAGTGGACCGCTGCCCCTTCCGCCCAGCAAGCACACCGCCGTGGTCGCCTGCATGGACGCCCGGCTGGACGTGTACCGGATCCTCGGCCTGCAGGAGGGCGAGGCCCATGTCATCCGCAATGCGGGCGGCGTCGTCACCGACGACGAGATCCGCTCGCTGGCGATCAGCCAGCGACTACTCGGCACCACCGAGATCATCCTGATCCACCACACCGATTGCGGGATGCTGACCTTCACCGACGACGATTTCAAACGCGCCATCCAGGACGAAACCGGGATCAAGCCCACCTGGTCGGCCGAAGCGTTCACCGACTTGAACGAGGATGTGCGGCAATCGCTGCGACGGATCGAGGCCAGCCCCTTCGTCACCAAGACCTCCTCGCTGCGCGGATTCGTCTTCGATGTCGCCACCGGCAAGCTCGAGGAAGTCACCGCCTGAAATCGGGCAGCTGAACAGCACGCGGGGCGGCGCGGCGATCACCGTCGGATCCGGTGATCGCGGCGTGGCTCCGGTCGCTCAGAGTCCGCCCTGCGCAGCGAGCACATCGAAGGCGGCCTCCGCGCTGCGCCACAGCACATCCATCTCCGCCCGGACCGCCGGCTCCGCCGCCGGATCCTGCAGGGCCAGGCCGTTGCCGAAGATCACCACGTTCGCGCCGGCGTCGACCAGCCGCAACAGTGGCCCGGTCACCACTCCGGCACCGAAGACGGCATCCAGTCCCTCACCCACGAAATAGAACCGCCACAGTGGTCCCAGATCTCCGCCGTAGATCGTTTCGGTGAGGTCGACGATGAGCGAGCCGTGACTGGCGATCGCGTCGACGATCACGAAATGATCCCGTGCGTTCGCCGGTACGGCACGGGTCGCGGCGACGGCATTGGACAGATCGACGGTGAGGTGGGCGTTGTAACCCGCCATCGCCACCCGTCCCGCGGACAACTCGCACCGGCGGGCGAGCGCGAAATAGTGCGCCCACTGCGGTTCGGTGGGCGCGCCGGTGAACTCCGCGTGCACATTGCGCAGCAACCGCAGCAGCAGATCGAGGCTGATGCGGTGCGCCCATTCGGGATCATCGAACGCGGCCGGATTCCGTTGCAGCGGCATCACCGCGGCCTGCTCGACGGCATCGAGCCCCAGCGGGAGCAGCCCGCGCCGATCTCGATGCGCGACCAGGATCTCGGTGATCCGCCGATGCTGTTCCACCGCCCGCTCGAGCCGAGCCAGCGAGGAGCCGGATTCGTCGTCCGTCAGTGCCGAGGTGTCGGACAGTTCGACGATCTCGGCCACGGCCGCCGCCGACAGTGGTGCGCCACAGGCGGTATCGACCTCGGCCGCGGCGGTCCGCGCCGGTGCCGACAGCGCGAATACGACGGACAACACAGTTGCGGCGACGACCACGAGATAGCTCGGCCGCGCGGGACGTTCGCTGGACATGCGTATTCCGCTTTCACTCGACGACGGACGACTGGGCCGAGAAACCTATCTGCGGTGGAGCCGGAACAGCGGTGTTCGCGCGAGCCGCCCGATCGGGCGCGGGCCTCAGACTAGCCCAGCTTCCGCCCGGATCCCGGTCGCCGCCTGTGGAGTCGGCCGGTCGGGTCGACCACGAAAGACGCGACGGTAGGCGGCCGGGGTGGTGCCGACCTGATCCTCTGATCGGCGGGCCAGGGTCCGCGCGGAAAGTCCCGCCGCGGCAGCCGTATCGGTCACCGTAACCGGCCGATCGAGTCGGCCGAGACTCCATTGCCGCAGGGTGAATGACGGACCACCCCGCCCGCGTACCCCGCGCCGGCTGACGGGGTGCGCGGGTCCGTCGCGTTCAGCGCGACCCGATCAGCTCCAGCGTTTCCTCCAGGACGCCGAGCCCCACCGAACTCGGAACCAGGATGAACTCGTCGAGCCCCGCGGCCTCCGCGGCGTCGAGCGTGCGGTGCAGCGCTTCGGCGTCGAATGTCTTCATGGAAGCGGCGGCGCCCGCGGCATTGTCGGCACCGAGAAAACCCAGGTACTCCGCCGTGAAATCGCGGAGCACGGCATCGGGCTCGGCCACGCCCAGGGCGTAGAAGCATCCGCTCACCAATCGTGGCGGTTCGCGATCGGCACCGGCCCAGGCACGCCGCGCGGCATCGGCGGACCATTCGATCTCGCCGGGCACCCCGCCCACACTGAACGCGACCACACCGTCGGCCCACTGCGCGGCGCGGGCCAGCGATTTCGGTCCGAGGGCGCCCGCGAGCACGGGCGGGCCGCCGGGCTGGACGCAGGACGGGCCGATTGGGTCGGCCCCGTCGGCCGGAGGCTCACCCGCCCACAGCGCCCGCAACTCGGCGACGGCGCGATCCAGCCGGTCGTGTCGACGACCGAAACCCGAGGCGAGACTGCGATAATCGTCGGCGCGGCCGCCTACCCCGACGCCGAGAGTGAAGCGCCCGTCGGACAGCACGTCCAGGGTCGCGGACTGCTTCGCCACGAGTGCCACCGGATGCGCCGGCAGCACCGAGACGTTGGCGAAGATCCGCACCCGCTCCGTCACGGCGGCGGCAGCGGCCAGGGTCGTCCACATCTCCGGGTTGTGAAAGGCCATTCGCTCACCGCACGAGATACTCGAAACCGGCCCTTGGTCGGCGAGCCGGCACCACTCGACGGTGGCGGCCCGGTCGTATCCTCGGCACATCGTGGGCAACGCGATCCCGATATCCATCGCCCCAGCATCGGGCACCTCACCCCGCTTTGCAAGAACATGTTCTAGTTCGACCCGATGAGGGATCGAGCGCACCGGCCCGACCAGCACCGTCACTCGCCCGCGGTGGCACCCGATAGAGACCGATCGGTCCGGTACTCAGCCGCCTCCGCCGCAGCCACCGCCTCCGCCGCCACATCCGCCCCCGCCGCAGCCACCTCCGCTGCCGCTGTCTCCGCTGCTGCTGTCACCGCCGCCGTCTCGGCCCCCGACATACCAGCCGCCTGCCGCCGCCCCGGCCGCTCCGGCCGAGCGGGAGCGGGCGCGCAGCGGAGCACGACCCTGCCGGAATCTGCGCACCAGGGCCGTCACCACGAGAACCACCGCCAGCGCGAAGAACCACCCACCCGTCACGAATCCGAAGATATCGGTCAGGATGAGACCCCCCAGTGCGGCCGCTGCAGCCGAAATGTACAGCACGGTACCTCCCCGGAAATTCGAACTGTCGCGAGAGAGATTACCCGGCAACGGTTCCCGGTGGCCACCTCGAATGAGCTTGCCCGCCGCCGGGCCGGTGCGCCCGGCCGGTCGGCCCCGGACCCGCGGCAAAGGTAGGGTACAGGCGAGAGTCGGCGAGAACGGCGAACCGCCCGCGGTGATCGACCGTCTACCGGTGAAGCGATGCCCGTGCAGAGATCGGTGACGAAATGACGGCAAAAGCCGCCACACGAGATGTTCCTGTCGACCGGATCGAGGTCTCACCGCCTCCGGAACCGGCGGCGCGCGCACACCGCAGTGACTATTCGGTCCTGTTGCGGCGAGTGCGCGACGCGGGTTTGCTGGACCGGCGATTGTCGTACTACGCCTGGAAAGGCGGGGCCGTCGTAGCGGCGCTGATCGCCGGTTGGACGGCGTTCGCGCTGATCGGCGACTCGTGGTGGCAGCTCGCCGTCGCCGCCTTCCTCGCCGCGATATTCGCCCAGCTCGCCTTCCTCGGCCACGATGCCGGGCACCGGCAGATCTTCGGCAGCCGACGTGCCGACTACCTGGTGGGGACGCTGTTCGGGAACCTCGCCATCGGGGTGAGCATCGGCTGGTGGACGAGCAACCACAACCGTCACCACGCGCATCCCAATACCGAGGATGCCGACCCCGACATCATGGGAGTCCTGGCCCATTCCAGCGTGCGGGCGCGCGCGGGCCGCGGCCTGCGCAGAGTGATCTTCCGCTATCAGGGCTGGTTGTTCTTCCCGATGCTGCTCCTGGAAGGCGCCAGCCTGCACTATTCGAGTGTCCGGGCGATCGTGCGGCGCGATATCCCCCGGCGCGGCCTCGAGGCGGCACTGTTGCTCGCGCACGCCGCCGGGTACCTGGCCATCGTGTTCCTGGTCCTCTCACCGGTCAAGGCGGTCGTTTTCATCGCGGTGCAGCAGGGACTGTTCGGCCTCTACATGGGCTCCAGTTTCGCGCCCAACCACAAGGGCATGGCGGTATTGCCGGCCGGCGACTCCACCGACTACCTGCGCCGCCAGGTGCTCACCTCGCGCAATGTCCGCGGCGGGCCCGTCGTCGATACGGCTTTCGGCGGCCTCAACTACCAGATCGAGCATCATCTGTTCCCCTCCATGCCCCGGCCCAATCTGCGCCGGGCTCAGCCGATGGTCGCGCAGTACTGCGCCGAGATCGGCGTGCCCTATTGCGAGACCGGGTTGATCGCCTCCTATACGCAGTCGGTCGGCCACCTGAACACTGTCGGAAAGTCCACCCGGCGCGGCGCCGCGGCGGCCGCCGCCCCCGCCGATTCCGAATCGGAGCGGTGATCGGCGCGTTCCTGGGCCGGCGAGAGTCGGCTCCGGACGCTGCTCCGCGCGTTCCGTCGCCGGAGAGCTCGCCGTCCGGTCCCTCGGCCGCCGTTCGATGACGCGGGTACCGGCCGAGAGGCGGACACGACCGAACCGCCGGCGACCGCGGCTGCGCGAGCCGCGTAACTCTTCCGCGGGACCGGGCACCGGCGTCGCGAATACGGCGCGGTATCCGCACAACCCGCCGGACGACGAACATAAGTGCAGTTCAGAGCGGTGGAGATAGCTCGAGGCAGAGCGTAACTCGACGTTTACCTCTGAACCTTGTCGCGTAACCCGCCGCGGACGCACGCTACGGATATGCACCACACCGCCGAACACGACGAGCGACTCGACCCGGGCGACGCGGCGCGCGACCGTCCGATCTTCGAGGGACAGATCCGCCGTCTGTTGCCGACCTCGGGACATCTGATGGCTCGCCGCCTGCGCGACCTGCTCCGTGCGGAGCTGCGGTCCGGGGCGTTCGGCGGGGGCCGGCTGCCCGGCGAATCCGAGCTGATGGCCCGGCATCGAGCCTCCCGTGACGTGGTCCGGGCGGCACTCGACCTGTTGCGGCGGGACGGCCTGATCGAACGCAGGCGCGGACTCGGCACCCTGCCGATCCGCGAGGAGTACATCGTCGCGGGAGCGCCGCCGCCCGCGGGCCGGTCACTGGAGGCGCATCTGGCGCTCGGCCGGATCGCACCGCGCCTGCTGCACTGGGCATGGATACCCGCGCCGCCGGTGATCGCCGCACGGCTGAGCGACGTCGCCGTGGGCGAGGACTGCCTGTGCATCGAATACGTCCTGCTCCTCGACGACCGTCCGCTCGCCGTGTTCACCAACTACCTGCGCGCGCCCGAGGCCGGCGGTGTCGACCAGGCCGTCTTTCGCGACGACTTCTACTCCCTGCTGCACACCGGGGGTATCGATATCGCCGGCTGCGATGTCGGGGTCCAGGCCGCGCGCGCCGACGACTGCGCGGCCGCCCTGTTGCATGTGCTGCCCGGTGAGCCCGTACTCCTGGTGGAGCAGACGATCCGCGACGGCACGGGCGCCGCGATCGATTACGCGCTCGGCACCTGCCGCGGCGAACTCCAGCTGGAGATCGGCGGTATCCCCCGAATAGATATGACCGCGGCGCTTCCACGCTGATCGCGTCCGGTGCGCCACCGCACCGGCCGACCGCTCCGGCTTTCCCGCCGACAGCCCTCGAGCCGTCCGTGCTCGAGCTCTTGCGCACAGCGCAGACCGTTCGCTCCCGAGAACGAGGACCAGAATGACGACGACAGTCCCGACCACCACCTTGCCGACACTCACCGACGCGGCGAGCGCCCTGCGCCGCCGCGAGACGACGGCCACCGAACTCGTCGAACAGGCCATCGCCGCGGCCGACGCCGCCGATGGCGATATCGGGGTGTACCTGGCCCGTTTCGACGATCGTGCGCGCGCCGCGGCCGCCCGCGCGGATGAAAAGTTCGCGGCCGGTCTGCCACTCGGCCCGCTCGAGGGAATCCCGCTGGGAATCAAGGATATTCTCGCCCATTCGCACGGACCGACCACCGCGCAGAGCCTGGTGCTGGATCCGGCGTGGGGCGCCTCGATCGGCGACTGCGCTGTCGTGCGCAGGCTCGAGCGCGCGGGCGCCATCGTGACCGGGAAAACCACCACCATGGAGTTCGCCATCGGCGCACCCGACCCGGACAAGCCTTTCCCGGTACCGCGCAACGCCTGGGATACCACCCGCTGGGCAGGTGGCTCGAGTTCGGGATCGGGCAGCGGTGTGGCCGCCGGGATGTTCTGCGGCGCGATCGGAACCGATACCGCGGGCAGTATCCGCATTCCGGCGGCGTTCAACGGCATCACCGGTCTGAAACCGACCTTCGGTCGGGTGCCGAAATCCGGTGTGGTTCCGCTGGGCTACACCCTCGACCACGTGGGTCCGATGGCGCGCAGCGCCGCCGACTGCGCCGTGATGCTCGCCGCCGTCGCGGGATTCGACGGGTCCGATCCGTACAGTTCGCGTACTCCCATCGATGACTATGCCGGGGCGCTGACCGGCGACCTGCGCGGCGTCACCATCGGTGTGGACGATCTGGAGCGGTACGCGACCGGCGGCATCGACCCGGCGCAGCCCGCACTGTTCGGCGCGGCACTCGAGGCGCTGCGGGCGGCGGGGGCGAAGGTGGTTCCGATCGAGGTACCGATGTACCAGGAGCTCACCGCAATCGACTTCGTCGTCATGCTCGCCGAGGCGCACGCCTACCACCGGCAGACCCTGCGCACCCGGTGGTCCGATTACGGGCGGGCGACCCGGATAATCCTGGCCGGCGGGGCCGGGATCGGGGGTCCCGATTATGTTCAGGCGCAACGTGTCCGGCGCATCGCCCAGCAGCGGATGGCCGAACTGCTCGACACGGTGGACCTGGTCGTCACACCGACCGGCCACCTCGGCGCGCCCGCCCTGGACACGATGGACCCGCTCGACCCGCTCGGCGTCCTGCCCTCCCTGCACACCCCGTACTGGAATCCGCTGGGCAACCCGACCCTGGCGGTGCCGATCGGACTGTCCAGCGAGGGCACTCCGCTGTCGATGTCCCTCTCCGGCAGCCCTTTCGCGGAGGCGGCGGTGCTGCGCGCCGGCGACGCCTTCCAACGCCGCACCGGCCACCACACCCAGATCCCGGCCACCGTCGAACGAGGAGGAGCTCGATGAGCACCGATACCACTGTTTCCTGGACCGACGACGCCGCGGAGAACGCCGCGGTCGACACCATGTACCGCGTGGTGGGTGAGATGGCGGCGCTGCTGCACGGATTCGAGGGTGCCCGCTACACCGATCCGAGCGGCGGTTACACCGTCGGCTGAGTTCGCGATCGGCGGGTCTCCCCGGCCGCACCGGCGGGTATCACGCTGATATCCGCCGGTGCGCAGATCTGTGCATCGGCGGGGACGACCGCCGCGACCACCGGCTTCCCGGAGCGGTTGTCGACCAGACGGACGGGCGGACCGGCGGGATCGGCGAGATGCCGGTCTCCCCACTGCATGAGACCCACGATCACCGGATACAGCTCCCATGCCTTCTCCGTCGGCTGATACTCCGATCGCGCGCGTTGCCCCTCGGCGCGGTAGGGGATGCGGTGGGCCAAACCGTGCCCCACCATCTCGGCGAGACGGCGGCTCAGCACCGAGGTCGATACCCCCAGGTGCTGCTGGATGTCCTCGAAACGACGTACCCCGTTGAACAATTCCCGCAGAACCAGCAGCGTCCAGCGGCTCCCGACGACATCCAGGGCACGCGTCACCGGGCAATTGTCCAGGCCGACCTCCATCCACTCCATGCGGTGATTCTAATCCTTGAGTTCTCATCACGAACTCAGCTAGATTCTGGCTTCTACAACAGAAGTCAGGAGCTACTGGAATGAGCCACGGTTACACCGCGCTGACCGTCCGCCGAGACCGCGGAGTCGCCTTCGTATCCTTCGACCATCCCCCGGTCAATCTGGTCGACGCACAATTGATCACCGACCTCGACCGCTTCCACGACGAGATCCACGACGACGCCGCGATTCGGGTGATCGTCTTCCAGAGCGCCCTTCCGGACTTCTTCCTCGCCCACGGCGATATGCGCCTGGTGAGCGAACCGGAGACCCTGGCCGCCTACGCGGCGGGACCGGGCCCCGGCCTCTACCGCCGATTCGCCGGACTACCGCAGGTGACGATCGCCAAGGTCGCCGGCCGGGTGCGCGGTGGCGGCGCCGAATTCCTGCTGTACCTCGACCTGCGCTACGCCGCCCTCGGAAGTTCCTGGTTCGGGCAGCCCGAGGTGAGTCTCGGCATCATTCCCGGCGGCGGTGGCACCCAACTGCTCCCGCGGCTGATCGGCCGATCCCGGGCGCTCGAGGTCGTGCTCGGCGGGGGCCGCTACGACGCCGCGACCGCCGAGAGGTACGGCTGGATCGACCGAGCGCTCCCGGCCGCGGAACTCGACGCCTTCGTCGACGATCTCGCCTTCCGCATCGCCGCCCAGCCACCCGCCGCGGTCGCGGCAGCGAAGGAAGCCATCGCCCACGCGACCGATGCGCGCGACGCGGACACCGACCGCGAAACCGCATTGCTCATGCCGCTGTTCACCGGGCCGGAGGCACGGCAGCGCTTTTCCGACGCGCTCGCGGCGGGCGCGCAAACCCACCCGGGCGAACTCGACCTCGAAGGTCTGCTCGGTCGCCTCGGCGCCGTCGCGGTCGAGTAGACCACCGGCCGGGACGCCAGGAGCGTTCCCGGTCGCTCGCTGTGAGTGAACGATGCCGCCGCTACCACCCTGGTGTCGGGTCTGTCGCGTATCCACGCCCGCGGCGAGAATCGTGACGGGCTGCCGCCGGGCCGCGCCGCCCCGCGGCCGGCGCCGGATCGGGACGCGGAGATCGCGCGACGCGGTCTCTATCGGCGCTATCCGCACCTGCGTGCGGTCGGAAAACCGGTCCACTGCCCGTCCCGGGTCATCCGGGGCCCGCAGCCCCTGCTGGCGCGGACCTCCGGCTGACACCGGCGCTCAATCGCAGACCGCCCCCTGCGAGGCGGAGCCCACCAGGCGCGCGTACTTCGCGAGCACCCCTCGCGTGTAGCGGGACGGCAGCGGCGCCCAGCCGTCACGGCGCTCGTCGAGTACCGCCGGTTCCAGCAGCAGGTCGAGAGTGCCCGTGCCCACGTCGAGGCGGATGCGGTCGCCGTCCCGAACGAAGGCGATGGGTCCCGCGTCCACCGCTTCCGGGGCCACATGGCCGACACACAGGCCGGTGGTACCGCCGGAGAACCGTCCGTCGGTCAGCAGCAGGACGTCCTTGCCGAGTCCGGCGCCCTTGATCGCCGCGGTGATCGCCAGCATCTCGCGCATTCCCGGCCCGCCCTTGGGTCCCTCGTACCGGATGACCACGACGTCACCCGCCGCGATGGTCCCGTCCTCGAGCGCGTCCATGGCGGCCCGCTCGCGGTCGAAGACCCGGGCCGTGCCTTCGAAGACATCGGATTCGAACCCGGCGGATTTGACCACGGCGCCGCCGGGCGCGAGGGACCCGTGCAGGATGGTGATACCGCCGGTCGGATGGATCGGCTCGGACAGCACCCGCACGACCTTGCCGTCCGGGTCCGGCGGCGCGATGCTCGCCAGGTTCTCGGCCACCGTACGACCGGTCACGGTGAGACAGTCGCCGTGCAGGAGTCCGGCGTCGAGGAGCGCCTTCATCAACACCGGGACACCGCCCACGCGGTCGATATCGGTCATCACATGCCGTCCGAACGGTTTCACATCGGCCAGGTGCGGAACGCGACGACCGACTCGGGCGAAATCCTCCAGGCTCAGCGCCACATCGGCCTCGTGCGCGATCGCCAGCAGGTGCAGCACCGCGTTGGTGGACCCGCCGAACGCCATCACCACCGCGATGGCGTTCTCGAACGCCTCCTTGGTGAGGATGTCGGAGGTGGTGATGCCGCGCCGGATCAGTTCGACTACCGCCGCACCGCTGCGGCGGGCGTATCCGTCGCGCCGACGATCCGTGGCCGGGGGCGCCGCGCTGCCGGGCAGCGACATCCCCAGCGCCTCGGCCGCGCTCGCCATCGTATTGGCGGTGTACATACCGCCGCACGCGCCCTCGCCCGGGCAGATCGCCCGCTCGATCGCATCGACGTCCGCCCGGCTCATCAAACCTCGCGAGCAGGCGCCCACCGCCTCGAACGCATCGATGATGGTCACTTCGCGCTCACTGCCGTCGGACAATTTCGCGATACCCGGCAGGATGGATCCGGCGTAGAGGAACACGCTCGCCAGGTTCAACCGGGCCGCCGCCATCAACATCCCGGGCAGCGATTTATCGCAACCCGCGAGCAGAACCGATCCGTCCAGTCGTTCGGCCTGCATCACGGTCTCCACGCTGTCGGCGATCACCTCACGCGAGACCAGAGAGAAGTGCATCCCCTCGTGGCCCATCGAGATCCCGTCGGAGACCGAGATGGTGCCGAATTGCATGGGGAATCCGCCGGCGGCGAATACGCCGTCCTTACAACCGCCGGCCAGCCGGTCGAGCGACAAGTTGCACGGGGTGATCTCGTTCCACGAGGACGCCACTCCGATCTGGGCCTTCCCCCAGTCGTCGTCGCCCATGCCGACCGCGCGCAGCATCCCGCGCGCGGCGGTCTTCTCGAGTCCGTCGGTGACATCACGGCTGCGCGGTTTCATATCGGGAGTACTCGGTTGGGAAGACACGACGCCCATCATCCTCTTTCCGTACCGGAAGTCCGCCGGACCACGCCCGGCAGTGGGAGCAGAACTCGGCACGGTGGTGGCACATCGGAACGGTCGCCGCGGACCGGCCGCGACGGGCCGATGATCATTGCGCGGCGCGCTCGGTTCGAGTCGGCCCGCCGGAGCCCGGGGCTCCGGCACTCCCGCCGGGTACCTCGATGAGCCCGACCAATTCGTCGAGCAGCGCGATCACCCGGGTCTGCTGTACCGGTGACAGATGGGGCAGTTCGGCCCCCAGCGCGAAATCGACCGGTACCCGGCCGCGGGTCCGGAAGACCTCCTGCACGACGCCCGGCTCGACCGTGACCAGTACGCGCCTGCCGTCGGCGGGGTCCGGCACCGTCGTGAGCAGGGCCTGATCGCGGAAGCGCGCCACGATTCGCGATACGAGGCTCTGGGTGATGGCCGTCCGGTCGGTGATATCGCGAATCGACGAGCCGGGGTGCAGCGCCACATCCTCGAGCACGGCGTATTCACTCGGCGGGATCCGGCGCCTACCGGTATTGCCGGTCGCGACGAAGGCGATCGCCCGGAGCCTGCGGGCGACCAGGTGCAGGCTGGCAGCATCCATGACGGCAATATACATCTCTAGTCATATAAATTATGATCCATCACTATGCATGGAATATCCCGTCTGATCTACGAGGTCGGCCACGGACTGGACACCCACCTCGGACTCCCCCGGCTGCGCCCGCGGCCCACCCTGCCCACCGTGGCGACCGGACGGACCGTGCTGATCACCGGCGCCTCCTCGGGCATCGGCCGGGCCGCGGCCGTCCGGCTCGGCGCGGCAGGCGCCGACGTCGCGCTGCTGGCGCGACGGGAAACCGAACTGAACGAAGTCGCCGCGCAGATCCGCGCACAGGGCGGCACAGCCAGCGTCCACCCCTGCGACCTCAACGATTTCGACGCACTCGACGCCGCGGTCGCCGCCGTACTCGCCGAGCACGGCGGCGTGGACGTCCTGATCAACAATGCCGGACGGTCGATCCGGCGCCGGCTCGACGAATCCTATGAACGCTTCCACGATTTCGAGCGCACCATGCGCCTGAACTATTTCGCCGCACTGCGCCTGATGCTCGCCGTGCTACCGGGTATGCGCGAACGACAGTCCGGACATATCGTCAATATCCTGTCGGTCGCGAACCTCTTCGGCGGTCCCGGTTACAGCGCCTATGTCGCGTCGAAAGCGGCACTGGACTCGCTCTCCGCCAGTTTCGATGCCGAAACCCTGCCCGAGGACGTCCGTTTCACCTCGGTGTACATGCCGCTCGTCCGCACCCCGATGATCGCCCCCAACGCGCAATACCGCGACAGCGCGGCCCTGACTCCCGAACAGGGTGCACAGATCATCTGCCGGGCGCTCACCGACCGTCCCCGGCACGTCGGGCCGCTCCTCGGACGCCTGGCCGCCGTGATCGACACCGCTTTCCCCGAGTACTCGGCAGCCGGGCGCGGCGACCGCTTCACCAAAGGAATGTGAACAGAGCACGCCGAGCCCCGGCACCGGTTTCGAGGTCCGAATCGCCTTCGGAGCCGATCGGATCGAACGATCTGCCTACGGGCTCGAAGGATTCTCCGCACCGACGTTCCGGACGATGAGATCCGCGATCTCACGACTGTTGTCGTCGAGATAGAAATGGCCGCCGGGAAACGAACTCGTCGCGAAACCGCCGGCGGTGTGGTGGCGCCACCCGCCGAGCTGATCGGGTGTGGTCGTCGGATCGGATCGGCCGAGCAGCGCGAAGATATCGCAGCCAAGCCTCGTCCCGGGCCGGTACCGATAGGTCTCGACCGCCCGGTAATCGTTACGCACGGCGGGCAATACGAGTTCGGCGAGACCGGGCTCGTCACGCAGCACCCGCACCGACGCCGGGTCGTTCGCGAGCCGCTCGAGCTCGGCGATCAACGCGTCGTCGGACGCCCGGTGCAGGGTCCCCTGCTCGACGAACGTGGGGTCCGGGCGACCGGACACGAACAGTGCCGCGACCGGCCGCCCGTCCGCTTCGAGGCACCGGGCGGTTTCGAAGGCGACGGTCGCACCCATGCTGTGACCGAAGAGGACCGGCCGCGCGGCGGTCAGCGGCCGGATCGCCGCGGCGATGAGAGCGGCGAGTTCGGTGATCGAGGGGACGAGCGGGTCACCGAGCCGATCCTGACGGCCCGGATACTGGACGGCGTACACGGCCGGGCCGGGGCCGAAACTCGAAGCGAGGCGACTGTAACCGGTGGCCGAGCCGCCACCCGGGGGAAAGCAGATCAGCGTCGGATGCCCCGCGCGCCCGGGTCGCAACTCCCGCAACCAGGTGGACGGCTCGGCACTGCTCGGCACGGGTCTCTCCTCTGCGATCCGGTTGGCACCACGGCGCCGCACGCGACCGTTCACACAATCGGGCACCGGGCCGCTCCGGTAGGGAGCGCGCGCAGAAACGGTACGCCCGTACTCCGATCCCGCGCCCGCCAGGGTCCGCCGCGCAGACCGGCCACCGGCCGCACAGCGCCCCACGTGACCACGAACGGCGACAACCGCTCGTGGTCACGCGCATCGAGGGACCCGATCGCCTCGGTCGGCGCCTCCTGCGGTGGCCCCGGCCGCGGATTCCCCGCCTCGACGAGAGCGGTTATACCGGCTCGATCAGCTGGATCTCGAGCTCGATCTTGACGGCGTCGCTCAGCATCCCCGGCGCGGGGACGCCGACCCCGAAATCACTGCGCTTGATGGTGCCGGTCGCGGAGAACCCGGCATGGCGTCCACCGCCGGGACCGAGGTCGCCGATGCCGCCCCATTCCACATCCAAGGTGACCGGCCGGGTCACCGAACCCAGCGTGGCTTCCCCCGCGACCGCGAAGGTATCGGCGATGCGAACCGGTTCGGTGGCACGGAAGGTCAAGGTGGGGCGGTTGGCGACATCGAGGAAATCGGCCGCGCGCACGTGGTTGTCCCGGTCCGGGTTTCCGGTGTCGAACGAATCGAGGTGGATGATCGCCGCGATGGCGGCGGCGCCGGAGTCGTCCACCACGAACTGGGTCTCGAAGCGGGTGAATCCGCCACGCACCTTGGCGATACCGAGGTGGCGGATGGTGAAGGCGATCGAGGAGTGCGCGGTATCGAGTGCCCATTCACCTGAGCGCAAGGTCGCGGCGGGGCCGGCGGTTTCCTGGGATGTGGTCATGGCATCGACGATCACCGCGGCGGCGGCCGTTAGCCAGACCCCCCTTATCCTGGACCTGACAAGGCGCGGCTGATCGCGCCCTGACGGGGCACGATGGTGAGATGACCCGAAGCGCATTCGCGGAGTTCCTGGTCCGGCGCCGCGCCGAACTCCGCCCCGCAGATCTGGGCCTGCCCGCCGGCGGGCGGCGCCGCACCCCGGGGCTGCGGCGCGAAGAGGTCGCCGTTCGCGCCGGGGTCAGCGTCGACTATCTGGCCCGGCTCGAGCAGGGTCGTGACAGCAATCCCTCGATTGCGGTGGTGGAGGCCCTGGCGACGGCGCTGCTGCTGGACGAACGGGAGCGCAGCACTTTCGGCTGGCTCGCGCTGACCAGCAGTCATGCGGCCCGGTGCCCGAAGGAGCCCGAGGCGCACGAGCAGGTTCCCGAAACGATGGAAGCCATTCTGCGGGCGCTGACACCCACCGCGGCGTTCGTGCTCGGCCGCCGGGCGAACGTCCTGGGCTGGAACGCGGCGTGGGCGGATTTCGCCGCCCCGCTGGGCCTGCTGGACGATCGGGAGAACGTGAATCTGGCCCACTACGTGTACGCGCATCCGATGGCCAGGAGAGTCCTGCGCAACTGGTCCGAGACGGCCGATGCTCTCGCCGAGACGCTGCGGCGCGCCGCCCTGCGCTGGCCCGGTGACACCGGCCTGCGCGAGACGATCGACGCACTGCACCGAATCCCCGACTTCGCCGCCCGCTGGCGCCCGCAGGGTGCGCACCACGATATCGCCACGACCCTCCGTTTCGACCACCCGGAACTGGGCACCGTCGACGTCCCCTTCGAGAGCCTGGAAAGCGACCGGCAACAGAGCCTGGTCGTCTGGCTGGTCGACCGCGCTCCCGCGTCCGGTCAGAGCCTGCGCCTGGTGCCCCGGCAAGCCGTCGGGGAGTGAAGCCCACCTAGGTAGGACCGGCGCTCCCCTGCCTGCTCGTCCCGATGAATCGGATTTCTTATCCGGTCGGGAGGTCGGCGCCATTGCACCCACCCCCGCTCGATGAGAATATTCTTCTTATGCAAGAGAATGAGATTCTGATCGATAGGCCGGCACGTGCTGTCCGGTCACGGCGCGCAAAGGTTCTCCGCCATGAAGGCTGACGACCACTTCCATCTCGGCCTGGTGACCACGGATATGGCCGCGACCGTCGCCGCGCTATCGGCCGCCCTCGGCTACGAATGGGGCGACCAACTGGGCAATATCGTCCAGGTGACCGGACCCTCCGGCGTCGACGATGTCGAGCTGGCGTGCGTGTTCTCGATCACCGAGCCGCGACTCGAGGTAGTGCGTGCCGTGCCGGGAACACTGTGGGAACCGGTCGCCGGCGGTGGTGTGCATCACCTCGGATATTGGTCCGACGACGTGACCGCCGATATCGCGGAACTGGTCGGGCACGGATGGCAGGTCGAAGCGACCCGCGAGATGCCGGATGGCGCACTGTTCTTCGCGTTCCTGCAGAAACCCGGCGGGTTCCGGATCGAACTGGTGGACCGCCGGGCCGAGCCGAGCATGCGTCGATGTTGGCAGGCCCCCGCCGAACGGTGACGGCCCGGCCGCGCGCTCACGGAGTGGGTCCCGCCGCGAATGATCATCGAACCGCGGTCATCGCCCCGGTCTTGCGGTCCCCGCGGTTCGGGTCGCAACAGTGGAGGACGACAGTTCACGGCAATGGTGTCGGCAGGGAGATTCCGGACCGGAAAGAACTGTGAGTGTGCCCACTCGACCGAGTAAGGAAAGGCCAGTTCCAGCCTTTCCACTTTCAACATATAGCGCACAGGGGGGCTTGCGGCAAGACCCCGGTCTTGCCGCAGAATCATCCGCCGAGCCCAGAAGCCGAGGACACGGGCCACGGAAGAGCGTGCCGTCGTACGCCCCGGCAGGGGTGGACACGTCGCCACGCCCGTCGCACTTCACCGGAGCGGCGGACCCGTGTCCGAGCGCACCGCGGGGATCGGCGAGCCGAGGGAACGAGGGCATATGTCAGAGCAGGGGTACGAGACCGAGCTGCGGTCCGAGCGGACCTACGTGGACGGGCTCTACGAACAGCTGGACGCCGAGCGCGCCCGAGCCGGGGAACGGTACGCCGCGACGTTGCGGGGAAACGGCGGGACCCTGCTGGATCGCGATGCCGAGGTGCGCGCGCTGGCCAAAGAGGTGAAGCGGCTCGACGTGGCGGACAACAAACTGTGCTTCGGCCGACTGGACACCCTGTCGGGCGAGGTCTCCTATATCGGGCGGATCGGCCTGCTCGACGCGGACAACGAGTTCGAATCGAAATTACTCGATTGGCGGGCGCCCGCGTCTCGCGCGTTCTACGTCGCCACCGCCGCGACCCCGGAGAACATGCGGCGCCGTCGCCAGTTCCACAGTCGCGGTCGACGCGTGGTCGACTACACCGACGAGGTGCTGGGACGTCCCGACGGGGCCGAACGTGGCGACGCGGCCCTGCTCGCGGCGGTCGCGGCACCACGCGGTGACGGGATGCGCGATATCGTCGCGACGATCCAGGCCGAACAGGACGAGATCATCCGGCTCGATCACCCAGGGGTCCTGGTGATCGAGGGCGGGCCGGGCACCGGGAAGACGGTGGTGGCGCTGCATCGCGTCGCCTACCTGCTCTACACCCAGCGGGAACGGATAGAGCGCCACGGGGTGCTCGTCGTCGGCCCCAACCCGGCGTTCCTGAACCACATCGGCCGCGTGCTGCCGTCGCTCGGCGAGTCCGATGTGGTGTTCACGACCACCGGTGACCTCGTCCCCGGCCTGCACGTCACCGCGGAGGACGCGCCGGAGGCCACGCGGATCAAAGGGTCGCTGCAGATCCTCGAGGTGCTGGCGGCGGCGATCGCCGATCGGCAGCGGCTGCCGCAGCGACCGCTGCCCATCGAACTCGCCGACGTGACGGTGCGTATCGATGCCGAGACCGCGGAATGGGCCCGGGAGGAGGCGCGCGTGAGCGGGCGACCGCACAACGAAGCCCGCACGGTGTTCCGGGAGATCATCACCTATGTGCTCACCGAACGGGCGATCGGCCGGATCGGCCGGGGCTGGCTGACCAGGTCGGACCGTGACGCCTGGGAAGACCTGCGCAAAGATCTGATCGAGGAGCTCGCGGGAAACGACGCCTTCACCGCGGCGCTCGACGAGCTCTGGCCGGTGCTGACGCCGGAAGCGCTGCTGGCACAGCTGTTCGCCGCACCCGAGCGGCTACGCGCGGCCGGCGCGGAACAGGCGCTGTGGCGCGCCGAGGGTGACGCCTGGACGGTATCGGACGTGCCGCTGCTCGACGAACTGGTCGATCTGCTGGGTGGTGACAAGTCGGCGGATGTGGCGGCCGAGCGGGAAGACAAGGCCCAGGCCCAGTACGCGGCCGGCGTGCTGGATCTCATGGTCGGGCGCGAGGACATGATGGACGACGAGGACCATCTGTTCGCCCAGGACATGCTGTACGCCGAGGATCTGGCCGACCGTTTCGTCGAGCGCGATACCCGGGAGCTCGTCGAACGCGCGGCGGCGGACCGCGATTGGACTTACCGGCACGTCGTGGTGGACGAGGCTCAGGAACTGTCCGAAATGGACTGGCGGGTGCTGATGCGGCGCTGCCCGGGTCGGTCCTTCACGGTAGTGGGCGATCTCGTCCAACGACGGTCGGCGGCCGGCGCGAAATCGTGGAAGACGATGCTCGAGCCCTACGTTCCCGGCCGCTGGCAGTATCGCTCGCTCTCGGTGAACTACCGGACACCGGCGGAGATCATGACCGTGGCCGCGGCACTGCTCGCCGAGTTCGCGCCGGGAGTACAGCCGCCGGAATCGGTTCGCGCGTGCGGCGTGCGGCCCTGGTCCCGGCAGGTCACCGCAGCCGAATTGGACGCGGCAATAGCCGAATTCGTCCAGGAGGAAGCCGGGCGCGAGGGCACCAGCGTGGTGATCGGACCGCCGGGCGTGCCGGGCGCCGTACCGGCCTCGGAGACCAAAGGACTGGAGTTCGACTCGGTGCTGATCGTGGAACCGGAGCGGATCCTGGCCGAAGGCCCACGCGGCACGGCCGAACTGTACGTGGCCCTTACCCGCGCCACCCAGCGGCTGGGTGTCCTGCACCGGGCACCGCTGCCGCCGGCTCTGGCCGGTCTCACGGATGTCGGGGCGCCCGTGCACGCCGGAAACCGATAGTTCGCGGAGCCGACTCGCGGGCGTGTGCCCCGCCCCGGCACTCGCCCCCGGGCTCGCGAGGTTCTCGCGATCGGAAATCCCGTTCCGCCACCCGGCGCGCGACCCGAAAATACGCCGTCCCTGTTCAGAGGACTGCGCACCGCAATCCCGCTGAGCGCAGGCTGAGAATAGTTCGCCCGATTCCTCCGGTTACGAATGCGTCACGATACGATCGCCCCCCGTGACGGACACCATGGTGAGGGCGGACGAGGCGCCCTCGGGCGAGCAACCCGGGGCCATTCGGCCCGCACGCGGACAATGGGCGAGGTGGGTGGCCCTGATCGCCGGCCTGCTCGCGACACTGTGCGCCGTCGCGGTGCCACTGCTGCCGGTGCACGTCGACCGGACCACGCTCGCATGGCCCCAGGACGGTTCGACCCGCAGCATCAGCGCGCCGCTGATGTCGTACGCGCCGCTGACCTTCGATGTCACCATTCCCGGCGCCGCATTGGCGCAGCTGTCCGAACGTGGCGGACCGGCCGCCGCGACCATGCCCGCGGACGCGCCCGACCTCGAGAAGTACGGTTTCGTCGCTCGGGTGCAGCCCGAACGCAACGGTGAACCCGCACGCCTCGAGGTGATACTGCGCAGCCAGTCGATGTTCGGCGTCCCGCTGGACAGCCTTACCGGCGCCACCCTCACGGTGCATTCCGACAGCTCGTCCACCACGGCGGAGCTGACCGGCACCGATACCGAGCCGGTGGTGCTGTACGGGGATTTCCGGCCCCAGCTGGTCGGGATCTTCAGCGATCTGCCCAGTTCGGGCGGTACCTCGGTCACCGCGGAGGTGGACAGCCGGTTCTCGGTCGAGCCGACGCTCCTCAAACGCGCCGCCACGGTGCTGGCGGTGGTGTTCACACTGGTCTCCCTGGCGGCGCTGTACCGGTTGGACCGATCCCGCGGGCTTCGGATGCGACGTCTGATACCGCGGCGCTGGCGCACCTTCACCGGCATCGACGCCACGGTGCTCGCGACCCTGCTGCTGTGGCATTTCATCGGCTCCACGACCTCCGACGACGGCTACCAGTTCGGCATGGCCCGCACCTCACTGGCCTCCGGTTACATGGCCAATTACTTCCGGTTCTTCGGCGTGCCCGAGAATCCGGTCGGCACGCCGCCCTACGACGTGATCGCGCAGATGACCGAGATCAGCACCGCCAGCCCGTGGGTGCGGCTGCCCACCCTGCTGGCCGGGGTCATCGCGTGGCTGGCGCTGAGCCGCGAGGTCATGCCCCGGCTCGGAACGCGGTTACGCCACGACAAGATCGTGGTGTGGACCGGCGCACTGGGATTTCTCGCGATATGGCTCCCCTACAACAACGGTCTGCGGCCGGAACCGGTGATCGCGGTCGCGGTCCTGCTCACCTGGTGTTTCGTCGAACGCGCCATCGCGGCGAAACGGCTGCTGCCCTACGCGATAGCCGTGCTGATCGCCGCGTTCAGTCTCACCGCGGCGCCCTCGGGGGTGATCTGTTTCGCGCCCCTGGCGGCCGGGGCACGTTCGGTGGTGCGATTCGGCATCGACCGGGCCCGCGCGCTGACCGCGACCGCCGCCGGGCAGGACGGCCCGCTCGGCTCCGCCGGATCCCGGCCCCGGTGGGTTTCCCGGCTGCCGGCCTACGGCGCACTGCTGGCCCCACTCGCCGCGGCCGGCACACTGGTACTGGTCTTCGCGTTCGGCGTACAGCCGCTCTCGGCGCTGTTCGAGATGACCCGCGTGCACAACGCGGTCGGGCCCGCGGTGCCCTGGTACGACGACTACCAGGCCTACCAGCGCCTGTTCACCCCCACCGCGGACGGCTCGATCGGCCGCCGCTTCGGGGTCGTCGCGATGTGGCTCGGCCTGCTGGTGTGCACCTTCGTGATGCTGCGCAAGGGCAGCCGGATCCCCTGTGTCGCGTCGGGTCCGGCGAAACGGCTACTGGGAATCACCTTCGGTGCGATGCTGCTGATGGCGACCGTGCCGACGAAGTTCACCCACCACAACGGTGTCTTCGCCGGACTGGCCGGAGCGGTCGCCGTCGTCACGGCGGTGGCGGTGGGCCCGAAGGTGCTGCGGGCCCCGCGTTACCGGGCACTGTTCGCGGCCATCGTGGCGGTGGTGATGGCGCAGATCTTCACCGGCGTCAACAAGTGGTTCTACGCGTCCGGCCACGGTATTCCGTGGTGGGACCGGGCGCCGACGATCGGCGGCGTCGCAATGAGCCAGATCTTCCTGACCATCGCCGTGCTCTGCCTGCTGCTCGCCGCCTGGTGGCATGTCCGGGCGCCGGAACCGGGTACACCGCACCGGGTCTCGCCGCGCGCCTGGCGGCTGGTGAAAGTACCTCCGTTGACGGTGGCCGCGGCGCTGATCGTACTGTTCCAGGTGGGTTCGTTCGCGACGGCCGCGGCGACCCAGTATCCGGCGTTCTCGCTGGCTCGTTCCAATATCGACGCGGTACTGGGCAAGCCGTGCGGGCTCGCCAACGATGTACTGGTCGAGACCGACCCCGATGCCTCGATGCTCGCGCCGCTCAACGGTGACCCGGCGAGCACCTTCACCGGTGACGCGTCCGGATTCGTACCCAACGGCGTCGACGACGTCACCTCCGACGACGACGATCAGTCGAAAGACGACGACAGCATCGCGGACGCGCTGGATAGGTCCGACAACAGCTCCGGGACGCAAACCGGTGGCGCGCCACTGCCCTTCGGGCTCTCCCCCGGCACTCCTGTTCTCGGCACCGCCGGACAGCAGGAGGCTGCGGAGCTGACCACCGGCTGGTACCGGTTACCGGACCCCGGCGACCGCCAGGGGATCATGGCGATCACCGCGGCGGGCCGGTTCCGCGCGATCACGCAGGACGGTTCGGTGATGCCCGGACAACCCGTGGACATCGAATACGGCAGCACGGATTCGGCGACCACGGCGCGGCCGCTCGGCACGGTGATACCGATCGATATCGGTCCGACGCCGTCGTGGCGGAACCTGCGGGTGCCGTTGGACCAGATACCGGAACAGGCCGATGTAGTGCGCATCGTCGCCAAGGACAAGACGCTGGACCCCGAGCAGTGGATCGCGTTGACGCCGCCGCGGATCCCGCAGACCCGCACGCTGAACGACCTGATCGGATCGGACCAGCCGGTCCTGCTCGATTGGGCCGTGGGCCTGCAGTTCCCGTGTCAACGGCCCTACGACCACAAGGACGGTATCGCGCAGACGCCCGGCTGGCGCATCCTGCCCGACCGGCCGGCCGCCAACACCACCAATCTGTGGCAGCGTCACGATGGCGGCGGGCCGCTCGGCTGGAGTCGGCAGCTGCTCAGCTCGCAGACCCTGGCCACCTATCTGAAGGACGATTGGAGCCACGATTGGGGTCAGCTACAGCGGTTGACCCCCCTCGACACCGCGGCGCGGACCGCGGTGCCGACGGTCACCCAGGAGCCCCGATCCGGTCTCTGGAGTCCCGGGCATATCAACGTCTCCTGGTAACCGGAGGCCGTCGCGTCGGCCCTGTCACGCAGTGGAACTCACCGCACCGGCGACCACTGCGTGGCAGGGACCGGACAGGTCGCCTGCGCGGACACACGAGATAAATGGGATGCCGTCGTCGTCCTCCGGACACGACACAACGCGACTGGAACGCGCACGTTCACGAAATCGCGCGACGGTCCGTGATACTTGTCGCGTGCAGATCCCGACGATCGATCGAAATCTATTGGTACGCGCCCTCGGCGCCGTACTCCTCAGCGGCGTGACGGCGGTATCTGCGCTCGGCGCGAGCCCAGCCGTAGCCGCGCCGCTCTATCCACTACCCGATCCGGACCCCTTCTATGCCGCCCCCGGCGATATCGCGGAGAAATCGCCGGGCGAGATATTGGAAACGCGGACCATGCCGCCACTTCCGATATTCCCGGGCACCACCGTGACCCTGGTGAAATTCCGCTCGGCGAATTCGCGCGGACTGCCGATCGCGGCGACCTCTACCGTGCTCACGCCACAGTGGCGCGTCCCCGATGGACCGCTGCTGTCCTACCAGCACATCATCAACGGCCTCGGCGCCCGCTGCGCGGTCTCCCGGGTGCTCTACACACCCGATCCGACCCTGCAGGTCCGCGAAGCCGCCGCACTGAACGCGGTGCTGGCCCGCGGATGGAGTGTGGCCCTGCCCGACCACCTCGGCCCGACCTTCGCCTACGGCGCGGCCCGGCTCGGTGGCCAGATCACCCTGGACGGCATCCGGGCCGCACGGGCGGCCGGACTGGGCCTGAGCGGCAGCCGCATCGCCATGGCCGGATATTCCGGCGGCGGTATGGCCACGGCATGGGCGGCCGCGCTGGCCCCGCACTACGCACCCGAACTGGAGATCGCCGGCGCCGCGACCGGTGGTGTCCCGATGAATCTGGTGCGCATGCTCGAGGCGGTGAACACCACTCCGCATCCCGCCTTCGGTCTCGTCATGGCGGCCGGTATCGGACTCGAACGCGAATATCCCGATAGTTTTCCCATCAGCGATTCGATGAACACCCGGGGCCTGGCCGCCCGCGGCACCGTCGCCAACGGCTGCACCAATGAGATTCTGGCCGCCGGGGCGGGGCACAATGTGGCCGAATACGCCACCAGCATGTCGCTGGTGAGCGACGCGGAAGCACGCGCGGTGGTCGAGCAGAACAGTCTGGAATTGTTCGACGGCGTGCCGAACATACCCATTTTCGAATGGCATTCGGCCAGCGATCCGCTCATTCCGGTGGATTCCATCGTCCGGACGAACCGGCGGTACTGCGACGCCGGGGTGCCGGTGCAGGCAGAACTGACGATATCCCCGGAACATCTGTCCGCGGCAGTACTCGGCGTCCCCGCGGTGCTCACCTGGCTCGAGGGACGTTTCCGCGGCGACCGGGCTCCCTCGAACTGCTGAGCACCGGCTCGCGCCGCAGCCGGTGCGCACGACGTTGCCGCGCCGCAGCCCGGCGACCGGTCTCCGCCCAGTCGACCTCGACCGGAACCCCCGGCACCGGTCGCTGGGCGGAGAGCCGGGAAACCTATTCGGCCGCTATCGCTTCCCGCAGGCCGGCCGGACGCAGATCGGTCCAGTTCTTCTCGACGTATTCCACGCAGGCGGCCCGGCTGCCGTCGCCGAATACGATTCGCCACCCGTGTGGAACGTCGGCGAAGGCCGGCCACAGCGAATGCTGCGCCTCGTCGTTCACCAGAACGAAGAACCGGCCGTCCTCGTCGTCGAAGGGATTCGCGCTCATTTCACCTCACCGAATATCGTCATCGTTTGTTCTCTGTCCCCGTATCGTTCGCACCGACCGGTCCCGGGAAACGGACGAGATCGCCGCCACGGGCGACCAGGCCCGGCAGCACCGGGACCCTCCTCACCCCTTCCTCTCGGCGTACACCTCGTAGATATCGGTACCGCGCAGACTCGGATCCTGGCGGATCTCCGCGGAAAGACCCCGGCCGCTCAGTAATTCGTCGACCTGCGCCAACCGATCGGCACTGTCGTGCACCTCCGCGACGACGGTGCGGATCCGGGGCCAATCGGCGGCGGCGATTCCCCGCAACACATCCAGTTCGGCCCGCTCGACATCGACCTTGAGGACACCGATCTCGGCGTCGGGCCCGTGCTCGTCCAATATCGCCGACACCGTGGTGACGTCGACCTCGATCTGCTCACCCTGGTGCAGGCCCGCCGTGATCATCGCGATGGCCTCATCGTCGAGGCCGCTGTTGCGAAGGAACGTTCTGGTCGCGGCATCGTCCTCGTCGCGGTCGGCATAGAGACCGGAATTGGCCGGAGCCTGCGGGTACCAGGTGAGCGGGAGGACGCCGGGCGCGGCCCCGACCGCGACGCGCAGCGGGACACCGTCCGGGACGAAGGCGGACATATTGCGTTCCAGACACTGGAAAGTCACCGGAACGGGCTCTGCCGCGATCACTCGGGCGCCCGGGCACGCCGCGGCGAACAGCATCGCGCTGAGCCCGATGTTCGCGCCGATATCGAGTGCGATGTCCCCGGGGCGCAACCTGGCGGCGGCCCGCCGGTAGAAACCCGGCTCCGCCGTGATCTCGCCCCACAGAAACCGGGCCTCCGCGGGACTCGGGCAGGTGACGACTCTGCCATCGTCGAGCTTGAGCGTCTGAAGAGTGTTCAGCATTCGTTCGCGACCCTTTCTATTACCGATCCGACAACGGCCAGTGCATCCGGATGGCTCATCTCGAGGTGGCGGGCATCGACGACCCGGTTGTGTATCTCGCCGGTCACATAGGGACGCCATATTCGCGCCAGCGAATCGTGGTCGGCGTGATCTCGGCCCGCGGTGAAGAAGTGGAGGTCACCGTCGAACTGCCCCGGCCGGTAGCGGTCGGCGATCTCGGCCGAGGTCTCGAAGCTCGACATGACCCGGTCGACCTGTTCGGCGGTGAACATCGCGGTGCCGATCACCTGTTCACGGACGACGGCCCACGCCGCTTCGGCGGTATCGGCCTGCACATCGTCACCGAGTGCGAACAGCTCCCGCCAGCCGCCGAGCAGATCCGCCATCAACCGGCCCGGCAGACGATCGGGTACGTCGGCGGCAGCCGCCGCACCCGCCTCGCCGGGAGCACCGACCGCGCTGTCCAGCACGGCGAGCAGCCCCACCGCGGCGCCGCCGCGTTGCAGCCGGACCGCGACGGCGTGCGCGATCTGTCCGCCCAGCGACCATCCCAGCAGATGGTAGGGACCCTCGGGCTGCACTCGGCGGATCTCGGTCACATAGCGTTCGGCCAGCTGCTCCACCGATTCTGCGCGGGACTCCCCCGCGACGACATGGGGATCCTGCAGCCCGTAGATCGGCCGATCGTCGTGCACATGCTCGACGAGGCCGCCGTAGAACCACGCCAGTCCGCCGGCCGGGTGCACGCAGAACAGCGGCGGTTTCGATCCACCGGTCCGCAGCGGCAGCAGCACCTGCAGGCCGGATCCGCCCTCCGCGTCCTCGACCCGGCGGGCCAGTGCCCGCGGGGTGGCGTCGTCGAACATCCACGGCAGCGCGATGGTCACCCCCCGCGTGCGCAACTCGGTCACCACCATGGTGGCCAGCAGCGAATTGCCGCCCAGGTCGAAGAAGCCGTCGGTGATGCCCACCCGCTCGACGCCGAGGATCTGCGCGTACACATCGCTGATCGCCTTCTCCGCCTCGGTCCCCGCCGCGACGAATTCCTTGCCGGCCGGGGCGAAATCGGGGGCGGGCAGCGCTTTCCGGTCGAGTTTGCCGTTGACGGTCAACGGCAGGTCGGGCAGCACCACGACCGTCGCGGGCACCATATAGCTCGTCAGCACCTCCGCGGCCGCCGCTCGGATGTCCGCCGGATTCACCGATTGTCCCTCGGCGGCGACCACGTACCCGATCAACTGCTCGACCCCACGCTCGTGCAGGTGCACCGCCGCGGCGGCCCGTATCACCGCGGGATGACGCAGCAGCGCCGATTCGACCTCCCCCAGTTCGATGCGGTAACCGCGCAACTGGACCTGGGCGTCGGCGCGACCGGCGTAGCGCAGTTCGAGCCCGTGCGCCGATACCCGCCAGCGGCCGAGGTCGCCGGACCGGTACAGCCGCATCCCGTCCGGTTCGAAGGGGTTCGCCACGAATCGGCTCGACGTCAGCCCCGGAGCTCCGAGGTATCCCCGGGAAAGCTGCCCACCGGCGACGTAGATGTCTCCGGCGACGCCGATCGGAACCGGCCGCAGGCGCTCGTCGAGCACATAGACCCGCATGCCCGGCAGCGGCGATCCGATCCCCGCGACCTTCGCCCCGCTGATCTCGCCGAGCGTCACGTGCACGGTGGTCTCGGTGATCCCGTACATATTGATCAGCCGCGGTGATCCCGGGGCGTGGGCCGCGAACCAGCCGGACAGCCGCGCCGCGTCCAGAGCCTCACCACCGAAGACGACGTACCGCAGCGCGAGTTCGGCGGTGCCACGGCCGGATTCCCGCCGCTCCCGCTCCGCCTCGGCGAACCCGTAGAAGGCCGACGGTGTCTGGCTGAGGACGGTCACCCGTTCCCGGTCGACGAGTTCGACGAACGCCTCCGGAGACCTCGACACATCGTGGTCGACCACGACCAGCCGACCACCGGTCAGCAGCGCGCCCCACATCTCCCACACCGCGAAATCGAAGGCGTAGGAATGGAACATCGTCCACACATCGCCGGGACCGAATTCGAATCGGCCGGCCGCATTGGTGAACAGGGTGACCGCTTCGCGATGGCTGACCGTCACCCCCTTCGGACGGCCCGTGGACCCCGAGGTGTAGATCACGTATGCGATATTGTCCGGCCGCGGGGACGGCCCGGCCGGACCACCGTCGTCGCCGTCGCCGGCCACGCAGTCGTCGACGAGCACTATCGGAGCCGGATACGCGGGCACCGCGGCGGCCGTCGCCGCCGAGGCCAGCACCGCCGACGGGTGTGCGTCCTCGACGACGAAGCGCAGCCGTTGCGCGGGATAGGTCACATCCAGCGGCAGATATCCGGCCCCGGCCCGCACCACCGCGAGCAGGCCGGCGACCAGATCGACCGAACGTGGCAGCGCCACCGCGACCAGCGATTCCGGCCCGACACCGTGCGCGGCCAGCCGCACGGCCAGCCGGGCGGCCCGCCGATCCAGCTCCGCGTAGGTCAACGTCGACACACCGTCGGTCACCGCGATCGCCTCCGGATCGGCCGCGACCCGGGCGGCGAACAGCTCCGCGAGAGTCGTCTCCGCGATCTCGGCGCCGTCGTGCCCGGCCGCGCCCAACAGCGCCCGGCGTTGCGCCGGATCCACCAGATCGATATCGCCGACGACCACGTCCCGATCCGATGTCACCTCCTCGAGGATGCGCACGAAGGCCTGCGCGAACCGCGTCATCGTCTCCTCGACGAAGAGGTCGGTCGCGAACGTCAGGCGGCCCACCATCCCGGCCGGACGGCCGTGGTCGTCGAACTGCTCGGCCAGTTTCACGTTCAGATCCGCCTGCGCCTGGTCGAAGCCGTTCTCAACCGGCTCGACACTCAGGTCGGGCAGACGCACCGCGGCCTTGCTCAGGTTCTGGACGTCCAACGTCACCTGATACAGCGGCAGATGCGCGGTCGACCGCGGCGGATTCAAGGCCTCCACGACCTGTTCGAACGACACATCCGCGTGCCCGAAAGCGGCCAGGTCGCTTTCCCGGGTGGCGGCCAGCAGCTCGGCGAAGGTCTGCCGCGGCGCCACCTGCGAACGCAGCACCAGCGTGTTGACGAACATCCCGATCAGATCGTCGAGTTCACGGACTCCGCGCCCGGCCACCGGAGTGCCGACCGCGATATCGCCGACTCCGGACAGTCGCGACAACAGGATCGACAGCGCGGCGTGCAGCACCATGAACGCGGTCGCGTTGCCCGCGCGGGCCGCCGCGCCGATCCGGGTGTGCAGATCCGCAGAGACTTCGAACTCGACGGCCCGGCCGCGCAGCGACGCCACCGGCGGCCGGGGCAGGTCCGTGGGCAGCTCGAGCAGTTCGGGCAGCCCGGCGAGAGTCTGCTCCCAGAAACGCAACTGCCGGGACACCAGCGAGTCCGGATCATCGGGCGCGCCGAGTATCTCGTGCTGCCACAACGCGTAATCCGCGTACTGGACCGGCAGCGCCGGCCACGCCGGGACCGTCCCCTGCCTGCTCGCCAGGTACGCCGTCGCCACATCGCGGGCGAGCGGCAGCATCGACTGCCCGTCGGCGCAGATGTGGTGCACCGTGATCAGCAGAACATGATCCCCGGCGCCGAGTTCGAACAGTTCGATACGCAGCGGCGGCGCCTGGGTCACATCGAAACCGGTGGAGACCGCGGCCAGCGCCCGGTCCATCAGCTGGTCCTCGTCGACCGGAATCGGGATCAGTTCCGGCGCGACCTCGGCGACGCCGACCGCGACCTGGTGCGGAGTGCCGCCGTTTACCGGAAACTTGGTGCGCAGCGATTCGTGCCGCTCGATGACCAGAGCACACGCGTGGCGCAGCGCCTGGACATCGAGTTCGCCCCGCAACCGGATGACCAGCGGAATGTTGTACGCGCCCACCGCCGTATCGAACTGGTTGAGGAACCACATACGCTGCTGCGCCGGGGACAGCGGAACGAGCGCCGGCCGTGGGCCCGCGACCAGCGGAGCCCGGCTGTCGCCGCCGAGGCCGGCCAGGGTCGCGGCGAGTTCGGCGACCGTCGGCGCCTCGAACAGCTCCCGGACACCGACCCGGACGCCGGACGCGGCACTCAACTGCGCGGCCACCCGCGTCGCCGACAGTGAATTGCCGCCGAGCTCGAAGAAGCCGTCCGTCGCGCCGACCTTCTCCACGTCCAGGACCCGCGCGAAGACCTCCGCGACACAGAGTTCGGCCGCTGTCCGCGGAGCCACCCACTCCCGGCCGGAATCGAATGCGGGTGCGGGCAGCGCCCGGCGATCCAGTTTGCCGCTGGTGGTGCGGGGCAGCGCCGGGAGCACCGTGAACACATCGGGCACCATATGCACCGGCAACTGCGTGCGGGCGGCGGCTCGCACCGCGTCGAGATCCACCTCGCCGGCGCCCACGAGATAGCCGGCGAGCCGGTCCAGACCCCGGTCGTCCTTGCGCAGCACGACCACCGCGCGCTCGATACCGGGCTGTGCGGACAGCACGCTCTCGATCTCGCCCAGTTCGATCCGCTGCCCGCGGATCTTGACCTGGAAATCGCTGCGGCCGAGGTATTCCAGCGTGTGGTCGGGCTTCCATCGCACCAGGTCACCGGTGCGGTACATCCGCGAGCCCACCGCACCGAACGGATTCGCCACGAACGCGACCGCTGTCATGGCGACACGGTTGAGATACCCACGCGCCAGTTGCAGCCCGCCGAGGTACAGCTCGCCCACCACTCCGGGCGGCACCGGCCGCAACCACGGGTCCAGGACGAGTGCCTCGACGCCGCGGACCGGACTGCCGATGGTCACGTCGGCGCCGGGATCCAACTCGCTCATACAGGCCAGAATGGTGGTCTCGGTCGGGCCGTAGCCGTTGAGCAGGCGCCGGCCCGGCGCCCACACCGCGACGGTTTCCGGGGTCACCGCTTCACCCCCGGCGGCCAGCACCCGGAGCGTTTCCATACCCGCCGGCGACATCGTCGCCAGCACGGTCGGCGTAACGAAGGCGTGCGATACCCGCTGGATGCGAATCAATTCGGCGAGTTCGGCACCCGCGTACACCTCCGGCGGCGGCAATAGCAAGACCGCGCCGTTCGTATGCGCCAGCAGCACTTCGAGCACCATGACGTCGAACCCGGGCGCCGAACCCTGCAGCACTCGCGCGGCGCGGTCGATGCCGAATCGGTCCCGCTGCTCGGCCGCGCAACTCGCCAGCCCCTCATGGGTGACCGCGACGCCCTTGGGCGTTCCGGTCGATCCCGAGGTGTAGAGCACGTAGGCCGTATCCCGGATATGCGGGGTCCGCGCCCGCTGCGCATCGGTCACCGGATCCGCCGAGAGTGCCGCGATCGACTCGCTCGTGCGCGGCTCGTCGAGAACCAGCGGACGGACCGTATCGGGCAACAGATCCGGCGAGCCGCCGGTGGTGATCGCCACCCGGACATCGGCGTGCTCGACCATCAGCGCCACCCGCTCGGCGGGGTTACGCGAATCGATGGGGACGAACGCGGCTCCCGCCTTGGTCACCGCCCACAGACCGACCATGAACTCCACCGATCGCGGCGCGGCCAGCGCGACATTGTCGCCGGGACCCACACTCCAGTCGATCAGCTGCCGCGCCACCTGGTTCGACCACGCGTCCAGTTCCGCATAGGACACTGTCCGTTCGCCCGAGATCAGCGCCGCCGCCGCGGGATTCACCGCAGCACCCACCGCCAGCAGCTCCGCGAGCGAACGCGGCGCCTCGGCGCATCCGCGCACGGCCGGTACCAGCTCCGACCGTTCGTCGGGCGTCAGCAGATCCAACGCGCCCAACCGGGTTCCCGCGGCGGTGCTCAGGGCGCGCAGCACCGTGCCGAGACGCGACGCGAGCCCCGATGCCGTGGCGTCGTCCACCCGAGCCCGCTGATAACGGACCCGGACGTGCAATGCGTCGGTCTGATGGGCCTGCACCATCAGCGGATAGTGCGCGGCGTCGCGGCCCTCGGCCGCGACCACCCGCATACCGTCGATATCGGTGTCACCGAGCCCGCTGCTGTCGACCGGGTAGGACTCGAACACGACCAGGGTGTCGAACAGCTGGGGGGTGCGCGCGGCCGCCGTGATCTGCGACAGTTCGAGATGGTGATGTTCGAGCAGCCGGGTGTTGTCCGCCTGCAGACCGGTCAGCGCATCCGCGACGGTCCGGTCCCGGCCGACGTCGACGACGACCGGAACGGTGTTGATGAACAGGCCGATCATCGACTCCACGTCCGGCAGGTCGGCGGGCCGGCCGGAGACCGTGCTGCCGAAGGCCACCCGTTCGGCGCCGAGCAGGTTGCCCAGGACCACTGCCCAGGCGAACTGCACGATCGTGGCCATGGTCACGCCGCGGGCCCGGGCGAATTCCACCAGCTGTCGGGTCACGGCCCGGTCGAACACGATCGGCAGATCGATCGGGATCTCGGCGACGGTCGCGATTTGCGGGTCGGTGATCAGCGTGGGTTCGGCGATATCGCCCAGGGCCTCCTGCCACACCCGTACGCCGGCGTCGTGGTCGCGTCGGTCGAGCCATTCCAGATAGTCGCGATACGACGGTGCCGGCGGCAGCAGGTCCGCACGATCTCCCACCGCGTACAGCCCGATCAGCTCCCGGCACAGCAACGGCAACGACCAGCCGTCGAGCAGCAGGTGGTGGGCCGTCAGCACCAGCCGGAAATCACCGGGTCCGACGGTCACGGCGAGGAATCGCAGCAGCGGCGGATCGGCGGGATCGAACACCACCGCTCGCTCGGTTTCGATCAGCCCGTCCAGTGCATCGGGGTCGCCGGACAGATCGACGCTGTCCCAGTGCAACGCGGCCAGCGCGGGAACCACCTGTGCGGGAACACCGTCGGCGGTGCGCGTGAAGGCGGCGCGCAGGTTGGGATGCCGGGCCAGCACGGTGCGCGCGGCGCGTTCGAGCCGGGCCTCGTCGACGACACCGGCCAGGGTCAGCACCGATTGCGCTGTGTAGACGTCGAGTTCACCCGCGGCGAATTCGGCGTGGAACAGCAGCCCCGCCTGCAGTGGCGCCAGCGACCACACATCGGTCAGCGGTCCGTATCGGTCGGCGAACGAGTCCAGATCGGACTGGGTGACCTCGACGAGCGGCACATCGGCCCGGGACAGTCCCCAGTCGCGCTCCGCGCGGGCGGCGACGCCGATCTCGCCCAGCGCTTCCACCCATCCCGCCGCGAGTTCGGCGACCTCCTCGTGGCCGAACAACCGCGAGGCGTAACCGATATGCGCCGACAGACCGGGGCCCGCCGGAGTGTCCACGATGTGCACATCGATCGTGATCGCCGCCGCCGCGGGCATATCCGGGTCGAACGCCGCGCGCCGATCGAACTCCTCGCCGGTCGGCACCCACGCGACACCCGCCAGCGCGGTGAGGTCGACACCCGCCCGGCCGAGATTGTTGAAACTGATCTGCGGCTCCGGGGCGGCCGCGAGCCGGTGGCCGGTGTCGGTGTTCAGATAGCGCAGCAGGCCGTAACCGATTCCCTTGTCGGGGATCGCGCGCAGCTGGTCCTTCACCGACTTCACCGCCGCGCGCGGGTCACCGGCGTCCGCCTCGCTCAGTTCGAGCGCAACGGGATAGGCATTGGTGAACCAGCCCACGGTGCGGGCCAGGTCCGCGCCGGCGGCGAGTTGCTCTTCCCGCCCGTGGCCCTCCAACAGCACTTTCATCCCGGCGTGGCGGTGGCCGCGCCGGGCGCGCCAGCGCGTCAACGCAACCGTCAGTCCGGCGAGCAGGGCGTCGTCGACGTTGCCGCGCACGGCTTCGGGTACCGCGTCGAGCAGAGCCGCGGTGTCCTCGGCCGCGACGGACAACGTCAGGTGCCGCACCGTCGACTGGGTGTCGACCGCCGGATCGAGCGCGGCCCGCCCGAGCAGCGGATCCGCCGCCGCACCCATCCGCGCCCACAACTCGAGCTCGGCGCCGCGTTCGGCGGCGGCGGCGTTCAGCGCATGCGCCCAGCGCCGCATGGAGGTGCCCTGCGCCGGAAGCCCGGCGACGCCGCCCTGGGTGATCTGCTGCCATGCGGTGGCGAAATCGGGGAGCAGGATCCGCCACGACACGCCGTCGACGGCGAGGTGGTGGATCACGAGAAGAGCGCGGCCCTCGGCGTCGACCCCCGACTCCGGCAGCAGGCATACGACCTGCAGCATCCGGCCACCGGCCGGATCGAGACGATCGGAGGCCGTCCGCAACGCCGTCTCGGCGAGCGCGGTGAAACCGTCGGTACCGGGCGCCTCGGCGGCCCCGAAGGTACGCACGGAGACCGCGTCCAGCGCACCGGCCGCCCCCGCCGGCAAGACCTCGAGGCGGCCGTCCCGCAGCCGCGAGCGGAGCATATCGTGGTGGTCCAGCACCGCCTGCACGGTCGCGGCCACATCGGCGACAGACGCGTCACCCGGCAAACGGACCAGCATCGACTGCGCGAACCGATTCGCCGCACCGAGCCGCTCGCCGAACCAGGCCACGATCGGCGTAGGCGGGATCTCACCCACCCCACCGCCGGACAGTTCCGGGAGCGACACCTGGGTCGCGGCCCCGGCGACCTGCGCCAGCGCCCGCACGGTTTTGCGTTCGAAGATATCGCGAGCCCGCAGGACGATCCCGGCGGACTTCAGCCGGGACGCCAGCTGGATCGACATGATCGAATCGCCGCCCAGGGTGAAGAACGACGTCGTCGCGCCGACCGATGCCACACCGAGGACATCCGCGAAAGCAGCGGCGATGGTGCGCTCCAGCTCGGAGGCGGGGGCGACCACTTCGTCGTCACCGAGGTCGAAGTCCGGCTCCGGCAGCGCCTTCCGGTCCACTTTGCCCGTCGAGGAGAGCGGCATCCGGTCGAGCACGGTGATCGTCGTGGGCAACATATGGGCGGGCAGGACATCGGCGAGATGATCCAGCACCGCGCGCGGCGCGACATCCGCGCCGGATTCGCCGACGAGGTAGGCCGCGAGCCGGGATCGGCCGTCCGGTCCGGGACGGTTCACGGTGACCCCCGAGGCCACCCCGGGCAGCGCGACCAATGCGGCGTCGATTTCGCCGAGCTCGATCCGCTGACCGCGGATCTTGATCTGGAAATCGCTGCGGCCGACGTATTCCAGTGCGCGCCGACCCGTCCAGCGGACGATATCGCCGGTGCGATACATCCGGGACGCGAAGCCACCGTAGGGGTTCGCCACGAACGCGCCCGCGGTCAGGGCGGGACGATTCAGGTACCCGCGTGCCAGGGCGTCTCCGGCGAGGTAGAGCTCACCGGCCACCCCGACCGGCACCGGCCGCAACCGCGCGTCCAGCACGAGAGCTTGCGCGCCGGGGATCGGACCGCCGATATCGATGACGGCCCCGGACCGAACCGGTTCACTCATGGTGATCACGATCGTCGTCTCGGTCGGCCCGTAGATATTGTGCAGCTGTCGTCCGGGCGCCCAGGTGGCGACCAGATCCGCCGACACCATCTCGCCGCCGACGGCCAGCACCCGGACCGATTCCAGATCGGCGGGCGACACCGTCGCCAGCACACTAGGTGTCAGGAACGCGTGCGACACCTGATGAGCGCGGATCAGCTGCGCCAGCTCCGAACCCCCGAAGACCTCCGCCGGCGACACCACCAGGGACGCACCGGCCGCACACGCCATCAAGGCCTCGAGCAGTACCGCGTCGAAGGCGGGCGCCGCCACGTGCAGGACCCGCGACGCCGGCTCGACTCGGTAACGGTCCCGTTGCGCGGCGGCGAAACTCGCCAGTCCCTCGTGGGTGACCACGACGCCCTTCGGTGTCCCGGTCGAACCCGACGTGTAGATCACGTAGGCCGCGTCCCGGACCCGTGTTCCCGCACGATCGGCGGCGGTGACGGGATGCCCGGGATGCGCCGCGATCTCGGCGGCCGTGCCCGGCTCGTCGAGTACCAGCCACGGGATTCCGTCCGGCAGAGCCGGCCGCGCGGATTCGATCGTGATACCGAGTGCGGCTCCGGAATCGGCGACCATATGGGTTATCCGCTCGCGGGGATAGCGCAGATCCACCGGAACGAACGTGGCGCCGGTCTTCGTGATCGCCCACATGGCGATCTGATAGTCGACCGACCGTGGCACGGCCAGTGCCGCATACACTCCCCGGCCCACACCGCGGGCGAGCAGATGCGCGGCCAGCCGGTCCGATCGCTGGTCGAGCTCGGCGTAGGTGAGGGTTTCGGACTCGCCGATCAGCGCGATGGCCGCCGGGTCCATCTCCACGGCCGCGGCCAACAGGTGCGGCAGCAGGCACGAGGGCGTCGCGGCACCGCCACTGGCCGGGACCAGATCCCGTGATTCTGTCGCGCCGAGCAGGTCGACGGCGCTCACGGCCGCGGCCGGGTCGGCGATGACCGCCCTGAGCACCCGCACGAACCGGTCGGCGAACGCTTGCGCCGTCGAACCCCGGAAAAGATCCGTGGCGTAGACGAGTTCGCCCGCGATGCCGGCCGGTCGTGCCCCGTCGTGCTGTTCGTGCAAGAGCACGGTGAGGTCGGTCTTGGCCTGGGCGATACCGGGGTCGAGGATGTCGATCCCGATACCGGGCAGCTCGAACCGGGCCTCCCGCACATTCTGCAAGCCGAACATCACCTGGTAGAGCGGCGTGTACGCCGTCGACCGGGTGCGGTCCAGGGCATCGACCAGCCGTTCATAGGGAACGTCGGCGTGCGCGAGCGCGTCGACGTCGACCGCGCGCACCTGCGCGAGCAGGTCGCGGAACGATCGGTCCTCGTGCACCCGGGTGCGCAGCACCACGGTGTTGACGAACATGCCGACCAGGTCGTCGAGCACCTCGTGGCCCCGGCCGGCCACCGGGGTGCCCACCGAGATGTCGTCGCTGTGCGCGGTGCGTGCCAGCAGGATCGCCAACGCCGCGTGCAGCACCACGAACACGGTGACACCCTCGGCGTGGGCCAGCCGGACGATATCGTCGTGCACGCGCGCCGGGATATCGAAGCGAACACTGCCGCCGGCCGTGGACACGGTGGCGGGACGCGGCCGGTCGGTGGGCAGTTCGAGCAGTTCCGGAGCGTCGCCGAGGGTCTCGGTCCAGTAGGCGATCTGCTGCGAGACCAGTGATTCCGGGTCGTCTTCCGCGCCGAGCGCCTCCCGCTGCCAGAGTGCGTAATCGGCGTACTGCACCGCGAGTGGTTCCCAGTGCGGCGCGTCGCGCCGGGCCCGCGCTTCGTACGCGGTGAACACATCGCGGGCCAGCGACGCCATCGAGGCGCCGTCGGCCGCGATGTGATGAGCCACCAGGACGAGCACATGCGTACCGGAGACCGTGCGGTACAACCTGGTCAGTATCGGTGCGGACACGGCTACGTCGAAACCCGTTCCGGCGGCCTGCCGGATCCGCTCGGCCAGGTCGGCCTCGTCGGCGACCGGTTCCGGGTCCGGCACCAGATTCTCCGGTGCCGCCGGGGCATCCAGCACGACCTGGGACGGTTCGCCGTCCACGGCCGGATACACCGTCCGCAGCGGCTCGTGCCGGATCACCACGTCCAGGAATGCCGCGCGCAGTGCATCGATATCGAGTGGACCGGTCAACCTGGCCGCGAAGCAGAGGTTGTAGGCCGCCGAATCGGTGTCGTACTGGTTGAGGAACCACATCCGCCGCTGGGCTGTCGCCAGCGGAATCACCGCCGGGCGGACCCGCGGACCCGGCGCGACCGCCGCACGCCGGGGCCGAGTGGCGATCCGCTCGGCCAGGTCCGCGACGGTGGGCGCGTCGAAGATATCGCGAATGCCGACCTCGTGGCCGAGCGCGACCTCGGCGCGCGCCGCGAGCTGGGCCGCGGACAGCGAATTGAGCCCGATCTCGAACAGATTCGCCGTGACACTCACCCGTTCGGCGCCGGTGACGGCGCCGACGAGTTCGGCCAGCACGGTTTCGCGCTCGGTGCGCGGCGCCACGAACTCGGTCTCGTCGTCGAACACCGGCCGGGGCAGTGCCGCACGGTCCAGCTTCCCGTTGGCCGTGAGCGGCAGGGCGTCCAGCACCTGCACGGCGGCGGGGACCAGATAGGCAGGCAGCGACCGGACCAGCCGGTCGCGCACGGCGCGGCCGTCCATCGCCGCGCCGGGGACGAGCGTCACGTACGCGACGATCCGTTCCGACGTCGCGACGGCGACAGCCCGGGCGACCTCCGGGAGCGCGCACAACGCCGCCTCGATATCGCCGGGCTCCACCCGCTGGCCGCGGACCTTCACCTGGAAGTCGCCGCGGCCCAGATACTCCAGTTCGCCGGTTCCGGTCCAGCGCACCAGGTCGCCGGTGCGATACAGCCGCTCACCCGGCTCACCGAACGGGTGGGCCACGAAGGCGGCGCTGGTCGGACCGGAGCGCCCCGCGTAACCCCGGGCCACCTGGACACCCGATACGTACAGCTCGCCGGCCACCCCGACCGGCACCGGCCGCAACCGGGGGTCCAGGACGTAGACCCGCATACCGCGCACCGGGGTGCCGATCGGCACGATCACGCGGGTGGTGGCCCCCGGCCGGCCGCGATATGCCGTGACGACCTCCGCCTCGGCCGGGCCGTACCAGTTCACCACTTCGGCGTTCGCGAACACCCCGGCCGCGGCATCGATCGTCCGCTGGGCCAGCGCTTCGCCCGCGACGAACACCCGCCGGACGGAGGGCAATCGGAGGCCGGTGGTGTCGAGCAGGACGTCGAGCATCGAGGGTACGAAATGCACGGTGCCGATTCCGTGTTCGGCGATGGCGCGCGCCAGATACCCGGGATCACGGTGCCCGTCCGGTTCCGCGATGACGATCCGCGCACCGGTCTGCAACGGCCAGAACAACTCCCATACCGCGATATCGAAGGTGATCGGCGTCTTGAACAGCACCGCGTCGGACTCGCCGTGCGGCCACTGCTCCTGCGCCCACGCCAGCTGACTCGCCGTGGCGGCATGGGTCAGTGCGACACCCTTCGGAACGCCGGTGGAGCCGGAGGTGAACAGGACATAGGCGATATTGCCGGGCCGCAGCGGCGATCGCCGCTGCGCATCGGTGATCGGATCGCCGGACTGCCCGGTCACGTCGAGACGATCGATCCGCGCCGAGGCACAACCGGCGGGCAGGCCGTTGTCGTCGCCGGAGGTCGTGAGCACCAGCAGCGGCCGGGCCGCGTCCAGTACCTGGGCGATCCGCGCACTCGGATGCTCCGGGTCGATCGGGAGGAAGGCCGCGCCGGTCTTGACCACCGCGTACAGCGCGGTGATCAGATCCGCGGACCGTCGAATCGCCACCGCGACCGTCGTTTCCGGCCCGGCGCCGCAGCCGATGAGCCAGCGGGCGAGCCGGTTGACACCCGCGTCGAATTCCCGATACGTCCAGAGGGCGCCGTCGGGGCCGCACAATGCCGGCAGCTCCGGGGTCCGGGCGACCTGCTCGTCGAAGAGATCGACAAGCGTCCTTCCCGGCGCGGCGGGACCGGTGATCCCGCTCCACTGCTCCAGCATCAGTTGCCGGTCCGCGGGATCCAGTAGTTCGACCGCGCCCACCGGCGACCCGGCGTCGGCGGCGGCGGCGTCGAGTACCCGCACGAACTGCGCGGCGAAGCGCCGGACGGTGTCCTCGTCGAAGAGGTCCGCGGCGTAGGTGAGGCGCAAGGTCATGCCGACCGGTTCATGGCGCGTGCCGTGCTCCTCGGTCATCATCAGCAGCAGGTCGTAGATAGCGGCGCTATCGCCCGGATCGATGTTCTCGATGCTGAGATCGGGGAGTTCGACTCGGGCCCGAGCCATGTTCTGATAGGCGAGCATCACCTGGAACAGCGGCGTGTGGGAGGTGGAGCGCGCCGGATTGAGCGCTTCCACCAGCTGCTCGAACGGCACCGTCGCATGGTCGAAGGCCTCGATATCGGTGCGCCGCACCTCGTCGAGCAGCTCCCGGAAACTGCGGTCCGGTGCGATCCGGGAGCGCATCACCAGCGTATTGACGAACATCCCGACCAGACCGTCCAGCGACCGGTGTCCGCGCCCCGCATGCGGCACTCCGATAGTGATGTCGGCACTGCCGGACAGCCGGGACAGCAGCACCGCGAGCGCCGTATGGGCCACCATGAACGTGGTGGCGCCGGCCCGCTGTGCCAGTGCCCGGATCCGGCCGTGCAACTCACCCGAGATCGCGACCTCGACGACCGCGCCGCGCTGGGACCGCTCGTTAGGCCGCGGCCGATCGGCCGGCAACTCGAGCAGCTCCGGTATCCCCGCGAGCTGCGTACGCCAGTAGGCGATATCGCGCGCACCGCGCGACTCCGGGTCGTCCGCGCGCCCGAGCACCTCGCGCTGCCAGATCGCGTAGTCGGCGAACTGCACCGGCAGCGGCGCCCATTCCGGCCGATGGTCACCGGATCGCGCCCGATAGGCCGTCACCAGATCGGCGGCCAGCGGAGCCACCGAGTATCCGTCGCAACTGATGTGATGCGCGGCCAGGGCCAGCACCCAGGCCTGATCCGAGAGCTGGTACAGCCCGATACGCAGCGGCACCTCCTTCGCCACGTCGAATCCGCGGTGGAAGAACTCGGACAACCGGCCCGGCAGTTCGCGTTCGCCGACCGCCTCCGGGGTGAGCTCCCGGCCCGCGACCACGTCGCGGGCGGCCAGCACGATCTGGACGGGGTTGCCGTCGACGGCGGGATACACGGTCCGCAGACTCTCGTGCCGTTCGACCACATCGCCGACCGCCGCCGTGAGCGCCCCGAGGTCGAGGGCGCCGTCGAGCCGGATCGCCAGCGGCACGATGTATCCCGTGGCTTCCGGATCGAATTGGTTGAGGAACCACATGCGTGATTGCGCCAAGGACAGCGGAACCCGCTCCGGGCGTGGCCGTGGTGTGGGCGCGGGCAGGTTCGGGACCGCCCGCAGCCGCGTGATCCGGTCGGCGAGATCGGCGACCGTGGCCGCCTCGAAGATCACGCGCACCGCGATGGCGACCTCGAGGATATCGCCGATCCGGCTCAGTGCGCGGGTGGCCAGCAGCGAATTCCCGCCCAGCTCGAAGAAATTGTCCTGGGCACCGATCTCCGGCAGTTCCAGGAGTTCGCCGAAGACCCCGGCCACGGTCTGCTCGACCAGACCCCGCGGAGCCCGGTACTCGGCCTCGCGCGAACTCGGATCCGGCGCCGGCAGCGCCCGATAGTCGACCTTGCCGTTCGCCGTGAGCGGGATCGCGTCGATCCTGATCACCGACGCCGGAACCATGTAGGCGGGCAACCGCTCCAGCAGGAAGCTCCGGATCCCCGCGTTGTCGACGGCTGCCCCGGCGACCACATAGGCGACCAGGCGCTGCTCGCCGTGGTCGGTGCGCACCTGCGCGACGGCGGCCGCCACCTCGGCGTGTGCCACCAGCGCGGCTTCGATATCGCCGAGTTCGACGCGCAGGCCGCGCAGTTTCACCTGGGAGTCGGCGCGGCCGATATAACGCAGACTGCCCGCGGCATCCCAGCGCACCAGATCGCCGGTGCGGTAAAGGCGGTCGCCCCGCGTCCCCAGCGGATCGGCGACGAATGCCGCACCAGTCAGGGCCCGGCGTTCGTGATATCCCCGGGCAAGCTGGACACCGCCCAGGTAGAGCTCCCCGGTCACGCCGGGCGGAACCGGACGCAGCCGCGCGTCCAGGACACGAACCACGACATCGGCCTCGGGCACGCCGATGGGCACCGTGACGCCGTCCACGGCCTCGATCCGGTGTGCGGTGACGCTGACCGCCGCCTCTGTCGGTCCGTACAGATTGTCGATTCGCGCACCGCTGAACTCGGTGAACCGCCGGGCGGTCTCGGCCGGCAGCGCCTCACCGATGCACAGGACGCGGCGCAGGTCCGGCAGTGCGCGGCGTTGCGGCGACGCGAGGAACGCGGCCAGCAGCGACGGGACGAAATCGACGGTGGTGATCCGATGGTCGGCCAGCAGCCGCGCGACGGTATCGGTATCGCGGTGGGCGTCGGGCCCGGCGACCACCAGGGCCGCGCCGCAGGTCGACGCGCAGAACAGCTCCCATACCGAGAGGTCGAAGGTCACCGGTGTCCGCCACAGCATCACGTCGGAGGCGTCGAGCTCGTAGTGATCGCGCATCCACCGGAGCTGATTCACCACCGCGGCATGCGGGACGGCCACGCCCTTCGGCTCACCCGTCGAGCCCGAGGTGTAGATGACGTAGGCCAGGTCGTCGGGATGCAGGGTCCGGATCCGGTCGGCGTCGGTCACCGGTGCGGGATCGTCCCCGTCGAGCTCCGCGGCAGACCAGACCGGTACCTCGCCGGGCAGGTCGGCCTCGTCGACGGCGCGGGTGAGCACCGCGCTCGCGCCCGCCGCGGCGAGTATCGCGCGCACCCGTTCGGCCGGATGTTCGGGATCCAGGGGCAGATAGGCCGCACCGGCGGCGTGGATCGCGTACAGCGCGGTCAGCAGATCGACCGATCGGCGCATCGCGACGGCGACCACCGTCCCCGGGCCCACCCCGCGCCCGATCAGCGCACGGGCCGCGCGATTCACCCGGTCGCCGAACTCCCGGTAGTCCAGCGAAGCGCCGCTTTCGGCGTCGATCAGGGCGGTGTGCCGGGGTGTGGTCCGCACCTGCGCGGCGAACAGATCCGGGACCGTCGCGGGCGATACCGAGGTGCGGCGCCCGTACGACCGCGTTTCCAGCTCCCGCTGCTCGGATGCGGTCAGCAGGTCGATATCCCCGACGGCGCCGGCGGGATCGGCGACGACCGCCCGCAGCAGGAGCAGGTAGCGGTCGAAGATCGAAACGACCGTCGCCTCGTCGAACAGGTCGGTGGCGAAGCCGAATTCGACTGTCATTCCGCCGGGTTCGCCGTCCGGGGTCAGCGAATCGACCAGGTTCAGATGCAGATCGTATTTCGCCACACTCGGGTCGGCCATCCGGGCGGTGACCGTCAGGCCGTCGAATCGCACGGTGGGGATATCGATGTTCTGGAACGAGAAACCGACCTGGGTCAACGGCGAGTGCGCCGTCGAGCGCGGCGGGTTCAGCACCTCGACGAGCCGCTCGAACGGGATATCGGCGTTCTCGAAGGCGGCCAGATCCGCGGCCCGGATCTGATCGAGGACTCCGGTGAACGTCGCGCCGGGCTCGATGCGCGTGCGCAGCACCAGGGTGTTGACGAACATACCGATAAGTCCGTCGAGTCCGGGCTCGCCGCGCCCGGCGATCGGGGTGCCCACGGCGATGTCACCGGTGCCCGACAGCCTCGCCAGCAGCGCGGCATAGGCGGCGTGCATGACCATGAACACGGTCGCGTCGTGCCGGTGGGCCAGCGCGGCCACCGCGCGATGCAGATCGGCGGGCAGTGTCGTCGACACCGTGGCGCCGCGGAAGGTCTGCTGCGCCGGGCGCGGCCGATCGGTGGGCAGATCGAGCACCTCCGGCAGGTCGGCGAGAGCCGAACGCCAGTACTCCGTCTGCGCGGTCGTCCGGCTGTGCGGGTCGTCCTCGCTGCCCAGCAGCGTGCGCTGCCACAGCGTGTAATCCGCGTACTGCACCGGCAGCGGTGTCCACCCCGGCGCCTCGTGCAGAGTCCGGGCCCGGTACGCGGCCATGAGATCCGCGGCCAGGGGCGCGAGCGAGGACCCGTCGAAGCCGATGTGGTGGACGACGAGCACCAGGGTGTGCTCGTCGGGTGCGCTGCGCAGCAGGATGATCCGGAACGGAACCTCGCGGGTGACGTCGAACCCGGCGGCGGCCGCCGCGGCCACCCGATCCGCCACCTCGTGCGCCGCGACCTCCACCGGCACCAGCGGCGGTCGCACCGCCTCGGTCGGCACGATCAGCTGGTGTGGTCCGCTGTCGCTGTCCGGGTACCGGGTACGCAGCGATTCGTGCCGGTCGAGGACATCGGCGAGCGCCGTGCGCATGGCCGCCACATAGAGGTCACCGGACAGCTGGACGACCAGCGGAATGTTGTACACCGCGGAGTCGGGGTCGAACTGGTTGAGGAACCACATACGTGTCTGGGCGGGCGAGAGCGGAATGCGGTCCGGGCGCTCCTGCGGCGCGAGCGGTTCCCGGCCGGTGGTGTCGCTCGTGCGCAGCCGCTGCGCCAGGACCGCGACGGTCGGCGCGTCGAATATCGTCCGGAGCGCGACATCCACCCCGAACGCGGCGCCCAGCTGTGCGACCGCCCGAGTGGCCGACAGCGAATTGCCGCCCAGCTCGAAGAAATTGTCGAAGGCGCCGACGCGCTCGACACCCAGCACGGCCGCGCACACGTCGGCGACCGTCTGCTCGGCGGCGTCCCGTGGCGCGACGAATTCCGTGGCAGCGGTGCCGAACACCGGGGCGGGCAGGGCCGCACGGTCGATCTTCCCCACCGCCGACAGCGGCAGCGCATCGAGGACGACCACCGTTTCCGGGACCATATGCGCGGGCAGCCGTTGCGCGGCGTGGCCCAACAGTTCCGTCGTGTCGACGTCGGACGCCGCCACCACGTAGGCGGCCAGCCGCGTGCCGTACTCGGACGGCACGCCCACCGCCAGCGCGACCGTCACCTCGGGGTGCCCGGCGAGGACGGCTTCGATCTCGCCGAGTTCGATCCGCTGTCCCCGGATCTTGACCTGGAAGTCGGTGCGACCGGCGTACTCCAGCGTGCCGTCCGATGTCCAGCGGGCGAGGTCGCCGGTGTGGTACATCCGGGCGCCGTCCGGACCGTACGGGTGCGCGACGAAGGTGGTGGCGGTGGCGCCCGGCCGGTTCAGGTATCCGCGCGCCAATTGCACGCCGGATATGTACAGCTGCCCCGTCACCCCGACCGGTACGGGCCGCAGGGCGCTGTCGAGCACGAGAGCCCCGACACCGCGGATCGGACCGCCGATGGTGACCCGCTCCCCTACCGACAGCGGGTCACTGATGGCGACCATGATCGTGGTCTCGGTCGGGCCGTACCCGTTGAACAGTTCCCGGCCGGGCGCCCAGACCGCCACCGTCTCCGCCGATACCGCCTCGCCGCCGGCCACCAGCACCCGCAACGTTTCCAGACCGTCGGGCGACATGGTCGCCAGCACACTCGGGGTCACGAACGCGTGCGAGACCCGCTGCGTCCGGATCAGTTCCGCCAACTCCGGCCCCGCGAAGACTTCCGGTGGCGAGACGACCAGTGTCGCGTCGTTGGCATGCGCCATCAGCACTTCGAGCACGACCGCGTCGAACCCGGGCGCCGCCACCTGCAGCACCCGCGAGGATCTGTCGACCCGGTAGCGTGTGCGCTGCTCGGCGGCGAAATTCGCCAATCCCTCGTGCGTCACCGCGACGCCCTTGGGGATGCCCGTCGACCCCGAGGTGTACAGCACGTACGCGGTATCCCGGATACGGCTGGGGCGCAGTCGATCCGCGTCGGTGACCGCGGCCGCGGATCGCGCCGCGATCGCGTCACGGGTTTCCGGATCGTCGAGGACCAACTGCCGGACCGACCCGGGCAGCAACGTCCGGGTGGCCGCCACCGTCACCGCGACCTCGACCCCGGCGTCGGCAGTCATCAGCGCGACCCGTTCGGCCGGGTTCCGCGGATCGATCGCGACGAACGCCGCACCGGTCCTGGTCACCGCCCAGATACCGGTGATGAACTCGATCGAGCGGGTCATCACCAGCGCGACATGGTCTCCCGGCCCGATTCCCCGATCGATCAGCTCGCGCGCCATCCGGTTCGACCGGGCGTCCAGCACACCGTAGGACACCGCGCGGTCCCCTGCGAGCACCGCCACCGCCTCGGTGTCCCGCGCCGACAGCACGGCGGCCAGCACGCGCGGCGGTTCGGCCGGGCCGCCCGAGGCCGGTACCAGCTCGGTCCGCTCGGCGCTCGACAGCACATCCACCGCGGCCACCGGTGTCTGCGGATCCGACACCACCGCCGCGAGCACCCGATTCAGCCGCGCGGCCAGTTCGCCGACCGTTCCCGGATCGAACAGATCCTTCGCGTAGTCGATCCGTAGGGCGATATCGCCGCCGCCGGCGGTGTTCTCGGCGACGGTGACGATCACGTCGACCTTCGCCGGTTGCGGCCCCGGGTCCAGGATCTCCACCGTGAGCCCGGGCAATTCCAGGCTCGGGCGGTCCATGTTCTCGAAAGCGAGGTACACCTGGCACAGCGGTGCGTGTGCCGCCGAATGCCGGGGCTCGATCTCCTCCACGACGCGTTCGTAGGGCAGATCGCTGTTGGCGAAGGCGTCGATATCGATAGCGCGGATTCGTGCGAGGAATGCGGTGAACGATTCGCCGGCGGGCACCTCGGTGCGCAGCGGCACCGTGTTGACGAACATTCCGACGAGCGGTTCCAGCGCGTGCTCACCGCGACCCGCGACCGGAGTGCCGATCGTGATGTCCGAGGACCCCGAGAGCCGGGCGAGCAGTACGGCCAGCGCCGCGTGGACCACCATGAAGGTCGTGACATCGGCGGCCCGCGCCAGCCGTTCGATCCCGGCGAACACCTCGGCCGGGATCACGGTCTCGGTGAGACCGCCGGCCGTGGACCGCCGCGCCGGACGCGCACGGTCGGCGGGCAGCTCCAGCACCGGCGGCTTACCGGCCAATTGCGCTGTCCAGTAATCCAACTGCCGGGCCGCCGGAGAGTCCGGATCGGTTTCGTCGCCGAGCAGTGCGCGATGCCAGATGCTGTAGTCCGCGTACTGGACCCGCAGTGACTGCCAGTCCGGCGTCTTGCCCTGCACCCGTGCCTCGTAGGCGGTCGCGAGATCGGCCGCCAGCGGCCGCAGGGACGCGCCGTCACAGCAGATGTGGTGCAGCACCACGGCCAGGACATGGCGGCGGCGGTCGGTGGAGGCGAGCAGCGCGCACCGGATCGGCGGGCGCGCACTCACATCGAATCCCCGGGACGCCAGATCGCGTATCCGCTGGTGGAATTCGTCCGGATCGGTCGGCGCGGGTGTCAGGTCGAGATCCGCGACGACGTCCGCGGCCGCCAGCACGACCTGCGTCCCCACCCCGTCCACCGCGGGATAGACGGTGCGCAGCGCCTCGTGCCGGTCGAGGACATCGGTCAGGGCGGTGCGCAGGGCCGCGGCGTCGAGCCGTCCGGTGAGCTGTACCACCAGCGGGATGTTGTAGGCCGCGGAGGCCGGATCGACCTGATTGAGCAGCCACATGCGGTTCTGTGCCGGTGCCAGCGGTATCGGGTCTACTCGCGGCTCGGCGCGCAGGGCCCGCCGGCTCGGACGGTGCCCGGCCATGATCTGCGCGGCGAGTTCGGCGACGGTCGGTTTGCCGAACAGATCGCGTACCGAGACATCGCAGCGGGTCAGTTCCGCGATCCGGACCGCGGCGCTGGTCGCGGTGAGCGAATTGCCGCCCAGCTGGAAGAAATGGTCGAGAACACCGACCCGCTCGATTCCCAGCACCTCGGCGAACACATCGGCGATCGTCTCCTCGACCACCGTGCTCGGCGCCACATACACCGCGACCGAATCGAATACCGGCTCCGGCAGTGCCCGATGGTCGACCTTGCCGTTGACCGTCAGCGGCAGATCGGCCAGGACGACGATGCTCGCCGGCACCATGTACTCCGGCAGCATCGCGGACACGTGCGCGCGCAACGCCTCACCGGCACAGGTTGCGCCGGCGGCGGGCACCACATAGGCGACCAGCCGGGCCGCCGCGGTATCGGGACGGTGCACCGTGACCACCGCTGTCGCGACCGTACTGTCGGTCAGCAGCACAGTGCGGATCTCGTCGAGTTCGATCCGGAAACCACGCAGTTGGACCTGCTGATCCGCGCGGCCGCGGTACTCCAGCTCGCCCTGGTGATTCCACCGTGCCACGTCGCCGCTGCGATAGAGCCGCTCGCCCGCGGCACCGAACGGGTCGGCGACGAAGCGGGCCGCGCTCAGCGCCGGCCGGCCGAGATAGCCGCGGGACAATTGAGCTCCCGAGACGTAGATCTCGCCCCAGGCGCCCAGCGGCGCGGGCCGCAACCGGTCGTCCAGGACATAGGTGCGCAACCCCGGCAGCGCCGGGCCGATCGCGCTCGGCGCACCGGGCACCGCGATATCCGGCGTCAGGGGCAGATACGTGACGAAGACCGTGGTCTCGGTGATGCCGTAGCTGTTGACCAGCACCGGCGTCCGCGGGTTGTGCTCGTACCAACCGCTCAGGCTCGCCGGATCGAGACGTTCGCCGGAGAGGATGACCGTGCGCAACGCGAGCTCCCCGTCGGGTTCGCCCGCGGACGCGTAGCGTTCACGGGCCGCCGCGAACTGCTGGAAGGCGGACGGGGTCTGGTTGAAGACCGTCACCTTCTCGCGCGCCGCCAGGCGTACGACATCGTCGGGCGACCGGGTGGTCCGGGTGTCCACGACGACGATGCGGCCGCCGGAGACCAAGGGCCCGAATATCTCCCACACGGAATAGTCGAACGCGAACGAGTGGAACAGCGTCCATACGTCTCCGGGCCGAACACCGCTCTCCGCCCCGGCGCTCACCAGGTAGGCGGCGACGGCGCGATGGCTTATCGGCACTCCCTTGGGCCGGCCGGTGGATCCGGACGTGTAGATGACGTAGGCGAGGTTGTCGGGGCGCACCGGACCGGTGCGCTCGGCATCGGTCACCGGGGTGCCGGCTCCCGCCGCGGCCGGATGATCGTCGAACAGCACCATGCGGCCGGGGTCGCCGGGGATCAGGTCCCGCGCCGCCCGGTCGGTCACGACGAGGACCGGATCGGCGTCGTTCAGCACATAGGCGAGCCGGTCGGCCGGATGGGCGGTGTCCAACGGCAGGTATCCCGCGCCGGATTTCAGCACCGCCAGCGCGGCGACGACCAGATCGGTCTCCCGCGGCATCGCGATGGCCACCAGCGATTCCGGCCCGGCGCCGCGCGCGATCAGTGCGCGGGCGAACCGGTTGGACCGCTCGTCGAGCTCGCGATAGGTGAGCGTGGTCCTACCGTCGCTCACCGCCACGGCGTCGGGCGTGGCCGCGGCCTGCCGGGCGAGCTGGTCCACCAGGGTCTCGCCGGTAGCCGTGCCATCGCGGCCCGCGAGCTCCCCGACGATGCGCTGCTCTTCGGCCGAGTCCACCAGCGGAATCGCGACGACCGGGGTGTCCAGCGGCGACTCCATCAGCCGCTGCAGGAATTCGACGAAACGCCCCGTGTGGAGCTCGAGTTCGTCCTGGCTGTACAGGTTGGCGTTGCCGTGCAGTTCGAGCAGCAGCGGCCCGTCGGCGCCCGGCCGGTACAGGTTGAGCTGCATATCGTCGAGGGCGCCCGAGGTGAGTGCGCGATAGCGGCCGACGGCGGATCCGAGGCGGATCTCGGAGTCGAAGAACAGAATGTTGACCACCGGGCCGAACGAATTGGCGGCCGCGTCGGCCGCATTCGAATCGCGGCGCAGATCCTCGAATCGGTAGAGCTGGTGGCGAATGGCCGAGACGAGTTCGGACACCGACGCGCGGACCAGTTGCTCCACCGTGGTGGTCGGATCCACCGCGAATCGGATGGGCACCATATTCGCCAGCATGGCCGCGGCATGGCGCAGCCGCCGCGTCACCCGGCCGCTGACCGGCATCGACAACACCACGTCATCGGTCCCGGTCATCCGGGCGAGGAACGCGGCGAACGCGGCGACGACGATCTGCGCGGGTGAGGCGTGCAGCTCCTCGGCGAAACGATCGAGCGACTCCGACAGCCGATCCGGAAGCTGCCGACCGGCCACCTGATCGGTCTCGCTCCACCGGGCGGTACGACCCGACAGGCTCGCCGCGCCGGGCAGATCCGCGACCTTGTCGCGCCAGTACGCCCGGTCGGATTCCAGCCGCGGCCCGGCCCGGTACGCACGCTCGGCCTCGGCGATATCGCGCAGGCTCGCCGCGATCAGCGGTGGCGGCTGTGTCCCCTCGAGCAGGGCGTTGTAGTGCTCGGTCACCCGGTTCATGCAGTTGAACGCGCCGTAGCCGTCGATCACGAGGTGATGCGCGCGGGCGTACCAGAGGTAGCGGTCCGCGCCGATTCTGATGAGCCGCGACGCGCTGAGCCGATCGTGGGCGAGATCGACCGCCTTGGTGTTGTAGTCCCGGCGCATCCACTCCATCGCCGCGGCGAACGGATCCGCCGCGGCGGCGAAGTCCAGCACGGGCTCGGTGTAGGTGATGCTGCGATCGACGAATTGGTAGGGGCGGCCGTCGAACTCGACGACCCGGACGACGAGGGATTCGGTCTCCCGGCCGGCGAGGTTGATGGCCTCGACCAGCACGTCGTAATCGATCGCGCCCTCGATTTCGACGTAGTGCGCGATATTGACCGCGGGCCTGCCCGGCAGATTGTCGGCCAGCCACATGCTGTACTGCGCCCTCGACAGCGGGATCAGGTCCAGATCGTCGGCAGTGGTGGCTGACTTCAGATTCATCCTCTACCCTCTCGCTCAGACTCGGAGGCACCGGAGGACAGCAGAATCAGCCCCCTGCACCTGCTCGGAATTGCCTGTGTACGACTTCGTCTACGTCGAAGCGGCGTCCGAACCCCTGCCATCGGACACGCTTAAGAGCAAATAGCTATAACGCCTGCGCCGCACAGTGTATGCACACCGTCCGCGCGACCCGCAACCGGTGGCGGCGTTTCGCTCACCGGCGCGCCGGACACGAGATCCACCCCCCGGAAACCGGGGCGACCCAGTAGCGCAATGGAAGTGGGAGGCGGGCACCGGTAAACCCCGGAAAGGCGAGTCGACCGGCCTCGATGAACAAGTCCAGTAATAGTCGCTTGGCTATGCACTCGAATACCAGTGGCCGGGATGCTCATCGCATGATCCGCCGTCTCGCCGCACTTTTCGCCGGACTCTGGCTGTACGGATTCTCGATGGCCGTGATGATCCGCGCGGCGGTGGGGCTCGACCCGTGGGACGTCTTCCACCAGGGGCTGACGCGGCATATTCTGCTGAGTTTCGGCGCCGTGACGGCCGCGACCGGCGTGGTAGTGCTACTGGCCGAATTGCTCGACGGCGCTTTCTGCCGGAGCTCGGAGAATTCCCCGGACGGCGACGCCGGCAGGCCGGAATCCGCGTAAGCGGAACCGGCCCGACGAACTCGGAACAGGCCTACACGCGTACGAATCGGTAAAAGCGCACGCCGTCGGGCCGAAAGGGTCACCCCGCGACGCGGACCCGCATTACTCGCCCGTAGCGGCGCGGATCCCTATTGTCCACGGATGACAACGGAGTCGAACCCTGTGTAGCCCGTGAACACGAACAGATCGGTAGGCCGTGCGCGCATCAACCCTCGACTCCCTCTCCACCCCCGTATCGGCAGGTAAGCGGTCCGAGGCGATCCACCGTTTCCTCGTCAAACCCACCGACGCGGGAATCGCGGGATCGGTCGACGGCGGAAAACTCCTCGAATGGATCGATAAGGTCGCCTACGCCGCCGCGGCACAGTGGAGCGGATGCTACTGCGTCACCGCCTATGTCGGGAACATCCATCTCGACCGGCCGATCGTGGTCGGCGAACTGGTGGAACTGCACGCGAATCTCGTGCACACCGGCCGCACCAGCATGCACATCCTGGTGAGTGTCTATTCGACCGATCCCACCCGGAAGAAACCGGTCCAGACCGCACAGTGCCTGACGATCTTCGTCGCGATCGACAGCGAACGACAGACTGTGGCGGTCCCGCAATGGGAACCGAACACGATTCTCGAACTGCGGCGGCATCGGCAGGCGCGGGCGCGGGTCTCGGTGCGGAAACGGATCGAGGAGGCCATGGCCGCCCAGCGCTACACCGCGGCGGGCACCGGGCCGAGCGCGACCCTGCGATTCCTGGCGGCGCCCTCGGATATCAACTGGGGAGGCAAGGTACACGGCGGACGCACCATGGGTTGGATCGACGACGCCGCATATGTGTGCGGTGCCGATTGGGCCGCGCAGCATGTGATCACCTCCTACTTCGGCGGCATCCGCTTCTATCGCCCGATCGTCATCGGCCATATCGTCGAGGTCACCGCACGACTCATCCATACCGGGCCGCACAGTATGCACATCAGCACCCATGTGACCTCGACCGATCCCCACTCCGACACACCCGCCCTCGCGGCGCACGGCCTGGCCGTCGTCGTCGCGATCGACGACAGCGGAAAAGCACGGCCCATCCGGCAGTGGACACCGGAGTCGGAGGAGGACCACGCCCTGGCAGCTCATGCCCGGCACCTCGTCGACCTGCGCGCCGAGGTGGAGCCGTTCGCCACCGCCGCCGATATGCCGGCCGACGCCGAACCCAGCTGTTTCCGCGCACCGATGCCGGGCTGACCGCCCCCGGCAACCCCGGCCCACCGCTGGATGTCAGGACTGTTCGGGATCCAGTGCTCGCAGGATCCGCGCCGAGATCGCGCGCAGTTGCCGCTGCTGAGTTCCGGTCAGCGGATCGAAGACGAGGCGACGGACCTCCGCGACATGTGCGGGCGCGCCGGCGGCGAGGGCGTCGCGGCCCGCCTCGGTGAGGGCGGCCAGGGTGGAACGGCCGTCTACCGGGTCCGGCGACCTGCGCACCAGGCCGCGCTTCTCGAGTTTGATCACGACATTGGACAGCCTCGACAGGGCACTGCCCGTGCGTCGGGCGATCCGGCTCAATCGCAGCGCGCCGCTCGGCGCCGCGGAAAGTGTCGCCAGGACCGTGTAGTCGAAGTGGCTCATACTCGCGTCGCGCTGCAGCTGCGCGTCGAATGCCGCCGGTAGGCGCGTCAGCAGGCAGGCGAGGGCATCCCAGTCCCGCTGCTCCTCCGGGTGGAGCCGGTGGGGTTGCGGATCGGCGCCCATGAATCCATATTAACTCCAACCTTGGAGTATCTATCGGGCGGCTTCCACTGAGAATCCGGAGTTACGAGCGACCGCGGAACGGCGGACGACGGGGCGGCGGCGGCGCGCCGTGCGACACTCCGGACATTTGTACGCGCGAGTAGCACCCGCACGCTGTGCACTTATACATAGTGAGGGTGCACACTACGCAGAGCGAGAGCCGCAACCGGCTCACCCGTCGATCGGGCCCGTGCACAGGACAGGAAGGAGCCAGGCGAGTGTTCAGCCGTATCGCCATCGTGAACCGGGGAGAGGCTGCGATGCGCCTCATCCACGCTGTCCGCGATCTGGCGGCAGAGACAGCGCAACCGATCGAGACCGTGGCGCTGCACACCGATGTCGACCGGACCGCGACGTTCGTCCGCGAGGCCGATATCGCCTACGACCTCGGCCCGGCCTCCGCACGCCCGTACCTGGACCTCAAGGCCCTCGAGCAGGCACTGGTATCGACCGGCGCCGACGCCGCCTGGGTCGGCTGGGGCTTCGTCGCGGAGGACCCGGCGTTCGCGGAACTGTGCGAGCAGATCGGCGTGACCTTCATCGGTCCCAGCCCGGACGCGATGCGCAAACTCGGCGACAAGATCGGTGCGAAGCTGATCGCCGAAGAGGTGGGCGTACCGGTAGCGCCGTGGAGCCGCGGCGCGGTCGAGACCGTGGAAGCCGCCGCGGCGGCCGCCGCGCAGATCGGTTACCCGTTGATGCTGAAAGCGACCGCCGGCGGTGGTGGCCGCGGTATCCGAGTGATCACGAACGAGGCCGAACTGCTCGATGCCTACGAACGCACCAGCCAGGAGGCGGCGCGGGCGTTCGGCAGTGGCGTGGTGTTCCTGGAACGCCTGGTCACCGGCGCCCGGCACGTCGAGGTCCAGGTGATCGCCGACGGCCAGGGCACCGCGTGGGCGCTCGGCGTCCGCGACTGTTCGGTGCAGCGGCGCAACCAGAAGGTCATCGAGGAATCCGCGTCCCCGGTCCTCTCGCCCGAGCAGACCGCCGAACTCAAAGCCTCGGCCGAGCGGCTGGCGATCGCCGTCGGCTATCGCGGCGCGGCGACCGTCGAGTTCCTCTACCACCCCGGCGACCAGCTGTTCGCCTTCCTCGAGGTGAACACCCGCCTGCAGGTGGAACACCCGATCACCGAATCCACCACCGGTTTCGACCTCGTCCGCGCCCAGCTGCTGGTGGCCTCCGGCGGCCGGCTCGAGGGCGAACCGCCCGCCGAGCGCGGCCATGCCATCGAGGCCCGGCTCAACGCCGAGGACCCCGACCGTGACTTCGCGCCCGCGCCGGGCCGCATCGCACTGCTGGACCTCCCGGCCGGGCCGGGGATTCGCGTCGACACCGGGGTCAGCCAGGGCGACACCATCCCCGCCGACTTCGATTCGATGATCGCCAAGATCATCGCCTACGGCCGGGATCGCGACGAAGCGCTGGGCCGGCTGCGCCGCGCCGTGGCGGAGACCAGGGTGATCATCGAGGGCGGCGCGACGAACAAGAGTTTCGTGCTCGACCTGTTGAATCAACCCGAGGTCATCGACGCCAGCGCGGACACCGGTTGGATCGACCGGGTACGCGGCGAGGGACGTCTCGTCTCGCACCAGCATTCCACCATCGCCCTCGCCGCCGCCGCCATCGACGCCTACGAAGAGGAGGAGCGGGCCGAGCAGCACCGGCTGCTGTCCACCGCCTCCGGCGGTCGTCCGCAGGTGCAGCACGAGAGCGGGCGACCGCTCGATCTCAAACTGCGCGGCGCGGGCTACCGCGTGCGCGTCGCCCGCATCGGCGCGCACCGCTTCCGGGTCGGCATCGAAGCGGGCGCCGATATCCGCACCGCCGACGTCGATCTCGAACGTTTCGATCAGCACACCGGGCAGATCGTGGTCAACGGCACCCGGTACCGCCTGATCACCGGCACGCACGGGCCGATCCACCTGGTCGATGTCGACGGCGTGACCCATCGGATCAGCCGTGACGAGGGCGGCGTCGTCCGCTCGCCCGCACCCGCGCTCGTGGTCGCCACGCCGCTCCAGGTCGGCGCGGAGGTCGAGGCCGGTGCGCCGGTCCTGGTACTGGAGAGCATGAAGATGGAAACGGTGCTGCGCGCACCGTTCCGCGCCCGGCTCAAGGAATGCAGCGTTTCCGTCGGCACCCAGGTGGAGACCGGTGCGCCGCTGATGCGCCTGGAGCCGCTCGCCGACGACGACGAGGCCGGCGAAACGGCGGCCACCGCGGCGGTCGAACTGGACCTGCCCGGCGAGTCCGGCCAGGTGCGGCCGCACGAGCGCATGATCCGCGGCCAGCAGGATCTGCGCAGCCTGCTGCTGGGCTTCGACGTCGACCCGCACGACGACCGCCGGGTGCTCGACGACTACCTCACCGCGCGCCGGGCCGCGATCGCCGACAATCGCCGGCCCCTCGCCGAGGAACTCGAGCTCGTGCAGGTCTTCGCCGATCTCGCCGAACTGAGTCACAACCGGTCATGGGATGAGGACGGCGGCCACGGCCACGTACACAGCGCCCGCGAGTATTTCCACACCTACCTGCAGAGTCTCGACGTCGAACGGGCCGGCCTGCCGGAGTCCTACCGAACCAAGCTCGCCAAGGCACTCGGCCACTACGGTGTCACCGAACTGGACCGCACCCCCGACCTCGAGGCCGCGGTCTTCCGGATCTTCCTCGCCCAGCAGCGCCCCGCGGACACCGTCACGGTCATCACGACACTGTTGCGCGAATGGCTGCGCGAGCCGGTGCCGGACCGGGCGCTGCGCGAGCCGGTCGGTCTGGCGCTCGAGCGTCTGGTGGCGGCGACACAGGTGCGTTTCCCCGTGATCGCCGACCTGACCCGCGGCATGGTGTACGCCTGGTACGGCCAGCCGCTGCTGCGGCGCAACCGCGCCCGCGTCTACACCAATGTCCGCAAGCACCTGAGCCACCTGGACGCACAGCCGAACGCCGCCGACCGCGCGGACCGCGTATCGGAAATGGTCCGGAGCACCGAACCGCTGGTACGGCTACTCGGCCAGCGACTGTCGCGCGGCAGCGTGGACAACACGGTGATGCTGGAGGTGCTCACCCGCCGGTACTACGGCAACAAAGGTCTCGCCGATGTGCGCACCCACCGGGTGGGCGACCGCGCCTTCGTCGTCGCTGAGCGCCGGGGTCTGACCCTGGTCTCGGCCGCGGCGAGTTTCGATACGCTCGACAGCGTGCTGAGCGGTCTCGCCGAACTGGCGACCGGCGCCGCGTCCATCGAGGCCGATATCTACCTCGGCTGGGAGAACCAGCCCGAGGACTTCGACGCGATGGCCGCCGCGCTGCAGGAGGTCCTCAGCGCCCAGCGGTTGCCGAACCAGGTGCACCGGATCACCGCCACTGTCGCGGGAAGCGGCAGCGCGGTGATGCACCACCACTTCACCTTCCGCCCGTCGACCACCGGGATGGCCGAGGAACGCCTGATCCGCGGGCTGCACCCCTACATCGCGCAGCGGATGCAGATGACGCGGCTGCGCAAATTCGACCTCACCCGGTTGCCGTCCTCGGACGACGAAGAGGTCTACCTGTTCAAATGCATCGCGAAGGAGAACCCCGCCGACGAGCGACTCGTCGCCTTCGCACAGGTCCGGGATCTGACCGCGCTGCGCGAGCAGGACGGTCGGCTGGTCGCGCTGCCGACGGCGGAGAGCACCATCGCCACCTGCCTGGATTCCATTCGCCGGGCACAGTCGGGGCGGCCGTCGTCCAAACGCTTCCAGACCAACCGCATCGTGATGTACATCTGGCCGCCGATCGATATCACCCGCTCCGAACTGGAGATGATCGTCGACCGCGTCCGGCCGACGACCGCGGGCGCCGGGCTGGAGGAGATCCTGCTCATCGCGCGGCAGCGTGACGCGAAGTCCGGCGACCTGGTCAAGCTCGCGCTGCGCATCTCCTTCGACGCCACCGGTGGCGCCGAGGTGACCGTCGGCGAACGATCCGACGATCCGGTCGAACCGCTCGACGCCTACCGGCAGAAGGTGCTGCGGGCCAGCAGCCGCAACACCGTGTACCCCTACGAATTGACCGGTCTGCTCGGTGAATTCGCCGAATACGATCTCGACGCCGAGCACACGCTCGTTCCGGTCGACCGGCCCAAGGGCCGCAATACCGCGGCGATGGTCGCGGGCGTGGTCACCACGCCCACCGAGCAGCATCCGCAGGGCGTCACCCGCGTGGTACTGCTCGGCGATCCGACGAAATCGCTGGGCGCGCTGTCGGAGCCGGAGTGCCGCCGGGTGATCGCCGCACTGGACCTGGCCGAGAAGATGCAGGTACCGCTGGAGTGGTACGCGCTGTCCTCCGGCGCCCGGATCTCGATGACATCGGGCACCGAGAACATGGACTGGGTGGCGGCGGCACTGAAGCGCATCGTCGAGTTCACCCAGGACGGCGGCGAGATCAATATCGTGGTCTCGGGCATCAATGTCGGCGCCCAGCCGTACTGGAACGCCGAGGCGACGATGCTCATGCACACCAAGGGCATTCTGGTGATGACACCGGACTCCGCCATGGTGCTCACCGGTAAGCAGGCGCTGGACTTCTCCGGTGGTGTCTCGGCCGAGGACAACTTCGGCATCGGCGGTTACGACCGGGTGATGGGCCCCAACGGGCAGGCGCAGTACTGGGCGCCGAACCTGACCGCCGCCCGCGCGGTGCTGATGTCGCATTACGACCACACCTATGTCGCACCCGGTGAACAGGGACCGCGCCGGTCGCAGACCACCGATCCCGTCGATCGCGATATCTCCGGATTCCCGCATGTGATGGCCGACAGCGATTTCACCACGGTCGGCGAGATCTTCTCCGCGACGGCCAATCCCGACCGCAAGAAGCCGTTCGATATCCGCACTGTCATGCGGGCGCTCGCCGACCAGGACCATGCGGTGCTGGAACGCTGGGCGGGTATGGCCGACGCCGAGACCGCGGTGGTGCAGGATGTGCATCTCGGCGGTATCCCGGTGTGCCTGCTGGGCATCGAATCGCGCGGGGTGCCGCGGCGCGGCTTCCCGTCGACCGACGGCCCGGACACCTACACCGCGGGCACTCTGTTCCCGCGGTCGTCGAAGAAGGCCGCGCGGGCGATCAACGCGGCCAGCGGAAACCGGCCGCTGGTCGTGCTGGCGAACCTGTCGGGCTTCGACGGTTCACCTGAATCGATGCGCAAACTGCAGCTGGAGTACGGCGCCGAGATCGGCCGCGCGATCGTGAACTTCCAGGGTCCCATCGTGTTCTGCGTGATCTCGCGCTACCACGGTGGTGCGTTCGTGGTGTTCTCCAAGGCACTGAACCCGAATATGACGGTGCTCGCACTGGAAGGTTCGTTCGCCTCGGTGCTCGGCGGCGCCCCGGCCGCCGCGGTGGTCTTCGCCGGCGAGGTCGACAGCCGCACCGCGTCCGATCAGCGCGTACGCGATCTGGAGGCCCGGGCCGCGAACGCGTCCGGCACCGACCGCGCGACGCTCACCGCCGAACTCGACGAACTCCGGTCGTCGGTCCGCACCGAGAAACTCGGTGAGGTCGCCGCGGAATTCGACCGCGTGCACAATATCCATCGCGCCGTAGAGGTCGGTTCGGTCGACGCCGTCATCCGCGCCGCCGAACTGCGCCCGCGCATCATCGAATCCATCGAGGCGCGCCTGACCCGCTGAACCGTCCGGGGTCGGTAACGAAGCGAGGCACGAGCAATCACGCTCGTGCCTCGTTTCGTGTATCCGCCGCCGGCTTCCGCGGCTATTTCTGGACGGTGCGTGCCAGGATGCCGAGCGTGGCGCGCAGGGCCGCTTCCGGAATGATCGGGAAGATGCCGGCTTCCCGGTAGGGGGGTGCGATCCGGCTCCAGTCGTAGTACGAGGTGACCAGGGTGCCGACGTCGCTCGGCTCGAGACGATAGCCGTAGAGATGTTCGATCGGCGGCTGGATCGTGCCGTCGATCGTCCATTCGATATGGGAGTCCGGCGCGAACTCGGTGATGATCACCGTCACGTCGTATTTGCCCATGGGGAAATCGTTGAGTGCTTCGCGGTCCATGTGCACGACGAACTTGTCGCCGACGCCGCTCACCGACTCGCCCTCCGCCGACTGCAGCATGCCCGAACTATCGATGGTCACATGCCCGGCCGGCGAGCACAGTACCGCGAAGATCTCCGCGGGCTGCGCGGCGATCTGGCGCTGCACTTCGAACCGTTCTTCTGTCATGGCCCCAGCCTCTCACGATCGGTCCCACCCCAGAAGCGGGCCCCATCGACTGTCCCGGCCACCGAACCGCTCGCGCACACTTGTCGGTCGGTAGCGGCCGGGGCGCGGCGGTGCCGGAGCAATGCGGGTCGCCCACCGGGCCGCCCGGTGTTAATCGCCGGTTACAAATGCTGCTGTCGATTGTCCGGCGCGGAATACCACCCTAGGCTTCTACCACGTAGTAGATACAGTTCCTATCAGGTGGGAAAATGGTCACCAGCATCCCCGAATTGCTCGCCCCGCACATCCGGCCGGACAACAGCGCTCCGGCGCAACGTTTCGCCACGTCGCGGGGATGGCGGCAGCGGAGCTATGCCGATCTGTGGCACCTGATCCGCTCGACCGCCGACGCCCTCCACGCACGTGGTGTACGACACGGGGACCGAGTTGCGATCCAGTTGCGGACGCGCGCCGATTGGTCCGTCGTCGATCTGGCGGCAGCAATGCTCGGCGCCCCGCTGGTTCCGGTTTATCCCACCAGCGCGCCCGCCCAGTTGCTCGATATCGTCGAACGAACGAGACCTGCCGTCCTCGTCGTGGAGGCACTGCACGACGTACCCGCCATGGATGCGGACGGGCCCGAGATAGTGCGCGTGGGCGCCGAGGACGGCGATCTCGGCGAGTTGGCGGGCGGCCCGGACGCCGGTTCCCGGCCGGCGGTGCAATCGGCGGACCTGTACTCCATCTCGTTCTCGTCGGGTTCGACGGGGAAACCGAAGGGATGCCTGCTCACCCATGGCAGCTACGCCGCGGTCGTCGAGATGGCGGTGGCCGCCGAGACCCATCCGTGGCACGGACTCGCGCATCGGGAAACCGCGTTCGTCTTCCTGCCGCTGGCCCACGCATCGGCACGGCTACAGCAATTGACCACCTTCGCCGTGGGCGGCGAACTCGTGTACGGATCCGGCGACACCGCACAGATACTGGAACAGATCGCGCGGACGCGACCCACCTATGTCCCCGGGGTGCCGCGGCTGTTCGAGAGCGCGTACCTGCGGGCCGACCGAGACCCGGACAGGCTGCGCGCGATGTTCGGAGACCGGCTGGTGTACGCCCTCACCGGCGGTGCGCCGATCGCGCCGGAGATGCTGTCCGCGTACGCGGACGCGGGGATCTCACTGGTCGAGGGCTACGGACTCACCGAGACCTCGACCGCCCTGACCATCTCGACACCGCACGACAATCGCCCGGGAACGGTGGGCCGCGCCCTATCCGGGGTGGAGCTGCGCATCGCCGGCGACGGTGAGATCCTGGCGCGCGGCCCGAATATGTTCTCGGGCTACCTCGACGACCCGCAAGCGACAGCGCGAGCATTACGCGACGGCTGGTTCCACACAGGCGACCTGGGGCAGCTGGACGCGGACGGCTATCTCACGGTGACCGGCCGGAAGAAGAATCTGATCGTCACCTCGACCGGAAAGAATGTCGCGCCCGAATTCGCCGAGAACGTATTCCGGCAGAGCTGCCGGCTCGACGGCGTCGTGGTCGCCGGAGACGGCCGGCCGTATCTCGTCGCGGTGGTGACGGCCGGACATCACCGCGTCGACGACGGCGAATTGACGGCTGCCGCGCGGCGCGTCAACGCCGAAGTCTCCCCGCCCGAATGGGTTCGCAAGATCGTCGTCGTCGACCGCGCGCTGTCCAGGGCCGACGGCGAACTGACCGACAGCGGAAAGACCGTGCGGCACATCGTGCTGGCCAATATGGCCGGCACCCTCGACGACGTCTACCGCGGCACAGTGCGCGACGGTGTCCGCGTGATCGACACGGTAGCGAGTCCACTGCGATCGGCGGGCTGATCCACCGCCCTTTTCATCTTCGCCGGAAACGGATCCCGTCGAAATAGGAGAACAATGAAGAAACGCTTTCGTGGCCGCCTCGGCGTATTCGCCGCCGCCGCTGCCGCCGTCTCGATGCTCGCCGCCTGCGCGTCCGGGCTCGACGGTTCCGGAAACGCGGCCGCACCGTTCATCCCGCCGGCCGCGACGGCGAGCGCGGGCGAGACCATCCCGCGCGCCACCGTGAAAGCCGGGTTCTCGCCCTACGGTGATGAACTGCTGGGCGTGGCGGGCATCGCCCGGGGCTATTTCGACCAGGTGGGAATCACCGTCGATCCGGCACCCAACGGCGCCCAGACCGACCTCATCGGTTCATTGACACCGTTGCTCAACAACCAGATCCAACTCGGTTCCGGATACATTTCGGCGATACCACCGCAATTGGACAATGTGAACAACGTGGTGGGGTTCGGTATCAGTGATGTCTTCTACGGCTACCGGATTCTCGCCCCGGCGGGCAAATACAAGACGCTCTCTCAGGTCATGGCCTCCGGCCTGTCCTACGAGGAGGCCGTAGCGGCAGTCCTCGACCAGGTGAAGGGTCACGATGTCATCCTGCGCCAGGGCGTCGCACCCACCTTCTACAACCTCATCACCGGTACCGCGGGTGGGTCGATGACCGATTGGAACGTCCAGCATCTCGCCAACCCCGATATCGTCCGCGCGGCGCAGTCGGGGCAGGCCGACTTCGTCTCCCCCACCGGCGCGGTCGAAATAGTCCGATTGCAGATGGACGGCTGGGAACCATTGATCGACCTGCGGCAGGTCATCGACAATATGCCTGCGGCGGATACCGTTGCACTGCGCTCGACCTTTTCCGGATATCTGACGACGACCGACTACGCGGAACAGAATTGGGACACGCTGTTGCGGTTCACCAGCGTGATATACCGGCTGATCGACGATATGCGCGCGGACCCGGTCGGCACGGCCGCCGATTTCGTCGACTACGTGAACAGCTACACCGGGTCCGCGCTGACCGCCGAAGAGCTGGCCGCGACCTTCGACGGCCTGTACTCCCTGCGGGATTTCGAGGCCGCGGCGGCGTTGTACGGCGATAACGACGATGCTTTCAATTTCCGTAAGGTCGCGGGCGCCCAGGTCGCCGAACTCGCCGCACAACAGGTGATCGGCGACGGGCACAGCGCGGACCAGATCAGCATCGCCGGTCAGGTCTACCGGGCACTCGCCGACTACCGGGCGAAGGCCGACACCGCCCTCGCCGCCGCGCCGGACGGCGGACTGAAGCAGGCGGCTCGCGCCCAGTACGACGCGCGCAACTACCTCGACGCCTATCGCCTGGCCGCCGCGGCGAACGGCGCCGCATGACGACAACATCGAGCCCGGCCGCGGCGACCATGGACCTGCCGGCCGCGACCCGCCCCACGATCCGGTCCGGCCCGGGCCGACGGCCGGGCCGGTGGCGGGAACCGCTCGGCGCGGCGGGCTGGCGGATACTGGGCCTGGCCGCTTTCCTCATCGTCTGGCATCTCCTCGCGCTGAGTATCGGCTCTCGGGCGATTCTGCCGGGACCGTGGGAGGTGGCCACCGATTTCGCGGACAGCTTCGTAGACGATCCGGGCCTTCGATACCTCGGGGTGCGGTCCCCCGGCGTCGCGACCAATCTCGCCTGGACGGTGGGACTGGCGGTGGTGGCGTGGGCCGCCGGAAGCGCCCTGGGCGCGGCGGTGGGCCTGCTCAGCTCGCGAATCCAGTGGATTCGCAATATCTCCGAGCCGTTGTTCTTCGTGTTCGGAGCGGTTCCCGCCTTGGTACTGGCCCCGTTCTTCCTCGTCTGGTTCGGACAGGGACACCTGAACAAGATGGTGTTGGTCGGCTTCTACTGTTTCGTCTCGGTCGGGCTCGTCGCGCAATCCGCCGCCGCCGCGTTCCCGCCCTCATTCGAGGAGTACGCGGCGACCCAGGGCCTGAACTCGCGGGCCCGATTCCGGTACGTGATCGTGCCCGGCACGCTCCCGTCCGTGCTGTCGGGGCTCCGGATCGCGCTGGCGACCGGTATCGCGGTCCAGGCGACCGTCGAACTGCTCGGATCGCAGATCGGAATCGGCCGTCTGATCGCGCTGCGCGCCGGTCAGGGCGACGTATCCGGTGTTCTCGGTTTATCGATCGCCCTGGGCCTGGTGGCGATCTTCCTCGACCTCGTGCTGCGCCGGGGCATCCGAACTCTCACGCGCTGGCAGTGACAGAAGTGGAGCAGTTATGACGACAGAAGCGATAGCGCCCGTCGGAGTTGCCGACCTGGCTTTCGAGATCACCGATCTGACCGTGTCCTTCGGAAAGGGGGCAGCGGCGATCACGCCGTTGAAAGAGCTCTCCCTCGGGGTTCCGCGCGGCCAGTTCCTCTGCGTTCTCGGTCCCTCCGGCCAGGGCAAGAGCACACTGCTGCGGTGTATGGCCGGCCTCCAGGACGCCACCTCCGGCACGGTCCGGGCCGAAGGACAGGTGGTCACCGGACCGGACGCCAATCTCGGGATGGTGTTCCAGCAGGACGCGATTCCCCAGTGGTTGCGGGTGCGCGACAACATCTCCTTCGGACCCCGCATGCGCAAGGTCCCCGCCCGGGAATGGCAGCCGCGCGTCGACCATTTCCTCTCGGCCGTGGGCCTATCCGGGCGGGAGAACGCCTGGCCCAAGGAGTTGTCCGGCGGGATGCGCAAACGCGTCGCCATCGGGGCGGTGTTCGCCAACGACCCCGATATCCTGCTGATGGACGAGCCGTTCGGGTCGCTGGACTATTTCACCAGAGCGACGCTGCACAGCACACTGCTCGACCTGTGGACCGAGACGCGCAAGACCATCGTGTTCGTCACCCACGATGTCGACGAGGCGTTGAAGCTCGCCGATCGGATCGTGGTGGTCACCGACGGAAAGGTCGGCGCGGATATCGAATTGCCGTTCGGCCGTCCTCGTGACGACGGGCTCCGGATGGACCCCGAGGCCGACCGGATCCGGCGGGGCCTGCTCGAGGTCCTGCAGGCGCCCGCGGGCAGGCAATCGTGACCGCGGTCCACCCGGCGCCGGCGGCGAACCCGGTGCGGCGTTCGAAACTGGTCCTGCGCACCCGGGCGAAGACATCGAGCATCCTCGGCGGGTTGCTCGTCGGACTGCTCGCCTGGGAACTCGCCGCCCGGGTCATGGCGGCGACCAACGAGCAGGCCGATCGAGTGCTGCCGTCGCTGGCGACCGTCGCGCGACGCGGTTTCCTCGGGCTCGGCCACTACTACTCGGGCGGGCTCGGTGTCGCGGCCGGCGGTGACGGCGAAATCGTCTCGGCCGCGGCCGCGCTGGTGTACAACGGTCTGGTCACCACCGGCCGCGTGGCGATCGGACTGGTCCTGGCCGTCGCGGCCGGTACCGTGCTGGGTCTGCTGGTCGCGGCGGTTCGTCCGGTCCGGCTCGGCGTCTCGGGGGCGGCGGAACTGATGCGGATGCTGCCCGCCCTGGCGATGGCGCCGCTGTTCACCCTGTGGTTCGGCGCGACGTCGACGGCCAGTGTGGTGTTCATCGTGTTCGGCGCGGCGTTCATCGTGCTGATCGCGGTGCTGAACGCCGTGGCGAACCTGGCGCCGCAGATCACGGAGTACCCGCGCACGCTGGGCGTCTCGACGCGGTCACTGTACGTCCGGGTGATCCTCCCGGCGATTCTGCCCGAACTGCGCGGACCGTTGATGTTCGCGGGCCTGGTCGCCTGGACCAGTGTGCTGGCCTCGGAGATGTACGGCCTGGAATCCGGTCTCGGCTGGATGCTCAACGACACGCTGCGCTTCTCCCAGATCGACCGGATGTTCGTCGTCGCCGTCGTGTTCTCGGCACTCGCGCTGACCACGATGAAGGTCGTCGGGGCGCTCGTGAACCGGGCCACGAGGTGGAATTCCTGATCCGGATACCCGGGTGGGCCGGTCCCGATCCGTGCCCACCCGGGCCCGCACGGAATCAGTACAGCGCGGTGCTCAATGGAAGCCGGATGCCGATCGCCGCCGCCGATTCCCGCAGTTCGGGCAACCAGCCGAGCATGCGATCCTGCGAGACACGGAACACCGGAGCCGAGATGCACAGGGCGGCGGCGATTTCCGCGCGACCGTTGCGCACCGGAACCGCGATCGCCCGGACACCCGGGTCGAATTCCTCGTTCGCGGTCGCGAAATCGTCGGACCGCACCCTGTCCAGTTCAGCGGTCAGCCGACTCCGTTCGGTGACGGTGTTCGCGGTCCACGCGTCGAGGGTCAGCTCGTCGAGGATCGCTTCCAACCGTTCGGGATCGAGCTGGCCGAGCAGGACCTTCCCCGTCGAGGTGGCATGCAGGGGTTCGCTCTCGCCGACCGAACCGCGGATCCCGACGGCCTGTTCGGTGCCGACCTTCTCGATGAACAAGGCGCGGCTGTTGCTCAGCACCGCCAGTTGGACGGTCTCACCGGTCTTACGGCTCAGCTCCCGCATGAGCGGCCGGGCCGTCTCGGCGATGGAGAGCACACCGGACACCTTGGTCGCCAGTTCGAAGACGCGAACGCCGAGGCGGTAGGTCTTGTCGGACGGGTCGAAGCTGACGAAGCCGTGTTCCACTTCGGTGTGCAGGAGCCGGTGCACGGTGCTCACGGCCAGCTTCGTCGCCCGGGAGATATCGGTGGCCGTTGCGCCACGCGGGTGATCACCGAGGGTTTGCAGCAACAGGAGCCCTTTCGACAGCATCCCCTGCGATTCGGCGGGTGGCATGTTCCTCCTTGTGCTCGACCCGGGTCCGCGACCCGGTTTCTGCGAGCCCGTTTTCAGGGCCGCGATAGCAGTTCGTTCAATGGGAAAGTATTCCGCACTACAAGAATCTACGACAGATCCACGGCCTCTTCCATTTGACTGCCGCCAGAATCAGCGCTTAATCTCATTCCATACAGCAGATTAGCTTTCCATCAGATGGAATTCTGGTCGATCTGGACGAAGGGTACGACGTGAAACGCATCGGTATCGACGCGGGTGGCACATTCACCGACGCAGTCCTCTGGGACGAAGAAACAGGACTCGTCAGCAGCGCGAAGGTGTCCTCTCGCGGCGGCGACCCGGCGGGAGCGGTCCTGGCCGCGGCCCAGCGTGTCGTCGAGCTGGCGCCGGAGGGATCGGCCGGAAGCATTCGAGACCTCGTACACGGCACGACCATCGGTACGAATCTGAGCCTCGAGCGCAACGGCCCACGCATCGCGCTGCTCACCACGCGCGGATTCCGCGACGTGCTGGAGATCGGACGCCTCACCCGGCCCGCCGACAGCCTCTACGACCTGCTCGACACCGGCGCCGCCCCACTCGTCGCCCGCCGGGACCGATTCGAGGTGACCGAACGACTGGGCAACGACGGCGCGGTGATGACCGAACTCGACGAGGAATCGGTGCGCGACGCGGTCCGCCGGATCCTCGCGCGCGGAATCACCAGTGTCGCCGTCAGTTTCCTGTACTCGTACCTCAACGATTCCCATGAACGCCGCACGGCCGAGATCATCCGTGACACGGCGCCCGGACTGGCGATCTCGCTGTCGAGCGAGGTGATGCCGCAGGTACGCGAATACGAACGCACATCGACCACGGTGCTCAACGCCTATCTCAAACCCGTCTGCGCCCCCTACCTCACCGGCCTGGGCGAGCGGGTCGAACAGTGGAATCCGCGGGTTCGCACCTGGATCATGCAGTCCAACGGCGGCATCACCTCGACCGAGCGCGCTGCCCGCACGCCTGTCAATCTCCTGCTCTCGGGCCCCAGCGGCGGCGTCGTCGCGAGCCGGCTGATCTCGCGCCGAACCGGATTGCGCAACATCATCACCGTCGATATGGGCGGCACGAGCTTCGACGTATGTCTCGTATCCGACCACGAGATCCCCTTGACCACGCGATCCACCTCCATGGATCTGCCCGTTCAGGTCCCGACGGTCGATATCGAGACCATCGGGACGGGGGGCGGGAGCATCGCGCATGTGGACTCCGGGGGGCAGTTCCTCGTCGGACCCGCCAGCGCCGGTGCGCATCCCGGCCCCGCCGCCTACGGCCGCGGCGGGACGGAACCCACCGTCACCGACGCCAATGTCGTGCTCGGCATTCTCGCGGACGGCACCGTACTCGGCGACGATGTGCGCATCGATCGCGGCGCGGCGCTCGCCGCGTGCGAACGGCTGGGGAATCGGCTCGGGTTGTCCGCGGTGGACACCGCCCTCGGGATCCGGCGGATCAGCACCGCGGCGATGGCGGGGGCGGTGCGGGCGATGAGCGTCGGGAAGGGCCACGACCCCAGAACATTCGCCATGAACGCGTTCGGCGGAGCGGGACCCATGCACGCCGCGGATATCGCGCGCGAGTTGTCCATCCCCACCGTCGTCGTCCCGCCGGTCGCGGGCGTCCTCTCCGCAGTGGGCCTGGTGGTCTCCGATGTCGTGCACAACCACGCCACGAGCTTCACCGGCAGGCTCGGCGCCACGGTCGAGACGCAGCTGGACGAGGTCTTCGCCTCGATGTCACGGCGCGCGGTCACCGGGCTGACCGACGAGGGTGTGCCCGAGGCGGGCCGGTCGCTCGTACTCGAACTGGATCTGCACTACGCGGGCCAGAATTCGACCCTCACCGTGCCGGTGGGAGATCTCTCCGTAGCCGGGTGGAGCGCACTCGTCGCGGAGCGTTTCCATGTGATGCACGAGAAGGCGAACGGGTTCCGAGTGGACGGTGAACCGGTCGACATCGCCGTCGCCCGGGTGTCCGCGATCGGACTGCTGACCGACAGCGCACTGCCGCCGGCCGATACCGCGACCCCGACGAACCCCGAACCTGCGGGAACGCGGGACCTGATCCTGTCGGCATCGGAGACCGTCGCCGTGCCCCGGTATGTGCGCGCGGATCTCCGTCCCGGCGACACCTTCCACGGCGCGGCCATCGTCGACTCCGCCGATACGACGGTCGTCATCCCGCACGGATCGGTATCGCGCGTCGACGGCTACGGCAATCTCCTGATCGACCTGAAGGGGCAGGCATGACCACGACCACCCACGCCACACGACTCGATCCGATCACCCTGTCGGTGCTCGATTCGGGACTGCGCGCCGCGGTCGCCGAGATGAAGGCCGTGGTGCTGCGCACCGCGTACTCGAACCTCTGGCGGGAGGCCGGTGACCTCTCCTGCGGGCTCCTCGACCCGACCGGTGAGATCGTCGCGCAGGGCGTCGGCGATATCCCGATCCATCTCGCCAGCATGACGCTGTCGCTGCGTGGCATACTCGCCCGGATTCCCGCCGAGACGATCCGCCCGGGCGATGTTCTCCTGCAGAACGATCCCTACCAGGGCAACAATCACATGCCGGACTTCTTCATGGCGAAGCCGATCTTCGCCGAGCACCGGCTCATCGGCTTCGCCGCGGTACGCGGCCACTATGTCGATATCGGCGGGCCGACGCCCGGCAGCTATTACACCCTCGCCAGAGACATCTACGGCGAAGGATTGCGCATCCCCCCGGTGAAGCTCTACCGCGAGGGCGAACCCAGCGCGGAGATCCTCGACATCATCACGGCCAATATGCGCAACCCGGCGGAACGCCTGGGTGATATGCGTTCCCAGTACGCCGGATGCGTCGCCGCCGAACGACGACTGCTGGACTATTGCGAGCGTTACGGAGCAGCCGCGGTGCGGCTGGCCATGGCACAGGTACTCGAGATCAGCGAGCGCCGTGCGCGCGCCGCGTTCGTGGAGATCCCCGACGGCGCCTATGTGTTCGAGGACGTCTGCGACGGCGACAGCTTCGACCCCGGGCCGCTCGTCATCAGGGGCACCCTCACCGTGGCACACGACGAGGTGACCGTCGACTTCACCGGCTCGTCCCCGCAGTCGCGGGGCGGGATGAACAGCCCGCTCGGCGTCACCCACTCGGCGACGCTGTTCGCACTCAAGGCGATCGCCGAACCCCGCAGCGCGTCGAACTCCGGCTCGTATCGACCGGTCACCATCGTGGCGCCCCCGGGAACCATCGTCAATCCGCACGCGCCCGCTCCTGTCGTCTCGGGCAACCACGAAACGTCCTCCCGGATCGCCGACGTGATACTGGGATGCCTGGCGCAGGCGGTACCCACCCGCGTCCCCGCGGCCGGCACCGGCAGCGCCACGGTCCTTCTCGTCGGTCGTGAGGACGTCGTCGACGACACGATCATGTACGAGGTGCACGGCGCGGGGCAGGGCGGCAACGCCGCGGCGGACGGTTCACATGCCCGGCGCACCAGTATCGGCAACACCGGCAACACCCCCAACGAGATCCTCGAAGGCTCGCACCCGGTGCGGATGACCGGGTACGGACTCACCGTCGACGGCGGCGGCGCCGGGAAACACCGGGGCGGCAACGGCATCACCCGCGAACTCGAGTTCACCGAGAACGTGACGGTGACCATAGTCGCCGACCGCGATATCAGCGCCCCGTACGGACTGTTCGGCGGCTCGGCGGGCGGGCGCGCCCGATTCGTGCTCACCCATCCCGACGGAACCGTCACCGAACTGTCGAGCAAAACGCCACCGATCAGCGTGCGCGCGGGCTCGACGCTGACGGTCCGATGCGCGGGAGCCGGAGGTTACGGACCTCCGTCCGAGCGCCCCCTCGCCGATATCCAGAGCGATCTCGACGACGGTTACATCACCAGCGCCGCCGCCGTCCGGGATTACGGCGTGGTGATCCGGACTGATCCGGCGCGCCCCGACGGCGAGCTCGTAGCGACCCGACCCTGATCTCCCGATTCGCCCGGCACGCGGCAGGGCGAATCGGGTGGTGACACAGCCGGAAAGGACCCACCATGCAAGAAATCTCGAACGCGAGCCGGCCCCGCGGAGTCGAGGGCAAGCTCGTTCGCGCCGGTGTCAACTCCACTGCGCCCCGGCCGCCCGCGCTGGTGGGTGGGCGCGGCGTCTACCTCGAATACGCGGACGGCACCACCGTCCTGGACGCGTCCAACACTGGAGGACCACTCGGACACGCGCACCCGGCGATGGTGGAGGCGGTCGTGGAGTCGGCCCGCTTCCCGGTCGCGACCGAGGGGCAGCGGTGGGCCGAACGCGACGCGGCGGCCGATGAACTCGTCGATATCGCCTTCGCGGGGGAGACCGATTGGGTCGGTGGAGTGCGATTCGGGTTGAGCGGCAGCGAGGTGAACGATATCGCGCTCGCACTGGCGCAATCGCTCACCGGACGCGATCCGCTGGTCACCCGCGAGCGCGCCTATCACGGCCTGGTCGGGCTATCGCGTGCCGTGACCGTGCAGCCGCAGTGGCACGGCGGTCTGTCCCTGCTCACCGGCGGAGTCCGCACACCCGCGCGCTCGTCCGAGGTGAGAACCATCGCGGGCCCGGACGGCGCGGTCTGGCGGGCAGCGGGCAGCGCGGCGGCGCGAGCCCTGGTGGATACGGAACTGACCGCGGCGCTCTCGGAATCCGCTGCGGTGATCGTCGACTACACCCAGGGCGGGCGCTACTACGACGCCGGCTACCAGGAGCGGGTCGCGGGCGCCGCGCGCGCCGCCGAGAGTATCTGGATCGCCGACGAAGTGGTCACCGGACTGGGACGATCGGGCAGCTGGTTCGCTTTCCAGGGGGCGCCCAGCCGACCCGATATGGTGACCCTGGGCAAGCCGTTGGCCGGCGGCGCCGCCCCCGCGGGCGCGGTGGTGCTGTCGAAGCGGGTGCTGGATCTGCTGCGGGCGGCGAAATGGCAGAACTACAGCACTTTCCGCGCGCACCCCGCGATGATCCACGCCGTCCGCGCCCATCTCCGGGTGGTCCGGGCCGAAGGCCTGGTCGAACGAACCGCCCGCACCGGCCCCCGGATCGCCGCGGCGCTGGTCGAACTGGCCGGACGACACCCCTGCGTCGAGCGCGTCGCCGGGCGGGGCTTGCACTGGACCGTCGAACTCCGCGGCCGGGAGTGGCGCGAATGGCTCTCCGATACCGACGCACCCCAGCCCGCCGATCAGGTCGTGGCGGCCGCCCGCGCACGCGGCGTGCAGATCGGTACCAGCGACGAAGCGACCTCCCTGTTCATCGCACCGCCGCTGATCATCACCGACGCCGAGATCGACCGGATCGTCGAAGCTCTCGACGCGGGACTGACCGCCGCGGATCTGCTCCTGTCGCGGTCGGGGTCCTGAGGTCGCCTCGGCCTGCTCGTCCACCCGCAATCCGCCCGGGTCACGGCGCCGCGACGCCGGAGCGCCGAGTGACGCCTTTGGCGGCGCCCCACCCGGGACAGGATATGGCGCAGTTCCGACCTGCACCTATCCGCCGCGGAACATCGCGATCCAGCCGATCTCCGCGCCACTGCCGTTGACCAGTAAAACTAATGGTGATAGATATGTGAGCATACGCCCGAACACGCGAACTCGGCTGGTCGCCACTGGCGCCGCCGGGCTCCGAGGCATGCGGTTCGCACCGGGCCGCGGCCGATGAAAGGAACCGATATGAGCAACGCGGTCATCGTGGACGCCGTCCGCATCGCCTCCGGCAAAGGCAAGAGGGGTGGGGCGCTGTCCGGCACGCATCCGGTGGAGTTGCTCGCGCATGTACTGCGCACCCTCGTCGACCGCACCGGAATCGATCCCGCTCAGGTCGACGACGTGATCGGCGGATGCGTGCAGCAGGTCGGCGAACAGGCCCTCAACATCTCCCGGACCGCGCTGCTCTCGGCCGGTTTCCCCGATTCGGTACCGGCGACGACCATCGATCGGCAATGCGGTTCGAGCCAGCAGGCGGCGCATTTCGCGGCGCAGGGCGTGCTGGCCGGGGCCTACGACATCGTCATCGCCTGCGGCGTGGAATCGATGAGCCGGATCCCGATGGGCACCTCACCGATCGGCCAGGACGCCGCCGGGCCGGGAATCGCCGCCCGCTACCCCGAAGGTCTCGTGCACCAGGGCATTTCCGCCGAACTCATCGCGGCGAAATGGAAGCTGGACCGCGAGACCCTGGACCGGTTCTCGGCGCAATCGCACCAGCGCGCCGCCGACGCCATCGCGAAAGGGTATTTCGACCGGGAGATCGTGCCGATCGATGTCGTGGACGCGGCCGGATCGACCGTCACGCACACCGTCGACGAGACGGTCCGCGCCGCCACCAGCGCCGGTGGACTCGCCGGCCTGAATCCCTCGTTCCGCACCGACGCCTTCGCGGCGCGATTCCCCGAGGCGGACTGGCAGATCACGCCCGGCAATTCCTCGCCGCTGACCGACGGGGCGTCCGCGGTACTGATCATGAGCGAGGAGGCCGCGAACCGGCTCGGACTCACCCCGCGGGCGCGGTTCCATTCCTTCGCCGTCGCCGGCGACGACCCGGTGTTCATGCTCACCGCACCGATTCCCGCCACCCGCAAGGCGCTGGCCAAGGCCGGGCTCGGCATCGGGGATATCGACGCCTACGAGGTCAACGAGGCCTTCGCACCGGTACCGCTGGCCTGGGCCCACGAGTTCGACGCCGATCCGGCGAAACTCAACCCGCTCGGCGGCGCGATCGCACTCGGCCACGCGCTCGGATCCTCGGGCACCCGCCTGCTCACAACCCTGGTCAACCACCTGGAACGGACCGGCGGCCGATACGGCCTGCAGACGATGTGCGAGGGCGCCGGAATGGCCAACGCGACTGTCATCGAACGACTTTGACCCCGGAAATCACCTGAATCGGAGCACAACAAATGATCATCCAGGACAATGTCGCGGTCGTCACCGGCGGCGCCTCGGGCCTCGGACTGGCCACGACGAAAGCCCTGCTGGCCGAAGGCGCCCGCGTGGTGATCGTCGACCTCGCCTCCTCCTCCGGCGCGACCGTGGCCGAGGAACTCGGCAACGACGTCCGTTTCGTCCCGGCCGACGTCACCGACGAAGCGGCGGTAGCCGCGGCACTCGACGTAGCGGAATCCTTGGGACCGTTGCGGGTCGCGGTGAACTGCGCCGGCATCGGCAACGCCATCAAGACCGTGGGCAAGAACGGCGCGTTCCCGCTGGCCGATTTCACCAAGGTCATCGGCGTGAACCTGATCGGCACCTTCAATGTGCTGCGCTTGGCCGCCGAACGGATCGCGAAGAACGAACCGGTCGACGGCGAACGGGGTGTCATCGTCAACACCGCGTCGGTCGCCGCGTTCGAAGGGCAGATCGGGCAGGCCGCCTATTCCGCTTCCAAGGGCGGCGTCGTCGGCATGACCCTGCCGATCGCCCGCGACCTGGCCTCACTGCTGATCCGGGTGAACACCATCGCCCCGGGCTTGTTCAAGACGCCGCTGCTGGGTTCGTTGCCGGAGGAGGCCCAGCAGTCCCTGGGTGCGCAGGTTCCGCATCCCTCCAGGCTGGGCGAACCTGCCGAATACGGCTCCCTGGTCGCGCATATCGTCGCGAACCCGATGATCAACGGGGAGACCATCCGCCTCGACGGCGCCATCCGCATGGCCCCGCGCTGACCCGAGCCGACCGGCGCACGCGCCGGAGTCGGCCCGGGCTCATCCGCGCTCGGCCGCTATCGGACCCGCTGTCGGCCCAGCTGGTCCCGCCAGGGGCCGAGGGCTACATCGGTGGCCGCGCGGACCGCCGCCTGTCGTGACGCGGAGGTGGCGGGCTGGTCTGCGCCGTCGAGCAGAACCTGGAGCGCGCTGGTGATGGCGCCGACGAACGCACCGGTCAGCGCGGCCGCGCTGACTCGATCGAGCCGGTCGGGAAATGCCTCGGCCAAGCGCTGGGCAATTTCGCGCTGAGCCTCGGCCTGGATGTGGAGTGCCCGTCCGCGCACTGCCGGAACGGTGTGGATGAGCCGCAGGCGCAGCGCGGCGAGCGGGCTGACCATATCGTCGCACGCCGAAACAGCGCGGCGCCAGCAGGGCCGCGGCCCTGCTGGTCCCGAAGACCCGGTGGGGTCTGGCCACGCGCAACGTGGCCGCACGCCTCCTGCCCGGACGCAGCTGACCCGGCCCGCTACGAGCGAGATCACCCGCCGAGACCGATCGACGCGGGACGCACCCGCTCGCCAGAAGGTACAGCTCGGAGCTCGTATCCGCCGGCCCGGAGATCGGTGATCCGATATCCGATGCGCCATCGAACTCCGGCTCGACAGCGGACATCTCATGCTGCGATTCGTCAGATGCCGGCCCGGTCCGCAGCCTCGGGAGTCACGATCCCCGGCAGCAGAAACTTCGTCAGCATCCGGCGATGGTCGGGATCTGTATCGGTGCCGAAGTCCATCCGCCCCACCAGGATCAATTCCACCAGGGCGATCCACTGGCAGATCTCGGTATCGGTTCGATCGGCCCGGACCTCGCCCCGTTCCCGGGCCTCGTGCAGAACCGGCGCCCACATCTCCTCGGTGAGCCGGGCCGCGAGCTCGGAGCTGCCGACCAGGGCGGTGGCCAGATCCATGTGCTCGGGGCTGACGATCAGTCGCACCAACGGGTCCTTGCGACCGGTGTCCACCAGGTAGATCAGACCGTCGACGATCTGCTCGACGAAGGTCGCACGCTCGCGCAGGAAAGTCCGAGCGCGGGTGAACATGGCCCGGGCGCGGATCTCGATCAGCGCGGTGATCAGCGTGTCCCGGTCACCGAAGTAGCGGTAGACGGTCGGTCGGGAAACGTTGGCTTCCTTCGCGATATCATCCATCGTGGTCTTGGCGACGCCGTAACGTTCGAAGACGACCTCGGCGGCCGCGAGGATCTGGCGGCGCGCCTCCGCGGGGTCCTCGCTGAGGACGCTTCCGGTACGCCGTCGAGCCATCGTCGCACCCCTCCTGTCGGCAGCCCGGCCGGACGCCGGGCCTGGGGAATGGTAGCAATCAGGTCTCCGGCGCGGATTCACCGAACAGGTCGGGTAGTCCCGCGGAGACGCGATCGGGGAATTGCGGGTCGCGTTTGCCCAGGAAGGATTCGACGCCTTCCCGGGCATCGCCGGAGGCGCCCCGCAGATAGACGGCCAGTGAGTCGGCCCGGTGCGCCGCCTCGGGACTGTCCGCGCCGAGCATTCTCCACATCAACTGGCGGGTGAGCGCCACCGAGACGGGCGCGGTTCCCGAGACCAGTTCGCGGGCGAGTTCGATCCCGCGCGCCAGTATCCGGTCGGCCGGCACTATCTCACGCACCAGTCCCCGCGCACAGGCTTCGTCGACGCCGACCATCCGCCCGCCCAGCGTCCACTCCAACGCGGTCGAGATGCCGACGATACGCGGCAGGAACCACGACGAGCAGGCTTCCGGGACGATGCCGCGCCGGGTGAAGACGAAGCCGAATTTGGCGGTATCCGAGGCGATCCGGATATCCGCCGGCAATGTCATGGTGACTCCCACGCCGGCTGCCGGGCCGTTGATCGCCGCGATCACCGGCTTGGTCGCCCGGTACAGCCGCAGCGCGACACGCCCGCCCTGGTCCGCCGGTGCGCCCCCGGTATCGGGGTCGTCGCCCAGGACGAAGGTGTCGCCACCGGCGGCCAGATCGGCGCCGGCGCAGAACGCGCGCCCGCTTCCGGTCAGCACCACCGCACGCACCGTATCGTCGGCGTCGATCCGGTCCATGGCGGCGATCACCCGCTCGCACATCTCGTCGGTGAAGGCATTGAGCCGATCCGGCCGGTGCAACCGCAGAATCGCGATCTCACCGTCGCGTTCGAGCAGCACCGGCTCGTCGTGCACCGCATCCGGGGTCATGGAACTCAACGCACTTTCTCGAATCGGGTGGTGACGTCTCGGTATTCGTCGCGTATCGCGGTCTTGGAGAGCTTCCCGTTGGGCAGTCGGGGCAGCGGTTCGGACCGGATCACGACATAGCGGGGCACCTTGTAATCGGCCACCAGTCGATCGCAGTGCGCGACGACCGCCGCCGCGTCGAGCCCGCCACCGGCGGTGACGATCGCGGCCGGCGTCTCGCCGAACCGTTCGTCCGCGGCGGCGATCACCGCCACCTCGTCCACACCGTCGAGTTCGCCGATGACCCGCTCGATCTCGACCGGAGAGATGTTGATACCGCCGGTGATGATGAGGTCCTTCATGCGATCGACGAATTTCACCCGGCCGGATTCGTCGCGGGTGCCCAGGTCGCCGCTGTGCAGCCAGCCGTCGCGCAGCGCCTGTGCGGTGGATTGCGGATCGTTCCAGTAGCCGGGGGTGACCCCCGGGCCGCGCAGCACGATCTCGCCCTCCTCCCCCGGTTCGGCATCGCTGCCGTCCGGGCGGATCACCTTCAGCTCGGTGAAGATCGAGCCGCTGCCGCAGGTGCCGGGGTGGGTGAACGCCTCCGCGCGGACGGTCGCGGTCGCGACACCGCCGGCCTCGGTCATACCGTAGATCTGGCGCAGCGCTACACCCTTGTCCGCCCAGGTCTCGAGCAACGCGGGTGATACGGCCGCGCCGCCCACGATGGCGGTGCGCAGTGACGAGACATCGGTTTCGGCGAACGCGGGAGTCCGCGCGATCGCCTCGAATACCAGGGGCACCCCGAACAGGGTGTTCACCTGGTGCTCGCCGATCAGCGCGACCGCTCGTTCGGGTCGCAGTTCCTTTTCGATCACGAGGGTGTTGCCCAGCACCACCGCCATGACCAGGCCCCAGACCACGCCCGGAGTGAACACCAGCGGAAGCAGCAGCAGCGCGGTCGATCCGGGCCGCAGACCCTCTTCGGTGAGGGTGGCCTCGAAGACGATGTCCAGCAGGGTCCGGTTGGTACAGACGACGCCCTTCGACAAACCGGTCGAGCCGCTCGTGAACAACAGCGCGACCGGATCGTCGCGCTCGGTGTCGATCCGGAAGTCGTCGCGGCCACCGGCCCGCAATACCGCGAATTCTTCGAAGAAGCGCGCCTCGAAGGGTTGCCCCAGCTCGAGTGTCCGTTCGATCTGCCCGGCGAATTCGACCGGGGCGATGGTCAGCACCGCGCCGGAATCGTCGAGCACCTTGCGCAGTTCGGCAGGTTTCAACCGGGGGTTCAGCGGTACGAGCACCGCCCCCGCCTTGAGCACCCCGAGCGCCAGCACCGGCCAGACCAGCGAGTTCGGACCGAGCACGCCCACCCGCTCACCCGGCGCGATCCCGGCGTCGGCGATCCGGCGGGCCACCCGGCTCGACCAGTCCTGCAGTTCCCGGTAGGTCAGCGCCTCGTCCTCGACGATCAGTGCGCGTTGATCTCCCTTGGTATCGGCCCACCAGCGTAGGGCCGATCCGATTGTCGCAGCCATCGTTGTCCTTCTCCTGTGAACGGCGTCGGCGTTGCCCGGGCGGCTCAGGCCTCGGTGAAGCCGCGGTCCTCGTCGAACCACATCGCGACCCTGGACAGCGTGCCGCCGTCGGTGGTGGGCAGGGTGACCCCGGAGATGTAGGCGGAATCGTCGGATACCAGGAAGAGGGCCGCGCGCGCATTGTCCAGCAGCGACGGCGGACGGTTGAGCTTGAGAGGGATCGGCGAGATACCCGGCTGCCACGGACCGGCGGTCTCCTCGTAGGACTTGCCGACGACCGGAGTACCGGCCGGAGCCAGGAAGTTCGGGGACATTCCGTGGGTGGGGGCGATGGCGTTGACGCGGATGCCGCGGGCGCCGAGGTCCAGGCTCAGACCGCGCACCAGGCCGTTGACGCCGGCTTTCGTCGCCGAGTACATCGCGATGCTGTGATAGGCGGCGATCGAGGCGGCCGAGGACGTCGCGAGGATGACGCCGCCGCCGTTGGCCTCCAGCGCGGGCACCGCGGCCTGCGCCGAGTACACGACGCCGCTCAGGTTGACCCCGAGCACATGCTGCCAGTCCGCTTCGGTGAGGTCTTCGAACGCGACCTGTTCGCCTCCGGCCACCGACGGAACGCCACCGCGGGAAACCACGCCGGCATTGGCGAACATGATGTCGAGCTTGCCGAACTCCGCGACGGTCGCGGCCACGGCGTCGGTGATCTCGGCCTTGACGCTGACGTCGGCGACCACGGCGATCGCGGTCCCGCCTTGTTCACGCACCAGCTCGACAGTTCCCTTGGCCCGCTCCGGGTCGATATCGACCACGGCGATCCGGGCGCCCTCGGAGGCGAACAGCTGGGCGGATTGCCGCCCGAGGCCCGATCCGCCGCCGGTGATGATCGCGACTTTGTCCTGGAGTTTCACAGCTGAGCTCCTTTGCCCATGAAGCGACGACCGGCATCCGGCGTCAGTGATTCTTGATGATTCGAGTCGAGGTGCACCGGCAGCGGAGTCACGGTGCTGAGTCGAGGCTGCCGGATCGGACCGGTCGCCGTGTGATCCACGCTACAGACCGAGCTGTGAGACGTCAATCAAATTTTGTATTTTGATAAACAACGGATGGCGGCCACCGCGAACGACGGGCAAACCACCGACCGGCCCGGTCAGCGCCCGGTCCATCGGGGTTCCCGTTTCGCGGCGAAAGCACGCGGCCCCTCCTTCGCGTCCTCGCTCGCCATCACCACCTTCGCCGCGGCCCGGTTGACATCCCATTCCGCGGCGGACCAGCCCGTATCCGTCGCCGCACTGTCGTGCAGCACCCGTTTGCTCTGCTGGACCGATACCGGCGCGTTGGCGGCGATGACCCGGGCCAGCTTGAGGGCGACCGCGAGCGCGGTACCGGAGGCGGCGACCCGGTTGACCAAGCCGAGCTCGTAGGCACGCGCCGCGGAGATCGGCTGCCCGGTGAACGCGATCTCGGCCGCCACCTTGGCGGGCACCTGGCGGTGAATGCGCAACAGCCCGCCCGCGGCGGCGATCAGCCCGCGGCGCACTTCGGGCAACCCCAGCGCGGCGGCTTCGTCGATCACCGCGAGATCCGCGGACAATACGATCTCGGTACCGCCGCCCAGCGCGAAACCATTGACCGCCGCGATCACCGGTTTGGGGATCCAGTGCCGCACGATCCCGGCGAAATCACGGTCGCGATGCGCCGGGTCGTAGACGCTCCTGCCGGCCGCGATCTCTTTCAGATCCGCTCCGGCACAGAAGGCCCGGCCGGCGCCGGTGATCACGACCACGCGCACCTCGGGGTCGTTCGCCGCCCGGTCGAGCGCCGCCCCGGCCGCCACGGACAGCGCCGAGTTCACGGCATTGAGGGCGTCGGGCCGATTCAGCGTGACAACCGCGATATGGTCACGCACCTCGTACAGCGCGGCGGGCTCGGACTGGGACACGGTACCTCCTGGGAAATCGGGTCGAGCGACGGTCAGAGGTCGAGGACGAGACGGGGCGTGCGGCTACGGGAAACGCAGATCATCATGGCGTCGTTGGCTTCCTGCTCGTCTTCGGTGAGCACCGAATCCCGATGCTCGGGCCGACCGGCGAGCACCGCCACCTCGCACGTTCCACAGGTACCTTCCCGGCACGAGAAGTCCACGGCCGCGCCGCTGCGTTGCAGAGCGTCGAGTACGGACTCCGATTCCGCGACCTCCACCACCGCGCCGCTGCGCGCCAATTCGACCTCGAACGCACCGGCAGGCGAAGCGTCCACCTCCTTGGGCGCGAACCGTTCGACATGCAGGGCGAGGTCCGCGCGCCCGATGCACGCCGATTCGATCGCCCGCAGCAGCGGTTCGGGACCACAGCAGTACACCGCCGCGCCCGCCGCCGCGCCGTCCAGCGCCGCGTCCAGGTCGAGCAGGCCGGACTCGTCCTGCGGGCACAGCCGCACCTGCGCGGGGTACCGCGCGGCGAGCTCCGCGGCGAAGGCCATGCTCGCGCGCGACCGGCCGCCGTAGAGCAGTTGCCACGGCGCACCGTGCTCGTCGAGCTGTCGCAGCATCGGCAGCAACGGTGTGATGCCGATGCCCCCGGCGACGAACAGATGGAACGGGGCGGCGACGAGCGCGAAATTGTTGCGGGGTCCGCCGACCTCGATCAGGTCACCGGCATCCAGCTTGTCGTGCACGAACACCGATCCGCCGCGCCCGTTCGGTTCGCGCAGCACCGAGACCCGCCACGCGGTTCGGTCGGCCGGATCGCCGCACAGCGAGTACTGGCGGGTGACGTCCCCGAGCACGAGGTCGATATGGGCGCCGGGCGCCCACTCCGGGACCGCGGCACCGTCCGGATCAGCAAGCGTCACGGTGACGACTCCGTCCGCGGCCGGCTCTTTTCCGACCACCCGCATCCGGCGGGGTACCCGACTCTCGCTCATCGCCCTACCCATCCACTCGAAACACGATTCTGTAAATCTTATGCTGTTAGGTTAATGCGAGGCAAGAGCGACGTAGATCGACTACACAAGAACCACGATCTGATGGTAAATCTAATACAGTTAGCCATACGAACGATGGGAGTCCGGATATGGACACAGGCACTCCGCCGAGGGAATCGGTGCTCGACCTGTTCCGCCTGACCGGACGCGTGGTCGTGGTGACCGGGGCGGGCAGCGGTTTGGGTGCGGGCTTCGCGCGTGCCCTGGCCGAGGCGGGCGCCGATATCGTGGTGGCGGGCCGCCGGCGCGACAAACTCGAACTGGTCGCGGCGACCGTCACCGAATTGGGTCGACGGTGCCTGGCGGTCCCCACCGATATCACCGACCCCGACCAGTGCGACACCCTGGCGCGTTCGACGATCGACGAATTCGGCCGGCTCGACATCCTGGTCAACAATGCCGGGGTCACCCACGCCGCACCCGCGACCCGGGAACGCCCCGAGGACTACCGGAACGTGGTCGAGGTCAATCTGTTCGGCGCCTACTGGACGGCCCAGGCGTGCGCCCGGGTGATGGCACCGGGATCGAGCATCGTCAATGTCGCGAGCATGCTGGGGCTGATCAAATCGGTGCTGCCACAGGCCGCCTACGCATCCAGCAAGGCGGGCCTGATCGGATTGACGCGGGATCTCTCGCACCAGTGGTCCGGACGAAAAGGCATCCGCGTCAACGCGATAGCCCCGGGGTTCGTCGACACCGACATGATCGGCGAGATGCACGGCGACACCCTGGACGAATTCCTGCGCGGATGCTCCCTCGGCCGCACCGCCACCCAGCGCGAAATCGATGCGGCCGTGGTGTTCCTGGCCAGTGCCGCATCGGGGTACATCACCGGGTCGACCCTCGCGGTCGACGGTGGAACATCCGGCCACTGAGCCCACCAAGGAGATCTGAGATGACCGGCACCAGCACCGTCGTGCAGCTACCGGGCGCGGGAGTCACCCTCGTCGCGGACCGTTTCGAACCCGCGAACGACGATCGCGGCACCGTGCTGTTACTGCACGGCGGCGGCCAGACCCGGCATTCCTGGCGGCGCACCGGCATTCATCTCGCCGACCACGGCTGGCACGCCCTGGCCGTGGACGCCCGTGGGCACGGCGACAGCGAGTGGGCGGCGGACGGCGACTATTCCCTGGCCGCCCACGCCCGGGATCTCATCGCACTCGTCGCCGAGCTGGATCGAGCGCCCGTACTGGTCGGCGCGTCGATGGGCGGGATGGCGAGTCTCCTCGCCCAGGGCGCACATCCGGACCTCGCGCGCGCCCTCGTGCTGGTCGATATCACCCCACGGGCCGAGCGTGCGGGCGTCGACCGGGTCACCGCGTTCATGCGCGAGGGCCTGTCCGGTTTCGACACGCTCGACGAGGCGGCCGCGGCCGTCGCCGCCTACAACCCGCACCGGCGGCGACCGCCTCGTCCCGACGGGCTGCGCAAGAATCTCCGGCTGCGCGAAGGTCGCTGGTACTGGCACTGGGATCCACGGATGATCAGCCACCGCGACAACGCCCCCGACCGGGCCGCGCACCGTGAGCATCGAGCGCGTGCCGCGGCACAGCGGATCACCGTGCCCACGCTGCTGATCCAGGGAACGCAATCCGATGTCGTGGGATCCGACGGCGTACGCGACCTGCTCGACCTGATCCCGCACGCACGTCATATCGCGGTCGACGGCGCCGGGCACATGGTCAGCGGCGATGACAACGACGTGCTGACCGACGGCCTGCTCGGATTCCTCGACGAGACAGTGGCGTAGCCCGGCGCCCGACCGGCCACACGTTACGATCAGCCTCACGACGCTAGGTAAATCTCCTGGCGCGACCCGAGTGGAAAGCCCGATATGCCCCGACCGTCGCAACCTCTGATAAGCCGCTCCTCGGTGGTGGCGGCCTCCATCGAGATCATCGACTCCGAGGGTCTGGACGCATTCAGCCTCCCGAAACTCGCCAAACATCTGGGTGTGCGCGCGCCCTCGCTGTACCACCATTTCACGGACAAGTCGGAGATCCTGGCCGCGGTGGCCCGCCAGATAGCCGGTGCGGGCACCATCCCCCGCCGCAAACCCGGCCCGGACTGGCCCGAGTTCTTCGTCGCTCTCGCGCTGAACTTCCGCCGCTCGATTCTGCGGCACCGCAACGCCGCGCCGATCCTGCTGCAGTACCTGCCGCGCGACCTGCTGATCAGCACCTATGAGGAAACCGCCCGCTTCCTGGCGGATTCGGGTGTGCCCTCCCACCTGCACGTCCAGATCCTCGACGGGATGGAGCGGCTCACGCTCGGCGCCGCGCTCACCGAAGCGATGCGCGGGCCCAGTACCCGCACGACGATCTTCCCCAACGTGGACGCGGCGTCACAGCCCGTGCTCGCCGAGGCGCTGGCGGACAACACGATGACCTCGAAGCAGCTGTTCGAGGAGATGGTGCGCAGCTTCCTGCACGGTGTGGTGCGGAATGCGGACGCGACCGTGGACGCGGCGGTCGTCATCGCCTGAGAACGTATCGGGTGATCCGGTGCGGTACTGACGTGTCGCTCACGCTGTTCCGGATCACGACCCACGATGCCAGGCGGAAGTCGACCGAGCTGTACTTCGCACGGGACATCGACCGGGCCGACGAAGGCTCCGGCGCGACCCCGGCTGATCGGAAGACCTGACACGGAGTCCGGCAGGCACCTGCGCGTCGGTTGTTCGAGGACGACTCGTGGCCGGTACGAGATCAAGGCGAACTCGTGCCGGCCACGGCCGCGTCGGTCTCGGCTATTGCGCCGGGGCGGGCATGTGCACGGTCTTCGTCTCGAAGAACTCCGCGAGACCCTCGACTCCGCCCTCGCGCCCCATACCGGACTGCTTGTATCCGCCGAACGGCAGGGTGAAATCGATGACCGAACCGTTGACGCTCACGGTGCCGGTCCGGATCCGCTGGGCCAGCGCGTAACCGCGGTCCACGTCCTCGGTGTACACCGCGCCGGAGAGGCCGTAGATGGAATCGTTGGCGATCGCCACCGCGTCGTCCTCGTCCTCGTAGGTGATGAGCGAGATGACGGGACCGAACACCTCTTCCCGGGCGATGCGCATATCGTTGCGCACTCCGTCGATCAGGGTCGGGGCGACGAAGTACCCCTGGGTCAGTTCGTCCGGGCGGCCGCCTCCGGTGAGGACGGTGGCCCCGTCCCGCACGGCGGCGTCGATATAGCCCTGCACACGTTCGTAATGACGCTGCCCGGCAAGGGGGCCGAGAAAGTTCTCCGGCGCCCACGGGTTGCCCATCGGCAGTGCCGAATAGGCGGCGGTAAGCGCGGCCGCGACCTCGTCGTGGCGCGCTCGTGAGACCAGTACCCGGGTCAGCGCGATACACGCCTGTCCCGACTGCATGCAGCCGCCCATCGGCAATGACTGCAGAACATGGTCCAGGTCCGCGTCGTCGAGGATTATCGCCGCGGATTTCCCGCCCAGTTCCAGGGACACTCGCGCGATCCGCGCACCGGCCAGTGCCGCGATCCGCCGTCCGGCGGCGGTGGACCCGGTGAAAGTGATGTGATCGACGCCGGGGTTGGTAACCAGGCTCTCCGAGACCTCCCGGTCGGCGATCAGCACGCTGACCACGCCTTCGGGGATCTTGCCCGCGGCCACGAGTTCGGCGATCACATCGGCGAACACGGCCGGGGACAACGGCGCGTCGGGCGCGCCCTTGAGGATGACCGAGCACCCCGCCGCGAGCGCGGGCGCGACCTTGAACGCGATGGTTCCGATCGGCCCGTTCCAGGGAATGATCGCGGCGACGACCCCGGTGGGCTCCGCGAGAATGCGCGATACCCCGCCGTCGGCGCGAGTCCGGTCCTCGCGCGGTGTGAAGTCGCGCGCCTCCGCCGCGACCGCGCGGAAAAGGCCGACGCTCATCTGCTGGGTCCCGGCGCTCACCGTGATCGGGACGCCCACTTCGAGCACTCCGATGGTGGTGAGATCGTCGAGTCGCCGCTCGAGCAGGGTGGCGATCTCGTCGATCACCTCGGCCCGCTCCGACATGGATTTACCGGACCAGACACCGGAGTCGAAGGACCGGCGGGCGGCGTCCACCGCGCGTTCGACGTCCTGAGTTGTGGCACTGCGGATCCGGGCGGCCGTCTGTTCGCTCCACGGGTCGACGAGTTCGATCCACTCGTCGCCGGTCGAATCGACCCAGCGGCCGCCGATGAAGACCTGTGCGCGGTCGGCGACCGGTGGCGCCGAGGCAAGGGTGTCTGTAATGGTCATATCGGGCCTTCCTCAGCGGTTGTTGTAGCCGGCGTCGACCGGGAGGGTGACGCCGGTGATGTAGCGGGCCTCGTCGGAAGCGAGGAATACCAGCGCGTTGCTGATATCGATGGCCTCGATCAACTCGACCGGCATCGGGTTCTTGTACGCGTCGTCGTTGGCGACTTCGGGGTGCGCGTTGACGAACGCCCCGTACTCGGCATTGGCCACCATCGGGGTGTTGACGCCGGTCGGGTGAATGGTGTTGACGCGGATGAAATGCTTGGCGAGCTGCTTCGAGTACAGCCGCATGAGACCGACGACTCCGTGCTTGGCGGCGGAGTATCCGGCCTGCCCCGGAAAGGTGCTCAACCCGATACTGCGCAGTCCGGCGGCCGAGCTGGTGATCGCGATCGAACCGCCTTCGCCGCGTTCGATCATGCCGGGCACGGTCACTTCCAGCGCGTGCCAGACACCGGTGAGCATGGTGTCGACCGCGTCGTGCCACGCCTGGGGCTCGCTGCCCTGGTCGAGCACCGGCATGATGCCGGCATTCGGCACGACGATGTCGACGTGGCCGAATTGTTCGATGCCCGCGTCGTAGGCCCGCTGCACGTCGACGCGATCGCGGACGTCGCCGATGGTGGTGACGATCTGCCCGCCGGCCTCCTTGACCAGCCGGACGGTCTCGGCGAGGTCCTCCTCGGTGGCCATCGGGTAGAAGACCGAGGGGATCTGGGCACAGATATCCATGCCGATGATCGCCGCGCCTTCTTCCGCGAGGCGGACGGCGTGCGACCGTCCCTGCCCACGCGCCACACCGGTGATGAACGCGACCTTGCCTTCGAGACGCTTCATGAATTTCTCTCTCTCGCTGTGCTTTTCGATTTCCGGCCGACCGGACGGGGTGCAGTTCCGAATCGGGCCGCCGTCCGGTCCGCGGTGACGACCGCGGAAGCGGGAAGTGTGTGTGCCGAGTGGCTGTGAGTGGCGTCACAACACGGTACTGCGGGATAACGAGCTGGTCAACATAAAACAAGAAACGTTCTTTATCTCATGTAGCACCGACGCCGTATCGAACATGGGCGTCCTCCTGCTCGAACCACTGCAATCGCCACATCCGGACATCTCGCTCATCGCGAGGATCGATTTGCACGAGCGCCAGCTGGGCACCGGCGGCGCGCATCTCCCCCAGCGCGCGTCCCAGCAGTGCCGACCCCAGATCCCCGTCCGCGGCTCGTTCCGCGACGGCGACACCGCCGATCCAGGCCGCCCGGAATTCGGCGTGTGCCACCAACTCGGTATCGAATCGGATCGCCCCCACCGCACCCTGCGAGTCCCGCACGGCGATCACCCGGCCCTGCCCGTGCAGCGACTCACCGTCGGATGCGGGCGACACCGCCGCGGACTCGGCGACCTCGTCGCCGGGGCGGACCGGAACAGACTCGGGGACCGCCCGGCCGGGGTCCACCTCGGCGAGCGGCACCGCCCACGGTCCGGACAGATGCCGGACCAGAGTCCAGCGCCGTTCGACCACCGAGATGCCGAATCGCGTCGCGAGCCGCTCGGCCGCGGGATGACTGCCGTACGCCCAGGCACGCAGCGCACGCGCGCCGGTTCCCGCCCAGCCGCCGGCCGGGGAGGTGTCCAGGCCCAGCTCTTCGACGAGGAGGGTGGCGATGCCCCGCGATCGGTAGTCCGGGTGCACCACGAAACGCACGGTGCCGAGACCTTCCGCGTCGACCACCAGATTCAGGTAGGCGACCGTCACCCAGGGAGCGTCGGCGCGGATGCTCAGATCCCGCCGGGCCCGGATCGGCAGATGCGCGACCCGGACCGGATCGTCGGATCGTTCGCCGACCGCATGCGGATCGATCGTCGAGAATCCGGCCTCGGCGTCGTAGCCGGCCGCCGCGCGCACCAGCGCCAGCACCTGCGCGCGCTCGTCCTCGTCCAGTGCGGCGCGCCATCGGTAAGAGATCATCCGTACTCCTCAGCGAGCGGAATCGGTGGCTAAATCTAACGGTAGTCGGTTTCCGGAGACAAGACCCGGGCTTTACAGCTAAAACTAACTCATTTAGATTTAGGCAATGATCGCGCGGCGGTGACACCGCCGCGCACGAGAATGGAGGTAACCCGATGACCGAGGTCGGAGCACCCCGCGAGGAACGCATTCGCCGCACGCTCGAGCATCTGCGCAACGACACCACCGACGAGTTCGAACACACCACCTGGTTCCGGCCGGAGGAGTTCACCGATACCGCGATCGCCAAGCGCGAACGCGATCTGGTCTTCGGCCGGGTGCCCAGCATCGTCGCGCACGGATCCGAGATCCCACGGGCCGGCGACTTCTTCACCCTGCAGTTGCCGCGGAACAACGTGATCGTGGTCCGCCAGCGCGACGGGGGCGTGAAAACGCTCGTCAACCTGTGCCGGCATCGCGGAGCCATGGTCGAGAAGGAGGAAAAGGGGCGGTGCCGCCTCTTCTCCTGCCCGTACCACCGGTGGTCCTACGACACCGACGGCAGCCTGCGCACCATCACCCGCGACAACACCTTCGGCGAAGCCGAACGGGAGCAGATGGGCCTGATCGCACTACCCACCGAGGAGCGGCACGGCTTCATCTGGGTGGTCGACGACGCCGACGCCGAGATCGATGTCGCGGCCTGGCTGGGCCCGGAGATGGACGCGGTCCTCGCCTCCTACGACCTTTCCGCACTGGTCACCGTCCGGTCCGAGGGTTTCGACGAGCCGGTGAACTGGAAGATCATGCAGGATGCCTTCCTGGACGGCTACCACATCCAGTACGCGCATCCCAACACCGCCGCCAAGCACATCCACACCAATGTGCTGGCATTCGACGATTTCGGCCGGCACTGCCGCTTCATCGCGCCGCGCAAGTCGATCGACCGGTGGATCGAGGAGGACCCGGGCGACACCAGCCTGGCCGGCCATGTCACCGAAACCCATTTCCTGCTGCCCAACAGCACACTGCTGCGCCAACCTGACCATTTCCAGTTGCTCACCTTCCGGCCCCATCCGACCGACCCGCAGCGCAGCCGGATGGAGATGCGGTTGATCGTGCCCAAGGTCGAGGACACCGAGATGACCGAGGAACGCTGGACCCGGATCTGGGACAAGAACTGGGAGATCCTGCTGGCCGTCCTGCACGCCGAGGATTTCCCGCTGCTGCGCGACTCCCAGGTGAGTATGGCCAGCGCGAACGCCGGACGGATGATCCTGGGCCGCAACGAGGTGGCCAACCAGGTGTTCCGCCGCGGCGTGCAAACACTTCTCGCCCAGCCCTGAGCCGGGCCACCCGAACCAAGGAGTACCGACAGTGGAGAGCGATCTCTTCGACAACGACCACGAACTGTTCCGCGCCTCGGTGCGTGGATTCGTCGACAAGCACGTCGTGCCGAATATGGAGAAGTGGGACGCGCAGCGGCTGATCGACCGGGATATCTGGCTCGCGGCCGGCCGCCAGGGCCTGCTGGGACTGTCCGTCCCCGAGGAGTTCGGCGGTCCCGCCGAAACCGATTACCGGTATCGGGTGATCATCCAGGAGGAGATCGCCCGGGCCGGCGCCTCGGCGCTGCAGTCCGGCTTCTCGACCAACGACGACATCGTGCTGAACTACCTGCTCCGGCACGCCGACGACGAGCAGCGCCGCCGCTGGCTGCCCGGTTTCGTCACCGGCGCGACGATCGGCGCGATCGCGATGAGCGAACCCGGCGCGGGCAGCGATCTGCGCGCGATCACCACCACCGCGGTCCGCGACGGCGACGACTGGATCATCAACGGCGCCAAAACGTTCATCACCAGTGGCATCCTCGCGGATCTGGTGATCGTCTTCGCCAAGACCGACCCCGACGCCGGGTCGAAGGGGTTCAGCCTGGTCGTGGTCGAGGACGGTACTCCCGGTTTCAGCCGCGGCCGCAAGCTCGACAAGGTGGGCCTGCACGCTCAGGACACCGCCGAACTGTTCTTCGACAATGTCCGCGTGCCCGCCGCGAACCTGCTCGGGGACCGCGGCGCCGGATTCGCCTACCTGATGCGGTCGCTGCCCCTGGAGCGACTCGGGATCGGCATCGCGGCGCAGGTCTCCGCCGAGGCGGTATTCACCTGGACCATGGACTACGTGCGCGAGCGCAGCGCGTTCGGCAAGCGGATCGGCGAATTCCAAGGTATGGGTTTCGATCTCGCGGAACTGCGGACCGCTATCGAAGTGTCCCGGGCCTATCTCGACCGATGCGTCCGGGCGCACAATGCGGGCACGCTGACCGCGGTGGACGCCGCCAAGGCGAAGCTGTGGGCCACCGAATTACAGGGCCGAGTCATCGACTCCGGCGTCCAGTACCACGGCGGCTACGGGTACATGATGGAGTACCCGGTAGCCAGAGCCTACCTGGATCACCGGATCCAGCGGATCTACGGCGGCACCAACGAGATCATGAAAGAGATCATCCACCGCGACCTCCTGAAGGCCTGAAACCCTTACTGCACGAGCAGTTCCGCCAGCCGAGACCGGATTCGCCGGGCCCGGGCCACCACCGGCTGTTCGCCGGCGACCCGGTTCCGGCCGGGGAGGCGCGCGGGCCGGAGCCGGGTCCGTCGCCGGTGTTGCACAACCCGGGTCCGCACCAGCGCGTCGATTTCGCTGTCATTCCTCCCGAACACCCGGCGCAGCCTCCCGGGTGTGCTCACCCGCGATGGGAGTCTGCCGGGCCGACGCTCTCCGTGAAGACGCTCCCGCTCGGTCCGCGGACCGGGCACCGCGAGACGATGTGCCGTAGCGTTTCACCATGCAGGCCGATACACCGTCCGGGGGTCGCACCGGCACCCGGTTGACATCGTTCGTCAACGACGGACTCACCTTCGATGTGATCGACGAGGGTCCACTCGACGGCATCCCGATCGTGCTGTTGCACGGATTTCCGCAGACGGCCGCGCAATGGTCGCGGCTCACCCCGTTCCTGCACGAACGCGGCTACCGCACCCTCGCTCCCGACCAGCGCGGCTACTCGCCCGGCGCCCGGCCCGACGGGCGTTTCGCCTACCGGATCAGCGCACTGGTCGGTGATACCGCGGCGCTGATCACAGCGCTGGGCGGCGAACCCGTGCATCTCGTCGGGCACGATTGGGGGTCGACCGTCGCCTGGAGCACCGCCGCCCGGCACCCGCAGCTGGTCCGCACGCTGACCTCGATCTCGGTACCGCATCCGATGGCTTTCGCGCGTTCCCTGGTGAGCAGTAGCCAAGCCCTGCGCACCTGCTATATGGCGCTGTTCCAGGTGCCGTGGATCCCCGAGGTGGTGCTTTCCGCGGCTTTTCGCGCGGCGGGTTCGGCCGGCGACACGAGCCTGCGCCGCCGTGCTGCCGCCCTGTCGGGTCTCGACGAGGAGCAGTTGGCTCGGTTGCGCCGCGATATCGTCGACGGCGGCGCCTTGCACTACGCCCTGAACTGGTACCGGGCGATACCGATCGTCGACCGGCGGCGAGCCGGTCAGAAGGTCAGCGCGCCGACCACGCACGTATCCAGCACCCGGGATGTTTTCATCGCACGACGCGGCGCCGAGCTGACCGCCGAATACGTGACCGGCCCGTTCGACCACGAAATCCTCGACGCGACCCACTGGGTTCCCGAGGAACGCCCGGCCGAGTTGGCCGCGATCATTCTCGCGCGCACCCGCGCAGCCGGATGAGGCGTCCGGCGAACCGGGCCGCCGGCCCGTCCACGGGGAACGCTCTCATTCCGCCGAGCAGGGCGACAACCGCCCGGCCGAGCTAGCCGGCGGCGGGTTCGCGGACGCGGGCCGGATCCGTGGCCGGAGGCTGGAGAACCCCGGCCCGCACCATCTCGTCGATCTCGGTTTCCGTCATCCCGAGCACCCCGGCGCAGACCTCCCGGGTGTGCTCGCCCGCGATGGGAGCCTGCCGGACCGGAGGGTCGGCGATCTCGGCGAAGGCGGCGGCACGGGCGGTGGCGGGCAGGGTCATCGGCAACAGTTCGTGCTCGACCTCGGTATAGGTCGCGCGGGCCGTCAGGTGCGGGTCGGTGAGCAGTTCCGGCAGCCGCACCATGGCACCGGCGGGTACCCCGGCCTGCTGGAGGGCCGCGGCGGCCGTCCGCGGGTCCTGCGTACGCAACCATTGCGCGAGTAGCTGATCCGCCGCGGCACGGTGCGCGACGCGCTGTGCCCCGGTGGCGAATCGACTGTCGTCCCGCAGCTCCGGCCGGTCGAGCAGGTCGCACAGTGCGGCCCACTGGCTGTCGTCGCGCACCGTGACCACACACCATTCGTCATCGCCCGCGCACGCGTACACACCGCTCGGCGCGGCGCCGGGATCCGCGTTCCCCGGTGCGGTCACGGTGCCCGGCCGCAGCCCCTCGGTCACCAATTGGGCCCCGAGTTGCACGAGCGCGGTATCGGCCTGCGCGACTTCGATATCGGTGCCGCGGCCGCTGCGGCGGCGGGCGATCAGGGCGGCGAGTACCGATACGGCGGTGACCTGGGCGGCGATATGGTCGGGATAGACCGTCTGCCCATCGCAGAGCAGTTCCGCGTCGTCGGGATAACGCCACAGCGCCGACACCCCGCACGAGGCGCGGACCAGCGGTCCGTAACCGAGGCGGGCCCGCCACGGTCCCGTACTGCCGAACGCACTGGATTCCGAGACGACCACGCGTGGATTGATCTCCGCGAGAACCTCGTAGGACAGTCCCATCGAGGCGAGCGTGCCGGGTTTGAAGTTGGCGAGCACCACATCAGCGTCGGCGACGAGGCGGCGGAACAGCGCGACGCCCTCGGTACTGCGCAGGTCCAGTCCGAGACTGCGCTTGTTCCGATGCCCCCACGCGACGGAGGCCGCCAGCGCGGCGCCGCGTTTGGACTGGCGCAGGCCGTCCGGGAAATTCGCGTTCTCGATCTTGATCACCTCGGCGCCGTAGTCCGCGAACTGCCGGCTCAGTTCCGCGCCGAAGACGATGACACCGAGGTCCAGCACTCTGAGTCCCGCCAGGGGCGCGGCCGACGGATCGCCGGCCGGTGTCGCGGCGGGGCGGCTTCGGGTCAGGTCCAGGGCATCGTGCTCGCCGGGCTCCGGTGCCCGCGTGCGGAATCCGGCGCGGCGACCGCCGAGCGACACGTAGCCCGAAGGGACGCGGGCACGCAGGCCGACGGCGAGCTCGGCGTCCACCAGAGAGCCGTTCGTATCGAAGTGTTCGGTGGCGAGCACTTCGGTCAGCGTGTGCACTCCCCCGACCGGTACCCCGCGACGGGCGCCCTCGGCGACCAGTTCCGCCTGGGTGTGCCCGGCGAACAGTCGCTCGATGAGGGGATGCAGGGAATCGGCGGCCGCGAAGCGGGCCGGAATGGTGTCGTACTTCGGATCCGCGAATTTTTCTGGCGCACCGAGCCATTCGAACATTCCGCGCCACTGCCGCCTGGCCAGCAGGCAGATCCGGACGTGACCGTCGCGGCACGGGAAAACCGGGTAGAAATTCGACGCGTCGGGGCGACCACGCGGAAAGTCCTCCGACCGCCCGGCCGCGGCGGACCCCTGCGTCCCGAACCCCGGATCGAAACCGTGCACCATTACCTCGAAGGCCGAGATGTCCACGGTCTCACCACGACCGGTGTCGAGCCGGCGGTGATAGGCGAGCAACGCCGCCCAGGCGGCGTGCACACCGACGGTCTCCTCGACCAGACCGGCCGGGGGAAGCAGCGGTTCGGCGCCGGGAGCCCCGGAACGGGAGAGCACACCCGACATCCCGTAGAGGACGGGTTCGGTGGCCAGCCAGTCACGGTAGGGCCCGTCCTGGCCGAATCCGCTGATCGATACCCACACCAGACTCGGTGCGGCACGCCGTATCTCGGCCGGACCCACACCGAGCTCCGACAGATCTCCGGGCGGCCGGGACTCGAGCAGGATATCCGCGTCACGGGCCAGCTCGGTCAGGCGGGCCCGGCCCGGCGCCGTGGTGAGGTCGACGGTGATCCCGAGCTTGTTGGCGTTGCGCAGTGCGAACGGGATGCTCACCCCGTCGAGCACCGGTTCGGCCGTGCGCGACCGCGAGCCGCCCGGCGGTTCGACGCGGATCACCTCGGCGCCGAGGTCGGCGAGATAGCGTCCACTCGATTCCCCGAGGCTGTCGGTGAGGTCGAGAACCCGGACGCCGTGCAGCGGAAGTGTCATCGTTGGCTCCTTCGGTGGTACCGCTCAGCGCGTACCGAAGTAGACGGACTTCGTGGTGTAGTAAGGGGTGAGCCCCTCCGGGCCGAGTTCGCGTCCCAGGCCGGAAGCCTTGACCCCGCCGAACGGCGCGTCCAGGTCGAGTTGATAGTGGTTGACTCCCACCGTGCCGCTGTGGATCCGGTCCGCGAGGGCCAGCCCCCGTTCCTCGTCGGTCGTCCACACGGTGCCGCCGAGCCCGTACCGGGAATCGTTGGCGATCTCGATCGCGTCCTGCTCGCCGTCGTACGGGGTGATCGTGAGCACCGGGCCGAAGATCTCGTCCTGCGCGATCCGCGCGGCATTGTGCACGCCTTCGAAGACCGTCGGCTCGACGTACCAGCCGGTGGGCCGGTCGGCGGGGATACCGCCGCCGGTGGTGATCCGGTAGCCGTCCCAGCGCCCGGAGTCGATATAGCCGACCACCCGGTCGCGCTGCGCGGCGCTGACCAGCGGGCCGATCTGGGTCTGCCGATCCAGCGGATCACCGATACGCAGATTCCGCACCGTTTCGGTGACGGCCTCGACGACCTCCGCGTACCGGCTGCGGGGCGCGAGGATCCGGGTACTCGCATGGCAGGTCTGGCCGTTGTTCACCAACGCGACCTCGAGCAGATTCGCCGTGAAGACGTCGAGATCGGCGTCATCAGCGACCAGAGCGGCGGATTTGCCGCCGAGTTCCAGGGTGACCGGTCGCAGCAGCCGCCCGCACACCTCACCGATGGCCTGCCCGGCCGGGGTGGATCCGGTGAAGGCGACCTTGTCGATATCGGGATGCGCGACCAGATACGAACCGGCCTCCCGCCCGCCCGGGACGATGTTCAGCACGCCCGGCGGAATTCCCGCCTCCAGCGCGGCCTCCGCGAAAACGAATGCGTCCAAGGCGGTTTCGGGAGCCGGCTTGAGCACCACGGTGCATCCGGCGGCCAGGGCCGGCGCGAGTTTCATCGCCGCCAGCGACTGCGGATAGTTCCACGGGGTGATCGCGGCCACCACACCCACCGGGTCGCGGCGCACTACCGTGCGTCCGCCGAAAGCACTCGGCCGCACCTCATCGCGCACGGTATCGCGCACCGCGTCGGCGTAATACCCGAACATGAGGCTCGGGGCGTAGCCGTTGACGGCGATCGACAACGAGATCGGCATCCCGTTCTCACGGCTGGTGAGCGCGGCGGTCTGCTTCGCCCGCGCCTTCAGGGCCGCGGCGAATCCGTCCAGCAGCGCGGCACGGTCCGCCGGGCTCAGCCCCCGCCATGCCGGCAGGGCTCGGCGGGCCGCTGCCACGGCGGCATCGATATCGGCCTGTTCCGCGAGCGCGGAGGTGCCGAGCACTTTCTCCGTCGCCGCCTCGATCACCTCGACGGTGGAATCGGTACGCGGAGTGACCCATTCGCCGTCGATGAACAGCGCGCGCCGGTCCAGGGTGGTGTCCATATCGGTCCTCGGGTAGTGCGGGAATGGTCAGAGGGTGTCTTCGCGGCCGAACAGCGTGGAGCTGACCAGCGGCGCCATCGGTCCGCCGATGAACAGCGAGATATGTGTGTCCGCAACCGGATTGGTCGACGTGCCGCGAATCTGCCGGACGGCTTCGACCGCGAGTCCCATACCGTTGACGAAAGAGTCCGCGATATTGCCGCCGCTGGTGTTCACGGGCAGTTTTCCGATCCCCGCGGTCAGGTTGTCGACGGTGAGCACCTCGCCCGCGGACGGTCCGGCCGGGGCGAGTCCGTGGTCGATCAGCGCGGCCACCGCCGGGCCGCTGAAGTTCTCGTACACCTGCACGACATCGACGTCGTCGGGCCCGAGCCCGGCCGCGGCCCAGAGCCGGTCGGCCACCCCGGATCGACCGGGACGAGCCGCGAATCCGGCGCTCGTGTACAGATCGTCGTTGTCGATGATCGACGAGTAGCCGCCGGGCGCGCCCTGGGCGCCCGCCAGCACATAGGCGGCGTCGGGACGCATCGCCTTGGCTCGTTCGGCGGAGACCAGGACCAGCGCCACCGCGCCGTCGCTCTCCCGGGAGCAGTCGTAGAGATGGAACGGCTCGGTGATCATCCGCGACGATTCGTAACCCTCCTCGTCGAGAGGTCGGCCGTATCCGGCGGCCGTCGGATTGTTCTGCGCGTGCCGGTAGGCGGCGAGCACCAGGGCCCGCAGCGCCTCCCGCGGCACCCCGTCGTGCTCGAGCAGCCGCTGGGTCCGCAGCGCACACACCTGGGCGGGCGAGCCGACCCCGTGCGCCAGATAGTGCGGACCGTAGAAATACTTCGCGTAGCCGAGCCGGCCGCTGTCCTCCTGGGCCATCGCCCGGAACACCACGACGCATTCGGCCTGGCCGGTGGCGATGGCCACCGCGGCATTGTTGAGCGCGGCGGCGACAGTACCGCCGCCGCCACCCCACATCATGTTCGACCAGCGCACCTCCTCGACGCCGAGCGCTGCGCCGAGTATCGCGCCGTCGTGCCCGCCGCCGGCGTAGGAGACGAACCCGTCCAGCTCGCGCGGGGACATCCCGGCGTCGGCGCACGCGGCGACGATCGCCTCGAGGGTCATCCGCAGCTCACCGTGCGGCGCCTCGCCCCGCTTGTAGTGCAGATCGGCGACACCGACGACCGCGGCGGCTCCGCGTAGCGACGCAGTGCTCACGAGCGTGCTCCTTCTGTGCTGTCGCGCCGCCACCGCAGCAGCGGCCAGGTCGCGCCCTCGTCGAGTTCGAAATGCCCGACCACGCGCTGCCCGATCCGGACCCCGTCGGCGTCGTCGCCGGTGAGGATGCCGAGGACCCGGCGGTTGTCAGCGGCCGGCAGTTCGACCAGGACCGTCACATACGGTGTCCGGTCGGCGAGTTCGGTGATGAACGGATAGTGACTGCGTGACCAGCTGTAGACGGTGCCCACCGCTTCGACCGCCGCCCAGCCGGGGTCGAAGGTGTGGCAGGCGCCGCAGATCCACTGCGGCCCCCAGATCCACTCGGCGCAGTTCCCGCAGCGTTGCAGGCGCAGTTCGCCCGCGACCAGGCCGTCCCAATACGGCTGATCGAGACCGTCCGCGGCCGGCCCCCAGAGGTACTCGCGAACACGGGCGTCTACGTCGTCACGCTCCACTGCCGCCTCCGGACTCGACTCACTCATGCTCTGCCCCGTCCGTATCGCTGCGCTCGGCGATCGGTCCGGATTCCGACGCGGAGGCCGCAGCGAAGGCGGAGGTATCGCACTGCCGCCTCCGGGCCTGACTCGCTCATGCCGCGCCTACTGGGCACGAGCGAGGGCCCTGCGTGGTCACGCTCCGCTGCCGCCTCCGGGCCTGACTCGCTCATGCCCTGTTCCCGGCGGGGAAGTTCTCGAGCGCGGCGGCCTTCCAGGCGCCTTCGCGCAGTTCCCAGATCGAGCGCAGGCCGATCACGCCCTCGGGAGTGTCGTAGACCGTCTCACCGATCTGCTTGTCGCCCTCGGCGCGGATGTCCTTGATCTCGAAACTGTTGACTTCGCCCCGGGGCACGGTGACGCCGTCGAAGACGGTGGGCAGGTTCTCCCGCACCATATCGGCCAGTGCCGCCTTCATGTTCCCGCTCACGACGTGGCCGACATGGCGCTCGTACAGCGCGCGGAAGTCCTCTTCGGACATGACTCTCTCCTTGCTCCCCCGGGGCCGTCGATGCCGCGTGACATCCGGCGACCAACCGACTTTTACCTTATGCCTTTAGGTTTTCCTGGTCAATGGCGGACCACAAGGGCGCACCGTCCAACCAGGTCAGGCTATGAAAACCGGAAACTTCCGTCCGCCGCCACCTCGATGCGATCACCCGCTACATCCGCGGTTACGAGGCGTTGCAGGGCATCGTGCTCCGCGGTGGCCGCCAGCGTTCGCCCAGTCGACGTGAGCGCGGCGAGCAAGCCCCGCTCGGGTTGTCCGGCACGGTCGTGGACCACCGTCCACGACTCGATCGTCGCGCGGCCCGCGTACCCGGGTTCCGGACGAACCGTCGGCTCCCGGTCCACGACCGCCTGCACATCTTCGCGCCGGAATCCCGCCGCCGGCGGCTCCGACCGGTACACGCCGAAGGCGTGCTTGGTCAGGTAACCGCCGTTCGCGGTCAGCAGCCCGAACGAGCCGGGCGATTCACGCAGCCGGGTGGCCAATGCCGCGATCGCGTGGGTGCTGTAGTTGTTCCACGGCCCGCCCGCGAAGGTCAGGCCACCCGTGACCGTCAGCGGCCGATCCGGATCGTCGACCGCGAGTCCGAGTTCCCGGGCCGCCACCTGCACGGCCGACGGGAAGCACGAATACACGTCGATATGCGTGAGATCGTCGAGCCCGATACCCGCCAATTCGAGCGCCCGGGCGCCCGCGACGCGGATGGCCGGCGACCGGTCCAGCGCGCCGCGCGCGGCGATATCGTAGGTGTCGTGCGCTTCGGTGCCCGACTGGGGGAACACCCAGTTCTCCCGGGCGATCCCGAGCCGCGTGGCCACCGCCACCGAGCACAGCAGCACCGCCGCGCCCTGCTCGACCATATTGTTCGAGTTCATGAGCTTGGTGTAGGGCGACGCGATCCACCGATTGTCGGCACTCGGCGTCACGATCTCCGCGGCGGTGTACTCGCGTTGCGTCCAGGCATACGGATTCGTCGCGGCGACCTTGCTGAAACCCGCCCACAGCTCCCCGATCGCCGTCCGGTGCTCGTCGATCGAGCGGCCCGCGCCGATCCGCAAGGCCTGTTCGAACAGCGGGTAGATGTACGCGGGCCGGTCCAGCCCGGCGCGTTTCTCGGTGTCCGAGCGCATCGGCACCTCGGGAACCAGCATCGGCGCGGACGGCACCGAGTCGTCCTGCACGGTCCAGTCGGGTCGAATCCCCTGGGCGCGCAGCTTCGTCCGGGTGCGCCACGATTCGGCGCCGCCGATGAGCACGACCTCGGCGCGCCCGGCGGCGATGTCCGCGGCGGCCGCGTTGACCAGAGCTTGCGGAGTGCTGCCGCCGCTGCCCGTATATCCGGTGTGCGCGGGCTCCGCGCCGATCCGTGCCGCGACGAGCGCACCGGGATCGCGATAGCGCCACGAGAGCAGGCCGACGATCCGTACCGAGTCGACCAGTGCGAGCAGCCGGGCGCTGCCCGCCTCGTCGGCCGCCCGGAACGCGGCGTCGGCGATCAGGTCGACCGGTTCGCGGCCGCCCGCGCGGTCGGTGATCTGGCCACCGCCGACGAGTACCGGAGTTCGCGGATCCACTGTCACGACCGCACCGCCTTGAGGATCCGCTCCCGCGATTCGGGGCGCGGCCAGCCGCCGAGTATCAGCGTGGTCAAGCAGGTCGGTTTCCAGCGGTTCACGATGTCCTCACAGATCTTGTCGACGGGTCCGACGAGCGCGACGTCCTCCACCATGGCCGTGGGCACCGCCTGCGCCGCCAGATCCGCCCGGCCGTTGAGATACAACTCCTGGATCTCCGCGCAGGCCTCGCCCCAGCCCATCCGGACGAAGACGTCGTTGTGGAAGTTCGCCTCCTTGGCGCCCATCCCGCCGGCGTACAGCGCGACGACCGGTTTCAGTCGCGCCGCCGCACGTTCCACATCATCGTCCTCGACCAGCCAGCAGACATTGGCCACCTCGAAGTCGCCGGCCGCGCGCCGCGCGCCCTCCCGGGCGAACCCCTCGGCGAGTGCGGCCCGGTAGAAGTCGTCGCTCTTGGGGGAGAACCACAGCGGTGTCCAGCCGTCCGCGATCTCGGCGGCCAGCGCGACGTTCTTCGGTCCTTCGGCTCCCAGGTAGACGGGAATATCGCGGCGCAGCGGGTGCACGATGGACTTCAGCGGCTTACCCAGCCCGGTGCCGCCCGTGTACGGGAGTTCGTAATGCCGGCCCTGATAGCTGACCGGCTCGTCCCGGGCCCACACGGCCCGCATGATCGCGACGTACTCGCGGGTGCGCTCCAGCGGTCGCGGATAAGGCCGGCCGTACCAGCCCTCGACGACCTGCGGCCCGGAAGCGCCGATCCCGAGGATCAACCGTCCACCGCTGAGATGGTCGATGGTCTGGGCGGCCATGGCCAGGGCCGTCGGGGTGCGGGCCGAGATCTGGCACACCGAGGTCCCCAGTGCGATCCGGCTCGTCTTCGCGCCCCACCAGGCCAGCGGAGTCAGCGCATCCGATCCGTAGGATTCCGCGGTCCAGAAGCTGTCGACACCCAGGGCCTCGGCTTCGGCGACGGTCTGTTCCATCCGCCGCGGCGGCCCCGAACCCCAGTACCCGGCCGCGATGCCGACCTTCATCGCCGTCCGCCCTTCTGTCGTCTGGTCATTCTGTTGCCCTGTCAGTGGTTGCGGTAGACGGGCGGGCGCTTCTCGAGAAACGAGTGCACGGCTTCCCGGTGGTCCTTGGTCATGGCGCTGAGGATCTGGGTGCGGTTCTCCAGATCGATCGCGGCCCGCAGACTGGGCACCTCGAGGTTGGACCACATGACCTCTTTGGTCATCCACACCCCGAACGGACTGTTGCCGGCGATCGCCTCCGCGGTCTCCAGTGCCGCATCGAGCAGGCGGTCGGCCGGTTCCACCGAGGACACGATCCCGATTCGTTCGGCCTCCGCCGCGTCGACCGACCGTCCGGTGAGCAGAATCTGTGCGGCCCTGGAGAATCCGATCATCCGGGGCAGCAGCCAGCTGACCCCGATATCGCAGTTGGAGAGACCGCGCTGAATGAAGGAGGCGTGCAGCGCGGCGGTATCGGCCATGATCCGGATATCGGCCATCAGCGCCAGCGCCATGCCGCCACCCGCCGCGGCGCCGTTGATCGCGGCGATCACCGGCGGTCGGGCGCCCCGGAACGCCTCCACGAGCGAGGCGATGTGCTGCTGCACCCGCAGACCCGCCTGCGGCCGCCCCTCCCCCTCCGCGGCGCCGGGCGGGGCGCCGTAGCCGCGCAGATCCAGTCCGGCGCAGAATGCCTTCCCGTTCCCGGTCAGCACGATCGCGCGAACCTCCGAATCGTCACGCACCGCGGCCAGCACCTCGTGCAGGGCCTCGATGAGGTCGGTGTTCATCGCGTTGAGCGCATCCGGCCGGTTCAGGCGGACCAGCAGTACGCCGGGCCGCGGATGCTCGGTCTGGATCAGGTCGGACATACGTCGCATTCCCTCGGATCGTCTGTCACGGCCCCTGCGAAACCGTCGGGCCGTCGACATCTAAAGCTAATACCTTTAGATTTATACCTCAAGAACCGCACGCGCCGGAATCGAGGAACCAGGTGGACAACGGGCACGAACTACACGGAAAGGTCGTCGTCGTCACCGGTGGCGTCCCGCTCCGGGCGCCGGGCCGTACTCGATGTCGAAGCAGGCGGCCCGGCGGCGATAGCGTTGTCCGAACGGACCGGCTGGACGCGGATCCACAGCGCGCGGGGAGACTGGTTCACATCGGACGGCCGGGCGACCCTGCTGCACCACTATCTCAGCCCGTGACCTGGTGGATCGCGGCGGCGTGATCCGGCCGAGCCGCTGTTCTGCTTCGTGGAATCCGCGGTGGCCGCCCACGCGTAGGCTCGTACAGTGAAGCAACTGACGCTCGGTGTAGTGGCGACCTCCCGCAAGGAGGACGAGCACCGGCTCGCGATCCATCCGGCGCACTTCGACCGGATCGACCCCGGGATCCGGGCGAGTATCTTCCTCGAACACGGTTACGGTGAACGGTTCGGCTACTCGGACGAGCGGCTGGCGCCGTTGGTCGCCGGACATCGGACGCGTGCGGAGCTGTTCGCCGACTGCGATGTGCTGTTGCTGCCCAAACCGCTGGCCGAAGACCTCGAGGCCATGCATCCGGGACAAACTGTCTGGGGGTGGCCGCATTGCGTGCAGGATCAGCGGCTCACCCAGTTGGCCGTCGACAGGCGTTTGACGCTGATCGCGTGGGAGGCGATGAACCACTGGACCGCCGACGGGAATTTCAGTCTGCACGTCTTCCACAAGAACAACGAGCTGGCCGGTTACTGCTCGGTCCTGCACGCGTTGCAGCTGCGGGGTCTCACCGGCGACTACGGTAAGCGGTTGCGCGCCGCGGTCATCAGTTTCGGCGCCACTGCCCGTGGCGCGGTGCGCGCGCTGTCGGCACTCGGGATCAGCGATGTGACGGTGCTGACGCAGCGCAGCGTTTCAGCGGTCGCCTCACCGTTCGCGTCGGTGCGGATGCAGACCTTTCAGCGCGACCCCCACGACCCCCGCCACACGCTCGCTTTGAAATCCCCGGAACCGGGACCGCTGGCCGAGGTGCTGGCCCACTACGACGTGATCGTCAACTGCATGTTCCAGGACACCGAGAATCCGCTGCTCTTCGTGCTGGACGACGATCTCGAACTGTTCGCCCGCTCGACTCTGTTCGTCGATGTCTCCTGCGACGCGGGCATGGGCTTCGAATGGTCGCGTCCGACGTCGTTCGCCGACCCCATGTTCACCGTCGGCGACGACCTGCACTACTACGGTGTGGACCACAGCCCGTCGTACCTGTGGAACTCGGCCACCTGGGAGAACTCCGAGGCGCTGCTGGAGTACCTGCCGATCGTGGTGGGCGGGCCGGACGCCTGGGACGGCAACGAAACCGTCCGGCGCGCGATCGAGATCCGCGCGGGCCGTATCCAGAACCCGCGGATCCTGTCGTTCCAGGGGCGCGCCGAAACCCATCCCTACGCGGTGCTCTGAATCGAGGCACGCACGGATTCCCGGAAGGACACATCGAGCACAGTCGTCATGACCGGCGCGAGTGGCGGTTTCGGACGCCTCGCGGCCGAGCAACTGCGCGGCTCAACGTGACCGGCGACCCTCCGAGCCCGGACTCCACGATCCGGATTCAGATCCCGACCGGGCCGCCCAGCCAGACTCCGACCTCTTCGCCCGATATGTGTCCGCCTTCCTCGCTCACCAGGAACGCGACGGTCGCCGCTACCGATTCGGCCGGGATCCGTGGCCAACTGGCCGCCAGATCCCGCGCCGCGCCCGGCCCGCCGGAGGCGATGATGTCGGTGTCGACGAAGCCCGGCATCACGGTATTGACCGTGATGCCGCGCCGGGCCACCTCGAGCGCCATGGTGCGCGTCATCCCGACCAGCCCCGCTTTCGCGGCCGCGTAGGCGCTCATGCCCGGGGCGGGCCGGCGCCCACCCGACGGGCTGCTGACGAAAACAATTCGGCCCCAACCAATTTCGTACATTTCGGGTAACGCCGCGTGAGTGCAGTAGAACGCCCCGCTGAGGTTGACCCCGATCACCCGGTCCCAATCCCGCGGCGACTGTTTCCGCGCCGACCCGGCGAGATTCATGCCGGCGTTGTTCACGAGCACGGTCGGCGCACCCAACGCGGCTGTCGTCGCCGTGATCAACTCCGTCGCCTGGGCGGCATCGGCTACATCGGCCCGGATCGCGGTCGCCCGGCCCCCGGTCGCGTTGATCTCTTCGGCGAGCTGCTGTGCGTCCCGTGCACTCGACGAGTAGTTGACCGCCACCGCGAACCCGTCGGCGGCGAGGCGGCGCGAGATCGCGGCCCCGATCCCCCGACCGCCGCCGGTGACCACCGCGACCCGCCGACGCGCGGCGCGATCCGGCGGGGTGATCCCCTCGACGTTCGTCGCCTGACCAGTTCTGCCGGGCTTCATTCGATCGACCTCGCCTGTTCCGGTTCGTGGCACGGGTCGTCGGTCCCACCGCGCACCACGTCGACATTGATTCCCGTGAGCTGGGACTGGTTGCTGAGGATGTCGAAGCCGTCCCGGCCGGTGGGCGCGAGCTGGTTCGCGTTCACCCCGGCCTTGCGCCGCGCCACACCGAGCCCACCGGCGCGGCCCTGGCCCCAGCCGTGCGTCATGGCGACCACGCCGCGGCGCAGGGATTCGTCGTACTGCACTACCGCCTCGACCGAGCCGTACCGATTGCGGACGGTGACGGGATCGCTCTCGACCAGCCCCCGGCGGCGGGCGTCCTGCGGATGCATCCAGAGCGGATTGCCCCGGTGGATCTCCCGATCGAAGACCGGCAGGTTGTGCAACCAGCTGTTGACCATGTGGTGGGTGCGCCGGGTGATCAATTTGAGCTGGTCGACGGGCTCCGCCGCGAGTTCCGCGAAGATCGTCTCCGCGGTCCCGTAGGCCCGTCGGAAGAGCTCCGGGCAGCAGTCGATCAGGCCGTCGTCGTGCTGGACCGCGATGCCGAACACGTGGTCGGGGTCGGCATCGGGCAGCACCATGGTCCCGGCGGGCATCGCCGCCAGCTGGTCCAGGGTGGTCCCCGCGGCACGCAGCGTCGCGTCGATGGTGGCGAACGGATCCGGATCCGGATCGTCGAGCAGTGTCGATACGCCGAGTTCCTGCTGGATACGGGAGAGTATCCACCAGTCGTCACGGCGTTCGCCCGCGGCCGGCACGACGGCCGGGGTGTACTGCACATAGGGTTCCAGCGCTACGCCCAGCGTATTCAGGAAATTGACGTCGGCCCGTTCCAGCCAGTCCGTGGCGGGCAGGACATAGTCGGCCAGCTCGCCGGTGACCGTGCGGTACAGGTCGACCGTCACGATCAGCTCCAATTGCTCGAAGGCCCGGCGCAGGCGCGCTTCACCGCCCACCGACAGCAGCGGGTTGCCCGAGACGACGATCAGCGCGCGCACGGGTTCGTCGGGATTCTCGATGAACTCCGGCAGCAGTGCCGCGGGCAGATCGCCGCTCACCGTGCGAAGTTCCCCGAGCGGGCCGTCGAAGTAGGGATCGGCCCGCCGCCGCTTCGATCCGCGCACCGCGTCCGCGATGCCGCGGGAGTAGATATTGCCGCCGCGACGACCGAGGTTCCCGGAGAACAGGCTCACCATGGTGAGCATCCAGTAGGCCAGCGCGCCCAACCGGCCCTGGTTCACACCGGTCGCCATGTAGACGCTCGCGCTGGGCGCCGCGCAGAAATCGTCCGCCACCCGCCGGATCGTTTCGGCCTCGATTCCCGTCACCCCGGCTACCCGTTCCACCGGATAGCGGCGGACGAATTCCAGCAGTCCGTCGATATTGCGCGCACGCCGCGCAACGGCGGCGCGGTCGAACCCGATCCGGAACAGGATCTCGTGCAGCAGCCCGGCCAGGAAATAGAAATCGGTGTCCGGCTTGATCAGCAGCACCGCACCGGTTTCCGGCGAGGACGATTCGATACGGCGCGGATTCACGAACAGGACCGTCCCGCCGCGCGCCCGGACGGCGCGGAGCTTGGCCATCGGGTCGGAGACGTGAATCAGGGTCATATGCGAAACGGCCGGATTGCTGCCGAGACACAGGAAATAGTCGGTGTGCAGCAGGTCCGGGATCGGATGGGCCATCGACGCGCCGTAGATCGCTTCGCTGGCCGCGTATTTGGCGGAGGTGTCCTGGGTCCCGGCGCTGAACCGCATCCGGGTGTCGAAGCCGCGCGCGATCCGGGCCGCGTTCGCATAGTAGGCGCCGTTGAACGCCGACGGGTTGCCCTGGTAGACGGCGAGGGCGTTACGTCCGTGGCGGCGGCGCACATCCTGTATCCGGGCGGCTATCTCGCCGACCGCGACGTCCCAGTCGACCGGTTCGAAGACACCCTGGTCCGCGCCGCGCGGGTTCGTCCGCTTCAGCGGGCGGTCGAGTCGGTCCGGGTCGTGATGAAGCTGCAGGTAGTGCACGCCCTTGTGGCAGGAGAAGCCTTTGTGCACAGGGTGTTCCGGATCGGGCCGCAACCGGAGGACCTCGCCGTCGCGCACCTCGGCGACCAATCCGCAGCCGGGTTCGCAGATACGGCAGAAGGTGTGTATCCGGTCCGGGTCCACCCGACTCACCCGTGGTTCCGCTCGGCGTCGGCGACCAGCACGGCTGTCCGGGTATCGACGACCTTGACCCGCGGCCGTCCCGATTCGAGCCCGCGCTGCCGCTCGTGGCGGTCGATGGCCCGCCAATCCGCGCCGCTCAGCGCATTCGGGCACCGTTCCCGGACGAGAGCGGTGAAATCGGCCGGTGTCGCGACCGGTTCGGCGAGCAGGCCCCGGCGATGATCGGCGAGCAGTGCCTCCACTGTCTCCGTCGCGCAATACCGATTGGTTCCGATCACCCCGGTCGCGCCGCGTTTGATCCAGCCTGCCACGTACTGCCCGGGAATCGGCGCTCCGGTGGCCGGTTCGGTCACCCGGCCCGCGATGTTCGCGACCGTCGCGGTGGCCTCGTCGAACGGGAGTCCGGTGATCGGCAGGCCGCGATATCCCACCGCGCGGATCACCAGCCCGCACCGGATCGACTCCGGAGTTCCGCCGGCGGTCTCCCTGACCGTCAGCGCCGCCACCCGGCCGGGCCCCTCGATCGCCGCGCAGGTGCGGCCGAACCTGAGCACGATCCGCTTGTTGCCGGGTGTCGCCCGGCGCCGCGCGTACTCGGCGAGGACCCGTGTTTTCATCGGGGCGTCCGGCCCTGCCTCGACGGCTCCGTCCACGAGCACATCGATCCCCGGCAACGAGCCCAGCGCCAGCAGTTCCGGGGTCGTGCAGGCCGCGTGTTCGGGCCCCCGGCGCCCGAGCACGATCACCTCCTCCACCGCACTGTCCGCCAGCGCGGCCAGGGCATGATCCGCGATATCGGTGGTGCGGAGCCGGTCCACATCGGTGACGAGCAGGCGCGCGACATCGAGCGCGACATTGCCGTTGCCGACCACCACCGCACGCCGTGCGCCCAGGTCGAACGCCCGGTCGGCGTGGTCGGGATGGCCGTTGTACCAGGCGACGAATTCACGCGCGGAATGACTACCCGCCAGCTCCTCGCCGGGGATGCCGAGCCGCCGGTCGCCGGCCGCGCCGGAGGCGTGCACCACCGCGTGGTGGTGGGCCAGCAGCTCCTGGTCTGTCACGTCCCGGCCGACCTCGACCCCCAGGTGGAGGGTGAATCCGGCGCGGTGAGCGGTTCGCTGGAAGACGCGGTCGACGGTCTTGGTGCGCCCGTGATCCGGAGCGACGCCGAATCGCACCAGCCCGCCGGCCACGGGCAGCCGCTCCAGCATGGTGACCTCGGCGGCGATATCCCGGCGGGCCAGCAGTTCTTCCGCCGCGTAGAAGGCGGCCGGCCCGGAGCCGACCACAGCGACTCGCAGCGGGACCGGCTCGCCGCGCCCGGCGGTCGCGATGGACAGGGGCAGCGGCTGGATATGCGCACCCGGCGCCACGGTGCGCGGATGCCGGGTGAAGTACTCCGCGTTGAGGTCTCGGTAGGGTTGCTGGTCGGCGCCGAGCGCGTCCGCCGCGGCGATGGCGTCCACCGGGCAGACGTCGGCGCAGGCGCCGCAGTCGATGCACGCACCCGGATCGATGTAGAGCATCTCGGTGTCGCGGTATTCGCGTTCGGCGGGGGTGGGGTGGATGCAGTCCACCGGGCACACCGCGACGCACGTGGCGTCGTTACAGCAATTCTGGGTGATCACGTAGGTCATCGGCGGGTCTCCTCGCTGCGGCGGGTCACGGTGACCGGCACACCGTTGAAGATCGGCGACGCGGTCAGCGCCTCGAGTGCGGTGGCGTCGTCCACCAGCGCGTTGTAATCGGCGCCGGGCGCGGCCGCCGCACGGGTGATGCCCAGTCCGGGCCCACGGTGCCCCCACCCGTGCGGCATGCTCACCACTCCGGGACGCAGGGCGTCGTCGACCCGGAGCTCCGCGGTGACGGTGCCGGTCGCCGAACCGACGCGCACCCGGTCCCCGTCGACCAGTCCGCGCCCGGCCGCGTCGGCCGGGTTCATCAGCAGTGCGCATTGACCGTCGTCGGGTTGGGGCAGGGCGTTGTGCAGCCAGGAGTTCATTCCGCGGCGCTGGCGCCGGTTGATCAGCAGCAGTGGCGCGACCGGTCGGGCGACGCTCGCGCGCAGCCGGGCGATATCGGCGACGATCAGCTCCGGTACCAGGTCGATCCGGCCGTCCGGTGTGCGCAAGACCTCCGGTAGCCGCGGCCGCAGCGGACCATAGTCGATCCCGTCCGGATTCGCCTCCAGCACTGCGAGGGTCAAGCCTCCCGGTTCGGCGCCGAAGCGGTCACCGTAGGGGCCGCCGCGCAGCCGTAGGTCCAACAGGCGCTCGGGACCGTGCCGACCGGCGGTCGATACCCGCACCTGATCCTGGTCGACGCCCGCCAGTTTCGCGGCCCGCCGGGCGGCGAGGGCGGCCACCTCGTCGTCCAGTTCGGTGACCGCGCGCTCCGGCGTGCCCTTCGCGATCGCGGCCAAGCGCAGCAGGATCTGCCATTCCGGCAGTTCACCGGCGGCGGGGTGGAGCAGCGGTGCGGTGTAGCGGGCGACATTGCGAATCTGGAAATGCGCCAGCGTCACATCGTGATGCCCTCTGGTCGCCAGCGGTGGAGGCGGCAGGATCACATCGGCGTATCGCGTGGTCTCGTTGACATAGCAGTCCACCGAAACCATGAAATCGAGCGCTGCCAGCGCCTTCTCGACCGAGCCGGTGTTCGGCAGCGAGCGGGCAGGGTTGCCCGCCACGGTGATCAGGGCGCGGGTGCGTCCCGGCCCGGGGGTGCGGATCTCCTCGGCGAAGCAGACCGCCGGCAGTTCGCCCATCGCCTCGGGCAGCCCGCGCACCCGAGACCGCCAGCGGCCGAATATCGGCCGCGGCGGTGTGCTGGCCGGCCAAGTGTTCGGGCCCCCGCAGGGCGGCAGTGCGAACATCGCGCCACCAGGGCGGTCCAGATTCCCGGTGACGATCGTCAACACCTCGACCAGCCAGTTCGCAAGTGTGCCGAATTCCTGCATACAGGTGCCGATCCGGGAATGCGCCACCGCGGTGGGCGCCGCCGCGAAACCCCGCGCGACCCGCCGCACGATCTCCGGATCGATACCGCAGACCGGGGCGACCGTCTCCGGGGAGAATTCCCGCGCCAGCGCCAGAACCTCGGTCATTCCGTCCACTACCGCGGGAACCCGGGCGGGCCGGGCCAGGTTCTCCGCGGCGATCACCGACAGCACCGAGAACAGGAACAGGGCATCGGTGCCCGGCCGGATCGGCACGTGCAGGTCGGCGAGCTCGGCGGTATCGGTCCGGACGGGATCGACGACGACCAGACTGCCGCCGCGCTCGCGCAGCGCGCGCAACCGGCGGCGCATCCCCGGTGCCGTCACCGTACTGCCGTTGGAGACAACAGGATTGGACCCCAGGATCAGCAGGTGGTTGGTGCGATCGATATCGGGCAGGCTCAGGCCGAGGCCGGTGCCGTACAAGAGAATGTGCGCGAGGTTCTTGGGCCAGGTGTCCACACTGGCGGGCGAGTAGACGGCACGAGTACCCAGCGCGCCGATCAGCTCCCCCAGGTAGAAGGTGGTGTCGAGGTGGTGGGCGGCGGGATTCCCGTGATACACCGCGCAAGTGCCCGGATCGCCGGTGACGAATTCGGGCAACCGGCGGCCGATCTCGTCGAACGCTTCCGCCCAGGTGGCCGCGCGAAAGCCACCACCGGGTGCGCGCAACAGCGGGGTCCGGACCCGATCCGGGTCGGACTCCAGGGCGCCCAGCCCGAGTCCTTTGGCGCAGCTGTGCCCGTCGCTCAGGACATCGCGTGGATTGGGCGCGACTCCGGCGATTCGTCTGCCGTCCAGGTCGACGAGCAGGCCGCAGGTCGATTCGCACAGCGGGCAGATCCGGTGCCCGGTGCGGACGCCGGTCATCTCGTCTCCGGGGTCGCGGGGCACGCGGGCTCGACGGCGACCGGAACCGCCGTCATCGTCGGCATCGCGTTGATCGCCTGCGCCCCGGCGACGCCGACCAGATCGTTGACGTTCACGCCGAACTCCTCGTCCGGGTCCAGGGAGCCGAAGCAGTGGGTCATAGTAACGGTGCCGCGCGCCACCGTGTGGTCGGCTCGGACCGTCGTCCGCACCCGCCCTGCCGCCGAGCGCACGGTGGCCGCTTCGCCGTCGCCGAGCCCCAGCGCGGCCAGGTCGGCAGGGTGCAGGGCGGCCGGGTTGGTTCCGCCGGGGACCAGCCCCGGGACGCGGGTGCCGGTGGAGTTCACGGCCTCGCGGATCCGCCGCACTATGAGGCGCAGCGGGAAATCGGGTTGGTCACCGGTTCCGGTGAGCGCGGCTCGCAGTTCCTCGTGCACGTCGCCGGGCATCAGCCGGAGGCGGTTGCCCGCGGCGGACGGGTCCGCCGGTCCGACGACCGCACCGCTGGGACCCGCGAGATACCCGTGCGGCGCGCCTGCCAGATCGTCGAAGGCCACCCGGCCCCGTTCGGTCGTCATGGCCAACAGCTGCTCCGCGGTCGGTGGCCGATGCGGATCGAGGATCCGGCCGGCGAATTTGATCGGCTGCCCGGATGCCGCCGCGAGGTCGAAGAAGAACCGCCAGTCGTCCACGACGCCCGGCGGTGGGTCCAGTACCGCGGGTGTGTACTGGGCGAAGGGACGAGGGAAGAAAGGTTCCATGATGACGGTGTGGTCGGCTCGTTCGTACATGGTCGTGGGCGCGATCACGTAGTCCGCCAGCCGCGCGGTGTCCGACATGCGCGGGTCCACGCAGACGAGCAGATCGAGCGACCGCAGGGCGCGCAGGATCTTCGCCCGGCCGGGCAGGGCCGCCGCGGGATTTCCGCCGGAGACGATCAGCGCCCGGACCCGGTCGGGCCCGGGTTCGAGGATCTCGTCGGCAAGGATCCCGGACGGCAGTTCACCCCGGATCGCCCGGACACCACCGATGCGGCTCCGGAACCCGTGTTCGTAATCGCGGGCAGGTGCCGCCACTTCGGCGCGGGCCGGCGTCTGCCGGGTGAGCACGGCCCGGTCATCGGCGCGCTCCCCTTCGCGCAGATGGCGGCCGCAGATGACGTTCAACGCGGCCACCAGGTGTTCGGCGAGGTTCGAATGCGGCCCCATGCAGACACCCGTACCGGTGGTGGCCATCCCGCGACCGCCGCCCGCGAACATCCGGACGGCCGCCCGCAACTGGTCCTCGCCGACACCGCAGACGCGCCGTACCACCGTGGGGGTCACCGCCGCGACCGCTGCGGCCAGTTCGGGCAGGTCGCCGACATACCGGGCACAGAAGTCGGCGTCGTGCCGCTGTTCGGTCAGGATCGAGCGCAGCAGCCCGGCGAAGAGCACCGCGTCGGTGCCGGGCCGGGGCGCCAGGTGCAGGTCGGCCAGCGCGGCGGTCTCGGTGCGACGAGGATCCACCACGATCAACCGCAATCCCCGCGCGCGGGCGGCACGCAGCGTCACCGACGGATTCTGCACGACCGCGCCGTCCCCGTCGCCGCCGTTTCCGGACACGAGCGGGTTGGTACCCGCCAGCAGCCATACATCGGCGTCTTCGAACCGCTGCCGCCCGCCGAGGTAACTGCCCATCCGTTCGGCCACCACCCATTTCGCGGACTGGTCGATCGTCATCGTGGAGAACAGCTTGTGCGAGCCGGTGCCGCGGAACCACGCGCGCGCCAGCAGCGGGGTGAGCGCCGCGAAATTCTGCTGGGTGCCCATGAACAGCGCGACCGCGTCCGGGCCGTGCCGGTCGACGATCCCGCGCAGGCGGTCCGCGATACCGGCGACCGCCTCGGTGACCGGCGCCGGCGCGTACGCCCCGGCGCGGGTACGGCGCAGCGAGGTGGTCAGCCGGTCCGGACCGTGCGCGAGGTCACCCGCGCGCCGGCCTTTCACACAGGTGTAGCCGCGCGAGATCGGATGGTGGGCGTCGCCGAGGACCCTGGTGATCCGGCCGTCGTCGATATCGAGCAGGACACCGCAGGAAGAAGCGCACAGGCGGCAGTACGACACCTGCCGCCGCGCAGCGGAGTTCACGCGAGGACCGTCGTTCACGCGGTGGCGGTGGCGCCCTCGACCACGACCGCGTCGGCCGGGACCTCGGGGAACCGGCGGCGCAGCACCGGCTTGGCGAGTTTGCCGGAGAACGTCCGGGGCAGCGGTTCGCCCAGCGCCACCGCGTGTTTGGGCCGTTTGAACTTCGCGAGATCGCTGGCGGCCACCGCCGCGATATCGGCGACGACCTCGCCGGCGGGGCGGTCGCTGTGGAAGACCACCATCGGCACCTCGCCCCAACGGTCGTCGCGCACGCCGATGACGGCGAGGTCGACCAGCCCCTCGATGGCGTGCAGCGCCTGCTCGATCTCGGCGGGGTAGACATTGAGACCCCCGGAGATCAGCATGTCCTTGCTGCGGTCCACGATCTTGAGGAAACCGCCTTCGTCCTGCAGGCCCAGGTCGCCGGTCCGGAGCCAGCCGTCCACCAGGGTCGCGGCGGTCGCCTCGGGCTTGTTCCAGTATTCGCGCATCACATGCTCGCCGCGCACCAGGATCTCCCCGACCTCACCGGCCGGGGTGTCCGCATCCGGGTCGCCGATCTTCACCTGGGTGCCGACCAGCGCGAGTCCGGCGAAGCCGGGCCGGGTGCGGGCGTCGGCGAAACTCAGGGTCGCGACCATGCCCGACGCCTCGGTCAGGCCGTATGCCTGGGTGAGGGGTATTCCATGGGATCGGTAGAACTCGACCAGATCGAGGCTCACCGGTGCGCCGCCGGTTCCGGCGAAGGTGAACTTCGCCAGCTTGCGGGATCCGAAATCGGGCAGCGTCGTCATCCGTTCCCAGATGACCGGCACGGTGGTCGTCGCGGTGATCTGTTCGCGTTCGAGAGTGTCCAGCGCGATCTCGGGATCGTATTCGCGCAGCAGCACCATCGTCGCGCCGGGCACCACGACGAGCTGCATGAAGATCGACAGCACCGAGCCGGTGTACACCAGCGGCGCCGAGCACAGGACCCGATCGCGGGCGGTGAATCCGTGGCTGACGGTTTGGGAGATACCCGGTGCCATGGCACTGCGGTGGGTGACCAGCGCGCCCTTCTGCACACCGGTGGTGCCGGAGGTGTAGCAGATGAAGGCCGCGTCGTCACCGGCGATTTCGACCCGCGCCACCGGGCCCGGATCGAGCAGTGTGCCGAACGGAGGGTGCGCGTCGCCACCGATCGCGTAGGTCTCGAATCGCGTCTGCTCGGCGGCCACCTCGAGCAACGGGGCGAAGTCGTCCTCGACGATCACCACGCGCGGCGCCGAGTCGACCACCATCGGCGCCAGCTCTTTCGCGGTGAGCCGGAAGTTGAGCGGGACGCTGATGGCGCCGAGTTTGAGCGTGGCCAGGATGATGTGGGCCAGCTCCGGACGGTTGAGCATCATCACCGCGACGCGGTCGCCCTTGCGGACGCCCCGGGCGGCCAGACCCCGGGCGAGCGCGTCGGTCACCGCGTCCACCTCGGCCCACGTCTGAGCGGTGTCACCGAAAACGATGGCTTGCTGGTTCGGGCGGGTCTTGCCCCAGTAACGAGTCAAATCCGCAAGATTCATCTGAGCTCCTCGTGATCTGCCGGATGCCGGCCGCACGCCGCGGCGGTGTGACCGCCCTCACTGCGTGCCGTAAACCTAACAGCTGTAGGTAGCCGGTGCAATACCCGATTCTGGAAGTTCGTACCGATAGTCCCTTTTGCACGAATACGACACCCACCGCGCAGATCGCGCGTGGGCGTCGTATTCGGTGCTGACAGGCGGGCAGGTCGCCCGCTTTTGCCTATTTTCCGGGCAGTTGCGGATCGGTAGCCGCGGCTATCCGGTCGGTGTCGTATCCGGCGATCACGCGCAGTACATCGGCGGTGTCGGCCCCCACCGGCGGCGGCAGCGCGGGCGCGAACTTCTCGCCCGCGACCCGGACCGGGCTCACCAGGAACTTCAGCTCGCCGACCCCCTCGTATTCGACGCGGTAGGTGTTGTCACGCGCCCGGAAATGCGGATCGGTGAGCATCTCGGGTCCGGTATTGACCGGACCGCCCGCGATCCCGTGTTCCAGGAACAACCGCACCCATTCGTCCCTGGTGCGCTGCGCGAAGATCTCCCGCAATGCCCGCCACACCAGATCGGCGCGGGCCGGGGCCCCCTCATCGGTGCCGGCCAGATCCACCTCGACCAGATCCTCACGACCGACCGCGACCAGGAAATTGCGCCAGAACTTCTCCACATGGGAACCGAACAGCACGGCTTTGCCGTCCTTGGTCCGATAGGCCTCCAGCCTCGGCCAGTCCGGCAGCCGGCCGTCGGGCAGCCAGGTGGGCCGGGGAATCGACCAGTCGCGGTTGAGCTCGGCGTCCACCAGGTCCGGCATCCAGGCCGCGGCGATATCGATACCCGACACCTCCACCTGACAGCCCGTGCCCGTGACGGCGGCCCGGTGCAGAGCCGCGAGCAGACCCATCGCCCCATAGGCGCCGAGGGCGTACATGGCGACCGGCGGACTGGTCGAGCCCGCGATTCCCGTGACCGGCGGTTCGTCCGGCGTGCTCACCTCGCGCAGGCCGGCGTAGGCGTCGAAGACCGGGCCGCCGGTGCCGAGTCCGCGGTACGGACCGTCGGTACCCATTCCGGACACGGTGCACAGCACGATCTTCGGATTCACGCGGCGCAACTCGGCGAAGCCGATCCCGAGCCAGTCGAGGTAGCCGCCGCGCATACCCTCGACCACCGCGTCGCAGGACCGCGCCAGATCGAGGAACGCCTGCTTCCCCTCGGCGGTCCGCAGATCCAGGGCCACCGACTTCTTCCCCCGATTCCAGCGCAAGTGCATGAAGGCCGGCCCGTCCGGACCGCCGACCGCCCGGCTACCACCGACCCGCACCGGATCACCGGCCGGACCGGCCTCGATCTTGATCACTTCGGCGCCGAGATCGGCGAGGTGCCCGCCCAGCGAGGACGGCGCGAGTTGCGCCACCTCGAGTACGCGCACGCCGTTCAGCAGCGAGAAGCCGCTCATCGGACGACCCCTTCCAGTTCGTTCGAGATATTCCGTGTCTGTTCGGGTTTCAGCTCGACCCAGAGACCTTCGGCCTCGGCGACCAGCGACTCCCCGTGGTGCAGGGTCCCGCGCAGGAACCGTTTCCGGCCCTCCTGCCGTACGAGATACGCGTTCAGCACCAGCTCGGTGTGCAGCGGCGCGGGCGCGCGGAAGGCGACGTTCAGATAGGCCGTGCGCGCCCACGGCCGGTCCCGGTTGGCCAGCCGGGCCAGGATCTCGTCGAAGATCAGCGGCATCACCCCGCCGTTCATCGCGTACCGCCCGGAGTGGAAGCGCCCCACCGTGACCACGCCGCGCGCCGAGGTCGCGGTGATCTCGTCGAGACGCACCGGCGGCGCCAGTGCTTGACCGTGACCGGCCAGATCCCAGCGTTTACCCGCGATCTGCGAATCCTCGTCGACCTCGAAGGCCCGCATCGCGGTCGCGATCTCGCGCAATCCGGAGGCCGCGGCGGCCGCCGCGGCCGGGGTCGGCCTACTTCTCGTCACCGCTTCCTGGACCGCCCGCAACGCCTCGATCAGTGCCGCGTACTCGTCGTCGGACTCGGCGGTGGGCACGAACGGGTCGTCCCAGCCGGGGCTCCAGATATCGGCGGGACGCCTCCGCTCGCTCGCTCCGGGTTCTCCGGGGAAGCTCATCTCTTCGACTCCGCCGCCGGAACCCGGGCCGCGAAGAAGGTCGAGAACATATCCTCGATCGACCGGTCCGCCATCATGGACCGGAGCGCGACATTCTCCCGGTCGTACCGATCCCGCAGACTCCGGCCCGGCCCGGCCAGCAGCAGCGATTTGATCTGCCGCACCGCGTCGGGCGACCGCACCGCCACATCCGTCGCGAGCTCGACCGCCGCCGCGGCCACATCTGCCGAACAGCGGCTCAGCAGTCCTATCCGATACGCCTCGTCACCGGATACGTTCCGCGCCGTCATCAGCAGGTCCCGGGCATGGGCCGCGCCGATCAGCGAATCGAGCAGCCAGGTCAGGTTCATCCCGCCGTACTTCGCGGCGGTGACCGCCAGCGAGGTATCGGGACCTCCCACGCGCAGATCCGAGCACACCGCGAGGAGGGTGCCCGCACCGTGGGCCGCGCCGCGCACCGCGGCGACGGTCGGCTTGGGGAACGCGAGGTACCGCCACAGCAGTTCCTCGCGCTCGGCCATCGCCGCGGCGGACTCGGCCGGTGTCAGCGCCGCGAGTTCGGTCAAGTCGTATCCGGCGCTGAAAGCCAGGTCGCCCGCCCCGGCCAGGATCACCACCCGCACCGAATCGTCGGCCGCCGCGGCGGCCAGCGCCGAATCCAGTTCCCGCTGCAGGGCAAGCGTTATCGCGTTGCGGACGGCGGGACGGTTCAGGGTCAGCCGGAGTACGCCCGGCGCCGGGCGGTCCGACCGCAGGTCGCCGGTGGTCACGAGGCCGGCACCGACTGCTCCGCCCGCTCTCGTTCGAGCATGGCGACATCGTCTGCGACCATATTGTGAAATACCTGACCCGGCAGCTCGTTCCGTCCGTAGATCAACTCACGGACCTGGCCGTGCGCCGCGTTATCGGTGATGGTCTTGGTGACGAACCAGTCCTCGGCGTGCAGCGTCTCCATGAGCAGTTCCCAGTTCTTCTCCAGGATCCGTTCCTCACGCGGCGTCTGCGGCTTGCGCGGCGACAGCAACCGGATCGTGCAGTAGCTGACGTTGGGATCGTCCTCGTCCGGCACGATGGTCCAGATCTCGAAATGATTCGGCTCGGTGACCAGCATGGTTCCGGGGTAGACCGTGTAGTTCGCCAGCGAGTAGTCGCGCACGTCGAAACTGTCCGGGTCGGCGTCACGCACCTCGGTGATCGCCTTGCGGGCCACCACCAGCCGCCACGACCGGCCCACCGGGTCGAAAGCGGTGATATTGCCCTCGAGGTAGTTGCACACCGTCTTGGTGTGCAACTGGCACAGGTGATAGGAGTCCTGTACACCGTCCACGGCGATCTTCCAGTTCATGCCCAGCCGCCAGGTCTCCTTGCGTACCTGATACGACTCCGCCATTCCGGTATCGGTGACCTCCGCGTCGTGCTTCGGACCGAGCACCGTCGCGATATCCAGTTCGGCGCCCACCGTCGGCACCACCCAGACCAATCCGTGCCGGACTTCGCACGGGAACTCGACCAGCCCGTATTCGGCGCGATCCATCCCCTCGAAACCTTCGGCATGCGGGAGCCCGCGCAGCGACCCGTCCTTGCCGTAGGACCAGTTGTGATACGGGCACGCGAAAACACGTTTACAGCCGGACTCGGCGAATTCGACCTTGGATCCGCGGTGCCGGCAGACGTTCGAGAATGCCTTGACACTGCCGTCGTTCTGCCTGACCACCAGCAACGGGGTCCCGATCAGCTCGGTGGTGAGGAAATCGCCGGACTTCTCCAGTTCGTCGACGTGCGCCACGATATGCGGGAATCGCCGCACCACATCGCGCTCCTTGGCCGCGAGCTCCGGATCGTCGAACACGGAGAAGGGCACACGCAGCAGATTCTCCGCGTAGTCGGTGGTGTCGTTGTCCACGTGGGCGATGAGCCGCTGCGTGAGCCTGATCTTCTCGTCGCGCTCCATACTGCGAGAGTGACACACGATACAAATATTGTCTAGCGTCTTATCTAATGGTGTTCGATTATCCGAGAGATTGGTACGGTACTTGCCGTGACAGCCAGTAGCACCGAGTCCCGGCCCGATGTGCGATCGACGATCCTGGCTGCCGCGGAATCGTGTTTCGCCCGCTACGGCATCGCCAAGACCACGATGGAGGATGTGGCGAAAGCCGCGTCGACCTCACGAGCCACGGTGTACCGGTACTTCGCCGACCGCGATTCACTGGTCACCGAATCGGTGGTCCGGCGCGCCCGGTCCAATATGGCGTCGGCACGCGAGTTCGTCCTACGCCGGCCGACGATCGAAGAAGGCATCGTCGACGGTATCTGCGAGGACATCCGCCGCGGCTGCCTCGATCCGATGATGCACCGGCTGGTGTCCCCCGCCGAGATGATCGTCTCGGCGCAACTGCTCACCGAATCCGGGCGTGCCGTCGAACTGACCTACGAGCTCTGGGAACCCGTCCTCACGAAAGCGCAGCGCGCCGGGACGATCAGAGCCGACCTGGATATCCGCCTGCTCTGCGAATGGATCTCCGAGGTCGAGATGCTGTACATCAGCCGATTGAACGAAGGCGCCGACGGCCTCGACCGCATCCGGGACAAGATTCGCACCTTCGTCCTGCCCGCACTGCTCCCGGACTGACGACAAACGTTGCGGCCGAAGCTCTTTCCGGATCGACCGCCGGGCTCCCGTTACACGTGGCCCGGAATATCCACTCGCCGAACGTCATCGGCGCCGGATCGCGGGCGCCCGCATGGTGCGGGCGTGGGCGCGAAATCGTTGCCGCCCGGGGCCGCTGTCACCGTCGCCTCCTCGCTCACCAGCCATTGCCCGCAGACGCAGCGCCAGTAGCGCACCGGACCGTGCTCGGAGATCAGGGCGGGCGCGGGCCAGGAGCACGCGGAGCAGATGATGGTCATGCCCCGAGTCTGATGTAATGGTTCTATGCATTTCAACCCTTACGGCGGCGCGGCGGCCGAACTCGCCGTACGGCTGGTCAACGCACCCGGTGACCGAGATCTGGCCGCCTTGCTGATCGAGGCCGGTTACAAACCGGTCGGCACAGTGGGACCGGCGCAGGCGGCCGAACTACAGCGGTGGACCGCTCGCCTCGACGAGATATTCGACGCTCCGAGCGTCGACCTGCTCAACGCACTACTGGCCGAGACCACCAGCCGGCCCTACATCTCGACTCACGACGGGCGGGCACCGCATCTGCACTACGCCGCGGAGCACGCTCCGATCGAGGAGCGGGTCAAGGCCTACACCGCTGCCGGGCTTGCCGAACTCTTCTGCGCGGCGCCGGACCGGATGGGGCGGTGCGCGCGAGACGGATGCGCGCAGGTGTTCGTGGACACCTCGCGCAACGGTCGGCGGCGCTTCTGCTCCGACCGATGCGCGAACCGGGTGAACGTCGCGAAGCACCGGGCCCGATCAGCGCCCCCGCGGACTCCCGCGCTCGCTCCAGCGGCTGCCCGGTCCGGGCACGAACGCGCGAACTGACCGGACCGCGACCCCGGCGGCGGGCCGCACACCGCGGGCTCCGCCCCGCCCGGCCACCGCTGCGGTGGCCGGTGCACCGGATCGGCCGACACGACCGGCGAATGATCCCGTGCCCGGCCCATTCGGCGTCGTAGTCTCGGCGGACACCTCTGCCCACGATATGGAGTCGCGATGATCTCCGATCGAAGGAAAGCACCGCCGCAGGCCGCCGTTCGCGCGGTGGAACGGCTGCGCGACGCGCTCGCCCGGATTCATCGGCGACTGGTACCCGGCCACCTCGCGCTGCTGGAGATGGTGGCGGCGGGCTGGCTCACCCAGGCGATCCACGCGGCCGCCGCCCTGGATGTCGCGGGAGCTCTGGCCGACGGCCCGCGCGACGGAACCGAACTCGCGCGCGCGGTCGGCGCGGACGAAGACGCGCTCCACCGCCTGCTGCGCTTGTTGATCGGGCACGGGATCTTCACGCGGCGGCCCGATGGCCGCTACGCACTCACACCCTTGGCGCAGGCCCTGCGGTCCGACGCACCGGTGTCGCTGCGGGACGCGGTCCTGTTCTTCGGCTCGGCGACCCATCGCGATCACTGGACCCACCTGGTGGACTCCGTGCGAGCAGGCGGCCCCGCCGCCGGCAGCGGGCACGGCAAGGCGTTCTTCGACCGAATGCGCACCGATCGCGAACTCGGCGAGATGTTCGACCGCGCCATGGCCAGCATCGACAGCCTCGGACAGGATCCGGTGCTCGCCGCCTACGACTTCACCCGCTACCGCACCATCGTCGATATCGGCGGCGGCCGGGGCGCCCTGCTGGCCGAGATCCTGCGCCGCGCACCGGATTGCACCGGTGTGCTCTTCGACCTGCCGGAGGTGGTCGCCGACGCGGGCCCACGGCTGAGGGCGGCGGGAGTGGCCGACCGATGCGTGGTGATCGAGGGTTCCTTCTTCGAGACGGTCCCCGACGGCGGGGACGTCTACCTGCTCAAACACATCGTGCACGACTGGCCGGCCGAACAAGCTCGCCAGATACTGCGGACCATCCGCGCGACGATGCCGCCGACGGCGCGCCTTCTGCTGATCGAACTCGTTCTCCCCGGACACCACCGACCGCATCCGGGCAACTACATCGACCTCGAGATGCTGGTCAACACCGGCGGTCGCGAACGCACCGAAACCGAATACCGTGCGCTACTCGCCGAGAGTGGTTTCGCCCTGCTCACGTGCACGCCGACACTGTCCCCGGAGAACATTCTCGAGGCCGTTCCGGTGCCATGAAGGCCGGCTCCGGCTCCGTGGAGTCGACGAACGGACCCGTGCCGGCGTCGACCGCGGCGGGCCGGCGATCCGCTGCTACCGGCTCTGATCCCCTCCGGAGCCCGGCCGACGCTCTCCCCCGAGCAGGCCGACCTGGGCGTGGACCGCGGCGGTGACTCTCGCTTCGTCGCCGGTGGCGAGCAGGTCGAGCAGCCCGCCGCGCAGGACCGCCAGGGCCAGGGTCCGGCGCGCGGCGCCGCGGGCGCTGTCTCGTTCGGATCGTCGCTGGCATCCGGCCAGGACCGACAGCCAATCCTCGACAGTCGACTGCGCGAACCCTGCCCACGCGCCATCGGGTTCGACCAGTGAGCGCGCGTAGGCCTCGACCCACAGCCGCAGCAGCGGCCGATGCTCACCGGCCGCGAGCCAACCCCAGAGCCGTTCCGTCGCCGCGTTCAATCCGATGGGCGAAGCCGCGTCGGCGACTCCCAACTCGCCCAGCAGAGCCAGTTCGTCGGTGCGGGCCCGCGCCAGCAGCGACCGCACCAAACCGTCTTTGTTGCCGAACAAGAACATCAGGACGCGCGGGCTGGAACCGATCGCCGAAGCAAGCGGACGCAGCGACAGATCGGTCAGCCCGTGGTCGAGGGCATACCGGTAGGCGGCCTCCAGCAGTTCGGTCCGTCGAGCGGACGGGATTGTCGTCTCCTGGGTCACGCAGGTAGCATAGCGCTACTGAAACAGTCGTTTCAGTAGAATGAGGTCGAGACCGAGAGGTTGATCCATGTCGCAACCGCACCGACAGCCGCAAGTCGTCGTACGCCGGGCCGACCGCCCCGGCGACCTGGGCTGGATGGTGCTGGCACACGGCGAGATCTACGACGCACAGTTCGGCTGGAACACCGATTTCGAGGCCCTGGTCGCCCGGATCGTCGCCGACTTCGCCGCAGACCACGACGCAACCCGGGAGGCGGCATGGATCGCCGAGGCCGACGGCCGACGCGTCGGATGCGTGCTCTGCGCAGCCGACCACGACCCCGCCGTCGCGAAATTACGCATCCTGCTGGTCGCCCCGGCCGCACGCGGCCTGGGCGTCGGCACCCGCCTCGTCGCCGAATGCCTCGCTTTCGCCCGGGACGCCGGCTACGAGCGGATCACCCTCTGGACCAATGACGTGCTGACCGCCGCGCACAAGATCTACCGGGCCGCCGGCTTCACCCTGACCGACGAGGAGCCGCACCACAGCTTCGGCCACGACCTCGTCGGCCAGAACTGGAGCCTCGATCTACGAGTGGGCGACCCGACCCGCACGCCCACGGCCGATTCGGCATAACCCCGACGGAAGGCCGTCAGCCACGACCGGCGCTCAGATCACCGATCCCACATCCCGGGCCACCAGGTTGTCCATGGCCCGTTCGGTCACCGCCGCGATGGTCATCGACGGATTGCAGGCCGCGGCATTGCCGGGCAGCAGGGCGCCGTCGAGAACATACAGGCCGCGCTGACCCAGCACCCGCCCGTCGAGATCGCAGACCGACCCCATACAGGCGCCACCCAGTCCGTGCCAGGTGGACGGGAAGGCACGATTGGTGTCATTGACCACCGACGCGGGGCCGGCCACCTTGTGCACCGACTTGTCGATCTGACCGAATTGGATCGCGGCGTCACCGTCCGCAGGCCATCGCAGCCTGGCGGTATCGGTCGCCGAATCGTAGGCGAAATGCCCACGGGCGTCGCTGACTCCGTAGCCGACCAGCATCGTGGTGTGCGCGTCCATTCCGAGCGGCGGGATCGACGCCTGGATGACAGTGTGCGCCGTGGCGGGGTCGCCCCAGTTGAGGCTGCCGTAGACGACCGGCCCGCCCTGTTGCGCGCCGAAACCCTCGGCCAGGTTCGTCCAGGTATAGATCCGGTCGGCGTTGGTGCCCCATCCCGCACCCAGCGCATCGGGCATATCCGGTATCGCCCCTTTGGCCGAGGCGCGCACCAGCAGATCGGTGGTGTTGAGACTGCCGGCGGCCATGACGAGGGTCTCGGTGGTGAGAATCTTCTGTTCCAGCACCCGCGCAGATTCGTCGGTGCGGTCGGCGTGCACGATCCAGCGCCCGTCGGCGCCGCGCTCGATATCGGTGACGTTGTGCATGACCTGGACGTCGACCAGCCCGGTCGCTTCCGCCTCGGCGATATAGGTGACGTCGACCGAGTGCTTTCCGCCGTTGTTCACGCCGAGCGCACCCGATCCGTCGGTGTAGGAGGCCTTCATCTCGCCGCGGGTTTCGGCGAGGGCGAAGTTCCAGTCGATCGGCATCGGGATCTTCGAGACCGGCAGCCCGGCGGCCCGTGCGTTGCGGGCGAATACGCGTGCCGCGGCGTAGCTCGGATGCGCGATCAGCTCATCCGGTGCGACCGCCAGACCCAGTTTCCGCGCGACCCGCGGATAGTGGACCCGGTCCATCAGGCCCCAGTCGAGTTCCGGCGGGAGATGGGTGTTGAACACCGCTTCCGCGGGCTGCAACGACATGCCCTGGTAGATCAGCGAGCCACCGCCCAGGCCGGCCGCGCAGACGGCCGTCATATTCTCCCCGACCACGGCATCCACGAGACCCAGGTACGGATCGAACGCCACCGGGTTGCCGAACAATTGCGGATCCGAGCCGTGCCAGAGCATCCGCTTGTCGGGGCTGGTCGGGTCGGGAAACGTATCGGCGTTCGGGCCGGTGGCCCAACGCCTGCCGCGTTCGAGCAGCAATACCGGCACCCCTGCGCGGGCCAGCCGCAGTGCGGCGATCCCGCCGCCGAACCCCGATCCGATGACGATCACCCGATGGTCCTCCCGAGCGAGCGGCGTCCGCCGACGCGGGTCGCGGATGCTGGTGTCCGCCCGCGCGATTGCCGTCCCGGCGAGCGCGATCCCGGCTGCCGCCGCGGATCCACCCATGAAGGTGCGCCGTGAAATTCCGGACAAGACCGACCTCCGAACCTGCTGCGCAAACGACTCCGCGTGTCCGGAAAGCCGCCTCTGTTCGTACCCGGATGCAGCGACCGGGGAGGCCGACAAGCGGAGTGCCCGTGGGGGTTTCCCGAGGCGCGGCCAAAGTTAGATACACAACGCACCAAGTGTCAATAACTACCGTTTGGTTGGCCAATAGATTCCGAAGACCGAAAAAGACCAGCTCAGGCCGATTTGCTCAGCCGACCGACCGGCCCGATCGTGTGACATAGGCAACAAATCGGCCATGAACGGCGCTCGCCGGACTACTCCAATCAATCATTGCCATCATTGCGAAGATTGCGTACCGTGGCCCGAACACCCACCGACCGCACTGCTTTTCAAGATGAATCGTCCACCCCGTCCGCCCACGGATACGACACGAGGAAGTCATGCCGGAAACCGCCCAGCGCGCCGACGACCGGTGCGCCCGAACCGTTGCCGATCAGTGTGGAGGACTACGTTTCCCGGACTACACGAAGTCCGAGAACGACAGGCCCTGGGCCGATGTTCGGCACCGGGTCGGGCGGATCAGGGAGATCCCCGCTCTCCGGCCCCCGGAATCGGGGCGGCACCCATCAGTCACCGAAATCGCCCCAGTCCCAGCTGTCGAAATCCGCGTCGAGCGAGCGGTCTCCGCGCCGTTCCCGCCGGACGCCGAACTCGGGGCGTGCTGCGCTGCGCCGCCGATCGCACCGGCGGTCCAGAGCCGATACGAGAAAAGCCCAGAGCACGAAGAGACCCGGGCCGCGCGGCTGGGGAGCGACTGGGCGGGAACGCGGTCCGGCCGGAGCACTGCGGTGGCGGACCGCAGAGGCGATCGGATCATGCCTCGGGAATCTCGACTCCGAAGTTCTCGCGGGTGATCTGTTCCGGCTCGGGACCACCGCGTACACCAGTATCCAGCGCGTCGATCGCCGCCAGTTCGCCGGCCGTCAATTCGAAGTCGAACACCGCGAAATTCTCCGCGATACGCGCCGGGGTGACCGACTTCGGGATCACCTGTCGACCCTGCTGCAGGTGCCAGCGCAACATCACCTGGGCGGGCGACTTCCCGTGGGCGGAGGCGATCCCGCCGATCACCGGATCCTCGAGGGTGGAGCCGTGGGACCCGTCACGATAGAAGGTGATACCGCCGATCGGTGACCACGCCTGATTGAGAACTCCGTGCTCACTGTCGAGGGCGAGCAGTTCGGACTGGCGGAAGTAGGGATGCACTTCGATCTGGTTCACAGCGGGAACCACCGAAGTGGCTTCCAGCAGCCGGGTGAGGTGCTCGGGCATGAAATTGGAAACGCCGATCGCGCGGACCCTACCGTCGGCCAGCAACGCCTCGAGCGCCTTGTACGCCTGGATCGTCAAGTCGAACTCGCTGGGCAGCGCTTGATGCAGGATCAGCAGATCGATCTGTTCGATGCCGAGTTTGGCGGCGCTCTTGGCGAAGGCGTGCGCGGTGGCGTCGAATCCGAAATCGGTGATCCAGACTTTCGTCTCCACGAACACTTCGTCACGCGGCAGGCCGCGGCGGCGCAATGCCTCGCCGACCTCGCGCTCGTTGCCGTAGACGGCGGCGGTGTCGATATGCCGGTAGCCGGTTGCCAACGCGGTGTCGACCGCGGCGATCGTCTCGTCGGGCGGGGTCTGATAGACACCGAACCCCAGGGCCGGGATCCGCACACCGTTGTTCAGCTCCAGGGAAGGAATAGTCATACAGGTCAGGTTAGGCGGACGGGAACACCACCCGTGCCGGCGACCGGCCGGGGCCGCTCCTCGTTCCCGAGTCGATATACGACATTCCGATACCGACCTCGTTCTCGCGCCGGCGGGGCGGGCCTGATTCAGCTCGGCCGGACCCGCAGCGCCTGCGGCCCCTTCGGCCAGACGGCGACCTCGAACTCGACCGGCTGTCCCGAGTACAGCTCAGCGCTGTGCCGGTCGAGGACATCGATGCCCTCGACCAGCAGATCGGGCCCGCCGTCCGCGGCCGCGATCATCCCGAATTCACGATCCTCGTTGAACCACTTCACGGTGCCCTGCGGCATGATCCGCCTCCTTGCCGTCGACTCCGAAGGAATTCGTCCCGGCCGGTCGATCGGATCGGTACGACTCACGACAGCAGGAAACCCGCCAGCGCGCACAGCGCGGGGACACCGGCAGACGCGGCGATCAGCGCCATGAACGCCGTGGGTAACGCGCGCACTCGACCCGCACCCCGCCGGGTCCGCCTGCGGTGCAGACCGACGGTCAGCGCGACGACGGCGAAGCCGGCCGCGGCCACCGTCACGACGCCGAGCCGGCCGTTCTGCTGCACGGCGGTCCTGGTGAGCAGCACCCCCACCGCCACCGCGGTGAGTGTGGTCCTGCGCCAGGCCAGGACGGTGCGTTCCGGTTGCAGGCCCGGATCACGGGAGTATGCGCTGCTCATCGACCGATGAGCAGCGCGCAGCCGACGGCCGCCGCCAGTACCCCGCCCACCATCAGCTTCACCATCACCGGTCCGGGCAGCGGGCCGTCGCGGCGCATGGCCGCCTGTACCTGTCGCCAGCGCAGGAAGGCCCCGACCGCGACGAGGACGGCGAGAACGACACAGCCCCCGCCCAAGAGGCGGTGCGTCGCCGGATCGAATTCACCGGTGAACAGCTGTCCTACCGCGACCCCGCCGGCCAGCAGGGCGAACGCGGTACGAATCCAGGCCAGGAAGGTTCGTTCGTTGGCGAGGGTGAACCGGTAGTCCGGTTCCCGGTCCGTCTCCTCGTCGCGCCGCTGCGGTGGGGCGGCGCCCGGCGCGGTGCTTCGCGGTCCGCGAGTCATCGCGGCGGTTCCACCACGGGAGTGCCGGGTGCCGCCGCGGCCGCCTCGACAATCGCCAGGTCCTTCCGGAGCCGGGCGATATGGCCCCGCCCGGCGAATTCGGCCAAGAGCACGTCCTGGGATTCGAGCGCATCGACGATCCGGTGGTGTTCGGCGAGGGCCAGCGGCATCCCACCGGGTGACCGATGGGTCGTCGACATCGCCAAGCGGATCTGATCCTGGAGCAGATCCAGCTGCGTGGCCAGCTTCGAGTTCGCGGCGATTTCGCGGATGCGGGCATGGAAACGCATATCGATGATGTAGTGGCGTTCCACGTCGCCGCTCTCGATGGCGGCGCGCTGATCGGCGAGTATTGCGCGCAGGTCGCCCAGGTCGGCGGCGCGGACGCGCTGTGACGCGAGCCGGCACGCGAGTCCTTCCAGGACCTCGCGCACCTCGTAGATCTCCACCAGTTCGCCGCGATCCGGGTTCGCGACCACCGCGCCCTTGTTCGGTTCGAACCGGGCCAGCCCCTCGTAGGTGATTCGGGCGATCGCTTCGCGTGCCGGACTCCTGCCGACGCCCAGCCGATCGGTGACGACGGCCACCGACAGGCGCTCCCCCGGTTCGAACCTGCGGTCGAGTATCGCCTGACGCAGACAGAGGTACGCGTGTTCTGCCAGACCACTCTCCGGTCGCGCTGCGGACACCTGGACTCCCCTTGCTCCTCGTCGCCCCGGGCGGGGCCACACCGGCGGACCTGATCACGCCCGATCGCCGCTGTCACTGCTTGCGCCGACTATACCTTGTGATTACACAAAATCTACCCTATGGTGTGAATCACAAGGTTCCGAAACCTACAGGTAAGCCGCACATTATGCGGTCAGGATCTTGTCGGACAGCTTGAGGGAGCTGTCAGATTTTATGAAATCTCCCCGTTCGGTCGAGATGGAACTCCGTCGCGGAGTCCCGCGATCGCGGCCGCCGGGGGTCAGAGGAGTGTGCGCAATGTCGATCACGAGCCCCAGCACCGATCGAACATCTCTGAAGAGACGTCGACCACCGAGAGCGGGAGAGGGCGGTTCGCCCCGGCGTATCGCGCTCGGGTTCGGCGGCGGACTCATCGCCATCGCCGCCTGGTACGTCGTATCGGTATCGGGAATCGTCTCCGGGCGCGGCATTCCACGTCCCGACGAGGTGGTCACCGCGGGCTGGACCCTGTTCACCGAGCAGGACCTGCTGTTCGATATCCGGGTCAGCGTCACCCGCGTGATGATCGGCGTGATCATCGGCTCGGTGGCCGCACTGCCGGTCGGATTCCTGCTCGCCTGGTATCCGACGCTGCGGGCGATGATGGAACCGCTGGTCAACTTCTTCCGCGCGCTTCCCCCGATCGCACTGGTCCCATTGGTGATCGTGTACTTCGGGATCGGCGAGACCGCGCGGATCTCGATCCTGGTGTACGCCTCGTTCTTCGCCGCGGTGATCGTGCTGTTCGAGGGAATATCGAGTATCGACCCGCTGCTGATCCGGGCCGCGCGCGTGCTGGGCGCGAACCGCTGGGAGATCTTCGCGCGCGGTGTGGTCCCCGCGTCGGTCCCGCATCTGTTCACGGCTGTCCGGGTGGCCCTCGGGGTGTCATGGGCGACGGTGGTGGCGGCCGAACTCGTCGCGGCACAGCGCGGGCTCGGCGCCGCGATCCAGGACGCGTCGACCTTCTACCGGATCCCGGATATGTACGTCGGCATCGTGATGATCGGGATCGCCGCCCTCGTCATGGATCTGATCCTCAAACTCGCCCAATCCCGGATGACCGCGTGGCAGGAGAAGTCGAAATGACCAGTGTCGTGACACCGGGAACCGTGGCCGACAACCGGATCACCTTCGACGGCATCGGCAAATACTACGACCGCGCCGGCGACCGGATGCACGTCCTGCGGGATTGTTCGTTCGATATCGAACCCGGCGAATTCATCTCCGTGATCGGGCCGTCCGGGTGCGGTAAGACCACGCTGCTCAATATGGCCGCGGGATTTCTCTCCCCCGACGAGGGCGCGGTCCGCGCCGGCGGAGTCCTCGTAAAAGGGCCGCACCCGTCGCGCGGGGTGGTCTTCCAGCAGTACGCGATCTTCCCGTGGCTCACCGTCGCGAAGAACATCGAATACGGGCTCACGCTCCGGGCGAACCGCAAACCACGCGCCGTCCGAGCGGAAATCGTCGACCGCTACCTGCACCTCATGGGTCTGGAAGCCTTCGCCGATTCCTATCCGAAGGAACTGTCCGGCGGTATGCGGCAACGGGTGGCGATCGCCCGCGCCTACGCGACCGATCCACAGGTACTGCTGATGGACGAACCGTTCGCCGCGCTGGACGCGCAGACACGTGAGCGTATGCAGCAGCTGCTGCACGAGACGCAATTGACCGAACAGCGCACGGCCCTGTTCATCACCCACAGTGTCGAGGAAGCGATCTTCCTGTCGAACAAAGTGGTAGTGCTCAGCGCCCGCCCCACCCGGGTTCGCGAGATAGTCCCGATCGGAATCGAATTCCCGAGGTCGGCCGAAACCCGGCTGTCCCCGGCCTTCGTCGAATTGCGGCGCCACCTCGAGAAACTCCTGCGTGACGAATCGGATCGAACCGACGGGACCTCGCGATGAACGGCGGGCGTCTGCGCCGGGCCGTGACCGGCCTGCTCGCGCTCCTCGGTGTGCTCACGCTGCTGTCCTCGTGCGCGCTGGAGACCTCCGGACCGCGCACCACCGCCGCGGGACTCCCCGTCATCAGAGTCGGCTATCTGCACACCCTCGCGGTGGACGCCCATATGTGGCTGGGCATCGAGGACGGCCTCTTCGAAAAGCACGGTATCGCCCTGGAGCCCGTGAAGTTCGATACCGGAACCGCACTGAGTCAGGCACTGTCCGGCGGATCGGTCGACGTGGCGGTGATGGGTGCGGTGCTGTCGAACTTCCCGGCACAGGGCGTCGGAAAGGTATTTCTCGCCAACGATATCGAATTCGATACCGCCCAACTCTGGGCGTCACCGTCCTCCGGGATCCGATCGGTGTCCGATCTGAAAGGGAAGCAGGTGATCACGGCAAGCGGAACCACCGCGCATGTATTCCTGCACAACGCTTTACGCGCGGAAGGTGTCGATCCGTCGAGCCTGAAGATCATCAATGCCGATCTGCCCGCGGCGGTCAGCGCTTTCGTCTCCGGCCAGGTGCCCGCGGTGGCACTGTGGGTTCCGTTCGACGAGACCGTGGAAAAGCAGATGCCCGACGCCCGGATGGTGGCGTCGGCGAAGGATTACTATCCGCAATCGTCCATCGTCGGGGGGTGGGTCGCCAACAATAATTTCCACGAAGAGAATCCCGAACTGCTGTCGAAGATCACCGGCGCCTGGCTGGAAGCGAACGATCTGCTGATCAACGACCGGCAGCGGGCGCTGACCACGGTCCATGATGTCGCCTACGCGGACAGTCAGTCACTCGACGCCACCCTGCGCCGATTCGAATTCGCCCGGCTGTACACCAACGACGAATGGGCCCGGATGTACGAGTCGGGCGACCTCGCACGCCAGATCGGCGATATCGAACGGATATTCGTCGAGATCGGCGGAATCGACAAATACGTCGACCCGGCCGATTTCGTCGACACCTCGATCTACACGAATTCCTACAACAACTGGAAGGTTGGCTCATGAACACCAGAATCCGCGTACTCGGGCTCGGCACGATGGGCGGGCGGGTGGCCGCCGCCGCCCGCGCGGCGGGCTTCGATGTCCGGGGTTTCGACCCGGTTGCCGACGCCAGGGACGCCGCGGCCGCCGCCGGACTCGACGTCGCCGACGATGCCGCCGCCGCGGTGGCCGACGCCGATCTGATCCTGCTGTCCGTTCCGCGGCCCGAGCACGTCCGCGCCCTGGCCGACGACGTCCTGCCCGCGGCGCCCGACGGCGCGGTCGTCGTGGATCTGTCCACCATCGATCCCACCACCGCCCGTCAGGTCGCGGCGGACCTACAGAAGCACGGCGTCACCTATATCGATGCGCCCGTACTGGGCCGGCCCGCCAAATGCGGTTCGTGGATGCTGGTCTGCGGCGGTTCCGCGGACGCGATCGACCAGGTCACCCCCGCGCTCACCGCGTCGATCGCGGCGACCGTGCTGCGCGTAGGCGACGTCGGCGCGGGTTCGGTCGTCAAGATCGCCAACAACTTGATGTTCGGCGCCATCAACGCGATCACCGCCGAAGCGCTCACCCTCTGTGAACGCAACGACGTCGACGGCGCCACCTTCGTCGACGCGGTCTCGCGCTCCGGCGCCGCGACGGTGTCGAACCTGTTCAAGGAACTCGGTCCGCGCATGGTCGCGGCCGACGACGACCCGAACTTCGCGCTGGCGCTGCTGGCCAAGGACAACAGGCTCGCACTCGATATCGCGCTCGAATCCGGGACGCCGAGCCCGCTGGCCACCGCGATCGTCGGTATCAACGACGTCGGGCTCGATGAGGGGCTCGGCGCACGCGATACCGGTGCGATCATCAAGGCCTACGCGGCGTTGACCCGGGCTTCGCAATGACGTCCGGCTACCCGATCGAACGCCTCACCGTCTCGATTCTGTCCGCGCCCGTCGACAACGCCGTCCCGATGTCGTTCGGCACGCTGACCGATCGCCGGGTGTGTCTCGTCGAGATCGAAGCCGGTGGAGTCGTCGGGATCGGCGAGAGCTGGCTCAACTATCCGGGCTGGTCGCACGCCGAACGTTTGTCGACGTTCACCGAAGGTATCGCGCCGCTGGTGTTCGGACTCGACGCGAGCGACCCGGCCGGCGTGCTCGCACAGCTGTGTGGACGGCTGCTCCCGGTCGGCCGGCAGGCCGGGGCGATCGGGCCGATCTGGCAGGCCCTGAGCGGAATCGACATCGCGCTCTGGGACATTGCCGGGAAGCTCGCCGGGAAACCCGTCCACGAGCTGCTGAGCGAGGCCCGGTCGCGGTCGTCGGTTCCCGCGTATGCCAGCGGGATCGGCCCCTCCGAAATCGAAGCGCTCTGCGAGGTCGCGCTCGCCGACGGCTATCGCGCGATCAAAACGAAGATCGGTTTCGGCGCCGAACGCGACCGCGCGACGCTGACGACCGCGCGCGGCTGTGTGGGGGCGGGTGTCGAACTGTTCGCCGACGCCAACCAGGCCTGGGATGTCGCCGCCGCGACCGAGGAGATCACCGCACTCGCCGAATACGACGTGCGCTGGATCGAAGAGCCCCTCGCCGGCGACCGGGTCGACGATCTGCAGAAACTGGCGGCTGCCGTGCCACTGCCCATCGCGACCGGTGAGAACGTCTACGGAACAGCAGATTTCGACGGTCGCATCGAGTCGGGAGCGGTCACGCTGATCCAACCCGATCTGGCCAAATCCGGCGGGTTCACCATTGCCCGCGCGGTCGCCGAATCCGCGAACCGGTCCGGTGTGCGGATCGCACCGCACTGCTATTCCAGCGGAATCGGGATCGCAGCCAGCGCTCAGTTCGGCGCGGCCTACGACCGGGTCGACTGGATCGAGATGGATGTGCGGCCCAACCCGCTGCGCACCGAACTGCTCGCGCGCGGACCCGAACTGTCCGAGGGCGCGATCCGGCTGCCGACGAGCCCGGGACTCGGGGTCGAACTCGATCTCGACATCGTGCGCCGCTTCCGTATCCACCGAGAGGAACGAACTCGTAATGCCCACTGAGCTACTGACATCCGCGTCCACCGAAACCGCGGGAGCCCGCATCGGCGGCGACACGGTCGACGGGACCCCGCACGATATTCCCGACCCGGCCACCGGCCAACGCCTCGCCACGGTGGGCTGGGTGACCGGTGATATCGCCCGCCGGGCCGCGTCGGTGGCCGCCGCCGCGTTCCGCGAATGGGCCGACACCCCGCCGCGGCAGCGCGCAGCCGCACTACGCGCCATCGCCGCGGATCTGCGCTCGCACACCGAGACGCTGGCCGCCACGATCAGTGCCGAATCCGGTAAACGCCTGGCCGAAGCCGTCGGTGAGGTCGGCTTCTCCGCCCAGTACTTCGAATGGTTCGCCGACGCCGCCACCATGCCGGGCGACGGCGGGTTCGTCACCGCGCAGCGCCGCTTCACAACCACCCGGCGGCCGGTCGGCGTCGTCGCCGCCGTCAGTCCGTGGAACTTCCCGCTGTCGATTCCCGCGCGCAAGGTGGCGCCGGCCCTCGCCGCCGGATGTACGGTCGTGCAGAAGGCCTCGGAACTCACCCCGCTCACCAGTCTCGCGTTCACCGAGATCTGCGAACGGCACCTCCCGGCCGGTGTCGTCAACGTGGTGGTGGGGGCAGGCGAGGAACTCACCTCCGCGCTGGTCGACTCCCCCGATATCGCCGCGGTCACCTTCACCGGTTCCACCCCGGTGGGCATTCTGGTAGCGCAGCGGGCCATGCGCTCGATGACTCGGATCACCATGGAGCTCGGTGGCAAGGGCCCGTTCATCGTCACCGCCGAGGCCGATCCCGCGGCCGCGCTCGACGCGTTGCTGATCGCCAAATTCCGCAACAACGGCGCGTCGTGCATCGCCGCCAACAATGTATTCGTCCACGAATCGCTGTACCGGGACTTCGTCGCCGAACTCCGTACCCGCGTCACCGCGTTGGTCACCGGACACCCGGCGGACGAGGGAACCGATATCGGCCCCATGTTGCGTGCCGCGCACGCCGAGCGGCTGGAGGACCTCGTGGCGCGTGCCGCCGCCGACGGCTGCCCCGTCGACCGCAGCGAGATCAGCACTGGGGACGGGTACTACGTCGCTCCCACCCTCGTGGAGGCGGTGGCCGATACTCCGCTGTGGCACGAGGAGATCTTCGGACCGGTGTGCGCAATCCGGCCCTACACCTCCGAGGACGCCGTCGTCACCGAGGTGAACGGCTGGAACACCGGCCTCGGCGGTTACGTGATGTCGGCCGACCCGGAGCGCGCCGCCCAGCTCGCCGACCGCCTCGATATCGGGATCGTCGGTGTCAACAACGGCGCCCCGAACACCCCCGAGGTCCCTTTCGGCGGATTCGGGCTGGCCGGGCTGGGGCGCGAAGGCGGCCTGTCCGGTCTGCTGGAATTCACCGAGGAGAAGACGGTGTCGTTCGCGCGGTGATCGGCCCGGGCGCTATCGGCTCGGGAGCCGATAGCGCCCGGTGGCTCACCCCACACCGAAACCTCAGCGCCGGAACAGCTGTCGCAGCCGCGCCCGAATCCGCCATAGGCGCGATTCGGCTTCTGGCAGCTCGACAGCCTCCTCGGCGGCTGCCGCCTGCGCGAACCGGGTGTGCAGTTGCTCCCGGACCTGATCCGGGGTGTACGCGCGGCGGCGGCGCTCGGCACGCACCACCACGACACCGGTGGCCACCACGCCGGCCGCACCCGCCAATCCCACTGCCTTCCACCACCTCATACGCATAGGCTACTTCTATGGCGGGTGCGGATATCGATCTCGACCGGGCTGTCGAGATCACCAGGACAGGCGATATCTGGTTGTTCCGTGGTCATTCCACGGCCGACCGGATGATCCGGATGACGACCAACAGTCCGGTCAACCACGTCGGCATGTCCGTGGTGATCGACGATCTCCCCGCGCTGATCTGGCACGCGGAACTCGGCCGGTCGCTGCCGGATATGTGGGCGGGCAACGCGCATCGCGGCGCTCAGCTGCACAATCTGCGTGACGCGGTGCTGACCTGGGCCCACCGTTACGACCAGCAGGCCTGGCTGCGCCAGCTTGATCCGCCGGCCACCCCGGAGATGGAGAACGCCGTCCTGCGTACCGTCGCCCGGCTCGACGGCACCCCGTTCCCCTCCACCGCGGCGCTGGCGGGACGGTGGTTCCGCGGCCGGGTCCGTCTGCCGCGCCGCAGTTCTCGACCGCCCGCCGCCCGCGAGGTCGAGAACGCCTACTGCGCGGAAATCGTGGCCGCGACCTACCAGGCCATGGGACTGCTGCCCGAGAACCGCAGCCCCGACTGGTACGACCCCGGCCGGTTCTGGAGCGGTGACCGCCTGCACCTCAGCGGGGGGCAGGTACTCAGCGGCGAGATCGCCGTCCGCGCCCCGGCCGCGCCGGCGACCTGACCGCACCGCACCCCTAGCCGGCAAAGGACGTCCTCGTACCGGATCGGCTTTCTCGTCGTGCTGCGGCCGCGGTGTGGGTGCCGTCCACCGTCCGCTGAACCTGCGGGCCCCCGTGGCGCAGGATCACGGCGAGTTCGACCCGCACGCGATACAGGCGTTCGATGGTGGCCGCCAGTTCGGCGTCCAGTGCCCGCAACGCCTCCCCCGGGTGCCCGCCGCCCTCCCCCATCTCCGCTATCTGTGCCAGCGAGAACCCGAGTTCGGTCAGGCGTTTGATCCGCAGCAGCCGCACCAGATGGGCCACGCCGTAGTGCTTGTACCCGTTCGATCCGCGTTCGGGTTCGTCGAGCAACCCGACCTCGTGATAATGCCGGACCGCCCGCAGGCTCGTGCCGGCGAGCTCGGCGAGCTGACGAGTACTCCACGCCATGACCATCACTCCTCGGGCACCGGGTCGGCCGACGCGCCGGCCCGGACCACAGTCTCGGCTGTGCCGTACCGGCACAGTCAAGCCCGTCACAGTCCGGTCCGATGCACGCACTTTCGTCACTTCCCGATAGCTTGCCCGGTGTCGGCTGCCGCTTTTTCATAGCCAGATCGCAATATCTTCATATCGCACTGTTCGATGGGACAGGCTCAGCCACCACACCTCCAGCGATCGGATCGGACGTCACTGCACATCCAACCGTCTCGACGTTCAGCCGGCCGAACCTCCGGGCAGACGGCTACTTCGCGCGCAAAGTCGCGACTGCGGCGGCCGGCACGACCATGTCGCGGACGTGCGTGTAATACGTGGTCGCGTACTCATCTTCGATCGCCGGGAGAACCGTCTCGAACACTGCCGTCATCCGCATCAGACCTGATTGATATGGCTCGTCGAGTGGGCCTTCGAGGACGCCCGCGGCATAGCTGTAGGCAGCGGAAACGGCATGGCCATGTGCTCGGCCGTCATCGCTGACAGCGCGTCGAGTTTCTCTTCGAACATGCCGGATATCCTGGCACGGTCAGCAGCCCTCGTTCGGTTCGCGCTCCCAGATCGAACGTCGCGGCACATCCGTGAGGCGGTGAATCTGCCACGGCGCGACCCACTGGAGGAAAGATCCAGCGACCACTCCCCCACGACGTCGTAGGCAAAACGGGTATCCGAGAACACGATTCGCACGACTCCCGCTATGCGTATACATATACTGCAACCATGGTGGATCCCTTCAGCCTCGCCGTCGGCGCCGGCCTGGTCGGCGTCGGCTGGGCCTGTGGCAGATTCGGACACAGACGGCGAGGCCGGACGGGCGGGAAGCTGCCCGCCCGCTGCGGTTGCGGTCACGACCTCGCACTGCACGACCGCGCCACGGGCACCTGCCATGCCGAGATATCCAGGAGGGGTATGCACGGCCTGCGCGAGTGGGTCGGCTGCAAATGCCGTCGCTACACCGGCCCGACCCCGCTCGAAGATGTGTTCAGCTCGCCGATCCTCCCGCCGCAGCCCTGAGCCCCGGCGGCAGCAACGGGCCGCCGCTCCCACCGACCCTGTGAGTGCGACGGCGAACCGGTCGTTCGGCGCACGGTGTTCGACTTCCGTGCGCCGACCGATTCCGTCCCCGACGGCGGCGCCTACGACGGACCGCTGGGCGTCGTCTCATTCCCCGGCCGAATTCGCCGAGCCCGGCGACTGCGATCTCGGCGCGGTCGCACTGGCCGATGTCATGCAGGATTGGGTCACCGCCGCCGAGGCTCGACCGATACCGGCCGGTCAGCCGGGCTCGGAGCGGTGGTGTTGCCGCGAGTCGGCCGCCGGGGCATAGGGGATGTTCGCCGCGCGGTTCTCGTCGACGACGAGGGCGCGGCCGAGCTGCGGAAACGCGCGCTGCGCGCAATCGGGCCGTTCGCAGATCTTGCAGCCCGCGCCGATGGGAACCGCCCCGGAGGGGTCGTGGACGGGCAGGCCATGGGAATAGACGAGTTTATCGGCGTAGGCGAGATCGCACCCGAGGCCGATGGCGAAATCGCGTTTCGGCGCGAGATATCCGGGCGCGCTCTCATCGGTCGTCCGCGCCAGCCACAAATAGGTGCGACCGTCGGGCATTTCGGCGATCTGGGTGCGGATCCGGCCGGGTGTGGCGAACGCTTCGTGGACGACCCAGAGTGGGCAGCTGCCGCCCACCCGGGAGAAGTGGAAGGCGGTGGCCGATTGCCGTTTGGAGATATTGCCCGCGCGGTCGGTGCGGACGAAGAAGAACGGCACCCCGCGCTGCCGGTGCCGCTGCAGTGTGGACAACCGGTGGCAGACGGTCTCGAAACCCACTTCGAACTTGGCCGACAGCAGATCGATGTCGTAGCGCAGGCTTTCCGCGGAATCGCGGAACAAGGTATAGGGCAGGATCAGCGCGCCGGCGAAGTAGTTGGCCAGGCCGATCCGCAACAGCCGTTGCGATTCGGCCGGCATCGCCTCCGCCCGGACGAGTAATGCCTCGATGGCGGCGGTCTGGGTGAGAAACGCCAGTTGCGTGGCCAATTGGAAGGCTCGCTGTCCGGGCGAGAGCCGGCGGGCGAGGATGATCAGGCGCGCGACGGGGTCGTAGACGCGTTTGGGACCCGGCCGGTTGGGGTCGTCGGTGCGGATCCGGACGGCGATATCGTGGCGCTCGCGCAGCAACCGGGCCAGTTGCAGGTCGAGGCCGCCGATGGTGAGTCCGTGATCGGCGAAGAGCTGTTCGGCCGCGGTATCCAGTGCCGGTATGTGATTGCGATGGTCGTAGAAGAAGTCGCGCACATCTTCGTAGGGCATGGCGAGGCCCGGGTCCGCCGCGGTGTTCTCCACACCCGCGGAGAACTGCTCGAGCCGGCCGGTCGCCGCGCTGAGGCGCCGGTGCTGACTGACCAGCAGACGCGCGGCGGCCGGAACGCGGGACAGGAGGTCGTCCAGTTCACTGTTGGTCACGGTCGCGGCATCGGGGTCCTCGGCGAACACCATCTGGAGGTCGGCCAGCAGCCGGGCGTCGGTATCGGGCGCGAAGAAACCCATATCCAGGTCGAATGTGGAGTTCAGGCGCATCAGGACCGGCACGGTCAGCGGGCGCTGGTCGTTCTCCAGTTGATTGACGTAGCTGATCGAGAGTCCGAGGCTTTTGGCCAGCCCCGTTTGGGACAGGCCGCGTTGTTCGCGTAATGCGCGCAGGCGTGCACCCGCATACATCTTCTGCACACGATAAATCTAACAGAACGTCTTTACACAACTTTCGCAAATTTGCCGATTTTTCTCCGCAGCATTAGGCAATTGCGAGGTATTGGCGGTGGATCACTCGCTGAGTAGCGTGCATAACAAGCGAAATCAATCAGCCTCTGGAGGACTCGGACCGTGAAGAACCATCTCGTCCGCACCCATCGCTCGGCCGAGAATTTTCCGCGCGAACAGCATCTGGCATGGCGGATCGCGGAGGTCGCCGCGGATCCGGTGGAGGTGGTCCCGGACACCGCGGAGATGATCGTCAACCGGATCATCGACAACGCGGCGGTCGCGGCCGCCGCACTGGTGCGCCCGCCGGTCGTCAACGCCCGGGCGCAGGCGGAGGCCCATCCGTATCGGCCCGGGGCGACGGTGTTCGGCGTCGGCGGCGGCTTCTCACCGGAGTGGGCCGCCTGGGCCAACGGCGTCGCGGTCCGCGAACTCGACTTCCACGACACCTTCCTCGCGGCCGAATACTCCCACCCGGGGGACAACATCGCGCCGATTCTGGCCGTGGCCCAGCACGCCGGCCGGTCCGGCCGGGACCTGATCCGCGGGGTGGCGACCGGCTACGAGATCCAGGTGGATCTGGTGCGCGGGATCTGCCTGCACGAGCACAAGATCGATCACGTCGCGCATCTGGGCCCCTCGGCGGCCGCCGGTATCGGCACCCTGCTCGGCCTGGACACCGAGACCGTCTATCAGGCCGTCGGCCAGGCCCTGCACACCACTACCGCGACCCGGCAGTCCCGCAAGGGCGAGATCTCGAGCTGGAAGGCCTACGCGCCCGCGTTCGCGGGAAAAATGGCGGTCGAAGCCGTCGATCGCGCACTGCGCGGCGAAGGCGCACCGTCCCCGATCTGGGAAGGCGAGGACGGCGTGATCGCCCGGCTGCTGGGCGGCCCGCAGATCGAGTACTCCGTGCCGCTGCCCGGGCCGGGTGAGCCCAAACGCGGGATCCTCGACACCTACACCAAGGAACACTCCGCCGAATATCAGAGCCAGGCGCCGATCGACCTGGCCCGCCGGATGCGCGACCGGATCGGTGACCTGGACCAGATCGCCTCGATCGTGCTGCACACCAGCCACCACACCCACGTCGTGATCGGCACGGGCTCCGGCGACCCGCAGAAATTCGATCCGCACGCGTCCCGTGAGACGCTCGACCATTCGGTGCCCTATATCTTCGCCGTCGCCCTGCAGGACGGCGCCTGGCATCACGAGCGTTCCTACGCTCCCGAGCGGGCGCGGCGGCCCGACACCGTGGAACTGTGGCGCAGGATCTCCACTGCCGAAGATCCCGAATGGACCCGCCGGTACCACTCCACCGACCCGGCGGAGCAGGCCTTCGGCGCGCGGGCCGAGGTCACCCTGAAGAGCGGTGAGGTGATCGTCGACGAACTCGCCGTCGCCGATGCCCACCCGGTGGGCGCGCGGCCCTTCGCCCGCGACCAGTACATCGCGAAATTCCGCACCCTCGCCGACGGGGTCGTCACCGCGACCGAACAGGACCGTTTCCTCGAGGCCGCGCAGCGCACCGCGGCACTCAGCGCCGGGGAGCTGAACCAATTGACCTTCACGGTGTCCGCGGACGTCCTGGCCCGCGCCCCCCGGCAGCCGAAAGGACTGTTCTGATGAGTGGACTGCTCGCCGCCGCTACCCCGGCCGCCGATAAGCGGGTGAACTTCCGCGCCGGCCTCACCTCGGGGCGTATCCAGCGTTTCCCCGGTGCGTTCAATCCGTTGGTCGCCACGTTGATCCAGGAGATCGGTTTCGAGGGCGTCTATGTCTCGGGCGCGGTGGTCTCCGCGGAGCTCGGCCTGCCCGATATCGGCTTGACGACGTTGAGCGAGGTCTCCGGACGCGGGCAGCAGATCGCCCGGGTCACCGATCTGCCGGTACTGATCGACGCGGACACCGGATTCGGCGAACCCATGAACGCCGCCCGCACCGTGACCGTGCTGGAAGACGCCGGGATCGCCGGCTGTCACCTCGAGGATCAGGTGAACCCCAAACGCTGCGGGCACCTCGACGGCAAATCGGTGGTGCCGGCCGCGGAGATGGTGCGGCGGTTGCGGGCGGCGGTATCGGCGCGCCGGGACCCGAATTTCGTGCTCTGTGCGCGCACCGACGCGGCCGGGATCGAAGGTATCGACGCCGCGATCGAGCGGGCGAAGGCCTACGCCGACGCGGGCGCTGATCTGATCTTCACCGAAGCACTGTCCGGCGCCGCGGAATTCGAGAAGTTCCGGGCGGCGGTGCCGACCCCGCTACTGGCGAATATGACCGAATTCGGCAAATCGGAACTACTCTCGGCGGCCACGCTGGAATCGATCGGGTACAACGCGGTGATCTATCCGGTCTCGACACTGCGACTGGCCATGTGGGCCGCCGAGACCGGGCTGCGCGAAATCTATGACCGGGGAACTCAGGAAGGCCTCCTGGACCGGATGCAGCACCGCAGCAGGCTCTACGAACTGCTCGCCTACGAGCGCTACAGCGAATTCGACTCGGATATCTTCGATTTCACTCTGGGAAGGAACCAGTGATGACCGAGGCCGCAATACCCACCATCTACAAAGGTCTCGCCGGGGTCGTCGTCGACACCACCGCGATATCGAAGGTCGTCCCGGAAACGAACTCGCTGACCTACCGGGGGTACGCGGTACAGGACCTGGCCGCCCACTGCTCCTTCGAGCAGGTCGCGTTCCTGCTGTGGAACGGGGAACTGCCCACCGACGCGGAACTGGAACGTTTCTGCCAGCAGGAGCGGGCGACCCGGCGTGCGGACCGGTCGCTGCTGTCACTGGTGACCAAACTCCCGGAGAACTGCCACCCGATGGACGTGGTGCGCACCGCGATCAGCTACCTGGGCGCCGAAGACCCGGACGAGGACGATTCGTCGCCGAAGGCCAACCGCGCGAAGGCGCTGCGGATGTTCGCGGTGCTGCCCACGATCGTGGCCGCCGATCATCGCCGCCGGCGCGGACTCGATCCGGTCACACCCCACTCGCACCTGGGCTTCGCGGAGAACTTCCTCACTATGTGCTTCGGCACGGTGCCCCCGCCGGAGCTGGTCAGGGCGTTCGAGGTGTCGCTGATCCTCTACGCCGAGCACAGCTTCAACGCCTCCACCTTCGCCGCCCGGGTGGTGACCTCCACACTGTCCGATATCTACAGTGCCGTCACCGCCGCCATCGGCGCCCTGAAGGGATCGCTGCACGGCGGGGCGAACGAAGCGGTCATGCACGATATGGTCGAGATCGGCGATCCGGCGCGGGCCGAGGAATGGTTGCGCGACAAGCTCGCCCACAAAGAAAAGGTGATGGGCTTCGGCCACCGGGTCTACAAGAACGGGGACTCCCGGGTGCCGACGATGAAGCAGGCGTTCCTCGATATCGCGGCCGCCACCGAGGGGCAGAAGTGGGTGCGGATGTACGAAACACTCGAACGCACCATGGATTCCGCTACCGGGATAAAACCGAACCTCGATTTCCCCACCGGGCCCGCCTACCATCTGCTCGGATTCGATATCGAGATATTCACGCCGATCTTCGTGATGAGCCGCATCACCGGCTGGACCGCCCACATCATCGAACAGGCCGAATCGAACGCACTGATCCGGCCGCTCAGCGAATACGTGGGAGTACCGCAACGTTCCGTGGTCGCCTGAAGTCCGCGATCGGCTCCCGAGTCCCGGCGTTCCGGCACCGCGCGCCGTGCACCAGGTCCATGGCGCCGCCCATACCCTCGACCATCTTTCCGAGCACCATCCAGTTGGCCGGATCCTCGGTCCGGGATACCTGCATCCCGCCCTCCGCACGGCCTCACGATCACCGAACTCGCGGACACCGTCGGCGTGCACCGCACGGTCGCGCACCGGCTCGTCCGCACCCTCGAGGCACACCGTCTGTGCCGCCGTGACGACAACGAACGCGTGATGCTGGGCACAGGGCTGGTCACGCTCGCCGAGCCGGTGGAACATGACCTGCGGACCGTAGCGCGGCCGCTCGACGACGAGAAATCCCTCGGATCCGCCGTTGTCGACTCCGCCCGGCGGCTGGGTTCACTGCCGCACTGACGTCGGCGCGGCGGGCCGGGGCGCGGCCACCGGCACCGGTCATCGGCACCCGTGGAAATGCGAGCCGCGAAGATGTGGCATAGTGGTTGTCGAGACCGGGCTGGTCACAGAGATCCGCACGGCTCACCTACAGAAAAGAAGTATTCACAGCATGGCTCAAGGCACTGTCAAGTGGTTCAACGGCGAGAAGGGCTTCGGCTTCATCGCCCAAGACGGAGGCGGCCCCGACGTCTTCGTGCATTACTCCGCCATCGGCGGCTCGGGTTTCAAATCCCTCGAAGAGGGTCAGCGGGTGGAGTTCGAGATCGGCCAGGGCCAGAAGGGTCCGCAGGCTCAGGACGTCCGCGCTATCTGATCGTCAGCGTGATGTGCAGGCTCCGCACCGGACCGGTGCGGGGCCTTTCTCGTTCCCGGCCGCCCCACGATCTCCACCGCCTGCCCGGCCAGGTCGTGCCGGTCACTGATCCCCCGCTGACCACGCGGGCGATCGTTCGAGCCGGGCCTTGAACGCCCTGTCCGACGCGCGACGACCGCGGCGCCGACGCTCGACAGGCCATGGGATATCCCGTCCACCCGGATGAACCGCCCGGCGAATCGCGGCCCCTGAGCGACCGGTGAGACAAACCTACGCATTCGTCGGCGGACGACACCGGGACCATACGTGAACCGCACCGACCGATACGGGAACCGTCATCTGCCGCATCACGTCGCCGCCCGGCGGTATATTCCGGCCCATGACGACGCCTTTCCCGCAGTGGCAGTGGGGTTCCTCGGACAATCCGCTGTCCCGCGCGGCGGACAGGTTCGCCGCGACCGCGGCCGGGTCGCGACTGATCCGCACCATCGCGCCGCTGGATCGCCGGTTGCTCGAGCGCACCGGCGCCAAGTACACCCTGCTGGGCCCGATCGGCGCACCGGTGCTCCTGCTGACCACCACGGGTCGCAGATCCGGGCAGCCGCGCACCCAGCCACTGCTGTACGTGTACGGCGGCGACACCCTCTATGTCATCGGCAGCAACTTCGGCGGGGCCCGCCATCCCGCTTGGACCGCCAACCTCCTCGCTGCGCCGCGCGCGACCGTGGCCATCGCGGGAGAGCGTATACCGGTCGCCGCGACTCCGGTCCGGGGAGAGGCGGCGGAGCAGATCTTCCAGCGCTTCGTCGAAGTCGCGGGGGCCTACGCCGCCTACCGCGACCGAACCACTCGCGATCTGCGCATCTTCGCCCTGACTCGCGCCTGAGGACGGCGGCGTCCACGCCTGCCGTTGACGCCCAACATTTTTGTTGCAAAACTAACCCGCCATGAGCATCGTGATCGCCGGTGCAGGCATCGGCGGCCTGACTGCGGCGCTGAGTCTGCACGAGGCCGGATTCCGGGATATCGGCGTGTACGAGAGCGTCGACACCCTCCGACCGCTCGGAGTCGGGATCAATCTCCTCCCCCACGCGGTCCGCGAACTCACCGAACTGGGCCTCGGGGAACGAATGGCCGCGCTGGGCGTGGCGCCGGGCACGCTCGCCTACTACAACCGGCACGGGCAGGAGATCTGGTCCGAACCGCGCGGGCTCGCCGCGGGCTACCACTGGCCACAGTTGTCGGTCCATCGCGGCCGGCTCCAGCTGGAACTGCTCGCCGCCGTCCGGGAGCGGCTGGGCGCGGATGCCGTCCGCACCGGGCATCGTCTCGTCACCGCCGATCCGTCCGGTATCGCCCGGTTCGAGACTGCCTCCGGTGCGGTGGATGTGCCCGCGGAGCTGATAGTCGGCGCCGACGGCATCCATTCGGCTATGCGTCGCCGGCACCGGCCCGACGAAGGCGCGCCGGTATGGAACGGTCTGACGCTGTGGCGTGGCACCGCCCGGGCGCCCGGATTCCTCGACGGCCGCACCATGATCATGGCCGGCGACGCGGAACAGAAGTTCGTCGCCTACCCGATCGGCGACGCGATCAACTTCATCGCCGAACGGCGAACCGGCGCACGCGGCGGGCACCACGCCGACTGGAACCGCGCCGTCGACCCGGCGCCGATCATCGAACTGTTCCGGGAGTGGCGGTTCCCGTGGCTGGATGTGCCCGGACTGCTGTCGGCCGCCGACGAGATCCTCGAATACCCCATGGTGGACCGGGACCCGCTCGACCGGTGGACCGACGGGCGGACCGCATTGCTCGGCGACGCCGCGCATCCGATGTACCCGAACGGTTCCAACGGGGCCTCCCAGGCCGTGCTGGACGCGCGGACACTCGCGTTCCACCTGGCCACCGCACCCTCCACCGAACAGGGTCTCGCGGCGTACGAGGCGGAACGGCGGCCGGCCACGACCGCGCTGGTACTGAGCAATCGCCGGCAGGGACCCGAGCAGGTCATGGTGCTCGCTCACGAACGGGCCCCCGACGGGTTCGCGCACATCCACGATGTCGTCTCGCCGCAGGAACTCACCGAGATCGCCACCGGATACAAGAAGGCGGCCGGATTCCACCCGGACGCGCTCAATGCCCGGCCCTCGCTGACCCCGCCGGCCGCGGTCCGCACCCTCGGCCCATCCGGGGTGGTTCCGTGACCGCGCTCGATCCGGCGCGGCTGGCCGCGGTGATCTCACCGTTGCGCCGCACACTGCTCACCGCCGCCCGGGCCGTCGAACGGCTGCCGGAGATCCCGGACGCGCAGATCGAGATCATCCGGGCACTGCCCCGGGGCAGCGTCACCACATCGGGTGAACTCGCCGGGCGGCTCGGCCTGAGCCGCTCCACCGTCAGCAATCTGCTCACCGCCATGGAGGCGAGCGGGCTCATCGAGCGCCGCCCCCGCCCGGGCGATCGCCGCCGTATCGAGATCCGCACTACCGCGCGCGCCCGTGATCTCTTCGACCGTTTCGACCTGGCAAGCAGCGCCCTGGTCACCGATGCCGCGGCGACTCTCGACCCGGCAGACCGCGCCGCCCTGGCCGCCGCCCTCCCCGCACTCGAACACCTGCGCGAAGCCCTGCAGCGACTCCATATCCCAGAGGACACCGAATGAACGTAGTGCGCCGGCGCGTCTCCCGATGGATACAGGCGCGGACCATCGAAGGACTCGTCCCCGGCCCGTACGACATCACGATCCGGAAAGGCCTGCGCGTCCCGATGGACGACGGTGTCGAACTCCTCGCCGACCTCATCACACCGATCGGCGATACCGATCCGCGCCGGCCGACGATCGTGATCCGAGGCCCGTACGGCAGAAGCGGGCCGGTCGCGGGTCAGGCCCGGGCGCTGGCCCGGGAAGGGTTCCCGGTGCTGTTCCAGAGCTGCCGGGGAACGTGGGGGTCCGGTGGTGTCTTCACCCCGCAGATCGACGAGCAGCGCGACGGTATCGCGACCCACCGCTGGGTGCGCAAACAGCCGTGGGCCACCGGCGCGGTGGTGACTTTCGGGCCCAGCTATATGGGTTTCACCCAGTGGGCGGTGGCGGCGAAACTCCAGCGGGAGGATCCGGCCACTGCGCCGGACGCGCTCTGCCTGGTCACCACCATGCCCGACTTCGGCGAGATCACCTGGGAAAACGCCGCGTTCTCGCTGCGCAACGCACTGGGTTGGACGCAGATGATGGACCGGATGATCCATCGCGAACTGTTCTCGATGATCCTGGGCCAACTGCGCCCGGACCCCGCGCTGCGCAAGGCTTTCGATGTGCTGCCGCTGTCCGACGGTGACGTGGCCGCGAACGGCCGCCGCGTGCACTGGTACCAGGACTGGGTCGGCCACGAGCGGCTCACCGACGACTACTGGACCCAGCAGTCGTATACCGCGTCGATTCCCGACGTCACCGCGCCCGTCTACATGATCACCGGCTGGTACGACATCTTCCTCCCGTCGCAGCTGCGCAATTACGCCCAGCTCGTCGCGGCGGGACGGCCGCCGCGGCTCACCCTCGGCCCGTGGGGTCATCTGTCCCGGGGAATGGGCGCGCCGACGATCCGCGAAACGGTCGGTTTCCTCGACGAGCACTTCACCGCAGCGCCGAGCGAGCGGGCGGCGCCCGTCCGCGCGTACCGCACCGGCGCCGGGCAGTGGCACGACCTCCCGTCCTGGCCGCCGCCCGGCACGACGACCGATTCGCTCACCCTGCAGAGCGGGGGCGGGCTCGGATCCGGCCTGCCCGACGGCGGTGTCACCAGGTATGTCTACGACCCCGCCGATCCCACCCCGGCCCTCGGCGGTCCCAGCCTGCAACCGAAATCGGGCCCGGTCGACAACGCGGCCCATGAGCGCCGCGCCGATGTGACGGTGTTCCGCGGTGACCCGCTACCCGCCCCGGTCACCGTCGCCGGCGAGCCGGTGGCCCGGATCCGGTTCCGCTCGTCGCAGCCCAGCGCGGACCTCTTCGTCCGGATCTGCGATGTGCATCCGGACGGACGGTCGATGACCGTCTGCGACGGTATCCGCCGTATCGGCGGCAGCGCCGCGGCCGCCACCGACCCGCGGCCGGACCCGGACGGGTTCCGGGAGATCGATATCGCGCTGTGGCCCACCTTCCACCGCTTCGCGGCCGGTCACCGCATCAGCGTGCAGATCAGCTCCGGTGCGCACCCCCGGTACGCCCGCAACCCGGGGTCCGGCGAGCCGGCCGCCGCCGCGACCACCACGCACCGCGCCACCCAAGAGATCTCACACGACCCGGCGGCGCCGTCCCGAATCGATCTCCCGGTGTGGGCGCCGTGATCGCCCGACGGCCGGCGCCCATCACGAACAGCACACATCGTCGAGGGAGCACACCATGACCGCCCCGCCCGTGCCCGGACTGGAGTTCGCGTTCCAGGTGGAAGCGCGGCTCGGGCCGCCGGAGGACCACGGCGTGACCCGCGCCGGACACCGCCGGGTGGTACCGATCGTCGGCGGTTCGATGACCGGCCTGGTCGAGGCGCGGGTGCTGCCCGGCGGCGCGGACTGGCAGCTGATCCGCCCGGACGGCGCGATCGAGATCGATACTCGCTACTCGGCGCAAACGGCCGCGGGCGCGCATATCTATATCCGTACCTTCGGGGTGCGCAGTGGCCCGCCGGAGGTGCTGGAGGCGTTGCTGCGCGGCGACCCGGTCGACCCGGCCGAATACTACTTCCGGCTCGGTGTGCAGCTGGAGACCGCAGACGCGGGCCTCGCGGAACTGGAGCGGTCCCTCTTCGTGGCGTCGGCGATCCGGGAAGCGAATACGGTCCGCTACAACGCTTATCGCGTCACCTGACCGCGCCGCACTCGGCTACCGAAGTAGTCGGACGTCGTCGATGACCGTCCGGCGCGGATCTGTCCACCGTCCCGGCGGCACCCGCACACTGGTGCGCGAGCCTCCCGGGACGGCACCGGGTGGCCCGTGTGGGACAGGTATCAGAACGCGACCGCGACCTCGGTGAGACGTGCGAAGACCGTGGGGTCGGGCCAGGCCCCGGTGCGATACCGCGGCGGGTGCACGCCGGGCATCGGGACGATTCCGGTGATGTCGACCGCCGTCTCGAACGGCACCTGGATCGAGCGGTCCTCATCCTCGGTCGCGAACGCGATGAGATCGGCCACCGGCAGCGCGGCATCGACCCCCTCACCCCAGACCGCGACGGTGTGGATGCCGTCCTCGCGCTCGGCCACCATCAAGCTGCCGACGAAGATCGCCTCGAGGTCCGCCTCGTAACGCTCCTCCAGCCACTGCTGCTGAGCTCCGTACTCGACACTGGCCAGCACGGCGCGAGCCCGCGCCACCTCCGCGTCGTTCGGGGTCGACACCCAGTCCAAGGGGATCACCAGGCCGGATTCGTCGAGGGTGTATCCCTGCGGCGAGAGCGGGCGGGAGGCGTCGCGGTACTCCTGTTCCACCGCTTCGAAGGCCTCGGACAACAGCTCCGGATCGCCGGGAACGACGATCAACGTCCGCTGATCCGGGATGAAAGCGACCGGCGGGTGCTCGAAGTTCGCGGTGGACAGGAGCAGCCAATCCGAGACGAGAATCCACGACGACAGATAGTCGGGCTCGTCGACCTCGATTTTCACGATGCCGTCGTTCGGCAGCTCCATCGGCGGCACCACCGCGGCCAAATTCTCCCTGGCCACCGTCAATGCCTCCTCCGCGGTGACGCCCCATGCGGCGAGCTTCGAATCATCGGGAAAGCTGATGACATCCGGGTAGTCGACGGCCAGCAGCTCGTCCACGAACGGGAACAGGGGACGCCGCACTCGCGAACCGGAGTCGTCGAGCGCGTAGGTCGAACACCGCAGCACCGGCCGCAGCAGCGGCCGGACCTCCTCCCAGCTTTCGGGCGCCGCGGTGGGTGTCACCAGTGCGGGGATGATCCGGGACAACCACTCCTCGGTTTCCTCCGGCGATCGCTCGCGCGTCTCGTCGAAGAGATTCGCGAGGTGGAGAACAGCGTCGGCGCCGTCGTAGCGCACGGCGAATTCGTCGGCGTCGTAGGAGGCGTCGTCCACTCCGGCGGCTCGCATATGCCCGAATACCTGTAATGCGAAATCTCGCCGTTCCCGGCCGTCGTCGATATTCGTCATCTGAAGGAGCGACCTCACAATTCACGTCTTCTGAGTCCGGGCAGGAAGCGCGAACCCTACCGGAAGTCGGCGCCCGGGCGCCGTCACTGTTCCCAGCTCCGGCGCCTCCGAAGGAAATCGTCCGCGCCGCCGACACGACAGCCACCGGCGCGCGTATTCCGCTGGATACGCGCCGGCGTCGCGTACGGTCGGGACAACGGGGCCGTTCGGGTCCCCCCGGCAGAAGGACGCCGATGTCCGATAAATCTCCGCGTGGTGCCACGTCGAAGAAGTCCGGAAAGTCCCTGAAGGAAAAGCGAGCGGACAAGAAGGCCAAGGCCGTCAAGAAGTCCGCGGGCGAGCCCGCTCTCGAGCCCAAGAGCTAGCCGGCCCCGGCAGCGGCCGGGCCGATATTCGCGAGCGTGCGCAACCGCGCGATGGTCCATTCGGTCTCGAAGCGCACCCCGCGGGCGATCACGGCGTCGTCGAACACCGCGAACGGCGAGTGGTTCGACGGCGCCGTCGCCGGGTCGCGGTCCGGCGGGCAGGCGCCGAGCAGGACGAACGCACCCGGGACCCGGTCCAGGAACCAGGAGAAGTCCTCGGATGCGGTGCAGGGCCTGTCCATTACCTCCACCGCGCCGTGCCCGAACTGGCGCCGGGCGGTGGCGATGGCGAAATCCGCCTCGTCGTCCGCGCTGACGGTCGGGATCGCGACCTCCGTCAATTCCACCGACGCCGCCACATCGTGGGTGCCGGCGACACCGTGCGCCACCCGGGAGATCAGCGCGCGCAGCCGCGCCGAGTCTGCGGTGGTGAACGCCCGCGCCGTACCACCGACCCGGGCCGTATCGGGGATGACATTGCCGCTGTGGCCGCCCACGATCTGCCCGACCGTCGCGACAACCGGGGTGAGCATGCCGAAGGACCTGGTGATCGCGGTCTGCAGGGCCGAGACGAATTCCGCGGCGGCGACGATCGGGTCGCGCGCGGTCTGCGGCGCCGAACCGTGTCCGCCGCTGCCCGCGAAGTCGACGGTGAACGCGTTCGACGCCGACATCATCGCGCCGCGACGCATTCCGAACACCGCGTGCGGCAGATCGTAGGAGAACACGTGCAGGCCCAGCGCGGCATCGACGCGCCGCCCCGCGGCATCGAGGACCCCTTCCGCCAGCATCGCCAGGGCGCCGCCCCAGTTCTCCTCCCCGGGCTGGAACACGAACACCACGTCCCCGGCCAGCTCGTCGCGGCGGACGGCGAGCCGGTGGGCCGCGCCGACCAGGATCGCCATGTGCAGGTCGTGGCCGCAGGCGTGCATGGCGCCGTTGGCGGCGGCATAGTCCAGCCCGGTGGCCTCGACCACTGGGAGCGCGTCCATATCCGACCTGACCAGGACCGTGGGGCGCAGCGCAGCCGGGGCCGCGCCGCCGCGCAGGACAGCGGTGACCGAGGTCGTGGCCGTACCCGTGGATATCTCGAGGTCGAGGCCGTCGAGCGCGCGCAGGATCCGGGCCTGGGTCCACGGCAGCCGGATCCCCACCTCCGGGTTGCGGTGCAGGTCTCGACGCAACAGGATCAGATCGGCGATCGAAACGGTCACGGGTCACTCCTCGTTCGGGTGGCGTTCTGGAATGGATAGGGTTGGCGGCATGGAGTGGTTCGGGCAAGCGCGCGAGTGGGCGGGGCAGGCACGCGGCCGCCTGTACGCGGCCCCCGCCACACCGTTCGACGCGTCGGGCGCCGCCCGGCCCGAATTCGCGACCGAGTACTTCCGCGCGCTGGTCGCGGCCGGAGCCGATGGTCTGGCGATTGCCGCCCACACCGGCCGCGGACCGCATCTGTCCGCTCCCGTACGCACGGAGTTGATCCGCACGGCCCGGCGCGCCGGCGCCGCGACGGTCGCCGGTGTCGAGAACGCCGCGGAGGTCGCGGTGGCGGCGGCCGCGGGCGCCGAAGCGGTCCTGGTGTTCCCGGTACCGGGCGACACCTCGTCGGTGCTGCGTCGGCTCGACGAACTCTGGGCGGCGGCCGAACTGCCGCTGATCGCGTTCGACCTGTACACCGCGCCCTATCCGGACGCGACCTTTGCCGCGATCGTGGAGCACCCCGCGGTGGCGGCGGTAAAACTCGCCCGGCTCTCGGAGGCCATCGCGTGCCAGGACCGGATCGCCCTGGTCCGCGACCGCGGCAAACTCGCCGTCACCGGTGAAGACCGCATGTTCGGCGCCTCGCTGACCTGGGGCGCCGAGACCGCGCTCGTCGGCATCGCCGCCGCCGCGGTGGGTCTCACCCGCGCCGTGCTCGATACCTTCTCCGGCTCCGATCTCCCTGCTTTCCGCGAGGCCACTCGGCGGCTCGACGCGTTCGCGGCGACGACCTTCCGGGAACCTTTCGACGGGTACGTCCAGCGTATGGCCTGGATCGCGGGGGCCGAGGGCCTGCTGCCGCCGGACCTGCTGACCGACCCCTACGCTCCCCCGCTTCCGCACGACGAGAAAGCCCGTGTCCTGGCCGCCTTCGGCCGGCTCGCGTCCGATCAGCCCGCCCGCGCGAGCTGAGCCGCCACCAGCGTCGTCCGCGCCACCGCGCGGCTGCGCTCCCACGGCACCGGCGACGGTGCGCCCTCGGCCATCGCGAGCGCCGCGCGCAGACAGTCGACGTAACCGAGATCGTCCGAACCGTCCAGCGCGGTCCGCCGCACTCCCGACTCGGTGTGCACCACCACCTCGTAGGCCTCTCCGGTTCCGGCCCCGACGATGTCCACGCTGACGGGCACTCCCCCGTCGGCGACGGCGTGCAGAGCCACGACGTTCTCCGATATCGACCGGCTGCCCGGCAGCCGCGCCGCCACACCGCCCCGGGGCGTGATCGCGCGCCCGAGGACGGCATCGAGCATTTCCCAGGCGTGCAGCCCCATCGAGACCGCCGTTCCGCCGCCGTCGTCCGGGTCGTCCTGCCAACGGCGTTTCGGGGTGGTGAAGATATCGATGCCGTGCCGCACCGAGACGTGCACCGCGATCGGTTGCTCGCCGTCGAGTTCGTTCGCGAGCGCACGTACCCGGGGTGCGAACCGCAGCACCGAGGAGGTGAGGAATCGGTCCGGCCGGATGCCCACCGCCGCGTCGAGGTCGGCCAGGGCCGCGGCGCTCGCCGCCGGGACCTTGTTGAGAAAGCAGGCGGTGCCGCGATCGAGTACCGCCGCCACCACCGCGGCGATCCGCCCCGGCCGCGGTGTCACGATCACCACGTCCGGGCCCCAGTCGAGCAGCCCGGCAAGGGTGTCGTGTGCTGTCGCGGACCACTCCCGGACGAAGTCCGCGCGCCGGGAGTGGTCGTCGGCATCCCAGACGGCCAGTTCGGTCACCCCGAGCGCCCGCGCGTTGCGCGCGTCGCTGAACGGGTGCGAATGGGCTACGCCCGCGAAACCGATACGCATACGCGCTCCTTCACTTCATATCGACGTCACGCGTCTCCGGGCTGAGAACCGCGCCCACCAGTGTGAGCAGCCCGCCGACGCACAGCAGCACCACGGCCGTGTACGGCAACGGCATGAACGTCGACAACCCGCTCTGGATGTAGGCGTAGAACGCGGGGATCACCATGCCCAGCGAGTACCCGAGTCCGTACCCCGAGGCGCGCACACCGAGGGTGAACCGTTCGGTCAGATACGTCGTCAGGCACCCCCACGGCACGCTGATCAGCACCGTAACCGAGATCAGCAGCGCGAGCACCGCACCGAAGGACCGTACGTTCCCGGAGGCGATGAGCGTGTACGGGATGGGCGCGACGAACATACACAGCAACCCACCGGCGATGAGCATCGGCCGGCGGCCGATCCGCTGTGACAGCAGACCGCTGCCCATGTACACACCGACCACGATGGCGTTCGCGATCACCAGCGCCAGTGTGGTGGCGTTCGGGCTCAGTTCCGCTTCGCTCTTCATCAGGCCGGGCAGCACGGTGGTGAGCATGTAACTGGTGAACCACAGACCGGTCGTGAGGACGAAGACCTGCAGGAAATCCCGGCCGGACCGGCCCTTGAACAGCTCGAGCAGCGGGGTCTTCACCTTCTCCGACTGCTGCCACTCCTCGCTGTCCTCGACATTGCGCGAGTACCAGATCGCGAAGCCGACCGAGAGCACCGCGCCGATGAAGAACGGGATGCGCCAGCCCCACTGGACGTAGGCGGAGTCGAGGCCCTGGGCCGGCATGACCTGCAGCAGGCCGAGCGTGATCAGCGCTATCGAGCAGTACGCAAGGGGGAATCCTGTCGAGATGATCGCGCCGTTGAGGCCCCGCCGTTGTTTGGCGCTCTGCTCGAGCGCGGTCGGCGTCGCGGAGGTGTACTCGCCGCCGAGGAACACCCCGTCGATGAACCGCAGGGCGATCAGCAGGATCACGGCCAGAATGCCGATCTGCTGATAGCCGGGCAACAGTCCGATCGCCATGGTCGTCACGCCGAATCCGGTCACCGAGATCACGGTGATCCGGCGGCGGCCGAATTTATCGGCCAGATGCCCGAACAGCATCGCGCCCAGCGGTCTGCCGACCAGTGTCGCGGCGAACACCGAACCGTTGATGAGGGCGATCGTGCTCGCCGACGCGCCGGTGGCCTGGAAGTACACCGAGGCCGGTGCGAGCACGATGACCGGCAGATAGATATCGAACAGGTCGACGTAGAAACCCAGCCAGGCCCCGAAGACCGCTTTTTTCGCGCGCGCGGCCTTGCCGTCCTGCGGTGGCGCGGTGCGCGCGTCGACAGTGGTCGAGCTCATGACATCCATCCTTCGAGTCCTGCGGTGATGAAACCGTCCTCCGCGCGTAGCCACTCGTACGCGTCGCAGATCCTGGTCAGTTCCGCGGATTGGCCGTCCGACAGACCTTCGGCCGGATCGAGACACCAGATTCCTTCGAGAAGTCCCTGGCGGCGCAACACCTCGTGCACCCCGGCGATGACACCGGCGAAGTTGTTGCGTACATCGAATACCGCGCTGTTGGCGTCGGTGACACCCGCGGCCATCGACATCGCGCGCACGCGCGCATCGTCATCGCCCGACCAGGCCAGGCGGACGAGTTCGTGCAGCCGCACCGCCGCCCTGGTCCACACCGCCCAGTGCCCGAGCAGGCCACCGACGAACCGCCGGGTCACCGGACCGGACGGACCGCACAGATCGTAGGAGGTGAGGAGATCACCGACGATACTGTCGTCGTTGCCGGTGTAGAGCGCGACCTCACCGCCGCGGGCGGAGTCGACGATGCCCTGTACCAGCTCCAGCGTGCGGTAGCGGTCGAACGGCGCCGCCTTCACCGCGATGGTCGATTCCTGGTCGGCCAACCGGCGCCAGAATTCGCGCGGCAGGTAGCGTCCGCCGACGGCTTCCTGCAGGTAGAACCCGATCACGGGCAGTACCTCGCCGACGGCGGCGCTGCGGTCGAGCAGATAGTCGAGATCCCGGTCGGCGAGACCGCCGGGTGAGACGAGCACCGCGTCGTAGCCCAGTCCGCGGGCCAGTTCCGCCTCGGCGACGGCCTGTCCCGTCGGCCCGGCCACGCCGGCGATCCGGAGGAACGGCCGGTCGCCGAGGCGCGCGTCGAACTCCTCGGCGGCGAGCTCGAGGACAGGTCGCAGCAGGCCGATTTCGGGTCGCCGGATCTCGAACTGGGTGGTGTGCACACCGACCGCGAGGCCGCCCGCCCCGGCGTCGACGTAATAGCGGGTGAGTGCGCGCTGGCGCCGCTCGTCGAGAGTCCGGGTGTGATCGAGGGCGAGGGGGTGGGCGGGCACGACGGTGCCCTGGTGCAGCAGCGTGTGTTTGGCGTCCGGGAGCAGTGGGGGCATCAGAAGTTCCCGTCGCGGCGCTCGAACTTGGTGGGTTTGTTCCACAGATTGCCGCCGGCGCCGATCCAGTCGGCCTGCAGCTGGATCAACTGGCCCAGCGTGCGATCGGGGTACCCGAAGAGCGCGTGGCATTTGGCGGCATTGTTGAGCAGGCTGGTCTCACCCTCGGTGCCTACGAAATTCGGTGTCACGCCTAGCTTTTCACCGAGCTGGGTGGCGATGGCGCGTACCGAGGCGGTCTCCGGGCCGGTGAGATTGAGCAGGAACGGCGCGGTGTCGGCGTGACCGAGCGCGCGGAGGACCACCTCGTTGGTGTAGCGCTGCCACACCACGTTCACCACCCCGATCGACAGATCGACGGGCTCGCCCGCCTGCACCCGGCGGGCGATATCGGCGACGACCCCGTAGCGCGGTTCGCACGCGTAGTTGAGCCGGACCAGTGCGACCCGGGTGCCTCGTGTCCGCGCGCCGTGGGTGAAGACCTGTTCGCGCCCCCGGCACGTGATCGCGTACTCCCCGACCGGACCGGTTTCGTCGGTCTCCACCGGCCCGCCCGTCATCGGCGAGGTCAGCGGGTAGACATTGCCGGTGGACAACGCCGAGATCCGGGACCGGGCGTAGCGGCGAGCGACGTAGGCCGGCAGCACCGTATTGGTCATCCAGGCTTCGTCGGAATTGGTGGAGGTGCCGAACTTCGCACCGACCAGGAAGACCACGTTCCCCGCGTCCGGCAGACCGTCCACAGCCGCCGGATCAGATAAATCGGTCACGACCGTATCTACCCCAACAGATTCGAGACGGTCTCGCGCCTCTCGGTCGGTCCAGCGCGAGACCGCCTGCACCCGTACCTCTTTGCGGCCCGCTTCGTCCAGGGCACGCCGGGCCATCGTCGCCACGCCGGATCCGATCTTTCCACCGGCACCCAGGACTATCACGTCTTCTTGCCATTCGGCGGCCTCGGCGACGAGCGCCTCGCTCGGCCGGCTGAGCTCCCGCTCGAGCTCCTTCTCATCCGCGAACATCAACGGACCCTTCTTCCGATGGACTATTTCGGTCAGGACCGTAATAATGGGGGAGCTTCCCGAAAAGCGCAATAGGAAGGAACCACCGAACCGTGACCGTCAGCGTGTTCGACCTGTTCTCGATCGGTATCGGCCCCTCGAGTTCCCACACGGTGGGGCCCATGCGGGCGGCCCGGATGTTCGTCGCCGAACTGCAGAGCTCCGGCGCGCTGCCGCGGGTACGCCGGGTACGTGCTCTGCTGTGCGGCTCACTCGGGGCCACCGGCCGCGGACACGGCTCCGAGCCGGCGGTGATCGCCGGCCTGCGCGGCGCGGACCCGGAAACGGTCGACCCACGCCGGCCGGCCCGGTGGTACGCCGCAGTCACCGCCTCCGGCACCCTCGACCTGGCAGGTCGGCACCCGATCCCGTTCACCGCCGCCGATCTCGTACTCGACGGCGCCATCCGGCTGCCCGGCCATCCCAACGCGATGGTGCTGACCGCCGAGTTCGGCGACGGCACGCAGCTCGAGCGGACCTACTACTCGATCGGCGGCGGGTTCGTCACCGAAGCCGGGCAATCGCTCTCGGTTCGAGGCGACATCCCCGTTCCGCACCCGTTCCGGACCGGTGGTGAACTCTTCGCCCGCGCCACCGCGACCGGGCTGCGCGTCAGCGATCTCGCACTGGCCAACGAACAGGCGCTGCGGCCGGGAACCGATATCGCCGCGGGACTCGACCGGATCTGGTCGGTGATGCGGGAGTGCGTGGCGGCGGGCCTGCGCACCGACGGCTCGCTACCGGGTTCGCTCGCCGTCCGGCGCCGCGCCCCGGATCTGCGGCGCAGGCTCGAGGCGGTGGACCCACCGGTCGATCCGCTGCACCAACTGGACTGGGTGAACGCCTTCGCGATGGCCGTGAACGAGGAGAACGCCGCCGGGGGCCGGGTCGTCACCGCCCCGACCAACGGGGCGGCGGGCATCATCCCCGCCGTACTGCACTACTACGACCGCTTCGTCCCGGACGCCGACGCCGACGGAATCCGGCGCTTCCTGCTCACGGCGGCCGCGATCGGCGCGCTCTACAAGGGCAATGCCTCCATCTCCGGCGCCGAGGTCGGCTGCCAGGGCGAAGTCGGCTCCGCGTGCTCGATGGCGGCGGGCGCGCTGTGCGAAATCCGCGGCGGCACCGCCGCGCAGGTCGAGAACGCCGCGGAGATCGCGATGGAACACAATCTCGGACTCACCTGCGATCCGGTCGGCGGGTTCGTCCAGATCCCGTGCATCGAACGCAACGCGGTCGCGGCCGTGAAAGCGATCAACGCCGCGCGAATCGCCTTGGCCGGTGACGGGAATCATCGGGTCAGCCTGGACACTGTGATCAAGACAATGCGCGATACGGGAGCGGATATGCAGGCCGAGTACAAGGAAACATCGATGGGGGGTCTCGCCGTCAATGTCGTCGAATGCTGAGCACACGTACCGGATCGGCGTGGTCGGGCCGTCGGATCTGGTGTCGCTGGTCAAACGCGTTGCCGCGCTGGATTTCACCGATCATCTCGTCGTACCGCTGACCTACCGCAACGAAGCGCAGGCCGCGGAGGTGGTCTCGGCCCACCCCGATGTCGACGCGCTGCTGTTCACCGGCGTCATCCCGTACACGCTGGCCCGGTCCGCGGGCGTGGTCACCAAACCCGCGGCGTATATCGACTACACCGGCGCCACCCTGTACGGCGCGCTCGTGGAACTGATGTCCGCGGGGCACGACCCGGCTCGTATATCCATCGATACGCTGGCCCGGCCCCTCGTGGTCGAAAGCCTGTCCCATGTCGGGATACCGACCGGCGATGTAGCGACCATGGAGTACCGCAGTGGTATCGATACCCGGCGCCTCGCGGAATTCCACCGGGAACACGCGCGGACCCGTCCCGGTTCGGTCGCGATCACCTGCGTCCGGTCGGTGTACGACCTGATCCGGGACGACGGCTACGCGATCCGGCTCGCCCCGGCGATCGCGTCGGTGCGCACCGCGCTGGAAACCGTGACGATGGAGCTGGCGGGCCGTATCTCCGCCGACGCGCAGGTCGCGCTCGGGATGATCGAACTGCCCGCACCCGACGACCGGCTCGCCGACGATATCCGCGCGCTGGCCGGCAGCCTGTTCCCCACCGGCCCGTCGAGCTACGTCCTGGTCAGCACCCGGGGTGTACTCGCACAGCACACCTGCGACTGGACCGCCATGCCGCTGCTCGAGCAGCTGGCGCAACGCCACGTCTGGGTGCGGATCGGGTTCGGCGTCGGCCGGTCCGCGGCCGACGCGGAGGCGCTGGCCCGCCGGGCCGTCGAACGCTCCCGCACCGCGGGACCTTTCACCGCCATCGTCTCGGTGGGGTCCGGACGTGATTTCGTGATCACCGAGACCAGTCCCGACCCGGACCGGGCGGAGGAGCCGTTGAGCCTGCACATCGCGGCACACCGGGCCGGGCTGTCCCGGGCCACGCTGCTCAAACTCGAGGCGGCGGCCGCCGCCCACCCCGACGGCCGGGTCACCGCCGGCGATGTCGCCGCGGCCCTCGGCATCGAGCCCCGCTCGGCGCGGCGGACGCTGAAACAGCTCGAACGATCGGGCCTCGCACAGCCCGTGGGAACGGTGGCGGGCGGCGCCGGGCGACCGGCCGTACGCTACGAGATCCGCATCGACACCTGACGGGCCACCGCGCCGGATGGTGGTCGAGGCGGACGGCGGCTCCGGGGTGGAGATCAGCACCGAGGTGCTCGCGAACTCTGCCCGAACCTGCGCCGCGGGTTTGTCGGGCCGAATCGATAGTCTGCGGGGATGGTCAGACCCGATCCGGCACTGCGGCGCTTGATGCGTGAGACAGGAAAGCTGCTCCATCCGTACGGCTTCGAAGGCGCCGAACCCCGATGGTTACGGATCGAGCCGGGCGGTGTGGCGTCGGTCGGCCGCACCCGGGTCTCCCGCACCTGGAGCGGCGGACAGCAGGTGATCGGATTCGGCCTGCACCCCGCCGCCACGCCGACCGCGTGGTGGGAATTCGGGAACTGGCGCAACGAGCGACTGGGACTACCGCCGGTACCGTTGGAGAACGCCACGGGACCCGATCTGCTCGACGCCCACGGCCCGGCCGCGGGGTGGTGCCTGCGGATCGACCCGGATCAACCCGGCGGACACGCGCTGCAGAGCGATATCGATACCGTCCGTGCCGAGCTACCCCGGCAGGTCCATCTCCACGCGCGGCGCGCACTCCAACTGGTGGACCCCGACAGGTATCTCGACGAACTGCTGGCGCAACCCGATCCGCGCATCGGCACCTGGGAGGCGATCGTGGTGTTGCTGGCCGGACGCGGGCCGGGACCCCAACTCGACGACGCGATTCACCGGCTGCGGCAGTGTTTCGCGGATCGTGCGCCGTCGGATTACGCGAACGATGTCATCGAATACGCACGGGCTCGGGCTTTTTCGGCATGAGGCCACGTCACCCGTTTCGATCGGCGGCGTCGAGGGCCGCGGCGGCGGCGTCGGCCATGGCGGCGTAACCGGCGGGATTGGGATGCAGGTGGTCGCCGCTGTCGTAGCGCGGCGACAGGACGTCGGGATCGGATCCGGCGGCGAGCAGCCGGTCGAAGTCGATGACGGTGTCGAACTCTCCGGATTCGCGTATCCAGAAGTTGACCCGGTCGCGCACCGCCTCGCCGTGCTCGCTGTAATAGGTGGCGCCTTGATAGGGCAGCAGTGTGCCGGCGATGATTCGCAGCCCGTCGTCCCGGGCGAGGTCGATGAGCTGCCGGTATTCGGCGATCAGCTGCTCCGGGGTGACGTCGGGGTTGGGTCGCAACCACGGGCTGTCCAAGCGGCTCGCACCGATATCGTTGATTCCGGACAGCAGGATCACGGTGCCGGCGCCTTCCTTGTCCAGCACATCGCGACGGAACCGGGTGGCGGCGCGTTGCCCGACATAGTCGGATTCGGACACGATCCGGTTGCCGGCGATCCCGGCATTGAGCACCGCCCGGGTGTCACCGCCGGCGGCGAGCCGGTCGGCGAGAACATCGGGATAGCGGTTGTCCGAACCCGTGGTGGCTCCCGCTCCATCGGTGAGCGAGTCCCCGAAGGTCACCACCCCGTCGCGCGCCGCGGCGCCGCTGACCCGGATTTCGGACAGGTAGTACCAGGACTCGTCGGACTCGGTGAAGGCCGTGTCGTCGATATCCGCGTGATGATCGCCGCGCGCCCGGTAGGAGATCGCGTTGCTGAGGTCGTGGAAGGTGGCCGGGCCCGTCGCGTCGGCGAGGTAGAGGGTCACGGTGATCGGTTCGCGGGCTGTCACCGTGAAATCGATCGCGTCGCCGCTCGACTCCGCGCCGGGCGGTATGACCGTGGTGGGCGCTCCGTCGAACAACACCGGCCGCACCGTATCCGGCCGCACGGCCGCACCGCGCGCGGTCTGCGCGACGGTGGCCGCGGTGATCCGCAACGGTTGTTTCCCGAACAGGTTGGACAGGGCGATCCGGGCCCGGTCGCCGCCGAGGGTGGGACGTACCGTCTGCCGCACCGTGTGGTCGGCGAAACCGGTTGTCGACCAATTGGGTTCCCAGACGTCGACGGCGGCCATCTGCGCGGCCGACCAGCTGGCGAGCCACAGCCGCTGTTCGGCGGTCCGGCCGAAGGCGGTCAGGCACACCACCGCCGCCACCACGGCCAGCAGTACCGCCGCCGCCGGAGCCACCGCTCGCATCTCGCGCCGGACGGCGGCACCCGACACCGCGACCTTCATATCCGAATTCCATTCTTCGTCGGAGCCGGCCGAAGTGAACGCACGGATCACCGAGCGGCCGGTACACGGGCCGCCGACACGCATCCATGTCCGAACACTCGTCGAAGCCACGAACGGGCGACCGGTGGACATTCTCTCCGATGCCGTCTCCGCGATCCGTACCGGCAGCCCAGCCTCCGGCCTGTTCCTCCGCCGCGCCCCGGGGGACCGCGACTACCCCATTGTGCCCGGTACCGGATTCCGTCCAGCGCTACCACGGCCCCGCCGGTTGCGCACGCCCGGAAGACGCCGCAGTCCGACCCGAACGGAAATCGGGCCGGATTCCTCCCCTCACCGACACCGGCCCGCGCGACGATCGCCCGCCCCGGTTCCATGGCGATGACCGGACGCGGGAACCGATGGCGAGCGCAGGCCGTATCGAGGGCGTCGTCGAGCACACCGGCCAGCTCGACCGTGTTCAGTTCGGCGTCACCCGGCCGATAGGCGACCGGATGGCCGCCGCCCAGGTCCAGCTCGGTGAGCAGGTGACCGTGTTCCCGGCGGATCCACGCCATCTCGGCGATCGACCGCACCGCGTCCACGGCCATCGCGCTGCCGAGCGGGAGGCCGAATTTCTGGTCGATCACGCCCGTCCGCACCGCCGGATGCCCGTGCACATCGATTCCGGGAGACAGTCGCAGCAGCACCCGTTGCGGCCGGTGCGCGAGCGCGGACAGCAACTCGATCTCCGCGGGCGGCCAGACCGCCGGGCTCAACCGAGGCGGAGCTTGCGCCCCGGGCAGAACCACCGCCGTGCTCAGCGGAGCGAGAGCGCCAGCTCTTCGAGGAGGTCCATCTGCTCCTGCATGCCGACTTCCATTCCGGATTCGAGAATGGTGTCCCGCAACGCTTTGTCCGGGCACTGCACCAGTAGTTCCAGGGTGGTGCCGCGGTCGCGCTCGCGGAACGTGACGATGTTCAACGGCGCGCCTTCGTCGGATCCGTCGGTGTCCGGCATCTCGAAGACCTCGGTGGTGACGATCCGCTCGTCGGGCACGATCTCGCGGTACTCGCCATGGAAGGCGACCTCGTGACCACCGTGCGCGGACAGTACGTACCGCCACCGGCCGCCCACGCGTAGATCGATATCCACACTGGTCAGGACGCCGCGTCGGCCACTCCACCAGCGGCGGACCAAGTCCGGCGTGGTCCACGCGCGATACACCAGGTGTTTCGGCGCGTCGAAATCCCGGGTGATCAGGATCTGCTCGTCCGACGGCAGTGTGACGGCCGCCGTTCTCTTATTCCTCGTCGATTCGGTCATCTCGGTTCCCCTCTTGGTCCTGGAGTTCTCTCAATACGCTGTCCAGCTGGTCGAACCGCTCCGACCAGGTCTGCTCGTAGCGCCGGATCCAGTCGTGGATCGGCTTGAGGGCATGACCGTTGACGCGATACATCCGCTGTCGCCCGTCATCGCGTACGTCCACCACACCCACTTCCCGCAACACCCGCAGATGCTTGGAGACCTGGGGCTGGGAGACCTCCAGCAGGTGCACCAGATCTTTCACCGGCCGTTCTCCGTCGATGAGAACGTCGAGTATCTGTCGGCGCCGAGGCTCGGCCACCGCGTTGAACGCATCTGTTGTCGTTGCTGCTCGTGCCACATCCCGATCATATACCCATATGGGTATATGTCAACGCTGTGGCACCGCCCCGGATTCGCCACGGCGACTCCGGGGGGCCGAGCGACCGGCCGACCAGGGATACCGCTGGGCGCCGCCCCGCGAGCGGGGCGGCGCCGAACCGAGGGGTTACGCCGAGTAGGGGTACCGGTGGTCGAGTTCGAGATTCAACTCCACCACCTGGACGGTCGGCTCGCCGAGAAAACCGAGCGCCCGGCTCGAGGTGTGTACCGCGACCAGGTCGCGCACCTGAGCCTCGGTGACACCGCGGGCCGCGGCGATCCGCCGGACCTGGATCGCCGCGTACTCCGGGGAGATGTGCGGGTCCAGACCGCTTCCGCTCGCGGTCACCGCGTCGGCGGGGACCTGCGGACCGGCGGGCACGTCACCGGGGATCGGCACCATCCGGCCCTGGGAGTAATCGGCCCCCGGCTCGGCGCAGACGACCCGTACGCTCCGATAGGCGCCCAGGAACGGCCGGGCCGGGCAGACCTCGTTCACGCTGACCACCTGAACCGGCACGGTCACCTCGCCACGGTTGTCACGCGGGCCGATCACCGAAAGTACCGCTCCTACACCGCTTTCCGTGCAGAATGGCCTGCGGCCGTCCACGCCTTCCCGCTCGCCGATCTCCTTGCTGCGGGTGCACACGGTGGTCAGCAGGCCGGGATCGTCGGGCGCGTCGACGATGCTCTCCGGCCCGAGGTTGGAGGCGGAGGTGGACAGTGGGTCGTATCCGTCGCCCGCCGCCGAGGGCCGGCTCTGGAAATACTGCACCAGCGCCGCGCCGCCGGAATCGGTGAACGACTGCCCGAGGAGTCGGGAGCCGACGACGGTACCGCCGCTTTCGATCAGCGAGCCGCCGGCCTTGTCGTGCAGACCGGGCACTTGCGCGACGGCGAGAACCGCCACGGGATAGACGATGCCGGTGATCACGGTGAGCACGAGCAGGGCACGCAACGCTGCCAGGTGCTGGCGGATCCAGGTCGAGGTACGCATATCAGGACATTCCCGGGAGAAGTTGCACGACGAGATCGATGAGTTTGATCCCGATGAACGGCGCGACGAGACCGCCGAGCCCGTAGATCGTCAGATTGCGGCTCAACAGTTTCGACGCGTTGGTGGGTGTGTAGTGGACACCGCGCAGCGAGAGCGGGATGAGCACGACGATGACGAGCGCGTTGAAGATCACCGCGGACAGGATCGCCGATTGCGGGCTCGCCAGGCGCATGATGTTGAGCGCGTCCAGGCCGGGGAACAGTGCGATGAACAGCGCCGGGATGATCGCGAAATACTTCGCGATATCGTTGGCGATCGAGAAAGTGGTCAGCGCGCCGCGCGTGATGAGCAGCTGTTTGCCGATCTCGACGATTTCGATGAGCTTGGTCGGATCGGAGTCGAGATCGACCATATTGCCGGCCTCTTTGGCGGCCGAGGTGCCGGTGTTCATCGCGACGCCCACGTCGGCCTGGGCGAGTGCGGGTGCGTCGTTGGTGCCGTCACCGGTCATCGCGACCAAGCGGCCGCCGTCCTGTTCCCGTTTGATCAACTCGAGCTTGTCCTCGGGGGTCGCCTCCGCGAGGAAGTCGTCCACCCCGGCCTCGTCCGCGATGGCCTTGGCGGTCAGCGGATTGTCGCCGGTGATCATGATGGTGCGGATACCCATTCGGCGCATTTCGTCGAAACGTTCCCGCATACCCTGTTTGACGACGTCCTTGAGGTGGATGACGCCCAGCAGCCGGGCCCGGCCGTCCGCGATCTCCCCGACCACCAGCGGCGTGCCACCGGCCGCGGAAATACCGTCCACGGTCACGCCGATCTCGTCCGGGATAGCGCCGCCGTGCCCGCGCACCCACTCGGTCACGGCGCTGGCCGCCCCCTTGCGCAGCTGATGACCGTCGGAGAGGTCGACGCCCGACATCCGGGTCTGCGCGGTGAACTCCACCCAGGTCGCGCCGGTCAGCTCGCCGGGTGTGCGTTCCCGTTTACCGAACGCCTGTTTGGCGTACACGACGATGGAGCGGCCCTCAGGGGTTTCGTCGGCGAGACTGGACAGCTGCGCGGCATCGGCCAGCTCGTCGTCGGGAACACCGGGCGCCGGAACGAATTCCGAGGCCTGACGATTGCCCAGCGTGATGGTGCCGGTCTTGTCCAGGAGCAGGGTGTTCACATCACCGGCGGCCTCGACGGCACGACCGGACATGGCGAGCACATTGCGCTGGACGAGCCGGTCCATGCCCGCGATCCCGATGGCCGACAGGAGTGCCCCGATGGTGGTGGGGATCAGGCACACCAGCAGCGACACCATGACGATGCCGGTGACACCGTGCGCGTCGAGCGCGGAGGTATCGGGTACGCCGGGGTTTGCGGCCTTGGCGAAGATCGCGAGCGGCTGCAGGGTGACGACCGCGAACACGAAGATGATCGTGAGCGAGGCCAGCAGAATATTCAGGGCGATCTCGTTGGGTGTCTTCTGCCTGCTCGCACCCTCGACGAGCGCGATCATCTTGTCGATGAAGCTGGCGCCGGGCTCCTGCGTGATCCGCACGACGATCCGGTCGGACAAGACGGTGGTCCCGCCGGTCACCGCCGAACGGTCGCCGCCGGATTCGCGGATCACGGGTGCCGATTCGCCGGTGATGGCGGATTCGTCGACCGAGGCGATGCCCTCGACGACATCACCGTCACCCGGGACCACCTGTCCCGCCTCGACCACGACGATATCGCCGCGCCGCAGCTCGGGGGCGGCGACCTGTTCTTCGGCGCCCGAGCCGCCCGGCGTCCAGCCGGTCAGCCGGCGTGCGACGGTATCGGTCTTGGCTTTGCGCAGCGTATCGGCCTGGGCCTTGCCGCGGCCTTCCGCGACCGCTTCGGCGAGGTTGGCGAAGACGACGGTGAGCCATAGCCACACCACGATCGCCCAGCCGAAGAAGCTCGGGTCGGTGACCGCGAGCACCGTCGACCAGACAGCGCCGACCTCGACGACGAACATCACCGGATTGCGCCACATGACGCGCGGGTCGAGTTTGCGTACCGCGTCCGGCAGGGCGGACAGCAGCATCGTCGGATCGAGCGCTCCGCGCGGTACCTGCCCGCGCGCGGCTCGGCCCTGATTCGTCGGCCCGGCCGCCACGGCAGTATCGCCGCGGCCGGGAATATCAGTGCGGCCGTTCATATCAGTGGATTCCTTCAGCGAGCGGCCCGAGCGCCAGCGCGGGCAGGAAGGTCAGCGCGACCAGGATCACGGTCACACCGACGACCATGCCGACGAACTGCGGCCGGTGCGTCGGCAAGGTGCCGATCGACGCGGGAGTCGTCCCCTGCCGAGCCAGTGAACCGGCCAACGCGAGGACGAAGATGATCGGGAGGAACCGGCCGAACACCATGGCCAGACCGAGTGCGGTGTTGTACCACTCGGTGTTGCCGGTCAGCCCCGCGAACGCGGAACCGTTGTTGTTCGCCGCCGAGGTGAAGGCGTACAGCACCTCGGACAATCCGTGCGGGCCGGAGTTGAGCATTCCGTCGCGCTGGCCGGGCAGCGCCATGGCGACGGCGGTACCGGTCAGCACGATGAGCGGGCTGATCAGGAAGTACGACGCGGCGAGTTTGATCTGGCGCGGGGTGATCTTCTTGCCCAGATACTCGGGGGTGCGCCCGACCATCAACCCGGCCACGAACACCGTGATCACCGCCAGGAGCAGCATTCCGTACAGGCCGGATCCGACGCCGCCGGGCGCAACCTCGCCGAGCTGCATGTTGAACATCGTCATCATGCCGCCGAGGCTGGTGTAGGAGTCGTGGAAGGAGTCCACGGCGCCGGTGGAGGTGAGGGTGGTCGAGGCCGCGAAGGTCGCGGAGTCCGCGACGCCGAAGCGCTGTTCCACGCCTTCCATGGCCGCGCCGATCGCGGTCGGCGCGGTGCCGTGCGCACGCAGCTGGAAGAAATTGGTCAACGCCACACTGGCCACCGCGATGATGCCCATCACGGCGGCGACGGCGTACCCCTGTTTCTTGTCGCCGACCATGCGGCCGAAGGTGCGGGGCAGCGAGAACGCGACCACCATCAGCAGGAAGATCTCCACCCAGTTCGTCCACGCGGTGGGGTTCTCGAACGGATGAGCGGAGTTGGCGTTGTAGAACCCGCCGCCGTTGGTGCCGAGTTCTTTGATGACCTCCTGGCTCGCCACCGGACCCCCGGTGAGGGTCTGCTCGCCGCCGGTCACCGTCTGCGCGACCTGATCGTGCAGGTGGAAGTTCTGGATGACACCGCCGGCCACGAGCACGATCGCGAAGACGAACGCGATCGGCAACAGGATGCGCAGCGTGCCGCGCACCAGGTCGACCCAGAAATTGCCCAGGTCGCCGGTGCGGGTGCGGGCGAAGCCGCGCACCAGTGCCATGGCCACGGCCATGCCGACGGCGGCCGAGACGAAATTCTGGACCGCGAGTCCGGCCATCTGCACCAGGTGCCCCTGGGTGGATTCACCGGAGTAGTTCTGCCAGTTGGTATTCGTGACGAAACTGACGGCGGTGTTCCAGGCCAGCGCCGGGGTCATCTCCGTACCCGGGTCGTTCAGATGCAGCGGCAGTTTGCCCTGCACCAACTGCAGGAAGAAGAGGAATAGGATGCTCACCGCGGAGAACGCGAGCACACTGCGGGCATAGATCGCCCACGTCTGTTCCACTTCCGGTTGCACGCCGATGGCGCGGTAGATCACACGTTCGGCCCGCGAGTGTTCGCGGCGACTGTAGACGCGGTACATATAGTCGCCGAGTGGCACGTGCACGAGCGCGAGAGCGATCACCAGGGATGCGATGAAGACGATCCCCGCTGTAGTCGTGTTCACCTAGAACCTCTCGGGGAAGAGCAATGCCGCGAACATGTAGATCGCGACGGCGACGGCGAGCAGCAGACCGATCAGGTTCGCGATCACAGCTTCTCCACCCCCCGCTGGATCAGGCCCAGCAGCGCGAACACCGCGACGGTGAGCACCGTGAACACCACGACAGACATCTGGCCAACCTCCATTTCGTGCCCCGGTTCAGCGGGCACCCGGTGAGTCAAGCCGCTACCGGCGCTCGTTCCCAGCGTCTTTACGGGTCCCTAGCGGATCCGAGCCGCGGATTGACGCTTCGCTTACAGACCGGCCGGTATCAGTGCAAGGATGCCGTCAGGGCAGGTCGTCATCACGTCAACACACCGTAAAGATCGAATTCGACATCGCCGGCCCGGGCTACGGTGCGCCTACGACCGGCAAGCCGGCGATCGGCACACCACGACGGCTGGAAGAAGGACCACAATGGCAATTGCCACGATCGGCCACGGCAGTTCGGAGTAGCGCGGTGTCATCGACCGACAAGCAGGGCAAACGCGGGCAACTGCGCATCTATCTCGGCGCCGCACCGGGCGTCGGCAAAACGTATGCGATGCTCGGCGAGGCTCATCGCCGCATCGGCCGCGGTCGCGATGTGGTGGCCGCGATCGTGGAAACGCACGGCCGGACCGCTACCGCCGCACTGCTCGACGGCATCGAACAGATACCGCCGAAGACCGTCGAATACCGGGGCGCACAATTCTCCGAGATAGATATCGCGGCCGTGCTGCGGCGCGCCCCGGCGGTTGTCCTGGTCGACGAACTCGCCCATACGAACACGCCCGGTAGTGGACACGAGAAACGCTGGCAGGACGTCGAGGACCTGCTCGCGGCCGGTATCGAGGTGATATCCACGGTGAACGTGCAGCATCTGGAAAGCCTCAACGACGTCGTCGAGCAGATCACCGGCGTCCGGCAACTGGAAACCGTTCCGGACTCGGTGGTGCGCGGCGCGGACCAGGTCGAGCTGGTCGATATCACCCCGGAAGCATTGCGCCGCAGGCTTTCTCATGGCTCGATCTACGCCGCCGAAAAGGTCGATGCGGCGTTGCGCCACTACTTCCGCCCCGGGAATCTCACCGCGCTGCGCGAGCTGGCATTGCTGTGGGTCGCCGACCAGGTCGACGCGGCGCTCGCCAAATACCGGGCCGATCACGAGATCACCGAGCTGTGGGAGGCTCGCGAACGGGTCGTGGTCGCGGTGACCGGCGGTCCCGAGTCCGAGACCGTGGTCCGGCGGGCCAGCCGCATCGCGATCAAGGCGAGCGCCGAGCTGGTGCTCGTCCATGTCGTGCGCGGTGACGGACTGGCCGGTGTCTCGGCCGAACGGCTGGCCCGGCTGCGGGAGCTGGCCGGCAACCTGAATGCCTCGATGCACACGATCACCGGCAACGATGTGCCGTCCGCACTACTGGAATTCGCGCGGGAAGTGAATGCGACACAGTTGGTCCTGGGCACGTCCCGCCGCTCCCGGTGGGCTCGGATCCTCGACGAGGGGATCGGGGCCGGGGTCGTACAGCAATCCGGGAAGATCGACGTACACCTGGTCACCCACGAGGAGTCCCATCGCGGCGCACGACCGCTGGTGACGTTGCCGCAGCGGCGGATCTACGCCTGGGTCGCCGCGATCCTGGTGCCGGCCGCGGTCTGCGGGATCAGTGCACTGCTGCTGGACGGCCCGTTGGAGCTCGGCGGACTGAGCGCAGTGTTCTTCGTCGGGGTCGTCACAGTGGCGTTACTCGGCGGCGTGATACCCGCGGCGGCCTCCGCGATGCTGTCCGGCCTACTGCTGAACTGGTTCTTCGCGAACCCGCGCTACAGCCTCACCATCGCCCAACCGGACAGTTTCGTCACCGTGGTGGTGCTGCTCTTCGTCGCGGTCGCCGTCGCGGCACTGGTCGACGCCGCCGCCGGCAGATCGAGACAGGCGCGCCGGGCGACCCAGCAGGCGGACCTGCTGACCCTGTTCTCCGGCGCGGTGCTCTACGGCGCGGATCTGTCGAAACTGCTCGAACAGATCCGCGAGACCTACGGCCTGCGCGCGGTCAGCCTGGTTCGTGACGGCCAGGTCCTGGCGGCGGTGGGCGCCGATCCGCCGGTCCGGGACGAGGATGCCGAGAACTCGATCCAGGCGGGCGATGCCGCGAGCCGGCTGCTGCTGGCCGGACGCTCGCTCGCCGCGATCGACCGGCCCGTTCTCAACGCCGTCGCCAACCAGGCGGCCGGACTGGTCCGGCAGGCCGAACTGGCCGAGGAGGCGAACGCGGCGGCCGCACTCGTCGAAGCCGACCGGCTGCGTCGTGCCCTGCTCTCGGCGGTGAGTCACGACCTGCGCACGCCCTTGGCGGGCGCGAAAGCGGCGGTGTCGAGCCTGCGCAGCGACGAGGTGGAATTCTCCGCCGATGACACCGCCGAACTGCTCGAAGCCATCGAGGAATCGGTGGACCAACTCACCGCCTTGGTCGGCAATCTGCTCGACTCCTCGCGGATCGCCGTCGGCGTGGTGACTCCACACCTGCGGCGGGTATACGTGGACGAGGTCGTACACCGAGCGCTGGTCAGCGTGGGAATGGGTGCTCGCGGCCCGCGACGCGCGGCCGCGGATCGAGTGAAGACCGAGGTCGGTGAAGTGCACGTGCTCGCCGACAGCGGCCTGCTGGAGCGGGTCATGGCGAATCTGATCGATAACGCACTGCGACACGGGTCGCGGGACACTGCGGTCCGTGTCGTCGCCGAGCAGCACGGGGACCGCACGTCCATCACGGTCGTCGACCACGGCCCGGGTGTCACACCGGGAACCGAAGAACAGCTGTTCGAGCCGTTTCAGAGCCGAGGCGACCGCGACAACACCACCGGCGTCGGCCTCGGCCTGTCCGTGGTCAGGGGATTCGTGGAGGCGATGGGCGGAACAGTGCTCGCGGAACCGACCCCGGGCGGCGGACTGACCATGATCGTCGAACTGCCGGCCGACGCCCTCGCGTCGGACGACGATCACGAGGACCGGAATAAATAGCGCCGACCCTGTGGCGCGGGCGCCGCGGCAGGGCGCGCGGGGAAATCCTCGTCTTCGCTTCGCTCCTGCCGAGCGTTCACGAGGCGAAGGGTCAGAACAGCCGCGACGAACGCCGCGAGTATCGCGATGGTGAGCGACAGATCATTCACGACGTGGCTTCCTCTTCCCTGATGGGCTCTAACCGAACCTGGTCAGAGTGGACGGAAACGCCGACGATCAAAAGAGCCCGCGGCGAATCTTCGCGGTGTTTTTATGCCCCGTCGCGATGAGTCGCACACTGCGGGCCAGGCCGCCCGCAATAGAGGAATCGTGGCTCTGACGAAATGCGCTCGGCGGCAATAGGTCCAGCACGAAAGCGGAGCTGGGCAGCCGGACCGCATTGACGCGATATTGACGGGGATACCGGATAATTGATGATTCCCATACGGATTTCGGCAGTTGTTCGTGATCGAATTCTACGAGCCTCGTCGGAGGTTCGAATTCATGTTCCGGATCCAGCCCTTCGGGGCGCTGGAACTCGCGCTCAGGGAAAGTGTGTCAGTAGTAGATGATGATGATGAAAACCTTCACAGCTGCTTCGGTGTTGGTTGCGGCCACGGTGGGATTGACCGCGGGCACGGCATACGCGGCTCCGGCTGCCGCGCCCGCGCCGCCCCCCGGTACCACCCTGCAGACCGATATTCTTCCGGGAATCCATTACACCGCGAATGTCGTCGACAACTCGGTGGTGCTCCGCACCGACGCGGGTTCGCTGACGACGCAGGGCACACAATTCCAGGTGCTCGACGGCCAAGGGAAGCTCGTCGCCGGCCTGCCCCTGACCTATCTCAAGGACGGCCGGGAATGGCCGATCGCGGCACGGGTGGAGGGGAACACCGCCACCTTCACCCCGAGTGTGGATCCGGCCGACGCACGTCCCGCCGCCATGTTGTCACCGGTCGATATCGATGACATCGGCGGCGTCGACCCCGCTGCCGCACTCAGCACCGCGGCCACTCAGTTCGGTCTGGCGACCGCCGTGGGCACGCTGATCGGCTCACTGGTGGGCGGCGCCCTCGGTTGCGTAGCGGGCGCGGTCATCGGTGCGCCGCTGGTGGTTCCGACGTTCTTCGCCGGACCGATCGGGCTCTGCGTCGCCGGTGCGGCGACAGGTGTCACGCTGGGCGCCGCGGCGGGCATGATCGTGATCGGTATTCCGGTCGGAATCGCCAGCGCGATTCAATTCCACAATTCGGTGAACGGTCCCTAGTCCGTGCGTTCACGGGTATCTCGGCGGGGCCCGTTCCGGCTCGCCGAGATACCCGAGCCCCCGTCATCCACAGCGGGGCCACCGCGCGCAGAATCGAGGCGCGAAACCGCTCGGCGTGTTCGGGAAACCAGCACGGTCGGCGCCCAGCCGCGTCCGGCCCGCACGAGCCCGCGGCGGCCGAGTCCGCGGGGCATCGTCGTATCGGTCAGGAGCGCAGATCGCGCCGGCTGAAACGCAGGAGCCCGGCCGCCACGCAGACCGCGGTGGCTACCACCAGGACCCCGGCGTCGGCCCATTGCATACCGTGGCGCAGTGGTTCACCGCCGATGTAGTAGTGGAACGGTGAAAGGTATTCGAGCCATTCGGCGCCGATCACGCCGGCGAGATTGCCCGCGATGTAGGTGAGCACCCCGATGCCGGCCGCGATCCCCAGAACCGGGCCGCGTGTGCCGAGCGCGGCGCTCGATCCGATCGCCACAGCACCGAAGGCGATGCCGAGCAGCGCCAGATGTACAGATTGCGCGGCGAATTCGGCAATTCCGATGGCCTCGAGATCGGCCACGGATCGGACCAGCACCATCCCGAGGAAAACCAGTACGACGATTGCGGCGACGCCGGTGACCAGTCCGGCGAAACGCTGAACCACGAGCCGGACGCGGCCCACGGGATGTGCCAACAACAGATCCAGGTACCCCGACTCCTCGTCTCCCGCGACGGCGCGGGCGCCGAAGGTGATCCCGAAGGCCGTCACCAGCAACGGCAACAGCAACCCGAACACCGTAGAGCCCAGATATCCCGCAGCCGAGCCCATATCCTGCATCCGCAGAGCCTCACGGATCGGTTCAGGGTAGTTCTGGACGGATTCGGCCAGGCCGCCCGCGGAGACCTGTGGATAGAACGCGGCGTACATCACTCCCACCACCGCGGTGCCGATCGACCACGCGAGCAGAGCCCGGCGGTTGTCGAGCAGGGTCTGGGTGTAGATATCAGGCAGCATCGGCTTCTCCGGTGTAGTAGCGGTGGAACAGGTCCTCGAGTGCGGGTTCGGAGATCAGCAGGCCGGTGACGTGGCGCGCGGCCAGCGCACGCAGCAGCGCGTCCGGGCTGCCGGTCACCTGGCAGCGCAGCGTGGCACCCTCGACCCGGACTTCGGCCACCCCGGCCAGAGCGGTGAATTCAGCCGCGCCGACCGGCTGGGCAAAGGTGACCTCGACATCACGAACAGCGTCGGCCCGCAGGCCCGCGACGGTATCGAGCGCGACGAGACGGCCCTCGCGGATGATGGCGACCCGGTCGGCGACCGCTTCGACTTCGCTCATGATGTGACTGGACATGAAGACCGTCTGCCCGCCTGCCGTGGCCTCGGAGACCAGGTCCAGAAAGATCTGCTGCGCCAGCGGATCCAGCCCGGAGGTGGGTTCGTCGAGGATCAGCAGCTCGGGTTCGTGCATGAATGCCTGCACCAGGCCGACCTTCTGCCGGTTGCCCTTCGACAATGCCGAGATCCGCTTGTCCTGGTCCAGCTCCAGTCGCTCGCACAGCGCATCGATCCGATCCGCGCCCGCGCCGCCGCGCAGCGCCGCCAGGAAGCGCAGTGCCGCACCGACGCGCTGACGACCGGGAGCGACGAAATCACCGGCGAGATAACCGATCCGCGCATGCACCTCGACCGCATCGGCCCGCGGGTCCAGGCCGAGCACCCGGGCCGTGCCGCTGGTGGGCCGGATCAGGTCCAGTAGCAACCGGATGGTCGTGGACTTCCCGGCGCCGTTGGGGCCCAGGTACCCGAAGACCTCGCCCTGTTCTACCGATAACGAGAGGTCGACCAGGCCCCGCGCCGGACCGTAGGTCTTCGTGAGCCCGTTCAGCTCAATCGCTTTCACCATGAGGTGAAAGTATCGAGTTTTCAGAGATTTGTAAATGTTCAGAGTATTCGCAGGCCTGATACCTTCGGGGCATGGGAACCGACCAGCGATTGCGAGACGCCGCGGAGAAACTGGCCCTGACGTTATCGGCGGGCGGCGGCATGCAGCGCTCGACCGCCAGGGTGCTGACCGCGCTGCTCTACACCGAGCAGAACACCATGACAGCCGCTGACCTCTGCACGGAACTGTCGATCAGCTCCGGCGCGGTATCCACGGCGATCAAACACCTCATGCCGGTGGGACTCGTCGAACGGGTGCCGGCACCCGGCAGCCGGCGCGACCACTACCGGTTCCGCGCCGGGGCATGGGCGGCGCTGATGTCCCAGCAGAACACGATGCTGGTCACCATGCGCGACTCCGCGCAGGAGGGCCTCGCCGCCACCGGCCCGGATACGATCACGGCCCGGCGCATGCACGAGATGCAGGACTTCTACACCTTCATGCTCAGCGAACTCGCTCCCCTGATCGCCCGGTGGCGCGAGCAGTACGCGGCCGAGCACCCCTGACCTCACCGCGCCCGGGCGATCACCCGCCCCGGCCATACGGTGCGAACACGGAGATGACACGCCGGCGCACCACGTGTAGGTGCGCCGGAGCGAGCGCCGTCAGTCCTCGACCACCTGGGTCCCCTCGGCCAACCGGTCGTGCCAGCCCTGTTTCGTCGAACTCGAACCGATGGTCACCGCGATCCAGAGAGCCGCGAAGAACCAGAGGACCCCGCCGACACAGGGCACGAGGTTGAGCAGCATGTACGCGTTGCGCAGGGCCGATTCCTTGATACTCGGTTTCGACGCCCCGCCGGATCCGTTGACGTGCAGGCCCAGCAGCTTCTTCCCGGGGGTCGATCCGGATACCACCTCGAAGACCACGAAGTACAGGAAGGCGAAACCCGCACCGGGCAGAATCGACACCCATCCGGGAGTATGGGCCGACTTGTTCAGCAACCAGAAGAAGATCGCCCCGACGATCGCGGCGATGATCCAATCGGCGAATCGTGCGGCGGCACGCTTGCCCAATCCGCCCGGGGTCACTCCCGTGGCCGCTCCGGAACGGGGATCGAAACCACCTGTGCTCACCGTGTCCTCCTGATTTCAGCGCGGCCCACCGTCCCGGTGGGGCACGGCATCTGCTGCATGGTTGGTTTCCACGATCTCATATCGCACCGAGTCGATCGGCGCGGTGCGCTCTCCCCTGGTAGCCGTAGCCGATTCAGGTGACCCGCACGGAAGTTCGGGCCGCCGCGCCCGGGTGCCGGGTCACGCACCCGCAGGACTCACCCGTATCGAGGACGACCTCCATCCGCGCGAGATCCTCCATCGCGGTGCCGCCTTTCGGTGTGTCGAGCAGACACCCGAGCGCGGTCCGGGTGATGGCGTCGATCGGTTGCCGTGCCGAGGCGAGAGTGATCTGCCCGAAATTGTCGGCGGTATCGGCGTCGAAACCGACGAGGCGGATATCGCCGGGTATGTTCAGCCCGGCGTCGGTGATCGCGCGCAGGGTGGCCGCGGCTTGACCGCTGGTGCCGATCACCATCCCGTGCGGCGGTTCGCCGCGGTCCCGCAGATACGCGCTGACCGCCGCGTAGGCTCCGGGAGCGGTCAGATCGGTGCGGATAGCGTCGCCACGGCCACCCGCGACCGAGCGGAATCCCTCGAATCGCTGCGCGACGGTCTCCCGGTCCCCGTGTTTCACATCTTTCTCGGTGAAACCCCCTACGAATACCAGGTTCTCGCAACCATGGGATTCGACGAGATGACCGGCGGCGAGGCGACCGGCTCCATGGTGGTCACCGCCGACGATCGGCGAATCGAGCAGGCCCCGGCTGTTGTGCACCCAGACGACGGGTATCCGGGCCCTGGCGCAGATTCCGCCGGTTCCGGACGCGTCCACCGCACCGACCACTATCAGCCCGTCGATGCCGACATCGGTGAAAGCGGTGGCGAACTCCAGTTCCCGTTCGGGATCGAATCCGGTGTTACCGATCATTGTGAGGTGATCGCGCGCCCTCGCCTCGATCTCGACCCGGCCGGCGAACGCGCCGAACAACGGCATGGTCATATCCGGAACGAGGAGGCCGATCTGCCGCCACCGCCGAGGTCTGCGCAGGGCTCGGGCATTGCGATCGGGCCGATAGTCGAGTTCGTCCGCCGCCGCGACGACCTTGGCCCGCAGCCGTTCCGAAACCGGGCGCGGCCCGTCGTTCATCACATAACTGACCACGGCCGTCGAGGTCCCGGCGCGCTTGGCGACATCGGTGAGAGTGGGGCGTTTGACGTTCACGATCGGTCCAGTCTGGTCGGCGGCATCCGCGGGCCGAGGGGGTTTCGTTCATCCGGATTCTTACACTATGCCGTCCGCGACACGTCGCTACGCTAAACGATTAGAACAGTTACCAGCACGACAAACAGACGTAACAAGCGACAGGTGAAGTAGGGAACATGGCATACACACGACTCACCGGGGTCACCCACTGCGATCCCGAGAACGCCTACGACAGTTACGTTCTCTTCACCGGCGCCGACGGAATCACCCGGCTCATCGACCTCAACGGCACGGTGGTGCACGAGTGGCCGTTCGCGGGTGTGCCGCCGCGTGTTCTCGATCCCTCGCTCAACGGCGGACGGATCGGCGATATCGGGGTCCAGTTGTCCGACAGCGGCGATGCCCGCGGCGGGATCTACGCCAACGGGACAGTGGGGCAGCTCAGCTGGTCGGGCGAGCACATCTGGGAATGGGGGCGCCAGGCGCCCGGCGGCGCGGCCCGCCAGAACCACGACTGGGAACTACTGCCGAACGGCCACCGACTGCTCCTGGTCACCGTGCCACGAGTGGTCCCCGACCTGGGTGCGGCGACCGTGGGCGACCAGGGCCTGTTCGAGGTGGACGAACGCGGCGAGATCGTTTGGCAATGGCTGGCCGGCGACCACCTGGGCGAGCTGGGGTTCTCCGCGAGCGGATGGCAGGCCCTGCGCGAGACGGCGACCCGGGATCCCGAGGATCCGTGGGGCTATCTCGAGATGAACAGCGCCAAGTCGCTGGGCCCGAACCGGTGGCACGACCAGGATCCGGGCGGCGTATTCCATCCCGACAACATCCTGGTCAGCTTCCGCAAGGCCAATATCGTCGCCTTGATCGACAAGACCTCAGGGGCCGTCGTATGGAAACTCGGACCCTACTTCGAGGCGCTGTCCGGCGCCCAGCATCAGCGGATCAATGCCCACAAGGTGCCGCGCGCGCTGGATCAGATCTCCGGCCAGCACAATCCGCACATGATCGCCGCGAACCTGCCCGGCGCGGGCAATATCCTGGTTTTCGACAATCAGGGCGGGGCGGGTTATCCACCGGCCGCGCTGGGGATCTACGCCGGCTCGCGGATCCTGGAGATCGACCCGGCGACCGAGCAGATCGTCTGGCAGTACACCGCCGAGGACTCCGGCCGGCCGTCGTGGACGTTCTTCAGTTCCTTCGTGAGCAACGCACAGCGGCTCCCCAACGGCAACACCCTGATCACCGAGGGTATGCAGGGACGGCTGTTCCAGGTGACCGCGGCCGGAGAGGTGGTCTGGGAGTACCACAGTCCGTACGAGGGTTACGGCGTCGCGGGCGAGCCCGAAGTGCGCGAACCCCGGGTTCCCGGAGTCGACCGGCTCACCCGCACACCCCTGGTCTATCGCGCGCAGTCGGTCCCCTTCGACTGGGTACCGGACGGCATCCCACGCGTGGCGGTGCACGCCGTCGACGCACAGTCGAGCCGGTAAGGGCGCTGCCCATCCGGGGACGCCGTACCCCGAAGACCCAGGAAGGTTCGACGACGTGACAACCAGCGTACGAACAACGACCGCCGGAACTCCCGGCCTCCCGGAAACTCCGGCTCGGCGCGCCGGGCTCCGGAAGCGCCCGCTGCCGTGGATCGCGCATTTCCGGTCGCTCGGATGGACGATCGGCGGACTGGCGCTGGCCGCGCTCGCCTGGTCGCTGGTCGTGGCCACCGGGCAATTCCCACGTGAGCTGTTTCCCAGCGTGCCCGAGATCTTCCGGGCCGGGCACACGCTGTGGACGGACGGACTCCTGGCAGCGGATATTCTCGCGAGCCTGCGACGCGCCGTCGCGGGCTTCGCCCTCGGCACGCTCGCCGGGGTCGGGGCAGCGGTCGTCACCGCGAGCACCACCCTGGGACGCAACCTGCTGCAGCCGGTCCTGCGACTGCTGTCGCCGATCCCGACCATCGGCCTGGTCCCGCTGGCCATCCTCTGGTTCGGGCTGGGCGAGAGCAGCAAGACACTGGTGATCGCACTCGGTGTATTCGTACCGGTGTGGATCAACAGCCATGCGGGACTGGCGAGTACGCCCAGGGACTATCTCCAGGCCGCACGCTGCCTGGGGGCCGGCCGGATGCAGACGCTGACCCGGATCGTCCTGCCGGAGGCCGCCCCCGATATAGCCTCCGGTCTGCGGGTGGGCGCCGCCATGGCGTTCGTGCTGATCGTGGTCGCCGAGATGACCGGCACGACAGCCGGTATCGGCTACCGCATCTACCAGGCGCAACTCTTCTCACAAGCCGATCGGCTCATCGCCTGCCTGATCCTCCTGGGAGTCATCGGGGCCCTGTGCGACCTGGCGATCGCATCTATCACGGCGCCGGCGACTCGCTGGGCCCGCAAGGAGCACTGAGATGGCGATCGACACGCATGACCTCGTGGTCCACTTCCCCGGTCAGCGGGCGCCCACGCTGGACCGGATCACCATTTCCTTCCCGGACGGTTCCTTCACCGCACTCGTCGGCGCCTCCGGCAGCGGAAAGTCGACCCTGCTGCACTGCCTGGCCGGGCTGATCACACCGACCGCGGGCACGGTCACCGACGAGGGGCAACCTGTCGTCGCACCCGATCCGCGCCGCGGGATGGCATTCCAGCGCGACGTCCTGTTCCCGTGGATGAGCGTGGCCGACAATATCGATTTCGCCTTGCGCGCCCGGGGCGTTCCGGTCCGGCAGCGCCGCGGCCGGATCGCCGAACTGCTCGAACTCGTCGAACTCGCCGCGGATGTGGGGCGCCGTCGCCCCGACGAGCTCTCCGGCGGTATGCGCCAGCGGGTGAGCATCGCGCGGGTGCTGGCCGGGGAACCCACCGTGATGCTGATGGACGAGCCGTTCGCCGCGCTCGACGCACTGACCCGCCTGAAGATGCAGGACCTACTGATCGACCTGTGGACACGGCTGCACCGGACGATCATTTTCGTCACCCACGATATCGACGAGGCGATCCGGCTCGCCGACACCGTGGGCGTGCTGCGGGACGGCCGGATCGTCGATCGCATCACCAACCCCCTCGATCGACCGCGGCCCGCGGACACGCTCGCGGACCAGCCGGGCTACAGCGAGATCCGCAAATCCCTGCACCACGAACTCGGCATCGAGCACGCGGTTCGTCGACCCACCCCTGAGCAGAAAGTCGCACCATTGTGAAGAACTCCGTCAAGCGGCTGCTGGCCGCCTCGCTCGCGGCTGTCGCGGTATCGATATCGGTCGTCGCGTGCGGCGGCGCCGACAGCGACCCCGACACTCTCACGGTCGGTTTCGTCGTCGACCCGTCCTGGGCGCAGATCCCCGTCGCGAAGAAGGGAGGCTACTTCGACGCACACGGTGTGAAGGTCGAGGTCGTGAACTTCCCGTCCGGGATCGAGGCCCTCCAGGCGGTCGCGGCCGGCCAGGTCGACGTCGCCACCGCGGCCGACGTACCCACCTCGGCGGTACTGACCCGATCCCCTGCGCTGCGCGTGGTGGGCGACGGATCACGCTGGGAAGGGTCCCGGATCGTGGCCCGGCGCAGCGCCGGCATCAACGACATCGGCGACCTCGCCGGCAAGTCGATCGGTACCCCCCTCGGTACGAGTGCCGCCTACTTCGCCTCCGACGCACTGTCGCGGCAGGCGATATCGGCGAACCTCGTCCAGGTCTCGCCGTCCGCGACCGTCACCGCCGCGACGCAGCACAATGTCGACGCCGTATCGATCTTCCAGCCCTACCAGGCGCAGGTGATAAAGGCTCTCGGATCCGACGCGGTGGAACTCACCGGCGGAACCTACAACCAGCACAGCCTGTACCTGGCGACACCGGCCGCCGTCGAACAGAAGGGCGCCGCGCTGTCGTCGTTCTTCGCGGCGCTCGCACAGGCCGGAGAAGACCTGACCGCCCGATCCGAGACAGCGGTCGACGCCGTCGCCGAGGCCACCCAGCTCGACCCGGAGCTGTTGCGCAACGTGTTGCCCCAATTCGATTTCACGCTCCGGCTCCGGCCCGAGATCGCCACCGAGCTGACCGAGCTCGGCAACTGGGCGAAGACCCAGGGATCGATAGACGCGGCGACCGGCCTCCCGGACTACGCCACCTTCCTCGACGGCAAGTTCCTGCCCACGGCCGGATAGGAACAGCGGGTCCGCGCAGTCAGACCAGATGTTTGCGCAGGACTTCCAGGTGGGTCGGGCGCGCGTCGTGCAGGCGCTCCCGGCCCGCCGGCGTGAGCTGCAGGAAATTGGCGCGCCGGTCGAAATCGCAGGCCGCGCGCTCGACCAGCCCGGCCTTCTCCAGCCGGGTCACGGTACGCGACAGCGCACTCTGACTCAGGTACATCTCGGCCTCGATATCCTTCATCTTGACCTTCTGGTCCGCGTCCACGCCGCAGCGTCCGCCGAGCACCTGCAAGAGCTCGAACTCGCTGAGCCCGAGCTCATGCCGCGCCTGTAGCGCATTCTCCAGTTCACAGGAGGTGCCGTGGTAGAGACGCAGGGTTTCGGACCACTTCGCGCAGACATCGTCGTCGGAGTCGTGGTACATGACCCGACGTTATCATGTCAAGTCATTTAATGCACAGGCATTACATGCTCAAACATTACATGCGTTGACATTCAATGCGCGTGCATTTAAGTTACCTCTCGTGACCGGAACCGCACTCGCACCCGTGAACCCGACCCCCGCCACTCCGCTCGAACCCACCGCCCGCCGCTGGGGGCCCACACTGTGGGCCATACTTTTCGTCGCCGGCCTGGCGATGTTCCTCGACGCCCTCGACGTGTCCATGGTCGGTGTGGCGCTCCCGTCCATCGGCCACGACCTCGGCCTCGACACCTCCGCGCTGCAATGGATCGTCAACGGCTACATCCTCGGCTACGGCGGCCTGCTGCTCCTCGGTGGCCGAGCCGCCGACCTGCTCGGCCGCAGACAGGTCTTCCTGGCCGCACTGGTGGTCTTCGGCATCGCCTCGCTGATCGGCGGGCTGGTCGACACCGGCGGTCTGCTGATCGCCACCCGAATCGTCAAGGGCGTAGCGGCCGCGTTCACCGCACCGGCCGCGCTCTCGATCATCACCACCACGTTCAAGGAGGGCCCGGACCGCAACCGGGCACTGTCGATCTTCACCATCTTCGGCGCGACCGGTTACGCGTCCGGACTCATCGTGTCCGGCCTGCTCACCGGCATCGACTGGCGGCTGACCTTCTATGTGCCGGTCGCCGTCGTCGCCGCGGTGACCGTCACCGCCTACTTCGTGGTGCCGCGCAATATCGAAAAGGAAGAGGGCCGTATCGATTTCCTCGGCGCGGCGCTGCTGACCGGCGGCATGCTCTCGGCGGTCTACACGATCGTCACCGCACCGGAGACCGGCTTCACCGCCACCGTCATCGCCACCACCATTCTGGCGATCGGCCTGCTCGGCACATTCTTCGTCGTGGAGAACCGGACGCGCCATCCGCTGGTGCGGCTGAGCATCTTCAAGGTGAAGTCCATCGTGCGGGCGAATCTGGCCGCGCTGGCGATCTTCGGCTCCTACCTCAGCTTCCAGACGATCGTCTCGCTGTACCTGCAGAACACACTGGAATGGGAACCGCTGCGAATGGCGCTCGCCATGGCGCCGACCGGCATCATCGTGGCCGTCCTCTCGCCGATCGCGGGCAAGCTCATCGACCGATTCGGCACCACCTCGCTGATCCTCGCCGCGCTGACCTCGTTCGTGGCCGGCTACCTGTGGTTCCTGACCCGCGGCGGCAGCCCCGACGCCGTCTACGCGGTCGACTACCTGCCCGCGTTCCTGCTCCTCGGCCTCGGATTCGCACTCGGCTTCTCCGCCGTGATGGTGCAGGCCACCGAAGGTATCGCCGACCATGAGCAAGGCCTGGCCTCCGGGCTGGTGCAGACCTCGTTCCAGATCGGCGGCGCGGTCGTCCTCGCCATCGCCACCGGACTGATCAGCGGCGCCGCGACCGACGGGATCGACGGCTACCGGCCGGGCCTGTACCTGGTCACCGCGGTCGCGGTGATCGGCCTGGTGGCCTCCGCCTCGGCGGTGCTGACCCGCCGACAGGCCGTGGCCGAACCGGCGTAGCCGCATCGACAATCGAACACGCGCAGGTGGGGCCGCTGTTCAGCGGCCCCACCTGTTCGCGTTCGCCGGCCGCGCTCCGGCCGCAGGGTGCGCTGCGGAGTGCGGACCTGCACGAACAGTCGCCCTCCGGACAACGATCGGGCGGTCGGCGGGCGCTGTCCCCGGGCGACCACCCGCTCACCGGGAGAACGCCGATCGGTCCGGCCGCACCGCGTTTAGCGTCGGCCTCATGATCGGACAATTCGCCGGGGGGACCCGATGAACCGCATGCAGGACAGAGTGGTCGTGGTGACCGGCGCCGCGGGCGGTATGGGCCGCGCGCACTGCCGGCGGCTGGCCGAAGAAGGCGCCGACATCATCGCGGTGGACCTCCCCGACGCGGATCTGGCGGGTACCGCGCGCGAGGTCGAATCCGCCGGTCGCCGGTGCGTGACCGGCGTCGCCGATGTCACCGAACAGCAGGCGCTCGATGCTGCCGTGACCGCGGGCGTGGACCGGCTGGGCCGGCTCGACGCGGTGGTCGCCAATGCCGGTGTCTACGCGGATCTGGCGCTGTCCTGGGAGCTACCGGACACCGCGTGGCAGCGTGCCCTCGATATCAATCTGACCGGGGTCTGGCACACCGTCCGGGCCGGGATACCCCATCTCGGGGCGGGCGGCTCGATCGTCGTCGTCGGCTCCACCAACGGTGTCAGAGGCGGTCTTTCGGCCGCACATTATTCGGCGAGCAAACACGCCGTCGTCGGCCTGGCCCGCACCGTGGCCAATGAGCTGGGCGCACAGCGCATCCGGGTGAACACCGTCCATCCGGGCTCGGTCGCGACCTCGATGATCCTGAACGACACCGTCTACGCCGCACTTCGGCCCGACCTGCCGAATCCGACGCAGGAGGACGCGGCGCGGGTCCTCGCCGCGCGCAATATCCTGCCGGTCCCGTGGGTGGATCCGGTCGACGTCAGCAATGCCGTGCTGTTCCTCGCATCCGACGAGTCCCGGTATGTCACCGGGATCGAGCTCGTCGTGGATGCCGGACTGACTCAGAAGGTGTGATATGGGAAGGGTTTCGGGCAAAGTCGCCCTGGTCACCGGAGCGGCTCGCGGAATCGGGCGGGCCCAGGCGATCCGGCTCGCCGAAGAAGGCGCCGACATCATCGCGGTGGACATCTGCGGACCGGTCGAAACGGTGATCACCCCGCCGGCCGGTCCGGACGATCTCGCGCAGACCGTCCGAGCGGTCGAGCGGACCGGCGCCGGGATCGTCGCCGTCACCGCCGACGTCCGTGACGGCGCCGCGCTGCGCGAAGCGACCGCGGCGGGCGCGGCCCGATTCGGCGGGCTCGATATCGTCTGCGCGACCGCGGGGATCACCTCCAGTGCGCGCGCGGTCGACCTCACCGAAGAGCAGTGGCGGACCATGCTCGACGTCAACCTCACGGGCGTCTGGCAGACCTGCAAGGCCGCGACCCCGCTGCTGATCGCCCGCGGGGGCGGGTCGATGATCCTGACCAGCTCGATCGCCGGATTGCGCGGGCTGGTCGGAGTGGCGCACTACACGGCCGCCAAACACGGGGTGGTCGGGCTGATGCGTTCGCTGGCCAAAGAACTGGCACCCCAACACATCCGGGTCAATACAGTGCACCCGACCAATGTCGACACCCCGATGATCCAGAACGATATGGTGCGCAGATCGTTCCGGCCGGATCGGGAGAACCCCACGCGAGCCGAGTTCGCCGAAGCGGCGAAGACGATGAACCTGCTGGATATCCCGTGGGTAGAACCGGTCGATATCGCCAACGCCGCACTGTTCCTGGCCTCGGACGAGGCGCGCTACATCACCGGGGCGGCGCTACCGGTGGACGCCGGGAGCACACAGCGCTGACACCGAACCACGCGCCGCCCGGAAGCCTTGCCGCAGCCCTGGTTCGCGACGTGCAGCGGACCAGGACTTCGGTGCACCACATCCAGCGAATCAAGAGTCCGGTGCACCACATCCAGCGAATCAAGAGTCCGGTGCACCACATCCAGCGAATCAAGAGCTCGGTGCGCGACGCACCGCCGGAGTCGAGTTCAGCGAGACCCTTGAAGGGTTGAGGCCCGTCCCGACGTTCAGCCCTCGAAAGCGCATGAGGCGAAGCCTCGAGTCTCGAGGGCTGAACGTCGGGACCAAGGGGGCCTCAACCCCGCGCCGCCGCAGGCGGCGCAAAGAAACACAGACCTTCGCGATCCGGCTCACCTCTCACCTTCGTGAGCACGTTCATTGCCACCCTGTGCGAGCACGCTCACGCCCTACCCCGCGCAAGCACCTCCACGCCCCACCCCGCGCAAGCACCTCCACGCCCCACCCCGCGCAAGCACCTCCACGCCCCACCCCGCGCGCAAGCACGCTCACGCCCCCACACCTCAGGCGAGCACGCTCGCCCCCGCTGCGCAGGTGAGTCCGTGGCCCGCCTCGGCGTGCTTCAGTTCTTACGGGTGAGGAAGGCCAGGACCGCGGACTCGAACGCATCCTTCTGCTCGATCATCGCCCAGTGCCCGCAGTTCGGGAACACATGCAGTTCGGCGCGGGGAATCGTCCGCATCGGGATCAGTGCCATATCGAGGGGGCTCACCCGGTCGTCACGCCCCCAGGTGACCAGTGTGGGCGCCTGCACCTTGTGCAGCATCGCCCAGGGCGGCGGAGTGTCGGCGGCTTCCATGGCACGCACCATCGCCGTGAACGCCGCCTTGCTGTACATCCGGCGGGCGCTGGCCAGGGTGCCGGGTTCGGTGGCCTGGGTCCAGCGTTCCTCGATCAGCTCCTCGGTGACCAGGGCCGGGTTGTAGACCATCGAATGCAGCCATTCGATCAACCGTGCTCGCGTGGGGTTCTCGGTGAACTCTTGCAGCAGTTTGATTCCTTCACCGGGTCCGGGGCTGAAGAGGTTCTTGCCGATCCCGCCGATGGTCACGATCTTGCCGACCTTGTCCGGGCGCGCGATCGCATAGTTGAGCGCGACGCCGCCGCCCATCGAGTTGCCGATGATGTCGGCCTGGTCGAGGCCGAGCGCGTCGACGAATCGGGTCACTGCTTCCAGCGCGGTCACCATCGGATGCCCGCCGAAATCATCGGTGACGCCGAATCCGGGGAACTCCAGGATCAGGCAGCGGAACCGCTCGGCGAACACCGCCAGGTTGCCGCGGAAATTGCGCCATCCGGTGACGCCGGGACCGGAACCGTGCAGCAGGAGCAGCGGCGGCCCGGCACCGGCCTCGTGGTAGCGCAGTACTCCGCCGTCGGTGCGGACTTCCCGCAGTGTGCTGGCGTGACTCAGGTCCGATGTCATCTGCTGACCTCTCTTTCGACGTATCGGTTCACACGCTGCCATCTCGACGCCGGATCGCCCGGCGTTCTTCCGATGAACGGACCACGAATCCCAGCGGCCGGACCACCCGGGCGAAATGGGATCAGGCGTGGGTGCCGCCGTCGATGCGGATCTCGGTGCCGGTGATGAACGCGCCGTCCTCGGACACCAGCATGGCGATCACACCCGCGACCGCGGTCGGATCACCCATCCCGGCGCCACCGGATTCGAGGTCGGTGGGCAGGATCGGAGACAGCTTCGCGAACAGCGACCAATCGGAGTCGGCCGGCACGTAACCCGGTGTGGCGTCGGTGATTCCGGACTTGATGCTGCCCGGTGCGACGCATACCGCGCGCAGGCCGCGGCCGCCGAACTCGAGCGCCAGCGCGTGGGTGAACGACTGGATGCCGCCTTTGCTGGCCGCGTAGGCCGCCATGTACGGGTGCGCGAACGAGGCCGAGGTGGAGCTGAAGTTCACGATGGTGGCCCGCGGGTTCACCAGCAGGGCCGGCAGTGCCTGCCGGACCACCAGAAAGGTGCCGGTGAGGTTGACGCCGATGATCTGGTTCCACAGCTCGGTGCTGGTCTGCTCGGTGTGGGAGGCGCGCAGGATGCCCGCCGCGTTCACCAGCGAATCCAGTCCGCCCAGGGTATCGACGGCCACGCGCACACCGTCCACCACCGAATCCTCGTCGCCTACGTTCATGTCGAGCGGGGTCAACCGGTCGGCGGCGCCCCGGTCGGCGGCCGCGGCACGCAGTTCCGCCAGACCGTCGGCGGCGATATCGGCCGCGACGACCGCGGCGCCCTCGTCGAGCAGTCGCAGCACGGTGGCCCGGCCGATTCCCGACGCCGCCCCGGTCACCAGGGTCCGATGGTCGTCCAGTCTTCTCATGGTCCTCGCCTTCCTGTTCCGTCAGCCGAGCCGGCCCGGGACCGGTTCGTGTCGTTGCTCGTCGGTCGCCAGTTCGCCGGCGGCCACGGCCCGTTCGATCGAGTCGCGCAGCGCGGGGCAGGTCGGCACCCAGTTGCTGTGCTCGCCGAGTGCGGCCCGGCGGGCCAGATCCGGGCAGGACGATTCGGCGTCGTCCAGCCACTGCACACTGGTGTGGCTCGGGCTGAACTTCTCCACCAGAACCTGATTGGCGCAGGTACCGCACACTAGTGGCTGCATAGTCGCTCCCGTCGTCAGCGCTCGCCCGCGGCATGCCGGGCCGCGACGTATCCGAAGACCATGGCCGGCCCGATGGTCGCGCCGGCGCCCGCGTAGTCGTTGCCCATGACCGCGGCGGAGGTGTTGCCGGTGGCGTAGAGTCCGTCGATCACGGTCCCGCCGTCGCGCAGCACCTGGGCGTTGTCGTTGTAGACGAGCCCGCCCTTCGTGCCGAGATCACCGATCCGTACCCGCAGCGCGTAGTAGGGGCCCTTGTCCAAGGTGTCCAGTGTCGGTCGCGGCAACGACGGATCACCGTAATAGTTGTCGTAGGCGCTGAGACCGCGGCCGAAGTCCGCGTCGTACCCGGCGCGGGCGAAACCGTTGAACCGCTGGATCGTCGCGGTCAGGGCGGCGACGGGAACACCGATCTCCGCGGCCAGTTCGGCGGGGGTCGCGGCGGTCCGGATCAGACCGTCCTCCAGCCACGCGGCGGGAAACTTCTGTCCCGGCACGATGCCGCCGATGGGGTAGCGTCGCTTGGCCTTGCCGTCGAAGATCAGCCAGGCCGGTTCGTGCCCACCGACCAACTGCGCGTGCACGAAGGTCACGTACGGTGACGCTTCGTTGGTGAACCGGGTCCCGTGCTGGTCGACGATGAGCGAACAGGGAATCGACCGTTCCGACACCAGTACCTGGTTGCCGCCGTCCGGGCGCTGGAACGACGGCATCCACCATGCGTCGTCCATCAGATCCACCGCCGCACCGATCTGCTCGCCCGCCACGATGCCGTCGCCGGTGTTGTCGGTCGAGGCCGCACTGAAATTATCGCGGCCGCCTTCGGGCAGGTACCGCTTGCGCATCGCCTGGTTGTATTCGAAACCGCCCGTGGCCAGCAATACGCCGGAGCGGGCGCGGATCCGGAATTCACGCCCGTCCCGTTCGGCCACCACCCCGAGCACCGCGCCGGACTCATCGGTCACCAATGAGCGCAAGGGTGTGTCGAGCCACAGCGGGACTCCGGCGTCGCGCAGCGCCAGCCGGAGCCGGGCGATCAGCGCACGTCCGAGGGTATCCATATGACGGCGCAGCACGATCGCCTTGACGGCTCGCAGGCCGGTGCGCAACGCCGCTCGCTTCGCCTTCCAGGTACGGGTCACCATGTTCAGCTGGACGAAGTCCTTGGAGGTGATGAACAGTCCGGGTGGCGTGGCCAGCGCGGCGGGGCGCAGCAGGTGTTCGTCGGCGCCGAGTTGTTTCAGATCCACCGGCAGCGGTTCGATGGAACGGCCGCGGGGACGGCCGCCCGGCTTCTCGGGATGGTAGTCGGAATAGCCCGGGCACCATTGGAATCGCATATGCGGACTCGTGGACTCCAGGAATTCCAGCATGCGCGGGCCCGCGTCGATGTACCGGTCGATATTGCGCGACGGCACCCGATCGCCGACCACGGCATCGAGATAGGCGCGGACCTCGGCCCGGGAATCACCCAGCCCCGCGCGCAGCAGCGCCGGGCTGTTGGGCACCCAGATCCCGCCGCCGGACAGCGCGGTACTGCCGCCGTACACCGAGGCCTTCTCGATGACGAGGGTGTCCAGCCCGCGATCGGCCGCCGACAGCGCGCCGGTCAGGCCGCCGGCGCCGCTGCCGACGACCAGGAAGCCGACTTCATGGTCCCAATATTGTTCGCGTGCGGACACATTCGTCTCTTTCTGCTGGAGAACTCGGCGGGGGTCAGCCGAGGGCGATATCGTCCGGCGACCAGTACGCGCGCATGCTCGTGATCCGGGCGTCGTCGTCGAAGGTCATGACATCGATGGGTTCGATGGTGAGGGTCCGGTCACCGGTATCGGTGACCACGCGGAATCCGAACGCCGCGTTATCGCCCGCGACCCGGATATCGAGCAGTTCGGTGGTCGTGCGCACCGATTCGAGTGCGCCGTAGAACTTTTCGATGGCTGCGCGGCCCTGGTGCGCCGGAGTGCCGACCGGATCCTCCACCGTGGCGTCCTCGGCGTAGAGGGCCGCTATCTCCTTCGCGGAACCGTCGGCGACGGTGGCGAGGTAGCGGCGCACGGCCGAGCGGATATCGTCTGGTGCGGCCATGGGGGCTCCTCCGACAGGTGTTCGAGGTGGGGACGACTGAACGGAACCACGAAAGGTTCCCGGCCGATCGGGAAGTTCCCGGCCGGTGGGACGCACCGCGCGAGCGCGGTCACTCGCCGAGCATGTCCCGGACCGCGAGATGGCTGAACAGCATCGACGCCCCGATCGGGTTGCCGCCGCCGGGATAGGCGGTGCCGCTCACCGCCGCCATGGTGTTGCCCGCCGCGTACAGCCCCGGAATGGGCGCCCCGGCCCGGTCGAGGACCCGCGCCGCGCTGTCGGTGCGCAAACCGCCCTTCGTGCCGAGATCGGAGATACCGAACGCCGCGGCGTGGAACGGACCCCGGTCGATGGACACCAGGGGCGGCTCGCCACCGGAGAAAGCGCGATCGTAGGCTTCGTCGCCGCGGCCGAAATCGGTGTCGACGCCGGCGGCGACCATGGTGTTGAACCGGTCCACGGTCGCGGTCAGCCGATCCGCCGGTACCCCGATCTTCGCGGCCAGCTCCGCCAACGTGGCGGCGGTATGCCACAGCCCGGCCGCCTCGTACTCCTGCACCTCGACCATCGACACATTGGTGGCCTTGATCGGCGGCACCGGGCCCTCTCTGTCGTCGTAGATCATCCAGTACGGCAAGGTGACCGAACCGTCGCCCAGTTTCCGGATGACCTCGCGACCGAGCCGGTCGTAGGGGGCGGACTCGTTGACGAACCGTGCACCGTCCTGGTTGACGAATATGCCGCCGGTGAACCACAGTGCGAACGCCGAACGCCCGTCCGGATGGGTGAGCCCCGGCGACCACCAGGCCTGATCCATCAGATCGATATCCGCGCCCACCGCGATTCCGGCCTCGTGCGCCCGACCCCGGTTCCCCCACGGGCCCATGGTGTCGCGTGCCCGGCCGGGCACGCCGTACTGCGCGCGCAGCGCGTCGTTCTGTTCGAAACCGCCCGCCGCCAGCACCACCCCTTTGCGCGCGCGGATCGCGAACGGTTCCCCGTCGCGTTCGGTGCGCGCGCCGATCACTGCGCCGTCCTCCACCACCAGGTCCACCAGGGCGGTGTTCAGGTGGAGACGTACATCGGGAAACGTGGACAACGCCAGCAGGAAGCGGCCGATCAGGGCCCGGCCGCCGATCAGCAGATCCGGCGCCGGCGTGCCGAGCCGGTCGGTATCCAGCGGACCGCGCAACTGATCCCGGAGCGCGCCCAGCTCGGCGGCGGGCAGCGGGGTGGGCATGATGTGGCGTTGCCCGTCCAGCCGGGCTTTCGGCGCGCGGCCGAAATAGTCCGGCCACGGCAGCATCTCGAAAGCGAAATGGTCGTCGGATTCCAGATATTCGATGAGGTCGCCGCCGCGGCGGACATAGGTGTCCTGCAGTTCCCGCGGCGTCCGGTCGCCGACGACCGCGTGATAATAGGTGAGCGCGTCGTCGAGGGTGTCGTCGGTACCCGCCCGGCGCAGCACCGGATTGACCGGGAACCACATGCCGCCACCACCGGAATAGGCGGTCGTCCCGCCGAATTTGTCGGTCGCCTCCACCACCGCGACCCGCAGGCCTTCGCGGGCCGCGGTGTAGGCGCCGGCCAGGCCGCCGCCCGATCCCGCGACCAGCACGTCCACTTCGTCGTCCCAGTCCACCACTGTGTGTCCTCCTGTGCGGTTGCTCGACCCCGACGCTATGCCGGACCACCGGCTCCGGCGCCTGATCCCTCCCGGTGATCGGGAAGGAAACGCTGCCGGAGGCGCATGTGCCGTTCAGCGGGAGAGGACCTGATCCGAGTACGCGTTCGGTCCCTAGCGTCACGGTCAGAACTCCGATTCCGTCGAAAGGTTGGCACTGTGAACGCCGAAACGCCCGCACCGCCCGATTCCGACCGGACCGATATCGACGTGGTGGTCGTCGGTGCGGGTATCGCCGGGCTGTACGCACTGCACAGGTTCCGCGCACAGGGCCTGACCGTGCGGGTTTTCGAGGCCGCCGACGGCGTGGGCGGGGTGTGGTACTGGAACCGTTACCCGGGCGCACGCTGCGATGTCGAGAGCGTCGACTACTCGTATTCGTTCGACGCGGCACTACAGCAGGAGTGGAACTGGAGCGAGAAGTACGCCGCCCAGCCGGAGATTCTGGCCTATCTCGAACATGTGGCCGACCGTTTCGACCTGCGCCGCGATATCCGGTTCGGCACCCGGGTCACCGACGCCGAACTGGACGAGACCACACTGCGCTGGCAGGTCCGCACCGACACCGGCGCCGTGGCCTCGGCGCGGTATCTGGTCCTCGCGGTGGGCCCGCTGTCGAATGCGAACACCCCGGCCATCGACGGTCTCGAATCCTTCGCGGGGCAGCTCCTGCACACCTCGCGCTGGCCGCACGACGGCGTGGATTTCACCGGGCGGCGGGTCGGCGTCCTCGGTACCGGGTCCTCCGGGATCCAGGCCATTCCGTGTCTCGCCGAGCAGGCCGCGCGGCTGACCGTGTTCCAGCGGACGCCCAACTACAGCGTGCCCGCCGGTAACGCACCGCTGGACGCGGCGGCGCGTGAGCGGCAGAAAGCGGACTACCCGGCCCGGCGGCGACTGTCGATGGCCAGCGGCGGCGGTTCACCGCATCAGGCCCATCCGAAGTCCGCCCTCGACGTATCGGAGCAGGAGCGGCGCGCGGCCTACGAGCAGCGGTGGCGGCTCGGCGGCGTGTTGTTCAGCAAGACCTTCCCGGATCAGCTGGTGGACAACGCCGCCAACGATACGGCGCGGCTGTTCTGGGAGGAGAAGGTCCGGGCGGTGATCGAGAACCCCCGCGACGCCGATCTGCTGATCCCCCGCGACCACCCCATCGGCACCAAACGCATCTGCACCGATACGAATTACTACCAGACCTACAACCGGGACGACGTCGAGCTGATCGATCTGCGTACGACGCCGATCGTCGAGATCGATACCGCGGGCGTGCACACCAGCGCGGCCCACTTTCCGCTGGACGCGCTGGTGCTGGCCACCGGATTCGACGCCATGACCGGCTCGGTGGCGAAGATGTCCATCATCGGCCGGGGCGGGCAGACCCTGAACGAGGCCTGGCGCGCGGGTCCCCGGACGTATCTGGGGCTCGGCGTCACGGGCTTTCCGAATCTGTTCAACCTCACCGGCCCGGGCAGCCCGTCGGTGCTGGCCAATATGGTGTTGCACTCGGAGCTGCACGTGGACTGGGTCGCCGAGGCCATCGCCTTCGTGGAGAGCCGCGGCGCGACCGGCCTGGAGGCGCGGCCCGACGCGGTGGCCGCCTGGGTCGCCGAATGCACGAACCGGGCCGCGGACACCCTGATGCCGTCGGCGAACTCGTGGTATCTGGGCGCGAACGTACCCGGCAAACCCCGGGTGTTCATGCCGTTCGTCGGTGGTTTCGGCGCATACGGCGAGATCATCGCGGAGGTGGCGGCCGCGGAATACAGAGGGTTCGACCTGGTCACGGTGTAGCGCGACGAGCCGCTGTCGCGGGCGCCGGGGCTCCCGGTCAGCGGCGGTCGGTCGCCGGGCCACCGATTCGGCGTTGGTAATCTTCGGCCGTGACCACGAGCGCCTCCGCCGACCCGGCCGAGCCCAACCTGCCGCCGACCAGCTGGGCTGTGCTCGCCATGCTCTCCTATGAGGAGGAGATCTCCGGGTACGACCTGAAGAAATGGGCCGACTGGAGTATCCGCTACTTCTACTGGAGTCCGTCCTACAGCCAGATCTATTCGGAGCTGAAGAAGCTCGAGCGGCACGGGTTCGCGCAGTCGCGGGTCGACAGCGACAACACGTTGCGCGGACGCCGGCTCTATCGGATCACCCCCGAGGGCCGGGCCGCGGTCACCGCGTGGGCCGATCAGGCGCCGGTGGACCGCCCGATGCTGAAACATCATGTGATGTTGCGGGTCATGTTCGGGCACCTGAGTTCGCCCGACCGGCTCAAGGAGATCCTGCGCGACCATATCGCCGACGTCGACCAGATGGAGCGCAGCGCGGCGGTCGATGCCGAAGCCGCGAAATCCGAACCGGGGTGGGCCTACTCGCAGATAGTGCTGCGCTGGGCCGAACGGTATTACGCGGCCGAGCGCGATCTCGCGCAGCAGTTGATCGACGATATCGATGCCGCCGAGCTGGCCCTGGTCGAGGCCGAACACGACGAGCGTACCGAGTACCCGCATCCGACCCCGGGACGCTGGCGCGAGGTGGAACAGCGTGTCCGTCAGGAGGATCCGGACCGCGGTTGAGGTCGGCTCACCTCAGTACGGGATCCGCGCAGGCGCAGAAACTGTGGCACACCCGCTCTCGCACGATGACCTCGGGGCACTCCGGATCGAACCACCGATCCACCGAGCCCCAGTGCACCGGGTGCATCAGATAGGCCCTCTGCAGACCGTCCAGATCGACGAACTCCTGTTCCCGGACATGCGCGTCCAGCGCGACGTTCCGCCGGCGCGGGTCACCCGGCTCAGCTGCCAGGCCCGGATGGCCGGGATATAGCGGGGCATACGCAGCAGGTCTGCCTCGAAATCCTCCAGTACCCGCTGCGGCGTGCCCGGTTCGACACTCAGCAGCAATGTGCGGTACACCGACCGGGGCCCAGGGTGACCGAACGGGTTTTCCGGGCCCCCTGCGTACTCGACGCTGTCGACCCGCTCCACGCCGTGGCGTTCCAGTACGGCGGCGAGCTGCCGCGCCGAGAGTACGGCGCGGTGCCGTGGCCCCGGAGACGATGCGTCCGCTGGACGGGAACATCGCCCACCGGCCCGGATCCGCGGTCCTACGGTGACCACACCACGCCGGGCGTGCCCGGCACCGTATGCAGGAGGCGTCGAGATGGATATCAGAGTTGTGGCCGACGACGGAACCCGTCCGGTACTGCACCCCGAGATAGCCTCGATGCTGGCGAAATTGGATGCCGGATTCCCCGATGTCACCGCTGTCCCCGCCGCGGAACTTCGCGCGCTGATCCGTGGCCGTCGGGCTCCCCTGCAGTGGCTCCCTGCGATGCGGGATGTGCACAATCTGACGATCGAGGGGCCGGGAGGCGAGCTGGCGCTGCGGATCTTCCGTCCGCACAGCGACGCCCACTCGCTACCCGTGGTCGTCTTCGCGCACGGCGGGGGGTTCGTGTTCTGCGATCTCGACAGCCACGACGAACTCTGCCGTTCGATGGCAGACGGTCTGGGCGCGGTGGTGATGGCGGTGGACTACCGGCTCGCCCCCGAACATCCCGCCCCGGCCGCGCACGACGACGTCTACCACGCATTGCTGTGGGCCGCGGCGCACGCGGCCGATTACGGCGGTGATCCGGCGCGGATCATCGTCGCCGGCGACAGCGCCGGCGGGAATCTCGCGGCGACCGTGGCCATCGCGGCCCGTGATCTCGCCGGCCCGGCCATCGCGGCTCAACTGCTGCTCTATCCGGTGATCGACGATGACTTCGAGACCGATTCCTACCGTAGATTCGGCAACGGGTACTACAACACGGCGAAGGCGATGCGCTGGTACTGGCAGCAGTACGCGCCCGCCGGGACCGGCGATGTGCGGCTGGTCCCCACCCGCGCGGCAACCCTTGCCGGGCTCCCGCCGGCGGTTGTGATCACCGCCCAGCTGGATCCGCCCTGTGCTGCGGGTGACGCGTACGCACAGCGTTTGGCCGCCGACGGCGTGCCGGTGCGGCACCGCCGCTATGACGGGCTGTTCCACGGGTTCCTGACCATTGCGGGCCTGTCGTGCACCGGCACCGCGCGCACCCAGATCTGGGAGATGGTGCGCAGCGTGCTCAGCCCGGACTGAGCCTTCGCCGCTTCCCTGACCAGGGCCGGCGGCCCGGCGGCTCACCGCACCTGCCGGCGTGCACCGCCGGGCAGTGACGGTATCCGGGTATATGCGAGCCTCGGCCGGGAATCAGCCGGCCCCGCCCGCGACGGCACTGTGTCGCCGGCCCGCCGCCGGCCCCGTCGGGCGGGTCGACCACCGAGTGGGAGCTACGCGGATCCTGTTCACGCGTACTGCAGACCCGCCCGCCCGGGTGCCGCCTGGGCGACGAGCGGCCGGGACTGCTGGAGCGTCGGATGGACGCGCGCCCGGCCGTCCTCGATATTGCGCCAGATGCCCAGTGCCGTCATCCGCACCGGCGCGCCCAGACGATGGTCGAAGCTCATCCGGTCCACCGGTCCGCAGATCGATACCGCGGCCACCGCCTCACCTATTTCGCCGATCGGGGCCGCCACACACCCGAAACCGGACAGCGACTCCTCCCGCTCGAAGGCGACGCCGTGCGCGCGAACTCTGGCCAGTTCGGCACGCAGCTGCGCCGCGGTGGCGATGGAGTACCGGGTCTTCGACCCGAGCGGGTCCTTGCCCGCCACCTCGCCGTGCCGGTCGTCCGCGTAGGCGAGGATCGCCTTGCCCACGGCCGTACAGTGCGCCGGTTGCCGTCCGCCGACCCGCGTCGGGACGGCTCCGGCCAGCCGTCCGCCGATCTTGTCCAGATACACCACATCCGAGCCGTCCAGCACCGCCAGATGCACCACGTACCCGGTCGCGCGATGCAGCTCGTGCAGGAACGGCACGGCCGCGCGGTGCAACCGGTCCTGATGGACGGCGAGTGATCCCAGTTCCATGAGACGCAGACCGAGTTCGTAGTCGCGGCCGTCGCGGCGCAGCCAGCGCAGGTGCACGAGCCGTTCCAATATGCGATGGGCCGACGAGCGGGGCAATCCGGTGCGCCGCACGATCTGCGCGAGGGTGAGCCGTCCGGGCCCGTCGAAGGCGTCGAGGACGAGTGAGACGCGGTCGAGTACGGCACTCGGGGTAGCGGCGGCCTGGATTGTCATGAGCCCTCCGTTGGGTCAACAAGCTGAAGCACGTGCATATGCCTATTAGGCATATGCCTATTAGTACCATCTCCCTGTGTCCGCTGTCACATGATCAGCGAAGAACGTCCGAAAACCGCGCACGGCCCCCGACCCGAGCTCGTGTGCTCGGATCGGGGGCCGTGCGCCGATCGCCGCGGATCACATGGCGGCGAGTGGTTCGCTACCGGACCAATCGTGACCCCAGTAGCTGTCCGCGGTGATCTCCTCCGCGGTGTAGTGCCTTTCGTCGACTCGCATCCCGTCGGTGCCGAATTCGATATCCCACCCGCCGGGCGCGCGCACATAGAACGACACCATCTTGTCGTTGGTGTGCCGGCCCAACGTCGACGACACCGCGAACCCGTCCTTCGCCACCCGGTCCAGCGCCCGGCCGACCGCGTCCAGCGAATCGACCTCCACCATGATGTGCACGAGTCCGGGCGCGCCGCCGTGCGGCGCGGGACACAGCGCCAGGCTGTGGTGCCGCTCGTTCACACCCAGGAACCGGATCCGCATCGGCCCGAACTCCGGCGGCGCCGGAATCCGGAACGCGCCCCGCGGCAGGAACCCGAGCACCTCGGTATAGAACTCGAAGGAGCCACCCGGATCCATAGTGGGCAGCACCACGTGGCCCAACCCCTGCGCACCGGTGACGAAGCGCGCGCCGAACGGGGTCACCAGCGGGCTGTGGTCGAGCACCGGGCCGTGGAACACCTCCAGGGTGGCGCCGGTGGGATCGGTGAAGGTGATCGCCTCCTCGACCCGGCGGGCATCGGCCTCCTCCGCCGACAGCGGTTTCACGGCGACGCCCGCCGCCGAGACCGCCGCCCGCACCCGCGCCAACGCGGCGTGGTCGCGGACCTCCCACCCGATGGTCACCACCTCGTCGGTATCGCCGCCGATCACGACCATCCGCGCGGCCCGCTCGTCCATTCGCAGGTACAGGGCATTCTCGTCCGGCCCGGAACCCTCGGCGAAGCCGAGAACCTCGAAGGCGAACTGCCGCCACCGATCGATATCGGTGGTCCGGATCTCGACATAGCCGAGGCTCTTGATATCAGTCACTGTTCCCGTGTCCTCATCGATTCCTTGTGTGTGCACGACCCGAGCGCTCAGATCATCGACCGCAGCTGCTCGGCCGGATCGATGCCCAGCGAACTCAGCGCGGAGGCGTGATAGACGGTGCTCGGCACGTGGATGGCGTGATTGAGACCGGCATGGACATCGCGCCAGTACCGCTGCAACGGCTTGTCCATCCGCAAGGCGTTACCGCCCGACCGCGCGAAGATCTGATCCACCGCCATCACCGCGCGCCACGCCGCGCGCACCTGGGTGCGCCGGCCCGCGGCCCGGTCGGCGAAGGTCACCTCGCCGCCGGAATCGACGAGGTGCCAGATCCGGTCGACGTTGGCCAGCAGCTCCTGCCGCGCGGCATTGATATCGGCGGCCGCCTCGCTGATCGCGAACAGCACGTACGGGTCGTCCTTGACCGCGGTCCCCTGGGCGCCCACCCGGTCGCGCTGATAGTCCAGATGCGCGGCCAGGGCGCCCTCGGCGATACCGATCACCGCGGCGGTGATACCCAGCGGGAACATCGTCGACCAGGGCATCTTGTACAGCGTCTCGGTGGCGCCGTATTCGCGCTGGGCGGTGCCGTCGATGACATGGTCGCCGTTCATCACCCGGTACGCGGGGACGAACGCGTCCTGCACGATGATGTCCTTGGAACCGGTCCCCTTCAGCCCCACCACATTCCACGAGTCCTCGACGATCGTGTAGTCCGCGCGCGGCAGGATCATGTGCAGCATCGTCGGCGGGTTCGCCACCGCACCGTCCGCGTCGCCGAGCAGCGCGCCGAGGAAGATCCACTCGCAGTGGTCGGTGCCGGAGCTGAACTGCCAGCGACCGTTGAACACGTAGCCGCCCTCCACCGGCCGGGCGATACCGGTCGGCGCGTACGGCGAGGCTATCCAGGTGTCGTTGTCGGCGCCCCAGACCTCCTCCTGCACCTTGGGGTCGGCGAAGGCGAGCTGCCAGGGATGCACTCCGACGATGCCGCAGATCCAACCGGTCGCCGGGTCCAGCGCGGCCGCCGCCATCACCGCCTCGGCGAACTCCCGCGGATGCGCCTCGAATCCGCCGTACTTCTTCGGCTGCAGCAGCCGGATCGGACCTGCCGATTTCAGCAGTTTCGCAGTCGCCTCGGGCAGCTGTCCCAGGCGTTCGGCTTCGGGCGCCTGCTCACGAAGGCGGTCGGCGATCGCCGTGATGTTGTCGAGAACTGTGGTCATGGTGAGGGTGTGTTCCTTCGTGAGGCGCGGGCGGCGACGGTGCCGCCCGCGGTGGGACGGGGTCGGGCCTATCTCAGGCGGTGGTATCCAGGACGGCGCCGCGGGCGATGTTGTCCGCGACCTCCGCTTCCCAGCTGGTGACGGCGCGCTCGGTGTCGATCTCGAACTCGAATCGCCTGGTCATGTCCTCGGTGATGTCCTCGACGTCGACGTAGAACTGCTGATACCAGCGTCGCAGCTGATACACCGGCCCGTCTTCCTCCGACAGCAGCGGATTGTCGATCGGCGCCTTGTTCTTCCAGATCTGCACATCCTGTTCGAACCCCACCTCGACGCCGCGAGCGAACTGCGCGGCCATCGCGTCCGCGTCGGCGTCCGACATGCCCTGGGGTTTCTTCACCATCGCGCCGTACTGCAGCACGAACGAATTGTCGGTGACGGGATAGTGGCAATTGATGAGCACCGTCTCGATGGTCGCCCCCTGCGCCTCGCTGAACAGCCAGTCGATCATGTAGGACGGACCGAAATAGGAAGCGTCCGAACGCAATGACGAGTTCGGATCGTCATAACTGGTGCCCACCGAAATATCCCCGCGCGGCGTGGAACGCATGTACTGGGTCGCGGTATGACCTTCGAAGACATTCTTGAAGTATCGGGGGAAGGAATAGTGGACGTAGAAGAAATGCGCCATATCGACGACGTTGTCGACGATCTCCCGGCAGTGCGACCCCTCGATCAGCATCGAGTTCCAGGTCCAGTCGGTCCAGTCCGCGCTGCCGTAGCCGGCGATCTCCGGGATCGTCACGTCATCGGTGGGTTTACTGCCCTGCGGGTCGTGCCAGACATAGAGCTGACCGTTGCGCTCGAGCGTGGGCCACGCCCGGGTCCTGGCCAGCGGCGGGACCCGGCGCGCATAGGGGATGCCGGTGCATCTGCCGTTCCCGCCCCACCGCCAGTCGTGGAACGGACAGGCGATGGAATCGCCTTTGACCGTGCCGTGCGCCAGATTGCCGCCCAGATGGCGGCAGAAACCGTCCAGGACGTGCAGCGTGTGATCGGTCTCGGATCGGAACACGACCAGCGTCGTGCCGAACGCCGCGACCTCGTGCGGCCTGCCGTCCCGGAATGTTCTCGCCAAGCCGAGGCAGTGCCATCCCCGGGCGAATCGAGTCGGCGCCGCGGCGGCCTCGATCTGCCTGAATTCCTCTGCGCCGTGCGGTGTTCGGCCGTTCGATGAATGCGCCGGCATCGCCAACCTCCATGGTCCAACGAATGTGTGTGACTGCGCCGATAGTGACGCCGCCCACGGCGGCCGGCGGGCGGGCTTCCCGGTCAGTGGACACGTTTCGGTTCGTTCCGATCATCGAAACGGCCCCATCCAGGAGTGGGCACCGACCGCCACGCGGTCGGTGCCCACTCCACCGCCGTGGCGGCGTCCCGCACCGGCGAGAACGAACGACCCGGATCAGGCGCGATGCCCCGCCCGGCGCGTCCTCCCGCTCGGTGCTCGATCAATCGCGGAAGGCGTCCTTCACCTTCTCGCCGGCGTCCTTGAGATTCGCCTTCACCTGATCGGCCTTGCCTTCGTTCTTCTTGTCCTCATCGTCGGTGGCCTCACCGAGCTTTTCCTTGGCCCGACCGGCGAGTTCCTCGGCCTTGTTGTCGAACTTATCGGTAGCGCTCATTGCCCAACTCCTCTCGTCGGGTGCGATCGACCCGCCGTATCCGGCCGGTCCCGGGCCGGGTAACCACTGTGCGGCGATGCAAACAAGGGCTCAACCAGGTCACGACCCACCGGCCGGTCACTGGCGCATCCCCGCGACGTTGGGGCAGGATCGGCGTGTGACCGCACTGAGCGAGCAGGCAACCGCGTTCCTCGAACTACACCGCCCCGGCGACCCGGTGATCCTGCCGACGGTCTGGGATGCCTGGTCGGCGGATCTCGTGCAGCAGGCCGGTTTTCCGGCGCTGACCGTCGGCAGCCATCCGCTGGCCTCCTCCGTCGGCAAGCCCGACCAGGAGGGTATGGCGTTCACCGAGGTACTCGCCCGGGTCCGGGAGATCACCGCCGCGGTGGATGTGCCGGTCTCGGTCGATCTCGAATCCGGGTACGGCGTAGAGCCGAAAGCCCTGGTCGAAGGCCTGCTGGAGGCCGGGGGCGTCGGGTTCAACATCGAGGACGTCGTGCACGCGGAGGGCGGGCGGATGCGCGCACCGCAAGAGCATGCCGACCTGGTCGGGCGCCTACGGCAGGCGGCGGACGAGTCGGGTGTGCACGTGGTGGTGAACGCGCGCACCGATCTGCTGCGCGGCCCGTTCGGTGAACCGGCGGATCTGGCCGGGGAGGCGATCGAGCGGCTGCGGCTGGCCGCCGCGGCGGGCGCCGACGTGCTGTATCCGGTGGGCCGCTACGCGCCGGAGATCCTGCGCCGGTTGTGCGCCGAGCTGCCACTGCCGGTCAACGCGATCGGCCTGCCGGAGGAGGCGAATCGACCGGCTCTCGCCGAAGCAGGGGTGGCGCGCGTGAGTTTCGGCCCGTTCCTGCAGTTCGCCCTCGGCGCGGAGGCGACACGACTGCTGCGCGCGTGGCGGTAGACCTCGGCACCGTCCTGCGCATGAACACCCGGCCGTTCACGAGACCGCGGCGCGGTACGGCCGATGGCACGGCCGCCGGCCACATCGGGTAGTAGTGATCCCGTAGTTTCTTGGCGTTCGATCGGTTCCGGGCTCCACGGGACACCGTGACGGCGTTTGTCTTTCGCAGGTTCGACCGACCTATCTCCGAGGATGGCGCATGCACCGATTTTCCGGCGAGGGCACGTGTTCCACACCGCAAGACCTCGCGTACAGAGTGGAACACCTGCTCGATGAGCAGGCCCGTGTCACCGACGAACTGATATCGGCCGAGGACGCCTACATCGAGGCGATCGCCGCGGGCCGGGCAGCGGGTGTGCTGCATCGCCCCGATCTCGTGGAGGCCTATACGAGGCTGCGCAGCTGGGGCATCTCCAATTTCGCGAACCGCTGGACGAGGCTCGTCGGTGTCGGCATCGACGAGCTGGCCGCGACGACCACGGCACCGGCGCCGCCGCGCGGCCGCGCCGACCCCACCTGATCCACCGACCGCCGCGGACCCCGAGTAGCGCCGCGACCACGGTGCACTGGATCTCGTCGGTCGGCTGATGCGAGCACCGCAGCGACGCGGGCTGTGCGGTAGGTGCGGTGTAGCATCGGCGCGTGTCCGACGCCTCGGCAGGAATATCTCACCGGGTGCGCGACTGGGTCGAGAGCGGCGTACCCGCACTCACCGGATTCCCCGGCGGGCCCCCGCTGATCCCACCCGGGTCGGCCGCGACAATCGCACGGCAGCACACCGACCGGATCGCGGCGATCACCGACGGCCGGGTCCGGCTCGACGGTGCCCGGCTGCTCTCCGAACGGGCGGCGTTCACCGGGTCGGTGCGCGGCGGCACGATCTCTGTGGGCCGGCACTGCCGCCTGCTGCCCACCGCCGACGGCTGGGCGGCCGTCAGCTGTGCGCGTCCCGACGATCCGGCGCTGCTCGGTGCGCTGGTGGGCCGGGAGGTCGGCGCTGACCCGTGGCCCGCCGTGGCCGCCTGGTTGCGCACTCACCCCGGCGCCGAACTGGCCGAACGTGCGGAACTGCTGGGGCTCGCCGCCGGCCCGATCGCCCCACAGCCGCGGCCGGCAGCGGTCCCGGAACCGCTGGCTCCGCGCCCGGTGGCCGGACTGCGCGTAGTCGATTTCAGCGCGCTGTGGGCGGGCCCGCTCTGTGCCCATCTGCTCGGTCTGGCCGGCGCCCGCGTCATCAAGGTCGAGACCCCCACCCGTCCGGACGGGGCCCGCCGCGGGGATCCCGGCTTCTATCGGTTGCTGCACGGCGGTCACGAATCCGTCGTCCTCGACCCCGGCGACGGTGGGCAACGTCGCGCGCTGCGCGCACTCGTCGCGTCCGCCGATATCGTGATCGAGGCGTCCCGCCCGCGCGCACTGACCGGGTTCGGGCTGGACGCGGGGGCGTTCGCCGAATCCGGCGGTACCTGGATCTCGATCACCGCACACGGCCGGGCCGCGAACCGGATCGGATTCGGGGACGATATCGCCGCATCCGCCGGGCTGGTCGCCTGCGCCGGCGAGCACCCACCGGTGTTCGTGGGCGACGCGATCGCCGACCCGCTGACGGGGCTGACCGCGACGGTCCTGGCGATGTCGGCACCCGGCGACGGTTCCGGCCGCCTCTGGGATATCTCGATGTCCGCGGTCGTGGCCGCCACGCTCGACCCGCGCTCGGCCGGCACGGCCGTCGGCGAATCATCGGTCGCGCCGCCGAGCCGGCGCGAAGCCGCCGGTGCGGCGCCGGACAGCGGCCGCGATACCGCCGCGGTGCTCGCCGAATTGGGTGTGGGGCCGGGATGACCGGCCTGCTGATCCGCGACGCCGAGGTATCCGCTGGATCCCGTACCGACGTCCTGATCCGTGACGGCGTCGTCGCCGCGGTCGGGACCGAACTGCCCGGGGCCGGCCTCCCGATACTGGACGCCGAGGGCGGCGCAGTGCTGCCCGGCCTGCACGACCACCACCTGCACCTGCACGCACTCGCCGCCGACCGGAACTCGGTTCGCTGCGGTCCGCCGCAGGTGCGCACAGCCGACGATCTCGCCCGCGCGCTCGCCCGCGCGCCGGGTGACGGGTGGATACGCGGGGTCGGCTACGTCGAAACCGTCGCCGGGATGCTCGATTCGGCCGCGCTCGACCTGCTGCATCGCGAACGTCCGGTCCGTATCCAGCACCGCAGCGGAGCCCTGTGGGTGCTCAACTCCACCGCGGCCGGTCTCACCGGCTTGGACACGGCGACCGAGCCCGGCGTCGAACGCGACGCCGACGGACGCGTTACCGGCCGGGTCTGGCGTGCGGACACCTGGCTGCGGTCGCGACTGCCGAACTCCGGCCCGCCCGATCTCGGCGAGGTCGGCGCACTTCTCGCCGGCTACGGGATCACCGGAATCAGCGATGCCACACCCGATCTGACCGATGATTCGCTGGCGCACCTGATCGACGCGACGGCGTGCGGAGCGCTTCCGCAACGGTTGAATCTCTTGGGCGTGCCGCTGGGCCGCACCTGCGGCCCCCGCGTCACCACCGGTGCGTACAAGATCGTCCTCGCGGATTCCGGACTGCCCGATATCGACGATCTGGCTGCCACCGTCACTCGCGCGCACGATCTCGGGCGGCCGGTCGCCGTGCACTGCGTCAGCCGCGCGGCGCTGCTCATCCTGCTCGCCGTGTTCGACGAGACCGGGACGGTACCGGGTGATCGGATCGAGCACGGCGCGATAGTTCCGGCCGAGTCCATCGGCGCCCTGCGGCGTCTCGGGGTCGCCGTGGTCACCCAGCCGGGCTTCCTCGCCGATCGCGGCGACGACTATCTACGCCGTGTCGACGCGGCCGACCTCCCCGATCTGTACCGCTGCCGGAGCCTGTGCGACGGCGGTGTGGGACTGGCTCTGTCCAGCGACGCGCCGTACGGGCCCCTCGACCCCTGGCAGGTGATCAGCGCGGCGGTCGTACGCCGCGCACCGGACGGCGCCGTCGTGGGTGCCGCCGAAACACTCTGCGCGCCGGCGGCTCTCGCGCGATATCTGGCGCCACTGGACGATCCGGGCGGCCCGGCCCGCGTCGTCGCGCCGGGCACACCCGCGGATCTGGTGCTCCTGGATCGGACTGTCGAGCGGCTCTGCGATCGACCGGCCGCGGCCGCGGTGCGCGCCACGCTCATCGGCGGACGGGTCGTATTCGAAGGGTAGGCGGCGCAGCTACCCCACGTGCCCGGGCGAATCGATGATCTCGTCGATCAGCCCCCATCCCTGGGCGCGTCGCGCGTCGAGGGCCACGCCGGTGACGAACAGATGCAGCGCACGCCACCGGCCGATACGGCGCGGCACGCTGACCGTTCCCCCGGCGCCGGGTATCAGCCCCATCTCCACTTCGGGCAACCGGATCACCGTGTCCGGCGCCGCGACGACACGGCCGGCGAATGCGGAGATCTCGATCCCGGCCCCCACACAGTGGCCGTGCAGCCGGACCTCGGTGCGCTCCGCGAGGCGCGCCATCAGCCGTGCGGCGCCGCCACGGGTGCGGATGAGATGAGCGGTGGCGGTATCGGGGGTGTGGCCGAATTCGTCGAGGTCGCCGCCGGCGCAGAACGAGGGACCGGCGCCGTCGAGCACGATCTCGGCGAAGGTGTCGGCGAGTATCGCTGTGCGCAGCGCCTCGACCAGGGCGTCACGCAGCGCCGTACCGTAGGCGTTGCGTCGTTCCGGGCGGTTGAGGGTTATCCGCAGGGTGTCTCCGTCCGCGGCGAGAAGAACCGGGTCCGATTCCGGCGGGGGCGGCAGCGGTCGCCCGAGACCTCGGCGCCGATCGAGCCAAGCCCCGAACTCCGCACCGCCCTGCAACGTGGAATAGGCGAACGATTCCACATCGATCGCCGCGGGCACCGGCAGATGTTCGCAAGCCCGCACCACCTGAGCGGCGACGAACGAGGCCTGCGGACAGCGCCGGACGCAGGCCGTGAACTCGGCGAGCGCACGATCGACATCCGCGGTGCCGACGACGGCGCGATCCACCGGATCCGGCACCGCGGCATAGGTCAGATCCAGCGCAGCGGTCAGCGGCGCGAGCCGCGGCGTCACCGCGCCCGAGCAGAAACCCACCGCCGAACCCCCCAGCGCCGGTATCCGGGCGGCGGCGGCCACCGCGGTCGCCGCGTCGGCGCCGTCGAGATCGACCAAGACCAGCGGTTCGAGCAGAGAGGACGCGTCCAGCGCGGACACCGGGACGACACCCTCGGCCAGCTCCGCGGCAGTAAAGGTGCGCACGTCGATGTCCATACCGGCCCTCCTGCCCTCGTGTGGCGAAAGGTAGCAGGGCCCCGGGAGCCCGATACCGGCCGGGTTCGCCCACTCAATGGCCGGCGTGACCCTCGACCGGCCGCTGTCCGATGCCCGGTGCTGCGCGGCGCCGGCCGCTTCTTCGTCGAACGTTTCTTCCCGGCCCGGGATGCCGCCGGAGCACCGCCGGTCCCAGGATCCAGCACGCCGGCGGGCGCGGTCCGATGCCGATCACCGCGTACCCTGGTCCCCCGCCCCGGGGCTCGCGGGACGCCGGCGGCCGTTGAGCGTGATCTCGATCCCGCTGCCCCGGCGGACCGTGTTGTAGATGGGGCAGGTCGCGACGAAGTTGTCCACCAGCGCCCAGCCCCGCGAATCGTCGAGTGCGCCGATGCCGATCTCGAGCAGCGTGCGAGCGTAACGGGTCGGGTCCTCGACGCCGCGGGTGTGCGAAGCCGTCGCCGTGACACCTACCACCCCGAATCCGCTCTCGGCCGCACGGTTCTCGATATTCGCGAGCGCGCACGACGCCAGCGCGGCCAGCAGCAGTTCGCCGGCGTGGATCGCCTCGCCGCCGGTCAGCCGGGAATCGCTGACCAGATGATTCGCCCGCGCCGAAACGATGAACCTGCCCGGGGCGGTCGTGGCCGCGGCCGTTACCGCGACCTCGCCGCGTTCGGGATCGCTGTTCGTCACGCCGGACCGCCGGCGCGAATGGCCCATTCACCGCGGTCCGGGCGATCGAGGCCGAGGTTCTCCCGCAGGGTCGTGCCCTCGTATTCGGTCCGGAACAGGCCGCGGCGCTGCAGCTGTGGGACGACTTCGCGGGTGAAGGTCTCGAAACCACCCGGCTGATGGGGCACCTGCAGGGTGAACCCGTCGGCCGCCCCGTCTTCGAACCACTCCTGCAAACCGTCCGCGACGTCGGCCGCGGTGCCGATGAAACCGCCCTCGGTCCGGCCGCCGTACTGCTTTCCGAGCTGGCGCAGCGTCAGACCGTCACGCTCGGTGATCTCCCGGACCTCGTGGTAATGGCCTTCGACGCCCGGGACCTCCACGTCGGGCAGGCGTTCGTCCAGCGGGAAGGTGGAGAGGTCGACGTCGAGGTGGTAGGCGAGCGTGGACAGGCCGCCGAGCGGCGGAACCAGCTCGAAGATCTCCTCGGCCAGTTCCTTGGCCCGGGCCGAGGTAGGCGCCACGATCGGGGTGATGGACGGCAGGATCTTGATGTGGTCGGGATCGCGCCCGAACAGCGCCGCGCGCTCTTTGATCTCGGTGTAGAACGCCTGCGCCGACTCCTTGGACGCGTGACTGCAGAAGATGACATCGGACCAGTGCGCGGCGAAATCCTTGCCCTTCGACGAGGCGCCCGCCTGAATGAGCACCGGGTAACCCTGCGGTGGCCGCGGCACATTGAGCGGCCCGCGCACAGTGAAGTACCGGCCCTCGTGATCGATGCGGTGCACGCGGTCGGGGTCGGCGAACAGCGGCGTCTCCTCGTCCAGCACCAGGGCGCCGTCTTCCCAGCTGTCCCAGAGTTTGGCCGCCACCTGTAGGAACTCGTCCGCGCGTTCGTACCGGGTCGAACGATCGAACTGGGCGTCGAGGTTGAAGTTGCGGGCCTCGGATTCCTGGAACGAGGTCACGATATTCCACGCGGCCCGGCCCGCGGTGAGGTGGTCGAGACTGGCGAACGAACGCGCGACGGTGAACGGCTGGGCGTAGCTGGTGGAGACTGTCGCCGCGATGCCCAGGTGTCGCGTCACCGCGGCCATCGACGCCATCACCGGGAGCGGGTCGACGCGCAGCGAACCGAGCGCCCCGTACCGCAGCTGCGAATCGGTGCTACCGGCGAAACGGTCGGGAACAGAGAGGATATCGGGGAAGAACGCGAGGTCGAATCGCCCGTCCTCCAGAGTCCGCGCGATGTTGTGGTAGTACGACGCGTCGAGCCATCCCGGGACCGATCCCGGATAGCGCCAGCCGCCCGGCCGACCCGGCCCCGCAGTGACGAAAGCGGCCAGGCGCATTTTCTTGTTCATCGAATGATCTCCCATGACTATCGATCACGACTTGGCGAGTTCGGCGCGCACCGCGTCGGCGACCGGCGCGAATCGGGTATCGGCGAACCAGCCGCGCACGTCCACCGACTCCGGGTACACGCCCAGCTGGTGGAAGTTGTCCGCCAGATCTTGCGTACTGTCGACCGCTGCTGGTGCGATGACACCGAAATCACCGGCGCCCGAATACGACAGACGCTTCTGCTGAACCAGGTCGTAGTAGACGTCGCGTTCGAGAGTGGAGTCGCCGAACCCGCCGAGCGCCGCGAACTCCCCCACGGCGGTTTCGGGATTCGCCTCGATCCAGCGCTGCGCGTCGCGGACACTGCGGACCAGGGTGGCGACCTCGCGCGGACGGTCGAACGCGAATTTCTCCGACGCGACGAAGAACGCGTAATCGTAGGTCCGCACCCCGGGCAGCACATCGGCGTCGTGTTTGCGCCGGGCCAGTTCTATGGTGGGCTGCCAGTTGATCCAGGCGTCCACATGGCGCTGCGCGAACGCGGCCTCCGCGTCGGCCGCGGTGAGGTTGACGTACTCGATGTCGTCGATCGTCAGGCCCGCGGTCTCGAGATATTTGACGAGACTGTAGGTCCCCGTGGTGCCCTGATGGTCGGCCACCGAGCGACCTCTGAGATCGGCGGCGGATTTGATGTCCGAACCCTTCGGAACCAGGATGTCCACCTCGTCGACCGGCAGCGGATACGCGACCAGCGGTACCACGGGCACCCCGCCGCCGATGGCATAGATGATCGCCGTCGCGGTGGCGAAGGAGAAATCGATACTGCCCGCCTTGATCGCCTCCATCACGGGAAGTGAGGCGGCGAAGCCGGTGGAGAACGAGACCGGCAGTCCGACGGCGGCATTCACGTCGAACCCGCCGAGCCCGTGCGACAGGATCGTGCCCGGTTCGGCCTTGCCGTCGCCGATCAGCGCGTACCGGATCTCGCTCAGCTCGGCCGCGGAGGTTCCCGGGCCGCAGCCCGACAATGCCGCCGCGCCCGCGATCCCCAGCGCGCCGAGGCCGGTGGCCCGCAGAAACCCGCGCCGGTTCAGCGATATCGGTGTCCTGGTCATCCTGCCATGCCTTTCCGAGAGTGCCGCGCCATCCGGTCGGCGGCGAGAAGATCGTCCAGTAATCGTTGTTTCAGGTCCGCGAGCTGGGCGTCGCCGCGGCTGCGCGGTCTCGCTCGCCCTACGGTGAGGTCGGTGGTGATACCGGCGGGGGTCAGCAGCAGGACCCGGTCGGCCAGCATCAGCGCTTCTTCGACATCGTGGGTGACCAGCACCACCGTGCGCGGTTCCCGGGCCAGCAGCGATTCGACCAGTTCGTGCATATTCACCCGGGTGATCGCGTCGAGGGCGCCGAACGGCTCGTCCAGCAGCAGGATGTCGGGGTGGTGCAGCATCGCCCGGGCCAGCGCGACCCGTTGCCGCTGCCCGCCGGACAGTTCCGCCGGCCAGTCCTTCTCCCGGCCCGCGAGGCCGACCCGCTCGAGCAGCTCGCGCGCCGCGCGACCGGAGTTCCGGGTCGCCAGCGTCACATTGTCGAGCACCGACTTCCAGGGCAGCAATCGGTCCTCTTGGAACATCATCCGAGCCGAGTACGTCCCCGCGCCGACGGGGGTGACAGTTCCCTCGGTGGGCTCCTCGAGCTTGGCCAGCAACCGCAGCAGACTCGATTTGCCGACCCCGCTCGGGCCGATGACGGCGACGAACTGCCCCGGCTCGACGGTCAGGTCCAGGTGCCGCAGCACCCAGTTGTCCCGGTAGCGGATGCCCACGTCACGCAGTGTGAGACCGATCCGGTCCTTCGACTGATCGCTCACGACCGCACCTTCCGCATCGTGGGGTTCCAGCGCAGCGCCCGGCGCTCGATGAGCCGGGTGATCTGGTCGGCGAGCAGGCCGGCGATGGCGTAGAGCACAATCGCCAGCACGATCCGGTCGGTGCGCAGCATCTCCCGGCCGTTCTGGGCCAGGTATCCGATTCCCTCTCGGGTCGCGATGGTCTCGGCGACGACGAGCGTCAGCCAGGCGACACCGAGCGAATACCGGATACCGGTGAGGATCATCGGCATGGCGCCGGGCACGACGACATGGCGGATCAGCCCCCAGCGCGTGAGCCCGTAGGACCTCCCCAGCTGGATCAGCTTCTCGTCCACGGTGCGTATCCCGCTGACGGTGTTCAGGTACACCGGGAAGACGACACCGAGGGTGACCAGCACGATGCGCGGTGTCTCGCCGATGCCGAAGGCGGCGATGAGCAGCGGGACCAGCGCCAGATGCGGCAGCGCCCGCACCATTTGCAGGCTCCGGTCGAATACCCCCTCGGCGAGGCGAGAGAGCCCGACCGCGAATCCGAACGCCAGTCCGATCGCCGCGCCGATCCCGAATCCGATCGCCACCCGGCGCAGGCTGACGAGGATGTGGTCCGGCAGTTCACCACTGCGCCACAGCGTGCCCGCGGTGTCGAGCACCACCGACGGAGCGGGCAGGATCGCCGCGGAGATCATTCCGGTACTCGACGTCCACTGCCAGCCCGCGACGATCAACACCGGCACCACCCAGGGCAGCAGCGCCCGCGGGTGCCAGGTGAGCCGTCGCCGCCCGGTGGGCAGGGACGGTGCGGTCGTCGCTGCGGCAACCGCCGATCCGGTCACCGGTGGTCTTCGTTCACTTGCGGATCCATGACCCTCCTGTCGTGCTTCACCGGGCACTTTAGGGCCAACGAACACAGCTGTCGCCATTTGTATACAGCTGCGTTCAGAAGTCTGTTGTTCGCGCGGAAACTGTGATATCGGTGAACGGTCGTGCCCCCGCTCCGAGGAGAACCCAGATGCTCGATTCCCGCGACCGGCCGGATTCGCCGTATCGGCAATTGCGTGACCGGATCGTCGGCGGTACCTATCCGCCGGGTTCGCTGCTGGTCCCGGCGAACGTCGGCGAGGAACTGGGTGTCTCCCGCACACCCGCGCGCGAAGCGCTGATGCGGCTCGAGGCCGAGGGATTGATGACCAAGGAATCCCGCGGCTTCGTCGTACGGGTGCGCACCCCGGAGGAGATCCTCGACATCTGCGAGGCGCGAATCGCCCTGGAGGCCACGGTCGCCCGCAGCGCGGCCGCCAGGCGCACGGACTTCGACCTCGCGAAGCTGGAACATCTCCTGGCGGCCACCACGGGACTCAGCGGGCAGCAACGACTCGACCGGCACGCGCAATGGCATGTCGCGCTGCGGCACGCCGCACACAACACCACGACACTGGAGTTGATGTACCTGCTCGACGCGCGCCTGCGGGTCTACGACGGCGCGGTCTCACGCGGCCGGGACAACCTGGATCTCATCGAGGAAGAACACACCCAGATCTTCGAGGCGATCCGTGATCGCGATGCCGAACGCGCCGCGAAAGCCATGGAGGCCCACCAATCCCGCACCCGCGACCTGCGCATCGCGCAGATGACACACCTCCGGTAGGTGGACCGCCGCCCGCACCGGGCCGGTACGGGCGGCCGGAGCCAGGCAGCAGGTCGGGTTCAGCACGAACCCCTTCTGCCACAACGGCTCCGGCGCGGACTCCACTGTCGGCTCAGTGTTCCGGTGGGACGAACTCGGGCTGGTCGAGCGCGCGCAACCAGCTTCCGTCCGGCTGCCGCCGGACCACCTGGGCGCGGGCGCCGGTACCGTCCTTCGGCGGAGTCGAGGTGAGGGCGATATCGCCGTTGATCAGCGTCGGCAACGGCTGTTCCGGCTCGAAGGTGGGGCCGTTGGCCAGCACCTTCTCCCACAGGGCGCGGATCGCCGCCCGGCCGACGGTCCGGCTGCCGGGCGGGTAGGCCAGCACGGCGTCCTCTTCGTAGAGTGCGGCCACTCCTTCCGCGTCACCGGCGTTGGATCGTTCCACGAAGAAGCGGGTGATGTCTTCGGGGCGCATGGCCTTCTCATATCCGGGCATCGATGTCCTCCTGGTGTTGGTTCCGACTCGATCCAGCCTGGTAGACCGAAAACCAGAAGTCCAACAGATGGTTCTTCTTTATATTAGAATCTGCAGTTATGGAACTGAGGCAGCTGGAGTACTTCGTCGCGGTGGCCGAGGAACAGAACTTCACCCGGGCATCCGAGCGGGTGCACATCAGCCAGTCCGGGGTGAGCGCCCAGATCCGCGCGCTGGAAAAGGAGCTCGGCACCGAATTGTTCGACCGCTCGGCACGCGCCGTAACGCTCACGGTCGCGGGAAAGGCCGCACTCGAGCACGCCCGTGCCGCACTCGACGCCGCCGGAGCCGTCGGCCAGGCAGTCGGCGAAGTGATCGACCTGATCCGGGGCACGCTCACCGTCGGAATGGTCAACGGTTGCACCGTCACCCCCCTGTTCGACGCCCTCGCCACCTTCCATCGGTCGCATCCGAGTGTGGAGATCTCACTGTCGGAGGACAATTCCGACCGGCTCGTCGAGGCGGTCCGCGACGGCTCACTCGACCTAGCGCTCATCGGCACCGCCGACCCCACCCCGGACGGACTGCAGTCGCACACCATCATCCGGGAGAAGCTGGTCGCGGCGGTTCCGCCGGGACACCCGCTCGCGGCGCGGCGGCGCGTCACGCTGCGCGATCTGGTCACCCATCCGATCGTCTGCATGCCGCCCGGCACCGGCCTGCGCACGGTGTTCGACCGGGCCTGCGCGGCGCAGGACCTCCGCCCGGTGATCGCGCTACAGGCCGGCGCCGCCGACGCCATCGCCGACCTCGCCGCGCGCGGGCTGGCCGTCGCCGTCCTCAGTGATTCGATGGCCGCGCGCTACCGCGACCGGCTCACCGCCCTCGCCATCGACGGCGCCGAGAAGCCGGCCCTGCTCGCGCTGGTCTGGCGGAGCACACGCAGTCCTGTGGTGGACAAGTTTCTCGTGCACAGTCGGCGCGCTTTCGACCCGACCGAGTCACCCGCCGCTGACGACGAGCGGCGCCGGGAAGCTCCGCACCGGGCGAACCGAGTAAAAACGACGACGAGAAATACGCGACCGCGAATCTGAGATCGGCGAGCGCCGACGGCCCACCGTGTCGCGCACACGCCCCGCGCAACACGGTGGGCGGTCGCCATCAGGCGTGCGAACCGGAGGCGGCGAGGTGATCGCGCACCAGGGCGGCACCGGATTCGGCGAGCCAGTCGGCCAAGGTCCGCAGTCCCGGATGGATCACCCGGAGTGCTTCGATATCGGCGTGCCAGCGATCTCCGTCGCGCCAGCGTTTCTTGACCTCGGCGATCTCCTGGCCGAGGTCGGCGGCTTCGCTGTCGGTGAGCTGCTCGTACCGGACCGGCAGCCCGACCGCCGCGGCGATCGCGGCGGCGGCCTCGACCGGGGTGGGCTCGTCGCCGGCCAGTTCCAGCGTCCGGCCCGCGAACCGGGCCGGGTCCGCGAACGCGAGTGCGGCGAATTCGGCGATATCTTCCACCGCGATGATCTGCATGGGTTCGTGCGGCGGGAACAGGTGCCGGTGCACACCGTGGGAGATGCCGTCGATGGCGGCCACCGCGACGCCGAGATAGTTGGTCATGAACCGCACCGGGCGGAGCACGGTCGGCAGTGCGACATGATCGTGCAGATACCGCTCGATCGATACCTTTCCCGCCCCACCCGGTGTTACCGCGGAGGTGGAGGCGACGGTGCTGAACACCACCTGCTCGATTCCCGCCGCGACGGCCGCGTCGATGAGCGACCGGCCACGCGCGAATTCGAGATCGGTATCGGCGCCGGACGGTCCGTAGGCCACGGGAGGAATGCCGAAGACGGCGGACGCCCCGTCGAGCGCGGCGGGCAGGCTTGCCGGATCGTCCAGATCGCCGAGTACGAGCTGTGCGCCCGCGACAGCCAGCGCCGAGGAGGCGGCGGTAGTCGTATCGCGGACCAGGGCTCTTACGGGCCGCCCGGCCGCCAGCAGGCGCCGCGCCGTGGCGCCGCCCTGTCGGCCGGTCGCGCCGGTGACGAGAACTGGGGAGTCGGGATCGGTGGATGTCGGGGAGTTCATGGCGTCCGTTCCGGTGAGCGTGGATACTGGCACGAAACGGAATAATCCACCCGCTTCCTCCGCCCGGACAAGGATTTCGTGACATGACAGCAGTGGTTCCCGCAGCCATCGCCGGGCGCACCGATGCCCGGCGCAATCGGGAGATCGTATTGCGCACCGCCGTGCGGATGTTCGCCGAAGACGGGCCCGAGGTCTCGCTGGGCCGGATCGCGCAGCGTGCCGGAGTCGGCGCGGGCACCGTCTACCGTCACTTCCCGAGCAAGGAAATCCTGATCGAGGCCGTTCTCGCCGAACAGGTCGAGAGTCTGGCAGCCGCCGCGGACCGATGGGCCGCCCGGGCGGCGCCCGGGGACGCACTGTTCGGATTCCTGCTCGAAGTGATCGAGAGATCGGCCGGCAACAAACCCGTCTGCGATGCGCTCACCGCCGACCGGAGTTGGCCGCACGCCGTGCTCACCGCCGCCGCGCAGCGATTCGGCGAGGCACTCGACCGCCTGCTGAACTCCGCGAAACAGGCTCGTGCGATCCATGCCGAGGTACAGGTCGACGATTTGACGGCTCTGATCGTCGGCGGCACCGCGCTGCGGTCGGCACACCGGAACCGGGCCCGCGGCACCCGGCTGGTGCGCGTGCTGCTGGACGGGTTGCGCATACCAGCCGTCACGGAAGCGGCCGCGTTCCGTGACAGTTCCGCACATCGGCGTCACGAAACCGGCGACCACGCCATCGTGCGATGCGTGGAATGCGGTGCCCGCCTTCAGGTCCGGGCCACCGGTCGCCCACCCCGCCACTGCGGTCCGACCTGCCGCCAGCGCGCACGCCGCCGCCGCGTCGCCGGGGCGGCCACCCCCGCATCCAGCTGACCAGCCGTTCCGCCCGGCGCCCATCCGCCGACCGCGTTCATCAGCAGGTGCCTCAATTCGAGCGTTTCGGCTTCCCTGCCTCGGCAGGCCTTCCCGGACTCCGAGGTCCGCCCCATTGGGCCGGTGCGGATACACGCGGCCGATCACCCCCGACTTCGAAGCACACTGCGGGTTACGCCCGCTCGATAGTCGGCGTACGGTCGGCTTGAGGGCTCTTGATGTGTCGTGGGCCACAAAATCAAGACGCCGGCTATAGCCGAGCGCCCCGCCTCGTCGTATGCGCGTGTGATGCCGATCAAGGAGTGACTATGAAGTGCGGAATGAGGATGGCGGGGGCGGTCGGGGTCGGCTACGTCTTGGGTCGGACGCGCAAGATGAAGTTCGCCTTGGCGCTCGCCGGGATCGGATTGAGCAGGCAGAGCGGCCCCCAGGGACTGCTGGATCGCGGACAATCGCTGCTCGGCTCGTCACCGGAACTGACGAAGATCGCCGAGACGGTCCGCGGTGAGCTGCTCGACGCCGCCCGTTCCGCTGCGGTCACCGCCGCGAGCAATCGCATCGATTCGCTGAACGCCCGCTTACAGCACCACGACGAGCCTGCCGAAGAGCTCGACGAGGAACCCGGCGAAACGGCCGACGACGATACGGACGACGAGTACGCGGCGGTCGACGAAGACGAGGCGGTCGACGAAGACGAGGCGGCCGACGAAGACGCTGAACCCGCGCCGCGCGAGGACCGACCCTCCCGGCGCGCACGACCGGCCGCATCGGCCACTCGCCGGAGAACCGGCGAAGCACGTTCGCGTACTCCGGCCGCGGACCGCAAGCCCACCTCGACCCGGCGGCGGCGTACCGCCGCCGGACAGACCGCCGACAGCGCGCCGGTCCGTCGTACGAGGAGGTGACCCGCATGGCGACGAAAGCTGCCGGAGATATCACCCGCAAGGTCGGCAAGTCCGCTTCCGGCGCGGCGAGCGGGGCACGCGGTGCGGCCGCGAAGACCGGGAAGAAGGTCGAGGAAAGCACCCCCACTGGACAGCTGCAGCACTCGTTGCAGGGGCTGGCGGCGACCATCGCCGGCCGTGCCGTCTCGGGGATCTCGGACAGGGTGTCCGGTACGGCCGAGCGCCTGAACCATGTCGCCGAGGGCAGCGGTGACGGGAACTTGTTGTCGGCATTGACCGGCGCCGAGAAGTTGGCCGAAGGTAAATCGCCGCTCTCGGCCGCGATGAGCGCGGGGGTGGACAAGATCGGACACAGCGTGAAGGAAAAGTTCCAGGACGCGAAGCAGGCCTTGACCGGCGGCAAAGGAAAGAGCTCCGGCGGTAAGAAGCTCAAGGTGACCAATATCGTCGAGCAGATCGACGTCGGCGTTCCGGTCGATCTCGCCTACGACCAATGGACGCAGTTCGCGGACTTCCCGAAGATCATGAAGAAGGTCGAAACGGTCGACCAGGTCTCGGATGAGAAGCTCGAGTGGTCGGGCAAGGTGTTCTGGTCCAAGCGGAGCTGGCAGTCGACGATATTCGAGCAGATACCCTTCGAACGGATCGTCTGGCGGTCGAAAGGCGATAAGGGCTTCATCGACGGCGCGGTCACCTTTCACGAGATCACCCCCGACCTGACCCGCATCATTGTGATCCTCGAATACCACCCCGGCGGGTTCTTCGAGAAGACCGCCAACCTGTGGCGGGCGGCGGGCCGCCGAGTCCGGCTGGAACTCAAGCTGTTCCAGCGTCACCTCATGACCGAGGGCGTGCTGCACCCGGACGACATCGTGGGCTGGCACGGCGAGATCCGCGATAAGGAGGTCGTCGTCGACGACGAGACGGCCCGCCGCGAGGAGCAGGACGAGACCGAAGCGGACGAGGGCGAATCCGAAGACGAGGACAGCCAGGACGAAGAGGAGAGCAGCGAGGACGAAGAGGAGGACGGCGGCGCCGAAGAGGACAGCGAAGAAGCCGACGACGACGACGAGGTTCCCGACGATGAGCGCGAAGCGGACGAGGAGTCCGCGCCGCGCCGGCGTCCCGCGACGCGGCGCCGCGGCGCGGCCGGATCCCGATCGGCTGCCGGTCGAGGACCGCGGACATGACCGTCGAACCGGTCGGCGGCGCGGGTGGCGCGGGCACAGCCGCCGGCCCCAACTCGTCGAGCCTGGCCGATGTCGTCGACACGATCCTCGACAAGGGTTTGGTCATCGACGCGTACGTGCGGGTGTCGTTGGTCGGCATCGAACTGTTGACCATCGATGCCCGGATCGTGGTGGCCAGTGTCGACACCTATCTCCGTTTCGCCGAGGCCGTCGATCGGCTCGAGATCTCCAGCAGCGAGCCCGCCGGGCTACCGGACCTGGTCGGTGACATCACCGAGGGCGGCGCCCAGCACAAAACCAAGGGCGCCCTCGAAGCCGCGGGCGAAAAGGTCGCCGACTTCCTCGACGAGTTCGAGGAGAAGCGTCGGCCCGCGCGCCGGCAGTCCGGAAGCGAGGAAGGCTGATGTCGCGCGACCGGGCGGACGAGGCCGCCGCCGACAGCGACCGGCACGTCGCGACCTACGTCTACGGCATCGTTCCCGCGGATGTGGAGCCCGAGCAGGAGGCCACCGGTATCGGCGACCCACCGGGCAAAGTCGACGTGGTGCGGTACGACGAGATCGGTGCGCTGGTCAGCGAGATCCCGGATCGTCCGCTCGGCACACCCGCGGACCTGACGGCCCACGCGAAGCTACTCGACGGCTCGGCGGCCGTCGTCCCCGTGCTGCCGCTGCGGTTCGGTGCGGTCATGACCGACCCGGGGTCGGTGGAAACAGAGCTGTTGCAGACCCATCACGACGAGTTCCGGGCGGCGCTCGAGGAGCTGGAGGGTCGTGCCCAATACGTCGTCAAAGGACGCTACGCGGAAAAGGAGATCCTGGGGGAAGTGCTCGCCGAGAACGGCGAGGCGGCCCGGCTGCGGGAGCGGATCCGCGACACACCGCAGGACGCCGCCCGTGACGCCCGAATGGAGTTGGGAGAGATCATCTATCGGGCGGTGGAGAACAAGCGCGCCGCGGACACCCGCCGGACCATCGACGCGCTCGAACCGCTCCGGCCCGTCGTCAACGAACGGCAGCCGACCCACGACCAGGACGCAGTCCACATCGCGGTCCTCGTCGAGGTGTCCCGGCAGGGCGAACTCGAGGAGGCGGTGTCCGCGCTCGCCGACGAATGGGACGGCCGCGTCGACCTGCACCTACTGGGCCCGATGGCGGCCTACGACTTCGTGATGAAGCGAGAACCGGAGGGCTGACACATGGGCTTGTTGTCGTCCATATTCACACTGCCGCTGGCCCCGGTGCGCGGCGTGATCTGGCTGAGCGAAGTGATCCAGGACCAGGTCGAGCAGCAACTGCGCGACCCGGCGGCCATCCGGCGTGAGCTCGGGGAGATCGATGAGGCCGCGGCGGCGGGGCAGCTGTCGGACGAGGAGCGCGAGCGCGCACAGCAGGAGGTGCTGAACCGGATGATCCGGCAACCGGAAACCCCGACCCGCCCATCCCGAAGGGGTGAACGCACGTGAACGACTCGGAATCGGACCCGGCGCCGATCGGCGCGGCGGATGCCGGGGCGAGCGCCATGGCTCAACTCGTCGAGCTGACCCCGAAGCAGATACTGGGAGCCACCTCCACCGAGCCTACGGAGGACGGCTGGCTGGTGGAGATCGAGGTGCTCGAGGATCATCGCATCCCCTCGTCGGCCGATATGCTGGCGCTCTACGAGGTGGAGATCGACCAGGACGGAAACCTGCTGGCCTATAGGCGAACCCGGCGCTATGCGCGGGGCAGCGCGGATATCGCCGGGCGGGGAATGCGATGACGGTCGTGGGAGGCGGGTCCTCGGTGCCGCAACCCTACGGGGGCGGACACCAATCGACGAACCTCGGCGATATTCTCGAGCGGGTTCTCGACAAGGGTTTGGTGATCGCGGGCGATATCCAGGTGAACCTCCTCGATATCGAACTTCTCACCATCAAACTGCGTTTGGTCGTGGCATCACTGGAGACGGCGAAGTCCGTGGGCATCGACTGGTGGGAGACCGATCCCTGGCTCAACAGCAACGCACGCGCCCTCGAACGGCAGGATCGAGACCTCGAACTCGAGAATCGCACCCTGCGCGACCGGATCGCCGCGCTCGAGGCCGGCGAGGACAGGCGGCGATCCATCGAACGTAGCCGCGAACCCGAGGAGCAGCGGGACCGTGACTGACGGTCTCGGGATCTGGCTGTACGCGGTGACGAGCACCGAGGACGGTCCCGTGGTGCTGGGCGATATCACCGGAGTGGCGGGCGAGGCGCCGCGCACGGTGGCCGCCGACGCGCTGACGGCTGTCGTCGGATCGGTGCCGCTCGAGGTTTTCGGGGACCTGCCGCTGCACCGCAACCTCGAAGATCTGGACTGGTTGGCGGCGACCGCCCGCGCACACGACGCTGTCGTCTCCGCACTCGTCCCACGCGGTCCGGTGGTCCCCCTGCGCCTGGCCACCGTCTTCCTCGACGACGATCGGCTGGTGGGCATGCTCGACGACCGGCGCGAGGACTTCCGGTCGGCGTTGGTACTGGTGACCGGCCGGACCGAATGGGGAGTGAAGGTCTACTGCGACCGAGCGACCCTCACGGACGCGGTGACGGAGGCCAATATCGCGAACACCGGCGGCGGTAAGGGCACCGCGTACCTGCGCCGGCGCCGCGCGCAGCTGTCCGCCCAGGAGAGCGTCGAACGCGACGCCGCGGCACGGGCCGGGGAAATCCACCAGCGTCTGGTCGGGCGGGCCGCCGCGGGCCGGTGCCAGCCGGTGACAGAGCCTGCGTTGAACGGCCGCCGAGACTGGATGGTGCTCAACGGCACCTACCTCGTCGACGATGTCCGGACCGACGATTTCGCTGCCACGGTCGAAGAACTCGAGAAGGACCTCCCCGGGATGCGGCTCGAGCTCACCGGTCCGTGGCCGCCGTATTCGTTCGCGGGTGTGGACCGGGAGAGCTCATGACGCGACCCGACAGCGAGCGCCGTGTCGCGCTCATCGATCTACTGGACCGAGTACTGGCCGGCGGGGTGGTCATCTCCGGTGACATCAAACTCTCGATCGCTGATGTCGACCTGGTCCAGATTTCGCTGCGGGCCCTCATTTCCTCCATCAGCGCCCTCGGCCCGGAGTTCGGGTCGGAGGGCGCGCTGGAACCTCGGTTGTATGACTGAATTCGGTGGTATCCCACCACGTATCGACGCCGATCCGGAATCCGTCGAACGTGGTCTCGTGACACTCGTGCTCACACTGGTGGAACTGCTGCGCCAGCTCATGGAACGGCAGGCACTGCGCCGTGTGGACAAAGGCGACCTGAGCGAAGCGGAGATCGAGCGGATCGGCACCACGTTGATGCTGCTCGAAGAGCGAATGGACGAGTTGCGGGACCACTTCGATCTCACCCCGGAGGATCTCAATATCGACCTCGGACCACTGGGTACCCTGCTGCCCCGGAACGAGCGGTGAACCATCCTCGCGGAGCGTTGCCGTTGCGGGATCCACCGGCTCGGGGCCATATCGGCTAGGCGGGCTCGGGGACCGCGGCGGGCTTAGCCAGCCGTATCCCGCCGCACATCAGCGCGGCCACCACGCACAGACCGGCGGCGGCGTAGAAGGCGAGATCGTAGGAACCGTCGGCGTCCCGGACGTAGCCCGCGCCGAACGCGGCCACCGCGGCGCCGAGCTGATGCGCGGCGAACACCCATCCGAACACCACCGGCGTCGCGGCGCCGAACCAGCTCCGGCAGATCGCGATCGTCGGTGGCACGGTCGCCACCCAGTCCAGACCGTAGAACACGATGAAGACCCAGGTACTCGGTTCGGCGTGCGGCGACAACAACACCGGCAGCACGAGCAATGACACCCCACGGCCCAGGTAATAGACCACCAGCAGTACGCGGGCGTCCACGCGGTCGGTGAGCCAGCCGGAGAAGACCGTTCCGACGACATCGAAGACGCCCACGGTGGCCAGTAGCGAGGCGGCCAGCGTCGTGGGCATGCCGTGATCATGGGCGGCGGGGATGAAGTGGGTACCGATCAGGCCGTTCGTCGTCATACCGCAGATGGCGAAACTACCCGCGAGCAACCAGAAGGCGGGGACTCGAAGGCCGGTCACCAGTCCGCTCGCCGCCGCGCCGAAGCTGCCGTTGGGCAACGACTCGACCCCGGAATCCGGGTCGCCGCCGTAGGCGGTGGTGCCGACGTCACGCGGTCGGTCGCGAATGAACAGCAGCACCAGCGGGATCACCGCCAGGGCGGCGACGGTCACGATCATCGAGGCCCAGCGCCACCCGAAGCGATCGGTCACGCCCGCGACCACCGGCAGGAAGATGAGCTGACCCGTCGCACTCGCCGCGGTGAGCACGCCGGTGACCAGTCCGCGCCGGGCGACGAACCATCGAGTCGAGATGGTGGCGACGAACCCCATCGAGATCGAGCCGGTGCCGAGGCCGACCAGCACGCCCCACAGCAGGACCAGCTGCCATTCGGCGGTCATGAAGACGCCGACACCGGTTCCGGTCGCTATCAACACGATCGCACCGGTGAGGATCGGCCGCACACCGAACCGGTCCATCAGTGCGGCGGCGAACGGTGCGGTGATACCGAACAGCACCATGTTCACCGACATCGCGGCGCCGATCGTCGCATGCGACCAGCCGAATTCGGTGTGCAGCGGGGTCATCATGACGCTGGGCACCGCCCGGAATCCCGCTGCCCCCAGGATCACCACGAAACTCACGGCGGCAACGATCCACGCGAAGTGCGGCCGTGGACCTCGGCCGGTTTGCCCGACGGCCGCGCCGGGATCGATATCTGTCGTCACGATGATCCAGCATCCGGTGGCACGGGCCGGACTGCCAGTGGCAGAATCGACAATATGCGTGAAAATCGTGCCAGGAGCGGGAAGCGGCACAACGTCGTCGTGCTGCTGCTGGAACCCGCGGTCGGGTTCGACGCGGCCATCCCTCCGCTGGTATTCGGCCAGGCCGCCGATGACGACGGGAATCCGCTCTACGAGGTCGTGACCTGCTCGCTCGAAGCCGGTGCGGTACAGACGACCTCCGGTTACTCGATCGTCGCCGCGGCCGGAGCGGAGGCACTCGCTGCCGCCGATACCGTGATCGTGCCGGGCACCGCACTGCCACCGGCGCGCGTCGGAGGTGAGCTCACCGCCGACATCGCCGCCGCGCTGAAAAAGGTCCCGGCCACGGCCCGCATGGTGTCCATCTGCACCGGAGCGTTCGTCCTCGCTGCCGCGGGCGTATTCGACGGGCACCGCGCGACCACCCACTGGCGTTACGCCGACGATTTCCGTCGCCTGTTCCCGGCCGTCGAACTCGACGAATCCGTGCTGTTCGTCGATGCGGGAAATCTGCTCAGTTCGGCGGGCCTGGCCGCCGGAATCGACCTCTGCCTGCACATCGTCCGGCGTGATCACGGAGCCGCCGTGGCCAATCGCGTCGCCCGGTACTGCGTCGTGCCGCCCTGGCGCGAAGGCGGTCAGGCACAGTTCATCGAGCACCACGTGCCCGACCACGACGAGCGCAGCACCGCGGCCACCCGGGCCTGGGCGCTCGGTCATCTGGCCGAGCCGCTGAGCGTGGCGGTGCTCGCCGCCCGGGCCCGGATGAGCCCGCGCACGTTCAGCCGCCGGTTCCTCGCCGAGACGGGCATATCGCCGGGAGCCTGGATCCGCGACCGCAGGATCGACCGGGCCCGGGAACTACTCGAATCGGCCGATCTGTCGGTGGACGAGGTGGCCGCGATATCCGGGCTGGGTTCTCCGGACAACCTCCGCCACCACATGCGGCGCGGTCTCGGGATGTCGCCGTCGGCGTATCGGAAGACGTTCGCCGGGGCTTGATCCGGAGTCCGGCGCGCACGAGGCGCCCCCGGCCGGTCAGCGGTGATGACTTTTGTCATGACCTACCCGTGCACAATTCATCGAGATCCGCTGACTGCGCTTACTACTGGTCTCACCCCACATCGGTGAGGGTGGAAGTCATGAACAGCAAGCACGGAGTCATCGCCGCTCGGGGACTGCGCCGGACCTATGGCCAGGGCAAGGACGCGTTCGAAGCGGTCCGGGGTGTGGACCTCGAGGTCGGCGAGGGTGAGGTCTTCGCCTTGCTGGGCACCAACGGCGCCGGCAAGACCTCCACGCTCGACATACTGGAGGGGCTGACAGCGCCCTCGGCGGGGGCCGTCGAGGTATTCGGCCTGGACCCGCTCCGCCACCGCGATCAGGTCCGCCCGCAGATCGGCGTCATGTTGCAGTCCGGCGGATTGCCCGCCGAACTGACCGTCCGCGAAACGCTCGAGATGTGGCGCGGGACGTGCACCGAGCCGACCACCGCCGATACCGTTCTCGCGCAGGTCGGCCTCACCGAACGCGCCGGTGTGCGGGTCGGTTCCCTGTCGGGCGGGGAACAGCGCCGCGTCGATATGGCGTGCGCCCTGCTGGGACAGCCCCGGTTGCTGTTCCTCGACGAACCGACCACGGGCCTCGATCCGGAGAGCCGGCGCAGGACCTGGCAGTTGCTCGCCGACCTCAAGTCGGCCGGGGTCACCATGGTGCTCACGACCCACTATCTCGACGAAGCGGAGGCGCTGGCCGACCGGATCGCGATCATGCACCGGGGCGAGGTCGCGCGGGCGGGCACGCTGCGCGAGATCGTGGACGGCCATCCGTCCCGGATCGCCTTCGATCATCCCGGGCTGCCGTTGCCGATATTGGCCGACGCCCGGATCGACGCGCGCACCCGCGTCACCGTCACCACCCATGACCTGCAGGGCCATCTGCACGAACTGCTCGAGTGGGCGCGGGCGCACGGTCTGCGATTGGGCGGGCTCGAGGCCCGCGCCGCCTCCCTCGAATCGGTTTTCCTCGATATCGCCACTGCGGCCGGCGACCCGTCGGCGGCCACCCCGGACCTGATCGGAGCACGTCGATGACCAGCACCGCGACACCTGTCACGGCCTTCCGCCGCCGCCCGCTCGCGGCGCTGGCGAAGGCCGAATACCTGCAGTTCCGGCGGAACAAGACGCTGATGTATATGGCGACGGTGTTCCCGATCGGAATCCCGCTGGTCATGTACTTCATCGCCCGCCGGGGCGCGGCCCCGACGGCCGACACGGCGGCGCTGGCGTTCGAACTGCTGGCGCTGGTCGCCCTGTTGTTCGTGCAGTACTACTCGGTGCTGTCGATGGTCACCACACGCCGCGGCGAGGGCGTGCTGAAACGGTTGCGCACGGGCGAGGCCGCCGACTGGCAGATCCAGACCGCCCCGGCCGTACCCGGCGCGATCGTGACGCTGGGCTGCGCGGTCGTCGTCGCCGCGGTCGTCTACGCCACCGGCGCACCCGCCCCGGTCAACCCCATTGCGACGGCTGTCGGTCTCGTCGGCGGAATCGTGCTGTTCTCGCTGCTCGCTCTCGCGACGAGCGCGGTCACGAAGAACGCCGAGGCCGCGCAGATCACCTCGCTTCCGGTGATGACGGTCGCGATGATCGGCATGGCGTCCATCCGGCGGATACTTCCCGACCGGTTGGCCGAGGTGGCCGATTGGACGCCTTTCGCGGCGGTCTCCGACCTCATCGCCCTCGGCACGTCCGGGCAACCGACCATCGGCTCCGCGGCGGGCGCCGAGCTCGACTTCGCGGGTACGTTCGCCGAACTCGGCCGCCCATTTGCCACACTGGCGATATGGACCGGCCTGGCGCTCGTGCTCACCCGAAGGAGCTTCCGCTGGGACGACCGCGGGTGACCCGCTGGACCTCCTGGTGGCATGCGCTGTCGGGCCCGGCGAAGTTCCGGGCCTACACGCGGTTCACCTTCCAGGGCGCCCTGGCCGCCGTGATCGTGGCGATGGCGGTCACCGCACGCTCACCGTGGTCGGTGCTCGGCATCGTGGTCGCCGGTCTCGCGGCGGTGCTGGCGGTGGAAGCGCGGACCGATTTCGCACTGTCCGCGGAATCGGTGTCGCCGCGGTTGGCGGTACCGGTCGCCGCGACCGTATCGGCGGCCGTATGGCTCACCTGTGTCGTGGTCACCCGGCTGGCCGGCGACGAGTCGGTCGCCACCCAGGCACGCCTGACCGGCGGCTACGCGGCGGTGCTCGCCGCCTTCGCGATCGTGTCGTTCCTGCCGCACCGATGGTGGGTTCTCCTCGGTCTGAGCCTCGCCACCGGACTGGCCTTCGCTTCGTCGCCGGCGACGGGCCTCGGGGCGGCGGCGCTGACCTTGATCGCCGGCGGCTTCCTCATCGGCACGACGCTGCTCACCGTGTGGGGACTGCGGGTCGTCGACGAGTTGGAACACGCGAAAGAGGTCGAGGCCGAACTGCAGGTGGCCGAGGAGCGATTGCGCTTCTCCCGGGACCTGCACGATGTCGTGGGCCGCGGTTTCTCGGCGATCGCGGTGAAAAGCGAACTCGCGGTGGCACTGTCGCGGTCCGGGGATACCGGCCGCGCGGCCGCCGAGATGGACGAGGTCAGAACGCTCGCCGTCGAATCGATGGGGCAGATGCGTACGCTGGTGCGCGGCTACCGTGGCATAGATCTGATCAGCGAAGTCGCCGGCGCCCGTTCGCTGTTGTCGGCGGCGGGCTGCCGCCTCGTCGTCGAGGGCGATCCGGCCGAGGTTCCGGCGCGGTTTCACGAGGTCGCCGCCTGGGTGGTTCGCGAGGGCACCACCAATATCGTCGAGCACTCGTCGGCGACGGCGGCCGCTCTGACGTTCGGGGACGGGGGGATGTCGTTGCGCAACGACCGCCCCCGCGCCCCGGCGGGCGAGCGATCAGGACTGCGCGGCCTCGCGGAGCGGCTCGCGGCCGTCGGCGCGACCCTGGACGTCCACGCGACCGCCGATGAATTCTCACTCGAAATCCTTTGGGAGCACGAATGATCCCGGTATTCCTCGCTGATGACGAAACGCTGATCCGCGTGGCGCTGGCGACGATGCTCGGTCTCGAGGCCGATATCGAGGTGGCCGACCATGTCGGCTCCGGCGAGGAACTCGTCGCGGCGTGGCGGCGACGCGGCGACGCCGGGGATCCCGCCGCGGTGGCCGTCATCGATCTGCAGCTGCCCGGCATCGACGGGATCGAGACCTCCGCGCAGTTGCAGCGCCTCACACCGGGCGCGGGCACGCTGATCGTCACCAGCCACGGCAGGCCCGGCTATCTCAAACGGGCCCTTGCCGCGGGAGTACGCGGCTTTCTCCCCAAGACGACCTCGGCGGCGACGCTGGCCGAGGTGATCCGCACCGTCCATCGAGGCGGCCGCTACGTCGACCCGGAACTGGCCGCGGAGGCGATCAGCGCCGGCGACACCGTACTCACCGCGCGCGAGGCCGACGTCCTCGAATTCGCCGCCGACGGCTCCTCGGTCGAGGATATCGCCCGACGCGCCCACCTGACCCAGGGCACCACCCGCAACTATCTGTCCTCGGCGATGGCCAAACTCGGCGTGTCCAACCGCTACGAGGCCGCCCTCAAAGCCCGCGAGAAGGGCTGGATCTAGCGCCCGGCTGCCGTCGGCCGATGACGCCGGCCATTCGTGCCACTCGCCATATATCAACTGGCACAGTCTAATTGGAGTAGACGCACATATGGACGAGGTCGGCCCGCCACCGTAGACTGAGTGCGGCGCCAAGCTGGTTTCTCTCACTCTCCGCCCCGTCGGCGCGGACAGACTGCGAGGTAGCGATATGAGATCAATTGCTTCGGCGGGTATTTCGTTCGGAGATTCGTGATGACATCGGATATCGGGGAATACCAGGGCGCGTCAGCGGACGCGGTCGAACACCACTACGACATCGGCACCGACTTCTACCGGCTGTGGCTGGACACCGACCTGACCTACTCGTGCGCCCGGTGGGCCCCCGGCGACGACCTCGATCGTGCGCAGCGGCGCAAACTCGACTATCTCATCGACGGCGCTCGGATCGACCAGGCCGAAAGGGTTCTCGATATCGGGTGCGGCTGGGGAAGCCTGATGCGGGCTACCGCCGACCGGTACGAGCGGGTCCGGATCACCGGGCTCACCCTCAGCCGGGACCAATTCCACTACGCCCGCACCCACCCCACCGACCGTATCGACGTACGCCTGGAACACTGGAACGAACATCGTCCGGACGAACGCTACGACGCCGTCTTCTGTATCGGCGCACTCGAACATTTCGTCCAGTTCGGGCGGCCGCGGCAGGAACGCACCGCGGCGTATCGGGCGTTCTTCGCCCACTGCCACCGCCTGCTCGCACCCGGCGGCAGGCTCGTGGTCCAGACGATCGGCAAGGGCAACCGGCCGCTCGATCAGGACTCGATAAAAGACGTGCGATACCTGGCGAACGAGATCTTCCCGGAATCGGATCCGCCGCGCCTCGCCGAACTCGCCCACGCCGCGGAAAAGCTCTTCGAAGTCCGTTCGCTGGTCAACGACCGCGCCGACTATTCGACGACCTGCGCGGAGTGGCTGCGCCGATTGCAATCGCGTCGGTCCGAGGCGGAAAGCCTTGCCGGCGCCCGTGTCACCGACGCGTACGAGCGCTATCTGGAGGCGTCCATCCGGCAGTTCGACAACGAACACCTCGTGCTGTATCGGATCGTGTTCCGGAAAGTGGCGGATCCGATACCCGAATAACGGGTCGCACCGGCCGCTTCGCGTCTCCCGGGCCTCACCCGGCGGTCGCGGAGTCGGCCGGTTCGGCGGTGTCGAGCAACCGTTTGGGATGCATGCCGTCGACAGCGCCCATGAACGGCGGATGGATGCTGTAGCCCAGCATCCGGCGGATGTTCTCCGAGACGCTGCGCGCGGTACGCCGGCTGGTGGCCAACGTGTACGCCTCCTGGGGCCGCAGCCAGGGCTCGCAGTACTGCACGGTCAGGCCGAGGCGCGATTCGGCGGTCCGATTCGCGCCGCCCCCGTGCCACAGCGTGCCGAGATAGAACGCACACGACCCGGGCGGCATCCGCACGGCCACTCTGGTATCGGATTCGGCCGGTAGGCGTTCGGAATCCCATCGATGACTGCCGGGCAATACGACGGTGCCGCCGTTGTCCTCGGTGTAGGCGTCGATCGCCCACATCGTCGCGGCGCTCAGCGGCGGGCGCGGCCTGGGGATCGGATAGAAGCCGTCGTCGTGGTGCAGTAGCTGGGCTCGTTCCCCGGGCAGGATATCGATCGCCTGCAACTGCGACAGCAGATAGTTGGGCAGGAACAACCGATCGAGCAGGGCCAGCACCCGAGGATGCTCGATGAGCTCGTCGCACGCCCGGGTCTTCTCCAGCAGGCAGTACGCGCGCTCGGTGCGCTCACCTTCGAAGGTGTTGCGGCCGGTCCGCCCCAGCAGCGGCGCGACCGCCGCGCGTATCCGTTCGCATTCCTCGCCGGAGAGCAGGCTCTCCCAGATGATGTACCCGTCGCGGTCGAGCGCCGCCAGATCGGTATCGACCACCGCCGGGTCGACAGCGCCCATGGCACTGGCGGTCGACCGATGGGTCCGGGCCAGATCGGCCCGCAAATCGTCCATCGCGGTGATGACCTCCACCGCACGCGGTGATCGCGCAGAGTTCACGGCTACTCCTCGAGCGGTTCGACACGGCCTGGCGGGCCGCATCCAATTGTGTTTCCGCTCAGCGGATTACGCAAGACCGTCGAGTCGAAGCACCGTGTGCCGGCGAATCCGGAGGCCCGACCGCGACGCGGGGCGGCTCGCCCCCGGCATCCGACCCCGAAGCCAACTGGTCCGACCACTTGACCTCTTACCAATTGCCGGTCTACTGTCCTGACATGGCCCTGAAACGGATCGCCCGGCGGTCGGTCCCGGACGAGATCTACGACCAGCTCGTCGACGACGTCCTCACCGGCGAACTCGCGCCCGGCTCGACACTGCCCGCCGAACGGCAGCTGGCCGAAGCGCTCGGCGTCTCCCGCCCGACCGTCCGCGAGGCGGTACAGCGGCTCGCCCGCGCCGGACTGGTGGAAATACGCCAGGGCGGCAGCACCACCGTGCGCGATCCGCGCCGTTCCGGCGGTCTGGAACTGCTGCCGCGCCTGATCCTGCGTGGCGGTCGCCTCGACCACGCCGTGGTGCGCAGCATCCTGGAAACCCGGGCCGCGCTGGGCCGCGAGGTGGCCGCACTGGCCGCCGGGCGCTGCGGCGCCGCCGCCGGAGCCGCACTCACCGCCGCGGTGGACGCGCTGGCCGCCCAGCAGGATCCGCTGGCACGCCAGCGGGAAGCCCTCGTGTTCTGGGACCTTGTCGTCGACGCGGCCGATTCCATCGTCTACCGCCTGCTGTTCAATCAGCTGCGCACCGTCTACGAACCGGCGATGGCCGCACTCACCGGCGTCATGGACGCCGAGGTCGGGCGATCCGAGCGCTACCGCGCCCTCGCCGGGGCCGTGATCGCGAGCGACGCCGAGTCGGCCCGGACCCGCGCCGACTCACTGCTTTCCCTGGCCACCGGGGAATTCGACAATCTCCTCCACCGTCTGGAACAGAGCCCGCCATGAACCTCTCGCAATCGCTGCGCACCCGGCGCACCCGTAGCTCCGCGATCGATAGTCTCGCTCGACAACGATTGGCCGCCGACGAGGCGAAAACCGCCCGGCGCACACAAGAATCGCTGCCGGATGTGTTCGGTTCTTTCGTCCGCGCCCCTTCACCGTGGGTGATCGCGGCACTGCTGGTGGCCGCCGCCACCGCGCGCATCCTGGCGGGCGACTGGCAGCTCACCGACGCGCTGGTACCCGTAGTGCTGGTGGCCGCGTTCCCGTTCATCGAATGGGTCATCCACGTCTGTGTCCTGCACTGGCGGCCGCGCCGCGTCGGACGGTGGCGGATCGACTCGCTGCTGGCCCGTAAACACCGTGAACACCACGCCGATCCGCGCATCCGGGAACTGGTCTTCATCCCGTGGCAGACGTTCCTGTGGCTGCTGCCCGCCCTGGTGGTCGTCGCGCTGCTGGCCTTCGGCCGGACAGGGCTGGGCCTGACCTTCCTGACCACGGTCGGGGTGCTCGGTCTCGTCTACGAATGGACCCATCACCTGGTCCATACCGACTACCAGCCGCGCAGCGCGATCGTGCGCACGGTGCGCCGCAACCACCGGCTGCATCATTTCAAGAACGAGCACTACTGGTTCGCCGTCACCACCGCCGGTACGGCGGACCGGATCCTCGGGACCTATCCCGACCCGGCGGCGATCCCCAACTCTCCCACCGCGAAAGCCCTGCACAAGCCGACCGCGGCGTAACTCCGGCAGCCACACCCGTCCACCGGACCGGCGCGAACGCGGTCAGCGGCGGATGAGCCCGAGAGCGGCGGCGTTCGCCACGGCCGCGGTGCGGGAGTCGACACCGAGCTTCGTGTAGACGCGCGCCAGATGGGATTTGACGGTGCCCTCGGTGAGATGCAGACGCCGGCCGATCGCCAGATTGGACAGTCCCTCGGCGACGAGCGCGAGCACTTCGGTCTCGCGGCGGGTCAATGTGACAGCGGGCGAACGGAGCCTGCTCATGAGGCGGTCGGCGACGGCCGGCGCCAGCGCGGTGTGCCCGGCGGCGGCAGCGCGGACCGCCGCCGCCAACTCCTCGGGCGGCGAGTCCTTGAGCAGGTATCCGGTGGCGCCCGCCTCGATCGCCGGCAGAATATCGGCGTCGGAGTCGTAGGTGGTGACGATGAGGACGCGGGGCGCGTCCGGCCGCGCCGTGATCCGGGCGGTGGCCTCGGCGCCGCCCATGCCCGCGCCGAACCGCAGATCCATCAGCACCACATCGATATCGCCCGCGGCGGCCCGGTCGACCGCGTTCTCGGCGGTGGCGGACTCGGCCACCACCGTCAACCCGGGTTCCGTCGCGAGGACGGCGCGTAACCCCGCGCGCACCACCGGGTGGTCGTCGGCCAGGAGCAGGCGAACAGCGCCGCCGTTCACGATCGGGCCCCGGCTTCGGGGTGGCCGGGCGGCACGTCCAGTCGTGCGGTCAACCGGGTGCCGCGGTCCGCGCCGGATTCGATGTGGAAATCGCCGCCGAGGGCCAGGACACGAGAGCGCATGGCGGCCAGCCCGAATCCGCTGTCGCCGGTGGCCGCCGGCAGCCGATCGGCGTCGAACCCGGTACCGTCGTCGACGACCTCCACGGTGACCTGATCCGCCGTGTAGTCGAGCGAGATCTCCGCGGTATCCGCCCCGGCGTGACGAATCGTATTGGCCAGCGCGGATTGCGCGATCCGCAGCAACACCACCTCGTAGGCGGTGGGCAACGGCACGGGAACGCCGGTGAGCCGGAAACGGACCGTGCACGAATGTCGGGCAGACGTGGTGCTGCACAGCCGCTCCAGCGCGTCGGCCACGGTGGTCCCGTCCAGAGCGGGCGGCGTCAGATCGGCGACGAACCGGCGGGCCTCGGCGAGGTTGTCCACGGCCGTGTGGCGAGCCTGTTCGACATAGTGTTCAGCGGTACCGGGACTGCCCGGCAGAGCGCGCTCGGCGGCGCGCAGCAGCAACTGGATGCTGGACAGTCCCTGCGCGAGAGTGTCGTGGATCTCGCGCGCCAGTCGTTCTCGTTCGGCGTGTACGCCGGCCGAATGCTGCGCCCGCGCCAGATCGGCGCGCACGGCGGTGAGTTCCTCGATCAATCGGCGCCGGCGCTCGCTCTCGCGATAGAGCGCTTCGTATCCGCGGACGACTGCGACCGCCACCGCGGCGCCGAGCGCCGGGCCGATCGCCATCGCAAGATGGAAGGCGTTCTGGTGGGCGGCATAGCCGATGATCGCGGCTACCGCCGTCGCCACGACCGCGAAGAGACCCGACCGGCGCGCGAGCAGATGCAACTCCAGGAAATACAGCGGGAACGCGACCCACACACCGTCGGGAGTCACCACCAGCAGGACCAGCCAGGCCGCGCCCACACCCGCCAGCCACATCACGGCGGCACGGCGCGAGGTGCGCACCGCCGGTGTGAGCAACCCGCACAGATACACCAGGCCGCAGATCACGGCCGCCGCGACGATCGGCCCCGCACCGGGCGCTGCGGTGGCCACGGCCCGGCCCGCGGCCAGCCCGAGCAGCGCCGCCATCAGCAGATGGAGGCATCCGGCGAGAGTTCTGCCGGTCGGGTCCAGGGTGCGCGCACTGGTCGTCACAGTGAGTCCAGACTACGGAGCGCGGCCACCCGCGGCCTCTGTCGAAAGTTGTAGATCGCATAGCGCCGTCGGGCCCGGACAATCCCATATCCGGCCAGATGCCGTCATCGGCGATGCGATCAAGAGTGGAGGCGTACTCATTCCGCCGAGCAGGAGGCCGAGACGGGCATGTTCGTCGCCTGGAGAGAAATGAAGTTCGCCATGGGACGGTTCGTCCTGATCGGTGCGGTGATCGTGCTGATCACCGCACTGGTGGGGCTGCTGTCGGGGCTCACCGCCGGTCTGGGACGGCAGAACGTCTCGGCCGTGACGGATCTGCCCGTGGATCGGATCGCATTCCGGTCCACCGAAGGCGATCGAGACCTGTCCTACACCGCCTCCACCGTCACCGAGCGGCAGTGGCGGCAATGGGCCGCAGCGCCCGGTGTGCGACGGGCCGAACCGCTGGGCATCACCCTCACCGAGGCCACGGCCGGCCACAGTCGGGCCGGTGTCTCGGTGTTCGGCGTCGAACCCGGCTCCACGCTCGAACCGGGCAGCGGCGGGATCGATGACCGGTCGGCGGTGTTGTCCACGTCCGCCGCCGCCGATCTCGGGCTGGCCCCGGGCGATACCGTGACGTTGGCCGGTCGGCCGCTCACGGTGAACGCGGTACAGGGCGATGCGTATTTCAGCCATACCCCGGTGATCTGGACCAGCCTCAACACCTGGCGTTCGGTCACCGGGCCCAGCGTCACGAGCGACACCCCCGCCGCGACCGTCATCGCACTGGAGACCACTTCCGACGCGGACACCGCCGCGGTCGACCGGCAGGCCGGCACCACGACGGTCGCGGTGGACGATTCACTGTCCGCGATCGGTTCCTATTCCTCCGAGAACGGCTCGCTGCAATTGATGCGGGTCTTCCTGTTCACCATCTCCGCACTGGTCATCGGCGCGTTCTTCACGGTGTGGACGATCCAGCGCGGCGGGGACCTCGCCGTCCTGAAGGCTCTCGGAGCCTCCACCGCCGACCTGCTCCGCGACGCCATGGCCCAGGCCGTCCTGCTGCTCGTCGGCGGCACCGCGCTCGGGACGGCTGTCGCCGCGGCCGCCGGCGCGGCGGCGACGGATCGCGGAATCCCGTTCCTGCTCACTCCCATCACCGTCCTCGGCCCCGCCGCGGTGACGATTCTGCTGGGGACGCTCGGCGCCGCCCTCGCCGTGCGCCGAATCACCTCCGTCGACCCGCTGACCGCGCTGGGGACCGCCCGATGAGTCTCACGCTGACCGACATCACCCTCACCTACCCCGACGGCCGGAGCCGTCTCACCGCGCTCGACGACGTCACGCTCGAGGTTCCCGCCGGCACCGTGACCGCTGTGGTCGGGCCCTCCGGATCGGGCAAGTCCAGCCTGCTCGCCGTCGCCGCCACCCTCATCACGCCGGACTCCGGCAGTGTCGTCCTCGACGGCGTCTCCACCAGCGGCCTGAGTCGTCGCGAGCTGACCGAACTACGGCGTCGCACCGTCGGCATCGTGTTCCAGCAACCGAATCTGCTCGCCGCGCTGACCGCCGCCGAACAGCTCGAGGTGGTGGCCCGTCTCGACCACCGCGGCAGAGTGAAGGCCCGGGCCCGCGCGCTGGATCTGCTGGACGCGGTCGGCTTGGCGGAGCAGGCGGACCGTCGTCCACACCAGCTGTCGGGCGGGCAGCGCCAGCGTGTCAATATCGCGCGGGCGCTGGTCAACGATCCCGCGGTGCTGCTGGTCGACGAGCCCACCAGCGCTCTCGACCACGAACGCGGTGCCGCGGTAGTCGATATGATCACCGACCTCACCCACCGCTCGGGCACCGCCACCGTGCTGGTCACCCACGATCGCGCGCACCTCGCCGCGGCCGACCGGATCGTCGAGGTCCGGGACGGCCGGTCAGCCGTCCCGGACTCCGCGCGATGAGACCGGCTAGTGCTGCGCCGACCGTGCGGTCCGCTGCTGGATCTGCGCGTAGAGCGCCGTCGCCGCCAGCGCGATGATGCCGACGAACAGGTACTGCCACGCCTGGGAGAGCCCGAGGAAGATCGTCGAGTTCTCGATCAGTTGCAGGAACAGCACACCCAGTAGCACACCGACGAAACTGCCGCGGCCACCGAAGATCGAAGCGCCGCCGAGCACCACCGCGGTGATGGAGGTCAGCGTGTAGGTGAGGCCGGCCGTGGGATCTCCGACTCCGATCTGCGACATCAGCAGCAGTGCACCGACTGCGGTGAGGCCCGAACTCGCGATGTAGGCCAGCAGTTGGACACGTCCTACCGGGATCCCCCGGTAGTGCGCCGCCGACTCGTTCGATCCCGCGCCGCGCAACCGGAGTCCCACGGAGCTGCGCCGCGACAGGTACTCGAAGGCCAGCAGTACGGCGGCGCCCACCAGTACCGCGACCGGAATCGGGCCGATCCGGGTGTTCAGGACATCGACGACGTCGAGGGCGATGATGCCCCCGGGCGCGTCGCGCAATACCAGCGAAAGACCTTGCAGCGCGGTGTAGGTGATCAATGTGGCGACCACCGGGCTCACTCGCGCGAACCGGATCATGGCGCCGTTGAGCAGGCCGACGGCGAGTGCCAGCACCGCCATCGCCACGAAGCCCAGTACCCACCACCCCCACCCGTAGCCGTCGACGACGAAGAAGGACGCGACGACGACGAGCGTCCCGGCGAGCGGCCCGACCGACAGATCGATGCCCCCGGTCAGCATCACCACCAGTTGCCCGGCGGCGATGAACAGGATCGGCGCCAGCAACGCGAGCATGCTGCCGATATTGAATGCGGAGAGGAACCGTTCGCTCTGGGTGGCGCTGACCGTGGCCAGCACGAGCGCGGCCAGCACGAGAACCAGGCTCGGCGCCTGCTGGCTCGCGATGAACCGCCGGAACCCGCTGCCCCGCCCGCCCGCGATGCCCGCGTCGGTGGAGGCCGGGGCCTCACCGCGACCCGCGGTGAGCGACGCTTCGGTGATGGTGTGCTCGGTCAGCGCGTCACCGGTCAGTTCCTCGACGATCCGTCCGTGCGAGAAGACCAGCACGCGATCGCAGAGCCCGGCCAGTTCGACATTGTCCGAACTCGAGACCACCACGGGGATACCGCTTTCGGCGGTCGCGCGCAGCCGGTGATAGATGTCGGAGCGGTTGCCGACGTCGATGCCCTGGGTCGGTTCGTCACACAGCAGTACCCGGGGTTCGGACAGCAGCGACCGGCCGAGCACCACCTTCTGCTGGTTACCTCCGGACAGGTGCTCGAGCGGCGTCTCTATGGTCGCGGTCTTGACACCGAGCGCCCCGACCTGCGCGGCGGCGAATGCGCGTTCGGCGGGGGCCGAGACCATTCCCGCGCGCGACACCGTGCCGAGCGCCGCGACGGAGAGGTTCTCGCGGACCGACAATGCGGGCGCGATGCCCTCGATGTGCCGCTCCTGCGGCATCAGGACTATTCCGGCGGCGCGGGCGGTCCGCGGGCCGGACAGATCGGCGACGACATCGCCGACCCGCACGCGACCGCTGGAGGGGATCGCACCGCCCAGCGCCCTGATGAATTCGCGTTGACCGTTGCCCTCCACCCCGGCCAGCCCGAGGACTTCGCGGCGATGTACGCGGGTGGTCGCTCCGTTCAGCAGCCCGGCGCTCAAACTGTCGATGTCGACGGCTATCTCGCCGATATCGGCTGCGGGAGGCGGGAACAGCGCGTCGATGGTCCGCCCGGCGATCAGGGTGACGATCTCACGCTCGGTGATCTCGCCCGCGGCGAACTCCCCGCGCGTGTGCCCGTCGCGGAGCACGGTCAGCCGGTCGGCGAGCGCGAAGACGTCCGGTAGCCGGTGACTGATGTAGACGACGGCGACTCCGGAATCCGCGAGCGAGCGGATCAGCCGGAACAGTGTGCTGGTCTCGGTGGCGGCGAACGGCTCGGTGGGTTCGTCCAGGATCAGCACCCGCGGGTTGGACGCGAGGGCGCCACAGATCTCGATCGCCTGTTTCTCCGCGAGCCCCAGACTGCCGGCCGGCGCCGCCGGGTCGATGGTCATCCCCATCGGCGCCAGCGCCCGTTCGGCCCACGCGTGCGCACCCGCCAGATCCGGTCGCAGCGCGGGCGGGACCGCGAGCACCAGATTCTCCGCGACGGTGAGGTCGGGCAGGATCGCCGGATGCTGGTAGGCGATGGCGAGACCCTGTTCGCGCACCGCCATGGGCGAACCGCTCACGATCGGGGAACCGTCGATCGTGAGCGTGCCCTCGTCGGCGACGAGCGCACCGGACGCGATGGCCATCAGGGTCGACTTCCCGGCGCCGTTCCCGCCGACCAGGGCGTGGATCTCACCTGCTTTCGCGGTGAACGAGACGGCGTCGAGCGCGGTAACGCCGGGAAAGCGCTTGGTGACGCCGGTGAGTGCCAGACCACCGGTGGGCGCGGTTGTCATATGCGGGGCCTTTCGAGATGGGAGTGGAACCGATTCCGCGCGTGCGCGGGTGCGTTCACCGGTAGATCCGCGACAGCGTCGCGGCGGAGAGCTCGGAGGACAGCACCGCACTGCTCGGCAGGCCACGGTCGCATCGGGGTTGCAGTCCCGGATCCAGGGAGTTCTCGACGATAGGGATATCGACGATATTCGGCTCGGGGTCGTCGATACCCTGCGCGTCGGCGACGGCCTTGCGCAGCGCGAGCCGCACCATCCAGGTCCGGGACGAGACCGTGACGACCTGGAAACCGGGCTGTTTCGAGTGGTTGTCCGCGAAAGCGCAGGCGAATCCGTTGACATCGTTGGCGGTCCAGATCGGCAGTGGGCGACCGGCCTGCAGGAACGCCCGGATGCCGCCGAGCGAGGCGTCCCCGGAATCGGTGATCACCGCGTCGATCTTCGGGTATTTGGTGAGGAGACCCGCCACGACCTTCTGCGTCTGGGCGGGATTCCAGCCGGTATCGATCGGCGCGCCGGGCGTATTGAGCAGGGTGACCGCGGCACAGTCGGGGTTCTCGCCCAATTCGGCTTCGATCCCGGCGATTTCGGTCAGGCTCTGCGCGTTGCCCGGGGTGCCGCCGAGGAATACCGCGTTGCCGCCGTCCGGTCCCAAGGTCTCGCAGGTCCATTTCGCCCAGGCCCGGCCGTCGTTGACGGTGTTGTGGCCGACGAACGCGGTGTAGTCCGTGCCCGCTTCACCACCGGGGCTCGCGGTGTAAGGCACCACCGAGACACCGGCTTCGTACGCCTCGCGCAGGGTCGGGATCAGCGCCGGGCCGGCGTCGGGGAAGACGACGAGCGCGTCGACGCCCTGAGCCACCAGGGCTTTGATATCGCCGATCGCCTTCTGCGGATTCCCCTGCCCGTCGGCATAGGGAAGCAGTTCGATATTCGGGCATTTACCCGCCTCGTCTTCGAACTCGGCGCGCGCGGTCTTGCGGAAGGCGTTGTCACCGACGCCGTCGGCGAGGGCGACGCGCACCGTCTCGGTACCGCAGAGCCGGCTCATGGGCACGAACTCGTCGACCGAACCGATCTGCGATCGATCCAGGTATACCGGGTCGACCTCGAAGTCTCCGGTGGCGTCGGAGAAGGGGCCGCCGGCGCACCCGCTCAGTGCGAGCACGGTGAGACCCAGTAACGCCATGGCTCGGTGACGGGAGAAGTGGGGTGATTTCACGTGAGGACAGTCCTTGCCTGGAGTCGGCGATGCCGGGTCAGCCGCGCGTGGCGGGGCGGCGGAGATAGGTGCGCCACGGTATGCCGCGCACGACGACGGCCACGGCGAGCACCCCGGCCTGGACCAGCAGTTGCACGGCCGTCGACGCGCCGGCCGCGAGCACGACCTGGCCGAGTTGGGTGAGGAAGAGCGCGGCGACCGCGGTGGCGGCGATGGAGGAGATCCCGCCGCGCAGCAGGCTGCCGCCGAGTACGACGGCGGCGATCGTGGTGAGCTGGTAGCTGTCGCCCAGGCGCAGATCGGGTGTGCGCAGGTAGGCGGCGAGCAGCGTTCCGGCTACGGCGTAGGCGACGCCCGCGAGCACGTAGGCCGAAATCTCGGTCACCGATGTGCGCGCACCGAGGATCCGCGCGGCGGGCACCCCGGCGCCTACCGCGATGAACCTGCGCCCCGGGACCGAATGCCGGAGCAGGAGATGGCCGATCGCGACCACGACGACGGCGACCAGGAACAGGCTCGGTACTCCGAGCACGGAGCTGACCGCGAATGCGCTCAGCGCGGGGTCCGCGGTGCCGGGGAACCCGTCCGACAGGATCAGGACGAAGCCGAGCAGCAGCGAGTTGACCGCCAGCGTCGCCACGAAGGCAGCCACCGAGAACCGTACGACGGCGAGACCGACGATCAGGCCGGATACCGCGCCGCACACTATTCCCACCAGGACGCACGCGCCCAGCGGCAGGGAACCGTTCTGGGCGACCTTGGTGGCGAAGACCGCGGCCACCGCCATGACTCCGGGTACCGAGAGGTCGATCCCACCGTGCGCGATCACCAGCGTCTGGCCGAGCGCCGCGATCGCCATGATCGCCGCGAAGGGCAGCATCGCACTCAGCGCGGAGGACGACAGACTCCCCGGCGCCAGCAGCGGACTGAGTGCGAACAAGACGACGGTGATGACCACGACCGGGAGAAAACGGTCACCACGCAGCCGGGACAGCCACGATGCCGGCGCGACGGGCGTGGCCGGCGGGAGCTGCTCTGTCATCGGTGTTTTCCTCGTGTTCGAGCTCATCGATTCAGACACTGGTGTAACCGCCGTCCATGGCGAGGTCCGCGCCGGTGACGAAGCCGGCGTCGGCGCCGAGCAGGAACGCGATACCGGCCGCGATCTCGTCGGCGGCGCCGATCCGCCCGATCGGGTGCGCGGCGTAGAGGTCGGCGCGTGCCGCCTCGGGGTCGGGCTGGGCGGCGAGGTAGGTCGCGAGCTGATCGGTCGCCACCGAACCCGGGCTGACGACATTGCACCGGATTCCGTGCGGAGCCTGTTCCACCGCGATCTGCCGGCTCAGCTGGGCCACCGCGCCTTTCGACGCGCAGTAGGCGGCCTGATTCGGGAGAGCCACCGACCCGGAGATAGAGGACAGGTTCACGATCGCCCCCGGCCGGTCCGTCCGGCGCAGGTGCCGGACGAACTCCCGGCAGGTGAGGAATGTCCCGGTGACATTTACCGATTGCACCGAGTTCCATTCCGCCAGGGTCGTATCGATCAGCGGAGTCGAGATCATCGTCGCGGCGCTGTTGACCAGTCCGTCGACGTGGCCGAACTCTTCGTACGCGGCGACGAAAGCGGACGCGACCTGCTCTTCGTCCGTCACGTCGGCGGCCCGGACCAGGGCACGTGCGCCGGCCGCTGCGACGGCCGCGGAAACCGATTCCAGCGCGGACGCGTCGCGATCGACGAGCACGATATCGCTTCCGCGCCCCGCGAGGAGCCGCGCCGTGGCTGCTCCGATACCACCGGCTGCCCCGGTGACCAGTACGACTTGGCAGGTCATGGGTATTCCATTCTGAGTAAGCATGTTGCATGCAACACGTGACGTGTCGAGTAGGTTGACATGCTGCATGCAGCATGTCAACCTCAATCAAGATTCGACCCAGAAGGGATCTCCATGTCCGACTTCCCCGTGCGTGTGTCCGTTGCCCAGATCCCCTCACGACGCGGGGATATAGAGGCCAACGTGGCGGCCGTCGCCCAGGCGATCCTCGAGGCAGGCAGCTCCGGGGACACCTTGATCGTCTTTCCCGAATGCGGGCTCAGCGGTTATATGTTCACCGAACGCGCCGAGGTGCTCGCCGCCTCGCTGCCCGTATCGGACCCTCGCCTCCAGCCGATCTTCGACGCGGCGGCCCGGGCCGGGGTCCATGCCGTGATGGGACTGCTCGAAGCGGACGACCAGCGGGTGTACAACACCGCGCTCCTCGTCGGACCGAGCGGTATCGTCGGCCGCTACCGCAAACAGCACCTGCCCGAGCTCGGGGCCGACAACTTCGTCGACGCGGGCGACGGTGACGAACCGCGAGTCATCGATATCGGCCCGATCCGGGTGGGTTTGATGATCTGTTTCGATCTGCGATTTCCGGAATCGGCGCGGGCACTGGCCCTGGCCGGCGCGGACGTCATCGCGATGCCCACCAACTGGCCGCTCGCGTCGCACTTCCTCGCCGACCACATGACCCGGGTCCGCGCCGTGGAGAATCTGCTCTACCTCGCCGTCGCGGATCGGGCCGACACCGAGGCCGGAACCCGGTTCCTGGGCCGCAGCCAGATCATCGATCCCGGCGGGGACGTGCTCGTCGACGCGGGCGACCGCCCCGGCGTGGTGACCGCGACGATCGATCCGCGGCGCGCCCGGATCAAACGACTCGAATTCGCCGAACCAGCCTTCGCGCTACCGGTTTTCGCGGCGCGGCGGCCGGAACACTATCGCGCGCTCACCGATGCGGTCGCGCCCGAACACCAGAACTGAGGAGGCCGACCATGTGCGGACCAGGATTCGTCGACGAACGCGCGCGGGCCACGATCGCGGCCCATGCGGCAAAGTTCCGGCAGGTCACCATGAGCCCGTTCGGGCCCGACGACGAAATAGGGATGCTCAATCTCATCGACGCCGAGACCTCGCGGGAGGTGCTGCGCGCCGCGGACGGCGGCCGGGTGCTCGACCTGTCGGTCGACTATTTCACGGGGATGCCGTCCTGGACCGAAGCCGGCGATCCAGGGTTCCAGCAGTGGATGACGCACACCCCGGCGGGAACCGTGCTCGACGACATCACCGGGGTCGGCACCGAACAGAACGAGCTCGTCTCGTATTCGGGCGACGCGATGTCGATGTACACCCACTGCGGCACCCATATCGACACGCTCAACCATTTCGGGTACCACGGCAAGATCTTCAACGGATTCGAAGCGGCGCAGTGCATCAGTTCCCGGCACTGGACCAAGGCGGGCGCCGATAAGTTTCCGCCGATCATCGCCCGGGGCGTGCTGTTCGATATCGCCGCGCTCCTGGGCGTGGACGTCGTACCCGACAACTACGGTATCGGCGCGCAGGATCTGGCGGCGGCGCTGCAACGGCAGCGGACCGAATTCCGGGTCGGCGATATCGCCCTCGTCCGTACCGGCCGCATGCGGGCCTGGCCGGACGTCGATGCCTATATCGACAACGCGCCCGGTCTCAACCGGGACGGCGCGCAGTTCCTCGCCGAGGCCGGCGCCAGTGTGATCGGCGGCGACACCCTCGCGCTGGAACAAACTCCGGCCGCCGACGCCGAGAACTGGCAGGTCGTGCACACCTACCTGCTCGCCGAGGCCGGTGTGCCGATCATGGAGGTCGTCGACTGCGAAGAGTTGGCGCGCGAGCAGCTCTACGAATTCGCGTTCATCGCCGCGAGCATGAAGATCCGCGGCGCCACCGGCGCCCCCATGCGCCCACTGGCCATGCCGTTACTGGGCTGACCCCGCGCCCCGGCTCACCTCACTCCACCCGCGAACGGGACCTCCGGTTCCCGCCGCCGCCCACGAAAGGGGCTCTCATGCCCGAACACACCGATTCGACCGATGACTCGGCCTCGGCAGCAACGCCGTTCAGCGGCCGGTCGGCCGTCGACAGCAGCCGGACCTCCTATGGCGATATCGGATTCAGCCGCTACCTCCGGCGAGCGTTCCTCGCGTCCGCGGGCTACGACGACGAATCGCTGGAGCGGCCCATCGTCGGCATCGCGGTGACCTCCTCGGATTACAACACCTGCCACCGCGATATGCCCGCGCTGCTCGCGGCGGTGCGGCGCGGCGTCGAACAGGCCGGCGGTCTGCCGATGGACTTTCCCACCATCTCGCTGGGGGAGATCCTGACCTCCCCGACCACGATGCTGTTCCGGAATCTGATGGCGATGGACACCGAGGAGATGATCCGCGCCCTGCCGATGGACGCCGCCGTTCTGCTCGGCGGTTGCGATAAGACCGTCCCGGCGCAGTTGATGGCCGCGGCATCCTCCGATATCCCCGTGGTGCTGGAAGTCGTCGGACCGATGATGACCGGCAGCTGGCGCGGCGAACGGCTCGGCGCGTGCACCGATTGCCGGCGGTTCTGGGGCAAACATCGCGGCGGCGAACTCGACGCCGCGGAGATCACCTCGGTGCGCAACGAACTGGTCACCACCGCGGGTACCTGCACCGTGATGGGCACCGCGTCGACGATGGCGTCGATCACCGAGACCCTGGGCATGATGCTGCCCGGCGGCGCGACCCCGCCCGCGGTCAGCGGCGCACGGCTGCGGCATGCCACCGAGACCGGGCGGCGCGCGGTCGAACTGGCGCGCACCGGTGGTCCGCTTCCCCGTGAGGTGATGACCCGCGCGGCGTTCGACAATGCCATCCGGGTGCTCGCGGCTATCGGCGGTTCCACGAATGTGCTGATCCATCTCATCGCGGTGGCCCGGCGCGCCGGAATCGAATTGACGCTCAGTGACTTCGATACGATCGGGGCCGACACTCCCCTGCTCGTCGACTGCAAGCCCTCCGGCGCGGGATACATGGAGGATTTCCACCGCTCCGGCGGAGTGCCGGCGCTGCTCAAGGAACTCGCCCCGCTGCTCGATCTGGACCATGTGGGCGTCAGCGGCCGATCGATGGGCGAATTGGTGCGGGAGACGAGCGACCGCGAGGAATGGCAGAGCACCATCCGGCCCCTCGATGAACCGCTGGGCGCGGCCGGGGCCTTGGCGGTCGTGAAGGGCTCGCTGGCCCCCAACGGTGCGGTGATCAAGGTGTCGGCCGCCAGCCCGCATCTGATGAAGCACACCGGGCCCGCGCTCGTCGTCGACAATCCCGCCGACGCGACCCGGATCCTCGACGACCCCGACCTGGATGTCACGCCGGATCATGTTCTGGTCCTGCGGTATTCGGGGCCGATCGCCGCCGGAATGCCCGAAGCCGGCGCGCTGCCCATACCCGCGAAACTGGCCGCTCAGGGAATCCGCGACATGGTTCGCGTCTCCGACGCCAGGATGAGTGGAACGTCTTACGGCACAGTGGTACTGCACTGCGACCCCGAGGCCGCGGCGGGCGGCCCGCTGTCCATTGTGCGCGACGGCGATATGATCAGTCTCGACGTCGCGGCCCGCTCGCTCGAATTGCTCGTCGAACCGGATGAGATCGCAAGGCGACTGGAAACTTTCGTCCCGCCGGCGCGGGCGACACGCGGTTGGCAGAAGCTGTACCAGGATACCGTCCTACCCGCCAGCCAGGGCGCGGATCTCTCCTTCCTCTGAAGGCCGAGCAAGGAACATGATGCATGCAACATATCGGTTACTCTGAGACTGTACTGCTGACCGAGGAGAGTAGGGGACGTCTTCGATGAGCGCCTTCGTGCCGGAGCAGACGTCGTTGACCGACCAGGTCTACGGCGAACTGCTGCGCGCCATCCAGGCGGGCGAACTACCGGCGGGCACCCTGCACTCGGTGGTCGAGTTGTCCGCCAAGCTCGGCGTCTCGCGCACCCCGGTCCGCGAGGCGTTCCAGCGGATGGCCAGCAGCGGACTGGTCAAATTCGAACGCAGCCGCGGTGTGCGCATTCTGGAGATCTCGACGCGCGATATCGAAGAGATCTATTCACTGCGGATGCTGCTGGAGGTGCCCTCCGCACATCGGGCGGCCGGCCGGATGACACCCGCGCTCCTGCAACCCGTCGAAGAGGCGTTCGCGGCGATGAAGCGGGCCACCGCGGCGGGCAGCGAACCGGATTTCCAACAGGCCGATATCGCCTTCCACGCCGCGATCCTGCACGCCGCCGGTAACGCCCGGGTCGTCGACGTCGCGGCGAATACCCGGATGCAGATGCTCGACCGGGGATTGTCCACCACCCAAACCCGCACCCTCGACGATATTCTCATCGTGCACGAGCGCATTCTGACCGCACTGCGCAACCGCGACCCGGCCGCCGGCGCGACCACGATGCGTGATCATCTACTCGAGACCACCCAGTTGCTGATCGCCCAGTCGACCGGCGACCAGGCGCTCGCCGACGCCTACGCGCCGCCACCCCTGCCCATCGCCGGCGCGTTCTGACCTCGCCGCGTCCTCCCGCCCAGAGAGTCGGCCCACATCGCCCGCCGATGCGGGCCCCAACACGCGACAAGCGCCGCGCGATATCGCCGCCCGGGTGAGCCGCGGCGCCTGTGCGAGGATCGACTACGTTCGATTCCGACCGAGGCGACACCCGAGCGTTCGGTGCCGGTGACGATATGAGCGTGGGGTATGGGACAGGCGATGCACTTGGGTTCCGGGCCCGCTCCGGCTGCTGACCGCAGTTTCGGCGTGCCCGCGTTGGACACGGTCCTCGGTCCTCCGGTGGCCGGGGAGAACATCGTGTGGGGACTGGAAGACGATGTCGTACCCGGTATCCGTCGTCGGATCGAAGAGGGCGCGGGCGGCCGGGCCGTGCACTGTTCCCTCGACGGTCTCACCCGTGCGGCGGCCGAGGCCGCCGAGCGACGGGGCGCCACGATAATCGTGGACCTGACCGATGCGGCGGCCGCTCCTGGGACCGGGCGGCTGCGTGACTGTGCGCTGGCGGTGTTCGGTTCGTCGTCCACCTGCCACTGGCTGGTGCCGCGCACCGTGCTCGAGCATGCGGCATGGACCTGGGCCATGCAGTGCGTCCTCATCGCCGACGCTGCCGAGGTCGCGGTGTATCGCGCGGACGGGCGCGCTGGGACGCCCCTGCGAGTGCCATTGGATTCCGCACCGGGCAGCGGTTTCCGGCGCTCACCGGTGAGCGCCTGGAACCTGGGCCGGGGACTGCGAGCCGCGCGGACCGAAAAAGGCTGGAGCCAGGCCGAACTCGGGCGCCGGGTGGGCGTGAGCGCCAGCGCGATCTCCCAGATGGAACGCGGACGGCTGGGGTTGTCGCTGGAGACCGTGATCGAGGTCGCCGACCAGTTCGGCATCGCCATCGACCAACTGCTCCGCGGCGGCGCCGCCGATTTCGTCGTCGTGGAGAACCGGCCGGGTATCGGACCCGACCATTCCGCTGCCCGCCCGGTCGCCCGCGGCGAGTCGGTGGCGCGCGAATCCTTGCACACCTATGTGCTGGGCGGCGGCGGGACACTCACTCCGCCGGTCGGTCCGAGCGGTCGGGTCACCGTGCTGATCGGCTCCGGCCGGGTCGCCGTCGAGCGATCACCGCAGCGCACGATGGCGCGGGCGGGTGACATCGTCGGGGTGAACCGCGCGCAGGGTTTCTCGATCTCGAATCTGGGAGCCGAGAACGCCGTCATCTTCTGCCTCTAGGAGCCAGCGCGCGCAGAAGGCTAGCACCCGGGACGGCAGCACACCGGACTTAAACAAGTGATGATTAATAACAGCGCGCATCTTCGCCACGGACTGTAATTATTACTTCAGTGATTCGAGGTCGGCTGCCGTGAGGTCCCGGCTGCACCAGTGCTGTGCCCATCCAGCTGCAGGCTTCGTGATCCGCTCCGGACTCCCGCCAGTGCTTGCTAGGAAGGTTCATCCATGCCGCGGCCGCCGCTCTACAACGCATTCCTGCATCTGACGCCCAACCATCACAGTCACGGGTTCTGGCGGACACCGGAAGGACAGGTCCAGTACGGGTACAAGGACCTCGATCCCTATATCGATGTCGTGCGGATCCTGGAGCGGGGCCGCATCGATACGCTGTTCATCGCCGATGTGGTCGGCGTCTACGACCTGGACTTCGGGGACGGCACCACCACCATCCGCGCGGGTTCGCAGTTCCCCGAGAACGACCCGGTCACCATCGTGTCCGCGCTCGGCCACGTCACCGAGCATCTCGGTATCGCGATCACCAGCAATATCATCCAGGACCACCCGTTCTCCTTCGCCCGGCGCCTGTCGTCGCTGGACCATTACACGAACGGACGCGTCGCCTGGAATATCGTCACGTCCTACCTGAGCAACGGTTTCCGCAACTACGGCTACGACTCGATCGTCGGCCACGACGAGCGTTACCAATGGGCTCAGGAATACGTCGATGTCACCTACAAGCTGTGGGAGCACTCCTGGGAAGACGGGGCGGTGCTGCACCGCCCGGAGACCGGGGAGTTCTTCGATCCGGCCAAGATCCACACCATCGACCACGAAGGCCCGCGCTACAAGGTTCAGGGTCCGCACCTGGTGGAGCCGTCACCGCAGCGTACGCCCGTATTGTTCCAGGCCGGGAACTCTTCTGCGGGACGCGAATTCGCGGTACGCAACGGCGAGGTCACCTTCCTGCCCTCGCTCACGCCGCGAACCGCGCGCGCGGATATCGCGGTGCTCGACGACCTGCTCCGCACCGTGGGCAGATCGCCCGCCGCCCTCAAGAAGATCGTCGCACTGTCCACCGTCGTCGGTTCCACGGAAGAGGAAGCGCGACGCAAACAGGATTACTTCCGGAGCAACGTCGACTTCGACGCGCTCCAGGCCTTCTGGAGCGGAGGCAGCGGTATCGACCTGTCCTCGGTCGACCCGGATACCCCGCTGGCCGAACTCGCCGAACGGGTGAAACTCGGCGATCATGTGCGGTCGATCTTTCGGGCCGCGGCGGAATCCCAGACCGATCCGGCCACCGTGTCCTGGCGCGACTATCTGCTGGACAACGGACTGCTCCCCGGAAAGTTCGCCGGGACACCCGAACAGATCGCCGACCACGTGGCCGAGTGGGTCGAGGCCGGAGTCGACGGCTTCAACGTGGTGCCGATCACTACCCTCGGCTGGTGGAGTGAATGGGTCGACCACGTCGTCCCCGTACTGCAGGAGCGCGGGCTGGCCCAACGCGAGTACACCGAGGGCACCCTGCGCCACAAGATCTTCGGTGACGGCGACCGGATCGACTCGGGACATCGCGCCCACCAGGTCGGGCTGTCCGCGCCGGCCGCGATCTGAGGCGGCGCCGTGACCATCGAAACCCACTCTGTTCCAGCCGACCCGGCGATACGACGCGCACAATTCGCCGACCTTTTCGCACGCATCTCGGCGACCGCAGTGCACCGCGACGCCCACCGGGAGAACCCGCACGACCTCGTACGCGCACTGGGACGCGCCGGCTTCGGCGCGCTGCGGGTGCCGGAGCAGTACGGGGGCGGCGGCGTCTCGCTGACCGAACTGACCGAACTGTTACTGGAGCTGGCGACCGCGGACAGCAATTTCCCGCAGATCCTGCGCGCCCACTTCCTGTACACCGAGGCGCTGCTGCACGCCCCCGAATCCGACGACCGGACCCGATGGTTGCGACGGATCGGTTCCGGTGACCTGTTCGGCGGCGCCTACACCGAGCGGACCGCGAGCAATCGAACACATTTCGGCACGAGCATCGCGACCCGCGACGACAGGAGGATCGTCGACGGCGCGAAGTACTACAGCACCGGCTCGCTCTACGCGGACTGGATCATCACTGCGGGCGAAGCCGAGAACGGGGTGACCCATGTGGTCGTCGCCGCGCACGCCCCCGGCGTGGAACTCGTGGACGACTGGAACGGTTTCGGCCAGCGGCTGACCGCCAGCGGTACGACCCGCTTCACCGACGTCGACATCACCGATACCCCGCAGCTGCCCGACGGGCTCGCACCGGGCAGCTACGGAACGTCGCTGGCCCAGTTCTGGCATATCGTCGCACTCGCGGGAATCGCGCGACGGCTGCACGCCGACGTCGTCGACTACGTCCGCGAGCGCAAGCGATACTTCAGCCAGGGCGCGGCACTGCTGCCGCGTGCGGATCCGGTGGTGCAATCGGTCGTCGGTGAGATCGGTGCGGCGAAATTCGTCGCCGAGACCGTCGCACGCCGGATCGGCGCTGCTCTCGCCGATCTCGATGCGTCGGTGACGACCGGCACGGTCACCGAGGCCGAATACGACGCCGTGGAGATCGACGTCTACCGGGCACAGGTCAGCGTGATCGATACCGTCCTGGCCGCGACCGGCCGGGCCTTCGACGTCGGTGGGGCCTCGGCCCTCGGCGCCGACAAGGGCTGGGATCGGCACTGGCGCAATGCGCGCACGCTGGCGAGCCACAATCCCACCCCGCATCGGCTGGTCAGCATCGGTGACTACGACCTCAACACCACCTCCCCGTTCCGCGGCTGGCTCAGTGGCATCGACCTGAGGAACCGCCCGTGAACCTGCTCGGATACGCATCGATGGGACTGTCCACCGGCGGTGCGTACGCGTTGGTCGCACTGGGCTTGGTGGCCGCCTATCGGGGCACCGGTGTCATCAATTTCGCGCAGGGTGCGCTGGGCATGTTCGGCGCCTACGCGTTCTGGAAGTCGTTCACACAGGCCGGTATCCCGGTCGGGGTCGCGATCGTGTTCGGCGTCCTGGTGAGCGCCGCGATCGGTGTGGGCTTCTTCGCGCTGATCGGGCGGCGGCTCGCCCAGGCGCCCGCCGTCACGAAGATCCTCATCACCATCGGGCTGATGCTGGTGCTGGAAGCGGTGGTCCGCATCACGTGGACCAACCACCAGGAAACGGTGACTCCTTTTCTGGTCTCCGGCGGTTTCGAGGTCGGCGGTATCCGGGTCCAGTCCATCAGCGTCCTGCTCGCCGGCGTCGCCGTGGTGGCGACCGCGGCCCTGCACGTGCTGTTCACCCGGACGAGCTTCGGTCATATCACGACCGCACTGCGGGATACCGATCTGGGCGCGCAATCCATCGGTATCAATCCCCGGCTGTGGGGTTCGGTGGCCTGGGGCCTGTCCGGCGCACTCGCCGCGGTCAGCGCGATCCTGGTGTCCCCGATCACCCAGCTCTCCCCGACCGCGCTGACCACCCTGCTGGTGCCCGCCTTGGGCGCCGCCCTCGCGGCCCGGTTCACCAGCTTTCCGATCGCACTGGCCGTCGGGCTCGGCGCCGGAGTTCTCGAAGGCCTGTTCACCGGGCTCGTCGACGCCCAGGTGGCGCGAGCGATACCGCAGGTGATGGCGCTTCTCGTACTGCTGGTGACGGCGCGGACCGATATGCGCCGGGGTACCCGCGAGGTACAGGCCGTCTTCCATGTCGGGACCGGCCGCATCAGCTGGGCATGGGCCGGTATCGGCGGCGCGGTCGTCCTGGTCCTGATCTACACCACGCTGGGAACTGTCGTCGACGCCCTGAGCCTGACCGCGATCTTCGGCCTCGTCGCCCTGGGAATCGTCGTATCGATCGGATACACCGGCCAGGTCAACGCACTTCCGCTCGGTGTCGCGGGTGCCGCGATGATCGTATTCGGCGCGGTCAGTGACAGTGGCGGCTCACTGTACGTATCCGCCGCCGCCGCTGTCGCCACCGGCGTCGCCGCCGCCGGGCTGCTGAGCGCACTGTTCGTCAACGCCCGGATCTACGAGGTCACCATCGGCGCGCTCGCGGTCGCGTCCATCCTGCAGACCGTGGTGTTCTCGGTCGACTTCTTCTTCAACGGTCGCAGCGGTTGGGCGGTCGGTGACACCACTGTGCTGGGGATCGATATCAGCAATATCACCAACCCCCGCGGATTCGCGGTCGCGGCCTGGGCCGTGTTCCTCATCGCACTGGTCGTGGTCGCCAATATCCGCCGCTCCGCGGTCGGCCGCTACATCTTGTCGGTACGACAGGACGAAAGGCTGCCTGCCGCACTCGGTATCGTCGCCGCCCGTGCCAAGTTCACCGGCCTCCTGATCTCCTCGGCGCTGTGGGGACTGGCGGGCGCGCTGTTCGCCGTGCAGCGCGGCTTCATCGCCAAAGGCGATATCCAGCTGGAGGGCTTCAGCTATTCGGACTCGCTGGCGCTCATCGCCTTCGTCATCCTCGCCGGATCGGGATATCTGGTCGGCGCCGTCCTCGCGGGGGCTTTCGCACCCGGCGGATTGCTGTCCCATCTGCTGTCCTTCGCCCCTGATGTCAACGACTGGTTGTCGTTGTTCTTCGCCGCCAACATGATCTGGGTCCTCGCCGCCGAACCCGACGGCGTCATCGGTCAGTTCTTCCGGGTCCGCGGCGGTCTCCTACAACGCCTGCCCGCGCTCGCGGGGGTACTGGGAGCGCGCCCGACGAGCACCGGGCGCACCGCGGACACCGCTATCGCAGAGAAAGGGGAAGCCGGTGTCACAGCTGGAGATACGTGACCTCACCGTCGCCATCGGCGCGAGCACGATCGTCTCGAACGTATCGCTCACGGTCGCCCCGGGAGTGATCGTCGGGCTGCTCGGCGCCAATGGCGCCGGGAAGAGCACGATCGTGGATGCCGTCGCCGGATATCAGCCGATCCGGTCGGGTGCGGTGCGACTGGGTGGACGTGACCTCACCCGGCGCACCGCCGCGGCCCGCGCGAGACTCGGGGTGACCCGCACTTTTCAGGACTATCTGCTGTTCGAGGATCTCACCGTCGAAGAGAACATCCGCACGGCCGCGGAGATCGGGGTACGGAAATCACTGCTGCGTGATGTCTGCCGTTTCGGCAGCTCACTGCCGTCGGTGCGGCGCCACACCGACGAGATCATTCGAACCCACGGCCTGGAACGGTACCGGACAACCCGAGTGGAGCAGCTTTCCCTCGGTTGGCATGCCCGGGTCAACCTGGCTCGAGCAGCGGCGCAGAATCCGCGAGTGCTCCTGCTCGACGAGCCCGCCGCGGCCCTGAGCCCGGACGCCCGCGGCGCCGTCGTCGACACCATCCGCACGCTCCGAGATGTCCACGGGCTCGGAATACTTCTGGTCGAACACAATCTGGATGTCGTCACCGCCGTCTGCGACGAGATCTGCATCCTCGAGGAAGGCCGGATCATCGCGCACGGGCCCACGGCCGAGATACTCCGACGGCCCGAGGTCCGCACCATCTACTTCGGTGAGCAGCCCGAGGAACACGAGCTCGAACACGCGGCGGGAGCCGGCCGGTGAGCACATCGGACGACGCTGGACTCCGGGTCAGCGGACTCACGGTCGACTACGGAAACGGCTCGGGACTACGCGATTTCGATCTGTCCGTGCGGCCGGGCCAGGTCACCTGTGTCATCGGACGCAACGGCGCGGGCAAATCCAGTGCGCTGCTCGGGATAGCCGGCTTCGTAGCGCCTGCCGCCGGTTCGGTGGTGATCGACGGGACACCGGTGACGGGTCCGCCCTATCGGCGCTGCCGCCGCCACATCTCACTCGTGGTCAAGGGACGGTCGTTGTTCGCGAGTCTGACTCTCGCCGAGAATCTGTCGTTGGCCGGGATCGACCACGACGAATTCTTCGGTTTGTTCCCGCAACTGGCCGGGCGGCGACACGTGGCGGCCGGGAGTCTCAGCGGCGGCCAGCAACAACTCGCCGCCGTCGGCCGCGCCCTACTCCGCGATGTCCGGGTGGTGCTGCTCGACGAGCTGACCTTCGGACTCAGTCCGGCGGTCCGGTCACTGATCGCCCAGGTGGTGCGGGACGAGGCAACCCGTCGCGAACTCGCCGTGGTCGTCGTCGAACAACATGTCGAGACCGCACTCGCGATCGCCGACCGCACGGTGGTGCTCGCCGAAGGGCGGACCGTTCTCGACCTGCCGACCGAGGAACTGGCCACCCGCACCGAACTGGTCGAACAGACCTATCTCCATCCCTGATCAGCGTCGCATCACAAAGAAAGCCGGAGTTCGAAGAATATGTTCAGAAGTAGATGGACGATCATTCTCGCCGCCCTCGCCGCGGTCGCCGCCGGTTCGGTGTCGGCCTGCGCCGCCGGGGACGCCGATTCGTCCGACACCATCAAGGTGGGTTTCATCGCACCGCTGTCGTCCGGGCCGCGCGCATTCCAGGATCCGGCACTGGCCGCCGAGGTCGCCGAGAAGGCCGTGAACGATCAGGGCGGTATCAACGGGAAGAAACTCGATGTCGTCGTCTACGACACCAAGGGGCAGCCGGCGAATGTGATCGCCGGGGCACGGAAATTGGTCGAGCAGGACAAGGTCGTCGCATTCATCGGCGGCAACAGCAACGACGGCCTGGCCGAGATCGGCGCGAAGGCCGGTGTGGTGAACTGGTTCCCGATGGGTTGCGCCGCCGCCGACGTGGACAACGAGCTGTCGATGATCGCCGCACTCAACTGCGCCGGCGCCGCCCAGGGCACGTACCTGGGTGGTCTGCGATTCAGACCGAAGAAGGCGGTCTACGTCGCGTTCGCGGGGAACACGCCCTATATCGAGAATGCGAAACTCGGGTACCGCAACGCCGGGGTGGAGGACGTGCAGATCGTCGAAGTACCGCCGGAGACAACCGATTACGCACCCATCATCGCTCAGGTGAAAGCCGCGAAACCCGATGTGTGGGGCGGCATGATCTTCACACCGGAGAAACTGACCGCACTGCTGCGGGCCGCCGTCGACCAGAACCTCCGGATTCCCCTGGTACTCAGCAACAATGTGATGGAAGACGCCACGATCCAGCTGGTCTCCGATTCGGGAATCCCCAATTCGGTGGCACTCGAGAAGGGTGAGGATCCGAACCGGTTCCCGACCTGGAAAGAATATGAGGATCAACTGGCGAAGTACGATCCCGAGGGCCGGATCAAAACGCCGCACGACGGCAGCGTGACCACCGACTGGCTCGCGGTGTGGACTTTCGCGCAAGAAGCCCGAAAATTGACCGATGTCACCGCCGACACATTCCGGGAGCACACCCGGAATCTGCGGGACTTCCGAACCGACGTCCTGCACGATATCGATTTCACGATCGCCGACGGCCCGGTGCCGACGGCGCCGCGGCAGGCGAATCTCTGGGCGTTCCCCGGGCATATCGCCGACGGCCGGATCATCGTGGACGCTCCCACACCGTTCAGTGCCTTCCAGAAGACGCCGATCGGCTGATCCGGCCAGGACACCGGTCGCGTGATCAGTCGGCTCGCTCGATCGTCAGCCGGGAGACGATCGAAGTCGGCCTGCCGACGGTCTGCGCGACCGGCGACCCGGACAGCGCCCGGTTCCACAATGCGGTGAGCCTTTCCGGATCGGCGTCCGCGTCCAGGGTGCCGGTGATCTCGAGACCGCCGAACCCCGGATTGCCCTCCGGGGAGAGCTCCGCCCATCGCAGAATGTTCTCGAAGGTCCCGGTCACCTCGACGCTCAACCGCCGGATGCCGATACCGGCCAGGGTGGCATGCAGTACGAGGCCGTCGGTGATGCAGGCGCCCACCGCGGCGAGCAGGTACTCGTGTGGTGTCGGCGCGGAATCCCGCGCGGTCAGATCGGCTGGTTCGTCGAAGGCCACAGTATGTGTGCGGACCTCGGCGTCGACGCGAAAACCCCCGCGCCACCGAGTCGTCGCCGTCCACGGTCCGCTGAACCCGGCGACCCGATCGCTGTCGCGGATCCGTTCCGTCAGTGCGGCGCGGTGTTCGGCGGGGATCCCGTTGAGAGATTCCTCGCCCGACGGGACGGGATCGGTCACACCGGCAAGCTTAGTGCGACCTTCAGCGGCCCGTTTCATCGACTCGGGGCGGCCGGTGACCGGGCAGCGCGCCCTCACACCAAACGGTACGCCCGGCTCCCCGCACTGCGCGCCGACGCGGTGTTCAAGGCCTCGACCGCCGCGACCAGCGGCGCGAGTTCCGGATCGGCGGCCGCCTGACCCAATGCGCCCGACAAGGCCGTGTCGTGGGTGGGCCGGGCCCCTTCCAACAGCTCCATACCGGTAGGCGTGACATCGGTGTAGATTCCCCGGCGGTCGTCCGGGCACAGATATCGCTGCAACAAGCCGCGATCCTCGAGCCGCGTGACCAGCCGGGTCGTCGCGCTCTGGCTCAGCACCACCGCGTCGGCGACCTGGTTCATCCGCAGATGCCCGCCCGGCCCGTCGTGCTGGCGGCTCAGCACTACCAGCAGTGAATACTCCCGCACGCTCAGCTGATGCCCGGTTTGCAGGGCCCGTTCGATATGTGCCTCGATCCGATCGTGCAGCAGGGACAGGGCGTACCAGCCGTCGGCGAGGCCGGTCAGCGCGGGATCCGCGGTCATAGCGTTCCTTCTGTCGGGGATCGTTCCCCCAGGATAGATGACGACCACGATAGCCCGCGCTTGCAACTAACTGCGTCTGCAATTATTGTCGACGCCTGTAACGCCTAGGCGCAATCTATCGTGGAAGGCTCAGCTCATGCCGCTCGCCCTGCTCGCCCTGACTCTCGGGGCATTCGGGATAGGCACCACCGAATTCGTCGTCGTGGGACTGCTCCCCGATATCGCCGACACCTACGCTGTCTCGATTCCCACCGCCGGTTTCCTGGTCACCGGATACGCCCTCGGCGTAGTGGCCGGGGCGCCGCTCATGACCGGCCTCGGCACCCGGGTCGCCCGTAAGCGGATGCTGCTCACCATGTTGCTGCTGCTCGTCGCGGGCAACGTACTATCCGCTCTCGCACCGACTTTCGCGGTCATGGTGACCGGCCGGATCATCGCCTCGCTGGCGCACGGAGCATTCTTCGGCATCGGCGCGGTGGTCGCGGGCACACTGGTCGCTCCCGAGCGGCGGGCCGGCGCCATCGCGATCATGTTCACCGGACTGACCGTCGCCACCATGCTGGGCGTACCGCTGGGCACCCTGCTCGGCCAGCACTTCGGCTGGCGGCTCACGTTCCTGTTCGTCGCGCTGATCGGCCTGATCGGCCTGATCGGTATCGCGGCACTGGTGCCCGAGCAGCCGGCGCCGCGCAATGCCCGGCTCCGCGACGAGGTCGCCGTGTTCCGCAACCCCCAGGTACTGCTCGCGATGGCCATGACGGTGCTCGGCTTCGGCGGCGTGTTCGCCGCGATCACCTATCTCGCGCCGATGATGACCGAAGTCACCGGGTACGCCGAGAGCTCGGTCACCTGGTTGCTGGTGCTCTTCGGTCTCGGCTTCTTCGCCGGCAACCTGATCGGCGGCAAATTCGCCGACCGGCATCTGATGCCGATGCTGTACATCTCGCTCGGCGGGCTCGCGGTCGTCCTGGCGCTGTTCACCGTCACCGCGCACAACAAGATCGCCGCCGCGATCACGGTCGTACTGATCGGCGCCCTCGGCTTCGCCACCGTGCCCCCCTTGCAGAAGCGCGTGCTCGACCACGCCGCCGCCGCGCCCACCTTGGCCTCGGCCGTCAATATCGGCGCTTTCAACCTGGGCAACGCGATCTCGGCCTGGCTCGGCGGCGTGGTGATCGCGGCGGGATTCGGCTACACCTCGCCCAACTGGGTGGGAGTGGCGCTGGTGGTCGTGGCGGTCGGGCTGGCGGTGACGTCGGACCGGCTGGAGCGCCGGGCGAATCGAGCCGACGTGCCCACCCGGGTACCGGCAGGGGTCTAGCAGGCGGACACCCACCCCGGCGGAGACACCCGCAATCGGGTGTCTCCGCCCGGTCAGGCCGAGCCGGTTCGACCGCGCGACGAGCTGGGACGCGGGACCAGGCGCAGTCCGAACAACATATCGGTGTTGCGCGCGTGCTCCGCTTGTTCGACGTTGCGCAGCAATCCGGTCCGGCGAATCCAGCTGTGGTACCAGTGGTGCAGTTCGGGGATTTTCACCGCGCACCGCGCGGCGGTGTTCTGCAGGTGGCGGCCGCCGCCACCGATGGCGCCGGCGAACAGTTTCGGTGCGTGCGACGCCCGGGCCTGCTGGTATCTGCAGGCGTCGTGCAGCAGCGGCCGCACCGATCGGGGTATCACCCATACGTACATATCGGCGGCCCGGCCGTGGCCTATCGGCCCGGTGAAGACGAGCGAATCGGAGGTGAGCGCGGCACAGGGGACGGTACCGAGTTCGACCGTGGTGGCACCGGTGAACAGCACCGTGGCCAGGGCAGCGGCATCCACCGGGGTCGTGGTTCGCGACCGGATCAGCTCGACCGTCCGCTCATCGAGCCGTACGGTGGTCAACCCCGGTCCCACCGAGTAATTGAGGTCCGAGGGCAGATCCAGCCGCATGCCGTGCAACAGGAAAGCCGCCTGCGCGCCGCGCAGGCGCACGATGGTGTGCCCACGCCCCGGACTGTCGGAGACGAGTCCGCCGAGAAATCGGTAGAGGCCGAGAACTTCCTGCCTGTCGTCGATAGGGCCCGTCTCGGGACCCGCCGGTACGCGTCTCGGCACGGTGGGCTGCAGCCGCAGTATTTCCCGTATGTTCTCGGCCTGGATCGCCTCGTCGAGTCCGTGCGGGTTCGGGGGGACGCCACCGTCGAGATCATGTCGGCAGGGACGGCCGCTGTGGCCGGTGAGCCACCGGCAGGTCGCGGCCATGCCCTTGGCGTACACCGCGTCGAGCCGGGCGAACTCCTTCCGGGGCAGACCCCGGCAGGCGTCGGCGCGGAAGGTCGCGACATCGCTGTCGGGGATCCGGGACAGCACATCGTCTCCGGCGGTCATCGACACCCTCGCGGACCGCGGCCGCCGACCGGCTTCGCGGTATCCCATCCTGCGGGTCCCGGGTTCGGCGGCCGCGGCGGCCGGCGCGACCGGAGGACTCGGCGTGCGGTGATCTGTCAGCCACTGCTGTAGGTCTCGTTCGGTCAGGCCCAGTTTCCGCGAGGCGGATCGCACGTGTTCGACGGACAGTTCCTTGTCCTTGTCGAGCTGAATCAATCGGTCCAGCAGGGACGGACGCAGCGTAGGACCGCTGGTCTCGGTCACGGCGACAACCTCCCGGGGCCCAGGGCCCGCACTGTATTCGTTTGGTTCTGCGATGCAGAACATTCGATCACTTACCCGGCTTCGAGAGGTGATAATCAACCAGAACTTAACCGTTGTTGACAAATAATCGACCGGTTCGAATTGTTGCGCGATGTTGGCAGAAGAGCCGCCGGAGAATTCGGATAATCACGCATCACATGATTCAGCGCTGGACTCGAAGGCATCGGGCGCGCCGAACGCGCGGCGTCGACCGGTGGCCCATGGATTGCTGATCGTTGTGAAACCTCTGAATTCCAGTTCCGGTTCGTAGACCGAACTTCCGGAGATACGGACTCCCCGGATCGGCCGGTCGTCCCGGCCCGCCCGGATCCGGCTACTCCGGATCACCCCCGTTCGGGGGTGGCCCCGGCACGGTGACCTACATCACCATCTGATCGGAATGTGAGTAGATTCGAATTGCCCGGGTCGCCCCGCGGCCCGGGCATACGCGCCCGTTCGGGCGCCGGGAGAGGACGGCCGATGAGCACACACCAGACCAGCTACGCATCCGGCGCATGGGAAGTCCCGTTGCTCGGAGACACGATCGGCGACAATTTCGATCGCACGGTCGCCGCCTTTCCCGGTAACGACGCACTGGTGGATGTGGCCGGCGGACGGCGGTGGACCTACCGAGCCCTCGCCGACGAGGTCGACGCCCTCGCCGCGGGGCTGCTGGCCGCGGGGATCGGCGCCGGGGACCGGGTCGGGATCTGGGCGCCCAACTGTCCCGAATGGGTTGTCGTGCAGTACGCGACCGCGAAGGTCGGGGCCGTCCTGGTCACCATCAACCCGGCCTACCGCGCGCACGAAGTGAAATACGTGCTCCGGCAATCCGGTTGCCGAATGGTGATCGCGGCCCCCGCGTTCAAGACCTCGGACTATGCGGCCATGCTGGAGGAGGCGCGGCCGGAGTGCCCCGACCTGGAGCGCGTCGTGCTGCTGGGCGGTGCGGACTGGTCGGCGCTGCTGTCCGCGGGCCGCGCCGCCGACCCGGCGGGCCTGGAACTCGCGCAGCGGCGGTTGTCCGCGGACGACCCGATCAATATCCAGTACACCTCGGGTACCACCGGATTCCCCAAGGGTGCGACGCTGAGCCACCACAACATCCTCAACAACGGCTTCTTCGTCGGCGAGATCTGCGGATACACCGATCGGGATCGCGTCTGCATCCCGGTGCCGTTCTATCATTGCTTCGGCATGGTGATGGGCAATCTGGCCTGTACGAGTCACGGGGCGACCATGGTGATCCCGGCCCCGGCGTTCGACCCCGCGGCCACTCTCGCCGCGGTGCAGGCCGAAGGATGCACCTCGCTGTACGGGGTGCCGACCATGTTCATCGCCGAACTCGCCGAGCCCGGGTTCGACGACTACCGGTTGTCCACGCTGCGAACCGGGATCATGGCGGGGTCACCGTGCCCGGTGGAGGTGATGAAGCAGGTCATCGAGCGCATGGGGATGAGCGAGGTGACCATCTGCTACGGCATGACCGAGACTTCGCCGGTCTCCGTGCAGACCAGGTCCGATGACAGCATCGCCCAGCGCACGGCGACGGTCGGGCGGGTCGGCCCGCATCTGGAGATCAAGATCATCGACCCGGATTCCGGCCGCACGCTGCCACGCGGCGAGCCGGGTGAGGTGTGCACCCGGGGCTATTCGGTCATGCTCGGCTACTGGGCAGATCCGGAGAAAACCGCGGAGGCCGTCGACGCGGCCCGCTGGATGCACACCGGCGACCTCGGGGTCATGGACGAGGACGGCTACGTCGCCATCACCGGCCGGATCAAGGATATGGTGATCCGCGGTGGCGAGAACATCTACCCACGCGAGATCGAGGAGTTCCTCTACACCCACCCCGATATCCTCGACGCCCAGGTGATCGGCGTCCCCGACGCCAGATTCGGCGAGGAGCTGATGGCCTGGATCCGGCTGCGCGAGGGCGCCTCCGCGCTCGACGCCGCGGTACTGCGCCGGTTCTGCGAAGGAGAACTCGCGCATTACAAGATCCCCCGCTATGTCCATGTGGTCGACGAGTTCCCGATGACTGTCACCGGAAAAGTACGCAAGGTGGAGATGCGCGAGCGAGCCCTGGCGCTACTCGAAGCGGCGCCCGACACCGTCGCATGACGAGCCGGACGATCGCACCCGGACGCGAACCGCCGGGCCGGTCAGCTTTCCCGGCCCTGGTCCTCCCCGCCCGACGACACGGTGGCCGACGTCGCCGCCCACGAGGCGAGCAGTTTGAGACCGTCGTCGGACGGGGACCCCGGAGCCGCCGTGTACACGTTCAGCTGTAGGCCGGTATCGGCGGTGAGTGCCAGCGCCTCGTAATCGAGTTCCAGCCTGCCGACCGCCGGATGATGGAAGACCTTCGTCCCCGTCCGGTGCAGCCGCACATCGTGCGCTGCCCACATACGCCCGAACTCCTCACTGCGCGTCGACAATTCGCCGACCAGTTCGGTGAGAGCCCGGTCGTAGGGGTTGCGGCCGGCCGCGCCGCGCAGAATGGCGACGGCGTCGCGCGCGGTCTTCTCCCACCGGTCGCCCCAGAACTGCTGTGCGGCGGGCGTATCGAGAAAGTGGAACCGCGCGGTGTTGATCGGCTGATTCGGCACCCGTTCGGGCGAGTCGTACATCGGCGCGTACAGCGCGCGGCCCAGCGCGTTGGCGCCGAGCACGTCCAGGCGTCCGTTCCGGACGAAGGCCGGCGCGCTGTCCATCGAGTCGAGTATCCGTTGCACGACCGGTCGCAGGGTGGGCGCCGGGGCGCGGCGGGCACGCGACCGGGCCGCACCGGAGGCGTTGGCGGTGCGAGCGAGGTCGAACAGATGGCCGCGTTCGGCCTCGTCGAGTTGCAGCGCCTCCGCCAGCGACTCCAGCACCTCCTCCGACACCCCGCCGAGGTTCCCGCGCTCCAGCCGCGTGTAGTAGTCGACGCTCACCCCGGCGAGCATCGCCACCTCTTCGCGACGCAGCCCCGGCACGCGCCGGTGGCTCCCGTAGGCGGGCAGACCGGCCATCTCCGGCGTGATCCGCGCGCGGCGGGTGGCGAGGAACTCACGGGTCTCGGCCTTCACGTCCATGAACTCGACGGTACGTCCGGCCGCACCGCTTCGGGAGGTACTAGCGTTACCCGGAACGGCCGACACTCCCTCGGCAGCGCGGTCCGGCGTCTGCTGGAGAACATGACCAGCGCACCCTCGGCGCCGAACCGGCCGCCGTCGCCGTCCACCCCACCCCGCTCCGGGTCGATCGCACTCCTCGCGATCATCCTCTGCGGCTACTTCATGGTGATCCTCGACAACTCGATCGTCATCACCGGCCTTCCGCACATCCGGGCGGAGCTGGCGCTGTCCGCTACCGCCGCGGCCTGGGTGCAGGACGCCTACCTGCTCACCTTCGGCGGGCTGCTGCTGCTCGGCGCCCGCGCCGGCGATATCCTCGGCCGGCGCCGCATGTTCGTCCTCGGGCTCGCCGTGTTCACCCTGGCATCGGTCGCGGTCGGCTTCGCCCCGACCAGTGCCTGGCTCATCGCCGCACGTACCGCGCAGGGCGTGGGCGCCGCGATTCTGGCGCCCTCGACGCTGGCGCTGCTGACCGCCGGCTTCCCCGAAGGACCCGAGCGGACCCGCGCGACGGCCGCCTACGGCGCGGTCGCGGGTATCGGTGCGAGCGTCGGTCTGGTGGCGGGCGGACTGTTCGCCGACCTGGTCTCGTGGCGGGCAGGCTTTCTCATCAACCTGCCGATCGGGGTGGTGATGCTGGTCGCCGGGTTGAAGGTACTGCCCGAGACACGGCGGACGCCGGGCAGGTTCGACCTCACCGGCGCCGTACTCGCGACTCTCGGTCCGGCGGCGCTGGTCTACGGATTCGTCCGCGCGGGCACGGCGGGCTGGACGGGCGGCGGTGCACTCGCCGCGCTCGGTCTCGGTCTCGTGCTGCTCGCGGCTCTCGTCGCCGTCGAACGCACCGCGGCCCAGCCCGTCCTGTCCCTCGGGCTCTTCGCGAGCCGGGAACGAACCGGCGCCTATCTCGCCCGGCTGCTGTTCATCGGCGCGATGATGGGGTTCTTCCTGTTCACCGGCCAATACCTCCAGGAAGTGCGCGGGTTGTCCGCACTCGCCACGGGCGTGGCGTTCTTCCCGATGACAGTGGTGAACTTCGCCGTCGCCCTCGCCGTCCCACGACTGCGGCGGCGCACGAGCGGCGCGGCACTGCTGGTCACCGGTCTCGTCCTGACCGTGGTGGGCATGGGATGGCTCGGGACGATCGCGGCAGGCGCCTCCTACGCGCTCGGCATCGCATTCCCGATGATGCTCATCGGGGCAGGTCAAGGGCTCGCGTTCGGGCCGCTGACGGCATCCGGGATCGCGGGTGTCGACGCCGCGCGCGCCGGTGCCGCGTCCGGTGTGGTGAACTCCGTCCACCAACTGGGCGGTGCGCTGGGTATGAGCTTCGTCCTCGCGGTGTCCGATACCTACGCCGCGGCGATGCAGGCCGGTGCGGTCCTCCTGCTGGGAGCGCTCGTGGCAGCCGCCGTGCTGGTGTTGCCGGCGTCGCGCACGACGCCGAAGCCGCCGGCAGCGCCCGACCCGGAGTACCGGCCAGGTCTCTTCCGCGCGCGGACGGTCTCCGCACCGCGGGGCCGCGACCAGGTCCGCGGCGACAACGCCGGGGTCCCGCCCCGGGTCGCGGCAGCTCCGGGCGCCGCCCGCAGCGGAGACCGGTCATCGCACAGACTCGCGGGAAACACGCGCGGTGCTTGTGCGCCCGCCCACCTACCGGGAAGGTGGGAAAGAGACCTCTCGCGCCCCATCCTCTCCCCCGCCCGGTCGAGCCTCTCCTCCGCCCGGTCGAGCATTGAATCGACGGCTCCGACCTGCGACGACGATACGGTCGCCGATGCGGCGCCGACCGCGTCCCGGCCCTCGTGAAGGACGACCATGGCACAGCGAACCTGGCTCGTCACCGGCGTCAGGCCCGGCTGGCGGGGTTCGCAGCACAACGCGACCGCGCGGCCTCGACCGACTGCCCGACCGGCCGATGACCCGGATCCACTCCCCCTCCGAGACCACCAGGAGCAGACCATGCCCGACTGGAACCCCGACGACCTCGCCACGATCGATCGCGACGGCGAGCTCCGGGTAGCCGCGCAACGCCCCGACGGCACGCTGCAGACGCCACGGATCGTGTGGCACGTCGTCGTGCACGGCAGTCTGTACGTCCGGTCGGTACGCGGCGACGCGGGCGGTTGGTATCGCGGTGCGCGGCACACCGGTATCGGCGTCATCGACACGGGCGCCCTCCGCGCCGACGTGACGTTCATCCGCGACGATTCGCACGACGAGGCGATCGACCGCGGCTACCACGACAAGTACGGCAGCGGTTCGGCCGTCGACTCCATCACCAGTCCCGCGGCGCGCGCGACCACCCTGCGGGTCGAACCCCGCTGACACCGGCGCCTCGTCCGGATGGCGGCCGCATCGTCTCGATCACACCCGCGGCGGCCAGCGCACCGCAGATGTGAGTGCCGGCGCGGCAGCAGCGTCGCTACGCCTTCGCCGCGGCGTGGGAGGTTCTGGCATTACCCGGTTCAGCAGACACTCCCAGCGGCGCACGAACAGGGGTTTTGTGGGTGTCGGCCGACAGCGACCGGCCCACGGGCGCCCGCTCCGCGGTGCCCGACCAGCCACGAAAGGCAGAGACAGCCCATGCGAGCCACGTTGATGTACGGACCCGGCGACATCCGTGTCGAAGATGTCGCCGAACCGGCCCTCGAACAACCGACCGACGCGATCGTGCGGATCGTGCGGTCCTGTATCTGCGGCAGCGATCTACACCCGTATCGATCGATGAGCGCTTCCGTCGACGGCACCCGGATGGGGCACGAATTCCTCGGCGTCGTCGAGGACACGGGACGCGAGGTGCGCGGCGTGCGCAAGGGCGACCTGGTCGTCGCCTCCTTCGCTTTCCAGGACAACACCTGTGACCTGTGCCGGGCGAACCTGCAGACCTCCTGCCCGCACGGCGGATTCTTCAGCGACGCCCAGGCCGAGGCGATCCGCGTGCCCCTCGCCGACGGCACGCTGGTCGGACTCCCGGGCGATGTGGACGACGCACTGCTGCCGTCCCTGCTCACGCTCGCCGACGTCTACGGCACCGGCCACCACGCCGCGGTCCGCGCGGGTGTGAAACCGGGCGACTCCGTGACCGTGATCGGCGACGGCGCCGTCGGACTGCTGGCGGTGCTCTCGGCGCAGCGGCTCGGCGCCGAACAGATCATCCTGATGGGCCGCCACCGCGACCGCACCGACCTGGGCCGTGACTTCGGCGCCACCGATGTCGTCGCCGAACGCGGCGCCGAAGGCATCGAACGCATCCGCGAACTCACCGGCGGACACGGAACCCACGCCGCACTCGAAGCCGTCGGGCACCTCGACGCCTACGAGACAGCGCTGGCGACCGTCCGGCCGGGCGGCGTCATCAGCCGCGTCGGCGTACCACAGTACGCACAGGGCCCCCTCGGATTCGGGGCGCTGTTCGGCCGGAACCTCACCCTCACCGGCGGCCCCGCCCCCGTCCGCGCCTACATCGATGAACTGCTTCCCGCCGTCCTCGACGGAACCGTCCGACCGGGCCGCGTCTTCGACCGCACCATCGACCTCGCCGGCGTACCCGACGGCTACCGCGCGATGGACGACCGCGAAGCGCTCAAAGTACTCATCGCCCCGTAATCGGGTCCAGGTCCATTCCGAGGAGGCAACAATGGAACTCGTCCAGCAATCCCCGACCAGCAAGGCGCCCGCCGAATGGTTCACCGGCGATGTGTGGTGGGACGTGATCTGCGCCGGCCGCCCGCCCTCGCGCATGCGCGTCAACCTGGTGCGTTTCGCGCCCGGCTCGTACACCAACTGGCACTCCCATATCCTCGGCCAGACCCTGCACGTCGTCTCCGGCATCGCGCTGGTCGGCACCCGCGACGGCACGATCCTCGAAGTACACCCCGGCCGGACCGTCACCTGCCCGCCCGGTGAAGAGCATTGGCACGGAGCGGTTCCCGATCGGTTCATGGAGCACCTCGCCATGTGGGAAGGCGCCGACGGCGACGACCCGGAGACCACCTGGCTCGAACCGGTCGGCGCCGAGCAGTACAAAGGACCGCGTACACGCGCGTGACGCCGGGCCCCAGCACACCCATGGCGTGCCGCGTCGTATGAATATCGGTCAGATCCTGAAAACCCATCTGGGGTGGATCGGTAAGGCCGGGTGGGAGGTCGATGTCGCCTCCGACGGCACCCGTCCCGAGTGAGCGAAGGCTGCCGCGCATCGTTCCTGCGGTGCGCGGCGCTCGGCGACCGGTTCTCCGGCCGGCGCTCGACTCGGCACGGACTCCGGCATCCCTCGGACGACCAGCGGCACCGGGCAGCGCAGATCTCGGACTTCGGTGGTTGTCGCGGGGCAGGCCGGTGTCGAATCCGTCACCAATCGTGCTTCGGTACCAGCTCTGTCTTCGCTTCCGCCAGCAGGTCACGTTGAAGTGCCGAGCAATGGGCCCACCAGTCCGGGTGGGCAACCGGGTCCCGGACCGCGTCGTGCAGTCCGCGCGCATGGGCGATGACGCGGTCTCGCAGCGCGTCCGAGCAGATGATCTCGACGCGCTTCTCGGCCAGCCAGACGCTTTCGATGAGCCGCTTCAGATCGTCCGGAGTGCCGCCACGCTCGCGGACGTCCAGTTGTCCCTGTAATCGCTGCGTGGACTCCAGATAGTCGATGATCGCCGACTTCACTTCTTCCCGGTGCGCGAGGCGGCTCTCCGCCAGGAACTTGAGCTTGGCCGCGCGCGCCGAACTCCGTTGCACCATCAATGTCGCGGAGGCGCCGAATCCCGCCCCCAGCAACGGCATCAGGCCGGTGACCACCGTGGAAAGAACCCCTGACACCATGCTCCCAATTCTCGCGATCGGGGCTCCATCATGCTACTGATCGCCGGGCGCCGCTGGTCGAGAACTCCGCAGACCGCTCGGCCGGCCGCGGCCGCGGGGGATGCCGCGCCCGCGGCTACTCGGATATTTCCCTGGTCAGGGGAGGCGGTGGCGGGACATCGACGCCCAGTGTGAGCAGCGACGACCGGACCACGATGTCCCAGCTCGTGTGCTGGGTGGCGGCGAGCCGGCAGCGTTGTTCGCAATCGGCGACGATGCGGCGGTGCGCCTCGAGTTCGGCGGTCATCGCCGCGATCTGCCGCGAGAGCGGTTCGACCATCTGAGCGGCCGCCCGGGTCAGGACCTGGACGGCATCGGCACGATGTTTGCGCCTGCTGAACAACCCCGCCGCGAACGCCCCGCCGACGCCGGTGACCATGCCGCCGAGGACAGATGTCAGTTCGGTGATCATGCTGTCCTCCCATCTGTGCGGCAGGGACGGCGCGCACTGTCTCAAACGCGCCGGTCGGTGGTCGGGTCACGGAAACCGGGGATCTTCAGGGCCGCGCCGATGACACCGAGCGCTTCGGCGGTCGTGCGGTCGCCGAGGAAGTCCCAGCCGGGAAAGTCCGCCCCACGGGAGGTCCCCGATCCGGCGAGCTGGTCCAGGGCGAGCCCGACATGTTTGTCGAGATAGTGCAACAGGGTTGCGACGGTGACCTGTTCGCCGTGGTAGTTGGTGATCTTCTCTTGCAGGAAGGCCATGTCATCGCCTCTTCCGTCGAGTAGTGCCTGTACATCCCGGCGGAAGGCGTTCATATCGATGCCCGCCGGGTCGATCTTTCCTTCGCTGGAGTATTCGCGGTGCGCGACACAGTCGCCCGAGCCGCGGCCGATCCGGCGCAGGATGGCGGCGCAGCCGCGGACATAGGCGTCCAGCTGGGCCGGGGTCCAATCCCACGGCGGCGTGCCGCGTGACACGGCCTCGATGCCGATGGTGTGGTAGTTCGCGTTATCGGTGGGCCAGCCGGGCCAGCTGCCGCGCCCGGCGTGCCAGGCGACGCCGACCGCGATCACGCGGTAGGTGCCGTCCTTCTCGAGAACCAGCTGCGCGAGTGGACCGGGCAGCCCGGGGCGCCCGTCCTGCACGATGCGCCAGTCGTTCGGGCCGCCTCCGGCGGTGTGATGGCAGAGCACGCCGCGAATATCGAGAAAGTCACCGTGACCGCGTTCTCGCCAGCCGTCGTGTTCGAGTACGGCCAAACCCGCGTCGCGGAGCACATCGGCCAGCCATACCGGGTCCCCGTTCCAGCTCATCGGACCCTCCTGTTCCGTACCGGTCGCGGTGCTCCGGAGGGCCCGGCCGCGCTCGCTGTCAGCGGCGCGGCCGCCGTCAGTTCGGGGTGTGAACTGCGGCGATAGCCAACCGCTCTGTCAGCTTATCCCCCATTTGGTCTCTTTTCAACCTAAATTGGTCCCTATCAATCCGTCAACGGTCCCTTCGACTGCCAGTTGCCGGACGCCTGGCCGAAACTATCGGGCACTTGATTAAGACCCTGCCCGATCCGAGAATGGTCGACATGAATGCGACGCCCGCGGAGTCGGAGGAAGCGACCACCGAGGAGGCGAGGCTGGACGCGGCCTTGGGTGCGGAGGTGCGCGCGCTGCGGGCGCGGCGGGGCTGGAGCCAGGAAGTGCTGGCCGATAAGACCGGCTACAACAAGAAGACCATCACCCGGCTCGAGCGCGGCGAGCGGGCCATGACGATGTCGCAGATGTACAAGATCTGCCGGGCGTTCGGTATCCGGCCCAGCGAACTAGTCGGCGCCGCGGAGAAAGAAGTCGGCATCCAGTAATTGCGAAGGGTCGATTCCGCGCCGGCGCGCTTCGACGACGAACGACGATACGGTCGTCGTGGTGGGATCGCCGTCCAGGTAGTCCGCCATCGCCACGGCGGGATCCAGAGCTTCCTTGCCCATGAGCGTTTCCAGTTCTTGCCGATCCACGCTCGCGAGGTGTTCCCGCATTCCCCGCGGAGCCCGACAGTTCCTACTCGACACCCCCATCGAGGGTCGACGTGGTGAGCTGGGCGAATTCGCCGTTCGGATCAGCGGCGCCGTCTTCGGGAGCGCGGAGACGAGCCGCGGCGATTCGGTTTCCGGTCGCGGCCGAGGCCGGCCCGGGCGCGCGGACCGCTTTCCTCCGGAACAAGCTCGATACCCATATCGACACCTTCCAGCTACCCGACCCCTGCTACAGGCTCGTCGCCGGAGCCTGACGCCGAGTGTAATTATTCTCGAGCTCGCCGCCTAGGTCCGGAAGGAATGAAAAGCCAGGGCGTTTCGTATCCGCGGGCGCGACATCCTGGTAAATGCGCTGGGGTGCAGGACACATCCGATCGTCGTTCGCCACCCAGGGCTCGATCGAGTCCACCGTTGCGCCGCTCGCTGCCATGGGACAGCACGGGCGGACGCGCGGCCGCAATCGACGGCCGCTCCGGCACAGGATCGTTCATCATCCTCGCCGGACCGGCCCCGTCGACCACAGCAGCCGTCGAAGCCCGGACACTCGTCTCGCGGTACCGAAAATCCGTTGACCGGCCTGGGACGATAGAGACAGCACCGGGACACGTTCCCCGCACGCCCCTCTGGCCCAATCGGCAGAGGCACCTGGTTCAGGGTCAGGGAGTTGGGAGTTCGAATCTCTCGGGGGGCACCACGATCCACGGGAGGGCGGGCACCACCCGGCCGCCCCCGGTTACCGGATCTCGGCGGCTCCCACGTCCGGTTCCAGCAGCTCGAATTCGCCGAGCACCGGGCCTGCGAGGGAGGGTCTCGCCCCTCGACCAGTATTCGAGCCCCGCAGCAGATCCGACGCGAAACCAGCGATTCGGCGGCAATCCATCACAGCGCCCTCGCGCCCGACGGCGAGATCTACCAGCGACTCGAGGTCGGCGGGAACGGTGACGTCCACGCGGGCGGCGACTGCCCGGCAACCGGCGGCGTCGATCTCGGCGACCAGCCGGTCCAGCCGGTCGGTGCGGCGGGCGCCGAGGACGACGGCCGCGCCCAGTCCGGCGAGGCGGTGTGCCGTCGCTTCGCCGATTCCGCCGCTGGCGCCGGTGCTGGCGATGACATTGCCGTGGATGGTCCTGATGATCTCCCCGCCTAGAATGGACAAATGTCCGGTTACCCCGAGGAACTCAGCGGACAAATGTCCGCTTCTGTCAAGAGCGGCGGTGCGCGGCGTGCGGACGCACAGCGCAACCGCGAACTGATCCTCCGAACCGCCCGCGATCTCGTACGCGAACCGGGCGAACTCAAGCTCAACGCGGTCGCGAAGGCCAGCGGCATCGGACAGGGCACCCTGTACCGGCACTTCCCGACCCGGGAGGACCTCCTCGCCGAGGTGTACCACCGTGAGGTGGAAGAGCTGGTCGCCGCGGCTCCACGCCTGCTGGAGACGCACCCGCCCGTCGATGCGCTGGCGGCGTGGTTCGACCGGGTGGCTGCCTACGCCCGGGTCAAACGCGATGTGTTCGCCGCCGTCGAGGCGGCGACGTGGCGCGATCTCGCCGCCCACAGTCTGGGTCCGATCGGCCAGGCGGTGGAACTACTGCTCGCCGCCGGTCGCTCGGCCGGCAGCATCCGCGCCGACGCCGAAGCGCGCGACGTCATCGTGCTCATCAGCTGGCTGTCCCGGCTCGACGATGCCGAACTCGACGCCCGCGGCCCGCGACTGCTGTCGATCCTCGTCGACGGCCTCCGCGGCTGACGCGGGCGCGCCGCTCATGACGTCGTCATCTGCACGACGCCGTGGGAGCCGCTGGTCCGCCAATCCGGTTCGGTGTCTTCCAGCTTGGCGAGCAGGTGTGCGTCGATGCCCACCGCGACATCGGATTTGAGCGTGCGCAGTGCGATCACTCGGGCCGGAGAGTACTGCGTGAGTGCGCTGAACGACGTCGTGGCCGGCCAGTGACAATCCCCGACGAGCCGCCGGTAGTTGAGGTCGCCCTTGAGGATCACTGTGTCGGCTCGCGCGAGCTCGTCACGCAGGTCGCCGGGCAGGTGGTGGTAGGACAACGGTGCGCAGTAGAACTCATGTGTCCGGACCCGCAGGCGGCCGGTCGTCAGCGCGGTGCCGAGTCGCGTGGCCGTCGCGCGCGCGGTCCCGGGGATACGCGCGAGGCGTTCGAGAGTGGCCAGCAGGTCGGCCGTGGTGGCATCCGAAACGTAGTAGGGCCGCGGTTTGAGATGAAGCTCGGTGATGAGCGCCGGGTGCAGCCCCAGCAGGTGATCGATGAGGAAAAGGTCGGGGATCAGTTCCCGGCCGGCGTTATCGGCTATCAGGGTGAGGGTTCCGGCCGAATGCGTGTGGAGGTGGTCGACTACAGCTGTGGTCTGATCGTCGAGAATCCTGCCGGGCGCGTCCTGCCCCGCCAGGGGTGAGCCGGACAGACGGAAGCCCAGGTCCGCCCGGTTGCCCCATAATGCGGCGTGGATGAGCGCGGTCGTGCGCTGCGGCGAAGACCGGTCGGATTGCTCGGGCGCCGCCGAAAGCTCGGTCTCCAGCGCGGGATCCTCGAGTTCGGCTTGTTTGCGGGTGAACGGATCGATTCCGCGCCAGGCGCCGGGGCCGAAATAGCCGACCGCGTCGAGCAGCAGGTGATAGAAGTAGCTTTCGGCCCAGAGGAACGGGACGTCGAGCCACCGCTGCCCGTACATTTCCTTCCCCCACCGGTCCCAGCGCGATTTCCCGGCGCTGCCGTCGGGCAGCGGCCGCACGGTTCCGGTGATCTGTTCGCGCAACTGCTCGAGACGGCGCCGGATCTCGGGCGGGTAGGGATGCGCGTCGCGGACCTGGTCGACGATGGCGGGGTTCCGGCGGGTCAGCACGGTCCACGCGAACGATTCGGGTTCGGTGGACACGATGGTCCGAGCCTCGGTTGCGCTCATATCCACTACGCTCCGTTCGCGAATCGGCGGGGACGGTCACAGTCGCCACTGCGGCGGCGCCGGCAATCGTGGCATACCACCGCGCGGACTCGAACCAGCGGCTCGGCATCACCTCCTGGAACCACCGGCCCGACCGAATTGCGATCACGGCGAGAAGAAGCCTCGGCAGCGCCGCGTTCGATCGCTATGTTCGCGGCGGTGAGTATCGCGATCAGTAGTTCCGAGGCCTCGCCCGGCGCTCGACCCTCCCCGCGGACCGTGGCATTCGGGAGCATGATCGGCACCACCATCGAGTGGTACGACTTCTACCTGTACGCGACCGCCGCCGCGCTGGTGTTCAAACCGCTTTTCTTCCCGAATGTTTCCTCCACCGCGGGCACCCTGGCCACCTTCGCCACCTACGCGGCGGGTTTCGGCGCCCGCCCGGTGGGCGCGATCGTCTCGGGACATCTCGGTGACCGTATCGGTCGTAAAACCGTGCTGGTGGGCGCGCTACTGCTGATGGGCGCCGCCACCGCCGCGATCGGCGTGCTGCCGACCTATGCGCAGGTCGGGCTGGTGGCCCCGGCGCTGCTGGCCACGCTGCGGGTGCTGCAGGGTCTGGCGGTCGGCGCGGAATGGGGTGGCGCGGCACTGCTGTCGGTCGAGCACGCGCCACCCGGAAAGCGCGGCTGGTACGGCAGTTTCACCCAGCTCGGATCGCCGGCCGGGATGCTGCTGGCGACCGCGGTGTTCTATATCGTGCGCGCTGTTTCCGGTGAACAAGCCTTCTTGGACGGAGCCTGGCGGATCCCGTTCCTGCTGAGCGCCGTGCTGGTGCTGATCGGCTTGGTGATCCGGCTGCGGTTGACCGACGCGCAGATCTTCGACCGGCTCAAGGAACGGGACGAGGTGGCGCGCCTCCCGGTTGTCGAGGTGCTGCGCACCCAGCCCCGGAACGTGCTGCTGACCACCGGATTACGACTCTCCCAGATCGGTCTGTTCGTCCTGCTGACCACCTATTCGCTGACCTACCTCCAGGACCGATTCGGCAAGGACAGCCAGGTGGGACTGGTGGGCGTGCTGATCGCCTCGGCGCTCGGACTCCTCAGCACCCCGCTGTGGTCGTGGCTCTCGGACCGGGTCGGACGCCGGCCGCTGTATCTGTTCGGCGCCGTCGGCGGGCCGCTCGCCCTCGCCCTGTTCTTCCTGGCAGTAGACAGCGGGTCGGAAATCGGCATAGTCCTGGCGATCGTCTTCGGGGTCAACGTGCTGCACGACGCGATGTACGGTCCGCAGGCCGCCTGGTTCGCCGAACTGTTCGATACCCGGGTCCGCTACAGCGGCACCTCGCTCGGCTATCACATCGGCGCGGTGCTCTCCGGCGGATTCGCCCCGCTCATCGCCGCCGCGCTGCTGGTCGCCGGTGGTGGACGACCGTGGCTCATCGTCGGCTACTTCATCGTGCTGTCTGCTCTCACCGCGCTGGCCGCCGCGGCGGCCCGCGAAACCTATCGCGACGATCTCAGCGAGGCCTGATGAAACGCATATACCTCAACGCCTTCGATATGGCCTGTGTCGGCCATCAGTCACCGGGACTGTGGAAACATCCCGCCGACCAGGGCCACCGCTACAACGAACTCGGCTACTGGACCGACCTGGCCCGCCGGCTCGAGGACGGCGGCTTCGACGCGCTGTTCCTGGCCGACGTACTCGGCGCCTACGACGTGTACGGCGGCTCCCGCGACGCGGCGGTCGCCGATGCCGCGCAGTTCCCGGTGAACGATCCGACCCTGGCGGTCTCGGCCATGGCCGCGGTCACCGAACGGCTGGGATTCGGGGTGACGATCTCGCTGACCTACGAGCAGCCGTACGCGCTGGCCCGGCGACTCACCACGCTCGATCACCTCACCGGCGGGCGGGTCGCGTGGAATATCGTCACGTCCTACCTGGCCAGTGCCGCACGAAATATGGGACTGGACGATCAGATTCCGCACGACGAACGGTACGAGATCGCCGAGGAGTATCTCGAGGTCTGCTACAAGCTGTGGGAATCGTCGTGGGAACACGATGCGGTGCAACGAGATCCACAACGCGGCGTTTACACCGACCCCGCGAAGGTCCACGATATCGAGCACAAAGGCCATTACTTCACGGTGCCGGGTCCGTTCCTGTGCGAGCCGTCACCGCAGCGCACCCCGACCCTGTTCCAGGCCGGTGCCTCCCCACGTGGGGTCCGGTTCGCGGCCGCGCACGCGGAAGCGGTGTTCGTGTCCGGACCGAATCCGGAGGTGGTGCGGCGCCCGGTGCGGGCGCTGCGCGAGGCGGCGGCCGAACTCGGGCGCGATCCCCGCTCGATCAAGGTGTTCACCATGCTGACGCCGATCGTGGCCGAAACCCGTGAACAGGCGCTGGCCGAACTGAGGTCCTACGAGCAGCTCGTGAGCGTCGAGGGCGCGCTCGCGCTGTTCGGCGGGTGGACGGGGGTGGATCTGTCCCAGGCCGACCCGGACGAGCCTTTGCGGCACGTGGAAACCGAGGCGAACCGGTCGGCACTGACCTCCTTCACCTCGGACCCGACCCGGACTTGGACACCGCGAGACCTTGCTACCTCGCTCGGGATAGGTGGGCGAGGGCCAGTTGTCGTCGGGTCGGCAGGGGAGGTCGCCGACGAGTTGGAACGCTGGGTCGACGAGGCCGATATCGACGGTTTCAATATCGCCTACGTGACGACACCGGGGACCTTTGCCGACTTCTCCCGTCTCGTAGTGCCCGAGCTGCGACGACGTGGGCGGGTCCCGGAGCAGACCGAACACGCCACCTTGCGGGAGAAGCTGGGAGGTGACGGCCCGCTGCTCGCCGCTGATCACCCGGGCGCCGCGTACCGACGGTAGCCCGCGTGGTCACTTCGAACAGCGCTCGACGCACCGGGGCTCGACGTCAGCTCGCGACCGCCAGCGCCCTCCACATCTTTCTGGAACGCGAGGGTGCCTGCGGAGCCGCGCATTCGATTCGTCGGCGCGCTTCGGGCGCACTGATCCGCAGCAGATCGGTCAATAGGTCCGCGGTGTCCCGATAGCCGGTGTCCGCGGCGAGGCCACGACGCTCGGCTTCAGCGACGGCCGCGCGCATGGCAGCGTCCAGTCGCCTCCGCCGGCGTTCGGTTTCGACGAGGGCGCGCAGCAGGTCGACATCGGCCAGATCCGGCCATCCTGGTGTTCGGGTATCCGGCGCGAGCGCGGTCGAATGTGTCTTCACCCGAGCCAGCCTACTGCACTCTAGAACATATGTTCGAACCTTCGCCGTGCTGGGCGTGCCCGTGTCGGCGAGACCCTGTCGGCGCGTTGTCGCAGGCCTGCCATCGCGGCGCACTGGGCCGAGGCGACCGTCACGGCGACGACCGGCCCGAGCGACGACCGGCGGCTCCGCGACGACGCCGAGCCGGGAGGCGCGCAGGCGCGTCGGCGTGCGACACGCGGCACAGTGATTCCGGCAGGCACAGAAGTTGCCCGATACCAACATCTTCCGCGCCGATTTGGTGTCGAATTCTACTGATCGATGGTGTTGCCGATGACCAACGTAACCAGTCAGGAGTGCGCTCATGCCACGTGGAATCGATTCGGCTGTCTTCCCACATCTGGAGGCGGACCTGGACCGTGTCCGTGACGTTCTAGGACCTGTTCGCCTGGAGGGCAGGCCCGAGCTGACCGCGCTCACCGACGAGGGGCCGGGCACCTCCCGCCGTTTGGTCCGTCCCACATTGGCCCTGTTGTCGTACTACCTGCTCACCGATCCCGCGACCCCGGCCGACGACCGGGTGGTGCGCGCCGCCGCTGCCGTCGAGTTGCTGCATCTGGGCTCGCTCTACCATGACGACGTCGTCGATCACGCGTACGAGCGTCGCGGCCGCCCCAGTGCCAACGTGGTGTGGGGTTCGCATATGGCGGTGCTGGGTGGGGATTCCATGATGCTCACGAGTGTGCGCATGCTGGCCGAACTCGGCCGGCGGGAAGTTCTCGCGGGGGCGATCGCGGGTGAGCAGATGTGTGCGGGCATGGTGATCGAGGCCGCCGACCTGTACGTGACCTCCCGCAGCGAGCAGTCCTACCTGGACGCGATCGACGGTAAGACAGCGGCGGTGTTGTCGCTGGCCTGCCGGGTGGGCGCGATGCAGGCCGGCCGCGCCGAGGCAGCGGAAGAGGCGTTGGCCCTGTTCGGCCGGCATTTCGGAATGGCCTACCAGCTGTACGACGACATCCTCGATCTGACCTCGACCGCCGCGGAAATGGGCAAACCCGTCAACGCGGATCTGCCCGAGGGCATCTACACACTTCCGGTGATCCGCGCGGCCGCCCGCGACGGGAACCTCGTGCGACTGCTCCGCCGGGCGATGACGCGGGCGCAGGCCGCGCAAGCCCACGAGCTCGTTCTCGCCTCCGGCGCCGTGGACGAAGCCAGAACGACAGCCGCCGAATTCATGGACCGGGCTGCCGGCCGGCTTGCCGCTGTGCCGGTGGACCCACGCGTGCGCGACGCAATGATGGCCTACGCCCGGTCCATCCTCGACCGGCGAACACCGGGGCCGGCGGCGGCATCGCATGCACCGCAGCCACCCCGGGCCCGCGGTGCGGGACTCCCGCCGCACATCGCGCAATGGTTGCGGAACTGGCTGGTGGACACCGGACTCGCCCTTACCTCCGCCGAGGCCGACTACCACCGGTGGACCGGCGCGATCCAGCTCCCGGCGCAGACCTTGACCCCGGCCGCGAGCCCGGCACGCGAACAGACGACCTACAGCATGGCCGTACTGACCCTCATTTTGGACGACCTCTTCGAAGACCCGCAGCTGACGGACCCGGCGGCCGTCACGGCGCTGCGCCGCGGCATGGTGGCGATGGTCCGCCGGGACCCCGCGGACCCCGCACTGCCCGGCGCGATCCCCACGGCCTGGGCGAGTCTGTGGCCGCGGCTGCGCGAGGGCCGGACCGCCCGTTGGCAGGAGCGATTCCTCGGCGGCCTCGAGGACTGGTTCGAAGCGGCCGAACGCGAAGCGCACCATCGCATCGACGGCTACATCCCGGGCACGGCCGACTACCTGCCGTTGCGGATCGCGACCAGTGGAATCGAGATCGCCCTCGCCTGCATGGAGGTGTACGAGGACGGGGAACTGCCGTCGAAACTGCGCAACCACCCGGTGATCCGGCGCTTCGAGGAACTCGCCTTCTGGGTGACGTTCGTGGAGAACGACCTGGTGGGGCTGGATCAGGACGATGCAGATCAGGTCCCCTACAACTTGGTGCGGGCGGTACGGCACGAAACCGGCGTCACCCGCCAGGAAGCCGTCGAGCAGGTGCAGCGTCAGGTGGCGGAGCATCGTGCCCAGCTCGAGGCGGTGATCCGCTACATCCCCGGGCTCATCCGCGTGCTTCCCGGCCTGCCGGGCAAGCGGAAGCACTACACGCAGATGTACGCGAACATCACGAATGTGGCGCTGTGGGGACGGGAGAGCGATCGGTACGAGCCGACCGCCGCGGCCACCGCGCCGGACCTGGAACGCTTGCGCCGTGAGGTCTACTACCGGGCCGACGAACCGGTTCCGAGCGCGCTGTAAGCCCCACCGGCCGATAGTCCCGCCCGATCCACCGTGGTGGCCGGGCGGGACGCACCCCGCAGTGTTTCCTCTACTGCCCGGGCTTCGTCGTTCCCCGGAGACGGGACCCGAGGGTGCGCGGTCCGGCGATACCGATCCAGGGCTTCGGCCGCAGCGAGGAGCGGGTGCGCAGATGGAAAGCGACCAGTCCGACGAGGGCGCTCGCACCGAACCAGGCCAGTTGCACAGCGAAGCCCGCCAACGGCGTGACATCGGAGAAACCGGCCGCGGCCGAAGCCTGCATCGCCCCGTAGGAGGGCAGCCAGCGCACGAGATCGCTGTCCGCCCCGGCGCTGGCGATCGGGTTCTGCACGGCCATATCGAGGCAGCTGATCATCGCGATGGCGAACATGCCCTCCACCTCGCGGCGCAGCAGCGCGCCGAGGGCGACGCCCAGCGCGCCATAGGTCATCGCCGCGCCGAACAGCGCCGCGGCGAGCAGAACCGGCTGCCGGGGCGACCAGTGGCAGCAGATGATCGCGGTGGCGTACGCACAGACCACCACCGAGGCCGCCACCAGACAGGCGATCTTCGCCATACCCAGCGCGACCCGGGGATACCCCGCCATCGACAGTCGCCGGTCGAATGCTCCACTGCTGAAAGTCGCCGCGAACATCATGAACCCGATGATCAGCGAGACCACCATCAGGGCGGCACTGAGCTGCGCGAGCTCATTGCCGTTGGCGCGCAACACGAGACCGCTGTCCCGGAGCCGGAACGGTACCTCGATATCGGTGACGGCCACCCGCGCCAGCGTGATCAGTACGGGAACGAAGACGGCCACCAACAGCATGGCGAACCGGTTACGTGCGTGCTCGACGAGGCCGAAGCGGGTGGCGATCAGGAACAGTCGAACACCGTTTCTCATCCAGCCTTCTCTTGTCTGTCTCGGAGGACCCCCTCGTGCAACCGCCAGACCTGATCCAGCCGGTCGGTGTCGTGGGCCAGATGCGAGACGATCAGCACCGATCGGCCGGTGTCACGGAACTCGGTGACCAGATCCCAGAAACGCAGATACGTCTCCCAGTCGAAACCCTGATAGGGCTCGTCGAGCAGCAGAACCTGCGGGTCGTGCATCACCGCCAACGTCAGGTTGAGCTTCTGCCGGGTGCCGCCGCTCAAGGTCGCGACCCGCTCACCGGCATACTCGGTGAACCGGAGGATCTCCATGGTCTCCTCGGCCCGGCGCAGATCCGGAACGGAATAGGCCGCGGCGAAGAAGTCCAGGTGCTGGCGGACCGTGAAGGCGTCGTTCAGGATCACCTGTTGCGGGCAGTAACCGAACCGCCCACGGTGCCGGATGGTGCCCCGGTTCGGTCGCAGCGCTCCGGAAAGGACCTTCAACAGCGTCGACTTCCCCACCCCGTTCTCCCCGACGATGCCCACCAGCGTCCCCACGGGCAGCGTGATGTCGACGCCACGCAGCACCGACCGCCTGCCGTACGAGTGGTGGATGTTCTCCACTTCCATCATCGCTCCCTATGTCTGCCGCCGATGCAGTGGACCGAGATCGGTTCGAATGCTACCAACCAGCGACGAAACCCTGTGCCACCAAGTCTGATTCGCAGGCCGAATACGCTCGCGGACGGCACATCCGCGCAGCAGCCGTCTCCGGTCGGTCACGGTGGCGACACTAGTAGGCTCGAGCGGGGCTTCCGGGAAGCAGAGGAAAGCGGTTGCCGGAACCACGACAAGGCGCGCCTGGGTGCCGACGAGGACGGCCCGCACTCCGCACCGGAATACGGGCCGCCGTCGGACCCGACCTCAGAGTTCTCCTCGGCACACCGCGTCAGTGAAGGCGTCCCAGTCCTCCGGAGCGAAGGCCAGAGCCGGGCCGGTGGGGTTCTTGGAATCACGGACGCCGACCATGTCTCGCTCCACGTGCGCCACTTCGACGCACTCCTGGCTCCCCGAGCTATAGCTGCTCTTGAACCACTGTGCCCCCGATAAATCGACCGTCACCGAACCCACTCCTCTGCAATCTCCTGGATGAGTTCATGACTACCGTTCTCATCCAGCGCGACACGCCGGATGTCAGCATACGCATCGCGGTATTCGTCGTACTCGGCCTTCTTGTCCAGATACAGAGCACCGGTGAAGCCCTGTATATAGACGACCGGTGGGTCCGTAAGCTTCGCCGTCGGGTGGCGTGGAAACTCGAGAATCACGAAATTCCCTGTCACGACTCCCTTGTGCCTGCGCGCGGCCAACGGGACCACCCGAACTTCTACGTTCGGCATCCTGTCCACGACGAGGAGATGCTCCAACTGCGTGGCCATGATGTCGGGCGATCCAATTCTGCGCCGCAGCACGGACTCGTCCACCATCACGTTCAGCGCCAGCGGATGCTTCCTGCTGTGCAACCGATCGAGTCTGCGCGTGTGCAACTCGAGGCGCAGTTCCACCTCACTCGTCGCCATCCCGGGAAACTCGGCCCAGATCACCTCACGCCGGTAGTCGACGGTTTGGAGCAGTCCGGGCAACAGCATCGTGTGGTAGGAGTTGAAACTCCGCGCCGCGTCCTCCAGACCCATGTAGAGGTCGAAGTGTTTGGGAATGGCGGCACCGAAGGCATGCCACCACCCCTTGGCCTGCGACTCTTCCGTCAGTCCCAACAGGACCGCCGCGTCCTCGTCGTTCAGTCGATACATCTCGGCCAGGTGACTGATGAACAACGGGTTGATCCGGGTCGGCTGCCCGGTCTCCATTCGCCAGAACGTCTGTTTCGATACGCCGATCGCTCGGCGCGCGGCCTCCGCCGAGATACCGGCTTCCTCGCGCTTCTCTCGGAGTATGCGAGCAAGGATGCGGCGCGGGAGGGTCGAGTTGGGTGCGGTCGAACTCTCGGTCATCGGCTGCTCCAGGTGGATTGACTGACGAGGCGGTTCGTACTGGAACCAATTCTGCCTTCGTCCAGGAACTTTCACCCTCTTTTGACGAAAAATCGTCTAGGAACGTTCCCCAATGGGCGGTCTCGGTGGTCAACTGAATCCGCGCCAGGCAATGAATCGGCGTTACTGACGAACTGGATCGAGCACTGCGCACTACCCCGTTTCGGTTACCAGCCTCTGTCCCCATTCAAAAGCATCGAGGTACCACGCCATGCGTCCCGAGCTTCCTCCCTTGCCCACCCGTGAACCGTCCAACCGTGCCATGGCCGCCGCATTGCGCCTCTGGCACGCGGAAATATCTTGGGTCACCGATGATCCGGCGACCCTGCGCCAACTCGCCGACGGACTGCGCACACTTTCCGATGCGTGCCCCGCCGACGACTGCCGTTCCCGGGATCCGGTCCGCGGATACGCCCACGCCCGCCAGTTGATGGCAGCCCATGCCGACCACGGCTGCCCCCGCTACAGCACAGCAGCCGAGTACACGACGGGAACCCGCCCATGAACGAACCGGCAACCCGCATTCCGTTCGGCGACACCCCGCCCACCCGCTGCGCCTTCTACCGCCGCGTCTGCGACCTCCCCGCGCATATCGACCCTCCCGAACTCGGCCGCATCGTCGTCCGCGCCGAACATATCGCCGCACTCGTCATGCCGTCCGCACTCGGCCATGCCGTCCACGCCGACCTCCGGCGCTGCCACCGCCACGACGCAGTCCCTGCCATCGGACCCGTCCTCGCCCATCCCCGTTCCGGCCGCTGGACCTTCCTCATCCGCCCCGACCTCCCCGACGACACAGCCCTGTTCACCGAGATGTTCCGCCTCGACATCTCCATCGCTCGCCCCGGAGCCACCCTCGCCCTCCCGTCCCCCACCGACCGCGGTGAACACTTCCGCCGTTGGCTCCACCTACCGCACAACCCGTTCCGACCCTCCGGGCTCACCGTCCTCGACTCCCTCCGCGCCTGCACCGCCCGCACCGGCTGGTTGCGCACCCCCGCCACCGGACCCCGCCCATGACCTCACCACGCCCCCACGAACCCGACCTCCACCTCAGCATCCACCTCCACGACCTCCGCCTCGACTACGCGGCCTGCCACACCGCCGCCCATCACTTCCTCCACGAATGGCGCACCCGCCACCATCCCGACGCCGCCACCATCCTCCCGGGCCACCCCATCGGACTCCCCCGTCTCCCCAACGAGCGCCTCTACCTCCACCACTGAGCGACCGCACCGGGAGCGGGGTGCGAATCCGGATACTCGACACCGAAACACGCCCGCAAGGGTTGTGAAATATCGGATCATTACTCTCACGCTGTCCAGATGTCGCGTATCTACCCAACGGAGATGAAATCCGGACGGGCAGCATCGTTGCGGGGAGTAATAAAATGAGTATCACCGAACCCGACGAGCTCGAGCCCGGGATCGACCACGAATACCTCGGCAAGCGGACGCTGCGTGCCGGAACAGCGGGCTGGGTCCTACTGGCCGGGCTGGGCGTCAGCTACGTGATCAGCGGTGACTACTCCGGATGGAACTTCGGCCTGGCAGAGGGCGGCTTCGGCGGCCTGGCCGTCGCCACCGTCGTGATCGCGGCCATGTACGGCGCGATGGTGCTGAGCATGGCCGAGATGTCCGCCGCCCTGCCGACAGCGGGTGGCGGTTACACGTTCGCTCGCCGGGCTCTGGGCCCGTGGGGCGGGTTCGCGACCGGCACAGCGGTGCTGATCGAATACTCGATCGCACCCGCCGCGATCGCCACATTCATCGGCGCATACGTCGAATCCCTGGGATTGTTCGGCATCGTGGACGGATGGTGGGTCTATCTCGCCGTCTACGCACTCTTCGTGGGCGTCCATCTCGCCGGCGTGGGTGAAGCGCTGAAGGCGATGTTCGTCATCACGGCGATCGCCCTCGTCGGTCTGGTGATCTTCGCGGTCGCGAGCATCGGCAGCTTCTCCTGGTCGAACCTGACCGATATCGCCCCCGACCCGGATGCCCTGGGTGCGAGCGAGTTCCTGCCGTTCGGCTACCTCGGGATCTGGTCGGCGGTCCCCTTCGCGATCTGGTTCTTCCTCGCCGTGGAGGGGGTACCGCTCGCCGCGGAGGAGGCGCGGGATCCCGCGCGCAATGTGCCGCGAGGCATCATCGCGGCCATGACTGTCCTCGTGGTAACGGGCGCGGTTGTGCTGGTGCTGGTTCCGGGGGCCGGCGGTGCGGCGGCGATGCAGGAGTCCGGCAATCCGCTCGTCGAAGCACTGGGCTCGGGCACGGCGGCGACGGTGGTGAACTACATCGGCTTGGCGGGTCTGGTCGCCAGCTTCTTCTCCATCATCTTCGCCTACTCACGCCAGCTGTTCGCGTTGTCGCGCGCGGGCTACCTGCCGCGCGGACTCTCGATCACCCACGCGCGCAAGGTTCCCACGCTCGCGTTGATCGTGCCCGGTGTCATCGGGTTCGTGCTGTCGATCTTCGGCAACGGCGCGACACTGCTCAATATGGCTGTGTTCGGTGCGGCGCTGAGTTACGTGCTCATGATGGTCAGTCATATCGTGCTGCGGATCCGGGAACCGGGTATGGAGCGGCCGTACCGGACGCCCGGTGGTCTCGTCACAGCCCTCTTCGCGCTGGTGATCGCCGTCCTGTCGGTGATCGCGACCTTCTTGGTGGACTCACTCGCGGCGTTCGGCTGTCTGGTCGTGTTTCTGCTGTTCATGCTGTATTTCGCCCTCTACAGCAGGACGCGGCTGGTCTCCAGTTCTCCCGACGAAGAGTTCGCCGCGCTCGCTGCCGCGGAGGACGAACTCCGCTGACCCGCCGGTTTCTCCGATACGAGTCGCATCGGCGCCGGATACCTCGCGGTGGTCGCCGTTTTCCCGCACCGCTCTCCTGCCGATCGTGTCCAGGGCAGCGCGGAAGGAGGTCTGGCACGATCGAGTCCATCGCCTCAGTTGCCCGGCGCCAGGACGGCAACTGCGTCACGACGAGAGGACCGGGCCGAGATCGTGGAAATGGACAACGGGATCAGCGAAGACAGTGCACACGACCGCAGGGCCGAGATAGTCGAGGTCTTCGCCGACGCCTTCGGCGAGATGATCGCCGCCGACCCGGACGCCTTCCGCAAGAAGTTCCGCAAAATGGCGGATAACCCGTTCGCCTTCTACCGCGGGTCCGCCTGCCTGTTCTACAACGATATGGCCGCCACCGAGGATCGGTGGGCCGATGAGCGCACCAGCAGGATCTGGATCCAGGCCGACCTGCATGCCGAGAATTTCGGCACCTACATGGATTCCGCCGGCCAATTCGTTTTCGACGTCAACGATTTCGACGAGGCGTATCTCGGTGCGTTCACCTGGGATATCAAGCGCTTCTGCGCCAGTGTGGCGCTGCTGGCCCGCCGCAAGGCCGTCTCCGATGCCGATATCGAGGTATTGACAGCGACCTATGTCCGCTCGTATGTGCGGATGGTGCGCGCCTTTCACGACGGCAGTCAGAACGAGCAGGACTTCAAATTGCATCTGCGGAACACCACCGGTCCCGTGCACGATGTGTTGCTGGATGCCCGGATGAACACCCGCACCGCCCTGCTGGCGAGCACCACGATGGTCGAGAACTACGAACGCCGGTTCCGGCCGGGCAAGGATGTCCGGAGTGTGGGCGAAGAGGAGCGCGCGTCGGTGCTGGAGGCCTTCACCCGATACCTCGAGACGATCCCTGAGCACAAGCGATTCCGGAGCATCACCTACCAGGTGAAAGATATCGTCGGCCGCAAAGGATTCGGGATCGGGTCGGCGGGGCTGCCCGCGTACAACATCCTCGTGGAGGGGCAGACCGAGGCGCTGGAGAACGACGTGATCCTGTCCATGAAACAGGGAAACATCGCCGCGCCCAGCCGGATCGTGCGCGACGATCGGATCCGGGACTATTTCCAGCACCACGGGCACCGCACCGCCGTGTCCCAGCGCGCCCTCCAGGCCCACGCCGACCCCTGGCTCGGCTACACCGAGCTCGGCGGGGACGGTTACATCGTCTCGGAACTCTCCCCTTATGTGAACGACCTCGACTGGTCCGATCTCACCGAGCCGGCGGAAATGCGACCGGTGATCGAATACCTCGGCCAGGCCACCGCGGGTATGCACTGTGTCTCCGACGCCGATTCCGACCAGACACTGGTCGATTTCCAGAGCGAGGAGGCGATCATCGCGGCCATCGGCTCCGACGAGGACGAATTCGTGCGCGATATGGTGGATTTCGGTCAGTCCTACGCCCACCGCACACGCGCCGATCACGAGCTCTTCGTCGACGCATTCCGCAACGGTGAGATCCCCGGCCTCGAGCGATCGTCACCGATCCACTGACACTCGCTGTAGGGCATCCGATCGGCCGGCATGCCCTGCTACCTGGACATCAGCCTGCTTCGATCGCGCCGGCGGCGCGGTGGAGGGCGGCGACGACAGTCGGCAACTGGTTCCGGTCGTAGCGAATCGACGGCATCGAGATCGACAGACCCGCCAGCGCGGTACCGTCCGAATCCCGCACCGGGACACCGATCGCCACCACCCCGCGCTCGGACAGCCCGTTGTTGAGCGCGAACCCCGCCCGGCGGACGCGGGTGAGCTGGGCGCGCAAACTCGGCAGGTCCGGCCGTTCGTCGGGGCGCTCGGTATACCGTGCCTCGTCGTAGAGTTCCGCCACCTCGGCCGAGTCGAGATCGGCGAGCAGCACGAGACCGGCGGTCGTGCGATGGGCCGGGAACACCATCCCCTCCCGCGACCCCACCCGCAGCGCCTGCCGGCATTCGACGCTGGCGATGAACCGCGTCGTATCCCCCGTCCGAATCGTCAGGTTCGCCGACTCGCCCATCAGGTCTACCAGACGCTGTAGATGTGGCAGGGCGGCGGAGCGCAGTCGCGAGGTGCGCGACTGCGAATGAGTGGCGAGTTCGAGAACCGGCCCCGGATAGTAGATTCGCTGCTCATCCTGCACCGCGAAATCGCGGTAGACGAGTGTCTGCAACAACCGATGGGCCGTCGAACGCGCCACCCCGAGCCGCTCGGCGACCTGGCTGACCGAAAGCCCACCTTCGAGCTGCAGCATGACCGCCGCCCGCAGCGCATGGTCGGCGCTGGTCACCACATACGCCGGCGGAGTCTTCGGTTCCGGGCCCATATCCATCCGTTCTGCTCTGCAGAATTTCGTGTTCTGCTGCTGCACCGAGGGCCACTGTAGGTGATATGAGCACGACCGACACTCCCGTCCGCCTGCAGGCAGTCGCCGCGCCCGGCCAACCGGACGTGACCCCTGCCCTCGAAGAGCTCTACCGGGGCTTCGAACAGGAGCTGCTCGTCCCCCTGTGGACCGAGATCGGCGACCTCATGCCGGCGCACCCCCGCTCCCGCGCGATCCCGCATGTCTGGCGCTGGGAGAACCTGCTCCGCCTGGCCGCGAAGGCCGGCGATATCGTCCCGGTCGGCCGCGGCGGCGAACGCCGTGCCATCGCCCTCGCCAACCCCGCCCTGGGCGGCCGCCCGTTCGCGACCCCGACCCTGTGGGCGGCGATCCAGTACCTGATGCCCGGTGAGGACGCCCCCGAGCACCGCCACACCCAGCACGCCTTCCGTTTCGTGGTCGAGGGCTCGGGCGTGTGGACCGTGGTCGGCGGCACCGGCGACGTCGCGGACGGCGACGCCGTCCCGATGCGCCGCGGCGATTTCCTGCCGCAGGCCGGCTGGAACTGGCACGCGCACCACAACGCGACCTCGGAGCCGATGGCCTGGATCGACGGGCTGGACATCCCGTTCCAGTACGTCATGGAATCGCAGTTCTTCCAGTTCGGCCGGGCGGAGATCGGCGCGGCCGAGCGGATCACGCCGGAGCGGTCGCGGTCCGAGCGACTGTGGGGACATCCGGGTCTGCGACCGCTGTCGGTGGGCGAGGTCGCGCCGGGGTCGCCGCTGCTGGCCTACAAGTGGGAGCACACCGATGCCGCGCTGCAGGATCAACTGCTGCTGGAGCAGGAGGGGTACGGCGGCACGGTCGAACCCGGGCACGCGGCGGTGCGGTTCTCGAACCCGCACAACGGCACCGATGTGCTGCCGACGATCCGCGCGGAGTTCCACCGGATCGCCCGCGGCGCGGAGACGACGCCGGCCCGGGAGACGGGGTCGTCGGTCTATCAGGTGTTCGACGGTTCCGGCACGGTGACCGTGGGTGACAAGTCCTGGTCGGTCACCCGCGGCGATCTGTTCGTCGTCCCGTCGTGGGAGCCCTTCTCCGCCAGATCGGAAGCCGGTGCGACCGACTCCGATTCCGGCGCGCTCGACCTCTTCCGTTTCTCGGACGCCCCGGTGTTCGAGGCTCTGCAGCTCAACCGTCAGGAGACCATCCGATGAAACTCGCCACCCTGCGCGTCGACGGCGGCACCCGCGCGGTCCGTCTCGACGGTGACACCCTGGTCGATCTCGGCTACGCCGACCTCGGCGCGCTGTTCGCCCGGGACGACTGGGCCGCCATCGCCGCGAACGCCGCCGGCGCGACCTGGCCCGCCGCGGACGCCGACCTCGCTCCTGTCGTGCCGAACCCGTCGAAGGTCATCTGCGTCGGCCACAACTACACGAACCACATCAAGGAGATGGGGCGCGAACTCCCCAGCTATCCGACGCTTTTCCCGAAGTTCGCGGACAGCCTCATCGGACCGAACGACCCGATCGTGAAGCCCGGCGAAACCGAGGCGCTCGACTGGGAGGTCGAGCTGGTGGTGGTCATCGGCAAGCAGGTCCGCCGGGCGAGCGAGGACGAGGCGGCGGATGCCATCGCGGGCTTCACGGTGATGAACGATGTGTCGGTGCGGGACTGGCAGAACCGGACAATCGAGTGGACGCAGGGCAAGATCTGGGATTCCTGCACGCCGGTCGGCCCGTATGTCGTGACTCCCGACGAGGTCGGTGGGGTCCGGCCGGCGCTCGAGGTCGAGACGGTGGTCGACGGGAAGGTGATGCAGCACGACAACACCGGGACGCTGCTGTTCGACCCGGTGCACCTCGTGCGGTACATCTCGACGGTCATCCGGCTGAACCCGGGTGACATGATCGCGACCGGAACGCCCGCCGGGGTCGGTCACGCCCGGAACCCGAAGATCTACCTCGTCGGTGGCGAGACCCTGGTGACCCGGATCTCGGGACTGGGGGCGTGCACCAACCAGGTCGTGAAAGCGTCGTGACCGTGCGGACGCACGCGGACTCGCTGAAGTGGGTCGAGCACGGGACGGGGCTGCTGGTCACGCAGGTGGCGCTGCTCGACGAGGAGTCGATAGCGCGACCGAGCATGCTGCCGGGCTGGACCCGCAAACATCTGGTGGCGCACGTCGCCGCCAACGCGGACGCGCTCGGCAACCTCGTGCACTGGGCGCGGACGGGTGAGCGCACGCCGATGTACTCCTCGGCGGACCAGCGCGGTGCCGATATCGAATCCGGCGCGCGGCTCTCTGTCACCGAACTGGTGGCGTGGCTGAACGTGTCGGTGCACAAGCTGGGCGTCGCTGTGGACGCCCTGACCGGCGAACAGTGGCGCACCGAAGTCGTCACCGCACAGGGCCGGAACGTCCCGGCCACGGAGATCCCGTGGCTGCGGGCGCGCGAGGTGTGTGTCCATGCCGTCGACCTCGGCACGGGCACCACCTTCGCGGATCTTCCCGACGAATTCCTCGCCGCGCTCATCACCGATATCCGGGGTAAGCGCGGGATCGACGAGGTTCCCGGCGGGCCGTTGCCGGAGGTCGCCGCCTACCTCGCCGGTCGTCCCCATTCGCTCGCCGATGTCCCCGACCTCGGCGCCTGGCTGTAGAGGAGCTGCACCGTGAGCACCCCTGACGTCGTCATCGTCGGCGGCGGAATCGGCGGGCTGAGTACCGCTTTCGCATTGTCGCGACTCGGACTGCGGGTCCGGGTTCTGGAGCGGTCCAAGGAATTCGGTGAGGTGGGGGCGGGGATCCAGCTCGCGCCGAACTGCACGCGCATACTCGACGACTACGGTCTGCTGACGGAAGCGAAGGCGCGCGGTGTCGTGCCCGACCGGATGGTGATGCGCGACGCGGTCGACGGGAGCGAGCTGACCTCGCTCGACCTGCGCGACCTCGAACGCGAATACGGCTTCCCGTACCTGGTCATCCACCGCAGCGATATGCATTCCCTGTTCCTGTCCGCGTGCCGCGACGCCGGCGTCGAGCTGCTGACCGAGCAGCGGATCGTGTCGTATGCGCAGGATGCCGGAACGGCGACCGCGACGACGGATACCGGGCGAGTTCACCAGGCGGGCGTCGTGATCGCGGCCGACGGGCTGCACTCCGTGGCGCGGAGACTCTTCGTCGACGACGAGCCGGTCTCGTCGGCCTACGTCGCCTACCGGGGCACGGTGCCGATGACGGAGGTGAACGGTCCGGTCGACCTCTCCGAGGTGGTCGTCTATGTCGGGCCGCGGTGCCATTTCGTCCATTACGGACTGCGCGGCGGAGACCTCCTCAACCAGGTCGCCGTGTTCGAGTCACCGAAAGCCATTGCCGGACTCGATGACTGGGGCACACCGGACGAACTCGACACCGCGTTCACCGCGACCTGCGACTTCGTCCAGCAGCGACTGCCGCATATGTGGCGGGACAAGTGGTGGCGGATGTACGACCGCGACCCGATCGACACGTGGGTCGACGGCCGGATCGCCCTGCTCGGCGACGCGGCCCACCCGCCGCTGCAGTACATGGCCCAGGGCGCGATCATGGCGATCGAGGACGGCTGGGTGCTCGCGGAGCACGCGAAACGACGGCGCGGCGACGACGGGGTCGTCGACTGGGCGGGTGCGCTCGCGGCCTACGAGAGGGTCCGCCCGCAACACTGCCGCCGGGTGGTGCTGACGGCGCGGGCGTGGGGCGAGCTGTGGCACCTCGACGGTGTCCGGCGCGAGCAGCGCAATGTGCTCCTGCGGGAGCGCGAGGTCGACGACTACTCGTTCACTGATTGGGTTTACGGGCCCACGGCGCTCCTTCCGGAAGACGAACCCGCGATGTTCGCGCCGATCCCGCTGACCACGGCCGACCGGGTGGGTGTCGGTCCGGCGGACTCGTTCGCGCCGTAGGACCCCAGCCGTTCGCGGTTCGGGCCGCGGTCGTGCGAGAGGCACGAGCCGATTTCACCACTTCCGCCCCATCCAGGGGGAATCCGAACCCAGCCTATGGCGTGACGGTCGTACCCGAAGAAAACCCGGAACGACACCACAGCGCCGCCTCCCGCCCGTCCGATCCGGCCGGATACCCCTCGCATTGCCGTGCACGGCAATGCGAGGGGCCGACCAGCGCAGGTGAGCGCCTAAAAGTAAGAGGCACATGCCGAGGCATCGCGCCGAGCGTGAGCCAGGGCTCGATGCGGATGGCCGCTACGACGATCCGTCATGCGCGCCGAGGACCGGACCTTCCGCCCAACGGTAGAGATGCGCGAAGCCCGGTTCGACGATCGAATCCGGTATCTCGGGATCGAACCAACGGTCTACTCGGGTCCAGTGATACGGATGGAGAAGATAGTCGACCTCGAGTCCCACGGTGTCGTCGAACTCCTGTTCCCAGATATGAGTCCATCCACTGTTCGACCGCGATGTATCGGCCCTGCTCAGTGCCCATGAGCGTATGGCGCTGATGTGCTCGGTCATGGCAATCAATTCGGATTCGAACCGCTCGATCTGTGGTTGTGACGCGTCGTGGTCGACGCTGAGCAGCAGCGTTCGTTTGATTCGCCGGCCCCGCAACGGCGTAACACCGGCCGCAATCTCGCGTAAGGCCGTGACCTCGGCGCCGCCGAACCACGTATTCGATACCTCACCGGGCGCGATATCTGTCGTCAAATCCCATGTGATACCGATACTCTCGGTACTCCCGGGCAGGTCGGGCCCGGCGGAGCAGCCTCCGACTTCAGGTTTACAGAGTAGTTGCTCGCATACTTCCGCAATCGGTACCGCAACATCGGTGGCCGGAGTGCGAATGATCCATCGGCGCATTCCTCAGCCCTTCTCGATCTGCTGGGCCACGACGCGTTTCCGGTGGAGGGCTTTGGCGTCGGTCATGGTCCAGAATCGCGCCACCTCGGTATCAGCTGCCGCCGCTGCGCGCATCGCGTAGAACTCGTAGATGCCGGATATCTCCCACGTCATGTTCAACGCCACGGCATCAGCACTCCGAAACGATTGCGTTATTTCCTTGAGCTGCATTCCGCGCCGCAATGCGTTGGGCCGATACATCCGGCGCCATTCCGCAACCCACCCCTCGACTTCGTCGACTGGTAAAACGATCATATCTACGATACATACTTTCGTATCCGCTGGTAGAACCACGTTCACAGTGTGATCCAAGAAAGACCCGAGCGCAATTCTTCCGCGCGACCATTCCGACCGGGACAGCGGAGGTGATCAAATTATTCTTCTGTCGACACGCGCACACCGAATGACGGCGGGCTCGGCGCCGTCGGCCGGTCGAGCGTGCAGTCATTTCGCGGCACGCCTTCGAACTCGTGTGGATTCCCTACGACCGACGCACCGACCGTCATCGAGCCCGGCCTCGCCTGCTCGATCATCTGTCTACGCAAGCTCATTCCGCGCTGAGCTCCGAGGACTGCGATCCGGCGGATATCAGTTGACCTGGCGTCCGCGACCGCTCCAGTACTGTTCGCGCAGTGTGAACTTCTGCAGCTTGCCGGTCGCCGTCCGGGCCAGTTCGTTCCGGAACTCGACCGAGGTCGGCGCCTTGTAGCCCGCTAGCCGCTGTTTGCACCAGGCGATCAGCTCTGATTCGGTCGCGTCGCCCGGTTCGGTGTCCGGGTTCAGCACGACCAGCGCCTTGATCGTCTCGCCCCACTTCTCACTCGGCACCGCGATCACCGCCACCTCGGCCACGGCGGGATGGGAGAACAGGCAGTCCTCGACTTCGATGGAGGAGACGTTCTCGCCGCCGGTGATGATCACGTCCTTCTTGCGGTCGGCGATGGTGAGGTAGCCGTCGTCGCCGACGGCGCCGCCGTCGCCGGTGCGGAACCAGCCGCCGGCCAGCGATTCCGCACTTTCCTCGGGTCGGCCCCAGTAACCCTCCATGACGACGTTGGACCGGGCCAGCACCTCCCCCGCGCTTTCCGCGGACTCCTCGACCCGCAATCGGACGCCCAGGGCCGGGGCGCCGGCCCGGGTCAGTTTCGCTGCCCTGGTCTCGGGATCGAGATCGTCCCATTCCGCTCGGGTGCGGTTTATGGTCAGCAGTGGAGAGGTTTCGGTGAGACCGTAGATCTGGATGAATTCCCAGCCCAGCTCCTGTTCGACGCGGGCGACGGTCCGCGTCGGCGGCGGCGCGCCGGCCATGATGATCCGCACCCGGTCGCGCCCGGGGATCTCCCCGTCCCAAGTCTGCGCGGCTTCCAGGACCGCCGCGGCGACCGCGGGCGCCGCGCACATCACCGTGACACCGTGATCGCGGACCCGGCGCAGGATCTCGGCGCCGTCGATCTTGCGCAGGACGATGTGCCGGGCGCCGACGCCGGTCATCGCGAACGGCTGACCCCAGCCGTTCGCGTGGAACATGGGCAGGGTGTGCAGGTAGACGTCACGATCGCTGATCGTGGCGTGCAGTCCGAAGGTGACCGCGTTGACCCAGATACTGCGATGGGTGATCTGGACGCCCTTCGGGCGGGCGGTGGTGCCGGAGGTGTAGTTGATGGTGGCGGTGGCGGATTCGTCCGGTTCCCACGGTCGCGGCACCGACCCCGGGGCGGCGTAGAGATCGGCGTCGGAGCCCAGGACGAACGTGTGCTCGCAGTCGATCTCACCGAGCGAGTCCGCGAGTTCGGGATCCACGTACAGGACGCGGGCGCCGGAATCCTCGACGATGTAGCGCACCTCGTCGGGACGCAGGCGGAAATTGATCGGAACCAGCACCCGGCCCCATCCGCTCACACCGAAGAACGAGGTCAGCAAACGGCTCGCGTTGTGGCTGACGATCGCGACGCGTTCGCCGGCCTCGATACCGAGTTCGTCGAGCCGGGCTGCCTGCCTGCGGGCGAGGTCGGCGACCTGGGAGTAGGTCAGTGTGCCCTGACTCGGCGCCGGTTGGCCGGGTTCGTCGACCACACCGATCCGGTCGCCGTACACAGTTTCGGCGCGGTCGAGGAAATCGGAGACGCTGAACGGGACAAACATGGTTCTCCTACAGATCTTGCCTGCGCCTGAGCGACGATTGTGCGGACCTTCCGACGGCCCGACGATTGTCTCCCCTGAAACGGCACCGCGGGCCGGAATTCTTGCGGCGGGCCCGCGACGGCGGCGCGGGCGGCGGCGACCCGATGAGTGGGCGCGGACGCACGGGGTACGGCTCCCGTCCTCGCGACACGCACCCGTTCCGCGGGCCCCGGCCGCACATATAGCCGCGGTACCAGCAACGTTGCCCACGACGCGTCTCGTCTGCGATGGATCTGACCCATGTACGCCAGCGCGATGGCGTGACTTTCCCGAGGCCGTTTCGTAATCTAACGGTGATCTTTTCGTCGAGCGTTACGAGTGGTCTCCATCATGCCTGGTCAACATCGAAAACCGGCCCGAGCCCGGAAGCTCGCACCCCTGGCCGGATGTGGGATAGCGGCGACCGCTGTGGTCATTCTGGGAGCGACGGCCCGTCCCGGCCCGACAGCTGAGCAGGCCGCGGTGGTCGAGCCGATGACCGCCGCCGGCATGGACAAGGCCTCGGCGACCGAACCGTCGGCGCCGCGGCCGCCGATACCGGTCGCCGCGGTCGATCGGCCGCAACGGCCGGCGAACTACGCGAAACGACACGCACCGCCACCGCCTCCCCCGGTCCGGTGTTCGACGGAACTCGCCGGCGCGCGGCCGCACGTCGCGCAGGTGGGCAACCTGATCGACAAGACATTCGGGATCGCCGAGATCGGCGGCGCGATCGGCCGGGGCAACGACGATCACGGCGCCGGGCTGGCCCTCGATTTCATGACCGACGATTCCGCGCGCGGCGACGCCATCGCCGACTTCGTACTGGCCAACAAGGAACGTTTCGGCGTGACCTATGTGATCTGGCAGCAGCGGTACAACGACGGCAGCGGCTGGTCGTACATGGAAGATCGCGGCAGCCCGACCGCCAATCACTACGACCACGTGCACGTATCGTTCGACTCGACCGCCGCCGGGGATGTGACCTGCTGAGTTCAGGGCTTACGGCCGACCGCCCCGTAGAGCACCAGCTTGGTGTCGGGCAGGTCGTCGCCGAGCCACCGTTGCAGCGGCACCACGCCGGGTTCCAGGTTCTCGAAGCCGTCCAGGAACGACGTCACCCGCTCGAGTGATCGATACCGGACCTGCGCCGAGGTGTTCATGGCGTCCTGCGAGGTGCGCGTGATGATCTCGGGATCGCTGGTGGCGGCGGCATGGGAGAGCGCCAGGTAGCTGCCGGGCGCCATGGCGTCGCGATACCGGCGGACGAGTTCGCCTGGATATTCGTCGTCCATCACATAGTGCAGAACGCCGACGATCGTGATCGCCACCGGCTCCGCGAAATCGATGCCCGATTCGGATTCGAGGCGGCCGAGCAGTTCGTCGGGGTGGCGGACATCGGCCTGCAGCGCCGTCACTCCGGGATGCTTCGTCATGATCGCGTTGGAATGCACGAACACCACGGGGTCGTGGTCGACGTAGGCGACCCGCGCCGACGGGTCCGTCTCGTGCGCTATCTCGTGCACATTCGGTGAGGTCGGAATACCCGAGCCGAGGTCGACGAACTGCCGCACCCCCGCGGCGGCGGCCACGCGGACCGCGTGCAGCAGGAATTTGCGGCTGAACCAGGCCAAGGATCTGGTTTCCGGCGCCACCGCCAGGATGCGGTGGGCGAACACCCGGTCGACCTCGTAATTGTCCTTCCCGCCCAGCAGGTAGTCGAACACCCGAGCCGAGCGCGGCTCGTGCGGGTCCACCCCCTGCGGCGTGCGATTCATCTCCACCCCGGAACCTCCGATTGTCTGCCGCTGATGGTGGCGGATACACCGTCAGGACTCATGTATTCGATTCCCCCGCCGCCGCGACCTGTTGCGCGCGAATGAGCAGTGCGTCGGCGACCGGGCGGGGGCGTCGCCCCAGACCACAGGCGCTGGCGACGCCGTCGACCGGACGGCCGAGCACGTCTTCGACGAGCGACAGCACGTCCAGTTGTTCCTGTTCCGTGGGCACATCGTGCACCAGACCCGCGTAGAAGGCAGTGGACTGGTCCAGCGCCAAACCGGCCAGGGGCGCATAGAATTCCGGCCGCGCCGGTGGCGGAGTGTCACCCGCCGCGAGGGGTGCGTGCACGAACTCCAAGGGCCGGCCCGCGGGCCACTGCCGGGCGATCGCGTTGGCCAGATCCACCACCGGCCGGGTGTCGCGGAGGGTGGCACGGGCCTTGTTGTGCAGACTTCCGAGACACAGGTGCACACCGAACCGGGTGCCCGCCGGCGCGGCGGCGGCCAGATCGGTGATCCCCCGCGCCAACCCGATGGCCCGGTCGACCGATCGGTGCACCGGTTGCGCCGTCGCCGTCAACACGAGTTCAGCGGTGGCCTCGAGCTGGATGACGACGTCGGATCCGGCCAGTTCACGCACGGCCGTGATCTCACGAACGGTGGCGTCGGCGAAGGCGCGGCGATGCCGCAGCAGTCCGGATACGCCCAGCGCGATGAAGGCGAGGGTGAAATCGGTGGGCATTCCGATCTGCAGGGCGGGCTCGGACAGCTGATAGGTCCGGCGCAGTTCCGCGAAGACCGGCAGCGCCTCGTCGGTTTCCCTCCGGTATCCGAGATCGAGGGACTCGGCGGTCAACGTGCGGCCCTTCGGCACGCGATGGCGGGCGCGGTCCCGGCTCGTGCGCCAGTCGCTGGGCCGCTTCACTTCCAGGGCGCCCTGGGACACCAGATCCTCGATGATCGGCCTGATATAGAACTCGTACCGACGTGTCTCCCCGGTCGGCACGGTGCGCAGCCGCGGGCCCGCGGCATCCAGCATGGCCCGCATGGCCGCATCGGTGCTCTCGGCCGGAAAACTCCCGACGAAATGGACGGCCCGACTACTCACTGTCGCATCCTAGCCCGGGGGCGGCCCGGGCGGCCTGCGAAAGTGCTGGTCCACATATATAGCGCCGCACCTTATTACGATCTTGGAGATACGGCATACGTTGCACGCCAACATATCCCCTATTAGGGTCCCGAGCACATGACAGCAGTGAGTTTTCCGCTCGGCCGCCCATGGGGAATCCGGCGTTCACCCCTCGCCGTGCGCGCGCTGGTCACCGTCGTGGCCGTCATGGCAGGACTGGCACCGGGAGTCGCGGGCGCCGACGACCCGGAGCCCGGGCGCTGCGCGTCGATTCCTTTCTCCACGAGCGCCGGAGGCACCCTGGCGACGACGCTCTGCACGCCGACCGATAGCCGGGCCGGCGCGGTCATGGTCTTGATGCCGGGGTCGAACTACAACAGCACCTACTGGGACTTCCCGTACGCACCCGAGACCTACAATTTCCGCCGCGCGATGAACGCGGCGGGATTCGCCACTCTGGTGATCGACCGACTCGGGACCGGCGCGAGTTCCCGTCCGGTCAGTACCGATGTCACCGCTACTCGGGACGCGCAGGCGCTGCACGAGATCATCGGCGCCCTGCGCGGGGGCCTGGCCGGTGCGCAGCCCTTCGACAAGATCGTCACCGGCGGGCATTCACTCAGTTCCGGTGTGGCGGTGCTGGAGGCGACCGCCCATCACGATGTCGACGGCGTCCTGCTCACCGGGTATTCACACGGCCTGAACGTTCCCGGCGCGCTCGGCGTCATCGGCACGTATCGGCCGGCCGACAGCGATACCGCGTTCGCCGGGCACGGGTACGACAGCGGATACCTCACCACCCTCCCCGGTACGCGCGGCCGGTCGTTCCACGCGCCGGGAAAGGCCGATCCGCAGGTCGTCGCCGTGGACGAAGCGACCAAGGATGTCTTCGCCGCGACCGAGTACCCGGACGGGCTGACCTCCACGCTGCCGCCGATGTCCGGCGATATCACCGCACCCGCGCTCGTGGTCAACGGGAGCGCCGATGTGCTGTGCTCCGAGGTCTGCGCTGATACGGCGACCCTGCAGGCCGCCGAGGCGCCGCACTTCTCGCCCGCCGCACGGTTGCGGGCCTATGTCCTGCCCGGCAGCGGACATTCGGTGAACCTGGCCCGCAATACGGCCGACTACCACGCTGTCGTACGGGAGTGGATGGACTCGATCGCCTGAACGCCGTCCGGCCGCGGAGCGGCGGGGTGGGTATCCGGATGAGCGGCGTTGCTCAGTTCCTGATCAGCGTGATCGGCAGGCCGTCCTTGGGGAACGGGAGGGAGTGGTGGTCCATCGGCGGCACGTAGTCGGGGTCGACGGTCCAGTGGTACTCGCGCAACAGCCGGTGCATGATCGCCTTGACCTCCAGACCGCCGAAATACAGTCCGATGCATTTGTGCACGCCGCCGCCGAACGGTTCCCAGGCGAACCGGTGCGATTTGTCCTCCCGGCGCTCGGGGCCGAAGCGGTCGGGATCGAAGGCCGTCGGGTCGGTCCAGTAGTCCTTCATCAAATGGGTGAACTGGATGCCCAGCACGACGTCGGTGCCGGCGGGGATCCGGACCCCTTGGACCACGGTGTCCTTGACCGCGTACCGGACCAGCACGGGGACCGGGGCACGCAGCCGCAGCGCCTCGCGCATGACCAGGTCGATCGAGACCAGCCCTTCCAGCTCGGCCTTCGACGGCGCGGGACCGAGCGCGCGCGCCTCGTCGCGGCAGCGCTGCTGCCACTGCGGGTGCTGCCCGAGGTACTGCAGGATCGCCGAGGTGGTGATGGTCGAGGTGTCGTGGGCCGCCATCATCAGGAAGATCATGTGGTTCACCACGTCGTCGTCGGAGAACCGCTCGCCGTCCTCGTTCTCGACATGGCACAGCACCGAGAAAATATCGTCGGTCTGCTCGGCGCGCTTGGCGGGCAGATAGTGGCGCAGGAAGTCCTCGAGCACCTTGCGGCCGCGATAGGCCCGGCCCCACCGGGTGAACGGCGCGTTGATCCGGACGATGCCGGCGGCAGCCTGGACGCAGGCGATGAACGCCTTGTTGATCCGGTCCATTTCGGCCTGACCGGTGTCCTGCGCCCCGCCCATGAACAGGTCCGCGGCGATATCGAGGGTGAGTTGCTTGAGCTTCCAGTACGACGGGAACTCCCTGCCCTCCTCCCAGTTCGCCACGCCCTGTTCGATGGCGGGATGGAGACGGCGGGTGTATGTCTCGAGCCGCGACTGGGTGAACGCTTCCTGCATGATCCGCCGGTGCCCGAGATGCTCCTCGAAGTCGATGAGCATGAGGCCGCGATCGAAGAACGGCCCGACGAGCTGCGACCAGGCCGGTTCGTTGGCGAAGGCCTTGTCCTTGTTCTGCAGCGCCTCGCCGCAGGCGTCGGCGCCGAGCAGCATCACCGTGGTCTTGCCGAGCGCGCGGAACGGAGCGACCGGGCCGTAGCGGTCCCAGCGGCCCTGACAGAGACCGACCGGGTCCTTCGCGTACTCCAGGACTTGCCCGATCACGGGCAAGCCGCGATCGTCGCGGTGCTGGACCGGGATCGGGCGCGGGCCGGCGACCTCCTCGGTCGCTTCCTCGCGTGGTCCCACGGCTTTGGCCGGCATGGCTCACCTCGTGTTCATGTGTCGCTGATCACGTTCAGCCTGATTCAGGAAGTGTCTCCTGTCAACCTTGCGTCGCGCAGCCCTGTGGCATGCTCGGGGACATGGCCGTGCAATCAGGGGTGTATCGGGGCGTCAGCGCCGCCGAACGCGCCGCCGAGCGCCGGTCCCGCCTGCTCGAGGCCGCCCTCACGGTCTGGGCGGACCCGCACACCCGGACGACGATGACCGCCGTCTGCGCCGAGGCGGGCCTCAGTGAGCGTTATTTCTACGAGAGCTTCGCCGGTCTGGACGCGGTACTCGAGGCGGTAATGGACGGGATCGCGGCCGAGATCGAGGAGACCGGCCGCCGCGCCGCCGACCGGGCAGGCCCGGACCCGGAGGCGCGTATCCGCGCGTCACTGCGCGCATTCGTCCAGCTGTTGCTCGACGACCCCCGGAAAGGCCGGGTCGCCATCGTGGAATCGGTCGCCGTGCCGAAACTGCGGCAGCGCCGCACGGAACTCCTCCGCTACCTGGCACATCAATCGGCGCTCGAGGCGCGCGAGTTCCTGGGCTCGCCCGACCGCAGCGAGATCGCCGACGAGACCGCCGGCCTGCTCTTCGTCGGCGGTTTGGCCGAACTCGTCACGGCATGGCTGGACGACACCTTGGCGGTATCCCCGGACGAGATCGTCGATTCGGCGGCGCGCGCACTACTCGGCCTCTACCGCTGACGCGCACCACCGCGACAGCCCCTCGATACTCACCGGGCGCGAAACCTACAGCGGGTTCTCCCACTCCTTCTCGGTCACCGTGTCGTCGCGATCGATCACGACCCCGAATTTGCCGAGCGCGAATCTGCGGAAAGCATCCGACGCCTTCGTGATTCGCGACTCCGTGAGCCAGGTGACGGCCAACTGCCGCTCCGCGCGAGCACCCGATATCGCGATCTCCCGGCAACCCCGACCCACCGCGACCGGCTGATCGGAATGCGGAAGTACGGCGACACCGAGCCCGGCGGCCACGATGCCCCGGGCCGTCATAGTGTCCTGGACGTGGAACCGGGCTCGCGGAGTGAAACCGGCCTGCCTGCACAGTGCGTCCGCCAGGGAGCGAAGGCCCACGCCGGCGGTGAACACGACGAAATCCTCTCGCCGCACCTCCGACAGATCTATCGACGACCTCGTCGCGGCCCAGTGATCCGTGGGAACGGTCAGCAGAAGTTCTTGTCGCTGAATGATTTTGGATATGTACATCGCTTCGGTCGGGGCGGGCGACACGAAGGCCAGATCGACCTCCCGCCGGCTCAGCGAGCGCAGGCAGTTCTCCCGGTTGTCCTGCATGAGCACGAAATCCACACCGGGGAATTCAGTGCGGAACTCTTCGATGAGTTCGGGAACGAATCGGGCGCCGAGGGTGTGCAGAAATGAAAGGGTGACCGTCCCGCGTGATCGCGCGTGTTCTTCGTGCGCTTCCAGAATTCCGTGCTGCAGCTCCTCCAGGCAACGCCTGGCGAACGGAAGGAATATCGCACCGATCGGCGTCAGCACGATATTCCGGCCGACACGTCGAACCAGTTCCAAGCCCAGCTCGCGCTGGAGCCGGGCGAGCATACGGCTGGCGGTCGGCTGCCCGATTCCCACCTCGTCGGCCGCATCCGTCAATGTCGACCAGTCCGCGAGCCCGACGAAGACCGCGAGTTCGGGCAGCAGCGAATGCACCCCGTGTTCGAGGATCTCGTCGATATCTTTCGCACGGTCCTCACCTTCCATGCGAAACAGCATATCCATCCTGCTGTCCATGCAATTGTGCACTGGTTGTCCGTCGTTCTATGTTGGCGGCCGTGAGCGCTCCCACCGGGACATTCGAGCGAGACGCGACCGTCCGGAATACGCTCGGTCGCGGCGAGGCGGGCTATCGGCTGTTGCTGTTGGCGCTGTTCGCCGCCGGTGTCGTGACGTTCGCCCAGCTGTACGCGCCACAGAGCGTCCTGCCGCTCATCCGGGCCGAACGCGGCTGGGACCTGTCCATGTCACAGGCTTCGCTGACAGTTTCGGCCGCGACCTTCGGGCTCGCGGCGTCCGTCCTGGTCTGGGCGGCACTGGCCAAGCGTTTCGGTACATTCCCGATAATCTGCTCGTCACTGGTGATCACGACCGCCATGGGATTCCTCGGCGCCGCGGCACCCGGTTTCGGCGCACTGCTCACGATCCGGGTCCTGCAGGGGGTGGGCGCCGCGGGCATGGCCGCCTTGGCGGTCGCCTACATCGTGGAACGAGTGAACCCCCGCGACGTCCCCGTCGTGGCCGGCATCTATGTATCCGGCACCACCCTCGGCGGCCTCTCCGGCCGAGTGGTCGGCGCCGCGCTGGCCGATATCGGAGGCTGGCGGGGTTCGCTGCTCGGGGTGGCCCTGATCTCGCTGCTCTTCGCCGGTCTGTTCGTCGTCGCCGGCTGGAAATCGCGCCCCCGACCGGCGCCACGGGTGGACCGGCCCGCGGCGGCCGGCGCCACCGCGAGCACCACCGATCGGTCGGACCTCGTCCGGTGCCTCACCCACCGTTCGACGGTCGGGCTGTATGCCCTGGTCTTCGTCCTCATGGGCAGCCTCGTGGCGATGTACAACTACTTCGCCTTCCACCTGACCGATCATCCGTACGGGCTGTCCACCACCGCCGTGGGCCTGTTCTATCTCGCGTACCTCGGCGGTACGGTGAGCGCCCGGGCCGCCGGGTCCGCCGCCGTCCGGTTCGGCCGCGGGCGAACTCTGGCCGTCGCCGTCGCGATGATGGTCGTGGGAGCGTGCACAACCCTGCTGCCGGACCTGGGTGCTCTCGCGGTCGGGCTCCTGCTCTTCACCACCGCCTTCTTCGCCGCCCACGCGGTGGCGTCCGGATGGGTCGGGCAGATCGCGGGACCGGAACGCAGCGGTACGGCTTCTGCCCTGTACTCGCTCTTCTACTACGCGGGCTCGGCGATTCTCGGCTGGCTGTTCGGCTTCCCCTACGAACATTTCGGCTGGTCGGCCTTCGTCCTGATCCTGACCGGGGTCTGCCTGGCGGCAGGCGTTATCGCATGGCTGATGCTGCGACCGCGGTCGGCGGCTCGGCGCGAACAGTGACGGTTGCGCCGGGGGCCACGGCATCGGGCGCGAGCCGCTCCCGGTATCCGGGCGGGGAGAGAAGGTAGCCGCACCGGCCCGACCAGGTCGCCGCGTTCTTCACATCTCGCAGCATCGACGTGAACTCCCCATAGTTGACCTTGATCGGGTTGTGGGAGTCGATATTGTGCACCAGGCCGTACCGCACCGGCTCGAGTTCCTCGGCGTAGCTGCCGAACATGCGGTCCCAGACGACGAACACACCGGCATAGTTCTTGTCGAGATACGGGTTGTTCGACCCGTGGTGCACGCGATGATGCGACGGAGTGTTGAAGAGATATTCGATCGGCCCCCACAGCGTGCCCACCCGCTCGGTGTGGAGGGGGAACTGGAACACCAGATTCAACGACTGCATCAGCAACACCATCCACACCGGGATGCCCAGGAGTACGGCGGGTACGAAGAACACGCCGCGCAACAGCATCGCCGGATTCAGCCACGGCAGCCGGATGGCGGTGGTGAAGTTGAAGTACTCCGACGAGTGGTGCACCGAATGCGCGGTCCACATCAGCCGCACCCGGTGATCGGCGCGGTGCGCCCAGTAATAGCAGAAGTCCACCACCACGAATGCCAGCGGCCACACCCACCACGACCGGGTATCGAGAGCGAACGGGGCGACGGCGGCGGCCGCCGCCAGCGGGCCGACCACGCTGATCGTGGTCATGATCGGTGTGGTGACCCGGCCGAGAGCGAACACCGCGATATTGGTCGCCACTTCCCTGCCGTCGTAGCCGTGCTTACCGGGACGGGTATCGGGATCGAGACGGCTCGCGACCCATTCGGCGAGCATGAGGCCCGCGAAGGCGATCAGGGTGGGCACCGCGAAAAGTAGATCGTGCACTTGCCGGACCTTTCGCCGAGGGATTCTCTGGTACCGAGAACGATCCCGCACGATCGTCGGGTGGCGGTATGACCGTATTGAGGAGTCTCTGAGAAAGCCGATCGCGTCGGGCGCATACCGCACCCGCACCAGGCGACGAAGCGGCGCGGGCTCTGGCATCCTGGGAGAACTGCCGAGGAAGCCCCGGGGCCACGCAGCTGTCCGCGAGGTCCGGCAACCCACTACTGTTCGCCATGGACAACGGGCGGCACGTCCCCGGTAGCCGGTCGAACAAACGAGAAGTCAGGAGTTCGTGAAATGAGCGTCAGTCTCGCCAAGGGCGGCAATGTGTCGTTGTCGAAGCAGGCTCCGAATCTGACCGCGGTAGCGGTCGGCCTGGGATGGGACGTGCGGTCCACCACCGGCGCGGAATTCGACCTCGACGCCAGCGCGATCGCCACCGGCGCCGACCACAAGGTGCTGTCGGATCAGCATTTCGTGTTCTACAACAACCTGCGCTCACCCGAGGGAAGTGTCGAGCACACCGGCGACAACCTCACCGGCGCGGGCGAGGGCGACGATGAAGTGATCAATGTCGATCTGGCGGCCACCCCGCCGACGATCACCAATATCTTCTTCCCCGTGTCCATTCACGACGCCGACGCTCGCCAGCAGTCGTTCGGTCAGGTTCGCAACGCCTTCATCCGGGTCGTGGACCGCAACACGGGTACCGAACTGACGCGCTACGACCTGACCGAGGATGCTTCGACCGAGACCGCGATGGTGTTCGGCGAGCTCTACCGCAACGGCGCGGAATGGAAGTTCCGCGCCATCGGGCAGGGATACGCCTCCGGTCTGGCCGGTATCGCTCGTGACTACGGCGTGAACGTCTGAACCGAGCGGGCGATCGGGAAGACAGTCGATGGGGATCGACCACACCGAAATACCGGCGCCGCCGGATATATCAGCGGACGGCCGCCGGAATTCCGGCACCGGTCCGCCCACAGTGACCCTCACCGAAACCGAACGCAGCGTCGATCTCACCAGATCCGGCGGACGCCAGGGCGTGATGCGGGTGAACCTGAACTGGACCGACCCCGCACGGGGCAGATCCGGATTCCTCGCGAAACTCCTCGGCACGCGTCGCGCGATCGACCTGGACCTGGGGTGCCTCTACGAACTCGCCGACGGCTCCACAGGCGTCATCCAGGCATTGGGGCGCAGCTACGGCGATCTGCTGGAACCGCCGTTCATCGCACTGGACAGCGACGATCGCACCGGGGCCGCGACGAGCGGGGAGAATCTGCGCGTCCAACTCGGTGACCCCGCGGTGTTCCGGCGGATCCTGATCTTCGCGATGATCTACGACGGCGCGGCGAACTGGGCGGCAGTCGACGGAGTGGTCACGATGTTCCCGACCTCCGGGCCGCAGATCGAAGTCCGGCTGGATTCCCCGGTCGACGGTGCGCGGATCTGTGCGGTCGCGCTGTTGACCAACACCGGCGACGGGCTCACCGTGCGGCGCGAGGTCGAATACGTCAGCGGCACCCAAGCAGATCTGGACCGCGCCTACCAATGGGGTATGCACTGGGCGGTCGGGCGCAAATAGCACGACCCGCTGCCCCGGCCCGGCCACCCGGCGGAACCGCCCCCGGTCATCGGGTACGGCTGCCGGGTGGTGAGATCGGCGTCAGGAGTTGCCCGCGTGCACCCCGGTATCCCCGGCACCTCTCGGTCGCGCGGGTCCGCTATCGGGCAGGTGTTTCTCGAAGCGGTGCAACGGGCCGATCTCGTGCTGGATATTGCGTTCCAGCGCCGTGTATCCGGCGGCGTTGTACAGCGCGACCGCCTCGGGCTGGCGCGGCCCGGTGGTGAGATAGACGCGAACGTAGCCGCGGCGGGCGATCTCGGCTTCCAGTTCGGCGAGCACGAACCGGCCGAGTCCGCGACGCCGATGATCACGCGCGGTCCAGATACGTTTCAGTTCCGCGGTTCCGGCGTCGTAGCGCCGGAACGCCCCACCCGCCACCGGTTCCCCGTCCTCGACCACCACCAGCAACGCGCCGTCCGGCGGCGTGAACTCCGCAGCGGGATAGGCCGTGAGATCGCGGCGGACCTCGGCGGCGGTTCCGCCGTAACGACTGCTGTATTCGACCGCCAGCTCGGCCAACAGTGGTACGGCCAGCGGATCGCGCTGTTCGACGTAGCGGACCTGGCGCATCATGCCTCCGGCTTCGGAAGTCCGGGCGGATCGATCCGGGATTGCGGCACGACCTCGCTCCGCAACCCTGGTTGCTTGGGATGGTGGGGACAAATTTAGGGACGCCGCAGATCGTTGTCGCCGTTCACGTTCAACGTGAGTTCAAACTAGGCACACGGGTCCGCCGCCGCCCCACGATCATTGTTTCGACACCGGCCGGCGGCCGATCGAATACGCACGCTGTCCCGCAGGTTTCAGCCCGCTGCCCAGCTACGCAACGCACGTTCGGCCACCGAGCACAGCTCGTCGATGATCCGGCCCGCCGGACGGCTCTCGGTCAGCATTCCCACGCCCTGGCCCGCGTCGACCGGGGCCACGGCCGGGTCGTCGGCGGCCATCGCCGCGGCCAACGCGTCCCGGGCCGCGGTCGCGTCGGCCACATCGTTCTCGCGACCGGCCCAGCGCCGGGTGAAATCGTTGCGCAGCACCCGGGAGGGGTAGCGCGGCGGCCACGGCAGGTTCTGACCGATATCGAAGACACGCGTGGTCAGGGTGTCGGTGCCGTGCGCGCGCAGCAGCGCCTCGCGCGTGCGGTCCGGCGTGAGCGCCTCGGTGGATATCGACAGTCGTGTCCCCAGCCAGGCGCCCGCGGCGCCCGCCGCGAGCACCGCGGCCAGGGTCCGGCCGGACGAGATTCCGCCCGCGGCCAGCACCGGCACGTCGACCGCGTCCAGGACGGCATCCAGCAGCGGCAGCGTGGCCAGCGTAGGAGCTCCGTGGCCACCGCCCTCGGCTCCCCTGGCGACGATCACATCCACACCGGCGGCGGCGCGCCACGCGTGTTCCGCGTCGTAGACCTGGGTCGCCGTCGCGACGCCGTGCCGGTGCACCCTGTCCACCCAGGAGAAATCCTCGGTGAAACCGATCGCGATCAGCGCCGGTCGCGCGGCGAGAGCCGCGTCGAGCAGTCCGGGCTCCCGGGCCCGAACCCAGTCGACCAATCCGATGCCGAACGGACCGGAGATATCGCCGAGCGATTCCAGTTCGCCGGTCAACCGGGAGACCGTACCCGTGCTGCCCATCCCGATCATGCCGAGACCACCGGCCGCGGTGACGGCCGCCGCGAGACGGCCGCCCGCCACGCCGCCCATCGGGGCATTGACGATCGGGACGCGCAACCCCGTTTCTCGCGACCAGGGAGTCGACAGCACCACGATCCACCTCGCTCATCTGTGCCGGCACGGGTGCGCCGGGTCGGGTTGTCGCCGAGACCGTACCCGGCACACCGGCCGTATTTCACCGGGCTCGAACTGATCTCAATCGTTGACACCACTCTCCCCGACCGGACTCGGGAACGACGGACAGGTCGTGAACAGCGCCCGGCCACCCATTTTCGGCGAGCGGGACGACGCTCCGGCGCGCCTGTCGAATATCGGCCCCGCCCGCCGATCCCCGCACCGACGCCCGCCCGCGCCCGAGTTCCGCGTTGAGCCGTACAAACTCGCGTACGCACAGGAAAACGGGAGACGATGGGATCGAAATTACATCTCGGCGCCGCGCTCGACGGAGCGGGCTGGCATCCGGCGGCGTGGCGGGAGCCGAACTCCAGGCCGGCCGAACTCTTCACCCCCGCCTATTGGACAGACCTGGCCACGACAGCGCAGCGCGGCCTGCTCGACTTCGTGACCATCGACGACAGCCTGTCGGTTCCCGGTGACCGCCGCGCACCGACCGACGGTGCGCTCGACCGCGTCCGGGCCAGGATCGACGCCCAGCTGATCGCCGCGCGGATCGCGCCGGTCACCCGGCACCTCGGCCTCATTCCGACGATCACCACCACCCATACCGAGCCGTTCCACGTCTCCAAGGCGATCGCGACCCTCGATTACACCTCGCGCGGGCGGGCCGGCTGGCAGGCCAGGGTATCGGGCACCGCGGCCGAGGCCGCGCACTTCGGACGGCGGCCCCTGCGCGAACTGACGGCCGCGGAACTCGCGGAGGTCGCGGCCGCGGGCACCTTCCCCGACTTCGTCCACGACCGGTTCGCGGAGGCCGCCGACGCGGTGGAAGTGGTTCGGCGGCTGTGGGACAGCTGGGAAGACGGCGCCGAGATCCGCGATGTCGCCACCCGGCGTTTCATCGATCGCGACAAACTGCACTACATCGATTTCCAGGGTCGCCATTTCGGCGTGCGCGGTCCGTCGATCACGCCGCGGCCACCGCAGGGGCAGCCGGTGGTGACGGCGCTCGCACACGCCCCGCTGATCTACGAATTCGCCGCTCGCGGCGCTGATCTGGTCTTCGTCACGCCCACTCGGGAAGCCGGCCCGGCCCCGATACTCGAGCAGGTCGCCGCCGCCGCGGCCCAGGTCGGCCGCGCGGGTGAAGCCCTGCGGGTCTACGCCGACCTCGTCGTCTTCCTCGACAGCGACCAAGAGACCGGACCGCACCGCCTGGCCCGCCTGAACGAGGCGTCGGGAGCCGAATTCGGTTCCGACGCACCGATCTTCGCGGGCAGCGCCGACGAACTCGCCGAGCTGCTCATCGAGTGGAGTGCGCAGGGAGTCGACGGTTTCCGATTGCGACCGGGTGTGGCGGTCGACGATCTCGCCGCCATCGCCGACCGGCTGGTTCCCGCGCTACAACAGCGCGGTGTCTTCCGCACCGGCTATCCGGACGGGTCTCTGCGCGCACTGCTCGACCTGCCCACCACTGTCCCCAACCGCTACGCGACCGCCTGAGCGAGGCCCCCATGAGCACTCCCCGTAAACAGGTCATTCTGGGCGCCTACCTCGGCGGCGTCAACCATCACACCGCGTGGTGGCATCCCGAGGCGGGCAGTCAGATAGATTTCAGCAGTTTCGAACACACCGCGCGCACCGCCGAGCGCGGCAAGTTCGACTTCTTCTTCCTTGCCGAGGGACTCGCCCTGCGCGAACGCGCGGGTGAGATCTTCGACCAGGACATCATCGGACGGCCCGACACCCTGACGGTGCTGGCTTCGCTCGCGGCGGTCACCGAGCACCTGGGTCTGGCGGGCACCATCAACACGACCTTCAACGAGCCCTACGAGCTGGCCCGCCAGTTCGCGAGCCTGGACCACCTCTCCGGCGGCCGCGCCGCCTGGAATGTGGTGACCTCCTTCGACGCGTTCACCGGCCAGAACTTCCGGCGCGGCGGCTTTCTCGATCCGGCCGACCGCTACGTACGCGCCGAAGAGACACTGAGCGCGGTACGCGTCCTGTGGGATTCGTGGTCGGCCGCGGACCTGGTCGCGGACAAGGCGACCGGCCGCTACCTGGGCCGCCCCGACGCCGGCGCGTTCGCCTTCCACGGCAGCCAGTTCGATATCGCCGGGCGGTTCACGGTGCCGCGCAGCCCGCAGGGCAGGCCGGTGATCCTGCAGGCCGGAGTCTCGCCGCAGGGCCGTGATTTCGCCGCCGCCAACGCCGACGCGATCTTCTCCCCGTACGCCGAACTGCGGGAAGCCGCGAAGTTCTATCGCGATATCAAGGCCCGCGCGGTGGCGTCGGGACGGGCTGCCGACGATATCAAGATCCTGCCGTCGGCGAGTTTCGTACTCGGCGATACCGAGGCCGAAGCGGTGGAGAAATACCACGCCGTACGCAACGAGCAGGTGACCGGGCAGACCGCGTTGATCCTGCTCGAGCAGATCTGGAACCGCGACCTGTCCGGCTACGACCCGGAGGGCCCGGTACCCGATATCGATCCCGATCCCGACGCCGCGCCGATCATCCAGGGGCGGGCTTTCGTCCATCAGGATCGCTTCGCCACGGTGCGCCGCCTGCGCGAGGTCGCCGAGGCGAAGAAGCTCACGCTGCGTGAAGTGGTGATCGACCAGTTCGAGCGCGGCCCGCTGGTCGGCACACCGGCGCAGGTCGCCGAGCAGATCGACACCTTCGTCCAGGACAACGGCTCGGACGGTTTCATCCTCGGCTCCCATCTGGTGCCGTGGGGTCTGGACGAGTTCGTCGACAAGGTGGTTCCGCTGCTACAGGATCGCGGTGCGCTGCGCACCGAGTACACCGGTACCACGCTCCGCGACAACCTCGGTCTCCGCGCTGCGCGCACCGCGACGACCGTTTCGGCCGGCACCTGACGCGTCGGCCCGCGCACGCCGTTACCGGCCCCTCCCCGGGGGCCTCGGCGCGAACCTCGCGGACACCGTATCGGTGCCCTACATCTGCTTCGCGGCCTCCTGCAGAGCCCGATCGATGTCCGCGGGTTCGACGCCGAGTTCCGCCGCGGTCTCCTTCTCCGCCCTGGTCACCGCTTTCTCGATCGCTTCCTTGACCCGGAGTTCCCCGACGACGACCAGGCCTGCCTGGCCCGGATCGATGAATTCACCGAGCTCTTTCACCTTCGAGCGGGAGATGCCCTTGGCGAGGTGACCGCTCACGCTGCCGACGACCCCGCCGACAGCCGCCGAGGCCAGAATCGCGGGCGGGAAGATCAGGCCGAGCACCGCGCCGGCCGCGATACCTCCCCAGGCGCCGTGGCGGGTGGCTGTCTCGTCCTTGTTCTCGTGGACCTTGCCGGAGGCGTCCTTCGTGACGACGGCGGCGTCGTAGGAACCGACGAGGCCGCCGGCGTGCAGGTCCTTGACGACCCGGTAGTCGTCACGGGCCGCGGCCTCGTTCGGGTAGGTCGCGAGGTAGACGAATGTGTCGTCGCTCTTGCCCATGGTGTGCTCCCTTACGGCGTTCACGCGGTCGGTCGACCACAGGGCAAGACTTGTCAGCCCGCGCCGGCCGGTCCTCACCCGTGCGGGATGAGATCGGGAAGCCCGCTTCCGTCCCGGCCGTATCACGCCGCGTCGTCGCCCAGCCGAGAACAACGATGTGGACTCACCCGCCGTGGGTGATATCGGGTCGGCGCGGAAAAACCTAAACTCTAAAAGCTGAAGTCGGCCGTGAACATGCGCATTCGATCTGCTCGATACTTACGCAGTCCAGATAATGGATTGCCGCATCCGAAGGATGGCCAAGCATGTTGGATTCTTTCTGGGATTTCCTCTGGTACACGCTGCTCATTTTCGCTTTCGTCGCATATCTGATCATCCTGTTCCATGTGATCGTCGACCTGTTCCGCGATCGCCAGATGTCCGGAATAGTCAAAGCCGTGTGGGTCATCTTCTTGATCGTCCTGCCCTACATCACGGCGTTCGTCTACCTCATCGTTCGAGGCCGCGGTATGGCGGAACGGCAGACCGAGGCGAACAACGCCGCCAAACAGGCGACAGACCAGTACATACAGCAAGTGGCCGGAAAGTCCGCCGCCGACCAGATCGCCGACGCCAAATCTCTGCTCGACGCGGGCACCATCAGCCAGGCCGAATACGACATCCTGAAATCCAAGGCACTGAGCTGACGGCTACCGGTTGCGAGCACACTGCCCTCGAGGTCAGGAGCCTTCGTGCCCAAATTGGAGATGAAGAGAAAGTCCGAACTCTCCCGCGGTGAAGTGGCCGAGCGGCTCATCGCGCTCGGGCACGCCCTCGCGGGCGGCTCGGAGACCGAACTCGGCTCCGACGGCGACTCGCTCTCGATCACCGTCGCCGACCGGGTTCGCTGGGAGCTCGAGATAGAAGTCGACGGCGATGAGGTCGAGCTGGAGATCGAGATCAGCTGGCGCGATGATCCGTCGTCCGAATCGGCAGACGACACCCCCACCACAACAAAGCCGGCGCCTCGAACCAGAGCGCCACGCCGCGCCCGCCCACGGAAGAGCACCGCGAAGTAACTCCGCGTTCAGTGGTCCCGTTCAGGGGGCCGGTACACGGAAACCCATCCCGACTACCTACAGCCTCGAAGTCCGCAGCGACGGCCCTCCCAGTACTCGAGTGCTCGAACTCGCCGGTATCGCACCGCCCGACCCGAGAAGTCCGTACCGCTGGTCGCCTATTTCTGCGCAGACCTCGAGGAAACGTTCGTTCTCGGCGCGCGTTCCGATGGTGACGCGCAGATGCTGTGGTGTCCCCACGTCCCGGATCAGCACGTCGTGGTCGAGGAAGCGCAGCCAGGCCCGGGACGCATCGGTGAATCTGCCGAACAGCAAGAAATTTCCCGCACTGCCGAATACTTCGAAACCGAGTTCCCGCAGACCTGTTCGGACGCGTTCGCGCTCCCGGACGACGGCGGCTACATTGTCGAGGATTTCCCCGGTGTGCGCGAGCGCGGCGCGGGCGGCGACTTGGCTGATGGTCGATACGTGGTAGGGCAACCGGACCAACTGCACGGCGTCGACGATCACCGGTGCCGCGACGAGGTAGCCCACTCGGACGCCCGCGAAGCCGAATGCCTTGCTCAATGTCCTGGTCACCACCAGCTTCGTCGGGAACCGATCGATCAGCCCGATCGCGGTGGGCGTGGTGGAGAACTCGCCGTAGGCTTCGTCCACGACGACGATTCCGGGGGCGGCCCGGACGATCTGCTCGAGCTCGTCGCGATCGGTGCTCCGGCCACTCGGGCTGTCCGGATTCGTCACGAAGACGATATCGGGCCGGTGTTCGGCGATCGCGGCCACGGCGTCCACGGCGTCCAGGGAGAAGTCCGCCGCGCGTGGCACCTCGATCCATTCGGTCCCCAGATATTCGGCGATGATCCGATACATCGAGTAGGACGGGCCGAAACCCAGGGCGCGACGCCCGTGCCCGCCGAATACCAGCAGCAACTGCTGCAGAATCTCGCTGGAGCCGTTGGCCGGCCAGACATTGGCCGGGTTCACCGCGACACCGCTGATCAGGCCGAGGTACCCGGACAGGTCGGCACGCAGGGCGGTGGCCTCGCGATCCGGATAGCGGTGCAGTTCCGCCGCCGCGGTTCGGACCCGTTCGGCGATATCGTTCACCAGTTCCGCGGACGGCGGATAGGGGCTCTCATTGGTGTTCAGCCGCACCGGCTCGCTGAGTTGGGGAGCCCCGTACGGGGTGCCGGCACGCAGGTTCGCGCGCACCGGTAGGTCCGCCGGATCCGCCCACGACCCGAGCGGAGCCGCCGCGTCGCCTCCGGCAACATCTCCGCCATCGGCCACGGTCAACCACATGTTCATGCCTTTCGATCACCCGACCGAGTCCACGGTCGCGGCAACACCCTGAACGGATGCCGACGCCGATCATCACATGTCGCCTTCCCTCCCAGGGGTTTCGAGTGTCCTAGCTGCTGGGGAGTACATCCCGGACAGCCCCCGCGATGCCCGAAACAGGTTGGGCTGCAGGAGGAGCGGTCCACTGCCACGGCGGTCGAACTCACGCGCGGTCGAGGGGCGAGGACGGGCCGATCCTCCGAGAAGCCGGCTGCCTGCTATCGCGCGGCATCGAGTGACTCCCGGGGGCCGGGTTCGCCGCCCGGGACGGGAGTCGCGTTCCGGACGGAAGCCCCGAGGCTCCAGTTTTCACAGATGCATCGCTTTTGCATCATTTAGGGAGTAGCGTGAAGCTCCGCAGACGGAATATTCAGCTCGGCCGCCGACCCCTCCCCGGGGAGCGACCTCGACACGATCGAGAACGAGGAGACCGTCATGTTTCGTATCCCTACCGCACGCTCGCTCGGATTGCTGGCGGGCGTGAGCGCGGCGTCACTGTGGGCCCTGGTCGGGGGGCCGACAGCAACTGCCGCGCCACCGGCTTCCTGCCCGGCTCCGGGCGCCGCGGCCGTGCAAGCCGGCGACGGTGGCGCCGCCTGCTCCGCGACGAGCAGCGCGGGCGGCGCGGCCGCAGCGTACGGGCTCGACGGCACCGCCGCGGCGGACGCCGCAGCCACGAGCCTGTCGCTGGCCGTCGCGCAGAACGGCGGCGTTGCGATATCGGATTCGCAGTTCCTGTCCGGCCCGGCCGCGATCGCGGTGGGTCCCGGCGCGCAGGCGACCGTACTGGGCGCGCGACCCGGTTTGTCGATCGGCGCGGCCGGACCCGGAGCATCGGTGGTCGTCACCGGGACATCGGCGCCCACGTGTACCGGCGGCCTCGCGTTCGCCGGAGATTTCCAGACCTTGCAAGGGTGCGTATCGATGCGTTGAGGCCCGCCTCCCGGTGCCGCGTGCGTGCACCGAGGCAGGACTCGTACCGGCCCGGCGCGGCACCCGTGATGGAGACCAGGAAAGGCGTGGAGCGTGACCGAGGGTGACGTGGGATTCGATCCGGCGATCGGCCGCACCGTCAGCGTGGTGGCCCGCACACTGAACATCCCGGTCGCGACGCTGCGCAGCTGGAACCAGCGCTACGGGCTGGGGCCCTCTCGCCACAGCCCGGGCGAGCGCAGGTACTACACGCCCAGCGATGTGGCGATGCTGCGCCGGATGGTCGATCTGGTCCACGCCGGTGTCGCACCGGTCAACGCGGCGAAGGCAGCGCACGCCGCCACAGATCCGGAACCGGCGCCCGAGGATGCGGTACCGGTGCTGGCCGCGGCCGACCGGCTCGACGCCGCGGAACTCTTGGCAGTGTTCACCGCCCATTTCGCACGTTTCGGCGTGGTGTGCACATGGAATCGGCTGTGCCGTCCCGTTTTCGCCGATATCGTGGATCGGCAAGCACACGAACTGGGCTTGATCGATGTGGAACACGTTCTGTCCTGGGCGATCACCACTGGATTGCACCGGGTGGTGCCGCCGATCCGGACCGTGCCGGGGCTCGCGCCGGTGTTGCTGGCCTGCACCGCGGGCGAAGACCACGTACTCCCCCTGGAGGCGTTGCGGGCAGCGCTCGCCGAGGCCGGCGTCCCGGCGTTGCTGCTCGGCGCCGCGGTGCCCGCCGGGGCCCTGGCCGCAGCCGTCGCCAGACAACCGAGCAGGCCCGTGGTGGTGCTGTGGTCGCAGACGCGACGGACCGCGACGTCGGCGCCGATACCGGCCGGCAGCCGGGTTCCGGCGCGATTACTGCTGGCCGGGCCCGGCTGGCCCGAATTCGTCGTGTTCCCCGGTGCGTATCGGGTCGACTCACTCGGCGATGCGCTCGGCGAGGTCGTCCGGGCAGTGCACACCCTCTGATATGCGGCACTTTCCGCTTGCATCGTTGGTGCATCGAAGAGGCGTAGGGTGGACAACAGTACTCATCGCAACCGAATCGGAGCCGAGGAGACCATGAACACGGAGAGCGTACGGCGGGATTGCTCGCAGTCGGCGAGCACCGCCAGTGCGCTCGACCTGCCCGCCCCGAACAACGGGGCACCGGACCGGCACCGACAGTTCCGCGCGCGGGCCGAGCCGGGGGTCGCGCGGAACCGATCGGCATCCGTGCCCACGAGAAGATGAGCACCATGCGCCGCGTCACGGGTTGCACCGATCATGTCGTGGTGATCGGAGCGGGCCTGGCCGGATTGTCCGCCGCGATCCACCTCGCGGGTCGCGGCAGAGCGGTCACCGTCCTGGAGCGCGAACCCGTCCCCGGCGGCCGAGCCGGCCGTGCCGATATCGCCGGCCACCGGCTCGATCTCGGACCCACGGTGCTGACCATGCCCGATCTGATCGACGAGGTGTTCGCCGCCGTCGGCGAGGACACCGACGATCGCCTACGGCTCGTTCCGGTCGATCCGGTGTACCGGGCACGCTTCGCCGACGGCCGTGTGCTCGACGTCCACACCGGAGCCGAACGCATGAGCGAGGCGATAGCCGAATTCGCCGGCACGCGTGAGGCCGCCGGCTATCTGAAACTGCGGCGCTGGCTGACCCATCTCTACGACACGGAATTCGACCGGTTCATCGCTGCCAATACCGACTCGCCCGCCGCACTGCTGTCCTTCGACACGCTGCAGTTGATCATGGCGGGCGGGTTGCGCCGCTGGGACCGGGCGGTCGCCGACCACCTGCACGATCCGGAGGTCCGCAGGCTGTTCACCTTCCAGTCCCTGTACGCCGGGGTCGCTCCCCGACGTGCGCTGGCCGCCTATGCCGTCATCGCCTATATGGACACCATCCGCGGCGTCTTCTTCCCCCTAGGCGGAATGCGCGCCCTGCCCGACGCGCTGGCCGCCGCCGCGACCGCGGCCGGTGTGCGATTCCATTACGGGACCACAGCGACCTCGACCCGGCGATCGGGATCCCGTGTCCGAGCCGTCACCACCGCCGACGGCCGGGAGATCGCCTGCGACGCACTCGTCCTCACCACCGAGCTACACCACGCCTACGAACTGCTCGCCCACCGATCACACCGCCCGTTGCCACCGACCGCGGCTCCTTCCGCGGTCGTCGTGCACCTGAGCTGCGACGCCGCTCCGCAACTCGCACACCATTCGCTGCTCTTCGGCCGGGCCTGGAACCGGACATTCGACGATATCCTCGCTCGCGGGCAACCGATGCGCGACCCGTCCCTACTCGTCAACCGCCCCACCGCCACCGACGCATCGCTGGCCCCGCCCGGACGGGACCTGGTCTCCGTGCTCGCGCCCGCACCCAATCTCGCCCGGGCCCCGATCGATTGGGACAGTCGCGCGCCTGCTTACGCCGCCGACCTCGTCGCCACGGTGAACGAGCGCCTACCCACCCCGCTGACCGGTGTGGACTTCCTGCGCGTGACCACGCCGGCCGACTGGGCTCGCGCCGGCATGCTCGCCGGCAGCCCGTTCGCTCTCGCGCACACCTTTTCCCAGACCGGCCCGCTGCGCCCGGCGAATATGATCCGCGGTCTGGACAATGTCGTCCTCGCGGGCGGCTCGACCGTGCCCGGCGTGGGCATACCGCCGGTCCTCGTCTCCGGACGCCTCGCGGCCGACCGGGTCACCGGCGCCGTGTCCTCCCGGCCCACCCCCGCGGCCGTACCGCGCGCGCAGTGGGGGCCGATCCGCTGACACTTCCGGACGAATCCCGCGAGATCCCCCGGACCTAGCCGCCGAGACGCTTGGTGGTGCGGCGGAACGCCCAGACGACGACCAGCGCGGCCAGCACTGTCATCGGCGTCCCCATCACGATCTTCGCGACGGCCAGACCGTTCGTGGAATCGGCGAGGTACAGCCACTCGTTGACGACGAACCGGGCGCCGAACACGGCCGCCGCGGCGAGGGTGGCGACATCGTGGGCGCGCAGCACGGCCGTATCGTCGCGCCAGGCGTGTTGCCCGCCGTGCGTCAGGTTCCAGATCGCGCCGGTCAGCGGCCGGCGGACCAGTACCGAGCCGAAGGTGAGGACGAATCCCGCCAGCGCCGCCCAGATCCCGATCACGAAGAAGTCCTTCGCCGACCCGGTCCACAGGACGATGCCCACGGCGACGCCGAGACCCAGTAGTCCGCCGATCGCCGCGGAGAACCGCTCGCCCCGCAGCAGCCGGAACACGGTCAGCGCCAGCCCGACCGCGATCGACACTCCGATCGTCGCGGGTAGCGGCAGGACCGCGTCGGCGGCCACGAATGCGATCACCGGAACAGTCGAGTAGACGAAACCCATCGGGCCGCCCATCTGGTCCAGCAACGTCGGCGAGGTTGCGGGCTGCTCGGCGCCGGGCACCGGCTCGCGCAAGTCCGTCTCAGTGGTTTCTGTCCGGTCGGTCATGGTTTCGGGCCCTTCCGACGGTAGTTGGTTGCACTCCTATGAAAACCTGTGCCGCTGCGGCACACTCAAGCCGAGCCCGATGTGTCCCGTTTCATGCCCGTTCGGAACCGGCGCTCACACAGCGAAATACGCATCGGCCGCGGCCGCGGTGAGCGCGACGACGGTGGCGGCGGCCACCGCGACGTGAGTGCGGCGGTAATGGGTGGTCAGGACGGCGGCGAACTCGCGCAGGAAGGCCGCGGGGAGGAAGTAGAGCGCGGTGCGGGCTCCGACGACATGGGCGTCGACACCGATTCGGCGGGTCGCCGCGGCGGCACGGAGTACATGAAAATTACTGGTGACGACTGTGATGCGCGGACCGGTGCTATCGGGGTGACGCCGGCGTAGTGCGTCCAGGCTGTTGCGCAGGTTCTCGTCGGTGTTGCGTGAGAACCGTTCGCGAACGATCGATGTGTCGGCGACACCCGCTCTGACGAGGTAGGCGGCCATTGCGTCGGCCTCACTGACGGCTTCGTCGCTGCCCTTGCCACCGGAGGTGATGACGAGCGGCATCAGGCCGATCGCTGTTTCGGCCCGATATACCTGCAGCGCCCGGTTCAGGCGGGCCGCGAGCAGTGGGGTGACCCGGTTGCGGTGGAGGCCACAGCCCAGCACGACGATGGCGTCCGCACCCGTTTCGTCCGGGAGCTTGCCGTAAACGGTGGCGTGTCCGGCGAAGGCGAGTAGATGCGCCACCAGGTACAGACCGACCAGAGTCGCCGTGGCGGCGACCAGCATCAGCCAGTGCGGCACCGCGGGGCCACGCCGTAACGCGAGCGTCGCGGCGACGGGCAGCACCAGCAGCCCGAACCCCACCAGCACCGGAGTCACGGTGGTCGGTCGCATCCCTTCGCGGCGGATGACGGTGATCCCGTTCGTGAGCAATCCGAGGCCGGCGGCGATCACCGCGACCAAGAACAACGCCCCGAGCAGCACTGCGGCCGAGACCAGTGCGGACGGCTCGGCCAGCCGTGCGATCGCAGCGCCCGCACCGGCGATGGTCAGCGCGACGGCAGCGAGCACAAAGAACCCGCTGGACAAACGGCGCGGTTCCCGGCCCATCCGGTATGCGCCGAACATCGCCGCCGCCCAGCCTGCCGCAAACAACACCACGGGATCCATTCGCGCCTCCTCCGCCACCGCCGCGGCCGGATCATCCGTGCCGCTTCTCAGGCCGAATACCCGGAATTCACCTGGGCGCACGCCACATCGGCCACAGATCCGGCCCACCGGGAAGGCCGATCTTGGTGGTGACCTCGAAGCCGAACCGTTCGCAGTCGCCAGATACCCATGCGGCTCGTCCGGATGCACGCCGGTCATGACGTCCGCCAACGCCTTGCCCGCGAGCAGCCGGCCGGGGACTCGACACCGAACACGTTACGCAACATAGCCATACATTATGTTGCCGTGTTACCGTCGAAAACGTCCTCTGACAGAGGGTGACCGCCCGGTTTGTGACGGAGGCGCGATGATGACCGAAACCGCTGTATCGATCGGTGTTCGACCGGTCGGGGTGGATACCCGTAGACCCAGTGTTCCGCGCGTCTACGATCACAGCCTGGGCGGTAAGGACAATTACGAGGTCGATCGTCGTGCGTTCGAACAGATCCGGCGGATAGCGCCCCGGCAAGGCGATGTCCATCTGATGAACCGCCGCTGGCTCGCCCGCGCTGTCCGATTGCTGGCCGAGAGCGCGGGGATCGGGCAGTTCCTGGATCTGGGCGCCGGGATGCCCACTCGCGACCCACTACATATCGTCGCGCAAGAGTGCGGGCGCCGCGCGGTGAAAGTCGTTTATGTGGACAATGACCCGCTGTGTGTTGCTCATGGCCGGGTGATGCTGGAACGCAACGAGCACACCCGTTATCTTCCGGGTGATCTCATCGACGCACAGGCCACCCTGGATCGAGCCGGCCGCTACCTCGACACCCGGCAGCCGATCGCAGTACTGTTCGGCGCGGTCCTGCATCACCTCGACGAGAACGACGACCCGGGCGGTGTCGTGTCCCGGTACGTCGACCTACTGCCCGCGGGGTCGTATGTGGCGATCACCCACTATTGCGATCCCGGCCCCGCACACCCGGAGCTGCACGATCTTGCCCGGCGGCTCCAATGCGCGCACGTCGAAACAGGGTTGGGCTCGGGCTGGTACCGAAATCCGGACCAGATCCGGACGCTCTTCGGCTCACTCGATCTGGTGGAGCCCGGACTGACCCCGCTGGACGAGTGGTGGCCGCAAGGGCCGTCCACCCGCGCCAAAGCCCCCGAAGAGCAGCTCATTGTCGGGGGCCTCGGCCGGAAGCCGGGACGCGGTCTCGTGGAGATCCTGCCGTTGCGGCGGTGAGACAACCACCGGGGTCGAACAAGGTTCTTGTCGACCACCTGCTCGCCCTCGTCGTCGGTGGCGGCCGCCAGGGCCAGCAGCCCGCCGGCCGAGAATGCCGACTCGGTCCGGGTCGAGGTGCTCGGCCACGGCCCGAGCTCGCACGACGCGGACGGCTTGCCGCACATCCGGTATCGCGGTACGGGAGTGGGTCTTGATCTCATCCAGAGCCGGGCAGCGGCGGGCCGCACCGACCGGCACGTCGTCATCGCGAACCTGCTGGTGGTGACCGGCCCCGAAGCGCAAGCGCGCGGCCGTGTAGTGCCACAACCTGCGGTTCAGGCCTTGACTGATGCCCGAACCGGAGGACACTGGAGGTATACCGGAACGACGAAGAGTATGGCGCGTTGGTTGGAGACGTCCGCTGACGGCGGCGATACTTCTCGGAGATCCGGCGAGGCCCCCGGCAAGCCAGTCGAATACCAGAGTCTCAGCGACGACTGAGGTTCAGGGTATCGATGGAGACTACCGGGGACTGTTCTGTGTGGGGCCTTCTCCCATTTTCCGCTATCCGCGCACCGGCTCTCACGGACGCCAATGCATAGCCGGTTCGGTCCCGAACAGCAGGTCCATGCTGGTCAGGAGGGTATTCACTATGGTTGCCGGGTGAATACTCCTGATGGCGCGGCGTCGGGGAAGATCCGGGGCCGTTCTCCGGCGGCACCGACCGTCTCGGCCATCGGAAGGCGGGATTACACCGTACCGATCAACAGCGCTCGTTCAGATACCCGAGCAGCTCGTCGTGTAGCAGCCCGTTGGACGCGGCCGCGCTACCGCTGAGCGGGCCCGGACTGCCGTCCAGACCGGTGAAGGCGCCACCGGCCTCGGTGACGATGACGGCGTTCGCGGCCATCTCCATCGGAGAGAGTTCCGGGTCGGCGCACATATCGACCACGCCTTCGGCGACCATCATGTAGGGCCAGAAGTCGCCGTACGCGCGCGTGCGCCACACCGTGCGTGCGAGATCCAGGAAGCCGTTCAGGCGGCCCTGCTCTTCCCAGCCGGTAAGGGAGGAGTACGCGAGCGATGCGTCCGGCAGTTTCGCGACGCGGGAGACACGCAGCCGGGAGGCCGAGGAAAGATTGCGGCCGGTGAAGGCGCCGTGGTCCTTCGCGGCCCACCAGCGGCGACCGAGCGCGGGGGCGGAGACGACGCCGACGACAGGTCGGTAACTGCCCTCCGACGCCTCCAGCAGAGATATCTGCGTGGCCCACACGGGCACGCCGCGCGCAAAGTTCTCGAGACCGTCGATGGCGTCGACCACCCAGCAGCGCGGCCCGGTGCCCTCCAGGCCCGCCCCCTCACCGAGAACCGCGTCGCGGGGGCGGGCACGCTGCAGCTGGCCCCGGATGAGTCTTTCCACCTCCGTCTCGACTTCGCTCACCAGGTCCATGTCCGGCTTCGTCTCGACCTCGAGATCGAGGGCTCTGAAACGGTCCGCGCTCGCCGCGGCGGCGGTGTCCACGAGGACATGGGCGAAGCGTAGGTCGTCGAGGTGGTCCTGCATGCCATGAAAGCTATCCGCAGCAAACGGACAGTGCCAGTGGGCCTCGCGTTCCCGGGGCTGCGTACCACCCCCGAGTACCGGGGCCGGGGCACAACGACTTTCGCCGAGATCGTCGCCGCTCGTGCGCGCGGGTGCCGTCCCTGCACAGCCGGAACCACACCTACTCGGGTATCTCCAGCCCCTCGGCGAGCAGCGGCCAGGACTTGTAGAACGCCTCGCGCCAGTAGCCCCAGGAGTGCGTCCCCGACGGTGCGTAGTCGAAGGTGGCCGGGATCCGAAGGTCGGCGAGCCGGTCCTGGAGGTTGCGGGTGCACCAACCGGTGGCGGCCTCGATGACACCGCCGACCACGAGCTGATTGGCCAGGCCGTAGGGGCCGGGCTGGGCGTAGTCGCCGTCGACGGTGTCCCACCGCCCCGGCAGTCCGTTGCCGGACGAAACGAACAACCTCGTGCCGCGCAGGGCCTCGGCGTTCACAACTGGATCGTTGGCGACCCAGGCCGGATCGTCGTCCTCGCCGTACATATTGCGGACATCACCGCCACCGTAGAGTTCGACGACCAGTTTGGTGAATTGTTTCCCCACCGGGTCCGCTATCTGCGCGCACCCGCTGTACCCGGCGACGCTCCGGTAGAAGCCGGGCGCGGCCTCGGCCATCTGCAGGACGGCGGTCGCGGTCATCGAGTTCGCGGCGATGGCATTGATCCCGTTGGCGCCCAGGGCTTCGTCTACCAGCGGGGGCAGCTCGTCGAGGAAGAAGGTGCGCCATTTGTTGCGGCCGAGTACAGGGTCATCCTGCTTCCAGTCGGTGTAGTAGGCGAACGCGCCACCGACCGGCATCACGACATTGACGTCCTTGGTGGCCAGGAAATCGCCGATATCGGTGTTCGCCCACCAAGTCGCCCGGTCGGTGCCCCCGCCCGCCCCGTTGACCAGGTAGAGCACCGGCCGGGGTTGTGAGGCGTCGTTGGGACGCTGCACCCTGACCGTGATGTTCTCGTCCATTGCCACCGAGTGGACCAGGATGGTCAGGCTGCGGCCGTCGACCCGACTGGCGACAATTCGCGACCCGTTCGGGGAGACGGGATCGGCGAGTAGCTTCTTGGTGGCGATGATCGGATCTCCGGTATCGGCAGTACCGTTCCCGGCTCCGAACGCCGTGACAGATGCGGCGAACATCGTAGCGGCGACAGCGACTCGTACAGCGCGCCTCAATCGTTGGCGTCTCACGTCAAACCCCAGGTCTCGACTCACGACAGACAGTGCGTCGGTCGGGAATGGAAATCTACCCGACCCGGCCGTCATCCCACCGATCCGAGCCGGTGGTTACCTGAGCCGCTTCCGGATGAGGGGTGATCGAATCAACCTCCGGGTCAACCGAATACGGTGCATCGGACCGTCCGAGCCGGGCCCGTGTCACGATCGGGTCAGGTTTCCCTCATCGAAGACCTGACCCGATCGTGGGCCTGCGCCCGTTCCGCCACCGACCCGCATCGCTGTCACTCGAAGAAGCGGTACACCGCTTCGAGTACCACCGCGGGACGCTCACTGTCCTCGAGTTCGATCTGTCCGGCGACCGTCACCTGCACCCCGCCCTTGGGCAGTTCCTGGACGGATTGCAGAGTCGCGTTGAGCCGGACCCGGCCCCCGGCCGGCACCGGGTTGGTGAAGCGAACCTTGTTCAGGCCGTAGTTGACGGCCATGGTCACGCTGTCGACGGTGAGGACTTCCTCCCACATGGGGATGATGAGCGACAACGTCAGGTATCCGTGGGCGATCGGCCCGCCGAACGGGCTCTCGACCCTGGCGCGTTCCGGGTCGACGTGGATCCACTGGTGATCGTCGGTGGCGTCGGCGAAGGTGTGGATCCGCTGCTGGGGGATCTCGATCCACGAACTCGTGCCCAGCGATTCACCTTCGAGTGCGGCGAGATCGGCCAGGGTGGCCACGCGAGTGGTCGTTGCGGCGGCGGTCATAGGAATTCTCCTGAGCTTTCGGTGATTGGCGGATCAGTGCCCGATGCCGAGAACGCGCAGCGCGTTCTGTTTGAAGATCAGCGGGGCGACCTCGGGTTTGATATCGAGATCGCGGAAGTCGTTCATCCAGCGGTCGACCTGGATGACGGGGAAGTCCGAGCCGAACAACACTTTGCCGCGCAGCATGGTGTTGGCGGCCTTCACCAGCTGCGGCGGGAAATACTTGGGCGACCAGCCGGACAGGTCGATGAATACGTTCGCCTTATGGGTGGCGACGGCGATCTGCGCGTCGACCCACGGCACCGCGGGGTGGGCCATGATCACCGTGAGCTCGGGGAAATCGGCGGCGACGTCGTCGAGCAGCATGGGGTCGGAGTATCGGAGCTTGATACCGTGACCGCCGGGCAGTCCGGAGCCGATGCCTGTCTGCCCGGTGTGGAACAGGGCGGGGACACCGGCCTCGGCGATCGCCTCGTAGAGCGGATAGAACTGCCGGTCGTCGGGCGCGAATCCCTGGAGGCTGGGGTGGAACTTGAAACCCCGTACACCGTACTGCTCGACCAGATTACGCACCCTTTTGACGGCGGCCCTGCCCTGCCACGGATCGACGGAACCGAACGGGATGAGCACATCGTTGTGCCGGGCGGCACCCTCGGCGATCTCCTCTACCGAGTTCGCCGCGTGCCCGGTCGCCGAACCCGCGTCGACCGTGAAGACCACCGCGGCCATATTGCGCGATCTGTAGTGTTCGGCGATCGCATCGATCGAAGGGGTGCGTTCGGCGCCGGATTTGAAGTACTTCTCCGACGCCGCCATCAACTCGTCGTCGAGTGAGCGGTGGCCGCAGCCGTCGATCTCGACGTGGGTGTGGATATCGATAGCCTCGACGGCGTCGAAGTCGATCCCGAATTCGTACCTGCTCATTTCGCTGTCAACTCCGCGGGGAATTCCTCACCGATGGACTCGATCTCGCCGGCGAATTCCCGCGCCCAGGCCGCGTCGACGTCCTCTGCGGACCAGCCGCCGTCGTGGTATTCCACCGCCGTCAGGTTCGGGTGCGACCACAGGGCCAGCCGGTCTCCACCGACGGCGAACGCCTGGCCGGTGATCTCGACTGCGGCGTCGGACGCGAGGAACGAAACGATTCCGGCGGCATCCTCGGGAGTGCCCAAGCCCACTTCGCGGCGGAGTAGCGCCGGTAGCGCACCGGTCCGCTTCATCGTCTCGATATGCGGGGCGAAGATCGGGACGGTCTCGGTCATCGCGGTGACGGCGACCGGGCATACGGCGTTGACGGTGATACCGGCCCGCCGCAATTCGAGCGCCCAGGTGCGCACCATGCCGACGATGCCGGACTTCGCGCCGGAGTAGTTGGTCTGCCCGAAATTTCCGCGCTGTCCGGCCGGCGAGCCGATGCAGATGACGCGTCCGCCCTCGCCCTGCTCACGGAATTTCAGGACGGCCTCGCGGACACAGGTGAAAGTGCCGCGCAGATGGACGTTCACCACCGCGTCGAAGTCGTCGTCGGTCATCTTCCACAGCACCTTGTCGCGCAGGATGCCCGCATTGGTCACCATGATGTCGAGGCGCCCGAACGATTCGACGGCGGCCTCGACCAGAGTCCGCGCGGTTTCGGTGCTGCCGACCGGCGCCACGACGGCGACGGCACGACCGCCCGCGGCACCGATCTCGGCGACCGCGGCCGCCGCGGTCGCCTCGTCGATGTCGTTGATCACGACTGCGGCCCCGCGGCGCGCGAGGTCCTTGGCGTAGGCCAGTCCGAGGCCCTGACCACTGCCGGTGACGACGGCGGCTTTGTTACTGAGGTCCATGTCGTGGTGCTCCTAAGATCGTTCTCGCTGATCACACGTAATCATTAATCATTGATATTGTCAACGGTTGATACCTGCTATCCTAGCGATACTCATCGAAAGGGTTCGCATGGCACAGTCGCAGGCATTGTCGGACGACATCGGGTTCCTGCTCTCACGCGTCGGCGGAATGGTGCTGAGCGCGGTCAACAAGGCACTCGTTCCCACCGGTCTCCGCGTGCGCTCTTATTCGGTTCTGGTCCTGGCCTGCGAGCAGGCCGAGGGCGTCAACCAGCGCCGAGTGGCCGCGACCCTCGGTTTGGACCCGAGCCAGATCGTGGGCTTGGTCGACGAACTCGAGGAACGCGAACTCGTTCTACGCACCCAGGATCCCTCGGATCGCCGCAACAAATTGATCGCCGCCACCGAGAAGGGGCGTCGGCTCCGCGACGAGGCCGTGGTGCGGGTCGAAGCAGCTCACGGCCGCTATTTCGAGGGCATTCCGGAGTCGGTGATGAACGATATGCGCAAGACCCTGCAGAAGATCACGTTCCCCGCGGCCACGGACTGACGGCACCCCCGGTGGGATCCGGCGCAGTCCCGGCGGGACTGCGCCGGACTTCACCGCACGTACAACTCGCGCAGGCGATCTTTTCTGATCTTGCCGGTCGCGTTCCGCGGAATCTCGTCCAGAACGAGAAGCGACTTCGGAATCTTGTACTTCGCGAGCCGCGCCACCAGGAATTCGAACAACTCGTTTTCGGTCACCGCCGCGTCGTCGGCGAGCGTCACCGCAGCCCGGCCCACCTCACCCCATTTCTCGTCGGGCACTCCGAAAACGGCACATCCGACAATTCCGGGGAAATCGAGAATCGCGGCTTCCACCTCCGCGGGCGAAATATTCTCCCCGCCCGAGATGATCATGTCCTTGAGCCGGTCGACAATGGTGATGAATCCGTCCTCGTCGCGAATTCCGACATCACCGGAGCGGAACCATTCGTCCTCGGTGAATGCGGCTTCGGTTTCACCGGGGCGATTCCAATACTGTTTCATGACATTCGGACCCGCGATCTGGATCTCCCCGCGCTCGCCGGGACACGCCTCGCCGCCGTCGGGCAGCACGATGCGCACATCGGTGAAGAAGTGCGGCACCCCCGCCGTGCCGAGCTTGCGCTCGGCGTCGTTCGGGTTGAGGATCAGCGCACCGGGGCCGGTCTCGGTGAGACCGTAGCCCTGGCACAACTTGACTCCGCGCGCGGTGTAGGCGTGCAACGTCCGGGGCGGCACGGGCGCGGCCGCGACAACCCACCGCCGGATCGATCCGAGGTCCGTCTGCGCCCACTCGGGGTGGCCGCTCATCGCATCGAGCATGGTCGGCACCCCGAAGGAGAAGGTGACGCGCTCCTGGGCGATCAGTCGCAGGACGCGGCCGGCGTCGAAACCCTCCTCGATCAGGACCGTGCCGCCCTTCAGCAGTGTCGGCAGGGCGATGAAATCCAGCGCGGCGGTGTGGAACAGCGGGGCCGCCACCAGCGCGACCTCGTCGCTGAGCAGATCGAGATCGACAACGGGATTCATGACCGCGAAAACCAGGTTGCCGTGCGTGAGCACGACCCCCTTCGGCCGGCCGGTGGTACCGGAGGTGTACATGATGAAGCACGGGTCCTCATGGGTGACCCGGATATCGAGTCGGTCGGCGGCGGCACCCGCGATGAGCTCCTCGTAGCCGGCGGCACCGGGGTCGGGCGTGCCGTCGAGGACGATGCGCTGCGTCGACCGGCCTCGCGCGGTCGCGTCGACGGCGACGCTCCCCAGGGCCGCGGAATGAATCAGCACCGCGGCACCGGAGTCGTCCAGAGCGTAGGACAGTTCGGCGGCGGTCAACCGCGCGTTGAGAGGTACGAATATCGCGCCCAACAGGCCCGACGCGAACAGCGCCTCCAGGTACGCCGGGTGGTTCGCGCTCAACAACGCGACGCGATCCCCCCGCCCGACACCCCGTTCGCGCAGTGCGTTCGCCAGCCGGGTCACCCGATCGTCGAGCTGCCGATAAGTCAGGCTCGCACCGCGAAACTTCAGCGCCACCGCCTCCGGCGCCTGACGTCCGCGCCGGAGGACCCACGAACCCGTGCCTTGATTGAGCATGTGCGGGGATCTCCTCTATCCGATCCGAGTGCGTTCACCGGTCCACCGAAGGGCCCGGGCTGTGGCTGCACCCCCCTGTTGCCCAGGTCACAGCAAAGCATCATTTATTGAAGATGTCAACGGTTGACGTTGAAATCTATCTACCCGCCCTCGATACGCCCGTGACGCCATTCCGAGGTCCGGCATTCCGGAATCCGCCGCACGCAGGGCCCGGGGCGCAAATAGACAATACGCTCTTGTCCTCTAGGACTTGTACATGTAGCTTTTTCTCATCCCGATCCGTCGACGCACCGACGGCCATCGGCTTTCTCAACGTGTCTCGATGTGGAGGCAGTGGTGTCCATTCCGCTCCCGCGTACTACCGATCGCCACGAACAGCGCTCCCCCGGCGTGCGAACCATGCTCGCCGGACCGATGGGAGCCTGCCTGGCCAACTACGATTTCGGAATCTTCGGAACCATGTCGGCGCTGGTGATCAACAAATTGTTCTTTCCCTCGCTCAGCCCGACGGCCGGGACCCTCGCCGCATTCACCGCATTCGCCGTCGGGTTTCTCTCGAAGCCGCTGGGCGGATTGTTGTTCGGCCGAATCGGTGACCGCTTCGGCCGCCGCACAGTCGTGGTCTCCGCGCTGCTGCTGATGGGCGCGGCGACGATCGGAATCGGCATCCTGCCCACCTACGCGACCATCGGCGTAGCCGCGCCGATCCTGCTCACCGTGCTACGCCTGACCCAGGGTCTCGCCGTCGGCGGCGAATGGGGCGGGGCCGCGTCCCTGGCCGTCGAGCACGCACCGCGGGACCGCCGCGGATTCTGGGGTGGCCTGGTCGGCATCGGCGGCCCGATCGGATCGATCCTGGGCGCGCTCACTGTGCTGCCACTGACCGCGGCCCTTTCCGAATCGGATTTCCTGTCCTGGGGCTGGCGGATCCCGTTCCTGCTGAGTGCGTTGCTGGTCGCCGCGGGCCTGTGGATCAGACTCGGCGTCGACGAATCACCCGTCTTCCGCGACGAGGTCGCCGGCCGCGCCCGGTCCGAACACGATCTGCTGCGCGTACTCACCACCAACGGCAAGTCGATGGCGCTCGTATTCTTCCTGGCCGGCGCCACGGTCACCGGGATCTACCTGCTCAACACCTATACGCTGTCCTACGCGGTGAACAATGTCGGCCTGAACCGCTCCACCATGCTCGGCTTCATGACGACCGCGCAGATCGTCGCCGTATTCGCCGGGCTGGGTCTGCTGACCCGGATCGACCGGATCGGACTGGCCAGGCTCTACCAGATCAGCGCGGTGGCGCTGGCGGTGATGGCGTGGGTGCTGTTCGCCGCACTGGACAGTGGCAACTCGGTCGTCGTGGTCATCGCCCTGTCACTGGGCCAGATCGCGGTGAACGGCATGGTGGTCACCACGGTGCCGATGTATGTATTGCTCTTCCGGCCCGCCGACCGGGTCACCGGCGCCGGATTCAGTTTCAAGACCAGCGACGCCGTCCTCGGCGGCACCACACCGCTCATCGCGGGTCTGCTGGTGAAGTCGGCAGGCGGGGCGTCCTGGGTCGTCGCCGCCTACGTCACGCTGCTGGTCCTCGCCGCACTCACCGCCTGCGCGTTCGGCAGACGGCTGCTGCGCGACGCCACGACACCCGAACCCGATACTGCGGCCGCCACTCCTGAAGAGGTGCAAGCATGACAACCTCCGATTCACTCGACGACGCGACGACGAGTCACCCCGCGACCGCCGCGGAGCGACCGGACGATTTCGACCCGGGCCGCACCGACGACCCCGATGAGATACACGCCCTCTACAAGAATCTCCGGTCCCGCTGCCCCGTCGCGCACACCAGCGCACACGGCGGATTCTGGGCACTGACCCGGTATGCCGACGTCGCGGCCGCGGCCGCGGACTCGCGCCGGTTCATCTCCTCGGTCCGGGCCGTCGTGCCCAGCGATCCGCGCGGCCTGCGCAGACCGCCCCTGAATTTCGATGCGCCGGATCACACGCCCTATCGCCGCGCCCTGGACCGCACCCTGCAACGGCGCCGGCTCGAACGACTCGAGCCGGCAGTCCGCGAACACGCCCGTCGCGAAATAGGCCGCATGCTCGGCGCCGGGGGCGGTGACCTCGCCGCCGAATTCGGCACCTTGCTGCCGGCGTGGGCGACGAGCGAGTGGTTGAATCTCGCGCCCGATATCGCACCCGTACTGGCCGAGACATCGGCGGCGTGGGTGGCCGCATGGCGGACCGCCGACCGCCGGACCGTGAACACCATGAGCGAGCGAATGTACGACATCGCACGCGAACTGGTCGCCGATCGCGGCCGGCGGCCACTCGAACCCGAGCAGGATCCCGCCAGTTCCCTGCTCGCGGAACGCCTCGACGGCGAGCCGCTGGATCCCGAGCAGATCGTCGCGGCGCTGCGCCAGAGCCTGGTCGTCGGCATGGTCGCGCCGCCGATCATCCTGGGCGCGGTCTGCCATCATCTCTCGGATCACCGGAACCTGCAGGACGCGTTGCGCGCGCATCCCGAGGACATACCCGCCGCCGTAGAGGAATTCGTCCGTCTCTACACCCCCTATCGCGGTTTCGCGCGGACCGTGCGCGAGGAGCTGGTGATACACGACCGCACGATCCGCCCGGAGGAACCGGTCACACTGGTGTACGCCTCGGCGAACCGCGATCCGGAGGTGTTCCCCGACCCGGACGAATTCCGCCTGAACCGGCCGAACATCCACCAGCACCTCGGATTCGGGCGCGGCCGCCACCAGTGCGCCGGGATGCCCCTGGCGCGGATGATCCTGCGGGTGGGGCTGCAGGAGCTGCTCGCCGCCACCGCGGACATCGTGACCCAGCGCGTACCGGGCGGGGCCGCCATGCCGGAGCTCGGCCCCACCTCGGTTCCCGCGCGGTTGGTAGCCCGCTCCGGGTGAGCCGACCGTCGACGCCGGGGCGGGCTCCGCACCCCGCTCGCCCCGGCACCGGCAGGCGACGTCGATCGGCCGCGCGCCGGGACAACGGAACCCACCGGGTGCTCGTCAGGCGCGAACGAAATCCAGCGGCACCGAGCGAGTTCCCCACTCTGCCCAGATCGCCATCTCGGGCGAGCCCGCCAGCGTGAAGGACTTGCTGCGGGCCAGCGCCTCCTCGAGCGTCACTCGCATCATGAAACGGGCCAGCGGGGCGCCCGGACAACTGTGCGTCCCCCGTCCGAACGAGATGTGGCGGCCGATATTGGGCCGATCGAGGATGAAGGTCTCACCGTCCGGGAAAATACGTTCGTCACGGTTGGCCGAGGTGTAGAGCAGAGCGACGGGGTCGTCCTTGCGAATGAGCTGACCGCCGAGCACGACGTCTTCGCGTGCGGTGCGTGCCATCCCACGGTACGGCGAGTAGAGCCGCAAGAACTCTTCGACGGCAGCCGGGATGAGCACCGGCTCGGCCCGCAGCCGGGACTGCAGATCCGGGTCCTTGCTGAGGTGGACGAACATATTGCCGATGAACACACTCGGCGCGACCATACCGGTGACGATGAGTTGCCGGACGCAGCCCAGGACCATGGCCTCCGGCAGCGGTTCACCCTCGTACACGGCGTCGAGCAGGGCCGCGGTGAGGTCGTCGGCGGGGTCGCGCGGATGAGCCCTGCGGTCGTCGATCACCGACTGCGCGATCTCGTACAACCGTTTGCTCAACCTGATGACCACCTCGTGGTCGAGAACCTGAATGGCGTCGACGTAGGCCCCGCTGACCTCCTTGATCAGTTGGGAGGTCTCGACCGAGAGGTTGAAGAAGTGAGCGAACACGTGCGCCGGGAACTTGTGGGCGTATTCCCGGCACACATCGGCCCAGCCGCGGTCGATGAGCGGGTCGAGGAGTTCGACCGATGCGGCGCGGACCTTCGGCGCGATCGCGCGCATCTTCGGCGGGGTGAAGAAGCTGTTGATGACCCGGCGATACGCCATATGGTCGGGTGGATCGAGATGCAGCGGCGGCCGGACGCCGGTGAACGCGAATTTGGGAATCGCGTTCTGGCGGGAGGTCGTGAAGTGCTCGATATCGGTGATGGCTGCCAGGACCTCGTCGTAGCCGAGCAGCGCCCAGAACCCGCCGTACTCCTGACTGCGCGCGATCGGGCATTTCTGCCGTAACTCGTGGAACTCCTCGTGCGCGCTGGTGAAGGTCTCGCCCGGGCGCACCGGATCGAAATCGTGCTCGGCCCGGCGGGCGTCGACCGCCGCGAGGTCGACATCGAACCGAGGATGCTTCATATCTCTCCTACCGTGCTGCGAGGGGCGATCGGCGGCGTTGCCGGATCAGGCCACGCGGGAGCGGGTCGCGTCGCTCGCGTAAGCGAGGATCAGCGACCCCGAATCACCGGCGATCCGCTGCTTTCCGGCCCGCCTGGGCGATACACCGGACGGGCTGCTGGTTTTCCCGCGTCCACGGCATCGCGATGCGTGCGCCGCCGAGCGATGCGGACCGAGCCGAGGCCTTCGGCCACTCGCTCAATAGGTTACAGTTCAATGCCCGCTGAGACAATGCAATGTTGCCTATTATTTCGATCCGGGCAGCTTCCCGCGCCCCATCGCGTCGACAGGCAGGCGTGGCCCGCCGACCTCGCGCGCCCCCTATCTCCAGCGGTTGTCCGGATCGCCCTGCCCCAACGGGCCGGCCCAGCCGTTGCGGTCCTGCCGGCGCCACCGCTCATCGGTAACCGGCTCGCCCCGCCGGATATCGTCGCTCGTCCGATGTGCCGCGAACCCGGCCAGCTCGGGAGCGTGCTGTCCGAGGAGTTCGCTGAATCGCCGCTCGGCCGGGGCGCCCAGACCGTCGTAGACCTGCACGAAACAGGCCCGGGCCGCCGGCATCGGCCAGTCCCGCGGCAGTATCGCCGCGGGCAGCTCCGGGTCGGCACCGGGGAACTGACGCCATTCGGTCATGATCTTGGTGCGGGTGACCAGCGCTTCGGCCGGATCCACCGCGCCCGCCAGGACCCGTTCCCGTAGTGGCTCATAACGTTCGAGGAACCCGTCGTACAGCATCCGCAATTCGCTCAGGTCCCACGCCTGCAGCGGGTGCCCGCCCACGGGGAGTTCCGGCGCGAGTTCCGCACGACCGACGGTGGCGGCCCCGACATCCAGCTCCGCCAGAACCTCCAGCACCTGCGCTCCGAGATCCCAGGGCGTGACCCACACGCCGTCGTAGAGCGGAGCGAGCCCCAGCCACCGCAGCTTGGTCCGGAGGGTGCGACGGTCCTCCCGGTGTTCTTCCGGCAGCGAGAACATCACCAGGGTCCAACGGCCGTCCCACACTCGGTCCCCGGCGCCGAACCGCATCAGGCGGGTGAGATGGCGGACGATCAGCTCATGGCCCATCCGGGGCACACCGTAGGAGGTCGTCCGTCCGTTCTTCGCCGCCACCACCAGCCCGCGCGCGGCCGATCGCCGGATCGCTGCCCGGGCCGCCGGTTCGGCGAGCCCGAACTCGCCCAGCAACTCGACCAGAGCCGCCGACGGGATGTGCTCGGTACGCCAGAACCAGTAGTCGCCCAGCAAGGTGGCCAGCAGGCGCTGGCTGTGTTGCTGCCCGCCGGCGGGCACGTCCTCGTTCGCGAGCGCGGTCATCTGGCCAGTCTAGGAACAAATGGCACGGGCGCACCGCCGACCGACGTAGATCCCATCAGTCGGCCCGGGCTGCATGCGGTTCCGCCGCCGTGGGGGTGCGCGAACGAGGCGGGCGCGCACCACGGTCGAGCACCGCGCCGCACACCAGGCAGGTCAGCGTCCCCAGGACCATGGCGAGACGAGCGGACGCGCCGTCGACGATCGTCCCCGCGACGACCGCGCCGATCGGCGCGACGCCGACGCTGGTCATCGTCAGCAGAGCCGCGGACCGGCCGAGCAAGTGCGGCGGACCGATCGTCTGGACCGTGCTGTTCAGCGAACTCTGGAACGCGCCCAGCCCCACCCCGATCAGCGGGGAAACAGCCAGGTAGAAAATAATATTCGGGGACGCCGCGGCGCACCCCAGGGCAATGCCGAGCACCGCGGTGGCGATCGCGGTGGTCCGCAGGCGCGTGCTGGGCGCCATCGAGATCACCAGGCCCCCTATCACAGCCCCGACGGCGTTGAGGGCGTGCGCGGCGCCGAGCTGCGCGGGGCCGCCGCCGAGGGTCAACGTCACCATGGCCGTCACGACCACCATGAAGTTCATCGCCAGCACCGTCACCGCGATATTGGCCGCGAACAGTCGACGCAGATTCTTCTCGGCGAGAAGCGATCGCACGGAACCCTCCACGCCCCTGCTACGGCGAACGCGCCGGTGTTCGAAAGATTTCGAGCTCATCAGGCACAGGGCGACGATCGCGAAGCTGTAGCTGCCGGCATTGATCGCGAAGCATGCCGCCGGACCGACTGTCGCATAGGCGATCCCCGCCAGACCGGGGCCGATCGAGCGGGCCGCCGACATCGCCACGGTGTTCAGGGATACCGCCGCGCCGAGTTCCTGCGCGCCGACGAGCTCGAACAGGAACGCCTGGCCGACTGTACGTTCGAAGGCCTGGACGACCCCGCCGACCGCGACGATCCCGAGCAGTACAGGCAACCGTCCGCCGTCGGTACCGGCCGCGAAAGCCAGCGCCGACGCGCACAGGGCGGACAGTGCGGCCGTTGCGAGCAGGACCGGGCGCGCCCGGAACCGGTCGGCGACCGCACCGGCCGGCCCGGACAACAGCAGGATCGGCGCGAACTGACAGACGGTCACCAGCGACAGTGCCCGAGCGCTTTCGGTCGTCTCGACGATCCACAGGCTCAGCGCCAGGTTCTGGAACCACACGCCGGTGTTGGAGGTGATCTGACCGGTGAAGTAGAGGACGAAATTACGTCTGCGCAGCGGCCGCGGGAAAAGGGAGGGCATGAGCTGTCAGGCCGTGACCCGCCGTTCCAGGAAGTCCCTGATCGAACGCTCCACCACGGCCGCGGTGTCTCCGCGCGAGTCGGCGTTGCTGGCATTGATCTCGAGTACCGGAATACCCGCCTGCTCCAGCGCCGCCGTGGTGAAGGTCCCGCCGGGGACATCGTCGGCGACCAGGTGCACGACGCCGTCGATACCGTGGGCGAGGGCCTCTTTGACGTACCACTGGGACGACCAGGGCGGCGTGTAGAGCTGATCGGTGAAACCCGTGAATCGGGCCGCGAGGGTGCGCATCGGATCCGCGCCGTATCGCAGGTATCCGTCGGCGGCGATCGCCAGGTACATCGACCACACGAACACCGCCCCGTAGTCGTCCTGGAACCGTTTGTACAGGTCGAGGTCGAACCACAATCCGCGCCCGATCCACATCAACCGCACCCGCTCGCCGGGGCAGATCGTTCGTCCCGCGCGCACTGCCTGCTCCACTTCCCGGTACAGCGCGCGGGCCGCGTCCCGGGCCCACTCGCTGCCGCGATGCCACTGCGGGATCATCACGGCGGGAATACTGTCGTTGATCGATACCGGTGTGGGTCGTGACGCGGCGATCAGGTCCCGGGTGCGCCGGTTCCATTCGGCCTGCTCGTTGACCAGATCCATCACTGCCGCCAGCCGGCCGATATCGAACGACCGGCCCGTCCGTTCGGTGAGGAACTCGACCAGTTGCCAGTTCTCACTCGTCATCAAGTCGAGGCGATCGGTTGCGTAGGCCTGCTCCCAGTGGTGCGGAACGATGTCCCACCAGTTGTCGGGCGCGGTGGTCGCCGAGGAGCGCTCGAAGGCGAAGAATTCGGTATCGGGATGTCGCGCCCACAGGTCGAATACCTTCCGGGTCGCGTCCCCGCTGCATTCGGCGATCACGAAATCCGGACGCGGCAATCCGCCCCAGGGCGCCCGATCCTCGGGCAGATCCATCGACCCCAGTCCGATCGCGTCGTACTGATACGAGTCGTCCGGATAACCCTGTGCGGAAATACTTTCCAGACTCTGCGGGCCCAGGCGCTTGGCGGCCACGACGGACGCCCACCATTGGTTGACCACATAGGGAATGCCCATCGCCCGCAATATTTCCTGCGGCGCGTCCGCGTTGACCAACGCCAGCGGGGCGCCGGCGGCCACCTCGGCGCGCATCCGGGCGAACCACGTCTTCTGGTATGCGGTCGCCGCTGTCGCCGCGGCGAGCCGGCCCGTCGGTGCCTGCGCTGCGCTCATCGTGTCGCTGTCTCATTCTCTTCGGCGGCCGGCCGCGCGAGGACGGCGGCCAGTTCCGCGCGCGGCCAGGTGTAGGTCGCCCCGGTCAGTTTCTCGGTCCGCACCCGGCCGTCCAGTTCCCGGACCAGCGCCGGATAGTCCCAACCCGGGGCGGGGTCGTTGCGGCGGACGAGCGACAGCACCACATCGGCGCGGGCACGCCGCGCGCACGCCGCGGTGTAGCGCGCACGCTCGCTCAGTCCCGAAGTCTGGGCCATCGCCCCGGCGTACAGGCGATGTGACGCGATCGCGGCGTGCGCGGCATCGAGGTCGGGGATGTCCTCGAGCTCGGTCCAGAAGTCCACGAACGGATCTCCCCAGCTGTGGTCCTCCCCCACCACCTGGCAACCCATCGACTCGAGGGCGACGTAGTCCCCGTCGTGGTCGTGGGTGCTTCCGGTCAGGAACACTCGCAGCCGGTTCGTCATCGGCTCGGGATCGGCCAGCACCGAATCGATCAGCGCCACCGCCTCTTCGGGCGGCGCGGTCTGACTCAACGCGTACAGTCGCAGGGCTGTCGCGCCCGAGACCGTCGGATCCGCCGCGCACCGCCGCTCACGAAGCTGCCGTAGCGAATGCGCGAGCAGTGTCCGCGCCGCACCCGCGGTGCGCAGACTCTCGATTGTGTAGGGGCGGCCGGTCCACTGCGCGACAGTCGCGCCGAATTTCGCCAGCCGGCTCCTGTTGTATCGCTCGGTCGAGTCCCGCCGGAGGTGCTGGATATCCACCAGATGGATCGGCGGTAGATCGCGGCCCTGCGCCGCCAGCGCACGCAGGACATAGAACAGTCGCAGCGAAGCCTGGCTGTCGCGGGATATCACCAGTCCGCGGAGGAAATCGAAGTCTCCGGCGAGAATCTGCTCGAGGATCGAATGCGCCGCGGCGTCGACCGCACCGCCGAGCAGACCCACCGCCGTAGCGTCGGCGGGCCGGTCGACGGCCGAGAGCCGATAGGCGCGCGCTCCGCAGGATTCGATGATCTCGAGCGGAACGTCCCCACCGACAACGCCGATCACCGGACCGTCGGAGGTCGTGCGTTGCGATTCGAGTCGGCTCGCGTAGCGCTGCCGCACCCGTTCGGAGACAGCCTGTTCCATCACAGCACGTGGCTCTCGACCAACCCGGCGATGCGGTCCTCGTCGTAACCGAGCAGGTCGGTGAGCACCCGTGCGGTGTGCTCACCGAGAGCGGGGGCCGGGCGGTCGAGACTCGTATCGCTGTCGGACATGGTGATGGGCAGACCGCTACCGAACAACTCGACCACCGTGCCGTACGTGGGGTGCGCGAGCGGAACGACATCGCCGCGGCCCACCACCAGCGGGTCACGCACGGCGTCGCGGGGCGCGCGGACTTCGGCGCAGGGCGCGCCGTGGCCTTCGAGGTCGGCGATCACCTTCGCGAGCGGTTTGTCCGCGGCCCACCGGCCGATCATCGCGTGCAGTTCGGCGGCGTTGTGGACACGCCCGTCCCGCTGGGCGAACCTGGGGTCGGCGACGAGATCGGGCCGGCCGATCGCGGTCAGGACGCCGTGGGCGAATCCGTCGGTCGGCGCGCAGATCGCGAAATACCCGTCTTCGGCCTCGAAGGTGCCGAAGGGGGCCAACCGGGGCACCAGTGCGCCGGTGCGGGTGGGCAGTCCGATCATCTCGAAGGCGTCGAACGGCTCGGCGGCGACCATCGAGGTCAGCGCGCCGAGCATGGACACATCGACGTGCTGACCACGGCCGGTGCTCTCGGCTTGCAGGACCGCCGAGAGGGTGCCGATAACGGCGAACAGCGGAGCGACCAGGTCGCCGACCGGCAACCCGAACCGGACAGGAGGATCTCCCGGGCTACCGGCCGTCATCATGACACCGCTCAGCGCCTGGATGATGGTGTCCATGGCCTTGCCCGTACCGGGGCCGCCCTGGGCGCCGAAGCCACTGATCGAGGTGTAGACGAGCCGTGGATTGACCGCGGCGACCGCGGCGTGATCGATGCCGAGCCGCTGGGTGACTCCCGCGCTGTAGTTCTCGACCACGATATCGGCCGCGGCGGCGAGGTCCAGGAAGACCTGCTTGCCGCGCGGGTCTTTCAAATCGAGCGTGATCGATTCCTTGTTCCTGCCCCGCGAGAGCATCGATACCGACATATCTTCGGCGCTGGTGCGGTGCACGGACAGACCGTCGCGGGTGACATAGGGCGAATTGTTCCGGGCGGCGTCGCCGCCGCGCTCCGGATTCTCGATCTTGATCACCCGCGCACCGAGCCCGGCGAGCAGCAGCGTCGCATAGGGACCGGCGAGAGCGGTGGTCAGGTCGAGCACGACCTTTCCGTCGAGTGGTCGCTGGGACATCATCGAATCCTTTGCTGTGCTGCGGGAGCCGTGACGGCGACGATGTCGCCCTGCCACCGGAACTCGGTGTCGAAACCGGCGGCCCGCGAGATCTTCTCGATATAGGCCACCACCCCCGCGGCCCGCGGGTCATCGGCGGTGAGCGGTATCGGGCGCGCGTCGTCGTCGATCCAGCAGGGGACGAAACCGGCCGTGTTCAGGCCATCCTCATCGAATGTGCATATCGCGACCGCGGTGTTGCGGCTTTCGGGGTGGAACGGGTAGGACGGCATGGCCGGATCCGGGACGAAACCGAACATCCGCTGCCGGCGATCGGCCCATGCGCGGCGCTCGGCGGAATCGCCGCCGGTCGGGCTCAGCGCGTGGGTGACGGTGACGAAATTGCCCAGCCCGTGGAAGATCGGCTTGCCGTGGTAGATCTCGATGCCACGCATGATGTGCGCGTGATGCCCGATCACCATATCGGCGCCCGCGTCGATCGCGGCCCGGGAGACCGGCGATTCGTAGTCGGCCAGCAGGGCTGGAGTGTGCCCGATTCCCTTGTGCAGGGCGACCGCTACGACATCGACCCGATCACGCAGCGCGCGGATGTCTTCTGTCATGCGGGCGAGGCTGTCCGGCGCGGCGAAGGTGTAGACGGTGGGTGGGCCGCCGGGCGTGGCACTGTCGAGTTCGTAGTGGGTCAGCACCTTCACATATGCGGCTCCGGCCTTCTGCGATGCCGCCCAGGACTCGCGCGGTCCGACACAGTTGTAGCTGAGTACGCCGACGCGAAGGCCGGCCGCGTCGAGTACGGCGGGCTCGCGGGCGTCGGCGAGATTCGCCCCGCCGCCTGCGGTCGCCAGCCCCGCCGCCCGCGAATGCGCGATGGTATCGCGGACGCCCTCGGTCCCGACGTCGTAGAAATGATTGCCGGCCAGGGTGACAATGTCGAAGCCGGCGGCCGCGACTTCCGCCAGTGCCGCCGGGTCGGCGGGCGGTGCGGGCACATCGGTGCTCGCCTGGACGGTGCTGGTCGAATGCGGAACCTCGATATGCCCTACCGCGACATCGGCCGCGTGGAAGAGATGCGCGCTCGGCGCGAAGTAGAACTCGGGCCGCGGTTCGTCGAGGACCAGGTCGCCGACGGCGGCGATCGTGCAGATCTGTTTCACGATGTCTCCTCCACGAGTTCACGGTCGCGCAGCGCCTGCTGCGACTGGGTGAATCGGGTGAGGAACTTCTGCAGCCGCTCGGTCTGCGGCCGTTCGAAGAATTCGGCGGCGGTGTTCTGCTCGACGATCCTGCCCCGGTCCATGAAGACGCACCAGTCGGCGACCTGCCGGGCGAATTCCATCTCGTGGGTGACCACGATCATCGTCAGACCGGTCCGGGCGAGATCCTTGATCACCGCCAGCACCTCGTCGACCAGTTCGGGGTCGAGCGCGCTGGTCGGTTCGTCGAACAGCAGCACGCGGGGCCGGGTGGCGACGGCGCGTGCGATGGCCACCCGCTGTTGTTGCCCACCGGAGAGCTGTCGTGGGTATGCCTGCGCCTTATCGGGCAGTCCTACCTTTTCCAGCAGCGATTCAGCATGCGCCCGAGCAGCGTCACGTGACATTCCGTGAACGGCGACCGCGGCCTCGGTGATATTGCGCAACACGGTCCAATGCGGAAAGAGGTTGAACTGCTGGAAGACCATCCCCATCCGCCGCCGCTGGCGGGCCACTTGTTCATCGGTCAGCGGGCGCAGAGCGCCGTGCCGGTGGGCGAATCCCAGCAGTTCGTCGTCGAGATGAACGGCACCGCCGTCGATCTCCTCCAACTGGTGGATGCAGCGGACGAGTGTCGACTTCCCGGAGCCGGACGGCCCCAGGATCACCACCACCTGGCCCTCGGCGACATCCAGGTCCACTCCGTCGAGGGCGGTGGTTCCATGAAAGGTCTTCCGCAGCTTCGATACCCGCACCACGGTCTTCGGCCGGTCGTTCATCGTGAGATCACTCCTCGGGTGAGTGCGGTGCGCCAGGTGGATCGTTTCGGGCTCTCCGCGCGCCGCAGGCCCGTGCCGTACCGGCGCTCGAGCCGGCGTTGCACGGCCGTCAGCAGGGAGACGACGACCAGGTACCAGACACAGGCGACGATGAGCAGTGGCACCACCTGGTAGGTGCGGTTGTAGATCAGTTGGACCGAGAACAGCAGATCGGTCATCGCGATCACCGAGACCAGAGATGTCCCCTTGAGCAGCGAGATGAACTGGTTTCCGGTGGGCGGCACGATGACCCGCATGGCCTGCGGCAGGATGACGCGGGAGAACGTCCGCCATTTCGTGAAACCCATCGCGAGAGCCGCATCGCGCTGTCCGGTGTCCACGGCGCCCAATCCCGAGCGGATGATCTCCGACATATAGGCGGCCTCGTGCAGGCTGAGACCGATCAATGCCGCGGTGAGCGGGCTGATGAGCTCGGTCGAGGACCACGATACGAAGGTCGCGCCGAAGGGGATGCCGAGGGAGATCTCCGGCAGCAGATAGGCGAGATTGAACCAGAAGATCAGCTGCACCAGCGGCGGAATACCGCGGAAGAGGCCGACATAGAGCCGACACACCATCCGGACCGGCAGAAAATCGCTGGATTGCCCGGCAGCCAGCCCGACTCCGAGCAGTGAGCCGACCGCCATCCCGACGACGGTGATGAACACCGACATGGCCAGGCCCTTCAGGACCGACGGATAGAACAGATACCCCCACACGATGTCCCACTGGAAACGGTCGTTGGTGAGCACGAAGGAGACCAGCTGCGCAGCGAATACCAGGAGGACGACCGATACCATCCAGCGCAGCGGCCGCAGGCGGGGGCGAGCGCGGGAGACATCGGTGTCATGGGGTGCGTGCCGGAGGGTCCGGGCGGGCAGAACGGTGGTCATCGGTTTCTTCGCTCCTCGGTCGCAGGTGAATACCGCGGCGCGGTCAGTCAGCCGGGGTGGGGTTGAGAACGGGAGCGGGAACGGCGATATCCTCGAGTTGCCACTTCTTCACCAATTCGGCGTACTGGCCGCCGTCGAACAGCAGTGTGAACGCCTCGTAGAAAACCGGCGCGAGCTGATTTGCCTTGGGCGACAGCAGCACCAGTTGATCGGCGAGGGCGCCCTGCTCTTCGGTCTGGGCGACGGCCCGCCACGTATTCGGTTGCGTGGCAGCGGTATCGATCGCCCCACTTTGAGTGAGGGCGGCCGAATCCGCGCGACCCGACTGCACCGCCAGCAGGGTGGAATTGGTATCGGCGAGACCGACGAACTCGACGGGCCGCTCGCCCCGATCCACACACCAGGCCGCCAGTTTGCGGACCTGCTCCTCGGTAATGGACCCGACCACCCCGGCGGATCGAGTGCCGCAGAGCTGGTCGGTGTTCTGCGCCGATATCCCGCCGGTCAGCGGGATCAGGTAGGAGGTGCGACTGGTCAGCCATTGCACACCGTCGAACTGGGTGAGCCGCTCCGGCGTCGCCTTCACCGGACCGTTGAACGCGTCGTACCGTCCCGACAGCATTCCCGAGAGCATGGCGGGCAGCCCACTGGTGATCTCGGTGCGGATCGGGATGCCGAGTACGCCCGAAAGCGCCTGCTGGAGGTCGGGATCCATACCGGTGACCGTCTTGCCGTCCGGGCCCACGGTGCGGTACGGCGGATGTGAGTCACCGGCGAAGACGATCTCCCCCTTGTCCTTGATCGCCTGCGGAAGCCGGTCGTAGAGCACACCGGCGTTGTCGCCCGGCCCCGAGAGCTGTTGGCTGTCGACGCCTTTCTGGTCGATCGATGTACATCCGGTCAGCGCCAGAGCGGTGAGCGCGACAGCGGCAAACAGGGCTCTGGAACGTTCGAGCCTCATTGTGGTCCCTCGCTTGTGCGTCGGAGAGCCTCGAGACCCGCGGTCCCTGAAGCCCGAAAGTGATGCGTGCAACAGGGCCGAAGTTAGTCTAATTGATTGTGGCCGTCAAGAAAGTGACTAAAGTTGAGTTCATTCCTCGCCGAGCGGACGCAGCTCGAGACGCTCGGCCGCCTCCCGCCGAGCCGGGGGATCCAGCCGGTCGTGCAGATCGCGGAACAGTCGCTGCGCGGGCACGGCGGGCCAGTCCGCGGGCAGATGTTCCAACGGCAGCCGCGGATCCTGCCGGATGACCTCCAGCCAGTCGGTGACCAGCAGCAGCTGGGTCGCCAACGGACCGACCGACCGCTTCTCATCGGCACCGGACCAGCGATCGAGGAACTGCGCATACCGGTCGGCGATGCCGGCGATATCCCATGCGTCGCGCAGCATGGCCGATACGTCCATCCCGGAATCGGCGCGGCCGTGGAACACACGTACCCGGTCGGCGCCCGCCACCCCCTCGAGGATTTCCCCGACGTCCCGGGTGGTGCACGAGATCCACAGCCCGCCCTGCAACAACCCGAATCCCGCCCATTGCAGGCGAACTCGCAAGTCGTGGCGCTGCTTCTGCCACGAATCGGGGAAACTGAAACTCAGCAGCGTCCAGCTGCCGTCCCAGTTGTCCTCCGTCGCGCCGGTGCGCCAGATCCGGGCGTGCCCGTCCTGCAGGATCGCCTGCGCCCGCGGTGTCAGACCGACGTAGGCGTTCCGACCGAACCGATGCCTGGTCAACAGGTTGCGTTTCACCATCCGGTTCAGAGCCGAGCGGGTCGCGTGCTCACCGACGCCGAGCGAGGCGAAGACGTCGAGCACTCCCGACGTGCCCAGGACCACGTCGCGACCGAGCACATACCGCCCGAGGACCGTGAGCAACAGACCCTGCGGCTTCACCGCGGTACCGGAATCCTCATGCACTTCCATTGCGTTCGTCACAAAGGTGACGATACTGGACCCGAGTCGGAGGAGTAGCGGACACACTGCTCACCGGTGGCTGTCACGCACCGAGTTCATGCACCGGCGCATCGAGCGAGCGATCACCCGATCGCCGATTCGGCGAACAGGTGATGGTCGGCCAAGGCGGCCAGCCCGGGATCGAATTGCGCGACGATCTCGCGGAAGCGGAGCTCGGCACGGGCTCCCAGACTGTTGTACACATCGACGACCAAAGCCCGCGCCGCGGCTCGCGGCCAGTCCGACGGCAGCAGTTCGGCTGGGAGGTTCGGGTCCAACGTCGGAAACACCCGCCAGTCGGTCACGATCTCGGTCCGCAGCCGCAGCGCCTGCGCCGGCGACACCGTCGACACCGCCATCGCCTGCCAGCACGGGAGATAGGCGGTGAGAAATCCGCGGTATCCGGCGTCGAGCACATCCAGCTCGAAGGAGCCGGGAACGACGTCTTCGATGAGCCCGCGTGACAACTCTTCACCGCGCAGCACCGTCACACTCGCGAGCCCCAGCGAGTCCGCCAGGGCGAGCACAGCGTCGCTCCTGTTGTGCGGCGAGAACCACACCGCGTCGAAAAGCGTCCCGAATTGGAGTCGGCGCAACCCGTCCCGCAGTGCGCGGCGCGCATCTCGATCCCCCTCCGGCACCGAGAACGCGACCACAGTCCACTTGCCGTCCCATTCCGGCGCCCGCGCACCGAAGGCGAACAACCGGCGCATATGCCCGACGATCACCTCCTGGCCGTGCGGCGGGAGTCCATAGGCCGTGGCGCGCCCGTGCCGCGACGTCGCGAGCAGACCCCGCTCCGCGACACGGCGTACCGCGGCTCGCGCGGACGGCGCGGTGATCCCGAACTCCTCCAGCAGCCGCACCAGCGCACCGGAGGGCAGGTGTTCGGCGCGGTGGAACCAGTAGTCGCCGAGCAGGGTCGTCAACAGGCGCTGCGGTTGCGCACCCTGTTGCGCACGAGGCAGAACACGCACGGACTCGACCACTCTGGGACTCCTCCCGATCTTCGATCAGGTCGCAATGGACGGCACCAATTGGATACAGATTAATTGACGCCCGTACATCTTTGTGTAATAGTCGGCGAGCGGCCGCACTGTTGTCTACGCCACAGTTCGCCGCAATCGAGATCCACATCACAGGTCAGGAGCGGCGTTTGTCGTCGACCATTCGAAAGATGCTGGTCGCCGCCTTGGCGGTCGTCATTACCGGAGGGGTGGTCAGCTGCGCCTCCAGCGCCGCGGTCCACCCGGCACCACCGCGGGAGGGCCCACCCGAGCACGGCGGTGAGACAACCATCGTGCTGGGAGTCGAAGCCGTCCGAGGTCTGGACCCGGCGCAACTGTTCAACCTCACCCCGTCCGGGGACGCGAACCGCATGGCCGCGATCTTCGGCCAATTGCTGTCGACCAGTGCCGCCAGCGGTGAGGTTTCACCCGGCCTGGCGGAATCCATGTCGACCGCCGACCAGGGATCGACATGGACGTTGACCCTGCGCCCGGATCTGCGCTTCTCCGACGGCACAGCCCTGGACGCCGATGCCGTCGTCTACAACTACCGGCGCATCCTCGCCCCGGGGACCAGATCACCGTTGGCGAAACTGCTCGACGGCATCGACTTCCGGAAGGTCGATTCGCGCAAGGTGGTGTTCAGCCTCGCCCGACCGAACAACAGCTTCGACCGCGTCCTGGCCACCAATCTGGCCTACCTCGGCTCCCCCGCCGCGATCGAATCGGACCCGAAAGGATTCGCGAACAGGCCGGTCGGCGCCGGTCCGTTCGTGCTGGACGAATGGGTCCGTGACGACCATATGACGCTCACCCGGAATACGGCCTACTACGACCCGGACCGGCCCTACCTGGACCGCGTCACATTTCTGGTGGTCGCCGACCCGATTCAGCGGGTGAACCTGGTGGCGAGCGGACAGGCCCAGGCCGCCGTACCCGGTTCCGATCTCAGCTACCGCCGCCGGGCCGCGCAGAGCCGGCTCTCGGTCACCGAGGCGCCCGCCGGCGGCGGCCCCATGTTCGTGTTCAATACGCGGCAGGGCCCGTTCGCCGACCTGCGCGCCCGGCGCGCCGTCGCCGCCGCACTGGACCTCGGCGATCTCGCCGCCGTGATCGATCCGGGCTCGGCCGCGCCGACAGGCCTCTTCGGAGCCCGTTCACCGTTCAACACCCGAGGCGATACCGCGCTGGTGGCTCACGACAAAACCCTCGCACAAGCGCTGTTCGACGAATTGGCGAGCGAGGGAAAACCGCTCTCGTTCACAATCACCACCGCGCAGAGTGGACTGTTCCGGCGCACAGCCGAATACCTGCAGAGCAGGCTGGGCACCTTTCGAAACGTCACAGTACGTATCGACATAGTCGACAACACGACGATGGACCAGCGGGTATTCCGGAACCGCGACTACGACCTGACGGCGCAGATCGTGCCCGTCGCCGATCCGGACCCGAACCTCTACAACCTGCTGTACACCAACGGCCAGACCAACTACTCCGGTATCAGCGATCCCGCACTCGACACCGCGCTCGACACCGCCCGCTCGACCACCGATCAACAGGCGCGGACCGCTGCCTACCGAACAGTGGAAGACATCGTCCGCGCCCAACTGCCGGTACTCCCCTTCCGCGAACAGGCCGCCTATACCGTGCACCGGCCCGACCTGATCGGGCTCGAACTCAGCGGAGACGGCACGCTCCTCTACGACAGGATCGGGAACGCCTCGTCATGACACCACTGATCACCGAGCCGGCGAAAAGTCCGGACACCGTGAATTCCGCACTACGGCCGCGCCCCGGACGAATACGATTCGCCGGCCCCCTCGGGCGCCTCGCACATTTCGGCGCCGTACTGCTTCTGGTCACCTTCGGCGCGACCCTGCTGACCAGCCTGCTCCCGGGGTCGCCGGCCGCGGCGATCCTCGGCCCGACCGCCACCGCCGCGGATATCGCTGCGCTCGAGGCCGAAAACGGCTGGGATCAACCTCTTCCGGTTCGCTATCTCCGCTGGCTGCTCCATGCCGTGCAGGGCGATTTCGGCAACTCGACTCAATCGGGCGAACCGGTGCTGAGCGAAATCCTCGCGCGCGTTCCGGTCACGCTGGAACTGACCGTGCTGGCGCTGGCGATAGCACTGCTCATCGCGGTTCCCGCCGCGATCTACTCGGCGTCCAAGGAAGGCGCGGTGGTGGACCGCACGAGCAGCGGTATCGCGTCGATCCTCATGTCGATACCAGTTTTCGTCGCCGGAGTGTTGTCGATCTACCTGCTCGCCGTCGTCACCGGTTGGTTTCCGATCGCCGGATGGTCGCCGATTTCCAAGGGGCTGGGCACAAACGTGATGTTCGCGTTCCTCCCCGCCCTCGCCCTGGCGCTGGGCGAAGCGCCGGCCTTCTTCCGACTGCTCCGGGCCGATGTGATCGCCACGCTGAACGAGGATTTCGTGACCACAGCCACCGCGCGGGGCCTCCCACGCTGGTACATACTCACCCGGCACGTCATCCGGCCCTCGTCGTTCTCCTTGTTGACAGTCGCCGCCGTGACATTCGGGCGGCTGCTGGCCGGTTCGGTCGTCGTGGAGAGCCTGTTCGCCCTACCCGGCTTGGGCAGCCTGGTGCTGCAAGCTATTCCAGCTCGCGATGTCACCCTCGTTCAAGGCGTCGTCGTCTTCATCGCGGTCGTCTACATCGTGATCAATATGGCCGTCGACGGCCTCTATGCGGTCCTGGATCCGAGAGTGAGGACCCGATGAAGGTGATGAACGCCGCCGCGAGGCCCGTATCGAAGCGGTCTCTGTCCGTGTATCCGGCGCTGGTATGGCTTTCCGTCCTGATATTCGGCGCGGTATTCGTTTCCCTGCTACCGCTACCCGATCCGACCGCGCCAGTCGGCCCGCCCAGCCTGCCGCCTTTCGGACCGGACGGCCCGCTACTCGGCACCGATTCCGTGGGGCGCTCGGTCGCCGCCCGATTGGTGCACGGCGCGCAGATCTCCCTGCTGGTCAGCGTCGGCGCGACCGCTATCGCGTGCGTCGTCGGGACCGCCCTCGGGCTGTGGGCGGCGTACCGGCGCGGGCGCGTCGAGCGGGGCATAGCGCTGCTCACCGACACGCTCATGGCGTTTCCTCCGCTCTTGGTCCTGCTCGCGCTCGCCGTCGTAGTCACCCCGGGGATCGCCACGCTCGTCACCGCGCTGGGCATTCTGTTCGTTCCACCGTTTCTGCGGATCGCCAAAGCGGCCGCCCTGGCCGAGATGGGCAAGGAATACATCCTCGCCGCGCGGATTCTCGGCGCGACTCACTTCCGGGTCATGACCCGGGACCTGCTGCCGAACTGCCTGCCCGCACTCGCCTCCTATGCGGTGGTGGTCATGGCGAACATGATCGTCATCGAGGGATCGCTGAGTTTCCTCGGTGTCGGGATTCCGCCGCCCGCCCCGAGTTGGGGCTCGATGATCGCCGCGGGCAAGGACAACCTCACCGAAACTCCGTTCCTCATCGCGCTGCCCTGTCTCGCGATCTTCGCCACCGTTTACTCGCTGAACAGCCTCGGCGACCGAGTCCGCACACGCCTCACGGCGGGAAGGTGAACGCACCGATGACTCCGACCCTGCAAGTGGACGGGCTGTCCTGCACGATTCCGTCGGCTCGTGGCGAGTTGCGCACAGTACGCGATGTCTCGCTCGTCCTGGAACCCGGCCAGATCCTGGGCCTCGTCGGTGAATCCGGCTGCGGTAAATCCACCTTCGCCAAGGCGATCTCGGGCTCGCTGCCGCGCGAAGTGCACTGCGAGGGCCGGATACGGTTCCGCGGAACAGACCTGGACTCGCTGACCCCGCGCCGACGACGACAACTGCGCGGCAGACACATCGGAGTGGTGTTCCAGGATCCGATGATGGCACTCAATCCCGTGGTGCCGATCGGCCGGCAGATCGTCGAAGTGATCCGTCACCACCTGCCGTTGAGCCGCAACGCCGCCACCGAGCGCGCGATCGAGCTACTGACGCAGGTCGGCGTCGCGGACGCGCGAACCCGGCTGAAGCTCTATCCGCATCAGTTCTCCGGCGGTCTCCGCCAGCGCATCACCATCGCCGCGGCCCTGGCCTGCGACCCCGAACTCCTCATCGCCGACGAGGCGACCACCGCACTCGATGTCACGGTGCAGCGACAGATCCTCGAACTGCTCACCGAACTGGTGCGCGCCCGCGGGATGGCGATGATCCTGGTGAGCCACGATCTCGGTGTGGTCGCCCGGCATACCCACGACACCGCCGTCATGTATGCCGGTGAGATCATCGAGCAGGCACCGACCACGCAATTGTTCGCCCGGCCCCGGCACCGGTACACCGAGGCACTGCTGGAGAGCATTCCGCGGGTCGACCGTGGTTCGACCGGACGATTGCACGTGATCGAGGGGGCCCCGCCCGACCCGGCCCGGCTCCCACCCGGTTGCGCGTTCGCCCCCCGCTGCCCGGCCGCCCGCCCCGATTGCGGGCAGGCCGTTCCACCGATGGCACACCCGATCACCAGACGCCATCGATGCGTTCATCCCGCATCCGCTGCCGCGAAGGAATCGCGATGACACTGCTCGAGGTCCGCAATCTCGTCAAGAACCACAACGTCAAGGGGCGCGTGCTCCAGGCGGTCTCCGATGTCAGCCTGTCGATCGATCCCGGAGAGACACTGGCCTTGGTCGGTGAATCCGGATGCGGAAAGTCCACCGTCGGACGCTCGATACTGCAATTGCCCGGACCGGACTCGGGCAGCGTACTGTTCGGCGGGACCGACCTCGCGCAGCTCGGCGAACGTGAGATGCGCCGCTACCGACCGAAATTACAGATGGTCCTGCAGGATCCGAAAGCGGCCCTCAATCCGCGCCGGCGCGTGCGCGATCTGGTCGCGGAAGGGCTGCTCATCGCGGGCCGGAAAGGGGATCTGGACACCCGGATCGACGCGGCGCTCACGGCGGTCGGACTCGACCCGGTGCAGGTGAGCGACCGTCGGCCGTACCAGTTCTCGGGCGGCCAGTGTCAGCGCATCGCCATCGCCCGCGCCATCGCACTCGAGCCGGAGCTCATCGTCTGTGACGAACCCGTCGCATCGCTGGATGTCTCGATGCAAGCGCAGGTCGTCAATCTTCTCGACGACCTCAGATCCCGGCGCGCACTCGCGTTGCTGTTCATCTCGCACGACCTTTCCGTGGTTCGCGCGATCAGCGATCGAGTAGCGGTCATGTACCTGGGACGCATTGTGGAGTGCGGCCCGGTAGCCGAGGTCTACAGTCGGCCCGCGCATCCGTACACCAGGGCGCTACTCGATTCGAGTCCGGTGCCCGATCCCGAGGCCCCACCGCCTGGTCCTGCTCTGGCGGGAGAAGTACCCTCACCGCTGGACCCGCCCAGTGGTTGCCGATTCCGTACCAGATGTCCTATGGCCGAGGACATCTGCGCGCGCGAGGTGCCGCAGCTCAGGTCGGTTGATCGGGAACACACGGCAGCGTGCCATTTCGCGCCGCAGGTCGCCGCATGAGTGAAGTCACCCGTGATCTGGCGAGTTTCGCCGTGCGCTCGACCGCGGCCGACATACCGGCCGCGGTCTCCCAGCGCGTGCACGCCCACACGCTCGACACCATCGGCGCAGTCGTAGTAGGCGCGGGCCAACCGTGGACCGACGCGGTCCGGTCCTATGCGGTAGCGGAATCTGCGCCGGGTGCGAGCAGCGCGGTCGGGGTACGGACGGGCCTGCGACCCGAGTTCGCCGCGTCGATCAACGCCACCGCGGCACACGGGTTCGAGATCGACGACTACGCGATACCCGCGCTGTCCCATCCCGGCTGCGTGGTGGTTCCCACCGCGCTCGCCGTCGCCGAGGAGGTCGGTGCCTCCAACCGTGAGTTCCGCACGGCGGTCGCGATCGGGTACGAAATAGTGCTGCGCCTCGCCGCAGTCACCACGCCGTCGCTGACCAGCGCGCGCAGTTTTCACGTCACCGGTGTGCTCGGTGTCGTCGGCGCGGCGGCCGTGGCCGGTCGCCTGCGCGGACTCGACCCCGATCGAATGGCGCATGCCCTCGGCATCGCCGCCTCGTCCGCGGGCGGCACCGCTGAATTCACGCGCAGCGGCAGTGACATCAAACGCGTTCATGCCGGCATGGCCGCGGCAGGCGGAATCCGGGCCGCCGGACTCGCCGCGCACGGGTGCACGGCGCCGGCCCGGTCGATCGAAGGCGAACGCGGATATCTGCGGGCCTTCTCCGTCGACGCGGACCCGGCGCGAGTCAGCGCCGGAATCGGGCAGATCTGGCACACGGATCAACTCGCCGTCAAAGCCTATTGTGTATGCGGCGGGCTGCAGGCGCCGCTGGCGGGCATCGCCCAGATCCTCGAGTCCGGTGCCCCGATCGAGGATATCGACCGCATCCACATCGGTCTCGACCGAGCGACACTCGCGCACGTCGGATCGATCGGCCCGCGACCGGACACCCTGACCTCCGCGCAGTTGAGCGTGCATCACGCCGTGGCCACCATGATCGTGATGGGTGGTAACGATCCACACGATTACGCAGAGCTGTCCGGTTCACCGCGACGCCGGCACCAGGTCTCGGCACTCGCCGAACGGGTCAGCGTGTACGCCGACGAAGTGGCCGAACGCAACTTCCCGGACCGCCTGCTCGCACAGGTACGCGTGGATTTCGTCGCCGCACCGAGCACATCGGTCACGGTGGCGGCGCCGGGAACCCCCGCCGCCGCCATGTCGGTCGCCCAGATCGCCGCGAAATTCCACCGGTTGACCTCACCGATTCTCGGCGGCGAAGCCGGCGCCGACCTGCTCGACGCGATCGATCGAACGGCCGGCGACGAGGCAACGGTGACCCTCGGCGCCGCGCTACGACATATTCAGAAGGAGGCGACGCACAGATGACCGGAATCGAATTCATCGCGGTCGGCGACGTCGGGGCCGAACGCGACCATCCCGCCGAACTGTTCGAATCGGTTCATCCGGTGCTCCGGGCAGCCGATATCGCTTTCTGCCAATTGGAGATCGCGCTGACCGACCGGGGCACCCGGGTGCCACACGTACGCCATACCGCGCGCAGCAGCCCCGCGACGGCGGAGGTGCTGCGCGACGCCGGTTTCGGTGTGGTGTCCTGGGCGAGCAACCACTGCATGGACTGGGGGCCCGACGGTTTCTACGACACCATCGACGCACTGGAGGCGAGCGGCGCCACGGTCGTCGGGGTCGGTCCCGACCTGGCGAGCGCCCGGCGCGTGCGAACGGTCGAGGTCGACGGAGTCCGCACGGCATTCCTCGCGTACTGCAGCATTCTCCCCGAGGGCTACTGGGCGACCGACCGCCGGCCCGGCTGTGCGCCGCTGCGCGCCCACACCGTCTACGAGCAGATCGAACGTGACCAGCCGGGCACCGGATGCACCATCCACACGTTTCCGTTCCCCGAAGATCTCGAGCAGATGAGTGCCGATATCGCCGCGGCGCGGGCGGACGCGGACGCCGTCGTCGTATCGATGCACTGGGGCCTGCACTTCGTTCCCGCGACACTCGCCCGATACCAGCGCACCGCCGCCCACCACGCGATAGACGCCGGTGCGGACCTGATCCTCGGCCATCACGCCCACATTCTCAAACCCATCGAGATCTACCGGGGCAAAGCCATTTTCTATAGCATCGGCAACTTCGCCATGGATCTGCCCATGACCGAAGAGCACGCGACACGACCGAGCTTCCTCGAGCTCAAAGCGCTGCATCCGGGGTGGGAGGTCGATCTCGACAGTACGTACAACTTTCCGTTCGACTCGCGCAAAACCGTCGCCGTGACAGCACGGATCTCCGAGAAGGGGGTCCTCCGATGCGGATTCAGGCCCGCCTACATCGGCACGAACTCGGTTCCGGAATTCCTCGAACCCGAGGACCCCCGATTCGGTGAAGTCATCGGATACCTCGCCGAGATCTGCGAATCCCAGGGCATCGGGTTCGACTATTCGATCCAGGGCAACGAGGTCGTGCTGGTGGAAATCCAACAGGGGTAGAGCTGCTCTCTGATTCCCCGCCTGCCCCTGGCAGTATCGGACACGAAGTCGCGGGTGCGCCTGTGAACCGCTGCTAGAACACACCGGCGGTAGTGGCCCGCGGACGGGGACGGCGCACTACGCGGGGTCCGCTCAGAGGCCGCTGCTCGCCTTCGCCAGGACCTCGGCGAGCAGGTTGTAATCGACATCTTGCCCCTCCACGATATCGGCGGTCTTCCGCTCGCCGTTGCCCATGGACCTGAGCACTCCCTTGACCGCCTCGACCTCGGAGGCATTGAACACCATGAACGACACTTTGCTCTTCGCCACGTTGATCACCGCGGCGTGCCGACCGTTCTTCGAGAAGTGCGGCTTGCCGTACTGGATCTGCTCGTCGATCGTCGGGATCGTGTCGTGGATCATGCCGCGCAACTGCCGACACACCTCGATCTGCCACGGCAGCGCCTTATCGATGTACGAGGTGACGTCGTCGTTCATGGTGTCCTCCGCAGAATTGTGATCGTGATGGTCGTTGCCGCACGGACGGCCGTCGATGGTCGTTCACCGGCAGGGCGCCCGTTCTCCTCGGCCTGCCCGGCACGAGTATTCAACGCACACGGCCTCCAGCGCGTCGAATTCGCCGAAGAGGCAATGCAGCAGGGCGCGCAGCGATCGACAGGCCCGCTGAACGCCCACCCCCACGCCCCTGGATCCACTACTCGCGTGGTGGACGACCACTCATCCAGCGGGTGAGAACACCCGGGTCGGGCCCTTACACTCGCAGCCATGAATAGCTGGGCACTGCCCCGAACCCGCCGCCGAGCAGGCCGGATCGCGGGATCCGCCCCTGCCCGCACCTCTTCCGGCGGTCATCGAAGCATCCGCGTGATTGCCGCGTTCGTGGTCGGCAGCGGTGTCGAACTGCCCGCGAACCGCACCCCGCGGGTCGAACAGGAAGAACATCACGGATGACGTCTTCACACATGCCGGCGGCACCGCGCCGACCGGATCGAACGCCGGGCACGACCGATCGCGACGTCGTGGCCGTCATAGCGAAGATCGCGCGCTTGCTGAAATCTCGCGAAGACGAGATCAGCTCGGGTATGAGCGCGCTGATGGCGCGTGACATCGACCATCTCGACGACGATCCGCGGCTGCTGGACATGCTCGAGGCCAGTGTGGCCGGCAACGTGGCCACGGTGATCGACGTCTTGATCAACGATATTCCGATCGAACGCCTCGAACCCGACCCGGCCGCCGTCGAATACGCCCTCCGGCTGGCCCAGCGCGAGGTTCCCGTGAACTCTCTGGTCCGGGCCTACCACATGGGACAGCAGGAGATGCTCCGCATCTGCTACGGCGAACTCGACCGCGGCGAGCTGCCCGCGCCCCTGGCCCTGGCGGTCGTCGAACGGCTGACCGAGATCATTTACGGTTATATCGACTGGATCACGGGGTACGTCTTCGACGCCTACGAAGCCGAGCGCACACGGTGGGTGGACACGCGCGGCAGTGTGCGGTCCTCCACTGTGCACTCCGTGCTCTCCGCCGACAATCCCGACATCTCCGCTTTCGAACACGAGACGGGGTACCCGCTGGGCCGGGAGCATCTGGCGCTCATCCTGTGGCGGGAGGGACCCGAACAGGCGAGCGCATTGGACCTGCTGGAAACCCGGGTACGCGCTATCGGCCCGTTGCTGCACACCGACGGCCCGGCGATCGTGACAGCCATCGACCGCCGGACAGTGTGGGCGTGGCTGCCGTTCGGCCGACGGCCGACAGCCGACGTCACCGAAATTCGTTCGACGTGCGATCTCTCCGAGGGGGTTCGGCTGGCCGTCGGATTGCCGGGCCACGGTCCGGCCGGGTTCCGGCGCTCGCATCTACAGGCCCGGGCCGCCTATTTCGTCGCGACCGTACCCGGAGCACCGGACCTGTCTTCCGCGGTCGGCTTCGCCGACCCCGGGGTGGGCGTGATCTCCCTGCTCGCGACCGACCTGGACGCCACTCGATCATGGGTACAGGAGGTCCTCGGCGATCTCGCCGAGGACACCGCACAGGCGGCGACGTTGCGCCATACGCTGAGCACCTACTACGCCACCGGCGATAACCATGTGCAAACCGCCCAGACGCTCACGCTGCATCGCAATACGGTCAAGTACCGCATCGCCAAGGCCGTCGAGGTGACCCGCACCAGCGGTCCCGCACGACAGAATCGACGTGGCACTGGCGTTGCAGGCGTGCCGCCTCCTCGGCGCCAGTGTCCTGCGCCGAGCCACGGATACCTCCCCGCGGCCTCGGTGACGATGCGGATCTGCCGAACCGGTGTACGGCCGGTCCGGGCCCGCACCGCACTACCGACCGGGTCGAGTTTCGCGTTCCCGGTCGGCCCTGGCTCCCCGCCGGGGCAGCTCGGCACGGTCCAGCCAGGAGTAGACCGCGGCGTATTCGCCACAACGCCACACCCCGATTTGTGCAATCTGCACCACGCCCTCGTCCGATTGTGGCCCTTCGACCCATTCCCAGGCCTCGAATCGGTGGTTAGCCTCGGTTTACGCTGACTACGCGAGCGATAAGGGTCGCTGTCCCTCGGTGCGGTGGCTGTCCCGGATTCGGAAAAATTGGTAAAGGTGCAGGTCGAAAAACAGATCTTCGCGGCGGGTGCGCTCTCGGCGCCGGACCTGCCGCGGCTCGGTCCGCGGCGGATGAACGGGCAGCCCTGGACCGAGGTCCCGGCCCGGCGGGCGCCGGCGGGGTGGAAGACCGCCTTCCGGGTTCGTCGGTCCGCGGCCGAGTCGTTCTCCCTTACTGTGAAAGGCCCGGCGCGATGACCCTCTCCGCACTGCCACCACAGCGAGGGCCCGAACCGCCGCCGGAGCCGACACCGACGCGGGCTTCCGCGCTGGTCATGGAGATCGGGGCGGGGTTACGCGCGCGGGAGTCGGAGATCGCCGAAGTGATGACCCGGCGGATCACCAACGAGATCGATTACACCCGCGACGATCCGCCACTGGCGGACCTGCGGGCCGCCAGTATCCACGCCAATGTGGCGACCATGATCGAGTTATTGGCCAGCGATATCCCGGTCGATCACCTGCAACCCCCGACTGCGTCGGTCGAATACGCGCGGCGGATGGCACAGCGGGAGATACCGTCCAACTTCTTGGTGCGCGCCTATCACATGGGCCAGAACGTCATGATGCGAATCTGCCATGACGAGGTGGGGCGACGGGGTCTGCCGACACCACTGGGACTGGCCGTGCTCACACGGCTCACCGAACTCGTCTACGCGTATACCGACTGGATCACCGTGTACGTCTTCGAAACCTACGAGACCGAACGTATGCGGCGAACGAACGCCCGCGGCAATGTGCACTCTTCCACGGTGCATTCCCTGCTGTCCGCGACGGCCCCGGATCCGGCCGTATTCGAGTCCGAGACCGGCTACCGGCTCGACCAGACTCATCTGGCGGTGATCCTGTGGTACACGGGCAACGACGAGGCCGGCGCACTGTCCCTACTGGATTCCGGGACACGGACACTGGCACACGTATTACGCGCCGACGGCGCGCCGCTGGTGACCGCCATCGACCGGCGCACGCTATGGGTATGGATCCCGTTCGGCCGACAGCCGGCTGTCGAGGCCACCGAACTGGGATCGGTGACCGGCCTGCCGGAAGGGGTGCGGCTGGCCATCGGACTGCCGAGCCCGGGACTCGACGGATTCCGCCGCTCCCAGCAGCAGGCCGCGGCCGCCTACTTCGTAGCCACGATCCCGGGGACACCGTCGGCTCCCGTCACGATCGGGTTCGGCGATCCCGGCGTGGCGGTGGTATCGCTGTTGGCCAAAAACCTGGACTCGACCCGCGAATGGGTGCGCGAGGTGCTCGGCGGACTCGCCGACGACACCGATCAGGCGGCGACATTACGAGATACGCTGAGCACCTTCTACGAGAGCGGTGAAAGCCATCTGCACACCGCGCAGCAGATGATCCTGCACCGCAACACTGTCAAATACCGCATCACCAAAGCCGTCGAAGCCACCCGCGGCGGCGCGACCGGGCACGAGAAGCTGGATATCGCGCTGGCCTTGCGTATCTGCCGCTTTCTCGGGAGGAATGTGCTCCGGCCACCGTCCTGAGCGGGGGTCCGGGTCCGCCAGGGCAGGAGGCGGTGCGACTCGAAGGAGGACCGGCCGCCGCCCCAGGTGGCAGTGACATCGTCGCGCCGCCCCCGGAACCGCCGGGGCGCTCACCGGTGACCGCGGCCGAGCGAGACGATCGCGCGCGGCTCTCGGTGGCACATCCGTCACGCCCGCTGCAGCCGGATTCGAACGGGCTCAGCCGGCCGCGACGCTGTCCTCCGGCAATCCGAGAACATCCGGACCGACGATATCGAGCAGTTGCTCGGTGGTGCGGGAAAGGATCCAGGTCGCGGCGACGTCGCAACCGGTATCGAACAGTTCTTCGGCCGATCGCACCGGGGCCTTGAGCGCGGCGCCGTAGGGCTGGTGGGCGAAAATGGTCGACTCGCGCAGCGCCATGTCGTGAAACGGTCGCGGGCGATGGGGAATCACCGGCAACGAGGGATGCAGGAGAGGGAAGAGCAGTCCGCCGCGGCTGTCGTACGGCTGCGGTCCGTAGAGGTCCAGAACCAACGCGGGATGCGGCGCGAAAATGTCGAGGGGCACCCGGTATTGGCAGCCACCGTCGAAGACGTCCTCCAGTCCCGGCGCCGCCGGCAGCGCCCCCGGAATACGGGTGGCCGCTATGAGCGCATCCACGACCGGCAGATCTGACAGCCCCAGCTTCGGCAGGTCACGGGGCAGCAGCAGTGTGCCGTGCTTCGCCGAATAGACGGGTATCAACAGTGACGACGCCACTCGGTGCGGTGGCTGCCCGGACGAACTCGGGTCCAGGACGAAATCGGCGAACGTGCGGTCACCGACGATGGCGTGGGCGAGCTCGCGAATCCGGGCCCGCGGGTATAACGCACGTCGGGTCACCAGCGCACGCATACTCCTCTCGCCCATCACATTTCGCTCGGGATGAGCGAGCGCGAGCCGGCGCACCTCGTCGCGAGTCATCCCCATCGCTATCGTCGCGGCCGCGATGGCGCCACCGCTGACCCCCACCACGACGGGCTGGAACGCGGGGGCGGGTGGTCGGCCGATCTGGTCGCGGCGGGCGGCGAGAGCATCCATCGCACCGGTGGCCATCCCCACCATCACGGTGAGGCTCCGGCCGGCCACGCCGGCGAGAATCCGGACCACGGGCCGTTCCTCTGTCACTGACTGTCCTTCCACTCTGTCGATCAGCGCTCACCGGCAACCGGCGTGGACCCACGCCGCGGGAACAGCCGGTCCCACAGGCGATCCGCCGGCCGCCTCGATGCGTCGGCCGCGGCCAACGCGGTGCGGAGCCCACGCCGTGCGCCGGTGATCGGATCGGCCGACTGCCATATGGACCGGCCGTTCGAGGCCCGGGAGATCCCGAGAAACTTCCGTTCGGATCTGGTTTCGGCGGCGTCGTCGGAGGTGCGGCGCAGAAACCGATCGGGCAGCGCGAGTGTGCAGACGGTGCGGTGAGTCAGCCAGAACTGGTCGAGCAGCGAAGCGGTCGTGTACGGCAAGTCGTACTTGTCGCACAACGCGCGAACACACACCGCGATCTCGGGGTAGCGGTTGCTGGGCAGATCCGGAAACAGGTGATGCTCGATCTGGTAGCAGAGATGGCCGCTCATGAACGCCAGCACCGGGCCGGCGTCGAAGTTCGCGGTTCCCAGCAGCTGCCGCAGATACCACTCACCACGAGTCTCCTTCGCCAACTGTCCGGTGGTGAATTTCTCGGCGCCGTCGGGGAAATGTCCACACATGATCACCGTGTAGGACCACAGGTTGCGCAGCAGCAATGCTGCCGCACCGGCCGCGAGCGTGTACTTGAACCCCCGCCCGCTCAGCGCGGGGAACAGCAGGAAGTCCTTCCCGGCCTGGCGGGCGATCTTGTGCGCGAGCTCGCGGTTCGGCTTCGACAGCAGTCTGCTGCGCGGCACACCGGTCTGGCGGCGCTCGACTGCCCAGTCGTGGACTGCTATGGCCCATTCGAACAGGGCCGCGATGGCCAGACTCGATACGGGTTGGAACAGGTGGATCGGACGCCACGGCTCGTCGCGGGTCATCCGCAGTACCGCGAATCCGAGGTCGTCGTCCAGGCCCAGCACATTGGTGTAGGTGTGGTGGACATAGTTGTGTGAACGCTTCCAGTGGGCGGTCGGGCCGCTGAAATCCCACTCCCAGCCGCTGGAATGAATTTCGGGATCATTCATCCAATCCCATTGACCGTGACTGATGTTGTGGCCGAGCTCCATCATCTCGATGATCTTCGCGGCCGCCAAGGCCCCGGTTCCGGCAAGTCGCGGCACCCGGGATCGCCCGGCGCACAGCAACAAGCGCGCGGTCGCCTCGAGGCCGCGATGGAGCCTGATGACGCGGCGAATATAGTCGGCGTCCCGCTGGCCGAGCGATTGCTCGATATCACTGCGGATCTGGTCGAGCTCACGCCCGAACGACTCGACATCTGCCTCGGAGAGATGGGCGAACGCCTTGATGTCCGTGATGGCCATAGAAAACCTTTCACATCCAGTCGCTGTCGCCGCCGACGACCCCGCGGTCGCCGAATTCCGGGATACCGGAGGTCACCGCACCGACGGCCGGATACGGCACGCCAGCGGACGGATGGAAATGCGCAGCCCATTGCGGCGGGGTTCTCGTCATCGAGTACTGCTTTTCCGCGGAGCCCCGGGGAGATTCGGTGGATCGGACCGTTGGAAGTTCACCCGCGGTGAAGCAAGCACTGCTCTCCTCTTGATGACACAGAACGACAAAGAGTTCGGGGAAGTGATTCGATCAGGAGAACGGACCGAGTCGGGTGCCGAGACGGAAATACGCCGATCTCGCCGGCCGCGGCCACGACATTGTCGCAACGGTCCGGACTGGATCACTTCGATCAACTCTGGTGGACAATGTAGCCCGCGGATTCCGCGTGGGAAACGGCCCCTGCGTCCATAATTTCGGCGGCTCGTTGTGAGAAGTGCACAGTGGCCGGAGATTCGAGGTTCCGCGACTCAGTGGTGATATGCGTCGCGCACGGGGAAGCAAGCGGGAACCGTTCGGGGTGTGCATAATTCACAACCCCGATCCGGAAGTATGGTCTCGCGGCCTATTTCCACCAGTGGGCCGCGCTCGTAGCATCAGGCTCCAGAGCTGCGTTTCGGTGACGCCGAATCAGATCACCCTCCGCAGAATATTCGATATTCCGCAGCGGGCTCGCGAGGAGAACATCTGTGTTTCAGAATCCCGCCGGACCAACCCCGGCGAAGCCGCGCCGGGACCTTCTTCTACGGGATGCCCGCGCGATGCCGCTGGATTATTCCCATCAATGGGAGAGGACGGAGCGGACCGATCTGTAGCCTTGCTCGACAACGTTGCGAAAGCTGAAATCTATTCCGGGAGAAGGTCTTTCAGCATGCCAGACGATTCGAGCGCACAAATGGACAGGTACCGCAAATTCCGAGTCGAGAACTTCCCGCAGACCGGTTTGGCAGAGTACATCCCCACCGACGGCGTCGAAGTCAAGTTTCTCGACGGATGCAATCGGTCCTGCATCTTCTGCGTCAACGAGGACTACATCGGAAAGCGGCTCAATCCGTTGGATACCGGCCGCTTCGCGCAGTCGTTGTTCGATTGGATCGATTCACCTACTGAACCGGAGAAGCCCGAAGCGGTCTACGGAACCGGCGGCGAACCGCTCATGGCACTCGATCTGGTCGAGGACGTGTTCCGACCACTGGGCGAGCGGGGGGTCACCACCAGGCTGGTGACCAACGGCACGCTACTGAACGCGAAGCGGATCGCCCGGCTGGTGGATATGAAACTCGCCGGGGTGAAAGTCACTTACAACACTGCCGACGCGACGCGACTGGCGGCGCTGATGAAGGGCTCGAAATCGGACGACGCGGAGCTGATCCTGCGGAATATCCGGCTGGCGAAGGAAGCGGGCCTGTGGGTCTTCATCCGAATCGGACTGGGAAAGCACAACTTCGATGAGGCGCCGAAGATCTACCGCATCATGCGCGAAATCGGCGTCGACGTCGTACAGATCAAGCCGTGGATTCCGTCCGGGCTGGCGGCGGCCAATCAGACCGAGCTGAGCCTGAGCCCGGCACCGCTGTTCGACCGCTTCACCGGAATCATGGAGGAGCTGTACGAGGAGATCCAGGAGCCCGGCGGACCCGAGGTGACCGTCTCCTGTTATCCGCCCGCGCGGAATCTGGGATTCACCGTCAAGGACTGCGCCAACGTCGCGAAGATCTACTGCGAGCCCTGCGGTCACGCACTGGTGTGCAACTTCTCGGATGAATACCTGGGCAGCTGGTTCCCCGAGGACGGCGGCCTGCTCGCCTGCGTCGCACGCCGTCGGGAGCTCTACCCGCAGATCATGGACGAGCACGGCGTCGCGTCGTGCCCGGCGCGACTGAACTGGTCGTCGCCGACCGGTGTCGTGAATCCCGCGCCCGACTGGAAGCCGGCGAACTTGTTGCCGCTCGATGTCGTCGGCACCGATTAAGACGGTGCCGGAGAAGATCCTGCTGCTCTCACGTAAGCCGCTCGCCGAGCGCCCGCTGCACGAGTGGCTCGAGGAGGTCGTAGCCGATACGGTTCTGGTCACTGTGCCCGCGGCGGTGGCGCAGGTCCGGGCGGACGTGCGGGCCCGGTTCCTCGACTGCCGGACGGTGTCGAATTACCAGTCGTGGTCCACCGAATGGACAGCCGAGTGCGCCGCGCGCGAACATCGAGTCGGTCTCGTCGCCAGTTCGAGCGAGGACGATGTGCTCCGCTGCGCCCGGCTGCGCGACAGGCTAGGTGTGCCCGGCCAATCGCTCGGGTCCGCACGCGCCTATCGCGACAAGCTGATCATGAAGTCCGCGGCGAAAGCCGCCGGGCTCGGCGTGCCCCGGTTACGGGCGGTCGACCGGCCCACCGATCTGGTCGAGCTGATCCAGGAGGTCGGCCTGCCGGTAGTCGTCAAGCCGCGACGCGGTTCCGCCTCCATCGGGGTGCGCATCCTGCGCAGCGGCCCGGATGTCACAGCCTTCTTGGCGTCGGGAGAACTGCCGGCCGCGCCACAGCGTGCGGGCCGGTGGATCGCCGAGGAGTACATCGATGCTCCGTTCTTTCACGTGGACGGACTGATCGTCGACGGGAAGATCGCACACTGCTGGCCGAGCCGGTACAACAGCGGAAATGCGGAGGCGGCCCTGGCGGAATCCGAGCTGTCCAGCGTGTTGCTCTCGCCCGAGGACCCGCGGACGGCGCTGCTGCAACGCTTCGCCGCCGACGTCCACCGCGCCTTGCCCGCACCGCCGTTCCCGACGAGCTTTCACCTGGAGGCGTGGATACCCGAGGGCGGGCGACCCGTGCTGTGCGAAGTCGCCACACGGACCGGCGGCGCCCTCGTCGCCAGCACCTATCAGGACGCTTTCGGTGTGCATCTGTCCCGCGAGAACCTGCGTGGGCAATGCGGACTCGACCCGGCGCTGGTGCAGCAACCCGCCGCGCCCCGCCGCGCCGGCGGCTGGATAGTCTTCCCGCCCGGCCGGGGCCGATTCCATCCGCCTTCGAGTACGTGTCCGATCGAGGGAGCGCGGATCGAATTACACATGGCCCCGGGTACTCTCGCGCGCGGACCCGAGTACGCCGCGCACTCGGCGGCAGCCGTCTCGGTCCATGCCGACACAGCCGAGCAGGTGCGGGACCGGATCGCCGAGACCACCCGATGGTGGGCCGAGGAGTGCCGATGGTCGAGTTGACGCCCGCCCTCCCGCGACAGAGCGGGCGGCGGGTGGCCGTGCTCTCGAAGAAACCACTGGCCACCTACCGATACGACCGTTGGCTATCGCATGCGGACGCAGAGGTGGTGCTCTTCGCTGAGGACACCCCCGCCGCTCGCGCGTTTGTAAAGAGCGCACAGCACAGCTACCCGACCGTGCCCCGGCTCTTCGCGGAGTGGAAACGCAACCGCGCCGTCGACGAGGCATTGTGCGCAGAGCACGACAGGCGGCCCTTCGATCGGATCGTCGCGCTGAGCGAGTGTGATGTGGTCCGGGCCGCCGAGTTGCGCGCGCACCTGGGCGTTCCCGGTCAGAGCCTGGAGTCGGCCACGGCGTTCCGGGACAAGTCCGTCATGAAATCGCTGGCACGCCGGGCAGGACTGCGCGTTCCGGACCACCGGCCGGTCGAGTCGGTTTCCGACCTGATGGACTTCGCCGACAGCCATCCCGGCGGCGTGGTGGTCAAACCGGTGGACGGATCGGGAGCGGTGGATATCACCGTGCTGCACAGCCGGTCCGAGATCGAAACCTGGATGCACACCCGGGCGTTGACCTCTGACGACCCCACCGACTACCTCGTCGAAGAGTGGGTGGAGGCGCCGATGCTCTCGGTCGACGGGCTGATGCGGTCCGGGAAAGTCGCGGCCGTGATGGTCGGCTCCTACACCACGACCTGTCTGCGTTCCTTGGTGGACCTGGAACCGCACGGCATCCTGCTGCTCGACCCCGACGACCCGCGGGTCGCGGCGGCGCGCGCATATCTCACCCGGCTGTTGCGCGCGCTGCCTGCCGCCGCGGAGACGATGAGCTTCCACTGCGAACTCTTCGATCACCCCCGATACGGCCCGATGCTCTGCGAAATCGCCTGCCGCACCGGCGGTGGCAATGTGAACTCGATGGCCCGGGCATCCCTCGGCATCGACCTGGAGCAGGCTTCCTGTCTCGGCCAGGCGGGTTGCGCCGTGCCGGTGGCGCGCGCGCTGCCGGATCCCCGCCGCCGCTACGGCGACCTGGTGCTCCCCCGGTCTCCCCGGCAGCTCCCCGACGGACTGGAATGCGATCTCCCCGGGGTCGTGCGCTTCACGGCACGCCACGACGACCGGGCACTCGATCGGCCGCAGCGGGCCGCGAAAGTGTCAGACTATGTGGCCGACGCACTGCTCACGGCGGACGACCATGCCGGGGTGCGCCGCGTCTACGACTCCGTCATCGCGTGGCTGGACGAGCACCTGCCGCCCAATTCCGGAAAGGGATCCTGACGCACAGTGGACCTTCGCCTGGCCGGACGGGCCTACTTCGTAACAGGCGGCAGCCGCGGTATCGGGCGGGCGATCGTCCAGCTGCTGCTCGGCGAGGGCGCCCGGGTCGCCACGTGTGCCAGGGACGCCGCCGGGCTCCGTGAGATGAGCGCCGCACTGCCACCGGAGCACCGGAGTCGGCTGCAGACGCAGACCGTCGACGTACTGGATACGGCGGCGCTGGGCCGGGCCGTCGACCTGACCGCCGAGGGGTTCGGGCGGCTCGACGGCGTGGTGGCCAATGCCGGCGCCGGCAGCTCGGGTGGGGTGCTCACCACCCCGGATCCGGAGTGGCAGAACCAGTTCCGGGTGAAGGTGAACTCGGTGCTGAACCTGGTCACGCCCGCAGTGCCCGCGCTGCGGCGTTCGGATGCCGGGCGGGTGGTCGTGGTCAACGGCGTCACGGCACACGCTCCCGAGGCGGATATGGCCGCCGTCAGCGCGGCGCGCGCGGCGGTGGCCAATCTGACCCGATCGCTCGCCGTCGAGCTGGCGCCGTCGGGGGTACTCGTCAATGCGATCAGTCTCGGTGCGATCGTGACCGATCGCCAGTACGCCCGCTACGAGGCCGCCGGAGCCACCGAGCCCTTTGCGGACTGGTGTGCGTCCGAGGCGAACCGCCGGGGCGTGCTCCTCGGTCGTCTCGGCGCACCGCACGAGGTGGCGCCCGTCGCGGCGCTGCTGCTGTCACCGCTCTGCTCCTATGTGACCGGGAGTTCCATCGATGTGTCGGGCGGCGCCGGTGGCCGTACCTGACTGGGAGGTCGTCCTCGCTCGGCACGGCGCCACCGAATGGTCGCACGCCGGGCGATTCTGCGGTCACCGGGACGTCCCGCTGTCGGCGGCGGGACGCACCCAGGCCGCCGAGCTCGGCCGGGCGTTGCGCTACCCGCAGCCGGAGATCATCCTCAGCAGCGACCTCCGCCGTGCCCGCCAGACCGCCGAGGCCGTCGCCGACGCCGCCGGGATCGATCCCGGGCAGGTGATCCTCAGCAGGGGTCTGCGGGAGGAGTTCCTCGGGTCATGGGAAGGCCGCACCCGGGCCGAGGTGGCCACTGCCAGCCCCGATGGCTTCGCCCGCTGGCGATCCGGCGAGATCGGCCCGTTCGACGGCCGTGAGGGACTGGTCCCGGTAGCGCAACGGGCCGTCGCCGTCCTGCGCGCGCACACCGCGAGGTCGCCCCGGTCCAGCGGGCGGTTGGTGGTGGTCACCCACGCCAACACGATCATGGCGCTCGCCGGATCGCTCGCCGGCATCCGGCACGAGCAGTGGGCGGATCTGCCCTGTCCCGCCCCGGCGCACGCCATGGTGCTCGGATGAGGCGGGCGCCGGGGTGAGTATCACGACGGACCGGCCGCAAGGCCCGGCCCGAACGCTGATGTGGGCGGTTCTGGTCACCGCCGTCGGCAACGGGCTCTACCTTGCCGGAGTCGTGCTCTTTCTGACGCGTTCGGTGGGACTCAGCGGGACCAGCGTGGGAATCGGGCTGTCCATCGCCGGCCTGCTCGGACTCGGCGCGGGCCCCGCGGTGGGACACCTAGCGGATCGCATCGGCCCACGGACGATCTACCTGGTCACACTCACCGCCGAAGCGCTGGCCACCGGCGCTCTTGTTCTGGTGCGCGATTTCGCAGTATTCGTCGTGGTGGCGACGCTGGTCGGCATTGCCGAGCAGGGAAGCAGGGCGGTACGCGGCGCGCTGATAGCTCGAGTCGGCGGCCGCGGCCGCGCGCGTCTGCGTGGCTACCTGCGATCGGTCACCAATATCGGGGTGGCGGTGGGCGCCGCCGGCGCCGGATTCGCGATCCAACACGACACGGACGCAGCCTATTCGGCGTTGATCCTCGCCGACGCCGCCAGTTTCCTGCTTGCCGCACTGGTCATCACTCGTATTCCCGCAGGGTGTCCGATGCCGAGAGCCCCTGGCGACCACGGCAGCCACCGCGGCCGATTGGATCTTCCCTATCTGGGCGTCACCGGTGTGTACGGACTACTGTCGCTGCAGTATCCGGTGCTCACGGTGGCGCTACCGCTGTGGATCGTCGCCCACACCACGGCTCCCGCCTGGCTGGTCTCACCGCTGCTGCTGACGAACACACTGCTGGTCGTCTGCCTACAGGTGCGAGCAGGCCGCCACGTCGACTCGATTGCCGATGGCGTCACGATCACCCGCCGGGCCGCCGCTCTGCTGGCAGGCGGCTGCGTGCTGTTCGGCGCGAGCGGCGCGGGGCCGACGATCGTCGCATGTCTGCTGCTGGCCGTCGCGGTGGTCGTGCACACCCTGGGCGAAATCGGTCAGGCCGCAGGCGAATTCGAGTTGAGCTTCGCACTGGCGCCTGACCACGCACAGGGCCGGTACCAGGGGATATTCGGGATGGGAACCGGTGTCTGCGTTGCGGCGGCCCCGGCGCTGCTCGGCGTGCTCTGTATCGAGTGGGGACAGCCCGGGTGGATCCTGCTCGGCGGCATCCTCCTGGCCGCCGGGCTGGCTGTCGGGCCGGCAGCGCGCCGGGCGCAGCGCACTGCCGCGCACTCGGTGAACGCCTGAGCCATCCCGCTCCGGGTTACGTACACCCGCACTGCCACCGCTGGAGATTCTCCGATCGGACCATGCCGATTGTGAGCTCCTCACAAAGCGCGGCCGAAATTATGGCCACGCAGACCGTTTCCCCGCGGGCGCCTGCTGTTTAACATTGTCCATCAGAGTTGATCGTAGTAATCGAATCCAGATCCGAATCCAGATTCCGATAGCCGCGACAGTCGGATTCGGCATATACCCGAACCGGCCCGACAATAATTCCGCCCCGCGGTATTCCATGGGATGTCGACTCACGAGACCGACGATGTTCTCTCCAGACTCCGAATTCAGCGGTGTGTACCGCATTCATTGAATCCGGAAACCTAATATCCAATGAGTATCATTCCCGAAGGGATACACACATGACTCGCACAATCGCCAGGTTCGTCGGCCTTCCGTTCGCCGTAGCCGCGGCCGCCGTCGCGCTCTCGGCGACATCGGCCTCCGCACAACTGAGCGACGTCGCCCCGAAGCTCGATGTCGATGTCGTCGTCACCCATTGCTCGATCAATTCGATCGGTTACGGCCAGTTCCAGGCCTGCGTCGCGGCGGCCCTCACCCCCTAGCCGACCCGGACGACCGGCCGAGAACGCCTGAACGCCTACCCGGTGTTCAGGCGTTCTCTGTCAGGGCGGAGGACACCCCGACCGGTCGACAGCCGGGGTTACCAGCGCCCGAAGTCAGCTATCGACAACAGGCTTCACCATGACCGGCTCGTCGTCGAGCGTGTCCTCGAGCCACTCCTGCGACAACAGATAATCAGGGCGCTTGTGTTCGTTCTGCGGTTGCTGACCGGCTCCCGCACCGCCGGCGCCACCGCCACCCATCGGGGAGCCGCCCATGGGCATCCCCTGTCCCGGGCCCGCCGCAACCGGAGAAACGTTCGTTCCCCGGGCGGTATCCACGAGGGAGGCTCGCGGGAAGAGTCGCGCCGCCTTCTCCACATTCTGTTGTTGCGGCGTTTTGACCCCCGAACCGGGGCCACCGCCGGCGCCCGAACTACCGCCCGGAGCCTTCTCCAGGTTCTGCAGCGCAGACTGATACCGTTGCGCCGCTTCCCGCAATCCGGGCGGCAGCCCGTCCGGCCCGTTCGCGCCGAGCCGTTGCAGGACCTGCTGCGCCGCGGAGGACAGCTGCGGCAGGGTTTGACCGGCGGTCGACAGTGCCTGTTGCGCGGCCTGCATGATCTGTTGTTGCCGCGCTGCGTCCTGCGCCGAATTCGACTGTTCCTGCGAAATCCGCGCGGCCTGCAGCTCCAGTTCACGCTGCGCAGAATTCAGTTCGCGCTGCGCCGATGCCAGTTCACGCCGCTCCGATGCCACTTCGCGACGAGCCGAAGTCAGTTCGCGCTGCGCCGATCTCAGTTCACGCCGCTCCGACGCCAGTTCGCGTCGGGCCGCAGCTATTTCACGCCGAGCCGACCCTTGTTCGCGCCGATCCGGCAACACTTGCGCCGTCTCCGGCTGCCGCGCCGGACGGACCGTCTCCGACTGCCCGGCAGCTGTCGACCCAGCCGCCGGAACAACGGCTGAACTGGTCGGCACGTCGAGACCTTCCGTCACCGCATGGGACGAGCCACCCGGATTTCCACCGTTTTCACTCCCCGCACCGTGACGGTTCGGCGACCCGAGACCACCTGTCGGCCCGGGAATCACCGGAATGGCGTTGGCCGAGAATCGAATTCCGGGTTCGTACCAGTTCCGGTACACCATTTTGGCCAGATCCTCCCGCGCTTTTCGTTCGTCGCTCGGAGTGTCGGCCCACGCCTTGTCGGGCATCCCGTACACAGTGTTGGCCGTCCAGCCGGCCGCCTGAACAAGATTGTTGCCGAGTAATTGCAGGGCGGACAGCAGGCCCTGCCCCCGGCCGACGTACAACCGGACCGCCGTTGCCGCTCCCCGGGCTCCGTCGCCTCTCCAGCGGTCCGAATCCTCCAGCAACCGCATCATATTCTGGTCGAAATCGGAGAAACCGGTCTGCAACTGCAGACCCATCCGAATCCAGCCGACCCCCTTCTGTGCGGTGAAGGCCGGATGACCGGAAATATCCTCGCGCAGGAGCCACAGATCGTCGAATCCCATACCTTCGGCGGGCGGAACGGTGATATTCAGACTCTGGGTGCCCCCGCCCCCCGCGAAGTCATCCATACCTTCCGGAACCTCGTATACATTGCCCGCGTCCGCGTAATCACCGAACCGCGGAATGCTGGATTCGGGGTACCAGCGACCGGGCGCCATCTCCGTCATCTTGATGTGTTCGATCGAACGATGCGAGACACTGTCGCCGGCCAGGTCACCGAAATGGCCCAGGGCGTCCGAATCCGTCCCCTGGTAACCTTTTCCGGCCAGCACGAAGGCGACGCCGAGATCGGTCACGATGCGCTTGTGCTCGCCCAGCACATCCCGGAAGTCCCCGGCGAGCTCGTTGAACTTGTTCTGCAATCGCACGGCGCCGGGTAGCCGCCCCATACCGTCGACTGCCTCCACTTCGGGGATACCGGCCTCGACGACCCGGCAGACATTGATCAGGTCCGCACAGTACTCGGCCGCATCGCCACCAGCGGTCGTATCGAAGGCGAAGCCGCCTCCGGCCGCTCGCTCACGGAGCGCTCCCCACGGATTCTCCCCAGACATCGGTCGGCTCCCTTCATCGATCTGAATCATCATCGGTTCAACCGCTATCGCTCGTCCTTGATAGACCGGATCACACCGACGACCTTCGAATTGATCGCCTCGACCATCCGCTTCCGATCAGCGGGACGGGCGACCGGCGGAGTCAGATCATCGAGAACGTATCTGCCGTCACCTTCGAGATCGCGCCAGCCGATTCGATACCGGACGATTCCGCGCGGACCGAAAATCGAGTAGCCCTGCTCTATATCGATGGTCCCGGTCCACAGGGCAGGCGCGGAAAGAAACGTTCCGGCACGCTTACCGGCCGAATCGGCCGACAAGTCCCGGGTTCTGGAAACACCGTAATTACGATCGAGTTCGGTATCCGCACGTTTGTCGGGCAGAACGATATCGGACTGCGCACCGGCCGCGATATCGGGCATCTGTGCCACCATCGCATCGGCGAGCAGGAGGCCGTCGCATTCGGTGACCACGAATCCACCACTGTGCCAGCATGTTTCCCCGGGAAGCTGGGTGACCACATACCCGCGATCACCCCGGCGGGTTCCGAACAACCGCACCAGGTGTGCGGGATCTTCCGGATTCCGGCCGTCGGCCCCATCCACCACGATTCGGATATCCGGCTGCGCCAGCGTGTCGAGCACGGTGTCGAACGATGCGCCCAGCCGCTGCCGGAGCTCATCCCGCGTCCGAACCCGATCGGCACGGAATGTCTCGGAATCCCGGGTCCGCGCTGTGTAGTAGAACGGAAAAGGAAGTCCACCGCGGTCCAGCCCGGACCACAACACATAGTATTCGAGGTCGGTGAACTCCCAGACACGATTCACGGGATCGGGCACTGCCGACACGGCCGTCACCGCCGGGCCCGTTCCGGCAACTCGACGGCCCGCGGATCGGTTCGCTCGGGCGCCCCGGTCATGCGCCGTCCCGGATACGGCGCATCTCCTCGATCTGGCGCGCCAAATCCTCCCGGTGACGCTCGGTATTGCTACCGTCGAGCTGACCGGCGAAGGCCTCCTTCGCCGCCGCCACCAGTTCATCGGAGACATTCGGGTACGCCCGGGCAATCGTCCACAACGCCTCGTCGGTCTCCATATCCAGACCGGTCTCCGAACGAAGCCCACCGCCGCTGCACACCGAGGCTAGTTCGGCCTCGAAATTCTGGATCAATTCTTCCCGGGTCGGGTGACCGAGCCGCATGATTCCTCCTCGTATCAATTACTTCCCACACTTGACTCCACCCCTGGATTCAGCCGAATACGGTCCTGCGGCGATCACCGTCGGCCAGGACCGCACTGATATAGGCGCCCAGGTCCAGCTCACGCGGTAGCGCTCGATAGGTCAGGTCCGCCAGCACGGTTCCGGCGACGGAGACGACGAACCGGCTCAGCCGCGGCCCGGCCGGCCCCCACCGCGCGGTCACCGCGTCGCTGCACTCGACGTATCGCTCCCCGACCCGCAGCGCAAGCTCCCCACCGGGCCCGCGGAAGAACACCACCGCAACAGTGCCGAGGTCACCGTAGACACCGCGCTGCTCCCCCACCGCACCATGCCCGACCTGCAGGGCACCGGTGCGTGGATCGAACACCGCCGGCACCCCGGCACCGGCGAACGGCCGAACCAGAATGACCGGTACCTCGCCGGGCGACGGATGCGGCGGCCGGGAACCGCGCACCCCGGAACGGGAACCGGAACGATTCCGGTACGGCATCTGCCCGCTCCCCTGCGCCGCCGGGTTCGCCGGCGGCACGGCCGGTGGATATCCCGATCCTGCGACCGGCGGTCCGGGTTGCGCTCCCGGGAGGTCCGGAGGTCCGCTCACCCCCGTGATCAGTCGGCCGGGGCCCGACACCGGGCGCAGGTGCGGGTGGGTCTGCGAGTACCCGGAGCCCTGCGGAGAGGGTGTCGGCCGGAGGGGCTGTCGACCCGGACCGTACGCACCGGGTTGCCGCGGCCGGTCCGGATCACCAGGCGGAATCGACTGCCCCGGGATACCGGGCGGCACCGGTCGGGGTGTCTCCGACGCATTCGGTGACCAGGGTGAGTTCGGCGATTCCGGCGGCGAATTCCGGCCCGGTGGTGGTGACCAGCTCGGTGCGGCATCGGGCAGGGCAGCCGAGGGATCACCCGAGAAGCTCGGGTCACGGACTTCGTCCGACCGATCCGATGGCGCCGTCGCACCCGGCAGCACCGGATCGTCGCCAGCACTGGGCGATACCGCCACACTCCGAGGGTCCAGCCACCACGGCACATCCGTGCTCACCGGGGGCTGAAGCTGAGGTATTCCCGACGACGCCGGGATGTCCGCGTCACGGTGTCCGTCCGCTGGTTCCCGGAGTTCGGAGAATTCGTTCCGAAGGTTCGGCAGATCGGACGCGACGCCGGACTCCGGCGGTTCGGGTTCATCCAAGGTTTCCACGCCCGTCCATTCGATCGGTTCGATCTCTACCGGACCGGGCCACTCCTTGTCCTCCGGCCATATCCGCGGTTCCGGCACCCGGGATCGCAGCGACGACCCCGGCGGCATCCGGCGGGAGGCCGACTCGACCGTTCCGGACCGCTCCGGACCGTTGTCATCCGGTCCGTCGACTCGACCGCGAGTGAATCCGGGCTGGGCCCGCTGATGAGACTTCAGCAGTTCGTACACCATCCGCATCGGACCGGACCACCGGTCCGCTCCGCGGAGCACCACGTCGACGAGCGCATTCCGCATCCCCTCCGCCGGGCTCACTCCGTGCTCGCGGGTGCGGTATCCGGGGAAGGTCAGCTGGAGCCAATCCTCGTACTCGATCTCCCACAGGTCCGGATGGGTGTCGTAGTAGGCCTGCAGTGCCGCATTGAGCTCGGCTTCGGCCACCCGGTAGTCCCGGTAGTCGACGGCGTGGCCGACCCCGCGGATCACCGCCGCATACACCGGCCGCTCCAGGACCGCACCGGGATACTGGGCGTCGTCGACCTTCTCCTGCAGATAGTTCAGCAGTTCCCCCGGATCGACAGGAGTGCCGTCCGGCCGCGTCGCCCGGAAATGCAGGGCATTGAACATCAGCTCGGAGCTGCCTTCCCCGGTACCGGTACCCGGCAGCCAGGCGCTGAAGCCGTCTTCGGTGTAGTCGTCGAACCGGCCGGATTCCGCCAGCCCGACCTGCGCCACCCCCATGGCTGACAGCAGCTCGGATATATCGACCATCGCCCGCGCGAATTCCTGCACTCGCTCCGGGTTCAGATCGTCGCGCTCGAGCCCGGACACCGCCAACTCGGCGTTTCCGGTGCCCCGGCGCAGCATCCCCTGCAGCGTCACCTGGATCGCGCGCGGCTCCGCCCCGAAGAACGGATCCGCACCGGCCGCACCGGCCGCACCGGCCAGGATCTCGTCGATCATGTCGGCGAACTCGTTCCGGTGCACCGGCGGAGCGGTCTCTCTCACCACGACCTGGCGGGGAAGGTCGCCCAATGCGTGGGCGCCGAACTGGACCCAGTCGGCCAGCCGACCCAGCGGACCGCGCCGCCCGGCCCGTTCCACCGCGCCGATCAGGCTCTCGAATGCCTTCCGGTGCAATCCGCTCGCCGTGTGCGGATTCATGACCACCTCGACGAAGCCGTCCGCCAGGGCGGCGGCCGGATCCACCGTGGGCTCGCTGAACCGCTCGGTCGCGGTGATGTCGACGTATCCGGTGAAATCGCCGGCCCGGTCGGCGGAATCCCCGACGATGTCCCAGTACATCCCGTCGGCCAGGGGCTCCCCCGCCCACAGGAGTTCCAGCAGTTCCCGGTGGGCATAACCGCCACCCGCGAGATCGAGTACCCGCCCGTACGCCCGTACGCCCACCGAGCACACCGGCCCGTATTCCAGCGCCCAAGAATCCGCACCACCCCGCTTGGGGCCCGCTTCGGCCAGCACCGCGGCCCGGAATTTCCGGTGGTCGACGGCGTAGGCGGCATTGAAGGTGATGGATATGCCCCGCACCACCCCGGTGAGTGGATTCACCTGTGCCGCTACCTGTACGGACGCACCGTCCGGTACGTCGCCGATGGCGATGTAGTCGAAACCCTCCGGCCGGAATCGACCCAGCGTTCCCGCCATCGACAGCGCGAGGTCGCGCGCCACCTCGACATCTACCGAGCCGTCGGTGAATCCGTACACCGGAACCGCGAGCCTGGCACCGAGTTCGGCCGCGACTTCCGAGGGGGTCCGCATCGTCGACCAGTCACCGGCCGACACCCCCAGCAACCCGGCACCCGATGCCGTAGCCGACTCGTTCGGTACCTCCCGCACCCCAGAGCCGCGCCGCACGCCGAGTATCCGCAGGGCATCCAGGCGTTCGACGGGCATCGGTTCGCCGAACAGGACTCGATCGGCGAACCGGCCGAGGTGGTCCCGGACCGGTCCGGGCCCGTCGGCCCGACGCTCGGCGGCCCGCACCACCAGATCGTGCAGCAATCGCAGCACCGGCGGAACATTCTCCCGGCCCAGCACCGCCACCTCCGTGAACGCCGCGGTCAGCGCCTTCTCCGGCTGCAGCCGCCACCGGGCGCCACCCGTATCGAGCTCGAAGCTGTCCTCGCTCAAGTGTTTCCGGGCCCACGGCATGAACCCTTCCTCGGTGGGCCTACGCAGCTGCAGCCGTTCACTGCGCTGATACAGCGTGAACAGTGCCCGCTCGGCCACCTGCGGCGCATCCCAGTTCCCCTTGGCCAGCATCGCCCGCGCGAATTCTCGCACCACCATGGTGTACACCGGCCGGAGCGCGGTGCTCGGGTAGTGGAGCCCGGTATCGACCGCGAACCGGGCGGGTTCGACCAGCGCTCGGGCCGGACTGTTGTACACGCCCCGGTTGATCGCGATCGTCGCCGCCCGCGGAAGTCCGGTCGCCCCGTCGACCGGAGCGCTCATCTGGGCGTCCTCGGCCCAGCTGGACCACGAGGCGGTGACCTTGCCGAGGACGGCCACCGGGTACCGCCCGGACATGTCCGTCAGCGCCCGCGAGACTTCCCGCGCGGCTTCAAGGTTCGTTACGTAGCCATAGAAACCAGAGATCGGACACCGTTCGCCCAATCGCTTCCACAGTGCGGCCCCGAGTTCTTCCATCGACCTGCGGGCCGACCACTCATCCGGGACCGGAGCTCCGAGCCATTCCGCATCCGAATGCTCACTGCCCGGCTCCCAATCCCGTCGCGGATCTCGGATGGCTTCCCGATTCGGCCAGTCACTCCACCGCGACCCCGGCGCCGCCGCGGGACCCGGGACGTCCGGCTGTTCGCCGGCTCCGTGATCCGCCGGACCGTCCGGGTTCGCCCGCCCGGCCATATCGTCATCGCCCGCCCCGACATTCTCCACATTCCTGATGTACGCGGTCGCACCGTTGTACGGCACCGGCTGGGCGTCCCCGTAGGGGTTCCCGTACCGCAACCAGTCCGCGGCCCCACCCAGCAGTCCCGCCGCGCCGCCCCGCCGCGCCCGGCGCACCAGCAGATCATGGACCTGGCGCGTCTCGGTGCCGACGGCCACTCGCACCGCACCATCGATGTCGACCCGCTCGGCCACCTTGACCACCGAGTACGCACCGGCCAGCGCCTCTCCCGGCAGCAGCACCCCCGCCGGGGAGATACTGTGCCCCGCGAACCTGTTCGCCAACCAGGCCAGGTAGGCGCCCACCTCCGACGGCTCCGCCGCCAGCTCGGGGAGCAACCGCGACCACCACCGCTGTCCCCCCGGCGCTTTCCGGTCGGTGGGCAGCGCCTCCCACCACCGCAGCTCATTGCGCAGCACTTCGCGGTAGCGCCGCAGCATCATCGGGCCGACCAGCTTCCGCGCCGAATGGTCTCCCGCCGCATCCAGCGCATGACCGATTTCGTGCACGGCCACCGCGTAGATCGGCCGGGCGAGCAGGCTCTCCGGAAAATGCCCTTCCGCGACCTCCCCGGCCACGTAGTGCTGTAACCGCTGCGCGTCCGCCGCGTGCCGGGTATTGAAGGTGATCGATTCTACGAACAACCGGCCGGTCCGCGGATCACGCGCGGTCGTGGTCTGCGCTATCCGGGTCGGACCCAGATCGGCGAACCCGATTCGCCGCACATCCAGCCCCGGGGACCCGCCGAGACTGTCCGCGAGTCCCCGGGCGTACTCGCGGAGCACCACCACGTCGAGCCGCTCCGCCGCCGCGCCGGTATCGAACCGCACGGCATCGGTACTGCCCCCAGTGTCTGTTCCAGGGTCGGGCTGCCCGGGGAATCCGAACAGTTCGATATCCCGGCCGGGAAGCAACGGCCCCAGCACGGCCCGCAATTCGTGCCGGATTCCGGTCAGCGACACTCCCGACCACTCGTCCGCGGACCGGATACCCAGCGGATCAGCTTCCGAATGCACCTCGCCGGCGACAGCATCGTCGCTTGCCGCAGCGGCGCGGCCCGAATCGGCAGGCGGGTCGACAATCCCCGCCTCGAGACCGGGCAACGGCCGGCCAGCGATATCCTTTGCACCAGCGGTGCCTGCCCGCGACGAGCCATCCGGCGCCGAGATCCCGAACCGGTCGAACACGGCTCGGTACAAACCTGCGACCGCACCGTCCGAGGCTTCGAAGACCACTTCGTCCACCACCTGCGTTCCGACCATCTGAATTCCCCGCACCGTCTCGTACAGAGAATGATGTTGGGGCAGCAGAAGCGACAGAATCGCTCCTGCGAAATCGATATCCGAAACACCCCGTGGCATGATCCAGGTGAACCGAGCGGCCATTCTCGCCGCAGTTCCCGAAACCCCGGCCCCAACAGGAAACCCGCGCTCGACCGCGGTCCGGCGGAACCACTCACCGCCCTTTTCGAATTCGAACCGCGCCACACCCGGAACCCATGGAAGCGGAACAGCGAACCGGTGCGGGTCGAGTCGCAGTGCGGTGGCCGCGTCGACCGTTCCTTCCTCGTGGTACACCAGCACACCGTCCACGACGGCGTGCCCCGTTTCATCTCGCGCCCGGCGACCGCTCTCGTCGTACCGGTAGAGCGGGAGGACGCGGCGAAATGCCCGATCCTCGGCGGCGAGCGTGATTGCCAGCGCTTTCAGATCGACTCGACCCCGATCATCCCGCGGTAACGGCCGGCCGGGATCGAGCCTGGTCTTGCGAAGCACGACCAGGTCGCCGGGAATCGCTTGCAGTTCCCGGAGTGACAAGGGCATGCCCAGCAGATTCCAATCCTGCACGGTGAGGCTACGGCGCAGCTGATCAGGCGCTTCCCGCTGCTTCCTGATCGCGTAGCTACGGGCGAGTTCTTCAGCGGTGGCGATATGGCCGACGTCGCTTACGGCATTGCGCTCGTCGCGGATATCTTTCGCGCCGATCACCACACGCGGGTCACCACCGGTGATCGTGGCACGCACCCGGTCCAGCGCGTCGACGTTCAACCCCAGCCGACGTGCTTGCTCCGCCCAATCCGGCTGGTTCAGCAACCTTGCCAGACCGTCGTCCAGGGTCGTGCCCGAAGGATGGGAAAGTTCCCTACTTCGCCACATCGCATTCTGCACCGCGGACATCAACTCACGCAGGTTTCCGTCCCGCCGCAACTCGTCCAATGGCACAGACCGCAGAACCATTCCGCTCGACCGCGTGTTCTCGGGCGCGTAGAAGGCATTGTCGACCTGCTCGCGAGTCGCGTGCGGATGTAGCACGGTCAGAATCGCGCGCAGCCGATCCAGCACGGCGATAGCGGCTCGTCTGCTCTCCGGCAGGTGATAGAGCGCTCGCGCCAACTCGGACTCATCACCCACACGCCGCTGCCGCCAACCGGGCTCGCCGGCCTTCGCCGGGATTTCGCGGGACATCGAGCCGTCCGCCTCGGGCCGGTCGAGATCCGGTTTCACCCGGGACGCCGATATTTCGTGTACAGCGCGGCTCGGCCCATCGACCTGCGGATCAGGCGGGTCGATTCGCTGGTCGACAGCAGGAACCGGATTCCTCCCCGGAGCGGCCGGGTCCGCCCGGAAATCCGCCGGACCGGCCGCCGCCGGCGCGGTCTCGCTCGCCGCGATCCGGGGATTGTTCGAGTAATCCCAGGCAGCACCGAAGAATTCGCCATATGTCCGGTCCGGCGATGCTTTCAGGTCGGGCAATGCGTGACGCAGCGCTGCCACCCCGGCGTCGTGCGCCGCTTCCAGGTGCGCGGGTGAGTCGCCGACCACCTCGGCAATACGGTCGAATGCCTCGGCATAGATCTCTTCCAGCCTCGCCTTCGGTATTACGACACCGGACAGTTCACTCTCGCTCAATGCACGCAATTGCCGAACCGCGACGATCTCCATCGCCTGCGCCCGCGCCTGCTGATCGATCATCTGGTCGACGTATGCCGAGCGCTCGGCCGACAGCCGGAACCGCACGGCGTCGCCGGTATTCTGTTGCGCCGCGATCTCGGCGTGGACCGCGGTGTGCACCATGGCGACCATCTGGTCGCCGTCGGAGCCACCCGGATCCAGTACCAGCACCCCCGCGGAGGGGTAGTAGCGGTCCGTGGCATTCGACTGGTATTCGATCCGAATATCGTTGTCCCGCAGTACTGTGTTCGACCACTCCCCGACGGGCGTCCGGACGAGCACCCGGCGGATTCGCCGGATTTCCGCGTCGGTGGCCCGCCGCACCGCCGGTTCCGGCGGCGCGGGCACATGGGCCTCCGACCGCCACAGCTGCCCGGCCGGCGTCTCCTCCGCGGAGCGCGGAATACCGGCCTGGCGCACCCGGATCGTTCCGCCCGATTCCACTTCGAGCGTGAGGTAGGTGCGGTCGATTGCACCATCGTCACGAACCACGAGTCCGTCGAGCAGATCCTCCGCTGCCGCGGCGGCCCGGGCGAGATCGCGGTGCTGTACGGCGATTATCAGCCGATCCGGGCGTCCCGGCAGATAAGCGATGTTATCGGTGAGGATTCGAAGACCGGGAGCATTCCGGGCCGCCACCTCGAGCACATCCCGTGCCACCAGGGTGTGGAGGTCCCGCTCGGCGGCATCGAATGCGGCCGTGTGCCGTAGGCAGTCGTCCACCAGGTCGGTGAGCCGGTGCAGTTCGTGGCGGCGCCGCCGTAGCATCGAGCCCGCCCCGGAGACTTCGGTCGTGGCGGGATTCTGTTCGACCCGCCGCATCGCGGTGTCGACGCGGCTCCGGAGTTCGGCATCCAGCAGCGGCGGAATCCCGAGTCGAAGGGCAAGCGCACGGGCCTCGGTCTCGGCGGCGTTCTTCCGAATGTGGACATCCTGCCTGTGCAGTAGTGCGCGACGAAATGCCCGTTCGAACTCGGGTCCCGTGGGCTGATGCCTTCCGTCGGCACCCGGATGTGCCACGCTCCGTTCATTCTCATAGTGCGCCGCGAATCTCTCCGAGTAAATATCGTGCTGTGCCTCACGCACGGCAGCCGCACCCGCCCGCGCGGCGGCGTCGTCGTGCGCGACATCGGTAATTGAATTCCGTCGCACTGCGGCGCGGTGTTTCTCCTCCATGGCCGAGGCCGGGAAATCGTAACCCAGCGCACGTAGCTCCGTGGCCAGCCGGATCGCCAGCACTTCGGCCTCCGTTTCCTCATCAACCCTGGCCGCGATGTATTCCTGCTCGGACATCTCGTTCGGGGTCGCGGCCCGTCCCTCGACGTGATATTTCGCGTGCACCAATTCGTGCACCAGCGTCATCGCCTGATCGACCAGCCCCGACCGTGCGGTGTAGATATGCGCCGTCAAATTGTCCGGCTTGAATTCACCCAGTCGTCTTCCGCCGTCTCCGGACTCGAATACCGTCCGGATCCGCGGGTCGTCACATAGACCCAGAACCTCCCGGCCGGTGGCGGTCTGCTCCAGCAGACCGACCACTTCCCGCACTGGATCGTCGAGGGCGACCGTCATCAGATCACGCGAAACGTCGGTGGATTCCACCGGCGCACCGGCTCCGGGTTCGCGCCATCCGATACCGAAGGATCGCGGATCACCCAGCGGCGAGGAGGGATCCCGGGCCAGCGTGAGCAGCAGCTCGTGCAGTATCGCGAAAGTCCGCGGTAGCCCTTCCGGCCCGTCACGCAAGAACCGGAAATGTGCCTCTCCCAGAGCTTCCGCGGCCCGCATCGAGCCGTCCGGGTTGCGGCTGTATCCCGAGAGCTCATCCAGCCAGTCCCCGAGATCGGCACCCTCCTGCTCGGCCGTCCAGCGCAGATACCCCTCGGCCCGCGCGCGTGCCTTCCCCGCACCGGCGTGATCGAGTGCATGACCGAGTTCGTGGCCGACCACCGCGTCCATCGGTCGCTCGGCCACTTCCGGCGCGAATCGGCGCGTATCCACCCCGGTCTGCACCAGCTGCCGGAACCGCCGTGGGTCGGTCGCCGCATCCCGGCCCAGCACGATTTCGGCCGTGTACTTCTTCCCGGTTTCGCGGTCGAGGGCAGCCCTCGCCTCACCCAGCCCCCCGGGACCCAGATCCCGGATACCGAAACCCCGCACATCCGCTTCCGGCGACTGCGCCAGCCGCAGTTCCAGCAACCGAGCCCAATCCCGCACCACGGCCGCATTCAGCTCCGACGGGTCACTGGAGTCGCGGCTCAGCGGCGGAACGGGGTCATCGCTGTCCTCCGGCCCGAAGCCCCACAACCGCGCACCCGGGAAAGACTTCCGCAGTTGGGCAGCCACCTCCGCGACGGACTTTCCAGCCCATTTGTCGTCGCGGAACGCCGCGGGCACACCCAGCACATCGTCATCAGTGACAGCGCGGAGCCGGACGCGGCGCGACGATTCGTCCAACGCCACCGCCAGGAGATCGCGCGACGGCGCGCCGTCCGCGTCCGGCCCGCCGAGAGCACCGATCCCGCCGGAGGGCTCCGGAGATCCCCTCCCCTGCGGGGTATATCCCAGCCACTCGGTGAGCTTCTCGTCCAGCGCGTCCAGCGCCGCGTTCACCCGCTCCGGTTCCGAGCCCGGCTCCACCTCGACATACCGCACGCCTTTTTCGGCGCTCAGCTCCACCACGACCCGGCCGCGCTCCCCGCGTACGGGTTCGACGGCCAGGGCCACCCTGACCAGCCCGTCTTCGAACTCGACCCCCTCGCCCCGGATCGCGAACCCGTCACCGAACCCGTCCAGCAGCCCCGCCCGCTCCGCGGTCCCGGAACCGGTCTCGGCCAGCAGAGCGGCTCCGCTCTCCGAGACGACCCTGCCCACAGTGGGCATTCCGATGTCCTGATGCCACAGGGCTCCGCGCGCGTTGCTCCACAAGCGGGCCTGCGTCAGATCGACACCATGGCGCCGGAGCTGATCGAGTACCTGCGCGGTATACAGCGGGTCGAAACCGGCGTCGTGGAACCTCCCCGTCCCGTCCGGCCACAGGAAAGTCACCCGGCCCGCCTCCACCGCCCACATACCGAAACCCGCCACCGCGTCGACCGGATCGCCGGACTGCGCGTACTCGGCGACCAGCTCACCGTGACCGAAAGCCGCACCCATCGTCCGGAATCGACCCACCGTATTCATCACGAACGCGTCCGCCTTCGAACCGGTGTAGAGCTCACCGTCCGCGTCCCGTAGCAGTCCTTCGTCGTCCAGCACGAGTTCGATGGATTCCCCGCGTGGCCGCGGATCGGGCGGCAGTTCGGGCTCCGTGGTCGCATAGTGGGCCCGGCTGCGCGAGTGCGAACCTCGTCCCGTATCGCCGGTTCCGCCGATGTCCGCCTCGTGGGAGGCATCCACTGCTGAATTTGCGGCCGAAGATCGTCCGTCCGGCTCCGTGAACCGGTGCTCGAGAAAATCATCCGAGTGTTCCGGAATCTGCCGGGACCCGCGCGCATCCGTACTGTCCGGTGTCCGATCGCTGGTGACGATGATGCCCGATCCCTCGCCGTTGCCAATCGCGGCGAACGGATTCAGCCCGTCGACGATCTCCCCGCTGGACTCCTCGCGGTAGACCCGGCCCAATTCCAGAAGTTCGACGAGTCGACGGCTCGGCACCCGGTTGTTCTGCTGCCACTGTCCCAGCTCGACCAGCAAATCGTGGAGAACGCCGACCGCTTCCCGATCATCGACGTTCGCACGGCCGCGCCACCGCACCTCGGTGGCGGCTTCGGCTCCGGCTTCGACCGGATCGACCCGACTGCCGTCGAAGCTGTATCCACTCAGGTTCTGCTGTAACCAGATCCAGTAACCCGAGATCGTCGGTTCCCCCAGAGGGTTGGTCATGTAGTGGCCCAACAGCAGATCACCGACCAACATCCGGAACAGTCCGGTCCCGCTGACCTCGCGGGCGTGCCCCCATTCGTGCCCACCCGACCACCACACCGGGCGGATGCCGGCTTGCGGTCTGAAATGCTTCGATTCGACAGCACGGTCGACCACCCTGCGGAAGATCTCCGCATTCTCGGCGTAGTAAGGGTTGAGTGCGATGCGATCCACGAAGACCGGGCGATTGTAATCGGGCGTGGTCGGATCGGCCCTGACGACGAACGGCGTAACACCATAGAAAGTTCGCGCCAAAACCCCAGAGGGGCGGGTGTTTCCGGGAAATCCGATGCCCACCGCGCGAACATCCATGGACGGCTCGGATTCGAATCCATCCGCTAAGAAGCGCGCCCAGTCACGGGCGATCTCGTGGTCGACGGACGTCCCGAACCCGTAGACCACGATGCTGTTACCCTGGACTCTCCGTAGGTCCTCGTCCGGCCCATCCGCGACCGACCGCTCAGCTCTGCCGGTGGAAATGTCGTACAGACCCGGTCCGTAGTCCACGACATTTTTTCCCGTGAGCTGCCGCAGCTTCTCCACCAATATCTCCGCGACCTCCCGCTGAGACTTTCCGGTGAAATCGTCCTGAATCGGCGCGCCGGAATCATCCACCGCACCGACCAGCTCCGCGCTGGTCGGCTCGCGCAACGACACGGGCACCGTGCGCTCCGGGTCGAGCGGCCGCGGCTCCGCTCCGTCCTGTAAAGCCAGCAGATCCGATAGTTTTCGGCTCACCGCCTCGTGTTGCGGGTCGAAACCCGATTTCGTGTCCTGAAATTCGACCCAGGTCGACACGAATCCATCTATCAGTGCTCTATCGGGAAGGACATCGCCCCACTCGTCCGGAAAGCTGGAGTGCGGTAGCACCTCTCGCAACCAGGTCCGATAGCCCGGCCCACTCAACTTCCACCGCTCACCGGTTGTGGTCACCGGACGCCTGTTGTCGCGGTAGTGGTGGGTCAGTTCGGCATGGACGAGATCACGAGCCAGATATCGTCCGTGGTGATCCAATGCGCGGGCGAATGCCTGGGCAGTGAGCGCGGCTTCGGGCCGCTCGGCAAAGGTTTCCGGAAGGACGCCGTCGTGGATTTTCTTCCGGATCCCGTCGAGAAAGTAGTCGCCGGCGCCTTTGTCGAAGTAGGGTCTGGTGAACTGGTCGATTCCGAAGATGATCGCGTCGGTGTACCGTTGCCCTCCGGCGGTTTCCGCCACCCGCACATCATGGCTGTTCGGTATCCGGCCGAAACCGATGCGCCGGATATCCAGCCGCGGGTATCGATCGAGTAGTCGCAGGACGGCCCGGGCGATTTTCTGTGCCGACGACACGGCCTCATCGGGTAGCTTGTCGAACCCGAACACCTCGACGGGCCGATCCCGACTGGCCAGGAGAGCCTGCAATTCCCGGCCGACCTCGGCCGGGGACCTACCCGAGAGATTCGGCGTCTGCTCCGGTACGCCGGCTCGAACAGCGTTCGGCCCGTCGTGTTCCCCAACCGGGGTCGCTCCGGCCGGATCATCGCCCACCCCCCGCGCATTCGAATCATGCGAGATCGCCGGCGAATACTCGGGGCGGTCGGCCCGATCCCGATCGACACTTACTTCACCCTGTGCGGGCCGCGCGTCCGGGCCGTCCGGTGCCCGATCGCTGGTTCCCGCTACCTCCGCCGAGGGGACAGGAGAACCGGCCCGGGGTTCCGGAGCCGGGCGGGAGGTGCGGGTATCCAGGCCGGCCGACGGATGACTGTCGGCGGCACCCGCCGCTGCCGGGGCATCAGGTCCGACGATGATGCCCCATCCCTCGCCGTTGCGAATCGCGGCGAAGGGGCTCAGGCCGTCGACGATCTCGCCGGTGGACTCGAGATGGTAGGTCCCGCGCAGCTCCAGGAGTTCGGTGAGCCGCCGGCTCGGCACCCCCTCGTTGTGCTGCGCCCGCGCCAGCTCGACCAGCAGATCGTAGACAACCGCGACCGGCTCCCGATCATCGATGTTCTCGCGGCCCCGCCACCGCACCTCGGGTACGGCTTCGGCGCCGACTTCACGCGGATCGACCTGCAGCATGTCGTGGTCGCTCGAGAAGGCGTAGCCGATCCCCTTGAAGCTGTATCCACTCAGGCTCTCACTCAACCAAACCCAATAACCAGAGGTCGTCGGCTCCCCGAGAGGATTGCTCAGATAGGTTCCCAGCAGCACATCGCCGATATAACTCCGGAACAGGCGGGCCCCGGCGGCGTCGAGGGCATGCCCCCACTCGTGCCCACCTATCCACCACACCGGACGTTTCCTGGCATCCGGCTTGATCTGCCCCGACTCGATCGCGCTGTAGACCGCCCTGCACAAGAATTCCGACTTTTCGGCGAATTCTGAGTTCAGCTGTATCCGATCCACGCGGATCGGTCGATTCATATCGAGCTCGATGGGGTCGCCGTCGGCGGCGGGCGACGTGGAATCCGAATATGTCCTGGCCGCGACATAGCGGTCACGGTTCGCATCGGGGTCACTCTCGAGCGCTCCGATACCCACCGCGGGAACAACCAGGAACCTGTCGGTTTCGAAGCTGTGCACAAAGAATCGAGCCCACTCACGAGCGATCTCCGGATCGATATTCCTGTCGAGCCCGTAGACCACCACCGACTCGCCCGCGAGATCCGATAGTTTTCTCGTCAGAATCACCGATATTTCCCGCAGGGATTTTCCGGTGAAATCGTCCTGTATCGGTGCACCGGATTCATCCACCGCGCCGAGCAGCTCCGCGGCGGCCGGCTCGGGAAAGAGCACCGGCACCGCGTGGTCCGGGTCGAGCGGCCGCGGTTCCACACCGTCCTGCGCGGCCAGCAGGTCGGCCAGTAACCGGTTCACCGCCGATTGCCGTCGCGTCTGTACGTAGCCTTCGTAATTCGATGCGACCCAGTTCGAGACGAACCCGTCTATCAGCGCCCTACGGGGAGCAATATCGTGCCATCTGTCCACAAAGCTTGTCTGTGGCAATATATTATTCAACCATCTCCGATAACGTGGTCCATCGAGTTCCCAGAGCTCACGGCTGATGTGCAGGCGGGGCCGATTGTCCCGGAAGTGATGAGTCAGCTCGGCATGCACCATTTCACGAGCCAGATATCCGCCGTGGTGATCCAAGGCGTGGGCGACCGCCGCGGCGGCGAGCGCGGAGCCGGGCATCAAGGAAAAGAGCTCCGGAAGAATTCCGTTATCGATATCTCGCTGAATATTCTCGCTGAAGTAGTCCCCGGTACCGTCGTCCCATTCCGGCCTGGTGAACTGGCCGACTCCGAAAACGATCTGTTCGACGAACCGGTGCCCGGTTTCGGTTTCCGCTACCCGCACATCGTAGCGTTTCCGCATCCGGCCGAAACCGACCTGCCGCACATCCAGCCGCGGATTTCCGGCGAGCAGCAGCGTGATGGCACGGGCAATATCCTGTACCTGGGAGGCGGCCTCATCGGGCAGTTTGTCGAACCCGAACACCTCGACGGGATGATCCAGGTCGGCCAGTAGCGCTTGCCATTGCGCGCCGACCTCGACCGGGGACTTGCCCGAGAAATCGACGAGCTGCTCCGGGACGCCGTCCCGGGCAGTGTCGGGAACCTGCCCGGGGCGTTCCCCCGCCGGGGTCGCGGTGTGCGATTCGGTCCCGTCTCGCGACGGCGGCACCCCGTCGGATCGCCCCGGGTCCGGCGGGCCGATCCGAGGTACGAGGGGCGGATCGGATTCGGAATCGACCGCCTCGTTCGCGACGTTCTCCGCGCCGGCGGACTCGTCGGCCACCGGTCCCGATCCATGCGTGTAATCCCAGGCGGCGCCGAAGAATTCGGCGTAGGTGCGGTCCGGTGATACTTCGATTTCGGGCAGTTCGCGCCGCAGCGCCGCCACCCCGGCATCATGTGCCGCTTCCCGGGCGGCCACCGAGCCTTCTCCCACGGCCACCCGGAGATCGAAAGCCGCGCCGTAGATGTGTTCCAGGGCAGTCCGGGGGATCTCGGCACCCGACAGCACATCATCGCTCAGTGCCCGCAACTGCCGGACCGCGATGATCTCCATTGCCTGCGCCCGCGCCTGGTGTTCGATCATCCGATCGATATAGTCCGCGCGGGAAGCCTGCAGCGTGAACCGCACCGCCCCGCCGGCCTCCTGCTGCGCCGCGATATCGGCGTGCACCGCGGTGTGCACCATGGCGGCCATCTGAGCACCGTCGGACCCGCCCGGATCCAGCACCAGCAGCCGCTGAGCAGGGAAGTACCGGTCGATGGCATGCGACCGGTACTCGATCCGGACAGCGTGTTCCCGCAACACCTCATCCGCCCAGGCGCCGACCTCCGTCCGGGCCAGCACCCGGCGGATCCGGCCGGTCTCCGCGTCCGCGGTGCGCTGCGCCGCACCCGGGGCGGGCAGATCCCGGGCCGGCTGCTCGTCCGGCCGGGGCGGGGACGGCTCGACGACCCGCGTTACCGCGATCTGCCCGTCCAGCTGAACCTTCACTTCGCGGTATTCACGGGCGATATCGGCACGGTGCACGAAATCGCCGGACGACCGGATCGCCTCCGCGACCGCCCGATCGTGGTCACCCTTGCGCGCAACGATCACCAGCCGGTCCGGTTCCCCCGGCAGATAGGCGACGTTATCGGTCAGAGTCCGGGCATCCGGGATGTCCCGTGTCGCCGCCGCCAGCACATCGCGGACCGCGAGGGTGTGCACGCGTTGTTGCTCGGCACGGTATCGCGCCGCCTGCTGCAGCGAGTCGTTCTGCAGATCGGTCAGACGATGCAGCTCATGGCGGCGCCGCCGTAGTTCCGCTGTGCCGTCGGCGGAATCGGTGGTGGCAAGCTCGCGCTCCACCCGCTGTAGCGGGGTCTCGGTGTCCCCGCGCGTCGCCGGGTCCGCGGGCAGCGGATCGACCCCGAGCAGGGACGACAGCTGTGTCAGCTCTCCTCCGGCGGCCTGCCACCGCAGCTCGGCATCCTTCCAGTCCGACAGACCACGCCGCAGTTGCGCATCGAACTCCGGGCCGGTGGACCGATGCCGCTCATCGGCACGGATGGTTTCGTCCCTCTCTTCGAGGTGTCGGTCCCACACCCGCCCGTACCTCGTCGCGTGACGGTCTCGATACAGTGCGCGTACAGCCTCGACGCCGCGCTCATGAGCCTGCATCGCCGTAGCACCGGTCCTCGCCTCGGACAGATCCTCTGCACCGTCGGCGTTTCCGGCTGCTGCCGTGTAGTACCCGGTTTCGCTCGCGAAGGGCGGTACCGGACAGCCCAGATCACGCCATTCGGCCGCCAGCCGGATCGCCAGGACCTCGGCGTCGAGCTCCTCCTGGATCCGGGCCTCGATATAGTCCGCCCGCCCCATATCACCCGGATCGGCGACCTGCCCCTCGAGGTCGTACAGCGCGTGTACCACTTCGTGCGCCAGTGTCAGGCCCTGGGTGAGCAGATCCGATTCCGCGGTGTAGACCTGCGCCGTCAGCGACCGCGTCCGGTACTGGCCCAGAACCCTGTCGTGGTTGCCCACTTCGAACAGTCCGTAGGGCACGAAGTCGGTCCGGATGCGCTCATCACCGAGCGCGGCCAGGATTTCCCGGCCGGTCGGGGTCAGCGCCAGCAGGCTCCGGATCTGCTGCTCCGGGTCGTCCAAGGCCACCAGCACGGGGGCGCGCCGAGCCCCTATGGAATCGACCGGTGGGCCCGTTATCCGGTCCGCCCGGGATTCGGTGGGTGGTTCGGGAGTCAGGCGGGGCGCGGTCCCCTCCGGAGTGTCCGGTGTGCGGTCTCCGATTTCGCCCGCCTCTCTCGAGCTATCGGGTCCGGCTGCGGGTGGCGTCAGCCGGTCGACCGGGTCGGCCGGATCGTCACCCGGCGGCCGGGCATTCGGATCATCCGCAACCGCCACCGGTTGCTCTGGCCCGGCGACCGGCTCGGCCTCCACCTGTGCAGGATCGGCCGGACGCCGGAAATACACTGTGGTAGAACGCTGTCCCGCAGGCTGCCCGGATGCTTCACCCGAACCGATCTCGATCCGCGTGAACCCGTGCTGAGCCGCGAGTCGGGAGACAGCGGTATCGATCGTCTCTTCGGAGGCGCCCCTCGGTGTCGATACGCCGTCCCCGTGTGAGCCCGGCAGACCACCGCCCGCGATCCACTCGACCCGGAATTCGGTGGCCAGATGACCGAGATTGCGCAATACATCGCTGAACATATCCGCGCTCTGCGGGGTGTTCTCCCCGGTCCGGATCTCGGCGCGCACCACTCCGGCCGAATCGACCGCGGCCCGGACCCCGAATCCGTCTCCGGCCCCGTAACTGCTGACATAACTGTCCACGACCCCGAGCCGATCCAGGTCCGCGCCGCTTTCGAAGTCCTCCCGAGCGTGGGCGCGGATCCGGCGCAACCGCACCAGGCTCTGCTCGTACCAGTCGAGCTTGTCGTATTGTTCGAACGCCGGGCGGGTGGTGGCGAATCGTTCGATGAAATCGTCGACCATGGAAACCAGCAGCCGCCGGTCCCGGTATTCGACCGTACCGTCGTCGGTGCGGCGCAGTAGATAGCCGGCGAACGGACCGATCTCCGCGGGCACCGGGCCACTGTCCTCGAAGGCCCGGTAGTGCCCGAGGGCGGCGACGGTTCCCCGTTGCGGGTTCAGATAGATCTCCGCCGCGGACCGGCCCGGGTTACCGGTCACGATATCCAGCAACCCCAGCAGTATGCCCCGGTCGGTGTCGGCGTACCGCGCCACCGACTCGGATGCGCCGACCGGAATGCGGTCGGCCGGTATTCCCGACGGAACACGCTGGTAGAGCCGGTGCAGTTCGGATATCGCCGCCCGAGATACCGCCGCACCGAATGCCCGGCCGGTGACCGAGACGAGCAGGGCGGCTATCGCCCGGTCGTCGTCGGCGAAGACCGTCTCGATCAGCTCATTGCCATTGGCGTACTCGACCCGCTCGACGGTTCTGGTCGCGGAATCCTCCAGGACCCGTGACGGAAGTATTTCGCCGTCCTCCGTTTTCGCCCGGCCGGCCGCCCGGGTATCGGCGACGATTCGATCCATCGAGCGCACACCGCGACCGTGATCCCATGCTGTGCTGTAGTACTCGGCATAGGTCCGGCCGGAGGACACGCGATGTTTCGCCAGTTCCGGGCGCATGGCCCGCAGGCCGGCGATATTGGCCAGGGCGTCCAGATCGGCGGGCGCGCGGCCGGGATCGCGCCCCGCGAGCCGGGCGCGTTCGGTGTCGAACGCGGTGGTGTAGACGTTTTCCAGCGCGGTTTCCGGGATCTCGAATCCGGCGGCGCGCAACTCCCGGATCGCGATGATTTCCAGGGCATGGGCCCGGGCCTCTTCGGCGAGCATGGCGCGGACGTAATCCCACCGCCGGCTCTGCAGCCGAAACCGGGTCCCCACCGGGGTCTCCCGGCTGCCGGCGGCTTCGATGTGGATAGCGGCATGCACCACGGCGGCCATTTGCCGACCGTCGGACAGGCCCGGATCCAGGACCAGGGTATTGCGGACCGGGTCGTACTGGTTGTCGGCGCCCGTGTCGTATTCGATCCGTACTTCCCAGTCCCGCAGAATGCTGTCGGCCCAGGGGCCCACCCGGGTCTTGGCGGTATCGGCGAGTACCCGGCGGATACCGGCGATCCGCTCCGCTGCGGCCCGGTCGGCGTGGGACTCGGGCTCGGCGACCTCCGCGGCATACCACGTACGGTGCGGATCAGGGTCCGCGGTGAGTTCCACTCGGAAGGACCCGTCCGGGAGGTACCGGAGGCGCCGATACTCCGTTTCGATATCGGCGCGTTCCAGAATCGCCGCCGTCTCCGGATCCCGGCCGGCCGCCTCCAGCGCCCCGGCGTGCCCGCCCAACAACGCCGCCACCACGACACGGTCCGGCGTACCCGGCAGGTGTGCGATCTGATCGGTGAGCAGCCGGGCGCCGGAGCCCGGCGGCACGCTGTCCCGGATGGTCGCGGTGAGCACCTCCCGCGCCAGCAGCGCCTCGAAGCGGAGTGTGGCACGTGCCGCGAGGGACCGCAGCCGAGCCGACCGGGCGAGCAGATCGTCGAGCACGCGCAGGTCGTGCCGACGCCGCCGGGATTCGGCCGGCTCATCCGTTGTCCCGGGCGGCCGCCGTAGTTCGGTCTCGATTGCCTTGTGCAACCGCGTCGAGCTAAGACCGCTGTCGAGACCGAGTTCGGCGGCCGATTCCCGGATCCGGTCCGCGACCTCGCTTCGCTGCAGTTCCAGATCGCGACCTTTCAGCACACCTCGGTGCAGCTCGGCGGCGACAGCCGGATCAGCAGGCAGATACCAGTAGTCACCGCCGGAACCCTCGTCACCGGGCACTGCGCTGCCGGCCGCCGGACTCTGCTGATCCCAAATCTCGCCGTAATACCTGCTGTACCCCATCCCCTTCTGCGCCGGCTCGAGGCCGATCAGCTCACGCACCGCGGCGATGCCCTGCTCGTGTACCTGGTCGAAATCCGGCTCCGAGCCGGTCCGCCGACTGGTGCGCAGGTATTGCGCTGTCGCCGAGACGTACACCTCTTCGGCATGGGTTGCCGGTACCAGATACCCCAGCGCCCGCAACTCCAGCCCGGCCCAGATGGACAGCGCTTCGGCATGGGCTTCCTCATCGACATTGGCGGCCACGAACTCGCCGCGAGACATCGTCTGCCGCCGTGCGATCGTATGCCCCGTGATACCGCGCACGTGGTACTGCGCATGCACCATCTCGTGCACCGCGGTGAGGGCCTGCTCGATCGCGCTCCTACCGTCGGTGAAGGTATCCATCGACAATTCATGGGGGCTGAATTGCCCATAAGGACCCAGCTCTCCTCGCGGCGCATCCTCGGCCCGGAGTGGGAAATTGGCCCGGATCGTCGGGTTCTCGTCGAGGAATTCCAGGACTTTCCGGCCGGTCTCGATCTGCGCGAGCAGATCCCGGACCTGACCGGCCGGATCGAGGCCCTCGAGACGTTCCGATCGAACCCCGCTGTCGACATGCTGCGCCGATGAGGCATCGGACCGCACGCGCAGCGGGCTGTCGCCCTCGGCCGGTTTCCCGAACGGCGGCCACTTCCGAACGAAGTTCTCGCCGACCACCCGGTAAGGCGACGAACGGTAGCGCGTCTGATCGATGAACCGGCCGAACCGGCCGCCCAGTGTTGCCCGGTCGGCGGACCGGACCAGCAGGTCGTACAGGATCCGGACAGGGGCACCGGCGTTCTCCCGGCCCACCGCGATCACCTCGGCATACGCTTCGGCCAGCGCTTCGCCGGGATTCAGCCACCCGGTTTCGGGGTCGAGACTGTATCCGCTGAGGTTCTCCCGCAACCAGGCTTTGAACCCGTCGACCGTATCGGGCCCCAGCTGCTCGGCCATATAGTGCTGCAGCAGCGCATTTCCGGCCAGCCTCCGGGCGGCGAGCGTCCCGGTGCGGTCCAGCAGATGCCCGAAATCATGAGAAATAGCGGTGTAGAGGGGGCGGGCACGAGCACTGGCCGCGAAATGGCGCAGTTCGGCGTTCCCGTGAACCAGACGCCGGATCTTCCCGGGATCCGCGGCGAACAGCTGGTTGAGGACCAGATGCCGGGTGAACCGCACCGTGCCGTCGGCCGCAGTCACCGGACGATACTGCACTTCGGCCAACACCAGCTCGGGGTTGTCGTGGTCGATCGACCCGATCTCGATGGAATCCAGCGCAACGTCCGGCGTTTCGGCGAACCTGTCCAGCACGGCGCGGGCGTATTCTCGCGCGATCTCCGGATCCACCGAATCCGAATCGAAGCCGATCACCGGAATATCCGATCCGAGGGCGCCGAGCAACTGCGTGCGCAGCTCTACGGCAACACGCTCCGGATCCCACGGTGTCCACTGGTCACTGCCCGGCACCCCGAGCAGTCCCGCACTGCTTTCTGCCTCCGGCAGTGGCCGGGAATCAGCCGCGGGCACGAGGGGCGGTGCGATGCCGTTCTGCGCCGGACGCGCCTCGTCGGCCCGCGCCGGAGCCGGCAGGCCGATCCACCGGGCGAGAGGCGATCCGGGATCGGCCGGATCACTCGCGGAGTTCTCCCTCATGCCGACCGCGTCGGCCACCGGATCCGAACCATGCGTGTAATCCCACGCAGAACCGAAGAATTGGTGATACGTCCGGCCCGGAGACACCTCGCGGCCCGGCAGGGCACGGCGGAGGGCCGCCAGTCCGGCCTCATCGAGCAGAGCGGTCGGCGGCCGAGCCACGGCGTTCGGAATCTCCGCCTCCGAATCCGGTGCGGCCGCCGACGCCTCGAGGTAGACGCGCTCCAACGCGGAATCAGTGGACACATCGATGCCGGGTAGCGCCCGCAACTCCCGAACCGCGAGGATTTCCAGGGCCTGCGCCCGCGCCTGATCCGAGATCATCTGCTCGAGATAGCCGGGCCGGGAGGCCGCCAGCCGGAACCGCACCGTATCGCGGGCGCCGCGATTCCCGGCGGTGTCGATGTGCACGGCGGTGTGCAGCATGGAGACCAGCTGCGCGCCCTCGGATCCCGCGGGGTCGAGCACCAGCAGCCGCTGGGCGGGGTGGTATCGGTCCATGGCGCCGGACCGGTACTCGATGCGGACACTGTGCTTCCGCAAGATTTCCTCGGCCCAGCCGCCGATAGCGGTCCGGGACAGAAGCTTCCGGACCCGGCCGGTTTCGATATCGGTCGCACGCTGTGCCGCGTTCGGCGGGTTGCCCGGGTGTGGCGCCGGCTCCACGCCGGGTGCCGAATGGTCCGCCTTCCGCACCCGGAAACGTTCACCGGCGAAATCGAGAGTGCGGTCTTCCCGGACGACATCGGTGCGGTGCACGAGTTCGGTGAGGTCGCCGGATGCCGCCGCGACCACCCCATCGTGGGCACCGCGGCGCGCGACGACGACGAGTCGATCCGGCGTCCCATCGCCCGGCACGTAGGCGATAGTGTCCGTCAGGACCCGAGCGCCCGGGTGGGCTTCGAGCACCTGCCGGGCCGCCGGCGGGTACAGTTCCCGTTCCACGTCAGCTGATTCGGCTGCCCACCACGCGGCGTCGTACTGCAGATCGACGAGCCGATGCAGTTCGTGCCGAAGTCGCCGCAGTTCCGCTGCGCCTTCGGCGGATACCGTGCCGTCGAGTGCGGCCTCCACGTGCTGCAATGCCGGGCCGGCCGCACCCCGGAATCCGGGGCTCGTGGCCGCCAGCGCACCCCTGAGCTCTCTGACCAGCGTCCGGACCGCACTCTCGGCCGCGACCATCCGGAGCACAGCATCCTTGTGACGCAGCAACCCGCGAGACAACTCCGCGGCGTTCGCGCCGACCGGTTCCTGCCAAGGGTCATCGGGCGAAGATTCACCGGAATGCGCCGCATCCCAATAGGTTCCGTACCTATCCGAGTATTGAGAGTGCTGTATTACGCGTACCGCCTCCACGCCCCGCTGGTGGACTTCCTCGACCGACAACCGGACATCGTCGCCCGGCTGCGCCGCGGCCGCACGGTAGGCCTTTTCGGTCTCGCCGGCCGGGAAGACATAGCCGCTCTCGCGCAGCTCGGTGGCGAGGCGGATGGCCAGCACCTCGGCCCGGGTCTCCTCGTCGACCCCGGCGGCGATGTAGTCCTCCCGCAACGACACGGCCGCCGGATCCGCGGTACGGCGGAGGAGATGGTAGTACGCGTGCACCGCCTCGTGGGCCAGCGTCATCGCCTGGTCGGCCAGGTCGGATTCGACGGTGAAGACATGTGCTCGCAGCTTGGCGGGCAGATACAGACCCCGGGGTTGTCCGTGGCCACCGGGCTCGAATACCGCACGTGTGCGGGCATCGTCGATCATCGCCAGGACTTCCCGGCCGGTCGGGGTGCCGGCCAGAATTTCCCGGACCTCCCGCTCCGGATCCTCCAGAGCCACTGCCATGAGGTCGCGCCGGGATTCGTCGCCCGGAGCGGGATCGGTCTCCGAGCCGGGGAGCCCCGCGACTGCGTCCGAGCCATCGGGCGGCAACCCGTCGTCCACCGCGGGACCGTTGCGCGGCGGGGCCTCGGCGATGGCTTGGACGAGCAGCCACTCGGCGGTGCCGAGAGCCTTGATGCCCTTGGCCTGCCGGGCACGGTAGGCCGCGGCCAGCGCCTTCGGCGTATCCAGATCGCCGGCGGCGATTCCCCTGCTCGGATCGTCCTCGGCATGGAAGGGGTAGCCGGGGAGTTCGCGGTGCAGCCAGCGCCGGTAGCCGCGCCGGATCCGCTCCAACTGTGCGGCGGCGCGATCGTATGTCTCCCGATCCAGCAGACGATTCCGCCTGTTCACCGCCAGCTGCAGCCGGCGATACTCAGCCGGCGAGTGGGGCCGGTGGTGAAGTCTCGTATAGTGCGCGAACAGCAATGCTTCGGCACGCCGCCGATACGCCTGCCAGATCGCCTCCTCGGCCGGGTTCGGCCGAGCCGACCCTTCGCGTTCGACCCCCTCGGCGCCCGGTCCAGCGGCCCGGACGGCCTCCGTCGGGGCTTCTCTCCCCGCGGCCGGATCCGTGTCGGGGCTACTCCGTCCGGGGTCGAACCGATCCCCTCGGGGCGCGGCCATGGCGGCGACGCCACCGTCCGGTTCGGTGCTCACGCCCCCGGTCCCTCTCGGGTCGGCACCGTCGATACGCCGGGCCGGAACGAATACATTGCGCCGGGTGATCCCGTCGACGGCGCGGACCTGGTAGCCGGAAGCACCGAACCGCTGCCGATCGGCGAACCGGCGCATCCGCCCCCGCGCCGACTCGTCCGCCGCCCGGACCGCCACATCGTAGATGATCCGCACCGCCTCGTCGGCTTTGTCGTACCCCCGCGCGTGGACCTCGGCGAATGCCTCTCCGATGGCTTCGATGGCATTCAGGCGCCCATCGCCGTGAAAGCTGTAGCGGCTCAGCTGAGCCTTCATCCAATTCTCGTAGTCCGCAACTGTTTCCGGGCCGCGACGGTTCGCCATGTAGTGGTGCAGCAGTGCATTACCGACCAATCTGCGCGCCACCCCGCTCCCGGCGAAGTCCACCGCGTGTCCGAATTCGTGCAGAACCGCCGCACGCACCGGGCGGGCCCGGTCGCTGTCCGGATGGAAGCCCGACTCCGCGGAATTTTCCGCTTCTCGCCAGAAGTACTCCGCATTCTTCGCGTACGCCCGATTCAACATCAGTCGCTTGGTATGCGTGAGGCGCCGCGGAGGCCCCTCGGAGTCCGGGTCTTGGTACAGCCCCAGCGGCGTATCACCGTATCCCTGCTCGGCGGAACCGAGAATTCTCTTGTTCGAACGCCTTTCGACCGTCTCGACGAGATCGACGAAGGCGATCTCACGGATATCGATAGACCGGAAATCGGGATACACTTCCGCGAGGGTCCGCGCGGTCTCCCGCACCACGTCGATATCGAGATCGCTGTCGAATCCGGTGACCCGAATAGTGCGATCGGTGATGCCGGTGAGCACTTCCTCCAGACGCGTCGCGATCTCCGCCGCGGTGGGCAGCGCGACCCATTCGTCGTCGAACACCGTCTCCGGCATCAATGCGGCACTACCGCGTTCGGGCAGCCGCACCGGATCGGACCCGGCAGAGACTGTGGTCCGCGGTTCGATCCCGTCCTGCGCGTCCAGTAGCTCTACCAGCCCGGTCAGCGCCTCGCCCGCGTCGCCCCGCAGGGTCTGTTCCAGAAAGGCCGACGCCAACGCCTTCGCTGGATCGAGCTGACCGCCGACCTGGTCGGTGAAAGCGGACGGCATGATCCGCCGCAGCCACCGCCGGAACTCCGGACCGTGCTGCGGCCGGTGTCCACCGGCGACGAAGGACTGCCGCAGTACCTCGTCCACTGCCGGATGCGCCATCCGGCCCTTCGAAATATCGAGCGCCGCACCGAACGCGAGCACCGCCACCGCGAACGCGGGCCGGTCCAGGACCGCCTTCGGGAGGCGAGCCACCTCTACGTCCCGCCGCACATTCGTCCAGAAATAGTCGCCGTGGGGATCGTCGGGAGTGCCGTGTGAAAATTTATGAAAATAGGTGGTATCAAAAGAAATACTACGAACATGCAGCCGCTCTTGATCGCCCCTGACCGCCGTCGCGTACTGCAGACTCGGATGATCGGAGGGAAGCGCGAGAAATGGCAGCTCGCCCAATAGCTGGCGCAGTTCGATATTCCGGGTGACATCCGGATTCTTCTCGAATACCGCTACCATCGCGCGAGCGAATTCAGCGAGCACCTCGGGCGCGGGGTTCGGGCTATTGAAATCCACATACAGGTCTTCGTCGCCGGTCAGTTTCCGCAGGTGGGACTGCAGCTCGGCGCCGATGGCACGGTTGGTATCCCACCGGGAGATCTCCGGCTCGATCAGCTCCGACCACTTGTCGGTGATCGAGCCACCGTAGCGGTCGCCCAATGTCTCGCCGTCGGACGAATCCCGTGGCCCCGCCCAGGAGTACACCGCGCCGGGAGCTTCCGGATCGCCGGACTCGGGAACCACCTGCTGATCCGCGACCGCTTCGACCGCCTCGGTTTCCTCGTCCGCTCGCGGCGAATTGCGGTGTTCGGCGAAATCCGCTTCCTCCGGTACAGCGGACGGCGGCGATGCCTGCGGCAGCAGGGGCAGGCGCCGCCCGGGCAGTGGTTCGAGGTCGACGACAGCGTTCCACTCGGCGTCCCGCGGGCGCTTACCCCGGCCCCGTCGCCCGGACTCGGCCCACTTCTCGTCAGCATGTTCTTTGAGCTGGTACGCCTCGTCCTGTGCGGTGTTCACCAGATCGTCGTACCGCCGCAGCGCCGAGGTGCCGTCCCGGGCGAACGCCTCGTTCTGCAGCGATCGGAGATAGGCCGCGCGTCGCGCCGCGAGCTGCCCCTGGATATCGAGCCGGACAGCTTCACCCCGGGCCGCGAACCGCTCGAGGGACTCCCCGCGCTTTCCGCCGGTCCGATACTCGTCATCGACGAATACAGCCCTTTCGTCGATGCTGCGGTAATACTCGGTCAGCGGCCGGACCCTCGAATCCAGTCCGCTCGGGCGAACCGGCCGACCGGCGCCGTCCAGCAGCACCGCCGATACCGTGTCGATCTCGCGCGGCGGCTCGGGCGGAAACCGGTGCCGGGCCCCGGCCGAGGGATCGCGGACCTCGACGAAATACTCGCCGGTGTCCGCCTTCATCCGCACAGTCATCGTGTACGCGTGGCCGCCCACCGCCGGTCCGCCCGCTGCCCCGGCGTACAGGTCCACGATCAACGCCCGTGGGCCCCGGCCCTGCACGATGTCCCGGGGATCCAGCCCGGCCACCATCCTGAGCAGCTCATCGGCGACCGGCTGATGCCGTGATCGCTCCGCTGCACCGGGCGGGAATTCGAACAGCGGGCTGCGAACCGCCTCCTCGATCTCGTGCAGTGTCATACCACCGGGACCAACGGGCCCACCGGGCACTCGGATAACCGGGCTGCCCGTCTCCAACGCGAGTTGGGCCAGCGCGAGCGCGGCGCAGTCGTTCCGAAGACCGCCGACTTCGGATGCCGCTGTTGCCGCAATAACCCCGTGCGGTGGCGAACTATCAGCAGATTCTGCGGCCACCGCGAGCGCTGCCCCGGCGCTCGCGGAGTCACCGGCCCCGGCAGCGCCGGATTTCGCTTCCGGCCCGTTGTTCGGCTGAGCGGTGACCGACTCCGCGGCCACGGAGTCGGATCGATCAGCCCGTATCCCGCTGTCGGCGACCGGACTCGGCGCCGCTCCCGCAGCCGGAGCTTGTTTCGATCCGTCCGGCACACCCTTTCCGGATTCCCACGACGGTCCCGGCCGGTGGGGCGCACTTCCATCCGAAACGCCCGGACGGACCGCGGATACACCGCTATCCCGCAGTCCCACAACAGGACCGGGACCACCGGTCGCCACCGGTCCCGACCTGCTCGCCGGGGACGCGGCCGAGACTCCACCTGCCGATTGCTCCCCTGCCACGCCACCGGCCGGCGCGGCGGCTACCGCACCACCACCGGTACCCCCTCCCTGGAATGCCGAGGATGCGCCTGTCGTTCCGGCCGTGGGTGCGTCGGTGACGGGGGTGGCGACCGCGCCCGCACCGGACTCCGGATCCGCAGCCTCGGCGACTACCTCCGGCACACCGGAGATACCGCCGGAAGCCCCCGTGGCGACGCCCGAATTCCGATTCGCCGGCTCGCCGGCCGATAGTTCTTCCCGTGCCCTGATCGCAGTACCCGAATCGCCCGGATCTCCCTCCGCTGTCCGGATATCGGTACCCGACTCGGCGAGCTCGGCTTCCCGACGGCCGGTTACGGTCCGGGGTTCACCGATCGCCCCCTCCGAATCCCGGGCCGCCACCGAGCCGGAATCCTCGCCATCGGAACCAGCGGACGACGCGTTCCCGACGTACACCCGATCAGCCGCGGTATCGGCCGTCGCGACAACGCCGCCTTCTCTCGGCGAGCCCTCCACGGCGCCGGAATCCGGCGCTCCGGCAGCACCGACCGATCCGGCACCCGCGTCCACCCCGGCGGCGTGCGGATCACCCTCCCCGACGACCAGCTCATCGCCCACATCATGAGCCGCCCCGAGGTGGTCCTGCACCGCCTTGTCGAGGAACCCGATGCCGGGGCCGCTATCGGAGCCACCGAAAGCAGCCTCGGCCATCCGGTCGCGGAAGCTGAAGTTCCCCCATTTCTGCTGATAGCTTTCGCTGTTGCGACCCCAGGGCAGCAGATGGGCCGCTGTGTCGCTGAACCCGCTGGCACCGCCGCTCAAAGCACCGCCACTGATCTGGAGCGGACTGAACTGCGGCGCCAGGGAATCCAGCGATAAGGTGCCCGCCCGGATTTCTTCCCAGTTCTTACCGTTGTGCAGGTCGATCCCGACCTGGGTGCCGATCGCGGCCCCCAGTCCCCCGGCACCCCCGACCGCGCCCGCAATGGCACCGGTGACTGCGCCGTTCACCAGCTGCATGCGCGCGCCGTCCCCGAGGCGCCGACTCAACTGCTGGTGGATGAGCCCGGCCGCGGGACCGGCCGCCAGACCGCCGGCCGCCGAACTGACCGCGGTGATGCCGAGCTGGGTCATATTGATACCCAGGCGGCGGCGATCCCCCTGCCAGGCTTGTGTCCCCAGATCCTGGCCGACTCCGAGGGCGGTATCGAGGGCGGCGTGGCGCACGACGAAACTCGGCAGCTTCCGGACACTGAAATTCAGGAGCCCATGTCCGGCCATCCGGCCGGCGGCCCGGCCGATGGCCAGCAGCACCCGCTGCAGCAGAGATCTCACCACGACTCGGGTCACCGCGATCGCCGCCACTTCCACCGCCGGCGCGGTCGGTGGGAAGATCCACGCCAGCGCGATTTCCAGCGCCAGCAGCACCAGCGACGACCAGAACATCAGCTTGGCGTACTCGATTTCGGTGCCGGTGTCCCAGGTCGCGTCGGCGGTCATCCGCAGAAAGTCGGCCAGAGCGCCCAGCGATGAATCGTTGCCCGGCGAACCCGCCGGATCGAGCAAACTGTCGAACGCCTTCCGGAGTCCGTCCCGGACCTCACCCTGCGGAGCGGCGGCGAGAGCCTCGTCCTTGGCCGCGACGAGTTCGTCTCCGGCGATCTCGGCCAGCCGATCCGCGGCGGCGTACCACGCCTGGGCCAGCGCCCACATCTGGTCTTGGTCGCCCTGCGGCCATTCCATGCCGACCAGCCATTTGAGCCATTCCAGCTCAGCAGGCAACTCCCAGACCATATCCGGCTAACCGACTTTCACCGGTTGGTATCAATAATCGAGCCGCGGCGACCCCGCGGAGCCTCGTCATACGATGACTCCGGCACGGCACTGCCGTCGAAGACCCGGTGTCCTCGAACGGATTTCGATGCGGCGGCCGCAGCGTCGACCGGCTGTGGAATATGCAGCCCGGTTGCGTCGATCGACAACTGCTCCAGCAGATCGGTCAGCTTGGGCATCCGCGCCCGCTGCGTCTCGATCGGTGTCATGAGCTCCGAAGTCTTTCGGGTGATCTCCGCGGATGCCTTCTGGGCCGCCTCGATCACCGCCCGCGCGATCTCGGCGTAGCTCAGTTCCGCGATACTGTCGGTGAATTCGACGTCGATCACCGTGTTGTCGGCATTGACCGTGACGGTGACCTTCTTACCGCGGGCCTGGGCACTGGCGGTGAGTTCCGCTCGCTGCTGCTGGATCCGGGAAATGACGCGAACCTGCTCCTGCGCACTCTCGAGCAGCTCGGCGAACTCGGATTTCGTTCGTTCGTTCGGCATGGCTCACTTCCCGTTCAGCTGCCGAATCCGGCGCGATTGTCGTCCTCCATGGCACGAACCCGATCGGCGTAGTCCCGCATGCCGCGCGAAAGCCCGAGCACCGATTCGGCGGCGCACCGGACTCCCTCGGGCAAACCGACGGAGCTGTCCCCGTAACCACCACCCTGGCCGCCCACTCCGTCGTAGAAAGTGGTGCCCAGCTGATCACTTCCCCACGGTGTACCAAGGCTTTCCATCGCACTCGTCAAGGTGTTGAGCACCTCATCGATCAAGTCACCGACAGCGCCGACCGAACCCGCTGCTGCCCGAAACTCCAGGTCGGAGAACTCGAAGGCCTTTTCGGGCATAGTATTTACTCCTCCACTACATGCGGGGCCCACAGACCACCATCCAAAAATGAGTCGGATCACCACCGGACATTCGATGAGCTACACGGCGAATCCGGCGCGCCTCCGGGGCCGCCGATCTTTGTTACAGCAGAGCACGATTCCGCACCTGGAAACGTTCTTCGAAATCGGCCGTACAGCGAGAGGGCGCCACCGCGGAGGACGACCATTCCAGCACACCGTCGTCTGCGATATAGAAAATTGTCCGGCCGACCGAAATTTCGTCCGGTGGCGGCGGAACGTATACCATCCAGCCCGCATTCAGCCGGTCGGCACGCAATCCAGCCACCGGGTAATCGGATAGATCCATACCGCTATCGGTCAGTTCCCGGGCAACTCGGCTGATTGCTTCTCCCTCCGGCAGCGGTTCCGCGGCGGCGATTCCGCCCATTTGCAGCTGGTAGTAGGCGGCCGCGATATCGGACGCCCCGGCGTCGGGGAAGACCGCGGCCAGCGCCGATCGGGTGACCGCGGCGGATTCGGCGGCGGCGACGAGACCCGGCACGGCAGCAGCGCACTCGTCGGCGGCCTCCTCGCCCAGCAGTCCACCGATGACCCGCTCGACGGTCACCGAATCCCAGACCCCGGGAACGGCTTCGGCGATCTCGTCCGCCGTCGGCGACTCACCGCGATACCAGCGGGAGCCGTCCCACCAATAGCAAAAGGTGAGCATTCCGTGCACCACCCGTTTGTTCAGCACAGGATCGGCGACCCACTCCGGCGCGCCCCGGTAGAGCTGCGGCAGGGGAAAGTCCTGGTTGTAGGCCCGGTCGAGCACCGGCGCATCCCACACCCCACCGGACAGCACCGCCCGGCCACCGGGCAGCGCATACAGTGAACTACCGCTGCGCCGCGCTCCCTCGAACCAGCGCAGCGCGGGTAGCAGCCGAGGGCCCCACTCGGATCCGACGGCGACGAATGCCGCGGCCAGTACCGCCCAGCGGGCCGTCAACAGGGGCAATGGCGGCAGATCGACTACGGCCGGATCATTGTGGACCCCGGAACTCCGGACGGTCTGCGCCTGTGCCATCGCGCGGAGTGGGGAGTGCAGCTGGCGGTCATCGTGGTTGAGGTATGCGGCCAGCCATACCGGAAGTTTCGCACGCGGGAAGAATTCCAGATCGGCTCGATAGGCATCGGGAGGAAAGAGCTGATCTGCGGGAAACGGTTCGTCCCCGTAATCGTAGTCGGCCTGGATCCGCCCTTCGCTGGTCGACGAGAGCAGCAGCCGCCACCATGGTCCGCCGGTGGATTCGGCGGATATCCGCCGATGCTGCCGGATCAACTCCATGACCGACGACGGTGCCGGCGCCGGGACCGGACGTTCTCCGTCGAAGTAGTAGGCCACACCGGTTTCAGCGACAACAGTCAAGGCGAACACCGCGTCCACCCGGATCCAGCCCGCGGGGGCGAGGGCGGCCAATTCCCCGGCCGCCTGCCGGATGAGCTCACGGATGCGAGCGGCGGAACGACCGGAAAGTGCGGATAAATTTTCGAAATGGTCTGCGCCGAGCGTGAATTCTACGTCGGAAGCTACGTTTTCGGAATGCTCCGGCCCCCACTCGGGCATCGGCGGCGACTCGTGACCGGGCGCGGCGTTTTCTGCTGAGTTCATATCACGCAGAGTCCCTCGCCGTTGTCATGGTGTTCGCCAGAAGTCGATTCGCGTGTGGTGCGCAGTACGTCCCGCACGTCGAAGTACCCCAAGAATATTGAGAGCCCATCGAAAAAGTAATGGCCCGGCGAGCCACAACTCGGCCCGCCGGTAGTGCAACCTGCACAAGCTGAAAATCCGCCTGTCGGCTCGGATCAATGCGGGAATCGACCGGCCGCGAGCCCGTTGCCGCGTCCCAAGACTCAGCTGGAGGAGGATCCGCGCAGTATAGGGGCACCCGACACCATCTTGCGGCCGGTCGGGTTCATGGAGAACTACCACCGCGTTTTCCGGGGGCTGGGCCCTGACGGCCTGCTGGCGTGGGCAGCCGCGCTTGCCCGCAGCTACGCCGACCCCGACCGACCAGCGGCCGACCTGCAGTGGTGATCGATGCCGCTCATCGCCCTCGAGACGGTCTCATCTGGGCTATCGCCGGCCGGCAACCGTACCGGCCAGGAGCCCGATGGACTTTGCACATGCATGTTCTTGCACTAGCAATCACACTTTCGATCGAAGTGATTTCGCAGACACGGTGATTCGGATGACGGGCCCGCGTTGCCGATCGGCCTCGAGTCGCCACGGACTGCGGTGCCGACGCGGGGGCCGGACGCCTGGATTACCTGTGCCGACACACATTTCGGAAGAGCCAGGCTGCCGGCCGATCCGGGCCCGGCGGCGGCTCCTGAGCAACGGAGACCGGGGCCAGAAGAAGTGGTTTTACGAGCGGGAGACGAGTTCGCGGGGTTCGTCATCGAGCGAGTTCTCGGCGCCGGGGGGATGGGTGTGGTGTATCTGGCCCAGCATCCGCGCCTGGAGAGCCGGGTCGCGCTGAAGGTTCTCAACGAATCCCTAGCCGCGAATCCGAAGGCCTCCGCCAAGTTCGATCGCGAAGCGGAACTGGCGGCACGCCTGGATCATCCCAACATCGTGCCCATCTACGATCGAAGTGCGCCTGGCGAGCCCTGGCTGTGGCTTTCTCTACCTCGCGCCGGAACGGTTCCTGGGCGATTTCCGAGCTCCGGTTCGGTCGCCGCTGTACCCTCATCGGCCCGCGTCACGAAACCACCGACCTGCATCACGCCGAGACCGTAAGCGCCATCAGTGGAACCGATACCCTGCCGGTCGGTGACCAACCCACCAGCTTCTCCTGGTGCGAAACCACCGCCACTGCCTACCTCGCACAACTCGGTGACGACACCGTGTCGGTCATCGCGATCACTCGATAAAGCCTGGACGCGGCACCCGAGTATCGCGTCGGCGGCGGATGTGAACCATCAGTCGTGGGCATCCAGTGGGTTGGCGCTGTCGTATCGCATCGTGAACCGGATCCGGTCACCGCGTAGGCGGCGGCGCAGGTACATGGTGGGGATGAGATCGTCGTCCACGTTGACGCCGTCGCGCAGCATCACCGGGCTTCCCGGGGGCACCTCGAGCAGCGCGGCGTCCGCCCCGTTCGCGACGGTCGCGGTGAGGGACCGCCAATGATGCCGGAGCCGGAGATCGTGGTGTTCCCGCAGGATCTGGAACAACGCGACCCGCTCGGTGACCAGTGCGGTGAGGCCCGGGAAGCGGCGGGCCTCGAGCCAGTAGCTGGACACCAGGAACGGCTGGTCGCCTGTCCGGACCAGGGTATCGATCCGGACGAAAGGCCCTGCGGCGCCGAGGGCTTCGGCGGCGTCACGATCGGTATCCCGCTCGGTGAGGTCGACCAGAGTCTCGGTCTGATCCTGCTGAACGTACTCGGCGATCGCCGCGGTGCTGCCCGCGTCGGCGTCCGTGGACGGCATCGGTGGCAGGCCGAGCTCGACGACTCGTGGGGGTTCGGCGACGTAGGTCCCCGATCCTTGCCGGACGACGACGAGCCCCGCGCGGGCGAGTTCGCCGATTGCCTGCCTGATGGTGAGGCGGTTGACTCCCCATTCCGCGGCGAGTGCGGGTTCGGTCGGAAGTCGCTGACCAGGGACGAGGTCGCCGGCGCGGATCCGGCGCAGCAGTTCGCCTTCCACCCGGCGGTAGACAGGGACTCTGCCCTGCCTACCGTGGCGGGTACCGGTCATTTCAGCCCGGAACGGACGAAAGCATTCACGACCTGTCGTTGCAGCAGCAGGTAGACGGCGAGGATGGGCAGGCACAGTGCCCCGGCGGCGGCCATCATCGCACCATAGTCGGTGCCGGCCTCGGTGATCAGGCTGCGCAGGCCTATCTGCACGACCGACGCTGGATCGGACAGGACGAGCAACGGCCAGAAGTACTCGTTCCACGCCGTGACGAACAGCAGAATGGCCAGTGCCGCGAGCGGGCCGCGCAGCGAGGGCACGACGACGGTCCACAGCGTGTTCCAGTGGGAGCGACCGTCCATGCGGGCGGCATCGAGCAATTCGCGCGGGAACGAGCGCATGTGCTGGCGCAGCAACAACACCGCGAACGGCGCGGTGATCTGCGGAACGATCACACCGGTGAGGGTGTTCAGCCAGCCCAGGTTCGACAGCAGTATGTAATTCGGCAGCATCGTGACCTGGAAGGGGACCAGCCAAGTCGCCACGAAGATCAGGAACAGCACCCGCTCGCCGCGAAAGTGCCAGCGCCCGAAGGCATACGCGGCGAGCAGGGCGGTGAACAACTGGCAGGCCGCGACCCCGACCGCCATGAACGCGGTATTGCCGATCAAGCCGCCGAGCGGCAGCAGGTCGGCGGCTGCCCGCAGATTGTCCAGGCTGATCCCGGTGGGCAGCACGGACTGTCCCAGCACGTCGTCGCGCGGACGCAGTGCGGTGACGTACATCCAGACGATCGGCACGAGGCTGAACACGGTGATCGCGCCCAGGACGAGGTGACCGCCGACCGCGTCGAGTCGCCGGGTGCGGGTCGAGGCCGTAGTGGTGGCGGTCCGGGTGGTCGTATCAGTCGTCATGGAAGCTCCAGCGGTCCATCAGCCACACCGCGCCCCAGGCCAGTAGCCCGAAGCCGAGGAAGAACAGCACGCTGGCGGCGGAGGCGAGCCCGACGTCGAACGAGCCGAATGCGGTGTCGTAGAGGAGGTAGTAGAGGTTGGTGGTGGAGTCGCCGGGCCCACCCTGGGTGAGGGTCTGGATCATCGGGAACATCAGCTGCGCGGCGGAGAGGATGGTCAGGGTGGCCATGAACAGCAGCGTCGGCGACAGCAGGGGCAAGGTGATCCGACGGGTGATCTGACGTTCGGTGGCTCCGTCGGTACGGGCCGCGGCGGCATAGTCGTCGGAGATACCGGACAAGCCCGCCGAGACCACGAGTACGGCGAAGCCGAGCAGTTGCCAGCCGACGATCACCACGATCGACCACATGGCCCATTTCGGGTCGCGCAGGAACGAGATCGGTGCGACACCGAACATCCCGAGTACCTGGTTGACCAGCCCGCCGTTCGGGTCGAGCAGCCAGCGCCACACTATTGCCGTGACGATCGGGGCGATGAGGTACGGCGCGAAGATCGCGGTCCGGTAGAAGGCCCGGGCCCGGCCGTGCACACGGTGCGACAGGAGCACGACCACCACCGGGATCACGATGGTGAAGGGCAGCAACGCCAGTAGGTACAACAGTGTGTTCAAGGTGGCCCGGCCCAACTGCGGGAGGTCGAACGCCTCGGCGTAGTTCGACCAGCCCGCCGGGCGGGCCGGTGAGGTGGGCACCAGGTTCCAGTCATAGAACGACAGCTGGATGGTCTGGACGAGCGGCGAGTACACCCAGACCATCAGCCCGGCCAGGGCCGGCACCAGATACAGGTAGGGCGCCGCGGCGGCCGCGAGCCGGCGCGACAGCGGCCGGCGGGCCACCGGCCGCGGGCTGCTGCGGGACACCGGTGCGGCCGGTTCCACGAAGCGGCCGGGTATCGGGGCCGGCCGGTCGAGCAGGGCGGTCATTTCGGCATGAGGGCTTGGGCGCTGGTCTGCGCGGCGGACAAGGTCGTCTGCGGGTCGGCGCCGCGGAAAACGATCTCCTCGGTGGCCTTGCTCAGCAGGGTGCGGATCTGCTGGTAGTTCGGTCCTGGGTAGGAAACCCAGGGTTCGAGCCGGTCGAGTTGTGCGACATTGGGCCGGACGAAGCCCGGGTGTTCGTCGGCGAAGGACTGGAGGTAGGCGGGGTCGTCGATCAGCGAGGCGCGCAAGGGTACGTATCCGATGTTCGAAGTGATCGTGGTCTCGCTCTCGGCGCTGGTCAGAAACTTGATCAGTTCCCACGCGGCACGCTGCTTCGCCGGGTCGCGCGTCAGGACGAACAACGCCGACCCGGAGTTGGTGGGTACGGCCGGCGTGCTGCCGAAGCCCGGCATGGGCGCGGCGGCCGCCTGCCATTTGCCCGCGGCGGACTGGAGAATCGCGTTTTGCAGCGCGGCCGAAGTCAGCAACATGCCGAGGTTGCCGCGCAGGAAGGCGTCCTGGGCGTCGGAGCCGCTGAGATTCGGCAGCGCGTTGGGACCGGCCTGGGCGATGCGTCGCATACCGTCGAAAGCCGCGACCGAGGCGGGATCGGCCCAGGAGATCTTCTTCCCGTCCTCGGACAGCAGTCGGCCGCCGGCGGAACGGACGATACCGGTCAGGCACCAGTCGCCGCCCGATGCCGCGTCGAGACAGCCGAGGTAGGCCCCACCGCTCGTGCCGGGCACCTTGGCGATGGCCGCGGCGGCTGCGGCGACCTCGTCCCAGGTCTGCGGCGGGTCGGCCGGATCGAGTCCCGCTTTGCGGAACAGGTCGGCGTTGATGAACAACATCGGAGTGGAGAAGACATAGGGGATGCCGTAGGTCGTGCCGTCGACGTCGCCGAGCACCGCGGCCCGGGGAGCGTAGGGGTGCGGCCCGTCGGTGAGCAGTTTCTGCACCTCGTCGCGGCCGACGAGGGTGTCGAGCGGCTGAGCGCCGAGATCACTGGCGGTGTAGCGGAGGTCGGCGAAGGTCAACTGACCGACGTCCGGCGGATTGCCGGCGATGACCTGGCGCTGCACACTCTGCGCGATCTCGTTCGCCGAGCCCTGGGGCGGCACCGCGTCGACGTGAATATTCGGGTGCAGGCGCTCGAATTCGGCGACCAGACCCCGCGTGGTGTCGCCGAAGATGCCGGCGCTGGCGAGGTTGTAGCTCTCCCAGCGGATCGATACCTGCTGGTCGGGGGCCAGCTCGGGGATTATCGCGGTGGCTGCGTCGGTTCCCGCGCCGGTGGTTGTGGGGATGGTGGCGCAGCCGGGAAGAGCCGCGGCGAGCGCCACCGCCAGCAGGGGCAGGACGCGAAAGTACTTCATGGGTATCTCTTTCAGGAAACGAGAGCGGGGGCCCGTTCGGGCTCCCAGGTGAGACGCCGGCCGCTCTGCCGCGCGAAGAGGTGGACGTACTCGGGACGCACCGCCAGGGTGGTGACGTCTCCGGGTGCGAGGTGGATCGGCCTGGCGCCGCGGACACTCACCCGCAGGTCCCCGATCTCGATTTGCGCGATCTCCTCGTTGCCGAGGTTCTCGACGATGTCGACCCGCCCCCGCAGGACGGGCCCGGCATGGTCGGCGGACACCGGGACGAGGTGCTCGGGGCGCACACCCAGAAGCACCTCGCGGACACCGGGATCGGCGCCGGCGCGATACGGCAGCTCGACCTCGAGGCCGGGCGCCCGCAACACGAGCCGGTCGTCGAACCCCACGCCGAGTTCGACCGGCAGCAGGTTCATGGGTGGCGCGCCCATGAACCCGGCGACGAACGCCGAAGCGGGTTCGTCGTAGATCTCAACCGGGGTGCCGAACTGTTCGATCCGGCCCTCGTTCAGCACCGCGACCTTGGTCGCCATCGTCATCGCGTCGACCTGGTCGTGGGTGACGTAGACGAAGGTGGTGTCCAGCCTGCGGTGCAGTGAGATGAGCCGGGTCCGGGTGCTCGCCCGCAGCTTCGCGTCGAGGTTGGACAGCGGCTCGTCCATGAGGAAGGCCATCGGCTCACGCACCATCGCACGCCCCAACGCCACCCGCTGGCGCTGCCCGCCGGAGAGTTCCTTCGGCCGCCGGCGCAGCAGGTGGCCGAGGTCGAGCAATTCCGCCACCTCGTCGACGCGCCGGCGGATCTCCTGTTTGCCGGTTTTGCGCACGCTCAGCCCGAAGCCGAGATTCCGCTCGACGGTCAGGTGCGGGTAGAGGGCGTAGTTCTGGAATACCATCGCCAGGTCGCGCTCCCGCGGCGGCAGGGTGGTGACATCCCGCCCGTCGACCAGGATGCGGCCCGCACTGGGCGGGAGCAGCCCGGCGATCATGCGCAGCAGGGTCGTCTTGCCGCAGCCGCTGGGACCGAGCAGCACGAGGAACTCGTTGCGTTCGGTGGCCAGCGTGACATCGGCGACCGCGGTGGTGTCGCCGAAACGACGTACGATCCCGTCGAGTTCGAGGGTGGCCATCAGACCGCGGCCGTCATGGCCTCGATCGCCTGGGCGATCTCGGGAACGTCGTCGGTGGTGAGCTGCGGCATCCCCGGCACCAGCCGGAACTCGGCGGTGACCGCACCGTCGGCGACGGTGTACTCGACGTAGCCCAGCTCCTGCCTTCCTTCGGGAAGGTCGTCCCCGCCGGGGGCGAGGAAGGCGGTGGCCGGTGCCCACACCTCGATCGCCCGGTCCCGCCGCACCTGGCGGTAGCGGTGCAGGTGTCCGCAGCCGACGGCGCGCAGATCGATCCGCTCCAGCAGGCCGAGCAGCCGATCGCGCGCGACGGGCCCGACGTCGACCTGGTGGTCCACCGGTTCGTCGGTGACCGCCCACAGCGGCTTGTGCAGGAACAGCAGCACCGGGCGGCCCGCGGGCAGATCCCCGAGGGTCTGCTCGAGCCAGCGCCACTGGTCCGCCTCGCGCTGCAGCCCGGACCCCAGCAGCTCGCTGTTGATCCCGAGCAGGATCGCCTCGTCGGCATCATGGCGCCACTGGCCGGGACCGAACGCGGACTCGTGCGCGGCCACCCGCTCGCCGGTCACCGAAATGCCTGCCCAGGCATCGAGACCGGGCATGCCGACGTCGTGGTTGCCCGGGACCACCAGCAGCGGCGCGCTGATCAGGTCGAGCAGCTCACGGGAGTGGGCGCGGTCGGCGGCGTCGTCCGGGTCGAGGACCTGGATGTCACCGGAGTGCACGACCAGATCGGGGCGGACCTCCTCGTCGAGATGCCGGGCGAGGAGCCGGAACGCGTCCGCGGTGGGACCACCGGACGCGGTGAGGTGGGTGTCGGAAATCTGCACGATCTTCATGTGTTCCTCCAGGGATTTCAGTGGGTCAGGGCCGTACGGAGATGGTCGATGGCCTCGTCCGGCACGCCGTGGCCGGTGAGGTAGGCGCGGGCGCCACCGTGTTCCGCGTCGAGAACACGCAGCAACGCGGTAATGGACTCGGGGCGGGCGCCGCGCAACGCCTCGTCGGCGGGGTCCGCGGCGCCGGACTCCGCCGGGATCGCGGCGAAGAAGTCGGCGGTGAGATAGTCGGCGGTGAGCGCGTAGTCCGCGGCGACATCCTCGTCGGACACTCCGATCGCGGAGAGCACGAGAGCGATCACCACGCCTGTGCGGTCTTTACCCGCGGCGCAATGGACAAGAGCCGGCAGCGCATCCGGCCGCGTCAGCTCGCCGACGATCGCCGCGATCCGGGGGCCGCGCTCGCGCAACAACGCCACGTAAAGGGCACCGAGCGGGTCCGGTGAACCTTCGAGCGCCTCGGACAGCAGCGGGCGGGGGTCCAGCGGCCGGCGCAGCACATTCGGAACGAGCGCGTCGAGACCGGTGGGCAGGGCCGTCACCTCCGCGTCGTCGCGCAGGTCGATCACGGTCCGCAGGCCCAGACCGGCGAGGTCGGCGCCGTCGGTGAACCGTGTTGCGTCCGAACGGAAGAGACGGCCCCATCTGGTTCGTACACCGTCCGCCACCTCGTAATCACCGATGTCGCGCAGGTTGTAGGTGTTGCCGATGGGTAGCCGCCGGAGCGGGGCTGATGTGGTCACCCCCCTATTCATCTAGACGAAAGTGTCGAAATACCGCTCGAACGATTGAACAGCCACCAAAGGCGAGATGTCGAAAAGACGCCGACGATGTCCGGAAATACGCGCATTACCTGGCCGGTCACGTCCGCGAGAAAAGCCGCGCATACCAACATCGACGACGTCGCGGCCCCTGCGCGGGGATACGCGGCAAGGAGAAGCCGACCCACTTCGACCCGCGACCGCGCGGGTCGGTCAACTCACGGCAAATCTCATCCGGATCCGGAACACCTCCATTTCAGGACGTGCGGCCAGCAACCGGCACCGGGCATCATGACGGATTTCGACGACTTACGGGCAACTCACGTGGGAGTGCCCCGGGCAGCGCAATACACCTCGGCGGGAGCGGCCGGTCGGCGGACCGAGCCGCATACTCCCAGGATGTCCCCGCTCGCGGATTTTTCTGTCAAACCCGTCCTCTCGGGCCCACAGGTGACGTTGCGACCCTTCATCGACGAGGATCTCGACGCCGTACGTGCGGCGCTGCGCGATCCGGAGGTCCGCAGACTCACCGGCAGCGTCCACGACGAGACGGCCGAACTCGCGCCCGAAGACCCGGCCGAGATCGAGGGATTGCGCGAGTGGTACCGGAGCCGCAATTCTCGAAGGGATCGGCTCGACCTCGCGGTAACCGACAACGCCGACGGCCGGTGTGTGGGGGAGGCAGTACTGAATCAGTGGGACCGCCACAACCACAGCTGCAATTTCCGTATTCTGCTCGGCCCCGCCGGACTGGGTCGCGGGCTGGGTACCGAGACCACGCGCCTGATCGTCGGTTACGGCTTCGAACGGCTCGGCCTGCACCGGATCTCGCTGGAGGTGTATGCCTTCAATCCCCGCGCCCGCCGTGTCTACGAGAAGGTGGGCTTCCGCGCCGAAGGGGTCCTCCGTGAATCACTGCGCTATCGAGACGCGTGGATCGACGCCACCGTGATGTCGATCCTCGCGCACGAATGGTCCGAAGACCGCGGGCACCCGGACCTCGCGGCGGGCGAAACGGCTGGACACAGTTCACGCGCTGATTGCCCGAGCTCCGTGGACATGCCAGGCTGTTGATGTGCTGTTCGCCGAGGTGGCCGCCGCGTCCGCAGATGTCGCGTCGGCGTCGGCCCGGCTGGCCAAGACCGATCGTCTCGCCGCATTGCTGAGCCGCGTCGCAGCACACGGCGACGCGCGACTGGTCGCGGTCACCGCGTCCTGGCTTTCCGGTGAATTGCCGCAACGTCAGATCGGCGTGGGCTGGGCGGCGCTGCGGTCGCTGCCGCCGCCCGCGGCGACGCAGACGCTCACGGTCGCCGATGTCGACGCGCGGTTCACTCGGATCGGCGAGGTGTCCGGGAAAGGATCCCGCGCCGTGCGCGCCGAGCTGGTGCTCGAGCTGTTCGGCAGCGCATCCGATATCGAGCAGACGTTTCTGCGCCGGTTGCTCAGCGGTGAGTTGCGCCAGGGCGCGCTGGCGGGAGTGCTGTCCGACGCGGTTGCACAAGCCTCGGGCATACCCGCCACCGAGGTTCGGCGCGCGGCGATGCTGGCCGGCGCCCTGCCCACCGTCGCGGCCGCGGCGCTCACCGCGGGACGGCCGGCGCTGGCGGAGTTCCGGTTGCGCGCGGGGCGGCCGGTCGGGCCGATGCTCGCGCACACCGCGACCGGGGTGGCCCAGGCACTGGATCGACTCGGCGGCACAGCCGTGCTCGAAACCAAGTTGGACGGGGCGCGGGTGCAGATCCACCGCGCCGGATCGACCGTCTCGGTCTATACCCGCAGTCTCGACGATGTCACCGGCCGGCTCCCTGAGGTCGTAGCGGCCACACTCGCTCTTCCCGCTACCGATCTGATAGCGGATGCCGAAGCCATCGCATTGCGACCCGATGGACGGCCACATCGCTTCCAGGTCACGGCCGCCCGGTTCGGCCGCAAGCATCCCGGCGATCTGGAACCGCTGTCGGTGTTCTTCTTCGACCTGCTTCATCTCGACGGCAGAGACCTCCTCGATCTGCCCACCCGGGACCGGCTCGCCGCACTCGACGCGCTCGTCCCCGGCGCCCAGCGTGTCGACCGCCTGGTGACCGCTGACACCGCTGCGGCACAACAGTTCCTGGACCGCACGCTGGCCGCCGGACACGAAGGCGTGATGGCGAAGTCGCCGTCGGCACCGTACGAGGCCGGTCGCCGCGGCGCCGGCTGGCTCAAGGTCAAACCCGTGCACACCTTGGACCTGGTCGTCCTCGCCGTCGAACGGGGTTCCGGCCGGCGCACCGGCACCCTGTCCAACATCCACCTGGGCGCTCGTGATCCGGCGACCGGCGGGTTCGTGATGCTGGGTAAGACGTTCAAAGGGATGACCGACGCCATGCTGGAGTGGCAGACCAGACGCTTCACCGAACTCGCCGACGGCCCGGCCGACGGATACGTGGTGAGACTGCGTCCCGAACAGGTCGTCGAGATCGCGTTCGACGGGGTGCAGGGTTCGACCCGCTATCCAGGCGGCCTGGCGCTCCGGTTCGCCCGCGTGGTGCGCTACCGCGACGACAAATCCCCCGCCGAGGCCGATACGGTCGACACCGTTCGCGAACTGTACGAACGGGGCGGGTGAAGGGCCGCGGACTCGTCGGAGCCGACCTGCCACACGACGGGCCCGACCGCGGCAGGCAGGGTGGCTGTAAGCCGTCGGTGGGCGAGGCGGGATGCCGCACACGAGGGATTCACCCCCCGATCTCCGATCAGGTGCGGAGCTTGGCGACGAATTCGCTCACCCGGGCATCCGCGGACGCCACGTCCAGCGCATTGGTCAGCACTTCCCGGTAGGTAGGTTCAGCCCTTTGCTGCAGGGCACGCCCCTCCTCGGTTATCACGGTGTACACGCCCCTGCGATCCTTGGGACACAGGTCGCGATGGCTGAGGCCCGCCGATTCCAGGCGGGCGGCCAGGCGGCTGACCGAACTCTGATTGAGGCCGATCAACTCGGCCAACTCCTGCATACGCAACTCGCCGTCGTCGGCGCGCGCGAGCCGGCACAGGGCCTGATACTCCGACAAGCCGATGCCGTGACGCCGCTGCATCTCCTTGGCCAGTCGCTGGGTCACCATGCCGTGCAACGTCACGACCTGATCCCACATCGTCGCGTCCATGCTCCCGCCTTCCCGTGTTGACATCAGATTACATGCAGTGCCATTATCTGCATGCACATACATTAATTGCATGTACATGCAGCCTCTGAGAGGAATTCGCCATGACCGCGCAGCGCGCCGAGAAAATCGCCACCACACCCGACTGGTACGAGCCGTACAAGATCTCGCAGGCCATCAAGGCGAACGGTCTCATCCACGTATCCGGACAGGCAGGCATCGACGAGCAGGGGCGCACGGTCTCGGACGACTTCCTGACCCAGGGACGTCAGGCGTTCGCCAACATCAGGCAGGTATTGGCACAGGCAGGCGCCGGCCTGAACGACGTGGTGAAGGTCGGCATCTTCGTCACCGATATGGCCGCCGACCTCGACAAGGTCATTGCGCTCCGCGGGGAGTTCCTCAGCGAGCCCTACCCCGCCGACACCCTGCTCGAGGTGTCCTCCCTCGCCCAGCCCGACTGGCAGATCGAGGTCGAAGTCACCGCCCTCGCCCGCGACTGACGCCCCGATCCGCACCCTGAAAGGAAAGACCATGTCCGACAGCCCTTTGCTGCGCTCTCCGGCGCGGCACGCTCGACCTGCCGAACCGCATCGCGACGCCCCATGACCAGAGCGCGGGCAGACGACGCCACCAGCATGCCGAACCCGCTCGCCAAGGACTGCTTACACACGCGCCCAGGATGTCCGGCCATATCGACTTTCGGCGGTAGCGGTAGCCGGTGTGCCATTCGCGGCAACGGGATACTGAACAGGACGGCCGCAAGCACCTCCGTTTCAGCACAGGTTGCGCGACCGTCATCCCGTTGCGTTCCGCGCAGTGCGCGATCATCCTCCTGCCGGGTGGGCGTTCCCGGATCGGGTCCGGGTTACCGTCACAACACCCACTTCGACCAGCCGATTTCCCCTCCTGAACACCTCTGAGGTAATCTCATCGGGCGCCTGAACGCGAGGCGCAACGGGCTGTGGCGCAGTTTGGTAGCGCACTTGACTGGGGGTCAAGTGGTCGCAGGTTCAAATCCTGTCAGCCCGACACCTGAAACCCTTCCTGGCCAGTGGCCGGAGGGGTTTTCTCGTTCTGTGACATGACCGCGAATTCGATCACCCCCGGACGCGCTCCGGAACCGCCCCGGAAAGGCTGAGTCGCCGGCGCCCGGCGTTGAGGGAACCCTGCTCCGACCACCCCGGTGCCGATTTCCGCGACCGACGCGAAGAGGCGGACCGGATGTCAGCGCCGACGCAGCGATTTTCGCCGGAGGGCATCATTTCCTGTTGAGCCAACGGTAAATCTGTCGATCGACATCACGAAGTCTCCGGCCCGCGGTAACTCCGGGCCGCTGCCGCCGGGCGACGTCGGCCCGGAATGCTCACTCGGAGTGCGGTATCGCGTGCGGTAGCTCGATGATCTGCCCGGTATGGGTGGTGACGAATACGCTATCGGCCGCGAAGGCGGATTCGGCGGTGCCGACCGTTATTCCGGCGGGCAGCGCAAGGCCGGTGGCGAGGGCACAGAAAGCACCGTCGGTGTCGATCCGCCAGACCTGACCGGCGAGGTACATGGGCGCGTAGAGCCGGCCCTGCGCGTCGATGTCGAGATCATCGAAGAAGGCGTTGCCGAATCCCGGCGGTGGGCGGAAATAGGTGCGGGCGGCGCCGGTGGCGGTATCGATGGCCAGGATGCGGGTGTCGCCGAATGAGACGTTCGCGTACAGGGTCCGGTCGTCGGGTGACAGAGCCAGTCCGTTCGTCGGCGTCTCACGGAACCAGCCGCGGTGCACCGTCCCGTCGGGGTCGACCCGGTCGAGCGCGGGGACGATGTCGTTGGAGGCGTAGACGGTGCCGTCGGCGGCCCGTACCACTCCGTTGCTCATCGAGAGCCCGTCGGCGTAGGGGGTGAGGGCGCCGGTGTCCGGATCCAGGCGCAGCAGGCTCGCCGCACCGGAAGCGGGCGCCTGCAGGGCGGAGGACACCGAAGCTCCGGCACCGACCAGTACCTGTCCGTCCGGCAGCGGTGCGATTCCGCCCGGGGAGGGCACGGACGCGACGGTGCGCGGGGTGGTTTCCGGCGCCTCGAGCATGTCGACGGCATTGCCCAGCCAGTCGCTGATCAACAACCTGCCGCGCTGATCGAAGGCGGCCGCCTCGAACGACCGGGGTTGGGCGACCAGCGTCCGGGGCGGGCCGGACGCCGGGCAGATCGGCGCGACTTCCGCGATATCCGCGCGGTCCTGTGCCACGGCCGGGCCGGCGGCAACGGTGACCAGCAGCAAGCACGCCGCGAATGTTCGGAAGGTCCCCCATGTCGTCACAGGAGCAATAGTGCGGGAGTTGTCCGCGATACGCGAGCCGGCACGGCCGAACACCCGAGATTCGTCCAGGATTCACCGTGAGGCGACGCGGCCGGTCGCGGGCGGCCGGTAGCGGATCACCCGGGAATCCGCCCGACACGCCGCGAGTTGCCTATTCGGTCCGCGTCGGCTGGGATCGGAGAGCGTGAGCACAGGAAGCATCGTCTCGAGCGTCGGCGGCCCGGGCGCCCTGGGACGCCGCGCGGTGTTGCGGGCCGGGGCGATGGTCGCCGGGGCGAGCGGGTTACCGGTCCCGGCCGCGCACGCGGCGGTCCCGGTGTTCGGGCACGGTGTCGCCTCGGGTGACCCGTTACCGGACGGTGTGATCCTGTGGACCCGGGTGACGGTCGGGCCGGGAGCGGTCCCCGGATCGGGCGTCGGCGGCGCGGCGACGGTGGACTGGGAGCTCGCCACCGACGACGGATTCGGCGCCGTGGTCGCCGCCGGAACTGTCACGGCGAGCGCGGAATCCGACCACACCGTGAAGGTCGATGTGCGGGGGCTGGCGGCGGCGCGTGACTATTTCTTCCGTTTCCGCGCGCTCGGGGTGACCTCTCCGGTCGGTCGTACGCGTACCGCGCCGGCGGAGTCCGCGGCGCCGGGACGACTGCGATTCGGCGTCGTCTCGTGTTCGAACTGGGAAGCGGGCTACTTCGCCGCCTACCGGCATCTCGCCGGGCGCGATGACCTCGACGCCGTCGTCCATCTCGGCGACTATCTCTACGAGTACGCGGCGGGCTCGTTCGGTGGTCGCGGCGGCGCGGTGCGCAGGCACGAGCCGGCGCACGAGATCGTTTCGCTCGCCGACTACCGGATCCGGCACGGCCAGTACAAGACCGATCCGGACTTGACGGCCCTGCACGCGCGCGTGCCGTTCATCTGCACTTGGGACGATCACGAATTCGCCAACAACGCCTGGTCCGGCGGCGCGGAGAACCACGACCCCGGATCCGAGGGGAGCTGGCGGTATCGGCGTGCCGCGGCGGCGCGCGCCTATGTGGAATGGATGCCGGTGCGGGCCTCGTTCGCCGACGGGGAAGTCAGGCTCTACCGGCGTCTGAAATTCGGCACCCTGGCCGAACTGTCCATGCTGGATCTGCGCAGTTACCGGGACCGGCAACCCCGGGACGGTTCGCGGGAGGGGGACGATCCGGCCCGTACGATGACCGGCGAGCGCCAGATGGAGTGGCTCACCGCGGGTCTGGTGTCGGGTACCGCGCGCTGGCAGCTGGTCGGCAATTCGGTGATGATCGCACCGCTGGCGTTCCCGCCGCTGGATCCCGCGACCAGCGCGGCGGTCACCGACGTATTCGGCATCCCACGTGAGGGTTTCGCGCCGAACACCGACCAGTGGGACGGATACACCGCCGACCGGCACCGGCTGCTGCGCGCCCTCGCCGACCGCGGGGTCGGCGACGTCGTCTTCTTGACCGGCGATATCCACAGTTCTTGGGCTGCGGATATCCCGCTGGAGGCGGCGCGCTACCCGGCCGGGCCGACCACCGGGGCCGAATTCGTGGTGCCGTCGGTGACGTCGGCCGGGATCGGCGACCTGTTACCGGGACCTCCCCGCACCGCGTCCGTGGCACTCGCGGAGGCGACACGAGCCCTCAATCCGCACATCCGCTACGCCGAACTCGATTCCCACGGCTACGGCGTGGTCGATATCGACACCGACCGGGTGCGGATGGAGTGGTACTACGTCACCGAGGTGACCGACCCGGGTACCGGCATACATCTCGGTGCCACATGGGCGCTCCCGCACGGCGGACGGATCCACCCCGGCGGGCAGTGATCCCGGGCGGTCCGGTCAGAAGAACGGCCAACTGTCGTCGGAACATCCGCTGATACCGCGCCGGGACGGCTGCGGCCCGGAACCGGCGTCGAACCGCCATTCGTGGATCGGCGCCGCGGCCTTCCAGAACAGGTAGCCGGTGTGATCCGCCACGACCTGATAGACGTCGTCGGTGCCCGAGATGCGTTGTGCGCCCACGCAGTAGTCGTTGTAGTCGGTGCCGAACTGGCGGGCGCCCGGGCTGAACTGTCCGGCGGGGTGGGCGATTGCGCCGGGGTTGGCGACCGTACTGGCCTGTTCCACCCGCTCACCGCGATACCAGTAGGGGCCGCCGACCGGATCGGTGCCACAGGAATAGCGCCAGCCGCCCGCGGCGACCGTGGTGCCCTGCCCGTGCGCACCGCCCGCCCACAAGCAGGCCGGGCCGGCGGCACGGGCGGTGCCCACGCCCGAGACCAGGCTCGCGGCGGCCACCGCGGCGGTGAGCAGCACCAGCGCGAGAGCGTGCCGAGCGCCGGCCGGCGCGGAAGGAGTAAGTGCTCTGTGGAGTGCGGTCATCAGCGTCTCCCTTTCGACTCCCGGAACAGATACTTAAAAATCGTCCCGTTATTTAACGGTACGATATTCGACGGCTCGCGCCCTGTCGAGAGCTGAATCACAAACCAAGAGCGGTACCCCTCCCAGAACGACCCACCTCCCCGCACCCAGTCCAGCGAAACCCTCAGAGCTCACGCCCATCCCCGTCCGCTCAACACCCAAAGCTCATGCGCCGAAGGCGCGAGCCCCACACCCAGACCGACAATCCCCCACCCGCCGACACACCGGCCGGCCAACATCCACCCCACACCTCCACAGGTGAACCGCCTTCCTCACCTCCACAATTCACCCACCCACCTCACAAGGTCAGCATTCCGTGGTCGGGGCCCGCCCCGGTTCTGGAGCGACAGAGCGAAGGAGCGCAGCGACTGACCGGCGGAGTGAAGAACCGGAGTTGACAAGGGCCCCGACCCTGCCCCGCCGCAGGCGGGGCAAACAAACACAGTCGGGGCCCGCCCCGGTTCTGGAGCGACAGAGCGAAGGAGCGCAGCGACTGAGTGCCGGAGTGAAGAACCGGGGTTAACGAGGGCCCCGACCCTGCCCCGCCGAAGGCGGGGCAAACAAACACAGTCGGGGCCCGCCCCGGTTCTGGAGCGACAGAGCGAAGGAGCGCAGCGACTGAGCGGAGGAGTGAAGAACCGGGGTTGACAAGGGCCCCGACCCCGCCCCGCCGAAGGCGGGGCAAACAAACACAGCCGGGGTTGACAAGGGCCCCGACCCGCGACGCCGCAGGCGGCGCCGAGAACACCGACCGTGATTCGCGAGCCATAGTTCGGATCACCCCCGAATTAATCATTCCCCCGCGCCGTGAGCATTGTTTCAATTCGCCTATGCACCAACCCCGTTCTCTCGCCGCGCGTCTCCGTCACCGGTCGGTCGCAGTGTTGTTGGCTGTCGCCACCGTCGGAATGGCGTTGACCGGGTGCACCAATAGCGACGAACCCGGCGGCGCGGCCCTCGATACACCGCTGCCCACCGAGGTTCCTCCCGGCACCACCCTCGTGATCGCCGATCAGCAGGAGCGGTTCCAGACCGCCCTGCGCGCGTCCGGCGAGCTGGAGAAGCTTCCGTTCAAGGTGGAATTCGCCAATTTCATCGGCGGACCCGAAATCCTCGAGGCGTTCCGCGCCGGTGCCGCCGATGTGGCGCCGGTGGGCGATGTGCCGCCGATCCACGCGCTGGCCGCCGGGCAGGATGTGCCCATCATCGCCGCGTATCAGACCGACCCGAAGGGCATCAAACTCGCTGTCGCACCGGGGGTCACCGCGACCCGGTTGACCGATCTGAAGGGTAAGAAGATCGCGTACGCCGAGGGTACCGCCCAGCAGGCGGCGGTGCTGCGGGCGCTGGACAAGGCCGGGCTGTCCACTTCCGATGTCGAGTTGGTGCGACTGCAGCTGGCCGATTTCAACGACGCGGTCCGCACCGGTCAGGTCGATATCGCACCGCTCAACGAACCGCGGCTCACGCGTTTCCTGCGCACGCCGGGCGCCACCGTCATCCCGGATTCGGAGACCGAGGGCACCTACTTCGGTCTGGGGTACCTGTATGCCCGCCGCGAGGCGACTCAGGATCCGGCCAAGTCCGCCGCGTTGCGCGCACTGGTCGCGGCGTTCGTGCGTTCCTTCCAGTGGACCAACATCCACCGCGACGAGTGGGCGCGGATCTACTACATCGAGAATCAGAAACTCAGTGCCGAGGACGCCGGCCGGATCGTCGATTCTCTCGGGGAGTTCACCTTCCCGCGGCTGGATCAGCACCTGATCGATCAGCAGCAGGCGACCATCGATGTGATCGACGCGGCGGGTCAGCTGCCGCGTGCGGTGGATGCCGCCGATGGATTCGATCAGCGCTTCGACGAGGTGATCGGCCAGACCGTCACCGCGGCGGGCGCACGATTCGAGCAGGAGAAACGGTAATGGCCACCATCGACATTTCCGCGGGCGCGCGGACCGGCGCCGCTCCCCTCGCGACACGGGCCCGTTCCGCCCGGGCCGCCGGCCGGGTCCGACTCGGCCCCGGCCGTCCGATTCCGTTCGCGTTCGCGCTGGGACCGGTCCTGCTGCTGGCCGGGTGGATCATCGGATCGCTGTCCGGCGCACTCGATCCCGAAACGCTGCCGGCTCCGTGGGAGGTGGCGCGCACGGCGGCCGACCTGGCCGCCGAGGGCACCCTCCAGTCCAATCTGCTCACTTCTCTGCAGCGGGCCGTGACCGGCCTCGCGCTCGGCGTGTCGATCGGGCTGGTGCTCGCCCTCGTCTCGGGATTGAGCCGGATCGGTGAGGCCGTCGTAGACGGGCCGGTGCAGATCAAACGGTCTATTCCGACGCTGGCGCTGATCCCGCTGTTCATCGTGTGGTTCGGCATCGGTGAGGAGATGAAGCTGATCGTCATCACCGCGAGCGTGCTGGTGCCGGTCTATATCAATACCCACGCCCACTTGCGCGGGGTCGATGCCCGGTATGTGGAGCTGGCGCAGACGGTGGGGCTGTCCCGGTGGGGGTTCATCCGCCGGGTCGCGCTCCCCGGGTCGCTTCCGGGTTTCTTCACGGGTCTGCGGCTGGCGGTCACCATCTCCTGGCTCGCTCTCGTGGTGGTGGAGCAGGTGAACGCCACCAGCGGCATCGGCTATCTGATGACGCAGGCGCGCACCTACGGGCAGATCGATGTGATCGTGGTCGGCCTCGTGATCTACGGCCTGCTGGGCCTGTTCGGTGACCTCGCGGTTCGCGCGCTGGAGAGGAAGGCGCTGGCATGGCGGCAGACACTGGCGGACTGACGGTGCGGGTCCGGGATCTGCGCCGCGGGTTCGGGGACCGGATCGTGCTGCGCGGCGTGGATCTCGATATCGCCCGGGGCGAGTTCGTAGCGTTGCTCGGGCGCAGCGGTTCCGGGAAGAGCACACTGCTGCGGGCCCTGGGCGAACTGGATCATGAGGTCGCCGGTGACGGCGAACTGACCGTCCCCGCGGAACGGTCGGTGGTCTTCCAGGACTCCCGGCTGCTGCCCTGGATCAAAGTGCTCGATAATGTCACCCTCGGGCTGACAGGTTCCGGGGCAGGTCAACGCGGCCGGGACGCGCTCGCGGAGGTCGGTCTCGCCGGACGCGAGAAAGCGTGGCCGCGTGAGCTTTCCGGTGGCGAGCAGCAACGGGTGGCCCTCGCCCGCTCGCTGGTGCGGGAGCCGGCGCTGCTGCTGGCCGACGAACCGTTCGGCGCACTCGACGCGCTGACCCGGATCCGGATGCATCGGCTGCTCCAGGATCTGTGCGCACGCCACCGCCCGGCGGTGCTGTTGGTAACTCACGATGTCGACGAAGCGGTGTTGCTCGCCGACCGTGTTCTCGTCCTCGACGAAGGCCGGATAGCGCTCGATCTCGCCGTCGAGCAGGCCCGGCCGCGCCGGCACGGCGATCCCGCCGTGGCCCACTACCGCGAACAACTCCTGGCCGCGCTCGGCGTGGCCGGTGAGCCGAACCGATACGAGGACGACTGACGATGACCGAACCACGACGGCTCAGTCTCAACGCATTCATCTACCCCGCCGGTCATCACGAGGCGGCCTGGCGGCACCCGTCCAGCAGCCCGGACCGGATCTACGACGTCCGCTACTACCAGGAGATCGCCCGCACCGCCGAGGCCGCGACCTTCGACGCGGTGTTCTTCGCCGACGGGCCCGCGCTGCGCACCAATGTCGCCTACAATGCGGCGCCCGGTCTGGAACCGATCACCTTGCTGACCGCGATCGCCGCGGCGACCACGCATCTGGGTCTCATCGCCACGGCCTCGACCACCTACTACGAGCCGTACAACCTGGCCCGGCTGTTCTCGTCGCTGGACCATATCTCCGGCGGGCGGGCCGGGTGGAACATCGTCACCACCGGCACCGATCTGGCGGCGGCCAATTTCGGGCTCGACCGGCATCCCGATCATGCCGAGCGTTACGCCCGGGCCCGTGAATTCGTCGACGCGGTGACGGCGCTGTGGGACAGCTGGGAGGACGACGCGATCCTGCTGGACCGCGCGGCGGGCCGGTACGCGGACCCGGACAAGATCCACACCATCGATTTCGCGGGCGAGCATCTGCGGGTGCGCGGTCCGTTCAATGCGGCGCGCACACCTCAGGGCTATCCGGTGCTCGTCCAGGCGGGAGCCTCCAACGACGGCCGTGCGTTCGCCGGCCGGTATGCCGAGGCCATCTTCACCGCACATCAGCGGCTCAGCGACGCGCAGGCCTTCTACACCGATATCAAGCGCCGGGCACAGGGATTCGGCCGCGCGGCCGATCATGTGAAGATCCTGCCCGGGATCAGTCCGTTCATCGCCGGGACCGAGTCCGAGGCGAAGCAGCTGGAACGGGAGTTCAACGAGCTCACCGTGCCCGAGTACGGCATCAAGCAGCTCGAATCTCTGGCCCATGAATCGCTGCGGCATCTGGAACTCGACGAACCGGTGCCGGTCGAGTTGTTCGCCGACGCCGGCGATGTCACCGACAATGCCGCGAGCCGGCGCCAGGTCGTCGCCGGAATCGTGCAGCGGGAACGCCCGACTCTGCGCGGATTGCTGCACCGCTTGGCGGGCGCGCGCGGGCATCGGGTGTTCGCCGGCACGCCGGAACAGGTGGCCGACACCATCGAGGAATGGTTCCGCTCCGGCGCCGCCGACGGTTTCAACGTGATGCCGCCGTACTACCCCGGTGGTCTGGAGGTCTTCGCCGAGACGGTGGTGCCGATCCTGCGGCAGCGCGGGCTGTTCCGCACCGAGTACACCGGCACCACGCTGCGCGACCATTTCGGGCTGCCCACACCGGTGAGCCGTTTCGCGCCGCAGCCCGTGGCCGGGTAACGCCGCGGCTAGTTCGAACCGCCGCGGTCCGATAGTGCGGCTACCAGATCGGCCGCGGCGGCGGCGAGTTCGATCCGGGCGAACTGCGGCAGCTGGGCGGCGAGCTTTTCCGCGATCGCGGCACGGATATCGTTGCCCGCCGTCACGCCCTGCGCGGTCAGCGCGACCCGGCTGATTCTGCGGTCCTCCGGATCCGGCTGCCGCGCCACATATCCGCGACGTTCCAGCCGGTCCACCATGCCGGTGATGTTCGTCTTGTCGCAGCCGAGCGAACTCGCCAGCTCACCGAAGGTCGGCCGCTCGTCCTTCACCTGACAGAGCAGTGCGATCTGCTGCGCGGTGAGGCCGAAATCCCGGGCGATCGCGCCGTAGAACGCGTTCACCTCGCGATAGAGCCCGCCCAGGGCGGCAACCAGGTTGTCATCGTTCGCGGCCACACCAGGCAGTTTAGATGATCGACAGTTGACATACCGGAACAATTAGTTGATGATCTCGACTATCGAGTTAGTCGACTTTTGGAGGTAGCCGTGCCCGTCGCGATAGTCACCGGTAGTTCCCGCGGTATCGGCCGTGCCGTCGCCGAGCGGCTCGGCCGGGCGGGGGCCTCGGTCGTCGTCAACTACCACTCGGACCGCGCGGCCGGTGAACAGGTCGTCGCCGCGATCGAATCCGGTGGCGGCCGCGCGATCGCGGTACGGGCGGACATCGCCGACGCCGCCCAGCTGCGCCACCTGTTCGACACGGCCGAGCACACCTACGGCGGACTCGACATCGTGGTGAGCAACGCCGGAATCGCGCGCTTCGCCCCGATCGCCGAGGCCACCGACGACGATTTCGACCTGATGTTCGCGGTCAACACGAAGGCCACCTTCCGCACGCTGCGCGAGGCGGCCAACCGGCTGCGTGACAGCGGCCGGATAGTGCTGGTGTCCTCCGGCGCCACCGCCACCCACCGGCCCGGCTCCGGCGTCTACGCGGCCAGTAAGGCGGCGTCCGAGCAACTGGTCCGGGTGCTCGCCCGGGAACTCGCACCACGTGCCATCACGGTCAACAGCGTGCTGCCCGGCGCCGTGCGCACCGACGGCCTCACCGCCGCCCGGGGCGCCGAGATCGATCGAATCGCCGCGACGGTACCGCTCGGCCGGATCGGCGAACCGGACGATATCGCCGATATCACCGCCTTTCTCGTGTCCGAGGAGGCACGGTGGATCACCGGCGCGTCGGTGCCCGCCGGGGGCGGTGTGTTCTGACCCGGAGTCCTTCCGCGGGGCCCGGCCGGCCTCACGCCGCGCGGGCACCGCGCAGCCCCCACTCCTGCGCGAGGAGGCGGTGGGAGGTGAGACGGTCCGCGTGCCGATGGGTGACGCTGGTGACCACCAGCTCGTCGGCGCCGGTGAGATCGCGCAGCGCGGTCAGTCGCGCGGCGACCGCGGCCGGTGTGCCGACGAACTGGGTGTTCACCCGATCGTCGACCAGGCGCCGCTGGTAATCGGTGAGGGGCGGGGCGATATCCGGGTCCAGATATTCGGCGGCGCCGGCGCCACTGCGGATACTGGACACCCAGTGCCCATAGGTGGAGGCGAGGTGACGGGCGGTGGAGTCGTCGGGAGCGACGACGACATCGGCCGACACCACCAGATAGGGCTCCGGATGATGTGCCGAGGGGCGGAAGGCTTTCCGGTATGCCTCGACGGTTTCCAGCACCGTCCCCGGCGAGACGTGGTAGTTCGCCACGAACGGCAGCCCCAGCCGACCCGCCAGCTGGGCGCTCTCCCCGCCGCTGCTGCCGAACAGCCACAGCTCGATCCGGGCGCCCTCTCCCGGAACGGCGTGCAGGCCGATACCGTCGGCGCTCGTGTAGGTCCCGGCCAGCAGCGCGCGGATCTCCTCGACCTGCTGTGTGTAGTCCAGCGGTTCCGCGCCCGGCAGCCGCAGCGCCTCCAGGGAGGCCGCGAGCCGGGTGGTGTCACGGATCTGCGCCGGCGAGAACGGCGGCGGGACCACGACCCCGTCACGCACCAGAGTGGGACGTTCCGGTGCGGCCGGCGGTGACGCACCCGGCGATCGCAGCTGGGATATCAGATGCGCCGAACGGCCCAGACCCAGATCCAGCCGCCCGGGGTACAGGGCATCGATCGTGCCGAAGGACTCCACCACCGACGCCGAGGTCCGGTAGCCGGCCTGCACGGCGGCCGACCCGACCCGGATGGTCTCGGTGGCGGCGGCGATGAGTGCGATCAGTTCGGTCGGCGCCGAGGAGGCGACCGCGACGAAATGATGCTCCGCCACCCAGAACCGGCGGTAGCCCCACGCCTCGGCGTGGCGGGCGAGGTCGATGGTGTTGCGGATCGCCTGCCGTGCGTCCGATCCGGTGCTGATCGGCGACAGGTCCAGAACCGATAGGGGTACCGTCATGACGCTCGCGCCTTTTCTCCGATGTGATGGGGATGGCGCAGACCCAGATGTTCGCGCAGGGTCGCGCCGGTGTATTCGGTACGGAAACTTCCGCGCTCCTGGAGTTCCGGTACCACTGTGTCCACGAATTCGTCCAGTCCGGCGGGCGTGAGGTGGGGAACGAGGATGAAACCGTCGGCGGCGTCCTCCCGCACATACCGTTCGATCTCGGCCGCGACCTCCGCCGCCGAGCCGACGAACTGCTGTCGCGCGGTGACCTCGATGATGAGCTCACGGATGCTGAGACCGTCCGCCTCGGCCCGGGCCCGCCACTCCTTCGCCACGGCCAGCGGATCTCTGGCATGGCGCACCCGGCCCCGGGTGATGGTCACATCGTCGACCGGGTCGACATCCGGGAGGGGCCCGTCGGGGTCGTAGGCGGACAGGTCGCGACCCCACACCTGTTCGAGGAACGAGATCGCGGTCTGTGGGCCCACCTGCTGCCGGCGGATGTGGTGGGCCCGTTCTTCGGCGTCCGCGCGGTTGTCGCCGAGCACGAAGGTGGCCGCGGGGAGGATCAACAGCTCGTCGCGGTCGCGGCCGTACTTGGCGAGGCGGTTCTTCATATCGGTGTAGAACTGCTGGCCCGCGGTGAGCTCACCGTGGCGGCTGAAGATCGCGTCCGCGGTGGCGGCGCCGAATTCGCGGCCCTCCTCGGAGTCACCGGCCTGGAGTTGCACCGGGTAGCCCTGTGGGCTGCGCGGTAGGACGAACGTGCCCTCGATATCGAATTGCTCGCCCCGATACCGGAAATCGGGCGGCGGTTCGGTGAAAACACCCCGCTCACGGTCGACGACGAGCGCGTCGGACGGCCAGCTGTCCCAGAGCGCACGTGTCGCGGCGATCACCTCGGCGGCGCGCGTGTACCGCTGCGCGTGTTCGAGATAGCCACCGCGCCGGAAGTTCTCGCCGGTGAACGCGTCGGAGGAGGTGACGGCATTCCAGGCGGCCCGGCCGCCGGACAGGTGATCCAGTGTGGCGAACTGTCTGGCCAGTTCGAAAGGTTCGTTGAACGTGGTGTTGATGGTGCCCGCCAGACCCAGCCGGGTGGTCACCCCGGCGAGCGCGTTGAGCACGGTGAACGTATCGGGCCGGCCCACCACGTCCAGATCATGGATACGGCCGCGGTGTTCACGCAGCCGCAAACCCTCGGCGAGGAAGAAGAAATCGAAGAGCCCGCGCTCGGCGGTGCGCGCCAGATGGGTGAACGAGTCGACACTGATCTGGCTACCGGATCCGGGGTCGTTCCAGACCGTGGTGTTGTTGACGCCCGGGAAGTGAGCGGCGAGATGGATCTGCTTGCCTACCTTGCGCTTCGGCATGTCATCCCCGATCGATCGCGTAACGGTTGAGCGGTTGCGGCAGCCCCAGGCGACCGCGTAGCCCCAGGAGTGGGTCCGGTATCCGGGCCAGGAACGCCGCGAGGGCCAGCGGTCGCAGGACGAGTCCGTCGGCGGCGCATTCCTGTTGCGCCTCGCCCACCAGATCCCGCAGCGACCCCGCGGTGCCCACATGCCGCAGACTGCCGGTCGCCTCGGTGGCCGTCCAGCCCTCCAGCTGCGCCAGCTCGGCCGCCGCGTCGGCCGCCGAATCCGCGATATGGACGTCGATATCGAGCAGGACGCGAATATGGCGGGGGTCGCGGCCGGCGGCGGCCGCGGCGGACCGCAACACCGTGCGCGCCGCGGCGGCGGCCGCGAGATCCGGGGCCGAGATCCGGATGAGATCACCGTGCCGGACGGCGACCCGGGTGGCGTGCGGCCCGTCCGCCCGCACCGCGACCAGCGGCTGCCCCTGCGGCGGGCGGGGAGTGATAGCGGGCCCCTTGACCGAGAAATTGTCACCGGCGAAATCGATGTAATGCAGTTTGTCGCGATCGATGAACCGGCCGGACTCGGTATCGCGGATCTCGGCGTCGTCCTCCCAGCTGTCCCAGAGCCGGCTGACGACCTGGATCGCCTCGTCCGCCTCGTGCCACAGCGAGTCCGCCGCCTGTTCGGGTTTCCGGCCGAACAGGCGCGCCTGACCTTCGCCCGGCGAGACGGTCACCTCCCAGCCCGCGCGGCCGAGAGTGGCGTAATCGAGGCTCGCGATCGCCTTGGATACGTGGAACGGTTCGGTATGGGTGACCGGAACCTGCGGGATCAGGCCGAGACGACTGGTGGCCGGCGCGACCCGCGCGGCGATTCCGGCCGCCTCGAGCCGCCCGCGGGCGCCACCGGATTGCAGGGCGAAGGAGTCCGGCAGGAAGGCGAGATCCAGGCCGGCGCGTTCCGCGGCGACCGCCGCGTCCACCCAGTACCCGGCGGTGAACAGCTCCTCCGCCCGCGAGTCGGCGCGCCGCCACGACGCGGGATGCGCACCGGTTCCGGTCAATTCGACGGCGAGCAGCAGTGGATGAGCATGCGGCATCACGCGGTCCTTTCTCTCTGCGGACGGCGGACGGCGCCCGGCACGGCGAGCAGCAGCTCCCGGGTGAAGTCGTGCCGGGGAGCTTCGAAGATCTCCGCGGTCGGGCCGGTTTCCACAATGCGGCCGTCGCGCATGACCGCGACCCGGTCGCTCATTCCGCGGACCACGGCGAGGTCGTGGGAGACGAACAGGTAGCTCAGCGACAGTTCCGATTGCAGATCGTCGAGCAGCGTCAGGATCTGCGCCTGGACCGAGACATCCAGTGCGGAAACCGGTTCGTCGAGGACGACCAGGTCCGGGCGCAACGCCAGCGCACGGGCGATGGCCACCCGCTGACGCTGGCCGCCCGACAATTCCGCGGGACGCCGCTGCGCGCTGGAGACCGGCAACGCGACCTGGTCGAGCAGCTCGGCGATACGGGTGCGGCGGGTCTCCCGATCGCCGATGTCGAAGGCCCGCAGCGGCTCCGCCACGATGCTGCCGACCGTCAGTTTGGGGTTCAGCGAGGCATACGGGTTCTGATACACGATCTGGACGCGCCGCCGCCACTCCCGCAGCCGGGCGCCGCGCAGTCCGCTGATATCGATGCCGTCGAATTCGACGGTGCCGCGGTCCGGCGTCTCCAACCGGGCGACGATCCGCGCCGTCGTGGATTTGCCCGAGCCCGATTCGCCTACGACGGCCAGGGTTTCACCGCGGTCTATCGTCAGCGAGACATCGGCGACGGCCGCGAGCGTGGCGCCGCGCTCCAACCGGAAGGTCTTGTGCAGACCACTGGCCGACAGCAGCGGCGCGGCGGCGCGCGGGCGGACGGCACGGCGCGGACGACTCGTCCCCGACGCGGCGGCCAGCAGGCGCCGCGTGTACTCGTGACGCGGATCGGTGAACACTTCGTCGGCGGCGCCGGATTCCACGATCCGGCCCTGCCGCATCACCACGATCCGGTCAGCACGGTCGGCCGCGACACCCAGGTCGTGGGTGATCAGCAGGACCGCGGTTCCCGATTCGGCGGTGCGGCCCGCGAGATGGTCGAGGATCCGGCGCTGCACCGTGACATCGAGGGCGCTGGTCGGTTCGTCGGCGATGACCAGGCGCGGTCCGCACGCCAGCGCGATCCCGATCAGCACCCGCTGGCGCTGGCCGCCCGAAAGGTCCTGCGGGAACTGCCGCGCCCGCAGCGCCGGTCGATCCAGGCCCGCCTCGGCGAGGATCCGGACCGCCTCGGACCGCGCGGTCCGCCGGTCGGCGCGCCCGTGGATCCGCAAGGTCTCGGCGACCTGGTCGCCGATGCGAAGCACCGGATTCAGCGATACCGCGGGGTCCTGGGGGACGAGTCCGATCTGGGCGCCGCGGATACGCCGCCACGCACGCGCCGGTAGCCGGTCGATCCGGTCTCCGCCGAAGGTCACCGTGCCCGCGGTGACCGTTCCCCCGCTGCTCAACAGGCCGATCACCGCATGGGCCAGACTGGATTTCCCCGATCCGGACTCCCCCACCACGGCGACTGTTTCCCCGGCGTGGATCGCCAGCGAAACCCCGTTCACCGCGGTGGTCGTCCGGGAGCCGGTCGCGTACTCGACGGTCAGTCCGTCGACCCGCAGCAGCGGTTCCCCGGTGCCCGGCGCCGCCCCGCTCACAGCGACCACCCGGCGAGGAACAGTTGCGGCATCCGTTCGGCCAGCCGGGCCTCGAACCGCCAGCCGGCGCGCAGGAAGTCGCGGGCCCGGCGGATGGTCGCCACGAGCGGATCGTCGCCGGATCCCGGCAGGGCGATACCGCCCGGTGCGTACCCGAGCCGGGAACGGCCGGCCTCGTCTCCTGTCACCGCAGTCCTTCCTGAGCGAGGGCCCGGCCGAGCCGCTGGGTGGCCAGCACCACCGCGATGATGACCAGGCCGGGCAGGGTGGTGAGCCACCACGCGGTGGCCAGATAGTTGCGTCCCTCGGAGATCAGCGACCCCCATTCGGGAGTCGGCGGCGCGGCGCCGTAGCCCAGGAAGCTCAGCGAGGAGACGGCGAGCACGGCGAGACCGAACTCCACGGCGGCCAGGGCGGCGACCGGGGCATAGGAATTGCGCAGCACGTGCCGGAACAGCACGCCGTACCAGCGCACCCCGCAGGCCCGCGCGGCCTCCACATAGGGAGCCTGCCGCACCCGCAGCACTTCCGCGCGCATCACCCGGGCGAACCGCGCGATGAGCGCCACCCCGACCGCGAGCGCCACATTGCCGGTACCGAATCCGAGCACCGTCACCAGGGCCAGCGAGACCAGTAGTTCCGGAATGGACAGCAGCACGTCCACACACCGCATCACGACGCTGTCGAGTGTGCCGCCGACCGCGCCCGACACTACACCGAGCAGCGATCCGGCCACCAGCCCGATCGCCACGGCGAGCACGGTCGCGGTGAGCGACAGCGCCGCCGCGTGCACCACCCGGGTGTAGAGGTCGCGACCCAGATTGTCGGTGCCGAACCAGTGTTGCGGGCTCGGCCCACGGAATTTCTCGCTCGGCACACCGGCCAGGGGATCGCCCCGGGTGAACAGGGAGGGCACGGCCGCCCAGCCCAGGACCAGGATCAGCACGATGCCGGCGAGCAGGACACTGTATGCCGTACGCACCCGGCGCGGCGACCGCGTCTTCTCCTGGGTCGGCGCGACGAGTTCGCGAACTTCAGGCACGGGCCGCCTCCTTCCCTCGGAAGCCGTCCACCACGCGCGCGTCCACCAGCGGATACACCAGGTCCACGATCAGGTTCACCAGGACGTACACCGCCGCGCTGAACACCACGATGCCCTGCACGACCGGAATATCCTGGTTCAGTACCGCGGTCTGGGTGAGTCGGCCGATTCCGGCGCGCGCGAACACCGTTTCCACGATCACCGATCCGGCGAGCACCGTCCCGACCCACACACCGGCGATGGTGAGGGCCGGCCCCACCGCCGCGCGCAGCACATGCCGCCACTGCACCCAGGCGCGCGACGCGCCCTTGGCGAACGCGACCTCCACGAACGGCTGCCGCCAGGTGCTGACCAGGTTGCTGTAGAGCACCTGCGCGATCACCGCGCCCACCGGGATGGCCAGGGTGACCGCCGGCAGGATCGTCCCGGTGAACCCGGTGCCCCCGAACGCGGGGACCAGGCGCAGCTGGAACGAGAACAGGTGCAACAGGATCAGGCCCACCCAGAACGTCGGCATGGCCGCCCCGACCGGAGGCAGCGCGGTCAGCAGATCGCGCAGCCAGTTGCGTTCGGTGTAGGCGGCGGCGAGGGCCAGCGCGGACCCGAACACCACAGCCAGCACCAGCGTGGTCGCGGCCAACGCCAGCGTCGAGGGCAGGGCCTCCCCGATCGCCGCGACGACCGTCTGCCCGGTGGTGAGCGACGAGCCCAGGTCACCGCGCACCGCGTGGGTCGACGCCGTCCAATACTGTTCCCAGACAGGCTTGTCCAGACCGTACCTGGCCTGCAGTTCGGCCACCGCGGCCGCGTCGACCGGCGTTCCGGGACTCGCGTCCACGGCCAGCGCCACCGGATCCGCGGGCAGCAGATACAGCACCGCGAACGAGATGGTGAACGCCGCCCACAACACGCCGGCCGCCTGCAGCACCCGCAGCACCACATACCGGGCCATCGCAGTCACCGGCCGCTCAGCCAGGTGTCGTAGAACTGCAGCCGCGCCGACGCCTCGAAGGTCAGGGCCTGCACCGTGTTCCCGACGCCGATGGCCTGGGAGAGTTCGATGGTGGGGACCCACAGTCCTTCGTCGAGCAGCAACCGCTGTGCCTCTCCGATCAGCCCCGCACGCGCGGCGGTGTCGACGGCGGCCAGCTGGCCGGACAGCACGGTGTCCAGCGCGGGAATCGCGCCGCGATCGTTCAGATTGCGGGCGTCCAGCCCGAAATTCGCGCGCAGGATGTCGCCGTCGGCCCGAGTGACGTTGTAGTAGATGGTGTCGAAATCCTTGGTGTTCTGCCGCACGGTGTAGTCGGCGTTGGCGGCCGGTTCGAGCCGCAGTTCGACACCGGCGGACCGCAACTGCTGCTGGAGCAGTTCGAGGATGGCCTGGTTACCGGCGAAGGCGGCGCTGAACAGGACCCCGAACGACAGGCGTGCACCGTTCTTCACGCGGATACCGTCTCCGCCCGGGGCCCAGCCCGCCGCGTCGAGAGTCCGCTTCGCCGCGTCGAGGTCGAACCCGAGTTCACCGCTCAGGTCGACATATCCGGGCGTGGTGTGCGCGAGCGGGCTGGTCGCGGACTTGAACTGCGGGCCCAGCACCGTGTCGACGAGCTCCTGGCGGTTGATCGCGGGCAGCAGCGCAGTGCGGACCGCGCGATCACGCAGTGGCCCCCGGGTGACGTTCGGTTGCAGACCGAAGGTGATACCGGGGTTCGAGGCGGTGGCGACACGACCGCCCGCGGCTTCGATCTGCGGCGCGTCCTGGGGTAGGGCGTCGCTGGTGGCGTCGAGCTGGCCGGAGATCAGGCTGCCGGTCCGCACCCCGGACTCCGGAACCACGGTGAACTCGATCCGATCCAGATACGCCTCACCCTGATGCGCGAATACCGCCGACCCCCAGTTGTATCCGGCGCGCTTGGACAGCGTCGCCGAATCACCCTGGCGGTAATCGGTATAGGTGAACGGCCCGCTACCGATCGTATCGCCGAGGCACCGCTGTTCGGCCGGCTTCGCCGTGGTGGCCGCAGCGAGGACGGCGAGCTGCGGTGTGGACGTGGCCTGGAGGAACTGCACGTTGGGTGTGGCGAACCGAACTCGCGCGGTCCGCGCGTCCACCACGTCGGTACCGGTGTAGCCGGCGAGATAGGCGAACGCCAGCGGAGCCTTCGCACCACCCAGGACGTGCACGATCGAATCCAGCGTGCTGCGTACCGATTCCGCGGTCAGCGGGCTGCCGTCGCTGAAGGTCACGCCGTCGCGGAGGTGGAAGGTGAAAGTCCTGGCGTCCGGGCTCACCTCCCAGCGCTCGGCCAGCCACGGTTCGATCTCACCGGTGGCCGGGTCCTGATCGGTCAGCGAGTCGGCGATCTGGCGGGTGAGGTAGATGGTCTGGTTGGTGCCCCCCTGCGCCGGATCGGAGCAGGTCGGCGCCTGGGACAGTCCGTAACGCAGGGTTCCCCCGGGCTGCGGCGGGCCGGAGACACTGTTCTGGGCCACTCCGCCTCCGCACGCCGTGAGGGCGAGCGTCGCGGCGAACACCCCGAACAGGGCAACGGGTCGTTTCATCGAGTTCTCCGGATCGCACCCGCGCCGGTAGCCGGCCGCGGCATCATCGAGCCGGGTCCGCCGGCGCGGCGGCCCCGGATGGTAGGGACGACATTAAGGAGCGGCCGGGCCGACGTCGCCGGTCTCGATCACTCTGAATCCAAACCTTGGGCGCGACGGCGAGAGCCGGTGCCGCCGGGCCGACCGGCCGGAGTGTTTCCGGGGTCGGATGGGGCGGCGCCGGCCGTCGCCGAGATCGCCTACTTCGCCGGCCCGGGGGGCGGCTGGTTGATCGTGGTGAAGTACTGGACCGCACTGAGGATCGCCACCGGCGCGGTGACCAGCAGCTGTCCGGCCAGCGTGCCCAGGGCCCCGATCGCGAGAATGCCGCCGACGCAGCCGACGACCGCGGCCGGTATGAACGGCCCGAACAGGCCGACGATGGTGGCGGACGCCACCGTCGCCCCGGCGATGCCGCCCAGCACGCAACCCAGCGCGCCGCCGCCGATACCCCCGACCAGGGTGCCGACGGTGGCACCGGCGCCGAGGGTCGTGGTCAGCCGGCTCCAGGCGTCCTTCTCACGGTCGTAGGAGTTCTTCCACGGCGCCTGCTCCTCGAACGGCAGGGCGACGGGCTGGTACACCGCGTGCCCGAGATCGAACTGGGGAGTCAGAGTGGCCCGGTCACCGGCGATCTCGGCGGCGATGGGGAACACGAAATCATCCACGCGGAAGGACAGTTCGGTGCCCGCGAGCACCGTTCCGTCGGTGGCCGCGATCGTGAAGACCCCGTTATCGGCGGACAGCGACCCGCCGGCGATCTCGATGATCGTGGACTTCTCGTTCGCCGAGGCGGTGTAGTTCACTGCCCCGGGCGCCGGCGTCGGCGCGGCGTGCACGGTGCCGGCAGCTACCGTCATTGCCGCTGATGCCAGCGCCGTGGCTACAGCGAGTTTCTTGATTCTCATCGACTGCATCCCTCATTTCTTATTGCAGTGCGAATCAATATGCCGCTGCGGCCTGTGCACGGACAGGGCAATACTCACCGCGATTCAGAAAATCATCGAGATTCGAAACGGTGACCGCAAAAGCCCTGAGCAGGACCATGCCGCCGCCCACGAAGAAACGCCCGAAACGGACCTATGCCATTCGATCGCACATTGCAATATGCGTTATCGAACGATTTCCGAAGGATGCGTAATTATTGTCACTCGGGAGCACGATCGCTACCCCTGTCGCACGACACCGTGGGAACCAGGGGTCCGGCCGGAGAAGAATCAGGGGGTCCACCGCCGCCCACTGGCGAGCGGGCTGATTCTGCCGCCGGCCGGGGACCCGGCTCAGAAGTGACCGGCAAGCGGCAACGGTTCGCCGTTGACCCGCAGGTTCCCGAGTGCCCGCGCCTTGTACGCCGCCGGGTTGTGCGAGAAGAGGGTGCGCAGATTCCGCCAGTGCCGATCCAGCCCGGCCCCGCCACGGGTGGCGGAGGCGCCGCCGACATCGAAGATCCGGCCGGCGGCCCGCAACGCGAATTCCTCGATGACGATCTTGGCCTGCGCGGCGCGCAGCGACGAGTCGTTCTCCAGGACGGGATCCACGCCGGTCGAACGGGCGGCGGCGAAGGAGAGGTCCTGCGCCGCGGCGGCGGCCAGGACAATGGACTCCGCCGCGAAGGCCGCCGCGTCCAGTTCGCCGATCACCGCCAGCAGTTGCGGATCGTTTCGCGGTTCCTCGGTATTGGCGAAGACGAAGTTGCGCACCCGCGAACGCACCAGTTCGGCGGCGTCGGCGGCCACCGACCGCAGGATCCCGGCGGCGACGGCGTGCAAGTAGAGCTGCGGGAAGGACTGGCGGGGCCGGTCCTTGTCGCGCGGGTCCCGGAAGGGCAGCGTTTCGGCCACCGCCACCGCCACATCCGTGAACACGGTGGTACCGCTGCTGGTGTGGCGCTGGCCGATACCGTCCCAATCGTCCACGTGCTCCACCCCCGCGCGGTCCACCGGCACGATCGCGCTGAGCACCCCGGCATCCGGTGCGTTCGCGGTGACCCGCACATAGTCGCCGTAGCGCGCGCCGGTGCTGTAGAACTTGCGGCCGTTGAGCCGGTAGCCCCCGGGCGCCGGGGTGAGGGTGCTGTCGTAGGTGTAGTCGCCGACCGGATTGGTGCCGAGTTCGGTCAGCGCGCCGCCGAACAGCTTGCCCGCCAGCACCTCCGGTAGCCATTCCTGTTTGCGATCGGTGCGCGGCAGCCGGTACAGATCCTCCACGAAACCGAAGTGCACCCGCAGGATGTGCGGGACGTCGGGATCGGCCTCGGCGAGTTCGATGAGGAAGGCGAACAGTTCGGTCACCGTCCAGCCGGGGCCGCCGTCGGCGACCGGTACCCGGACCGCCCCGAGCCGCAACCGTTTGATCGCCTCGATCGCCGCGGCGGGCGTTTCGGTACCGCCCGCCGCCCGGCGGCGCGCCGCGTCCGCGGCGATCTCGGCGACGAGCTCGGCGAGCTCGGCGGACCCGGGCCGCGGGATGGGTGCGGCAACGGTTTCGGTACTGGACATGGGATCTCCTCCGAATCGGGGCCGGCGCGGTCGGCCGCGGCCGGCGGCTGTGGTCTCGTCAGTGCTCGAGGTGCGCTCCGGCGCAGCGCGGGGTCCGCGGGGTGAACGCGTGCTGTCACGCTTCCATCCGAACCATTCGAAACGAGAAGGACGGCCCGGTGCTCCCAGTATCGAAAGCCCCCGACCGGCGAACAAGGCAGTTCGCCTACCGATTTCGTTCAGAATTTCTCGACCTTCCGCCGATTCCCTTGTGACAGTGCCCCGGGGCCGCTACGAAGGAAAACCTTTGAAATCAGCGGGATCATATGAATATCCCGATCCGGGACCGAATACCGTTACCGCAGAGTTAAGTTGAATTTCACACTCTGATTAATCCTCCTTTCGAGAGAAATTGTGGCTCACGGCCCGAACTGCGGATAGGTTCCCATTCGTGTCCGGCTATTTGTGGCGACGAATCGGTCAGGCCCTCCTCGTGGTGGCCCTGTCGTATTCGGCCGTGTTCTTCATACTCAACGTCCTGCCGGGCGACCCGATCGAGCAACAGATCTCCAACCCCGAGAACCCGATCACCGACGAGGACGCCGACGCGCTCCGCGCCTACTACCGACTCGATGAACCGGCCTACGTGCAATTCGCGGTCTCGATCACCCGGCTCTTCTCCGGAGACCTGGGGTACTCGCTCAACAGTGGACAGTCGGTCTCCCGGCTGCTCGGTGCGGCGATCCCCTCGACGCTCGCGCTCGCCTCGGTCGCCTTCGCGCTGGCGGCGCTGATCGGTTTCGTCCTGGCCACCGTCGCGGTGTTCGCGCCGTGGGCGCCGCTACGGGAATCGGCCCGCACGATTCCGGCGATCTTCCTGTCCGTTCCCGCGTTCGTATCGGGTCTGCTCGTCCTGCAACTCGTCTCGTTCCAGCTGGGCTGGATATCGGCGGTACGCGATCAGGGGCTGCGGTCGGTGGTGTTCGCGGCGTTGCCGCTGGCCGTCCCGGTGGCGGCGCCGATCGCGCAGATCCTGGCCCAGGGTATGGCGAACGCGTACGGGCAGCTGTATGTAGAGGTACTGCGGGCCAAAGGGTTGCCCTCGCACCGGATCATCTTCGGTCATATCGTGCGCAACGGGTCGATTCCGACCGTGACGATCGTCGCCATCACGGTGGGCGAGCTGCTCGCCGGTTCGGTGATCACCGAAACCGTGTTCAACCGGACAGGTATCGGCTACCTCACCGAAACCGCGGTGCGCAACCAGGACACCCCGATCATCCAGGCCGTCGTCATCTCGGTCTCGATCACCTTCGTGGTGGTGAATCTCCTGGTCGACCTCGTCTACCCGATCATCGACCCGCGGATCCGGAAAGCCGGTACCGCACAGTGCGTTCCGGCGTCACGGCCGGCGCAGGAGGCCCTCGCATGACCGCGACGACAGCGATGCCGGCCGCCGGCGGGTACGGCCCGCGCCGGTTCCCCCTCGGCGCGTGGGACATTCCGGCCGTGCTGGTCCTGCTGCTCATCGTGGCGATGATCGTCGCGCCCGCCGCCGACGTCGTCCGCTACGACCCGGCGGAATCCGGACGACTGCTCGACGAGGCGGGCTGGGGCGCCCGGGATTCCGAGGGCTTCCGGACCAAGGACGGCGAACGCCTGTCGGTGCTCAGCTACGTCGACGTCTACGACCACACCGCGCGGCCGATGTACGAGCTGATCCAACGGCAGCTGCGCCGCGTCGGCATCGACCTCGAGGTACGCCAGACCGATTTCGCGAACTACCCCACCGCGAGCGTCGCCGACGAGGTCGGGCTGCGCCGCAACGGCTGGCCCACCCCCGACCCGGTGCGCCTGTGGCAGAACTACGACAGCGCGGGCGGCGACCTGTACGCCCTGGACGGCAGTGATCCGAATATCGACCGGCTGCTGCGCGCCCAGCTCGTCGAGACCGATCCGCACCGCCGAGCCCGGATCCTGCGCGAGTACACCGATTACGTCATCGACAACGCGTATTCGGTCCCGCTGCTGGAGTACACGCAGATATTCGGGGTCGCGCCCCGCGTCCAGGGCCTGACCCACGCCGCGAACTCGGTGCCCTGGTTCTACAACGCCTGGATCGACGACCGATCCGGAAAGCGAGACTGAGATGCCGCTCGTACTCGGCCTGCAGATCCCGGACGACCAGCTCGCCCGGCTAACGCGCACCGGATTCGGTGAGGTGCCCGAACTCCTGGACGCTTCGGGGGTCGGCTATATCGTCCTCGGCGCCGATCGGAGAGCCGCGGGCGGCGCGTCCCTGAATCCCGCTCTGCTGGGCACCGTGTTCGCGCGCCGCACGCGGGGCCTGGGGATAGTCGCCGCCGCCGCACCGCAGCGGGATCATCCGTTCAATATCGCCCGGCGCCTCGCCTCGCTCGATCACCTCACGCGCGGCCGGGCCGGCTGGCTGGCCCTGCGCTCCGACGCGCATCTCGCGCTCGGCGCGACCCGGCACGGTAGCTGGGCGCCGGCCGGCGGCCCGGTCGGCGCCGAGCTGCTCGCCGACGCGGTGACCGCCGCCCGCGCACTGTGGCGGACCTGGCCGCTGGAATCGCTCACGCGTGCGTCCGCCGCGATCGACCGCACCCCGGACGTCGAGGTCCGCTACGCCGATCACACCGGCGCCTTCGCCACGACCGGACCGCTGAACGTGCCCACTACACCGCAGGGCGAGCCGATCGTCTGCTGGGAGTACGAGCCCGGCGACAGCGGCCATCTCGGGGTCACCGATATCGCCTTCGTGACACCGCGTGATCGCGCGGTCGCGGTACCGGCCGATCCCGCGGTGACCACGCATGTCCGCCTGCACGGTGAGAGCGCGCGATTGCGTTCCCGGATAGCGGAACTGGCCGACGACGCGTGGGGGGTCACCGGGGTGCTGGTCCGGATCGGACTGGCCGAACTTCCCGGCTTCCTGGACACGACCGTGCCCGCGCTGGCCGACGCGGGGCTGATCCGGTTGCGCGCGGCCACCGGTGCGGCGGGCGACGCGCCGACGCTGCGCGACCACCTCGGCATCCCGCGGCGACCCGACCCGGATCCGCTCCGATTTCGTGCGGTCTACGCCCCAGCGTGAAGGAGTCCCCCGTGGCACGCGACCATATCGTTCTCAACATCAATGTCCTGGATCTGGGTATCAGCCCGGTTGCCTGGCAACTGTCCGGCCTGCCCCGCGACGCGACCACCACCGGCGACTATTTCGCCCGGATCGGTCGCCTCGCCGAACGCGGAACCCTGGACGCGCTCTTCCTCGCCGATAATCCCGCCCTGCGCGAGGATCCGCTGCGCAAACCCGGTGATCGCGCCCTGGAACCGACCACCATCCTGGCCACCGTCGCCGCGGCCACCCGCCACCTCGGCCTCATCGGCACCCTGTCCACCACGTTCAACGACCCGGTGGAACTGGCCGAACGCATCCTCACCCTGGACCATCTCAGCGGTGGACGGGCCGCGTGGAACGCGGTCACCACCTATAACCCGGCGGCGGGCGGGAATTTCGGACTCACCGCGAATCCCGATCGCGCGACCCGATATCGGCGGGCCGGTGAATTCGTGGACGCCGTCCTGGCGCTGTGGCGCGGTGCGGCCACGGGCCACGAGATCACCCATCGGGGGGAGTTCTTCGATCTCGCCGGCCGGCTGCCGCTGGGCGCCTCACCCCAGGGGCATCCGTTGCTCGTGCAGGCCGGCGGTTCGCCGCAGGGCCGTGACCTCGCCGGCCGCACCGCGAACGCCGTGTTCACCGCGGAGATGACCCTCGCCGCCGGTCTCGAGCACTACGAACAGGTCAAACAGGGGGCGACCCGGCACGGCCGGCCACGGCGCGATATCGCGATACTGCCCGGTCTGATCACCATCATCGGCAGCACCCACGCCGAGGCGCGACGTCGCTACGAGACGGCCCGCGAACTCCAGGACCCCGCCGCCGAATTCACTCGTCTGGGCGCGCCCCTGGGCCACGATCTCACGGACCTGCCCCTCGATGATCCCTTCCCGCGACATCTTCTGGCCGACCTGGACGACCCGAACGCGTTCGAGGGATCGCTCGGGTTCCGCGAATCCCTGGTACGCGGTATCCGGGACCGGATCGCCGCCCGCGGCCGGGCCTATACACTGCGTGAGGCCCTTTTCGAGTTCGGGGCCGGCGGACACCGCCGGATCATCGGCACCCCCGAGGATGTCGCCGACACTATCGAGGAATGGTTCCGTGCGGGCGCCGCCGACGGTTTCAACCTCATGCCCGACGCCTTCCCCCAGGGCCTGGAGATCTTCGTCGACGAGGTGGTGCCGATCCTGCGTCGCCGCAAGCTGTTCCGGTACGAGTACACCGAGACGACATTGCGCGAGAGGTTCGGGATCAGCCCCGTCACAGCGCACGCGGCGGCCTGATATCCGCCGGGCGGCAGCGCCGCCCGCTACGACACCAGTTCCTGTGGGGCGTCGATCGTGCGCAGGGTGCGGATGGCGGCGGCGACCGCGGGCCGGCCCGCCGAAGTCTGGCGATAGGTGACGCCGACGCGGCGGATGCTGTCGGCCACCGGGCCGGCCACCAGCGTGCGATGTTCCCCGGACAGCGACATCTCCGGCACGATGGATACGCCGAGACCGTGCGCGACCATTTCGGCCATCCCGGTGAAACTTCCGCTGCGGTGCTGGATCCGCGGCGCGAAACCGGCTTCCCGGCAGGCGAACATCACCGAGGCGATCGAGGGTGCGCCGTCACGCGCGGCGATCCAGTCGGCGTCGCGGGCCGCCACGAGACCGCGCCGCCGGACCTCCTCCCGCAGACCGGCCGGCGCGATCAGCACCAGCGGGTCGTTGCCCAGGAACTCCGAGGCCAGTCCCAGCGGAAGATCGCGGGTACCGAAGGAATACGCGTAGGTGATCGCCAGATCCACCTCCTGCCGGCGCACGGCGGGCACCGATTCCACCGGCATCAACTCCACCACGCGCACCCGCAACTCCGGATATTCACGCATCAGACCGGCGGCCGCGGGTAACGCGAACCGCGTCTGGGCCGTGCGGAAGGTCGCCAGGGTCAACACTCCGGTGACCTTTTCCGCGGTGGCGGCCACCGCGGATTCTGCTTCCTCCAGCGCCGCCACGATCCGGGAGGTGTGGTCGACGAGTACGCGACCCGCGTAGGTCAGGCGCAGCACCCTGCCTTCGCGGCGGGTGAGAACGGTGCCCACTTCCTCCTCCAGAATGCGCAGTTGCTGCGAAACGGCCGAGGTGGTGATCCCGTGCAATTCGGAGACGGCCGTCATGGTCGAGCGCTCGGAGAGGTCACGTAGCAGGATCAGGCGCCGGATATCGTACATGGAATCCTCGTTTCGCAGACGACGAAAGTCATTGTCCGCAGCGGCCCTAGCCGAGGAAATCGTTTCGATCCGGCTGCGCCGAAGCCGCGATCGCAGGGGGCCGAGGTCTGGACACACAGGCGGGGCCGGGTCAGTCGCCCCCGCCGCCACCCCCGCCGTCGTAGCCGTCCCACGAATCCGAGGCGGAGTCCGGGCGAGTTCCCGGCGGGTGAGTTCGGGCCGCGTTCCGCCCGCGTGCGGCTTTGCGCCTGTCTCGACGGTCGTCCCAGCGCTCCGCGCGGTCGAGCAGCAGCACCAGAACCAGGCCGAGGACCGCAAAGACCCCGATCATCACGAGCCCGAACTCCACGGATTCCGGCTCGAAGAGACCGGCACACACCGCCAGGGCGATCACCGCGAGCACGAGGTAACCCACCCACAGTGCCAAAGCCATCGCACGCTCCCGTCCACGACCACCATAGCCGCGAAAACTGAGGCACAACAGTTGTTTTCATCCAGCCCCGGCGACCGGAGGGCGGCTACACCGCACCCGACATGTCCAGCGCGAACCGGCCGTACTCCGCCGCGATCTCCTCCGGAGTCGCGTCACCGCCCTCGCGGTACCACTGCGATATTCCGGTGCACATGGTGGCGATCGCGCGCCCCGCGGCTCGCGGATGCGGTGCGGTGAATGCGCCGGCGTCCCGGGCCGCGGCGATCTCGGCGTCCAAGATCTGCTGGATCCGGCTGCGCGACCGAGCGATCCGGGCGCGGTCGGCGGGCAGCAGGCTGCGCATCTCGCTGGCGCCGATGAAGCCCAGTTCCCGGCGATGGGTGTGGAACAGCGCCAGGGCTTCCACGATCAGCCGCACCCGCTCGGGCCCGTCGGAGCCCTCGGCCCGGGCGGCGGCGACCCGCCAGTGCAGTTCGTCCATGGTGAGGTCGAGGATGCGCACCAGCACTTCCTGCTTGTCCCGGTAGTGGTGGTAGAGGCCGGGCACGCTGGTCCCCGCACGGCGGGCCAGCGCACGCACGGTGGTGCCGTGATATCCGATCTCGACGAACGAGGCGATGGCGGCGGTGAGCACCGGGTCGTATCCCAGCGGCCCGAACTCCCGCCAGGCCCCGGGCTCCGGTGCGGCGTCCACGTTCGGCGCCGATACCGGCGCAGCCCCGTGGCCCGCGAGCAGCTGATGCGCGGGCACGCCGAGCGCCGCGGCCACTTCGGTGAGGCGGGTGACCGAGAGACCGGTGCGACCGTTCTCCAGCGCGCTGAGCGTCGCGGGGCTCACCCCGATCCGCCGCGCCACCTCACGCAGCGACAGCCCCCCGACGCGGCGCGCCGCCCGGATCGCCTCGTGCGGCGGTAGGGGCGAGTCGGCAGTTTCATCCGGCATGGTGTTCAGAATATCCGAACGACGACGTTTCGCGTATCGAAATTATATACGCAGCTCACATCATACTTTTGACATCTCGCCGCGCTGATGAGAGTGTTCACTCGGAGCGATCGCTCGGTTGGCTCAGCGATCCGCCGGACGCCAGGAGGACTGCGATGCCGATCGATCTGACCTATTCCGCCGAGGTAGAGGCGCTGGTGGAGCGCACCCGCGTATTCGTGCGGGAATCCGTACTGCCCGTCGAGGACGAGAGCCGCGGCGATATCGCCGCCGCCGGCGGGGACCGGATCCGGGCCACCCTGCAGGAGCAGGCGCGGACGGCCGGTGTCTTCGCCCCGCACGCCCCGGTCGAGTACGGCGGGCACGGGCTGTCGATGTCGGACCGCGCGCCGGTCTTCGAAGAAGCGGGGTATTCGCTGTTCGGCCCGACCGCGCTCAATATCGCCGCGCCCGACGAGGGCAATGTGCACATGCTCGCCCATATCGCCGATCCGGAACAGCAGGCGCGCTACCTCGAACCGCTGGCCCGCGGCGATCTACGCTCGGCCTTCGCGATGACCGAGCCCGCCCCCGGCGCCGGCTCGGACCCGTCGGCCCTGGCCACCCGGGCGTCGAAAGTAGACGGCGGCTGGCGCATCAACGGGCACAAGCATTTCATCACGGGCGCGGACGGCGCCGGTTTCTTCATCATCATGGCCCGCACCTCCGGTGAGCCCGGACAGCGCGGCGGCGCCACGATGTTCCTCGCACCCGCCGACACCCCGGGCCTGCGCGTCGGCCGCCATATCGACACCCTCGACCGCTCCATGATCGGCGGACACTGCGAGGTCTTCTTCGAGGATCTGTTCGTCGCCGACGAGGCGGTCCTCGGCGCCGTAGACCGCGGTTTCGAATACGCGCAGGTCCGGCTGGGACCGGCCCGGATGACACATGTGATGCGCTGGCTCGGCGCCTGCCGCCGCGCCCACGATGTCGCCGTCGCCTACATCGCCGAGCGGGAGGGTTTCGGCTCGGCCATCGGGAACCTCGGTATGGCACAGCAGATGGTGGCGGACAACGAGATCGATATCGCCGCCACCCGCGCGCTACTGGTGCGGGCCTGCTGGGAACTCGACAACGGTCAGCAGGCGGGCAACGCGACCTCGATCGCCAAGACCTTCGCCGCCGAGGCCATCTTCCGCGTCGTCGACCGCAGCGTCCAGCTCTGCGGCGGCCTCGGCGTCTCCGAGGATCTGCCGCTGGCCCGGCTCTCGCGCGAGGTCCGGCCGTTCCGTATCTACGACGGCCCCTCCGAGGTGCACCGCTGGGCCATCGCCAAGCGCGCCGTCGGGGCGGCCCGGCGGGCAGCCGCCGCCCGCTGACCCGCCCCGGCCGCCGGCGTCGGACGACCGGTGTGCCGGATCAGGATCGAGGGCCGTCGGCGTCGTAGGAAGCACGAGCGCTGCGGACCTCGTCCATATGATGCTCGGCCCACCCTTTGATCGCGTGCATCACCGGAAGCAGGGAGTAGCCGAGTTCGGTCAGCTCGTAGTCGACCCGCACCGGCACCGACGCCGTCACCGTGCGCGTCACCAAACCGTCGCGTTCGAGGTTGCGCAGCGTTTGGGTGAGCATCTTCTGACTGACACCGGCCATTCGGCGGCGTAGCTCGCTGTAGCGCCGCGGGCCCTGCGCCAGGGCGTTGACAGTCAGGCTCACCCATTTGTCGGCGATCCGGTCGAGCAGCTGCCGGGCCGGGCATTCGGCGAGATACGCGTCGTATGCGGCACTCGCCTCGCTCCGGCGCCGAGCGGCAGTGCGGGTAGACATCGAACACACCTCCTGGTGCCCTGGGCACTCGAAAGTGCCTACTTCCTAATGGAGAGCAGCTTTCCATACGTTGGCTGTATGGCGACAGCAAAGACGATGCGTGCGGTGATCGCGCGCGGCTACGGCGGACCCGAAGCACTCGAGACCGTCGAGGTCCCGATACCCACCCCCGGCCCTGCACAGGTACTGGTCCGCGTCGAGGCGGCGACGGTCAACCCGGTGGACCTCGCCACCCGGGCGGGCGCGCTGGCCGAGGCCGGACTGATGGCCCCCCGCGAAACGACCGGCATCGGCTGGGACGTCGCCGGAGTCGTCGAACGGATCGGACCGGCGGTGACCGCGTTCGCCGTGGGGCAGCGGGTGATCGGGCTGCGCGATCTGCTGGACGCCTCGCTCGGCGCCTACGCCGACTACATCGCCCTCGACGCGACCGCGGTGGCGCCGGCACCGGCCGATGTGGCGCCGAGCGCGGCCGCCACCCTCCCGCTGAACGCACTGACGGCCGCGCAATCCCTCGACCTGCTCGATCTCGATCCCGGCGGCACCGTACTGGTCACCGGGGCCGCGGGCGCGGTCGGCGGATTCGCCGTGGAGCTCGCGGTGCGCCGCGGTCTGCACGTCGCGGCGCACGCCGACCCCGCTGACGGCCCGTTCCTCGAACGACTCGGCGCCGAGTGGATCGTCGACCGTCACACCGCCGATCTGGCGGCCGATATCCGGCGGCTCGTTCCCGGCGGCGTCGACGCGGCGATGGATACCGCGGGTCTCGGTGTACGAGCGCTGGCCGCGGTGCGCAACCGCGGGGCATTCGCCACCGTGACGGGCGGCACGCCACCGATCCCGTTGCGCGGTATCAGAATCCATCAGGAATGGATCAGCGCCGACGGAATCGCCCTGGCGGGTCTCGCGGCCGATGACCTGACCCTGCGGGTAGCCGGAACCCTGCCGCTCGAACAAGCCGCCGAGGCACACCGCCGACTCGCGAAAGGCGGCCTGCGAGGTCGGCTCGTCCTGACACCCTGAACACCGGTCGGAGTGTGTTCGGCGAAGTTGCGTGGACGGTGTCCGAGGATTTCCGTCGGCACCGGCCGTGGCCGTCGATGCCCACCTTCGCTCAACTCGCGGCGAGCGCCTCGCGGCGGATTCACTGGAGCAGGGTGAGATTGTCGACGGTGGTGATGACGCCGACCGTGGCCCGCGGGTAGCGCTCGTCGTCCAGCACGGACAGCACCGCGCCCCGGTCCGCGACAACGTCGTCGACGGCATCCGGGTCGAGCACGTCGGCGCCGACGATCTCGAACTGATCATGCCGCAACGGTAAGCCGGGTGATCGCGGTGACGTGATGCCCGGCGGCGAGGGCTGCCCGGTGAGCAGCCGGCCGGTAGGGGCCGTACCGCGGTCGGGTATCAGCGTCGTTCGGAGGCGAGTATCGAGTCGCGGAGACCTCTTGACTTTCCTGACGGGAAAGTGGATTCTTACTTTCCAAGTAGGAAAGTGAGGTGACCATGGAAAACGTCGCTCCGGATCAGGCACGCGCCGCATTGGATGCGGTCGAGCGCGCGCGCGGCCGAGTGGCCCGGGAGGTGGGGCTGCCACGCGGATACTGGTGGGCGATGGCCGCCGGCTGGGTCGTACTCGGCCTGATCGGGGACCTCGGGCCGCAATGGCTGATCATCACCGCGACGCTGATCTTCGGCGTCGGGCACTCGTTCGCCGCCTCGCGGCTGCTCAACGGACGTCGCCGCACCGATCAGGTGCAGGTCAGCGCGGCCGTAGCCGGACGCCGCACCCCGATCGTGGTGGTGGGCATGCTGTGCGCGCTCGTCGCCCTCACCCTCGGCGTGGCGATGGCCCTGGACGCGGACGGCGACCGCAGCCCCGGAATCTGGGCGGGAGTGCTGGTGGCGGCGATCATCGGCTTCGGCGGCCCGGAAATCCTCCGCGTCCTACGGCACTGGTTCCACGCGTGACGCAGGCCCGCTTCGACGAACTCATCCACCCCAGCACCCGGCTCTCGCTGGTCGCGACGCTCGCAGCCGCCGACTGGGCGGAGTTCGCCTTCCTCAAAGACCGTCTGGGGCTGTCCGATTCGGCGCTGTCCAAGCAGCTCGCGACCCTGGAGGAGGCCGACTATGTCACCACCGAACGCCGGCTGGACGGCAGCCGGCGCAAGGTCCGCGCCCAGCTGACCGAGCGCGGACGCGACGCCTTCACCGGCCATATCGCCGCCCTACAGGAAATCGTCGCCGCCGCCACACCCGCGGACCCGGCCACACCGACCTGATACGAACCCACAGCGACAGCCGGGAGCTGCCGCCGATCGCTTCGAATCGCCCCACGAAAAGGAGCTCGACATGGGATTCTTCCGCAAGACCGAGCGTGACCCCGAACAGCCGGCCGAGCAGCAGCCCGCAGCCACGCAGCCGCGGCCCGGCAAGGAATCCGAGCGCCGACGACGACGGCGGCGTCTCCTGGGCGGTGCGTATACCGGCGGCGGGAACGGAAGCTGACCACACCGGCCGCGTTCGGCGGCCCGGCCCGAGCCGCCGAACGCGGCCACGAAGGAGTCCGGGCATGACGAGACCGTTTCGTTTCGGGGTCGTCGCCCCGCTCGACACCGACCTGCCGACGTGGCGAGATCGCGCGGGCCGCATCGCCGACAGCGGCTACTCGACGCTGCTGGTGCCCGACTTCCCGCTCGGGCAACCGGCGCCCGGCCCCATGCTGGCCACCGTCGCGGCCCGCACCGACCTGCGCGTGGGCACCTGGGTGTACGCCTCCCCACTACGCCCGCCCTGGATGACGGCGTGGGAAGCCCACTCGCTGTCGCTGCTGACCGACGGCCGCTTCGAGATGGGCATCGGCACCGGCCGACCGGGAATCGAGGACGAACTCCGCGACAAGGGACTGCCCGTCGTACCGCCGAACGAGCGGCTGGCCCGGGTACGTGAGACCGTCCGGGCATTGAGAGATCTCGACGGTCCCGACCGTCGCACACCGGTGGCGATGGCCGTACTCGGTCCGCGGGCCCGGGCGCTGGCTGCCGAGGTCGCGGACACGGTCACCTTCGCGCTGGGGGATCAGCCTCGGGACGAAGTCGAGCGGCTGGCACGCGACTTCCGCACCAGCGGAGACGTCGAGCTCGCGCTCGCCGTGCCCGTGATCGGCGAAACTGTCGCACCGTACATGGCGCCGCCCGACACCGACCCTGCCGCGCTTCGCGCGGTGGACGCACTGACCGTACTTCCGGACGACCCGGCGGCCGCCGCCGAGGAAATCCAGCGGCGACGGGAGGAGATCGGCTTCTCCTACTTCGTCTTCGGCGCCGACTTCGTCGACAGGTTCGCTCCGGTCGTCGCCGAACTCGCCGGACGCTAGCCCGGGGCGGCCATGAGCGCGCACCCGCTGACACAGCCGGCATTATCGAAGCGGCCGGGCGGGGTTGGGCGGCAGCCCACACTGCTAATGTGAACATATGTTCGAATCAGGTCGCGAAATGCCAGCTCATGGGGTATCAGGCAGCCCTGGGCAGAATTCCGCGGGTGTGCACCGGCGGCCACGGATCACCGCGCGTACCCGGGCCTCGATCCTGCACGCGGATCTGGATTCGTTCTACGCCTCGGTCGAGCAACGGGACCAGCCCGGGCTGCGCGGGAAACCGGTGCTGGTGGGCGGCGGTGTCGTTCTCGCGGCGAGTTACGAGGCCAAGGCCCGCGGGGTCCGCACCCCGATGAACATCGGGCAGGCCCTGCGACTGTGCCCGGAATCCGTCGTCGTACCGCCGCGGATGTCGGCCTACGCCCGGGCCAGCCGGGAGGTGTTCGAGATCTTCGCCGACACCACCCCGATCGTGGAGGGCCTCTCCATCGATGAGGCGTTCCTCGATGTCGCCGGGCTGCGCCGGATCGCCGGGGAGCCGCGCGCGATCGCGGCCGGTTTGCGCGACCGGGTGCGCCGCGATGTCGGCTTGCCGATCTCCGTCGGAATCGCGGGGACGAAGTTCCTCGCCAAGGTCGCCAGCGCCGTCGCGAAACCCGACGGGCTGCTGGTGGTGGAACCCGGCCACGAACTCGAATTCCTGCATCCGCTCCCGGTGCACCGGCTGTGGGGCGTGGGGCCGGTGACCGCGAGCACGCTGCACGCGCACGGGATCGAACGCATCGGCCAGCTGGCCGAATACGGCGAGCCCGCATTGCGCTCGATCATCGGGCCAGCGGCCGCCCGGCATCTGCACGCGCTGGCATGGGCCCGCGATCCGCGCCGGGTCGAGACCGGGCGGCGGCGCCGGTCCATCGGGGCGCAGCGGGCGCTGGGCCGGCGCCCGCACACGCCCGCGGAGATCGAGGCGTATCTGCACGGCCTCATCGATCGGCTCACCCGCCGCCTCCGCACCGCGGACCGGGTCTGCCGCACCGTGGTGCTGCGTATGCGTTTCGGCGATTTCACCCGGGCCAGCCGCTCGCATACCTTGCCCGCGGCCACCGACCACACCGAGACGATCCTGCGCGCCGCCCGCGGACTCTTGGCCGGCGCGATGCCACTGATCACCGCGCAGGGTCTGACCCTCATCGGTTCGGCCCTGACGAACCTCGAGAACGCCGGCACCCAGCAGCTCACCTTGCCTTTCGAGCACGGTCCCACGCCTGCCCTGGACACGACTCTCGACGACCTGCGCACTCGATTCGGCTCCGCCGCGGTCACCCGCGCCGCCCTGCTGGGGCGCGGCGAAGGCCTGTCTGTACCGCTGCTCCCGGACTGACCGCCCGGCCACCGGCGAATGTTCTCGCGGCGCGCTGTTCGCCGCGCCCACCGGAGATCTCGCGCGGACCCGGCGGAGCGAACACGACCGCACGAAATCTGGACGTTTGTTCAACAGTGTGGTTCGCTGCCTCTCGAACAGGAAGGAACGCCGATGGCAGCAACTCCCGATCCCCGTGTCCGCGAACCCGGCCCGGACGCTGCCGCGCTGCCGCGCCGATCCGTCCTGGCGGCCGCGGCGCTGGGGACGGTCACGCTCGGGGCGGTCGCCGCGACGGCGCCGGGCCTCGGCGAACATGCGGGCGCCCGCGCCCAGGCCGCCCCGGATTCCGGCGAATACGAGATCGGCCTCGGAATCTCCGATATCACCGGCCCGGCCGCGGAATGCGGAATGATGGGCTACTCGCAGCAGGACCAGACCACCGCCGGTATCCATCTCCGGCCCCGGGCCCGGGCCTTCGTATTCGCCGGCGGCGGCCGGCGGGTCGTCTTCGCCGTCGCGGAGAACGCGATGATCTTCCAGTCGGTGCACCACGGCGTATTGACCGAGCTGGCCCGCAGATTCGGCGACCTCTACACCGAGGACAATGTCCTGCTCACCTCTACCCATTCGCACGCCGTCTGTGGCGGAGCCGCCCACGACTACGCCTACAACCTGTCGATCCTCGGTTTCCAGCAGCAGGTCTACGACGCCGAGGTCGGCGGCCTGGTCGAAGCCATCAGCGCCGCGCACGCCGACCTCGGGCCGGGCACCGTATCGCTGGGGCGCTCCGCACTGCACGACGCCAGTGTCAATCGTTCCCGGGTCGCCTTCGACCGCAACCCCGCAGCGGACCGCGCGCACTTCCCAGGAGCCATCGATCCGGCCGTCACCGCCCTGTCGATCAGCAAGGGCGGACGCGAAGTCGGCGCGATCACCTGGTTCGCGACCCACAACACCTCGATGACCAACAAGAACCGGATGATCAGCGCGGACAACAAGGGCTATGCGTCGTTCACCCACGAACACACCGACCACGGTGTCCGCTATCTCGACGGCGCACCGGATTTCGTCGCCGCCTTCGCCCAGACCAATGCCGGCGATATGTCCCCCAACCTCGATCTCCAGCCCGGCTCGGGACCCACCCACAACGAGTTCGACAACACCCGGATCATCGGCGAACGCCAGTACAACGCGTCGCGGACGGCTCTGGCCGATGCCCGCCCGATAGCCGGGCCGGTCGGTTCGGTGTTCTGCTATATCGACCTCTCCGATATCGCCGTGGACGCACGCTTCACACCCGACGGACTCGCCCGCCACACCGCACCGCCCGCCGCGGGCGTCTCACTGTTCGCGGGCAGTGTCGAAGACGGTCCGGGGTTGCCCGGCGGACCGATCCAGGAGGGCGTCCGCAATCCGTTCCTCGACGCGCTCGGCGACCCGCACCAGCCGGTTCCCGCGTGGCTCGCCGACGCCCAGGCGCCCAAGGCGGTCGCGGTGCCGTTCACGCTGCTGCCGCCGGCGCCGTGGGTGCCCAGCGTGGTCCCGATCCAGATCGTGCGCATCGGTGAGCTGTATCTGGCCGCCGCCGGCGGTGAGTTCACCATCGTGGCAGGCCTGCGGATCCGGCGCGCGGTGGCGGCGGCGCTGAACGTGGACCAGGACCGGGTTCTCATGCAGGGTTACGCCAACGCCTATCACGAATATGTCACCACGCCCGAGGAATACGACGCGCAACAGTACGAAGGTGCGTCCACGCTGTTCGGTCGCAATACGTTGCCCGCCTACCAGCAGGAGTTCACCCGGCTGGCGACCGCGCTGGCCGCGAACACGACCGTCGCCCGGGGGCCGGCGCCGCGCGATCTGTCCCAGCTACAGCCGAACTTCGTGCCGGCGCCCGGCCCGGACACCGCGCCGCCGGGACAGGATTTCGGAGCGACCCTGACCCAACCGGCCGGCTCGTACACCCCGGGCGCGCAGGCCTTCGTCGAATTCGTCTCGGCCCATCCCAAGCACAACCCACGCCGCAACGACACCTTCCTGGAAGTCCAGCGACTCAGCGAGGGAAGGTGGGCCCGCGTCGCCAATGAGGGCGAGTGGAGTGTGCGCTTCCACTGGAGCACACGCGTACCCGCCACCTCGGTCGCGACGTTCACCTGGGATATCCCCGGCGATGCCCGGCCGGGCCGCCACCGATTCGTCCACTACGCCGACCGCCTGGGCCCGGACGGAAACCTGTATCCGGTGACCGGAATCAGTAACGAGTTCGATATCACCTGAGCCGCTCCGCCTCGCCGGGCTCCCGGACGGGCCGACCGGCCCGGCGCCGCAGGTGGTCGCTCAGGTGAGCTGCCGGTAGGTCACGGCAGAATCGAATCGATGTAGCCGCCGTCGACTCGAACTGCCCCGCCGGTGGTCGCCGAGGCGAGGTCCGAGCTGAGGTAGACGACCATGTTCCCGATCTCCGCGGGTTCGATGAGGCGCTGCACGAGCGAGTGGGGGCGATGTTCCAGCATGAACCGGTGCTGGGCCTGGTCCCACGGCAGCTCCTCGCCCACCAGGTCGTGCACGAATTCCTCGATCCCGGGCGTATGGGTCGGACCCGCCACGACGGAGTTGACAGTGACCCCCGACCCCGCGGCGGCTTTGGCGTAACCGCGGGTCACGGCGAGCAGCGCGGTCTTCGTCATTCCGTAGTGCACCATCTCGAGCGGGGTGACCACCGCCGAGTCGCTGGCGATGTTCATGACCCGGCCGAAACCGCGCCCCATCATGCCCGGCAGGTACATGCGGATGAGCCGCACCGCGGACAGGACGTTGACCTCGAAGTACCGCCGCCATTCGTCGTCATCGATCTCGAAGACCGGCTTGGCTTCGAAGATGCCCAGATTGTTGACGAGGATATCGAGTTCGCCGACCTTCTCCTGCAGGATCCCGGCTCCCACCGCGGAAGCCAGGTCGGTGGCCACCGGTCGCACCGAGGCGCCCGGAACCTCGGCGAGAATCGAATCGCAGGCCTGTTCGGTGCGCTCCTGCCCACGTCCGTTCACGATCACCATCGCGCCGGCCCGGGCCAGGGCGGCGGCGATGGCCAGCCCGATGCCCTGACTGGAGCCCGAGACCAGCGCGGTTCGTCCGGAGAGGTCGATATGCATGGGCCCATCGTGCCGCACCAGCGGAGACGACCGGCCGTGCCACGCGGACTCACCTGGTCCTTGTCCGCCCATGAGCGCCGCCCGCCGCGGACCACGGGTCCACAGACTCTCGGAAACCCTGAACCTCAGCTGCGAACACCCAGCCGACCGCGATCGTCCGCCGATTTCCACCCTCTCATCTGCGACTATCTCAATGCACACAACTTGCCATTGACAAATGGCACATTGATGAATGATTCTGAGCGAATGACCAGGTCGACGAAGACCTCCGCCCCCGGCGTACCGGACCGGCTGTTCCCACCCTGCGGCGGGACCCCGCGCACTCGCGGCGCCCGGGCGGTGGTCACCGGCGCGGGCAGCGGAATCGGCCGCGCCTTCGCCCGCGAACTCGCGGCACGCGGCGGACAGGTCGTCTGCGCCGATATCGACGAGGTCCGCGCCGCGGAGACAGTGGCCGCCATCGAGCGCGAGCATCCGGGCGCCGCGCACGCGTTCCGCTGCGATGTGGCGCGCCGCGCGGATATGGAGGTTCTCGCCCATTTCGCCGAATCGGTTCTGGACGGACCGATCAGCCTGGTGATCAATAACGCCGGCGTCGGCATCGGCGGAAAAGCCGTAGGCGATATCGGATTCGCCGATTGGGAATGGGCACTGGGCATCAACCTGTGGGGTGTGGTGCACGGATGCGAGATATTCGCGCCGCGGCTGCGGGCCGCGGGTCGCGGCGGCATCATCAATGTGGCGTCGGCCGCGAGTTTCGCGGCCGCGCCGTCGATGGCGGTCTACAACACCTCCAAGGCCGGGGTGCTCGCGCTCTCGGAGACAATGGCCGCGGAGTTCAGCGGCACCGATATCGCGGTCACCGTCCTGTGCCCCACCTTCGTGCGGACCAACGTCGCCCGCGACGGACGGATCACCACGGGGTCGCGCGACCTCGCCGACACCCTCATGCGCTGGACCGGTTTCTCCCCCGAACGCGTCGCCCGCATCGCGCTCGACGCGCACGACCGCGGCCGGTTGCACGTCCTCCCACAGCCCGACGCACAGCTGATCTGGCTGCTCAAACGCGCGTTTCCCGCGCAGTACACCGCCGTCGCGGGCCTGCTCGAGCGGCTGCTGCCGCAGCACGAACCGGCACCGCGAACCACCGGAGAGAGAACAGGAGTCTGATATGGCGACCATGGACTTCCAGGACATGCTCGGCAAGATCAAGGACCGCCAGTGGGCGCTGGCCGATATCGATTGGGACGCACCCGGTGCGGAAACCCTCACTCCCGAACAGCACGCGCGCCTGAAGCCGTTCATGTCGGATCTCATGTGGATCGAGAACGTGGGCGCGCGCGGATTCGCCGCGATGGCCAAAAAAGCCCCGGACGAGACACTGCGGGAGATCTACCGCTATTTCCACGCCGAGGAGCAGAAGCACGCCAATGCCGAACTCGCGCTGATGCGGCGCTGGGGGATGCTCGACGGCGACGAGATCCCGCAGCCGAACATCAACGTCAAACTGGTGATCGACTTCCTGGACAAGTACGCCGACGATATGTCGCTGTCGTTCCTGGGCACGGTCATCCCGATGCTGGAGGTCGCGCTGGACGGCGCCCTGGTCAAGTTCATCATGGACGAGATCGAGGACCCGGTGTGCCAGCAGGCGTTCCGGCATATCAATGCCGACGAATCCCGGCATCTGGCAGTCGATTTCGCGGTGATGGATGTGCTCGGCCACGCGGAGATGCGCAAACTTCTCATCGAATTGGTCGGCGGCTGGGTGAAACCGACATTCCTCATCGGGGTGCTGAGCTATATGCCGCTGCTGAACAAGATGCGCGACAACATCGTCGCGATGGGAGTGGACGAGCAGAAGCTGTATTCGGCGCTCGAGCGCTACCGCAAGGTCGGCGAGCGCAGCGAATTCGCCCGCCGGCTCCCGATGTACCAGATCGTCAAGCTGCACGGCACCTGGGTCGTCGACCGGGGACACCCCTACCACCTGCTCGCGGACACCCTGGTGAAGGTCACCGGGCGCATCCCGCGGCGGCTGCTGCGCAAGGACCCGACGTGGTCGAAGGAAATCACCTACACCCCCGCCGCGTGACGAGGAAACGATGACCACCACCAGCACAGCCCCACTCGATGTCGCCGTGATCGGTGCGGGATTCGCCGGTATCGGCGCGGCCATCCGGTTACGGCAACAGGGCATCACGAATTTCGCCGTCTTCGAACGCGGTGCCGCGATCGGCGGCACCTGGCGCGACAACACCTATCCCGGCGCCGCCTGCGATATTCCGTCCCGGCTGTACTCCTACAGCTTCGCGCCCAACCCGAATTGGTCGCACACGTATTCCGGCAGCGGCGAAATCCTCGGATATATCGAGTCGATGGTCGCGAAATCCGGGATCGGCTCGCATATACGGTTGCGGCACAACATCACCGGCATGACGTTCGACGAGGACACCGGCCTGTGGGATATCTCGATCGCGGGCGCCGACGCGGTCCACGCCCGCGCGGTGGTACTCGCCTCCGGCCCGCTGACCGAACCCGGCTATCCCGACATCCCTGGTCTCGACACCTTCACCGGCCACACGATCCACAGCGCCCGCTGGGATCACGACTACGATTTCGCCGGCAAGCGGGTCGCGGTGATCGGAACCGGCGCCAGCGCGGTGCAGATCATTCCGGAACTGGTGGAGAAGGCCGCGGCGGTGAAGGTCTTCCAGCGCACACCCGGCTGGGTGCTGCCCCGGGTCAACCGGCGTACCGGCGCACTCGCCAAAGAGCTCTACCGGCATATGCCCGGTGCGGAAACGCTGGCGCGCCAGGCCTGGTTCTACGGTCACGAGTCGGTGGCGCTCGGCGTCGTCTGGAACACCCCGTTCACCCGGTTGGTGGAAATGGTCGGGCGGGCGCAATTGCGCCGCCAGGTCGCCGACCCGTGGTTGCGCCGCCAGCTCACCCCCGATTTCCGGGCGGGCTGCAAGCGGCTGCTCATGACCGACGACTACTACCCGGCCCTGCAGCGCGACAACTGCACACTGATCACCTGGCCGATCGCCCGGATCGCGCCGGAGGGCATCCGTACCGCCGAAGGTATCGAGCACCGGGCGGACTGCATCGTGTTCGCCACCGGGTTCGACGTCTCCAAGACGGGAACGCCCCTCCCGGTCACCGGCCGCGACGGGCGCGTGCTCGGCGACGAATGGCGGCGCGGCGCGTTCGCGTACCGGAGTGTCACGGTCTCGGGTTACCCGAACCTGTTCCTCACCTTCGGTCCCAATTCCGGTCCGGGACACAATTCGGCACTGGTGTACATGGAATCGCGGATCGACTACCTGGTGCAGGCGATCGGCATCATCCTGGACCGCGATCTGCGGATCCTGGAGGTGCGGCGGGAGCGCCAGGACCGCTACAACGCGGCCATCCAGCGCAGGCTCGGCGCGACGACCTGGAACTCGGGGTGCCGCAGCTGGTACCTCACCGAAGACGGGTTCAACGCGACGATGTACCCGGGTTTCGCCACGCAGTACCGCAACCAGTTGCGGAGAGTGGACCTGGACGACTACACGGTCGTGGCACGCGAACCGGCGATCGCCCGACGCGTAGCACCTGTCGCCTGACCGGCGGCTAGACTCGATTTCTCGAGCCGGCGGACCCGGCGAGGCGGGCGAGGGAGGTGCGGACACAGATGCCGAGGTATCGAATCGATGACCTCGCCCGCGCCGCGGGCACCACATCACGCAATGTCCGCGCCTACCAGGAGCGCGGCCTGCTGCCGCCCCCCGCGGACCGCGACGGCCGGGCCAGCATCTACGACGATTCCCATCTGGAGCGGCTCCGCCTCATCGACGCCCTGCTCCAGCGCGGTTTCACCACCGCGCATATCGCGGATTTCATCACCAGCTGGGAAACCGGCAAAGACCTCACCGAGGTACTGGGGCTGCAGCACGCCGTGACCGCCAACTGGTCGGAGGAGGAGACCTTCGAGGTCCCCCGAGAGCTGCTGGCCACCATCCTCGGCGAACAGGCCGACGAGCTGGTGGAGCAGCTGCGCCGGATGGACCTGGTCCGGGTGGACGGCGAAACGGTGATCATCACCGACACCCAGTTGCTCACCTCGTTCACCGAACTCCACGAGTACGGTGTGGATCTGGGCACCCTGATCTCGGTCTACGCCGAGGTGGCGACGCGGATCGACGATATCAGCGGCCTGCTCATCAACGCGGCCAAGAAACATATCGTCGACCAGCACGGCCCCGGCTGGCTCCCGGACTCCAATGACGAGATCGCCGCGACGACCCGCATGCTGAACACGATGCGCGAACTCGGCGTCGCCGCCGTCCACACCAGTTTGGCCCGTTCCCTCGACACCACCCTGCGCCGCGAACTCGGCGACTATCTCGCCACCGCGGCCGAACGGGAGCGCGAACGGAAACTGGGCCGCGCCGACCGCGGTCACTGAGCGCCGGTGCGCCGGGCGTCTTCCGATGCGCGGCGCTCCGGCTCGCCCCTGCCCGCACCCGGCGCTCCGGATCCCGGTGCGGCAGTGACGATCCCTATGCCCGCCAGAACAGGGACCGATACCCAGACCACCTACTTCCCGCAACTGGCCGCGGAACGTCCGGATATCGCGCTGTGCCGCGCGTCGACCGCCGTCGCCCGCGCCGCGGAGGCGGCGGCACACGAGCAGGGCCTCGGCGTCGGGCAACACCTTGTCCTGAAGATGCTCGACGCCGTCGGTCCGCGTTCACAGCAGGCCCTCGGTGCGGAATTGCGGATCGACCGCAGCGTCATGGTCGGGATCGCCGACGAACTGGAGCGGTCCGGATATGTGCGCCGCGAACGCGATCCCGAGGATCGGCGCGCCTATGCGGTCACCCTCACCGCAGCCGGTCGCCGGGCACTCACGAAAGCGGAGAAATCCGTACCCGGATTCCTCGACCGCACCTTCGCCGCTCTCACCCCCACCGAACGCGATCAGCTCACCGCGCTGCTGGGAAAACTTCTCGCCGCCACCTGACCGCCGCCTCAATGAGGCGGGGCAGGCGACCAGAGTCCGCGCGCGGTCCCTTCCTCCAGATGCCGGCGGTAGGTGCCGACCTTGCCCCGGATGATGTCGAGGCTCGCCGTGAGGTCGTCGATCCTTTCCCGGACCGACCGCTCGTGCTCCTCGAGCAGCGCCAAGCGCTGTGCTTCGTTGCCGGGTCCCGACCGCACCAGTTCGGCGAACCTCTGCACGGTGGCGATCGGCATCCCGGAATCACGGAGCCGTTTGCACAGGAGCAGCCACTCGACATCGGCCGTGTCGTAGATCCGGCGGCCGCCCGCCGTACGCGGGATCGCACGGAGGAAAAGCTGTTCGCGTTCGAAGAAGCGCAGCGCGTGCACGCCGAGGCCGGTCGCCTTCGCCACGTCCCCGATGGACAGATCGTTCACAACCGCTCTCCCACACAGCTTGACCTAGATTGCACTCTAGATTCTAACGTTCCCTTCATGACTGCGAAGCAACACAAGATCGGCTCCGGATTCGGGGCACGGACCACCGCGAACGATGTGCTCGCCGGTGTCGACCTCACCGGGAAGACTGTTCTGATCACCGGCGGCTACTCGGGTCTCGGGCTCGAGGCCACCGCCGCGCTCGCCCGGGCAGGGGCGGATGTCGTCGTGCCCGCGCGCAGGCCGTCGGTGGCGACCGCGGCGCTCGGCGGCATGCCCCGGATCCAGGTACTCCCCCTCGACCTCGCCGACCTCGCCAGTGTCCGGACCTTCGCCGACGAGTTCCTCGAAACCGGCCGCACCCTCGATATCGTCATCGATAACGCGGGGGTCATGGCCTACCCGGCCGAACACATCGGACCCGGCTGGGAAGCGCATTTCGCCATCAATCATCTCGGGCATTTCGCGCTGATCAACCGGTTGCGACCCGCCTTGACGACACCTGGGACGCGAGTGGTGTCGGTATCCTCGTCCGGTCATTTCCTCTCCGATATCCGCTGGGATGATCCGCATTTCCGGCATGACGACGACCACGACCACTGGGCGGCGTACGGGCAGTCCAAGACCGCCAACGCACTGTTCGCCGTACACCTCGATGCACTGGGCGCCGCATCCGGGCTGCACGCGTTCGCCGTGCACCCGGGCAGCATCCTCACTCCGCTCCAGCGGCATATCCCGCACCCGGAAAAGATCGCCCAGGGCTGGATCACCCCGGACGGTCGCCACGCGGACGGTTTCAAGACCCCGGCACAGGGGGCGGCCACAGCCGTCTGGGCCGCCACCTCCCCGCTGTTGAATGATCACGGGGGCGCGTACTGCCAGGATTGCGATATCGCCGAACCGGCCGAGACCGACGATATGCTCGTCGGCGGTGTCAAACCATGGGCGGTCGATCCGGCCGCCGCGGCCCGGCTGTGGGCCCTGTCCGCCGAGCTCACCGGGCTCGACAGCTTCGCTACCGCCGAGACCGGATAGCCGCGGACGGGGTGCCGCTGCGCGCCCCATCCGACCAGTAGGGTGCAAAGAATGACAGCGCCGAGTGGACCACCGGGCAACGCCCGACCGATCGATCCACGGACCGAGGTCGAACGAGTCCACTCTCTGCTGGCCATCTGGCTGGGTTCGGCCGCTTCCCCGCAGGTCCTGGACGCGTTCGCCGCCGCCCACCATGACGACTTCTCGATGGTGACCGTCGCGGGCACGGTGGCGCGGAAATCGGAACTGGTTTCCGGACTGCACCGGGCCCGGAACAGCCGCCCCGGTCTGGTGATCGAGACATCCGATATCGAAACGCTGTTCACCACAGCCGATACCGCGGTGGTTCGATTCGTGGAGAACCAGCACGACGGGAACGATCCGGAATACCGTCGCACGACCGCCGTGCTGCTCCTCGACCCGGAAGAGCACCGGTACCGCTGGCTGACCGTGCACGAAACCGCGGTCACACCAGAGGAAATCGCGCGGACGGCGCAGTGACGGCCACCGGAATCGGCGTACCCGGACGGCGGTTCTGTCACCGGAGGTGAACGGCGCGGCGGCGAGCGCAGGTCCCGGCCGCCCCGCTCCAGGGAGGGATGTGGCCGATGCGGTCTTCGTACAGCGGAATCGTCCGCCGGGTGTTCCCGGCGGTCGCCGCCGCGCTGCTGGTGGCCGCCGGCCCCGCGTCCGCGAGCCCGGAGGGGCCCGATATCGGCCCCGCGGGCACCGCACTGATACACGGTGATCTCGCGTCCACCGACAGCACACCTCATCCCGGCCCGGGTCCCCACGGTCACCTCGCCGCGTCCTCGGTCCCGGGCGGTGCGTGCAGTGCGACCTTCATCGCCGCCGACGGTCTGCCGCTCGCCCTGTGCACCGGGTTCGTCGGCCCGACCCCGCCGGAGGTCGCCGTGCCCACGGTGAAACTCTTCGACCCGGTATCGGCGGCCCCGCTCGCGTCGCTGCAATTGCCGAAGGGCGGACTGCTGGGCGGCGTGTACGGCTATCTCGACGGCAGCGACCGGGTGGTCGTCGCCGACGGGACGGGCGCCATCGACAAGGTGGCGCATCGCCGGGACAGCACCGGCCGCTGGGAGTTGTTCGTCGACGAGCGGATCGAGATCGGCGACCGTATTCCGCCGGGTGACGCCGTCACCGGCGTGGCGCCCGACTATCAGGGCCGCATCTGGTTCGCCACCACCGGCGGCGTGATCGGCACCGTCGACGCCGCCGGGCGGATCGGGGCGACCCGGCTCCCGGCCGACGAGGAACTCACGAACGGACTGAGCCTCCGTCGCGAGGGCGCCTCCGTGCTGACGACACGCGCGCTGTACGAGATGCGGGCCGGGCACGACGGTGTGCCGTCGGTGGTCTGGCGGCAGGCCTACGACGCGGGAACGGTCCGCAAACCCGGCCAGCTGGGGCCGGGTTCGGGCACCACGCCGACCTATTTCGGGCCCGGCGGGGACGCCTGGGTGGCGATCGTGGACGACGCGCCACGGCCGCAGCTGATCGTCTACCGGTCCGCCGACGGCTCGGTGGTGTGCCGGACACCGGCTTTCGGAACATCCGGACCGGGCACCGAGAACTCCCCGATGGCCTGGGGGAATTCCCTGATCGTGCCCAGCACCTACGGATTCGGCTACCCTCCGGCCGCCACCTCGGGCCCCAGCGACCCGCCGCAGGCGGCGTTCACCGGCGGCATGACCCGGATCGACGTCGGCGCGGACGGCTGCCATCGGGTGTGGGAGACCGACGACCGAATGGCCTCGCTCCCTCGGCTGTCCCGAGCCGACGGCCTGATCTACGGACTCTCCTACGGACCGCTTCCGGTCGGCGGCGGAATCCAGCAGGTGGGCCCGGTCTACTTCGCCGCCGTGGATTTCGGGACCGGCGAGCGGCGAGCCCACCGGCAGGTGGGTGTCGCACCGCTCGACGAACCACTCCAGCTGACCGGGACGATCGGACCCGACCGGTCGTACTGGCAGGCCACGGTCGGGCGGATGTTGCGCGTCACGCCCTGAAAGCCGGCGCCCGGCTCAGTCGATGGGGTCGCGGACGAGGGGGCAGGTCATACAGTGGCCACCGCCGCGGCCGCGCCCGAGTTCGGCGCCGACGATCGTGATGACCTCCACTCCGGCCCGGCGCAGCGCCGCGTTGGTCTGGGTGTTGCGGTCATAGGTGAACACCACGCCCGGTTCCAGCGCTACGGCGTTGTTGCCGGAATCCCACTGCTGGCGTTCGGACGCGTAGACATCGCCCGCGGTCTCCACGACCCGCAGCGCCGGGAAACCGAGTGCGCGGGCGACCACGTCCACGAACGGAGTGCCCGCTTCGTCGGTGATCTCCACACCTGGCGCCTTGTCCGACGGACGCAGGGTGAACGGATGGATACCGTCGACGATGCCGGGGTGGACGGTGACCAGATCGCGGTCGGCGAAGGTGAAGACGGTGTCCAGGTGCATCGCGGCCCGCAGCTTCGGCATTCCGGCCACGATCACCCGGTCCGCCACTTCGGCGTCGAACAGCGCCTTCGCCAACTGGGTGATCGCCTGCCGTGAGGTCCGCTCGCTCATCCCGATCAACACCGCGCGGTTGCCCACCGGCATCACGTCCCCGCCTTCGAGAGTCGCCTGACCCCAGTCGCTTTCGGGGTCACCCCACCACACGGTCGATTCCGCGAAGTCCGGATGGAATCGGTAGATCGCCTTCATCAACAATGTTTCGTCGTGCCGGGCGGGCCAGTACAGCGGATTGAGCGTGAGCCCCCCGTAGATCCAGCAGGTGGTGTCGCGGGTGTAGAGGGTGTTCGGCAGCGGCGGGAGCAAATATTCGGGACTGCCCACCGATTCGCGGGCCAGGGCGACGTACCCGGTGCGATAGTCGGCCGGCAGATCCGCGGTGGACAATCCACCGATGAGGAACCGCGCCAGCTCACGCGGCGCCAGCGTATCGAGGTAGGCGCGCGTCGCATCGAGCATCCCGAGGCCGACCCGGTTCGCGACGATCTTGCGGTCGAGCAGCCAGGTGCGGGCCCGCGGATCGCCCACGGTCTCGGCCAGCACATCGTGCAGCTCGACGACCTCCACCCCGCGATTGGTCAGCTTGTTCACGAAGTCGAGATGATCGCGCTGCGCGGCCTCGACCCACATCACATCGTCGAACAGCAGGTCATCGGAATTGGTCGGGGTCAATCGCTCATGTGCCAGACCGGGTGCGCAGACGAGAACTCTGCGCAGCCGTCCGACCTCGGAATAGACGCCGTACCCGGATGGACCGGAGTTCTCGGTCATTGCGCTTCCCTTCCGTCTGCTGGAATTCGCTACTGGAACTCGGGGTGCCGGATCCCGGCATCAGGTCACAGGCTGATCCATCCCGCCGCCAACGCCACGACACCGAGGGCTCCGCCCGCCGCGACCAGCGCGAACAACACTGCCTCGGCGGGTGTGAAAACCCGGCGGCCCTGCTCGCGGCGGGCGAGGACGAACAGGACCGTGGCCGGTGTGTAGAAGATCAGTGAGACGAGGACGAATTTCAGGCCCGCCGCGTACAGCAGGAACGCGGTGTAGATCGTCGCCAGCGCGGCGACGATCAGATCACCGCGCCAGGTGGCCGCACGGTCGGTGCCGTAGGTCTCCCGGGTGAGGCACAGTTTCAACGCGTACCCGGCGGCGAGCAGGAACGGGATCAGGGTGAGCGCCGCGGTGAGATCGAGTGCGAAATCGAAGGCGTCCTCGGAGAACATCGTGACGACCAGCACGATCTGCGACAGGGCCGTACTGAGCAGCAGCGCGTTGATGGGCACGTCGCGGCCGGTGGCACGCGCCAGGAAGCCTGGCATATCAGCGTCTTTGGCCGCGACGAACAGCACCTCGGCAGCCATGAGCGTCCACGCCAGATAGGCCCCCAGTACCGAGATGATCAGTCCGGCACTCACGAACGCGGTGCCCCAGGAACCGACCGCCACCTCCAGCACCCCCGCCATCGAAGGCTGGCGCAGCTCGGCGATCTCGCTCATCGGCATGATCCCGTAGGACACCACCGTCACCGAAGCGAAGATCGCCAGCACACTCACGAAACCGAGCAGTGTCGCCCGGCCGACGTCCTCGCGCCGCCGGGCGTGCCGGGAGTACACGCTGGCGCCTTCGACCCCGAGGAACACGAAAACCGTGACCAGCATGGTTCCGCTGACCTGATCGAACAGCGAACCCGCGTAATCCGCGCCGCGGAAATTGTTCGCGAACACCCGCGGATCCAGCAGGAAAGCGGCGAGCAGGACGAAGACGATGATCGGCACCACTTTCGCCACGGTGACGATACGGTTGATGGCCGCCGCCTCCTCGGTACCGCGGCGGATCAGCAGAAAGAACGACCACAACCCCACCGAGGACAACGCGACGGCGAGCAGGGTGTCACCGGAACCGAGAGCCGGAATCCATTCACCGAGCGTGGACATGATCAGCACCCAGTAGGTCACGTTCCCGACGCAGGCGCTCGCCCAGTATCCCGCCGCGGAGAAGAAGCCGGTGAATTCGCCGAATCCGGCCTTGGCATAGGCGTACACACCGGCGTCCAGCTCCGGTTTGCGGACCGCCAGCCGCTGGAAGACCAGCGCGAGCATCAGCATGCCGAGGCCGGCGATGGTCCAGGCGATCAGCGCACCGCCCACCCCGGTCTCCTGCGCGAAGCGCCGCGGCAGCGAGAAGACTCCGGCACCGACCATGGACCCGACGACCATCGCCGTGAGCGTGAATACCGTGACCTTCGCCGTCCGCTCCGGCGCCTGCTGGGTCATCCGTCCGACCTCTCTGCTCGCCCGCTACCGCGTACCACTGCAGATCATTCGTCGATGTTCACCACTGATGATGCATCATCGCGCCGGGCCCCCGGCTGAACCGGACGGATTGTGGGCGGGGTGTCGGCGGCGGGCGATCCGCGTGCGGATCAACGGAAACCGGAGAGGTCAGGCGCGGCGGGCCGCCCACACTGTCACGGTGAACAGCAGTACACCGGCGAACGCGAGTCCCGCGCCGACCAGCGCCGGCGCCGTGTAGCCGTAGCCGGCGGCGATCACCAGACCGCCCAGCCAGGCGCCGGCGGCGTTCGCGATATTGAGCGCCGCGTGATTCAAGGCGGCGGCCAGAGTCTGCGCATCGGCGGCCACGTCCATCAGCCGGGTTTGCAGGCCGGGCGCCAACGCGGCACCCGTCGCGCCGACCAGCAGGGCGCCGATTCCGGCCGTCACCGGGTTGTGGGAAGCGACCACGAAGACGAGCAGGACCACCATCATGGCGCCCATGGCCGCGAAGATCGACCGGTCCACGCCTCGATCGGCCAGGACACCGCCGCCGATATTGCCCAGCACCATGCCGACGCCGAAGAGCATGAGCACCAGCGGGACCAGGCCCGCGCTCAGGCCAGCGACGTCGGTCAGCGTGGTGCTCACGTAGGTGTAGACGGCGAACATGCCACCGAATCCGATCGCGCCCACCGCGAGCGTGAGCAGGACCTGCGGTCGGCGCAACGCGCCCAGTTCGGTGAGCGGGTTGGTGGTCACCATGGCCGTGAGCGGCGGGACGAACCGCAGCAGGGCGAACACCGTGGCCGCCCCGATCGCGGCGACCACGACGAAGGCGCTGCGCCAGCCCAGATGCTGGCCCAGCCAGGTGGCCGCCGGTACACCGACGACATTCGCGGTGCTCAGCCCGAGCATCACCGCCGCCACCGCTTTCGCACGCTGCCCGGCAGGCGCCAGGGAGGCGGCCGCCAGCGAGGCGACACCGAAGTAGGCGCCGTGCGGGAGCCCGGAGAGGAAACGAGCGGCGATGAGCGTCTCGAAGTTCGGCGCGAAAGCCGAGGCCAGGTTGCCGATTGCGAACGCGACCATCAGGATCACCAGTAGCCGTTTACGAGCCATCGATGCGCAGGCCGCGGCGATCACCGGGGCGCCGACCACCACGCCGAGCGCATAGGCCGATACCGCGTGCCCGGCGGTGGGCTCGGATACCGAGAACGCGTCCGCGATATCGGGCAGCAACCCCATGGTGACGAATTCGGTGGTACCGATACCGAACCCGCCGAGCGCGAGGGCAAGCAGCGCCGGTACATGCCAGCTCGTGCGCACGGGGGCGGCGGGGGCGGCGGGGGCGGGCGCCGCACCGACCGTCCTGGTAGCGGTGGAAGTCACGCTGTGGTGTAACAGACGGCCGCCGGGGAGGTTTCCACATACAGCTGTGAGTTGAGGCACCCGCACCTGCCCGTTCGCGGTTGTATGCCTTTTGTCCTGCGCCTATTCGGCCTCGAGCCGGTCGGTCGCGACCTGGCCGGCGGCACCGGTCCGGCGCAGGAAGTCGGCGATCACCTCGAGTTCGGCGTCGCTGTAACCGTCGCAGATCTCGTCCATGAGGGTGTTCATACCGGCGTACTGCCGGAAGAGTTCGGCATTGCGACCGGGCACGACGCGGACGTTCACCGCGCGCCGGTCGCCGGGATCGCGTTCGCGCACGATCCATCCACCTCGTTCGAGGCGGTCCAGAATTCCGGTCATGGTCGCCGGATGCAGCCCGGCGAGGCGGGCCAGGGCGCTCGGACTGAGCGGCCCCTGGGCGCCGACGATATCCAGGCAGTCGAGGTCGACGTCCTTGAGCGCCACCCGGGAGCCGACCCGGTGATTCAGCAGGGACAGCTGGACGCGCAGCGCGCGCAGCGAATCCTTGACGCCGACGATCAGCCGCCTGCGTTGCCGGGCCGATCCGGATTCCGCCGTGGCCATACTCCCCTCACATGATCTCCGAATCCACCGATCGTACGGGGCCTGCGCACCGGGCGATCCGGCCGGACCGGGTCATCGATCGGTCCCGGCCGCCCCTTGCGGATAGCTATCAATTCATATTATATGGAACTCATATTCTATGAAATCAGGAGTATCGGATGACCCCTCTCCTCGACGCACCCCGACCCGACGCCGACGGCAACCCCGGCCCGACGTGGTTCACGGCCGCCCTGCGGCTCGCCGCCCGCCTGTTCGCCGGACTGTTCGCCGGATTCCTACTCGGGGTCCTCGTACTCGAATCCTCGCTGCGGTCGGTGGACGCCCCGACATACGCCCAGGTCCGGGCGGTCGAACTGGACCGCCTCGACGTGCTCGCGAGCGTCACTCTGCTGCCCGCGCTCTTCCTCTGCGCCGGGCTCGCGGTAGCCGGGTACCGCTCGGGCCGGAGCTGGCTGCCGGCCGCCGTCGCCGCGACCCTCCTTGCCGCCACCGCGCTCATCAGCTTCAGCGTCAACCTCCCCATCAACGCCGACCAGGCGGACTGGGCCGCGGGGCGGCTACCTGCCGACTGGTCCGAAATCCGCGATCGCTGGCAGGCCGCCCACCTGGTCCGCACCGTGACCGCGGTGGCCGCGTTCGGCGTCCTGCTCCTCCCCCGGCGCCCGCACACCCGGGGGCACTGACCCGGGCCGAATCCGGCCCACACTCGCGAAGGGAATTCTCATGCGAATCATCATCTTCGGCGCGAACGGCCCCACCGGGCGGCTGCTCACCACACAGGCGCTCACAGCCGGCCACGATGTCGTCGCCTTCACGCGCCGGCCCGACGAGTTCCCGGTCCGGCACGATCGGCTCACCACGGTGGGCGGCGACGTGTACGACCAGGAATCGGTAGCGCGGGCCGTGGCCGGCGGCGACGCCGTCCTGTCCGCGCTCGGCGTCCCGTACGGCCGGGCTCCGATCACCACGTATTCCGCCGGGGTGGCCAATATCGTCGCCGCCATGCAGCGGCACGAGGTGCGCCGGATCGCGGTCGTCTCGTCGAGCGCGGTCGATCCCCAGCCCTACCCCGACGCCGGATTCCTCTTCAACCGGGTACTCCAGCCGTTCATCACCCGGTTCCTCGGCAAGACCCTCTACGACGATATGCGCGCGATGGAGGCGCTGCTCACCGCGGCCGATCTCGACTGGACGATCGTCCGGCCCAGCGGGCTGTTCGACCTGCCAGGAGTCACCGATTACACGGTCGCCGCGGAACGAGCCGAGGGGCGGTTCACCTCGCGCGCCGACCTGGCGGCCTGCCTGTTGCGGCTCGCCGAGAACGGCGAGTACCTGCGGTCCGCGGTGGGTGTGGTCACGACCACCGACAACCCCACCATGCTCGAACTCCTCCGCGCGGAGGCGTTCGGGAAGGAATGACGCCCGGCGGCCGAGCGTGCGGGCGGCCGCGCCGCCCGCACGCACCGCCCGGCGCAGCGGAGATGGCGTTCCGGCCGGCCCTCATCCGACCGGCCGGAACGTATCAGCGAGCGGCCGCGGCCGTCTGACCTTCGGCCGGATGGACGCCGTATTGATCGGTCTCCATCAAGTGCGCGATATCGCGCCCGGCCGGGGTCATGGTCAGAGTGGACCGGGTTTCCACCAGCCAAGCCCGGTATCCGGGGCGCACGTCCTCTTCCGGCCCCTGATGCAGGAGTCCCTTGGGCGTCCAGGTGACCGTGCCGGGTGTATCGACCGACCCCCACGGCGAAGGACCCATGCCGTAGCAGATGACCTCGTCGAAATCGGCGTTGTGATGGACCGGCGGCCGGGTACTGCGGCGACTGCCGGTGCCGAAGACGAAGTCGTGACCCGAGGTGCTGCTCATCAACCGAGCCGGGGCGAGTCCCCCCTCCTCGACACCGAGGCCGTGCACATGTTCGATATTGAAGCGCAGCACGAGTGGAGCACCGAGCACGTCGAGGCAGGGAATGGGGTCGACGTCGTAGAAATAGGAGGTGAAGGTATCGCCGGTGCGGACGACCACCTCGTACTCCTCGTCCAGCGGCAGTCCGGGACGGCCGTGCGGGACGGGCCGGTCCAGGTGCAGGTCGGGGTTGAACGTTCCCGGCGCGCCTTCGGGATCGAGGTGGAGTTCACTGGCGGTGACCACGACGAATTCGTTGATCTCCTGCGCGATCTCACCCCACCGATAGGTCACCGCGCGCGGAACCAGGACGAAGTCACCGGCCCGCACCTCGAGAGTGCCCACCTCGGTATCGAGTTCGCCGCGCCCGGAGACGATGTAGTGCAGTTCGTCCGCCCACACGTTGACGTAACCGAAGGTCGTCGCGGCCGAACGGCGGTTCAGCTCGAAACTGATGCCCTCACCCGCGAGGATCGGCACCGGTAGCGCCTTCGGCTCGGCGAACACTCCGGCCGGTAGGTCCCAGGTGTGGAAACGACGCGGTACGTACTCACCTCGGGCACGCAGGAAACGAGGACGGTACTGGGCGCGCACGATGGTCGTGTTCGGGCCGGCGAAACCGTTGCGGGAGAAAAGCTCGATATTGGGCGCCAGGACTTCGTCTGGCATGCAGCACCTCCGAAACTCGTTGTGCCACAGATCCTAGACCCGCCTCATGGCTCCCGCGCACTTTTGCGAACTCACCTTTGCCGACGATATATGTCACCGAAAGTACACTGCCACCGGCGAATACGGGTCAACGCCGAAACGGCGGCACCGGGAGATCGTCGCCGAAGATTTCCGGCAGATCCCGCACCACACTGTCGGGGTAACTCGCGGGGCGCTTCTCCAGAAACGACGAAACCCCCTCCGCGGCATCGGCGCTGGCACCGCGGCTGCGGATGCCCCGGGATTCCACCCGGTGCGCGACCATCGGATGATCGGCGCCGAGCCCGCGCCACAGCAGCTGCCGCGACAGCGCCACCGAGACCGGTGCGGAATGCTCGGTGATCCGGCGGGCCAGCGCATACGTCTCGTCCAGGAGGGTTTCCGCCGAGTGCAGCCCGTAGAAGAGCCCGGCTTCGTGCGCTTCGGCGGCATCGACGAGCCGTCCCGAGTACACCCAGTCCAGCGCCTTCTGCATCGAGACCAGTCGCGGCAGGAACCAGCTGGAACAGGATTCCGGGACGATGCCGCGGCGGTTGAACACGAACCCGATCCGGGCGGTGTCGACGGCCAGCCGGAAGTCCGCCGCCAGCGTCATGGTGATCCCCACCCCGACAGCGGGGCCGTTGATCGCGGCGATGACGGGCTTGCGGGATTCGAACATCCGCAGCACCACTTCGCCGCCACCGTCGCGGAATTCCTCGGCGGCCGTATCGTCGGACGCGACGAAGGTCTGCGCGCCCGCGGACAGATCCGCGCCTGCGCAGAACGCGCGCCCGGCACCGGTGACGACCACCGCCCGTACCGCGTCGTCGCGGTCGCAGGCGTCGAACGCCTCGATCAACTCCTCACCCATCGCGGTGGTGAACGCGTTCAGCTTGTCCGGGCGGTCCAGTGTGATGGTGGCGACGGAATCGGAGACAGCGAGGCGGATATCGGCCATTTCGGTTCGAACCTTCTACTCGATAACTAGGATGTTTATGCGGACTCGAGGAACTTACCGCTGTTCACGGCCGGATACCGCCTGAGTAGGCCCGATTTCGCGACTCACGCGACACGAGCGAGCCCCCGCGAACATCGCGCAACCGCCACGAATCTTTCCGTCCTCGGGCATATGCTTCGGGGCGCGTCGGGTCACGACGAGAGGGGAACCAATTGGCAGTCGCGAAACTGCATTACGGCAGGCACGAATATCGGATCGATCCGGACGGGGCGGAGGTGTTCATGGTGGACGTCGCCAACGCCTTGAAGGCCGGCGATGCGACCAAGTTCGTGCGAGTCGCGCTGGCCGGTGGCGGGTCACTTCGTGTTGCCGTGTCGAAGTCCATCCCCATTGCGGTCGAGCGGCAGGCATCAGAGGAGACGTCCGACGCCCTGTTCGTCTGACCGGTGATACAACTGCGGCCACCCGATGAAGGGTGGCCGCAGTCGAGTCAGAGGTTTCGGCGATCCGGCCCGCCCAGCGCCCCACGATGGTCCGATGGCAGGCGCCACCCGCCGACAGCGCACCGGACAAGAAGTTCCGCGGCGCCCGCCGGCGGTGTTCCGCGACGCCAGATCACACGGAACCACCTGCTCGAGACCACCGAATCGGCGAGCCGCGCCCGATACAGCGCACCGGTCGCGAGTTCCGGTGCGGCGACCAGGGTGCTGAGTACCGCCGGGGCCACCCCTGCGCGCGGCGGCGACCAGGGCCATCGCCGAGCCGAATTCGACGGCGGGTGGGGCGGAAGCCCCGTGGACGTCGAGGATCTCGCGGACCGTATCGCGGGTCCCGGACCCGGCGTCGCGCCACAGCAGTGGGGTCGCCGCGAGTTCGCGCAGCGTGACTGGATGGTGCGGCTTGCCCGGTGCGGTTCTCAGGCGGCCGCGACCTGCTCGAGCGCCGCGGCGGTCGCCGCCGGTTCGGTGATCATCAGATCGTGGCCGGTGTCGATATCCCACAGCCGCCCCGCCGCGCGCGCCCGCGCGATGAGTGCCGGATCGCGGGTCGCCAGGGTGGAAGTACAGACGATGTGGAATTGCGGTAGGGCCCACAGGGTTTGCTCGTCCCGCAGCTCGAGCTCGTCTTCGAAGCAGCGCCACGGGTGGGCGCTCAGCCGCGTGGCCATCCACGCGATATCGGCCGGTTCGGTGACACCGTAGAGCATCCCGGAGTTCTCGTCGGGCGCGAGTACCAGTTCCACACCGTCGACGACCCTGCCCAGTGGCCGGACAGCCTCGATGATCGGACCGGCCACGTCACGCAGCGACTGCCCGTTGGCCGGAGTGGCGGCATCCAGGTAGACGAGTTTGCCGACCCGATCCGCGGCGCGGTCGGCGGCGCCGGTCACCACCATGCCGCCGTAACTGTGCCCGACCAGGATCACCTCGGCCAGATCTTCGTGATGCAGCAGGGAGGTGACGTCTCGGATATGGGTACCGAGCCCGATCTCGGGACCGACCAGATGTGCGCGATCCGCCAGCCCGGACAGCGTCGGCGTATAGACCTCGTGCCCACCTGCCCGCAGCAATCGCGCCACCCGCTGATAGCACCACCCGCCGTGCCCACCGCCGTGCACCAGGACGAACGTCGCCATACATCACGCTCCGAAACAGACTTCTCGATCTGGGAGAATAGCATTCACACCGTGTTCGCGGCCGCGAACGAACCGACGGGGGCCGGAGTCCGGAGATCTTCCTCGACGAGCCGAGACCCTGGAACCACCGGGCCTGTGAACGAGAGCCGGCCCGTTCCAGATCACGGAACGGGCCGGCGCAGGCGGGCAGCGCCCACCACGATGGAACTACGGAGTGGTGGGTCTACACGCGGGATGCTCCGGCGGGCACGGCGACAGAATCGTCGAGAAGTACTGGAAGGCAGCGAAAACAGCGACCGGGCCACCGATCAGGAAGGCCCCGATGATCCCGCCCGCGGCGCCCAGCGTCGCCGCGCCCGCCACACAACCGCCGATCGTCGCGCCGACGAACGGCACCAGCAGCAGCGCGACCGGACTGGACACCAGGGCGCCGGTCGCGGCGCCGAGCACACAGCCGATACTGCCGCCGAGCACCGCGCCGATCGCACCGGCGATCGCGGCGCTCATGGTCGCACGCTGGGTGAACACACCCAGCGCCTGCATATCCCGCGGGGTGAACTGCTCCGCGATCTCTTTGCCGGCCTGTTCCGGAGTGATCACCGGGGCCGACACGGGCGCCACCGCGACGCCGCCGTCCCGCTGCGGGGTCAGCACCGCGGTACCGCCGTCGATCTGCGCCGCGATCGGGAAGGCGACATCGTCCTTGCGATAGGTGAGCGGCACCGTGGTGAGCGGGGTGTCGTCGACGGCCTTCAGGATCAGCTGATCGCCGACCGCCTGCCATCTGCCGTTGGTCGCCACCACCGCGGAATCACCCTCCTGCGTGATCTCGTAGGTGAGCTCCCGCGGGGCCGGGGCGGGCTGCGCATGGGCCGGGGCCGCCGCGACGCCCAGGGACGCCACCGCAATCGCGGCCGTCGCTACGCTCGTTCGGAGTTTCATGGTTGTGTCCTCATCACTTGATATCGAGGCGGGCCGCCGGCGCCGGATCGCGCCGCGGACGTATCGGGTAGGGCCGGTCATCGACCGGCGGTGTCGACCAGATCACCGGCGAGCACCCAGCGGTCGCCCTGGAACCGCTGGATCTGCAGGGCTTCCATCGGGAAGCCGTCGCCGTCGCCGGTCCGCAGGGTGACCCCGGGGAGCAGCAGATCGATCTCGACGTCGTCGAGCGCGCGCATCGCGTCCCGCAATCCCTCCCGGGTCTTGCAGGAGGCGGCGTCGAAGGTCTTGTGGAAACTCTGTGCCATGGCCCAGCCGACGAGTGTGTATCCATCGCTGGGATCGGCGTCCGGCGCGTATCGGGCCAGCTTGTCGCGGTAGAGCTGCATCCCGGGATCGGCGGCCCACTGCGGATCGGCGGGGTCTTTGACGAACACCGAGGTGACGACGTTCTGCACATTCGGGAACCCGACCGGCGCGAGCACGCTCATAGTGCTGGAAACCTGGCTCAGGATGTGCAGCGGATTCCATTCCGGATTGCGGGCATCGGCCGCCAGGGTCTGGGCGGCGAACTTCGGTGTGGCGAAGTTCAGCAGCACATCGGCTTTCGAACCGGCCAGATTCCGCAACTGCGGATCCACCGTGGGATCGGTGACCTGGTAGCTCTGTTCGGCGACCACCCGCACACCGCTGCCGGCCGTGGCCTCGGTAAAGCTGGCCAGCAGATCTTTGCCGAAATCGTCGTTCTGGTAGAGCACGGCGACGGTGGCGTCGGGCTTCTGTTCCTTCACATAGCGCGCGAACACCTGCCCCTCGGCCTGGTAGCTGGGCTGCCATCCGATGGTCCACGGGTGCGCGTCGCCCACACCCCACTGCGTGGCGCCGCCGGCGACGAAGATCTGCGGCACCTCGCGCTGGTTCAGGTAGTCCCAGACGGCGGCCGAGGTGGGCGTCCCGAGGGTGGACAGGACCGCGAACACCTGATCCTGTTCGACCAGCCGCCGGGTCTCCTCCACGGTTTTCGGCGGCTGGTAGCCGTCGTCGCGCAGCAGGTAGTCGACTTTGCGTCCGTCGATACCGCCTTGCTCGGCGTTGACGTAGGCGAAGTACGCCTGCATACCCTTCGGGAGCTCGGCGTAGGCGGAGGCCGGACCCGACAGCGGGAACACCCCGCCCAGCTTCATGCTGGTGTCGGTGAGCCCCGTCGTCTGCTGCCCTTGGCAGTCGCCGGAGGCGACGGCGCCTTCGGCCCCGTCGCGGTTACCGCATCCGGCGACCGCGAGCAGAACCGCGGCCGTAGCGGCCACCGCCTGTATCGCTCTAGTGCGCATGGGTTTTTCCTTTCCTAACTCGGTATCCGAGCCAGTGCGCCGCCCGGCCGACGAGTCCGGCCAATCCATTCGGCGCGAGGTACATGACCGCGATGATGAGGAGCCCGAAGATCACTCCCGGCGCGGCCTGATTGACGTCCTGAGCGAAACTCGGGACGTACATGACGAACAGTCCGCCCAGCAGCGGCCCCCACTGTCCGCCGAGTCCGCCGACCACCAGGCCGGCGAGCAACGTGATGGACAGGGTCAGCGTGAACGAATCCGGCGAGACGTAGCCGATCACCCAGATGTAGACGCAGCCGGCGGCGCCGGCGAGCATCGCGCCCCACGCGAAGGCCAGGGTCTTGTAGAAGGCCGGCCGCACACCCATCACCTCGGCCGCGACCTCGTTGTCCCGCACGGCGTGCAGCGCACGTCCGACCCGGGACCGCAGCAGTCCACCGACCAGCAGATAGCTCACCGCGGTGAGTGCGAGCGCCAGGAAGTACAGCCACTGGTCCTCGGCCAGCCCACTCCAGCCCGGCGGCCGGGGTTTGTCCAGGGTCAGCCCCATCGATCCGCCGGTCACCGATTCGAACCGTTTGAGCAGCGGAACCAGGAAGATCGCGATCGCCAGGGTGACCAGGGCCAGATACAGTCCACGCAGCCGCAGCGCCGGTATCCCCAATCCGAGCCCGAGCACGAAAGCCACGGCCGCCGCGGCCGGCAACGTCACCGGATACGGTGTGTCCCAGCGGTCCATCATGACCGCCGCGGTGTACGCGCCGATCGCGAAGAACGCCCCGTGGCCGAGCGATATCTGCCCGGTATGGCCGACCAGCAGGTTCAGGCCGAGCAGCGCGACCGCGTAGACCATGGCCAGCGACAGCTGGAAGGTATGGAACGGAGCCAGTTCGAACGGCGCCCAGCAGGCCGCCACCAGCAGAACGGCCACCGCTATCCCGGATGCGGTGATCCGCCTCGGCCCGGCTCGGTGCGCACGCCGGCTCACCCGGTCGGCGGCGGGCGGTACGTGGTCCGGCGCCACGGTGGAATTCCGGATTCCCATATCGCTCATACCCTTTCCACCACCCGCGTGCCGAACAGCCCCTGGGGCCGCAGCAACAGCACGCCGAGGATGATCACCAGCGGCACGCCGATCTTGAGTTCGGTGCCGATCACGTCGAGATAAGCCCCGGCCAGCGTTTCCGCGACGCCGACGATGAGCCCGCCGGCCACGGCGCCGCCCGGGCTGTCGAAACCGCCGAGTGTGGCCGCCGCGAAGGCGTAGATCAGAACGCCGCCCATCATGTTGGGTTCCAGGAACAGCAGCGGCGCCGACAGCACACCGGACACCGCCCCGACCGCCGCGGCCAGACCCCAGCCGAGCGCCAGCACGGTCCCGACACTGATCCCGACCAGTCGCGCCGACTGCGGGTTCGCGGCCACTGCGCGCATGGCCAGGCCGATCCTGGTGTAGCGGAACAGCAGATACAGCAGCGTCATCACCACGGCGACGACGGCGAGAACGCCGAGGCTGTTGTATCCGGCGGTGACGCCGCCCAGGCGCAGCGAACCGTCCGGAAAGGGATCGGGAAACGATTTCAGCTGGTACGACCAGATCCATCCCGCGGCCGCGTTCACGAAGAAGAACAGTCCGACGGTGACGATCACCAGGGTGAGTTCCGGGGCGCCTTCGACCGGCCGGATGACGATCCGTTCGATCAGCATGCCGCCGACGAAGGAGAGGGCGACGGTGGCGGGCAGCGCCAGCCAGAACGGAGTCCCGCTCTCGACCAGCTGCCAGGCCAGGAATGCCGAGAACATGGCCAGCTCACCCTGGGCGAAGTTGACGATCCCGGTGAACCGATAGATGAGGACCAGGGCGAGGGCCATTCCGGCGTAGAGCGCACCGGCGCTGAGCCCTTCGATGACTTGTTGCGCGAATCCGGTCACGGTCACACCCGGTATCCCAGGTAGGACTGCGCGACCTGTTCGTTCGCCGAGATCTCGGCGGCCGTACCGGACAGGACGATTCGCCCGCTTTCCAGGACATGGGCCCGATGCGCGGCGCGCAGGGCCAGATGAGCGTTCTGCTCGACGACGATCACGGTGGTGCGTTCCTCTGCGTTGATGGCCTGCACGATGCGGAAGAGTTCCCGGGTCACGAGCGGCGCGAGTCCCAGCGACGGTTCGTCGAGGAGCAGCAGCCGAGGCCTGGACATGAGGGCGCGGCCGAGGGCGAGCATCTGCTGCTGTCCGCCCGAGAGCCGGCCGGCGGGTTCGTGCAGCTTGTCCCGCAGCACCGGGAAGTAATCGAAGACACGACGCAGATCGCCCTCGACACTGCCGCGATCACGCCGGGAGTAGCCGCCCAGGCGCAAGTTCTCCTCCACGGTGAGCGGCGCGAAGGTGCCGCGCCCCTCCGGCACGTGGGCGACCCCCAGCCGGGCCAGTTTCTCCGGCGCCCGGCCGGCGACTTCGGCACCGGCCAGGGTCACCGATCCGCGGACCGCGACCATGCCGCACAGCGCGCGCAGCAGCGTGGTCTTGCCCGCGCCGTTGGGACCCAGCACGGCACACACCTCACCCGCGGCCACCGAGAAGCCGATACCGTGCAGCACTTCTGCCGCGCCGTACCCGGCGGTGAGACCGGTGACGGCCAGGAACGGGTCGCTGTTCATCTGTGTCCTCTCGGCGGGAGTGCCGCGGTCCGCTCGCGGTCCGGAAACCGGTGGCTCATGCGGCCGTTCCCAGATAGGCCTCGATGACGGCGGGGTCACGCTGCACCGCCTCCGGCGCACCGTCGGCGATGACCCGGCCGAATTCGAGACAGACGACGCGATCGCAGATACCCATCACGAAGCCCATATGGTGTTCGACCACCAGCACGGTCAGATCGAAGTCGAGGCGCAGCCCCGCCAGGAGGTCGGCGAAGGAGTCCACCTCGCCGTGACTGAGCCCGTTGACCGGTTCGTCCAGTAGCAGCAGTCGTGGCCCGGCGGCCAGCGCCCGGGCCAGTTCGATGCGCTTGAGCGTCCCGAACGGCAGCCCGGCGGCCGGACGTTCGGCGATCTCGCGCAGATCCAGCCGTTCGAGCAGACCGTCCACCTGGGCTCGCAGCCGCCGTTCCTCCGAACGAACCGCCGGCAGGAACAGTCCCGCCGCCAGGAACCCGGACCGCGCCCGGTGGTGCGCTCCGACGAGCACGTTGTCCCGGACGGACATACGGGAGAACAGGCCCAGGTTCTGGAAGGTGCGCGCGATGCCGAGCCGGGCCATCAGGTCGGGGCGCACCTTCAACAGGTCGGTGCCCAGATAGCTCACAGCACCCGAGGTGGGGGAGCAACGCCTGGTCAGGCAGTTGAACAGAGTGGTCTTACCTGCGCCGTTGGGCCCGATGAGGCCGACCATTTCGCCGGTGGCCACGGTGAACCCGACATCGTCGAGCGCTGTGATGCCGCCGAATCGAACGGTCAGGCCGGATATCTCGAGCATGGGTCCTCCGGGTCGTGTGGTCACGGTCGAAATCCTGTGGGGCAGCGCACAGTCCGCTGGACCGGCTATGGGTCAGGTCAGCGTAAGAGCGGCCAGAATGAAACACATCAGCCGCCGCGTCCCAATTATCGGTGGGCGATTTGTCCGCAGCGGACAAGTGACCGGCGGATAATTTGATACAAATGCCGCCTTGTGTTGACTTTCCCGGCCGCGCCGTGGACCATCCGAATATGTCAGCTGGATCACAGACTGCCCTCGTGTCGATCCCCGAGCCGGTGCAGGTCGAGCGCACCCGGATCGTCGGCAGCATCTACGACCACGTGGACGAGATCGCCGATCGGAGCAGCTCCGCGATACTGGCGCAGATCCCCGGATACGCCGGCCGCGACCGCGAATTCCGCGCCGATGTGCACGATCAGGTCGCCCGGTTGTGCCGGACCGGCCTCGGCGCGCTGCTGGATCAGCGCCGGGTCACCCCGGCCGATCTCGCCTCTACGCGCCGCGCGGCGGTGCGCCGGGCCCGATCCGGTCTCCCACTGGTCGACTACATCACCGCGTTCCGGCTCGGCCAGCAGGCCTTCTGGAAATCGCTGGTCGCGCACGCCGGCGACTCCCCGGCCGCACGGGAGGCGACCCTGTCCATGGTGTTGCCGCTGACCCGGTACTGCGATCTGGTCAGCGCCCACGCCACCCACGCGTACCTGGAGTTCCAGCAGAACCAGTCGGCCGAGGCCGGCCGCGACGGCCGCGACCTGATGGAATGCCTGCTCGGCGGGTCGCTGCCGGAGCGTGGTCCGCTACTGGCGCTGGCGGCCACGCACGGTATCGGGGTGACGAATCCCGAACGCCTCGTGGTGGTCACGGCGACCGCGCTGAGCACCCGGGACCGTCGCGGAAGCGAACCCGCCGACACCGAGGCTCCGCATATCGCCGCCGCCGCCCTGACCCGCACCGCGGTGAACGGGCACCGCACGCTGACGGTGGTCGGCGACACCGATATCGTCGCCGTCGCCGGCCTCGGCCGCACCGGGACCGTCGAGGATCTGTGCGCGCGGCTGCGGCGCACCCGCGAGGCTCTCGCCGGGGAGGGGATCGTGACCGCGCTCGGCATCAGCACCGTACTCACGGGCGTCGACCACCTCCCCCGCGGCAGGCAGGAGGCCCGGGCGGCGCTGGAGCTGCTGCCGGACGGTGGCGGGGTCATGGCGCTGCCGGAACTGACCCCGTTCCGCTATCTGGTGCTGAGTTCGGACGAGACCGCGCGCACTCTCGTCGATTCCCGGATCACCAGAACGCTCACCGAGGATCAGGCGAAGGGCGCGGTGCTGGCCGACACCATCCGCGCCTTCGTCGCTGCCGATATGAACCTGCGCGAAGCCGCCGACGCACTCCGCATCCATCACAACACCGCCAAATACCGCCTGCGACGCATCCAGCAGCTCACCGGCCGCAATATTCGCAGTGTCACCGATCTGGTGGAGCTACTGGTCGCTATCGAACTGCGGGCCACACCCCGGCCGGCCGCGCGCCAACCCTCATCCTGACCGCGGACCGCGAGAACCACCGCCGGACAGCGGAATCGGGCCGCGTTTCCGGTGCGTACCGGATCGTCGAACTCGATATCGGCCGGGTCGTGGAACCGGTGGTGGTGAGGGCGGAGGGCTGATCCGGCGAACCGCCGTCCTGCCGACGCCCGCCCCCGGCGACTCACCCCTGGTTCGTATGCGCCCCTCGCGGCGGCCTGGGTATCATCTCTCGCCAGATGCGAAACGTGCGTTGGCCGAATATTTTCGAGCAGGAATTTCCTTTCGGCCGCCCACAGTCCCGCCCGGAAGCGGGCGCACGACCACAGGGGGTACTCGAGTGACAGGGCCGTCCCGGCTGCAGCCGGCGAACAGACGCGGCAGAAGTTCCTCGTCCGTCGATTCCAGCGGATCCCGGACACCGATATACACCAAGGAATTCGCCGCCGATCCGCACGGCTTCTATCAGCGGATGCGCGCCCGGCACGGCGCGCTGGCCCCCGTGGATCTCGCCCCCGGAGTCCCGGCGACGCTCGTCGTCAGCCATCGCACCGCCGTCCGCATTCTCGGCGACCCCGTCCACTTCCCGGCCGATCCACGAGCCTGGCAGCAGAAGGTACCCGCCGGCCTACCGGTCGTGCCGGTGATGCGCCGTCGGCCGAACGCATTGCGCACCGACGGCTCCGAGCACGAGCGCTATCGCGCGGTGACCGTCGACGCCCTCGCCGGGGTGGACCTGAACTCGCTACGGACCGTGATCGCGCGCACGGCGGTCCACCTGATCAACCAGTTCTGCGCAGACGGCGCCGCCGACCTGATCGACCAGTACGCGCGACCGCTGGTATTCCACGTGCTCGATGAACTGGTCGGCTGCCCGCCCGCTCTCGCCGACCGGCTGACGCCGGTTCTCACCGCGATATTCGATATGCACGGCGACGAGGACGCGGAGGCTACGGCCACCACGGTGCTGGCCGAACTCGTGGCCGCCAAACGCGCCGAGCCCGGCGGGGACCTCACCACCCGCCTCATCGAGCATCCGGCGCGACTGACCGACGAGGAGCTCGTACACCAGCTTCTCGCCATCTACCAGGCGGGCACGGAATCGCCGCGCAACCTCATCGCCAACACGGTGCTGCTGATCCTCACCGATCCGCGGTTCACGACCAACCACGTCGGTTTCGCGCCGCCGACCCGGGACGCGCTCGAGGAGGTGCTGTCCGCCGACCCACCACTGGCGAACCACAGCATCGTCTACCCGCCGCTTCCGGTGTTGATCGAGGATGTGTGGCTGCCGGCCGATCAACCGGTCCTCGTCAGCCCGGCGGCCTGCGCGGGCGATCCCGACCGGTCCGGCGCGCATTATCCGGGCGCCGGCGGCGAACTCGCCTGGGGCGGTGGTCCACACGCCTGTCCGGCCCAGGCCCGGTCGATCACCTATCTGCTCGCCGAGGAAGCCGTCGACCAGTTGCTGGACGCGCTTCCCGACCTGGGTCCGGATCCGGTCCGGGACGAGCCGTCCTGGCGACCGGGACCGTTCCACCGCGCCCTCACCGCCCTACCGGTCGAATTCCCACCGACCCAGCGCATGAACCTCCCCTGACCGCGGCTCTCCGCGTTGGCGGCGAGTACGTCGGCGCCGCGCGCTCCCTGGTCCATCCCGTCGCCACCGCTGCTGATCGATGTGCCGGTGAATTCCGCCGCGACGACCGGGCCGGCCGTGCGGGTCCGCCCTACCGGGGAAATCGCCGAACCTGCCCGGAAGCGGTAGAAATACCAGCGGGCCGGTTCCAGTCCGCGTACCTCCGGGTGCACCGAATGCCCCAGCGCGTGGTCGGCGACCACGGTGCCGCGCCGCACCACCCGACCGCCCCGTGGCCACCGGATGACGCGCCGATGACCATCGGACGAGTGTTGCCGAATCCGCCGCCCGTTCCTATCGGCGACCCGGGATCATCGCTCGGCCGACACCCTCGCGGGCGCCCTCTGCCACCCGAACCTCGGCCGGGGCGCACGGATCTCGGAGATCCGCGATCTGCGGTCACCGCCCCCGCCGGGCGCCCCCGATACCCCGGGGCGGCGGCCCGCGCCCGCCTCGTGTATTGTCTCGGTAGCCGCATTCTCGGCACCTTCCACCACGTCATCATGTGGAAATAGATTTATGTGTAACCGGCGGTTACACATAAATGGTTCACTCGACGCACCCGCCTTCCATTCGCACCATCGGCCGTTCACCGGCCGTAGACCCTCCCCACTGACGTCCGAATTCCCGGGGGCCCTCTCCGCCGCGCGTCGACACTTTGCGGCACAACGACTTTCGCGAGTTCATCGGCATCACAGGATGCCCGGGCACGATATCGCCGCACCGAACGTGTTGTCACCCACGGAATCGGGCCCCGCGCGGAGGATTCGGCTAGTACGGTATAGCCACCGCATTGCTGCGGGGTGAATGGGAGCGGTGGGAAAGGCGGGGCAGGATATGTTCGATCCGGTATCGTCGTTGACCGGAGTAGTTCCATCGCAGGCTGATAAGCCCGCGACGACACCGCGTGCCGGACAGCTACCGAGGTACCTACGGCGGCGCCGTCCAGATGCCATACCGTTGCTGACGGGCGACCCTCTCGATACGGCTGCGTCGTTCGAGCAATCCGCGCCCGATTCCGTCGATCAGCCGCCGACCCTGGCGACCCGGTACCGCAGCGCCGAACCCATCGACTGGGAGGGCGCGACGGTGTATCCGCTCTACAGCGAGCAGTTGCCCACCGCCGCCGCGTCGCTCACCGTCACACTGCTGTCGGCCACACCACCGACGGGGCTGGCCGGAGTCGGGATCGGGCTCACCATGGTCGACGGGTACATCGATATCGATCAACGCCACCTGACCGGGGTGGACATCTGGCGGGACGCCCTCGAACGCGGTGTCACCTTCGATCTGTCCGCGAATGCCCCCGGCGCCCTGTTCGCGCTCACTCCGGTCTGGGCGGACGCCGCGGGCGAACCGCGATCATGGTCGGGCAACTACGGAATCGTCGTCGAGCGCACCGAGACGGGTCGCACCGTGCTGTGGTGCAGTATGGGCGAGGGGCCACCGCATTTCGCCGACCTGGTGGTCGAGGTCCGCAGCACCGCCCTGGACCCGCATCCACGGCTGTTCACCCCCAGCACCGGCGCGGTCCCGGTGGTCTCGGTGCCGGCCCCCCGACCCGAAACCGGTAGCGGTCCCCCACGTTCGGATACCTCCGGCGAATCCGTGGCCGTCCGCGTGACGGCCGAGCATCACCGAACCGGAGCAGATGCGGCGGGCCCGGCAGTTCCGGACGACGCCGAGGTGGAGGGTTATCCCTGCAGCCTGTCCGATCTGTTCCTGCGAACGCGAGACGCCGATGACATCGGAGGCATCGCCGACCGCTGGGCCACTGCGCCGAACGCCGCTCCGGCGACCCGAGACCCCGGCACCGCCATCCTGCTCACCGGGCCCGACGAGTGGTACACGCGCACCGCCGAGCACGACTTCCCCGACGTCCAGAGTCCGACCGGGCGACACGGGTGGGCCGAAGCCCCGGATGAGACGGGCCTCGTCCCGGTGATCAGCGACCCGGATCTCCCGGACTACGGCCCGGAACCTCTCCGGTCACCGGTGTCGTCCGCCGATCCGGCTGTATTCCCGCTGTCCGCGTCGTATTTCGCGGTACCGCTGACCTTCCACCCCGCCCCTGACGACGAAGCGGCGACTACGGACGGTCATTCGATGATCGATACGATCGCCGACGATTCGTTCGCGCCGCTGCCCGCCTCGGAGACCGCGACCAGCGCCGATACGGTAGCGGACCGCCACTACGGTCTGGGTGCGGTCTGCTGCGCCCAGGGCGACGACGAACAGGCCTGCCGGTTGTGGGCGCAGGCCGCCCGAGCGGGCCATCTGGCCGCCGCGTACGACCTGGGCATGCTCTATTTCCGCCACGACGAATTCGATGCCGCGGAGCGGTGGTGGCGGGTCGCGGCCGGGCGTCGGCTCATCCGCGCGATGGCGGCTCTGTCGGATCTGCTCGAGCATCGCGGCGCGGTGACCGAGGCACGGATGTGGCGGACCCAGGCCGTCGCCGAGGAAGTGATCGCCACGGTCGCCCGGCCCGCCGCGCCGTGGCCCGTGACGACCGTTGATCTGTAGCCGGTTCTCGTGCAACGTTTTTCGTGTTCAGCGATCAGTTTCGGCGGCCACGACAGTCAGAGGTGGTGATATCCGCCGGGTCATCGCTTGACCTGAACCATTGTCGAGGTTGTTGAGTTCATGAGTATGGAAGCCCCGCAACGCAGCACCGGTGAGGCCGCGACCCGCCTCGACCTCACCGACCCCACCGTCCGGACCTTCGCGCAACTGCTCGTGAACGTTCTGCTGGTGTCGTTCATCAACTTCACCGTGTGGTTCGGCATTACGTTCTTCGTGTACCTGCAGACCCGCTCCGTATTCGCCACCGGGATGATCGCCGGGATCTTCCTGGTGGCCACGGCCGCCACGGGCGTGTGGTTCGGCAGTATCGTCGACCACCATCGCAAGAAGTCCGTGATGCAGGCCTCCGCGCTCGTCTCATTCGGCATCTACGCGGTCGCGCTGGTGTTCTACTCGATCACACCGGGTGAGATATGGCGCGATCCGGCGAATGCGCGACTATGGGTGTTCATCGTGCTCCTGATGGCCGGGGTGATCGCCGGAGGGCTGCGGACGATCGCGCTGCCCACCATGGTCACCGCCCTGTTCGACGCACAGGTCCGGGATCGCGCCAACGGCCTGGTCGGCACGACGACCGGCGTCTCCCACCTGGTCACCTCGGTGGCCAGCGCGCTCCTGGTGGGCTGGAACGGCATGCTGGGCGTCTTGATCCTGGCCGTCACCGTGCTGGCCGCCGCCCTGGTCCACCTGCGACGTCTCCCCCTGCCCGAAGCGCTCGCCCACGCCGCCGCGGCGGGCGAGCCCCGCCGCGTCGACCTGCGCGGGACGATCGGCGTCATCCGCGGAATTCCCGGAATGATCCCGCTCATCGCGTTCGCGGCGCTGAACAACCTGCTGTTCGGCGGCCTGATGGCCCTCATGGATCCGTATGCGCTGTCGATGATGTCGGTACAGGCGTGGGGCGCCATCTGGGGCGCGCTGAGCGGCGTGATGATCCTCGGCGGCCTGCTGGTGGCCCGCACCGGCACCTCCGCGAACCCGGTGCGGCTGATCCTGCTGATCAACCTGGCCCTGTGGGCGGTGATGCTGGGGTTCCCGATCCGGGATTCCGCGACCCTGCTGATCGGCGGTTTGGCCGTGTTCATGATCCTCATGCCGTTCGCCGAAGCCGCCGAACAGACAGTGCTGCAGAAGGTTGTCCCCTATGAGCGGCAGGGCCGGGTCTTCGGTTTCGCGCAGAGCGTGGAACAGGCCGCGTCACCGCTCACTGCGTTCCTGCTCAGTCCACTGACCCAGTTCTTCTTCATCCCCTTCATGACCGACGGGTCGGGCGCGCGATGGATCGGCGGCTGGTTCGGCACCGGCGAGGCCCGGGGCATGGCCCTGGTGTTCGTACTGCTCGGAGTTCTCGGGCTGCTCTTCACCGGGTACGCGCTGAGCAGCAGGCACTATCGCCGCCTGAGTCGGAGTTACCTTGCGGGCGAGGATGATTCGCGTGCGGTCACCGCCACCGCCGAGCTTTCGGCGGACACGGTCGGCGCCTGACTCGATTCCGGCGACGGCGACCCGGGAAAACCGGTGGACGGACCCCGCCCGACGACCCTAGGGTTGGCCGCCATGGGAACTTTGGGCAGCGACGGAGTGTGCGCGATCGGCGCGTATTACATCCGCTTGCGCACCGCAGCTCGGACTCTGCCGGTGCACCCCACACTCCGCTGATCCGGCCGCACCGTCCCCACCGAGGGATCGGTCGGCCGTGAACCGGTGCCGGTTCGTCGAACCGGCACCACCGCGAACTCCTCGGCGCCTTCGGCGCCGCCTGCCGCCCCGGCATGGGTCCGGGCGAATCACGCAACTCGATTCGGCCCACTCCCTTCGGAGGACCTCCCATGTCCCGCACTGCCCCGGGTCCGCGTCCCCGCGTGTCCGCGACTCGCAAGACGCTGTCACAGAATTTCCTCACCGATACCCGCACAGCCCGCCGTATCGTGCGCTCCTCGGGTATCGGCAGTCGCGATCTCGTCCTCGAGATCGGCCCCGGTGACGGTATCCTCACCCGCCATCTCGTAGTGCACGCCGGCCGGGTGCTGGCCTACGAGAAGGACCCGCGCTACGCGCGGCGGCTCGCCGCACGCTATTGCGGCGACCACCGGATCCAGGTACTGCTGGCCGACTTCCGCGGCGTGGCCCCGCCACCGCAACCGTTCGCCGTCGTCGCCAACATTCCCTTCGCGGTCAGCACCGATATCGTGCGCTGGTGTCTGGCCGCCCACCGGCTGACCTCGGCCACCCTGCTCACCCAGTACGAATTCGCTCGCAAACACAGCGGCGATTACGGACGGTGGAGCAAACTTACGATCACACACTGGCCGGATTCGACATTCGTGCTGGGCGAGCGGATCGACCGACGCGAATTCTTCCCGGTCCCCCGGGTCGATGGCGCGGTGCTGCACATCGCGCGACGCCCGGTCCCACTGCTCCCGCTCGCATCCGGCGCGGATTACCGGCGACTGGTCGAACTCGGGTTCTCCGGAGTGGGCGGCTCGCTCGCGGCGTCGCTGCGCCGGGCCCACCCTGCCCAGCAGGTGGCCGCAGCCTGCCGAGCTGCCGGAATATCGGACGATGCCCCGGTGGGCCTGGTGTCTCCGGACGCCTGGCTCACGCTCTTTCAGCGTTTACGCGATACGAGCCGCCGCATGCCGGCGACGAACAGACCGGTACGAAGGCCGCGGCCCGTTCACCGGGGTCGGTGAACGCTCTCGGTCGGAGCCAGGTGTCGAACTGCTCGTCAGGGGTGGGTGTGAACACCCATGCCTCCGGAGATGATGAGGTTGTCGCCGGTGATGTAACTCGCGGCGTCCGAGGCGAGGAAGGCCACGCTTTCGGCGATGTCGGCGGGAGTACCGACGCGGCCGAGCGGGACGTCCGCAGCCCAGGACTCGATCATTTCCCGGGAGACACCCATCTTGCTGTAGGCGGGGGTGTTGATCAGTCCCGGGCTGACGGCGTTGACGCGGATGCGGCGGGGGGCGAGTTCGATCGCGAGAGACCGCATGAGGGGCAGCAGCGCACCCTTGGCCGCTGTCATGGCGGGTCCGACCCCTTCGCCGGCACCCACGGTGAACACGACCGAGGCGCCCTCGTTGAGGAGCGGGAGCGCCTTTTGCAGGGTGAAGAAGTTTCCCTTGACGTTGATGTCGAACAGGGCATCGAAGGTGCCTTCGTCGGTTGCCTCGATGGGGCCGGGGCGGGAGATGCCCGCGTTGAGGAAGAGCAGGTCGAGGGAACCGAATCGTAGGCGGGCCTGGTCGATCGCCTGGTCGATGTCCGGCAGGGACCGTGCGTCGGCCCGGACCACCACGACATCTTCGGGAAGTCCGGCGTCGGCGAACGTGTCGACGCCGGTGACCATGACGCGGTAGCCGCGGGAGTGGAGTAGTTCAGCGGTTGCCTTGCCGATGCCGCTGGTTCCACCGGTGATCAAAGCTGCAGGTGCGGACATGATGTGTTCCTTTGCGTGCCGGTGACAGGTCTGCGTGCTCGTGAGAAATCGGGGTGATCGGTGAGCACTTCCCTGGGGCAGCGGGCCGTGCAGCGACGGTCACCTACTGGCAGCGTAGGACAATCTGACAGTAACTGCCAGCCCTCGCGCCTATGCCAGACTGGCAGTGCTGGTCTAATCTGATGGGATGAAGCAGGAAGCCGAGACAGCAACGGGCGCACCGACCACGCTGTGGGACCGGACACGGCAGCTGGCCACCCGAGAAATCCTCGAAACGGCCCTGCGCCTGTTCACCGAGCAGGGTTACGTCGAGACGACCACCGCCCAGATCGCCCGCGAGGCCGGCGTCTCCCAGCGCACCCTCTTTCGCTACTTCCCCGCCAAGGAAGACCTTCTCGGCGGCAACCAGGACCGGTTCGGACTGGTCCTGACAGCCGCGATCAGCGAACAACCCACCGAAGCCAGTGCCTGGGAGGCCCTGCGCGCAGGCGTCGCCGCCGCACAGGCCCTGCACGAGACCCGCGAGCAGGCCCTGGAGCGGTTCCGGCTCCTGCACAACACCGCCGCCCTGCGCGCCGGTTGGCTCGAAAAGCGACTGCGCTTCCAGGAAGACCTGCTGCCACTGATCAAGGCGCGCATGGACACTGCGGCCGGCAGCGCGGACGCGAGGGCCCGCGCAGTGATCGCGACAGCGTTCGCATGCCTGGATGCCGCATCGATGGCCTGGGTCGACAACGACGGCAAGGGCGACATCATGGACCTGTACGACGAGTGCCTGGCTGCGGTGCGCGGCTGAACCACCCGGTGATCGTCAGCGGCCGCAGCACCAGCCCATCGCCGCCACCACCGTCGACGGGACCTGTACGAACTCCGCCGCGGCGGCTGGACTCACCTCGGCGAAGTTGGTGCCGGTCTGCTCGAGTCGATGGCGAAACCGATTTCCGGCGAACACTACGGCGCCCCCGATGGAAGCGCTGACACGGACACGACAACGGGGACGAACCCGTACTGGGTTCGTCCCCGTCGTGGGCGACTGTCCCGTCTACACCGGCGCGAACTCGCGGTCGGCGATATACGCCGGCCGCCGGGCCGGGGCGGCGAACGGTTTCTCCAGGGTGTTCTCGACACTGTTGAACACCAGGAAGATATTCGACCGCGGGAACGGCGTGATGTTGTTGCCGGACGCGTGCATGATGTTCGAGTCGAACAGCAGCGCCGAACCGGCCGGACCGGTGAACTGGGTTATCCCGTACTTGTGGGCCAGTTCGGTGATATCGGCCCGGCTCGGCACACCGATCTCCTGCTCACGCAGTGACTCCCGATAGTGGTCGTCCGGTGTCGCGCCCTGACAGGGTACGAACGTCCGGTGCGATCCCGGCATCACCATGAGGCTGCCGTTGTACGGGTAGTTGTCGGTCAACGCGATGGACAGGCTGACCGCGCGAGGCGAGGGCATACCGTCTTCGGCGTGCCAGGTCTCGAAATCGGAATGCCAGTAGAAGCCGGTGCCGAATCCGGGTAGGTAGTTGACCCGGCTCTGGTGGATGTACACATCCGATCCCAGTACCTGCCGGGCCAGGTCGACCACCCGGGATTCTCGCACCAGCTCCGCCACCGCCGGACTCAGTGTGTGCACCTGGAATACCGAGCGCACCTGCCGCGACGATTTCTCCACGATGAGCCGGTCGTCACCCCGCAATTCCGGATCGCTCGCCAGCCGATCGATCTCGGCGGCGTATTCGGCCACCTCCTCGGGTGCCAGCAAACGATCCAGAATCGCGTATCCGTCGGTATCGAACGCAGCCAGTTCCGCGTTGCCCATCCGGCCCCACACAGTAGCGTCGTGCCGCTCCTGCCGCGGCAAGCGCTCGGCGGTTCTGGTCGGATAGCGATCGATCCGATTGTCAACCAACGTCGTTCGTCCTTCCTCTCAGTCGGCCGGAACGGCGATCAACGGATAGACGCCGTTCTCGTCGTGCACCTCCTGCCCCGTGACAGGGGGATTGAACACGCACAGCATCCGCATCCGTGTCCGTGTCCGCACCTCGTGCTTCTCGTGCCCGTTGAGCAGGTACATCGTGCCCGGGGCGAGATCGTAGGTGCGATCGTTGGTCAGATCGGTGAGGGTGCCTTCACCCTCCACCAGCCAGACCGCTTCCACATGGTTCTGATAGTGGAAGACGTGGGTGGTACCGGGCTCGATGGTGGTCTCGTGGAACGAGAATCCGACCCCGTCACCGCCCAGCACAATCCGTTTGCTCCGCCAGCTTTCGGCGCCGACATCACGATGGGTGCCGGTGATCTCTTCGGTGGTGCGCACGATCATTCGGATGTTCCCTTTCAGCTGCAGACGGTTTCGACGGCATCGCCCAGGATGTGCAGACCCTGGTCGAGTTCGTCATCGGCGATGGTCAGCGGCGGCAGCAGTTTGACTACTTCGTCCGACGCACCCGAGGTCTCGGTCAGCAGTCCACGTTCGAACGTGACCTGGCAAACCTTCCCGGCCTGCGAGGCGTCTTCGAAGACCAGGCCGTGCACCAGGCCGCGGCCCCGAGTGGACACCCCCGGAACGGCCACGGCGATCTCGTTGAGTGCCGTGGCCACCCGCTTGCCCTTGGCGACGGTGGACTTCTCCAATACATCATCGGACCAATAGTGCTCGAGCGCCACCTGCGCGGTCACGAAGGACGGATTGTTACCGCGGAAGGTGCCGTTGTGCTCGCCCGGTGACCACACATCGTGTTCGGGCTTGAACAGCACCAACGCCATGGGTAAGCCGTATCCGCCGATCGACTTGGAGAGGGTCACGATATCGGGAGTGATACCGGCCGTCTCGAAGGAGAAGAACGGGCCGGTACGGCCGCAACCCATCTGAACATCGTCCACGATCAGCAGGATGCCGCGGGCGGAGCACAGCGAAGCCAGATGGCGCAGCCATTCGGCCCGCGCCAGGTTCACGCCGCCCTCGCCCTGCACCGTTTCCACGATGACCGCCGCCGGACGGTCCAGGCCGGACGACGAGTCGTCGAGCACCCGCTCCATCCACTGGAAGTCGGCGGTGGTGCCGTCGAAGTACCCGTCGTAGGGCATCGGAGTGGCGTGGTTCAGCGGCACACCCGCGCCCGCGCGCTTCATGGAGTTACCGGTCACCGATAAAGCGCCCAGCGTCATGCCGTGGAAGGCATTGGTGAAGCTGAGGATCGTCTGGCGCCCGGTCACCTTGCGGGCCAGCTTGAGTGCCGCCTCGACCGCGTTGGCCCCGGTCGGGCCGGGGAACTGCACCTTGTAGTCGAGGCCGCGCGGCGCCAGCAGGGTGTCGCGGACGGTCTCGAGCAGTTTGCGCTTGGCCACCGTGGACATGTCCAGGCCGTGCGTGATGCCGTCACCGGCGATGTAGTCGACCAGCGCCGACTTGAGCAGCGGATTGTTGTGGCCGTAGTTCAACGCGCCCGCACCGGCGAAGAAATCGAGGAAGTCCTTGCCGGCCTCGTCACGGAGCCAGGCGCCCTGCGCGGTCTCGAAGACCGTCGGCCAGGAGCGGCAGTAACCCCGCACATTGGATTCGATGTCGTCGAAAATCGTCGTTTCGGCGGTAATCATCAGTGATCCCTTTCGTTTTTACGGGCGATCGGGGAAATGTGGTAAAGGTCCTCGGCGGCGTGGCTGTCCGGGAACAGATCCGGTCCGAACAGGTCGCTGCGCACCATGTCGGCGCCGCGGCGGCGGGCCAGCGAGGCGAACATGGCGATCGAGGCGGGATTATCGGGGGAAACGGTGGTCTCCAGCGCCTCCACGGCGCCGCCGGCCGGATGGCCGGGGGCGGTGACGGTGGCGACCAGCCAGTCCAGCATGGCGACCCCCAGGCCACGGCCACGCTGGTCGGCGTCGACGGCGACCTGCCATACGAACAGGGTGCCGGGCGTTTCGGGTCTCGAATAGCCGGTGACGAAGCCGACGACGCGGCCTTCGCTCTCGACGACTACCGATGTGGCGGCGAAATCGCGACACCACAGCAGGTACGCATAGCTCGAATTGACGTCCAGAACCTTCGACTCGTCGGCGATCTGCCACAGCCGTGCGGCGTCGGTGATCCGCGGTGCCCGCAGGACCACGCCGCTACTGGCGGGCTCCGCATCGGTCGCGGCGGATGAACTGGTCGAACCGGTGCCGGCCGTGCCGGCGGTCTGCGTGGACTCAGTGTGTAAAGGCATACAACTCCGATGTCTGCGTGCAGTACTTTCCCAGGCTTACGAACGAACGTTGAGGTGACCTGGTCGAGTTCTTTACGATCGTGTTACAGGCTTGTTAAAGCGACCCTCTCCTTCTTCGATACCCGGTAGCCGGATTATGAAACGGGCGCCCCCACCGGGACGGTCCGCGCACTCCACCCGGCCCCGGTGCGTGGCTACTGTTTCGGCGACCAACGCCAGGCCGATACCCGTTCCGCCCGTGGCGGAACGACGGCCCGTGCGCGAGGTCGCGAAACGATCGAATATGCGTTCCCGGTCCGACGGCGCGACGCCCGGGCCGGCGTCGTCCACCTCCACCACGGCGTCACCGCCGTCGCGCAGCACCGTCACCGCGACCACGCCCCCACCGTGGCGGTCCGCGTTCTTCAGCAGATTCACCACGGCGCGTTCGAGTTCGAGTTTGCGTCCGAGAACGGTGACGTCCTCCCGGACATCGAGCAGTTCCGCCGGACGATGACTGTCGTGCAGCGTGTGCGCGACCAGTTCGCCCACCGACACCTGATCGGCGTCCCCGTGATGCATACCCGCTTCGACCCGGGCCAAAGCCAACAGATCGTCGAGCAGCCGGCGCAGGTGATCCACCTCCGCGCTCACCAAGTCCAAGGCCTGGCGGGATCGAGACGGCAGCTCGTCGCGGTACCGGTTCAGTACACCCACCGCGGTGGTCAGGGTGGTCAACGGGGTCCGGAGTTCGTGACTCACGTCACCGAACAGCCGGTGCTCCCGATCGATGCGCCGTTGCAGCGATTCGACCATCCGGTTGAACGAGTCCACCGTGCTGGCCAGGTCCTGGTCGTTGCTGTGCGGCAACCGGGTGCCCAGCTCGCCCGAGGCGATCAGAGCCGCGGCCGCGGCGACATCGTGCAGCGGTTTCAGCATGCGCCGGCTCACCTGGACCCCGACCCCCGCGCCCACCAGCGCCGCCACCAGAGCACAACCCACCAGAAGTACGGGCCGGTGCTGGATCCGCTCGCTGAAGGTGCGGCTCTCGTCACTGAGCACGGCGAAGACCCCCAGGACAAGGGCCAGCGCCATCAGGCCGGAGGACGCCGCGAAAGCGGTCGTCACCCGGCTGCGCAGGCCCCAGCGACCCGGATCGACCCCGACCCGGGTTGCGCTCATCGCGCTGCCCATGACTTAGCGCTGTACGTCCAGCCGATAACCGAGGCCACGGACGGTGACCACGATCTGCGGGTCGGACGGATCCCGCTCGATTTTGGTGCGCAACCGGCGCATGTGCACGTCGACGATGCGTTCGTCACCGAAGAAACCGCGGTCCCAGACCCGTTCGAGCAGCACATCGCGGCTCAGCACCCGGCCCGGCGCGTCGGCGAGTTCGCACAGCAGCCGGAATTCGGTGATGGTGAGGTTGATTTCTTCGTCGCCCCGCCGGACCGCGCCCCCGTCGGGGGACAGGATCAAGGGGCGATCGGGATCGGCGTCCAGTACCACTTCGATCGGCATATCCCGCTCCACCGACAGCCGCGCTCTCCGGCGCAGCGCCCGCATCCGAGCGGTGATCTCCTTGATCTCGAAGGGTTTGGTCACGAAATCGTCGGCGCCGGCCTCCAGGGCCGCCACCACGTCGTGCGTATCGTCGCGAGCGCTGACCACGATGATCGGGACGTCGTGATCCCGGCGTATCTCCCGGATACAGGTGAACCCGTCCATACCGCCGAGCATCAGATCGACGATCATCACATCGGGCACGCCGATCGTGCGCAGATGGGTGAGCGCGGCCTCGGCTTCCTCGGCCTCCGCGACGTCGTAGCCCTCGTCCTCCATGGCCAGGCGCAGAGCACCCCTGACCCGGTCGTCGTCTTCCACGATCATCAGGTTCGCGCTCAATATTCAATCCCTTGCAGACGCACGTGGCGTGCCGCGGCGCGGGTCTCGCATCCCCATACCGACGCGACAGCCCGCTACTCAGCTTACTCGAGCAACCTTTCGGTTATGTGAGTAGCCGGAAGGCCTGCCGGGTAAACCTCCGGAGTGAAATGCCTCACGTTCAGATATCGCCGACGCGTTCCAGACGGAAGAAATTGCTGGGAGTACCGTCTGCTCGCAACTCCTGATAGCGGAAGCTGAGTTTACGCGCGTCGAACGTCGCGAACCAGTCCGCCCAACTGACCGGTTGCAGCACCGCGCCGCCGTAATGGGGGAAGCCCAGCCGGAGGACCCCCACTTCTCCGTCGTACTGACTGCCGGGTGTGGTCGCCGGATTCGCACCGCGCCGCTGGGCCCACTGACGGATGACCTCGTGATTCGTGGTGACCATCGTTGTTCCGGGAGCGGCGGACAGGCCACCCTTCATGACGAACCTCCTTGCGGTAGGTGCGTACGTGCTCGCCCCGGTGCGACCATCGGTGTCCGCACCGGCTTTCCGGATTTGTACCCGCCCGCTCGGTTCTGCAAACACAGCGGACACACAAATGTCCGCCGAGTCCGCCGGCGGCGACGGCGCGATCCACCGGCGTTCATTCACCCGGCGGACACGTTGCCCGAAGTTTGCCTACTCCGCGCGGCGGCTCAGCCGACACCCGAGATCGGGGCCAGCGCGACCGTGATGTTATCGCTTCCGCCGCAGACGACGGCGTAATCCACGAGTGCCCGCGCCGCCTCGGTGGTCGGCACGCCGAGAGCGCGCTGCGCGAGATCGGCCGGGCCCGGCAGGTAGTTCCACAGCCCGTCGGTGCACAGCAGCAGCACCCCCGGGGTATCCACGTGGTAGGTCCGGATGCTGTCGCCCGACCACGGCTGCTGGCCGGCGTCGGCACCCAGCCAGCGCATCAGGGTATGCGCTCGGGGATCGGCCATCGCGGCCCGCTCGTCCATGGCGCCCGCTTCGATCAGCGTCTGCGCCCACGAATCGTCGACGGTGAGTTTCTGCGCGCCGGCGAGCATGCCCGGGTATCCCGGCCGGGCCGGTTGCTCGGTCGCGGGATCACCGGACGCCAGCCAGTAGGCACGACTGTCACCGATGTTCGACACGGTGACCGAGATCTGTCCCCCGGGTTCGGTGCGGACGATCGCCGACACATAGGTGCACGACGGGGCGTCCCCGTCCGGGCCGATCAGATTGCGGACCGCCTCCGACGCGGCCGCCATCCCCGCGGCAGTGGCCTCCTCGGGGGTTCGGTCTTCCGCCAGAGCCGCCAGACAGGCGTCCGCGCCGGTCCGCACGGCGGTTCCCGACGCGGCCTGCGGATCCGGTGACGACGAGACGCCGTCGCACACCACCAGCACGATGACATCCGGTTGTCCGCTGTCGTCCGGAACCACCGCCGCGGCCACGGCGTCCTCGTTACGCGCGTGCAGGATGCCACGATCGGTGACCAGACTCGCGACGCCCAGGTCGGCCTCGAACCGGTCCTGGATGCGATGCGGACGCTCACAGGACCGGCATCTGGGACCCCGGCTCTGGGTTCCGCAGTTCACGCACACCACTTCGGCGAGTTCATCGTCGGGCAGTGCGACGCGGTGGATTCCGGACGCCGGTATCTGCCGCGCAACGGTCACTTCCGCCGCCGCGGCCCGGCGCCGAGTATCGACGGTATCGCGCACGCGCGGTACGGGTTCGGTCACCGCGTCGAGAGTATCCGCCGGTTCCGCGCCTCCCGGGCTCGCGTCGGGGTTCATCCGGCCGCCACATTCATGAGTAGTTTCCGGTGCTGCCCGATCCGGATATTTCGGGTCTGCACACCGTCCCCCTTCGTTCGACCCGTTCCGTACTGACGATCGAAGATAGTACGCGGTGCGCAGGCGAGCGAGTTCACCCGCGCTCCTCGACTGCGCGCACCGCTTTGCGGGCCGCCACCAGCACCGGATCCCATACCGGCGAGAAGGGCGGAGCGTAGCCCAGATCGAGTGTGGTCATCTGCGCCACGGTCATTCTCGCGGTCAGCGCCACCGCCGCGATGTCGACACGTTTACCCGCGCCTTCGCGGCCCACGATCTGGACGCCGAGCAGCCGCCCCGTGATCCTTTCCGCCAGCATCTTGACCGTCATAACGGGTGCGTCGGGCAGATATCCGGCGCGGCTGGTGGATTCGATCGTGGCCGTGACGTACTGCAGACCCGCGGCACGGGCCTCCTTCTCCCGCAATCCCGTTCGCGCCACCTCGAGGTCGCAGACCGAGCTGACGGCGGTGCCGACGACACCGGGAAAGATCCCGTAGCCGCCGCCGATATTGGCGCCGATGATCTGACCGTGTTTATTGGCGTGGGTGCCGAGGGCGATATGTCTGTGCATCCCCGACACCAGGTCCAGTACCTCCACGCAGTCGCCGCCCGCCCAGACGTTCTCGTGGCCGGTCACCCGCATGGCCGCGTCGGTGAGCAACCCGCCGTGATCGCCGATCGGCAGTCCCGCGGCGCGCGCGAGCGACGTTTCCGGCCGGACACCGATCCCGAGCACCACCACATCCGCCGGATACTCCGTTCCGGCGGCCACCACCGTGCACGCCCGTCCGTCCGCCCCGGTCCCGATCTCGGTGACCTCGCTGTTCCCGATCACGGTCACACCCATACCGCACAGCGCGTCGCGCACCAGCGCACCCATATCCGGATCGAGCGTCGCCATCGGCTCCGGGCCGCTGTGCACGATGGTGACCTCGAAACCTCGGCGGATCAGGGCCTCGGCCATCTCGACCCCGATGTAACCGGCGCCCACCACCACTGCTCGCCGGCCGGTGGTAGCGGTCAGCGTCGCGATGAGCGATTCGCCGTCGTCGAGGGTCTGCACCCCGTGGACTCCCGCCGCGTCGATGCCGGGCAGTCGGGGCCGGATCGGGCGGGCGCCGGTCGCGACGACGAGTTGGTCGTAACCGGTCCAGGTCTCGACGCCCGAGGCCAGATCCCGGCTCCGCACCCGCCCACCGGAAATATCGAGTTCCACGACCTCGCTGCGCAGGCGCACATCGATCCCCCGGGCGCGGTGCTCCTCCGGTGTGCGCGCGATCAGATGATCGCGCTCCCGGACCTGACCACCGACCCAGTACGGGATCCCGCAGGCGGAGTACGAGGTGAAATGCCCGCGCTCGAAAACCACGATCTCGAGGTCCGCCGCGTCCCGGAACCGACGCGCCTGGGCGGCCGTGGACATTCCGGCCGCGTCACCTCCAACGATCACCAACCGCTCGGTCATGGGATCAACCTACCCAGATCGCGCGCCCCGCGCCGCATGCGAATCGCGCCCGCACAATGCGTATCGGCCGCCCGCCGGGCATTCCGTGAACTGTCTACGGCGCCGCCGATCCGAGCGTCCCCTCCGTCGCTTACGACGGCGGATTCCGGCGACCTCGCGGCCGGCTCAGGCGGAACGAGTGCCGATCGGCGAGAGGCGACTCACCGCGCCGCGCGACCGGCGGCCGGTGGTCTGCGTCCCGGCACGGTCGGTGAAGGTCAGGATGCCGTCCTCGATCGGGCTCTTACGAAGATAGGCGCGGTCGCGGAAGTAGCTGTTGACCACCTTCCACGGACCACCGGCGCCCTGCCGCGGCATCACCGCGTCACCGCGCTGGATATAGCCCGAACTGAGCGCGCCACCCATCACCGAGGCTTCGGACCGATCGGACTCCTCGGCATCGACCACGAACCGCGTGTATCCCTTGTCACGCATCCGGTTGAGCACCCGGCAGAAGTATTCGGCCGCCAGATCGGCCTTGAGAGTCCAGGACGCGTTGGTGTATCCGAGGACCATCAGGGCATTCGGAATTCCGTCGAGGAGCGCCCCCTTGTACATGACGCGATCGCGGGTCACCACGGGTTCACCGTCCACGTCCAGGGTGGCGCCGCCCAGGATCTGAATGGTCAGCCCGGTAGCGGTGACGACGATATCGGCCTCGATCTCCGCACCCGAGGCGGTACGGATGCCCGTTTCGGTGAACGTGTCGATGGTGTCGGTGACGATCGAGGCGCGCCCGCGGCGAATCGCCTTGAACAGGTCGCCGTCGGGCACGACGCAGAGGCGCTGATCCCAGGGCGCATAGGACGGGGTGAAATGGCGCATGTCCACACCTGGGCCTACGGCCATCCGCACCCACTTCAAGAACATCTGCCGGGCCAGCTTCGGCTGCTTACGGGACAACTGATAGCTGGCCTGCTGCACCGCGATATTGCGGGCGCGACCCACCTGATAGGTGAGCCCGGCCGGCGATTTGACCTTGGTCATCCCGAGCGCGACCGGATCCTCACCCGGGATGGAGGCGATATAGGTGGGCGACCGCTGCAGCATGGTCACGTGCGCCGCGTCGCCGACCATGGACGGCACGAGCGTGATCGCAGTGGCGCCGCTACCGACGACGACGACCTTCTTGCCGTGGTAGTCCAGATCCTCGGGCCAGTGCTGGGGGTGCACGATCTGCCCGGTGAACGAGTCCTCACCGGGGAACGTGGGCCGGTAGCCGTTGTCGTAGTCGTAATAGCCCGTGCACCCGACCAGGAAACTGCTGGTCCAGAACTCCTCGGCGCCGGTCGCTTCCTCGACCACCCGCACGGTCCACTGATTGTCCGGGCTGGACCAGCTCGCCGACACGACCTTGCGGCCGAACCGGATATTCGGGGTCACTCCGTATTCGTCGGCGGTTTCCCCGAGGTAGCGGCGGATACTGGCGCCGTCGGCGAGCATCCGGGTCCCCCGCCACGGCCGGAAGCCGTAGCCGAAGGAATACATATCCGAATCGGACCGGACACCCGGGTAGCGGAACAGATCCCAGGTGCCGCCGAGGGCGGTGCGGCGCTCCAGGACGGCGTAACTGCGCCCGGTGTTCTCCTTCTCCAGGTGACAGGCCACATCGATACCGGACAGACCGGCTCCGATGATCAGTACGTCGACATGCCGCGTCATTGCGTTCCTCGCTGCTCGTGCTCGGGTCGGCGGTCGTGATCGTCATCATGACCGCCACACCTTTTACATGTAACCGAGAGTACATAGCACTTGGCCGAACGCACACCCGCCACCCTCGCGGAGCGAAGGCCCCCGCCGGAGTGAGCGAACCCGGCAGCGACGCCGACGCGACGGCCGACGGCGGGCAGTTTCTATACCCAGACATCTGTGATCTAGAACATATTCTGCGGTCACGACCGCCCGGCGCCGATCCGGACTCGCACCCCGGGCCGAGCGACCGGTCGGGCGCGATCAGCGAGCCGTAGGTGAAGCCGGTGTACCCCTGGAGCAGCGAGGCCCCCGCGATCGAACCGGGAGCACACCGAGCGCGCACATCCGGATACGCGCGGCACCGGAACTCGGCGATCACGCCCGCCGGTTCAGCAGACCAGCAGCGCGGCCGACGCGGCGACCCCCAACGAGACGAGCCCGGCCAGCATCGACGCGGCGGCGACCCGCCATCGCGCCGGAATCACCGGCCCCCGAGCCGCGCCGGATGGTTCACCAGCGGACTGCCGACGACCGGCCCGAAACCGGCGCACCAGCGCACCGAGGGCGATCAACAGGGTGGCGACCAGCATGCCGCCCCCTCACGCTTCGGCGGCCGACACCGCGCGGCCGCCCGGCGCGGACGCCCGGCGCGGCGGGGCAACGATCCGCTGCCGGAGGAGACTGTCCGCCGTATCGCGAACAGTCTCCCGAACCGGCCGCATCGTCCACCCCAACTCCCGGCGCGCCCGGTCGGCACTGACGCGTTCGACTCGGCCCAGCGCCGGCACCGTCAGCCGCAGCCCACGGTCGAAGACCGCTACGAGCCGGACCAGCCGATCGGGCAGTCCCCGGGTGGCGATACGGAACCCGCGCGGCCCGAACTCCGCGGCCAGCAGCTCGGCCATATCCCGCATCCAGACGTGTTCACCGGCACAGATGTAGCGGTTTCCGGCCGCGCGCGGATTCTCCATCGCCAACCGGTGCGCCACCGCGAGATCCCGCACATCCACGACCGACCAGCCCACCCGCGGCAGCCCGGGGACGGCGCCGGCCAGTAGACGTCGCACCGGTTCATGCGATGTGCTCGTCTCCGGCGACAGCAGCGGACCCAGCACCATGCCCGGATTCACCACGACCAGATCCAGTTCCCGTGCCACGGGCAGGGCGTCGGCGAATTCCCACGCGGCTCGTTCGGCCAGCGTTTTACTGCGCTGATAGGCGGGACTGCGCTCGATCACCGTCCAGTCCGCCTCGGTGCGCACCGCGTCGTCGTGGTGCCCGTGCGCTATCGCCGCGGTGGAAGAGGTCAGCACCACCCGCCGCACAGCGGGTGAATCAGCACATGCCGTCAGCACGCGCAGGGTCCCGTCCACCGCGGTCCGGATCAATTCGCTCTCGTCGTCCGGGGGCGTCGCGGGGAAAGGGGACGCGACGTGCAACACCTGCGTGCACCCGGCGACCGCGGCCGCCCAGCCGGCGTCGCGGTTCAGGTCGGCCGCCACGAAATCGAGGTCGCCGCCCACGCGGGCCGCGTACTCGACCAGATGCGCCCGTTTCCCGGAATCGGCGAGGTCGCGCACCGTACCGCGTACGGCATAGCCGTGATCGAGCAGTTCGACGATGACATGTCCGGCAATGAATCCCGTCGCGCCGGTAACGAGTACTCGTGTGCTCATATCCACCTGTCCCGATTCGGGCCGCGCCTTATCTGAACGCTGCTCAGATAATCTAAGCACTGCATAGATTTGCTGTCCAGTCCCTATATCGACCGGGCTCCGCATTCGCCTAGGCTCAGCAGGTGACCCGGACCACCTACCACCACGGCGCCCTCCGCGACGCCCTGCTGGCCGCCTGTCTGCGGCTCATCGAAACCGAGGGCATCGGCGCGGTGAGCCTGCGCCGGGTCGCCCGCGAGGCCGGGGTGAGCTCGGGCGCGCCGTACCACCATTTCGCCGATCGCGCCGCACTGCTGGCCGATCTCGCCACGCAGGGCTTCCGGCTGCTCACCGACCAGCTCACCACCGCACGGGCCGCGGCTTCGTCCCCTACCGCGGCGCTCGTGGCATTGGAACAGAGCTATGTCCGGTTCGCCAGGGAACAACCCGGCTACTTCCGGTTGATGTTCCGGCCCGAGTTGTCCCAGCCCGAGAAGCATCCGAACACCCGGATCGCCGGCGAAGCCGCGTTCGGCGTGCTGGCCGACGCGGTGGCCGACTGTGTCGCCGCGGGCGAATTGTCACCCGAGCGCGCCGAACCGACCACCGTCACTCTCTGGGCGCTCGGGCACGGCCTGGCCTCGCTGTGGCTGGACGGCCAGCTCGACAAGCGCGGCACGATATTCGGCACGACCGCGACCGAACTGGTCGATTCGGTCCTGGACGGCATAGGCGGTCTCCTGCGCGCCGATAGCGGAGCACCCGGCCGGCCGGGTCCCGGGTGATACCGATTCGACGGCAGCGACCGGGTCGTGAACTCTCGCCCGTTCACCCCGCCGCCGACATCACCGCAGTTCGGCGATGACCGGCGCGAATGCCTCCAGATCCGCTTCCAGCACAGTGATATAGCCGAACCCGAAGCGGGCACGATTGGCCCGCAGGTGCTCGGCGATATCGCGCGCGCCGCCCAGCAGCACAGTGGGCAGATCATCGACCGCGTCCAGCACCGCCGGCTCGACCGCGGCAGCGTATCTGTCCAGGAACTCCGCCCGTTTCGATGCCGGGACCACCGCCTGCACCAGGACATTCAGTTCCACCTCCGGCGCCCGGTCGCCGAGCGCGGCGCGCACGAAGGCGACCCGCTCGTCGATCTCGGCCGGACCGGCCAGCCGCAGAGCGCCGGCGGCGGTGGACGCGGCGCCGGTGAAGGCCACCGTGGACGCATAGCGCGCGGCCAGGGTCAGCATCCGGTCGCCCCAGCCGCCGATGAGCAACGGCGGCCCGCCGGGGCGGGCGGGCCGCGGTTGGTAGTCCGGATCGGCCAGCAGAGTACGCAGGGTGCGCACCGCCTCTTCCAGGCGATCGACCCGCCGGCCGCCCGTACCGAAGTCGATACCCGCCGTCTCGAACTCCGCCTTCACATAGCCGGCGCCCAGACCCAGATCGAGCCGTCCTTCCACGAATCGGTCCGTGCCCGCCACCTCACGCGCCAGCAGCACCGGGTTGTAGAACGCCGCGTTGAGCACGAACGTGTTCAGCCGGACTCGCTCGGTGTTCTCGGCCGCCAGGACCAGGGCCGGGAACGGCGGCGCCAGGCCGAGATGATCGGCGACGCCGATGACGTCGTACCCGAGGTCCTCGGCCCGCCGGCATTTTCGCACCCACTCGTCGCGCGACTGAGGTACCACCATGTTCACGCCGAACCGGAAATCCTTTGGTGAACTCATCCTTCCTGCATACCAATCGCGGCGCCTCCTTGCCGCCCCGGCACCGACTGCCCGTGGACGTCACGCCGGACATAGGGTGGACCGGACTCGGGCGGATATCTCGCCGACCGAGCCGACCAGGAGGATTGTCGATGAACGCCACGAAAGCCCGGACCGGCCTGATGATCGCGGCCGCCGCGCTCGTACTGGCCGGCTGCACCGAAATCGAGCGCACCCTCAACCAGGGCGGCGATACACCGTGCCATGAGTACGTGCAGCAGGACCAGAAGACCAAACGCGTGACCATCACAAAGTTCCTGGAGGAGCAGCTCGGCCGCGAACCGACCGGCACCAACGTGGACCTGTCGATCGCCGCCGTCAACGGACTGTGCGGCGTACAGGCCAACGCGGATACCCCGATCGAGCGGGCGGATCTCGCCGGTATCGTCATCCGGAAATAGCTTGGCACTCCGTCGATTCGGAGGTACGGCGACGATCGCCCGGAACACACCCGGTGGGGGTTCGCACGAAACCGTCTACGGCACAGCCGTATAGCACAGTCGGATTCGGCGAACCATGGACACCCCCTCGCCCCGGCGAACACAATACGCAAGAATGTGTTCGCAAAAGTGCTGGCTGGAAAGCGAGCCGGAGATCGGGCAGTGGCGACCGGATTCGCCGGTTCCGTCCGGTCCGGGGTCGGAGACGATGTGCAAGGGAGCGATATGTTTCATCGAATCGATTCGGTAGCGCCGCCGCGGTACCTCGGCGCAACGCGGAGTTGTTGATGGCGTATCGCAGTGACCGGGTCGCGGTGACCGACCGGGCCCGCAACGCGCTCCGCGAGTTGATCGAACAGCACGGTCCGATCCTGCTGTACCTACCGCACCGCGAGGCCGGCGATCCGCAGCCGGACTGGCTGCCGATCCGCGATTTCCGCGCCGCCGAGGGCGATATCCTGTTCGGCCGCCTCGCCTGGCACACCGAACTGTGGATGAGCGAGCAGATCTACACCCGGTTCGAACGCGAGCATCTCACCGTAGATGTCCCCGCCGACGCCGGTCCGGCGCCGACCGGGGAACCGAACGGCAGTCCGCAGCCCGAGGAAGCCGCCACCTTCCTGCTCCGCACCCGCCGGCTCAGCGCCGCCGAGGCAGCGGCGCTCGACGGACGCAAACGGGGGACCCGCGGCACCGGCGCCTGATCGGCCCGCCGCCGCTCAACGCCCGGGCAGGAATCGAATTCCCCGGGCGATCGTCATCAGCGCCCGCTGCCACAGCTCCCGGGGGACCAGTGGCGGCGGGTCCAGATTCAGGAACCGGGTCGACACCACGGACTGGGGTTCGGTGAACTTCAGTAGTCCGTCCGGGCCGTGCCGCCGTCCCACTCCGGAGATACCTGTCCCGCCCATCGGCGCGGCGGTACTGCCCCAGGCCGGGGCGTAACCCTCGTTCACACACACAGTGCCGGTGTTCAGGAGGCGCGCGATCCGTTCGCCTGCACCGATACCGCCCGCCCACACGCTCGCGTTCAATCCGTATTCCGTGTCGTTGGCGGCCGCCACGGCGTCGGACACGGTCTCGACGGGATAGATCGAGACCAGCGGACCGAAAGTCTCGCCGCGAGCACAGACCATCCCGTCGGTGACTCCGGTGAGCACCGTCGGTTCGAAGAACAGGGGCCCGAGCTCGGGCCGCGGCGAGCCGCCGGTGAGCACGCGAGCCCCCTTGGCGACGGCGTCGGCCACGTGCTCGGTGACGATACGCAGCTGCGATTCCGAGATGAGCGAGCCGATATCCATCGAGTTGTCATAAGCGGCAACGAGTTTCGCCCCTGCCACCGCCGCGACGAACTTCTCGGTGAACTCGTCGGCCACCGCGCGCTGCACATAGATCCGTTCGATGGAGATGCACAACTGGCCGGCGTTGGAGAAACAAGCCCGCACAGCCGCCTGCGCCGCGCGGCCGATATCCGCGCCCGCGGTGACGATCATCGCATTCTTGCCGCCCAGTTCGGCGGAGAAACCGATCAGGCGAGCGCCGCACCGCTGGGCCAAGGTGCGCCCGGTGGCCGACGAACCGGTGAACATCAGATAGTCGCAGCGGTCCACCATCGCTTCGCCCACGACCGGCCCGGGCCCGGTCACGACGGCCAGCAGATCGCGCGGCAGCCCGGCCCGATAGAGCAGTTCGGCGCCGGCCAGCGCGGAGAACGGGGTCGCACTGTCCGGTTTGAGGATCACCGCGTTGCCTGCCAGCAGCGCCGGAATCGCGTCGCCCAGCGATAGCACCAGCGGGTAATTCCACGGTGCGATCACCGCCGCGACGCCCTTGGGCCGAACCGCGACGAACGCCCGGTTGAGCACCGGGAAGGCACCCGCGACCCGCTGATCGCTCAAGAGCGCGGGCGCGACGCGCGCGAAATAACGCGCGGCGAACATCAGCCCCATCACTTCTTCCTGGGCCGCCCAGCGCGCCTTACCGGTTTCGGCCTGGATCACGTCCATCAGCGCCGCACGGTGCGCCACGATCAACGACCGGAAGCGGTGGAACACCCGGGCGCGCTCACTCACGGATCGCGCCGCCCAATGCGCCTGGGCCCCGCGGGCACGCGTGACGGCCGCGGAGACATCCTCGGCGGTGCCCACCGGCACCGAACCCAAGGGCGCACCGGTGAAGACCTCGGCGATCGCGCGGTACGGACGAGCGGCCGCGTCGTCGATCGCGACCAGGGCGCGCAATCGGTCGAAAACATCGGTATCCGGGGCGGGCATCGGCGCCTCCTACCTGTCGGTGATCGCGAGGTAGGCACAATGTACCCAGCAGGCCCCGGCCGGCGGCGTGTCCGCCACGCCGCATACACTGGATCGGGTGTCAAAGTGAGTCCTGTTCAATGGGATTCGATGTGCAGTAGGTCAACAGAACGGTTACCTTGTGGCGATGTTCAGAGCGAGGCTCGGTGTCCGCGCCCGAATCCTGGCCATCGCGCTCATCCCGAGTCTGACCCTGTTGGTGGCCGGTGTGGGTGCGACGGGCTATCTGATCGACCAGGGACAGCACAACCGGCAGGTGACCGAGGCATTACGCGACGTCTCGGGTCCCACTCGCGACGTGTACGAGGTGGTTCAGAACGAACGCAGGCTGACGCTGGCTCATCTGGCCGGTGATCCCGGCGCCGCCGACGCCCTCGCCGCCGTCCGGCCCAACACCGAACAGGCGTTGCGTGATCTGGTCACCGGCGCACAGCGGATCCGCGAACTGCAGCCGGCCGAGATCACCGACGACGTCGGCTCCTTCACCACACTCACCCAGCAACTCGGCAATATTCGCGCCGCCGTCGACAAACGCGCGGTACCGACAGCCGATGCCTACACGTTCTATGTGCGGGTCCTCGACGCCTTCAACACCGGCGCACAGCTCTCCTACACCTTCGAGCAGAACCCCGCGGCGGTCGCCCAGCTCAATCTGGTCTCCCGGATCATGCACGCGCTGGAGTCGGCCTCGCGCAGCCACGCTCTGGCCGGTGCGGCCCTGCGCACCGGCAATCCGGTCGCGCTGCCCGACGAGTACATCCAGCAGACGGGCTTCTACCACACCGAAACCGCGCTGCTCACCACGCAGCTGACGCCGGAGATCGGCGATCGGATGCGTGCCCTGGTCGAGAGCCCGGAGTGGCGGCTGCTGAGCCGCACCGAGAGCACGCTCATCGCCCGCAGCATCCCGGGCGCGGAAGCCGCCGCGGGGCTGCCACCCGCACAACTGGCGGCATGGCAGGCGGCGGCCGACCACGTCAATCAGGAGATGCTGAACATCTGGGACGACCAGAATCAGCTCATGCAGGACCTATCGCTCGACGCGGCGGCCCGGACCACCTACCGGTCACTGCTGCTCGGCTTGGCCGTCCTGGTGTTCTCCGCCGCGGCCTTCGGCATCTCGCTGGTGCTGGCCAACCGGTTCATCCATCGTCTGGTCCGGTTGCGCGACCATACGCTGGCCCTGGCCGACGAGCGGCTGCCGGATATGCTCGACCGCCTCCGCGCCGGCGAAGATATCGATGAATCCGAGGCGGCGGCGAAACTCGACTTCGGCAACGACGAACTCGGCGCCGTGGCCACGGCGTTCGAGCACGCACACGCAGTGGCGGTGACCGCGGCCATCACCGAAGCCCGGACCCAGGAGGGCGTCAAGGCGATCTTCCTGAACATCGCCCATCGCAGCCAGGTCGTCGTCCACAAACAGCTGGAGATCCTCGACGACGCCGAACGACGCGAAGAGGATCCGGCCATGCTGGACCTCCTGTTCAAGCTCGACCACCTGGCCACTCGCGAACGCCGCAACGCCGAGAACCTCACCATCCTCGGCGGCGGCAAACCCGGACGGCAGTGGCGAGCGCCGGTGCCGCTGGTCGATCTGGTGCGCAGCGCGGTCGGAGAGACCCAGGACTACACCCGGGTACGCCTGGCCCGGCTGCCCGAACTGCGGATCGCCGGAAACGCGGTCGGCGACGTCATCCACCTGCTCGCCGAACTCGTGGACAACGCCACCTCCTTCTCACCGCCCCAGTCCCGAGTCCAGGTCACCGGTTCGGTTATCGGCAAGGGCGTGGCGGTGGAGATCACCGACCAGGGCATGGGCATCCCCGAGGACACCCGCGACCGGCTCAACGACCTCCTGGACAACCCGCCGAATTTCGAGGTCGCATCGCTGCAGAAGGATTCGCGGCTGGGCATCTTCGTCGTCGCGCAGCTGGCCGGCCGGCACGGTGTCTCGGTGCGGTTGTGGGAGTCGGAGTACGGCGGCGTCCGGGCCGTGGTCATCGTGCCGGCCGCCCTGCTGACCGATCCCGCGGAGGAGACCACTCCGCTGACCGGTTTGCCGCGGCCCGCGCAGCCCGGCCCGGAGGTGCCTCCCGAGGCGAGCACGGACCCGGACCCGGCGGGGTCGACTCTCGCGACCCTGCTCGCGGACCGCCCCGGGACGCCCGAACCCGCCGCGACCGCGGCTCCGGCGGATACCGCGCCCGACACCGTACCGGTCGCCCGCCCAGAAGCCGAGGAGGCGGCCGGAGAACCGGCACTGCTGCCCGACGGTCGTCCGGCTTTACCCCGCCGTAGCAGGCAGGCTAAAGTCGCACCGCGACCGGAAGTTTCGGACGCCCCGCGGGCCGCAACGGCGCGGCCCCGCTCGGCCGAACAGGCCCGGGATCTGATGGCGGCGATCGTGAACGGCACCCGGCAGGGCCGAAAGCCATTGCCCGCCGAAGAATCCGGCGCCGGGAACCCGGCGTCGGACGGCGCATCCCCGGATGAACAGGAAGGCTAAGTGTCCACTTCCACTCAAGGTGATCTGAACTGGCTGCTCGACGATCTCGTCGAGCGACTCGCGGGGGTCCGCCTGGCGGTCGTACTGTCCACCGACGGAATGCTGCTGGGTCACTCCTCGAAAATGGATCGCACCGAGGCCGAGCACTTCGCGGCGATGTCGTCCACCCTGCACGGACTGGCTCGTAGCGCCGGCGCGCGCTTCGAGGGCGGCAGCGTGCGGCAGGCGGTGATCGAACTCGACCGCGCGGTACTGTTCGTGACCTCCGCCGGCGACAACGCCTGCATCGCGGTGCAGGCCGCCGCCGACGCCAATCTCGGCATGGTGGCCTATGAGATGAACCTGACCGTCCAGCGGGTCGGCAGTCATCTGTCGACCAGTTCCCGCGGCGGGGCCGAATCGCAGTAGCCGCGAGAACAGCAACGGCGCTATGACGGGTATGCGGGCATGACCGGCAAACGGGAGCCATGGTTCGACGACGACGCCGGACCTCTGGTGCGGCCGTACGCCATCACCCGGGGCCGGACTGTGGGCGCCGGACACGAACTGGATATGCTCACGGTCGTGGTCAGAGCTCGTGGTGCCCCGCCGTTGCGCCGGACCGAACCCGAGTACACCGATATCGTGCACCTGTGCACAAAAGCACAAACCGTGGCGGAGGTGGCAGCCGCCTTGAAACTGCCGCTGGCGGTGACCAAGATTCTCGTCGGAGATCTGATCGGTGACGGCCATCTGATCTTCCGGGCTCCAGTGCAGATGGAGTCCGGTCCCGGCGACTTCAACATATTGCGAGCGGTACTGGATGGAATCCGAAAAATTTGACCCTGCCCGGATGGACCCCGGGGCTCCGGCTCTTGCTGCGTCGGTGAAGGTCCTCATCGCCGGTGGTTTCGGCGTCGGCAAGACCACCATGGTGGCCTCGATCAGTGAGATCCCGCCGCTACGCACCGAGGAGATGATCACCGAACTCAGTACGGGTATCGACGATCTGTCCGGTGTGGAATCCAAGACCACCACGACGGTGGCATTGGACTTCGGCCGGATCACCATCGACCGGGACCTGGTGCTGTATCTGTTCGGCACGCCCGGCCAGGACCGCTTCTGGTTCCTCTGGGACGAACTGGCCCGGGGCGCACTCGGCGCGGTGGTGCTCGCCGATACCCGGCGACTCGGCAACTCCTTCGCCGCCATCGATTATTTCGAACGGCGCGGACTGCCGTTCCTGATCGCCGTGAACTGTTTCGACGACGCGCCGCGGTACACGATCGACGAGGTGCGCGACGCTCTCGATCTCGATCCGTCGATCCCGGTGATGCTGTGCGACGCACGGGACCGTGTATCAGCGAAGAACGTGCTGCTCAGCCTGATCGAGCACCTGATCGAGCGGGCCACCCGCACGAATCTCACGACCAAGTAGACCGCGGTGCGCGGGCGGAGCCGGATCACCCGGCTCCGCCCGCGCACGGGTCAACGGGTCAGTTGTCCCGCCGCGTGCAGCTCGTCGAAGAGCAGCTGGTCCACCGGCGGCACCCGCGGCCGATCACCGTAGTCGAACCATGCGAGTTCGGCTATTTCACTGCTCGCGGCCGGCACTCCGCGGTAGTCGGCGCGATAGCAGCTCATCCGGACCCGGGCGCCACCGTCGAACGCTTCGTACACTCCCACCGGCACCACCGTTTCCGGGACCAGCGCCACCGTGAGCTCCTCGTGGATCTCGCGCAGCAGGGTCTGCTCGTCGGATTCACCGAGCTCACGCTTCCCGCCCGGGATGTAGAACACATCCTTGCCGTGGGGTCGAGCGCACAGGATCCGTCCGTCGACTATCAGCACCCAGGCGACCGTATCGATCAGCTCACCGACCGTTTCCTCCGTCACGCGGCCAGCCTATCCCGGCCTCCGCGGCCCGCTCACGCGCCGATCTCGGCCAAGCTGCCACGAACCGCACCGCCGCGGACGTACCATGCGGACGTGGCCGATGCGAATCCTCCCGCCGCGCTGCGGGTCCTGGTCTACAGCAACGACGCCGACACCCGGAGCCAGGTGATGCTGGCACTCGGGCGCCGTCCGCATCCGGACCTACCGCCGCTGGAATATCTCGAGGTCGCTACGGCCCCGGTGGTATTGGAGCGCATGGACGCCGGTGCGGCGGATCTGGCCGTACTCGACGGCGAGTCGGCCCCGGTCGGCGGGATGGGCCTGGCCAAACAGCTCAAGGACGAAATCGACGGGTGCCCGCCGCTGGTCGTGCTCACCGGCCGCGCCGACGACGCGTGGCTGGCGAACTGGTCCCGGGCCGAGGCAGTGGCCTCCCATCCGATCGACCCACTGCGGCTCACCGAGATCGTGGTCGGTCTGCTCCGTCGACTCCCCGCGGCCTGATCGGCGATTGCGTTCATTCGCTCATAAATCTCAGTCGCGAATTCGATCAAAGTGGTTCACGAATCGCCGTTCGTCCTGCCGCAACGGTTGTAGGCTGTGCTGTAGCTCACATGAGCGCGGGAGATGACATATTACCCGTGACGCCGTAATCCCTCCCCCAGCCCGCTCCATTCCGGGGACGATCCGGCAGCACGGGGCATACCCATCGACCGCCCGACCCCGTTCGCGGAACCCGCCGGCACCACCGCGGGTTTCCAGTTCGCAAGGAGGGGAAGCGCAGTCGTGAACACCGAACTGCCGATACTGGTCCTCGGCGCGGTCGCCGCCGCGTTCGCGGTGATCTCGATTCTGATCGCCGGCCTCATCGGCCCCAAACGCTACAACCGCGCCAAACTGGAACCCTACGAATGCGGTATCGAACCGACACCGCACGCGGTCGCCGGTGGCGTGGGAGGCACTACCGGACAACGTTTTCCGGTGAAGTACTACCTCACCGCGATGCTGTTCATCATTTTCGACATCGAGATCGTGTTCCTCTACCCGTGGGCGGTCCATATCGACGCGCTCGGGGTGTTCGGCCTGGCCGCGATGGCACTGTTCATCGTCAACGTCTCGGTCGCCTACGCCTACGAATGGCGGCGCGGCGGCCTCAGCTGGGACTGAGCCGCGAACCTCCGATCAGCCGCACCCGCGCTCCGGCGCGGGCAGATACCCAGGGAGTAGTGGCACATGGGTTTGGAAGAGAAACTGCCCAGTGGCTTCGTGCTCAGCACGGTCGAAGCCATGGCGGGATACATGCGCAAGGGCTCGGTCTGGCCGGCCACCTTCGGCTTGGCCTGCTGCGCCATCGAGATGATGGCCACCGGCGGCGGGCGATTCGATTCGGCGCGCTTCGGCATGGAGGTCTTCCGCGCCTCACCGCGGCAGGCGGATCTGATGATCGTGGCCGGGCGGGTGAGTCAGAAGATGGCGCCCGTGCTACGCCAGGTCTACGACCAGATGACCGAACCGAAATGGGTTCTGGCCATGGGGGTGTGCGCGTCCTCCGGCGGCATGTTCAACAACTACGCGATCGTGCAGGGCGTGGACCACGTGGTTCCCGTCGACATCTATCTACCGGGCTGCCCACCCCGGCCGGAGATGCTGCTCAACGCGATCCTCGCGCTGCACGAGAAGATCCAGGAAACCCCGATGGGGGTGAACCGCGTCGAAGCGATCCGCGCCGCGGAGCAGGCGGCGCTGGCGGCGACCCCGACCATCCGGATGGAAGGGCTGCTGCGATGAGTGCCGAAGGTTCCGAATCCACCGACAGCCGCGCTGTCGAACCGGAGCAGCCGATCGGTCCCGACGACGAGGTCATCGGCGAGCGACGGGGTATGTTCGGCATCTCCGGCAGCGGCGACACCTCCGGATACGGCCGCCTCGTCCACCGGGTCGCGCTCCCCGGCGGCACCGCACCGCCCTACGGGGGCTACTTCGACACCGTGGTCGAGCCGCTGCGCGCCGCGCTGGCCACCGGCGCCGGATTCGACGCCGCGATCGAGAAGGTCGTGGTGGACCGGGGCGAACTCACCCTGCACGTATCCCGCGACCATCTGGTCGCGGTGGCACGGGCACTACGCGACGATCCGGCCCTGCGGTTCGAACTGTGTCTCGGGGTGAGCGGCGTGCACTACCCGGACGAGTCCGGCCGCGAACTGCGCGCCGTCTATCACCTGAACTCGATCACCCACGGACGGCGGCTGCGGCTCGAGGTGTCCGCCCCCGACGACGACCCGCATATCCCGTCGCTGTATCGCGTGTACCCGACCTGCGACTGGCATGAGCGGGAGACCTACGACTTCTTCGGTATCCGATTCGACGGGCATCCCTCGCTGACCCGCATCACCATGCCCGACGACTGGCGCGGCCATCCGCAACGCAAGGACTACCCGCTCGGCGGGATACCGGTCGAATACAAGGGCGCGCGCATTCCGCCGCCCGATGAGCGGAGGGCGTACAGCTGATGAGCGAGATCGACTACCGGCCCGGAGTCTCCGGCGCGCCGGACAACGACGAATCCGAGCAGGCGCCCGGCGGATCCCGCGGCGGCCGGGGCAGCGCGGAACAGGTGCTGACCGTCGCCGGACAGGACTGGGACGAGGTCGCCGACGCGCTGCGCGGCGCCGGCGAGGAACGCATCGTCGTCAATATGGGCCCGCAGCATCCCTCCACCCACGGTGTCCTGCGACTGATCCTGGAGATCGAAGGCGAAACCGTGGTGGAGGCACGCTGCGGTATCGGCTACCTGCACACCGGCATCGAGAAGAACCTCGAGTTCCGGACCTGGGCCCAGGGCGTCACCTTCGTCACCCGGATGGACTATCTGTCCCCGTTCTTCAACGAGACCGCCTTCTGCCTGGGCGTGGAGCGCCTGCTCGGTATCACCGACGATATTCCCGAGCGCGCCACCGTGATCCGGGTGCTGCTGATGGAACTCAACCGCATCTCCTCACATCTGGTGGCCCTGGCCACCGGCGGTATGGAACTGGGCGCGCTCACGCCGATGCTGTTCGGTTTCCGGGAGCGCGAGCTGATTCTCGACGTTTTCGAAACCATCACCGGGCTGCGGATGAACCATGCCTTCGTCCGGCCGGGCGGTATCGCGCAGGACCTCCCGGACGACGGGGTCACCAAGGTGCGCGAACTCCTGGCGCTGATGCCCAAACGACTCCGCGATATGGAGCATCTGCTCACCCATAACCCGATCTTCCGGGCCCGGACCCAGAACATCGGCTATCTCGATCTCACCGGCTGCATCGCGCTCGGCGTGACCGGGCCGGTGCTGCGCTCCACGGGCCTGCCGCACGATCTGCGCAAGGCCATGCCCTATTGCGGGTACGAGACCTACGAGTTCACGGTCCCGACCACCGACGCCTGCGATTGCTACGGCCGCTATCTCATCCGGATCGAGGAGATGAAACAGTCCCTCGCCATCGTGGAGCAATGTCTGGACCGGCTGCGTCCGGGCCCGGTCATGGTGTCGGACAAGAAGATCGCCTGGCCCGCGGATCTGACGCTGGGCGACGACGGACTCGGCAACTCCCCGCGGCATATCGGCAAGATCATGGGCACCTCGATGGAAGGGCTCATCCACCACTTCAAGCTGGTCACCGAGGGTATCCGGGTACCGCCCGGGCAGGTCTACGAGGCGGTGGAATCACCCCGCGGGGAACTCGGCGTCCATATCGTCAGCGACGGCGGCACCCGACCCTACCGCGTGCACTATCGGGACCCCTCGTTCACCAATCTGCAAGCGGTGGCGGCGATGTGCGAGGGCGGCATGGTCGCCGACGTGATCGCGGCCGTGGCCAGTATCGATCCCGTGATGGGCGGGGTGGACCGCTGATGCGATACCTCCGCCTTCGCTGCGGCCTCCGCGGACCGCATGTAGCCCGTTCGAAGGAGGTCTGATGCGGCGATACCTCCGGCTCCGGCCTCCGCGGACCGCAGGCGTCCCCTTCGAAGGAGGCCTGATGCGGCGATGCCTCCGCCACAGCCTCCGCGGACCGCACATACAGCCTTCGAAGGAGAACCCATGACCGAGATTCTGTTGCGGCTGAGCAGCCGACCGGAGCCCTATCCGGACGAGGTGCGGGCGCGGCTGGAACCGGACGCGAAGGAGATCATCGCCCGGTATCCGCAGCCCCGCTCGGCGCTGCTGCCGCTACTGCATCTGGTTCAGTCGGAAGAGACCTACGTCAGCAGCACCGGAATCGATTTCTGCGCCGACATGCTCGGGCTCACCGCCGCCGAGGTGACCGCGGTGGCCACGTTCTACTCCATGTACCGGCGCACGCCCACCGGCGATTACCACGTGGGAGTGTGCACCAACACCCTGTGCGCGGTACTCGGCGGCGACGAGATCCTCGCGGCGCTACGGGAGCATCTGGGCATCGCGCACGGTGAGACCACCGACGACGGCGCGGTCACCCTCGAGCACATCGAATGCAACGCGGCCTGCGACTTCGCACCGGTCATCATGGTGAACTGGGAGTTCTTCGACAACCAGACCCCTCGGTCGGCCTGTGAACTGGTGGACGCGCTGCGCACCGGGCAGACCGTCACACCGACGCGAGGCGCACCGCTGTGCACGTTCCGCGATACCGCGCGGGTGCTGGCGGGATTCCCCGACACTCGGCCCGGTGTCCTCGACGGCGACCCGGGCGCCGCGACCCTCGCCGGTCTCGATACCGCCCGCGAACGCGGTATGCGCGCCCCTGAGGCGCCCGCCGGGGAAGTGGACGGTGCCCGATGACCTTGACACCGGTCCTCAGCAGACACTGGGACCTGCCGAATTCCTGGACCCTGGACACCTATCGCGCCCACGAGGGCTACACGGCTCTGCCCCTCGCGCTGGCCATGACGCCCGAACAGGTGATCACCACCGTCAAGGACGCCGGTCTGCGCGGCCGTGGCGGCGCGGGCTTCCCGACCGGAATGAAATGGGGTTTCATCCCGCAGGGCCCCGAACCCGACGGCACGGTGAAGCCGCACTATCTGGTGGTCAACGCCGACGAGTCCGAGCCGGGCACCTGTAAGGACATACCGCTCATGCTCGCCGAGCCGCACTCCCTGATCGAGGGAGTGATCATCGCCGCCTATGCCATTCGCGCCGCGCACGCCTTCATCTACCTGCGCGGTGAGGTGGTCCCGGTGCTGCGCCGCATGCAGGCCGCGGTAGCCGAGGCCTACGCCGCCGGCCTACTCGGCCGCGATGTTCTCGGGTCCGGCTTCGATCTGGAACTCACCGTGCACGCGGGCGCCGGCGCCTACATTTGTGGCGAGGAGACCGCGCTGCTGGATTCCCTGGAGGGCCGGCGCGGGCAGCCGCGGCTGCGGCCGCCGTTCCCCGCGGTCGCGGGGCTCTACGCCAGTCCGACCGTGGTGAACAATGTCGAATCCATCGCCAGTGTGCCGCCGATCATCCGCAACGGCCCCGCCTGGTTCCGGACCATGGGCAGCGAGAAATCGCCCGGGTTCACGCTGTATTCGCTGTCCGGGCATATCGCGCGACCCGGCCAGTACGAGGCGCCGTTGGGCATCACGCTGCGGGAGCTGCTCGGCTACGCGGGTGGGGTCCGCGCAGGGCATACGCTGAAGTTCTGGACCCCCGGCGGCTCCTCCACCCCGCTGTTCACCGCCGAACACCTCGACGTCCCACTGGACTACGAGAACGTGATGGCGCAGGGGTCGATGCTGGGTACCAAGGCCCTGCAGATCTTCGACGACACGACCTGCGTGGTGCGCGCCGTACTGCGCTGGACCGAGTTCTACGCGCACGAATCCTGCGGTAAGTGCACCCCGTGCCGGGAGGGCACCTACTGGCTCGTGCAACTGCTCACCCGACTGGAATCGGGCCGGGGCACACCCGCCGACCTCGACAAACTCCTGGATATCGCCGACAACATCAACGGCAAGTCCTTCTGCGCGCTCGGTGACGGCGCGGCCAGTCCCATCGAGTCCTCACTGAAGTACTTCCGCGACGAGTACCTCGCGCACATGACACAGGGCGGCTGCCCGTTCGACCCGGCCCGCGCCACCGCCTGGGCCGGTTCCGCGGCCGGAGAGGGAATCCGATGACAGCGACAGTCCGTACCGATTCCGCCGATCTGCAACCCGCCGACCTGGTCACCCTGACGATCGACGGCACCGCGGTCAGCGTCCCGGCCGGTACCCTGCTGATCCGCGCCGCCGAACTGATCGGCATCCAGATCCCGCGCTTCTGCGATCATCCACTGCTCGCCCCGGTCGGTGCCTGCCGGCAATGCCTGGTGGAGGTGGAGGGTCAGCGTAAGCCGGTGGCCTCGTGCACCATGGCGGTCACCGAGGGCATGGTGGCGCACACCCAGCTCGATTCCGCCACGGCGGCGAAGGCGCAGCAGGGCGTGATGGAACTGCTGCTGATCAACCACCCGCTGGACTGCCCGGTCTGCGACAAGGGCGGGGAATGCCCCCTGCAGAACCAGGCCATGTCGACCGGCCGGGCGGAAACCCGCTTCGAAGGCGTCAAACGCACTTACCCGAAACCGATTCCGCTGTCCAGCGCGGTCCTGCTGGATCGGGAACGGTGTGTCCTGTGCGCGCGCTGCACCCGATTCTCCCAGGAGATCGCCGGGGACCCGTTCATCGAACTGCTCGATCGGGGCGCACTGCAGCAGGTCGGCACCGCCGAGCACGAACCGCTGGATTCGTATTTCTCCGGGAACACCGTGCAGATATGCCCGGTCGGCGCGCTCACCGGCACCAGCTACCGGTTCCGGGCGCGCCCGTTCGATCTGGTGTCCAGCCCCAGTGTGTGCGAACACTGCGCGTCGGGCTGTGCGCAGCGCACCGACCACCGCCGCGGAAAGGTACTGCGCCGCCTGGCCGGCGACGATCCTCAGGTCAACGAGGAGTGGAACTGCGACAAAGGCCGGTGGGCGTTCGCCTACGCGAGCGAGCGGGACCGGATCACGAGCCCCTTGCTACGCGGCCCCGACGGGACACTGGCACCGTGTTCATGGTCCGAGGCGCTCACCGCCGCCGTCGGCGGCCTGCGCGCCGGTGTGGGGAACACAGCGGTGCTCACCGGCGGCCGGCTCACCGAGGAGGAGGCGTACGCGTACGCCAAATTCGCTCGGATCGTACTGGGCACCAACGATATCGACTTCCGGGCCCGTGCCCACTCGGCCGAGGAAGCCGAGTTCCTCGGCGCCTGGGTGGCGGGCCAAACCGATGCCGTCACCTACGACAGCCTCGCCACCGCACCGGTTGTGCTGCTGGCCGGGTTCGAACCGGAAGAAGAATCCCCCATCGTCTACCTACGGCTACGCAAGGCCGCCCGCACCCGGGGGCTGCCGATCTTCTCGCTGGCCGCCTACGCGTCGCGCGGGCTGGAACGGATATCGGGCGCGCTGATTCCGACGATCCCCGGCACGGAAGCGCGGATCCTCACGGAGCTGAGCAGGCCCGGCGCCGGCCCGGACGACCTCGCGCAGCTGCTTCGCGAACCAGGAGCGGTGATCCTCGCCGGCGAACGGCTGGCAGCGGCCCCGGGAGCCCTGTCCGCGACCATCCGCCTGGCTGCCGAAACCGGTGCCTTGCTCGCCTGGGTACCCCGCCGCGCCGGCGAACGCGGCGCGGTGGAGGCCGGGGCACTGCCGGGGCTGCTGCCGGGCGGACGCCCGGTCACCGATCCGGAAGCCCGGCGACAGGTATCCGAGATCTGGGGTGTCACCGATCTGCCCGCCACACCGGGCCGCGACACCGGCTCGGCTCTAGACGGCACCGGAGCCGTGCGGACCTACCTCATCGGCGGCGTCGAAATCGCCGACCTCCCCGACCCCGACGCGGCGCGAACGTCACTGCGCGGGGCCGATTTCGTCATCTCCTTGGAGCAGCGGCACAGCGAGGTCACCGGGTACGCCGATGTGGTGTTCCCGGTGGCCACCGCCATGGAGAAATCCGGCACCTTCCGCACCTGGGAAGGCCGGCCGCGCCCGTTCGCGGCGGCCCTCACCGACAGCACGGTGCGCCGCACCGCCGCAGCGCTGTCCGATCAACGGGTGCTGCACACTCTCGCCGCCGAGGTGGGTGTGCCGCTCGGCCTACCGGATATCGCGGCGGCCCGCGCCGAACTCGACCGCCTCGGCGCCTGGACCGGCGCCACCGCGGCACCGCCCACTCATCCGGCCGCACCGGACGCCCGCACCGGACCCGGCACCGCCGTGCTGGCCGGGTGGCGGATGCTACTGGACCGGGGCCGCATGCAGGACGGGGAGGAGAACCTGGCCGGAATCGCGCGGCCCCCGGTGGCCCGCCTTTCGGCGGCCACCGCCGCGGAAGTGGGTGCCGCAGAAGGGGATCCGGTCACAATCGGCGCCGGAGCGGGCTCGATCACCCTGGCGCTGGCCGTGACCGAGATGCCGGACCGGGTGGTATGGCTTCCGATGAACTCACCGGGCTGCTCGATCTACACCGATCTGGGCGCCCGACCGGGCGACGTCGTCACTCTACGGCGCGCCGACCAGCGGACGGAGGCATCCGACCATGACTGATCTGTCCCTCTTCGGTCTCGACCCGTTCTGGCTGGTCGCCGCTAAAGCCGTGGCCATCTTCGTCTTCCTGCTCCTGACCGTGCTGTTCGGGGTCCTGGCGGAACGCAAGGTCGTGGCGTGGATGCAGATGCGCGTCGGCCCGAACCGTGTCGGCCCCAAGGGTTTGCTGCAGAGCGCCGCCGACGGTGTGAAGATGGCGTTCAAGGAAGATATCGTCCCGGCGATCGTGGACAAGCCCATCTTCGTTCTCGCCCCGATCATCTCGGTGATCTCGGCCGTGCTCGCCTTCGCCGTGATCCCGTTCGGGCCGGAGGTCTCCGTATTCGGTCAGCACACCGCCCTGCAGCTCACCGATCTGCACGTCGGGGTCCTCTATATCCTGGCCGTCACCTCGATCGGCGTGTACGGGATCGTCCTGGCGGGCTGGGCGTCGGGCTCCACCTATCCGCTGCTCGGCGGGCTGCGTTCCACCGCGCAGGTGATCTCGTACGAAATCGCCATGGCCCTGTGTTTCGCGGCGGTGTTCCTGCTCGGCGGCACCATGGCCACCTCCGGCATCATCGCCGCTCAGCAGCCCACCTGGTATGTGTTCCTGCTGCTTCCGTCGTTCCTCATCTACTGCATCTCCATGGTCGGCGAGACGAACCGGGCGCCGTTCGATCTCCCCGAGGCCGAAGGTGAACTCGTCGGTGGATTCCACACGGAATACTCGTCGCTGAAGTTCGCGATGTTCATGCTCGCGGAATACGTGAACATGGCGACGGTCTCCGCGCTGGCGACCACCATGTTCCTGGGCGGCTGGCGGGCGCCGTTCCCGATCAATCTCTGGGAGGGCGCGAATTCGGGCTGGTGGCCGCTGCTGTGGTTCACCGCCAAGGTGTGGATGTTCCTGTTCGTGTTCATCTGGTTGCGCGGCACCCTCCCGCGGCTGCGCTACGACCAGTTCATGAGCCTGGGCTGGAAACTGCTGATCCCGACCTCACTGGCCTGGGTCATGGTGGTGGCCACCGCACGGGTCCTCGACCTCGAGGGCTATCCGGTGCGCACACCGATCCTGGTGATCGGCGGCGTGCTGCTGACCGGGTTGCTGGTCGGGCTGTTCCTGCGAGCCGGCAACGCGCCCGCCACCGCACCCGAATTCGGCCCCGAGGACGATCTGCCGACCGGGCGCGCCGCGCCGCGATCGCCCGGCGGCACCGAGGTCTTCCTCGGCTTCCCGACCCCGCCGCTTCCGGAGCAGACCTCCACCATCACCTCCTCCCCCGGGCTCCTGGAACCGCTCGCCGGTTTCGCGGTCACCGCGCTGACCATGTTCAAGAAGCCCAATACCGAGTTCTATCCCGAGGAGAAGGTCCCGACCGCGCCCCGCTACCACGGCCGCCACCAGCTCAACCGGCATCCCGACGGACTGGAGAAGTGCATCGGCTGCGAACTCTGCGCTTGGGCCTGCCCCGCCGACGCCATCTTCGTCGAGGGCGCCGACAATACCGACGAAGAGCGTTTCTCCCCCGGTGAACGCTACGGCCGCGTCTACCAGATCAACTATCTGCGCTGTATCGGCTGTGGACTGTGCATCGAAGCCTGCCCGACCCGGGCCCTGACGATGACCAACGACTACGAACTCACCGACGACAACCGCGCCGACCTCATCTACGAGAAGGACCGGCTGCTGGCCCCGCTGGACCCGCAGATGCAGGCCCCGCCGCACGCGATGCAGCCGGGCAGCACCGAGGCCGACTACTACCTGGGCCGGGTCGAGGGCGCTCCGGAACGGCCCACCGCCGGTACGGCACAGGGAGGCCCCCGATGACGCACACAGCCGCGACACTCCTCACCGCACCGCCGCTGACCGGCGCTGGAACCGGCGAGACCGTGCAGTTCTGGATCCTGGCACCGCTTGCCGTACTCGGTGCGCTGGGGATGGTGTTCGCCGCCAAGGCCGTCCATTCGGCGATCTGCCTGGCCGCCACCATGATCAGCCTGGCTGTGTTCTACATAGCCCAGGACGCCCTGTTCCTGGGGGTCGTGCAGATCGTGGTGTACACCGGCGCGGTCATGATGTTGTTCCTGTTCGTCCTCATGCTGGTCGGCGTCGATTCCGCGGAATCACTGAAGGAGACGTTGCGCGGGCAGCGCGTCGCCGCAGGCGTGGTCGGTGTCGGGTTCGGAGTGCTGCTGTGTACGGGGATCGCGCACGGCGTCCGCGAATCAGAAATCGAGTTCCCCGCGAACGGTTTTCCCGGCCGGGACGTGATCGGCGCACTCGCCGAGCTGATCTTCGTCCGCTATGTCTGGGCCTTCGAACTCACCGGCGCGCTGCTGATCGCGGCCACCATCGGGGCCATGCTGCTGGCCCATCGCGAGCAGTTCGGGCCGAAACTGGGCCAGCGGGAACTGTCCCGCCGCCGGTTCCGCGACGCGGGACACCGGCCCACGCCGCTGCCCACTCCCGGCGTCTACGCCCGGCACAACGCAGTCGACATCCCGGCCCGGCTCCCGGACGGATCGTTCGAGGAGCTGTCGGTCTCGACCATCCTGCGGCACCGCCGCACCCTGGCGCTCACCGACGCCGCCGTCCTCTCGGTCGGCTCCCCGGCGGCACCCGGGGCAGCCGACACCACCGCCCGCCCGGCCGATGAGGAAGGTACCCGGTGAATCCCGAGAACTATCTGTTCCTGTCCGCGCTGCTGTTCACGATCGGCGCTGCGGGAGTGCTGCTACGGCGCAACGCGATCATCGTGTTCATGTGCATCGAACTCATGCTCAACGCGGTGAATCTCGCGTTCGTGACGTTCGCCCGGATGCACGCGAACCTGGACGGTCAGGTGTTCGCGTTCTTCACGATGGTGGTCGCCGCGGCCGAGGTCGTGGTCGGTCTGGCCATCATCATCACCATCTTCCGTGCCCGCCGCTCGACCTCGGTCGACGACGCCAGCCTGCTGAAGTTCTGACGTGGATACCGCAACGCTGTGGCTGCTGCCCGCCCTGCCCCTGGCCGGCGCCGCCGTACTGCTGCTCACCGGGCGTCGCTCCGACGCATGGGGTCATCTGCTCGCCACCGTGACCGCGCTGGCCTCCTTCGTCGTGGCCGTGATCGCCTTTCTCGGGATGCTGGGCCGTGCCGACGGCGACCGTGCGGTGGCGCTGGACCTGTTCAGCTGGGTTCCGGTGGCCGGGCTGCAGGTCGACTTCGGGCTGGCGCTGGACCAGCTGTCGATCTGTTTCGCGCTGCTCATCACCGGTGTGGGGTCGCTCATCCACATCTACTCCGTCGGGTACATGAGCGACGATCCCGGCCGCCGCCGGTTCTTCGCCTACCTGAACCTGTTCCTCGCGGCCATGCTGCTGCTGGTGCTGGCGAACAACTACCTGGTGCTGTATCTGGGCTGGGAAGGCGTCGGCCTGGCCTCGTATCTGCTGATCGGGTTCTGGTATCACAAACCCTCGGCGGCCACGGCGGCCAAGAAGGCGTTCGTGGTCAACCGAGTCGGCGATATCGGCCTGGCGGTGGCCATGATGATCATGTTCGCCACCTTCGGATCCCTCGATTTCACGACGGTGTTCGCGGCGTCGCCCGCGGCGACCGACGGCACGCTCACCGCCGTGGGGCTGTTCCTGCTGCTGGCCGCCTGCGGTAAATCCGCCCAGGTGCCGCTGCAGTCGTGGCTCGGGGACGCCATGGAGGGCCCCACCCCGGTTTCGGCGCTCATCCACGCCGCCACCATGGTCACCGCCGGTGTATACCTGATCGCCCGCTCGAATCCGATCTTCGATCTCGCCCCCGCGGCCCGGACCGCGGTGGTGGTGGTCGGCGCGGTGACGCTGCTGTTCGGTGCGATCGTCGGCTGCGCGAAGGACGACATCAAGAAGGCCCTCGCCGCTTCGACCATGAGCCAGATCGGCTACATGGTGCTGGCCGTCGGTCTGGGGCCCGCCGGATACGCGGTGGCCATCATGCATCTGCTGACCCACGGGTTCTTCAAGGCGGGCCTGTTCCTCGGCGCCGGGTCGGTGATGCACGCCATGGACGACGAGACCGATATGCGGCGCTACGGGGGCCTGCGCACCCTGCTGCCGATCACCTATGTCACCTTCGGCCTCGGCTATCTCGCGATCATCGGCGTACCGCCGTTCGCCGGCTTCTTCTCCAAGGACCGGATCATCGAGGCGGCCTTCGCCGCCGAGGGCGTCGCCGGTCCGATTCTGGGCACTGTCACTTTGCTCGGCGCGGGACTCACCGCGTTCTACATGACACGGGTGATGCTGCTGACCTTCTTCGGCGAACGCCGTTGGAAGCCCGATACCCATCCGCACGAATCGCCGGCGGTGATGACCGGTCCGATGATCCTGCTGGCACTCGGTTCGGTCGGCGCCGGAGCGGTATTCGTCTGGGGCTCTTCGTTGCAGAACTGGCTCGCCCCGGTGGTCGGCGAACACCACGGCGAGCCGATCCTGCCGGTCCCGGTGATCACCGGACTCGCCTTGGCGGTGGTCGCGGCGGGCGTCGCGGTCGCCTACCGGCAGTACGGCCGCGCCGGGGTTCCCGAGACCGCGCCGCAGCAGGTGACCGCCCTGACCGTCGCCGCCCGCCGCGATCTCTACGGCGACGCGGTCAACGAGGCCGCGTTCATGCGGCCCGGCCGCCATCTGACCCGCGCGCTCGTCTTTCTCGACAACCGCGGTATCGACGGTCTCGTCAACGGCACCGCCGCCCTCATCGGCGGACTGTCCGCCCGGGTCCGCAAGGTGCAGACCGGTTTCGTTCGTTCGTATGCCCTGTCCATGTTCACCGGCGCGGCCCTGGTGGCCGCAGCCCTGCTGGCCGTGAGGATCTGGTGAGCGCCGTGCCCTGGTTGACCGTGCTCTGGCTGTTGCCCGTCGTGGGCGCGGCGGTCGTACTCCTGTTACCGGCCGCGCGGCGGTCGGCAGCCCGATGGGTCGGGCTGATATTCGCCGTGGCCACTTTCGCGGTGGCGCTCGGTGTGGCCGCGGCATTCGAGCCCGGGGGCGAGCAGTTCCAATTGGTCGAATCCCGCACCTGGATACCGGCCTTCGGCGCCGGGTACACCCTCGGGGTCGACGGGATAGCACTGGTACTGGTACTGCTCACGGCGGGGCTGGTGCCACTGCTCATCGTCGCCGGCTGGCACGACGACCGCGAAGTCGGCACCGGAAGGCGAGTTGCGCACACCTATATCGCGCTCACCCTGCTGGTCGAGGGAATGGTGCTGGTGTCCTTCCTGGCCCTCGACATCCTGCTGTTCTACGTGTTCTTCGAGGCCATGCTCATTCCGATGTACTTCCTCATCGGCGGATTCGGGCCGCGCACCGACGACGCGCAGCTCCGGCGGCAACGTTCCCGCGCGGCTGTCAAATTCCTGCTGTACAACCTCTTCGGCGGGCTGATCATGCTGGCGGCGGTGGTCGGGCTCTACGTGCTCACCGTCCGGGAGGATCTCGGCGCTAGCGGGGCCGGAACCTTCGATCTGCGCGCGGTGGTGGCGGCCGCCAATTCCGGGGAGCTCGGCGCCGGGCCGGCGGTGATCAACGCCCTGTTCCTCGGTTTCATGTTCGCCTTCGCGGTGAAAGCCCCGTTGTGGCCGCTGCACACCTGGCTACCGGACGCGGCCGTAGCCGCGACCCCGTCGACCGCGGTACTGATGATGGCGGTGGTGGACAAGGTCGGCACCTTCGGCATGCTTCGCTACTGTCTGCTGCTGTTCCCCGCGGCGGTGGACACCTATGCGCCGCTGGTGATCACCCTCGCCGTGATCGGCATCCTGTACGGCGCGTTGCTGGCCATCGGGCAGACCGACGTCATGCGGCTCATCGCATACACCTCCATCTCCCATTTCGGCTTCATCGTGCTCGGCATCTTCGCCATGACCAGTCAGGGCCAGACGGGCGCGACCCTCTATATGGTCAATCACGGCCTGTCCACCGCGGCGTTGTTCCTGGTGGCCGGGTTCCTGGTCTCGCGGCGCGGGAGTCGCCTCATCGCCGATTACGGCGGGGTCCAGAAAGTGGCGCCCGTCCTGGCCGGAACCTTCTTCATCGCGGGTCTGGCGACGCTGTCACTACCCGGACTGGCTCCGTTCGTCAGTGAATTCCTGGTTCTGATCGGTACTTTCAGCAGATACCAGGTAGCCGCGGTGTTCGCGGCCGGCGCGCTGGTCCTGGCCGCGATCTATGTGCTGTGGCTGTACCAGCGAATGATGACAGGCCCGGTGGCCGAAGGCAGTGAGGGCATCCGGGATCTGGTCCCACGCGAACTCGTGGTGGTGGTACCGCTCATCGGCGCCCTGATCTTCTTCGGGGTGTATCCGAAACCGGTACTCGATTTCATCGATCCCGCCGTGACCCAGACCCTCACCACGATCGGAACTGTCGATCCACCACCGTCGGTCCCGGCGCAGCCGGAGGCGGCGAACCCTGGAGGTGTGCGTCATGAGCGCTGAGCTGCCCGCCGGCGCGGTCCTGGCCGCGTCCGTGCCCGCACCGAGCATCGAATATCACCTGCTGGCACCGATGTTGATCGTTTTCGGCGCCGCAGTCCTGGGCGTGCTGGTGGACGCTTTCGTGCCGCGTTCACGACGGTACACCGCCCAATTAGCACTGACCCTGACCGCGCTGGTCGCCGCCCTGGTAGCGGTGTTGCTGCTGTCGGGCACCGCGACGACCGCCGCGATCGGCGCCGTCGCCGTGGACGGGGTGACGCTGTTCTTGCAGGGCACACTGTTGATCGTCGGGATCCTGTCCGTCCTTTTCGTCGCCGAACGCGGCCCGCTTCCCCGGCCGCGCTCCGGTCCGGGGACCTGGAGCCGCGCCGCCGCGACCCCCGACTACGGGATGGACGCATTCACTCCGCAGGCGTCCGCCGTCCCCGGCAGTGCGGCCGAGCGGTCCGCCGCCACCGCGGGTATCACGCCCACCGAAGTGTTCCCGCTGCTGCTGCTGGCGCTGGGCGGATTGCTGTTGTTCCCCGCCGCCAACGACCTGCTCACCATGTTCGTCGCACTGGAAGTGCTGTCCCTGCCTCTGTATCTGCTGTGCGGTCTCGCCCGGCGGCGCCGGCTGCTGTCGCAGGAGGCGGCCCTGAAGTACTTCCTGCTGGGCGCGTTCTCCTCCGCCTTCTTCCTGTACGGGGTCGCGCTGCTGTACGGCCAGGCCGGCACCGTCCGGCTCGCCGGTATCGCCGACGCGCTGGCCGCCGATTCCGGTGCGCCCACCCTCGCGCTGCTGGGTGTGGCCATGCTGGCGGTGGGCCTGTTGTTCAAGATCGGTGCGGTGCCGTTCCAGGCCTGGGTGCCCGATGTGTACCAGGGCGCCCCCACGCCGATCACCGCGTTCATGGCCGCCGCCACCAAGATCGCCGCTCTCGGCGCGTTGCTGCGCGTCCTGCAGGTGGCCGTCCCGGGAATCGCCGCGGACTGGCGGCCGGTGCTCGCCGCCGTAGCGGTGGCCACCATGCTGGTCGGCGCGGTTCTGGCGATCACTCAGACCGATATGAAACGAATGCTGGCGTATTCGTCCATCGCGCATACCGGGTTCCTGCTCACCGCTCTGGTCGCCGCCAACGAGCGCGGAATCGCCGCGACCCTGTTCTATCTGTTCGTCTACGGCCTGGGCACACTCGGCGCGTTCGCGATCGTCAGTACCGTGCGGGAGTCCGACGGGACCGAGGCCACCTCCCTGGCCCGCTGGGCCGGCCTGGGCCGACGCTCCCCCTGGCTCGCGACGGTATTCTCGCTCCTGCTGCTGTCGTTCGCCGGAATCCCCATCACCGCGGGGTTCGTCGCCAAGTTCGCGGTCTTCCAGGCCGCGGCCGCCGGCGACGCCGGACTGCTGGTGATCGTCGGTGTGCTGGCCAGTGCGGTAGCCGCGTTCTTCTATATCCGAGTGATCGTGCTGATGTTCTTCACCGATCCACCGGCCGACCCTCCGGTCATCGTCGGTCCGCCCGCCGCCACGGCGGTCGCCGGGATCGCGGCACTGGCCACCCTGGTTCTCGGCATCGTTCCGCAGCCGCTGCTGGATCTGGCCGAACGCGCCGGTGAATTCGTGCGCTGAGCCGAACCGGCACGGTGCAGACGATGCCGCGAGGGCCGGCCTCGAATTCTGCCCATGAGCTGGTCTGATGCCAGCACCTCGAGCACTGCCCTCACGCGCGCCATGAGGTCGGCCACGGCGGCGCGCCGACAGGGCGCCGACCGACCTGCTACCCGACCGACCCGGCCGGATCGCCCGAGTAACACCGCGAGGCCCAGCGGCCGGCGGCTGATATCCGGACCGATAGTCTCGCGACCCCGGGTCGACGCACCCTCAGTCGGGCGAGCAACGATCGTGACGCCGGTAACCCGCTCCAGTTCCCGGCATCTTCCCAGGTCGACTGTGGGGACCCGCACACTCCAAATTAGTTGATTAGGTAAAGCAACAAACTTATAGTTGATTACCGCAAGCAACTAAACAACCTCTGGAGCACGCATGGGAGTTTCACCCGACACCGCGCAGGGCCTGCTCGACGAACTTTTCCTCATCAGTCGAGCCCTGCGCCGGAACCTCGCCCAGCCCGAAGAGGGCCGGCTGCTGCCGGGTGGAATCAGCGTCCTGGTCAACCTGGAGTCGGCCGGTCCGTGCCGCCAGGTCGACCTCGCGGCTCAAATCGGAATCAGCGCCTCGGCCATGAGCCGGCACATCACCGAACTGGTTGCCGACGGCTACGTCCTGCGCAACACCGATCCCGATGACGGCCGTGCCATCCGCGTCGAAGTGTCCTCCACCGGCCACGAACTTCTGGGACGGATCCGCGAATCGCGGATCCAGGGTCTCCAGGAGGTCATGGCCGACTGGACCCAGGACGATGCCGAACGCGCCCGTCACATCCTGCACACGCTCCGGAGCCAGCTCATCGCCCGGGACAGTCGCAACGCCGCGGCCGACCATCAGAAGCATTCGGAAGAGAGAATTGATGTCCAGTAATACCGCGGCGGTGACCCCGCGCGAGCCGGGCGCAATGACCCATCGCGAAATACTCGAAGCGATGACCGGTCTGCTGGCCGCACTGTTCACCGCGCTGCTCAGCACCACGATCGTCGCCAACGCACTACCGACCATCATCGCGGATCTGCAGGGATCGCAGACCGCCTACGCCTGGGTGATCACCACCGCCCTGCTCACCAACGCGGCGTCCACCCCCATCTGGGGCAAACTCGCCGACCTGTTCAACAAGAAGACACTCGTGCAGTTGAGCATCGTGATCTTCGTGGCGGGTTCGGTCATCGCCGGTTTCGCGCACAATGTTCCGGTGCTGCTCGCCGCGCGCGCACTGCAGGGTGTCGGGATGGGTGGTCTGACCGCGCTGGTCGTCGCGATCATCGGCAGTATCGTCGCCCCGCGTGAACGCGGCCGCTACTCCGGCTATATGGGTGCGGTCATGGCGGTATCGATGACCGGCGGACCCATCCTCGGCGGCGTCATCGTCGACAGCACACTCGGCTGGCGCTGGTGCTTCTTCATCTGCGTACCGCTCGCCGTGATCGCCCTGTTCCTGCTGCAGCGCACCCTGCGGCTGCCCACCGTCCGCAAGAACGACGTGTCGATCGACTGGCTCGGCGCGGGGCTGCTCACCGCCGGTGTGTCCGTGCTGCTGATCTGGGTCTCCTTCGCCGGCAAGGCCGACTACTACGGCTGGATCTCCCGGGAATCGGCGCTGTACGTGGGTCTGGGCGTACTCCTGCTCGCCGCCACCGTGTTCGTCGAATCGCGGGCCAAGTCGCCGATCATCCCGCTGAAGATCGTCACCGAACGCACCACCGCCCTGGCCATCATCGCCTCGATCGCCGTCGGCGTGGGCATGTTCGGCGCCACCACCTTCCTCGGCCAGTATTTCCAGACCGCGCGCGGCTATTCGCCGACCGCGGCGGGCCTGCTGTCCGCGCCGATGGTCGCCGGGATGCTCACCGCCTCGGTGGTATCGGGTGCGCTGATCACCCGGTTCGGCAAATGGAAGAGGTTCGTGGTCACCGGCGCTGCCCTGCTGGTAGTCGGTTTCGGCCTGCTGTCCACCATCGACCACGCCACCAATATGTGGCTGATCGGCGCATTCATCACGCTCACCGGGCTCGGTGTCGGCATGATGATGCAGAACCTGGTGCTGGCGGTCCAGAACACCGTGAGCGTGCAGAACATCGGCGCCGCCTCCAGCAGCGTCGCCTTCTTCCGCACCTTCGGCGGCGCCATCGGAGTCTCGGTGCTGGGCTCGGTCCTCGCGACCCGGGTGGGCGAACTGTCCACCACCAGGCTGACCGAACTGGGAGTTCCGGCGGGTTCGTCCTCCGGCGGCGGCAGTCTCGATCTGAAGGCACTGCCGGCGCCGATCGCCGAGGTCGTCCGCTTCTCCTACGGAGACGCCACCGGACGGATCTTCCTCATCGCGGCCGCCGCGACCGTGGTCGCGCTGATCGCCGCCGCGCTGCTGCCCAACCGGCCGCTGCGCCGCACGATCGATATCGAACCGGACAGCCCACGATCGGGCGACGAGACCGGGCAGCCGGAATCCGTCACGGATACCGTTGCCGGAACGCGGATTCCGGATGACATCGCCGAGCTCGACGATGACGCGAAACTGGAAGCCGGGCCCGCCCGGACCTGACCTCCGCCCCCACGCACACCGGCCGCCGGATTTTCCGGCGGCCGGTGTGTTTCATCTCAGGTCCAGAGCGCGGCGATCACCACATTGACGATCGCCAGCCCACCCGCGGCATCGGGCATCCACGCCGGGTCCTTACCGCGCTTGGCATCGGCCCGGCTTATCTCGGCGAACCCGGCGACCAGCACCGAGATCACCAGCTTGATCCCGATCTTGGCCATATTCAGGTCTTTGTCCAGGGAGGTCAGCGATTCGGCCATACCGACCAAAACCAGGCCGGTGATGATCTGTGCGCGGGCGCCCCAGACCATGACCGCATTCACCGTAGGCCGTCCGGCGGCATACCCACCCACCAACGCTGCCATACCGAGCAGGTGGGTGACGACCACGACGTTGTAGACGAAATCTGACACGTTCACGGTGAAAGATCCTGCCAGTAGGCGTGTTTGTACACTGTTTCGACCCAGACGGGGTGATGGGTTCCGCGACCACGGCGTCGACGGTGGTGGCGCTCGTGGCTGAGATCGTCGATATCCACGCCGGTCCGGGTGGCGCCTACCGGCTCAACACGCATCGCCGGTCCACCGCCTGTCAGCGGAGTTCGGCGGCAACCTGATGCAAGATGTCCGGCACCATCGCGGTCACCACATCCGCGCCGACCGCCATCACCTCGGCCACTTCCTCAGGGGTCCTGCCCTCTCCCATGAACAACAGCAACAGCATTCGACGCCGGTCCTCCGCGAGGCCGCGCACCGCATCCCGGAAGTCCGCGTCACTCGCCCCGACCAGCACGTCACGCACCCGGCCCGGCGCCGCCGCCACCACCGCACGCCGGAACCGGATATGCCGGACGAACTCGGCGTGGTCCGCCAGCACACCGTCGATCAGCGCAGTGACCCAATCGCCGATATCCACCGCCTCGCGCAACTCACCGGCGCGGGTGTCGGCCCGTCGGAAAACCTCCCCGACGAGGTTGTCGACGACCATCGGGTTGCGCACCACCCTCTCGACCCGATCCGCCGCCTCGCGCCGGAACCGCTCCCGCACGGTGCGCACCAGCGCGGCCAGATCGATATCGGACCGGAGTCCGGGGGCGAGGGCGTCGATCGCCTCGAGTACCCCGGCCCGCTGTCGCGGTCCCACCCACTGTCCGCGACGCACGGCCTCGACGGCCTCCGGGGATACCCCTGCCCGGACGGCTATCTCCCGGTAGGGCCAGGCGGGCTCGCCGGTGCGCACGTCGAACGGCGGCGCCGGGTCCGCTGGATCCGATGAGGCGGCGCGGTGTCCGACGAACTCATCGTCGAACCGGATACTCCTGGCGATGATCTCGCGCGCCTCCGCTACCTGCGCCGGTCCGAAATTGAGCGCTCCGGCGATCACGTCGTCACTCGGAGCTTGCCGGTTCTCCCCGGCCCGCTCGCGCAGGTACGCGTCGACCATGATCACCCGCGCCCGTGTCGTACTGTCCAGACCGGGGAACCTGGCTTCGAAATACTCGCGCAACCGCGCTCCGCGCACGGCGGCCCACGCGTGCGACGCGAAGGGAACCGCGCCCGGCACATGGGTGAGGATCGCGCCCCGGATCGCCAGGCCGAAACGTCCGAACGGATCATCGTCGCCGGAGACGTTGCGCCACATCGACGCGGCGATCGACGCGATCCGGATGTTGTCGTTCCAGATACGATTCAGGATCACCCGCTCTTCGTCCGACCCCGGCGCGGTGTCGAACAACGCCCAGAAGGCGTCCGTTTCCGCGGGGTCGACAGGCCCCTCCGCCCGGCCGTACTTCGGCACGAGGAACCGCTCGACAGCCGAACGGACCGAACTCGGGGACAGATCCAGAGCAACGCGCAATCGCCGCAGGAAATCGACGGTCACGGTGCCGCCGTTCTCGACCTTCGACACCGTCGCACCCTGGCGACCCATGCGTGTGCCGAGTTCCGGCTGGGTCAGATGGTGGGTCTGCCGAACGGCCCTGACCCACGCGGCGATCGAGGTGAGGGCGGGGTCGACCGGATCCGGCGGCGCAGTCCGGAATCGGTCCGCGAGTTCGGGCGCGAAGCGTAATGTCGCCGCCAGCAGCATATCCGCCCCGATATCCAGCGCCGCACCGACAGCCTCCAGGTGATCGGCGGTGACGTGACGGTCCTTCTCGGCGGCACGCACGGTCCCCGGATCCCGGCCTGTCCTGGCAGCCAATTCCTTCTGGCTCAGTCCGTGGTGTTCTCGGACGGCGATCAGCCAGGCGCCCATCGACCGCTGGCCGGGCTCATCCGGATGTGGCGGCGAATCACCGAAATGGTCGGCCAGTTCCGGCGCGAAACGTAGTGTCGCGGCACGCATCTCGGCCCGGGAAATTCCCAGTACCGCGGCGAACTTCTTCAGGTAGCGCGGGCTGGCGGCCCGAATGCCGTTCTCCGTGACCGAGACCACCGTCGTGCCCAGATTCAAGCGGGTGGCCAGAGCTTGCTGACTCAGGCCCCGATACATTCGGTGCACGGTCAGCCACGCGCCCATCGACTGATACCGCGGGTCGTCGAGTTCCGGAAGCGAGGCACGGAAGTAGTCGGCGAGATGAGGCGCGAAACGCGACGCGGCCGCGTACAACACGGTTCGAGATACGCCCAGCGCCGCAGCGAAGGCCCGCAGATAGTCGACGGATACGCGGACGTCGCTCTCCGCCGTCGATATCACCGACGCGGCCCAGCCGATCCGCGCGGCGAGCTCTTTCTGGTTCATGCCGTGGTGCGTCCGGACCGCGGCCAGCCACGCACCCATCGACCGGAGTTCGGGATCATCCGGGTCCGGATCGCCGAACGATTCCGGGGCTGTGCCGGGCAGCCTTCCGGCAGCCGCGCCGTCACGCCGACCGGCGCCGATCGCCGCGACGTCGTCACCGGCTCCGGGAACGTCGGCGAAACCCCGCCACGGGTCGCCCGTCACGATCTGTCCCACGGTCGGCGTCCCCCCTGGATTCGAGTTCCCATCCGGCCCGGAGCGTGGCGGTGGGCTCCCGAACAGCCGGACTCGGGTGAGTTCGACGGCGATATTGCGGGGAGCTTCACTGGGCGCCAGCGCCCGCACGGCCCGCCCGTCCCGGAACTCCGACCACACGACCCGACAGGATTGCGGATGCTGCCGCGCCCATTCCCACACGGCCCGCGCACCCCGGATCTCCCGCGTGGCACCGTCCACCAGCTCGTGCACCACCAGGACCCCACCCGCCCGGATCAGTGTGAACGCATGACCGGTCGCGCCGTCCCCGTGCAGAACCACCGCCTGCGCGACCACATGCCCCAGGGTCGCGGACAGCCGATCCACCAGCTCCGGCACCGACCCGAGACCCTCCGGCTCGAGATCGGCTCCCACCTCTGTCACCAGCGCGGCCAGGGTGTCACCCCGTATCGGGTCGGTCACCGTAGGACGCGTCGGCGGATCACCCACCTGGCCGTTGACGATCCACAACTCCAGCCGCGTCCGGTACGCCGAATACGACGCACACGCACCCACCGGCCCCGGCGCCGACTTCCGCTCCGGCACCGACCCCGGCTCCCGCTCCGGCACCGGCTCGGCCACGACATCCGGCCCCGGCGCCGAGGCGGGACCGGCCGGTGCCGACGCCGGATGAGGTGAGGTACCGTCCGGCGGTCCCGGCCGCGGACGGCTCGCGGCCGTCGTGGGGGTCCGTTGCCGACGCCGGTGAATACCGGACAGCTCCTCAGCCAGGCGGCCAACGGACCGCTGCATGCGACTGACCGTCTGCGCGTAGTCCAGATGGTGTAGATCGGCGATCTCGCGCACCGTATAACCGATGAACCACCGGATGAAGATCTCCCGGTTCAAGGGAAACAACTGTTCGACGAGAACGCGCAATTCGTCGAGGCGTTCGACGCGGGCGGTTCGCAGCACCGCGACCGCCGGTGCGAGCGGACCGTCCGCGGCGGCGAGATCCACACCACCGCCGCCGAGCAACTCCGCCAGCGCCGCGCCGGCTGCCGGCAAGGCCTCCGCATCGTCGTCCGGATCGTCGTCCGGCCGGAATTCCGCACCCAGTTCCACGGCCAGCGCACGCAAGACGTCCGACACCTTCTCCGCGACCAACGGTGCGGGGAGACCCGTCGTCCGGGCGACGGCCTCGACCGGCTGACCCTTCCCCAGATACAGCCGATGCAACAGCCGCCGCTGACCATCGGGCAGCGCGTCCACCGCGTTCCGGAAATCCTGGTCGCCGGCCGCGATCAGGACCTCCCGCACCTCGCCCCCGGCCGCGTCCTGCACCGCCCGGCGGAACCGGACCTGCCGCACGAACGCGGCCTGATCCGACAGCACGCCGTCGGTCACCGACCTCAGCCATCGTTCTGCGTCCGCGTGCTCGTACAGCTCATCGATGTGTCTCTCCGCACGACGGAAGACTTCGGCCACCAGTTCCCCGGCGACCTTCCGATACCCCGTCGCGGTCACCCATTCGGCGACCTGCCGCTGGTATTGCAGACGCAACCCACGGGGGGCGAGTGTCACCGCCATGCGGCGTACGGCCTTACGCGCCACATCGCCGGCCGCGGTGCCGCACGGGGATCCGGGGTCCTGCCGCGATATCGCTTCGTCACCGAACTCGGCGACCAACGTGATCTGCCAATCGGCGGGCAGGGTGGCGAAGACCCGCCGGAACTCCAGGTCGCTCGATTGCGACAGTACGTGTTGTTCCCACTCACCCCCCGCGAGCGGCAAGGCCTCCCGGAACCGCACATGTTCCTCGTACCGCCGCTGATCCCGCAAGACCTCGGCCGCCGCCGTCGAAATCCACTGCTCGGTATCGGAGTTCGCCGCCGCGGCGACGACATCGCGTTGCGCGCGCCGCACCACCTCATCGGTCAGCTGCCGCGCCAATTGCTTCGAGCGCACCTCGCCCGCGATGTGCCGATACGCTCCGGCGCGGAGCCGGTCCCACGGGATCTCACGCCATTTCTCACCGACCCCCGCCGGGTCCCGCACCAGGTCCCGCGGAAGCTTCGCCACCCATTCCCTCGCCAGGGTGTGCACCCATTTGTCGACCGTGTTCTGGCTGCCGCCCTCCGCCGCGGCCGTGACCGCCGTGGACTGTCCCCCGATGAAGAACCGTTCGAACCTATCCCGCATCGTTTCGGAGATCTCCGACCGATAGGGGCGCAGCGCGTCGGGCGCGTGCTGATGGATCTGCCGGATCACCGCTGCCGCCGCGGCGCCAGGAAGCAGAACTCCGCGCAGGAGCAGGGCTGCCAGCGAGCCCGCGATCTCATGCCGCTGCACGGTCAGGGATTCCACGGGGCGGCGCGAGGATTCGGCCAGCTCCGGAATGGTCCGCCGCTCCAAGAACAGCATCCCGGCCAGGGCGCGGTCCTTCTCGGGGAGGCGCGGAATACAACGCCGCAGCTGAGTTTGCGACGCTCCGAGCACCATTCGCAGCTCGGCACTGCGCAGCTGATAGGGAACGCCGGCCGCCGGCTCGTTCACCGACGGCACCGGCGACAGGTTCGGCCCCGCCGCTGATTCCCGGTCGACGATGACGCCGGAGCGTGCGGGCCGGTAGCCGAGCCTTTCCACGGCGGCCCACACTCGGTCTCGGGTTTCGGCGGCTACCTCCTGATCCTCGGCGAGTACCCTTTTGACGGTCCTCAGCGCTACTCCGCATTCCCGAGCGAGGTCGTCACGGGTGGCCCGGCGTAGCACACCACCCCCGGAATATCGGTCCGCAAGATCCGCGGGCAGCAACGCGACCACGCTCGCGGCGACCCGGCGCAGCCGTTCGTCGACCGTCGACCGGCTCAGTCCCAGCTCGGCGGCCAGTTGGCCGACGCTCGGATCGCCGCCGAAATATCGGTCGAATACGTCGAGCAGCCGGGGGGTTTTCTCGGCCAGCGATGCCCGGCAGGCGGCCAGCAGCTGAGGTTCACGCGCGGCCACGGCCTCGACCAGCAGCAGCGCGGATTCGTCACGGTGACCGGAACTTCTGTTCTCCGGCACCCGTCCGTCGGTGACCGCGGCCTCCGGTGGCTTCGGGTCACCGACCAGCATCGCCTTCACCAGCAGGAACTCGTCGAAATCCGCGGCAGATGACCGCTCGTCCGCCACAGCCTGCTCATCGGGTCCCGGCAGTGTCTCGAGTGTTCCGGTGTCCGGGCCTTCCGAGAGCCGGCCGAGGACGAGCTCGTGCGCCGCGATCACATCGTCCACCGGCTGCGGGCGGCCGGCGTGGGCTTCGGTGAGTCGACCGCGCAACCGGTGCGTGCCGGCAGCCGCTTCCCGCAGTACCCGCTGGGCGGGCCGGCGGGCGGACGCCGCGGCACACATGTCGGCGGCCCGGCCGAGAAGCTCGAGCCCCGAGGCGGGGTCGGCGGTATCGATCAGGTAGTACATCGCGGCGGTGATCAGATCGGTCAGGTAGGGCGTGGCGGGTCGGTCGGCACCGGAAGGGGCCGGTGTCACGGGGAGACTCTCGATCCGACCGGCCCCGATGTCGACGATTTCGCCCTCGAGGACCCGGCGCGCGCAGTCGCGTGCGACAGCCGCCGGAAGCGCGGCGACCACTCGATGCGAAAGCCGGCGCAGCCCGGTTTCGACCACCCACTTCGCCGTATCGTCTTCCGCGGCCACCTCGGCGACGTCACGACCCAGCACGACAAGCGCCACGAAGCGACGGCGCTGCGCTCGGGTGAGCACCGGCAGGGATCCCCGCAGCGCCGAGGGATGCCGTACCCACGCGGCACGCGCCGTGGCGACGACCTGTTCGTCGGTCAGCACCGCGCCGCAGGCCAGCGCAGCGGCCAGCGAGTTGGCCAGCCGATACCGGTCATCGCCCCCGTCTGCTCCGTCGGGCCGATCCGCCCGACCCGCGGGTTCGGTCGGCTGCGGGTCCGCGTCGGAGAGGAACAACCGTGTCGCGAGTTCCCGGTCCGCCTCGGGCAGTCGACCGATGTGGCGGGACAGTTGCGTTCGATCAGCGCCGCGCACCGTCTGCAGAGCCGTGCCGGCGCGTCGATCGCCGCGGGCGTCCGCGGCCACGATCACCGGGAGCGGCGAACCCGACGCAGCTGCCAACGGTGCGGCGACCTCCAGGACCACCCCCGGACGATCCGGCCGATAGCCGATGCGGTCCATTGCCACCGAGATGCGCAACAGCTGACCGGGATCCACTCCGGGATCGCCGCGATTCACTTTCCGGACGACCCGCAGATCCACATCCGCGACCGCGGCGACGTCCCGGCTCGTGGCATGCCGCATCACGCCGCCGTCCGCGTAGCGGTCCATCAGATCCGGCGGCAACTTCCGCACTGCCCTGGCGGCCAGCCGGTACAGCCGTTGCTGCACCGTGTTGGTCTTCACGCCATCCCCGACAATCTGTTCCAGTTTCGCTCCGGCGACGATGTACTGCTCGAACAGATTCCGTTCGGAATCGGAGAGATCAGCGGACACGTTTCCCAGGAGAGCCGGTTCATGCCGCTGGACGGCCTCGAGCATCATCAGGTCGAAGTTCATGCCGCGCCCGCCTGCGACGCGCCGCGGTGCGGGGGCGGCGGGCGCCGGTTCCGGCGCGGGCGCGCGGCGCGCGGGCTGGTCGAGGATTCCCGCGTTCAGGTATGCCGTACGGAGTTCCGGCGCCAGTGACCGGGCCAGGCGTCCATGTACCCAACGCAGCGATCGGTCGATCTCGGCGAGATTCAGACCGGTCTCGCCGGCGATCTCCGCGGCGGTGTACTGCAGCAGGAAATGCTGCTCGAACAGCACTCGTTCGGCATTCGACAGCACGTGGGGTACGCGCCGCACCACCGCCGGATAATCCCGGACGAGGGCTGCCTCGACGAACTGGTCGGCGCCGACACCGCCGAGGACGATCGCCATCCGCCGTATCACGGTGTGAACCGCGATCTCCCGCGCGGACACTGCGTCCAGGGGCGCCGCGCCGGGGGAATTCGTCGTCGTCGCCTGCGCGGTGGCGCGGAGCAGGACGGTGGGCAACCCGCCGAGCAGATCGGCCGCCGCGGCGCGGAAGTCCGCCTCGTTCGCCCGCGCCAGCACCTTCCGCTCGGGACCGGTCGCGGCGCGCACCAGCGCCCGGCGGAATCGGGTGTTCCGCGATATCCGCGCCTGCTCCCGCGCGACCCCGTCGTCCGGCGGCACCGTCTCCGGTCGCGTAGCGCCGACGCGCGTGACCTGCTGTCCGGCCGGACCCGGCAGGAGCGGACCCGCGCGATGCTCGAAGACTCCTTTCAGATCCTTGGGGGTGGGCACGAGCCGTGCCGTTCGGGGAGCAGCCCGCGCATCCGTCGTCGGATCTATCTCTGCCGCCGTGTCTTTCGTCTCGACAGTTCCCCGGTCCGTCGCATCGGCGGGCGGACGCGCGGTGGCAATCGGGTCACTCGATCCGCCTCGGTTCGGGGCCGGCTCGGGGCCCGGCGGCGGACTCCCGAACAAGCGGACCCCGATGAGGTCGGCGCCGATATCGCGGGGCGCCTCCCCCGGCGCCAGCGGATGCACCGCGCGACCGTCCCGGAACTCCGACCAGAGCACCCGGCGGGTATCCGAGTGCTCGCGCGCCCACTCGCGTACGGACTGCTCACCCCGGATCTCCCGCACCCGACCGTCCACCATCTCGTGCAGCACCAGCACACCACCGGTCCGGGCCAGCGTGAACGCGTGACCGGTCGAACCGTCCGCGTGCAGGACCGCCGCGTGTACGACCACGCGCCCGTCGATCGCCGAGATCCGGTCCACCAGCGCCGGCACCGAGTCCAGACTCTCCGGATGGAGATCGGCGCGCAGCGTCGTCACGACAGCGGCCAGGGTGTCTCCGCGCAGCGGATCCCCGGCCGGCGGCCGCACCGGCGCAGCACCCACCCGACCACCGGCGATCCATAATTCCAGCCGCGTCCGGTACACCGAGTACGTCGCACACGCGCCCACCAACCCCGGTGCCGCAACGCCGTCCCGGCTCGGCTCCCTCGGCGCGACGGTGGCGTCCGGCGTACCGATCGGCTTCTCGGCCCAGCCTTCCGATTCCTCGACCGGCTCCACCTCGTCCCTGCCGGACTGCGCGACGGCCGGATCGTCGGCGGTCGCCGGATTCGTCACCGCGCCGGTAGCCCCGTCGATACCCGCCCACTGGGCCGTGCCGTCACCCGCCGAGGGCGACGGCACAGGACGTGGCGGCAGCTGCTGCGTGGTGTGGCCACCCGCCTCCGCGAAAGGGCCGAGCTGCCGCGCATCACGTGCGCCGGCTTCGATCGTGGCGGTCAGCTGTTCTACTCGCGCATCCCACCAGTGGTAGGCGTCGAGGTCCGCTGCCTGCGCGCGCGTCGCCGCGTCGCCGGCTCGCCGCAGCACCTCCAGTTCCGCAGCAGCCGGGCCCAGCCGCGCCAGATCCGGCGGGCCGTAGGCCGCCAGTTTCCGGCGCGCCCGCAGGCGCTGGGCACGCGCTTCGGCACGTTCCTCGATCAGCGAGGTCAGCCGTTCGCGTAGGTCCAACTCGACCGGCGGTCCGGCACCCGGGCCTTCTCCCGGTGTGCCGCTCGACGTAGTCGGGGCGCGTTCCCGGCCGTGCGCGTCGTCCCAGGCCCAGCCGTAGAAATCGGCGTAGGTGTTCCCCGCCGACCGGGGCCCGGACCGGTCCAGCAGCCGACGCAGCGCGGTGACGCCCGCGCGCCGGCCGAGTCCGGAAACCGAGGTCGCACCGCTCCGCTGGGCCGCCCCGGCAACCCGCTGATACGCCTCCGTGTACGCGCGTTCCGCCGGTCCCGCAGGCTCGGTGTCACAGCCCGACTCCCGGAGCTGCCGCATCGCCTCCGCGAACCCGGCCTGCGCGTCCGCTTCGCGCTGTAGCTGCAGCGCTACATACTCCGCACGGCGCGATCCCATCAGTTCGCCGAGCCCGGTGCCGCTGCCGCGACGCAATTCCTGGTCCAGATGCACGGCGCCGGCTACCAGCGCGCCGCCCAACTCCATATCGGCGGCGCCGATATCGAGCACGAGGACTTTCCGCATCGGGTAGAACCGATCGTCGGTATCCGCTTCCAGTCGCACGTGCACACCGTTGTCGCGCAGTATCCGATTCGCCCACCGCCCGATCTCGGTAGCCTCCAGCATCCGCCGCACCCGGCGGAGGCGCCGATCGGACGCCTGTCCGGCGAGGTCGAGCCACTGGAGTTCGATGGGTCGCGATTCGGGCCTGGACACCGGCCGCGCCACATGATCCAGTTCGACAGTGCCGTCCCAATCGCTCGACGCCGACAGATACACACAGTCCAGATCGGCCAACTCGGTCGATTCGGGGTGCGCGGCGATCGCCTGGGCACGGAACTCGGGATGCCCGGTCCGGTCGGCCACCACACACAGCACCGGCCGTTCGCCCTCGATCAGCGCGACATGATCGGTCAGCATCCGGCCCGTTTCCTGCCGCAAGATATCGCGCAGAACATCGCGGGCCACTACCGTTTCCGCGTCGGCACGCCGTGCCAGGGCCTCGCGTTCGGCGGCCGCGCGCCACGCCACCAGATCACGGAGCAGCAGCGCGGCATGGTCCCGACGGCGGCGGTCGGCCGCGGATACCGGCGCCGGCGCCTGCCGCAGGCGGCGGAGTTCTCGCCCCAATTCCCGATCCAACAGGGCGAGATCCCGGTCGGCCGCGGTGCGGGCCAGCGCCCGGCGACGGATCTCGCTCGCCTGCGCGGGCGTGGTCGGCGGCTGGACGTTCTGCTCGCCGCCCGCCGCGTGCGTCCGCCGCCACAGCTGTTCGGCGTCCTGGACGTACTGCCAATTGGCACTTTCCTCGTCTACCCGCAGAAACTCGACCAGTGCCGCTACGGCAGCGTCGAACCCGGCGGCTCCCGCCGCCGATTCGTCCAGGTCCGGGTCGGTCCGCCGCGATTCATCGCGACCGGCGTCATAGGCATCGAGAAATGTCGTGAACAGATCCGTGCTCGGGATCGGGTACCCGCGCGCCTCCAGCGCCGCGGCCAGCACGCATTCCCGGGCGAACCCTCTCGCCTCGAAATACAAGCTGGCCTCGACGAACTCATCGAGCGACATGGTTGCGGGATCGGGCAGCGGGAAGGCGTCGTTAGACCCGGCCAGCACAGCACCGATGAAGTCGGCGGCATGCTGGTTCTCGTGGACCATGGTCAACGCGCGATTGATCAGGCCCACCAGTTCGGTAGCGATCTCGCTCAACAGCCGCTGTGGGTCGAAACCACCGCTGTCCCCCGGTCGTACCTTCGGCACGAATCGGGTCTGCACCGAACCCACCAGCTGCGCCACCCATTCGGGACCGGCCACCTCGAGCAGCGCGTGCACCTGATCCTCGGGCGAGTCCAAGGACAATCCGACCGTGAAATCGAGTTCGCCGGGCTCCACGGGTATACCATCCGGCAGTTCGATCGTCGTCCCGTCCCGATCGAGCGCTACCGCCCAGATCCCGCGCAGTTCCGAGGCCTGTGCGGTCTCCCGGTACGGGCCCGACACCTGCTTCCCCGGATCTTCGATCCGCCAGCCGCCGTCCCGGTGCACCCAGCGCAGGACATGACCGGCAACCCGCAGGCCCTCGATTTCGGCCGTCCCGCGCCCGTCGTCGTCGATCGTCCCCTCGATCACCAGGACCGACATACCCTCCCACTGGTCCACGAGCAGAGCGTTCACCGCATCCATCACACCCTGGTGCGGCGCCTGCGCATCCACCGCGAACCGACGCACCTTGTCCAGGGCGACGCCGGCGAGCCCCAGCACCCGAGTCGCCAGCACACCCGCCGCGCCGATTTCTTCGGCTGTGGGCACCGAGGACTCGTCCACCCAGGGCATCAACTGCAACACCAGGCGCCCGCACTGGTTGGCGACGCGCCGCGCCTCCCGGGAACCGCGTGAATCCGCCGGTTCGGCGTAGCCCGCGCCTCCGTCGGCCGCGGGCTCGCCGCCCGTAACGCCGCCCCGAGCCGGGGACTGGTCCGCGACCGCCAGCGGCGCGGCCGGTCCCGGCGACGAGAGGCCGGTGGGTTCTCGGGGGTCGGGCTCCGAAATCATTACCGGCGCAACGGTGTCCGCACCGCGCGCCGCCGGCCGGCCCGGGGGTGGCGATCCCGGGTTACTACTCGGGACCACCTGGCCCGGCAGACCGGGCGCCCCAGCATTGTCCGGCGAAACCGGGTCTGCGCCGCCGACAGCCGCTTCGTCTCGGGCCGCCTTCTCCGGCGACACCGGCGCCGGCGGTTCCGGCGCCGGTGCCGGTTCGGCGGCAGGCGCGCCCTCCGCCGGTGGCTCCGGCGGCACCGTTGTTTCCGGGGCCGCGGGCGCGGTCCGTTCTGGATCGAATCCCGGATTCTCCACGAACACGGTCTCCGGTTCCCCCGACCCGCGCACCACATCGTGGCGACCCATCACGAAGTTGTCCCGGACCCCGCCCAGATAGATCACCACCTCCCCGTCCCCCGCCGCCAGCTCCTGTACGAACCCCCCGCCGAGTGTTTTCACCACAGTCACGTGCTCCGCACCAGTGGCCAGCGCCTGACTCAGCGAGGTGAATCCGAACACCATCCCCGATTCACGCGGAGCGATCCCCGATTCGAATCCGCCCGGACCGACCTCCGGGAAATACACCACCACCGCACGCTCACCCAGCCATCGCGGGCCGCCTCCCGCACTCTCTGCCCACCCCTCGAATGTCCCCGGTATGTCCACCTTCGTGGAGTCCAACGCCGTCGGCGCGGGATCTTCTCCCGCGGGCACCCCCGCTTCCACACCGCGGCGCACACCGTCTTTCCACTGCTCCGCCTGTGCGAGCAGCTGATCCGCGGCGGACGGCGAATCGGGCGAAGCCGGTACTGCGGGACCCGAATCGCCTGGTACGGCGGGCCCGGGTGGGATGCCCGCCACCACTTCGCCGCCGCGCGCCGCGGCGGACGACTGACGTGCCGGTGGCATTCCGCCCGCGTTGTTGCCCGGCTGCGCCACCGCCCCGTTCGCCGAAGCACCCCGCACCGCGGGCGCTTTCCCGGCGCCGTCGGCTGCCCCGGCCCGCGGACTCCCGGCTTCGGCCGCACCAGCCCGCGCGCTCACACCGTCGCCGACGGTCTTGCCGCCGGACTGCGTATACGCGCCGGTGCCGTCCGGTCCGGTCCGTCCCCCCTGCTGTTCCCGGTACGCATTCCACTCGTGCCGAATCTTTTTCAGTTCGGCGACGTGACCCTCGTGGTAGTGATTATTGCGACCGTTCGAATTCGCCGAATTCTGCATCTCGGTCACCCGTTGGTGGAATCCGCTCGCCGTCGCTCGCGCGGGGCCCTCGGGAAACCTGTCCGGGTGCGTGTGTTTCACCAATTCGCGGACCAGAGCGCGACCCTCGCTCCGTGACTGCGCAGTCAACTCCCCCCAGTTCCGGCCCGGTGACGCCGACTCCGAAAAAGATTCCGCCACATTCCGGCTCGGCCCCGAACGAGCCGCCGCCAATATCCCGAGCCCCGCGGCCCCGAGCAAATAGTGCGGATCGAACGAGGTGTCCACGGCCTTCCAGGCCAGGCTCCCCGTCTGCGCCAGCTGCACTCCGGCCTGGCCGACCACACCCCCCGACCACATCCCCACCATCCCCACCGCACCGGCCACCGACCCCGTCACCAACCGCTTCGTCAATTCCGCGGCCGCCCATCCCGATAGGAATCGCGACATCGCGTAGGCGGCGGGACCACTCGCCAGCGGCGCGAACGCCCACGATGTCCCGGCCACGGCCGCCGAGGCGGGATCGAACTGCGCGCCCGCGAGCGCCCCCGCCGCCATATCTATCCCCGCCCCGGTCACACCGGCTTTCACGCCCGAGCGCACCAGCTGATTGCCGACCACCTTCTCCAGCGGCACCCGCGCCCCGAACCTGGTGAGCAGCGGAAACACTTCGGCGACCGTCTTCGCCAGGGCCATCTCCATACCCACCCGCTGCGCCCCCCGCGCGGCCGTGACGGCCACCACCTCTCTGCCCACACTCACGATTCCCGCCTCGACCGCCGGCAATGCGAGCATCCCCGACGGTGTCATCGCCAACACCGCGCGCGCCTTCCACAGGGCGTACAGCGTGTAGGCGGCGAAACCCAGCAGCATCAACTGGGTCTTGGTGATGCCGTCCGCACTCCGGTCGACCGCACCCCCGAACTCCTCCATCGCATCCGCGATGACATCCAGCGAATACTTCCCCGTCGCCAATTTCCCCAGCTGCTTCAGCAGCGGGTCGGTCGCCTCGCCCTGATAGATATTCCGGATATCGCCCATGGACTCCCGCACGAACGGAGTGATCGACCGCAAATCTTGGGCAGGGCGCGTCAGGGCCTGCTGGGCGAGAGCGGCCATATCCCCGGCCCGCGCATCCGGGAATTCGACGCCGAAGTTCAGTATTTCGGCTATCCCTCGCAACCACCCCGGAATCTCGACATTATGCGCCACTACCCACCCCGAGCCGTATTGCGCACTTCACCAACCCGATTCGGTCACCCTGGACGTCCGGGGATCGCGATCGACCTGCTCGGTATCGGAGAATTCCACGGCGTCGGCCTCTTTCGACAGCCGTTCCGGCGAACCGGGCGGCGCAGTCGAGACCTGGGGTGGTGCGGGAATCAGGTCGACGATGTCCGGAACGCCGGGAGCGAGTTCGGAAAGGCTCCCGATCCGTGCGTCGTGCTCGTGCAGCGGTGCCATCAATTCCGCTGTCTTCCGACGCATTTCCGTCATAGCGGCCCGGGCGGCGGCAGTCACGGCTTCAGCGATCTCGGAATAACTCAGTTCATCGATATCATCGGCGAAGCGGGTCTCGATCACGGCGCCCTCGGCGTTGATCGACACGGTGACCAGCCCACGCGCGGCCGTCCCGGCCGCCGTCAGCAACGCCCACTCGCGCTGCATGTCCTCGATGGACTTCATACCGGCCTGTACGGACTCGAACAGATCCGACAGCTGTGCCACCGATATCTCCGGCTCGGCCATGTCAACTCTCCTGGTACCGCGCGATCAGGCCCCGAGCCCGGCGGACCCGGGGTTCACTTCCTGCCCTTGGCCCTCTGCTCGAGCGCGACCCTGTTGCGTTCCTCCATCGCGCGCAGCGACTTCGCGGCCGCTCTGAACGCGGGGGCGTATCCGTCTTCACCGCTGAGGAATCCACACGCGGAATCGAGAACGGTGTGCATATTCTCCGACCCCGGGATGTACCCATCGTTGTCCTCACCCCGGGCGAACCCGTGTCCGGTGTCGCCGCTGCCCCAGCACCCCCACAGGGACGACTCCGCTGCCGACATCGTCGACAGCACCGCCTTGATCCGGTCCCCTATTTCGTCCACTTTGTCCGCGACACGCGCCGCCTGGTCGCCGTGGAAATCCAGTTCCTCCGCCATGGCGTCACCTCGACTTTCCCCGCGATCCCATCACGCCGATTCCGCTCGGAGCGCCGGTCGCCCGCGGCCCCGGCGGGCTCTTCGTTGCTCGGACCGTGCACTGGTTCGGCCGGATCTTTTTCTTCCACAACATCATCGGGCGAGTTCGATGTACCACGCGATTTTTCCACGAGCTCGCCACAGCGCGCGCCCAACGGTGGGAAGATCTTGCGCTGAACTCGTCACTGTCGGAGCTGAAGTGGTGGGCGGTCGCCGCGCACACCGGCAACCACGACTGTGGCGACCCGCGGCGCGAGCTCTACCCGCCGAACAGGGCCGAGCCCCAATAGTCCTGAGATCCCAGCCCGCCGGGACACGCGAAAACCGCCGACCCGACGTGTTGGATGTACTCGTTGAGCGCGTCGTTGCGGGCCAGGTTGTTCTGCATGGGTACGAACTGGGTGAGCGGGTTGCGACAGTAGGCGATGAAGAACAAACCGGCGTCGAGGTGGCCGAATCCGTCCGAGCCGTCGGTGAAGTTGTAGCCGCGGCGCAGGATCTCGATACCACCGAGTTCCTCGGCCGAGGCCAGCCGCACATGGGCGTCGGTGTCGACCAGCGGACCGGACGGGCCCGACGACTGCAGATCCAGCTCGTCGAACTCGTCGCGCCCGCCGAGGGGCGCGCCGCTGCCCTTCGTGCGACCGATCACCCGCTCCTGCTCGCGCAGGCTGGTGCGATCCCAGGGTTCGATGAGCATCCGGATACGACGTGCCACCAGATACGAGCCGCCCGACATCCACGCCTGATCGTCGCCGCGATCGACCCAGACGAACTTGTCGACGGCCTCGCGATCCTCGGCTCGGATATTGCGGGTGCCGTCCTTGAATCCGAGCAGGTTGCGCGGGGTCACCTGACCGGTAGTGGTCGAGGAGGTGCGCCCGAAACCCAGCTGCGACCAGCGCACCGACACCGTGCCGAACCCCGCGCGGGCCAGATTCCGAATCGCGTGGACCGCTACCTGCGGATCGTCGGCGCACGCCTGAACAGCGATATCGCCACCACTGCGACCGGGGTCGAGGGCGTCGCCGGTGAACCTCGGCAGATCGGTCAGCGCGGCGGGTCTGCGGGCGCCGATTCCGAACCGGTCGCGGCCCTGGGCGTCGGCGAACAGCGACGGTCCGAATCCGATCGTCAATGTCAACCGCGCCGGGGACAGGTCGAGCGCTTCGCCGGTATCGGTCGGCGGGTTGTAGGATCCCGCGCCGACCGCGCCGTCGATGAACGCCTCCCCGCCCTCGGTCATCCGCTCGGCCATCCCCGTCCAGGTCTGCAGCAGCTCGACCAGTTCGGCGCGGGAATCGGTGTGCACGTCGAATACCGCGAAGTGCAGCCGATCCTGCGCGGCTGTGACGATTCCGGCCTGGTGATCGCCGCGGAACGGCACGGTGTCCGGCGGTGCCGGTTCCGCAGCCGAGACACGGCCGGCCACCATACCGGCGCCGGCCGCGACGACACCGACTCCCGCCGACCCGATCAAACCGCGGCGGGTGATGCCGCCGCGGCCGCGTGGGGCGCGTGATTCACGATCCGGCGACAACGCCTTGTACCTGACTCACCACCGCGGACAGGGCGTCGATGCGACGCGAGAGCACCCCGCGCTGCGCGTCGCCGACAGTCTCGTAGCCGACGTACGCGTCCCCGTTGCGGTACTGCGCCAGTTCGCTGTCGAGTTCGGCGAAACGGCGGTCGATCTGGGCGCCGAGGTCGGCGTTGCGCTCATCGAGTACGGGGCGCAGACTCGCGATCGCCGCCTGGGAGCCGTCGACATTGGCCTGGAAATCCCAGAGATCGGTATGGGAGAAGGTGTCCTCTTCTCCAGTGATCTTGGTGCGCGCGATCTCGTCGAGCAGTGTCTGCGCACCCCCGGCCACCTGCACCGGATCGATCGAATAGTCCGCGGCGCTCACCCCGGCCACCAATTCCTCGATATCGGCGAGCAGCTGGTCGGCGATCCGGTTCGTATCCGGCTGCGGCCCCCGCGCCCACAGGTCCTTCTCCAGCCGATGGAATCCCGTCCATGCGTCGCCCGCGGCCAGATCGGCTTCGCGCAGGTCCAGCCGCGGATCCAGATCGTTCGGGAAGCTCTCCGCGACCGGTTCGATACGTTCGTAGTAGGTGCGGGTCAGCGGGTACTGCTTCTTCGCGGACGCGATATCACCGGCCTCGATCGCCGCGACGAACGTCTTCGCCGTTTCCTGCAACGCGGTCACCTGGCTGACCAGGTAACGCTTGTAGCCGTCCGCCGCTTCGGCCAGTTTCCCCGATTCGTCGCGCTGCTGCGCGGGACCGGTCACGGTGAAATCGTGGCGGATCCCGTCGCCGACCATGCCGGGTTTACAGGCCGTCTGATACGTGCCCGGGTCGGGCACCGCGACGATCAACTGCCGGGTCAGGCCGGGACCGATGTTCTCGACCTCGCCGATGACACGGTCCCCGGTTCCGTAGACATAGAACTCGCTGACCTTGCTGCCGTTGTTCGCGATCCGGAACGTCACCGTCCCCGTTTCGGCGGACTCGCGAGCGACCACGCACGAGGAATCGTCGGCGGTGACCGCGATATCACCCGCCGCCGAATCGGATTTACTCGTGCACGACGCCAGCAGCACCGGCAGGGTCAACGCGAGGCCGACCGAGATCATGGAATTACGCACGGAGAATGGACCTTTCGCTCACTACGGCGACGCCGCGGCAGATGTCGAGGATGGATTCCCCCCGGTCGGATCGGTAGCCCGCGCCGGTCGCAAGAACAGCGCCAGAACCACGATCACGTACAGGATCCACGCGGTGACCTGCAGGATCGTCGGGTCCGCACGGAAGTTGAAGATGCCCTGCGCGACGGTGCCGTACCAGCTCGACATCGAGAACCACGACGAGATGTCGAACGCGTGCCGCGACAGCCCGGGCAACCAGTCCGCTGTCTGCAGGGCGCGGACACCGTAGGCGAGGATTCCCGCGGCCACGATGATCAACAGTGCGCCGGTGAACGTGAAAAAGGTCGCGAAGTCGATCCGAACCGCGCCCCGATACATCGCCACCGTCACCACCGCGGCGGTCGCGATCCCCGCCAGCAACCCGATCAACGGCCATTGACCGCCGCTCGTGTTCTCCGCGTAACCGACCATCAACAGCGCGGTTTCGACACCTTCGCGCCCCACCGCGAGGAACGCCAGCGTCACCACCGCGGTCGGTCCGACGCTCAGCGCACGCGACAGCCCGGCCCGCAATTCCCCCGATATCGACCGGGCCGCCGAACGCATCCACAGCACCATCCAGGTGACGATCACGACAGCGGCCAGCGACGCGAGCCCGGAGATCAACTCCGCGGCCACGCCGGTCACGGTGGAGGTGCCGTAGTGGATGCCGGCGAAGATCGCCACGACCATCGCGACGGCGGCGCCGACTCCCACCGCCACCCACTTCAGCGACTCGCGGCGCTGCGACTTCACCAGGAAAGCGACCAGGATCATGACCACGATCCCGGTTTCGAGTCCCTCACGGACACCGATCAGGCCGCTCCCGAACAGCTGGGCCGCCACCGATGGCGCGTCGGAAGCGAACGCACGCTCGACCACATCCACTCCCACAACTAACTAAACCAAGCCTTACCAAATCTGGTGAATCGAACTCAGTCTTACACACGAGCGGCGACACCGGGAGCCCGTACCCGAGAAACCACCACGAAGCCACCGTCAGCGCGCTGACCTGCGAATCCACTACTGCGCAAACCGGACAAAAGGAAGGCTTTCCCCGGCTGTGCCGCCACCCGGCCGGACACATCGAAAGTGCGGCCGGCCGCGTGAGCCGACCTCCCGACCGCCTCGGTCCGGTTCCCTGCCGACCTCTCGACGGCCCCGCCCGGCGAGGTCCGCGCAACGCCTCGGCCCACGGCGGGAACTCGAGCCGATCGATGCCGATCGGGGTCCGCTCGCTCGCTTCGCGGGCGAGTCGCGATCGGGGCGGCCCGGGTTGCCGCGAGCCCGGGCGACCGGCGCCGCATCGTGAAATGCTTGTCGGATGGTCGAATTCGTCGAGGCGGTGCACCGGTGACCTCTGATGCGGAACTCGACCCCGCCGCGGTCGAGATCGGCAGCTTCTTCCCACAACCCCCGAATGCCGTCTGGCGGGCACTGACCGACCCGGATCGGCTCGAACAATGGCTGATGCGGTCGACCGGATTCGCTCCCGCGATCGGCACGCACTTCATTTTCGCGGTACCCACCCGGCCGGGCGGTGAGATCGCCTGCGAAGTCCTGGCGCTGCGGCCGGCCGAGCAGATCACCTTCACCTGGGTCGACCTGCGCGCGACGCACCCCGCACGGTGGGTGGTCGACTGGACGGTCAGCGCGCAGGGTCGCGGTACCCGGCTCCTACTGACGCAGACCGGGTTCGATATCGACAACCGCCGCCAGAAGATGGCCCGCAACGCCATGGAGCGCGGTTGGAAGGCGTCGCTCACCCGGTTACGCGAGATGCTCGACCGCGCGGAGCCGTGAAGCACGCCGATCAAGGGCAAGCGGGGTGGGTGGGCAGCCGCAACGGCTCACCAGGGGTGACGGTTCGGGGACCGTCCGGCGTATCGAAGGTGACGGCGGGACCGGCGAGAAGGGCAACGGTGGTGCCCTCGGACCGGATATCCACGGTCACGGTGGCGGCGCCGACGCGCAACCCGCGAACGGTCATTCCCTCGGCGAAACCGTCCGGCAGCATCGGGTCGAGTCGCGGAGCGCCGGCGGTCCATCGCAGCCCGGTGGGCCCGTACAGCAACGCATGCAGGAAACCGGCGGCGCCGGTGAGGAAGACCCATGCGGGCTGACCCGCGTTCCGCCCGGCGATATCCCCCGGGGCCTCCGCCTGGAAGTGGAACGGGCCTCTGCTGTAGGGGGCCACGGCGCGGTCGAGATACCGCTGGGTGGCGCAGCGGTCGTATCGAGCGGCGAGGATCGCGCCCACGCTGCTACTCATATTCGGACCATCGGGATCGGTGCGCGGGAAGTAGTAGTGCATGGTCGCCGCGGGCGAATAGTCCGGCGCGGAATGGGTGTACGGATAGCTGAGCAGTACGACGTCGGCCTGTTTGATCTGCTGGCCGCCGTATCCCAGGTATTCGGTGGGCACGCCGGGGGCGATATCACCGGGCAGGGACATATGGTCGGCGATATCGGCCCAGCGCGGATCGACGGGACGGCCGGTGAGTTCCGCGGCGGCACGCGCGAGGCGCATGGTGTTGACGATGCCCACATTGGTGAGGGTGTGGTCGACGGTCGCGATGGCGTATTCGTCGGCGCCGGTGGCGGGGGCGAAATGATATTTCCCGTCCGGGAATCGCGGCCCGGTACGGGCGACGAGGTAATCGGCGATCGCGGTGATGACCGGCGCGCCGGAGGTGCGCAGCCACTCGTCGTCCCCGGTGGCCCGATAGTAGAACCACTGGGCGAGCGCTATCTCGTTCTCCAGATGAGTCTGATCCAGACCGCATTTGAGCGGCGTGAGGCAGTTCTGGTCCGGGCCGTTGTTCCAGGGATAGAGTGCACCGGGCATCCCGAAAGCCCGGGCGTTGGCCAATGCCCGGGGTAGCGCGGCGACACGCATGTCGACCACGGTCCGGGCCAGCTCGGGATGCAGCGCGAGCAAGGCCGGGAATATCCAGGTGTCGGCGTCCCAGAAGATCATGCCGGCGTAGTCGTCGGAGGACAGTCCCGCCGGCGGAATCGACCACCGCTGTCCCGGGCGCACGCTGGCGAGCACCGAGTACAGGGCGGCCCTGATCCAGGTCCGGTAGTCCGGGCGACCCGGGATCTCGATCGACGGCTGCCAGAGCCGCTGCCAGTCGGCGGCATGCTCGGCGTACAGGGTGTCGAAACCGGCGGCCAGTCCCGCTTCCGACGCCGCACGGGCCGCGGCGGTCGGATCCCGGCTATCGGCAGTGGACGCCAGCCCGACGTACTTGGTGAATGTGGACGCCCGGCCGGCGATGACAGGCTCGGTCACCCGCAGACCCGCGGTGCTGCCCGAGCTCGGCACCGGCTCGGCCGGCGCGCCGCCCGGTGTCCGGAAGGCCGACACCTCGTAGGCGGTGCCGACGTCGTTGCGGGCCCGCACGCCGACCGTCGTCCGATAACCGGCCGGGTCGGATTCGGCGGCCAGCGGTGTCGTCCGCCGGGCCGCCGCCCCGTCGAGCAGGTCGGTGACACCGACGGTACCGGTGAAATGCGGTGTCAAGGTGAGGCGTTGGACGCCGAGGTTCGGCCGGGCGCGGGACAGGAACGTCTGGAACAGCAGGTCGATCCGCCGACCGGAGTCCGGAGTCCAGGTGACGGCGGTGGTGACGGTCGCGGCGCGGTAGTCCAAGGTCTGCCGATACCCGGAGAGCGTGGCGGGATCGACACCAGGGGCATAGCTGTGCTCGCCCACGGATACGGTCAGGCCCGTCCAGGCCGGAAGTGCCGCGATCACCTGGTCGAAGGTGAGTCCGTCACCGGTGCGCGCATAGAATCCCGCGGCGAACGTACCGGTGTAGCGGGGCTCCAGGAGCGGCCACGAGGTCCGGTCGCCGGACCCGTAATCCTGGTAGCCCGCCCCGGTCGGCGGAACTACGGTCCCGAAGGCGCCGTTGCCCAGATACGGCGCCCGCCGATGATCGTCGGGTACGAACTCCGGGGACACCGCGATCCATCCGTCGTCGGCGGCGACGGATGGATCGGCGATCGTCTGCGCGGGGGCCAGCAGTGCCGCCAGCGCCACACTCGCGAGGAGCAGGATCGTGACACGCATTCGTGCAAGATAGCCTGATCATCGACCATTTCCGGCGAGCTCGAACGGTTGTCGGCGCGCCGTGACAGATCATGTTTCCCGCCGGCCGGGCGGGGCAACCGGTCACCATGAATGCCGAGAACCGGAGTACCGGGAGCCCGCTGCCGGAGCCGCACACACAGGTCACGCCCGGCGATCTGCGCCGGCTGCTCGAAATGAACGGCCCGGAGGCCACACTGGTGCTCACGGCCGGCCGGATAGAGATCAATACCGGCCCCGAGGACGCGGCTGAGGGGTTGCCGGTCATCACCCGCACCGCCCTGACCGACCGGATCGGGGCCGAACCCGAGGACGGCGCGCTCACCCTGCAAGCCGCCGAGCTGAACACCGAGATCCGGCTGCTGGGCTCCTGACCGCGCGGTACCGCACCGGGTCCGCCGCCGGAGACACTGCGGTCGCGCCCCGTCAGTCCCCGGGGTCCACCCGCACCAGCGCGGTCAGCGGTAACGAGAACGGATAGCTACCGGGCGCGTCGCCGACGGCCTCGATCACCGCCCGGCCCTCGTCCGGGTCGACCTCGCGCACGAGGAAGACCGAACGGCCGGACGCACCGATTCGCACCGTGTCACCGACCTCGATCACCCGCGCAGCCTGCGGCACGACCACCGGCCACCGCTTCACCCCTGGCGGGTGAACCCGCATTTTCGCCGAATCGCGCGCACGACATGCCATTAGCCGAAGTAATGGTTAGGCTGCCTTCCGTACAAACCGGCCGGTTGGATGCAGGCCGGACGGCGCGCCCCGAGGTGAACAATGCACGATCTGTCCCATCCCGCTCTGGTCTCCGCACAGCGGCCGGCCACCGTGCGGAGAACATCACTCCTGGCGGCCGCGCTGCTGACGGCCGTCGCCTTCGGTGGCGCACCGGCGGCCGCGGACTACGACAAACCCGGATCGTGCCGGGAGGTTTCGCTTCCGGTGTCCGTCGTCGAGGGCGGACCCGCCGACAACACGGTGGCCGCGACCTTCTGCACACCACAGCAGTGGGCCGACGGCGCTCATCAGGCCGACGTGCTGGTCGCGGGCGCGACATACAACCGCGAGTACTGGGACTCCTCGTTCGATCCGGAAACGTACTCCTATGTCGACGACACCCTGGCCGCCGGCCGCGCGACCTTCAATTTCGACCGCCTCGGCACCGGTGCCAGCACCCGGCCGCCCAGCCAGAGCCTGACGGTCTCGAGCGATGCCTTCGTCCTGCACCAACTCATCGATTGGGTGCACCGGCAGGACTTGGACCACGTGAACGCCGTCGGTCATTCGCTCGGCTCGGTGACCCTGACCAACGAGGCATCGCGCTGGCACGACCTGGATCGGGTGATCCTCACCGGCGCCATCCACCTGCCCGCAGTCGGATTGGACGCCAGCAGTTTCTTCGCCGGCCTGTATCCGGCGAACCTCGACCCGATCGCCGAGGGACGCGACACCGACTCCGGCTACCTCACCACCCAGCCGGGTCGCCGCGGGGCCGCCTTCTACAACCTCGAGACGGCCGATCCCGCGGTCATCGACCACGACGAGCGCACGAAAGATGTCACCACGGTCGGCGAGGTCGGCGAGTCGATGAGCACGCTGCTCGGTCCGGCGCCGGTGAACCCCAGCCGATCCATCACCTCCCGGGTCCTGGTGGTGATGGGCGCCGAGGACGATATCTTCTGCAACTTCATGATCAGCTGCCGCGACGTCGGCGCCATCGCCGCCAACGAGGCTCCCTACTACAGCGGCGCCGCTGATTTCGACACACTGGTCGCGCCCGGGGTCGCCCACAACCTCACGCTGCACCCGAGCGCACCGCAGACCTTCCGGGCCATCGATCACTGGATGAACACCGGCAACGTCTGACCGGCGGCCCGGTTTCCGGCGCATCCGAAACCCGCGACCTCTCGGAAAGTCAAGCCGGGTGGCCGGGTTCGAGGGTGGCGACGTGCCGATAGCGCAGGACGGCAGGCGCGGACCCGGGGGCGTCACCGCCTTCGGGGGCCAGCACGAGACCGATGTGATCGCCGAATTCGTGGCGGGCGAGGATACGACCGCAGAACCAGGCGACGGCGTCGAGCAGAACCGGCACGCCGTGCGGGCCCGGGCGCCAACGGCACCGGGCGAACTTGTCGATCTCGTCGCCGGTTTCACCACCGAACAATTCGGCGAGGGCCGTATCGTCCGCACCGATCAGGTGCACGCCGACGAAATCCGCGCCGGGCGCGACACGGTAGGTGTGGTTGGTCTCGGACAGGCAGACCAGGAACCGCGGTGGCTCGATCCCGACCTGGGACGCGAACCCCACCAGACATCCGGCGCGCTCGTCGCCGGCGGCCAGGGTGACCAGGAAAGCCGCCGCGTCGGCGGCGGCGACCAGGTTGTCGAACGCGTAGTGCTCGGAATCGGCCGGCATGCGCCGTGTATAGCAGGCCGGTGCGGTGCACGGGCGCCGGCGGCCCGACCGGTGCGTCAGTAGAAGACAGGCCCGGGGACACCGCCGCCCACCGCGACGGCGTCGCCGGTGATCGCGATGCTGCGCGGTGAGGCGAGGAAGGTCACCACATCGGCGACCTCCCGGGCGTCGATGATCCGGCCCACGGAGTTGCGGGCGAGGCCGGCCTCCAGATCGGCGACCGTCGCCCCGGACTCGCCTGCCTGCGCGGTCAAGCGCTGCGTGAGGCGTTCGGTCCTGGTCACACCCGGGTGGACGACGGTCACGTTCACGCCCTTGGGGCCGAGTTCGTCGGCCAGATTCTTGGTCAGCGCGGAAACGCTGATATTGCGCACCGTCTGCGCGATCGAGTTGGCCTGCCGGGCGCCGAGCCCGCTGATGTTGATGATCCGGCCCCAGCCCTGCGCGACGAAATGCGGGGCGACGGCCCGCGCGGTGCGCAGATACCCGAGAACCTTGATCTCGATCTCGCGCCGGACCACATCGTCGGTGGTATCGGCCAGATCCGCGGCCGATCCCGCGCTCCACGGGGTGGCGGCGGAGTTGACGAGGATATCGACGCCGCCCAATTCGGCGACCGTGCGCCGGACCAGCTCCCGCACCTGATCGTCGTCGCCCGTATCGGTCGGCACCCCGATCACCCGGCGACCCGTCTCCGCGGCCAGCGCACGCGCCGCGGCGTCGAGCGGTTCGACGGACCGCGCCGCCAGCACCACGTCCACGCCTTCGGCCGCGAGGCCGCGCGCTACCGCCAGCCCGATGCCTTTGCTGCCGCCCGTCACGATGGCCCGTTTTCCGCCCAGATTCAGATCCACACCCACCACGCTAACGAGCGGCCCGGCGCCGATCACGGATCCCGATCGGGCTGAACGGAACTCCACCGTTGTCCGGTGGCCGGCGCCGGCGGCGCTCCCGGGTCGGTGCGGCCCGGCGTCGCCGTATGTCCTGGGATCATCGGCGAGGCGCTCGGAATGCGCCGTCAATCGGCGTAGGAGCGGTTCTCCTGAACTCGCCGGGGCACACGAGGTTTCCCATTGCTATCCCTCATCTCTTGTAGAGAAACATTGCCGAGAGGCACCCCGGGACCCGTGCGGGACACGCTCCGGGATCGGCCGAGCCACGGCGTGAAGGCATAGATACCTGCGTGCGATCCCCCGGAAAGGCGGACCGGAGTTAACAATGAAGTCACCGGCGGATCACCCCGGGCAACGCGACGCATCGTCTACTGATGGCCGAGCCGGTTCACTGGTCGATACAGCACCGGTCCGGAAGTACACGAAGGCGAGGAAGACATGACAGAAGCGATCGCCGCGGCGGATACCGCCTGGACGGCCCGGCTCCCATCCGGGAGCCGGGCCGTTCACGCCTCCTCGTGGTTGTCCGGGTAGGCGGTCACCGCGAGGAACCGGATCGGCAGCCGGACCAGATCGTTCGGCCCGTGGATGCCCTCGCCGTCGAGCAGCAGCGAATCCCCCGGCCGCAGTGTGTACTGGGCGGAACCGTGCCCGTAGACCATCACCCCTTCCAGCATGTAGATCAGTTCGGTGCCCGCGTGCTGGAAACGCGGGAACACCTCGCTGGCACTGGTCAGCGTCACCAGGACCGGCTCCAGCCGCTTGTGCTGGCCGCGCAGCGCGCCGAGCAGCTCGTAGTGGTGCCCGATCCGGGTTCCGCGTCCCACGATCACCGCGCCCTGGCCGGCTGCCACGTACACGGCCTCACGCACGGTGTCCGCGTCGCGGAACAGCGAGGTGACCGGAACATCGAGGCCCGCCGCCAGCCGGGCCAGCGTGGACAGACTGCAGGAGGTCTGCGCGTTCTCGATCTTCGACAGCATGGCCTTCGAGATGCCGACCTTGACGGCCATCTCACCGACGGACAGACCGCTCGCCTTCCGCAACATCCGGACCTGGCGCGCGATGGCGGCTTCCAGATCGCCGCCGGTGGGCGGCTCACCGATCACCTCGCGTTGCACGGGGGCGGGATCGCCGGTGTCACGGTGGATCTGCGGGGCGCCGGGGTCGGGATCGGTCATCGACTCACTTTAGTCAATGTTTCCTACCAGTAGACAGACCGGCCTGCGAGACTTTTCCCGCACTGCCGCAGCGTGCGGTGTGGCCGGGTGACGAACCGAACACCCGGCCGTTGCGCGCACCGGGCCCGCGCGGCGTCCCGAAATCCCGTGGCGTCCGGTCGCACGGGCGAACTCTCACACCGACGGCGACGCGCCCGGCCGCCCCGAATCGGGCAGGTGCACGAGGATCAGCCCCACCGCCGCGATCAGGAAGTTCTGCAGCGCGGCCGACGACGCGTTCACGTCCTCGTTGGCCCACATCCGGAACCATTCGCCGCCGACGGTCAGGAACCCGCCGGCGAACAGCAGTACCGCCATGGTCCAGCCCAGACTCGACAGCGTCGCCGCGCGATCGGCGCCCGGACCCGCCGCGCCGGACCGCGTGGCCAGCGCGCGACCAGCAGCCCGCCGCGGCAGTTGGTGACCGCGACGAACAGGTAGTAGAAATCGGTGATCGCGGCGGCGAGCACGGCCACTGCCAGCTGTCGGCTTCCGAACACCGCGAACAAGCCGGATCGACCCGAAAATATCTCTTTCCCTGGCGTTTTCACACACGCATTCGTCTCATACCCACTGTCGCCGCGCCACCGGAAGCGCGGCAGACACGGACGGAGGCACCGCGCGACAGACACGAGATCCAGGGTCGCGTGATGGAGGGAGCACCCGACCGGGACATGATCGGGCAGGTGGACGACGAGACATTCGGCCGCCTGGTCCATCTCCGTGTCGAAGTGCAACATCTGATCCGGCTGCCGGACTCGGGCGCGGTGATGCTCCTGATCCGCAGCTATCTGCTGCCGCTGGCGGAGCTGGCCACCGTCGACCTCTGGCGCGCGCGGACTGCGGCGGTCCTCGCCGAACTTCCCGACGATGTGGCCGAGTACAAGGGAATCGGCAAATACCGTGCGCGCGCCGCCGCCTGGCTGCGCTCACCCGGTGCGACCGGGTGAGCGAAACGACCCCGGCCACAGGCTCCGGCCGCATCGCCGACCGCCGGACTCAGGCCGCCGAGGTGACCGACTCGGCGTGCTCGGGATCGCCGAGAGCCTGCTCCCGCAGGGTCCGCAACGTTTTCGCCAGAATTCTGGACACCTGCATCTGCGAGATGTCGAGCCGCTCGGCGATCTGGACCTGGGTCATGTTCCCGAAAAACCGCCAGACCAGCACCTGCCGCTCCCGCTGCGGCAGTTTCTCGATCAGCGGGCGCAGGGTCATAGCGTCCTCGAGCAGCTGATAACAGGGTTCCACGCTGCCCAGCCGGGCCAGTACCGCCGGCGGCGAGGTGTCGTCGTCCTGGTCGTTGGCGGTGGCGTCGAGGGAATTGCTCGTATGCCCGTTGCCGGCGATGAGCGCCCTGGTGACATCGGTCAATTCGACGTCGAGTTCGGCGGCGATCTCCCGCGCGGTGGGCATCCGCCCGATGCGCTGGTACAGCGCTTCGGTGGCCGGGCCGATCCGCAGATGCAGTTCCTTCGTGCTGCGCGGCACCCGCACGGCCCAGGTGTGATCGCGGAAGTGGCGGCGGACCTCACCCATGATGGTGGGAATGGCGAAGGACAGGAACGAGCTGCCGCGCGACTGGTCGAAACGGTCCACGGCCTGCACCAGCCCCAGCCGGGCGATCTGGAGCAGGTCGTCGAAGGTTTCGCCGCGACCCGCGAAGCGGCGCGCGATATGTTCGGCCAGCGGCAGGCACCGGTGCACGATCTGCTCGCGCACCTCCCGCCGCCGTAGATCGTCCGGTTCCAGAGCCGCGAGTTCGGTGAACAGCGGTTCGATATTGTCGTAGCTGTCACCGGCACCGTGCGCCTGGCCGGAACGCCGCGAACCGATTTCCTCGGTGCGGTGATCGGTTGGGACTGTGGTCGTTTCGTTCACCGGATGCTCCTAGCGTCTTCCCGGACGGGTCGATGTACAAGACATACCCACCGTCGGCGGTGATCGAAACGTAATCTGAAAAAGCGGTGTGTACATCTGGCCCAGCGGCGGCGAAGGAGCCGCCGGGACACGCTGCGACGCAGCGCGTCCCGGTGGACCTAGGGCGCCGGTGGCGCGACGGTGTTCGTGCAGAAGGGCTGACACGGGCCCGGGGTCGGGGTCACCTGCGCCGGCTCGTCACCGAAATCCGCTGTGCTCACCAGCACCATCACCACCAGCGCACCCCCGACGACCAGCCCGAAGATCAGCAGAGTGGGCCACAGCCAGGTTCGCATGGGATTCTCCTCCACCAGTGGCACCACCGGCATCGCCGTATCGGCCGGGTTCATCAATTCCGTCGGGTCCACCGGATTCGCCGGGTTGACCGGGCTCGCCGGGTCCAGCGGGTCCGCCGGGTTGAACGGACTCACCGCTTCCACTGGGGCACTGTCGTCCTCGCCCTTCACACGCCACCTCCACTGGGTCTCGCCGACCGGATACCCGGAAATCGAAGGCATTCACGCGCCCGGCGCGGGTTGTCCCGCCCGCGCGCCACGCTCGCGCGCAGACACACCGGCCCATCCACCCGAACACGCAACTAATGGTTGCGTGAATCGACCGCCGGGACTACCGTGACAAGCAACCGAACATTGCACAAGGAGGACTCCGATGGAGTACGGCAGCATCGAACGCGAAATCCACGTGGACGCCTCACCCGAGGTGGTCTTCGAGGTGGTCAGCAGCCCGGAGCACATTTCACAGTGGTGGACCGACGACGCCTCTTTCGAACCGAGCGCCGGGGCCGTGGGCGAATTCGTCTGGGGTGAAAGGGAACAGGTGACGCCGATGACCGTCGTGACCGCCGACCCACCCCGTCTCTTCTCGTTCCGCTGGTGCTACCCCGGCGCCACCGTCGACCACACCGCCGGTTCACTCCTGGTCACCTTGGAACTCGTACCGACCGGAACCGGGACCACGATCCGGCTCACCGAGACCGGGTTCCGGGAGATGGGCTGGGAGGCGGCGAAACTGGAACTGGAGTACCGGGAGCACACCGGCGGCTGGGACCACTGCATCCCACGGCTCGCCGAATACGTCACGCGGCTGGTCGCCGCGCCGTGACCACCGCTGTCGACGACGAGCTGTGGTCCGCGGTCGGCGATCCGACCCGCCGCCGGATGCTGGACCTGCTGCTCGCCGCCGGCGACGGCACGGCCACCACCCTCAGCGAACAGCTGCCCGTGACCCGGCAGGCTGTCGCGAAACATCTGGGCGTACTCGACCGGGTCGGCCTGGTGCACGCGACACCCGCCGGACGCGAACGGCGATACCGGGTGGACGAGGCCCAACTCGCGCGTGCCGTCGCTCAGTTGTCGTCGGTGGGGGCGGCCTGGGATGCCCGGCTGCGGCGGATCAAGCGGATCGCCGAGGCGATCCAGCGGACGCAGGACCGACACGGCATTCGATAACGCAGCGCATCCGCGGCCCCGCAGCTCAGGGCATCCGCCGCCGCGCTCGCTCCCATTCGAGCGCGGCGGTGCGGACCGCGTCCCGGGCGGCACGATCGGCATTGCGCGCGAACCGGTGCCGGGCTTCGACCGCGGCGATCTCGCTACGGAGTTCCTCGATCCGCGCTTCGGTGGCCCGCACCTGTTCGGCGGCCTCCCGAGCCTGCGCTTCGGCGATATCGAGCGCGGCGCGTGCGGCCGTCACGACCGCCTGCGCTTCCTCCCGCGCGCGCCGCGCCGCCGCCTCGCCGGACGCTCGGCGATCGGCCTCCGGTTCCGCGGACTTGCGCGCACGTTTCACCTCGCGCGCCGCGGCGCCCGAGGCCTCCCGCACCACCATGAGATCCGGCTCCACCGGGCCGAATCCCGCATAGTTCTGCGCGGTCGTCAGCGTCCCGGTCCGGACCTGCTCGGCGATCCCGGGGTCGGCCAGCGCGGCGCTCAGCGTCTCGCTCACCTGGCGCACTACCGCCTCCGAGACAGGCTGCCCCTGCTCGGCGGCCACTTCGCCCGCTCGAGCGGCCAGCGCGTCGACCACGTGCCGGCGCTGCCGGGTGAGCGCGCGCAATCGTTGGCCCGACAGTTCCCGCTGCGCCGTCCGCAGGTCGGTGCCGAGTCGCAGCAGCGCGTCCACCTCGCCCGGCGCCGCGCGCGCGAGCATGTTCACCGCCCAGGCGGCCCTCGTGGGTTTGCGCAGGGCCGTGATCGCGGCCGCCAGCGCACGATCACCGGACTCCTCGGCGTCGTGCGCCCGCGCGGCGCGGGCGGCGACGAAATCCGCGGGTGCCAGCGCGTACAGGTCCGCGGCCACCTCGCCCAGGCTCATACGCCCGAGCCTAGCGACGCCGCCCGTCGTCACCGCGCAGGCGAGCCCGATGACCGGTGCGGGCACAAGGCCGGCGCACGGCCGTATTCCGGCACCGGCCACCCCGCTGACGCGCCCGATCCAGGACGGCAGTACCGGTGGTACGACCGTTGTGATCAGCGTGGTTCGATGGGTACTCCCCGAGCGGCGGCAGCCGTATGTTCGCCGAGAAATACCGCGACATCGATGGTTTCGGTGTGGCTCGCTGCTGTGCTCGACGGAGGTATCACGATGACCGCACCCCTGCAGTTCTCCGCGTTCGTCATGAACACCACGTCACATATCCTGCACGGCGCGTGGCGACTGCCCGAGGCGCGGCAGACCGAGTTCAACTCACTCGACCACTGGGTCGCCTTGGCGCAGACATTGGAGCGCGGCGGATTCGACTACATCTTCTTCGCCGATGTGGTCGGGCTCTATGACGACTATCGCGGCTCATGGCGCAAATTCGTGGCAAATTCGTGGACAGCGGGCTGCAGATCCCCAGCAACGACCCCACCGTGCTGGCGTCGGCGCTCGCCTACGCCACCGAACATATCGGCATCGTGGTGACCAGCTCCATCCTGCAGTCGCATCCTTTCGATTTCGCCCGCAAGATCTCCACCCTCGATCACGCCACCAAAGGCAGGATCGGGTGGAATATCGTCACCAGCCTGTCCCACAACGCCTGGCGTAATTTCGGATTCGACGAGATCACCGCGCACGACGACCGGTACCGGTGGGCCGAGGAGTACGTCGAGGTCGTCTACAAGCTCTGGGAGGGATCCTGGGACGAGGACGCGCTCATCCAGGACAAGGAATCCGGAGTACACGCCGATTTCGACAAGGTGCACAAGATCCGCCACGACGGTAAGCGCTACCGGGTGGAGGGGCCGCATCTGGTGGCGCCCTCCCCGCAGCGCACCCCGTTGCTGTTCCAGGCGGGGTCGTCGGCCACCGGGCGCCGCTTCGCCGCCCGTAACGCCGAGGGCCAGTTCATCGTCTCGCCCACGCCGGAGGCCGCGAGATCACTGATCACCGACACTCGGCGGCTCGTCGCCGAGGCAGGCCGCGACCCCCACGATCTGAAGTTCTTCCAAGGGCTGTCGTTCGTCATCGGGAGCACCGAGGACGAGGCCCGGCGCAAGGCCGCCGAACTCGACGAGGTGATCGACCCGACCACCATCATCGCGCACGCCGCGGGCGGGCTCGGGCACGATCTCGGCTTCTACGACCTGGACACACCGATCGGCGATATCGAGACCGAAGGCACCCGCAGCACGCTCGCCTGGCTGCACGAGGCCGTCCCGGACCGGGAGCCGACGGTGCGCGATCTCGCCCGGATGCGCAGCCGCTACGGCCGCGTCGTCGGCACCCCCGAACAGATCGCCGACCGGCTGGAGGTCTGGCGGGCGGCCGGTATCGACGGGGTCAATGTCACCAACGCGACCATCCCCGGAAGCTACGTCGAATTCATCGACCACGTGCTGCCGGTGCTGCGCGCCCGCGGCCTCGCCGCGACCGAATACGCCGCGGGCACCTCCCGGCGTAAAGCCACCGGCCGTGACCGGCTGCCCGACACCCACCCGGCCGCCGCCTACCGGGGCGCCTTCACCCATCGGTGAGTCACGGCGGACCCGGCTGTCTCGATCACGTCATATTCGCGTGGTGTTCCGTTCATCGAGCGCTCATCTGATGGAAAACTGGTGGGATGGGTGCCCCCACTACCGAGGCGCCGATCAGGCAACAGCCTCGCTGGTTGCTGCGCAGCGGCGTGTGGTCGGTCTACCTGCTGGCGCTGGCGGTGGTCACTGTCCTGTTCGGACTCCCGACCGACCGGATCTACCAGGCGATATGGATCGTCGCCGGGATCGCCGCCTTCACGCCCGACCGGCCGTGGCGCGATCAGTTGCGCATCCTGGTCGATTGGGTTCCGCTCATCGCCGCGCTGGTCGTCTACGACCACACCCGCGGCATCGCCAACACGGTGGGGATGCCGGTCCGGGTACAGGAGCTCGTCTCGGTGGAGAGCTGGTTGTTCGGTGGGACCGTGCCGACCGTGTGGTTACAGGAGCACCTGATACACGACGGCGAACAACCTTGGTGGACCGTGCTCACCGGCCTCGTCTACACCAGTCATTTCATCGTGCCCTGGCTGATCGCGGGGATCTTCTACGTGCAGTCGCGTGAGCGCTGGGCGAAATATATGCGGCGCATCGTGCTGCTCTCCTATCTCGGCCTGGTGACCTACGTCCTGCTGCCCGCGGCGCCCCCGTGGTACGCCGCCCGCGCCGAGGTCATCCACGCCGACATCCACCGGGGCACCGGATTCGGATTCGGCCTGATGCCGGTCGATATCGGCGGGGACTGGCTGGCCGCGCAGGGCAATCCGGTCGCCGCGCTGCCGTCGCTGCACGCGGCATTCGCGCTGCTGGTCACCATCTCGCTGTGGCCGCTGGCCCGGCATTGGTGGTGGAAGGCACTGCTGGCCCTCTTCCCGTTGGCGATGGCCTTCACCCTGGTCTACGGCGGCGAGCACTATGTGATCGATGTGCTGTCGGGCTGGGCCTATGTCGGACTGACCATCCTGCTCGCCCGGGCGTGGGAACGCCGGCGACAACCCGCGAAACCCCAACCCGATCCGGTTCCGTAGCCGGAGTCGCCGAATGGACGCCCGGCCCGGCGTCCGGCGGCGACCACGGGCGCGCGCTCACTCCGGTTCCGGGCGTCGTCCCGCGGCCCAGGGCGCGAGCAGCAGCAAGCACGCGCGGCGCATATCGGCCGCCGCCTCGGACGCACCCAGTTGACCGGCCGTGGCCCAGGTCAGGATGCCGTAGGCGCATTGCTCGGCCAGCCGGGCGAGCTGTAGGTCCGCGGCGTCCGGCTCGGCGATACCGGCGACGGCGAGGATGCGATCGCGCAGGGTGGTGTCGACGGCGACTGTTCCGGCCGAACGCACCGCGTTGGCCGATACCAGCATGGCCCGGCCCAGCAGCGGATACCGGAGTAGCCGCCCGACCGCGTCTTCCAGGAAATCCGCGACCGCGAGAACCGGGTCGGCCGCAGCACCCGGCCGGTCCGGGAGATCGGTGACCGCGGCCCCCAGCACGCCGGAATAGAGGTGGTGTTTGGACGGGTAGTAGCGGTACAGCGTGCCCAGCGCCACCCCGGCCGCCGCGGCGATATCCGACATCTGCACCCGTTCGAGGCCGTGCTCGGCCCCGAGCCGCGCCGCCGCGCGCTGAATCGCTCGCCGCCGGGCGTGCTGACTCGTCGTACTCGGTCGCCCCGGCTCGCGCGGCTCCGCTATCCGCGGCACTGTCCACCTCCGATCGTAAAACTAGAATTCACTCTAGTAATTGTGCGGGACGGGCTGTACAACTGGGTGGGTCCGCGCCGCGGATTCCGAAGGGAGGCAGCCATGACCGAAACAGATCTCGGGCGCTACGGGCCGTGGGCGGTGATCACCGGCGGTTCGGAGGGAGTCGGGCGCGCGTTCGCGCGACGGCTCGCGGGTTCGGGCCTGCACCTCCTGCTGGTCGCGCGACGGCCGGGCCCGCTGGAAGAGGCCGCCGAAGAGTGCCGGGCTCTGGGCGTGCGGGTCCGCACGCTGGCCACCGACCTCACCCGGCCGGACGCGGCGGACGCGGTATCGGCGGCGGTATCCGATGTCGAGGTCGGGCTGTTGATCCACAATGCCGGCGCCAATACCCACAGCGCCCCCTTCCTCGACGGAGACCCCGCCGAGTTCCAGCGCGTCATCGATCTCAACATCACCACGCCGCTCGCCCTCATCACGAGTCTCGGCGCACCCATGCGCCGTCGGCGGCGCGGCGGAATCCTGCTGGTGGGCTCGCTGGCCGGATATCTGGGAGCACGGCAGCACACCGTGTACGGCGGGGTGAAAGCATTCGGACGGATCTTCGCCGAGAGTCTGTGGCTGGAACTGCGCGAGCACGAGGTGGATGTCCTCGAACTGGTGCTCGGCGTGACCCGGACACCGGCGATGGAACGCATCGGCCTCGATTTCGACATCCCGCGAATGCCGGTATCGGACCCCGACGACGTAGCGGCGGAGGGGCTGGCCGCGCTGGGGAACAGTCCGGTGCACATCGTCACCGCGCACGAACACCTGGCCGCGCGGCGCGGCGATCCGGATCGCGCCGCCGCGGTCCTGGGCGCCGACGCGATGATGCGCCGCCTCATCGGCACGGCCACGGACCGGCGATGAGGATCGGGCTGTCGAGTCCGATCGTGGTCCGGGTCCCCGGGGTCGCCGCATCGTGGGAAGCCGACGGCGGCCCCGCAGAACTCATCCGGATCGCCGAGGTCGCCGACGATCTCGGTTTCGACCACCTCACCTGCTCCGAGCACATCGCTGTTCCCGAGCGCGACACCGCGACCCGGGGCTCGACCTACTGGGATCCGCTGGCCACCCTGTCCTTCCTGGCGGCCCGCACCGCGCGCATCCGGTTGGCGACCTCGGTCGTCGTCCTCGGCTACCACCACCCGCTGGCGCTGGCCAAGAGCTACGGCACCCTGGATCGGCTCAGCGGCGGCCGGGTGGTGCTGGGGGTGGGCGTGGGTTCGCTGGAAGCCGAATTCGACCTCCTCGGCGCCCGGTGGCCGGACCGCGGCGCCGCCGCCGACCGCGCTCTCACCGCCTTGCGCGCCGCGTGGGGACGACGCGAGGTCGGCGATTTCGTCATCGACCCGGCCGCCACCTCGACCACCGCACCGCTCTGGGTCGGCGGCCGCAGTCTCCGTTCGCTGCGCCGCGCTGTAGCGCTGGGTACGGGCTGGGTCCCGTTCGGGCTGTCGGCCGACGTGCTGACCACCCACCTGCGGGCCGTGCGCCTGCCGCCCGAATTCGAGGTCGTCCTGAACCCGGGTCGCCCGCTGGATCCGCTCGCCGACCCCGAGTCCGCGCGGCGGCGGCTGATCCGGTTGCGCGATATCGGCGCGACCGTCGTCTGCTGCGCGCTGCGGGCCTCCGGTATCGACCACTACTGCGATCAACTCACGGCTCTGCACGAGATAGCCGCCCCACTCTGATCCCGCAATGGAAGGAAAGCTGTGGACGAGGACCGATTCGCACGCCTCGAGCAACGGGTGCGCCGGCTCGAGGACGAACTGGAGATCACCCGCCTGATCGCCTCCTACGGACCGCTCGTGGACGCCGGCGCCGCCGGCGCGGTCGCCCAACTGTGGACCGAGGACGGGGAATACGACGTCGAAGGCTGGCATATGCGCAGCCGTGCCGATGTGCACGCGATGGTCGAGTCCGCGGCCCACCGGTCCCTGATCGAGGCCGGCTGTTCGCATTTCCTCGGGCCGGCGCAGATCGTGGTCGACGGCGACGCGGCGCTCGCGGTATGCGAATCGCTGCTCGTGCGCCGCGCCGACGCCGGCTTCCGAGTATGGCGCGCGGGCGCGAACCGATTCCAGCTCACCCGCACGCCACGCGGCTGGCGGATCACCCACCGCGTCACCCGCGCCCTCGACGGCGCCGCGGCGGCCCGCGACCTGCTGCGCGCGACCGTCGCAGGCGCCTGAACGTTCCCGGGTCGCGCCCCGCTCCGGCTCAGGCGACCACGGTCGCCCGGCGCGGCGCCGGCGTCAGCGACGCCGGGCCCAGACCCAGATGGTCGCGCAGGGTTCTGCCCGTGTAGTCGGTGCGGAACAGCCCGCGACGCTGCAGTTCCGGCACCACGAAGTCGACGAAGTCGTCGAATGTTCCCGGCGCCTGGGCGGCCGAGAGGATATAGCCGTCGGCCTCCCCGCCGGTGAACCCGGCCTCGATCTGATCAGCGATCTGCGCGGCAGTTCCGACGAACTGCGGCAGCAGCACGCCCTGGGCGTAGAGCTTGCCGATATCGCGCAATGTCAGGTTCTGGGTGGCACTGAGCCGCCGCGCGACATCGAAGAGTCCCTGGGTGCCCGGGACCACGAGATCCTCGATCGGCGCGTCCAAATCGTAGTGGGAGAAATCGTGGTCGGTGTGCACGGACAGGGTGATCAAACCGGAGATCGGATCGGCGAGTTCGTTGTGGAACGCCTGCTTCTCCCGCGCGATCGCTTCTGTCTCGCCGACGAAAGGCACGAAGGACGGGAAGATCTTGATGTCGTCCGGGTTACGGCCGAAGTTCACCGCCCGCGATTTCACATCGTCGTAGTAGGCGCGCCGGCCCTCGGGCGTCGGATCGATCTCGAAGATCGCCTCGGCCCAGCGCGCCGCGAAATCCTTGCCCACCGGCGACGATCCGGCCTGGATGAGCACCGGCCGGTGCTGCGGGGAACGCGGAACCGTCAGCGGACCCCGGGTCTTGAACCAGGTGCCCTCGTGGTCCACGGTCCGCACCTTGTCCGGATCGGCGAAGACGCCGGAAGTTTTGTCCTGGACCAGAGCGTCGGGGTCCCAGCTGCCCCAGAGTTCGTAGGCGACCTCGAGGAATTCCTGCGCCCGCTCGTACCGTTCGTCGTGCCCGAGATGCTGTGCGGCGCCGAAGTTCTGCGCCTCGGCCTGATTGAGCGAGGTCACCACGTTCCAGCCGGCGCGGCCCCGCGACAGATGGTCGAGCGTGGCGAAGATTCGGGCCACTTCGTACGGATGGAAATAGGTGGTGGACTTGGTGATCGCGAGGCCGAGCCGTTCGGTCACGTTCGCCAGGCCCGCGGCGACGAGCGACGGATCGAGCGTCGCCGACGCCTGGGTACCGCTGCGCAACGGCACCCGGATATCGTTGCCGTACCGGACGGGCGTCGCCAGCAGATCCGCGAAGAACACGAAATCGAATTTGCCCCGTTCGAGGGTCCGGGCGACGCGGTTGTAGTAATCGGGACCCAGATAATCGGTCTCCGAGGCGGGATGCCGCCACGCCGCGTGCGAATGCGTGACGTGCGAGGCGATCAGGAAACCTGCCAGATGCAGTTCACGAGACATGGTTGCTTCCTTGTTCGATCAGCGGGGGTTCGAGCAGGGGCCGGGCCGAGCAGAAGTGGCCGTGCCGTGCTGCCACGGCGATCAGCTTCGACGGCTCGTCGCCCGCAGTCACCGATTGCGCTCGAGCTGATGTTGAGGACACCGGCAGCCCAGCGGTTCACCGGCGGGCAACCGTTCCGCGACCTCGACCGCGTCGGCGTGGACGAGGCGGGACAAGAGCTCGGTCCGGGGGCGTTCGGTCAGCTCCGCCGGCGTCCCGACCTCCACGATCGTCCCCCGATCGAGCACCGCTATCCGATCGCACCGGTCCAGCTGGCCGCGCAGATCGTGGCTGATCGACACCACGGTCGCGCCGGTGTTCCGGCGATAGACGTCGAGGTGGTCGAGGATCCGCTGGGCAGTGGGCTTGTCGAGCGCCGTCGTCACTTCGTCGCACAGCAGCAGCCGCGGCCGGGCCAGCAGGGCCCGGGCCAGCGCCGCGCGCTGCAATTGCCCGCCGGACAGCCCGGCCGGAGGACGCGCCGCCTGCACGGCGTCGATCTCCAGATCGGCGAGCACCGCCACCGCGGCGGCGCGCGCGTCCGCCCGGCTCAGCCCGCACAGCCGGACAGCGGTCGCGGCCACCTGGTCGAGCACACTGCGGCGCGCGTCGAACGATCCGGCCGACTCCTGCCAGACGTACTGGATACCGGCGATCTGACGGCGCGACCGGCGGCGCAGCACCGGCAACCGCTCGTCCCAGGCCACGATCTCGCCGGTGGCCGGACGGGTGAGCCCGGCGATACACCGCGCCAGTGTCGTCTTCCCCGCGCCCGACACACCGACGAGCCCGAACTGCTCACCGGGATGCAGGTCCAGGTCGACGCGACGCAGGACCGGCGACCCGCGGCGCCCCACCGACAGATCGCGGATCCGCACGACCGGATCGGTGCGCGGGCGCTCGTCCACCGGCCGGGCGCGGGCCGAACCGGGACAGACCGATCCGCTCGCGCTGAGCCGCCCGCCGTGGACGAACAGCGTGCGGTCGCCGACGCGGTCGACCGCGAACGCGTCGTGCGTGACCAGCACCACGGCCGTGCCCGCGTCCCGCAGCCCGCTCAAACCGGTGAGCAGTGCGGCGCGCGACAGCGAATCCAACCCGACCGTCGGTTCGTCGACCACCAGGACGTCGGGCCGGCAGGCCAGCACCTGCGCCAGGGCCAGCCGGGCCCGTTCGCCACCGGAGAACTCGAACGGGAACTTGCGCGAAATCCGGTCGAGGTCGCGATCGTCGACATCGAACGCCGCGGCGGCGAGTACCCGGGCGATCTGCGTGCGCCGATCGCCGGGCCGCAGCCGGCCGCCGCCGTCCCGGCGGTGGCGGCGACTCACCAGTTCTCCCAGTGCGGCACCGACGCGACGCGCCGGATTCAAGGTCGACGCCGCGTGCTGTGGCAGATAGCCGACCCGGATGCCCGGGGTCCGGCGGATCTCGCCCGATATCTCGATGCCCGGCGGCAGGTCGTCGGCGAGTGCGGCGGCGATCGTCGTCTTCCCGGCACCCGACGGCCCGAACAGGGCAAGGATCTCCCCGGCTCGGATATCGAGACGGATATCGCGCAGGATCGTCGTCCCCGCCGCCCGGGCCGAGAGGTTGCGCACACAGATCAGCGGCGCGTCAGCCATCTCGGCCCGCCCGCCGAATATCGCCCGCCGCGACCCGGCGCGGATCCGACAGCAGATCGTCGACCAGCAGATTGGTGCCCACCACCAGCAGGACGATCAACAGACCCGGCAGCGCCACCGCCCAGGGCGCGATCAGGAGTGCGTCCTTGTTCGCGGCGACCGATACCGCCCAATCGGTGGAGGTGGTGTCGAAACCGAGGCCGAGGAAATTGGCGGAGGCGAGGAAATAGACGGCGGCGGTGAATCGGATCCCGAAATCCGCCGCGATCGGCCGGGCCATCTCCCGCACGGCGAAACGACCGTAACGGTAGGCACGGGTCTCCCCCTGCATACGCAGGGCTTCCATCACAGGTCCGTGCACGACGCCGGCGGCGGCCGTGCGCACGAAGCGCGCGATCGGCGCCACCAGCGCCAGGCCGATCGCCCCCGCGATCACCACCGCCGACCCCTTCGTGCGCAGCGCGGCCACCATGATGATCAGCAGCGACGGTACACACAGCAGGACGTCGACCGGGCGCATCAGCAGATCGGCCAGCCAGGCGCGCGGTGCGGCGGCCGCGGCCACCCCGATGCCGAATCCGACCAGATAGGCCCCCAGCGCGGTGACCGATCCGACCAGCAGAAAGGTGTGCCCACCGGTCAGCGCGGCCGCCAGCACATCCCGTCCGAGCCGGTCGGCCCCGAACGGCGACCACGGTGACGGACCGAACGGTGTGAGCCGCTCCGCGGGCGCGGCACGGGCCAGCAGCGGCCCGGCCGCCGCGAACAGCAACGGCACCGCCATCAGGGACAGGTACAGGGCGCGACGCCGGTTCATCCTCGGATCGCCGCCGCGCTCCGCGGGTTCATCCAGTAGCCCGCGATATCGATCCCCGTATTGATGACCACGGCGATCACCCCGGTGACGGCAACGATCGCGAGGATCACCGGATCGTCCCGGTTCCCGATGGCGCCGATGAGTTCCGAAGCGATCCCCGGGACGGCGAATACGGCCTCGACGATGAGGACGCCCGACAGCAGGCCGTCGGTGGTCCGGCCGAGTTCCTGCATTGCGGGGGCCAGCGCGTTGGGGGCGATATGCCGCGCCAGCAGCGAGCCCCGTGCCACGCCGAGTCGCCGCGCCTGCGCGATATAGGGCTGGTCCATCACATCGATCACCCCGGCGCGGACCAGCCGGATCAGCGGTGCGGCCACTCGGACGACCGTCACGGTCACCGGCAGCACCAGATATTCCGGCCGGTCGAGCAGTGTGTTCAGGTCGGCGCCGAGGAAGGTCGCGGGCAGTAGATCCCAGTGCACGGACAGGAAGGCCACCAGCAGGACGGCCAGGACGAAATCGGGCACCGAATCGACACCGATACTGATCGAGGTGATCAGCCGGTCCCGCGCGGAGCCCGGCCGCAACCCCGCCGCGAACCCGGCGGCCACCGCGACCGGTAGCAGGATCGCCGAAGCCACTACCGCGAGCAGTCCGGTGATCAGGAACGGCCCCGCGATCACCGTGCCGACGTCCGCACCGCTGGCGTAGGACGTGCCGAAATCGCCGGTCACGGCACCGCCGGCCCAGTCGAGGAAACGGGTCACCGGCGAGACGTCGAGACCGAGGAGCTCCCGGGCCCGCACCCGCTCGGCGGCGCCGAGGAAGGTGTTGTTCTGGATATCTGCGGCGTCACCCGGCAGCAGCAGTGACAGGACGAAAACGAGTACGAGCAGCACGAACAGCTGTCCCACACCGATTACGGCCCGCCGCGCCACCAGCCGCCCGAAGGACCGCGGGTCCCGGTGCACGAACCGGTTACCGGATGCCGACGACGACGCGGTCGTCGCCGTACTGCCAGACCGTACCGGCTTCGGCGAATCCCGCCGCGCGGGCGAAGTCGACATAGTCGTGGGCGGTGGGCCGGTCGTGCACCACATGCTCGAACCCGCCGGCGCGGCGGCGAACCAGGTCGGCGAGTTCGGGCGCCTGCTCGACCGCCGCCCACCACGCCGACCAGTTCTCGGCTTTCGCGGTGCCGGTGCGCTGGGCTCGCCGGGCGGTCAGCGACCGGCCCAGGGCGTCGAGTCGTGGACCGGCCGGGCCCTCGTACAGGTGGTCGCCGTTGACGAACAGCCCACCGGGCGGCAGCGCCTTCGCGCACACCTCGAGCAGCGCGCGCAGCGGCGTCCGGTTCATCCAGTGCAGGGCGGTGGTGCTGACGAAGGCGTCGGGGGCATGGTCGAGCCCGAGGGCGTCGAACCAGCCGTCGACCCGCAGATCCGCGAAAACCGTCCGGAAGCGCGGCGAACCGTGGGCCGCCTCGGCCAGCCCCAACAGCAGCGGATCGGCGTCCACACCCACGACCCTGGCCCCGGGCAGCCGTGTCAGCAGCCGATCCGAGAGCGTGCCCGGCCCGGCGCCGAGATCGATGATCAGCGGATCGGGGCGCTCCAGCAGGGTGGTCAGCACATCCGCGATCAGCTCGAACCGGGCTTCGCGGTCGGGCATGTAGTGCTCCTGCTGACGATCCCAGCGCTCGATCCAGTACCGCGCGCGTGCCGGGGCCGGCTCCGCACCGCTCATCGGCCGGTCACCCCGTCGAATCGCGCCCAGGTGTGTGAATTCGGGACGGCGGCCGGGAGTTGCTGGAACCGACTGCTCCCCACCGTGTTCCACGCGGTACTGCCGAAGAACACGAACCCGCCCCGATCGTGGAGGATTTCGTGCATTCTGCGGTATTTCGCCGCGCGACCTTCCACTGTCGGGGTGGACTGCGCGGTGGCGTAGAGCGCATCGAACTCCGGATCAGACCATTTTGTCCGGTTCTGTGGCGACCCGGTCAGCAGCCGCGACGCGAAGTGATTGGGGATGGGCAGCGGACCGGACTGCCCCATCGTGAGATGCCCGGTTTCCAGCGCGTCGGTGTAGTAGCTGTCCTTGGAACCCAGGACGACGTTCACCCGCACGCCGCATTCGGCCGCCTGATCGGCGAAAAGCCTTGCGGCCTCCACGAATCCGTACGCGACCGGCGCGGTGAACAGATCGAAGGCCAGATCGCGTACTCCCGCTCGCCGCAGCAGCCGCCCCACTTCGTCGGGATCGTATTCGTGCTGCGGCAGCTCGCTGTAATACTGGCTCCCTTTGCCGAAGACATCATTGGAGACCTCGCCCTGCCCCTCGAGCGCCACCTTCACGAGTTCGCGCCGATCGACCATACGCATCAGCGCGCGCCGCACATCGGGATCGTCGAACGGCGGACGGTCGGTCTTCATGGCGAAGAAGTAGAGACCGCTTCCGGGAGTCGAGGTGAGGGTGAGATCCGAGCGGCCCTCGAGTGTCCGGGCAGCCGAGGGCGTGAGGTTGTCGGCGTAGTCGACCTCGCCGCCGCGGACCGCGTTCACCCGGGCGTCGGCTTCGGAGCTGAGGATCCGCAGCTCCCGGATACTCGGTGCGCCGTCCCAATAGCGCGCGTTGGCGGTGGCCGTGAACTGCCGGCCGGCCTCGAACGATTCGAAGACGAACGGGCCGGTGCCCACGGGCCGGGTGAAATCGGCCGCGCCGTCCTGCACGATCTTGGTCCCGTACACCGACAGGGCGATGAGGAACTCGAAGGACGGTCGTTTCAGTGCGATCTCGACGGTGCGGTCATCGATCACACGACTCCCGGAGAGGTCCACCTGGTCCAGTGACGACGCGGCGATGAAAGGACGCTTGTCCGCGGGCCCGAGCACCCGCGAGAAGGTGTACAGCACATCGCGGGCGGTGAACTTCTTCCCGTCGTGCCAGGCCGCGTCGCGCAGCGCGATCCGCCAGCGGGTGCCGTCGGCATTGGGTTCCGCGGATTCCGCGAGCCGCGGGATGGGCGTCATCGACCCGTCCACCTCGAACAGTCCGTCGTAGATCGACTTCATCCGCGCTTCGTCGATGAACAGGGTGTTCACGCCCGGGTCGATTCCCTCGCCCGCACCGGATCCCTGGAACGCGGCGGTGAAGGTGCCGGCGCCCGCGTCCGATCCGGTGCCGCAGCCGGCGGCCAGCGCCCCCGCGGCCAGCGCACTGCCGACCAGGAACGAGCGGCGATTCAACTCCGGTGGCGCACCACGCATATCCGACTCCCGTCGCGTCAGGTGTGTTCACGCGACGAAGACATGCGAAACGGGCCGCGGTGGCGGCTCGTTCGGCGCATCGATCAATACCCACGTGATCATGACCGTTCCAATTTCATCCGCAGGTATCTGGCTCCGGCTCGCGAACGAACCTCACAGTTGCGGGACAGCGCCGGATTCGCACCGGACTTCCCTACGGACAGCGCACACATTACCGAAGCGCCGCCGCCCGAACCATCCCGTGGCCGTGCGCGACCCGGCTACCGGCAGGTGGCGGGCTGTGCGGAGTCGTGCGGCGAACCCGCGGCATGTGATCCAGGCCGCCACCGGCCAACGTTTGCCACCGGGTACCGCGGGTAGTCATCCAAGGAAATGCTCTCGTCGTGGCCGGTCCCTCGTCGGACGTACGGGAGGGGGGCGGTGTGACGGGCAACAGGTGGCTAGGAGAGTCGGGTGTCGGTAGTTCTCGTGCTTCAGGCACGTGGTCTCGGTGATCTGCTCACCGCAGTTCCGGCATTGCGGGCGTTGCGGCGGGCCCGCCGCAACGACCATCTCGTCCTCGCCGCCCCGCATCGCCTGCGCCCCATCGTCGACGTGATCGCCTGCGTGGACGAGATCGTGCCCATCGCCGATTTTCAGGGGCTGCGCTGGGACGGACCGCCGCCGAAGCTGGCCGTCAATCTGCACAGCGACGGGGCCGCACCGATCGTGCAACTCGTGAAGACCAGCGCCGAACGCATCCTCACCTACCGCGATCCGGCGTTTCCGGAGATCCCCGCGCCCGACTGGCAGTCCGGCCACCATCCGATCGATCGCTGGTGTCATCTACTCGAATTCGACGGGATCGGCGCGGATCGGCGCAACCTGGGCCTGGTACCACCGGTGGCCACCACCAGCCATCGCGACAACGTGGTCGTCCATGTCGGCGCGGGTGCGGCGGCCCGGCGCTGGCCGGCCGACCGCTTCGCGGCGGTGATCCGCCATCTCCTGGTCCTCGGCCACGAGGTGGTGCTGACCGGCGACGAATGCGATCGGGAGAACGCGCTCGGCATCGCGGCGCGGGCCGGACTGTCCGGGCACCGGGTGCTGGCCGGCACGCAGAACCTCATCGAGCTGTCGGCCACGATGGCCGAGGCCTCGGTGGTGCTGTGCGGCGATACCGGCGTGGCCCACCTGGCGACGGCGTTCGGCACCCGCACCGTGCAGCTGTTCGGCCCCACGGCGCCCGAGCAGAGCGGACCGCCGCGGCATCTGCTCAACCGGCACGAGGTGCTCTGGGCGGGCCGGACCGGGGACCGCGACGCCGCCACCCCCGACGCGGGTCTGTTGCAGATCGGCTCGGCGGAGGTGATCGCGGCACTCGATCGGCAACTGCGCAAGCGTCGCGGCGAGGTCGGCGTGACCGGCGCTGCGTATCGCCGGGTGGGTTGACCGACCCGATCGGGTTTCAGCCCTGCTCGCGGGCCTCACTCAGTGCGGCCGCGTAGGCGGCCAGGGCGCTCTGCCAGAACTGTTCCAGGTAGTCGCGCGCATCGCTGAGCCCGCGCGGATCCAGCGAATAGAGGCGGCGGTTGCCCACCGGGCGCACCATGACCAGTCGCGCATCGCGCAGCACCCGCAGATGCTGCGATACCGCCGAGCTGCTGATACCGATCTGCGCGGCGAGCTCTCCCACCGACCGCGGCCCCGGGGGCAGCGCTTCGAAGATCGCGCGCCGAGTCGGGTCTGCCAGGGCTATCAGCGGCGCAACTCTGTTAGCGACCACTGAAACAGTGTCGACCGCCCGGCACACTCCGGTCAAACATGATCAAATGTCTCATTTGTGCAGCTCGTCGGGCGATATCGCCGTTTCCGTTACCGTTCGGTAATACGCGACCTGGGCTTATGCGCGCGGGTGACAGTTGCCACAAGCTTGCTGGATGCGCGGAACGGTCCCCTAGCTTGTAATCATGCCCGTGACCCTTCCGTTACCTTTCCGCAAGCTCACGGTGCCGCCGATCGGCCGTCGCCACCTCACGACGCAGGTCGTCGCCACCTCGACCGCCCTCTGCGCCGGTTTCGCCCTCTTCGCGGCCGGAGCCGACTCCGATAACGAACAGATCACCACCGTGGCCGCTACCTCGGATGCCGCGGCGCCTGCCGCCCCGGCCGCGCCCGGCGAGCAGCCCGCCACCTCCCACGACCCCGCCGCCTGGGATCCGCACGCGACCGCCGGCGACCATCAGCCCGCTCCTGTCGCCTGGCCCTTCCCCGAGCCGCCGCGGCCCGCCACGGTACGCCCGGCCGACGGCGCACTGTCCTCCGGCTTCGGGGCGCGCTGGGGCACGTCCCACAACGGCATCGACTTCGCCGCCGATATGGGTTCACCGATCCGGTCGGTCACCGACGGCGTCGTGATCGAAGCGGGACCCGCCACCGGTTTCGGCCTGTGGGTGCGCGTCCAGCAGGACGACGGCAGCGTCGGCGTGTACGGCCATATGCAGGACATCCTGGTGGGCGTCGGCCAGCAGGTCCGCGCCGGTGACGTGATCGCCACCGTCGGCAGCCGCGGCCAGTCCACCGGACCGCACCTGCACTACGAGGTGCACCAGCCCGGTGTCGGCCCGGTCGATCCGCAGCCGTGGCTCGCCGCGCGCGGTATGGACGTCAACAACTACCCCGGCTGACCCTTACCCTCGCTCCTTCCGACGGCCCCCGGCATACCGGGGTACCGGTGGCGCACAGTCCCACAGCGGGACGTGCCGGCCGGGTCCCCGTTCCTACCGTCGGTTCATGTCCGCAATCCTGTTCCACGGCGGACCGGACCCCTCCGGTCGCCACCCAGCCTCCGATCTTCGTCGGGTGATCGGGCGCCTGCACCGGCCTTTGCTGCTCAGTTCCGCGGCAATGGCCGGTCTGGTGTTTGTCAGCCTGGTCGGGATGGCCGTCGACGACCGGCTTCTGCTCGGTGAATCGGTCTGGCTCAAACCGTGCAAGTTCGGCCTGGCCTTCCTGCTGTACTCGCTCACACTGGCCTGGTTGCTCTCGCTTCCGCACCGCGGGCGGCGGGTCACCTGGTGGCTGGGTGTCGTGTTCTCCGTCACCGCATTCGTGGACGTGGGATTCATCGCGCTGCAGGCCGCGCGCGGAACCTTCAGTCATTTCAACACCGAGGACGACCCGGTCAACGAGATCGGGCAAATCGTATTCGCCTCGGGCGTACCGGCCCTTTTCCTGGCGAATCTGCTGATCGCCGTGATCGTTTCGATACGTCCGGGCGCGGATCGTCCGACAGTCCTGGCGATTCGGGGCGGACTGGCGATGGCGGTGGTCTCGATGGCGCTGGGCTACCTCATGGGGTTCACCGGCACCCAGCTCACGCGGACCGCGGACGGCCGGCTGGTCGAACTGGCCGCCGGGCATACGGTCGTCGACGCCGCGACCCGGCAGACTGTCGGCGCGCCGGATGCGGTAGCAGGTATGCCGATCACGCACTGGAGCACTCTGGGCGGTGACCTGCGGATCCCGCATTTCGTCGGATTGCACGGAATCCAGGTGCTGTTGGCAGCCGTGCTGCTGCTGGCCTGGGGCGCGGCACGATACCCGCGGTTGCGCCCGACCCGTACCCGTAACCGGCTGATCGGGGTGGTGATCCTCGGCTGGGGAGGTCTGCAGGCGATCACGTTCTGGCAGGCGATGCGCGGTCAGTCCCTGATACATCCCGATACCGCCACTGTATTCGCCTGCACCGTCCTGGGTGTGCTGGTCACAGGTCTCACCGCGGCCGTCGCCCGGCCCACGCCGGCAACTCGGGCCGAGCCGCCCCGGCTCGAGTCCGGCCGGCGTGATCCGGACCGGCTCAGCGCAACCGTTCCGCATCCCGGGCGAGTTCGACCAGAACCTCGCTGAGGCGCGCGAGTTCCGACCGGTCGGCGCCCTCGTCGATGGCGGTGGCCACGTCTTCGGCGGCACAGCGCGCGGCGAACCAGCGGTCGGCCAGCGCGGTGGCCTCGGCGGCACTGAGCACGACCGAATCGGTGGGGATCCCAGTGCCCTTCACATTGTTGCGATGTTCATAGGCACGCTGACGGCAGGACTGCCGACAGTACCGACGCCGGCGCCCCGCTTCCGAATCCACTATTTCCCGACCACACCACAGGCACGACTCCAACCGGCGCGACATGACCCGACACCCTAATAGGCACTCTCGCAGCGGCACACACCGCACACCGTGCGGGCGGCCTTTACCGAACCCCGTACAATTAGAAAGCTCTCCCGAGCTGGGAACGGAAAGACCCTTACGAACGTTGACATGAACAGGGCGCACGGCCTGGACCGGCACGAATCGGCGATTCGTGGCACAGCGAACGGCCCGCGCACGTGACCCGAACGGTCGGCGGGCGACAACGGCCGGCGAACCGCGATCCACGAGGCCGCGGTAGCAGTACAACAGGGGTCGACCCATCGGTTCGCACCCCGGCACGGGTTGCGGTGCCCCGCAGCGGATACACCGTAGGTGTCTTCGCTCCGGTGTTCCGGAGCCGAGTGGCCGGGAAACTGCGGACCCGCGCGCGGCAACGCGCCGACAACACAGAGAGGACCTGTACAGATGGCAGATCGCGTACTCCGGGGCAGCCGGCTCGGAGCGGTGAGCTACGAAACCGACCGCGACCATGATCTGGCACCGCGCCGGATCGCCCGGTACCGGACCGACAATGGTGAAGAGTTCGATGTTCCGTTCGCCGACGACGCCGAGATCCCGCCCACCTGGTTGTGCCGCAACGGCCAGGAAGGTGTGCTGATCGAGGGCACGAGTCAGGAGGCGAAGAAGGTGAAGCCGCCGCGCACGCACTGGGACATGCTGCTCGAACGGCGCAGTAAGGAAGAACTCGAGGAACTGCTCAAGGAACGACTGGAACTGCTCAAAACCCGTCGCCGGGGCTGAGCCCGAACAAACCTCGAGGTCCTGTAACAGGCCGTGCCCGCCGGATGATCCGGCGGGCACGGCTTTTGTCGTGGTCCGGGTTCAGTGACTGGCGACCCGGCGATACTGCAGCAACGCCAACGGTATGGCGATCGCCAGAATGGCCAGCGAACAGCCGATCGCGTATTCGACGCAATGGTCGGCGGGCCAGCCGGTCGCCGGGAGGAATCCCGGCGGCGCGCTGTTGTCGAACAGTTTCCGGCCGGTCGCCGCGACCGCGGTGATCGGATTCCATTCGGCGATAGTGGCCAGCGGGCCGGGCAGCGTCTGGGCGGAGATGAACGCCGAGGAGATGAACGACAGCGGGAACAGCCAGATCAGCCCGGCACTCTGGGCGACCTCGACATTCGGCGCGAGCAAGCCGGTGAGCGCGCCGACCCACGACATGGCGAAGGCGAACAGCAGGATCACCGCGTAGGCCAGTACGGCATCGGCCACACCGCCCTCGATACTCCAGCCGACGATGTACCCGCACACGGTCATCACCAGCAGGCTGACCATGCTCACCACCAGATCCGAGAGCGTCCGGCCCATCAGCACCGCCAGCCGTGACATGGGCAGCGAACGCATCCGGTCGATGATGCCCTTCTCCAGGTCGCCGGCCAGCCCCACGGTGGTGAACGCCGCGCTGAAGGCGACGGTCTGGGCCATGATCCCGGCGATCAGGAACTCGCGGTACTGGCCGCCGCCGAGCGAGGCGCCGAAAACATAGGCGAAGAGGAAGACGAACATCAGCGGCTGAACCGTGGCCGTGACCAGCAGTGTCGGCACCCGCATGATGGTGAGCAGGTTGCGATGCGCCACGATCGCGCTGTCACGGAAGAACCGCAAGCGGGGCTCGGTGGATTTCGGAATCCGGTGGGAGCCGGGTGAGTGTGCCAGTTCCGCCTCCGTCTCATCGGTCGGGCTGGTGGTTTCGGCTTCTTCGACCGCGACTTCTGCGGTGCTCACGACATGATCTCCTCGGGTACGTCACTGGTTTCCGGCTCGGTGTCCGGCGCAGCCGGTGAGCCGGTGATGGACAAGAAGACGTCGTCGAGGCTGGGCCGGTGTACCCGGGCGTCGACGACATTCACCTCTGCGTCATCGAGCCGGCGCAGCGCTTCGACCATGGTGCGGGAACCGTCACCGACCACCACCGACACCTCGTCCATACCCGCCTCGTGCGCGGGTTCGCCGAGACCGACATCGGCCAGGACCTTCAGTGCGGGCGCCGGATCCTGTCCGGAGCTGAGGGTGACGGTGAGACGGTCCCCACCGATCGAGGATTTGAGTTCGTCCGCCGAACCGCGGGCGATGACCTTGCCCTTGTCGAGCACCGTGATCTGGTCGGCCAGCCGGTCGGCTTCCTCGAGATACTGGGTGGTCAGCAGGACCGTGGTGCCGTCGCTGACGAGTTCGCCGATGACCCGCCACATATCGTTGCGGGCCCGTGGATCCAGTCCGGTGGTCGGTTCGTCGAGAACCACCACGGGTGGGCGCGCGACCAGGGCGCCGGCGAGGTCGAGACGCCGGGTCATCCCGCCGGAGTAGGTTCCGGCTCGGCGATCGGCGGCGTCCTCGAGCCCGAATTCCCCGAGCAGTTCCCGGGCTCGGGAGATGGCGCGTTCGCGCGACATTCCGTAGAGCCGCGCGACCATACGCAGGTTCTCGTAGCCGGTGAGGTTGGCGTCCACCGCCGCGTACTGACCGGACAGCCCGATGAGCTTGCGCGCCGCCGCCGGGTCGTGCAGCACGTCGACATCGGCGACGTGGACGGATCCGGCGTTGGGCCGCAACAGGGTGGTCACGATCCGGACCGCGGTGGTCTTACCCGCGCCGTTGGGGCCGAGTAGCCCCATCACCGTGCCTTCGGGGATTTCGAGATCGAAGTCGTCCAAAACGCAGACCCGACCGTAGTTCTTCACCAGACCGGTGATCTGCACCGCGGGCTTCACTGAGCTTTCTCCTTCGTTTCGATAGCGAGCTGTGATCGTGTTTCCATTGCGGGCACGCGATCACCGAGATGTCTGCGGAGCACGGGACCGATCACGGCCAGCGATTCCGCGGTGGTCATCTCCGCGTGGGTGCAGGCGATATCGTGCGCGTGCACCGCGCCGGTGACGAAGCCCTGCCAGGCCCCGGGGTGGCGATCGGGCGCCGCGAGGTTCACCGGATCGGCGGCCGCCGCGAAGAACAGCAGGTCGCCGCGGAACACCCCCGGACGGAAGCCGTTGGCCTGGACGGTGCCGTCGGCATAGCCGGCGTAGAGCCGTTCCAGATGATCCAGGGTGAGCGCCGCGAACGGCCCGGGCCGGGACCGTAGCAGTTCAGCGGCCTCCGCGAGGGTCGGTTCGGCGTCGTCCACGCCGAGTTCGCCGCCGAATTCACCGAGGATCTCGCGGATGCTGGGCATCGCGTCGGCGGCCAGATCGTCGGAGAGCCGGTAGCTGTCCAGCATGCCGAGCAGCGCGACCTCGTCCCCGGCCGCCTGCAACCGCACCGCGACCTCCTGGGCGATCAATCCGCCGAGCGACCAGCCGAGCAGGTGGTAGGGCCCGTGTGGCTGAACGGTCCGGATATGCGCGATGTAGTGTTCGGCCGCCTCGGCGATCGACCCGAATCCGGGCGCACCGCCGGCCTGCGGCGCCTGCAGCCCGTAGACCGGCTGATCAGCGGGCAGTTCGGCGAGCAGCCCCGCATAGCACCAGGCCAGACCGATCGCCGGATGCACGCAGAACAGCGGCGGACGACCGGTACCGGTATCCGGGCGCAGGGGCAGCAGCGGCGCGAGTGCGAGTTTCATCGCGTCGGCCGCGCTGCCGTCGCCGAGTCGCGCGGCCAGGGCGGCCGGAGTGGATTCGCCGAACAGCAGCTGCATGGGCAGCTCGAAACCGGCCTCGCGAGCGTGGGCGACGACCTTGGTGGCCAGCAACGAGTTACCGCCCAGCTCGAAGAACCCGTCCCCGGCGCCGACCCGCTCGACCCCGAGCACCTCGGCGAAGATCTCGCACAGCGCGGCTTCGACCGGACCGACCGGTGCCCGGTATCCCTCGGCCGCGGTGAACACCGGCTCCGGCAGGGCGGCCCGGTCCAATTTGCCGACGGGGGTGAGCGGCAGCCGGTCGATGAGCATGATCGACTGCGGAACCATGTAGTTGGGCACCAGTTCCGACAGGTGCGCGGTCAATGCGGCCGCGGTGGTGGCCGAACCGGCCTTCACATACGCCACCAGAGCGGTCGCGCCGGCGGCGGTGCGATGGCCGGTGGTATATGAGAACTCCACGGCCGGATGCCGGCTCAGCGCCGCGTCGATCTCGCCCAGTTCGATCCGGAAACCGCGGATCTTCACCTGATGATCGGTCCGGCCGACGTATTCGATATCGCCGGGGCCACCGTCGGCGCCGGTCCGGATCCGCACCAGATCACCGGTGCGGTACATCCGTTCGCCCGGCTTCCCGAAGGGGTTGGCCACGAACCGCTGGGCGGTGAGGCCGGGCCGGTCGTGATAGCCGCGGGCGAGCGCGCCACCGGCCAGGTACAGCTCACCGGTGACCCCGAGCGGGGCGGGGCGCAGCCGGCCGTCGAGCACCATCGCCGCGACGCCGCGGATCGGTTCGCCGATCGGAATCGGCCCACCCGGCGCCAGCGGCGGCGACATGACCGTGACGATGGTGGTCTCGGTGGGGCCGTAGACGTTGTGCAGATTGCGGCCGGGCGCCCAGCGGGCGACGACCTCCGCGGGCAGTGCCTCGCCGCCGACCAGGACATGCTGGAAATCGGTGATGCCCTCGGGATCCACCGTCGCCAGCGCGGCCGTGGTGATGAACGCGTGGGTGATCCGTTCCGCGATCAGCACCCGGGCCAGTTCCGCGCCGCCCACCACTCCCGGCGGCGTGAGCACCAGGGTGCCCGCGCCGCCGAGCGCGAACAGCAGGTCCAGCATGGCCGCGTCGAAGCTCGGGGTCGCGAAGTGCAGGATGCGACTCCCGGACCGGACGTCGAACCGATGCGCTGTCTCCGCGGCGAAATTGGACAGTCCACGATGAGTGACCACCACACCCTTGGGGGTTCCGGTGGAACCGGAGGTGTAGATGACGTAGGCCGGATTGTCCATCCGCAGCGGCGCGAGCCGGTCCGCGTCGGTGATCGGGGCGCTGGACGCCCGCAGCACCTGTTCCCGGACGTCGCGATCGTCCAGCGCCAGCCAGCGCACCTCTTCGGGCAGCTGCTCCCGATGCTCGGCCAGGGTGAGGCCCACGGCCGCACCGGAGTCGGCGAGCATATGGGTGATCCGCGCGGCGGGGTAGCCGGGGTCCACCGGCACGAAAGCCGCGCCGGTCTTGGTGACGGCCAGCACCGTGGCCACCGATTCCACCGTCCGCGGAATACCCAGTGCCACCAGAGTTTCCGGGCCCACGCCGTGCTCGATCAGCACTCGGGCCAGCCGGTTGCTCCAGCGGTCGAGCGCATCGTAGGTGACCTCGACGCCGGTGGTCGCCAATGCGACGGCGCGCCGGTCGACGTTCACCGCGGCGGCGAAAACCTCGGCGAGAGTGCACGGCTGGTCAGGGTCCGCGCGGCGCAGCGGCGCCAGGGCGGACCATTCGGTGGGCTCCAGCAGTTCCAGATCGCCGATGACGACCGCGGGGTCGGCCGCGATCGCGCCGAGCAGCCGGACCAGGCGCCGGTTGAGGCGCGCCGCCGTCGGCTCGTCGAAGAGATCCGCACTGTAGTTCACGGCCACGCTGATCCCGTCCGGCGACCGATCACCGGTATGGCATTCGGTCAGGGTGAACTGGAGGTCGAATTTCGCGATACCGGCGTCGATATCCATCGCCTCGATGCTCAGCCCCGGAAGCTCCAGCGCCCGCACGGGTTCGTCGCGTACCGACAGCATCACCTGGAACAGCGGGTGATGCGATTGCGACCGCACCGGGTTGAGCACCTCCACCAGGCGCTCGAACGGCAGATCCGCGTGGCCGAACGCGTCGAGATCGGTATCGCGCACGGCGTCGAGCAGTTCGGTGAAGCGATCGTTGTGCGCCACCGGGGTGCGCAGGACCAGCGTGTTGACGAACATGCCGATCATCCGGTCCAGTTCCGGCCGGCCACGGCCCGCGACCGGGGTGCCGACGGCGATGTCGTCGACTCCGGTCAGCCGGTGCAGCAGCACCGCCAGGGCGGCGTGCAGCACCATGAACAGGCTCACATTGTGGCGCGCCGCGAGATCGCGCAGCTCGCGGTGGACCCGGGCGTCGATCCGCTGTTCCACGGTGCCGCCGCGATAGGACGGCACGGGCGGGCGGGGCCGGTCGGCGGGGACCGCGAGCAGCTCCGGCAGACCGTCCAGGCGAGTGCGCCAGTAGTCGAGCTGGCGGCGGATCGGCGCGGCGGGATCGTCCTCGTCGCCGAGCAGGTCGCGCTGCCACAGCGTGTAGTCGATGTACTGGAGCTGTTCGGGATCGGATTGCGGCTCGGCGCCGAGCCGGATCGCGCGGTAGGCGGCCGCCACATCGGCGGCGAGCGGTTCCAGCGACCAGCCGTCCATCGCGATGTGGTGCACCACCAGCACCAGGATGTGCTCGTCCGGTGCGACGACGAACAGCGCCGCCCGCACCGGTATCTCGGTGGCGAGATCGAAGCCCGGCGTGATGAACCGTTCGATCGCGGCCCCGTGGCCCGCGTCGTCGGCCACCGGCGACTGCAGGATGATCCGGGCCTGCGCCGCGTCGAGCACCAGCTGGCTGGGCTCACCATCGATCTCCGGGAACACCGTCCGCAGGGTTTCGTGCTGTTCCTGCAGGTTGTGCAGCGCGGCGAGCAGGGCGGCGCGGTCGAGCGGACCGCGCAGCCGCAGCACGACGGGGATGTTGTAAGCACCGCCGGACTCCTCGGATCCGCCGAAGCGGTTGAGGAACCACAACCGCTGCTGGGCGGGCGAGAGCGGAATCCGTGCGGGCCGTTCCCGGCGTACCAGCGCGGCCCCGGAACCGGCGGTCTCGCCGTCGAGACGCGCAGCGAGTTCGGCGACCGTCGGCGCGGCGAACACCGCGCGGACCGGCAGCCGCACTCCGGTGGCCGCGTCCAGGCGACCCACCAGCTGCGTGGCCAGCAACGAGTTGCCGCCGATATCGAAGAAACTCTCATCCGCCTCGGTGACCACGGCGTCCACGAGTTCGCCCATGATCCGGGCGACGAGGCGTTCGCTCTCCGATCCCGGCGCGCGCCCGCCGGCCGCCGCGGGCAGCGCTCGGGGTTCGGGAAGCGCGGCGATATCCAATTTGCCGACCGGGGTCAGCGGGATCTCGTCGAGCAGGGTGAACGCGGCCGGAACCATGTGCCGGGGCAGGCGCCGCGCCAGATGTTCGCGCAATTCCTCGGGTTCGGGCCGGCGGGCCGGATCGGCCGGATGGACATAGGCCACCAGCCGGTCCGAACCACCGAGATGCCGTACCTCGGTATGCGCGAAATGGACCGCCGGATGCGCGGTGAGCGCACTGGTGATCTCGCCGAGCTCGATCCGGAAACCGCGCACCTTCACCTGATTGTCGCTGCGGCCCAGGTAGCGCAGACCACCGTCGCGGGTCCAGCGCACGACATCGCCGGTGCGGTAGATCCGGGAGCCGGCCGGTCCGTAGGGATCGGCGACGAACCGGGACGCGGTGAGTCCGAACCTTTCGTGGTAGCCGCGGGCCAGTCCGGGACCGGCCAGATAGAGCTCGCCGGGGACGCCCGTGGGTACGGGCCGCAGGCGTTCGTCGAGCACGAGGGCGCGGGTGCCGCGGATCAGGGCGCCCAGTTCGGCGGGACCGTCCACTGCCACCGGCGTCACCGAGACGACGACGGTGGTTTCGGTGGGACCGTAGGCGTTGAACATCCGCCGGCCCGGCGCCCAGCGTGCCACCAGTTCGGGGCCGAGATGCTCACCGCCGACCATGAGACCCCGCAGGGCGGGCAGCGGCCAGCGCTCGCGGTCGATGGTGGCGAGCGCGGCCGGGGTGATGAAGGTGTGCGTGACCTCGGCGCGGGTCATGAGTTCGGCCAGTTCGTCACCGCCGTACACCTCCGGCGGCACGATCACCATCGCGGCGCCGGCGCCGATCGCGAGCAGCAGGTCCAATACCGCCGCGTCGAAGCTCGGCGACGAGAAATGCAGCGTGCGCGCGGCCGGGTTCACCGCCATCCGGTCGCGGAACTCGTCGGCGAGATCGGCGAGCGCGCCGTGGGTGGCGGTGACACCCTTCGGTGTGCCGGTCGAGCCGGAGGTGTAGATCAGATAAGCCGGGTCGGTGATCCGCAAGGGCCGCACCCGATCGGAGTCGTTGACCGGGTCGGCCGCAGACCCGCCGATCTCGGTCCGGCCCGCGGGCGAGTCGAGCAGCAGCCAGTCGATGTCCGCACCGCCGGCGGCGCGCAGTCCGTCGGCGTGCCCGACCCGGGTGACGCCGACCGAGCATCCGGAGTCGCCGAGCATATGGGCGATCCGCTCGGCCGGATAATTCGGATCCACCGGGACGAACGCGGCCCCGGATTTGGCGATGGCGAGCATGGCCGTCACCGAATCCGCGGAGCGGGTGAGCCCGAGCGCCACCTTGTCGCCGGTCCCCAGCCCGCGCCGGATCAGCGCGCGCGCCAGCCGGTTGGCACGGCGATCGAGTTCGGCGTAGGTGAGTACGGTGTCGTCCTCGTAGAGCGCCCGGCGGGGACCGTGGGCGAGCACGGTGGAGCCGAACAGGGCGGCCAGGGTGCGCGGGATCCCGGGTGCGGGACCTCGTGCCGGGCTGTGCGCCGCACGTTCGGTGTCGGTGCGGGCGTCGATATCGCCCACCGCGACGCCGGGCCGCGTAGCGATCGCGTCCAGCACCCGCAGGAACCGGTCGGCCAGGATCTCGACGGTGGACGCGTCGAACAGCTCATCGGCGTAGACGAATTCGATGTCCCCCGCGGCGAGATCACCGGCGCGCAACTCCAGATCGAACTTGGCGCGCGCGATATCGAGCGCGGCCGCGTCGACGGACAGGCCCGGCAGTTCCAGCGTCGGCACCGGGGTGTCCTGGACGGTGAGCGCGACCTGGAACAGCGGGTGACGTCCGGTGGCCCGGGGGTCGTGCCCGAGCGCGGCCACGACCTGCTCGAATGGGATATCGGCGTGTGCGAGAGCGCCGAGTTCGGTGTCCCGGTCGGCACGCAGCAGATCGGTGAACGCGCGAACCGGGTCCACCTCGGAGCGCAGGACCAGGGTGTTGACGAACATCCCGACCAGATCGTCGAGCCGGCGATCGGTACGTCCGGCGACCGGTGTGCCGATCGCGATATCGCGGCCACCGGTCACCGCGCGCAACAGCACCGCGAGTGCCGAGCGCAGCAGCATGAACGGGCTCACGCCCTCGGCGCGAGCCAGGTCCGCCAGTGCGCGCCGGACCGGCTCCGGGATACTGCGGCGCACGGACGCGGCCGTCGCTTCCGGTTCGGCCGGGCGGGGCCGGTCGTAGGGCAGCGGCAGTTCCTCGGGCAATCCGGTGAGCTGGTCGCGCCAGTAGCCGAGTTGGCGGGCGGCGAGGCTGTCCGGATCGGTTTCGGCGCCGAGGTGCTCGCGCTGCCACAGACCGAAATCCGCGTACTGGACGGTCAGCGGTGTCCAGGTCGGCCCGCTACCGGTCCGGCGGGCCTGATAGGCGACCGCCAGATCCCGGGTCAGCGGCCCCAGCGACCAGCCGTCGGCGGCGATATGGTGCACCACCACGCCGAGCTGGTAACGGTCTTTCCCCGCGCGCAGCAGGGTCGCCCGCAGCGGTGTGCCCGCGGTGAGATCGAAACCGGCGGTGGCCGATTCACGCAGGAGCGCGTCGGCGCCGGCCGGATCGGTATCGCGAACTTCCAGGCTCGGCAGCGCCCAGGCGGTCGGCAGGATGCGTTGCTGGGCACCGTGTCCGTCGTCGGGGAACACGGTGCGCAGGACCTCGTGCCGTTCGACGATATCGCCGAGCGCCGCCCGCAGCGCGGGAACATCCAGCGCGCCCTCGATATCGAGAACGAACGCGATGTTGTAGGCGCTGGACTCGGGGGCGAACCGGTTCAGGAACCACAAGCGCTGCTGCGGCAACGACAGCGGCAGCCGTTCGGGACGCGGATCGTAGGGGGCCAGCGGGATCCGGGCGGTGACCGGCGTGCGGATGAGTTGTTCGGTGAGGGCGGCGACGGTCGGCGCGTCGAACACGGTGCGGACCGGAAGATCCACCCCGAACCGGTCGTACAGTGCCCCCACCAGCCGGGTCGCCAGCAGTGAGTTGCCGCCCAGATCGAAGAACCCGTCCTCGGCGCCGGTGACCTCGACGCCGAGCACCTCGGAGAACACCTCCGTGACCCGGCGCTCCGCCTCGGTCGCGGGGGCCCGGGAGGTGACGGCCGTGCCGAGGAACACGGGTTCGGGCAGCGCCTTGCGATCGAGCTTGCCCGACGGGGCTTTCGGGAATTCGTCGAGAACGGTGACCGCGTCGGGAACCATGTAGCCGGGCAGGTGCGCCCGGGCGGTCGCGCGCACCTCGGCCGGGTCCATGTCGGCATCGGCGACGATATAGGCGGCCAGTCGCTGCCGGCCGTGCGCGTCGGTGTGCACCACGGTCAGCGCCGAGCGAACCCCGGAACAGCCGTGCAGCACATGGTCGATCTCCGACAGTTCGATCCGGAAGCCGCGGAGTTTGACCTGGTCGTCGGCGCGGCCGAGGAAGCGCAACCGGCCCGACCGGTCGGTGACCACGAGGTCTCCGGTGCGGTACATGCGTTCGCCGCGCCGGCCGTAGGGATTCGGGACGAAACGGGCGGCGGTCAGCCCGTGCCGGCCGAGGTAGCCGCGGGCCACACCGGGTCCCGACACGTACAGCTCGCCGGGAGTGCCGGGCGGTACCGGACGCAACCGGGAGTCCAGGACGAACAGCCGCATCCCGCGCACGGGATGCCCGAGCGGCACCGGGCGACCGGGGCGCATGGGTCCGGACATGGTCGCGGCCACCGTCGCCTCGGACGGGCCGTACATGTTGTGCATGCGGTACCGGTCGGCCCAGGCCGCCACCAGTTCGGGGCCGCAGGCCTCGCCGCCGACCATGACGGTCTGCAACTGGTCCAGCCCGGCGGGGTCGACGGTGGCCAGCGCCGCGGGCGTGATGAACGCGTGCGTGACTCGTTCGTTGCGCAGCAGCGTGGCGAGCTCGCTGCCGCCGTAGATCTCCGGCCCGGCGATGACCACGGTGGCGCCGCAGGCGAAACCGAGCAGCAGCTCCAGCACGGACGCGTCGAAACTGGGGGACGAGAAGTGCAGGGTGCGCGAAACCGGGGTGACGCCGAACAGGTAGCACTGTTCGGCGGCGAACGAAGCCAGACCGCCGTGGGTGACGACTACGGCCTTCGGGGTACCGGTGGATCCGGAGGTGTAGATCAGATATGCCGGGTGCGTGGTGCGCAACGGCGCGATCCGGTCCGCGTCGGTGATCGGCGCGGACGATACGGCGGCACAATCTGTTTCGAACTCCAGCGATCCGAGAACCAGCCACGATTCCACGACACCGGCCCGCTCGGGCAGGGACGACAGCTGTTCCTGCCCCGTGACACCGAGCCGGGCGCCGGAATCGGTGAGCATGTGGGCGATCCGCTCCGGGGGGTAGCCCGGATCGACCGGCACATAGGCGGCGCCGGTCTTGGCGACCGCCCATACCGCGGTGATCGCGTCCAGGCCGCGCGGCAGGGCGAGCACCACCACGGTCTCGGGACCGGCGCCCTGCTCGATCAGCAGTCGCGCCACCCGGTTGGCGCGTTCGTCCAGTTCCCGATAGGTCGTGTCACGACCGCGGTAGCGGACCGCGACACCGTCGGGATCGCGCACCGCGGACCGGCCGAGCAGTTCGGCCAGCGCGACCGGCGGTTCGGCGGGCCCACCCGCCAGCGGAACGAGATTGCCGTACTCGCGCCGCTCCAGGACATTGATATCGCCGACCGGGCGCCGCGGTGCGCCGACCGCCGCGTCCAGCACGGCGACGAACCTCCGCGCGATGGCGGCCACCGTCCGCTCGTCGAACACATCGGTGGCGTAACCGATTTCGGCGTGCAGCTCGCCACCGGAGTTGTCGTCGTGCACTTCGAGCTGGAGGTCGAACTTGGCGATCTCTCCGTCCAGCGGCAGGATCTCGGTGCGCACCCCGGGCAGGACGAGCTCCAGCTCGCCGGCATTGTCGTAGGACAGCATCACCTGGAACAGCGGATGACGTGCCCCGGAACGTTCCGGATTCACCACCTCGACCAGCCGTTCGAACGGCACGTCGGCGTTGGCGAAGGCGTTCAGATCGGTTTCCCGGACGATATCGAGCATCCGGTCGAAATCGGCGCCCGGATCGACCTCGGTCCGCAGCACCAGGGTGTTCACGAACATCCCGACCAATTCGTCCAGCGCGGGATCGGTACGGCCCGCGATGGGAGTGCCGATGACGATATCGGTGCTCCCGCAGATCCGCGACAGCAGTGTCGCCAGCGCGGCGTGCACCACCATGAACATGCTGGCGCCGCGCGAAGCCGCGAGATCGGCCGCCGCGCGGCGGGTTCCGGCCGGAATAGTGAAGGCGACCCGCCCGCCCTCGGTGGAGCGGCGGGCCGGACGTGGCCGGTCCAGCGGGAGGTCGAGCTGGTCGGGCAAACCGGCCAGTTCGGCTCGCCAGTGGGTCACCTGCCGGCTCAGCGCGCTCGCCGGATCGGATTCCTCACCGAGCAGTTCCCGCTGCCACAGCGCGAAATCCGCGTACTGCACCGGCAATGGAGTCCAGTCGGGCGCCCGGCCGGCAGCCCGCTCCTCGACGGCGGCGGTCAGGTCCCGGACGAGCGGCGCGATGGACCATCCGTCACCGCAGATGTGATGGAGCACCAGAACCAGGACATGACAGTCGTCGTCGGTGGCGTACAGGGCGACGCGGAACGGGAACTCCGTGCGCAGATCGAACGGGCGCGAGACGAATTCGGCGGCCGTATCCGTGATCTCGGCGTCGTGCACGTCGATCACGTCGATCCGCACCGGAACATCCGATACCGGATGCACCTGCTGATAGGGACCGTCCCCGGTATCGGGGAAGGTGGTGCGCAGGCTCTCGTGCCGCTCCAGCACATCCAGCAGGCCGGCGCGCAGCGCATCGATATCGAGAATGCCGTCCAACTGCACCGCGAGCGGCATGTTGTAGGCGGCGGCGTGCTCGGCGAACCGGTTCAGGATCCACAGGCGCTGCTGGGCCGGGGAGAGCGGGATCCGGTCCGGGCGGGTCATCGGAACCAGTTGCGGGGAAGCGAGATCCGGATCGTGCGCGCTGAACCGCTGGGCGAGTTCGGCGATGGTGCCGGCCTCGAACAGGTCGCGAATGGTCAGCGCGGTACCGAGGGCGGAGTTGATCCGCGCCACCGCACGGGCGGCGACCAGCGAATTCCCGCCCATTTCGAAGAAGCCGTCGTCGATACCGATCTCGGGAACCCCGAGCAGTTCGGCGAAAATGGTGGCCAGCACCTCTTCGACGTCGGTACGCGGCGCTGTCCGGGCCCGTTCCCCGCTGGGCGCCGGCGCCGGCAGCGCGGCGCGATTGATCTTGCCGTTGCTGCTCAGCGGCATTTCGCCGAGCGCGGTCACCGTAGTGGGCACCATGTAGCCGGGCAACGACCGGGCCAGGCGCGCCCGCACCGCGTCGGTGTCGACGACGGCGGCGCCGCGGGCGACCACATAGGCGGCCAATTGGTCGCCGGCCGGTGTGGTGTGGGCGACGCAGACCGCCCGAGCGATCGTTTCGTCGGCCAGCAGCGCCGATTCGATCTCGCCGAGTTCGATCCGCAGGCCGCGGATCTTGACCTGGAAATCGGTGCGCCCCAGGTATTCCAGCACGCCCTGCTCGGTGTCCGCGACGCCGAGCCGCCACCGGGCCAGATCACCCGTGCGATACATGCGCGCGCCCGGTGTGAAGGGATCGGCGACGAACCGTTCGGCCGTCAGCGCGGCCTGCCCGGAGTAACCCCGGGCCAGCTGCACACCGGACAGGTACAACTCCCCCACCGCGCCCGGCGCCACCGGGCGCAACGCGGCATCGAGCACATAGGTGCGGGTGTTCCACACCGGCGAGCCGATCGGGACGGCATCGGGATCCGGCGGGCAGGGCCAGTAGGTCACATCGACCGCGGCCTCGGTGGGCCCGTAGAGGTTGTGCAGGCGCGGCCCGGGCAGGGCGGCGTAGAAATCGCGCACGGTCGCCGGCGGTAGCGCTTCCCCGCTGCAGAAGACCCGGCGCAGCGATTCGCAGTCGCGGACTTCGGTATCGGTGACGAACACCGAGAGCATCGACGGGACGAAATGCGCAGTGGTGACGCTGTTCTCCCGGATGACGCGAGCCAGATACGCAGGGTCGCGATGGCCGTCGGGCCGGGCGACCACCAGGCGGGCTCCGGTCTGCAACGGCCAGAAGAACTCCCACACCGAGACGTCGAAGGTCGCGGGAGTTTTCTGCAGCACCGCGTCGGTGTGGTCGAGCGGATACTCGTGCTGCATCCAGCGCAACCGGTTCACGATGGCGTGATGGGTGACGCCGACACCCTTCGGGGCGCCGGTGGAACCGGAGGTGAACAGGAGATAGGCGAGATGGTCCCCGCGCAGCGGGATGATCCGGTCGGCGTCGGTGACGGGCGCGGGATCGAACCCGGACAGATCGGCGGTGTCGACCGCGAGGACGTCGGTGTTCCCGGGTACCGCGAGTCCGTCCCGGTCGGCGACCAGCAGTGCGACCGGGTTCGCCTCGGCCAGGATCTGCTCGAGCCGCTGGACCGGATGTTCCGGATCCAGCGGTAGATAGGCTGCCCCCGTTTTGACCACGGCGTACATCCCGACCACGAGCTCGAGACTGCGCCGCAGACACAGCCCGACCACTCGTTCGGGCCCGGCTCCGGCGGCGATCAGCAGGCGCGCCAACCGGTTGGCGCGGGCGTCGAGTTCGCCGTAGGTTAGTGCCGCACCCTCGAACTGCAACGCCACGGCATCCGGGCGGTCGGCCGCCCGGTTGGCGAAAATGCCTGCCAGCGTGCCGGATTCGACCGCCGCAGCCGTATCGTTCCAGGTATGCAGCACCTGCTGCTGTTCGGTATCGGTGAGAACGGGCAGGAGCCGTACGGGAGTATCGACGTCGGTGGTGAGGAACCGCTCCAGGAACCCCAGGAACCTGCGGTGGTGGGTGTCGACCTCGTCCTCGCTGTAGAGCAGCGGATTGGCCTCGAAATCGAGATGGACCCGGCCGCCGTCGCCGTTGTAGAGATTGACCGACAGGTCCTCGACCGGCCCGGTGGCCAGCACGTGCACCGTGACATCGAGGTCGGCGAATCGCAGCGGGCGCGCGAACAGCATGATGTTGATCATCGGGCCGAAGAAGCCACGAGTGTCGCGGTCGTACCCGCAGTCGCGCCGGATATCGTCGTGCCGGTAGCGCTGATGCCGCAACGCGCCGGTGATCTGGCGTTCCACCGTGCGCACGACATCCTCGAGCGTGGTGCCCGATTCGAACCGGATGCGCAGCGGCACCACGTTCGACACCACTCCCGCGGACCGGCGCAGCGACACCGTGGTGCGCGCCGACACCGGCAGGCTCAACACCACGTCGTTCTCACCCGTCATGGCCCGGACGTAACAGGCCATGGCCGCAGCGAACAGCACCGGATTGGAGGCTCCGCGCTCCGCCGCGGCCGTCGCCACGGTCGCCTCGGTGGTCTCACTGAGCGTCATCGTCGCGAGCCGGCGTCCCGCGTCCGCCGTCGCCGGCGGATTCGCGACGGTCGACAGACTGACCACCGGGCCGACGTCGTCGAGAATCTCGCCCCAGTACGCACGATCGGTCGCGAAACGCTGCGAGTTCCGGTATTCGTTCTCCCCCGCGTACAGCTCGGGCAGCGGAGTCGCCCGCGATACCGACGGTTCCCTGGATTCGGCGTAGGCGGTGTAGATCTCGGCTGTACGGACCAGCGCGTTCATCGCCGCGTAGCCGTCGATGACGATGTGATGGGCACGGGAATACCAGATGTAGTCCTGATCGCCGGTGCGCAGCACGGCATTGAACACGAGCGGGTCGTGATCGAAGTCGATCGGCGTGCGGGCGTCGTCTTTCATCCAGCGCAGCGCGGCGGCGTGCGGGTCCGGTTCGGACCGCAGATCGACACGTGCCCAACCCGGTCGCAAGGCCGGATCGAGTACCTGGTGCGGCACCCCGTCGATCTGCACGATGCGTTGCAGGCCGACCTCGGTCTCGACGCCGAAGCGTTCGATCGAGTACAGCAGCAGTCCCGGATCCAGATCACCGTGGAACTCCACGTACTCGGCGATGATGAGAGGGATATCCGGCTGTATCCGCTGGGCGTACCACATCGCCGTCTGCGCGGGTGTGAGCGGAAAGGGCTCGACCGAAATTTCTGCCGACGAACTGCTATCGACCCCGGTGGCCGACGATCTCATCAATCACTCCGTTCTACCACTGGATACTCCCCGAACAGCCCACAACCGACCTGTACCGGTCGTGGGGTGTGATTCACGACTGGTTATTCGGAGCATCGCCTTGGATGGATTGCAGTCGAAACCGAACGGTTACCTGAAGCCGGAAAAGCCCTCGAACAACAGTGTCCGAATTCCGGCGCGCTGCCTGGCACCGGGAGGCAGAATTTCGCCTCACTTCATGCGCGGCGGCCCGGGCGCTGCCTAGATACTACGCACAAAGGGCCAGCATGTTTACCCTTCGCTACCAAAAAATAAACACTGCGCTGCACGACGGATCGATCGACATCCAGCAGAACAACACCGACCCGCCGGCGGCGGTCGGCGAACCGATCCGGCGGTCAGCCGGACACGGGCGCGGCGTGGTCCTCGCCCCGGCGGCGACGGTCGCGCAGCCGAACGATCGCGATCACCACTCCGGCCGCCGTCACGAGCACGGCGACCAGTTCCGGCCAGGGCCCCAGCACTGTCGCCGGGGTGTGCGAATTGCGCAGCGGCACCTCGGCGACCAGGGCTTCGGGTTCGAACAGCGCGCTCTCCTGCCGCACACTTCCGTCCGCGGCGATGATCGCGCTGACCCCCGAAGTGGCGGCCACGACCAGCGAGCGCCCGTGTTCGACCGCCCGCACCCTGGACATCGCGAGTTGTTGGTAAGTCATTTCACTATCGCCGAAAGTCGCGTTATTCGTCGGAACGGCGAGCAATTGCGCACCCGAGTGCAGTGAATCCCGGAAAGCGCGGTCGAAAGCTACTTCATAACAGGTTGCCACCCCGATTTCCGTACCTGCGGCCCGAATTGTTCCGTCCCCGTGACCCGGTACGAAGTATCCTGCTCGATCGGCATAGTCGGAAAAGAGTCGGAAGAATCCGCGCATGGGAAGGTATTCACCGAAGGGCTGTACTATTTTTTTGTCGTGACGGTCCCCCGGGCCGCCTTCCGCGGTCCAGACCATTACCGAATTGGTGGTGGTGCCGTCCCCGTTCACCAGCACCGCACCCACCAGAATCGGTGCCGAGATCCGTCGTGCCGCCTCCGAGATGAGCGCCGCCGCGTCAGGATTGCGCAACGGGTCTATATCGGAGGAATTCTCGGGCCAGACGACTACATCCGGGGCCGGAAACAAACCGTCGGCCACCTCATCGGCCAGTTGTTCGGTCCGCCGGACATGATTGTCGAGCACGGCCCGGCGCTGCGCATTGAAATCCAGGCCCAATCGCGGCACGCTGCCCTGGATCGCGGCCACTGTGATGGTGCGGTCCCCGTCCAACGGGCCGGGCAAGGTCGCCTGCAGCGCCAGGCCGGCCACCGGGAGCAGCACACAGGTCAGCGCGGCCACCGCCGTCGCCACCCGGCCGCCGCGGCCGGCGGCGTCCACCACATACCCCGGGGCGGCGAAGCGAGAACCCGAGGCCCGGACCAGGCCGAGGACGACCGCGGCGCCGCAGGTGCCACTGAGCGCGACGGCGAAACTCACCAGTGGCGCGCCACCGAAAGCGGCCAGCGGCAGGAACCAGCCGTCCGCCTGACCGAACGCCAGCCGTCCCCAGGGAAACCCGCCGAACGGAAAGCTCGACCTGCCCCATTCGGCGGCCGTCCAGGCCAGCGCGAGCCACAGCGGCCAACCCGGGAGCCTGCCCAGTATCCGGCCCAGCATTCCGAACAGGCCCAGATACACCGAGCACGCGAGCGACAGCGCGAGCCAGGGCACCGGCCCGACATAGATCCCGGTCCACGGCAGCAACGGCAGAAAGAAACCGAGCCCGGCGAGGAATCCGTAACCGAACCCGGAGCGCCACCGGGTCCCGCCGCGCACCACCAGGGTCAGCAGCACGATCCCCACGGGTGCGAGGAACCACCACGGCCGCGGCGGGAAACTGCCGAACAGCAGCACACCCGCGACCACCGCGGCCACCGATCGCGCCGCCACCGGATAGCGGGTGAGCCCGTCGGTCCACCGGGCCGTCGACCTGTCGCCTCGATTCACTGCCACATCCTGTCGTTCCGTACGAGATCCGGCCGGGTACTGGTCCCGCTGATCCGCCGCGCCGCGGCCGCCGGCCCGGCCCCGGGCGAATCGTGCGGACCGCATCGTGTCCGTGCATGCGCCACGGCACACGCTCACGCGTGGTAGATGGTGCTGCCCCGGTGCACGGTGCGCAGGCACCTGGGCAGCGCGGCATCCGGCGTCAGCGGTGGCAGACCCGGCACGCGGGACCGCGGGTCGGTGGACCAGCGCTGCACCGAATCCGTGGGGGCGGCGACAACGAGATCGTCGGCCGCCCAGACCGCGTAGGACGCGGGCGCACCCGGGACCAGAGTTCCGGCCACTCCGTCCCGGACCCCGCCCGCCCGCCACGCGCCGCGGGTGGCGGCGGCGAAGGCGGCGCGCGGCGAGAGGCCGTGCCCGGGCGTTCGGTGCTGGACGGCCGCCCGCACCGCCGCCCACGGATCGAGCGCCGTGACCGGCGCGTCCGAGCCGATGGCCAGCGAGACCCCGGCCGAGGCCATGGCGGCGAACGGATTCAGCGCGGCGGCGCGGGTGGCGCCCAACCGTTCGGCGTACATACCGTCGGGGCCGCCCCAGGCCAGATCGAACCCGGGCTGAACGCTGGCGATGACCCCCCAGGAGGCGAGGGCCTCGATCTGCGCGGCGTCCAGCAGTTCGGCGTGCTCCACCCGGTGACCGCACGCCGCGACCGCCGGACCGCCCAGTTCGGTGGCGACCTCCCCGAAACCGGCGACGATCGCCGCGAGCGCCCCGTCACCGATCGCGTGGAAACCCGCCTGGACTCCGGCCTCGGTGCAGGCCCGCACATGCGCGGCGATCTGGGCGGCGTCCAGGTAGGAGACACCGGTGCCGGATTCGTCGGCGTAGGGCTCCCGCAACCAGGCGGTATGCGAACCGAGGGACCCGTCCACGAAGAGATCGCCGGCCAGTCCGTGCGCGCCGAGCTCGGCCAGCACGGCCCGGGCTTCGTCCGCGGTGCGCACCGGCTGCCCCCAGTAGGCCCGCACCTGCACACCGTGTTCGAAGACGAGCAGTTCGCGCAGGTCGGTCTCGCCTTCGATATCGGGACCCGCGCATTCGTGCACGGCCGCCACTCCGTGCGCGGCCGCGTGGTCCAGCGCGGTCCGCCGCGCCGCGTCCCGCTGCGATCGGGTCAGCCGGGCCCGGGCGGCGGCCCGCACCAGATGGTGCGCCCGCGCCCGCACCGGCTCCCCGGGAACGTATCCCGGTGCCGCGCGCAGTGCCGGCACCTCGTCGAGCAGTGCCGTGGAGGCCACGGCCGAATGCGAATCCACCCGCGCCAGATACACGATCTGCCCGGGCCGCGCGGCGGCGTCTACTTCCGCGACCGTCGGCGGCCGCCCTTCCGGCCACCGGCTCTCGTCCCAGCCGTCGGCCAGGATCGCGCCGTCGGGGTAGCGGGCCGCGTAGTCCGCGACCAGTTCCAGGCAGTGCGCCAGGGACCGCGCGGCGGACAGATCGAGACCCGACAGCTGCAGCCCGAACGCGGTGGTGTGCAGATGGGGTTCCACGAACGCCGGGGTCACGAAGGCCCCGTCCAGCTCGACGACCTCGGCGTCCGGATGCAGCGCGCGTCCGACATGATCGGCGCCGAGCCAGACGACCACGCCGTCGCTCACCGCCATGGCGGTGGCGTCGGGCGCGCTGGGACTGTAGAACCGGCCTCCGACCAGCAGCTGCGTACTCACGGGGATCCAGTCTGCCGCACCGCCCCGGGCGTCGCGCGGGCCGGTCCACCCAGCCGGACCGGGCGCCCGACGCCGGTGCGCCGCCGGATCGCCCGGCGTCGCGCGGCGAATTACGCTGCCTGCATGAACAACACGCTCGGTGCGGTCGGCGCCGCCGATTACGTCCTGCTCACCACGTTCCGCAAGGACGGCACACCGGTGCCGACGCCACTGTGGGCGGTGGCGGAGCAGGACAAGTTGTACGTCTGGACCGTCACCGACAGCTGGAAGGTGAAACGGCTGCGGCGCAACCCGGAGGTGACGCTGCAGCCGTGTGATTACAAGGGCACACCCCGCGGTGAGATGGTGCACGGCACCGGCCGGATTCTCGATGCCGCGGGCAGCGCGCGCGTCCGCGGCCTGATCCGGCGCAAATACTGGTTGACCGGACCCCTGGTGGTACTGGGCAGCACCCTGCGTCGGGGGAAAACGGGCACCATCGGTATCGAAGTCACCCCGCGTCCCGAACCCGCGGACGCCGGGTAACACCGCACAGGTGGCTCTTGCGGGGAACCGGGAGCCTCCGATTCCCCCGAGCTGAAGGCGCGGCCCAGACCGCGCTCGCCGCCGAGGCGGCGTCGCCGAAGCTGTGAGGTGAGCGGATGCTCGGCACCGGACACCGCCCAACGGTCACCCGCTCTGCGGCCCCAGCCAGCGGTCGAGTTCGTCGGCGGCGCGGAGGTCGGCGGCGAGTTCGGCACGCTCCGCCTCGGTGAGCCCGAGTGCCGCCAGATCGGCGCGCCGGTCGGCCGCCTTGTCGGGTTTACCCAGCGCGACGGCCAGCTCGGCGAGCGCCGCGTAGGCACGCGCCCGGTCGAGCCGGCCTGCTTCGGCGCCGTGCCGGCGCAATCCGGACTCGAGCGCTCGTTCGGCGGCTTTGTCGTCGGTCTTGAAGTCGCGCAGGATCCGGGCGTTGTCGAGCACCCGGGCCAGGCCCGACAGTTCCGCCGAACCGCCGTACTCGAGACCCTCCGGTTCGTCCCTTTGTATAAAGGTGACCCAGTTGCCGTCCGGGTCGATGAGGCTGAAGCGGGACTGCCCGGGACGGAACCGGGTGACGCGCCCGAAACCCTTCGCCGGGATTCGGCCGAACCGTTCCCGCAGGGCCGTGGTGAACGCCTCGTGCCGTCCCGCGACATCGTCCACCAGGACCAGGCAGCCCGTGTTGTCGCGCTGTTCGCGTCCGGCCGGCGGATCGGCGAAGTGTAGATCGCAGTCGTTGGCCGTGAGCGCGCCGTACACATAGGGCCTGGTCTGTTCGTGCGTGACCGTGTATCCGAGTGCGCCGTAGAAGTCGAGTGTGCGGGCCAAGTCGTGAGTGGGCAGCACCGGTACCGCGGTATCTCCCATGAAGATCCTCCCGATAGTCAAGTTTGACTACTGAAGATTAGGCGACGCCGAAGCCGGAAGTCAAATTTGAGTACCGTAGGGTTCCGGTGACGGAAGGGAGCTCGACGATGTCGGCGGTACGGCTGCTGGTTCTCGGGGTGACACGTCGGCAACAGCCGACCCACGGCTACGCGGTGCGTCGCGAACTGCTCTCCTGGCGAGCCGACACCTGGACCAATGTGCAGCCCGGCTCCATCTATCACGCCGTCAAACAACTCACCCAGGAAGGCAAACTGCGCACCCTGGGCACCGAGGACGGCGGCCGCGGTCCCGGCCGGACCCTGTTCGAGCTGACCGACGACGGCGAGACGGAGTTCCGGGAGCGGATGGACGCGGCGCTGACCAGCGTGGATATGGAGGAACTCGGTGCGGGAATCGCGTTCATGGACGCATTGCCGCGCGCCCATGTGATCGCGAAACTGCGCGAGCAGCGCGATAACAGTCGCGCGGTCCGCGACGACCTGCTCGCCATGGTGGGCGACTATCCGGGGCGGTCCGAACCCCCGCATGCCACCGATCTGCTCGAATTGTGGAGCGGGGTCTTCGACAATCTGACCGGCTGGACCGACGGTGTACTCGCGCGGCTGGACCGGGGCGAGTACCGCATGACCGACGATCCCGCCTGAGGACGCCCGCTACGGGCGCTTACGCCGGGCCGCCGTAGTTCCGAGGCTCCACCGTGGGCGGCCGCAGTTCCAGAGCGGTGGCGGATTTCGGCCGCTCGTCGGCGTACCACTCGTCCACCACGACGCCGTCGACGATATCGGCGTCGATCACCGTGCCCCTCCGGTACGGCGCGGTAGCGGCGATCTTGCCCACCCGGCGGGCGGCCAATGCGGCGAGGACCGGACGGAACAGCGCGCGGGTCGGCGGCAGCAGCATGAGCAAACCCACCACCGAGGTGACCAGCCCCGGCACGAACATCAGCACACTCCCCACACCCACCAGCGCTCCGTCGGCGACCGCGGCGCCCGGAGTGATCTCACCTCGCGAGGCACGGCGGAACTGGTCGCCCACCCGCCGCCATTGCGAGCCGAGCAGCAGCATGCCCGCGGCGGAACTGGCGATGAGCAGCAGAATCGCGGGAACCGCGCCGAGCCAGGAGACGACGCCGGCGAAAGCGGCGATCTCGACGACGAGATAGAGGAGGAAACCGAGGACGGGCATGAGCGAACCTTTCGGGTCGGACTGACCGGACAACGAACGAGACCCCGGTTTTGCTCCCGGCCGCCTCAGCCGCCCGGCCGGACCAGCCCGGTTTCGTAGGCCAGCACTACCGCCTGCACCCGGTCACGGAGCCCCAGTTTGGTGAGCACGCGGCCGACATGGGTCTTCACCGTGGCTTCGGACAGGAACAGCTGTCCGGCGATCTCGGCGTTCGACCGGCCGGCGGCGATCTGCTCCAGCACCTCTCGCTCCCGGGCGGTGAGCACCTCCAGGATCGCGGGATCGCGCGACGGTGTGGGCTCCTCGGCGATCAGGCGGTCGAGCAGGCGTTTGGTGACCTTCGGCGACACCACGGCGTCCCCGGCCGCGACACTGCGGATGGCCGAGATCAGGTCCTCGGGCGGGGTGTCCTTGAGCAGGAATCCACTCGCTCCGGCGCGCAGCGCGCCCAGGGCGTGTTCGTCGAGATCGAAGGTCGTCATCACCAGCACCCGGGTGCCGTGATCGGCTTCGAGTATCCGGCCGGTGGCGGTGACACCGTCCACGACCGGCATCCGGACATCCATCAGCACCACGTCGGGGGTCAGGTCCGCGGCCCGGCTGATCGCGGTGGCGCCGTTGTCGGCCTCGCCGACCACCTCGATATCGGGGTGCGCGCCGAGCACCATCTTCAGTCCCACGCGCATGAGTTCTTGGTCGTCCACAACGAGCACGGTGATCGGCACGATTCCAATGTAGTGGCGGCCCCGGACTATTCCTGATCCGGTGTGGACAGCGGAATCCGCGCGTGCACCCGCCAGGCGCCGTCGGGCCGCCGCCCGGCCTCGAGACTCCCGCCGAGTATCGCCATCCGCTCCCGCATACCGGCCAGCCCCAGCCCGCTGCCCTCGATCCGGTCCTCCGGCCGCACCGGGACACCACCGGAATCGGTGACCTCCACCTCGATATCGTCGGCGTGCCGCCGCACCCGCACCCATGCCTTCGGATGGGCTCCGGCATGCCGGAGGGTATTGGTGAGCGCCTCCTGCACGATCCGGTGCATACCGAGGCTCACCTCGGGAGCGACCTCGTCCAGTTCACCGGCGAGCTCCAACTCGACCGCCAGTCCCGCGTCCCGCATCAACTGCACCACCCCGGCCAGCCCCGCCGTACCGTGCTGAGGGACCTCGTCGGGGGCGTGTTCGGTACGCAGCAGGGCGACGGTGCGCCGCAGTTCGCGCAGCGCCTCACGCCCGGTTCCGGCAATGGTGACCAGTGCCTGTTCGGTGGTGTCGGGATCGGCGCGCAACGCGAAGCGGGCGCCGTCGGCCTGCACGATCATGACGCTCACCGCGTGCGCGACTACATCGTGCAGTTCCCGCGCGATCCGGGTGCGCTCGGCCGACACCGCGTCGTGCGCGCGACGTTCCCGATCGGAGTCGGCCACGGCGAGCCGGGCCGCGACCTCCGCGTCGTAGGCGCGGCGGGCGCCGGTGAACTCGGCCAGGGCCCAGCACAGCGCGAAGAACACGGAGACGAATGCCAGATCACCGGCCTTGAACCCACTCACCAGCGCCATCCCGTAGGCGGTATCGGCGACGAGTGCGAGGACATACCAGAACCCGTCGCGCCGGCCGAGATAGGCCACCAGCGTGTACAGCATGATCCCGTGCCCGAGCAGCGCGCCGTGCACGGTGGGGTCGCCGACGATGTATCCGATGGTGCTGGCGCAGAACGACAGCAGCATGAAGGTCACCGCCATGGCCCGCGGATACACACGGCGCAGCGCGATCGGCAGCGGAATGAGCACCGAGAACACCAGGAACGCGGCGGGACTCGCGCTGTCACGGGCCACCGTGAGGTCGAGGATCAGCAGCAGGATCGCGAGCGCGGAATCCGCCACGATGGGGTTGTCTCGGAGCCACAAGCTGAACCGGCGCACCCGCCCAGCCTAGGAGAGCAGCCCGATGACGACGCATGAGCGGGTGACGGCGGCCCCCGGACCGTCTGATTGGGTGGTCGCGTGGATGTGACCGACTGGCTCGTACTACTGCCCGCGGCGGCGACCGCCGGCTGGGTGGACGCCGTGGTGGGCGGGGGCGGTCTGATAGTGCTGCCGACCCTGCTGCTGGTGGCGCCCGGCCTCGCCCCGCAGACGGCGCTGGGCACCAACAAGCTGTCGGCGGTCGCGGGTACCGCCGCGGCGGCGGCCACCTTCGCCCGCAAGGTTCCGATCCAGTGGCGGCTGCTGCTGCCCGCCGCGGCACTGGCGGCCGTCACCGCGGCGGCGGGCGCGGCCGCGGTATCGCTCATCGACCGCGACCTGTTCATCCCGATCGTGCTGGTGGTGCTGATCGGGGTGGCGATCTTCGTGACGGCCCGGCCGTCCATCGGGATCACCCTGGCCACCCATCGGCCGTCGCGGCGCAAGGTCGTGCTGGTGGTCGCGCTCGCCGCCGGACTCATCGGCGCCTACGACGGTCTCCTGGGCCCGGGCACCGGAACCTTTCTCATCATCACGTTCGCGACCCTGCTCGGCACCGAGTTCGTCCGGGCGGCCGCGATGGCCAAGGTGATCAACTGCGGCTCGAATATCGGCGCGCTGATCTATTTCGGCGCCACCGGCCATGTGTTGTGGGCGTTGGGCGCGGCGATGGCACTGGCCAATATCGCGGGCGCGGTGGTGGGTTCGCGGATGGCGCTGGAGCGGGGTTCGGAGTTCGTGCGCGTGGTGCTGCTCGTCGTGGTGGCGGCGATGGTGATCCGGCTGGGCTGGCAGCAATTCGGCTGAGCCGACGTGGGCGCACTGCCCGGAATCCGCCGCGGCGGACTAAGTTGTGCAGGGTGAACACGGCGACACCTTCACTCGACTCGGCCGGGCAACCGTCCGGACACGAGATAGATCCGGAATTCACGGACCTCCCGCTGGCGGCGCTGGCGGAGGCGGCGCTGTCCGCGGCCCGCGCGGCCGGCGCCGAACACGCGGACCTGCGGGTGCATCGATTGTGTACGCAGGTGATCCGATTGCGCGACGGCCGCGTGGAGGCGTTGACCGATACCGTCGAACTCGGTTTCGCGGTGCGGGTCGTCGTCGACGGCACCTGGGGTTTCGCCTCGCACGCGGCCCTGAACCGGGATACCGCGGCCGAGGTGGCGCGGTCGGCGGTGACCGTGGCGACCAGCCTGCGTGCACTGAACCGGGAACGCGTCGAACTCGCGGCCGAACCCCGCTACCCCGACGCCCGCTGGGTGTCGGACTACCGGATCGACCCGTTCACCGTCGACTCGGCGGACAAAGTGGCGCTGCTGCGGGACTATTCGGGGCGGCTGACGGCCGCCGACGGCGTCGATCACGTGACCGCGACATTGCTGCAGGTCAAGGAGCAGACTTACTACGCCGACACCGCCGGATCCTCGATCATCCAGCAACGGGTGCGCCTGCAGCCGCAACTGGAGGCGATCACCGTCGATACCGCGTCGGGCGCCTTCGAGACCATGCGGACCCTGGCGCCGCCGGTCGGGCGAGGCTGGGAATACGTCACCGGCGCGGACGGGATCTGGGACTGGGATACCGAATTGAACCGGATCCCGGAGTGGCTCGCCGAGAAGGTGAAGGCCCCGAGCGTGCAGGCGGGCCCGACCGATCTGGTGATCGACCCCACGAACCTGTGGCTCACCATCCACGAGTCCATCGGCCACGCCACCGAGTACGACCGTGCCATCGGATACGAATCCGCCTATGCCGGAACCTCGTTCGCGACACCCGACCTGCTCGGCACGCTGCGGTACGGAACACCGATCATGCATGTCACCGCGGACCGGGTACAGCGGCACGGACTGGCCACCGTAGGTTTCGACGACGACGGGGTGGCCGGGCAACGCTGGGATCTGGTGCGCGACGGGGTGCTGGTGGGCTATCAGCTGGACCGGGTGTTCGCGCCCCGGCTGGGCCTGGATCGGTCCAACGGCTGCGCGTACGCCGACTCCCCGCATCATGTGCCGATCCAGCGGATGGCCAATGTCTCGCTGCAACCCGATCCCGATACCGACACCAGTACCGAGGAACTGATCTCGCGCGTGGACAACGGGATCTACATCGTCGGGGACAAGAGCTGGTCGATCGATATGCAGCGCTACAACTTCCAGTTCACCGGTCAACGTTTCTTCCGGATCCGCGACGGCCGCCTGGACGGCCAGCTGCGCGATGTCGCCTACCAGGCGACCACGACGGACTTCTGGGGGTCGATGGAGGCGGTCGGCGGTCGGTCGACCTGGCAGCTGGGCGGTGCGTTCAACTGCGGGAAAGCGCAACCCGGCCAGGTCGCGGCGGTCAGTCACGGCTGTCCGTCGGTGCTGGTGCGCGGCGTCAACGTGCTCAACACCCGGACGGAGGCGGGGCGATGACAGGGACCGGTGCGGGTGTGCTGCCCGCGGGCGCGGTGGTCGAGCGGGCGCTCGGCCTGTCCCGGGCCGACGAGGCGATCGTGATCGTCACCGACGAATATGAGGCGTCGCTGCGCTGGGCCGGTAATTCGATGACCACCAATGGCGCTTCGGTAGCACGCCGGTGGTCGGTGATCTCGGTGTTCCGGGACGGGCCGCGCTCGGCGCGGGTCGGCAGCGTGGCCTCGACGAGCGTGGATTCCGCCGATATCGAGGCGGTCGTGCGTGCCAGTGAGGAGGCCGCCCGATCCGCCGAACCCGCCCGCGACGCGATGCCGTTGCTGGACGCGCAGTCCGTTCCGGCGGCAACGGAGTGGGAGCAGGGTCCGGACGCCACCGGGATCGAGGTGTTCACCGATCTGGCCGCGGATCTGGCCACCGGATTCGACGGCGCCGACCGCCTCTACGGTTTCGCGCACCATCAGGTGCCCACCACCTGGCTCGGCACGTCCACAGGTGTGCGGCGGCGTTACACCCAGCCGACGGGGTCGGTGGAGATCAACGGGAAGCGCGGCGCGGGCGCCGACCTGGCCAGCGCCTGGGTGGGCGTCGGCACCACCGACTTCGCCGATGTGGACACGCCCGGTCTGCTCGCGGAGCTGTCCCGGCGGCTGGACTGGTCCGCACGCCGGGTCGAACTGCCCGCCGGACGCTACGAAACCCTGCTGCCCCCGTCCACCGTCGCCGATCTGCTCATCTACATGTACTGGTCGATGGAGGGCCGGGGCGCACAGGAGGGGCATACCGCGTTCGCCGCCGCGGGCGGGACCCGGATCGGCGAGAAACTCAGCGATATACCGCTGACCCTGTCCTCGGACCCCGACGCCCCGGGGCTGCAGTGTCTGCCGTTCGTGGCCGTGCAGGCTTCGTCGGAGACGGTGTCGGTCTTCGACAACGGCATGTCGGCCCAGCGAGTGGACTGGCTGCGCGACGGCGCGATCACCGATCTGGTGTATTCCCGCGCCACCGCCGCCGACTACGACGCCTCCCCCACCGTCCCGGTGCAGAATCTCCTGCTCACCGGTGGTTCGTCGGCGACGTTGGACGAGATGATCGCCCGCACCGAGCGCGGACTGCTGCTCACCACGCTCTGGTACATCCGCGAGGTCGACCCGGCCACGCTGCTGCTCACCGGGCTCACCCGCGACGGGGTCTATCTGGTCGAGAACGGTGAGGTCACCGCGGCGGTGAACAATTTCCGTTTCAACGAGAGCCCGCTGGACCTGCTGCGCCGCGTCAGTGAAGCCGGCGCGACGCAGCACACCTTGCCCCGGGAGTGGAAGGACTGGTTCACCCGGACGGCGATGCCGCCGCTGCGGGTCCCCGATTTCCACATGTCCTCGGTCAGCCAGGCGACCTGACCCCCACTGGACACGGGTATCCGTCGCCATCCGGCGATGCCGGCGTCCGCGCCGATCGTTGTCCGGTTCAGACCACGGTGAGGACCCGCGCACCGTCGGCGGTGACGGCGACGGTGTGCTCGGAGTGCGCGGTGCGGGAACCGTCCGCGGAACGGATCGTCCAGCCGTCGGGGTCGGTCACGATCCGGTCGGTCGTCCGGGCGAACCAGGGTTCGAGAGCGAGGGTCAGGCCCGGCTGCAGCCGGAAGCCGCGGCCCGCCCGTCCGGCGTTGGACACATGCGGGTCCTCGTGCATGGTGCGGCCGAGTCCGTGCCCGCCGAATTCGGTGTTGACCGGGTACCCGTGGGCGTGGGCGACCGCGCTGATCGCCGCGGAGATATCGCCGATCCGGTTCCCGGGTGTCGCGGCCGCGATCGCCGCGTCGAGGGCTTCCTCGGTGGCCCGTACCAGCCGCTGATCCTCGGCGTCCGGCGTGCCGACGATCACGGTGCGCGCGGCATCGGCCACCCAGCCGTCGATACTCAGCGCCAGATCCATACTCAGCACATCGCCGTCGCGCAGCGTGTAATCGAACGGGAGCCCGTGCAGTACCGCGTCGTTCACCGAGAGGCAGATCGTGTTCCGGAAAGGACCGCGACCGAACGAGGGCGCGTAGTCCCAGTAGCACGACTGCGCGCCACGCCGCCGGATCTTCTCCCGCACGATCATCTCCAGCTCGAGCAGGTTCACCCCCACCGCGGCCGTCGCGCCCACCTCCGCCAGGATCTCGGCCACGAACGCCCCCGCGACGCGCATTCGTTCGATCTCTTCGGGCGTCTTCAGCTCCACCATCACAACCTCCACCATCTATTGGTATTTCTATACCGTCATTGCGGTACTTTAATACCACTCCTATTCTGGACACCATGGTCCGCCTCCCCCTGACCCCTACTCAGATCGATTCCGGCCGCCGCCTCGGAGTCCGGCTGCGAACAGCCCGTGCCGAACGAGACCTCGCCGACGTGGCCCGCGCGGCGGGTATCTCCCCCGAGACGCTGCGCAAGATCGAGACCGGCCGACTGCCCTCCCCGGGGTTCGGCACGGTGGTCTCCCTCAGCCGCGTACTCGAACTCCCCCTGGAGGAACTCGCCGGGATCTGGACAGCCGACAACCTCGCCGAATCCGCCTGACCCGACCGATTCGCCGCCGAGCGCCCGGCACGGACGACCAGCCGCGGCCGGGCGCCCGGAGATCCCGATCGGCACGATCCGTCACGCCGACGCCGCCGCTCCCGCGGCGACCCGCATCACCGACGCTCGACCCCACGCTCTCCGGGCGAGCCGGAACCCTCTTCTCCTCGGCCACCCGCGCCGGAGCGTCGGCGCCGGCCGCCGGTCCGGGCTCTGCCGAACCGCGCCGGACGCCCCCTTCTCCGGCCCGCACAGCGTCCTGGACCTGCCGGGCTCCCGCCGCATCCGCCTCGGTCAGTTGCCGCGGCCCCGCCTTCGTTCCGGTGTCGATCAGGTCGCCCGCGTCGGCACGAACCTTCCGGACATAGGTCTGGATGTAGTCCGACAAGCGGCCCGCGAACGCGAGGTACTCGTCTGCGACCCGTGACACCAGCGACCCTTCGAACCGTCCGACAAAAACACACCGGTCAGTCTACTAAAACGAGCATGATCAACTTTAGAACGCGCTTATACAGGGCCGCTATCAGCGGGAACATCAGTTTCGGCAGCCGCATCGAGCGTCTGGGCGCCCTGCTGAAACCCGCTCCCGAGACGTTCGGGCATTATCGTCCGCGCCCGCTGAGGCCGGGATCCGCGGATTCACCGCACCGCTGGATCGCGAACTACACGCCCTCGCCCCGGACGACGCCGCGACCGCTCCCGACCCGATTCGGCCGAAGCTCAGATGACGGTGAGTACATCGTCGAGTGTCACCAGCGACAAGTTCCGGGCGCGGATGATGTCGACCAACTGTCCGTAGCAATGAGTGACGGGCGGAAAATTCGCGTGCCCGATCACGATCGTCTGCGGGTTGAAGTACTTGTGCGCACATTCCAGCAGGTACTGCTCGGTGATCAGGCCGGAGTCCGACAGCGAGCCGTACCACATGGCCGGCACGGTGTAGCCCAGGTCGGCGGCGATCCGATCCACCGTGTCGTTGTGCCGTCCGAACGGCGGACGATAATAGGGCGCACCGGTGACACCGAAAGTATTGTGCAAGAACAACTTACAGCGCGACAGTTCGTCGGCCACCGCCGATTCCGCGAGAGTGGTGAGGTCGGCGTGCGCCCAGGTGTGATTGGCGAGCTGGATCTGACCCGCGTCCACCAAGGGGCGCAGTTCGTCCCGGTGGATATGCCAGGAGTCGTAGCAGGCGGTGACGAAGAAGGTGAATCGCGCGCCGGTGTCCTTCGCGAACCGTAGGTAGCCGCCGACGACCTCCGGGCTCACGCCGTCGTCCACCGTCAGCGCCATACTGCTACCCGGACCCGGGAGCGCGGTGAGGGTGGACGGCGGAATCGGGGTACGCGGGCCGCCCGGAGGCGGCGGGAGCAGCGGCTGCCGCACCGGGGGCGGGGCCGCCGCTACCGGAGCGTCCGAAACCTCCGTGACCGCCGACTCGCCCTGAGCCGAGGTACAGCCGGTCAACGCCACGACGGTGCCCGCGGCCATCATCGACAACATCGAACGCCTGTCCATCGTCACCCCGATCCCCTCGCATCGCGCTACCGGATAGACCCACTGACGTGCCGTTTCGCGTTCGGGACTCTACCGGCCGCATCCGAGCGCGAGGCAGACCGCCACGCGGGCGATCCAGGGGTCGCACACATCTCGGATACCGCGATCCATGTCCACCGAGGGAGGTCGGGGGCGGCCGTGCCGGGATCCGGCAGGCCCCCGTGCTACGAGTTGTCCGCGAGACGTGAACGCACTGCTTTCGACAGCCCCCGCAGGACCAGATCATAGGAATGGTCGATCATCTCGCGGAGCTCGTCGTCATCGAGGGAGCCGTCGAGCTCGACCGTATTCCAGTGACGTTTGTTCTGGTGGTAGCCGGGCCGGACCGACCGATGACGGGCCCGCAACTCCAGCGCCAGCGCGGGGTCGCATTTCAGATTCACGGTGCCCCGCGCACCGTCGAGACCGACGAGCGCGAACATCCGCCCGCCGACTTTGAATACGGCGACACCGTCGCCGAACGGATAGTCCTCGATCGCCGCGGGAAATCCGGTGCACAGCTCGAGCACCTCGTCCCGAGTCATGCTCGCACCCCGATCCTTTCGCCGCGGCGCCGATTCCGTCGTCCGCCGCCCCGACGCTGTTCCGACAGCGTACGCCCGCCACCCGGTGGAAACGGGGCGCGGGGCGCGATCGGCGACGAGCCGATTTCTGCCGGCTACGCAACGAATCGAGTCATCTCGACGAGTGCCCCTCAGCCCCGATTTTCGCCGGAAGGTAGCCGACGTCGACCACGCACCTGATCAAAGGCCAGAATGCTCGGCTGATGACCACCGATCTCGTCATCTCGGTCGACGCGGCGGCCGGGATCCGACGCTGGTGCTCTTCTTCACCGACGGCGGATTTCGCGAGAAAGCCAAGATCAGCGCACTCGTGCGCGAGGCCTCGGCACTGCCCGCCTTCTGGCAGTTCGTCGGTCTCGGCGACGCCGATTGCGGAATTCTCTGCAATCTGGACACCATGACCGGACGCCGAATCGACAACGCCGGATTCTTCACCGCCGACGATATCGACGCCATGACCGACGCCGACCTCTACCGTCGGCTACTCGGCGAATTCCCCGACTGGCTCCGCGCCGCGCGGAGCGCGGGAATCGTGACGTGAACCCGATAGACCGGCGAACAAAAGCTCCGGCGGCGACCCGTGCCTCTCGTCCCGCCGGAGGAGACATGGTGACCGCGTACTCTTCCTGACACGCACAGCGCCGGGAAGGCCGGTGGACGCGCCCTACTCGGCGACGATGATCTTGCCTCGGACGTGGGCAGACAAGAGCTCGGCATAGGCCAGCGGCGCTTCCTCCAGGGAGAACCGCCGACCGATGGTGGACGGCAGAGTTCCGGCTATCGCCTGCGCCGCCAACTGATCCAAGTCCCCTGCGCGTGCGCGGCTCAGCACCGTCTCCACGGCGATATCCGCGCGTTCGAAATCAGCCGGGTCGGGGCTGGGGAACGCGGCGTTGAGAAGCCGCCCACCCGGCCCGAGTACATCGGCGACCGCGACGAGCGCGGGGCCGGGTAGCGCCAGGTTCACGACCACGTCCACTCCGCGCGGATACCGCCGCAAGGTTTCGGCGACGGTGTCGACGGCTCGGTAGTCGATCGTCTCGGCAGCACCCAGAGCTCGCAGATAGCCCTGGTCTTCGGGCAGCGCGGTCGCGATCACGTGGAGTCGCGCCGCCGTCAGCAGCGGAACCGCCGCGCCGCCCACGCCGCCTGCGGCGCCGATCACCAGCACCCGTTCGCCGGGCGCGAAACGGCCCGCGCGCACCAGCGCCGCGGCGGTCAGCCCAGGGATCGGCAGAGTGGCCGCGTGGTCCGCGGCCAGTCCGCGCGGCCGGTGCGTGAGCGCGGGGGTGTCCGCCTCGAATACGGCGTACTCGGCCATCGTGCCCGTGGTCAGCGACGGCGGAGTGGACAACATCGCCGCCATCGCCGCTGTCGCGCGGGCCAGTCCCACACCGAACACTTCGTCGTCGACCGCGAAGCGGGTGACACCGGCGCCGAGCTCGGCCACCGTGCCCGCGAAATCACTGCCCGGTATATGGGGAAATGACAACGGCGCCACGTCTTTCATCACACCGCTCAGCGTGCGCAGATCGGCGGGGTTGAGCGCCGCCGCACGCACCGCGACCAGCAGCTGTCCGGGTCCCGGTCGCGGTACCGGGACATCCTCGACGGACAGCACCGCCGGTGATCCGTACTCCCCGGCAATCACAGCGCGCATCAAGTTGACCATGTGGTCATATTGCCACATAAGGTGACCATGCGGTCAAGCTGCTCTAGGATCGGGATATGCCCCGCGCCGACGCCGCCCGCAATCGCAGCCTCGTCATCGATGCGGCTGCCGTGGAACTGGCCGAGCGCGGGATAGAGGTCTCGATCGCACGGATCGCGGCACGGGCCGGAGTCGCCAAGGGCACCGTCTTCAATCATTTCCCCACCAAGGAAGACCTGATCGCGGCCATCTTCGCCGATCAGTTGGCCGCATTGTCGGCCACCGGGGAGGCTCTGCTGACCCAACCCGACCCAGAGCGGGCTCTACTCGAATTCATCATCGCCGGCGCCGAATTACAGGCCGGCGATCGCTCGCTCTGCGCGGCCACCGCGCGCGACCACCCGGCCGTGCGGGCGGCGGCCGACCGACTGGCCGATATCGCCGAGCGCCTCACCGCACAGGCTCGGCAGACCGGCGCGATCCGACCGGATATCACCGGCCGCGATATCGTCCTGCTACTCGGAGCTCCCGCCGTTGTCGCCAGCCCGCTCGCCGGCGCGCGACCGGACCTCTGGCGTCGCTACCTGCACCTGATCCTCGATGCATTGCGCCCGGAAACCGCCCGGCCCCTGCCTGTCGCTGCGCCGACGAGCGAGGATTTCACCCTCGCGTCGAACATTCACGGGGTCGGTTCGCCATAAGTTGGTGCGAATCGGCGGGGGCGACCGCCGACGGCCGTGGCGCGGTCGGCGCCGTCAGCGATATCTCCCGGAGCGGCATCGATCACCGCGTCCAGAATTGTGCGCGACCCTTCCAGATCGGCGATGGCGGCGGTGATGCGGGCGCGCTCCCGCCGTAGGTCTGCGAGCAGGTCCGGGCAGGTGGGGACCAGCCGTTGTTCGTCGGCGCGCAGACAGGGCAACACCGCGGCGATGGTCGCCGTATTGAGCCCGGCCGCCAGCAGCTTGCGGATCCGGCGCACGGTATCGATATCGCTGTCACGGTAATCGCGGAAGCCGCCCGGCCTGCGCACCGGGTCGAGCAGTCCCCGCTGCTCGTAGTAACGCAGCAGCCGTTCCGGTACGCCCGTGCGGTGGGACAGTTCTCCGATTCGCATGTGACCTCGCCCATCCACGCTTGACTCTGACATCCATGTCAGAGTTTAGCGTCCTGTTCATGAGGAACGGTTACGCGATCTTGGGGTCGCTGTGCGCCGGCGTTTTCGTCGTCGGCACATCGGAGTATTCGGTCGCCGGCTTGCTACCGCAGCTCGGCGCTTCGCTGGGGGTTTCGGTCGGCACAGCCGGTCAGGCGGTGACCGCGTACGCGCTGGGCGTGGTGATCGGCGGGCCGCTGGTCGCGATCGCCACCGCCCGGCTGCCGCGCAAGGGCCTGGCAGCGGGGCTGATGGTGCTGTTCGCGGTCGGAAGCGCGATCAGCGCCTGGGCGCCGACATTCGCTCTTCTGCTGGCGGGGCGGGTGGTCTCGTCGCTGAGTCATGCGGCCTTCCTGGCGGTCGCGTTGGTGATGGCCGCTCAGGTGGTGCCCGCCGACCGGGTGGGACGGGCGATCGCGGCGGTGGCGTCCGGATTCACCGTCGCCACACTGTTGGGGGTCCCGCTGGGATCCCTGCTGGGCGAGTGGGCCGGGTGGCGAGCCCCGTTCGTGGTGTTGACGGTGTCGGCACTGGCGACCGCTGCTCTCCTGGTCGTCATGCTGCCGAAGCAGCCCGCGCCGAGCACCAGTATCCGGGAAGAACTGCGGGTGGTGACGCGACGCCCGGTCCTGCTGTCGATCGCGACGACTGCGGTCGGATTCGCCGGCGTAGCCACGGTATTCACCTATATCGCGCCGGCCCTGACCGCGCTCTCCGGATTCTCCGCGCCCGTGGTGTCGGCGCTGCTGTTCGTTTACGGGGTCGGCAGTTTCGCCGGAAACCTGGCGGCGGGACGACTGACCGACCGGTCGTTGAGCGCGACCGTACGCGGCGTCTTCGGCGGGCTGGCCGGGGTTCTTGCCATGTTCCCGATCGCCATCGTGTGGCAGCCTTCGGCCGTACTGATCGTGCTGCTCCTGGGCTTACTGGCGACGGCGACGATCGCGCCGTTGCAGGGCCTGATTCTGCAATACGCGGGCACCGCCCCCACGTTCGCGGTCACGGTGAACGTGGGGGCGTTCAATCTCGGCGCCGCGGCGGGATCGGTGCTGGGCGGTGCGATAGTCGCCGCGGGCGGACTGCGCTGGATCGGTTTCGCCGCGGCCGCACTGAGCGTGGCCGGGCTCGGGCTGTCCTATCCGGCCATCCCGAATACCCCCCGGCCCGCGCAGACCGCGGCGACGGAACCTGTCACCGCCTGAGCGCGCGGCAACGGCCCACCCACGACCGACACCGAGCGCGCCGTCCTGCCGGCGACGACCCCGGTCCCGGGACCGACCCCGGTCCTGGGACCGACCGAAACCGCAGCCGAGTTCCTATTCTTCTGCGCCCCAGACGATTATCTGCGCGCGATAGGTTCCGGCGACACGGTCGGCCGCGAGACCGCTGACGAACGCGAACCTGTTCGCGGCCGTCTTGACGCAGAAGCGGCTCTCCTCGGTGATCGGCAGTGTTTCGACGCTCTGGGTGGAGATGAGTTCCGAGCATTGCTCGCGGGTCGGTCGCCCCGGGTTGTTCCACTGAGCGACAGTAGGTTTGGTGGTGAGGAATCCGCCGCCGAGTCCGTAGACCTCGGCCGGTGGGAAATCCTCGGCAGACGATGCGCTGTCGTAGTCCACCCACATGCTGGCTCCGGTGTTACTGGACAGCACCCGGGGCGGGTCCGCGTCCAGATCGAGGTACGTCAGGTTGACCGGGCCGGAATATCGGACGGGATCCGCGACCGGAGCAGTCGTCGTCGCGGCAGCGCTCGAGGTGGTCGACTGCGGAACAGAACTCGGGCCCGGGGCCGCGGAGATCTCGGACGAGGTGGTGGAGCCGCACTGTACGGCCCCGAAGAGGACGGCGACGAGGGAGACGCCGGCCGCAACCACGGCGGCGATCGCACTCACCGCTGTCCAGAATTCCGTTCGGGTATGCCCGAGGATGCGGCGCTCGGCGGCCTCGCCTCCCGCGGGCGGCGGGGGCTCCGGCGTGCTATCGGTCGGCATTCTCTCTGTCCCCCTGAAATTTACGCGGCCATCGACCGACCCTCGACCGGCGTCGGCGCATAACCCAGTTCGAAACGGCCAGTTTACCGAGAACCGGTTCCGGTGGCGGTCGCTCGGCCGGAGGAAGGCCAGGGTTTCCGTTGGAAGCCGCGACACCGAAACCGGTATTTCCTCGCAGGATTCGAACTGGCAGAGCCCCATCACTGCGCCCAGCGGTCGCCGAGACGCACCACGCTGTATCTGCGAAGCGGGCTCGCCGTATCGCGTCGGCGAACACGATCCGAGTGGGAAGATCGTGACATGACGGTTTGCACCGAGGGTGTCGTGTCGGCTGACGGCACACGCATCGTTTTTCACGCGCAAGGGGCCGGGCCGGCAGTGGTGATCGTCCCCGGCGCGCTGGTCACCGTGGACACGTATCTGGAGCTGGCCGAGCTGCTGGCTCCGGATTACCGGGTCATCGTGGTCGAGCGACGTGGATACAGTCCGAGCGGAAACGGCCCGCGCCCAGCCGAGTTCGCCGCGCAGGCCGCCGATCTGGCGGCGGTCCTTGCCGCAGTCGGTGAACCCGCTTTCGTCTTCGGGCATTCAGCGGGTGGCCTGGTCACTTTGGATGCGACGCATCGGGATCCGTCGATGGTGCGGCGTCTCGCGCTGTACGAGCCCCCGGCCGCGCTCGCCGGCCCCCCGTTGACGCCGACGCTCGAGCAGATCCGGCAGCATATGGCCGACGGGCGGCCCGCCGACGCGATCATCGAATTCTTCACCGCCATCACCGTTCCCGTCCCTCCCCGCGCGGCACTGCAACCGCTCGCGGACGCTCTCGCTTTCCGCGCGTCCGGGTTGGTCACCGACCTCGAATGCCTGACGGCCATGGACCCCGACATCACCTCGTGGTCGGCGATCGAATTGCCCACCCTGCTGCTCGCGGGCGAGATCACCGACCCCTACGGCACCGACAGCGTCGAACTACTCCAGGCAACGCTGCCCAATGCCCGCACCGTGACCTTGCCCTCACAACGGCACCACCCCGACGACATCGGCGCGGTGGCCGGCGCGCTGCGCGGATTCTTTCGCTGAACAAGGGGTGATCCTGTCGTGCCGAAATGTGACGATGAGCTACACCGGTCGCACACCCGGCATGGATCCGGGCCGGATGCGCGGCAACGGTCGGTAACGCTCAGTGTGTGGGGCGTTTGGGAGTAGTGGGCTTCTTCTTGCTGTTGTTGTGCTTTCCGTCGCTGTCCGGTTCCCATTCGTAACCCGGGGTCGCGTTCTCGCAGTAGGAGTTGGCCACTTTCGTATCGGTGGCGTCGAATTCGCACCAGCGGTCCTTGCCGCAGGCGGCCGAGCCGAGGCCGGCCGCGAGGGCGATCACTACGGTGCCGGTGACAATGCGCAGACGGGAGCCGGAATACATGTTCTCTCCTGGGTTTTCGATGGGAGGATCACCCGCGCGACGACGGGTCAGGCAGTGAGGCGGAGTCGCGCGAGGACGGCGCGATGGTCGGTGCCGGCGACGGTGAGAGTACTGATGTGGTCGGTGCTGCCGCCGGATACCAGAATATGATCGATTCCGATCAGCGGACCCCAGCTCTTGTCGGCCGGATAGGTCAGCAACCGGCCCGCACCGGCTTGTTCCGCGGCCGCGGCGAAACCTCCGCTCACCAGTCTGCGGAAGGCGGCGTGGTCGCTCGTCGCGTTGAAATCGGCGCCGACCACCGCGGGCCCCTCGGCGGCGCGCAGGATCGAATCGACAGCAGCCATCTCCTTCGCCCATTGCCCGGCGTCGACGGTCGGCGGGAGCGGGTGGAAGGCGTAGACCGAAACCGGTCCCAGCGCGGGATGGGTGAGCGTGGCGGAGAGATTCGCGAGCACGAATTCCTGATGTCGCACGGTGTCGGACAACGGGTATCGGCTGTAGATGCCGGTACCGCCGCCACCGAACCCCGGATCCAGATACCGGTACGGCAGTAACGCATCGATACCGTCGGCCGTGAGCCGTTCTACCGCCGGCGGGGTGAGTTCGTCGACGGTGAGCACATCGACCTGCCGTTCCCGCACCGCTGTCACGATCGCGGTGGTATCGGCACCGCCGAAGAGCAGGTTCGATTGCAGGATCACCAGGTCCGTGCCCGCCGCCGCGCGGCCGTCCGGAACGAACAACGGCAGCTGGGTCCACAGCACACCGGCGAGCACGATCCCGGCCGCGAGAACGCTGCGCCAGCCGCGGGCCATCAGGAAAAGGAGCAGCGCGGCCAGGGCGCCGAGCATCAGATATGTGGCGCCCGACGCCAGCAGCACGAGTTCACGCCGCTGCCAGCCACCGAAGTAGAGCGCGATGCCGAGCACACCGGCGAGCAGCGCACACCACCCCGCGCCGAGCAGGATCCGGCGAATCACTGTGTGCGTCATACCCGCAAATCTATCCGGCGCGCTCGCGGAAACCTTTCGAGAACCTTGGCACCGCGTCGGAGCGGACCTGATGCGGACCGCCTGTCGTTCTGTTCACGGCGCTCGGCCTCGCCGGAAACCGCCGTTGTCGAGGACGACCGGGCCCGGGGTCACGTCACCGGGCCGATCCTCGCCGCGCCCGCGGTACCGGCAGGTTCCGGCCCGGCTTTCGAGCCCGCATCCGGTCTCTTACCGTCCTCCTACCACTCGCGGTCGGCACCGGCGCAGGACGCCAGTTCCCCACACCGGATCGCTCACAACGCCCCGCCCGCGTCGATCAGCTGGGTGGTCCCGGTGATGTAGCGGGCGTCGTCGGACACCAGGTGCAGGACCGTGGCGGTGATGTCCTCCGGCTCCAGGGCCGCGACGGGCAGCCGGTTGAGGGTGCGGGCCGCCTCTTCGAAGTCGGCGCGGTCCGGGCTCGCCAGGTCCGGGCGGAAGAGCCGATAGGTGGCGTCGTTGAGGATCATCTCCGTGGCCACGGTCGTCGGGTGTACGGTGTTCACCCGGATATTGTGCGGGGCGAGCTCTTTGGCCAGCACCTTCATGAGCATGACCAGCCCGGCCTTGGACGCCGAGTAGTGCGCGGTGTTCTCGTTGGCATAGATGGCGGCCAGCGAACTCGTGATCACGACGGCGCCGCCGCAGCCCCCGTCGATCACTCGCGGCACCGCGGCTTTGAGCGATTTCCACACTCCGGTCAGGTTGATATCGATCATGTCCTGCCAGACGTCTTCGCTCATCTCCAGGGTCGGGGCCGGGCTGGATATTCCGGCGTTGGCGATGACGATATCGAGCCGCCCGAAGGCTTCGGCGCCTTCGGCGACCGCGGCGGCCAGGGCCGGATAGTCACGGACATCGGCGTCGCGGGCGATGATGCGGCGACCCGTGGCCTCGACCAGCTGCACCGTCTCCGCGAGGTCGCCGGCGCCGGCGAGAGGGTAGGGCACGCTGGCGACCTCCGCCGTCGTGTCGACGGCGATGATATCGGCGCCTTCCTGGGCGAACCGCACCGCGTGTGAGCGCCCCTGCCCCCGTGCGGCACCGGTGATGAATGCGACTTTGCCGTCCAGTTTGCCCATGAGCTGCTCCGTATCCGCGATGAGTGATCGCCGCCGTCCGTCCAGCCGACAATATGACAGTGACTGCCGAAAGTCACCACCCGGTGCCCACTGGTGGCAACCCCGGCGCAACCCGCCACGCAGGGCGATGGCATATGATCTTGGTGCCCGCAATGCAGCGGAACCGGCCGAACCACTTCCCGGGTCAACGTTTCCCGTTCACCCACATCGTTTTCTGCCGACTTGCTTGGAGCAATCCATGACCACGCCGCCCGACCCCGTGCCGCCTCCCGTGTCACCCGGACGAGGCGATGAACAGCGTGTCGCACTGCATTCCCCCGAATTCGCCGCCGATCCGCACCGCGCCTACCAGGAGATGCGCGAGCGCTACGGCGCACTGGTCCCGGTGGAACTGGCGCCCGGCGTCCCCGCGACACTGGTACTCGGGTACCGCGCCGCGCTGCGAATTCTCAATGACCCCGACCGCTTTCCAGCCGATCCGCGGACCTGGGAGAAGACCGTGCCGGCGGATTGCCCGGTGCTGCCGGTGCTGCAGTGGCGTCCGAACGCGCCGCGCAGCAGCGGCGCCGCGCACGCCCGCTACCGGGGCGCCACCACCGCGGCCCTCGCCGGGGTCGACCTGCACGCGCTGCGCGGCACCGTGGAACGCTTCGCGGTGCCGCTGATCAACTCGTTCTGCTCGTCCGGTTCGGCCGATCTCGTCGGCCAATACGCGTTTCCGCTCACCTTCGAGGTCATCAACGCCGTGCTCGGCTGCCCCCCGGAGATCAGCGAACGGGCAGCCGCGGCGACAGCCGCGATCTTCGACGGTGTCGACTCCGAAAAGGGCAACCAGATGTTCGGGGAGGCGGTACAGGAACTGGTGGCGTCCAAGAGCACCGAGCCGGGCGACGATGTCACCACCCGGCTCCTGCGGCACGCGGCGGGGCTCGACGAAACCGAGATGACGCACCAGGTGGTCGCGCTGTACGGCGTCGGTATGGGGCCGATGCAAAGCCTGATCATCAATACCCTGTGCCTCATCCTGACCGACGACAGATTCGCCGACGAGATGCTCGGCGGGGTCCTGCCGACCCGGGACGCACTCGACGATGTGCTGTTCGACGACCCGCCGCTGCCCAATGCCAGTGTCACCTACCCCAGGCAGCCGGTCCTGATCGACGATGTCTGGCTGCCCGCCCATCAGCCCGTGGTGATCAGCCTCGCCGGATGCAACAACGACCCGGAGATCCGCGCCGGCGACCACAGCGGTAACCGCTCGCATCTGGCGTGGGGCGCTGGACCACACGCCTGCCCGGCCCAGGACACGGCCTATCTGATCGCCCAGGAGGCGATCGACCAACTGCTCGACGCGCTACCCGATCTCCGCCTGGCGGTTCCCGTGCAGGATCTGACGTGGCGGCCCGGGCCCTTGCACCGGACGCTCGCCGAGCTACCGGTCGCGTTTCCGCCGACGCCACCGCTGCCGATACTCTGACGCAGCCGTCGGGCCGCAGTCCGAGATCGGCCGCGCCGCCGTGGGATCCGGACCGCCGCGCGGGCTAGCGGGAGACCAGATCGGACGCCTTCGCACGCGGTGCCGGAACGAATCTCGGAATGTAGCGGAACATGACCCCCGCCCCGGCCGCGGAAACCACGCCCAGCGTCGCGACCGCGACACCGAGCGCGACGACGGTGGCGGCGGCCCCGGCGGCCAACGGCCCGAGGAACATGCCGAAATCGTGGGTCAGCCGCCAGGCGGCCAGGAACTCCGCGCGCGTCGCCGCCGGCGCGATATCGGCCCCCAGAGTCATGATCACGCCGTTGCCGAAACCGTTGCCGATACCCATGACCACCGCCACCGCGCCGATCGACCACATATCGTGGGACAGCGGGAGCAGGAAGTACGACACCGCGATGATGATCAGCGACGGGACCGCGATGAACCGGCGACCGTAACGGTCCATCAGCTGCCCGGCCGGATATGAACACAGCAGATCGAATGCGGCGCCGATGCCGAACACCAGGGAAGCCGACGCGGCATCGAGCCCGATGTGGTCGGCCCACAGCGGCAGCGCCGCCTCGCGCGAGGCACGGGCCGCGCCCATCAACAGCGAGCCGACCCCCAGCGTCGTCAGCAGCCGGTGATGGCGGCGCAGTATCGTACCCAGCGAAACTCCGCCCACCGGCGCGTCGTGCGCCCGGGGCGGATCGGCCACCCGCGACATCAGATACCCGGAGACGACGACACCGGCGAGCTGCACGGCGAACCCGCCGCGGGTCCCCAGGCCGAGAATCATCAGCGCGCCCGCGAACGGCCCGATCAGGAAGCCCAGCCGCCACATCAGCGCGAAGGTCGCCATGGCGCGGGCCCGCATCTCGGGCGGCACCACCTCGGCGAGATAGCTCTGCCGGGCCAGTCCCCACACCGCATTCGACACTCCCGTCAGCAGCGCCCCCACCGCCAGTACCGCCGGTGTCCAGGCCAGCAGCGAGAGCAGCACGCCGCAGGTCCCGATCACCGATCCGGCGATGATCGACCGGCGCTCACCGAACCGGGCGACCACCCGGCCTGCCGGGAGGTCGCCCAGTACCGCGCCGAGTCCGACGAGAGCGACGATCACCCCGGCCACACCCACGGAGGCGCCGAGGTCGCGGGCGGTCAGGGCGATCACCGGCGAACCGGCGCCCTGCCCGATCCCGAACACCGCGGACGGAAAGAAGACGGTGGGTAGCAGGGGTCGTAGCGTTGTCCAGGTGGAGGTCATGCGATCGACTCGGTCGATCCCCGGCCCTACCCCGCCACCTTTCCGTCCGGTCCCGCGTTCTCCGGGTAGGTGCCGTTGGCGTACGGGTTGAACTCGTTGGTGTAGATGTCCTGCGCGGACAGCTTCCCGCCCTCCACGTCACCGTTGCGGACCAGCCAGTCGACCCACAGCTGGATCTCCTGCTCGCGCACCACCCCGCCGGGCCCGGCGACACCGGTGCTCTTCCAGTAGTCGGCCTTGGCCGGGCTCTCCCCCTCGCGTCCGCGCCGGGCGATGATGTCCTTGAACTTCGCGATCACCTGGTCACGTGGAGTGGTCTGCGCCCAGCGGATGGCCCGCGCGGTGCCCTGGGTCAGATCGGCGACGGCGTCGCGGTTACGGGCGAGGAAATCGTCCCGGACGATGTAGGTGCCGTAGCTGAAGGCGCCGAAGAGCGCGCCGTCGGTGAACAGCGGCCGGATCCCGCCGCGGGCCACCGCCTCGTCGCGCCAGACGTCGAAGAGGGCGACAGCGTCGATCTGGCCCTGCCGCAACGCCGTTTCCGCGTTCACCGGCGGTACCACGGTCAATTCCACCTGGGCGATCTCGTCGTTGGACAGCCCCTGCCGCGCGAGCCATTCCCGCGCCACGAATTCGTGGTGTGCGCCCAGCGTGTTCACCCCGAATTTCTTGCCGATCAGATCCCGCGCACTGCGGATCGGACTGTCCTCTTTCACGTAGTACCCGGTGAAATTCTCCTGATCCGAGCCGTAGTAGCTGATCAGGGAGGTGACCGGGGAGCCGGCGGCGGCGAGTTTGACCACCGCCCCGTTGAACGCCCCACCGATATCGGTGGCGCCGGTGGCCGCGGACTGGATGTCCTGCGGGCCGCTGGTCGTGTTGCCGACCCATTCCAGCGCGACCTTGTCGAAATAGCCCAGATCGGCCGCGAGTTCGGGGTAGGTCACCTGGCTGGCCCAGCCCTGATACCGAATGACCGTCCTGCCGTCCTCGGTGGTCCGGGGTTCCGACGAGGTGCCGCATGCCGACATCAGGGAGACCGCCGCGAGCAGCGCGAAGAGTAGAGCCGGCACACGTTTACGCATTGCGTGATCATGACGATCACCCCCGCCGGGGACGAGGATTGCACTACCCGCGATTCCAATCGTTGTCCGGCCCGGGCGGGCGGGTGCAGCCTGGCATTCGTCACTGTGACCCGCGATGAGCCGAGACAGCCGCGCCGTCGCCGACGGAACGAGGGTTCGAATGACCGATGTGTACGAGCTGAGCACCGATGTTCTCGTGATCGGCGGCGGTCCCGCCGCGACCTGGGCCGCCCTGCGGGCCGCACGGGACGGCGCGGATGTGGTGCTGGCCGACAAGGGTTACTGCGGAACCAGCGGCGCCACCGCCTCGGCCGGGACCGGGGTCTGGTACGTCCCGCCGGACCCGATCGAGCGCGAGGCCGCGATCGCGAGCCGCGCGAGCCTGGGCGGCTATCTGGCGGATCGACGCTGGTCGACGCGCGTCCTGGACGAAACCTTCGCGCGGCTGAACGAACTCGCCGAAGAAGCCCGCTACCCGTTTCCGGTGGGACCGGACGGCCGGCAGCTGCGCAACGGCTTGCAGGGCCCGGAATACATGCGGCGGATGCGGATCCGCGCGCGCCGTGCCGGTGTGCGGATCCTGGACCACAGCCCGGTCACCGAATTGCTGGTCGATACGGCGGGCGCTGTCGCGGGGGCTGCCGGGTATCGGCGTCAGGCCGGGGAGGACTACCGGGTCCGGGCCGGGGCGGTGGTATTGGCCACCGGGGGTTGCGCATTCCAGTCGAAGGCACTGGGCTGCGATGTGAACACCGGCGACGGCGCGCTTTTCGCCGTGGAGGCCGGCGCGGAGTTGTCCGGGATGGAATTCTCGAACGCCTACGGCATCGCACCCGAGGGGACGTCGGTGACGAAAACAGCGTTCTACCATTTCGCCACCTTCTATCGCGCGGACGGCACCGTACTGGAGGGGGCCGGCGGCCGCAACCGCTCCCCGATCGCCGCGGAACTGCTGTGCGGCAAGGTGTTCTGCCGCCTCGACCGAGCCGATGAGCCTGCCCGCGCGGCGATGCGCCGGGCTCAGCCGAATTTCTTCCTGACCTTCGACCGCCTGGGCATCGATCCGTTCACCGATAAATTCTCGGTCACGCTGATCGCCGAGGGCACAGTGCGCGGTACCGGCGGCATCCGCCTTGTCGCCGACGATTGCGCGACCGGTGTCGCGGGCCTCTACGCCGCTGGTGACGCCGCCACCCGCGAGCTGATCTGCGGCGGGTTCACCGGCGGCGGCAGTCACAATGCCGCGTGGGCGATCTCGTCGGGGACCTGGGCGGGCGGCGGCGCGGCGGGGTATGCGCTGTCCCTGGGCGCGGGTGCTGCCAGGCGACGGGTCAGCGGAATCGGGGAGGCGGGCGCCCGGCCGGAAGGTCCGCGGATCACCGGCGACGCGCGCGCGGTGGTGTCCGCTGTCCAGCGTGAGGTCCTCCCCTACGACAAGAATTATCTGCGACGCGGCAGTGTGCTCGCCGATTCGCTGTCGACATTGGACGAGATCTGGTCGGATGTACGTGATTCGCTCGGCGGCGACGGCGCCGAACGGGTGCGCACCCGGCAGGCCGCGGCGATGACCGCGCACGCCCGCTGGATGTACCACGCGGCCCTGGCCCGCACCGAAACCCGCGGAATGGCGAAGCGGCTCGATTTCCCCGATCAGGACCCCGATCAGCAGTATCGCCTGATCACCGGCGGCGTGGACCAGGTCCGGGTCCGCCCGGACCACGCGGCCGTCCCGGCGGGAGCGGCGTCGTGATCGAACTCGTCTCGGCGCAGCGCTGCATCGCCTGCGACAAATGCATCGCCGTCTGCCCGACCAATGTTTTCGACCGGGGCGCCGACGGTATACCCGTGATCAGCCGGCACAGCGACTGCCAGACCTGTTTCCAGTGCGAGGCGAACTGCCCGGCCGACGCCCTCTTCGTGTCGCCGCGGACGACCCCCGAGCCCGAGTCCTCGGCCGCCGGGGATCAGGACGAACTGGTCCGTCGCGGCCTGCTCGGCAGCTATCGGGCGCAGATCGGCTGGGGTAAGGGGCGCAAACCCGGCACCCTGGAGGCAGTCGGACCCGCACTCCAGCCGAACGGGACACCGCTCACCAGCTGACCCCACGCCACCCGGACCCGGTGCGGCGGCGAACCCCGTGGCCGTCCTCTACTCCGCGCTCGCGGCGATCGCCTCGCTCTGGATGCGCTCGAATTGCGCGCCCATCGCCTCGGCCAGTGCGGTGGCGGCCGACAGCGGGCGCACCATCACCATCAAGTCGTCGATCTTGCCGTCCTCGTCGAAATGCAGGAAATCGCAGCCGGTGAGACGTTTGCCGGCGACCGTCGCCTCGAACACCAGGGCGTGATCGCGACCGTTGGGGTCGGCGATCTCCCGGATGTAGCGGAAGTCCTCGAACACCCGCAGCACCCCGCGCAGGATCGCCGCGGTGAGCGGTTTACCCGGGTAGGGCCGGAAAGCGACCGGACTGGTGAACACCACGTCATCGGCCAGCAGTGCCTCCACGGCGGCGATGTCACGGTTCTCTACGGCCTTGCGGAACGGATGCATCCAGAACCTCGCATAGTCGATTCGTCGTTCAGGTCCCCCGAACGCTAACCAGCTCGCCCGGGTGCTGTCCACGGCCGCCGCGAACTCCTCAGCCGGCCGTATGCGCGAGGACGGCGTCGGCCAGTTCCGCGTGCACCTCCGGCGGCAGGGTGTGGCCCATGCCCGCCACGATCCTCAGCCGCGCCCCCGGGATCTGCTCCGCGATGATTGCACCGTGTCCCGGCTTGACCGGCTCGTGGCTGCCCTCGATGACCAGGGTGGGCGCCTGCACCCGGTGCAACACGCCCACCGGCTCGAAGTCCGGCCCTGCCGCCGCGGCCAGCCGGTGATTGGCCACCGCTGACAGGTCGCGGGCCCGGTCGTGGACCCGCTCCTGCAGCCGACGCGCGGCGTCTTCGTCGAACGGCAGCCCGGTTCCGTGCAGCAGACGCTGCTCGGCGATCATGCCGTCGATCCGGTCGCGCCGATTCTCCGGCGGCGCGGCGGCAAGGAGCGCGCGGTAGAAGGCCACGAACTCCGGTGCCGGCTCGGGCAGGCTCCCTGCGGGTTGCGGTTGCCCCGTCAAGGCCCGCATGAGCACCTGACCTTCCCCGCCGCCGAGCGGTGAGGAACCGATCACGGTCAGCGAGCGCACCCGCTCCGGCCGTTCCACCGCGACGAACTGACCGAGCAACCCACCCGCCGACTGGCCGACCAGGTGCGCGCTGTCCAGGCCGTGGGCGTCCAGTACGCGGTAGACGTCGTCCTTGATGTCGTGCCACGTATACGGCTCGGCCGCGAAGTCGACGGTGCCCGACCGTCCGGTATCGCGGTGGTCGTACCGGATCACCCGGCGGCCTCCGGCGACGAGGCCGCCGACGAACTCGTCCGGCCACAGGATGCCCTGCGACATCGACCCCACGATCAACAGGATGGGCGGGTCCGTCACGGCGCCGATCTCTTCACTCCAGATTTGCAGTTCCTGCATGCTCAAAGCTGTTCCTCTCGGTAGAACTGCCGGTGGCTCCGGTCGCGGCTTCCCGACGTGATCCGGTTCGTGCCATCGGCCCCGAAACCTCGGGTACTCCAGCCGGGTCGCTACCGGTTGCCGCGCCGGCTGTTCCGGGGCGAACCTCGCTCGGCGCCGACGGCCGCCCGCGGCGGTACGGGATGCGCCACGAAGCGCTGCCGGCTGTTTCGAATCGGGTAGGTGCTGTGCTGCTTGCGCATATCGGTGGGCCTTTCGTGAAACCGGCGGGGGCCGGCCATCAGCGGGACGGTCGGAGAGCCCTCCACATCCTTACCGCGTCAGTTGTAGTACTATGCTCGAAGTGGTTTGAACCGTAGTACTACAGATGGAGTGGTGTCAAGTGGTCCGCACGAATCCCGAACGCCGCCAGGCGTTGCTGGACGCATCGATCGAAGTCCTGGCCCGGGACGGGGCCCGCGGACTGACGTTCCGCGCAGTGGACAAGGAAGCCGAGGTACCCGCCGGGACCGCCTCCAATTACTTCGCCAACCGCGACGCACTACTCGTCCAGGTGGGGCACCGGTATTACGAGCGATTGATCCCCGATGAATCGGCCATGGCGACATTGCGGGGACCACGCTCCCGCGAGACCGTCACCGAACTCATGACCGAGGTCGTCGGGCGCGTCACCCGCTTCCGCACCGGCTATCTCGCCCTGCTCGAGCTCCGGTTGGAAGCCACCCGGCGACCCGAACTACAGACCCTGCTCACCGAGCGAGTCCGCGCCGATCTGGACTTCAATATTCGCAACCATCTGGACTACGGCATGCCGGGCGACGAGAACACCGTCGTACTGCTGTTCCTCGCCCTGAACTGGCTCATCCTCGAACGACTCACCCTGCCCGGCGTCTTCACCGAAGAACAGGCGAACGAACTGGTGCGAACGGCCGTGGCACGCGCGATTCCCGCCGCCGACAACCCGTGACTCCAGCCCCCGCGCCGCCGGTAACCCGTAACCGCAGACTCCGGACTCGGCTCGACCGCCACCGGAAGGGCCGGACACAAGCCCATGACGACCGAGGCGGACCGGGGCGGGCCCCGCGGCCTCGCCGATCACATCTCGGGCGCGATGCCGCTGCGCCGGGCCAGCACCCTGGTCCCCGGCCCGGCGGCAGCACCCGGACCCGGTAACGCCGCCACATCGGCGGTGGACACCGGTTTCCCGCACGCCGAGCAGCAGACCTGCGGCGTGAACTCCGCACCGCATCGAGGACATCGCGGCCTTGGTGACCAGCGGCTAGCCCGCGCCCGGTCCCGCGCTGCGGATCCGGCGTTCAGCGCGGCACCGGCCACACCGGCGAAACCCGGCGCAAACCGGCGTCACCCCCACCGAGCGTGGACCACCCCCTCAGTCGGGAGTGCCCGCATGCTGCCTGATGGCGATCCCGATCGATCCGTCCGCCCCACGCAACAGTTTGTGTCCGCGAATGAGGGCGGTCCCGATGAACCCATATTTGCCGCCCACCACCTTCCGGACCCGCTCGGTGGCCGTGGCGTCCAGGATCTCGGCGTTACCGGTGCGGACTTCCGAACCCTTGGGCCGCCCCCGGTTGTCCGAGATCTGCACTGTGACCTCGGGGTTGCGGCGGATACGTTTGACCTTCCAGGCTTTCGAATTGGTCCACACCAGTAGGCGGTCTCCGTCGGGCGCCACCCACACCGGGGTGCCGACGGGTGAGCCGTCCTTCTTGTAGGTGGTCAACAGAACATATTTGGCCTGCGCCAGCTGGTCCCAGCTCATTGCTCCACGTTAGGCCGGGACCGGGCTCGCGTCACGGATTGCGCGCCGGGATCTGCGCGGCGACCGGTTGTCCCGACTCGGCCGGTGCCGGACGTGCCCGGAGTACGACCGCGCCGAGCACCGCCGCCGCCAGACTGAATCCCGCGCTCACCCAGGCGCCCACCGATACCGCGGCGGTGAAGGCCGTCTTCGCGTCCTCGACATATCCGAGTTCGAATGCCGCGCCGATGGAATCTCGCGCCGCCGACGGCGCGGCGCCGGGCATCCGCGCGGTGAACACCCCGGCCAGCACACTGCCCAGAATCGCGATACTCAGCGCCATCCCGACCTGCTGGAGCGTGTCGTTCAATGCCGAGCCCACGCCCGCGTGCCGGAGCGGGATCGCGTTCATGATCGCGGTGTAGGCGGCGGGACCCGCCAGGCCGCCGCCGACGCCCATGATCAGCATGCTGACCAGCACCGGCACATACCCGGATCCGACGGCCAGCACCACGAACGCCGCCGACATCACCGCGAGCCCGGTGACGATGAGTGTTTTGTTCGCGAGGTTCTTGCCCAGCGTCGCCCCCAGTCCGTTGCACACCGCACCCGCCAGGGCGTACGGCAGCAATGCGAGTCCGGCTTTCATCGGACCGTATCCCAGCACGAACTGCAGATACTGGGTGAGCATCAGCATCACCGCGCCCATCCCGAACACCATCAACAGCACCGTGGCGCAGGTGCCGGTGAAATCCCGGTTCGCGAACAGGCCCAGCGGCAGCATCGGGTTGTCCTGCCGCCGTTCCCACAGCACGAACGCCGCAGCCGCGGCGACCACCAGAATCAGGACCGGGATGTTCCATTCCCGTTCGATGATCAGAAATACGGTCGAGCCGAGAGCCAGGACCGACAACGCCACGCCCACGAGGTCGATCGGGCGCTGCGCACCGGTGGTCTCCGGCATCAGCGCGAGTGCGGCGACGATCGCCAGCACCGCCACCGGGATGTTCAGCAGGAAGACCGAACCCCACCAGTAGCGCTGGAGCAGCAGTCCACCCAGGGTGGGTCCCGCGACGATGCCGAGGATGGAGACGGTCGACCAGGCAGCCAGGGCCAGTCGGCGTTCACTTTCGTCGAAGGTGGTCATCAGAATCGACAACGTCGAGGGCATCAGCAGTGCGCCGCCGACTCCCATGACGGCGCGGGCGGCGACGAGTTGCCACGGTTCGGCGGACATCACCGCGGCCAGCGAGCCCACTGCCAGAACGACCAGCCCGAGTATCAGCATCCGCCGGCGACCGAACCGGTCGGAAAGGCTGCCCGCGGTGAGTAACAGCCCGGCGAAGACCAGCACGTACGAGTCGAGGATCCACTGGATATCGGCGGGGGTCGCGCCGAGTTCGGTGATCAGCGAAGGGATGGCGATATTCAGCACAGTGCCGTCGATCATCAGCACCAGCAGCGAGAGGCACAGCGCCGCGAGGATCAGCCATCGGCGCGGGTCTCGTACAGTGTTCGATTCCACTCGCACACTGTACGACCAAATCGAACAGTGTGCGAGTGCGGCTAGGATCGAGCTGTGGCCAACCAGTTCAGCTCCGTATGGACCCGTGAACCCCGCCGGCCCCGGACTTCGGGCCTGCGCCGGGACCAGATCGTCCGCGCCGCCGTCGCGATCCTGGACAAGGAAGGGCTAGACGCGCTGAGCATGCGCAGACTCGGCGCCGAACTGGACGCGGGCGCCACCAGCCTGTACTGGCACGTCGCGAACAAGACCGAACTGCTGGAACTCGCGCTCGACGAGATCTGGGGGCTGGTCGACGACCTCGCGCTCGATCGGACCGACTCGCTGCGGCAGTTGCTCACCACCTTCGCCTACAACCTGCGCGCCGCCCTGCTCGACCATCCGTGGTCGGCGACGCTCATCGGCCGGGTCCCGGCCATCGGACCGCAGGCGTTCCGGCTCAGCGAACGGCTCCGGCGCGCCTTCGCCGACGCCGGTTTCCAAGGGCTCGATATCTATCTCGCCAGCGGAACCATCACCAGTTTCGTACTCGGCCAAGTCATTCCGGTGATCGCGATGGAGAATTCCCACGGCGGCCGGGTCGACCGGGACAGCGTGCTGCGGACCCTGGACAAAGCGGCCGCGGATTACCCGGAGATGCGCGCCGACTATCGCTCGCTGATGCCCGAGGACCCCGGGTCCGGCCACGCGATGGGATTCGATTTCGGGCTGCTGTGCGTACTGGACGGCCTGGAGGCGCGGCGGCGCGCGCAGCAGACCGCGCCGCCGCAGCCCGCGACCGGCGAATCGGCGACACCACCCGGAACCGGCCGATGACCGTCGCCGGGCGACCCGGCATACCAGAAAGGAAGATGTGCGCACCGACCACGACTTCGTGACCTACCTCGGCGACCGGCTGGCGGCTCTGCCCGGGGTCGGCGCCGTCGCACTGGGTGGATCCCGGGCGCAGGGGACGCACCGACCGGACAGCGACTGGGATTTCGCGCTCTATTACCGCGACCGATTCGACCCCGCCGACCTACGCGCACTCGGCTGGCCCGGGGAGGTCTCCGAGCTCGGCGCGTGGGGCGGGGTGTTCAACGGCGGTGCGTGGCTGACGGTCGAGGGACGGCCGGTCGATGTGCACTACCGCGATCTGGCGGTGGTCGAACACGAACTCGCCGAGGCGGAGCTGGGCCGGTTCCGCTGGGAGCCGCTGGCGTTCCATCTGGCGGGGATACCGACCTATCTCGTCGTGGGCGAGCTCGCCGGCGCGCGGGTGCTGTCGGGCACGCTGCCGCGACCGGATTTTCCCGAGGCGATGCGGGGCGCCGCGCCGCCGGTCTGGCGCAACCAGGCCGCGCTGACCCTTCGCTACGCCCGCACGGCCTACGCTGCGCGCGGCCGGGTCACCGAGACCGCCGGCGCGCTGGCCACCGCGTCGATGCAGACAGCCCACGCGATCATGGCCGCACGCGGTGAATGGGTCACCAATGAGAAGCGCCTGCTCGAACGTGCCGGACTGCGTGGGATCGACGCGATCGTGGCCGGGCTGACGCCCGATCCCCCGAAATTGGCGGCGGCGCTCGATGCGGCGCGGGAGCTGTTCGCGACCGCGGATCCGGGGACCGCGGCCGACGGTGGGCGATGAGCCGTCGACGGCAGATCACGATGTTGTCTCGACAAGATCGAAGATCACATGTTCGGCAAGAAGATCCGCGCGGGGTGCGGACCCGGTCCGGTCCACTCTAGGCTCGCGGAGGGCTCGCGCCGCTGGAGCAACCCAGCGACCACGGCGCGATCCGCCCCGATTGCGGCGTGCCAGTGCCGCCGGCCGCCTCGCACGGCCCGACCAGCACCGATATCGCACCCCACGAGGGCGACGACTCCGAAGGATCCACGATGAAAAAGCTCGCCCTGACCGCTGCCGCCGTTGCGGTCCCGTTGCTCTTCGCCTCCTCCGCCGTCGCCGAGCCCACGCCCGTGATACCGGCGCCACCGGCCGTGGTCGCCGACGAATCGATCCCCTCGGGCCCGCTGGGCACCACATTCCAGATCCGGACGGGCGGGGATATGGCCGTCACCGTCCGGACCACCGACGCCGCGGTACCGCCCCGGGCCGACGGCCAGTCGGTGCTGGTCTACGAGGTCGCGGCCGAACAGACGGCGGGAATGCCCTATTTCCTGCCGACGCTCGACCTGCAGATGGTGACGGCGGACGGCGCGACGGTGTACCCGCTGACCGACGTACCCGGCGAGTATCCTTCCGGATTCCTCGAGCCGGGACAGCCGCGCAACGGACTGGTCGCGTTCGGGATCAGCGATCAACAGGCGCCCCGGGAGATCATCTTCTCCACCAGCGACCAGTTCGTCCAGAGCAGCTGGACTCTCTGACGCCGGACCTGATGGGCGCCACCGTGCGGCCGCACGATCCGGTCGGACGGTGAGCCCAGCGGCCTACTCCAGCTCGCCTTCGGTCTCCAGGTAGACCTGCCGCAACCGATCCAGCGTCTCCTGCTCCGGCGCTGCCCACAACTTGCGTTCGGCGGCCTCGAGCAGGCGTTCGGCGATCCCGTGCAGCGCCCACGGATTGGACTGCTCCATGAACTTGCGGTTGGTCTCGTCGAACACATAGCTCTCGGCGAGCTTCTCGTACATCCAGTCGGCGACCACATCGGTGGTCGCGTCGTAGCCGAACAGATAGTCGACCGTGGCCGCCATCTCGAAGGCGCCCTTGTAGCCGTGCCGGCGCATGGCCTCGAGCCAGCGCGGATTCACCACCCGCGCCCGGAAGACCCGGGTGGTCTCCTCCGAGAGTGTGCGGGTACGCACCGCGTCGGGCCGGGTGCTGTCGCCGATATAGGCCTCCGGGTTCTTACCGGTCAGCGCGCGCACCGTGGCGACCATGCCGCCGTGGTATTGGAAGTAGTCGTCGGAGTCGGCGATATCGTGCTCGCGGGTGTCGGTGTTCTTGGCGGCCACGGCGATCCGGCGATACGCGGTACGCATATCGTCGGCGGCGGGGGCGCCGTCCAGATCACGGCCGTAGGCGTAGCCACCCCAGGTGGTGTAGACCTGCGCGAGATCGTCGTCGGTACGCCAGCTCCTGGAGTCGATCAGCTGGAGCAGACCCGCGCCGTAGGTTCCCGGTTTCGACCCGAAGATACGGGTGGTGGCCCGTCGTTCGTCGCCGTGGTCGGCGAGGTCGGCCCGGGTATGGGCGCGCACATAGTTCGACTCGGCGGGTTCGTCGAGCGCGGCGACCAGGCGCACCGCGTCGTCGAGCAGACCCAGCACATGGGGGAAGGCGTCGCGGAAGAAACCGCTGATGCGGACGGTCACATCGACTCGCGGGCGACCCAGTTCGGCGAGCTCGACCACCTCGAGGGTGGTGACGCGGCGGCTGGCCTCGTCCCAGACCGGGCGCACCCCGAGCAGCGCCAGTACCTCGGCGATATCGTCGCCGGAGGTGCGCATCGCCGAGGTGCCCCACACCGACAGCCCCACCGAACGCGGGTATTCGCCGTGGTCGGCCAGGTAGCGTGCCAGCAGCGATTCCGCCATGGCCTGACCGGTTTCCCAGGCCAGCCGTGACGGAACCGCCTTCGGGTCGACGGAGTAGAAGTTGCGGCCGGTGGGCAGCACATTGATCAGGCCGCGCAGCGGTGAACCGCTGGGACCGGCGGGTACGAAGCCGCCGTTCAGGGCGTGCAGGACCCGGTCGATCTCGACTGCCGTACCGCGCAACCGCGGCACCACTTCGGTCGCGGCGAAACGCAATACCGACACCACCGCCGCGCGATCCCCACCGGCGTCTCCGAACAGGTCGGCGGCGTGCCGATCGACCAGATCCGGCACTGCCTCCGGCGCCCATCGGGCGGCCTGCAGCGCGGCGATCAGTTCCCGGGCCCGTGCCTCCACCGCATCGACCCGTTCCCGAGCTTCCCCGCCGGATTCACTGAGCCCCAATGCTTCTCGCAGACCGGGCACCGACATCTCGCCGCCCCACAGCTGGCGGGCGCGCAGCATGGCGAGCACCAGATCGACCTCGCCGTCACCGGCCGGGGCACGGCCGAGAATGTGCAGGCCGTCGCGGATCTGGACATCCTTGATCTCGCACAGCCAGCCGTCGACGTGCAGGAGCATATCGTCGAAGGACTCCTCGTCCGGGCGTTCGGCCAGCCCGAGATCGTGGTCCATCTTCGCGGCGCGCATCAGTGTCCAGATCTGCTGCCGGATAGCGGGCAGTTTGGCGGGATCCAACGCGGAGATATTGGCGTGTTCGTCCAGCAGCTGTTCGAGCCGGGAGATGTCGCCGTAGCTCTCGGCCCGCGCCATCGGCGGGATCAGATGATCCACCAGGGTGGCGTGCGCACGACGTTTGGCCTGCGTGCCCTCCCCCGGATCGTTGACCAGGAACGGGTAGATCAGCGGCAGGTCTCCCAGCGCGGCATCGGTACCGCAGGCCGCGGACATGCCGAGAGTTTTTCCGGGCAGCCATTCCAGGTTGCCGTGCTTGCCCAGGTGCACCATCGCATCGGCGCCGAAGCCGCCCGATTCCGGATCGGCGGCCAGCCACCGGTACGCGGCGAGATAGTGGTGACTGGGCGGAAGGTCGGGGTCGTGGTAGATCGCGACCGGGTTCTCGCCGAACCCGCGGGGCGGCTGCACCATGAGCACCACATTGCCGAAACGCAGTGCGGCGATGACGATCTCACCCCGCGGATCGGCCGACCGGTCGACATAGAGCGCACCGGGCGGCGGACCCCACGCCTCGACCACCGCGGTGCGCAGTTGCTCGGGCAGGGTGTCGAACCAGGCGGTGTAGACGGCCGCGCCGATCCGGATGGGGTTGCCTTCGAGCTGTTCGGCGGTGAGCCAGTCGGGATCCTGGCCGCCGGCCGCGATCAGGGCGTGGATCAGTGCGTCGCCGTCGGCTTCCTCGAGACCGGGGATGGCACCGGCCGCACCGAGGTCGTAACCGGCGGAACGCAGTTCGGTGAGCAGCGCGATAGCGCTGGCGGGGGTGTCCAGCCCGACGGCGTTGCCGATCCGGGCGTGTTTGGTCGGATAGGCGGACAGCATGAGCGCCAGCCGTTTCCGGTCCGCCGGAATATGCCGCAGCCGCGCGTGCCGCACCGCGATCCCCGCGACCCGCGCGGCGCGTTCGGCGTCGGGAACATAGGTGGACAGACCGTCTTCGTCGAACTCCTTGAAGGAGAACGGCACGGTGATGAGCCGGCCGTCGAACTCGGGGACCGCGACCTGGGTCGCCACGTCCAGCGGAGACATGCCGTCGTCATTGGCCTCCCATTGGGCGCGACCGCTGGTCAGGCACAGACCCTGCAGAATCGGCACATCCAGGTCGGCGAGCGCGCCGATATCCCAGGCCTCGTCGTCGCCGCCCGCCGACGCGGTCGCGGGTTTGCTGCCGCCGGCGGCCAGCACGGTCACCACCAGGGCGTCGGCCCGCCGGAGTGTATCGACGAGTTCGGGTTCGGCGGTGCGCAGCGAGGCGCAGTAGACGGGCAGCGCCACCGCGCCGGCGTCTTCGATCGCGCCGCACAGGGCATCGATGTATCCGGTGTTCCCGGCCAGATGCTGGGCTCGGTAGTAGACGACGCCGACCGTCGGCCGCCCGGAGCCCGGTTCGGTGTGGCGGGCGGTCCGCTCCAGCCGGCCCCAGCTGGGCAGTTGCACCGCTGGTTCGAACCCGTATCCGGTGAGCAGCACCGTATCGGACAGGAAGTTGTGCAGCTGCCGCAGATTCTGCGGGCCTCCGGCCGCCAGATAGTTGTGCGCGTCGGCGGCCACCCCGACCGGCACCGTCGAACACTCCATCAGTTCGGCGTCGGGAGCCATCTCGCCGCCGAGCGCCACCACCGGCACACCGCTCGCGCGGAGGGCGGCCAGACCGTCCTCCCACACCCGCTTGCCGCCGAGGATCCGCACGATCACCAGATCGGCATCCGTGAGCAACCCGGGCAGATCCTCCACCAGCAGCCGCGCCGGATTGCCCCACCGGTAGTCGGCGCCGCTGGCGCGCGCGCTCAGCAGATCGGTATCGGAGGTGGACAGCAGCAGAATCACAACGGTGACCTTCCTGGGGTGACGCGCCCGTCGGGGAGTTCATGTGCTCGCCGGAGAGGGTCTGGCTGTGTCAGTGGCGCGACCGCACCGGAATTCCACCGGTTTCCTCGTCACCCGTTCGAGCCCTCGGATGCTACCGCGTGCGCGGCGGCCGCCCAGACGCCGGACCACGGCCCGCACACCGTTCGAGGCCGAAGGCGCGACCGGGCCGGCGCGGGTTCCACGGTGCCGACGATGCGCCGACCGAACAGTGGCCGATCGGACCGCAGCACCGTGCGCACGTGACCGACCCCGACAGTAGCGACTTTCTATAGGTGTTTCCGTCACCCGTCGGCTGGATGACCGGCCCTGCTCCGGCGGCGTCGGCGCGGGTGGTCAGCGCTCGATCACGGAGGGCAGGGGATGCTCGGGGTCCAGCGCGGGCAGACCATCGATGCTGTGCCCGTTGTCGCCGGCGATCCGCCCGGCGAACTTCTCATCGGACTGCCTGGCGTGATGGGCATCGAGCACCGGGCGTTCGCCGACGAGGTCGTAGTAGGGCACCGAGTACCCGCACGAATCGGCAATGCGATCCACGGCGATCACGATCGCCATCCGGACACCGGGATGATCGTTCCCGAAATGCTCCCGGATCCTGTCGAACTCCGGGTCGTCGGGCCGGACGGCCCGGCCGGTGCCGAACAGGCGCAGGATGCGGGAGTTCCGGGTGAACGAGCAGAACATGATGGTGATCCGGCCGTTGTCGCGCAGGTGCGCGATGGTCTCCACACCGCTGCCGAACAGGTCGAGATAGGCCACGGTGTGGTCGTCCAGCACGGCGAAGGTGTCGCGGTACCCCTTGGGAGACAAGTTCACCCGGCCACCGTCGGACGGTGCGGTCGCGACGAAGAACATCGCCTGCTTCCGGATGAACTCGCGCAACGGCTCGTCGATATGCGCGAACACTTCGGCCACCGGGTTCCACCTTCTCTCGTCCCGATGCGGGGCTCGGGTTCGAAACCATCCTGCGCCCCGCGGCGCGGGGTGTCGAGCCGCGCCGGTGGTCTCGACCCGCTACGCATCGAGTCGCGCAACCTGCACGACCGCCTGGCGGGCGGTGGTGAGGACCCGCTCGGCGATCTCGTCGTACGTCAGCTTCTCTATACCGGGGGAGAATTGCAATCCGACCAGATGACCGCGCCCATCGACGGTCGCGGCGACGCACATATCGGCGGTCGCCACGGTCACGGTGGGTTCCTGCGGCGGCCGCTCGATCCCGGCGATCCGGCGTATTTCTTCGTACAAGCCGTGCAGCGCGGAGTCCGGGTTCGGATCTCTGTCGGTTCTGTTCTTCCACATTCGATATTCCTTCTCCTCGCGGAGAATTCCGATGCGAATCCGGACCGCACTGATCGATTCCTTCTCTGCGGTCGCGATAGTCCGCGAATCCCTCCCCGACCTCGCCGAACCGTTGCTACGGTGGCGAATCAAGTTCACTCAGCAGATTCCGGACTGTCAATCGGGCAGCGCCTCTGAACCGAACTACTTACAGAGTCTTGGGAATGGCATTCCCACGCGACGCCGCGGTGGACGCGAATCGGCGCCCGCCAGTGACCCGAGTCCGCTGGACGACCGATCGAGTACGTCCATCCGTACCGCCTTATGCTGGTAGATCATGGCGCGCACAAATCCCGATTCCTGCCCCGGCGTCCTGCGGTTGCACCAGGCCGCCGACGGTCCGCTGGCACGGGTTCGGGTACCAGGGGGAATGCTCTCGCCCGGTCAACTCCAGGTACTGGCCGAGGCGGCCGGGGAACTCGGGGACGGGAATATCGAGCTGACCTCACGCGGCAATGTGCAGCTGCGCCGCATCCGGGACGCCGACGCCCTCGCCGACCGGCTGGACGGCGCCGGACTCCTGCCGAGCCGGACCCATGAACGCGTGCGCAACATCATCGCTTCTCCCCTGTCGGGGCGGGTCGGCTCGCATCCCGATATCCGCCCCTTGGTCGCGGAGCTCGACGCGGGGCTGCTGGCCGCGCCGCGACTGGCCGAGCTCCCGGGCCGGGTGCTGTTCACACTGGACGACGGTCGCGGCGATGTGAGCGCCCTGCGTCCGGATATCGGGCTGTACGCACTCGACGACGACCGATTCGCGCTACTGCTCGCGGGCGGGGACAGCGGGATCCGGGTGTCCCTCGCCGAAGCAGTCGAAGTCCTGCTGGCGGCCGCAGACGGGTTCCTGGGCCTCGGCGGCGGCCAGTGGCGTCTGCACGAGGTCGACGACGGCGTGGTGCGCCTGTCCGCGCACCTGGGACTCACGCCCGGACCCGGCCGCGTAGAGCTTCCCGAGGCGCCCGACCCGCCGATCGGATGGCTACCGCAGAACGACGGACTGGTCGCGCTGGGAGCAGGGGTGCGCCTGGGCTCACTGCCGGCCCGGACCGCCGAGTTCCTCGCCGCCGTCGAGCGGCCCCTCCTGCTCACACCGTGGCGCGGCCTGATCGTCACCGACCTGGCGGAGGGGGCCGCCGAACAAGTGGTCCGGGTGCTGGCGCCGATGGGCCTCGTCTTCGACGCCGCCTCGCCGTGGTTGCGGATCACCGCCTGCGCCGGTCTGCCGGGATGTGCGAAATCCCATACCGACGTCCGCGCCGACGCCGCCGCCGCGGTCGAATCGGGGCGCACCGCGGCGGAGGGCACGGCGCCCGGGACCTCGATCCCCGGTGTGGAGGTCGCCACTGCCGGCCGCCAGCACTGGTCGGGTTGCGATCGACGCTGCGGACGGCCCACCGGTCCGGTCACCGACGTCGTCGCTGCAGCGGACGGGTACCGGGTAGTGCTGCCCGGCAGCTGAATTCAGCGCAGTACCCGTGACGAAGTGCGATTCGGCCCGCCCGGCGGGGGCCGGAGATCAGGCCGAGCGCACCCGCTTTACGCCCGCATAGGCGCGCGGCGCATACCGCAACCGGTCCGGGAGCACGGGCCACACGGTGCGGACCGCCGCCGCGAACACCCCGAACAGCTTCTGATCTGCCCTCGTCCAGCGCAGGTCGAGGATCTCCCGGGCCCGCTCGGGCATGAGCCCGTTGGCCAGCCATACATTGAACGCCATCACCGGCCGCCAGATCACCGACCACACCGGTTCGGGTATTCCGGGCATCGCCGGGATCCGCACGCTGCCCAGCCGGAGCGCGAACTCGGTGGTCGCGTTCGCTTCGAGCACTTCGTCGATGGTGCGGTTCCAGTACTCCTCGAAGTCCGCGTAGTTCGCCACCAGCACTCGGTCGGACAGTCCGTACATACGCCACCAGGTGATGCCCTCGGCGATCAGCTGGTCCTTCTCGGCGGCGGTGAGCGGGGTACCGAAATGCTCGTTGAGCGCGATCGTCAGTTCGACGAAAGTGGCGTGGGTCCACCAGTACACCTCGGGATTCAGCGCGTGATAGCGCGCACCGCGGGAGTCGGTTCCCTTCAGTGGCCGGTGGTAGTCGCGGACCCGCCCCGCCTGCGCGGCGGAATCGGCGTCGTAGATCATGCCCTGGATCTGCGGCAGCGAACGGATCAGGCGATCCCACGGGTCCTGGAAGAAGTTCGAATGATCCTGCAGTGCCGCGCCGACCGCCGGATGCATGTTCTGCAGGATTCCGGTGCGGCCCAAGAACAGCATGTTCCGCAGGTCTCCGGCGTATTCCCAGGTCAGCGACCCTGGTCCGAGTGGTGCGCCTACCAGTGGGGATGTGGCGGCGGTATCCGGGGCACCCATGATCTGACCTCCTTGTCGGCACGAGCACAGCGAGCGAAACTCTGAGACGGATAGTAGGTCATCGTCTCATTATCTCGCACAGGCAGGGTCGGCCGGATATTGCACCGGGATTCCCGTACGCGCGCCGCCACACTGTCGTATCGTCGTCTGGACTGATGTCCATACACTTGTGCATACATGCGGACCCGCCGCCGTCACGGGCCCCGGCCGGTAGGAGAAAGTAGGTTCACCGATGAAGACCAAAGGTGCTCTCATCTGGGAATTCAATCAGCCGTGGCAGATCGAGGAGATCGAAATCGGCGATCCCCGCACACACGAGGTGAAGGTCCAACTCGAAGCGGCCGGGATGTGCCATTCCGACCATCACCTGGTGACCGGCGGCATCCCGATGATGGGATTCCCGGTACTCGGCGGCCACGAAGGCGCCGGCGTGGTCGTCGAAGTCGGTGAAGGCGTGGACGATCTCGCGGTGGGCGACCACGTCGTGCTCTCGTTCATCCCGTCGTGCGGGAAATGCCGGTCCTGTCAGGCCGGTTTGCGCAATCTGTGCGATCTGGGCGCACTCCTGCTCGCGGGCACCTCGGTGACCGACGGGTCGTTCCGCATCCAGGCCCGCGGCCAGGATGTCTACCCGATGGCCCTGCTGGGCACCTTCTCGCCGTACCTGGTGGTGCACCAGAGTTCGGTGGTGAAGATCGACCCGTCCATCCCGTTCGAGGTGGCCTGCCTGGTCGGCTGCGGTGTGACCACCGGATACGGATCGGCCGTGCGCACCGCCGATATCCGGCCCGGCGACGATGTCGCCATCATCGGTCTCGGCGGGGTCGGGATCTCCGCCCTGCAGGGCGCCGACCACGCGGGCGCCCGGTTCATCTTCGCGGTCGACCCGGTGCCGTGGAAACGCGAACAGGCACTGAAGTTCGGGGCGACCCATGCCTACGCCACCATCGAGGAAGCCACCGCCGCCTGCGCGGAGATCACCTGGGGCGGTATGGCCAAGAAGGTGATCGTGACCGTGGGCGAGGTCCACGGCGAGGACGTCGACAGCTGGATGGGCATCACCGCCAAGGCCGGAACCTGCGTACTCACCGCCATGGGCAATCTGACCGACAACAAGACCACGTTGAACCTGTCCATGCTGTCGCTGCTGCAGAAGAACCTGCAGGGCACCATCTTCGGCGGCGGCAACCCGCACTACGACATCCCGCACCTGCTGTCGATGTACCAGGTGGGCAAGCTGAACCTCGACGATATGGTCACCCGCCAGTACCGGCTCGAGGACATCAACGACGGCTATCAGGACATGCTCGCCGGGCGCAATATCCGCGGCATCATCCGCTACACCGACGCGGACCGCTGATCCGCGCGCGCACCCGACCACTACGAGGAGGATTGTGTGAGTTACCGGGTCGTTCAGTGGGCCACCGGATCGGTCGGCCGCGCGGCGCTCGAATGCGTCATCGACCACCCCGACCTCGAACTGGTGGGCTGCTGGGTGCACTCGCCGGGCAAGAAGGGGCGTGATGTGGGCGAGCTCATCGGCCGCGAACCCCTCGGCGTCACGGCGACCGACAGCATCGACGAGATCCTCGCGCTGGCCGCCGACGCGGTGGTCTATGCACCGTTGCTGCCGCGCCCGGACGAGGTGGCGGCACTGCTGCGGTCCGGGAAGAACGTCGTGACGCCGGTCGGCTGGTTCTACCCGGCCGATACGCAGGCCGAGCCGATGCGGCAGGCCTGCCTGGAAGGCGGAACCACCTTGCACGGCACCGGGATCGATCCCGGTGGCGTCACCGAGGTGTTCCCGCTGATGCTGTCGGCCATGACCGCGGCGGTCACCTACGTCCGCGGCGAGGAATTCTCCGATATCAGGACCTACAGCGCACCCGATGTCGTCCGGCACATCATGCGATTCGGCGCCACCCCGGCCGAAGCCGCGGAAGGCCCGATGACGAAACTGCTCGACGGCGGATTCCGGCAATCGGTCCGGATGATTCTGGATACGCTCGGATTCACCACGACACCGGAGATCCGGACCGTGCACGAGATCGCGGTCGCCACCGCGCCGATCGACTCACCGATCGGAACCATCGAACCCGGGCGGGTAGCCGGGCAGCGATTCCACTGGGAGGCGGTCGCCGCGGGTGAGACCGTGGTGCGAATCGGCGTCAACTGGCTGATGGGCCAACAGGACCTGGACCCGCCGTGGACCCTGGGCGAGGCCGGGGAACGCTTCGAGATCGAGATCGACGGCGATCCCGGCACCTTCGTCACCATCCGCGGCTGGCAACCCGAACCCGGCGACCCCGCGGATGCCAAGAATCCCGGCATCGCCGCGACCGCCGCGCATTGCGTCAACTCGATCCCGTATGTCTGTGCGGCCGAACTGGGAATCCGGACCTCGGTGGACCTTCCGATGGTGACGGGCCGGGCCCACCCGAGATTCCTGAACACCGGACAGTGACCGGCTGCTGTCCGGAGCACGGAAACCGTTCCGCGCCCGAGTGATTCAGGCGCGGCGCAGCGCGAGCACCGGAATCGTGCGGAACCCACTCGCCTTCTGTTCGTACTCGGCGAACCCGGGGTACCGGCGCGCCTGTTCGGCGTAGACGCGGTCGCGCTGTTCGCCCGTCACCTCCGCCACTGTCACCGGATAGGTTTCCGAACCCCGCTCCACCGTGGCCTGCCCGGCGGCGGTGAGGTTGTGATACCAGTCGGGGTGGGCCGGCGCTCCGGCCTTGCTGGCGAACAGGTAGACCAGACCGTCGGGATCCTGCTCGTCCGCCATGTACATCAGCGGGGTCACCGCATCACGACCGGACCGGCGGCCCCGGTGGTGCAGCAACACCATCGGCGCGCCCTCGAAAGGTCCTCCGACCCGGCCGCCGTTCGCCCGGAATTCGGTGATGATCTGGGTGTTCCAGTCCTCTGCCATACCCGGCATTATGCAGGTGGACAACGAGTGAGCCGGTGCACCTGGTCGCCCGGCGGGTCCCGGCCCGCACGGCCGGCACACGCCGCTGAATCGAATTCGTCAGCGCAGGCACAAGGGCGCGATATCGGGCCATCCGCCGGGGGTGGGCGAGGTGAGGTACATGCACGGTGTCTGGCCGGCCCCGGCGATGGCGGCGCGCACCTGGTCCCAGGTGGGGGCGTCGAGCGCGGTGTCACGGGCCAGGACGAAGCCCGACAGCCGAGTCGGGTCGGTGACCAGCGCCCACGAATAGTCGGGGGCGAGGGCGGTGACGATGTAGTTCGTCGGCCCGTCGAGTGCCTCCTGTCCCGGGACTCCCGGGAAACTCACGTGCAGTTGCGCCCCGGTCACCGCATCGTTGACTCTGGCGGTACCGCGGATCTCGTTGCGCCCACCCGACCAGGTCGTACACGAATTGTGGACGGCGACATCGCCCTGCGGGTCGAGTGTGTACTCCGCCCGGGTGTCGCGAGCGCAGTCGAGGTTGAACGGCTGGGGTACGGCGGCCAGTTGATTCCAGGTGCCGAGATACCGGTCGAGATCCAGGGCAGGCACCGGCGCGGGGCCGGTGGGACCCGGCGGCTGCGCGACGGCACCGCCGGCGGCGGCCACGGCGCCGAAGGCCATGAGGGCGGCCACCAGGCCGAGGGTGCGGCGAACTGTTCGATGCGCTGTCACAGAAACTCCTCGCGGTCGGCGGTATGTGACCATTCTAACCCATAGAGATGCATAATCGATGCGTACAGACCTGGCTAGGAGGAGCTATGACAGCAATGCGGATCGCTCGCTTCATGGGCGCTGCCACCGCGTGCTACGGGCTGGCAGTCGCGGTGCGCCCGGCCCTGCTGCTGCGACCGTGCGGCTGGTCCGACGACGACCCGGCCCGGCGCGCCCTGGCCCGCACGACCGCCTTCCGCGATCTCGCCTCGGGACTCGGCATGGCGCTCGCGCCGACTCCGGCCGCCCTGCGCATCGCGACCGGGGGCCGGGTGATCTCGGATTTCTCCGACGCCGGCGTCCTGGCCGTGGCGTTGCGCGGGCAGCCGCAGCGCGCCCGGGCAGTCGCGGTCGCCGCCGGCTGGGGCGTGCTGTGCGGCGCGGCCGGACTGGCCGCGACGAGGACGGAATGAATCCGGCCACGCGGATCCGAGCGCCACACGGGCGCCGAAGTCCCGGGTCCGGCCAGGAGCGCGAACCGGGAAAGGCAGAATGAGACGATGTCCGACGGTTCCGCCCCCGCCACCGACGCGGCCGGGTACACCGTCCGCGCGGTCGCCGATCGCCTCGGCATCCCCACGGCCACCCTGCGCAGCTGGAACCGGCGCTACGAAATCGGGCCCACCGGGCACCGTCCGGGAACCCATCGCCTGTACACCGAAGCCGATATCGCGCAACTGAATCAGATGCTCGAACTCATCCGCGCGGGCGCCACACCCGCCGGCGCTGCGGCGGCGGCGCGGGCGCCCGTCTCGGCCCCCGGCGACCGGACCTCGCTGCTCACCGCCGCATTCGAGCTCGACTATCGTTCGGTGACCACGCAATTGGCTGCCCACCTGCGCGTCCACGGCGTGGTAGCGACCTGGGAACGACTGTGCCGGCCCGCGTTCGCCGATATCGTGGCACGACAGCTGGGCGGCGAAGGCTGCATCGATGTCGAACACCTCCTGTCGTGGTGCATCACCTCGGCGCTGCATCGCAACAACCCGCCGGCCCCGCTGGGTCGCCGGCCCATCGTGCTGGCCTGCACGAGCGGGGAGACCCATGCGCTGCCCCTCGAGGTATTGCGCGCCGCCCTGGCCGAACGCGGGGTCGGCGCACAGATGCTCGGGGCGGATGTGCCCACCGACGCCCTCACCGACACTCTGCACCGGTTGCGTCGGCCCGCCGATCTGATGCTGTGGTCGCAGCACGAATCGACCGCGCTGACCTCCAGCGTGCGCGCGAGCGCCGAGGCCGGTGCGCGGGTCTTCGTCGGCGGCCCGGGATGGGACGCGGTGATCCTCCCGCCGCCGGTCGAGCGGCTGATGACCCTCACCGAAGCAGTCGATCGACTCGCCTGATCCCACGGCGCCTCCCACCGCACCGAACCCACCCGTCCGGCGACCCGGGCATGGCGAACCACTGTCCCGGCGGCATGCCCGCTCGACGGCAGATTTTCGCCCCGACTCGCCAGCCGAGACGAAACGATGCATACTCGATGCATAAGTACGCGGCCTGCGGTCGCCGAGCGGAGGAGTGTGATGGTCGAGCAGGGCACAGCGGACCGGTCCGTGCGGCAGGTGGCGGTAGTGGGCAGCGGAGTCGCGGGACTCACCGCGGCCTGGGTGCTCGCGGGCACGGCCCGGGTCACCCTCTACGAGGCCGATACCCGGCTGGGCGGTCATGCCGACACCCATTCGGTCTGCGCCGCGGACGGCCGCGCGCTCGGCGTGGACACCGGATTCATCGTGCACAACGCACGGACCTACCCGACACTGCTGCGCCTGTTCGCCGATCTCGGCGTCGCTACCCAGGAAACCGATATGAGCATGTCGGTGCGCTGCGACGGTTGCGGGCTCGAATACGCGGGCGCCCGCGGTCTCGGCGGATTGTTCCCCCGGGCAGCTTCCCTCACGCGCGGGCGGTACCTGCGGCTGCTCGCCGAGGTGCCGCGCTTCCAGCGCCTGGCCCGTGCCGAACTGACGGCCGGACCGGCGGCGGCGCCTACCCTCGGTGAGTTCAGCCGCCGAGCCGGCTTCTCCCCCTACTTCATCAGCCATTTCCTGACGCCGCTGGTCTCGGCCGTGTGGTCGTGCGATCCGATGACCGCGTTGCGCTATCCGGCCCGCTACCTGTTCACCTTCCTGGAGCACCACGGCATGCTGACCGTTTTCGGCTCACCCACGTGGCGGACGGTCCGCGGCGGTTCGGCGACCTACGTGCGGGCGGTGGCCGAACGGCTCGACGCGGTCCTGCCCGGCACACCCGTACGCACGGTGAACCGGCTGCCCGACGGGGTGGCCGTCCGTGACGCCGCCGACGAGGTCCGGGTCTTCGACGCCGCGGTGATCGCCACCCACCCCGACCAGGCGCTGCGGATCCTCGCCGAGCCCACCGCCGTCGAAGAAGCCGTCCTGGCCGCCATGCCCTATTCGGTGAACCGGACCGTGCTGCACACCGACGCCGCCGTACTGCCGACGGCCCCGCGGGCCCGAGCTTCGTGGAACTACCGGCTCCCCGGATGCGACGCGACACCGGACCGCGTACTGGTGAGCTATGACCTGACCCGGCTGCACCGCCTCGCCGGGGCCGCCGAGCGCCGGTTCGTGGTCACCCTCGGCGACGAGGACGCCGTCGACCCCGGCACCGTCCTGGACCGGATGGTCTACGAGCATCCGCAGTACACGCCGGAATCCGTGGCGGCCCAGCGGCGGCTCGGCGAAATAGGCTGCGCACGGGTCGCTTTCGCCGGCGCATACCACGGCTGGGGGTTCCACGAGGACGGTGCATTGTCCGGGCTGCGCGCCGCCGAACGACTCGGCGCGCGCTGGCCCGACCGTTCCCTACGGCCCATACCCACGTCATGACCGGCCGGCTCGTGTACACCACCATCGACCACGTGCGCCACACTCCGGTGCACCACCGGTTCCGGTACCGCAGCTACAGCTGGCTGGTCGACCTCGACGATCTACCACGGCTGCCCCGCGCGCTGCGACCGCTGGCCGAGCTGCGTGCCCGCGACCACCTCGGCGACCCGGAGCGCGGCCTACGTGCGAACGTCGACGACTTTCTGGCCGAACACGGAATCGGCCTGACCGACGGCCGCATCCTGATGCTGACCAACGCGCGGGTTCTCGGCTTCGTGTTCAACCCCCTCACCCTCTACTGGTGCCGCGACCGGACCGGAAGGCCGGTATGCGTGGTCGCCGAAGTGCACAACACCTACGGCGAGCGTCACCGCTACTTGCTGCGCACCGACGACCGCGGCCGCGCCGACACCGCCAAGCAGTTCTATGTGTCGCCGTTCAACGATGTATCCGGCGAATACCGGATGCTGCTGCCCGAGCCCGGCGACCACCTGGATCTGTCCATCACACTGCGGCGCGACCGCCCCGTTCTCACCGCGTCGGTACGCGGCACGTGCCGCCCCGCGTCCACCGGCACGATCCTGGCCGCCGCACTGACCATGCCGCTGGCACCGTTGGCCATCGCGGCCCGGATCCGGATCCAGGGCATCCGGCTCTGGCTGCGCGGCCTTCCTGTCGTACCCCGTCCCGTATCGCCGACCGAGGAGCCGTCCCGGTGACCACCGAATTGACCATCCCGACCGCACCACCCGGTCTGTCCTGGCCCGATGTCGACCGGGTCCCCACCGGCGTCCGCGCCTCGGTCGCCGCCGCGGTGGCGCACCGGCTGTTCCGCCGAGCCCTCGGCCGGCTGCCGTTGCGCGTCGAATATCCGGACGGCACGGCCCTCGGATGCTCCCGCGGCGACCTCGGCGCACCGCGGCTCGTGCTGCACCGTCCCGACGATTTCGCGGCCCGGCTCGGCGTCTCCGGACTGATCGGCTTCGGCGAGGCCTATATGGCCGGCGACTGGTCGGCGCCCGATCCGGCCGCCGCGCTCACCGTGCTCGCCGCGCACATCGAGAGCCTGATCCCGGCCGCGCTGCAGACCCTGCGCGGACTCTATGTAGCGAAACATCCTGGCGCCCAACGCAACACCCGCGACAACACCCGCGACAACATCGCCCGCCACTACGACCTCTCCAACGACTTCTTCGCGCTGTTCCTCGACGAGACGATGACCTACTCGAGCGCGCTCTTCCCGGCGACCGCACCGCCACCGCGCTGGCCCGACCTCGCCGCGGCCCAGCACCGCAAGATCGACCGTGTTCTCGACGCGGCGCGGGTGGGCCCCGGAACCCGGGTCCTGGAGATCGGCACCGGCTGGGGCGCCCTCGCGATACGCGCGGCCGAGCGCGGCGCGCGGGTACGGTCGGTGACCTTGTCCACCGAGCAGCGCGAGCTGGCCCGCGCCCGAATCGATGCGGCGGGTGCGACCGACCGGGTCCGGGTGGATCTTCTCGACTATCGCGAGGTGGACGGCGAATACGATGCCGTCGTCTCGGTGGAGATGATCGAAGCCGTCGGATGCGAATATCTCGATACCTACTTTCGATCCATCGAGGGCCTGCTCGCTCCGCGCGGCCGGGCGGCGCTGCAGGCGATCACCATGCCGCACCGCCGGATGCTCGCCACGCGCGATACCTACACGTGGATCCAGAAATACATCTTTCCCGGTGGTTTCCTGCCCTCCACCCGGCTGATCGCCGAGACGGTCGCGCGCGGCACCGAACTACGCGTGACCGAGCGGTTTCCGATGGGCGCGCACTACGCGCACACCCTCCGCCTGTGGCGGGAGCGGTTCGACGAGTACACCGACCAGGTAGACGGTCTGGGCTTCGACCCGGTGTTCCGGCGGATGTGGCAGTTCTACCTGGCCTACGCCGAAGCCGGGTTCCGCAGTGGTTACCTGGATGTCGAGCAGTTCGTGCTGACCAGAAGAGACGAGGAGATCCGATGATCCGCGCAGTCGACACTCTGCTCGACCGGACGATAGTGCCGGGCTACACCCGCCTCGGCTTCCATCTGCGCCGAACCTGCTGGACCCGGGACGACCCGGCGGCCGGTGCGTTGCGCGGGCGGACCGCGATGGTGACCGGCGCGAATTCGGGCATCGGCAAATCCATCGCGACCCGGTTCGCGGCGCTCGGGGCCGCTACCGTGCTGGCGGTGCGCGACCTCGACCGCGGTGGCCGGGCCCGCCGCGAAATCCTCGATGCCGTCCCCGGCGCCGACGTGGAACTGGCGCAGTGCGATGTGGCCGAGCCCGCTAGCGTCGACGCCTGCGCCGACGCGCTGGCCCGCGACCACGGCACGCTGGACGTGCTCGTCCACAATGCCGGTGTCCTGCCCATCGATCGCACCGAGAACTCGGCCGGCCACGAACTGACGCTGGCCACCCATGTGCTCGGCCCGCTGCGCCTCACCGACCGGCTGACCCCGCTGCTCGCCTCCGCCGGCGACGCCCGGATCATCTTCGTCGCCTCCGGCGGGATGTACGCCCAACCGCTCCCGGTCCGGGACCCGGAGTACCGCCGCGGCGAATACCGCGGCGCCACCGCTTACGCGCGCACCAAACGGATGCAGGTCGCGTTCGCGCCGCTGCTCGACGGGCGCCTCGCCGACCAGGGGGTGAGCGTGCACAGCATGCACCCGGGCTGGGTCGACACACCCGGGATCTCCGCCGCGCTCCCCCGCTTCAGTTCCGCATTGCGTCCCGCCATGCGCACCGCCGACGAGGGCGCCGACACCGCGGTCTGGCTCGCCACCACCACGCCGTCGCCGATGTCGGGACACTTCTGGCACGACCGGCGGATCCGCCACGAGCACTATCTGCGGCACACCCGTTATCCGGAGGACCATCTGCTGTCGCTGTGGTCGTACTGCCTCGATGAAGCGGGCGCCGGTTTGCATTGACCTCGGGTTCCGCGCGCACCGGCGGCGGCCGGTCACCCGATCCGGACAGCGCCGGGGATACCGTGTCGTACGGCACAGTGCGCCGGTGTCACACGGCGGGGGCGCCCGGCGTCTGGTGGGTGACCACAGTCGAGAGCGGGACAGGAGACGATATGGCCGCGACGCCGCAGACCACGCCCGGGGATCGTGACGCGGGCGCCGGCCGGACGAATCCGGCCACCGACGCCTTCGTGACCCACCGCAATCTGCTGTTCACCGTCGCCTACGAGATGCTCGGCTCGGCCGCCGACGCCGAGGACGTCCTCCAGGAGACCTGGCTGCGGTGGGTGGGTGTAGACCTGGACACCGTCCGGGACCACCGCGCCTACCTGGTCCGGATCACCACCCGCCAAGCGCTCACCCGGCTGCGGACGCTGGGCCGCCGCCGGGAGTCCTACGTGGGCCCCTGGCTGCCCGAGCCGCTGCTGACCACGCCGGATGTGGCCGAGGACGTCGAACTGGCCGACAGCGTCTCGATGGCGATGCTGCTCGTCATGGAAACGCTCGCGCCGACCGAGCGGGCCGTATTCGTCCTGCGGGAAGTGTTCGAGCTGTCCTACGACGAGATCGCCGAGGCCGTCGACAAGACTCCGGCGGCGGTGCGCCAGATCGCGCACCGGGCGCGGGCGCATGTCGCCGCGCGCCGGCCCGCACGATCGTGTCCCAAGCCGAGACCCGCACCGCGCTGACCGCGTTCCAGCGCGCCGTCGACACCGGCGACCTGCAGGATCTGCTCGACCTGCTCGCACCGGATGTCGTCCTGCTGGGCGACGGCGGCGGCGTCGTGCGCGCACTGCAGAAACCCGTCGTCGGCGCCGGACGGGTGGGCCGGGCGCTGGCCACCGGCCTCCGCAAGGTGGCCGGGGCAGGGCTGGAGCCGGTGCAGATCAACGGCTACCCGGCCCTGATCCTGCGGATCGGGGACGAGGTCGACACCGTCCTGGCGGTGCGGATCGACGAGGGCCTGATCACCGGCCTCTACGCGGTGCGCAACCCCGAGAAGCTGTCGCATATCCGGCGCGAGACCGCCCTGCGCCGCTGAGACCGCGGAATTCGGCGATCGGCGCAGTCACCTCGGAATGTCGGCACGACCGATCGACAGCCGTGCCACCGGAGTCGCGCACCCACCCGCTGACAGAAACCGGGGTATCCGGGTCCGGAGAAGACGGTCCCGCCCCGTGGCGACCGATGAGTTCCGCTCATCCGCAACGTCATTCCTTTCGAACCATCTCGCGGCGAGAAGGAGTCCCGATGCCGGATACCGACCACGAAGGCGCCGCCCCACGGCGGCTGGCCCAGCACCCGACAGTGCGGCGGATGGCCGAACGTGAACGCGCGACACCCGCCCCGGTCCTGGCCGCCGACCGGCTCCGGGAGATCTGCCGCGCGGCGGGCGCCGACGATGTGGGATTCGTCGCCGTCGACGATCCACGCGTGGCCGACGAGATCGAGCACGCCCGGCAGATCCTGCCCTCGGCCCGGACCTTCCTCGCTTTCTGCGTTCGGATGAACCGGGACAATCTGCGCAGTCCGCAGCGCAGTCTCGCCAATACCGAGTTCAACCACGCCGACGACGAGACCAATGTCGTAGCCCGCAGGATCACCCGGGAGCTGCAGGACGCCGGATATCGCGCCGTCTATCCCGCGCCGGGCTATCCGATGGAGGTGGACCAGTTCCCCGGCCGTATCTGGGTGATCGCGCACAAGGTGGTGGCCGAGGCCGCCGGGCTCGGCGTCATGGGGATCCATCGCAATGTGATCCATCCGAAGTTCGGGAATTTCATCCTGCTCGGCACCGTGGTCACCGACGCGGTAGTCGACGAACCCAGCGCGCCACTGGATTTCAATCCGTGCCTGGAATGCAAGCTGTGCGTCTCCGCCTGCCCGGTCGGCGCGATCACCCAGGACGGCGGATTCGACTTCCAGGCGTGCTACACGCACAACTACCGCGAATTCATGGGCGGCTTCACCGATTGGGCGGAAACGGTGGCCGACAGCGCCGACCGCGACGAATACCGGCGGCGCGTCACCACCGGCGAATCGTTCTCGATGTGGCAGAGCCTGTCGTTCAAACCGAACTACAAGGCGGGCTACTGCATGGCCGTCTGCCCGGCGGGTGAGGATGTGATCGGCGCGTTCCTCGACGACCGCAAGAGCCACCTCGACGAGGTCGTCCGCCCGCTGCAGCGCAAAACCGAACCCGTCTACGTCCTGCCCGGTTCCGCGGCCGAGGAGCATGTCGCGCGACGCTTCCCGAACAAGACCCCGAAGCAGGTCACCAATGGTTTCCCGGACGAGGTGAACGCACTGCTCGATCAGATCGGTCCCCGCCCGCGCGGCGGCGCCCCCGATACCGGGCAAACCTGATCCGCTGGGCCGGTGACCCGCCCCCGCTCGGATCACATTGTCCGTAGGAGAGCTAGGCGTGTCGTCGGACGCGGGACGGTTTCACTCCGGCGGGACCGTCCGCGCGCCGCGGACGACCCGGCACGCGCCCGGGTGGTCGTCGATATCCCGTCTGGGCGCACCGCACGAGACAGCACATCGGCGGCCAGTGATGGGCCGGGCTCCGCTCGGATACCGCCCCGGCGACCGGGCGGCAGACGGACCGAGGCGGCCGACCCGCACCGGTCCGGCCCGTCCGGCCCGGCATAGGGTGTCCGCATGCCCGACGCGCGTACCAGCTACCTCACCGACGGGGCCGAGATCTATCGGCAGTCGTTCTCGATCATCCGATCCGAGGCCGAGCTCGCTCGGTTCCCGGCCGATGTCGAGCAGGTGGTGGTCCGCATGATCCACGGCTGCGGGCAGGTCGATCTGGCCGGTGATGTGCTGTTCACCCCCGGGGTTGTGGCCGCGGCCCGGGCCGCGCTGCGCGGCGGCGCGCCGATTCTGTGCGACGCGAACATGGTGGCCTCGGGCGTCACCCGGCTACGACTGCCCGCGGACAACGAGGTGCTGTGCCTCCTGCGCGATCCGCGGGTTCCGGAGTTGGCCGCCGAACTCGGCACCACGCGGTCGGCGGCGGCACTGGAACTGTGGCGGGAGCGGCTCGGCGGGGCGGTGGTGGCGATCGGCAACGCGCCGACGGCACTGTTCCACCTGTTGGACATGATCGCGGCGGGCGCGCCGAAGCCGGCCGCGGTGCTCGGGATCCCGGTGGGCTTCGTCGGGGCGGCCGAATCGAAGGCGGCGCTGGCCGCGAGTACGGGGATCGACTATCTGACGGTGCGGGGGCGGCGCGGCGGGAGTGCTATCACGGCGTCCGCGCTGAATGCGATTGCGAGCGAAGCGGAATGACAGTGCGTGCGGGCAAGTTGTTCGGGGTCGGACTGGGACCGGGTGATCCGGAACTGGTGACCGTGAAGGCGGCGCGGATCATCGCCGAAGCCGATGTGATCGCATTCCACAGTGCGCGGCACGGACGCAGCATCTCGCGCGGTATCGCCGAACCGTACATGCGGCCGGGGCAGCTCGAGGAGCATCTGATCTACCCGGTCACCACCGAGACCACCGATCACCCGGGCGGGTATCAGGGGGCGATCGACGAGTTCTACGCCGCGGCCGCCGAACGACTGGCCGGCCATCTGGCGGCGGGCCGCTCGGTGGCGCTGCTGGCGGCGGGCGACCCGCTGTTCTACAGCTCCTATATGCACATGCACCGGCGGCTGGCCGACCGGTTCGACGCGGAGATCGTCCCCGGGATCACCTCGGTGAGCGCCGCGTCGGCGGCGCTGGGCACCCCCTTGGTCGAGGGCGAGCAGGTACTGACGGTACTGCCCGCGACCCTGCCCGCCGCGGAGCTGACCCGGCGGCTCGCCGACAGCGACGCGGCGGCGATCATGAAACTGGGCCGCACCTTTCCGGCCGTGCGCAAGGCTCTCGCCGATTCGGGCCGCCTGGACCGCGCCTACTACGTGGAGCGGGCCAGCACCGGGCGCGAACGCGTGCTGACAGCGGGCGAAGTAGACGATGCCCATGTTCCCTATTTCGCGATCACTGTCGTCCCGGGCCCCGAGCCGACCACGCCCGTTCCGGCCCGTCGCACCGCGCAGACGGACGACCGGCCCCACCGGACGGCCGCCGCGGTGCGCGGCGAGCCGGAGCCCGCCGGCGCGGGCGGCGAAGTGGTGGTGGTCGGACTCGGCCCCGGTGATACGAGGTGGACCACCCCGGAGGTCACCGCGGCGCTGGCCGCCGCCACCGATCTGGTCGGCTATACGACCTATATCGACCGGGTACCGGTCCGCGCCGGACAGCACCGGCACGCCAGCGACAACCGGGTCGAATCCGAACGTGCCGCCATGGCACTGGACCTCGCGCGCCGCGGCGCCCGGGTCGCCGTCGTGTCCTCCGGCGATCCCGGCGTGTTCGCGATGGCGGCGGCAGTTCTGGAGGAGTCGGCGAATCCACAGTGGGCAGGTGTGCCGGTACGAGTACTGCCCGGTGTGACGGCGGCCAACGCGGTGGCGAGCCGGGTCGGCGCCCCGCTCGGGCACGACTACGCCACGATCTCCCTCTCCGACCGGCTCAAACCGTGGGAGGTGGTGGCGCGGCGGCTGGCTGCCGTAGCGGCCGCCGATATGGCGATCGCCGTCTACAACCCCGCGTCGAGCCGGCGCACCTGGCAGGTGGGCGCGATGAAGGACATCCTGCTCGAACACCGCGCACCGGACACCCCGGTGGTGCTGGGCCGGGATGTGGGCGGCCCAGCCGAAACCGTCCGAGTGGTGTCGCTCGGAGCATTGGACCCCGCCGAGGTCGATATGCGGACCCTGCTGATCATCGGGGCCTCCACCACGGCGGTCGTCGACGCCGCCGAGCCACCCCGCGTCTACACAACGCGCCGCTACGAGACCTGAGTGCGCGCCATCCGATAGCATTCCACTATGGAATAGCCTCGGTGGAAGGACACCTGGTGAACGGCAAACAGCAGCGGCCGCTGAACTCCACGGCCGCCTCTCTGCTGGGATTTCTGCACGAAGGACCGATGTCGGGCTGGGACCTGGTGACGCTCGCCCAGGACCGGATCGGCGATTTCTGGACCGTCACACAGAGCCAGGTCTACCGGGAACTGGCCGCCATGAACGCGGCAGGCCTGGTCGTCAAGGGGGAAACCGGCGCGCGGGAACGTACCCCGTATCGAATCACCGAGTCGGGTCGTAGCGAGTTCGCCGAATGGATCGCCCGGGACCCCGGCCCGGAGACCATCCGGTTCCCACTCTTGCTCACACTGCACTTCGGCGGCCACCTGGAAGCCGCGCATCTGGCCTCGATCATCGATAACGCCCGCAAGATCCACCAGGAGCGGCTGGATCGCTACCGCGCGGAGGAGGCCATCGCGGGGATGTCCGCGCATGCCCGCGCCACCCTCGAATTCGGTATCGGTTACGAACGCGCGGTTCTCGACTGGTTCGACCGGCTGCCCGAGTTGCTCGGCTCGTGAACTCCGACCGCGGAGCCGCTCGAGCGAGTTCCGCCTGCCCACACCGCACTGCGTGCCGGACGCCGAGTCGGCGTGCTCGATCGAGACAGAACCCGTTGCCCTCGATATCGTGCAAGACGAGGCACGACTCGTTGTGACCGTCAGCAGTCGTACGCGTACCGCGCCGCAGGCGATCAGTGGTGCACATTCGGTTCGAGTGCGTCGGGGCGCTTTTCACCTAATCAGGGCAGCTCGCCCGCAAACTCGGATATCGCTGTCCGTGCAGCGTCGACCGTGGGGACCACGGTGAGGCCGGGCGGTACGGGCGGCCGGTCCACGACCACCGCCGGTATCCCCGCCGCGCGCGCGGCCGTGAGTTTCGCGGCGGTGGCCGCGCCGCCACTGTCCTTGGTGACCAGGACGTCGATCCGGTGCCGGGCCAGCAGTTCGGACTCCGCGGCGACGGTGAACGGCCCGCGCGCGAGCAGGATCTCGTGTCGCGGCGGCAATTCGGCTTCGGGCGGGTCGATGGCCCGGATCAGATACCAGGGCCGGGTGTAACCGGCGAAGGCGCCGACTCCCTGGCGTCCGATGGTGAGCAGGATCCGGTCACCCAGCTCGGCGGAAGCGCTTGCGGCAGCGCCGATATCGGGTACGCGGTGCCAGTGGTCCCCGGCGGCGGCGATCCAGCCGGGGCGGCTCAACCGGATCATGGGGAGCCCGAGCCGCCCGGTGGCTTCCGCCGCATGCGCCGTCATGGTGGCGGCGAACGGATGGGTGGCGTCGACCACCAGATCTATCCGGTTGTCCCCCAGCCATTGTCGTAATCCGCCGACGCCACCGAATCCACCGATCCGCACCGCGCCGCCGGGCCGCACCGGGTCGGATATGCGACCGGCGAGCGAGGACACGATCTCGTATCCTCGCTCGCCGGCGAGTGCGCGGGCGAGTTCCCGGGCTTCCCCGGTCCCGCCCAGCAGCAGAATTCTCAGGGCTGGCCGCTGAAGTAGGCGATGGCCGAATCCAGCAGCGGCGGACCGCCGGCCACCGCGAGCCCGATACCGGCGCCGATGATGGCACCCGGGATGAGACCCACACCCAGGAACAAGAACCCGATACCCGCGCCGATGGCCGCACCCACGGCCGCACCCAGCGACGCCGCCTGCAGTTCGCTCATGAACCACTGCTGGGCGCCGATGAACTGCGCCTGCGCCGGTGCGCCCGCGACCGGGGTGGCCCGCGGGGTGAGAGTCAGCCGACTGTTGCCCTCGTCGAGGGTGGCGGCGACCTGGACGACCTGGCCGCCGGTGGACTGGGCCAGCGGAATGCTGGTGAGGCGATCGCCGGCGGCATTGGTCAACACCACTGCGTTGTTCGCGGTGTCCAGGCTGAACGCACCGCCGGTCACCGTGGTGACCAGCGACTTACCGGCCTCGGCCAGCGCCAGGGTGTAGTCGACACCCCGATCGTGACCGGTGACCTCCGGTACGGCGTTCTCCTGCTGCGCGACGGCGGGCGCCGCGGGCGCGGGAGCGGCATAACCGGTGCCGGCGGCGATACCGGTAGCCGCGGCCGCCATGATCGCGGTCGCGGCGAACTTCTTGTATCTCACAATCGATCTCCCCGTTGCGCGCGAGCCCGTTGACCCACGCTCGGAACCCTCGTGACCTTACTCCCGATGCCCGATTCGTCCATTCGGGTTGTCACATTCGCGCAGCGTCGGGGCCCTTCACGACCGACCACTGCGTCACCGGCAGTTGCGGACGCCAGGTGGTGTACCGGCCCAGCGGTTCGCCGCGGTAGATCTGGAATCGGCGCAGGCCGCCGCCGTGCGCCGCACACCAGGCGAGCAACGATGCTTCCGATTCCGCGGTGACCGCGTTGGCCACCAGCCGGCCCCCGACCGGCAACCGGGACCAGCAGTGGCCGAACAGACCCGGTGTCGTGAGTCCGCCGCCGAGGAAGATCGCGTCGGGGGCGGGCAGGTGCGCGTCCGCGGTGAGTTCGGCGATCGCCTCGCCGCGTACCTCGATATCGGGGACGCCGAGTGTGGCGGCGTTGGCCGATATCTGGCTCCTGCGACGCGCCAGCATCTCGAAGGCGACCGCCCGGCACGCGGGATGAGTCCGGGACCACTCGATGGCGACGCTCCCCGACCCACCGCCGATATCCCACAGCGTCTCACCGGGGCTCGGCGCGAGCGCCGCCAGGGTCAGCGCCCGGACCTCGGCTTTGGTCAGCTGCCCATCCCCACCGTAGGCGGTGTCGGGCAGCCCGGGCAGCCGGGTGAGGCGGATCCGCCCCGGCTCCCCGGCCGCGATGACGGCGACGATATTGAGAGGGTCGCCCGGAGGTTCACGCCACTGCGCGGCGGTCCCCGATACCACCCGCTCGGCCGGACCCCCCAATTGTTCCAGCACGGTCAGCGACGATGCAGCGAACCCGTTGCCGCGCAACAACTCCGCGAGCCGCCCCGGTGTTCCGGCATCAGCGCTCAGCACGAGTATCCGGCGGCCTTCGGCCAATTCGGGCAACAGGCGATCGAGCGGTCGACCGACCGCGCTCACGATGCTCACCTCGGTGAGCGGCCAGCCCAGCCGGGCGCAGGCCAGCGACGCCGAAGACGGCTGCGGGAACACCCGCAGCGAGCCGGCGCCGAGCACCCGGGCGAGCGTGACGCCGACCCCGTAGAACATGGGGTCGCCGCTGGCGAGTACCCCGAGGCGGGTCCCCTGGTGCCCGGCCAGCAGACCGGGCAACGCGGGCAGCAGCGGCGACGGCCACGATTCCCGGCGCGCGGCCACCTCGTCCGGCAGCAATGCCAGCTGACGTGCCGACCCGAGCAGCACCGCACACTCCCGCAACACCGATCGCGACCGGTCGGGCAGTCCCGCCCAGCCGTCGGCGCCGATACCCACCACCGGAATCGGCGGCCCCGCCCAGGCGAGCGCGGGATCGGCACTCACCGCGGCAGCCGCCGCCAGACGGCCTGGGGCAGCAGGCGCATCCCGAAGAACACCGGGCGCAGGATCCCCGGGATCCACACCCGCGCCGAACGACGACCGAGCGCGGTGACCACCGCGGCGGCGACCTGGTCCGGGGTACTGGAGAACGGGGCCGGGCTCATCCCCTCGGTCATCCGGCCGGTGACGAATCCCGGCCGGGCCAGCAGCAGCTGCACTCCGCTGCCGTGCAGGGCGTCGGCCAGACCCGAGGCGAAACCGTCCAGCCCGGCTTTGGCGGAGCCGTAGACGTAGTTGGCGCGCCGCACCCGGATCCCGGCCACCGAACTGAAGACGACCAGCTGGCCGCTGCCGTGCGCGCGCATCTCGTTGGCCAGGACAGTGAGCACGCTGATCTGGGCGGTGTAATCGGTGTGCACCACCGCCAGCGCGTGCGCGGGATCGGCCTCGGCCCGAGGCTGCTCCCCCAGCACCCCGAAGGCCAGCACCGCGACCCCGATGGGCCCGTAGTCGGCGGCGACCTTGCCGAGCAGCGCGGGATGGCTCGCCGTATCGTCGGCGTCGAATTCCACCGGGTGCACCGCGGTCGCGCCCGCGGCGGTGAGCGCCGCGACCTCGGAGTCCAGATCCTCACAGCGCCGCGCGGCCAGCACCACCGCCCGGCCGGGAGCCAGGCGCAGGGCCACCTGCAACCCGATCTCGCTGCGCCCACCCAGCACCAGCACCGCTCCGGGGTCGATCCCTCGTGTTCGACGCACAACCATGCGCTCAGTCTGTCATCCGCGCGGAACGGCGACCCGAACCGGGAGACATTGGCCGGGGTCCGGGGCGCCCGCTACGGTCGGGTCATGACGCTGCGCACTGTCGAATTGTCCCCGGCCGCGGTCGAGTTCCTCACCGAACGCCACCTGGCCACCCTCACGACCCTGCGGGCCGACGGCACCCCGCACGTGGTGCCGGTGGGGTTCACCTGGGACGCCGACGCCGGTCTGGCCCGGGTGATCACCAACGGCACCTCGGTGAAGGCGCGCAATGTGCGGCGCTCGGGTTATGCCGCGGTCGGGCAGGTGGACGGTGCGCGGTGGCTGACCCTGGAGGGCCGGGCGGTCGTCCTCGACGATCCGGACTCGGTCCGCGAAGCCGAGCACCGCTACGCGCAGCGGTACCGGGTGCCGCGGGAGAACCCGACCCGGGTGGTACTGGCCATCGAGGTGGAGCGTGTCCTGTGCGGGGTGCGGCTGCGCTCCGCCTGAGCGTCTAGCTCCCGGCCGGGAGCACGGTGAGTCCGTGCGGACGTTCGTTCATCGCCACGCAGCCGTCCTCGGTGACGACGACGATATCCTCGATCCGGGCACCCCACTCGCCCGGGAAGTAGATTCCGGGTTCGATGCTGAACGCCATCCCGGGCCGTAGTTCCAGGTCGTTGCCCGCGACGATATAGGGCTCCTCGTGCACCGACAGGCCGATTCCGTGGCCGGTCCGGTGGACGAACGCGGGACCGAAACCCGCGGCTTCGAGCGGTTCGCGGGCGGCCGCGTCCACCGCTTCGGCGCGGATCCCGGGGCGTACCGCGGCGACGGCGGCGGCCTGGGCGTGTTCCAGTTCGGCAACGCGCGCGGCGATCTCGGGATCGGGCTCGCCCAGGACGTAGGTCCGCGTGGAATCGGAGTAGTAACCCGGCTCCACCGGGCCGCCGATATCGATCACCACCACGTCCCCCGCCTCGATCCGGCGGTCGGAGACATCGTGGTGCGGATTGGCGCCGTTGGGTCCGCTGCCGACGATGACGAAGGCGGCCTCGGTATGCCCCTCCGCCACGATCGCGTCCGTGATGTCCTTGCCGACCTCGGCCTCGGTGCGCCCGACCCGCAGGAATTCCGCCATCCGGGCATGGACCCGGTCGATGGCCGCACCCGCCCGGTGCAGCGCCTCGATCTCGGCGGCGTCCTTGATCATGCGCAGTTCACGCAGCACGGGGGTCGCCGAGACGGGCAGCCCGCTGAAGCTGCGCGCCAACGGCAGCAGATGCAGGGCGGGCATGGCATCGGCCACGGCGACCCGGGATCCGATGTGCAGCGCCGACTGGACCAATTGGTAGGGATCGACCCCGTCCACCCAGTCCAGCACCCGCAGCCCGAGTTCGTCCACCGCGGAATCCTGCAAACCGGACACCTCGAGTTTCGGGATCACCACCGACGGGGTGGCCTTGTCGGAGGTGATCACCAGGCAGGTCAGCCGTTCGAACGATTGGGCGGCGGATCCGATCAGGTACCTCAGGTCCGGGCCGGGGGTGATGAGCAGGGCGTCCAGGTGTGCCTCGCGGATCAGTTGAACCGCCCGCTCCAATCGCTGCCCGTAGACATCCGCCGCGAACCGTGACTCCGTGTGCGCGCTCATGATCTCGAAGGTACCCGGCGGACAGGGGCGGCACATCCGATCCGTCGGTAGCGCCTTGTAGATTCACCGGGTGACTACGACCGAATCCACGCCGCGTCCGCTGCTGCTGCTGGACGGCGCGAGTCTGTGGTTCCGAGCCTTCTACGCCATCCCGGACAAGATCACCGCGCCCGACGGCCGGTCGGTGAACGCCCTGCGGGGTTTCATCGATATGGTCGCCTCCCTCGTCACCCGGCACCGGCCCGCCCGGCTCGTGGTGTGCCTGGACCTGGACTGGCGACCGCAGTTCCGGGTGGACCTGGTGCCGACCTACAAGGCCCATCGCCTCGACACCTCCGCCGACGCCGCGCCCGGCGCCGAGGAGGTACCGGACCGGCTCACCCCGCAGGTCGAGATGATCCTCGAGGTGCTGGCCGCCGCCGGTATCGCCACGGGCGGCGCCGCCGGTCTGGAAGCCGACGATGTGCTGGGTACCCTGGCCTCGACCGAGCGCACCGCCCCGGTGATCGTGGTCAGCGGCGACCGGGACCTGTTGCAACTGGTCCGCGATACACCCGAGCCCCCCGTGCGGGTGCTGTACGCGGGTCGCGGACTGGCCAGAGCGGAACTGTTCGGACCCGCCGAGCTTTCGGCGAAATACGGTGTGCCGCAGGAGAACGCGGGTCCGGCATACGCGGATATGGCGACCCTGCGCGGAGATTCCTCCGACGGTCTGCCGGGTGCGGCCGGGATCGGCGAGAAAACCGCCGCCACCCTGATCAGCCGGTTCGGCTCGCTCGAGGCATTGCGGGCCGCCGTCGACGACCCCGGCGCGGACCTCGCGCAGGGCGTGCGCGCCAAACTGCGCGCGGCGGCCGAATATCTGGACGCCTCGGCGCCGGTGGTGCGGGTGGTACGCGACGCAGACGTGATCCTGTCCCGGCCCGATATCCTGCACCACATACCGGCCGACGCCGATGCCCTCCAGGATCTGGCCCGCGCCTACAACGCGGAGAGTCCGGTAACCCGCTTGGTCACCGCGCTGGCGAACTGCTCCTGAGCCCGAGGACAACGCGCCGGTGCACCCGATCGACGCGCCGACGTCCGCCCGCACACAGCAGAAACCCGCCGGAGGGCAGCTTCCGGCGGGTCCGTGCTGTCACCGATTCAGCTGGGGCGGCCGACCTCATACGTGCCGTCGTCCTTCGTGATCTTGACATTGACCTTCTTGGCCTCGCCGCCGACCTTCAGGTCACAGGTGAACGTCGCATCCACGGCGACCTCCTGGCCCGCGGGGCACTGGACGTCTTTGACATCCTCGATCCCGTAGGACTCCCCCAGGACCTTCGCCACCCCGGTCTGCACCGCGGCCTGATCGAGCTCGTCCTTCGCGGTGAGGGTCAGGATCAGCACGACCGCGCCCGCGATCAGCACCACCGCGAGCAGCGACAGCCCGACGATCAGGCCGGTCTTCTTGCCACCGCCGGAAGGCTGCTGCTGACCTGCCCACTGCTGCTGGCCCGGCTGGCCCCACTGCCCCGACTGTGCCTGCGGCTGCTGACCCCACTGCTGCTGGCCGGGGTCGCTCCACTGCGGCTGCTGCTGATTCGGATCGCCCCACTGCTGCGGCGGCTGCTGGGGCTGCTGCTGGCCCCACTGCTGCTGGCCCTCCCACTGCTGCGGCTGGGGCTGCTGCGGTTGCGGTTGCGGCTGGCTCCACTGCTGCGGCTGGGGCGGGGCAGGCTGCCACTGCTGGTTGCCCGGATCGCTGCCCCACTGCTGGGTCGGCTGCGCCTGCTGCGGATCGGGCGGATTCACCGGGGGCTGCGCGGGCGGCTGGTTCCCCCACTGCGGCGCCGCGCCGGGCGGCTGCTGCCCACCCCAGACCTGGGTGGGATCGTTACGTCCCTCCCCGGTACCCGGGGCGTCGTTCGGTCCGTACGGCCCGCTCATCTGGTTGCCTCCACTCGCATCGTCAAACACACGGTAGCCCCCCGCGTGCGGTTGAAATCAAATCACAATCGATGGTCTCACGCTGCGTCCACCGCAACGACTCCGCGCCGGATCGCGCGCACCGCCTTGGCCGCGGTGGCCGCGACCTCGGCATCGTCTGCGGTGGAGTGGATCTGGTCGAGCAGATCGATCACCTGGCGGCACCAGCGCACGAAATCGCCGGCCGACAGCGGCGTGCCCTGATCGCCGCTGGCCAGCAGCGAATCCGCCAGGGCGTCACCGCGCGCCCATTTGTGGATACCGCCGACGAAACCGAGATCGGGTTCGCGGCTGGGCGCCAGCCGGTGTTCGGACTCGTCGTTGCGCAACCGTGACCACTGCGCGATGGTGTCGGCCACCGCCCGCCGGATCGGCGCGGTAGGGCCGGCCGCGCCGAGATAGCCGCCCTCCGAGCGGGATTCGAAGACCAGAATCGACACCACGGCGGCCAGTTCGGCCGGACCCAGGCCGCGCCACACCCCGTGCCGCAGGCATTCGGCGACCAGCAGATCACTCTCCGCGTAGATCCGGGCCAGGCGCCGCCCGTCCGCGGTCACCTCGCCCTCGCGCACGAACTCGCGTTCTTCCAGCAGGCCGACGATCCGGTCGAAGGTACGGGCCAGCGAATTCGTGGTGGTCGCGACCTTCTGCCGCATGGCCTCGGTCTCCCTGCTCACCCGGTTGTACCGCTCCCCGACCCGGGCCAACTGCTCACGGTCCGGACGGGAATGCGCCGGATGGGAACGCAGCGCGCGACGCAGAGCCCCCAGTTCGGCATCGTCGGCGCCACGGGCCCGTTGATCGCGGCGTGGACGGTGCGGCGCGGCGATCCCGGTACTGCGCAGTGCAGACGCGAGATCGCGGCGGGTACGGGCGGTGCGGTGGTCGACGCGACGCGGCAGGCGCATCCGCCCCAGTGGCTGGGCCGGCACCGGGAAATCGGCGACCGAGACCCGGCCCGCCCATTTGTCCTCGGTGAGTACCAGCGGGCGCGGATCCCCGGGCGTGGCGTCGGGTTCCAGGATCACCGCCAGACCCGCATGCCGCCCGGCTCCGATGGCGACCACGTCACCGCGGCGCAATTCGATGAGCGCGGCGACTCCGGCGGTGCGCCGGTCGCTGCGGGTCTGCTGGTTGAGCTGCCGTTCCCGCTGTTTGATGCGTTCGCGCAGCGCGAAGTACTCGAGGAAATCGCCGTCCTGCCCGCCGAGCTGCGCGGCGAGTTTATGCAGCTGGCTCTCGTTGCGCTCGATCCCGCGCACCAGCCCGACCACCGATCGGTCGGCTTGGAATTGTGCGAAGGAACGCTCCAGCAGCAGCCGGGCCTCGTCGGAGCCGAGCCGGTCGATCAGGTTGATCGACATGTTGTACCCGGGCTTGAAGGAACTGCGCAGCGGATAGGTACGGGTCGACGCGAGGCCGGCGACGGCGCTGGTGTCGACCTCAGGCTGCCACAGCACCACCGCGTGGCCTTCGACGTCGATACCGCGGCGCCCGGCCCGGCCGGTGAGCTGCGTGTACTCCCCGGGTGTCAGCTCCGCGTGCGTCTCACCGTTGAATTTGACGAGCCGCTCCAGCACCACTGTGCGGGCCGGCATATTGATCCCCAGCGCGAGGGTCTCGGTGGCGAACACCGCCCGGACCAGACCTTTGACGAACAGCTCCTCGACGGTGTGCCGGAACGCGGGCAGCATGCCGGCATGATGCGCGGCCAGCCCGCGGTGCAGCGCCTCCCGCCACTCCCAGTAGCCGAGCACTTCGAGATCGGCCTTGGGCAGCTCACCGGTGTGCTTCTCGATGATCGCGTCGACCACCTCGGGCTCGGCGGCGCCACCGAGGTCCAGCCCCGCGCGCAAGCACTGGGCCAGCGCTCCGTCGCAGCCCGCCCGGCTGAAGATGAAGGTGATGGCGGGGAGCAGCCCTTCGTCGTCGAGCTTGGCCAGCACCTCGGGCCGCGGCAGCGGGCGGAAGAATCGTCGCGGCCCACCGCGCCCGCGCGGACCGCCCCAGCCGTCCATCCGGTCGGCGCTCTCCCGCTGTTTGATGTACCGGACCAGATCGGAGTCCACCAGAATCCGCTGATCCGACGATTCGCTGTCGAACAGATCGAACATCCGGCGACCCACCATCACGTGCTGCCACAGCGGCACCGGCCGGATCTCGTCCACGATCACGGCGGTGTTCCCGCGCACCGTCTCCATCCAGGCGCCGAACTCCTCGGCATTGGACACCGTCGCGGACAGGCTCACCAGCCGCACCTCCGGCGGCAGGTGCAGGATCACCTCCTCCCACACCGCGCCGCGGAACCGGTCGGCCAGGTAGTGCACCTCGTCCATCACCACATGCGAGAGCGCACGCAGGGCGTCGGACGAGGCGTAGATCATGTTCCGCAGCACCTCGGTGGTCATCACCACGACCTGGGCGTCGGAGTTGATCGACTGGTCGCCGGTGAGCAGGCCCACCCGCTCCCGGCCGTACCGCTCGGTGAGATCGGCGAATTTCTGGTTGGACAACGCCTTGATCGGCGTCGTGTAGAAGCATTTGCCGCCGGAGGCCAGTGCCAGATGTACCGCGAACTCACCGACGACGGTCTTCCCGGCGCCGGTGGGGGCGCAGACGAGTACCCCGTGCCCCTCTTCGAGGGCGGTACAGGCCTGGCGCTGAAACGGGTCCAGCTCGAATGTCAGCTGAGCGGCGAACCGGGACAGTTCGGCGGTCAGCGACGCGTTCGGTGTCACGGCTCCGAGACTAATCGAGGATTCCGACAGCAGTCGCGCCGATAAATTCGCGGGGCCGGCCGGGAACGGTCAGAGCGTGTCCGAATAGTCCGAGGCCTTCTGGGTGGTGCCGGCCCCGGATCCGGGGACCGCGTCGGCTGCCGGGATCGGTGCCGCCGGATCCACCGCGGTCGGGGCCCCGATGGTCGAGGCGTCCTCGTCGTCGAGTTCCTGCTCCGCGATCCGGGCCCGGCGCCGGTCGTTGAACCGCGCGAACTGCACCGCGAACTCGAACAGCACGGTCAGCGCCAGCGCCAACGCCAACATCGAGAACGGATCCTGCGGGGTGACGATCGCCGCGAAGACGAACAGACCGAAGGTGATGCCGCGCCGCCACGCCTTCAGCCGCTCGTACGGGAGCACGCCGATCAGATTGAGGCCGACGATCAACAGCGGTGTCTCGAAACTGACCCCGAAGATGATCAGCAGCTGAATGATGAAGCTGAAATACTGGGAGCCGCTCAGCGCGGTGATCTGCACATTGTCGCCGATGCTGAGCAGGAAACTCAGGGCGTGCGCGATCACCCAGTAGGCCAGCAGCGCGCCGGCCACGAACAGGACCGAACCCGTCACCACGAAGCCGACCGCGTATTTGCGTTCCTTCGCGTACAGACCCGGCGTGATGAACGCCCACGCCTGATACAGCCAGACCGGGCAGGCCAGCACCACCCCCGCCGTGAGCCCGACCTTCATTCGCAGCATGAACTGCTCGAACGGCGCCGTCGCCAGCAGCCGACACGCACCGTCCGGGGACAGCGATGCCCGCGCCGATTCGGGTAGCGAACAGTACGGGCCGCGCAATATCTCGCCGAGGCTCTCCATCCCGAGGAACGAATGCGCATACCACAGGAACCCGACGATCGTGGTGACCAGTATCGCCGCCAGCGAGATCAGCAGCCGGGTTCGCAACTCCCGGAGATGGTCGACCAGTGACATGGTGCCATCGGGGTTGGTCCGGCGCTTGCTGTGCCGGGGGTCGAACGGAATTCGCATGGTGTGTGGATGCCCTCGTATCAGCGTGCCTCGCTCCGCTCGGCCTGCGGCTCTGCGCTGTACACCGGCGATACACCGCCCGGGGTACGGTCAGGGCCCGGTCGGCAGCGCCGGGTCGACAGCCGTCGTATCGGGGTCCGGGCATACCCGGACCCGCGGATACGGGCTCAGAGCGTTTTCGACTCGCTCCGGGTCTCCGTGGTGGACGCCCCCGTCTCGCGGCCGGACGGCAGTTCCGGAGCGGGCGGCGCGGTCGCGGGACTCGCGGGCTTGCCGTCGTTGTGCATCTCGCTCACCTCGCTCTTGAAGATGCGCAGCGACCGGCCGAGACTGCGGGCCGCGTCGGGCATCCGCTTCGCGCCGAAGAACACCACGAACAGCGCCGCGATGATCAGCCAGTGCCAGATGCTCAGACTGCCCATTGTGGTTACCTCCCAAGACTATGGTCTTTCCGATGCTACCTGCCGTTACGGCGTCACCGAACCCAACCTGGGGCAAGTGCCCGCACGTCACACCGCCGGTGAACCCCCGTCGACGCTCACACCAACTCCGTAGGGGCACCGCCGGAGGTCGTCGGGGCGCATTCCGCGGCGGGATCCGGGACGACTAGTCGAGCCCCGCGGCACGGTAGGCCGCCAGCGCGGCATCGGAGCGTTCCCGGACCGCCGACACCAATTCGGGCGGGCCCAGCACGGTCACCCCGGACCCGAACCCCAGCGCCAGCCGGGCCATCCAGTCCAGGGTGGCGAATCGCATGGTCGCCTCCAGGCTGCCGTCCGGGTGGACCGACACCCGATGCATCGGATACTGGTCCAGCACCCAACCGTGGTCGGCCGCGACGAGCAGCCGCGCCAGCGGTACCGCGGGATCCTCCTGGAACAAGTCCAGTCCCGCCTCGGTGTCGTGCGCCTCACGGGGCGGACGGGCCGGTTCATCGAGTTCGGCCGCGGACTCGATCCGGTCGAACCGGAACAGTCGCACCCCCTCGGCTTCACGGCACCACGCCTGCAGATAGCTGTTGTCGTCGACAGCGACGATACGAATCGGATCGACCACCCGTTGGGACACCACATCGCGACTCGCCGAGTAGTACTCCAGGTGCAGCGCCCGGCGTCCCGCGACCGCGGACCGTACCGCGGTCACCGCGGGCGCCTCGGCGGGCAGGTCACCGGCCACCCCCGACCCTGTGATCTCGGCCGGAGCGGCACCGGAGATCGCCGATTCCAGTTTGGCGATGGCCGAATGCGCGGCAGTCGGATCGACCATGCCGGGCAGATCGACGATCGACCGCAACGCCACCAGCACGGCGGTCGCCTCGATAGAGGTCAGCCGCAGCGGCCGTTCGATCCCGGCGGTGAACGTCACCTGCACGCTCTCCTCGGAGAACGACAGATCGATCAGATCACCCGGGCCGTAGCCGGGCAGTCCGCACATCCACAACTGGTTGAGATCGGCCATCAACTGCTTCGTGCTGACCCCCAGATCAGCGGCGGCCTCGGCGGCGCTGATCCCAGGGTTGGCCACGAAATAAGGAACCATGTTCAACAGGCGCGACAATCGCGCCGACAGCCGGGTGCTCACAGCGCCACCTCCGTCCGATCGAAGACCGAGCGCAGCCGCGCCGCTACATCGGCCCGCAACTCCGCGGGCTCGAGCACCAGCGCGTCGGGCCCCAGTCCGGTGATCAGCCGGGCCAGCCAATGCTGCGAACGAATCGGCACCTCGAGGACGCTGCCCGGCCGGTCACCGATGGTCCTGCTCGCGACCACATCGCCGATCCGGCGCAGATCCCGGCCGCGGCCCTGCGCCACCCAGATGGTCGCCGAACCTGTCACCGGCACACTGCCGGTAACCCGCGAGACGATCTCCCGCAGATCCGTACCGGCCGGCGGATGCACCGCGTTGCGGGGTCCGTAGGCGCTGATCTCCTCGCCGATCCGGGACAGCCGGAAGGTCCGCACGGCGCCACGATCCCGATCGTGCCCGACGAGATACCAGCGGCCACGCAGCGTGACCACACCCCACGGCTCCACATCGCGCATCAGATACGGCGCGTTGCTGGCGCCGCGATGCTCGAACCGCACCGCCTGACCGGCGTCGATCGCGGCGAGCAGTTTACCCAGCACCGGTTCGGACCCGCGAGTGCGCGCGGGCACCGCGGGCATGGCGGCCAAGGCGGTATCGGCCTCGACATGCACCCCGCCCGCCCGCAGTTTCAGCAGCGCCCCCGCGGCGGCCGCCGCGAGCTCGGGAGACTCCCACATCTGCAGGGCGACCGCGACCGCCGCGGACTCCTCACTGGTCAGGTCGATATCGGGTAGTTCATAGGCGTCCCGGTTGATGCGATAGCCCTCGACGGTGGAGAACCGGCCCGAAGGCCCCACCTCGAGAGGTATGCCCAGATCCCGGAGTTCGTTCTTGTCCCGCTCGAACATCCGGCTGAACGCCTCGTCGCTGGCACAGTCCTCGTAGCCCGCAACGCTCTCCCGGATTCGCTCCGCGGTCAGGAACTGCCGGGTCGACAGCAGCGCGATGACCAGATTCATCAGGCGCTCGACCTTGGATATCGCCACCCGAACAGGGTAATGCAGTGTCTGATTGCGCCGCCTGCGGCGGCGCGGGTCGGGGCCCTATCAACCCCGGTTCTTCACTCCGGCGCTCAGTCGCTGCGCTCCTTCGCTCTGTCGCTCCAGAACCGGGGCGGGCCCCGACCGCCGAGGTGAACCCTTTGAAATGGAGGAGATGGGCCGGGGCGGAACCCCTAGCGACTGGATGCGTGGGAGGCGGAATGAGGGTGCGGCACGGTCGCCGAACTATGGACGGCTATCTCCCGGGTGGTCTACGCCCACCGGTCGCCGCCCGATTTCGGGAGGCGGAACTGCGAAAACCGCGTCGTCGCCCGACTGCGGACTCCAGGTACACGCGGCGCTGTGCGGAACTGATAGGCCCGCCCCGGTTCTGCAGCGGCTGTGATGATGCGTCCGGTGGCGTTGCGGCCGGGTTCGGCTCCTGGCGCGCCCGACGTCGATGACTGTCGCTATCGCCCAGGCGGTCTACTCCCCCACCGGTCGGCCTCCCTGCTCGGGGAGACCCCGCCCTCGACGTACACACCGCGCCATGACCGCACTCACCGGTGGCGCGGCCGAGGCCACACCACCGGTGAGTGCCGGGTGACTACATCGAGGCGATCAGGCGATCGACTCGCTCGTCCACCGAACGGAACGGATCCTTGCACAGCACGGTGCGCTGAGCTTGATCGTTCAACTTCAGATGGACCCAGTCGACCGTGAAATCCCGGCCGGCCGCCTGGGCCGCGGTAATGAAATCACCGCGCAGTTTGGCCCGGGTGGTCTGCGGCGGGGTGTCGACGGCGGCATCGACCGCATCGTCCTCGGTGATCCGCTTGGCCAGACCCTTGCGTTGCAGCAGATCGAACACACCGCGACCGCGCTTGATGTCGTGATAGGCCAGATCCAGCTGCGCGATCTTCGGATCGGACAGTTCCATCCCGTACCGATCCTGATAGCGCTGGAACAGCTTGCGCTTGATCACCCAGTCGATCTCGGTGTCGATCTTGGCGAAATCCTGCGATTCCACCGCGTCCAGGGTGCGGCCCCACAGATCAACCACTTGATCGACCTGCGGATCGCGATCCCGGTTGCGCAGATGCTCCACGGCGCGGGCGTAGTACTCGCGCTGGATATCCAGCGCACTGGCCTGCCGGCCACCCGCCAGCCGCACCGGACGCCGGCCGGTGAGATCGTGACTGACCTCCCGGATGGCCCGGATGGGATTGTCCAGGGCGAAATCGCGGAACGAAACGCCGGCCTCGATCATCTCCAACACCAGAGAGGCGGTGCCCACCTTGAGCATGGTCGACGTCTCGGCCATATTCGAATCGCCCACGATCACATGCAGGCGCCGGTACTTCTCGGCGTCGGCGTGCGGTTCGTCGCGAGTGTTGATGATCGGCCGCGACCGGGTGGTCGCCGAGGAGACGCCCTCCCAGATGTGCTCAGCCCGCTGCGACAGGCAGAACGTGGCCGCCTTGGGGGTCTGCAGCACCTTGCCCGCCCCGCAGATCAACTGCCGGGTGACCAGGAACGGCAGCAGTACATCGGAGATCCGGGAGAACTCGCCGGCCCGCACGACCAGGAAGTTCTCGTGGCAACCATAGGAGTTGCCCGCCGAATCGGTGTTGTTCTTGAACAGATAGATGTCCCCGCCTATACCCTCCTCCGCGAGGCGCTGCTCGGCGTCGATGAGCAGTTCCTCGAGTACTCGCTCCCCGGCCCGGTCATGAGTGACCAATTGGACCAGGCTGTCGCATTCGGCGGTGGCGTACTCCGGATGCGAACCGACGTCGAGGTAGAGCCGAGCGCCGTTTCGCAGGAACACGTTGGAACTGCGCCCCCAGGAAACGACCCGGCGGAACAGATACCGGGCCACCTCGTCGGGGCTGAGCCTGCGGTGTCCGTGAAAGGTGCACGTCACACCGAATTCGGTCTCGATCCCCATAATTCGTCGCTGCACACTATCGAGGTTACAGCGCTGAAGGTTTCCTGCGGGTCAGTGCGGAAAACCCGATGTATACGGCTTGGCAACGATTGGGCTGTGTTTATTTGCGCCGCCTTCGGCGGCGCGTGGTCGGGGCCCTTGTCAACCCCGGTTCTTCACTCCGCCGCTCAGTCGCTGCGCTCCTTCGCTCTGTCGCTCCAGAACCGGGGCGGGCCCCGACCACGGAGGCGGCCATCTGGGAGGTGGAGGGGGTGGGCTGCTCGTGACGGGAGGGGTGAGGTGAGGTGCTTGTGGTGTGCGGGATGGGGTTGCCCGTGAAGGTGGGGTGGGGTTGCTCGCGGAGCGTGGGACTCCCGCAAAGTGAGTCTGCTCGTGAAGGTCTGTGTTTATTGGCGCCGCCTGCGGCGTCGCGGGTTGCGGCCCCAGAGGGCCCGCTGTTCAGCGCCCGAGACTCGCGCCTGCGGCGCATGCGCTTCGGGCGCTGACCAGCGGGCCGGGCCGCAACCTTCGAGGGCCTCGCTGGACTCGGCGCGGGGAGGGTGCGACGGTTCGCGGAAGGAACCATTCGAGAGTGTGCCCGTGCGGGCAAGCGTGCTGAGACCCGTGTGCTGTGTGGACCCTCGGGCAACAGGGTCGGCGGCAAGGTCTGCCTTTCGACTTCAACAAAGCAGTCGGCTTCCCTGACCTTCGCAAGCCGGTGCGCCCTCATCTCATCGGCGAACTCCCGTCTCACCTTCGCAAGGCAACTCGCCCCACAACCGCGACAACCAGCAGCTCGCCCTTCGGGACCGGCGACTCGAGAACGAGCATCCCGGTCGAACGGTGGCGGCGGGCTCGACCACCCGCCGCCATCCGGCCTACTTCTTCTTTGCGGCGGGCTCGTCGTCGCCGGGGCCGTCGTCGGCGGTACCCGACGCCGCCGACGCCAGCAACTGTTCCAGCGCGGCGAGACCGATCCGGCGGAACGCCCGGCGGGGACGGGCCTGTTCCAGGGTCGCGACCTCGAGCGAACCGACGCCGAGCGTCCGCTTGTCCTTGTCCCCGGCCTCGGGCGTGGCTGCCTGCAGGGCCGCTACCGCGACTCCGACCGCGGCGGCGAGGTCCAGCCCCGGCCGATAGGACTCCTTCAGCGCGGCGACGATCGGTTCGGTGGTACCGCCCATCACCACGTATTCGCGTTCGTCGACGATCGACCCGTCGAAGGTGATCCGGTACAGCACCGAGACCTGGTCCTGTTCCGGATAGCCCACCTCGGCAACGCAGATCTCCACCTCATACGGTTTGAGCTGATCGGTGAAGATCGATCCCAGGGCCTGGGCGTAGGCGTTGGCCAGGGCCCGGCCGGTGACATCGCGCCGGTCGTACTGATAGCCCCGCAGGTCGGCCTGCAGGATCCCGGCGCGGCGCAGGTTCTCGAACTCGTTGTACTTGCCGACGGCGGCGAAACCGGTCCGATCGTAGAGTTCGCTCACCTTGTGCAGGGTCGACGACGGATTCTCCGCCACGAAGACGACGCCTTTGTCATAGGCCAGGACCACGACACTGCGGCCCCGGCCGATCCCCTTGCGCGCGAGCTCGGTCTTGTCGCGCATGATCTGCTCGGCGGACGCATACAGCGGCAGGGTCATGCCCGGCTCCCTTCCTCTGCGGCCTCACGATCCGCGGCGATACCGCGCGCGATCTCCTCGAGCCGGGATTCGGCCACTTCGGCGGCACCGTCGTCATCGATCAGGATCGCGGTCGGGTAGATCCCGCGCAGCAGATCCGGCCCACCGGTGGCGGTATCGTCGTCGGACGCGTCCACCAGCGCCTCGACCGCGATCCGCAGGGCGCGGTCGGCGTCGATTCCCTTGGTGTACAGCTTCTTCAGCGACGTTCTCGCGAACATCGAACCGGAGCCGACGGCGGTGAAACCGAACCGCTCCTCGCTGCGCCCGCCCACCACGTCGTAGGACACGATGCGCCCGGCCCGGTCCGGATCGGTGGCCTGCTGGTCGTAGCCGACCAGCAGCGGCACCACCGCCAAGCCCTGCATGGCGGCCGGCAGGTTGTCGCGCACCATTTTCGAAAGCTTGTTCGCCTTGCCGTCGAAGGTCAGCGAGACGCCTTCGATCTTCTCGTAGTGCTCGAGCTCCACCGCGAACAGGCGCACCAGTTCGATGGCCATGCCCACGGTTCCGGCGATACCGGTCGCCGAGTAGGTATCGGTGATATGGACTTTTTCCACATCGCGACCCGCCAGCAGGTTGCCCTGGGTGGAACGCCGGTCACCGGCGATCAGGACACCGCCCCGGTAGGACACCGCGACCACGGTGGTCCCGTGCGGTGCGATGTCCCCCGCGGCACCGCCGCCGGGTTTCCCGGCGGCGGTGAGCTGGTTCAGCGCGTCGAATCTGCTGCTGGGCAGTAGGTCCGGTGCGTGCTGACGCAGATGTTCGGAAAAGGATGACAGGGCGTACCCCAAATGGAGACGCGAGGGGTCACCTGCGGTCACTGGCCACCTTTCTGCACGTAGGCACGGACGAAGTCTTCGGCGTTCTCTTCGAGCACATCGTCGATCTCGTCGAGCAGGTCGTCGGTGTCCTCCGCCAGCTTCTCGCGCCGCTCCTGGCCCGCGGCGTCTACGCCGTCGACGCCTTCGTCATCGTCGCCGCCCCCGGCGCGTTTGGTCTGCTCTTGTGCCATCGCAGCCGACCTCCTCTGTTTTCCAACGCCCGGCCGCTGATGCGTACCGGACGAATCGTGAGCACCTCTGTGCTCGTTCTTCAACACTACCCAGCCGGGACGACACGTAGTCGGATTACGTCCCACCCGGCGGTAGCGACCACCGCGGACCCTACGGTGAACCGATCAGGTCGTGAGCTTTCGTACCAGCTCGGCGGCGGTATCGACACCGTCCAGGAGTTCGCCGACATGGGCCCTGGTCCCGCGCCTGGGCTCGAGGGTGGGGATCCGGACCAGCGAATCACCGCCCAGGTCGAAGATCACCGAGTCCCAGCTGGCGGCCGCGATGTCGGCGCCGAACCGGCGCAGGCATTCGCCGCGGAAATAGGCACGGGTATCGGTGGGCGGCGCGGTCATGGCGTCGAGAACCTGTTGTTCGGAGACGAGGCGTTTCATCGACCCGCGCGCCACCAGCCGGTTGTACAAGCCCTTGTCGAGCCGCACATCCGAGTACTGCAGATCCACCAGGTGCAGCTTGGGCGCCGCCCAGCCCAGCCCTTCGCGACTGCGCATCCCTTCGAGCAGGCGCAGTTTGGCCGGCCAGTCGAGCAGGTTCGCGCATTCCATCGGATCGCGCTCCAACAGGTCCAGCACCATCGACCAGTTGTCGAGGACGTCGCGCACCCGCGGATCGTCGATGCCCTGTACCTCGACGTGTTTGGCGACGCGTTCGTGATAGAGCCGCTGGATCGCCAACCCGGTGAGTTCCCGGCCGTCGGCCAGCGCGACGGTGGCGCGGAGGGTGGGATCGTGGCTGATCGTGTGGACGGCGGTGACCGGCCGGGCCAGCTGCAGATCGGAGAGATCGGCGCCGGATTCGATCAGGTCCAGCACCAACGCGGTGGTGCCGACCTTCAGATAGGTCGACATCTCGGCCAGGTTCGCGTCACCGATGATCACGTGGAGCCGGCGGTACTTGTCGGCGTCGGCGTGCGGTTCGTCGCGGGTGTTGATGATGCCGCGCTTCAGCGTGGTCTCCAGCCCGACCTCGACCTCGATGTAGTCCGAGCGCTGCGAGAGCTGGAATCCCGCGTTGTCCCCGGACTGCCCGAGCCCGACCCGACCGGACCCGCAGATCACCTGACGGGACACGAAGAACGGGGTGAGGCCGAGAATCACCGCGTTGAAAGGGGTTTCGCGGCTCATCAGATAGTTCTCGTGCGTGCCGTAGGAGGCGCCCTTGCCGTCGACATTGTTCTTGTACAGCTGCATCCGCGGTGCGCCGGGCACGCTGGAGGCATGGCGGGCGGCCGCCTCCATCACCCGTTCACCGGCTTTGTCCCAGATCACCGCGTCCAGCGGATCGGTGACCTCGGGCGCGGAATACTCCGGATGCGCATGATCGACGTAGAGCCGGGCTCCGTTGGTCAGGATCATATTCGCCGCGCCGACCTCGTCGGCGTCGATCACCGGCGCGGGGCCGTTCATCCGGCTCAGATCGAAACCGCGGGCGTCGCGCAGCGGCGATTCGACCTCGTAGTCCCACCTCGTGCGCTTGGCGCGCGGCACCCCCTCGGCCGCGGCGTACGCCAGAACCGCCTGGGTAGAGGTGAGGATCGGGTTGGCCGACGGCTCGGTGGGCGTGGAGATCCCGTATTCGACCTCGATACCGATGATGCGCTGCATGCGTTCGAGAGTAGGCGACGGATCGCGAATCATCCGTTGAGTGGTACCAATGGCCGATGCCGTGGCGGACGGTGCGGCCACATGCTCGGACCATGACCCGAACCGTCGCCGACCCCGCTGTTCGCGGACCGCACCCGCACCGGCCCACCCGCCTCGTGGCGCTGGATGTGCTGCGCGGAATCGCGATTGTGGGCACCCTGGGCACGAATATCTGGATCCTGACAGACCCCGAGGGCATGGTCGGCTACCTGGACCGGCTCGCCGCCTCCCCCACTGATGGGTGGATGTGGGCCGAGAAAGCGCTACAACAATTGGCGCAGGGCAAGTTCCTGGGTCTGCTCACCGTGATGTTCGGGATCGGCCTGGCCATTCAGCAGGCCTCCGCGCGCCGGGCCGGACGACCTTGGCCGGGCGGGTACCCGTGGCGGGCCGCACTGCTGTTCCTCGACGGACTGCTCAATTTCCTGTTGATCGCCGAGTTCGACGTGCTGATGGGGTACGCCGTCACCGCCCTCGTGGTCGCTTTCCTGCTCACCCGGAGCATTCGCGCCCAGGGCCGGTGGATCCTCGCGATGCTGACCGTGCACATCACGATGATCGCGCTGTACCTCCTCTCGCTGCTCACTGCGACTCCCGCGGAGCCGGGAGGGTCCACCGAGCTGTCCCCGAACCCGTACGCCGACGGCTCGTTCTGGGATCTGGTGCTGTTCCGGGCCGAACACGCCGCGGTGTTCCGCGCCGAGACGATCCTCATCCTGCCGCTGTCGATCGCGCTGTTCCTGGTGGGCGCCCGGCTGTTCCACGCGGGTGTGTTCGGGCCCGAGGGCGGCCGGATCCGCCGTCGGTTGATGGTCGCCGGATTCGGGGTGGCCGCACCGACCGACCTGCTGCTCGGGTTACTCGGCGGCGGCGATCTCGTGCTGGTGACCCGCTACCTGGTGGCGCCCGTCGTCGCCCTGGCGATCCTCGCGCTGGTCGCCGAGTTCTCTGTGCGCCGCCCGAGCACCGGATTCGCGGGCCGGCGGCTTTCCGAGATCGGCCGGACCGCGCTGAGCTGCTACATCCTGCAGAATCTCGTGGCATCGATCCTGTGCTACGGCTGGGGATTCGGGCTGGCCGCCCGGTTCGCCCCGGAGGCCCGCGTTCCTTTCACCGTCGCGATCTACCTCGTGGTGATCAGCGTGGTCGCGCTCTTCGCCCACTGCTGGCTGCGGCGATTCGAGCGCGGCCCGGTGGAGTGGCTGTGGCAGGCGAGTTACCGCCGCCTGGTGCGGTCATAGCCGGCGGGAGCAGGCCGACGCCCCGCCACAGTGAGCAGACACACCCCTGCGTTGCACCGCCGACCGCCCGGCGAGCTGCCACGATTGTCCGGCCGGACGGCACAGGCGACCGGCCCGCGCGCACCGCGCGGAGTATCGGGAGCGCAGCTTCGACGGAGGACAGCGAATGGGGACCGACAGCACCGGCGACCGGCCGGGCTCGCACGCCGTAACTACCGAGCGCACCGCCGGCGCCGGGGGACCGTCGCCGCGCCCGATCCGAATATGGGCTGCCCCGCTCGTGGTGATCACCCTGCTGATGGCGCTTCTGTCGACGATGTATCTGGGGTATGTCATCAACCCGGAGAAGAACCTGCACGAATTCCCGATCGCACTGGTGAACCAGGACGACGGCGATATCCGCGACGGCGAACCGATCAACGTCGGCGACCAGATCACCGGAGCCCTGACCGACAGGGTCCCCGCGGACAAGGTCGACCTGCGGGTGACCGGGATCGGCGAGGCGCAGCGACTACTCGCCAACGGTGAGGTCTACGGCGCGATCGTGCTGCCCAGTGATCTGTCCAAACGGTTGTCGATCCTCGGCGCCGGCGCGGTGGTGCCCGGCGATATCGAGCAACCCGCCATCACCGTGCTGACCAATCCCCGGACCGGCACCTATGCCACCCAGATCGTGCAGATCGTGAGCAAACAGGCACTGGTCCAGGTGAACACCGAGGTGGGCCGGCAGCTGACCGATACCGTGGATGCCGCGCTGAACTCCGGCCCCGGCGGCGGCACCGAGGTCTCCGGCGCGTCGCGCCTGATCCTGGCCGAACCGATCGACGTACTCATCGAGCAGTTCCGTCCGCTGCCGGACGGGACCGGCAGCGGACTGTCGGCGTTCTTCTTCACCCTGCTGGTGGTGCTGGCCGGGTTCACCGGGGCGATGATCGTGAACACCATGGTGGATTCGGCGCTGGGATTCGTGCCGACCGAATACGGGCCCTGGTTCGTGCACCATCCCACCGCGCCGCACTCACGGCTGCGCACCCTATTGCTGAAGTGGGGGGTGATCACGGTCGCGGCGCCGATCGTCTCCGGAGTCTTCCTGGGGATCGCGCAGTTGCTCGGGATGCCCTTGGAGCACGGACTGGCCCTGTTCCTGTTCAGCATTCTGGCGATCATCGCGGTCGGTGTCACCGCGCTGTCGGTGCTGGCGGTTTTCGGGTCGGCGGGCCTGCTGCTGAACCTGATCCTGTTCATCGTGCTCGGCCTGCCCTCGGCAGGCGCCACCATCCCCTTGGAGGCGACACCGCGCTATATGGCCTGGCTGGCGACCTTCGAGCCGATGCACCAGATCTATCTCGGCATCCGCGCGATCCTGTATTTCGACGCGCACGGCAACCCGGGACTGGCCCGCGGTGTCGGCATGTGCGTGTTCGGGCTCGCTGTGGGGCTGGTGCTCGGCGCGGTGGTGACCTTCGTCTACGACCGCAAGGGCCTGGAACGCCGCAGCCGCTGAGCGGCATATCCGACGCAGCCGCTGAGCGGCGGATGCCCTGTGTCGCGCGGACCGGAGCGGGGATCCGGCCGACAGCGCAAGATCGGTCAAGCGCGCCCGGGGGTCGAGCAGACAGACTCGATCCGTGAGCAACGGACGTGACCGCCTCCGAGAACTGCTGGACGCAGTCCTCGACGAGGACAACACCACGCTCGGGCAGATGGCCGCCGGGGCCTTTTCGTCCCCGTTCCATTTCGCCCGGCAGTTCAGCCGCGGCACCGGCGAATCACCGGTGAGCCTGCGGCGGCGGGTGCTGCTCGAACGCGCGTGCTGGCGGCTCGGCGGGGGCGCCGCGGTGACCGAAGTGGCCTTCGCCGCCGGATACGACTCGGTGGAGGGCTTCAGCCGGGCCTACACCCGCGCTTTCGGCCATCCACCGAGCGCCACACCGCCCGCGACGGGGCGGACGCCGCGGTGGCTGCCGTCGGTCAACGGGATTCATTTCCATCCGCCGATGTCGCTGTGGGTGGAGGGCGAACCGAAAGGGCGGTCCGATATGGACCCGACGGCACTGCTGCTGCACCACGATCTCGACGACACCCGGCTGCTGTTGAAGACGGCGGCCGGGTTGACCGAGGAGCAGTACCGGCGCACTCGCCTCGCCGGGGCGACGGTGCTGGAGTGGGACGGGCCCGAGGAATCGATCGCCGCGGTCCTGGATCATCTGATCCGCACCAAGGAAGTGTGGCTGGCCTCGATCGAGGGCGCCGACCACCCCGTACGCGGCGGTGACGATCTTCCCTCCCTCATGGCCAGGCTCGACGATATCGGGCCACGCTGGCTGGACACGGTGCGCGAGATCGATCGGCGCGGCGGTTGGGGCGACACCCTGATCGATGCGCTGTGCGAACCACCGGAGAGCTTCGTACTCGGCAGCGTGATCGCCCATGTGCTCACCTATTCCGCGTATCGGCGCCAGCAGGCGCGGTATTGGATACGCGGTGCATCACCGGATGACGACACCGTCGGCTGGGGCGACCCGATCGACTGGCTACGAAGGAGAGACTGAGAGGACCACCCCGGCCGGCTGCTCTCCCAGGATGGGGATGCGGAGGGTCCGGACGCTGGAGCCGGCGGTCGCCGAGTTTGCCCGCCACCGGGAGTTCACCTGCGCGCGCTACACGGTGGTATCGCGGGAACGGTGATCCGTGGGGGTGTGGCCGTCCGCGGCGACCACACCTGCTACCCGGAGGAAACCGACGCCGTCCAGGACGCGAAGGCGCTGGGGTTGCGGGTCTGCAGTAGCACCCGGCCGGGACCGGTGAAGTCGAAGACCAGGCCCTCCCCCGATTTCAGCGATTGCAGCGACCGGCCGGAGACTGCGCGCCGGATGGTGAACTGCATCGACAGGTCGTAGGCCACCACATGCCCGGTATCGATGGTGACCGGTTCACCGGGTGCCAGATCGATGACATCGATCGCCCCGAACACTCCGACCACGACCTCGCCCGACCCGTGCGCGCGCAGCCCGAATCCGCCTTCGCCGCCGAACAGGTTGGCGAAACCACCCCATTTGCTCTCCACCTGCGCGCCTGCCGAGTTCGCGATCCAGCCGCCGCGACTGATGAAGTACGGCCGGTCGGGCACGATCGGCAGGGCCAGCATGTCGCCGGGCAACGACGGAGCCACATCCACCCAGCCGCCCTGCGGGGGCGCGGTGAAGGTGGAGACGAAGAACGATTCGCCCGACAGCATCGACCGTTTCAGTCCGGCCAGGATGCCGCCCTCGGCCTTGGCTTCCAGATTCACGCCTGCCGAATGCGCCACCATGGCACCGGATTCCACCCGCACCGGCTCGCCGCCCGCCAGGACACAGCGTGCCACGGTCGACGACGGGCTGTGCCGCAGTTCAACTTTCATGAGCCGACACTACCGCCAGGGCCGGTCACCGGCGCAGAGTCCGGGCTTGCGACGCCGACGGGTATCAGCCGGACGACGACCCCCGGGTTCGCCTGGAGAACGGCAGATCGCTACCGGTTCACGACTGCTGGGCGCAGCATGCCGGATGGCCCGGCGTGCGTATCGGGATCGGTCGGTCTCCCACAGGACCGAAATGTCTGCCTCCCACCACGTAGCGCGGCCGGCCCGGCGACCGCCCATCCGTCGGGCCCGGGAACCCGCCCCGTGCGGCTCGCGGCCGTATAGGCGCGCGCTCGTTACCCCATGGCAAACGGAACGCGGATCAGCTCAGCGAATCCAGAGCATCCGCGTCACGGGCGACGACCGCGCGCCCGGCGATGAACACGATCGGCCGCTGGATCAGCCGCGGATGCTCGGCCAGTGCCGAGATCCAGCGGTCCCGGTCGGCGGCGGTCCGGCCCCAATCGGCCATCCCGAGTTCTTCGGCGATGTCCTCACCGGTGCGCGTGATCTCCCACGGTTCGGCGCCGAGCTTTTCCAGAGCCGTGCGAAGCTCCGCGGCGGTGGGTGGTTCGTCGAGGTACCGGCGGACCGAATAGGCGATTCCGGTGGCATCCAGGTGTGCCACGGCGGCCCGGCTCTTGGTGCAGCGTGGGTTGTGCCAGATCTCGGCTTCCGGAGTGCTCATGGCGCCGAGCGTAGCCCGGGCCGCAGCCGGCCCGGGACCCGGCGCTGCGGCCCGCCCCGGTTCCGCGCCTGCCGGCTACATATGCCTCCACTCCGGCCACACCTGCGCCCACGGGCGGCTGGGCTGGGCGCACTTCCACAGCGTGACGTCACGTGTGTTGTCGAGGAATCCGAGCCGGGTATCGACCCGCCCGATCGGTTCGAGCACCGCGAACTGTGCCCGCAGCCGGTCCTCGTCACCGCCGACGCACACCATGGTCGTCGCCGAATCCGGCGGTGCGCCGAAATACCCGAAACCGCGCGCCGGACTGTAGACATCGGGCAACTCGCCACCGGCCAGCTGGTCCAGTGCGCCCGCCTGCCAATAACTGCCCGCGAGCACGACCGATCCGGCCTGATCAGCGGGGGTGAGCGACGCGTGGGCGGCCACCACCGCCGCGGCCAGTTCGGGCCAGCCGAATTCGCCGTACAACCCGATGTTCATCGCGGCCGCGGTGTCGTCCGCCGGCTGCTCGACATCCTCGGCCGCCGGCCAGGGAGTGGAGGCCAGGATCTGCACCAGCGACACCGTGACCAGCACCGCCCCGGACCCGACGAGCATCCGGCGGCGGCGCGTCGACTCGGTACGTTCCACGGCCGTGGTCAGTGCCACCGACCCGGCCCCGAACGCGAGCCCGTACATACCGGCCAGGTAGTAGACCCGGCCGCCGGACACCAGGAATATCACCAGCAGGAGCAGTGCGGTCACCCCGAGGAAGCGGTACGGACGCAGGGACTCGTGCCGTAGCAGCGCCCAGACGCCGTAACAGAGCAGTACCGCGCCGAGCACGCCCGCGAGGAGCACAGCCAAGGGCACGAAGGCCAGCGGACCGCCGGTGAACTGCTGTTCCCGGCGCACGGCCGCCCCGAGGGCCACTTGCGGCCACCCGTGCGCTGCCTGCCAGAGCACCGAAGGGATCGATACCAGCAGAACACCGACCCCGCCCGACCACAGCAGCGGCCGCCGGACCAGGTCGCGGGGGCCGAACACCAGCGCGGCGACCGCCAGCGCCACCCAGAAGAACGGAATCAGCCATTTGACCTGCATATCGATCGCCGTGGCCGCGGCCGCGGCCAGCAGCAATCCGTCGCGGCGGGTGCGAACCCACCGCACCACCAGCCAGGTGATCAGCACCCACAGCGCGGTATCGATCGCATTGGTCGACAGATTCTTGGCCTGCATCAGCAGAAAGGGCGAGGTCGCGTACGCGACGGCGGTGAGCACCTGAGCGCCGCGTCCCCCGCCCAGTTCCCGCGCGATCTGCGCGCTGACCAGCACCGCCACCAACGTCACGATGATGGCCGGCAGGCGCAATGCCACCAGCGACCCCGGCGCGGCGGTGTCCATCATCGCGGCCAACAGCGGGAGCACCGGCCCCTGATCGGCGTATCCGGCCGATAGACGCCGGCCCGCGGCCAGGAAGTACAGCTCGTCCCCGAAATATCCGTAGCGGGTCGCCGAGCAGACGAGCACGACGGCGGCCGCGGCCGCTACACCGAGTACCGGACCGGTGGCGAACGAGTGGGCGGGGTGCGCGTCCGAATGCCGGGGTCCGACGTCGGTGATCGTGGTCACGGGATACTCCTGAGCTCGAAACCGGACCCTCGGAACCTATCCGCGCGGCCCCCACCTCGACGTCCCGCTGCCGGACGATTCCCGGATGACGATTCGGGACCCGAGTGAGCACTGCGGAGTAGCGGACGTACCTCCACAGGCGTAGCGAACAGGCTCCGGACAGCCGTGGGGCCACGCTCCATTCGGAAGCGCGGCCCCACGGGTCGTGCGGATCTACAGGTACTGGCCGGTATTCGATTCGGTGTCGATCGCCCGGCTGGCACTGGCGTTCTTGCCGGTGACCAGCGTGCGGATGTAGACGATCCGCTCGCCCTTCTTACCCGAGATACGGGCCCAGTCATCGGGATTCGTGGTGTTGGGCAGGTCCTCGTTCTCGGAGAACTCGTCCTGGATCGAATCGTAGAGATGCTGGATCCGCAGACCCGGGTTGCCGGTGTCGAGCACCGCCTTGATGGCGTACTTCTTGGACCGGTCCACGATGTTCTGGATCATGGCGCCGGAGTTGAAGTCCTTGAAGTACAGGACTTCCTTGTCACCGTTGGCGTAGGTGACCTCCAGGAAGCGGTTGTCCTCGCTCTCGGCGTACATCCGGTCCACCACCCGCTCGATCATCGCGCGGATGCAGGCCACCTTGTCGCCCTTGAACTCTTCCAGATCGTCGGTGTGCAGCGGCAGCGTCTCGGTGAGGTACTTCGAGAAGATGTCCTGCGCCGATTCGGCGTCCGGCCGCTCGATCTTGATCTTCACGTCCAGCCGGCCGGGCCGCAGGATCGCGGGATCGATCATGTCCTCCCGGTTGGAGGCGCCGATGACGATGACGTTCTCCAGCCCTTCCACACCGTCGATCTCACTGAGCAGCTGCGGGACCACGGTGGTCTCGACGTCCGAGGAGACACCCGAGCCGCGGGTGCGGAAGATCGAGTCCATCTCGTCGAAGAACACGATCACCGGTGTGCCTTCGGACGCCTTCTCCCGGGCCCGCTGGAAGATGATCCGGATATGCCGCTCGGTCTCACCCACGAACTTGTTCAGCAGTTCGGGACCCTTGATGTTGAGGAAGTAGGACTTGGCCTCCTTGGCGTCCTGACCCCGCGCCTCGGCGATCTTCTTGGCCAGTGAGTTCGCCACCGCCTTGGCGATCAGTGTCTTGCCGCAGCCGGGAGGTCCGTAGAGCAGCACTCCCTTGGGCGGGCGCAGCGCGTACTCGCGGAAGAGGTCCTTGTGCAGGAAGGGCAGTTCCACGGCATCGCGGATCTGCTCGATCTGGCGGCCGAGACCACCGATGTCCTCGTAGCCGACATCGGGCACTTCTTCGAGCACCAGATCCTCGACCTCGGCCTTGGGGATACGCTCGAACGCGAACCCGGCCTTCGTATCGACGAGCAGGGAATCACCCGGCCGCAATTTGCGGATCGGGGAGTCCGGATCGTCCAGATCGTCGGCTTCGGCAAGCCTGGACAGTGGTCCGGACAACCAGACCACTCGCTCCTCGTCGGCATGCCCGACGACAAGCGCGCGGCGACCTCCGTCGAGGATTTCGCGCAGCGTGCCGATCTCCCCGATAGCGTCGAACATCCCGGCCTCGACCACCGTCAGCGCCTCGTTGAGGCGTACGGTCTGGCCGTAGGCCAGGGTCGTGGTGTCGATGTTCGGCGAGCAGGTCAATCGCATCTTGCGCCCGGAGGTGAACACGTCGACGGTCTGATCCTCGTACACACCGATCAGAATCCCGTAACCGCTGGGCGGTTGACCGAGCCGGTCGACCTCCTCGCGCAACGCGACGAGTTGCTGCCGCGCTTCCTTCAGGGTATCCATCAGCTTGGTGTTGCGAATCGTCAGCGAATCGATACGGGCTTCCAATTCCCGTGCGCGATCCGGTGAGTCGGCGAGTTGCCTCCGGAGTGCAGCCGCTTCGGCACGTACTGCCTCGAGTTCTCTCCAGGCCGCCGAATCCGAATTCTCGATGGGGCTCATGTGCTGCTCCTCCCAGTCCCGGTCTATTAACGCTACCGGGCGCGGCCCGTTTGCGCTGTCCGACACGGTTTCGTCGTGATCACATCTGGTCCGCGGCCATCTGCTGGTCAAACCATGTTAGCCTGCCCTAACCCGATAACGGTGGGCATGCTCACCGACTAGCCGAAAGGTTGCCAGCTATGCAACTTCCCGCCCGGACACACCGGCTGTCCCGAGTCGCGGCAGCGGCGGCCGCGGCCATCGCCCTCGCGGTGGGACTGACGGCATGCGGATCGGACGACGACAGCTCCGACACCGCCGCCGGCAGCGCGGCTACCAGCAGTGTCGCGGCCGCCACCAGCGCCGCCGAGCACGACCACGATCACGGCGACTCCGCGGCCGCGCCCACCGCGGAGAGCCTACAGGCCAATCTGGTGGCCATCGCAAACCCGGATGTCTCGGTGGACGAGAAGGTCGGCCTGGTCGTCGACGGCGAGCACCGGCGGAGCAACTTCGAGCAGCTCAACGCCGCTTTGCAGACCTACCGGGGCATCACGTTCCAGGTCGCCGACATCAAGGTGAACGGCGATACGACCACCGGTCAGACCACCATCACCAGCCCCATGGGGCAGAGCGCGCCCCCGATGGAACTCACCTGGCAGCACCAGGACGATGTGTGGAAGCTCTCGGATTCCGGCGCCTGCGTACTGCTCGGCTTCGCGCAGATCCCCTGCGCTGCGGCCTAGCCGGACAGCACCCGCGGGGCCGCGGTAGCGCCGGTGATCCGGCGCTACCGCGGCCCCGCGGTGTCCTGCGCGAGCGTCCGATCAGCCCTTCGACGGCCGCCGCTGCGGTTTCGGGGTGACCACCCCTTCGGCCAGCCGGCGGGCGCTCACCAGGAACGCGGTATGGCCCTGCATCCGGTGTTCGGGCCGCACCGCCAGCCCCACCACGTGCCACCCGCGCACCATCGATTCCCAGGATCTGGGCTCGGTCCAGCACTGCTGCTCGCGCAGGGCCTCCACCAGCTTGGAGAGCTGGGTCACCGTCGCCACGTAGACGATCAGCACCCCGCCCGGTACCAGCGCCCGCGAGACCGCCGGCAGCGCGTCCCACGGCGCCAGCATGTCCAGGATCGCGCGATCCACCCGCTCCCCGTCGTAGTCGGCGACATCACCGATCGTCAGCTGCCAGTTCGCAGGCGGTTCGCCGAAGAACCGCTCCACATTGCGGACCGCGTGCTCGGCGTGATCCTCGCGGATCTCATAGGAGACCACCGCACCGTCCGGCCCCACCGCGCGCAGCAGCGAGCAGGTCAGCGCACCCGAACCCGCGCCCGCCTCGAGCACCCGGGCGCCGGGGAACATATCGCCCTCGTGCACGATCTGCGCGGCGTCCTTGGGGTAGATCACCGCCGCCCCGCGCGGCATGGACATCACGTAATCGGTCAGCAGGGGCCGCAGGGCCAGGTAGGGGGTGCCGTTGTTCGAATGGGCCAGGGTGCCCTCGTCGGCGCCGATCAGCTGGTCGTGGTCGATGGCGCCGCGGTGGGTGTGGAACTGTTTGCCCGGTTCCAGCAGCACCGTGTACAGCCTGCCCTTGGCGTCGGTCAGCTGCACCCGGTCGCCGACGACGAATGGCCCGGTCCGTCTGGCCGTCATGGATCTCCGTTCGCGATGGGGAATGCGCCCGGCCGAATCACCGGGCGCGGACACCGTGTCGGTGCCGCCGGATAGCCTGCCAGGTATGTCAGCGCCACCGAGCACGCCCCCGGCCGGTTCCGGCCTCGAATCGGCACCACCGCCCGCGCGGCCGGCGCTGTCCCCTTCGCGCGCAGCCGATTTCAAGCAGTGCCCGCTGAAGTACCGGTTCCGTACGATCGACCGGATTCCCGAGCCGCCGTCGCGCCAGGCGGTGCGCGGCACCGTGGTGCACGCGGTCCTGGAAGATCTCTACGCGCTGCCGGCGGCCGAGCGCGGCCCCGAGCGGGCGATGACGCTGGCCGGCCCGGCCTGGACGCGGGTCGCCGCCGAGCGGCCCGAATCGGCCCAGTTGCTCGACGGAGATGTCGAGCTCGAGGGATTCCTCGACGAAGTCCGCGCCCTGGTCCGCACCTACTACCGGCTCGAGGACCCGCGTGGGTTCGACCCGCAATCCTGCGAGACCCGGCTCGAGGTCGAACTGCCCGACGGCGCCCCGTTACGCGGTTTCGTGGACCGGATCGACGTGGCGCCCACCGGGGAACTGCGGGTGGTGGACTACAAGACCGGCCGGGCGCCCAACCCCAACCAGGAGACACGGGCGCTGTTCCAGCTGAAGTTCTACGCCTTGATGCTGTTGCGCACGCGCGGAGTCGTGCCCACCCAACTGCGGCTGATCTACCTCGCCGACGCGCAACTGCTCACCTACACGCCGGACGAGGACGAGCTGCTGCGCTTCGAACGCACGCTCATCGCCCTGTGGGATGCGGTGCGCACAGCCGGGCGAACCGGAGATTTTCCGCCGAATCCGAGTTGGCTGTGTGATTACTGCGCTTACAAAAGCCTGTGCCCGGCGTTCGACGGAACCCCGCCGCCCTATCCCGGTTGGCCCGCGGGCGGCGAATCCGCCGCCGAGACCTTCGCGGAATCGGTATCGGACTGAGATCATCCGCGCGGGCCGTCCGGGGGTTCCACACCCCCGGACGGCCGTCGGACAGCTCTCAGAAGGCGCGACAGGAGCGAATATCGGTGGCCAGGATCGCCCGAGCACCGAGCTCGGCGAGCCGGTCCATGAGCACGTTGCCTTCCTTACGCGGGACCAGTGCGCGGACCGCCACCCATCCGGGGTCGGCCAGCGGCGCCACCGTCGGCGATTCCAGGCCGGGCGTGATCTCCGCGGCACGTTCCAGCAGGCTCTTCGGGCAGTCGTAGTCCAGCATCAGGTATTGCTGAGCGAACACCACGCCCTTGACCCTGGCGATCAGCTGGTTACGCGCGCGGTCGCGCTGATCGGAGTCGGCCTGTTCGATCAGCACGGCCTCCGAATCGCACAGCGATTCCCCGAAGGCGACCAGATTGTGCTGGCGCAGCGTCCGGCCGGAGCCGACCACATCGGCGATCGCGTCGGCGACCCCGAGCTGGATGGAGATCTCCACCGCGCCGTCGAGCCGGATCACCTCGGCTTCGATACCGCGCCGAGCCAGATCCGCGAGCACCAGGTTCGGGTAGGAGGTGGCGATCCGCTTGTCCTGCAGATCGTCGACCTTCCAGTCCTGTCCCTGCGGCGCGGCATAGCGGAAGGTGGAGCCGCCGAAGCCGAGCGAGAGACGTTCCTGGACGGGGGCGCCGGAATCCAGGGACAGGTCCCGGCCGGTGATGCCCAGGTCGAGCTCACCGGAGCCGACGTAGATGGCGATGTCCTTGGGCCGCAGGAAGAAGAATTCCACCTGGTTGGCCGGATCGAGCACGGTGAGATCGCGGGAATCGGTGCGTTTGCGATAGCCGGCCTCGGTGAGGATGGCGGTCGCGGTTTCGGAGAGTGCGCCCTTGTTGGGTACGGCGACACGCAGCATGGTGCCTGGTCCTTTCGGCTTCGGAGGAATGGTCGGGGCGTCTACAGATGTCGGTAGACGTCCTCCAGCCGCAAACCCCGACCCACCATCAGCACCTGCACCCAGTACAGCAGCTGCGAGATCTCCTCGGCGAGGGCTTCGTCGCCTTCGTGTTCGGCGGCCAACCACACCTCACCGGCCTCCTCCAGCACCTTCTTGCCCTGGGTATGGACGCCCGCGTCCAGTGCGGCGACGGTGCCCGACCCGGCGGGACGGGTGGCTGCGCGATCCTGGAGTTCGGCGAACAGGGCCTCGAAAGTCTTCACGGCAGGTCATTGTTTCAGACCACCGCGCCATGCCTCCGCCCGAGTGGGCACCGCTGTGTCGTGGCGCCCGTTCGGGCGGAGCGCGCGGGCCCGGATCACGCTCCGGCGAGCAGGTCCTCCAGTTCGGCGACCGCGGTGCGCAGGTGACCGGCGAAGGCGTGCATCTCGCCGGCGACCGCCGCCGGGGTGGCCAGATACAGGTTCCACCGATCGGGCAGCAGTACGTAAGCAATACCGATGCAGGTCGGGCTGGTGGAACCGAACCCGAAGTAGCTGATGTTCACCGACGGCGCGGAGCTGGTGCTCAGATAGTCGTCCCGCATGATCGTCCAGCCCGGGCTGCGGTACAGCGGTATCGGCTCGGTGACGCCGAGTTCGGCGCCGCGCCGCCGCTGGATCCATTCGAGTTCCCACAGGTGCTGTTCGGGCGCCGCACCCGACTGGCACTGTTTGGCCCGTTCCACGTGGGCCGCCGCGGCGGCGCGGGCCGCGGCGAGCTTCGCCGTGGTATCGGCCGCCGGGTCCTGCATGGTGTCGGCGAACGCGACGATCTCCGGGGTCACCACGCGCATCGCCTCGGTGCGACCGTTGCGATACTGCCGGGTGGCGATGGATTCGTAGGTGGCGCCGGTGATCCCTTTGCTGCGGCGGTGCGCGAGCTGGTAGCTCAGCTGGGCGAACGCGTCCGGCGAGATACCGAGCTGTTTCGCGCGGGCGGTACCGAAGTTCTCGAAGGACACCGTGGTGGTGGCGTTATCGGCGGCGTACTGCGCGAAGGCCGCCCCGGCCGCGACCACCTCGGCACGCTGATCGGCGTCGAGCCGGAATTCGATCTGCTCGACCGGCGGCAGGCCCTGGCCGCGCGCCCCCGACCGCTGTGTGTGCACATCGACCGGCGTCTGCAGCAGAGTGTCGACGAAGGACAGGATCGTGGTGCCGTCCAACCCGCAGTGCTCGACATTGATACCGGCCCGGCCGTCGGCGAACACGATGAACGACACCGATTTGTCGAACCACCGGTTGGCGCTGTCACCGTGCAGGAGAGTGTCGGCAGCCTGCAGGTCGTCGCGCGGCGCGGAATCCTCCAGGCAGACGCAGAACAGTGCCGTTTCGATCGTGTCCAGCGCGGCGGCGTTGTGCGGATCGGTCAGCAGCTCGGCCCGGGCCCGCGCCCACTCGGCCCGGGCCGCGGTGGTGAGATGTCCCACCGACGTACCGGCGGGCGCCGGCTCGGTCGCGGATTTCAAGATCGCGCGCAGACCGGCGGTCACGTCTTCGAAGGCGTAGGGGTCGCCCTCGGGGCCGATGACGTCCAGCCGGAACATGACGCCGCGGTGCAGGACGAGGATGTGCCGGGCCGTGGACGGCCCCGGCCATTCGTCGGTGTAGGGCACCCGCACGGAGTCCTGCTCGGCACCGGGGATCCGCGTCTCGGAGAACAGGTATTTGTTCTGCCACATGGACAGTTGCTGCCCGCGCTGGGTGACCGGGGGGATCTCCTCCTGGTCCAACGCCGTTTTGTAGCCGACCGCGGCCGCGACCAGCGCGGCGGCGCGTTCGGTCTGGTCCGCCGCGGTGGAGCTCGCCAATGCGGTGTCGTCGCGGAACAGGAAGAAGAAATTGGCGTTCAACGCGATCCGGTCACGCCGGCCCAGATAACGCGACGGCCAGAACAGATCCAGCCAGCTGCCCACTCCGGGCGTCTCGTCGTAGTCGCGCAGGGCGGCGTGCAGAGTCTGGCCCGCACCGCCGGGACGCAGCAGATCGGCAACGGCCTCCTCGGTGGCGGCCAGCTCCTCGGCGGTCAGCAGCGGGGTGCACCACTGGACGAAGCGCGCGCAGCTGTCCTCGAGGGCCGGCAGCGGGACGCGTGGGAGCTGGTCTTCGGCGGCGAAGGTGCGTTCGGTCAAGTCGGTCTCTCCGGTTCGGTCGTTCTCACTCGGTCGTCGGACTGTGCCCGGCGGGTTCACTCGGCAGGTAACTTCGACGAAAGTGGCCGGGACACATAGAGATTGGCATACAGCCGACCCTCGTCCTCCAGGCCCGCCGGATCGGTCCCGTTCGCGGTCAGCGTACCGAGTACCTGTTCTCGTTCGGCCGCCGAGGCGAACCGGCGCTGGGCGAACTCGCCGGGCATCCGCCGGGTGTGGTAACCCAATGCTGCCAGTTCCGCCTCGATAGGTCCGAAACCGTACATGCGCAGCACGAAATGGGCCATCCAGGGGCGGCGGTCGGGGTGCGCGGTGGCGATCCGGGCGATCGTCTTCTCGGTGACGTATCCGATACAGCCGGTCGAGACCACCAGATCCGCCGAGGCCAGGATCTCGCGCTGTTCGTCGGTGGGATCGCCGGCCTCGAGGTCGGCGTGCACCACCGCGTCGAGCAATCCGGCGGCCCGCGCATAGTCCAACGCGGGCGCGGAGGCGTCCATACCGAGGAAGCGCACCCCCGGCAGGGCGTCCCGGCCGGCGAGACGGGCCCGGTCGCGAGCGACGAACTCGTCCGTCGCCGTCGCCGGATCGGCGTACGAATCGGCGAGTTCGGCGAGGGTGGTGTCCAGCCGCAGCAGGGCCGCGTTCACCCCGTAGGAACAGCCGATGTCGAGCACGCTCGGGGCCGTGCCCGTGGCGGCGCGCCATTCGTCGATCTGCCGGCGCAGATGCGGTTTCGCCAGTTCCGGGATGCGGTAGTCCAATTCCGACATCCGTGCGTAGTAGTCGCGGGGGTCGGGCCTCGAGTAGATGTCGTCGAAGGATGCTTTCCCGGTGGTGTGCAACGGCACTGGCACGTTGTGTTCCTCTCCTGGGGCTGTATCTACTCGATCGTGTCCTCGATCAATCGAGCAGCCGGTCACCCCGGACGGCGTCGGCCGCGGCGAGATGATCGGGGAGCACCCGCCCGAAAAGCTGACGGGTGCGCTCCACGGTGCCGATGACACCGGGACGGTCGCTGTAGGCGAAGATCGCCGTATGCCGGGCGGTCCCGCCCGCCACCGGTGACACCCGGTGCAGGGAGTATCGGCCCTGGAACAGTTGGAGGTCGCCGGGCCGCAGGACCAGGCGCCGGACCAGCCGATCGCCGGATCCGGTGATCACCGCGCGCACCTCGGCGAGGTTCTCGACCTGTGGGGAACGGATACCGGGGCAGTATTGGAACTCGCCGCCGGACTCGGGCGGCGCGGTGAGCATGCTGACGGTGAACTCGTTGGTGTCGAAATGCCAGGGATGCGACTGGCCCGGCGCCACCACGTTGAGCACGAGCCCGGCCAGCGGGTCGGCGAATTCGTGCAGGTGGGTGCGGCCGAAGCAGTCGGCGAGGAAGCGCTGGAACAGGTCGTCGGTGTAGAGCTGGTGGATCAGCGCGCCGACGGGAATGCGGTCACGCGGGACGAAGGCGTTCCCGCGTTCGAACACGATCCGGCCGGGATGATCCTCGGGCAGCTCGGTGTCGAGGGGAATGTTGTAGGCGTTGACCCGTTCGGTGCGGTAGTAGGCGTGCGGCGCCATCCGCTCGCCCTGTTCCGCGAGCAGCGCGTGCAGCTCGGGCCGGATGAACTCGCGCAGAACGGTACAGCCGTCCTCGGCCAGATCGGCCCGCGCCGCCGCGACCGCGGCACGCCACCCGGGCGTATCGGGTTCGGCGAGCGGGTAACGGGAAGTGTCGACGATTTCATCCAAGGTCACCGTGGCGGCCATAACGATATTGTTATCGGACTGTCTGCGACACGCCCGGTGAATGCTTGAGATAGCTGGTGAGTCCGGTCACGGACCGTTCGGTCTTGTTGATCCGCAACACTATTCACGATCCCGCGTTGTCATACGCCACCAACGGAAACACCGGGGAACGCGAAAAACACCCGGTGATCGGATGATTCGACTCGGTAGCGGTATCCGGGCCGACCGGTCAGGACGCGGCGGCCGGCCCCGGAGCGACCGTGCGGCGAAGATTCAGCACCTGCTCGAGGTCGGCCCGCGACAGCGCGGTCAGGCTGTCGCGGTGCACCCGGGACGGATGCACCGGCACCGGGATCTCACACGGCACCACCAGGACCCCGCACCCCGCGGCCGCGGCCGCGGCGACCCCGGCCACCGAATCCTCGACCGCCACACAGTCCCGAGGGTTCAGACCCAGCAGATCCGCCGCCCGGAGGTATACGGCCGGATCCGGTTTGCCGTGGGGCACCTCGTCACCGCAGACCGAGACATCGAACCGGTCACGACCCAGGGTCTCCAGCGCCAGCTCGGTCAGCGACCGCTTGGTATTGGTCACCAGCGCGCAGGGCAGGCCCGCGGCGCGCACCGCATCCAGTGCCTCCTGCGCGCCCGGACGCCACGGGATCGGCCCCGTCATCAGTTCGGTGACGCGGCGGTCCAGAAAGCGGCCGGCCTCCGCCACCGCGTCGGGATCCGGGTCCACACCGAGTTCGGTGAACATGATCCGCAGGGCGTCGGCCCCGGACGCCCCGATCAGCGCGTGGCGGATCTCCTGGGTCATCTCCCGCCCCAGTTCGCGTGCCAGTTCCCGGACGCCGATATCCCAGAGCTTCTCCGAATCGAGCAGGGTCCCGTCCATATCCCACAACACCCCGGCGAGCTGGGTCATCCGTACGGCCTTTCGTCGCGGTGGATCACATCGCCGGTTCCCGGCGCACGGCCGCGAACCCTCGGCCGACCGTATCGGCACCGGAAATCCGAGCCGGCATCGGCCGCCGACGAACTCATTGCAGCTGGGACGCGGTGATCTGCAATTGACCACCCGCGGGCGCCACCTGGAACGAGCGGCTCTCCGACTGCACCGCACCGTTGCTCATCGTGTAGGTGAGGGTGGCAACGGCCGCGCCGGTGCCCGACGGGGTCACCGCACCGATGCTGACCGCGGAGATGGTCGACCACCACCGGGTGTACTCGGCGTAGCCGCCGGTGGTGGCCTGGTATCCGGGCGACAACTGCGCCCAGGCCGCGGACGGGTTGCCGGGCAGCAGGCCGTAGTAGCCGCGAACGAACTGCTCCACGCGCGCGGGCGACGGCGGACCGTTCTCGGCCGTGGTGGTCGACGGCGCCGCGGTGGTGGTCGTGTCCGACGGCCGATCGGTGGTCGAGGTATCGGCCTCGGTGGTATCCGGTTCGTCCGGGGCCACCGCCTGAGAGGTCCCCGGAGCCTGCGCGGCCGAATCACCGTCCCCGCCACCGTTGGCCAGCAGCAAGCCGATCACGACCACGAGAACGAGTGCCGCGGCACCGGCCAGCACCGCCGTCCTGGTCCGGGCCCCGCCGCCCGCGTCCGGACGGGACGCCGGCGACGAGGCGGCAGGCGGCACCGGTCCCGGACCGTGGGGTGCGGCCGACCGGCCCGAATCGCGGAACGCGGGTCCGCCCGGGGCGGCGGCCGCCGCCCCGGGGGCAGGGGCCGGATCGGTGGGCAGTGCGGTGGTGGCGGCGTGGTCGACGGGCAGGACCTTGGTAGCGGTGGACGGCGCCGCGTCCACCGGTATCGGCGCCCGGCCGGCGGCCACCTCTTCGAGCATGACGCGCGCCTCGTCCATGGTGGGCCGGGTCGCGACTTCGGTTGCCAGCAGCCGCATCAGCACCGGCCCGAGCGCGCCCGTACCGGGCGGCTGCTCGACCTGGCCGCCCGCGACCGCGTGCAGGACGGCCAGCGGGTTGTCGCCGTCGCCGAACGGCGGGCGACCGGTGATCGAGTGGTAGAGCGTCGATCCGAGCGCGAACACGTCCGACGCCGGAATCGGCTGCTCGCCACGCGCCACCTCGGGCGCGAGGTAGGCGGGGGTACCGGCCAGGAAACCGGTGGCCGTGACGGTGACATCGCCGGTGGCACGAGAGATGCCGAAATCGGTGATCTTCACCGTACCGTCATCGCCCACCAGCAGATTCGCCGGTTTCACATCGCGATGCACGATCCCCGCGTCGTGGGCCGCGGCCAGCGCCGCGGCCGCCTGGGCACCGAGCCGGGCGACCTCGAGCGGCCCCATGGTGCCGTCGAGATTCAACCGGCTGGCCAGGCTCGGCGCGTTCATGTACTCCATCACCAGCCACGGCTGACCGTCCTCGTCCGCGACGTCGAACACCGATATCGCGTTGGGGTGGTGCAGGCGCGCGGCAATACGGCCTTCGCGCAGTGCGCGTTTGCGCGCTTCCGCGGTCTGCTGGTCGGTCAGGTTGGGTCCGAGCAGCACCTGTTTGACCGCGACGGTGCGCTGGAGCCGGATATCGAGGGCCCGCCACACCACACCCATGGCGCCGGTGCCGATGGGATCCGTGAGCCGATACCGTCCGGCGATCAGCCGATCCTTGGTCATCTCTGTCGTGGCCCCTTCTGTTCGCCGCCGAGTCTTCCAGCACTCCGCGCGTCACAGGCGGCTGCCTACGGCTCCGCTCCGGACCCGCGCGACCGAATTACCCGACAACGTTGTCGGCACTCTCATTCGGCGGGAACCTCAGCGGAAATTCCCGGAAATCGTACGCTCCGGCACCCGGAACCCGCGCGGGCAGTACGGGATCGCCGACCCCGCCGAATGCCGTTCACCTGCGTTTTCCGGATCCTACGCCGCGCCGGCCGAGCCGAACGAACCGCGCGGTGATGACAATCACACTCGCGAAAGGTTTATCGCGCCTCAGACACTGAAGTATTTGGCCTCCGGATGCAGCAGGACGAACGCATCCGTCGACTGCTCCGGGTGCAACTGCAGTTCCTCCGACAGCGTCACCCCGAGCCGCGCGGCATCGAGCAGGTCCACCAGTTTGGCGCGATCCTCCAGGTCCGGGCAGGCGCCGTACCCGAACGAGTAGCGCGCACCCCGGTAACCGAGTTTGAAATAGTCGGCGACATCGGCCGGATCGGTTTCGGCGATCGCGTGTCCCTCCAGGGTGAGCTCCTCGCGGATCCGGCGATGCCAGTACTCGGCGAGCGCCTCGGTCAGCTGGACGCCGATTCCGTGCACTTCCAGGTAGTCCCGGTAGTTGTCGGCGGCGAAGAGCTGATTGGCGAAATCGGCGATCGGCTGACCCATGGTGACCAGCTGGAACGGCAGCACATCCACCTGCCCGGTCCGCCGCGCGTCTTCGCGCGAGCGGATGAAGTCGGCGACGCACAGGAACCGGTCCCGCTGCTGGCGCGGGAAGGTGAAGCGGTGACGCTGCGGAGCATCGGGTTCCGGTTCGGTGAGCACGACGACGTCGTCGCCCTCGGAGACGGCCGGGAAATAGCCGTACACCACGGCGGCGTGCTGTAGCACGCCCTGGGTGCTGAGCTCGTCGAGCCAGGCCCGCAGTCGCGGCCGGCCGTCGGACTCCACCAGTTCCTCATAGCCGGGCCCCTCGCCACCGCGCTGACCCCGCAGACCCCACTGGCCGAGGAACAGCGCCCGTTCGTCCAGCAGTCCGGAGTACTCGTGCACCGGCAGGCCCTTGATCACCCGGGTGCCCCAGAACGGCGGCACCGGCACCGGCACATCGGCGGCCACATCCGACCGGTCGGGTACCTCGATCGGCGTCTCGGTGGCGCGCCGCTGTTCGGCGATCCGGCGCGAACGTTCGTGCCGTGCCTTGCGTTCGGCCACCTTCTTCCGTTCCGCGACGGCCTCCGGGCTGTCCGGGTCGGGACCGTCGCCGCGTTTGCGCGACATGATCTCGTCCATCAGCCGCAGGCCCTCGAACGCGTCGCGGGCGTAGTGCACATCGCCGTGGTAGACGTCGGTGAGATCGTTCTCCACATACGACCGGGTGAGCGCGGCGCCGCCGAGCAACACCGGGAACTGGTCGGCGACTCCCCGGGAGTTGAGCTCCTCCAGGTTCTCCTTCATCACCACGGTGGATTTCACCAGCAGTCCGGACATACCGATGACATCGGCCTTCTTGTCCAGCGCGGCGTCGAGGATGGTCGCGATGGGTTGTTTGATCCCGAGGTTCACCACCTCGTAGCCGTTGTTGGACAGGATGATGTCCACCAGGTTCTTGCCGATATCGTGCACATCGCCCTTGACCGTGGCGAGCACCACGCGGCCTTTGCCGCTGTCGTCGGTGGCCTCCATATGCGGTTCCAGATGGGCCACAGCGAGCTTCATGACCTCGGCCGACTGCAGCACGAACGGCAGCTGCATCTGCCCGGACCCGAACAGTTCGCCGACGGTTTTCATCCCGGACAGCAGGGTCTCGTTGATGATCCGCAGCGGCGGGACCTCCCCCATCGCCTCGTCGAGGTCGGCTTCCATACCGCCCCGCTCGCCGTCGACGATGCGCCGCTCCAAGCGTTCGAACAGCGGCAGCGCGGCCAGTTCGTCGGCGCGGGAGGCGCGGGAATCGGCGGTCGTCACACCCTCGAAGAGCCCCATGAGCGTCTGCAGCGGGTCGTAGCCCTCCCGGCGGCGGTCGTAGACGAGGTCCAGCGCCGTCTCGCGCTGTTCGTCCGGGATCCGGCTCATCGGCAGGATCTTCGACGCGTGCACGATGGCGCTGTCCAGCCCGGCCTCGACGCATTCGTTCATGAACACCGAGTTCAGCACCTGCCGCGCGGCGGGGTTCAGGCCGAACGAGATATTCGACAGACCCAGCGTTGTCTGCACCTCGGGATGGCGGCGTTTGAGCTCACGGATGGCCTCGATGGTCTCCAGGCCGTCGCGCCGCGACTCCTCCTGCCCGGTGCCGAGGGTGAAGGTGAGGGTGTCGATGATGATATCGCTGTCGCGCAGGCCCCAGTTGCCGGTGATATCGGCGATGAGCCGCTCGGCGATGGCGACCTTGTGCTCGGCGGTGCGGGCCTGGCCCTCCTCGTCGATCGTCAGCGCGACCACCGCGGCGCCGTGTTCGGACACCAGGCGCATGGTCTGCTGATAGCGCGATTCGGGGCCGTCGCCGTCCTCGAAGTTCACCGAGTTCACCGCGCAGCGCCCACCCAGATGTTCCAGTCCCGCGCGCAGGACGGGGGTCTCGGTGGAGTCGAGCATGATCGGCAGCGTGGACGCGGTGGCCAGCCGGGAAGCCAGTTCCGACATATCGACGGCGCCGTCACGGCCGACGTAGTCGACGCACAGATCGAGCATATGGGCGCCGTCGCGGGTCTGATCCTTGGCGATATCGAGGCATTTCGTCCAATCCTGGGCGAGCATGGCCTCGCGGAACGCCTTGGACCCGTTGGCGTTGGTGCGTTCGCCGATCATCAGCACACTCGCGTCCTGCTGGAACGGCACCGCGGTGTACATGCTCGAGATACTCGGCTCGGGTTCGGGCGAGCGGCGCTGCCCGACCGGCGCCAGCCCGGTTTCGACCTCGCGGACCGCCGCGGCGACCTGGCGGATGTGTTCCGGGGTGGTGCCGCAGCAGCCGCCGACCAGGGCCAGACCGTAGTCGGCGACGAAACCGCGCAGTGCCGCGGCCAGCTCCTCGGGGGTCAGCGGGTACTCGGCGCCGTGCGAGCCGAGCACCGGCAGCCCGGCGTTGGGCATCACCGATACCGGGATACGGGCGTGCTGGGAGAGGTAGCGCAGATGCTCGCTCATCTCGTCCGGTCCGGTGGCGCAGTTGAGGCCGATCAGGTCGATGCCCAGGGGTTCGAGCGCGGTGAGCGCCGCGCCGATCTCACTGCCCACCAGCATGGTGCCCGTGGTCTCCACCGTGACGTGGGTGATGATCGGGATACGGCGGCCGACCTGCTCCATGGCCCGGTGGGTACCGGTGATGGCGGCCTTGACCTGCAGCAGGTCCTGGCAGGTCTCCACGAGGACCGCGTCGGCGCCGCCGTCGAGCATGCCGAGCGCGGCTTCGGTATAGGCGTCGCGCAGGGCCGCGTACGGAGCATGCCCGAGAGTGGGGAGCTTGGTGCCGGGCCCCATCGAACCGAGAACGTAGCGCGGCACGCCGTCGGGTCCGGGGCCCATCTCGTCGGCGACCTCGCGGGCCAGCCGGGTGCCCTTCTCCGAAAGGTCCCGGATCCGGTCGGCGATCCCGTAGTCGGCGAGGTTGGGCAGGTTGCAGCCGAAGGTATTGGTCTCCACGGCGTCGGCGCCGGCCTCGAAATAGGACCGGTGGATATGCCGCAGCACCTCGGGCCGGGTGTCGTTGAGGATCTCGTTGCAGCCCTCCAGGCCGCGGAAGTCGTCGAGTGTGAGATCCACGGCCTGCAGCATCGTGCCCATCGCGCCGTCGCCGATCACAACACGCCGGGCGAGGGTGTCGAGCAAAGTGGTGTCGAACTCGGCGGAGCGGGAGGCAGACATGGATCCAGACTAGTGGGAGCCTCCGTCACGCTCTGCCCCTAGCTCGCGGGCTGTGCGGGCGGCCACAGCGGGCGCGCCCGCACATGGTCGGGCACACAGCAGGCGCGGCCCGCACAGTCGGGCACAACAAGCGCGCCCACACAGTCGGGCACAACAAGCGCGCCCACACAGTCGGGCACAGCAGGCGCGGCCCGCAAACAGTTGGGAACAGCGGTGCGGTCCGCAAATAGTTGGGAACAGGAGGGCTACCCGCACACGGTTGCGAACAAGGGGTGCAGCCGCCGCCGGGGTGCGACAGGCGCGGCCGAACCGATACTGCGCGCCGGTGCCGGGCCGCACCGTAGGCTGGCAGGGGTGAGCTCGAGTGAATCTCCGGTGGATCGGGAACTGCCCGCGTTGCGCGACCCGGTGCTCGTCGCCGCCTTCGAGGGGTGGAACGATGCTGGTGACGCGGCCAGTGGGGCGGTGGAACACCTGGAGTTGATCTGGGATGCGCGGCCGCTGGCCGAACTCGATTCCGAGGACTACTACGACTACCAGGTGAACCGGCCGATGGTGCGGCAGGTGGAAGGCGTCACCCGGGAGATCGTCTGGCCGGCGACCGTCCTGTCGGTGTGCTCCCCGCCCGGGAGCGACCGCGATGTGGTGTTGCTACGCGGTATCGAACCGAATATGCGGTGGCGGCGCTTCTGCGCCGATCTGCTCGAGTTCATCGATCAACTGAATGTGCAGACCGTGGTGATCCTGGGTGCGCTGCTGGCCGACACCCCGCACACCCGACCCGTACCGGTGACCGGTTCCGCGTACAGCAAGGAGGCGGCCGAGCAGTTCAATCTGGAGCAGACCCGCTACGAGGGGCCCACCGGGATCACCGGGGTCCTGCAGGACGAATGTGTGAAAGCGGGTGTCCCGGCGGTGTCGTTCTGGGCCGCGGTTCCGCACTACGTCTCGCAGCCGCCGAATCCGAAGGCGACGATCGCGTTGCTGCACCGGGTCGAGGATGTCCTCGATATCGAGGTGCCGTTGCGGGAACTACCGCAGCAGGCCGAGGAATGGGAGTCGACGGTCAACGAGATGACCGACGCCGACGACGAGATCGCCGAGTATGTGCGTTCGCTGGAGGAGCGCGGCGACGCCGCGATCGATGTGAACGAGGCGATGGCCAAGATCGACGGCGATGCCCTGGCAGCCGAATTCGAGAAGTATCTGCGGCGACGGGGACCCGGCGGCTTCGGTCGCTGAGGGGGTGCGCCCGAGCCGCCGGGTCGCCGGTTCAGCCGGCCACCGACCAGATTCGGGCGGCGGCGTCACTGGCCAGTTTCGCGATCAGCAGTTCGCGTGGAATCACCTGGCCGGTGAGGTGATCGAGCGACGGCACCACCACATGGTGCGCGTCGGCTCGTTGGAGTTCCCGGGTCAGTTCGGCGAACGCCGTCCCGTCACCGGGGTGTGATTCGTGGAATGTCGCGGCGAAGCACAGTCCCTGGGCATCGGCCAGCTCGCGTAGCGCGGCCTCCATATCGTCGCCTTCGCCCGCGGCCAGATCGTCGCGTAAATACCCGTACACCAACGCTTCCACCCGAACCTCCTGAATCCTCCCCCGCACCGGGCGGGGAACCATTACTGCTCCGGAGATCTCCTCCCGCATTCGCGGGGGTGTTGCTTGAACCGGCACGGAACCGGCCCGATTCGAGCATGACCGAACGCCGACTAGGGCAGAAGAGGTCATGCGGGGGACATCTGGATGCCCTCTGGGGTCCACGGAAAGTTTGCTGGTGCAATACTGGCGACGTGACTGCTGCTGAAGATCGTCCGCTGTGGGCCATCCGGATGCGCTCGGAACGTGATGCGCGTGGGTGGTCACAGGCGGACGCCGTACGCGCCCTGCGCGCCAAGTCGTCCCATAATCTCCCGACCGACAGCACCCTGCTACGTAATTGGCGGCGTTGGGAATCCGGCGAATCGCGTCCCGACGATTTCTACGCGCCGCTCATCGCGGCCGCCTTCGATTCGGTGGCGGCGGCGTTCTTTCCCAAGGCCCGCCCGAGCCGCGACGACGAATTGCTCACCGCCACCGGGATGGACACGCTCGAATTCATGGGCCGCCTACGGATGTCCGATATCTCGACCGCCACCCTGGACGCCGTGCGGATCACCGCCCAGCGATTGTGCTGCGACTACGCCGATACCGATCCGCACGAACTGCATCGCGAGGCGTCGGGCTGGTTGCGCCGGATCGCCGCGCTGCTCGACAGCCGCCTCACTCTGGCGCAGCACAAAGAGGTGCTGGAGCTGGCGGGCTGGGTCGCCCTGCTGCTCGGCTGCCTGGATTACGATCTGGGCCGGCGCAGCAGCGCCGAGGCCACCCGCCGTGCGGCGCGGTCGCTGGGCCAGGAGGCCGGGCACCCCGAGATCATCGGCTGGAGTTCGGAACTGGCGGCCTGGTTCGCGCTCACCCAGGGCAATCATCGCGGCGTCATCCAGGCGGCCGAGGCGGTTCCGGCGGAATGCGCGGCCACCGGTGTCGGCGTGCAGCTCGCCGCGCAGCGCGCGAAGGCCTGGGCCCGGCTCGGCGACCGCACCGCGGTGGACGCGGCGCTGACCGAGGGCCGCACCCTGTTGAACCGGCTCGGCCATCCCGACGATCTCGACAATCACTTCGTCGTGGACCCGCAGAAGTTCGATTTCTACGCCATGGACTGCTGCCGCGTGGTCGGCGACGACGCGCACGCCGAAACCTATGCCCGCGCGGTGCTCGCCGATTCGATCGCCCTCGACGGCACGGTCCGCAATCCGATGCGGGTCGCCGAAGCCCGGCTGACGCTGGCCGTGGTGGCCGCGCGCGCCCGCGATCTCGAATTGGCCGTCGCGCAGGGGTTACGCGCGTTCGAGGCGCAGCGACGCTCGCTGCCGTCGCTGCTGTGCATCGGCAGCGAGGTGGCGCACGAACTGGTCGCGAACTTCCCGGGCGACCCGCGCACCCGGAGCTTCCTGGACGAACTCAGGTCGCTATCGGGTGTCTGACCGCACCGGGCCGTTCCAGAAGACGCCGGACCGCCGGACGACGTCGGCCCGCCGAACCGACGGCATGCGGCAACGGGCATCCCGTCGCCGGAGCGCATCTGCTCGATACGCCACCGCGCGTGGTCGCGCGGGCGGGCGCAGAGCCCCCGTACCCGTCCGTGGTTCAGCGGTGCGCGGCGTCGGGCACTCGAGCCGGGCACCCGGTCCCCGGCAGCGTGACCAGCTCGAAATGCCACCACTCGTTGTCGAACGTCCGGCAGAGTCCCCAGCGGTTGCCGTTGGCCTCGAGCCACGCCGCGCCCTCCCGGGGCGCGATATCGACGGCCCGGCCGGTGACGTGCGTGGACTCCTCCGGCGGCAGCACCCAGCGCCGGGTCTCCTCGGGGGTTCCGTAGGTGGCCAGCCCGTCCTCCCACATCGCCCGCTGCTCTCCGGGGCTGCGGTAGCCGGAATTGATCGACATCGGCACACCCTGCGCGTGTGCTTCCTGCTCGGCCATGGTGTAGGCCAGCGCCAGCAGCGGGTCCAGCCCCTCGGTGCCGGCCGCCGCGACTTCGGTGAGCGGCGGTACCGGGAACCCCGCCGCGGGCGCGGCGGCGGCGTGCGGGGTGCTGAGCACCAGACCGGCGGCCGCGCACGCCAGGATTCCGGCCGCGACACCGGTACGGCGAGGAAGGGAGCGCACCCGGTTGATCATGCGGACGATCCTATCTACGCGGCGGCCCCGCACCGCACCGACAACTCCCTGAGCAGCACAAATGTGATCCACATGGGTCCACATCGGGACCGCCGGAGAGGTTGCGTGCGGGCGCGCGGCCGACTAGCGACAACGCCCTGGCGCAAGTAGATCCGCGCTCCGGTCGAGACCGCCCCCGGCCACCGCCCGGTACCGGATTCCCATTGGAACCCGCCTCCTGAGCCGACCCGCGGCGACCCGGGCCGGCCGCTCAGTGGCGACCCGCCGGTCTCGCGTCGAATTCGACGAACTCGTCGATGCCGAGCGCGCGGAACATCCACGCTATGAATGCGGGCAGGTGGCGATCCGCTTCACGGCCGCGACGATGCGGGTCGGTGATGGTGTAACGCTGTCGGGCACGGGTGATCTCGCCGCTCCCGGCGGCGAGCAGGTTGTGCGCCCAATCGGCCTCGGTGGTGTAGGCGAGCGCGACGACGAACCCGGTGTCGGTGCGGTAGGCCTGCACCGGGGTGTCGTAGCGGCGGCCGCTGCGGCGCCCCTGATGGTGCAGCACCGCCAGGGGCGGCAGGGTGCGGGCGAGCGGCGCGAGCAAGGGGTTGAGGCGGCGGGAGAGTCCGGTGAGGCGACTGAGGCTGGACATTGGGGTTCCTGTCGTGTGAGTGGGGGCGGGTGGATCGCCGATGCTGGGCGGCGCGGCCTGTCTACTCGTTGGAGCCCGGGCGGTCCCGGCTCGGCGGTAGGTCGAAGCTGTGGTGCCGCAACACCGGTACCACCAGGTCGTGAACGATCTCATTGATGCGCTCGTCGGTCAGGACACCGCGGATCAGCAGATCGTGGCGGGCGAGGTCGAATGGAAGCGCCAGCACCTGATCGGGGACCTCGGATGCGCCGAGCTCGCCGCGTGACCGAGCCCGCCGCACCGCCGAGTGCAGCAGCACGCTGCCACGCTGGAACAGCAGCGACCGCAGCTGCTCGATCAGCCGGTCGTCCAGTTCGGCGAGCAAACCCAGTACGGTCGCCCGCCCGACCCCGGGCAGCCAGGCCCGCACCGCGATCAGCACCGCGACCAGATCGCCGGCCAGCGTGCCGGTATCGGGAAACTCCCCGCCGAGCCGATGCGACCTGGCCGCGACGGCAGCCAGCACCATCTCCGCTTTGCTCGCCCAACGGCGGTAGAGGACAGGCTTGCTGGTGCCCACCCGCGCCGCGATCCCGCTATAGGTCGCCTCGGCGTATCCACGCGCGGCGACTTCGTCGAGGACAGCGGTGTAGATCGCCTCTTCGAGCTCTTCACCTCTGCGGCGAGTCTCGACCACAACTCCTCCTAGATACTTTCCGTATCTTATTTCTACACCAAATCCGTGGAATAAGAAACCGAAAGTATCCTAATTCGGGACCCGACCACACGGTCCGGGCACAGACGCACCCCACCTTCCGAGGTGGGGTACGTCTGCCTCAGTGCCGCCGTTCGGGCCACCACAGGGCGAGGGTGAGCCCGAGCAGACCCAGCGCCAATTGCACCAGCGCCAGATCAGCCATCCACCGGCCGCTCCCGGTCCGGGCCGTCCCCCGCCCAGCGGTGCCCACGCGGATACAGCCGTATCGGGGTGATGAGCGCCGCGAGATCGGTGACCAGATGCCGGACCGCGTCGGCCTGCTCGAACCCGGGAACCACGACCGCCCGGGCGTCGTGCTCACCCACGTGCCGGACCAACGCCAGCGCGGTGACCAGCGGTCCCGCATCCGTGTAGACGGTGAACACGAGCCGGAACCCGTGCCGCCCCGCCAACTCGTGCAGGTCGACAGCGGGCGTCGGAACCACGCGCCTGACCAGCCCGATCGCGGCCAGACGCTCAGCAACGGCCACGCGCCCCTCCCGTGTCCGCACACCAGCGGCGCACGGCCCGCGCGATGTGTTCCAGTCGTTCGATCGGCAGCGGCACCGCCACAGGTCCGTCCGGCACCCCGGTGTCACCCGGCACGCGAACAGGTAGCCGATCCGGGCAAGCGATGTCCGGAATCTCGGTCCGCAATCCGTTGGCATACACGAGGAATCCCCTGCTCCTGGCCTAGTCTCGGAGAGCACCCGGCGCAGGGTCCAACAGGGCATCAGCGACCAAACCGTGAATGATGGACCACCAGCTCTCGGCACTCCTGGCGTTGATCTGGTGTCCCCCAGAGTTTCTGGAGGTGGCCTGCACCGGGCACTTACTCAGTAGAGCTGCGCGACAACCAATTCGGAAGCACTATCGTGGCAGGTGCACGGTGGAATCCTCGATATTTCGCCACGGGGGTACTCCATATTCCATCCATCCGGTTAGCAAAGGCAACGAATATGCCCGCTGGATCTACCCTTCCGAGAAGAGCTCTGGGCCGTCAGCTGCGCAACCTCCGCGAACGCAACGACATCAGCCAGGCGGCAGCTGCGCGTATCGCCGAGACGAGCTCCCAGACATACGGTCGGCTGGAAGACGGCCGAATCACCAAAGTGACCGATATGCTGCTGAATACGTTGGCGAACGCCTACCAAACGACCGATGCCGAACGTCGATTACTGCTTACGCTCGCGCAAGAGATTCGGACCTCTGCAGCAACCGGGGGCGGCTGGTGGCGGGCCTACGCGGACTCGATGGCCACCAATTTCGACTACTACCTATCGCTCGAAGGCGCGGCCAACTGGGTAACAAGCTGGCAGACGACTCTGGTTCCCGGCCTGCTACAGACCCGCGAATACCGCCGCGCCATCACGTGGGCAACATCTCCCGAAACCGCTCCCGCAGATGTCGATCGAATGTTGGACATGGCGGCGAAGCGTCAAGGAATGCTCGATGAAGCAGGTTTTCGGTTCGAAGCGCTGATCGCCGAGGGAACCCTCCACTATCAAGTCGGCAGCGCGGCGATCATGGCCGCTCAGGTACAGAACCTTGTGGATCGGTCCGAACAGGCCGAAATTCGAATCGTCCCTTTTCGGGCCAAGAACCCCGCCGGTCTCATCGCCTCGCCGTTCGTGCTGTTCTCATTCCCGCCGTTGCTGACATCCAAGCTCCAGGAGCCTCCCGTCGCATACGTCGAAGGGTTGGCCGGAGACCTCTACCTCGAGCGAGAGACAGAAGTTAGCAGATTCTCACACGAAGCGAACATGATTCGGCAGGTAGCGTTGCCCAGGTCGGCATCCAGGGACCTGATACTGAAGGCAATGAAGGAGTGGCAAGCGTGATCGACCAGACGGCCGCGAAGTGGTTCAAGAGCAGCCGCAGTCATGGCGGCAAAGACTGCGTAGAGGCCGCGCATCTGGACGGTGGCCGGGTCGGCGTGCGCGACAGCAAGAATCCGGGCGGCCCCGCTCTGATTTTCGCCTCGAAGGAGTGGGACGCCTTTCTTATGAGCGCGAAGGGCGGCGGTTTCGATCGGCCCTAGCCTCCACGAACCGGAACGATCGTGCCCGCAGCCGGGCCGACTCGGCCGCCGCGACCTCTCCACCGAGAAGTCGCGGCGACCTTGCCGCTCATGGCAGTTCCCGTTCGAAGGTCCACCGACTTGCATGCGCGTCCAGTTACCCCGAGCGGCCGGAGGTGACCACGGCTCGGTGCCGGGTCGAATTGGGCGATATGGCCGATGCGGCTACCGGCTGCGTGCAGCCATCGGAATCTTCAGCCACCCAAACATCCGAAGCTGGGCCGATGACCCTGGCGGCATGATCGGCTCACCGGGATGTGCCGGGCCACAGGACTTTTCGATCCGGTTGTGGCGCTGTTCGACCACATTGCGCCGCTCGAGCTCTCAGGTCCCCGACTATCGTCCGGAGCGAATGCCTGCGCCGGGCCAGCCGACGGCGCTAGTCGGTGATTTTGGGGTGCCCTGTCCCCGCCCACTTGATCCAGAGGGTCTGCCGCTCACGGTCGACGAGATAGAAGATCCGCCCGCCCGCGGTCACCTCGAGCTGCCACTGCTCCATCTCGACGCCTTTATGCGCCCCGGCGGCCAGACGACCCTTCAAACGATGATTCCGAGCTGTCGGCGCAGGAGTGTCGGGCCGGGACCGGAGCAGTTCCCAGGCGTCGAGTGTGTTCGCGGGCGCCTGTTGACACAGGTCCTCCCAGCCGGTGCACGCCTGACCGGTCGCATACCTCAGCTCCCATCGACCGGCAACCGCAGGAGGCGCCACCCGTTCTCCGCGTTTGGGGCTCATGAGGCATCCGGGTGAGGAACCGTCCCCAGGTCAGCGTCGGTTTCGGTGCTAAGGATCTCCGCCAAGACCGGATCGGCCAATACCTCGGCGGTATGCCGCCAGCTATCGATCACCTGGACCACCGGCGCGGGGTTGTCCAGCGATTCTGCCGCGCGCATGGTCGACACCAACTCGAGAACGAACTCTTGGACTTCTTCGCGCGATAAGAAAGCAACCCAGGGAAATACGTCGGGTAGTACATCGGTGACCAGCTCTCGCACCTTCGGATCACGCTGCATCAAGGCGATGAACATGCGGGTCGTCACCGACGCGGCTTTGTGCTCGAGCTCGGCCCTGGCCGCGGTGGTCAGCAGAAGATCCTCGGCATCACGTCGCCGCACCAACAGAGACTGGCCAGGAGACTTGCGCAACCGTTCCACAGTTGCCTTCCCGTGCAACTGCAGGTCAGAGAACGACACCTCATGAACAGTCATACTTTAAAAGTACTTTAAAAGTATGACAATGTCGACCACGGAGGATGCGGCCTTTCCCATCCGCTTTTGAAGGTTTTCACTCGTATAACGAGGAAAACCCGGCCATACCTTCAACCGAGTGTTCAAAGTTACGATCAGAGAGCGTGAACATTCAGCGAAAGCCCGCCACCCCGCGCGAACCGCGCACACCGGACTTCGCCTTGACCTCGAACGAGCTCAGGGCAGTGACCGCTTTCGCCGTCGCCGCGGCCGAACAGGTGCTCCCGGTCTTCCAGGCGCAGCACCCCGACGACGACAGGCCCAGCGAAGCACTCGCCGCCGCCCTCGCGTTCGCGCGGGGAGGCCGCCGCTCCCGAGCCCAACGGGTAGCAGCGCCGGCGGCCCACCGTGCCGCGAAAGAAGCGGCGTCGCCGGTCGCGTTCCATGCCGCGATGGCCGCGGGCGATGCCGCGGCGTCGGCGTACCTGCATCCGCTGGCGGATGCCGTCCAGGTCAACCACATTCTGCGCGCGGCCGCACACACGATCCGGGTGTTCGAATTGTGCCCCGCCGGCGAGGAACAGGACGCGGGCGACCCTGTCGAGCGCATCATCGACCTCGCGACACCGCTGTTGATCGACGTCCTCCGCCGCTACCCGAGGATCGACGCCGGAACGAACCGGGTCGGCCGGCTGGTGCACGAGCTCGACGACCGTCTGCGGGACCAGTCGCGGGCTCCGCGCGCATCACACGACCGAGCGGCGGAGCAGCGATGATTCTGCCGAAAATCCGAGACCCCCGGATGGTGACGATCCGTCGGGGTGGCTCGCTGACCGACGCCGATCATCAGTTGCTCGCGCTGTGGGCCGCCGCGTGCGCCGAGCATGTTCTGGACTTCTTCGAGCGGGAGCTGCCCGAGGATCCACGGCCTCGCAACGCCGTCGCGGCGGCGCGAGCGTGGGCGCGGGGCGATATGCCGATGATGCGGGCCCGCGCGGCCGGTGGTCACGCGATGGGCGCGGCCAGGCCGCTCGTCGGCGCGGCCCGGTTCGCCGCCTACGCCGCCGGACAGGCCGCCTGCGTCGGTCATGTCGCCGAACACGATCTCGGCGCCGCCGCCTACGCGATCAAGGCCGCCCGCAGCGCGCACCCCGATGATTCTCGGGCGGGGCGGATCGAGCGCGACTGGCAGCGCGCGCAGCTCCCCGACCCGATCCGCGCTCTTGTCCTCGAAGACCAGCTCCGGCGCGACGGCATCTGCTGGTCGGTCTTCTCCGACTGACCCCTACCGACGAGAGCTCGCTGTAGCCCGGCGATCGCGACCGCAGGATTTCCGTCACCGATCCACACCCGGCCGTCCCTTCCACCGTCGACGCCCTCACTATGTGGCGTCGAGGCGTCGTTCAGTCGGTGCCGGTGTCGTAGGTCGCGCGGTTGGCGATCACGTCGTCCATATGGGTCTCGGCCCAGGTTTTCAGCCCGCGCATCATGCGATGCAGCGAGATGCCCAGGTCGGTCAGCTCGTACGTCACTGTGACGGGCACGGTGGGCACCACGGCGCGGCTGACCAGTCCGTCTCGTTCCAGCGATCGCAGCGTCTGGGTGAGCATCTTCTGGCTGACACCCGCCAGCATCCGGGACAGTTCCGAGTAGCGCATCGGCCGCGGCTCGCCGGCACCTGGACATTGGGCGACCTGTCCGTGTCCCGGTTCGGTTACGGCGCCATGCAACTCGCCGGTCCCGGGGTCATGGGTCCGCCAGCTGATCGCGACGCCGAGGCGCGCGCGATCGCGCCGATCGTCTGCGTGCAGAACATGTACAACCTCGGCTACCGCCAGGACGACGAGCTGATCGACGAGCTCGCCGAACAGGGCATCGCCTACGTGCCCTTCTTCCCACTCGGCGGCTTCAGCCCGCTCCAGTCCGCAGCGCTTTCCGCCGTGGCCGCCCGGCTCGACGCGACGTCGATGTCGGTCGCCCTGGCCTGGTTGCTACAGCGGTCGCCGAATATCCTGCTCATTCCCGGAACCTCGTCGGCTGCCCATCTGCGCGAGAATGTCGCCGGCGCCGGACTCCGGCTCTCCCCCGAAGACATCGCCGAACTCGACAAGATCGACCAACGGTGAGGTAGCTACCCGATGGCCGGGCGGCGGAATTCAGTAGCGCTCGGGCACAAGGTCATTCACCGGGATCGGGCCTTACCCGGGCGAAGTGCGTCCATGATGAGGTCCAGCAGCCGACCGGTCTGGTCCGGGCCACCGCCGACGGCCGTCGACAAGAATACTCCGAAAAGCATGGCGATGACATCGCCGGCGGCGACGTCATCGCGCAGCGAACCCGATCGCGCTCCGGCCGCGAGGAGGGTCGCGACCGTGGCGGTGAGGCGCTCCCGCGTGGTCGGCGTGGCGATGGTTCCCGAGGCCCAGCCGGCACGGAGGGTGTCGAGCATGCCGCGTTTGGTGGCGACGAATTCCGCGTAGCGGTCCATCCAGGCGCGTAACGCGGCGTCGGGCGGCTGTGCGGCGAGCAGGTCGACGGCGCTGGTGGCGACATCGTCGAGTTCGGCGGCGTAGACGGCCTCCACGAGCGCTTCGCGGGTGGGGAAGTGCCGATAGAGGGTGCCGATGCCGACGCCCGCCGCGCGGGCGACGGCCTCGAGCGCGACGGTGCCGTCGGCGGCGGCGAACTCCGCGCGCGCGACATCCAGCAGTTTCTCGCGATTACGGCGCGCGTCGGCGCGGGCCGGACGGCCGTGGCCGGGCGCGCCCGCGGACAGCGACTCGGACTTTCCCAAAGCGGAGGCACCTCCGTTAGTGCTATGGTCGGATTAACGGAGGATCCTCCGTTTCCTCTATCTTCGCACGAGAACGGGATCTCATGACAACCACCGAGTCCACCACCGCCACCGGCGCTCGCCGCGCCGGCGGACCCGGACCGCTCGCCGGGCGCACCGTATCCCGCGTCGGCTTCGGGGCCATGCAGCTCGAACGTCTCCGGGACGACCGCGATACCGCCGTCGGCATTGTGCGCCGCGCGATCGCGCTCGGCATCGACCACATCGACACCGCCCAGTTCTACGGGAACGGATTCGCCAACGAGGTGATCCGCGAGGCCGTCCGGCCCGCGGACGGCGTCCTCGTCGTCAGCAAGGTCGGCGCCACTCCCGACCCCGGCGGCCCCTACCCGATGCGGCTCGCGCAACGGCCCGAGGAGCTGCGGGCCGCCGTCGACGACAACCTCGCAAGCCTCGGCCTCGACCAGATCCCCCTGGTCAATCTGCGCCGGGCCGCCACCGGCCCCGGGCTGCGCGCTGTGGGTGAGCAAGCGGTCGATATCGACGACCAGCTCGCCGTCATGACCGCCCTGCGCGACGAGGGCAAGATCGGCGCGATCGGGATCAGCAACGTCGGAATCGAGGAACTGAACCGGGCACTGCCGGCGAGCCCGGCGTGCGTGCAGAACGCCTACAGCCTCGTATCCCGCACCGACGAGGACCTGCTCGAGCTCTGCCTGGCCGAGAACATCGCCTGGGTGCCGTACTTCCCGCTCGGCAGCTCCTTCCCGGGGATGCCGAAGGTGACCGAGGAACCGGCCGTCCGGGCCGCCGCCCGAGCGCTGGGTCACACGCCCGCACAGATCGGGCTGGCGTGGCTGCTGCACCACGCCCCGAACACAATGCTCATCCCGGGCACCGCCGATGCCGGACACCTCGCGGCGAACGTCGCCGCGGGTGCGGTCGCCCTCGATACGGCGACGCTTGCCGCGCTGGACGCCGTCCCGTCGCGCTCGGGAGACATCATCGGCTGAACGGGAACCGGGGACTCGGCCGCCAGGGACAACCTCCTCCGATCACGTTTCAGCGCCGCGTAATTCGGATGCGACACTCGGGTCCCGAAAGCGTGGACCGAGGGTGCGAGCGGTACCGCGACCCGAGCCGGCGAGCGCAGGTACTTCAGCGCCCATTCCTCGAAGCTGGTGAGCGGAATGCCGAAGTCGCGCGGACACTCCGGGCGGCGGGGCCGACCAGCCGCGTTCAGCCATTCGAGCCTGGCGCCCATAGCCGGCGGAATACGCTGATCGTGGGCATCGCCCTGGCCCCGGAACACTGCCCCGACCCCGGCGCACGGGCCGACGAGCTGTTTCAGTTGACCGTGGCGGGACTGAACCCGCAGAGCTGACCGCAAATACCGGGCCGGCCTCTACTGGCGCCGGCGGAAACCGGCAGCGCGCCTTCAGCTGTCGCTATTGCGATTCGCTACCCCACCGAGGCGCCCGCGAGAAAATCGACGAGCGAGAACGGTGCGCGGTCGCCGAGGCACAGTTCGAGGATCGAATGCGCATCCGCCGCTTCCGATTCACTGCGCGGGAACAGCGCCGCTTCGTAGGCGGTGAGCGCCGCTTCGATGGCGCCGGGGTGCGCGGCGATCGCCTTCCCGAGCTCGGCGCCGTCGAACATCGCCAGGTTCGCGCCTTCGCCGGATGGCGCCATCAGATGCGCGGCGTCACCGAGGAGCGTCACGCCGGGTACCCGGTCCCAGCGGTGACTGTCGGGTAGTGCGTGGATCAGGCGCGGCACCGGGGCGGTTTCGCCGTCGGTGATCAGCGCGGTGAGTTCCGGTGCCCACCCGTCGAATTCGGCCGCGACCCGAGCGGCCGCGGCGGCCGCGTCGGTGAAATCGATACGGCCGACCCACTCTGCCGAGCGGTTGAGCTCGACGTAGGTGTGCAGGACGTCCCCCGCTTCGCGGTGCGCGACGATTCCCTTTCCCGGGGCGAGGGCGAACATCGTGCCGCCGCCGACCGCGTCGGCCGCCGCACGGTGCCGCTCACCGACGTCGTACAGGTAGGTTTCGACGAACGTCGTGCCGACGTATTCGGGTGTCGCGTCCGACAGCAGCGGGCGGACCTTCGACCAGGCGCCGTCCGCGCCCACGAGCAGTTCGGTGCGCACGGTCGATCCGTCCGCGAACGCCAGCTCGTGCCGGCCGCCGCCGAGGGACGCGACGCCGGTGAGCTTCTTCCCCCACTGGACAGTCTCGGCCGGCAGGGATTCGAGGAGGATCCGCCGCAGCTCGCCGCGAAGCACCTCCGGGCGGGCGCCGGTGCCGTCGTCGGGCTCGTCGAGCAGCACCTTTCCGTTCCGGTCGAGCGCTCTTGTCGCTGCCCCGCCTTCGTGGATCAGACCGAGGAATTCGTCGAACAGTCCGGCCGCCCGCAGCGCGAGCTGTCCGTTGTGTTCGTGGATATCGAGCTGTCCGCCCTGTCCGCGGGCCGCCGCCGAGGACTCCGCCTCGTAGATCGTTGCGGGAATGCCGTGGACGTGGAGGACGCGCGCGAGAGTGAGGCCGCCGAGGCCCGCGCCGACGATCGTTACCGGTGTCGTCATCGTGCTCTCCTTTCGAGTCGAATTTGGAACGCTGTTCCAACACCATCTTGGAACGTTGTTCCAAATCTGTCAAGATAGTGCGCATGGCGACCAAGAGACAGCGCAGCGAGCGGCGCACCGACGCGCTCTCCAAGGAGCGGATCGTCGAAGCCGCGATCGATATCCTCGACGCCGACGGCGAGACCGCACTGACCTTTCGCGCACTCGCCACCCGCCTGGCGACCGGGAGCGGGGCGATCTACCACCACGTCGCCAATAAAGACGAGCTGCTCGCGGCGGCGGCCGACGACGTCATCGCCCGGGCCACCACCGAGATGATCGCGGGGGCGCAGCCGCGGGAGGCGATCCGCGCCCTCGCCTCCGGCGTATTCGATGCGATCGACGCTCATCCCTGGGTGGGCACCCAGCTCTCCCGTGAACCCTGGCAGTCCGCGATCGCGCGGATCTTCGAAAGCATCGGCGGACAACTCCGGGCGCTCGGCGTTCCCGAACGAGCGCAGTTCGACTCCGCGTCCGCGCTGGTGAGCTATATCCTCGGACTCGCTGCCCAGTACGCCGCGGGCGCTCGGCTGCTCACTCCGGAGACCGATCGATCGGCCTTCCTCGCGACCATCACCGCACGGTGGATGCAGCACGACCCGGCGAAATATCCGTTCGTGCGCCAGGTGGCGACGCAGCTGCGCGACCACGACGACCGCGAGCAGTTCCGCGCCGGCATCGACCTCATCCTCGCCGGCATCGCCACCGTCCGCTAGCCCTTCCCGCGCCGCGCGCCGGTTTTTCTCGCCGCACTCCGTGTCAGCCGGTGCGTGTGCCGCGCGAACAACTCGCACCGAATATCTCGCGGACCAGCACGATCCGTTCGACCATCGAATACTGCCCGGCGGAGAGCCATTCCGCGAGTCCCGGCATACCGTCGGACCCCAGCACTGCGCGCAGGGCGGGCACTTCGTGGCGGCAATGCTCGGTCAGCAGCGACAGCAACCTGCTCGAGCCGGAAGGGAAGATCGGGGCCAGCGCGGCGACGAATCGCCACACGAACTCCTCGTGCGCACCGGCGAGCAGCGGGTGGTCTCCGGCGAATGCTCGCCAGTCGACGTCGTTGGCGATGTTCACCAGCAATTCCAGAGGCGTGTCGTAGGCAGCGAGTACCGGTACACCGCAGGACCGCAGGACCGTGTCGAGCAGGTCGCCGGGCAGCCGGCAATGTTCTGCCAGCAGCACGGCGTCGTAGAGGTCTTTGCCCGACGGGCCGGGCCCATGAGCGCTGCCCTCGTTCGATTCGGCGGCGAGACCGGCGTCGGCGGCGAGCCAGGCGATCTTCCACGCGAGCGAGAGTCGTTTACTCGCGGTCTGTAGCACTATCGACCGGCCCGGCGGACCCGAGCACGGGATCGTCGTCGGCTCGGGCGGGTCGTCCAGTGGCTCGTCGAAGGCGAAATCGATTTGTACGGTGCCCACTTGTCCACGCCCGTACCAGGACAACACCAGCCGCTGGCCGGGCATACCGTGGTACCGGTAGTCGTCGCCGATCTCGTCGCGCCAGCACGGTTTCCGATCGATCGAGACGGTGCTGCCCGGTCGGCGTGACAATGCCACGGCATCGGCCACGAGATCGTCGAACATCTCGTCCACCGACGGCTCGTTGAGCCGCCACATCTGGTGAAGTACTACGAAGTCCAGGTCGCCGGGCTCGCGCGCCCACACCCCGAACCACGCCTTGACCGGCACACTGCCGCGCAGGACCAGACGCGACGACCACGGCGACTGCGCGATTGCGGCGAGCACATGATCGATCGCCTCCCGCCGCGCGGCCCGCCAGCGTCCGCCGTCTTCGGGCTCAGCGAACCAACCGGGCACAGGAGCGGTCACGACGCCACCGACGACTCGACGATCCAGCCCGCGTCGGCCGATTCGTTCGTGTCGTACACCACGAATTCCCGCTCGACGGAAAGAATCCGATAGTCCGCCAGCGCCGCCAGCAGATCCGCCAGCCGGGCCTCGGCGGTCCGGTCGCCGACGGCCCGGCATCGCTGGGTCACGAACCGCTCCGTCCGGCCGTCCGCCCGGACCCGCCGCGCGTTGGCGGATACGTGCGCCCGGTGCTCGGTGACCGCCGCGGCCACCTCCCGTGGCCCTTCTCCACTGGGCAGCAGCAGCTTGATGTGGTGTTCGAAGTAATACCGCGACCCCATGGCCAGGGCCGCCTCGTCGGTGCCCGGCACGCCCTCGGACCAGGGCGTGGCCTCGAGCTTGACCCGCGTCACCTCGAACCCGGCGTCCGACAGCTCCGCAACCACCGTGTCGACCCGGTCACGGACCGCCACCGCCGTTCCGGATCGCCGCACCGTCACCATCGGCTGATCAGGCATCCGTCCCCGCATCAAGACGATGTGAGTGAACTTCAGGTCGCGCTGCGCCGCGTACCGCTCCAACGCATCGACTGTCCCGGCATCACTCACTCGAATGGTGATATGCGCCTCGAAATCGCCTCGTACGGCTGCCAAATCCTCATCGGTCACACCTTGATCGAAGCAGAGAGGACCGACACCCGCCGATTCCGCTGACACGCGGTGAACGTGCGCGGCGCTACCGGCCACTGATTCGACCAGTTCGGATGCGTCGACCGACGACGATTCGATGCGGTCCGGCGGGAGTCGGGACATCGCCGGGTGTGGCCGGGGTTCCGAAGCGCACCGACAACTCAGCGAGGCGGTTGGTCACTACCTCCTGCCCGAGCGACGGCATTGCCGTCCGGCCGCGCCCGCGCGACAGCGGTCGATCGCGGCGGCCATGTGCATGTACTGCTGGAGGAGGCTCTTGCCGATCTCGTAGGCAGGCCGGCCGACGCATCACGGCTGCGCAGTGAGGGATTCCGGGCTTGTCGTGCCGCTCCCCCGTCCCCCTTCTAGGTTATACACGATTCGGAGCCCTCATGAGACTCCGATTTGTGGTCCATAATCGCCCACGGACGCAGGAAACCACAGGTGAGGAGCAGGGAATGGGTTACGTGCTGAGCTTCCGAGAGATCGACCGGACGCAGCTCGCGGTCGTCGGCGGCAAGGGCGCGAACCTCGGGGAGCTGTCGCGAATCGAGAACGTTCGGGTGCCGGACGGCTTCTGTGTGACGACGGCCGCCTTCCAGCGGATCGTGGCCGCGGTGCCGTCGATCGACGAGCGGCTCGAGCAGTTGTCGCGCCTCCAGCCCGAGGACCGGGAGTCGATCCGCATGCTGAGCGCGCAGATCCGCCGGGCGATCGAGGAATGCGTCGTTCCCGACGAGGTGGCCGCAGCGATCGACGACTCGCTCACCGGTCTCGGGGCCTCCGACGCCTATGCCGTCCGATCCAGTGCCACGGCCGAGGATCTGCCGACGGCATCGTTCGCCGGTCAACAGGACACGTACTTGAACGTCGCGGGTCCGGCGGTCCTCCAGCACGTGAGCCGGTGCTGGGGCTCGCTGTTCACCGAGCGTGCAGTCACCTACCGGCTGCGTAACGGCTTCGACCACCGGAAGGTGCAGATGGCGGTGGTCGTGCAGCGGATGGTGTTTCCGGAGGCGGCCGGGATCCTGTTCACCGCCGACCCGATCACGTCCAACCGGAAGATCGTCTCGGTGGACGCCGGCTTCGGTCTCGGCGAGGCGCTGGTCTCCGGCCTGGTGAACGCCGACGTCTACAAGGTGCGCGACGGCGAAGTCACCGACAAGTCGGTCGCCACCAAACGGGTCGCCGTGCTGGCCGCACCGGCGGGCGGCACGCATGTCCAGGAGATCGAGCCCGGGCGGCAGGATCAGCCCGTGCTGACCGACGCCCAGATCCTGCGCCTCGCGGAACTGGGCCGGAGCGTGGAGGCGCATTTCGGCAACCCGCAGGACATCGAATGGTGCCTGGTCGACGACGAGTTCCGCATCGTGCAGAGCCGGCCGATCACCACCCTGTTCCCCATCCCGGAGGCGGCCGACGACACGAACCGGGTGTACGTCTCGGTCGGCCATCAGCAGATGATGACCGACCCCATGAAGCCGCTGGGAATCTCGGTATGGCAGTTGACGAGCCGGGCGCCCATGCGGCACGCGGGCGGCCGGCTGTACATCGATGTCACCGAGCGTTTGTCCACACCGGCGGGCCGCGCGGCCGTGGTCGACGCCCTCGGCAAATCCGATCCGCTCATCGGGGACGCGCTGCGGACCGTCGTCGAACGCGACGACTTCGTCCCCTTGTCTCCGGACGAGGACCCCGGCAGCCCCTCGGCCGGTGGCGCGCCCGCCCCGCTCGAAACCGACCCGGCCGTCGTCGCCGAGCTGATCGCGGACGCCGAGGCCTCACTCGGCGCGTTGCAGCGCGATATCGGGACCCGATCCGGATCGGCGCTGCTCGACTTCATCCTCGCCGATATCCAGCAGGAGCTGCGGCGCGTCCTGTTCGCTGCGCGGGGTCTCCAGGTGATCAACGCGGGCATGGAGGCGACCTGGTGGCTCAACGACCGGCTCCAGGAATGGCTGGGCGAGAAGAACGTAGCCGACACTCTCACGCAGTCGGTCCCGGACAACGTCACCTCGGAGATGGGCTTGGCGCTGCTGGACGTCGCCGACGTGATGCGGCCGCACCCGGATGTGGTGGACTTTCTACAGCATGTCGCGGACGGGGGTGCCGACGACGAGACCTTTCTCGACGAGCTGGCGAAGCGGCGGGGCGGCCGCGCAGCACGAGCGGCCGTCGAGGCCTACCTCGACAAGTACGGCATGCGCTGTGCCGGCGAGATCGACATCACGAGACCGCGCTGGAGCGAACACCCCACCACGCTCGTGCCGGTGATCGTCGGCAATATCAAGAACTTCGAACCGGGCGCCGCCGAACGCCATTTCGAGGACGGTCGGTGCGAGGCGCAGAAGAAAGAAGAGGAGGTGCTGGAACGCCTCCGTACCTTGCCGGACGGGGAACGGAAGGCCGACGAGACCAAGCGGATGATCGACCGCGTCCGCACCTTCTCGGGCTACCGGGAGTATCCGAAGTACGGCATGGTCAGCCGCTACTTCGTATACAAGAAAGCCCTGTTGAGCGAGGCCGAGCGTCTCGTGCGAGACCAGGTGCTCGACCACCGGGAAGACATCTTCTACCTGACGTTCGACGAACTCCGGGCGGTCGTACTCACGCACCGAGCGTCCGACCAGCTCATTCGTGACAGAAAGGATGCGTTCCGCTCGTATCGTGCGCTCACGCCGCCCCGGGTGCTCACCTCGGACGGCGAGGCCGTCGCCGGCTCCTATCGGCGCACGGATGTACCGGCCGCGGCATTGACCGGAATGCCGGTGTCCGCGGGGACGATCGAAGGGCGAGCCCGCGTCGTCACCGACATCGCACAGGCCGACCTCGAGCCCGGCGACATCCTCGTCACCGCCTACACCGATCCGAGCTGGACGCCCCTCTTCGTCGCGATCAAGGGCCTGGTGACGGAGGTGGGCGGAACGATGACCCACGGCGCGGTGATCGCCCGGGAGTACGGCTTACCGGCTGTTGTGGGCGTGGAGAATGCCACCCGGCTGATCCACGACGGGCAGCGGATCCGCGTGAACGGCACGGACGGGTACGTCGAGATCCTGTCCGAGCACGCCGAATGAGACTCGGATAGAACGGCTTCCGGGCCGCCGGATGACGCGGGCGGCGCACCCGGGTCGGCCACGCGTCACCGGGGCGCGGTGGCGGACCAGTGACGCGTAGACAGTGGTGGTCCAGGCGACGTCGATCCCCTCTCGACAACATCGCGGGCGATCCCAGCCGCACCGATCAGGCGTGCTAGTGGAAAGCGGACCCGCCGAACGCCGTCGACGCCTCCGGACGGCTAGTCCCACCAGAAATACCAGGTGTCACTGCCTATCAAACTCTTCGCGTAAGCGTCGAACGAGTCGTGATCGACATTGTCCGGGCAGAAGGACAGGTGTTCGGCCGCTACCTGCTGGGCGTGCTCAGGGGTTTCGGGCGGGGCGGCAACCGAAAGGTGGAGGGTGTCGAAGCCGACCATGACCACACGCACGCCGAATCGTCGTTCCCACGAACGGACGACGACAGCGATCTCCTCGGTGAAGTTGGTGTGATTCAACGGCCCTTCCCATCCGCACAGGGCCAGTGCGTCCGCGCCCGACTCGGCCGGGACCAGTCCGATCAGCCGCGCCGAGTCGGCGGCGAGCCGGTATGCCAGTTCCGCGGCCGCCGAGTCGGGGTCGACATCCGAGACTCCCCGAGCGGCCGGACCCGGCCACTCGTGCGGGACCCCGGGATAGGGAAATTCGTCGTCGCCGACGGCGGCCGGCCACATTTCGCGCAGCACCTCGGCCGGATCGAGGGCATTGATCGCGTCCACCGGCACGAAGTCGAGTTCGGCGCTGTGCCAGGGCCGCGGGCCGATCTCCGGGTCGGTCTCCGCGACGGACTCCAAGGTATCGAGCAACAGTGGATACAACCCGGTCGCGGCCCGGCGGCCGTAGAGCCGCCCCCAGAGCTGATCGGCCCGGGACTGCGGGTGATCGGACACCCACAGCACCTCCCGCTCGTCGTCGAGGGAGTCGCGGACTGTCGCCCGGATCAACCGTCCGGGTGGCAGATCACCGGGCAACGCGGGAAAGACAAACGACTCCGTCATGGTCGAATTCTAGGCCGAACCGATCCGGGCCGTGTGCGGCGGCTGTCCGCTCAGACCCGTTCCTTGGACCGGGTCCGTACCCGCAGCGCGATCGGCTTCTGGGTTTCGGCGAAGAAATCGTTGCCCTTGTCGTCCACCACGATGAACGCCGGGAAATCCTCGACCTCGATCTTCCAGACCGCTTCCATACCCAGTTCCGGGTATTCGAGGACCTCCACCGATTTGATGCAGTCCAGCGCGAGCCGGGCGGCGGGGCCGCCGATCGAGCCGAGATAGAAGCCGCCGTGTTCCTTACAGGCCCGGGTGACCTGAGCCGAACGGTTGCCCTTGGCGAGCATGACGAACGAACCACCGGCCGCCTGGAACTGATCCACGTACGAATCCATCCGGCCCGCCGTGGTGGGCCCGAAGGATCCGGAGGCGTAACCGTCGGGTGTCTTGGCCGGTCCGGCGTAGTAGACGGCCATATCCCGCAGGTACTGCGGCATCTCCTCGCCCGCGTCGAGCCGTTCCTTGATTTTGGCGTGCGCGATGTCGCGGGCCACCACCAGCGGACCCGACAGCGAGAGCCGTGTCTTCACCGGGTATTTCGACAGTTCCGCCCGGATCTCGTCCATCGGCCGGTTCAGGTCGACCTGCACGACATCGCCGCCGAGGATCTCGTCGGTCTGCTCGGGAAGGTACTGCGCGGGTTCGCGTTCGAGCTGTTCCAGGAAGACGCCTTCGGGCGTGATCTTGGCCAGCGCCTGCCGGTCCGCCGAGCACGACACCGCCAGCGCGACCGGGCAGCTCGCGCCGTGGCGCGGCAACCGCACCACCCGGACGTCGTGACAGAAGTACTTGCCGCCGAACTGGGCGCCGATCCCGAACGACTGGGTCAGTGTGAACACTTCCTGCTCGAGTTCGAGGTCGCGGAAGGCGTGGCCGGCCATCGACCCCTCGGTGGGCAGGGTGTCCAGATAGTGCGCCGAGGCGTATTTCGCGGTCTTCAGCGCGAACTCGGCACTGGTCCCGCCGATCACCACGGCGAGGTGGTACGGCGGGCAGGCCGCGGTGCCCAGCGAGCGGATCTTCTCGTCCAGGAACTCGATCATCCGCGCGGGGTTCAGGATGGCCTTGGTCTCCTGGTACAGGAACGATTTGTTCGCCGACCCGCCGCCCTTGGCCATGTACAGGAACTTGTAGGAAGGCTGCGCGGTATCGCCGGGCGTCGAATACAGCTCGACCTGGGCAGGCAGATTGGAGCCGGTGTTCTTCTCGTCCCACATGGTGACGGGCGCCAGCTGCGAATAGCGCAGGTTCAGCTTCGTGTAGGCGTCGAACACTCCGCGGCTGATCCATTCGGCGTCGTCGACGCCGGTGAGCACACCTTCGGATTTCTTGCCCATCACGATCGCGGTGCCGGTGTCCTGGCACATCGGCAGGATGCCGCCGGCCGAGATGTTCACGTTCTTGAGCAGGTCCAGCGCGACGAAGCGGTCGTTACCGCTGGCCTCGGGATCGTCGATGATCCGGCGCAGCTGGGCCAGATGCGCGGGCCGCAGATAGTGGCTGATGTCGTGCATCGCCTCCGCGGTCAGCATCCGCAGGACCTCGGGGTCGACCTGCAGGAAGGTCCGGCCGCCGGATTCGAAGGTGCTGACGCCCTCCGTGGTGAGCAACCGGTACGTGGTGTCGTCGGCGCCGATCGGGAGCAGGTCTGAATAGCGGAATTCGGGAGCGGTCACCGATCGCACTCCTTTGGAGGTGGGCTGCGGTTCGAACACGGCACAGCCGCGGGGTGAACGCCATTGTGCCGGGGGTCAAGCACAACGAGCCTAGCGACCGGCGCGCGAAGCCCTGCTAGTTAGGCAAACCTAAATCGTAACCTCTCGAACGCGAGTACGGGCAGACTCGGCATAGGCCGCTCCTGATGATCGCCGGTTCGGAAGCGGAGAGCGCCTATTTCAGCCGGGAGGCGATCGACCGCGCAGCCGAGCCCGAGGAGCTCGTCGTCATCGACGGCGCCACCCACGTCGATCTCTACGACAAGGACGAATACGTCACCCCGGCCGTCACCGCGCTCACGGAGTTCTTCGGCAGGCATCTGGGCAGCGAATGAGGCCCGCCGCGCCGCCACCGGAGGTCCGGCGCGGCCGGCGAGTCCACTACCGCGACAGCGTCACACCGAGCCGGTGGCCGATTCCGGCAACCGGATCTGCGCCGCCACGTCGACGCCCAGCCGACGTTCGAAGCCTTCGGGAATCACGATGTCGGAGCGCTCCAGATCGGTGATGCTGGTCTTGCGCAGTCCGAGCAGCGCGGAATCGATACCGCCACGCAGGATGTCGAGCACGTTCTCCACCCCGGCCTGCCCGTTCGCCGCCAGACCCCACAGGTAGGCGCGGCCGATCATCACCGCGCGGGCGCCGAGCGCCACCGCTTTGACCACATCGCTGCCGCGCCGGATGCCGCCGTCCAGCAGGATCTCGATCTCGTGTCCCACCGCGTCCGCCACCACCGGCAGCGCACGGATGGACGCCGGGGTTCCGTCGAGGTTGTTGCCGCCGTGGTTGGACACCGAGATGGCGGCCACCCCGGCGTCCACGGCACGGCGCGCGTCGTCCACCCGCATCACACCCTTGAGCATCACCGGCCCGCCCCACTGCTCGACCACCCAGGCGACATCGTCCCAGTCCGGCGCCGTGGTACCCATCCATTCGCCGTATGCCCCGAAGAATCCGGGGGCCGGGGCGTCACCGAGTGCCATATTGGGGGCGGTGAGGTCGGGCAGCGAACCGGATCGCAGGTAGCGGGTGAGCCAGCGGGGTTTGGCAACCACCTGCGGCGCGAAACCCGCCATGGTGCGCAGATCCAGTTTCTCCGGGATCACCGGACTGCCCCAATCGCGACCGTGCGAAAAGGACCAGTCGAGAGTGAGGATGAGTCCGACGGCGCCCGCCGCCTTCGCCCGGGCCATCCGCCCGGCGATGTCGTCCTTCGAGCCGCACCAGTAGAGCTGGAAGAAGGTGGACGGGTTCGCGGCGACGACCTCTTCGACCGGTTTGCTCGCGAACGACGACAGCCCCATCGCGGTACCGCGCGCCGCGGACGCGCGAGCGACGGCCACCTCGCCGTCGGGGTGCACGGCCTGGACCCCGGTCGGCGAGATGATCACCGGCATCGAGATCTGCTGGCCCAGCACGGTGGTGGACTGGTCGCGTTCGCCGATCGGGCCGGCGACGTGCGGCGCGAAACCGAGTTCGCCGAACGCCGCCTGGTTGTCGTCGATCGTCTGACCGCGTTCCGAGCCGGCGACCAGCGCGCCGTATACCGATTTCGGCAGTCGTTTCTTCGCCCGCCGATGGGCTTCGGCGACGGTTTCGAACCACGGATTCATGGTCGGATCCTTTCCACTGGTTCCGGCCACCACTGCCGGATCTGTTCGGACAATTGGGAGACGAGCCGGTCGAGCAACTCCGCGCCCTCGGCCGCGGTGGCGCCGGTGGGGTCGCCGAGCACCCCGTTGGCGCTCACCGCCCCCACTCCGCCCTCTCGCAACCGCGGCAGGATCTCGGCCAGCGGACGTGTTTCGCCGGGTTCGGCGCGCTCGGTACGCACTCTGCCCGGATCGAGACTCAACTGCAGGGAGGTCTCGGCGCGCCCGGCGTGGGCGTCACCGGCGTAGCGCGGGAGATACAGGCGGACGTCGCGCGATTCCGCGCGTAACAGGGTCACCGCGCGGCGCAGGGCCTCGATATTTCCGCCGTGGCCGTTGACCAGGACGATCCGGTCGAAGGTTTCGGTGGCGGAGCGGCACAGTTCGACGATGAGCAGTTCCAGGGCGGCCTGCCCGATCGAGAGGGTCCCGGGGAAGCCGGCGTGCTCGCCGCTGGCGCCGTAGGAGACGGTGGGCGCGATGAGCACGTCCGGCCGGCGCGCGGCCAGGCCGGTGCACAGGGCGCGGGCCAGATCGCTGTCGGTGGACAGCGGCAGGTGCGGGCCGTGCTGTTCGGTCGCCCCGACCGGGACCGCGAGTACCGGCGCGGCCGCGCGCAGCGCGCCCACCTCGGGCCATGTGAGGTCCACCACCATCATGCGGCGAGATTATCGTCAGTGACTGACATAATCAAGGGGTTCACGCTGGGGACTTCGTTCCGTGGACTGCTGCGCCTCACGTCGACATCGGATCCGGACATCGAAAGCCGGCGCACCACTGGAGCCGAGTTCAGCAAGGCACTTCGAGGCCGAGGCCCGCGTCGTCGTTCAGCCCGCCGAGCGCATGCGCCGCAGGCGCAGGTCGTCAGGGTTGAACGACGACACTCAGGGGGCCTCGCCCCCGCGCGCGCCGACGCGCCGAAAGCAGAGCACTATTTAACCTGTGACGGCACAACATCCCCGGGGCCGCCCGCGGGGCACCACCAAACGCGAACTCGAACTCATCGCGATGCGGTTGTTCAGCGAGCAGGGATTCGACGAGACCACCGTGGAACAGATCGCTGCCGCGGCCGGGATCAGCGGCCGCACCTTCTTCCGTTACTTCTCCGGAAAGGCGGAGGTGCTCTGGTATTCGTTCGACGACGAGGTGACCGCGCTGCGCGCCGCCTTCGCCACCGTGCCCGAGGCCGAGCCGATGATGTCGGCAGTGCGCAGGGTGGTGGTGAATGCCAACCGCTACCGCGCCGAGGACGTGGCCGAACTGCGGGTCCGGATGAAACTGGTCGCCGATGTCCCGGCGCTGACGGCGACCGCCGGCACCCATTACGACGCCTGGGAGCGGGCGGTGGGTGAGTTCGCGGCGACGCGACTGGGCGAGCCCGCGGACGCGCTCGTCCCGATGGCCGTGGGCCGGACCACCCTGGCCGCCGCCCGCGCCGCCTTCGACGCCTGGCTGGCGCGGGCGGACGCGGACCTCACCGTCTACCTCGACCACGCGCTCGCGGCGCTCGAACGAGGATTCGCGGTACCCGATGCGAACTCCGTCACGCCGACGCGATAAAACCGGACCAGCAGGTTTCACCAGTATGGGCGCAGGGGTATGACTAGGCTCGGTAACGGCACGACCGCCGGAAAATCTATGATGTACGCGACCGCCGTCGAAAGGGGCACAAGTTACATGTCCGAGGTGTCCATGGGCCTTTCGGCGGACTCATTGGCTGCGGGACCCGTCGACAATCTGCTACCGCAGCTCGTCGAACACCTGCGCCAGAACCGCACCGCGCTCCGGGAGGAATGGGCCCGGCGCATCACCGAGGCGCGGCTGCTCACCGCGATGACGCCGGAGGAAGTCTTCTCCGAGGCCACCTCGGTGTACGACAACTACGTCGAGGTGCTGGAAACCGGTAGCGTCGAGGCGCTGCAGGCCTACGCCCGCGATCTCTCCGAGCGCATCATTCCCCGAGGCGTGGAGACCGACGAGGTCCTCGGCATGGTGTTGCTGCTGCGCGATGTGCTGGCCCGTTCGCTGTTCGAGAAGTACCAGTCCAATTTCGAGCTGCTCAACTCGGTGCTCGACGCCTACGAACCGGCGGCCAACCGGATCGCCAACACCGTGGCCATCTCCTTCGTCCAGGAACGCGAACGCGTCATCCGCCAGCAGCAGGAAGCCATCCGCGAGCTGTCCACCCCGGTGCTCCAGGTGCGCGAACAGCTGCTCATCCTGCCGATAATCGGCGTTCTGGACAGTCAGCGCGCCCGCCAGCTCACCGAGCAACTGCTGCGGGCCATTCGGAACAACCGTGCCAAGGTGGTCGTCATCGATATCACCGGTGTACCCGATATCGACTCCACCGTCGCCAACCACCTGGTGCAGACGGTGGACGCGTCCGGACTGATGGGCGCCAGCGTGATCATGACCGGCCTGTCGTCGGAGATCGCGCTGACCCTGGTCACCATCGGGCTGGACCTGTCGAAGATGAACGCGGTCGGCGACCTGCAGGGCGGTATCGAGGAGGCGGAGCGGTTACTGGGCTACGAAGTGTCGAGAGTGACCGAGCGCAGCGAACGCGATTCGCGCTGACCGGAATTCGATAATGCCAGTACCGATCCTCAAACAGGGCACCTATCTCATCGCGTCGGTGCAGTCCGCACTGACCGATGCCGATACCGAGCGGCTGCAGGACGACCTGATGAAACAGGTCAGCAAGTACCGCGCCCAGGGCATCATCGTCGATGTCACCGCCATCGACGTGATGGACTCCTTCGCGGCGAGGTCGCTGCGAACCATCGCGCACATGACCCAGTTACGCGGTGCCGAAACCGTCATCGTGGGCTTGCAACCCGAGGTCGCGTTCGCGATGGTGCAACTAGGCCTCACCTTCGAGGACATGCACACCGCACTGGACCTCGAGGAGGGCTTGGCCTGGCTGAACCGCAAGGCTTCGCGGCGCCAGCACCGAGATGGTCGTGACAGTGCCCGCTGAACAGGTGGTTATCGCGGTGAAGATGTCGAACGACATCGTGACCGCACGTCAGGCCGGACGTGAGCTGGCCGAAGAACTCGGCTTCACGCTCACCGATCGGACGATGATCTCCACAGCGATCTCCGAGGTCGCGCGGAATATCACCAGTTACGCCGGCAGCGGTGAGATCCGACTGCAGGTCGACGAACGCGACGGTCGCCGCGCCCTCGTGGTCCAGGCAAAAGATCAGGGGCCCGGGATCATCGATATCGCCCGGGCCATGGAGGACGGTTACTCGACCGGCCTGGGCCTGGGACTGGGACTTCCCGGCGCCAAACGGCTGATGGACGGTATGGCCATCGAATCCGCGCCCGGTGCAGGCACGTTGGTGGAGATGTGGAAGTGGGTACCCCACGGTGCATGAGGACGGGTTCATCGGCCGGATCGAATGGGCCATGGCCGGCCGCGCCCTCCCTGGACAGGATGTGTCCGGGGATCGCTGTGTCGTCCTGGACACCGGCACCGGCACCGTGCTGTTCGCGGTTCTCGACGGCCTCGGCCACGGTACGGCGGCGGCCGCCGCGGTGGACCGGGCCACCCGGGTGCTCGCCGAGAACCGCGCCGAACCGCTGGATGTGCTGATGGTGCTGTGCCATCGGGCCATGTCCGACACCCGCGGCGCGGCGGTCACCCTGACGCTGTTCGGTGCGGAAGAAGCGCAGTGGCTCAGCGTCGGCAATGTCGAATCCCATGTGCTCACCGCCGGGCCCACCGGGCCCCAGATCAGCGCCACCGCATTGCAGAGCGGCGGCATCGTCGGGTATCGGCTGCCGTCCACCCTGCAGCCGCAGAGCGTTCCGGTCCGACCGGGTGATCTGCTGCTCATGTCCACCGACGGGGTGGAGGTGGAACCGGGCCAGGGCGTCGATCTCGCGAAATCGACGGCGGATATCGCGCAGGAACTGCTGGAGCGGCACGCCAAGGACACCGATGACGCGCTGGTTCTCGCGGCGCGGGTCCGGGGCGCCTCGAACGGAACAGTCCAGCGAGAAGCGTCGTGATGCGGCGAGGCCGGCGATGAGCACGGTGCTGGCGGCATTCCTGGACGCCTACGCCGACGCACTGCGCCGCCATCTCGCCGCCCCCGAACGCGACGGTCTGGCCGAGGGGCACGAACTGGGTCGCCGGGCCCTGGTCGAAGGCATCAGTCTGCTCGACCTCACCGAACACCACTTCCGGGTGGTGAAACAGGTGCAGGCCGAAGCCCTCGCTACCGCGCCCGGCGACGACGGGCCGGACACGGCGGCGCGCCCGGAGAGCCCGCTGGCGGAGAACGCGCTCGAGTTCCTGCTGCAGACATTGATCACCCTGGATGTCGCGACCCGGGGCTACCTGGACGGCACCCGTCGGTACGAGCAGCAGCGGTCCCGCGCCGATGATCTCTCCAGCCGCGACGAATTCCGCACCGCCCTGGTCGAATCGCTACAGGACGGTTTCTTCGTCGCCGACGCGCGCGGCACCCTGATCGAGGTCAACAAGGCGTTCGGCGAGCTCACCGGATACGGCGCCGCCGGGGTGCCCTATCCCCTGCCGCATCCGTGGGCGATTCCGGAGGGGCCCCGCTATCCCGATCTCGGCACCGAGGCGTCCCGCTTCGTGGTGCCGGTACAGCATCGCGACGGCCGGCGCCGCTGGATCGCGGTGAGCACCAGTGCGCTGGTGCAACCCGACGGCGAGGAGCATATTTTCGTCGGCACCGTCCGCGATGTCACCGCCGAACACGACGCCCAGGCTCGCGACCAGGCAGCGAACCGGCTGGCCACCGCACTGGCCGCGGCGACCACGGTGGCCGAAGTGCTCGAGGTCGGCCTGGACGAATTGCGGCGCACCGTCGGCGCGGAGACCGCGGTGGTGGCGGTCTGGACGGGCCTCACCGCACCGGAGGTCTACATCTCCGGTACTCCCCCGGGCACCGCGCCCGGAGCCGGCCTCGAACCCGCGACGGAGGCCATTCTCAAACGGGCCCGGTTGCGGCCCGGGCGCACTCTCATCGCCGTGCCGGAGGGCGCGGGCAGCGCCCAGGGAATCGTCGCCCCGCTCGGCGAGAAGCGGGATGCCGCGCTGTGGCTGCGGTTCGCGGTGCCCCGTGTCGTCGATGCCGCCGACTGGACGTTGTTCTCGCTGCTCATCGGCCATCTGAGCCTGGCGGTGCAGCGGGCCCGCAACTTCGACCAGGCCCGCTCCACCTCGCTGACCCTGCAGCGTGCCATGCTCGGGCCGATCGAACTGCCGCCTCGCTTCTCGGTGCACTACGAACCCGCCCTGCCGCCGTTGGAGATCGGCGGCGACTGGTACGACGTGGTGCCGCTGCCGGACGGAACCATCGGTGTGGTGGTCGGCGACTGCGTGGGCCGCGGACTGTCCGCGGCGGTCGTGATGGGGCAGTTGCGCACGGCCGCCCGCGCGCTGCTGTTGCGCGGTGCCGGGCCGGCCCAGCTGCTCTCCGAACTCGACCCGGTGGCCGCCCGGATTCCGGGCGCCCTGTGCACCACCGTGTGCGCGGCGGTGCTGGACCCGGTGCGCGGGCTGGTGCGCTACAGCAACGCCGGCCATATGCCCCCCATCCTGGCCGATGTGGACAAGGTCGGACGGATGCTGGAGGGCGGCCGGTCGGTCCCGCTGGCGACGTTCGAGACCCCGCGGCGGCCCGAGGCCACCACCCCGCTGCCGCCGGGGTCGACGCTGGTGTTGTTCACCGACGGCCTGGTGGAGCGCCGCGGCGAGGATATCGACGAGGGTTTCGCGAAAATCGCCACGATCCTGGCCGACACGGCCGAGCGACTACCGCGTGAGGTCGCGGATTCGGTGCTGTCGGCGCTGCGGCCGGAGGGCGGATACGACGACGATATCGCCATGGTGGTCTACCGCCAGCCGCCCGCCCCGCTCCGGCTCGACGTACCGGCCCGGCCCGACCGGCTGGCGATGCTGCGTCGTACCCTGACATCGTGGCTGTCGTCCGCGGGGGTCCCGCACAACCTGACCTCCGACCTGGTCGCGGCCACCAACGAGGCGTGCAGCAACAGTATCGAGCATGCCTATCAGAACGGCGGCGGTGACGACGAACGGGTTGTACTCACCGCCGAATGCGTGGGTGATCGGGTGGTCATCGAGACCACCGATACCGGGGTCTGGCGGCCGCGGCCGGTCGATCCGGGCCCGCGCGGCCGCGGAATCGATATGATGCGGGCACTCACCGAAGAACTCGAAATTGACCACCCGGGATCCGGCACCCGGGTACGGATGTCGGTCACTCTTCCGGCGATCACGTTCCCGGTGGCCAGCGCCCTGCGCGGGACGGCGAATCGGTCCGGCGGGGACACGATGCAGCGAGATCGAGAGACTCATGGCAGATTGTGAAGATGTGACCAATACTCCTCCAGACGCGAATCCGCTCACGGATACGATGACGACCGCGGTCGCCGACCACGACGGCGTCACCGTGCTCACGGTTACCGGGGAGGTCGACCTCGCCACGGCCCCCGCCCTGGAGACCGCGATCGACACGGCGCTCGATGCCGGACCGGCCGCCCTGGTCGTCGACCTGGCCGCGGTGAGTTTCCTGGCGTCGGCCGGAATGGCGGCGCTGGTCGCCGCCCATCAGCGGGCCGCGGACAAGACCACGATCGCCCTGGTGGCCGAGGGCCCGGCTACCAGCCGGCAGCTCAAGATGACGGCACTGGACCAGGTCTTCGCCCTGCACACCACGCTGGATGCCGCCCTGTCGAGCTTCCGGGACGCCTGAACGAACGCAGACGACTCGGGCCGGGCCCGGCGGAGGATGCTCCGCCGGGCCCGGCCCGAGTGTTTCGGGTCCGGGCCGGCGCGGGGTCAGTCGCAGATCGCCCGGAACTGTTCGATGAGCTTGACCCGGTCGGCCGGTGTCGCGGCCAGCGGCGCGACATTGAGCACGGTGACACCGGCCTCGGCGAACGCGGCGACCCGTTCCTTCACGTACCCCGCCGGGCCGATCAACGAGATAGCGCGGACGAGTTCGTCCGGAACCACCTGGGTCGCCTCGTCTTTCTTCCCGGCCAGGTACAGCTCCTGGATCCGGTCGGCCTCGGCGCCGTAGCCGTACTTGGTGGCGAGGGCGTGGTAGAAGTTCTTGCCCTTGGCGCCCATCCCGCCGATATACAGGGCCAGCATCGGCTTGACGAATCCCAGCAGCGGTTCGACGTCTTCGCCGATGGCCAGCGCCGGCCCGGCATAGACGTCGAGCGGGCCGAGTTCGGGATCCCGCTTCTCCTTGCCGGCGCGCAACGCGTCGCCGAAGACCGCGTCGGCGCGTTCGGGCAGGAAGAAGATCGGCTGCCAGCCCTCGGCGACCTCGGCTGCCAGCTGTACGTTCTTGGGGCCCAGCGCGGCGAGCAGCACCGGAATGCGTTCGCGCACCGGATGATTGATCAGCTTCAACGGTTTACCGAGACCGGTGCCCGTACCCTCGGGCAGCGGGATCTGGTAGTACTTGCCCTGATAGTTCAGCTTCTCCCGGCGCCAGACTTTCCGGCAGATCTCCACGAGCTCACGGGTCCGCCCGATGGGCGCGTCGTAGGGGACGCCGTGAAATCCCTCGATGACCTGCGGCCCGGAGGCCCCGAGACCGAGGACGAACCGGCCGTCGGAGACGAAGTCCAAGCCCGCGGCGGTCATCGCGGTCAGTGTGGGAGTCCGGGTGTAGAGCTGCAGGATTCCCGACGCCAACTGCAATCGGGAGGTCTTGGCGGCGAGGTAGCCCAGCGCGCTCACCGCGTCGAACGAGTACGCCTCGGGCACGAACACTATGTCCAGGCCCGCGCGCTCCAAATCGGCCACTTCGGCCGCCGCCTCGGTGAAGCCGCCCGAATAGTTGATGCTCAATCCGATCCGCATGTCCTCAACATAATCCCGGTTACGGGGTGGCCCGGCACCGGCCACGCCGAGCGAGGAGGTAGGTTGAACCTCGTAACCCCGAGAGCCGTGTAGCAAACTTAGAGCAATTGGATCGAGAAAGGCCGAATCGTGTCGCAGCCCACCCAATCGCCACAGCACACCGCCACCGGGCTCGGCGGTTCGCCGATCGGTGACTACCTGGGCGAACTCGCGGCGAAGGTGCCGGCCCCGGGCGGCGGCGCGGTCGCCGCGCTGCACGCCGCCCAGGGCGCCGCGCTGGTCGCCATGGTCGCGCGCTACACCACCCGGGCCAAGGACGCCGAGCACCGGCCGGTGATCGACCGGATCATCGAATCCGCCGATACCGCACGTCACCGGGCCCTCGCCCTGGCCGACGCCGATGCCGACGCTTTCACCGCGGTCGGCGCCGCCTACAAATTGCCCAAGGGCACCGACAGCGAGGCCGCCGCACGGTCGGCGGCGATCCACGACGCCCTGCTGGAAGCGGCCCGCGTCCCCGCGGCCGTGATCGACGAGGCCGACGGAATACTGACCCTGGCAGCCGAATTGCTGCCGATCGGTAACCCGAATGTGGTCACCGATATCGGCGCCGCGGCCGCGGCCGCCCGGGCCGCCGCGGTGACCTCGCAGCTGAATATCGAGATCAATGTGGTCTCGCTTCCGGACGAACAAGCCGCCGCATTCACCGAGGTCCTGGCACGGATCCAGGAAATCACCGCACGGGCGGATTCCCTCCACCAGGAGGTGCTACATGCGGTCCGCGGCGGATGATTCAGGTGCACATATCAGCACGCGCGAATTAACCAGGTTTATGCCGAACTGGGATTATTCGAGATCAGATGAACAACGGAGCACGCGTAGAATAGGCCTCGTTCCTGATATTCACACTGCTCCACCGCTCGACCCAGGCAGCACCAGCTAGACCGGCCGGCGGGGCACCGGCGGCCGGGGAACTGTTTGCCCCAGCTCGACGAGTGCAGGAGGTAACGGTGAGGATCGGGTACACATCGGCGCCGGCCGCGGCGGAAGTCACTGAGCCGGGTATCGATGTCATCACCGAACACGGAGTCGTATCCAATATCGCCGACTGTTCGGCGGATCCAGGAGTGTTGACGCTGGGACAAGCCCGGCGCGCGCACGATATCCATCGGCTCTGTTCTCCCGAATGTCAGGTCCGTAGACGGGCCGGACTCACCTTGGCCATTGCGTCGGCCACCCCCGACCGGCCCGCGTTCGGCATTTCGCCCGGCCGGTCGGCGTACTACGGCGATTGATTCCCGCGCGGCGGGCACAAACTTCGACCCGTCGCGCCTCTTTCCCACGCCGGGTATTCCGGCGTGCTTCCGATAGCTCGACCGCTCTCGTACCGAATGGTTCTTGATCAGCTCCACCCATTGGCCGGGCGGCGATTCTCGCATGTCGCGCGACCACTAGTCGAGGAGGAAGAGTTGAGTACCATATTCACGAATTCGGAATCCGAATCGGATACCCCGGCGCGAAAATCGCAGCGCGCCCGCTTCGGCGGAGCCGGACGGAACCACCCGTTGAACATCGTCCTGGTCGCGCCCCCGTATTTCGATGTCCCCCCGGCCGGTTACGGCGGCGTGGAGGCCGTGGTAGCCGAACTCGCCGACACCCTGGTCGCCCGCGGTCACCGGGTGACGCTGCTGGGCGCCGGAAAGCCCGGTACCGAGGCGGAATTCGTGCCGATCTGGGAAACCACCCAGGCCGATCGGCTGGGCGACCCCTTTCCCGAAGTCGTCAACGCGCTCAAAGTGCGTCGCATGGTGGAGAAGCTGGCCCGCTCCCGGCATATCGACATCATTCACGACCACACTTTCGCCGGTCCGCTGAACGCCCCCGCCTACGAGGCACTGGGCATTCCGACCGCGGTCACCGTGCACGGGCCGGTCGACAACGATATGTGGGAGTACTACGGCTCGCTCGACGAACACACGCGGCTCGTCGCCATCAGCGACCGGCAGCGGGAACTGGCGCCGAGCTTCAACTGGATCGGCCGCGTGCACAACGCATTGCGACCCAGTGAGTGGCCGTTCCGCACGGAGAAGGAGGACTACGCGCTGTTCCTCGGGCGCTACGCCTCCTACAAGGGCCCTCATCTGGCCCTGCACGCCGCACACGAAGCCGGGCTGAAGCTCGTCCTCGCCGGCAAATGCAACGAGCCGCCCGAAAAAGCCTTCTTCGCCGCGGAGATCGAACCGCTGCTCACCGATACCGACCACGTCTTCGGGGAAGCGGACGCGGTCGCGAAACGGGAGCTACTCGCGGGTGCGCGCTGCCTGCTGTTCCCGATCCAATGGGAAGAACCGTTCGGCATCGTGATGATCGAGGCCATGGCCTGCGGCACACCCGTGGTGGCGCTGCGCGGCGGCGCCGTCGAGGAAGTGATCGAGGACGGGGTCACCGGGATCATCTGCGATCATCCGGACGAACTGCCGGCGGCGATCGCCAGGGCGAGCGAACTCGATCCGCACGCCTGCCGCCGCCGGGTCGAAGATTATTTCGGCGTGGATCAGCTGGGTGCCGGGTACGAGGCCGCCTATTACCGCATACTCGATGCGTGGGACGAAGCCCACAGTAGGGGCCAGGCATTGACCGCCGTCGGTATGCGCCGCAACCAGGTACCCGCGATACGCGCCGACGCCGGCACGACACCGGTATGGAGTAGGGCATGAACGCACCGCCGAGAATTCTCAACTCCGGCCAGCCCGCCGCCGTGAACGGCGGCGGCGGGACGGTCACCCTGGTCGAGGCGAGCACCTTCTGCTTGTCCGACCCACTCGGCGATATCCATTCCGGCACCTCGCAGGGCCTGTTCTACCGGGACTCCCGAGTGATCTCACGCTGGGAGCTGCGGCTGGACGGGCAACCGGCCGAGCACCTCACGGTGCTCACCCCGGAAGCCTTCAAAGGCCGGTTCATCCTGCGTAAGCCCCCGCGTGCCGGGGTGGCGGACAGCACCGTGCTCGTGGTGCGCCGCCGCCTCATCGGCAACGGCCTCAAGGAATCCATCACCGTGCACAACCTCGGTCACGAGGACACGGCGATGACCATCACCTTGTTCGTCGATTCCGATTTCGCGGATCTGTTCGCGGTCAAGGAGGGTCGCAACCACGGCGGCGGCGCCGAACACAACGCCGCGGACGGCGATCTGCATCTGACCGACCATTCCGAAGCCGGTCGTGGGCTGACCATCAGCGCCACGGCCGGGGCGGTCATGCTGCCCGGCACCATCACCTGGCAGGTGGTGGTGCCGGCCCGCGGCCGCTGGGATACCGAGATCCTGGCGCAGCCCGTGGTCTCGCACCGTCGCGTGCAGATGGCGTTCGGCGATGACGAGGACAGCCCGATCAGCCGGCTGAAGGCGTGGCGGGCCACCGCCACCGATCTCACCGCCACCGATCCGGCATTGTCGGAGGTGTTGCAGCGCACCGAGAGCGATCTCGGCGCGCTGCGCATCGACGGCAGCTCCGACGGCGCACCGGCCTATGTCGCCGCCGGAGCGCCCTGGTTCATGGCCCTGTTCGGCCGCGACAGCCTGCTCACCTCGTGGATGGCGCTGCCGCTGGATTCCGCGCTCGCGGTCGGCACCCTGCGGCGACTGGCGGATCTACAGGGGACGAAGCTCAATCCGATCACCGAGGAGGAACCGGGTCGCATCATGCACGAGATGCGGCACGGCCCGGCCAGCGGCCAGGTGCTCGGCGGCACCGTCTACTACGGTTCGGTCGACGCGACACCGCTGTTCGTCATGCTGCTGGCCGAATGCTGGCGGTGGGGCGCCGGCGACTCGGTGATCCAGGAACTGCTCCCGGCCGCCGACGCGGCGCTTGCCTGGATCGACGAGTACGGGGACGCCGACGGCGACGGGTTCGTCGAATACCGCCGCAAAACCGATCGCGGGTTGAGCAACCAGGGGTGGAAGGACAGTTTCGACTCCATCAACGACGCGTCGGGTCATCTGGCCGAACCGTCCATCGCCCTGTGCGAGGTCCAGGGGTACGTGTACGCGGCCCGGCTGGCACGGGCCCAGCTCGCCGAGCACTTCGGCGACAACGGCACCGCCGCACGGCTGCGCGATCAGGCCGAGAACCTCAAGGACCGGTTCGACGAGGCGTTCTGGGTCGCCAAGAACGGCTGGTACGCCGTCGCCCTGGACGGGCAGAAGAACCAGGTCGACTCACTGACCAGCAATGCCGCGCAGTGCCTGTGGACCGGGATCGTTTCCGACGAACGTGCCGCCGAACTGATCGAGCGGCTGGCCGATGTGAGCATGGACAGCGGTTTCGGTCTGCGTACCCTGGCCGCCAGCATGGGCGCGTTCAATCCGATGAGCTACCACAACGGCTCGATCTGGCCGCACGACACCGCGATCGCGGTCGCCGGTCTGCTGCGCTACCGGCATATCGCGGGCGCCGGAGAATTGGCCGAACGCCTCACCACCGGTCTGCTGGACGCGGCCGGTGAGTTCGGGGGCCGGCTGCCCGAGCTGTTCTGCGGTTTCGCCCGCACGGAGTTCCGCTCACCGGTCCCCTACCCCACCTCCTGTTCGCCGCAGGCGTGGGCGAGTGCGGCGCCGCTGCTGCTGGTGCGCTCGTTCCTCGGGCTGTCCCCGTGTGTACCGCACCGTGTCCTGCGGGTGACCCCGCAGTTGCCGCGGGAATGGGGCAAAGTGGGCCTGACGGACCTGCGCCTGGGATCTGCCACGGTGAGCATCCACGCCGAGGGCTCCACGATGCACGTCCACGGTTTGCCGGACGACTGGAAACTTGTCACCGAATAGCAATCACCCGGTGTGCCTACGTCGCGAACCGGTGCCGGGAGGGTATCTTAGGTGGTTTAGTTGATCATGGCCCCTTAGGATGGACGTCTGTCCACCAGTCGTCCGTAAGGGGTGGAACCATGAATATCGTTGCCCGGCACCTTTTTCTAGCGATCGCGATCGCACTCGGACTGGCCGTCGTCCCCGCCGGGGCGAACGCCATGACGATCGATCGACCCGATACCGCATCCGTGGCCTCGGTGAGCCCGCCCGACGGCGCCGTCGTAGGCATCGCCCATCCGGTTACCGTCCGGTTCTCGTCCGGGGTCGCCGATCGGACCCGCGCCGAGCAGTCGCTGTCGGTGACCGCCGGCGATCCGCTGCCCGGCGCCTATGCCTGGCGCGGAGACCGGGAACTGACCTGGACACCCAGCGGGTACCTGCCCGCGAACAGCACTCTCACCGTGAATTTCGGTGACCGCCGCACCCAGTTCGACACCAATGTCGGGGTGATCGCGGACGCGAACATGTCCACGCACACCTTCACCGTCAGCATGGGTGGCGTGCCGGTGCGGACCATGCCCGCGTCGATGGGCAAGCCCGGCTACGAGACGCCCACCGGTACCTATCCGGTGCTCGAGAAGTTCCAGAACATCATCTTCGACTCCCGGACGATCGGTATCCCGCTGGATTCGCCCGAGGGTTATCTGATCGACGGTGAATGGGCCGAGCGGCTCACCTGGGGTGGCGTATTCGTCCACTCCGCACCCTGGTCGGTCGACCAGCAAGGCAACTCCAATGTGAGTCACGGCTGCATCAATCTGGCTCCGGCCGACGCCTCCTGGTACTACGAGAACGTCGGCATCGGCGACCCGGTGAACATCCACTGGTGACCGGTTCCCGGGCGGGAGCGTCTCGTTCACGCCCGGGAACGCCCCCGCGCTGCGCGGCGGGCGCCGATCCACTAGAACAGTGGAGAGCGACCGCGCGTCGTGAACCGATGAAGGGGGCCGCGCCATGGATCGACCGCCCTCGGGTCCGCCCGGCGGGGAGTGGTACCGCGGGGACGAGGACTCCGGCGGCTCGCCGCACCCACCGGATCCCGGATACACCGACCCGGACCCGCACTCGCGCCGGCCGGACCTCTACACCCCGCAGTACGACCCGGCAGACCTGTCCGTGGCACCGGACGAGGCGATGCCCACCGAACCGATCCCGGTGCTCCGGCTCCCGGGCTGGGACAGCGGCAACGCCACCTACGAGGGCAGCTGGTCGGACTGGGTGGCGCGGGCGAACGAGGACTCGGCCGCGCCGGTCCGGGACCGCGAGCCGCACCCGGGCGCCACGGCCTACGCCGACCCGCCCGAAGCCGACATTCCCCACACGGACTCCCCAGCGCCCGACTCCGCGGACAGCACGCCGGCGGGAGCCCGGGAGCGGCTGCGCCGGCGCCTGACACCACCCGACCCGGCCGCGCCCGCACCCGACCGGTCCACCGAGTCCGCCCCCGGCCGAAACCGCTGGGTGCCGGCACTGCTGGGCATCGCCGGGGCCGGGGCGCTCGGCGCGGCCGCCTACGTCCAGTTCGCGGTCGTCGGCGGCGACGAGGCACACCCGCCCGCCGCGGCCGCGCCCAGCGCCACCGCGCCCGCTACGGCCGTACCCGACCAGAACTGTCCGGCCGAACGGGTCGGCAATACCGTGCAGGGCAACGATCCGGGCGGCGCAGATTCGGGTCCGGCGGCGATTTTCGGGTTTCAGCACGCTTATTACGTCACCCGATCCGGGGAGCAGGCCCGCGCCCTGGTCGCACCCGATGCCGCGGTGCCGTCGGCCGCCGATATCCAGCGGGGTATCGACACCATTCCCATCGGGACCACGCACTGCGTCCGAATAGCCCCCGGGGCCTTCGTCGGCCAGTACACCGTGTCGATCACCGAGTACCAGCCGGGGAGCGCGCCCCTGAGTTACAACCCGCAACTGGTCACGGCGATGCGAATCGGTGACCGAACCTTGATCACCGGTATCGGCCCCATGCCCTGAGTGCCACGATTCGGCCCGGATCGGCCGACGAGGTGGTCCGCCGCGACTCCGAGGAGCAGACTCGGAAGATGGACGCCATCGGTACGGCTCGGGTGCCCGACCATCCGACAGTGCAGGCAGCTCTTTCTCTCGCCCGGCGGGCCCCGTCGGTGCACAACACGCAACCATGGCGCTGGGTGTTTGACGGCCATCGGCTCCAGCTCTACCGCGATACCGCCCGGCAGTTGTTCTCGGCCGACCCGCAGGGCCGCCAGCTCGTGATCAGCTGCGGCGCCATGCTCGACCACGCGCGGACCGCGTTCGCGGCGGCGGGGTGGGATACCACAGTCACACGGCTGCCCGATACCGCGGCCGACCATCTGGCCACCCTCGACTTCGCACCGGCCCGGACGGTGTCGGATGCGGTCCGCGCCCACGCAACGGCCATCGAACGGCGCCACACCGACCGGTTGCCGATGCTGCCGCCCCGCGACTGGGACCGGGTGGCGCCCGGGCTGCACACCGCCGCCGCCGCGCACGACGTCACACTGGGTGTTCTGGACGACTCGGCCCGGCTGCGGCTGGCGGCCGCGTCGGCCCAGTCGGCGGCCCTGCGCGAATACGATCCGCAGTACCTGAACGAGCTGCACTGGTGGGCCGGCAACGACTCGCCCGCCGACGGGGTGCCGATCTCCGCGCTGGTCTCGGCGGCGGAGCTGGCACAGGTGGGAGTGGGCCGCGCCTTTCCGGTCGCACCGCCGTCGTTGCGGCGCGGCGAACTGATCGATGCCTCCCGGCTCCTGGTGATCGGTTCGGCCGCGGATAGCCCCCTCGACTGGCTCCGCACCGGCGAAGCCCTGTCCGCGGTACTGCTGGAGTGCACCGCGGCCGGGCTGGCGACCTGCCCGCTGACCCACATCACCGAGGTCCCGGTCAGCCGGCGCACCATCGCGAATCTGCTGCCCGAACCCGCCTCTCCGCAGGTGGTGGTGCGAGTGGGCACCGCGCCCGGTTCTTCGGCGCTGCCCCCGACACCGCGCCGCACCGTCGGCGATTTCCTGGAACTCCACCGCGCCGGCTGACCCGGGACCGCCCGGTGGCCGCGTGGGAACATCCCCGAGCCCGTCGGAATCGGAATACTGTGCTCCCATGACTGCCGCGATCGATATCTCCGGTCTGCAGAAGACATTCGGCCGCACCCGCGCACTGGACGGACTCGACCTGCAGGTGAGCTCGGGCGAGGTACACGGGTTCCTGGGACCCAACGGCGCCGGGAAATCCACCACCATCCGGGTCCTGCTGGGGCTCTTGCGCGCCGACGGCGGCACCGTCCGGCTGCTGGACAGCGACCCTTGGTCCCGGGCCGCGGAGTTGCACCGCCGACTGGCCTATGTTCCCGGTGATGTGAACCTGTGGCCCAACCTCACCGGCGGCGAGGTGATCGATCTGCTCGGCCGGCTGCGCGGCGGAATCGACGAGAGCAGACGGCGCGACCTGCTGGAACGCTTCGATCTCGATCCGACGAAGAAGGGCCGCACCTACTCCAAGGGCAACAGGCAGAAGGTGGCGCTGGTCGCCGCCCTGGCCTCCGATGTCGAACTGCTGCTGTTCGACGAACCCACCTCCGGACTGGATCCGCTGATGGAGGCGGTGTTCCAGGAATGCGTCGAGGAGATGCGCCGGGACGGACGCACCGTCCTGCTGTCGAGCCATATCCTGGCCCAGGTCGAGGCGCTGTGCGATCGGGTGACCATCATCCGGCAGGGCCGGGCGGTGGAGTCCGGTACCCTCGCCGATCTGCGGCACCTCACCCGGACCTCGATCGAGGCCGAAACTCAGCGTCCGGTCACCGGACTCGGCGACCTACGAGGTGTGCACGATCTCATCGCCGACGGCACCCGGGTCCGCTTCCAGGTCGACACTGTCGAATTGGGCGCGGCGATGGAACATCTCACCACTTTCGGTATCCGGACCCTCACCAGCCAGCCGCCGACGCTGGAGGAACTGTTCCTACGCCATTACGGCGACGAACTCGCGGCGGCGGGGGTGCCGGAATCATGACGGCGCCGAGCAGAACCCGGACCGCGGGCGCTTTCACCGGCACCGGTGTCCTGACCCGGTTCGCGCTCCGCCGCGAACGCTTTCCGCTGGTGGCCTGGATCGTGGGCGATACCCTGGTGTACTGGTCACAGGCGGTCGCGCTGGACGCCGCGTACCCGAACCAGTCCGATCTGGACGCACTCGCCCGGAGCATGTCCGGTAACGCCGCCATGATCGCCATGGCCGGACCGCCCCGGGTGCTGGATACCGTGGCGGGCCAGGTCGCGTTCCAGTCCAGTGCGTTCGGTATGGCGGTGGCCGGGCTGATGAGCATGTTCCTCATCGGACGCCACACCCGCGCCAACGAGGAAACCGGACGCGACGAACTCATCCGCTCCGGGGTGGTCGGCCGCTACGCGCCGCCGACGGCGGCGGCCTTGGTCACGGTCGGCGCGAATCTTCTACTCGGGGCGGCGATCACCCTCAGCCTCATCAGCTACGGTCTTCCGGTCGCGGGTTCGCTCGCGCTGGGTGTGGGCGCCACCTGCGCCGGCTGGGTGTTCGGGGCGATCGCGCTGCTCGCGGCGCAGGTCAGCGCGAGTACGCGCGCCTGCTACGCGATCACCGGAACGGCGCTGGCGGTCTCCTATCTGCTGCGCGCGGTCGGTGATGTCGGCAACGGGGTGCTGTCCTGGTTCTCGCCGCTGGGCTGGGGGCAGGCGATGCGGCCCTACGACGGCGAGATCTGGTGGCCCGCCGGGCTTTCGGTGCTGGTCGCGATCGGCATCGGGGTGGCGGCGGCCCGGGTCCTGGACCGGCGAGATTTCGGCGCCGGACTGATTGCGCCGCGGCCGGGGCCGGCGCGCGCCGCCGAATCCCTGCACGGAACGGTAGGTCTGGCCTGGCGGTTGCAGCGGGGTCTGCTGTTCGGCTGGGCGGTCGGGATGTTCCTCGGCGGGATGTCGTTCGGCACGATCGGTGACGATGTCGACGATCTGCTGGGCGATATCGATCTCGACCAGATCCTCGGCCAGAACATGGGCAGTATGGTCGACGCGTTCTACGCCATGGCCGTCGCGATCCTGGCCATTATCGCCTCCGCGTACACCATCTCGGCCGGGCTGCGCCTGCGGTCCGAGGAAATGTCCGGACATGCCGAACCGCTGCTGTCCACCGGACTGGGCCGGGTGCGCTGGACGGTCGGTCATCTCGTACTCGTGCTGGGCGGTTCGGCCGTCGTAGTAGCACTCAGCGGTTTCGGAATGGGCGTCACCTATGGCCTGATCACCGGCGATCCGGCACAGATGGTCACACTGACCGGAGCCGCGCTGACCTATCTTCCGGCCGTGTGGGTGTTGGGCGGTGTCACGCTGCTCCTGTTCGGCTTCGCGCCCCTGATCAACTCGGCGGCCTGGCTGGTCATGGCTTTCTGCGTGGTCGTCTTGATGTTCGGCGCGACCCTGAAATTCCCCGGATGGCTGATGAGCCTGTCCCCGTTCGACAATATCCCGCTGGTTCCGGCGACGGCATTCGATCCGGTGCCGGTACTGCTCACCTCGGCGGTGGCACTGCTGTTGTGCGCGGCGGGGATATTCGGGTTCCGTCGCCGCGATCTGCAGACCAACTGATCGGTTGCCCTGGACCGCGGTCCGGGGCGAGCGGTGGCCCAGGTTCGGCCGACACGCGGGTCATGTCCCGTTCAGGTGGAACGCCGAGACCTCACCGTGCCGGAACACCAACCGGTGCTGCCGGGGATCTTTGCAGACCTGCGGTCCGGAGAACAGGGCGGTGACCAGGCGTGCACGCCGCCCGGGAGGTCCACGGATGCGACCGGCCGCCTGCTCACGAATGCGTGCGTTGTGCCCGGAGTATCCGAGCCCCTGGATCGAGAACTGATGAGGCAGTGCGGTTCTGCATGGCACTCCCGACCGAGCTACCGGACTATTGGATCCCGGCGCTGATCGGCGGGCTCTCGGGGAAAGTGACCGGGAGAGCGGAAAGAGCCCGGTGGAACGGACCCGGTCGCCACTGCAACTCGTTCGCCGGGATCGCCAGCTCCATCTCGGGGAGGGCGTCCAGCAGCTGATCGATCGCGTCCTGCACGATCAGTACCGCCGCCGGACGAGCCGGGCAGGCGTGCGGGCCCGTCCCGAATGCCAGATGCGAACGATTGTCGGTCACCTCGCCGGTGCGGATGGCGGGATCGTTGTTGCAGGCGGCCATGCTGATCATCACCGGCTGGTGCGCCGGTAACCAGACATTGTCGATCAGGATCGGCTGGCGCGGATAGCTGATGCAGTAGTTCGCCATCGGCGGATCGTTGAACAGCACCTCGTCCAGCGCATCCCGGGTCGACAAACTCCCGTCCAGCACGTTCGCGGCGAACCGCTCGTCGGTCAGCATCAGCAACAGGGTGTTCGAGATCAAGTTCTGCACCGGTTCGATACCCGCCCCGTACAGCGTCACCAGCTGGTGCAACATCTCCTCGTCGTCCAACGCCACCGGATGCTCGACCAGCCAGCTGGTGATATCGGCGCCGGGATCGGCGCGTTTGACCCGGATCAGTTCCAGCAATGCCTCGGACAGCATCTGGTTGCCGCGCTCGGCATCGACGGTATCGAACAGGGCGGCCATCCCGGTGGCCGCGCGCTGGCCGATATCGGGCGAGCAGCCGAGGGTGGCATTGTGTATGGAGAAGGCGAGGGGCAATGCGAACTGGCTGACCACATCGCAGTGGCCGACCTCGCAGAACGAGTTGATCAGCGGTATCGCGACCTGCTCGACGGTTGTGTGCAGCCGATGCAGATCGACCTTCCCGAGCGCCGTGGCGGCTGCCGAGCGGTAACGGAGGTGGTCCCGGCCCGCGCTGCGAATCGGGTTGGGGCGCCACTCCATCATCGGCCGGATCGGGCAATCAGCGGGTATGTTCTTCTCCCAGGCCCGTGGGTCGGCCGGGAAATGATCCGGATCGTGCAGGATCTGCAATGCCGCGTGGTAGCCGATCACCAGGGTGGCCGGTACCCCCGGCGACAGTTCCACCGGGGCCAGCGAACCGAAGCGCCGTCGCATCTCTCGATACACTGTGTGCGGGTCGGCGGCGAATTCCTCCGAATACAAGGAAACACGTGGACCGTCGAAGTCCCGGGGTGCCGCGGGCGAAAAGGGTGCGCTGTCGATATTCAACGTCTGCTGGTTCCTGCACGGTGATGTCTACGGCGGGAACTCCCACCGGAGGGCTGAGTGGCGACTCTCACTGGAACCTAGCGGGCCGAATCGAGTTTCGCAGCGTCACAGGTTTTCTGATACTCCCGCCCCGGCCACCCACTCCGCCCGACTCGCGGCCCCCATGCGAGCCATCCGTGAGCTACCTCCGGAATCGCCCGCGCCCGGCAGCGTATCCGCCGAGATCACACCCGAATACAGTGAGCAACATCACTGCAGCCGGAGCGACACGTGAGCACCAGCGGCACACACCAGCGACCGGACGGGAACACCACCCGGCCGAACTGTGTCCACGGCTCAGCGACCGCCGATTCGGATCGGTGGACTCTCGGGAAAGGTCACCGGCAGCGAGACCAGCGCCCGGTGGAACGGGCCCGGGCGCCATCGCAGCTCACTACGGGGCACCGCGAGTTCCATCTCCGGGACCGCGTCCAGCAACTGATCGATGGCATCCTGCACGATCAGCAGAGCCACCGACCGGGCCGGACAACTGTGCGTTCCCACGCTGAAGGCCAGGTGCGACCGATTATCGGTCAGCCCACCGGTATTGATGGCCGGGTCGTTGTTGCAGGCGGTCATGCTGATCACCACCGGCTGATGCGCCGGCAACCAGATGCCGTCGATCAGAATCGGCTGACGCGGATAGCTGATGCAGTAGTTCGCCATCGGCGGATCGTTGAACAGCACCTCGTCCAGCGCATCCCGGGTCGACAAACTCCCGTCCAGCACGTTCGCCGCGAACCGCTCGTCGGTCAGCATCAGCAGCAGCGTATTGGCGACGAGATTCTGCGGCGGTTCGGTACCCGCGCCGTAGATCAGCGCCAACTGCTGTCTGGTCTCCTCATCGCTGAGCTGCACCGAATGCCGCACCAGGCGGCTGGTGATGTCGTCGCCGGGCTGTACCCGCTTGAGCCGGGCCAGTTCGAGCAGCGCGTCGGCCTGCGTGGCATTGCCCTCGGCCGCACCCACCGTATCGAACATGGCCGCCAATCCACGGGCCGCGCGATGCCCGAGTTCGGGTGGGCAACCGAGCATGGCATTGAGTGTGGCGAAGATCAGCGGTGACGCGTACTGGCCGACCACATCGCAGTAGCCGTCCCCGCAGAACGAGTTGATCAGCGTTACCGCGATCTCCTCGATGGTCGAATGCAGCGCGTGCATATCGACTTCACCGATCGCCGCGACCGCCGCCGCCCGGTACCGAGTGCGATCGTTGCCCACGGTCCGCAGCGGATTCGGCCGGTACTCCATCATCGGCAGCACCGGGCAGTTCTCGGGGACCCCGCGCTGCCATACCCGAGGATCGGCCGGAAAACGCTCCGGATCATTGAGGATTCGCACCGCGGTGTGGTAGCCGATAACCAGGGTGGCCGGTACTCCCGGCGCCAACTCCACCGGGGCCAGCGAACCGAAGCGCCGCCGCATCTCCCGGTACACCTTGTGCGGATCGGCGGCGAATTCCTCCGAATACATGGGGATATAGGGCCCGGTAGGGTCCATCGGGGATCCGTGGATCACGAAACGAGAGTCGGAAACGTGGTACTGAGCAGGTTGCGCTGTGGTCAAGACATCACACTCCGAGGTTCGTATGAATCGGTGAATAGTGCGTTCTCGCAGACCTATCCGCCGACCCATACATCCCGCTCAGCGACGTCCGCGACGAGCCATCAGCAATGAAGTTGTAGTACCGGAAACCTTTACGCTACCGGTCTCAGTTCAGGTACACAGGCAATTCCTGATGACCGTTGGAAACGAAGCTGACCACCGGCTTCAGTTCGCTCACATCCACCGCCAGGCGCATATTCGGGAACCGCTTGAACAGTGCGGGCAGCGCCAGTTCGCCTTCCATCCGCGCCAGCGGGGCGCCGATGCAATGGTGGGCCCCGTGCCCGAACGCGATGTGGTCCTTGACGGTCCGCGTCGCGTCGAAGGTATCGGTGGTCGCGCCGTGGATCTTCGGGTCACGGCTGGCCGCGGCGTAGGACGCCAGGATGGCCTCACCTTTGCTGATCCGCAGGCCGGCGATCTCGATGTCCTCGACGGCGTAGCGCAGCGGCAGATGCGCGACGGGCGCCTCGTAGCGCAGCGTCTCCTCCACCACATCCGACCAGTTCACCTGCCCCGCCAACGCGGCGGACCGCTGCTGCGGATGAGTGAGCAGGGCGACTATCGCCTGATCCAGCAGATTGACCGTCGTCTCGTGACCGGCGTTGATGACCAGCATCAGCGTCTCGACGATCTGCTTCTCGGTGAGCTGTGAACCGTCCTCATCGCGGCTGGCGATCATCACGCTGGTGATGTCGTCGCCCGGATTCTCGCTCCGGTAGGTGACGAGTTCGGTCACCAACCCGTACATTTCGACGAAATTCGCCTGCGCCTGCTCCTGATCGATGGTGGTGTCGAAGTATCGGTCGACACATACCCGCAGACCCGGCCCCAGCGACTCCGGTACGCCGAGCAGTTCGGTGATCACCTGGATCGGGACCGGGTAGGCGTAACCCTCGCGCAGGTCGACCACCTGCCCGGCGGGCGCAGCGGCCAGCCGGTCGAGCAGGTCGGCGATCAGCGCTTCGACCCGGGGACGCAGCGCCGTGGTCCGCCGGTGGGTGAATGCCGGCGACACCAGTTTGCGCAGCCGGCGATGGTCCGCGCCGTAGGCGGTGAACATGTTCTCCACCGCGATCCAGGGCAGCAGCGGCCAGTCCGCGGTGATCTCGCCGTTCACGAACGCCGTCCAGTGTTGCCGCGGATCCTTGGACACACGCGGATCGGCCAGCAGGCTCTTCAGCACCGCGGCATCGGTGACCGACCAGGCGGGAACGCCACCGGGCAGTTCCACCAGCGCGGCAGGTCCCTGGGCACGCAGCCGTGCCGACTCCCCATGGATATCGGCTCCGGCCATATCCAGGACGATGGATTCGCGTTCCAACGACTGTCTCCTTAGACGAGATTGAGCGGCGGAGAGGGCGGAAAAGCGACCGGCAGCGCGGCCAGCGCCCGGTGGAAGGGTCCGGGGCGCCAGACGATTTCTTCGACCGGTATCGCCAACTCCAGTTCGGGAAGCGCGTCGAGCAGCAGATCGATCGCCTCCTGGACCACGACGAACGCCGGAGACTGCGCGGGGCAGGCGTGCGGTCCGATGCTCCAGGCCAGATGGGAGCGGTTGCCGGTGTGGTCGGCGCCCCGGATGGCCGGGTCGTTGTTACACGCGGACAAACTGATCACCACCGGCTGATGGGCGGGCAGCCAGGTGTGTTCGACGAGAATCGGCTGCCGTGGATAGGTGGTGCAGAAGTTCGCCATCGGCGGGTCGTTGAACAGCACCTCGTCCAGCGCGTCCCGAGTCGACAGGCTGCCGCCGAGCATATTTCCGCCGAACCGGTCGTCGGTCATCATCAGCAGCAGGGTGTTGTTGATGAGATTCTGCTGCGGTTCCACCCCGGCGCCGTAGAAGCTGATCAGATTGGAGAGCAACTCCTCGTCGTCGAGCTTTGCGGAGTGGTGGACCAGCCGCGAGGTCACATCGTTACCGGGGTCGGATCGCTTCTGGAAGATGAGCTCCATCAGCGCCTCGCTGAGGTGGTTCATACCCCATTCGGCGTTGACGGTGTCGAACAGCGCGGCCATACCGTTGGCCACCCGCTCCCCCAGTTCCAACGAGCAGCCGACCATTTGGTTCAGCACCTCGAAGACCAGCGGGAACGCGTACTGGGTGACGAGATCGGCTTTGCCCGTCTCACAGAACGAGTTGATGAGCGGAACCGCGATCCGCTCCACGGTCTGGTGCAGTTCGTGCAGGTCGATTCCGTCGATCGCGTACACGTAGGCCTGGCGGTATCGCTGATGCAGATCACCGCTGTTGCGCAACGCGTTCGGATACCACTCCATCATCGGCTTGACCGGTGAGTCGGGCGGGATGCTCGTCTGCCAGGTGCGCGGATCGGCCGGAAAGCGGTCGGAGTCGTTGAGGATCCGAACCGCCGCGTCGTACCCGATCACCAGCGTCGCCGGCACATTCGGGGCCAGATCAATGGGAACCAGCGATCCGTACCGGCTCCGCATCGCAGCGTAGGCACGATGCGGATCACCGGCGAATTCCTCGGAGAAGAGGCTGAAGCGAGGGCCGACGCCTCCGGTGGGTTCCCCGTGGATCACCGGGCACCCGGCGAACGGAGGTTGCTGCTGCGGAACCGGAGAGAACTGCGTGGTCAAAGACGAGACTCCAATCGGTGGAACAAGTATTCGACGAGCGTGATCAGCGACTGCAGGCAGGTTCGCCGATCACGGGCGTCGAGCGCGATGAGCGGAGTGTCTTCGGTCAGGTCGAGCGCCTCACGTACTTCCGACAGCGGGAAGCGATTCGAGCCTTCGAACTCGTTCACCCCGACCGCGTACGGCACACCGCGCTCCTCGAGTACGGCCAGCACCTCGTCGGCCTTCTCGATACGCCGGGTGTCCACCAGGACCAGGGCGCCGAGCGCGCCCTTGGCCAGTTCCTCCCACAGCGGAATGAACCGCTGCTGGCCCGGCGTACCGAAGAGGTACAGAGCCAGTTCGGGGTTGAGCGTGATACGACCGAAGTCCATCGCGACCGTGGTCGTCGTTTTCGATCCCAGCCCGCCCAGATCGTCGATCCCGACGCTGGCCTCGGTGATGGTCTCCTCGGTGCGCAGCGGTTTGATCTCGGAAACACTGCTCACGAAGGTGGTCTTGCCGACGCCGAAATTACCGGCGACCAGCAATTTCACCGATCGGGTCACCGTCTCCGGCACATAGTCGACCGCGCGGCCGTAGTCCGCGGGCCGATCAGGCCGGGAGAGCACGGAGCCCATTGAGTACCTCCTCGAGCAGGGCGATCTCCGGCATTATTTCCGCCGGGGTCGGGATATTCAGATGTCCGCTGTCCAGCAGATCGGACACGACGATCGTCACCACCGACGGTGGGAGGTCGAGATAGGCGGCGACCTCCGCGATCGACAGAGCACCGCGCGCGCAGACATCGACCACCCGGCGGGCGTCCGGCGTGGAGCCCGGCGCCGGATCCCCGACGGCGAGGACCAGTGTCACCAGGCCCAGTTCGCGCGTAGGACGGGAGCGTCCGCCGGTCCGCACATACGCGCGGACCAGGTCTGGGTCACGCCGCGACCGGCTCATTGCAGATCGCCGCCGTGTGCGCCTCTGCGAGGTTCGCTGCCGAGCTCGTGACCGACCCGGCTGGCCAGCTCGTTCATCCGGTGCGCGATCAGGCCCACGTCGATATCGGTCATGGTCGCCACGCCCAGGAGCGCGCCCTCGCCCGCGGCCGTGATCATGATCATGCCCTGGTCGTACTCGGTCATGTTCTGCCGCACATCGTTTCCGTTGCTGCCACAGAACTCTCCGAGCGCTTTCCCGAGTGACCGCAGGCCGGAGGCCGCGGCCGCGAAACGTTCGGCATCATCTTTCGCGATACCCGCCGAATGGGCGATGCGCAGACCGTCCTCGGACAACAGGACGGCGAATCGGACGCCGGGAACCTCGAGATCGTCCAGTAACCAGCCCAGTTTGTTGGTGCTGTCGGATACCACTGTCCTCGGTGAACCCATCAGGATGTCATCCCTTCGGTGTGTTCGGTTGCGGCGGCACGGCCGCTCTTGGAGCCGCTCTGCCAGGCGGCGGCGATATCGGGGCGGGGCTGCCCTACTTCGGTCCTGGATTCTTCGGACACGCGATCGTTGATGTCGGCGGGTACGGACGCTGCCCGGCGCCGACGCCGAGGCAGTCCGCCGCTGGTGATGTCGTGGACTGTCGTACGCTGCTCGCTCTCGGTATCGTCCTCGGCGACCGCACCGGCCGCCGGGATCCGCTCGACGGGACGGGAACTCTCGACCGAGACCGCGGCGTGCGCGCCGGTGCTCGTGGCCGAATGTGCTCCCCCATTGGACGATACGGTGTTGCCGACCAGGGCGTTACCCGCCCCGCTGGAAACCGATGGGACCTGACCCGCGGGCACCGCGGCGAGTTCCCGCGGAGCCGGAACTCCGTTCGACAAAGCGTCGTTCTCCTGGTTGGTCTTGGGTGCGACCAGCAGTGCCTCCGGGATGTAGACCATGGCCCGCATACCGCCGTAGGCGTTCGGGCCGTCGATGTAGACGGTGAACCCGTAGCGGCGGGCGAGCGCGGCGATACCGGGGAAACCGACCTTGGGGGCCGGGCCGAGCTGGTGGATATCGACCGAACGTTCGTTGGCCAGAACCTGCCGGGCTTCTTCCATCTGCTCGGCGTTCATCCGCACGCCGGCATCGTCGACGATCACGGTCACCCCGTGATGGCCTTCCTGGAAGGTGACGTCCACGAAGGAGGTCGGTGGCGAATAGCGCAGCGCATTGTCGACGAGCGAGGCCAGCGTATGCACCAGGGGTTCCACCGCACGGCTGATGACGATGCGGTCCAGCTGAGAGGGCCGCACCCGCAGGTAGTCACGGACACGACCGGTCGCACCGCCGACGACGTCGGTGAGGGACTGGGCGGGCCAGCGGCGGCCGGGCAGACCACCACAGACGATCACATAGGACTGCGCCTGGCGGATCATCTGCTGCACGGTGTGGTCGATGCGGATCAGGGTCTCGTACACGCGATCGTCGCGGTGTTCGCGGAGCGCGGAGCTCACCACCTGGGAGACGTCGGCGCCCAGACTGACCACGGAGGTGCCGAACGAACGAACCGCCGCACTGGTCGCTTCACGCGAAAGAGATTCCGCGCGTTCCCGACCGGCGTCGGCCTCGGTGCGTACGGACCGCTCCGCGGTGGAGACCGCGGTCCGGACTTGTTCTTCCATCTCCCGCGTCACACTCTCGCGGGTTTCGCTCTGGACGGTTCGCAGGTCTTCGGAGACCCGATCGATGATCCAGCGCAGGCATTGCGCGAAGCGCGAGTTCTCCAGGCCCGGTGGCACTTCGGGTGCGACAGTGGTCTGCTCGAACCGGCGGGTGGATTCCGAAACGGCGGGCAAGGTGCTGGCGGCGAGATGCTCTAGCGCGTCCTCGCGCACAGCTAGCTCCCGCTCGAGTACGTCCAGTCGTTTCTGTTGGTCACGCACGGCCCGAACGGCGTACCACGCCACGCCGAGTACCAATATGGGGGCGAGGATCCAGGGAAGCAGCACGGCGGTATTCAGATTCATCAGCTTTCTCGTCGTTGACGGGGCTCGAGGTGCGCCACGCGGAGCCGCGGATACCACGGCACTTCGTCTCGCCTTCCTCGCGACGCCGACCATGTTCGCCCCTGGCCGGATGAGGTCCGCGCCGGGCTCGCGGTGGCGGTCGGTGACATATCCCTTAGTTACTTTCAGATACCCGAAAGTAACTAAGGGACAAGTCATTCGGCCGCTCGCTGACCATCGGAACACATCCCCCGATGGCCCGGAACCCGACGACTCGCTCACAGTAGCAGCATTGTCGTGAACTCTCTCAATAACGGCCGATAATCGATTGTCACCTTTCCGTGATAGGGCCGCGACCTCGCGGAACGTGGAAAGGCATTGCGACGGTGAAGATCACGGAGGCGGGACACCGCCGCCGGCGCACGTGCACCGCGGCGTGCTCGAGCGCACACCGCGACGGCATCCCCTATCACCAGCGGCGGAGCCATCGAAACGGACCGACCGGTCGGCGATTGGCGAGCGGCCCGCAAAATTGATATTAAGACAGATCGAATACTGCGGCGGCACCGATCGATTCGGCCGATCCGCCGGGCGAAATCCACAATGCGGGCACCTGAACTCGGCGTGCGGTGTTCACTCCGCGGATACTGAAATGCCCGCAATCCAGTGAAAGACCGGCATTACCGGGCGGAATACGACCGCGGCGCCGGAGGGCCGAGAGGCCCGCACCCGGGGACGGCTTCCCGGCCGTGGGATCGGTTCAATTCGGGTATAGACCAGAATGCGACGGCGACCTCACGGTCGCCGTCGCGAATTACCTGTACAAGTGGGTGTGGCCGGCCCTCAGACCGTGAAACCGAGTGCCCGCAATTGCTCCCGGCCGTCCTCGGTGATCTTGTCCGGACCCCACGGCGGCATCCAGACCCAATTGATCTTCAGATCGTCGACCAGGCCGCTGCGCACCAGGGCGTTGCGGGACTGGTCCTCGATCACATCGGTGAGCGGGCAGGCGGCCGACGTCAGCGTCATATCGAGAACTGCGGTGGTCTCCTCGACCCGCAGTCCATAGACCAGACCCAGGTCGACGACATTGATACCGAGTTCGGGATCGACCACATCGCGCATGGCCTCTTCGAGATCGGCTAGCTGCGCCAGTTCCTCGGGCGACAACTCCGCGGCGGCCGGAACGGCCTCGCCGGACACCGCCGGAACGGCCCCGTCCGAAGCAGCCGGAACGGCCCCGTCCGAAGCAGCCGGATCGGCCTGGTCGGGCGCGGTGGTCTCGGTGGCGGAAATATCGGTCATGCTGTTTCCCCGTTCCGTGATGGGTCGGTACCGGATGCGCCGGGAGCCGCGCCGACATCGGCCGCGGCGGCGACCCGCAGCGTCGCGTCCTTGAACGCCAGCCAGCCCAGCAGCGCGCATTTCACGCGGGCCGGATATTTGGCGACGCCGGCGAAGGCGATCCCGTCGCCGATGATGTCCTCGTCGCCGTCGACGGTGCCTCGGCTGCCGATCATCTCGATGAACGAATCGACGACCCCCAGCGCCTCCGCAACCGGCAGCCCGATCACCTGATCGGTCAACACCGAGATGGCGGCCTGGCTGATCGAGCAGCCCTGCCCGTCATAGGACACATCCGCGATGTCACCGTGGTCGCCGAGCCGCACCCGCAGCGTCACCGCGTCACCGCACGTGGGGTTCACGTGGTGCACTTCGGCGCCGTACGGCTCGCGCAGCCCATGATTGTGCGGATGCTTGTAGTGATCCAGGATCACTTCCTGATACATGTCTTCTATACGCATGCTCTAGCCAACCCCGAAGAAGCTCTGCGCCTTCCGCACTGCGGCGACCATTTTCTCCACCTCGTCCACGGTGTTGTACAGCGCGAACGACGCACGGGCGGTAGCGACTACACCGAACCGCTGGTGCAGCGGCGCGGCGCAATGGTGTCCGACCCGGATCGCGACACCCTCGTCATCGAGGATCTGCCCCAGATCGTGCGCATGGATCCCGTCCACGACGAACGCCACCGCGCCACCGCGCTCGACGTTCTCGGTCGGCCCGACGATCCGCACGCCCGCAACCTCGCCCAGCCCGGCGAGTGCGGCGTCGACGAGCAGGTGCTCGTGCGCGGCCACCGCGTCCATGCCGATCTCCTGCAGGTATCGCACCGCCGCGCCGAGCCCGACCACCTGCGAGGTCATCGGCACCCCGGCCTCGAACCGCTGCGGCGGCGGGGCGAAGGTGGTCTTCTCCATGGTGACGGTCTCGATCATCGACCCGCCGCTGATGAAGGGCGGGGTCTGCGCGAGGATCGCCCGTTTTCCGTACAGCACACCCACACCGGAGGGCCCCAGCATCTTGTGCCCGGAGAACGCGGCGTAATCCACGTCCAGCGCGCCCAGATCGACCGGCGCGTGCGGTACCGACTGGCAGGCGTCCAGCACCACCAGCGCGCCGACGGCGCGGGCCCGGCGCACCAGTTCCGCGACCGGCGCCACGGCACCGGTGACATTCGACTGATGGGTGAAGGCCACGACCTTGGTGGCCGGGGACAGTTCGAGCGAATCCAGATCGATACGCCCCTCGTCCGTGACCCCGTACCAGCGCAAGGTGGCACCGGTGCGACGAGCGAGTTCCTGCCAGGGCACCAGGTTGGCGTGATGTTCGAGTTCGGTGATCACGATCTCGTCGCCCGGGCCCACGTGGTACGGGAACCGATCGTCGGCGAACGAGTAGGTCACCACGTTCAGCGATTCGGTCGCGTTCTTGGTGAACACGATCTCGTCGGCCGCCGCGCCCACGAAGCCGGCGATCTCGGCCCGGGCGCCCTCATAGGCGTCGGTGGCTTCCTCCGCCAGCTGATGCGCGCCGCGGTGTACCGCCGAGTTCCGTTCGACGAGGAATTCGCGCTCGGCGTCCAGCACCGCCAGCGGCCGCTGCGAAGTCGCCCCGGAATCCAGGTACACCAGCGGCTTCCCCTCCCGGACCGTACGGTTCAGGATCGGGAAGTCGGCCCGGATCCGGGCGACGTCGAAGGTGGGGAGGGTCGCTGTCATCTCAGGCTCCGGCTCCTGCGGTCTGGGTGAACTTCACATAGCCGTTGGCGTCGAGTTCCTCGGCCAGCTCGGGACCGCCCTCGGCCACGATGCGCCCGCCGACGAACACGTGCACGAACTGCGGCTGGATATAGCGCAGGATACGGGTGTAGTGGGTGATCAGCAGGACGCCGCCGTTCTCCCGCTCCCGGTAGCGGTTGACACCCTCGGAGACGATACGCAGCGCGTCCACATCGAGGCCGGAATCGGTCTCGTCGAGGATGGCGATCTTCGGCTTCAGCAGGCCCAGCTGCAGGATCTCGTGCCGCTTCTTCTCGCCACCGGAGAAGCCCTCGTTCACGCTGCGCTCGGCGAAGGCGGCGTCGATATCGAGTTCGTTCATCGACTCCTTCACCTCCTTGACCCAGTGCCGCAGCTTCGGCGCTTCGCCGCGCACCGCGGTCACGGCGGTGCGCAGGAAGTTCGAGGTGGAGACGCCGGGCACCTCTACCGGGTACTGCATGGCCAGGAACAGTCCGGCCCGCGCCCGCTCGTCCACCGACATCGCCAGCACGTCCTCACCGTCGAGGGTGATCGTGCCCGAGGTGACGGTGTACTTGGGATGTCCGGCGATGGCGTAGGACAGGGTCGACTTGCCGGAGCCGTTGGGACCCATGATGGCGTGCGTCTCGCCGGATTTCACGGTGAGGTTCACACCGTTGAGGATCTTGACGGTCTCCCCGTCCGGGGTGGCGACCTCGGCGTGCAGGTCCTTGATTTCCAGGGTGGTCATAGGTTGCTGAATTCCTTCGGTGGGCTGGGAACGCGGATCTCGGTCAGACGCCGATGGCGGCGAGTTCGGCCTCGATGGCCGCCTCGAGCCGCTCGGCGACCTCGCGGACCGCGATCTTCTGGATGATCTCGTGGAAGAAACCGCGGACCACCAGACGGCGGGCGACCTCTTCCGGAATACCGCGGGCACGCAGATAGAACAGCTGTTCGTCGTCGAACCGCCCGGTCGCCGACGCGTGACCGGCGCCGACGATCTCACCGGTCTCGATCTCCAGGTTCGGCACGGAGTCGGCGCGGGCGCCGTCGGTGAGAACCAGGTTGCGGTTGATCTCGAAGGTGTCGGTGCCCTCGGCGGCGGCACGGATCAGCACGTCACCGACCCACACCGTGCGAGCATCACCCTTGGGCGAATGCGGGTCGCCCTGCAGGGCGCCCTTGTACAGCACGTTCGATTTGCAGTGCGGGACAGCGTGATCGACGAGCAGGCGCTGTTCGAAATGCTGTCCGGCGTCGGCGAAGTAGAGGCCGAGCAGTTCGGCGTCGCCGCCCGGACCGGCGTAACGGACATTGCCGGTGAGCCGCACGAGATCACCGCCGAGGGTGACCGCGGTGTGCCGCAGTACCGCGTCGCGGCCCAGCAGGGCGTGATGCGCGGTGGCGTGCACGGCGTCATCGGCCCAGTCCTGGACTGCGACGACGGTGAGCCGGGCGCTGTCACCGAGGACGAATTCGATGTTCTCGGCATAGGTTCCGCTGCCCCGCTGGTCGATCACCACGGTGGCGACGGCGAATTCGGCCAGTCGCACCTGCAGGTGACCGTAGGCGGTCTTGCCCTCACCCGGACCGGTGATACGCACGACGACGGGTTCGGCGACCTCGGTCTCCTTGCCCACCGAGACGACCGTAGCCCGCTCGAACCCGGAGTACGCCTGGGCGGCCACCCGATCCGACGGGGTACCGCCGGCGCCCAGCCGGGCGTCGTCGCGATCCACGGTCTCCACCGTGACCCCGGCAACCGAGTCGACCTCGACGCCGGCCTGCCCGTCCCGGATGGCGGTGCCGTTGTGCAGGCCGCGCAGCCGGCGCAGCGGGGTGAACCGCCACGCCTCGTCCTTACCGGAGGGGATCTCGAAGGCGTTCACATCGAACGAGGTGAACACCTCGCCCTTGTTGATCGCCGGAGTACGAGCCTCGGCGGCCTCGGCAACGTTGTCCAATGCCATCAGCCGACGGCTCCTTCCATCTGCAGTTCGATCAGGCGGTTGAGCTCGAGGGCGTACTCCATCGGGAGTTCCTTGGCGATGGGCTCGACGAAGCCGCGCACGACCATCGCCATCGCCTCGTCCTCGGTCATACCGCGGCTCATGAGGTAGAACAGTTGATCCTCGGACACCTTCGACACGGTCGCTTCGTGCCCCATGGTCACGTCGTCCTCGCGGATATCGACGTAGGGGTAGGTGTCGGAGCGGCTGATGGTGTCGACCAGCAGCGCATCGCATTTCACCGTCGACTTGGACCCGTAGGCGCCCTTGTTCACCTGGACCAGGCCACGGTAGGAGGCCCGGCCGCCGCCACGCGCCACCGATTTGGACACGATGGTCGAGGAGGTGTGCGGCGCCAGGTGCACCATCTTGGCGCCGGTGTCCTGATGCTGGCCCTCACCGGCGAAAGCGACCGAGAGCACCTCGCCCTTGGCGTGCTCACCGGTCATCCACACGGCCGGGTACTTCATGGTGACCTTGGAGCCGATATTGCCGTCGATCCATTCCATGGTCGCGCCGGCCTCGGCCTTGGCCCGCTTGGTGACCAGGTTGTAGACGTTGTTCGACCAGTTCTGGATGGTCGTGTAGCGGCAGCGGCCGCCCTTCTTCACGATGATCTCGACCACGGCCGAGTGCAGCGAATCGGATTTGTAGATCGGCGCGGTGCAGCCCTCGACGTAGTGCACGTAGGCGTCCTCGTCGACGATGATCAGGGTGCGCTCGAACTGGCCCATGTTCTCGGTGTTGATCCGGAAGTAGGCCTGCAGCGGGATGTCCACGTGCACGCCCGGCGGCACATAGATGAAGGAGCCGCCCGACCAGACCGAGGTGTTCAGCGCGGAGAACTTGTTGTCCCCGGCGGGGATGACCGAGCCGAAGTACTGGCGGAAGATCTCCGGATGCTCCTTCAACGCCGTATCGGTGTCGAGGAAGATGACGCCCTGCTGTTCCAGATCCTCGCGGATCTGGTGATAGACGACTTCACTCTCGTACTGTGCGGCGACACCCGAGACCAGCCGCTGCTTCTCCGCTTCCGGGATGCCCAGCTTGTCGTAGGTGTTGCGGATGTCCTCGGGCAGGTCCTCCCAGCTCTCGGCCTGCTTCTCGGTCGAGCGCACGAAGTACTTGATGTTGTCGAAGTCGATGCCGTCGAGGTTCGATCCCCAGTGCGGCATCGGTTTGCGATCGAAGATCCGCAGCGCCTTGAGACGGTTCTCCAGCATCCAGGTCGGTTCGCTCTTCTTGTTCGAGATATCGCGAACGACCTCTTCGGACAGACCCCGCTGCGCGCTGGCGCCCGCCACATCCGAGTCCGCCCAGCCGTAGCCGTAGTTGCCCAGTGAGGCGATGGCCTCCTCCTGGGTGAGCGAAGGCACCTGGTCGGTGGTGGTCGTCATTCGGCGCTCCTTCCGGAGTCGTTCGTTGCGTCCGTTGCGGGCTGTGCAACGGTTGTGGGTGAAGCGTTGTGCGAGTCGGTGCCGCCCGCCGCGGTCGGCAGCACTGTCAGGGGTACATGGGTGGTGCAGGCGCAGTCGCCGTTGGCGATCGTCGCCAGGCGCTGCACATGCGTACCGAGGACCTCCCGGAAGGCCTCGAGTTCGGCTTCGCACAGCTCGGGGAATTCCTCGGCGACGTGCGAAACGGGGCAGTGGTGCTGACAGATCTGCACACCCGCGCCCACCCGCCGCGTGCTGGCGGCGAATCCCGCGTCCGAGAGCGCGGTGGCGATCTCCTCCGCCTTGGCCACGGTGCCGGACCGCGCCCCCTCCGCGCCGGTCCCGTCCGACTCGGGGTCGGATCCCGGCGCGGGCAGCGGTTCGATCCCGTCGACCAGAGTGCGGGCCCGTTTGCGGGCGAACGCGGTGACGGCTTCCGCCCCGCCGATCTCCCGCAGTTGCCGAATGGCGGCACCGGCCAGATCGTCGTAGGCGTGACCGAGCATGCCCCGCCCGGCCGCAGTGAGCTGGTATTGCTTCGCCGGTCGCCCGCGGCCCTTCTGCTGCCAGGGCGCCGAACGCCCGGCCCGCGCCTGACCCGATTCGATGAGGGCGTCCAGGTGCCGGCGCACACCCGCCGGGGCCAAGCCCAGCGCGCTGCCGATCGCGGTCGCGGTGATCGGCCCTTCCTCGAGCAGAAGTTTGACGATGGCGGCTCGGGTATGTCCTTCACCGCCGGTCGCGGGCAGGCCGACAGACCCGGGACCGGTCCGGTGACCAGCCCTTTCGTCCACATCCGGCAAACCCATAGTTTTCACAACATCAGTGTGGCGGAATTCGTTCCTGAAATCTAATAAGGGTGCCCTGACCAGGCGGGTCACCGGCGGGCGCCGTACTCGGCGGAAACCCCGGAAATCGCCTGCTCCGGCGAGAAAGTCCCGCTCGCCTGGGCCGGACCGGATCGGCGAAGTGATCTGCTTCACTGCGCCCGGGGCAGGTCCGGCCACCGTTCTCCCACCGGAGAAATTAGCTGTCCGGCTGCGCTGCCGCGCCGGCGGGCGGCAGCCCGAACCGACACCGGACGACCGGAGACCCGTCCCCCGCCTCGGTCCCGCAAGCTCCGGCATCGCCACCGCGGCGATGCCGAGCCGACCACGGTAGCTGGAAGGTGTCCCGACCCGGGATCCGGTGAACCGCACCCGGGCCACCCTCCGGGGACGCGGCGCAGATCCGCCCGCCCCGCCTCCGGATGCTCCGGCCCGGGGGCGAACTGCGCCCGCGGCGAACTAGTCTCGGTGACCGTGGCAGGACAGGCAGGCGCCCCGGGCGCATCGGCGTCGCTCGGGCAGCGCGCACTGAAACTGGTGCGGCGCGCCCTCGGGCTGGATGTCCCGCCCTCGGACCACACCATCGCGATTCTGCACAGCGACGAATCCGAGGTGCCGGGGCTCGATCGCCGGGAACGGGCGCAGCTCGACCGTATCCGGCTGATGGGCGCCACCGGCACGGTGCTGATGGCGATCAGCGCGCTCGGCATCGGGGCGCAACCGGTGCACCAGAATCCGACCTCGGGTATGCGGGTACTGGGCATCTTCGCCCGGGCGCACACCGGGTCACTCGCCATGTGCATGGTCGGCACGGTGACCGTGGTGCTGGCCTGGCTGCTGCTGGGCCGGTTCGCCGTCGGCGGCCTCGGCGGCGCTCCGCTGCACCGGCTCACCCGGCGTCAGCTGGACCGCACGCTGCTGCTGTGGATCATTCCGCTGTGCGTGGCGCCGCCGATGTTCAGCAACGACGTCTACTCCTACCTGGCGCAGAGCGAGATCGCCGCCCGCGGGATCGACCCGTACCTGGAGGGCCCGGTGGCGGGCCTGGGCATCGACAATGTGCTCACCAACAACGTGCCCAACATCTGGCGCGAGACTCCGGCCCCGTACGGGCCGTTGTTCCTCTGGATCGGGCACGGGATCGCCGAGATCACCGGCGAGAACATCCTGGCCGGAGTCTGGGTGCACCGGCTGCTGGCCCTGGCCGGAGTGGCGTTGATCGTCTGGGCGCTGCCGCGCCTGTCCATCCGCTGCGGGGTGGCGCCGGTCAGCGCACTGTGGCTGGGGGTGGCGAACCCGCTGGTGCTGTTCCACCTCATCGGCGGGGTCCACAACGACGCGCTCATGCTCGGGCTGATGCTGGCGGGGCTGGAGTTCATGCTGCGGGCGATCCACGGCGTACCCGGCGACGGCGGACCGCCACCACTCGACGGGCGGGGCTGGACACTGCTCGTCGGCGGGGCGGTCGTGATCAGCCTGTCCGCCTCCGTCAAGGTGACCTCGATCATCGCGCTGGGCTTCGCGGGGATGGCGCTGGCCCGCCGCTGGGGTCCGGGCCTGCGACAGATACTCGCCGCCGCCGGGCTGCTCGGACTGATCGCGGTCCTGGTCACCGTGGTGATCAGCACGGTGAGCGGACTCGGATTCGGCTGGCTGAACACCCTGAACACCGCGAGCGCGGTACGCAGCTGGATGTCGCTGCCCACAGCGCTGGGCATCATCACCGGATTCGGAGGCGTACTACTGGGGCTCGGCGACCACACCACCGCGCTGCTGAGCATCACCCGACCGATCGCGGCAGTGGTGGCGGGCTTCATCACGGTGCGGATGCTCGTCGCGACCTGGACGGGCCGGCTGCACCCGGTGGGAGCGCTGGGGGTTTCGCTCGGCGCCATCGTGCTGCTCTTCCCCGTAGTCCAGCCGTGGTACCTGCTGTGGGCGATCGTGCCGATGGCGGCGTGGGCGACGCGGCCGGTGTTCCGGGCGCCGGCGGTCGGCATCTCCGCGGTGGTCAGCGTGATCCTGATGCCGCGCGGCGCGGACCTCGAGGTGTTCCAGATCGTGGGGTCGGCGGTGGCCACGGTGATCGTCTCACTGCTGTTCATCGTGGTCACCCGGAACGCGCTGCCCTGGCGGGCGCCACGGGGGGTGTCGGCCCCGTCACAGGCGGCGGGGGCTTACGGTGGGACCTCGTGACCGCTTCCCGGGTGCCCGCCGTGCAGGTGGACCACGTCGCCAAACGCTACGGCGAGACGATCGCGGTGGACGGTATCGGTTTCGTGATCGAACCGGCGCAGGTGTTCGCCCTGCTCGGACCGAACGGCGCCGGCAAGACCACCACGGTGGAGATGTGCGAGGGCTTCGTCCGCCCGGATTCCGGCCGGGTCCGGGTGCTGGGGCTGGACCCGATCGCGGACTCCGAACAATTACGGCCCCGGATCGGCGTGATGCTGCAGGGCGGCGGCGCCTACCCCGGTGCGCGGGCCGGGGAGATGCTGGATCTGGTGGCCTCCTATTCGGCGAACCCGCTCGACCCGGACTGGCTCCTGGGCGTGCTGGGCCTGGCCGACTCCCGCCGGACCCCCTATCGCCGGCTGTCCGGCGGCCAGCAGCAACGACTGTCCCTCGCCTGCGCACTGGTCGGCCGGCCCGAGATCGTGTTCCTGGACGAACCGACCGCGGGGATGGACGCACAGGCCCGGATCCTGGTATGGGAGCTGATCGATGCGCTGCGCCGGGACGGGGTCAGCGTCCTGCTCACCACTCACCTGATGGACGAGGCCGAGGAGCTGGCCGATCATCTGGTGATCGTGGACCACGGGCGCATCGTCGCCTCCGGAACCCCCGCGGAGGTCACCGCGCACGGCGCGGCCGGTCAGCTGCGGTTCGCGGCGCCCCCGCATCTGGACCTCGAACTACTGCAGTCGGCGCTGCCCGAGGGGTTCGCTCCCAAGGAGACCAGCCCCGGCTCATATCTGGTGGAGGGCGAGATCAACCCGCAGGTCCTGGCCACGGTGACAGCGTGGTGTGCCCGGGTGAACGTGCTCGCGACCGATATCCGGATAGATCAACGCCGGCTGGAGGATGTCTTCCTGGAACTCACCGGACGGGATCTGCGCACATGATGCGATATCCCCGCCTCCGCGGACCGCGTCCGACAGCCCCGAAGGAGTGCCGTGACCAAGTCTGATCTGACGGCCAATCGGTTCGAGCCGGGTATCTTCGCTCCGGCGCCGCGGCCCGCGCCGCGACTCGCCATGTTGCTCGCGCAGACCAGGCTCGATCTGGTGCTGCTGCTGCGCAACGGCGAGCAGCTGCTGCTCACCATGTTCATTCCGATCACCTTGCTGATCGGTCTGGCCGTGCTGCCGTTCGGCGACATGGGTCCGGACAAGATCGACAAGATCGTTCCGGCGGTGATGATGGTGGCGGTGATGTCGACCGCGTTCACCGGGCAGGCGATCGCGATCGGGTTCGATCGCCGCTACGGTGCGCTCAAACGGCTGGGCGCGACGCCGCTGCCGCGCTGGGGAATCGTCGCGGGCAAGAGCGGTGCGGTCCTGCTGGTGGTGATCCTGCAGGCGGTGCTGCTCGGGTTGATCGGGGTGGCGCTGGGCTGGCGACCTACACCGCTGGGACTGCTGCTCGGCGCGGTCCTGATCGCGCTGGGCACGGCCACGTTCGCGGCGATGGGCCTGTTGCTCGGCGGCACGCTCAAGGCCGAAGTGGTACTGGCGCTGGCGAACATCCTCTGGTTCGTCATGCTCGGGATCGCCAGCGTGGTGTTCGCCTCCGACGAACTGCCCGCGGCAGTGCACACAGTGGTGCGGTTGGTGCCCTCCGGAGCGCTGGCGGTCGCGCTGGAACACGCGATGGCCGGCGGGGTCGACTGGCTGGGCGTGGGCGCGCTGATCGTCTGGGGTACCGCCGCGGGCATCCTCGCCGCCCGCTGGTTCCGCTTCGAATGAGCCACGACACGTTGTAGTAGTCCGGTTGCCGAGCGTTCCCGACCGCCCGCTACCATCGTGACGTGCTGTATCGCGCATTCCTGCGACTCGTCGACCGGCTGCCGTTGCCGTCGCGGCGCACCCAGCTCCTGATCGCCCTCGCGGTCATCGCCTCCCAGGCGGGGATCGCGGTGACCGGCGCGATCGTGCGGGTCACCGCCTCCGGCCTGGGCTGCCCCACCTGGCCGGAGTGCTTCCCCGGCAGTTTCACTCCGACCGGGGTCTCCGAAGTCCCGGGAATCCACCAGGCGGTGGAGTTCGGGAACCGGATGCTCTCCTTCGCCGTAGTGGTCTGCGCGGCGCTGATCGTCCTCGCGGTCACCCGTGCCCGGCGGCGGCGCGAGGTACTGGTCTATGCCTGGCTCATGCCCGCCGGCACAGTGCTGCAGGCGATCGTCGGCGGAATCACGGTGCTGTCCGGGCTGCTGTGGTGGACGGTCGCGCTACACCTGCTGGCGTCGATGCTGATGGTGTGGGTGGCGGCCGTGATGTATGCCAAGGTCGCCTCGCCCGACGACGGTGTCGACACCGTTCGCGCGCCGGCGCCGCTGCGCTGGCTCACCGCGCTGAGCGGGGTCGCACTGGCCGGCGTGCTCGTCGCAGGCACCCTGGTGACCGGCGCCGGGCCGCACGCCGGTGACAAGAGCATCGAGCGACCGGTCGCCCGGCTCGAGGTGGAGATCGTCACGCTGGTCCATCTGCACTCCCAGCTGCTCGTCGGCTACCTGGCCCTGCTGATCGGTCTCGGTTTCGGCCTCTTCGCCACCGGCATCACCAAGCCGGTGCGCGACCGCCTGTTCGTCCTGCTCGGCTTGGTTCTCGCGCAATCGCTGGTGGGCATCGTCCAGTACTTCACCGATGTCCCGGCCGCGCTGGTCGCGTTCCATGTCGGCGGCGCGGCGCTGTGCACTGCCGCGACCGCGGCCCTGTGGGCGTCCCTGCGTACTCGGGAACCGCTGCCCGCCGCGGTCTCGGAGACGAGCGCTCAACCGGTCTGACCGCACCGGAAAGCCGTGCGGGGCTGTCCGCAGCCGGCTCGACGGCGCTCGGTCCGAAGCGGTCGGACAGCAGACGAACCGCCCGCCGTACACCGTGCGTCGCCCGGGATCGATGCATCCGATGCCCGCATCCTGCCCAGCGATCCCGACGCCCCGAACCGCGGCGCCCGCACCGGTTCAGGCCCCGCTCGGCCCGTTCTGGTAACTGCGCGCGACCAGGGCGGAGGTCAGATACCACAGCCCGGTGGGGACCGCCGGGTCGAAACCGGTGAGCATCCGGACTCGTTTGAGCCGGTAGTCGAGCGTATTGGTGTGCATATGCATCAGCCGGGCGGTGCGCTGGCGGTTGAAATTGTTCGCGATGTGCTGGCGCAGGGTCTCCAGCAGTTCGGGATGCTCGTCCAGGGGATCCAGGATGGCGCTGAGGTGCTCGCGGGCCGGTCCCGGCCGGGTGATCTGGAACTCCAGGGCCAGATCGGAGAACCGGTGCAGTCCACCGTTGTCGGTGATGCGCTGCACGGTGTCGAGGAGTTCGTGGGCGCGATCGGTGGCGTCGGGGATATCGGCGGTCGCCGCGGTGACCACCGTGGCGACGACCGGTACCTGCGCGGCCTGCTCCAGCCGCGCGATCAGCTCGTCCAGCGCCTCGTCCGGGAAACCGTCCGCGGGCAGCAGCACCGTGCCACCGTCGATGCTGAGCAGTGACAGGGCCCGCTCGCCGCAGCATCCGGCCAGTTCGGCCTGGAGCCGGCGCAGTTTGCGCCGCGCGACGATACGGCCGTCGACCTGCGGGGCGGTTTCGTCCGGATGCGGCGCCACGGCCAGCGCCAGCACCTGGTACGACGCCGCGATCTCGATCCCGCATTCGCGAGCCATGGTGGCGGTGCTGTGCCCGCCGAGCAGCGCCGAGGTCAGTGTGTGCACCGCGGTGTGGTGTTCGGAGACCACGCCCCGGTACTCCCCCACATACGCCAGGGCCACCTCGGAGGTGATCGTGTCCAGGATCTCCAGCATCCGGCGGGCGGTGGCGACCAGGGTCGGCGAATCCGCCGGCCCCGCCGTGGCCATGATGCGATCGAAGCCGAGTTTGAAGCCTTCGTGAATGGCGTGGTTGATGGTGTCGATCGGGATGCCTTCGCGCGCCCATTCGGCGGCGGCCTCCCGCACCTGTTCGATCTTCTCCGGCAGCTCCCGGCCGTCGAGCCGGGACACCGTGAGTTCCAGGCACAGCCGCGTCACCGCCGTCACATCACCGTGGAGCGCGTCGCCCGGCAGGGTGCCGCACGGCGCGACGTTCTCGACGAAGTGACCGACCATCTGACGCGAGAGGGTCGCCACATCCCTCAGGTGGTTGGAAATCGGACGGCCGGACACCGTGAGTCTGGAACGGGTCGGACTACTGACCGTCATATCGGCTCCTTCTACCCCGGGGCTGACGCTCGAGGCCCTAACGGTAGCGCGAACCGGTTACTCGTCAGTAGTTTTTGTTGAGGAAACTGTTCGAGCTACCTGACGCCCGCGGGAGATGCCTGTGGGTGCTCACAGGCATCCGCGGCGGCGGTCACTTCTCGTTGCGCGCCTTCGGGAAACGCACCTGACCTGCCACCCAGCCCGCCATCTTGGCCCAGTGCCCGGTCCGCGGGGTGGTCCGCGACACCAGCTCCCGCTCCCAGCCGGCGGCGGCGGTCAGTCCGTCCACCGCGTCGACGAGAGCCTGCGCGGTGGCCGTATCGGCGACCATCCGGTCCCCCAGTACATCGTCGGAACCGACCAGGGTGACCCGCACGCCGCGGCGGCCCACCGGCTGCAGGACGGCCTCGGCCGAACCTCCGTGCGCGGCGACGAACTTGCGCACCGATTCGACGATCTCCTTCGGGGCGTCGACGGTGACGGTGGCGGAATCTGCACTCATGGCGAGCAGTTTACCGACGAGTAGGAGACCGTCGGCGGCCCCGTCCGAACCGCCTGCTCCAGCACTCGGACAGCATTCGCACGGATGCGCCGGACCCCCGCGCACCGCCCGCGGGCACCCGTGTAGAACTGGATCCATGCGCGCCATCCAGGTAGACCGGCACGGCGGTCCGGAAGTGCTGACCCTCGCCGAGGTTCCCGACCCGGAGCCCGGTCCGAATCAGCTACTGGTCGATATGGAGGCCGTCGGCGTCAATTTCATCGACACCTATTTCCGCACCGGCGCCTACCCGCGCCCGGCGCCCTACATCCCAGGTTCCGAGGGCACCGGCGTGGTCGCCGAAATCGGTTCCGAGGTCACCGAATTCGCGGTGGGCGACCGGGTGGCCTGGGCGGCCGGACCGAGTAGTTACGCCGCGCGCGCGGTGGTGGACGAGGCTGTCGCGGTGGCCGTGCCCGACGGCGTCGACCCGCCGGTGGCCGCCTCGGCACTGCTGCAGGGAATGACCGCGCACTATCTGATCGAATCTGTCTATCGCCCGGAATCGGGCGAGACGATCCTGGTGCACGCCGGCGCGGGCGGGGTGGGGTTGTTGCTCACCCAGTTGGCGGCCGCGCGCGATATCCGCGTGATCACCACGGTGTCCACCGACGACAAGGAGGCCCTCTCGCGCGGCGCCGGCGCCTGGGAAGTGCTGCGCTACGGCGATGATCTCGCCGACCGCGTGCGCGAGCTGACCGGCGGCGCCGGCGTCGCGGCGGTGTACGACGGGGTGGGCGCTGCGACGTTCGACGCCAGTCTGGCTTCGCTGCGCGTGCGCGGCATGCTGGCCCTGTTCGGTGCGGCCAGCGGGCCGGTCCCACCGGTGGACCTGCAGCGGCTCAACGCGGCCGGTTCCGTATTCGTGACACGCCCCAATATCGCCCACTACACGCGCGATCGCGCCGAACTGGACTGGCGAGCAGGCGATATCTTGGAGGCCGTCGCCGACGGCTCGCTCACAGTCCGGATCGGGGCGACCTATCCGCTGGCCGAGGCCGAGCGCGCGCATCGCGATCTGGAGAGCCGCCGAACCACCGGTTCGATCGTCCTGCTCCCCTGATCGGACGCCTGTTGTTCCGCGGGGGCATTCCGGCGGAACACGGCGTGCCGGCCGCCACGCTCGGACACAGCGGACGCCGGGCGTGGATCAGTAGTCGCGGCCGGCGAGCCCACGGTTTCGGCGCCATCGAGGATCTGCCGACCCCGCCCGGCATCCACTCGTACGCCGTGGCCCGGCCGGGTACGGCGGTCGGCGGAGCGGCGATCCGGTCGCCGGCACCGAGGCGGGATCAGCCGAAGAAGACGTCGCCGAGAGTGGTCCAGCCGAGCACCGAATCGACGGCCAGGCCACAGAACACCACCGCGAGATAGTTGTTGGACTGCAGGAACAGGCGCAGCGGCTTCACCGATTCACCCCGCCGCACCCCCGCGTAGAGCTGATGCGCCATCAGCAGGAACCAGGCACCCGCGACCAGCGCCACCGCCGTGTAGATCACCCCGGTGGCCGGGACGAGCGCCAGGGTGGTCAGCACGGTCAGCCAGGTGTAGATGACGATCTGCTTGGTGACGGTCTGTTCGGTGGCCACCACCGGCAGCATCGGCACGCCGGCCGCCCGGTAGTCCTCCTTGTACCGCATGGCCAGCGCCCAGGTGTGCGGCGGCGTCCAGAAGAAGATCACGCCGAACAGCGCGAGCGCGGGCCAGCCGATGGTGCCGGTCACCGCCGACCAGCCGACGAGGGCCGGCATACAACCGGCCGCACCGCCCCACACCACGTTCTGCGAGGTACGTCGCTTCAGGCCGAGCGTGTAGACGAAAACGTAGAACAGGATGGTCGCGACCACCAGTACGCCACTGAGCAGGTTGGCCTGCCACCACAACCAGGCGAACGAACCGATCCCCAGCACGACACCGAAGACGAAAGCATGCGACGTCGGTACCGCGTCCCGGGCCAGCGGCCGTTTGGCGGTCCGCTTCATCACCTTGTCGATATCGGCGTCGGCGACACAGTTGAGAGTGTTGGCGCTGGCCGCACCCATCCAGCCGCCGAACAGGGTGGCCAGGATCAGCCGGATGTCGATCTCCCCGCGATCGGCCAGCAGCATGGTGGGAATGGTCGCCACGAGCAGCAGTTCGATCACCCGGGGTTTGGTGAGCGCGATATAGGCCAGCGGGCGGCGGGCGATCTGGGCGAGCTTCTCGCTGCCGAGGACGCGGTCCGCGGGTGCCGGGGCGGAATCGTGGGCGCCGCCGACCCCCGTGTCATGACCGATCCGCACTATCTCTCCTCGCACGCTGTGCTTCGCATCCGGTTGGGAACGAGCAGCGCGCGGCTGCGACGCGGCTACTACTACGCACGATGGTAGACCCACGCCGGGGGTGCGCCGCCGCTCGCCCCCGCGCGCGGGGCACACCGGCGTGGGCTCGGTCACGCCGCGCCCGGGGCGGTAGCGGGAAACAGCGGCTCACGGATCTTGCCGGGGGCCGTGCGCGGGGGCGGCCCGGCGCAATTAGGGTAGGGGGTGTATGCGGCGCCACAGTCACCGCGCCGTACCGTTTCGCTACCCTGCCCGCCCCTTTTCGACGCCTCGAAATGTCAGGAGAAACACGGTCGTGTCAGTGACAGACGACATCCGCGCCCTCACCCAGCCGAACCTTCCGGACGACTGGACGGATCTGGACACCAAGGCTGTCGACACCATCCGGGTCCTCGCCGCCGACGCGGTCCAGGCCGCGGGCAACGGCCATCCGGGCACCGCGATGAGTCTCGCGCCGCTGGCCTACACACTGTTCCAGCGCACCATGCGCCACGACCCCGCCGATCCGGAATGGGTCGGCCGCGACCGGTTCGTCCTGTCCTGCGGTCATTCCAGCCTGACCCTCTACATCCAGTTGTATCTGGCGGGCTTCGGGCTCGAGCTCGACGATCTGCGCAACCTCCGCAAGTGGGGTTCGCTCACCCCGGGCCACCCGGAGTACCGGCACACCAAGGGTGTGGAGATCACCACCGGCCCGCTGGGTCAGGGTCTGGCCTCCGCGGTGGGTATGGCGATGGCCGCCCGGCGCGAACGCGGCCTGTTCGATCCCGAGACCCGGACCGGCGCCAGCCCCTTCGACCACCACATCTACGTGATCGCCTCCGACGGCGATATGGAAGAGGGCGTCACCTCCGAGGCCTCCTCGCTCGCCGGCACCCAGCAGCTGGGCGATCTCGTGGTGATCTACGACGACAACAAGATCTCCATCGAGGACGACACCACCATCGCCTTCACCGAGGACGTGGCGGCCCGCTACGCCGCCTACGGCTGGCACGTCGAGATCGTCGAGGGCGGCGAGGACGTCGTCGCGATCGAGGCGGCGCTCGCCGCGGCCAAAGCCGAGACCGGCAGGCCCTCGCTGATCCTGCTGCGCACCATCATCGGCTATCCGGCCCCGAACAAGATGAACACCGGCGCCGCGCACGGCGCCGCGCTCGGCGCCGACGAGGTCGCCGGCACCAAGCGCGCCCTGGGATTCGATCCCGAGCAGAGCTTCCAGGTGGACGACGAGGTCATCGCACACACCCGTAAGGCCGCGGAGCGGGGCGCGCGGGCGCACGCCGAGTGGACCGTCGAATTCGACGCCTGGGCCCAGCGCGTGCCCGAGGGCAAGGCACTGTTCGACCGGCTGTTCAACGGTCAGCTGCCCGACGGCTGGGCCGACGACCTGCCCACCTGGGCGCCGGACGCGAAGGGCCTGGCCACCCGTAAGGCCTCGGCCAAGGTGCTCGCGACACTCGGCCCGGTACTGCCCGAGTTGTGGGGCGGCTCGGCCGACCTCGCCGAATCGAACAACACCACCATCCCGGATTCGCTGAGCTTCGGACCGGAATCCATCTCGACCGGGATGTGGAAGGCCAGCCCCTACGGCCGCACCCTGCACTTCGGTGTGCGCGAGCACGCGATGGGGTCGATCCTCAACGGCATCGCCCTGCACGGGCCCACCCGCCCCTACGGCGGCACCTTCCTGGTGTTCAGCGACTACATGCGCCCGGCGGTCCGGCTGGCCGCGCTGATGCGGGTCCCGGTGACCTACGTCTGGACCCACGATTCGATCGGACTCGGCGAGGACGGCCCGACCCACCAGCCGATCGAGCATCTGGCCGCGCTGCGCGCGATCCCGGGCCTGTCCGTGGTGCGTCCCGGCGACGCCAACGAGACCGCGTACGCCTGGCGCACCGTGATCGAGAAGCACAGCGGCAAGCACAATTCGCCGTTCGTCTCGAGCGACGCGGTCGGCACCGGCGGTCCGGCCGCTCTCGCACTGACCCGCCAGGACCTGCCCGTACAGGAGGGCACCAGCCTGGAGGGCGTCGCCAAGGGCGGTTACATCCTGGCCGAGGCCTCCACCGGAGTTCCCCAGGTGATTCTCATCGGCACGGGCTCCGAGCTGCAGCTCGCCGTGGCCGCCCGCACTACGCTGGAAGAGCAGGGCATCGGCACCCGGGTGGTCTCGATGCCGTGCGTGGAGTGGTTCGACGCGCAGGACAAGGCGTATCGGGACGAAGTGCTGCCCCCGGCGGTCGCCGCTCGAGTCGTCGTCGAGGCCGGTATCGCGATGCCGTGGTACCGGTTCACCGGTGACGCGGGCGAGATCGTCTCGATCGAGCATTTCGGCGCCTCGGCCGATCACAAGACCTTGTTCCGCGAGTTCGGCTTCACGCCAGAGGCTGTCGTGGCCGCTGCGCAGCGCACGCTCGACAACGTGAAGGGATAAGGGTTCATGGCACAGAACGAGAACATCGCCGCCCTGGCCGCGGCCGGAGTGTCGGTCTGGCTCGACGATCTGTCACGCGATCGGATCAACTCCGGCAACCTGGCCGAGTTGATCGCGACGCGCGGAATCGTCGGAGTCACCACCAACCCGACCATCTTCCAGGGCGCCCTCAGCAAGGGCCACGCCTACGACGAACAGGTCCGCGAGCTGGCCGCCCGCGGCGCCGATGTCGACGCCGCGATCCGCACCATCACCACCGATGACGTCCGCGCGGCCTGCGATGTGCTGGCCCCGGTGTTCGAACGGACCGGCGGTGTCGACGGCCGGGTCTCCATCGAGGTCGACCCGCGGCTGGCCTTCGACGCCGACAAGACCGTGGCCCAGGCCGTGGAACTGTGGAAGATCGTGGATCGGCCGAATCTCTTCATCAAGATCCCGGCCACCGAAGAGGGCCTGCCCGCGATCACCGCGGTGATCGCGGAGGGCATCAGCGTGAACGTCACGCTGATCTTCTCCGTGCGGCGGTATCGCGCGGTGATGGGCGCCTACCTCGACGGTTTGCGCAATGCCCGGGTCGGCGGACACGATCTGGCCAAGATCCATTCGGTGGCGTCGTTCTTCGTCTCCCGGGTGGACACCGAGATCGATAAACGCCTCGAGGCCATCGGCACGCCCGAAGCGCTGGCACTGCGCGGTAGAGCCGGTGTGGCCAACGCTCGTCTGGCCTACGCCGAGTACGAGGACGTCTTCGCGTCGAGCGGCAAGCACGCCTCCACCTACGCTCATCTGGCCTCGGCCGGCGCCAACCGGCAGCGGCCGCTGTGGGCGTCGACCGGGGTGAAGAACCCCGACTACTCCGACACCCTCTACGTCACCGAGCTGGTCGCGGCGAACACGGTGAACACCCTGCCGGAGAAGACCCTCGAGGCCGTCGCCGATCACGGGGAGGTCCGCGGGGACACCGTCACCGGCACCGGTGCGGAAGCGGCCGAGGTGTTCGAGCAGTTGCGCGCGGCCGGAATCGATCTCGACGATGTCTTCGTCGTGCTCGAACGCGAGGGCGTGGACAAGTTCGAGAAGTCCTGGGAGGAACTGCTGGAGGCCACCACGGCTGAGCTGCAGTCAGCGGGAGGTAACTGACCGAGATGGTCGGCGCTCCGGAGAGCACAGAGACGGCATCCGGCACCCCGTGGCGTAATCCGCTGCGGGACGGCCGCGACAAACGGATTCCGCGCATCGCGGGCCCGTGCAGCATGGTGATCTTCGGGGTCACCGGAGATCTGTCCCGGCGCAAGCTCATGCCGGCCATCTACGATCTGGCGAACCGGGGGCTGCTGCCCCCGGGTTTCGCGCTGGTCGGCTTCGCCCGCCGGGAGATGTCGGACCAGGATTTCGGCGAGATCGTGCACGACGCCGTGCGCGCCCACGCCCGGACCCCGTTCCGCCAGGAGGTCTGGGACCATCTGGCGGAAGGGTTCCGATTCGTCCAGGGCACCTTCGAGGACGATGCGGCCTTCGACCGGCTCGCCGGCACTCTGTCCAAGCTCGACACCGAGCGGGGCACCGGCGGTAATCACGCCTTCTACCTGTCGATCCCGCCGAACACCTTCCCGGTCGTATTGGACCAGTTGCACCGGCACCGGCTCACCAACACCGCTGACGCGTCGGGACCGGCGCCGTGGCGGCGGGTGGTGATCGAGAAGCCGTTCGGACACGACCTGTCCAGCGCGCGGGAGTTGAACGCGCTGGTGAACCGGGTGTTCCCGGAGGAGACGGTGTTCCGGATCGATCACTATCTCGGCAAGGAGACGGTGCAGAACATCCTGGCGCTGCGTTTCGCCAACCAGTTGTTCGACCCGATCTGGAACGCCAACTACGTCGACCACGTGCAGATCACCATGGCCGAGGACATCGGTCTCGGCGGCCGGGCCGGCTACTACGACGGAATCGGCGCCGCCCGCGACGTCATCCAGAACCATCTGCTGCAGCTGCTCGCGCTCACCGCCATGGAGGAGCCGATCAGCTTCGAACCCCGGCAGTTGCAGATGGAGAAGATCAAGGTCCTCTCCGCCACCAAACTCGTGGAACCGCTCGACGAGACCACCGCCCGCGGCCAGTACGCGGCGGGGTGGCAGGGCGGCCAGGAAGTGGTGGGTCTGCTGGACGAGGAGGGTTTCGATCCGCAGTCGCGCACCGAGACCTACGCCGCGCTCACCCTGGAGGTCGATACCCGCCGCTGGGCGGGGGTGCCGTTCTATCTGCGCACCGGTAAACGCCTGGGCCGCCGGGTCACCGAGATCGCGGTGGTGTTCAAACGCGCCCCGCATCTGCCCTTCGATCAGACCATGACCGAAGATCTCGGCGAGAACGCGCTGGTCATCCGGGTGCAGCCGGATGAGGGCATCACCATGCGGTTCGGCTCGAAGGTGCCCGGATCGTCGATGGAAGTGCGCGATGTGAACATGGACTTCAGTTACGGCGAGGCGTTCACCGAATCGTCCCCGGAGGCCTACGAGCGGCTGATCCTGGACGTCCTGCTCGGCGAACCCTCGCTGTTCCCGGTCAATGCGGAGGTCGAATTGTCCTGGCGCATCCTGGATCCGGTGCTCGCGCACTGGGCCGCCGACGGTAAACCCGAACAGTACGAGGCCGGTACCTGGGGCCCGGATTCGGCCGACGCGATGCTGGCCCGCACCGGCCGGGAATGGCGGCGGCCGTGATCATCGATATCCCCGGCACCACCACCGGCGAGGTCACCAAACGCCTGGTGCAGCTGCGCGAGAGCAACGGCGTGATCACCATGGGCCGGGTGCTGACCCTGGTGGTGTGCACCCTGGACAGCTCCGAGGCCGAGGACGCCATCGACGCCGCCAACGACGCCAGTCGCGAACACCCCTGCCGAGTGGTGGTGCTGGCACGCGGTGACCGGTTCGCCGAGACCCGGCTGGACGCGCAGATCCGGGTCGGCGGCGACGCCGGCGCGGCGGAGGTGATCGTGCTGCGGTTACAGGGGGAGCTGGTGAGCCACGAGAGCAGCGTGGTCATCCCGTTCCTGCTGCCCGATACCCCGGTGGTGGCGTGGTGGCCGCGGGGCGCCCCGGAGTTCCCGTCGAAGGATTCGGTGGGCCGGCTGGCGACCCGGCGTATCACCGACGCCACGTTCGCCCCCGATCCGCAGACGACCATCAAGAAGCGCCACGGCTCGTATGCGCCCGGCGATTCCGATCTGGCGTGGAGCCGGATCACCTACTGGCGGGCCCTGCTGGCCGCGGCGTTGGACGAACCGCCGTTCGAGCCGATCGAATCGGTGACCGTTTCGGGTCTGCGCGAGGAACCCGCCCTCGATATCCTCGCGGGTTGGCTGGCCGGGCGACTCGGTTGCCCGGTGCTCCGCAAGACGGGGAACCTGCGGGTCGAACTGCGCCGTCCGTCGATGTCCATCGCCATCGAGCGCCCGCAGACGGGTGTCACCGCCACGCTGACCCGGACCGGCGATCCCGACCAGCGAATAGCCCTGGCGCGCCGGGAAACCCGTGACTGTCTGGCCGAGGAACTGCGGCGGCTGGACGCGGATGAGATCTATGCCGAGGCCCTGGCCGGAATCGAAAGGGTGACCTATGACCACTAGCTCCGAGGCCACCGTCGATGTCCATCCCGACGGTGACGCCCTGACCTCGGCGGCGGCCCGCCTGTTCGTCGACGTCCTGACCGCCGCCCAGGCCGCGCGCGGTTCCGCGTCGGTGGTGGTGACCGGCGGCGGCACCGGCATCACCCTGTTGGAGAAGGTGCGCGACAACCCGGGCGACCTCGACTGGTCGAAGGTCGATGTGTTCTGGGGCGACGAACGTTTCGTCCCGGCCGGTGATCCCGAACGCAACGAACTGCAGGCGCATCGGGCGCTACTGGACCACGTCGCCGTGGACCCGGCCCGGATCCACACGGTCGCGACCTCCGACGGTGAATACCCCGACCCGGTCGAGGCCGCCGCCGAGTACGCGACCGCGGTCCGCGCCCATCTGAGCGCGCACGGCAGCTTCGATCTGCATCTGCTCGGTATGGGACCGGACGGCCATATCAATTCGCTGTTCCCGCACGCCGCGGCCGTGGACGAGGAGCACGAACTCGCCGTCGCGGTCACCGACTCCCCCAAACCGCCCCCGGTGCGGGTCACCCTGACCTTCCCGGCGATCCACCGGTCCCGGCACGTGGTCCTGGTGGTCTCCGGCGGCGGCAAGGCCGAGGCCGTGGCCTCCGCCTTCAAGGGTGCGGCGCGCACCGAGATCCCCGCGGCGGGTGCGCACGGCACGGAATCCACCACCTGGCTCCTGGACGCCGACGCGGCCGCCGGCCTGCACTAGCCGACTCACGGTTCGATCGATACCCCACCCCGGACAGGAGCGCGGCCGCTCAGGTGGCCGTCCCGGGCCGGGCCGCTGCCAGACCCAGCGATCCCACCAGGTCGAGCATTTCGGCGTGGTGCAGCGCGGCCGGGTTTCGGGCCACCGGGTGGATGTGCCCGTCGATTTCCAGCGCCACCAGACCGTGCATCCGGCCCCACACCCGCAATGCGAGCGCCGCGGCGGCGGGAGACACGTCCGGAAGGTCTTCCCGGATCTTCGCGACGTAGTCGGGTTGCAGGTCCGACCATGAGTTCTCGGTGTTTCCGGGCGGCCGATCGTCGCGCTGTGCGGCGGCCACCAGACGGGTGAGTTCGCGGCAGACGCGGCGCGCGGTCCGATCCACGGGCCCCTCCTCGGGCGGATGGTAGCCGGGGATCGGTTGTCCGTAGAAGAGCCGGAAGCTCTCCGGATGCGCCAGCGCCCATTCCCGCAGCGCCCCACCCCAGGCCACCAACCGGCCACCCGGGTCGTTCCCGGGGACAGCATCGACCGCGGTCTGCAGCGCTTCCGCCAGGGATCCGCCGATTCCGCTGATCAGGGCTGTGATCAGATCGTCTCTCGTCGGGAAGTAACTGTAGATCGCGCGTGCGGTCATGCCCATCTCACGCGCGATTCCGCGCAGCGAGATCGCGCCCGGGCCATCGTCGGCGAGCTGCCGCAGCGCAATGGCCTCGATCTCCCGAATGGTTTCCGCTCGCAGTCGCTCCCGGCGACTCGGCACGCTCGCCGCGGAGCGGTTGTCGACCTTGCTCATCTTGACAGGATACAGAGTGTCGATACTCTTATCCGTGTCATTACTACACGCCGTGTCCAAATGGGAGATCGCATGTCCGCTTATGTCATCGTCAATGCCGAGGTCCTCGACGAAGAAGCCGGTTGGGCCTACGCCCCGGTCGCCCAGAAATCGATACTCGAACACGGTGGGCGCTATCTGGTGGCGGGTCCCACCGACGAACCGGTGGAAGGCGCCTGGGACGCCCCGCGGATCCTGATCATCGAGTTCCCCGATATGGATCGAATCCGGCAGTGGTACGACTCCCCCGACTACCGGCGGGCCCGGCAGATCCGGGACGGCAAGGTCCGGGTGCAGATGCTGTTCACCGAAGGCTCGCCCCCCGAGGGCTTCTCGCTCCCGGCCTGATCGCACCGTCGGATCCGAGCACCCGGGCTACCCGTCAACGCTCTGATGCCCGCCCGACCACGACGGCGATCACCAGAGCGGAGGCGACCAGGGCACTGCCGGCCCGGATCGGATATCGGCGGTTCCCCCTTCCGCTCGGAGCCCGACCCGCGACACCTGGGGCGGGGACGCCGCTGAATCCCCGGATACACGTTTAGGCTGGTGGCGGTGAGGATCAGGTGAACGCGCAGGAGGCCGAGCAGCGGTTCCGCGCGCAGATCGCGGCGCTGCGGCCGCCCTCGTCGATATCGCCCGATAGCGTCCTGACACAAGGGATCACCGGGCCGGACTGCCTGAACCTCTTCGAATCGCAGGTACTGAGCAGACAGGTCGATCTGGCGGCCCGCCGGTTGGGCGCGAGCGGGCGCGGCTTCTACAGCATCGGGTCGTCCGGCCACGAGGGGAACGTGGCGCTCGCGGCAGCCACCCGGGTCACCGATCCCGCGCTGCCGCACTATCGTTCCGGCGCCTTCTTCGTCCACCGGATGCGGCAGGCGGGCGGCCGCGACCCGGTGCGCGACATCCTGCTGGGCGTGGTGGCCGCCGCGGCCGACCCCATCTCCGGTGGCCGGCACAAGGTATTCGGCAGCGCGGCGGCGAATATCATCCCGCAGACCTCCACCATCGCCTCGCAACTGCCGCGCGCGGTGGGTCTGGCCTTCGCGATCGAGCGCGCCGATCGGCTCGGTGTCGCGTGCCCGTGGCCGGCGGATGCGGTGGTGCTCTGCGGTTTCGGGGATGCCTCGGCCAATCATTCGACCGCGGCGGGCGCGATCAACACCGCGATCCACACCGCGCATCTGGGAGTCGCGGCGCCGGTGCTGTTCGTGTGCGAGGACAACGGGATCGGGATCAGCGTGCCCACCCCGCCCGACTGGATCGAGCACGCCTACGGGCACCGGCCGGGCCTGCGTTACTTCAGCGCGGACGGCTGCGACCTCCTCGACGCCGTCACGACCGCCACGGCGGCGGTGGACTGGGTACGCGCACACCGTCGCCCGGCCTTCCTGCGTCTACGCACGGTGCGACTGTTCGGCCACGCCGGTTCCGATGTGGAATCCGCCTACCGCGACACCGCCGGGGTCGACGCCGACCTCGCGCGCGATCCGCTCACCGCGACCGCACGGCTGCTGGTCACCGCGGGTATCCGCACGCCGCGCGAACTCCTCGGCCACTACGACCACCTCGCCGAACAGGTGGCGGCCACCGCGGAAGACGTATGCCGGGAACCGCGACTCGCCGCCGCCGCCGCGGTGCTCGCACCACTCGCCCCGGCCCGCCCGGACCTGGTGCGCGCCGACGCACTACGCCAGGGTCCACCGGGGTCACCGGCCGCCGGATCCCCCACCGCATCGCAGCCGGTTCGGCTGCCGACGGCCGGCGACGCCGGACCGGCCGCCGGTACGCGGTCGCCGGGCTCGGAGACGCTGGCGCAGGCGATCAACCGCACGCTCGCCGAACTCCTCGCGCGGGACTCCGATCTCCTGGTCTTCGGTGAGGACGTCGGCCGCAAAGGCGGGGTCTACGGGGTGACCAAAGGTTTGCGCACACGGTTCGGCCCGCGCCGGGTGTTCGATACGCTGCTCGACGAGCAGAGCATTCTCGGCACCGCGCTGGGCGCCGGACTCGCGGGTTTCGTCCCGATTCCGGAGATCCAGTACCTGGCCTATGTGCACAATGCCCTGGACCAGCTGCGCGGCGAGGCCGCGACGCTGTCGTTCTTCTCGGCGGGCCGCTACCGCAACCCGATGGTCGTCCGGATCGCCGCGTACGGCTACCAGCGTGGTTTCGGCGGGCATTTCCACAATGACAATTCCGTTGCCGCGCTGCGGGATATCCCGGGCGTGGTGGTGGCGTCGCCGTCGCGCCCCGACGACGCCGCGGCCGTGCTGCGCACCTGTGTCTCCGCCGCCAGAGTAGACGGGCGGGTCTGCGTCTTCCTCGAGCCGATCGCCCTCTATCACACCCGCGACCTGTACGAACAGGACGACGGAGACTGGGCGACACCCACTGCCGACCCGACGCATGTGCCGATCGGCCGGGCCCGCGTCTACGGCGACGGAACGGACCTGACGATCGTCGCCTTCGCCAATTCGGTCCCGATGAGCCTGCGGGTCGCCCGGCGGCTGGCCGCGCGGGGCGTCCGCGCCCGCGTTCTCGACCTGCGCTGGTTGTCGCCGCTGCCCGTCGCGGATCTGCTGCGGCACGCGGAATCCACCGGCCGGGTCCTCATCGCCGACGAAACCCGGCGCAGCGGTGGGGTATCCGAATCGATTTGCGCGGCGCTCATCGACGCCGGATTCACCGGGCACGTCCGCCGGGTCACCAGTGCGGACAGTTTCATCCCGCTCGGCCCGGCCGCCGCGACGGTACTGCTGGGCGAAGCCGATCTGGAGGCGGCCGCCCTCGCCGCTGTCGAAGGAGCCTGAAGTCGGTTGGCCGGTCGACGACGCCGCGGACCGTCGGATATCGAAGACGACCTTCACCCGCCCGGCCGGTCACTCGCCCGCAAGCGGCCTTCCTGCACTGCGCGAGGCGGTCTACCCGGCGCCTGGTCGGCCACTGCTGGTCTCAGCGGTTATGGACCCGGATTGGCCCGTTGGCATTTCCGGACCGGCGCTGGGCGCCTTCGATCAAGGTGACGACCAGGTCGGCCAACCCCCTGGCGCCCTCCGGATCATCGGCCGGCCGCTGGAGTTGGGCGAGCGGACCGACCTGGTCGAGCACGATGTCCGCCGCGGCGAGCACGAAGGCCAGGGTCAGCAGGGCCGAGCGGGCGTTGCCGTCCGGGAAGGGATGGAAGAAGCACACGTCCAGGTAGGCGCGGGCCGCACGCGACGCGACCGGCAAAGCGGAGTCCCGGCTGCCGGCCAGACAGGCGTCGAACCGCGCGGGGGTGTCCGCGTCGAGCCCGTAGCGCTCTCGGCCGCCCTTGGCGAATGCGGGACCGTCACGAAACGGCATGCAGGACATGCCCAGAACGGTCCGTTGCCATCCCGCGACCAGTCCGAAGTCGAGGGTCCTGCCGGCGGCGGCATCCGCGCGCACCTGCTCGTATGCGGCCAGCAGCCGCTGTGCCCGGCGGGGCTCACGGGCGCACTCGACCGTCGTGATCCGATGGGCGATCCCATCGCGCCGTGCCCGGACCGGGCCCCGCGGCCAGCCGCGGCCGTGCCGGATATCGTGCCAGCGCACCTGCTCGCGGATCTCGTACCAGTTACGCAAGTGGTCGGTCACGGGCCTGGTCCACCGGGTACGCCGTGGCGGCGCGGGCGATGCGCTCGGCGATATCATCCACCACGGTCTCGGCGGGTCCGACCCAACTGCCGAATCGGCCGCCGATCGCTTCGTCGACCAATCGCTGTGCGCTGTCGCCGGCGACGCCCCAGCGCGCCGAGAACCAGGTCAGCACCTGCGCGCAGTGCCGGTACCAGGCGTCGCCCGCACCCGTGCGATCCACCACATGGTGCACAAGCTGCACCGTGCCGCGCTCCCAAGCCTGGAACCGGTCCGGATCCGAAAGCCCGGCCAGCGGATATCGGTCGAAGCGCGTGGCCAGATCTTCCAGCCAGCCGCGCCATTCGAGCAGCGCCGCGGTCACCCGGGCGACGGTCTCCGCGGCGCCGGTGATGGAGTCTGCCGGGCAGCACCAACTGCTTACCGGACCTCCACCGAAGTCGCCTTCGTCCAGCGCCCAACGCCATCCGGTGGCCCAGCGCCCGTACTGCTCGATCAGTGCCCGCGTCATGGAATCCGCCCACGCCTCGCCCGCGTCGTGCGCCCAGTCGCGGACCCGGCGGTCGGCGGCGCCTCCCGAAGGACGTTTCGGCACAGCCGAAGCCGGGCCCAGCCCCCGGATGGTGTCGCGCGCTGCGGCGGCGTCGAACGGATGGCGACTCGGATCGACCTCGTCCCAGGTAAGCACCCACGGTGCCGAGCGGTAGTCCACCGGGCGAGCATGCCATGGCGCACGCGCACGCTCCCTCCGATTCCGGCCGGATGGTTCGACAGGTGCGACGTGGGACGAATCCGGTGAGCGAGCCGACATCGGATCGGTTCGCTCACCGGAGGTCAGCGCCCGGCTGCGGTGAGGTCGTAGACCGTCACCCCGTCGACCTCGGTGGCCGTGAAGGTGTCCTGAACCCACTGGTTGATCCGCGAGGCTTCCGATTCCGAGCGTGCACCCGGTCCACCACCCTGTCCGCCTGCGACGAAGTAGTGGATCTCCCCGTCGGCCACGTACTGCTGGAACTGTGCCAGCGTGGGGGACGGATCGCCGCCGCCGAAGCCGCCGATCGCCATCACCGCAACGTCGCCGGCCAGCTGATAGTCCGCCGCGTTCATCGAACTCACCGCGGCTGCCGCCCAGGTGTAGGAGTTCGCGTCCCGCTGGAGCAGGGCCGTGACGGCTTCGCTGCTTCCGGCGCGGCCACCGGTGCCCCCGCCGCCGCCCCGGCCGGACGCACCCGCCCCCGCACCGGGCCGCCCGTCGGATTGTCCGGCTGTTCGCCCGTTCGCGCCGCCTGCCCCCTCGGCCGGTCCCGCACCGGCGGGCGCCCCGCCGGGTTCGGCACTCATGTCACCCGGGGCGGCTCCCGGACCTCCCGGCGGTCCACCCATTCCACCGGGGCCGCCCGACCCCGTGCTCGGACCGGCGAGCACGATCGATCCGGTATGCGCGGTGGCAAGGGTGTCGACGGTGTAGGCGACCGGTCCGGCCAGCCCGACGAACAGCGCCGCCAGCGCCGAGACCACGGCGACTTTCCGGGGCGCCGGAAATGCCACCGCCACAGTGGCCGCTAGGCCGACGGCCAGCACCAGCCAGCGCAGCCACGGCACGAAGCCGTCGGTCCGGCCCAGCAGTATCCAGGCTGTCAGAGCGGTCAGCGCCACTGTCCCCGCCAGGACGAGACGCACTCCCCACCGGTCCCGCTCGCGCCAGACCGCGACCCCGCCGACTCCGGCGGCCGCGGCCACCGCCGGGGCCAATGCGACGGTGTAGTACTGATGGAAGGTTCCTTCCATCAGACTGAACACCAGTCCGGTGACCAGCCCCCACCCGGCGAACAGCAGCAGCGTCGCGCGTCGGCGATCGGTACGCGCGGCCCTGCCGCGCAGCGCGATCGCCGTCAGCGACAGGATCAGCGCGGCCGGGATCAACCAGGCGATCTGACCGCCGACCGACGCACCGAACAGCCGGGTGATGCCCGCGTCGCTGCCGAACCCACCACCCCTGCCGCCCGGCCCGCCGCCGCCGGAGCTGAGCCGGTCGAGCCCGTTGTACCCGAGCGTCAGTTCGATGATCGAATTGTGCTCCGAACCACCGAAATACGGCCGCGCGGTCGCGGGCCACCATTGCGCGATCAGAATCCACCAGCCCGCCGCGACCACCATCGCCGCGCCCGCGGCGAGCAACTGCGCGATCCGTTTCCCGAGTTTCGGCGGCCCGGCGAACAGATAGACCAGTACGAGCGCGGGCAGTACCAGCAGCACCTGCAACTGTTTGGCCAGGAATCCGAATCCGACGAAGGCGCCGCACAGTACGAGCCAGCGCCAGCGCCCGTCCTCGACGGCCCGGGTCAGCGCCCACACCGCCGCGATCATCAGCAGTACGAGCAATGCGTCGGGGTTGTTGAACCGGAACATCAGCGCCGCGACCGGGGTCACCGCCAGCAGCAGCCCGGACAGCAGGCCGGCGGTGGCGCCGAACGAGCGCCGCACGGTCGCCCACAACAGCGCCACCGACGCGACCCCCATGAGCACCTGCGGCGCCAGCATGCTCGCACTGCCGAAGCCGAACAGCCGTCCCGCCAGCTCCATCGGCCACAAGGCGGCGGGGGTCTTGTCCACGGTGATGGCGTTGGACCAGTCCGAGGAGCCGAAGAAGAACGCCTCCCACGATTTCGTGCCCGACTGCACGGCCGCCGCGTAGAACGAGTTGGCGAACCCGTTGGCGGTGAGATTCCAGAAATAGGCCACCGCCGTCCCCACCAGCAGGACGGCGAGCGCGATCTTCTCCCAAGGGGTCCGCCGGCGGACGGGCGTCTCCGGCAGCACCGCGGGCGGACGGCGCGTCATCAGCGTGGTCATCGCACCACCTCCGGCTCGGGACGGCCGCTGCCGTGGAAGCTGCTCGATTTCTCGGTCATGGAAACCACGATCGACCGTGATGCTCCCTCTCTCCTGGGCGCAGGCTGGGAACACGCTGGGAGTCGGCCGGTCCGCGCGCCGGGACACAGCGGATTCGCAGGCTGTTGGCAGGGCGCCTCGAGGCGGGCCGCACACGATGGGCATGTCGGACGGGGTTCGCCCCGGCCGGTGGTCTGAGGGTCAGACCACACAGAGGAGGAATATCCCGCAATGCGCAAGATGATGAAGTCGAAGCTCGCGAAGGCGGCCGTGATCGGCGGTGTCGGACTGGGAACGGTAGGCCTCGGGGCAGGCGCGGCGAGCGCACAGCCGGGCCCGGATCAGCATCAGAACCAGCCGCAACAGAACCAACCCCATCAGGACCAGCATCAGCAGGACCAGCACCACCGGGACGATCACGCACCGAACCACCCCGGCGGGCACGGCTTCTGGTCCTTCGACCGGTGGATCCCGCTGCCGTGGTGACCCGCTAGCAGTGCGATGCGCGATCGGACCGATCGCGCGACCCGGCCCTGTGGAGGAGATCCGTCGTCACGGACCTTCCGCAGGGCCGTTCTCGTCCGGATCGGAGATCGGCAGCGGAGAACGCGGCCGGTTCGCCGCCGAACGGACCGTTTTGGGCGAATTCCGGTGTGGCCGTGACTGTTATCGGGCACGATCTGGTCGTGTGATGATCAGACGAGTTCGTGAAGCCACCCTGCTCGCCGTGTCCGCCGCGGCAATGACGTTCGCCCCCCTCACCGCGGCGCCCGCTGTCGCCGAAGCACCGTTCACCCCACCCGTGGTCACCTTCGAGGGCACCGCACCGGGCACGGTGACGGCGACGCTGCACAACCCGAACGACCGGGGCCAGTGCTGGGCGGAGGCCGGCGTCGGCCCGGAGAACAATCACTTCTTCTTCGGTGAGTCCAAACCGGAATCGCTGGCCAACCCCGGTCAGACGGTCGTGACCTCGTTGACGGGGCTCGACTCGGGGTCCACGATCACCGCGCGGGGAGGTTGTGCGGACACCAGCCCCGCCGGGGGCTACGAGTTGGGCGAAACGGTGACGGTCGCCGTCCCCTAGCGCCCGCGCCGGCGGCCCCGCTGGGATGTGACGCGCCGCTCGGGCTCCTCCCGGGCGGCGTGAGGTCGGAGCTCAGCGAGTCGTCCGAACCGGCGGGCGCCCGGGCGGCGAGTCCGGGCACCGACTCCCCAGCGCCCGCGCTCGTCCGCTCGATACAGCAGGGCTCGACGAGCACGCGATCTCGTCGTTCAGCGCGACACCGACCAGGTCCGGCGCGCCACGCGCGCGAAATTCGCCCCGAGCACCGCGCCGATATCGTCGTCCGACCAGCCCCGGCGGGACAGATGATCGCCCAGGGTGACGAATATTTCCGGGGGCATCCAGCGAATCGGCCCCCAGCGGGTGTAGGACTCGTCGAAGAACTGGGGGCGGGCGCGCACCTCGGCCAGGAAATCCTCGGCGTCGAAGGAATGGTCGGTGCTCACACCCACGTGGTCGATGCCGACCAGCTCGATCGCGTACTCGAGATGCCGGGTCATCGCCTCCAGCGTCGGAGTGTTGGGCCCGAGGAAGATCCCGACCCCGGTGATCCCGACGACCCCGCCGGTCTCCGCACAGGCCTTCGCCTGATCGTCGGTGATATTGCGCGGATGGTCCCAGACCGACCGCATACACGAATGGCTGTACACCATCGGCAGCGCCGAGACCTCGCTGATGTCCAGGCCGGTGCGCGCACTGCAGTGCGAACCGTCCGGCACCATCCCGGCGACGTTCATCTCCCGCACCAGCTCGCGCCCCCAGGCCGTCAGCCCCTGATCGTCGGTGTCCAAGCAGCCGCAACCGGCCCGATTGGCGTGGTTGTAGGTGGGCAGCAGTGTCCGCACTCCCAGCTCCACGAAGGCCCGCAGGTTGTCCAGATCCCCGTCGAGGGGCCCGGAATCCTCCAGATCGAACGCGATGCCGATCCGCCCCGCCGCACCGGCGCTATCGATATCGTCCACCGTCGACACCAGCGCCAGCTCCGGATGCCGGCCGATAGCGGACCGGTAATCGTGCAGCAGCGCCACCGAATCCGCGAAGGTCTGCGGGGAGTAGCCCACGTTCACCGATACGAAGGTCGGCCCGCGCCGGCGGAAGCGCGCCAGCTCCCCGACATCGGTACCGAGCTGCAAGGGCAGGCAGGCATGCTGATCCCAGAGCAGTGTCATGGTTACCCATCCTGCCCGCCCGGCGGACCGGCGCGGGGATCCCGGTGCCGCGCCGCACCACTTCGCCCCGCGAGGCTACGCGGTTAAGCCGCGGTGAGCCGCGGGTCCGGAGCCCTCCCGCCCGTCGCCCAGCCGACTGGTCAGGCGTTCCGGTCGAATGCGCCCGCGCTCACACCCGCGGTGAAGGCGTCCCACTCCCCCGGGGCGAAGACCAGCGCGGGTCCCTCGGTGTTCTTCGAATCCCGCACCCCGACCATGTCTTCTCGGAGGTGCGCGACCTCGACACACTCTTTGCTGCCGGTACTGCGGCTGCTCTTGAACCACACAGCACCGACCAGTTCCGCCCTCATACGTCGAACTCCTTCGCTATCTGCTCGATGAGACCTCGAGTGTCCCGCTCGTCCAAAGCTACTCGGTCGATGTCCGAATACGCCGCGCGATACGCCTCTGTCTCCAACGGCTTATCGAGGTACATGTCCCCGGTGAAGCCCTCGATGTACACCACCGGGGGTTCACTCAGGGCCGGGTTCAGATGTTCGGGAAAATCCAGGTACACAAAGTCCTTGTTGATGATTCCCGAATGGTTCGGCGCATCGAATCCCACCACTCGAATGGAGACATTCGGCCGTGTGCCGACTTCGATCAGCCGACGCATCTGGTCGACCATCACTTTCCGACCTCCGACGTGCCGCCGCAGTACCGATTCACACATGAACGCCCGGAATGTGAAGTCATCTGTGTAGAGCCGTTTCTGGCGTTGCGTCAGCAGTTCGACCTCTCGGATCAGATCGATGCGCTGCCTTTGCGACTTGCCGATCTCCCACACCGCGTGCCGGTAATCCGATGTCTGGAGCAGGCCCGGTACCAGCGTCGACTGCCAGGTGGTCGAACTCGACGCGGACTGTTCGAGACCGACGTACATCTCGACTTCCGGAACCATGGTGTCGGCAAACGACTGCCACCACCCGTCCTTGCGGGATTCCTGGGCCAGCCAGATCAGTTCACGGCGTTCCTCGCCGCTCGCCTCGTACAGGTCGCAGAGTGCGTTGATCACCATCCGTTTCGCTTCGCTGTTGCGCCCGGACTCCAGCCGCCACAGGGTCTGCGAACCCATTTCGCATTCCTGGGCCGCGTAGGCCCGGCTCATTTTCGCCGCCTCGCGCAACTCCCGCAGCCGGCGGCCGAGGATGCGGCGCGGCAGGGTCGAAGGGTTCGATTCGCTCGGCAAGGTCTCCACCTCTCGTTGGCTTCGCGCACGGTCATGTCAGATCGAATGGAACAGTCGAGCAGCTCGGAGAAACCGATCCGTATGGATCAAATAGATTGTGCGCCAATAGCTTACGGAGTACTCCGGCATCGGGGAAATCGATGTTGAATAACAGCGTGCCCGGCGCTCGGGGCGACCGGAGATCCGTGGAATCCGAGCCGCTCCGGCGCGCCCCGCGCACGCCCGCCCAGGCGGCGCACGAGACGAATCCGTATCCCCGAAGCAGTGAGAGGTGCCCATGATGTTCGGCCTGCCCGTGATCGACCACCGGCGCGTACCGGTCATGACCGTCGAGTACGCACACCTCGTCATGCAAGCGCATATCGACTGTCCGCTGTCCGCGTGCCCGGTCAAGCGGCAGGCCAAGGCGTACTTGGTCGGCGAACGCCGGGTGATCCCGGGCGACCGGCAGTTCATGGGTTACTGACCGTGCCGCACGCAGAGGAGGACCGCAGGATGCGCAAAGCTCTGCCACGCCGGATACCCGGCAGTGCCGAGATCCCGGCCGCGGCGATATGGCGCCCACCCCGCGTGAGTATCGCGACGTTGACCCGGATCGCCGAGGGGCTACGTCACTGGGAACCGCGGGACGGGAGCGGAACCCGATGACGGACCGGGAAAAGGCGCATCCGGATACAGCCGCGACCCTGCGCCTGCTCGGCCTACGCGCAGGTGACCGCGGCTACCATCTGACGCGCGAACCGGGCGAGCCGTGCCGATGGACGCTCTTGGACGCCCAGGACGGCGAACCCTTGCACTCCGCGTCGTCCCTCGCCGAGATCGCGCGGTTTCTCGATGAATGATCGCCCGGCGGGCCCGTACGCCGCCGGGTTCCCCCGCGAACGGAGACGTGGCTTCGCCTCCGTTCGCACTCGGCGGTAGCTCCGGCCGTTCGAGCCACAGCCGGCGCTACCGGACGACGACTACCGAGCCGCCCTGGCCGACCAGCCGTAATGCGTCGCGGAGCTGTGCGGGGCAACGGTCGCGGTGGGTTCACCGGCGCAGTCCGCGGACGCGTACACCAGGAACCCGCGATTGCTGCGGTTCTCGAAACGAATATCGCGCGGGAAGCCGCTGGCCCAGCACGAGTCCAGATCGCTCAGTTCCAGAGTGCCGTCGATGATCACCACTTCGCGGCCGTCTCCCGCCGAGCCGGTGGGGAACGCCGAGGCGGCGGGAGCCACCGCGGAGAGCGCGGCGGCGGCGAGAACGCCTAGGACAGAGAGCATTCGAATTTTCACGTGTCGATGCTAGTCGGGCGCGCACCGGTCCCCGGACCACCACCGCGAACACCCGCCGCCTCAGGGGCGGCCCGCACCCGGCGCGGGCGCGGGAAAGGCCACCACCCGGCCGGTGGGCTCCGGCGTTTCGGCGGCGCCGAATTCCTGGCCGACCACGAACAGCCGGGGATTGTCGCCGCGACTCAGCGCACAGGCGAACGCGCCGCGGTCGAGCTCGACGGTGCCCAGCACCGTGCCGCCTTCGGCCACCCGCACGCAGTGCCGGTTGCCCACGTCGGCGTACCACACCGCACCCTCCGCGTCGACGCAGATGCCGTCGGGATGATCACCCGGCGTCGGCGCCCACACTCGGCGGTCGCCGAGTTCCCCGGACGCGCCGATCGTGTACGCGGTGAGCCGCTCACCGTAGGACTCGGCGACGATCAAGGCGGCGCCGTCCGCGGTGATCGCCATACCGTTGGGGAAAGCCAGCTCGTCGGCGACCCGGCGCACCGCACCGCCGGGCGTGACGCGGACGACGAATCCCGGCGCGAATTCGCCACCGGGAAAGTCGAAGCCGATGCTGTTGACATAGGCGTTGCCGCGCGCGTCGATCGCGATGTCGTTCCACGGTTTGCCGGTGATCGCGGACAGGTCGGCGTGCGTCACCAGGTCGCCATCGGGTTCGCGGCGGAGCAGGCGGCCGTGAGCGGAGTCGACGATCAGCAGCCGGCCGTCGGGCAGGAAGTCGATGCACATCGGGAACGACGGAACCGAGGCGATCACCTCACTGCGCCCCGGGCCGTCGACCGCGATCACCTGACCCGCACCCCAGTCCGAGAACCACAGCTTCCCGCCGTGCCAGCGCGGTGATTCACCGAAGACGATCCCCTCGAGCAACACCTCGGGCTTGTCCACGTCGCGATTCCTTTCGTTCGGCGATGGTAGTGCCGACGGGGCGAAGGCTCGGAACTCATCGTCGGGGAGACCGGCGACGGATCCGGCGGCGACGCGCCGACATTCCGGTCGAGCAGAAGACAGCCGCAGCTCCCGGCCCGAGCAACCCTTTACGTAGGTAAAAACCTACGGTTGACGAGTAGGGATATTCCTACCTATTCTAGGGGCCGTGAGCAGCACGGACAGATCACCGCCGGCGCGACGCGCGGCACCACTCCGTGATCGCGCTCCCGCGCACAGCGCGGCGGCGGCCCGCTGCACCCGGCGCCAGAGACCCCGACGAGAGCCCCCATGCCGCACCGTATGAAGTCCACGACCACCGATCTGCTGTTCACCGCGCTGGCCAATCCGACCCGCCGCGACATTCTCGAACTACTCCTCGCGGGCGAGCAGCCGGTCCAGGCCATCGCCGAGCGATTCGAGATGGCGCGGCCGAGCGTCTCCGAGCACTTGAAGGTGCTGCGCGACTGCGGCCTGGTCTGCGAGGAGAAACGCGGCCGATATCGCTATTACCGGGTGGAACCGCAGCCCCTGCACGACCTGCAGTCCTGGCTCGACCCGTTCGAACGCTTCTGGCGGGCCCGCCTGCACGACCTGGGCGCGGTACTCGACGCACTACCCGACGAACCGAAGGAAAACTCCGATGACCGATGATCCGACCTCGATCGTGGTCGACCAGTTCTATCCGCATCCCCCGGCGAAGGTCTGGCGGGCGCTCACGACGCCGACCCACATGGAGAAATGGCTGCTGGCGCCCATCGGTTTCGAACCGGTCGTCGGCAACCGGTTCCGGATGAAAGCACAGCCGATGCCGGCGGTGGATTTCTCCGGCGAGATCCGGTGCGAAGTGCTGGAGGCGGTGGCGCCCGAGCGGCTGAGCATCAGCTGGAACGACGCGAACTCGGCGCAGGACACCGGGTGGACGGTGAGCTGGGACCTGCGTCCGGAAGGCCGGGGTACCCGGATCCTGCTGACACACAGCGGGTTCGACCCCGACGACCCCGGGTCGCAGCGGTCCCGGTCGATCATGGGCGGCGGCTGGGCCGGTATCGCGGCACGGCTGGGCGAGGTGGCAGGCACCGCCTGAACCTATGGTGGTCAGGTGAGCCCTGACCTGCATCGCGACCGCCGGCTGGCCGAGCTGCGCGAGTTCCTGCGCAGCCGCCGGGAACGGTTGACACCGGCCGACGTGGGACTGCCGGACGCCGGTAGGCGCCGGACCCCCGGGTTGCGGCGGGAAGAGGTCGCGGTACTGGCGGGGGTGGGCGTCTCCTGGTACACGTGGCTCGAGCAGGGGCGCGATATCAAGGTTTCCGACGATGTGCTCGACGCGGTCGGGCGGGCGCTGCGGCTCGCGGAGGTGGAGCGCGCACATCTGTACCGGCTGGCCGGGCTGAACCCGCCGCTGCCGCGATCCCGGCCGTCGGTTGCGGCGTCCCCGGAGATGCGCCGGCTGCTGGACGCCTGGGCGCCGCGGCCGGGCTATATCCGGGATCGGCACTGGAACTTCACCGCCGTCAACGACGCGGCCCGGGCGGTGTTCGGTTACGGCGATACCGACCACAACTGCCTGGTCTCGTACTTCACCAACGCCCGGTACCGGGTGGTGCACGAACACTGGGCCGAGACCGCACCCGATGTGGTGGCCGGTTTCCGGGCCGACTCCGCGCGCTATCCCGACGATCCGGAGTTCGACCGGATCGCGACGGACCTGGCGACGGTCAGCCCCGAATTCGCCGAACTGTGGGCGCGCCACGACGCCGCCGAGCACACCAGCGCGGTCAAGGCCGTCGACCATCCCGAAGCCGGGCTGCTGCAGTTCGAGGCGACGCTGTTCCCGCTGCCGGAACATCCCGGACACCACCTGATCCTGCACAATCCGCGCCCGGGCACCGATACCGCGCAACGGCTGGCGACACTGCTGGACGCGCAGCCTGGTGGTGCCACACCCACCATGAACTGACACTGCCTGCCCGCGCGCCGGCCGCCCAGGATCATTGTCATGACCAACGACACCGAGCAGATGCAGGCGATCACCATTCCCGACTTCGGGGGCGCCGAGGTGCTGCGCTTCGCCGCGATCGATATCCCCGTCCCGGGCCCCGGCCAGGTCGCCATCGATGTGCAGTATGCGGGCGCGAATTTCGCCGAGATCCTGTACCGGCAGGGCGTGGTGGACGTGCCGCTGCCGTTCGTGCCCGGCATCGAGGTCTCCGGCCGGATCCGGGCACTCGGCCCCGAGGTCGCGGGGCTGCGGGTCGGGCAGCCTGTCGCGGCCCTGACCATCGTCGACAGTGGCGGCTACGCCGAGGTGGTGGTGACCTCCGCGGAGTTGGTCGCCCCGCTCGACGACTACGACCTCGCGCCGAGCACGGCCGCGGCCCTGCCGTCCAACAGCACCACCGCGTTCCTGGTGCTGGACCGGGTGGCCCGTATCGAACCCGGCGAGCGCGTGCTGATCCACGCCGCCGCGGGCGGGGTCGGAAGTCAGCTCGGGCAGGCGGCGCGGCTGCTCGGCGCGGGCCGGGTGGTGGGCACCGTCGGCAGCGCGGCGAAGGTCGAAGCGGCCCGGCATTTCGGCTACGACGAGGTCGTCGTCCGCGATCAACTGGACGGCACCGGCGAATTCGACATCGTGGTGGATATGGTCGGCGGCGGCAACCGACAGGACAGCCTGGATCGGCTGGCCCCGATGGGGCGCCTCGTGGTGATGGGCAACGCGTCCGGCGCCGAGGATGTCGGGTTATCGGCCAACGCATTGTGGTTCGCCAACAAAACCGTGTCCGGGTTCAACCTCGCCGCGTTCGCGGGCGCGTATCCCGAGGCCGCCGGGCGGGCCCTGCGGCGGGCGGTAGGGGCCGCCGCACGCGGTGACCTGCGCGTACAGGTCGAGACAGTGCCGTGGGACGGGGTCGCGGAAGTACACCGCCGCATCGAAACCGGCGCCACCACGGGAAAAATCGTGCTGGCCGTCTGAATCCCGCACTGAGCTTCGGGACGACCGGCTCGGATCAGCCGGCCACGGTGAGCGGACCCGGGCTCCACTGCCCGCGGCGCACGGCCTCGGTGGGCAGGTACAACCGCAAGGTGGCGGTGAAGTCCCGGTCCGCCGGAACGGGCAGCCAGTTCTCCGCCGGAGCGCCGGCGGGCCGGTCGACCGCCAGGTACAGGGTGAGCGAGCCGTCGGAGTTGTAGCGCAGGTCGGTGTAGCCGTTCACCGCGTACCTGTGTGCGGGGTTGGCCACGAGCATGTAATCCGGTTTGCTCAATACCGTCAGCGACCAGAAACAGTTCTGCGCACTGCTCGGCAGTTCGTTCGCGGCGAAGGTCACCGTGTAGGACTTGTCGCCGGTCAGCGGCGCGCCGTCGGTACCCGTATGAGCCATGAGGTACACGGCCTCGAGCGCCGAGTTCCACCAGATACCACCGAAGTTGGCGGCCGCGCGGAAGTAGTAGTCGGCGCCGAACTTCTCGTATTGCGCGGTCGAACTCCAACCGTTGACGTGGTAACCGAAGCTGGTCATGAAATGGTTCAGCGCCGGCAGCGAACGCGTCAGGACGATCTGTTCCACGGCGGAGTGCTGGGCGGCGCCGGCGGCGATGTACTCGCTGATCCGGCGCAAGAGCGGATGCATCTCTGCGGCCTTCGGGCAGACATCCGTCGCGGCGAGCGCCTCGTCGAGGACCGGTTGATCGAATATCTCCGCACCGGGCAGGGCCCTGTTGGTGAACTGTTCGATCGGCACCGTCGGCTCGATGCGCGCCGACCCTGCCGAGGCCACGCCGAATCCGTGCTGCAGGGCGACCGCGCGTTCGAGATCATCGCCGATCTGCACCCGGGTGAGCAGTTTGGCCTTGCGCGAGGGAATGTCGATCCGCAGCGCCCCGGCCGGGATGTCGGGTGTCGATCCGGCCAGGCACACGGCGAATCGTCCGCTCGGATGTGCCGGGAAATTGCGTTCGTTGACGTTATGGGTGATCTCGGCCCATTCGTCCACGATCTGCGCCGTGTAGTAGAGCTCCGCCGGGATGGACGGGATCGTGAGCAGCGCCGGGGTGTCCTCGTCGACGGCGATCCACGCCTCGGAGTAGACCGTGTCGAGGTTCGGGTTGACGAATGTCGGGGCCATCCCCTCGCGCATGGCGGCGCCGACGGCCCGGTTGTGTTTCAGGACGTTGTAGTCGACGCCGTCCTCGGACAGATCGATCGTCTCTTGGCGGACGACCAGGAAGCGCCCGAGGATGTAGATGTAGGCATCGGTCACGTCCTGCGTGGTGAACGGTGCCCCGGCCAGGGAGTCTGTCATGAGAACCGCCCTTCGCTCCGCGATGCCGACCTTTCGCCACCGACGCTACGGCACCGACCGACGCCCTCCCCGGATCTCCGGGAGGGGAATTCGCTCGGCCGCGAAGAACGGATGAACCAGCGGCTGACCGTGCCGGATCGGACAGCGCAGGGCGCGAACCCGACGCGACGCGGCCGCCGCTCACGCGCGCGACATCGGCGGCGGAGTTTTCGCCCGGGTAACCACTTTCAGAGCACCGGCCCCGAGTGCGGCGAACGTGCCCCCGCTCCGGGGTCGGCGGATCCGATCACCGCCCCCAACGCGCGCAGAGCGGCGGCGAGCGCGGTGCGCTGATCGGCGGGGAGGCGGTCGGTGAGGGCGGTCTCGTGTTCCAGCAGAGTCCGCACGACCTGGTCGGTGAGACGATGCCCCGCCGCCGTCAGGGTCACCAGCACCCCGCGGCGAGTGGCCGACGTGGGTGCCCTGGTGATCAGCCCGGCCGCTTCGGCGCGGGTCAGCCGCTGCGAGATCGCACCGGCGGTGACGAGGCTGCGCGCCGCGATCTGACGCGTCGTCAACTGGTAGGGCGGGCCGGAGCGGCGCAGGGTGCTGAGCAGGTCGAGGGTGGAATCGTCGACGCCCAGCCGTCCGAGCGTGCGTTGCCGTTCGGCGGCGAACAGCCTGGCCACCCGCCACAGCGGGGTGAGGATCTCGATGGATTCGGTGCGCACGCCGGGCAGCTCTCGCTGCCACGCACCGGCTATCTGCGCCGAGGACGGTACCTCGTCCGGGTTTTCGTGCGCCATGGTCGTGCCCTCACCTGCCCTGGTACATTCAGTGCTAAATTTAGCGCTGAACATATCAGAAAGGGGGCGCTATGGGCCGGACGATCGTCATCACCGGCGGCAGCGCCGGCATCGGACGGCGGGTCGCGCAGCGGTTCGCCGAGTCGGGGGCGGACGTGGTGATCACCGGACGCACCCCGGATCGGGTCGAGCGGACCGCCGGTGAGCTCGGCGTACGCGGTATCGCGTGCGACGCCGGAATCCCGGCAGAGGTGGCCCGGCTCGCCGAACAGGCCGGACCTTGCGTGGATGTGCTGGTGAACATGGCCGGCGGGAACACCGACCTCACCCGCGGATCGGAGACCGCGTCCCTGGAGGAACTGTCCGCGCGGTGGCAGGCCAACCTCACCGCGAATCTGATGAGCGCGGTACTGACCACCTCGGCGCTGCGGGGCCGGTTACAGCCGGGCGGGGCGGTGATCAACGTCGGATCGATCGGCGCCGAATACGCGGCGTCGTCCTACGGGGCCGCGAAGGCCGCACTCGCGGCCTGGTCGGCCGGGATCTCGGCGCAGCTCGCACCGGCGGGGATCACCGTCAACACGGTCGCACCCGGATATATCGAGGACACCGAATTCTTCCGGGGGCAACTGACCGAGGAGCGGCGCGCCACACTGATCGATTCCACACACAACAAGCGCGCGGGCAACCCCGACGACGTCGCCGGGCTCATCGAATTCCTGGCGTCACCGCACGCCCGGCACATCACCGGCCAGACGCTCCACGTCAACGGCGGCGCGCATACGACCAGATGACCACCAACTCGCGGCGATTCACAGCGGCCGCCGCTGCACCACATCGGCCATGACCGTGCGGACGACCTGTTCGACGGCCGCGAACGCCGGCGCCGCGGAATCGCCGGCGAAGAGCAGATGCCCGGCCCCGATCAACGACAGCGCGAGCGATTCGATATCGGCGTCGACCGCGATACGACCCATCTCGCGTTCGTCGGCCAGGTAGGCGGCGATCATGGCGCCGGCCTCGGTCAGCACCGGGATGCCGGAAGCCGGCGTCGCGGCCCGCAGCCGGGTGCGCAGTTCGTCCCGGAAGATGACCAGCCCGACGATCGCCACCGCCATCGGATCGAACAGCTCGATCAGCGCACCGGTGAGATTTCCGGTGACGGTATCGGTTCCGGCGCGGCCGCGCAGGGCCGCGGCCTGCGCGTCGAGCCGGGCGACGCGGTCGTGCACGAGTTCGACCAGGAACGCGTCGAAGTCGGCGAAGTACCTGTGCAGGACCCCCTTGGCGACGCCCGCTTCCGCGGTGACCGCCCGGCTGGTCAGCGCGCCGGCACCGTCGCGAACCAGGACACGCTCGGCCGCGTCGAACAGCTGCTGACGCGCGTCACGGATATGCACCCCAGTCGGCACCGAGCATTCCTCCACAGATCGACGACGAACCCACCGATTGCCTAGTGGGCACCTGCCCACTAGGGTGGGCGCATGCCCACTGTATCGCGCGAGCAATCACCCCCTCCCGGCCAGGAGCCGCATCGGCACCGCGAGGTCGCCGAATCGTTCGGAGTGGACCCCCAACGCTACGACCAGGCCCGCCCCCGCTACCCCGACGCGCTCATCGCGCGGATTCTCGCCGGCAGCCCCGGCCGGGAGATCCTCGACGTCGGCTGCGGAACCGGTATCGAGGCCCGGCAGTTCCGTGCGGCCGGCGGCATTGTGCTGGGAGTCGACCCCGACGCGAGGATGGCCGAATTCGCGCGGCAGACAGGTGTGATGGTGGAAGTCGCCGCCTTCGAGGACTGGGACCCCCGCGACCGGACGTTCGACGCGGTCGTCGCCGGACAGGCCTGGCACTGGGTCGATCCGGTCGCCGGAGCGGCCAAGGCGGCGCGGGTCCTGCGCCCCGGCGGACGGTTGGCGGTCTTCGGGCACGCCTTCGACGCCCCCGCCGAGGTCACCGACGCACTGGCCGCGGCCTACCGGCGTATCGCACCCGATTCCCCATTCGCGCGGGCCGCCGCGCGGTCCGCACTGGAGACCTATGCGGCGATGTTCGCCGCGGCCGCCGACGGAATACGCCGCAGCGGTGGATTCGGCGAACCGGAGCAGTGGCGATTCGACTGGGAACAGTCCTATACCCGCGACCAGTGGCTGGATCACCTGGCCACGACCGGAGCGTTCACCACACTCACCCCGGACCAGCGCGCGACGATACTGGACAGCGTCGGCACCGCCATCGACGGGATCGGCGACGGCTTCACCATGCCGTACGTCACCCTCGCGGCGACGGCCGCAGTCGCTACCGACCACTGATCCACCACGCCCGGTCGAGTCCGGGAGACACCGGACCAGCGGACCCGCGTCCCGCACCAGCGATTCAGGCCGGGCGGGCGGTCACGATCCCTGCGCGAGGTCCAGCGCGGAACCCCCGGTCAGCCGATACGACGTCACGCCGGGCGAGCCGGCCACGACCCCTCCGCCAGGCCCGGCGCGAAACCCCGGCCAGCCGATACGACGTCATGCCGGGCGAGCCGGTCACGATCTCTCCGCCAAACCGCGCGGAGCCTGCTCGTCAGCCGATCCCGTATTCGGTCAGCACATCGATGAGCGCTCGCGGTCGCCGGTCGCCCGCTACCGGATCGACCAACGCGAAGGCACAGCCGATTTCGGCCGCACCGCCGTCGGCCTCGGCACTGTCGCCGATCATCAGTACATCGCTGGGCACCACACCGACTCGTTCACAAGCGATCGCGAAGAGTCGTGGATCGGGTTTCACCATTCCCTCGACGTACGACAACACATACGCCGCCACCTGGTCGGCCACGCCCCGATACTCGAACACCGCCCGGATATCCCACGCGATATTGCTGACCACGGCCACCGGAATCGCCGCTGCCGCCAGCACTCCCAGGGCGGCGCCCGTATCCGGGTAGGGCGCCCAGGATTCGGGGGACACGAGCTGGTCGTAGAGATAATCGGGGTTGCCCACCCCGGATCCGCGGAGCACCGCCGAATACAGTGCGCGATGCAGTGCGGGATCGAGATCCCGGTTGTCCCAGTCCTCGCTCAGCTCCTCCGGCAGACCACCGGGCCGCCCGACCGGAGCCGTCATCCGCCGCATCACTTCGGCATGCTGTTTCCCGGTCAACCGCTCGCCGGACCGATCCACCACACCGTCCAGCACCGGCTCGAAGCGGAAGAGGGTGCCGGAGAAATCGAACAGAACACCGCGAATGGCCATGGGGCCAGGTTACGGAGCGATACCCGGCACAGCCTCGGCTCAGCCGGCGAACTCACACAATCCGACCCCGGTGCTGCGCAGGGCGCCGAGACTGATCGGGTCTGCCCCCGCACCAGCGGCACGCAGCGGCTCGATAACAGGAACTCCGGCCGCCTCGGCATTGTCGTTGAGCGCGTAACTCTTCCCGTCCGGCGCGACGAACACCACCTGCACACCGGGGCGGCACTCCAGCACACCGCGTTCGACGGTGAGCGGCCACAGCGACCCGAAGTTCACGTCGGCAACAGGCTGCGTCGCCGAGTTCGGGGCCGGCAGCGGCACCGCAGCGGGGTGAGCCCGCTCCGGCCCCGAACCGCCACCGCACGCGGTGACCGAAAAGACCGCGAAACAGGCGATTCCCACCAAAGGACCCAATGAATTTCTCGAGACCATCAGGTCGACTCATCCCCCTGGACTCGTTCATCTGAAGTCAGCACCCCGGCCACTCACCATACTCGACGCACCTGCGGCACAACGTCGCCCGGCGGTGGGTGCGCCCATCACCCGTCTACCGCCGATGAGCGGGACCGTGACGAAGGGGGACGGAGCCGGGACAGGGTCGCGGGGGTGAGCTGCTGCGCGAGCGTTTCCAGAGCGGCGACGACTTCGGCGACAGCGTCCGGGTCGCCGGTGCCGAGCGCCGTGCCGAGTGCTGTATCGATCGTGGTGGAACGCACGACCTCGACCCGGCCGGATGCCTCGGGGGCCTGGTGGATGAGCACGCGCCGCCGGTCGGCGGGATCGGGTTCGGTCACGACGGCGCCCGCCTCGCGCAGGCGCGCGACACATCCGGAGACCTGGCTCTGCGGCAGACCGGTGCGTCCGGCGATCTCCCCCACCGCGCTGCCGGGGTTCTCGACGATATCGCTGGCCACGATCAGCACCGAACGCACACTCGTCGACTGCCCCCGCAGCCCCTCGGTGGGCATCGCCTCCTCACCGATCTTCATCAGGGTGCGTCCCAGCAGGAAGAGTTCGACTCCGTTCACCGCTCGCACGCTACCCGAAAAGCATCAATTCGAATACATCGAGATCGATACATTCGCAGCCGCGACCGTCGAGCGACCGTCGAACGCACCTCAGTCGACGAGTTCGCCCAGCCCGCGCAGCAGGAACGCGTTCACCGCCGCGGTGCCCTCCAACTGAACCAGATGTCCCGCACCGGCAACCCGTTCCACGGCTCGCAGATCGGGGAGCTCGGCCCGCATGGTGCCGAGCGGGTCACGGCCGCTGAACCCTTCCATATCGGGATCGTTCTCGCCGTACACGAAGTACACGGGCACCGCCGGAACCGCCTGCGCGTACTCCTCGGTCAGCTCCCAATTGCGGTCGAGCGCGCGGTACCAGTTCAGCCCTCCGGTGAACCCGGTGCGTTCGAATTCACCCGCCAGCGTGTCGAATTCCTCGGACGACAGCCAGGGCCACGGCAGTTCGGGCGCTTCGGGCAGGGCATCGATGTATCGGGTCCCCGGGGGGTGCTGCCAGACATCGAGATAGTGATAGTCGCCGCTGAGCGCGTAGTAGACCCGGGACAGGAACTCGCGCGGACGCTCCGCCAGGTGCGCGTCGGCCACGCCCGGTTCCTGGAAGTACTGCATGTGCAGGAAATGCCGTTCGGCCATCTTCGCCCAGTAGTAACCCGGCGGTTTCGGGGAGCGCGGCGCGAACGGATTGTTCAGCACCACCAGACCACGCACCCGCTCGGGCGCACGCAGGCCGAGTTCCCAGATCAGGGCCGCGCCGAAATCGACGCCGACGAAAACTGCTTGGTCGGCGCCGATATCGTCGAGCAGCGCGAGCAGGTCGCCGATCACGGCTCGATTGGTGTAGTCGTCGAGCGCCGCGGGGGCCCCGGTCCGGCCGGCGCCGCGCAGATCCGGCGCTATCCCCCGATACCCGGCCGCCGCGACCGCGGCCAGCTGGCGGTGCCAGACATAGCCGGTGTGCGGGAATCCGTGGCAGAAGATCACCGGGTAGCCCCGGCCCTGTTCGGCGATGTGCATCCGCACGCCGCCGGTCTCGACGAACCGGTGTGTCGGTTCCACCGCACCTCCCGAGTACTAGAACGCGTTACAGTTTCACGGTAACGTCCCGGAACTGTGAGCGGAACACCACACCCCTTGAAAGACCGGATAGCGGTGGTCACCGGCGCAAGCCGCGGGATCGGCAAAGGAATCGCGGTGGAACTGGGCGCCGCCGGCGCGACCGTCTACCTCACCGGACGATCCGACCGGCCCGGCAAACTCCCGGGCACCCTCAGCGAAACGGCGGCGCAGATCGCCGAACTCGGCGGCACCGGCATCCCGGTCGTCTGCGATCACCGCGACGACGGCGCCACCGCGCGACTCTTCGAACAGGTCACCGCCGACCACGGCCGCCTCGACGTCCTGGTGAACAACGTCTACAACTCCCCCGCCGCCGCCCGCTGGCTCGGCCGCAAGTTCTGGGAGGTGCCGCCGAAGGCCTGGGACGAAACGTTCGACGTCGGCGTGCGCTCGCACTACGCGGCGAGCGTCTACGCCGCACCGCTGTTGCTGCGCGGCGGCGGCCTGATCGTGAACGTCTCCTCGCCCGGATCACAGCGCTATATGCACAATGCGGTGTACGGAGTCGCGAAGACGGCGCTGGACCGGATGACCGCGGACCTCGCCCACGACCTGACCGGGACCGAAGTCACCGTGGTCTCGATCTGGCCGGGCATCGTCGATACCGAACTGCTACAGCTCGTCCCCGCCGACGACCGAGGGAAACGGGTGGTCACCCTGCCCGGTGAAGGCAGCTTCGACCTGAACGAGGCAGAGACCCCGCGCTTCGCCGGCCGTGCCGTGGTGGCACTGGCCGCCGATGCCGACCGCGGAACCCGGTCCGGAAAGACCTGGAAGGTCGCCGACCTGGCCGACGACTACGGATTCACCGATGTGGACGGGAGGATCCCCCACCACGACTGACCCCTCGGGTCAGGCGAACTTGATCTCCAGCCCGATCCCGAGAATGGCGATGAACCAGACCAGACCGGTGAAGATGGTGATGCGGTTGAGGTTCTTCTCCGCGACGGTCGACCCGGACAGACTCGACTGCATCCCACCGCCGAACAGGCTGGACAGACCTCCGCCCTTGGCGCGGTGCAGCAGCACCAGCAGCACCAGCAGCAGGCTGGTGACGATAAGGAGGATATCCAGGAACATCCGCATGCGGGACAGTCTAACTACGTCTCGGGGGCCACTGACACCAGGTGGGTGAGCGTCTCGTCGTGCGCGAACTCGGCGACCGCGCGTTCGCGCATCAGATCCTGTGCGGTCAGCCGCACCTTGTGCTGCTGCATATGCTCGGACCAGGAGCGCACCACGAACGCCTCCACATAACGGTCCTCGGCGCCCACATCCCGGTACAGCCGCCACTCCATGGCGCCGGTGCGCTGCCGGGAGCGGCCCACGAAGCTCATTCCCGCCAGGAACTCCGGCACCTTGTCCGCCGGGACGTCGTAGTCCTTCAGCACCAGCACCGGACCATCGTCGGGGTCCGGCTCGACCACCAGCTGTGGTTCCGGCCAGTACGCGTGCGGCGTCAGATCGAAACCGGGGGCGAACTGCCGCATCGGCAGCCAGACGGCGCTCAGCGCGCAGCCGCCGAGCAGCGCCCCCGCCACCAGCAGGGCGGTGACCGCGCCGTAGGCACCCGCGATGAGCCCCCACACCACCGACCCGATGGCCTGCCCGGCCATGAACACCAGCAGGTACACCGACAGCCCCCGAGCCCGCACCCAGCCGGGCAGCAGCAGCTGCATGGTCGCGTTCATGGTGGACAGGGTCAGCAGCCAGGCCGCGCCGGCGAACACCAGCAGGATCAGCACCAGCGCCTCGACCCGCAGGAGGGCGGTACCACAGCAGGCCAGCCCGAAAACCAACGCGGCCGCCGCCACCTGCTGGGTCGGAGTCAGCAGCGCACGCACCCGGGCCAGGCTCAGCGCACCGAGTACCGCGCCCACCCCCAACGCACCGAGCATGATCCCGTAGCCGGACGAACCGAGCCCCAGCTGATTACGGGCGATCACCGGCAGCAGCGCCCACAGCGCGCTGGCGGGGGCGACGAACAGAATCGTGCGCAACAGCACCCGCCTGATGGCGGGCGCGGCCTTGATGAATCGAGTGCCCGCCTGCAACGCCGCCAACGGTCGTTCGCTCGGCAGCTTCTTCTCGACCGGCTCCCGCCGCCAGAACAGCAGCGCGGCCACGATGGCGGCGAACGAGAAGGCATTCAGCGTGAACACCAGCGCCGGACCCGACACGGCCACCAGCACACCGGCGATGGCCGGCCCGACCGCGCGGCCGATGTTCATGTTCATACTGCCGAGCACGGCGGCCGAGGGGATCTGGTCCCGCGGGACCAGCTCGGGCTGGATCGCCTGCCAGGCCGGGCCGACGAGCGCCTGACCGCAACCGAGCAGGAACAGCAGGGTCAGCAATACCGCCGGCGTGGTGTGCCCGGTCGCGGTGGACACCGCCAAGGTGATCGCGAGAACCGCCATCGTGGACTGCGCACCCAAGAGCAGGCGCCGACGGTCCAGCAGATCGGCCAGGACACCGGACGGGATGGCCAGGATCATCACCGGCAACGTCGTCGCGGTCTGCACGAACGAGACGAGGGCCGCGGCATTCGGCTGGTCGACCAGCACCCACTGCGCGCCGACCATCTGCATCCAGGTCCCCAGATTGGACACCAGCTGCGCGATCCACAACGCTCGATAGACCCGCAACCGCAACGGCGCCCAAGTGGAAACAGGTTTCGATACGGCGGTGGTCACTCGGGCCAGCATAGCCCCGAGCTCTCACCCCACCGTCGGCCGAAGGGTCGCCGAACCGATTCCGCCGCCTCGCCGGTCCTACATGCGTGTGTGGACGGGTGGGGGTGTCCAGTCTCCGGTGTTGACTTCGAGTTGGGGCCAGTAGGTGCGGATGGTCAGTTCGAATTCGCCAGGTGGCGCCGGTAGCCAGTTGGGTTCGTGTCCGACTCCCGGGGAGGTGTGTCGGATATGGAGGGTCAGGGAGCCGTCGGCGGCGAAGTTCATGGTTCTGTTCTTGGTGCCCAATGAGTAAGCGGCCGAGGTCATTGGGGGCGAAGAAGTGCTGGGGGTTGTACAGCGTCAGCGACCAGAAGCCGTTCACCGGCGGTGTCTGTCCGGCGAGGAAGGTGATCGTGTAGTCGTGGTCGCCGTTCAGGCGCCGACTACTGGAGCCGCGGATGTCCGGACGGTCCCGAAACGCCGATCCGAACCAATCGCCGCCACCCGGATACCAGCAGGCGCTCCCACCACATCCCGCTACGCACCCTGACAACGAGACCAGCGGTTACCGCCGCCGTCCGGCCTGCCGGCGACCCGGAAACCGATGATCCGAAAGGTACGATCGCGGCTATGCCGGGACTACCGATCCGATCCGGGGTGGCGCTGTCGCTGATCCTGCTCGCCGCCACGGCCTGCTCGACCGACTCCGCTCCCGACGCATCCGGAGCGACCCCCATGGGGCACACCTACATCTCGACCGGGGTGGCGGGAGCGCCGATACCGGGCGGCGGCCCCCTCACCCTCACCTTCAACGACAACCGGATCTCGGCCGACGCGGGCTGCAATACCCACAGCGGCACGGTCGAGCTCGGCGATCACGTCCTGCGGGTCTCCGGTCTGGCGAGCACCCTCATGGGCTGCCCCGGTGATCGGTCGGGTTCGGACGCCTGGATCGGCGCACTGTTGCGCGCGGCGCCGGCGTGGCAACTGGACCAGGACCAGCTGACGCTGACGGGGAAGGAGACGACGGTGACGCTGGCCGATAAGAAGGTCGTCCAACCCGACCGCCCGATCCGCGGCACCGAATGGGTCGTCACCACCCTGCTGACACCGGACGCCGAGGTCCGGTCGCAGACCATCGAACAGGTGCGACCCACCCTCACTATCGCCGAAGACGGCGGCCTCACCGGTTTCGCCGGCTGCAACCGGATGACCGGGCACGCGGACGTCACCGAGACCCCGGCCGGGGCCGATATCGCGTTCTCGGTGGCCACCACCCGCATGATGTGCGGACCGGAGGTCATGGAGGTCGAGCAGGCGGTCCTGGCCGCGCTCGACGGCACCGCCCAGGCGACGGTCGACGCCGACACCCTCACCCTGCGCAACCCCAACGGTCACGGCCTGATCCTGCGCGCCCAGTAGTCCCACGAGCACAGCAGTCCCACCGGAACAACGCGGCCCGCCGGTCGGAAACCGGCGGGCCGCGTCAGGTGTGTCATCCGATCAGGGCAGTGGCCCACCCGCCGCGATAGCGGACAGTATGGCGAACTCGTCGCCCTTGAGCGAAGCGCCGCCCACGAGCGCGCCGTCGATATCGGTCTGCTTGATCAGCTCACCGATGTTCTTGGCGTTCACCGACCCGCCGTAGAGCACTCGAACGGTCTCGGCGACCTCCGGGCTCGCCAGCCGCGCCAGCTCGGCCCGGATGGCGCCGCAGACTTCCTGAGCGTCGGCCGGGGTCGCGACCTTCCCGGTACCGATCGCCCACACGGGTTCGTAGGCGATGACGACCTTCGAGATCTGTTCGGCCGACAGCCCCTTCAGCGAACCCCGCAACTGCTCCAGGTTGTACTCGACATGGGTGCCCGCCTCACGCACATTGAGACCCTCACCGATGCAGACGATCGGCGTGATCTCGTGCTTCAGCGCCTGCTTCGCCTTGGCGAGCACCGTCGCGTCGTCCTCGTTGTGGTACTGGCGGCGCTCGGAATGGCCGACCACCGCGAACGCGCAACGCAGCTTCGCCAGCATCGCCGCGCTGACCTCACCGGTGTAGGCGCCCGATTCGTGCACCGAGACATCCTGCGCACCGTAGGTGATCCGCAGTTTGTCGCCTTCGACCAGCGTCTGCACGCTGCGCAGGTCCACGAACGGCGGAACCACCGTGACATCGACCTTGTCGAAGTATTTGTCGGGCAACGCGAACGCGATCTTCTGCACCAGGGCGATGGCCTCGAGATAGTTGAGGTTCATCTTCCAGTTGCCCGCGATCAGCGGTTTCCGGGCCATCTACGCATCCTCCGCGTCTTCGAGCACGCTGATACCGGGCAGCGTCTTGCCCTCCAGGTATTCCAGCGAAGCGCCGCCGCCGGTGGAGATATGCGAGAAATCGCCGTCCGGAATACCCAGCGCACGCACGGCGGCGGCGGAATCGCCGCCACCGACCACGGTGAACGCGCCCTTACCGGTGGCCGTGGCGATGGCCTCGGCCACGCCGCGGGTACCGGCCGCGAACTGCTCGAACTCGAACACACCCATCGGGCCGTTCCAGAACACGGTGCGCGCCTCGGTGAGCAGCGCCGCGAAACGCTGCACCGAATCGGGACCGATGTCCAGACCCATCCAGCCGTCCGGAATCTCGTGGCACGGCACGGTCTTCGACTCCGCGTCGGCGGAGAAGGAGTCGGCGACGACGATATCGCGCGGCAGATGGATGACATCGGCGTAGCGATCCAGCAGGCCCTTACAGGTATCGATCATCTCCTCCTGCAACAGCGAGGACCCGACCGACAGCCCCTGCGCGGCGAGGAAGGTGAAACACATACCGCCGCCGATGACCAGGGTGTCGACCTTGGGGGCCAGCGCCTCGATCACGGCCAGTTTGTCCGACACCTTCGATCCGCCGAGCACCACCGCATACGGGCGATCGGTGGATTCGGTGAGCTTGGCCAGTACGTCGGCCTCGGCGGCCACCAGCCGACCCGCGTAGTGCGGCAGCACCTTCGCCACGTCGTATACCGACGCCTGCTTGCGATGCACCACACCGAACCCGTCGGAGACGAATGCGCCGTCATCGCCGACCAGCTCCACCAGCGCGGCAGCCAATTTCGCGCGATCGCCGTCGTCTTTGCTGGTCTCGCGCGGATCGAAGCGGATGTTCTCCAACAGCAGCACATCGCCGTCGGTGAGGCCCTCGGACCGCGCCAGCGCGTCCTGACCCACCACATCACCGGCGAGCTGCACATTGCGCCCCAGCTCGGCGGCCAGCCGGGTGGCCACCGGGGCCAGCGACAGCGCCGGATCGGGTGCGCCCTTCGGGCGGCCCAGATGCGCGGTGACGACCACCTTGGCGCCGGCCTCGACCAGCGCGCGGATGGTCGGGACCGACGCGATGATGCGGCCCGGATCGGTGATCTGCCCGTTGTCGAGAGGGACGTTGAGGTCCGAACGCACCAATACGCCGCGGCCCTCGACGCCCTCGGCGAGGAGATCTTCCAGAGTTTTGACAGTCACGCCGGTCCTACAGCGACTTGCCGACGAGGCCGATGAGGTCGGCGAGGCGGTTGGAGTAGCCCCACTCGTTGTCGTACCAGGAGTAGACCTTCACCTGGTCGTCGATGACCTTGGTCAGCGGCGCGTCGAAAATCGACGAGTGCGGGTCGGTCACGATATCGCTGGACACGATCGGGTCCACGCTGTACTTCAGAATGCCCTTCAGCGGGCCTTCGGCGGCCGCCTTGAACGCCGCGTTGATCTCCTCGACAGTCGCCTTCTTCGCGAGATCGGCGGTCAGGTCGGTGATCGAGCCGGTGGGAATCGGCACCCGCAGGGAATAGCCGTCCAGTTTGCCGTTGAGCTCCGGCAGCACCAGGCCGATGGCCTTGGCCGCGCCGGTGCTGGTCGGCACGATGTTCACCGCGGCGGCGCGCGCACGGCGCAGATCCTTGTGCGGACCGTCCTGCAGGTTCTGATCCTGCGTGTAGGCGTGAATGGTGGTCATCAGGCCTTTGACGATGCCGAACTCGTCGTGCAGCACCTTCGCCAGCGGACCGAGGCAGTTCGTGGTGCACGACGCGTTGGAGATGATGTTCTGACTGCCGTCGTACTTGTCGTCGTTGACACCCATCACAATGGTGATGTCCTCGCCCTTGGCGGGCGCGGAGATGATGACCTTCTTGGCGCCGGCGGCCAGATGCCCCTTCGCCTTGGTCGCGTCGGTGAAGATACCGGTGGACTCGACCACGACGTCCACACCAAGATCGCCCCACGGCAGCGCCGCCGGGCCCTCCTTGATGGCCAGCGCCTTGATGCGCTGATCGCCGACCACGATGGTGTCCTCACCGTCGAGCGACACATCCTGGGGCAGCCGGCCCAGGATCGAGTCGTACTTCAGCAGTGTGGCGAGGGTCGCGTTGTCGGTGAGGTCGTTGACCGCCACGATCTCGATATCGGTGGTGCCGAGCGCCTTCTGCGCCTCCACCGCCCGGAAGAAGTTACGTCCGATACGACCGAAGCCGTTGATACCTACCCGGACAGTCACGTTTATCGCTCCTCAGCTGTCAAGCGGATCATTCCGATGCCCCACTCACACTAATGCCTTCCCATCACCTCTCCGACAGGCACCTTGTCTTGGTGAGAACCGTGTTTTGGCGCCGCCCGCGGCGGCGCGGGTTTGCTGTGTCCATCGGCGCGCCTCCGGCGCGCGGGTCGCGGCCCCCGAGGGCCTGCTGTTCAGCGCCCGCGCTGAACTCGGCACAGCGAGGGTGCGACCGTTCGCGATGGGGAGACCATTCGAGGGTGTGCCCGTGCGGGCAAGCGTGCTGAGCCCCCGCGCTGTGTAGCCCCTCGGGCACAGGACCGGCGGCAAGGTCTGCCCTGTACGGACCAGAGTGCTGGGAGCCTGGCGGGCCGTGTGGCCCCTCGGGCAGCAGGCTCGGCAACAAGGTCTGCCTGTACGGACGGGTCCGCGATGGTCCGGAAGGTCCGTCTGCGACGCAACCGGGTGGCGCCGAGTCCAGCGAGGCACTTAATGGGTTGAGGCCCGTCCCGGCGTTCAGCCCTCGAAAGCGCATGAGGCGAAGCCTCGAGTCTCGAGGGCTGAACGCCGGGACCAAGGGGGCCTCAACCCCGCGACGCCGCAGGCGGCGCCAATAAACACAGACCTTCACGAGCGGGCTCACCCCTCGCGTTGACGTGTGAGCCCGCTCCTCGTCTTCGCGAGCGGGTTCATCTCCTCGCCTCGGGGGTGAGCCCACTTCTCGCCTTGACGTGTGAGCCCACCACTCACCTTCACAAGCCAGCCCACCACTCACCTTCACAAGCCAGCCGTTGACCAGCACAAGCCGGACCGCAACGCGACTGCCGACCCTGCCGGATAACGCACCGGCGCCGACCTGACACCAGGCTTTATCCGACCGGACGACCACCGCGACCCGGCAGGCGCCGGTCAGCTCACGCGTCGTCCAGCAGTTCCGCCGTGACGGCCGACTCCGTATCCGGTACGCCCAGTTCTTTCGCCCGCCGATCGGCCATCGAGAGCAACCGGCGGATCCGCCCGGCCACCGCGTCCTTGGTCATCGGTGGGTCGGCCAGCTGGCCGAGCTCTTCCAGCGACGCCTGCCGGTGTTCGACCCGGAGTTTGCCCGCCGCCGCCAAATGGTCGGGCACGTCCTCGCCGAGCAGTTCCAGCGCCCGTTCCACCCGGGCCGCGGCCGCGACGGCGGCGCGAGCGGATCGGCGCAGGTTGGCGTCGTCGAAGTTGGCGAGCCGGTTGGCGGTGGCGCGCACTTCGCGGCGCATCCGCCGTTCTTCCCAGGTGAGCCGGGTGTCCTGGGCGCCCATCCGGGTGAGCAGGGCGCCGATGGCCTCGCCGTCGCGCACCACCACTCGATCGGTGCCGCGCACTTCCCGGGCCTTCGCCGATATTCCCAGCCGCCGCGCCGCGCCCACCAGCGCCAGCGCGGCTTCCGGGCCGGGGCAACTCACCTCGAGCGCCGAGGAACGGCCGGGTTCGGTGAGCGACCCGTGTGCCAGGAAGGCGCCGCGCCAGGCGGCTTCCGCGTCGGCGACGGTGCCGCCGACGACCTGGGCGGGCAGTCCGCGCACCGGGCGCCCGCGCACGTCCAGCAGCCCGGTCTGGCGGGCGAGGGCCTCGCCCTCTTTCGCCACCCGGACCACGTACCGCGAGGATTTACGCAGGCCGCCGGCACTCAGTACGTGCACATCGGACCCGTATCCATAGAGTTCGAAGATCTCCCGCCGTAGCCGCCGGGCGATGGAACCCATATCGACCTCGGCTTCGACGATCACCCGCCCACCGACGATATGGAGGCCGCCGGCGAAACGCAGCAGGGCGGACAGTTCGGCTTTGCGCGCACTCACCTGTGTTACGGCGAGCCGGCTCAGCTCGTCTTTCACTTCGGCTGTCATCGCCACGAGACGTGCTCCTTTCCACCCAACCCGGACCGCACATCCTGACCCATGTGCCGTCCCTCGACTCGAAGCCCCGGCAACTGCGGCCGAGGCTCGTGGATCAGTTGATCCAGTGCGGCGGCGAGCTTTCCGGGGTCGTGCCGGTCCGTTCCCGCGTCGGCGACATCGGAAAACACTACTCGCGCCCGCAATTGCCCGGCAGCCCTGGCAACGTGTTCACGCTCTCGCCCCTCGGGCACGCTCCCGGAATCGACCAGAACCTCGTCGACCGCGAAATCCGGTGCGTGCTGGGACAATACATGCAGATGCCGTTCGGCGGAGAAACCCGCCGTCTCACCGGGCTGCGCGGCGAGGTTCAGGATCAGCACCTTACGCGCCCGCGTCCGGACCAGCGCGTCGTGGAGGCCGGGCACCAGCAGATGCGGGATGACGCTGGTGAACCACGAACCCGGGCCGAGGATCACCGCGTCCGCGTCGTCGATCGCCGCGGTCGACTCGGGGCAGGACGGCGGATCGGCCGGCAGCAACCGGACCCGGCGTACCTGACCGGGAGTCGTGGCCACCGCCACCTGGCCGCGGATGCAGCGGCTCACCCGGGGATCGGCCTCCAGCCCGGAGACGTCGGCTTCGATATCCAACGGGATCGTCGACATGGGCAGAACTCGGCCGCCGACCCCGAGCATCGCGCCCACCTGGTCGAGTGCGGCCACCGGGTCGCCGAGCACTTCGGTGAGCCCGGCCAGCAGCAGGTTGCCCACGGAGTGCCCGGCCAGCGCGCCGGTGCCGCCGAACCGGTGTTGCACGGTCCGGGTGAGCACCCCGTCGGCGTCGGCGGCCAGCGCCGCGAGCGCCATCCGCAGATCGCCGGGCGGCGGCACGCCCAGTTCGGCGCGTAACCGGCCGGAGGATCCGCCGTCGTCGGCGACCGTCACCACCGCGCTGATCCGGCGCGTGATCCGGCGTACCGCGGTGAGAGTGGCGTACAAGCCGTGCCCTCCGCCGAGTGCGACCACCGCGGGACCGCGGGGGCCGGTGGAGTCGTCGGGGTGGCCGGTATCGGTGTTCCTCATTCACGCCCCAGATCCCGGTGCAGTACCCGCACCGCGTCCACCGGACCGTCGGCGCCGGTATCGATCCGGCCGCCGGTGAGTTGGCCGAGTGCCTCGGCGATCGCGACGCTGCGATGTCTGCCTCCGGTGCAGCCGACTGCGACCGTCATGTAGCGCTTCCCCTCTTGGCGGTAACCCTGGGTGGTCAGTTCGATCAGGTGGTCGCAGGTCCGCAGATAGTCCTCGGCGCCCGGACGCGACAGCACATAGTCGCTGACCACTTCTTCCTGACCGGTGTGCTGCCGAAGTTCAGGTACCCAATGCGGATTGGGCAGGAAACGCACATCCAGCACCATGTCCGCGTCCAGCGGGACACCGTACTTGAATCCGAAGGATTGAACGGTCAACTGCAGTGCCGCTGGCGTGCCGCCGCCGTAGACCTCCTCCAGTTTCCGGTGCAACTGGTGGATCGAGAGCTCGGTGGTGTCGATGACCACATCCGCCGCGGCTTTCACCCCCGCGAGCCGGAGCCGTTCGGCGGCGATGCCCGCGGACAGGGTCCCGTCGGCGCTGTCGTTCTGCAGCGGGTGGCGCCGCCGGGCGAAACCGAAACGGCGGATCAGCACATCGTCGGAGGCCTCCAGGAACAGGATCCGGGTGGGGACCCCGCGGGCCCGCAGCGTTTCGGTGACCGCGGGCAGGTCGCCGGTGAAGAACCGGCTCCGGACATCCATGACGATCGCGAGCCGCCGGATGGGCGGATCCGCCGACGACCCGAGTTCCACCATGCGGGCGATCAGCTCGGGCGGCAGATTATCGGTGACGTACCAACCCAGATCCTCCAGGACCCGCGCGGCCGTCCCGCGACCCGCGCCGGACAGGCCGGTCACCATCACGACCTCGACCGGGGTGCCCGAGCCCGGTTCCACTTTCGTACTCTTGTTCGATTCGACGCGAGTCATCTACCACCCGGATCTGTTCGGGAATGCGTTTCGGTCACACAGGTCCAATTCCGCACCCCGGTTCCTGCCGCGCGGGTGCAGAAACACACAGGGTGCAGAAACAAACGTACGTGACCGGCGCCGGTCACCGTGCAGTTGCGCCGAGCGCCGCGCCGGAGGCTATCGCTGCTGCAATGCGGCCAGCACGGCCTCCGCGGTCGCGCGGCCGATACCGGGGACCTCGGTGATCTCCTCGACGGTGGCCTCCTTCAACCGTGCCACCGAACCGAAATGGGTGACCAGCGCGGTGCGTCGCGTCTCGCCGAGACCGCGGACCGAATCCAGTGCGGAGGCCGTCATGCGGCGCGACCGTTTGCTGCGGTGGAAGGTGATGGCGAACCGGTGCGCCTCGTCACGTACCCGCTGCAACAGGTAGAGGGCCTCACTGGTGCGGGGCAGCACCACCGGGTCGGGTTCGCCGGGGACCCACACCTCTTCCAGGCGTTTCGCCAGGCCCACGACGGCGATATCGGTGATCCCGTACTCCTCGAGCACCTCCGCCGCGGCCGCCACCTGCGGGGCCCCGCCGTCGACCACGTACAGATTCGGCGGGTAGGCGAACTTGCGCGGCCGGCCGGTCTTCGGGTCGATTCCGGGTCGGGTGACGATCTCCACCTCCGATTCGTCCTCGACCACCGGGCCGGCGCCGCTGTCCACCGCTGGTGCGGTGAACTCCGGCTCGGTTCCCGCGAGATCGGCCGCTTCGACGGCGTCGCGTTCCCGGCGCAACCGCGCGAACCGGCGTCTGGTCACCTCTGCGATACTCGCGACATCGTCGGAGCGCCCGTCCCCGGCGGCTTCCCGGATCGCGTAGTGCCGGTAGTCGGATTTCTTGGGCAACCCGTCCTCGAACACCACCAGCGATGCCACCACGTCGGTGCCCTGTACATGGCTGATGTCCACACATTCGATCCGCAGCGGGGCGGTGTCCAGGTCCAGGGCGTCCTGGATGTCCTGCAGTGCCACCGAACGTGAGGTCAGGTCACCGGCGCGGCGGAGTTTGTGCTGCGCGAGCGCCTCCTTGGCGTTGCGTTCGACGGTTTCGGCGAGCGCCTTCTTGTCGCCGCGCTGCGGCACCCGCAGTCGCACGGTGCCGCCGCGCATCGTCGACAGCCAGCGCTGGAGCTCATCGACATCGGCGGGCAGCTCCGGCACCAGCACCTCCCGCGGCACCACGGCCGTGGGTTGTTCCCCGGCGGTCTGCGCGGCCATCGCGGCCTGCTCCCCGTAGAACTGCGTGAGGAACTGTTCCACCAGCGCGGCCAGCTCACCGCCTGCTTCCGGGATATCGGCGGCGTCGCCGGATTTGTCCACCACCCAGCCGCGCTGGCCGCGCACCCGGCCGTCGCGCACATGGAAGATCTGCACCGCCACCTCGAGGTCGTCCCCGGCGAAGGCGATGACATCGGCGTCGGTGCCGTCGCCCAGTACGACAGCCTGCTTCTCCAGCGCCCGGCGCAGCGCCTGGGCATCGTCGCGGAGCCGGGCGGCGGTTTCGAAGTCGAGGTCCGCGGCGGCGGCCTGCATCCGGCGCTCCAGATCCTTCACCATTCGATCGGTGCGCCCGGCGAGGAAGTCACAGAAATCGTCGACGATCTGCCGGTGCTCGGCCGCGGAGACCCGGCCCACGCACGGGGCCGAGCATTTGTCGATATAGCCGAGCAGGCAGGGCCGGCCCATCTGGTTGTGCCGTTTGAAGACCCCGGCCGAGCAGGTGCGGGCGGGAAAGACCCGGAGCAGCAGATCGAGGGTCTCTCGGATGGCCCAGGCGTGGGCGTAGGGGCCGAAATAGCGGACCCCCTTCTTCCGGGCTCCCCGATAGACGAACAGCCGCGGATACTCCTCGTTCAGAGTGACCGCCAGCACGGGATAGGACTTGTCGTCCCGATAGCGGACGTTGAAGCGAGGGTCGAATTCCTTGATCCAGTTGTACTCCAGTTGCAGAGCTTCCACCTCGGTGGACACCACGGTCCATTCGACGCTCGCGGCGGTGGTGACCATCTGACGGGTCCGCGGATGCAGTGCGGCGATATCGGCGAAATACGAGTTGAGGCGATTGCGCAGGCTTTTCGCCTTACCGACGTAGATGACCCGGCCGTACGAGTCCCGGAACTTGTAGACACCGGGTTCGAGCGGAATTGTGCCGGGCTGCGGCCGGTACGTCGCGGGATCTGCCACATATCCAGCGTAGTAGCGCCCTCGGACAGACTCCGCCGCCGGTCGGGCGGGCCCTTCCCCCGGCGAGTTCGGCAGCCGCTGTCGCCGTCTCCCGCTAGAGTTCGAATATGCGCCCGATACAACGGATTCGGTACGTGCTGGCGGTGACGGCGCTGCTTCTGGCAGGCTCGCTCAGCGGATGTTCGGACGATACCGGGTCCGCGGGCCCGTGTACCCCGGTGCCGAACGGCACACCCGTCACGGCCGCGCCGGGCGCCGGCTCGGCCGCCCCCACCTCGCGGGATCTGGCGACGAACCCGGAGATCGCGTCGGGCTACCGCAGCGAGATGACGGCCGTGCACACCAGCGGCTATGCCGTGTCCACCGCCAACTCCCACGCGACCCGCGCCGCCTGCGAGGTGCTGCGCGCCGGAGGGACCGCGGCGGACGCGCTGGTCACGGCCCAGACCGTGCTAGGGCTGACCGAACCGCAGGCGTCGGGCCTGGGCGGCGGCGCGTTCCTGCTCTATTACGACGCGGAACACGAGACGCTGGACGCCTACGACGGCCGGGAGACCGCACCGGCCCGGGCGACGGAGAACTATCTGCGCTGGGTCAGCGATGCCGACCGCACCGAACCGCTGCCCGACACCCGCGCCAGCGGACGCTCCATCGGTGTGCCGGGCGTGGTCCGGATGCTGGATCTCCTCCATTCCGAACACGGCCACGTGCAGTGGCGGGAGCTGTTCGATTCCGCGGTGTCACTGGCCGACCGGGGTTTCGAGATCAGTCCCCGGCTGGCCGGGCAGATCGCGGACTCCGCCGCCGAACTGGCCCGGGATCCGGCCGCGGCCGAGTATTTTCTGAATCCGGACGGCTCGCCCAAGGCGGCGGGCACGGTGCTGACCAACCCTGCCCTGTCGAAAACCCTCAACACCGTGGCCACCGAGGGGGCCGAAGGGTTCTATACCGGCCCGATCGCCGAGGACATCGTGGCCGCGGCCGGCACGCGCAGCGGCGGCCGCACCCCGAGCCTGATGGAGGCCGCGGATCTGGACTCCTATCGGGCGGTGAAACGGGCGCCGCTGTGCACGGGGTACCGGGCCCATGAGATCTGCGGGATGCCGGGGCCTTCTTCGGGCGGCATCGCGGTGGCGGCCACTCTCGGCATCCTCGAGAATTTCGATCTCCCCGCCCTGCCGCCCGCGCGCGTGGACCGCAACGGCGGTGTCCCGCAGGCCGCGGCGGCGCATCTGATCGCCGAGGCCGAACGGCTCGCCTACGCCGACCGGGACAAGTACGTCGCCGACCCGGATTATGTTCCGCTGCCGGGTAACTCACCGGATACCCTGGTGAATCCGGAGTACCTGGACAAGCGGGCAGAGCTGATCGATCCGCACCGCAGCATGGGCACTGCGCAGCCCGGCGATTTCGGGCAGGCCCCGGTGGGCATCGGACCGCAGACCCCGGAGCACGGCACCAGCCATATCTCCGTGGTCGACTCGTACGGAAACGCCGCCGCGATGACGACCACGGTGGAATCGGCGTTCGGCTCCTTCCATATGGTCGACGGATTCCTGTTGAACAATCAGCTCACCGATTTCGCCGCCGATCCGGTGGGCGCCGACGGGAAGCCCGTCGCCAACCGGATCGAGCCGGGTAAGCGGCCGCGCAGTTCCATGAGCCCGACCCTGGTGTTCGAGCGCGGTGACGATTCCGGACGCGGCCCGCTCACCCATGTGGTCGGCTCCCCCGGCGGGTCGGTGATCATCCAGTTCGTGGTGAAAACCCTTGTCGGGATGCTGGATTGGGGGCTCGACCCCCAGCAGGCGGTCTCCGCGCCGACCTTCGGCGCCGCGAACACACCGGTGACGGGCGTGGGCGGGGAACATCCGGCCATCGACGCGAGTGACGACGGGGCCCACGACCCGCTGGTCACCGGGCTGCGGGAACGGGGCCACCAGGTCTCGGTCGCCCCGCAGACCAGCGGGCTGAGCGTACTGGGCCGCGACGGGGACAACGGCTGGATCGGCGGCGCCGATCCGCGCCGCGAGGGCGAGGTACTCGGCGATACCCGGTGAGATTCGGTCAGCTCGGCATGGTCCCCAGCCACCGGCTGGTCAGATCGGTGACGACGCCGCCGCCGCGGTCGCTCAGGTGGATGTGGTCGACGAAGAAATCCATGCCGTGACTGTGGGCCACTTCGTCCCAGCTGCGCCGGAGCAGATAGTGCTGGGCGGCCGCCCGGAAGGCCAGTGGGAAGTTGAAGCCGAAGCGCGCCCCGGGGTTCCCGCGCGCCACCAGGAGGTCGGCGATGCGTTCGTGCAACGGCAGGTAGTCGACCCCTTCCCGGGCGGCGGTATCGGCGATGACCCGGTTGTAATCGGCCAGCCGGTGATTGACCTCGGCGTCGAGGTTCTCGCCGAGCGGCGGCAGCGACAGCAGCGCGACGTGCGCGGTGGTCTCGGAGGTGACGCGGTCCACAATCGCGCCGAGGTTTTCGCGATAGGTGTCGACCGCGACGCCGTTGCGGACGTCGTTGGTGCCGATCAGGACGAATACCGCGTCGGGACGGCAGGCCACTACATCGGTGTCGACCCGGTCCAGCAGGTCGGCACTGGTGTTTCCGTTGACGCCCGCGTTGACGAACCGGAATCGGTCGAACTCCTGCCGCGCCCGCAGCGCTCCCACCCAGTCCGCGCCGAGCGTCCCGGCGGTCATGCTGGCACCGGCCGCGACGACCACCGGCCCGGCGGGGCGATCGCCGCCGCAGGCCCGTGCGGGTGAATCGGCGGGTGACCGCACGAACGTGAGATAGCCGACCAGACCGGCTGCACCGAGGAGGCCGGCGAGGGTCAGGGATACCCCGATTGCGGCCTGTTTCTTGATGTTTCGCGGCTTCCTCACGAGCACACCACCGAGACCGAGTGACCGACGGCGGTCACGACCTCCAGGCGAGGGTGCTCCCGGGTCGTGAGCCCGGCCGGGTCGTACACCACCGCGGTGACGTGACGGCCGGCGGCCGCTACTCGGCGGGCCGCACCCCCTCCGGTACCGCCGGTCGCACCTGACACGCTGAGACGCATTGCCGAACCTCCAGGTCAAAAATGGTTAGTAAACACTAACCACAGAATGCGCTAGTGTTCACTAACGTGTCAAGCACACCGGCGAGGAGGACGGGCTTGAACACACGGGAGCGAATACTCGACGCGGCAGCCGAGATCCTGCGAACGCGCGGCGTCGTCCACGCCACCACCAAAGAGATCGCGCGGGCCACGGGCGTTTCGGAGCCGACCCTGTACAAGCACTTCGGCGACAAGGAACAGCTACTGCTCGCCGTGCTACGGGAACGGCTGCCCGGTTTGTCGCGGGTCGACCTCGAGCCGGGGCGGGGCAGCGTCGAGGACAACCTGACCGGACTCGCCCACGCGGCGCTCGACTTCTACCAGCAGTCGATCCCCATGCTGGGTGCGCTGCTGGCCGATCCGCAACGGATGGCGGCACATCGCGTCGCGATGGACCGGCTCGGCGGGGGCCCGGACAAGGCGGTCACGGTGGTCGCGGCCTACCTCCGGGCAGAACAAGCGCTCGGCCGAATCGCCGCCGGGGCGAACCCGCACGCGGTCGCGTCCCTGCTGATCGGGGCCTGCTTCCACGAAGCGTTCCTGCGTTACTACGCGCACGGCCCCGGTGCGAGCGCCGCCGACCACACCACCGCCCGGGATCTCACCCGCACGCTCGCCGCACCACTGCTGTGAGTCGCACCTTCCCGAGTGGGCCGTATCCGTGCACTGCCATCGCGCGCCCGCGGCGTGTACTCGATGCGCACCGCCACCCGTTACGCGCCGGGTTCAGTCCCCCGCGGTGTACTTCGCGCCCAGTTCGCGCAACCGGTCCAGCGCGGCCGCCGCGTGCTCACCGTCGTTGGACCGGATGGCCAGCATCGGCACGTAATCGTCGTTCACCAGTTCCAGCCGAGCCCAGGCCTTGTGGTCCGGGAACGACACCCCGCGAATATGCCGCCAATCGAACTCGTTGTCGCCGAGCACATTCCGCACCACGACCCCCCGTTGCCCGGCCCGCACCCGGGGCCTGGTGAGCAGCAGAACCCCCGCGGCGCCGAAAAAGCCGATGGCGGCCATCGCGAACTGATCCACCGCCCGGAAGTTCACCCCGGTGTAGTCGACCCGCAGGAACAGCCCGAACAGGACGAAGGCCACCAGCAGGACCGCTGCGACGATCATCGAGGTGCGGCGCGATCTACGCGGTCGCACCTCGAGTTCCCATTCGGCCGGGGCCGCCGAGTCGCCGGGAGCATTGCCCCGCCGCCGGATACGCGCCACCGGCACGCCTCAGCCCGCCACACGGAGCCCGCGGAGCGTGAGCGCGGCGTCCAGCGCGGCGGCGGCCGCCTGTTCGCCCTTGTTCTCCGCCGAATCCGGCAGCCCGGCCCGATCGAGGGCCTGCTGTTCGTTGTTCGTGGTGAGCACGCCGTTGGCGACCGGAGTGCTCTCGTCCAGGGACACCCGGGTCAGTCCCGCGGTCACCGAATCACACACATAGTCGAAGTGCGGCGTATCCCCGCGGATCACCACGCCGAGCGCGACCACCGCGTCGTGGGTGCGGGCCAGCGCCTGCGCCAGAACCGGCAACTCCATCGCTCCGGCGCAGCGGGCCACCGTGGTGTGCCGCACCCCGGCCTCGGCGGCGACGCGTTCGGCGTTGGCGACCAGGGTGTCGCAGATCTCGGTGTGCCAGCGCGAGGCGACGATGGCCAGCCGCAATTCCTTCGCGTCGGCGAGCGCGAAGGTGGGGATCCCGGTGCCGCTCATCGGTTTCCGCCTTTCGATCCGGATATCGTCACTGTGCCGTCTCCCCCAGGTCCAGATCGTCCAGACCCACCAGGTCGTGACCCATCCGGTCGCGTTTGGTGCGCAGATAGCGCAGGTTCTCGGCATTGGCGCGGACCGGCATCGGCACCCGCTCGGTGATCCGCAGCCCGTATCCGTCGAGCCCGACCCGTTTGGCCGGGTTGTTGGTGAGCAGCCGCATGGACCGCAGACCGAGGTCGACGAGGATCTGCGCGCCGGTCCCGTAATCACGGGCGTCGGCGGGCAGGCCGAGTTCGATATTGGCGTCGACCGTGTCGTGCCCGGAATCCTGCAGCTGATAGGCCTGCAGTTTGTGCATGAGGCCGATACCGCGGCCCTCGTGCCCCCGCATGTACAGCACTACACCGCGCCCTTCGGCGGCCACCATCTCCAGGGCGGCGTCCAGCTGCGGGCCGCAATCGCAGCGCAGCGAACCGAAGACATCACCGGTCAGGCACTCCGAATGCACGCGGACCAGCACATCCTCGCCGTCGCCCACATCCCCGCGGACCAGCGCGACATGCTCCACATCGTCGTAGATGCTCTGATAGCCGACCGCGGTGAACTCCCCGTGCACGGTCGGGATACGCGCCTGCGCGACCCGCACGACATGCTTCTCGTGTTTGCGCCGCCACGCGATCATCTCCGCGATCGAGATCAACGCCAGCTCGTGCTCGTCGGCGAAGACCCGCAGTTCGTCGGTGCGGGCCATATGCCCGTCTTCCTTCTGACTGACGATCTCGCAGATCACACCGGCCGGCCGCAGCCCGGCCATCCGCGCCAGATCCACGGCGGCCTCGGTATGACCGGGCCGGCGCAGTACGCCGCCGTCCTTGGCGCGCAACGGCACCACATGGCCGGGGCGGGTGAAATCGTTCGGCTTGGCGTCGCCGTCGGCCAGCAGCCGGATGGTGGTGGCCCGATCGGCCCCGGAGATACCGGTGGTCACACCCTCTTTGGCGTCCACCGACACCGTATAGGCCGTACCGTGCTTGTCCTGGTTCACCGCGTACATCGGGGGCAGCCCCAGCCGATCGCAGTCGTCACCGGTGAGCGGGGCGCAGATGTAGCCCGAGGTGTAGCGGATCATGAACGCCACGAGTTCGGGGGTGGCCTTCTCCGCGGCGAAGATCAGGTCGCCCTCGTTCTCCCGATCCTCGTCGTCGACCACGACGACCGGTTTACCGGCCGCGATATCGGCGACGGCGCGCTCGATGCTGTCGAACCTGGTCACGTCTGCAATGCTCCATCTCGATAGGTCCCGATCACACTACTTCGTCCGGTCGGCCGGTCCGGGTGCGGCCGGAGGTATCAGCCGCGCCGATGGAGGCGTTCGACGTATTTCGCGATTACGTCGACCTCGAGATTCACGACCGTCCCGGGTGTGGATCCGCCCAGGTCGGTGAGGCTGAGCGTGGTCGGGATCAGGGAGACCTCGAACCAGTCCCGGGTGCCGTCGGCGGCCGGGGCCTCGGTCAGGCCCAGCCCGGAGACGGTGAGCGAGATGCCGTTCACGGTGATGGATCCCTTCTCCACCACGTACTTGGCGATCGCGTCCGGAAGCGAGACCCGGACCACTTCCCAGTTCTCCCCCGGGGTCCGGGACAGGATGGTGCCGGTGCCGTCGACATGGCCCTGCACGATATGACCGCCGAGGCGGCTGTTCACCGCGGCGGCCCGCTCCAGGTTGACCCGCGCGCCGGGCTCCAGACCGCCGATGCTCGACCGGCGCAGTGTTTCGCCCATGACGTCGACGGTGAACGCGTCGTCGCTCACGTCGACGACCGTCAGGCATACGCCGTTGACGGCGATCGAATCACCGTGCCCGGCATCGGAGGTGACCAGCTTCCCGCGGATCGTCAACCGTGCCGCGTCGGTCAATTGCTCGCAGGCGACGATTTCGCCCAGTTCCTCGACGATGCCCGTGAACATGTCTTCTCCCGTTCGCGTCGGTGTTCCGCATACGGAACGGCGGGAGTGGTACCGAGTATTCCCAGTTCGCCGTCCACAACCAGACTAGTGCGCTCGGCGAACGATCGGCCATGACGTCGCCCACCCTCCGGAACACCCATTTTCCGGCCGTCGACCGGACAGGCCGGATCCGGAAATTTTCCGGTCGGGCGATAGTCGTCACAATTCCTGGTACGACCCCGACACCGGTTCCGACAGGCCGCGATCCGGTCCGGACCGGTCGTGGCGACCCCACCCTTTGCCCGACCGAGATCGCATCGAAACCCGAAATGTTTCTCGATTTGCGCCCTCACACCGACTGACGCAATATTGTGAGGTGACCGGTTCATCGACCTCGGATACCCCGTGGTGCGGCCGGGCACGACGTTCGTACGAGGACGGCCACCGCCGCGGAATACCGTGCGCCACAAGCCTTCACCCGAACAACTGGATCCGCCCACATCCTGCCGGGCCGAGGGCCCCGCGCCGTGCCGGAAATCCAGTGCCTCTCGGCCCAGCGACAGTGTTGTCCGGGCATCGGATCCCTCCGGTGACAACGCGCCGGCCGGATCCGTGGGATATCCGCCGTCGCGGCTGTCACCGCCCTGTTCAGGTACGCCACCACTCGAGGAAGCCGAACCCGCTATGACCACTTTCACCGAATCCGCCCTGGAGCGACACTGCCGGCGGTATCGGGAAAAGGATCTACTGCCCGCGGTGGTCGATCCGAATTCGGGGCGAATACTGCTGCACGTGGGCGCCGCCTACGGCGCGGTGACCATGCCGACCGAACTCGGCGAGCCGGTGCTGCAGCGGCTACGGGCGGCCGGCATCGCCGGACCGGTCTTCGCCCACCCGCGTGCCCGGCGCTGGACCTTCCTCACCGGCCCCACCAGGCACGACGAGTTCCCCGCGGCCGCGGCCGCAGAACTCTTCCGGCTCTACACCACCGTCGCCGGCACCGGCAGCCAGATCGTGCTGCCCTCGGCCGAGGACGAACTCAGCGGATACCGCCTGTGGGTCGCGGGACCGGACGCGCTCGGGACCCGGCCGCCGCAGCACGCGGTGATCGACGCCGCACGCGAAAGCGCGCCCGACCTCCGATAGGCGCACGGCCGGTCACCGCCGACCGCGACCGCGCCGCGGCGGTGGACGCCGTGCCGGGTGTGCGCCCGCATCGACCGAACCGGGCACAGCCCGCCCCGTGTCGGCAACCATGGACACAGCGCATCCCGCGCACAACGGCGACTTCCAGCTGATCGGCAGTTACCGCAGTCTGTCCGGTCGTGCCCGTGGTCCGGGGGATCAGTGGGCGGCGTGGTGCGCCGAGCGGGTCCGTTCGACCTGGCCGCGCAATTTCTCCACCGCGAGGCCGGGGTCGGCGGCGTTGTAGACCGCCGAACCCGCGACGAAACAGTCGATACCCGCGGCCGCGGCCTGTTCGATGGTGTCGGCGTTGATCCCGCCGTCGATCTCCACCACCAGCCGCAGCTCCCCCGCGTCGACCAGGCGCCGCACGGTCCGCGCCTTGTCCAGCACCTCGGGAATGAACGACTGGCCGCCGAATCCGGGCTCGACGCTCATCACCAGCAGGGTGTCGAAATGGCGCAGGATCTCCAGGTACGGCTCGATCGGGGTGTTCGGCTTCACCGACAACCCCGCTTTGGCCCCCGCGGCCCGGATATCGCGGGCCACCGCCACCGGATCCTCGGTCGCCTCGGCGTGGAAGGTCACGTTGTAAGCGCCGGCCTCGGCGTAGGGGGGCGCCCACCGGCCCGGGTCGTCGATCATCAGGTGGCAGTCCAGTGGGATGTCGGTGGCCTTCAGCAGGCTCTCCACCACCGGAAGCCCCAGGGTCAGGTTCGGTACGAAATGCGCGTCCATGACGTCGACGTGCAACCAGTCGGCGGTCGACACCGCCCCGGCTTCATCGGCCAGCCGGGCGAAATCCGCCGACAGGATGGAGGGGGCGATCATCGGGGTCGCGGGACGGATGAACGTGGGCTCGGACGCAGTCACAGCGCGCAGTGTAAATGGCGGGCCGACGCGTGTGGGGCCGAGCCCCGAAGTGCCCCCGCCACCGTCCGCGCGGCGACGAGCCATACACTCGGCACGTGATCAATACTTCGGCGGAACAAGGGTTCCACGGTGCCCCGGTGGAGATTCGGGTGGCGGCTTCGGTGACACAGCTGCCGATCGTGCGCGGTCTCGCCGAGGCTCTGGTCCTGCTCAGCGATTTCACGCTGGACGAGGTCGCCGATATCCGGCTGGCGGTGGACGAGGCGTGTTCCACGCTGATCGGTGTGGCCGCGCCCGATACCAGCTTGCAGTGTGTGTTCACCATCGGTGAGACCGAACTTCATGTGCAGGTCGGCGGCGTGGCCGCCCGCGAGGGGCTGCCCGACGCGCGCAGCTTCGGCTGGCATGTGCTGCGGACGCTCACCGATGCGGTCGACGCCCGGCAGGAGCCCTTCGATCAGCAGGTTTCCGGATATCCGACAGCGGTCGAGTTCCGTCGGGTCCGGGGGAAAGCGTAGTGACCGAGCAGGAGAAGCCGCTCGAGGCTCCGGAGGAAGAGCGCGCGCCCGACCCGGAAGCCGATACCGACGCGGAAGCAGAAGCGGAAGATTCCGACACCGAGTTGGCGAGCTCGTCATCGGTGGGCGGGTACGACGATGTCGCAGATCTGTTCACCCGGCTGGCCGGTACCGCGCCGGATTCGGCGGAGCAGGCCGCACTGCGCAACGAGTTGATCGCGCGCTGCATTCCGCTGGCCGACCATATCGCCCGCAAGTTCAGCGGTCGCGGGGAGCCGTTCGATGATCTGACCCAGGTCGCGCGGGTGGGTCTGGTGCATGCGGTGGATCGGTTCGATATTTCGCGCGGTTCGAACTTTCTGTCGTTCGCGGTGCCCACGATCATGGGCGAGGTACGCCGGTATTTCCGGGACAACACCTGGGCGATGCGGGTGCCACGCCGGGTGAAGGAAACCCATCTGCGAATCGGGGCGGCGGTGGATTCGCTGTCGCAGTCGCTGGGCCGGTCCCCGACGGCCAAGGAGATCGCCGCCGAGCTCGATGTCGATCCGGACGAGGTCACCCAGGCCGTGATCGCCGGGAACGCCTACCAGCCGACCTCGATCGACGCCGCGTCGATCGGGCGCGATACGGATGCCTCGCTGCTGGATACGCTCGGTGAGGAAGAAGCGCAGTTCGACCGGGTCGAGGAGTACGTGGCGATCCGGCCGCTGCTGGCGGGGTTGCCCGAGCGTGAGCGCCGCATCCTGACGATGCGATTCTTCGAATCGATGACGCAGACCCAGATCGCCCAGCAGATGGGTATTTCGCAGATGCACGTCTCCCGGATTCTCGCCAAAACGCTGGCGCGGCTGCGGGACCAGTCGTCGCGGGAGTAACCGCCGGATCCCGGGCGGTTACGGGTTCGCGGAGCGCGGCTGTTGTGCCCGCTTCGCCGATCGGTCTACCCTCAGTCCTGAGAACATGAGTGGGAATCCATCTCAGTCGACCACTGTCCGAGTGCCCGCTTCTCTCAGCAGACCAGAGCAACCGATCAGCCGGATCAGCCCGTAATCCGGCGCTCCTGCGGGTCGCGCGTCGACGACGACGCGGCGGAAGGTGATGTGAGATGACCACCGATACCATCGCCCGGCAGTGCACCCTGTGCGAGGCCCACTGCGGCATCCTGGTGACCGTCGAGGATACGAAAGTCACTCGGGTCGAAGGCAATCCCGACGACGTGCTCTCCAAGGGCTACATCTGCCCCAAGGCCACCGCCATGGCGGGCCTGCACGATGATCCCGACCGCCTGCGCACCCCGGTGCGCCGCGTGGGCGACCGATTCGAGCCCATCGGCTGGGACGAGGCGTTCCGCGAGATCGGCACCCGGCTCCGGCGGGTGCGCCACGACCACGGACCGCATGCGGTGGGCATGTACCTCGGCAACCCCGCCGCGCACAATTCGGCGATCATGTACGCCTTCGCACTGCGTGCCGGGCTGATGACCCGCAACTTCTACACCGCGTCGTCGATCGACCAGTTCCCGCAGGAATTCGTGGCCTGGCAGATGTACGGGTCGAACTTCCTGATGCCCATCGCCGATATCGACCGCACCGACCGGCTGGTGATCATCGGCGCCAACCCCGCCGTGTCCAACGGCTCGGTCACCACCATGCCGGGCGCCCGCGACCGGATCAAGGAGGTGCGCACCCGCGGCGGCAAGGTCGTGGTGATCGACCCGCGGCGCACCGAAACCGCACGCCTGGCCGACGAACACGTATCGGTGCTGCCGGGCGGTGACCCCTACCTGCTGCTGGCCGTCCTGCACGTGCTCATCACCGAGGACCTGTGCGACCGGACCGCCGTTCGCGCCCAGTGCAGCGGACTCGACGACCTGCGCGACCTGGTCGCCGATTTCACCCCGGAGAACGCCGCCCCGCACGCCGGGGTGGACGCCGATACGATCCGGCGCCTGGCCCGGGAGCACGCCGCGGCGGAATCGGCGGTGATGTACGCGCGGATCGGGGTCTGCCAGACGGTCACCGGAACGATCACCCACTGGCTGGTCAACACCATCAACGCGGTCACCGGCAACCTCGACCGGCCGGGTGGCCAGATGTACGCCACGCCCGCGGTCGACCTGCTGCCGCTGGCACGGCGGATGCCGCCGTTCTACGGCGCCTGGACCGATCGATCCGGGAAGTACAAATCGTTCCGGTTCGAACTGCCGGTGGCGGCGCTGGCCGACGAGATCCTCGACGAAGGCCCCGGACAGATCCGCGCCATGATCACCTATGCCGGCAACCCGGTGCTGTCCACCCCGCAGCGCGGACGCCTCGACAAAGCGCTGAGTTCGCTGGATTTCTATGTGGCAGTGGATATGTACATCACCGAGACCACCCGGCACGCCGATATCATCCTGCCGCCACTGTCCCCGCTCGAACGCGAAGACCTCGACATCCTGCTGACCATGTTCAGTGTGCACAACAACATTCGCTACAACGCGCGCGCGATCGCACCGGAGGCCGACGGCCTCGAGGACTGGGAGATCATGGCCCGGTTGACGACCGAGATCCTGCCGCTCCCGCTGCGATCGATCACCGGCCGTGCCCTCAACGCGGCATTCGCCCGGTTCAGCCCGTTGCGCGCGGCGGCGCTCGGGGTGGCGGTCGGCCCGCACGGGATGCTGCGCCGGGGCCGCAAGGGCATCACCCTGGCGAAGGTGCGCGCCGCACGCGGGGGTATCGACCTGGGCCCGCTGCAGCCCCGGCTGCGCTCGCTCATCGCCACCGCGGATCGCTCGGTCCACCTGGCGCCCCGGCAGTTCGTGACCGAGGCACGCCGCCTGCTGCGCGAAGCACACGAGGCCGGCGCGGTCCGCGACAACGGCTTCGATCTCCGACTCATCGGACGACGCCACCTGCGCAGCAACAACTCCTGGCTGCACAATGTGCCGGCGATGGTGAAAGGCCGCGACCGCTGCACCGCGCTCATGCACCCGCAGGACGCCACCGCGCGGGGACTTTCCGAAGGCGGCCGGGTCACGGTGAGCTCGCCCATCGGATCCATCGTGGTTCCGGTGGAGATCAGCGACGATATCCGGCCGGGTACGGTGGCGATCCCACACGGCTGGGGTCACGGGGAACCGGGTGTGGGCTGGACCGTCGCCGCATCGACGCCAGGGGCGAACGTGAATCTGCTCCACGATCCCGAACAGGTGGACCGCATCTCCGGCAACGCGGCGGTCAACAGCACCTGGGTGAAGGTGGCGGCCGTGTAGCCGGCGCACCGGCTCGTTCGCACGGAGTGACCCGCTGAACTCGGCTCGCGGTCACTCGGCGCCGCCGCCCTCCCGGGAGCGGCGCAGTTTCGCGGGAGCGACCAGCCACCAGGCCGCATCGAGCAGTTCACGCAACTGTTCGAGGTCCACCCGGTCGAGGTCGATGAGGATGTAGGGATAACCGTCGTAGTGCGGGGTGGTGTAGAAGGCGGGGTCGCCCGAGGCCAGCAGCGCCTCTTTCTCCACCATCTCGCAACGCAGCGCGAGGCCGCCTTCGGCCTCGCTGCGCAGCCGTGCGAAACCCTTGCCCGACACTTTGAGCGCGGGGGTCCGGTAGGAGGTCGATTCGGCGACCTCCGGCAGATCGGTGGCCAGTCGTACCACGTTCGCCCAGGTGATACCCATACAGCCAGTCTGCCGGTCCCGGCCGCCGCAGGCTCGGATATTCGTCGCCTGCCTGCCGCGACCGCCCGGCCTCCTACACCGGTTTGCGCAGTACGGCCACGAACATGGCGTCGGTCCCGTGTCGATGGGGCCACAGCTGAGCCGTGGGACCCGCACCCAGGCCGGTGACTCCGGGCAGCAGCGGTCCGGCCTCCAACTGCTCCGCGCCGGTACGCCGCACCGCATCCGCGACCACGGCGACGGTTTCCGGCAGATGCGGCGAGCAGGTCGAATACACCACGACGCCGCCCGGGCGCAGGAGTTCCCAGGCCGCGGTGAGCAGCTCGCGTTGCAGGACGACCAGATCGGCGGTATCGCCGGGTGTACGGCGCCAGCGGGCCTCCGGCCGACGCCGCAGCGCCCCGAGACCGGTGCACGGCGCGTCGACCAGGATACGGTCGTAACCGGTGGTCAGGCCGCTGTCGCGACCGTCGGCGATATGCACCCGGACCGGCATGTCACGGGTGGCGGTACGGACCAGTTCGGCCCGATGGGGGGCCGGTTCGACCGCATCCACCTGGTAGCCGTCGATACCGGCCAGCGCGCCGAGCAGCGCGGTCTTGCCCCCCGGCCCGGCGCACAGGTCCAGCCAACGACCGCCGTCGGCGCCGTGCAGAGGCGCTCGGGTGAGCGCCAGCGCCACGAGCTGACTGCCCTCGTCCTGGACCGCGGCCATCCCTTCCCGCACCGGTTCGAGCGCACCCGGATCGCCGCCGTCCAGATACACCGCGTAGGGCGACCACCAGCCCTCGTCGCCGCCGGTGACCAGTGCCAGTTCCTCGGCGGTGATCTCACCGGGACGTGCCACCAGATGCACGACCGGGCGGGCGTCGTCGGCGGCGAGCAGATCGCGCAGTTCGCCCGCGTCGGCACCCAGCGCATCGGCGAACGCCTGCGCGATCCACACCGGATGGGCGTATTCGAAGGCGAGTCGCCCGATCAGGTCGTCGGGTGCGAGCCGGTCGATCCACTCCTGTGGGCTGCGCTCGGTGACCCGGCGCAAGACGGCGTTGACGAACCCGGCTCGGCTCGAACCGGATTCGGCCCGGGCGAATTCCACCGACGTATGCACCGCCGCATGCGGTTCCACCCGGGTGCGCAACAGTTGGTAGGTACCGAGCCGCAAGATGTCCAGCAGCGAACCATCGATCTCGTCGACTGCGCGACCGGCACAGTCGGCGATCACCGCGTCGAGCACGCCGAGGGTCCGGCAGGCTCCGTACCCGAGCTCGGTGGCCAGCGCGGCGTCGCGGCCGGACACCCGATATTCCCGCAGCAGGCCGGGCAGGACCAGGTTGGCGTAGGCGTCGCGGTCCCGCACAGCGCGCAGTGTCTCCAGGGCGACCGTGCGGGCCGGGTCCGCCGGAGTCCGCTGCGGGCGGGCCGGCCGCGGAGAACCGCCGCGCTCGGACCGAGCCGGGCCCGATCCAGGGGCTCCGGCCCGATTCCCGCCGGCCCGATTCCCGCCGGCGCGGCCCTTCCCATCCGGCGCCGAACTCCGGCGCCGACCGCGGCTGTCGGCCGCATCGCCCCGGCGCTCGTCGCGGCTCTCCTCGGCCCGGCCCCGGGGCCGGGCCGCACGATCACCGGATGCCGCTTTACCGCGGCCGTTCCGGTCGCCCGATTCGGCCGAGCCACGACCTTCGTCGGCACCGCGCCCTGGACGGCGTGCCGAACCCGTGCCGCGCCCGTTCTCGGCACCGCGGTCCCGGCCGACGTCGGGCTCGCCGCCACGGCCGGGGTCGCGACGTCCGGATTCGCCGGACCGGCGGGTGTCGGCGCGACCCTTACGTTGCCGCGTCCCGCCGTTGTCGTCCGGACCTCCCCGCGATCCGGCGGCCGGTGGCCTGCCCTGTCCAGCCTCGGTCGGACGGCTGCCCTGACGCGAACCAGCGGAGTCGTCACCACGGCGTGCACCGGCAGGTCCGCCTTCTCGGCGCGAACCGGTGGGGCGCTCACCGTGACGCGAACCAGCGCGGCTCTCCCCACCACCCGAACCAGCGGGATTCTCCCCACCACGCGAACCAGCCGAATGCTCGCTACCGCGTGTACCGGGCGGAGACTCACCCCGGCCCGGATCGGCCGGACGGTCCCGAGGTCCCGTGCCGGCGCGGGGACCGCCGGATTCCTCGCCACGTCGGCGGAATCCTCGTGGCCGGTCGGCGCCCGAGCCGGTCATTCGACCACCGCGCCGGCGTCCAGGCGGGCGCCGCGCGCCCAGTCCAGCGCGGCCATCATGCGTTTACCTTGGGGCTGCACCTGGTCCAACCGGACCGCCGTAGTCGCCGTGCCGATGTAGACGCCGGTCTTGCGGATCTCGATCTGCCGCTCCGGAATGACCTCTTCGACCAGTTCCACCGGGCCCAGTTTCAGCCGGGTACCGGCCACTGTGGTCCAAGCCCCCGGGAACGGCGTCACCGCCCGGACCGCCCGGCCGACCGCCAGCGCCGGCTGATCCCAGCGCACCTGCGCCGCCTCGACCGTGATCTTGGGTGCGTAGGACACACCGTCGGCCGCCTGCGGGATCGCCTGCAGGGTCGCGTCCTCGACTCCGTCGAGAGTCTGTTCCAGCAGCGCCGCACCGCTGTGGGACAGTCGGGTCAGCAGGTCACCGGCGGTATCGGTGACCCCGATTCGCTCGGTCACCACCCCGTAGACCGGGCCGGTGTCCAAACCGGTCTCGATCCGGAACGTGGACGCCCCGGTGATCTCGTCGCCGGCCGCGATCGCCGCCTGCACCGGGGCCGCGCCGCGCCAGGCGGGGAGCAGCGAGAAGTGCAGGTTGATCCAGCCGTGGACCGGGATATCGAGGAGTTCGGCCGGGAGCAGCGCGCCGTACGCGACCACCGGGCAGCACTCCGGCGCCAGATCCGTGAGCGCCGCGACGAAGTCGGGTTCGGCGGGCTTGTGGGGAGTGAACACCGCAATCCCGTGTTCGTCGGCGATCTCCGCGACCGGCGAACGTTTCAGTTTCCGGCCGCGCCCCGCGGTGGCGTCGGGCCGGGTCACCACGGCGACCACCTCGTGCCGGGAGTCGAGCAGGCGGAGCAGCGAGGGAACCGCGGGCTCGGGAGTGCCGGCGAAAACTATCCGCATCAGCGGTCCCGCTCGGCGAGCGCGCGACTGGGCCGGACCGTGAGGCCGGCGATGAACCAATCGGATTCGCGGATGGTGCGCATGGCCTGCTTCCGGTCGGGCGGATCGAGCCGGTCGATGAAAAGGGTGCCGTCCAGGTGATCGGTTTCGTGCTGGACACACCGCGCAAGCAGACCCTCGGCCTCGAATTCGACCGGGTTGCCTTCCACATCCACACCGGTGGCCCGCACCCGCAGCGCACGCCTCGTATCGTGGTTCACTCCGGGAATCGACAGGCAACCCTCCGGGCCGATCTGCTCCTCCTCGTCGAGCGCGGTCCAGACCGGGTTGATCAGATGGCCACGGGCGTCGTGGGTGTCGTAGACGAAGACCCGCAGCCCGACCCCGATCTGCGGGGCCGCCATCCCGACGCCACCGTCGTCGTACATGGTGTCGGTCAGATCGGTCACCAACTGCCGCAGTTCGGGGCCGAATTCGGTGACCTCTGCCGCGCGGGCTCGCAGAATGGGATCGCCGAAGAGGCGGACGGACTGGACGGTCACGGTAGCTCCCGAAGACATGAGGCAGGGCAGGAAGGTTTCATTCTAGGTACCTCGGCGCAGCGGCGTTCAGGGCCTGTACCTTCGCCGAGCCGCGCCGGTACCGCGCACCGCCCCGGCCGCATCCGATGGTGCGCTGCCGAAGGGGCGGCCCACGGAGTCCGGCACTCACCGAGTCCGGGCGGCGCGACCACAAGCATCGTTGCGCTTCGCCCAGATGGTCGGCCTCCGTGACCGCGCTCGGCCCTCAGCCCGGTCCGCCGGTCCGCCGGAGCGCAGCGAGCGCGTGGACCCCCGCTGGCAGGCCCTCGAGCTCTCACAAAGCTCTGGCCGACACAGCCGCGCGGCCCCGACCGCACGGATGTCACGCTCGCCCGTCTGCCCGGTCTCCGTGATCGACCCCGGTTCCGGGTCGACGGAACGCAGCGACCGAGCGCACGCGGAGGGATCGGGAGGTGGTGAGGTAGCGGCCGAGCGCGGTGGATTGTTCAGGGCCCAGCAGCCCGGGGGCGCCGCGTGGAGCACGCGCACTGCCGTGATCTTCCCCAGGTTGTTCGAGCTTTCCGAGCGCACACGTCGACCCGTTCGCCCGGACGGTGAGCAACCGTGCTCGGGCCCACCCCGTTCCCGGAGCAACAGAGCGAAGAAGCGCAGCCACCGCCAAAAATGACGACCCCTGGAACCACCTCCACGGATGATCACCCCGAGGTCGGGGCCCGCCCCGGTTCTGGAGCGACCAGAGGAAGGGAGCGCAGCGACCGACCGCCGGGAGTGAAGAACCGGGGTTGACAAGGGCCCCGACCCGCCCCGCCGGAGGCGGGGCAATCCCACACAGTCGGGGCCCGCCCCGGTTCTGGAGCGACCAGAGGAAGGGAGCGCAGCGACCGACCGGCGGGAGTGAAGAACCGGGGTTAACGAGGGCCCCGACCCGCCCCGCCGCAGGCGGGGCAAATAAACACAGTCAGATATTGCCACCGATGATGACCTCGGGGATTCCGGTACCGAGGGGAACCGGCACGCAGACCGGCTCCGGCGCGAGTTCCGGCTCGAGAACCTCGAACAGCAAGTCGAACACGTAGGGGTCGTAGACCATGTGGAAATGGCCGGTGAGATCGACCGGACAGCCGTCCTGCAGCACGATGTTGCGCGCGCCGGGCCCGCGCAGCGCGATGTTCTCGAACGGCTGGATCACCTCGTCGAACCGGCTGCCTATGGTCACGTACCGCACGCCCGGCACCGTGTCGCCGCCCGCGTTCAGCTCTCGCATGAACGGTGAGTTCTGCACCTGCTGGACCGCCGCGACCGAAGTCGCCCGCTCGGCCAGCTCCATCGCGCCGGGGATCTGCTGGGCCAGCGGCGCCAGTCCGTACATGACGCCGCCGTAGGTGGGTGAGGCCAGCCCGACCCAGGTGTCGACTTTCGGCGCTCCGCCGAGTTTGTTGATGTAGTACCGGGTCACATTGGCGCCTTGGGAGAATCCGACGAGGTCGACCTGCTCGGCACCGGTCGCGGTGCGCACTTCGTCGGTGAACGCGGCGAACTGGTACGCGCTGAGCACCATGTCTTCGGTGCCGTAGGTGACGGCGCCCGGTTTACCGCCGTAGTTGAGGGCGAATACACAGAATCCCTGGTCCACGAGTTCCGTGCCGATGGCCGCCCAGTCTGTGTACGCGCTCGCGTCGGTCCCGTGCGCCAGGATCACCGGGCGCGGATGCGCCGCGTCCGGGACACAGCCGAAGTCGTTGACTCCCCGAGGCACCGCGTCCGGGTGGGTTTTCGTGTAGAGCACCGCGCCCAGGTGGTCTGTTTGTGGTGGAGCCGGGTCGGTGGGGATCGTCGGGGGGAGGTAACCCGGGGGCTGGGCGGTGGCCTCGGTGATTCCGAGGACCGCCGACCCAGCCAGTGCGACGGCCACCGCCACAACTCGCAGGACGCCCCTGCCGTGTTGTGCGCCTTCCCGCCCTGTCGGCCATCGATGTCGCTTCACCACACAATCTTCTCCCGTGCCGGCTCCTCGGAGAACCCGTGTGCGAGGTCTTGATCACCCCGTTACTTTCCGGGTTCTTCATCTCCGGCGAGGATGCGGTACAAGGCTTTCCGCGCCTCGGTGAGGACGTCGGCCGCCTTGGCCGCCTGTTCGGGGGTGCCTGCGGCCGCCACCTGCGCGACGGCACCCAGGAGCGGGGCGATCAGGGCGCGCAGATCACTGGTCTGGGCACCGACTCCCTCTTTCACTTCGGCCCACGGATCACCGAGCTCCGCCCGGTTCTCGGTGACATGGGCGGTACCTGTCTCGGTCAGTTCCGCGGTCTTGCGGCCGGCCACCTTCTCGATGGTGATGAGTCCTTCGTCCTCCAGCTGGGACAGTGCGGGATAGATGGATCCCGGGCTGGGCCGCCAGAGATCATCGCTGCGCTCGCGAATCTGCTGGATCAGCTCGTATCCGTGCATCGGGCGCTCGGTGAGCAGCAGCAGGATCGCCGCCCGCACGTCACCGCGCCGCCCGCGGCCGCCGCGCCCGCGGCCCCGCCCGAACCCCGGGCCGAAACCGGGCCCGAATCCTGATCCGAAGCCCGGCCCGAATCCGGGCCCGAATCCGGGCGGACCACCGTGCCGGAACCATGCGCCGCCCGGAGCCCAGTCGGCGTCCGGCCGTCCGCGATGCCCGCGACGTCCGCGGCCTTGACGAAATTCTGCGTTCTCGATGTTTTCCATTGCAGCCTCCTGAGCTACTCGATCGGTTTTCATAGCATCGACGATATATCGTCAATCTATCCAACGCAAGGCTCGGGTGGAAATTCCCGGATTCACCGGCGGCTGGCGCGCACGCACCTCGGGATTCGATAGCGCGGCACGGACCAGCGTGAACAGCGATACGACCGCAGCCGGAAGCCGGCGCGAGCGGCCCGCCGGTCGTCCGGACCCGCCGCGCAGGCGGTGTTTCACACCGAGCTCGTACGGCGCGGAAACCGGCGGCGAGGACAGCCCGCCCGGCGACAGCATCCGGCCCGCCATTCCTGCGCGCCGGCGATAACGGCGAGATCAGCCGATATCGAGGGGATCTATCTGCACTCGCAGCGGCGAATCCGCACGCTGACTACTACGGATCGCCTGGGCAGCGGTGAGCGCACGCGCCAGTGCCGCGCCACCCGCGCGAGGCGTGCGCAGCAGCACCCGCTCGACCTCCGCCCCATGTTCGCCGCCGCTACCGCGGGCGCCGGACGGCAACCGCGCGGCGGCCGGCAGCGGCACCGGGCCCAGCACCTGCGCGGCGGCCGGCAGCTCGGTGACCGCGAGCAATTCGGCGATTCCCTCCGCCGTGCCGTCGACCGCGGCCATCCGCACGGCCGGCGGGAACCCCACCTCGGCCCGCTGGGCCAGTTCGGCGGCGGCGTGCCCGGCCGGATCCCAGCGCAGCAGGGCCTGCACAGTCGGCACACCCGGATCGGCCATCACGAGCACCTGGCCGTCGGACCGCACCAGGGCCGCGGCGCTGAGCCACCGGCGCAATGTGTCCTCGGCGGCGCGCAGATCGGCGCGACCGAGCAGGGCCCAGCCGTCCAGCAGCAGACCCACCCCGTATCCACCGGCGAGCAACGGTTCGGCGCCGACGGTCGCCACCACCACCTGTGGTCCCGGCGGGACGGTGTCCAGCAAGGCGGCGCCGCTGGATCCGCGAACTGGCACCCCGGGAAAGGCTCGGCCCAGCTCCTCGGCGGTCCGCGCCGCCCCCACGACCACGGCGCGCAGGGCCCGGCCACCGCACACCGGACAGCGGAAAGCCGCCTCGGTGCGCCCGCACCAGCGACAGAGCGGACTGTGCGCCGCCTGGGCACCGGCTCCGGGGCCGACGTCCGAGCCCGGTAAAGACAGGGGACCCGCGCACTGCCGGCAACGGGCGGGGGTCCGGCATTTCGTACAGGACAGAGCCGGTACATAACCGCGGCGCGGCACCTGCACCAGCACCCCGGTCCCGGCGGCGAGCGCCTGCCGGGCCGCGGCGAACGCGGCGCCGGGGATACGGACCGCGCGAGCATTGGGATCACGCTCGAGCGCAATATCGGTATCACCCGGGGCACTGATGCGGGGGGCGGCCGAACGCACGGTCGCCCGGTCGGCGAGCAGATCGTGGGCCCACCCGGATTCCACGATCGCCGCCACCTCCGCGGTCCGGGCGAACCCGGCCGCCACGAACGCGGCGCCGGTGTCGTGCGCGCGGAGCATGGCGACCTCACGAGCATGCGGATACGGCGCGCGCGGTTCGGCGTAGGTATCGTCGCCGTCGTCCCAGATCGCCACGAGCCCGAGATCGGCCGCGGGCGCGAATACCGCGCTGCGGGTGCCCACCACCACCCGCGCGGTCCCGCGCAGCACCGCCAGCCAACGCCGGTATCGGGCCGCAGGACCCAAACCGGCCGACAGCCCCACCGCCGAATCACCCACCAGCCGTTCGCATTCCCGTAGCACTCGATCGAGGTCGCGCTGATCGGGAACCATCAGGATCGCGCTGCGCCCCTCCGCGACGACCACCGCGGCGAGTTCGGCCACCCGGCGCGCCCAGTCCTCCCCCGGCAATGCCTGCCAGGCCGCACGCGCGCCACGCCCCCGCATCAGCGCGGTGAGAAACGCCTCCCCGTGCCGGTATCTTCCCCATGCCGCGGCATCCACCCCGGCGGGAAACTCCCCGGACGCGGATTCCGTCCGGCCCGGACCGTCCGGTTCACCGCTCCGGGCGCCTCCGGCTACAGCGGCGTCCGGCCTCGGGACCCCCTCGGCGACAGCATCCGACCGCATTGCCGCGCACCCGGCACCGGCATCCTCCGCCCCGGCGGCGCCCCCGACACCCGGCACCCCCCGGGCGGAGTCCGCACCCGCTCTGGAGACTCCTTCGATACCCACCGCCTTCGTGGACGCGCCCGCCGTGTCCGCGACGTCGGCATCCGATGCCGGGTGCGGTCGGGTGCCGGTCGGCAGGTCCGCGCGTGATTCGCCGGTCCCCGCCGTCGGGGCATCACTGTGGTCTGCGAGCGAGCCGGGAAGAGCGCGGAGCGAGGGGACTGGCGCCCCGTCTGACCGCGCGGTTCTGTTATCGGCCACCGAGGCCCCGGCGGGCGCGTCCCCGTCCTCGAGGTCGGAGATTTCCGGCACGGAATCGTCCGTCGAAGGTGACGGACTATTTTTCCCCGCAACGCTTTTCGCCGCACCACCGTTCTCCACCCGGGCGTGGCGCGGCGGGATCGCCAGCCGCAGGACATCGGCTCGGGTTCCGGCGCATCGGGCCGCCACAGTTGTCGCGAGCCGCAGGATCTCCGGCGTGAGCACCCGCTCGGCCGACACCACCCGCTCCAGTCGCACCAGTTTTCCGGTGTGCTCGGTATCGGTGTGCCGGGACAGCAGATAACCGTCCACCAAGCGGCCGGCGAACCGCACCCGGACCCGGACACCCGGCCGGGCGATCTCATCGAGTTCCGGCGGCACCAGGTAGTCGAAATCGCGGTCCAGATGCGCCGGGGTGAGCAGCGGCAGCACCCGGGCGATCGGGTGCGATATCGGGTCCAGCGCGGGTTTCGCGGATTTCTTCGCGCGGGTACCCCGACGGCGCGGCGGACCCGACTCGGCCGACACCCCCGGAGACTCGGGGTCTCCGGGGGTGTCGGTCGCCGGTCGTTCCACGCGGGACGTGGGGCTTACAGTCCGGCGGCGGCGCGCAACTTCTCCGCGCGGTCGGTGCGCTCCCAGGGCAGGTCGATATCGGTGCGACCGAAATGTCCGTAGGCGGCGGTCGGGGCGTAGATCGGGCGCAGCAGGTCCAGGTCGCGAATGATGGCGCCCGGACGCAGATCGAATACCTCGGTGATCGCCGAGGAGATCCCGGCCGGATCGGTCTTCTCGGTGCCGAAGGTCTCCACGAACAGCCCGACCGGCGCCGATTTGCCGATCGCGTACGCCACCTGCACCTCCACCCGGTCGGCCAGACCGGCGGCGACCACGTTCTTGGCGACCCAGCGCATCGCGTACGCGGCCGAGCGATCGACCTTGGAGGGGTCTTTACCGGAGAAGGCGCCGCCACCGTGGCGGGCCATACCGCCGTAGGTGTCGACGATGATCTTGCGGCCGGTCAGGCCGGCGTCGCCCATCGGCCCGCCGAGCACGAACTTGCCGGTCGGGTTGACGAGCAGGCGGATATCGGAGGTGTCCAGATCGGGGATCGCCAGTTCGGCCAGCACCGCGTCGACGACCTTCTCCCGGATATCGGGAGCCAGCAGATTGTCCAGGTCGATATCGGCGGCGTGCTGGGTGGACAGGACCACAGTGTCCAGCCGCACCGCGCGGTCTCCGTCGTATTCGATGGTGACCTGGGTTTTGCCGTCCGGCCGCAGATACGGCAGCACACCGGTCTTGCGTACCTCGGTGAGCTTGCGGGACAGGCGGTGCGCGAGCGCGATCGGTAGCGGCATGAGCTCGGGCGTATCGGTGTTGGCGTAACCGAACATCAGGCCCTGATCCCCGGCGCCCTGCTGCTCGATCTCGTCGTCGGAGCCGCCGACGCGCGCTTCGTGCGAGGTGTCGACGCCCTGGGCGATATCGGGCGACTGGGAGCCGATCGCGATGTTGACGCCGCAGGAGTTGCCGTCGAATCCCTTTGCCGACGAGTCGTATCCGATCTCGAGGATCTTCTCCCGGACGATATGCGGGATATCCGCATAGGCCTCGGTGGTGACCTCACCCGCGACATGCACCTGGCCGGTGGTCACCAGGGTCTCCACGGCCACGCGGCTACGCGGGTCCTGGGCCAGCAGAGCGTCGAGAATGGAATCGCTGATGGCATCACAGATCTTGTCCGGATGACCCTCGGTCACGGACTCACTGGTGAAAAGCCGGCTACCGGACGTGCGCACAGTTTCCTCATTCCTCAACGGTTACTCGTGTCCGGGATGGGACCGCAGCGCACGGCTCCGGTCGCGACCCTGGACTCTCAGACTATTAGAAAGGGCGGCCCAATTGGGGTTTCGGACACCATCCTGGACGGGTTTCCCGGCCGAGTCGTGTCCTGGTCGTGGCCCACCGGTGGCATATGCGGCGCCGAAGCGGGCACAGGTCATATCGCCGATCGGTACCGGCAAGACGGAGCGGACCGCCTCGATACGGCCGAAGGCGGGTGGCGCGGCGTGCCCGGCAGTTCAGGCAGTGAACGACCGTGACCCTCAGCTCAGCAGCGGGCCCAGCGCGTCCAGGACGCGACTGGCCAGCAGTGCCTTGGACCCGTGATCGAGCGCCTGTTCGCTACCGTCCGCGCGGAGCAGCCAACCGTCGTTGGTGTCCACCTCGAACGCCTTACCGTCGCCGACCGCGTTCACCACCAGCAGATCGCAACCCTTACGGGCCAGCTTGGCCCGGGCATGGGTGATCACGTCACCGTCCGCGTCACCGGTCTCGGCCGCGAAACCGACGATGGCCGTTCCGGGCAGGCGACCGTCCCGGCGCGCCTGGACCAGACCCGCGAGGATGTCCTCGGTCCGGGACAGCGCGATGGTGGCCGGTTCGTCCTTGCCCTTCTTGATCTTGGCCGCGGCCACCGACGTGGGCCGGAAATCTGCCACGGCGGCGGCCATGATCACCGCGTCCGCGCCGACCGCGTGCTTGTCGACGGCGGTTTTCAGCTGTTCGGCGGTGGTGATGTGGACCAGGTCGACTGCGGCCGGGGGCGCCATCTCGATGGTGTTGCCGGCGATGAGGGTGACCTGAGCACCCCGCTGGGCGGCGACCCTGGCCAGCGCGTACCCCTGCTTACCGGAGCTGCGATTGCCGAGGAAACGGACCGGATCCAGCGGCTCCCGGGTCCCACCCGCGGTGATCACCACCCGCCGGCCCGCCAGATCACGGGGTACCGCGTCCGTGCGTTCGAGCAGCAGCGACGCGAGACCGAAGATCTCCTCGGGTTCGGGCAGCCGCCCGGGCCCGGTATCGGTCCCGGTGAGCCGACCGGAAGCGGGCTCCATGACGGTCGCGCCGTGGGCGCGCAGCGCCGCCACGTTCGCGACGGTCGCCGCATGCTCCCACATCTCGGTGTGCATGGCGGGCGCGAACAGAACCGGACATCGAGCCGTGAGCAGAGTCGCGGTGAGTAGATCGTCGGCGCGGCCCTGCGCGGCCCGCGCCATCAGGTCCGCGGTGGCGGGGGCGATGACGACGAGTTCCGCCTCCTGCCCCAGCCGCACATGCGGGACCTCCGGCACGTCGGCGAACACCCCGGTGTGCACCGGGTGGCCGGACAGCGCCTCGAAGGTCGCTCTACCCACGAACTGCAGTGCCGCTTCGGTAGGGATCACCCGGACGGTATGACCGGTCTCGGTGAACCGCCGTACCAGGGCGCACGCCTTGTATGCGGCGATTCCACCGCCCACCCCGACAACTACCCGCGCCATCGCGCCTCCTGCCCTATCGGCTCCTCGCCCGGTTACCGGGTCATTCGCCTTCGGTGTGCTCGAGCAGATCGCTGTGGATCTCGCGCATCGCCACCGACAGCGGCTTCTCCTGCGGGAGCGGCTCCACCAGGGGGCCGACATACTCCAAGATGCCGTCGCCCAGCTGGTTGTAGTAGTCGTTGATCTGCCGGGCGCGCTTGGCCGCGTAGATCACGAGGCTGTATTTGGACGAGGTGCGGTCGAGCAGCTCGTCGATCGGCGGATTGGTGAGGCCGATCGGGGTGTCATAGGCGGGCGTAACGATGTCCGAACTGCTCACTGAGGAAGCTCCTGCGGGGTCGGTGGGCGCGGATACGCGGCGAATACGCCCGCGCATCTGGCTACGAACTGGAATTCGTGCTGACGAACAACGATACCAACTGCGCACAGGCGCTGGTCACGGTGTCGTTGACGATCACGGTGTCGAACTCGTCACGTGCGGCCAGTTCCACCCGTGCGGTCTCCAGCCGACGTTCGATGACCTCCGCCGATTCGGTGCCCCGGCTACGCAGCCGCTCCACCAGAATCTCCCAGCTGGGCGGCGCCAGGAACACCAGGACGGCCTCGGGCACAACCCGCCGGATCGAACGCGCGCCCTCGAGATCGACCTCGATCAGCACCGAAAGCCCCTCCGACAGCGCGGCCCGCACCGGCCCGGCCGGAGTACCGGAGCGCTGGAGCCCGCCGTGGATATCCGCCCATTCGAGCAGATCACCGGCCTCGATCATCGCGTCGAACTCCGCCCGGCTCACGAACCGGTAATCGCGGCCGTCGACTTCACCGGGACGCGGGTCCCGGGTGGTCGCCGAGACGCTGAAAACCAGCTCCGGCAGCCGCTCGCGGACACAGCGCACCACGGTGGACTTACCGACGGCCGAGGGGCCGACCAGTACAACCAGCCGACCCTTCGTCATATTCTCGACCACAGAGGGTGTCAGGCGCCGAGATCGAATTTGGCGAGCAGCGCCTTGCGCTGCCGATCACCGAGACCACGCAGCCGTCGGGTCGGCGCGATCTCGAGCTCGTTCATGATCTCCTCGGCCTTGACCTTGCCGACCTTGGGCAGGGCTTCCAGCAGTGCGCGCACCTTCATCTTTCCGATGATCTCATCGGTCTCGGCCTGGCCGAGGACCTCTTTCAAGTCGGTGCCGCCGCGCTTCAGGCGATCCTTGAGCTCCGCCCGAGCACGGCGTGCGGCAGCCGCCTTCTCCAGAGCAGCGGCGCGCTGCTCATCAGTCAGCTGGGGAAGGGCCACGGTTCCTCCGTCTCATCGTTCATTGCATCAACAACTGCCGAACTACCCGGCAGTCTCAGCGACCGTACCCACGACGCCCCCGGATTGCGAACCCACCCCCCAGGTCAGGGCATGAATCGGACCCGGTATCGACCCCTTACCCCAGGGTCCGCATCCCTGCTTGCCGTAACTGCCGATCCCGCCACCCGAATCACGAAATAGCCCTTCAGCAGGGACTTTTCGAGCTCAAATCGGGGTAGCGGTGCGATAACCACACCCTTGATCTACCAGCTGGCTACCTCCCAGCCGCCCTACCAGGAATTTTCTGGGAAATTTTCGGCCGGGCACACCTCGGGAGGCCAGAGGCAGGGTCAGCGCGTCTGTTTCATCATCGCCGCGAACCTCGAAAACGTCACATACACGCCCGTATCGTCCGGTTTCGGTGAGCGTCGGCCGGGGCGTGGAAGCCCGCCAGAACAGCTCCGGGGGCGGCCCCGGGAGCGCCCCGGGGACACGACCCGCACAACAAGAACCCCGGAGACACAGCGCCGCGATGGCGTGAGACGGGCGCTCGAACGTACGAGAGTGGGCTGCTTGTGAACGGGAGAACAAGGCCCACTCGCAGAGACGCGACACACGAACACTGAGAGCCGGGCCCGGCCCGAGCGGAGAGGTGGGCCGACACCGAAGGTGATAATCGACGACCGGTGAAGGTGAGAGATGAACTCACTCGCGAAGGCGAGAAGTGAGGCCTGACACGCCAACGCAAGAAGCGAACCCACCCCCGAGGCGAGGGGGTGAGCCCGCTCGCGAAGACGAGGAGCGGGCTCACACGTCAACGCGAGAAGTGGGCTCACCCCCGAGGCGAAGAGATGAACCCGCTCACGAAGACGAGGAGCGGGCTCACACGTCAACGCGAGAAGTGGGCTCACCCCCGAGGCGAAGAGATGAACCCGCTCACGAAGACGAGGAGCGGGCTCACACGTCAACGCGAGAAGTGGGCTCACCCCCGAGGCGAAGAGATGAACCCGCTCACGAAGACGAGGAGCGGGCGCACACGTCAAAGCGAGGGGTGAGCCCGCTCGTGAAGGTCTGTGTTTATTGGCGCCGCCTGCGGCGTCGCGGGGTTGAGGCCCCCTTGGTCCCGGCGTTCAGCCCTCGAGACTCGCGCCTGCGGCGCATGCGCTTCGACGGCTGAACGCCGGGACGGGCCTCAACCCATTAAGTGCCTCGCTGGACTCGGCGCCAACCGGTTGCGTCGCAGACGGACCTTCCGGACCATCGCGGACCCGTCCGTACAGGCAGACCTTGTTGCCGACCCTGCCTTCACCGAAGGAAGGAGAATTCCTCCTGGAAGGCCGCCAGGCGGGCGCGCAGCGCCGTGACCGAGGGCCCGGCCCGGAGCACGTCCCTCGATACGTTCGGGACCGCTGCCGGCCACACAGGCTCCGGTAAGAGGGCTCGGACGGCGTCGGCGGTGCCGCCCTGCGCGCCGACTCCCGGCAGCAGGATCGGACCGTTGAGCGCCGTCAGGTCGGGGATCTCGGTGAGGGTGGCGCCGACGACTACGCCCACCGACCCCGGTGCGCCGGCGGGGTTGAGGTCGGCCGCCGCGTCTACCACCGTCTGCGCGAGGGTGCGCCCGCCGGTGACGGCCTGCTGGACCGGGGCCGCTTCGGGGTTGGAGGTGGCGGCCAGGACGAAGACACCGCGATGGTTGGCGACGGCCAGGTCGAGGGCGGGTCGCAGGGCGCCGAAGCCGAGATACGGGGACACGGTGACCGCGTCCGCCCCCAGCGGGCCGTCGGCCAGCCAGGCGCGGGCGTAGGCGTCCATGGTGGACCCGATATCGCCGCGTTTGGCGTCGGCGAGTACGAGGGTGCCGGAGGCGCGCAGCACCTCGATGGTGCGTTCGAGCACCGCGATCCCCGCCGACCCGTACGCCTCGAAGAAGGCGACCTGTGGTTTGACCACCGCCACTGTTCCGTCGAAGGCTTCGACGCACAGTTCGGCGAAGGTTTCGAGACCGTTGGCGTCGCCGGGCAGATCCCAGGCTTCCAGTAGCGCCGGATGCGGATCGATCCCGACGCAGATCGGCCCGTGTTCGCTCATGGCGGCGGCCAGCCGCTCACCGAAGGTGGTGTTCATCGGATCGCCCTCAGCCGCGCAGCGCCGAATGCAGTTCCTGCAGGGACCGCACACCGAGGCCGCCGTTGATGCCGGCTTCGATCCCCTGGACGGCCGCCGCGGCACCCTGCACCGTGGTGATGCAGGGGATGTTCACACTCACCGCGGCACTGCGGATCTCGTAGCCGTCGATACGGGGGCCCGAGTTGCCGTAGGGGGTGTTGAACACCATATCGACCTCGCCGTCGCGGATCTGTTCCACGATGGACGCTGCGGGGGGTGCGCTGCTGCCGCCCGCCGGGGAGACCGGATCGGAGTGCTTGCGCACTTCTTCGCAGGGAATCCCGTTGCGGCGCAGCATCTCCGCGGTCCCGGCGGTGGCCAGGATACGGAAGCCGAGGTCGTGCAGGCGTTTGACCGGGAACACCATGGCCCGTTTGTCGCGGTTGGCGATGGAGACGAACACGGTGCCTTCGGTGGGCAGCGATCCGTAGGCCGCGGCCTGACTCTTGGCGAACGCGGTGCCGAAGTCGGCGTCGATGCCCATGACCTCGCCGGTCGATTTCATCTCGGGAGAAAGCAGCGAGTCGACGCCGCTGCCGTCCGCGCGACGGAACCGATGGAAGGGCAGCACCGCCTCCTTCACCGCCACGGGGGCGTCCAGGGGCACATGGCCGCCGTCGTCGTCGGGCAGCATGCCCTCGGCACGGAGTTCGGCGATGGTGGTGCCGAGCATGATCCGGGCGGCCGCCTTGGCCAGCGGGACGGCGGTGGCCTTGGAGACGAACGGCACAGTCCGGCTCGCACGCGGGTTGGCCTCGAGGACGTAGAGGATGTCGTCCTTGAGCGCGTACTGCACGTTCAGCAGACCCCGGACGCCGATGCCTTTGGCGAGCGCGATGGTGGAGCGCCGCACCGCCTCGATATCGCTGCGGCCCAGAGTGATCGGCGGCAGCGCGCACGCCGAGTCGCCGGAGTGGATGCCCGCTTCCTCGATATGTTCCATGACCCCGCCGAGGAACACCTCTTCGCCGTCGCAGAGCGCGTCCACATCGATTTCGATGGCGTCTTCCAGGAACCGGTCCACCAGCACCGGGTGTTCGGGGCTGAGTTCGGTGGCGCGGGAGATATAGCCTTCGAGGGACTGCTCGTCATAGACGATTTCCATACCGCGCCCGCCGAGCACGTAGGACGGCCGCACCAGCACCGGGTAACCGATCTCGGCGGCGATCTTGCGGGCCTGCTCGAAGGTGGTGGCGGTGCCGTACTTGGGTGCGGGCAGGCCGGCGGCGACCAGGACGTCACCGAATTCGCCGCGATCCTCGGCGAGGTCGATGGCGGCGGCGCTGGTGCCGACGACCGGGACCCCGGCCTCGGTGAGTCGCTGTGCCAGCCCGAGCGGGGTCTGCCCGCCGAGCTGCACGATCACCCCGGCGACCGTGCCGGATTCCGATTCCGCGTGGTACACCTCGAGGACGTCCTCGAAGGTGAGGGGTTCGAAGTAGAGGCGGTCGGCGGTGTCGTAGTCGGTGGAGACGGTCTCCGGGTTGCAGTTGACCATGACCGTCTCGTACCCGGCGGCCGACAGGGTCTGCGCGGCGTGCACACACGAGTAGTCGAATTCGATGCCCTGCCCGATCCGGTTGGGACCGGAACCCAGGATGATCACCTTGGCGCGATCGGGCTGCGGGGCGACCTCGGATTCGGCTTCGGGGTCGAGTTCGTAGGCCGAATAGTGGTACGGAGTCCGGGCTTCGAATTCGGCGGCGCAGGTATCGACGGTTTTGAACACCGGGCGCACCCCGAGACGGTGCCGCAGGGCCCGTACGCCGCTCTCCCCGGCCAGTTCCGGCCGCAGCGCGGCGATCTGCCGGTCGGACAACCCGGAGTACTTCGCGCGGCGCAGCAGCGCTTCGTCCAGCACCGGGGTGTCGAGGAGTTCGCCACGCAGCTCCACCAGTCCGGCGATCTCGGCGACGAACCAGGGGTCGATCCCGGAGGCCGCAGCGACGTCTTCGATACTCGCGCCGAACCGCAGCGCCCGCTCGACCTGGTAGATACGACCCTCGGTCGGGACGCGCAGATCCGCGAGGATCTCCGCGATCGCGGCGTCGACATCGGATTCGTCCGCGGACGCCGGCGCCCATTTCGCGTCGTCGGCGGTCCAGAATCCGGTGGCCTTGGTTTCCAGCGAGCGCAGCACCTTGCCCAGCGCCTCGGTGAAATTGCGACCCAGCGACATCGCCTCACCCACCGATTTCATGGTGGTGGTGAGGGTGGGGTCGGCACCCGGGAATTTCTCGAACGCGAACCGCGGCGCTTTCACCACCACATAGTCGAGGGTGGGTTCGAAACAGGCCGGGGTTTCCTTGGTGATGTCGTTGACGATTTCGTCGAGTGTGTAGCCGATCGCCAATTTGGCCGCGATCTTGGCGATCGGGAATCCGGTCGCCTTGGATGCCAGCGCCGACGACCGGGAGACCCGCGGGTTCATTTCGATGACGATGAGCCGGCCGTCGGCGGGATCGACCGCGAACTGGATATTGCAGCCACCGGTATCGACGCCGACTTCGCGCAGGATCGCGATACCGAGATCACGCATCTTCTGGTATTCGCGGTCGGTGAGCGTGAGCGCGGGCGCGACGGTCATCGAATCGCCGGTGTGCACACCCATCGGGTCCACGTTCTCGATCGAGCAGACGATCACGACATTGTCGCGCCCGTCGCGCATCAGCTCGAGCTCGTATTCCTTCCAGCCGAGGATGGATTCCTCGATCAGCACGTTCGCGGTCGGTGAGGCGGCCAGGCCACCGCCGGCGATCCGGTCCAGATCCGTATCGTCGTAGGCCATTCCGGACCCGAGCCCGCCCATGGTGAACGACGGGCGCACGACGACCGGGAAGCCCAGTTCCTCGACGGTGTCCCGGACTTCGTCCATGGTGTAACAGACCCGTGAGCGGGCGCTCTCGCCGCCGACGCGCGCGACGATGTCCTTGAACTTCTGGCGGTCTTCACCGCGCTGGATGGCGTCGAAATCGGCGCCGATCAGTTCGACGTTGTATTTCGCCAGCACGCCGCGTTCGTGCAGCGCCACGGCAGTGTTCAGCGCGGTCTGCCCGCCCAGCGTGGCCAGCAGCGCGTCGGGCCGTTCCCTTTCGATGACCTTTTCGACGAATTCCGGGGTGATCGGCTCGACATAGGTGGAATCGGCGTATTCCGGGTCGGTCATGATGGTCGCCGGATTGGAGTTGACCAGCGAAACCCGCAGCCCCTCCGACCGCAGCACCCGGCAGGCCTGCGTGCCCGAATAATCGAACTCGCACGCCTGACCGATGACGATCGGGCCCGAACCGATGACCAGAATGTGTTCGAGGTCGGTGCGGCGTGGCATCAGGCTCCCTTCATCAGACCGGAGAACCGGTCGAACAAGTACGCGGCGTCATGGGGACCGGCGGCCGCTTCCGGGTGGTATTGGACGGAGAAGGCGCGGCCGTCGACCAGCCGGACCCCCTCCACGGTGCCGTCGTTGGCACAGACATGGCTGACCTCGGCTTTGCCGAACGGGGTGTCGAACTGCTCGCCCTTCTCCCCCTCCAGCGCGAACCCGTGGTTCTGCGCGGTGATGGAGATCCGGCCGGTCTCGGTTTCGATGACGGGGATATTGATGCCCCGGTGCCCGAACTTCATCTTGTAGGTGCCGCGGCCGAGAGCGCGGCCCAGGATCTGGTTGCCGAAGCAGATGCCGAACAGCGGCAATCCCTTGTCGAGGATGCCCTGGGTCAGGGCGACAGCGGTATCGGCCGTGGCCGGGTCACCCGGCCCGTTCGACAGGAACGCGCCGTCGGGTTTCAGTTCCAGGATCTGGTCCAGGGTCGCCGACGAGGGGACCACGTGCACCCGCATCCCGCGGGCGGCGAACATCCGCGGGGTGTTGGATTTGATGCCCAGATCGACGGCCACGACCGTGAACAGGGGTGTGCCCTCGGGTTCGATCGTGTAGATCCGGTCGGTGCTCACCTCACCGGCGAGGTCGGCGCCCAGCATGGATTCCTGGCCGGTCACGCGACCGAGCAGTTCGTCGGCGCCGGCGAGTGCGGGACCCGAGAAGATTCCCGCCTTCATCGAGCCGCGGCTGCGCAGATGCCGCACCACCGCGCGGGTGTCGATACCGGCGATGCCGACGATCTCCTGCTGTTCCAGCTGACCGGGCAGGGTGCCGGTGGCCCGCCAGTTCGAGGCCCGGCGCGCGGGGTCGCGGACCGCGTAGCCCGCGACCCAGATCCGCTGCGATTCGTCGTCCTCGTCGTTCCAGCCGGTGTTGCCGATCTGCGGGGCGGTGGCCACCACGATCTGCCGGTGATAGCTCGGGTCGGTGAGGGTTTCCTGATAGCCGGTCATGGCGGTGCAGAAAACCGCCTCGCCGAGGGTCTGTCCCACCGCGCCGTAGGCGGACCCGCGGAACACCCGTCCGTCTTCGAGTACCAGGGCTGCGGCCGTTGTGTTCGTCATTGTTCGTCGTCTCCCGTCGTTGCCCGCGCCCAGGCCGGATATACCGATTTGTCGTCGCCGCGGAACCCGGTGTCGATCTCGGTTCCGGTCGGCAGGGTCCAGCGGATCACCAGCACCCCGCCTTCGCTCATGACCTTGCCCGCGTGCCCGCGTTCGGTGCGGATCGCGGTGATGGACTCCTCGGGAATCCAGATCGCCGACGCGCCTTCGCGGTCGAGCAGGATCCCGTGTTCGAAGCGGGTCAGTTCCGCGGTGGCGCGGAACCCGAGGTCACCGACCGTGATCCGGTCCTGCCAGCTCGGCGCGATGGTGCTGCCGGTGTACAGGCCGGTGGTCGGTTCCAGCACTTGCGCACCGGTCTCGCCGGGAACCGGGGGCAGTTCGCCGATCCGGTCCGCCTGCCGGGCCGCCCGGCTCCGCCAGCCCCGGTACATCAGATAGATGAACAGCGCCCACAGGACGACGCAGCCGATAACCCAGAGTGTGCGTTCCATCAGCGCGCTCCTGCCCCGGCACGGGCAGGCGCGGCGGCCACGCCGTCGCGAGCGGTGATCCGCCCGCGCAGCAGCGTGGCGACGACCCGTCCGGGCAGCGTCATCTCCTGGTACGGCGTATTGCTCGAGATACTGGCGAGATCGGCACCGGACACTGTCCAGTCGGCCTCCGGATCGACCAGGACCAGGTTGGCCGGTTCGCCTTCGGCGATCGGACGGCCGTGGTCGTCGAGTCCGACGATCTCGGCGGGCCGTTCGCTCATCACCCGCGCCACCCCGCGCCAATCCAGCAGCCCGGGCCGCACCATGGTCTCCACCACGATCGACAAGGCGGTCTCCAGTCCCAGCATGCCGGGCCGGGCCGCCGCGAATTCACAGCATTTGTCCTGTTCGGCGTGCGGCGCGTGATCGGTGGCGACGCAGTCCACGATCCCCTCGGCCAGCGCCCGCCGCAGCGCCTCGGTATCGGAACCTTCGCGCAGCGGCGGGTTCACCTTGTTCACCGCGTCGTAGGTCTCCAGCCGGGCGTCGGTCAGCAGCAGATGATGCGGAGTGACCTCCGCGGTGATCGAAATACCCTGCGCTTTCGCCCATTTCACCAATTCCACGGTGCCGGCTGTGGAAGCGTGGCAGATGTGGACCCGTGCGCCCGCGTCCCGGGCCAGCAGCGCGTCCCGCGCCACGATCGACTCCTCGGCGGCCCGCGGCCAGCCCGCCAGGCCCAGCCGGGCCGCGGTCGGGCCTTCGTGCGCGACCGCGCCCGAGGTCAGTCGCGGCTCCTCCGCGTGCTGGGCGATGAGCACACCGAGCGAACGCGCGTACTCCAGCGCCCGCCGCATGATCAGCGGATCGTGGACGCAGTGCCCGTCGTCGGAGAACATCCGCACCGCGCCGACGCCGGTGGCCATGGTGCCCATCTCGGCGAGCTGCGCACCGGCCAGGCCCACGGTCACCGCGCCCACCGGGAACACATCGACCAGCCCGACCTCCTGACCGCGCCGCCACACGTGGTCGGTGACCACCTGGGTGTCGGCGACCGGCGAGGTATTGGCCATGGCGAAGACGGCCGTGTACCCGCCCAGTGCCGCGGCCGCGGATCCGGATTCGATGGTCTCGGTGTCCTCGCGCCCCGGTTCACGCAGGTGGGTGTGCAGGTCGACGAATCCGGGCAGCAGCACCCGGCCGTCGGCGGGCACGACCTGCGCGCCGTCCGCGGCCAGGTCGGTCCCGATCCGCTGGATCACACCACCGGAGACGAGCACGTCGACCGGGTCGCCCTCGCCGTAGAGGCGAGCACCTGTGATCAGCACCGACTCACTCACGCCACGGCCTCCTGCACTCCGATGAGCAGGCGGAACAGCACCGCCATCCGCATATGGACTCCATTCGTCACCTGTTGCAGCACCGCGGCGCGTGGCGAATCGGCCACCGACGACGCGATTTCCATACCGCGCAGCATCGGGCCGGGATGCAGCACCACGGCGTGTTCGTCGAGCAGCGCCGTCCGGCGTTCGGACAGCCCGTACCGGATCGAGTATTCGCGCGCCGACGGGAAGAAACCGCCGTTCATGCGCTCCGCCTGAACCCGCAGCATGAGTACGGCATCCGCACCGGGCAGCTCGGAGTCCAGGTCCGTCGAGACGCGCACCGGCCAGCCTTCGACCCCCACCGGCAGCAGGGTGCGCGGCGCGACGAGCACCACCTCCGCGCCCAGGGTCGACAGCAGGAAAGCGTTCGACCGGGCCACTCGGCTGTGCAGGATGTCCCCGACGATCACCACCCGCCGGCCGGCGATATCGCCGAGGCGCTGCCGCAGGGTCAGCGCGTCCAGCAGCGCTTGAGTCGGATGCTGATGTGTTCCGTCACCGGCGTTGATCACCGCGGGTACCGCGCTTCCCGAACGCCGCGACCACTCCTCGAACCAACGGGTGATCTGATGCGCCGCGCCGGAAGCGGGATGCCGCACGATGAGCGCGTCCGCGCCGGCGGCATGCAGGGTGAGCGCGGTGTCGCGCAGTGATTCGCCTTTGGCCACCGACGAACTGCTCGCGCTCACGTTGATCACGTCGGCGCTCATCCATTTCCCGGCGACCTCGAACGAGACCCGGGTACGCGTGGAGTTCTCGAAGAACACCGTCATGACCGTGCGGCCGCGCAGGGTGGGCAGTTTGTGCACCTCGCGGCCCAGCAGCGCCTGTTCGAAACGTTCGGCCTCGTCGAGCAGACCGGTGGCGGTGTCCCGATCCAGATCGGTCACCGTCAGCAGATGTCTCACTGTCCCTCCCCCTGGTGCAGGAATACGCCGTCGCGGCCGTCCTGTTCGGTCAGCAGCACCGACACATCCTCGGCGCGCGAGGTGGGCACGTTCTTGCCGACGAAATCGGCGCGGATCGGCAGTTCCCGGTGACCGCGGTCGACCAGGACCGCGAGCTGAACCGTGCGCGGGCGGCCCAGGTCACGCAGTGCGTCGAGGGCGGAGCGGACGGTGCGCCCGGAGAAGAGCACATCGTCGACCAGGACGACGAGCGCGTCCTCGATACCGCCCTCGGGCACCGAGGTGCGTTCCAGCGGGCGATGCGGTTTGCTGCGCAGATCGTCGCGGTAGAGCGTGATGTCGAGTGATCCGAGCGCGGGCCGGACCCCGGAGAACTCCTCGATCTTGTCGGTGAGCCGCGCCGCGAGGGTGGTCCCCCGGGTCGGGATGCCGATCAGCACGACCCGGGGCGCGCCGGGCTCGCCCGAATCGAGGGCGGTGCGTTCGATGATCTGGTGCGCGATTCGCGCGACGGTGCGGCCGACATCGGAGGCCGACAGCAGTTCGCGTCCCGTCGCCACCCATTCCGGTGTATGCCGCTCGGGGGGTGGCGTCGCCTCGCCGGACGTGGCGGCCCGTTCTTCGGGCACAGCCATACCGACCTCCTTCCCCGCCTCACAGGACGGTCCGTTAAAGGATGTCTTACGCCGAGCAGCCTATCAGTCGGTCACAGGGGCTTTTCACCAGGTGAGGACGTGGTCGGGCCTGTGACCCGGACCACGGGAACAGCGGAGCGGCGCGCCGGGTGAGCCCCGTTACCCGGGGCCGCTCGGCAGCGCCGCGCCTCCACTCCTCAGGCGCCTCCCACCGAATCCTTGACAGCGAGTGCGACCGGCGGAGCCGTGCGCCAGTCCGGGACGCCGTCCGCCTCTGTCGCCAATGGCCAGTCGCTGCCGTGCAATTCGGCCCAGTGCGCGTGCAGGACATGGTGTAGCGAGAAGGCCGCGGACAACGCGGTCTGGAAACCCTGGGCGTCGACGCTCTGGTTGACGGCTTCCTTCGTGCCCAGTGCCGCCGCGGTCGGGACCAGGGCGATGCGTTTCGCGAACTCGAGGGTGCGCTGCGCGAGATCGGCCACCGGGAAAACCTTGCTGACCATTCCGAGCCGGTAGGCCTCCTCGGCGTCTATCGCGTCCCCGGTGAGCAGCAGTTCCTTGGCTTTTCGCGGACCGAATTCCCACGGGTGGGCGAAGTACTCCACCCCCGCGCCGCCGAGCCGGGGGCCGACCGGGTCGGCGAACCGCGCGTTGGTGGCGGCCACGATGAGGTCGCAGGCCCAGGCCAGCATCAGGCCCGCGGCGAAGACTTCGCCCTGGACCTGGGCGATGGTGATCTTGCGCAGATTGCGCCACCGCTTGGTGTTCTCCTGAAAATAATGGTGCTCCTGCAGCATTCGCCGTTCGGCGGCCAGTCGCGTCCCACCGTTGATCCGATAGGTGGGATGTTCGCCGGGCCCGGGGCTGGTCTCGGCGAGGTGTTCCGGCGAGCCGAGATCGTGGCCCGCGGAGAAGGTCGGGCCCTCCCCGGCCAGGATCACCACCCGCACGACATCGTCACGCTCGGCGCGCAGGAACGCCTCGTCGAGTTCGACCAGCAGACCGCGGTGCTGGGCGTTGCGGCGTTCGGGTCGATCGAGCGAGATGCGCACGACCTTGCCGTCGTCGAACTCCTCGTACTTCAGATACCTGTAGTCGGTCATGAGTTTCCTTCTCGTCGTTTCGGTGTCATCGACCGGTGAGCCGGGCCAGCTCTTGCCGCTGGATCTCGGCGCGCCGGACCTTGCCGGCCGCGTCCCGCAACGGCTGGTCGACGAACCGGACGGAACGCGGAATCTTGTAGCGGACCAGGCGGGCCGTCACGAACTCGAGCAGTTCGTCGGCCGCCAGCTCACCGTCGGCCTGCACTACGGCGTGGACACGTTGCCCCAGGTCGTCGTCCGGTAGCCCGACGACCACGGTCGTCAGCACCCGGGGATGTTCCAGGACCGCGGCCTCGACTTCGGCGGGGTAGACGTTCGCGCCGCCGGAGTTGATCATGTCGACCCGGCGGTCACTGAGATACAGATAGCCGTCCTCGTCGAAGTAGCCCATATCGCCGATCGAGTCCCAGCCGTCCGGCAGCTCCCGGGTCGCGGACCCGACGTAGCGGTAGGAGGGCGGCGTTCCGTGCGGCCTGCGCAGCAGGATCTCGCCGATCTCGCCGGTGGGCAGCGGCTGGTTGTCCTCGCCCACGACGCGCATCTCACCACCGATCACCCGACCGACCGAGCCGGGATGTTCCAGCCACTCGGTTCCGCTGATCGAGGTGAACGCCACCCCCTCGGTCCCGCCGTACCCCTCGTGGAGCCGTTCGCCGCCGAGCAGGTCGATCCAGCGCCGTTTCAACCAGGAAGGGCAGGGCGCGCCGGTATGGAACACCCGGTCGAGCGAACTGAGATCGAACTCGCGGGACGTGGCATCGATGACCCGGATGATCCGGTGCATCATGGTCGGCACCACACTCAGCCAGTTCACCCGGTACTTCTCGATGGCGGTGAGTGCCGCCTCGGCGTCGAATCGGGGCATGACCACGATGTGCTGCCCCAGATGCGAGCCCAGCATCGACCACGAGAACGGAGCGTTGTGGTACAGCGGCCCCGGTACGAGTTGCACCTGATCCGGACGCATCTCGAACACCGACGCGGCGGCGGCGATATCGAAAGCGCCCGAGGTTCCCGACACGATCAGCTTCGGTGTGCCGGTACTGCCACCGGAGGTCGGCGCCTTCCAGGCCGGTGATATCCGGGACGGGAGCGCGCGGCCGCTCGTCGCCGCGCCGGGGTCGAAATCGGCGGGGACGGCGGTCCGGCCACCGGCGGCCGCCGCGCCGAACCCGACGACCAGCGCGGGTTGCGCCACCGCCAGCACCCGTTCGAGTTCGACGGCCGGCAGCCGGTACGAGAGCGGTTGCGGAATCGCGCCGAGCTTCCAGATCGCATAGCAGGACTCGTAGATCTCGATGCCGTTCGGCAGACCGACACTGACGAAATCTCCTGGGCCCACACCGAGATCGGCGTAGGCGCGGGCCAGCTGGTTGGCCCGGTATTCCAGGTCGGCGAAGGTGACGGTCCGGTCCCCGCAGGTCACCGCGGGAGCAGTGGGCCGGGTCGCGGCGAAATGGGTGAGCAGATCACCGATCGGCCGTGGGTCGCTCATACCGATTCCGCCTCTCGATCGGGAAGCGCCGGCTGCCCACCGGACGCCGGATCGCGCCACTGTGCGAGTTCGTGACCACTCGGGTCGCGGACGACGCGGTGCGCGGCCGCGAATTCGAGGACCGGGCGGGTTCGGCTGTCGTAGGCGGGCCACTCCGGGAGATCGTCATGGCCGGGATTCCCGGTGGCGATGAACGACACCCACGCCCGATGTATGTCATCGGCCAGGCGCTGCGGCGCCTCGGCGCCGGTCAGCGCCTCACCCATCGGGGTGCGCAACGCGTCGAAAACGAACGGGAGCTCGACCCCGTGCGCGGCCCCGACCGCCCCGCCGAACGCGGCGGAGGGCCACGAGAACCGGTAGCCGAAAGTGCGGCCCGGATTGTGGTCGGCATGGGCATCGGCCAGCAGTGTCGAACCCACCCGGTAGGAGCGGTCGGTTTCCAGCGCCGCGAGCAGGTCGACCTTCGAAGCGTCCGGCCGGTCCTCGGCGTAGACGGCGAGCGCCTCGCCGCCGCGCCCCGGGAAGGTCGCCTCGAACACGGCGTCCACGGTGGCGTCGTCGACCGTCATCATTCCCAGCGCGAAGACGATGCGGAACTCGTCGTGGTTCGTGCCGATCAGCAGATCCACTTCCGCCAGCCGGCCGTCTCGCCCCGCCGCCACCGGTCGCTGGGGAACTACCGGGCCGCCGACGATGGGCATCAACGGGTTCATCAGCGCCGCGATCTCGGGCCCGAACCGTTCGGCGTCCCGGCCGGCGACATCGGCGAAGAGTTCGGCCAGGACCGCCGACACCCGTTCCGGGTCCTGTTCGCGCACCGCGCGCAGGGCCTCGATATCGCCCTCGTCCACACCGAGCCGCGTCTGCAACTCCCGCCTGATGATCCGGCCGGATTCCGGCGACAACAGCGGTTCGGGGTATGCGCTCTGCGCGATGGCGCGGGCGAACAGGCCCCGAGCGGGCGGGGCGGCGAGCAGCGCGCAGACCGCGGTCGCGCCGGCCGACTGGCCGGCGATCGTGACCGCCGCGGGATCGCCGCCGAACGCGGCGATGTTCTCCCGCACCCAGTGCAGCGCCGCGATCTGATCGAGGGTGCCGTAATTGCCGCCGGCGGGATCCCCGTCGAGATAGAGGTAGCCGTCCAGGCCCAGCCGATAGTTGACGGTCACCACGACGATGCCGGAACGCGCGAAAGCGGCCCGGTCGATCAACTGGTCCCCGCTGCCGCCGAAGAGGAAGGCGCCCCCGTGGATCCATACGAGCACGGGCAGGCCTTCGGCCGCCGGGTCCGGGGTCCACACATTGAGGGACAGGCAGTCCTCGCCGGTGGGATGGTTCGCGCCGAAGAGTTCCCCGGCGAGGCCGTCCGGACGAGGTTGCGGTGCGGCCGGCCCGTACGCCACGGCCGTCCGCTCACCCTCCCACGGATCGGGCGGCACCGGACCGGCAAACCGCAGCGCACCGACCGGGGCCTTGGCGTAGGGGATGCCGCGGAAAACGGCCACACCCTCTTCGATCGTCCCGCGGACCTGCCCGTACGTCGTCGACGCCACTGTCTTCTTCGCCATTGCAACCTCCAGAAGTTCCCGGTGGAATCATCCGCCCGCGACGAACGGGCAACATAGAGGGAGCCCCCCGGCACCTAACGTCGGCACGCCCCTGGCCGTGACGCCGTACCGACGCGCGCCGCGGCGACGGCGACCGCCGCCCGGATCCCTCCCGGACAGACCGGAGCAGGCGTAGCTTCGTCGCACAGAGTGAGGAGAAGTTCGTTGACGATTCACCAGCGCGGAACCGTCGCGCTCGATGTCGACGCGGTACCGCTGATCGGCCGCGCGGACGAACTCGCGATATTCGACCGGCTCGTCGGCGACCCCCAGGACCCCGCCGGTCGCGCGATCGTCCTCAGCGGCGAGGCGGGCATCGGAAAGTCTCGCCTGCTCACGCAGGGGCTCGCGACATTGGCGGCCGCGGGCTGGATCGTTTTCGATGTGCGCACCGACGAACTCGACCACCTGGTCCCCTATGCCGGACTGCGTCACGCGATCGCCGGGCAGCAGGCCCGGCTGGCGGGGGAATCCGCCGAGCTCGCCGCGGAGCTGCTGCGGGTGCTCGACGTCGCCACCGCGCATCCGACGGAATCGGTGCGATCCACGGCGGCCCGTTTCTTCTCCGCGCTGACCGAGCGGCAGCCCGTCGTGCTGGCCTTCGACGAACTCGCCCGGGCGGACGTCGACACCGTCGTGCTGGTGGCGGCGCTGCTGCGCCGAGGCGAGGCGCATGCCGTGGTGCTGGTGGGCAATCTCCGCCGCCGCGACGACGACACCCCGGCCGCCGTCACCGCACTGCTGGAGCGCGCGGCGCGCGAAAAACGCGTCAGCGAGCTCGAACTCGGCCCCCTGTCGGAGGAGGCGGTCGCCGAACTCGTCGACACCGTCGTCGGCGACAGCCCACGGCTCACCGGCCTACTCGACTCCGTTCATCGTCTCAGCGCGGGCAATCCCCTGTTCGCCCTGCAGACCGTGCTCAACTTCTCCGACGCCGACGCGCTCGACGAGCCGACAGACGGCGCGGCCGATATCGCGTTCCCGGAAGCTCGGCGTCGCGTCTTCCTGCACCGGGTGCTGCGGGTCGGCGCGCAACCGCGGGCGCTGGCGCGGGCCGTGGCGCTACTCGGCGTGGTCGGGCCCGGGCGGGTGGAACTCGCCGCCGAACTGGCCGGTCTCTCGCCCGAGCAGACCGATGTCGCCTTCGACACCCTGGTGGACCGGGGCATACTGCGGCTGCGAGACGGCAACGGCTACCGCGTCGGTCACGAGCTCGTGCGCGAGGCTCTCTATCAGGAGATCGGCCCCGCCACCCGGTGGCGCTGGCATCGCACGGTCGCCGAACGGCTGGCGACGCTGCCCTCTTCGCCCGCGGTCGATCTGGAAGTGGCCGACCATATTCGTCACGTCGCGGAGGTGGGCGACGCGGCGGCCGTCGAGATGCTGACCCGCGCGGCGGAGCGGGCCTGCGACTCGGCCCCGCAGTCGTCGATCTCGTGGTATCGCACCGCGCTCGATCTGGTGCCGGTGCAGGACCCACGCCATCCACGCCTGCTCGCCCGGCTGGCCCGCGCACTACTTCTCGCCGGGCGGCCGGACGAGGCGGTCGCGGCGGGCCGGCGCACGTTGGCGACCATGCCGGCGGGGCCCGCCCGCGCCCGGCTGGTGACGCAGGTGGTCGACGGCATGATCCTCACGGGCGATATGAACAGGGCCGCCGATATCGTGGACGCCGAACTTCCCCTAGCCTCGGGGAGTGTCGGTTTCCTGGCCAAGGTGGCCCATATCCACATGGGTGTCGGCCGCACCGAGGAAGCACTGGATCGCGCCCGATTCGTCCAGCAGCAGCTGTCCTCGCTCCCGGCGCACGAGCAGATCGTCGCGCTGGGCGACCTCATGCGGATGCGTTTCGTCCAGCGCCGAGTCGACGAGCTGGGACACCTGTGCGCCATGATGGAGTCCGTCGCGCTGGAGGCCGCGCCCTCGCACCGGCTCGCGGCCTACGCCGTCGTCGCCTACGCGTATGCCGGGACGGGCGAGACCCGCCTCGCCTCGGCTGCCATCGGACGTGCGCAGCAGGTTCTCGCCGGCGTCGGCTGGACCCTGTACAAAAACGATCTGGCCGCGGCGCAGGTGCAGAACGCGATGAATCTCGGCGACTGGTCCTCGGCCCTGTCGATCGTCGAATCGACGACCCACGACCTCGAGTCGTCGGCGTCCCGGATGCACCTGGGAGTACTGCGGACCGTCGAGATCGAGGTGCTCGCGCAACGCGGCGATTGGGCCGCGGCGCGGCGGGCCGCCGAGCAGCCGCTGTCCGGCGATCCGCACTGTGACGCGATCCAGGTCTGGGCGCGCGCGGGATTCCATCTCCTGAGCAATGACCTGCAGACCGCGCGCACCGAACTCGAACATCGCCTCGACCGGCCGACCCTGCCGAACTGGGTGCGCGCACTGCTGCTCAGCCGGCTCGCCGACACCGAGATCGAGGCAGGGCGTCTCGGCCTCGCGGCGGATCTCATGGCCGATCCGCTCCGGCACGGTCACGATCTCGTCGACCATCCGACCTACGTCGCCATCCGACTGGCCTACGGACGAGCGACCGGAGATATCGCCGCGCTGACCGAGGCATTGGACGTCGCGGACCAGCACGCGCTCGCCTTGCAGCGTGGGCAGGTGCGGCTCGCGTTGGGCACCCTCGATACGGACCCGGCGGCCAACCTGACCGAAGCGGCGCGAATCTTCCAGACCCTCGGCGCGGCGCCCTGGCGACAGCGCGCCGTCGCCGAGCTGCGCCACCGTGGGCTTCGGCTACCGAGACAGCGCGCCCGGCCCAGCGGACTGTCCGAGACCGAGGAACAGGTGGTGCGCCTGGTCCACCAGCGGTTCACGAACCGCGAGATCGCCTCCGCCGTCTTCCTCAGCGTGAAAACGGTGGAGGCCTATCTCAGCCGCATCTATGTCAAGACCGGGTGCGCGAACCGGATCGAACTCGCGCGCGCCGTCGACTCCGGGCTGCTGGGACTCACGAACCCCGGCCGGCCCGGGTAACTCGCCGGGCCCGGTTCGTCGCTCGCGCTACGGGCGCCGGACGGGATCCGTGGCGCGCGCACTCGGTCCGAACACCTCGTCCAGCGCGCCGGTCAACGGAAGCGCGGGACCGATTGCCGCACCGAGACATTCGTGTGCCATGCCGAAGGCGATCTCCTTGACGAACAGCTCACGCCACGGCTGGACGAGCGTCGCGCGGGCGAGTCGCCGTTGCACTCGGCTCTTGGTCATGAACACGGACTCCGCGAGCGTCCAGGCCCGTTCCAGAACCTGGTCGGGCGGCAGCACCTCACCGACCAGACCCAGACGCAACGCTTCCTCCGCCCCGATCTGCTGGCCGGTGTAGAGGAAGTAGCGACCGCGGTTGTGACCGAGCAGCTCCCGGAACACGGTGTGCACGCCGTCGCCCGGCACGATGCCCATCAGATTCCAGTGGCCGTCGGAGAACACCGTAGTGTCCGAACACAGGACGATATCGTTGAGCAGCGCGAGTTCGGCGTGCGTCGCAACGGGCCCGTTGACCGCGCTGATGACCGGGACGTGCAGACCGAGCAGGGCCAGCGGTTCGCGGGTCTGGTCACGGTAGGTCAGGTCGTAGCCGGTGCTCTCGTCGTCCCAGCGCTCGAGCATGCCCCGGCCGACGTATTCCTCGGTATCGAGTGCCGCGTTGAACGAGTCCCCGGTCCCGGTGAGGATGACCACCTCGACGTCCTCGTCGTGATCGATCGCCTGGAACAGCGGGATGAGCATGCGATGCGGGCCGCCTCCCCATCGGAGCGGCCCGTCGTCGGTATGCATGCGCACCTCCAGGATCCCGTGCTCGAGCCGCAGCTTGAAGAACTGCTCGAACAGCGGGCCGTAATCGTCCAGGTGGGTGCGGAAGAGCGTGTCGAATGTGGTCATGGCGGTGCTCCTGTCCTCCGAAACCCGGCGACGCGGCGATCCGCGGCGTACACCGGCTCGCATCAGCGTGGGTTCGGCCGCCTGTTTCGCACAGTGGGGAACAACCCCAGAGATAGCCGGGCGGTCACTCGTACCGCCACGGGATCACCGTGTTCACTCGCGAATGGCGAGAACCTCGCCCACACCGGGATCGCTTCCCGGGCCGACCCGGCCGTAGGGCGCGACCAGGTCGTCCCAGGCGCGGAACGTGGTGCGCCAACCGTGCCCGGCGAACCAGGATTCCGCGTCCGGGCCGAGCCCGTTGACCGGCCGCGCACCGGGCCCGCCGTCGGACACCAGGTCCCGTAGCGCGCGATATCGGGGCTCCGCGTTCTCGGTGTGAAACCGCCCGATGCCGAACCCGCTCCCCGGCGCCGACACGTCGGTCACCGTGGCGGCCACCTTGTACGCGTCGTCGCGCGAGAGGTACCCGAGAACGCCTTCGTCGACCCACCGGGTGGGTAGATCGGGGCGGAAGCCCTGGTCCAGGAGGGCCTGCGCCCAGTCGCCGCACAGGTCCGCCGCGACCACCCGGCGCGCACACACCGGCCGCGCCTGTTGCGCGGACAGGACCGGCTCCTTGAATGCGAAGAGTTCGGGCAGATCGACCTCGAAGAACGCGGTGCCGGCAGGTAGCCCGAGCCGGAAGGCCCGGGTGTCCAGACCCGCGCCGAGCAGCACGATCTGACGGCTGCCCGCGGCGGTGGCCTCCTGGATGTGGTCGTCGACGAGTTTGACCGCGAGAGAACGGCCTTCGTAGAACTGATCGGCCAGGGCCTCGAAGCGCGCCCAGCGGTCGTCGTCGAAACCTGCGCGCGCGGCCGCGACGAACGCCTCGGCGAGCGGGTCCTCGTACAGCCGGTCCGGCCGGTGGGTTTCGCGAACGCGGATGAGCGCCACTCCGATCGCGGTCATCGCCACGCCCGCGGTCGGTACCGGCGCAGATGATTCGGTCATCGACAACTCCCCATGGTCAAAACTTACTTGCCGACCGGCTAGTTACCGGTTCCTCCCGAGACGCTAGGCTCCCTGCGACGGACCGTCAACCAGGAGGAGTGACAGCCGTGGGCGCTCGGCGCAGTGATACCCGTGACCGCATTCGCGAAGTCGCGATGGAACTGTTCGCCGAACAGGGCTACGAGAAGACCTCATTGCGGCAGATCGCCGAGCGGCTCGAGGTCACCAAGGCGGCGCTCTACTACCACTTCCGCACCAAGGAAGACATCGTCGCCAGCCTCTCCGACGATGTGCGGCGCGGGGTGGACGAGCTCATCACCTGGGCCGCGAGCACTCCCGCGGGCCCGGACCGCGCCGCGGAGATCCTCGACCGCTACGGCGCCCTGCTGCACAGCACCGGTCGGCAGATGGTGCGTTTCATGCACGAGAACCAACCGGCATTCCGCGAGCTCGGTTTCGGCGTCAGCCTCCGCTACCAGTTCCGCGTACTCGCGGATCTGATGACCGACCCCGGCCACGCCCCGCTCGACGTCTTCCACGCCCGCCAGGCGCTACTGGCGATCAGCTGGAGTACGGCCATGATGGGCGACCTCGACCTCTCCGACGACGAATGCCACCGCGCCGCGATCGAGATCGCCCACGGCATACTGCGCGGCGGCCGGCGGGATTGACGTTCGCGCCGGTGTCCACCCGTGTCCGGCGCCCACCGAGCGCCGCACCGGCGAAATCTGGTCGGCGATACCGGCCGGCGCGCAGGTACCGCAGGCGCACCGCGCACCGGTCAAGGTTCGAGTGGATTGTTCCGGCTGACGATCAGCGGGTCCGACGCCGTGAACGGCAACTCGGGCAACTCGTCGAGGGCGACGCCGAAGGTGGCCGCGAGTACCCGGCGCGAATAGGCGCTCACCGACGCGCGGTAGCCGATATCGGCCGGGGTCGGCTGGTCGAAGAAGATCAGCAGGTGGATCCGCGGCGAGTCGACGACCTCGATGTGATGCGGGTAGGCGCGGGGGACGAAGTACACCTCGCCCGCGTGCACGGTGTAGGTGTCCAGCGTCCCGTCCGGATCCATGATCGTCATCCGCGCCGAACCCTCGTGGACGTAGCCCATCTCGGCGGTGACGGGATGCCAGTGCGGTTCGCGCATACCGTCTTCGCGCACCCGCAGTGAGTACATCGAGATATCGCGCAGGGCCGGCCAGAACTGTTCGCGGGCGGTGCGCGCGGAGCCGACCGGTGAGTCCACCGGCGCCGCCATCGCCTCGAGGGCGAAGTGGTGCGGGTCGCCGAAGTGCGCGCCGGAGGGAAACTCGGGTTCACCCTCGCGCCGCACGACCAACCGCGCGGTGGTGCTGCGGCGGATATCGGCGAAGTCCGCGGCGGGCAGGTCGTAGGTATTGCCCAGTACCGAATCGGTCATGGCGCCGAGGGCGGCGCCGAGCCCGAAGTCCTCGGGCCGTTCGTGGCGGAAGGCCAGGATGAACTCGGCGTCATCGGCGCCGACATTCTCGACATGGTGCAGAGCGCCGGAGTCGATGTGGAACATCTCGCCGGCCGAGACGAGGAACGAGGAGAAGTGGCCGCCGCTGTCCAGCACCGACACCAGCGCCGCACCGGCCGTGCAGTAGGTGAGCTCGGTGGCGTTCGCATGCCAGTGCGGTTCGCGGATCGCCCCGGGCGCCAGCGTGAGCCGTTTGATCGAGAGGCCGGACAAGATCGGGAAATTGTCGGCGGTGAGCCTGGTCAGTGCACCCAGTTCGCTGCGGTAGATCTCCTCGCCCTGCCACAACGAGGCGGTGTGGACCGATCGTTCGGGCATGGATCCTCCCTGATCGCAGGTGACCTCCTGTTCGATCATGGTCCCGCGCGTCCCGTCGAGAAACCAGCCCGGGAGGATCACGAACTCGCGGCCGGGAACAGGTACGACCTCGATCCGGCTCGCGACGGCCCAATGGGAACATATGTTCGAATCACCCGTAGACTGTCGCCATGGCACTGCAGGGATCGCTTCTCGACGGCTTCGGCGACATCGAACTCGCCCCGCTGACAGGCCTGCGGCGCACCCACCTCACCCACGGAGCCTGGGTCGAACTACGTCCGGGATGGCTGCGCGGCGCCGACGACCTCTTCGAACGACTGGCGGCCGAGGTCCCCTGGCACGCCGAACGCCGACCCATGTACGACCGGGTCGTCGACGTGCCGCGACTCCTGGCCTTCTACGGCGAAGCCGATCCGCTGCCCGATCCCGTCCTGACCGACGCGCGCACCGCCCTCACCGCGCACTACCAGCCGGAACTGGGCGAGCCGTTCCGTACCGCGGGCCTGTGCTACTACCGCGACGGACGCGACAGCGTGGCCTGGCACGGCGACACCATCGGCCGCGGCGCCACGCACGACACCGTGGTCGCCATCCTCACCCTGGGCGCGCCGCGCCCCCTACTGCTGCGGCCCCGCACCGGCGGCCCCAGCCTGCGCTTCCACCCCGGCCACGGCGACCTGTTCGTCATGGGCGGCTCCTGCCAGCGCACCTGGGAACACGCGGTACCGAAAACCCGCAGGGTCACCGGCCCGCGCATCAGCGTCCAGTTCCGGCCGCGCGACGTGCGCTGAACCGGGACACCCCTCCCGCCCGCCTACCTACCACCCGGCCCGAACCGACAGCGACAGCGACAGCGACAGCGACAGCCGATCCAGCACATCCACGTCCATGGCCAATCCGGCGTTCAGGTAGGTCCAGCGACGATCTCACCGCCGGGCACCGGCCCCGGTTGATCATGATGCGATCGGGTGCCCACCGGTCGACCAGTTCGGGCCGGCATAGTGCATGGATTGCAGGCCGTGCTGGATCTGGCACGCGGCCCGATGTACCCGACTCGACCGTCGGCGCGGGCGCCGGACCGGACAGGTCCGCACCGGTGTCGTGCACCCGGGCGACGGACTCGAGCTACGAGACGCGCAGCACCGCTCGCACCAGCTCTCCCACCGCCGCGAGGAGTTCGTCGGTCGCCCCCGAACGGACCATATCGGGCACGGTCTGGCCGGACAGGCCGTCCAGGAGCAGCCGGCCCACCGCCTCTGCGTCCAGGTCCGGTCTCGCTTCGCGCAGCAGGGTGGTGATGTGGTCGCGCCAGAACAGGTGGAATTCCTCGGTGCGGGGATGCGGTGGCACGCTGCGGTAGACCGCCATCAGTTCCAGGTTGTCGATCACCAGCCGGGTCATGGCGTCGAAGAAGACGATCAGCCGGTCGGCGGCGGGGGCGCCCGGTCCGAGCGGCGGCGGACCGTCGGTGACCGCCGACATCAGCGTGATCGCGCTCTCCGCCACCAGTTCGTGCAGCAATCCGGCCCGGTTCCCGAAGCGGTGGAAGATGGTGCCCTTCCCGACTCCGGCGGCCGCGGCGACCCGGTCCATCGTGACGGCTTCGGCACCGTGCTCGGCGAGTAGCGCGGCAGTCGCGTCCAGGATGGCGCGCCGATTGCGCGCGGCGTCCGCGCGTTCCTTCGGACGGTCCATCACACCACCTTCGGTAAAACTTGACCGGCGGTCCACATACTGGGCAAGATATCTGGACCGACAGTCAACTTATGGGAGTTTCCAATGCAGGCAATCGTAATGACGGGCACCGGCGGGCCCGAGGTGCTGGTACCCCGCGAGGTGCCGGCCCCGCGCCCCGCCACCGGCGAAGTGCTGATCCGCGTCGAGGCTGTCCCCGTCCTCTACCCCGAGACCCAGTTGCGCTCCGGCGCCTTCCCCATGGCCGCACCCCCACCGGTCGTCTTCGGCTTCCAGGCGGCCGGGAAGGTGATCGAGATCGGCGACGGCGTCGCATCCGACCACCTCGGCAGGCGCGTGGTCGCCGATACCGCCGGGTTCGGCTCCTACGCCGAACTGGTCTGCGTGAACGCCCAATCGGTCACGCCGATACCGGACGGGGTATCGGCGGCGGACGCGGCGGCAGCGGTGATGAGCGGTTCGGTAGCCCTCGCCCTCCTCGACGCCGCCGCTCTCACGGGCACCGAGACGGTCCTGGTCGAGGCCGGCGCGACAGGTGTGGGCAGCTATCTGATCCAGCTGGCCCGGGAGTTCGGCGCAGCACGGGTGCTCGCCACCGCGGGCGGACCCGAAAAGTCCCGGCGCGCCCGCGAACTGGGCGCCGATCGGGTGATCGACCACCGCCCGGCACAGTGGACCGACGACGTCCGCACGGACTCCGACCCCACGATCGATATCGTCTTCGATTCGCTCGGCGGCCCCTCCGCGACAGCATTGCTCGCCACCATGACCCCCGGAACGGGACGGATGCTCAGTTACGGCTGGCTCTCCGGGGAACCCGCACGAGTCACGGCGGCGGATCTCATACCGGGCGGCCTCACACTGACCGGTTGTTCCGGACCGGCCTGGCACGAGCGGGTGGCCCGGTCGCGTACCGCGATCCTCGACCGGGTGCCGTCGCTGGCGCCTCCGGTCGAGACGACGCTGCCACTCGAGCGGGCCGCGGCGGCGCACGAACTGGTCGAGTCGCGCGTCCCCCTCGGCAAGATCATCCTGCGACCGGGCCCGGCACCGCGTTGACGCGCGGTCCGGTCAGCGCTTCAGGACGAAGAAGTACGGATCGGACATGCCGCGCATATCCATGACGCCGAGCAGGGTGTCCGCGTCGAACCGGCGGAAATGGTCGATGATCGGCAGATGGTCGTAGACCATGGCAGCACTCACCACGCCGCGGTACTCGATATCACGCAACCGGGCCGTCGGTTTGCGGGTGCGCAGCACGGGGGCCAGCACTCGTAGCTTGTCGCGTACCGGCCGCAGCCAGCGCGCGGGGAACTTACCGGCCAGAGAGAGCGGTACCCGGCGCGGGTCCACAGCGAACACCGTGCCGCGATCATCGGTGAACAGCAACGGATGCACCTGGTCCGGAGCGTCGAATTGTTTTCCGTACCAGCCGGATTCGGAGAGTGCGCCGTCCATCGGATGACCGGTGGGCAGTTCGGAACCACGCCAGCGCCCGGTGACCACCTCGTCCACCCGGGCTGCCGGGAGCCGATCGAAGATCTCCCAGGCCTGCGCGGCGGTGCACCCGTCCTCGGGCAGGGTGACGTCCGTGTTCTCGGTCATTGTCCGCACTCCTCGATCTCACCGACGTTGCGAGAGATACCCTATCGTCCTCTCATCGAGTCGAGGAATACCGGCCGCGGCCGGGGAGCCGACTGCGGCGGATCAGCCGGTGATCTCCCACTCGTACACGGTCAACTCCGCGGAACCGGTGGTGTGCAGCGGATCGCTGTACACCACCGCCTCGGCGGCGGGCCGGGAATCGGCGAGCACGATATAGGCGCCACCGGTGCTGTCGGTGAACGGACCGGACTCCTGCAGCATGTCCCGAGACCGGAGGTCGTCGAGAAAACCGCGGTGTGGTGCGGCAACCGCCGGATCGTAGGCCGGAGTGCGCAGCGCCACCACCAGATACTTGCGCATCTCAGGTTTCCTGGTCCGGATCCGCGGGCCGGGACGCGGCCGCCGCGGCCGCGCGGATCTGCGGAGCCACCAACACGACCTGTCCGAGCACCCCGTTGACGAACCCGGGGGAATCGTCGGTGGACAGCTCCTTGGCCAGTTCCACCGCCTCGTCCACCGCGACGATCGGCGGCACATCGGGGGCGTACAACAGTTCCCATACCGCTACCCGCAGGATCGCGCGATCGACCGCGGGCAACCGGGACAACGCCCAATCCTGCAGATAGGACTCGATGGTGCCGTCCACGCGATCGAGCTCCTCGGCGATACCGTCCACCAGAATGCGGGTGTAGGCGTGCACCGGGGCCACCGCCTGATCGAGGGCGGCCAGCTCGATGCGCTCGTCGGCCAGATCGGCGGGATCGATATCACGGGCCTCGGCCTCGAACAGCAGGTCCACGGCCCGGCGGCGCGCCTTGTGGCGGGCGCCGAGTTTCTTGTAGGCGGATTTCTTGTCCGCGGGCTGGTCCGCCACGTCAGGAGTTGACGCGGCCCAGGTAGCTGCCGTCGCGGGTGTCGATGCGCAGCTTGTCCCCGGTGTTGATGAACAACGGAACCTGGACCTCGGCACCGGTCTCCACGGTGGCCGGCTTGGTGCCGCCGGTCGAGCGGTCGCCCTGCAGCCCGATATCGGTATGGGTCACCTCGAGCTCGACCGAAACCGGGAGCTCCACGTACAGCGGCGCACCCTCGTGGGTCGCGACCTGCACGGTCATGTTCTCCAGCAGGAACCGGGCCTGCTCACCGATGGTGGCCTCCTGGACGCCGATCTGGTCGAAGGTCTGACCGTCCATGAAGACGTAGTCCGAGCCGTCGTGGTACAGGTAGGTCATATCCCGGCGGTCGACCGTGGCGGTCTCGACCTTCACACCCGCGTTGAACGTCTTGTCGACGGTCTTGCCGGACAGCACGTTCTTCAGCTTCGTCCGCACGAACGCGGGACCCTTACCCGGCTTCACGTGCTGGAACTCGACGATCTGCTGGAGATTACCGTCGATCTTCAGCACGAGGCCGTTCTTGAAGTCGCTGGTGTCCGCCACTGTGTTCGGGTCTCCTCGGTTCTCGGGCGACCGTCGTCATTCGACGACGATCAGGTCTTTGCTGGTGTTGGTGAGCAATTCCGGGGCCCCTTCGCGCACCACGAGCGTGTCCTCGATCCGGACCCCGCCGCGGCCGGGAAAGTACACACCTGGTTCGACGGTCACCGCCACGCCAGTGAGGAGTGTACCCGTGCCGGTTTTGGCGATTCCGGGCGCTTCGTGGATGCGCAGCCCCACTCCGTGGCCCAGGCCGTGGACGAACAGCGGCCCGTGCCCGGCGGCGGCGATGACCTCCCGGGCGGCCGCGTCCACATCGGCGCACGAGACCCCGGGCCGCAGCGCCTCACGCCCCGCGCGCTGCGCGGCGTGCACCAGGTCGTACACCTCGCGCTGCCACGGCTCGGGCTGCCCGAGCACGAAGGTCCGGGTCATATCCGAGTGGTAGCCGCCCACGACGGCGCCGAAGTCGATCTTCACGAAATCCCCGGCGGCCAGCACCGCGTCGGTGGGCCGGTGATGCGGTACCGCGGAATTCGCCCCGGCCGCAACGATCGTCTCGAAGGCCACCGCGGCGGCCCCGCGCTCGAACATCGCCCATTCGAGATCCCGGGCGACCTGGCGTTCGGTGCGTCCCGGCCGCAGCGCACCGGTCTCGAGCAGCGCGCCCAGCGCCCCGTCGCCGACGGCGCACGCCGCGCGCAGCAGATCTATCTCGTATTCGTCCTTGACCATGCGCAATTGTTCGACCAGGCCCGGGGCGGCCACGAATTCCAGGCCGGTCCCGAGGCCGGACAGCGTGCGATGCTGGTCGACGGTGACGATATGGCTCTCGTACCCGAGTCGGCCGAACTTCCATTCCCCGGCCAGTTCCACCACCCGCCGGGATACGGCGCGCGCGATCTCGGCGCGGAGATCGGGGACCTGCGCGGCGACCTGGGTGTCGTAGCGACCGTCGGTCGCGATCACCGTGCGTTCCTCGTCCTCGGCGGTATCCCAGGAGTGCACCAGCAGCGCGGCGTTGGAACCGGTGAATCCGGTGAGGTAGCGGATATTCACCAGATCGGTGACGAGCAGGCCGTCGATCTCGTTCTCCACCAGCAGGTTGCGCAGCAACCCGCGACGGGCAGCGTAATCGGGCCGGACCTCCGGGCCACGGCCGGCATCAGCAGACATGGCACAAAAGTACCGCCGACCCGCCCGCACGACACAGTGCCGTCCGTGCGACCCCGGCCGCGGCGGGACGCCGGGATCCGGACGACACGGTGTTCACATCACGATGTCGCGGGCGGAGTTGTCCACATTTCGCGCTGGGCGGCGTCACGAACGCCGCACCGCCACGAGGGTGGACGGCGTGACGACTACCGTTTTCCTCGCCTTCGCCGCATGGTGCGGTGTGTTGAGCATCAGCGATCTGCGCACCCGGCGGCTGCCGAACTCGCTCACCGTCCCGGGGGCGGCGACCGTCCTCGGCTACGCGGCGCTGACCGGTCAATGCGCCGCCGCCGGACGCGGCGCCGTGTTGCTGGCGGCGCCGTATCTACTGGTGCATCTGCTGCGCCCCGCCGCGCTGGGCGCCGGTGACGTGAAACTGGCGGTGGGGTTGGGCGCCGCGGCCGGGCTGGGCGGCGGACAGGTGTGGGTGTGGTCGGCCTTCGCGGCGCCACTGTGCACCGCCGCCGCCGGTCTCGGCGTGTTGATCGGGCACCGCGCCGGATCCCGGCGCTACGGCGGCGAACCGCTACTCGGACGGCGAGCCGGCCCACGCCCGGCGCGAGCACCGGACGACCGGGCCGCAGCCGTCCCGCACGGACCGTCGATGTGCGCCGCGACACTTCTGGGGCTCACGTTGTGGTGACCACCCGGCAATCGCGCGAACCGCACGATTCACGGGCCGGTGAACACCGCCGACCGCCTGCCCCGCTCGCCGCGCCGACATGGGAAGATGGTCGGCGTGCTGCGCTGGATAACTGCTGGAGAATCTCACGGACCCGCTCTCGTCGCCCTCCTGGAAGGGATGGTCGCCGGTGTCGAGGTGACCTCGGAGGAGATCTCCGCACAGCTGGCGCGCCGACGGCTCGGTTACGGTCGCGGCGCCCGGATGAAGTTCGAGGCCGACAAGGTCACCGTGATCGGCGGTGTCCGGCACGGCCGCACCATGGGCGGGCCCGTCGCCCTCGAGATCGCCAACTCCGAATGGCCCAAATGGACCACCGTGATGTCCGCCGACCCCGTCGACGAAGCCGAACTCGCCGAACTGGCCCGCAATGCCCCGCTCACCCGGCCCCGACCCGGTCACGCCGACTATTCGGGCATGCTCAAATACGGTTTCGACGACGCCCGTCCGGTGCTGGAGCGGGCCAGCGCGCGCGAGACCGCAGCCCGGGTCGCGGCCGGCACCGTGGCACGGGCGTTCCTCCGCCAGGCACTCGGGGTGGAGGTCGTCTCCCATGTGGTCTCCATCGGGACGGCCGCGAACACCTCCGGAGTCGTGCCCACCGGCGCCGATCTGGCCGCGATCGATCAGAGCCCGGTCCGGGCCTTCGACGCCGAAGCCGAGCAGGCCATGATCACCGAGATCGAGGCGGCGAAGAAAGACGGCGACACCCTGGGCGGTGTGGTCGAGGTGGTCGTCACCGGACTCCCGGTCGGGCTGGGTTCGTTCACCAGCGGCGAGCAGCGGCTGGACTCGCGGCTCGCGGCGGCGCTGATGGGAATCCAGGCCATCAAGGGCGTCGAGGTCGGCGACGGTTTCGAGACGGCGCGGCGGCGCGGCAGCCTGGCGCACGACGAGATGCGACCCGGCAGCGACGGCGTACTGCGGTCCACCAACCGCGCGGGCGGTCTCGAGGGCGGGATGACCAACGGGGAGGCGCTGCGAGTCCGGGCGGCCATGAAACCCATCTCCACCGTCCCGCGCGCGCTGGCCACTGTCGATATGTCCTCCGGCGAAGAAGCCGTGGCGATCCATCAGCGCTCCGATGTGTGTGCGGTACCGGCCGCCGGGGTGGTCGCGGAATCGATGGTGGCGCTCGTGGTGGCGCAGGCCGCACTGGAGAAGTTCGGCGGCGATTCGATCGCCGAGACGGTGAGCAACCTCGACGGCTACCTGAAGCGGATCAGCGGGCGTCCCCATCTGAACCCGGGCGATCCCGTCGCCGCCGATCCGGCGTAATGACCGCGCAGCCCGATCCGCACACCCCGCTGGTGGTGCTGATCGGCCCGCCGGGCGCGGGAAAGACCACGATCGGCCGGAAATTGGCCCGCGAACTCGGGGTAGAGCTCTACGACACCGATACCGGGATCGAGGAGGTCACCGGCCGCACCATCCCGGAGATCTTCGCGTCCGGCGGAGAAGCGGAATTCCGCCGGATCGAGGAGGAGGTGGTGGGGCGCGCCCTGACCACCCGGAGCGGGGTCGTATCGCTCGGTGGCGGCGCGGTGCTGTCCGAACGCACCCGTGCCCTGCTCCGCGACCGGACCGTGGTGTACCTGGAGATCAGTATCGCCGAGGGTCTGCGCCGCACGGGCGCCGGCAATACCCGGCCACTGCTGGGTGGTACCGATCCGGGCGCGAAATACCGGGAACTCATGCGCACCCGGCGACCGCTCTACCGCGAGGTGACCTCGGTCCGGGTGCGCACCGACGGACGCAGTCCCGGCCGCGTGGTCCGTTCGATTCTGGGGAAACTGTCGCTGGATTCGGTCCGGGACACCGCCGGGGCGCTGGACGGCGAACCCGGTTCGGAATCGACCGCCCAGCGCACCAGCAGATCCCGAGCACGGCGGCGCGCGCGGGCCCGCGCGCGCCGGGCGGCCGCGCAGCAGCGCACGGAATCAGGTGCGGAGGGGGCCGCGGGTACGGAACCGGCGATCGTGCACCGGCGGACCACCGCCGAGCAGACGACCCGGGACGCGGGATCGGCGAGGGACTCGGTCGAGGAGGCAACCCCGGCCGGGGCGTCTCCGACCGGATCCGCCACCGAGGGCGGCCTGCGCACCCCGGGACGTTCCCGCCGGGCGCGGGCCAGACGAGCCCGGGCCAGACGGCAGCAACGCGACCAGGACGACCAGAAACAGACAGGATCGGAGCAGCACACGTGACAGAACCGACGCGTATCGAGGTCCGCACCGCCGAGGCCTATCCGGTGATCATCGGCCGCGGTTTGCTCGGTGATCTCGTCGAAGTGGTCACCGGTATGGGCGGGGTACGCACCGTCGCCCTCTTCCATCAGCCCTCGCTGGTGGAAACCGCCGAGGTGGTGCGCAGCGCACTGGCCGAGGCCGGGGTCGACGCGCATCGCATCGAGATCCCGGACGCGGAAGCCGGTAAGGAACTCGCGGTCGCCGGGTTCTGCTGGGAGGTGCTGGGCCGGATCGGCCTCACCCGCAGCGATGTGGTGGTCGGCCTCGGTGGCGGCGCCGCCACCGACCTCGCCGGTTTCGTCGCCGCGACCTGGATGCGCGGCGTGAAAATCGTGCACGTGCCCACCACACTGCTGGCCATGGTGGACGCGGCAGTGGGCGGAAAAACCGGGATCAACACCGAGGCCGGCAAGAACCTCGTCGGATGCTTCCACGAGCCGTCGGCGGTGCTGGTGGATCTGGTGACCTTGGAAACCGTGCCGCGCAACGAAATCGTCGCCGGGATGGCGGAGATCATCAAGGCCGGTTTCATCGCCGACCCGGTGATCCTGGACCTGATCGAACGCGATCCGCAGGCCGCGCTCGACCCGACCGGTGAGGTACTCCCGGAACTCGTCCGCCGCGCGGTGGCGGTCAAGGCCGAGGTGGTCGCGGTCGACCTCAAGGAGTCCGCGCTGCGCGAGATCCTCAACTACGGCCATACCCTCGGGCACGCCATCGAACGCCGGGAACGCTACCGCTGGCGCCACGGCGCAGCGGTATCGGTGGGTCTGGTCTTCGCGGCGGAGCTGGGCCGCCTGGCCGGTCGTCTCGACGACGCCACCGCCGACCGGCATCGCAGCATCCTGGAGAGTGTCGGCCTGCCCACCACCTACGATCCCGATGCCCTGCCGCAACTGCTGGAGTCGATGCAGACGGACAAGAAGACCCGTTCCGGTGTCCTGCGGTTCGTGGTGCTGGACGGGCTGGCCAAACCGGGCCGGTTGGAGGGCCCCGACCCCGCGCTGCTCGCCGCGGCGTATTCGGCGGTCGCCGGCGCCGGTACAGCCGGGGGTGGCGCGATCCTGCTGTGAGAGTCCGGTGGTGCGGCGGATCGTCGCACCACCGTAAATCCCGGCCGCCGTGCTCCGCCGGACCACCGCGGCGCCCACAGCACGATTCCGAATGAGCCGACTCGCGGAGGCCGGATCGGGAGCTGTGGCCCGCAGAAATGGGCTCAGCAGGCCGGGCGCGCGATCGGCCTCAGGCAGGTGAGCCGAGCGCGGGCGCGCCCGCGGTGGAACGATTGTTGTCGCGGCTCCCCAGCCGCCGCCCGACGGCCACGCCGATGAGCCCGGGAACGAAGACGAGCAGCAGGATGAACGCCGAACCGGCGGTGGCCTCGAAGAGCAGACCGCCGTCGCCGAGATCGACCTTCGGCAGGAAATCCAGCAGCCAGGACACCAGTCCGCTGCCGATTCCCGCGACCACCGCGGTCTGCAACCACCGGATCGTCAGATCGACACCCTGTTCGGGGTTCGGGTGCTCGCGGCGATCGGCCCGGCCGTCGCGTACGCCCCACGCCACCGCGACTCCGATCAGGACCACCAGGCACAGCAGCCGCAACCACAGTCCGTAGGTCGGGATGTACCCCATCGCGAACCCGAGGAGCACCCGCAGCACGACGGCCAGTCCACCGAGCGCCAGTGCCCGCAACAACCACGCAGTCATGCCGATCACCATAACGCCCCGCGGACCAAGCTAGAACCCGTTACAGAAATTCGTCCCGATCCGGTACGGATATCGCCCGGATCAGCCGAGGTCGGCGAGTGCCGCCGCCATCGCCGCCCGGGGCGCGGGCTGCCCGGTGAACTGCTCGACCTGCCCGTAGGCCTGTTCGAGCAGCATCTGCAGACCGCCGATCACCGTGTGCCCGGCCGCGGTGACCGCCTCCGCGAGCGGAGTGGGCCACGGATTGTACAGGGCGTCGAGCACGACGGGGGCGGCCGCCACCATTGCGGCGACCGCCGCGGCAGCCGGGTACGGGACGGTGCTCACCACGGCTCCGGCTCGGGCGCATACCGCCGCCAGCTCCGGGGCGTCGAACCCGATCGACTCGGTGGCCATACCGAGTCGATCGGCGAGGTCACGCGCACCCGCCGCCCGGCCGGCATCGCGAGCCACAATGGTGACGCCGGCGGCCCCGAGTTCGGCGAGCGCCAGCAGGGCGGGCCGCGCGGTGCCTCCCGCGCCGAGCACCACCGCTTCGGACAACTCGGTCACACCGCCGCCGCGCAGCGCGCCCAGCACCCCGTCCACGTCCGTGCAGTCGGCACGCCAGCCGGTCGCGGTCCGGACCAGCGTGTTGGCGGACCCCACCAGAACCGCTCGTTCGGTGCGTTCCTGGGCGTAGGCCAGGGCCGCTTCCTTGCCCGGCATGGTCACCGACAACCCGGCCCACTCCGGGCCCAGCCCGTCGACCAGACGGGGCAGCTCGTCGGCGGTGCACTCGATCCGCTCGTAGGTCCAGTCGAGACCGAGCGCGCGATAGGCGGCCAGATGCAGCTGCGGGGATTTCGAATGGGTGATGGGGCTGCCGAGCACCGCGGCGCGGCGCGACCCCGCCGAATCAGCGCCCACTGTCGAGAATCCCGCTTTCCATCGCGAGTTCGATATTCGCCAGGTGTTCGGAGTAGCTCTCGGTGAACAGCGTGGTGCCCTGCTTGTCCACCGTGACGAAATACAGCCAGGTACCGGGTTCCGGCTCCTCCATCGCTTCCAGCGCCGCGATCGACGGCGAGGAGATCGGGGTGGCAGGCAGCCCGGGCATGGCGTAGGTGTTCCACGGCGTGGTCTGGCCGCGGTCGGCGTCGGTGGTCGCGACCTCGGTTTTGTCGAGCGCGTAGTTGACGGTCGAGTCGAACTGCAGCGGCTGGTCGATGTCCAGCCGGTTCACGATCACGCGGGCGACTTTGCTCATATCCTGGGGCAGCGCTTCACGTTCCACGAGTGAGGCGCCGATCAGCGTCTCGTACGGACTCAGACCGTTGATGCGGCCGGATTCCAGCAGCCCGGTGGATTCGTAGCTGCGGGCGCTCTCACCGACGAGTTGCCGCAGAATATCCTGCGCCGATCCACTCGGATCGAAATCCAGGCTGCCGGCCGCGATCAGCCCCTCGAGCTGACGCGCGCGATCGGGCACCTGCCGGACGGCGTCGACCGCCCATTCCGGAACCCCGAGCGCGGCCAGATCGGTTCCGGCGCCGGCCTGCTCCAGTTGTTCGTAGGTGACGCACCGGTGTTCGGGCTCGGCGCCCACGCAACTGGCGGCGGCGATCTTGGTGTAGATCCCCTCCTTGCGCGCACCGGTGTTCACATCGTGCTGATCGTGCAGCTGCCGCCCCTCGGAGACGACCACATTCCCGACCCTCGACCCGGGTGCCACCAGCGCCGCGACCGCGTCCGCGGCCGGGCTGTGCACCGGGATCGCGTAGTAGCCGGGCTGTACCGCGTTCATACCCTCGTCCTGCACGGCGGCTTCGTAGAAGGCGGCGGAACTGGCGACGATCCCGGCATCGGCCATGGTCGAGGCGATCTCGGTGGCGGTGTCCCCGTTCTTCACCTGAACCACGACCGGAGCGCCGGCGGGACCGGCGAAATCCTCGGCCGGGGTGTAGCGGTTGACCAGCTTGTACACACCGGCGCCCAGAACCAGCACGAGCAGGACCCCGGCGGCCACCCAGATCAGTTTGCGGCGGCCGCCCTCCTGTTTGCGGGCGGCCTTCCGGGCGGCGGCCCGGCCACCGCGCGGCGGCGCGGTGCGCGCGCCGGCGCGACGGCGGGTACGGGGTCTGGGTTCGGGTTCGGGTTCATCGTCGAAATCGTCGTCGAAATCGTCTTCGTCATCGACATACCGGGGAATGACGGCGGTGTCGTCGTCTTCCAAGGGATCCCAGCCGCCCTCGGGATCGTCGTCCCAGTCCGGCTCTTCGGCCACCGGCGCGGCCCGCCCCCGGCGGGAACGTTCCCAGGCCTGATCGTCGCGGCGGTATCGCCGCTCGGCCTCACGCTGCCGGAATCGCGCCTCCGCCTGCGCCCATCGATCTGTCATTCATCGTCTCCGGACAACGCGGCCCGTGCCGCGTCCTCGGCCGACCTCATCACTGAACTCCGTTCGTCCAACCAGCTCTGCAGGATCGACACAGCAGCCGCTTGGTCGATCACCTGCCGCTGACCGCGCGCTCGAACACCGCTGTCCCGCAGAGCGCGTGCAGCAGACACCGTAGTCAAACGTTCGTCGGAAAGCCGGATCGGCACTTCGGGCAGCGAGTCGCGCAACCTTTCGGCGAACTCGGTCGCCAGCCGCGCCGCGGTCCCGTTCTCCCCGCGCAGCGTGCGCGGAAGACCGACGACGACCTCCACTGCCTCGTACTCGTGCGCGAGTGCGACTATCCGCGTGATATCGGTCGCGGCGGACCTGTCCGCGCCGGCGGTGGAGCCGTGCGCCGGGTCCGCGGACCCGCGCGCGGCCCGACCGGACCGGCGCGCGCGGTTGTCCCGCGGCACGGTCTCCACCGGGGTCGCGAGGATCCCGTCGGGGTCGCTGGCGGCCACACCGACCCGCACACTGCCCACGTCGATGCCGAGCCGACGGCCCCGGCCCGGATCGGTAGCCGGGTCGGGCCGGTCGACCGGAGGCCGCGCCTCCGAGCCTGCCGCCATCAGCCGGCGTGCGCGCCGATATGGCTGCGGACGGCAGCCAGTCCCGCGTCGATACCCGACGGATCCGAACCGGCGCCCTGCGCCATCTCGGGCTTCCCGCCACCGCGGCCCGCGATACTCGGGCCGAACACCGCCACGAGATCACCCGCGGCGAAGCCCAGCCCCTGGGCCGGCTTGTTCACGGTCACCACGAACGGCACCTTGCCCTCGTTATTTCCGAGCAACACCACGACGGCGGGTGTGCTGCCCAGCCGCCCACGAATATCGGTGGCCAGCGTGCGCAGATCGCCCGCCGAGACGCCCGCGGGCGCGGCCGCGGCGACCAGCAGCACCTCGCCGAAGCGTTCCGCGGCGTCCGCGTAGGCGCCCGCGGAGGACAGCACCGCCGCCACCTTGGTCCGCTCCAGTTCCTTCTCAGCGATCTTGAGCCGATCGACCAGCTGCTCGACTCGGCCCGGCACCTCGTCGGAGGGGACCTTCAACATCGACGCGACACCGGCGAGCAGCGCCCGTTCCTTCGCCAGGTGGCGATAGGAATCCAGTCCCACGAACGCCTCCACTCGGCGCACGCCCGAGCCCACCGAGGATTCGCCCAGCAGCGTGATCGGGCCGATCTGCGAGGAATGACCCACATGCGTACCGCCGCACAGTTCCATGGAGAAGGGCCCACCCATCTCCACCACGCGCACCCGGTCGCCGTAGTTCTCCCCGAACAGCGCCAGCGCACCCATATCCTTGGCTTTCGCCAGATCGGTGACGAAGGTGTTCACGGGGTAGTCGGCGCCCACACCGTCGTTGGACACCGCCTCGATATCGGCCTTCTGCTGCTCGGAGAGCTGCCCCTGCCAGTTGAAGTCGAACCGCAGATACCCCGGTTTGTTCAGCGACCCGGCCTGTACCGCATTGGGTCCCAGGATCTGCCGCAGGGCGGCGTGCACCATATGGGTGCCCGAATGACCCTGGGTGGCGCCGCGTCGCCAGTCGGGATCCACCTGGGCCAGCACCACATCGCCCTCGGTGATCTGCCCCTGCTCCACCGTGCACCGGTGCACCCAGAGCTTCTTCGCGATCTTCTGTACGTCGTTGACGGTCAGTTTCGTGCCCGCTGCGGTGATCGTGCCGCGATCGGCGATCTGGCCACCCGATTCGGCATAGAGCGGGCTGCGATCCAGGATCACCTCGATATCGGTGCCGGCGAGCGCGGTCGGCACCCGGACACCGTCGCCGATCAGCGCGAGCACCCGGGCCTCGGAGGTCAGCTCGTCGAACCCGGTGAACTCCGTATCGCCGCGGTCGACCAGTTCCTTGTACACCGACAGATCCGCGTGCGCGTGTTTGCGCGCGTGCGCGTCTTCCTTGGCGCGCCGCCGCTGCTCGGCCATGAGCGTCCGGAAGCCCTGCTCGTCCACCGACAGCCCCGCCTCCGCGGCCATCTCCAGGGTGAGGTCGATCGGGAAACCGTAGGTGTCGTGCAAGGTGAAGGCGTCGGCCCCGGAAATGGTGCCGGTCGCGCCCTTGGGTGTGGCGCTCCGCACCTGGTCGGCGGTTTCGTCGAACAGTTTCGACCCGGTGCTCAAGGTCTTGCGGAACGCCGTCTCCTCGCCGACCGCGACGGTCTCGATACGCGTGTAATCGGTGGCCAGCTCCGGATAGGAGGGCGCCATCAGATCGCTCACAACCCGCATGAAATCACTCATCACCGGCTGCTCGGCGCCGAGCAGCCGGGCCGAGCGCACGATGCGGCGCAGCAGCCGGCGCAGCACATATCCCCGGCCGTCGTTACCGGGGTTGACCCCGTCGGCGATCAGCATCGCGGCGGTACGCGCATGGTCGGCGATGACCCGGAACCGCACATCGTCGGCGTGCTCGACACCGTAGGAGCGGCCGGTGAGTTCCTCGGCCTTGTCGATGATGGGGCGCAGCAGGTCGGTTTCGTACACGTTGTCGACGCCCTGCAGCAGCAGCGCGATGCGCTCGACACCCATGCCGGTGTCGATGTTCTTCTTCGGCAGCACCCCGACCGGCGGGAACCCCTGCTTCGGGCTGTCCTCGCCGCGGATGTCCTGCATGAAGACCAGATTCCAGATCTCCAGGTAGCGGTCCTCGTCGACGACGGGACCACCGTCGCGGCCGTATTCGGGTCCCCGATCGTAATAGATCTCCGAGCAGGGTCCGCCGGGACCGGGCACACCCATATCCCAGTAGTTGTCCTTGCCGTCCCGGAATTGGATCCGCTCGTCCGGGATCCCGGCGACCCGGCGCCAGATCTCCGCGGCTTCGGGATCGTCCTCATAGGCGGTGACCCAGATCCGTCCCGGATCGAACCCGTAACCGCCCTCCTCCTGGGACTTGGTGATCAGTTCCCAGGCGAAGCGGATGGCGCCTTCCTTGAAGTAGTCGCCGAACGAGAAATTACCCGCCATCTGGAAGAACGTATTGTGCCGCGTGGTGACGCCGACTTCCTCGATATCACCGGTACGCACGCACTTCTGCACGCTGGTCGCACGCGGGAACGACGGGGTCTGCTGACCGAGGAAATACGGTTTGAACTGCACCATGCCCGCGTTCACGAACAGCAGGTTCGGGTCGTCGAGAATCAGCGATGCACTGGGCACCTCTGTATGCCCGGCACTTACGAAATGGTCCAGGAACCGCCGTCTGATCTCGTGGGTCTGCACGGATATCCAGCCTACCGGTGCGGTGCACCCCATTTATCACCGAGCCGGGTTAACCGGGGCCGCGACCCCGGACGATCCTGCGCAGCGTGCTCACCCGAGGTCCGACGGTCCGTTCATGACCGTGATCGGTGGGCTGGTAATAGTCGACGCCGACCAATTCGTCCGGCGGGTACTGCTGGGCGAGCACCCCGCCCGGGTCGTCATGGGGATAGCGGTAACCCTGGGCATTCCCGAGCCGCTCCGCGCCCGAATAGTGCCCGTCGCGCAGATGCGGCGGCACCGTGCCCGCTTTCCCCGCCGCCACATCGGCCATGGCCGCGCCGAGGGCGGCCACCACCGCGCCCGATTTCGGCGCGGTCGCCAGATGGATGGTCGCCTGGGCCAGCGCGAGCCGGGCCTCCGGCAGACCGACCAGCTGCACGACCTGCGCGGCCGCGGTGGTGGTCTGCAACGCGGTCGGATCGGCCATGCCGATGTCCTCGCTGGCATGGATCATCAGCCGGCGGGCGATGAATCGCGGATCCTCGCCGGCGGTCAACATCCGGGCGAGGTAGTGCAGCGCCGCGTCGACATCGGAGCCGCGGATGGACTTGATGAACGCACTGATCACGTCGTAGTGCTGATCGCCGGCCCGGTCGTAGCGTACGGCGGCCTTATCGATACTGGCGGCCACCAGGTCGAGGCCGACCGTCCCGTCCAGCGACGATTCCGCCGACGCCTCCAGCGCGGTGAGCGCGCGCCGCGCGTCACCACCCGCGATGCGCACGATATGGTCCAACGCTTCAGCCGTAACCGTGTACTGCCCGTCGAGACCCCGCCGATCGGCCATCGCGCGAGTGAGCACGGCCCGGATCTCGTCCGGGCCGAGCCCGTGCAACTGCAGCACCAGCGACCGGGACAGCAGCGGCGCCACCACCGAGAACGACGGATTCTCCGTGGTCGCGCCCACCAGCAGCACGATCCGGTTCTCGACCGCGGCCAGCAGCGCGTCCTGCTGGGTCTTGGAGAAGCGGTGCACCTCGTCGATGAACAGCACGGTCTGCTCCCCCGCAGTCAACCGCCGCCGCGCGATGTCGATCACCGCCCGGACTTCCTTGACCCCGGCCGAGAGCGCGGACAACGCCTCGAACCGCCGGCCGGTGGCATGCGAGATCAGCGACGCGAGCGTGGTCTTCCCCGTGCCGGGCGGGCCGTAGAGCAGTACCGACGCCGCACCCGAGCCTTCGACGAGCCGGCGCAGCGGCGATCCGGGCCCGAGCAGGTGTTGTTGTCCGACGACCTCGTCCAATGTGTCGGGCCGCATCCGCACCGCCAGCGGCGCCCGCGCTCCACTCGCCCGCGCGGCCGCGTCCGGCGAGGCGATATCCGGTGCGACCGCCCCCACACCGGGCATATCGAACAGACCGTCACTCATGCCTGCGACCGTACCGTCCGCCGCCGACACCGCGTCCGGCACGGACTCCGGGTCAGCGGCCGCTTCCCGCCGGAGGCGGGGCAGATGGTTCAGCTCAGGTGTTCATCGAGGACCGCGCACACCGCTTCGGCGAAATCGCCGACCGCGTCGTTGCCGATGCACCGTGCGTCCTCGGCGAGGCCCGCCCACCGGTTGAGCAGCGCGTCGGACCGCGGCACCGAGAGACCGTGTTCCCGTGCGACGGCGATTCGTGCGTGATCGGCGGGCAGGAACCAATAGGTGCTCAGCCAGACCCAGATCAGTCTGGCCTCGAGGATCTTGTCCGCCAGCAGAGTGTCGTCGGCCAGCGCCGGCCAGACGCCGACGACCTCGCTGCGCCAGGCCTCCACCATCTGAGTGGCTCGTTCACGGGAGAGTTCGATATCGCAGAGGCATCCGGGGAACGACACGAGCGCGTAGGCGATATCGAGGGTGGCGTCGCGGAATCCGCCCCATTCGTAGTCGAGGATTCGGGCGCCCTCCTCGTTGAGGATCACATTGTCCGGGCACAGATCCGACGGACTGAACGCACGGAACCGGCCACCCGAGAAGAGCCGGGCGCCGTGGGTGATCTGCTCGGTCACCTCGTCGGGCACCTCGATGCCGAGTTCGTGCCGCAACAGCGCCGGCATCTCGGCGACCGCGGCTTCGGCCTGCTGCACGATCCCGTCCACCCGGTGCACCACATCGACGCGGCGCAGCAGCGCGACGAAATCGGGTTCGCGCCCGACGGTCGCGGCGTGCATCCGGCCGAGTGCTTGGGCGAACGCCATCATCGCGTTGCGGGTGGCCGGTTCGGCTCCCGAACTCAGTACGTCGGTGAGTTTGGTGTTCTCACCCAGATCGCTGAGAACCAGCAGACGATCGGGCAGGCTGTGCGCGATCAGATAGGCGCCGGGACGCTCGCCGCGGCTCAGCGCGGTGGTGAACTGATAGGACACCGCTTCCCGGAGAAATGCCGAATCCACGCTCGCGACGCCCGGCGTGATCGTCACGTTCTTGGGGTCGGGCACGGAACCGCGCACCTGCTTGATTATCAGGGTGCGAGGTAGCGAGAAAGCGTTCTCGGCGACCCGGACGCGTAGGACAGTGGTTCGTCCGCTACCGCTGAGTTCGGTGGGATCGCTCAGCTTCACCGGAGCACCCATTCGCTTTGTGAGCAACTGCTGCGCTGCGGATACGACTTCGGTGGCTCGTTCGGCCAGTAGTGCAGTCATCGCATCTCAAGTTACTCGCATTCGGTCACTTCTAGCGAGCGGTTCGACAACCTTTCCGTGTCGTCCGGCGTGTCCGGTGTATTCCGGGCCGTGCGCACGGCCTGCTTGACACCGCTGTGCGGGTCGGGTTTTCTCGATCTGAACTGCTGTGCGCCACACCGGAAACCAGTTGCGTCGAAAGGTATGCCAGCGTGACCGACACACCGCGTTCCGCCCCGGGTTCTCCCGGCGATCCGGCCACCGCAGGCACCCGGCCGGAGGCCGTGGCGCGTACCCGGCCCGACGACGCCGCGGGCCCGCGCCCTGCCGCCACACCCGAATCGGGCCACACCTCGGTGAGTCCGGACACGCCACCGGCCGCCGATCGGCCGGGTGGCGTCACACCGGCCGGGAAATCGGTCGCAGCGCACCCGCCGGGCGCGGCGGAATTGCCCGCGGCACCGCGCTACGCCCCACCGGTGGATCCCGCGGGGCCGGGCGTCCCCGGGCCGACCACCCCCCATGGCAGCACGGAAACCGATGCGGCGTCCGGACAGCCGGTCTACGGCCCGCCCGGCACCGGCCCGGACCCGAACCAGCAGGTCTACGGGTATCAGGCGCTGGGCACGGGCATCCCCGGTCGGCTCGATGTCGGGCACGCGCTCAGTTACGGCCTGGAGAAATTCCGGCTCAACCCCGGCCCGTGGGTCGCGGTGACCTCCCTCGGCCTGATCATCTATCTGCTGTTCTATCTGGTCGCCAGGGTCGTGGAACCGGGATCGGCACTGACCCTGCTGGTGATATTCGCCGCCGTCATGGCCGGATTGTGGTTACTCCAGGCCACCATGGTCCGCGGAGCGCTCTATGAGACCGACGGCTACCGCCCCGGTTTCGGCTCCTATTTCTATCTGGGCAGCATCGGGAACGCGTTCCTGACGGCGCTGCTGGCCTTCCTCGCGACCACTCTCGCCTCCGCACTGTGCCTGATTCCCGGGATCGTGGTGGGGATCGGCTGTATGTTCTCGCTGCACTTCGCGATCGAGCAGGGTCAGACCCCGATGGAGGCGATCAAATCGAGTTTCCTGCTCGTCCTGCGCGACCCGTGGCGGGTACTGCTGCTGGTGCTGACCGTGGTCGTGGTGACGGCGCTGGGGCTGCTGGCATGCGGGTTCGGCCTGCTGGTGGCGGGGCCGGTGGCGACGATCGCGGTCACCTACGCGTATCGCACACTCACCGGCGGCCCGCTGGCACCTGTCTAGCGCCCGTTACGCGACGCCGCCCCCGCTCGACGCGGTCCGCACCGCACCGTTGCCGTTACCGTCGGCCCCTTTCTCCTTGGACTGGGGGTTGGCGTCCAGACCGGCTTCCTTGCGCTGTTGCGCGGTGATCGGCGCCGGTGCGTCGGTGAGCGGGTCGACGCCGCCGCCGGTTTTCGGGAAGGCGATCACCTCGCGGATCGAGTCGAGCCCGGCGAGCAGGGCCACGATCCGGTCCCAGCCGAAGGCGATACCGCCGTGCGGCGGCGCGCCGAAGGCGAACGCGTCCAGCAGGAACCCGAACTTCTCCTGTGCCTCCGCCTCGCTGATCCCCATCACCGCGAATACGCGTTCCTGCACGTCTTTCCGGTGGATACGGATACTGCCGCCGCCGATCTCGTTACCGTTGCACACGATGTCGTAGGCGTAGGCGAGCGCGGAACCGGGGTCGGTGTCGAAGGTGTCGATCGATTCCGGTTTGGGCGAGGTGAAAGCGTGGTGCACCGCCGTCCACGCGGAATAGCCCAGCGCCACATCGCCGCTGGCAGTGGCGTCGGCTGCCGGTTCGAACAGCGGGGCGTCCACGATCCACACGAACGACCACGCGTTCTCGTCGATCAGGCCGACCCGGTGCGCGATCTCCGCGCGTGCCGCGCCGAGCAACGCGCGCTGCGCCTTGGCCGGTCCGGCCGCGAAGAACACACAGTCGCCCGCCTCGGCGCCCACATGCGCGGCCAGCCCCGCCCGCTCGTCCTCACTGAGGTTCTTGGCCACCGGACCGGTGAGCGCGCCGTCCTCGCCGACCAGCACATAGGCCAGCCCCTTGGCACCCCGCTGTTTGGCCCAGTCCTGCCAGGCGTCGAGCTGGCGCCGCGGCTGCCCCGCTCCGCCCGGCATGACGACCGCACCGACGTAGGGCGCCTGGAACACCCGGAACGGGGTGTTCGCGAAGTACTCCGTGCATTCGGTGATCTCCACCCCGAAACGCAGGTCGGGCTTATCGCTGCCGAACCGCCGCATCGCCTCGGCGTAGGTCATATGCGGGATCGGTGTGGGAATCCGGAAACCGATGAGCTCCCACAGCGCCACCAGGATGTCCTCGGCCAGCAGGATGACGTCTTCCTGCCGCACGAAACTCATCTCCAGATCGAGCTGGGTGAACTCGGGCTGGCGGTCGGCGCGGAAATCCTCGTCGCGGTAGCAGCGGGCGATCTGGAAGTACCGTTCGATACCGCCCACCATCAGCAGCTGCTTGAACAGCTGCGGGCTCTGCGGCAGCGCGTAGAAGCTGCCGGGCTGCAGCCGGGCGGGCACCAGGAAGTCGCGCGCGCCCTCGGGGGTGGAGCGGGTCAGCGTCGGGGTTTCGACCTCGATGAATTCGTGCCCGGCGAGTACCGAGCGCGCGGCGGCGTTGACCTTGGACCGCAGCCGGATGGCATGGGAGGGAGCCTCACGACGCAGGTCCAGATAGCGGTATTTGAGGCGGGCTTCCTCGCCGGGCTGGTCGTCGAGCTGGAACGGCAGCGGCGCGCTCTCGTTGAGCACTTCGAGCTCTTTGACGTCGACTTCGATGGCGCCGGTCGGCAGCTCCGGGTTCTCGTTGCCCTCCGGGCGGGGTTCGACCACGCCGACGATCCGCACACAGTATTCCGCCCGCAGCCGGTGCGACTGCTCGGCCGCCGGCCCCTCCCGGAACACTGCCTGCGCCACGCCGGAGGCGTCGCGCAGATCGATGAAGATCACGCCACCGTGGTCACGCCGCCGTGCCACCCAACCGGAGAGGGTGACGGTCTGACCGGCCTGTTCACTTCGCAATGAACCGGCCAAGTGGGTGCGCAGCACGGTATTCCTTTCGACGGTCGGAGCACACCGGGACGGCCTCCGGATGCGGTTGCCATCGTAGTGGGCCCCGCCGAGCGGACGTAAACGGATATATTGCCCACACCCGAGCACGCTGCGACGTCCACGTTCACAGACGGGATCAGCCATGACTTTCAACGAGAGTTTGCCGATCGACCCCGGACGCGCTTCCTCGGGCGGCGGCCCGGGCCGGGGCAGCAAACTCGCCCTCGGCGGCGGGGCCGGCAGCCTGATCGTCCTGGTGTTCGCATTGCTCGTGGGCGGCGATCCGGGTTCGGTCCTCGGTGAGTTCACCGGCGCCCAGGATCCGGGGCAGAGCGCCGAGGTCGCGGCGGGCACCCCCGACCACTGCCGGACCGGTGCGGACGCCAACAACTATGTGGACTGCAGGGTTGTGTTCACCGCGCAGAGCCTGGACGCGGTGTGGTCCCAGGAACTGCCGGAGCAGACCGGCACCGCCTACGAGCCGCCCGGCATCCGGTTGTTCACCGGCGGTATCTCGACCGGCTGCGGGTATGCCACCAGCGATGTCGGACCGTTCTACTGCCCGGCCGACCGGACGGCTTATTTCGATGTCGCCTTCTTCCAGGAGCTGGTGGACCGGTACGGCGCCACCGGCGGCCCTCTCGCCCAGGAATATGTGGTGGCACACGAGGTCGGCCATCACATACAGACCCTGCTCGGCGATATCGGCCGTGCGCAGCAGGACCCGCGCGGGCCGGAATCCGGCGCGGTGCGCACCGAGCTACAAGCCGATTGTTATGCGGGTATCTGGGCGCATTACGCGGACAAGACGCCGGCACCGGGTGCGGATACACCGTTTCTACAGCCGCTGACCGATACCGATATCCAGGACGCCCTGTCGGCCGCGTCGGCGGTCGGTGACGACCGGATCCAGGAGACCGCCCACGGCCGGGTGAACCCGGAGGCATGGACGCACGGCGCCTCCGAACAGCGGCAGAAGTGGTTCCTCACCGGATACCGCACCGGCGAAGTCCGGGCCTGCGACACCTACTCGGCCGCGGATCTCAGCAGCCCGCCCGCCCTGCGCTGATTCCCGCGCGTAGCTGATTTCCCGCGCACGTAACTTCAGAACTGGTTGTCGTAACCGGCGTCCTCGTCGGCGTCGACCGCCCCGATCACCTCGGGCGCCGATTCACCCAACGGTCCGGTGAGATCGTCGTTGCCGGTGGTGCTGCGGTACGACTCGACCGTGCGGGAGTGTTCCTCGTCGCTGTTGCGCTGCCCGCCGGCCCCGGCCCCGCCCGGCGAACCCATGAACGAACTCGAGGCGGGCGAGGTGGCCGCCGGGTTGGGCATCCCGGCGAAGCCGCCCGGACGCATCACGTTCGTCAGCGGATTCTGGGTCGAGCCCGGTACTCCCGCCAGCGGGGAACCGGGCAGGCTCGGGCTGCCGCTGGGCGATCCGGTCGAGAGTCCCGGGCTGCCCGTCGAGAGCCCCGGGCTACCGGGAGTGGTGCTCGGGCTGCCGGAGTGCAGACCGGCGAGAGTCGTGGCAGCGGGGTCGTCGGCGGAAGAACCCAGCACCGATTCCAGACCCGAAGGATCGGAGGCCAGACTCTGCGCCTGCTGCATGATCGGTTCACCGACGCTCTGCGCCACGTCCTGCGCGGCCGCGGCGGCCTGCTGTCCGTCGACGCCGACCAGGTTCTGCACCATGCCGCCGAGCTCCGCGGTCTTGCCCGCGAGATCACCGCGGGTGGCGTTGGCCACGATCACGGCCTGGCCCAGGTGTTCGGTGGCCGAGGCGATCAGCGCGGTCTGCGCGGGCGGGGTCATCACCACGGGGGCCAAGGCGACCGCCTGGCCGAGAAACGAGGTGGCGATGGTGCTGAGTTGGGCGTTGCCCTGCTGCACCACACCGGCCGCGAGCTGCGTCAGGGCGGAGATGTCGATACCGCGCTGGCTGGTCTCCAGACCGGAGTTGTTGGCCTCCTGCCCGGCGGTCTGCGCGGTCTGGGCGGCGTCGCTCTCCCAGACCTGACCCATCGCGGTCAGACTGCTCTTCCCCACTCCCATGGCTGTTTCGATGATCTTCGACGACTGGCTCAGGATCGCGGTCGGATCCAGCGCGCCGATGACGCCGGTGCCGAAACTGCTCAGCAGGTCGTGGATCGGCTGGAAGAGCACGTCGATACCCGGCAGCGCGGGCAGTGCGGCGCCGCCGAGCAGATCGCCGACCGGATCGGCGGGCAGCGCGGGGGCGGCCGCCGCGGGCGTAGCCGCCGCACCGGACGGCGTCCCGGGTCCGGAAGATGCTCCGGCGCCGACGGCGGACAGCGCCTGGCCGAGCACGCCGTCGGCTGCCTCGACCACGGGCGCGGCAGCCTGGTTCACCGCGCCGAGCAGCTGATTCGCCTGACCGGAGGCATCGTCGACCGCGCCCGACAAGATGTCCTGCGCGGCGGGCGCGTCCCCGGTGAGACCCGGCGCACCGGGGAAACCCGCCGTGGGCATACCCGTCGCCGCGTGGGTCTCTTCCGAGATCCGCTGGGACAGCACGAATTCCGGCGCTTCGAGCGGCATCTCACCGTCCGGGAGCTGGGCCAGCGGTACATCCTGGACGGCCGCGCCCGGATCCGGCTGGACGGCCGGCGCGACGGCGGGGGCGCTCGTGGACGCCGACGGCACCGCCTGCTGGAGTTCGGGTGCGATGACGCCGGTGGCGGCGGTGGTGTCGAGCGGCCTCACAACCCACCTCCGGCCGCGCCGAGCACCCCGGCGGTGGCATCGTCGGTGCCGTCGTAGTTGAAGGCGGAGGTGAAGGCGGCCGCCGACAGTTTCTGGTATTTCGCCGACAGATCATTGACATCGCGCGCCTGCAATACCTGGGCGGCGGCGAACATGGCCAGATAGTCGGCCCCGATCAAACCGAAAACCGGCGTCAGCGCGGCGACATTGGCCACGGCGTCGATATCGCCGGCCGCCGCGATCTCGGTGCCGATCCCGGCATTCGTGATTCCGAACGCTCGCAGCGCTTCGGTTACTACCGAGACGTTACTCATCGAACTCCCCCCTGATTCGTGCTGAACATCATCGTGGCCACCGTTCGGGACATCTCCGTACGCCGCAACGACACACACCCCTGCGGCACCAAATGGTTGCCGCCCGAATATAGCCCACCGAACCATTCCCACACGAGACGATCCCGGGCCACAAAACTAGAACCTGTTGCAAATTAGAACAAGTTCTATATTCTCTTCACCATGAAGGTCGCAGTGACCGGCGCAGCCGGCTACCTGGGTACGAATCTGCTCCCGCTGCTCGCCGAGCGCGGCGACGATATCGTCGCCATCGATCGGGTCCCGCCCCGGCAGCCCGGCGCCGCGAACATCACCTGGGTGAGCGCCGACGTCCTGGATCCCGAATCCATGCGAACCGCCCTGGACGGCGCCGAACTGGTGTATCACCTGGTCGCCGTGATCACCCTCGCCGATAAACACGATCTGGCCTGGCGGGTGAACACCGAAGGCGTGCGGGTGGTCGCCGCGGCCGCCCACGCCGTCGGGGCGCGCCGTTTCGTCCACGCGAGTTCGATCCACGCCTTCGACCAGTACAGCTGCGGCGGCAATATCGACGAGACCACCCTGCGTTCCACCGAGCCAGGCCTGCCCGTCTACGACCGCTCCAAATGGGCCGGTGAACTCGAGCTGCGCAAGGTCGTCGAAGCCGGCCTGGACGCGGTGATCTGCAATCCCACCGGCGTTTTCGGACCCGCCGACCACGGCACACCGCTGTCCCGGATCAACCGCTCGCTGCGCGACGCGGCCCGCGGCCGGATCCCCGCCATGATCGACGGCGGTTTCGACCTGGTCGACGTGCGCGATGTCGCGCGCGGCCTCGTCCTGGCCGGTGAACACGGCCGTACCGGGGAGAACTACCTGATCGGCGGCGAGATGATCTCCATGCTCGAGCTGTGCCGAATGGCCGCCCGGCACGGCGGCAAGAAAGGTCCCCGATTCTCCATCTCCCCGAAGCTGGTCTCGGGACTGATCCCGGTGCTGGAGCCGATCGGCAAACGGCTCGGCACCGATATCGTGTCCAAAGCCGCACTCGGCGCGCTGGTTTCGGCGCCGCTGGTCGACCACGACAAGGCCACCCGGGAACTCGGCTACCAGCCACGGCCCACCGACGACACGGTGCGCGATCTGGTGGCGTTCTTCGCCGATCCACACGCGCCGCTGCCCGACTTCACGCCGACTGCTTGACAGCACTTAGAACGCGTGTTCGACTGGTCCGGTGCGGTGGCAGAACCAATCCCTGGATGCCGACGACGGCGCGCTGCCCGGCCTCGACCGGGCCGGGTTCGCCCGCACCGTACGAACTCCCGAATTCGACGGCATCACCTTCCACGAAGTGCTGTGTAAGAGTGCGCTGAACAAGGTTCCCGACGAGTCGAAGCTACCGTTCCAATGGACGGTCAACCCGATGCGGGGATGTTCGCACGCCTGTCGCTACTGCTTCGCGCGTGGTTCGCACGAGTATCTGGAACTCGACGCCGGAACCGATTTCGACACCCAGATAGTGGTGAAGACCAATATCGCCGCGATCCTGCGGCGCGAACTCACCCGGCGGTCGTGGCACCGGGAGAAGGTGGCGCTGGGGACCAATACCGACCCCTACCAGCGGGCGGAGGGCAGATATCGGCTGATGCCCGGAATAATCCGCGCACTCACCGACTCCGGGACACCGTTCTCGATTCTCACCAAGGGCAGCCTGCTACACCGGGATCTACCGCTGCTCACGCTGGCCGCGCGCGAGGTCGAGGTGCACATCGGAATATCGCTGGCGCTGCTGGAACCCGAACTCCACCGCGGACTCGAACCCGGCACCCCGTCGCCGCGCGCACGGCTGGACCTGGTGCGCGCCTGCAGCGACGCCGGTTTCGCGGTGAACGTCATGGTGGCGCCGGTGATCCCGTACCTCACCGACGGCCGGGCCCAACTCGACGAACTGTTCGGCGAACTCGCGGCGGCCGGCGCGGTATCGGCGGTGGTGCTGCCGTTGCACCTACGCGGCAGCACCCGCGGCTGGTTCCTGGGCTGGCTGGCCGAGAACCATCCGGCGCTGCTGCGCCGCTACCGCCAGCTGTACCGGCGCGGTGCGGTGGTCGCTCCCGAATACGCGTCCTGGCTGCGTGAACGGATCGATCCACTACTCGATCAGCACGGTCTGCTCCCGGCGGGACGCGAACTCCCCCGGGCCGACCCCGCCCCCCGACCACGGCCGGCGCCCCAGCTCGAACTCTTCGCCTGACCGCCGAGCCGGCCGGCCTTCGCCGCCATGACCCGATCACGCTCCTCGCGTGGACGAGACTGATCGGCGATCGGTGAACATCACGGACGCGGACGGCGCGCCGCCGGCCCACTCGACCCGGTCGGCCACACCATCTACGCTGGTAGTAGGCCTGAGGTACCCATCCTCGGTCGCTCGCGCCCGAACGGCCGCCCATCCGGCACGTGCTTTTCCCGGCGAGGCACCCCCGCACCGGGGTAGTTTGGCGACCGGCAGCTCATTTCGACGAGGAAGTGAAGCACGCGTATGGTTTCGCACCACGACAGCATCGGCCGCCCCGAGACCGAAGCCGCCGCCGGAAATGGCTCCGGCGCAGCGGTATTGGACCGCGTCGTCATCCGCTTCGCGGGCGATTCCGGTGACGGTATGCAGCTCACCGGAGACCGGTTCACCCATGAGGCGGCGGCGTTCGGGAACGATCTGGCGACCCAGCCCAATTTCCCCGCCGAGATCCGAGCGCCGCAGGGCACGCTGCCGGGTGTGTCGTCGTTCCAGATCCAGATCGCCGACCACGATATCCTCACCGCCGGCGACCAGCCGGACGTCCTCGTCGCGATGAACCCGGCGGCCTTGAAGGCCAACCTGGGCGAATTGCCGCGCGGTGGCACTGTCATCGTCAACACCGACGAGTTCAGCAAACGCAATCTCGCCAAGGTCGGCTACGCCGCCGACCCGCTCGCCGACACCAGCCTCGCCGATTTCGTGGTCCACCAGGTCCCGATGACCTCGTTGACCCTCGCCGCCACCGAATCGACCGGGGTCGGCAAGAAGGACGGGCAGCGCGCCAAGAACATGTTCGCGCTGGGGCTGCTGTCCTGGATGTACGGGCGGCCCCTCGGCGGGACCGAGAAGTTCCTGCGGGAGAAGTTCGCCGCGAAACCGGATATCGCCGAGGCCAATCTCCTCGCATTCCGGGCGGGCTGGAACTACGGCGAGACCACGGAGGCCTTCGCCACCACCTACCGTGTCGCCCCCGCCGCCCTGCCCGCCGGCACCTACCGGCAGATCACCGGCAACACCGCGCTGGCCTACGGCCTGGTCACCGCCGGCTCCCTCGCGGGGCTGCCGCTGTTCCTGGGCAGCTATCCGATCACCCCGGCCTCCGACATCCTGCACGAGCTGAGCAAACACAAGAACTTCGGTGTCACCACCTTCCAGGCCGAGGACGAGATCGCCGGGATCGGGGCGGCGCTCGGAGCGGCGCTCGGCGGGGCGCTGGGGGTCACCAGTACCTCGGGGCCGGGTCTGGCGCTGAAGAGCGAAACCATCGGGCTGGCGGTGATGACCGAACTACCACTGGTGATAGTCGATGTACAGCGCGGCGGCCCGTCCACCGGGCTGCCGACGAAAACCGAACAGGCCGATCTACTGCAGGCCCTGTTCGGGCGCAACGGCGAATCACCGGTACCGGTGCTGGCGCCGCGGTCGCCCGCCGACTGTTTCGCAACCGCGGTGGAAGCGGCCCGGATCGCCCTCACCTACCGGACACCGGTGCTGCTGCTCTCCGACGGCTCGATCGCCAACGGGTCCGAACCGTGGGCGATCCCCGCGGTGCGCGACCTCGCACCGATCGATCCGGGTTTCGAACCCGGCGGTGACGGCGATTTCCAGCCCTATGCGCGCGATCCGGAGACCCTGGCGCGGCCGCTCGCGGTTCCGGGCACGGCGGGGCGGGCGCACCGCATCGGCGGCCTGGAGAAGGCCGACGGCAGCGGTGACATCTCCTACGATCCCGCGAACCACGACCTCATGGTGCGGCTGCGGCAGGCCAAGATCGACGGAATCCCGGTGCCGGCCGCCGAGGTCGACGATCCGGACGGCACGGCCGAGGTCCTGCTGATCGGCTGGGGTAGCTCCTACGGACCGATCGGCGAGGCATGCCGGCGAGTGCGGCGGCAGGGCCGGGCCGTGGCCCAACTGCATCTGCGGCATCTGAACCCGTTGCCGCCCGGCCTGGGCGAGGTGCTGCGCCGGTATCCCAAAATCGTCGCGCCGGAGATGAACAGTGGTCAGCTGGCGCTGCTGTTGCGCGCGAAGTACCTGGTGGATGTCCAACCCTGGACCAAGGTCGCCGGTACGGCCTTCTCCGCGCAGGAGCTGGTCGGCGTGGTCGACGCGGCGCTGGACGGATCGCTGGCCGAACTGGAGCACGACAAGGTCTTCGCCGCGCGGGCGCGGGCCACGTATCGCACGAACGGGGGCGCATCATGACGATCGTCGAAACCTCGCTGGCCGGAACCGAACTCGGGATCACACCCGTCTCGGGCCTCTCCGGCGTGCCGACTGCGGACGGCCCGCAGAAGGCCAAGGACTACACCTCTGATCAGGAGGTGCGCTGGTGCCCCGGGTGCGGCGACTACGTCATCCTGGCCACGGTGCGCGGCTTCCTGGCCGATCTCGGCCTGCGCCGGGAAAACCTCATGTTCGTCTCCGGAATCGGCTGCTCGAGTCGTTTCCCGTACTATCTCGACGCCTACGGCATCCATTCCATCCACGGCCGCGCCCCGGCGATCGCCACCGGGCTGGCGGTGACCCGGCCGGATCTTTCGGTATGGGTGGTCACCGGCGACGGTGACGCACTCTCGATCGGCGGAAATCACCTGATCCATGCGCTGCGCCGCAATGTGAACATGACGATCCTGCTGTTCAACAATCGGATCTACGGCCTCACCAAGGGGCAGTACTCCCCCACGTCCGAACCGGGCAAGGTGACCAAATCGACGCCTATGGGTTCGGTGGACCACCCGTTCAACACCCTGTCGGTGGCGCTGGGCGCCGAGGCGACGTTCGCCGGGCGGGCGCTGGACTCCGACCGCGCCGGCCTGAACGAGGTGCTGCGCGCGGCCGCCGAACACCGTGGCACCTCGTTCGTGGAGATCCTGCAGGACTGCCCGATCTTCAACGACGGATCGTTCGACGTGCTGCGCCGCGGCGACAGCGAATCCCGGCTCATCCGCCTGCGCCACGACCAACCGCTGCGTTTCGGGGCCGATAACGAATACGCGGTGGTCCGGCGAGGGTTCGGGATGGCCGTGGTGCCGTCGGCGAATGTGCCCGAGGACGAGATCGTGGTCCACGACGCCCATACCGACGACCCCGAGTACGCCTATGCGCTGTCGCGGCTGTCGGACCAGGATCTCGATCACGTGGTGACGGGTGTCTTCCGGGCGGTGGACCGCCCGACCTACGACGACGGCGTCCGTGCCCAGACCGCCGCGGCACGGGAGCGGTTCCCGGTGGCGGCCGAATCACTGCAGAAACTGCTCACCGGCCCGGAGACCTGGACCGTCGGCTGATCCGTCCGGCCGCGGCAGCGGACGCCGCGATCTGCCGCCGGTCCGCGACGGCGTTCGCGCCGAGCTCGAGCGTGAACCGGCGAAGCCCGTCTCGTTCATGCCCCGAAGAACGCACCGCCCGGTCCGAGATCCCGCATCTCGCCCGAGCTCCGCGCACTTCGGCAGCGGCGGCCCGGCAGCGGTGTGCGGGGCGGCCGGATCGGGAATCTCCGGTCCACCGGTTCAGAGCAGAGTCGCGATCTCCTGATCGGTGAGGACGATCGGGGCGACATAATCCTTGGACCGGGCCAGGCCCACCGCCCGGTACAGCGGCCGCTCCGGCAGGGCCGCGTCGCGGGCTTCGGCACGCAACTGGCGCACCAGCAGATCCGCCACCGCGAGCGCCGCGGGCAGTTCGCTGCCTGCCAGGGCGTCCGCGAGCCGCCGCAGGCCGAGCAGATGCAGTTCCCGGCCACTCCCGGCATCGGTGTACATGGCCAGGGGTACGACCTGCCGATCCGGGCCGGCGGTGAGCCGCAGGGCGAGACGGCTCAGCCGCCCGGGGTACACCAGCAGTTCGACCCCGGTCACGGCCGGAACCTCGAGTGTCCGGGTCCGCAGCAGCGTCCGGGCCTGGACAGCGGAGCCCCGCAACCACAGCCGGCGCCGCCGAACCGCCCCCGCGTACCCGACTGCGGGTACGGCCACTACGAGCGCCGCCACCAGCCCGGCGATCGGACCGAACAGGATGCCGGTGATCAGCCCGACCACCAGAGCGAGGCCGATCGCCACGAACGCCAGCCGCCGCAGCACCGGCGCGAACGCCTCGGGAGCAACCAGGTCCAGCCCGATCCGCTGGTCGGCGTCGGGCAGGTGTGCATCGGTCACGGCAGCGCATTTCGGTCCGGGGACAGGGGTCGCACCGGAGAGTACTACGCGCCGTCGGACAACGCGCGCTCCATGATCAGCGCCGCGCGCTCGTGCCGGAGGCGCCGACCCCCTGTCCAGCGCGACGGGCCGTACGCGGCGGGGCCCGGCAAGCCTATTCCGCGGTCAGGGCGGTGACCACCTCGTCCAGCGGGATCTGCCGCTGGTCGCCGGTCCGCATATCCTTCACTCCGACAGTGCCCTCGCCCAGATCGCGATCCCCGAGGATCAGCGTGTATCGCGCGCCCGACCGGTCCGCGGCCTTCATGGCGCCCTTGACACCGCGATCGCCGTAGGCCAGATCCACCCGGACCCCGGCCGCGCGCAACGCCCCGGCCAGCACCACCATGCGCTGCTTGGCGGCCTCGCCGAGCGGCACCCCGAACACCTCGCAACGGGCCGGATCGCCCGCGGTGACGCCCTCGGCGGCCAGTGCCAGGACGGTGCGGTCGACGCCGAGCCCGAACCCGATACCGGACAGCGCCTGCCCGCCCAGCTCGGCCATGAGGCCGTCGTAGCGGCCGCCGCCGCCGATCCCGGATTGCGCCCCGAGCCCGTCGTGCACGAATTCGAACGTCGTCTTCGTGTAGTAGTCCAGGCCGCGCACCATGCGGGGGTTCAGGACGTACGGCACGCCGAGCCCGTCCAGGTACGCGAGCACCTGCTCGAAGTGGGTCTTCGCGCTCTCCGACAGGTGATCGACCATCAGCGGCGCCCCCGCCGTCATCTCCCGCACCTCGGGCCGCTTGTCGTCGAGCACCCGCAGCGGATTGATCTCGGCACGGCGCCGCGTCTCGGCGTCCAGGTCGAGTCCGAACAGGAATTCCTGTAGCCGCTCGCGGTACTGCGGGCGGCAGGTCTCGTCCCCGAGGGAGGTGATCTCCAATCGGAAGCCGGTCAGGCCCAGGCTCCGGAAACCGGCGTCGGCGATCGCGATGACCTCGGCGTCCAGCGCGGGGTCGTCGATGCCGATGGCTTCCACTCCGACCTGCTGCAACTGCCGGTAGCGGCCCTTCTGCGGCCGCTCGTACCGGAAGAACGGACCCGAATAGCTCAGCTTCACCGGGAGCTGACCGCGATCCAATCCGTGCTCGATCACCGCGCGCATCACGCCGGCGGTGCCCTCTGGGCGGAGCGTGACGCTGCGGTCGCTGCGGTCGGAGAAGGTGAACATCTCCTTGCTCACCACATCGGTGGATTCACCCACCCCCCGGGCGAACAGTTCCGTGTCCTCGAAGACCGGCAGCTCGATATGTCCGTACCCAGCGAGTCGGGCGGCACGGAGCAGGCCGTCGCGTACCGCGACGAACTCGGCCGAACCGGGCGGGACGTAATCCGGCACCCCCTTCGGGGCGGAGAAGCTGCTGGTCTTGGTCACGGTGAACCAGTTTCCCCCACCCGGCCCGGTCGAGTCCAACCGGTTCCGCCCCGGCCACCTGCCCGGGGCGGCCGGTCCGGGCGATATCCGGGCGTACCGCGCCGGAGATGGCAGACTCTAGAACCGGAAGTAACAGACCAGCAGCGACCGGCCGGGCCTGCCGCCCGGCCGCCGCACGGGAGGAACGTGGTAGTGCCCAGCAACGAACAACGCCGGACGGCGGCGAAACGCAAGCTGGAACGACAGCTCGCCAACCGGGCCGAACGCGCACGCAAACGTAAGCAACTCACCATCGCCGGATCGGCGCTCGGCGTGGTGGTGGTGATCGCCGCCGTCACCGGCGTCTATTTCCTGACCCGCGGCGACGACAACGCCGATTCGACCGCCAGCGCCTCGCAGACGCCGGACGCTTCGCTGTCCAGCACGCCGGGCGCGGCGCCGCCCCCGCCCGCGGCGGCCAAACCGGCCAGCGTGAACTGCACCTATCGCGACAGCGCCGAACCCGCCGCCAAGCCCGTGCAGAAGCCGCGCGCCGAAGGCATCCAGACCGGCGACGCCAACTCGGCGCTCAGCCTCAGCGTGGACACCAGCCAGGGCCCACTCGGTCTGACGTTGAACAACGCCGAGTCGCCCTGCACCGTGAACAGCTTCGCCAGCCTGGCGGGTCAGGGTTACTTCGACGGCACCACCTGCCATCGCCTCACTCAGGGTGAGGGCCTCAAAGTGCTGCAGTGCGGTGATCCGACGGCCAGCGGCACCGGCGGGCCGGGCTACGAGTTCGACAACGAGTACCCCACCGATCAGTACGCGCCTCAGGACCCGGCGCTGCAGCAGCCGATCAGTTACAAACGCGGGGTGCTGGCCATGGCCAATGCCGGGCCCGGCACCAACGGCAGTCAGTTCTTCATCGTGTACGGGGATTCGATGCTGCCGCCCAATTACACGATCTTCGGCACGGTGGACGAGGCCGGGCTGGCGACCCTGGACACGATCGCCGGACAGGGCCAGGACGAATCCAACGGCCCCGGCGACGGCAAACCCACCCAGCCGGTGACGCTGAACTCGGTCCGGATCGACTGAGCCCGGCCGCCCGGCGAGTTCGGGCCCGGACCGGTTTCCAGCGATATATGCTGGTCGGCGATACGTTGCGAAGACTGTGCCCCTATTTCCGGGTAATCTCGAAAAAGGGAGTGCGCGTGACCAAGTCGTGCTCGCCGACCGTGATTCCGGGTCGGCGGCGCTGCTCGCGGGTTCTCCCGGTGTTCGCGTCGCGCCGGGCGAATCCTCGCCGGGCGGTGCGCGGGTCGTTCGGCGGATCCCGATCCGCCCGTTCGGCCCGCTACGCCGGGCACCACAACATCCAATAGTGCACACCGCAGTATCGGGGAGCAGCCATGTCCGAGGAACTGGACGACATCAGCCGGGAAACCGCGGCCATGATGAAGACGATGTTGCAGATCGCGACACTTGTCGCCCTCAAAGCCCGGGAACGTGGGCAGCGTGAGGCCGAGATGCGGGTCAAACTCACCGAGGCCCGGGCGAAAGAGGCTCGGGAGCTGCAGATCCGCGAGGCGCGCGACGCCAAGGCCAAGGATCCGCGCAACCTCGCCCTGTCCCAGACCATTTCGCGGTCGATGGGAGAGGTGAGACCGGGTACCGCGGTACCGCAGCGGGAGAACTCCGGTTATCGCGGAGTCCAGCTGGAGAAGGACCGTTTCTCCATCAGCCAGTTCGCGGAGAAGTCCGATCAGGTGGGCGGCGCGGCCGACGCGGTGCGTTACGACTCGGTGGAACGGCGTGCGGCGCTGGCCGCGCATCTGGCCAAGATCGGTGTCGCACCGGAACTCGCCGCGGCCAGGATGCTGGTCGAGGTGGGCCAGGCGACGCCGCCGAGCGAGGCGGTGCGCACCAAGCCCGAACTGGCGCCATCGGTACAGCGGGCCCGGGAACAGGAACAGCTCGCCCGGGGTCTCGAACGGAGCCGGTAGACATCGGATCCGGCCGCAGAACGGAGATACGCCCGTCCACGCGACGGGCGTATCTCCGTTCTGCGCGTCAGCACCGCGGGACGCCGGTCACTGCCTGACCGAATCGGCCCGGGCGCCCCGATCGAGTTCTTCGGCGGGGTCGGCGCCGTCCGCGGAAGGAGCACTGTCGGACGGGTTGCTGAACATCCCGTCCGGCACCGGCGTGAAGGGCAGGTCGGCGAGCATATCCTTGTGCCCGTTGCGGACGCTGCAATATTTGAACGGACCTTTCGGGTCGAGCAGGACGGCCATATGTTTGTCGGCGTGGTCGAGAAACCACACGCTCATCCCGGTGGCGCCGTCCTGCCGCAGATGTTCCCAAGCCCGCCATACCGCGTCCAGCCGCACGATCGCCTCGGTGTGCTTCCACCATTCGCGGCACCAGACGGTATCGCTGAGATCGCTGACCTGCCTGCGGTAGACGACGCTGAGGTATTTCTCGACGAACTCCACCACATCCTTGTAAACCGTCGGGTCCTGCTGTTCGGGAGTCTCGGTCACCGCGGTCCAACCTCCTGCCTCTCGCCCGGCCCGCTCTCCGAGCTCGGGGGTGTGCCTCCCGGACCGTTGTCCGGTTCCGTAGGTGCGCCCGCCGGACTGTCGGCCGGTTCCGTGGGTGCGCCCGCCGGACCGTGATCCGGCTCCGTAGGTGTCCCTTTGATCATCGACGGCGACCCGAGGGGATAGGTGATCAGCTTTTTGCTCTGCGGGTCGTGGTCTTCGATGGACTTCTTCACCGCGGACGCGTATTCGCCTTCCCACCAGGGCACCGTGCGCACCAGAACCGGTGGGGCACCGGAGGAGAACACGATGGCCCGTCCCCGCGGCAGCGTCGCCAGCGCCTGCACGGTGAAGGTCTTGGAGGACCCGAGCGACCGCGAATAGCTCTTACCGCCCTTGGATTCGGAGACCGAGGCCGAGATGGCGGAATGCTCACCGATCGCCTCGGAACGCTCCCGCAGGAAGTTCGCATCGTCGACACCGCTGCCGAGCACTTTGATGTTGGCCGCCGACCACAGCGCGTTCATACCGTCCTCGCCCCAGCACCGGGAGCCCTGGGCCCACGACTGCAGAACGGTCATCACCACGATGCCGCGCGACCCGAAGTGGCTGTACTGCTTGGGCAGATCCTTCCAGCGGACCACATTGGCGGCCTCGTCCAGCACTGCCAGCAGCGGAATCGGCAACCGCCCGAAGGCCGAACGCGACGCCTTGCTCATGGCCACATCGATCACGGCCTCGGTGAGTGCGCTCACCAGCGGCGCCGCCGAGCCGCGCCCTTCCAGCGACAGGCTGTAGAGAGTGCCGTTCTTCTCGATGAACTCCAGTTCGTCGAACTGGATCCGCGGCAGCTCCACACCTTCCTTGTGCGGGGTGACCCACTTGTGCACATTGCGCAGTTTCAGGCAGCGCACCATCTTCTTGGCGGTGCCGAAGATACCGCTGCGGGTGCGCGGGTCGGCGTTGTACTGCGCAGCCAAGCCGGAGGCGGAGAAATCGTGGCCGGCGTCGCGCAGGAACTGGATGGGTTCGGTGTTCTGCGGATCGGTCACCCACTCCCAGATCTGCGTGATCGGCTTGTACCCGATCGCGGCGGCGAGGAACAGGCCCGCCAGGAGATCTTCGGCCTCCGGATCGAAGAAGGCGTCGTTGCGGGAATCGGAACCACTGTCGCTGTCCGCGAAATGCCCGGCGAGGCGCGCAGCCCGCATCTCGCAGCCGTCGCTGTTCGCGTCCACCCAGGCAAGCGGGTTCCAATACCAGGTGGGATCCTCGGCCGCTACGCCCTGCGGGTCGAATACGAAGGTGCGACTGCCCTTGGCCTCGCGCACGTCGCGGGTCGCGTCGACCACATCACGCTTGTTCGACGTGGCCAGCACCGGGCCGATGGCGGACAGGATCGCCGGGATCACCCGGGAGCTGGATTTACCCTGTCGCGGCCCCCAGATGTCCAGATGCAGATCCTCATAGGAGCCGTACAGCATCGTGCCGTCCGCGACGGCGACCCCGATCGGCACCCCGGGCGCGTCGCTGTAGCCCAGCTTCACACCCATGTTCTGGGCCTTTTCCCGGACACCGGCCTCGGTGAGCGCGGCGATCGCGCCACCGTTGCCCATCACGCCGGCCTTGTCGTCCACGGCCAGCCGACCGATCATCCGTTTGGCCGCGGCCCGCCGCCGGAACAGCACGAAACTCGCCAGCGCCAGGAGGACCAGCAGGATTATCACGGTCGCGCCGGTGGGCCAGTGCAACTCGCCTTTGGCCAATCCGGCCACGATGGCGATCGGGTTGACCGGGATGTCCTGCTTCTGCAGCGAGAGCATATTGCCGATGTGCAGTGCCAGCCAGACTGTTCCCAGGACGGCACCGCCTACATAGATCGCGATGAGGCTCAGGTCGGGCCCGACTGCGGCCGGATCCTTCAACGGTTTATTCTTCGCCATACCTGCCTCCTGAGGGGTCCCTTCCGGTGGTCACCGGTATCCGTCGAGCCGCCAGCCCTCGGGCGTGCGCACCACGGTCGCGATGACGGTGGACGGCGCCAGGGGCTCCTCGCGGCCGTCCGGATAGACGACGGTCTGCTCGATTCCGATCTTGAACTGTTGCACCGCGGGGTCCGGACCGGCGGGCGGACGGTCCCCGGAGGCGAAAGTGAAGGCCTCCACCCGCGCGCCGGCGGACGCCCAGTCACCCCACTGCAGCGATACGGCCGGGGCGCCGGCGCTGTCCGACGGCGCGTCGAGCACCCGGACCAGGCTGGGGCCCAGCCACCTCCGCGCCCTTTCCAGCGACGCGCCCGGGACCTCGGTAGCCGGCTGCCACTGATAGATCTCGCGCAGCGCCGCCACCGCGACCCCGTCGGGGGTCACCGGGTCCGGGGCGGGCACGGCCTCCAGCCGCCGGGTGGTCGAGGTGGCCGCGCCGCCACCCGATCCCAGATCCTCGCCACTGCTGCCGCATCCGCTCAGCATCGTGATGCCCAGCATCAGCATCACCACCAGTCCCGCACCAGCACTCGTCTTCTCGTTCCAGGCTAACCGCCCGGACCTCGTAAACGCCGCCGATCCGCGCGTGTTCACAGCACCCTCCTCGCCCGGGCGTCACCGGGTACGGCAGTTTCGGCGACCCCGCCCGGGGCGTCGGCGGTCGATGCCGGCGCCGCGTGGATCATCTGCCCGTTCCCGGCATAGACACCGACCTGCGCCGGACCCCGCGGCCCGAAATCGCTGAACACCAGGTCCCCGGGCCGTATTCGGGCGATCGGCACTTCGGTGCCGGCCTCCCACTGCTGTTCGGCCGTGCGCGGCAGCGAGACCGTGCCGGAGGAGGCGGCGAAGATCGCCGCGGAGGTCAGGCCCGGACCGTCGAGCCCACCGCCGCTGGGCCCCTGCGGACCGCCGCCGCCCCAGACATACGGGGTGCCGAGCCATTCGTGCGCGGCCTGTACGACCTGGTCACCTGCCGAACCGTCCTCGCCCGGGGTGAACCGCCCGGCCGCGCCGGGGTCACGGTATTCAGCTTCCATGGCCAGGATGTTCGTGACGTAGGGCTGGGTTTCGGAGTAGTGCGCGGCAACCTGGTTGGGCATCCCGCCGGACGCCAGCACCGCGCCTTCACCCGCGTTGTAGGCCGCCAGGGTCAGTGCCGCCACATCGCCGCTCACCCGGCCCTCGGCGATCCACCCATTGATCTTGTGCGCGATCGCGCACATGTACCGGCCCTGCCCCACGATGGCGTCACCGTCGTCCCAGACGCTGGCCGTCCCGTTGCCGTCGGCATCGATGACGTAGGGCTGACCGTCATCGGGGTTGGTACTCGCGGCTGTCCCGGGCAGGAACTGCGCGAGACCCTGCGCGCCCGCGGGCGAGGTGAGCCCGCGCCGGAAACCGGACTCCTGGCGGCCCTGGGCGGCCAACAGCGACGGCGTGACCTCCGGGCACAGCGACCCCGCGCGGCGGTACCAGATCTCCAGTTCCGGCGGCACTTTCCCGTTCGCCAGCGCCCCGCCGGCGGTACCGAAACCGCGTACGCACTGCGGGTCGGTCGAATAGGCGCGGGCACCGCCCAGGTCGGGTGTGGGCGCACCGTCGAGCCACGGCATCGGGTCGATCTGGCGGCCGCCGGTGAACCGGCCGCCCGGCACGATCTCGAAATGCAGGTGCGGCCCGCTGGATTCCCCGGCCGAACCGACCGCGCCGATGTGCTGTCCGGCCCGCACGTTCTCACCGACTCGCACCAGCACGCCCCGATCCCACATATGCCCGTACACCGCGGAGAACGCCCGGCCGTTGCCCGGGTCGACCGAATCGACGACGATCCAGTTGCCGAACCCGGATGCCGGACCGGCGGCCACCACCACGCCGTCGGCCACCGCGAAGATCGGGGTGCCGTCGGGAGCGGCCAGGTCGACACCCTTGTGGCCGCCGTCGCGCGAACCGAAGACATCGGAGACCGAATAGGTTCCGGCGGCCATCGGCCAGATCCGGCCCAGCGGTCCGGCTCCGGCGGCGAGGGAGGGTGTCGCGGTCGCGGTGGGGTTGGCGGTGGCGGTTTCGGAGAGACCGGCCGGATCGTCGGCGGCACGCGGATCGCCCGGCGGATAGCCGCCCAACGGCGGTAGCGTCGACTGACCCGGATCGAGTACCGAACCACCCTCACAGGGGTCGTCCACCGCCGGCATCACGATGACCAGCACCACCGTCATCAGGCCGAGTACCAGGCCGAGGGCCGTCCACAGCACAGATTTCGCGTTCACCGCGCTCCTGCGGGGTTCACGTGTCGCGCCGCGTTTCGTTGAGGGTGTCGGCCAGGGCGCGGTTCACCTCCGCGGCGGCCGCCAGTTGCTGCTGCAGCAGTGCGACCTTGCGCCGCAGCGCGATCGCGTCCATTCGCTCCAGGCTCGGTCCCTCGGCGGCCCGCACCCAGTTGCGCACCGAATTGGTGTGCACACCGATTTGTTCGGCGACCAGCCGGCATGCCTCCGATTCGCTGCGCAGTTTGCCGGTGAGCGCGATGACCTGCTGCACCGCGGCGGCCCGGACCTCCGGTGAGACCCGGCGATAGGACCGATGCGGCATCATGAATTGCTCCCGCCCGCCGGGTGTGAGCTGTCCGGCGCCGCGGCCGATTCACCGCCGAACCGGCCCGGATAGGAGGTGAAATCCTCGAAACGCTGATTGGTGTCGTGGATACCGCTGATCTTCTCGGCGGGCGTGAACTCCATATGGAACGGGATACCGGGCCGCCGGTCCTCACCGATCTTCAGCAGGAACTTGCCGGTGCCCGGCGGGGAAGGCCGCACCTGCCCCGGCTTGAGCGCCTCGCCCGTCAATGCCTGCGGAGCGGACCAGCTGGTCACCATCTCTTCTTCGGCCGCGGTGAACGGTATGGTGCTGTCCAGTCTCTTGATCTCCTCCGCGGGCAACGCGCCGAAGATCTTGGCGCGGGCCCGCTCCAGGAAACCGAGCGCCTTGGCGATCGCCGCTTCCGAACCCAGCGATTGCAGGTCCTTGATCGTATGGCTGATCATGATCAACGCAGTGGCGATACCGCGCTGCAACCGGGTCAGCTCGTCGACCCGGTCGACCATGAAATCGCCGAGCCCGAGCACCTGCCACAACTCGTCCATCACGACCTGGAAGTACCGCTGCGGAGCCATTCCCGCGTCGGTCAGGGTGTGCGCCGCCTCCACAGCCGCGAAACCGTCGGCCCAGCAGGCCAGCATGACGGCGGCCTTGAGCTTCTTGTCGCCCTGGGGAATATGGGAGACATCGATGCATACGGCGACCGCGTCGGTATCGATCGGCACCGAGGTATGACCGTTGAACACCGCGCCGAACGGACCTTGGGTGAGGGCCCGCAGCGAACGCCGCAGACCGCGGATCGCCTCCTGGTATTCGATCTGGTTGTCGGCGCCGGCGTCGAGTGCCATCTCCTCGCCCCCGGCGACGATGACCTCCAGCAGGTTCTCCATGATCGGCGGCCGGTCCGGTGTGTAGCCGCTACCCGGCCGGTACAGGATCCGCAGGGCCGTGGAGATCAGCGTCTCCTCGTAATCGCGTACCCGAGCCCCGCGCACCAGCTCCACCAGACCCGCGATCAGCGTGACCTGCCGGGCCCGCAGATCCTGCAGCACCTGTCGCTGCAGGTCGGGCTGATCGTCCAGGCGCGGCACGATATCGCCGAGGACACCACCGGCCAACGGGTTGAGTTTGCCGTGGCCGTAGCCGAGATCGATCACCTGGCCGCCGACGAGTTCCACCAGGCGGCGGTAATCGGGTTTCACATCGGCAAGGATCAGCGGGGTGATGTTCTGCGCGACCCCGCCGAGCACGATCCGCCGCACCAGCGACGATTTACCGAAACCGTTGAGGCCCAGTACGAACAAGCTGGGCGCGGTGATGAAACTACCGCGCATGAACCAGTTCATCGGGTCGAAGCACACCGGAGCTCCGGTGTGCAGATGCGAGCCCAGCGGGGTCCCGATCAGCGGGGCGCCCGCACCCACCGACCACGGCCACAGGCCCGCGACCTGGGCGGTGGTGGCCCGGTACTCGACCGGCCGGCCGACCACGTTCATCCGGCCGCCGCCCGCGCCGGCGAAGCCGCGGTCGGTCAGCTGGGCGGTCTGCCGGTCGAATCCGTCCTGATAGTCCAGTTCGGCGCGCGCGGCGTAGTTTCGGCGGCGGATATCGTCGGTGCGGATCCGGAAGGTCGCCCACGCGGCCCGCAGCCCGGCGCCCTCGCGGCTGGTCTCCTCCAGGCGGGAGCGGGTGGCCGCGTCCAGCAGCGCCGGACCCTGCTGGCGGCGCTTTTCGGCCCGCACCCGCGCCCGGCGGGCCGCTTTATCGAATTCGGGTGTCCCCATGGCCCGGTCGGCGGTCGTATCGACCCGGGCCCGGCGGGCCCGCTCCCGGTTCCCGGGATCACCGTCGCGCGCGGTACGGGTCCGGCGGTCGGCCCGCGAGCGGTCGGGATCGCGCCGGTCGGCGGCACCGGATGCGCGGTGCCCGTCCCGGTCGCTCCGGGCGCGCCGATCGTCGTCCCTGGGGGAACGCACCCGATCGCCGGTGACGGCTCTGGATCGGTCGCGTTCCCGTACGGGTGGCTCGTGCTCGCGTGCCATCAGTCGTTCACCCCGCCAATGCTTTAGGAATGGTCGCGTGCTCGGGCAGGATCACCCCGCAGCCGAGCGATGCCGCGAAGGCCGCCGCCTGGTAGCGATAGCAGCGGCGGATCTTGAGCCGGGCCTGTGTGGACAGGTCGCGGGTAATGGCCTCGATACGCGGCAGGTCGCCGCGGCTCGGTTCGGTGATGGTGACCAGCGCGCCGAACCGGGTGACACCGTGACCGCGCGCCTGCTCTTCGCGGGCCTGCTGGGTCGCGCCGACCCGCAGTGTCGCCGACGCCGACACCACACCTCGCTCGCTCTGCTGCGCGACCAGCGCGTTCTTGAAATCGTCGTCGACGATCTCGGCCGCGTCGGCCGCCGAATGCGGCCGGTACACGATGGCGATCCGTTTACGCGGAACTTCGGGATTCGGCGCCAGCAGTCGCTGCAGCACCCGCTCGTCCACCGCGCCCTCGGGGGCGGTGTCCATCTCCCAGGTGACCGACCGGCCGCCGTCGTGGATCAGATGGTCCCATTTCTCGTCGTGCGAGACCGGGCCGGCGTCGGCCCAATCCAGTCCGTGCCCTTCCGGTTCGCCCGCGGCGACCTCGAGATCGGCCTGCGACGCCGGATCGTAGCTGCGGCGGATGAACGAGATCACCTCCTCCGCCGACATCGGCTGGGCCCGCACCCCGGCTTCGGCGAGGGCGGCGCAGATCCCGGGCAGCCGGCGGCCGATCTCGACCGCCTCCTCGGCCGGGTTCTTCCGACGTTCGGCGGTGGTGGCCTTGAAGGTGATCGAGACACGGGGCAGCAATTGCACCCGCTCCTGCGGCAATTCGGTGGCCAGCTCGTACATCACCTGTTGCGCCAGATCCGGCGCCTCGGGCCGGGTGATCGTGGACACCTCGGTGAGCAACCGGTTCCCGGTTTCCGGGACGGTGTCGATCACGGGGACCACGGCGACGATATCGCTGGTCTGACCGACCGAGGCCAGGAAGGTGCCCCATGCCGACACCCAGCGATCGATCACCGGCTGGTCCACCGCCTCGTGACCCTGCGGCCAGGCCCGCAGCACAACCGTGTACTGCGCGAATTGCGGCAGGTGGATCATCCCGAAGCTGTAACCGCCGGCGTCGATGCCCTCGTACAACTTGGAGGGCGCCAGCAATCCCGGCAGCCGGGTGAAGCCACCCGGTACCCGGGAGAACCGGCCACCGCGGTACACGTGCTCACCGCGGTTCCGTGAACGCATCCAGTGGAACATCATCAATCCCGTCTCGTAGCCGGAGCGTCCCCCACGCCGCATGACGAGGGGCGCCATGATCACCACACCGAACCCGCCCACGATCGCGCCCCACTGGAAACCGCCGACCATGGCGGTGAACAGCGCGGTGATCACCACGACGAACCCGAGCACTGTTTCTTCCCAGCGCAAACCGAACAGACCGGCACTGCGCGGTTTCTGCCACAGCCCGTAGGAACGGCGTTCGTAGGTTTCGGTGCTCGTCATCGCGGGATGGTGCTCCTACCGAGGTCGGGGGAACGGTTGGTCCAGCGGTCGCCCGCGACATCACCCATGGCCTGGTCCGCGCGGGTCATCCCGCTGGACGCGGAGCGGGCGGCGCCGATCCTGTTGGCCACACGGGACGCACCGGACGGTACACCGCCCGCGGATCCACTCGAGCGCGGTCCCTGTCCTGCCGGGGACCCCCCGCCACCACCGCGCGGCGGGGGCATCGGACGTGGGGCGCCGCCACCGCGGCCGCCACCGGGCGGCGGCGGGCCCGCGGCCCCGCCGACATAACCGGCCCGGCCGGGAGCTGCCGCGCCCTTCGCGCCTACCGCCTTGGTTCCCATCGCGCCCAGACCCGCTGCCGCGATGAGCGTTCCACCGGCCGCGGTCAGACCCGACCCGCCGCTGCCGACGATGGCGACCGCCGGGGTGACCAGGCGCATCAACGCCGGCAGTACGAAGGCGACGCTGCACAGCAGCACGATCGCGACCAGCATGCGCTGGGCTTCCTCGGCCTCGGGCAGCCCACCGGCCGGGGTCATCTCGTCGACGTGCCCGGCGGTGGTGAACGCGATCATGTACACGATGGCCGCCACCGGTTTCCACAGCATGAACGCAATGATCCAGCCGACCAGTTTCTGATACGACTGCTTGCCGGTGTTCATCCCGGACGCCGCGGCCGCCAGCGGCAGCACACCGGCCGCGATCACCAGCAATCCCTGCCGGACGATGGCGAGCACGATCTGGGCGAGCGCGCCGAGCAATCCGACGATCGCGATGATGAGCACCAGGCCCGGCGAGAACGCTTGCAACTTACTGGTCTTCACCATCAGCTCGGCCATGTTCCGCGCGTTGCCGTCGGTGGAGTCCTGGATTATCCATTCGGCGAACCGGTCGGACGCGACGGTCCCGGCGACGATGACCGCACCCAGCATCCACGAACTGAACACCACCCGCGAGAACATGCGGAACGATTCCGCCGCTTCGTTCATCGCGCCCCCGCGTCTGGCCTCGGCCAGCCGGAGCCCGGTGATGATGATCGAGGCCATGAGCAGCAGTATCTGCACCTGATAGGTGTAGTCGTTGATCTTGGTGAACAGGGCGCCGGAATCACTGGCCACCTCGTTGGGCACCTTCATCCAGAACGTCAGCGCCAAGATGATGGCTTCGCCCAGACCGTTCATCAGCGAATCGACAACCTTGCCGAAGGTCGAATCCCAGGCCTTGTCCTTGACCGCGTCGGCCGCCTCGCCCGGATGCGCGCCCGCGTTGCCCGCCTTGCACACCGCGGAGGCGGCATCACCGAGCGAAATCCCGGGGATGCCCAGATCGTCCAGGTTGTCGTGTATTTCGTTGCAGGTCTCGTCCCAGCCGTAGGTCTGGCCGTAGGCCACCGTGGGCGTCGCCATCATCACGGTGAAGATCACCGCGAGGATGGTGACGAGACGTCTGGCCAGCGATACCCGGTGCGATATCGCGGGCACTCGGTCCCCGCTCTCGGGCCGGCTGTCTTCGCGCACTACCTGAGCTTCCACATTTCGTCCCAACATCGGAATCACCATCGAGTCCACCCCTCGAGCGATTCGACATACTCGGTCTGTGAGTTCGGCGAGGTGGTCGGCTTGAGCCGCCAATCACCCGCGTCCCACACCATGATCAGCCGCAATGTCACCCACACCGGCTTCCCGTCGAGCGCCGGAGCACGCAGCGCGAACCGCACGATCGCCATGTCGTCGGCGTAATCGTCGATCTTGAACGCATCGGACGCGACCAGGTACTTGGTCACCGATTCGGGCTGCTGTTCGGGCAGCCGATCGGCTTCCAGCGCCTGGTCGTAGGCCGCGATCTGCTGCGCCGAAACCCGCACCTGCCGTACATAGAGATCCCGGTCCGCCGGCCGGGCATTGAGCCGGTAGGTGATCTGAGCCGCGGCCAGCGCCGCGCCCTGTGGGGTATGCGAATACCCCACCGCCAAACCGTCCTCGATCCGGTGCGGACCGTCGGAGCTCGAGAACGGCACCGACGCGCCGAACACCCGCTGCCAGCCGCGGGGTTCGGTAGTCCCCATCGGAGCGGCGGTCAGCCAGTCCGGGTCGGTCGATTTGCGCTGCGGTGACGGGTCCTGCACAAGGACCTGCCCCGCCGGATTGTTCGGGATATCGATACGCCGGTTGAACACATCCACCTCCGGATCGGCGAATCCCTCGCCGACTGCCGCCGCGGGCGCCGGACCGGATTCGGGCTCCTCGTCGCGTCCGGTCCACATGACCACGCCGATCACCACGATCAGCGCCAGTACCGCCGCGGATGCCACGACGCCGAAGGAGACGCGGTCACGCTGGTAGGTCTCCTTCCCGCTCACTTCGGCGCCTCCACTTTCACTGTGCCACTCGGTAATTCGTTCACGGGGTCGATGGGTCGCGTGGTCGATTGCGGATCCGGCAGCCGTAACCTCCAATCCTGTGCGAACCACTCCACTGTCGTGTGGTTCACCGCCCTCGAGTTGTCCGAATACTCGGTGTACACATCCACCGCGGCACGCTGGTCGCCGTACTCGGTGATCCGGTACCCGAGCAGTCGCGGCGCGTACACCGGATCCGCAGGACCGCTGATGGACAGTTGCACCCGGTTCACCGCCCATTCGTCCTTCGCCGCACCCGGAACCACTTCCCGGGCAACGATATTCGACCACTGACCGTCGTCGGCGATCGCCAGGCGCACGGCGTGCACCACGGCGGCGACCCCCGCACCGGTCGGCGAATGATCGAAACCCGTTGCCGCACCGTCGGTTTGCGAGGAAGGCCCTTGATCTGTCTGCGGCAACGATACGCCTTGGAAAGGCACCCAGCGCACATTCGTCGGTGGCGCGGACAGATCGGGCGGCGCCGCGGCGTCACCGCCGCCACAGCCCACGACGCCGGTCAGCAGCGCCGCGGACACCAGTGAGGCAGCCCAGCGGGCATACAGCCGGCCGGTCCGGCGCACAGCCGGAAACACGGTCGAATTCATGCGCAGGTCGTTCTCCTCGTTTCGCCGCGGCTCATCCGGGCAGGAACGCCAGGGCGATGCCGGAGGCACCGCTGGCCACGATCGCGCCGAGCAGACTCATGAGCACTCCGTGCGAGGCGTCGTTCATCGCCAGATCGCCCTTGAAGGTCAGCCACAGCTTCCCGGCCGAAACGATCATCCACGCCAGACAGCCCATGAGGACGAACCACAGCAGCCAGTTCAGCAACTGCATCAACGGTTCCAGAACCTCGGCCGGCATCTGCTTATAAGCCAGTACGCCGGCCGCCCCGACCAGATCCATTACGACCTCACGTTCCGATGACGGCGTTCATGATGGTGCCCGCGCTGGTCGCGACCACGCCGCCGATCATCGCCCCGGCCACCATCTTCGGGGATTCCAGGCCACCGCCGGTCCACTTCTCCCACGCGAACTTACCGCCCGCGTAGATGATGCCGCAGATACCGGACAGCAGCACGAACCAGGTGAGATACCTGACCAGCTGCAGGATCTTCTCCGACCCGGGCGGGGCCTCGGGAGTGGGGTTGCCCACCTGCGCCACAACAACGGTGTCGTAGACCTGGTGAACCGCGAGAAGTACGGTGCTCATCGGGTGCCTTTCTCGATAGCTGAGGTGCAACATTCGGTCCGCGCGAGCGCGGGGAGCACTGAACGGTTTGTGTGCTCGACGGCGATCACGGCATCACTCCTCTACGAATCTCGATCGGCCCCGGTGGGGGGCGGCCTCCGATTCTTCCAGCGCGGCCCGGGCGGCCGCGACGATCTCCGAACCGAGTTCCCTGATATCCAGCGGAACCTCGTCCAGCGGGTCGATCCGGCGGCGTCGCTGCGCGGAGGTCGCGACCCCCGGCGTCCAGACCGGCAACTTTTCCGGTTCGACCAGAGTCCATTCCTCGTACCACGGCACCTGCCACACCTGACCGGCCAAGGAGGCGACCACCTCGCGATAGCGCCGGATCTCCGGCGCCATCCGGCCCGGCCGCGCCGCCACCGTGATCAGGCCGAGCACCTGGCTGGGCCCGGCGAATCCCGAATGGTGCTGACGCAGCAGATCGTGCGCATGGGTCAGCCCCGCGATGGTTTCCCGCGCGACCAGGACGACGAACGGCGATTCCCGGTCGAACACCCCGGGCCAGCGGCGGCCCGAATCCGCCGCGGGCGCCAGCACATGCGCGAGACTGCTGGCGCCGGCGCCGCCGTGCACACCCAGCAGCCATACCAGCGGCGCACGTCCCGCGCCGGGAACAGGACGGTCCCAGACGTCGGCGCGGCGCGATTCGGGTGGCGGCACCACTCCGGCGACGGCGTTACGGTCGGGTCGGCGAGGAAGATTCATAGCAAGAGACATGATGCCTCCCTCGGAAGGCTTACATGTACTCCCCGAACCCGGAGGGATCGCATCATGATGCCTCCGTCGGCAGGAGTGCATGCGGTCCGCGGAGGCCGGAGCGAAGGCGGAGGATCGCAGTATCGCATCATGATGCCATCCCGGCGAGTAGTCGCTCGTAGGTCTGCCGGGTCTCGTCGGCGAGTGCGATATGGCGGACCAGTTCGCCGCGCGCCAGATGCGGATCATAGGGCACCTCGACGATATCGCGGACCCAGCCCGCCAGATGCTCGCGCAAATGATCGGCTACCCGCGAATCGGCGCCTCGCTGCTGATGCGAGACGACGATCGTGGTGTCGCCGACGATCCCGCCGCCCATGGGCTCCGACGAGTCACCGTACTCGTCGTCCAGCCACTCGAGGGTCACTCGCAGCCTGTTGGCGGCGTCGACCCGCGCCGGGATGGTCAGCACGAGCGCCACATCCGCGTCATCGAGCAACGGGCGCAACTGCCGGCTCGCGATGGGGTTCCCACCGTCGTAGACGGCGATATAACCGTCCTGGTCCACCGCGCGCGCCACGGTGAGATAACTCGCCCGGCGACGCAGCGGGGCCGCATCCCGCCACAGCAGACCGATTCCGGAGGTCGCTCGGGACATGCATTCCTTCAGCGGGGCCGGTTCGTCGTCCCCGCGACCGTACAACCACTGCTGCAGGCTTATCGGATGCAGATGTTCGTCGGCGCCGCGCAGGGCGAGGTCACCGCCGGCCGGGGTGGCGTCCACCGCGATGGTATCGATGCCCGAGAGACCGAGTTCACCGGCCAGACCGAGCGCGGTGGTCGTGGTTCCGGCGCCACCGCAGCCACCCACCACCAGGATCGGCCGGGCGGTTCCAGCGCCGCGGTCGCGGGCGCCGCCCGGCAACCGCACCACCCGCGCCTTCCGGGTCCCGTCGGTCTCGCCCGCGGCCTCGGAATCCGGTGCGGTATCGAGCCAGCGGCTCCAATCCTCTCCCATCGCTGCACTCTCCTCTATCCGGCCGAAATACCCGTGATGAGGGTGCGGCCGTCGATCACCGCGGTGGTGACCGTTTGCCTGCTGTAGGTGGCGGGCTCGCCACCGGGCCGGTACTCGGTGACCTCGACCGTGTACCGGCCGTCGGCCACGGTCACGATCCGTACGCAGTGCCCGGTTCCGGGCGCGACGCTGTCGATACCCGACTGGATCAGCTCCGCGGAGGACACCGGGGCCTGCGGCGCGACAACTTCCCGCGCCGCGGCGCCGGATCGCTGCACGTAGTAGGCGTATTGGAAACGCAAAATTGCCTCGGGTCCCGAATTCGTTCCGCCCGCGCCCGCTCCGCGCACCAGCTGAGCGGTCCGTTCCGCCGGGCACGGCGCCGCGCCCGTATCGGCGCTCGCGCTGCCCGCGGTGAAACGTAGGCCGGCGGTCTGGTCGGGCGCCGCCCCGGGCGTCCCGGGTGCCAGCAGATACAGGACCACGGCCGCGGCGATTCCGAGCAGCACCACGGCGGCGAGCAGGACACCGGCGGTTCGACGCCGACGAGCACCACCACCGTCGTCGCCCACGTCACGCAGGCGGGACGGGGTCCGGCCGATACGGGCGGGCTCGGCGAGTTCTTCCTCGGAATCCGGCCACGGGAAACGCACCAGATCGCCGTCCTGATCACGACCGGGTTCGTCCACCCAATCCGACCAGCCACCGGTGAATTCGGTGCGGCGACCGGAGAGCTCGGCGGGCGCCGGGTGAGGTCTCGCGGAGGCACTGCCGGCCTTCGCGATGTAGTCGGGGTACCTGGCGGGGCCGTCGTCGTCGACGCCCGGCACGGCCTCACCACCGGATTCGGGTGCGCGGCCCGGCGTGTCCGCCGTACCCTCCGGCTCCAGCGGACCGTACCATCGATCGAGCTTTTTGTAGGACTTCAACATTCCCCCATTCCCGTGGCGCCGGGCACGTGATCTGGCATCATCGATCCCTCTCGGCGATCAGTTCACGGAGAACGAGTCGGTTTCGGTTGTCGGGGGTGCAGCAGGCGTGGCGGCCGTCGGCCCGTCCTGGGAGGCACCGGCGGCTCCTGTCCCAAATGGGAATTGTCCCGTACCGGAGGGAACGGGCGCGGGCGACGCGCCGGGTTCGGTTCCTGAGAATCCGTTAGGCGCGGGAACCCCGACGTCGGGAGCACTTCCGACCGGCGGCGTCACCTGCTCGGCGACAGGTTCGGTCCCGCTGCCGTGCACGGCGGCGAGATCCCGCGCGGCGGCGGCGAACCAGTCGGCGATAAAGCTGGTGGGCGCCTCACCGGTGGCCGAAATAGCCGCGTTGCCATAGGCCTGATGCCGCTGGATGGTGTCCCAGTAGCGTACCCACGTGGTCGTGTTGAGCAGTTCGCTGTTGTCGGTGATGTTCTCGATCACGGCGTCGAAAGACTGACTCACCAGCCGGATACCGGTGGTGGGCGGGATCAGCTGCGGAATCGCCCCGAGCAGTTTGGTTCCCAGGAGCAGCAGCGCCGCCGGTGGATTGGCCAGGCCGGCGGTCGCGAGTTCGGCGATCGCCGTCGGGCTCAGCACCGTCCGGACCACCGTGACCACGGCATTGAGCCCGATCATGCCGACCTTCAGCAGCGCCCGCATGGCACCCGGAATATCCAGCGGTGTCCGTGGATCGGCGGCGTCGGCCAGCCGTTCGGAAATCGATTTCTTGGGCGAGATGTTCAGCGTCGCCAGCGAGGTGCCCTGAATATCCTCGTTGACCACCTTGGTGGCCGTTTTGATCGAGGTGAACGCCAGCGCCTGAGCGATCGAGGTGAGCGAGGCGATCGGGTCGCCGCCGCTGAGTTTCATCTGTCCGACCACCCCGGCGACCGCCTTGAGGATCGGCGCGCCCTCAGGCGCGTCACAGGCGAGATCCCCCGCGGCGCAGAAGCTGGCCACCCGACCGGTGAGCGCCCCGAAATTCTTCGCGGTATCGCGGTTCGGCGCGATACCGCCGCCGGCGGCCGGCGCCTGCGGCAGCGCGGCGATCTGGGCGATCTGCGCCCCCTCGGTACCGGGAGCCGGGTCGGGGTTGGCCTTCCCCGGCGCACCGGGGAACAGTGGCGCACCCGGGGTCCGGGTGGGGTCGCCGATCAGCGCGACGGCCGCGATCTTCTCGGCGGGCAGCGGGCCCTGTCCCTGTCCGATCTCCTGGGCGAACACCGACGCCACGTGCGCACCCTGGGAATACCCGACGATGGCGAAACGGGTTTCGGGGCAGCGTTTCGCCACCGAGTTGGCCATGGTGCGCAACCGGGTCAGGCCGCCGGTCACCGATTCCGAATACGGTGTGGCGCTACCGCCGTCGACCCCGCCGAAACTGGACTCGTAGGGCACATACGCGCGGTCTACCAGTCCTTGTTCGGGAGCGGCGGCCAGCAGCGGCCGGAACACGGTGGACAGCATCCCGGTATCGGTGGTCGGGGCCGCGTCCGGCGACGATTCGCCGGTGCCCTGAATCCCCAACGCGTACAGCGCCGGACAGGAGGAGACCGCGAGTTCGGTCGACGGTCCCGCCGGATTCGGCGGTTGAGCGTACGCCGGGGTGGCGAGCGTGCCCGCTGTCGCGGTCGCCACAGCGACGGTGAGTGCGAACAGCATCCCCGAGATTCTTGTGCATCCAGCCATAGCGACCCGCCATCAGTCCAACCGCAGTTACCGAGCGCGACGAAACGCAGTAAACGGTAACAGATTCCGGCTATGACCGCTGAAGCGGCGAAGAGTTTACGTGACCCGCCTGGTGGACCCGTACGCACCGCGGCGCGCCGAAGCCCGAACGTTACATTTTCCGGCAGCCCGGAATCGGGCGCCAAGGCCCCGAAACACTCGATGGGCGCAGTCGTGCGTCACCCATCCGCAGTGCGCGCACGTCCGGAGCGAAGGCCGCCCTACGCTCAGGCGGCGGAGGTCACCCGGTAGACGTCATAGACGCCCTCGACGTTGCGGACAACATTCAGCAAATGCCCCAGATGCTTCGGATCACCCATCTCGAAGGTGAACTTGCTGATCGCCACCCGGTCACCGTGCGTCGCCACCGATGCGGACAATATGTTGACCTTCTCGTCAGCGAGAACCTTGGTGACGTCGGAGAGCAGGCGGGTGCGGTCCAGCGCCTCGATCTGGATGGCCACCAGGAATACCGAATGCGGCGACGGCGCCCATTGCACCTCGATGATGCGCTCCGACTGCGACTGCAGCGAATCGGCGTTGGTGCAGTCCACCCGGTGCACGCTCACCGAACCGCCGCGTGTCACGAAACCCAGGATCTCGTCCCCGGGTACCGGGGTGCAGCATTTGGCGAGCTTCGCGACGGTGCCCTCGGCCCCGGGGATCAGGACGCCGGCATCACCGGTGAGCCGCTGCCGGGACGGCGTGGTCGACGGTGTGGACCGTTCGGCGAGTTCGTTCTCGACATCGCCGATCCCGCCCAGCTGCGCCATGAGCCGCTGCACCACATGGTGCGCGGAAACCTGATGCTCGCCGACCGCGGTGTACAGCATGGAGATATCGCTGTAGTGGAGTTCGTGCGCGACGGCCGTCATCGCGTCGACGCTCATCAACCGCTGCAGCGGCAACCCGACCCGCCGGACTTCCTTGTTGATCTGTTCTTTGCCGCTTTCCAGCGCCTCTTCGCGGCGTTCCTTGGCGAACCACTGCCGGATCTTGGCCTTGGCGCGCGGGGAGACGACGAAGGTCTGCCAGTCCCGGCTGGGCCCGGCGTTGGGCGCCTTGGAGGTGAAGACCTCGACGACCTCGCCGTTTTCCAACTGCCGTTCCAGCGCGACCAGCCGCCCGTTCACCCGGGCGCCGATGCATTTGTGCCCGACCTCGGTGTGCACCGCGTAGGCGAAATCCACGGGAGTGGACTTCTGCGGCAGGGTGATCACGTCACCCTTGGGGGTGAAGACGAAGATCTCCGGTGCTTTGAGGTCGAACCGCAGCGATTCCAGGAACTCGGCGGGGTCCGCGGCCTCTCGCTGCCAATCGAGCAGTTGCCGCATCCAGGCCATATCGTCGACCTCGCCGGTGTCACCGGAGTGGCGGCCCTTGGTCTCCTTGTAGCGCCAGTGCGCGGCAATGCCGAACTCGGCGGTCCGGTGCATATCGTGGGTGCGGATCTGCACCTCGAGGGGTTTGCCGTCCGGACCCACCACGGTGGTGTGCAGCGACTGGTACACGCCGTACCTGGGCTGGGCGATGTAGTCCTTGAACCGGCCGGCCATCGGCTGCCACAGCGAATGCACGACGCCGACGGCGGCATAGCAGTCGCGGACCTCGTCGCAGAGGATCCGGATACCCACCAGATCGTGGATATCGTCGAAATCCTTCCCCTTCACGATCATCTTTTGATAGATCGACCAGTAATGCTTGGGTCGGCCCTCGACGGTGGCGGGGATCCGGGACGCTGCCAGGGTGTTGACGATTTCCGCGCGCACCTTGGCCAGGTAGGTGTCACGTGACGGGGCCCGGTCGGCCACCAGACGGACGATCTCGTCGTATTTCTTGGGATGCAGGATCGCGAACGCGAGGTCCTCCAACTCCCATTTCACGGTGGCCATACCCAGCCGGTGCGCCAGTGGCGCGATCACCTCGAGGGTTTCGCGCGCCTTCTTGGCCTGCTTCTCCGGCGGCAGGAACCGCATCGTCCGCATATTGTGCAGCCGGTCGGCCACCTTGATCACCAGGACACGCGGATCGCGGGCCATCGCGATGATCATCTTACGGATGGTCTCGGCCTCCGCGGCCGCGCCCAGATTCACCTTGTCGAGCTTGGTGACGCCGTCGACGAGGTGGGCGACCTCCGGACCGAAATCGGCGGTCAACTGCTCCAGGGAGTAGCCGGTGTCCTCGACGGTGTCGTGCAGCAGGGCCGCGACCAGGGTGGTGGTATCCATCCCCAGTTCGGCCAGGATGTTCGCTACCGCCAGCGGATGAGTGATGTAGGGATCACCGGATTTGCGGAACTGGGTCGCGTGCCGCTCGTCGGCGACGTCGAAGGCACGCTGCAACTGGGCGAGGTTCGCCTTCGGATACAGCTCCCGGTGTACCGCGGCCAACGGCTCGAGCACCGGTTTCACCGCCGGGATACCGCGCTGACCGGTCATCCGCCGGGCCAGCCGGGCACGCACCCGACGCGAGGCCGAACTCGGGACGGCACCGGAGGGCCGGGCCGGCTCGGACTCCGCGGCGTTCTCCGGGCGCGGACCGGCGGCGGGGGCAGGGGCAGCGGCACCGTTCGACCGCGAGCCGGATGTCTGCTCGACATTCGCCTCGCCCAGATGCTGAGTCATGCCACCACCTCTCCGTGCCGCGGCCGGTCACCGCAACGTTCCAGACCACCAACTTTAACCCCCGCAGCAACAGGTGAAACCCCCGCCGCAACCCCATCGACAGGTACGGATACACCCGGTTACCCGGTGTAACGCCCGATCACACCCCGACGTTCCCGCGGGCACCGGTCCGGGCTCATTCCATAAGTCCCGCCGGCGTCAGTTCGAGCTGCCGGGTCACCCCGATATCGCCGAGGAACCGCTGATCGTGACTGACCACCACCAGCGCCCCCCGGAACGCGGCCAGCGCCTGCGTGAGATGACCGAGGCTCACCAGATCGAGGTTGTTGGTGGGCTCGTCCAAGATCAGCAGTCCGGGCGCGGGTTCGGCCAGCAGCAGCATCGCCAGCGCCGCCCGCAGCCGCTCCCCGCCCGAGAGCGCCGCGGCGGGAATATCGGCGGCCGCGCCGCGGAACAGGAACCGGGCGAGCTGGGCCCGGATCCGCTCCGGGGCCGCGTGCGGGGCGCCGGCCGCGACATTCTCGTAGACGGTCCGGCTCTCGTCGAAGATGTCGAGACGCTGCGGGAGCAGCCGCCACGGCACCCGCGGCGGTTCGCTGATGATCCGCCGGAGCAGCGTCGTCTTACCCGCACCGTTGCAACCGGTGATCGCCAGCCGCTCCGGACCGTGTATCGCGAGGGAGACCACCGGCCCGTTCGCCAGCTCCGCATCGTGCAGCGCGATCACGCCTTGGCCCGCGTAGATCCGGGTGCCCGGCAGGTCTACACGGATCTCACGGTCGTCGCGCAACATCTCCTCGGCCTGTTCGAGGCGCTCTTTCGCATCGTCCACCTTGTCGAGGTGATTGTTGCGCAGTTTTCCGGCCGAGACTTCGGCCGCCCGTTTGCGCTGCCCCATGATGATCTTCGGTTCGCGCTTGTTCTCGAACATCTTCTGCCCGTAGCGCTGCCGCCGGTCGAGTTTGATCCGCGCCTGCACCAGCTCCCGCGACTGCTTGCGCACATCACTGCGGGCATCGCGGATCGCCGCGCGCGCCGCTTCCTGTTCCTGTTCGATGATCTGCTGGTAATCGCCGTAGTTGCCGCCGAACATCCGCACCGCCCCGCCCCGGAGTTCCGCGACGCCCCCGACCCGGTCCAGCAGTTCCCGGTCGTGGCTGACCACCACGACCGTCCCGGCGAACTGCGCGACCACTTCGTAGAGCCGGGTGCGGGCCGCCCGGTCGAGGTTGTTGGTGGGCTCGTCGAGCAGCAGAACATCGGGTTCGGCCAGCAGTTGCGCGATCAAGCCGAGCAGTACGGTCTCGCCACCGGACAGGGTGTCCAGCCGGCGGTCCAACTGCTCGACGGAACGGGTGAGATAACCGAGACCTAGCCGGCCGAGCAGAGCCACCGCGCGTTCCTCGACGTCCCACTGGACGCCGACGACCTCGAAATCGCTCGCGGCGGCGGTACCGGTTTCGATGCGGTGCACGGCCGCGCGCACCTCGGCGATACCCAGCACATCGTCCACTCGCCGACCGACCGCGAGCCCGAGGTCCTGTCGCAGGTATCCCAGCTCCCCGGTCACCGTGATCGAACCCCGTGCGGGTGTCAGATCCCCTGCGATCAGCCGTAGCAGGGTGGACTTCCCGGCGCCGTTGGCGCCGACGAGACCGATATGGCCGGGTCCGAGCAGCGTGTGCATGGCGTCGAACACCGGAGTGCCGTCCGGCCAGATGAACGAGAGATCGGAAAGAGAAATAGTGGCCACGGTTGCCCCTGGAGGTATCGGTACGGAAGCGACGCGCAGAATGCGGGACGCACGAGCGACTACCTCATGAGAGCAACGGCAACTCCGATCCTCGGAAACAAGACGCGAAAGAGAATACATCGGAGCCGGGGCTGAGGCCAGGAACTTTTCCCTACCTATCACCCCACCCGCTCGCGACCGGCCGACCACCGATCACACTCCACCCGCTCGCGAACCCGCCGACCTCCGTTCCCCCCGCAACACAAGAGAACGCCCTCCGCTACTGCCCGGGTACGGACCTGGGCGCAGCGGGGGGCGGTGCTCGACGCTTCGCAGTCCCATGCCACCGGAGTGCGGATGCCGCCGCGGACCAGGGTCGCGCTGGTCCGTTCTCGGCCGGAGCGGCCGCCCACTCGGCGCGAATTCGCCGAATACGCGGCCGCCGCCTAGTTCGCCGGCCTCAGACCGGCCAGACGATCTTGGTCACGTAGTAGCCGGGCAAATTGCCCGCAGGATCACCTGTCTTGTTCTCACCGACCTCCAGGCACGCTCCCGCACTGCCTCCCCAACCGGAGCCGATACTGTTGATGATCTCCTGCGAGATCTGCTGCTCCCGAATCTTGCACGCGTCCAAGGTCGAGTACCCCCACACCTCATTGGTGACGGATCCCTGTTTCGGCGTGACCTTGTGATAGATCAGGTAGGGCTCGGCCTGAGCCGCTCCCGCACCGGCCACCGCCAGTGTTCCCATTCCGATCGCCACCGCGGCGACACCGACGATTCTGTACAGAAGATTGTTCATGTCGATCCATTCCTAGAATTACCGCGCACAGTGCGCCGCGCCCGCGGACCACACCGCAGAAATCGGCACGGCGCCTCTACTCGAAATATCAGTGCGAAAACGAGACGAAGACGCCGGTGACATTGGGGCTGGTCGCCTTGATCGCGGGCATTGCGAGCGAATTACCCCACGGAACGCACCCGTAGGAGGTGGGGATGGAATACCACTGCTCGTTACCGTTGATGTCGTATCCCCGGGCATGGACCACGGCCAGCCCATTTCCCTCGATCTTGATGTTGTAGCACATCTCGTACCCGGGATGACCGGCGACGCTGCAGCTGGAGTCGGCCACCGGACCGAACTGGTTCAAGGGCGCGGCCCACGCCCGCCCGCCGCATCCGGCCGCCTGGGCCGCCGCCGGGGAGACCACGTCGTTGTCCAGCATCAGCGGAGCCGATACGAGCATCGAGGCGAATCCCACCGCCCCCAGGACTCGGACAATATTCATCGCGATATTTTTCATTGCCATTCCTTAAACAATCGTCCGTGGACATGCGTGAACCACGGGATACCACTGGAAATACCGGCCGTCGGCTATGCCGCTGTCATCGACCGATCGTCGAAATCGAAATCCGATTTTTCGACGGCAACAGAACTATTCGGGCTGATTTTCCGATCCGCACAGTCCGTCCCCGATACCCCTGGGCGCCGCGCCGTTCACCCGGCCGCCGGAATATCCCGCCACCATGGCCCTCCCCTACCGCAGTAGCGGATCCCGCATCACCGCCGCCGGACATCGCACGGTCACCATGAGAGCTGAGGATCCGAAATTTGTCTGTCACTGAGATTGGACGGAGACACCCGCAGCGCGGTTCCATGGAATCAGAACTTTTTTTCACGCGCGGAGAACCCGGCGTCACTGCACGGCCGCGCCGAGGCCGGGACCGCGGATTCCCTCGGGAGTACGAGGATTCGAACACGCGTGCTGTCCGACAGCCGCTCTGTGGCCGAGAGTGTCGTCGGGCGATCCGCCCGGCGCCGGGCCATCGGCAATCACCGGACTCACGGAATACAGATATCGCCGAGCACGCTCGGGGCCCGACCGTGTCCGGCCCGCGCCTCTGACCTCGCCGCACCGGCACCGGTCCACCGCCCCAGGTGGATTGCCCACCGGTCCGTAGCGCACCAGCAGGTCCGCGCCCCGGCACGACCTATGAAGAGGGAGATCCTCGGGACGTGCCGCGCCCCGAATCGTCGAATACAGGACCCGCCTACACAGTGATGATCGAGGTCACCGGATAGTCGCCCTGCCGGCCGCGACCGCCCAGCGCCTCGATCTCCACGACCACGGCCGCGGCCACCACCTCGGCGCCGACGCTCGCGAACAGGTCCGCCGCCGCGGCCAGGGTGCCGCCGGTCGCCAGCACATCGTCGAGCAGGAGCACGCGCCGACCCCGCAACGCCACCCCGGTCGCGGGCACTTCCAGCGCCGCCGCCCCATATTCGAGTTCGTATTCCCGGGTCACCACCGGCGGCGGAAGTTTGCCGCGTTTGCGGACGGCGATCACGCCGGTACCGAGAGTGGCGGCGACACCGGCGCCCAGCAGGAATCCCCGGGCATCGACGCCGGCCACCAGGTCGGCATCAGGAACGAGAGCGGCCAGACAATCGACCACGGCGCGGAACCCTTCGGGGTCGGCGAAAACCGGAGTGAGGTCGGCGAACCGGACTCCTGGCTCCGGGAAATCGTCGGCCCAGCGGGTGTGTTTGCGGACCAGTGTGGCGGCTCGGCCGCCGCGTCCGGCGACCTCGTCAGCGGGTTCGACCGCCGCATGTTTGCTCATCGACACACCTCCATCATCCGCAACCCGCACAGCGATCAGCGCTGCAGGACCCACTGATCCATATTCCAGCCGGACCCGGCCCGGGTGGGCCCCGCGATGGCGTTCTGCAGACCACCGGCGAAGCCGATGGTGCGCGGAGTCGCGAACAACGGGACGCTCGGCAACTGCGCCCACAACAGGTTCTCGGCCTCGGTGAGCAGATTCAGCTGATTCGTCGAGTTGTCGTCGGCCGCAAGCTGATCCGCGATCGCATCGTAGCGGCCGTTGCGGAACTGCCCGACATTGAGTCCGCTGCCGCTGCGCAGGCCGCTGACGGCGGCGATCCCGTCGAGCGACCCGGCCGGACCGGGCAGGCCCCCGGGGCCGCCGAGCACCGCGTCCACCGCGCCGCCGGCCAGTTGCCCCGGGCCGAAATCCGGTGTGCTGCTGTCCTGCACGGTGATACCCGCCGGCGCACAGGCGTCGGCGATCATCGATACGGTGCGTGCCCGGCGGGCATCCGGGGCGAGATAGCCGACCCGGACGGTCAGCTGTTTCTTTCCGGCGTCGGCGAGCGCCGCCTCGGCCCCGGCTATATCGCCGCCCGCGAACGGGTCCGCCGCGTTCGTCACGACCGGATAGAACAGCGAATCCTGCTGCAGTGTCCGCGAATCCGATACCCCTGAACCCAGCCCGACCTGCGGCGCGTCGGTGGTCCGGCCGAGCTCGTCGAACAGCGCCTGGCGGGGCACGCACAGCGCGAATGCGCGCCGCGCGGCGTCGGACCCGAAGACTCCGCCGGTGCTGAGCACCAGTTGTTCGATACCGCGGCTGGGCCGCTGGTCGACTGCGAAGGAGTCCAGGTTCAGATCGGGTAGCGAGCCGGAGCCGATATCGACCACGGCCACCGATCCGTCACCGATGCGGGCGGCGAGATCGGCCGGTTTCGGATACACCACGATCCGCCCGGTGGCCGGTGGGTCGCCCCACCAGCGTTCGTTGGCCACCAGGACCAGGCCGTCGTCGAGATCGAACGATTCGAGCCGGTACGGGCCCGACGACGGGAACTTGGTGACGTCGAGATCACCGGGCGCCAGATTCCAGCCGCTGTTCCAGAATTCGGCGAGCCGGCCCAGCGCGGCACGGTCGTCGTTCTGGACGGCGGCGACGATATCGGGCACGTTCGCGGTCTGCCCGGCCACATGGGCGGGCATCAGCTCACCGGCGGCGAACAGCGTGCGCCACGGCAGGTATCGGCGGCCCGGGCGGAACACCACCGTGCCGTCCTTGGACCCGGGCTGGCATTCCACCCGTTCGATATCTTCGTATCCCGCGGTACTCGCCGAATCGAATCCGGGGAACCGCCCGCTACGCGCCGCCCACGTGAACACCAGGTCGTCGCACGAGGTGGGCACACCGTCGGAATAGACCCCGGCGGGGTTCAGCCGGTACTGGACCGTCTGCGCCTCACCGGGGACTTCCTTGGCGGTTCCCGTATCGGAATCGGCGACCGGCTGGCCGTCGGGTCCGGTGTAGAAGAACCCGGTGAGCACGCGGCCGAACACCGTCTGGCCGGCGGCCGCGCCCGCGGTCGTACCGCCGTTGTAACTGGAGACGGTGGTGTCGACGGCGTATCCGATCGACGGGACCTGGTCCTTACCGGAACATCCAGCCGCTAGTCCGGCGGCCGCGGCAGTGGCCGCGAGCAGCGCGATCGTCCGGCGCAGAGATGACTGTCGCATCGATCCGTACCCCTCGTCTGTCAGTGCCGCCTCTGTCGTTTACCGGTGGGGCGAGCGCCGGGTGGAGGCCCGGCTACCCCGTTCCTACCTGCACTCCGCTGATCGATATCTTCCGGGCTCGCTGGCCGTCGGCCGGGCGCGACGCGCTCCGGGCGGACCGGACGTCCGTCCGCCTGCGCCGCACGCCGCGCGTGCACCTTCTTGGTGTGCGCAGCCACCGGACCCCAGCGCTCCTTGATGGAGACCAGCAGCGGGGTCGCGAAGAAGATCGACGAGTAAGCGCCGACCAGCGTACCGACCAACTGCACCAGCGCCAGATCCTGGAGTGTGCCGACACCGAGCATCCACACCGCGATCACCATGAGCCCGATGATGGGCAGCGCACCGATCACAGTGGTGTTGATCGACCGCATCAGTGTCTGATTGATCGCCAGGTTCGCCTGCTCCCCGTAGGTGCGCCGGCTGGTGTGCAGCACACCACGGGTGTTCTCCTCGACTTTGTCGAAGACGACGACCGAATCGTAGAGGGAGAACCCGAGGATGGTGAGCATGCCGATCACCATCGCGGGGGTCACCTCGAATCCGACCAGCGAGTACACACCCGCGGTGACCAAGAGGTCGAAGACGAGAGCGGCCAGCGCCGCCAACGCCATATCGCGTTCGTAGCGGAACCCGATGTAGATGCTGACCAGTACCAGGAACACCGCGAGCGCGATCAGCGCCTGCCGCGTGATCTGGCCGCCCCACGTTTCACTGACATCGGACGCGCTGATGGCGTTACGGCTCGGGTTGCCGCTGTCGTCACGCGGCTGGAACTGCTGGAACAATGCGTTCTGCAGGGCGCCCACCTGCTGAGCGTCCAATGTCTCCGAGCGGATCAGAATGGTTTTGCCGTCGCCGGTGCCCACCGTCTGCACCGATTCCGGATCCGAACCGATCGCCTCGTTGTACACCTGCTCCACCTGCTCGGTGGTCGCGTCACCGGCCGGCAGCTGGATCCGTGATCCGCCGACGAAATCGATGCCGAAGGTGAAACCGCGCACCGCCATACTGACCAGGCAGATCAGCACGATTGCGGCGGTCACCAGGTACCACCGGCGGCGGTTGCCGATCACGTCGATCGCCCCGGTACCGGTGTACAGGCGATTCAGCCAGCTGTGCCGGACCGCTGGAGGGCGCGATCCCGAAGGCTTGTCCATGGTTACGGGACTGTTCATCGTCACGCCTTCCCGGTCGCGGCTTCGGCCGCCTTGCGTTCACGGGCGACCTCTTGGATAGCGCCGAGCCCGTTCACCGACGGTTTGGCCCAGAAGGCGGAGCGGGCGCACAGTTGCACCAGCGGCGCCGTCACCAGGAATACGACCACGACGTCGAGGATCGTGGTCAGGCCCAGCGTGAACGCGAATCCGCGCACCTGCCCCACCGCCAGCCAGTACAGCACCGCGGCCGCGATGAAACTGACTGCGTTACCGGACAGGATCGTCTTACGGGCTCGCTGCCAACCCCGAGGAACCGCCGAGCGGAACGTGCGCCCCTCTCTCATCTCGTCCTTGATGCGTTCGAAGAACACGACGAACGAGTCGGCGGTCATCCCGATACCGATGATCAGACCGGCGATCCCCGCCAGGTCCAGCGTGAAGCCGATCCAGCGCCCGAGCAGCACCATGATCCCGTACACCGCGATACCGGAGCCGATCAGCGACAGCGCCGTCAGGAGACCGAGCATGCGGTAGTAGACCAAGCAGTACAGCAGCACCACCACGAGACCGACTGCTCCGGCGAGCAGTCCCGCCTGCAGCGAGGACAGGCCGAGCGTGGCCGAGACCGTCTCCGCTTCCGACGTCTGGAAGGACAGCGGCAATGAACCGTACTTGAGGGTGTTGGCGAGCTCTTTCGCGCTGCTCGCGGTGAAATTGCCGGAGATCCGGGTACTGCCGCCCAACTGCGGGCCCTCGTCGACATTCGGGGCGCTCACGACCTCGGAGTCGAGGACGAAGGCCACCCGCTGCTGGACGTACTCGCCGGTCAGCGTAGCCCAAGCGTCGCTACCACCGGATTTGAAGTTGAGCGAGACCTCGTGCCGCGACTGCTGCTGGTTGAAGCCGGAGGTCGCGTCCGCGATCTCCTGCCCGTCGATCCGGCTCTTGTCGAGCAGGAAGACCTCGGTCCCGTCGGTGGAGCAGGTGACCAGGGGCAGGTTCGGATCGTCGTTACCGGCGAGCGGATCGGCCGCCGAGCAGTCCATGGCGGCCATGGCGAGCTGCTGCGTGGTCGGATCTTCGCTCTGCCGGATGGCCTTGGCCATCTCGATCTCCCGCTGCGCCTGCTCCTGCGGGGTCAGCGATCCCTCGGGGGGCGCCGGCGCGGCACCTGGATCGGCCGGCGCCGGGGCGGGGGCCGGCTCGGCGGGAGCCGAAGGTTCGGTGGGCAGCGGCGTCCCGGGCGCCTGCGCCGGGTGGACCTCGGTTTCGCTCTCCGACAGCGGTGCGGCGGCGGGAGTCTGCTCGGCCGGCGCGGTGCCCTCCTCCACCTCGGGAGCCGGGGCTTCGCCCACACCCTGGTCGGGAGCCGGGGCTTCCTCGGCGGCCGGCGCGGGGGCGGTCTCACCGGGCGCGGGGGCCGTGCCACCAGGCGCGGGGGCCGTGTCACCCGGGACCGGGGCCGTGCCGCCCGGCGCGGGCTGTCCCGGTGCCGGGGCCTGTTGCGCACCCGGTGCCGGGTTGTACTTCAGGACCGGCCGAATGTACAGCTTGGCCGTAGTGGCGAGGGTGCGGGCCTGCTGACTGTCCTCACCGGGCACGGTGATGACCAGGTTGTCCCCGTCGATCACGACCTCGGAACCGGAGACGCCGAGACCGTTCACCCGGTTCTCGATGATCTCCTGGGCCTTGGTGAGACTGTCCTTGCTGGGCCGGTTCCCGTCGGGCGTTCGCGCGGTCAAGGTGACCCGGGTACCACCCTGCAGGTCGATGCCGAGTTTGGGCGTCGGTGATTTGTCACCGGTGAAGAACACCAGCGCGTAGATCGCGGCCACCAGCACGCCGAACAAGGCGAGCCAGCGGAGTTGGTGCGCCGATCCCTGGGACGGTGGCACAGGTCGTCATCTCCTAGGCGGAAGTTCTGGGTGAAACGGCCACGGCACATGCCGATGCCACCGGTCGCCCGGGATATCCGGTCCGGTGGCCGGGCCGCGGTGATCAGTCCTTGGTCAGCCGGGTTTCGGTCTGCTCGGGGCTCTCCTCGGCGACGGGGGCGGCCGGAGAGTCGGTGGACTCGGCGCTCGCAGTGTCGTCGCCAGGGGTTTCGTCGTCGACGCTGTCGTCGGCGCGCACCTCCCGGATCGCCTGACGCAGCCAAGTGGTCACGACGTCCTCGGCGATTTCCAGATCGACGGAGGTGTCATCGGCCTCGATCACGGTGCCGTACAGACCCGAGGTGGTGACGACCCGGTCACCGACCTTCAGACTGTCCTGCATCTGGGCGACTTTTTCGCCCTCTTTCTTCTGGCGGCGCATACCGAGGAACATCGGCACCAGCAGCGCGACCAGTATGAGCGGAAACAGCAAGTCCATGGTCGAAGTCAGTCCTGATCTGGGTGAGGAGAGGGACAGGTACGCACACAGTCTGCCAGTTCTTCGGATCCGCGCCACACCCGCACGCCCGAACACGCCATGTTCGGTGCCGACGGACCCGGACCGGTGGCACCTGTCACTCTCCGCCGGACCCGCCGCGCAACGCGCCCACCCTCGCGATAATCGCCTCATGACTCCCGAGGAAGTCCACGAGATCACTTTCGCGCGAGCCCCGTTCGGGAGCCGCGGCTATCGGGTGCAGGAGATCGATGAATTGCTCGACCTGATCGCCGCGGCGCTCGCCGGGCGCGCCACACTGACTTCCGAGCATCTGCATCGCGGTTCCCGCGTGCCGGCGAGTGTGTTCCAGCGCGGCTATCACCCGGACGAGGTGGACGCATTCGTGGACGGGGTGCGCCACGAGTTCGGCCTCTGACCGTGCCCGGCCGCCGCCCCGGTACGGATACGACCGGCGACCCGGATCCTCATTCGAACAGGTCGAGGGTGGGATGGGGTTCGCGACCGCGTACCTCGAGGGCGCCGAAGGCCAGGTCCGGCGGCGGTGTCAGCCCCAAATGCAGCCAGGCGGCGGCGGTGGCGACCCGGCCGCGCGGCGTGCGGGCGACCATCCCGGCCCGGACCAGGAAAGGTTCGCACACCTCTTCCACGGTGGCGGGCTCCTCACCGACCGCGACGGCGAGCGTCGACACACCGACCGGTCCACCGCCGAATCCGCGGACCAGCGCTCCCAGCACCGCCCGGTCCAGCCGGTCCAGGCCCATCGGGTCGACGTCGTAGACCTCCAGCGCGGCCCGGGCGACCGGCAGCGTGATCAGACCGTCCGCGCGGACCTCGGCGTAGTCGCGCACCCGCCGCAGCAGCCGGTTGGCGATCCGGGGCGTCCCGCGGGAGCGATCCGCGATCTCGGCGGCGGCGTCGGTCTCGACGCCCACCCCGAGGATCTGTGCGGAGCGTTGCAGGATGAGCAGTAATTCGGCGGGTTCGTAGAAGTCCATATGCCCGGTGAAACCGAACCGGTCGCGCAGCGGTCCGGTGAGCGCACCGGACCGGGTGGTGGCGCCGACCAGGGTGAACGGAGCGATATCGAGGGGAATCGACGTCGCGCCCGGCCCCTTGCCGACTACCACGTCGACGCGGAAATCTTCCATCGCCAGGTACAGCATTTCCTCGGCGGGCCGGGCCATCCGGTGGATCTCGTCGATGAACAGCACATCACCGGCGACCAGATTGCTCAGCATGGCGGCCAGATCACCGGCGCGCTCCAGGGCCGGTCCGGAGGTGATGCGCAATGCGGTGCCGAGTTCAGTGGCGATGATCATCGCCAGGCTCGTCTTACCCAGACCGGGCGGCCCGGACAGCAGGACGTGATCGGGGGTGCCGCCGCGCGCTCGGGCGCCGCGCAAAACCAGGGCGAGCTGTTCGCGCACCCGCGGCTGCCCGATGAAACCGTCGAGCGAGGTGGGGCGCAGCCCGGAATCGACCTCACCGTCCGACGGCAGGTAGTCGGCGCTGACCGGGGATTCCGCGGAATTCGGGGGGTCGTCGTATTCCATGACCGCCTAACGGTTCTTGCCGAGGATCCCGAGCGCGGCGCGCAGTGCCGCGGAGTTACCGGCGTCGGGGTGTTCGGCCAGGACGGCATCCACGGCAGGTTCGGCCTGCTTGAGCGGGAACCCCAGACTGGTGAGCGCTTCCACGACCTGGTCGCGGACCGGGGTCTGCACCGCTGCGGCGACGGCGGCGGCCCGGTCCGGCGGCACCGGGACGAGGTTCACCTTGTCCCGTAATTCCACGACCATCCGTTCGGCCCCGCGCTTTCCGATTCCCGGGACCCGGGTGAGCGCCGCGATATCCCCGGCGGCCAGCGCTTTGCGCAGCGCTTCGGGCTCCAGGACCGCCAGCACCGCCATCGCCAGCCGCGGCCCCACTCCCGATACCGTCTGCAGCAGCCCGAACAGGTCGCGGGCCTCGGTGTCGGCGAACCCGTAGAGGGTCATCGAGTCTTCGCGCACGATCAGCGCGGTGTACAGCCGGGCCTGTTCACCACGAGTGAGCCCGGCCAGAGTCGCGGGAGTGGCATTGAGCTGGTAGCCGACTCCGGACGCCTCCAGCACCACGTGGTCGAGTGCGAGTTCGACAACTTCGCCGCGTATGGACGCGATCACCCGCGCACCGCCTTCCGCTGCTGTTCCAGTCGTTGCGTGTACTGCTGCCGGGCCCGTTCGGCCAGCTTCTCGGCGCGCGCCATCCGCTCCAGCAGCGGTGCCCGCCAACAGTGGCAGATGGCCAGGGCCAGCGCGTCGGCGGCATCCGCCGGTTTGGGCGGCGTCGCGAGCCCGAGGATCCGAGTGACCATGGCGGTCACCTGTTTCTTGTCCGCGCCGCCGTTTCCGGTCACCGCGGCCTTCACCTCACTGGGAGTATGGAACATCACCGGGATCTCGCGGCGCGCGGCCGCCAGTGCGATGACTCCGCCGGCCTGGGCGGTACCCATGGCCGTGCGCACATTGTGCTGGGCGAACACCCGCTCGATCGCCACCACCTCGGGACGATAGGTGCGTATCCACTCTTCGGCGGCATCGGAGATCCGCAGCAGGCGCTGCGCCAGATCCAGTTCGGGCGGAGTGCGGATCACATCCACCGCGATCGCCTTCACCGTGCGCCCCGCACCCCCTTCGACCATGCTCACTCCACACCGGGTGAGCCCCGGGTCGACGCCCATCACCCGCACGCCGAACACCTTTCCCAGAACGAACAGTTGTTCGAAGTCTAGTGCAGGCCCTGATGTCTCGGCGTCAGTGACACGGCCCCGCGCTCGGGGGCACTCAACGGGCCAGCTGGGCTGCGAAGATGTCGTAAGCAGCCGCGTCGCGCAGGACGAACCGCACTTCCTCGACCCCGGTACGCGATTCGCGAACGGCCGCTACCGCGATCCGCGCTCCGTCGTCCATTGGCCAACCGTAGGCGCCGGTGGAGATCGCCGGGAAGGCCACCGTGCGCGCGCCCAGTTCGTCGGCGATCCGCAGCGATTCGCTGTAGCACGCGGCCAGTAGCGGCGCGAGCTGCGCGGCGCGTTCGCCGCGCGCCGACCACACCGGGCCGACGGTGTGGATGACCCAGCGCGCCGGCAGTTCGCCGGCCGTGGTCGCCACGGCCCGGCCGGTGGGCAGGCCCCGGGGGTATTCGGTCTCCCGGAGGCGCCGGCATTCGGCGAGAATCTCGGGTCCGCCGCGCCGGTGGATGGCGCCGTCCACGCCCCCGCCGCCGAGCAGCTCCGAGTTCGCGGCGTTCACCACCGCGTCGACCTGCTCCTCGGTGATATCCCCACGAACCAGCGTCACGGCGACCATGCCGCCATTGTCACGCGACCGGCCGGACCGTCCCGCGCGGCACACGCACGCTCATCCAATCGAGACCTGCCCACATCGCCGGGCATCAACCCGGACAGACGCGTAACCAATCAGTTACGCTTCATCGGTGGACGAGGTGGCCGCGGCGATCGCCGACCCGGTACGGCGCGAGATCCTGGAGATGCTGCGCGGCACCCGGCTCACCGCGGGCGCGATCGCCGCCCGCTTCCCGATCAGCCGGCCCGCCGTCAGCCGGCATCTGCGGGTACTCCGGGACGGCGGACTGGTCCACGACGAACTCGTGGGGCGGCAGCGGTACTACGCACTGGACACCGGACCGCTACGGGAGCTGAGCTCGTGGATCGCCACGTTGAACGGTCCGGACTGGTCGCACCGGCTCGACGCGCTGGGCACCGAGATCTACCGGACCCGCCGGGAACACCGCGCAGACACCGGATCCGACCCCCGGCGCCACATCCGATCGGCACCATCCGACGACGAGGAGAACTCGGCATGACCCTCCGACCCACCGGCAGTCTGGAGCCCACCCCGCACGGGCGCGATCTGATCCTCACCCGGACCTACCGCGCCCCCATCGAGGACGTCTGGGCCAGCATCACCGAATCCGAACGCACCGCCCGCTGGTTCGGCCCCTGGCAGGGTGCGGCGGGACCCGGCCGGACCGTTCGGGTGCAACTGTCCTACGAGGACGGACAGCCGTGGAGCGAGTACACGATCGACACCTGCGTCCCACCGCGCCATCTCGCGTTGCGGGCGACCGACGAATCCGGCAGCTGGCACCTGGAAGTGACGCTCACCGAACAAGGCGGGCAGACCGAACTGGTCTTCGTCCACCACCTGGAGTCGGCGGAGCAGGTCCCCGAAATCGGCCCCGGCTGGGAGTACTACCTCGACGCGCTCGGGGCGTCGCGCACTGATGCGCGACGCCCCGATTTCGACGACTATTACCCCGCCATGCGGGAGTACTACACGAACCTCGACGGCTAGTCGGCGTCCAGTTCGGCGAGCACCTCATCGGAGATGTCGACATTGGTGTACACGTTCTGGACGTCGTCGCTGTCCTCCAGCGCATCGACCAGTTTGAACACCTTGCGCGCCCCTTCGACGTCGACGGCGACGCTCACCGACGGCTGGAACCCGGATTCGGCGGAGTCGTAGTCGATATCGGCCGACTGCAGCGCCGAACGCACCGCGATCAGATCGCCGGGCTCGCTGATGACCTCGAACGATTCACCGAGGTCACTGACCTCTTCCGCGCCGGCGTCGAGCACCGCCATCAGCACATCGTCCTCGGACAGACCGTTCTTCTCCAGGGTGACGATGCCCTTGCGATGGAACAGGTAGGCGACCGAACCGGGATCGGCCATGTTCCCACCGTTGCGGGTCATGGCGACGCGCACCTCACCGGCGGCCCGGTTGCGGTTGTCGGTGAGACATTCGATCAGGACCGCGACACCGTTGGGGCCGTAGCCCTCGTACATGATGGTCTGCCAGTCGGCGCCGCCGGCTTCCTCGCCACCACCGCGTTTGCGGGCCCGCTCGATGTTGTCGTTGGGAACCGACGATTTCTTCGCCTTCTGGATGGCGTCGAACAGTGTCGGATTGCCTTCCGGATCGCCACCACCGGTCCGGGCCGCCACCTCGATGTTCTTGATCAGCTTGGCGAACAGCTTGCCACGCTTAGCATCGATCGCCGCCTTCTTGTGCTTGGTGGTGGCCCATTTGGAGTGGCCGCTCATTCCCTACTTCCTTCAGGTCGATGGCAGGTGTGCTGGTCCACGCTACCGGCTGGTCGAGCGGACAATTCCGCCACCCTACTCGGGGCGACGCGCCGGGGCGCGCTCAGCGAGCGCGAACGAGGTCGACGAACATCCGGTGCACCCGGTGATCACCGGTGACCTCGGGATGGAACGCGGTCGCCAGCACACTGCCCTGACGCACCGCCACGATCCGGCCCGCGGCGGGACCGCCGGGCACCCTGGCCAGCACTTCGACCCCGTCGCCGGCCCGCTCCACCCACGGAGCGCGGATGAACACCGCGCGCATCGGCCCGCCTTCGAGGCCGGCGAAATCCAGATCCGTTTCGAACGAATCGACCTGTCGCCCGAAGGCGTTGCGCCGCACGGTCATATCGATCCCGGACAGATGCCGGGCATCGGGCCGGGTATCGAGCACCTCGTCGGCCAGCAGGATCATTCCGGCACAGGAACCGAATGCGGGCATACCATCGCGCAGTCGCGCCCGCAGCGGCTCGAGAAGTTCGAAGATCTCGAGCAGTTTGCTGATGGCGGTCGATTCACCACCGGGCAGCACCAAGGCGTCGACGGCGGCGAGTTCGGCCGGGCGGCGCACCAGCACCGGTTCGGCTCCGCACAGGTCCAGCGCCGCGACATGCTCGCGCACATCGCCCTGTAGGGCGAGCACACCGATAGTGGGCGGGTCGCCGGAGTCCGGCGCCGCCACCCTCGAGTCCTGGAAAACCGCGGATTCGTTCACTCGTGCGAGCTTACGAGCCCGGCCGTTGTGGGCGAGGTCACCCCGGACCGCCATGAGCCGGGCGAACGATCGGCGCGCGCAAGAAGACCGGTACCCGGCCCGCGCTCACTCACGCAGGTTGCGGATCAGCCCCTCCTGGACCACCGCCGCGACCAGTCGGCCGCCCCTGTCGAAGATCTTCCCGCCCGTCAGCGCGCGACCGAAACCGGCAGACGGCGAGGACTGGTCGTAGAGCAGCCAGTCATCGGTGCGGAACGGACGCAGGAACCACATCGCGTGGTCGAGCGAGGCGTTCTGCGTGTGCTCGTCGGGATGGGTGACCTTGGACGAGCCGAGCAGCGTCATATCGCTCATATACGCCAATGTGCAGACATGGAACAGCGGATCGTCGGGCAGCGGATGCCGGTAGCGGAACCACACCTGCTGGGGGGACACCACGCCGGGCCGCTGGGTCACCTGGTCCTGCGGTACCGGGCGGATATCCCAGTGCTCCCATTCCCGCATGGCCCACAGCCGCTCCGGGTCCATGGTGCTCTTGGCGTCGGGGAGATCGTTCGGCGGCTCCACATCGGCCATCTCGTCCTGATGCGACGGGCCGTCGTCACCGATGTGGAACGAGGCCGACATGGTGAATATCGCGTCGCCGTCCTGCACCCCGGTGACCCGGCGCGTGCAGAAGGAGCGACCGTCGCGGATACGGTCCACCATGTAGACGGTCGGCGCGGACGGATTACCGGGCCGCAGGAAATAGCCGTGCAGGGAATGCACCTGAAAACGTGGCTCCACCGTGCGCACCGCCGCGACCAGCGCCTGACCCGCCACCTGTCCACCGAAGGTGCGCTGCAGCTGGGTCTTGGTGGACGCGCCGCGGAAGATATCCCGCTCGAGGCGTTCGATCTCCAGTGCCTCTTCGATAGTCGCCATCCGCTGACATTATCCCGAGCCGTCCGATTCCCACGATCCGGTCACGGGTAATCCCCGTCACCGGTCAGCGGGCCGGAACTGCTGTGATGGTCGGATGCCGCGATTCACTCCGATCACCCAGGACGCCCTCGCCGAACTGCTGACCCGGCGGCTGCGCGAGCTGAGCGGATACCGGGTGGTCGCCGTCGACGGAGCCGACGCGGCAGACCCGCTGGAGTTCGCCCGCCGCGCCGCCGACCGGGTCCGCGCCGACGGCCGCCCGGCGGAGCCGGTCTCGCTGCACGACTACGTCCGGCCCGCGTCGTTGCGCATGGAGTTCGGCCGCGACGAGACCGCCTACCGCACCGGCTGGTTCGATTACGCGGCGCTGCGGCGCGAAATCCTCGATTCCCTCCGGGCACACGGCCGCTGGCTACCCGCGCTCTGGGACGAAACCGCCGACCGCTCGGCGCGAGCGCACAGCCGGGTCGCGCTGCCCGGGACGGTGCTGTTCGTCGCGGGGCCGATGCTGCTCGGCCGCGGACTGCCGTTCGACCTCACCCTCCGGCTCGATCTCGGCGCGGCCGCGCTCGGCCGCCGCACCCCCGACGAGGCGGCGTGGACGATCCCGGGGCTGCTCGCACACGAACGGGACAGCACCGGGACACCCACCTATTTCGTACGCTGGGACCATCCGGACCGCCCCGCGCTGCGCGACGGAACCGGCTGATCAGGTGGGGTGGGTCCGCTCGCGAGCGGGCCCCCGCCCCGCATCCTCACCAGCCGCGTTCGGCGAGCCGGTGCGGCTGGGGGATCTCGTCGACGTTGATACCGACCATCGCCTCGCCCAGTCCGCGCGAGACCTTGGCGAGCACATCGGGGTCGTCGTAGAAGGTGGTGGCCTTGACGATCGCGGCGGCGCGCTCGGCCGGGTTACCGGATTTGAAGATGCCCGAACCGACGAATACGCCTTCCGCGCCGAGCTGCATCATCATGGCGGCGTCGGCGGGGGTCGCGATACCGCCGGCGGTGAACAGCACGACGGGCAGTTTCCCGGTCTCGGCGATCTCGCGGACCAGTTCGTAGGGCGCCTGGAGTTCCTTGGCGGCGACGAACAGCTCATCGGCGGGCAGCGAGGCCAGCCGGGTGATCTCCTGGCGGATCTTGCGCATATGGGTGGTGGCGTTGGACACGTCGCCGGTACCCGCCTCGCCCTTGGAGCGGATCATGGCCGCGCCCTCGGTGATCCGGCGTAGCGCCTCACCGAGATTGGTGGCGCCGCAGACGAACGGCACCGTGAAGTTCCATTTGTCGATGTGGTTGGCGTAGTCGGCGGGGGTGAGCACCTCCGACTCGTCGACGTAGTCGACACCGAGGCTCTGCAGGATCTGCGCCTCGACGAAGTGCCCGATCCGGGCCTTGGCCATCACCGGAATGGAGACGGCCTCGATGATCCCGTCGATCATGTCCGGATCGCTCATCCGGGATACGCCGCCCTGGGCGCGGATATCGGCGGGCACCCGCTCGAGTGCCATCACCGCGACCGCCCCGGCGTCCTCGGCGATCTTGGCCTGGTCCGGGGTGACGACATCCATGATCACCCCGCCCTTGAGCATCTCGGCCATACCGCGCTTCACGCGGGCGGTTCCGGCCTCGCGAGTCGCTTCGCTGGTCTGGGTGGTCTCGGGCGTGGTCACGGCAGCTCCTGTGTCTGTTGCCAGGTGGATCCTCGATGAACACCACGATTCTAGGTGGGCCGAAAAACCTTCTTCATAGCCAGTTGGCGGACACTGGACTGTTGGCGACCAGGGCTGATCGGCCGGAACTCGGATACTGGACCGGAAAACAACACCGCCGGACCGGTGGGACACCGGCCCGGCGGGGCGTTGACGAACCGATTCAGATCGGATTCACCACCAGCAGCTTCGCCCAGTACTCAGCGGCGCCGGGACCGAGAATCGGCAGCAGGTAATCGAACAAGATGTAGGACACGTATTCACCTCCACACACCGAATCGACATATCTCCGGTGTATCAAACCGTTCGCGACACTATCACGACAGTGAGCCCGGTCACACTCAACGGATGGAACGGACTTCCGGATCTCCCTCGGCGTCCGCCGCCCGCGCCGCCTCCGCGAGCAGTTCGTCCAGGTGGTAGGGATAAACCGTCTCGCCCGCGGCGACCAGGGCCCGGATTTCGGCGGGGCCGCACCAGCGGTTTCCGGTGATGGAGCGTTGCTCCACAAAGGTCAGATCCGTGGCCTCGGGATCGAAGCGCGGCACGCGCAGCGCGAAGAAGAGTTCCTCGGAGCGGATCAGATCGCCGTTGAACGGGAATACCGCGACCCGCCGCCAGATCGGCCCGCGCAACGCCGACGGATCGGCGGTATGGCCCGTTTCCTCGTACAGTTCGCGCACCGCGGCCGCGCGCAGTGTCTCCCCCGGCTCCACTCCGCCGCCGACGGTGAACCAGAACGACACCTCCGGAACCAGCGGGTCGTGGCCGCGCATGAGCAGGATCCGATCCTGTTCGTCCAGGAGCGCGACCCGGGCCGAGACGCGCGTGGTGTCCACCTCCAGTCCGGTGGCGGCGGCGGGCGTGGCGCGCTCGGCGATCTCGAAATAGGTGGGCATCGGCGCGGTACCGCCGAGATGCAGCCAGCGCACCGGCCGGCGGGTGCGCAGCCCCAACGTGTCGCGGACCGCGTCGTTGTGGAAGCGGCGCGCGATCAGCACGCGTGCTTCGGCGTCGGCGAGTTCGGCCACCTGCTGCGGGGGCAGCCGCGCGATATCGACCGCCGACAGGGTGGCCGCCAGCTGGTTCTCCACCGGTTCCCGGTCGTCTCGACCCGTCCGCTCGGCGCGATCGGCGAGCACAGTGAGCCGGCGGGCCAGTTCGGCCGGGGGCGGGTCGGTGTCCGAACCCGACGCCGAGCCGAGCAGTGAGACGGCGACCCCGCGGGCCACCACGGCACGCCGGGCCAGCGCCGCCTCGAGGGCGTGCCACGCGAGGTCGGTGCGCACATGCAACCGGTCCAGCCGATTGGCGGTGGAGAAGGCCCAGACGCCGAGAGCCACCACCAGCGCGGCCACCAGCGCGAGGACGAGAACGGTGGTCGCGGAGAACGTGATCATCCGGCCACCCGGACCGGCAGATCGGCCACCACGACGGTTTCGTAGACCCGCAGGATCTGCTCGGCCACGACCGGCCAGTCATAGCTCCCCACCACCTGGGTCGCGGTTCGCACCAGGCCGGTGCGGCGCGCGTCGTCGGTCAGCACACTGTCCAGAGCTTCGGCCAGCGCCGTCGAATCACCGATCGGGATCAGCAGGCCCGCGGCGCCGTCGCGCAGGACCCGCCGGAAGGCGTCGAGTTCGCTGGCCACCACGGCGGTACCGGCGGCCATGGCTTCGATGAGGATGATCCCGAAGCTCTCCCCGCCCAGATTCGGCGCCACGTACACATCGGCGCTGCGCATGGCCGAGGCCTTCTCCATATCCGAGACCTGGCCGAGGAAGCGCAGGTGCCGCGCGAGCGGGCCGGCTTCGCGGCGCAACCGTTCCTCGTCGCCGCGACCGACCACCAGGACCTCCACCTCGGGGTGGCGGGCGACCAGAGCCGGGAGCGCGTTCAGCAGCACCTGCATGCCCTTGCGGGGCTCGTCGTATCGACCGAGGAACAGCACGGTGCCGCCGCGGCGCGGGTAGCCGGGCAACAGCGGAGCCCGGCTGAACGCCTGCACATCGACGCCGTTGGGGATCTCCACCGCGTCGGAGCCCAGAGCCTCCACCTGCCAGCGCCGCGCCAGTTCCGACACCGCGATCCGGCCGCTGATCTTCTCGTGATACGGCCGCAACACGCCCTGGAATGTGGACAGCACCAGCGATTTCGTGGTGGAAGTGTGGAAGGTGGCCACAATCGGCCCCTCGGCGATCTTCAGGGCCAGCATGGACAGGCTGGGCGCGTTGGGTTCGTGGATGTGCAGGACATCGAACTCATTGCTCTCGATCCATCGGCGGATCCGCGTGTAGGCGGTCGGCCCGAAGGAGAGTCTGGCCACCGACCCGTTGTAGGGGATCGCCACGGCCCGCCCGGCCGAGACCACGAAATCCGGCAGCTCGGTACTCTCCGAAGCGGGCGCCAGGACACTCACTTTGTGTCCGCGTTCGCGGAACACCTGCGCGAGCTCCACCACATGGGCCTGTACGCCGCCCGGTACGTCGAACGAGTAGGGACAGACCATCCCGATTCTCATAGGGCGAGGTCTCCACCGGCGTCGATCGACTCTTCGTCGCGCCGTGCCTGTTCGGCGTGGATCCGGTCCAAACGAGCTTCGGACAGGTCCGTTTCCCATAATGGCTGCAACATATGCCAGTCGGCCGGATGCTCGGCGATACCGGCCGCGAAACGGTCGGCCAGCGCCTGAGTCGCTGTCGCGATGCCGCCCGAGACGTCCAGCGGCCCGTGCACGCGCACCATCCAGTTTTCCCGATCTTCGTCGTCGACGGTGAACCAGACGTGCACCGGTATGAGCGCGGCCCCGGTCTCCACGGCGAGTTTGGCCGCTCCGGCCGGCATCCAGGTGCGTTCACCGAAGAAGGTCACCGGTACGCCGCGACCGGTGAGGTCCCGCTCCCCCATCAGGCATACGATCCTGTTCTCCCGGAGCCGCCGCGCCAGCGCGGCGAACGGCGGCTGCTCGCCTCCGGTGAGGGGGAAGACTTCGAAACCGAGGCTCTCCCGGTAGGCGACGAACCGTTCGAACAGGGACTCCGGTTTCAGCCGTTCGGCGACGGTCGTGAAGGGCCCGTAGTTCTGCACGAGCCACGTTCCCGCCATATCCCAGTTGCCGGAGTGCGGCAGCACGAACACCACGCCGCGACCGCGGGCCAGGGCGGCGTCGACATGCTCGAGTCCGAGCAAAGTGATCCGGCCGGACTTCACCAGGCCGGCGTGATCCATGCTCGGCAACCGGAACGCCTCCCGCCAGTACCGGGCATAGGAACGCAGACTCGCCCGGATCAGCTCGTCGGGAACATCCTCCGGGGCCACCCCGACCACTCGGGCCAGATTGCGCCGCAACTGGACCGGCCCACCGCTACGGGCCGCGAGATCGGCGCCGCGGTCGAAGATCCGGCGCGCCGCCCGATCCGGCAGAGCGCGCACCAGCCGCCAGCCGGCGGCGTAGCCGCGATCACTGAGCACGGCACGCACTCCGGTCACGACGGCTGCTCCGATCCCGTGTCCGGTGTCCGCAGGACCTCTCGGGCGCCGGGCGAATTGCGGACCGCCAGTACGCGCTGCACCACGGTCACGATGCTCAGCACGGCCAGGATCCACATCGCCACGTGCACGGCCCAGGTCAGCCAGTCGATTCCCCAGTACCCGCCGATACCGGTCAGGCCCGCGCCGACCAGCACGATCACCAGCCGGTCCGGTCGCTCGATCAACCCGCCGTCGGCGGACAACCCGCTGGCCTCGGCACGAGCCTTGGCATACGAGATGACCTGCGAGGTCACCAGCACCACCAGGGTCGCCACGAACAAGGGCCGGCCCTGGTCGTGGTAGACCGCCCACCAGGCCAGCGATCCGAAGATCGCGCCGTCGGCGACCCGGTCACAGGTCGCGTCGAGAACCGCCCCGTACCGCGTGCCGCCGCCCCGGGCCCGGGCCATCGCGCCGTCGAGCATGTCGAACATGACGAACAGCCAGATGAGCATGGTTCCCCAGAACAGATGCCCGGTGGGGAACAGGGTGACCGCGGCGGCGATCGAGGCGGCGGTGCCGATCAGGGTGACCGCGTCGGGGGTGAGGCCGGTCCCGATCAGTGCCCGGCCCAGCGGCGCGGTGGCCTTGGCGAAGGTCGCCCGGCCGAAGATGCTCAGCACCTACCCCTCCTCCCAGGCCGACGCGAGCAGGGATCGCGTTTCGCGTAGCAGCTGTGGCATCACCTTCGCCCCGCCGATCACCGTGATGAAATTCGCGTCCCCACCCCAACGCGGAACGATGTGCTGGTGCAGGTGGTCGGCCAGCGATCCCCCCGCCACACCGCCGAGGTTGAGCCCCACATTGAATCCGTGCGGCCGCGACACCTTCTTCATCGTCCGGATGGCGCGCTGCGTGAACTCCATCAGTTCGGCGGATTCGGCGGCGGTGAGATCCTCCAGGTTCGCGACCCGGCGATAGGGCACCACCATCATGTGACCCGGGTTGTAGGGGTACAGGTTCAGCACCGCGTACACCTGTTCGCCACGGGCGACGACCAGACCGTCCTCGTCGGACATGGTGGGGATATCGGTGAACGGGTGACCGGTCGCGCCTTTGGGCGGGGCGGTGGCGGCTTCCGCGATATAGGACATCCGGTACGGGGTCCACAATCGCTGCAGCCGATCCGGTTCGCCCGCACCGCGATCCACGATCTCACCGGAGGGCCGGTCGGCCGCATCGGACTCCTCCGATCCGGTCAGGCCGTCCGGTACCGTGCGCTCACTCATGCTCCATACCCTTTCCCCGCCCGGGCGGACCCGATATCACTCGGGCGCACCGCCTTCGCCGTCCACCAGGGGACGAACCGTTTCCGCGGTGGGCGAGGAATTGTCACGGCGGCGGACCCACTCCACGACCACCCGCACCGCGTCGCCCACCGGCACTCCGTTGACCTGGGTACCGTCGCGGAACCGGAAGCTCACCGCGCCGGCCTCCACGTCCCGCGCGCCGGCCAGCAGCATGAACGGCACTTTCTGCGCGGTGTGATTGAAGATCTTCTTCTGCATCCGGTCGTCGCTGCGATCGAGCTCGGCCCGGACCCCGGCGGCACGCAGCTGCCCCACCACTTCGTCCAGATGCGGGACGAAGGTATCGGCTACCGGGATGCCGACCACCTGTACCGGCGCCAGCCAGGCCGGGAAAGCGCCCGCGTAATGCTCGGTGAGAACGCCGAAGAAACGTTCGATCGACCCGAACAGGGCGCGGTGGATCATCACCGGCCGTTTCTTCGTGCCGTCCGAGGCGGTGTATTCCAGTTCGAACAGGTCCGGTTCGAAGAAGTCGAGCTGAATGGTCGACATCTGCCAGTTCCGGCCGAGGGCGTCCCTGGTCTGCACCGAGATCTTCGGGCCGTAGAAGGCGGCGCCCCCCGGGTCCGGCACCAGTTCGAGACCGGACGCCTCGCCCACCTGGCGCAGGGTCTCGGTGGCCTCGTCCCACAGATCGTCGGAGCCGACGTACTTGTCCGGGTCCTTGGTGGACAGTTCCAGATAGAAGTCGTCGAGACCGTAGGCCTTCAGCAGGTCCAGCACGAACCGCAAGGTGCCGGTCAGTTCCTCGACCACCTGCTCCTGAGAGCAGTAGAGATGCGCGTCGTCCTGGGTGAAACCGCGGGCGCGGGTCAGCCCGTGCACCACGCCGGACTTCTCGTAGCGGTACACCGAACCGAATTCGAACAACCGCAGCGGCAGTTCCCGATACGACCGGCCGCGGGACCGGTAGATCAGATTGTGCATCGGACAGTTCATCGGTTTGAGGTAGTAGTCCTGCCCCGGCTTGCGCACGGTGCCGTCCTCGTTGAGTTCGGCGTCCAGATGCATGGGCGGGTACATACCGTCGGCGTACCACTCCAGGTGCTTGGAGGTCTCGAACAGATGCGCCTTGGTGATGTGCGGGGTGTTGACGAACTCGTAGCCCGCCTCCACATGCTGCTGGCGCGAATAGTCCTCCATCTCCTTGCGGATGATGCCGCCCTTGGGGTGGAACACCGGCAGGCCCGAGCCCAGTTCGTCCGGGAAGGAGAACAGATCGAGTTCCAGGCCCAGTTTGCGGTGGTCGCGCTTCTCCGCCTCCGCGAGCATGTGCAGGTATTCCTCCTGCGCCTCGGCCGATTCCCAGGCGGTGCCGTAGATCCGCTGCAGACCCTCGCGATTCTGGTCGCCGCGCCAGTAGGCGGCCGAGCTGCGGGTCAGTGTGAAGGCGGGGATGAACTTGGTGGTGGGAATGTGCGGACCCCGGCACAGGTCGCCCCACACCTTTTCGCCGGTACGCGGATCGAGGTTGTCGTAGATGGTCAGCTCGTTGCCGCCGACCTCCATGACCTCCGGATCGTCGATCCCGGATTTGTCGCCGATCAGCTCGAGCTTGAACGGTTCCTTCGCCAGTTCTACGCGCGCCTGGTCCACCTCGACCACTCGGCGCGAGAACCGCTGCGCGCCCTTGACGATCTTCTTCATCCGGGTTTCCAGCTTGGCCAGATCCTCGGGGGTGAACGGGCGGTCGACCCGGAAGTCGTAGTAGAAGCCGTCCTTGATGGGCGGGCCGATGCCGAGGACCGCCTCGGGGAACTCCTGCTGCACTGCCTGGGCGAGCACATGCGCGGCCGAATGACGGATCACGCTGCGCCCGTCCTCGGTGTTCGCGGCAACCGGCACGACCTCGGTATCGAGATCGGGGGTCCAGGAGAGGTCCTTGAGGTCGCCGGCGGCGTCCCGGACGACGACAACGCTGTCCGGGCCCTTGGTCGGCAGGCCCGCCTCGCGCACCGCGGCACCGGCCGTCGTCCCGGCAGGCACCCGGACCGGGGTGGCTGGGCTACGGGGGGCTGTGGTGGTCACGGTGGCGCTCTCCTCTGGGTCTCCGCGGCCGGATGCTCCGGCTCGCTCGGCTTCGGATCGCGTCGTCACTGCGGCTCACTCCGGCCCAGTGACGGCTCGATCCGTCTACGGTGGCCGGGCGCAGCCCGGCCGCGACCATGCTATCGGCACAGCCGGTAACGCGTGTCGATGGACCGGGCGAGGTCGGCCGAGACAGGTGTACGACCGCCCGGCGGGTCGTCGCCGCGGGAGCCGGACAGGCGAGTCAGCCCCGCCGCGCGTAGTCCGCGAGCAGTGCTTCCCGCTCCTCGGGGCGGCGTTTGGGGCAGCTCACGCATTTTTCACACCCGGGCGCCTCGTACACCAGACAGCAGGACACCCGCCGGACGAACGTGCGCCCGGCGACCTCCACGAAGCGGGGCGCGGGCAGTGCCGCACCGATGGCCTCGGCCAGCCGCCGGCCGACCGGCGGCTGCCCGGCGTCGACCGCCCAACTGGCCAGCGCATCGGTGACCACCGCCCACAGTGCCGGTTCCCGGACTCCGGAGACCGCGGTGAGGCGGTCGATCACCGTGGTGAGAGTCTCCCGCAGTGCGACGCCGATATCGGTGACCGTAGCTGTCGTCTCGGCCGCGGCCGGGTGCGCGCCGACAGCGGCGGGCCGTGCCACGTCCGGCACGCCGTCGTGAATACCGACCCGCTCGACCGTCCCGTCGGCGCGCAGCGTCAGTACGAGCCGGTCCAGCGTGGGCGCCGGTAGCGGCAGGTCCTGTGCAACCGCGCGCACGACCTGCTCCACCAGCGCCGAGGCCGTCGTACACCACCACAGGGTGCCGCCCACTCGCGGCGAATCGGTCCCCCAGGAGGTATTGAGATCCGCGATCCGGGCGGCCAGCCACGCGTCGTCGGCGAGCATCGGCCCGTGCACCGGGTTCACGACATCAACGGGCTGCGCAACCACTGCCATTCGACTCCGATCCAGTCGCCGACCAATCCGAACGTCCCGAGCACCCACAGGGTGGCCACGACCACCGCGCAGGTCGCCAGGAAGGCCAGCACCTGTATGAGCGGACCGCGCGAGATGTACCAGGCCATCCCACGGCGGTATTTGTCCCGCAACCACACCAGTGCGCGCCGCGCCACCGCGAATTCCGTGGCGAGAATGCCGATACCGGCGAACACGAGCGCCCAGCCGGGGCCGGGGAACGGAATGGTGACCACTCCGACGACGAACACCGCGGTGCCGACCACCGCCACCCCGACCCGGTAGCCGAGCTCGAGAGTAGGACGCCGCGCGATCCGGTCCCGGTAGGCGCGCCAGGCGGCGGGACCCGGCCGCCGCGGCGGGTCGGATTCGATATCCGCCGCGCCGGTCTCGGCGCCGGCGCCCTCCGGGCCGGGCCGGTCGTCGACGGTATCGGAACGCTTTTTCACAACGACCAGCCTACGAGTGCCGCACCCGCGCCGGCGTACCGTGACCCGCCGGCCACGGCCGGGCGGGTCGCACGGCGCCCGGTCATCCGCTCGTCGATGCCGTTTCCCGCTGCAACCGGGCCGTGAGACGCTCGTTCTCCTCGATGGGCGCGACCCCGTCGGTCCGCACCTCGATCACCCGGGCGCTGGCGATATCGAAGAACAGCCCGGAGGTGGTGAGCCCGCGGTCCTCGACGGCCCGCCGGACCGCGGGATGGCTACGCAGATTCTCGAGCTGCACCGCGATATTCACCATGCTCAACTGCTCCACCGGACCGAAACCGGCCGCGGCAGCCGCCCGACCGACCGGATGACCGGCCCGGAACCGCTCCAGGCTGGGTTTCCCGTATTCGAGCCACCGGTCGATGCCCGGTCCCGCGGATTCGCCGGAGTGCAGCGCGCCCATCGCCCCGCAGGAGGAGTGGCCGCAGACCACCACCGACCGGACGTTGAGCTTCTCCAGCGCGAAGACCAGCGCGGCCTCCACCGAGGCATCGCCGTGTTCGGGCACCAGATTGCCCACATTGCGGACGGTGAACAGGTCGCCCGGGCCGCTGTTGGTGATGACATTGGGCACGATCCGCGAATCCGAGCAGGTCAGGAAGAACGAATCGGGGTCCTGCCGATGACGCAGTTCGTCGAGATGCGGACGGACCAGATGCGCGTGGCTGCGGTGGTAGGCGGCGATACCGGTGACCAGCGGGTCGTGGCTGCCGCCCGATCCGTTCGACGCACCGCCGCGCTCGACCTGCCACGGTCCGAGGACGTCGTCGAGTTCGACCCGGCCCATGCTGCGCGACGGGGGCGAGGCTTCCGCGTTCGCCATCCGGGCGGCCCCGATCTCCACGAAGTCGACACTGCCGCCGTTGCTCTCGTGCTGACGCGCCCAGTCGGTGATCGCGTCGTAGGAGGCGTGATCGAGGAAATCGACGGTCAGTTGCACGGTCACCGGCACACCCTGCGGCACTGTGGCGAATGTCGACGACAGTTTCGGCAGCGACAGGAAGGTGCAGGAGCCGTCGATCCGGACCAGCCAGCGATCGGTACCGCCGAGCGGTTCGGCGGTGACCGCGACCCGCACGACCCGCCAGATCAGCAGCGCGAAGGCCAGCGCCAAACCGATCAGCACACCCTCCAGCAGGTTCAGGAACACCACGGCGGCCAGGGTGACGGCGTAGACGAGCAGGTCGCCGGTCCGGTGCGCGAGCCGGATATGCGCCATTTTGACCAGTTGCACGCCGATGAAGATCAGCAGGCCGGCCAGTGCGGCCAGCGGGATCTGTTCCACCAACGAGACCAGGGCCACCGAGAAGACCAGCAGCCAGACACCGTGCAGTACGGCCGAGGCGCGGCTGCGCGCACCGGCCGCGACGTTGGTGGAGCTGCGCACGATGACGCCGGTGACGGGCAGGCCGCCGAGCAGACCCGACAGCACGTTCGCCGACCCCTGACCGATCATTTCGCGGTCGAAGTCGGCGCGCGGACCGGTGTGCATCTTGTCGATCGCGACGGCCGACAGCAGGCTCTCCACACTGGCGATGAGGGCGAAGGTCAGGATCATCAGCGCGACCCCGGCCCAGTCGCTGCGGGGCAGTTCGGGCAGACCGATCGCATCGAACAGCGAACCGTCCAGGGCGACCCGCTTGACATCGAGGGAGAACCCCAGCGACAGCCCGGTGGCCACCACGATCGCGGCCAGGGCGCCGGGGACGATCTTGACCCGCTCGGGGAGGTACTTCCAGCCGAGCATGATCGCGATGACGACCACGCCGAGGAAGGCGGCCGGCCCGTGCAACGAGGCCAGCTGGGCGGGCAGTTCGGTGATGTTGATCCAAGCGGTGCTGTTGGATTCGCCACCCAGCAGTACGTGCAACTGCTGGAGTGCGATGGTGATGCCGATTCCGGCGAGCATGGCGTGCACCACCACCGGTGCCACCGCCAGTGCCGCCCGGGCGATCCGGCTCAAGCCGAACAGAATCTGCAGGATTCCGGCCGCTACGACAATGAATCCGGTTACTCGCCAACCGAATTGATGGATCGACTCGGCGACGATCACGGTGAGACCCGCGGCCGGTCCGCTCACTTGAAGAGCGGAGCCGCCGAGCGCGCCGGCGACCACACCGCCGATGACGGCGGCGATGAGTCCGGCGGCGACCGGCGCACCGGACGCGATTGCGATACCCAGTGAAAGCGGTAGCGCGACAAGGAAAACCACGATGGAAGCCGGTACGTCGTGGCGCAGGATCGAGGTAAGCCAGGCTGGGGTGGTTCTGGGTCCGGACCCAGCGGGCTCGCGCCCGTCCGGGCCCGAACCAGTAGCCGGCACGGGGGAATTCGTACTTTGGGTTGCCATCGTTCTCCTTCGCGAACTCGGCTGGAGCCGAGGTCGGCTGACGATCAACGTGCCCGCTGGGACACAGACCGCGAACCGGCATCTCGCGGTGAAGTAGGTACTCGGCACAGCAACGGGCCGAGTTTTAAACCGTATCCATAGTAACGGTAATGACTTATCAAAATCTGAGAAGGCACCCCCACCGCTGGTGACAACCCGGCCTTCGCGGACCGCCGCCCCGCCCCTGCGTCACGTCACACCCGGCCACCTCCTCACACAGTCCCCGCCGACGCCGGTTCGCGCTGGAGTTGCGCCAGCAACCCGTCCGAATCCTCGATGGGAGCGATCCCCTCCACACCCACCTCGATGAACCGAGCGCTGGCGATATCGAAGAACAGACCCGAGACGGTCACCCCACGTTCCTCGACCGCGCGGCGGACCGACGGATGCCGCCGCAGGTTCTCCAGCTGGACCGCGATGTTCACCATGCTCAACTGTTCCACCGGACCGAAGCCGGCCGACTCCGCGGCGGCGCCCACCACATGTCCGGCCCGGTAGCGGGCGAGACTCGGCTGCCCGTATTCGAGCCACCGGTCGATGCCCGGTCCCGCCGACTCACCCGAGTGCAGGGCGCCCATCGCCCCGCAGGACGAGTGACCGCAGACCACCACCGTGCGGACGTTGAGTTTCTCGAGCGCGAAGATCAGCGCAGCATCGACCGATGCGTCCCCGTGCTCGGGGACCAGATTGCCCACATTGCGGACCGTGAACAGATCGCCCGGCCCGCTGTTGGTGATCACATTGGGCACGATCCGCGAGTCGGCGCAGGTGAGGAAGAAGGAATCAGGGTCCTGTCCGTCACGCAGCTCGTCCAGATGCGGCCGCATCAGATGGGCGTGGCCGCGGTGGTAGGCGGCGATCCCGCTGACCAGCGGGCCACCTTTGTGACCCGGCTTGTTCGACGCACCGTCGCGGTCCACCCGCCACGGTCCGAGGACATCGTCGAGCACCACCCGGCCCAGACTGCGGGACGGCGGCGCCGCCTCCGCCCGGGCCATCCGCGCCTCACCGATCTCCACGAAATCGACAGTGCCACCGTTGCTCTCGTGCTGTCGCGCCCAGTCGGTGATGGCATCGTAGGCAGCGTGGTCGAGGAAGTCCACGGTGAGCTCCACCGTCGCCGCCGCGCCCTGCGGGACCTCAGCGAAAGTGGTGGACAGTTTCGGCAGGGAAAGGAAAGTGCAGGAACCGTCGATCCGGACGAGCCAGCGGTCGGTTCCGCCGATCTGTTCCGCCGTCACCGCGACCCGCACGATCCGCCAGACCAGTAGCGCGAAGGCCAGCGCCAAACCGATCAGGACGCCTTCGAGCAGGTTCAGGAACACCACCGTCACCAGGGTGACGACGTAGACGAGCAGATTGCCGGTGCGGTGCGCGAGCCGGATATGCGCCAGTTTCACCAGCTGCATTCCGATGACGATCAACAGGCCGGCCAGTGCGGCCAGCGGGATCTGTTCCACCAGCGACACCAGGGCCACCGAGAACACCAGCACCCACACACCGTGCAGGATCGCCGAGGCCCGGCTGCGGGCGCCCGCCGCGACATTGGTGGAGCTGCGCACGATGACGCCGGCTACCGGCAGGCCGCCGAGCAGACCCGACAGCACGTTCGCCGACCCCAGGCCGATCATCTCGCGATCGAAGTCCGTCCGCGGCCCGGTGTGCATCTTGTCGACTGCGACGGCCGACAGCAGGGTCTGCACGCTGGTGATGAGTGCGACGGTGAGGATCATCATGACGACGGCGGCCCAGTCGCCGTGCGGCAGTTCGGGCAGCCCGATCGCGTCGAACAGCGATCCGGACAGAGCGACGCGCTGCACATCCAGCGACAACAGCAGCGACAGTCCTGTCGTCACCACGATGGCCACCAACGCCCCGGGCACGACTTTGACGCGTTCGGGCAGCTGATTCCAGCCCAGCATGATGACGATAACGGTCACCCCGAGAAACGTCGCAGGACCGTTCACGGAGCCGAGCCGGCCCGCGAGTTCGGTGATGTTCGCCCAGGCGGCACTGCTGGATTCACCGCCGAGCAGCACATGAAGCTGCTGCAGCGCGATGGTGATCCCGATACCGGCGAGCATCGCGTGCACCACCACCGGAGCGACCGCCAGAGCCGCGCGGGCGATCCGGCTCAAGCCGAACAGGATCTGCAGCACGCCGGCCGCAGCGACGATGAAACATGTTGTGCGCCAGCCGAATTGATGTATCGATTCGGCAACCACCACGGTGAGTCCGGCAGCCGGACCGCTCACCTGCAGAGCGGAGCCGCCGAGTGCGCCGCCGACGATCCCGCCGATGACAGCAGCGATGAGCCCGGCGGCCACCGGTGCGCCGGAGGCGATCGCTATGCCGATGGACAGGGGTAGGGCGACGAGGAAGACCACGATCGAGGCCGGTAGATCGTGGCACAGGATCGAGGACAGATCGAAGGTCCGAAAGCGGGATCCGGGTCCGGCCATCGACGCAGCCGAACCCGATCCAGCTGGTGACACAACGGAATTCGGGCTCTTGGTTGCCATTGCTCTCCTTCGCCGACTCGGCGTGAACCGAGGTCGGTTGACGATCAACATGTCCAATCGGGCACAGACCGCGAACCGGCATCTCGCGGTGAAGCAGGTCCTCGGCACGGCAACGGGCCGAGATTTAAACCATCGCTACAGTATTGGTAAAGCCTAAGCAAAACCTGAGAAGGAGCCACCAGAAGTGGCGATACCACCTCCGCGGTGAGGGCACGGCGACGATCTCACCATCGGAACCATCTGGATCGAGCCAGTTCGACTACAGAATACTGTTGAAAACCCTTGCAGGACAGCTGATCGAGCCTGAGAGACGGTGACCGGACGAACCGGGACAACCCACCGCCGCAACCGGATCCGAAACATCCCGCAGATGCGAGATGCCACAGTCCGGCTCCTCATATAGTAAAGAACTACCCAAACTTAGCAATAGAGGTAGTGAGTCGAAAATGACAATCGCTACATAATCGAAACGTGTCACTGCATGCGGCCGATGAGCGTCGGCGTGCGACGGCCCCCGCATGACCAGGCCGTCGGCGCCGCCCGCGACGCCCTCGCGCCCGATCGGGCGAATCGCGCCTCCACTGGGACGTTGACCAGTAGAAACACAGAGTTAACCGCTTACCGTGCGGAGACGCGGCTCGTGGCGGTGAGGGACACCGATGTTTCCGGTGGACGCGCTACTGCGCCAGGCTGTCCAGTGATTCCAGGTCCACCACGGCCTGCAGGATCCGCTCGACGTTCGCGATGCTGATATCGCGCGGCTGCATATCGGGCTGCATCCGGCCCTGGCCCAGCGTGCCGACCCAGGCGAAAACGCCCTGGAAGGTCTGCTGCCGGTATTGCAGCCACGCCTCGTTGAATCCGGGTGCCGCGCCACCGGCGGCCCGCAACCGGTCGAGGTAGAACTCCAGCAGGTCGCGCTCCCATTCCCGGCGCTGTTCGATCGTCAACGCGGACATGATCGCGTACGCGAAATCGAGCGCCCAGTTCCCGCGCAGGGTGCACTGCCAGTCGTAGAGACCCATCCGGCCGTCACCGGTGACATACCAGTTTCCCGCGTGGACATCCGCGTGCAGCAGCGTCTGCGGCGTGTCCGCGTGCAGTGCCATCGCACGGAACAGGCCGGGCCACAATTCGTCCTGCCGGCTGCGCAACTCCGCAGGCATCACCTCCGCGCCGCGCGCGAGGCCGTTACGGAACATGCGGCCGGTGTTGATCATGTTGTTCATGGTGGTGTGCCACTGCTCGCCGGTGAGCAACCAGTCGAAATCGGTCCGCAGCCGCGGACTGTCCCAGTACGCGCCGTGGTAGATCGCCAGCTGGCCGACCATGTCCTCGGCCATCGCCCGATCCAGCACGCGGGTGAGCGGATTGCCGAAAGTCGCACCCTTGGTGGCCACGACGTCCTCGAGGACGAACAGCGACCGGTAGGACCGTGGATCGAAGGCCGCGTGATAAGCCCACGGCGCCTCCATATCCAGTTCCGGCCGGATGCGGCGATAGAACCCGGACTCGTTCCCCAGCAGCGCGCACAGCCCGCAGACCACTCGCATCGTCAGCGCCGCCGTGGATTTCGTGAACAGCTCGGTCGGCAACTCGGCCGCCGTCCCCGCCTCGTTGTACCGGACGGTCAGCCCGCGCCGTGATGAGGTGCCGTTGCTGCCCTCGGTCAGCGAGAACGACTCCACCCGGGCATCGGGATGCTGCGCGCACAACGCGGCGGTGAGCCACTGTTCGGTCAGCAGTTCGGGCGCCGCGGGCACCTCGCCGATCTCGGTGGCAGCCGTTCTGCTGATCACATCCCGCAGGTAGAACCCCGCGATACGCGTGGTGAGCGCAACCGCCCTGCCCTTTTCTCGAATCGACACCTCGACCACCCGAACCCTTCACCCATCAAACGAAACTCTGCGATCAGCACAATAATTGGTGCAGCCAACGCTGCGCTCCCATCCGTGGAAACCGGCAGCCGTCACCACGGCGCACGACCGCCGGCGGGCCCGGGCACGCGCTACGCGGTCTGCGGTCGCAGCGGCGCGGACTCGGGGAAGCCGACCGGCAGTGCGGTGAGCGAACGGTGGAAGGGGCCGGGACGCCATTCCAGCATCGAAAGGACCGGGCAGTCGCGCGGGATATCGCGCTGCCACATCCGGGAATCCGCGGGAAAGTGCTCGGGATCGTTCAGAATCCGTACCGCGGTGTGGTAGCCGATGACCAGCGTCGCCGGAATCCCCGGCGCCAATTCGACCGGCACCAGCGCACCGTACCGGCGGCGCATGTCCTGATAGGCCCGATGCGGCGTGGTGGCGATCTCGTCGGAGTACAGCGGAACACGCGGCCCATCGGCCTTCTCGGGGGACCCGAAAGCGACCGGCGCGGAGGGCGGCGTGGGGCTCGGTGAGATCAGTGGGTCCTCCAGTCGCGGCAGCTCGTACCCGACGCCCGATGTCCGCCGACCGCTGGACCCGGAAGCGTCGGAAAGGCGAGATTACCTGGTAATAGACGATTTTCACACCGCTGGGACCGGGCTCCGCGCGACCGCACCCGGGTGCGCCCCGTCCCGCCGCGGGATCAGGCGAACAAGGCGGTCAGCGCCGCGCGATCCACTTTGCCCCGGGGAGTGCGCGCAAGACTGTCCACCACCAGGATTCTGGACGGCACACTCGGGCTCGGCAGGCTCGCCCGCAGTCGCCGCCGGATCTCCGCGAGGCCGGGAGCCCGCTCGTCCACCACGATGACGGCCACCGGAACCTGACCCCACCGCTCGTCGGCGATCCCGACACACGCGGCCTCGGTGATACCGGTGACGGCGGTCAGCACGGCTTCCACGGCCGCGGGCTCCACATTCAGGCCGCCGCGGATCAGAGTCTCGCTGTCCCGGCCGAACAGCCGCAGCCGGGTGCCGTCGAGTGCACCGCGGTCACCGACCGACACCCATCCGCCGACCGGTCCGTCCACCACCCCGTGTTCGGTGAGGTACCCGCGGAACACCATATCGCTGCGCACGAAGACCCGGCCGTCGCGGATCTCCACCCCGACCCCGTCGAACAACTCCCCCGCCGCGGTCTCGTCCGCGTCGCCGAGACCGCGGTCGTAGGAGACGAAGCTCAGCTCCGATGCCCCGTAGAAATGGGTGAGTGCGGCCGCGGGCAGCACCTCCCGCAGCGCCGCCCGCGCGTTGCGGGGCCATCGCGCGGCGGACGAGAGCACCTCCCGGACGCCTGTGACCGGCGCGATACCGGACCGCACCACGTCCCAGGCGATCGTGGGCACCGAGTACAGGTGGGTCGCACCGGGCAGCGCATCCGTGACCGGACGCAGGTCGACCGTCGCGCCGCGGGTGAGCGCGTGCAGCGCACCGTAGAGGAAATGCGTGTGGTCGAGGACGCCGGGGATCGCGACCCGGTCTCCGGGGGTGATGTCGAAGGTGCGGTCGGACCGGTCCAGGGTCGCCGCCCAGGACGCCTGGTCGCGGACGAACAGTTTCGGTTCACCGGTGGTCCCGGAGGTGATGCCGACGAGCAGTTCGGATTCGGGCCGGGCCGCCCCGCTCGCCCCGGCCGACTCCAGCACGGCCGCCGTCCGGATCTCCCCGTCGAACCCGAGCCGCCGTAACCGGCGGTGCTGAGCCGGGGCCGCCACCACCGCGCCGGGATCCGCGACCGCCAGCACCCTGCGCAGCTGGTCCGGTACCAGATGCCGGTGCAGCAGTACGACACTCACTCCCGCTCGCATCGCCGCGACCACCGTGACCAGTGAGCCGATATCGGAGGTGGGCAGCACCGCGACCCGGCGCATACCGGCCAGGCCCGCTGCGGTCCGGGTGACCCGCCTCCAGAACTCCCGGTAGTCGATCTGCGCACCGGTCACGACGATCGCCGGCGCCTCGGGCGAACCGGCCGCCTGCCGGGCGATTCGCTGCGTGAGCAGCTCAGTCATCGTCGACCCCGCGCGCGGCGAGCGCGTCGCCCATGGCGTCCGCGGTGCGCAGTGACCGCACCAGCACCGGGGTGACCAGCGCGGTGACCGACCACTGCAGTCCACGCGCGCGGCGCGCGTCGGCGACCTCCCGCACGATTTCCGCGAGCACCGGCACACAGCGAATGGCCAGCGCGAGCAGCAGCCCGATACGGTCCGGGTCGACGCCGACCCGGCGCAGCGGGCCGAGCGCCCGGGTGACGGCGTCCAGCATCTCGGTGACCCGGGTGGTCAAGGTGACCAGCGCGGCGAGCGCGACGGAGAGCAGGAGCAGCCCGCACACCACCACCGCGCGGGCGGGCGAGGTCGTGAACACCTGTACGACACCGATGATCGCCAGCATCCACACCACCGGTCGCAGCTGCGCGAGCGCCGTACGCCACGGGATCCGGGCCAGCGCGAACAGTCCGGCCGCGACGACGGCGAGCACCAGAAGCTGCGGCGGGGTCCGCACGAAAACCGTCGCCGCCGTGATGGTCACCAGCAGCAGCACCAGCTTCACGGCGGCCGGAGTCCGGTGCACGATCGAGTCCCCGGGACGGTAGAGACCGATCACCCGACCAGCTCCCGGTAGGCGGGGACCGCCGCGGCCGGGTCGCCGTCGAAGGCCACCGCCCCGCCGTCGATGACGATCACGCGCTCGAAGCTGTCCAGCAGCGACAGCTGATGGGTCACCACGATCACCTGCTGATCGACGGAGTCCAGCGCACGGGCGACCATCCGGGCGTTGCGCAGGTCCAGCAGGGTGGTCGGCTCGTCGGCCACGATCACCTCGGGCCGGCGGATCAGTACCGCGCCAAGGGCGAGCAGTTGCTTCTGCCCACCCGACAACAAGTGCGACGGATGTTCAGCGTGTCCGGCGAGGCCGAAACGCTCCAGCGTCTCGCGCACGCGATCGGCGACCTCCGGTTTGCTCAGTCCGGTCCGACGCAGTGAGAAGGCGAGATCCTCGGCCACCGTCGGCATGACGATCTGCGTATCGGGGTCGGTGAACACGAAACCGACCTTGCGCCGGACCCGGCCGCCCTTGCGGGAGGCGTCCAGACCGTCGACGGTGACGGTGCCGGAGGTCGGGGTGAGCAGACCGTTGATCATGCGGGCCAGCGTGGACTTCCCCGAGCCGTTGGCGCCGATGACGCCGACCCGGCGTTCACTGATCCGGAGGTCGATCTCACGCAGCACTCGCCGTTCGCCGAACGAATGGCTCACTGCCTCGAAGACGATCTCGCTCACGCCACCCGCTCCACGAGTACCGCGATGCCCTGACCGCCGCCGATCGCGCAGGCCGCGAGACCGAGCGACGGACCGCCCGGGCGCAGCATCTGGCTCGCCAGCCGGACGAGCAGTACCGCGCCCGAGGCGCCCCACGGATGACCCATCGCTATCGCGCCGCCTTCCGGGCAGATCAGGGATTCGTCCAACTCCAGTTCGTCCGCGACGGCGAGCACCACGGACGCGAACGCCTCGGTGATCTCCACGACCTCGAGGTCGGCGACGCGGCGCCCGGCCCGGCGCAGTACCGAGCGGATCGCGGGCACCGGCCCGAGGCCGGGCAGGGCCGGATCCGATCCGGCGACGGCCGAGCCCACGATACGCAGCGCGGGCAGTCCGGCGGCGCGGTCCTCGGTGGTCACCGCCACCACCGCCGCACCGTCGGAGATACCGCAGGAATTGCCTGCTGTGGCCGTGCCCGCCGCCCCGAAACTCGGACGCAACCGGGCCAGGCGCGCCGCGGTCATCCCCGGACGGACACGGGCGTCGCGCGCGACCGCGCCCACCGGCACGATCTCCGCCGTGAAATCCGCGGCCGCGGCGAGAGTGTGGGAGCGGGCCGCGTACTCGTCCTGTCGCTCCCGGCCGATACCGCGCACTCGTGCGAGGTCGTCGGCGGCGACACCCATATCGGGGTCGGGAAATCCGGCGGGCGCGAACGGCGCGCGGGTGTACCGCACGGGGTCGGCGCCGGGGGTCGGCGGCCAGTACCGCCACGGCGCGGTACTGGCCGATTCGGCTCCACCCGCCAGGATCAGCTCGTCGACGCCGCTGCGGACGCGCAGTGCGGCCTGCATCACCGCGTCCAGGCCGGAACCGCATTGACGGTCCACGGTGACGCCGGGAACCTCCACCCCCAGGCCGGCCCGGAGCGCCGCCACCCGCGCCAGATCGCCGCCCGGGCCGAGACAGTTGCCGAGGACGACGTCGTCGATCCCCTCGTAGATACCCGCCTCCCGCAGCGCCGACACCGCGGATTCCAGTACGGGCGCGGCCAGATCCGCCACGGTGAGCGCGGCGAACCCGTGCCCCGCGGTGCCGATCGGGGTGCGCCGTGCCGCGACGAGTACCGGAACCGGATTCATGCCAGCAAGTCTTTCAACCTGCCGCGAGCGATCTTCCCGGCGGAGGTGGTGGGCAGTTCCGCGAAGGTCACCCAGCGGCGCGGCATCGCTTCCTTCGCCAGGATCCCCCGCGCCCGCCGCCGGACGTCGTCGACCTCGACACCATCCAATTGCACTGCTGCCGTGACAGTTTCACCGAATACCTCATGAGCGGACCCGACCACGGCGGCAGCCACGACACCGTCGATATCGCTCAGCACGCGCTCCACGTCCTCGGCGACGACACTGGTGCCGCCGACATTGATCACCGCCTCACCCCGGCCGTGAACCGTCAACTCGCGGTTGTCCCCCAGCTCGGCCAGATCACCCACGCAGCACCAGTCCGGCGCGCCGAGCACCGTGTACGGCGAGCGCACGTAGAGCAGCCCGCCGCGGATCTCGGCGTCCACGTCGTCCAGCAACCGCAACGGCGCCGGGACCGCACGGGCGGCGACCAGCGAGACCTCGGAGGATCCGTAGTACTCGACCACACGAAGATGCCCGGCGGCCGCCAGCGCGCCCGGGTCCGGTCCGATCCCCGCGATGACGGCGGTACGCAGCAATGGCGCGGTGCGTACGATCTCCCGCAGTTTCGCGGGCACGGCGTGCACGACGGTCGCCGACGCCGGATCGTCGGTGACGCACGCACCGCACCACAGCGCGTGCAGGGCGCCGAACAAGTGCATGGTGGCGTGCAACGGACCCGTGAGCAGTACCCGGTCGGCGGGTGTCACGCCGGTGATCGCGGTGAACGCGGGAAAGCTGTCGTACCAGGACGCGGCCGTACGCGCGAGGGGCCGCGGCCGCCCGGTCGACCCGGAGGTGGCGACCAGCAGGAACGCCGCGTGCGGCGGCTCGGACCGGGCCGGCCGGGCAGCCGGGTCCTCGACGGTGACGGGCATCCCGCGGCGCGCGGCCGCGCACACGCAGACCAGGGCGTCGGCGAGCGGCAGCGCGGACGCGTCGTAACCGCCCGCGCCGGGTTCGTAGCGGTCGATCCAGCGATCGAGCTCGGCGTAGCTGTGGACGCGCCCGCCGATCGCGAGCGCGGGCGCCGCACCGGCGCCCCCGAGTTCACGACCGGGCACTGATGAGTCCCGGATAGGCGCGGTGCACACCCTTCGCCACCACCGTCGCGACCACCACTTTGAGCAGGTCACCGGGCAGGAACACCCCGTTGGAGGTGAGGGCGGGCCAGAGGCCGATATCGGTGCGCAGGAGCAGTCCGAGGGTGCCGAAGAAATAGATCACGACGATCCCGCCGACGGCATTGATCAGCAATGCGGGCACCAGCGGATATTTCGGCACGATCCGGGCGGTGAGCAACCCGATGAACAGCGTCGCGGGGATCCAGCCGATCAGGTACCCCGCGCTCGGACCCGCCAGTGCGGTCAGCCCGGTCCGCCCCCCGGACAGCAACGGCAGGCCGATGAGTGTGAGCGCGATGAACACCGCGACGGCGGCGGTGCCCTTGCGCGGGCCCAGTACCGCCCCGGCCAGGATGACCCCGAGCGTCTGCACGGTGATCGGTACACCGCTGAAACCCACGGTGATCGCACCCGGCAGTCCGAGCGCCGCGATCAGCGCGGCGAAGACCGCGATCTGCGCCATCTCCCGCGCCGTCACGCGGTTCCGCGGCGCCCGCGCGTCCTCGACACCGTTCATGACGCCATCCTTCGCGATACCCAGCTTGAACGTCGTTCAAGATAGCAATGCCCCCGGGCGCACCCGCCACCCAGGTCGCCACGATCGCCGGAGCGCCTATCGTGCCTGTCATAGAAGGGACGAGCACAGCAGAGGGCGGTCACCGCGGCGCGATCCCGCCCGACGCGCCGGCACCCGACCGGCGGAACAGCCTCTGAGGTGCCGGAAAGGACCAGGATGACGCAGGCGCGCTCGACCGCCACCCACTGGGGAAACTTCCTCCTCGGCCCCGGTTCCGACGGGACGCTGTCCGTCACACCGGCGGACGGGGATCCACACCCCTCGCCCATCGGCCGGTCGCTGACCTCGGTGCAGGACCCGGACCACCGGATCGCCCGGCCGGCTGTCCGGCTCGGCTACTACCGGGATCGCACGGGCAGCGACACCTCCCGGCGCGGCCAGGAGCCGTTCGTCGAGGTCGGCTGGGACGAGGCCCTCGATATCGCCGCCGACGCCCTGCGCTCGGCACGCGAGGCCGGGGGCGACCGGTCTATCTACGGCGGCTCCTACGGATGGTCCAGTGCCGGGCGGTTCCACCACGCACAGGGCCAGATCCATCGCTTCCTGCAGATGTCGGGCGGCTACACCGCATCGGTCGACTCGTATTCGTTCGCCGCGGCGGAGGTCCTCATCCCGCATGTGCTCGGGACGAACGCCTACTTCGCGGCCGGGCAGGCGCCCACGACACGCGAGATCACGCGACACTGCGCCCGCATCGTGTTCTTCGGCGGGGCGCCGCGGCGCAACACCCAGGTCAATCCCGGCGGCGTAGGGGCGCATCCGTCCCTCGACGGGCTCGCGGCGTTACGCGCGGGCGGCGTCGATATCGTCCATATCGGACCCGTCCGCGACGATGCCGATCCGGCTCCCGCCGCCCGCTGGATCCCGTGCCGCCCGCACAGCGATGTACCGGTCATGCTCGCCATGGTGCACACCCTGCTCACCGAGGAACTGCACGATCGCGCGTTCCTCGACCGTTACTGCACGGGTTTCGACCGGTTCGCCGACTATGTCACCGGCCGCACGGACGGCGAACCGAAGACACCGGAGTGGGCAGCCGCGCTGTCGCTGGTACCGGCGCACGAGATTCGCGATCTGGCCCGGCTCATGGCACGCGAGCGCTGCCTGATCGGGCTCACCTACTCCCTCCAGCGGGCCGAGCACGGTGAGCAGACCTATTGGGCCGCATGGGCGCTGGCCGCCGCGCTCGGCCATATCGGACTGCCCGGCGGCGGTGTCCTGATGGGCGCCGCGGTGGGAATGAACCACGATATGCAGCGCCGGTATGTGCCCTTCGGGGTCGGTTCCTTCCCGCAGCCGGGCAATCCGGTGACCGACGTCGTTCCGGTGGCACGCCTCGCCGAGATGCTCGAACACCCCGGCGGGACAGTCGATTACAACGGCCGGACCCTCACCTATCCGGAGATCGAGCTCATCTATTGGGCCGGGGGCAATCCGTTCCACCATCATCAGGACCTGAATCGGCTGCGGCGCGCATGGGCCCGCCCGCGGACCGTGATCGTCAACGAGATCAGCTGGACCGCCACGGCCCGGCTGGCCGATATCGTCCTGCCCACCACCGCGGCCCAGGAGCGCGAGGATTTCGCCGGAGGACGATCCGACCACTGGTTCACTCCCATGCACCAGGTCCTGCCGCCCTACGAGCAGGCTCGCGACGACTACGCGATCTTCAGCGCCCTCGCCGACCGCCTCGGCTTCGGCGGGCGATTCACCGAAGGGCGCACCGCCCGGCAATGGGTGGAACAGCTGTGGCGCCGAACCGTCGACAACGCGGCCGGCGCCGGAATCCAGCTGCCCGGCTACGACGAGTTCCGCTCCGGCCCACCGCTGGACCTGCGTCGATCACTCCCCGAGGGCGAACACTTCCTGGAACTGTTCCGCGCCGACCCGGACCGCCATCGGCTGAACACTCCGTCGGGACGCATCGAGATCTTCTCCCCCACCGTCGCCGGATTCGGTTACGCCGACTGCGCGGGCCACCCCGCCTGGTATCCGCCTGCCGAATGGCTGGGCAGCCCGCGCGCCCGCCGCTACCCCTTGCACCTGCTCTCGCATCAGCCCGCGACCCGGTTGCACAGCCAACTCGACTACGGGGTCACCAGCCGGGAATCCAAGATCCGCGACCGCGAACCGCTGCGCGTACACCCCGACGACGCCGCGGCGCGGGGCCTGCGGGACGGGGATATCGCGCGCGTGTTCAACGACCGCGGCGCGCTCCTGGCCGGCGTAAGGCTCTCCGACGCAGTGCATCCCGGCGTACTGCACATGGCCACCGGCGCCTGGTACGACCCGCTCGACCTGCCCGACGGCACGACCCTGGACGTGCACGGCAACCCGAATTCGGTGACCAACGACATCGGTACGAGTTCCCTGACCCAGGGGCCGTCCGCAAACAGCTGCCTGGTCGAGGTCGAGCGCTACGAGGGCGAACTCCCCCCGTTGCGTGTACACACTCTCCCGCCCATGACAACCTGCCCGTTCGAGTAGACGGCGGCACCGAACCCGGGCGAGTGGCACCGCCCGGCGCGAGAAAGGGCGCAAGGAACGCGCCCGTGCCCAGAATCAGCGCCGTGACACCGCCGCGCAGCACCCACAACACGAAAGTCGTGCCGTACAGACCGGTTCCGAAGGTGTTCAGCACTGAGGCCGACAGGATCGTCCGAACCTGGTGTCGTCGGCCACACTTTTGGCCGCACTCGCGGAATCGGCCAGAAACGACAATCGCCCCTCATCCGCTTTCAGCAGGTGAGGGGCGATTTCTCGGTGTGGTCCCAGCTGGTTTCGAACCAGCGACCTTCCGCGTGTGAGGCGGACGCTCTCCCGCTGAGCTATGGGACCGAGGCGAATTGTTCGGGGAGATTTTCGAAGCCCTCCGAACGAGTACGAACCTTAACACGCACCACCCGGGCGCCACCAAATCGCCCGGTTGTCGTTCGCGCCCGGACCGATCTTCGGCAGAACTCGGCGTCGGGAGCCGCATCCGCCGCCGTACTCCGCCTATCGTCCGCCTACTTCACGGTACGAATGACACGCATGTAGTTTCGGTGCCACTACCAGGCGATTTGTAGGTTTCGCCGAACGTCGGCTAATGTTCTGTCTCGCACCACGGAGGACCAAATGGCCCCCGGGATGCAATGCGGATGTAGCGCAGCTGGTAGCGCATCACCTTGCCAAGGTGAGGGTCGCGGGTTCGAATCCCGTCATCCGCTCGAGAGGTAGGGCCAGGCGCATAGAATGCCTTCCCCCTTTGCGCGGTGGAGTGGCCGAGTGGTGAGGCAACGGCCTGCAAAGCCGTGCACACGGGTTCGATTCCCGTCTCCACCTCGCGCGATTAGCTCAGCGGGAGAGCGCTTCCCTGACACGGAAGAGGTCACTGGTTCAATCCCAGTATCGCGCACCAGAGTAGACAGTTCAGAGGCACTTTCCGAGAAATCGGAAAGTGCCTCTTCTGCTGTCGAGACCGAGAACGGCAGCCGTGGCCCTACAGGGCGTAGCGGAGGATGCCCGCGGCCTGCGCACCGTCGGGCAGGTCGGCGGCGCGTACGGCCAGCACCCGACCACCCGTGAGCAGGACACGACGGCTGATCTCGTCCAGGATTCCGGGAGCGTCCGTCGCCGTCGGCTCGCCGAACGTGACCGCGCCGTCGGCGGAGATCGAACCGGGCACCGAGGCGTCCATATCGACCAGCAGTGTGTCGACGGCGCCGGCCGACGCCGCCCTGGCGAGATCGGAGATATCGGTGGCGCCCCGGCCCTCGCCGCGACGTTCGTTCAGCAGTTCGACGAGCTGGGCCAGGTGCAAGGCGTAGTGGCGGTCCAGGATCTCCCGGGAGCGATCGGCGAGCTCCTGATCGGAAGCACGTTCCGGGTTGCCGGGGATGCTCTCCTCGAGCAGATTGTCGTAGCTGTTCACCGACCGGAACAGGGCGTCGATCGGCTCGGTCGCCGCGAGGATCAAGGGGACGTGGCGCCCGGCCAGGAAGTCGCGTAGTTCGGTGTCGATGGCGCGGGCGTACTGACGGACGCGCATCTTGCGGCCCTCCTCGCCTTGTACGCGACGTTTCGGCGCACGGTCGCCGAGGCCCGCCTTGCCCGCGTGGTCGGCCGCACTCGCCGGCAGACCGGGTACTCGCACCGTGTACGCCGGTTTGTCGGCGGTGACCTCCACCAACCGCACGCCGCCCTCGGCGAGGGCGAGGACGAACGCCGACTGGGGGAAGGTCACCACACGGAGGAGGCGTTTCAGATAGAAGCGCTCGCCCACCGTAGCGGAGGCGTTCAGCTGGTTGGGCACGCGGTAGGTGCGGATACGCGTCGGGGTCGCGAGGGTGACCAGGGTGCGAGATTGGTATCGCCAGAACTCGGCGTCGTCGATGTGGAGGTCGAACTCCTCCTCCAGCGCCGCGCGCGCTTCGGGATCGGTGACGGAGTCGAGTGCGCGCCGGACCTGGTCCCAGAACGCGATGCGGTTCTGGTCGGGGTTGGCGGAATCCGACTCGGTGGGGGTGTAGATCGAGACGCACCAGTCGTCGGTCGCAGCGGCGAGTGCTTCGATCTCGCCGCGGGTCGGGATATCGGTGTGCAGCACGAAATCCTCCACATCTGTCGGTCGGATCGGTGCGCCGATATCCGGTGGAACCGGGCCGGGATTTCGGCGGCAGGCTCGCCTGAACGAGTACTTCGGGACGCTCGGATCGTGGCTTTGTACCGCCCCAGCATACTGTCGGCAAACGATAATGGATCACCGAACCGCGGGCCGGCGGCCCGCGTCGCCACGTTCGGGCCGCCCGCCATCCGGACCATCGGGGCGCTTCCACGGGAAGCCACGCGGGCGTGAACGGGATCCCTGGCCGAGATCCGGGAGCGGACCGGCGCCGCGGCCGATTCGGGCGATCGGGACCACGACGCGCCGGGACGCTGCGGAACGCGCGTTCGCCGAGCATGCCGGTCGAGGGACCGAGCCGCCTATCGTTGTGCACGTGCAGGCGAACAGCCGAACCAGAGGAGAGGCGGCCGCTGTGTCATTGCAGGACGGGAAGCAAGCCGCGCACCGCGCTCTGGTGGACCGGGTCCTGCACGGCAAGGGCAGGTCCACGCCGGACCAGCGCGCCCACGCCTTCCACAACACCGATATTCCGCCGCCGTTGCACGCGCTCATCCACAAGGTCGTCACGGCGCCGACTCAGGTGACCGACGCCGACTTCGCGGCGGCCGAGGCATCGGGATACAGCGAGGACCAGCTCTTCGAACTGGTGATATCCGCCGCGGTAGGCCGGTCGGCCCGGCTGTACGACGCGGGACTGGCGGCGTTGGCCGAAGCGGCCGGCAGCGAGGAGACCGAATAGTGCGACTCGACATCCTCGACCACGGTTACCGTCCCGCAATCACCTTGCTGTTCCTGATCATCCGGCTGTTCTCCGGGCGGCCGCTGCCGGACGCCGCCAAGCTGACGTTCTACCGTCCGACTTCTACGGCGCCGCGGCGAAGAAGTTCACCCACGAGGCGATGCGCGGGCCGTCCGCGTGGTCGGTGGCCGATCGGGAACTGATGGCGGCCTTCGTATCGAAGGTCAACGGCTCCGCGTTCTGCATCGGGGCGCACAGCGCTACCGCGGAGCGGGCATACCAGGACGGCGCGAAGGTGCGCGCGGTGCTGACCGATCTGGACTCCGCTCCGGTCGCGGAGGGACTGCGGGCAACGCTGCGGATGCTCGGCACGCTGACCGGGGCGGGGACGGTGAGCGCGGACGATATGCGGGAAGTGCTGTCCGCGGGTGTCACCCGCGACCAGATCGGGGACGCGCTGGCGGTCTGCGCCGCGTTCGATACGACCAACCGGCTCGCCGATGCCTTCGGTTTCGAATCTCCCGGGCCCGGGGGCTTCGAAGCGGGAGCCGATCACCTGCTGAAACGAGGCTATCGCTAGGCGACGGCGCTACCGTCGCCACGCCGCCGACCACGATCGGGCACGGCGACCCACCGCGCATCGGCCGATCACGCGCGGGCCGGGCGCGCAGCGGTGGTGGCCGCCGGAATTGTCGGTCGGCGCGGTTAAGCTGACCCGCACGAACTCGTGCCGACCGGTCCCCGGGGGCCGACAGGGGGTGTGTGTGCAGGCGGAACCAGCCCGCGATGTGGTGCTCGACGATCCGGTCACCACCGATACCGGGGACGGCTTCCCCGACGATCTCCGTGACCATCTGTCGTTCGAGCTCGAGGAATGCGCCCACGAATTGGCCGGCCTCATCGACGATTACGCGGTCGATCGGGAACGCGCCGGCACCATCCTGCGGCTGCGACTCGGTATCACCGGCGACCGGCCCGAAACGCTCACCCGGATCGGCGCGCGGCTCGATTTCGCGCGCGACCGGGCCCGCCAGCTGCACACCAAGGCGGTCGGGGAACTGCTCCGGCACACCGCGCAGGCCGGACAGCTGCCGGTCCGGGCGTACGCCCGGCGCTATCCCGTGGGCACCCGGGATTCCGCGCTCACCCGAGCGCTGCTGGCCGAAACCTACGCCACCGATACCGATATCGCCGTGAACGATCTGTCGTACCTGAAATTGCGCTTGGCCGGGCACAGCGCGGCGGATGCGAAGCGGGTGGCGGGGTTCGTCACCCAGCGCATCGTGGGCTGGCGCAAGAAGACCAACCACCTGCTGTCCCGGCTGCGGGAGGACGGCGCTCCCGCCGGACCACCCGCGCCGTGGCCGAATCGGATCGACTGGCCCGGCGGCGCCGGTTCGCCCGCACCGCTGCCCACGGCCGCGGCCCGCTCGTTCGATCTGGACGATGACGGTCGCGGCTGGTTCTATCTGCACAAGGTCGGGCGCGACACCGGATTCGACTCCGGGCTCGAGGCCCGGTTGCTGCGGTTGCTCGACACCGACGACCGGATCCATACCTTCCAGGAATATCCCGATGCCCTCGGCTACCGGATCGACGGCGAGGAACGTCTGCACTTCCCCTCGGTGGTCGCCGAACTCACCGACGGACGCCGTGTGTTGATCGACGAACAACCACTCGGACATATCGGTTTTCACGTCAACCGGGCGAAATCGGCGGCCGCCCGCGCCTGGGCCCACGAGAACGGATGGGGCTGGCTGCTGTGGACCGGCAGCGCACTGGGCGAACCGGAACTCACGACCCACCGGGTTCCCGACGGGGTCGAGGAGCGTCTGACCGAACTTCTCGGCGCGGGCCCGGTCCGGCTGCCCGCACTGCGACAGCTGCGAACCGACACCGGAGTCGACCTGCTCGATCTGATCGCGCTGACGGTCCGCAACGAATGGCGTTGGGATCGTGCGCCATTCCGATTGAGCGCGGCCCCTTAGCGCGGCGGGCGCGTCCCGTATCAGCCGGTGGCCGATACGGAACGGCGGGTCAGGGTTTGACGAACATCGTCGCCGCGATGAAGGTCGCCAGCAACAGCATCACGAAGACCGTGATCACCTGCCAGTTGTCGATGGTCTTGTGCAGGCGCCGGATAGTGTCCTCCAGCGCATGATGTACCCGCTGCTGATCGGCGATCCGGCGATCCACGGCGGCCACCGCCTCGGCCTGATCACGGGCACGCTGCGCCGTACGATCCATCCGCGCGACGGTTTTGGCGAGCTGACGCTTCTTCTCCCGCGCCGCCTGCCGGGCCATCGCCAGCGCGGTCCGCTGCGACATCAGCTCCCGCCGCTGCTGCTCGAGCAGCAGCGCCTGTGTCCTGGTGTGCTGCTCCCAGTCGGTCACTGCCGCCCATCCTTTCCGCACATGGTCGCGATAACCCCACGCGACCTCACCCGCCACCCATTGCCGGAGGAACTCCCGCAACTCGTACGGTCGCGCACCCGGCGCGACCAGTCCGGCGCGGCCCACTTCCATCATGCCGGTCACTGCGCGGTACTCACACGAGACCGGGGCGAGATCGGCGATACCGAGCGCGGGCAGCTGCGAGACCCAGTAGCCGGGCGCGCACAACCACAGCACTCCCGCGTACCCGAGGGCCCGCAGCCGGTCCGTATGCTCCTGCGCGAGTTCCTGAGTCAGTGGACCGGTGCGCACCTCGATCGCGAACTGCTCGGTACCGCGCCGCCACCACACGTCGACGGTCACCGAACCGCAGCGCCGATCCACCACCGCCTCGTCCGCGCCGAACGCGAGCAACCGGCTCGCCAGCCAGAACTTCAGTCGCTGCGCATCCCACTGCGCCTCCACACAGCGAGCACAGCCGCAACCGTAACCGGATGTGGATTTCTCCGCGGAATCCGTACCGACCGGACCGTCGGATATTCCCAGATCGGACAACATCGTCCGGCGCCCACACCGTATTTCAGTTCGCCGCTTCGTCTGCATGCGACCACCCATCTAACCCGTCCCACCATGTCGGCCCGACACCACGCCGACACATTCCAGGGTGCTCTACAGATGCCGGTCACCGCCAGGTTTCTGCCCAGCAGTTACCCAGATGGGACCCGCCGAACCATCGCGCCGCGCGCTGTCCCGGTCACCGGATCGGCCGCCGCGAGCACGGTGCGGACAAGGGTCCGCAGCCACGCGTGCGCGGGGTCCGGAGTGTTCCGCGGATGCCAGGCCAGCGAAATCGTCACTTCGGGAAGCGGCAGCGGAATCTCGAAGGAACGCAGTCCCAGCGCGGGCAGGGTCGTATCCGCGACGACCGCGGGAGCCGGGCACACGGCGGCACCGGCACGCACCGCCAGTAGCGCCGTTGTCAGATCGGGGACAGTCGCCACCACGCGGCGGGTGCGGCCGTGCAAGGCGAGCCGATCGTCGATAGGGCCGCGGGCGATCCCCCGCGCGGAGATGCTGATGTGCGCGGCGGCGGCATACGCCGCCACCGTGACCCGCTCGGTGGCCAGCGGATGCCCCGGCGCCGCGACACCGATCAGCCGGTCGCCGCGCACCCGTTCCACCCGGGTCTGCGGGTCGGCCTGCGCGATCACGCCGACCTCGACATCGACGCGGCCGTCGCGCAGCGCGCTCGCGGATCCGGCCGGATCGCCCGGTACGAACCGCAGCGTCACGCCGGGGGCCTGCGCCCGCACTTCGGTGAGCAACCGACCGGCGAGTTCGGGGAGTACCGCGTCGTCCACGCGCAATGCGAACCCGCGGACCAGCGCCGTCGGATCGACGGTGTCCGGTTTCGCCAGCAGCGCCCGCCCCTGTTCGACCAGCGCGCTCACCTCGAACCGCAACTCGAGCGCCCGCGGGGTCGGTACGAGCTGACGCCCCGCACGCACCAGGAGTGGATCACCGTAGACGCGGCGCAGCCGCGCGAGGGTGCGGCTGGTCGCCGCCGGCGAGGTGTTGAGCCGTTCGGCGGCCTGCGTGACGCTATTGGTCTCGAGCAGGGCGTGCAGGGCCACCAGCAGGTTCAGGTCCAGGTCCGGCACGCCGGATCAGGTTCGTGAGGAAGCACTGGTGGCCTGGGTTTCGGGCTCGGTGGCCGCCGACGGGTCGGTCGTGGTCCCCGACGGGTCGGTCGTGGTCGCCGCATCGGCGGTAGCTGCCGACGCACCGGCGGTGTCCGGCGCCGGACCCGGCTCGGTGGGGTGGGCGGGAGATTCCGGCGCGGTGCCGTTCGATGCCGGTTCGGCGGTCGCCGGTTCGGTGTCGTCGGATTCCGCGTCGAACGGCGATTCGGTGGTCGCCGGTTCGGTGGGCGGGACCGATTCCGAGATCTGGGAATCGGCTGCCGAAGCCGGTGCGGAGATCTCGGGTACGCCGACCGGAGCCGACCCGGCGCTCTTCGGTTCGGCGGGCGACACCGGCTCAGCGGCGGGCGACGTGCCGTTGGGCGCCACCGGGCTCGCGCCCGATGTCTCGGGCACCGCGGATGGATCCGCCGCCGCGGCGGCCTGGGCCGCACGCATATCGAGCCGGATCGTCGGACTGTTGGACCGTGCGGCGATACCCGCGGCGCGCCTCTCGGCTGCGGCACGCCGCGCCTCGTCCGCGGCGCGCGCAGCGTCCACCGGCGACTGTGGCGCGTCCACTGGTCGCGCCGCATCCGCGGGCTGCGCAGCGTCCGCCGCATGGGGCGCGTCCACGGGCTGCGCGGGCGGCACCGGATCTCCCGGGTGCGGCCCGCGCACGGACGGCCGGGCAGTCACCGGCTGAGGCGCACTCCCGGACTGCGGCGTACTCGCGGGCTGCGGCGTACTCGCGGGCTGTTGCGTGTGCACCGGCCGCGGTGCCGACGTGGGCGGGGCGACGGAGTTGTCACCAGGACCGGCGGGCCGCGAACCGGGCATCTCGATGATCTTGGTCCGGTCGTTCGCACCGGGCAGCGCCGACTCCGGCAGCTGCACCGTCGGAGATTCGGACGCCACCGGCTGTTCGTCGGAGAGCTCGCGTCGTGCCGCACCCGTGTGGATCGGCTCGGTCGCGCCGGGCTGCGCGTCCGGCGACTGTGGCCGCGCCGACGGCGTCGTGCCGTAGCCGAGGGGGCCGAGACCCGCGCCGATGGGATTGCGCTTGCGGCGCGAGACCACGCGGTAGTCGCCCGGCCTGGCCGGCCGCACCCACTGCGCGGCCCGCGCCGCGATCGGCAGCTTGACACCGAGATCGGCCAGAAGTTCATCGATATCCCGGATGGCGTACGGGGTGACGGCGGCGCCGTGCGCGTGGTGACCGCCGGTGTACTCCTCCATCCAGCGCAGCCGGGCGTCGACCCGCTCGCTCATCGCCTCACCGGGCGGCAAGGTCAGGTTCCTGGTCAGCAGCGCCGAGGTCCAGTGCGCGCCGACTTCCGCGCCCACCGCGCTGAGCAGCGACGAGTTGTAACCGGCGAAGGTCAGATGCGGTACATCCAACGGCAGGATCTGCCGGTACAGCCGGAAATTGCCGTGATCGTCGGTGAGCTGCCGCTGTACGTAGGGGGTCAGGAACGGAACCCGTTGCTGGAACCCGGTGGCGCAGACGACGATATCGGCGCGGACCCGCTGTCCGTCGGACAGTTCGGCGAACGGACCGGCCTGGCCACCGCCCAGCGCGGCCACCCTGGTCTGCCCTCGCACGGTGATACGACCGGCGGCCACCTGTTCGGCGAAACCATCCGCGGCGAGGCCGAACGCCGCCTCGTGCGCCTGCTCGAACCGCACCGGCGGCACCAGACCCAGTTCCGCGGCCCCGGATCGCTGAGCCGCCAGCGCTTCCACCAGATCGAGATTGCTCTCCCGGAACGAGCGGCCCGGGCCGTGCAGCAGCCGTTCGAACCGGCCGGGTTCGGGATGCCGGAGATGAGCGGCCCCGGTGCGGGTGAGCAGCACCCGCTCGACGTCGAGGCCCGGCGCGAGACGGCGCGGCATCTTCCACAGCAGCCTGCGTGCCACCACGGTGGTGTCGGCGGCGACCCGGCTGATCTCCGTGGCCAGGTCGCAGGCCGCGGCGCCGTACCCGACCACCACGACAGCCCGATCGCGCACCGCGTCCACGTCCAGGAACTGGGTGCTGTGGCCCAGTTGGCCACCGGCGCGGCCGAATTCGGTCGCACCGGCGAAATCCGGGATCTCGGGCTCGCTGAAGACGCCGTTGGCGATCACCAGATGATCGCAGGAGGTGCGGTGCACTCCGTCGGCATCGCGGATCTCCAGCAACCAGCCGCCGTCGACCGGATCGGCCGCCACCACCTCGGTGCGCAACCGCAACCGATCGGTGAGGCCGAAGGCGCGCACATAGCTCGCCAGATACTCCTGCATCCGTGCTCCGTCGAGCACCCGTGGGTAGTCGGCGGGCATCGGATGGTCGGAGAAGTGGTAGGTGTTCTTGCTGCTCTGCGCACGTAAGCCCGGGTAACGGCGAGTCTCGCTCCACACGCCGCCGATATCGGGGGCTCGGTCGAAAACCTCGACCGCGAACCCATCCTCACTCAGGACCTTCGCGCAGACCAGACCCGCGATACCCGCACCGACGATTGCGATGCGGTTCCCGCTCCTCATGGGCGAGAGATTACGTCGGATGTGTCCGGCAGCAAAGCTGGAGACTCTTTTACGCCCATCGCCGCAGGTGGGGAGAGGGTCGGCAGATACCGGGAAGCCCTGCCCGGCTGGGCTGCTCGCGCCCGCCGGACCTGCGCACATGCCGGGCCGCCGACGCACTGTGGTCTCATTGAACTATGACCACTGTCACCGTGGACCGGGCCGGACTGTGGGACGCCGAGGCGCTGAGCGATGTCGCCGCCGCGACTTTTCCGCTGGCCTGCCCCCCGGATGCCGATATGGACGATATCGAGGTCTTCCTGGCCGAGGTGCTCTCCGGTGAACGGTTCGGCGAATACCTGTCCGATCCGACGCGCACGGTCCTCAAAGCGGTCGCCGACGACGAGATCGTCGGCTATACCATCCTGCACGGCGGAACCCCCGCCGATCCCGCGATCGCGGCCGCGGTGGCACTGGACCCGGTCCTCGAGGTCAGCAAGATGTACGTGCTGCCGGGCCACCACGGGACAGGTGTGTCGAGCGCGCTCATGCACGCGGCGCTGGAACAGGCCCGCGGCGGAAGCTATGCCGGTATCTGGCTGGGTGTGAACCAGCAGAACCTGCGGGCGCAACGCTTCTACGCCAAGTACGGGTTCGAGCAGGTGGGCACCAAGACCTTCACGGTCGGCCGCCAGGTGCACCACGATTTCGTGCTGCGCCTGGCCCTCTGATCGAGGTGGCGTATCGGCGCCCCGGTATCAGCTCAACATGCGCTGCTTCAGCGCGTCGACCTCGGCGGGGCTCAGCCGCAGTCCCTCGCTCACATAGCGGTCGAAACTACCGTAGGTGGCCGCTACCTGGTCGAACGCGGAGTCCAGCCATTCCTTTTTCACACCGCTCAGGGGATCGCCGGCGGCGGCGGCGCGGTACTGGTTGGACAGCAGGTAATCCTCGGTGACCGTAGCGCGGTCCACACCGAGCACCGTGAGCAGCACCGCCGCCACCCACCCCGTCCGGTCCTTGCCCGCGGTGCAGTGGAACAGCACGGCCCCGCCGTCATGCCCGGATTCGGCGATATCGCGCAGCACACCCGCCACCGCCTGGCTCGCGCCGGGAGCGGTGATGAACGCCCTGTACAGATCGTCGCCCCCGGCGAGGGTGGACATCAGTTCCGGCAGCGGGGCCGCGCCGATCACGTCGTACCAATTGGCGTGCGCGCCGGCGGGAATGCGGTCCGGACCCAGCGCGCGCTCGTAGACCGTGCGCAGATCGTCGACGTCACGGACGCCGAGCCTGGTCAATTCGGCCAGATCCGCCGGGGTGAGATTGTTGAGCTGATCGGTACGGAAGGCGACCCCGGTGCGGACGGTACGGCCGTCCACCGTGCGGTACCCCCCGAGATCACGGGCGTTGGGGGCGCCGGCGAGATGCAGTGACCGATCGGCGAGCACATCCGAGGCGGCGGGAGGTGCGGCGATGCTCACGGCTACCGCCGGGCCGAAGGCGACCAGCGCCCCGGTGAGCACAGCTGCCGGTACGCGCGCCGAACGATGAATCATGGCGGAACTCCCCTCGTGTTCGACGGCACCCCCACGCGGCGTGCCCGACTCAGCAAACCAAGGCCCGAGCCCCTGGTCAACCCGAAAACGGCGCGTCGCCGCGTGCCGCGCACGGCTCGAGGCCGCCGGGACGCGGGCCCGGCTACCACCGAGCGGTCCTCAGGCCGGGACCTCGAAACGCGACAGCGCCAGCAGCCGCGAGATCGCCCGCAGGTACTTCTTGCGGTAGCCGCCGTCGAGCATCTCCTGGGAGAAGATCTCGTCGAGTTTGGCTCCCGAAACCATCACCGGTGTGCCGGCGTCGTAGAGCCGGTCGGCCAGCACCACCAGTCGCAGTGCCACGGCCTGGTCGTTCACCGGGTGCACGCCGGAGACGAACACGGCGGGCACGCCGTCGATCAGCGCGCCGTACTTCGACGGATGCAGGGTGCTCAGGTGGCTCAGCAGGGCGTCGAAATCGTCGAGGGTGGCGCCGGGGGTGGCGGCCGCCCGTTCGTTCAGTTGCGCGAGGCCGCTGGGCTCGGGAGCGGGCGGCAGATCCCGGTGCCGGTAGTCGGGGCCGTCCACCCGCACCGCATCGAAGATCGACCCCAGCTTCTTGATCTCGCGCAGGAAATCCTGGGCGGCGAACCGCCCCTCGCCCAGTTGACCGGGCAGGGTGTTCGAGGTGGCCGCGATCGACACGCCGGTCGCGGAGAGTTCGGTCAGCAGCCGGGAGACCAGCATGGTGTCGCCCGGGTCGTCCAATTCGAACTCGTCGATGCACAGCACACTGTTGGCCGACAACCGCTCGACCGCGTTGGTGAATCCCAGGGCGCCGACCAGGTTGGTGAGCTCACCGAAGGTTCCGAAGGATTTCGGCGCCGGGGCGCTGTGGAAGATCGAAGCCAGCAGGTGGGTCTTGCCGACGCCGAACCCACCGTCCAGGTACAGGCCCGCACCCTGGGTCGGCTTCTTCTTCCCGAAGAATGATTTCTTGTGCGCGGCCTTGTGGATGGCGGCGACCTTCTCCGCGAAAACGCGGGCGGAGGCGACGGCCGCGGATTGGCTGGGTTCGTTCGGATCGGGGATGTAGGTGTCGAAACCGACCTCGTCGAACATGGGCGGGGGCACCATCTGGGCGACCAACTGGTCGGCGGGGACCTCCGGGCGGCGGTCGACGAGGCGTTCTTGCATGGACGTAGCCTAATGACGTGATATGAGCTGTTGTTATGCAGCGTATCCCCGATGCGATCCAGCTCACAGACCTCGACACCGGCGCGCTCGCCGACTTGTACGCCTACCCGGGCGAACAGGAACGGGGTTGGGTGCGGGTCAATTTCGTCTCCAGTATCGACGGCGCGGTCACCGGGTCCGGCGGGGTGTCGGCCGCGCTGGGCACGCCGGCGGACAAACAGGTGTTCCATCTGCTCCGGGAACTCGCCGAAGTCGTGCTGGTCGGCGCGGGTACGGTCCGCGCGGAGAACTACGGCGGCGCCCAGACCGACCCGCGGTTGCGCCGCGACCTCCACGCCCGGGGCATCGGCGGCCATCCGGACGGCGCCCCGCCCCCGATCGCGATCGTCACCGCCTCCGCCGCGCTGGACCCGGACCACCGGGTGATCGCCACCGCCCGGACCCCGACGCTGATCCTGACCACCGCGGCCGCACCCGCCGAGCGCGTACGCGCCCTCACCGACGCGGGCGCGGAGGTGATCGTGATCGGGGACGAGGTCATCGACCCGCGGGCGGTCCCGGACGCGCTGGCGGCGCGCGGGTTGCGGCGAGTGCTCTGCGAGGGCGGGCCGCAACTGTTCGGTTCGCTGGCGGGCGCGGGTGTCGTCGACGAACTGTGCCTGACCACCGCACCGCTGCTCATCGGCGGTGCGGCCCGGCGGATTTCGGTATCGCACGAGGAATTCGGCGTCCGGATGACGCCCGCGCATGTGCTGTTCGATTCGGAGGGGACGATCCTCACCCGATGGGTGCGCGCCTGACCCGCGGCCCGCGGAAGAGCGACGCCGCTGCCGCGCGGGCAGCGGCCCGCGGCGACCGAGGGTGTCCCGCTCAGGCGAATCCGATCGAGACCTGGCAGGGTGTAGCGCATGCGCTGGACTCGGGCAGTGGTGCCGGCCTCGGCACTCTTGATCATGATCGCCGGATGCGGCGCCGGTCCGTCGGACCGCCCGCATATCGCCGTCGAACGTCCGCCTGTACCAGGCGATTCCACGACCTCGGCGCAGGTTCCGCCGCCACCCGCCGCCGAGGTCCCGAAAAAGGAGCTCAGCTGGCGCGATTGCACCAAGGAGACGTTCGACCAGGCCGGCCTGGGTCCGGGACCGGCCGGCCTGGTGCTGGAATGCGCGGATTTCTCCACCCCGATCGACAGCGCGGGTTCGGTGCTGGGCAACTTCCGTGCGGCCGCCGTGCGCGCCCGGACACCGCAGACCCCGCCCGACGCCGCCCCGGTGGTCCTCACCTCCGGGGTGGACCGCTCCTCCAGCGCCACCCTGGCGGGGCTGGCCACCGGCCCGGCGAGCGCACTGCTCACCGCGCACCCCGTGGTGGCGGTGGACCGCCGGGGCATCGGCGGCTCACAGCCCATCGATTGCCTGCCCACCGATATCCGGGCCGGACTGCAGGACAACGCGCAATTCGGCGCCGGCGGCGACCCAGTGACAGCCATGTCGGATCTGTCCCGGAACGGAACCATCGCCTGCCGGGATTTCCTCCAGCCCTATGACGGCACCTTCGACGCCGCGCACGCCGCCGACGATATCGAGCAGTTGCGCCGGGAATGGAATGTCGACCATCTCGCCGTACTGGCCACCGGCAACGGTGCGCTGGTCGGCATGGAGTACGCGCGCAAGTACGGGGACCGGCTGGCGCGGCTCGTCCTCGACTCCCCCGCACCGGTGGGGGTCGACACGGTCACCCGGACCGAGACCGCGGTGCAGGGCGCGGAGGCCGCGCTCACGGCGTTCGCCCAACAGTGCGCCGGGATCTCGTGTTCGCTCGGACCGGACCCGCGCGCCGCGGTGACCGCGCTCGTGCAGAAAGCGGCCGACGGACAGCTGGGCGACATTTCGGCAAACGCTGTGCGCACGGCGGTGACCGGTTTCCTCGGCAGCCCCCGCGCCGACCAGACCAGCCGGATCGGCGAGCTGTCCGACGCGCTGTCGGCGGCGGGCCGCGGCGATACAGCCGCGCTGAAGGCCATCGCCGACCGGCAGAAGTCCGCCACCGCGAGCGACGGCCAGTTCGTCAACGGTTGCACCGATCTGCCACAGACCCCGCCCGGGCCCCAGGTCACCGATCTGACCGGTATCTGGGCCCAGAAGTACCCGGCGTTCGGACGCTCGACCGCCCTGTCGATGATGGTCTGCTCGGCATGGCCGGTGACCGAGGCGCCGCCCGCGCTGGAGAAACTCGAACTCCCGGTGCTGGTGCTCACCGGTATCGGCGACCCGGTCACCGGGATGGCCCAGGCTTCGGTCACCGGCGCGCTCGGCGCCGCGGGCGCCCGCACCTCGACCATGACCTGGCAGGGATGGGGCCATCCGGTGAGCAGTCACTCCGGGTGCGCACAGACGGCGCTGGTGGACTACTTGAAGGACGGCCGGCTGCCCGGGGACGGCACCGCCTGCCCGGCCTGACCGGGACCGAGCGGAGCGGACTCGCCCGGCGCTCGAGGCGCTCCTGACCGGCGCGTCGAGGGTGGGTCCCGGCAACACCACGGCACCATCCGGTGTACCGTGCCGTGGTGTTCCTTCGACAGCTCGAGCCCCGCACCGCTCGAACCACCGCCGACGTGATCCGGTTCGCGCTCTGGCCGCTGGCGGTCATGACCGTGCTGAACCGGGTTTTCATCAAGGCTGTCAACGGTTTCGTCACCGACGACTACAAGCCGGTCTATCAGGCCTCACTGGATTTCCTCAACGGGCGCGAGGTGTACACGGCGAATTTCGATTCGGTCGACCCGCACTACCTGTATCCGCCCAGCGGCACTCTGCTGATCGCACCCATCGCGGTGATCGATTACGAGAAGTCGCGCTGGCTGTTCATCCTGCTCAATGCGGTGGCGATCCTCATCGCCTGGTACCTGCTGCTGCGGTTGTTCAATTACACGCTGCGGTCCATCGCCGCCCCGGCTCTGCTGCTGGCGATGTTCTTGTCCGAGACGGTCATCAACACGCTGGTGTTCACCAATGTCAACGGATGCCTGCTGCTGGCCGAGATCTTGTTCCTGATCCTGTTGTTGCGACGACGAGATGTCTGGGCGGGCGTGGTACTCGGCCTGAGCATGGCGGTCAAACCCACCTTGGCGCCGTTGCTGGTTATCGCGCTGGTGCGCAAACAGTGGACGCTGGTGGCCACCGCGGTGGCCGTGCCCGTCGCGCTGACCGCCGTCGCCTGGCCGCTGTCCCGGGATCCCGAGCGGTTCTTCACCCTCACCGCGCCGTATCTGTTCGAGACCCGCGACTACTTCAACAGTGCGATCCCCGGCAACGCCGAGTACTACGGACTGCCCCCCTGGCTCACCTGGACCATCCGTCTGACGATGGCGGCAGTGGTTCTGGTCTCACTGTGGCTCCTGTACCGCTACTACCGCGAGGACGAGCTGTTCTTCGTCACCACCGCCTCCGGTGTGCTGCTGACCGCGTCGTGGCTGCTGGCCTCGCTGGGCCAGATGTACTACTCGATGATGCTGTTCCCGTTCCTCATGTCGGTGGTGCTGCGCAATTCGGTGCTGCGCAACTGGCCGGCCTGGCTGGCCGTGTTCGGATTCATGTCCTACGACAAATGGCTGTCGGACCGCTGGCCCGATATCGGCCGCAACCTGGAGTACCTGCGGATCACCTTCGGCTGGGGCCTGTTGCTCCTCGTAGTGTTCTGTGTGCTCGGTGACCGGTATCTGGCCGCGCGCCGGGCAGGCCGGCTGCCGCAGCTGGACCCGGATTGGCTGGCCACGGCGCCGGACTCCCGGGATACGGGCGTGGCAGGTATCGCCGCACTCGGCCGGGCGGGCGAACCGCCTGTTCCGGCGGCACCCGCCGACCTCGAACCCGCCGGCGTCCGCGTCGCCGAGGCGCAGACCGTGCGCAGCTGATACGAGACGCGCCGCGCGCAGCGTATTAGTTTGGAGGTATGAGCTCCGAAACGGATGCGACCGATACCTCGCTGCCCACCCCGAAGATCCAGCTCACGCCACAGGAGTGGCGGGTGAAACTGGACCCGGCGGAATACGCGGTACTCCGTGAGGCCGGCACCGAGCGACCGTTCACCGGCGAGTACACCGACACCACCACCGACGGGATCTACAGCTGCCGCGCGTGCGGCGCCGAACTGTTCCGCAGTACGGAGAAGTTCGAGTCGCATTGCGGGTGGCCGTCCTTCTTCGATCCGGCGGCTTCGGACGCAGTGCTGCTGCGCGAGGACGTTTCGCTGGGAATGCGCCGTGTCGAAGTGCTGTGCGCGAACTGCCACAGCCACCTCGGACACGTCTTCGAAGGCGAGGGGTATCCGACGCCCACGGACCAGCGGTACTGCATCAACTCGATCTCGCTGCGGCTGCACCCCTCGACCAGCTCAGCGGAGTGAACTCGCTGTTCGCCGAGCGGTACGTCACGTAACGACCACCCGGTCCACACGCCCCCATTTCCAGGGGCGTGACCGGGTGGCCGGTCGGGAGCGGTTCAGGGCAGGGCGGCGATGAGCCGGTCGATTTCGACGCGCGGCCCGGTGTAGAACGGGGTCTCCTCCCGGACGTGCAACCGGGCCTCGGTGGCCCGCAGATCACGCATCAGATCCACGATCCGGTGCAGTTCCGGCGCCTCGAACGCCAGGATCCACTCGTAGTCGCCGAGGGCGAAGGAGGCGACGGTGTTGGCCCGCACATCGGGATACCCGCGAGCTTCTTTGCCGTGGTCGGCCAGCATTTTGCGGCGTTCGTCGTCGGGCAGCAGATACCACTCGTAGGACCGGACGAACGGGTAGACGCAGATGTAGTTCCCGGCTTCCTCACCGGCCAGGAAGGCCGGGACATGGCTCTTGTTGAACTCCGCGGGCCGGTGCAGCGCCACATTGCTCCAGACCGGGGTACTGGCCCGGCCCAGGGCGGTGGTCCGCCGGAAATCGGCGTAGGCGGCCTGCAGATCCTCGACCCGTTCGGCGTGGGTCCACACCATGAATTCGGCGTCGGCGCGCATCCCCGCCACATCGTAGAAGCCACGGACCACCACATCCCGGTCGGCGAGGCTATCGAAGAACACCCCGGCTTCTTCGATAGCCGCCGTGCGGTCCTCACCCAGCACTCCGGGTCGCACCTGGTACACCGAGAACATGAGATAGCGGATGGTGGAGTTGAGAGACTGGTAATCGAGTCGCGCCATGGACCCATCGTGCCACCCGCCGGTTCGGGAACGGGCCCGGGCCAGCGATCACGCGCCGCCGCCCCGCCGTGTTCCACAGCCCCGATACCGGACCGGCGGTCTCAGGCCGGCGCGGCGGTTTCCGCGGTGGCGATGTGCGCCGCGGCGCTGGACGCGGCGGCGACGCAGGCGGGTACACCGACACCGTGGAGATAGGCGCCGGCCACCGCGAGATCGTCGAAACCGGCCAGCGCGGCCTCGATTTCGGCGACCCGCTCGGTGTGGCCGGGCGCGTACTGGGCCAGGCCGCCGGGCCAGCGCTGCACGATCGCGGAGCGCCGGGCGATGGGGAGACCCGTCACGGTGGCGAGGTCCGCGGTCGCCGCATCGATCAGCTCCGCGTCGGAGAGCCCCAGTACGGAGTCGTCGCCGAACCGGCCGAACGAGACGCGCACCAGCGCCGTATCACGGGCGGACAGATGCGGCCACTTACGGCTGGACAGGGTGAACGCTTTGGCGCGCAACGGTTCTCCCGTGGCGACGAGAACTCCCGAATTGGGCGGCAAAGCGGTGTCCTTGGGCAGCTCCAGGGCGACGAGCGCCGAGGAGGACAGTTCTACGGCTCCGGCCGCGGCCGCCGCCGCGGGGGCGATATCGATCAGCAAGCGTGCGGTCACCGGCGCGGGCGTCGCGAGGACCACCGCGTGGAACGTCCCGATCGGGTCGACCGCCCACCCGCCGGGTACTCGGCGCAGGCCGGTCACGGCGGTATCGCGGACCGTGGTCGCCGCCGTACGGTCGGTCAGCGCGCGGATCAGGGTGCCGTAGCCGTCGCGCAGCGCTCCGAAGACGGGGGCGTCCGACGGCGGAGGCAGCGCCGCGGAAACCGCGGCGGTGAGGCTGGTCGCGCCCCGGTCGAGGGCGGCCGCCAGCGTGGGCAGTGCCGCGCGGACGCCGATGGAGCGGGCGCTGCCCGCGTACACACCGCCGAGCAGCGGATCGACACTGCGCGCAACGGTCTGCGCTCCGAACCGCTCGGCCACCAGGGAGAACACATCGGTGTCCGCGCCGGGACGCCAGTCCAGCGGGCGGTCGGGCTCGGTGGCTATCCGCACCAGGGTTTCCGCGTCGACCAGTCCCTCGACCCCGCGCGCATCCGACGGGATACCCATGAGTGTCCGCTCGGGCAGTGGATGGGTCCGCCCACCGGACCAGATCAGCGGCCGCAGACCGGCCGGATGCACCAACTGGTCGGCGATACCCAGTTCGCGCAGCAGGTCCGGTACCTCCGGCCGGCGGCCGACAAACGCCTCTGCCCCCAGATCGACCGGTTCGCCGCCGATCTCGCTGGTCCGCAGGACTCCGCCGAGCCGGTCGCGGGAGTCGATCACGGTGATATCGGCCGATTCACCCAGCGAACGGCCCAACCGGTAGGCCGCGACGAGCCCGCTTATCCCGCCACCGATCACCGCGATTCTCATACCCCGACCGTATCCGCCGGACCCGCGCCGGACACTCGCGCCCTCCGCGCCTCGCCGGCGTCCGGTGGCGGATCGGCGACCTCGTCACCGAGGGCCTCATATCCTCCGACCTACCGGGCGCGAGCCCTCACAATTCGTGAACCAACTCGACCAGCGCGGTCAGCACCCCGGGATCGGTCTCGGGAAGCACGCCGTGACCCAGGTTGAAGATATGACCCGCGGCCCCCATCGCCAGGGCCGAATCCGCCTCGCCGGCGATCCGGCGCGCCTCGGCCTCCACCACCGGCCAGCCCGCGAAGAGCACAGCGGGATCGAGGTTGCCCTGCAACGCCTTCCCGGGCCCTACCCGGCGCACGGCTTCGGTGAGTGGCAGCCGCCAATCGACACCGACCACGTCGGCGCCCGCCTCGCCCATCGCGCCGAGCAGTTCCCCGGTGCCGACACCGAAATGGATCCGCGGGACCCCCGCGTCGGCGATCTCGGCGAACACTCGTTCGGAATGGGGCAGCACATAGCGGCGGTAGTCGGCCAGCGACAGCGCCCCGGCCCACGAGTCGAACAGCTGCACGGCGTCCACCCCGGCCTCGAGCTGTTCCCGCAGGAACACGATGGTGATATCGGTGAGCACCCCGAGCAGCGCGTGCCAGGCGGTCGGATCGCCGTGCATCATCGCCTTGGTGCGCTCATGGTTCTTGCTGGGGCCGCCCTCCACCAGATAAGACGCCAGCGTGAACGGCGCGCCCGCGAAACCGATCAGCGGCGTCTGCCCGAGCTCACCGACCAGCAAACGCACCCCGTCGGTGACCGCGCCGACCTCCTCGGGCCGTAACCGGGGCAGTGCCTGCACATCCGCGGCGGAGCGCACCGGCGCGGCCACCACCGGACCCACGCCCGGGACGATATCGAGATCGATCCCGGCCGCCTTGAGCGGGACGACGATATCGGAGAACAGGATCGCCGCGTCGACACCGTGGCGCCGGACGGGCTGCAGCGTGATCTCACAGACCAGTTCGGGGTCGAAGCACGACTGCAGCATCCCGACACCGGCTCGGACCTCGCGATATTCCGGCAGCGACCGGCCCGCCTGCCGCATGAACCACACCGGCCGCCGGGCCGGTGCGGCGCCGGAGGCAGCGGCCAGGAACGGGGCATCGGACAACCGGCGGCGCGTATATGTGCTCATCACCCGCCATCGTATGCGGCCGCGCCCGGCCCGGCGCGCAAGCCCGGACCACCACCGGGGGCCGTGGATCCGCCGTCCTGGGCGGCCGGTGCGCGGACCGTCCGCCGAGTTGCGCGGTGTTTACCACGACCGGGCCTGCGCACGCAGCAACAACGGTCTCCCGGCGCGCCTCCGCACGCACCGGGTGCTACGGGTCTACCGTCATTCCCCGTGACACCGCTCGATATCCGCGACGGCGCGCCGGACGACGGGCCCGGCGACGAACCCGCCTCGTTTCGTGCCGCCGTCTCGGCGATGGGCGCCGCGTCCGTACATCCGCGGATCGAGCTGTCCCCGATCCGCCCGCCGCAGCGTCTCGCCCCGTACTCCTACGCACTCGGCGCCGAGGTGATCCACGAGGACTCGCCCGTCGTCCCCATCGATTCCGAGGGGGACGCCTTCGGGCGGCTGATCCTGCTACACGACCCGAACGGCGACGAAGCCTGGCACGGCGTGTTCCGGTTGGTCGCCTACATCCAGGCCGATATAGACGGCGCGCTCGCCGCCGACCCGCTGCTGCCGGAGGTCGCGTGGAGCTGGCTGGTCGACGCGCTGGAATCCCGGGACGAACCGTTCACCGCGCTCGGCGGGACCGTGACCTCCACGAGTTCGGTGCGGTACGGGGATATCGCGGGCCCGCCGCGGGCACACCAGCTGGAGTTGCGGGCGTCCTGGACGGCTCGTACCACGCAGATGCGCACCCATGTCGAAGCATTCGGTGAAGTGCTGGCGTATGCGGCGGGCCTGCCACCTGCCGGTATCACCGATCTACGCCCTTCCGCGTCCACTGATACCGACCGTGGTTGAATATCGGACGTAGCCCGGGCCACGTAGAGTGGCCCTTTATGCCGGTAGTAGAGGAGCCCGAACACCTGTCCGGTGACCACCCGGATGGTGGCACCGCCCTGCCTCCGGCGTCCGAATCCGGCCCGCAGGGCGAGGTGGCCGCCCCGACGCCAGATTCAGATTCCCCCGCGGCCCTGCCGCTGCTCGCCCCTGCCGACGGTATCCCCCCGGTGTGCCGGACCGCCGACGCGGTGGCGGCGGCCGCCGAACGCCTTGCCGCCGGTACAGGCCCGCTCGCGGTGGACGCCGAACGGGCCTCGGGGTTCCGCTACTCCTCACGGGCGTATCTGATCCAGTTGCGCCGTGCCGGGGCGGGCACCGTGCTGATCGATCCGATTCCGGTGGCGGACGCACTGGCGCCGCTGGCCGCCGCGATCAACCCGCTGGAATGGATTCTGCATTCCGCCGACCAGGACCTGCCGGGCCTGGCCGAACTGGGCCTGCGACCCACGGAACTGTTCGACACCGAACTGGGTGGCCGGCTCGCCGGTTTCCCTCGGGTCGGTCTGGCCGCGATGGTGGAACAACTGCTCGGCCGGGCGCTGCGCAAAGGGCACGGCGCGGCGGACTGGTCCACCCGGCCCCTCCCCGAGGCCTGGCTCAACTACGCCGCCCTCGATGTGGAACTACTGCCCGAACTCCGCGAAGCCGTGGCCGCGTCCCTGGCCGAACAGGGCAAAACCGATTGGGCTTCCCAGGAGTTCGAACATATCCGGCTCGCCGAGCCGGCCGCGCCGAAACCGGACCGCTGGCGGCGCACCTCCGGCATCCACACGCTGCGCCGGACCCGGCAGCTGGCGATCGTGCGCGAGCTGTGGACCACGCGCGACGCGCTGGCCCGCGGTCGCGATATCGCCCCGTCCCGCATCCTTCCGGATTCCGCGATCATCGCGGCCGCGAAAGCCGACCCCAGCTCGATCGGGCAGCTGCGCGAGCTACCCGTCTTCGGCGGCCCCCGCCAGCGGCGCTACTCCCGCGAATGGCTGGGCGCGGTGGAACGGGCACGCGCGTTGTCCGAGGAGGATCTGCCCCGGATGAGCCAGCCCTATGACGGCCCGCCGCCGGTGAACCGCTGGGAGCGCCGGGACCCCGCGGCGGCGGCCCGGCTGACCCGGGCCCGGGCGGTGATGGGTCAGATCTCCGAGCGCGTGGCCGTGCCGGTGGAGAATCTCGTCGCCCCTGATCTGGTGCGCCGGTTGTGCTGGGACGGGTTGCCCGACTACCGGCGCGGCCCGGAAGCCGCCGGAGAGGTCGCCGCGGCCGTCGAGGGCTTCCTGAAATCCCACGGCGCCCGGCCCTGGCAGCGCGAGCTCGCCGTGGAGCCGCTCGCCGCCGCGCTGATCGACCAGCCGTCGCCCTGACAGCGGTAGGTCACCGCCGCCGGCCTAGTTCGCCGGCAGGCGCGATATCGCGTCCGGACTCCGCGTACGGCGGGGCGAGCCTGCGCCCGGCACCGCACCGGGTGCCCGGTCAGGGCGCGGCCAACCAGCCGGTGACCCGGCGAGCGATATCGGGGGCGGTCAGACCCAGTTCCTGACGCACCTGAGCGATACTCCCGTGGTCCAGGAATTCCTGCGGAATGCCGATATCGCGGGCGGGTACATCCAGACCGGCGCTGCGCAACCGGGCCGATACCGACGAGCCGATCCCGCCGTGCAGTCCGCTGTCCTCCAGCGTCACGACCAGCCGATAGCTTTCGGCCAATTTGACGACGGTATCCGAAACCGGCAACACCCAGCGCGGATCGATGACCGTGGCGGTGACCCCTTCCGCCTCCAGCAGTTCCGCGGCCTGCAACGCGGCCGGTACCAGTGCGCCGACCGCGACGAACAGCACATCGCCGTGCTGGGACTGCGCCGAGGGACCCTCCCGGTCCGGCAGCCACAGCACATCCACCCCGTCGACCCGTTCCATCGCCCGGATATCGGCGCCCACACTGTCCTTCGGGAACCGCAACGCCGTCGGGCCGTCGCTCACCGCCAGCGCCTCGGCCAGTTCCTCGGCGAGAGTGGCGGCGTCGCGGGGCGCGGCCACCCGCATCCCGGGCACGATGCCGAGCAGCGACAGATCCCACATACCGTTGTGGCTGGCGCCGTCCGCACCGGTGATACCGGCCCGGTCCAGCACGAGAGTGACCGGCTGCTTCAGCAGCGCGATATCCATCAGCAGCTGGTCGAAGGCGCGGTTGAGAAAGGTCGAGTAGATCGCCACCACCGGATGCAGTCCGCCCAGCGCGAGCCCGGATGCCGATGCCAGCGCGTGCTGTTCGGCGATCCCGACATCGAAGAGCCGGTCCGGGAAACGCTCACCGAACGCGGACAGCCCGGTGGGGCCCGGCATGGCGGCGGTGATCGCGACGATGTCGTCGCGGCGCTCGGCGGCGGCGATGAGCTCCTGGGAGAACACCGACGTCCAACTGACCGAGGTGCCGGTGCTCACCGATTCGCCGGTGCGCGGATCGATGGGACCGCACGCGTGCATCTGATCGGCCACATGGTTCTCGGCCGGTTCGTACCCGTGGCCTTTCTGGGTGACCGCGTGCACCAGCACCGGACCACCGAAATCCTTGGCGTGGCGCAGCGCCGATTCGAGCGCGACGAGATCGTGCCCGTCCACCGGGCCCACGTATTTGAGTCCGAGATCGCTGAACAGTTCCTGCGGGCTCACCGCGTCCTTGATGCCGGCTTTGACTGCGTGCACCATCGAGTACGCGGAATCACCCACTCCCGGAATGCTTTTCAGGAACCGGCGGCCGGTGTCGAGCATATGCTCGTACACCGGCTGTGTGCGCAGCGCGGTGAGCCGCTCCGCCAGGCCGCCGATGGTCGGGGCGTAGGAGCGGCCGTTGTCGTTGACCACGATGACCACCGGCCGGTCCTGAGCCCCGGCGATATTGTTCAGCGCTTCCCAGCACATGCCGCCGGTGAGGGCCCCATCGCCGACCACCGCCACGACACGGCGGTCCTGGCCGGTGAGCGCGAACGCTTTGGCCAGGCCGTCGGCATAGGACAGTGACGCCGAGGCGTGCGAGGACTCGACCCAGTCGTGTTCGCTCTCGGCACGACTCGGATAACCCGAGAGCCCGTCCTTGCGGCGCAGCGTATCGAAGCGGTCCTTGCGACCGGTCACGATCTTGTGCACATAGGCCTGGTGCCCGGTGTCGAAGATCAAGGGGTCGGCCGGCGAATCGAATACCCGGTGCAGGGCGAGGGTGAGTTCCACCACCCCGAGATTGGGGCCGAGGTGCCCGCCGGTCACGGCGACCTTGTGCACGAGGAACTCACGGATCTCGTCCGCCAGCTCGCGCAGTTGCGGTGCCGACAGCCGTCGCACGTCTTCGGGCGTATCGACCCGGGAAAGCACTCCCACCTGACTCGCTCCCTCCGGATAGCGCAGTTGATCCGACCAGTCTAGGAGCCGCGGCCGACTGCACCACCCGGGCGGCGAGCCGTGCACACCGCCGCACCGGGCCGGATCCGCGGTCCGGCGTATCGGTCCAGCCTAAGGTGAACGGCGGGTGCCGCGCGAACCGCGTTCCGTGCCGGGCCCCGGAAAAGCGGCGAACCGACCAACGCCGGACCCCAATTGAGAGGAGACCGGATGAGCCAGCCGCAGGCCGGCACGGTGACCGTATTCGGGTACGGCACGGTGCGCGCCACTCCCGATCTGCTGGTGCTGTCGATCGGAATCGAGAGCCGCGCGAGCACGGTGGGTCTCGCCTACGACCGAGCCGGCCGAGGAGTGACCGCGGTGACCGCGGCGCTGCGGGCCGACGGCGTACCCGATTCCGACATCACCACCGGCATACTCTCGGTGCGCTCGGATACGACCTGGCAGGACGGCAGCTCGCGGGTCACCGGATATATCGCCACCAGCACCCTCGGTGTCACCCTCGTCCACCGCGGGCCCGGGGGCTCGGGCGAGGCGCGCGTGACACCGTCGGAGATCGTCGCGCACGCCGTCGCCGCGGGCGGCGATGATGCGCGGCTGGGTGGTCTGCACCACACTTTCGCCGACCGGGAAAGGCTGCTGACCCGTGCCCGGGACGCCGCGTGGGACAACGCCCTGGACAAGGCGCGACAGTACGCGCGCCGGGCCGCTCGGGAACTGGGTCCGGTGCTCGAGATCACCGAGCACACCGCCGCGCCGCCACCGGCTGGACCCGCGGCGCCCGGCGGGGTCCGGCTGGTTGCCGCGGCCGGACCGGCGCCGATCCCGGTGGAACCGGGCGAGACCGAACTCGCCGCGACAGTGCGCGCCACCTGGCAGTTGGGATAACCCGGCCCGCCGGGTCGATTCCTCCTCAGCGCTCCAGTAGCGCAACACATTCCACGTGATGGGTGGCCGGAAAGGCGTCGAAGGCGCGCAGCGCGGTAAGGCCGTAGCCGCCGTCGAGGTACAGGCGCAGATCGCGGGCGAAGGACGCCGGATCGCAGCCGATGTGCACGATGCGGTCCGGCGCGGCCGCGGTCACCGCGCCGACGACGGGTTTACCGGCTCCCGCGCGCGGCGGATCCAGCACCACGACCTGCGGCCGGGTTTCCCGCGGACCGGTCACCCACTGCTCGACCCGGCCACCGCGCAGATCCAGCCAGGGCAGGTCGCTCAGCGCGGCGCGCCCCTCGGCGACGGCGGTGCGCGAGGATTCGAGCGCCAGGACACGTCCGGTGGACCCGGTCTGTTCGGCCAGCCGGGCGGCGAACACGCCGGTGCCGCTGTACAGATCCCATGCCGTCGCGCCGGTCTCCACAGCGGCCCATTCGGCCACCAGATCGGAGTAGCACTGTGCGGCACCGCGGTGTGCCTGCCAGAATCCGGCCGCGGAAACCTCCCAGCGACGCCCCGCGACCTCTTGCAGGGCCCGCCCGGTTCCCTCGACCACCCATTCGTCGCGATCGGAGTGCGCGGCGGCCCGCCGGGCCAGTGCACGGCGGCGCTGCGCTCCCGCCGTATCGGGCTCCGCGCCGACGAAATTCGCGCCGGGTTCGTCCGGTTCCCGGCGGCCGCGCGGACCGGCGCTCCGCCGGACCGGTTTTCCACCGGGGCCGCGCCGGCCGCCGCGACCGGTGTCCCGGCGTTGTTCGGTCTCGGCCGGTGGGGCGACTTCCACGATGTGCCGGGCCCCGGCGTCGTCCACCGCGACCACCAGTTCCGCGCCGGGAGTCCAGCGGTGTCCTCGGATGCCCTCCAGGGCGCCGGAGACCGGCTGTGGGCAGCGGAGATCGGTCAGTACGCCGGTACTGCGATAGCGGTGCACACCGGCGCGACCTTCGCTGTCGACGGCCAACCGGATCCGGGTGCGCCAGCCGCCGGTCCGATCGCCGTAGCCCGTCACGGGTTCGACCTCGACCGCGCGGTCGATGCCGGTGATCCGCTGCAGCTGCTCGGCCACCACGGCGGCTTTCAACCGCCGCTGGGCGGCCGGGGTGGCGAAGGAGAAATCACAGCAACCCGCGCCGCCGGGACCCGATACCGGACAGGTCGCCGGTACCCGGTCCGGCGAGGCCTCGACGATCTCCACCGCGTCGGCCCGGCAGAACGCGCCGCCGCGATCCTCGGTGACCCGCGCCTGTACCAGTTCGCCGGGCAGACCGTGCCGGACGAACACCACCCGGCCCTCGTAGCGGGCCACACAGAACCCGCCGTGCCCCGGCTGTCCCAGCCGGAGGGACAGCAGCCGATCACGCCAGGAGCTCATGCAAACCTCACCCATTGTCGCCGTACCCGCGACGGACCGCCCCGGGCGCCGCCGTATGTTCGCCCTCGGACCGGGCCCGGGCCGAGGAACTCAGCTGCCACGGCACGCTGGTCACCATCACACCGGGTTCGAACAGCAACCGGCCCTTCAATCGCAGCGCGCTCTGGTTGTGCAGGAGCTGCTCCCACCAGTGCCCGACCACGTATTCCGGGATGAAGACCGTCACCACGTCGCGGGGGGCGTCCTTGCGCACCCGCTTGACATAGTCGAGCACCGGCTTGGTGATCTCCCGGTACGGCGATTCCACGACCTTCAGCGGAACGGGGATATCACTGTTCTCCCAGTCCCGCACCAGCGCGCGGGTGTCGTCCTCGTCGACATTGACGGTGATCGCCTCCAAGGTGTCGGGCCGCCCGGCCCGCGCGTAGGACAGCGCCCGGCGGGTCGGCAGGTGCAGGCGCGATACCAGGACGATGGAATGGGAGCGGCTCGGCAGGACGCCGTCCCATTCGTATTCGTCCAGCTCCCTGGCCACCGAGTTGTAGTGGTGGTGGATCATCTTCATGATCACGAAGATCACCGCCATGGTCACAATGGCGATCCAGGCTCCGGCGAAGAACTTCGTGACCAGCACGATCACCAGCACCGCGCCGGTGGCCACCAGACCGAGCGCGTTGATCGCCCGCGAGCGCACCATGCGCCGTCGTTCGGCGGGATCGGTTTCCCGGCGCAACAGCCGGGTCCAGTGCCGCAGCATGCCGGTCTGGCTGAGCGTGAACGAGACGAACACGCCGATGATGTAGAGCTGGATGAGTCGCGTCACTTCCGCGTCGAACGCCACGACGAACGCGATCGCGCCCACGGCCAGGAACAGGATGCCGTTGCTGAAGGCGAGCCGGTCACCGCGGGTGTGCAACTGTCGCGGCAGAAACCGGGCCTGCGCAAGGACCGAGCCGAGCACCGGGAACCCGTTGAACGCGGTGTTGGCGGCGAGCACCAGGATCACCGAGGTGACGACCGCCACGAAGTAGAAGCCGGGGGTGAATCCACTGAACACGGCATGGGCGATCTGTGCGATCAGCGTTTTCTGGTGGTATCCCTCGGGGGCGCCGACGAGCTGTTCCGGATGTTCGGCGAACACCACATGCGCCTGCCGGGCGAGCACGATCATGCCGAGCAGCAAGGTGATGGCGATGGCCCCGAGCATCAGCAGCGTGGTCGCGGCGTTGCGCGATTTGGGTTTGCGGAAGGCCGGAACCCCGTTGCTGATCGCCTCGACACCGGTGAGCGCCGCACAGCCCGAGGAGAAGGCGCGGGCCAGCAGGAAGATCAGTGCCAGCCCCGCCAGATGCTGCTCCTCGGCGCGCAGTTCGAAGGAGGCCGATTCGGCGCGCACCTCGTCGTCCAGCACGAAGATCCGGATCAGACCCCACGCGAGCATCGCGAACATCCCGAACAGGAAGGCATACGACAGCAGCGCGAACAGCCGCCCGGACTCCCGCACCCCGCGCAGGTTCATCGCGGTGATCAGCGCGATCGCGGCCACCGCGAACAGCACTTTGTGCGTGGCGATGAACGGAATCGCCGAACCGATCGTGGAGGCGGCCGAGGAGATCGAGACCGCGACGGTCAGCACATAGTCGACGAGCAACGCGCTGCCCACCGTCAAACCGGCCGTGGCGCCGAGGTTGGTGGTGACCACCTCGAAGTCGCCGCCGCCGGACGGATAGGCGTGCACATTCTGGCGATAGCTGGTGACCACGATGATCAGCACGACCGCCACGGCCAGGCCGAGCCATGGGGCATAGGAGTAACCGGCCAGCCCCGATACCGACAGCACAAGGAAGATCTCCTCGGGCGCGTAGGCGACCGAGGACATCGCGTCCGAGGCGAACACCGGCAGCGCGATTCTTTTCGGCAGCAAGGTGTGGCCCAGGGAGTCACTACGGAATGGCCGCCCCAATACCAAGCGCTTGGTGGCGGTCGTCAACTTCGACACCGGACGGAGCATAAGCCCCCGGGGCCCGGGGCGCTGCGAGGCGTCACCGGAACCCGGGGTTTGATCGGCTCTGCCGGGGGGAACGTGGCTGAGGGCGGATACCAGCGGGTACGGTTCGATTTCGCGGCAGCTACACGGCCGTTCCACTTGCTGGAAGGCACAACCGAGTCAGGAGCGAGGTTCACGGTGTACGTGGTGATCATGGGATGCGGCCGGGTGGGGGCATCGCTGGCCCGCGCCCTGGTCCGGATAGGTCACGAAGTCGCCGTGATCGACCGCAACCGGGACGCGTTCCGGCGGTTGGGCGCCGAGTTCCCCGGCGAGCAAGTGGTGGGTGTCGGATTCGACCGCGACGTCCTGCGCCGGGCGGGAATCGAACGGGCCGGAGCTTTCGCGGCGGTCTCCTCCGGCGACAACTCCAACATCATCTCCGCCCGGGTGGCGCGGGAGATGTTCGGTATCGAACGGGTGGTCGCGCGGATCTACGACGCCAAACGCGCCGCCGTCTACGAGCGGCTCGGCATCCCGACCATCGCGACCGTGCCCTGGACGACGGATCGGTTCCTGCACACCCTGATCGGCGACGCGGGCACCACGACCTGGCGTGACCCCACCGGGACCGTGGCCGTCGCCCAGCTGATCCTGCACGAGGACTGGTACGGGCGCACGGTCAGCGAACTGGAGGACGCCACCGGCGCACGGGTCGCCTTCATCATCCGGTTCGGCCAGGGCATCCTGCCGGACGCCAAAACCGTCGTGCAGGCCGACGACATCGTGTACGTGGCCGCCACCTCCGGCTCCGCCGGCGAGGCCGTCGCGATGGCCGCGAAACCTCCAGCGAACAAGGACTGATCATGAAAGTGGCCATTGCCGGAGCCGGGGCCGTCGGTCGCTCCATCGCCCGGGAACTGCTACGCGCGGGACACAGCGTCATGCTGCTGGAACGACAGCTCGACCATATCGACCGGGATTCGGTGCCCGAGGCCGTCTGGGTGCACGCCGACGCCTGCGAACTGCAGCTGCTGGAGGACGCCGGGCTGGAGGGCTACGAGGTGGTCATCGCCGCGACCGGCGACGACAAAGCCAATCTGGTGCACAGCCTGCTGGCGAAAACCGAATTCGGGGTGCGCCGGGTGGTCGCGCGGGTCAACGATCCGCGCAACGAATGGCTCTTCGACGATTCGTGGGGAGTCGACGTCGCGGTCTCGACACCGCGGCTGCTGGCCTCCCTCGTCGAGGAGGCGGTCTCGGTGGGCGATCTGGTCCGGCTGATGACGCTGCGCCAGGGGCAGGCGAACCTGGTCGAACTCACCCTGCCACCGGATACGACGCTGGCCGGAAAACCGGTCCGCAATCTGACCCTGCCGCGCGACTCCGCCCTGGTCACCATTCTGCGTGGTGGACGGGTCATCGTGCCGCAGCCCGACGACCCGTTCGAGGGAGACGACGAACTGTTGTTCGTGGTCTCGGCCGATGCCGAGGAGGAACTCCGGTCGGTGCTGGCGCCGCACGGCATCGACCCGCCCAGCGGCCACGGCACCGGCCTGACGCCCGCGCAGGACGCCGAATACTGACCCACCGACAGCATTCGGCTGTGTCCTCGGCAGGCGCCTTCAGGCGGCGATCGGCTGCGCGGCCCGCGCCCGCAGCTTGTTCAACGCCCGGTACTGCATGACCCGGACGACTCCGGGACTGGTGCCGATCGCCGCGGCCGTCTCGGCGGCGCTCCACCCGAGCACGATCCGCATCACCAGGACGTCCCGGTGCACCGGGTTGAGCTGCTGTATCAGCTCTCGGGCCAGTGCGCCGCGTTCGGCGGCCAGCGCCCACTCCTCCGGACCCGCCGCCGTGGACGCCAGGTCGGGCATCTCGGCCATCGGATAGGCGGGATGGACCTGGGCGCCGCGGAACGCGTCGGACACCTTGTTGGCCGCGATTCCGTACACGAAGGCGAGGAAGGACTTCCCTTGATCCCGGTAGCGCGGTATCGCGTGCACCGTGGCCATCAGCACTTCCTGCGCCACATCGTCGGCGGTGACATGCAGATGGGCGGCGTTCCCGAGCCGGATCCGGCAGTAGCGCTGAACCAGGGGCTGCACCAGGCGCAGGATATCGGCCACGGCGGCACGGTCACCCGCCGCGGCGGGGCCGACCAGGGTGTCCAGTTCGGCGGAGACCAGGCGGCTCTGGGAACGCACAGGATTGTCGCGACCCCGTTCGGGACGCGTGATCGGATGTTGCTCGGTAAGCATTCGCCAGTCCTCTCGGCAGATCGTCTTCTGTAGACGATCGTCCGATGAACCGCGGCTGTGAGATAGACACCAAAGGGTGGGTTGTCCTCCACCCTTCGGATGACGCGGGCCCGCGAAGACTCAGGCGGGGCCGGCGGAATGCCGCGCGGAAGACGCCGGCAGATGCCCGGCCCGCCGCACCGCCCAAACCGTCACCACCAGTGCGACAGCGGTGAGCGGCCAGCCCATCCCGATTCGCGCGGTGGCGAGCCAGCCGGTGCTGTCCGCCGCGTAGAGATGGTGTTGCACCAGGTATCGGGCGCCGAAGACGAGCACCCAGGCGACGGTCGCGACATCGTAGAGCCGCACCACCCGGGGATCGCCGCGCCAGTCGCCGCCGTGACCGTTCAGGACACCCCACACCACACCGACCAACGGCCGGCGCACCAGGATCGAAATGAGGAACGCAGCGCCGTAGATCAGGCTGGTGTAGATCCCGAACAGGAAGAACCCTTTGGCCTCGCCCACCCGCCAGGCGATCAGGGCGCAGATCCCCACACCGATGAAACCGGAGACCGCGGGCTGGATCGGCTCACGCCGCACCAGCCGCCAGACCAGGATCGCGGCCGCCACCCCGAGCGCGGACCAGATCGCCGCGGTGAGCCCCAGCAGGGTGTTCACCGGCACGAAGACCAGCACCGGCAGGGTCGAGTAGATCAGGCCGCCGAAGCCGCCCAGCTGTTCCAGCAGCGTCTGCTGGGCCGGTTCGTCGGGCGCGTCGTCCGGGGGGATCTCCGTGGGCACCGGTTCCTGCGCGGTCACTGCCCGCGGCAGCTTGGTGGTGGCGTACTCGTCGCTCGATGACATACGTCAGCTGTTTCCGCGCAATTCGTAGTAGGGGTTGTAGATCACCTTGCGGCCTTCGCGTTCACCGATCCGGCCGCGCACCATGATGCGCCGCCCCGATTCGATACCGGGAATGCGGCGCCGCCCGATCCACACCAGCGTAATGGCGTCGGTGCCGTCGAAGAACTCCGCCTGCATGCTCGCACCCGAGGACTGGGGACACGAATCGACGCTGCGCAAACGGCCCAGCATCGTCGCCTCCTCACCGCGCCGGCACTCCGAGACCCGGCAGGCGCCCGAAGCGTCCGCCGTCTCCGCCAGCTCCTCGGCGTCGACCTGATCGAGATCCTCGGTCAATCTGCGGCCGAGCCTGCGAAAATATCCGGTAGCGGACTTGGCGCCCGCTTTTCTTCCTGCCGCGGAAGACATCGCCTGCTCTCCTGTGCGCGAATGACATGGGTCGCACGTCATCCGAATTTCCTGCTACGGCCCGGCTGTGGCCGTACCCGCCACTGTAGATGGGTCCGGGCAGCACCGCTACGCTCGGTCCGGTGTTCGACTCCCCACGTCCGGCTGTCGTCGTCGCCCTGCCCGGAACGGGTTCCGACGCACACTTCGCCCGCCGCGCGTTCGGCCCCGCATGCGCCGCCGCCGGACTCGATTTCGTCGCCGTGGATCCCGATCCGAGCGCGGTCATCGACAGCTACCGGGCCGCCCTGAACAGCGCCGCGGATCGCGGGCCGGTGCTGGCGGCCGGGATCTCGCTCGGGGCGGCGGTCGCGGTCGAGTGGGCGGCCACCCGGGACACCGCGGAGGTCAGCGGGGTCGTCGCGGCGCTGCCCGCCTGGACGGGCCCCGATACCGCGCACTGCCCGGCCACCCTCAGCGCTGCGGTCACCGCGGCCCAGCTGCGGGCCGAGGGCCTCGAACCGGTGATCTCCCGGATGCGGGCCGGCAGCCCCGGCTGGCTCGCCGACGCGCTGACCCGCTCGTGGCGGGGGCAGTGGCCCGGGCTGCCGGGCGCGCTGGAGGAAGCCGCGCAGTACAAGTGGCCGGAGGCGGCCCTGCTGGACGATCTGAGCGTTCCGCTCGCCGTGATCGCGGCCGCCGACGATCCGGTGCATCCGGTCGCCGTCGGCCGTGAATGGGCACGCCGCGCGCCGCGGTCGGCGCTCACCGAGATCACGCTGGACGAACTGGGCGCCGACCCGGCCATCGTGGGACGGCTCGCATTGCGATACCTCGACTGACGACGGTGGTCCTGTTCCCACCGCGGTGGGAACAGGACCACTCGGGTCTCGTCAGCCCCGACCGAGCTGTTGCATCGCCGACCCTTCCGCGCCGCGACGCGGCTGCTGCGGCTGCTGAGGCGGCAGCACCGCGGGCGTCGGCGACGGCCGGGCGGCGGGCGGCGGGGTCGCGACCTGCTGCTGGGTCTGCTGTTGCTGCTGCTGATGCGCCGCGGTGAGCTGTTCGGCGAGTTGCTGGGGCAGGACCACCGGCAGGGGTTCGCGGACCGGCAGCGCATCGGTGCCGCGCCGGATGATCGTCTCGCTCAGCACTGTGCGCGCCGCCACGACCAGGGGACCACCGGCCGCGGCCGACCCCGACGGACCCGCCGCCACCAGCCGGATCATCCAGCGATAACCGTCCACACCGATGAAACGCAGATCGGCGCTGTCGGTGAGGGCCACCAGTTCCCGGCCCCACGGTCCCTTCTCCACCGAGACCCGGGCCCCGTCCTTGCGCAGGGATTCGGCGAGATCGGCGGCGACCGTACGCCACTGTCCGGTGGATTTCGGCGCCGCGTAGGCGGCGACGGTGATCCGGCCGTGTTCGGTCGCCAGATGGACCGCTTGGGGGGCGCCCTGTGGGGTCATCTCCACCTGCAGTTGGCCGCCCGGCGGCACCGGCAGGATCACCGAGCCGAGATCGAGCCGGGTGTCGGTGAAGTTCTCCAGCACCTCGGCGACATCGTCGTAGTCGTAGGGGCCGCGCCGCTGCGGTTCTGTGTCGGGATCATCGATCGCCGCGTCATAGGCGTCGCTGTAGGCGGCGCCGCCGTACCCGTCGTCGTAGCTGTCGTCGTAGTCGTCCTGATAGGACTCCTCGTAGTCGGCGCGGTGATAGCCGCCGTCCTCGTAGTCCTCGTATTCGCCGGTTTCGTACTCACCCGTGCCGTACTCGCCGGTGTCCTGCCCGTCATCGGATCTGCGTCCGCCCGATTTCCGTCGTCCGAACATGTCAGGCCTCCTTGCCGGGTGCGGTGTCCGCGCTGCCCCGCGTCAAACTCGCGTGTCCCCCGCTGGATCCGTGACCGCCCGCGCCGCGCGCGGACTCGTCGAGCCGGTCCACCGCCACGAAATCGACCAGTTCCACACGTTGCACCAGCAATTGGGCGATCCGGTCGCCGCGGCGCAGTTCGATGGGCGTGCGCGGATCATGGTTGATCAGGCACACCTTGATCTCGCCCCGATACCCGGCATCGATCGTCCCCGGGGTGTTCACCACGGATAGACCGGCTTTGGCCGCCAGACCGGAGCGCGGATGGATCAGGCCCACGGTGCCCACCGGTAGGGCGATGGCGATACCGGTGCCGACCAGTACCCGTTCCCCCGGCTCCAGGACGATGTCCTCGGCAGTGCACAGATCCACGCCCGCATCGCCGTCGTGGGCGCGCGTCGGCATCGGGATCCCCGGGTCCAACCGGAGCAGAGGTATCGGTGAGAGTGCGTTCACGTCCGACCAGCCTACGCGCAGGCACGGCGCGAGTGTCGCTTAGTGTTGAGTCGTGTCCGACCAGCCCCGACCCACCGAAACCGAGCACCGCGCGCGACCGGAATCCGGTGCCCATCACGAACGCCTCTGGGTGCCGCTGTGGTGGTGGCCGGTGGGCTTCGCGCTCGCCGGTCTGCTCGCCGCGGAGATCCACATGGGAGCCCCCGGCCTGCGCGCCTGGCTGCCCTATGTGCTGCTGTTCCCGATCCCCGTATGGGTACTGCTGTGGATGAGCCGGCACCGGCTCGAGGTCACGGCCGACACCACCGGCACACCCGAACTGCGGGTGGGCCGGGCTCATCTGCCGGTGTCGTTCGTCGCTCGTGCCACCGTGGTGCCCAAGAGCGCCAAGAGCGCGGCGCTGGGCCGCCAGCTGGATCCGGCGGCCTATGTCCAGCACCGCCCGTGGATCGGCACCATGGTCCTGCTGGTGCTCGACGATCCCGATGACCCGACGCCCTACTGGTTGGTCAGTACGCGCCGGCCCGCGGAGGTCCTGGCCGCGCTCGGGATCCCGAGCGCGGAATGACCTCACGGGCCGCTCAGGCCGCGCAATCCCTGCAGATGAGCTGACCGCCGCTGTCGCTCGCGAGCCGGCTGCGGTGATGTACCAGGAAACAGCTCGAGCAGGTGAACTCGTCGGCCTGTTTCGGGATCACCCGAACCGTCAGCACTTCCTCGGACAGGTCCGCGCCGGGGAGTTCGAACGACTCCGCGGTATCGGATTCGTCGACATCCACGACGGCGGACTGGGCCTCGTTGCGACGAGCCTTCAGCTCCTCGAGCGAATCCTCCGACACATCGTCGGACTCGGTACGCCTCGGTGCGTCATAGTCGGTTGCCATGTCGTCTTCCCCTCGTCCTTACTCCGTATATCCGGATCGGCGCACGCCGTCTGCTCGACCGCGCCCGCCGCCCCGCCGGTGGTGCACTTCACACCCGCACCGGTCCTCTATCAGCGCGAATCCGATGGACCCAACTCCGATAGCGTCCGGACAACGCATGAGTTGCCCTGCTTGTTCCCGTGACCGATCGCCGATTTACTCATGGATATTTCGGTCTGGGCGGCCAGACAATAGCGGACGGTTCGGAAAATGTCGCAATCGAAACCCAGCCGTGTCGAAACCGCTGGCCAATCGATACGCGCCGCCCGACGTGCCGCGAGCGGCCCGGTGACGCGCTCGGAGCGGCCTGGGTAATGCGCGGCGCGCCGGTACGGGTACGTACAGTATCGACGTGGTTTCACTGATCACCGAAGGCAGTCCCACGGATGCCCGAGGCCGTCCCTACCCGCGCCGACGGATGCGGCCCTGGCTGATCCTTGTCGTCGTGCTCGTTGTCGTCTGCGCAGGCTTGTGGATCAAGGCGCTGACCACCAACGACCACGACTACACCCCGATGGCGTGCAATTCGCCGAGCCCGGCCACCGACCCGAAGGCCGGGCCCCAGCCGCTGCCGGGTCAGCGGGTCGGCGCGAGCCTGTTCGAGGATGTGGAGCCGGCCCCGATGGCCGGCACGAAAGTCCGAGTCCTGAACGCCAACGGGCAGCGCGGACAGGCCGCCCATGTGGCGGCCCAGCTCGGCGATCTGGGTTTCGGCAGCGCACCCGGCGATCCTTTCGGTAACGATCCGATATATGCCAACGGTGATCTCGAATGCACCGGGCAGATCCGGTTCGGCGAAAGCGGCCGTCCGGTCGCGGCGGCGGTGCAACTCGCCGTACCGTGCGCCGAGCTCGTCGAGGACAAACGCGATGATGCCTCGGTCGACCTCGTGCTGGGCGCACTGTTCGGCGGCGACCTGCAGCCGAACAACGATGCCGAGGAAGTGCTGCGCTCGCTGAAGAACCCGGTGAGCGGCGAGAGCCCGGCGATCGATCCCGATATGCTCGAAGCCGCCCGCACCGCCCGCTGCTGACCGCCGGCCCCCGGCGCCGGGCGGTCAGGATTCCGGAATGGACTCCGAGATCCCGAGCCGGTCGAGTAGCGCCAAGAGCTCGTCCCCGATCCCGGGGGCCGCGGCCACCACCAGCGCACCCTCCGCGCCGGTGGTCGGCAACGGCGGCAGCCGCAGCACCGCGCCGGCCTCGGCCGCGATCAGTGCCCCGGCCGCCCAGTCCCACGGGTTCAGGCCGTGTTCGTAGTGCGCGTCCACCCGACCCTCCGCGACCATGCACAGATCCAGCGCCGCCGCGCCTATCCGGCGGATATCGCGGACGTGGGGCAGCAGGTCGGCCACACAGGCCGCCTGCCGGGTCCGGCGCGGCACGCCGTAGGCGAACCCCGTGGCGACCAGCGCCAGCCGGGCCGACCGCACCGGGTTGCAGCGCAGCGGTGTATCCGAGCCGTCCGGCCCGATCCGCAACGCCCCCAGGCCGGTGGCTGCCGTGTACACCGTCGACGCGGCGACATCGGCCACCGCACCCGCGACCGGTCGGCCGCCGCGGACCGCGGCCACCGACACCGCGTAGGCCGGTATGCCGTAGAGGAAGTTCACGGTTCCGTCGATCGGGTCCACGACCCACACCACATCGTCCGCGCCGGCCCCGGCGAGATCGCCGCCGCCTTCTTCGCCCAGAATGCGGTCGCCGGGACGCAGCCGGGCGAGTTCGTCGCGGATCAACTGCTCGGACTCGGTATCGACGACGGTCACCGGGTCGGTCGGGGTGCTCTTGGTGCGGACCGCGGCCTCGACGGGACCGGCGGGACCGAATACCTCCGGACGCCTGGCCCGCACATGCGCGGCGGCGACACCGGCCAGATGGGTCGCGATGCGGCGCAGCACGGTCGCGTCGGCGGGGGTGGGTTCGGTGGCAGCGGTGAGAGACCAAATCGATTCCGGCACGTCCTCCATCGCAGCACAGATCCTGCGGCTCGGGCGTCCGGGTCCGCGCATTACTCTTGTCGTGCACACCACATCGGTGGAGCGCCGACCCGGAGGAGACGGCGCGACGCGTGTGGCCGGTACGGCGTCGTCCGGATACTTCGCACGCGGACCGGCTCTACACGAAAACCGGTGCGGGGCAAGACGACATCAGCCAGCACAGGGAACGAGGGAAGCCCGCATGTCCGGTCGACGGCACGCGTTCGGTATCGATATCGGCGGTAGCGGCGTCAAGGGCGCCGCGGTCGATCTGGACACCGGAGAGCTCGTGCACGAACGCATCAAGATCGCGACCCCGCAGCCGTCCACTCCCGGCGCGGTCGCCGCCGCGGCGGCGGAGTTGATCGAGACCGCCGGCTGGAGCGGTCCGGTCGGGGTCACCCTGCCGTGCGTGGTCCTCGACGGCGTCGCGCATACCGCCGCCAATGTCGACAAGTCATGGATCGGCACCGACGCGCGGGGACTGTTCGCCACGGCGCTCGGCGGTCGCGAGGTGACCGTGCTGAACGACGCCGATGCCGCGGGCCTGGCCGAGGACCGGTTCGGCGCGGCCCGCGATATCCACGGCCTGGTGCTCCTGCTGACCTTCGGCACCGGGATCGGGTCGGCGCTGCTCAACAACGGCACGCTGGTCCCGAACACCGAACTCGGTCATCTGGAGATCGGCGGGATGGAGACCGAGCACCGGGCGGCCGCGTCGGTCAAGGAAAGGGAGGATCTCACCTATCCCGAATGGGCGGCCCGGGTCAGCACGGTGCTCAGCGGCCTGGAGGATCTCTTCTGGCCGACGGTGTTCGTGGCCGGCGGCGGTATCAGCCGCGATGCCGACCAGTGGATTCCGCTGCTCACCAACCGCACTCGCGTGGTCCCCGCGAACTTGAAGAACACAGCGGGTATCGTCGGCGCGGCCATGGCCGTCGACGCGGGGATCACCCCCTGAAGTTCTGCACGGCAAGGCCAGGGCACACTGGTCGGATCGTTACAATGGAAGCACCCGGCGGTGAGCCGGACCCCCGACCGGCGTTTTAGCCGGTAAACCCGACAGACCGCTCCGCCGGAATACTACTCTGGCGTGACGCCGCACGAGACCGTCACGAAAGGGCGTACGTGGTAGCCACGAATACCCGTCAGACAGCCGAACCGGCCGACGCCGAGGCCACGGAAGTTCCCGCGGCACGCCCGGCGCGTAAAGCCGTGGCCAAGAAGGCCCCGGCGAAAAAGGCCGCCGCCAAAAAGGCTCCGGCCAAAAAGGCCGCTGCCGCCAAGAAGGGAGCCGCCAAGAAGGCCCCCGCCAAAAAGGCGGGAAGCGCGGGCGCCCCCGGCGCGGGCGAGGAGCAGCTCGACGACGATGCGCTGGATGTGGCCGATCTCGGAGACCTGGAAGTCTCCGAGGACGATCTCACCGAGGAAGGCGAGGATCTGGTAGCCGAAGTCGCCGAAGAACCCGAGGGTGAAGCGCCCGCGGACGGCACCTCCGAACCCACCGCCGCGGATAAGGCCTCCGGCGATTTCGTCTGGGACGAGGAAGAGTCCGAGGCGCTGCGCCAGGCCCGCAAGGACGCCGAGCTCACCGCCTCCGCGGATTCGGTGCGCGCCTACCTCAAGCAGATCGGCAAAGTCGCGCTGCTCAATGCCGAGGAGGAGGTCGAACTCGCCAAACGGATCGAGGCCGGCCTCTACGCGGCGGAGAAGATGCGCGAGTTCACCGAGGCCGGCGAGAAGCTCCCCGTGGCCACCCGCCGCGATTTCAACTGGATCATCCGCGACGGCAACCGCGCCAAGAATCATCTGCTCGAGGCGAACCTTCGCCTGGTGGTCTCCTTGGCCAAGCGCTACACCGGCCGCGGGATGGCGTTCCTGGATCTCATCCAGGAAGGCAACCTGGGCCTGATCCGCGCGGTGGAGAAGTTCGACTACACCAAGGGCTACAAGTTCTCCACCTATGCCACCTGGTGGATCCGGCAGGCCATCACCCGGGCCATGGCCGACCAGGCCCGCACCATCCGTATCCCGGTGCACATGGTGGAGGTCATCAACAAGCTCGGCCGTATCCAGCGCGAGCTGCTCCAGGATCTGGGCCGCGAGCCCACCCCGGAGGAACTGGCCAAGGAAATGGACATCACCCCGGAGAAGGTGCTGGAGATCCAGCAGTACGCCCGGGAACCCATTTCGCTGGATCAGACCATCGGCGACGAGGGCGACAGCCAGCTCGGTGATTTCATCGAGGATTCCGAGGCCGTGGTCGCGGTGGACGCGGTCAGTTTCACGCTGCTGCAGGATCAACTGCAGTCCGTGCTGGAGACCCTGTCCGAACGCGAGGCGGGTGTGGTGCGGCTGCGATTCGGCCTCACCGACGGCCAACCGCGCACTTTGGACGAGATCGGCCAGGTCTACGGGGTCACCCGGGAGCGGATCCGGCAGATCGAGTCCAAGACGATGAGCAAACTCCGCCATCCGAGCCGTTCGCAGGTCCTGCGCGACTACCTGGACTAGTTCGGCGGCGCCACGCGCGACGGCCCCTGAACACCGCGGGAACCCGAGGTTCCGGATGTGTTCAGGGGCCGTCGCGCGACGGCCGTGCCTATTCGGCCGTACCGGGCTCGAGGTGCGTGCCGGGTGGCTGTCCCGGCAGCACCGCGTCGCGGGAGGTGTCCTTCAGCGCGACCCCGGAACGGCCGAGTTCGCGGGCCCCCGCCACCAGTGCCGCGACCACTTCCGCGGCCCGGCGGTAACCCAGGCCTTCCGGCGGGTGGATATTGGACACGCAGTTGCGGTCCGCGTCGGTGCGACCGGGACGCGGCAGATGGGTCAGGTAGACGCCGAGACTGTCGGCCACCGAGAGCCCGGGGCGCTCGCCGATCAGCACCAGCACCGTAGAGACGCCCAGCGCGGCCCCGATATGGTCACCCAGCGCCACGCGCGCCTGGGTCGCGACCACCGGCGGCGCGATCGAATAGCGGGGGCGCAGCAGGTCCAGCAGGGCCGCGAGTGTGGGCGGACCGTGTGCATCGAGCGCCCGGGCGGACAGACCGTCGGCGAGGACCACACCGATATCGGCGCCGAGCCGGGACAGCTCGGGCACTGCGATCCCGGACGCCACAGGCGGTGCGATCCCGGACGCCACGGGCGGTGTGGTTCCGGAAGCCACATGCGGGACAGGTTCCGGCGCGGGCGGCGCAGTGGGCTCCGGCCCCGCCGACGCGGCGTCGGAGTCGGCGGGCAGACGGCCCAGATCGGGGCGGCGCAGGTACTCGGCGCGGTCGCGCGCCCGGCTCCGCACATGAACCGGCTCCCCGAGGCCGAGATCGGTGAGCCGGGCGCACAACGCCGGCACGTCCAGCGGAGTGTGCACCGCGTCGCGGGCCGCGGCATGGGCGGCGGCGAACTCGAGGACGCGGCGGGTGGGCAATGCATCGCCCGCGCGGCCCAGACCGATACGCGCCTGGGTGAGCGACCGCAGTTCGGTCCAGAACGCCTGGGCGGATTCGCCGTTCATCGGCCCCCTTTCAGAGCGCGCAGCGGTGAGGAGACCGGGGACACCGGCAGGATCCGGCCCGTCTCGTCGAGCATGCCGAGCCGGTCGAGCCAGTCCGCGAATTCGGGGGCGGGACGCAGGCCCAGCACCCGCCGGGCGTAGAGCGCGTCGTGGAAGCTGAGGCTCTGGTAGCCGAGCATCACATCATCGGCGCCGGGAACCGCGATGACGAAGGCGCACCCGGCCGCCGCGAGCAGCGTGAGCAGCGTGTCCATATCGTCCTGGTCGGCTTCGGCATGGTTGGTGTAGCAGACGTCCACGCCCATCGGCAGGCCGAGCAGTTTGCCGCAGAAATGGTCCTCCAGCCCCGCGCGCACGATCTGTTTCCCGTCGTACAGATACTCCGGGCCGATGAAACCGACCACGGTGTTCACCAGCAGCGGGCGGAGTTCGCGGGCCACTGCGTAGGCGCGGGCTTCCAGGGTCTGCTGGTCCACCGGCTTTCCGCCCGTCCCACGGTGCGCGCCGGCCGACAGCGCCGACCCCTGGCCCGTTTCCAGGTACATGACGTTGTCCCCGACGGTGCCGCGGCGCAGCGACCGCCCGGCCTCGTTCGCCTCGCGCAGCAGCGCCAGATCGACGCCGAACGCCCTGTTGGCGGCCTCGGTACCGCCGACGGACTGGAACACCAGGTCCACCGGCGCCCCCGCCGAGATCAACTCGATCGTGGTGGTGACATGGGCGAGCACACACGATTGCGCCGGGATATCGAAGCGGGTGCGGATATCGTCGAGCAGTGTCAGCAGATCCGCCGCGGCCCGCGGGGAATCCGTGGCGGGGTTGACGCCGATCACGGCGTCACCGCAGCCGAGCAGCAAGCCGTCGAGCACGGCGGCGGCGATACCGTCGGGATCGTCGGTCGGATGGTTGGGCTGCAGGCGGGTGGCCAGGGTGCCGGGTTCGCCTATGGTCGTCCGGAATGCCGAACGCACCCGGGCGGCCCGGGCTACGGCGATCAGATCCTGGTTGCGCATGATCTTGCTGACGGCCGCGACCATCTCCGGTGTCAGCCCCGGGGCGAGGTCGCTCAGGGTGGCGGCCGGATCGGGTGTGCCGTCCCCGGCAGCGACGGCGAGCAACCGGTCGCGCAGCTCGCCGACGGTGAGCGAGGCGATCGGCGCGAAGGCCGCCCGATCATGGGTGTCCAGGACGAGCCGGGTGATCTCATCGGTTTCGTAGGGCACCACCGGTTGTTCGAGGAACTCGGTCAGCGCGATATCGGCCAGCGCCCACTGCGCGGCCGCCCGCTCGGCATCGGTGTGCGCGGCGCATCCGGCCAATTCGTCACCGCTGCGACCGGGCGTGGCTTTGGCAAGGACCTCCACGAGTCCGTCGAATCGGTAACTCGTACCACCGAGTCGCTGGGTGTAGACGCTCATCCGGATCCCGTCCGTCCGGGCCGTCGTTGCGGTCGTGGCCGGGGAACTCTCCGCCCGGCACGGTCGCGCGGGGCGGCCGAAAGACACCGTGAACCCGCAGCGTACCGCCGCCGCCGTCACCTCGCGCCCGGAGCGAGGACGACAACGCGACCGGCGGCTGGTCTCCTCGACCAGCCGGAACCACGTGTTCTGCGCATTCCGGGCCGGCCCGCTCATCACTTCGGAGGACTCGGGCCGGACGACCGTGTGCTGAGATCAAGCAATGGGACGGTGGTCGGCCTTACCGGCGACGACACGTGACGTCATCGTCGCGGGTGCGTGGTTCGTATTCGGCGCCCTGCTGTATCTGGCGGGCTTCCACATGATGTTCACCTCCAACGACACACCGGCCGACTCGCTGGGCCCGCGGTTCGCGGTACTCGCGCTGGCGTGTTCGGTGCTGCTGGTGCGGCGGCGGGCGCCCATCACGGCGATGGTGGTGGGCCTGGCGCCGCTGGCGATGGACCTGTCCCTCGGTCCGACCCTGCCGGTCTGGCTCGTCTACACCGATCTCATCTACGCGGCGGTGGTCTACGGCACGCGCCGCCAGATGCAGGGCGCCGTGGTCGCCTGGTTGACGCTGTCCGCCATCGCCGCGGGTGTGGTGCTGGCGGTCTCCGGCGACTGGCATCTGATGGCGCTGGCCCTGGTGCTGGCGGCCGCCTTCGTCGGCACCTCGCTGTGGTGGGGCCTGACCGTTCGCGCGCACAAGGAGTCCGCCGAGTCCGAACGGGCCCGGGTCCGGGCGCTGTCGCTGGTGGCGGAACTGGACCGGCGGGCGGCGGTGGCCGATGAACGCAAGGCCATGGCCCGCGATCTGCACGATGTGATCGCCGGACATCTGTCGGCGATCGCCCTGCAGTCCGAGGCGGCACTGGGCACCCTCGACGGGGCGGGCGTCGATCCGCGGCTGGCGGAAGTGCTCGGCGCCATCCGGAGCAACAGTGTCGGAGCACTCCAGGAAATGCGCACCATGATCGGCCTGCTGCGCCGCGACGACGATCCCGATCAGACCGCCGCGCCGGGACGCCTGGCCCAGCTGCCGAGGCTGGAAACGGCGGCCCGGCAGGCGGGAATGCGCGTCCGGTTCCGGGTGGACCTCGGCGAGACGGCCCCGGCCGGAGCGGTCGACCAGGCGGCCTACCGGATCATCCAGGAGGCCGTGACGAATGTGATGAAACACGCACCCGGACAGGAGGTGGATATCGACGTGCACGCCGAATCCACGGCACTCGTGCTGACCGTTCGCAACACCCTGCCCGCCCGTCCCGCGACCTTTCCCGGTGACGATCCCGCACAGCGCGGACTGACGAATATGCGCGAGCGCGCGGCCGCGCTGGGCGGCACGTTCCGGGCCGGACCGGAATCGGGCGCCTGGTGGGTACGCGCCCGGCTCCCGCTGACCGCAGTCCCCCAGCCCGCAGGTGATCCGCGGTGACGATCCGGGTCCTGCTCGCCGACGACCACGCCGCCATCCGCGCCGGATTGCGGATGATCCTCGAGGGAGCCGGCGATATCGAAGTCGTCGGTGAGGCCGCCGACGGTGACGTGGCGCTCGCCCAGGCCCGGGCGCTGCGGCCGGACGTGGTGCTGATGGACGTGCGGATGCCCGGCGTCGACGGCATCACCGCGACCACCCGGGTGACCGAGGCCGGTCTGGCCCGGGTCCTCGTCCTGACCACCTTCGATCTGGACGAGTACGTGTTCGGCAGCCTGCGCGCGGGCGCCGCCGGTTTCGTCCTGAAATCAGCGTCCGGACCGGCGCTCGTCGACGCGGTCCGCGCGGTCGCCGCGGGCGAGGGGGTGCTCGCGCCGGAGGTCACCCGCGCGGTGATCGACGCCTTCGCCGGGACACCGCCGGAGCGACCGCCCGACCTGCCCGCCGGTATGGCCGAACTCACCGGCCGGGAACGCGAGGTGTTCGGCTGTCTGGGCGGCGGCTTGTCCAATGCCCAGATCGCGGCCCGGCTGTTCATCAGCGAGACCACGGTGAAAACGCATGTCTCGCGTGTGCTCACCAAACTGGGCATGCGGTCGCGGGTACAGGCCGCGATCCTCGCCCGCGAGTTGGGGACCGACGCGCCCGGGACGTAGTAGGCGGGCAGCGACGCTCAGCTGGACAGCTGAGCGAACACTCCGTCGGGACCCGGCAGGTACGCGTCGACACCGGTCACGGCCGCGACCGGCAGCGGGCCGTAGAGATGCGGAAAACGCATGGCCGGATCGTCGGTGGGCACCCCCGGTTCCCAGCGCACGGGTGAACCGAGCAGTGCCGGGTCCAGCCGGAGCAGCAGCAGATCGCGGCGACCTGCGAATATACGGTTGGCCGGCAGATGCACCTGCTCGGGTGCGGACAGATGGACGAACCCCTCCGACCGCAGCGAGGGTGGCCGATGCGCACCTTTTTCGCGGGCATGTGCCCACTCACCGGGAGTACAGAGGTGAACAAGGGTGTGAGCGTCACAGGGCACGGGTAACCTCCGATACACAACTCGACAGTCGGTACGGAGCAGTGGCGGTTGGTTTTCCACGCCCGCCCCGCGGTGTTCGCCACAGGCGGAAACCGCTGGTCGTGTTAGGGAAAACACAGTGGTTCCCCAGTGGGAACAAAGCCAATGCTCCGAACGTCTGACAGAGTAGTTACACCACTGCTGGGAAGTAGCGGAAGCGAGCCCGCGGAGTGACCACGGGCCTCACACCAGGTGAACGGTATTGTGCCGGAAGCCAGGACGGAGGAGTCATGCCAGGAACCCTGACAAGCACCCCACTGACCGCGGTCGATCGTTGCGATCGCTGCGGGGCGGCGGCGCGTGTGCGTGCCGTTCTGCCCGCAGGTGGAGAGTTGCTCTTCTGCCAGCATCACGCGAACGAACATATGGAACGTCTGCGCGAGCTCGAAGCCGTGATCGATACGGAATCCGCTCCCGCTCCCTGACCCGTCCTCGCGTCCGACACAACAGCATCGAACAACTGAACACCGCTCCCGTGGCGGGTGACCGAATGGTCACCCGCCACGGGAGTGTCAGCCGGGCAGGATGCCGTCGATCAGGCGCTGGAGCCCGAACTCGAAATCCCCGGCCGGATCGCCCGGCGCCCGATAGAGCTCGCCGACTACCGCACCCACCCGGGTCGACAGTGGAAAGTCCGCGGCGGGCATCATCTGGGCCAGTGCCGGGCCGTACGCGTCCCACCAGTCGGCGTCGGACTGTTCCCGGGCGCTGTGTGCCGCGGCGAGCGCGGTCCGCGCGTTACCGGTCGCGAATTGCGACAGCACGGCGATCACCCGATCCATCGCGACATCGTCGAGACCCGATCCGTCCACGGCCGCCAGCTGCCGCTCGTAGCGGCGCATCCGGCCGGGACCCAGCACCATCCGCCAGGCCGGGACCTCCAACAGCCACGGGTGGGCCAGGAATTCGTCCCGGATCTGCCGGGCCACGGCGGTCAGGCGGTCGCGTATCGGCAGGTCCGGCGAGATCGGGGTGTCCTCGAACGCGACGGCGTCGACCATCAGGATCGTGAGGGCTTCTTTGCTGGGCACGTAGGTGTACAGGCTCATCGGACGCAAGCCCAGTTCGGCCGCGACGGCGCGAACCGACACCGTCGCGTAGCCCGTGCGGTCGGCGAGGCCGATCGCAGCGGTCACCACCTCGTCGACGCTCACGGTCTGCCGGGGGCCGCGGCCGCCCCGCCGAGGCGGCAGTTCGTGCCGCCACAGCAATTCGAGCAGGGTGTGTGCCGGGCCGGTGTCGCGGGTCATAGCCGGACACGGTATCGGGCCGCTCCGCGGCGCATTCCGCGTGCCGTTACCGGCGATTCGGCAGTCGTCTCCCGCATTCGCGCCCGCGGGCCCGACGGGTACGCCGGTCGCCTGCGCGGGCAGTGTCGTCGGTCACCACGCATTCCGGTTCGCCGGCGGGCCGCGGAAGCCGGCTGGAGCCGGGCGGAACAAATCCGGTGCCGTGCGCGTTGGCCTATTACTCCGTACGCCATACGTTGATCCTAGGGGTGCACGCTGCCGACCATCGAGACCACCTATCTGCCCGACCGCCACATGTTCGCACTCTGGACCTGGACCGGCCGGGAACCCGGACCCGCACCACACGGAATCGGCGACCCCGCGACACTCCCGCTGGCGATGCCCGGCGGCACCGCCGCTCAGGCCCGCGCCGGAAGCGTGCCCCTGCGGGTCGTCCCCGTCGACTGCGCTCTCGTGGACCCCACCGCCTTCGCCGGGCTGGATCCCGCCCAGGCCGGCGCTTCCACCCGGGCCTGGCGGGCCGTCCTGGCCGGTGCAGAAGTATCCGTCCCGCTCGCCGGTCACGCGGTCCCCAACGCACAGGGAACAGCGATCGTGGCCCGGGACCACGCGCTGTCCGCCCTCCGGGACACCACCGCCGTCGCCGCGGAATTGCGCACCGGGCTCCATGCCGAACTCCGCCCCTACCAGGCACGCGGCATCGGCTGGCTCCGCGAGACCGTCGCCCGCCACGGCGGGGCGATCCTCGCCGATGAGATGGGTCTCGGCAAGACCGTACAGACCATCGGACTGCTCCTCTCCAGGCGCGGGGACGGCGCGCAACTCGTCGTGTGCCCGACCTCGCTGGTGGGCAACTGGGTCCACGAGATCGCCCGCTTCGCACCGGATCTGCGGCCGGTCGCCTGGCGCGGCGGCGAGTCGGCCGCCGATTCCGGAACCGTCGTCGTCACCGGATACCCGGTGCTGCGGTTACACGGGCACCGGCTCACCGGACACGACTGGGCGACCGTGGTCTACGACGAGGCGCAGGCGCTGAAGAACCCCCGCACGCAGGTATCGAAAGCGGCGCGGGCACTCGACGCCGCCGCGGTCGTGGCGCTGACCGGAACACCGGTGGAGAACCATCTGGAAGAGCTCTGGGCGCTCCTGCATCTGGTGGCGCCGAACCTGTTCGGGCATCGCGCCCAATTCCGCCGCCGCTTCGTCAAACCCATCGAACAGGGTTCGGTCACAGCCGCCGCGCGACTCCAGGACGCGATCGAACCAGTTCTGCTGTCACGCCGCAAAGCCCACGTCGCCGCCTCGCTTCCGGCCAAGATCCACAACGACCTGCTGTGCGATCTCACCCCGGAGCAGGAGAAGCTCTACGACCAGGTGCTCGACCGCACGGCCGCCGACGGTTTCGGCGCCGGAACACAACGCCAGACCCGGGTACTGGCGGCGCTCACCGCGCTGAAACAGGTGTGCAACCACCCCGGACTGGTGAGCGGCGATACCGGCGAACTCACCGGGCGCTCGGGCAAACTCGAACTGTGCACCGATATCGTGGCCGCCAATCTCGAGAACGATTCGCCGACACTGATCTTCACCCAATACCGCGCCACCGGTGACCTGCTGGTACGGCATCTCGCGGAGCAGTTCGCGATCACCGCGCCTTTCTTCCACGGCGGACTCGCGCAGGCCGAGCGAGCAGCGATCGTCACCGAGTTCCAGTCCCCCGACGGTCCACCGGTCCTGGTGCTGAGCCTGCGCGCGGCCGGCACCGGCCTCACCCTCACCCGCGCCGCCGATGTGATCCATTTCGACCGCTGGTGGAATCCGGCGGTCGAATCGCAGGCCTCCGATCGGGTGCACCGGATCGGGCAGACGCGCACGGTCACCGTCACCACCCTCACCTCGGCGACCACGGTGGAGGAACATATCGCGAGCATGCAGCGACGCAAATCGGCACTCACCGACCTCGGCGACGGTAGCGGTATCGCCGAACTCGCCCGGCTCGACGACGACCGGCTACTGGAAGTGCTGCGCCGGAAGAGGGGGAACTGATGGCGGACAACGAATTCGGATACACCCGTTGGGGGATGGATTGGGTCAGGCTGGCCGAACCGCTGCGGCAGACCCGCCCCGACCCACTGCTCCCCCGGGCACGCAGCATCGCCCGCAACGACGGGGTCCGGACCGAAACGGAGGGCCGGATCGTCCGCGCGCACATCCACCGCGGCGGTCAGGCCTCGATCACGCATATCGAATTGGCACCGCTCACACGGCCCGCGCTCACGGCGCTCAGCGCGATAGTCGGCGCCGGCCCCACGGTGCTGACCGATGAGATGTACGCGGCCGCCCGCGCGGCGGACATCCCGGTGGCTCCGGAACCCGCCGCGATCGACTGTTCCTGCGCGGCGCGCACCGAGCGGTGCGTCCATGTGCTGGCGACGTTCTACGACCTCGCTCGCCGCGTCGATGAGAATCCGCGGCTGAGTCTGGACCTGCAGGGCTACGGCACCGATATCGCGCTCGACGATTCCCCCGCCGAAGCGCCACGCTGGATACCGTTGCACACCCTGGATCCCGCGGCGTTCTTCGAAGTATGAGTTTCCCTACCCCGGGCCCTGCGGCGGGGCACGGGTTGCGGTCCGCCGCTCACCGGTCCGCCGACGGGTCGAGCAGAGCGTGCAGAGCCGCCGCCCCTGCGAGCAGCGCCCGGGAGCGGGTATCGATGCGGATATCCCGCGCGGTCAGGGCGGCCGCGACCTCGTCCCAGCGGCGTAACCCGCGGAGCTGCGGCAACAGTGCCCGCAGGGGCTCGATTCCGTAACCGGCCAAGCGCAGTTGGTGGACCAGCCGGGCGGCCCGCACATCATCGGGGGTGTAGCGGCGCGCCTCCCGGCCGGTGGTGCGGCGGGGCACGACCAGCCCGACCGAGTCCCAGTACCTCAACGTGGAGGGCCGGACCCCGAGCGCCCGCGACAACTCGGAAATGCTCATCGCGTCCGCCGCTCGAACATCGCCCAGCGGTTCGTCGGCGATCTCGCGCGCGGCCGCCCGCGCGAACTCGAGATCGCGACGCTCCCGGTCGAGCGCGGCGTGCGCGGCGTCGAGCAGTGCGTACAGGCGGCGCAGGTCGTGCCCCTGCACCGCCCGCATCATCTGTTTCGCGGAGACCGGATCGGTTCCGGCCGCGAGCGCACGATAGGCCCGTGCGGCCCGGAGGTGGGTGTCGTCGTAGCGCCGGTACCCGGCAGCGGTCCGCGGCGCCGGCGGCAGCACACCGTCGCGCTCGAGATTGCGCACCTGCTGGACCGAGTAGCCGGTGCGCCGCGCCACATCCGCGGTCCGCAGAACTGCGGAGTTGCGACTTTCCACCTCTAATTCCTACGTCATGGCGATCCAAGTCTCCACAAGCACTTCAATGTCACGCTGGAGACCATGACCATCGACGAGATCATCGGATTCCTCGACTCCCTCGACGGCGTGCTGGCGCTGCGCCCCGGCCCCGGCGACGGGTCGCCCGAAATCGCCTGGGGCGACGTGTTCTTCTACTACGCACCCGACGGGCAGGTCCCGGCCAAGACCCAGCCCTTCGCCACCATCGTCACCAAGGACTACCCCGGCGACGAACCGTCGGGCCTCGACCGGCCGGGAGCGTTCCGCCTGAACATCAGTGCCGGCACGGAAGCCTTCACCGAATGGACCGGCCGCACACCCAGAGAAGCGAACGTCGACCTCACCTCGAGCGCGGCCGATACGGTGATCGCGCATCCGGTGTACGCCCCCCTCGGGTGGCTGGCAGTCATCGATCCCGGCCCGCGTACCGCGCAGCCGATCCGCGACCTACTCCGTATCGCCCATGAGCGTGCCCGGGGACGCGCGCGGCGGCACAGCGGATCACACTGACCGTCCCGAGCCCGGCACCCACCACACGACGGACCGCGGCGCTCTACATCCGGCGCAGCGCCGCGATTCGATCGCCCAGCTGGTCAACGGTCGCCAGAGCCGTCGGCGGACCGCCACACTGGCGCCGGAGTTCACCGTGGATCACCCCGTGTGGTTTACCGGTGCGGTGGTGGTGCATCGCGACCAGGCTGTTCAGCTCGCGCCGCAACTCACCCAATTTATCGGCGGTGGCGACCCGCTCGGCGGCATTGCCCGCCTGCCCCGCGGGCGCGGGCACGGATGGCTCCGCTTCGGGCTTGGACCGGTCGGCGATCTGCCGGGCCTGACGTTCCCGCAGCAGCGCACGCATCTGCTCGGCGTCCAGCAGACCGGGGATGCCCAGATAGTCCGCTTCCTCCGCGCTTCCCGCGAAAGTCGCGGTGCCGAACGAGGAGCCGTCGTAGATCACTTGATCCAGTTCGGCGTCCGCGGCCAACGGGACGAACGCTTTCTCGTCCTCACCCGGTTCGTCGCGCTGCTTGTTCGCCTCCGTGAGCAGCTCGTCGTCGAGGCCGTCCTTCTCACGATGCGGTTTGCCGATGACATGGTCGCGCTGGACCTCGAGCTGCGCGGCCAGGTCCAGCAGGACCGGGACGGACGGGAGGAACACACTGGCGGTCTCCCCGGGCCGCCGCGCGCGGACGAAACGGCCGATGGCCTGGGCGAAATAAAGCGGGGTGGAGGCGCTGGTGGCGTAGACGCCCACCGCCAGACGTGGGACGTCGACCCCTTCGGAGACCATGCGCACGGCGACCATCCACGGCTGGGTCCCGGTGCTGAACTCACTGATGCGCGCCGAAGAAGCCGGATCATCGGACAGGACGAGCACCGGCCGGTTCCCGGTGAGATGCTCCAGCAGTTCGGCGTACAGCCGAGCGCGTTCCTGATCCGAGGCGATCACCAAGCCCCCGGCATCGGTCATGCCGGCTTCCCGGAGCTGCGCCAACCGCATATCCGCGGCACGCAGCACGGCGTAGATCCAGTCCCCCGCCGGATCGAGTGCGGTACGCCAGGCGCGGGCGGTCTGTTCGGCGTTCAGTGGCTCACCCAGGCGGGCCGTGTACTCCTCGCCCGCACTGTCACGCCAGTGCGCCTCACCGGAGTAGGCGAGGAAGACCACCGGGCGTACGACGCCGTCGGCGAGCGCCTCGGTGTACCCGTAGCTGTGGTCGGCACGGGAACGCGGGAGCCCGGCCTCGTCGGGCTCGTAGGTGATGAACGGGATCTGGCTGTCGTCGCTGCGGAAGGGAGTTCCGGTCAGCGCCAGCCGGCGGGTGGCGTCCCCGAACGCCTCGGCCACCGCGTCGCCCCAGGTCTTCGCGTCGCCCGCGTGGTGGATCTCGTCCAGGATCACCAGCGTGCGCCGGTTCTCGGTCCGCACCCGATGCTTGAACGGGTGCGCGGCGACCTGAGCGTAGGTGACGACCACTCCGTGGTAGTCATCGGAGGTTCCGCCGGTGGTGTTGGAGAAGTTCGAATCCAGCGCCATCCCCGCGCGGGTCGCCGAGGCGGCCCACTGATGTTTCAGGTGCTCGGTCGGGGCGACCACGGTGACCTGATCGACCGTGCGATCGGCCAGCAATTCCGCGGCGACCCGCAGCGCGAAGGTCGTCTTACCGGCGCCCGGGGTGGCGACCGCGAGGAAATCGCGGGGTTTGGTCGCCAGGTACCGGGTGAGCGCGCGCCGCTGCCACGCGCGCAGGGATGCGCCCGGAACCTCCGTCGCAATAGCACCGCTCGCATCGGTCACGGAGACAAACACTAGCGGCCGCGGCGGCGATGGCGCCAAACCGGCGCGGGGTGCGCGATAGGTGTCACACACCGCACCGGAGCCGGCACGCGCGCCGCCTCCGGTAACCCGCGATTCACCCGCTGCCCGCCGACACGTCGACCGCTGCCGTACCGCTGGGCGCCCGGGTGCGCGATGCTGGACACATCATGCACAGTTACGGACGCGAACCCGGCGCGGGCCCGTCGGGTACCGCGTGGATACGCCGCGTCCTCGCCCAGATCGGCCGGTTGCTCCTGCGGGTGGCCGTGAAATCCTGGAACGACTCGATATTCTCCAAATCCGCGGCCGCGGCATTCTGGCAGACCATGTCGCTGGTACCGCTGCTGTTCGGCCTGCTCGGCGGCCTCGGCTACGTCAGCGGCCTGTTCGGTCCCGATACCGTCGAGATCGTCGAGTCGAAAACCCTCACCTTCAGCCGGAATCTGTTCAGCTCGAGTGTGGTCACCGATCTGATCGAGCCGACGGTCGGGGATGTCCTCGGACAGGGCCGGGCGGCGATCGTCTCGGTCGGTTTCGTGCTGTCGTTGTGGGCCGGTTCCTCGGCCATGTCGACCTTCGTCGACGCGATCGTGGACGCACACGACCAGCAGGACGCCCGGAATCCGATCTGGCAGCGCATCTTCGCGCTGTTGCTGTACATCCAGTTCCTCGTCGCGGCGGTGTTCGTCCTACCGCTGGTCGCGCTCGGCCCGGTGCTGATCGGACGGACGCTGCCGGATTCCGTACGCGAAACGGGGCTGCGCCTGATCGATATGTTCTACTACCCCGCAGTGGGGCTGCTGGTAGTGCTGGGCCTGGCCACGCTGTACAAACTCGCCCTGCACAGTTCGCTGCCCTACCACCGACTGTTCTGGGGGGCCCTGCTCGCGGCGGTGTTCTTCATGGCGGCGAGCGAGATACTGCGCCGCTATCTGGCGCTGGTCACCCGTACCGGAGTCAGCTACGGCGCGCTGGCCACGCCGATCGCTTTCCTGCTGTTCACGTTCTTCCTCGGCTTCGCGGTGATCCTCGGCGCCGAGTTCAACGCGGCGGTCCAGGAGTTCTGGCCCGCGCGCGCCACCCGCATGGAGCAGTTCAAGGCCTGGCTGGCCAAACGCCGCGACACCTCGGCCCCGGAGCAGAGCGCGGACGGACCGGAACACGGCTCCCACCGGATCCCGCGACGACGCGGATCCGGGCACGACGAGGACCCCGGCCGGACAGCGATAGCACCGGCGGGACATCCACGCCGGTGATCCTGCGCCGATCGGCCCGGGCAGGCCGGTCGCGCTCAGTCGCCCTTGCGCAGGGTCTCGTAGACCTTCTTGCATTCGGGGCAGACCGGCGAACCGGGCTTCGGCGAACGCGTGACCGGGAAGACCTCACCGCACAGCGCGACCACCATGGTGCCCATCACGGCACTCTCGGCGATCCGGTCCTTCTTCACATAGTGGAAGAACTTGGGGGTGTCATCGCTGGTGGTCTCGTCGGTGGTCGTATCGGGGCGGACCAGAGTATCGGTACTCACGCCCTCCATGATGCCGCATCACCGCCGGGCGGCCGTACGTCCCCGCACACCGCGGCCTGTATACGCGGTAGCCGATGAGGTCGCCCGGCGGTGTCCGAACCCGGGATGAGACCAGCGACGACCGGAAGTCCTGGCACGGTCGCCGGGTTTCGGCCGGACGCGTTGTGCGCCGTGCGGGCGGTAGTGCAAGACTCGAAGGTATGCAGCAGCACGGCGAAGACTCCGAGCGCGGCTCGGAGCACCTCGACGCCGGTGCGAGCGGCCTCGATGACCGAGTCGGCACATCGCGGCCGGCCCGTCCCTCTCGTTCGCGCGGTTTCTTCCCCGGTGACGACGCCAAACACGCGGCGTTGATCACCGAGGCCGCGCCTTCGTTCGAAGACCAGCATCGTGCCCGGGTCCGCCGGTACACGATGATCATGGCGTTCCGGATCCCCGCGCTGGTACTCGCCGGCGTGTCCTACAGCGTCTTCGAGAACGCGCTGATCTCCATTCTGATCATGGCGGCCTCGGTGCCCCTCCCGTGGATCGCGGTGCTCATCGCCAACGACCGGCCGCCCCGGGACAAGAACGAACCCAGCCGCTGGGACCGCCCGCGCACCGCGCTGGAGGACCGCCGGCACGACGAGATCGACGGATAGCCGTCCGCGGCGCGCTACCGCAACCTGCGACGCGGCCGTCGGGACCCCCGCACGGGGGTGGCAGAGTACCGCTGTGCCCACTTCCGGATCGACCGTCACCTCGCCCCTGACCGCGCTGTGCCCGCAGTTGCGGACCGCACTGACCCGGGTGGGGTACGACGCCGACACTCTGCTCGAGGCGCTGGGCGCCGACGCCCACAGCGCGCTGGGCCGCGGGGAGCCGGTACCGGTGCGCCGGGCCGCGCGCGAAGCCGGTGAGCTGGGCCTTCTGGTCCGCCTGTTGCTTCTCGGTGACGCGCTCGACGAGCACGAGGCCGCCGCCGCCCTGGCGCCGGTCCGGATCGGCGACGCGGTCGCGGCCGGGCTACTGACGCGGGAGGGCGGTGCGGTGCGCGCGGCGCTGGATCTGCGTCCGATGGACACCGGAGCGGGTAATCGCTGGATCCTGTCCGACCTGGACGACTCCATGCAACGGCGGACCCTGACCGAGGATCATGTGCTCGGTGTGGGGCACGCCTCCCTGTCGTTACTGCGTGCCACCCCGACCACGCCCGTCGGATCGGCGCTCGATCTCGGTACCGGTTGCGGTATCCAGGCCGTGCACGCCGCGTCCTATGCCCGCACCGTCACCGCCACGGACGTGAACCCGCGCGCGCTGTGGCTGGCGGAGGCCACCGCCGCGCTGAACGAGCTGGATATCGACCTGATCGCCGGATCCTGGTTCGAGCCGGTGGCCGGGCGCCGTTTCGATCGGGTAGTGGCCAATCCACCGTTCGTGGTCGGCCCCGCGCGGATCGAGCACACCTACCGTGATTCCGGTCTCGCACTCGACGGCGCCAGCGAATTGGTGATCTCGCGCGTTCCCGAACTGCTGGCGCCGGGCGGCACCGCGGCGGTGCTGGCGGCCTGGATCCATACCGACGACGAGGACTGGCGGCAACGGGTCTCCCGATGGCTGCCCGCGCACGGCATCGACGCCTGGGTGGTCCAGCGTGATGTCGCCGACCCGGCGCTGTACGTGGGCACCTGGTTGCGGGACGCGGGGCTGGACCCGCGCAGCCCCGCGGCGCAACAGCGGGCCGAGGACTGGCTGACCGCGCTGGAACAGGCCGGGGTGACAGGTGTCGGGTTCGGATTCGTCTACCTGCGGTCCGTGGACGCCGCGACCGAGATATTGGCCGAGGACCTCACCCACGGTTTCGACGACCCGCTCGGGGCGGAGGCGCACGCGTATTTCGAACGGTCCGCCTGGTTGCGCCAGATCGCCGCCGAACCGTCGCGGGCCTGGCGGTCCCGATACCGGATAGATGGCGCGACCGCGCTCGAGCGGGTTCTCCTGCCGGGAGACGAGGGCTGGGAGCAGCGTGTGGCACGCGTCCACCGCGGCGACGGGCCACGCTGGCAGCACGAGGTGGACGAGACCACTGTCTCGTTGCTGGCGGGAATGCGCCCCGACGGGCTGCCGTTGTACGAACTGATCGAACTGCTGGCACTGTCACAGGGATCGGAGGAGGTCTCTCCCGAGTTCGCCGACGCCGCCCTCGGAGTGGTCACCGGGCTCGTACGGCACGGGCTGATTCATCCGGTATAGGAAAGGCGCGCGCTGCGACACCGTGTTTCCCGTCCGTGGATGGGTTCTCGTTCTCAGGAACTTCTCAGAACATCACTGTGAAAACCGCAGTTCAGAGCGGTTTATCCGCGCCCGGCGAGGGAACTTTCCCTATGTCGGGTCCGTTGTTCGGAGTGAGACACCACCGACAGGAGGCAAGTCATGACAAGCCCCGCCACCACTCGTGTGCGCCCCAGTGATACGGACCTCGACGCCCAGAGCCCCGCCGCCGACCTGGTACGCGTGTACCTGAACGGGATCGGCCGGACCGCGCTGCTCACCGCTGCCGACGAAGTGGAACTGGCCAAGCGCATCGAGGCGGGTCTCTACGCCCAGAACCTGCTGGAGACCGGCAAGCGACTGTCGGCAACTCGCAAGCGTGATCTGGCGATCGTCGTGCGTGAGGGCCAATCCGCACGATCGCACCTGCTGGAAGCCAACCTGCGTCTGGTCGTCTCGCTCGCCAAGCGGTATACGGGCCGGGGAATGCCACTCCTGGATCTGATCCAGGAAGGAAATCTGGGTCTGATCCGCGCGATGGAGAAGTTCGACTACGCGAAGGGCTTCAAGTTCTCCACTTACGCCACGTGGTGGATCCGCCAGGCGATCACCCGGGGTATGGCCGACCAGAGCCGCACCATCCGGCTCCCCGTCCACCTCGTCGAGCAGGTCAACAAGCTGGCCCGGATCAAGCGTGAACTGCATCAGCAGCTCGGCCGGGAAGCGACCGACGAGGAACTGGCCAGGGAGTCGGGTATCGCGGTGGAGAAGATCGCCGATCTACTGGACCACAGCCGGGACCCGGTGAGTCTCGATATGCCGGTGGGTAACGACGAAGAGGCCCCCCTCGGAGACTTCATCGAGGATTCCGAGGCGACCTCGGCCGAGAGCGCGGTCATCGCAGGTCTGCTGCACCACGATGTACGCAGCGTGCTGAACACGCTGGATGAGCGCGAACAACAGGTCATCCGGTTGCGCTTCGGGCTGGACGACGGCCAGCCGCGCACCCTGGACCAGATCGGGAAACTCTTCGGACTGTCCCGTGAGCGGGTACGCCAGATCGAGCGCGAGGTCATGTCCAAACTCCGCAAGGGCGAGCGGGCCGACCGGCTGCGCGCATACGCCAGCTGATCCGTGCCCGCGCGACAGCGGTGACCGGCCACCCGGCCGGTCACGCCGTATCCGGTCCGCCCGAAGAGCTGGCCAGCGTGCGCCGGTGATCCCGTCCTGGCGCCCCGCACAGAGCCCCCCAGAAATCCCCCGAAACCGGTGGCCGTCCAGGCCACCCCCAACGCCGACCGGGTTTGCGCGCCTGTACCCATCCGGGCGCCGCCCGGCGGCGCCCGGGCCGAGCCAGATTTCGGACGGACCGCGGAGCACACTTACCGCCGGCCGACCAGGATCTCACCCGAGACGCCGCGGCCCGGTATCGAAACGGCTGGGCTGCGCACCGATCCGAACCCGGGCATACAGGATCGCGGCGGACTCCGGGGCGGCCAGCACGGGCTCGCACGAAAGCTCCCGCATCTCCGGCAAATCGTCGAATATCGCCGAGATGCGCAGGGTCAGATCGATCAGCGCCGCTTTGTCGACCCGCGGACTGGCCGGGGTCCCGCTCAGTAGCGGGGCGGCGCGGGGCGCATCGATCAGCGCGGCTGCTTCCGACGCGGACAACGGCAGCGTCCGGTAGGCGCGGTCGCCGAGCAGTTCGATGATGGGCCCGGACAGACCGAACTCGATCACCGATCCGAAGGCCGGGTCATCCTGCACCTTCAGCACACATCCGACGCCCTTGGGCGCCATCCGCTGGATGTGCAGCAGCGGATCTCCGCACAGATCGACCAGATCGCGGTATGCCTGGCGCACCGCGTCGGGCCGCCAGAGGTCCAAGCGCACCCAGCTCAGATCCGGGCGGCGCCGCCAGCTCTCGTTCGTGGCCTTCGCCGCCACCGGATAACCCAGTTCCGCGGCCGCCGCCACGGCGGCCTCGGCGTCTGTCACGGCGCGGAACTCCACCACGGAGATGCCGTAGCAGTCGAGCAGTGCCACGGTCTCATCGTCGGTCAACCATCGCCCGGCGGAATCGGTCAGCCACTGAGTCATCAGCGCCACGGCTCGCTCGCCGTCGATACCTGCCGGTCGCCCGCCTTCGCCGACCGCCCCCGGCTGGAAGGCCGGCTGGTCGCGCCAGCGGGCATAGCGCTGCACCCGGGCCAGCGCGCGCACCGCGCGTGCCGGGTCCGGGTAGGACGGGATGGAGCCGCGGACGGCGGCGGCTCCCGGACCGCGCACCGCCAGAAGATTGGGGATTCCGTCGCCGCTGGCGAAGGTTGTGAGGACCGGTTTGGTTTCGTCCACCGACGCGACGGCGGCCCGGATGGCTTCCGCATACCCGGTCTGCGGCAACGGGATCGGGGGCGCGAAGATCACGATCACCGCATCGGTATCCGCGGCCCGGAGCGCGGCGGTGACCGCGGTGAAGTAGTCCTCCGGTGTGGCCTGCGGGCCGAGGTCGACCGGTTCCACCGCCGTGAGGCCTTCGCTGCGCGCGGCATCCGAGGTCAGCCAATTGAGCGCCGTGCTGTTCCCCACCACCGCCGGGCGGGGCCCGCGTGGTAACGGTTGATAGCCCAGCAGCGCCGCGCAATCGAACATCTCCGATATCGAATCTGCTTGGACCACACCGGATTGCGCGAACAAATCGCGCACGATGGATCGATCCAGTTCGCCGTCGGACATTCCGCGCGCGGCCAGCCGGCTGGGACTCACGGCCACGATCGGCTTGTTGCGGGCCACCCGCCGGGCGATCCGGGAGAACTTGCGCGGATTACCGAAACTCTCCAGGTACAGCAGGATCACATCGGTATCGGCGTCGGTGTCCCAGTACTGCAGAAGATCGTTACCGGAGACGTCGGCGCGGTTTCCGGCGGATACGAACGTGGACAGTCCGAGGTTGCGGGTGGCGGCCTCGGCGAGGATCGCAACGCCGAGCGGTCCCGACTGACAGAAGAATCCGATTCGCCCGCGACCCGGCAGCAGCGTGGCCAGCGTCGCGTTGAGGCCGACCGCCGGATCGGTGTTCGCGATACCGAGCGCGCTCGGCCCGACCACCCGCATTCCGTGCCCGCGGGCCGCCGCGACGAGCTCCGCCTCGGCCAGACGCCCCTGCTCCCCGGTCTCCCCGAAGCCGGCCGACAACACCAGCAGGCCCTTGACGCCCTTGGCCATGCAGTCGTCGAGAACCGAGCCGATCGAGGCCGCGGGTACCGCGACCACGGCCAGATCCACCTCGTCGGGGATATCGCGGACGGTCGGATAGGCGTGCACGCCGCGTACCGAACGCCGCTGCGGGTTCACCGGGTACACCGCGCCCTGGAAGGTCCCGTCCAGGAGATTGGCCAGCACCACGCCACCGACCCGTCCGGTGCTGGGGGTCGCGCCGATCACCGCCACCGACCGCGGGGCGAGCAGATTGCCCACGCTCCGCGCCTCGGAGGCGCGTTCGCGCGCGTCGCGTACCGACCGCAATGCCTCGGTGGGGTCGATGGCGAACTCCAGGTGCAGCACCGACCCGTCCCGGCTGCGCTCCACCTGATAGCCCGCCTCCCGGAACACGGTGACCATCACGGTGTTCTCGGCCAGAACCTCGGCGACGAAGGTGTCGATCAGGTTCTCCGCGGCCGCCCCGGCGAGATGTTCGAGCAGAATGGATCCGAGACCGCGTCCCTGATGCTCGTCGGCCACCACGAAGGCGACCTCGGCGGCGCGCGGCCCGGTGCGATCGAGGATCTCGTAGCGGCCGACGGCGATGATGGCCTCGCCCAGCACGATGACCAGTCCGACGCGGTCGTGATAGTCGAGGTGCGTGGTGCGGTACAGGTCCTTCGGTGAGATCCGCGGATAGGGCCCGAAGTAGCGCAGATAACGGCTGCGCTCGGACAGCGCGGCGTGGAACCGCTGTAGTTCTTCGGCGTCCGCCGGCGTGATCGGACGCAACCGCACCACACCGCCGTCGGAGGCCAATACGTCGGCCTGCCAGTGCAGCGGCGCCGGCGGCGGCTCGTCGGGAACGAGGTCGGCCGGTTCAGTCACGCGGATCCTCCGGGTCCAGGCCGAGCGGGCCGAAGCATGCTCGGCGGGTGGCGAGAACAGCCGTATCGATGGCGCGCTGGGCGCGATCGACGCGGGCATCCCCGGTTTCCGCGGTTCCTCCCGGTCCGTCCCAGCGGTGGAACGTGATGTCCACACCGTCGCCCATGGTGCGGGGCGGCGATATCCGCGGCCTGTCGGTGTGCACGAGATCTATCCAATCCTGCGGTATCGCGGTCGCCGGGTCCACCGGGCGGTCGAGCGCAATGCCCAGCAGGTGGGTCCAGGCCCGGGGTACCACCCGGACCAGCCCGTAGCCGCCGCCACCGACCGCGAGCCACCTACCCTCGGCGTAGCGGTCGGCCAGCTCCCGCATGGCGGCGAACGCCGCCCGCTGGCCTTCGATACCGAGTTCCAGTTCCGCGAGCGGATCCTCGCGATGGGTGTCCACCCCGCACTGGCTGACCACCAGCTGGGGCCGGAACGCCGCCACCGCGCCGGGAACCACCGCGTGGAACGCCCGTAGCCATTGCGGGTCCCGGGTGCCCGGCGGCACCGGGATGTTGACAGCGGTGCCGTCGCCGGCGCCGCTACCGGTTTCGTCCGGCCAGCCGGTGTTCGGCCACAGTGTTGCGGGATGCTGATGGATCGATACCGTCAGTACGCGCGGATCGCGATAGAACGCGTTCTGCACACCGTCGCCGTGGTGGACATCGACATCGAGATAGGCGATCCGGTCGAATCCGTGGTCGAGCAGCCAGGAGATGGCCACCGCCGCGTCGTTGTACACACAGAAACCGGCGGCCCGGCCCGGCATCGCGTGGTGCATACCGCCGCCGATGCTCACCGCCCGGCGAGTGGTGCCGGCCGCGATGGCCCGGGCGGCGGCCAGGGTTCCGCCGACGATCACCGACGACGCCTCGTGCATCCGGGGAAAGACCGGGTTGTCGGCGGAGCCCAGCCCGTACGGCGGATCCACGAGCGGCTCACCTTCCGGCTGCCCCGGCACCGCGTGCCGCACCGCATCGATGTAGTCCGCGGAGTGCACCCGCAGCAGATCCGCGGTATCGGCCGCGCCGGGTTCGAGAAGTTCGATACCGTCGAGCACTCCGAGAGCTCGCGCCAGTGCCATGGTGTAGCGCAACCGCACCGGTTTCATCGGATGCTCGGGGGTCCACGAGTAGTCCAGGAAGCGGTCCGTCCAGACGACGGTACCCGGCTCCCCGGGGGCAGGATTCGCATCCGGCGGTGCAGTGGCCATGATCGCAACCGTATCGGGAAGGGTGAAACCCCATTGCACGTTGTCATGCAGTAGAAATACATGTATGCGCGACTGCGGCGTCGGGCCGCGCGCCGACAGTATTCCCATCGCATCACGCGACCCGCTCCATCCGACCGGGGTCGCTGGTGCGCAGGTAGAATTCGTGCCGACGAAGGGGCAACAGTGAAGGATCTGGTCGACACCACGGAGATGTATCTCCGTACCATCTACGACCTCGAAGAGGAGGGCGTAGTACCTCTGCGCGCCCGGATCGCCGAGCGCCTCGAGCAGAGCGGGCCGACGGTGAGTCAGACCGTGGCACGGATGGAGCGCGACGGCTTGTTGCTCGTCGCGGGTGACCGGCATCTCGAACTGACCGAGAAGGGCCGCGGAATGGCGGTCGCGGTCATGCGCAAGCATCGGCTGGCCGAGCGGCTGCTGGTCGATATCATCGGCCTGGACTGGCAGAACGTCCATGCCGAAGCCTGTCGCTGGGAACACGTCATGAGCGAGGATGTCGAGCGCCGGCTGGTCGAGGTGCTCAATCACCCCACCACCTCTCCCTACGGCAACCCGATCCCGGGACTGGACGAGCTGGGTATCTCCGCGTCTCAGCTGCTGGAAGAACCGCTGAAGCGTTTGTCGGAGCTGCCGCAGGGCGGCACCCACGCGGTGGTGGTGCGCCGGCTGGCCGAACACATCCAGACCGACCCGGAGGTGATCGGCCGGCTGCGGGAAGCGGGGGTGGTGCCCGACGCCCGGGTGACCGTCGAGAGCAAACCGGGCGCCGTGGTCATCACGGTGCCGGGCCACTCCTCGGGTTTCGAGCTGCCCGACGAGCTGGCCCACGCCGTCCAGGTAAAGCTGGTCTGATCCGTGAAACTCCTGGTCACCGGCGGCGCCGGTTATGTCGGTGGGGTGTGCGCACTCGTCCTGCGGGAGCAGGGACACGAGGTGGTGGTCGTCGACGATCTGTCGACGGGCAATGCCGACGGTGTTCCCGCGGGCGTCGAATTCGTCGAGGGTGATATCGCCGAGATCGCCCCGGAACTCCTGCGCGCGCGGCAATTCGACGGTGTTCTGCATTTCGCGGCGCAGTCCCTCGTCGGTGAATCGGTGCAGCGGCCCGAGAAGTACTGGCACGGCAATGTGGTGAAAACGCTCACCCTGCTCGAAGCCATCCGGGAGACCGGCACCCCGCGGCTCGTCTTCTCCTCTACCGCGGCGGTGTACGGCGAGCCCGAACAGGTTCCGATCACCGAAGAGGCACCGGCCCGTCCCACCAACCCGTACGGCGCCTCGAAGCTGGCGATCGATCACGCCATCACCTCGTACTCCGTCGCCCACGGCCTGGCGGCGACCAGCTTGCGCTATTTCAACGTGGCGGGCGCTTACGGCGGGCTCGGCGAGAACCGAGTGGTGGAAACCCATCTGATTCCACTGGTGCTGCAGGTCGCCGCGGGACAACGAGATTCCATTGCGGTTTTCGGCACCGACTGGCCCACCCCCGATGGAACAGCGGTCCGCGACTACATCCATATTCTCGACCTGGCGCAGGCGCACCTGCTGGCGCTGGAAACGGCCGCGGCAGGCACTCACCGGGTGTTCAATCTCGGCAGCGGTACCGGGTTCTCGGTGCGCGAGGTGATCTCGGCCTGTGAGCGGGTGACCGGCGGACCGATCGCCGCGGTGGACGCGCCCCGCCGCGCCGGCGATCCGGCCGTGCTGATCGCCTCCAGCCGGCGCGCGATCGACGAACTCGGCTGGAAGCCCGAGCACAACGATCTCGACGAGATCGTCACCACTGCTTGGACCTACCTCCAGGGGCTGGGTTCCCGCGCACACAGCGCCCGCTGATCCGCGCAGTACCGGACTCACCACGCGGTGGTCAGGTCGACGCCGAGAGCAGCCGCCGCGTCCCGCCCGCATTGCGCCAGATCGCGTAGGCGTTCGGGACGCATACCGGCTTCCAGAGCGGTGTGCAGAAGGGCGGCCATCGGGTGGTGCGCATCCGCGTCGAGGGCGACGTCCAAGGCGATCCCGGCGAACGGACCGTCACCCCGGACGTAGGCGAAATAGCCCAGCAGAGTGGCTGCTTCGGCCCGATCCGCTCCGTTCAGCGCACGCGTCAATCGCCCCCACAGCCCCTCGGCCGCGTCGGCGTGCACGGTATCGGCCAGAGCGAACATCGAGTCGCGAATCTCCCGGTCACGCAGGGCGACCGCGATATCCGCGAGTTCCCGGGCTTCCGGTGCCGCCCCGGATTCCGCGTTCGCGATCAACCAGAGCACGGTGACCAGTTCACCGCGCAGATAGCCGGCCGGATCGTCGCGTCGGGCAGCCGCCGCGTAACGATCCTTGGCCCGCCCCCGGGCGCCCGCCAATTCCGACGAGACCTGTTCCTGTAGCGCCGTGTCCGAGGCGATCAGTGAGGTGAGTTCGGCACGGTCGTGACGGATCGGGCGACCGTCGAGTACCCGGTCGAGAGTCACCGTCGAGGCCGCCGGATCGGAGATCCGGCCGTGCCGCGCCGGACCGCTGAGGCTCCACCAGCGCTGGCCGGCCGCGATCGATCGCGCCCCCCAGGCTCCGCGCACGGGTACGGCGCGGCCGGCCAGCTGCCGCTCCAGTTCTTCGAGGACCGGCACCCGTTGGCGCACAGCGGGTTCTCGTTCCGCCAAACCGTCGTCCACTAGCACGGCGAGCACTCCCACTACGCCGGGACGTGCGCAGACCCGGGAGGCCGCCGCTGCGACGGTGGCGGTGTCGGAGGGAGCCCCGGTCTCCGGATGCCGCAGATCGAACCGGACCACGAGATCGATGATCGCGCTCTCGGCCGCCGCCGGCACCGCGCAGAGTACGGCCAGCACCAGCGAACGTTCCGGGCGGAATCCGAGCATGGCGGGGATCGCGGCGAGGAGATCGCCCGGATCGTCGAGACGGGCCGGCCCGGCGCGGCGCGCGGGGTCGTAGTCGCCCTCCGCCCGGTCCGAGCAACGGACTCGCCCCGCAGCGCCGGGTCTGCGGCTATTCGTGACGGGGTAGCACGAGCCCGGGCCGGCTGCCGTGTCACGGTGGCCGGAGCCCACGGGGCGCGGTAGACCGCCGGAGACGAGCGCCCGTGCCGTCGGGCACCGCCCCCTGGCCCCTTCGCCACCCGGTGGGAATTGACCGGGTCGACGTAATCCACCGGAATCACAGCGCGACGGCTGCGCGGTGGTAGCGCTGGAGCGGGAGGACGGCGTGGCGGAAGTCATGGCCCGATCATGCGGGATCGAACATCGCGCGAATCGACGGTGAGCTGGGGAAATAGCAGGACGAAAGAAGTCTGTGGATAACCGGGGGTTGTGCACAACCCCCGGTCCGCCGCGGACCGCGGCACCGGTCTCGATGGCTCGGTGAGGTAAATGCGACACATCCGGCCGTGGACTGTGCCAAAATCCCGATGCGTTCACGGCTACACCACCACAGCCGCCCCCGGACCGATCGCGGTCGGGACCGGGGAATTCAGCGGCGGCTACCGCTGTTGTCAGCACAGAGACCCGATGTCCGGCCGAATGAGACCGTTCATCGTCATGGGGGACAATGGAGGGCGATTCGCGGCTCGCGGTGCGGCAGCGGATACCAGCGAGGTCGCTGGACCCGCCCCCCGACGGATCGCGCAGGAAGGAGTACGCGATGGACTACGAGTCGCGAATGTACGAACTGGAGTTCCCCGCTCCGCAGTTGTCTTCCGACGACGGCTCGGGACCGGTCCTGGTGCACGGCCTGGAGGGCTACTCCGACGCGGGCCACGCGGTGCGGCTGGCCACGACGCATCTGCGGGAGAGCCTGGAAAGCGAACTCGTCGCCTCGTTCGACGTCGACGAACTGCTGGACTATCGGTCCCGGCGACCCCTGATGACCTTCAAATCCGACCACTTCTCCGACTACGCCGAACCGGAGCTGAATCTCTGGGCCCTGCGTGATACCGCGGGCACACCGTTTCTGCTGCTCGCGGGCATGGAACCCGATCTACGCTGGGAGAAGTTCACCACCGCGGTCCGGCTGCTGGCCGAACAGCTCGGAGTGCGCCGCAGTATCGGCTTGAGCGCCATTCCGATGGCCATCCCGCACACTCGGCCGCTGGGCCTGACCGCCCATTCCTCCAACCGCGATCTGATCCCGGACAATCAGCGCTGGCCGGGCGAACTGCAGGTGCCGGCGAGCGCGGCCACCCTGCTGGAGTACCGGATGGCCCAGCACGGCCACGAATCGCTGGGCTTCTCCGTCCACGTTCCGCACTATCTGGCCCAGACCTCCTACCCCGAGGCCGCGCAGACGCTGCTCGAGCACGTCGGTGAGAACTCCGGGCTGAAGTTCCCGCTCGCGGCGCTCGGCGAGGCGGCGGCCCGCGTGCGAGAGCAGGTCAACGAGCACATCGCCGGAAATTCCGAGGTGGAGACGGTCGTGCACGCGCTGGAGCGCCAATACGACACCTTCGTCACCGCCCAGGAACGGCAGTCCAGCCTGCTGGTCGGTGAGGGCGAACTGCCCAGCGGCGACGAACTCGGCGCCGAGTTCGAGCGGTTCCTGGCCGAACAGGGCGGTTACTCCGGCGAAGACGACGAACGGGGCTGAGCGGCGCCACCGGATCACCGACCGGCACGCAGCACCGTGCGCCGTTCGGTGAGCGTCGGCCCGTAGGGTGTCCCGAGTGGATCTGACCGAACTGCTCGACATACCGGGGACCGACGCCGACGCACTGTACGAGTCGTTCGCGGTGTGGGCCGCCGAGCAGGGCACTCCGCTCTATCCCGCCCAGGACGAGGCGTTATTGGAGCTGGCGGCCGGATCGCACGTCATTCTCGCCACCCCGACCGGATCGGGAAAATCGCTGGTCGCTGTCGGCGCGCACCTGTTCGCGCTGACCCGCGGCCTGCGCACCTACTACACCGCGCCCATCAAGGCGCTGGTGAGCGAGAAGTTCTTCGCGCTGTGCGATGTCTTCGGGGCCGAGCGGGTCGGCATGGTGACCGGGGATGCCGCGGTGAACCCGACCGCGCCGATCATCTGCGCCACCGCCGAGATCCTCGCCAACCTCGCGCTCCGCGAGGGCCCGGACGCCGAGGTCGGGCAGGTGGTGATGGACGAGTTCCACTTCTACTCAGACCCCGAACGCGGCTGGGCCTGGCAGGTTCCGCTGCTCGAGCTGCCGCGCGCGCAGTTCTTGTTGATGTCGGCCACCCTCGGTGAGGTCGATTTCTTCGCGGCCGACCTCGAGCGGCGCACCGGCCGCGGGGCCGCGGTGGTGGCGGGCACCGAACGCCCGGTGCCGCTGAACTTCTCCTATGCGCGGACCCCGATCACCGAAACCCTGACGGAGCTGGTTACCACCCACCAGGCACCGGTCTACGTCGTCCATTTCACCCAGGCCGCCGCGCTGGAGCGGGCGCAGGCGCTGACCAGCGCGAACTTCGCCAGCCGCGCCGAAAAGGACGCCATTGCCGAGGCATTGGGCGGGTTCCGGTTCTCGTCGGGATTCGGCAAGACCCTGTCCCGGCTGATCCGGCACGGAATCGGGGTGCACCACGCGGGGATGCTGCCCAAATACCGCCGGCTCGTGGAACGTCTGGCCCAGGACGGACTACTGAAGGTGGTGTGCGGTACCGACACTCTGGGCGTCGGTATCAATGTCCCGATCCGCACGGTGCTGTTGACCGGGCTCACCAAGTTCGACGGCGTCCGCACCCGCCGGCTGAAGGCCCGTGAGTTCCACCAGATCGCCGGACGCGCCGGTCGGGCCGGGTACGACACCATGGGCACAGTGGTGGTGCAGGCGCCCGAACACGAGGTGGAGAACACCCGGCTGCTGGCCAAGGCCGGCAACGATCCCAAGAAGATGCGGAAGGTGCAGCGGCGCAAACCACCCGAGGGGTTCGTCTCGTGGAGCGAGGAGACCTTCGACCGGCTGGTGGCGGCCGCACCCGAGCCGATGGTGTCACGATTCGCGGTGACCAACGCGATGCTGCTGAACGTGATCGCGCGCCCCGGCAACTGTTTCCAGGCGATGCGGCATCTACTGGAGGACAATCACGAGCCGCGCCCGGCGCAGCGTCGTCATATTCTGCGCGCCGTCCGACTCTATCGAGCACTGCGGGACGCCGGTGTCGTACAGCAACTGGCCGAACCCGATGAGCAGGGCCGGTACGCCCGGCTCACCGTGGATCTACAGCGTGATTTCGCCCTGGATCAGCCGCTGTCGCCGTTCGCGCTCGCCGCGTTCGAGTTGCTCGACAGCGATTCGCCCGGATACGCGCTCGATATGGTGTCGCTGATCGAGGCAACGCTGGAGGATCCCCGGCAGCTGCTGATGGCCCAGCAGCACAAGGCGCGCGGCGAGGCCGTGGCCGAGATGAAGGCCGAAGGTATCGAGTACGACCAGCGGATGGAACTGCTCGAGGACATCACCTGGCCCAAACCGCTGGCCGAACTGATCGAGGGCGCCTACGAGACGTACCGGTCGGGGCATCCGTGGCTGTCGGAATTCGCGCCCTCACCGAAATCGGTGGTCCGCGACATGGTCGAACGGGCCATGACCTTCACCGAACTGATCGCCTACTACGAGCTGGCGCGCTCGGAGGGCGTGGTGTTGCGCTACCTGGCCGACGCCTATCGCGCGCTGCGCCGCACCGTCCCCGACGCGGCCCGCACCGAGGAGCTCGACGATCTCACCGAATGGCTCGGGGAACTCGTCCGGCAGGTGGATTCCAGTCTGCTCGACGAATGGGAGCAACTCACCGGAGCCGGCGCGGAGAGCGATGCCGAACAGATCGCGTTCGGAGGTGAGAGCGTGCGGCCCATCTCGGCCAACGAGCGCGCGTTCCGGGTAATGGTCCGCAACGCGGTGTTCCGCCGCGTCGAACTCGCCTCGCGGCACCGCTGGTACGAGCTGACCGAACTGTCTCCGGGCCCGGACTGGGAGAACGACCTCGCCCCGTACTTCGCCGAATACGCGAGTATCGGCACCGGCCCCGATGCTCGCGGACCACAGCTGTTCAGGGTGGAGACCCGGCCCGGGTTCTGGCAGGTGCGCCAGGTGCTCGACGATCCGGCCGGCGACCATGGATGGGCGATGATCGCGACCGTGGATCTGGCCGAATCGGATGCGGCCGGTGAAGTGGTGTTCGACGAAGTCTCGGTGGTGGCGGGTTGATCGGCGCCACCGGTGACGAGTGAGGCGGGGATAGTGGCGGCGGAATTCACCGGCCGGCATGTGCTGGCCGAGTTCGGCGGGGTCGACCGCGCGCTCTGCGACGATATCGGCCGGTTGGAAGCCGCGTTGCGCCATGCGCTGACGACCGCGGGTGTCACGGTGTGCGAGGTGGTCGGCAAACAGTTCGTTCCGCACGGGGTGACGGTGCTGGCGCTGCTGGCCGAATCGCACGCCTCCCTGCACACCTACCCGGAGACCGGGGATATCTTCGTCGATGTGTTCACCTGCGGAACCGCGGCCGACCGCGCCGGGGTGGTGGCCGAGCTGCTGTGCGCCGCGCTCGTGCCGGAGCATGTCCGGATCTCGACGGTGGTGCGCGGCCGGGCCGCGGCGGGCGCCTGAGCCGATACTCCGACGACAGCGGTGCGGATCATGCGAGGGCGGCCGCGATCAGCATGTACGCCATCCCGAGGTCCATGATCAAGTGCGGCAGTATCGCGATCGGTACGGCGCGGCCGGAGATCGGTGGGGCCGGATGCGCCGACCACCAGTGCCCCCGGTGGCCGCGGGCGGTGGCGATGACCACGGCCGCGTCCACCACGAACAGTGCCGCGAAAGCGAGCACCACGGCCGCACCGGGCCCGCCCGTGTGCCCGGCGCCGGAATGCCCCGACATGGTGACGAGCATTACCCCGGCCGCAGCGAGGTGATATCCGATCGCCGCCACCCGGTGCCCCGGCCGCCCCTGGGGGCCGCGATACCGCCGCGCCAGCCGATCGACCAGCAGGAGCGTGAACACCAGGGTCATCGCGAGTAGCACCCCGTGGAGTGCGTGGGCGCTCACCTGGTCCGGGAACAGCACCATCACCAGCATCACCCCGCACATCAGCAGGTGTGCCGCGTCGGATTCGTGGTCGGCGCCGGCGGGAGTGCATCCCCCGGCGCCACCGTGATCGCCCGCCGGGATCGGCTCCGCGGCCGTCACTCGTGCCAGCACCACCAGGGCCGAGACCACGAACACCGCCGCCACCAGGGCCCGGACGCCCGCCTGGTCCAATACGAATCCGGCCATGCCGCACCGCCTTTCGCGGATAACACGCAACGCAACCATATTCGCACGACACCCCGGGCCCCGTGCCCGTTCGATCGGCGGGATACCGTGCCGACCGCGGCGAATCGGCCTCACTCGTCGCACGCCCCGCCTGGCCGGTCCGGGCCGCGACCGGGTTGTGCGGCGGGTTTGGATAGGCTGGTCGACGCAATGACCAGGACCGCAGTCACGCACCGGGAGCTCCGCGACCGGTTGGCATCCCTCACCCTCCGCGACGAACACCGGCTGCACCGGCAGCTGGATCGAGTACGCGGCGGCGACCTCACCCGAGTCGAGTCCGAGATCACGGCCGCCGAAGCACGGATCGCGGCCCGTCACGCCGCGCTACCGGTGATCACCTATCCGGAACAGCTGCCGGTGACCGCTCGCCGCGACGATATCGCCGCAGCCATCGCCGCCCATCAGGTGGTGGTCGTGGCCGGCGAGACCGGGTCCGGCAAGACCACCCAGATTCCGAAGATCTGTCTGGAGCTGGGCCGGGGCATCCGGGGTGCGATCGGCCACACCCAGCCGCGGCGGCTCGCGGCGCGCACCGTCGCCGAACGAATCGCCGCGGAGTTGGACACCGAACTGGGCGACACGATCGGTTACACGGTCCGGTTCACCGATCATGCCGCCGAACACACCCTGGTCAAGCTGATGACCGATGGCATCCTCCTCGCGGAGATCCAGCGGGACCGGTTGCTGCGCGCCTACGACACGATCATCATCGACGAGGCCCACGAGCGCAGTCTCAATATCGACTTCCTGCTCGGCTATCTGAAGCAGCTGCTGCCCCGACGGCCGGATCTGAAGATCATCATCACCTCGGCGACCATCGATCCGGAGCTGTTCGCGCGGCATTTCGCCGACGCGTCGGGCACGCCGGCGCCGATCGTGGAAGTCTCGGGCCGGTCGTATCCGGTGGAGGTCCGGTACCGGCCGCTGGCCCTGCCCGCCCCGGCGGCGGAGGACGAGGAGGAAGAACACCGGCCGGTGGACCGGGATCCGGTCGATGCGATCTGCGCGGCGGTGACCGAACTGTTCGCCGAGGGCGACGGGGATGTCCTGGTGTTCCTGTCCGGTGAGCGGGAGATCCGCGATACCGCCGATGCCCTCAACGATCTGAAGCTGTCGCGTACCGAGATCCTGCCGCTGTACGCGCGACTGTCGGCGGCCGAACAGCACCGGGTGTTCGCCGCGCACACCGGCCGTCGGGTCGTGCTGGCCACCAATGTCGCCGAGACCTCGCTGACGGTGCCCGGGATCCGGTATGTCGTCGACCCCGGGACCGCTCGGATCTCACGCTATTCGATGCGCACGAAGGTGCAGCGCCTGCCGATCGAATCGATCTCGCAGGCCTCGGCCCGGCAGCGGGCGGGCCGCTGCGGCCGCGTCGCGGACGGTATCTGTATCCGCCTGTACTCCGAGGACGATTTCGAGTCCCGGCCGGTGTTCACCGATCCGGAGATATTGCGCACCAATCTCGCCGCGGTCATCCTGCAGATGACCGCGCTCGGGCTCGGCGAGATCGAACGATTCCCTTTCGTCGAGGCCCCCGACAACCGCGCGGTCCGCGACGGTGTCGCCCTGCTCGAAGAACTGGGCGCACTGGCCCGCCGCGCGCCGGAGCAGCGCGTCTCCGAGAGTGCGACGCCGGCGGACCAGGATTCGGGAACCGCCGACTCCGGCGCGGATTCCGCGGAGCAGGGAGCTTCGGGGGCGGTCCGTTCCAGTGGGTCCGGCCGGCCGTCCACCTCCGGCCCTGTACTCACGCCGACGGGCCGGGAGATGGCGCGGCTTCCGGTGGATCCACGGATGGGTCGAATGCTGGTCGAGGCCCATCGCACCGGCTGCCTGGCCGATGTGCTGGTGATCGTGGCCGCGTTGTCCATCCAGGATGTCCGGGAGCGGCCCGCCGACCACCAGCAGGCCGCCGACGCGCAGCACGCCCGTTTCCTCGTGCCGAACTCCGATTTCCTGGCCTACCTGCGGTTGTGGGAGTACCTCACCGGGCAGCGCCGGACGCTGTCGGCCAACCGGTTCCGCCGGATGTGCCGGGAGGAGTTCCTGCACTATCTGCGGATCCGGGAATGGCAGGATCTCTACGGCCAGCTGCGCACCATCACCAAGGGAATGGGCTGGTCGCTGCACGGCGTCACGACCGGTTCGGCGGCGCGGGACGAATCCGGGCCGGCCGCACAGCCCGCGAGACCCGCGGAGTCCCGTCGGCGGCGCGGCGGCGCGAAACCGGAACAGGACCGGCCCGGCACCGAACGGGCCGTGAGCGCCGCCGCGGCGCCCGGGCCACGGCCGGTCGAGGAGATGACGCCGGACACCGATCCGTGGGACGCGAATGCCATCCATCAGGCGCTGCTGTCGGGCATGCTGTCGCATATCGGGGTACGCGAGGCCGAATCCCGTGAGTTCCTGGGCGCACGCAACGCGAAGTTCATGGTCTTTCCGGGGTCGGCGCTGGCCAAGAAGCCGCCGCGCTGGGTGATGGCGGCCGAACTGGTGGAGACTTCACGCCTGTGGGGCCGGATCGCCGCCCGAGTGGAACCGGAATGGGCCGAGCACCTCGCCGGCGATCTGGCGAAACGTATCTACTCCGAACCTCATTGGTCGTCGAAACGCGGCGCCGCGCGCGCCTATGAGCGCGTCACCCTCTACGGCGTCCCACTGGTGACCGGAAGACCCGTCGACTACGGCCGGATCGACCCGGAGGTCTCCCGGGAGTTGTTCTTGCGCCATGCCCTGGTCCAGGGCGAATGGCAGACCCGGCACGAGTTCTTCCACCGTAATCGCGCACTGCTCGACGATATCGCCGACCTCGAGCACCGGGCCCGGCGCCGCGATATCCTCGTCGACGACGAGGTTCTGTTCGAGTTCTACGATCGCCGGGTGCCGGCCGATATCGTCTCGGTCCGGCATTTCGACAGCTGGTGGAAAACGGCCGCCCGCCAGGATCCCCATCAGCTCGATTTCACCACCGATACCGTGGTCAACGAAGGCGCGGATCGACTGGACCCCACGGCCTTCCCGGACGTCTGGCGCCAGGGCGAGCTGTCGTTTCCGCTGACCTACCAGTTCGAACCGGGGCAGGCCGACGACGGGGTCACGGTGCGCATCCCGGTGGCCCAGCTGGCCCATGTCCGGGCGGTCGGGTTCGACTGGCTGGTCCCCGGTATGCGTGCGGAACTGGGCGCCGCACTGATCAAAACCCTGCCCAAACAGTTGCGCCGCAGCGTCGTCCCCGCACCGGATTTCGCCACCGCCGCGCTGGCCGCCCTCACCCCGCGCGCCGAACCGCTGCGCACCGGGCTGGCCCGCGAACTCACCCGGCTCGCCGCCACGCCGATCACGCCCGGCGATCTGGATCCGGCCGCCCTTCCCGAACATCTCCGGATGACCTTCGCCGCCACCGACTCCGACGGGCGGATGCTGGCCACCAGCAAGAGCCTGGCACAGTTGCGCACCCGGCTGGCCGACCAGGTGTCGGCCTCGGTGGCCGCCGCGACGGCAGGCGCCGAACGAGCGCCTGCCACCGTGTGGACCTCGGAATCCCTCGGCACCCTGGACTCGACCGTGCGCCGGGAGGTCGGCGGCCAGACCATCACGGGATACCCCGCTCTCGTCCCGGAGGCCGAGGGGGTCGCCGTCCGAGTGCTCAAGACACCCACCGAGCAGGCACGAGCGATGCGCGCCGGAACCCGCGCACTGGTGTTGAACGCGATCCCCACCTCGGTGCGCGGCGTGACCGCCGGCCTGTCGCCGGCCGACCGGCTGGTGCTCAGCCAGAATCCCTATGGTTCGGTGGACGCGCTGGTCGAGGACTGCCGGGCCGCTGCGGCCGACCAGCTCATCGGGGCCGCGGGCGGACCGGTACGCGACCCGGCGCAGTTCGACCGCCTGCTCTCCGCGCTGCGCCCGAAACTCAACGATGTGGTCACCCGGATCATCAGGTTGGTCGTCCCGGTGCTCACCACAGCGCATCAGGTCTCGACGGCGCTGGACGGGGTCCGGGAGACCGATATCGCCGAGGATGTGCGGGAACAACTGGCGGATCTGCTGTTCGACGGCTTCGTCTCCGAATGGGGACCGGTCCGGCTCCGCGAACTGCCCCGGTATCTACGTGCGGCCGGTGTCCGGCTCGCCGCATTGCCCGGTTCGGCGGTCCGGGACAGGCAGGCCATGGCGGAGGTCGATACCGCACTGGCCGCCTACGATCAGCTGCTCGCGCGGCTGCCGGAAGCTCGGCGGCGTGCGCCCGAGGTCAGCGAGATCTGGTGGATGATCCAGGAATTGCGGGTGAGTCTGTTCGCCCAGAAGCTGGGCACTCCGTATCCGGTGTCGGCGAAACGGATCCAGAAGGCGATCGCGGCCGTCCGCCGCTGACCCGCGGCGCACCGGTCTCCCCGGTAACGCGCGTCCGCATCTCGCGGTCGCGGCCGCCGCGCGGATCCGTGCGGTATCAGTCTCCCGCGACGACCGCCTCGCGGGCCGCCCGCATATCCCGGATCTCGCGTTCGAAATCCTCGGCGGAAGTGAAGGATCGATAGACCGAGGCGAAACGCAGATACGCCACCTCGTCCAGTTCGCGTAGCGGCCCGAGAATCGCCAGCCCGACCTCATGACTCGGCACTTCCGGCGCCCCCTTGGCCCGTACCGCGTCCTCCACCTGCTGCGCGAGCAGGTTCAGCGCGTCGTCGTCGACCTCGCGCCCCTGGCAGGCACGACGCACCCCGCGGATGACCTTCTCCCGGCTGAACGGCTCGGTGACACCGCTGCGTTTGACCACTGACAGGATCGCCGTCTCCACCGTGGTGAACCGGCGGCTGCATTCCGGGCACGCCCGTCTGCGGCGAATGGCGGCGCCCTCGTCGGCCAGTCGCGAGTCGACGACCCGGGAGTCGGGGTGTCGGCAGTACGGGCAGTGCATCCGGGGTCCTTCGTCGCTGCGGACGCTCGCGGCCGAACCGGCGCCGGTCGCAGATCCGGCGAGCGCGGGTACCGGGTGGGTTCCCGGTAGCGGGTGGGCCGGTGGCGGGCACCGGACCGTATGCATAACACATCGAGGATACCGGCACGGGGTGTGCGATGGTTCCCCTCACCCCGGATCCGGATGCGCGCGCCGCCGCCACGCTATCGGGATCCGGGCGTATCGGCAGCCGGATCGGGCACCGCCGCGGCGGGCAGCGGCGACGGAATCGGCTGGGGCGCCGGGTCCGGAGCCCGCAGATGTGCCAGCGCGAGGAAGGCGACCACCACCATCGCGGTGATCACGGCGGTCAGCGCGGTCGCGGCATAACCGGCGCGAGCTCGCTCGACCAGATCGCCGGGGACCGGTGGCCGGGGCAATGGACGGACGGCGGGACCGCGCCGCGGAACGGAAGCGGGCGCCCGGCCGACCAAGCGGTGACCGTCCGCCCTGCCCCGCCGCGGCAGCGCGGAACAGGGGCGGGGCGGGTGATCGCGCCGGGTGTCCGGCGCCGGCAACCCGCCGTCGGCCGGGACTTCTGTTCCGGTCTCCCCCGGCGGGATCGGAACAGGAAGAGCCCGGGCGGCGGCGTCTTCCCACATGCCGGGGCCGGACACGCTGGTGATGGTGGTGTTCATCGGATAGACCTCCATGCTGGTCGCTCGCGGAACCAAGTGCGGCATTCGATCAAATGTTCGACGAACTGATGTTCGATTTTTACCACGCGAGAGGGATAATGTCAGTAGCGACACCGGACATACCTCGAACAGATGTTTGATAGATCGGATAGCGCGGACTAGATTCACTGCGACATCAAACTTCGGGCACAGCCGGTCCGGGCCGTCTGCCGGAACGGCGGACACCGGGCCGGAGACCGACGAGAAAGGGCGGTTGTGGTGAGCCAGACAGATGACACGGGTGCCGGGCCCGGCCCCGGCACCGTACCGGCGACAACCGGGGTGGATCTCACCGCGCGTCAGCGCAAGGTGCTCGAGGTCATCCGCTCCTCGGTGAGCCTGCGCGGCTATCCGCCCAGCATTCGCGAGATCGGGGACGCGGTGGGCCTGAACTCGACCTCCTCCGTCGCGCACCAGTTGCGCACCCTGGAACGCAAGGGGTATCTGCGCCGCGACCCCAATCGCCCACGCGCCGTGGATGTGCGCGGCATGGACGAGGCCGTCCGGTCGGTGACCACCCTGACTCCCGCCGACGCCCGGCAGCCCGCGGTGGCCGCCGACGGCACCGATCAGCCGATTCCTACCTATGTGCCGGTGCTCGGGCGTATCGCGGCCGGTGGCCCGATCCTGGCCGAACAGGCGGTGGAGGATGTTTTCCCGCTGCCCCGCGAACTGGTCGGTGAGGGTTCGCTGTTCCTGCTGAAGGTGGTCGGTGAATCCATGGTCGACGCGGCCATCTGCGATGGCGACTGGGTGGTCGTCCGGCAGCAGAACGTCGCCGACAACGGCGATATCGTCGCGGCCATGCTCGACGGCGAGGCGACCGTCAAAACGTTCAAACGCAGCGGTAAGGATGTCTGGCTGATGCCGCACAATCCGCACTTCGAGCCGATCCCGGGCAATGACGCGCGCATCCTCGGCAAAGTCGTCACCGTAATCCGCAAGATCTGAACCGCGCGCCCGCGCACAGGAATGCGCGAGTAGCCGTGCGGTCCGGCCGCGCGGCTTCCCGGCGGCGGAATCGAGGTGATCGGATGGGATTCCACGACTTCGCGACCGCACGTCCGCGGGCCGCGCTCGACAGGCCGGCGACGCCGGATCTGGTCTGGTACGCGGCCTACGGATCCAATGCGAACCCGGCCCGCCTGACCTGCTATCTCACCGGGACCGGCCCGTCCGGCGCCGCGCGCGCGGCGCCCACCTCGCCGCGGGCAGCCGCATCCGGCCGACGCGGCTGCCGCGATCGCACACCACCGGCGTACTCGATAGGTCTCGTGCTTCCCGGGTTGCTGTACTTCGCCACGGAATCGGCGATCTGGACCGGCGGCCGCGCCTTCTATGATCCGGCCGCTCCCGCCGAGACGCCGGTCCACGCCTATCTGCTCACCCGGGGGCAGTTCAGCGATATCGCCGCCCAGGAGATGTACCGCCCGGCGGGAATCGATCTCGACCTCACCGAAGCCGTGCGCACCGGCCGCTCCCGGCTCGGTCCGGGCCGCTACGAAACCCTTGTCTGCCCCGGCACATACGCGGGCCTGCCGATCGTGACCTGCACCGCCGCGTGGCGCTGGCGCGATATCGGCGGTAACTCCCCGGCCACGGCCTATCTCCGCCATATCGCGACGGGTCTGCGCGCGGCCCATCAGTGGTCGATCGGTGAGACAGCCGTCTATCTCGCCAGTCGTCCGGGCGCCGACGGCCGGTGGACCGCCGACACCGTGGCGGCGCTGCTCACGGCCCCGCCTGCAACGCCACCGAGATCGCCTGGGCTCCCGCGCGAATGACCTCGATATAGCGCCACCTGTCCTCCGGGCCCGCCGCCGCACGCAGCGGCCCCAATTGGACCTCGAAGGGCACCTGGTCACCGCAGAACACCGGCGCGGACACATAGCTGAGCGGCAAGGGGGTCCGGGTTCCTACATCGGTCTCGGTATACGCCCGGGCAGTCAACCGCCCCAGCTGGCGTAATACCTTGGCCCGGAGCGCGGGTTGCAGTAGTTCGGCTCCGAGAGCGCCGAGCAGTTCGGCGAGTACATCGACGAGTCCCGCGTCATCGGCCTCCGGGCGGAACATCGCGAAACCGTGCGCCGTGACGAAGTCGAGCAGTTCCCTCGGTCCCGAGCGCGCACCGGCCGTACCCAGCCAGCGTTCCCGTTCCGCGGGTGCCCGCCACGGCATCACCGACGCACCGGCCGGATAGACGACCGGGATCGATTGCCCCACCGACAAGCCTGGAACGATCCGGTCGCCCGCGTACTGTTTGGCGACGATCGTGAGGCGATCGTCGGCGATCCGGCTCAGGGTGGCCCCGCACCCGGCGGCGTCGGCCAGGGCCGCCAATTCGGCGCCGACCGCGACAGCCGACGCGGGTTCGGCGGCCGACAACCGGGCCAGGGCCGGCCCGCGCCGGTAGGCCAGGCTCGCGTCACGGATCACCCACTGGGCCGCGCACAATTCGTTGAGAACCGCGGTCACCGTCGCCCGGGCCAGCGACAGGTGTTCGACGATCTCCGAAACGGTGAGCGCCCGATCGGATTCCGCGAGTAGTTCGACCACCGACACCACGCGGCGTGTCGGCGGGGACCCGGCAGTCGCCATCTCCCGCTGCTCCCTTGTCGCCCGGTGACCCGGGATCTACACTGCATCGACTATTCGTTAACTGAACGTCGACTATTCGTCACCAGCGTACGTCAGGAGAATCCATGATTCTGGACCGGTTCCGTCTCGACGACCGGGTCGCCATCGTGACCGGCGCGGGACGCGGGCTCGGTGCGGCGATCGCCCTCGGTTTCGCCGAGGCGGGGGCCGACGTCGTGATCGCCGCCCGCACCGAATCCGATCTGACCACCGTCGCCGAACAGGTGCGCGCGGCAGGCCGCCGGGCCCATATCGTCACCGCCGATCTCGCCGACCCACAGTCCTGCGCCGCACTCGCGCAGACCGCGGCGGCGGAATTCGGCCGGCTCGACATCGTCGTGAACAATGTCGGCGGGGCGATGCCCACACCATTGCTGGACACCACTCCCGATGCGCTGACCAGGGCGTTCGACTTCAATGTCGCCAACGCCCACGCCTTGGTCAGGGCGGCCGTCCCGATCATGCTGGAGACCGCCGCCGGCGGTTCGATCATCAATGTCACCTCGACCATGGGCCGGTTGCCGGGCCGGGCATTCGCCGCTTACGGCACCGCCAAGGCGGCGCTCGCGCACTACACCCGACTGGCCGCCATGGACCTGTGCCCACGGATCCGGGTGAACGCCATCGCGCCGGGGTCCATCGCGACCTCCGCTCTCGAGATCGTCGCGACCGACGAGAACCTGCGCGGTGCCCTGGAACGGGCGACACCGCTGCGCCGGATCGGCGATCCGGCCGATATCGCGGCCACCGCTCTGTTCCTGGCCTCCCCGGCCGGCGGCTACCTGACCGGGAAGGTGATCGAGACCGACGGTGGTCTGATCGCCCCGAATCTCGATATCCCGATCCCCGATCTGTGAGGAGAATCCCGTGACCTGTCGCGTAGTGCACTGGGGCACCGGAAATGTCGGCACCCACGCCCTGGCCGGAATCATCGACGACCCTCGGCTCGAACTGGTCGGCGTGAAGGTGTCCAGCAGCGCGAAGGAGGGCCGCGACGCCGGTGAACTGGCCGGACTCGAGCTGCGCACCGGCGTGGTGGCCACCACCGATTCGGCTGCCCTGCTCGCCCTGGCACCGGACTGCGTGGTGTACACCGCGATGACCGACAACCGCCTGGTCGAGGCGCTCGAGGAGCTACGGACCATACTGGCCGCCGGAATCAATATCGCCGCCAGCGCCCCCGTTTTCCTGCAGTACCCGTGGCAGGTGCTGCCCGAATCCATGCTCGCTCCGATCGAGGAGGCCGCCGCGGCGGGCGGGGCCTCACTGTTCGTCAACGGTATCGATCCCGGATTCGCCAACGATCTGCTGCCGCTCGCCCTCGCCGGTACCTGCCGGCGCGTCGATCAGATCCGCTGTATGGAGATACTCGACTACGCGACCTACGACAATGCCGCGGTGATGTTCGACATCATGGGCTTCGGCAAGTCACTGGACGAGACACCCATGCTGCTGCAACCCGGGGTGCTGTCCCTGGCCTGGGGCAGTGTGGTGCGCCAGTTGGCGGCCGGACTGGGCGTCGAACTGGACGCGGTCACCGAGACCCATGAGCGGCTCCCCGCAGCGGAGGATTTCGAGATCGCCGCGGGTCCGGTCGCGGCCGGGACCACGGCGGCCATGCGCTTCGAGGTCCGCGGAATGGTCGGCGACCGGGTGGTGACGGTGCTGGAACACATCACCCGGCTGCGGGCCGATCTGGCTCCCGGCTGGCCGCAACCTGCGCAGGAGGGCGGCTCCTATCGGGTCGAGGTCACCGGTGAACCGAACTACGCCATGGATCTCTGCCTGTCCAGCGATAACGGCGACCACAACCATGCGGGGTTGGTGGCCACGGCCATGCGGGTCGTGAACGCGGTTCCCGCGGTGGTGGCGGCCGCGCCGGGTATTCGCACGACTCTGGATCTCCCGCTGATCACCGGCCCCGGGCCCCGGGCGACCGGATCCTGATTCCGGGCAGCGGCGGATCGCCGCGGGGTCGGCCCGCGCAGCACGGGCCCTCAGCAGAAGGTGATGACGGTGCTGTTGGCCACCGAGACCCGGGCCGCCTCGTAGAAGAGCAACCACGTCTCCCGTTCGCGGTACAGCGGATGCTCGGCGGCGGCGTGCTCCCGGTGCAGTCGCTCGATTTCGGAATCGGGTAGCTCGCCGTCGACCAGCGTGATGCCGAGATACGTTGCCACATAAACGAGTTCGCGCAGCAAGCCCGTGCTCGATCCGACCATGGTTCCGGGAAGACCGAGTTCGTCGTCCGGATAGAGAACTTCGTCGAACTCGACCGGCACGTAGTAGCCCTCACAGTCCGAATGGCAGAGCAGATGGGACTCGAACATGTAGGTCAGGGCGTCGACAGCTGAGTCGTCGGCCGGATCCTCGCCTTCGGCCACGGGCGCCAACGGTTGATCGGGATATTCGTGAGCCCGCGCGTAGGCACGCCGCAGGTAGTGCACGAAGCTGTAGGGGACACTGCCGAGCAGGGACCGCGAGGTCGCCGACCCGACGGCTGTCGGTTCGTCATGGATCGGCAGCCCTTCGCCGGCCAGCAGTTCGTTGAGCGCGCGGAGATCGTTGCGAACCTCGTCGAGTTCCTCGGGGTCGTTGTCCTGCAGTGCTTCCGCGTAAATATGTGTTGCCACAGCCAATCCCATGCGCCCGAGAGTAATGCGCACGGGTGACAGGAATCGAGATCGGCGGGAGCTCAGCTGTTACGCGGCCGACCGGCGCAGTCGATCGATGTACCCGCTGCCGGATCCAGCGCGGCGAGCACGTATTGCGCGACCACCGGATCGGAGGCCGCGGTGAAATGCTCGAACAACGCGTCCGGGCACCGGTCCTGCACGACGATATTGGTGACATTCGGTGCGACCGGACCCAGGCCGCTGGTGAAGGGGACCACGAGTTCGTCGTAGCGGGTCGTGATGAAGGTGTAGTCGACAGTCGGTTCGTAGGCGACGCCGGAGTTGAGTTCGTTCATGAGGTCCGATCCCCGCACCAGATCATTTCCCCCCGGCGTCGAACCCAGCTCCAGCGAAACACGGTCCACCAGTTCGGCGACACCGAGTTCGGCGGCGAGATCGGTCATGGTCGCTGTGCCCAGGACATCGGTGCCGTTGTTGAGGGGTGTGATGTTGACCGATTCGGCGACTTTGCCCGCGCCGCCGAGGAACTTGGTGTAGTAGCGCGCGACCACCGTTCCCATCGAATGCCCGACCAGGTTCACCTGCCGCGCGCCGGTGGCCTCGAGTACGCGGTCCACGAACGGCGCGACATCACGCTGCGCCGAGACCCGGATCTCGGCGCCGCCCGGTGTCGCCGGGCCGGGCGCCGCGCCCAGACCGTAGGTCAGCGAGAACACGCAGTACCCGTTATTGGCCAGCAGCGGAGCAAGGGTCTGCCAATTACCGGCCTGACCTGCGGTGTAACCGTGTAGCAGAACCACGGGTTCGGGATGCGCCGCGGCGGGCCGGCACTCCCAGTCGTTGGCGCCGGGCGGCGACGAGACCACATCGCCGTAGGAGGCGAGGGCGGAGCGGGTGGCTGCGGCGCCGAGCGGCACCGGCAGTTGCGGCGCGGCCTGCGCGAGGCCCGGCGCCGCCACCCCGCACACCACCCCGCACACCGCTGCGAACAGGGCTGCCGCCCGGCGAATGCGTGCGAAGCCGGACGGAGGAAAGAAGCGAGATCCGACGATCACGGGATGTCTCCTGACAGGGCGAACAGAACCACCTTGTCGTAACACGGCGCCGGGTCCGGTCGGATCGACTTGCCCAAATTTGGTACAAAATAATTGACATGTACCTATTGGGATTCCGGTAGCAACCGCCGAAAAACCAACGGATATGCCGTAGCGATAGCGGGCCGCGGCTCAATCGCGGGTTCGGCCTGCGGTGATGGCCGGATGCTGGTTGGCTTGGCTGCCATCGTTATTGGTTGATGTGTCGGAGGTCAGGTGCGTGGCGGCGCAGGCCCAGAACGCGAGCGGCATGGGCCGATCATAGTGGCGACCCGTAGGCATAGACGTCGGACGCGACGCGGACCTGCTCCCCTGGTCGTGGACGCGGGATGCCTCGCCGGCAGCTACGCCATATCCGCCCGATTTTCGGCGGTTACTACCGGAACCCCCTATTGGGAGAGCGGCCCGAAGACGCGAAAAGGGGCGGACCCCCGGACAACCGGGAGACCCGCCCCATGCATGGTGTCGGTGCCGCGAACCCGACCGTGCGATCAGGACAGTTTCAGGCTGCGCCCGATGATCTCTTTCATGATCTCGGTGGTGCCGCCGTAGATCGTCTGCACCCGCGCGTCCAGATACGCCTGGGCGATCGGGTATTCACGCATGTAGCCGTAGCCACCGTGCAACTGCAGGCAGCGATCGATCAACTCGACCTGCTCTTCGGTACTCCACCACTTGGCCATCGCCGCGTCCTCGGCGGACAGGGTGCCCGCATTGAGCTCGGTGATACAGCGGTCTACCAGCACCCGCACCGCAGTGGCCTTGGTGGCGAGTTCGGCGAGGACGAACCGGGTGTTCTGCAGGGCGCCGATCGGTTTGCCGAATGCCTTGCGATCCCGGACGTACTGACAGGTGTAATCCAGGCAGGTGTCCATGGCCGCGGCCGCCATGACAGCGATCGACAAGCGCTCCTGCGGCAGGTTCTGCATCAGGTGGATGAAGCCCTTGCCCTCTTCGCCGAGCAGGTTGGCGGCGGGCACCCGGACATCGGTGAAACTGAGCTCGGCGGTGTCCTGCGCCTTCAGGCCCAGCTTGTCCAGGTTCCGGCCGCGTTCGAAGCCCGCCATACCGCGTTCGACCACCAGCAGGCTGAAGCCGAGCGCGCCCGCCTCGGGGTCGGTCTGGGCGACCACGATGACGATATCGGAGTTGATGCCGTTGGTGATGAAGGTCTTGGCGCCGTTGAGCACCCAGTCGTCACCGTCGCGCACCGCACGGGTCTTGATGCCCTGCAGATCCGAACCGGTACCCGGTTCGGTCATCGCGATGGCGGTGATGAGCTCGCCGGAACAGAACTTGGGCAGCCACCGCTGCTTCTGCTCATCGTTGGCCAGCTCCAGCAGGTACGGCGCGATGACATCGTTGTGCAGCCCGAACCCGAGCCCGGAGTACTGACCGCGGACCGATTCCTCGGTGAGGATCGCGTTGTAGCGGAAATCCCGCACACCGCCGCCGCCGTATTCCTCCGGCATCGCCATCCCCAGGAAGCCCTGTTTACCGGCCTCCAGCCAGACGGCACGGTCCACTACGCCCTGTTCCGCCCACTGGTCGTGGAACGGCGCCACATGTATCTCGAGAAACTTGCGGTACGACTCCCGGAACAGCTCGTGCTCGGGCTCGAACAGTGTGCGCTCCACACCAACCTCCTAGTGAACACTCCCGACGGGACCGCACCGGCCCGTCGCTGTGATCCACCGTACCCGGAGCGCGAATCGTTGTTCACTTCGCTGTCGAAATCAGCTGGTGTTCAGGTGCGAGGTCCCACATCTGCGCCACCGTGCCATTCACCGGAGGCCACGGGAACCGGAGCGCTGAGAACCGGAGCGCTCAGACGGGCAGCAGTTCACGAAGCCGGCCGCCGAGCGTCCGGCCACGATCCCCGGTCCGGTGATGCAGCAAGTAGAGGATCTCTTCGCGCAGGGCCTTGCGCACCATCCGCGAGAGCTGATCGGCGGCCTCATCGAGATCGGCGGCGTCACGCCACGGGCCCGGATCGATCGGCGCACCGGCCGCGAAATAGAACCGCTCGGGGCGCGGCAACGGCGTGAGCCCCACGCCGCGCACCAGCGGCGGGGTGAGTTCGGTGTGGATACCGAGCGCCTCCACGAGTGCGCGCAGCGGGCGCAGCATCAGGTCGTCCTTGTCGGCGACGATGTCGTATGCGTCGTCGATACCGATCATCGCCACGGGCACGATCGGCGCACCGCATTCGATCGCCATCCGCGCGAAGCCGGTGCGACCCTCCCAGCGCAGCGCGTACTTCTCCCCCTTCCGGCGGATCGCCTCACGGCCCCCGCCGGGAAAGACGAGGACCGCTTCCCCGCGTTCGAGCAAAGTCCGGCAGTTGTCCCGGGTCCCGCGCACCGAACCGTAGTAGTGCAGGAGATGCCGCACCCCTGGAACAGCGATCAGCAGGTTCTCGGCGAGACCGCGGATCAGCCGGCCACGAGTGCGCAGCACCTCGGGCAGCAGCAGCGGCGCGTCGATCAAGCCCAGCAAATTGTGGTTGGCGACCAGCAGCACCGGCCCGTCGGCGGGAATGTTCTCCAGCCCGAGGAACCGGGGACTGCTCCAGGCCCGCAGCGGCGCCAGAGCCGCCTCGAGGACACGCAGGTCGATCGCGCCGAGATCGACCGATACCGGCGCCCCGTCGCTCAGCCCGGCCCGGTCCAGCAGCGCGCTGCGCTGTCGTTCGTCACCGCCGATAGGGCGGCGGCCATTTTGTGACATACAACCCTCCTGAAGTCGATTCATTCCGATTGTGAATCGACACGGGCGGATATCACAGACCTTTATGCGAAGTCCCACACTTTTGCGACCAGTCTTAGCCGGGGCGACTTCCGCTCGTAACGGCTACGCCTCGACCGCCCCCGCATGGGCGTAGGCGGAAAGCGCCGCTGCCAGCGAACTCGGCACTCGCGCCTGGACCCGGGTCCCGTTCTCGGTGTGCTCGGAACGCGAAATCCGACCGTCGGCGTGGATTCTGGCCAGCAGATCGCCACGAGTGTACGGAAGTAGCACGCTCACTTCCACATCCAGCCCGCCCAGCACCTCGTCGAGCCGGCTACGCAAGCGCTCGATACCGAGATCCTTGTGGGCGGAGACGAATTCGGCGCCCGGCAGCAGTGCGCGCAACCGGGTCAGCCCCACCGGATCGATCTCGTCGATCTTGTTGACCACCAGCAGTTCCGGTGGCGCGGCCCGGCCGGACTCCCGCACCACATCGGTGATCACCTCACGGACCGCCTTGATCTGCTCGGTGGGCAACGCATCGGAACCGTCCACCACGTGCAGCAGTAGATCGGCGCCGGTGACCTCCTCGAGCGTAGAACGGAATGCCTCGACGAGCTGGGTCGGCAGATGCCGGACGAAACCGACGGTATCGGTGAACACCACTTCGCGGCCGTCCTCGAGCTGCGTACGCCGGGTAGTCGGATCCAGGGTGGCGAACAACGCATCCTGAACGAGGACTCCGGAGCCGGTGAGCGCATTCATCAGACTCGATTTACCGGCGTTGGTGTAGCCGACGATCGCCACCGACGGCACACCGCTGGAAGTGCGGCGCGCGCGTTTCGTATCGCGGGCGGTTTTCATCTCACGGATCTCGCGACGCAGTTTGGCCATCCGCTCACGGATCCGGCGCCGGTCGGTTTCGATCTTGGTCTCACCCGGACCGCGCAGGCCCACGCCACCGTTGCTACCGGCACGACCACCCGCCTGCCGCGACATCGACTCACCCCAGCCACGCAGCCGCGGCAGCATGTACTCCATCTGGGCGAGCGCGACCTGCGCCTTGCCCTCACGCGAGGTGGCGTGCTGGGCGAAGATATCCAGGATCAGCGCCGTCCGGTCGACGACCTTGACCTTGACGACCTTCTCCAGCGCGGTCAGCTGGGCCGGCGTGAGCTCACCGTCGCAGATCACCGTATCCGCGCCGGTGGACAGCACCACCGCGCGCAGTTCCTCGGCTTTGCCCGAACCGATATAGGTCGCCGGATCGGGTCGCTCGCGGCGTTGGATGAGCGCCTCTAGCACCTCGGAACCGGCGGTTTCGGCGAGGCGGGCCAGTTCGGCCATACTCGCCTCGGCACGCGCCACACTGCCCTCGGTCCACACACCGACCAGTACGACCCGTTCGAGACGCAGCTGGCGGTATTCGACCTCGGTGATATCGGTGAGCTCGGTGGAAAGGCCCGCGATACGGCGTAGCGCGGTGCGTTCGTCCAGTTGGAGTTCGCCGGTGGTCGGATCGGCCGACCAACCGGACCTGCGGGCGCCCGATGCGAATCCGTACGCACCCCGGCTCTCGGCACCCGCGTCGATATCGTCGACGGTCTCGACATGTTCCGCGTCCATCTGCTCCGCGTCCATCGATTCTGCGTCGAACGATTCAGGGGACCGATCCGTGGTCCCGGAAATGTCAGAATTTCTCATACACCATCCATGCTGCCACCGATGCGCTGGTCGGCGCATGTGAATTTCCCGGCGAGACCGTTAGCGGGCGTCCCACCAGTCCGCGGCCAGACGACCGGTCGCGACCAGTTCGGAGGGCCCGCGCAACCAGGCCGCGCCGCCGTCCACCCCGACACGGACCTGTCCGCCCGGCACCCGGACACCGACCTCGCCGGTCCCGTTCGCGAGATCGAAACCATCCGCGACCAGCGCCGCGGCCGCCGCGGCGACGGTTCCGGTGCCACACGAGCGAGTCTCGCCGACACCGCGTTCGTACACGCGCATATCCACCGCACCGTCGGTGTCCAACCCCGTCAGGATCTCGACGTTCACCCCGCGCGGGAACATGTCCGGGTCGTATCCGGGCGGCGCCGTGAGATCGAGTTCGGCCAGCGCGGCAGCCGAGAGACCTGGGTCGACGCAGGCCAGATGCGGGTTGCCGACATCGACGCCCAAACCCTTGTATCCCCAGCCGGCGATCGTGGCCGTCGACTCACCGAGCACCCGCACCCGGCCCATATCGACAGTCACCTCCCCGGTGACAGCACCCGCGGCGTGTACGACGACCGGGCGGGCGCCCGCCCGGCTGCCCACTACGAACCGCTGTTCACCGACCAGCCCCCGAGAAACCAGATAGTGGGCGAAAACCCGCACACCGTTCCCGCACATCTCCGCGATCGACCCGTCGGCGTTGCGATAGTCCATGAACCAGTCGTCCGGGCCGACACCCTCGGGGTAGTCGGCGAGCACACCGGCCGCGAGCAACTGCCCGGCCCGCGCCACCCGCAGCACGCCGTCGGCGCCCAAACCGCGGTGCCGGTCGCACAACGCCGTGACCCGGTCCACGGTCAACTCGAGCCGCACCTCGGGGTCGGGCAGCACCACGAAATCGTTCTGGGTGCCGTGGCCCTTGGTGAACTCGATTGCGGTCTCGGTCCTGGTGCTGGGCACGTCGGGGCTCTTCTCCACGTCGGGTCGGTTCTCCTCGTCCGGAGTTCTCATCGGGCAAACGTCCGGCGCTGCCGGGAAATTTCGTACAGCGCCACCGCCGCGGCCGAGGGCGCCCCGAGCGAGCTGGCACTGCCGCCCATCGGGATGGTGACCGTATGGTCGCAGGCCGCGAGCCAGGCCGCGCTCATTCCACTGGTCTCGTTACCGACCACCAGGATCGTGGCGTCGACCAGATCATCGTCGAAGATCGCCCGATCGCCGTGTTCGTCGGTGCCGACGATCCGGGTGGGCACACCTCGGCGAACCTGCCGGTCCCGGAATTCCAATACTTCCGCCGGACCCGACACCCGAAAGACCGGCACGGAGAACAGCGACCCGGTGGAGGCACGGACGCAGCGCGGGTCGTACTGGTCGGCACCGTGCCCCGAGACCACCACGGCCGACGCCCCGAAGGCGTCCGCGGAACGGATCAGCGTCCCGAGGTTGCCCGGCGAATTGGGCCGGTCGAAGACGACGACCACCGGCGACTCCCCGGGATCGCCGAGTTCACCGTCCGCCAGCTCACCGCCCGCGTATTCCGCGACGGCCACCAGTTCAGGCGGCGCACCGGTTTTCTCCCCCAGCTCCGCCATCAGCTCGGGCGCCAGCCCGACAGCCGGAACCGCAGCAGTATCCAGGACTTCCCGCGCCCAAGCGGACAGCCCCGGATCACCCAGCCGGTACAGCAGCGTCTCCAACGGCCAGTCCTGCGCGAGGGCCTGTGTGATCGGCCGGACTCCGTGCACGAGAAAGCGGGCGTCGCGGTTGCGCTTGGCACGGTTGTCCAGATAGGCCGTCCACACCTGGACGGCGGCGTTTCGCCGGTGGATCTGCCGGGTCACGACCGGGTTCGCTCCTTGGTCAGTGGATCGGGCCCGCTGGATGCGGGCCCGGTCGATTCTCGCCCGGCCCAGTCTGCCAGCAGCGACAGAGCGGTCTCGGCAGCGGCCGGGTCGGCGCCGTCGACCCACCGGACGCGGGGATCGCGCCGGAACCACGAGCGCTGCCGCCGGACATAGCGACGGGTCCCGATGAAGGTGCGCTCGCGCGCCTCGTCCAGGTCGTACTCACCGTCCAGAAACGCCAGCACCTGCGCGTAGCCGATGGCCCGGCGCGCGGTCTGCCCCGCTCGCAGTCCCTGGTCGGCCAATCCGCGCACCTCGTCGACGAGACCCTGCTCGAACATCGCCGCGGTACGCCGCGCGATCCGCTCGTCCAGTTCCGCGGTATCGCGGTCGACCCCGAGGATCCGCGTTCCCCACCGGGGTTCCCCGATAACCGGCGCGGACGCGGCGAACGGCCGTCCGGTGAGTTCGACGACCTCGAGCGCGCGCACCATCCGCCGGCCGTCGGTGGGCAGGATGGTCGCGGCGGCGGCAGAATCGGCTCGCTGCAGGGCCTCGTGTACGGCGGACGTCCCCCGCTCGGCCAGCAATAGTTCCCATTTCGCCCGGACGACCGGGTCGGTGGCCGGGAATTCCCACTGGTCGAGCAGTGCCTGGACGTACATCATCGATCCCCCGACCACGACCGGAGTACGCCCGCGCGACGAGATCGCCTCGATATCGGTGGACGCGGCCGACTGATATGCCGCGACTGTCGCCGTTTCGGTGACATCGAGGACGTCGAGCTGATGGTGCGGGATCCCGCGCCGCTGCTCCGGTGGCAGTTTTGCGGTGCCTATGTCCATACCCCGATACAGCTGCATCGCGTCGATGTTCACGATCTCACCATCGAGCCGGCCGGCCAGTTCGAGGGCCAGGTCCGATTTACCGGTGGCGGTCGGCCCGACCACCGCGACCGGCCGCACGAGCCCCGTCACCGGTGCCCGCCGGGCCGCCACAACCCGGCGAAACAGCCGACACCGAACGGCGCGTCCCGATAGCGCTCGGACGCCGCCGGTGGTTCGGAATCTGCCGCGAACAGCCCCGCCAACGCCTGGTACGCCGCCCGGCCCGACACCATGAGATCAGCGCACAGGGCAGGATCCAGGGCCAGCAGCGCGGACCGATCACCAGCGCTCGCCGCCCGGTCGAGCTCGGTCTGCACCTGGGCCGCTCGCGGGTCGAAATAGCCGGGCGACGCGGTCGACAGGGTCGCCGCGCCGTCGGCGACGACCAGTACACCCTGTGGTTCGTCCGCGGCGTCGAGTTCGGCCCGGAGTTTCGCGCCGATCTCGGCGCAACGCGGCATCGACGCGTCGGCCGCGACCATCCGCGCCGTCGCGGCCGCGTGCGGCGCCACCGCCCCGCGCAGCCAGGCCGCGATGAGCACCGCCAGCGGCAGGTCCGCGTCGGGCGCGGCCGATACGTCCGCACTCGGCCCGCCCAGCGCCACGCGCACATCGACGCCGAAGCCGCGGAAAGTGCCGACCGTGTCGGCGTCGTAGGTCGCCTCGGCGGGCCCCACACCCAGCACGGTCCAGTGCGGCGTCGCCTCCGCCAGCGCCGCCCCCACACCGAGCACGGCCGCCCGTAGCCGGTTCAGCGCCGCCTCCGGTGTCGCCACCGCGCCCGGGACCTCCGCCGGATCGGGGACGGGACCCATACCGGCACCCGCCGCCCCGCCGCACAAATCGGGGACCAGGACGGGCGGCGAGGGGATCAGAGCCGCAAGACAGAACACGCAGTCAACCGTAGCCCGTGCCCACCGACCAGGGACACGGTCGGTGCGCCCGGGGCCCGCGCGCACCGAGCGCGGTACGAGTGTCTCTCCCGGAAACCCGGTGCCAATTGCTAGGGTGCGAAGTATCCGGACCAGGTATTACAGGTCCGGATCCGCAGGTCCGGCGAGATGCCGGTGTGGTTGCCCGGAGTGCTTCCGGGTTGAATGGGAAGAGCGTTCGGCGACACGAACGAAACGCACGATACGTCGACCTCGGTACAGCCGACACGGGCAGACGTAGCCAGAATGAGCGGGCGTAGCCAGAATGAGCAGAGCATAGCCAGAATGCGCAGCGCGTAAACCAGGCAGCCGTGACGCGCGGCAGGGACGAGGAGCAATGACCCACAGCAACGGAACCGCCAAACCCGGCCCGGGCAACCCCGGTCGACCGTCCACCGCTCCCAAGCCCCGTAGCCGTCCCAAACCCGGCGAGTCCCACCCCACTCCGGCCGCGATGAAATCCGCCGGGGCGGCCACCGAACATCCGCACCCGGTGGTCGTGCCGACCGCCACCGACCCCAGCCGCTGGGGCCGCGTCGACGAGGACGGCACCGCCTGGGTCAAAACCTCCGAGGGCGAACGCGTCGTCGGCTCCTGGCAGGCCGGTAACGCCGCCGAGGGGCTGGAGCATTTCGGCCGCCGGTTCGACGACCTGGCCACCGAGGTCGCGCTGCTCGAGGCCCGGCTCGCCGCCGGAACCGACGCCCGCAAGACGAAGGCCGCCGCACTCGCCCTGGCCGAAACGCTGCCCACGGCGGCGGTGATCGGCGATATCGAGGGTTTGTCGGCCCGGCTCGACGCCATCGCCGAACACTCCGACGAGGCGGCCGCGCACGCCAAAGAGGAGAAGGAACGCACCCGGCACGAGCACACCGAACGCAAGGAAGCGCTCGCCGCCGAGGCCGAGCAGATCGCCGGCGAATCCACCCAGTGGAAGGCCGCCGGCGACCGATTGCGCGAAATTCTCGACGAGTGGAAAACCATCCGCGGGGTCGATCGCAAGGTCGACGACGCCCTGTGGCGCCGTTACTCGAAGGCGCGCGAGGCGTTCAACCGCCGTCGCGGCGCTCATTTCGCCGAACTCGACCGGGAACGGGCGGCCGCCAAGGTCCGCAAGGAAGAATTGTGCGTCCAGGCCGAGGAACTGTCCGCTTCCACCGACTGGCCGGCCACCGCCGCGGTCTTCCGGGAGCTGCTGGTCGAGTGGAAGAACGCCGGCCGGGCGCCCCGGGAAGCCGACGAGGCCCTGTGGCGGCGATTCAAGAGCGCCCAGGATGTGTTCTTCGCCGCACGCAACTCGGCGGCCTCCGAACGGGATGCCGAATTCGCCGATAACGCGGTCGCCAAAGAAGAACTGCTCAGCAGCTACGAACCGGGTATCGACCCGGACGCGGATCTGGAGGGCGCTCGAGCGGCGTTGCGTGACCTGCAGGAACGCTGGGATGCCATCGGCAAGGTCCCGCGCGAGCGCATGCACGATCTGGAGAGCAAACTGCGCGCGCTCGAGAAGCGGGTGCGACAGGCGGCCGACGCCCAATGGCGGCGCACCGATCCGGAGGCGCTGGCCCGGGCGGCGCAATTCCGGGAGCGGGTCGCCCAGTTCGAGGAACAGGCCGCCAAGGCCGATGCCGCGGGCAAGACCCGCGACGCCGAGAAAGCCCTCGCGCAGGCCCAGCAGTGGCGGGAATGGGCCGACGCGGCAGAGGGCGCGGTCAGCAACCTCTGAACTGCTCCGGCGTAGCCGGGTCCCCGCGCTCAGCTGCCGCGGTGACCCGGTGGTGCGAGGTCAGTCCTCGCCGAGACGCCGGCGCCGCTGCCGTTCCTCCTCGCGGGCCGCGGCGATGCGCCGCTGCTCCTCGGCCGCGAGTTGCAGTGTGGTGCGACTCCAGACGACCTTCACCCAGTGGAAGGTCAGCACCATGATCGCGAGAGTACCGAGCACCAGACCGATGCCCGGCCCGGCGCCCACATAATTGTTGATTCCCGGCGTCTGCCGGTGCCAGATGGAGAACACTCCGAACGCGCTGGCGATCGCCGACCCGGCGACCGCGATCCAGGCCAGCACCCAGCGCCGCGTCATCAGAGCCAGCAGCGAGAAACCGATCCCGAACACGAGCACGAACCAGACGAAGATCCGCGACGGCAACCCGATGTGCTCAGCCGTGGCCGCTTCCGATCCGAGCAGCACATCGAACCCGCGCGCGCCGCCGGCATGCGGCAGCACCAGCGACAGCAGCAGGACGAACACCGAACACGCGACCACCATGGCACGCACCCCGGGATCGATCTCACCGGCGATCCGGCGTTCCACCGCGTCCAGGTCTTCGCGGAACTCCTCGAACTGTTCGGTCTCGGCCGGTTTCACTGCGTCCTCGTTTCCATCGCCTGATCGGTCGCCCGCTCCAGCTGATTCGTCGCTCGCTGCGCCGCCGCTCGCCGGATCCGCGCGCGATTCGCCCGCCGCCGGGGATGCCGGTTGCGAGGTGTCGTCGGGTGGGCGACCCTGCTCGCCCTGATCGTCGTCGCCGGGCGCGCTCATGTCCCGCATCCGGAGGCGCACCCCGCGGTGACCGGCTCCGGTGCGGGCGCGCCGATCCGCGGCAATCCCAGCCCCACCCCGATGGGCGCGGTCTTCGGCGTGGCGCCGGCCTCGTGGGCGTCGCCGGCCCGGGTACGGCGATGGTCGCGGATCCCCGAGTCCGCGACCACATGGTGCGGTGCGGCGCCGGTCACCTCGACAGTCACCAGGTCGCCCGGCCGGATCCGCTCAGTCGCGCCTTCGGGCCGGAAGTGCACGAGCCGGCCGTCACGGGCCCGGCCGCTCATCCGGGCCGTGGCGGCGTTCTTCTTCCCCGCGCCGTCGGCCACCAGCAATTCGACCTCGACGCCCACCAGGGCCTGATTGGCCTCGAGACAGATCTGCTCCTGCAGGGCGATCAATCGGTCATAGCGTTCCTGCACCACCTGTTTGGGCACCTGATCGGCCATCTCCGCGGCCGGGGTACCCGGCCGGGGTGAGTATTGGAAGGTATACGCACTGGTGAAGCGCGCCTGCCGTACCACCTCGAGGGTCTGCTGGAAATCGTCCTCGGTCTCGCCGGGAAAGCCGACGATGATATCGGTGGTGATCGCGGCATGCGGCATCACCGCCCGTACCTTCTCGATTATCCCCAGGTACCGGGCCTGCCGGTAGGACCGGCGCATGGATTTCAACACCCGGTCCGAACCCGACTGCAGCGGCATGTGCAGTTGCGGGCAGACGTTGGGGGTCTCGGCCATCGCCTCGATGACATCGTCGGTGAATTCGGCGGGATGCGGTGAGGTGAAGCGGACACGCTCCAGCCCCTCGATCTGACCGCAGGCGCGCAGCAGTTTCGCGAAAGCGCCCCGGTCACGCGGCTGGTCCGGGTCGACGAACGAGGCGCCGTAGGCATTCACGTTCTGCCCGAGCAGCGTCACCTCCACCACGCCCTGGTCCACCAATGCCCGGACCTCGGCGAGGATGTCGCCGGGCCGCCGGTCCACTTCTTTGCCGCGCAGCGCGGGCACGATGCAGAACGTGCAGGTGTTGTTACAGCCGACCGAGATCGACACCCATCCCGCGTAGGCCGACTCGCGCCGCGCCGGGAGGGTCGAGGGGAACGCCTCGAGTGATTCCAGGATCTCCACCTGGGCTTCCTCATTGTGGCGGGCACGTTCCAGCAGCACCGGCAGCGCGCCGATGTTGTGGGTGCCGAACACCACGTCCACCCAGGGGGCCTTGCGCACCACCGTGTCGCGGTCCTTCTGCGCCAGGCAGCCGCCGACCGCGATCTGCATACCCGGCCGCGACGCCTTGATCGGCGCGAGATGGCCGAGGGTGCCGTACAGCTTGTTATCGGCGTTCTCCCGCACCGCGCAGGTGTTGAAGACCACCAGGTCGGCCGTCGCGCCGGGCGCGGCCCTCGTATAGCCCGCATCCTCGAGCAGGCCGGACAAGCGTTCGGAATCGTGCACGTTCATCTGGCAACCGAAGGTGCGGACCTCGTAACTACGCGCGTCGGCCGACTCGAGCCGGGCGGGGAGCGCTACCTGTCCGATCGAATCCACCCGTCCAGGGTACGGGCCCCCATCCCGGCGTTTTCCAGCAGATCCACCACCCGCGCCGCGGCGGCGGGCCGGTACCCGGACGGCCGGGCGGGTACCGGGCGCGGTCGCGTCGATCTCCGCGGTGCGGATCGGGTCCGTGCCCCGAGCCGTCCGGATACCTCGCGAGCCTCCGTTCCCGTGTGCCCGGACCGGACGGTTGCCCTGGAGGGTCTCGCACGGCTACCGGAGACGGACCGATTTCGCCCCATCTTTCCTTCGGTCCCATGGCAAGCAAATCCTCGACGAGCGAATGGATTACGGCGTATTACCACCGGGTTAAACCCGAATTTCGGCCCGGCGTGGCGTAAAGGTGTGTCACGGAAAGGCGCGCAAATCCCGAGATTCGGCTTAAGGTCATTTCCATGACCGACACCGACGCCGACGCACGTGGGGCGTCCGGCGACACCCCCGCGCCGCCGATGATCACCCTACGCGCCGTCGACAAGCACTTCGGTGCCCTGCACGTTCTGCGCAATATCGATCTCGAGGTGCCCCGCGGGCAAGTCGTGATCGTGCTCGGGCCCTCCGGCTCCGGGAAATCGACACTGTGCCGCACCATCAACCGTCTGGAGCCGATCGATTCCGGTGAGATCAGCGTCGACGGGGTCCCGTTGCCTGCCGAGGGTCGCGCCCTCGCGGCGCTGCGCGCCGACGTCGGCATGGTCTTCCAGTCGTTCAATCTCTTCGCGCACAAGTCGATCGTGGAAAACGTCATGCTCGCGCCGCTGAAGGTTCGTAAGTCCAAGAAGGATGAGGCGCGCAAGCGGGCCATGGAACTGCTGGAACGCGTCGGTATCGCCGACCAAGCGGACAAGTATCCCGCCCAGCTCTCCGGTGGACAGCAACAGCGCGTCGCCATTGCCCGGGCGCTGGCGATGAATCCCAAGGTGATGCTCTTCGACGAGCCGACCTCGGCCCTCGACCCGGAGATGGTCAACGAGGTCCTCGACGTGATGGTCTCGCTGGCCAAAGAGGGGATGACGATGCTGGTCGTCACCCACGAGATGGGGTTCGCCCGCCGTGCCGGCGATCGGGTGCTCTTCATGGCCGACGGCCAGGTCGTGGAGGACACCGACCCCGAGACATTCTTCAGCGCGCCGAAGTCCGACCGTGCCAAGGACTTCCTGGGCAAGATTCTCAGCCACTGAATCGGCCCGGCTGTACGACAAGGCACAGCTCGAGGGCATAGCGCCGTCGAGAAGATGAGGGAAGGAAACCGATGAGGATCAACCGAGCACTCCGCATCGCGGTCGGCGCGGTGGCGGTGGCCGTCACGGCCGCCACCACCGCGGCCTGCGGCGGCGGTAGCGATAAGACCGCGCTGGAGAATGCCCAGGAGGGCCAGCTCACCATCGGCATCAAATACGATCAGCCCGGTCTGGGACTGCGTAATACCGACGGTTCGTACAGCGGCTTCGATGTCGAGGTGGCCAAGTACGTGGCCGCCAAACTCGGCGTCCAGCCCGACGGCATCACCTTCAAGGAAGCTCCCTCCGCGCAGCGCGAGACCCTGATCGAGAACGGGCAGGTCGATTTCGTCGTCGCCACCTACTCGATCACCGACGCCCGCAAGGAGAAGGTCGATTTCGCCGGTCCCTATTACGTGGCCGGGCAGAGCCTGCTGGTCCGGGCCGACAACAACGAGATCACCGGTCCGGACAGCCTGGCCGGCAAGACGGTGTGCTCGGTGACCGGCTCCACGCCCGCGCAGAACATCCAGAAGAAGTACCCCGACACCCAGCTGCAGACCTACGACACCTACTCGCTGTGCCTGGAGGGTCTGAACAGTGGCGCCGTCGCGGCGGTCACCACCGATGACATCATCCTGGCCGGTTACGCCTCCCAGTCGCCCGGCAAGTACAAGGTCGTCGGCGACAAGTTCACCACGGAGAACTACGGAATCGGCCTGAAGAAGGGCGATCAGGAAACCCGCGACAAGATCAACGACGCGATCGAGGAAATGATCAGCTCGGGCGCCTGGGACACCGCGTTCCAGGAGTCGGTCGGCAAGGCTGCGAGCTACGAGACCCCGCAGGCCCCGCAGGTGGACCGGTACTGACCGCCGCATCGGAGGGCCGGGCCGCGTGTGCGGCCCGGCCTTCCGATCCCGGCCCATCCCGCCGATCGGAGGCGCGCAACCACCGTGTTCGATTTGATCTCGGAATACGACACCCAGCTGCTCGAAGCATTCTGGATGACCATCAAACTGACCCTGTTCTCGGTTGTCGGTTCACTGGTGCTGGGCACCGTCGTCGCCGGAATGCGGGTATCGCCGGTGCCCGTGGCCCGCTGGGTCGGCACCGCCTACGTGACCGTGTTCCGCAACACCCCACTCACCCTCATCCTGGTGTTCTGTTCGCTGGGCCTGTACTCCACGCTCGGTATGAATCTGGCCTCCGAGGGGCCCACCTCGCTGGCCGACAACAACTTCCGCTGGGCGGTCATCGGCCTGAGTGTGTACACGGCGGCGTTCGTCTGTGAATCGCTGCGCGCCGGCATCAATACAGTGCCGATGGGGCAGTCCGAGGCCGGGCGCTCGCTGGGCCTGAGTTTTCTGCAGAACCTGCGGATCATCGTGCTGCCGCAGGCGTTCCGCTCGGTGATCGCCCCGCTGGGCAGCGTGTTCATCGCACTCACCAAGAACACGACAGTGGCCTCCGCGATCAGTGTCGCCGAAGCCTCGTTCCTGATGAAGAACATGATCGAAACCGAGGCGGCGCTGCTGACCATCGGCCTCATCTTCACCGTCGGTTTCGTCATCCTGACCCTGCCGGCCGGCCTGCTGTTCGGGTATCTGGCCAAACGATTCGAGGTGGCCCGATGAGCCGCACGCCCTCCGTTCTCTACGACGCGCCGGGTCCGGCCGCCCGGATCCGCAATATCGTCTATTCGATCGTGGTGCTGGTGGTGGTCCTCGCCGCGGCGTGGTTCGTCTACCGCGGCTTCGCCGACAAAGGGCAGTTCACAGCCGAGAAATGGGAGCCGTTCCTCGACGGCGCGGTGTGGACGACCTATATCCTGCCCGGCCTGCGCGGCACCATCGTCGCGGCAGTGCTGTCGATCGTGTTCGCGCTGGTTCTCGGCATGGTCTTCGGTGTCGCCCGGCTCTCCGAGCACCGCTGGGTGCGCTGGACGGCGGGCACGATCGTCGAGATCGCTCGCGCCATCCCGGTGCTGATCCTGATGATCTTCCTGTTCGCGCTGTACTCCGAATACGACCTCTTCGCCTCCGAATACCTGGCGCTGTCGGCCGTGGTGACCGCGCTGACCATCTACAACGGCTCGGTGATCGCGGAGATCGTGCGCGCCGGAATTCTGTCGCTCCCCAAAGGGCAGTCCGAGGCCGGTGTCGCGCTCGGCCTGCGCAAGGGCCAGCTGATGCGGCTCATCCTGCTCCCGCAGGCGGTCACCGCGATGCTCCCGGCCCTGATCTCACAGATGGTGGTCGCCCTGAAGGATTCGGCGCTCGGCTATGTGATCACCTACGAGGAGGTCGTTCGTAGCGCGCAGCAGCTCGGCGCCGCCGAATCGAATACGATCCCGGCACTCATCGTCGTCGCGATCATCATGATCGTGCTGAACGTGCTCTTGTCCACGGTCGCCACCCAGCTGGAGAAGCGGTTGCGTTCGGGCCGCCGCAAACGCGGTGCCGCGGTGGTCGCCGCCGATTCGGTGATCGGCGACGCAGTACCCGGGGTGGATATCACCAAGTAGGCCGGACAGGCCGGCCCTTGGGCGTCGCTACCGGATGGGCGCCCGCTCGGCTGCCGGGTTGCGCACGGGTAACACAGCCGATAGTTCCGTGGCCCGGATCCCTCGACGAGGGATCCGGGCCACCACTGTGCTATTGCTCCGGGCGACTCACTCGAACGGCGCGTCCCCGTCGCCGAACTCCCCGGAATCCGTGCCGAGTGCCTCCCATTCGGCCTTGACCACCGAATACGCCACGGAATGCCCGTACCCGCGGCGGGCGAGCATCCCCACCAGCCGCCGGATGGCCTTATCCCGGTCCAGTCCCGCGGGCAGGCTCCGCAGTTTGCGGCGCACGAGTTCGGTCGCGCGGTCGTACTCGTCGTCGGCGGTGACGCTTTCCAGCGCTGCCACGGAATCCTCCGGAGACACCCCTTTGCGCCGCAGCTCCTGGGCGAGGACTCGCCGCCCTTTTCCGGAGAAACCGTGCCGCTCGCGCACCCACTGCCGGGCGAAGTCGGCGTCGTCGATCAGTCCGACGTCGGCCAGCCGGTCCAGCGCCCGGTCGGCCACCTCGACCGGGATTCCCTTGGCAGACAGACGCTGCGCCAGTTCGGCCCGGCTGCGAGCGCGGACGGCCAGCAGCCGTAGACAAGCCTCCCGGGCCTGTTCGACATCCGCTGCGGGCGCATCGCCACCCGGATCGCCTTCGGCGTCACTTCGAGCAGCGGATCGTTCACCCCCGCCCGGTCCGGAGCCGGCCGGGCGAGCCCGCTGCGGATCGGGCTCGCCCGGCCGGGAACTCCGGGCCGGCCCGGTGGTGCTCCCACCGGCCGCCAGGAGTTCGTCGAGTCGCCGCCGCACCTGTGCCACCGGATCGGCGGCGTCGGAGCGCGACGCGCCCCACTGGTCCATCTGGTCAGAAATCGGCCGGGGTCTCTTCCGCCTCCAGCGCGGTGACATCCGCGCCGATCCCCAGCTTTTCCTTGATCTTCTTCTCGACTTCGTCCCGGATATCGATGTTCTCCAGGAGGAATTTCCGGGCGTTTTCCTTGCCCTGCCCGAGCTGATCCCCTTCGTAGGTGTACCAGGATCCGGACTTACGAATGAACCCGTGTTCCACCCCCATATCGATCAGCGAGCCTTCCTTCGAAATTCCGTGGCCGTACAGAATATCGAATTCAGCCTGTTTGAAAGGCGGTGAGACTTTGTTCTTCACGACCTTCACGCGAGTACGGTTTCCTACCGCGTCACTACCGTCCTTCAACGTTTCGATACGACGTACATCGAGCCGCACGGAAGCGTAGAACTTCAAAGCCTTTCCGCCCGTTGTCGTTTCGGGGGAACCGAACATGACGCCGATCTTTTCCCGCAACTGGTTGATGAAGATGGCGGTGGTGCCGGAATTGTTCAGGGCGCTGGTCATCTTGCGCAATGCCTGGCTCATCAGGCGGGCCTGCAGGCCGACGTGACTGTCACCCATTTCACCTTCGATCTCGGCGCGGGGCACCAGCGCGGCCACCGAGTCGATGACGATGATATCGATGGCGCCGGAGCGGACCAGCATATCGGCGATTTCGAGGGCTTGTTCACCGGTATCCGGCTGGGAGACCAGCAGCGCGTCGGTATCGACGCCGAGCTTGGCGGCGTAGTCGGGATCGAGGGCGTGTTCCGCGTCGATGAACGCGGCCACGCCCCCCGCCGCCTGAGCATTGGCGACCGCGTGCAGGGCGACGGTGGTTTTACCGGAGGCTTCCGGACCGTAGATCTCCACGACCCGGCCGCGGGGCAGACCGCCGATCCCCAGTGCGACGTCGAGGGCGATGGATCCGGTCGGAATCACCGAGATCGGCTGGCGGGCTTCTTCCCCGAGACGCATCACCGCCCCCTTGCCGAAACTCTTCTCGACCTGCGCGAGCGCGAGTTCGAGGGCCTTGTCGCGGTCGTAGGGCTGTGGCGCCATTGTGTCTCCCCTTTTCACCGGGTGGATCGATAGGTGGTGTGGTTGGCGCCCACAGTAGAGGGCGGCACCGACAAGTTCGCGCCTCAGCCTAGACGAACAGGTGTTCGAGTCAAGCTACGCCTCCGCGCGTCGTCGGGCAGGTGCTCGCCGCGCGGTCACCGCTGCGGGAGCGCGGTCTCATCCCCTTCCGGCCGGGTGCCGTGGATGCGCGCTGCGCGTCGATGATGCTGTTCTGCTACGACACGTCCAGGAACGGCATCCGCCGTCGGCATCCATGGCTACCTGCGGCAACCGCGCGAAGGCGGCGCGGCATCACTCCCGAAGGACGTGATCGCCCGGCGATATCACCACCGGGAGCGCGGTACGTCGAATTCGGCGCAGAGCGCGCGCCATACTTCGCGAGGATCGACACCGGCTTCGATGGCGGCAGCACCGGTCCGGCTGCCGAGCGCGAGGATGGCGTGATCATTGAGCAGAGCGTCGCCGCGCGCCTCGCCGAATTCGGTGTGCATGAGTTCCTGGAATTCCGTCAACCGCACCGGGCACAACATACTCGCACCGATAGCGGTGGGCACGGCCCGGTCAGTGCGCCCGCACCGAATCCAGTACCCGCTGACAGATCCGGACCGGATCGGCCACCGCATCCGCGCCGGCGGCCGCCTCCCGCGCCGCTTCGGTGAACCGCGGCTCCCCCAGCACGCGGAGCACGGCGTCCCGCACAGCCTCCGCGGTGAGCGGCCGGACCAACAGCGACACTCCTCGCCGTTGCGCGCGATTGGCCAGTTCCCATTGGTCACCACCGCCGGGGACGGTCACCACCGGCACACCCGCGGACAGCGACTTGGCCAGCAGTCCGTGCCCACCACCGCCGACCACCACCGACGCGTCGGCGAGTAGTTCGTCCTGCCGGCCCAGCCCGGCGGTCGCCCACTCCGGCAGCGGATGCGGCGGTTCGTCGAGCATGGAGATCGCCACCCGGACACCGGTTCCCGCCAGCGCCTCCAGCACCGTCTCCGCCATTCCGGTCACCCCGGTATGCGCGGTGGACGGCGCCACCACCACCAGCGGGCCGTCGCCCGGCGGCCGTTCCAGCCGCCGGTCGGTGGGTTCCCACAGCAGCGGGCCGACCACTTCGGCTTCCGCCGGCCAATCCGGGCGCGGCACCTCCAGCGCGGGCAAGGTGGCGACGAGCCGCGCGGCCGGACCCGGATCGGCAGCGGGCAATCCCACACCGACCCTGGCCATCTCACGCTGCCGCGTCCCGGTCCGCACGGCACGGTCGGTGAACGCCCGCAGCACCGTGTCCCGCGCACGCCCGCGGATACCGGTCCCCGGCGCGAGTCCACTTCCGATGGGCGGCAGACCTTTCGACGGGAGGTACAGCGGATGCGGCGAGAGTTCCACCCACGGCACCCGCAACCGTTCGGCGGCCATCCCGCCGCCGGCGGTGAGTACGTCGGAGACGACGAGTTCGGGCAGCATGGCGCCGAGTTCGGGCAGGATCTCGGTCGAGATATAGGCGGCCCGTTGATGAATCCGCGCGCCGGCATCCGCGTCGTCGTCGATAGGACGGGGCGCCAGCCCCTTCAACCGCCGAACACCGATACCGGCGGCGCGCGCGGCGTCGAACCACCGGGGGCCGGTGAAAAGGACGGGCTCATCACCCGCATCGCGGAAACGCAGGCACAACGCGATAGCGGGAAACGCATGGCCCGGATCGGGACCGGCGACGACGGCTACTCGCATCCGCCCACCCTGCCATGTCTTTTGCGTACCGGCGCGCGCGGGGTTGAGCTGTGCTTTTCGGCATCGGTTCGACACGTCCGCCACAGCGAACCCCCGGGCCGGTTCCCTTCGGGACTCCGGCGCCGCCGCCGACTCAACCAGCGAAGGTGAACAGTTCGAATCCGACGGCGCGTTCGGCGTCGAACCCGGTGAGCGGGCCCGTCGTCATGTTCACGACCGCGCGCACCTGGTCGGCCACCGGTTCCGGACTCAGGACCTCGAGGTACCGGCGGTGTTCGGCCAGTGATCGCTCGGCGACACCGACGGTCGCGGTGACGTCCACCGCGTGGGTGGCCCCCGCGGGGACCGCCACGGCCGCCCATCGCACGGACCACGGCGCGGATTCGGTGAGGTCGGGGAATATCCATTCGTTGCCGGCGTCGGATACCGCGTCCAGACCGGCTCGGCCGACGGCACGGTGGTCGGCACTGTTGACGATGCCCGGCGCCCAGGTCGGGCCGAAATGGCCGAGTACCACCACCTCCGGCCGGTGCCTGCGGATCGCGGCGGCCAGATCACGCCGCAGTGCGGGATTCGCCTCTATCCGGCCGTCCGGATGGCCGAGGAACTCGACCTCGCGCACCCCGACGACCGCCGCCGAGGCGCGCTCCTCGGCTTCGCGCAGCGGTCCGGACTCCGCGGGCGGCACCCCGGCGATCCCCGCTTCGCCCGAGGTCACCAACAGGTACCGGACGTCTTTGCCCTGGCCGGTCCAGCGGGCCACCGCCGCGGCGACCCCGTACTCGATATCGTCGGGGTGGGCCACGATGACCAGGGCGCGCTGCCAATCCTCCGGAAAGTGCTGCACCACCCCATTCAAACACCGCCGCGCTGCCCGCGACAGGGAAAGCCGGATATCCCGCCTGGTGGCGGAACATCCGGCCCGGCGCTACGCGATTCGGATCAGACTTTGGTGACCGAGTTGTCGTTCGAGCCCGAGATCGCCTTGTAGAGCAGATACAGGCCGAACACCACCGCGCCGATCACCAGGATCGGGAAAAGGCCTTTGATCAATGCGCCGATCACCGCCAGCGCGATCCAGACGACGGCGACCACGCCGATGATCTTCCAGAGCATAAGTGCCTCCCAGCGGTTGTCTCCTGCTTCGAGCATGGCACCGCGGAGTCGGGAAATCACCAGGTGAGAAGCAATATCCGGGGAAGATCAGGGTTGTCCCTGAGGGCTCAGGAACGATCCCGGCGCCGGGCCGCCTCAGCGACAGGCTGCTGCCGGGGTGCCGCGGCGGCCGCCGGCGGCAACAGCGTCTCCGGCGCCCGGTCGGCGAGTTCGGTGAGGGCCTGCGCCCAGCCGTCCATCCGGTCGGCGGCCTGGCGGAGGTCGGCGACGATACCGTCGAACGCGTAGCGCAAGGCACCCGTCTCGTCCACCGCGAGCACCCGAGTAGCCGCGGCCACGACGTGTTCGTACTCGACGACCCCGGTATCGAGCCGGGCGAGCATCGACTGCACCGTTTCCTCGAGCCGGCGGGCATCGGCCGCGCCGGCGAGTTCGGCCGCGTTGCCGCCGAGCGCGCGGACCGCGTCTTCCATGGTGGCGATATCGGCGGCCAGCGCGGTGAGCGCGGCCGCGCCGGAAGCCGCGGTGGCCACCATATCCTCGAGTTCGTCCGACGGGAGGCGGCGAGAGCGGGCGATCTGGCCGGCCACATCGTGCAGGACTTGTTCGGCGCGGGCCAGCCGGGCCATCGCGGGTCGGGTGGTGGACCGGGCGGCGGGAAGTCTGCGCGGCACGTACCCGGCCAGTGGCAGCGGAGCACGTCGCAGCCGCAGATAGCGGCGAGTGCTGAGCGCCGCACCGGTGACCAGCACGACAGCGCCGCCACCGAGTACCACCACGGCCCAGGCGGGAGCGGACAGGATCACCAATCCGACCGCTCCGGCGGTGGTGAGACCGGAAACGGTACCCAGGCCGATACTGCGCCGCCGGGCCCGGCGGCGTCTACGGAGTTCGCGTTCGCGCGGATCCGCCCAGCGGCGGACTGCGACGAACGCATTCTCTCCGGCTGTGCGCAGCGTGTCGGCGACGTATGCGGCCTGCGGCTGCAGTTCGGGCCAGGCGCGGGTGAGGTCCCGGGTCCCGGCCCGGAATCGGGACCGTTCCGATGGCATGCTGCTGTTCCTCGCCGACTCTGAGATCCGCTACTGCTGTGCGGTCTGGCCTTTGTTCATCTGGGGCTGTGGTTGCGCCGGCTCCGTCGCGGACTTGCCGGCGTCGATCGCCGAGTTGGTGTTGCCGGAGGGGAGCGCGTCTCCACGCATGGAGGCGCGGATCTGCTCGAGCCGGCTGTGCCCGGCCATCTGGACGCTGGCCTGCTGGACCTCCATCATGCGCCCCTGGACGGTGTTCTGGGCGAGTTCGGCCGAGCCGAGCGCGGTGGCGTAGCGCCGTTCGATCTTCTCCCGCACCGCGTCCAGGCTGGGGACGCTGCCGGGGGCGGACAGGGTGCTGTCCATCTGCTGCAGGGAAGCACTGACCTGCTCCTGCATCTTGGCCTGTTCGAGCTGGCTGAGCAGTTTGGTGCGCTCGGCGACCTTCTGCTGCAGCAACATGGCGTTCTGCTCGACCGCCTTCTTGGCCTGGGCGGCCGCCTGCAGTGACTGGTCGTGCAGGACCTTCAGATCTTCGACCGATTGTTCGGCCGTGACCAGCTGCGCGGCGAATGCCTCGGCGGCGTTGGTGTACTGGATCGCCTTCTCGGCATCGCCGGCGCCGTTGGCCTGGTCGGCGAGCACGACCGCCTGCCGCGCATTGGCGTTGAGCTTCTCGACCTCGTCGAGTTGCCGGTTCAGTTTCATCTCCAGCTGCCGCTGGTTTCCGATCACCGAGGCTGCCTGCTGCGACAGGGCCTGGTGCTGACGTTGAGCCTCTTCGATAGCCTGCTGAATCTGGACCTTCGGATCCGCGTGCTCCTCGATCTTGGAGTCGAAGAGGGCCATCAGGTATTTCCAGGCCTTCGTGAACGGATTAGCCATCGGTTGATCCCGCCTCCATCTACTGTGCCGCCTGGGCGACTCGGAGTGCGCGACCGTCACGCACTCGTATATGCCTATCCTCCACCATCCGGCACCGGGTACCGGCTACCGAACGACGCCGCGTCTCGCCGAGAGCGGCCGCGCCGACGCATACTACGAATCTATCCGGTCCTGCGCGCCACGCGCATTGTCACGATCGGGTATACCGCCGCTATAACCGGTCAGGCGGCTTCGACCAGGACCAGCGGACCGTTCGTGGGTGCGGGTATGACGATCCGGGTGTCCCCGTCGACATGTGCCCGGACACCGGCCGCCGCCGAAGCGGCCGGGGCGGCGGGTTCGGCGGCCGGGGTATCGGAGACCGGTTCCGCGGCGGCCGGGGTACCCGCCATTTCGGCGGGTCGGCGGCCCGCAGCGCCGGCGGCGACGGGGAGATCCTCACCGGCGATGGCCGTGCTGACATCCCAGAGCACCCGGGAAAGGGGAACGTCGAGGGCCTCGCAGATCGCGGCCAGCAGCTCGCTGGAGGCCTCCTTGCGTCCCCGCTCGACTTCGGAGAGGTACCCCAGGCTCACCCGCGCCGAGGTGGACACTTCACGCAGGGTCCGGCTCTGGGCGAGGCGCGCACGCCGCAGACTGTCCCCGATCGCTTCTCGCAGCAGCGTCATCGAGTTCTCCTTCTCCCGGTAGGCGTAGCCCACGGCACGCACGCGGTTCTCTCTTCGCACAACGTCCGAACCGACCCCGTGGGTTCCCGGGCCGGCCGCGGAACTGCTCACCGGGTAGGTGATTCGCTCCGCACACACCGCAGCAGTTCCTGGACCGCGGTCTGTGTCGCTGTGAACCTGATATTCCACCGGTCGCCGGTGAGTTTCAACCGCATCACCTCGGTATGCCGGGGACCAGCGAGACCGAGGAAGACGGTGCCGACGTCGATACCGTCCTGTGGGTCGGGGCCGGCGACCCCGGTGAGTGCTACTCCCCAATCGGCGCCGCAGCAGGTCCGCGCGCCGACGGCGAGCTGTTGCGCGGTGCTCGCCGCCACTGGCCCCTCAGTGGCGAGGACCTGCTCGTCGACCCCGGCGAGACGGTGTTTGAGATCGGTCGCGTACACCACCAGGCCGCCACGCAGGACAACGCTCGCGCCGGGTACTCCGGCGATCGTGGCGGCCACCAGACCCGCGGTGAGCGATTCGGCGGTCGCCATCGTCTGCCCCCGGAGCCGGAGGGCGGTGACGAGATCCGCGGCGACGGTGCCGGCGGTCAGCGGACCGGCCTGCTCCACGGTCATGCGCGGGTGCGGTGGGGTCCGGCCAGCCACAGCCTGGCGGCCTGACCGACATAATCCAGCCCTGTTACCACTGTCAGCACCAACGCGATCCACATCAAGGCCATTCCCGCGGTCGCGAAACCACCGGACAGCGGCAGTAGCAGCACGCCGATGGCCACCGACTGGACCAGGGTTTTGAGCTTCCCGCCGCGACCGGCCGGGATGACCCCGCGGCGCACCACCGCCAGCCGCAACAGCGTGACCCCGATTTCACGGGCGCAGATGACGACGGTCATCCACCACGCCAGATCACCCAGGACCGACAGCCCGATGAGCGCGGAACCGATGAGCGCCTTGTCGGCGATGGGGTCGGCCAGTTTTCCGAAATCGGTGACGAGTCCGTACTTGCGGGCCAGCTGGCCGTCGAACCGATCGGTGACCGCGGCGAGCGCGAACAGCGCGGTCGCGGTGATCCGCCATCCGCTCTGGTGGCCACCGTCGGCGAACAGCGCCAGGACGAACAGCGGGACCAGCGCGATCCGGATCATGGTGAGGATGTTCGCGATATTCAGCAGCGGGACCGCGGATTCGGCGGGCGCGGGGACGAGTCCGCCGCGCGGCGGTCCGGGCGCGGTGAGCCGCCGGTCGATCTCCTCGGGGTGCACGCTCATGGCCGCCCATCGGCCGCCGCGCCGGGACAGGCGCGCGGGGTCGAGCGGGAGGGCGGGATCTGCGGCACACACCCAGACTATCGGTAGCCCGGCCGACTACTGTGCACCCCATGACCTCACGGGGACCACTGGGTGGTTCGACCAGCGACGCGCCCGGGACGCGGACCGCCACCGTACGGGTGCGGCGCGCCCGCACCTCGGATGTCCCGGCGATCAAGGGGCTCGTCGATGTGTACGCGGGGCGCATCCTGCTGGAGAAGAATCTCGTCAACCTCTACGAATCGGTGCAGGAGTTCTGGGTCGCCGAGCTCGGTGATCGAGTCGTGGGCTGCGGTGCGCTGCACGTACTGTGGGCCGATCTCGGCGAAGTGCGCACCGTGGCGGTCCTTCCGGATGTGAAAGGCCACGGTGTGGGCAAACTCATCGTGGAGCATCTGGTCGAGGTGGCCCGGGAGCTGGAGCTGAGCCGGTTGTTCGTACTGACCTTCGAGGTCGAGTTCTTCGCTCACCACGGCTTCGCGGAGATCGACGGCACCCCGGTGACCGCGGAGGTGTACGCGGAGATGTGCCGGTCCTACGACACCGGTGTCGCGGAGTTCCTGGATCTGAGTTATGTGAAACCGAACACTCTCGGCAACACCCGGATGCTGCTCACCCTGTGAGATCCGGTGGGAGCGGTCAACAGCCCTCCCGCCCGGGGCAACTGGCGCGATCGAGCCGCGCACTAGAGTCGTATCGTGCCGATCTTCGCTGTTCACTACACCTATTCCGACGCCACTTCCGCCGACCGCGATACCCATCGTCCGCGCCACCGAGCGTGGCTGGCCGGCCTGCTCGCCGAGGGCACGCTGGTCACCAGCGGACCGTATCCGGACGGTTCCGGTGCGCTGCTGCTGTTCCGGGCGGCCGACAGCGCGACACTCGGCGAAGTGCTGCCGCAGGACCCCTTCGCGCAGGAGAAGCTGATCGACGAAGTCCGCGCCGTCGAATGGCAACCCGTTTTCGGCGTGCTGGCCGACTGAGACGCCGGACGTCCCGGCCGGGAATCGTGCCGGCCGGGACACACCGGAACTAGTCGCCGGACCCCGCGGCCGATTGCGGCCGGGCGCGCCCGCGGGTGCGCAGCAGGCTGGCGACTGTGGCCACCACCAGGATGCCGAGGATCACCGAGAGCGACAGCGCGGTGGAGATCTCCGGCACGCTCACGTGCTCGCCGCCGTTGATGAACGGCAGCGTGTTCTCGTGCAGGGCGTGCAGCACCAGTTTGATACCGATGAAGGCCAGGATGGCCGCCAGGCCGTAGGACAGATAGACCAACCGGTCGAGCAGGCCACCGATCAGGAAGTACAGCTGGCGCAGGCCCATCAGCGCGAAAGCGTTCGCGGTGAACACGATGTAGGGCTCCTCGGTCAGGCCGTAGATGGCCGGAATCGAGTCGAGCGCGAACAGCAGATCGGCGAACCCGATGGCCAGCAGCGCGAGCAGCATCGGGGTCACCACGCGGCGGCCGTCGATCCGGGTCACCAGTTTGTCGCCGTCGTAGGTGTCGGTGGTCGGCACCAGTCGCTTGGTCAGCGCGACGATCCGGCTGTCGCGTTTCTGCTCCTCCGCGACCTCGTGACCGCTGTCCTTCAGCAGTTTCACCGCGGTGTAGACCAGGAACAGGCCGAAAAGGTAGAAGACCCAGCTGAACGCGCTGATCGCCGCGGCGCCGACCGCGATGAAGACACCGCGCATACCCAGGGCCACCACGATGCCGATGAGCAGCACCTTCTGCTGATAGATCCGCGGTACCGCGAAGGTGGACATGATGATCAGGAAGATGAACAGGTTGTCCACCGAGAGCGCCTTCTCGGTGACGAAGCCGGCGTAGTACTCGCCGGCGAAGGTCCCGCCCCACTTCCAGGCGATCACACCGCCGAAGGCGAGGGCCAGACCGATGTACACCGCGGACCAGAACCCGGACTCACGGAAGGTCGGTTCGTGCGGAGTGCGCACATGTGCGAAGAAATCGAAAACGAACAGGCCGAGGATCACCGCGATGGTGATTCCCCAGATGAGAGCGGTTACCTGCATGCGGCGATCCGTTCAGCGGTACGAGTCATGGTCTCAATCATGCCCGATATGCCCGATTCACCCGGCTTGCGGGGTCGTCGCCGGCAATCGTCTCATACGACCGGCCGCGTCCGGCCCGACCACGCGACGTCCGCGCGCGTCACTCGTCGTCCGGTTCCGGCTCCTCATCGGCACCGCCGCCGCGGATCGACCAGAGCAGGCCGTCCAGCTCATCCGGTTTGATCAGCACGTCACGCGCCTTGGACCCCTCACTCGGCCCCACCACACCCCGGGTCTCCATGAGATCCATCAACCGGCCCGCCTTCGCGAATCCGACCCGGAGTTTGCGCTGCAACATGGAGGTGGATCCGAACTGCGAGGTCACGACCAGCTCTACCGCCTGCAGGAACACATCGAGATCGTCACCGATATCGGGATCGACGTCCTTCTTCTCCCCGGCCTTGGCCGCGGTGACGCCTTCGGTGTATTCGGGCTCGGCCTGGTTCTTGGTGAACTCGACGACCGCGTGGATCTCCTCATCGCTGATGAAGGCGCCCTGCAACCGGGTCGGTTTACCCGCGCCCATCGGCAGGAAGAGTCCGTCACCCATACCGATGAGCTTCTCGGCGCCGGGCTGGTCGAGGATAACGCGCGAATCGGTGAGTGACGATGTCGCGAAGGCCAGCCGGGACGGCACATTGGTCTTGATCAGGCCGGTCACCACATCCACCGACGGCCGCTGGGTGGCCAGCACCAGATGGATACCGGCCGCGCGCGCCTTCTGCGTGATCCGGACGATGGCGTCCTCGACATCGCGGGGCGCGGTCATCATCAGGTCGGCGAGTTCGTCGACGATCGCCAGGATGTAGGGGTACGGCCGGTACACCCGCTCACTGCCCAGCGGCGTCGTGATGGCCCCGGATTTCACCTTCCGGTTGAAATCGTCGATATGCCGGACCTTGCTGGCCTGCATGTCCTGGTACCGCTGTTCCATCTCCTCCACCAGCCAGGCCAGCGCCGCGGCGGCTTTCTTCGGCTGGGTGATGATGGGCGTGATCAGATGCGGGATGCCCTCGTAGGGGGTGAGTTCCACCATCTTCGGGTCGACCAGGATCATCCGGACCTCGTCCGGCGTGGCCCGCTGCAACAGCGATACCAGCATCGAGTTCACGAAACTCGACTTACCGGAGCCGGTGGAACCGGCGACCAGCAGATGGGGCGTTTTGGCCAGATTCGCCGAGACGAACTCGCCCTCGATGTTCTTACCCAGCCCGATCACCAGCGGATGGTGGTCGTTGCGCGTGGAGGGCGCGGTGAGCACATCGGCGAGCCGGACCAGTTCCCGGTCGGCGTTGGGCACCTCGATACCGACCGCGGACTTACCCGGGATCGGGGCGAGCAGACGCACGTTCTCGGTGGCCACCGCGTACGCGATATTGCGGGTGAGCGCGGTGATCTTCTCGACCTTCACCCCGGGGCCGAGTTCCACCTCGTACCGGGTCACGGTCGGGCCCCGGACGAATCCGGTCACCGCCGCGTCGATCTTGAACTGCACCAGCACCTCGGTGATGGCCTCGATCATCGATTCATTGGCGGCGCTGCGTTTGCGGGGCGGATCGCCCTCGATGAGCAGGCTCATCGGCGGCAGCGTGTAATCACCCTCGGTGACCCGGTCGGTGACGAATTCCGGTTCCGGGAGCGGCGGCGGGGTCTGATCGACCGCGGCGGGCGCGGCGGGTTTGCGTGTGCGGCGGCCCGCGGGCTGTTCGCCGTCGGAGCCGGTGGCGATCGGCTTGGCATCGCGCAGCGGCGGCTCGCCCGCACCGCCCGCCGTGGGACCCACGAACTCGTCGGCGGGATAGTTCTCGACCGGGGTGCGCCGGCGGCGCCGCGACTTCGCGGGCGCCTCGCCGGAGTCGGCGTCGTATTCGTCCACCGGGTCGTAACCGTCGCGATAGTCGGCGTCGTCGCCGTAACCGGGCGCACCGAAGAACTCCCGCAGCCGCTGGGGCGCTTCCCGCATTGTCGTGCCGGTAACCAGGAGTACGCCGAATACGACGGCCAGCAGCAGTATGGGCACCGACAGCCAAGCCGTGAGCCCGTCGGTGACCGGCCCGCCGATGACGAATCCGACGAATCCGGCGGCGTCGGCACGGCCCGCGGCGTCCGCCGGGGCACCGTCGGCGATATGCCACAACCCCAGCAACGGCAGCCCGATCAGCAGCCCGCCCAGCACCAGGCGCGGGCGGATATCCGGCCGCGGCTCGGTGCGCATCAACACCACCGCGACAGCGGCGGCCACGAACGGCAGGAGCGCTGCCGCCGAACCGCTGATCGCGCGGATGACGGCCTCCACCGCGCGTCCGATCGGACCGCCCGCCGACAGCCAGACAGCGGCCGCGATCACCGCACTGAGCGCGATCAATCCGAGCGCGACCCCGTCACGGCGATGGCCGTGTTCGATCTCCCCGGCCCGGCTGATGGCCCGGGTGGTGGCGCCGAGCCCCCGTGCCGCGACGGTCCAGCCGCCGCTGACCATCCGGCTGAACACCGCCAGGGGCGCCGTATCGGATCGGCGCGACGCCGCGGTGCGGCGGGCCGCGCCCCGGGCGGGACGGGTTCCGGTGCCCGGGCGCGCCGCCCGCCGGGTGGTTTTCCGCGCCGGGCTCTGCGCTTTCGCTGCGCCGGCCGCCTGACGCGAATTGCCCGAACGAGAACGCGCCGCGGTGGTCCGCCCCCGAGCCGATCCCGCCCGCGTACCAGGTGTGGTTGTGCCGCGGGACTTACCTGCCATGGCCTCAGGCTAGCCGCAACAACCCCATCCGGACCATCCGCAACACTGGTCACCCCCGCTACGACGGCGGGAAAATCGCTCCGCGGGCGGCTCTCGTCCGCCTACGTTCCCGTGGTCACGGCCCGGAATTCGCTCCCGGCGGCGGTGCCGCCGGCAACCAGCGCAATGCCGGACACCGCTCGCGCGGCGGGCGCTCAGATCGAACGATCGAGTGCCAGCACCTGACGGACGGCGTCCGGTTCCCCCTCGGTATCGATCCGGACCTGATCGCGCCCGAAGGCGTGCAGGAGCAGTTCGGCGGGCGTGCCGGTCAGCGTCACCGCGGGCCCGGCACCGTCCACGATCCGGATCCGGTCTCCGCCGGGTATCGAGAATTCCACCGGCACCGGCGATTTCCGGTACGCCATCTTGCCCATTCGGCGCAGCATCGACCACAGCCGCTGCTGATCCTCGGCGGGCAGGTCCCGCGGCTCCCATCCGGGACGCGCACGGCGAACATCCTCGTGATGGACGAACATCTCGCTCAGATTCGCGAACGCGTCCACCGGCCGCAGCGGCGACCACCAGGGCGGGCCGGTACGGACCTGCTCCAGGAGAGCGTCGAACGGCCGGCCGGCCGCCTTGTCCTGGACTCGCTGCAGATAGCCGGCGAAGGGACGCAACATGATTCCCGGCGCGGCATCGGGTCGTCGTTCCCGCACCACCAGGTGCGCCGCGAGTTCGCGCACGGACCACTCACCGCATAATGTGGGCGCGTCCGGGCCGGTGCCCTTCATCGTTTCGACCAATGCACGGCGTTCACGCTGAGCCATGTTCACACGATGAATCTAGCCGAGACCCAGTGATCGGGGAGGGAATGCGAAACCGAACCGGTTGCTCCGCGGCAGAGATGCTCTGTACTTTGTCATTCGGTCCATAAGGGTCGTGGACCGAAACGCACAGATGGGAACACCTTGAAGAAGTTTCTCACCGTTGCCGCCGTTCTGGTGGCGACCATCGGTTCATTGCTCGCCGCTTCGGTGACTCCGGCGCACGCGCAGTCCAGTAGTTACTACGGGGCCATCGCGGTATCCCTGTCCACCGGCAACTACGGCTGGTCCTATGACTACGACAGCTACTCCGAAGCCGAGCAGGCCGCCGAGAGCAGCTGCGGCGCCGCCGATTGCGTCGCCAAGATCTCCTGGCGCAACGGATGCGGCGCGCTCGCGGTTTCGGACAGCTGGCTGAGCTACGGCTCCGGCGCCACCCGGGCCGCGGCCCGCTCCGAGGCGCTGGCCAACAACCCCGGCAGCGCCGTGATCGAACACTGGAACTGCACCTCCGGCTACGACCTGTGAGTTCGTACCGACCAAATTTTCCGGCCGGCGCCGAATTCGCCGACTACTTCGTAGGGGAATCAGAACTGTGAAAATCCGTCCGATCCGGGTTGTGGCCGCCGCGACAATGGCCGCCGCCGCCCTGACATTCACCGCGTGCTCATCCACCGAGGACACCTCGACCGACGCGGCCGCCACGAGCACCGAGGCCGCCGCCGAATTCGAATCGGGTAAAACCCAGGACGGCCGGGAGGAGGGTAAGGCGCCGACCACCACGCCCGCGCCGAACCTGCCCAAGCCCACGGCCGAAGAGCTGAACGACAAGATCAACCGCGCGCTCGACGGCTCGGTCGGCGAGAAAGAGAAACTGGTCTGGATCGAGGACGCCGAGCAGGATCCGCAGCTGGTGGACAAGCTCGTCGAGGCCGCCAAGAAGAACGAGGTCACGGTCAAGATCACCAATGTCGGCGAACCGGTCGGCGGCAAGGTGACCGCCGACGCCGATGTCACCATCGGCGGTAGCCCGGTGGAGAACGCGACCGTCGACTTCGTGGCCGAAGGCGATCAGTGGAAGATCGCGCACGGGTTCGCGTGCAATATCGTCAAATCCGCGCAGCTGGATTCGGCGGCCTGCCAGCCCGACTCCTGATCCACCCCACGATCGGGACCTGAACGAGAAACCGCCGGAGGGCTGGACCCTCCGGCGGTTTCGTGTGTCCGGGCCTCAGACGCCGAGCACGGTGGGCACGATCATCGGGCGCCGCCGATAGGTATCGGCGACCCAGCGGCCTACGATCCGCCGTACGGCCTGCGCGATGCGGTGGGTATCGGTGACACCCTCACCGGCCAATCGCAGGAGTTCGGCCTCCACCAGCTCGGCCGCACCCGACAGCGCGGTGGGATCGTCGGAGAAGCCGCGGCCGCTGACCTCCGGCGTGCTCACCGCCTTACCGGTCGTCGCGTCGACCGCGACGGTGATGGCGATGAAACCGCCCTCTCCGAGTACCAGCCGGTCCGACAGCGTGGATTCGCCGACATCGCCGACCGACAGGCCGTCGACATAGACATGCCCGACCGGCACTCGGCCGACGATCGAGGCGATACCGTCGACCAGATCCACCACCACCCCGTCCTCGGCCAGCACCACCCGGTCCTCGGGCACACCGGTGGCCACCGCGAGTGCGGCATTGGCCCGGAGATGCCGCCATTCGCCGTGCACGGGCATGGCGTTGGTCGGCCGGACGGCGTTGTACAGGTAGAGCAGTTCCCCGGCCGAAGCGTGTCCGGAAACATGCACTTTCGCGTTCTGCTGTGTGATCACCGTGGCGCCGAGCCGCGCCAGACCGTTGACGACGGTGAACACCGAGTTCTCGTTGCCCGGGATGAGCGAGGATGCCAGCACGACCAGATCGTCGGCCCGGATATGAATCTGCCGGTGTTCGCCCCGGGCCATCCGGGACAGCGCGGACAGCGGCTCGCCCTGCGAGCCGGTGGAGATGAGAACCAGCTTGTCGCCGGGCAGCGTCGCGGCCTGATCCAGATCGACCACGATCCCGTCCGGAACCGTGAGATAACCCAGATCCTGGGCGATCTGCATATTGCGGACCATGGACCGGCCGACGAAGCAGACGCGCCGCCCGTACTTCTGCGCCACGTCCACCACCTGCTGGATGCGGTGCACATGGCTGGCGAAGGACGCCACGATCACCCGGTGGCGGGCCTTGCCGATCACCGTGTCCAGCACACCGCCGATCTCCCGTTCGGGCGTGACGAAGCCGGGCACCTCGGCATTGGTGGAATCGACGAGGAACAGATCCACGCCCTCGTCGCCGAGGCGGGAGAATCCCGCGAGATCGGTCAATCGGCCGTCCAGCGGCAGCTGATCGAGTTTGATGTCGCCGGTGTGCAGGACCGTGCCGGCCGGCGTGCGGATGGCCACCGCCAGGGCATCCGGGATGGAGTGGTTGACCGCGAAGTATTCGCATTCGAAGGGCCCGTGCTCGGTGCGCTGCCCCTCGGTGACCTCCAGCAGCGCCGGATGCAGTCGGTGCTCGCGGCATTTGGCCGCGACCAGGGCGAGGGTGAACTTCGACCCGATCACCGGGATATCGGGGCGCAGGCGCAGCAGGAACGGCACTGCGCCGATATGGTCCTCGTGCCCGTGGGTCAGCACTACGGCCACCACATCGTCGATCCGGTCCTCGATCGGCCGGAAATCGGGCAGGATCAGGTCCACACCGGGCTGCTGGTCCTCGGGGAACAGCACTCCGCAGTCGACGATGAGCAGCTTGCCGCCGTATTCGAAGACGGTCATGTTACGGCCGATTTCGCCGATACCCCCGAGCGCGAACACCCGCAGACCCTGACGCGGAAGCTTGGGGGGCAGCGACAGACGGTCCTGGGCGGCCGCCTCCGGAGGGGCGGCGGGCGCCGGGCGGGCGGAGTCGCCGCGCCCACGCCCGGTCTGTTTGGCCCGGCCCCCGCGCCGCGATCGTTCCCGTTGCGGTCGGGCTTCCGGGGCAGTGGCCTCGGCGACGGTCTCGGCTTCCCTTGGCACGGTTTCGGATTCCCTTTCGGCAGTGGATCCGGCGGATTCCGCAACCGGAGGGGTGTGCGCGGGTTCGGCCTGCGGCTCCGGTGCCGGAGCGGCGGGACCCGCACCGCGGCGCGCGGTGCGGCGGGGACGGCGGGCAGCGGGTTCGGTCATTCGAGCACCCCTGCCGCGCGCAGATCTGCGGCGAGATCCTCGAGCTGTTCGGGGCTGGGCATGATCTGCGGCAGCCGCGGTTCGCCCGCGTCCACACCGAGCAACCGGAGCCCGCCCTTCGTCATCGCCACACCCCCGAGCCGGGCCATCGCGGCGTTGAGCCACAGCAGGCTCGTGTTGATGTCACGGGCGCGAACCACATCTCCCGCGGTGAAGGCGTCGACCATTTCGCGCAATCGTTCCGGCACCAGGTGGCCGATGACGCTGATGAAGCCGACCGCGCCCATCGCCAGCCACGGCAGGTTCAACATGTCGTCACCGGAGTAGAAGGCCAGATCGGTTTCCGCGATCAGCGCGGCACCCGCGTTCAGATCGCCCTTGGCGTCCTTGACTGCGACGATGCGTGGGTGTTCGGCCAGCCGGCGAATCGTGTCGGAGGCGATCGGGACCACCGACCGCGGCGGAATGTCGTACAGCGTGACCGGTAGATCGGTGGCGTCGGCGACGGCGGTGAAATGCGCGAACAGGCCTTCCTGGGTGGGTCTCGAGTAGTAGGGGGTCACCACCAGCAGTCCGTGCGCGCCCGCGCGCTGGGCGTTGCGCGCCAACTCGATCGAATGCGCGGTGTCGTAGGTGCCGGCCCCGGCGATCACGGTGGCCTGGTTGCCGACCGCGTCGACGACCGCGCGCAGCAGGTCCGCCTTCTCCGATTCGGTGGTGGTCGGCGATTCGCCGGTGGTACCCGAGATCGCGAGCAGGTCGACGCCCCGTTCGACCAGACGATGTGCCAGGGAGACGCCGGTGTCTATGTCGAGCTTTCCCTCGGCACTGAAGGGGGACACCATCGCGACACCTACTGTGCCGGACGCGCTCAACACCGGGGGCGTCGATTCACCGTTCGTCATGGTCAGAAAGGCTACCCGGTCACCTGATCGGCCTCGACACCCTCGTCTGTGTTCCCGGCCGCCGCGCAGGCAACAGCGACATCACCCCAAAGTCAGCATGATGCCAATTCGCTCCTTGACGACATCGAATATGGCGTCACACTGGTGTCATGGATCTGACCCGCTACACCGCCCGCATTCGCGACGACCTGGTGGCCGCGGCCGCGCTGGGCGACGAGAAAACGCAGGCCACGGCCACTGCCCTCGCCAACACCGTGGAGAACTCCGCCCGGCTGGCGCTGCTCTCGGCACTCACCGAACTCGCCGATACCGTCACTGCCGAACTCGGCGACCGCAGCGTGCACGTCTCACTGCACGGCACTGAGGCAGACATCGAGGTCCGGCGCGCCCACACGAACGACAACCCCAGCTTCGAGGAGATGACAGGTGATATCAGCCGGGTGACCCTGCGCCTGGTCGAACAGATGAAATCCCGGGCGGAGGAGGCCGCCGCGCAGAGCGGCCAGTCGTTGAACTCCTGGATGTCCGGAGTCGTCTCCGGTGCCCTGCGCGACCAGATGCGCGGCGGCTACGGAGCCTCCAAACGCGACGAAACGCCCTGATCCGGACCCAAACGGGCGCCCGTCAGGTGGAGACGAGAACCTGACCGGAGGTGGCGATCTCGGTACGGCGGTCTACACCGGGCGCGCTGGCCAGGACGGTCGCGATGTTGCGCCGCCCGGAGGGCAACACCCGGACCGTGACCGACCCCGCGTTCGCCGCGTCCAGCTCCCGGACCGCGAGAGCCACCACTTGCCGGCGCACCGTGCCGGGAACGCTCGCGAAACCGCCATCGTCGAGCAGCAACACCTCTACGCCTCGGGACCGGGCACCGCGCGCGGCACTGTTCAGCTGGTCGGTGACAAGCCGCGGTGCGCGCAGGCCGTCGCGCAGTTCCGCCTCCAACAACCGGCATTCCACACGTTCACGAGCATCGAGTTCACCGCCGCGGGCGATCCGTTCGAGTATCGGTCGGGCGATTTCGTCCAACCGGCCCAACTGCCGCACCCGCTCGGCATGCTCGGCGTCCATGGTCGCCTCGGCGGCCGCACGCATGGCAGCATCCTCGTGCAGCAGCCGCAGCGAACGCTGGGTAGGCCGCATGATCAGGACACATACCGTCGCCCCGGGCAGGGTGGAGAGCGCGATGAGAAGGACTACCAGGGAACCGAACTCGATCCCCGGGACGAGATCGGCTGCCACGACGGTCGCCGTCACGGCGGCCGCACCCGCCCAGGCGGCACCGATCCTTCCGCGTAACACCAGCACACCCAGCACATACGAGAAGGCGAAGACAGCCCAGGGCTGACGCTGCGAGTCCTCGTAGAAATTCAGACGGGTCGCCACTACGGCCAGCAGCCCGCTCACCAGCACGAAGACGGTGGCCGGCCATGGGAGCGGATCGCCGGGGATCAACACCAGGACGAACGCGGCACCCAGCATCACGGCGAACGCGGGGGCCGCCTGCGCCGACGGGATATCGTGGAACGGCGGCAGCATGTACAGCGTGATCGTGGCGGTGAGACCCGCCAGGAAGACCCCGCCGGCCCGGCCGCGCATACCGAGCAGAGCGCGCAGTTCGATATCACTGCCCTGATCCGACATCGTCACCTCCCCCGGCGCTACCCCACATCAGGGTCACCACTGTCCCTTCCCCCGGTTCCGATTCCACGAAACCCGCGCCGCCGGGCAGCTGCCGCATGCGGCCCAAGATACTGACCGACAGGCCGAGCCGGTCGACCGCTACTGCCTCCCTGTCGAAGCCGAGGCCGTTGTCCCGCATCACCACCCGCAGCCCACCCGCGCCGACCGTCACCGTCACCGTGCGCCGGACAGGACGGTCGGGGACGCCGGCATGACGCAGGCTGTTGCGGGTGGCTTCCGCCAGCGCCGCCGCCAGGGTGCCCGCAGCCTCCACGGGCATCCGCAGGTAACCCGCGCGGCCCCCGCGACAGGCCGTGAACGCAACCCCGGCGTTCACGTCGTGCACCGCCGCGCGCAGGAAACCGACGGCCGAATCGGCGTCCAGATAGTCGGGGTCGATATCGGAGACGCGGGTGGCGTCGAGCTGGTCGAGGGTGCGTTCGGCCTGTGCCCGCAGAATCGGAGAGGCGCCGCCGGTACGGGAGGCGTCCAGCAGTGTCGACAGCACACCATCGTGGATGAGGGCGGCGAACCGGGCCCGTTCTCGTTCCCGGGCGGCGGTACCCGCGATTGCCGCCGCCCGCTCGCTCGCGATCGCCGATTCCCGGTCCACCCGGGCGCCCGCCGCCCGGGCGTACATCACACACCACAGGAACAGCCCGCACAACCCGGCCTGCCGCACGAAATTCTCGACCACGTTCAGCGGCGTGATGTCGTCGAACATCACGTACAGCGCGGTGCCCGGGATCGCCGACGCGGCCACGAGATAGGCGCCGGCGAGCAGCGGTCGCCAGGCCAGCGCGGCCGCCAGCACCCCGACGGCGATCAGCCGGTGCGCCCAGATCGGTCCAGGCGCCTCCACGATCTCGGAGTAGTGCGCCTGCACCAGCATCATCGCCGTGAGATAGCCGAGCGCGGCGGCACCCGCCACCTGCCTGATCAGGCGCGGCCCGGCGACCATCGACACCACCACGAGCACCGGCAGCATGCCGAAGGCCACCGGCACCGTGACAAGGGTCCACACCAGTGGGACCGAGCGGTGCTGCACGATGATCTCGGGCAACTCCATCACGCAGGCAATGGTTCCGACAAGCCCGATCACCAGACCGAACCGGCGCTCCAGCCGGTCGACGGCGTGTTCCGGTCCAGCGGCACGGCCACCGGAGCGCACCGCGTGCGGTATCCGCAACAGGCCCGGCCGGGAAGACGGCGCGGCAGGCACGGACGCCGTGTTCATGGCCGACGATGCTCGGGCACCGGCAGCCACCCGTCCTCCACCGCCCGCTTGTACAGCTCGGTCTTGGTGGGCGCGGGACGTCCCGCGTCGGCGTACTTCTGCCGGATCCGGCCCAGATAGTCGTTCACGGTCTGCTCCGACAGCCCCGTCAGCCGGGCCACCCGGGAGGCTTTCTCCCCGGACGCGTACAGGGTGAGCACCTCCTCCTGCCTGGGACTCAACCCGACCCTCGACAGCTGCGGATCCCCGTCGAGAGCGGCTGCCCAGTCGGTCGTCACCACCTGCTCCCCGGAGGCGGCGCGCCGCACCGCGGCGACCACCGCGGCCTCACCCTCCGATTTACGGAGTACACCCAGCACCCCGGCTTGTGCAGCCGAACGCACCAGGTACGGATTCTCGGCACCGGTGAACACCAGCACTTCCACACCGTTCTCCCGCAGCGTCCGAACATTGTCCTCGGGCGTGGAATCGTCGGCGAGCCGCAGGTCCAGCACCACCAGATCCAACGACCACGTATCGCCCAGGCGGCATTCCGGATGCTTCAGCAGTTCGGCGACCGTGCCGACGGTCGCGACCAGCATCAGATCCGGTTGCGGCCCGAGCATCGCAGACAATCCGATCGCCACCGATTCGTGGTCTTCCACCAGTCCGATCCGGCGTGGCACGCTCAATTCCGCGACACTCTCGGTCACCACCAACTCCCCTCACGCACAACACGTTGTCCAAGCAGTATGGCGGTCCGAACACTGCAGGGTCAGCCCCAGATTTCAGGGGAGCGCGCGACTTTCGGGAGAAAGGTCAGCCCATCAGCTGGGCAGCGACCGTAGCGCCCAGTTCCCAGCACTGCTCGAGATCGTCCTTCGCCGGTTTGCCCATCACCACAACCGAACCCGCGGCCTTGACCCAGCCCAGTCCGGCGGTCACCGATTCCACGCTCCGCTCGGCACCCTCGGTACCCTCGTTTCCGTGGACATACAGCCCGTACGGCCTGCCGCGGGTGCTGTCCAGGCACGGGTAATAGCAGGTGTCGAACGCATGCTTCAACGCACCGGACATATAACCCAGGTTGGCAGGGGTTCCCAGCAGATAACCGTCGGCGGCCAGCATCTCGTCCGGTGTGAGGGCAAGTGCCGCCCGGCGCACCACCTCCACGCCTTCGATCTCCGGGTCGGTCGCCCCGGCCAGGACCGCTTCGAACATCGCCTGCATATGCGGGGACGGCGTGTGATGGACGATCAGCAACCTCGGCACCTGCCGAGCCTAACGGCTGCGCCGCCCAGTGGCCCGGCCCGGACACCCGGCCGCGATCCGGGTTTCTCGGGTCAGGCCCCGGTTTCGCGCTCGCGCTTCTCCAGGTCGACCGCGCGGCGCATGGTGTCACGGGCGCGGGAACGATCGCCGGCGTAGTCGTAGGCGCGAGCCAAACGGTAGGAAACCCGCCAGTTGTCGGGATCGGCTTCCCACTCCCGCTGAATCGAAAGGAACAGCTCGTCGGCGGCCGCGCGGTCGATCCGGCCGGAGGGCCGGCGCGGTAGATCCGCGACGTCCAATTCCAGCCCCTCGTCGTGGATCCGGCGGGCCAGCCGCTGATGGTCCAGCGCGGATCGAATGGTGGACACGACCATCCACACCCCCAGCAACGGCAGGATCAACACCCCGACGCCGAGCGCGACACCCGCGACCTTCCCGGAGGTCAGCAGCCCCACCGCGATCCGGCCCAGCCACACGAAGTAGAAGATCAACGCCAGGACCAGCGCCGCCACCAGCGCAACGATTTTGAGAACGTCACGGTCGGGGCCGGATTCACCGGACCGTCCGGCGGAGTCGTTCACAGGTCGAGGAACGGATCGAGCCCGACGGTGAGACCGGGCCGGCGGCCGATCTGGCGCACACCGAGCAGGACGCCGGGCGCGAACGACGAGCGGTCGATCGAATCGTGCCGGATGGTGAGCGTCTCCCCCTGGGTGCCGAACAGCACTTCCTGATGGGCGACCAACCCCGCCAGGCGCACCGAATGCACCCGCACCCCGTCGACCTCGGCGCCGCGTGCCCCGTCGAGTTCGGTGGTCGTCGCGTCCGGGACAGGCGCCGCCCCCGCCTGTTTACGGGCTTCGGCGATGATCCCGGCCGTGCGGTAAGCGGTGCCCGACGGGGCGTCGGCCTTGTTCGGATGATGCAGTTCGATCACCTCGACCGATTCGAAGAACCGGGCGGCCTGTTCGGCGAAACGCATGGACAGCACCGCGCCGATCGCGAAGTTCGGCGCGATCAGCACCCCGACCTCCGGCCGGCCGGCCAGCCAGCCGCGCACCCGCTCGAGCCGGGCATTGTCGAATCCGGTGGTGCCGACGACAGCGTGGATCCCGTTCTCCACCAGGAACTGGAGATTGTTCATCACGACATCGGGGTGGGTGAAGTCCACGACCACCTGAGCCCCCGTCTCGTTGAACCGGGTCAGCGCATCGTCCTTGTCCACAGCGGCGACCAGTTCGAGATCGGCGGCCGCCTCGACCGCCGCGCAGACGGCCTGACCGACCTTGCCCCGCGCCCCCAGAACGCCAACCCGAATCGGTGCCGTCACCTCGTCACTCCCTACCTGTCGTCGGACTGCCGGATCGAGCCTACTGCTGTGTTTATTTGCCCCGCCTTCGGTGGGGCGGGTCGGGGCCCTTGTCAACCCCGGTTCTTCACTCCGCCGCTCAGTCGCTGCGCTCCTTCGCTCTGTCGCTCCAGAACCGGGGCGGGCCCCGACCGGGGATGCCGATCATGTGGGCCTGGAGCCCTTACCTGCCGGGTCCCGCAGCTCAGAAGATGATCACCTGTCGCAATGCGTGCCCCGCCGCCAGCTCGTCCATGGCCTCGTTGATATCGGCCAGCCCGATCCGCGCGGAGATCAGCTTCTCCACCGGCAGCCGCCCTTCCCGCCACATCCGGACGTACTCCGGTATATCGCGCGACGGCACCGCCGAGCCCAAGTAGCTGCCGATGATCGACCGCCCCTGCGCGACGAGCCCCAGCGGCGAGATACTGGCCCGCGCATCCGGCGCGGGCAGGCCCACCGTCACCGTGACACCGCCCGGCGCCGTCGCCTCGACGGCACTTTCGAACGCTCGTGCCGAGCCGACCGCTTCGACGACCACCTCGGCGCGGATTCCCCGCTCGGCCAGGTCCGCCGGTGTATGCGCAGCCGTAGCGCCGAGTTCGCGCGCCAGCGCGAGTTTCTCCGGCACCGTATCGACAGCGATCACTTCCCGTACGCCCAGCGATACCGCGACCAGGACCGCCGCCATACCCACACCGCCGAGTCCGACCACCATGACGCGGTCGGCGGCGGCCGGTTTCGCCGAGTTCAGCAAGGCGCCGCCACCGGTCAGTACCGCGCAGCCCAGGACTGCGGCGATCTCCGGCGGCACATCCTCGTCCACGGGCACCACCGACCGCTCGTCCACGACCGCGTGCGTCGCGAACCCGGACACCCCGAGGTGGTGGTGTACTTCCGAGTCGTCGCGGCGCAGCCGGCGGCCGCCGCCGAGTAGTTCCCCCGCGTTGTTGGCGGCACTGCCGGGGATACACGGTGTCCGGCCGTCCGAGGCGCAGCCGGCGCATTCGCCGCAGCGCGGCAGGAAGGTCATCACGACCCGCTGCCCGACGGCGATATCGGTGCCCGGACCGGCCTGCACGACCTTGCCCGCGGCTTCGTGGCCGAGCAGCATCGGTACCGGCCGCACCCGATTCCCGTCCACCACCGACAGGTCCGAATGGCACAGTCCGGCGGCTTCGATACGCACCAGGAGTTCGCCGGGACCGGGTTCGGAAAGTTCGAGTTCGCTGATGGTGATCGGCGCCGAATCGGCGTACGGCACGGTCGCGCCGATCCGTTCCAGGACTGCCCCACGAATTCTCATGGTCACCACGGTAGGCCGCGCCGTGCACTTGATCATGATCCGGATCGGACTATCCTCGATTGCCGTGATGGTGCTCCCGTTGGCCGCCTTGTACCGAGCCCGGGGTCGGGGCCATCACGATTCGAGGAGATCTTCCTTTGTCCGTTCAGTTCAACCACACCATTGTCGGATGTCGTGACAACCGGGAATCGGCCGAGTTCTGGGCCGATATCCTCGGCCTGGAGCCGGGCGCCCAGTGGGGTCCGTTCATTCCGCTGGCCACCGGCAACGGGGTCACGTTCGATTTCGCGAACGTCCCCGGCCATATCACCGAGATCCAGGGCCAGCACTACGCGTTCCTGATCTCGGAGCAGGAATTCGACGCCGCCTACGCCAAGATCCAGCGCTACGGTCTCGCGCACTGGGCCGATCCGCACCAGCGCGCCGCGGGTGAGATCAACCGCAACGACGGCGGGCGCGGCGTGTACTTCCTGGACCCCAGTGGTCACTACCTGGAGTTGATCACCGTTCCCTACGGGGGATGGCCGGCGTAGTCCGTCCGCCTATCGACCGCCGCGGCGCAATCCCAGCGTCGCGGCGGTCAGGCAGGCCACTGCGACGATGCCGACGAACCAGGGGAACACCGTGTGCAGGCCCCAGGTGGTCGCGGCCCAGCCGGCGAGCACGGTCGGCAGCGCCATCGATGTGTAGGCGAGCAAGTAGTACGCCGACATCGTCTCGCCGCGTCGGTGCTCGGGCACCACATGGGACAGGTGGCGCAACGAACCGCCGAATCCCAGGCCGAAAGTGGAACCGAGCAGGACACCCGCCGCCAGCACCGCGACCCAGTTGTGCGTACCCAGCGCCGGCACCGTCAGGACCAGCGCCACAGCCATGCCGATATCGCCGGCGACGGCCGCGCGCCGGGCCGGAATCGCGGTGGCGAACAGCTGGACCAGCGCGGCCGCGGTGGCGGTCGCCGCGACCACGACACCGCCGAAGACGAGGTTGTGGATACCGGTCTGCTGCGCGGCCAGCGACGGATACAACGACAGCAGGACACCGAGCACCGACCACGCGGCCATCACACCCATGGCCGCGAACCAGAAATCGGCCCGGATCTCCCGGGGGACGGCGGGGCGGGAGATGCGGATCCGTCCCGCGACCCGGGCGGCGTGCGGTTCGCGCAATGCCAGGACCCCCGCGGTGACCAGCAGGCAGATCACGCTGATCACCACATACGGCGTGCGCAGCGGATGCGGCGCGTACTGAGCCAGCAGGGCCGACCCCATGATGGCGACGGCCATTCCGATGTTGAAGGCGACGCCGGTGAGCTGGCCCGAACGCGCGCCGCGGTGCGGCCGCAGATCGAGCAGGGCCGCCGCGCCCGCGACCACGGTCGCGCCCACGGCCATCCCGTGCAGGGCGCGCGCGACGAGCAGCATGGGCACGGTATCGGCGAGTACGAACACTACGAGCCCGGCGATCATCAGGCCGAACGCGCCGAGTAGGACAGGTTTGCGGCCGATCACATCGGAGATCCGGCCCGAGACCAGAACGGCGCCGAGGGCGGCGAACGCGTAGACCGCGAAGACCACCGTGGTGGTCAGCGGGGACAGATGCCACTGCTGCTCATAGAGGCCGTAGAGCGGCGCGGGCACTCCGGAGACGCCGAGCGCGACCCCGGTCGCGCTCAGGACCAGCCCGTAGGCCCACGATTGAATGGTTCTGCCGTCGGTCGATACCGAACTTGTCGCTGCCATGAGATCCCCGAACAGGTAAGTTTGACGTTGATCCAACTGTATCGACCTTATTCCAGAGTTCGATGATCATCAAACTTTAGTGAGCAGATCATGACGCAGACCACACCCACCACAGACTCCGCGACCCCACCGGTCGCCGCGCTGCCCGTGGTCCTGGCCGCGCTCCAGGACCCGGTACGCCTCGAGATGGTCCGTCGGCTCAGCAACGCCGACGGCGCCGTACGCTGCGCGGCTCTCTACGACGTGATCAACAAATCGACGGCCACCCACCATTTCAAGGTGCTGCGTGAAGCCGGGGTGATCGAACGGCTGGTCGTCGACGGACAGACGCAGCAGCGCCTGCGCAACGCCGATCTCGACCGGGCCCTGCCCGGCCTACTGGACTCGGTGGTCGACGCCGCCAACCGAGCGGTCCAGGACTGAATGCCTGCGCCCGCTCCGGCGCATGCCCGCGAATGCCGAACGCCCGGCGGATCGTGATCGACACGGTCGGCCGGGCGGCCCACACGCACCCGGTATTCGCGGATCAGCTCGCGGTCAGTCGTCGTACCGATGCCGGTAGATCACGCACCCGGTGGTAGGGCCCGGCGACCGAGGCCGCGAACGGGCGCGACAGCAGCGCGGCGGCGATCTCGCCGACCTCCTCGGTGGTGACCGCGTCGATACGGGCCAGGGTCTCCGAGACGCTGCGATGGTTACCGTAGCTCAGTTCGCTGCGGCCGATCCGGTTCATCCGCGACGCCGAATCCTCCAGCCCCAGTACCAGTCCGCCGCGCAGCGACCCCTTCGCCCGGGCACATTCGGCATCGGTGATGCCGTCGGCGGCGACCTCTTCGAGCACCCCGCGAGCAAGCCCGGCGACCTCGCCGAGATTCTCCGGCTGACAACCCAGATACACCGAGAACGCACCGGTGTCGGCGAAGGTGTCCACACTCGAGTACACCGAATACGCCAGTCCCCGTTCCTCTCGGATCCGCTGGAACAACCGGGAACTCAGACCGCCGCCGATCACCGTGTTGAGCACCGACAGCGGCCAGCGCAGCTGTCCCTCGTGGCGGCCGTAGGCCCGCACACCGAACACCAGATGTGCCTGTTCGCTGTCCCGGTTGCTCCAGGTCAGGGTCGGTTCCTCGCGAGTGCGGAAACGGCCCTCCCGCCGCGGCGCCGGCAGCGCGTCGGCGGCCAGCCGGTCGGCGACCGCACGGTGCACCAGTTCCACCGTGTGCTCGTGTTCGATATTGCCCGCGACCGCGACGACCATCCGGTCGGGGGTGTAGCGACGTTGATGGAAGGAACGCAGCTGACTCGCCCGCATCCCCTCGATGGATTCGACGGACCCGATGATCGGCCGCCCGATGGGGTGATCACCGAACAGCGCGGTGAGGAAGGCATCGCCGACGAGATCCTCCGGATCGTCGTCGCGCATCGCGATCTCCTCCAGCACGACCTGCCGCTCCACGTCGACGTCCGCGGCCCGGCACAGACCGTTGAGCACCACATCGGTGACCAGGTCCACCGCCAACGGCAGATCCTCGTCCACCACGTGGGCGTAGTAGCAGGTCTGCTCCTTGGCGGTGAAGGCGTTGAGCTCCCCGCCTACGCCGTCCATGGCCTCGGCGATATCCAGCGCCGACCGTGTCGGCGTGGCCTTGAACAGCAGATGTTCCAGAAAATGCGCCGCGCCGGCGACGGTCGGGCCCTCGTCGCGCGAGCCGACTCCCACCCAGACTCCGATGGACGCCGAACGTACGCCGGGCACCTGCTCGGTCACCACCCGCAGACCACCCGGCAGGACGGTACGCCGCACTCCGTTGTCGATATCGACGGTTTCGCCGATCCGCCACGTCGATGACGAACCCCCCTGGCCACTCGGGCGCAGGGGGGCCGTCGATTTCTGCTCCGTCACACGACCAGTACTACTCGGTCGCGGCCGCGTCCGCATCGGCGGGGACCTCGTCGGCGTTCTCGTCGACGGGAACCAGCGAGATCTTGCCGCGGTTGTCGATATCGGCGATCTCCACGCGCAGTTTGTCGCCCACGTTCACCACGTCCTCCACCTTGGCGACGCGCTTGCCGTTGCCGAGCTTGGAGATGTGCACCAGACCGTCGCGCCCCGGCAGCAGCGAGACGAACGCACCGAACGCCGTGGTCTTGACCACGGTGCCGAGGAATCGCTCGCCCACCTTGGGCAGCTGCGGGTTGGCGATGGCGTTGATCGCGTCGATCGCGGCCTGCGCCGACGGGCCGTCGGTCGCGCCGACGAACACCGTGCCGTCGTCCTCGATGGAGATGTTGGCGCCGGTGTCCTCGGTGATCTGGTTGATCATCTTGCCCTTGGGCCCGATCACCTCGCCGATCTTGTCGACCGGGATCTTGATCGCGGTGACCCGCGGGGCGTACGGGCTCATCTCGTCCGGGGTGGTGATGGCCTCGGCCATCACGTCCAGGATGGTGGTGCGGGCGTCGTGCGCCTGGCTCAGCGCACCGGCCAGCACCTGCGAGGGAATACCGTCGAGCTTGGTGTCGAGCTGCAGGGCGGTGACGAAACCGCGGGTACCGGCGACCTTGAAGTCCATATCGCCGAACGCGTCCTCGGCGCCGAGGATATCGGTCAGCGCCACATAGCGGACTTCCTGCGCACCGGCGTCGTTGGTGACGGTGTCCGACACCAGGCCCATCGCGATACCGGCGACCGGCGCCTTCAGCGGCACACCGGCGTTCAGCAGCGACAGCGTCGACGCGCAGACCGAACCCATCGACGTGGAGCCGTTGGAGCTCAGCGCCTCGGATACCTGCCGGATGGCGTAGGGGAACTCTTCCTGGCTCGGCAGCACCGGGATCAGCGCCCGCTCGGCCAGCGCACCGTGCCCGATCTCCCGGCGCTTGGGCGACCCGACGCGACCGGTCTCACCGGTGGAGTACGGCGGGAAGTTGTAATGGTGCATATAGCGCTTGGAGGTTTCCGGGCCGAGCGAATCGACCTGCTGCGCCATCTTGACCATATCCAGGGTGGTCACACCCATGATCTGGGTCTCGCCCCGCTCGAACAGCGCCGAACCGTGCGCCCGCGGCACCACGGCGACCTCGGCGGACAACGCCCGGATATCGGCGAGACCGCGGCCGTCGATCCGGAATCCGTCGGTGAGGATGCGCTGCCGGACCAGCTTCTTGGTGACCGAACGGAACGCGGCGCCGAGTTCCTTCTCCCGGCCCTCGAACGAGGCGCCGAGCCGCGACAGCACGTCGAGCTTGATCGCGTCGATCTTCTCGTCGCGCTCCTGTTTGCCGGCGATGCTCAGCGCCTCCGACAGCGGTGCCTTGGCGGCGTCCTCGACGGCCGCGTAGGTGTCCTCGGCGTACGGCGGGAACAGCGGGAAGTCCTCGGTGGGCTTGGCCGACAGTTCGGCCAGGTCCTGCTGCGCCCGGCACAGGCGCGCGATGAACGGCTTGGCCGCTTCCAGTCCCTCGGCGACCACGGCTTCGGTCGGCGCCTGCGCGCCGGCGTCGATCAGTTCGATCACGTTGTCGGTGGCTTCGGCCTCGACCATCATGATCGCGACGTCGCCGGTCTCGGTGACCCGGCCGGCCACGACCATATCGAAAACAGCCTTTTCCAGCTGCTCATTGGTCGGGAAGGCGACCCACTGGCCGCCGGCGGGGGTGCCGACCGCCGGATCGTTGATCAGCGCGACCCGGACGCCGCCGACCGGACCGGAGAACGGCAGGCCCGCGATCTGGGTGGACGCCGAAGCCGCGTTGATGGCGACCACGTCGTAGAGATCTTTGGGATCCAGGCTGAGGATCGTCACCACGACCTGGATCTCGTTGCGCAGCCCGTCGACGAACGAGGGCCGCAGCGGCCGGTCGATCAGGCGGCAGGTGAGGATGGCGTCGGTCGAGGGACGGCCCTCGCGCCGGAAGAACGAACCGGGGATCCGGCCCGCCGCGTACATCCGCTCTTCGACGTCGACGGTCAGCGGGAAGAAATCGAACTGATCCTTGGGGTGCTTGCCGGCGCTGGTCGCCGACAGCAGCATGGTCTCGTCGTCCAGGTAGGCGACGACCGATCCCGCGGCTTGTTTCGCGAGCCGGCCCGTTTCGAAACGGATGGTGCGGGTGCCGAAGGCGCCGTTGTCGATCAGCGCGACGGATTCGAAAACACCCGGTTCGACCTCGATGGCCGAGCTCTTCGAGCGTTCGGTGGTTTCTGGCATTTCTCTGTTCTCAACCTCTCGTCTCGCCGGATACAGCGCCCGGTGGCGCGATCCGGCTGTGTCAGCCGTACCAGGTTCGAACGCGGCGCGACGGCGGAACCGCGGTGACAATCGAAGTCAGCGGTCGCCGTATTCGGGCTGCGGCGCGTACACCCGGCCGGGCTCCCCTTGGAGCCGGCGACGCGGAGGCGGTCATCGATCGAAGCTCTCCGGCGCACCACGTGCGGGCCCGAAAAGCCACTACCGAAGACCGACGCCACGAGCGCGGGTGTGCACGGCTGGTTCTGTCGTATCACGCCCGGGAGATCCCCGGTACGCGAAAATGCCGACGAGGCGATTGTATGCGCCCCGTCGGCATACGCGACGCCCGGCTCGTGGAACCGGGCGTGTTCAAGATCGATCAGCGCCGCAGGCCCAGGCGTTCGATCAGGCTGCGGTAGCGGTTGATGTCCTTGTTGGCGAGGTACTTCGACAGCCGCTTGCGGCGGCCGATCAGCGCCATCAGGCCGTGGCGGGTGTGATGATCGTGCTTGTGCACCTTGAGGTGCTCGGTGATCTCGGAGATCCGCTTGGACAGCATCGCGATCTGCGCCTCCGGCGAACCGGTGTCCGTCTCGTGCAGACCGTACTCCGCGAGAATCGTCTTCTTCTGCTCGGTGGTCAGCGCCATGGGGCATCCACTCCTGTTTCTCAGTTCCGCGCGCAAAGTGCCCGGTGGCCGTACCATCGCGTATTCGCCGAGGGCGGGTACTCCAGATGGTGCGGAATGGTCCGGGATGGGCGCCGCCGCGGACCGCAGCAGACCCGACGGGGCACTTTACCCGAGCCGCCGCACTCCACCCCGGCGGGGTCGGGCCGTCAGCTCCCGGCGCCGAGAATCTTGCGGGTGGTGTCCACATCCCGTCCCATCACGGCGACGAGCTCGTCGACGGAATCGAACTTGCGCATCCCGCGCAGATGATCGACGAAGTCCACGGCGACGTGCTGGCCGTACAGATCGGCCTCGCGATCCAGGACATAGGCCTCGACGGTGCGCGCCCGGCCGGAGAAGGTGGGATTGGTCCCGACCGAGATCGCCGCCATGACCGGCTCGCCCGGGGTCACCGTCCCGATGGTCGGTCCGGGTCCCAGCACGGTGAACCACCCCGCGTACACCCCGTCCGCCGGGATCGCGGCATGCATGGGCGGGGCGACATTGGCGGTGGGGAATCCCAGGGTGCGACCGCGCCCGTCACCGCGCACCACCACGCCCTCGACCCGATGCGGGCGGCCCAGCGCATCGGCGGCGGCCGCCATATCGCCGGCGTCCACACAGGCACGGATATAGGTGGAGGAGAAGGTGACGGCGTGTTCGCCCAGCAGCGTGACCGCGTCGACCTCGAACCCGAACCGGGCGCCGAATTCGCTCATGGTGGCGACGGTGCCCGCGGCTTTCTTACCGAAGGTGAAATTGTCGCCGACCACCACCTCGGTCACGTGCAACCGTTCCACCAGCAGATCGTGTACGTATTCACCCGGCGTGAGCTTCATGAACTCGTGCGTGAAGGGCATCACGCAGAAAACGTCCACACCCAATTCCTCGGCGAGTTCGGCGCGGCGGGTGAGGGTGGTGAGCTGCGCGGGATGCGAACCGGGCCGGATCACCTCCATGGGATGCGGATCGAATGTCATCAGCACCGCTGGGACATCACGCGCGGCAGCGGACTTCACCGCCCGGCTGATCAACTGCGCGTGCCCGCGATGAACACCGTCGAACACGCCGATCGTGAGAACGCACCGCCCCCAGTCCGCGGGTACGTCGTCGAGACTTCGCCACCTCTGCACAGACGCCAAGCCTACGCAAACACGCGGCCGTACCGTATTCGGGTGTGACCGGTGTTCGACTACGCGTCGGCGCGGCGAACACGCGGTTTACCGGAGAAGGCGGGATCAGGTGCACCTCCGCGTCCGCGTCGGCCCCGTACATCAAAATGCCGACGCCCCGACCACAACTCCCTTCCCGCGGACCTCGGTGGACCTCCGCATCCGCTCCGGCCCCGCGCGGGCCGCGGATGCGCGACGCCCGACAGCGCCATCTAGGTGGATCGCCCCGGAAATGCTTAAGCTCGTGGTTGTGCCCGGAAAACGAGATATCGCCACCCGACGGGACCTCGCCGACGCCGGGGAATCGGTCGCTCCGGGACTGTCGTCGGTGGCCCAGGACTATCTGAAAGTGATCTGGACGGCCCAGGAGTGGTCGCAGGAGCGGGTGAGCACCAAACTGCTCGCCGAGCGGATCGGCGTGTCCGCGTCCACGGTCTCGGAAGCGGTGCGCAAACTTTCGGATCAGGGCCTGGTGGAACACGCCCGGTACGGTTCGATCACGTTGACCGAGGAGGGGCGGCGGGCCGCTATCGCGATGGTGCGCCGGCACCGGTTGATCGAAACCTTCCTGGTGAGCGAACTCGGTTACGGCTGGGACGAGGTGCACGACGAGGCGGAGATCCTCGAGCATGCGGTTTCGGATCTGCTGATGGCGCGGATCGACGCGAAACTCGGTTTCCCGGACCGGGATCCGCACGGCGACCCGATTCCCTCGGTGGACGGCGCGGTACCCACCCCGCCGGCCCGCCGGCTGATCGATTTCGAGGCCGGTGAAACGGGCCGGGTCGCCCGGATCTCCGATTCCGATCCGGAAATGCTGCGGTACTTCGATTCGGTGGGCATCGCCTTGGACACCGTGATCGTGGTGGTGGAGCGGCGGGATTTCGCGGGCACCATCGCGGTGCGGATCGGGCGCGAGGAAACCCTCACCGACCTCGGCAGTATCGCCGCCGAGGCCATCTGGCTCCGGGACTGACCCGCGCCATCGGGAGGCGGTCGCACGGACAGACCGCCGCAACCGGGACCGATCCACCCGCGGTACCGCCCCCGCGGAGCTCCCACTGCGCCGGCTGAGACCGGACCTCGGCATCCGGCGACCGGACCACGACGGATCACGCCGGGCGCGCCGGCGCGCCGGGGACTCACGGGCAACCTGGCGAAACCATTGCCGTGGATCTACTCGACGTGCTATTCATATTGTCAACAATCCGACAATTTCCGAGTGGTTACCACTCGGCCTCGCACACCCGTCGGTGCGGCACGCCGCGCCGACTGTCCCGGGAGGCGGAACACCATGGCCGAACTTTCCCCGATCCTGAAGCAGGCCACACCGGTCACCGTCGATCACGGTGCCGGCTGCTATCTCTACGACATCGACGGCCGTCGATTTCTCGACTTCACCGCCGGTATCGGAGTCACCAGTACCGGTCACTGCCATCCCCGGGTGGTCGCCGCGGCGCAGGAGCAGGTCGGCAAGCTGATCCACGGCCAGTACACGACCGTGATGCATCGCCCGATGCTGGAACTCACCGAACGTCTGGGCACAGTGCTGCCCGAAGGGCTCGACTCGGTCTTCTACGCCAATTCCGGTAGTGAAGCCGTGGAAGCGGCCCTGCGGCTGGCCCGGCAGGCGACCGGCCGGCCCAATGTGATCGTCTTCCACGGCGGATTCCACGGCCGCACCGTCGCCGCCGCGACCATGACCACCTCCGGAACCCGGTTCTCAGCCGGTTTCAGCCCGCTGATGTCCGGTGTGCACGTGGCCCCCTTCCCCACCGCCTTCCGGTACGGCTGGACCGAGGCCGAGGCCACCGCCTTCGCGCTGCGCGAGCTCGACTACATCTTCGCCACCCTCACCTCACCCGCGGAAACGGCCGCTTTCATCGTGGAACCCGTGCTCGGCGAGGGCGGTTACATTCCCGGTAACCGCGAGTTCTTCCAGGGACTGCGCGAACGCGCCGACCAGTACGGCATCGTGCTGATCTTCGACGAGATCCAGACCGGGTTCGGACGCACCGGAAAGTTCTTCGGTCATCAGCATTTCGACGTCCGGCCCGATGTGATCACCATGGCGAAAGGACTGGCCAGCGGCTTCCCGATCTCCGGGATCGCCGCGTCGGCCGAACTGATGAGCGCCGCCTGGCCGGGATCGCAGGGCGGCACCTACGGCGGTAACGCCGTAGCCTGCGCCGCCGCACTGGCCACCCTCGACGTGATCGAATCGGAAGGCCTCGTCGAGAACGCCGCGGTGCGCGGGGAGCAACTGCTGGCGGGTGTGCGGGCGGCCGAATCCAAAGCCATCGGCGATATTCGCGGACTCGGCCTGCTCGTCGGCGCCGAATTCACCACCCCCGACGGCACACCCGACCGCGAGACGGCCACGGCCGCCCAGCAACTCGCCGCCCAGAAGGGTCTGCTGCTGCTGACCTGCGGCGCCCATATGAATGTGGTGCGGATGATCCCGCCGCTCATCGTCTCCGACGACCAGATCGCCGACGCCCTGACCATCTGGTCCGAGGTGCTCGCCGACCTGGGCCGCTGAACCCACCCCCGCGAACTTCCCGGCACAACTGCCGGTTTCGCCCGCACGACCCCCAGGACGGATCGATGGCGCGCTATATGACGATCACCCTCACCAAGGCCGGCATCACCTGCCGGGCCCGGCTGCTCGACACCGAGGCGCCGCGCACCTGCGCGGCGGTCTGGGACTCCCTACCGCAGGAAGGCGACGCCTTCCACGCCAAATACGCCCGCAACGAGGTGTACACCCTGGTGCCCCGGATCTCGGGGGCACCGCATCGGGAGAACCCCACCGTCACCCCGATACCCGGCGATGTGTGCCTCTTCGATTTCGAGCCGTGGGAAATCGGCAACCCCGCCTACGGCTACGAACCGGGTTCGACCGCCCACCACGATCAGGGCGCCACCGACCTCGCGCTCTTCTACGGCCGCAACAACCTGCTCATCAACGGCGACCTCGGCTGGGTTCCCGGCAATGTCTTCGCCACCATCGAGGACGGCCTGGACGAGCTCGCCACCGCCTGCAACACCCTCTGGCTGCACGGGGTGGCCGGCGAAACCCTCGCCTTCGCCCGCGCCTGAGTGGGCTTTTGGCGCCGCCTGCGGCGTCGCGGGGTTGAGGCCCCCTTGGTCCCGGACGGGCCTCAACCCTTTAAGTGTCTCGCTGAACTCGACGCCGACGGTCGCGTCGCACACCGAACTCACGACCCACAACACACCAGTCCGCACCGGCAAACTCCCGAACACTTCCCTCCAGGAACCGCCGCGCCACAGTCCACCGAGCCTCCCACCGCCTGCTCAGGCCACGTCACACTGAACCCGCGCCCCCTGCTCGACAGTCCGCCGAGGCACTACGCGATGGTCTCCGCCCGCGAACCACCACACCACGCCGCACCGAGCCTCCCATGACCTACCGAGGCCGGATCACGCTGCACGCGCAACCCCTCGGCTCAACAGTCCGCCGAGGTAACCCTCCGTCGTTTCCTCTCCGCGACCCGTCGCACCCACCCTGCGCCGAGTCAAGCGAGGCCCTCGAAGGTTGCGGCCCGGCCCGCGTTTCAGCGCCCGAAGCGCATGCGCCGCAGGCGCGAGTCTCGGGCGCTGAAACGCGGGCCCGCTGGGGCCGCAACCCGCGACGCCGCAGGCGGCGCCAATAAACACAGACCTTCGCGAGCAACCCCACCCCTCGCCTTCGCGAGTGAGGTTCGGGCCCAGCAGGACTCGGCACCGTCCGGTTCTCAGCTCGAGAGCGACCCCGATCTTCACGAACGCACCGGACCGTACAACTATTCGGACCGGTTCCAGCCCGCTCTCGCTCCGCGGTCAGCCAGCCGACAACACCGCCTCCGCGTACCGCCCGACCGCCAGTACGAGGTCGTCGGAGTGCCGGGGTCCGATGATCTGCAACCCCACCGGCATTCCGTCGCTCGTATGCCCGGCCGGGATGCTGAGCGCCGGTTGCTGGGTGAGGTTGAACGGGTAGGTGTAGGGCGTCCATTCCGGCCAGCCCGACATTCCGCTTCCGGGCGGCACATCGTGACCCGCCGCGAACGCGGTGATCGGGACCGTCGGCGTGATGAGGATGTCGTAGGCGGTGTGGAAGGTGCCCATGGTGATTCCCACCTGAGCGGCGACGTTGCGGGCCTCGAGGTAGTCGACCGCGGTGAGGGTTTCGCCGTACTCCCAGACACTGCGCAGACCGGGGTCGGCGTTGTCGCGGGCGCCCTCCGGGAAGGTCGCCAGCATGGCGGCGGCTCCCGCGGCCCACAACATGTCGAATGCGGCCCGCGGGTCGGGGAAACCGGGATCGGCGAGGGAGACCCGCAGGCCCGCGGCGTCCAGGGCGTCTACCGCCGCGGCGACGATCGCCTCGATCTCGGGGTCGGGTACCACGTAACCGAGTGTCGGGGAGTAGGCGGCGGTCACGCCGCGGACGTCGCGCTGGATCTGGCCGCGGAAGGTGGTCGGGGCGGACGCGAGCGCGGTGGGGTCACGCGGGTCCGGCAGCGCGAGGATGTCCAGTAACAGGGCGGCGTCCTCGACGGTGCGGGTCAACGGACCGGCATGCGCCAGTTGGCCGAACGGACTGGCCGGGTAGAGCGGGATACGGCCGTGGGTGGGTTTGAACCCGACGATCCCGCAGAACGCGGCGGGAATGCGGACGCTGCCGCCGCCGTCGGTGCCGACCGATATCGGGCCCATTCCTGCGGCGACCGCCGCGGCGCTACCGCCGGAGGATCCGCCCGCGGTGCGGGTGGGGTCGACGGGGTTGCGGGTGATCCCGGTGAGCGGACTGTCGGTCACTCCCTTCCAGGCGATCTCGGGCGTGGTGGTCTTGCCGACCATCACCATGCCGTCCTCGCGGACGCGGGCGGCCACCGGACTGTCCACCGGCCACGGCCCCTCCGGGCCGATGCTCAGCGAACCGCGGCGGGTCGGCCAGTCCTCGGTGAGGAAGATGTCCTTGATGGAGATCGGCACGCCGTCGAGCAGCCCGCGGACGTGCCCGGATTGCCAGCGAGCTTCGGAGTCCTTGGCCTGTACGAGCGCCCGATCGGGGTCGACGAGGCAGAAGGCGTTGATCTCGTTGTCCCGGGCGGCGATGGCGGCGAGCACGGCCTCGGTCGCTTCGACCGGGGACAGGGTCCCGGCGGCATAGGCCGACACCAATTCGACCGCGGTCATGTCGACGGGATCCGTCGGTCGCGGGTTCTCGGCGTGGCTCATCTGCGGCCCTCCTTCAGCCGGGCACGTACCCCAGCGTTTTGTCGACGACATTGTCCAGTGGACGGCCGGCCGACCAATGGTCGAAATTGGTGGTGAACGCGGCGACGATTTCGGAACGCCAACCGATGAAATCACCCGAATTGTGCGGGGTGATGTGCGCGTTGGGCAGGCTCCACAGCGGATGGCCCGGCGGCAGCGGTTCGGGATCGACTACGTCGAGCGCGGCGCCCGCGATCGCGCCGGAACGCAACGCCGCGACGAGATCGCCGGTGACCACGAGTTCCCCGCGCCCGACGTTGATGAATCGGGCGTGCGGTTTCATGGCGCCGAACGCCCGGGCGTCGAACATGTGCCGGGTTCGATCGGTGAGCGGGGCGATGGCGACCACATAGTCGGCGCAGGGGAGTTCGGCGTGTAGATCGGTGCCGACGACACCGAAGTCCGGATCGGCGCTGCGGGCCCGGCGGCCGATCGCGCGCACATTCATTCCGGCGGCGCGCAGCAGCCCGGCGATGGCCCGGCCGATGGCGCCGGTGCCGACGATCAGGGCGGTGGCTCCGGCGATGCGCTCCGATTCGCGATGCCGCCAGATCTGCTGCTGCTGTAGTCGATTCGACTCGGTCAGGTCTTTGGCGAAGCCGAGGATCTGACCGAGCACGTATTCCGCGATCGCGGTGTCGAAGATCCCGCGGGTATTGGTGACGACCACGTCGCTGTCGCGCAGCTCGGGGAACAACACCGTATCGACGCCTGTAGCGCCGACGTGCAGCCAGCGCAGCCGGTCGGCCGCGGACCACGCCGCGGGGAGCGCGCGGCTCTGGAAGTCGTAGACGAACAGCACCTCCGTGCCGGGCAGCGCGGCCGCCAATCCGGCGGAGTCGGTGTACCGCACCGTGGCCCGCGCACTCACCGGCGCCAGCAGGGCCGGATCGGGCGGCTGGTCACTGTGCACAATGGTGACAATGGGGCCCGATTCCATATTGACACAGTATGATCACATCGTATGATTGTCAACAATCCGATCGTTCTCGGAGGTCTTCCCGGCTGAGTGCGAGAGGGGCCGCAGTGGAGTTCGATTTTCCCGATATGGAGGGCCCGGTCGCGCAACGCGGCATCGGTGTCATCGCACCGTTCGACCTGGCATTGGAGCGCGAGCTCTGGCGCTGGGTGCCGCTGGAGGTGAGCCTGCACCTGGCGCGGACACCGTACGAGCCGGTGCCGGTATCGCTGGCCATGGCCGAACTGGTCTCCGATGCCGTCCACCTCACCGCCGCCACCCGCAATGTGCTGCACGTGGAACCCGAGGTCGTCGCTTATCTGTGCAACTCCGGCAGTTTCATCAAGGGTATCGACTACGAACGATCCCTACGCGACACGATCTGCCGGGCCGGCGCCGCGAACGCGATCACGACCTCCGGAGCCCTGCTCGAGGCCGTACAGCATCTCAATATCGAGCGAATCTCCATCATGACCCCCTACGACGAACTGCTCACCGGCAAACTGCGCGACTTCCTCGACGAGGCAGGCTGCCAGGTGGTCCGGTCCGAGCATCTGGGGCTGGGCGGCGGTATCTGGAAGGTCAACTACCGCACCATCGCCGAACGCATCCTGGGCGCCGATGATCCCCGCGCCGAGGCGATCTTCGTCAGCTGCACCAACCTGCCCACCTACGACATCATCGAACCGCTGGAGAAGATGCTGGGCAAACCGATCCTGACGGCCAATCAGCTCACCATGTGGGCCTGCCTCGGGCGGATGAAACTACCGATGATGGGGCCCGGGCGGTGGCTCCTGGAAGTCTTTTGAAAGATCTTGTCCCCGAACAACACCCAGCCCAGGAACGGAGCGAGCATGCCGGTACCGACGATCGGTTTCATCTACCCCGACCACGCCGCCGAGGACGACTACCCCCGGGCGGCGGCCGAACTCGGCGCACAGCTGCCGGTGGCCCATATCTACGGCACCGATCTGCACGCCGTCCCGGAACTGCTGGACCTGGGCAGCCCGGACAAGCTCCGGCACGGGGCCGAACAGCTGGCCCCGCACGAGCCGGACGCGGTGGTCTGGGCCTGCACCTCCGGTAGCTTCGTCCGCGGGACGGACGGGGCGCGCGAACAGGTCCGGGCGCTGGCCGAGGCGGCGGGCGTGCCCGCCTCCAGTACCAGTTTCGCGTTCGTGGCGGCCGCCCGGGCGCTCGGCGTGCGGCGGGTGGCGGTCGCGGCGAGTTACCCCGATGATGTCGCGCGGCTGTTCGCCGATTTCCTCGCCGATGCCGGGATCACGGTCGTCGCCTTCCGGAGCGCGGGGATAGATACCGCCGCGGAGGTGGGCACGTTGACCACCGAACAGGTGCTGGAGCTGGCGATCGCCAACGACCATCCCGAGGCCGAGGCGCTGCTCATTCCCGATACCGCAATGCACACCCTGGAGGTACTCCCCCGGCTGGAGGCCGAGCTGGGCAAACCGGTGCTCACGGCGAACCAGGTCACCATCTGGGAAGGATTACGGCTCGCGGGCCAGGAGCCGATATCGTCATCGCTCGGCGCATTGTTCGCGGAAAGGTCTGTCCATGTCGGTGGTTGATTTCGAACCGGTCGAGCAGCGGTCCACCGCCGAGGTGATCGCCGACAAGCTCCGCGAGGCGATCGTGCGCGGCGGACTGGAACCGGGCGTGCAGCTGGGTGAGGCCGACCTGGCGGCGCAGTTCGGTGTCTCCCGGGGACCGGTTCGGGAGGCCATGCAGCGACTGGTGTCGGAGGGGCTGCTGCACAGCATCCGAAATCGCGGGATCTTCGTGATCGAACTGACCCTCGCCGACGTCGTCGATATCTACCGGTCCCGCACCGCGATCGAAGGCGGCGCACTGACACTGATCCTCGACGGGCGCCGGGATATCGCGTACCAGGCGCTGGCGCCCAGCGTCGCGGTCATGCTGGACCGGGCCGCGGCCGACGACCCCGCGGGCGTCTCCGACGCCGATCGGCAGTTCCACGAGGCATTGGTGGCGGCTGCCGGTAGCCCGCGCCTGGTCCGGGCGGCGCGGACGCTGTTGATCGAGACCCGGATGTGCCTGGGAGCCCTGCAGACCACCTATCCGGATCTGCGTGAGCAGGCCCAGGAGCATGTGGCGTTGCGTGAGGCCATCGGGGCCGCCGCGCCGGCGCGGGTGCGCAGTCTGCTGCGTGACCATATGGACGACGCGGTCACGCGGCTGCGCGCGCAGTACACCGAGGAACCGATTCCCGGCTGAGACCGGGCGCCGTCACCGCCCGCGCGAACCCGGCCCCGCGGTGCACGGACGTGGCGGATCAGTCGACCAGACCACGCGGACGCACCACCAGCACGGGGGCCGCGCGATTCCCCTTCTCCTGGAGCAGGGCGATCACCTTCTCGTCCGCCGTGACCGCGGCGTGCACACCCGATATCCCGACCGGCTCCAACCAGCGCCCGTCCCGCAACTTCGCGGCTTCGGAGTCGTCGATCATCCGATGCGGGAAGGACAGCCGCACCGCGGCGTCGATATCGAGGCTGGGCGCCGGATCGTCGGCCAGCTCCTCCAACGTCCGGGCATGTTCCAAGGTGAACGGCCCGACCCGGGTACGCCGCAACGCGGTGAGATGGCCGCCCACGCCGAGCGCGGCGCCCAGATCGCGCGCCAGGGCACGCACATAGGTTCCCGACGAGCAGTCCACCACGACATCCAGATCGACCAGGCCCTCGTCGGCGAGGTCGCGCCGATCCAGCACCTCGAAGCGGGAGACGGTGACCGGCCGTGCCGCCAGTTTCACCTCTTCACCGGCCCGGTGCCGGGCGTAGGCGCGCTCACCGTCGATCTTGATCGCGCTCACGGTGGCCGGAACCTGCTGGATCTCACCGGTGAGCGTGCCGATCACACGAGCGATCTCGGCGTCGGTCACCCCGGCTGCCGACGTGCTGGTGAGCACCTCGCCCTCGGCGTCATCGGTGGTGGTGGACAGTCCGAGCCTGATGGTCGCCGTATAGCTCTTCGTGGTGAGCGTGAGCAACCCCAGCAGTTTGGTGGCACGCTCCACACCGAGCACCAGCACCCCGGTCGCCATCGGGTCGAGTGTGCCCGCATGCCCGACCTTCTTGGTATGCAACAGTTTCCGCGCCCTGGCCACGATATCGTGGCTGGTCGGGCCGGTGGGTTTGTCGACGATCAGCAGACCGCCCAGCAGATCGGCCATCAGCTGTACGCGATCGCGGTCAGGATGAAACCGTCGGTGATCTGCCAACGGCCGTCGAACGAGGTGAGCGGCATACCGCCGTCGTTCGTCTGCCCGGGTACCAGCAACTGCGACCGGAAGGCGCCCGCCCCGGTACCGTCGGCGACCCGATCGACGGTGAAGGTGATGTGCGCGTCCTCGAACCCCAGCCAGCGCGCAGTGAGCGGGAACCACGCCTTGTAGGTGGCCTCCTTCGCGCAGAACAGCAGCCGGTCCAGGTGCAGCGCGGAATCCGTGGCGTGCAACCACTCCCGCTCAGCGGGCAGGCTCACCGAATCCAGCACGCCCTCCGGGAGGGTGTCGTGGGGTTCGGCGTCGATCCCGATCGACCGGTAGCGCATCTTGTGCGCCAGCGCCGCCCCGCGGAAACCGTCGCAGTGGGTGAGGCTGCCGACGATACCGCGCGGCCAGACCGGCGCACCTCGCTCGCCCTTGCCGATCGCCACCGGCGGTTCTCCCAGTTCGGCCAAGGCCAGCCGGGCGCAGTGCCGCGCACCGATGAAATCACGCCGCCGCTTGTCCACCGACTTCGCGATGAGGTGTTCCTCGGCGGGATGCGGTGCCAGATCCTCCGGGTAGTCCAGCAACTCGGAGGAGGCGACATCGGCGGGCAGGATTGTCTCGATCATCGTCGGTGAGCCTACTGGGTGCGCGGGTGCGGACATCGCCCGCTGTCCGTTCCCCGATCTAGTCGAGGCCACGCCGGCGCTGCGCCTTCGCCCGCATCTCGGCGGCCGCCGCGGCCATCTCCGGGGTCACCTTGAAATGACCACCCCATTCGTTCAGGTCGTCCGGGCCGTATTCGGGGTCGGGCAGGATCTGACGGAGCAGTTTGTCGGGTTTACCGCGTTTCTGCCATTCCCGCGGATAACCCAGCGAGACCTCCTCGAAGCGGACGCCGTCGTAGAAGGTGGTCCGCGGAATGTGCAGATGACCGTAGACGGCGCAGAGCACGTTGTAGCGGGTGTGCCAGTCGGCGGTGTGTTCGGTCCCGCACCACAGCGCGAATTCCGGGTACCACAGCATATCCGTGGGCCGGCGGACCAGCGGGAAATGGTTGATCAGGACCAGCGGGGTGCCGTCGGGAAGGGCGTCGAGTTTGCGCTGGGTGGCGCGCACCCGGGCATCGCACCAGGCGTCGCGGGTGAGATACGGATCCGGCGACAGCAGGAATTCGTCGGTGGCCACGACATTGCGTTCCCGGGCAATGGCCAGACCTTCGGCCTTGGTGCGCGCTCCCGCGGGCAGGAACGAGTAGTCGTAGAGCAGGAACAGCGGGGCGAGCGTCACCGCACCCCCGTGCGCCTCGGCACCGGCGCCCGTCCACACCGGGAACGGATCCTCCGGAGTGAGTACATCCAGATCGCGGCACAGCGAGACCAGGTAGTCGTAGCGGGCCGCCCCGTGCATCTGCACGGGATCTTTGGACGTCGTCCACAGTTCGTGATTTCCGGGCACCCAGATCACTCGGGCGAACCGCTCACGAAGCAGCTTCAGCGCCCAGCGGATATCGTCACTGCGCTCGGCGACGTCTCCGGCGACGATGAGCCAGTCCTCCGGGGAGTCGGGACGGATATCCTCGACCACCGGTTTGTTGCCCTGGTGACCGACATGAATATCGCTCACCGCCATCAACTTGGGTATCACCACATCCACCTTCGCATATCGCCTGCTCCCTCCGGCACGCACGTACCGGACCACCTGCCGGGGACGCCGATCACGACGGAATTTCGGCGCCCACACGAATCCAACGGCCCGATAGCGCCCGTCCGCTCACCGCCACCAGCCGCAACAGCATGAACGCGATCAGACCGCACCAGATTCCGCCGATGCCCCAGTCGAAGGCCAGGGACAGCCAGATCGCCGGGAGGAAACCGAGCAGGGCGGCGCCCAGTGTCGTGGTACGCAGGTACGCCGCGTCCCCGGCGCCGAGCAACACCCCGTCCAGCGCGAACACCACCCCGGCCACCGGGATCAGCGCCACGAAGTACCACCACACGACGCCGGTCCGGTCCAGGACCGCGGGGTCCTCGGTGAACAGTGGAGGAATCAGCGCGGCGCCCGCCGCGAACACCGCGGCCAGTCCGAGCGCGAATATCTCCGACCAGCCCGTCACCCGGCGGGCCACCGCACGCGCGCTCCCCGCGTTGCGGGCGCCCAGCGCCGAACCGACCAGCGTCTGCGCCGCGATGGCCAGCGAATCGAGCGTGAGTGCGAGGAAATTCCACAATTGCAGGACCAGCTGGTGTGCCGCCACCGACGCCGCACCGAACCTGGACGCCACCGCGGCCGCCGATACGAAACAGGCCTGGAAGGCGAGACTGCGCACGATCAGGTCCCGGCCGAGCACCAACTGCGCCCGCATCACCGCGAGACGTGGCGCCAGGGGAACCCGGGCGCGCACGAGCGCCCCCACGAACAGACCGGCCGTCACCGTCTGCCCCACCACATTGGCCACCGCCGACCCCGGCAACCCGAGCCGCGGCAGGCCCGCCGGCCCGTGGACGAGCAACGGGCACAGCACCGCGGAAAGCCCGAGACCCAGCACCACGTAGGTGAGCGGACGCCGCGTCTGCTGCACCCCGCGCATCCAGCCGTTCCCGGCCATCGACAGCAGGATCAACGGCACCCCGAACAGCGCGATCCGCAGCCACGCCAGCGCCGCGGCGGCGATCTCGGCGTCGCCGGAGATCGCCCCGGCGACCGGCACCGCCACGATCTGCACCACCACCAGGATCAGCAGCCCGATCCCGCCGGCGAGCCAGCTCGCCTGCACGCCTTCCTCGACCGCCCCTGGCTCGTCCCCCGCACCGTGCCGGCGCGCGGACCGGGCCGTGGTGCCATAGGCGAGGAAGGTCAGCTGCGAACTGACCTGCGCGAGGATCAGGCCGCCGACCGCCAGCCCGGCCAGGGCCAGCGCACCCAGCCGACCCACGACGGCGAGATCGAACAGCAGATAGATCGGTTCGGCGACCAGGACGCCCAAGGTCGGCAACGCCAGCCCCAGGATCCGCCGGGGCCCCGCGTCCACCTCGGACCCGGCCGCCCCGGTGACCTCCGTGTGCATCGTTCGCTTCCTGTTCGTAGCCACACCGGCGCGCTGCCGGACGGCCGACGTGGCGTTCCGCAGAGCCTGTACGACGACGAGGCAGTCGCGCCCCGCGGCCGCCGCACGGACTCTAGCCCAGTGCGGCGCGCAGCTGAGCGAGGATTTCCTCCGGCTCCCCATAAGTGGTGTAGCCGGCGGCGTAGCGGTGGCCGCCACCGCCCAGACCGGTGGCGACGGCGGCGACATCGGCGCCGTCGCCGCTACCCGGACCCCTGTCCTTGGATCGCAGCGAGACCGTCCAGCGCCGCCGTTCGTCGATGGGCCGGGCCTCTTTGAAGACCGCGGCGATCCCGGCCTCCGCGGTCGCCCGCACGATATCGACCACGCTCTCGGCCTCCTCCTGACGTACTCCCGTCAGATCGGCGGCCAGCACGAACGCGGAGACCAGTCCGGTGCCGCCGTGCGCCGCCCGATCCAGCCGCGCCGAAGCGAGCACCGTCGAGAGCATCGGCAACCAAGCGAACGGATGCGTGTCCATCAGGGTCCGGGTGATGGCGGCGCCGTCGATACCGGTGGCCAGCAGTCGCTCCGCCAAGGCGTGCGTCCCGGGGGTGACCCAGCGGAACGATCCGCTGTCCGTGGCCAGGCCGGCGAACAGGCAGTGCGCGATCTCGGCGTCGATCGGCTCCTGCCAGGCATCCAGCAACGCGGTGAGCACACTGGCGGTCGACACCGCGTCCGGATCGATCAGATTGATCGCGCCGAATCGAGTGTTGGACCGATGATGGTCGATCACCAACGTGTTCGACGCTCCCGCCAGCCGGTCGGCGAGCGCGCCCAGCCGGCCCTCGCTCCCGCAGTCCACCGTGACCAGCAGATCGACCTCGGACGGCACATCGGCGGGCGATACCAGCAACCGCGACCCCGGCAGGGTGCGCAAACCGGCGGCCGGTTCGGCGGGCTCGGCGAAGGACACCCGCACCGGCACGCCCCGCCGATCCAATACCAGCGCCAGCGCCAGCCCGCTGCCGAGCGTGTCGGCATCGGGCTGAATATGGCAGACAACAGTCACCGAACGCGCGCACTCCAGCGCCCCGACGGCCGCGGTGAAATCGACGGCAGCACCGGCTGTGGTCATATCGGCCCGCGACTCAGTCGTCGTCGCGGGGTGTCTTGTACGGGTCCGCCTCCCCCGCGGGTGTGGCCTCGGCGGCCACCCGTGCGACCTCGTCGTCGGCCGCACGCGCCCGGGCCAGCAGATCCTCCATCTGTTTGGCCGCGTCGGGCACCGTGTCGAGTACGAAGCTCAACGTGGGCGTGAACTTCACCCCGGTACCCGCGCCCACCTTCGAGCGCAACACGCCCTTGGCCTTCTCCAGCCCGGCGGCCGCCTCGGTGTAATCGGGTTCGGCCTCGACGGTTTCACCCATCACCGTGTAGAAGATGGTCGCGTCGTGCAGATCCCCGGTTACCCGTGCGTCGGTGACGGTGACGAACCGCAGCCGCGGATCCTTGATCTCGTATTCGATTGCCGTGGCCACGATCGCGGAGATCCGCTTGGCGAGCCGGCGTGCCCTGGCTTGATCCACCATGGCCGCTCCTTTCCCTGTTCAGCGACGGTGGGACGGTCGCGCGGACAGCACTGTCGCGCGGCCCGAAGCCACCGCTGATATCACTCGCGGCCGCTAGTCCTCGGGTCCGAAGACACGGCGGCGTACTGCCAGCAACTGTAACTCCGGCCGTGCCGCGACATGGCGTTCGCATCGGTCGAGCACGGTCGTCAGATGGTCCATATCGGCCGACACCATCGCCACCCCGAGCAGGGTGCGCCGGTAGCGGTCGTGTTCACCGGCTTCGGCGGTGCTCACCCCGAAGCGCTGGAGTTCGGCCAGGATCGGCCGGATCACCGAGCGCTTCTCCTTCAACGAGTGCACATCACCCAGCAGGATGTCGAATTCGAGTGCACCCAGGTACACACGGCCTCCCAGTTATAGCGACAACACGAACCGGCGGAACCCCACCGGCCGGTGGAGTCCGCTTCTGTCGTGCCGAATCGGGCGAACCGGGCCGGGCGGTGGATTCCGCCCGGCCCGCATCACGATCAGTCGCGCGGCTTCTCGCGCAACTCGTAGGCCTCGATGATGTCGCCTTCCTTGATATCGGAGTAGGTCAGCGTCATACCGCATTCGAAGCCCTCGCGGACCTCGGTGGCATCGTCCTTCTCCCGGCGCAGCGAGCTGATCGTCGTGGATTCGGCGACCACCACGTTATCGCGGAGCAGACGGGCCTTGGCATTGCGCTTGACGCTGCCCGAGGTGACCATGCAGCCGGCGATGAGACCGATCTTCGAGGAGCGGAAGATGGCCCGGATCTCGGCCCGACCCAGTTCCACCTCTTCGTAGACGGGCTTGAGCATGCCCTTGAGCGCGCTCTCGATCTCGTCGATCGCCTGGTAGATCACCGAGTAGTACCGGATGTCCACGCCTTCGCGGTTGGCGAGTTCGGTCGCCTTGCCCTCGGCCCGGACATTGAACCCGATGATGATCGCGTTCGACGCCGACGCCAGGTTGACGTTGGTCTCGGTGACGCCACCGACACCGCGGTCGATGACCCGCAGTCGCACCTCGTCGTCGATCTGGATCCCGAGCAGGGCCTCTTCGAGGGCCTCGACGGTACCGGAGTTGTCGCCCTTGAGGATGAGGTTCAGCTCGCTGGTCTCCTTCAGCGCGGCATCCAGATCCTCCAGGCTGATCCGCTTCCGGCTGCGCGCGGCCAGTGCGTTGCGCTTACGCGCATTGCGCCGGTCGGCGATCTGACGGGCGATCCGGTCCTCGTCGACGACGAGCAGGTTGTCGCCGGCTCCCGGTACCGAGGTGAAACCGATGACCTGCACCGGACGAGACGGCAGCGCCGCTTCGACGTCCGCGCCGTGTTCGTCGACCATGCGGCGGACCCGGCCGTAGGCGTCGCCCGCCACGATGGAGTCGCCGACCCGCAGCGTGCCGCGCTGGATCAGCACCGTGGCTACCGGACCGCGACCACGGTCCAGGTGCGCCTCGATGGCCACACCCTGGGCGTCCTGCTCCGGGTTGGCCCGCAGATCGAGGGCCGCGTCCGCGGTGAGCAGCACCGCCTCGAGCAGGGCTTCGATATTGGTGCCCTGTTTGGCGGAGATGTCGACGAACATGGTCTCGCCGCCGTACTCCTCGGCCACGAGGTTGTACTCGGTCAGCTGCTGCCGGATCTTCTCCGGGTTCGCGCCTTCCTTGTCGATCTTGTTGACCGCCACCACGATCGGCACATCGGCGGCCTGCGCGTGGTTGATCGCCTCCACCGTCTGCGGCATCACGCCGTCGTCGGCGGCGACCACCAGGATCGCGATATCGGTGGCCTTGGCGCCACGGGCACGCATGGCGGTGAACGCCTCGTGACCCGGGGTGTCGATGAAGGTGATGAGCCGCTCGTCGTCGCCGAGGTGGGTCGGCACCTGGTAGGCGCCGATGTGCTGGGTGATACCACCGGCCTCGCCCTCGCGGACGTTGGCCTTACGGATGGTGTCCAGCAGTCGGGTCTTACCGTGGTCGACGTGACCCATGACGGTCACCACCGGCGGGCGCTGTTCGAGGTCTTCCTCGCCGCCCTCGTCCTCACCGTAGGTCAGGTCGAACGATTCCAGCAGTTCGCGGTCCTCGTCCTCCGGGCTGACCACGTGCACGACGTAGTTCATCTCGCCGCCGAGCAGTTCGAGCGTCTCGTCGTTGACCGACTGGGTCGCCGTGACCATCTCACCGAGGTTGAACAACGCCTGGACCAAGGCGGCCGGATTGGCGTCGATCTTCTCCGCGAAATCGGACAGCGACGCGCCGCGAGCGAGACGGATCACCTCGCCGTTGCCGCGGGGCAGCCGCACACCGCCGACCGACGGGGCCTGCATCGAATCGTATTCCTGGCGCTTCTGCCGCTTCGACTTGCGACCACGCCGGGGCGCGCCACCGGGACGGCCGAACGCGCCGGCCGCACCGCCGCGACCACCGGGACCACCCGGGCGACCACCGCCGCCACCGGGACGACCGCGGAAACCGCCGCCACCACCGGCGGGAGCACCGGTACCGGCGGGTGCGCCGCCGCCACCGCGGTAACCACCACCACCGCCACCGCCACCGGGACGACCACCGGGACCACCCGGACGGCCACCGCCGCCACCGGGACGACCACCGGCCGCCGGGCCGGGACGGGCCGAACGCTGCGGCATCGCACCGGGTGTCGGACGCGGCGGCATGGAGGACGGGCTCGGACGCGGGCCACCGGGACGGGGGCCACCACCCTGCGCGGCTGCGGGACGCGGACCACCGGGACCGGGACGCGGTGCGTTCTGGCCGGGACGGGGCCCGCCCTGCGGACGCGGGCCACCCTGCGCCGGGCCCGGACGCGGACCGCCCTGGCCCGGAGCCGGACGGGGTCCGCCCTGACCGGGCTGCGGACGCGGGGTCGGGCGCTCACGCTCGGGAGCCGAGGAATAGGGGTTGTTGCCGACCCGCGGGGTCTTCGGACCCGGTTTGGGTCCGGGACGGGCCGGGCTCTGGCCGGGCGCGGCCGCACGCGGCTGACCCGGACGCGGACCGCCCTGGGCCGGAGCCGGTGTGGCCTCGGGCGCCTGCGGTTGGGCCGGTTCCTGGGCGGGAGCCGGGGCCGGTTTCACCGCGGGTCCGGGACGCGGACCAGCGGGTTTCGGGGCGTTGCCGGTAGCCGGAGCCGCGGTGGACTCGGCAGCCGGCGCCGCTTCGACGGGACCGGGTGTCGCCGCGGGCGGACGCGGGCCGGGACGTGGCCCGGGCGCCGCGGGTTTCGCCCCGTTCGACGGACCGGGACGCACAGCGCTCTTTCCGTTCGACTGGGATTTAGCCGGTGCGGATTTCGGCGCGATCGATTCGCGGAGCCGACGCGCGACGGGTGCCTCCACCGTCGACGATGCCGACTTCACGAACTCGCCTTGCTCCTTGAGCTTCGCGAGTAGTTCTTTACTCGTGACACCGAGTTCTTTTGCCAACTCGTGCACGCGGGCCTTGCCTGCCACTGCTCTCCTCACTGAGAGGTCGAGCAGCGCCACCCGCCTGCTGGCGGGGCCCCGCACGACCTCGGGTTAACTCCGACGGACGTTCATCGTTGGTACTTCACGGTGTGCTCATGAGTGCTCGTGCCTGTTCTCGAGGTGTTGCTCCAGGGCTGAGATATCCAGATATCCGGACACTCGTAGTGCTCTGCCGATCGCTCGGCGCCGAACCGCTGTGCTCAGACAGGCCGAAAAGGGGTGCAGCCACGCACCCCGTCCGGAAAGTCTGTGCTGTGGATCGGGAACGATCGTGACAGCGTCCGCGCCGTTACCGGTCGAACGCCCGCACGCCACGATCCGCAGCAGTTCGGGGGCCGGTTCGCGTTTTCGGCAACCGATACACGTCCGCACCGGCACCGCCCGGCGCCGAAGCGCCGCAGACTCACCATCGCGATCGTGCCCGGTAACCGAAGACTCGGACCGAACCTCACACCACTCTACCGCTGACCGCACCCCGACCTCCAATCCCGCCCCCGATGACGTCACCCGGGGCGAGTCGGCACGGCGTGTTTGCTGGTCGGAGGACGGCGGCAATGCGGCGTCCGCGGATTCGTGGTGACGGATCAACGGCGATGCGCCTCCGTCCGCACCGTGCCGCCGGCATCGGGCGCGGCATCACTGCGGATATCGATCCGCCAGCCGGTGAGCCGGGCCGCGAGCCGGGCGTTCTGCCCCTCTTTGCCGATCGCCAGCGAGAGCTGGAAATCGGGGACGACCACGCGCGCCGCCCGCGCGTCCGGATCCACGACAGTGACCGATACCACTTTCGAGGGGGACAGCGCATTACCCACGAAGGTCGCCGGATCCTCGGCGTAGTCGATGATGTCGATCTTCTCCCCGGCCAGCTCGCTCATCACGTTGCGCACCCGCTGACCCATGGGCCCGATACAGGCGCCCTTGGCATTGACCCCGGACACGGTGGACCGCACCGCGATCTTGGAGCGATGCCCCGCCTCACGCGCGACCGCCACGATCTCCACCGAACCGTCCGCGATCTCCGGCACCTCCAGCGCGAACAGCCGGCGGACCAGATTCGGGTGGGTTCGCGACAAGGTGATCTGCGGGCCACGCGGGCCGCGCGACACCCCCACCACGTAGCACTTGATCCGATCGCCGTGCTCGTAGCTCTCCCCCGGCACCTGCTCCGCGGACGGGATCAGCCCTTCGGCGCCGGTCACTTCGCTGCCGATCCGCACCACCACGGTGCCGCGGGCATTGGCGCGCGCGTCGCGTTGCACGACACCGCCGACGATATCGCCCTCATGGGTCGAGAACTCGCCGAAGGATTTCTCGTTCTCGGCATCACGCAGCCGCTGGAGTACGACCTGCCGGGCGGTGGTGGCGGCGATCCGGCCGAAACCTTCAGGGGTGTCGTCCCATTCGGAGATCACATTGCCGTCGGCGTCGAGTTCGGTGGCCAGCACCCGCACGAGTCCAGTGCGCTGATTGATCTCGACCCGGGCGTTGGGCTGGTGTCCCTCGGTGTGCTTGTAGGCGGTGAGCAAGGCGGACTCGATCGCGGAGATCACGGTCTCGATCGAGATCCCCTTGTCCGCGACGATAGCGCGCAGGGCTTCGATTTCGATGTTCATTCCATGGTCCCTTCGGTCGAATCGGACGCGTCGACGGTAGTTCCGGTGAGCTCCGCGGCATCCGCTCCCGCGGGTGGGCGGCCGGAGGCGACGCCCCCGGCGAGTTCGAGTTCGCGTGCGTTGGGCGGGGAGAACTCCACCTCCACCACAGCGCGGTCGATATCGGCGAGGTCCACGGTGACCAGACGCGGTGCACGTCCCCCACCGAGCACCAACGCGATCCGGTCGCCGTCCAAGGCGCCGACCCGCGCCCGGAACCCCGGCGACAGCCCGGGTTCCAGCGGCGCGACGCCCGGTTTCAGGCTGATCTCGACCTTGCGCCCACGCGCCCGGCGCCAGTGGCGGGGCTCGGTGAGCGGCCGGTCGATACCCGGGGTGGTCACCTCGAGCAGGTACCGGGCGGCCTCGAATTCGTCGTCCGCGTCGTCCAGGCATGCCGACACCTGTGCGCTGAGTTCGGCGATGGTGTCGAGGTCCGCGGTCCGGTCGCTGTCCACGATCACCCGGACCCGGGTCTGCCCCGCCGCGGTCGACACCTCGACACCCTCGAGATCGAATCCTCGACCGGCGACTAATCCGGCTACGAGCCGGCTCACCCTCTCCTCGGTCGGCATCGGCATATGGGCAGCTCCTGGTTCAGTTGTTACGCGGACGGAAATATTCTGTGCCGGTGATCTAGCGTAACGCGCCCCGAGAAGGTAAAGGACCAGCGGTCGGCGGTAAGTTCCGCCGGATGGTGCCCGTACGCGGGTGATGCCCCGGGTCTGGCACGATGGTCCGGTGACCGAGCGCGTTACCGACCGGCCCGCGGCCGGGTGTCCCCGCGGCCCCTCGTCCGACCGGTACGGCGGCGCACGCCCTGTGAATCGCCGTACGGCGCTACGGGTCGCGGGCGGCGGCACGGCCGCACTGCTCGCCCTACCGGCCCTGGTCGCCTGCGCCGAGGAACCCATCACCGAACCGGATGTACTGGTCGCGCACGAGTTCTCGGCGCGCAGTGACGCCGCGGCCGCCACCGCCGCGATCGCCATAGACCCGCAGCGCACGGCCGCGCTCACCACGATCGCCGCGGAACGCACCGCGCACGCCGACGCGCTGCGCACCGAAATCGATCGGGCGATCGGCGTCTACGGCGACGGAACGACACCGGCCGTGCGCACTCCCGCCCCCACCACGACCCCCGCCCCGGACGCGCCGCCGAGTATCGGTGCGCTGCGCGACCAGCTCAACGCCTCGCAGCGGGCCGCCACCGATCTGGCGGTCACCCAGTCCGGGTACCGCGCCGGACTACTCGCCTCGATCAGCGCCGCGTGCGCGGTTCAGGTGGGGGTGCTGCTGGTATGAGCGGCGCCGAACAGCAGGCGTTGCGCGATGCGCTGGACGCCGAATACGCGGCCGTCTACGCCTACGGACTGATCGCGGCCCATACCAGCCCCGACCAGCGCCGCACCGTCGATCAGCACACCGCCGCCCATCGTGCGCGACGCGACGCGACCGTCGACCTCCTCACCGGTTCGGGGTCCGGGGTGGCGGTGCCGCCGCCCGAGCCCGCCTACACCGTGCCCGGGGAGGTGACCGATCCGGCGTCGGCCGCCCGGCTGGCGGTCGTGGTCGAGACCGATACCGCGGTGGCCTGGCGAGCGGTCGTCGAACGAGCAGGCACCGAGACGACCCGCCGCACCGGGGTGGAAGCACTCACCGAGGCGGCCGGCCGCTGCGCGCTCTGGCAGTTCGCCGCCGGCGCCGAACCGGCGACCACGGCGTTTCCCGGTCGGCCCTGACCCGCACCGCCGGTTCGGGTGGACGGTCAGTCCCGCGGCCGGCCGAAGGGGTAGGCGGTCGAGCTCGACCGGTCCGAACTCGACCCGTCCGATTCGGGACGGGGGAACACCGTGCCCTCCCGGTTCGCGTCCTTGCCCGCACGGGACCGGGACCAGGGCGCGCTGCCGCGCGGTGGCCGTTCCTGCGGGGTCAGCGAACCCATCCCGCCCGGCATCCCGGGTAGGTAGGGCATCGAGGAGCCCGACCCTGAGCTGCCCGACCCTGAGGACCAGGGCGTGGATCCGGGCGGCTGACCCGAACTCGGCTCCGCCCCGTGCGCCCCGGCAGTCCACGGAGTGTGCCCGGCCGCCAGGTCGGTCCCCGGTACCGGTAGGTCTTCGCCCACGATCCGCGCGGGTTCCATCGACGGGACGGCAGGTTTCGGTGGCGGATCGGCGAGATCCGGTGGCGGGTCGGCAGGTTTCGGCGGCGGATCGATGGGGGTCGGCGACGGATCAGCGGGGACCGGCGGCAGGTCGGCGGCACCCGTTTCGAGTGGTTGCGGCCCGGGGTCCGGGAGGATTCCCGCCTGCCCTTCGCTGCCCGCAGGTGGAGCCGCGGCCGAGTCGAGAGCGGGCCGGTGCCCGGTGACGTCGCCGATCGCGCCGAGTCCGGTGGGATCCGGTGCAGACACATCTGGGGTGGGAGGGTCACCGGTGGCGAGCCGGGGCTCGGGCGCGCCTGTTCCGGCCGGCCGAGCGTGCTCAGCTGCCGGCGCCGCCACCGGCGCATCGGGATGTTCCGACGTCACGCGATGCGCACCCGCGATATCGGCCTGTACGAGCAACGCGATCGTTTCGGCGCCGCCGGCCGCCCCCCGCACATTGCGGCGCATGACCTCGCCCGCGGACTCCCCGACCGCACCGAGTCTGGTGGCCAGCTGTCCGGTGACCGCATCCACGCTCGGGCCGCTGGATGCGGACCCGTCATCTTCGGTCATCGGCACCACCGCCTCAACCATCTCGCCGTGCGCACAACAGCTCCCACGGGGCGGTCGGGCAACGCGGACGCGAACCGCGTGGTGTGGCTACGGTTACCCCGCGAAACCGTAGCCCGACACCATTGCGACACCGTCACACGAAACCACCGGAAGTGTCGACCGATACCACCGCCAGTGGGAATACCGGGCGGTACGCTGCAGCCGAACCGGACCCGCGTGCGCGGCGCGGCCGAACCCGGGCGCTATCTGTAGGACGCGACGCCCACCGGCCCGGTTCCGAGGCAGACCAGCGATCCCGGGGTCCGGTTCCGGACGATCAGCGCCGACCCGCTGCCGACGACCCGGACGTAGGCCGTGTTCAATCCGGCCCGCACCGGAACCTCGGCCTTCGCACCGCGTTCGAAGCTCACGGTGATCGTGGCATCTCGGTCGGCGAAATAGTTCAGCTGTGCGGTCCATTCGTGGGCGATCATCGGGCCGTCGAGGGCGACGCGGATCGGGAGATCGCCCACGATCCGGTGACCACAGCCCGGTTCCGGGCCCGGGCTGATACCGCGGTTCCACCAGACCCGGGCGTCGACGAATTCACCCGAGTCGGTGATCATCCGCAGCCGGTCGGTGGCCGCGGCGAACGCGCCCGGCGGGGCCACCGAGGACAGGACCCGGCTCGCCTCGTTCTCCGGGTATGCCGTCGGATTCAGCACACTCCACGGCACCTCTTGTTCCAGCAGCGGTGACCCGTCCCAGTGCGCGAAACCGGATTCCACCGTCGTCACGTAGGTTCTCGTCGGGCCCTCGGACCAGGTGCGGGTGAAGGTGTAGGTCGACCACAGACTGCTCACCGCGAACAGCGCCACCACGACGGTGGCCGGGATCGGCCCACGCCACCGGATGCCGCGGCCACCGCGACCCGCACCCGCCGCGCCCCCGCGGGCGAATGCGAGCAGTATCAGCGCGCCCGCGGCGGTGAGCACGACCGCGGCATCGGCCAGATAGCGCAGCGACATCATGAGTTCGTCGACGGTGTTGGGTCCGGCGCGCATCAGCACCACGGGGATCTGCACCGCCGGTATGTACACCACCGCCGCGGCCCAGACGGGCCACACCACCCGCCGGGCCCGGATCGTCAGCACCACGACAACCGCGAGCAGTCCCCAGGCTGCCCACACCGCCCAGTCCGGCGCCACGGCCCACGGCGCCGAGGGCACCCAGCGCTCCCAGCCCCAGGGGCCGCCCAGTAGCGCCGTCACCACGCCGGCCCAGGCCGCGCGGGGCAGCATATGCGCGAGATCGGCGGATCCGCCCTCGCCCGCCGATATTCCGGCCGCCGCCAGGTAGAACACGGTCCACAGGGCCAGCACCGCGACGGCGCCGGCCCAGAGTTCCTGTCCGCGCCGCAGTACCTCCCGCGGGGCCGGGCGCCGACCCGCCACGTAGCGGCGCAGCAGTACCACCGCGAACGCCACGAACGGCACCACGACCGCCTTCTCGAAGAACAGCAGCCCCACCGCCGTCACCACGATCCCGGAGACCGCATACCGGCGGCGGCCGGTACGGTCCAGCAGCACCGCGTCGGCGATCACCCAGGCGAGGGCGAATTGCAGGGGCAGCGCGTTGAGAGCGGCCGACCACCAAGCGAACGCGGGCAGGGTCAGCGGACAGAACAGATAGAAGGCCAGTGGCACGAGTATCGCCCGGCGCCGCCCGAGCAGCACCAGCAGCATCCGCAGGACCGCAAGGGACACCACCAGCTGGCCGAGCAGCATGACCGCCGCGGTCACACTCCAGTTCAGCGGTGCTACGGCGGTGACCAGCCAGGAAACGGCGAAGGCCAGCGGCATGAAATGCCCGTCGTGATCGTGCAGCAGCAGCTCGCCGGACAGCAGCGGCAAGGCGCCGGCCCGGCCGGAGAGGATCAGATCGTCCCAATAGAAGTAACTGCTCGCGGTCACCCAACCGCGAACGCCGAGTTGCAGCACGATCAGGCAGATCGCGGCCCCGACGATAGCGCGCCCGGGAACGCTGAACCAGTGCCGCAGCGCGTCCCGGGCCCCCGCGGCCCGGGTGGGGGGCACCGCGGGGTTCCGGATAGACGTGCGCTCCGGTGCGACAGCCGGAGCGGTTCCCATGTCGACCCACCCTACAAGTGAGCCGGACGGATCACCGGCCGATCGGCGCGGCAACCGGCCCACAGCGCCGACGGCTACGTGTCGGCCTCGGCACTCGCCTCGGTTTCCACGCCGAGATCGTATTCGCTCAGGTCCACGGCATCGGTGCGTTCGTCTCCGATATCGAGCAGCTGCGCGACAGCGTCGGAATCGCCGTGCGCGGCCCGTTCGCGCAGCTCGGTGAGGTTCGGCTCGCGCGGGCCGGACCGTTCGGGCTCATACATACAGCGCACCTTCCCTGGAGTTTCGGCGGCGAGCCACCGGCTCGCACGCTCCGCTGTCCGAGCTTAGGGGGGTTGTCGGATCGCCGCCGAATCCCCCGGCAGCCGCACCCCGTCACGCGGAGGCAGTGAGACCGGGTCCGGTGTACAACGGCAGGTCACCGGTGGTGCGGATACCGGGTTCGGCGGCCACGACAGCCGGTATGGCATTCACCACCCGGCCGACGCCGGCCAGTATCGCGGCGTAGTTGTGGTCGCCGTGACGGCTGGTCGGGCAGATGTCGACCGCGTAGGAGGGTTCGCCGGTGATCTCCACCCGGTAGGAACCGCCCGGCTGCGCGGGCCGCGCCCAGTCGGGCCGCAGATCATCACGCAACCGGGTGATGTGTTCGACCACGATCGCCGGTCGGCCGCCCACATGCCCGGTGATCTCGAACCGCAGTGCCGCCTGACTGCCCTTGGGGACCTCTCCCACCGCGACCTCGAAGCTGTCCGGCGCGGGCTCACGTTCATAGGTCTCGGTGATCTCGTCGATCTCCACGCCGAGCCCGGCCGCCAGCGCACGCATTCCCGCCCCCCAGGCGATTCCCAGCACGCCCGGCTGCAGCAACATCGGGGTCTCGTCGAGCGATGTTCCGAATCCCATGACGTCGAACATGACCGTGGAGCCGTCGTAGGTGGCGTAGTCCGCGAGTTCCAAGCACCGCACCTGTTCGATCTCGCGGCAGGTGGAGGCCAGCGCGAACGGGATCAGATCGTTGACGAACCCGGGATCCACGCCGTTGACGAACAGGCTCGTGTTACCGGCCGCCGCGGCGGCTTCGACCTCGGCGAAGAATTTCGGCGGCAGTGTTCCCCACGGATACATGAGCAGGCCGGGCGAGGTCCCCACCACGTTCACCCCGGCGGCCAGGATCCGGCGGACATCGCCCATCGCCTCGACCAACCGGGTATCGCCCATTGCGCAGTAGACCGCGCAGTCGGGACCGGCGGCCAGCAACTGGTCGAGGTCGTCGACCGCCGTGATTCCGGTCTTCGTCCCGAGGCCGGCCAGTTCGCCCGCGTCGATCCCCACTTTCTCCGGGCTGGATACGCAGACACCGACGAGGTCGAAGCGGGGGTCGGTGATGAGCTGCGTCAAGGCGATCCGGCCGGCGTTGCCGGTGCCGACGAGGACGACGCGAAGAGTCATTGATTCTCCTAGATACGGGGAGCGCGGCGGCGAAAACACTGTTCCAGCGCCGCATTCCGGCTCCGAGCACTGTTCCGGACCAGTGTCTAGAACGTGTTCCAGTTTCATGGTAGCGTCACCGCCATGGGACGTGTAGACGGCAAAGTTGCCCTGATCAGTGGCGGCGCCCGCGGTATGGGCGCGGCCCACGCGAAACTGCTGGTAGCCGAGGGCGCGCGGGTCGTCCTCGGCGATGTTCTCCACGATGAGGGCAAAGCCCTGGCCGACGAGATCGGGGCCGCCGCGCGCTACGTGCCGCTGGACGTCACCGAACCCGAGCAATGGGAGACCGCCGTCGCCACGGCTGTCACCGAGTTCGGCAAGCTCGACGTGCTGGTGAACAATGCCGGAATCGTCAACGGCGCACCCCTGCAGAAGCTCTCGCTGGAGAAGTTCCGGGCCGTCCTCGACGTGAACCTGGTCGGCACGTTCCTGGGCATGCGCGCCGCCGTCGAACCCATGATCGCCGCCGGCGGCGGGTCGATCATCAACGTCTCCTCCGTCGAAGGCCTGCGCGGGGCGCCGTTCGCGCACGGTTACGTGGCGTCCAAATGGGGCGTGCGCGGCCTGGCCAAATCCGCGGCACTCGAGTTGGCCCCGCACGGCATCCGGGTGAACTCCGTACACCCCGGACTCATCCGCACCCCGATGACCGCGGGCATCCCCGACGATCTGGTGACGATTCCGCTGGGCCGCCCCGCCGAATCGGCGGAGGTCGCCACCTTCATCCTCTTCCTGGCCAGCGACGAATCCTCCTACGCCACCGGCAGCGAGTTCGTGGTCGACGGCGGCCTGGTCACCGGAGTCCCGCACAAATAGCGAGCACCCGGACGATAGGCGCAGACCCGGCCCGCCGACTCCGCCCGCCGTATATCCGGCACCCGCCGAGGACGCCGTTCCCGGACTATCGCCGACCCGATGCGGCAGCCGTGCCGTGGACCGGCATCAGCGAGCGATCAGGGCCCGAAGGCGGCCAAGAACGTCGTCACCGCAGCGTCGGTCACCGCGTCGATTTCGGATTCGGGCGGCGATTCGATCCCGAACTGGTAGCCGGCCCCGAGCGGGCCCGTGAGCAGTGCGGCCCACTGCGCGGCGGCCATATCCGGGTCGTCGATGCGCAGCGCACCGGACAGCGCTAGGCGGGCGAGCCGATCGGCCAGGGCCCGGCCGACCTGCCGGGCCACCCCGTCGACGATTCCGGGCAGGTCGGGGAACTGCCCGGATTCGGCGCACACGAGCCGCCGCAGCGCGCGCGATTCCGGCGAGCAGTAGCACCGGACCAGCTCTTTGCCGACGGTCCGCAGCGCGGCCGTCAGATCTCCGGCCGGTTCGGCCAGTTCCTCGACCACAGCCAGATTCGCCGCCAGCGCGGCCTCCGACAGCGCCTGTACCGCCGCGCGGAAGACCTGCTCCTTATCGCCGAAGTGGCTGTACACAGTGGCTTTGGCCACCCCGGCTTCGGCGGCGATCTGGTCCACCCGAGCCTGCGCGTAGCCGGCGGTCGCGAAAACCGTGAAGGCGGCGACCAATATCGCCTGCCGCTTATCGACGCGGCCGCGGGGGCGGGCGGGAGTGCGGGCCGGAGTCATCTCGGCATTCTAGACCCAGCGGGCGAGATTTCTGGACTCGTGGATATAGCTGAGCACACTTCTCGAGCTAGACTCACTAGTCTAGAAATGCGTTCCCTTGGGTATGCATTCGACACGAATGGAGTCCGAATGAAAACCGTGGCGATCACAGGCGGCACCGATGGCATCGGCAGAGCACTGGCGCTCACCCACCTGGAACGCGGCGACCGAGTCGTAGCCATCGGCCGGAGCACCGAAAAAGGCGACGCTGTCCGCGCCGCGGCGGCCGGGTTGGGCGCGGCCGATCGCCTCGAGTTCCTCCGCGCCGACCTGAGCCTGGTCACCGAGAACTTCCGGGCACTCGACCGGTTGACCACCACTTACCCGCATATCGACACCCTCGTCCTCGGGGCGCGCCACTACCGGTCGGCGCGGGCGGTGACCCCGGAGGGATTCGAGGCATCCTTCGCCCTCTTCTATCTGAGCCGCTATCTGCTGAGCCACGGCCTGGCCGAACACCTGGCACGGGCCACCGCGCCGGTGGTGCTGGACCTGTCCGGCCCGGGCGGCGACCTCTCCCGGATCAACTGGGACGATCTACAGTTCACGGACTCTTACGATCCGGACGCGGTCATGCACCAGTGCGGCAAGCTCAGCGACCTGCTCGCGGTCGCCTTCACCCGAGATCACCCGGACAGCCGTATCCGCTACCTCCTACTGCACCCGGGACTGACCGCCACCGGATTCAGCGGCTCCTATTCCGCCGCGGACGCGGAGATCGTGGCGGGGATGCGGCGCCGCGGGCAACCGGTCGCCGCCGCCGTCGCCCGGATCATGCGACATCTCGACGCACCCCCGACGGCGCCGCTGTCGGCATTCATGCAGGACACTCCGGTCGACACGGCAGGCGAACCGTTCGACCCCGCCGCCGCCGAGAGACTCGCCGTGTACACCAGAGAGCTGCTCGAGGAAGCCGGGTTCGGCCGCGCCTGAGGGCATCCGGCGACTCCCGAGTGGGGCCCACGGACACGGGCCGAGGGCGGCTGAACAGTACGCGCGGCCTCGGCTCGGAGGTAACTCCCATGACCGCCGACCCCGAAGCCGCGGTCGCCCTACCCGCGCCGCAAGCGCACGCCGACGATATGCCACAGCCCTACCCGGAATCCGGTCGCGCCGACTCGCACCGCCCCACGGCTCATAAGGGAAAACCGCCCGCGGCCGCCGGCCGCTGACGGCACCGGGGCCCCGCCGGCGTCACGGGCTCGACGTCCCGGTTCGGCACGACAGCGTCCGCCGCGCGACCGTTCCGGGGCCGGGGCGCGGCCGGCACGCCGTGCCGTATTCCGTGTCCGACGTGCACTCCGACCGCAAAATCGCGCGCGAACCGGACCAGTGCCCGCATCATGCCCTGCATACCGACCTCCACTACACAGATCTGTAAAGTCCTGATTCCACTACGATAGGTACACAGGTCTGTGAAGACAAGGAGTCGGCATGCCCGGTATCGCGAACAACGAGGAAACGAATCTGACACCGGCGGCTCGGCGCATCCTGGACACCGCCGCCGAACTCTTCTACTCGCGTGGGATCCACGCCGTCGGCGTCGACACCATCGCCGCCGAATCCGGCGTCACGAAGCGAACTCTGTACGACCGCTTCGGTTCCAAGGACGGCCTGCTGGTGACCTATCTCGAAGAGCGCGACCGCCGTTGGCGCGCGCGCATCGACGCGCACCTCGCCGCCGAGACCGATCCCCTCCGGCGACTGTTGACGCCCTTCGACGTCCTGCCCGAATGGCTGCCGGACAGCAGCAGGGGATGCAGTTTCATCAACGCGTTCGCCGAACTACCCGAACCGGATCATCCGGGCCGGCAGGTGATCGTCGCGGAGAAGACCTGGCTGCGCGACTTCTTCCGGGATCACGCCGCCGCGGCGGGGGCAGCGGCACCGGATCGGCTCGCGGTGCAACTGCTGAGCCTGCACGAAGGCGCGATCGTCAGCTATTCCATGACCGGCGAGCACGACGCTCCGGCCGCGGTGCGCGCGGCCGCGGAGCAGCTCGCCGAGCTGGCCACGACACGCTGACCGGCCGCTCGGCGAGCGAAGCCGGGCTCAGCCGCGAACCCGGGCGAGCACCGCTTCGACCGCGGAATCCGCGGGAACGTCCTGGGCCTCACCGGTGAACCGGTCGCGCAACTCGACCTTGCCCTCGGCCCAGCCGCGGCCGATCACCAGCACGTACGGCATACCGAGCAGCTCGGCGTCCTTGAACTTCACCCCGGGCGAGGCGGTGCGGTCGTCGAAGAGGATATCCAGCCCCTGGGCGCTCAACGCCGACACCACCTGTTCGGCACCGGCCCGTGCGGCCTCGTCCTTGTTGGCGATGACCACGTGGACGTCGTAGGGCGCGATCTCGGAGGGCCAGCGCAGGCCCTTCTCGTCGTGCTGCTGTTCGGCGACGACGGCGACCATCCGCGAGACGCCGACACCGTAGGAACCCATGACGAGCCGCACCGGCTTGCCGTTCTCCCCCAGCACATCGACCTCGAACGCGTCGGTGTATTTATAGCCGAGCTGGAAGATATGACCGATCTCGATCCCGCGGGCCGAGACCAGCGGTCCGCGGCCGTCGGGCGACATATCCCCGTCGCGCACCTGCGCGGCCTCGATGGTGCCGTCCGGGGTGAAATCACGGCCGGCCACCGAGCCCACGACATGTTTGCCGGGTGCGTCCGCGCCGGTGATCCACGAGGTCCCGGTGACCACCCGGGGGTCCACCAGGTAACGGATACCGTTGGCCTGCAGTCCCTTCGGGCCGATATAGCCCTTGACCAGGAACGGGTTGGCGGTGAAATCCGCGTCGGTGAGCAATTCGACCTCGGCCGGCTCCACCGAGGCGCCGAGACGTTTGTCGTCGACCTCGCGATCGCCGGGAACGCCGATCCCGACGATCTCGGTCTTCCCGTCGGGGTGGCGCAGTTTCACCATGACGTTCTTCAAGGTGTCCGCCGCGGTGACCGGACGGCCGTACCGTTCGGCGACCCCCGCCGCGTTGGCCCAGTCCACAAGAGTGGCGATGGTCGGGGTGTCCGGGGTGTCGCGCACCTCGGCTTCGGGCTGCCCCTCGACCGGCAGCGGGTCGGGGGCGGCGGTGACCACGGCCTCCACATTGGCCGCGTACCCGGATTCCCGGCAGACGACGTAGGTGTCCTCGCCGACCGGGCTGTCGGCCAGGAACTCCTCGGAGGCGCTGCCGCCCATGGCGCCGGAGGTGGCGGCGACGATCACGTACTTGACCCCGAGCCGGTCGAAAATGCGCTGGTAGGCCTCGCGGTGCGCGTTGTAGCTGGCCTTCAGCCCGGCCTCGTCCAGATCGAAGGAGTACGAATCCTTCATGATGAACTCGCGGCCGCGCAGGATGCCCGCACGGGGACGCTCCTCGTCGCGGAACTTCGCCTGGATCTGATAGAGGGTGACCGGCAGATCCTTGTAGGAGTTGTACTCACCCTTCACGGTGAGCGTGAACAATTCCTCGTGAGTGGGGCCGAGCAGATAGTCCGCGCCCTTGCGGTCCTGCAGCCGGAACAGGCTGTCGCCGTATTCGGTCCAGCGGTTGGTGGCCTCGTACGGTTCGCGCGGCAGCAGCGCCGGAAGTGAGATCTCCTGCCCGCCGATGGCGTTCATCTCCTCGCGCACCACCTCCTCCACCTTGTGCAGCACCCGCAGGCCCAGCGGCAGCCACGAGTACACACCCGGCGCGATCCGGCGCACATAGCCGGCGCGCACCAGCAGCTTGTGGCTGGGCACCTCGGCGTCGGCGGGATCGTCGCGCAACGTACGGAGGAACAGTCGGGAGAGGCGGGTGATCACGGTTGACCAGCGTAGCCCCTGCCGGTTCACCGGCCGCATCCGATCACCGATGGCGCGAACACCACACTCCCGAACCGGTCGGCACTGGTCGGCGGACCTCCCGGCGGCGCCCTTCGAGCACACCGGGAGGTGCAGTCGTGCCCATCCCGCACCCGAATATTGAATTCTCTTTGCGGATTCGTTGCGACGCCGACATATGCGGCCCGCCGACGCTAGGGTCGGTTCAACGGGATTTCCTGTGAAAACTGAAAAAGGCCGCTGACCTGCCTATATTGTGTGGGAAATCGATACGGGCAATAGGTCCGTCAGCTACGTCAGCGCCCTCTTCGAAAGGTCGGCCCGTGATGGGAACCAAGAATGTCAGGGCGCGCGGTATCGCACTCGTCGCGGCAGCAGTACTCGCCGCGGCGGCCTCGGCCGGATGCACCAAAACCGATACGACCGCCAGCGGTGAACTCCTGCAGTCCTTGAAAGACAAAGGGACCATCACCGTGGGATTCGCCGGCGAAGCGCCCTATTCGTTCGAGGACAACGGACAGCTCACCGGCGCGACCGTCGCCCTGCACCGCGAGATCTTCCGCAATCTCGGCATCGACACGGTCGAGGGGGTGCAGACCGATTTCGGCGCGCTGATTCCGGGTCTGCAGGCGCAGCGCTTCGACGCGGTGAGCGCCGGCATGTCGATCCTGCCGGAACGCTGCGAGCAGGCGGCGTTCAGTGAACCCGAGTTCATGTACACCACGGCGCTGATGGTGAAGAAGGGCAATCCTCTCGGGCTCACCGATATGCAGTCCATCAAGGACAAGGGGGCGAAGATGGCGTCGATGACCGGCGCCATCGAATCCGATTACGCCACCTCCCTGGGCATCGGCGCCACCCAGGTCGCGACACCCCAGGACGGGATGGACGCGGTGACCTCGGGGCGCTCCGACGTCTTCGCGCTCACCGCGATCTCGCTGAACTGGCTCGCCGACCACAACCCCGACGCGGGCGTGGACGTCACCACATCCTTCGTGGCCGATATCGACGGCGAACCGCAGGTCGGTGCGGGCGGCACCGTGTTCCGCACGGACGACCCGGATCTGCTCGCCGCCTACAACACCGAACTGCGCAAGAGCACCTCGGACAAGGACAAGTACCTGTCGCTCGTCGGTGAGTTCGGTTTCACCGAGGCGGAACTGCCCGATCCGAATCTGAGCACCGCGAAACTGTGCGCGGGCGATATCTGATCGTGCTCGACCACGCACAGCCGGCGGCGCCGCACCCGGGTCGCCGCGACAGCACGAACAGCGGCCGTCCCGGTGAGTGATCTCGATGCGCTCACCGAAGCGTTGCCGCGTATCCGCGACGGCATTCTGGTCACCCTCGAGCTCACCGCGGGCGGGGCGCTGCTGGCCTTCGTCCTCGCACTGACGCTGGGTACGACCGTGCGCACCCGCAGTCTGCTGGTGCGCGGTCCGGCCCGGGTGCTGATCGAATTCTTCCGCGGTACCTCGCTGCTGGTGCAGATCTTCTGGCTGTTCTATGTTTTGCCGCTGCTGGGGTATCAGCTCGACCCGGTGTTCTGCGGAATCCTGGCACTCGGTCTCAACTACGGCGCGTACGGAGCGGAAGTGGTGCGCGGGGCGCTGAACTCGGTACCCGCGGCGCAATCGGAAGCGGCGGTGGCGCTCGGGTTCAGCGGGTGGCAGCGACTGCGCCGCATCCTGTTCCCGCAAGCCTGGGCCCTGATGCTGCCGCCGCTGACCAATCTGCTGGTACACCTGCTGAAAGGCTCCGCGCTCGCCTCCTACATCACATTGCAGGACTTGACCTTCGAGATCGGCAAGCTGCGGCAGAGCACCGGTGACACGCTGTTCTCCTTCGGAGTGGGTCTGCTGATCTACTTCGTGATCGCCTACGTGCTCACCCTCGGCATGAACCTGCTCGAGGCACGGGCCAAACACAAGCTGGGCCGGGGTCCCGCGCTCCGCGAGGTGCTGCGACTCGCACCGGACCAGGCAGTGGAAACGGTCGCCGATACGGCGTCGGCTCGGCGGAAGGCGGCCCGATGATGCGAGACCTCCGCCGCCGCGGACCGCACGAACCCGCCGCGAAGGAGGCTGGTTAGCAGTGGAATGGAGTTGGGAACGCGCGGGGGAGGCGCTTCCGGTGTTGTGGGAGGGCTTCCGGATCACCCTGCTGGCCACCGTGCTGGGGTTCGCCATCGCCGCGGTGCTCGGGCTGATGGTCGCGATCACCCGGCGCTCGCTGCCCAGGTGGATCGCCGTACCGGTGCACGCGGTGAGCGAGTTCGTCCGGCTCACCCCGCTGGTGGTGCAATTGTTGTTCGCCTACAGCCTGCTGCCCCAGTTCACGGCACTGCAGATCGGTGTCGTGGTCCTCGGCATCCACTACGCCGGATATCTGGCCGAGGTGTACCGGGCCGGAATCGAATCGGTGCCGCCGGGTCAGTGGGAAGCCGCCCGCGCGCTATCGCTGCCGGTCGGCCGCACCTGGCGGGCGGTGGTGCTACCGCAGGCGATCCGGGCCAGCCTGCCCGCGCTCGGCACCAATGTCGTCTCGATGTTCAAGGACACCCCGTTTCTGTTCGCCATCACCGTGGTCGAACTGGTGACCGCGGCGCAGCAGTTCGGGGCGCGCCACTACGCGTATCTCGAGGCCATGACGCTGGCGGGGGTCTTCTTCCTGCTGGCCAGTTACCCGACCTCGGTGCTGATCAGAAGACTGGAGAAGCGACTTGCCTACTACTGACCCGCAGTCCGGTGCCGACGATGCCGAGCCCGCGTCGGGCAGTGCCGCGCCGATGATCGAATTCGACGGCGTGGTCAAACGCTTCGGGCAGCTGGTAGTGCTCGACGAACTCGATTTCACCGTCCGGCGCGGCGAGAAGGTGACACTGATCGGTCCGTCCGGTTCCGGTAAGACCACGATCCTGCGCCTGCTGATGACGCTGGAGTCGGTGAGCAGCGGAACCATCCGGGTCGACGGCGACACGCTGACCCACGAACAACGCGGCGCGAAACTGGTGCCCGCCCGGGAGAAATATCTGCGGGAGATGCGCAAACAGATCGGGATGGTGTTCCAGCAGTTCAATCTCTTCCCCAATATGAACGTGCTGGAGAACATCACCGAGGCGCCGATCCATGTGTTGGGACGCTCCCGGGCCGAGGCGAACACCCGGGCCCGGGATCTGCTCGACATGGTCGGCCTTTCCGACAAAGCGACGGCACACCCGACACAGCTGTCGGGCGGACAGCAGCAGCGGGTCGCGATCGCGCGCTGCCTGGCCATGGACCCGAAGATCATGCTGCTCGACGAGGTGACCTCCGCACTGGACCCGGAGCTGGTCGGCGGGGTGCTCGACGTCCTGCGCGAACTCGCCGAGACCACCGACATCACCATGCTCATCGTCACGCACGAGATGGGTTTCGCCCGCAATGTCTCCGACCGCGTCCTGATGTTCGACCACGGGCGGATCATCGAAGAAGGCGCACCCGAGCAGATCTTCACCGCGCCCCGCCACGAGCGGACCCGGGAATTCCTGGAAGCCGTGCGCTGACCGGGTTGCGCGACCGCGCCGGGCCGCGACCGGTACCGTAACCGCTCGTGCTGGTGCTGCTCCCTCCTTCCGAGACGAAATCCGACGGCGGCGCCGGCGGCCCGCTCGACCTCTCCGCGCTGGCGTTCGACTCGCTCACCGAGATCCGCGAACAGCTCGTCGGTGACCTGGTCGCGCTGGCCGCCGATCCGGACGCGTCCCGGTCGGCGCTCGGCCTCGGCAAGAACTCGGAGCCGGAGCTGGCCCGCAACGCCGCCGTCCGCACCTCCCCCACCCGGCCGGCGCTCGAGCGCTACACCGGTGTTCTGTACGACGCGCTGGGCGCGGCGTCGTTCACCAGGGTGCAGCGCGCCAAGGCCTACGCCCGGCTCGCGGTCGGATCGGCACTGTTCGGCGCGATCCGGGCCGGCGACCCGATTCCCGCCTACCGGCTCTCGGGCGGATCGAAACTGCCGGGCCGCCCGACGCTGGCGGCCCGCTGGCGCGACCACCTGGGCCCGGCCCTGCGCGACGCGGCAGACGATGAACTGGTCGTCGACCTGCGCTCGGGTACCTATCAACAGTTGGGCCGGGTACCGGGCGCGATCACCGCGACGGTGCTCACCGAGCACGCCGACGGATCGCGCACCGTGGTCAGTCACTTCAACAAGCATCACAAGGGTCTGCTGGCCCGCGCCCTGGTGCTCACCCGGGCCGAGCCCACCGATATCCGCGCGGTCGCCCGGGTCGCCCGCCAGGCGGGCCTGCGGACCGAGATCTCCTCGGACACCGAACTGGTGGTCCTCACCTAGCCCGCACCGCCCGGCGGCGACGCCGCCGAGACCGGGCCGCTGCGCGCACCGCCGCCCCGGAACGTAGGCTCGAGCCTTGTGCCGAACACGTCATCCGATACCGAAAACCTGTCCGCCGGGGACTCGAACTACCTGGTGGGACTCGATCTGAACGGACGACGGGTCGTCGTCATCGGTGGCGGCACCGTGGCGCAGCGCCGATTGGGCCTGCTCATCGCTTCGGGCGCCGACGTCGAGGTGATCACCCGGGAGGCGACCCCCGCGGTCGAGGGGATGGCGACCGCCGGACAGCTCACGCTCACACTGCGCGACTACGCCGACGGGGATCTCGACGGCGCCTGGTACGCGATCGCCTGCACCGACCGGCCGGACACCAATGCCGCCGTCGTCGCGGAGGCCACCCGCCGCCGGATCTTCTGCGTTCGCGCCGACCACGCGCAGTCCGGGACCGCGGTCACTCCGGCGACCGCCCGCTACGACGGGATGAGCCTGGGTGTACTGGCGGGCGGCCGGCACCGGCGGTCCGCCGCGGTGCGCACCGCGCTGCTGGAGGCACTGCAATCCGGTGTGGTGACCGACGACGCGACCCACATGACGCCCGGAGTAGCCCTGGTGGGCGGCGGCCCGGGCGATCCGGATCTGATCACCGTGCGCGGCCGGCGGTTGCTGGCCCGGGCCGATCTGGTGGTCGCCGACCGGCTGGCCCCGCCCGAACTGCTGGCCGAGCTGGGCCCGGATGTGGAGGTCGTGGACGCCGCCAAGATCCCCTACGGGCGGGCGATGGCGCAGGACGCGATCAATACGGCGCTCGTCGAGGGAGCGCGCGCGGGGAAGTTCGTGGTCCGCCTCAAAGGGGGCGACCCCTATGTGTTCGGGCGCGGCTACGAGGAACTCGAGGCATGCGTCGACGCCGGGGTCCCGGTGACCGTCGTGCCCGGCATCACCAGCCCCATCTCCGTGCCGGCGGCCGCGGGGATACCGGTCACCCATCGGGGTGTCACCCACGAATTCGTGGTGGTGAGCGGACATATCCCGCCGGATCATCCGGATTCACTGGTCGATTGGCCCGCCCTGGCCCGGTTGCGCGGAACCCTGGTGCTGATGATGGCGGTGGAGCGGATCGAGCAGTTCGCCGCGGTGCTGCGTGCGGGCGGCCGCGCCGCCGACACCCCGGCCACCGTGATCCAGGAAGGAACCCTGCGCACCCAGCGGGTACTGCGGGCGACACTCGCGGACGTCGCCGAACGGGTCCGGGCCGAAGGTATCCGGCCGCCCGCGATCGTAGTGATCGGACCCACAGCCGGGTTCACCGCCGCACCGGCGACGGCCGGCGAGGGTCGGTTACAGTGACCCACTGTGCTCGATAACCCCCCAGCGACGCAGTATCCGGTGACGAAACGGGCCTTCGGACTCGCCATCCTCGTTTTGAGCGGGTTACAGCTGATGGTGGTGCTGGACGGCACGGTGGTGATCCTGGCCCTGCCGAAGCTGCAGGAGGAAATGGGCCTGTCCAGTTCGGGCAGCGCCTGGACCATCACCGCCTACGGACTTCCGTTCGCGGGCCTGATGCTGCTCGGTGGGCGGATCGGCGATTCGTTCGGGCGGCGCCGCATGTTCGTACTCGGGGTCGGCCTGTTCACGCTGGCCTCCATGCTGTGCGGCCTGGCGCAGAGCGAGGGCATGCTCGTCGCCGCGCGCGCCTTCCAGGGCACCGGCGCCGCACTCGCCGCCCCCACCGCGTTCGCCCTGGTCGCCAGCACCTTCGCCCCGGGGAAGGTACGCAACCAGGCCTTCGCCATCTTCGGATCGATGGTCGCGCTGGGCTCGGTCGGCGGGCTGGTGATCGGCGGAGCGCTCACCGAGGCCAGCTGGCGGTGGATCTTCCTGATCAATGTGCCGATCGGCGTGCTCATCGTGGTCGGCGCGCTGTTCGCGCTCCGCGATACCCACCATCACCGTCTCACGCTCGATATACGCGGCGCGTTCCTCGGAACCCTGGCCTGCGCCCTGATCGTGTGGGGCGCCACCGAGGGACCGGAACTCGGCTGGGGCGATCCGCTGGTCTACGGCACGCTGATCGCAGGCGCGGTGCTGCTGCCGGTCTTCGTTCTCGCGGAGCGTTCGGTGGACAACCCACTGCTGCCGTGGACGCTGTTCGACAGCCGCGACCGCGTCTCCACTTTCGTGGTGATCCTGCTCGCCAGCGGCATATTGGGCGCCACCACCTATTTCGCGGGCCTGTTCGTGCAGAACGTGGTCGGCTACAGCCCGCTGGTGGCCGGGGTGTCGTTCATTCCGTTCACCGTCGGCGTCGGTGTCGGCAGTGCTGTCGCGACCCGGCTGGCTCTGCACATCGCGCCCCGATGGCTGCTGGTGGGCGCGGCGGTGGTGCTGGTGGCCGGGCTGGGTTACGGTTCGACGCTGGACGCCGACGTCGGTTACTGGAGCACGCTGCTGCCGTTGTTCCTGGTCATCGGTTTCGGGATCGGTATCGCGATGGTGCTGATCCCGCTGTGCGTACTGGTCGGCGTGCCACCGGACGAGATCGGCCCGCTGTCGGCGATCGGCCAGATGTTCTTGAACCTGGGGACGCCCATCGCCATCGGCGTGCTCACCCCGCTGGCCGCCTCCCGAACCCTGTCCGAGGGCGGGACCGACGGCAAACCCGCCGATATGACTGCCGCGGAGATCACCGCTCTCGGCGACGGTTACACCCTTGCGCTGCTGGTAGCGGCGATCGGCGGGCTGCTCGTCGGGCTCATCGCGCTGACGCTGCGCTACACCGCCCAGGAAGTGGCCCGCGCCCAGCACGCCCAGGACGAAGCCCAGGCCGCCTGAGTCACGGTCGATCTCGGTACCGACTGGGCCGGATCATCCGGTGCGACGGCCTGTTCCAGTCATTGGAGGCCTTCCGGGCAAGGCCGGTTGTCGTGGCAGAATAGTCGTCGGCGCGGGGAGCGCAGCACAACCCCAACAGCATGCTGGCGGTCGGATGGAATATTCACCTGGGACGGCCACGCCGTCACTTCCTTGGAGATTCAGCACCCGCACGCTGGACCTCGATGAGGCAGGCGAACAGGGCGCCCGGACGTACTATCCGCTGCGCCTGGGCGTCCTTCGCGGAGCCGAGCAATTCATGATGTCGATCGACGCCATGCAGCTCGGGCCGATCCTGGTGGGGAACTGCCGGTTCGACGCAGATATCACGATGGACTTCGCCGAACTTCACAAGTTCTACCATCTCAACATTCCGCTGTCGGGCCACCTGACCTCCAAGAATCTGGGGAACGAGGTCACCGCCACTCCTCAGCAGGCCGTGTTGTACGGACCGACCGGCGATGTGCGGCTGAGCCATTGGCGTGCCCGCAGCCGCATCCTGTGCATCAAGATAAGGCGCGACGCACTGGAGGGGGAACTGGAGCGCCTCCTGCAAAGACCCGTTCGCTCGCCGATCGATCTCGCCCCCTCGCTGGACTTGACCCAGGGCTACGGCCGAATTCTGCGGGAGCTGGCATGCATGCTCGCCGGGCAGATCGGGCACGAGGAGCCGCTGACGCGGCAAGAACTCATCGGCACGCCGCTCTGGCACAGCATGATCACCCACCTGCTGGCGGCAGCGGATCACAATTACCACGACGAGCTGCTCGCCCCGGGTCCGCCGTGTCGGCCTCCGGTGCTCGACCGTGTCGTCGAGGCGATGCGGGCCGCACCGCAGACCCCGTTCACAGCAGCGGATCTCGCCGAAATAGCCGGTGTCGGTATTCGCACCTTGCAGGCAGCATTCCGGGCCCACCTCGACATATCGCCGATGGCGTACCTGCGCAACGTGCGTCTGGAGCGGGTGCACGCGGAACTCATCGCCGCCGACCCGTCCGGCGCCAGCGTCACCGAGGTGGCATATCGGTGGGGATTCACTCATCTGGGGCGCTTCGCCAGAGCCTACCGCCAGAGGTACGGAGTTCCGCCTTCCCGAACCCTGCTGTCCGGCAGCTAGTCCGACAGTCACCTCCGGTGATGCGACCTGCGCAATTCGGCTGTTCGCCGCGCAATCGGGATAGCAGGCCGTGCGGCGCCGACTCTATCGTTGTCACCACGATCGGGAGGATCCGAAATCTGGATCGTTGCCGTCGATCCCGAGAAGAAGTCTCCTCGGCATGGCGACGGGAGTGGCGGATCACCCTGCGGCACAGCAGCGGAAGGACAGGCATGGATATCGGTCAGGCTGCGGAAATAGTGGCGGCAACGGCCGCCACCGGTGTAATCGCCGGATTGAGTGAGGATGCGGCGCGGTCCGCGGTGACGCGGGTCCGGCAACGCATTCGTGCCGTTTTCGAATCGCATCGACGGGAAACCGCCGCCTTGGACGAAGCCATCGACAACGCGCATGATTCCCGCTCGATTCGAGAGTTCACTCGCGCGATCGACGAAGTCGCCGCACTGGATGCCGATTTCTCGGAGGATCTGATCACTTGGGCTCGAAAGTTTCAGTCCAGCACAGGAACCGGTCGGATCCAGGTGAAGGCCGACCGGGATGCTTATACATCCGGCGGGGATATGACATTCAACCAGAATCTGGGGGAACATTCCTGATGGATCGGCGAGATCCAGCTGGTCGGGTTAAAGGCACGGGGGTACGAAGATGAGTAAGAAGGCGAAGGTCAACGTGAAGGCGGGCGAAGACGCCTACCTCGCTATGCATGATATAAATATCACCAATCCGAAGCCCGATGGTCGGCGCGCGATGATCAAGGATATTCGAATTCTCGACAGAACCACGGCAAGTGCCCGATCGAATGCCACCACATCGTTGAACCGTGCGAATACTGCCGGCCAGCAGGCACGCCGAGACTTCTTACGGCGGGGCGAGAATGCATTGACGCCCCTCACGAGAGGCTACCGAAGCCCGGATCGGAGGCAGGCGGTTCGAACCGCGACCGAGAGAATAGGTGAAACCCAGCGCGAACTACAGAAGCTACTGGACGAGTCGGTAAACCAACTCAGCGGAATATCGACGGACTCCGTACGCGATTACCGCAACGAAATTTCTCGTATCCACGATCAACTCTCCAGGGTTCTCGGGACCGGATTGCCACCATTACCTCGTCTACCATCGCCGATTCGGTGGGTGAAGCTGGGCAGCATTCGGATAGAAAATTATGTGGATGAAGTCACGGCCGACGAGCACAACAGTCGTTACCCCGCCGGTACGGTTCTCTACCGAGCGAATTTCTCGCGGGCGCAGCGCGATCTCATGAAAGACCTCGAATCAGCGATGGATGAACTGATGAGAAGATTCATTGCCAAATTGGAGCGCACAGACGGTCGGATCGAAACTCGCACCGATTCGTTGAGAGATTTTCTGGACACCGTACAGAAGCGGTTGCGCAGTTAGCTCCGCAACCGCACTCCGCTGAATGATGGAGGGTTCACAAATGCCCGGAGACCTTCGTCGGCGTGATCCGCACGGCCACCCGGGGACCGTCGTCGACGGAGGCCGGATTGAAGTCGGCGTAGTCCTGGCCGGTGTACTTGCGCGACATCCGGTTCCCGACCAGCATTTCGGGGTCCGGGGTGAGGGTGGCGGTGCCCCGGATCGACGCGTAGGCGTACGGGTTGTCCGGCGGGTTGATCATCACCGTGATACGGGGATCGAGGGCCAGGTTCTTGCCCTGGACCCGGTCGGTGGTGGTGGAGTACAGCAACTCGTCGCCGTCGCGGTCGATCCAGGTGACGGTCAGATGCGGATGTCCGTCCGATCCGATGGTGGCGACGGTGACGAACAGCCGGGATTCGTCGATGTATTTCTTGACCGAGTCGGGCAACGAGATAGCGCTCATGATCACCAGTAACCGCGCCCGGGTCACGATCATTCCGACTCAGCCGGGCGGACTCGATTCCAGTTGCGCCAGTAGCAGCGCCATCAGCCCGGCCTCCTGCGTCTGCTCGCTGATCATCTCCCGGGCCGCCTGTTTCACCACGCCCCCCGTGAGCAGCGCGTCGGCAGCTCGGGCCATGGCGATCCCGCCCTCGTGATGGCGTTGCATGAGCCGGAGGAACAGGACGGCCGCGGCGCGACCGCGGGCGGCCGACAACGCGTCGAGGTCGCCCTGGGTGGCCATTCCCGGCATGCTCGCGGCGTGCGGGTCGTGCGCGGCGTGGTGCTCGTGGGTCTGCTCGGGCATCCAGCGCATCGGCTCGGGACCGGCCGCCGGCGCACCCGCCATCCGCAACCAGCCGAGCATCATGCCGATCTCGGAGAGTTGAGTGTCCTCGATCTGGCGGGCCACGCCCAGGACCGCGGGGTCGGCGCCGGGGTCGAGTCGCTGCACCATGACCAGCGCCTGATGGTGGTGGGCGGACATATCCTGAACGAAGCCCGTTTCGGTGGCGGACAGGATGGCCGGTGCCACGGGGTCGTCGACGAACAGCGGCCGGATCGCCGCGCCCAGCACCAGTAGCACGCCCGCCGCCACCACACAGGCGATCCCATTACGCAGGTGGTTCACCAGCGGCCCCCGGTGCCACCGACCGGAATTCCGGCGCCCCCTGCCGCCTTGTCCAGGTCCCGTCGGCGCGGTATCGCGCTCATTTCCCACCTCCTGACACCGACCCGGCCGCACCGCGGACCGGCCGTCGCAGGGGATTATGGTCGGCCCACCGCGCCCGCGTGGCGATACCGGGTTTCCGGCCGCGCGGTGATCAGCCGAATCGCCTCCACCCCGTATTGAAACGCGTTACAGTTCCCGGCACGCGGGCGGCCCGGGCGCCGCGCCACCGCTGCCCGGGCGGTGCACGGGCCGGATCCGCGCCGAGGCCGGATGGCGTCAGGAGGACGATGATGCCCGACGAAGTGAACCCCACCGAACATATGCAGCTCACCACGAGCGAGCGCGATCTGGACGCCCTCGCCGGGCAGCTCACCCACTGGCTGGCGGCGCGAGTCGGCGCCGACGAACAGCCGGTGATCACCGCACTGCACCGGCCCCAATCCGGTGGACTGTCCAGCGCGTCGGTCTTGTTCGACGCGCACTGGAAATCCGGTGGAGAGCCGGCCGAAGGGTCGTTCGTGGCGCGGATGATCCCGGAAGAGGGCGCGTTCCCGGTATTCGAGAACTACGATCTGCCGCTCCAGTACCGCATCATGTCCGAGGTCGCGACCGGCACCGATGTCCCGGTGCCCGGCCTGCGCTGGCTGGAAACCGGGAGCGCGGCCTGCGGTGCCCCGTTCTTCGTGATGGACCGGGTGGACGGGCGGATCCCCGGCGACAATCCACCCTATGTGTTCGCCGGCTGGCTGTACGACGCGACGATCGCCGAGCGGGCCGAGCTCACCCGCAACAGCCTCGATATCCTCGCCCGAATCCACACCATCGCCGAACCTGCGCAACGGTTTCCGGAACTCGACGGTCCAGGGCCGGCGCTGCGCCGGCATATCGACGCCAACCGCGCCTGGTACCGATGGGCGCTGGCCGACGATGGATTCGAGATCCCGCTGATCGAGCGCGCTTTCGACTGGCTGGACCGCAACTTCCCCGACGATCCGGGGCCCGATGTGCTGAGTTGGGGTGATGCCCGGCCCGGCAACATCATCTACGACGGATTCACCCCGATCGCCGTATTGGACTGGGAGATGGCCGCGTTGGGCCCGCGCGAGCTCGATCTGGCCTGGATGATCTTCCTACACCGGTTCTTCCAGGACATCGCCACCGGATTCGGCATGCCGGGCCTCCCGGATTTCCTGCGCCGCGACGAGGTCGTCGCCCAGTACGAGCAGGCCAGCGGTCACACCGTCCGGGACCTGGACTTCCACCTGACCTATGCCGCGCTGCGGCACGCGATCGTGATGGCCCGGATCAAGCGCCGCATGATCCATATGGGCGAGGACACCGCCCCGGCGGAGCGCGACGACTACATCATGCACCGCGCCACCCTGGAGGCCCTGCTCGACGGCACCTACGGATGGGACTGAGATGAGCGAGAACACCGCCCACACACCGGGGTCGGCCCCGGGACCGCTGGACGAGTACCCGATCCACCAGACGCCGCTGCCCATCGCCCGAGCCGCGACCAGTGATCGCAACTTCTACGATCGCAGCTATTTCAATGCCCACAACCGCGACGGCGCCCTCATGATCGTCACCGGATTCGGGGTGTATCCCAACCTCGGGGTCGTCGACGCCTATGCGGCGCTGCGCCGCGACGACGAGATCACTTCGGTGCGGTTCTCCGACGCGCTCGCCGACCGGAGCCTGGACATGGCGGTCGGCGGCTACCGGATCGAAGTGGTGGAACCGCTCCGCCGGATCAGGCTCGTCTGCGACCACGACGACCTGGGCCTCGACCTCACTTGGACCGGCGCCTTCCCCGCGGTTCAGGAGCAGCCGCATGTCATGCTCGCCGGCAACCGCCCGACCCTCGACGCCTCGCGCTTCGCGCAGGTCGGTTCCTGGGCGGGCACGATCGCGGTGGACGGCACGGACATCACGGTCGACCCGGAGGTCTGGACGGGGACACGGGACCGGTCCTGGGGAATCCGCCCGGTCGGCGAGGCCGAACCCGCCGGCCGGTCCGCCACCGAGGGACCGGGCGGGTTCTGGTGGCTGTACGTCCCGCTGCGTTTCGACGATTTCGCGGTCGTGGTGATCATCCAGGAGAACCCCGACGGTTACCGCACCCTCAACGACGCGGTCCGAGTGTTCCCGGACGGCTCGGTGGAGCAACTGGGCTGGCCGCGGATCACCATCGGCTACCGATCCGGCACCCGGCATCCCGAAACCGCGAGCCTGGAACTGCGTACCTCCGACGGCAAACCACTGACGATCGATATCCGCACCGTCACGGGGATACCGCTGCACATCGGCTGCGGATACGGCGGTGATCCCGATTGGCAGCACGGTCAGTGGAAGGGCCGCGACTGGTCGTGGGCCAACCGCTACGACCTCACCGACCCGGCCGTCGCAGGCCGCGCCCCCTGGGGCGTCACCGACCATATCGCGCACGCACGCTGCGGTGACGCCGAAGGCTGGGGACTGTTCGAACACGCCAGCGTCGGCCGCCACGACCCCACGGGTTTCGCGGATCTGCTGTCGGTGGCGCCCTAGCGGACCGCGACTCTCAGGCCGCCGCCGCGGCGATCACCACTCCCCCGACCACCCGCCGCGGCACGATCAACGGCCCGGTTCCCGCCAGCAGCGCCGCGGCCTCGGCCACGCCCGGAATCCCCAGTGCCGCGACCACACGGTCCGACGGATTCGGGACCGGCATCTGCGCCAGCCGGTCGGCGGCGAAACCGTGCAGCGGCACCCCGAGTAGTACGGCGGCGCGCTGTGCGCCCGGTTCTCCGGCCCGCCGGTCGAGCGTCGCCAGGCAGGCGATCCGCAGCCCGGGGAGGGCCTGAGCCAGGGCCGCGAGGATGCGGTCGGCGGGCAGGTCCGGGCGCAGGCCCAAGCCTACGGCCAGCATGTCCGGGCGACCCGTCACCAGCGGTGCGGCCGTGGCACGGACCGGCCCGGAGTCGGGTGGCGCCACCCGGTCACCGGACCGGTGCCGCGGCGCGGCTGCGCTGATGAGCGCGCGCCGCGGCGACGAAACGGCTCACGGCGGCCGGGTTTCCGGCGGGATGGGTGTGCAGATAGGAAGCGTGCACATTGTGCGCCAACGCTCCTTCACGAACCTGTCCCCCGTCCGACCGCCACCCCCAGGCGGCCGGGTGGGTACCGGGTTCGGACAGCCGGGTCCGGTGGAACTCGTGACCGTACACGCGCTCCCCGGCCCGCCAGAGCACCGAATCCGCCAGCGCGACCGCCTCCCGGTAGCCCAGCGTCAGGCGCGGCCCGAACTCGGCGGACGCGTCGAGCACACCCGCCATCGGGCGCCCGTCCAGCGATCTGGTGAGGTACAGCAGTCCGGCGCATTCGGCGTGCACCGGCAGCCCCTGTCGCGCCTGTTCGGCGACCGCGGCGCGCAACGCGGTATTGGCGGCCAAGGCGTCCGCGTGTTCCTCGGGGAAGCCGCCCGGCAGGACCAATCCGGCGGTATCCGCGGGCAGGGTGTCGTGCAGCGGATCGACGACGACGACGCGGGCGCCGGCCGCGGTCAGCAGCTCCCGATGCTCGGCGTAGCCGAAGGTGAAAGCCGGCCCGCCCGCGACCGCGATCAGCGGGGGCGGGCCGTCCGGAACCGCTTCGCCCACGGCTACCTCCGAGTCCGCGTCCCACAGCGGCCCCGACTGCGGCGCGGCCGCCAGCGCCGCGACGGCGGGGAGGTCGATATGGCGTGCGGCCAGCTCGGTCATAGCCTCCACTGCGCGCACGGCCGCGACACCGTGCTCGACCGCCGGGATCAGCCCCAGATGCCGGGACGGGACCTCGAGTTCGGCCAGGCGGGGCAGGGCGCCGAGCACCGGCAGCCCCACCCGGTCGCAGGCGGCGCGCAACACCTGTTCGTGCCGCGCGCTACCGACCCGGTTCAGGACCACACCGCCGAGCCGGACTCCGCTGTCGAAGGTGGCGAATCCGTGCAGCAGCGCGGCCAGGCTCTGGCTGTGCCCGCGTGCGTCCACGACCAGGATCACCGGGAGCCCGAGCAGGTGCGCGACCTGCGCGGTGGAACCTTCGGCGACCGGATCCGCGGACTGCTCGTCGATGCGGCCGTCGAACAGGCCCATGACCCCTTCGACCACCGCGATATCACCGCCACGAGAACCGTGCCGATACAGCGGGGCGATCCGATCCCGGCCCACCAGTACCGGATCGAGATTGCGGCCGGGGAGCCCGGCGGCGAGCCCGTGGTATCCCGGGTCGATGTAGTCGGGCCCCACCTTGAACGGGGTGACTCGATGCCCCACCCGGCGCAGCGCGCCGATCAGCCCGGTCGCCACTGTGGTCTTCCCGCTGCCGGAAGCCGGTGCGGCGAGCACCACCCCCGGGACGCCGGTACTCATCGCGCGGTGTCCGGGTCGCTGGCGGCCCTGTGTGGGAAATCGGTGTGCCCCGGCCCGCTGTTGGCGCGGTTCACCATTCGATACCCCGCTGTCCCTTGCGGCCGGCATCCATCGGGTGCCGGACCTTGGTCATCTCGGTGACCAGATCGGCTGTGTCGATCAGGGCCGCGGGCGCGTCCCGGCCGGTGATCACGACATGCTGATTGCCGGGCCGGTCACGCAGGGTTTCGACAACCTCGTCCACATCGACCCAACCCCATTTCAGCGGGTAGGTGAACTCGTCGAGCACATAGAACCGGTGCTCCTCGTCCCGCAGCCGGCGCGCGATCTCACGCCATCCGGCCAGCGCGGCTTCGGCGTGATCTGTCTCGGTGCCCGATTTCCGGCTCCACGACCAGCCTTCGCCCATCTTGTGCCACTGCACCGGCGCGCCCGCGCCGGTCTCGGCGTGCAGGCGGCCGAGCTCGCGGAACACGGCTTCCTCCCCGACCTTCCATTTGGCGCTTTTCACGAACTGGAAGACCGCGAGGTCGAAGCCCTGGTTCCAGGCCCGCAACGCCATCCCGAACGCGGCGGTGGACTTGCCTTTGCCCGCGCCGGTGTGCACGGCGAGCACCGGCTGGTTACGCCGCTGCCGCGTGGTGAGACCGTCCGCCGGCACATGGTCGGGCACCCCTTTGGGCATGGAATCTCCTCGGTGTCGTTCGGGTTTCGCGATCGTTCGGGTGCGGGTCAGGCAGCCCGGGCGCTGCCCCCGGTGGTTCCGGTGCGGACCAGATCGGCCACCGAGGATCCGGTCAACTCGGTGAGCCGGACGACCGTGCCGCGCAGCGCCCCGGCGAGTTCGGCGGCCAAGCCGAGGCGGATCATGCCGCGCTCGCAGTCGACGACGATCGAGGTGACCGCCTCCCGGGCGAGCTGAGCGGCACTCGACCGGGCGCGCAGGACCGGGTCGGTGCCGCCGGTGGCGCGGCCGTCGGTGAGCAGCACCAGCATCGGCCGCCGCCGCGGGTCGCGCACCCGCTCCCGCCGCACGACCTCGCGCGCCTTGTGCAGACCCGCCGCGAGCGGAGTCTTGCCACCGGTCCGCAGACCCGCCAGACGGCGGACCGCGATATCGGTCGAGGAAGTGGGCGGCAGCACCAGTTCGGCCTCGCTCCCGCGCACCGAGATCACCGCGACCTTGTCCCGTCGCTGGTAGGCGTCGCGCAGCAGGGTGAGAACCGCGCCGGTCACCGCGGACAGCCGGTCGCGGGCGGCCATGGAGCCGGAGGTGTCCACTACGAATACCACCAGGTTGCCTTCGCGGCCTTCGCGATACGCCCCGCGCAGATCGTCCGGGGCGAGCAACAGTCCGCCGGCCCGGCGGCCGCGGGCGTGCTGATGCGGCGCGGCGGCGCGCAGCGTGCCGAGCAGATGCAGTCCGCCGGTGAGTTCACGGGTCGCACTCACGACCCGCCCCTGCCGGGTCCGCGCCCGGGAACGACGACCCGGCGCACCTTCGCCCACCCCCGGAACCTCCCAGCGCGGCGGGCGGACCGCCGCCGCGGACGGTGCCGTCGTCTGCCCGCTGGGCGCGGGCGCCTCGGGGTTCGGAGCGCCCTCCGCGGCCGGGTCGTCGGACTCCGGCGCGCCGGCGCCGCCACCCGGGCCGTCCGGATCGTCGTCCGGTTGTTCCGGGCCCGCTCCGCTACCCGGGTCGTCGCGCCCATCGTCCTCCGGTCGCGGATCTTCCGGCCGGTCGGCCTGATCGGCCGCGTCGCGCATGGCGTCGTCGAGCTGTTCGGAGGTGATCCCGGGTTCGTCGAACGGATCGCGACGGCGACGGTGCGGCAGCGCCAGCTCGGCGGCGATCCGCACGTCCTCCTCGGTGACAGCGGTACGCCCGGACCAGGCGGCGTGCGCGGTGGCGGTCCGGGCGACCACCAGATCCGCGCGCATACCGTCCACGTCGAAGGAGGCGCAGACCGCGGCGATACGCCGCAGTTCCACATCGTCGAGGGCGACACCGGGCAGCCGATCGCGCGCGGTGAGGATTTGGTCGGCGATCTCGGCGTCCGCGCCGGCGTAGGAGGCCGCGAAACCGTTCGGGTCGGCCTCGTAGTCGAGACGGCGGCGCACGACAGCCATCCGCACGTCCACCTCACGGGAGGCCGCCACGTCGACGGTCAGGCCGAACCGGTCGAGCAGCTGGGGCCGCAGCTCCCCCTCCTCCGGGTTCATGGTGCCGACCAGGACGAATTTGGCCGGATGCGAATGCGAGACCCCGTCACGTTCGATATGGACCCGGCCCATCGCCGCCGCGTCCAGCAGCACGTCCACCAGATGGTCGTGCAGCAGGTTCACCTCGTCCACGTACAGGACACCGTGATGCGCCGCCGCGAGGAGACCGGGCCGGAACGCTTGTTCGCCGTCGCGCAGCACCCGCTCCAGATCCAGCGAGCCGACCACGCGGTCTTCGGTGGCGCCGACCGGCAACTCCACCAGCCGGGCCGGGCGCGCCCCCGATTCGTCCACCACCGGCGGCAGCAATCGGGCCAGTGCCCGCACCACCGTCGATTTCGCGGTCCCCTTCTCGCCCCGTACCAGGACCCCGCCGATTCCGGGATGGACCGCGCACAGGATCAGGGCCAGCTGCAGCCGCTCCTGTCCGACGACCGCGGAGAACGGGAATCCCGCCTCACCGCCCTCGGCGGCGAGGAACGTGCGGGACGCGGGCCGGGCGATCTCGGTGGAGGACACGCACCCACTCTAAATCGTGCCCCGAGCCGGCCCGGCCACCCCTACCGGCGGCCCGGACCGGCCGCACGCGGCCGACCGGCCCGGGCGATCGACCGGTCAGCCCCGGCGCATGGGTACGTGCGCGACCCCGTCCTCGATGAACTCCTCGCCCGCGACTTCGAATCCGTGCTTGGTGTACAGGTCGATGAGATAGGTCTGGGCGTTCAAGCGGACCGTATGCGAACCCGTCTCGGCCAGGGCGGCCTGCAGTAACCGGGTGGTGTATCCGTGGCCGCGGGCCTCGACCGCGGTACACAACCGGCCGATCCGGAAGGATTTCACCCCGTCCTCGTGCTCCTCGAGCAGCCGCAGGGTCGCGATGACCTCGCCTTCGTCGTCCAGCCACAGGTGCCGGGTCTCGGCCAGCAGGTCCTGCCCGTCCAATTCCGGGTACGCGCATTTCTGCTCGACCACGAATACTTCGACCCGAAGTTTCAGCAACTCGTACAGGGTGGGGGTATCGAGATCCTGCGCCCATGACCGGCGGAGAAGAACCGTTGACATCATCGCGCCTTGCTATCACACCTCGGCGCCGGATGCACGTGAAAGCCCGAAGCCGCCGGTCTCCGGCCGGACAACGCGACGCGGCCCGCGGGAATCCTGTTCCCGCGGGCCGTTGTCGACGCAACGGTCGCGTTCAGACCCCGGCGGCGACCTCGGCGCGCGCACCGGACCGGTTGAGCTGCAGCGCTTTACCCGTCCAGTCCCACACCTCGGCGAACAGCCGCTGGTTCTCCGACAGCTTGACGCCCAGCGACGGCACCATTTCCTTCAGCTTGGGCGACCACTGCGCGTACTCGGTCGGGAAGCAGCGTTCCAGAACGTCCAGCATGGCGGTCACACAGGTGGACGCGCCCGGCGAGGCGCCCAGCAACCCCGCGATGGATCCGTCCTGCGCGGTGATGACGGCAGTACCCAGTTCGAGCACACCACCCGCACCCTTGCGGCGGATCACCTGCACCCGCTGCCCGGCGGTGATGAGCTCCCAGTCGCGGCCCTCGGCGCGCGGGATGAACTCCTCCATGGTGTAGACCCGGCCGGACTGCGATTTCATCAGCTCGGTGACCAGGTATTTGACGAGGCTCAACTCGGTGACGCCGACGCCCAGCATCGGCACCAGGTTCCCCGGTTTGATCGACTTGAACAGATCGGCGTTGCTGCCGTCCTTGAGGAACTTCGGGGTCCATCCGGCGTACGGGCCGAACAGCAGACCCGGTTTGCCCTTGATGACGCGGGTGTCCAGATGCGGCACCGACATCGGCGGCGCGCCGACGGCGGCCTTGCCGTACACCTTGGCCTCGTGCTTGCCGATCAGTCCGGGGTTGGTACACCGCAGGAACTGACCCGACACCGGGAACCCGGCGAAACCGCGGATCTCCTTGATCCCCGCCTTCTGCAACAGCGGCAGTGCCCCGCCCCCGGCGCCGACGAAGACGAATTTGCTGATCAGCGTGCGACTGCGGCCGGTCCGCGTATTACGCACCGTGACCTTCCAGCTCCCGTCACGCTGTTTGGCCAGATTGCGGACCTCGTTGCCGAAGCCGATCTCACCGCCGGTGGCGCCGATATAGGCGAGCAGTTCCTTGGTCAGCGAACCGAAATCGATATCCGTGCCGCCTTCGCTCCAGTTGAGCGCGATCGGATCGGAGAAATCACGGCCGCGGGCCATCAGCGGCAGGCGCCGGGCGAATTCGTCGGGGCTGTCGATGTACTCCATCCCGGCGAACAGCGGGTGCCGCGACAGCGCCTCGTACCGTTTACGCAGGTATTCCACATCGTCGGCGCCGTGCACGAAGCTCACGTGCGGGATGGGGTTGACGAATCGGGACGGATCGCCCAGGATCCCGTTCTCCGCGGCGTAGGCCCAGAACTGGCGCGACACCTGGAAGCGCTCATTGATATCGACGGCCTTGCCGATATCGACCGAACCGTCCGGTTTCCGCGGACTGTAGTTGAGCTCACACAGCGCCGAATGCCCGGTACCGGCGTTGTTCCACGGGTCACTGCTCTCGGCCGCGGCGGCGTCCAGCCGTTCGAACACCGAGATCGACCAGTCCGGCTGCAGCTGACGCAGCAGCGCGCCGAGGGTGGCGCTCATGATGCCGGCACCGATGAGGACTACATCGGTCTTTTCAGTCTGGGCAGCGTTCGGCACGGGTGTTCGACTTCCTTGTCCTGATCCGCGGGGCGTACATCCGGTGGGGACGCCGCCCGCTGGGGCACGGGGCGCGTGTGCAGTTGTTGTACGGGTGACGATGCCGAGCCGGCAGGCTCGGCCGAATGTAGGTTACCCGTCGTTCACTATTGCCAATTGTGCACCTCGACACGCGCGGAAACCGCAGCCCGGGCGGCGATTGTGACGTAAATTTCCTCTCCCGTACCCCCGCGGACCGTACCGTTCGGGACCAGCGGTCGCCTAGATTGGACCTCGTGACGAACGAATCCCCGGCCGGCACCAGCGCGCTGGGACATGCGGCTACCTGGCAGCCGGACGTGCTCGGTAGCGGCTACGAATACCGCACGCTGGAACTCGGCCGCGATCCCGACGGCGAGGGCGATATCGCCGCCACCCTGGTCCGCCACCTGCCCGATCCCGACGTGGTATCCACCGCCGACGCGGTGCTGTATGTGCACGGATTCACCGACTACTTCTTCCAGCAGCACCTGGCCGAGCACTTCGCCGCGCGCGGGCACCGCTTCTACGCCTTGGATCTGCGGAAATGCGGCCGTTCGCTGCGGCCGGGGCAGACCCCGCATTTCATCAGCGATCTGGCGTTCTACGACGCGGAACTGAACGCGTCGCTGCGCGCCATCGGCGCGGACACAGACGCGAACGTGCTGGTCGCGGGCCATTCGACCGGCGGTCTGGTGACCTCGCTGTGGCTGGACCGCCTACAGCGCGCCGGGGGCGCGGCGGCGGCCGGTATCAGCGGACTGATCCTGAACAGTCCCTGGTTCGATCTGCAGGGTCCGCCGTATGTGCGCACCGTCGGCACCCAGCTCATCAACACCGTGGGCCGTTTCCGGGCGAAGTCGGCGCTGCCGCTCGGCAAATCCAGCGCCTACGGCGACAGTCTGCACCACAGCGCGTCCGGGGAATGGGACTACGACCTGGACTGGAAACCGCGGGACGGATTCCCGGTGCGGGCGGGCTGGCTGCGCGCGATCAGGATGGGTCAGGCGCGACTGCACCGGGGCCTGGACATCGGGGTGCCCGCCCTGCTGCTGCGGTCCAAGCTCACGAAATTCGCCCGCGAATACGGACCGGCCGTGGATGTCGCGGACGCGGTACTCGATGTCGCGCAGATCCAACGCTGGGCGGGCTGCCTGGGCGACCGCACGACCATCGTGCCGATCGACGGCGCCCGCCACGACGTGTTCCTGTCGGCCGAGGCGCCGCGCACCGAGGCATTCGACGAATTGGACAGCTGGCTGGACTGGCTGGCGGGCCGGTCGGCCCGATTCACCGCATCCTGATTCACCACATACTGGTGCGCAGCACGATCTCGGTGGCGAACTCCTGGTCGGCCTCGGCGGCGACATTGTCGACGTCGACCTCCACCACCCGGAACTCGCCGTAGACGTGCCGCCCGGAACTGTCGGCGATCGGGCGGGCCAGCCGTTTGGTCACCAGCACGGTGGTCGGCAGCTCCACGGCCGGACAGCCGGCGTCCAGGACCTCGCCGGCGCTGTCGGGCACCGCCGGATGCCCGCGATCGGCGACGACCAGGCTGACGAACCGGCCGAAGCCGGTCGCGCACACCTGCCACGCCACGCTGGCGCCCGCGCCGTGTCCGGCCACGTTCGCCCAGGACACCCCGATCTCGTCGAGGGCCGCGTACACGCCCGGGGTGTCGAGTCCGTCGGTCGTTTCGAACACGATGGTCCGCAGATCGGAACTGTGCAGCCGGGCGCAGACCCGGTCGTAGACCTCCGGTGGATCACCGGAATCGGGTAGCAGTAACACGGTGTGCTGGCTCACCGGCCCGTCCACCCGCACCGTCCAGTCCCGGTCACCGACCGCGATGCGCCGAGATTCCATGCCGGTTGACGCTACACCGCGTGTCCACCGGCCGGGGAGCCGTCCCGGCAACTCCGGGGTGATCGTCACGGTTCATCGCGCCGCGATCTCGCCTCACCTGTCACCCGGTCGGCCGGCGCCCGACAGTGCCTCGAGACTGGACGCAACAACCGGCAGCCCGGCGGGAACGCCGGTCGCGAGCAATCGCTCCAGCCCGGCGATATCGAGGTGCTCGGCGACGAGATCCGCGAGCAGATCGAGTTGAGCGGCGCGCACGGCGGCCACCCGGGTGCCCGGAGCGACGAGGAAGCCGGTGCGACCGGCCTGCCGCGCGACCTCGGTGAGCCAGGACCGGCGGAATTCATCCGATTCCAGGAGCCCGTGCAGATGGGTGCCCCAGATCGCGTCCCGCACGCCGCCCTCCGCCACGTGCGCACCGACGACGGGCTCGGCTCCCGGCGTCGCGTCGGTCCACCCGGTGAGATGCAGCCACGGAGTCTCGGCGGTGCGGCGGACCTGTCCGTGATGGATCTCGTATCCGGCGGCGGTGCGGCCCGCGGCGCCCGACGTGGCCACCGCGGTGCTCCGGCGCAGCACCTTCTGTCGCCCGAACTCGATATCCATATCGAGCAGCCCGAGCCCCGCCACCTCCCCGGCCCCGGATTCGACGGTATCGGTGATGCGGCGGCCGAGCATCTGGTAGCCGCCGCAGATCCCCAGCACGGGTCGGCCCGCCGCCGCCCGCCGATGCAGCGCCTCGGCGATGCCGGTACGGCGCAGCCAACCCAGATCGTCCACGGTGGCCTTGCTCCCGGGCAGGACGACCAGATCGGCGTCCGCGAGCCCGGACGGGTCGTCCGCCCAGCGCACCGCGACTCCGGGTTCACAGGCGAGCGCTTCCACATCGGTCGAATTGGAGACGCGGGGCAGCCGCACGGCGGCGACGGTGAGCCATTCGCCGCCGACGGGCGCGGCCGGGCGCCCGACCGGGGCGCCGGCGACGGTCCCCAGGGAATCCTCGGCGTCGATCCACAGATCGTCGCGGTACGGGAGCACACCGAGGGTGGGGCGTCCGGTGAGCGCGCTGAGCTGGTCCAGACCGGGACGCAGCAGCGCGACGTCGCCGCGGAACTTGTTGATCACGAATCCGGCGATCAGCCGCTGATCCGCGGGCTCGAGCACGGCGAGGGTGCCGAACAGATGCGCGAGCACCCCGCCCCGGTCGATGTCGCCGACCACCAGGACCGGTAGCTCGGCCGCCCGGGCCAATCCCATATTCGCCAGATCGGTGGCGCGCAGGTTGATCTCGGCCGGCGATCCCGCACCCTCACAGATCACCACGTCGAACTCGGCGCGCAGCGCGGCCAACTCGGTGGCCACCACCTCGCGCAGCCGGGTGCGGTGGGTGAAATAGTCTGCGGCGCCGACGGTGTCGGTGACGCGGCCGCGCACGAGCAGCTGGGAGCGCCGGTCACTGCCGGGTTTCAGCAGAATCGGGTTGAAGCGCACGCTCGGCTCCAGCCCGCAGGCCTGTGCCTGCAGGGCCTGAGCGCGGCCGATCTCGCCGCCGTCCAGGGTCACCACCGAGTTGTTCGACATGTTCTGCGCCTTGAACGGCGCCACCCGCACCCCACGCCGGCGCAGCATCCGGCAGATCCCGGCGACCAGCACGCTCTTACCGGCATCGGAGGTGGTACCGGCGACAAGCAACGCCCCGCCGGGCCGGTTCACGGCAGGGTGAGGATCTCGGCCCCGGTTTCGGTGACCACCAGCGTGTGTTCGAACTGGGCCGTCCATTTGCGGTCCTTGGTGACCACGGTCCAGCCGTCGTCCCAGATCTCGTAGTCGATACCGCCCAGGTTGATCATGGGTTCGATGGTGAACGTCATCCCCGGTTCGATGATCGAATCGACCGCGGGCTGGTCGTAGTGCAGGATCACCAGGCCGCTGTGGAAGGTCGGTCCGACCCCGTGGCCGGTGAAATCACGGACCACGCCGTAGCCGAATCGGTTCGCGTAGGACTCGATCACCCGGCCGATCACATTGAGCGCGCGCCCCGGGCGCACGGCCTTGATGGCGCGCCTGGTGGCTTCCTCGGTGCGTTCCACGAGCAGCTTCACCTCCTCGTCGACCGCACCGGCCAGGAAGGTGGCGTTGGTGTCGCCGTGCACACCGTGGATGAAGGCGGTGACGTCGATATTGACGATGTCACCGTCCTCGACCACGGTGCTGTCGGGGATGCCGTGGCAGATCACCTCGTTGAGCGAGGTGCAGCAGGATTTGGAGAAGCCCTTGTACCCCAGCGTCGAGGGATAGGCGCCGTGGTCGCACATGTATTCGTGGGCGATCCGGTCGAGTTCGTCGGTGGTGACGCCGGGCGCCACCGCTTTACCGGCCTCGGCCAGCGCCTGCGCGGCGATCCGCCCGGCGATCCGCATCTTCTCGATGGTCTCCGGGGTCTGCACCCACGGTTCGGAGCCTTCCCGGGCCGTTTTCTTCCAGACGTACTCCGGCCGCTCTATCTCGCGAGGGACCTCGCGGATCGGGGTAGGAGTTCCGGGGAGCAACGGCTGACGGGTACGCACGGACATGGGTACAGAGTAGTCGGCGCAGGCGGGGAGGTCGCCGGGAACGGGTCTCGGCATTCGCCGCGCGGCGAACGCTCAGCGACCGCGGCCGCCGGTGCTGACCTCGAAGGCGACCCGGTCGCCGCGGTACAGGGCGGCGACCCGTTCGATCGGGCGGCCCTGGGTGTCCATACCTCGGCGGACCACCCGGAACAGCGGGACCGCGGGCCGGCAACGGAGTAGCCCGGCCTCGCGGGGTGCGGCGAGCACGGTTTCGATCCGCTCGGTGGCATGGCTGTATTCGACACCGGAATCACCGATCGTGGCCGATAGCGAGCCGAGCGGGTCGAAACCGGCCCGGAGCCAGCCGAACCGGTCCAGCGACAGATCGATGCGTTCCAGCGCGATGGGCTCGCCGTCGGCGTGCAGCAGCCGCTCCAGGGTCATGATCGGGGTATGCGGCGGCAGTTCCAGATCACGCGCGATCTCGGTATCGGCTACCCCGTCCTCCCAGGACAGCAGACTGCGCACCACCCCGGAACCTTCCTCGCCGGAGGGCTCGGGCGCCAGTGGGCGGACTACTTTCGGGCGGGCCAGCACGGTACCCCGGCCCTGCCGCCGGATACGGCCCTCGACCGCGAGATCCCGTAGCGCGTGGCGGACCGTCTCCCGGGCGACGCCGAATCGTCCCGCCAGTTCGCGTTCCGCGGGCACTCGGTCGCCGGGGCGTAGCTCGCCGAGCATCGTATCGAGTTCGGCACGCACGCGGTATACCTTCGACAGCGCGGCGATACCCGGCACCGGTGTCTCCTCCGCGTCGAAGTCGTCGCGCGTCTGCACCGCGCCTCCGAAACCATTCGCCTGCCTCATGGCAGAAACTACCTCCAATTGGCCCGTACCGTTGGGTAACCGAGCATTCGCCGCGGTGTTCCGATTCGGTCCAGTCCATTCGACATTCTGCGGTCTTTCCTGTCCCCCATCCGGGGGTTTTCCGTCCAGCGGACTGAACGCGGCGGCGACCCGCCGCGCTCCTACTGCACCGGTAGCCGCCGGCGGCCGACTGCGACCTCGGCGATCAAATCCGTATAGCCGTCGACCAGTTCGGCCAGGTGATACCAATGCCGATGCGTCCGGTCGCTACGAACGCCGTCCGCCTCGATGGCCTGGTTCGCCGCGACCCAGCTGAGCGCCATCCGGTCGATCACCGCGCCGAGACTTTCAGTGTGCAGGGAGGCGCCGTTGCGGTGCTGCGGCATCTTACGAGTGATCCAGTCGTTGATATCGTCCACGAGTTCGCTTCTGCGACTGTCGATTTCCGCTATCGCCGCCATATCGCGCAGATGCGCGCGGCGCTTGTGGAGCTCGACGAGCGCGTGCGCGAAACGCAGGAGCACACGCTCCTCCACCCGCCGCCCCTGGAACGCGCACAGCAGTTGTGGCGCAGTCGGCAGGGCTCCCAGAGTGGGTGCGCTCATCTGCACCCCTCGAACTCACCCGGCACCATCACACTCTGTACCAACATGATCGGCTCTCGATTCGGTAATCCCGGACATCGGATCGTTGTTCACAACAAGGCTAGCTGGATCATGCTCTTACATATGCAAGAACACAAGACTTCGGTACGCAATGTTGCGAACAGCGTCGTGCGCGAGCCTAACGATCCTTTTCGCGGAACTGAACGCAGTCCCGCCGAAAACGCGTACCCGCCATGATCGTTCCCGTCGGCGGGCCGAATCTCCGCCGCCCCGAACCATACCCGCAGCACCGCTCGGACCAGGCCCGACGGCACCCTGCGCGACCACATCGCAACCGTGCCGAGATGTTCCCGCACCGCATTCCGGGCACCATACTCAGCCCTATGGTCTTGCGACACAACCGACCCGGCCACATCGCCCGCCGTCACGGCGCCGTATCGCCGCCCGGCGGATGGCCGCGCCGAACTCCGAACCGTGAACAGACCCTCGGCCCGAGATGCACGCTCAATTCCACAGTGTCGGTTGCTATATGTTTGCTCAGCAGCTCGGAGCTGCTGGACCGCCGTCCATTTCCCGTCGCGGACGAGTCACCCGGACGTGCCAGGGGCGCATCACATGTCGTTCCCTCCGACCCGGCGGCCGAGATACCGCCCCACCGATGCGGTAAGGATTCTGTGGACAGCTGCCGACAAGGATGTGGACCTCATGAGCGATACTGCCGACCCCCGGGCCACCGCCGCCCGCCTGGCCTCCGAGCTCACCGGCCCGGGCGGGCCGTTCGAGCTGTCGGTCGAGGACGTGCTCGGCGCCCCGATCCCGGTCCGGCGCCACCGACTCCACTCGCTGCGCGAACTGCTCGACACCTCACGAGCCTGGGGTGAGCGCGACTACCTCGTCACCGCGCAGCGGCGGATCTCGTTCACCGAGCACGCGGCCGCCGCCCAGGCCCTGGCGCGGGCACTGGCCGACCGGTACGGAGTCGGCGCCGGCGACCGGATCGGCATCCTCGCCGCCAACAGCCCCGAATGGGTGATCGCCTTCTGGGCCGCGCAATGCCTGGGCGCGGTGGCAGTCGCCTACAACGCCTGGTGGGCCGCACCGGAGGTCGAGTACGGCGTCCGGGACACCGGGCCTGTCGTCGTGATCGCCGACGCGAAGCGAGCCGCCCTGGCGGCCGGGACCGGAGTGCCGGTGCTCACCACCGAAGACCTGCCGCGCCTGATCGCCGACCACCACGGCACCGCCCCGGTGATACCGGTCTCCGAAGACGATCCGGCCGTCGTCCTCTACACCAGCGGCACCACCGGCCGTCCCAAAGGTGTGGTGCACACCCACCGGAACCTGATCGCCGTCACCGACTACCACCGCTACACCGACGCGCTCGGCGCCGGCCTGGCCGGTCGGCCGCACCGTGAGCCGAGCGATAAACGCTTCCTGCTCACCTCCCCCCTCTTCCATATCGCCAGCCTGCACAATCTCGTGATCCCCCGGCTGGCCACCGGCGCGGCCGTGGTCCTGCACACCGGCGCGTTCGACGCCGAGCAGGTGCTGGCGCTGATGGCGCACGAACGGGTCACCAACTGGGGCGCGGTGCCGACACTGGCCGCCCGTCTCCTGGAGCACGATCCGACCGGCTATGACCTGTCGTCGCTCACCTCGCTCTCGCTGAACGCCGCCCCGTCCTCGCCGGCATTCCAACAGCGTCTGCGCACTCGGCTGCCCGGTGCCGGAGTCGCCTTGACCACGAGTTACGGCCTCACCGAAAGTGGCACTGCGGCAACGGTCGCGACCCCCGCGGAACTCGCGGCCGACCCGGACACCGTCGGACGCCCGATCCTGGGCGTATCGGTCGAGATCCGCGACCCCGACGGCGTCCCGGTACCCGACGGGACCGAAGGCGAGATCTGGGTGCGCAGCTCGTACGTCATGCTCGGCTACTGGCAGGATGCGGCCGCCACCGCGGCCGCCATCGACGCCGAACGCTGGTTGCGTACCGGCGATTTCGGAGCGCTGTCCGATGGACGGCTCCGGATGGCCGGGCGCCGTACCGATCTCATCCTGCGCGGTGGAGAGAACGTGTACCCCACCGAGATAGAGAACGTGCTGGACGAACATCCCGCGGTGCGGGAAGCGGCAGTACTCGGTATTCCCGACGACGATCTCGGGCAGCGGGTCGCGGCGGTGGTGGTCACCGACGACCCTGCCGCGCTCGGCGCCGACGAACTGCGCGCTTTCGCCGCCGAACGGCTCGCGTACTTCAAAGTCCCCGAACGCTGGACGATCACCGCGCATCCGTTGCCCCGCAACGCGACCGGGAAGGTCCTGCGCCGCGACATCGCCCCCTGACAACCCGGGCAGGTGACACTGCTCGCCACACCCGAGTCTTCCTGGCTATGGTTGCTCGACAGGACGCGTGGCGGACGAGAACCCGTGGTCGGCGGGCCGTACCGGGCGCGAAGCGAAAGGGATGACATGGCAGGCAAACGCACCGTCCTCACGGCGGGTCTGCGCCGGCTCTCGGTGCTGCTGCTGGAGATGCGCGAGGACGCCGGACTGAGCAAAGAGGACGTCAGCGCCCGGACCGGGATCAACGTGACGACGCTGTACCGGATCGAAACGGCCCAGGCCCGGCCGCAGCGCCGCACGCTGATGACCATGCTGGACCTCTACGGTGTCGAGGAGACCCGGCGGCAAGAGGCCCTCGAACTCCTCTCCGACGCGCAGAAACCCGGCATGTCGCGACCCTACGAGGCGAGCCTGTCGGAGGTGTACGCGGCGTACATCAACTTCGAGTCGGTGGCCCTGTCGGCCCGGCACTATCAGACCTCCTTCATTCCCGGGCTACTGCAGACCGAGCAGTACGCCACCGCCGTGATCGATACGTGCATGCCGAAACTGGAAGCCTCCGACCTGGAACGCCGGGCCCGCGCGCGGATGGACCGGGCCGCGGTGCTGGGCAAGGACGAGCCGCTGGAATTGTGGGTGGTGCTCGACGAGGCCGCCATCCGCCGGATGGTCGGCGGCCCCGAGGTGATGGGCGGCCAGTTGCGCCGGCTCGGCGAGGCGACCAAACGCAAGAACGTGATCTTGCAGATCCTGCCTTTCGACGCGGGCGCGCACCCCGGGATGGCCGGCTCCTTCACGATTCTCGACTTCCCCGACCCCACCGATCCCGAACTGGTCTACGTCGAGGGTATTTCCGGCGACGCGCTCGTGGAGGGGCACTCCGAGATAAGACGCTTCGGGGTGATGTTCGACCAACTCCGGGCAATGGCACTGAGCCCCAGGGATTCCGCGGTCGTGATCGCCGAGGCCGCCGAAGCCCTGAGCTGACTTCGTGTGAACAGCCTGTGAACCAGGAGTCCGGGCGCCACCGAGTGGGTATATAGAGCGAGACTGTTCGATTCACGGCTCGTCCGGCCACTGCGGAGATGAGGGGTTCTCTTGGCAGACGTCACCGACCGCACCGATCCGGCACAGCAACCCGAACTGAAACGGGTCATGGGCCCGTGGCTGCTGTTGCTGTTCATCATCGGCGATATCCTCGGCACCGGGATCTACGCGCTCACCGGCCGCGTCGCCGACGACGTCGGCGGGGCGGTCTGGGTGCCGTTCCTGGTCGCTTTCCTGGTGGCGATGATCACCGGACTCAGCTATCTGGAACTCGTCACCAAGTATCCGCAGGCCGCCGGGGCCGCGCTCTACACGCACAAGGCGTTCGGCATCCATTTCGTCACGTTCATGGTGACGTTCGCCGTGATGAGTTCCGGGATCACCTCTGCCGCCACCGCGGCCAAGGCGTTCGCGGCGAATTTCGCCGAAGCCTTCGAATTCGACGGCAGCGAACTGTTGCTCACCCTCGTGGCGCTGGCTTTCATGGCGGCGGTGGCGGCGATCAACCTGCGCGGTGTCGGGGAGAGTGTGAAGGCCAATGTGCTGCTCACCTGCGTGGAACTGTCCGGTCTGCTGATCGTGGTGTGCATCGGCCTGTGGGCACTCGGTTTCGGTAACGGCGATTTCGGGCGGATCGTCGAATTCGACACCGGCGACCGCACCGCGTTCGGCGGGGTCATCGCGGCCACGACGCTGGCCTTCTTCGCCATGGTCGGCTTCGAGGACTCGGTGAACATGGCGGAGGAGACCAAGGAGCCCAGCCGTATCTTCCCGAAGATCCTGCTCACCGGGCTGCTGGTCACCGGCGCCATCTACGTGCTGGTCTCCATCACGGCGGTAGCGCTCGTCCCCCCGGACGAACTCGCCGAAGGCGATACCCCGCTGCTCCAGGTAGTGCAGATCGGCGCACCCGGCTTCCCGACGCAGATCTTCGCCTTCATCACGATGTTCGCCGTCGCCAACTCGGCGCTGATCAATATGCTCATGGCCAGCCGACTGCTGTACGGGATGGCCAAGCACAAGGTGGTCCCCCGGATCCTGGGCAGGGTCAACCAGAGCCGGCGCACCCCGCATATCGCAATCCTGTTCAGCACCCTGCTGGCCTTCGGGCTGCTCACCTTCGTCGACCAGGTTCCCGAACTGGGCGGCACGACCGCGCTCCTGCTGCTCGTGGTGTTCACCATCGTCAATATCGCGGTACTGGTGTTACGCCGCGACGAGGTCGGGCACGAGCATTTCCGAACCCCGACGGCACTACCGGTGCTGGGCGCGGTGTCGTGCGGCTATCTGGCCACACCGTTCACCGACCGCGACCCGGCGCAGTACGTCATCGCCGGTGTGCTGCTGGCCGTCGGCGTCGTACTGTGGGCTCTCACCGCGTTGTGGAACAAACAGCACAATATCGGGCCCCTGGGCCCGGGGGTCGATATCTAGCCGCCCAGCAGGCCCGTCGTGCCGTGTCCGGTTCTCCAGCAGCGGGCCGGAATTCGCGGAAGTGACGAGCGGTCGCGCGATCGGTAACGTATCCGCCGATGACAAGCATGGATGCCAGGTTCGGCGATGCGGCTGGGTCGGTGCCCCTGCCCAGCCCGTGGGACCTCAACGCCTACCTCGCCGAGGTGGCCGCGCACCGGAAGCGGCCGATTTCTCTGCAGCCGGCCCACCGGTCGGCGCTCGCCGATCTGGGGTGCAGCGGCAACGGTCTCTGGATCGCCCGCAAACACGACGATATCGTCGTGTACGACGCGTCGGCCTCGGGTCGCAATGCCGATCACATCGTGCTGCACGCGATCGGCCATATGTTGCTCGGACACGGCGGGCCGGGCGCCGAGGACCCCGACACCACCCGGATCTCGCTCGGCGCACTCAACGCCTCACTGCTCGATGCGCTGGCGACGATCGCGCCCGGGTCGATAACCCAGATCCTGGGCCGGGACGATTTCGGCGCCGACCGGGAACGGGAAGCGGGGGTGTTCGCCGAGATGACGATGGTCTACGCGGCACTGCCCCGGCGCCGCACCCGGTCGTTCTGGCCGTTCGGCCGGCGCAAGAACAAATAGCCCCACATCGGCGCGCTGCCGGACCGGGAGGTACACCCGATCCCGGTGCGAGGGTCTACTCTTGTGGGCCGTGGCCGAACCGCAGACACCCGCCCCGCATCCCGCTATCGCCTCGCTGGCCGGATTGCTCGGCACCTGGCGCGGCTCGGGGCAGGGCGATTACCCCACGATCGAGCCGTTCGGCTACCTCGAGGAGATCACGTTCGGGCATATCGGACGGCCTTTCCTGACCTACCGGCAGCGCACCCGGCACGCCGACGACGACCGTCCGCTCCACGTGGAAACCGGCTATCTGCGCTGCCCGGCCCCCGACCGGGTGGAGCTCATTCTCTCTCATGCCACCGGGATCACCGAGATCTGCGAGGGCAAACTCACCGTCGGCGACGACGAACTGCGGCTGGAATTGGAGTCGACCGCGATCGGCCTGAGTACGACGGCCAAGTCGGTGACGGCGCTGAGCCGCACCATCCACATGCACAACGGGGTCATCGACTACACCTTGCAGATGGGCGCCGTCGGCCTGCCATTACAGGATCATCTGGCTGCCAGCCTGCACAAAATCTGAATGGGCCATAACGAAATAATCACGAATCGCGGTGACGCGGGTCACGATTTGCTCGTCATCGATTTTCCCCAGCTTTCCATCTTGTCTCGGCGCGCATTCCCGGCTTAGGTTGACCTGAGCAGCAAATCATCAGACAACTCTTCCGTCGAGCCCGGCTCCCCGGAGCCGTCCGAGCTCGCTATCTGTCGAACCTCTGAATCGGAGGGAGCCGGAAATGAAGCGTTCCGCAGTTGCTTTCATCACCGCCGGATTGATTCTGGGCGGCACCGGGGTGGTCGAGATCCTCGGAACCGACACCGCCTCGTCCGCTCCGGTCACCGACCGCACCGTATCGGTCGTCGCGCCCGCCCGGGTCAGCGATTCCGTGACAACCGATACCCATATCACCGAGATCGGTCACCGTTACGCAACTCGATCCGGCACCGCCACCGCCGGCCAGTGACCGGCGCCCGCCCGGGCGGATCAGTACCCGCCGGGCAGGGCCACCAGCATTTCCCGGGTCACCGCCACGGCATTATCGGAACTACCGCCTTCGACCAACAGCGTCGCGAAGGCGATATCGCCCCGGTAACCGACGAACCAGGAATGTGAGCCGCCCGTCACCTCGGCCTCGCCGGTCTTGCCGAACACCTCCCCCTGATCGGCGATCCGCTCGGCCGTGCCCGAGACGACCACCGCCCGCATCATCATCCGCAGGCCGCGCACCACATCCGGGTCCACCGCGGGCCGCTGCCCGTCGACCACCGTCTCGCGCCCGGCGATCAGATACGGCGTCGGCGCGCGGCCGGACGCCACGGTCGCGGCCATCAGCGCCAGACCGAACGCACTCACCACCACCCGTCCCTGGCCGATCCCGTCCTCGGTGCGCTGAGTACGGTCCTCCGCCGCCGGCACCGAACCGGAGAAGGTCGGCAGGCCCGGAATCGTGTAGTCCGGTCCGATACCGAATGCGGCCGCACTGTCCGAGAGCGCGGAATCCGGCAATGTACTGGCCAATTGAGCGAACGATGTATTGCACGACCGCGCGTACGCGGTGGTCAAGGGAACATCGCCGACGGTGAACCCGTCGTAATTCGGAATCATCCGCTCCCCGATGGTGATCGCGCTGGGGCAGGCGATCACTGTGTCCGGTGTCGCGATCCCCGACGACAGGGCGGCCGCCGCAGTCACCGTTTTGAATACCGAGCCGGGCGGGTACTGCCCGATGGTCGCGACCGGTCCGTCCCGATCCGCGGCGGCGTTCTGCGCCACGGCGAGAATCCCTCCGGTCGAAGGCCGGATCGCCACCATCATGGTCTGTTCCCGCCGGCCGTCGACCGCATGCTGTGCCGCGTTCTGGATCCGGCGATCCACGCTCAGCGCGAACGACGGTGCGGGCTGCGCCGCCACCTCGTGCAGGACACCGGTTTCCGCACCGTTGGCGTTGCGGGCCACCACCCGCCAGCCGGCCCGGCCGTCGACCTCGTCGATCACCGTCTGCCGCACCTGCGCCATCAGATCGGGGGCGAACTTCCGGTCGGTGGGCGCCATATCCCATTCCTGGGTCACCCGGACCCCGGGTAGCCCGATGAGCAGGGCCCCCACGCGGCCGAACTCGGCCTCGGTCAGCACGGTCACCGTGTACACGCCGTCGGCCGCGCGCGCGGAATCCAGTATCCGTTCCGGGGTGAGCCGGTCGTCGATATCGGTCAGCGCCCGCGATACCGCGGTCGCCACCCGCTCCGGATCCCCACTGTCGGCGGCGTCGAAGGTCACCCGCGACACGGTCCCCGGGACCAGTACGTCGCTCCCGGATTGTTCGTTCACCCGGGCCCGCGGGGCCGGCCGCACCGACAACGACATGGTCTGGGTATCACCGAGCCGGGGGTGTACAGCAGCACCGCTCCAACGCACCGTCCACTCGCCACCGCTGCGCACCATCGGCAGCTGACCGGTGTAGGTCCAGATACGACCACCGTGCAGGCGCCATTCGTAGGTGTAGTCGACGGTGGCGGTGTCCCCGCTGATCCGCGCCGCGCCGGTATCGGCGCGGAGTTCCTCGGCGTCCAATTCGTCCCACGCAGAAGTGAGTGCGGCGAAAGCCTTCTCGGGGCGGGTCGTCCGACCGGCGGCCGTCTCGATATCGCGGGCGGTGAAGGCATTCAGAAAACTGTCCGCGGCGGTGATCGGGCCGGCGGCGCCCGCGCCGCATCCGGTCACGGCGAAAACCAGCGCCGCGACCACGATCACGAGTACCGGACGGATCGCCATCGGCCCTGATCGTAGGCGACCGGACCCGGTGATCACCTGCGGCACACCGGATCCTGACCGGGTCAGTCCAGCAGAATCGTGGCGAAAGTGGCGATCTGCTGGAAACCGACAGCGCGGTAGGCGCTGCGGGCGATCTCGTTGAAGTCGTTGACGTACAGGCTCGCGGTGCGACCGGAGGCGACCACCGAGTTCGCCACGGCAGCGGTTCCCGTGGTCCCGAAGCCTTGTCCCCGGTATTCCGGACGTACCCAGACGCCCTGGATCTGGCCCGTTCGCCGGGACATCGCGCCCACCTCCGCCTTGAACACGACCTCGCCGTCGACGAACCGCGCCCACGCCCGGCCCGCCTCGATCAGCCCGGACACCCGGCGCCGGTAGCCGCGGCCCCCGTCACCGGCCCGGGGATCGATCCCGACTTCTTCGATGAACATCGCGATCGCCGCCGCGAGGTAGCGGTCCAGCTCCTCGGGCCGGACCTGACGCACCTCGGGATCGGCCGCCGAAATAGCCGTGTCGGTGAGGGCGAGCAGCGGCTGGGCGCCGCGCAGCTCCCGTTCCGGGCCCCAGTGGTCGGCGAGCATCTCCCACAGCGGTAGCGCCAGTTCTTGGCGGCCGACCACCGAGGAGCACATACGGGGCCAGCGGATGGCGCGGTCCGCGAACGCGCGTAACGCGTCCCGGCCCCCGCGCAGCGGGATCAGATTCACTCCGGAGAAGCACAGCGATTCGGCCGGGCCGCCGCGACTCCACAGCTCACCCTGGCCGAACCGATTGTCCAGACCATATTCCTGTAGCCGGGCGGCGACCATGCAGCTGGCCACCGGATCGTCGTCGAGCACCCGGAGTACCTGCGCCAGGTCCCGCTTGGCGAGCTGGCGCGCGGGAACATACTTCGCACGCCGGGTCGGCTCCAGCAGACTCCGCACCTACAACAGCCTGCCATGAACCGCGTCGAAGCGGTATGGATATCCCGAAAGCGTGCGCGACCGCCTGGTTCCCCGGCCACCACGCACCGGCCCGCCGCGGCGGCGAGCCGGTGGCGCGGGCCGCTCAGCCGACGCTGACGACCGGTTCCCCGGTCCCGGCGTCCGCACCCATCTCCTCGGCGATCCGCATGGCCTCCTCGATGAGGGTTTCCACGATCTGCGCCTCGGGCACTGTTTTGACGACCTCGCCCTTGACGAAGATCTGCCCCTTGCCGTTGCCCGACGCCACGCCGAGATCGGCCTCCCGCGCCTCGCCCGGACCGTTGACCACGCAGCCCATGACCGCGACCCGCAGCGGCACCTCCAGGCCGTCCAGACCGGCGGTGACCTCGTTGGCGAGCGTGTACACGTCAACCTGGGCGCGGCCACACGACGGACAGGACACGATCTCGAGTTTGCGGGGCCGCAGGTTCAGCGACTGCAGGATCTGATCGCCGACCTTCACCTCTTCGGCGGGCGGCGCGGACAGCGATACCCGGATGGTGTCGCCGATCCCCTCGCTCAGCAGCGCCCCGAACGCGACCGCGGATTTCACGGTGCCCTGGAAGGCCGGGCCCGCCTCGGTGACCCCGAGGTGCAGCGGATAGTCGGACTGCGCGGCCAGTTGCCGGTAGGCCTCGACCATGACCACCGGGTCATTGTGCTTGACCGAGATCTTGATATCACCGAACCCGTGCTCCTCGAACAGGCTCGCCTCCCACAGCGCCGATTCGACGAGGGCCTCCGGGGTCGCCTTCCCGTACTTGGCCAGCATCCGCTTGTCCAGGGAGCCGGCGTTCACGCCGATGCGGATCGGGATGCCGGCGGCTCCGGCCGCCTTGGCGACCTCGCCGACCCGACCGTCGAATTCCTTGATATTGCCGGGGTTCACCCGGACCGCCGCGCAGCCCGCGTCGATCGCGGCGAAAATGTAGCGGGGCTGGAAGTGGATATCGGCGATCACCGGGATCTGCGATTTCTTCGCAATAATCGGCAGCGCGTCGGCGTCCTCCTGCCGCGGGCAGGCCACTCGGACGATATCGCAGCCCGACGCGGTCAGCTCCGCGATCTGCTGCAACGTCGCGTTCACATCGTGCGTTCTGGTCGTCGTCATCGACTGCACCGAGATCGGGTGGTCACTGCCCACACCGACACCACCCACCATCAGTTGACGGGTCCTGCGCCGCGGCGCGAGCACCGCTGCGGGTGCGGTCGGCATCCCCAATCCGATTGTGCTGGTCACTTTCGGCTGCCTACTTTCGTACTGGTCCGGCCGGTCGGTGCCGAGTCTAGTCCGGCCCGACCGGGGCGCCGTCGAGACATCGGCAACAGTCGCGACCGGCACCGGCACGTCACCGGGCCGTAACCCGGCCGTTCACCGGGCGTCGTGGCAGCTGTCGGAAAGGTCCGGTTACCGCGGTTTGCGCCGCAGCAACACATCGCGGATCACGATCCCGATGAGCGCCACCGCGAATCCGATCAGGTAGAGATCCTCCACCTTGCCGGAGTGGTTGCCGACGAGCATGCCCAACAGGATCAGGGCAACGACGATCGCCGCGACCCGGAACGTGGTGTGCGATTCGCCGCTCCAGCCCCAGGCCGCCGACGGAACCTCGGCGGGGTCCACCTTGGTGACGACTTTGTCGCTGGTGGTTTCGACTTCCGTGGCGGCCACGATCGCTCCTCCTCGAGAGAACGGATACTGCCCGATATCGTGGCATACGACCGCCCGTCGTAGCCAGCAGGGGCGCGGTCGGCGACAATGGGCGGGTGTCAGATCTCCGCAGAGTCCTCCTACTCGGCAGCACCGGGTCCATCGGCACTCAGGCGCTCGAGGTGATCGCTGCCAATCCGGACAGATTCGAGGTCGTCGGCCTGGCCGCGGGCGGCGGGAACACCGAACTGCTCGCCGCGCAGATGGCCGCCACCGGCACCACCCGGGTCGCCGTCGCCGATCCGGTCGCGGGGGCCGCACTGGGCGTGCCGTTCACGGGAGCCGGCGCGGTGACCGAATTGGTCCGTCGCACCGAAGCCGACGTCGTGCTCAACGCACTCGTCGGCTCGCTGGGCCTGGAACCGACGCTGGCGGCCCTGGAAACGGGAGCCACCCTGGCGCTGGCGAACAAGGAGTCGCTGGTGGCCGGCGGATCGCTGGTCACCCGCGCGGCACGACCGGGGCAGCTCGTACCGGTCGATTCGGAGCATTCGGCGCTGGCGCAATGCCTGCGCGGCGGCCGGGCCGAGGAGGTCGGCAAACTCGTTCTCACCGCGTCCGGCGGCCCGTTCCGCGGCTGGACCACCGAGATGCTGGACGGGGTGAACCCGGCCGAGGCGAAAACACATCCGACCTGGTCCATGGGGCCGATGAACACCCTGAACTCGGCGTCCCTGGTGAACAAGGGCCTCGAGTTGATCGAGACCCATCTGCTGTTCGGCATCCCCTACGACCGCATCGAGGTCACCGTGCACCCGCAGTCCATCGTGCATTCCATGGTGACCTTCACCGACGGCTCCACCCTGGCCCAGGCGAGTCCGCCCGATATGAAATTGCCCATCGCGCTGGCGCTGGGCTGGCCGGACCGGGTCCCCGGAGCCGCCGCCGCGTGCGATTTCGGCACCGCCGCCACCTGGACCTTCGAGCCCGTGGACGATGCGGTGTTCCCCGCTGTGGAACTCGCCCGGGAGGCGGGTGTCGCGGGCGGCTGCGTCACCGCCGTGTACAACGCGGCCAACGAGGTCGCGGTACAGGCCTTCCTGGACGGCCGGATCCGCTTCACCGAGATCGTGCGCACGGTGGCGCAGGCGGTACGCGACGCCGACCAGTGGCGCGCCGAACCCAGCGAACTCGCCGAGGTGCTCGCGGCCGACGCTTGGGCGCGCGACCGTGCCCGTAACCTCGTACATCGGTAATCCATGTCGCGGATAGTCGAGGCACGGCACGCGGGCGGTTACTGTGGACACGTGCTCGCGGCCGCTCCGGTCTCCGTGCGGGCCGGGAGTAATGATCTGCGCACCGCAGGAGGGCTGTAGACCACATGCTGTTCGTGTTGGGGTTCGTGCTGTTCGCCCTCGGCATCACGATTTCGATCGCGCTCCACGAATGCGGGCATATGTGGACCGCCCAGGCCACCGGGATGAAGGTGCGCCGGTACTTCATCGGGTTCGGTCCCAAGATGTTCTCGTTCCGCCGCGGGGAAACCGAGTACGGCGTGAAATGGCTGCCGCTCGGCGGCTTCTGCGATATCGCCGGAATGACCGCCCTCGATGAACTCGAACCCGAAGAGGTCGAGCGCGCCATGTATCGGCAGCCCGCCTGGAAACGCCTGGTGGTGATGTCCGGCGGGATCGCGATGAACTTCCTGCTGGGTTTCCTGCTGATCGCCGTCCTGGCTGTCGGGTGGGGCCTGCCGAGCCTGAACCAGCCGCCGGAGACGACGCTCGGCGCGATGAGCTGCATCGCACCGCAGAACCCCGACCGCACCACCGGCCCCTGCACCGGTCAGGGCCCGGCGCAACGCGCCGGCCTGCAGCGGGGCGATGTGGTGACCGCAGTCAACGGCGAGGAAGTCGACACCTGGGACGAGTTCCAGACCTCGACCCAGCAGCAGAACGGCCCGTTCACCTACACCATCGAACGCAACGGGCAGACGATGGACGTCGAGGTCGTCCCGGAGCGGACGATGCGTTACCCCCGCGACGGCGGTCCCGGGCGCGAAGTGAGCGTCGTCGGCGTCGGCCAGGAGTTCTACGAACCGACCCAGTACGGCGTACTCGCCGCGATTCCCGCCTCGGCGGAGTTCACCGGCGAGATGTTCGTGCGAACCTTCCAGTCGCTGGCCCAGATGCCGGCGAAGGTGGCCTCACTGTGGGACGCGGTGACCGGGGGCGAGCGCGATCAGGACACCCCGGTCAGCGTGTACGGCGCCAGCAAGATCGGCGGCGAGACCGCCGAACGGGGCTACTGGAATATGTTCATCCTGGTCTTGGCCAGCCTGAACTTCTTCCTCGGCGCGTTCAACATCCTGCCGCTGCTACCGCTGGACGGTGGCCATATCGCGGTGGTCCTGTACGAGAAGATCCGCAACACCATCCGCGGCTGGAAGGGTCTGGCCCCGGGCGCCCCGGTGGACTACCTGAAACTGCTCCCACTCACCTACGTCGCGGTGGTCGTCGGCGGCGCGTACATGCTGCTCACCCTCGCGGCCGACATCATGAATCCGATCGAGCTCTTTCCCTGACCGGCGACCGGAATCCGTCGCGCCGAATCGTCCATTCGAGTATCGACCGACATGACCGACGGATCGAAAACCTGGACCATCCGGAGTACCTGCTCGGCGCAGACCGAACACCCTGCGGATAAGCCCGCACTTCCTCACCCGGCTGGTCAGCGGGCCGTGGTGTCCTTGTCCTCGATGACATCGACCACGTATTCGGCGATCGCGAGCGAGGAGGTCGCCGCGGGCGACGGTGCGTTGCGGACGGCGGTCACCGCGCCGAGCCGGTCGATCCGGAAATCGTCCACGAGAGTGCCGTCGGCGTCGAGGGCCTGCGCCCGCACGCCGCTGCCCCCGCGCACCACATCCGCGGCGCCGATCGCCGGAATGTAGCGCTGCGCCTTGCGCATGTACGCCGTCGCGGACAGCGAGCCGTATATCTCCTCGACCCCGGTGCGCCAGTGCTGCCGCGCCATCCGCCGGAACCCGGGCCAGCGCAGCGTATCCGCGAAGTCGCGCGCCGAGAGATGGGAGCGCCGATAGCCTTCCCGCGCGAAGGCCAGCACCGCGTTCGGCCCCACTTCCACCGCCCCGGAGACACGACGCGTGAAATGCACGCCCAGGAACGGGTATCGCGGATCAGGCACCGGATACACCAGGCCGCGCACCATATCCGCTTTCGCGGCGACCACATTCATGTACTCGCCGCGGAACGGGACGATTCGTGGACCGGGTTCGGCTCCCGCCAGACCGGCGACGGTATCGGCGTGCAGTCCGGCACAGACGATCACGCGGTCCGCGCGCAGCACCTCCTGGCCCATCACGACCTCGATCCCCGACGCGGTCCGCGTGATCCCGTCGACGCTGCGCGACAACCACACCTCGCCACCGGCCGCCACCAGATCCGCGGCATAGGACTCGGCCACCCGGCGGAAATCGGTGATGGCGGTGCGCGGCGAATACAGGGCGGCGATTCCCTCCGCGAACGGCTCGATATCCCGGATCTCCGACCGGTTCACCCTGCGCAGCTCCGGAACGGCGTTATCACCCGCGCGTGCCTCCAGCGCGTTCAATCGCGGTATTTCCTCGTCGTCCACCGCGACCACGAGTTTGCCGCATTCTTCGTAGGGCAGCCCGCGCTCGGTGCAGTAGTCCCGCAGCAACGACCGACCCCGTGCGCACAGCACGGCCTTCAGACTTCCCGGCTGATAGTAGATCCCGGCGTGCACCACTCCAGAGTTGTGACCGGTCTGATGTGCCGCGACGTGATCTTCCTTCTCCAGCACCACGATTCGGTCTCCGGGGCGCCGGTGGGCAAGCTCCCGGCCGATGGCCAGGCCCACGATTCCGGCTCCGACGATCGCGACAACCTGATCGGCCATACGACGTTCTCCTCACACCACATCCATCTGTGCGGATACGAGCCCACAGGTACAGCTCAGCCCTCGGCCGCCAACTGGCCACAGGCCGCAGCGATCTCCTGGCCGCGGGTATCGCGGACCGTGCACGGCACCCCCTGCGCCTCGACCCGGCGGACGAACTCCCGTTCGACCGGTTTCGGGCTGGCATCCCATTCACTGCCCGGAGTGGGGTTGAGCGGAATCACGTTCACGTGCACACGGGCACCGAGGGCCTTGTGCAGTTTCGCCCCCAGCATGTCCGCCCGCCACGGCTGATCGTTGATATCGCGGATCAACGCGTATTCGATGGACACCCGGCGACCGGATTTATCGGCGTAGTACCGCGCGGCGTCGAGGACCTCGGCCACCGGCCAGCGGTTGTTCACCGGGACCAGGGTGTCGCGCAGTTCGTCGTCCGGGGTGTGCAGAGATACCGCGAGCGTCACCGAGAGATCCTCGTCGGCGAGTTTGCGGATCGCCGGTGCCAAGCCGACGGTGGACACCACGACGTTGCGCTGGGAGATGCCGAGACCGTCCGGAGCAGGCGCGGTGATACGACGGACCGCGTTCACCACCCGCTTGTAGTTCGCCAGCGGCTCCCCCATGCCCATGAAGACGATATTCGACAGTCGTCCGGGTCCACCGGATACCGCCCCGTCGCGGAGGTCGGCGGCGGCGGCACGTACCTGGTCGACTATCTCGGCGGTGGAGAGATTGCGGTTCAGGCCGCCCTGTCCGGTGGCGCAGAACGGGCAGGCCATGCCGCAGCCGGCCTGGCTGGAGATGCACAGGGTGGCCCGGTCGGGATAGCGCATGAGGACGCTTTCCAGCAGGGTGCCGTCACCGGCGCGCCACAGCGTCTTGCGCGTCTCACCGCTGTCGCAGACCACCTGCCGCAGCGCGGTGAGCAGCGGCGGGAACAGCGACTCGGCCACCTTCTCCCGCACCGCGGCGGGCAGATCGGTCATCTCCGCCGGATCGGCCTGCAGCCTGGCGTAGTACTGGCGGGCGATCTGGTCGGCCCGGAATTTCGGCAGTCCGAGTTCGGCCATCGCGGCACGACGGCCGTCGGCATCGAGGTCGGCCAGATGGCGCGGCGGCATACCACGGCGTGGAGCGTCGAAAACCAGGGGCAAGGAGACGGTCATAGTGCTACCAGTGTGGCATCTCGGCGAATGTGACCTGTGCCGAGCCGTCCACCACTGGATACATCATCTGGATCGAGACCGACCGGCGGGCCGGAAATCCGTGCGGAGCCGATAGCTGTCGGCAATCATCGACATATGGCGACCTCCGATGACCGAACACCCGAAACGGGCGCACTGCCGAAGAACAGCCCTCCCCCGGGCGTACCGGGCGAGCCCGCCGGAAATGAACCCGCCCCCGACTCCCCCGGCCGCAAACCAGCGGGCAGGCGCGGTCGGCGCAAGGAAATCGGGAAGTCCCGCGTAGGCAACACATGGATCGCGCTGATCGTGGCGGCGCTGCTCGGGATCATCCTGCTGATCTTCATCTTGCAGAACTCCGAGAGCACCGAGGTCGAGATGCTGTTCTGGAAGTTCTCGTTGCCGTTGGGCGTGACGATCCTGCTGTCGGTGATCGCCGGAGCCCTGGTGATGGCGCTGGTAGGCGGTGTCCGGATCGTCCAACTGCGCCGCGCGGTCCACCGGGACTGAACCGGCTCACCGCACCGGGCTCGGCTCAGATCAGGGTGCTGAGCACCAGCCAGGACACGAAGGCCGAGGGCAGCATGGAATCGAGCCGGTCCATGATCCCGCCGTGGCCGGGCAGCATGGTGCCCATATCCTTGATCCCCAACTCGCGTTTGATCTGCGATTCGATCAGATCGCCCAGGGTCGCCACGACCACCAGGCCGATACCCAGGACCACACCGATCATCGAATTGGCGTCGAGCAGCAGGGTGACGGTCAGCAGACCGCCGATGATCGCGAACAACAGCGATCCGCAGAAGCCCTCCCAGGACTTCTTCGGGCTGATCGAGGGCACCATCGGATGGCGGCCGAACAGTACCCCGGCGACGTAGCCGCCGACATCGGAGCACACCACCAGGATCATGAAGGTCAGCACCCGCAGGTTGCCGTCCGGATCCTCCAGCAGCAACAGCACCGCGAACGAGGCCAGCAGCGGAATCCACGCCAGCGTGAAGACAGCGATGGCGGTATCGCGCAGGAAATTGCGCGGGGCAGTACGCAGGCCGTGATCGAACAGCCGCCACACCATGCAGACCAGCGCCGTCGCCGCGAACGAACCGGCCACACCGCCCGGCCCGAACGGCCAGCCCAGCCAGAACACCGCCTGACCGCCGACGATCAGCGGTGTCCGGGGTACCAGGACATCCGCCTCGCGCAGCCGTTTGGCGACCTCCCAGGTGGCGATGCCCACCGCCACACCGGCCACGCCGATGAACACCTTGGGCACGAACAGCAGGATCGCGATCAGCGACACCCCGAGGGCCAGGCCGACCGCCAGGGCCGCGGGTAAGTTCCGCCCGGCGCGGGAACGCCGCGGCGCGGCGCCCTCGGGCGCGCCGGTCGATGCCGGTGTCGGTTCGGATATGCCCTCGGCCGGCGGCTGCGGTCGGGCCGCACCGGTCGCGGCGGCTTTCTCGGCCACGATTGTCCCGTCGCTCAACTCGTCGTCGTTCCGTTCGTTCCCACCCGAAGCGGGCGTAGCTCGCTCCGCTGTACCCATTGTGCGGCAGTTCGCCGACCAGGGGGCCGGGTGAACTGCCGGTCCGGTGTCAGTAAATATCGGACACCGCGCTCCGCGCGCCACCTACCGCTCGTGCCGCTCTCGGACGATCCTGCGCGTTCGCGAGACCTGACGCGCCTGGCAAGGTACCACCGCCGAATCGGCGGTTTCCTCGCCCGGCCACCTATCAGACCTCGAGCAGCTCGGATTCCTTGTGCTTCACCAGTTCGTCTATCTGGGTGACGTATCTGGCGGTGGTCTTGTCGAGTTCCTTCTCGGCCCGCCCGACCTCGTCCTCGCCGGCTTCGCCGTCCTTCTGGATACGCCCCAGCTCCTCCATGGCCTTGCGGCGCACGTTGCGAACGGCGACTTTGGCGTCCTCGCCCTTCTGCTTGGACTGTTTGACCAGTTCGCGGCGCCGCTCCTCGGTGAGCTGCGGGATACTGATCCGCAGGATGTCGCCGTTGTTGGTCGGGTTCACGCCCAGGTCGGAGTTGCGGATCGCGGTCTCGATCGGTCCCAGCTGCGCCTGCTCGTACGGCTTGACCACCACCATCCGCGGTTCCGGCACGGTGATACTCGACATCTGGGTGATCGGGGTCGGCGATCCGTAGTAGTCGACCACGACCCGGGAGAACATCCCCGGATTCGCGCGCCCGGTACGGATTCTGCCGAGATCGTCCTTCGCCACCGAGACGGCCTTCTCCATCTTCTCCTCGGCGTCGAAGAGCGCTTCTTCAATCACGACCGTTTCCTCCACTGCGTCGTCATCGTCATGACCCGCGGGCCCGCGGTATCAGGATCGAACCAATGTGCCGATCTTCTCACCGGCCACAGCCCGGGCGATATTGCCCTTGGTCAACAAATTGAACACCAGCATCGGCATCTGGTTGTCCATGCACAAACTGAACGCCGTCGCGTCGGCGACCTTCAGATCGCGTTCGATCACTTCTTTGTGCGTGATCTCCTGGTACATGGTGGCGTCGGGGTCCAGTCGCGGATCAGCGTTGAAGACACCGTCGACGGCCTTGGCCATCAGCACCACTTCGGCGCCGATCTCGAGCGCCCGCTGCGCGGCGGTGGTGTCGGTCGAGAAGTACGGCATGCCCATCCCGGCGCCGAAGATCACCACACGCCCCTTCTCCAGATGCCGCTTGGCCCGCAACGGCAGATAGGGTTCGGCCACCTGCCCCATGGTGATCGCGGTCTGCACCCGGGTGTCGACGCCCTGCTTCTGCAGGAAATCCTGCAGTGCGAGGCTGTTCATGACCGTCCCGAGCATGCCCATGTAATCGGAGCGGGCCCGTTCCATACCGCGCTCCTCGAGTTCGGCGCCGCGGAAGAAGTTCCCGCCGCCGATCACCACGGAGACCTGCACGCCGGTGGCCACCACCTCGGCGATCTGCTCCGCCACGGTCTCCACCACATCGGGATCCAGGCCCACCGTGCCACCGCCGAACATCTCACCGCCGAGCTTCAGCAGTACCCGGCGATATCCTGGGCGGTCGGTCCCCGGGTGCGTCATCGGCTGGCGTCTCCTTCGGCGATCGGTGTTCACGGTGGTCGTACTCGAGGTGGCGGCGGGCGCACGGTGACCGCCGCGAACGGCGTCACCCGCTGCCTCCGCCGGCCGGGCCCGCGCGCGAAGTTCCACGACGGACCGTGCGAAAAGAAAGCGGCCTCTATCCTGCCCTACTCGCCCGGGCGCCCGGGGACGAGGGGGCCGCTCCGGGACCGGCTCGGACGCCGATCTCAGAACGAAACCCCCGTCGCGGCAGAGACGACGGGGGCTTTCGTGAAAATCCGATCAGGCCTGTCCGACCTCGAAGCGGGCGAACTTGGTGACGGTGACACCGGCTTCGTCCAGCAGCGCCTTCACGGTCTTCTTGTTGTCGGTGACCGACGGCTGCTCCAGCAGGACGACGTCCTTGAAGAACCCGTTGACCCGGCCCTCGGTGATCTTCGGGAGCGCGGCCTCCGGCTTGCCCTCCTCGCGAGCGGTCTGCTCGGCGATACGACGCTCGTTCTCGACGATATCGGCGGGAACCTCGTCACGGGTGACATACTTCGCTTTGAGCGCGGCAACCTGCATGGCGGTGGCCCGGGCGGCCTCGGCGGCGGCGTCACCGGAACCGGTGTACTCGACCAGCACACCGACGGCCGGCGGCAGATCCGACGCCCGCTTGTGCAGGTAGGTCGCGACCGGGCCGTCGAGGGAGACGACACGACGCAGTTCCAGCTTCTCGCCGATCTTGGCGGCCAGCGCCTGCAGCGCCTCGTCGACGGTCTGACCGTCGAGGGCCACCACCTTGAGCGCGTCCACATCGGCCGGTTTCGCGGCCGCGGCGGCGGCGGCGATCTTATCGGCCAGCGCCTGGAACTCCGCGTTCTTGGCGACGAAGTCGGTTTCGGAGTTGATCTCGACCATCACGCCGTCCTTGGCGATGACCAGGCCCTCCGCGGTCGTGCGCTCGGCCCGCTTGCCGACATCCTTGGCGCCCTTGATGCGAAGCAGCTCCACAGCCTTGTCGAAATCGCCTTCGGTCTCGACCAGCGCGTTCTTACAGTCCATCATTCCGGAGCCGGTGAGCTCCCGCAGCCGCTTCACGTCAGCGGCGGTGTAGTTCGCCATCGGGGGCGAGCCTCCTTCGAGAAAGTCTGATACCGGGCAGTGGTGGTCACGGCTCGGGGAGCCGTGACCACCACTGTGGAAAAGTTCCGCTCAGCGGCGCTCACCATGGCACTGCACGGTGCGCGCCCGCCGAACGCGAGGTGACGACTCAGGCCTCGGCCGGGGTCTCCGCCGGAACCTCGACGGGGGCCTCGGCCGGAGCCTCTGCAGCTGCCTCGGCCGGAGCCTCTGCCGGAGCCTCGGTGCTCGGCGCGGCCTGTGCGAGCAGCTCCTGCTCCCACTCCGGCAGCGGCTCCGCAGCGCCGGCCTCGGGCTTGTCGTCGCCGCCGGAGCGGCCGGCCCGGGCCTGCACGCCCTCGGCGACCGCGGACGCCACGACCTTGGTGAGCAGCGCGGCGGAGCGGATCGCGTCGTCGTTGCCCGGAATCGGGTAGTCGACCAGGTCGGGATCGCAGTTGGTGTCCAGGATCGCGATGACCGGGATGTTCAGCTTGCGCGCCTCGCCGACGGCGATGTGCTCCTTGTTGGTGTCGACGACCCAGATGGCCGAAGGCACCTTCTGCATATCCCGGATACCACCGAGGGTGCGGTCCAGTTTGTTCATCTCACGCGTGAGCATGAGGATTTCCTTCTTGGTGCGACCCTCGAAACCACCGGTCTGCTCCATGGCCTCGAGTTCCTTGAGGCGCTGCAGGCGCTTGTGCACGGTGGAGAAGTTGGTGAGCATGCCACCCAGCCAGCGCTGGTTCACATACGGCATACCGACCCGGGTGGCCTCGGCCGCGATGGACTCCTGGGCCTGCTTCTTGGTGCCGACGAACAGGACCGTACCGCCGTGGGCGACGGTCTCCTTGACGAATTCGTAGGCCTTGTCGATGTAGGTCAGCGTCTGCTGCAGATCGATGATGTAGATGCCGTTGCGGTCGGTGAAGATGAACCGCTTCATCTTCGGGTTCCAGCGACGGGTCTGGTGCCCGAAATGCGCGCCGCTGTCGAGCAGCTGCTTCATTGTTACGACAGCCATGGCTCTCGTATCTCTCTTTCGTTGCCGGTTGACGCAGCGGGCCGGCGGCCTGCTGCCCTGGCACCACAGAACGCTCGGACCCGATCCTGGGATCGAGACCAGCCGAGACGTCCCCTGTTCCGGAATGCGCTGATGATCGTCGGCTCCGCAGGAGCTCGATGGGACCAGCGCCGTGATGAACAAGCACGGTGGTGCGCGAAGTCGGTCGGTGCGAACACGGACCGCCCGGCCAGTTTACGGCGTGTGCTGCGTGAACTGGAAATCGCCCGGTCGGATCACCCCTCGACACCGCTTCCGGCGGGCCGGATGAAACACCGGTTGTTCACAGAGGTCCGGTTATCCACAGCCACCGGAATCGCGGGTTCCGGTCCGACGACGGCGCAGGCAGGCTGAGTCCATGACCTGCGACACCCCCCGCACCGGGACCGATCCGAGCACGCCGCCACCACCGGTCCTCCCGCCGGCACCCCGCAGCTGGCCCCATATCGCCACCCGGGACAGATCGGCGGGACCGCGATGCGATCACCGCACACGACCTCGGCCCACTTGGCCCGAGAAAACCGGCGAACACCCGCCGCGGCAACGTCGGGGCACGAATCAGGGCCGTGGCACCCGGCAGTGCCCCGTCGCGCGACACCGGCCCGAGGCGGCAGGAGCCCGGGCGGCGAGCCCCTCGACCGCCGGCACCGGATCCGCGGGCACCGGCCCGGCAACGGAGGACCGGGCAACGGGCCGACACCGAGCGGCGCGGGCGGCCACTCCGGTGGAACCGGCCGCACATCCGGGCCCGGAAGCGGCCTCGGGCGACCCGGGCCCGAGCGATATTCGGCGCCGCGCTCGGCGATACGACCGCCGGATGACCCACCGGGCGGCGGCGTCCCGGGGCGGCATCCATACCGGTCCGGTGGCAAGCGACCACGATGCCGCGCGTTGGACACAACGTCCGGGGCCTGCGCGGGTCACCCGGTTTCCCACCGTCCGTCCCGGCTCGACACCGCTACCCGGGACGGAGCCGGCACGGCACGCGCCCGAACGACCCCTCCGGCGCTCGCCCGCCCGGAACCCGATCCGGCGGCCGCACCTGGACGAGCACCGGCGGTGCGACCATGCCCGGGCCTACCGGCTACGACCCGGACGCCGACAGGCCCCGGTTGCCCATCGTCGGCTGGAGATGCTGATCGGTACCGCACTGACCACCGTGTTCATCGCCTTTCCCCTCGGCCCGGGCACCACGGCCGCCGCGTACACCGGCGAGCCCACCGTGATCACGGGCGTCGGCCGGGCTGCCGGACATGACGCTCCCGGCGACCCGATCCACGCACGGCCGAGGGCCGGAGCAGAGCCGGTATCCACTGGGCCGTCCGCCATCGCTGTGGACATCGCCCTGCAGACCGCCCGGGCTACCGGGAACAACAGCGCACAGCGTCCGGCGGGGGCCGCGCCGAGCGGGTCGCGAACCCCTGCACCATCTGCTCGATCCGCGCTCAGGGCAAGCCGATCCGGCCGATCCGAAACCACCGCGGGCCGGCACGCCCGGGCCGTATCCCGCGGACCGATAACGCTCGACAGTCCCGCGACGGACTCATCGACGGCCGTGGCCGAGCGGCCCCCGGCCGGTTCGAGCCGGGCACGCGGCTGCGGCGCCGGATCGAATTCTGGAAGCACCGGATCGGCGACCGCGTGCGGGCTGATCCCGCTGGTGCGCGATCTGGTCCGCGAGCTCATCCGGCTCGCACCGCGGCCGGTGCCGCCGTGCGGGTGCCCGGGCCGTGCTTCCTGATGCCTGCTCCCGGGCCGGGCGGGCGGAGGGGATCCGCCCGGCTCGGATACGACCAGAGCGGCCCGGCAGGCCGGGCCGCTCAGCGCGAATGCCGTACGCATGCGTTTCGGCAGAACCCGCCCGGAGCGGTGCGCACGGCGGTGGTCGCGGTCCTTGCGGCGGCCGCCCTCATCGCGCCCGCATCCGCGATCGCCGCCCCGCACGACCGGTTCGGCTGGCCGCTGCGACCACGTCCCGCCGTCGGGCGACCGTTCGATCCGCCCGCACAGGATTGGCTGCCGGGACATCGCGGCGTCGACCTCACCGGCACACCGGGACAGCCCGTCTACGCTGCCGGGCCGGGGACGGTCGTCTTCGCGGGAACAGTCGCCGGCAAGCCGGTGGTGGCGATCGTCCACGAAGGGGGGCTCCGAACCACCTATGAACCGGTGGTGGCGACGGTCCGGGTCGGCAGCCGGGTTTCCCGGGACACCGAGATCGGCGAACTGAGCACCGGCCACGCCGGATGCGCCGCCCCGGCCTGCCTGCACTGGGGTCTGCGCCGTGAGACGACCGCCCATGCGGGACGCGAATATCTCGACCCGCTGGGCCTGCTGCGAATGACACCGATCAGGCTGAAACCGGTAGCAGCAGGTACGCCCCGGTAAGCGGACCGAACGAACCGCGGAAGCGGCTGCCGGATCGCGATCAGACGAAGGTCGCGAGGATCGCGGCCTCGGCGTGCAGGGTGCCGGCTCGATCGGAACGGCCCGCGGCCTCGTACGCACCGGCGGCGGACAACCGGTCGGCGATCTCGGAGCGCACGATCTCGATGATCTCGGCCTCGCCGAGTTCCCTGCGCGGCACCTCGGCGGAACCCGGCCCGATCGACGCGGCCTCGACGGCCCCGGCGCGTTGCGCACCGATACCGACGGCTTCGGCGTTGTCGACAGCTGCCAGCGTCGCGCGGAGCAGCGCGGTCGTCTGCCGGTCGCGGGCCTTCATCGCGGTGGTGAGTGCGGCGCGGAGCCGGTCTCGGACGGGCGACACGTCGTCCATTTCGGGCTTTCCGGTCGGCATGGCCGCAACATAGACGCCGGTTTCCGGAGCTGTCCACCGAGATTCCGCACCCGGCGGTCCGGGCCGCGCCACCACGTATCCGGTGGTGACGAGGGCCGTGAGCACCACGGCAGCCGTCACGCAGCGGATGGTGGTGGTCGCCGAACCGACCGCGCCGCGGTGCAGCAGGAGATTGCGGCGGTATCCCAGCGCAGCCACCGTCAGCAGCACCAGACACGCGACACCTGGAATCAGAGCGGCCGCATCCCAGCCTTCTTCCATCACGGTACGAAGCAGCAACAGGGCGATGGCAACGCACCCCAGGCAGGTGCGCCGCCAGGACAACGCCGTCCGTTCCGCGGCCAGTCTCATCTCGGTGGTGTCGGTCACGGCGCCTTCAGTGCAGCAGCACGGCGACGCAGGCGAGAATCGCCACGAACGCGGTCCCGGCGGACAGCACCGGAACGAGCACGGTGCCGGGCAGCGGCCGGCCCTGATCCATCGCCGCGCGGATACGCCGCCAATGCCAGTACGCACCCGCGGCGACCACCAACGACAGCAGCAGACAGCTGACGGCCAGCGCAGTCCGGAAATCCGTATTCCACTGCTCCTGCACCACGGCATGCACCGCCACTCCACCGGCCAGCAACCCGAGCGCGGTACGAATCCAGGACAGGAAGGTGCGTTCGTTGGCGAGCGTGAACCGGTAGTCGATCGGCGTCGGCTCATCCGTCCGGGCTGTGCCGCCGATCGGCTCCGAAGGATCCTCGGGCGCCGGACTCATCCGGCCATCGCGCTGGTCCTGGTCTGCACGCTTACCTCCCGATGCACCGGCCACCCTGGACGAATCCGCTGAACAGCGTGAACACCACGATACGACCGCCCGACCACCGATCCACTCGTGCCCCCGCCCTGCTCGGCGCGCCTCCGTTTTACGGACTCGGCAACGCCGTGCCCGCCGCATCGGTCACCGACCCTGGTCATCGAGTCGGCCGGTGCGGATCGGCCGACCCTACGGCTGCGCCGATACGTGCGGCCCGCTACGCGAATCGAGCGCCTCGAGAGCAACCCTGCGCAGGAAGGCTCCCGCCGGATCGCGTATCCCGACCCGCGCCCGGATCCGCAGACGACCATCGAAAACTGTGGTCGGGCCAGGAACGACCACCGCTCGCTCAACTCGGTTCGGCATGCCACGGACACCGATACCGAGACCCGGCACGGTGGCGACGGTCGGACTGTGTCCCCGCGAGCACGGAGGGCGAGGCCATCCCGCGACCCGGTGCGAGAGCGAGTCCGTGCCGACCGGATCGCGCGCCCGCTGCCATGCCACGATCACCGGCTGCAGTGCCTCGTCGCTTTCCACACGGAGCGGAACACGGTGCGGTGCGGTCTCCGAGGCGGCCCGGGCCCGGCTCCACGCCGCGTCTCAAGCTCTGGGATGCGCCTGATCATGGGCTTTCCTCAGTCGCTCGACGGAGACGTGGGTGTAGAGCTGGGTGGTCGCGAGGCTGGCATGTCCCAGCAGTTCCTGCACCACCCGCAGGTCCGCGCCACCCTCGAGGAGATGGGTGGCCGCGGTGTGCCGGAGGCCGTGCGGGCCCATATCCGCGGTACCCGGGACAGCGGACACCACCGCGTGCACCACCGTCCGGGCTTGGCGTTGATCGAGCCGGCGGCCGCGGCGGCCCAGCAGCAGGGCGCGGCCGGAGTCGGGGGTGGCCAGGGTCGGTCGGCCGTAGCGCAGCCACTCACCGACCGCATGGTCGGCGGGGACGCCGAACGGCGCGGACCGCTCCCGGTTGCCCTTGCCCAGGACCCGTACAAGCCGACGCTCCCGGTCGACGTCGTCGATATCGAGTCCGCACAGTTCGCTGACCCGGATTCCGGTGGCATAGAGCAGTTCGATGATCAGCCGATCTCGCAGCGCCATCGGATCGTGCTGGGCGGCGCCGGACTCCGCGGCGGCCATCACCCGGCCGGCCTGCTCCTGCCCGAGTACGGCGGGCAGGCTGCGATGCGCTCTGGGAGCGGCCAAGCGCAGGCCGGGGTCCACGGTCAACCGGCCTGTCCGGGTGAGCCACGCGGTGAACGCCCGCGCCGCCGAGGCCCGCCGTGCCGTGCTGGTGCGGGCCGCGCCGCGCTCGGCGTTCGACGCGAGCCACGAGCGCATGGTGGTCAGATCCAGTTCTCGGATCGAGGCGTCGGCGGCATGGCCGACCCAGTGCGCGAGTAATGAGCGGGTATCGCCGAGGTACGCGCGGACCGTATGCGCCGACCGGTTGCGACCGAGTCGCAGATATCTGCCGTATTCGGTCAGCAGCGCTTCCAAGTCCTCGGGTAACTCGTACACCGCTTCACCGTTGTCCCCCGGCACCGGCACCGCAAGCCCACGCGCCGATAATCATTCGGTCCGTCGCTTTCCCGTGCGAACCAGCAGGCAGCGGCATTCCAGCCGAAGGAGGCCGGGCGGGTACCGGCCGCGTTCGCGGACCCGAGGGCGGCGTAGCCCTCCAGCATCTTCGCCGCGGCGGGCAGCCTCCTCACCCGTGACGTTCGCGGCTCGTTTCCAGCCGACGCCAGCCGCCGCCACCGCTCGCGGCGCGCCCCGCCAGGTCCAGCGCTACAAGGGCCGCGCGCACCTCCGCCGGCGACAAGCCGGTCGCGGCGCAGATCTCGTGCGGCCACCTCCCTCCGGTATCGGGAAGGACGGCCAGCACCCGGGTCTCTTCGTCACGAAGTTCCCGCGCACCCGGCACGTCGGCTCCCGCGATCAGCGGCAGGTGCAGGGGTGTGGTTTCGGCGATGACCTCCTGCGCGCAGGTGACCAGAACGGCTTCACCGTCACGGATCATCCGGTGGCAGCCGGCCGAGGCGGCCGAATCCACCGACCCCGGCACCGCCAATGCCGGTCGGCCGATCCGGCGCGCCCACTTCACTGTGTTGCGAGCACCGCTGCGCATCCCGGCCTCGATCACCAATACCCCGTCGGAGAGGGCCGCGATCAGCCGATTCCTGGCCAGGAAGTGATGCTTGCGCGCGTCCGTCCCGGGCGGGTACTCGCTGACCACCAGACCGGTCTCGGCGATCCGGGCGAGGAGACGATCGTGCTGCGCCGGGTACGGCCGGTCGGGGCCGCAGGCCAAGACCGCGATGGTGGCCCCGCCGACCGCGAGCGCCGCCCGGTGCGCCATCCCGTCGATGCCGAATGCCGCACCGGAGACGACGGTCCAGCCGTGGACCGCCAGATCGCCGGCCACCGCCCCGGCCACCCGGTCGCCGTATCCGGTGCTGCACCGGGCGCCGACCACCGCGAGCGACCGCTCGGTGAGTTCGGCCAGATTCCGGTCGCCGCGGACCCAGAACACCAGCGGCACCGCGCCATCGGGGTCGCGGCCCGGCGTCAGCTGGGCGAGCCCCAGCATCCGCCAGGCCGGCCATTCGGCGCAGTCCGGGGTCACGAGGCGGCCACCGAGGGCACGGATGGTCTCCAGGTCCCGCGCGGCCAGATCGAGTTCGCGGCGACGCTCGGTCGCGGCGCGCAGAATCGGGGGCAGCGACCGTTCGCGCACCGCCCGCGCCGCCTCCCGCACGCCGACGGAATCGATCAGGGCGGTGAGCGCCGGACACGGCCCCAGCACCACTCGGGACAGGTAGGCCCAGGCGAGCTGCCGCTCCTCGCTCTCGCCGGCGGCCCCCTGCGCCACCGGCGATCCGATACCGCCGGGATTCACCGAGGACTCCGCTGCCGGAAATCGAGCGCCTGCATCACATCCTGCGCGCTGGGTTCCGCGCCGCCGCGCAGATCGCAGACCGTCCAGGCGACCCGCAGCGCGCGATCGGCGCCCCGCGCCGAGATCCGGCCCAGCCGCAGCGCGGCTTCCACCGGGGCCGTGGTCTCCCGCGGCAGCGGGAATCGCCTGCGGAGCGCATACCCGGGCACCTCGGCGTTGGTCACCCAGCCGTTCTCGCGCCAGCGGGCGGCGGCCGCGGCTCGCGCGGCCGTCACCCGGCCGCGGACGGTCGCGCTGTCCTCCGCCACCTCCGACGTCAGCCCGGCGCCCGACATCGGGTGCATCTGCAACCAGATATCGATCCGATCCATCAGCGGGCCGGACAGTTTGCCCAGGTATCGGCGCCTGGCCAGCGGGGCACAGATGCAGTCCACATCGCGGGCCGGAGCGCAGGGGCAGGGATTCGCGGCGAGAACGAGCTGGAAGCGGGCCGGATACCGGGCGACCCCGTCGCGACGCGCGATCCGAACCTCGCCCTCCTCCAGCGGAGTCCGCATCGCCTCGAGCACTTTCGCGCCGATTTCGGCACATTCGTCGAGGAACAGCACTCCGCGATGCGCGCGACTCACCGCCCCGGGCCGCGCCGACCCCGATCCGCCTCCGACCATCGCGCTCACCGACGTCGAATGGTGCGGTGCGACGAACGGCGGCGTCGTGATCAATGGCTGGTCGTCGGAGAGCGTGCCGGCCACCGAATGGATGGCGGTGACCTCCAGCGCCTCGTTGTCCGCGAGCGGGGGCAGCACTCCGGGCAGCCGCTGCGCGAGCATGGTTTTCCCTATTCCGGGCGCTCCGGTCAGCAGCAGGTGGTGCCCACCCGCGGCCGCGACCTCCAGCGCCCATCGAGCCTCGTGCTGCCCGGCGACATCCCGCAGATCCCCGCTCACCGAAATGTGCCGCGTCGGGGGGAACCCTGCGAATTCGACCAGTTCCGCCTCACCGCGCAGCCAGTCGAGTGTGGCGCGCAGGGTGGGCGCCCCCAATACCCGGATACCGGCCACCAGACCCGCTTCCGGCAGGGCTTCCTCGGGCACCACCACCGTTTTCCGGCCCGCTCGTCGTGCCGCGAGCACCGCGGGCAGGATTCCCCGGACTCGCCGCAACCGACCGTCCAGGGCCAGTTCACCCAGCAGGACCGTGCCGGCCAGGCGCGCCGAGGGCACGATATCGGCGGCATCCAGGACCGCCACGGCCAGTGCGAGGTCGTAGACGGATCCGACCTTGGGCAGCGTGGCCGGGGACAGCGCGAGGATCACGCGACCGTCCGGCCATTTCTCGCCGGTATTGGCGACGGCCGCCCGGACCCGGTCCCGGGATTCCTGTAGCGAGGCGTCCGGCAGACCCACCAGATGCACCGACGGGAGCCCCTGCCCGATATCGGCCTCGATTTCCACGACCTGACCGTCGATACCGCGCACCGCGATCGAACAGGCACGTCCGAGCGGCATCAGAACACCGCCTGAAGATGGTCGATCACCGGTTCGCCGGTACGCGAGACGAGCACGGATACCACGTCGAAGCGTATCCGCCGCCAGGGACCGTCCTGTTCGGTGAGCCAGAGCAGCGCCAGGCGGCGGATACGCTGCCGCTTCTGGTAGGTGACGGCTTCGGCCGGTATCCCGTAGCCGAGGCCCGATCTGGTTTTCACCTCGACGAACGCGGTCACTTCCGCGTCGCGAACCACCAGATCCAGTTCGCCGTACCGGCAGCGCCAGTTCCGGCAGACGATTTCCATCCCGGCGGCCTGCAGATAGCGCGCCGCCAGGTCCTCCCCTTGTGCGCCGAGCGCAGTGTTGTGTCCCACCCGTCCAGCATCGGGCCCGCGTATGCGGGGTCGATGGTTCCGAACTGCGGAAACAACCGCCCTGTGGACAACTCGGGACCTGTGGACGATTCCCCCCGCGCCGGGATCAGCCTGGTCGCGCACTACCCGGTGCGACGGCTCATTCGGGCAGGCGCAGGTCCGGCTTCTCCAGCTCTTCGATGTTGACGTCCTTGAAGGTGATCACCCGGACGTGTTTCACGAAGCGCGCGGGCCGGTACATATCCCACACCCACGCGTCGCTCATCCGTACTTCGAAGTACACCTCGCCGTCGGCGTTCTGCGGTCGCAGCTCTACCGAGTTGGCCAGATAGAAGCGGCGTTCGGTTTCCACCACGTACGAGAACTGACCGACGATGTCCTTGTACTCCCGGTACAGCGAGAGCTCCATCTCGGTTTCGTATTTCTCGAGGTCCTCGGCACTCATCGGGTGGAACGTCCTCCTTCTCGCCGCCTTGCGTCTGTTGACATCATCGCTCATCCTGCCCGGGTGTGTCACCGTGGGCTGTACCGCGCACCGGCGCGGCGAGCCGGTGACCGGTCCGGATCACGTCGTGGGCCCGGTCAGGCCGCGCCGCCGGTGCCGACCGGTACTTCCGCGAGCGACTCTTCCACCTCGGACACCGGAGTGCCGCATTCCCGGACCGTGCGCCACGATCGGCGATGTTCCGGGCACGGTCCGAGCTGCCGCAGCGCTTCCAGATGCCGGGTGGTGTTGTAGCCCTTGTGTTCGGCGAACCCGTAGCCCGGCCGACGCTGATCGAGTTCGACCATCATCCGGTCCCGGGTGACCTTGGCCAGCACGCTGGCCGCCGCTATACAGGCCGCCGTCGCGTCACCACCGATCACCGGCAGTGACGGCACGGGAAGTCCCGGTACCCGGAAGCCGTCGGTGAGCACATAGCCCGGTGCGCACTCCAGACCCGCGACCGCACGGCGCATGCCCTCGATATTGGCGACATGGATGCCGATGGCGTCGATCTCCGCGGCGGGAATCACCACCACCTTCCAGGCCAGCGCCAGCCGTTTGATCACCGGGAACAGCGACTCCCGGGCCGCCTCGGTCAGTTTCTTGGAGTCGTCGAGCCCGGCGAGCGCGGTGGACGCCTTGGGCGCCAGCACGCACGCGGCGACGACCAGCGGCCCGGCGCTCGGCCCCCGACCGGCCTCGTCGACACCCGCGACCGGCCCCAGACCGCTACGTATCAACGCGGAATCGAGCGTTCGCAGGCCCGCGGCCTTACGCATCACCGCACGCGGCGGCCAACTGCTGACTCGCGCCGCGCCGACGCCGGCACGATTACTTCGTGTCACTGGCCACCTCGCGACAGATGATCGGAACCACGCGCCGATTATCGCGCACCGGATCGAGTGCGGCCCAGGTAGGCCCGGTCACGGTCGCTGTGGCTGCTGCCGGCCGTCGCGAGCCCGCCGAGCGGACTCGGCGAACGGTGACTGTTCACACCTATTGCGGATTCTGCGCGGACACCGGACCGATCCGCCCCGGCGGCCAGATCTTGAACACCGCTTTACCGCGGACATTTTCGATGGGTACCGTGCCCTGCAGATCGTCACCGACGTGGGCGCGCGAATCCCGGGATTCGTTGCGGTTGTCTCCCATCACCCAGAGATGCCCCTCGGGAACGAGTACGGGCCCGAACACCCGGCCCACCGGATAGGCCGCGTTCTGCTGACCCGGCACCCAGGGGTAGTCGTCCGCGACGTAGGGCTCGTCCAGCGGTTTCCCGTCGACCATGACCCGGCCCTGTTCGTCACAGCATTCCACCGTCTGACCGCCGACCGCGATCACGCGTTTCACCAGGTCGTTCTCATCTGGCGGTACCAGGCCGAAGAACGCGAAGAAGTTCTGGATACCCCGAACGGCGGGGTTGTCGGAGCGGATGGACTGGTAGTGGTCGTTCCACGACGGCGGGCCCACGAACACGACCACATCGCCGGGTTTCGGGTCGCTCCAGTAGTAACTCACCTTCTGCACGTAGATCCGGTCGCCGGTGCAGCCGGCACAGCCGTGCAGGGTGGGTTCCATCGACTGAGAGGGGATGACATAGGGCCGACCGACGAAGGTGACCATGAGGGCCGCGATGATCGCGGCGATCACCAGCAGGATGGGGAGTTCCTGCCAGAACGGCCGCTGCCGCTTCGTCTTCACCTGCTTGCGCGCACGACGTCTTCTCGGCGGCTCGCCCCTGGAATCGGATCCCGAAACCGACCAACTCTCATCTGCCACGCGAACAGCGTAGCCCGGTGCCACAACGGATCCGTGGCACCGGGCTACATAGGCTGTACGCCGAGTTCACCGACGTGCACCGGGGCGCACGCGGGCGGGCGATCAGCGGCAGGTCAGCGCTTTTCTTTGATCTTGGCGGCCTTACCGCGCAGCTCCCGCAGGTAGTACAGCTTGGCGCGGCGGACATCACCGCGGGTCACCACATCGATGTGGTCGATGGTGGGGCTGTGCACCGGGAAAGTACGCTCCACGCCGACACCGAACGACACCTTGCGCACGGTGAAGGTCTCGCGGATACCACCGCCCTGGCGCCGGATGACGACGCCCTTGAAGACCTGGATACGTTCTTTGGAGCCCTCGATGACCTTCACATGCACATTGAGGGTGTCGCCCGGACGGAAATCGGGGACATCGCTGCGCAGCGAACTCTCGTCGACGAAATCAAGGGTGTTCATGATCATCCTTCTGATGGTCGCGCGAACAGAGGAACCTGGCGGCGCGGATGCTCGACCGGTTCGTGCTCCGAATGTGGGATGCGCCCGGGCAGCGCCCAGGGCAACCTGTGCATTGTGCCAGATCAGCGATCAATTTCCGAAACCGGCCCCGGTCGGCCGGCGGGCTCCGCGGGTTCGTCGGGCCGATCATGCGGCCACAGGTGCAGATCCTGCAGCAGCGGGTGGTGCCGGGGTGGGGCGGGCGGAGCCGGCACCACCCGCCGCGCCAGTTCCGCCTCCGCCGCCGACCGCGCGTGATCGACATCCGGGCTTCCGGCGATCAGATCCTGGACGAAGATCTTGACCCGGATCACCGGGCGCCGGTAGCGGCGTTCCCGCACGATCGATCGGTACATGAGACGCCGGCGGCTCCCGTAGCGCCAGCGCGCCCAGGGGGCGCCGGGCCGGCTCAGTCGTAAGGCCCCCACCACCAGCAGCGGCAGGAAGAACATCCCGAACAGCCCGGTCCAGATCTTGCCCTTGGCGATGACCACGGCGGCCAGCGCCAGATTGACCACGGCGAACCCGACAACGAGCACACGCGTCTCGAATCCGGGCTGGTGACGCATCCCGTTGATCTCGAGCAGCCACAACGGGTGGAATCCGAGCAGCAGCAGGCCGGTGACCGCGAGGGCCACGAACACCGCGTCGACCGAGGTCCGGCCCTGCTTCTCCCAGTACACGTCGCGCAGGTAGTACAGGAGCGCGAACTCGTCGAGCACGAGCGCCGCCCCGACGCCGAAAGCCGCCGCCAGCCCCGACGCCACCGCCGGACCGCTGTCGCCGCCCCCGGCGATCATCCCGATACCGGAGATCAGTACCAGCACCACACCGAACACCATGTGGTGGATGTGCACCCCGCCGGATTTCAGGTTGCCGGGCCACCAGCGCACCTGGGCCCGGATCAACCGGACACTGACCCGGATCACCAGGAATCCGACGATGAACCCGAAAAGAAAGCAGAGCAGCGGGAGCCGGCCCGCGGCGATCACGTCCTCGGACAGCCACTGCCGCATACCGGCCCCGCTTCAGCTCGTGGATTACTTTCCGAAGCCCGCCCGCCGCAGCGCGTCGGCCATGGCACCGTTCGCAGGTGCATTATCGCGCCGACCGTCCCGGCCCTGTCCGCGATTTCGCGCCTGACCACTCCCGCGGCCGTCGCCGTTGCCTTGACCGCCACCGCGTCCGCCGCCCTGACCATTGCCGGCGCCTTGACCGTTGCCCTGGCCGCCGCGGTTCTTCCCGCTCCGGCTCTGACCGCCGCGCTCGGCGCCACCGGCCCGAGCCGCACCGTCGCGACCGTTCTGACCGCGGCCGCGATCTCCGGGCGCGGGCCGTTCCGGTTTCCCCGCACCCGGCTCGTCGTCCAATCGCAGCGACAACCCGATTCGCTGGCGGGCGACATCGACCTCCAGCACTTTCACCTTGACCACGTCGCCGGATTTGACCACTTCGCGGGGATCGCGCACGAAATTCCGCGACATCGCCGAGACGTGCACCAGGCCGTCCTGGTGGACACCCACGTCGACGAAGGCGCCGAAGGCGGCGACATTGGTGACGACGCCTTCCAGCACCATCCCCGGTTCCAGATCGGCCACCTTCTCGATGCCCGCCGCGAATTCCGCGGTCTTGAACTCCGGGCGCGGATCGCGGCCGGGTTTCTCCAGCTCGCTGATGATGTCGGTCACCGTGGGTACACCGAACTTCTCATCCGTGAAATCGGTGGGGCGCAGGGTGCGCAAGACCGCGGCGTTGCCGATGACCTCGGCGATACCGCTGCTGGTCGAATCCAGGATCCGGCGCACCACCGGATAGGCCTCGGGGTGCACGGCCGAGGTATCGAGCGGATCGTCGCCACCGCGGATACGCAGGAAGCCCGCGCACTGCTCGAACGCCTTGGGACCCAGGCGCGGCACGTCCAGCAGGGCGGTGCGGCTGTGGAAGGGGCCGTTCTGATCGCGGTGGGCCACGATGCTCTCGGCCACCGATCCGGTGATGCCCGAGACCCGGGACAGCAGCGGAACCGACGCCGTGTTCACATCGACCCCGACCGCGTTCACGGCGTCCTCCACCACCGCGCCCAGCGACCGGGCCAACAGTGTTTCCGAGACATCGTGCTGGTACTGCCCGACCCCGATCGATTTCGGTTCGATCTTGACCAGTTCGGCCAGCGGGTCCTGCAGCCGACGGGCGATGGAGACCGCGCCGCGCAGCGAGACATCCATCTCGGGAAGTTCCTGCGTGGCGTAGGCCGAGGCCGAGTACACCGACGCCCCCGCCTCGGAGACCACGATCTTGGTCGGCTTGTTCTCCGGGATCCGCTCGACGAGTTGCGCGGCCAGCGCGTCGGTCTCCCGGGAGGCGGTGCCGTTGCCGATGGCGATGAGCTCGACCCCGAACCGCTCGACCAGGGCGCCGAGCACCGCCAGTGATTTCTCGGTCTGGTTCTGTGGTTTGTGCGGGTAGATGACCTCGGTCGCCACGGCCTTGCCGGTCCCGTCCACCACGGCGACCTTGACACCGGTGCGGTAGCCCGGGTCCAAGCCCATGGTGGTGCGGGTCCCGGCCGGCGCGGCCAGCAGCAGATCGCGCAGATTGGCGGCGAATACATCGACCGCGTCGCGTTCGGCGGCCTGCCGCAACCGCATCCGGGTGTCGATGACCAAACTGACCTGCAGTTTCGTTCGCCAGGCCCAGCGGACAGTGTCCAGCAGCCAGCTATCGGCCGCGCGGCCCGCCGCCGCGATCGAGAAGCGTTGCGCGATCCGGGCCTCGTAGACGCTGCGTTCGCCGGGCGCGAGCTCGGAATCGGCGGGTTCGGGGTCGAGGTGCAGGCTGAGCACCTCTTCCTTCTCGCCGCGCAGCAGCGCCAGGATGCGGTGCGAGGGCAGACTCACGAATTCCTCACCGAATTCGAAGTAGTCGGCGAACTTCGACCCGGCCTCTTCCTTACCCGCCCGGACGGTGGCGGTGACGCGTCCCCGATTCCACATGAGTTCGCGGAGTTCGCCCACGAGATCGGCGTCTTCGGCGAAACGTTCGACCAGGATGGCGCGCGCGCCCTCGAGCTGTTCGGCGGAATACGCGGCCGGATCGGTGTCCGGATCGCCGAACAGCGCGTCCGCCACGGGTTCGTGCCCGGCCTCACGCGCGATCTGGGCCTTGGTGCGGCGCTTGGGTTTAAAGGGCAGGTAGATGTCCTCGAGCCGGGCCTTGGTCTCGGCCAGCAGCAACTGCCGGTGCAGGGCGTCGTCGAGTTTTCCCTGGCCGCGAATGGATTCGACGATCGTCGCGCGGCGTTCGTCGAGTTCGCGCAGGTAGTGCAGGCGCTCCTCGAGCGTACGCAACTGGGCGTCGTCGAGACCGTCGGTGACCTCTTTGCGGTAACGCGCGATGAAAGGCACGGTCGACCCGGCGTCCAACAGCTCGACGGCAGCCCGGACCTGGTTCTCCCGCACCGCGAGTTCGTCGGCGATGCGACGGCTGACCGAAGCGGACACCACCGGGCCGGGTCCGGTTGCGGGGGTCGAGTCGGTGGGGACGGTTTCGGGACTCGAGGTCTCTGGCGCTGTCGTCACCTCCCGCACACTACAGTCGCCGGGTGACAGCCGGGCCGCACCTATCCGGCGTCACCGCCCTGCTGCCGGAGCAGGAACCGCTGCACCTTGCCGCTGGGGGTCTTGGGCAGCGCGGAAACGAAATGCACCCGGCGTGGATAGGCGTGCGCGGCGAACTTCTCCTTCACCAGAGACTGCAGTTCCGTTGTCAGTGCCTCGGTTCCGGCGGTGTCCTCGCGCAGCACCACGAATGCTTCCAGCACCTCGCCGCGCAACGGGTCCGGGACGCCGACGACGGCGGCTTCGGCCACCTCGTCGTGCAGTACCAGGACGCTTTCGACCTCGAACGGGCCGATCCGGTAGCCGGCCATGATGATGACGTCGTCGTCACGGGCGGAGAAGTGGAAGAAGCCGTCGCTGTCACGCGAACCGGCGTCGCCGGTCAGATACCAGCGGCCGTCGGAGGTGTAGCGCTGCGCTGTTCGTTCGGGTGCGTCCAGGTAGCCGAGGAACCACAGCAGTGCGCTGCGTTCGGCGTCGATGGCGATCCGGCCCAGTTGCCCGGCCGGCGCCTCGGTATCGGCGTCGTCGGCCAGCACCGCGCATTCCCAGCCCGGCAACGACCGGCCCATGGAACCGGCGGGTGCGGCCGCGTCCAGGTCCTCGTGCCACGCATTGCAGACGACCATTCCGTGTTCGGTCTGCCCGTAGTGGTCGCGGACCGCCACACCGAGCTGGTCCGCCGACCAGGCCACCACCTCCGGTGTCAGCGGCTCGCCCGCCGAGGAGGCTCGGCGCAGCCGGACCGGGTTCCCGGGCGCGGCCGCGCGCAGCGCCCGGTAGACGGTCGGCGCGGCGGCGAGATTGGTGACCCCGAATCGTTCCAGCACCTGCCAGGTCAGCGCCGGGGAGAATCCGGCGTGCAGCAGCAGGCTGCGGGTTCCGGATACCAGTGGTCCGAGAATCGCGTAGTAGAGGCCGTACGCCCAGCCCGGATCGGCAGCGTTCCAGAAGACGTCATCGGGGCGGACATCGAGAGCGAACTCCTGATAGGCGTGGAACGAGGCGAGCGCCCGCACCGGTATGGGCACGCCTTTCGGTGCGCCGGTGGTGCCGCTGGTGAACAACTGGACCAGCAGCCCGTCGCCGCCGACCGCCATCGGCGGTTCGGTATCGCCGACCGGTAGCTCGTCCATCCGTATCGCACCCGGAACGGCAGTATCGCCGGTGACGACGATCCGCCACGGCGGGTCGTCGGGCATATCGCCCCCCGGCGCCAGTTTGCCCGCCTGGTCGGGGTCGGCGATCACGATCGCCGCCCCGGCGGCCTGTAGCCGGAATGCGATGGCGGGTGCGGCGAATGCCGTGAACAGGGGTACATGCACCGCGCCGCGCCGCCAGATACCCAGCAGCACCACCACCAGATCGACCGATTTCGACATCAGCGTCGCGACCTGATCGCCCGGCTCCACGCCGAGTCCGGCCAGGGCGGCGGCGAAACGTTGCGACCGCTCCCGCAGCTCTCCGTAGGTGAGGTCGACGGCCGACAGATCGCTCTCGATCACAGTGAACGCGACCGCGTCGGCCGGATGCCGGTCACACAGCAGGTCCGCCGCGCTCGCGTCGACGCGGTCGTAGGAGTCCAGCAGCTCACGCACCCGTTCGTTCGGGTCGGCACCCATCTCGCATCTCCTCGTTCGTCCAGCCGGTGTTGCCATAGGATGTAGGTCACACCTGGTTCGGCACTACCCCCGAAAAGGGGTGAACATCCATGACCACTCCCCCGTCGCTGCTGCGCCCGCGCGACGGTGACGCACTGCGCGCCGAGATCCGCCGGCTGTCGACCGTCACCGGTGTGCCGGTCGTGTTCGGTGGCGAAGTGAATGCCGATACCCTGCGGCTGACCGAATTCTCCGGGTTGCGGACCAACGGGTTGCGCGGGCTGTCGGTGACGCGGGCGTCGGGGCTGGGCGGCCGAGTGGTCGACTCGCGACGTCCGGCCTCGGTCTCCGACTACCGCAGCGCACTCTCGATCACCCATCACTACGACGGCCCGGTACTCGGCGAGGGGATCCGATCGGTTGTCGCGGTGCCGGTGGTGGTGGCCGATCGGTCACGCGCGGTGCTCTACGCGGCGACCCGCGGCACGGGTCCGATCGGCGACCGCACCGCCGACGCGCTGGTGCAGGCGAGCCGCCGGCTCGCCGCCGAGATCGGGGTCCGCGACGAGGTGGATCGACGGTTGCGTCTGCTGGACGCCGCCGCCCCGCCCCGGGCGGCCGACGGTGTGCTGGCCGCGGAATTGTGTGCCGTCCAGGCCGATCTGCGCGCCATCGCGGAAGCCGCCGGCGACGCGCGGATGCGCGACAGATTGCAGGCGGTCGGCGACCGGCTGACCCGGGCTCTGTCCGGCGCGGGCGCGCCGGACGCGCCCACACTGTCGCCCCGGGAGATCGATGTGCTGCTGCAGGTGGCCCTCGGCTGTTCCAATCAGGATGCCGCGCAACGGCTCTCACTCGGCGCCGAAACGGTCAAGAGTTATCTGCGCAGCGCCATGCACAAGCTCGACGCCCATTCCCGGCACGAGGCCGTGGCCACCGCCCGCCGCCTCGGCGTGATCCCCTGACGCCCGCACGAGATTTCACGCACACCGGACGCCCGCACCGGTGCCCCGGCAACTCCGCGACGATCCCCGTCACTGGCCCCACGACCGCGGCCGCACCGAGCTCAGTCGTTGTCCGGCAACAGATCCGGCCGCCGTTCGCGGGTGCGGATCAGGGATTGTTCGCGACGCCAGGCCTCGACCCGGGCATGGTCGCCGGACAGCAGGATCGGCGGCACCTCGAGCCCCCGCCAACTCACCGGCCGGGTGTAGCTGGGACCTTCGAGCAAGCCGTCGGAGAACGAATCCTGTTCGTGGGACTGTTGATTGCCGAGGACACCCGGGAGCAACCGGACCACCGCCTCGGTCACCACCAGCACCGCGGCCTCGCCGCCGATCAGCACGTAGTCGCCGATACTGACCTCTTCGACGCGGACCCGGCGCGCCGCATCGTCGAACACCCGCTGATCGATCCCCTCGTAGCGGCCGCAGGCGAACACCAGATGCCGCTCCCCGGACCAGCGCTGAGCGGTCGCCTGGGTGAACGGCACCCCGGCGGGCGTCGGGACCACGAGCAGGGCGTCGTCCGGGCACACCTCATCGAGTGCGGCGCCCCAGACGGCCGGTTTCATCACCATGCCGGGACCACCGCCGTACGGGGAATCGTCGACGGATTTGTGCACGTCATGGGTCCAGTGCCGCAGATCGTGGATATCGACCGAGATCAGGCCCTTGTCGATGGCCTTGCCCAGCAGCGCGGTGCGCAGCGGGTCCAGGTATTCCGGGAAGATGGTGACCACGTCGATCCTCATGACGCCGTCCACCTCATTGCGGATCCAGCAGGCCTTCGGGCGGGTCGATCACGATCAGCCGGTCGGCGATCGAAACCGTCGGCACGATGGCGGTGACGAAAGGGACGAGGATCTCCCGGCCGCCGTCGGCGGCGCGGATCGAGAGCAGTTCCCCGGCCGCCGAATGCAGGACCTCGGTCACGGTGCCCACCAGGGTTTCATCGGTGAGTTCGACGCGCAGACCCTCGAGTTCGTGGTCGTAGTACTCGTCGGGATCCTGCGAAGGCCCGAGATCTGCGGTGTCCACCAGGAACAGCGTGCCGCGCAGCGCGTCGGCGGCGGTCCGATCGGTGACGCCGGCCAGTTGCACCAGGAGCCGGCCGGAATGTTCCCGGGCCGACTCCACGGTGAAATCACGGACCTGGGCCGAGCGCGCCGCCCGCCCGCGCAGATTCACGCCGGGTGCGAAACGCGCCTCCGGTTCGTCGGTGCGTACCTCGACGACCAGTTCGCCGCGCACGCCGTGCGAGCGGGCGACCCGGCCCACCACGAGTTCCATCTACTGGTCGGTGTCGACCACGTCGACCCGGATACCCCGCCCGCCGATACCGGCGACCAGGGTGCGCAGCGCGGTCGCGGTGCGCCCGCCACGGCCGATGACCTTGCCCAGGTCGTCGGGGTGGACGTGCACCTCGACGGTGCGGCCGCGCCGGCCGGTGATCAACTCGACGCGGACGTCATCGGGATTGGCGACGATACCGCGAACCAGATGTTCCACGGCATCGGCGACGACGACGCTCATTACTCGGCGGCTTCGGTGGACTCAGCGGCGGACTCGTCGCCTTCCTTGTCCTTCTTGGCCTTCTTCTTCGGGGTCACGGCCTCGGCGGACGGCTCGTTCTCGGCGGCGGCCAGCGCGGCGTTGAACAGGTCCAGCTTCGACGGCTTGGGCGCGGCGACCTTCAGGGTGCCCTCGGTGCCCGGCAGGCCCTTGAACTTCTGCCAGTCGCCGGTGATCTCCAGCAGCCGCTGGACGGGTTCGGTCGGCTGCGCGCCGACACCCAGCCAGTACTGCGCCCGCTCCGAATCGATCTCGATCAGCGAGGGCTCTTCCTTGGGGTGGTACAGGCCGATGGACTCGATGGCCCGGCCGTCACGGCGGGTGCGGGCGTCCGCGACGACAATGCGGTACTGCGGGTTGCGGATCTTGCCCAAACGGGTGAGTTTGATGCGAACAGCCATCTGCTGATCTGCCTTTCCTAGTGGTCACGGCGCAATTCAGCGACTCACGCGGTATCGCGAGCCCGGTTTTGCGATGAAGTGTGTGACCGCCGCGCGGTACGGAACCGGAGACGGGCTGACACTGTCCAGACGGACGGTCGCCCATTGTGCCAGACGGCCCGCCCGCTCCGGAAATCACCCGCCTCCCGCGCAGCGCCGGACCCGGAATCTCAGGCCCATGCGATCGGCGCTCGTCCCGGCCGCGGGGAGTTCATGCGGGTGGCGCTCGGCCGGGGGGCTGCGTAGCGTCCGATCCGTCGCGTTGTGCGTAATGCGGCGGAGTCGAATGGGAGTACCGACCACGTGTCATTCTTGAACAGAGTTCTGGCCACCACCGCGGCGGGGGTGATCGGTCTCCTACCGGCCGCCGCTCCCGCTCTCGCACAGCAGGCACCGCAGCAGGGGACGGAGTACGCGCCGACGATGCTGGTGCTGGATGCGTCGGGTTCGATGCTGGCGCCCGACCCCAGCGGCGGCACCAAGATGGACGCGGCGAAGAACGCGGTCCGCAGTTTCGTCACCGCCGCGCCGAGCGCGGCGAAGGTCGGCCTCACCGCATACGGCACGTCGACCGGGTCCTCGGACGCGGAGAAGGCCGCCGGCTGCCAGGACGTCAAGGTGCTGCACCCGGCCGAAACCATCGATAAACCGGCCTTGACGGCGGCGTCGGACCAGATCGTGCCCAGCGGCTACACCCCGATCGGCGCCTCGCTGCGGACAGCGGCCGCGGCGCTGCCGCCAGCGGGACCCCGCTCGATCGTGCTGGTCTCCGACGGGCTCGACACCTGCGCACCGCCGGACCCGTGCGATGTCGCGCGGGAGCTGAGCGCGCAGGGCGCCGAGATCGTCGTGCACGCCATCGGCTTCGGCGTGGACGACCCCTCGCGTGCACAACTGACCTGTATCGCGCAGACCACCGGCGGCACCTATACCGACGCCGCCGACGGCAAAACCCTCGAACAGGTGTTGCCCCGGGTCAGCGCTGTCGCCCTACGGACCTATGCCGCGACCGGGACGCCCATAACGGGTGCTTCGGGCTACCGGGACGCTCCGGTCGCCACCCCGGGCCAGTACTTGGACGTCCTCGACCGGAAGAAACCCCAGTACTACGCCGTCGATGTACCCGACGGCGGGACCGCGTATTTCACCGGGACCATCTCGTTCCCGCGCAAGGACGACTCCCTCAGCTCGAACGACAGACTCGAACTGAGGGTCTACGGCGCCGACGGCCAGGATTGCCATACCCAGGAGCAGGAGCTGGGCACCCGGACGGGCGACGGGGTCGCACTGACGGTGGGCAGTGTCTGGACGGGCGCTGCCGAACCCGGCTCCGGCAGCTCGGAGACGGATAAATGCCGGGGTGGCGGACGCTACTACTTCGCGCTGGAATGGGCCTTGGCCTCGGCTAACGCACCGGCGCGCCTGCCGGTGGAGCTGTCCGTCGGGGTGGAGCCCGCGGTCACCGACCCGGGTCCCGCGGCCGGGCAGGCCGGGGTGGAGTTCACCGCACCCACTTCACCGGCCGCGGCCGTCGTGGGCGGCGGGTCGTTCAATGTCGCCGCGGACCTGCCCGGGAGCGGCCGTTACTCCGATACCGTGCAGCGTGGCGAGTTCGTCTTCTACCGGGTGAAACTGGATTGGGGTCAGGGACTGTCCTACCGGGTGCGGTTCGCGCAGACCCCGGAGCGGGGCAGTGAGTACACCTCCAACATCGCCACCTCGCTGTACAACCCCTACCGCGCGGAAATCGACTCCGACACCATGGCCTACACCGGCACCGAACAGGTGTTGCCGACCTTCGACCCGGCGATATCGACCGCGCCGATCCGGTATCTCAATCGCGAGGCCTCCGACAGCCGGTACGCCGATCAGGCCGTGGCCGGCTGGTACTACATCGCGGTCAAACTGAGCCCGACGGAGAAGGTCGCCCCGGTGCCCATCGAGTTGGAAGTCGATATCGCCGGCGAACCGGAGCCCGGGCCGACCTATGCGGGCAACACCGCGAGTGACGACACCTTCGGCGGAGATTCCAAGCCCCTCGCCTCGGGCGATTCGAGTGATCAGCCCGACGGCACCGCCGAGGGGATCTCGACGGTCGTCGGAATCGCGGTGGGGGTCGTCGCCGTCGTCCTCATCGTCGCCGTGGCGCTGGTCGTGTTGCTGATGCGCCGCCGCACACGCTGACAGCATCCGGGCACCGACTCCTGCTGTAGGCGGGAGCCGGTGCCCGGACCTGGGTGGCTATCTGTGGTGAGGCGGCCGGATCAGCATGAGCAGGTCGGTCCGGACACGAGCCGCGCGTGGGCCGGATCGGCCGTCCGAGGCCGCCGCTCCCGCACGCCGGCGGGTTACTTGTCGGGGAACTTGAACTTGGAGAGATCGAAGTTCTCCAAGCCGGGCGGCAGCTGATCGAGCCCGGGCGGCATACCCGACAGATCCGGCATACCGCCTCCGCCGCCGGGCAGGCCGGGCATCCCGGGGAAACCACCGCGCATCTTGGGCTGGGTGGGCCCGCGCCCGCCCTTCTTGCCCTTCTTGCCCTTCTGCTTCTTGTTGCGGCGGTTGGCGCCGGGCATACCCATCTGCCGGCCCATCATGGTCATCATCTTCCGGGCCTCGAAGAACCGGTCGACCAGCTGGTTGACGTCGGATACCTGCACACCCGAACCGTTGGCGATGCGCAGCCGCCGGGACGCGTTGATGATCTTCGGGTTGTCCCGTTCGGCCGGAGTCATACCGCGGATGATCGCCTGGACCCGGTCGAGCTGCTTATCGTCGACCTGCGCGAGCGCATCCTTCATCTGACCGGCGCCGGGGAGCATTCCGAGCAGGTTCCCGATGGGGCCCATCTTGCGGATGGCCAGCATCTGGTCGAGGAAGTCCTCGAGGGTCAGCTCACCGCTGCCGATCTTGCGTGCGGCCTCCTCGGCCTGCTGCGCGTCGTAGACCTGTTCGGCCTGTTCGATGAGGGTGAGCACATCGCCCATACCGAGGATGCGGCTGGCCATCCGGTCGGGATGGAAAACGTCGAAATCCTCGAGCTTCTCGCCGGTGGAGGCGAACATGATCGGCGCGCCCGTCACGTTGCGCACGCTCAGCGCCGCGCCACCGCGGGCGTCGCCGTCGAGTTTGGTCAACACCACGCCGGTGAAGCCCACGCCGTCGCGGAAAGCCTCGGCGGTGGAGACCGCGTCCTGGCCGATCATGGCGTCGAGAACGAACAGGGTTTCGTCGGGGTTCACCGCGTCGCGGATCCCGGCGGCCTGCGCCATGAGTTCGGCGTCGATGCCGAGCCGACCGGCCGTATCGACGATCACCACGTCGTATTGTTTGGCCCGCGCTTCGGCGATACCGGATTCGGCGACGGCCACCGGGTCGGCCGCGGTGATGCCGAGTGCGTTCGCACCGCCACCGATCGAGGTGCCGGGATGCGGTGCGAAGACCGGGACACCGGCGCGTTCACCGACCACCTGCAACTGGGTGACAGCGCCGGGGCGCTGCAGATCACAGGCCACCAGCAGCGGCTGATGTCCCTGGTCGCGCAGCCATTTGGCGAGCTTCCCGGCCAGCGTGGTCTTACCGGCGCCCTGCAGGCCGGCCAGCATGATCACGGTGGGCGGCGTCTTCGCGAGGGTCAGCCGCCGGGTCTCGCCGCCCAGGATCCCGACGAGTTCCTCGTTGACGATCTTGACGACCTGCTGCGCCGGATTGAGCGCCCCGGAGACCTCCGCGCCCTTGGCCCGTTCCTTGATCTTGGCGATGAAACCGCGGACCACGGGCAGCGCGACGTCGGCTTCCAGCAGTGCCAGGCGGATCTCCCGGCAGGTGGCGTCGATATCGGCCGGCGACAGGCGTCCCTTACCGCGAAGATCCTTGAGGGCACCGGTCAACCGGTCGGATAGGGATTCGAACACCTGGCGCGCTCCTGATCTCGAGTGACGTCACTGAGTCCCAGGGTAATGGGCGTCCCAGAGTAGCGGGCGGCCCGGCGGGCCCGCGGCCCGCACCGGACTGCTCGCCCGGATCACCGGAGATCACCGCCGGACGGACGGCCCGCAATCAGGACCCGCCCAGTTCCGGAGCGCGCGACATGCGATCGGTCCAGAGATCGGCGACCTGTCAGCAACTACAGCGTCGCGGGCCTATCCAGCTGCACCGGCTCCCCTGCCCCAGATCGTCCACCCTCACGGTTGGGCCCCCGGTTCTGGAGCGAAAGAGTGCCGCGACCGAGCGCGTGCGCACCGCCGTCAATAAATCGGCGGCCATCGAGCACTGACGAAGTCGTCAACCTACCCACGCCGGCCAAGGCGCACATCCGCCCACACCTCTTCCACTCCGGACAGTCCACCCCCGAGGTCGGGGCCCGCCCCGGTTCTGGAGCGACCAGAGGAAGGGAGCGCAGCGACCGACCGGCGGGAGTGAAGAACCGGGGTTGACGAGGGCCCCGACCCGCCCCGCCGGAGGCGGGGCAATAGATACAGACCCAACCCGCCGGAGGCGGGGCAATTCAACACGACCCGGAGGTGTCGCCGATGAACTCGTCGGAGAATCCGCGGCTGTAGTCGTGCTGTTCCACGGCAACCAGATAGGCTGCCTCGCGCCCGGTGAGGCCGAGTTCGCGGGACAGGGTGTCCAGGCGCGACCAGTCGTCATCGGGCGGTAGCCCGTTGGTCGCTACAGCGGCGGCCACGGTCATCGCGGCCATCGCCTGGGGTTCGGTGAGTGTGCGTCCCGGCAACCAGGACACCACCCAGTAGGCGTCACCGACACATCGGGCGATGTGCGGTGTCATATCGCTGGTCATGATCGACGAGGTCACCACTTGGATTGCCACCGACCTGCTCCCCTCATGAGCGCGACAGCTGACCTCCCGAATCGTAGGGGTCCGATCCGCGACCACCACCGACCTGTCAGCAACCGGTGAGCAATCGACGCGCAACGGTGACCTTCGCTTCGAACGCTAGTTCTGGTCCGGCTCCGGCGGTTTGCGCGGCGCCGGTCGCGGAACCACTGCGAGGATCGCCGATTCGATCTCCGCGCGCCAGTCCGGACCGGTCCGCTCGCCCAGCTCTACGCAGAAGGCGTCCACCACGAACGACCCCATTGTCACGACCTTCGCCCAGCGCACATCGGCACCCGTACCGGCCAGCACGGCGGCGAGCCGGCAGAGCAGGCCGATCCGGTCCTCGGCCCGCAACTGCAGGATCAGCTGCCCGGGATCCGCCGTCTCGGCCCATAACAACCGGGGCTCGGCCTGCGCGTATCGCGCGGCGCCCAGTGCGTCCCGTTCCCGGTCGGCCAGCACCGCCCGCACGTCCAGATCACCGGCGACGGCTCGTTTGATCTCCTGCCGCAGCAGACCCGCGTCCGGTGGACCGCCGAAAGTCGGTGTCACGACGAAGGTGTTGACCGCCGATTCCCCCGTCGCGCCGACCGATGCCGACAGCACCCGCAGTGAATGCAGAGCCAGCACTCCCGCGGTGTTCGACAGCAGACCCGGCGTGTCCGGGGCGACGACAGTGACGATATGGGTGTATTTTCCGTCGCCCGGCGTCAATTCGACGTGCACGCCGCCGCGCGCGGCGCGGGCCAGCAATTCCTCGGGGATGGGTTCGGGTTCGGGAAGTTCCTCGCCCGCCATCACCGTGCGGCACCGGCGGACCAGTTCCCCGATCAGCGTCGCCTTCCACTCGCCCCAGACACCGGGCCCCGTGGCCAGCGAATCCGCCTCGGCGAGCGCGTGCAGCAGTTCGAGCCGCCGCGGATCGTGGTCGAGCGCGTCCACCACGTGCTGCACCGTGGCCGGATCGTCGATATCGCGGTGGGTGGCGATATCGGGCAGCAGGAGGTGGTGGCGTACGAGCGCGCTGAGAACCTCGACATCCGACGGCCACAACCCCATTCGGCGGCCGATCTGGGTGGCGAGTTCGGCGCCCACCGCACAGTGGTCCTCGACGCGGCCCTTGCCGATATCGTGCAGCAGCGCGCCGAGCGCCAGCAGGTCCGGGCGCGACACCTGGGTGCTCAGCGCGCTCGCGTACGCGACCGTCTCCACCGAGTGCCGGTCCACTGTCCACACGTGCACCGCGTCGCGCGGGGGCAGATCGCGGACCGCGCCCCATTCCGGGAGCAGCCGCCCCCACAGACCGGTCCGGTCCAGGGCCTCCACCGCATCGATCACTCCGCGCCCCGAACCGAGCAGCACCAGCAGATCGTTCAATGCGTCCTTGGGCCAGGGTTCGCGGAGTTCGGGGGCGTCTTCGGACAACCTGTTCAATGTCGTGGCCGACATCGGCAGCCCGGTCTGCGCGGAGGCCGCGGCGACCCGCAGCACCAGCCCCGGATCCCGCTGTGGCCGGGAATCGCGGGCCAGCACCACTTCTCCGGCGTGCTCGACCACACCCTCGTCCAGCGGGCGCCGCACCGGCATCCGGCGGAGCCGGGCCAGACCGCGGCGCGGCAGCGCGTTACCCGCGGTGCGCAATCCGACGTCCACCGAGTAGCCGACCGTGCGCGCGGCGTCGCTCAGCGTGCGGGCCAGATCGAATCGGTCGCCGATCCGCAGGGCGGCCCCGATCTCGTCGGCGTCCTGGGCGCGCAACTGGTCGCGGGCCCGGCCCGCCACCCGGTGCAGTTCGGTGCGCACGTCCAGTAGCCGCCGGTGTGCCTGGTCCAGTCCGCCGCCCGGCGCGTCCGGTCCCAAACCCGGCATGGCATCGGTGAGCTGGGCGATGGCGAGCGCGTCGAGCAGCTGGATATCGCGTAATCCGCCGCGGCCGTTCTTCAGGTCGGGCTCACTGCGGTGCGCGACCTGCCCGCTGCGTTCCCATCGGGCGCGGACACCGGTGACCAGTTCGTCGAAGCGCCCCCGGATACCGCTGCGCCAGTCCTTGCGGATACCGGCGATCACCCGGTCACTGAGTTCGGAGTTGCCGACGATGTGACGGGCGTCGAGCATGCCGAGCGCGGCGACCAGATCATCGGAGGCGACCTTCAGCGCGTGCGGCACCGTGCGCACGCTGTGGTCGAGTTTGATGTGTGCGTCCCACAGCGGATACCAGAGCCGGTCGGCTATCTCGGCGACCCGTTTCGGATCCATGTCCTCGTGCAGCAGCACCAGGTCCAGATCGGAGTACGGCAGCATCTCGCGACGTCCCAGGCCGCCCACGGCCATGATCGCCAGGCCGCTGTCCGGCGTGATCCCGACCTCGGCGCCCTTGCTCGTGAGCCACAGTTCGTACAGATCGACCAGGGCCGCGCGCAGCGATTCGGCATCCAGTCGTGGATTCCGGGGCGCACCGCCGCCCAGCAGCTGATCTCGGGCACGAACCAGATCGGCGGCACCGTGGGACAGTGCGGCCGCTTTCCCGGGCCGCTCACCGCCCGCCCGTTCGGGCTCCCGTTCCTGCCGGTTCTCACCCAACGAAACCACCACCCGTTCACGCGGGCGACCCCGCCCCGACCGGTGACCGGTGGGAGCGGGGCCGCTTGTTGTCGTTTACACCCGCTTGTCGCGACGAACGCGGCGGGATCTATAGCGCGTCGGTGCCGCGTTCCCCGGTCCGGACCCGGACGATCGTCTCGACCGGGGTCACCCAGACCTTGCCGTCACCGATCTTGCCGGTGCGCGACGCTTCGACGATCAGGTCCACGACCCGGTCCACCGAGCCGTCGTCGACCACGACCTCGACCCGCACCTTCGGTACGAAATCCACCGAGTACTCCGCGCCGCGGTAGACCTCGGTGTGGCCCTTCTGCCGGCCGTAGCCCTGGACCTCACTCACGGTCATACCGAATACGCCCGCCTGCTCCAAGCCGGTCTTGACGTCTTCGAGCGTGAACGGTTTGACGATTGCGGTGATCAGTTTCATGGGGTTCATGCCTCCTTGCCGGCTGAACGTGCGGTTCCACCCAGTGCAGCGAAATCGTATGCCGTCTCCGCGTGTTCGGAATCGTCCATACCGGTGGACTCCGCTTCGGCGTCGGCGCGCAGGCCGATGGTGAACTTGATCGCGTACGCGATCACCAAGGCGATCACGAAGGAGTACGCGAGTACGGCGAACGCACCGAGAGCCTGACGGCCCAGCAGTTCGAGATCACCACCGTAGAACAACCCTTCGGCGCCGGCGGGCGCCTCGGGGGCGGCGAACAGGCCGATCAGCACCGTGCCGAGAATACCGCCGACCATGTGGATACCCACGACGTCGAGCGAATCGTCGTAGCCGAACTTGAACTTCAGACTCACCGCAAGAGCACAGACCGCGCCCGCGATGGCGCCGATGGCCAGCGCGCCGAGCACGTTCACCGAGGAACACGACGGGGTGATGGCGACCAGACCGGCGACGATACCGGACGCCGCGCCCAGCGAGGTGGGTTTGCCGTCGCGGATCTTCTCGACCAGCAGCCAGGCCAGCAGCGCGGCGGCGGTGGCGACCAGTGTGGTGACGAAGGTCGCACCGGCGACACCGTCCGCGGCCGCCGCGGAACCGGCGTTGAAGCCGAACCAGCCGAACCACAGCAGCGCGGCGCCGAGCATGACGAAGGGCAGGTTGTGCGGGCGGAAGGCGGTTTTCGGCCAGCCGGTGCGTTTCCCGATCACAATGGCCAGGGCGAGGGCGGCGGCGCCGGAGTTGATATGGACCGCGGTACCACCGGCGAAGTCGATGGCCTCGACCTTCTCCATGATCCAGCCGCCGCCCCAGACCCAGTGGGCGACCGGGAAGTACACCACAGTGGCCCAGATGGCGCTGAAGAGCAGCCAGGCGCCGAACTTCATCCGGTCCGCCACCGCGCCGGAGATCAGCGCGACGGTGATGATCGCGAACATCGCCTGGAACGCCACGAACACCGTCGCGGGCAGGGTGCCGATCAGCGGTACGCCCGCCGATTCGTCGCCGAATCCGGCGATCAGGGTCTTCAGGCCGAAGAACTGCCCCGGATCACCGAGCAGGCCGCCTTTGTCGGTGCCGAATGCGACCGAGAAGCCGTATAGCACCCAGAGCACAGTGACCACACCCATGGCGCTGATGCTCATCATGATCATGTTGAGCACGTTCTTGCCGCGGACCATACCGCCGTAGAAGAACGCCAGGCCGGGTGTCATCAGCAGGACGAGCGCCGCGCTCGTCAGTATCCACGCGGTGTCGCCGGCATTGGGCGCGCCGATCACGGTTTCCACCAGTTTCCTCCCTCATCGTCTGGCCCGCCGCTCGCGCGACATTGGGCCTGCTACTGAAGGGTCCTCATTCGGTGTTTCATCTGTGACGCCCAGGTGTTTCACCTAGGTGAATGGATTGCGCCGAAATGTTTCAGGCGTGTTGCCCACGCTGTGCGCGCGTTTCGCGGCCGCCGTGCGATCCACGGGAGCGGCCCGGATCAGCCGAGGAGCGCGTCCACGAAGGCCGACGGTTCGAACGGCGCCAGATCGTCGGCGCCCTCCCCCAGTCCCACCAGTTTGACCGGCACGCCGAGTTCGTGCTGGATCTGGAAGACGATACCGCCCTTGGCGGTTCCGTCGAGTTTCGTCAGCACGACACCGCTGATATCGACCACTTCGGCGAAGATCCGGGCCTGCGCCAGGCCGTTCTGCCCGACGGTGGCGTCGAGTACCAGCAGCACCTCGTCCACCGAGGCCTTCTTCTCGACCACGCGTTTGACCTTGCCCAGTTCGTCCATCAGCCCGGTCTTGGTGTGCAGGCGGCCCGCGGTATCGACGAGGACCACGTCCACCCCGGCGTCGATACCGGTGGCCACGGCGTCGAACGCGACGGCCGCCGGATCGGCGCCCTCGCGCCCGCGGACGGTCTCTGCGCCGACCCGCTCACCCCAGGTCTGCAGCTGGTCGGCCGCGGCCGCGCGGAAGGTGTCCGCGGCGCCCAGCAGCACGCGGCGGCCGTCGGCCACCAGCACCCGGGCCAGCTTGCCGGTCGTGGTCGTCTTGCCGGTGCCGTTCACACCGACCACGAGCAGGATCGACGGATGGTCGGCGTGCGGCAGCGCGCGCACCGAGCGGTCGAGGTCCGGTCGCAGCGATTCGATCAGGACCTGCCGCAGCACCGCGCGCGCCTCGTCGGCGGTGCGCACACTGCGCGCGGCCATTTCCGCACGCAGCCGTTCCACGATGACAGTGGTGACCGCAGTGCCGATATCGGCCAGGACCAGCGTGTCCTCGATCTCTTCCCAGGAATCCTCGTCCAGGTCGCCGCCGCCGAGCAGCCCCAGCAGGCTCTTGCCCACCGCGTTCTGCGATCGCGACAGGCGGCCGCGTAATCGGGTCAGGCGCCCGGAGGTGGGCTCGATCTCCTCGATCTCCGGGACCAGGTGGGCGTCCGCGGCGGTATCGGGTGCGGTGAGCGGCGCATCGGGGCGCACACCTTCCACGGCGGGCGCGTCGGACGCCTGCTCGGATGCGGTGGCGGCCTCCGGCGCCGCATCGGTGTCCGCCGCCGTCGACGGCGCGGCCGGTCCGGCTTCCGGGGTCCCCGTGGCGACCGGGTCCGTCGTCTCGGGCACGGCCGAATCGGTCGGATCCGCGGGCGCCACCCCGGACTCCGGCGCGGCGGTCGTCGCGCCACCGTCGGCGGCCTCCGGGAGCGGGACATCGGTGATTCCGCGGCGCGGCGCGTCACGCGGGATCGCGGCGTCGTCGCCGATATTCGGCTGTCCCTCGACATCGGTCCGCTCAGTGGGACTCGGACCGGGCGCCGGCGGGGCGGCGGTCGCGCCCTGCCCGCTCTGGCTGAAGGTGAATCCACCTGCCGCCTGATATCCGCCCGACCGGTCGGTCAGCTCGTCGTTCTCCGCCGGCGCCGTCAGCGAGACCCGGCCGCGCTTGTACCGGACGAAACCGGCCACGAGCGCGACCAGCAGTACGGCGGCGATCACTGCGATCAGAATCCAGGCTTGCGCACTCACGCCGACCATCCTTGCAGAGCCCGGCCCGGCGGGCGGCGACCCGTCCCGGCCCGCGCGGCGAACGATCCGCGCCACGAATCGGCGTCCGGCACCCGCCCAGCTCAGCACCAGGAACAGAGCCGGTGAGATTTCTTGTCCTGCGGAACTTCTCGCGACAGGCCAATAGGATCGGCGATGTGACCGATCGAAACGTGCTTGGGGGTCCGCTACAAGAGTGCGGCACCGATCCTCTGACAGGGTTCTACCGCGACGGCTGCTGCAGCACCGGCCCGGAGGACCTGGGCAGCCACACCGTGTGCACGGTCGTCACAGCCGAGTTCCTCGAACATCAGGCGTCCATCGGCAACGATCTCAGTACGCCTCGTCCGGAGAACAACTTCCCCGGTCTCCAGCCGGGGGACAGATGGTGTGTCGTGGCGGTGCGCTGGTTACACGCGCACGAGGACGGTGTCGCCGCACCCGTGGTGCTGGCGGCGACCCATGAGAATGCCCTGGAAGTGATAGCGATGGAGATCCTGCGCAAATACGCGGTCGATGTACCCGACGATGTCAGCGACCTGCTCTGACCGCCGCGGTCCGCCCCGCAGCCGCCCGGTACGCGGCGGAGTAGCTACTCCGCCGCCGTACCGCTCGTGGCGAGGTTCTCCCCGCGCAGTCGCTGCGAGATGACCTGGGTGATGCCGTCGCCGCGCATGCTCACGCCGTAGAGCGCGTCGGCGATCTCCATGGTCGGTTTCTGATGGCTGATGACGATCAACTGGCTCTTCTCCCGCAATTGCTCGAACAGCCCGATCAGCCGCCGCAGGTTGGTGTCGTCGAGCGCGGCTTCCACCTCGTCCATCACGTAGAACGGCGAGGGGCGGGCGCGGAAGATCGCCACCAGCAGCGCCACCGCGGTGAGCGATTTCTCACCGCCGGAGAGCAACGACAGTCGCTTGACCTTCTTGCCGGGCGGTCGCGCTTCCACTTCGATACCGGTGGTGAGCATATCGGTGGGGTCGGTGAGCAGCAGGCGGCCGTCGCCGCCGGGGAACAGCGCGGCGAAAACCTGAACGAACTCGCGTTCCACATCGGCGTAGGCGTCGGTGAAGACCTGCAGGATCCGCTCGTCCACCTCCGACACCACGTCCAGCAGGTCCTGCCGTGCCTTCTTGACGTCTTCGAGCTGGGTGGCCAGGAAGTTGTAGCGCTCCTCGAGCGCCGCGAACTCCTCGAGCGCCAGCGGGTTCACCTTGCCGAGAGTGGTCAGATCCTTCTCGGCGCGTTTGGCGCGACGCTCCTGCGAGGCACGGTCGAAGGGCATCGGGGCGGGCGCGGTGACCTGTTCACCGCGTTCCTTGGCCTGCTCGTATTCCCGCATCTCCAGGTCACTGGGCGGCAGGACCATATCGGGACCGTATTCGGCGATCAGATCCTCGAGTGCGATCCCGAACTGTTCGGCGATATTGGCCTCGAGCTGTTCGATCCGCAGCGCGGCCTGCGCCTTGGCGACTTCGTCGCGGTGCACCGTGTCGGTGAGCTGCCCGAGTTGGATACCCAGCGCTCGCACCCGCTCCTTGATCTGATCGACCTGGGTGGCGCATTCGGTGCGCCGGCGGACCAGTTCGTCACGGCGGGCCACGGCCGCGGCGACCACCTTCTCCAGTTCGGCGACCAGATCGGCGCCGGATTCGGCGACCGCGGCGGCGACCCGGGCGGCCTGCCGGCGGGCGGCCTGCGCCCGTTCGGCGCGGGCTCGTGCGTCGCGTTCGGCCCGGGCGGAACGCCGCAGCGAATCCGCTTTGCCGCGGACCGATTCGGCGCGTTCCTCGGCCGTGCGGACCGCCAAGCGGGCCTCGACCTCCATGGCTCGGGCCTCGGCGAGCGCGGCGGCGGCCTCTTCCCGGGCCAGTGCGGCGGCTTCGGTACCCGCGGCTCCGGCCGCGTCGCTGTCGGTGTCGGCCTGTTCCCGTTCCGCGTGCCGCAGCCGTTCCTCGAGGTCGACGAGTGTGGTCATCGCCTCCTCGTGGGTGGCCTCGGCGGCGGCACGCTGATCGGTGAGCCGCTCGGATTCGGCGTGCGCGGCCCGCGCGGCCGCGCCGAGCCGGCCCAGCCGCTCGTAGACGGCGTTGAGGGCCTGATCGGATTCGTGCAGCGTCAGCAGGGCGTGGTCGACGGCTTCCTTGCGATCGGTCTGCTCCTCCAGCGCACCCGCCAGACTCGCTTCCAGCTCCTCGGCGTGGCGCTGGGCCGCGATCAGGTCGGCTTCGGCGGCATCGATGCCCGCCTGGATCTCCAACCGGCTCGGCGACCGATCCGAGCCGCCGACCAGCCACCCGGTGCCGGCCAGGTCACCGTCGCGGGTGACCACGCGCAGTTCCGGGCGGGTGGCGAGCAGGGCGGACGCGGCGTCGAGGTCCTCGACGACCGCGACCCGGCGGATCAGCGCGACCACGGCGGCGCGCACCGTGCCCGGGCAGTCCACCACGTCCAGCAGCCATCGAGCGGACTCGGGCAGCGGAGCACCGGCATCCGCGATCTCGTCGCCGTCGGGTCCCCCGTACACCAGCGCGGCCCGGCCGCCGTCGGCCTTGCCGAGCGCGCGCAGGGCACTCAGCGCCGTGTCGCTGGTATCGGCCACCACGGCCTCGGCCACCGGACCGAGCACCGCGGCGACCGCGGTCTCGTATCCGGCATGCACCCGCAGCTGTTCGGACAGCGAACCCAGCAGGCCCGCGGGTTGGTTCTCGGTGAGCCACGCCGCGCCGTCCCGGCTGGCCAGGTTCATACCGAGTGCCTCGATCCGGGCCGTCAGCGAGGCGACCCGGCGACCGGCCTCCCGATCCTCGGCGCGCAGCTCGGTGACCCGGCGATCGGCCAGTTCCAGCGCCTCCACCGCATGTTCGTGCTGGGCGTCCAACCCGGCTTCACCGGCGTCCAGCTCGGCCAGTTCGTCCTGGACCGTGTCGAATTCGGTCTGCGCCGCACTGCCCCGGGCCCGGGCCTCGGTGATCGCGGTGGACAACCGCACGACCTCGGCGTCGATGGATTGCGTCCGGGTGCGCAGATTCTCGACCTGACCGGATAACCGGACCAGGCCTTCGCGCCGGTCGGCGATGGCCCGCACAGCGGCCAGATGGGCTTGTTCGGCCGCCCTGGCCGCATGGTCGCGTTCGGCGAGCCCGTCGCGGGCGGCCTCCAGTGTTTCGGTGGCCATCTCCACGGTTTCGCGCAATTCGGCCTCTTCGGCCTCCACCCGGTCGGCCTCGGCCTCCAGCTGATCGGGGTCGCGGCCGGTGTTCGCCGCGGTGGTGGTATCCAGGTGCCGGGCACGATCGCCGGCGATACGGATGGTCGCGTTGACGCGTTCGGACAGCGCTGACAATTGGAACCACAGCTGTCCCGCGGCCTCGGCGCTGGGTGTCAGGCGCGAGAGCTGGAATTCCTGCTGGGCCAGGGCGGCATCAGCGGCGTCCAGTTCGCTCTGCACGGTGATCTGCTGTTCCCGCGCGTAGGCCTCTTTGCTCTGCTGGCTCTCCAGCTCGTTGCGCCGGGTGACCAGATCGTCGGCCGCCAGCCGCAACCGGGCGTCGCGCAGATCCGCCTGCACGGTCTGCGCCCGCCGGGCGACCTCGGCCTGACGTCCGAGTGGTTTGAGCTGGCGGCGTAGTTCGCTGGTGAGGTCGGTGAGCCGAGCCAGGTTGGCCTGCATCGCATCCAGTTTGCGAACGGCCTTTTCCTTGCGTTTGCGGTGTTTGAGTACCCCGGCGGCCTCTTCGATGAAGGCGCGCCGATCCTCGGGGCGTGATTCGAGGATCGCCGAGAGCTGCCCTTGGCCGACGATGACGTGCATCTCCCGGCCGATACCGGAATCGCTGAGCAGTTCCTGCACGTCCATCAGCCGACAGGAGTTGCCGTTGATCTCGTACTCTCCGGCGCCGTCGCGGAACATCCGGCGGGTGATGGAGACCTCGGCGTAGTCGATGGGCAGCGCGCCGTCGGAGTTGTCGATGGTCAGGGTGACCTCGGCACGTCCCAGCGGCGCCCGGCCGGAGGTGCCGGCGAAGATGACGTCCTCCATCTTCCCGCCGCGCAACGCTTTGGCGCCCTGTTCACCCATCACCCAGGTGAGCGCGTCGACGACATTGGATTTCCCGGACCCGTTCGGGCCGACCACGCAGGTGATCCCGGGCTCGAATCGCAGAGTCGTCGCGGACGCGAAGGATTTGAACCCCTTCAACGTCAAGCTCTTCAGGTGCAACGCCGACGACCCTTTCCGCCTCCATGAACTGTCCGCCTCACCCAGGCCGATCAGTCATGCTATAGGCCCGCGCCGCCATGTCCCCACCCGGCGCACCGGCCGTGGCCGAGCGATTGCCGGAGAACCCGGACATCGCGGCCGGGCGTTGCACCGGCCGGATGCCACCGAGGCTACCGGGTGTTATGCCTTGCGGCGATGGCGGTGTCCGGCTTCGATACCGGTTGCCGCCCGGACTGCCAGCACCGCACCCCAGGGGCCGATGACCCAGATGGGCCAGAAGTAGGTGAACGCACCGACACTCAGCGAGATCGCCGCCCAGATCACCAGGACCAGCAGACCGACAGCCAGCCAGGCGCTCGCCTCGATCCGCTGCCAGATCGGGAATCGTGAGCGCGATTTCATCGTCGACGCCGAAGACAGCGCGGGCAGATCCGCGAGGACGGCGGTCAGCTCCTCACGGGTGGCGGTCTGGTAGACCTGCGCGACCCGTTGGTCGTACTCGGCCAGATCGATCCGGCCGTCCTCCATATGCCGGCTCAGGTCGCGCACGATCCGGTCCCGTTCGGCGTCGGATGCCCGGGTTCCCGTCGAGATCTCCATTACCGCTCCCCTCACAAGCACACTCCACTATGGAATACCGCCAGTGTTCACCTTCCATTGTGGCATGTCAAGGTCTCGCGGTACGCGCCCGCACGTCCCGGGCCTCGTGCACGCCCTACCGCTCGACGAACCCCATCAACCCGCCACGCGCCGGCTCCCATGCCTCCACTACGAGATCCACCCGGCCGGGCGTGGTACCCGACCGCAGCAGCGCCAGCAATTTCCCCGTCGCCGCCCGCGACCCCTCGGCCACCACATGCACCCGGCCGTCGGCGGCATTCGTGGCATGACCGGTCAACCCGAGTTCCAGCGCCCGCGCCCGCGTCCACCACCGGAAACCCACACCCTGCACATACCCGTGCACCCAGGCGCTCAGCCGCACCGGGTCGTCGTCGGCCGCCACGGTCAGTCGGCGGTATCGATATCGAACGACAACGTCACCTTGCTGCCGGCCTTCAGCGTCCGGCCCACCGTGCACACCTTGTCGATGGCGCGCTGCACCGTCACCAGCAGCCGCTCCCGGCCCGCCTCGTCGAGTTCGCTGAGGTCGAGCTCGAACACCTCGTCGAGCTGCGGATACACCTCGTTCTCCCGGTCCGCGACGCCCGAGACCCGAATCGTGGCGTCGTAGTCGTCGCCGAGCCGGCGCGACAACGGGAAATCCGAACTCATCCCCGAGCAGGCGGCCAGCGCTATCTTCAGGAGCTCACCGGGAGTGAACACACCCGGCACTCCCTCGGAACCGACCAGGACCTCGGCGCCACGCGAACTGTGACCGGTGTAGCGGCGCGTTCCCGTCCGCTCGACCCACAGCGTGGTCGGCCCGGGCTGCGTATCGCCCGGGCTCGGAGCGGCAGCCGGAGTGGAGTCATCAACCATGGTCGAGATCCTGCCATCCGGCGACCAGGCGGTCCGCACCCGTCCACGGGCGCTCAGCCCCGGTGCGGGTACCGGCGGGCCCGGACGGGCACCCGGACGCGCCGGGCCTCCCGGTCGTCCAGAGTCGACGCGGCCACCCGCAGCAGCAGCAGACAGAACGCGAATCCCGCGATCAACGCACACGCCACCAGGGACATGCTCGTCCTTCCCCTCACTGTCACCGAGCCGTCACCGGCCCGGACGCCACCCCCGGCGCCGGAAGTCCCGGTCGCCCGAACGGCGGTGCACACCGAAACTACCCTTCCGAATCGAGCCGAAACCGGCTGCTCACGCAATTTTTACGCCCGAGTCGCCCGGGTCACCCTCAGATCGTCGCGCTCTCGCGGGCACATTTCCCCCACCGGATCGGTCAAACATGGGGAAGACACAACGAAGGATCGGCCAACTCCGCGCAGGGCAGATTTCCGTACCAGCGAATCACGTCCTGACCGGCCTCACCGAGCAGGAATCGCAGGAAACCGGCGCCCAGGGAGCCCGGCGGGAAATCGCCGTGGGCGAACGCGTACTCCACACCCCAGAACGGATAGCCGCGATCGGTGAACTCCGCCCGGGTCGAAAACCGGCCGTCGATCGTCAGGCCGACCACCCCCACGGTATCCGCGGCATCCGTCGATTCGCTGTAGCCGATCGCGCCCGCGGTATCGGCGACCACGGCGAGCATATCGTCGGTGTAGAGCGTCTGGCATCGGCCCGGCTCGGCCCTCCGCTGCAGATCCCGGCAGGTCACGCCGAGCTCCGGAGGCTGGTCGGCGTCGAGCAGCCGTGACTCGAAGGTCCAGCGGGTCCCCGATCCGGCGTACCGGTTGACGACGCGCACCGGCTGATCGGCGCCGCCCACCTCCCGCCAGTTCGAGATCCGGCCCAGGAACAGATCACGGATCTGCCCGCGAGTCAGGTCCCGCACGCCCGCGCTCGGATGCGCGACGATCGTGAACAGCGACAGCGCCACCGGCCGCTGCACCAGCGCCGGATAGTCGTCGCCCTTGGGCGCGTCACCGATCGCCAGCAACGCCCCGTCTCCGGCGGCCGCGTCCTCCACCCGGTCCATGCCGCGTTCGCTGCCCTCGAACCCGAACGCGAAACCGGACCCCGGACACGTCTGCTCGTAGATTCGCGCCGCCTCCCGGATCACCGGTTCGAACGCGGTGGACCCGACAACGGTCAGCTCACCGGTCGCGCAACCCAGCGGAGCGGGTTCGGGCTCGAGTATGCGGATCGCGCTCATCACCGCGATGACGGTCACCAGGAACCCGGTGAGCGCCAGCATGAGCAACGAGACCCCGGTCCGGCCTTTGGTTCTGGCTATCCCGCCACCGGTCACGACTCCCTTCATCGAGGGCTCGGGGTAGGGTCCGGTGCCCGAGATCCGTTCCAGGGTGGCCAGGATCTTGTAGTGGTCGGCGCGGTTGAGCGGAACCTTCGGGAGATCGATGACACCGATGCCCTGATCGAGTTGCCGATGTGCGAACCCGGAATCCGGCTCGAAGCAGACGGCCAGTCCCGGATTGCTCAGTTCGGTGACCGCCATCCCGATGACCTTGCGGTCCGGGAACTGCAGATGCAGACCGGCCTGACTGTGCTGCGCGGTCACGTAGTCGGCGGCATCGATGGTGGTGGCGCCGTTGTTCTCGATCCGCACGAGAACGACCGACAGATCCTGCAGATTGCGTTCGGACCCGTCGGAGGTCTGCCGCAGTTGGCGCAACGCGCCCGCGTGCCCGGATTCCGCCTCACCGGTGACCGGGGTGTCCATCTGCACTCGCCAGCCGAGCCGCTTGCGGCCGACGAACACGAACTCCCAGGCGAAGGCCGCCACCGGAATCGCGATACCGGCCAGCGGGAGCAGGATATTGAGCAGCAGTTCACCCACCAGCGGTTACCGTCCCCCGAATCAGAATGTTTCCCCTCATCTTTGGCCACTAGCGAACGGAACCGGCCGGGCACCAGAAGTATTCGGCAACCGTTCACCGTGCGGCCATCCGGCGCCCGGCGCGGCGATCACCTCACCCGGCGAAGACGATATCGCCGCCCGAGTCCGGCGACACGAACTCCAGGAGTCGTTGCGCCTCGGCCACGACCTCCGCGCGCTCGTCCGGTCGCAGCGGATACCACGGCACGATACGGATATCCGACCCTTCCAGTGACCACCTACCGTGCGCGAAACCGTCCACCAGGTACACCGGAACACCGGCTGAGGCTTCCTTACTCGTGCGCTTCCGGTCCTGCTCGGCAATGACGCGACGGCGATCCCGGTACCCGAGCACCGCGTTGTCGAAGGCCGGTAGGAAACGCACGGGCACCACGAGATCGGGGTCGGCCAGCGGGGCGCCGGGCACATCGAACAGTTCGGCGCCCTCGCTACTGCGCAGCACCCGCAATCGCGGCCGCAGCGGTGCGATCACCTCGGCCAGCCGGGTCAGTCCCGACCATGCCTGGATATCGGCGACCGTCGCCGGGCCGAACGCGGCGAGATAACGCAGGATCAGGGTGGCCGGATCCGCCGCCTCCAGCGGTGCGCCGATCCATTCGTCGGCCGGCCCGACCGTCACGTACCGGTTGCGCCACCGGCCCCATTCACCCGATTCGGCGCCGTGCGCCATCGGCACCAGGACCTCCACCGATTCCGCGAGCCGGCGCGGCAGCCGCTGGGGGAACCGTTCGGCCAGCAGACCGCCGAGTTCGCGCCGGGACATCCACCGCCCGGCCAGCAGTTCGCGGCCCGCGGCGGCCAGCGCGGCCAGATCCGTGCCGGCGATCTCCTCCCGGTAGTAGGCGAGTTTGAGCACGCCTTCCACGTACGGTTGCACGGTCGGACGCAGCCAGCGGAAATCCTCGGCCGTGCTCACGTGCACCGTGCGCCGGAGAGTGGTGGAGCGAACCAGTTTCCGATCGTGCAGCAGCGCCGCCAGGTCGGCGTGCTCGAACCGGGCCAGCCGCGCCCACAGTCCGACGTAGGGCCAGTTCGGTTCCTGCCCCTGTACCGCCACCAGATGCCGGATCACGTCATAGGGCGTCTGCTCCGTCCGCGCCGCCAGGTGCTGGCGCACCAGCAGAGTCCGATTCAACGTGCGCAGTGACAATTCCCGCATACCGGGCATTATGAATATGCGCACCGACACCTGTTCCGTTGCCGCTCACGTCCCGTGGGTGCGCGTCCACTCCAGCAAGTCGTCCACCGGCCGCGTATTGATGATCCGGTCCGGCGCGACCCCGGCGGCCACGGCGCGAGCGCAACCGTAGCCCTGCCAGTCCAGCTGTCCCGGCGCGTGCGCGTCGGTGTCGACCGAGAACTCGCAGCCCGTGTCGAGCGCCAGCTGGATCAACCGGGACGGCGGATCGCGCCGTTCGGGTCGACTGTTGATCTCGACCGCCGTCCCGTAACGGCGGCAGGCCTCGAACACGATCCGGGCGTCGAAGTCCGATTCGGGCCGGGTTCCGCGCCCACCCTCGACCAGCCGACCCGTGCAGTGCCCGAGCACGTCGACATTCGGGTTCGCCACGGCGTACACCATCCGGCGCGTCATGGTGTCGCGATCGTCGCGCAGCCGCGAGTGCACACTGGCGACGACGATATCGAGTTCGGCGAGCAGATCGGCGTCCTGGTCGAGCGACCCGTCGCCGAGGATGTCGACCTCGATTCCGGTGAGTATCCGCATCGGCGCGAGTTCCGCGTCGAGTTCGGCGACCACCTCCAGCTGGCGGCGCAGGCGCTGCGCGGACAGCCCGTTGGCCACGGTGAGTCGCGGCGAATGGTCGGTCAGGGCGCAGTACTCGTGTCCCAGAGCGGCGGCACAGCGCATCATCTCCGCGATCGGGCTGCCACCGTCGGACCAATCCGAGTGGGTGTGCAGATCGCCGCGCAACCGCTCCCGCAGCGGTGCGCCCGCCGCGCCGATCGGCCGCGCGGTCGCGCGCAGTTCGGCGAGATACCGCGGCACCGCGCCGGAGTACGCCTCCTCGATCACCGCGGCGGTCTTGGGACCGATCCCGGTCAGTTCCTGCCAACTCCGTGTCGCCCGATGTTGGTCCAGTTCGGTCGTATCGAGCCCGGCGAGGATATCGGCGGCGCGGCGGTACGCCTTGACCCGGTGGGTCTGCGCCCGGTCGCGCTCGAGCCAGAACCCGATCTCCCGCAGGGCCGCGACCGGCCCCGGGGCCGGTGGCTCGGCGGGCCCGGCGGCGCGCGACCGGCCTGCGGTCACGGGCTAACCGGTCCTGCCGTACTTCACGAAGGCGACGCCGTCCTCGAACACCTGGCTGGTGATCACCCGGAAATCCGCCGGCTCGGGCAACCGGGGGCCGGTGCCGAACAGCGGGCGCCCGTGGCCGAGCACGATCGGATACAGCTTCAGGAAGATCTGGTCGATCTCCGGTAGGAGTGTCCGGGCCAGTTCACCGCCGCCGCACAGCCAGATCCCGAGACCCTTCTCGCTCTTGAGTTCGCCGACCGCGGCGACCGGATCCCCCGAGATCAACTCCACCGCCGGGTCCGGACGGGCCTTCAGCGTGGTGGACACCACGAACTGCCGCAGATGCGCGTACGGGCTCGCGGTACCGGTGCGCACCCCGAAATCGTGGGTCCGGCGGCCCATGATCACGGTGTCGAAGTTCTCGTTGCGTTTATCGATGCCCAGTGTGGCGCGCACCTGCGACGGCAATGTCTCCGGATACTGAGCGGTGATCGCGGGTCCGTGATCACCGCCGACCGGGAAGAAATCGACCGAGCCCTCCTCGGTGGCGATGAATCCGTCGATGGTGGCGGCGACGTAGTAGGTGAGCTTGCGCATGGCGTCCCTCCCGGGTGGACAGGGTCGGCGATCTTGCCCCACGGCAACCGTAACCCGGCGTCGGCTTCCGCGGCGAGGCCCCCGCTAGGACGATCCGCGCCGCACGCGCGGCGGCGGCTGGCAGCGCGGGCAGGAGTAGGACGAGCGATTCATGAACTTTTCCCGCACGATCACCGCCCCGCAGCGTGTGCAGGGCCGGTCGCCGCGCCCGTACACCGCCAGCGCGCGCTCGAAGTAGCCGGATTCGCCGTTCACATTCACGTACAGGGAATCGAAGGAGGTCCCCCCGGCGGCCAGTGCGTCGCCCATCACCGCACGCGCCTCGGTGAGCAGCGTGCGCAGGGCCGGGCGGGTGAGTGTGGCGGCTATCCGGCCGCCGTGCACACGGGCCCGCCACAATGCTTCGTCGGCGTAGATATTGCCGATACCCGAGACGACGGCCTGATCCAGCAGCACCCTTTTGATCTCGGTGTTCTTGGTACGCAGCGTCGCGACCACCCGGTCGTCGTCGAAACGGGGGTCCAGCGGGTCCCGCGCGATATGCGCCAGCAGATCGGGCAGCAGATCGCCGTCCACCTCCACCAGCGGCGCCAGCACCCAGCCGCCGAAGGTGCGTTGATCGACGAAACGCAACTCCTGCCCGTCGTCGAGGGTCGCCCGGATATGCGCGTGCTTCTCCACGGGCGCACCCGCGGGTTGCACCAGCATCTGCCCGCTCATACCGAGATGCACGACCAGCGCCGTATCGGCGGATTCACCATCGGACTCGTCGAAGGTGAGCCACAGGTACTTTCCACGACGTTCGGCGGCGACGACGGACAGTCCGGTGAGCCGTGCCGCCATATCGGCGGCGCCCGCCACATGGCGGCGCACCGATCGCGGATGGGTGACGGTCACCGACTCGACGGTCCGCCCGCACAGATGTTCGGCCAGGCCGCGGCGAACGACCTCCACTTCGGGGAGTTCGGGCACCTCAGGATTCGCCGGTCAGCGCCCGGTACGCCGCGCCCGCCGCCTTCTGTTCGGCTTCCTTCTTCGACCTGCCGACCCCCTGACCGTAGGCATTCCCGGCGATCACAGTGGTCGCGGTGAATTCCTTGTCGTGGTCGGGGCCGGTCGAGGAGATCTCGTAGCTGGGCACGCCGAGACCGCGTTCGGCGGTCAGCTCCTGCAGACTGGTCTTGAAGTCCAGGCCCGCGCCCATCCGCGGACCGCGTTCGAGCAGGTCGGCGAAGAGCCGCAGTACTACTTCCCGGGCCACATCGATCCCGTGTTCCAGGTGCACGGCACCCAGCAGCGATTCCATGCCGTCGGCGAGGATGCTGGGCTTGTCCCGGCCGCCGGTGAGTTCCTCACCTTTGCCGAGCAGCAGATGCACGCCCAGACCACCTGCACCCAGATTGCGTGCCACCTCGGCGAGCGCGTGCATGTTCACCACACTCGCCCGCAGCTTGGCCAGCTCGCCCTCGGATTTCTCCGGGTGCTCGTGGTAGAGCCGCTCGGTGATGCTCAGACCGAGTACCGAGTCCCCGAGGAACTCGAGCCGCTCATTGGTCGGGAGGCCACCGTTCTCGTACGCGTACGAGCGATGTGTCAACGCCAGTCGCAGCAGGTCGGGTGCCAACTCGACACCCAGCGCCGCGATCAGGCTCGCGTGATCACCCGGCTCACCGGGTTCGTCTTTTCCCGCGGTCAAGGGTCGACCGGGGGTCAGACGGGGGAAACGACCTGGCGGCCCTTGTAAGTACCGCAGGAGGGGCACGCGATATGCGGCGGGGTCTTCTGACCACAGGCCCGGTTCGGGCAGGTGATCAGGGTAGGCGCGGCGGCCTTCCACTGGCTGCGCCGCGACCGGGTGTTGGAACGGGACATCCGGCGCTTGGGAACGGCCACGACTAGTTCTCCTCTGTGCTGTTACGTGCTGTATCGGTGGAATGGTCTCCGGTGGCCGCACCCTCGTCGGGGCTGCCGCTGCCGGGCGATCCGGGGGCGAACTTCGCCAGCCCGGCCCAGCGGGGATCAAGTATCTCATGCCGGTGATCGGATCCCGCAATCGCCATCCGAACCCCGCACTCCGGGCACAGGCCCGGGCAGTCCGGCGAGCACAGCGGCTGCAGCGGCAGTTCCAGCCCGAGCTGGTCGACTACCAGGGGTTCCAGGTCGATGAGGTCATCGGTCATCCGATAGATCTCGTCGTCGGCGGCGGTCTGATCGGTGGTGCTGTCCGGGTAGGCGAACAGTTCGGTCAGCGAAAGGTGGACCGTATGGGTGAACTGTTCGAGGCATCGTGAGCATTCGCCGGATACCGGCGCGTCCAGCGAGCCGGTGACGAGCACTCCCTCGGAGACCGACTGCAGCCGCAGATCCAGCTCGACCTCGGTGTCGGCGGAGACACCGGCCAGGTCGAGCCCCAGACGTTCGGTCGTGGTGACCGTCCGCCGCAGTTCGCGCATCGAGCCCGGGGCGCGACCGAGGCTGCGGACATCCAGCACGAAACCCTCGCCGTGGGCACGACGGGGCGCACCGGAGTGTTTGCGCGCGGTGGTATCGGCAGGCATCGAAACTCCACTGGGTGGGTCGGGGGCTGGTCATGCGCCGGAATCGGCGAGCAACCACACCACCGTACGCGACCCGATCGACCTTGCAAAACCCGATAGACCGAGCTCAACCGGACACCGGTCGGGCCACCACCCCGGTTCCGGAACGACAGAGCGAAAGAGCGCAGCGACCGAGCGCCCGAGTGAAGAACCGGGGTTAACAGGGCCCCGACCCGCCCCGCCGAAGGCGACACAATCCAACAGCTCCGGGACCCACCTCGGTTCCGGAGTACCAGAGCGAAGGAGCGCAGCAGCCGAGCGCGTCCGCACCACCATCCATAGATCGACGCCCATCGAGCACCTACAGAGTCGCGAACCTACCCACGCCGACCAAGACGCACATCCGCCCACACCTCACTTGCACTCCAGATGGCCCACCTTCAAAGTCGGGGCCCGCCCCGGTTCTGGAGCGACCAGAGGGAGGGAGCGCAGCGACCGACCGGCGGGAGTGAAGAACCGGGGTTGACAAGGGCCCCGACCCGACCCGCCGCAGGCGGGGCAATAGATTCAGCGCCGGAATTCCGAGGCGTAGTCGGGTACTTCCGACCCGTTGCGCAACTGCTGCCGGCCGCGGCCGACTGTGCGCAGGGCGCCGCTCAGGGTTTCTTCGAATTCGGCGAGTTTGGTGTCGACGTAGTGATCGCAGTCGGCGCGCATCCGGTCGGCGTCGGCGTGCGCGGTATCGATGATCCGGGCCGATTCGGCGTGGGCGGCCCGCACCACCTCGGTCTCCTCGACCAGCCGCCGTTGCTCGGCTTGGCCGTCGGACACCGACCGATCGTAGGACGCCTGTCCGGCCTCTACCGTGCGCTCGGCTTCGGCGCGGGCCCGCCCGGTGACCGTCTCGTATTCGGCTTTCGCGTCGGCGACGAGGCGGGCTGCCTCGGCGGCGGCCGTATCGACTGTGCGGTCGGCGTGTGCGGTGGCTTCGGCGACCATGCGGTCGGCGTGCGCTTTCGCGTCGGCCAGGATGCGGTCGGCTTCGGCGCGGGCGTCGCCGAGGGTGTTCGCGGCCTGCTCGTCGGCGGCGCGCACGGTTTGGTCGGCCTCGCCCCGGGCATCGTCGACGATCTTGTCCCGGTGATCGAGCACATCCTGGGCGTCGTCGATCTCGGTGGGCAGTGCTTCGCGGACATCGTCGAGGAGATCGAGCACGTCCGGACGCGGGACGATGCAGTTGCGAGTCGCGGGGATACCCCGTGCCTCTTCGGCGATGGCGACCAGTTCGTCGAGCGCCTCGAATACCCGGTACATGCTCACTGTCCTCCTGCTGACGATCGGCGAGATATCACGCCGTTCCCAGTGTGCCCCGGGGCGGTGGATGCGCCGAACCTACTTTCGGTGTGTCGCCCTTTCCGCCCGATATCGGCGGACTCTGCCGATCAACTGGAGACCTACCCTCCGCTTGGTGTTAGATTCTTAGGTAGCCCCTCCGTCACGCGGGTGGGCCGACTGTCCCTTGCCCGATCGGAACCGCCCATGACCATCCTGCAGCTGCCTACGTCCACGGCACTGAACACCGGGGATCTGGATATCGATTGGCCGGAACCGTTCACGCCGGGTGTCCGGCAGCGGTTGCAGCGGTATCTGCGCGGCGACCGCCCCTTTCCTCAGTTGATTCGTTTCGCCCTGGTCGGCGGATTGAGCAATATTTCCTATGTGCTGCTCTTCCTGAGCCTCACCGGCGCCGGGACGCTGCTGGCCAATGTCGCCGGGTCGGTGGTGAGCACCGTGCTCGCCAACGAACTGCATCGCCGGCTCACCTTCCACGCCGCGGAACGGATCGGCTGGTTCACGGCACAGTGGGAGGGCGGCGGACTGGCCCTGCTGGGGCTGGGCATCAGCACCGCGGCACTGGCCACGCTGGGAGTTCTCGCGCCGACGCTGAACGAACCGGCACAGGCGGCCGCGGTGCTGGCGATCAGCGCCGCGGTGGGTGGTCTGCGTTTCCTGGCGCTGCGCGGGCTGGTGTTCGGGCCGCTGCGGCGGGCCCGGGAAGTGACCGCCCAGCGGGGTGGATCAGCCCGCCCGCTCGGCCAGCCGGTCGAGTAGCCGTTTGTGCACCAGCGACGGCAGCATATCGCTGACATCGCCGCCGAATGCCGCCACTTCTTTGACCAGGGAGCTGGACAGATAACTGAAGGTGGGGTTGGTGGCGATGAAGAACGTGTCGACGCCGGAGAGTTTCTTGTTCATCTGCGCCATCTGCAGTTCGTAGCCGAAGTCCCCGGCATCGCGCAGTCCCTTGACGATCGCGCTGATGCCCTGTTCCCGGGCGAAATCGACCAGTAGCCCGTCCCAGGACGCGACCCGCACGTTCGGCAGGTCCGCGGTGGCATCGCGCAGCATCTCGATCCGCTCGTCGATGCCGAACATGCCCTGCTTCTTCTTGTTGATCATCACGGTGATGACGACCTCGTCGAACTGCTCCGCCACCCGGCGGAACACGTCGAGATGGCCGTTGGTCACCGGATCGAAGGACCCCGGGCACAAAGCTCCTGCCATGGATCAGACGCTAGCAGGTTCGTGCGATCCGGCACGGGTCACGCCGAGGTACACCGCCGACTCGATCCGGGTCTCCCCGTAGCGGCGCGCGGGCCGGCCGTCGAACCCTGCGGGCCAGACGATTTCGGCCGAGCGCGCGGAACGTTCGATCAGCAGCAGCGCGTCGCCGGCGAGCCAGCCGTGGGCCGCGAGGGCCACGAGGTCGGCGTGCACGGCGTCGGTGGGCAGATCGTAGGGCGGATCGGCGAAAACGAGATCGAAATCCCCTGCGCCGCCCTGCGCCAGCACGTGGGCCACCGCCCCGATCCGCACCTGGGCCCCGGGCATCCCCAGTTCCGCGATATTGCCGCGGAGTACCGCCGCCGCCCGCCGGTCCGATTCGACCAGTAGCGCCGCGACGGCCCCTCGGGACAGGGCCTCGAGCCCGAGTGCCCCCGACCCGGCGTAGAGATCGAGCACCCGCGCGCCGTCGAGGTCCATCCGCGCCTCGATCGACGAGAACAGTGCCTCCCGCACCCGATCCGAGGTGGGCCGGGTGCCCGCGGGCGGCACCCGCAGGCGCCGCCCACCGGCGGTTCCGGCGACGATCCGCGTCATTCGGATTCGCGCTCGCCCAGTTCGACGAGCAGGTCACCGCCTTCGACCTGCTGTACCTGCGCGATGGCCACCCGGCCCACCACTCCCCCACGCGGGGCGGTGATGGCGGCTTCCATCTTCATGGCCTCGATGGTGCCGATGGTGTCACCGGAGGCGACGGTTTCGCCTTCCGCGACGGTCAGGGTGACCACGCCGGCGAACGGCGCGGCGATGTGGTGGGGGTTGTTCTTGTCGGCTTTCTCGGCGGCGGGGATCTCGCTGGCGATGGAGCGATCCCGCACCGAAACCGGGCGGAGTTGCCCGTTGAGAATGCACATCACCGTGCGCATACCGCGTTCGTCGGGTTCGGCGATCGCTTCCAGCCCGATGAGCAGGATGACGCCCTTCTCCAGCTGTACCCGGTGTTCCTCGCCGTGGCGCAGGCCGTAGAAGAACTGATTCGCCGACAGGCCGGTGGTGTCACCGTATTTGTCCCGGTGCGCCAGGAATTCGGTGGTCGGACCGGGGAACAGCAACCGGTTGAGGGTCCCGCGCCGCTCGTCGGAGGTGCCCGCCAGCCCGGCCTCGTCTTCCGCGGTGAGCGGGGTTTCGGGTTTGGGGGTGCCGCGTCCGGCGAGCGCCTTCTCCCGGAACGGTTCGGGCCAGCCGCCGGCCGGCGTGCCGAGATCGCCGCGCAGGAACCCGATCACCGAATCGGGAATGTCGTAGCGACCGGGATCGGCGGCGAAGGCCTCGATATCGATCCCCGATCCGACCAGCGACAACGCGAGATCACCGACCACCTTCGACGACGGGGTGACCTTGATCAACCGGCCCAGCAGCCGATCGGCGGCCGCGTATTTCGCCTCGACCTCTTCGAACCGGTCACCCAGTCCGAGGGCGATGGCCTGCTGGCGCAGATTCGACAGCTGGCCGCCGGGGATCTCGTGGGTGTAGACGCGGCCGGTCGGGGCGGGCAGCCCGGACTCGAACGGGGCGTAGACCTTCCGCAGCGCTTCCCAGTACGGTTCCAGATCGCACACATTGCGCAGGTTCAATCCGGTGTCGTGCTCGCTGTGCGCGGCCGCGGCGACGATCGCCGAGAGCGCGGGCTGGCTGGTCGTGCCGGCCATCGCCGCGGACGCCCCGTCCACTGCGTCCGCGCCCGCCTGCCACGCGGCGAGGTAGGTGGCCAGCTGACCGCCGGGGGTGTCATGGGTGTGCACGTGGACGGGCAGATCGAAATTACTGCGCAGTGCGGTGACCAGTTTCACCGCGGCGGGGGCGCGCAGCAGTCCGGCCATATCTTTGATCGCGAGCACGTGCGCGCCGGCGTCCACGATCTGCTCGGCGAGTTTCAGGTAGTAGTCCAGGGTGTAGAGCTTCTCGCCCGGATCGGCGAGATCCCCGGTGTAGGACAGCGCGACCTCGGCGATCGCGGTGCCGGTTTCGCGGACGGCGTCGATCGCGGGCCGCATCTGGTCGACATTGTTGAGGGCGTCGAAGATCCGGAAGATATCGATTCCGGTATCGGTGGCCTCGGCGACGAACGCGCGGGTCACTCGCTCGGGATAGGGCGTGTAACCGACGGTGTTGCGGCCCCGCAGCAGCATCTGCAGGCAGATGTTCGGGATCGCCTCGCGCAGCGCGGCCAACCGCTCCCAGGGATCTTCGTAGAGGAACCGCAACGCGACGTCATAGGTCGCCCCGCCCCACGCCTCGATCGACAGTAATTCCGGCGTCAACCGCGCCACATGCCCGGCCACATCCAGCAACCCGTTGGTCCGCACCCGCGTGGCCAGCAGTGATTGATGCGCGTCCCGGAACGTGGTGTCGGTGACCCCGACCGCTTTCTGCTCCCGCAACGCGGCCGCGAAACCGTCGGGCCCCAACGTGAGCAGTTTCTGCCGTGACCCGTCCGGCGGCGGCACCGACAGATCGATCGAGGGCAGCTTGTCGTGCGGATACACCGAGGTCGGCCGGGCGCCGTGCGGTTTGTTCACTGTCACATCGGCCAGATAGTTCAGGATCTTGGTGCCGCGATCGGCGGGTTCGCGGGTTGCCAGGAGTTCCGGGCGTTCGTCGATGAACGAAGTGGTGATCCGGCCGGCGGTGAAATCCTCGTCGTCCAGTACCGCCAGCAGGAACGGGATGTTCGTGGTGACCCCGCGGATCCGGAACTCCATCAGCGCGCGCCGCGCCCGCGCCACCGCCGTCGGGAAATCACGGCCCCGACAGGTCAGTTTGACCAGCATCGAATCGAAATAGGCCCCGATCTCGGCGCCCAGGTTCGCGCCGCCGTCGAGCCGGATACCGGCGCCTCCGGGGGTCCGGTACGCGGTGATCCGGCCGGTGTCGGGCCGGAATCCGTTGGCGGGGTCCTCGGTGGTGATCCGGCATTGCAACGCCGCGCCCCGAATGGTCACCTTGTCCTGGCTCAGCCCCAGATCGGCCAGGCTCTCACCCGCCGCGATCCGCAACTGCGACTGCACGAGATCTACATCGGTGATCTCCTCGGTCACCGTGTGCTCCACCTGGATCCGCGGGTTCATCTCGATGAACACATGGTTGCCGCGCTCGTCGAGCAGGAACTCCACCGTGCCCGCGCAGCTGTAGCCGATCTGACGGGCGAACGCCACCGCGTCCGCGCAGATCCGATCGCGCAGGCCCGGGTCCAGATTCGGCGCGGGCGCCAGCTCGATCACCTTCTGGTGCCGCCGCTGCAGCGAACAGTCCCGCTCGAACAGATGCATCACCTCACCCTGGGCGTCGGCGAGGATCTGCACCTCGATATGCCGCGGGTTGACCACGGCCTGTTCCAGGAACACCGTCGGATCACCGAACGCGGATTCGGCTTCGCGCGAGGCCGCTTCGATCGCTTCCCGCAAGCCCGCCCGCTCGGCCACCCGGCGCATACCCCGGCCGCCGCCGCCGGCCACAGCCTTGACGAATATCGGGAATTCCATCGACTCGGCGGCCGCCAGCAGTTCCGCCAGATCGGCCGACGGGGCGCTGGAATTCAATACTGGCAGCCCGGCCGCCTTCGCCGCGGCGATCGCGCGGGCCTTGTTCCCCGCCAGCTCCAGGACCTCGGCCGAGGGACCGATGAAGGTGATCCCCTCCCGTGCGCAGGCGGCGGCCAGATCCGGATTCTCCGACAGGAACCCGTACCCGGGGTAGATCGCGTCCGCGCCCGCGGTCTTGGCGGCCTCGATGATCGCGTCCACCGAGAGGTAGGCCCGGACCGGATGGCCCTCCTCCCCGATCTCGTATGCCTCGTCGGCCTTCAGGCGGTGGACCGAATTGCGGTCCTCGTGCGGGAAGACGGCAACCGTCCCGACACCGAGCTCGTACGCCGCGCGGAAGGCTCGGATGGCGATTTCGCCGCGGTTGGCAACCAAGACTTTCGAGAACATTGACCCAACGTACCCGGCGCCACATCCAGGATCGACAGGGAAGTCCACTTCGCAGGAACTTCACAAGTGCGTATGGCAACGCTGCGAAATATTGTTCACCACGGCGTCATATCTCACCGACCGCGACTCCGGCCTGTGCGTATCGCCGAGGGTGGCCATTTCCCGGCTACCCGGCCGATGTTGCGAAGAGGTGCGAAGGCGATGCCGCCCGACCGCCCGGAGCCACCCGGCGCGGCCGCGTTATGGTGGTCGGTGCAGCTGGTTCGCCGGCCGGACGACAAGGAGCCCCGAACGTCCGTCCCGGCGCCGAAGCCCGCACCACGCGGGTGAGAGGGAATCCGGTGAGAATCCGGAACTGTCCCGCAGCGGTGAGCAGGAACGACCGCCGTCATCAGCACTGGGCACACAGCCTGGGAAGCGACGGCCAGTAGGTCGGCCGACAGGCCGGTGCCCGCGAGTCCGAAGACCTGCCGGTTGTACCGGGTACGCCGTATCCGGTGGCCACCGCCTCGTGGATCGGGCGTTGCGGTCCACCTGTGCTGACATTGTCGATCCGGCCGCACCGCTGGATCGTCCGGGGTCTCATCGGTGCCCGTGCGCCTGTGGACGGTGATGGCCGTCGAACTTCAGCACTGGAGAACACCGTGACTGCTATTTCGCACAGCCCGTTCAGCGCGACGGTCCTCGGACTGCCCCGCGTGGGGCCGCGCCGGGAACTGAAACGCGCGACCGAATCCTATTGGGCCGGGAAGATCGATGCCGCCCGGCTGCACGAGACAGCGCGTGCGCTGCGCCGCGATCAGTACACCGAATTGATCTCCGCCGGAGTGGATTCCGTTCCGGTCGGCACCTTCTCCTATTACGATCAGATGCTCGATACGGCCGCCCTGCTCGGCGCCCTGCCGGACCGGGTAGCCGGTATCGAGGATCCACTGGATCGATATTTCGCCGCCGCCCGCGGAACCGAATCGGTGGAACCCCTGGAAATGACCAAATGGTTCGATACGAACTATCACTACCTGGTCCCCGAGATCGGCCCGGAGACGACTTTCACGCTGCATCCCGACGAGTTGCTCGCACAGCTCGCCGAGGCGATCGAGCTCGCGGTGCCGGCCCGGCCCGTGGTGATCGGGCCGATCACCTTCCTGAAACTGGCCAAGACCACCGGCGCCGCGGCGCTGGATCGGGTCGGCGAGCTGGTACCGCTCTACCAGGAGTTGTTGCGGCGGCTCGCCGCGGCCGGTGCGGCGTGGGTGCAGATCGATGAGCCCGCGCTGGTCACCGATCTCACCGCCGACGAATTGGCGGTGCTACGCGGGGTCTACACCGAACTGACCGCGTCGGCGAACCGGCCCGCGATTCTGGTCGCCACCTATTTCGGGCATCCGGGCCCGGCACTCGAGGCCCTCGCCGGGACCGAGGTCGAGGGCGTCGCGATCGATCTGGTCGCGGGCGCCGACGTCGCCGACGTCGCGGCCGTACCGGCTCTGGTGAACAAATTGCTGGTCGCGGGGGTGGTCGACGGCCGCAATGTGTGGCGCACCGACCTGGACCACGCCCTGTCCACGTTGGCGACCCTATTGGGTAGCGCGAATTCGGTCGCGGTCTCCACCTCGTGCTCGCTGCTGCACGTCCCCTACACCCTGGCGGTCGAAACACAGCTGGACGACGCGCTGCGTTCCTGGCTGGCCTTCGGGGCCGAGAAGATCGCCGAGGTCCGGGTACTGGCCGCCGGACTGAACTCCGGTACCGAATCCGTCGCGGCCGAACTGGCCGCGGCGCGCGCCGCGGCGGCGAGCCGCAAGGCCGATCCGCGGATCGGCAACGCGCAGGTGCGGGCCCGGCTGGCCGCGCTCGGACCGGACGCCGTCCGGCGCGCGCCCGCCGAACAGCGCCGGACGCTGCAGCAGGGCCGGCTGCAGTTGCCGCCGCTGCCGACCACCACGATCGGCTCCTACCCGCAGACCTCGGCGATCCGGCTGGCCCGGGCGGCGTTGCGGAAAGGTGAGATCGACCGGGCCGAATACGTGCGGCGGATGCGGAACGAGATCGGTGAGGTCATCGCGCTGCAGGAGAAACTGGAACTCGATGTGCTGGTGCACGGCGAACCGGAACGCAACGATATGGTCCAGTACTTCGCCGAACAGCTCGACGGGTTCGCGGCCACCGAGCTGGGCTGGGTGCAGTCCTACGGCACCCGCTGCGTGCGGCCGCCGATCCTGTTCGGCGATGTCTCCCGCCCGGCCGCGATGACGGTGGACTGGATCACCTACGCGCAGTCGCTCACCGATAAACCGGTGAAGGGCATGCTCACCGGCCCGGTGACCATCTTGGCCTGGTCTTTCGTCCGCGACGACCAGTCGCTCGCGGATTCGGCGCGCCAGGTGGCACTGGCGATCCGGGACGAGACGGTGGATCTGCAGAACGCGGGGATCCGGATCGTCCAGGTCGACGAACCGGCGTTGCGTGAACTGCTGCCGCTGCGCGTCGCCGATCAGCAGGCGTACCTGGACTGGTCGGTTCACGCGTTCCGGCTGGCGACCTCCGGGGTGGCCGACTCCGTCCAGGTTCACACCCACCTGTGCTATTCGGAATTCGGTGAGGTGATCGACGCGATCGCCGGACTGGACGCGGACGTGACCTCCATCGAAGCGGCCCGTTCGCATATGGAAGTGCTGGACGATCTCAACGCCTCGGGCTTCGACGCGGGCGTGGGCCCCGGTGTCTACGATATCCATTCGCCTCGGGTGCCCGGGGTCGAGGAGATCACCGGGTCGTTGCGCGCCGCCCTGGAAGCCGTTCCGGCCGAGCGGCTGTGGGTGAACCCCGACTGCGGTCTGAAGACCCGCGGTCCGGCCGAGGTGGAGGCCGCCCTGCGCAATATGGTGGCCGCCGCCCGCAGCGTGCGCTGAGCAGATGCTGAACCGGCCCGGGCCGCACCGATCGGAGCGCGGCCCGGGCCGGTTCAGCCCTCCAGCTCCCCCGCGCCGGACTCCCGGCGTTTCGTCCGCTCGGCCACACAGTGCGGGCACGGCTGCGTCACCCGCAGTACCGGCCGAACCCGTGCCGGAGCGGTGAACGGCCGCCGCACCGCCCGGCACCCTCGCTGTCTTTCCATAACGCCCAACCCCTTTCGCCTCGGCGATACCCGTCGCCAGGTTTGACGCCGATCATCACGACCCGGTTCCCCGCACCGTGCCGCACAAGATCCGCGGTGGCGCCGATCAGGATTTCGCCAGGTACTCCAGGCGTTCGGAGTCGACTGCGGCGTTCATCATCGCCGCCAGGCCCGGATTCCGGGTCAGCCCGGGATCGGCCTCGACCAGCCCGCGCGCCAGTTCCTGCGCCGCGGTGATGACCTCGAGATCGTCGAGCAGCGAGAGCAGGCGCAACGAGCGGGTGGTGCCCGACTGTGCGGCGCCGAGCACGTCGCCCTCCCGCCGCTGGCGCAGATCGAGGACCGACAGTTCGAAACCGTCGGTGGTGGCGGCGACGGCCTCGAGTCTGGTCATCGCCGGACCGCCCGGCGCGGCATCGGTGATCAGCAGGCACAGGCCCGGATGCGCGCCGCGACCGATACGACCGCGCAATTGGTGCAGCTGGCTCACGCCGAACCGGTCGGCGTCCACGATCACCATCACGGTCGCGTTCGGCACGTCCACCCCGACCTCGACCACGGTCGTGCAGACCAGCACATCGATATCGCCCGCGTTGAAATCACGCATCACCTGGTCTTTTTCGTCCGACGGCAACCGGCCGTGCAGCAGCCCGATCCGCAGTTGCGCCAGCGGCCCGGTGCGCAGACGTTCGAAGACATCGACCACCGCCTGGGTGGTGGGGGCTTCCTTCGCCAACTCCGCGTCCCGCGCCTTCGCACCGCGTTTACCGCTGCCCCCACCGTCCTCGTCCTCCCCGATCCGCGAACACACCACATAGGCCTGCCGCCCTTGGCCGACCTCCTCGGTGATGCGCTCCCACGCCCGGTCCACCCAGTTGGGGTGCACCCGGCGCGGCACTACCTTCGACGCGATCGGCGAACGCCCCCGGGGCAGTTCGGTGAGTGTGGAGGTCTCCAGATCGCCGAGGGTGGTCATGGCGATGGTGCGCGGGATCGGCGTGGCGGTCATCACCAGCAGGTGCGGCGAGAATCCCGATTTGGCCTTGGCGCGCAGGGCGTCGCGCTGCTCCACCCCGAAGCGGTGCTGTTCGTCGACCACCACCAGGCCGAGATCGAAGAATTCGACCGCGTCCTGGATCAGCGCGTGCGTGCCGATGACGATGCCGGCGTCCCCGGTCACCGCGGCGAGCAGTGCCGCCCGCTTGGTGGCGGCGGGCATCGAACCGGTCACCAACGTCACGCGGGTCGCGGTATCGGCGGCGCCCAGTTCACCGGCCCGGCCGAGTTCGCCCAGCATCGCTGTCAGCGAACGGTAGTGCTGGGCGGCGAGCACCTCGGTGGGGGCGAGCAGGGCACACTGCTGGTCGGCATCGATCACCTGCAGCATGGCGTGCAGCGCGACAATGGTCTTGCCCGAACCCACCTCGCCCTGCAACAACCGGTGCATGGGTTGTTCCCGGGACAGATCGGCCGATATCTCGGTCATGACCTGCCGCTGGCCCGCGGTGAGCTCGAACGGCAACTGCTCGTCGAAGGCGGCGACGATCCCGTCCGGGCGCAGCGGGCACACCCGGGCGGTCCGGCCCGACACCTCGTGCCGCCGTTCGGCGAGCACCAGTTGCAGCGCCAGCGCCTCGTCGAACCGGAGCCGCTCCCGCGCCCGCTCGATATCGGAGGTGTGCTCGGGCAGGTGGATCAGGCGCAGGGCGTCGCCCACCGGCATCAGTTCCCGCTCGTCGCGGACCTCTTCGGGCAGCGGGTCCGCGAGCGGATCGAGCTGGTCGAGCACCTGGCGGACACAGGCCAGGATCTCCCAGCTCTGCACTTTCGCGGTTGCTGGGTAGACCGGGATGAACTCGCGCTCGAAAAACGACATATCCACCCCGCCGGCGCCTTTCGCGCTCTGCGCGATCCCGCGCAGATCGCCCCCGCCGCGCACGGTGGTCAGCGTCGGCTCGTCCGCGTCCGGCTCCGGCAGGATCAGATAGCCGGGATGGCTGAGGTTCCACTGGCCGGGCCGCCAGTAGGTCACCGTGCCCGACATCATGGCCCGGGCACCCGGGCGCACCGCGTATTTCACCTTGTCGCCGTTGAAGAAGGTGACGTCCACACCTCGGCCGCCCCCGGTGTCGAGGACCACCTTGAGCAGTGACCCGCGCCGCTGCCGCATCGGCCGCAGATCGGCCTTGGTGACCCGGCCGATCACGGTGATGTGCGCGCCGTCCTCCGGCGCCTCCTCGGTGAGCGGCTGACCCTGGGTGGCATAGCGCAGCGGATAGTGCCGCAGCAGATCCTCGACGGTCTGCATATCGAACGCGTCCGCCAGCGAGGCGGCGGCTTTCGCGCCGAGCAGATGGTCGAGGCGGTCGCTCAGTGTCGCCATCGCGATACTCCTGTCACCGCCGCCCGCCGGGGCATCGCGGTCCGGCGGATACTCATTCCACTCCGATCTGTATCAGATCACCCTGCTGGCCTCCGGAATACACCGTGACCTCGACACCGGGGAATTCGTCACCGATATGCCCGGCGAGCCCGGCGGCGAGCCCGTCCGGCGCGCCCGCGCCGACCAGCAGGGTCACCAGTTCGCCGCCCAGCCCGAGCATCCGGTCCAGCAGAGTAGCTCCCGCGGCGTGGGTATCCCGGTCGATCACCACCACATCGTGCCCGACCAGGCCGAGTCCGTCGCCGGGCGCGCAGGTTCCGACCATGGTGAGCGCCCGTCCGCCCGCGCGGCGCAGCGCGCCCCAGCGCGTGGTCGCCGCCGCTTCGGACATGGCGAAGGCATCGTCCACGGCGAACCGCGACCGGTCGTGCACCGCGAGCGCGGCCAGGCCCTGGACCATGCTGGCACTGGGCAGCAGCAGCACATCCCGGCGCGCGTCCCGGGCCGCCGCGCCGACCGCCACCAGATCGTGTGCCGGGAGGGCACCGTTGGGCAGCACCAGCACCTCGCGGTGCGGCATCCGCCTGATGGCCGCGAGCAGCCCGGCCGATTCCAGAGCCGGCTCCGCGCTCAGCACCACCGCGCCGCCCGCCTCGAACAGCGCCGCCGCTCCGGCACCCGCGGCGACCGCGAGGACGCCGCGGTCGGCGACTCCGCCCATACGCCCGGAGGACGGCCGGGCGGCCCGGGCGTGGAGCTGCCGCATCTCCACGGCCGCGCGCTCCCCGACAGCGCCGGCGCGGGAGCCTGCCCAGCCGGAGAAGCCGGCCGCGGCAGGCTCGTGCGAACCCTCGGCCAACTGCTCGATCCGGATCGCGCGCAGGCTCCCCGCCGCGAGGCCCGCCTCCACTGCCGCGCCGGCATCCGCGCAGTGCACATGCGCCGACCAGCCGCCCGCGCCGTCGGCGGCCACCACCACCGAATCGCCCAGGCCGTCCAACCGCGCCCGCAGCGCGGCGATCCGCTCCTCGTCGGCGCCGGTGACGCGGTACATCACCTCGTATCCGGGTTGCCGGGCCGGTTCCCGCCGACCGGCGGGAACGCCGAACTCCGCGGCCCGGTACTCGTCCCGTACCGGCGTTTCTCCGGTGACCATCGTGACCATCGCGTCCAGCAACACCAGTAGCCCGCGCGCGCCCGCGTCCACGACCCCGGCGTCCCGCAGCACCGGGAGCTGATCGCGGGTCTCCGCCAGCGCCCGCGCCGCACCGTCTGCTCCGGCACGGGCCACCGCCGCCAGTCCGGGCTCGGCACAGTGGTGCGCGGCCGCACCGGCCCGGTCGAGCACCGTGAGGATGGTGCCCTCCACCGGCTCGCTCAGACTGACCCGTACCCGCGACGCCGCCCGCACGAGTGCGATCGGATAGGTCCGGCCGTCCAGTTCGGCGTCCACCGTCGCGTCCGCGAAACCGCGCAGTACCTGCGACAGGATGATCCCGGAGTTTCCGCGCGCCCCGGCCGTGGCGCCCCGCGCCAGCGCCGCGGCGACGCGATGGGCCGACTCCGGTTCCCCGGGGCCTGCGTCGGCATTACCGCCGGACTCCGGGAGGCCGTCCGCTTCCGCCACGGCCGCGCGCATGGTCGCCAGCAGATTGGTCCCGGTGTCGGAATCCGGCACCGGGAACACGTTGAGCGCGTCGATCTCCGCGCGCCGCTGCGCCAGGGCCGCCACACAGGTATGTCCCCAGGCCAGAAGGTCGGCCCCGCCCAGCCCGCCGCGCGCGGAACCGAGGGCGGGCGAACCGTCGCCGCCCTGCCGGGTTTCGGGCACCGCCACCTCGTTCCTGGTCGTCGGATTTCTCGACCGCCAGGTTAGCGGCCGCTTCCGACACCTCGAGCAGTGCCGGACCGTGTCTATCGGCCCCGGCTTCGGCGGGGCGGGTCAGGTCGGGGCCCTGTCCACCCCGGTTCTCCACTCCGCCGCTCAGTCGCCGCGATCCATCGCTCTGTCGCCCCGGAACCGGGGCGGGCCCCGACTCGCACGTGGGGCGGCTCACCCCGGTTTGGTGGATCACCAGGGGGCGGGCTAGTCTTGCAGGGTTGCCTGGCGCGGCCGTTCCCGGTCGGCGCTCGCCGTTGGTCATCGCATTCGCCGAAGATCGTCGGCAGGCATGACGACATTGATCAGGATCGACCGCCGTACCGGTGGCAGATCCCCCATGATGACATGAAGGAGTTCGCGACTATGGCTGCCGTCTGCGACGTCTGCGCCAAAGGCCCCGGCTTCGGTAAATCGGTCTCGCATTCGCACCGGCGCACCAACCGTCGCTGGAACCCGAATATCCAGACCGTGCGGGCGCAGGTCGCCCCGGGTAACACCCGCCGGATGAACGTGTGCACCTCCTGCCTGAAGGCGGGCAAGGTGGTCCGCGGCTGATACCGGGTACTCCGGCTTCATCCCACGGGCGCACAGCGCTTCGATAGACGACCTCGCCCCGGTTCCACGCAGGAACCGGGGCGAGGTCGTATTCGTATCCGACTGCGACGACTGCGAAGGAGTACCAGCACGAGCACGAACGCAGACCTCGCGAACGCCCCGGACGAATCGTGGTCGATCGTCCCGCTCGTGCCCGCACACGCTCGCGCCCTCGCAACCTGCCATATCGCGTGCTGGCGTGAGGCCTATCGCGGCTTGGTCCCCGACCATGTCCTGGACGCGTTCGACCTCGACCGCCGCGCCGCGAAATGGGAACGCATCGCCCGCGACCACCGCGGCCGGATCCTGGTCGCGGAATCGGGCGCGGAGATAGTCGGTTTCACCCAGTACGGCCCGCCCCGCGACGAGCCGGCCGTCGCGCAGCGGGAACTGAGCGCGATGTACGTCCGAGCCGGCTGCTACGGCACCGGGCTCGCGCACGCGCTGATCCGGGCCGTCCTCGAACCGGACCGCTCGTGTTCGCTCTGGGTTTTCGAGCGCAACCCCCGGGCCCGCGCTTTCTACGCCAAGTACGGATTCGTCCCCGACGGCGCCAGTCGTGCCGAACGGTTCGCCACGGCAACCGAGATCCGGATGATCCGGCGGCAGTAAGGTCTCGATCATGAGCACCGAAGCCGACTACGTCCACATCGACGACGGGGTCCTGGAGATCACGCTGTCCACCGCGGCCAAGGGGACCTCCCTGGATTTCGCCGGGGTCGCCGCGGGAACCGCCGCCCTGGCCGAGCTCTCCGCCGAGGTGGGCGCGGTCCTGCTCACCGGCGCGGGCCCGAATTTCTGCGCCGGGGGTGACGTCCGCGATTTCGCGGCGGCGCAGGATCGTTCCGCGCACCTGTACGAACTGGCCGATACCCTGCACGTTTTCGTCCGCGCCCTGGACAGCGCACCCGTCCCGGTCGTCGCCGCGGTGCACGGCTGGGCCGCCGGCGCCGGAATGAGCCTGGTCTGCGCGGCCGATATCGCGATCGGCGGTCCGGGGACCCGGATGCGCCCGGCCTATCCGGGAGTCGGGCTGAGCCCCGACGGGGGTATGTCGTGGACCCTGCCGCGGCTCGTGGGCGCGGCGAAGGCCCGGGAAATTCTGCTCACCGACGCGGTACTCGACGCGGCGGAGGCCCAGCGCCTCGGCATCCTGGCCCGGCTGACCGACAGCGACGAATCGGTCCGCGACAGCGCCCGCGACCTGGCGCGCACCTTGGCGCGGGGGCCGCGGGCCAGCTACACCTCCATCCGGACGCTGTTGAGCCGCTCCGCCACCGCGACACTGAGCCAACAGCTCGACGCCGAACGCGATGCGATGGGCACGGCCGCCGGAAGCCCGACCGGCCGTGAAGGTGTGGACGCCTTCCTCGCCAAACGCGCCCCGGACTATTCCGGACTGCGCTGACGACCGCGCAGCCGGTCGGTGCGGTATCGACCGGCGCCGGCGAGAGTCGGCCGGGGAACGAAGACCCGCGCATCCGGATGCAGGTCCTGATCCGCGAGCGATGAGCAATCCCGGACGGCTCAGTGAGCGCGAGTGACGAACTTCGCGACCGCCTCGGTGAAGGCATCGTTGTCGTCGCCGGCGGCGGTATGGGCCGCATTGCCGATCTCCACCAGTTCGGCGTGCGGAACCAGCTCCATGAATTCGGCGGCGCCCTCGGCGCTCACCACATCCGATTGCAGCCCGCGCACCAGCAGTACGGGAATGTCGAGTGCGCGGGCCGCGCCGTCGAGGGTGCGCGCCATATCATCGGGATCGGCGGATTTATCGCCGAGAATGCCCGGATCCCAGTGCCAGTACCAGCGACCTTCCCGTTTGCGCAGGTTGCGTAGCAGTCCTGAGTTGGATTTCGGCCGTGGCCGGTGCGGGAGATAGTCCGCGACCGCGTCCGCGGCTTCGTCGAGGCTGGCGAATCCGTCCGGATTCTTGCTCAGGAACGTGAGCACTCGGTTGACGCCTTCGGGCTCGGGTCGGGTGACGATATCCACCAGGACCAGTGCGGAGATCGCGTCGCCCCCCGGTGCGGCGGTGGCCAGCATCCCGGTGATCCCGCCCATACTGGCGCCGACCACGACCACGGGTCCACCGCCCAGCTGGTCCAGTACCGCGAGGACATCGCCGACCATGGCCTCGTAGCGGTAGTCGCGATCGAAGGCCCACTGGCTGTCGCCGTGCCCGCGCGCGTCCAGCGTGACCGCGCGGATTCCGGCGGCGCCGAGCTGTGCACCGGTCTGTTTCCAGGAGTGCCGGGTCTGGCCGCCACCGTGCAGGAACAGTACGGCGGGGCCGTCGGGCGGGCCGTACTGGTCCGCAACGAGCTCGATCCCGCCCGCGCCGCGTAACCGCAGCTGGACGGGATCGAGCAGATTGTTCGCATTACTCACGATTTTCAGCATCGCAAATAAGCGGGCGTTACGCCGTATGAACGGACAAATCAGCAGTCCAGGTCCATGGCGCTCAGGGTCCGCTGGAACAGGCAGGCGCCTTTGGCGTTCACCGAGGCGGAGATCGTCGACGACCCGGTCGACGTGAAGTCCTCGCCGATCGGTGCGGCGGGCTCGGTCACCGGACGCGCCGGTTCCAGAGTCAGCGGGGCCGCTCCGGCCGTCGCCCCGACCCCGCCCGACAGGGCGGCGCCCAGTGCGAGCGTGGCGGTGATGCCGCGCAGTTTCATGGTGTGCTCCTCACTTGTTTTTCATCAGACGACTGCTCAGGGCAGGCGCCAGTCCACGGGCTCCGCGCCGAGTTCGTCCAGTAGTTCATTGACCCGGGAGAACGGACGCGACCCGAAAAATCCTCGCGACGCCGACAATGGTGACGGATGCACGGACTCGATACTGGGCACCTCAGCCGCGGCCAGCACCGGTTTCAGCGACGCCGCGTCCCGGCCCCACAGCACCGCGACCAGCGGCTCGTCACGCGCCACCAGTGCGCTGATGGCCTGCTCGGTGACCTGTTCCCAACCCTTGCCGCGATGGGAAGCCGGTTTTCCGGGCATGACCGTCAACACCCGGTTCAGCATCAGCACACCCTGGCGCGACCAGGGACTCAGATCGCCGCAACTCGGTGTGGGATGTCCGAGATCCTTGGTGTACTCGGAAAAGATATTGGCCAGGCTGCGGGGCACCGGCGAAACATCGGGCGCCACCGAGAAGCTCAAACCCATCGGATGCCCGGGGGTGGGGTAGGGATCCTGACCGACGATCAGCACCCGGACAGCCTCGAACGGCTCCTGGAAAGCACGCAGCACGTTCTCCCCGGCGGGCAGATACCCGCGGCCCGCGGCGTTCTCGGAACGCAGGAATTCGCCCATCTCCGCAATGCGGTCGGCGACCGGATCCAGTGCTTTCGCCCAGCCCGGATCGATGATTTCCACGAGTGGTTTCGTGCCCATGACCGCACAACCTATCGTGAGTGGTGCGGTTTCGCCGAGTCCGTCCCGGAGAAGGCTTCCCAGCCCTGCGGACCCGGAAACCCCGCACCGTCGATAGTTACGCCCTGACCAGCCCCGATACTCCCGATCGGAGTCCACCCGGGGGGCGGCGTCGCTCCGGCGGGCCAGACGCCCGCGAATACGTGGTCCTCACCGCCGGTCAGAATCCATTGCCGCGCATCGACTTCCAGCCGAGCGGCGCACCGGTCCAGCGCGGGATCGCGCAATGCGGCATACCGCAGGTCGATCGCCACTCCGGACGCCTCGGCCAGATGCCCGAGATCGGCGAGCAGCCCGTCGGAGATATCCGTGAGCGCGTCCGGTACGCAATCGCCGGCCATGGCCTCGCGTACCAGGTCGTAGCGCGGCCGCGGCGCACGATGCGCGGCCACCGCCGCGGCGGATGCTTCCGCGCTCGGTCCGGCGCCCACCGGGTGTGCGCCCGAGAGCATCGCGTACCCGGCCGCCGACCAGCCGGGCTGCCCGGCGACGGCGACGGTTCCGCCCGGTCGCGCGCCCGACCTGGTCACCGGCCGCTCGCCCAGGGGGTCGCCGAAGGCGGTCACCGAGATCACCAACTGCGGGCTGCGCACGATATCCCCGCCGGCGACCGATCCGCCCGACCGCGCCGCTTCCGCCCAGAACCCGTCCGCGAGTTCGGTCACGAAATCCACCGGGGTCCGGTCGGGAAGCCCGAGGCCCACCACATAGCCGGCCGGTTCGGCGCCCATCGCGTAGATATCCGCCGCGTTCTGGGCGATCGCCTTGCGGCCGATATCGCCGGGACCCGACCAGTCGAGCCGGAAATGCCGGTCCTCGATCAACATATCGGTGCTCACCACATAGCGCCCCCGCGCGGCCGTCAGTACCGCCGCGTCGTCACCGGGTCCGAGCACTACCGCGGGACCCTGGTCCCGGCCTGCGTTGATCTGTTCGATGAGGGCGAATTCGCCCAGGTCGCGCACTGTCGGTCCGGTGCTGATCGTGAGACCTTCCTCACTCGATTCTCGTACCGGCCGGTTGTCCACCGGCGGGCGGGACGCCGCTCCCGGGCGGCGTGATGCGCCGACGACTCCGTGCCGCTTCGGACGACTCCGGACCCGCGGTCCGCGAGCGTCCGGCCGGTACGCCGGCGCTCCCGGCCCTGACGGTACCCTGTGGCCGGTGACCAGGCACGGCGGCCGGGCGCTCGACCGCACCGCATCCGCCGTGCGCACGCGCTGACGAAAGGACCGCCGAGGATGCCGGGGACATCGCCGGATCAGGACACCGATACCCCGGACAGCACCGAATCGGAGCGCACGCCGTATCCGCCCGCACTGATCGCGACCGCGGTGGCACTGCCCATCGCGCTGTTGATCGGTGTGGTGGTCGCGGCGGTGGTCGCGCTGCGCAGCCCGGTCGATCGCGAACCGCTGGCGCTCGGGCCGATCCCCGCTCCGGCGGCGACCGGCACCGCCTGCGCCACCTTGATACCCGCGCTGCCCGCCGACCTGGGTGACCGCACCCGGTCGACGCTGGTCGATCCGGTGCCGCCGGCCACGGTGGCCTGGCAGCTGCCCGAGGGCGGCGAACCGATCGTGTTGCGTTGCGGCCTGGACCGTCCCCTGGAATTCGACCGCGCCTCCACGTTGCAGATCGTCAACGGTGTGCAGTGGTTCGAGGTCCGCGACGACGCCGCCGCGACCGCCACCTGGTTCGCGGTCGACCGCGAAACCTATATCGCTCTCACCGTTCCCGACGGTTCCGGTCCCACATCGCTGCAGGCGGTATCGGACACCATCACGGCGCAACTGCCCGCACAGCCGATCGATCCGGGCGAACTGCCGAACTGAACGCCGGTCAGCGCAACCCGATACCGCGCGCCAGCGCCGTATCCACGAGGGTGGTCAGCAGTTCCCCGTACTCGATCCCGGTCTCGTGCCACATCCGCGGGTACATCGAGATCGGGGTGAACCCGGGCATGGTGTTGATCTCGTTGATCACCGGACCGTCGTCGGTGACGAAGAAGTCGACCCGGGCCAGCCCCTGGCAGTCCAGGGCGCGGAAGGCGCGCACCGCCATCGCCCGGACCTCGTCGGAGATCTCGTCGTCGAGCTTGGCCGGCACATCGAATTCGCAGACGTCGTCGAGGTATTTGGTATCGAAATCGTAGAACGCGGGTCCGGGCGTCTCACCGGCGTCGGCGTCGGCCAGGTCCTCGGGCATCTTGATCTCGGCGAGCACGCTGGCCTCCACCCGGCCGTCCGGGAATTCCAGCACCCCGCATTCGACCTCGCGGCCCACGATGCCCGCCTCGACGATCACCTTCGGATCGTGCGCGCGCGCGGCGGCGACGGCGGCGTCGAGATCCGCCCAGTCGGCGACCTTGGTGATGCCGATCGACGAACCGCCACGGGCCGGTTTCACGAACACCGGCAGCCCCAGCCGGTCCCGGTCCCCGGGCGCCACGGTGGCGGTCCCCGGACGCAGCACCACCTGCACGCCGACCGGCAGCCCGTCGGCGGCGAGGAGTTTCTTGGTGAATTCCTTGTCCATTCCGGCGGCGCTCGCCAGCACTCCGGGGCCCACGTACGGGATTCCGGCCAGTTCCAGCATTCCCTGCACGGTGCCGTCCTCGCCGAACGCTCCGTGCAGCACCGGGAACACCACGTCGACGGCTTCGAGCGTGGTGCGCGGATCGTCGAGGGCGACCAATGTTCCGGCCCGGCTCGGATCAGCGGCCAGGATCAGTTCGGTGCCGCCGCCGGTGACCGACGGCAGGGTGCGGTCGTGCCGGGCGAGCTCGGCCGCGTCGCCACCGGCCAGCATCCAGGTGCCCTCCGGGCTGATCCCGATCGGCACCGCCTCGAAACGCGCCGAATCGAGGTTCCGCAGCACCGCACCGGCCGATACACAGGACACGGTGTGCTCGTTGCTACGTCCGCCGAAGACCACGGCCACCCTGATCCGGTTCATGTCCGAACCGTACCCTGCCGGAGCGCTCGGTAACCGTGGCGGACCGCCCGTGCGGCTATTCGGATTTGATCCGGCGGCCGAGAAGTTTCTCCACCGCCGACTGCACCGCCAGCCCCTCGTGGCACACCTGGTGTACGGCCTCGGTGAGCGGCATCTCCACATTGTTCGCCGTGGCCAGCGCCCGGACCGACGCACAGGACTTCACGCCCTCGGCGACCTGCCCGTGCGTCGCCTCCTGCGCGGCCTGCATGGACCCGCCGCTTCCCAGGACCTGGCCGAAGGACCGGTTCCGCGACAGCGGCGAGGTACAGGTGGCGATCAGGTCGCCGACTCCGGCCAGCCCGGCCAGGGTCACCGGTTCGGCGCCCAGCGCGACGCCGAGCCGGATGATCTCGGCGAGCCCCCGGGTCATCAGGCCGGCCAGCGAATTGTCGCCGAATCCCATGCCGGAGGCGATCCCGCAGGCCAGGGCGATGACGTTCTTGCAGGCCCCGCCGAGTTCACAGCCGATCACATCGGTGTTGGTGTAGGGCCGGAAGTATCCGGTCACGCAAGCCTGTTGCACCGCGACGGCCCGATCGGCGTCGACGCAGCCGATCACCGTGGCCGCGGGCTGCCCGGCGGCGATCTCCTTGGCGAGATTGGGACCCGACAGCACCGCGATGCGCTCCGGTTCGACGCCGCCCACCTCGGCGATCACCTCACTCATCCGCAGCAGCGTGCCGTTCTCGATACCCTTGGCCAGACTCAGCAGCGTGGCGTCGGCGCCGATGGCCGGCGCCCAGATCTTCAGATTCGCGCGCAACGATTGCGAGGGCACTGCCAGGACAACGATATCGGCGCCGTCCAGGGCGCGCGCGTAATCGTCGGTGGCCGCCACCGGAGGCAGCTGTACCCCCGGCAGGTAATACGGATTGCGATGGTCGGTGGCCAGTGCCTCGGCGACCTCGGGCCGGCGGGCCCAGATCGTCACCTCGGTCCCGGCGTCCGCCAACACCTTCCCGAATGCCGTTCCCCACGATCCCGCACCCAGTACCGCCGCCCTCGTCATCAGCCCAATATGCCATGACAGGATGGGGTCATGTGCCCGCACACCGTGCACGCCGTTATCGCGGTGAAGACCCTGGAGAGCGCCAAGAGCCGGCTGGCCGGGGTGCTGGCCCCGCCACAGCGGTCGCGGCTGGTATTGGCCATGCTGACCGACACCGTGCGGGCGGCCCGCGCGGTTCCGGCGATCGCCTCGATCACGGTCGTCACACCCGATCCCGTGGTGGCCCGCGCGACCCGCGCGCTCGGAGCCGTGGTGCATCCGGAGCCGCGCAACGCCACCGCCGACCCGGACGGCCTCAATGCCGCCCTGTCCGCGGCCGCGGCGGCGCTGCGGGCCCGGCACGGCGCGGTCGGTTTGCTGGCTCTGCAGGCGGATCTGCCGGCGTTGCGCACAGCCGAGTTGTCCGCGGTGCTGGCGGCCGCACCCATGGACACCCCCGCCCTCGTAGCCGATCACGTGGGTACCGGCACGGCGGCGCTGCTGGCGCCGGCGGGTGTCGGATTGCGGCCGCGATTCGGCCCGGACTCGGCCCGCCACCACTACGAGGACGGGGCGTTGCCTCTGCACGGCGACTGGCCGGGCCTGCGCCACGACGTCGACACTCCGGGCGATCTGGCGGCGATCCAGGAGCTGGGGGCGGGCGAGGACACCGCCGCCCTGCTGGACGAACTGGGCTGGCCACATCAGGTTCGGGCCGCCGTCACCCAGGTGTGCTGACCGCACCCCCGCGTTCGCTCCGGCCGGGCCCGGTCGGTGGACGGCCTTCGCCGGCTGGACCAATAGGCGGTCGCCACCGCGTGAACTCGAGATAACAGTCGCCTACGGCATATGCACGGTGGCCGGTTCGTAAGGAATGATCGTAGGCGTGAGCGATACGGAAACCGTCAAGCAGCAGCAGGTGCTCCCCACCCCGCCTCCGGCCGCCACTCAGATCCCCGCCGGCGGGGACACACCCCGTTTGCCAGCCGATCGCTACCTCAACCGGGAGTTGAGCTGGCTCGACTTCAACGCCAGAGTCCTGGCCCTCGCCGAGGACAGTTCGCTGCCGTTGCTGGAACGCGCCAAATTCCTGGCCATCTTCGCCTCGAACCTGGACGAGTTCTACATGGTCCGCGTCGCCGGGCTCAAACGCCGGGCCGAGACGGGGCTTTCGGTCCGTTCCGCCGACGGACGGTCGCCGAACGAACAACTGGCGCTCATCGCGGCCCGCAGCCAGGATCTCGCGGTCCGCCACGCCGAGGTGTTCCTCACCGAAGTACTGCCCGCGCTCACCGCCGACGACATCGAGATCATCGATTGGGACGATCTCGACGAGGCCGACCGGGAACGACTGTCGGCGCACTTCCAGGACCAGGTCTTCCCCGTGCTGACACCGCTCGCGGTGGACCCGGCCCACCCGTTCCCCTACATCAGCGGGCTCAGCTTGAATCTCGCTGTCACCGTCCAGGACGAGACCACCGGCGGCGAGCATTTCGCACGGGTGAAGGTACCCGACAATGTCGACCGCTTCGTCCGGGTACGCCGGCAAGGGCCCGGTAACGGCGGCGCGATCGCCGCGTTCCTGCCGATGGAGGCTTTGATCGCGGCGCATCTCGAGCAGTTGTTTCCCGGGATGACCGTGGTGGAGCACCATTCGTTCCGGATCACCCGCAATGCCGATTTCGAGGTCGACGAGGATCGGGACGAGGATCTGCTGCAGGCCCTCGAACGTGAACTCGCCCGCCGCCGGTTCGGTTCGCCGGTCCGGCTCGAGGTCTCCGACGATATGACCGAGCACATGCTCGATCTGCTCCTGCGCGAGCTCGAGGTCGATCCCGCCGACGTCATCCAGGTGCCGGGCCTGCTGGATCTGTCCTGCCTGTGGCAGGTGTACGGGGTGGACCGCCCGAAACTCAAGGACGCCCCGTATGTGCCGGCCACCCCACCCGCCTTCGGCGAACGGGAGACACCGCGCAATGTGTTCCAGGCACTGCGCGAAGGCGACGTACTGGTGCATCACCCCTACGATTCCTTCTCCACCAGCGTGCAGCGATTCATCGAACAGGCCGCGGCCGATCCGCAAGTGCTGGCCATCAAGCAGACCCTGTACCGCACCTCCGGCGATTCGCCCATCGTGAACGCGCTCATCGATGCCGCCGAGGCGGGCAAACAGGTGGTGGCCCTGGTCGAGATCAAGGCCCGCTTCGACGAGCAGGCCAACATCAAATGGGCCCGCACGCTGGAACAAGCGGGCGTCCATGTGGTCTACGGCCTGGTCGGGCTGAAAACCCATTGCAAAACCTGCCTGGTGGTGCGCCGGGAGGGCTCCACCATCCGCCGCTATTGCCATATCGGCACCGGCAATTACAACCCGAAAACCGCACGCCTGTACGAGGACGTGGGATTGCTCACCGCGGCGCCCGAAATCGGCGCCGATCTCACCGACCTGTTCAATTCGCTCACCGGCTACTCCCGCAAATCCGATTACCGCAATCTGCTGGTCGCCCCGCAGGGTATCCGGGCCGGGATCATCGCCCGGATCGAACGGGAGATCGAATCGGCCCGCTCGGGCGCCGAAGCCGGGATCCGGTTGAAGGCCAACGCGCTGGTCGACGAACAGATCATCGACGCGCTCTATCGCGCGTCCCAGGCCGGGGTGCCGGTCCGCATCGTGGTGCGAAGCATCTGCGGATTACGGGCGGGCATCCCCGGGATGAGCGAGAACATCGAGGTGCGGTCGATTCTGGGCCGGGTCCTGGAGCATTCCCGCGTCCTGAACTTCCGGGCCCAGGACGAGTTCTGGATCGGCAGCGCCGATATGATGCATCGCAATCTGGACCGCCGGGTGGAGGTCATGGCCCAGGTGAAGGATCCGAGATTGACCGAACGGCTCGACGAGATCTTCGAATCCGCCCTGCACCCGATGACGCGCTGCTGGATCCTGGACCCCGACGGCAATTGGAAATCCAGCCCCGACCGGGCCGGAACCGGACCCGACGGCGACGGTATCGAAGTCCGTGATCACCAGGTGGCACTCATGCGCCTTCGCCGCCCGGATCAGCAGTGAACGGGACGCATACCCCGCCGAACTATCCGGATCCCCGGACATCAGCCAATATCCACGCGGCAGGCACCGTGTTGTGGCGGCACGCGCCCGGTTCGGTGGGCAGTGTGGAGATCGCGGTGATCCGCCGCCCCAAATACCAGGATTGGTCGCTGGCCAAGGGCAAACTCGACCCCGGTGAGACACCGGTGCTCGCCGCGGCCCGGGAAACCCAGGAGGAGACCGGGCTGCGACCCCGGCTGGGCCGCTACCTCGGCAAAGTCACCTACCCGATCACCGGGCACCGCAAGATGAAACGGGTCGACTACTGGGCCGCCCAGGTCGTCGACGGGGAATTCAGCGCCAACAGCGAAGTCGACGAACTCGTCTGGTGCCCGCTGAGCACGGTGATGTCGGAGCTGTCGTACCCGATGGACCGGCAGATCGTGCGCGCGTTCACCAAACTGCCCGCCGATACCCACACGCTGCTCGTGGTACGCCATGCCAAGGCGGGGCGCCGGGACCGCTTCAAAGGACCCGACGAGCAGCGCCCGCTCGAATCGGCCGGCCACCGGCAGGCGCTCGCGCTGGTGCCGAATCTGCTGGCGTTCGGGGCACAAGAGGTCTATTCGGCCGAACCGGTGCGTTGTGTACAGACGGTGGCGCCACTGGCCGAGGAACTCGGCGGCGAGGTCGAGATCGAACCACTGCTGGGCGATATCGGTTACGCCGCCGATCCGGAGAAGGCGCGGGACCGGATCCGGTCGCTCGCCTCGGCACGAGCGGTCCGGGTGCTGTGCAGCCAGGGCGATACCATTCCCGACCTCGTCCGCTGGTGGGCGGACCGGGACGGAATGCGATTGTCACCCGCGCGGACCCGCAAAGGGTCGGTCTGGGTGCTGTCGTTCGCGGGCGACCGACTGGTCGCCGCCGATCATCTCGACCGATCGCTATCGGTCGATACCGCACCGGCGGTCACCGGATAGGACGCGGAACCGGACCTCGGGCAGGGTGAAACGGTTACGCCCCCGGGGGTCGCCCGGGGGCTTGTCCGTCCGGCGTTCGGGTTGTCGGAAAGTCGCGAGTCGCCGGGCCGAGCCTCGACCCGCCTCGTTCGTCGACGAGGACCGATCGGGGTCTCGAGCCGTCCCTGGGTGCGGGGCCCGCACCCGGAATCCGGCGGGGTCGTGCAGTGCGGCGTGCCGCAGGGCGGGCCGGGCACACGGGATCCGGTGGGATCCCTCCTGAATTCTGTGCGCCACCGGCCGCCGGGCTCGCGGGTCAGCGAGCCCTTTTGGCGGTTTTCTTGGCCGGAGTCCGCTTCGCGGCGGTGGTCTTCTTCGCCGTGGCCTTTGCGGCCGTGGTCTTCTTGGCAGCAGTCTTCTTGGCCGTGGCCTTGGTTGCCGTGGCCTTGGCGGTGGTCTTCTTGGCCACCGTCTTGCGAGCCGCTGTCTTGGCCGCTGTCTTCTTCGCGGCGGTGCTCTTGGCAGGTGCCTTCGTGGCGGTCTTGCGAGCCGTTGTTTTGGCGGGCGCCTTCGTGGCGGTCTTCTTGGCGGCTTTCTTTGCCGTTGTCTTCTTGGCGGCTTTCTTGGCCGCCACAGGAGCATTGACACCGCGTTTCACCGCGGGGCCTGTTGCCGCGAGCTTCTGTTTACCCGCGATAACCGCCTTGAACTGGGCGCCGGGCCGGAACGCCGGCACCGAAGTGGGCTTCACCTTGACGGTTTCCCCGGTACGCGGATTCCGCGCGACCCGGGCTGCCCTCTTACGCTGTTCGAACACACCGAATCCGGTGATGGTGACGCTCTGCCCTTTGTGTACCGCGCGCACGATCGTGTCGACCACATGCTCGACTGCCGCGGTGGCCGTGCGCCTGTCAGTACCCAACTTTTCGGTCAGAACGTCGATCAGTTCCGCCTTGTTCATTGAATCCTCCGCAGACTAATGGCCCGTCGTCGGACCGACTAGGTACCACGGTAAACCCACATTGGGCAAGAGTCTATGTGCCACGCCAAAATTCATGTGGTCTAGCACACGCACAGCTACCACGACATCTGAGCCGCGGCTAACGGGCCGAGAAGATTACGCCTGCGAAATAGGTTCCGGCAGGGTCTTTGGTTTCCAACCCGGCCTTGCCTTTTCGAACTCGGCGATCACATCGCTACGTCGCAGCGTCAGACCGATGTCGTCCAAACCTTCCAACAGGCGCCACCTGGTGTAGTCGTCAATATCGAACGGCAACACGATGGTTCCTGCGGTCACCGTGCGCGCCCGGAGGTCCACAACCAATTCCAGTCCGGGCTGTTCGTCGAGCAACTTCCAGAGCATTTCGACATCATTCTGTGACATTCGCGCGGCGAGTAGACCACCCTTGCCCGCATTACCGCGGAAGATGTCCGCGAAACGTGAAGAGATAACTACCCGAAAGCCATAGTCCATGAGCGCCCAGACTGCGTGCTCACGGGAAGATCCGGTGCCGAAATCGGGCCCCGCCACGAGGACGGTGCCGTGCTTGTACGGCTCAGTGTTCAGAATGAAGTCCTCGTCACCGCGCCAGGCGGCGAACAGGCCGTCTTCGAATCCCGTTCGAGTGACGCGCTTCAGATAGACGGCCGGGATGATCTGATCGGTGTCGACATTGGACCTGCGCAGCGGAACACCGATCCCCTTGTGCACGGTGAAGGCTTCCATCGTATTTCTCCTGATTCGGCGATAAGGGCGTTCGTAATGGGCGAAGGGCTCAGTTCAGGTCGGTCGGCGCCGACAGTGTGCCGCGGACCGCGGTCGCCGCGGCGACCAGCGGCGATACCAGATGGGTGCGGCCGCCCTTGCCCTGCCGGCCCTCGAAGTTCCGGTTGGAGGTGGAAGCACAGCGCTGCCCCGGTTCGAGCTGATCGGGGTTCATCCCCAGGCACATAGAGCATCCGGCCTGCCGCCACTCGGCCCCGGCCGCGGTGAAGATCTCGCCGAGCCCCTCGGCGTCGGCCTGCGCCCGCACCCGCATCGAGCCCGGCACCACCAGCATCCGCACGCTATCGGCGACCTTGCGGCCCTTCAGGACCCCCGCCACCGCCCGCAGATCCTCGATCCGGCCGTTGGTGCAGGAGCCGACGAATACGGTGTCCACCGTGACCTCACGCAACGGCATCCCCGGGGTCAAATCCATATAGCGCAGCGCTTTCTCCGCGGATTCACGCGCGGTCTCGTCGGCGATCTGCGCCGGATCCGGGACGTTCGCGCCCAGCGGCAGCCCTTGGCCCGGATTGGTTCCCCAAGTGACGAACGGGGTCAGCGCGCTCGCGTCGATCCGCACTTCACGGTCGAAAACAGCGTCGTCGTCGGTCTTCAGCGCCTCCCAGGCGCCGACCGCGGCGTCCCACTCCGCGCCCTGCGGGGCGTGCGTGCGGCCTTTCAGGAACTCGTAGGTGGTTTCGTCCGGTGCGATCATTCCGGCCCGGGCCCCGGCTTCGATCGACATATTGCAGACGGTCATCCGCGCTTCCATCGACATATTCCGAATGGCCTCACCGCGATACTCGAGCACATATCCTTGGCCGCCGCCGGTGCCGATTTCGGCGATTACCGCCAGAATGAGGTCTTTGCTGGTGACTCCCGGAGGCAACACACCGTCCACGGTGATCGCCATGGTCTTGAAAGGTTGCAGCGAAAGAGTCTGCGTCGCCAGCACGTGTTCGACCTCACTGGTGCCGATTCCCATGGCCAGTGCCCCGAAAGCGCCGTGTGTGGAGGTGTGACTGTCCCCACACACCACGGTGGTGCCGGGTTGGGTCAACCCCAGCTGGGGACCGACCACATGGACGATGCCCTGTTCGACATCGCCCATCGGATGCAGCCGGACTCCGAATTCGGCGCAATTGCGCCGCAGCGTTTCCACCTGGGTCCGCGACACGGGGTCCGCGATCGGTTTGTCGATATCGACGGTCGGGACATTGTGGTCCTCGGTCGCGATGGTCAGATCGGGGCGGCGCACCGGACGACCGGCCGCACGCAGACCGTCGAAGGCCTGGGGGCTGGTCACCTCGTGCACGAGATGCAGATCGATGTAGATCAGATCGGGTTCGCGCGCCTCACCCTCGCCTTCGCCGCGGGCGACGACGTGCTGTTCCCATACCTTCTCGGCCAGCGTACGTGGCATTGTCTCGGTCACCTTTCGGGCTCGGCATCCGCGGGACTCGCCCGGCATCGGATACACGCTAGCTGGAATCGTTCACCCCTCATCCTGGACCCCACCTGGGCTGTTCGTGATGGCATCTCAGAATGCAGGACGCTAATATCGTTCTATGAGACAGCATAGCGGTATCGGCGTCCTGGACAAAGCGGTGGCAGTGTTGTATGCGGTCGCCGAGCGGCCCTGCGGTCTCAACGAGTTGTGCGAACGGACCGGCCTGCCCCGGGCGACCGCCCACCGGCTCGCGGTGGGTTTGGAGACACATCGCTTGCTGGCCCGGGACTCCGGCGGCGCCTGGCGCCCCGGCCCCGCGCTCGCCGAACTCGCCGTCGGCGCCGCCGATCCATTGCTCGAGGCCGCCGGCTCCATCCTGCCCCGCCTCCGCGAGATCACCGGCGAAAGTGTGCAGCTGTACTGCCGCGACGGCAACGAACGGGTCTGCGTCGCCGCTCTGGAACCCCCCGCCGGATTGCGGGATACCGTGCCGATCGGCTCCCGCCTGCCGTTGACGGCGGGCTCAGCAGCCAAGGTCCTGCTCGCCTGGGCCGATCCCGACCTGCAGCGCATCGTGCTCGACGACGCGATGTTCACCGACCGCACACTCGCCGAAGTCCGCAAACGCGGCTGGGCACAGAGTGCCGGCGAACGCGCGGCCGGTGTCGCGAGCGTCTCGGCGCCCGTCCGCGATCAGCAGGGCGCGGTGGTCGCGGCCGTCTCCGTATCGGGTCCGATCGATCGAATGGGCCGCCGTCCGGGCGCCCGCTGGGCGGCGGATCTGGTCGCGGCGGCCGATGCGCTGCACCGTCGACTCTGAGCAGCGGGCAGATGCCGTCACTTATGGTTGGCCCATGGGAGTGAACCAACGGTCGCAGATCGTGATGACCGATACCGAGATCACCGATTTCCTCACCCGCAGCCGTGTCGCCACACTGGCAACCCTCGGAGCGGACGGCAAACCACACCTGACCGCCATGTGGTATGCGCTGATCACCGATCCGGAGCGGCCCGACGCGATTCCCGAGCTGTGGTTCGAGACCAAGGGCAAATCCCAGAAAGCGGTCAACCTGCGCCGCGACGCCACGGTCACCACCATGGTGGAGGCCGGGAAAACCTACGACACCCTCCGCGGAGTGTCGATCGAAGGCCGCGCCGAGGTCATCGATGACGCCGAGAAACTGTTCGCCGTCGGCGTCAGCGTGTGGGAGCGCTACACCGGGCCCTACACCGACGATATGCGCCAGTATGTCGAGGGCATGCTGCACAAACGCGTAGCCGTCCGCATCGTCCCCGAACGCATTCGTAGCTGGGATCACCGCAAACTGGGTCTGCCCGCCATGCCCCTGGGCGGCTCCACCGCCAACGCCTTGGACGACTGATCGCTCTCGGGTGCCGTCCCGCCGGCGGCACCCGGGCCCGCGTAACGGACATGCAGCGATGCCCGGATCAGCCGGTCCCGAAGCGCCTCACAACACGCAGCGCCCGAACTCCGAGCGGCCCGGGTAGCTGGTAACGACCCGCCGCCCGCCGTGCCGCGAATACTGCGGCCGGACCGATCACCGACGATGAGCGGATCCGCGCCGGTCATCGATGGGCACCTGCCTTCGACCCACGGGCACCACCGGATCGGTGACGGCGCAGCCGATCCAGAGATCGCCCGGTTCTGTCATAGGCGATCCGGGATCGCCGAGAGCAGGACCGCGCGCCACGCCCACAGCCGCCTGCCAATCGCTCGCCCAGGCGATGGACCCGACACCTCTTCAGCCCCTCGGAGACTCAGCCCCTCGGAGACTCGGAGATGTACCGCTGAACCCACGATTCCGCCGCGCTGTCGACCATCGACAGCCCCCACGCCCCAGACGGCGGGCTTGTCCAGGCATGAACAAGAACAACCACCGGGCACATCCTTCGCCGCAATGCCGAAAGCACAGCTCGAGGACCGTTCCTACCGCCCCGTCGCCGACCGCCATCGTTGCGCCGGCACAGCACTGACCACAAAGCGGCTCACCAGCCAACGGCAGGAACCCGGCCCGGTCCGTCACCCGATTCGAAACCTGCCCGGTGATCAGGTGATCAAGACGCAGATCACACAGCAGACCGCCCCACCTACCCGAATCCCGCCCACAACGAGGGGTCCAGGGGCGCAGCCCCGGCATCACCCCGAATGGTGAGCATTACGCAAAGGGGTCCAGGGGCGCAGCCCCGGCATCACCCCGGACTGTCTCCAGTCCACCAAGGGGGGTCCAGGGGGCGCCGAGCCCGCCTGGGCGGGGTGGGGGGGTTGCACCCCCGCAAGACATTGCGAATCAGCAAAGGCTCATGCTCTCCATGAGCATGAGCCTGTCAGCTGAGTAGCCCCGACGGGATTTGAACCCGCGCTACCGCCTTGAGAGGGCGGCGTCCTAGGCCGCTAGACGACGGGGCCAGGACTTGTGATCAACCCCTGGCTGGAGTGGATCGTGGATCTCTCGATCCGAAGCTCGATCAGCGTAACCGACCGGGCGGCGGCGACCAAATCGCCTGGATATTCGTTCCGTACCGCATCTGGACGATGAAGCTGAGAGCGATCTCCGCTGGGGTACCAGGACTCGAACCTAGAATGGCTGAACCAGAATCAGCTGTGTTGCCAATTACACCATACCCCAATGACCTGGGCTTTCGGTTGCATCGCTGGCTGCGGTGGCACCGTCGTTCCGGCCGAGAAAGAGAGTACCAAACTGCTCCGGGGAAACTACAAATCGCCTGGTCACACGGCCCCATCAGATAGGTAACGGTTGCCGCGGGGCCGCCGACGGCCCGTCTTCGACGCCGGAGGGGCCGGGGCCGCACCGCCGTCCTCGGCGGCGGCCCCGTGCCACCCGCGTTCACTCGGCCGGGGCCACCCACTCCCGCCCCGCGCGCAGCCGCTGCATGGTGAGCTCACGGCCAAGCAGTTCCATCGATTCGTAGAGCGGCGGACTGATATGCGAACCGGTGACCGACACTCGCACCGGCGCGAATGCCTTCCGTGGTTTCAATTCCAATCCATCGATGAGCGCCGATTTCAATGCGTTCTCGATCTCGGCGGCGGTCCAGGAGGTGATCGGTTCGAGCGCGGTAATTGCCGCATCCAATACCGGGACGGCGTCCGGACCCAAATTCTTCTTACCCGCGGCGGGGTCCACGGTGAACTCTTCCACCGGTGCCAAGAGGAATCGCAAAAGTCCCCATGCGTCGTCCAGGACGACAATGCGCGTCTGCACCAGATCCGCGGCGGCGGCGAAAACCTTCTCGTCTATTCCACCGTCCACATATCCGCGCCGTACAAAAAATTCGCGCAACCGTCCGGCAAAATCAGCCGGTTCCAGCAAACGGATGTGCTCGGCGTTGATCGCATCGGCCTTCTTCTGATCGAAGCGGGCCGGATTCGAATTCACTTTCGATATGTCGAAGGCTGCGACCATCTCGTCCATGGAGAACACGTCGTGGTCGTCGGCGATGCTCCAGCCGAGCAGTGCGAGGTAATTCAGGAGCCCTTCGGGGATGAATCCGCGGTCGCGGTGAACGAAGAGGTCGGCCTCCGGATCGCGCTTGGAGAGCTTCTTGTTCCCTGGGCCCATGACGAACGGCAGATGGCCGAATTCGGGGGTGAAATCGCTGACCCCGATACGCTGCAGCGCGGCATGCAGAGCGATTTGACGCGGTGTCGACGAGAGCAGATCTTCGCCGCGGAGAACGTGGGTTATCCGCATAGTGGCGTCGTCTACCGGATTAACCAGCGTATAAAGCGGGTCGCCGGTGCCGCGGGTGAGCGCGTAATCCGGGACGACGCCGGCCTTGAACGTGGTTTCGCCACGCACCAGGTCGTGCCAGGTGATGTCGGTGTCGGGCATTCGCAACCGGACCACGGCGCCGCGGCCGGCGGCCTTGTATTCCGCGATCTGCTCGGCCGTCAGATCGCGATCGTAATTGTCGTACCCGAGTTTCGGATCACGTCCGGCGGCCCGGTGGCGCGCTTCGACTTCCTCTGGCGTGGAAAAGGATTCGTACGCCTCACCGGCTTCGAGAAGTCTGCCGACGATGTCCCGGTGGATTTCGCGGCGCTGCGACTGCCGGTACGGCGCATAGGGTCCGCCGATTTCCGGGCCCTCGTCCCAATCGAGCCCGAGCCAGCGTAGTGCGTCCAGCAGCGCCTGGTAGGACTCTTCGGAATCCCTTGCAGCGTCGGTGTCTTCGATCCGGAAGACGAACGCACCGCCGTGCTGACGGGCGTACACCCAGTTGAACAGTGCGGTGCGGATGAGCCCGACATGCGGTGTCCCGGTGGGTGACGGGCAGAAACGGACCCGTACGTTTGTCATATCCCTCTTTCGTTCAGCGTTTCGCGGCAACAGGATTGGTCAGCGTGCCGATACCGGAGACGGTGACCGAGACGGTCTGCCCGTCCTTCATCGGACCGACGCCTTCGGGGGTTCCGGTGAGGATCACGTCACCGGGGAGCAGGGTCATGACCCGGGTCACCCATTCGATGATATCCGGGATGTCGTGCAGCAGTAGCGATGTGGTGCTGCGCTGGCGCACCTCACCGTCGAGTTCCGTGGTGATCTCGAGGTCCGCCGGATCGAGCTCGGTTTCGATCCAGGGGCCCAGCGGGCAGAATGTGTCGTATCCCTTGGCCCGGGTCCACTGCCCGTCCTGGGCCTGCTGGTCGCGGGCCGTCACGTCGTTGGCGACGGTGTAGCCCAGGATGACGTCCTTGGCGCGAGCGGCGGGGACGTCTTTGCAGGGTCGGCCGATGACCACCGCCAACTCGCCCTCGAAATCGACGCGGGAGGAGCTGGGCGGCAGGACGATCGGAATCGAGGGACCGATGATGGAGGTGTTCGGTTTTATGAAGATCACCGGTTCGGCCGGCGCCTCACCGCCGAACTCGGCGGCGTGCGCCGCGTAGTTCTTACCGATACAGATCACCTTGCTGGCCAGGATGGGGGCGAGCAGACGGACATCGGCCACCGGCCAGCTGCGGCCGGTGAACGTCGGGGTGCCGAAGGGGTGCTCGGCTATTTCCTTGGCGTTCTCGCCCTCGATGGCGACGAACGCGACCCCGTCGGGACTGGCAACTCGACCTAGACGCATGGTCGGAGTCTATCCAGCCGGATCCACCAGCCCGAATGCGCCCGACCGGTCGGTCCGACCGGTGGTGACAACCGCGATACCAGTTGCGGCATCTCCTGCCCTGAGGTGTACCGTACGGACTGAAGTTCAAACTTTGAGATTAGTATCTCATATATTGAGATAGCTCGTTCCGAGATGGGGAACTATGGCACCCAGTTCACCGGCGGCCGCTCCGATCGCCGCACACAGCAGGCAGATATCCCCCGCCCACCGCTGGCTCATGCTCGTGTTCGGCGTTTTCGCCCAGACCACCAGCGCGATCTTCGTCCACGGGGTGCCCTTCCTGCTGCCCGCGCTCACCGCCGGCGGTATGCCGCTGCCCACCGCCGGCCTGCTCGTGGCCATGCCGACGGTCGGCCTGTGCTGCACGCTCATCGCCTGGGGCTACCTGGTCGACCGGGTCGGTGAACGTATAGCCCTGGTCACCGGTCCGCTGATCATGTGCGCGGCCGGGACGGCCGCCGCCTTCACCACGAGCTACCCCGTACTCGGGGTCCTGCTGTTCCTGGGCGGGGTCGGCGCCGCCAGCACCAACGGCGCCAGCGGCCGGGTGATCGTCGGCTGGTTCCCGCCCGACCGGCGCGGACTGGCCATGGGTATCCGGCAGACCGGCCAGCCCATCGGAGTCGGGATCGCCGCGATGTCCATACCGCTGGTCGCGGACAAGTTCGGTGTGGCGCCCGCGCTCGCCGTGCCCGCCGTACTGGCCGGACTGGCCGCGGTGAGCTGCCTGCTGGGCATCATCGACCCGCCCCGCCCGGCGCGGGCACAAGCCGCCGGCGCCAACCCCTATCGGGGCAGCAGCACCCTGTGGCGCATCCACGGCGTCTCGATCCTGCTGGTCGTCCCGCAGGCCACCGTCTGGACCTTCGCCCTGCTCTGGCTGCATCGCGACCTGGGCTGGTCGCTGGCCGTGGCCGGAGCGCTGGTCACCGCCACCCAGGTGCTCGGCGCACTGGGCCGGATCGGAGCGGGCGCCTGGTCCGATCACGTCGGCAGCCGGATGGGCCCGCTGCGCCAGGTCGCGATCGCCGCGGTCGCCACGATGTCCCTGCTGGCACTGACGGCCTGGACGCAATGGTGGTGGGCGGCCGTGCCGCTGCTGGTCATCGCGTCGGTGGTCACGGTCTCCGACAACGGACTGGCGTTCACCGCCATCGCCGAACGGGCCGGACCTTTCTGGAGCGGCCGTGGGTTGGGCATCCAGAACACCGGTCAGAACCTCATGGTCGCCGCGGTGCCGCCGGTATTCGGCGTATTGATCACCGCGACCGGTTTCCCCGCCGTCTACCTGGCGGCAGCAGCCCTGGCCGCGGTGGCGATTCCCTTGGTCCCGGTCGCCTCGGAAAACCCCTGAAGGGACTCGGGACCACCAGCCCGGTGGCCCGGCCGTGATCGGCTGGGCCACCGGGAATCCGGTCAGATCTCGATGAGCACCGCGGGATCGAATGCCACGCGAATCGTTATGTCGGCCTCGATCTCGGCGGTGAACTCATCCCCCTCGGCAGCCGTCGGCTCCCACCGATAGCTTCCGCCGTCCAGAACTCCCCGCGCCCCCGCTGCCACCTCGACCAACCACCCGTCTTCGAGTTCGAAACCCTTGCCGCCTTCCGGCCGGTCGTAGAGATCCAGCATCGTGTACGGGCCGAAGCCGGCATCACAGGTGGCGTGCCACGCGGTCATGCTGCCCTCCGAGCGCTCGGGCCATCCATCGGGAATACGCCGGGTATCCCCGATGGTATCGGAGTCACGACCCGGATTCGCTCGCGCAAATCCGGGATCGCCGAGGTCAGACCGCGGCGGCGATCCGGTCGCCGACCTCGGTGGTCGAGGAAGTCCCGCTGCGGGTGGACAGATCCTTGGCCACCGCCTCCTGGATTCGCGTGGCGGCCTCGGTCTCGCCCTTGTGCTCGAGCAGCAGTGATACCGAGAGGATTGCGGCGGTCGGGTCGGCCTTGGACTGGCCGGCGATATCCGGGGCGCTGCCGTGCACCGGTTCGAACATGCTCGGGTTGGCGCCGGTGGCGTCGATATTGCCGCTGGCGGCCAAGCCGATACCGCCGCTGACGGCCGCGGCGAGGTCGGTGATGATGTCGCCGAACAGGTTGTCGGTGACGATCACGTCGAAGCGGCCCGGATCGGTGACCATATGGATGGTGGCGGCGTCGATGTGCTGGTAGGCCACCTCGACATCGCCGTACTCGGCGGCGACCGCGTCGACCGTGCGCTGCCACAGCGAACCGGCGAAGGCGAGCACGTTGGTCTTGTGCACCAGTGTGAGGTGCTTGCGCCGAGCCTGCGCTTTGGCGAAGGCGTAACGGACCACCCGCTCGATCCCGAACCGGGTGTTGGTGCTGACCTCGGTGGCGACCTCGTGCGGGGTGCCGACCCGGATCGCGCCGCCGGTCCCGGTGTAGGGGCCCTCGGTGCCCTCACGCACGACCACGAAGTCGATGTCCGGCGTACCCGCCAGCGGACTGCCGACTCCCGGATACAGCTTGGAGGGCCGCAGATTCACGTGGTGGTCCAAGGCGAACCGGGTGCGCAGCAGTAGTCCGCGTTCGAGGACGCCGCTGGGCACCGAGGGGTCGCCGATGGCGCCGAGCAGGATCGCGTCGTGCTGTTTCAACTCCGGCAGCACCGACTCCGGCAGCACTTCGCCGGTGGCGTGGTAGCGCTTGGCGCCCAGGTCGTATTCGGTCCGTTCGACCCCGGGCAGCACCACATCGAGCACCTTCAGCGCCTCGGTGACGACTTCCGGTCCGATTCCGTCACCGGGGATCACGGCGAGTTTCATGACAACCACGCTTTCTACGAACGACGAGGCCGCGAACAGAGCGGGACGCGGCTGCCGGGCCGGGTATGCCTGTCGCTGGGACGGTGTCCGGGTACCGGTCCGCCCCGGGCAGCGAGAGCCCGGGGCGGGTTCGTACCCGTCGGCGCGCGCTACCCACCGGCCCGGGCGGCAGCGCGCAGGGGTTACATCAGAACAGGTCGACCAGCGCGACCTTGGCGGCGCCCACCGCGGCGGCGATCTCGGAGCGCACCGCCTCGGGCACCTCCTTGTTCACCCGCAGCACCACGGTGGCACCTTCCTTGTTGGCGTCCTGGGTGAGCTGAGCGGCGAGGATATCGACCTCGGCGGCGCCGAGCGCGGTGCCGACCCGGCCCAGCGCGCCCGGCCTGTCCTCGTAGTTGAGCACGGCCAGGTTGATGCCCTCGGCGCGCATATCGTAGTTGCGGCCGTTGATGTTGACGATCTTCTCGACCTGCTGCGGTTCGGTCAGCGCACCGGCCACATTGAGGGTGCGGCCGTCGCCGAACACGGCGCGCAGATCCACCAGACTGCGGTGGCTCGGACTCTCCGTCGCGGTGGTCACCTCGGCGGTGATCCCGCGGGCCTGGGCCAGGGCGGGCGCGTTCACGAAGGTCACCTGGTCGTCGACGTGCGCCGAGAACACCCCGCGCAGCGCGGCCAGCTGCAGCACCTCGACCTGGGAGGCGGCCAGTTCGCCGCGTACCTGTACCTCGAGGCTCACCGGCAGTTCGTCGGCGAGGGCGCCGAGCAGCGCACCCTGTTTGCGGACCAGATCCAGCCAGGGGGCGACCTCGTCGCCGACCACGCCGCCGGTCACATTGACCGCGCCGGGGACGAATTCGCCGGCCAGGGCCAGCAGCACGGATTTCGCTACATCGGTGCCCGCCCGGTCCTGCGCTTCGCTGGTGGAGGCGCCCAGATGCGGGGTGACCACGACCTGCGGCAGACCGAACAGCGGGCTGTCGGTGCAGGGTTCGGTCTCGTAGACGTCGATACCGGCGGCCCGCACATGACCCGAGGTGATCGCCTCGGCGAGCGCGACCTCGTCCACCAGGCCGCCGCGCGCCGCGTTGACGATGATGACGCCCTTCTTGGTCTTGGCGAGCGCATCCTTGCCCAGCAGGCCCTTGGTCTCCGGGGTCTTCGGCAGGTGGATGGAGATGAGGTCGGCCCGCTCCAGCACCTCGTCGAGGGTCAGCAGTTCGATACCGAGCTGGGCGGCGCGAGCCGGGGAGACGTAGGGGTCATAGGCGACGATCTTGGTTTCGAAGGCCGCGAGCCGGGCCGCGAACAGCTGCCCGATCCGGCCGAGACCGATCACACCGACGGTTTTGCCGAAGATCTCGACCCCGTTGAAGCTGCTGCGCTTCCAGGTGTGCTCACGCAGGGTGGCGTCGGCGGCCGGGATCTGGCGGGCCGCGCTCAGCAGCAGGGTGACCGCGTGTTCGGCGGCGGTGTGGATATTGGAGGTCGGGGCGTTGACGACCATGACACCGCGTTCGGTGGCCGCCGGCACATCGACGTTGTCCAGGCCGACGCCGGCCCGGGCGACGATCTGCAGGTTCTTGCCCGCTTCGAGGACTTCGGCGTCGACGGTGGTCGCGGAGCGGACGAGCAGCGCATCGGCTTCCGGCACCGCAGCCAGCAGCGCGGGCCGATCCGGGCCGTCGACCCAGCGGACCTCGACACCGTCACCGAGCGCATCGACGGTCGACTGGGCGAGCTTGTCGGCGATCAGAACTACAGGACGGCCTGCTTGGCTCACAGTGGGGTACTCCTGGATGTGGGGACGGCCAGTTGACGCGCCCAAGCTTAGTTCGGCCCGATCCGGCTGTGCTCCGGCCCCTGCTCCCAGGCCTCCACAGCGCCCGTACCGACCAGCGCGTACCCGCCCGGGCGGGTGGGCGGAATCACGCGCACGGGACCTGCACCCAGCTCGCGGGAACGACCCGGACAGCGAAAAGCCCCGGTCTCCAGCGCGGTAGGAGACCGGGGGCTTTTCGTAGGCGGCTCAGCCGAACAGGAGCGTCCACAGCGTGTTGAACACACCGCTCAGGGCAGCCGAACCGGTATCGATGATTACGGGGATCATGGAATGTCCTTTCGAATAAGTGCCCAGCCGAAATCGACTGTCACGGGGTACATCGACTCAGGGATACCCGGTCATTACAAAATTCTCGGGTCCAGTGACATGTGTCACGATATCTGATCGAGATAGGCGGCTGAGCGCAATATTTTCGACCTCTACCTGCAGTTTTGCCGAACCGAGCCGAATGCGGCACACATTCGGAATGTAACGGTGATCAGCGGAGAACGATTCCGGCGCAAGCCACCATTTCGCTGGGCCTATGCGCTGAGCGGTCCGAAATGACCCGATTCACCACACTGGATGACGTCCCGGATGGACACCCGGTGAAATACTCCCGCAAAAGATATATATAGAGGGACGCGACCGGCCCCGGGACACGATCGGCGAAACAGGGACCCGCCCGCTCGACCTGGTGACCCACCGATCGAACCTCCCGCGTCCCCCGCATGCGCGGCGGCACCGGTCCCGGATACGACGCGGGGCCCCGCACCTTTCGGTGCGGGGCCCCGCTACATCGTCACATCACTCAGATGGAGCGAACATCCTGAGCCTGCGGACCCTTCTGGCCCTGCCCGATCTCGAACTCCACCCGCTGGCCCTCTTCGAGGGACCGGAAGCCACTTCCGGAAACCGCGGAGTAATGCACGAAGACGTCAGGTCCGCCCCCGTCTTGCGCGATGAAGCCGAAGCCCTTCTCGCTGTTGAACCACTTCACACTGCCTTGAGCCATGATACTTACTTCATACTTTCTGTTGCGAGCCAGACGGATCACGGTCGATCCATCCTGATCTCTCTGACAACGATGCCACGTCCCGGAAAGTTCCGGCACCTCGAAAACTCCCCACTGTGAGGGAGAACGCGACAGGCGGGGTCCGGATATGACACTGCGCCGACTCCGATCGGAAGCCGCGGATCGACCACTCGTGCCGGTCGCCGAATGCTGCCGGGGAAATCCCGTAGTACTCAGGGATGATTCTTTCCCGGAATCTTCCGAAGGCCTGTGACATTCGTGACGACTACGCGAAGGTGAATGCCTATCGCCTTCTCGCGCGGCCTCTCCGCGGCGCCGGAAGGCGCATTACGAGAGGATTCGAAGTGTTGCGCAAGACAAGTGCATCCGCGACCCGCCGGGCCACCGCCCGGATCGCCGTCGCTGGTGTGATAGCCCTGCTCCCGCCGGCTGCCCTGGCCGCCGGCGCGGTGGCCGATCCGGCGGCGTCGGCGCCCGGGTACACCGAAGTCGACCGGGATCGGCACGGCGATCACGACCGCGATCACCACCGTGATCGCGATGACCACTGGAACCGCGGCGACCATCGAGACCGCGACGACCACTGGAACCGGCACGGGGATCGCGGCTGGGATGATCCGGCGAACTGGGCCCGCCACCTGCTGCGCGGCCTGTTCGGCAGCAGCTGACCGCGCGCGGGCCCGACGAACACGCCGGGCCCGCGTCGCCCACTGGACCACCCCGCGCCCGTGGACCGATTACGACGTTCGGTTGTCCACACAACGGTTTCCGGTCCCGCACTCACCGGAGGCGACCCGGTTGTACGCCCGTAGCGTAATTCGTCCGGGCCTGCCGATCCGGTTCTAGGCTCGATCCATGACCGAGCCCCGCAGACTCCACTCGATCCCCGGTGGACGCGCCGAGCGGCCGCCTCGCCGACCGGCGGACCAGCCCGAACCGCTGTGGCGCGAGGTGCTCGGCGAACATTTGCGCACCCTGCGCCGCGAACACTGCGAAACGCTTGCCGAAACCGCCGAGCGCGCGGGCGTTTCCCCGCAGTATCTGTCCGAGGTCGAACGCGGCCGGAAGGAGCCGTCGAGCGAGATGATCGCGGCGCTGGCCGGCGCCCTGGGCACCTCCCTCGGCGAGCTCACCGGCGTGGTCTCCGAGCGGCTCCGGTCCCACCGGCGGTCCGCGGTCGCACCCGGGTCCGGCGCCGGACCGAATGTGTTGCTCCGGGCCGCCTGACCCGATCGGTCACCCGGGAATCACGCTCGCCCGGCCGGTTCGGTGAGCCCCCTTATCCGAACGCGCCCGGCAGGCCGCGGCCACCCGCCCGGATCGCGACGCGCCACCTCAACCCCGCGGCTCGAGAATCCGGTCCACCAATCCGTATTCGACAGCGCTCTGCGCGGTGAACACCCGGTCGCGGTCGGTGTCGTGCCGGAGCCGTTCGGCCGTCTGCCCGGTGTGGCGGGACAGGATGGATTCGATCTCGGCCCGCATCCGCACCAGTTCGTCGGCCTGCAGGATCAGATCGGGGATCGCGCCCCGGCCCTGCGCCGCCGGCTGGTGCAGCACCACCCGGGCGTGCGGGAGCATCGATCGGTGCCCGGGGGCGCCGCCGGCCAGTAGCACCGCGCCGACCGCGATGGCCTGTCCGACGCAGGTGGTGTGCACCGGCGCGCCGATGTGCTGAATGGTGTCGTACACCGCGAGCATGGACGAGAGATCACCGCCTTCGCAGTTCACGTAGAAGTGGATCTCCTGTCCCGGGCTCTCCGATTCCAGGTGCAGCAGTTGCGCGATGAGCGCGTTGGCCACACCCGAATCGATGGGGGTGCCGAGGTAGACGATCCGTTCGGCGAGCAGATGCGAATAGATGTCGGTGATCCGCTCACCGCGCGGGTGCTGGGCGATCACGTTGGGAATGGTGTACGTGCTCATGGCGTGCCCTCTCGGCTCGAATGCGCTGCTGATCGCGTCGCCCGCGAATCCGGTCATGCGGAGATCCCCACCCGCTGCCGCTGCGGGACGACCTGCCCGAACTCGCCGACGATATGGTCGATGAACCCGTACTCCTTGGCTTGTTCGGCGTTGAACCAGCGGTCGTGCAGCGAGTCGTCGTAGACCCGGTCGTAGGGCTGCCCGGTGTCCTCGGAGATCAGGCCGAGGACGGTTTCCACGGTGTAGCGCAGATCGTCGGCCTGGACCTCGACATCGACGGCCGTGCCGCCGATTCCCGCCGACCCCTGGTGCATCAGGATCCGGGCGTGCGGAAGCGCGAAGCGTCTGCCCCGGGTGCCCGAGGACAGCAGGAATTGTCCGGCGCTGCACGCGAGGCCCAGGGCGAGGGTGGAGACCGGGCAGGGCACCAGCCGGATGACGTCGCGAATGGCGAGCATGGCAGGGACCGAACCGCCGGGTGAGTGGATCCACAGCGAGATGCCGGCCTCGCTGTCCTCGGCGGCGAGGGTGAGGAACTGGGTGGCGAGCAGGGTTCCGTTGTCGTCGTCGAGCGGACCGTCGAGTACGAGGATGCGCCGGGCGAGCAGTTGTTCGCGGGCGCGCCAGCTGAAGAGCGGGGATTTTTCGTCGTCGTGAGCCATGTTCTCACCGTGCCCGACCAGGGCGGGGACCGGCACCGCACGCTGCTGTGAGCGGATCTGCTCTCAGCAGCGCGGCCGGATCCGTCCGCCGATCGATACCCGAGCTTCACGCTGCGATACGTGACCGAAACACAGCGTCCCTAGCGTAATTCCTCGTATACGCCGCTGTATACAGCGAGCCGGATGAGCAAGTCAGCGGGCTGACCTGTCCTGAGTGGAGGCCGAACGGTCATGAATGCAGCCAGAACCGAGAAACTCGGAAAACCCATGACAGGCGTGGCGAAGCGCCACCCACGAAAGAGGCGGGCCCGCCGGTTGCTCGCCCTGCCGGCCGCCCTGTGCGCAACCGCGCTGGCCGTGACCGCCTGCGGTAGCTCGGCATCGGACCAGGTCGGCGCGAGCACACAATCCTGTGTCGATACCGCGGGCCCGGCGATCAAGGTCGGATCGCTGAACTCGCTGTCGGGCACGATGGCCATCTCCGAGGTCACCGTGCGGGATTCCATCCGGCTGGCGGTCGACGAGATCAATGCCGCCGGTGGTGTCCTGGGCAAGCAGATCCAACTGGTCGGTGAGGACGGCGCCTCGGAGCCGACGGTCTTCGCCGAGAAGGCGGAGAAGCTGATCAGCAGCGATTGCGTCGCCGCCGTGTTCGGCGGCTGGACCTCCTCCAGTCGCAAGGCGATGCTGCCGGTGTTCGAGGATCGCAATGCGCTGCTGTACTACCCGGTCCAGTACGAGGGCCTCGAATCCTCGAAGAACATCTTCTACACCGGCGCCACCACCAACCAGCAGATCGTGCCCGCACTGGACTATCTCAAGGGTCGCGGCGTCAAATCGCTGTATCTCGTCGGTAGCGACTATGTCTTCCCGCAGACGGCGAACCGCATCATCAAGGCCTACGCCGAGGCGAACGGAATCGAGATCAAGGGCGAGGACTACACCCCGCTGGGTTCCACCGATTTCTCGACGATCGTCAACAAGGTGCGCGGCGCGGACGCCGACGCGGTGTTCAACACCCTCAACGGCGATTCCAACGTGGCGTTCTTCCGGGAGTACAAGAACGTCGGCCTGAACCCGAAGGATATGCCGGTCGTCTCGGTGTCCATCGCCGAGGAGGAGGTCGGCGGTATCGGTGTGCAGAACATCGCCGGTCAGCTGACGGCCTGGAACTACTACCAGACTGTGAACAACCCCGAGAACAACGCCTTCGTCAAGGCCTACAAAGCGAAATACGGCGCGAACAAGCCGACCTCGGATCCGATGGAAGCCGCCTACGTGTCGGTGTACCTGTGGAAGAACACCGTGGAGAAGGCGCAGTCGTTCGCGGTGCCGGAGGTGCAGAAAGCCGCCGGCGGCGTCACCTTCGCCGCGCCCGAGGGCCCGGTGACCATCGACGGCGAGAACAACCACATCACCAAAACCGCCCGCATCGGTGAGATCCGCCCCGACGGCCTGATCTACAGCGTCTGGGATTCGGGACAGCCCGTCGCACCGGACCCGTACCTCACCGGCTACTCGTGGGCCGAAGGACTCGGGGGCTGACGCGTAGTGGAAGCACTCATCGGCCAGCTGTTCACCGGCCTGAGCCTGGGTTCCATCCTGTTGCTCGCGGCCCTGGGACTATCGCTGACCTTCGGTCAGATGGGGGTCATCAACATGGCCCACGGCGCGTTCATCATGGCGGGTTCCTATACGGCCTACACGGTGCAGGAATACCTCGTCTCCAATGCCGAGGTCTCCCTCATCGTCTCGCTGCTCGTCGGGTTCCTGGTCGGTGGTCTGATGGGCGTCGCCCTCGAGGTGATGCTGATCAAACGCATGTACGACCGGCCGCTGGACACCCTGCTGGTGACCTTCGGCGTGGGCCTGATCCTGCAGCAGGCGGCGCGCGACATCTTCGGCGCGCCGGCCGTACGTGTGGTGACGCCGGAGTGGCTCGGCGGCGGGGTGGAGATCCTGGGGGCCGTGGTCCCCAAGACTCGGATCTTCATCATGCTGCTCGCGGTACTCTGCGTGACCGCCATCGCGGTGACCATGAAATACACCGCGATGGGCCGCCGGATCCGCGCTGTGGTCCAGCATCGTGATCTCGCGGAAACCAGCGGGATCTCCAGCCGCGGCACCGATATCACGACGTTCTTCCTCGGTTCCGGGCTCGCCGGAGTGGCCGGAGTGGCGCTCACCCTGATCGGCTCCACCAGCTCCAACACCGGCGCCGCCTACCTGGTGGACGCGTTCCTGGTGGTGGTCATCGGCGGTCTCGGGCAGATCCGGGGCGCGGTGATCGCCGCGGTGGCACTGGGTCTGCTGAATTCGTTCATCGAGTACAGCACCACCGCCTCGGTGGCGAAGGTGATCGTATTCGTCATCATCGTGATCTTCCTGCAGGTCCGCCCGCAGGGACTGTTCATGATCCGGTCGAGGAGTCTGGTATGAGGGGATTCTTGACTACCCGCTGGAAGGCCTATTCAGGTTTCGCGATCGCCGCCGTACTGCTGTTCGCGGTGGCGCCCGCGGTGCTCTCGGACTTCCGGCTCAACCTGCTCGGCAAGTTCCTGTGCTTCGGCATCGTCGCCGTCGGCATCGGGCTGGCCTGGGGCCGGGGTGGCATGCTCACCCTGGGGCAGGGCGTGTTCTTCGGGCTCGGCGCCTACATCATGGCCATGCACCTGAAGATCTCCGACGCGCAGCTGCGCGGCGACGAGGTCCCCGATTTCATGCAGATCGCCGGTATGCGCGACCTGCCCGGATACTGGGTCCCGTTCGCCTCGCCGGTGGTCACCGTGCTCGGCATCCTGATCGTGCCGCCGCTGGTGGCGGTCGTGCTCGGACTCGGGGTGTTCAAGCGCAAGGTGAAGGGCGCGTATTTCGCGATCCTGTCCCAGGCGCTGGCCGCGGCCTTCGCGATCCTGCTGGTGGGCCAGCAGTCCACCGGCGGCAGCAACGGGCTCAACCGTTTCCGCAGTTTCTTCGGACTGGCGCTCAACGACCCGGTGAACCGGCGACTGCTGTTCTTCGTCGCGGCCGCCACCCTGCTGGTGATCGTCGCGCTGACCCGGCAGTTGATGTACAGCCGCTACGGCGAACTGCTGGTGGCGGTTCGCGACCAAGAAGAGCGGGTGCGCTTCCTCGGGTACGACCCGGCCAACGTCAAGGTGGTCGCGTATGCGGTGGCGGCACTGTTCGCCGGTATCGCCGGGGCGCTGTTCGTGCCGATCGTCGGGATCATCTCCCCCGCCGATATCGGGATCGTCCCGTCCATCGCCTTCCTCACCGGTGTCGCGATCGGCGGCCGCACCACGCTGCTCGGTCCGGTGCTGGGCGCGATCGCGGTGGCCTGGGCGCAGACCAGTCTGTCGGAGAATTTCCCCTCCGGCTGGGTCTACGCGCAGGGCGTCCTGTTCATCGTCGTGGTCGGCTTCTTCCCGGCCGGACTCGCGGGCCTGGTGACGCTGCTGCGACGGCGGAAACGGGACCCGGACAAGGAATCGGCGCCGCCCGGGCCGGCGCCGGAAACCGCGCCCGCTACCCCGGTAGGAGTGTCGTCATGACCCAGCAGGTGTCGAGCGAGACCCCGGTCATCGGCGGTAACGCCGGAATGCACAGCGATTACCTGGAGGTCCGGGGGCTGACGGTCGAATTCGACGGGTTCACCGCGGTCTCGAACGTGGATCTGACGCTGTTCCAGGGTGATCTGCGGTTCCTCATCGGCCCCAACGGGGCCGGGAAGACCACCATGATCGACGCGATCACCGGTCTGGTGCCGGCCACCGGGTCGGTGCAGAAGTCCGGGGTCGAACTACTGGGCAAGAAGGTGCATCAGATCGCCCGCCTCGGTGTGGGGCGCACCTTCCAGACCGCGAGCGTTTTCGAAGAGCTCTCGGTCCTGCAGAACCTCGATATCGCCGCGGGAGCCGGGCGGTCGGTGTGGACGATGCTGCGCCGACGGCCGGCCCGGGTCTCCGAGTCGATCGAACAGGCGTTGGAGACCATCGGGCTCACCCAGTTGCGGGACAAACCCGCCGGGACGCTGGCCCACGGCCAGAAGCAGTGGCTCGAGATCGGCATGCTGCTGGTCCAGGACGCCTCGGTACTGCTGCTGGACGAACCGGTCGCCGGTATGAGTCAGGAAGAGCGCGAGGAGACCGGGAACCTGCTGCGCCGCATCGGCGGTGAACGCACGGTCGTGGTCGTCGAGCACGATATGGATTTCATGCGCAGTTTCGCCACCTCGGTGACCGTGCTGGCGCGCGGCGCGGTACTCGCCGAAGGGACGGTGGCCGAGGTGCAGGCCGACCCGCTGGTCCAGGAGGCGTATCTGGGCACCTCCGCCGTCGCCGAGCGAGACGGTACGCGCGAGGCGGTAGCGGAGCCCCACCACTCAGGGCCCCCGCCCACTACCGATGGACAGGGAGTGTGACCCGATGCTGGAACTGATCGACGTTCACGCGGGCTACGGCCGCACCGAGGTGGTGCACGGAGTCGGGATCGAGGTCCCGGCCGACGGTGTCGCCGCGATCATGGGCCACAACGGCGCCGGGAAGACGACACTGTTGCGGGCGGCGGTCGGGCTGGTACGCGCCGACCGGGGTCGTATCCGCTTCGACGGCGCCGACATCACCTCGCTGCGACCGAGCGCACGCGTCCGCCGCGGTCTCGCCTATGTGCCGCAGGGCCAGCAGTGCTTCGGCCACCTCACCACCGCCGAGAACCTGCGGGTGGTGGCCGACGGTCGCAAACGCGGTGCGGCGCTGATCGACGAGATGCTGGATCTCTTTCCCGCTCTGAAGGATCTGCTCGACCGCCGCGCCGGACTGCTGTCGGGCGGGCAACGTCAGCAACTCGCCATCGCCCGGGCGCTGATCACCGAACCGCGCATGCTGATCCTCGACGAACCCACCGAGGGCATCCAGCCCTCGGTGGTCGCCGAGATCGAGAACACCATCACCGAACTGGTGAGCCGCGGTGGTCTCGGGGTGCTGCTGGTGGAACAGCACATCGGGTTCGCGTTGCGGGCCGCGAGCCGGTATTACGTGCTCGAGAGCGGCCGGGTCACTTCTACCGGGGCAGGCGGGGCCGGGGCTGTCGACACCGTCCGCGCCGCCATGACTCTCTAGGCTGCGCGTCGTGACCGAACCACGAAGCAAACGCGAATCACGCAGCGACACTGTGTACAAGGCGCTGCGCGACGAACTCATGGCGGGCGCGCTGGCGTCCGATGAGCGGCTCGGCGAGGAGCGGCTGGGCGAGCGCTACGGCGTCTCGCGGACCCCGGTACGGGAGGCGCTGGCCCGGTTGCAGGCCGACGGACTCGTCGAACGCCGCGACGCGGGTCTGTTCCCGTATCGCCCGCGCCTGGACACCCTGGGCGATTTCTACGAGCTGCGGATCACCTTGGAGGTGCAGGGCATCGGCCGCGTCGTCGACGATCCGGACCTGGGTCACGACCGCGCGATCCTGGGACCGGAGATCGACCGCTGGCGCGCGTTCCGCACCGCGCCCCCGGAGCCGGACGCCGGTTTCGTCGACGCCGACGAACAGTTCCACACCGTCCTGCTGGACTCCTCGGGCAACCATGCCCTGACCGACGCCCTGAAAACGGTGAACGCCCGGATCCGCCCGGTCCGAATGTTCGACTATCTGACCCCGGACCGCATGCTCGCGACCATCGACGAGCACATCGCCATCGGTGAGGCCGTCCTTGCGCGCGACCTGACCGGCGCGCGTGCGCAACTGCTCGCCCATATCGACCAGTCCCGCCGCGTGGTGGCCGACCGTGCCGGTCAAGTACTGCAACTGACCCGCTTGGCCCGCGCGACCAAGACCTGAAATCCCGGCTACTCCGGTAGCCGCACTGTCCACGCCGAGAGGATCGACCGTGACCGAGACCGCCCCGCAGTTGTATACGCAACTGCATACGCCGCTGCCCGCCTGCCTGCTGATCGCCAATCGCGGCGAGATCGCCTGCCGCATCCTGCGCACCGCCCGGCGGCTCGGGATAGCGACGGTCGCGGTGTTCTCCGACGCCGACGAGGGCGCCCGGCACGTCCGGATGGCGGATCACGCGGTCCGGCTCGGGCCCGCACCGGCCGCCGAGTCCTATCTGCGGGCCGACGCCGTGATCGAGGCGGCGCTGTCCACCGGCGCGACCGCGGTCCATCCCGGTTACGGATTCCTCTCCGAGAACGCCGATTTCGCCGCGGAGGTGGAGGCCGCCGGTCTCGCGTTCGTCGGTCCCGCCGCCGAACATCTGCGGCTCTTCGGTGACAAGCACAGCGCCCGCGAGGCCGCGGCGCACGCCGGTGTCCCGCTCGTCGCCGGCAGCGGTCTGCTCACCGGCCCGGACGAAGCGCTGGCGGAGGCCGACCGGATCGGATATCCGGTCATGCTGAAGGCGGCCGGGGGCGGCGGCGGTATCGGGATGGCCGCCTGCGCCGGACCCGCCGAGCTCACCGACGCCTATCAGCGCGTCATCCGGCTGGCACAGAAGAACTTCGGCTCCGCGGCGGTGTATCTGGAACGTTTCGTCGCCCGCGCCCGCCATGTGGAAGTGCAGATCTTCGGCGACGGGCGGGGCCGCGCCGTATCCCTGGGCACCCGCGACTGCAGCCTGCAACGCCGCAACCAGAAGGTCATCGAGGAGGCGCCCGCCCCCGGTCTCCCCTACACCGTCAGCGAACGACTGCTCGAATCGAGCCGGAGGCTGCTCGGTGAAGTCGGTTACCGCTCCGCCGGAACGGTCGAGTTCATCTACGACGTCGACCGGGGCGAGGCCTCGTTCCTCGAGGTGAACACCCGCCTGCAGGTGGAGCATCCGGTCACCGAGGCGGTCACCGGTGTGGACCTGGTCGAGTGGATGCTGCGCCTCGCGGGCGGCGACAGCGCGTTCCTCGACGCGATCCCCGACGCCGGCCCGCCCATCACCGGCTTCGCCGTGGAAGCGCGGGTCTACGCCGAGGACCCCGGCAACGACTACCGTCCCGGCGCCGGCACTCTCACCGGGGTCGAGATTCCCGGTGCGAGCGCGCGAGTGGAGACCTGGGTCGAAACCGGTACCGAGATCAGCCCCTACTACGACCCGCTGATCGCCAAGATCATCACCTCCGGCGCGAGCCGCCCCGAGGCCCTGCACCGGCTCCGCGCGGCACTGGACGAGACCCGGATGTTCGGCATCACCACCAACCTCCCCCAATTGCGCGCCGCCGCCACGAGTTCACCGATGCTCGACGCCCGCCACACCACGGCGACGCTCGGCAGCCTCGCCACGATCCGGCCCCGCCTCGAGATACTGCGGGCCGGTGTCTCCACCACCATCCAGGACTTTCCCGGCCGGCTCGGGCTCTGGAACGTGGGCATCCCGCCGTCGGGCGCGTTCGACGATCTGTCCTTCCAACTGGCCAACCACGCGGTCGGGAATTCGCTGGGCGAGAACGGTCTCGAAGCCACCCTGCTGGGCCCCCGGATCCGCTGCACCGACTCCACGATCGTCTGCGTGACCGGCGCCGACGCTCCCGTCACGGTGGACGACCAGCCGGTCCCGATGTGGGAGCCGGTTACGGTCCCCGCCGGTTCGGTGCTCGAGATCGGAGCCCCCCACGACACCGGTCTGCGCACCTACCTCGCCATCCGCGGCGGCATCCTGGCCCCCGACTACCACGGCAGCGCGGCCACTTTCACCCTCGGCGGGTTCGGCGGTATCACCGGCCGCGCCGTCGCCACCGGCGATATCCTCGGCATCAAACCCGACGCGGGCGGTCTGCTGGAACCCGCGCCCATCCCGGTCGGCGAACGCCCGGAGTTCGGCCATACCTGGTACGTCGGGGTCGGCGAAGGTCCCCAGCCCGCGCCCGACTACTTCACCCCCGCCGATATCGCCCAGTTCTACGACGCCACCTGGCAGGTGCAGGCCCACGCCAACCGCACCGGACTGCGCCTGGCCGGCCCGAAACCGACCTGGTCGCGCACCGACGGCGGGGACGCCGGCCTCCATCCCTCCAACCTGCACGACTGCCCGTACAGTGTCGGCGCGCTCAACTTGTCCGGCGACACCCCGATCCTGCTCGGCCCCGACGGCCCGAGCCTGGGCGGTTTCGCCTGCCCGCTGACCGTGGTCTCCGCCCACCGCTGGAAACTGGGCCAGATGCGGCCCGGCGACCAGGTCCGATTCGTCCCGGTCGCCGACGACCGCACCGCCGAGTTCCGCTCCTCACCCGCGCTGCGCGGCCGCGGACTCCCCGCTCCCGAACTGCTCGGCGCCCGCGAGCAGGACAACGGCGTCCTCGGCCGTCGGGACGCCGACACCGGCACGCCGGAGGTCAAATACCTGCGCGGCGGCGACGACAATGTGCTGATCGAATACGGCCCGATGGAACTCGATCTGGGTCTGCGGATGCGCGTCCACGCACTGAGCGAACGCCTCGAACACGCCTCCATTCCCGGACTGATCGATATCACCCCCGGTGTGCGCTCCCTGCACCTGCACTTCGACCCCGACGTCATCGACCAGCGCACGGTGGTCCGCCTCCTCGGCGAACTCGAGGACGATATCCCCGATACCGCCGACCTGCGGGTCCCGAGCCGTCATCTCGAGCTGCCCCTGTCCTTCGACGACCCGACCATCGGGCAGGCGATCGAGCGCTACGGCCGCGGCGTCCGTCCCGATGCTCCCTGGCTGCCGTCGAATATCGAGTTCATCCGGCGCATCAACGGTCTGGACAGCGTCGACGAGGTGCGCGATATCGTTTTCGACGCCCGATACATGGTGCTCGGACTCGGCGACGTCTACCTGGGCGCGCCGCTGGCCGTCCCACTGGATCCCCGGCACCGCCTGGTCACCACCAAATACAATCCCGCCCGCACCTGGACCCCCTCCGACGCCGTCGGCATCGGCGGCAAGTACCTCTGCGTCTACGGTATGGAATCCCCCGGCGGCTACCAGCTGGTCGGGCGCACGATCCCGATCTGGTCCGGTTACCGGCAGCGTCCCCCGTTCGAATCCGGTAAGCCCTGGCTGCTGCGGTTCTTCGACCGGATCAGCTGGTACCCGGTCTCCGCCGAGGAACTGCTCGACCTCCGCGCCGATATGTCCGCCGGCCGCTTCGAGATGCGCACGACCACCGGTGAATTCGCGTTCGCCGAGCATCTCGATTTCCTCCGCGAGAACGCGCGCGAGATCGCCGTCACCGAGGAACACCGCCAGGCCGCGTTCGCCGCGGAACGGCGCCGGTGGGAGGAGAGCGGCGAACTCAGCGACCGCGCCGAGCCGGAGCCCGCACCCGAGACGAGCGCCGACGAACTCGACCTGCCCGCGAACGCCCATATCGCCGCGGCGCCCATGATGGCCAATGTCTGGCGAGTGGAGGTCGGCGAGGGCGAATACGTCGAAGCGGGCGGCACGCTCCTGGTCCTCGAGGCCATGAAGATGGAGCTTCCGGTGCTCGCGGAGGTCTCCGGTACCGTCCGCACAATCATCGTCGCGGCAGGCGATCAAGTCACCACAGGCGCACCTCTGGTCGCCATCGAAACCGAAGGAGCGGCATGACCATGGAGCAACTACCGCTAGCCACGCCGGTGGCGGAGGAGTTCGCGAACGCGGCCGACAAGGTCGCGCGGGCCTACCGGACCATCCGCGAAGCCGATCGGCCCGAGGTCTGGATCACCCTGCGGGCCGAAGCGACTGTGCTGGCCGAGGCGGCCGCCGTCGACGCCCGCGTCGCTCAGGGCGAAGCGCTCCCGCTGGCCGGGCTGCTGCTGGCGGTCAAGGACAATATCGATATCGCCGGCCTGCCCACCACCTGCGCCTGCCCGAGCTTCTCGTCTGTCCCGGAGCACACCGCGCCCGCCGTCGCGCGGCTCGTCGCGCAGGGCGCCCTGGTCCTCGGGAAGACCAACCTCGACCAGTTCGCCACCGGCCTCGTCGGCACCCGCAGTCCGTACGGTCCGGTGCGCAACGGCCTGTTCCCCGACCGTGTCTCCGGCGGCAGCAGTTCGGGGTCGGCGGTCGCCGTGGCGCTCGGCATGGTCGATGCCGCACTGGGCACCGATACCGCCGGTTCGGGCCGGGTGCCCGCCGCCCTGCACGGCATCGTCGGTATCAAGCCGACCCTGGGTCTGGTCCCCACCGCAGGTGTCGTCCCGGCCTGTCCCGACTACGACGCGGTCACCGTCTTCGCCCGGGATCTCGGCCTGGCGACCACGGTCGCGAACGCCATGATCGGCCCCGACCCCGCCGACCCCCGCTCCCGGCCGTGGCCCGCCGACGCTCCCCTGGGCGCGCCCACCCGGGCAACGCTCGCCGTACCCGCCGAACACAACCTGACCGCCCTCACACCCGCCTACCGAGCGGCTTTCGACGCCACCGTCGACCGTTGGCGGGCCGGCGGCGGCGAGGTCGCGACAGTCGATATCACCGAACTGCTCGACGCCGCGACACTCCTCTACGACGGCGCCATAGTCGCGCAGCGGTACGCCGCTGTGGGCGAATTCCTGAGCGGCGAGCCCGCCGGCGTCGACCCGGTGGTCGCCGGGATCATCCGGGGCGGAGAGCGTCCCGCCGCGCACGCCTACGTCACCGACCTCGGCACACTCGCGCACGCGGCAGCCACCGCGCGCCGCCTGTTCGCCGACTACCCCGCGCTGCTCCTGCCCACCACCACCGAGCATCCGACGATCGCCGCCGTCACGGCCGACCCGATCTCGATCAACAGCCGGATGGGCACCTTCACCAACTTCTGCAACCTGCTCGACCTGGCCGCCGTCGCGGTTCCGGGCGAGGAAACCGCGGACGGGGACCCGTTCGGGGTCATGTTCGTCACGCCCGCCTTCGCCGATCAGGTGGGTATCGACCTGGCCGCCCGGCTCCTCGGCGAACCCGTGCCACTGCTCACCGAGACCGGTACCGATCTTCTCGTCGTCGGCGCACACCTGCGCGGACTCCCGCTGCACCACCAGTTGGAGCAGGCCAAGGCCCGGTTCCTCGGCGAGGTGCGGACATCGGCCGCTTACCGGATGGTCGCACTGCCGGCCAGCCCACCCAAACCGGGCATGCTGCGCGTGGGAGCCGAGACCGGCAGCTCGCTACCCGGCGAACTGTATCGGCTCTCCCCCGCGGCCCTCGGCACGTTCCTCGGCAATCTGCCCGCACCGATGACGCTGGGCAAGGTCGAACTGGATTCCGGGCGGTGGGTGACGGGGTTCGCCTGCGACTACGAATCATCACGTGACGCAACCGATATCACCACCTACGGCGGTTGGAGGAACTACCTGAACGCCGATCGGTGATCGGCTACTCACCGTGACAGCGAAAGTCCGGCCACCGTACCGATGAGGGGCGCGGTGAACGGACGGCTTCGGCCCGCCTGTCACACGAGAAGAGACGGCCGGTGGGGCGTATCGTCCGGATACACCCCACCGGCCGCCGCGTACCCGGCTTCCCCGCCGCTCGCGCCGAAGGAACACTGCCGCGGCGATTTTCGCAACAACCGGACCACTGTCGCGAATACCACCCACCATACGAGGACTGCCATCGGTATTCCCAAGTGCTGGACTACAATTCACCTCACTATGGTCGGACCGAGGGGGGAGAATCGCTGTGCCCGATCACGACGCCCCACTTCATCCGGCAGATCAGGGCGCCGAGCACCGGCCACCTCGGCGTGTCGCACCCCGCCGGTACCTTGCGCGCCGGGAGACCATTTCAGTGCCGACGACCACCACGCCCGTTCGCCGGGCATCCGGGACATGCTGCACCGGTGCGTATTTCACCGCGTCGCCCGCAGGCGAAGGTCCCGGCCGCACGACCCCGGCCTTCGTGCCCGCCCAGCGCGATAGCAGCTCGCCTGCCCCGGGCAGTTCCGCTCCGATCACCGGTTCCCGGGAGAAGCGGCACCCACACTGCCGACTCGGAGTTCGGGTAGCACTCCGCGGCAACACAATCGGGATCTGCGGTCATCCACGATTACCCGGCCCCGGCTCGCGGCCCGAATCGAGCGGCCGCCTCGCGCGTTGCGGCATCCAGTGGCGTCCACTGCCGGATCCACGCCGCCGCACCGTGCCTGCCGGGTGATCCGCCACCACCGCCCTTTCCGTACTGGAGCACGCGCCCATGCCTTTTTCGTCCACCGACCACGCCGCACCCCCGATGCAGGGATCGCCCCTGGATTCCGGCGGCCACCGGGTGCCCCTGTACACCCCGGAGTTCGCCGCCGACCCGGACCGGGCCTATCGGGAGATGCGGCGCAAATTCGGGCCGCTGATTCCGGTGGAGCTGGCGCCGGACGTACCCGCGACACTGGTGGTGGGCTACCGCCACGCCTTACGAATCCTGCACGACCCCGACCATTTTCCCGCCGACCCGCGCCGCTGGCAGCGGACCGTGCCGCCGGATTGCCCGCTGCTACCGATGATGGAGTACCGTCCCAACGCGCTGCGATCGGCCGGTGCGGAGCATGCCCGGTTACGTCCGCCGATCGTCGCCGGTCTCGAGGCCGTAGACCTGCACACCCTGCGCGCCACCATCGAACGTCTGGCGGTCCCGCTGATCAACGAGTTCTGCGAGTCCGGTAGCGCGGACCTGCGCACCGAGTACGCCTTCCCGCTCACCTTCGCGACGCTGACCGAGCTGATGGGACTCTCCCCGGAAGCGGGCCGCACCGCGTTCGAGGGCATGGCCGCGATCCTGGACGCCACGTCCGCCGAGAGCGCCGCCGAGGGCAATATGCGGTTCGCCGGCGCGCTGATGGAGGTGGTCGGGCAGAAACGCACCTGCCCGGGCCGGGACGTGACCTCCCGGATGATGCAGCACGAATCCGGGCTCGACGATATGGAAATGGTGCAGCAGGCGGCCCTGGTCTACGCGGCCGGCACCGAGCCGACCACCTCGCTCATCACCACCACACTGCGGCTCATGCTCACCGACGACCGGTTCGGCGGTCATATGCTCGGCGGCTCGCTGGCGACCCGCGACGCCATCGACGAGGTGCTGTTCACCGACCCACCGCTGCCCAACTTCTGCACCTCCTACCCTCGCCAGCCGATCCTCGTCGGCAATACCTGGTTGCCCGCCGACCAACCGGTGGTGATCAGCATCGCGGCCTGCAACACCGACCCGCGGATCGCCGGCGGCGAACGTATCGGGAACCGCTCGCACCTGGCCTGGGGCCAGGGTGTGCACTCGTGCATGGCGGAGAACGTGGCGCGGATCATCGCCGGGGAGGCGGTCGACCAGCTGCTGGACGCGCTGCCCGAGATCCGGCTGGCCGTCCCCGCCGATCAGCTGACCTGGCGTCCCGGCCTGTTCCATCGCGCCCTCAGCGCGCTGCCGGTCGAGTTCCCCCCGTCCGCTCCCCTGACCCCGATGACAGGAGCAAGCCAATGAACCGGAACCGATCCTCCCTCGAGCCCCTGCCGCTCGACCCCGCCGGCGCCGATTTCCACACCGAGATCCACCGGATCCGCGCCCGCGGCCCGCTCGCCGTGATCGAACTCCCCGGCGGCGTCCCGGCGTGGTCGGTGATCGACGCGGACCTACTGCGGACCCTGTTCACCGACCCGCGGGTCTCCAAGGACGCCGGCCGCCACTGGCCCGCCATGCACACCGGCGAGATCCCGCAGGACTGGGTGATGTGGCCGTGGGTCGCCGTATCCAACCTGCTCACCGCCTACGGCGACGACCACCGCCGACTACGCAAACTCGTCGCCCCCGCCTTCACCCACCGCCGCACCGAATCGCTGCGCCCCCGCATCGAGGGCATCACCGCGGACCTGCTGAACGCCCTCGCCGCAACCCCGGCCGACGAACAGGTCGACCTGCGCGAGCGTTTCGCCACCGCACTCCCGATCAGGGTGATCGGTGAGCTGATGGGCGTCCCCGCCGAACTGTCCGCGTCCCTGCGGACCTACGCCGACGGCACCCTCGACACCACCCTCACCCCCGAGCAGTCCCAGGCCAACTTCGCCGGCCTCTACACCACCCTGCACGAACTCCTCGACTACAAACGCCGCAACCCCGGCGACGACCTGACCACCGTCCTGATGTCCACCCACGACGAGGACGGCTCGAAGCTGAGCGAACAGGAACTCGGCGACACCCTCCTGCTCATCATCGTCGCCGGCCACGAGACCACCGCGAACCTGCTCGACCACGCCGTCCACGCCCTACTCACCCATCCGGAGCAGCGGGCGGCCGCACTGTCCGGACAGCTGGCCTGGACCGACATCATCGAAGAAACCCTGCGCTGGGAACCGCCGATCGCGCACATGCCGATGCGTTTCGCCCTCGAAGACATCGACCTGCCCGGCGGGTACCGGATCGAAAAAGGCGACGCCATCCTGGCCGGGCTGGCCGGCGCGGGCCGGGACCCGAAAGTCCACCCCGGCAACCCCGACGATTTCGACCCGACCCGCCCAGCCAAGGACCACCTGGCTTTCGGGCACGGCGTCCACCACTGCCTCGGCGCACCCCTGGCCCGGCTGGAAGCCACGGTCGCGTTGCCGGCGCTGTTCGCCCGGTTCCCCGAAATGCGCCTGGCCACCACCGACCACCTGGACAACGTTCCCAGCCTGGTGACCAACGGCCATCGCACACTCCCAGTTGTCCTGTGAGACGGGTCAAGCGAGGCAGGGGTCAAGTCCGACCTGCGCCCCGCTTTCCCTGCCTGCCCCCGGCCTTGCGTGGCGAATCCACCTGCGGCGGCCATCGCGCTGGTCCCATCGTCCAAGTTCCTGATAGATCTATCCGAAAGAGTGTTCCGCGCACAGCTGAGGTCGAGGCACTGGTGGTTCTGTGTGCTCAGAGCTGCGGTCAGCTCGGTTCATGTGATGAGACATTTCAGTGAACGGACCCCCTGCGAGACCGAAGAACCCGCGTTCCCGATGACCGATATAGGTACAAACGAGGTCTCGGTCGAACATACAATCGAAACCTGTGCAAATCGCAGACGGTCTCATCGTTAGGAGAGTTTATGGCGCGAATTCGCGAGATCGTACCCGGGCAGCAGTCCATCAAGGCCCACAAGCCGGAAGACGGGGTGATCTGTCACTACAAGGTGGTCTACGACGAGGACGGCCATCCGCTACTCCATCTATCAACCTTCGGTTCTGACCGCAGAGAGTCTCCGCCGAAGAGTAGCCAGTCAATCCAACTGGATCAGCAGAACGCTGCCGAGCTGATACAGATCCTCCAGGACACATTCGACTTTCCAAGCTCCACACGGGGCTTTTCGCCCATGCCACCCGGACCATATCCCGACCTGCCGGATGCGAGCGACGAAATGGCCGACAGGCTGTTCATTCCGAAAAACTGGATTCAGCGTTGCATCGACCTACTACGCGACCGGCCCCAGCTGATATTTTATGGACCGCCCGGCACTGGAAAGACATTTATCGCAAAGGCAATTGCCGAGCATCTGTGCGGTTTCGGTAATGTGAGAATTGTTCAGTTTCACCCTTCTTATTCGTACGAAGACTTCTTCGAAGGCTACCGTCCGGCGAAATCTAGCGATGGCCAGATCTTTTATGATCTCCATTGGGGGCCACTGAGGATGGTCGCAGATGAAGCACGCCGGAATCCAGACCAGACATTCACGCTGATCGTGGATGAGATAAACCGGGGCAACCTGGCCAAGATATTCGGGGAACTCTATTATCTCCTTGAGTACCGCGAGGAGAGCATCGACCTGATGTATTCAGGCAGAACTGAGAGATTCAGCATTCCGAAGAATGTGATAATTTTGGGTACCATGAACACTGCCGATCGATCCATTGCACTGATCGATTCAGCCATGAGACGTCGTTTCGCCTTTCTTTCACTACACCCCTCAGATGACCCTGTTAAGAGCGTCCTACGAAAGTGGCTTGCCGCAGGCGGGCATCCGCATATTATTGCCGATCTAGTTGATAAGCTGAACGAGGAAATAGGCGATGAGGAGTTCAAAATAGGACCTTCCTACTTCATGAGGCCACGAGCTATAACGCAAGTAGGAATGGACATCACATGGACGACTTCGATAATTCCACTTCTCGAAGAATATCACTACGGCGACCGAAATACCGAGGTACACGAGCGGTACAGCCTCGAATCAATCCGCCGAAAGATCGGCGGCGGAGACGACAGCTCAGACGAATGATGGTTCGCCAAACTTTAGAGCTAAGGGAACACGGCTCAAAACAGGACATGACACTGACGGAACATGAATTTGAATCACTTCGAGCAACAGGACTGGTCAGCGTCAAACCAATTTCCGGTGATAAGTATTCGATCGCACCCGGACAAAAAGTTGGCTCGATTCGGGTAGGGGAAGTACAGATTTCCGTTACGCCGAAAGTGGTTGAACTGAGTCGAATAATGTTCTTTGTGAGCTACTGCATAAATCCATCCATCTGGCGTGATGAAACAGTACAGCTCGCAGAGGAGGACGGGCTTTACAGCGCAATGGGAGAATCACTGATCCGTGTGGTCTCCAAAGCCATTGAGGGAGGCCTACTTCAGGGCTACAGTAACGTTGCTGACATAATGATGACTTTTAGAGGACGAGTGGATGTGAAGGAACACATCCTGCGTCATCGCGGTAGACCCCTTCCGCTACCGATGCTGTTCGACGATTTCAGCATCGATACTGCAGACAATCAAATCATGCTGTTAGCCATATTGCGCCTCCTTGCGCTACCGGACGGCAGCGAATCTATGCGACAGAGACTCCGGCGCCTACGCGTCGCGTTCGATGGCGTAACGTCTCCTGCACACAATCATGGTCGACCGGAATGGCATCGAACTAGACTTAATTCTCGCTACCACGATGCTCTTGCATTGTCTACAACAATACTTGACGAGTGCTCCGTGGATCAGCGAAAGGGACCGGTACCCGTCTCGGGATTCATGTTCGACATGTGGAGAATTTACGAAGATTTCGTCGTATTTGCGCTCAGCAACGCTATGGCCTCGCACGGAGGTCGTGCAGATTTCCAGACCACCATATGGTTGGACGAAGACAAGCGAATCCAGATGCGCCCGGACATGCTATGGCGAAGCGCCACAGGGGATCCACTTGCCGTCGTGGACGCGAAGTACAAGGCAGAACAACCCAAGGGGTTTCCGGAACACGACGTCTACCAGATGCTCGCATACTGCACAGCTCTCGGCCTCCCAGAGGGGCATCTCGTATACGCGAAGGGAAATGAGCCGAGTCGAACACACGTGGTTGTACGGGCTGACATCGAGATACACTGTCACGCACTAGATCTGAGCCTGCATCCGGCGAAACTGCTGCAGAGAATTGGTGAACTAGCCGCATTCACGCTTCGCGACCAAACTGCACTGCCTGATCGTTTGACCTCACAGTGATCAATTAGGCGCTTCTAGAATTTAGATCCGCAGGCTATCTTGCCGCAGATCGTACTTAGCGGAATTCCGGTTTCCATCACTTCGCCAGAACGGAAAGTTGCCGAAAGGCGATGCGATATAGCCCTACCCCGCTTCCAGACCCGCAGTTCGACAACAAGTCGAACTCGACGCTCCAGTCCCACGCTACGTACAGTTCGGTACAGGCATGGCGTGGTTCACAAGAAGACCTACCGGCAAATCGCCGATAGGTCGTTCGCTTCAACTTCGGACGTACGCGGATCCGTGGTGTCAGGTGACGAAATTCTTGTTCGTCCCCGGCAGTAACCCAGCTGAACCATGCCTCCTACGGTCGCTGTTCGCGCCGGGTGATGGTCGAGGCCGCACGCCTGCGCGCCGAAATCGAGGCCGACCCCAACCGCAGACTCGGCCGCCGCCTGATCGACCGGCTACGCGCCCAGACCACGCACGCGGCCACCGTGTTCACCCTCTCCCCCGACCGGACCACCCTGTGTCCCAACGCCACATCCGGCGCGGCGGCACTCATCGCGTCCCTGCCGCTGGGCCCCGCCGACACCGTGGTCGTGCTCGACACCGAATACGCCTCCATCATCCGAGCCTGGGAGATCGCCTGCGCGAAAACTTCCGCGCAGCTGATCCAGATCCCCGTACCCCTGCCCTTCACAGGCACCGAACAACTCCTGGCCGACCTCGACGACCGCGTGCCCGGTCCGGTGAGCTACCTGCAGATCAGCCTCATCACCTCGTCGGCCGCGATCCGGCTACCCGTGCACGAGCTCTCCGAATGGGTGCACCGCCGCGGCGGCCGCCTGATCCTCGACGCCGCCCACGGCCCCGGCCATATCCCGCTCACCCCCGATATCTGGGGCGCCGCCGCGGTATTCGGCACCGTGCACAAATGGCTTCCCGCGCAACGCTCGGTCGGCTTTCTCTCACTCGCACCGGACCTCGTAGACCACGTCCGCCCCGCCGAGGTCTCACTGACCTGGGACTCCGGCGACCTGATCGAACGGTTCTCCTGGCCCGGCACCTTCGACCCCGTTCCCCGCCTCGCCCTGCACACCGCGATAGACCAGTGGGCCGCCTGGCGCGCCGACGGCCTACTCGACTCCTGCACGACCCTGGCCGAAACAGCCACCGATCTACTCACCACGACCGGCGCACGGCCGACAGCCGCCGGCGACCACCTCCCACCGCGCCTGCGCGCCTTCCTCCTCGACGATGTCACCGTCCCCGAGGTGAAATCCGCTCTGCGACTAACGGGTGTGCGAGCATGGGTGGGCCCCGGCCCGGCCGGCGAATGCCTGCTCCGGGTAGCTGTGCACATCTACAACGACCTCGCTGATCTCGAAACTCTCGCCGGACGAATCCAGGAGGTACTCCCCCGATGACCGTGCCTCTCATCCCCGACCGCCTCGACAAAGCCATCATCTTCCTGCGCGGCGAACAGGAGGGCCGGGCCTGGCTGAATGCTCTCCCCGAACGGATCGCCCACTACGCGAACACCTGGAACCTGACCCTCGACAGCATCGCCGACAGCGGCGCGATGTCCTGCTGTGTCTACTGCACGACCCCCGACAACACAGCGGCGGTACTGAAGATCCCGGTCGATCAGGAATCCGGCAGCACCGAAATGCGCCTCCTGCAACGCTGGGCGACCTCCGGCGCAGCCCCCGCGATCCTCGCCCGCGACAACGGATCCGGCGTATTCCTGATGACCCGTATCGAGCCCGGCACCATCGCTTGGCCGGTGCACAGCAGCACCGACACCGAACGATTCGGCCGCCTGCTCACCACCCTCAACGCCCCGGCCGTGCCGGAACCTCCGAACCTCAAGGATCTGTCCGAGATCGTGCACATGCGTATCGCCTGGGCCCGGGACCGATTCGCCGATCCCCGCTATGCCGAACCGATGCGGCGTTTCTCGGCACCAACCCGGCTGGCGCGGGCAGAGGAACTGGCCGCCACCCTGCTGCGAACCACCCCCACCCGTCACGTACTGCACGCCGACCTGCAGGCGAAGAACATCCTGCAGGGCCCCACCGACTGGCACACCATCGACCCACTCGGCGCGCTGGGCGATATCAACGCCGAAGCCGCACTATGGGTCGCGATCCAGGACGGGCCCTCCACCATCGCCGACCGCCTCGCCGAACTCGGCGACCACCCCCTCCTCGATCAGCGTCGGCTGCTGGCGTGGACCTACGTCCTCGCTGTCGCCGAATACCGCTCGTACCTATCGGCGTCGGCGGCGCGGATAGAACAGTTCATCGACACCACCGAGGCCGCGCCACTACTGACCGAGGCTTGACCCCGGAAGACACCGCGACGTCCGCCGGATCCTCACCGGTGGCCAGGGAAGGTCCGCGACCACGTCGCACCCCGATACGGGCCCACCGCGCTGACGGCCCGACAAGAGAGCAACCGTCGACACCTCCGAGCCGAATTTGGCACACTCTACTGGTGGATGTCACCGCCGAAACCGTTCTCCGCCAAGCGATCTTCGACCACCTCGATGAGGCGGTCGATGAGAACGGAATGATGACCAGGAACCAACTCTCCAAGTTCGAGGTCGAGGGTGAGATCTACCGACTCATCGACCACAGCCGTGGTATTCGGAATCCGAAAGATATGAACGGCACTTTGTCGATCATGTCAAACCCGAATGGAAAGTATGCAGACGAGGAGATCGGTGGCTCGCTATTTTCGTATGACTATCGTGAGGGTAGCGATGCGAACGACAATCGGAAACTTCGCCAAGCATACGATTTGAAGCTTCCATTCATACTTCTCCGGAAGATAGTGCCGAATATTTATCTACCTGTTTACCCGGTCTACGCGATAGCTGACGACAAAGAAAACCACCGGTTCTTGATTGCACTCGACGACAGTCTGCGATCCGTCGCAGATCCACTCCACCTGAACCCCGTGGAGAAGCGATACGCGGAAAGGATCACCAAACAGCGCCTCCATCAACCAGAGTTCCGAGGCAAGGTAATGGTTGCCTACAGAATTCAGTGTGCAGTATGCAATCTAAATCACCGCGAACTACTCGACGCGGCTCATATCATTTCCGATTCCAAACCGCATGGTACGGCAAACGTCGACAACGGATTGAGCCTCTGCAAGATTCACCATGCAGCTTACGATCTGAATTTCCTGGGAATTTCTCCCGACTATGAGGTGAGGATCAACGAGGATCTACTCGAGGAGAAAGATGGACCGATGCTCAAGCACGGTCTCCAGGAGATGCACGGACGGGAACTATCCGTACCTCTCAAGAATTCCGAGAAGCCCGCAAAAGAACGGCTGGCAGAACGGTACGAGGATTTCAAAAAAGCCAGTTGACGATCCCCTATGCGGCGATCTGCGCCTGGGCGCGCTGTTCTGGTCAGGGTTCGAGGTAGAGGCGCTCGCAGGGGAGGCGCGGGAGGTTCCGAGGGTGGCCGGGGAGTAGTCCAGCGGTGTGGTCGCCGTGGTGGGTTGTCCATTCTCGGAGGAAGAGGTGGGCAGCGGTGGGGTGAGCTCGGTAGTCCAGGCGAAGGCCGTGGAGGAAGACGGTGAGGTGGACGTCGGGATCGGCAGGCCGGCCAGGGTGAGCGGTCATGGTTGTGCCTCGGTGAGGCCGGTGAGCAGGCGGCGGAGTAGTGCAATCGGGGTGCCCTCGGGCGGGGTGGCAGGTTCGGCCAGGGGGTAGGGGATTCCGCGGGCCGCGGCGCGTTCGCGGGGGCTGCGGGTCGCCGGGACCAGCCTTCCAGCTTGAGTGAGGCGCATGAATGCGGTGGCTTTGCGGGGGCAGTTCAGCGGGTTACACGACCTGTGCTCCTGCATGATTCGATGTGCGTCCGAGATGCGGAGGTGATTGCCGGGTTCGCTGTGCCAGGTCTCCGGCAGCCAGGTGGATTCTGGCGCGAGGTGCGCACCAGGGCAGGTTTTCGTCCAGAGTTGTTCAGGGCAGACGGTGATGAGATCGCAGGTCTCGCAGACAGTGCCGGGTTGGTTTTCTATGTGGGCCAGGTCGGGGACGATCACGGTGGCCGTGTCGGTGGCGCGGACGATCTCGAGCACATGACCGATCGGATCGGATACCGAGTCGCGGTGCAGGCGCACTATGTAGATCAGGGTGTGACCCTGGTACCGAGCCAGCCGGCGGATGGCGTCAGCGTGGCGGGGCTGATGAGCACCGGAGAGATCGGTTCGGAGGTAACCGATCGCACGGGGGCTATGTGGGCGCAATATTGCGCTTTCCGGACGTATCGTCATTTTTTCGAACCCTTTTCGGAGATGCTGATGGGTCCGATGACCGGGGTATGACTGTTACTGCCGGGTGCGACCACGCATTCTCGGCAGTGTTTCTGAACATTTGCGGTGAAAACAATTGCGCTCGGGGAGATCCGAGGTTCCGGTCATCGGGTGGATATAGTAGACATCGAAAACTGTTCACTGAGAAGGCCATTCAGGACTATCCGTTGAGATCGCCGGGCGTCCAGTATGAGTAGGTCCAGAAAACATAGGTCCGTACTGGACCACGACGAGATAGCGAGGGTGGGCATGGCTATTGGATCGACGCTTCCGCGGCGCGCTTTGGGTCGACGGCTTCGCGAACTGCGGTTCCAATCGAAGAAAAGTCAGTTGGCCGCGGGTTTGGCGATCGAGGTGTCCAAGCAAGGGATCGGGCGGTTGGAAGAGGGGCAGCCGGTTCGAATCAGTACCGCACAGTTCCGGGATCTCCTGGAGTTCTATGGGGCCGATGACGAAGTACGGGATGAAGTGTTGGGCCTCATCCAAGAGGTGAAGGTGGCGAAGGGAGATCCGTCGCGCGGGTGGTGGCGCACCTACGCCGATGTGGTGAATCCACACTTCGACCACTTCATGAGTCTCGAGCAGGCATGCTCCCAGATGACCGCATTCCAGCTGACGCTATTGCCCGGGCTGGTGCAGACCGCCGAGTATCGCCGGTGGCTGGTCCGGACGGCCGACCCCGAGATGTCGGCGGTGGATGTCGACAGGCGACTGGAGCTGATGGAGAGGCGCCAACGGAGACTTGATGCGGACCAGGGGTTTACAGTCGATGTGCTGCTATCTGAAGCAGCGTTGCGGCATCAGGTAGGCGGACGTCATGTGATGGCTGGTCAAGCTCGGCATCTGGTCGATCTGGGAAGGCTGCCGAATGTTTCCATCCGGGTCATTCCGTTCGGGATCGGCGGGCACTCTGGACTGATAGTTCAGTCGTTTACTATGTTCGAGTTCCCCGCCCTGCGTGCAGCCCGCGCCCCGGAACCGCCGGTAGTGTTCGTGGAAGGCTTCACGGGCGCGTTGTTCTTGGAGGACGACAGCGCGATCGAACGCCACAGGCAGGCATTGGCAGATCTTCACGAGGTAGCGTTGAGTGCCGACGACAGTGGGCGCCTGATGCAGGAGATCGCAGAGGAGTTTGCCGCGTGACCAGGGATCTAACCGGCGCGAGCTGGTTCAAGAGCAGCTACAGCCAGCCGAGCGGGGATTGCGTGGAGGTCGCGCACACGACCCATGCAGTCGGTGTTCGGGATTCGAAGAACCCCACTGGTCCCGCGCTCGTTTTCGCGCCGGCTGAGTGGGATGCATTCCTCCGGAAGATCTCGTCCAATAGCTGAATCGCTGCCATCTCGAACCGGCCGCCGCGCAGGTCATTCGACCTCACCCACCCAGTTCCGGACGAACCGAGAACAGGTTGGCCGAGCAAAAGCGGCGCCGCCCTTGTCCGGGCAGCGCCGCCGTTGGTTGGTTCCGCGATTCTCGGAGTCGGGTCAGGTGTCGATGACCTGGGTTCCACCCGCGGCGTTGTCGTGCCAACCCTGCTTCGTCGGGCTCCCTTGCACCGTCACCGCGATGGCGATCGCCGCCACGAACCACAGCAACCCGCCCACCCACGGGATCAGGTTGAGCAGCATGTAGGCGTTGCGGATCGACGAGTCCTTGAGGCTCGGTTTCGGCGCCCCACCCGACCCGTTGACGTGCAGCCCGAGGAGTTTCTTGCCCGGTGTGGACCCCGAGGACACCTCGAAGAGCACGAAGTAGAGCCAGCCGAAGGCGGCGCCGGGGAGTACCGAGACCCAGTCGGGGGTGTCCCAGACCGAGCCGAGGAGCCAGAAGAAGAGGGCGCCGATGATGCCCGCGATGATCCAGTCGATGAACCTGGCCACGGCGCGTTTTCCGAGGCCACCCGGTTTGATGCTGGTCGTCTGGCCGTAAGTCGGTTCGAATCCACCAGTGGTCATGACGGCCTACCTCTCTAAGGGGATAGATGTGGTCCGCGGAGGCCGTGGCGAAGGCGAAGGTATCGCATCATGACGGCCTACCTCTCGAAGTAGATACATGTGGTCCGCGGAGGCCGCAGCGAAGGCGCAGGTATCGCATCACGCCTCCTGGCGAACGCTGTGCGGCTCGGTTGCCTGTCAGGTGCTGGTCACGGCATGTCGACCACCAAGGATGACATATGTGCAGGTGTCGGCGGTGCGTTCGACACTGATTCGTGTCCAACCCGAGTTATGGGTTCAACCTGGCAGATCCGGGAATCGACTGGTCTACCGGCCGCGGAAGGAAAGAAAGGAGTCGTGCTGGCGGGATCTGTTTGCTGTCCGATTGCGAGGAGCTTCTCCGGGCGCACGACCGGTCGGGTCAACGGCTCAGGGTCGCGGGGGTCAGGTCGGCGAGGCGACGGGCGTCCCGCCCGAAATGCGCCTGATCCGTGTAGCCGGTCGAGGCGGCGACCAGCGACAGCGGCAGCTCCGGCTCGGCGCGCATCAGTTCGATCGCCCGCTGGAGGCGGCCGACCAGTTGCACGGTCTTGGGGCGGAGGCCGGCTTCGGTTTCCACGAGGCGACGCAGGTGGCGGGGTGTGAGGGCGAGATGATCGGCCAGGGTCTCGATGCCGACGGGACTGCCGGCCAGCGCGGCTACGGCGGCGGAGACCCGGGGGTCGATGCGCAGGCGAGGCCACAGCGTGCGGGCGAGGGATTCGCCGAAGCGGCCTTCGGCGAGGCTGTCGGTCAATGTCCGGGCGATACGGCTGGGCAGCAGATCGTCCAGCGCGACCTTGGCGTCTCGTAGATCGGACCCTTCGGCTCCGGTCACGGCACGCAACGCGGCAGTGTGGATTCGCGCGCCGCGCAGGACGGTGCCGGGCGGGAGTTCCGGCAGGTCGACGGTGGTGGCGGGGCCGACCAGCCACTGGTCGCCGGTGCTGCTGACGATGAAGTCGGCGTGATTGTCGGGAATGATCCGCGCGACTCCCCCGCCGCTGTGATGTGCCCATACGCAGACGAAACCGGATCCGGCGCCGACGAAGCGGACCTCCCGGTACTGGCTGCCGTCGTGTCCGTTTCGTACAAGACCCTCGGCGGTCCGGTCGATATCGTCCGAACCGTGGATTGCCTCATGTTTCGCGATGGAGTGGGCCGCGACGCCGCGCGCCTGCATATCGCACCGTCCTCGTTCGCCGTCGTTGATTCGCACAGTACGCCGGGCTGTAGCGAGTGCCCAGGTCCTCGATGACCACCCTGCTGCACCCCGCCGACGCGGCGTACCTCTTCCCCGTCACCACGACATCGCACTACGAACGAAAGGCGCACTCATGACCGTCTCTCTCGATCTCATCGGGATCGTCACCACCGACCTCACCCGCTCGCTCGCCTTCTACCGTCTTCTCGGCGTCGAGACGCCGGCGGTCGGCGGCACCGAACCCCATGTCGAGGCCGTACTTCCGAACGGTTTACGGCTCGCCTGGGACACGCTCGACACCATCCGGAGTTTCGATCCCGAATTCACCCCGGCAGCCGGCGGACATCCGGTGGCTCTGGCGTTCGCGACCGCGAGCCCGGCCGATGTCGACACGTTGTACAAGGCGGTCGTCGCGGCGGGGTTCCATGGGCACAAGGAGCCGTGGGACGCCGTCTGGGGACAGCGGTATGCCGTGGTCCACGATCCGGACGGCAATACCGTCGATCTCTTCGCGCCCCTGCCATCGTGACCGGTTCCGGGCGGAAGCGATCGGGTTACAGGTTCAGCCTGGCCATCGGGCTGAAGGTGACCGGTAGCTCGGCCAGGGCACGGTGGAACGGGCCCGGCCGCCAGGCCGGCACCCCTCCCGGCAGCGCGGGCTCCATTTCCGGGAGCGCGTCGAGGAGCTGGTCGATGGCGTTCTGCGCGATCACATAGGACAGCGATCGGGCGGGGCAGGCGTGCCCGCCGATGCCCCAGGCGAGGTGGGAACGGTTGCCGGTCCGGTTCTCGGCGCGGATCGCGGGATCGTTGTTGCACGCGGCCATGCTGACCAGGACGGGTTGGTGGGCGGGCAACCAGACGTCGTCGACGAGCACGGGGTGGCGGGGGTAGGTGATGAGGAAGTTCGCCAGGGGCGGGTCGTTGAACAGGACCTCGTCCAGCGCGTCCAGGGTGGACAGGCTGCCGCCGAGCACGCTGCCGCCGAAACGGTCGTCGGTCAGGATGAGGAGCAGGGTGTTGGCGATCAGGTTCTGCTGGAATTCGATACCCGCGCCGTAATGGCCGGCCACCTGATGGACCATCTCGGCTTCGTCGAGTGCGGCGGGATGCCGCAGCAGCTCCGAGGTGATGTCGTTACCGGGTTCGGTCCGCTTGAGGGCCACCAGTTCCAGCATCGCCGCGCTGATCATCTGGTTGCCCTGCTCGGCGTCGATACCCTCGACGAGTGCGGCCATACCGGTGGCGACGCGCTGCCCGATCTCGGCCGGGCAGCCGAGCAGGGCATTGACGAGGCCGAAGGTCAGCGGAAAGGCGTACTGGCCGATGAGGTCGGCGGCGCCGGTTTCGCAGAAGCTGTTGATCAGCGGGATCGCCGCCTTCTCCACCGTCGCGTGCAGCGCGTGCAGATCCACGGCGCCGATACTGGCGGTGATGGCCTCCCGGTAACGCTGGAAATCGGCGCCGGTATTACGGCTGGCGGTGGGGCGCCACTCCATGATCGGCAGAACGGGGCATTCGGCGGGGATGTCTTTCTGCCAGGCGCGGGGGTCGGCGGGGAAACGATCCGGGTCGTTGAGGACGCGCAGCGCGGTGCTGTACCCGACGACCAGCGTCGCGGGTATGCCCGGGGCCAGCTCCACGGGGGCCAGCGAACCCCATTTACTGCGCATTTCGCGGTAGGCGCGGTGCGGGTCGGCGGCGAATTCCGGCGAGTGCAGGGCTACCCGCCCATCATCGGAATCGATCCACCCGCGGCGGGCGCTCGCGCCAGGTGGCGGGAATTGCGCGGGATTCCGCTGCGCCAATATTTCTGTCCTAACCGCTTGTCTTGCCACACATATCGGCTCACCGGTGACCGACTCGGCGATGGTGTCACCATCCGGGCGGGGCGACCAGTGCAAATAGTGCCGGGGTGCGGGCGAACCGTGCCAAAGTCTCACGCGTGATCCGCCGACGCCGAGTTCAGCGGCGGTACGCGGTATTCGAGACCCGATACGGGACCGCGGAGCGGGCTATCGTCATCAACAATCGGCCGCCGGGGCCTATCGGGCGGCCTCATGTTCCGATTAGGTGCGGTTGCCAGTGGATACGGTGGAAAGCGTTTCGTTCCCGAATTTCATGCTGGCCCATTCCGGGCTGAACGGGGCGGCGCGGCGACTGCTCGCTCGCGCGACCGACCTGCCGGAATGGGTGCTGGACAGCCCGGACACCATGGTGCCCAGCGATCATCAGCTACGTCTGTGGGAACAGCTCGAGCACGAACTCGACGACCCGGATGTGGCGCTGCGTATCGGCGCGACGAACACATTGGGGCATTTCGGCGTGCACGACTACCTGTTCAGCACGGCCCCCACCCTCGCCGACGGGCTGGCCCGCTCCGAAGAATTCGCGGACCTGATCACCACCAATGTGGGATTCGCGGTGCTCGGCGACTCCGAGGACGAGGCGAACGCGGATATCCGGCTGCTGAACGGGCTGGGACGCGGGCGGCAACTGGCCACCCAGTTCGCGCTGGCGGCGGTGGTGACCCGGGCGCGCAACGCCACCGGGCGTGATGTCCGTCCGATCCGGCTCCGGTTCCGGCAGCCCGCACCGCGGCGCCACGACGGCTTCGTCGAGATGTTCGGCACGCGCCGGGTGGATTTCTGGGCGCCCACCGACCAGATCACGTTCCGCGCAGCGGATCTGGCGTTACCGCTGCGCACCGCAGACCCGGCGCTCGCCGCGATCCTGCGCCGAGCCGTGCCCGCGCTGCCGCCGCCGCTGCGGCTCGAGGTCAGCTGGTCCGGTCAGGTGCACCAGGCGCTCACCGTCCTGCTGCGCGACGGCCGGGTGACCATCGATCGGGCCGCGCACTATATGGCGATGAGCCGGCGGAGCCTGCAACGCCGGCTCGCCGACGAAGGCACAACCTGGACGCGTGAACTCGACCGTGCCCGGGCCGCGGTGGTGGAGCAGCGCCTGCACCTCGGCCCGGGCGAGACGCAGGCGGCGCTGGCCAGACGGATCGGCTATTCCGATGCGGGAGCGCTGCGCCGGGCCCGTCAGCGATGGTCCGCGCGGGCATGACGCGGACCTCGGTCCGCACCCGAGAGCGCGTGGGCGCCACGGGCAGACGAGCGCAATAGTGCCAACCACCGAGCGGATCGCGCCAGCTTGCGCGGGCACCGACCTCCTCGATCCGGGCATACCCGCAGCTGACGACGCCGATCAGCGCGATCTCCCAAGTCCGAGTCCGGTTTTCACTCGCCCCGCCGACGACGCCGCTGCCGCATACTTCCGATCCGTCAGGCGGCCCCGAGTCGCGACCAGCGGAGGAAGGCGACCGGATGAGCGAGACGGCGACCAGCGGCCCGGCCGGCGGAATACTGCCCGGGGTACTGAAACTGGGCGGACATGTCCTGAAGGAGAAGATCCTCCGGCCCGGCGACATCGCGATTCCGATGCGGAAGGACGAGGTGAGCGCGGCATGGCTCACCGAGGTGCTGGCGACCGGGAGTCCCGGCGCGGAAGTCGAATCGTTCGACCTCACCGATGTCGACACCGGGACCACCAGCCGGTGGAAGGCCACGATCCGCTACAACGAGGCGGGCCGGGCGGCGAACCTGCCCGAGCAGCTGTTCGCCAAGACGACACTGACTTTCACTCAGCGGTTGACTCAGTATCTGGCGCACGCCCTGCCCGGGGAGCCCGGGTTCTTCCAGTACTTGCGCCCGGAACTCGATATCGAGGCCCCCCGCGGCTATTTCGGCGCGGCCGACACGCGGACCGGGCGGTCGCTCACCTTGCTCGAGGATGTCGGCGTGACCCGGGATGCCCGGTTCTGCACTCCGCTCGATCGTGTGACGCTGGAACAGATGCGGGATCTGCTGGCGAATATGGCCCGCTGGCACGGCCACTACTGGAAATCGCCGGAACTGGGCACGCGCGACTGGTTGAAGACGCCGGACGCGCACTTCCGCAATTTCGACCGGCTGCTGGGGATGAAGAAACGGGCGACGGTCGGCCTGCGCCGTGCACCCGAACTGGTGCCCGACACCCTGCCGCCGGTACAGGATCAGCTCTACGACGCGTGCGGCCGTGCACTGCTGATCGCCCAGCAGGGTCCGCAGACGCTGCTGCACGGCGACCCCCACATCGGCAACGCCTATGTGTGCGGGGACGGCCGGATGGGCTTCACCGACTGGCAGCTGGTGATGCGCGGCAGCTGGGCGTTCGACGTCGCCTACACGATCACCTCCGGGCTGGAGGTCGAGGACCGCCGGAACTGGGAGCGCGAACTGCTCACCTTCTATATCGACCGCCTGCACGCGGCGGGCGGGCCCGCCCTGTCCTTCGACGGCACCTGGCTCGCCTACCGGCAGCAGTGCCTCTACCCCTACTTCGCCTGGATGATCACCATCGGCCGCAGTGCGCTCATGCCGAAATTCCAGCCCGACGACGTCTGCCGCGCGATCGTGCACCGCACCGCCACCGCGATCATGGACCTGGATGCGCTGCAGGCGGTCGGCAGCTGAGTTACCCGGCCCGCACCAGCCGCCACAGCGAGGTGACTTCGCGGCCGCGGGCCTCGTGGAGTGCGTCGGAAGTGTCGGTGGCACGCGGGTGCCGCGGGGACGTGTCGTAGCGGTCGGCGACGCGCAGACCGGCGCCGGCGATGGCGCCGAGAAGTTCGTCGCGGGTCCGCAATCGGAGATGCTCGGCGAGATCGGACAGGATCAGCCAGCCCTCACCTGCCGGGGTGAGGTGGTCGGTGAGTCCGTCCAGGAAGCGGTGCAGCATATCCGAGCCGGGGTCGTAGATGCCGAGTTCCAGAGCCGAGGTCGGGTGCGCGGGCAACCAGGGCGGATTGCACACGACCAGGTCGGCCTGCCCGGACGGCCACAGGTCGGCCGCCTCGACCCGGACGCGGTCGGCCAGGCCGAGGCGGCCCATATTCGCGCGGGCGCACGCCACCGCACGCGGGTTGATATCGGTGGCCACCACCTGCCGCGCCCCGCGCCGGGCGAGGACCGCGGCGAGCACTCCGGTCCCGGTGCCGAGATCGAACACGACGGGCGGTGCGTCGCCCGGCGGGAACGGCGCCCGGGCGACGAGATCGACGTATTCGCCGCGGACCGGCGAGAAGACACCGTAGGCGGGGTGGATCCGGGCCTCCAGCGCGGGAATGTCCACGCCCTTCTGATGCCATTGGTAGGCGCTGAGCACGCCGAGGAGTTCGGGCAGCGAAACGCAGGTCCGCCCGGTATCGCCGACGGCCGCGGTCCCGTACGCGTGGTCGCAGGCCGCCCGCACTTCGGGCGCCCGGCGCAACGACAGCGACCGGTCCGGCTCCAGCAGGATCAGCAGCCGCCCGAGCAGTTCGGCGCGCTCGGCGCGCGCACTGCGGTGGCGGTGGAACAGCGCCGCCGTGTCCCCTCCGGTGGGGCCGCGCCCGGCGCTGCGCTTCAGCCGCCGGTCCAGTGCGCTCATGAGCTGGCGGGCATTGTGGAAGTCGCCACGCCACAGCAGACCCGTTCCGGCGCGAATCATGCGGTGCGCGGACTGGGCGGAGGTGCGATCGTCGACGACCACCACACGATCGGGCGGCGCTGCCGAATTCTCGGAATGCCAATGGGCGGAGCAGGATTCATCGTTCTCGGTCCAGCTGATCGTGCACATCACGTACTCCTCTGCGGGGGGCGAAGGCATCCGAGGTCGGCGATGCTCCGATTCGGGAGTACGACAGATCTACGCGCTGATCAGCGGGGCAGGACAGGTCACTTCCGCATCGAAACGCGGGAGCGGTGTACTCCTACTACCCGGCCCGTGATCACGACCGATCCCTCCGTCGTATCCACTCATCCTCGCACGGGGTCGCACCCGGTCGGACAGCGACTCCGGACGGCGACGTTCGCCCGCGTATCGGTCCTGGCGGGTTCGGGGGCGGATCCGAGTTCGGTCACGCTCTGGGCGTCCGGGCGAGGAAACGGTCGCTCGTGTGGCGTGTCTCGATCACCTTCTCCGGTTCGACGAAACCGTGCCCTCCACAGCGACACCCGGCCGTCGCGCCGCGGATCGGCTCGTCGAACTACAGCGGGTGAAGTCGGACGTGGCGGCACAGTCCGCCGCGGCACAGTTCAGACTGGAGTCGGGTCGGCGTGCCCGCGCCGACCGACCCGGTGTCCGAGGAGTGACCGTCATGGCCTGGAGTACCCGTCAGCTCGCCGAGCTCGCCGGCACGAGTCTGCGGGCGGTCCGGCACTACCACGAAGTGGGGCTGCTCGACGAACCCGAACGGGCGTCGAACGGGTACAAGCGTTACGGCGTGGCCCACCTGGTTCGGCTGCTGCGGATCAAACGCCTGACCGATCTCGGATTCTCGCTGTCGCAGATCGCCGAACTGGGCGACGCCGACGAACACCCGGAGGAGGCGTTGCGCGCGCTGGACGCCGAACTGGCCGGCACCATCGAACGGCTCCAGCGGGTGCGGGTCGAACTCGCGGTCATCCTGCGCCAGGGCGCACCGACCGATCTACCGCCCGAACTCGCGTCCGCGAGCGCCCGGTTCTCCGAAGCCGACCGGGCGTTCATCGTCGTCATGACCCGTGTCCTGGGGCCCAAGGGACTCGACGCCTGGCGCGAGATGCTGCTGGCCTACCATGCGGACCCCGTCGCCGACGAGTTCGACGACCTGCCCGCCGACGCCGATGAGCGGACCCGCCAGGACCTGGCCGAACGCTTCGCCCCGCACGCCCGCGACCTCGCCGCCGCGCACCCCGGGCTCCACGATGTGGACGACGCGCCGGGCGGCCCCCGGTTCGTGTCCGAGACCATCGGAATGGCGCTCGTCGACCTCTACAACCCGGCCCAGATCGATGTGCTGCGACGCATGGCGCCCATGCTCGAAGCCGACGGCTCCTGACCGGCCGAGATACCGGTCACCGATCGTCGGCCCGGTCGCCGATACCGCCGGGCGGGTGCCGTCCCGGCCCGGAAGTCGGGTGTGGAACCGGCCCGAATCCGCTATCGCGCGCCGAGAGCGGCGAACGTCATCCGCATCCACGGGATCCAGATGCCCGCGCCCGTTTCCCGTTCCCAGAGCGCGGACATGGCTGGTGGGTCGGCGGCCCGGCCGGACTCATCGGTCCGGCAGCGGAGGACATGCGCACGACACAGCAAAGGGGCCCCTCCGCGCGAACACGGAAGGACCCCTTTCGGCGCTGGATCAGCGCACCGCTCAGGCGGTTTCGGTGATCGGCCGGTCCACCCAGCTCATGAGATCGCGCAGCTTCTTGCCGGTGACCTCGATCGGGTGCTCGGCGTTCTGCTTGCGCAGGCCCTCGAGCTCCTTGTTACCGCCGTCGACATTGGCGACCAGGCGCTTGACGAAGGTGCCGTCCTGGATGTCCTTGAGGATGTCCTGCATCCGCTTCTTGGTGTCGGCATCGATGACCCGCGGGCCCGACAGATAGCCGCCGAATTCGGCGGTATCGGAAACCGAGTAGTTCATGCGGGCGATACCGCCCTCGTACATCAGGTCCACGATCAGCTTCAGCTCGTGCAGCACCTCGAAGTAGGCCATCTCCGGCGCGTAACCGGCCTCGACCATCACCTCGAAGCCGGTCTTGACCAGCTCTTCGGTGCCACCGCAGAGGACGGCCTGCTCACCGAACAGGTCGGTCTCGGTCTCTTCCTTGAAGGTGGTCTTGATGACGCCGGCGCGGGTGCCGCCGATGCCCTTCGCGTAGGACAGGGCCAGCGCCTGGCCTTCGCCGGTCGGGTCCTGATCGATGGCGATCAGGGCGGGCACGCCCTTGCCGTCGACGAACTGACGGCGCACGAGGTGGCCGGGGCCCTTCGGAGCGACCATGCCGACGGTGACGCCGGCCGGGGCCTTGATCAGGCCGAAGTGGATGTTGAGGCCGTGCCCGAAGAACAGGGCGTCGCCGTCGTTCAGGTTGGGCTCGATCTCATTGGTGAAGATCGAGGCCTGCGCGGTGTCGGGGGCGAGCAGCATGATGACGTCGGCCCACTCCGAAACCTCTGCGGGGGTGCCGACGGTCAGGCCGGCCTCCTCGGCCTTTGCCCGCGACTTGGAGCCTTCCTTGAGGCCGATACGGACCTCGACGCCGGAATCGCGCAGGCTCAGCGAATGCGCGTGCCCCTGGCTGCCGTAGCCGATCACCGCGACCTTGCGGCCCTGGATGATCGACAGATCGGCGTCGTCGTCGTAGAACATCTCGACTGCCACTTGGTGGTATCCCTTCTGACTATTTCGAACCCGCGAAACGCGGGAAACGCGTAAACGAGGCACGTGCGGCGGACGGGCGCGGGTGCGCCCGTCCGCGGGTTCAACGGGTGGCGGTGATGGACTTCGGTCCGCGGCCCACGGCCACCACCCCGGATTGCACTATCTCCCGGATGCCGTACGGCTCGAGCATGCGCAGCAGCGCGTCCAGCTTGGACCGGGTGCCGGTCGCCTCGACGGTGAGCGCGTCGGGCGAGACGTCGATGACCTTGGCGCGGAACAGGTTGACCGATTCGATCACCTGGGTGCGCACACTGGCGTCGGCGCGGACCTTCACCAGGATCAGTTCGCGGGCCACGGAGCTGTCCGGGTCCTGTTCGACGATCTTGATCACGTTCACCAGCTTGTTGAGCTGTTTGGTGACCTGTTCGAGCGGCAGATCGTCGACGGTGACCACGATGGTCATCCGGGAGATCTCCTTGACCTCGGTGGCGCCCACCGCCAGGGATTCGATATTGAATCCGCGGCGCGAGAACAGGCTGGCCACCCGGGCCAGCACACCAGGCTTGTCCTCGACCAGAACGCTGAGGGTGTGGGTGGTGCTCATGCTGTGTCCTTTCGGGCATGTCCGGGCGCCTGCGTGGTTACGCTCCGCTGCCTCCTCCGGCGCTGACCGGTCATGCCTGGTTCCCCTCGGTCTCGTTCTGCTCACGGGCCATGGCCTCGTGGATGACCGCCGGTTCGGCGGCCGCCTCGTCCTCGTCGAACAGCGGGCGGATGCCGCGCGCGGCCATGATCTCGTCGTTGCTGGTGCCCGCCGCGACCATCGGCCACACCTGGGCGTCCTTGCCGACGATGAAATCGATCACCACGGGCCGGTCGTTGATCGACTGGGCCTCGCGGATCGCGGCCTCCACATCCTCTTCCTTCTCGACGCGGATACCGTGGCAGCCCAGTGCCTCGGCCAGCTTCACGAAATCGGGGATGCGCAGACCGTGGGTCTTGAGGTCGGTGTTGGAGTAGCGCTTGTCGTAGAACAGGGTCTGCCACTGGCGGACCATGCCCAGATTGCCGTTGTTGATCAGCGCGACCTTGATCGGCACACCCTCCACCGCGCAGGTGGCGAGTTCCTGATTGGTCATCTGGAAGCAGCCGTCGCCGTCGACCGCCCACACCTCGCGGTCGGGCTGACCCATCTTGGCGCCCATCGCGGCCGGGACCGCGTAACCCATGGTTCCGGCGCCGCCGGAGTTCAGCCAGGTGCGCGGCTTCTCGTACTTGATGAACTGGGCGGCCCACATCTGGTGCTGGCCGACGCCCGCGCAGTAGATGGCGTCGGGTCCGGCCAGGCGGCCCAGGGTCTCGATGACGAATTCCGGCGACACCGATCCGTCCGACGGCTTGCTCCAGCCGAGCGGGAAGGACTCGCGGACGCCGTCGAGGTAGGCCCGCCAGGCGGTCAGGTCGAGTTCGAAACCGGCCGGGTCGGCGCGCAGGGTCTCGATGAGTTCGGTGATCACCTCGCGGCAGTCGCCGACGATCGGCACATCCGCGTGCCGGTTCTTACCGATCTCGGCCGGGTCGATATCGGCGTGGATGACCTTGGCGGCGGGCGCGAAGGAGTCCAGCTTCCCGGTGACGCGGTCGTCGAACCGGGCGCCGAGGGTGATCAGCAGATCCGATTTCTGCAGGGCGGCCACCGCGGCCACGGTGCCGTGCATACCCGGCATACCCATATTCAGTTCGTGGCTGTCGGGGAACGCCCCGCGTGCCATCAGGGTGGTGACCACCGGGATACCGGTGAGCTCGGCGAGCTCGAGCAGTTCGGCCGAGGCCTCGGACTTGATCACGCCGCCGCCGACGTAGAGCACGGGCTGAGTGGACTCGGCGATCAGCCGCGCGGCCTCACGCACCTGCTTACCGTGCGGTTTGGTGACCGGACGGTAGCCGGGCAGCCGCATTTCCGGCGGCCAGCTGAACGTCGTCTGCTCCTGCAGCACATCCTTCGGGATGTCCACCAGCACCACCCCCGGGCGTCCGCTGGAGGCCAAGTAGAAGGCCTCGGCGAGGATACGCGGGATATCGATGCCCTCTTTGATCAGGAAGTTGTGTTTGGTGATCGGCATGGTGATGCCGGAGATATCGGCTTCCTGGAACGCGTCGGTGCCGATCAGGCTGCGACCGACCTGACCGGTGATCGCGACCATCGGCACCGAGTCCATCTGGGCGTCCGCGATCGGGGTCACCAGGTTGGTCGCGCCGGGGCCGGAGGTGGCCATACAGACACCGACCTTGCCGGTGGCCTGGGCGTATCCGGTGGCCGCGTGACCCGCGCCCTGCTCGTGCCGCACGAGCACATGGCGCACCTTGGTGGAATCGAAGAGCGGATCGTAGAGCGGAAGCACAGCGCCACCCGGAATACCGAATACGGTGTCGACGCCGAGCTCCTCGAGGGCCCGGACGACCGACTGCGCGCCGATGACCCGCTCGGGCGGGACCTGGCGGCGGTTCGCCGAGGTGGTCGGAGCGCCGGCCGAGGCCGACGGGTTCGAAGGCGCGGGCCTGCGGGCCGCGGGCCCGGGCCGGGTAGTTGGTGCGCTCACCGTCTTGGTTCCTTACTGCTTGTCGTTCACTGGTCCCGACATAAAAAATCCCTCGACAGCCGGCGGCTGTTCGAGGGTGGCGCGTCGCAGTGCGAGCTGACGTATTCGACTCCGGATCGTCGGGCTCAGCGCTGGACGCGCCGGCCGATTACGAGCATCTCGTTTCGATTCACGCGCATGACGGTATGTGTGCGTGTGGTGCAGAGTCAAACGCCTCACCGCCTACTTCCCATTATGTGGGAAGGTAGCGGGTGCTCACGCCCGTTCACCATGATGCGAGGATGGTGGTGTGTCATCACCGCATCAGTCCGTGCCACCTCCTGAATCGTCCCATATCCCCGCGGCCGCGGAGGTAACGGGTGGGGCTTCGGCGCCGCCCGGACCGACCCGTGTGATCCGCATGACAGGACTGGCCTACCTCGGGGTGTTCATCCTGGTGATGTGCGTGTTCTTCCCGATCGTCGGCTGGCCCGCCGGACTGTTCTGGCTGGCGATCATTCCGATCGCCGCCTTCGTGTGGGTATTGCGGACCCAGACCAAGGTCTCACCGGCGGGCTTGGATCTGCGCACGGTGTTCTCGTCCCGCCACATCGGGTGGGAAGGCGTGCGGGGTGTGGCCATCCCCAAGCGCGGATATGTGCGGGTACATCTGGACGACGACAGCGAGGTCGCGCTTCCGGCGGTGAGCTACGACAGGCTGCGCGATCTGGTGGACGCCTCGGGCGGGCGGATCCCCGACCCCTTCGCACTCCCGGACCCGGACACACCGGCCGATACCGCCGACCGGACACCCGATGACACCGCCGACAAAGCGCCCGACGAGACCGCCGACAAGGCATCGGACGACACCGCCGATCAGAGTGACGCCGGCGCCGAGCGAGAAGCCGGCGCCGAGAACACGACCGGGAAGCGCGACTCCGACTCCGCGGCAACCGGTCCCGCCGGCACCGAGACCGATCCCGGGACCACTTCCGGCCCGGAGTAGCCTGGACGAACGCCGATCGCACCGGATCCGCGGTCCTGCGCCGCCGCCGGGCGATACGGCGCTGTCGCATCTTTCAGCCCCGCGACCCGACCGAGGACACCCATGCCACCGCTTCGTTCCCGAACAACCACCATCGGCCGCAATGCCGCCGGCGCCCGCGCCCTGTGGCGGGCCACCGGTATGACCGACTCCGATTTCGGTAAGCCGATCGTCGCGATCGCCAACTCCTACACCCAGTTCGTACCAGGGCATGTGCACCTGAAGAACGTGGGCGAGATCGTGGCCGACGCGGTGCGCGAAGCGGGCGGGGTACCGCGCGAATTCCACACCATCGCCGTGGACGACGGTATCGCCATGGGGCACGGCGGCATGCTCTATTCACTGCCCAGCCGCGAGATCATCGCCGACTCCGTGGAGTACATGGCGAACGCGCACACCGCCGACGCGCTCGTGTGCATCTCGAACTGCGACAAGATCACGCCGGGCATGCTCAACGCGGCCATGCGGCTGAACATCCCCGCCGTCTTCGTCTCGGGCGGGCCGATGGAGGCCGGAAAGGCCGTGGTCGTGGGCGGGGTCGCGCAGGCCCCGACGGATCTGATCACCGCCATCTCCGCCAGCGCCAACAGCGCGGTCACCGACGAGGGGCTCGACGAGGTCGAGCGCAGCGCCTGCCCGACCTGCGGTTCCTGTTCGGGCATGTTCACCGCGAACTCGATGAACTGCCTCACCGAAGCCCTGGGTCTGGCCCTGCCGGGCAACGGCTCGACGCTGGCCACCCATGCCGCGCGGCATGCGCTGTTCGAGCGGGCCGGCCGGGTCGTCGTCGATATCGCGACCCGCTGGTACCGCGACGACGACGCGTCGGTGCTGCCGCGCAACGTGGCCGACGAGAAGGCCTTCCGCAACGCCATGGCCCTGGACGTGGCGATGGGCGGTTCGACCAACACCGTGCTGCACACCCTGGCCGCCGCGCAGGAGGGTGAGATCGATTTCGATCTGCACACCATCGAGACCATCAGCCGGAAGGTGCCGACCCTGTCCAAGGTGGCGCCGAACTCCGACTATCACATGGAGGACGTCCACCGGGCCGGCGGCATCCCGGCCATCCTGGGCGAACTGCGCCGGGCCGGCCTGCTGGAAACCGATGTGAGCACGGTGCACTCCGCGACCGTCGACGAATGGCTCGACACCTGGGACATCCGCTCGGGTAAGGCCTCCGACGAGGCGCTCGAACTGTTCCACGCGGCGCCCGGCGGGGTGCGCACCACCGAACCGTTCTCCACCGAGAACCGCTGGTCTTCGCTGGACACCGATGCCGCGGGCGGCTGCATCCGCGATATCGAGCACGCCTACACCGCCGAAGGCGGGCTGGTAGTGCTGCGCGGCAATATCGCGGTGGACGGCGCGGTGCTGAAAACCGCCGGTATCGACGAGGAACTGTTCTCCTTCCAGGGGCCGGCCCTCGTGGTGGAATCCCAGGAGGAAGCCGTTTCGGTGATCCTGAGCAAGAAGATCCAGCCGGGCGATGTGCTCGTGGTGCGTTACGAGGGTCCGGCGGGCGGCCCCGGCATGCAGGAGATGTTGCACCCGACCGCGTTCCTGAAGGGCGCGGGTCTGGGCAAACAGTGCGCGCTGATCACCGACGGCCGGTTCTCCGGCGGCACCTCGGGTCTGTCCATCGGGCACATCTCGCCCGAGGCGGCCAGCGGCGGTGTGATCGGACTGGTGGAGAACGGCGACCTGATCCGCATCGACGTCGCGACCCGCACGCTCGAGGTCGTGGTCGACGACGCGGTCCTGGCGGAGCGGCGGGCCAAGATGGAAGCCCGGGAACGCCCGTGGCAGCCGCAGAACCGTGAACGCCCGGTGACCACCGCCCTACGCGCGTACGCGGCGCTGGCCACCTCGGCCGACAAGGGCGCGGTCCGGCACGTGCCCTGATCGGACAGATACCCGAAGAGACGAAGGCGCCCCCTCGAATCCAAGATTCGAGGGGGCGCCTTGTCGTATGCCGGGTCCGCGATATCAGTCGAACGGGCCGATACCGGTCAGCGGGTTCCCGTCCTGCAGGTACCAGTAGGTGAGCACCGCGGCCGCGATCGCCAGCAGCAGCACCACGAAGGACCCCGCCGCGGGGCGGATGGCCCAGCCCCTGTTCCGGTCGAAGGACCAGCGCCCCGGGCCGGTGAAGATGATCGCGACCGCGGCGCCGACCAGGATGGTCTCCATCTCGACCGCGCCCGGACCGGCCTTGTACTGGAATCCCGGGTACATGCCCTGCTTCCAGAACCAGGCGTCCAGGATCACCGCCAATACCGCGCCCGCCGCCAAAGGCGTAGCCAGCCCCAGGATCAACAGGATGCCGCCGCCCACCTCACCGGCGGTCACCATCGCGGCCGCGGCGGAGGGATGATCCCAGCCGCTGTTCTCCATCATGCTCTTGGTGCCGTCCAGACCGGGGCCGTGGAACCAGCCCGTCAGCTTCTGCAGCCCGTGGTAGAGGAACGTGGCGCCGACGACCAGCCGGAGGATGAACAGGCCGAAATCGAGGGTGCCGCGCCGGCCGTCGAGATTTCGGCGGCGCAGTCGCCCGCCGCTCGGCGGGGTACCGGCCGGCGGGATGCTCGCATAGGAGTACGTACCGTCATGGCTGCCGGAATCGCCCGGCCCGCCCGGTCCCGGAACATCGCCCGGCGTGCCACCGGTAGTAGTCGAGGCGTTCACCGGCAACTCCTTGGTCATGGCCACTTTCGGAAACTGGCCGGTCGGGGAGTCATAGGGACTCCCGACCCCGCCCGCGGTGGTCGATACCGCGCGCTGTTCTGCGGTAGACAGATTCCCGGGCCCCGCGGCCTCGGAGGACGCGGATCCGTTTCTCGCCTTGGCACTCACTCCTCAACAGTAAGCCGCCGACCCTCTGTACACCCCGCTGAAATCGCGGCGTGTCCGCGCCACCCTGTGGGAGCGTGTCACGCGAGGGACGGGTCCGGACCAGAGGACCGCCCGCACCGATAGCCGGGGCATAGAGGCGCGCCCGGAGGCATTTCCACTACGTTGGGACATTATGAGGTCGGTTGGCGCGCGGCGCGTGACGGTGGGTCTGATACTCGGGGCGTTGGTGCTGGGTGGATGTGCCCGATTCGACGATTCCGCATCCAGTCCGTTCACCCCGGAACCGACACTGGACGGCGCGAAACTCGAACCGAAGAAACCCAAGCCGGAAGAGAACTCCACCACCCGGCCGAGCGGCCCGTGCATCGATCCCGACCCGGCGGTGGTGGTCAGTTGCCTCGACACCACCGGCGGGCTGGTGGAAATGGGCGGGTACGCACTGGTCGCCGAACGCCGCACGGGACGGATTCTGCAGGTCGCGCCGGAACAGCCGCCGGTCGAGGTGGCCCGCGTCGAGGTGGATCCCGCGGGCGACGGAGGATTGAGCGATATCGCGGTCTCCCCCACCTACCCCGAAGACGGGCTGATCTACGCCTACGTCACCACCGCGAGCGACAACCGGGTGGTCCGCGTCGCCGAAGGCGGCCCGCCGAAACCGGTATTGACGGGAATCCCGAAGGGCGCCACCGGAAACCGCGGCGCGATCGACTGGTCCACACCGAACCAGATGCTGGTGCTCACCGGCGATGCCGGCGATCCCGCCGGGGCGAGCAACCCCGCGAGCATGGCGGGCAAACTGCTGCGGGTGAACAACCCGACGGCCAACGGCAACGCCCCGACCGAGGTCGCGGTCTCGGGTATCGGCTCGGCCGGCGATATCTGCCTGGGCGGCGATCAGATCTGGATCACCGACCGCACCCCCGCTCTGGACCGCCTGCAACGCATCGGTCCCGACGGCGTGGTCACCACCGCGTGGACGTGGCCCGACCGGCCGGGGGTCGCCGGTTGCGCGGTGACCCCGGAAGGCGTGGCGATCTCGCTGACCGACGCCAAAGCGCTCGCGATGGCCACGCCCGATCCGAAGACCTTCGCGGTCACCGCACCGCCGAGCGTCTTCATCGCGAACAAATACGGTCGCCTGCTCGGCGCCGCCCCCTCCATGGACGGGACGATCTGGGTGACCACGGCGAACAAATCCGAGGGCGGACAACCCACTCCCAACGACGACCGGGTGGTGCGGATCCCGCCGCCGTCCGCCGGTGGCGGCGGACCCGACTGACCTCGGTACGCGACGCGGGGGGTGATCGTGGTCATCGCGATCACCGCCGGCCCCGTATCGGACCCCGCCTCCGGCCGGGTCCGATGTCAGCCCACCGCCGCACCGACCGGCTGCCGGAGGATAGTGCGCAGCTTCTCGGGCGCCACCTTGCGGAAATCGCCGAGGTAGATCTCGTGATGCTTACCGGCCATCTGTAGCCCGTTGCCCGGAATGAACTCGTGATGCATCCGGGAGAGCGCGTCGGCCTCGTCGTCGTAGGAGCCGATGTGCAGTGTCTGCACACATCGACCCTCCGACAACGTGTCCAGCCGGACCTCGCGCAGGCGGCGCGGGCTCTGCGCGGCCGCGATCCCTTCCACCGCGGCCGCCAGCATCTCCTGGTCGATCCAGTCCGGAACCATGATCATCAACGTCCAGTCCCAGCGGGACTTGTCGCGGGCCGCCGTGAAGGCGTCCATATCGCCGGCCCACCACAAACCCTCCAGCGGCATGACGACGTGGTCGCGCCCGAGGTTTCGTTTACTGGCGAACTTCAACCGGTAGGCCAGCGGGTAGAGCGCCGCGGTCGCGTCGGCGAAAGCGGGGCTGGTGTTGGGATCGCCGTGCCCGTCGATCATCAGGTACTGCAGGTCGGGCACGTCTACCAGCTCGAACCGGCCCTTGCGCGCACGATAGGCGTCGATCTCTTTCTTGAAGTCGAGTTTGTCCGTCATCGGCAACCCACAACCCTTCTACCTCCCCAGAGGCTCGGCGACCACGAGAAGACCTCGCGTGCTGATAACGCTAGGAGGCATTGCGGCCAGTTTCGGGCACCGCGAAACGGCGGAAGGTGGGTTTGCTCGCGAAAGCGAGAGTGGGCTTCGCACGAAGGTGAGAGGTGGACTCACTCGCGAAGGTCTGTGTTTATTTGCGCCGCCTGCGGCGTCGCGGGTTGCGGCCCCAGAGGGCCCGCTGTTCAGCGCCCGAGACTCGCGCCTGCGGCGCATGCGCTTCGGGCGCTGAACAGCGGGCCGGGCCGCAACCTTCGAGGGCCTCGCTGGACTCGGCGCGGGGAGGGTGCCGCGGTTCGCGGAGGGGAGGCTGCATCAGGGGTTTCCGTGCGGCCTACCCAGTCGCGGGGAGTGCGGTGCGCTACGCCACCCGTGGTGGGCGGTGCCCCGACCCGGTGCCGGTCAGCTGCAGGCGGCGAGCACCAGTTCGCGTACCCGGGCTGCGTCGGCTTGGCCACGGGTGGCTTTCATGACGTCGCCGACGATCTTGCCCGCGGCCTGTACCTTGCCCGACCGGATCTTGTCCGCGATATCGGGGTTGGCGGCGAGCGCTTTGTCGACCTCGGTCTGCAGGGCGCTGTCGTCGCTGACCATGCCGAGACCCTTGGATTCGACGATCCGGCCCGGATCGCCTTCGCCGTCGAGCACCAGATCGACGACCTGTTTGGCGACCTTGTTGTTCACCGTTTTGGCTTCGACCAGTCCGATCACCTCGGCCACCTGGCCGGGAGTGATCGGCAGTTCCTCGAGGCCGACGCCGCGTTCGTTGGCCTTCTCGGTGAGGTAGGCGACCCACCACGAACGCGCTTCCTTCGCGGGTGCGCCGGCGTCGACCGTGGCGATGATCAGATCGAGGGCGCCCGCGTTGACCAGATCGCGCATGACCTCGTCGGAGACACCCCAATCGGACTGGATGCGGCCCCGGCGCAACCACGGGTATTCGGGGATGCTGCCGCGCAGCTGCTCCACCCACGCGGTATCGGGCGCGATGGGTTCCAGGTCGGGTTCGGGGAAGTACCGGTAGTCCTCGGCGGTTTCCTTGCGGCGGCCCGGGGAGGTGGAGCTGTCGGCTTCCTGGAAGTGCCGGGTCTCCTGGATCACCTCGCCGCCGGAGGCCAGAACCGCGCCCTGACGACGCATCTCGTACCGGACCGCGACTTCGACGCTCTTGAGCGAGTTCACGTTCTTGGTTTCGGTGCGGGTGCCGAAAACCTGCGCGCCGACCGGCATCAGCGAGACGTTGGCGTCGCAGCGCAGCGAGCCGTGCTCCATTCGCACATCGGACACCTGCAACGATTTCAGCAGATCGCGCAGGGCCGTGACATATGCGCGCGCCACCTCGGGCGCCCGGTCACCGGCGCCGGTGACGGGTTTGGTGACGATCTCGATGAGCGGCACCCCGGCCCGGTTGTAGTCGAGCAGTGAGTGGCTCGCGCCGTGGATACGCCCGATGGCGCCGCCGACGTGCAGCGACTTCCCGGTGTCCTCCTCCATATGAGCGCGTTCGATCTCGACCCGGAAGATGGTGCCGTCGTCGAGCGGGACCTCGAGATAGCCCTCGGTGGCGATGGGCTCGTCGTACTGGCTGATCTGGTAGTTCTTCGGCTGGTCCGGGTAGAAGTAGTTCTTGCGCGCGAACCGGCCCCACGGGGTGATGGAACAGTTGAGCGCCAGACCGATCCGCACCGCCGACTCCACGGCCTGCTGGTTGACCACCGGCAGCGAGCCGGGCAGCCCCAGGCAGACCGGGCAGACCTGGGTGTTGGGGTCGGCGCCGAACGTCGTCGGGCAACCGCAGAACATCTTGGTCGCGGTGTTCAGCTCGACATGGACCTCCATGCCCAGCACCGGCTCGTACCGGCTCACGACCTCGGCGTAATCCATGAGTTCGACGGTGGGTGCGCTCATGGCCCATAGTCTAAGCGTGCAGGTGCGGCCCCTCGGTGGGCGGTCAGGACAGTGGAATCCGCGCACCGAGCCAGCCGGTGACGGCGTCGAGGACCACCGCGTCGATAGTGGTTTCGATCGACTCGTACTCGGTGGTCAGGCCGGTCCCGGCGGGCTGCATCAGGTGGTTCAGCCCGTCGAACACGGTGACGGTGGCATCCATGTCGGCGGCCAGCAGGTCGCGCATCGGCTGCGCGTTCTGCGCGGCCGGGACCTGGACGTCCTTCGACCCGTAGAACGCGAACACCGGCCCCCGCAACGCCGCCAGCGCCGGGGCGGGGTCGTAGGACACCAGCGCGGCCATGTACGGGGTGTTCTGGCCGGTGAGGGCCTCCGACGGGCCGCGGAGATCCGGCGGCAGGGTCCGGTTGTAGGTCTCCGACAGTCGCGCACCCTTGGTGAGCTGCCCGGCCCGCAACGCCGCGGTCCAGTTGGTGAGGAAGACGCGATGGGCGTCCAGCTGTCCGGGTGTGGCACCGGCTTCGGTGAAGCTCCGGCGGCCCTGCTCCAGGATGATGCCGGTACCGGACACGGCGGGTCCGGCCATCATGATCGTGAACGCGATACCGTTCTCGGGCCGCGCCGCGACCAGCGGCGCCAGGTAACCGCCTTCGGAGTGTCCGAGCAGGCCGATCCGGTCCGGGTCGAGCTCCGGCCGATCACGTAGATACCGCAGCCCGGCCTCGATGTCACCGGCCAGGTCGGTGTAGTCGGCCTGATTCAGGTTGCCGCCGGTGCCGCCGACCCCGCGATCGTCGGTACGCAGCACCGCGTACCCGGCGCGGGTCAGCGTATCGGCGAGTAGCAAGAAAGGCTGGTGTCCGGCGATCTCCTCGTTCCGGTCCTGCGGACCGCTCCCGCTGACGAGCACGACTGTCGGCACCGGGCCGGTGGCATCCGCCGGAAGCGTCAGGGTGCCGGCGACGGTGATATTGCCGCTCGGATACGAAACATCCTCGGACACATAGGGATACGGAGGCACGGGTTGCTGCGGCCGAGCCGGCGGCGCAACAGGCTCCCGGTTCAGGGTCAGTCCGAAAGTGTGCCCGGACTGGCGGAAATCACCCACGATGGCGCCCGCGGATTCGTCGAGCCGGCCCGCGAACCTGGCCTCGCCCGGTACATCCGGGACCCCGAACTCCACCCGCCGGGGTTCGGCCACGACATCGGCCAGCGCGCGTCTGTCCACCCGCTCGGCGGGGATATCGATGACCCCGCTGCGGTGTCCGGTGAAATCCACCGCGACCACCACCGGCGCTCCGGGCACCTCGATGGCGCCGTGCCACTGCCCGCGCACCGTATCGTCGACCGCGCCGTCCGCGCAGCCGATGACCGACGCAACGACCGTCGAAAGAACCGCAACCAGCAACACTCCCCTGCCATGGTGCATGGTCAGACTGTATCCCCGGACCCCGATCCCGCCCGGCCGCAGCACCGTTCCGGCGCCGAGTTTTGCAAGATCTCCAAAGGTCGCGGCCCCACCGTTGCGCACCCGAACCGCATGCGCCGCAGACACAAGTCCCCACCCGCCCCGCCGCACCCGACGCAATCCCAACACAGTCGGGACCCGCCCCGGTTCCGGAGCAACAGAGCGAAGGAGCCCAGCCACCCACCACCAGAAACGACGACCCACAACCACCTCTCCGGACGGTCACCATCCCGTCGTCGGGGCCCGCCCCGGTTCTGGAGCGACGAAGCGAAGGAGCGCAGCGACTGAGCGTAGGAGTGAAGAACCGGGGTTGACAAGGGCCCCGACCCGCGACGCCGCAGGCGGCGCAAATAAACACAGACCTTCCCGAGCAACCCCACACCTTCACCTTCACAGCCCGGCAGGCTTCCTCACCTTCACATCACACGCCCCACCCCAGCGATGCCCGACACCCCTGGTCGGGGCCCGCCCGGTTCTGCAGCGACCGAGCGACGGAGTGAGGAACCGGGGTCACGAGCGCCCCGAACGCAGCGCCGCAAGCGATGCCAACACAGTCGAAGCACCCCCGGTTCCAGAGCGACGAAGCGAAGCAGCCCAGCCACCCACCACCAGAAGCGACAACCCACAACCACCACTCCGGACGGTCACCATTCCATGGTCGGGGCCCGCCCCGGTTCTGGAGCGACAGAGCGAAGGAGCGCAGCGACTGAGCGGCGGAGTGAAGAACCGGGGTTGACGAGGGCCTCGACCCGCCCCGCCGAAGGCGGGGCAATAGATACTGCTCAGCCGAAGAAGGCGCGGGCTTCGTCGTAGCGATCGGCCGGGACCCGTTTGAGCTGTTTGGTCGCCTCGTGTAGGGGTACCAGTCCGATCTCGGTGCCGCGTAACGCCACCATCTGGCCGAAGTGCCCGGCGTGCACCGCTTCGGCGGCGTGCAGGCCGAATCGTGTCGCCAGGACCCGGTCGTACGGGGAGGGGCTGCCGCCGCGCTGGACGTGTCCGAGCACGGTGGTGCGGACCTCTTTGCCGATCCGGCGCTCGATCTCCATGCCGAGCTGCTGCGCGACACCGGTGAACCGTTCGTGCCCGAATTCGTCGACCCCGCCTTCACGCAGGGTGAACCCGGATTCAGGGGCGGGATGCGACCCTTCGGCGACTACGCAGATGAAATGTTTGTCGCCGCGTTGGAAGCGGCTCTTGATCAGCGCGCAGACCTCTGTGACGTCGAAGGGCTGTTCCGGTACCAGGGTCAGATGCGCGCCCGCCGCCATCCCGGCGTGGACGGCGATCCACCCGGCGTGCCGGCCCATGACTTCGATGAGCATCACTCGCTGGTGGGATTCCGCGGTGGTGTGCAGCCGGTCGATGGCCTCGGTGGCGATGGACAGCGCGGTGTCGTGTCCGAAGGTGACATCGGTGCAATCGATATCGTTGTCGATCGTCTTCGGGACGCCGACGACCGGAACGCCTTCCTCGGACAGCCAGCTGGCGGCCGTCAGCGTGCCCTCGCCGCCGATCGGGATGAGCGCCTCGATGCCGTTGTCGTCCAGGGTCTGCCGGATGCGCCCGAGTCCCGCGCGCAATACATCCGGGTTGGTGCGCGCCGTGCCGAGCATTGTGCCGCCCTTGGCCAGCAGGCGATCGGTGCGGTCGTCGTTCTGGATCCGGACCTTGCGGTCTTCGAGTAATCCGCGCCAACCGTCTTCGAAGCCGACGATCGCGTCACCGTAGCGGCCGTTCGCAGTGCGAACGACGGCACGGATCACCGCGTTCAGTCCCGGGCAGTCCCCACCTCCGGTCAGGATTCCGATGCGCATGGCGCCCATCTTGCCCGCTTCGGGGCGGCTGCGCCGCTTCGGGCCCGTGAATGTCCGGTAACGCCGCGCGGGCGCGCCGCCGCTCCCGTGTCAGGCCGGGCAGGAACCGCCGGTGAACTCGCCCAGGTGCCGTTCGATCAGACCGGCCATCTCGTCGAGGAGGTTCATTCCGTCGGAGAAGGTGCCCGAATCCGGTTGCGCGGCAAGCGCGATCGCGACGGCGCCGCCGTTGGCCGGGACGAGCCCGAATTGGCGGACCAGATAGGCGCCGTCGGCGTTGGGACCCCAGCCGCCCTTGAACTCGGCGGCCTCGAATACCGACCCCAGACCCCACTGCTGATTCGCGCTCACCGAGCCCATCAGATCGACGACCTTGTCCGATCCCGGGATGCAAGGCAGTTTGGAGGCGAACCGCACCTGGTCGGCGAGCGACCATTCGGATTGGCCGAACGACGAATATTCGGACCGGCTGGGTTTCTCCTGGACCACGGTCGCGTTGTCGCCGCCTTCGCGCAGCACGGCCTGTACCGACAGGGCGGCTTCGCGCGGGGTGCCGAGCGAGGACCACAGGCTGTCCGCGGCGGAGTTGTCGGAGGCGGTGATGGCCGCCGACGTGGCGTAGGTCTGCCCGCCCGGGTTCTTCCGTTCGGCGGCCATGACCAGCGGAACCTTCATGGTCGACCAGGCGGGGCCGGTGGTCCAGTCTCCCAGGCCGACGAGTTGGTCACCGCCGACCGGCATGATCGCCAGACCGAGTTCGGACTTCTCGGACTGCTCCAGGACGGCGAAATCGGCGGCGAGGGTGCCGGGTATGGTGATCGACACCTGGCCGTCGGGCGCTTCGGCCGCCGCCTGGGTGATCGAGGTGGACAGCGGACGTTTTCCGGTGTCGGATCCGCAACCCGCGACCAGCGCCGCCACGAGTAGGCAGCCGGTGACCGCGAACAAGCGACGGAGCAGTGAGAGTTCCCGTTTCTTATCGGTCGACACTTCTCTCCGCATGGTTTTTGTGATCTCCCACAGTCCCGCTGATTCGTACCCGGTCGGAAAACCGTACTCCACGGCGACACTAGCCCGGCCCGGATCCGACCGCGAAATATGCGGCCGGAGTGCCGGTTACCCGCTGGTCAGCAGGTCAGTAGATATAGACGACAGCATTGTTGCCGCCCCGGCAGGTGACCACCTCGCCGGCGGCGACGCATTCGAGGGTGTAGGCCTGCCCGGTGACGGGGCTGACGGCCTCGACGGAGACCGGCTCTCCGTCCGCTGATCCGGCCGCGGGGTCGAGGTAGGCCTGCCGGACGGCTTCGGCGAATTCGCAACTCGTCACCCCGGTACCGGTTGCCGCCGAACCGTATTGGGCGGCGCCCTGGGTGGACGCGGAGCAGGGTTGCGCGTCGGCGGGCAGGTCGGGGCGGCCGGCGGTGGTCGTGGCGGAGGTGGTGGTGGTGGACGTCGTGGAGGTCGCGGACCGGGAGGACGTGGCCGTCGGCGATCCGGTCTGTGTGGCGGCCTGAGCGGCGGCCGGGCGAGTGGTGCCGGCGGCGCTGCTGGGCGCCGGATCGCCGGAACCGAGGAACCCGATACCGAGTACGGCGGCGATCACGACCACGGCGAAGACCCCGACGCCGGTCAGAATCGGCACGACCCTGGAGCGTTCGCCTCGGGGTGTGTTGTCGCGCTCGCGCCTGTTCGCGGCGTAACTGTCGCGGTATCCGGCCTCGTAGGCGGCGGCATACGGGTCTTCCGGCGGGGGTGGCGCCGCGGCGGGGGCCGGGTCTTCGGGGTGGTAACCGTATTCGTAGCGGCCGCCGACGCCGGGTGGGGTCGGGCTCGGGTCGTGGTAGCGCCCGGCGGGCTCGGCGTGGTCCTCGGGATTCGGCGGATATTGCTCGGCCGGCCGATAGGCGCGGGTCGGCTCCTCCGCGGAGTAGGCGGCCGCCGGGGGCGTCTCGTCCACCGGCTGGAAGACCCGGGTGGTCTCGTCGTCCCCCGGTAGCGGGTACCCGGCCTCACCGTAGATCCGGGTTGCCTGGTCGTGCGGGTAGAAATCCGCGACGGGCATTCCGCCGGTCGCCGGCCCCGAGTCGGGCAGTTGCGCCGGATCGGCGTCCGGGTGCAACTGCTGGTTCTGGTAGAGATGCGCGTCCGGGAACGGCCGGATACCGGAGGAGGGAACCTCGGGCGCCTCCGGTTCGTCCGGCGTGAACGGCGTGAACTCGAACTCGTGGGCGCGGACCGAGGTGGGGTCGCCGGGGATGATCGCGGGCAGCATGGTGGTGGGGTCCGCTGCGTCCTCGTCGCGCGGCAGCCGGACGACCAGCGTGGGTATACCGCCGGTCGGGGGCGCGGAAGGACTCGGCACCCCGGAGGTAGCGGCAGGTTCGCCAGGTGCGCTGCCGGGGTGTGGTGGACGCGCCGGGGAGTTCAGCGCGGCGCGGGCGGCGACAGCTAGGTCGCCCGCGGTAGCGAAACGATCATGCGGATCCTTGGCCATGCCACATGCGATCACATCGTCGAGGGCGGCCGGTAATCCGGTTCGCTGCACGCTTGCTCGCGGTGGCGGCTCGGCCAGATGGGACCGGATCAGCACACCCATGCTGCTCGCCGGGAACGGCGTCGCGCCGGTGAGGCATTCGTGCAGCACACAGGCGAGCGAGTAGATATCGGCGCGCGGGGTGACCGGGCCGCTGTCGAAGCGCTCCGGCGCCATGTACGTGTACGAACCGATCGCCACACCGGCCTGGGTCATCTCGGTATCGCTCTCGTGCCGGGCGATGCCGAAATCGGCGAGATAGGCGAAATCAGCGGAGGTGACGAGGATGTTCGCCGGTTTCACATCGCGGTGCACGAGACCGCCGTCGTGCGCGGCGTCCAGCGCGGCGGCGATCTGCTCGATCACCTCGACCGCGCGCTGCGGGCCCAGCGCACCCTCGGCCTGCAGAATCGCTCGCAGATCGCGGCCCTGCACCAGGCGCATATCGATGAACAGCCGACCATCGATGACACCCCAGTCGTGGATGGGGATGATATGGGGTTCGGCCAGCCGGGCCGCGACCTGCGATTCCCGGCGGAACCGGATCTGGTACTCGGGGTCGTCGGCGAGCGCGTCGGACAACAGTTTGAGCGCGACCATCCGCTCCTTGACCGTGTCGTAGGCCTCGTAGACCTCCCCCATTCCGCCTTGACCCAGCAGCGAAAGCAGCTCATAGGGACCGAACCATCTACCGACTCCGGAGCCAGGCGCCTGCACCCGTCCATCCTCTCCACGTCACGGGCGCCGTCTCACCTGGGCGCGGATCGCACCCGGGCTGCCCGTCAAACCTTGGATTGTCCAGGGGAGACCACACCGTGGTCAAACGCGTAGACGATGGCCGCGGCGCGGTCGCGCACGCCCAGCTTGGTGAAGATATGACCCACATGGGATTTCACCGTCACCTCGGAGATTCCGAGGGCGTGGGCTATCTCACTGTTGGCCGAACCGCGGCCGATGAGCGCCAGGACCTCGTGTTCCCGGGAGGTCAGATCGAGGACCACCGCCGGTGCGGCGGGGGCGGCCGCCGTACTGCGATAGGTGGACAGCACCCGGCCGGTCACGGAGGGATCGAGCCATGCGCCGCCGGCGGCGACGGTGCGAACGGCGCGGATCAGATCCTCGGCCGGGGAATCCTTGAGCAGGAATCCGGCCGCCCCGGCGCGCAGCGCACCGGACAGCAGTTGGTCGTCGTCGAAGGTGGTGAGGACGAGGACGGGCGGCTCCGGCGCGCGGGCCCGCAGCAGTCGGGTGGCCTCGATTCCGCCGACCCGTTTCATCCGCAGATCCATCAGGACGATATCGGGGGCCTGCGCGGCGACCGCGGCGAGCACTTCGTCGCCGTCGGCGCATTCGCTGATCCGGAAACCGTCCCGGCGGCGCAGGATGCGCCGCAGCCCGCCGCGGACGAGTTCCTGATCGTCGACGATCAGCACCTCCAGCGCGTCGGGGTCGGTTTCGGTGGCCCTGGTCATCGTTGCTCCTGTGCGCTCGCGGGCGCGTCCGCCCGATATCTCGCGACCTGCTGTCCGGTCATCACGACCCCTTCCCTGCGTGGTCCCGGCGGCGAGGCACCCGGCCGATTCGCGCGGAAGTACCCCTCATGTGGCCGGCCGCGGTTCGTCCCCGCGCCCGGACCGGGCGTCGTGCATGCCCATCAGGTCCGACAGCGGACAGTGGAAACCGGCCGCCGCGGCGTCGGAGTCGACGCCGGCCGGACGGTCGTGCAGCGGGAACTCGGCCCGCACGATCCAGCCGTCCGCGTCCGGCCCGATCCGGATACGGCCGCCGAGGCCGTCGGCGCGCTGCCGCATACCCGCGACCCCGGTCCCCGGCCCGAGCTGCGGGGGCAGGCCGCGGGGAATCGAATTGCGCACCCGTACGACCGCGGCGCCGGCGGCCACGTCCACACTCAGTTCGACATCCGCGCCCGGGGCGTGTTTGGCGATATTGGCCAGGGATTCCTGGCCGATGCGATAGAGCGCGAGCCCGACCGCCGCCGAGACGATACTCAGGTCGCCGGTGAAACGCCGGGTCACCAGGAGGCCGGCGTTGACGAAGTCGTCGACCAGCGCGGGGATATCACCGGCGCCCGGTTCCACCCCGGCCGCGGCAGGCGCCGAATCCAGCAGTCCGACCGTCCGCCGGATATCGGCCATGGCCTGGCGGCCCAGCCGTTCGGCGTCGACCAGCGCGTCCGCCGCCTCGTCCACGTCCCGGTCGCTGGTGAGAGCGTGCCGGGCGGCCGTCACGTGCAGCAGCGTCACGGTGAGCGAATGCGCGATGACATCGTGGACTTCGCGGGCGATCCGGTTCCGTTCCGCGGCCGCGGCCTGCGCGGCCCGGGCGTTCTGATTCTCGCGCTCCTGGTAGAGGAACAGCCGCTGATACTGCAGCATCACCCCCACCAGCCAGCCGAGCAGGATTCCCAGCGCGTACATCGGGACACCGGTGCGCAGGGAGTGGTCGCCCCACAGGCTCTGCCCGAGGAACGCGAAAACCAGCAGCTGGGTCACGGCCAGCAGGGCCAGCGGGATGCTCACCCGTTTGGGTGCGATCGCCGCGATCTCGGCGATCACCACCATCAGCGCGAAGGGGGCGAAATCGGAGTCCACCGGCTGCACGAAGAACAGGGCCGCGGCGACCATCGTGGCGGCGAACAGCGGCAGCGGTCGGGGCACGATTCCGAACAGCACGTAGGTCGGCACGGAGACGAACAGCAGCACCAGCGCGATCAGCGGTAGCGCGGTGGGGAAGTACTCGTGTCGCTGCAGGCAGGCGACCACGCCGATGACCAGGAAGGCCAGGTCGGTGAACACCACCACCTTCGGCGGGTAGTCGAACGGCAGTTCACGCAGTGGATGCGGAGCCCCGGGCAGCTTGCGCGCGGACCAGTCCCGCGTCCGTCGCCGGGTGCGCGCCCACCATCCCGGCACCGACCCGTCCCCGTGCGACGCCCGGCCCGGCCCGGACCGGGGCGTTTTCTCCGGGGCCCGGGCCCCGGGCGGTGCTACCCGCGAATCGGACCACGCGCCACTTTCCACCCGCCGCGTACGGTCCTCCGCGGCGCCGCCGAGTGTGAGGTGGCGCTCAGTCACCTGTCCAGGGTAAGCACCCCGGGCGCCGCCCGGCATCCTGCCGCGGCCGGTTCCCTGCTCCGACCACGGTAGGACAGATATTCACGCCCGCGGCACGACGTTCTACCGGCCGCGCGTTCGTAGCGTTGAACACGAACTCGCCGCACCGCCTCGGCCGACGAACACCAGGCCCCCTACCGGAAAGGGCTCGGATCATGTCTTGGAACGATCAGCACCTGCGCACCGAGATACTGCACACCGTTCTCGACCGCGCCGCCCACGACCCCGCTCGACCCGACCTCTTCGACGACATCCCGCACCTCGACCGATTGTTCGGCGGCCCCGACGGAGTACTTGCGGCGCTGCGTTATCGGTGGAACATTCATCTGGACGCCAAGCTGGAGCTCGACCCGGGCCGCTGCTGGACCGCCGCGGACGCCTATCTCGAACTGGCGGCCGAACAGCCCGTGCTGTGCGCGGTGCTCGACGCCCGGACGGCGTCGCCCGTGCCGGTGTCGTGAACCGCGCGGACCGAACGAATATCCGTGGAAGACGGGGGTGGCGATGACGCAGCCGGCCATGCTGGAACTCACCGACGTAGTGAAGGAATACCGAGTCGGCGACCAACCGGTGCGCGCACTCGACGGCATCGATCTGCGGCTGGGTACCGGGGAGTTCACCTCGGTGATCGGCCCGTCCGGGTCCGGCAAGAGCACCCTGCTGCACATGCTGGGCGCCCTGGACCGCCCCGATTCCGGCTCGATCCGTTTCCAGGGCGCCGAGATCGGCGATCTGGACGAGGAACGCCAGTCGGAGTTCCGGCGCCACCGGGTCGGATTCGTCTTCCAGTTCTTCAACCTGCTGCCCACGCTATCGGCCTGGGAGAACGTGGCGGTGCCGAAACTGCTGGACGGCACCGGGTTACGGAAGGCCAAGCCGCGGGCGCTGGAGCTGCTCGAACGGGTCGGCCTGGCGGCACGCGCCGACCACCGCCCGGCCGAACTGTCCGGCGGCCAGATGCAGCGGGTCGCGGTGGCCCGCTCGTTGATCATGAACCCGCCGCTCATCCTGGCCGACGAGCCGACCGGCAATCTGGATTCGAAAACCGGGTCCTCGATCCTCGAACTCCTCGCCGAAGTGGCGGAATCCGGGAACTCGGTGGTGATGGTGACCCATGATCGGGGCGCGGTGGACTACTGCGATCGAGTGGTCACACTCGGCGACGGACGCATCGGGTCCGACGAACGCACCGCGGCCGGGCGAACCGTCGACGCGTGAGCGGGCGGTCCGAATTCACAGCGGGGCGCTGGACCACCACTGTTGGATATCGCCGCGCGGCGCGGCGCCCCAGTGACGCACGAACAACAGCGAATTGCTGCGCGGTGAATCCACCCCCGACCCGAAACTGACCACCATGTTCGCGGTGGACCGGCCGCGGTCTCCGGGTTCTTCCCAGAAGTGCGCGGTATAGGGCTCACCGCTCTTCGCTCCGGCGACCGAATCGTGCGGCGGCAGACTCTCGAACACCTCGCGGGCGTCCTGCGCGTCCGGATAGGTGATGATCGTGTAGTCGAGCCGGGTGGTGTCCAGCGGCCGTTGCCGGCAATCCCAGATCGATTCCCAGGGACGAGCTTCCAACATATCGTCGAACACGGGCACCACATCGAGCACCGGGATCTGATCACCGGCTTCGTACAGGCTGCACATCGCGTCCTGATATCCGAACCCGTCCAGCTCCGATCCCTGAGGCAGCAGAGTGGGGAACAACCGCCGGGTCCGGTCGCCGGGTTCACCGCTGGGCGACCGGTCGGGACCGGATTCGCCCGGATCGGTGGTCCCGGTCGAGGTGCGCTCCAAGGTCGAGGTCCCGGGTGCGGCCGGGGCGTTGTCGGACGCGGACCCGTCGGTCCCCAAGATCACGAGCACACCCGCCAGGATCACGGCGAGGACGATCAACGGCACCAGAATCGCCACGGCGATCAACGGCGCGCGGCTGCGCCGCCGTACCGGCGCACCGGACTCGGGATGGTAGCCGTGATAACCGGGTCCGGCGAACCCGCCCGGCGGGGGTCCGTAACCGCCCCGGACCGCGGCACCGCGGTCGGCCTCCTGCTGTGGTGCGGCCTGAACGGGCAGACCTCCGGTGTGCTCGACGCCCGGCGCCACACCGGAACCGCCGGTCTGTTCCACGCCGGGACGGCCCACCGCGGCCGGCGGCGCGTGCACCACGGCCCGGCGCGCACCGGTGTGCTCGACCTCCCCGGGCCGGCCCTCGGCGCCGACCGGGGCGACGGATGAACTGCCGGTCTTGTCCATGGCGACCCCGGGCGCCGGGCTCCCGGGCGGAGTCGCCGACCCGGCGTGGGGCGCCACGGACCCGGAGTATCCGCTGTCGGGGAATAAGGGAGCCGTCCCCGCTCCCGCACCCTGCGGCGCGCCGGAACCGGCAGGCGCCGCCGGATATCCCGCCGCCGCACCGGGATACGCCGAACCCGGGCCGCTCGACTCGGTCGCCGGATAGTTCGGCGGCGGCGCGGTGAGCGCCTGGGCGGCGGCTGCCGCGAATTCGAGGCAGGTGCGGTACCGGTGCCCCGGATGTTTGGCCATCGCCTTGGCCAGCACCGGATCCAGCCCCGGCGGCAAGCCGGGTCGTTTCACGGCGAGCGGCGGCGGCGCGAGTTGCAGGTTGCCGTGGATGATGTCGGCGGGATTCGGCGAATCGAAAGGCGCCATACCGGTGAGCAGCCAGTACAGCGCGCACGCCAGCGAATACTGGTCCGAACGCCCGTCCATGTCGCCGCCGGTCATCTGCTCCGGAGAGGCGAAGGCGAGGGTCGCGGTGAACATTCCGGTCTGGGTCAGCCGGACCGTTTCCGCCCGTAATCGCGCCAATCCGAAATCGGTGAGGAAAACGCGTTCCCCCTGGCCGGGATTAGCGCGGGCGAGCAGAATATTCGACGGCTTCACATCACGGTGCAGAACACCCATACCGTGCGCGTAATCGAGCGCGTCGGCGACACCGTCGATGATCTGCACCGCCTTTTCCGGCGGCAGCGCGAGCGCGTTGACCGTACCGGCGTCGGCACCGTCGATGTACTGCATACACATCCACAGGTGATCGCCTTCGGCGCCGCGGTCGTACACCGTGACGATGCCGGGATGATCGAGCGCGGCCGCGAGATCGGCTTCCCGTTCGAACCGGGTACGGATGGCGGCGTCGGCGAAGAGTTCCGGTTTGAGCAGCTTCAATGCTGTCTGTTTCCCGAGCCGGGGATGGCGGGCCAGATATACGGCGCCCATTCCACCTTCGCCGAGCAATCGCTCGATGGTGAACCCGGCGAACACGTCACCGTTGTTGAGCAACACGACCCCCTTCAGGTGACCGACAGATTGGTGAGCCTACCGGGCAGAGGGCGCCGGTTCCGCCGTGACAACTCGAATCAGGGCACTTCATGGAAACTTGGCAGTCCGTTCAGCCGGGGGTGACCAAACCGGATTCATAGGCCAGCACCACGGCCTGCGCGCGATCGCGTAGATCCAATTTGGTGAAGACCTTCGAGACATGTGTTTTCACCGTCTGTTCGGCGATGAACAACGCCGTCGCGATTTCGGTATTCGACATACCGCGAGCGACGAGTTCCAGTATCTCGCGCTCGCGCGGGGTCAGCGACGACAGCGCCGGTGAAGGGGTGCGCCGCGCGGCGCGGCGCATGGTCACTTCCGCGATGAGCCGGCGGGTCACCGTCGGGGCGAGCAACGCCTCCCCCGCGGCGACCACCCGCACCGCGCGCACCAGTTCCTCGGCCGGGGCGTCCTTGAGCAGGAACCCGCTGGCGCCGAGCCCGAGCGCCTCGTACACGTAGTCGTCGATATCGAAGGTGGTGAGCATGAGCACCCGGGTCGGGGGGTCGAATCCGGCGGCGAGAATCGCGCGGGCCGCGTCCAGTCCGTTCATCTCCGGCATCCGCACATCCATCAGCACCACATCGGGCCGCAACCGCGCCGATTCGGCGACCGCCACTTTCCCGTTCGGCGCGTCGCCGACCACACTGATATCGGGTTGGGCGGCGAGCAATGCCCCGAATCCTTGCCGCACCATGGCCTGGTCGTCGGCGATCAACACGGTTATTGCCACGGCCCCAGCTTAATTCCCGATCGAATCGCACGTGTGCCGAGCGTCCGGCGGCGAAGGTTCCCGCCGGGATCGGTAGCGCCGGGGCCGGTACCGAAATCCCGGCGGCGGCGACGGAACCGGGACGGTCCGCTCAGATCACGGCCGAGTTCGCGCCGACCGGCAGCGGCATCGTGGCAGGTCCGAGCGGTAGGAGCGCGCGTACCCGGAAACCGCCGTCCGGGGTCGGCGTGGCGTCGAGGTGCCCGCCGACAGCGAGCGCCCGCGCCTGCATACCCGGAATACCGTGCCCGCCCGGTCCGGCGTGCGCCGTACTCGTACCCGCCGCGTTGACCACGATGAGCTCCACCGCGGTCGCGCAATCGACCGTCACGCGGACCGGAGCGCCCGGCGCATGCCGCCCGGCATTGGCCAGCGATTCCTGCACGATCCGGTACAGCGCCGAGCCGACAGTATCCGGAACCACCGCGAGGGTTCCCTCCACTGTCCAGGTGAGATCGACCCCGGCGCGGGCCGCGCCGACGAACAGCGCTTCCAGATCGGCGGCGGTCGGCTGCGGTGTGTGCTCGGCGAGCTGACCATCGCTGCGCAGCACCCCGAGCAGGCCGCGGATCTCGTTGAGCGCCTCACGCGCGGTGGCGCCGATCGATTCGAACTCCGCCCGCGCCGCGTCGTTCACACCGTCCACCCGGTACGGCGCGGTCTGCGCCTGCACCACCACCAGCGACATATGGTGTGCGACCACATCGTGCAGGTCACGCGCGATCCGCGCCTTCTCCTCGAGGATCGTGCGCCGGGCGCGTTCCAGATCGCTGACCTCGGTCTGCCGGTTCAGTTCGGAACGGGACCGGATCAGCGAGCGCAGCAGCAGCGCGACGAAGATCGATCCGCCCAGCGAGACCGGCCAGGCCCACGGGTCGGCGCCGACCCCCTCGGCCGACAGCGCCGCGCCCAGCAGCAGCGAGGTCGCCGCCCACACCACCGCGACCAGCTGCAACGGCGAACGCAGTGCCACCGCGAACACCAGGAAATACAGGGCGACGATATGCACCACCTGGAACGGAATCGCCTCCCCCGGCACGTTCGGCACCGCCAAAGCGATGAACAGCGCCGATCCGGCCGACACCGCCCAGCCCAACAGCGCGTTGGACCGCATCAGCAGGACCGGCAGCGCGGCCAACGCCGCGACGAGCGGCTGGATCGGCCAGGGCATCTGGTGGGTGAGGTGCAGGGTCGGCCACGCCACGGAGAACAGCACCAGCGCGGTGAAGGCCGAACCGGCGTCGAGCCACCAGCGCGACCCCAATCGGGTCATCAGGCCCCAGATACTGCGGTTCCGGGTACCCGGCTTCGCGACGCTCGTGTCGTTCATTCCCACGACACTAGGAACTCACGTCTCGGCGCACCTCATACCGTGGGGTGAATTACGGCCCGTACACCGGGTGTAGCGGCGGCCCGCTGTCGACTCGGGGGCCGGGCATCGAACCCCTCTCGAGCGGGACGGCCCGGACCGTTACCGATTCATAACGTCCTCGACCATGGCTGTCTCCAACAATGCCGCGCGCCACCGGGCCCGGCCGACCATCCGGGCCGTGCGACGCGCGGCGATCGCCGCGGCCGGGCTCGCCGGCGCGGTATCGCTGCTGTCGGCGCCCGCGGCCGATGCCGCCGGCCCCGCCCCGGCGGCGACTCCCGCCGCCGCGGCGGTGCGGGCGCTCACTTCGCCCGTGCCGGGGACCGACATCGATATTCCGGTCGATTTCCGCGCCGTCGCGGGGTATCGCCCGGCGCTGGTCGACGGATTGCTGGTGGCGCCGCACGGTTCGTGCTCCTCGCCGGTGCCGCTGCCGGTGGAATTCGAGACCGCTTGTCAAGCGCACGACCTGGGCTACGACCTGCTGCGTTACGCGGGTGAGCAGGGTTCGCCGCTCGGCCCGTGGGCGCGCCAGGAGCTGGACCGGGCGCTGGCCGAGCGGATGCACGCGGCCTGTACGCGGCGCGCCGCGCTACTGCCGCGTACCCGCTGTGACGCGATGGCGGAGGTGGCCGCCGTCGCGGTCGACCTCAACTCGATGCGGCAGGACTACGGCGTCCCGGTCGTCGAGGACTTCCCCGTCGCGGACACGGTCGCGGCCTGGCTGCCGCGAATATCCGCCGTGCTGTTGCTCGCGTTCGCGGCGCTGCTGCTCCGGCGCCGATCGGTGGCCGCGCCGCTGCTCCCATACCTTCCGCGCCGCCGCCCGGACCTCTCCTATGCCGTCACCACCGGGAGTTCTCATGTCTGACACCGTCACTACACCGGCCACGCCACGCGCCCCGCTGCTCGCCCGGGTCCACCGTGCCGTCGCTGCCCGGCTGACCTGGGAGTGGCCGCCTGTCCGGACGACTCTCGCGGTCGGCGTGGGCACCGCGATATCGCTGGCGCCGGGCCTGCTGCCGCGAACGGCCGCCGCCCAGTCCCTGCTCACTGTGCTGCTCGTCCTCCTGGGTCTCGGCGTCGCGCGACTCGTCCGGGTCGCCGCCGTCCGCGTCGCCGCCGGGGACGCCTACCCGAGCAGCGCCCGCACGCGGCGGCTGGTCTGCACTGCGACCGCGGCCGGTGTGCTGGGCGCGGCCGTATACGCCGGTGTCTGGCAGAACACGCTGCGATCGGCCATGGGCCGCGCACCGGCAGGACCCGGGTACTGGGCGTCCTGGCTCATCGGCTCGATACTGCTCTCGGTCGTGCTCGCGCTGGTCGCCATCGGGGTCGGCCGGGCGCTCCGGCGGATCGGCTGGTCCCGCTTGCTGGTGATGACCGTGGTCGCGGGGCTGCCGCTGGCTCTGTTCGGCATGCCCGCGGTAGTGGGCTGGGGCGACCAGGCCTACGCGGCGGCGAACGCCGCGGTGGATCCGAACCTGGTACAGCCGGTCACGATGACCCGCTCCGGCAGCACCGAATCGATGGTGAGCTGGTCCTCCCTGGGCCGCGAGGGGCAGCGGTTCGTCACCGCCGGCCCACCCGGCGCGGTACATGTGTACGTCGGACTCCGATCGGCGCCGGACCTCGCCGCGCGGGCGGACCTCGCCGTCCGGGAGCTGGAACGCGCGGGTGGTTTCGACCGGTCGCATCTGGTGGTGGCCGTCCCCACCGGCTCGGGGTGGGTCGACGCACGCGCGCTGCGTGGATTCGGTGACAGGTTCGGCGGGGACGTCGCGGTGGTCGCGTTGCAGTACTCCTACGCGCCGAGCTGGGCCACCTTCGTCTTCGGCCGCCACGCCGCCGCGGCGTCCGCGCAGGCATTGGTCGCGGCCGTCGAACAACGCCTCGCCACGATGGACCGGCCGCCACGGCTGTACCTCTATGGGCAGAGCCTGGGCGCACTAGGAGGTAGCGCGGTGTTCGCCGGGGCGGCCGACCAGAACCACCGGGTGTGTTCGGCGCTGTGGGCGGGGATGCCCGGCGGCGGCAGTCCCGCGCCCGGGTCGCGGACCGTGATGCTGGCCAACAGTTCCGATCCCGTGGTGCACTGGTCACTCGACCTGCTGTGGCGCCGGCCCGACCTGACGGCCGCCCGCCGTGACGCGCCCACCCCGCCCTGGCTGCCCGTGGCGAGCTTCGTACAGACCACCGCCGACCTCCTCGGCGCGCTCGGCGCTCCACCCGGGCACGGTCACCGCTACGACATCGATCAGGGCACGGCACTGCCCGACTGCACCCCAGCGCGGTGACTTTCGGCCGGTTCGGATCGCCCGGTTTGCCGGTCGGATGCGGGCGCCGGCGGCGGTGACGGCGGCCACCGGAGCCGGGACCTGCCGTGCGAACCCGGTACGGCACAGCGCTTAAGGTGTCCCATCATGGCTTCACCGAGTAAAGATCACCCGCGCCGGTCGCGGCGCGTGTTCCGGCGGATTTCGCTACCGGCGTTCATCGGCGCCGCGCTGTTCGGTTCGGTGATCACCGCGGTGCCGGCGCCGACCTCCGAGGCCGTCGGTATCGACGCGTCGGTGACGGCGCCCGCCGGATTGGCGGTGGCTGATCTGACCTCGGATGACTCGGTGACCGACGCGGCCTCGGCCATACCCCGTGATTTCGCGACCTACACCGGTTACGAACCCGTCGTCCGGCAGGGCGTGCTGGTGGCCCCGGACGGCAGCTGTTCGTCCCCGGTCGAGTTGCCCCCCGAATTCGATACCGCGTGCATGGCCCACGACCTCGGTTACGATCTGCTCCGCTATGCCGGCCGCACCGGCGCACCGCTCGGCCCCTGGGCACGGCAAGCCCTGGACCGGACGCTGAGCGTGCGGCTGCACCAGTCCTGCGACGCGCACAGCGAACCAGTGGTGCGCACGCGCTGCGAGACCCTCGCCGGGATCGCGGCGACCGCGGTGGAGCTGAATTCGCGACGTCAGCAGTACGGGGTTCCAGTGGTGGAGACATTCACACAGGTGGCGACCCATGCCGCGACCGAGCATCCGACCCGGCCCTGGTTGCTGCGCGCGGTCGCGCTCGGCCTGGCGGCGGTCGCGGCGCTGGTACTGGGGATGCGGCGGCTGCATCGGCGGGTTCGGCGGAACTCCGGCGACGTCGCCGCACGGTTCGGTCCCGTACGCGCGGGCCGCACCGCGCTGCCGCGACTGACGATGACACGCCTGCTGCTGCCCCGCGCGGGATCCCTGCCCGGTCTCATGACGCTGCCCTTTCCGGCGGACCCGCCCCCGCCGCCGAGTCCGCGACCGGCACCGGTCATCACCTCACCTTCGGCGACGGTGCCGAACCGCGGTTGACCTTACTTGAAACACGTTCTAGTTTTAGGGCGTGCTTGTTGTGGACGATGTTGTCGAGGTGGACGCCCCCACCACAGTGGTGTGGTCGGTCCTCACCGATTTCGCTCGGTACGGCGACTGGAATCCGTTCATCAGCCGCTGCCGCGCGGAACTGACCGTGGGCGCACCGATCGATATGCGAGTCCAGCAACTGCTGCCGCGGCCGATCCCCATGCGCGAATGGATCCGCAGCGTAACCCCCGGCCAGGAGTTCAGCTACGCCATGAAACCGCTCCCGCTCGGCGCGCTCCGCAGTAAACGCTCGCATACCGCGACCCCGCTGGCCGGCGACCGCAGTCTGTACGAATCGCATTTCGAACTCGACGGCTGGCTCGCTCCCCTGGTCGGATTGCTCTTCGGCCGCGGCTTCCGCCGCGGCTTCCCCGGGATGACCACCGCGGTAGCACGCGAAGCCGAACGCCTCCACTCCCGCTGAACCGCCGACCGTGCCCCACCGATATCGATGGCGGCGACCCGTTACCGGATCGCCGCCATCGATATCGGTCGAAACTCAGACGATAGCGCCGCGCGCCGCCTCATAGGCCGCGCCGACCCGGTACAACCGGTCGTCGGCCAGCGCCGGGGCCATGATCTGCAGGCCGACCGGCATCCCGTCGTCGCTGCTCAGACCGGACGGCACCGACATGGCCGGATGCCCGGCCAGGTTGGTCGGCAGCGTGCACAGGTCGGACAGGTACATCGCCAGTGGATCGTCGACCTTCTCGCCCAGCTTCCACGGAGTGAACGGACTGGTCGGCGAGACCAGCACGTCGACCTGCTCGTAGGCCTTGTCGAAATCGCGCGCGATCAGGGTGCGCACCTTCAGCGCCTGCCCGTAGTAGGCGTCGTAGTACCCGGCCGAGAGCGCGTAGGTGCCGATCATGATGCGCCGTTTGACCTCCGGGCCGAAACCGGCGGCCCGGGTGGCGGCCATGACCTGTTCGGCGCTGTGGTTGCCGTCGTCGGCGACCCGCAGGCCGTACCGCATGGCATCGAAGCGGGCCAGGTTGGACGAGACCTCGCTGGGCAGGATCAGGTAGTAGGACGCCAGGGCGTACTCGAAATGCGGGCACGACACCTCGACCACTTCGGCGCCCAGATCCTTCAGCACTCCTACCGCGGCGTCGAACGAGGCGAGCACGCCCTGCTGGTAGCTGTCGGAGTGCAGTTCTTTCACCACACCGATCTTCACTCCGCGCAGATCACCGGTCGCGCCCTGCCGGGCGGCGGCGACCACCGGCGGCACCGCGACGTCACGGGAGGTGGAATCGCGCGGATCGTGCCCGGCGATCACCTCGTGCAGCAGCGCGGTGTCCAGGACCGTCCGTCCGCACGGGCCGCCCTGGTCCAGCGAGGACGCGCAGGCGACCAGACCGTAGCGGGACACGGTCCCGTAGGTGGGCTTCGTGCCGACGGTGGCCGTGACCGCCGCCGGCTGCCGGATCGAGCCACCGGTGTCGGTGCCGATGGCCAGCGGCGCCTGATACGAGGCGAGTGCCGCCGCCGAGCCGCCGCCGGAACCACCGGGGATGCGGCTGGTGTCCCACGGGTTGCGGGTCGGACCGTAGGCCGAGTTCTCCGTGGAGGAACCCATCGCGAACTCGTCCATATTGGTTTTGCCGAGAATCGGGATACCGGCGGCACGCAGCCGCGTGGTCAGCGTGGCGTCGTAGGGGGCCACCCAGTTCTCGAGGATCTTGGACGCGCAGGTGGTGGGCATATCCGTGGTGGTGAACACGTCCTTGAGCGCCAGCGGCACCCCCGCCAGCGGCGACGCCGGCGCGTTCCCGCCGGCGAGCGCCGCGTCGACCTCGGCGGCGGCGGCCAGCGCCTGCTCACCCGCAACGTGCAGGAAGGCGTGATACTCGCCGTCGACCTCGGCGATCCGGTCCAGGTGCGCGCGAGTGACCTCGACCGAGGTCACCTCACGACCGTGGATCTTGCCCGCGAGTTCGGCCGCGCCGAGACTCGTCAGTTCACCGGCGCTCATTCCGACTCCCCCAGGATCTGTGGAACCAGGAACCGCTGGTCCTCGGCGGCGGGCGCACCGGACAGCGCCTGGCCCGGAGTCAGCCCGGGACGCACCTCGTCGGGACGGGTCACGTTCGTCACCGGATCCGGCGACGACGTGGCCGGCACATCGGCGGCGGCGACCTCGGAGATGGTCCGCACATGGCTGAGGATCGAATCCAGCTGCCCGGCGAACTGATCGAGTTCGGCTTCGGACAGTGCGAGCCTGGACAACCGGGCGAGGTGTGCGACCTCGTCGCGGGAGATGGCGGTCACCGCGAACCCCTTTCGGCGATAGTTTGGACTGCGGATCACAAGCAACGAACAGCCTAGTGGTGTGGTCGGACCGGGTCGGTCGGCAGCCCGCGCACGTCTCTCGGGCCGCGGCGCGCGCACCGGCCGCGCGCGTGCGGCCCCGGCCTCGGCGAGGTGTCATCGGGCCGCCGGGAAGGCCGCTCTGCAGGCTCGACAGATTCGAAACCCATACATTTCACACTGCCCGCGACCTGTGTACCCTGGGCGGCACGCATAATTCGAGTCGATAACCGTGCCTAATGGGTGTAAGGATGGGCAGACCGGGTATTCGTTCAGAGCCTCGGCCGCTGAAGGAAAGGGAAACGCACGTGTCTTATCTGCTCCGCGTGCAACTTCCGGATCGTCCGGGAAGCCTCGGGTCACTAGCCGTGGCGCTGGGAACCGTCGGCGCCGACATCCTCTCGCTGGATGTGGTGGAGCGCGGCGCCGGATTCGCGGTCGACGACCTGGTGGTCGAGATCGCCCCGAACGCGCTTCCCGACACCCTCATCACCGCCGCGGAATCACTCAGCGATGTGCGAGTCGATTCCATCCGGCCCTATTCCGGGGTACTCGACACCCACCGGGAGCTCGAACTCATCGATAACGTGGCCAATGCCCGCGACGACCGGTTGCAGGTGCTGGTCGACGGGGTGCCCCGCGTGCTCCGGGTGGGCTGGAGCACCGTGCTCGATATGGGACCGCACGGCGCCTACCGGGTGGTCGGCAGCCAGAGCGCGCCACAGACCCAGGCGGGGTCGGTGCCCTGGATGCCGCTACAGAAGCCGATCGCGCTCGACGGGAACGCGGATTGGGTGCCCGAGATCTGGCGCGATATGGATACGAAACTGGCCGCGGCGCCGCTGGGACCTTCCAGCCAGGCACTGCTGCTGGGACGTCCCGGCGGACCCGATTTCCGGCCGTCGGAGATCGCGCGCCTGGGCTACCTGGCCGGTATCGTCGCCACCGTTCTGGGCTGAACCATCCGCGGCGCCCGCAGCCGATTCGACCCGGTGACGGCTACTTGCCGGCACCCGGCTCGACGATCCGCCATTTATCGGGTTTGCCCGGCGGGTAGGCGACCGTGAGGGTATCGCCGACCGCCGGCCAGTAGGCGGCGTCCCAGACCATGCGCCCGTACACCACCTTGCCCGGCTCGGACGGACCGGACAGGTTCCCGGTGACCGTGACGAACTGTTCGCCCATCGCCTCGGGGCGCGGGCTCACTCCCGTGAGATAGAGCGAACCGATCTCGGCGTCCGCGGGCAGCGCACCGCCGCCCCGTCGCCCGCGGAACACGAGCACGAGCATTCCCGCCAGTGCGGCCACCATGATCACCAGCATCGCCAGTTCGAACACCCCACCATGCTAGGCCCCCGGACACACCACGGCGCCCGACGCTCTCGACGCCACGGTCACGAACCGGCGGCTGGTTCCAGCGCTCGATCCACCCCGCCCGCCGACCGAGCGTGCGACGCCACAGCCGAACCGCGCCGCACCGGTGGATTGTTCGCGCGAATGATCCTGCGACGTCGAAACATCGGCCGACGCCACCGCGGACAGTCACTTCTGCGTGTCGCGCCCCCCGGCGCATGAGTCGGGCGGGACGGGGTATTTCACTTCCACCGGACATGGAAGGAAGCGATCGACATGCCGGAATCTTCGATTCGAGCAGGTGCAATGGGCAGCCGAGTAGTGAGCCTCGTAATACTGGTCTGGTTCGTGGCGGGGATCATCGCCGCCTGGCAACGGGGCTATTTCAACGACCCACCGGAAGAATGCTCCCACTTCGCGACGCTGGCGGTCACCGTGGTCTCCGGCCCCCTCAATTACATGGGCCTCAACCCGCGGATGGGATGCACGCTGCCCGAACCCAGCAAATAGACCGGAATCCCGGCCGCCGCAACGGCGGCCGGGATCAGGCAGGCGCCAGGGCGCCGGCGCCGCTGTCCGAGCGCCGCACCGTCCAGACACTGGTGCGGGTGCGCGGCGAACGACCGTTACCCCGGTCCACGAGTGCACGATTGCCGGTGGTGTACACGAGTTGCGCACCGCGCGTATTGGTTTCCGGGTTCTGGAACAGCTGCACGAGACGGTCGGCCTCCTCCACCGTCAGCTGCGTGCCGATATCGTCGACCACGAGCACTTTTCCCGCGTCGAGCGCGTCGAGCAGTACCGGCAGCAGCCGCAGCAGCGCCAGGGTGGCCGACGATTCCTCGGCCAGGGTGAACACGGGCTCCACACCGGTGTGCACCAACCGCAGACCGACTCCGCGCCGCGTGACCATCCGGGTGTAGAGCGCGTCGCGGGCATTGCGCATATTCGTGAGCTCACGCGCCAGCTGGATTTCGGTCAGTCCGCTGTCCTGTTCCAGCTGGGCCGCATAGGCCGCCGACGCGGCCGCACGGTCGGTCTGGTCGCCCAGCGCCGCGATATCGGCGTCGAGATCGCGCAGATAGTCGGCGTATCCGGGATCGTTCTGGGCGATGAGCAGATCGATGATCCCGAGATCGGCGGACTGCAGCAGGGTCAGCAGGCGGGCGGCGTTCTCGGTCGATCGGGACAGATGCGAACCCACCCGCGATTCGATCGACTCCAGATCACCGGTGCCGCGCAATACCTCGAGCATGGTCTCGAACCATCGATACGCCGGCACCAGCGCCTCGGCGTACATCTGCCCGGCCAGGCTCAACAGCAACGCGTTCGGCCGCACCAGTGGCGCCAGCGCGGTGATACCGAACCGAGACGGCTCGAACATCGGCCCGACCCGGACCGTCTCCTCTTCACGCTCGAACACGATCCGCTTCCGGGACCGGGGATGACTGTAGAGCCATTCGGCCGCGACATCGGCGGCGCCCAACCGGAACCCGTAGGTGTACGGGATGCCCTCGGCGACGAAGACCGCCTCGAATTCGGTCGGCCGTTCCGGGTGGCCCAGATGCGGCGTCCGCACCGGGCCGGCGTAGGGGTCCCAGCCGGTGACCGAATGCAGTACCGCGTCCCGCATATGTCCCACGGCGTCGACCAGATTCGATTTACCGGCGGCCGGGCCGCCGTGCACCGCGGTCACCGGCACCGCCACCGGCGTGGCGGCACCCCGGGTCAACCGCAATTCCTGTGGATCGGCCAGCGATTTGTGGTTGGACACCCGAAAACTGCGCAGCATCCCGCCATCCTGCCGTGTCCGGCCACGATGCCGCAGTACCGGGACCCGGCGGTGTCGCGGACCCGCTGCTCGGGCGGACAGAGCCGCCCGTCCGTAAGCGGGCCGGCTACTTGCCCGGGTCCGGCTCCACGGATTGCTCCGCCGCCGCGCGCACCGCCTCCGGACCGGATTCGAGCAGCGCCCGGAAACCGTCCTCGTCCAGGATCGGGACGCCGAGCTCTTCGGCCTTGTCGGCCTTGGTACCCGGGGACTCACCGATCACCACGAACGCCGTCTTCTTCGATACCGACCCGGCCGCCTTCCCGCCCCGCTGCAGAATCGCCTCCTTGGCGCCGTCGCGGGAGAACCCCTCCAGCGATCCGGTCACCACGATCGACAGACCTTCCAGTGTGCGCGGAATCAACTCGTCGCGTTCGTCGGCCATCCGCACTCCCGAGGCGCGCCATTTGTCGACGATCGCGCGATGCCAGTCCACCGCGAACCATTCCGCGACAGCGGTGGCGATCGTCGGCCCGACTCCCTCGGCGGCCGCCAATTCCTCCAGCGACGCCTGTTCGATCCGTTCGAGGCTGCCGAATTCGGTTGCCAGCGCCCGTGCGGCGGTCGGGCCGACATGCCGGATGGACAGTCCGACCAGCACCCGCCACAGCGGACGGTCCTTGGCGGCGGCGAGATTGTTCAGCAGGCGGGTGCCGTTGGCCGAGAGACTGCCGTTCTTGTTCACGAACAGCGAGGTGTGCTGCAACCGGTCGGCGTCGAGATCGAAGAGATCGCCCTCGTCGGTGATCGCGCCGGAGTTCAGCAGCGCGACCGCCGCCTCGTACCCCAGTGCCTCGATATCGAAGGCGCCCCGGCCCGCCACATGGAACACCCGCTCGCGCAGCTGTGCGGGGCAACGGCGCTGGTTGGGGCAGCGGATATCGGCGTCGCCCTCTTTTTCGTAGGCGAGTTCGGTACCGCATTCGGGGCAGTGGGTCGGCATCACGAAGGCGCGTTCGTCACCGGTGCGGGCGTCCACCACCGGACCCAGCACCTCCGGGATCACGTCACCGGCTTTTCGGATGGTGACCGTATCCCCGATCAGCACCCCTTTGCGCACCACTTCGGCCGCGTTGTGCAGAGTCGCCATGGCGACCGTGGATCCGGCGATCACCACCGGCCGCATCACCGCGAACGGCGTGACCCGCCCGGTACGACCGACATTCACCGCGATATCGCGGAGCTCGGTGGTGGCTTCCTCGGGCGGGTATTTGTAGGCGATCGCCCAGCGCGGCGCCCGTGAGGTCGAGCCGAGCCGCCGTTGCAACGACAGTTCGTCGACCTTGACCACCAGACCGTCGATCTCGTGCTCGATATCGTGCCGGTGCTCGGCCCAGTAGGTGATCCGTTCGAGCACGGCGTCGACCCCGCTCACCAGCGTGGTGTGCGCGGAGACCGGTAATCCCCAGGCGGCCAGCGCCCGGTATGCCTCGTGCTGGGACCGCGGCGTATAGCCCTCGGTCCGCCCGAGCCCGTGGCAGATCATGCGCAGCCGCCGCCGCGCGGTGACCGCCGGGTCCTTCTGCCGCAGCGACCCGGCCGCGGTATTGCGCGGATTCGCGTACGGCGGTTTGCCCTCGGCGACTATCGCGGCGTTCAGCGTTTCGAAATCCTCCAGCCGGAAGTACACCTCCCCGCGCACTTCCAGCAGTTCCGGTACCGGGAATTCCGTATCCGCGTTCAGCTCCCCCGGGATGTCGTCGATGGTCCGGGCGTTGAGCGTGACGTCCTCGCCCGTTCGCCCGTCGCCCCGGGTCGCGCCGCGTTCCAGTTTCCCGTTGCGGTACACCAGGTTCAACGCCACCCCGTCGATCTTCACCTCGCACAGATAGTGCAGATCGGGCCCGGTCTCCTCCTCGACCCGGGCCACCCAGGCCCGCATATCCGCCGCGGAGAACGCGTTGTCCAGCGAGAGCATCCGCTCGAGATGGTCCACCGCGGTGAAATCGGTGGCGAAACCGCCGCCCACCAGCTGCGTCGGCGAATCGGGAGTGCGCAGGTCGGGGTATTGCTCCTCCAGCGCCAGCAGCTGCTGGAACAGCTTGTCGAATTCCCCGTCGGAGATGATCGGCGCATCCCGTACGTAGTACCGGAATTGATGCTCGCGCACGGTATCGGCGAGTTCCTGCCAGCGCACACGCTCCGCGCCGGCAGCCGGCGCGGGAGCCGTTTCTCCGTGGGAGGTATCCCGTTCGGTGGGGCTTGCGGTCTCACTCACATCTGGCACAGTAGTCCAGCCGACCGACACTCCAGGAGCACCGTAACCGCACGTCGCCCGGCATACTCACCGGACCCGGGCCACACCGTCCGGGCGGTGTGCGAGCGCTCGGAAGCCTCGCAGTGCGGGCATCCGGTGCGCCGGTCGCGGTAGGGCGGACTCAGCCGGCGACGAGCGACTCCGGGTCCTCGACGAAGGCCTTCGCCGCATCGGAGGCCAGACCCAGGGCATCCCGGGCCCAGCTCATGGGCGCGCCGGCCAGACCGCATGCAGGACTCACCGTCACCCGCCGAGCCAGTTCGCTGCGGGGAAAACCGAGGCGGTCGACCAGACGTGCCCCGGGTTCGGCGATCTCCCGCCAGGTCACCGCGGCGGTGGGGCGGGCGGTGGGTACCAGCCCGAGAATCAGATGTTTGCCCCGGTCCAAAGCCTCGCCGAGGGCATCGAGACCGGCCGTGCCCGATACGGTGGCGAGGTCGAACCCCAGTGCGACCGCCGAGGACCGGCCGAGGAAAGCCAGCGGCGGCGGGCTCGCGCAACTGTGCACCATCGTCGGAACCCGCTGCGCCCCCAGCACCGTCTCGAGGATGGCCAACGCTTCCGGCTCCGGCACCGCCGCGACCGTGTTCAGCACGCTCGCCCCGCGTAGCGAGCCGTCCAGCACGGCTCCCAGCGAAGGTTCGTCCACCTGGAGAACCACCTCGGTCTCGAGGCGGGTCCCGATTTCGGCGATATGCGCGATCAGGCCCTCGGCCAGCGATTCGGCGAGATCGCGCACCGCGCCGCGGTCGGTCAGCACCCGGTGCCCGCCGGGCAGTTCCACCTGCGCCGCCAGGGTCAGCGGTCCGGCGGCCTGGACCTTGACCGTCCGCCCCGACCCGCGCAGTCCGGCGTTCTCCCACGCCTCCTGAAGGGCGTCCAGATCGGTTCGCAGCAGATCTTTGGCACGCCGCGAGGCCGAGCCCGGCCGGGCGGCCAGCCGATAACCGCGCACGGTGGTGTCGAAACGCATATCCACCAGCAACGCCGACACCCGCCCGACCGTGTCCGCGCCCACCCCGCGGGCCGGCAGTTCGACCAGATGCGGTAGCCCCGCGAGCTCGCCCACGATCACCGCCGCGGCCTCCCGGGGATCGGTGCCCGGCCAGGACCCGACCCCTGTCGCCACTCCGGCCGGAAAACCGGCCGGAGTCATTGTGATGCGCCCGCCGGAGCAGTACGTGAGGTGGCGGTGATGGTGCCGCTGCCGATCACCGCGTCGCCCGCGGCGTCCGGCCGGTACAGCACGATGGCCTGACCACGCGCGACACCGCTCAGCGGTTCGCGCAGGCGTACCGCGAGTCCGTCGCCGACCGCTTCCGCGGTGGCGGGCGCGGTGCCGCCGTGCGCCCGGACCTGCACCACGCAGTCGACCGGTTCGCCGGGCGCCGTGCCGCTGGTCCAGATCGCCTTCCCGGCCTCGATCGACCACACCTGCAGGTCGTCTGCCGAACCCACGTGCACCGTGCCGGAATCGGGGTCGATATCGGTGACATAGCGGGGTTTGCCGTCGGGACCCGGTCCGGGCAGGCCCAGCCCCTTGCGCTGCCCGATGGTGAACCCGTGCACACCGTCGTGGCGGCCCAGTTCCGCGCCGCCGGAATCGACGATCGCACCGGGCCGGATGCCGATCTTCGCGCCCAGGAACGCCCGGGTGTCGCCGGAGGGGATGAAGCAGATGTCGTGGCTGTCCGGTTTGTTCGCCACCGCCAGACCACGCTCGGCGGCCTCGGCCCGGATCTGCGGTTTCGGGGTGTCGCCGACCGGGAACATGGCCCGCGACAGCTGCTCGGCGGTCAGCACCGCGAGCACATAGGACTGGTCCTTGTCCGCGTCCACGGCCCGGCGCAGCTCACCGTCGGAAAGCCGGGCATAGTGCCCGGTGACCACCGCGTCGAAACCGAGCGCCACGGCACGATCGGCGAGCGCCGAGAACTTGATCTTCTCGTTGCAGCGCAGACACGGGTTCGGCGTCTCGCCCGCCGCGTAGGCCTCGACGAAATCGTCGATCACGTCTTCTTTGAAGCGGTCGGCGAAATCCCAGACATAGAACGGGATCCCGAGCACGTCGGCGGCCCGGCGGGCGTCACCGGCGTCCTCTTTCGAGCAGCAACCGCGCGAACCGGTGCGCAGAGTTCCCGGCGCGGTCGACAGCGCCAGATGAACCCCCACCACTTCGTGCCCGGCGTCGACAGCTCGTGCCGCCGCCACTGCCGAGTCCACTCCACCACTCATCGCGGCGAGTACTCGCATACGCTACGCACCTCCTCTCGCACCGGCCAGACCCGCGGCCCTGGCTCGTTCCACCACTTGCGGCAATACATCCAGCAGAGCATTGATATCGGAATGCCGGGAGGTATGTCCAAGGGAAAACCGCAGCGAACCGCGTGCTTCCCGGGACCCGACCCCCATGGCGATGAGCACATGACTCGGCGAGGCCACCCCAGCGGTGCACGCCGAACCGGTCGAACATTCGATTCCCGCGGCGTCCAGCAGCATCAGCAGGGAATCGCCTTCACACCCCGGGAAGGTGAAATGGACGTTGCCCGGCAGCCGCCGTTCGTCGTACGGGCCGTTGAGGATCGCCTCCGGGATCGCCCGGCGCACACCCGAGATCAGCTCGTCGCGCAGCGCGGTCATCGCCCCGGACCGGGCGGGCATCTCCACCACGGTCTCCCGGAGCGCGGCGGCCAGCCCGGCCACAGCCGCCACATCCGAGGTCCCCGACCGCAGATCGCGTTCATGCCCCCCGCCGTGCAGCAGCGGTACGCAGGGCACCTGCCGTCCGAGCAGCAACACCCCGACCCCGTGCGGCCCGCCCAGTTTGTGGCCGGTGAAACTCGCCGCGGCCAGCCCGCAGGCATCGAAATCGATGGGTAGCTGCCCGGCCGCCTGCACCGCGTCGCTGTGCATCGGCACCCCGGCCGCCTGCGCGATCGCGGCCAGTTCCCGGATCGGCTGGATCGCGCCGACCTCGTTGTTCGCCCACATCACGGTGACCAGCGCGACCTCATCGGCGCCCTCGGCCAGTTCGGCGCGCAGTGTCTCGGGAGCAACGATTCCGTCGGCGTCCACCGGCAGCCAGGTGACCCGGGCCCCTTCGTGCCGTTCCAGCCATTCCACGGCGTCGAGCACCGCGTGGTGCTCGGTGGCGCCCGCCAGGATCCGGGTACAGCGGGTGTCGGCGTCGCGGCGCGCCCAATAGATGCCCTTGACCGCGAGGTTGTCGCTTTCCGTTCCACCGGAGGTCAGGATTACTTCCGACGGTCGAGCGCCCAGATCCGCGGCGATCGATTCCCGCGCCTCCTCCAGCCCGCGCCGGGCCGCCCGGCCCGATCCGTGCAGTGAGGACGCGTTTCCGACCTGCGCGAAGACAGCGTTCATCGCCTCGATCGCGGCGGGCAGCATCGGTGTGGTCGCCGCATGATCGAGGTAGACCGTAGTGGGCACACCGCTGACAGCACCCGGGAAAGACGACTTCATGACCGACAAAGCCTATCCCACCGTTGACCTGGGCATCTTTGGGGTCTCCCCCCTCTTTCTACAATTTTTCTACAAATTCCACACGATTCATAACAGTGCAGGCACCACCGACATTCCTGGATTTACTTGCCCGGATGACAGAGATGGCGCCGGCATAACCGTGGCCTTGAACGCCACAGACTGTGCCGTCGGGCCAGATGGGCCCACCCCGGGAGCAGCGAAGTTGGAGCCGACTGACCAAGTGGGGTTTCCCATCCCGCTGGTGGAAGGGAAATGGCGTCTGTCACTCCGCACACCACGCCACGCGGAATACCCGGGGGGCACTGCCGGGGTTTATATGACCGGTGCCCACGGGGCGTCCTGGCCCTGTTCTGATTCCACCCTGGACGGATGCCGCCGTGGGTTTGGACCGGGCCGAACAGACCAAGGAGTGAATGAGCTTGGCACAGGCGCCAGAGACCCGGGCGGGCCTCCGCCGCTGGTAGTCCTCATGGTCGTTCGAGGTCCATACACGGAGTCGTCTCGTTGCGGTAGGTTCGCCGAATAGTCACGTGTCACCGATGTCGGACCCTCCCCGCGCGTGCGGGGCCGACTACCTTCCGCGAACCTGGTCCGCCGGTAGAAGACGATCCAATGCTGGGACCATCCCCGCGCGTGCGGGGCCGACGAGCTCAGGCCGCAGCCGTCGCACCGGTGCCGCGGACCATCCCCGCCCGTGCGGGGCCGACACCAGGCCGTACTTCCATCTTGTTCGGATCGGTAGGACCATCCCCGCCCGTGCGGGGCCGACGTGCACGACGACAAGATGCCCGGCGCCGACCGAGGACCATCCCCGCGCGTGCCGGGCCGACATCCTGCTCGGCGCGATGCTGGTCTACTCGGGTGGACCATCCCCGCGCGTACGGGGCCGACGCCGTCTCCTCGTCCGGCACCCGATCCTCGGCCGGACCATCCCCGCGCGTGCGGGGCCGACTCCAGCTCCACCACGGACCGCTTCTCGCCGTCCGGACCATCCCCGCGCGTGCGGGGCCGACACGGCCTGGTCGTGGTTGTCCTTGCCGGTGGTTGGACCATCCCGCGCGTGCGGGGCCGACCAGTTGCGAATCGTGTGGGCACGTGTCCAGCGTGGACCATCCCCGGTGCGTGCGGGGCCGACGTGCGGCCGCCGCCGCCGGTGAGCACGAACGGAGGACCATCCCCGCGCGTGCGGGGCCGACCACCTCGGGAACCCTGGCGTCACCTGGGAGGCTGGACCATCCCTGCGCGTGCGGGGCCGACATCGGACTCGACGAAGAAGAACACTCCAAGTCAGGACCATCCCCGCGCGTGCGGGGCCGACAGCTCGCGCCGCCGGTAGAGCAGTTCACCGACCGGACCATCCCCGCGCGTGCGGGGCCGACGCACTCGTCCGAGAGCTGGCGCTCTCACCTGTGGGACCATCCCGCGCGTGCGGGGCCGACACGAGCGTGTCCGGAAACTCCCTCAGGCTCATTGGACCATCCCCGCGCGTGCGGGGCCGACTTCGCGCCCAACGCTCCATCGGAGCGGTTGAAAGGACCATCCCCGCGCGTGCGGGGCCGACACCGTGACCGGCAACCTGACCGCCGATCCGGACCGACCATCCCCGCGCGTGCGGGGCTGACGCCGGCCTAGAGCGAGTGTGCAGAGCAGCAGCGGGACCATCCCCGCGCGTGCGGGGCCGACAGCGGGTCATCGTGGCGATACCGTCGCTGTCGCGGACCATCCCCGCGCGTGCGGGGCCGACCGGAGGGGCGCCAAAGACCTGTTGAACGGTCAAGGACCATCCCCGCGCGTGCGGGGCCGACCCTCTGCGTCTGTGTGGTCGTGTCCTGCGCCGAGGACCATCCCCGCGCGTGCGGGGCCGACCTGCTGAAACTGCTGGGCGATCGCAAGGGCACGGGACCATCCCCGCGCGTGCGGGGCCGCCAGTACTTCATCTATGGACCGAAGCCCCATCGTGGGACCATCCCCGCGCGTGCGGGGCCGACCGGGCAATCGGACGGTCCGGCACCCGATCAGGAGGACCATCCCCGCGCGTGCGGGGCCGACGAACGGGGGATCGGTCGGGTACTCCAGCCACAGGGACCATCCCCGCGCGTGCGGGGCCGACCGGCCAAGGGTGAGACCCCGTCCGGGTCGCGGCGGACCATCCCCGCGCGTGCGGGGCCGACGGCGCGGCAATGGTGCTGTGGAACGCCGCCACAGGACCATCCCCGCGCGTGCGGGGCCGACTCCTCCGGTTCGTCGTGGTGGCCGCCGGCGAGCGGACCATCCCCGCGCGTGCGGGGCCGACGCGCTGGCCTGGCCTGGCCTGGTCGGGGCACATGACCAGGACCATCCCCGCGCGTGCGGGGCCGACGGGTCCTCGATGTAGGACCAGCCGCCGGCGGTGGGACCATCCCCGCGCGTGCGGGGCCGACCAGCGGCGGGGCCTGCGGGTCGGTCAAGACCGGGGACCATCCCCGCGCGTGCGGGGCCGACCACATGGGCGGAGTTCAGTGCGATCACCCGGGTGGACCATCCCCGCGCGTGCGGGGCCGACGAGACACCCGCGTAGCTATCGCATCGTCGGTCAGGACCATCCCCGCGCGTGCGGGGCCGACATCGGTAACGGCCACAACCTGGGCATGATCAGCGGACCATCCCCGCGCGTGCGGGGCCGACATGCCCCAGTTGTTCCGCAGGTGCGGGAGCTTCGGACCATCCCCGCGCGTGCGGGGCCGACCTAGTGGCCACCGCCCGGGCAGCCGGAGTTCAAGGACCATCCCCGCGCGTGCGGGGCCGACGCCTGAGCGGCCCCGCTGCCCCGAGCACCCCGCGGACCATCCCCGCGCGTGCGGGGCCGACGCTACGGTGATCGCGAACACGAACGCTGCGAGCGGACCATCCCCGCGCGTGCGGGGCCGACATGCCGTAGGGATCGATGTCGAGATCGATGAGCGGACCATCCCCGCGCGTGCGGGGCCGACATCCCGTTGGCGATCGGTTCCCATCCGCAGCCCGGACCATCCCCGCGCGTGCGGGGCCGACGTCACCCTGTCGGAGACCGGGCAGGGTCAGAAGGGACCATCCCCGCGCGTGCGGGGCCGACAGACAGCAGGCGCAGCAGCAGAAGCGCCGCGTAGGACCATCCCCGCGCGTGCGGGGCCGACGAACCCGACCAGCGCCGAACCGACCATCTTCGCGGACCATCCCCGCGCGTGCGGGGCCGACCCGCCCCGCCTGCGCCGCGAGATCCGCAGCCAGGGACCATCCCCGCGCGTGCGGGGCCGACCGCGCTGCGTGCGCGGTTGCGGCCGCGGGCCTCGGACCATCCCCGCGCGTGCGGGGCCGACCCGCCCCGCCTGCGCCGCGAGATCCGCAGCCAGGGACCATCCCCGCGCGTGCGGGGCCGACCGCGCTGCGTGCGCGGTTGCGGCCGCGGGCCTCGGACCATCCCCGCGCGTGCGGGGCCGACGTCGTAGGGAGCTCCGTGCCACATGCGACACAGGGACCATCCCCGCGCGTGCGGGGCCGACTTCGGCCGCGATCTCTTCGTCGGTGGCCTGGTCGGACCATCCCCGCGCGTGCGGGGCCGACCGTCGAGAGGGTGTTGTGCAGAACCCATGCCGTGGACCATCCCCGCGCGTGCGGGGCCGACCCCCAGGCCCTGGATCGGGGCCAACAGGTACTCAGGACCATCCCCGCGCGTGCGGGGCCGACCTGTGCCCGTTAGGATCGCGGCGGTGCGCCGCAGGACCATCCCCGCGCGTGCGGGGCCGACGCCGCAATCGCGGCAGGTGTGAACGGTGCGGAAGGACCATCCCCGCGCGTGCGGGGCCGACCAATGGCCAGGCTGTCTGCTATTTCACTCCGCGGGACCATCCCCGCGCGTGCGGGGCCGACAGCGACAGCGCGGGCGAGGTGATGAAAGACCTCGGACCATCCCCGCGCGTGCGGGGCCGACCCGCGGTTAAGGAACAGTGGGTCGATTACGCGGGGACCATCCCCGCGCGTGCGGGGCCGACCGGGTTCACGACCGGCGCGGGTGGTTTCGACGGGGACCATCCCCGCGCGTGCGGGGCCGACCCGGAGGGGCAATGACGAACGGGCCGACACGGTGGACCATCCCCGCGCGTGCGGGGCCGACGCCACCACTGCCAGCGCTTGACCTCACCGAGCAGGGACCATCCCCGCGCGTGCGGGGCCGACCGACTCGTCGGTCTTCACCGTGAGCCGCCGGTCGGACCATCCCCGCGCGTGCGGGGCCGACAGGATGATCTAGTGGAAGCCTCATCGCTCGGCCGGACCATCCCCGCGCGTGCGGGGCCGACATGGACGGGTTCGTGCTCAAGCCGATGGATCGGGGACCATCCCCGCGCGTGCGGGGCCGACGAAATCGCAGCGATCCATGAAAGCGCCGGCGGAGGACCATCCCCGCGCGTGCGGGGCCGACACTTCTTTACCTGCGTGTTTGTTCGCCAGTCGCGCCTTTTTCATTCACTTCGGTCAGCGCGCTGCTGTCAGCTGCGTGGCCTGGCCTGGATCCTGGTTCTGTTGGGTCTTGGAGGGAGTCTTTCCGGGGCGCGGTGGGTGTTCTCGGGCGGGCAGAGAGGAGTAGTCCGTCGAAGTCGGTAGGGCGCCAGCGGTCGCGGCCGGCAGTGCGGACGGCCCAGCCTTGTTCGTTGTTGGAGGGTTCGATCATGACGGCCTGGCCGACGCGGACCCGGTCGGCGAGTAGTTCCCAGAGGCGTTCTCGTACACGTCGGCTGGGTTTGCCGACGAAGACACCGGCATTTACTTCGACCATCCATCGGGTGAGATGGCCACGAAGGCCTGGCGCGACCGCGATGAGGACGATGACTGTCACAGGTTCACCATTCGACCGGGGTTTCGAGTTCGGGTCCGATGATGGTGATCTGCTGGTCGCCAAAACTGGGTTGCATGAGGTCGGCTTCTTTGTCTGCCCAGTTGGTGCCGCCCTCGACGGCGCCGACTTTCTCATCCCACAATTGCGGTCCGGAGGGATCATCCTCGGCCCCGGTGGCGTCGAGCAGTGTTCGGACGTCGTTGACGACCCGTGGAAGCAGTTGTCGCTCGGCAATGAGGTCGCGGAGTCCCAGTCGGGCGTCGCGTTCTTCGGTGAGTTCGTCAGCGATGAGGTCGAATGCGAGGGGGATGGTGTATTCGGCCTTGTACAGGTCGGCGATGTCGAGGACGAACGACATCGCCGATCCGGTGTGGACGAATCCGAGACCGGGGCTGGCTCCGAGACCGACGATGACGGCGTGGCAGATTCCGTAGAGGGCGGCGTTCGCGGCGGAGAGAACACGGTTGAGGTCGTCGCCGGTGGCGTGGGCGTCGCCGGCGATGTATTTGCGGCCTTGCCAGGTGATGCCGGTTCGCGAGGCGTGCTCGCGATAGATGCGTCGGATGCGAGTTCCTTCGCGGCCGCGGAGCTGCTGCATGGTCAGGTCGCTGACGGTTTCGCCGGGGAACCGCATCGAATACATGGCGCGGGCGACTTTCAGCCGTTCTTTGGGCCGGGTTACCAGGTGTGCCTGCTGCATCAGGAGTCCGGCGCCGCGGGACGGGCCGATCCCTGCGGCGTACATGCGTACTCCTTGTTGCCCGATCCAGCAGATTGTGGTGCCCGAATCGGCGAGGAGTGCCGCGGCGGCATGGGTGATGCGGGTGCCGGGTCCCAGCAGCATGGCCGCGACCAGCGCTGCGGGGACACGAACGGTTTCCTTCTTGTTGATCACCACCACGGCGTTCTCGTCGCGGTCGATATGGGATCGTTCGACGTAGACCGTGGATATGCGGTCTTGGAGTCGGTGCAGATCGTGGGGGTGGGCTTTCCACCAGATGTCGGGCATATCAGGCCGATGGAATCGGTGCGAGAGTGAGCAGCCCACATCCATATGCTTTGGAAGGTCCGATACCGGCGAGGAGGGTGGCGGTGAACCGCTCGCGGTCGGTGATCTCCAGGTGGCCCTCGAAGGTAGCGGTGTGGATTGTGACCCGAGACCTTCCCATGTTGTCTCGATCGGGGTGCCCGAAATTCAGTCGTTGACGCGCGCTGATCAGGATTTCGGGCGCGGACTCGTCCAGCTCGATTCCAGGCAGCTGCGGTTCGAACTCGGTGGAGGGGATCCGGAACCCCCACTTCTGTGTCCGATCCAGAAACCAGGACAGTTGCGCCGCCGCTGTCCGGTGGCCGAGCCGCAGCGACCTCGGCCGGGGTCGCTGCGCTTCAGGCTTTTGCGTTCCGGCTTCGACCCGGGCAACCTGGGCTGCTGTGCTTTTCAGCGGGGTTTTGGTGTTCTGTACTGGGCTTGCGGTGACCCGGAAGGCGTAGTGGTGTCCGCGGTCGAGCTTGTCCAGAAGGGGACGGTAATCGGCGATGTCGGCGTGTTCACCGTCGGCTCCGGGCCAGCCCGCATTTTCGATCAGGTGGGACCAGTCGGGCTTTGTCTGAGTCAGCGCGTACAGCAACGGTCGGTGTGGATTGTCGGTGTCCAGTCGCCACAGGATGCGCTCACCGGTGGCGTCGCCGGGGACTCCGTGCAGGACGGCGCTGTGCATAGCGCGGGGGTTGGCGAGCAGTTTCCGGCTCTGCGCCCGCAGTGGGTTGATGCGGATGCGTGAGAGGTAGGTCATGGGGCGCCTTTCACCAGTCCAGGAGGGAGAACGGATCGTGGCCGACCGGTGGCACGCTGCTACCGGTCTCGGCGGCGTCGGGCTCGGGGAATCCGGTCGGGATCTGCACGGTGGTGTGTCGCACACGGCGCTGCATATACCTGCGATCGCGAAGGCCGAAGGAAACGGGCACATCCTGGCGGGTTTCGCCGCCAGCGGGATCGTCGATGGTGACCGGCAGATGCACGAAAGCTGGTTTGGTGCCGCGCAGGTGGCCGGCGCGGGCTGCTGTGCTGGCCTGCCATGGGTGCGAGGACAGTGCGGTGAGCAGTTCCGAGGTGGGTGTGCCTGCCAGGATCGGTTGGGTGGGCGGGCAGCTACGCCGTCCGAGTGCCAGTGGGAAGGCCGGCCGCTTGACCGCCGCAGCCAGTTCGCGGACGGTATCGGGTGGACCGGCGAGCCCGACCAGGAACGCAGCGTCTTGTAGATAGTAGCGGTGCGTGACGTGGGTGTATTTCGCTGGTGTGGTGGGCCGTTGGTTCCCTTTCGCGTTGACTCCGCTTTGTTTCAGCGGCTGTCCGCGGTAGTCGGAGACGGTGTGGAAGTCGCGGAGCAAGGTGCCGGGCTGGTCGGTGCGTACTCCCATGGCGAGTCCGGTCAGGGTGCTGAGATCGGCGCCGCGCTCGAGGCCGAGTGCTGCGGCGAGGAGGCCGACGACTCCGGATTTTGTCGGTTCGGTCCGGGTTTCGCGGCGGTTGAATTTACTGTTCTCGCCCCAGGACTGGAGAGGTGCGGCCAAGCGGAGCAGCAGGATCGAGGTGTCGGTGGATGCGGTCATCGGCTCAGGTATCCGCGCAACTGTTCGAGCAGTCCTTGGCGGAGTTCGGTGATTGTTACCGCGGCACCGAAGGCGGTTTCCAGGTCTTTCTCGGTTTCGGGGCCGAAGGCGTGCGCGAACGCGGCGTGAGCGGGTTTGTCGCCCCACATTTCGATGCTGCGTCGCTGTTCTTCGGCCAGCGCGCGGGCGGAGCGTTCGGCGATGCCGCCTCGAGGTGCGGAGATCGGATTCTCGAATGCCGAGACGAGGTTGACGGGTTGGTCCTCCCGGACCACGACCGCGACCAGGGAGGGCAGGGTGCGGTGGGCGAAGGAGTTGCCGTAGCCGGTGGGCATGGAGCGGGCGAAGCTGTCGACGAAGATGTCGATCGCTTCGAGCACCGCGTCTGGTTCGCCGAGGTTGTGGTGTAGCTGGTCGAGTCCGATGCTGGCGTACCGGTAGAGGGTGGCGGAGTTGAAGCCGATCGAGCCGATCATCCCCGCGGCAGGGTCGGCATCGTTCTCGTTCGCATCGTCGACGGCGGTGTAGTAGTCGAACTCGGCTTCAACCGCGTGTGTGGAGATGGCATGTGCCACCTGGGCTGCAGCGTCGACGTTGAGGGCGGGAATATCGGCGACCATGCGTCCAAACAGAGCGACGTCTATGGGGTGGTTCTGAGTGAACTGGTCGGCGACCGGCAGGTCCTTCATGGCCTTCTCGAGCGCTTGGTCGTCGAGCGCCGCGAGTTCGTCTGCTCGACCGGCGACCAGGTCGACCACTGCATCGAGTTGGCGGTTGCCGACGAACAGCAGGTAGGCGGTGTTGCCTGCTTTCTTCCCCGCGGCGATGCCGACCGGGGCAAGAACGGCAGTGCCGAGGCGTGCTGCGGTCTCCGCGTCGAGAGAGGCACGTTCCTTGAGCCGTTTGGCCAGTTCGGCTGCGACCTTGCGAGTGCGGGTCCCGAGGTCTTGCTTGGGGACACGGTCTTCGAATCGCATCCGTGCTGCCCGCTTCCAGGCTTGCGAGGACACGCGGGAACGACGGACGCCGCCGTAGACGGCTTCCTTCGGGTTTCCCTGGTCGTCGCGATTGAGGTTGGCCGGCGGAACAGTCTGCAGAATGTGTATATCGATGCGTACGTGCTGAGCCATGTCAGGTGCGTCCTTTGGTCTGAGTTGATGTGCGGCAGAGGTGTCTCGGTCAGCCGGTGGTGGACTCGGCGGGCTTTTCCCATCGTTGATAGCCCCGTGCCCAGGCTTTTCGGACGCGCTGCCGCCCGTCAGGCCAGTGCCAATCGTCGAGGTCGCGGAGCAGTCGGTCGTAGTCCAGCCCTTGTTTGATATCGCGGAGTTGCGTGACCAGCCCGCGTAACTGGTAGGTCAGCGTCGACACCGAAGTCGAACTCACCATTGCGGATACACGGCGGTCCACTGCGTCGGAGCTGTACTTCTCGTGACCACGCAAGACCCGCAGGGCGAAGCCGAGTCCGACGCCAGGAACGTGCATCAGGGTCTTCTGGGACTGTTGATGCAACCCGAACAACGCCAGTGCGGCATGTTCGGCGTGCTGGTCGGCAGTCACGCCGCCAAAGCGTTCCTGCTTTTCGTTGTCGTCGGGCGCGATGGTGTAGAACGGCCACATCTTGGGAACTGTCAGCGTTTCACGGCCGAGGCCTGACCGCAACGCGGCAAGATGTTCGCCCGGCGGCAGCTCCTGCCTTGCGGTGCCTTCGCGGTTGAACCTGTTCCAATATTTCTGAGCCATATGTCTATTCCTCCTCGTGCGGCCGTTTGCGCAGAGCGGATGCTCGGCCGAGGGTGTCGTTGACCGAGGTGTGAAACCGGTTCGCCGCCAGTCCGAGTTTGTAGTGGTGTTCCTTGCTGCCCGATTTCTCGCTGCGGCCGTTGAACGCGGCTGCGGGGAGGGCGAACAGCGGTGCAGCGCAACGATGAACCGCGTCGAAGGCCATCAGCTCCCATGCCTCGCGTCCGCGGGTGAGTTTGTCCTCATCACGGGAGTCCGCCGTTACGCCTGCCAGGAGTCGCCGGACCAGTGGATCGAGGGCAGTGAGTAGCTGCTCTCCCGGCCGCATCCCCTTGTTCCACGGGATCGGGTCGGCGCCCACGGATCGGCGCAGATCGGCAGAGAGGTGGTTGATCGCGTTGACCAGCTGTTCGGCCTGCATCGCGGCGTCTATGACCACCTCGTAGGCGAGCCCCTTACCTCGCAGGGATGCCACAGGCACAGACACGACGTCATGGATCAGTTCCTCGATCACCGCGGACTGGTTGCCGTACACGATGCCGAAAGTCTCTACCTGCAGCGGATAGTCGACATCGATGATGCCCTCGGCGTCCAAACCTGCGATCTGATCGATCAGCTCACTGGTCTGCGCCGCGCCGTTCTCCTTCTCCAGGGCCAGCAGCGCGTCCAGTCCACGCCAGGCCGCCTTGCCCGCCGTGTGCCGCAACGGACGTAGCGGAGCGGCACCGGTCCGTTTATCGGGCTTGTCCTTCCGCCACGCGGTATGGGTTTCCCATACCGGCACACCAACACTGAACCGGTCCCCCGCGGACACCACCACTCGTGAGACAACGAGACCGTCCTGGGTGGACTCGGCCATCAGCCGGATCCGCCGTGACTGCCACGTCCACAGGTCCAGCACGCTCTCCGGGGCGCGAATCTTCCACTGCGGACCGAGAGGATCTTTCGCCCAGTGCGGGGTGCCCAGTCGCTTCTGAATACCGATCGGGGTGTTCAGAAGTAAAGTGTCGTAGAGGGTTCGCCCGACCGGCATCACCACACCCAGCTGCCCCAGCGGGCCCGTGGGGTTGCCCGACGTTTTGCCCGTTTTATCAGCATTCGGGTCACCGATTACACCGGTTTTGATGGCCGCGGTGTCCCAGCATTGCGTATGGAGCATCCAGCGCACGGCGGCATCGAGCGACAACGGCAGGGCGTCGGCCTCGGTCCGTGTCGCGAACAACGGGACGTTGTTACCTGAGGGCGCTGTGGCCACCAGCAACGCGGCCCCCTTGGTTTCACCTTTCTTCGTCCGAAGACCAGCGACCTGGCCGAACGGATGCACCGGATGCAGTACGTCGAACCGTTCGTCATACTCGACCAGATATGCGTCGAGCGCCTCGACCTCCGCGGCGTCGAAGCATCCGCGGTCGAATCGCTGCCCCCACTCTTGTCGAGAGCGCGGCGACCCGAGCGCATGCAGCACGATCGGCAGCAGCAGTTGACGCAAGATCGCCGGCAGCATTGTCGGCACCTCCACATCGATGCTGACGATCCGATGGCTGTTCACCAACGCGCGCCACACCGGAAGCGCCTCGACAGAACCGTCGTCGAACCTGCAGGGCAACAGCGGAACTACCCGAATCAAGTCGCCTTCGTTCACGCTCTCATCCATTCGATAATGAACAATGTTTAGGGTCTTTCGGAGAGTACTTCACTCGTCTGTCCGGCGGTATGGAAAACTCGAGCCATACCTGCCGGTTTGTTCCGGCAGGTATGGTCCAGAACAGTGTTTGGGCTCCCAGTCGGCCCCGCAGCGGCGGGGAATGGCGCGGTGACGTACTTTCCGTACTCACCGCGTCACTCGACACGTAGGCCGAGTTTTTCTTTGTAACGAACCCTGGCCTCGCCGACCGTCGCCCGGCTGTCGCGGTCGAGGACCAGTGCACGGCTGTAGCGCAGCCATGGGTGATCCCGCCAGCCGTCCAGCGTTCTCAGCGACTCCATTCCGGATCGGGTAAGTCGCGTCGGCAGCCGAAGTGTCCCGCCGAGAACGTCGTCGAGAACCTCGGCACCGACCTCACCGTTCGGCCCGAGCCGGCGCCCGTTCTCGGCGCGGTAACCGTGGTCGTCCTGCCGTACCAGGATCACTTCGATCGATTCCTCGCCGTCACGGACGCGGACGTCATCGTCCTTGACGTACTCCCCGCGGTGCAGGCCCTCCAACGTCGGGTACTCGTGCTCGCCGAGCCGGGTCAGCACGAACTGTGCCGCCGTGTCGGCCCGCTTCTGTTGATCGGCGATCCATGACTGCGACGCGTCCGCGACTTCGGATACCCAGGCTTGAGGGGTCGTCACCTGCCCGTCGTAGGCGGCGGCTACCAGCTCGGGGACCTGGGCAGGAACCTTCCATCCTTCTCCTGCGGCCTGCAGAACTGCTGCCGCGCTGCACAGTAGTGGGTATCGCCCATAGATCGCTTCGCTGCCACCGTCGAACTGCGGCGGACCGTCTCCGCGGGGAGTGAAGCCGGTGACTATCACGGTCGGCTCACACAGCCCCGGGGGACGGATGACTCCGTCATGGCGGTGCATGCGTCCGATCCGTTGCAGCAATAAGTCCATCGGCGCCAGATCGGTGATCAGCAGGTCAGCGTCCACGTCGAACGATTGTTCCGCGATCTGTGTGGCGACCACGATGGACAGAGGTCGTTGCACCCCATCTTTTTTCGGGCCCAGGACAGAGAGACATTCCTCGGTCACCGTGGCGCGCTCGCGGATGTGCATCCGCGCGTGCAGCAGCCGCACTGCAGACCCGAACACAGACGTCAGCTCCTCGTAGACCTGCTGGGCCCGGTCGACCGTGTTGCGGATGATCAGCACGCAACCACCCTCGGACAGGCGATCGCTCAGCAGCTCGGTGATCGACCTTCCTTCCTCAAGCACCTGGACGTTGACCCGCAGGGATGCGGCCCGCCAGGCCGGTGCGGCGGCCTGCTCGACCACCGGGCTACCCGAAGTGTCCGCCCACGCCGTGGTCACCCTCGGATACCCCGGTTCCGCCTCGACCACGATCGGCTCGAGTTCCTCGGCGCCGCGGGCCCCAGCCAGGTAGGCGCTGAGCAGCCGCTTGCGTTGCTGCGTCGGCAACGTAGCCGACAACAGGATGACCGGAACTCCGGCCTGGCCGAGCCAACGCAGCCCCTCCACGAGGAACTCCGACATGTACACGTCGGCCGCATGCACCTCGTCGAGAATGACGACCTTCCCTGCCAACCCGGCCGTCCGTAGCATCACATGCTTGGTCCGCGTCGCCGCCAGCAACAATTGATCGATCGTGCCGACCACGAAGGGTGCCAGCAATCCTCGTTTCGCTCCGAGGAACCATTCGGCCGGCACCGTTCGAACGGGCCTCTCCCACGTGCACGGGTCGAACTCCGCACAGCCATAGGGGTCATCGAGCCCGAATTCGTCCTCGCCCACACTCGCGAACTCCGCATCCCCACCCTGAGCGGACTCGACGAGCCCTTGCCACTCCGCGTTGAAGCGACGCTTGCCGTGCAGCAACGCAACCCCGCCCGCAGCATTGGCGTCCACCTTCGCCACCCACGCTCGCACCTGCGTGAACATCGGGTCACTGGTCGCCTGGGTAGGCATCCCCACGAACACCCCGTCGAACCCGAACCGCGCCGCCAGCACCTCCGCACACAGCAACGCCGTCCGCGTCTTACCTTCCCCCATAGGCGCCTCCACGATCATCAACCCAGGACGCGCCATCCGCGCCGCACACTCGATCGCCACACGCTGTGACGCTCGCGGTAGAGCACCGAATCGCGACTCGAAATCGTCGGCCGAAGGCTCCGGAATCCGGCCCCATCCGCGAGCCAGGCCGATTGCTTCCCATGCCTTCTCAGCTCTCGCGCGTGCCCCTTTGACGCTGACCTGGTCCAAACGATCAAGGCCCGGGAAGTGCTCCCCACTCGCGATCCAATCGGCCATTATGATGAACCCGCTCAATGCCAACTGCAGCGCTCGCGACGGCACACCCCGCGGCTCCAGATCAGAAAGCTCGCCACACCCCAGCGCCCGGGTATACACCGCTAGCAACGCTCGCTGAGCCTTCGGCCAATCACCTGTACCCCGCAACTCAAGCTCACGACGCCAACCCGGCCCCAATTCCCCCAGCGACGGAAACTGCCCGTGGTGCCCGGCTACCAACGGCCACAACCAGTCTCGTTGCTCAGCACCCCACCCGGCCTCCTGAAGCAGGTCCTCCAGCACCCTCGCCCCGGCATTCTCGTGCCTCCACCGTCTTGCTTTGACCGCGCGCTCATCCCAACCGAGCCCAACGCTGCGGACCGCAGCGGCACCGTGACGGTCCACGGACTGAAACGCAGGCGTCGCCTTGCCCAGATCGTGCACACCACATAGCCATACGAACAACCGCCGACCCGCATCAACACCGCCGGCAACCAGTGACACTTGATGACGGACCGACTCCGCCAAGTATCTATCCCAGATCAACTCTGCAACAGCTGCCGTATCCAGCAGATGCGAAAGCAACAGATTCACCGTGCCACCAGCACGACCAGCAGACTTCCCCCAAATAGCGCCCAACCATGCTTCTTCGGAGCCAGCCAAGTCCGGGCACCCAGCCGACCTCACGTCCCCATCCACAGTCATGGCGCCACCATAAAAAGACCCACCGACACAAACAGCGGCTGACACAACGCCGGTCGCACCCCTATGCCCCGAACATCAGTCACCGACAGCTGATTTCGTCGCTACCGCGCCGTGCCGCCGGTCACGGAATAGCACTGGACTCCGGAACCCTTTAGCGAACCAAGATCAACATGTGGTGCTATGAAGAACCATATGCACCCTCTGCAGAGCGTTCCAGCAACCATCTATCCACAGTCCCAGCGAAGTGAATGAAAAACAGCCACCCAGCACGAAAATGGCCAGTTCAGGAAGTGCCGGCCCCGCACGCGCGGGGATGGTCCGCCCGGTCGCGGCCGGGGTCGACTTGATCGGCAGCCGGCCCCGCACGCGCGGGGATGGTCCGTCGATCAGCAGCACGAACGGGTGACCCGTCCAGCCGGCCCCGCACGCGCGGGGATGGTCCGCCACCGATCACCTGGCCAACTACTGGCGGATGGCCGGCCCCGCACGCGCGGGGATGGTCCCTGGGGGTGGAAACGGAACCGCCCCTTTGGGGCGCCGGCCTCGCACGCGCGGGGATGGTCCTCGTTTTTGCAGCGACTCCGCTGAGTTCTGCGAGCCGGCCCCGCACGCGCGGGGATGGTCCTCATGTCTGCCACTTCCCCTGACAGATACGCGAGCCGGCCCCGCACGCGCGGGGATGGTCCGCACGCGGGCGAAGCGAAGACCCGCCTGCTCGTGCCGGCCCCGCACGCGCGGGGATGGTCCGCGACCACGACGACCCCGACACCGCCGAAGCCCGCCGGCCCCGCACGCGCGGGGATGGTCCTCGGTCGATGAGCCCGAGGCGCCCGGGCTGGGAGCCGGCCCCGCACGCGCGGGGATGGTCCTTGCAGGACGAACTCGCCAGCGTCCGGCGCGAGGCCGGCCCCGCACGCGCGGGGATGGTCCGATGGCCGACGAGATCACAGCGTTCATTTCTTCGTCGGCCCCGCACGCGCGGGGATGGTCCCACGATCACGTCGATCTCGGTGAACCCGCGGCCGTCGGCCCCGCACGCGCGGGGATGGTCCGGACTTCAAGGTGACCTACACCCGGGCCGCTGAGTCGGCCCCGCACGCGCGGGGATGGTCCGGTGTCGACGTCATCCCGGGCGAGGGTGTAGCCGTCGGCCCCGCACGCGCGGGGATCGTCCGGTTGAGGAGTCGAACCCCAGGTTTTACCCCGGTCGGCCCCGCACACGCAGGGATGGTCCGGGGTTCATGGTGAGCAGGTCGCCGAGGATCGGATCGGCCCCGCGCCCGCGGGGATGGTGCTGCCATCCCGGACAACATTTTCGATCCGGGCCAGTCGGCCCCGCGCCTGCGGGGATAGTCCGGGCGCCGACGTCTCGACGGTTCTTGTCAGTCGAATTCCCGTCGGCGAGCAGGCGCTGCGGCCCCTGCACTACAGCGAGCGCTCGATGCCACCAGCGGCCACGCGCAATCCACTGAGCAGCCGTGTCTGAACTTCGGTCGTGCCTTCGATAAGGCGCCGCCCGGAGCGCACAGGCTGAGCAAAGACACAATCCGGCGAATGACCAACGAGGACACACTCCGCGCGTACCGGTTCCGCGGCGAGATCCGAATCACGGACGAAGACGTCAACACGGACATGAGCCCGATCGAGTGAGGAGGTACCCAAACCCATGCGCTCACGCATTCTGCACGAAAAAGCCAGGTCAAGACGAAATATCGCCTTGACCTGGCCATTCTATGGTTGTCCCAGCTGAGATCGAACCAGCGAACTGGGGCGCGTGAGGCAAAAGCCTCTTGCCGCTGCCCCTTCTGGGCCGGGGGAGGCACCGATCGCGATCAACGGCTCCGGTCCGCCACAGACGACCACGATCCGACCCCGACTACGGAACCGCGGCCGCCAGATAAGTCGATGGTTCATTCCGGCAGGAGCTTCTAGGATTCGCCGACGACCCGCATTCCAGTTGCTGCCTTCCGGTAGTCCCGCAGCCCACGCCGAAGTGCTTGTCCGATGGTCCGTGCCGTGTCCCGCTGTCCATCCACCAGGTGGGTGTAGATGTCGAGGGTGGTCGTGTTGTTCTTGTGCCGCATGCGCCGGGTCACGTCCGCCAGGCTGTATGCCCCATCCGCCAACAGCGACCCGTACAGGTGACGGAGCGAGTGGAATCCCATCTGTTGGCGCATCTTTCCGTCGGGTCCCCAGGGCACCAATTTCGCTGGTTCTCCGCCGAGCTCGGACACCGCGGCGTAGACACGGTTCCGCAGGGCCTTTTGAGACATGCGCCCGCCTGAACGACTCCCTTCGAACTCGATGAATTTGCCGGTAGTGCGTCCACGCAGCAGGTCTACCAGCCAGTCCACGACCCATGGATCGACCGGGATCTTCGTCCCCGATGTTTCGGTCTTCAGTGGGCCGTCGTGGGTATCGATCCTCTTTCCGTAGACTCGTCGAGATGGCTTGTACTGGGTCACGGGCCGGTAAGTGCATGCTTCGATGTTGAGGTCCTCGATGTTCGCGCCGAGTACCTCGCTGAGGCGCAGTCCGACACCGACACCGAGTGCTACCGCGATGTGTGTCTCTTCGGGCATCAGGTGGAAGAAGGCCCAGAACTCCGACATCGTCGGGCAGTAGGCGGCGATCTTCGGGCGTTCCCGGTTCGGTTTGGCGTAGGTCTCGATCGAGCAGGGCATCACCATGGTGAGCTCGGCTCGTTTTGCTGCGGCCATGATCCTGGTGAGCAAGCGGTGGATATCGACTCGGTAGTCGAAGGCATAGCCGGTGCGATGCAGGCCGGTCATCAGTTTCAGGACATGCGGCTCACGCACTTCGTGGACTGCGAGTCTGTCGAGATACTGGAGGATGAGCTTGATCTTGCTCCGGTAGCCACCGAAGGTTCCCGGATCTATCGCCTGGAGATCGAGCCATTCCCAGCACCACTCGGTCATCATGACGCGTGACGCATCTTTCGTTATGTGCTGTCCGGCTTTGATCGCCGATACTTGGTCCTGCGCCCATTGTTCGGCTGCTTTGGCGGTGTCGAACCCGCACGTGTGGGCAGCGTGGCGAATTCCGTCCTGGTATGCGCCTCTCCATCGCCTTCCTTTGCCGTAACTGGACGATTTCAACCGGTGCCCGTTTGTGTCGCGTTCGCGGCGATGCCAGGTGTCATACGGTTTCCTAGCCCGCACGGCAGGGACACGCTTTCGCTGTGCCAATGGCTATTTCCTCGCCGGGTGGTGGTCGACCCGAACCGACGAGAATGTCCAGAGTAAAGACGGGCAAGGCAAGGCGCTCGCCGTTCCGCCGCTGTTACGCGGCATCTCGATGCTCGGTCTCGTCGATGGTGTGGCCGCCGCCCCGCGCGAGCATCATCTCTTCCCAGTCCATCAATTCGTCCAACCGATATCTCCGATGGCGGCCGATGCGAGCGAAGCGGGGCCCCTTACCAAGGGAGGCCCAGTTGGCCAGTGTCTTTGGCGGTATCTTCAACCGATCCGCCACATCATCAGTCGTCAGCCAGCCGGAAAACCTATCTTCCACGTCGCTCACTCCCCATTTCGAATTGAAATGATTTCATCAACCGATTTCGACATAGTCCGAATATTGGATTGCCAGACAATCAACGCTCGATATGTATCGAATTGTCAAGCACTACTGGCGAGTTGGTGCTAACGTTTCGCTGGTTGCCATCGAAAGAGGGCCGTCGCGTCTGAAATTTCTCACTCACAGATACCTCTCACTCTCTGGCACCACCTACTGTGCGGGCTGTTGTCGGCAGCTGGATTGCCACAATGCGATTACTCAGCGGCTAGCGTTTCCCTCTCCTCCAACGCCTCCGCCGCCGTATCGACCGGTACAGGCCGCCCCGGTTAGCCCCACCCGTGATCACGCCCGTCCGCCGTTTCGGGGCGGACTACGGCCCCGGCTGGGTGACCCGCCGTGGTGGGGTGCGGTGGTCGGGTAGGCGGTGCCGGGGCGCAGCGGGTGGGTGTTTCGTTGCCACATAGGGACGAATCCGGTTCAGACCGAGCGGTTGTCGAGGATCACCTCTTCCTTCTCGTGAGCATCGATGTCGCCAGCGCCGCGAGCGGGCGCTGTGATCTCGGGACCGGTGGGTTCGGTGGGAGCGGGCAGCGGTGCCGTAGCGTCGATCTCGATATCGGGGTCGGCTTCGTCGTTGCTGGCAGCGAGTTCGCCGGGGTCGGTGGTGATGAGAGCGTTCTCGGTGGGTGAGGCCAGCGATGCGAACACCGCACGGTCGGTGCCGCCGACCGTGAGCAGTCCGCTGCCGCGTGCGGCGGAGAGCAGGAACTGTTGCTCGCCTTCGGAGAGCCGGAACGCCGCGGTGACCTCGTCGATGGCTTGAGGTGCTTGGCGGAGCAGGATCTGGGTGGCGGCGTTGGAGACGATCGCGCGCCCGAGTTCGGTGGACAGGACATCGGTGCTGTCCTGGGTGGCGATGGTGAGCCCGGCCCAGTGTTTGCGGAAGCTCTTCGCCGCCTTGAACAGGAACTGGGCTCCGGCGGGTTGGCGCATGAGCAGCCATGCTTCGTCCACGGTGATCATGCGGGGCCGCCGGTCGGCCGGGTTGGAGACTTGTCGCCAGGTCACGTCCAGGACCAACAGGGTGCCTATGGTCTTGAGTTCCTCGGGCAGCTCCCGCAGTGAGAACACCACCAGCCCGCCTTCGGGGTCAGTGGTGGTGGGCCCGTCGAGCATCCCGGCATAGGCGCCGGCGCCGACGTAAGGCGCGAGTCCGTCGGCGATCTCGCTGGCCGCTGGTGTGGCGAGTCGGGCCAGGTGCTCGCGTAGGCCGCTCAGGGTCGGGGCGGGGTGGGTCCAGGTGGCGGGGTCGTCGGTGATTCCGGCATCGGCGTAGGTGGCGGTCAGGGCGGTGTCGAGGGCGGCTCGCTGGGCGGGGTTCTGGTTGCCGAGCAGGACCGTGATGAGGGTGTGCAGGAAGAGTTTGCGGCGGGTGAGAGCGTCGGCGGGGGCGCTGCGGCTGCCGTCGGGGCGGGTGTGGATTTCCAGGTCGAAGGGGTTGAGTCGCTGCCCTTCCGCGCCGAGGCGCAGGTGGGTGCCGCCGACGGCGTGGGCGAGGCGGCGGTATTCGTCTTCGGGGTCGATGACGATTTGTTCGATCCCGCGGTAGAGCGAGCGCAGGATCTCGGTCTTGACCAGATACGACTTGCCTGCGCCGCTGCGGCCCAGGACGACCAGGTTGTGGTTGTGGGCCTCGGGGCCGAAGCGGTCCACGAACAGCAGTCCCGAGGCAGCGTCGCGGCCGTAGAACACACCCTGGGGCCGCTCGGCCTGTGCCGGGTCGGCGGCGGGCAGTTGCGGAGAGTCGAAGGGGAACGCCGCAGCGAGGGCGGCGGTGTCGAAGGTGCGCCACACCCGAATCAGATCCAAGCCCAAGGGCAAGGTGGTGACCCAAGCTTGGGCGGCGCGGTAGGCCAGGGTGCAGGTGTCCACGAGCAGGCTCGCGGCCAATGCTCGGACAGCGGCGAGTTCATCGGCGAGTTCGGCTTCGGTGTCGGCGTGGACGGTGAGGTAGATCCCCACCCGGAACAACCGTGCTTCAGCGCGTGCCACGCGCGCCGACAGCTCGGCGGCGTCTTCGACCGCGACATCGACCTGCGGATCAGACAGCCGGCCCCGGCCCGCGTCGTGCATGCGGGAGGACTCCAACCGCGCGAGCTGGCGACGCAACCGGGTCGCGGCGGTGACCGGGTCGACGGGGTCGATATGCACGCCGACCTCGACGCGCCCGGGATGGGTCAACAGCGGCGCGAGCCAGCCGGCCGCGACCTCCCTCGGATACCCGGTCACCGCCAGGGTCGCGGCCCAGTCCCCGCCGATCTCCAGGTGCCGGGTACCGATCGTCAACGACTCGGGCGTGAACTCGGCCCCGACCGGCACGGCGAACGGGTCCGCCACACCGGCCCCGCCCAATCCGGCGGCGGTGACAACGGCTGTGCCAGGCGAGACGTCGGCGGCGGCGGAGACGAGGCCCTCGGGATTGCAGCAGCTGCGCAGGACCGCGCTGGCCTGTAGGTCATCGAGGGCGGTGACGGTGACGCCCAGCGCGGACAGGACATCGGCGGCCTCGTTGAGCCGACGCAGCAGCCGCGACTCCGCACCGCGACGCACGGCGGCCGACACGGCACGCCGGGACCGGTTTCGCCTAAACAGGCTGGCCCGCGGCGAGGTGGTGGCGGGGTGGTCGAGTGGTTCGCGCCAGACGAGCAGCACTTGGCGGCGGGCCAGGTACTCCCCCGCGGCGAGGTCGTTCAGGTGCGCGGCGTGGTCGGCTGCGGCGGCGGCCAGCTCCGGCGACATGTCGCGGGCGCCGGCGTGCAGGCCGGTGAGGTGGGCGGTGAGGTCCAGGCGGGCCGAGCGGATGAGGATCTGGACGGGCTGGCGCAGGGTGTGTAACCAGCCCGCGAGCTGCCCGACGAGGCTGTCCTGCTCGGCCGGGGTCCGCAACGACAAGTTCAGGGTGCCCGCGACCGCAACGACAACCAGCCCATCGGATCCGAGATCGACTACCCCGACGCCAGTACTGCCGGGGGTCACCGACTCCGGTAGCCGCTGCCCTTGAGTCGATAGTCCTGCCAGGCGCGGCGGACGGGGGCGGGATCGCGTGGCGCGGTCGGTGATCCACTTTGGCGCCGCGAGCGCAGTTGCCTCGGTGCCGGTCACTAGGTGACGGGATGAGAGGCGGTGCCGGATCGCGGCGACCAGCAACAGGTCGGCCGACAGCCCATCGCGGCGGGTCGAGATAGCGACGGTGACCACGACCGCGATCGGAGTGGCGGCGGCCAGGAACACCACGGGTGCGAGGACGGCCCGCGTGGCGATCCACGCCGAGTACAGCAACAGTGCGGTGGTGGCGAGAACAGCGATCTGGCGGGCGGTGAATTGTCCGATGATGCGGTCGCTGCGGTCGACGTCAGCGGGTATGCGAACGATCGTGCTCATCGACGTGTTCCTCCTCGGGGAGCGCGCGGCGCGCGCCGACGCACCGGTAGATCTGGCATCGGCAAATGCAGCTGACGCCCGGCCGGACGCGCTGGTGCAGGTGGTTGTGGTGGGTTCGATGGTGGCGGTGCAGGTTTGATGCGAGTCGCCGGGAACGGCAGCGGGTATTGGCCGCTGCGGGTGGGCCGGATGCGGGCATAGGGGTCGGCTGGTGGCGGTTCGGTGAAGTCGAATGCGAGCTGGTCGGGTCGACGCCGAGGAGCCGTTCGCGCCGCTGGAGGTTGCGGCGGTGCCGGCGGTGAGGGCCGTACTCGGCGTACCGGGATCGGTAACGGGTACTGGCCGCCTTTTCCGGGGCGGATTCCCCGATACGGGTCGGGCTCGGTGAAGTCGAATGCGAGTTGCCGCCCACGCGGCGAGCGCGCCGGTCGGGTCGGGGCCGCAGCGGTGGAGGCGGTTGGGGTCGGGCTCGGTTGCGTCCGAACTCGACGCACACCGTCGAGGGGAAGCATCAGTTGCCCGTCGCGTGTCGAGCGCACCCGCGCATACGGGTCCGGGGGCGCCGACGGAGTAGCGAGTCGACCCTGCCGGGACAACCGGGGCTGGGACAACCGGGCCGGAGTGGCCGCAGCGCCGCGCCCGCCCCCGGACGAGCCGCCCTTGAGCAGGCCGTAGGTTTTGTAGGCGATGAAGCCGCGGGCCAGCGAGCCGATCATGCTCCGTCCGCTGCTGGGGCCGATACGCATGCTCGACAGGAGCCAGAACGGGACCTTGATCAGCACGGCGATCAACGCGAGTCCGATGATCAAACTCACCAGACCGTCGGCGTTGGGGCCGAAGAACTCCCAGCCGCCAGGGGTGAGGAACACCCGCAGCAAGGTGATCAGCACCAGGGACTGCACCACCTGGATCGCCAGGCACGCGGCGAACGAGCGCCACCACCACCGCGCCACCGCATCCAATCCAGGTAGGACGTGGCACATCAAGGCCAGCGGGGCGGCAACGACCAGGATGATGGTGATCGCCACCCGCACCACGTAGGTGATCAGCAGCAGCACCAGCAGGACCACGAGCGCGAGTTCGAGGAGCAGCATGAAGATCCCGGGCCCCGCCGCCGGGCTCACCAGACCCCGAACTGCGGTGATGGTGGCGAGTTCCCGCAGCGCGGCACCGGCGGAATCGGGGTCGAGGCCATCGCCGGCAAGGCTGGTCGCCAGGGCGTTGGCGAATCGGATCGCCTGAGACGCGATGAGCAGACTCGTTGCCCCGGCGAGGAACCCGACCACGATCCGCGGCGCCAGATCCTGTATCGCGTACCGGGTTTGCAGGGTTTCGCGGACCATCAGCAAGATCCCGGCCGCCATCACCAGCAGCCCATAGATCGCCAGCATCGCCTGCCACGACGAATCCCATAATTCACCGACCCGAGGCAGATCCCCCGGTTCCGGAGTCGTCAGCAAAGTCTGGGACAGCAGATCCAGCAGCGGGTTGAGCGCGGATTCGACCAGCCGCTGGAAGAACCCGTCGATCGCGTTGTCCACGCATCCAGAGATGTTGCTGACCCCGCACTCGGCAGCGTCGGGCTCCGAACCCGGCGAGCCCGGATCGCCCGGCACGGGTGAGACCGGGCTCGACGGGACGGTGGTCGTGGACGGGGGTGGCTCCACCCACCTCGTCCGCGGCGGGGTAGTGGTAGGTCCGGGCGTGCTGGGAGTGAGGGTCACCGGGACGGTCGGTGTCGCTGGCTGCGCGGCGGCATCGACTGTGCCGGTGAGGGTGATCAGTACCGCCAGCAACGCTGCGGCTGCGGTTGCCGCCGCGGCGTCCAGGGTTCGTGATGGCCTCGGCGCAGGTCGTTTCTGGGATGAGGCGTTCATTGTCAGGCCCCGACGATGGATTTGAGGACCGTGACGATCACCGGGGCCAGCATTGCCAGCGCATAGCCCAGGCACGCGGCGCGGAAGGCGGTCTTGGCCTTCTCTGTCTCGGCCGGATCGCCCCCGCCGATCAGATAGCGGGCGCCGGCCACGGTCAAACACACCGTCGCCAGCGCGGCGAGGATGCCGATCAACCAGGTGCGGATGTTGTCGAGCACCTGATCCAGCGACGACGCGATCGCCAGCACCGACGGCTCCGGTGGCGCAGCCGACGCCGACCCGGCTACGAGCACCAGCAGGATCGGCACCGTGCCCAGTACCGCAAGGATTGTCGGCCACCGCCGTACGAGTGGGTGTCGTGTGGGGCACACCGGTGATGCCTCGCTGGCGGGGAGTCGATTCACGCACATGCGGCCACCTCCCCGTGGCCGGTGGTCGAGCGAGCGGGTGCCATAGGGGTTTCCACGATGCTGGTGGCGCCCGAGTCGTCGTGGGCGCGGTCGGTCAGCCAGGCCAGCAGGGCGTGTTCGGCGCGACGGCGTCGTTTACGCAGTGCCCACACCGACTGTCCGCGTTCGGCGGCCAGCGAGGTCAGTGAGCGGCGTTCCCACCGCGAGACCGCGATCAACCCCGCCGCGGCTTCGCTGATCACGCCAGCGGCGACGGCCTGGGCGAGGACGGTTTCGGGGTGGCCGGGCTGTGACACCATCACCCGCGCCTGCTCACCGACCGGGCCGAGATCGGCGGCGGGCAGCACGACCAACTCCTGATGGTCTGCCGCCGCGGCGGCGCGGTAGGCCGCCCACCGCAACCGAAGCAACACCCACGGCCGCGCCAACTCGACCCGACTCAGGTAGGCGAAGAACCCTGCCAGGGTCTCGGACTCGATGTCATGGCGACGGGAGCTGTGCGGCGCCGCGAACACGCTCGCTGTCTTGGCCAGCATCGGCTCGGCCAGGCACGCGCACACCAGCATCGCATCGCCTCCGTGTGCGCGGGAGCGCTCGATCAGCCACACCCAGATCGCGTCGATCTCGGCGATCGGCACCGCCGGGTCACGCAACCGCTCCCGCAGCCCCGCCCATGACTCGACCGGGTCTCCGGTGGCTCCCACTGTCGGCACGGGGCGCGGATCGGCAGGCAACACCTGCGCGGCAATCCGGTTGAAACTCGACCGCACCACCCCCAGCGGCGACGGTCCCGGCCCGCTCGATCCCGGGTATTCGACCGATCCTGAATTCGTCACAATCAACTCCTGCTCGGTGGAAATAAATTCCGACCTCACAAGGACACAGAAGACCCACATCCAAACCGCACCGAAAACACATCCAAACCGCACCCAAACAACACCCGGACCACATCCACACCACATCTGGCGTCGATCAGCGAACTTCAGGCATCCACCGAGACACTCACCGGAGTACACCAGCATCCACCGCCACTACCTGCACATTTGTATGAGCGGATGCGGTTTGGGTGTGGTTTGGATGTCACCCCGAACCACTCCGGCGAACAGTAGAAAATTCTTTTGAATATTTTTCTCAGCCCCTCCTGAAATGGGAGAACCAGCCGACGATTTCGCACGTAGAGAATTCGTCTTAATTGGTGGAGCGGTGTCCCGATAAGGGCTCTTTGACGGCAGTAGATAAGTACACACTTCTCTCTCACCGTCAGGAGACTCGATGACCGCCAATGCCTCCCAGCCCCGCCGCCGGTCGGCCACCGTGCCCACGACCGGCACGGTCCAGGTCCCCTCGACCTTGTGGGCGCTCGGTGCAGAACCGCTCGATCCCGATGACCGCTGGCCCGGTCCGGTTCTGTCCCGGGCAGTCGGTGAGTTCTCTTCTCCTGGTTCGAGGGTGATGTTGATCGGCTGGCCCGCGCCCACCACCCGAGGCAATCTGCGGATACTTGAGCCGGACACGGCGACAGCCCTCGCGGCGATCCGGAACCTGGACCGCCGCAGCGCCGACGCCCCCGACCACACTGCCGGCTTCGGTGAGCCGGTCGATCTCGTAATCGCCAGCCTGCTGGCCGACCATATCGATTCGGCGAGGGCCGCCGAGCATGTCACCGCGCGCGCGACCGAGGTGATGGCGATGGGTGCGCTGCTGGTCGTGCTCAGCCGCTGCCGCCACAGCAACAGCGGAGTCCTGCTCGATCCAGTGGGTTCAGTCGTGGCCGCCGCCCAGGCCGCCGATCTGCTCTACCTCCAGCACATCATCGCCGCCCCCGTCACCGGCCACACCGTCACCGCGGCCCGGCCCATCGATCCGACCGCCAACGGCGTTCCACGGCACACAGTCGCCCATATCGACGTGGCCGTGTTCCTTCAGCCCGCACACGGCTGACCCCCGTCCGGCTCATCATCCCCCGGTTCCGATCAACAGATCTTGCGAAGGACTACTCGATGACTCTGGACCCCACCACCGCGAACGCGAACGCGAACATCGACTCCGCTATCGCCGCACCCACCGGCCCCGCCGATCTACCGGTGTCGGTGTGGGCGACCGCCCAAAACGCGCCCGCCGCGCAGCGGCGGGGCCGCTATCACCCCGACAGCACCGCGCACCCGGCGAAGATGCTCCCCGCAATCGTGCAACACGCCGTCGAAACCTACACCCGCCCCGGCGATCTCGTCCTGGATCCCATGTGCGGAATCGGCACCACCCTCGTCGAATCCCTGCACCTCGGCCGCCGCGCCGTGGGCGTGGAATACGAAACCCGGTGGGCCGAGCTGGCACGCACCAATATCGGACTGGCGCACGAGACCGGGATCGACCTCGCTGCCGACGTCTACACCGGCGACGCCCGCAAACTCACCACCCTGGTACCCCAAGAGTTGCACGGGCAGGTGGATCTGGTGATCACCTCCCCGCCCTACGGCGACTCCCTGCACGGCCACGTCCGCGCCAACGGCAAAGCCCCGGTAGTCAAAACGAATCACCGCTACGGGCCGGTGCTCGACCGCGGCAACCTCGCCAACGTCGGAATCGGCCGGCTGCTCTCCGGATTCACAAAAATCCTCGCCGGCGCCGCCGAGTACCTAGCCCCGGGCGGGCATGTCGTGATCACCGCCCGGCCATGGCGCCAACACGCCGAGCTGGTGAACCTACCCACCCATTTGTTCACCTGCGGCGAGCTGGCCGGGCTTGTCCCCGTCGAACGGTGCGTCGCGCTGCTGGGCCGATTGTCCGAGGGTGAACTCGTCGCCCGCAGCAGCTTCTTCCAACGCGACTTCGTCGTCAAACAACGCGCCGCCGGACTGCCGATCCACCTCATAGCGCATGAGGATGTCGTTGTTCTACGCAAGCCGGACGCCGGTGCCGCCTCGACCGAACACCGCAGGGCGCGTCCACGATTCCCCTACGGTACTACCCCGGCCCTGGGAACGAGCGGTAACGACAAACCGGGGTCGGTGGCGGCATGAACGCGCCTCTCGCGAACCCTGAGCAGGGGTGGCTGGGCCGGGCGCTTCTCGCGCCCGGCGCAGCAGTACGTGATCTGGCCGAGGTGGTCGAACAGGGGCTCGGATCGGCGGCCGGGACCCTCGGAGTACTGAGCGTGCTGGGCGTGCTCGCCACGGTGGGAGTTCTGGATCGGTGGCGCCGGCGCCGGCTGAATGCGGGTGCTCGCCAGATCACCGTGCTCACTCCCCCCGAGGTCGACGCCAAAGGCGCGCTCACCTTCTGGGCCCACTTGATCGGACAGTTACGCCCGGCCTGGGCGCGGCTGCTGCTGGGACAACCACACCTCGGGTTCGAATACACCGTCACCCCCGAAGAAGGAGCCGCGATCCGGCTCTGGGTGCCCGGCGCGATCCCACCCGGGCTCATCGAACGCGCGATCGTCTCGGCCTGGCCCGGCGCGCACACCGACACCGCAGAACCCGCCCGGCCCCCGCTACCGGTCCCGGTGAAAGGTGTGGAGCGGATCGTGGCCGGAGGCGAGCTACGGCTGGGACGGCGGGAGGGGCTCCCGTTGAGCACCGACCACGCTGGCGATCTGGTACGTAACCTGATCACCGCTGCCGACGATCTCGCCCCCGGCCAGGCTGCCTGCGTGCAGATCCTGGCCCGCCCAGTCACCGGCCGCCGCGTGGCCCGCGCCCTCCGCACCGCGGCGAGCACCCATGCCTCGACAGGGATCGTGGCCGGGTTGCTGCGCGAGGCATTGAATCTGCTCACGCCCGGGACGGGCACCGCACGCTCGACCCGGGCCGGGGGTCTCGGTGAGCGTTGGGGCGGCGACCGGCAGGCGGTGCTGGAGTACAGCGCTGCCGCCCGCGCGGCAGCCGCCAAGGCCCGTGGTGCGCACTGGGAAACCGTTGTCCGCTACGCCGCCTCGATCACGGTCTCCGACGACCCCGACGACACGAATCCGAGAGCGCAGGCGCGGTCGGTGGCGCGGGGTCGCGCCGATGCCCTGGCCACGGTGTTCGGGGCGTGTACCGATCACAACTACTACCGGCGGCGTCGCCGCCTCCGGTTCGCGACATTGATCCGGCAGCGGCGACTGGGGCGCGGGGATGTGTTGTCGGTCCCCGAATTGGCCACGATCGCGCATCTGCCCACCGAGACCGGGCTGCCCGGCCTGCAACGCGCCGGAGCCCGTGCCCTGTCCCCCGCCCCGGAAATCCCCGTCTGCGGTGAGTACACGAAACCCCTGGGCCTCGCCGATACCGGCACTCGCCGCCCGGTCGCGGTCAAGATCTCTGACGCCCGCCACCACCTCCACATCCTCGGCCCCACCGGCGTCGGCAAATCCACTCTGCTGGCGCGCACCATCCTCGATGACGCCGAGGCCGGGCGCGGGGTGATCGTCGTCGACCCCAAAGGCGACCTCGTCACCGACGTGCTGTCCCGGTTGCCGGCGCGCCTGGGCGAGCGGGTGGTGCTCTTCGACGCCGACTCCACCGCCCCGCCACCGTGCGTGAACCCCCTCGATATCGGGCGGATCGGCCGGGCGGGAATGGATCTGGCGGTCGACAACCTCGTCACCGTGTTCCACCGGATCTTCCACCAATGGTGGGGGCCACGCAGCGACGACATCATGCGCGCCAGCCTGCTCACCCTGTGCGCTCAACCAGGCACCGCCACCCTGGCCGATCTCCCCCGTCTACTCATCGAACCCGCCTTCCGCGCCCGCGTCACCCGCACCACCAAAGACCCCGTCCTCCGAGGATTCTGGGACAGCTACGAACAACTCTCCGACACCGGCCGCGCCCAACTCACCGGCCCGCTGTTGAACAAACTGCGCGCCTTCCTCTTACGGCCGTTCGTGCGCGCAGCCATCGCGGGCGGGCCCTCCACGGTCGAGTTCGCCGACATCCTCGACCAGGGCGGGATCTGCCTGGCCCGGTTACCGAAGGGCTCGCTCGGGGAGGAGACCAGCCGCCTGGTCGGGTCCTTGCTCGTGGCCCGCACCTGGCAGGCGGTCACCGCCCGCGCCCGTATTCCGTCGGCCGACCGGCCCGATGCCGCATTGGTGCTCGACGAGGCACAGAACTTCCTCAACCTCTCGACCCCGATCGAGGACATGCTCGCCGAAGCCCGCGGACTACGCCTGTCGCTGCTGTTGGCGCATCAGAACTTGAGTCAGTTGTCGCGGGAGCTGCGCGACGGGATCTCGGCCAATGCCCGCAACAAGATCGTGTTCGCCGTCAGTCCCGACGACGCCCGGGATCTGGCCCGCCACACCGAGCCGTGGCTGTCAGAACACGACCTGTCCCACCTCGATGCGTTCCATGCCGCCGCCCGGCTGCTGGTCGACGGCCGCAACGCTCGCCCGTTCACCCTCACCACCCGCCCGCTGGACCCGCCGATCCCGGGACGTGCCCGCGAGATCGCCGCCACGGCCCGCGCCCACCTCACCACACCGGCCCACCCGCCCGAGCCCGGCGGCGAGCCGGTCCTCGACCGTGACCAGCGGCCGGATCCCGCACGGCACGACCCGCGCCGGCGCTAGCCACGCAACCGCCCTCACCGAGAAAGGCTGCCGCACCGATGCTCTCCCGACCCGACCGACAAGCAGATCACCGCAAACCGCGGCCCGAGCCCCGCACCGCGCGGGCCCGGCCGGTCGACACCACCGCGCTCGTGGCACGGCTGACCGAGCGCGACCGCTGGATCCTGCGGATGCTGCACGAGCACCGTGTCCTGACCACCAACCAGCTTGCCACCCTCGCCTTCCCCAGCCCCGCCCTCGCTTTGCGGCGCATGACCCGCCTGCACCGCTACGGTGTCCTGGAACGGTTCCGGCCCTTACGCACTCGGGGCAGCGCACCGGTGCACTGGGTACTGGCCCCGGCCGGCGCCGCCGTGCTCGCCGCCGAAGCCGGCATCAGCCTGCGCGAGCTCGGCTACAGCCACCAGCGCACCCTCGCCATCGCCCACAGCCTGCAACTCACCCACACCCTCGGCGTCAGCGACTGGTTCGCCGCACTCACCGCCCACGCACCCCGAGACGAACGCGGCCAGCAAGCCCAAGTACAGGCATGGTGGTCACAGACCCGCTGCCAGCGCCTGTGGGGAGATCTCGCACGACCCGACGCCTTCGGCCGCTACACCCACCCCGAAGCGACCCTCGACTTCTTCCTCGAATACGACCTCGCCTCCACCACCTTGACCCGAGTCGCCGCCAAACTGCACGGCTACAGCGAACTGGCCCGCACCACCGGAGTCATCACCCCCGTCCTGCTGTGGGTACCGACCGCACTGCGAGAAGCGAACGCTCGTGAGGCCCTGCACCGGACCTGGGAACGGCTCCCCGATCCCGAGGCCGTGCCCGTGGCCACCGCCGCCGCCGAACTCCTCTCCCCGAGGCCCGAGACCAGCCCCGCCGACCAGGTCTGGCTACCCCTGGACCACGACACCGACCGCCTGCGCCTGCACGAACTCACCACCGCGTGGCCCGCACGCACCCCACCCGCCGTCGTCGACGCCCACGGCGGGCAGACCTGGGCACCGGTGGGCGGGCTGGTCGTCCTCGCCCCGCCGCCACCGACACCGCCGCTGGAGTTCTGGTGAGGCCCTGATGCTGGTCAAGGCACTCGGCGCGGGCTGCGCGACGGTGGTGTTCTTCGTGGTCGTGATCGCGGCCGTGGTCACCACGGTCGTCGTGTTCGACCAGTCGCTGCCCACCACTGCCCCGCCGCCCTCGACCGGCACCGGCTCGACCCCAAGCCCAGAAGCCGAGCAGGACATACCGGCGCAGATGCTGGTGCTGTATCAGGCTGCGGCCCAGTATTGTCCGGGGCTTGACTGGTCAATGCTCGCCGCGATCGGCAAGATCGAAACCGACCACGGCCGCTCCCCCCTTCCCGGAGTGACCTCGGGCGAGAACTCCTCCGGTGCCGGCGGTCCGATGCAGTTCCTGGTCGGGACCTTCGAGTCGGTCACCGCCCGGCACTCTCTTCCCGCAGGTGGCGCGAGCCCGCCCTCGCGCTACAACCCGCACGATGCCGTGCATACTGCCGCGTTCTACCTGTGCGACTCGGGCGCCCCCAGCGACCTGCGCGCGGCGATCTTCGCCTACAACCGGGCCGACTGGTACGTCGACCAAGTCCTCGACCAAGCCGCACGCTACCGCACCCCAGACGCTCCCGGCGGCGGCTGCCACAGCCCGGCCACCACAAACCGCACTGCCGCGCAAGTTATCGCCTTCGCCTGTGCCCAGCTCGGCCAGCCGTACGTGTGGGGCGGTAACGGACCCGACGTCAACGGCGGCTGGGACTGCTCCGGACTCACCCAGGCCGCCTACCGGTCCGCCGGAATCGCCCTCCCCCGCACCACCTACGACCAAGTCCACACCGGCACACCCATCCCCGAAGACCGACTCGCCCCCGGCGACCTGGTCTTCTACGGCACCGCCGCCGACGTCCACCACGTCGGCATCTACCTCGGCGGCGGGCAAATGATCCACGCACCCACCTTCGACGAGCCCGTACAGACCTCGCCCTACCGGTGGGCCCAGGACGACTTCTACACCGCCACCCGACCGGCCACCGGCTCACCTGCCCACGCCGATTCCCGCGCCGCAGGTTGACGGCACGACGGCACGCGCTACCCGGGTCCCTACCTGCCTCCAACCCGCCCGGCTGGACACGACTCGACCATCACCGATCCCACGACACACGGCGCATCCACGAGACAAGGAGATCCTCCATGCCCACCCGCCGAACCCACCACCGGACCATCCACACCCACCGACGCATCACCCACGCCACACTGTGTGCCGCCATCGCCACCGCCACGGTCTGCGGGGCCGGTGTCGCCACCGCAGACCCGGCACCCGCTCCCACCGCCGCAGACTGCCCGCATTTGACCGCGCTGCTGGCACCGGGCACGTTCGAGACAACCCCGGCAACCGATCCGGCACCACAGCCGGGGGTACTCACCACCGTCGCCGACACGTTGACAACCCGCTACGGCAGCGACATCGACGTCCAAACCCTCCCCCACACCACCAATCCCACCGGCGAACAAGCTCTCGCTGCGGCGCTGTCGGCGTTGTGCTCGGGGACGCGAGTAGTCCTGGCCGGCTACGCCGAAGGCGCCGCGACCGTCGGAGACCTCGCCACAGCGATCGGCAACAACCGCGGCCCGATCCCCGCCTCACAGGTCGTGGCGGTCGGACTCCTCTCCGACCCTCACCATGACCCGAGCACACCCCAGCTGGGCACCCCCGCCGCCAGCCACGGCGCCGCGGGTCCCCGCCCGCAAGGCTTCGCCGACCTCACCGACCGGGTCCGCATCATCTGCCCAGCCCGAGACCCATACTGCGCGAACACTTCACAGGAATCACCCGCCCTCGACGCGGTCGTACGTGCCCTCACCTACACCCCGACCCCGCGCACGAGCCCGGGGCAAGCATCCACCACGACAGCACCGGTCACGGCTTGGCCCTCGACAGGAGAGCTGAGCGTCTCTCGCGTCCTCGCGCAGGTGGTCACCGTGGTGAACGGGCTGTCCACCTTCGCCGCGAACGTGCCCGCCATCGTCGCCGACCTCGCCGAACTACCGGCCCTACTCAGCCGAGGCGATGTTCCTGGGCTACACCGGGTCGCCGGAGACCTCAACAACCAGTTCGCTCCCCTCGTAGCGATGGCCGACGGGATCGACCTACGGCTGATATCCCGCGCTCTGGCCCTTGCCGCACCGATAGACACCACCGGCATAGCCGCCATCGCCTCCGAGATCGTCCAGGTCCTCGCCGGCCTCGACATCACCCGCATCGCCACCACCATCGGCCGCGCCCAGGAGATCGCCTGGACCGCCGCCGAGATACTGATCGCCGGGGACCCCATCGGCGCCGTGCTGGCGCTGTCGGGACTGGCCCCAATCGCCGCCGACCTACTCGCCGCTACCGCCTCAGCGTTCACCGGCACACAGTTCCCCTCGCTCGCCCAGACCTACACCACCACCACCAGCACGGGCACGGGCACGGGCACGGGCACGGGCACGGGCGATCCTGCCCGCCAGGACGGCGACACGGCGGCCGTATCCACCGGCCACGACACCGCCGCTGCCGCCGCGCTGCTGGCGAACTGGCTCACACAGACGATCGATGCCACAACCTAGACCCGCAGACCGCCATCCAGACGACGAGACGGGCGTCGGGCCGAGCAGATGCTCGGCCCGACGCCCGTTTCGGTATGTAGGCGGGCTAGGAGATCAGCGGAGATACCGCAGGCTGTGTCCCCGCTGCCGAGTCGGCAGCCATCGGCAACCGCCACGTCGGCACCAGATTCAGCATCTCGACCGCGTCGTCCCCGCCCCCGTCTCCGGCGCTGTCAGGAGCCATGCGCGGGGCAACGGTGGCGACCGCGCGGGCGGCGCTGTCGGGGTCGGTGTAGGTGATTCCGGCCAGCGGCCCCGTGGTGATCCTTACGGCGGCGGTCGTGGTGTGGTATTCGGCGTCTGTGCGAATCCGGCGGTAGGCGATGAACACCGGCAACCACTGCGCCGGACTACCCGATTCGGGCGGCGCGGTGAGGTGGCGGGCGGCCTCGGCGGTGACCGCCAACCACAGCTCGAGACTGTCGGCGGCGTGCGGGGAGCTGGCGAACACGCGGTGCAGGGCCGCTGCGACATCGGCCGGAACAGAGATGTTGTACATGATCGGGGAAAACCCTTTCGGACGAGATAGATTGGAATGCGGTGTCGGGTTCCCCGGAGGTAAGCGCTCCGGGGAACCCGGCACCGCCACGCATGTCAGGAGGAAGCTCCGGCGGCGTGGGCGGCGGCGGACGGGTTGGTGAATACGCGGCCATCGGGCAGCATCAATCCACCGCAGGCGGTGATCACCGCCGTGACGTCGAATTCAGAGTTCGCGATTCGATCGCCAACCCGCACCCGTCCCGCTGCGATCAGATCCGCGACGGTGACCCGCTGCGCACGCTCGAACGGGAACGGCTCGTCGAATTCGTAGTCCATCTGCCACGACGGCGCGCACTCGGTACAGATCGTGCCGTCACGGTGGCCGCACTCATCGGCTGATGTCACCCGGAAGGCGACCTCCCTGGCCCGGTGAACGAATTCGCCGGTACCGAATACGGTGTAGGACTCATCCAGACGCGCGACAAGAACAGTGATATCCATCAGAAAATGCTCCAAAGATTTCGGGTTGTTACTTCGTCGGTGTGTGGGGTTGGTGCCCTGGATTCCCGGAGGGGTCGGTTGTCGCTGTGGTAGCGAGAGCGAACCGTTTGGGAGCCACGCTGGTCTGATGGGCGGTGCCACCCTTGGTGAGGGTGACCAGCGCGTTGTGGACCGCGCCACTGGAACGGTTGAGGGCCTTGCCGATCTGGTGCGGGCTGAAATCCGCATCCGGGTGATCACGCAGAAAGTCCTCGACCTGTCCCCTCAACGCACCCGAACGCAACCGCTGACCCGACTCCGGCTGCGCCGCTGGCGCGTCATCGTCCCCATTCGGGATATCCGGGGCCGGGGCGGCGTCACCGTCGCCCGTGGGGGCCGCTACAGCCGTGGCCGTCCGCCCGGGGTCAGTGGGGGCGGGGTCAGAGGACGCGCCGGGGTCGGTGTTCATCGCGTCCACCTCGGCGGGCGCGATCTGTTGCGCGGCGGGCAGTTCGGGCGCGGCGGCCGGTTCGGGGGCCGCCGGTTCGGGCGCGGCGACTGGTTCGGCCGTGGTCCACGTTTTCGCCGCGCGGGGCGATTCGGGGTCGCTGTGGGCACGGGCGACCCCAGCTGTTTCCCAATTCGACAGCACACGCCGGGCGGTAGACACGCCGATCCTCGCCGCCCCGGCCAATTCGGCAGTGGTGAAACCGGGGTAGGCGCCCAGCGCGGCCCACAACGCCGCGTCGCTGTCGTTGCGCAGCATAGGCACACCGGCGGCCCCCGATCCCCCGTCCGGGGCGGCAGCGGCGGTGTCAGGGGTGTGGTCGGGGGCGCCCGGCGCTGGGCGCCCGGTGGTGTTCTTCTTGCGTGTGGACATGACAATTCCCTCCAACGATGTGGTTCGGGTGGATGTGGGTCATGTCCCGGCCGGGACGGGAACTGCACCGGGCCGGGGGCGAAATCCCCGGGGGTTCGGTGCCGTTCCCGCTCCTATGGACGCTCGATACCCGGGCTGCTGTCAAGCGGGGCGTGAAAGAAAATCCGCGACCCGAATTCCTCTCGACCGATTGCGGAACACCCCTGGCACGAGACGAATCCGGTGCCTCGACCGCGCTCTCCGACGAGCCCGCAGCCTCACTCGGGGGCGAGTTCGCCGGCGTGCGTCGCCCTGGAGCAGGCCGGCTCGAAGAGCGTCGCTCGCGAGGTTGAGTTCCATCCGAGTGGCGCAACCCGGCGTAGCCCTCGCACCGCCGTTCACCGCGCCAGTTGCCACAGGTCGCGGCGTTGCCGGAGGTTGCCGACCCGCGTGATACTGGAGATCGGCAACGGCAGCGCGGCGAGCACCTCGCGCCGGGCGCCGCTACCGGCTCCTTGTGCACGGCGCGGCACAGTCCACGGGGCATGTTTCTTGAAAAGGTGGCGGGCGTCGACCGGCGGCCTCGCACCGGCTCGATGTCGATGCTTGCCGACCGCCACGAACCCGCTACCGGACTGAACGGCTCGTGAACCGCACTGGAGTCATACCGCGCCCGTGCCCGGGGTGGGGTGGTGTTGTTCACACAGGAAAGGAGGTAGAGCCATGGGTAGCAGGGAATGGATGGATCGAGAATCGGCCGACCGGATCGGCGCCGCAGCCGAACGGGACCCGTCCTCACCGACGGCCACGTCGGGCTTCGCCGACCGCGCCGAGGCCGCCGCCGACCGCAACCAGGACGACGATGACGACGACTGAACTTGCGGCAACCGGCAGTGTGGGGCCGCCCTGTCAGGGCGGCCCCACACTGCTGTGAGGAGGCGTTACGGGGCTACCGGTGGCCGTCCACAGACACCCAAACCGGTTTATCGGTCGTGGTCTGATTCGTGCCGGTAGATCCCGTATTCGTCGGCGGCCAGGAACGCGAACGGGTAGCAGCGGGTGCTCGGGTGGCCATCCCACAGGGTGATCGGATACTGGGCGGGGACATCGCACCACCAGGTCCCGTCGTCGAAGGCGATATCGAGGTGGTCCTCGCGCCTGGTCACCGCGTGTACCCGTTTGCCGTGGTCGAGTCGCTGCCCCGCCCGCAGCGTGTGTGCCGCAACGATGCCGGGTGGCTCGGTTGCCGATGTCGCGGTGGCGGTGAGGTCGAGGCGGAAGAGACCGGGTTCGTGCGGTCGCGCGGGAGTGAGGGCGGTGTCGGCGGTGGCGCGGATATCGCTGGCGTAGCGGGTGATATCGAGACCGAGGTCGGGATCGTCGACCGGGTTGCCGTGACGGTCGCGGAACCCCGAGACGCCGAGCCCTCCGTAGGGTTCCCAGTCCAGAAACACGGTGACGATGGCAGGGTTACGGCGGCCGATCTCGGCGGCGATCAACTCCAGGACGCTCTCGGTGATGAGCTGTTCGCGTACCGGTCCGAAGGGCAGCTCGAGCGCGGCGGCCAGCCGGGCCCGCGCCGCGTCGGCGGCGTCACCTACGGGCTGGGTTGTGTGGATGTTGGCTGGTGTGGGGTCGGGGTTGTTCATTGTTGTGCCTCTCTTTCGGATTGTCGGTGGCCCCCGGCATCGGACAGGGCCTGTTGCCGATGCCGGGGGCGGGTGGTTGTTACGGGTGGGCGTCGCCCCACAGGGCGGGCAGCCGCCCGCCGGTGGACAGGTGGGTGTCGAGGGCGGCCATGGTGTCGGCGGCCTCCCCCGCCGGGGTGACCGGCAGGAGCCGGGCCTCAAGGGGGGGGATGTGACCGGCGGCAGCGGCATCGGCACGCAGGTCGGTGAGATCGGCGAGTGCGGCGTCCACACGGTGGGCGCCGAGCTCCACCGGTTCGCTGGTGTCGGGGAGGTCGCCGTCGCGTAGGGCGGCGGCCATGGCCCCGAACCGGCGGGCGAGATCGGCGCGGTCGGCGGCCTCGTACTGCTGCTGGTGCAGCACCTCGACGGCGTCGTCACGATCGGCATCCAGGTTTTCGGGGTTTTCGGGGGTGTTGGTGCTGGTCATTCTGTTGCGCCTGTTCTGGTGAGTGCCATGCATTGGCTGGGGGATTCTGTTCGGCGAGTAGCCCTCCTCGGGGGCGCGGTGGGCGCGCCGCGCCCCCGGGAGACGGTGTGGGGTTATGCGTTGCGTACGGCGGCGGTGGCGGCGCGGCCGATGGCGGCGGCTGTGGTGGTTGGGCGGGTGATCCGGTGCACGGTCGCCCCGTCCAGCGGGTTCGATACGCCGTTGGCCGGGGAGAGCCACAGCACCGCGCACCCGGCCGCGCGTAGTGCGTCGAGGCGTTTCTGGGCGCGGTCGCGGTTTGCGCCGTCGTAGTCGCCGTCGGAGATGATCACCAGCAGCCGCGTCGCCCCGGGCCGGGACAGGCCGAGTGCGCCGTCGAGGGCGTCGATGGCGGTGTCGATGACGTGGTGCCAGTCCGGGCAGTCGAACTCGGTGACCCGTGTGGGCGCGGTGCCCGGGTAGGTGATCGGTTTGACCGAGGCCCCGAAGGTGACCGTGGCGGTTTCGGCGGGCATGGTGGCCAGTTCTGCCGCGCGGGCGATGATCCACGCGGCCGAGGCCACCGGCGCGGCGAATCTGTCCATCGAACCGGAAACATCGCAGGCGATCCCGACTCGCAACGGTGGCAGCGGAACGGTTTTGCGGGTCGTGCGGGTGAACGGCTCGGCGGTCGGGATCGCCCCGGCGGCGCGTTGGGCCTCACGCGCCAGCGCGCCACGCATCCGCAACCGGCCCGGCGGCAACACCGAGGTCGTTCTCACGGCAGCGCGCTCGCGGGTGGCGGCGGTGTCGAGGGCGCGGGCCAGCACCCGCGCGGCGCCGTGTTCGTTCCGGCTAGGGGTGCGGGTGTTGTGGGTGCTGGTCGAGACACCGTGACCGGTACCGTCACCGAACACTCGTTGTGCTTGCGCGGTGGCGCGTTGGGCCGAACGGGTGGCGGCACGGCGCGCGTCGGCGGCGGCCTCGGCCGGGTCGACCGGAACCGGCTGCGCCGCCACCGCACTCGCCACGTTGGCGACCGTGGCACCGATACCGGCGGACAGCACCGAGTTCGGTACCGGGTCGGCGTGCGGGTCCGGGCCGACGATATCGAGCCACCGCTGCCCGAGTTCGAGCATCGTGTCGGTGTCGTCGTCAGCGACGGTGTGGGCCTCGCGCCAGATGGCCCGCAGTTTGTCGAGGTTGTCGGTGCCGAGGATGGACTCGATCGCTTGGGCGGCGGGTGCGGTTTCGGCCGGTTCGAGGATGCCGCCGTCGACCCGCCCGAGGATGAGGGCGGCATTGTGGGCGGCCGAATACGGGGTCGGTGGGATCGCGGTGGCGGCATCGGTGCCGCCGTTGTCACCGATCACGATCTCGGTCGCGCTGGCGCGGAGCCAGTGCCGGTCATCAAGGCGGCGGCGTATCTGGGCGGCCTCGATCCTGGACTCCTCCAACAGCAGGGCGGCCTCGACCACGGCCGGGTCGGCCACCGGCGGGGCCTCCCAGCGGGAATGTTGGGCGTGGGCGCACTCGTGCACGAACGCACCCCACGTGGCGGCGTAGCGGGCGCGGTCACTGTTGCGGTCCGGCCGGGCAGTGGCCGGGTCGATACCGAGGAGGGTGCCGTCGAGTTCGATCGCGGCCCGGTGCGGCATGAACACCGCCGGGTGTCCGTGCGCCGCGCCCGGGGCGATGGTGACCACGAGGTCCTCGCGGTCGGCGATCGGCGGGGCCTCACTGGTGAGCGCGGCCGAGAGGGTGTCCCAGCCGTCGGTGGCGGGCGCGAGGGCAGGGGTGGTGGTCGGGTCGGCGATCAAATGTCCGGTCATTGCGGCGAGTTCCTTCCAGAGGTGGGGTGGGTCGGTGTGGGATGAGGGGCCGCGCGGCGGTCAGAGGCGGGGGCCCAGCGCCAGCGGGGTGAGGCGGGTGCCGAACACGGAGCGCACCACGTCGGCCACGATGGGTCGGTCGTCCTCGGGGGCGGCCCCGATCAAGTTGGCGGCGGCGGTGTCGATGTCGGTGGCGGCAGCGATTTTCTGGAAGGCCAGCAGCTCGCGCAGCTGGGGTGCCCACCCGATCTCGCCTTTTTCCTGGCGGGCGGCCAGGTTGCGCGCCACCTTCACGGCCCGTTTGTCGACTCCGAGCTGTCCGGCGAGGTCGTAGTCGGAGCCGACCTGCACCTGAAACGCGAACCGGCTCGCCAGCGCATCGGACAGGATCGCGCCGTGCACGCCGGGGTTGTGTCCGGCCACCACGAAGAAACCGGGCTCGGCTTTCACGACCTCGCCGCCGTGGGCTTTGATCACGATCTCGCGGCGGCCGTCCATCGCCGGGTACACCACCGACAGCACCGTCGGCGGAATGAGGGTCGCGTCGTCGATGAACAGCACCCGGCCCTCACGCATCGCCCGGACCAGCGGCCCGTGCACGAAAACAAAGGTGCCGTCCGGGTTCTGGGTGTACTCGCCCACGAAATCGGCGACCGTGGTGTCCCCGTCCCCCTGCACGGTCAACAGATCCCCGTAGGCGGCCTCGATCAACGACGTTTTCCCGGTTCCGGGCGGCCCGTACAGCAGGACCGGGACCTCGGCGGTGCGCATGGTCTGCAATACGTCCACATCGGCGCGCCCGGCGAGCTGGCGCATGTGGTAGTCCTGCCCGTTCGGCCGCGCCACTGTGTTACCGCTACGCGCTGGTGTGACCGGTGCCGGGGTGGTGGCGGGTTTGCGTGCCGGGCGGGGGCGGGCCGGGGTCGGGGCGGCGGAGCTACTGGTGGCGGGGGCCGGTGTCGGGGAGGCAGCGGGGGCCGGGGTGGCAGCGGCGGCGGTCTGTGCGTTGGCGCGGTAGCGGCGTGGGGAGGCCGATGTGCGGTCGGCGTGTCCGGAGCCGGTCAGGGCCTCGAGTGCGTTTCCGACAGCCCCGGACGAACGCCCGAGGGTTTTCGCGATCTCGCGCGGCGACAGCTCACCGCCCGGATTGTTGGCCAGCGCACCGGCCACCATGCGCCGCAATTCACCATTGCCCAACCGAGCACCGGAAACGGGGGCCGGGGTCGCGTTGTTCGCCATTTCATCTCCTGAAAGTTCAATCCCATTTCATGCACCACAGCGCGGATCGTGGCATACGTGTGGCGAGGCCACCAATAGGATTTGCGGAATTTCCCGGTGAATTCCGGGAACGGCTCGACGCTAGCTCGACCCACAGCGGGCTCACAACCCGAAAAGGCAGAAATAATTACGGAATTTCGCCTCTATCGCGCGAATTCGGCCGCGCAAGACAGGAAAGAAATGCGCGCAGCGCCGGGGCCGGCTGTGCCCGTTCTTCAAACGACAAATCCGATGAAAGCCGAACAGAAGAATGAGAAATGAAAAGGAATGAGGATACGAGGGAGGACGAGGGAGGACGACAGGTGACTGTCAGCACGAGGGCAGCCGGAAGGAGGCGGATACACGCACCGCAGAGCATGTCTATACAGCTTTGTGTATAGACAATCCCGGGTGACACCCAACCGGATATACTGCCCCCTACCTGCATTTTTGCCGGGGTACGGGGGGTCGATTTGATCACCTCACCGAATAGGGCACGGAACCTCACCGCCGAACAGTGCACGGATTATTTTTCATCGAGCCACCCCACCCGATCGGCCCACCACCCCAAGCCTACAGCCGAATCATCACCGCAAAAAATTCTCCATTAATCTTATTTGCGACTTCACAGAATTCACAGCATGCCATTTCGAATATTCCACGACCCTACGAATTCAATCTACACAATAATCGATATTCACTGAATTCGGGATGGTCCGGGTTGACTGCCCTCTATTTCTTGGTGCGGCGGAGTTGTTCGAGTAGCTGCCGGGTTTCAGGGCTCGGGGTTTGGCCTATTTCGGCGAGTGTGCGGGTGAGGAGTGAGTAGGTGCGTGCGAGGGCGGCGTATTCGCCGAGGCGGGCGTGCAGGCGGAGAATGTCTTGCCACACGGTTTCGTTGTAGGGGTCGCTTTCGGCGGTTGTCTCGAGCAGGCCCAGGGTGGCACGTGGGTCGTTTTCGGTGTTGCGGGTGGCCAGCCAGCTCAATGCGTTGAGGGCGCTGCGTCGTGCCGATTCGCGTAGCGCTTCTACCCAGGAATCGGTGAGGTCGCTGGCCAGTTCGCTGGTGGCCGGCTCCGCGATACGGCGGGCAGCGGCGGCCTGGTCGGAGTCGCTGTCGGCGCGACGGCGTTCGGCGACAGCGGCGTTGAAGTCCCAGTAGTCGACGCGGACCGACGTGTCGGACAGGCGGTAGTGCGTCCGGTCGTCGGTGAGCAGCCCGGTGATCTGTCCGCCGGTGGCGGTGCTGAGGGAGGTGCGTAGCCGACTCAGGGTGTTGGTGAGCGTGCTGGTGCCCCGCTCGGGTGGGCGTTCGCCCCACAGCATGTCGATCAACTGGGCCCGTGACAGCCCTTCCGGGTGCAGGGCGAGCACGGTCAGCAGCTCACGGATACGGGGCTGCAACTGTGCGGTGACCTCCACCGTCTCCGCAGTCCCCCGCGCACGCCAGAAGATCCGTGTCGGCCCGAAGACCCGCAATGTCAGGGCAGGAGCAGCCTCCAGTGGTACCGGAACCGGTGGGGAGTCCGCGGGCTCGATATCGAGGCCGGGCTCGGGTGCCGCGGCGAGTTCGTCCTCACCGGGGTGGCCGGCATCCTCGCGCTCGCGACCGAGGACTAGGTTGCGGGCCAGCGGCGGTGCAGTGTGTTCTGTGATCGCAGGCCCGGGTGTGGGGGGGTCCGGTGTGGCCGCTGGTGGCTGTTCGAGGCGATAGATCGTCGGAGGGGCGTTCTGGGGAAGGGTTCGGCCGTTGCGGCGTGTGGCGGCCCTGGTGGGCTGTTGTGCGGGCCGGTCGCGGTGGGTGGGGGTGCGCAGAAGGATGTTCAAGTCCGCAGCGATGTCTCGGGCTGGCGGGAGCAGGGGCGCGCGGCGGCGTGGTGCGCGGGTTCCGTGTAGCAGCGCTTCGGCGCGGGCGCGGCTGTTGGGCAGGGCACCCAGTAGCGGGATCCCCAGGGCAGTGGCGAACTCGCCGCGGGCATCGGCACCGATGAGCACGATCCCCGGCCGTCGGCTGTGGCGGGTGAGTACGCGGATGCGGTGGGCGGCCGAGTCGGAGTCCCAGTGATCGGCACGCACGACGACCAGGCAGGCATCGGCAGCAGCCAGAACCGGCTCTATATCCGAATCCGGCTCGGGGGCGCCGCAATCGGCGAACACGGTGGCCCCGAGGTTGCGCCAGCTCGGGGAGGGACCGGCCAATAGCTCGACGGTGAAAGCGGCGCGGCCGGGATCGCGGTGGGGTGGCGCGGCCAGCAGTGCCTGCCCGCCGGGCAGGAACTGCACGTGCCGGGCCAGGTTGTCCGGGGCGATCGGCGCACCGGTGGTGACGGTGCGGGCCAGGCTCGCCAGTCCGAGATATGGGTCGATGCCGGCCATGTCGGCGAGTTGTCCGCCTGCGGGGTCGGCTTCCACGATCAGAGCGGGTTCTGGGCCGGGCCAGGTGTGGGCGAGAGCGAGGGTGGTTGTGGTGGTCCCGGCGCGTGGACTCAGGCCCGCGACCGCGATCAGCAGTGGCGCCTGCGGGCCTGTGCGCGCGGGTGGGGCGTTCATGCTGGCATGCCGGTGGCCGGGGTCATCCTTGCCTCTGGATGTTGCTGATCAGCAAGGCACCGCCCTCACCAGCGTGGGTGTTGACGACCTGGAGGTAGTCGATGCGCTGCCCGTCGGCGCGCAGTTCGACGATGTGCACGTTCGCGGTGGTCGCCGAGATCGGGGTGATCGCCACACAATGCGTGGTACCGACCGGGATCGACACGATCCCCGCGGCAAGCCCGTCGAAGGCGATCCCGGACTCGGGAGCCACCAGCCGCATCGCGGCCCCGGCATCGCGGCTCAGATAGTAGGCGGCCTGGAACGTGGCGATCACGCCGGGCACCGTGGCCGGATCCCCGGCACGGTCGGTGACCACTGTGCCCGACAACCCGGTACACGCACCTTCCGGCGCGGGCGTCGCGCTCGGCGACGTCGTGGTAACCGCTTCCTCGCCCGTGTCACCGGAATCGACCGATAACGCCACCACACCGATCAGGATCGCGACGACAGCGGCCAGCACCGCCCAGCCCCCGGCAGGTAGCCGATTCCGCACTGTGGACCACCGTGACCGGTAGCCACCCGTGACGCCGGTGTCCGGAGTCCGCGGCAGCGCGACCAGCCAACGACTTTCCGGCAGTTCGGGGTCCGGGTCGGGCTCGGGCACAGCGCGCCGCGGGGAGGTGGACCGTGGCTCGTCCAACCATTCCCAGGCGTCGTCGTCATCGGGTGGTGGGTCGGGGTAGCTCATTCACCTCGCCTCGTCACGGGGTTGATCGCGGGCCGGAATGTGATGCTCCGGGGCCTGCCCGCACCCGGCAGGGGGAAGAGCGGCGGTGCGGGCAGGGTCCCCGGAGGGGTCAGTGGTGGCTCGTGTGCTCGACGCCCTCCTCCCTCGCCCGGTGGCCTTGAACGGGTGTGGTTGCCGGGCGGCTGGTGAGGGTGTCGGTGAGCCGGGCGAGGACATCGTTGATGGCCAGGCGTGCGGTGGAGCGGTGGTCAGCGTCGTACTCGCGCCAGCTCACCGTGGTGCCGCGCTGCCGGTAGGCGATGAGAGTGCGTCGGCCGGCGTGCACGGGCACGATCGGGTCGAGTTCACCGTGATACAGGTGCAAAGGCGTCGCCAGTGTGACGTGAGCGAGGGTCTCGAGCGCAAGCACGCGCCGCCACCAGGGGTCGTTCCAGGGATCGGGGCGCCGGCACCAATGCGCCAGAGGCTGCGGGAACCGTTGCAGCAGTTCAAGGCCGGTGAGGTGCTGGGCTTCGGCTGCGGCGGAGACTCCGTCGTCGGTGAGGACATGGCGCAGGGGAAGCTGGTCGTAGGCGCGGGCCAGCCCGATCAGCGCGGCCAACCCCAGTCCCGGGTCCGGGCCCTGGCTGATCACCGGGGCCAGGGCGGCGAGGTCGGAGGCGACGGCACCGGCCGCGGTGCCACGCAGATCGACTTCGGGCGCGTACCAGGGGTGCAGTTCCCCGGCCGCTGCGGCGACTCGCCCGCCGTCGGCGTAGCCCCAGACCACCACCGGGGCCACAGGCAGATCGAGGTTCGCGCCCCGGTAGACGGCGCGGGCGAGATCGAGCACGAGCTTGGCGCCGGCGCGCGCGGCGAGGAAAGCATGCGGCCCGGTACCGACGCCGAGCCCAGCGCCGTCGGGGATGGCCACCACCCATCCCCGTTGCAGGGCGGCCTCAATGGCGGCGGCATCGGGTTCGCCACCGGTGGCCAGTAGTTGCGAGGGCGCGCACGCACCGCCCAGCCCGCGAAACGGTGGGCAGTACAACACGATCGCGGCCGTGCCTGGGTCGGGGACCGCGTCGGGGATAAGCACGATCGCAGAGGCCGCGATGAGCTGGGAACGGGAATTGGTGGAGACGTAGACGATCTGCCACGCATCCGCTGCGGCCTCGATTTGCGGGGTGAATACCGCGCGGGTGCGCATGAGGTCGCCGGGTCGTAGTCCTTCGCGCAGGTTCGGTGTCTGGTAGAAGTCGGTGATGTTCACAGATGGGGCTCCCTGGCTGGTTCGTAGGTGAATGCGGCGGCGTGGTCGAGGGCGTCCTCGGTGGCCGCGGTGAGGGTGGTGGTGTGGTCGCTGGGGTAGTCGCACCAGCTGACCTGGATGTGGTGGGCGCGGTAGTCCTCGGCGAGTTGTCGGCCCATCGCGATGGGAATCACCGGGTCGTTGGTGCCGTGGTAGAGGTGCACCGGGACCTGTGGGAGGTGTCCGCTGCGGTGTTCGGTGCGCAGGAGATAGCTCCACATGGGGTCATTCCACGGATCCGGACGTTCGCACCAGTGGCTCAGTGAGGAGTTTCGATGCTGTGCGAGCAGCCCGGCCACGTCCAGTTCTCGCGCTTGTCGTGAGGCGAGCGCCCCGGACGGGGTGAGCAGGTGGTCCATCGGCAGGTGGGAATAGGCGCGTCCCAACCCGGCGATTGCGGCCAGGACCAGTCCGGCGCAGGGGGTGCCGTCGAGAGCTTCAGCCAGGAAGGCCAAATCGGTGGCGGCGGCTCCGGCGATGACGCCACGCAGGTCGAGGTCGGGGCAATATCGTGGGGCGAGTTCAGCAGCCCATAGCGCGGCGCGGCCTCCGTCGGCGTAACCCCAGACCACCGACGCGGTGGTTGCCACATCTGAGTCCAGGAGTTGGGGAACCGTCCGCAGCAGGTCGAGTCCGGCGTGTGCTGCCGCCGCGCCCGAAAGCCACAGGTGCGGGCCGATACCGGTTATTCCGAGCCCGATCCCGTCGGGAACCACGACGGTCCAGCCGCGGTCGAGCGCGGCCTGGATCTGCGGCGCTTCGGGTTCGGTGCCGGCGGCCAGTTTCTGCGACGGCGCGCACTCGCCGCCGAGACCGTGAAAGGTCGGGCAGTACAGCAAGATCCCAGGCCGCTCCGCAACTGTGACGCGGTCGGGGATCAGTACTGTTCCCGAGCCGGGGATCGGGACTCCGAACCCGGAGCGGGTGGCATACACGACCTGCCAGGCAGTACCGACGTCCGTGATGCCGGGCGGGATCACCGGGCGACGTCGGAGCAGGGTGCCGGGCGGGGAGTCGAAGCTCAGGAACGGCGCGCTGTAGAAGTCGTCGTCGGAGGTCGCGGTGGGGTCGGTCACGATCGGTCTCCGGCGAGGTCGTGGGCCAGCGCGGTCATCCAGGCGGTACCGGAAGCGAGCAGTCCCGCGGCGGCGTAGTCGGTGTGCGCGGCCACAGTTCCCGCGAAACCCGCCCAGACCGGGGGATCGGCCAGTGCGGCGTTATCGGCGAGCAACTGCCCCCACGCCGCATCGAGCTGCCCGGCCAGGGCAGGAACGACTACCAGTGGGTTCGCCGCGACGGTGGCGGTGATCGCGTTCCAGCGGGCCGCCGCCGCGGCGTGCTCGGCAGGTCCCGGTGCGGGAAGGCGTGGGTCGGCGGCATCGATCAGCCTCTGCGCCAACGACACCGTGGGCTGGTAGTCGGCACGGCCATCGGTGAGGTGGAAGTCATTGAGAAGCACGGTGGTCCACGCATCACCCAACGCAGTCGACAGCAGCGCGGCCAGCGAATTCACTGCGGCAACCGGGTCACGCAGATTGGCGCGCGCGGCGATCTCGGCGCCGAGCCGCAACAGCGCTGCCCGGTCCGGCGCCGAGCACGCCAGGTCACCCACAGCGCAGATATCGGCCACCCGGCCCGCCAATGCCCCGTAGCCGAGGCCGCCTCCAGCGATCCCGGAGCCCGGCGCAGCCGCGACACCCATCTGTACCCCCGCAACCGACCGGCCCACGGTGCCCGGAGCAGAATCCGGCACCGATTGCCCCGGACGACCGGGAAACACCGGTGAGCCATGGGCCCGGTCGGGGTTGGCGTATAACGCGATACCCGCGACCTTCTCGGGCGGAACCGGCCCGTCCCCTGCGCCGATATCGCGAGCCAGCCACGACACCGCCTGCGCGCCTTGGGAATATCCGACCGCCGCGATCGCCGTCGCGGGGCACGCGTCCGCGAGCCGGGTAACGTCCGTATCCAGCCGGTGCCGGGCTTCGGTGACCGACACCGTGTACGGGGCCGCGCCCCCGCCGGGCACCGCGCCACCGAATCCGGCGCTGTAGGGGATGTAGCTGCGCGACACCAACCCGGGTGCCGCCGCCAGGACGGGCGCGATCAGCGCACCGACGACACCGGAATCCGCGCTCGGATCCGCGCTCGGGGAGGACTGGCCGGTGCCTTGGACACCGAAGATGTGCAAGCCCGCGCACCCGTCTCCGACCGGGGCGGCCGAAGCCGGGATGCTCGCCACCGCGACGGAGGCCAGGCATACTCCGGCTACCAGCGCGGCAGCGATGCTGTGGCGGGTTCGGTTCACGGCGGTCACTGCTGACCGACCCCGACACCGGCGCCGAACCCCGCGCCCACGGTGCCACCGGCCAACGCGCCCGCTACCGCGACCGGAATACCCGCGATCGCTGCACCTGCGGCGGCTCCGGCAGCGGCGCCTATCGCGGTCCCGGCCACTCCGGAGGTAACGGTGCCGATCACCGGTACCGGCACAACGGTGCCCAACGCGGCCCCGGCGATTCCACCGACGGTGCCTCCGATCAGGCCACCGACCACCGCACCGGCGGCAGCTGCCGGAACACCCGCAGCGGCGGCTCCGGCCGCGCCACCGAGCCCGGCACCGGCCAGAGTCGCCCCGCTGACACGATCGGAGCGACCCGCCGGGATACCGACCGAGTCCAGCGCGGTCGCAACCTGGGCCTCGGCAGTAGCCGCGGCCCCATTGATGGTGTCGCGGACCTCCGGCGGCACCCACGGCGGGCTCGGGGCCTGCCACTGGCCGATCCGGATCGTGTCCGGCGGAGGCGCGATCGGCGCGACTGCCGGAACCGGAGCCGGCAGATGCAGGTGCTCGAGCCGTACCGGTTCCACCGGTTCCTCCATGGCCGGGGCCGGACGCCACAGTGCCTCGTTGCGCACCTCCGGCGGCTGCGCGTAGTACACCGGCGGCCCGGGAGCAGGCGGGGGCGGTGGAGGCGGTGTGCTCGTCCCCGGTTGGGCGGGGCCCGTGACCCCCGGCTGGTCGGCGATCGCCGCCGACAACGGAGCCGCCGCAGACGCCGTTGGGTGGGCCGCCACCATCATCGCTACCGGCAATGCCGCAGCGAATGCGATCCGGCCACCGGAAATGATTGGCCTATACCGTTCACAGTGGGATTCACCGCTGCCGCGCACCCGACTATTCCGTAGCGGCGCAGGCGGTAAGAACGGAGTCAAATATCGGTAAAAAGGCATGCGGAAACAACCCTTCATCGAGGGGTAAGGGGAAATGTCGGAAAGAATGATCACCCTGCCCGGTCCCGCTCTACCGGGGCATCGGAAGCTCCGGCAGAGCGGGTGTCGCAGGCGAATGGATCAGAGGAAAGCCAGCACGATCCCGGCCAGCTGGGAAGCCGCCGACAGCCCGTTCGCGAGCGCGGACAGTCCGGTGTCCACCCAGGTCAAAATGATGTAGGGGTCCATCGAATTCCTTTCCGGTATTTGGATTGACGCCTTTATCCAAACCCCCGAACAAGCCGCAACGGAAGAGTTTGCGCGCACCTATTTTGCGTAAACACAATAGTGTCAACACTCGAAACAGGCGGCGAGCTGCGCGAATGTGCGGAATCAACAAATATTGTGTCAACACCGAAGAGTTCGTGCCACGCCAGCAGTTCTGACGAGAGTGTCGTACGTCACTGCATTTGAGGCTGGCGGTGAAATTTTCTGTTGCCCGCCCGGTTTCGGGTGTGATATTCGTTGATGTCCACTCGGGGGCGGGAATTCACTGGCAGAACTGTGCCGTCCTCGTCGACTCACACCTTCGGGGGGTGCCGCATGGCCACGACCGCACACCGATTCGCACCCGACTCTGGGCCCGCGCCCAGGGCGCGGATTCCGGACCTACCCAGCATGCTGCTCGCCATCCGGGAGCACATCGGCTTGACCCGCGCCGACGCCCATGAGCGCCATCGGGTCAGCAGCTCCTACCTCAGCCAGATCGAAGACGGAAAACGCACACCCAGCCTCGACCTGCTCGAACAGATCACCGCCGGCTACGAACTCTCCTGCGCCCAAGCCCAATACCTGCGCGAACTCCGCGCCCCTGCCCGCAAGCTGTCCTCGATCCCCCAGCTACGCCGATTCATCGCCGGCACACCGCGGCTCATCCAGCACCTCGACAAACTCGAACAGCACGGCGTCCCGGCGGCCTTCATCGACCCGCTCAAACAGATTCTCGCGACGAACCACGCCTGGCGAACGGCGCTGCCCGGCCTGGTCGACATCGGAGGCGTCCCCCAATGGATGTTCAGCGCGACCGGTAACGACACAGTCCTCAACTGGCCGGCCGAAGCCGTCTACACCGTCGCCTCGCTGCGGCCCGGACTCGCCCGCTACCGCGACTCCCCCCGAGCCCGAGCCCTCCTGGCCGACCTCGCCAAGAACCCCACCTTCAACGAGGTCTGGCACACCACCATCGACATCATCTACGGCCGCGACACCAGCAACCCCCTGCAATGCCACAACCCCGACACCCACAACACCTACTCACTCACCCTCGCCATCTCCCCAGTCACCCAAACCCAAGAGATCCTGCTCGCCACCGCAATCCCGGGATCATCAGCCAGTGCCCACCAGGGCGAAGAGCGAGGACGTCCCTGATGCAGCACCGGCAGTGGCCCCGCGAGTTCACCCCGTGACGCATAGGTTGTACCTGTCGAAGGCCGCGGCTGCCAGGAGCTGACGGTTCACAACCGGGGAGACGTGTGATGGAGTATGTCGATATCGGTGTTCTGCAAGCCGGCTTCCGGAGCATGGCCGGTGAGGACGCTGATCCGGTCGCGTTCGCCGCGGCCGGGATCACGAAACGCGCATGGCGCAACTCCGAGGTCGAATTCGCCCATGGCGGAAATGGCCTCAACCGAATCAGCGACGGCGAGATGTTCGCTGCCAATGTGGTGATGTTCAGGCTGGTGCACGACCGCATCCGCCGGGGCCGATGCGACTGGCCTGCGCTGGAGATGGAGGTCATCCGGCCCGACCGGGTCATCGCCGGCCGCACGGTCGCCGACTATCTCGGCCCCCTCTACGAAGCTTGGACCCACACCGTCGGCGCCGTATTCGACACCTGCTCGCAGATCGAAGACCAGCACGGATACGACTACATGATCGCCATGAACGCCGCGATGGCACCGGTAGACAGCGTCCGCGATACCGACTGGGGAATGCCGAGATGGCCCGACATCGTCGAAGCGTTCCTCGACAACCTAGACCACACACCACCAGTGAACACCGAAGATCTTCGCACTGGGTTGCTGACCGCTCCCGACACACTCGGAGCCGAAGTTCTCCAGTGGTGCATCAACCACGGCATCGGATTCACCCGACCCTGACCAATCGACCGGCAAGTGGCCAAGCTGGGCGGCCGGGCGCGAAAGAGCCTGTGGCCACGTTGCGGGGGATCGGTCTCGCTCCAAACCTCTTTTGCGTCCGCGACCATCATCGTCGCGGCTGCGGGTCACTCTCGGCGGTTCCGGGAAAGGAGATTCCGCCCCAGGGGGCGGCCGGGAGATAATGGCGATATCCAACCGCATCTGGTCCGGCCGCGGTTCCCTCTGGCCCGGCACCCGAAATCCGTTCCAAGGTGCCGGCTTCCAGGCATCCTGGAGTGGCGAGCGGGGTGACGTGATGGGTGAGTCGCAACGTCTCGCCAGTCGCGGGTCGGTGTAGGGAGGTGGTGGTGCAGGCCAGGGCGACGAGCGCGGTCAGGGCTGCGCCGGTTGCCAGCGCAACTCTGATGTGGTGCAGGGAAATCACGGTTGGTCCTCGACAGGGGTAGATGTCTCGGTGGCTGATGGACACCCGAGGGCTGGTGGTGTGGAGTGGTGGCGGGCCTGCATCGCGGGCCCGGCGACGGCCGGGGAGAGTTCGGGCCAGTGCGGGCGGGTGTGGTGGAGAAGTTGGTGCATGGCAAGCGATCCCAGGATCATCGCCGAACCGGCCGCCTGAGATTCCCGAGCGCCCTGCAGGCGGGGTGACGGAGGCGGTTCGGCTGTTCGCCCACTGTCATCGGAGGAATCGGCCAGGTTTTTTGGCCGACAGTTGTGGCAGCAGGCGGTGCAGAAGTTGTTCGTGGCGCCAGATATCGAGGGTGAGGGCGGCGAGCCAGAGGTCGGTATCGATGCCGTCGGCATGGAAGGCATCCACGAACTCGTCTGTCCGCGAAGCAGTCTCGGTGTGGGTGTATTTCGGGGGTGCGGTGGGGGTGATAAAAGGAAGTGTCGCGGAGTGCATCCGGCCGCGGGCGTCGTAGATGACCGCCGAGAACTCCAACTCCTCGACGCGGCCGGCGCTCACGCGACCCTCGCGGAAGGCCCGGCGCGTATCGCTGGTCATCGGAGCACCCGAGGTCAGGGAACCGACCGTCCCGACAAAGGCCAGCCCGTAGCCCCAAATCCCCGGAATATCAGAGTGCAGGCTGAAGGCGTATTCCAGTACCGCACCACCGACCGCGAGGTCCGCTGCCGTGAACGTCATCAACGTCTGGTTCTGCGCTGTCGCTTCATCGACACAGCCGAACCCCCAGACCTGGTGGACATCCGCCCCGGCGTGCTCGCTGGTTTCGACCGTGGCCCGGCGGGCGATCATGCACAGCAGCAGCACCTCGATCAGCGAGTCCTCGGGATACCGCGACACCGACCGCTCAGGGTCACCACCAGCGCTACTACTGGTGCGGCGGCGGGAGTGGTGGCCAATCCGGGTGTTGGTGCGTTTCCGGTTCTTACCGCTCATCACTTGTGCCCGATCGCCGGCGCCGGGCGCGGGCAGGGCCACCACGCCACGCGGGCCGGAGCACCGGTTCAGGCGCTGGCGTCGCGTGGTGGGGAATCGGGCGCGGCGGGTGCCGTGCTCGGGGTGTCGCATAGAGGATCCTCCACTTCGAAATGGGTGCTTATTCGTACTCGTCGCGGTTTGCGCGACCGCCGATATAGGCGTCGGCGCTCAGGGATTGCAGACATTGCGGGCCGTGGCCGCTGTGTGCGGTGCGGACGAACATTGCCTCCCCGAGCGAGGCGAACTCGGTGTCGCTGCTGGCGCAGTCGGCGTGGCGGCGGGTCCAAAGGTCGTGGTCCAGTCCCGAGTGCCACCGCAGTCGCCCGCCCGTCACGGCCGGATGAAGCTGTCGGGGCCCCAGCCGGTGAGTTCACTCCAGGACTGCTGGTAGTCCGGGGCGAACACCGGCGCCCCGGGCAGCTGCGGGACATCGAACGCGGCAGCCAGGATGGTGAGGTTGTCGACAAGGACGCGGCGGTGGTGCAGCAGGTCGGTTTCGATCTCGGCGGCCCGCTGATCGGATTGCCAGCCCCGCCGCTGGAACCATGTCCCGAGCGGAGCGAGGTAGCCCAGCGCGACCACCGCGGCCACCGAGTACGCCACGGTGGCCGCGGTGGGGTCGGTGGCGTTGTCGGCGGCGATGAGCGCGGCGGTCACCGCGAGGCGTATCCCGGTGGTGTGGGCAATATCGGCACGCGCGGAGTCCAGGCCCAGCGCATCCCCGTCGGGCTCGTACTCGTCGCGGTCGATGCCGGTCGCGAGGTAGAGATCGGAGGCGAGGTGATCCTCGCGAACCGTGATCATCTCGAGCCACCACGGCTTCTCAGCCGGTGTTCCGGGAAGGGTGAGGAGGCACAGGGTTTTCGCATACCGCCCTGCGGTGACTTGGAGGGCGCGGGTGTCGCCCTCAGCGGTCTTTCCGCCGAAGACGTTGGCTATTGCATCCGGGAGATAGTTGCAGCGCAGAATCCCTTGCGCGGCCAACCGTTCCCGGCACACGATCAGCGCGTCCTGGGCCAGGGTGGTCAACAGTGGTTTGACGACCATCAGCCACAGTGACAGCGGCGGCTGGGTATCGGGTCCGGCCGCGATATCGCGCACCATCCTGCCCAGTACGCCACAGGCGTAGGTGTCGGCGAGGGCGGTGACGATATCGCGTTGCAGGGCGTCACTGTCGCCGTGGGGACGTTGACTCGTGAAGCCGACGGTGGCCGCGGCCCCGGCCCCGGCACTGCGGTTCATCGCGATCCCCAGATCGTTGCGCCCGTGGATCAAGGGCCCGACCGTTCGATGGAACCGCCCGCGGACTGGGACTTCGGACACGAAGCCCTCGGTGTCGTCGAACCTGCCCCAGTCCCCGCACAGGACCCCGTCTTCGGGGACCAGCAGCCCGTTCAGTTTGATCAGGGCGTGCGGCATGGCCGACCCGTGTTTCGGTGACAGAGTGTAGATTTCGGCGCCGTCGGACAGGTTGCCGTCGATGTTCCGGAACCGTGACACGAACGCCAGCACGCCCTTGTCCTCGCCGTTTTCGATCAGGCGCGCCGTGAATACGGCGATGGCCGGCACGTCGCGATCGGCCAGGTTGGCCATTGCTTTCACTGCCTCGATGTCGATGCTGTAGAGGCGATATCCGCCTGCCGAAGCATCACGTACCGCGATCATCTGCAGATCAGCGGCGCTGTTCGTTCCGCCGAGCTCGGTGTGAGCGAACACGCCCAGTGTCTGCCCGCTGTCCAGGTCGGCCAGGCATCGCTGTAGATAGTCACTGTTGTTGCCCAGCTCCAGGATCGCCCGGCAGGTCAGCGCGAAGTGCCCGTTCAGCACGGTCATCAGGTGCGTGGCGCCGATTGCCGCGCTATCGCAGAGTGCGCCCCGCAGGTGGACGTCCTGGGCGATCTTGCGCGCCGGGAGCCCGAGATCCTTGATCAACCTCGGCAGCAGTGTCGGCCCGATCCGGGTCTCTTCCCTGTAGGTGACGTCACCGTCGGGAGCAACGTCGCCGAGCCGCAGCACGGTCTCCATCACGGCGCGGTGGGTGCCGAGATGCTCGCCGAACAGCGCCGCGCGCAACGCGGCGACGGTCGGGTCCTCACCGCGGTATCCGATGGGGGTGACGAGGTCGGTAGTGGTGGTGGTCATGGTGTCACTCGCTTCCGTAGTGCGGGATCCGGAGATAACGGGCGCGGCGGCCGACGACCGAACGCCCGGGTGTCATCGGTGGGCCCGTGCCGGTGGGACGATCAACGGCGCTGTCGGTGGGAACGCGACGGGCACGGCCGCGGGGGCACGGTGAAACGGGCCGGTTCGCCACGGCACCTCGTCCGCTGCAACGGCGAGTTCGGCTTCGGGGAAGGCATCGAAGAAGTGCCCGATAGCCTCGATCGCGATCTGTTTCGACATCTCCCGCGCCATATCCGGGCAGGCATGCGGCCCGCTGCCGTAGGCCAGATGCGCGCGGTTGTCGGTCCAGCCCCGGTTACCGACGATCGCGGGGTCGGTGTTGCAGGCGGCCATGCTCACCAGCACCGGCTGATCCGCTGGCAGCCACACTCGATCGACGAGAACCGGCTGGCGCGGGTAGCTGTTGCAGAGGTTGGCCATCGGCGGATCGTCGGCGAGGGTTTCTTCGACCGCATCACGCACCGGAGGCGTGAAGTGAGCATTGTCGTGGCGGTAGCGGACAGCGGTCAGCATCCGCCGTATCGCGTTCGCGATCAGATTGCGCACCGGCTCGATCCCCGCGGAATAGATCGTGACCAGCTGATGCATCCGCTGCTCATCGGTGAGGTTCGAGCACCGGTGCACCAGCCAGGACGCGATATCAGCGGCAGGGGTGCGGCGTTTGAGTTCGATCAACTCGAACAAAGCCTTCGCGACCTCGGCGTTCACATGCTCGGTGTCGACGCCTTCGAACATCGCCGCGATCGCCACACGCAGCCGTTCACCGAGCGCAGGTGGGCAACCGACGGTCTCGTTGAGCACCGTGAACACCAGCGGAGTGATGAAATGCTCGATCAGCTCGACCTCGCCGGCCTGGCAGAACTGGTTGATCAGTGAAGCGGCGACCCGGATCGTGCGTTCCCGCACCGCGTGCAGATCGACTACCGACAACGCGGTCTGCAGCGCATCCCGGTGGAAAGCGTGTTCCTTGCCCGCGGTCCGCAGCGCGTTGGGCCGCCATCCCAGCATCGGCAGCAACGGATGATCATCCGGAAGCGATTTCTCCCATACCCGTGGATCCGCCGGGAACCGGTCGGGATCATTGAGGACCCGCACCGCGGTGTGGTAGCCGATAACCAGGGTGGCGGGAACATTGGGGGCGAGTTCTACCGGGGCCAGGGTTCGTCCGCCTTGGCGCATCCGCTCATAGGCGGCGTAGGGGGCGATAGCGAAGGCCGGGGCATAGAGCTTGGTCTTCGGGCCGAGGCTTTCGATCGAACGGCTGCCGGCTCGGGATTGCTGGGTGACCATGATTTTCGGTGTCCTCACAGAATGCGCATCAAGACGAAAGGCGAAGCAGCGGGGCAGCAGGTCAGGACGGCCGGGACCGGGCAGGCTCGAACCTCACCGGCACCGCAGTCGGCGACCGATGGAACGGGCTCGGTCGCCACACCAGCTCCCCGGCGAGCTCCATATCCGGCACCGCGTCCATGAGCTGGTCGATCGCGACGGTGGCGATCAACAGTGCGAGATCGTCGGCCGGGCAGGCATGTGTCCCGGCACCGAATGCGATATGCGACCGGTTGCCTCGCCGGTCACCGCGGGCGATGGCCGGGTCGCGTTGAGACGCTGCGAGTCCGATCACGACCGGTCGGTGCGCGGGCAGCCACACGTTGCCGATCAGCTGCGGGACCTGCGGGTAGCGCACACACCATTGCGTCAACGGCGGATTGTCGAACAACACCGCATCCAACACATCCCGCGTAGACAGGCTGCCGCCCAGCGCCGCCTCCATCCGGTCATCGGTCAGCACCGTCGCGACAGCGTTCGTGATCAGACCAATGGTGGGCTCGACCGCCATCTCATAGATCAGCACAAGCTGCGCGACGACCTCGGACTCCAACCATCCCGGGTCGTCGTCGGCCAGCAGCCACGACATCACATTCGCGCCCGGGACAGTGGTCTTCCACAGCACGGCCTCGCCCAACATCGATTCCAGCGTTCGACGCCCGGCCACCGCCGCAACCGCATCCCCTGCCTCGGCCAGGGCGGGGACCACTCGAGCCACCTCGTCCGCCATTTCCTCCGGCAGACCGACCAGCCGATTGACCGCGGCCAGAACCAACGGAGCAGCGAACTGCCCACGCAGCTCCGCCTCACCGCGATGCCAGAACGCATTGATCAGCGAGACCGCGTCCCGTTCCACCTCCGCCTGCACCGCGTGCTGGTCCACCCGGCCCAACGCCGCCACATGCGCACCCCGTAACCGGGAATGTTCGACACCGGAGGTCCGCGCGGGAGTCTGACCCGACGCCAGCAGGGGCCGGACCGGGCACTCGACGGGCACCCTCTTCCGCCACTCCGCAGGAGTGGCCGGAAACCTCTCCGGGCTCTGAAGAACGTGCAGGGCGTCCCCATGACCCATCACCAACATCGCCGGTACACCAGGCGCCAGCTCCACCGGCACCAGCGACCCGAACTCCGCCCGCCACTCCCGAAAAAACCGGGCCGGATCCGCAGCGAACTCAGCCGTGTACAGCGGCACAGCGCGGTCGTCCGGTGCAACCGGTGACCCCTGAACAACTGCAGGGTCGGCTGGCGGGGCACCCGATGGACGGGCAAATGGCATGGTCACAACACTCCAAACGGGGGTCGGTGCGCGTGGCGGCATTGCCGCATACGACCGGAAGATCGGGTGGTCCGGCGCAGTCCAGCGACACTTCGCTTGAAGCTCTTGGGTCAGCTCACCGTCGCTACTACCGGCCGCTTGTCGGCTGGAATCGACCCTGCCGGGACACGGTGTCGCATCTCCACACCCACGTAATGCCCATCTGAAACTTCTTGTGCCCGTGATGTCCCCTCTACATCCCTCTACGATGAGCAGAGCCAGCAGACGCAGGGAACCGAAAGGTCTGAAGGGGCATAAGGGGAAACGGCGATGGCAACACGCCTCAAAACCGTGCTACAGCAACAGCACCTACAAACACACACGGCGTTCTGCCGCGAATACGACAAGATCGCCGCCAGCATCGATCCCGACCTCGTCGGATCCGCCCCGCGGCGATCACAGTTCCACCGCTGGCTCTCCGGCGATGTGAAAGGACTCCCCTACCCCCACCACTGCCGAGTCCTGGAAAGGATGCTGCCCGGATACACCGCCACCGAGCTGTTCGCCTCCGACAGCCAGGTGCGCACCGAACGTTCACTATCCGCAGCGGCGGGTTCGGTCGCCGAGCAACATGGGGAACTGCCAGAATCTTCTCCCCCTTCTGTCGGTCCCGCACCTACGACGTCCCCGTCTCGACGCGTTCCTCAGTTGATGCAGCTGCCCCCTGACACTCACGATTTCACTGGCCGTGACGAGCAAGTATCGGTTCTGGCATCGCAGCTGGCCGGAACCCCGGGCCGGGCCGTGCCGATCGCTACGATCGTGGGGCCCGGGGGAATCGGGAAGACCGCGCTGGCCACGCACGTCGCGCACACGCTGGCCGACGTCTTCGCCGATGGCCAGCTCTACGTGAATCTCCGCGGCGTGGAATCGCAACCACTCTCCCCGGGAGAGGTGCTGTCCGGATTCCTGCGTGCTCTCGGTCTGAACGGGAGCGAAATACCGGAGGATCTGGACGAGCGGGCGCGGTTGTTCCGTGCCCAGCTGGCTGGCCGCCGGGTACTTGTCGTGCTGGACAATGCTGCCGCCGAGAACCAGTTGCGCCCATTGCTTCCTGGTTCACCCACGTGCGCGGTCCTGGTTACGAGCCGCTCGCCGCTGGCCGCGCTGTCCGGCTCTCACACACTGAACCTCGGTGTCCTGCCCAACGATCGAGCAATCGCTCTGCTCACCCGTCTGATCGGTCCCCATCGCGCCAGAGCAGAGCCGCGCGCGCTTGCCGATATCGCCCGGTTGTGTGGCTATCTGCCGCTTGCACTTCGTATCGCGGGTGCGCGACTGGTGTCACGTCCGGGATGGACGGTGGCATGGTTTGCCGACCGCCTGGCCGATAAGAGTCGCCGTCTGGATGTACTCAAAGCTGGCGATCTCGAGGTTCGTGCGTCGTTCGACCTCAGCTACCACGGCCGGAACGCGGCCGAGCGACAGACATTCGGACTGTTGTCGCTGACAGCCGCCACCTTTCCTGCCTGGAATGTCGCGGCCCTACTCGATATCGATCTCGCTGAAGCCGAGACACGGCTGGAGCAGCTGGTCGATGCGCAGCTCGTAGAACTTGCCGGCACCGATGCGAACGGCACCGTCCGGTACCGGCTGCACGACCTGATGCGCGACTTCGCCCGGGAACAGGCAAGCTCGCAGGGCAGCGCGGACGACCGTCGTGCAGCTGCGGCACGCCTGGTCGATCGGTACCTGCAGTGCGCACACGTCGCCGCGACCGAACTACACCCCGACGCGAACGAGCTGCCGCGTGACATTTTTTCCGGGCATAATCCCGCCCACCTCGCCCAGGTGGACCCACGAAGCTGGTTCACCGCCGAGCGGTCGAATCTTCTCGCCGCCGTTGAGCTCGCCCATGAACTCGAGCTGTGGGATTCCACGTTCCGACTGACGGCAGCCCTTCCTCCGATGTTCGATTGGCGCGCCGACTGGCAGACCTGGGACCGTACCCACGAGCTGGCGTTGCACGCAGCGCAGAAGGCGGGCAACCACCGCGCCGAGGCCACCACCCTCCGCAGTCTCGGGGCCTTGTACCGCGAACTCGGCCGCTACGACGATGCCGTCGACAAGCTCGGCCGCGCCGCAGCCATTTTCCAGGACCTCGACGCACGGTCGGAGTGGGCCGCTACCCTGCGCCTCCTCGGCGACACATTCCGATACCAAGGCCGACTACACGAGGCCATCACCCATTTCTCCACCGCACTCGACCTCGCCGACTCAGGCAGCGACACACGAATCGCGGCCGGCATCCACAACGGAATCGCCGACGCCAGCCGCGGACTGTCCCGATGGGGCGATGCCCGACGGCATTTCGATACGACCCTGGCGATATACCGCAGCCTCGCAGACCGACTCGAAGAAGCGCGCGCTCGCGTCCGCTACGGCCTCGTGCATCGCGACCGCTGGCACAACGATCAAGCGCTACAGACATTCGAAACGGCCCTGCCCATCTTTCACGAGTTCGACGACCAGCGTTGGCTAGCTCGCACCCGGCGCCACATTGCCGTCATCCACCGTAACGAAGACAATATCGCCCGCGCTCTGCCCCTGTTCGCCGAATGCCTCACCCGGTTCGCAAAGCTCTCCGACCGACGCGGTATCGCCGTGACACTACGTAATCGCGGAGACGCCTACCGCCTCGCTGAGGATTACCTGGCAGCCTCCACCGACCTCGCAGAGGCTCACGCTATTTTCCGATCTCTAGGTGACCAGCGATGGGTCGCCCGAACCCACCTCAGTCTCGCCGACCTCGACCGCCGGAACCAACGGTGGGACGACGCCATCCACGGCGCCAAGACCGCCCTGGACACATTCACCGCCATCGGTGACCGCCCCGGCGAAGCCCGCACACTACGCCAGATCGCCCTCATACACCGCGACGCCGGCGAACTGACCGCCGCAACCACCGCACTGGCCTCCGCCCACGAGATATTCGCCGAACTCCACGACCACCTGTGGATCGCCCGCGTTCAGGCCGGCCAGGCAACCCTCGCCGAAGCACAGGGCACAGATCCGACCCCCGAGATGCACGCCGCGCATGCCACCTGTCAGGGGCTCGGTATCACCGGACACCGGCTGCGACTCGTGTTGCGAGAATGGTGAGGATGCCCGAGCCGACCCGCACCCGCTATGAGCAAATCATGCTCGACCACTCCCACCACCCCGATGACGCCGCAGCACTACTGCACGCCGCCGCCCGCACCGCACGCACCGCGATACCGGCCGACACCGAACACGAACAGGCCATCCGCGACGTTGCCGCCGGAGTCGCCGCCCCCGCCCTCATCGGCGCCACCTTCTGGATGCTGCGCGAAGCCCACCACCGCGGGCTCGAACGATTGCGATTCCTGTCCCGCGACGGCCAAATATTCTACGAACTCGCCCGTCGGCTCGCCCCACTCGCCAGCGTCGACCTCGACTTGGAATACGTCTACAGCAGCCGGATGACCTGGAGTCTCGCGGCCACCAACCCGCGACACCTCGACCAGGAATCCTGGCTGTTCAACAGTTTCGTCAAGTCCAACGCCAGCGACCTATGCGCACGCTTGGGCCTGCCCGCCGACGACTACACCCCACTGCTGCACTCCGCGGGAGTCTCCCTCGATCCTGACGCACGCGCCGACCACCCCGCCCACGCCGACGCGATGCGCCGGTTCCTCACCCTCCCCCAGGTCACCGAGGCCGCTGCCGCGCGGATCGCGCACACCCGCGACCTACTTATCGCCTATGCCGCCGACCACGACCTGACCGATTCCCGCACCGGGCTCGTCGATGCCGGCTGGACCGGCCGAATGATCACCGCGTTGCTCACCGCCTGCGATGCCACCGAGTCGAGCCGACCACACGTGTTGTTCTGGGGCCACGAGCCCAGACCGACCGGCGGCATCGACCCCGATCTCGTCACCGCCTACATGTACAACACCGGCACCGGCCAAGGAATGGACTTGCGCGTACCCGACGCACCGTTCGTGGTCGAAACCTTCTGCATGGGCGACCACGGCATCGTCACGGGGTACCAGCGCTTTTCCGGCGGTGTCGAACCCATACTGCAGGCGCCAACGAACACCGCGGCCCAAGCGTGGGGACTTCGCACCTACCGATCCACCCTCTACGCCGTCGCCGACGAGCTGACCGAGGTCCCCACCGACGACCTCCGGCCACTGATCCACCAGCTCATGGTCGCGTTCTGGCGCCACCCGACCAGGCAGGAAGCCACCACCTGGGGCAAATACCCTTACGACAGCGACCCCACCGGAACTGCAGCCCGACCTCTGGCACGCCCCCTCGACCCGGATAACCCGGTCCGCGGCGACCGCGCCTGGCTAAACGGCGCACTCGCATTGAGCACCCCCGAGACCCAGAGCCAATACCCGAAATTAGCCAGCGAAGACGACCTCCACGGCGCCCCGGAAACCGATTAGACAGTAAGCGCGTCCGACGGTATCGCGACGGATCTGGGTGATCGCAATGACATGGAGCACTCAGTAGAGCTGACGGTCGCCGACGCGGAGAGCCGGTGGCGGCGACGTCTCCGGAGGACACTTCGATCGGAGCGACACCACCATAGGTGCCGAACACGGCTGCGGATCGGAAGCGACGGATGTCACCGGTGTGCAGTCCCGCTCAAGCCACCCCTGCTGGCGGCCACGGCCGGGACACAAGCCGCTATGAGGTCAATCCCGGAGAGTGACAGATGTTTCCCGAGCGATCCCGACTGCAGCCTGGAAGTCCATGGCTGCAGACCACGAACTCCGGCTCCGATTCGACAAGTTGATACCTCTCTGCTGGCCAAGGCACGGAGAGGAGCCCCGAATCCAGAGCCCCTCCTTGAAAATCAGGAGGCGGGAGGCCATCCCAGAACCCGCAGCTGCACCTGATCAGGTCTCGCGGTAGCGCGCCTGGTTAGGGCGGTGAATTTGGACGTCGTCGATCGGTGAATCCCGACGTCGGTCTCAACGAGCAGGAAGCTGTATCGGCGAAATTTGATGCCGCCGGCGTGCTTGACATCCGGTATCGGTGACAACTTGACGGCGCGTGAACTGGGGGGTCAGGGGAACTTGTAGCCAATTGCGCGCAGTACCTCCGAAAGCCACACCAGGTGGTACCCGATGGCTCCATCCGGATCGGACAGTAGATCCGTGAGGTGTCCCCACGACCACGAGAGTTGGCCCAGCGTCAGGTCGGACGGAGTGTTGTAGACCTCGTACAACTCGTCCTCTCCAATGGACCAGAAATAGTCCTTATCCAGATGAAGGGTGTCTCCATCAGCGGCCGCCGCGACATGATCCATGAGCAGGTCGATGGATCTACGCAGCTCAGTCAGGGATATGTGCAGTTGCCACTCGGTCATGAGCACGATCATCCCCGGGCCGGGTAATGCCCTGAAACCGGCATGCCCGTAATGCTCTGTCGACACGCCCAGCTGGCGAGACACGCGCGTCAGCGACGTCGGATTTCGCCGACGCTAGAGGCTTCAGCGTCGCCAACCCGGTGTCAGGATTCACCGATCGACGACGTCCTAATTCACCGTCCTAACCACGCGCCAGTATCTTCTTCACAGCGTCCGTGACCGGTGGTTCCTCGGCCAGACTGGTCCAGGTGTAGGCGTCGTGTTCGGTGAGTTCCACGGGCTCGGTGTGACCGACCTCGACGGTGAAGTTGAATTGTCGGCTTTTCTTTCCGCTGCCGGACTGGTAGTCGAACTTGCCGAGGTAGTTCGTGATGGCGCTGACCTCAAGGCTGGTTTCTTCCTTGACTTCGCGAATCAGGGCTTGGTCGATGGCTTCGCCGGGGTCGACCTTCCCGCTGGGAAGCTCCCAGATTCCGCCCATGAAGTCGTCGGCGGGGCGTTGCAACAGAAGGACTTTGCCGTCGTGTTGGACGACGGCGCCGACGACGAGTTGTTGCACCTCGTCCTGGTCGGCTTCCCGTGTCAACGTATCCAGCAGTGGTGTCTCGATCATCGAGCCCTACCCTTTCAGGTCGGCGTGGTGGGTGGCCACTTTGTGGAGCGCTTCGATGTCGCGGTCGATGAGTGGAAGGTCCTCGTCTCGATGCCACACGGGGAGTTTGAGCGTGGCGTGGTGCAGAGATTCGGCCCTCGGATAGTCGCCTGGTGCGTAAGCCAGTTTGCCAGTGAAGCCCGGAAACAGAGGACCTGGCTCTTGGAAGAGCGGCAGGAGGTTGAGAGGGCAAGTCCATCCGGGCCGGTCGATCTCGCCGCAGCCTTCGGCCTGAAGCGCAGCGAGGAAGCGCTCGACCGGCACATCGTCGAACATTGCATCGTCGTAGACAATCGTGAACCCATACCAGGCTGGTCGCGCCTGCAAACGGGGTCGAGCTACGGCCCTTGGGCCTGTGTCCTTCAGATCGGAGGGTGTTGGCTCGGTCATTCGGATCGCCGTGTTCGTGGGGCAGAACGCTGGCTTTTGTAGCTTCGACCTGCGCGGTTGGGCTAGCGGTGACGCTGGTAGCGTAGCCGAGTGCTCTCGACGACTCAGGTGAACGATGATCGTGATGCTGGTGTGGAAGCAAGCTGGATTCAGCGTGCTGCCGACACTGCAATCGAGCATGCGCGAAAGTCGTCGTCCAAGCGGATTGTGTGCGCATCGGGTATAAGCCCGAGTGGGCCAATTCACCTCGGGAATTTGCGCGAGGTGATGACCGCGCACCTGGTCTGCGAAGAAATAAAGGCCAGGGGGTTCGAGGCGGTACACGTCCATAGCTGGGACGATTACGACCGCTTCCGGAAAGTGCCGGCCGGGTTGCCGGAATCGTGGGGCGAGCACATCGGCAAGCCGTTGGCTGCTGTGCCGGACCCGCACGGGGAGCGTGATTCGTACGCATCCCACTTCATTGCCGAGTTCACGGCGGCTTTGCGACGGCTCGGTGTGGAGATGCGTGAGATTCGCCAGTCACAGCAGTATCCGGCTGGAACCTATAACGCGCAGATCCGCCGGTCGATGGACTCACGTAACGACATCTTCGACATCTTGGAACGCTTCCAGACCGAGGGACGGCACGAAAAGCCGGTGTCCGAGCGGCGGGCCGCCTATTACCCGTTCAAGCCATACTGTGAAGTGTGTGGCAAGGACTCGACCGAGGTAACCGGCTGGGATGGTCGGAACGTGGCGTACCGCTGCCGTTGCGGGCACACCGGGAATATGAGCATCGCCGACGATGCGAGAGTTTCGGGCAAGCTGGTGTGGAAGGTCGACTGGCCGATGCGATGGGCGTTCGAGGGGGTCGATTTCGAGCCTGCGGGCGAGGACCATCACGCGCCTACCAGTAGCTTTGCGTCCGGGAAGGTGGTTGCGCCGGAGATCTTTGCTGCGCCGGCACCGAGTTCGATCGTTTACTCGTTCGTCGGCTTGGCCGGGGGGAAGTCGAAGATGTCGGGGTCTGCGGGTGGCGCGGCCACCCCTGATACTGCTCTGGAGATCTTCGAGCCGCCGATGGTGCGATGGCTCTATGCTCGACGGCTGCCGTCGCAGTCGTTCACGATCGATATGTCGCCTCCTGCGATCCTGCGCCTGTATGACGAGTGGGATCGGTTCGCTGCGAAAGCGAAGGGGGACAGCGCGTCTGTGGTCGAGCGGCACCTGCACCGGGCGTGTGTTCAGACCTCGGCTGGCGTGGTTGAGCGCAGCGTCCGACCTGTGTCTTTTCGTTTGCTGTCTTCGGCTGCCGATATCACTGCGGCGAATCCGGAACAGGTCGAACGCCTGGTGCGTCAGCATCTGGAGTCCGACAGTGACGTTGGCCTTCCGGACGATGCTGCGTTGTTGGATGAGTTGCAGCCGCGGTTGACGAACGCTGTCAATTTCGCTCGCGCATTGCCACCCGAGGATCGCACGATCATCCGGACCGAGTTCAACGCCGAGGCATGGCCAGAGCTCGATGACCGGACCCGTGCAGGCGTCGGAATGCTGGCAGCGCGTATGGGCAACGACTGGACCCTGGATGGGTTGACCAAGAGCGTGTACGCGGTGCCCAAGCTTATGGAGGGCCTGGATGAAGACGCGGCGCCGACACCCGAGTTGAAGAAGGCTCAGCGGTCGTTCTTCAAGGCGGTCTACTGCCTATTGTGCTCCCGCGAGACCGGGCCCCGCCTGCCGACCTTGCTGCTCTCGATCGGCCAGGATCAGGCCCGGCGCTTGCTGACGGCACCGCGCGGTACGGAGTGAACTCGGGGCGCGTATAGCCTGACCAGCTTCTGCTCAGGTGAAGATGGCATTTGATCCATTGACCGCTCATACGTGCGCACGCGACCAAGTGCGCGGCGTCCACGTAAGGTTGCCCCTGCGGTTCGAAGGGGGCGGCCTTCCGCTTCGCGTTGGACCCAGATCAACTCGCGCTGAACGAGGCTGTCGAGCCAACGCTGCAGCCGAGTGCTGGTTTCAGGCCAGACCGCGTAGCGTCCCATACTCCGGAAGAGGTCTCGGACGGGGATCGAGCCAGCCGTAGCGGCTATTTCGAGCATCTCGCGGTGTCGACGCTTTTCCAGAAGGTACCCGGCCATACCACCCGGCCTGGTGTTCGTCACCGACGTCCCCAGCCTGTGGTGCGAAGTGTGCGCAGTGCACGGAGGGCGTCTGTCCGGCGGGCAGCGTCCGGGTGCAGCACGGCGACCGCCAAGGCAAGCACCGTCGGGCCCTGGGCGCAGGCCACGAAGAGGATCAGTTCGAGACTCACCTGGCGATAGTCCGCGATTCATTCGGGCTCTGGCAACTTCCCACAACCAGACGATGATGGATGGCTCAATTGGTATCGACGCAGGTTACCTGGGGTAAGATTAGCTTCTTGTGACCCGCGTCACCACCAATACTATTTTCAGTTGGCCAGCATGCCAGCGCTCTGCAGGCGAGCCAGAAATGCAGCGACATCCTCTGCTATTTCGTCGGTCGGCGCACCGGACCACCCTGCGAGTTCAACGGCAATGTCTGATGGCGTGCGTGAGCCGTTGCACTGCCGAAAGATCTCGTATCCGGTGGTGTTGACGACGAGGACTTCACCGTCGTCGCCTGGCGGTACGAGTATCCACAGGTCGCCGTTGCGAGTAGCTAAAGCGGCATTAGCTGACGGCCGGGTTGATGTGGTCATGGGTGTATGCCTCCTTGTTGATGGAGCATCCAGGTGTTTACTGCGGTGGTAGCCCATAGAGCTGGTCCGTGGCGGTCGTGGCCGGCGAGGTACTCGTCGATGGCGGTGAGCAAGCGATCCGGCTCTATCACATCGTGGTCGACGAGAGGGCCGCTGGTGGCGACGGCACGGAGTTGGTCGGCTGATCGGCGTAGCCCGGTGTGCATCATCGCGCGGGCGTCGGCCTTGTCCAGGCGTTGCATGATGCTGGCGGGGAGTTCGGGGGCGAGCGATTCCCGCAGGATCACTTTTTCGATTCCGTTGTTGCGCAGCAGGTGCGGTGGAAGGCCCCAGGTGAAGGCGGCGAGATCGGGGTCGAGGAATGGGTAGGTGATCGCGAGTCCGTTCTTTCGTCCGGCGTCTTCCCACCAGCCGCCACAATGCACGCGTCCCGCGGCGCCGGCTTCGGCGATCAGGGACCGTGAATAGTCAACGGCCAGTCGGCCCGGTGCGTCGAGTTGTGGGTAACTGTCGGCGAGCCGGTCGGCCAAGCCGGTATCGGCAAGGTAGCGGTCGGAGAGCCAGGTAGGGATGTCGTCGAGGGCTCGCATAATCTTGGCGCCGCGGTGGTTGTAGCCGCCGTTGATCAGCGCGTCGACGACTCGCTGGGCGGCGACGGGGTCAGGGAAGGTCTGAAGCTCGCGTGCCGCACCGTCGGTGTCGCCTTGGACTCGGCGGTCAGCGACGGTGAAGACCTGTCCGAGGAGTAACTCATCGCCACCTTCGCCAGCAATAACCGTTGATGCCCGCGAAGTGCCCGCGATGTGGCGCAGCATTGCCGCGTTGCGGGCCGAGTAGGTCCAAGCTTCGGGCTCGTCCGAGAGCGGGTACTCGACCAGCAGCGGCAATAGATGGTCGGCTGGCATCCGAGCGACAGGCACCTTTGTGGCGTACTCGATATCGTCGACGAAAGAGCGTTCATCGCATGCGGCCAGTTCGACGGTGCTGTAGGTCAGGGAAAACGCTTCGGGTGTGAGCGCGGCGACGGTCGCGGCACAGGTCAGCGCTGCCGAATCGATTCCTCCGCTGAGAAGCACCGCATCGGGAGGCCCGCTGCAACGCTCGATAGCGACCAAGAGGCGCCTGCGGAACTCGGCCGCATAATCCTGCCGCGTCCCACCGGACAGTTCGACAGGCGCCAAGTCCTGCATTTTCCGGACCCTGGTCCGGCCGAATTCGATGATCAAAGCATGCCCTGGAGGCAGCCGCCGGACTCCTTGCCACGCACTACCCGCTGGATCGCACATGGCCGGCACGAGGAACGGCGCCAGCCCACCGAGATCGACACCCGCATCGACCATGGCAGCTGTAACGCCCCTCACCTGCGAGGCGACGAGGACGGTCCCGTCTCCTTTGACCGTGTAGAACAGTGGCCGAGCCGTCACCGGCGACCGGTAGATCACGGCGCATCGCGTTCCGATCAGTGCAGCGACATGTGCATCTCCGTGCACACCGGCCAACACCTCCGCGACGGCATCGGCGTCGACCGCGCCAGTTTCGAGGAACGGCCCGATAGCATCCAACTGGCGGCATACCCACACGGGGCCCGCGATCGCCAGCCGGACCCCGTTCTCCAGATGCCGGATACTCGACTTTGCTACGTGAGCTGTGGCGGCACCGACAGCGAGCGCAGCTTCCGCCGGGGCGGCGCTGTCGGCCGACACCCAGGCCGGTGCTCGGTCGGACATTGCGGTAGCCATGTCGGTTACGTCTCGGTGCGCGTCACCACCAGGCCATGTCAGGGCCGCGGTCAACGTCGACATGTAGCACTCTCCTGTTGCTCGATCTGTACGGACTTCAGCAGCGCCGACACAGCTACAACGCGCAGCTCATCGCCGCGCAACCGGGCGCGGACTTCGTCGACTGCTTCTTCGTCGTCGGTGATAGCCCGGCACAGTGAGCACATCGACCCGTCGAGAAGGTTGCGCGTCACCCGAGCTCGGACCGGCTCGGACAGCGCGTCCAGCATCGACTTCGGCCCCGTGTTGTGGATGGTGTTGATGATCGGGTCGACTTCGGCAGCAGCCAAGGCATCACCGACCTCACCAGCCGACGCGATCCGAAGGCGCAGTGGTGAATGTTGCGGCGCACCGCGCGCCGGGCCGCAGCAGGTATAGAAGTCACCTTCCGGAGTGAGGATTGGTCGGCCGACTACACCGCATGCCCCATCCGGGACCTCAGCGATGTCCACGTTACGACGCAGAATGAGGTTGCGCCCCCGGCCGAACGGGAGCACAGCGGCGGTCTCGAAGCGGGCGCCGTGGCGGGCGGCTGCCGAGTCGGCGATCTCGTAGGCATCATCGTCGCCCGGCCCGCAATACTGAACGACCAGCTCCAGTGCGGTTTGGGCACCGGCGGCTAGCAAGGCGTCGAGCATCTCGACCCGTATGGCGCGGTGCTTGGGCGTGAAGTGATAGCGGTCGAAGCTGACCGCGAGTTTGTCCAGCCCGGCCGCGACCAAGTCACCGATGACTGCTGATGCCTCGTGTGGTGATCGCGCCCAGAATCCGTTGGTCACCATGGAGGAACGCAGGCCCAGCGACCGGGTGAGTCCGATTGTCCGCAGCGCCAGGTCGCGACGCAGCATTGCTTCGCCACCGGTGACGCACACGCCGTCTACGTGCGCGGCGGCGCTGCGGACAGCCGACTCGATCTGCGGCCACGTCAGGTCACCCCGAGCCTGGGGTGACGAGTCGGTGATGCAGTGGCCGCAGGTGAGATTGCAGGCGTTGGTCAGATGAATGCCCAAGGTGTTGTAACGCATCACGTCCTCGATTTCAGAAGTGCCGGTCAGCTGCTCTGGCTGGAGTGGATATGGGGCGCGATGTTTTCGGGCAGCTGGTCGGCGAGCTCCTGCCGACTGAAGGCCGCCAGGACGGTCGGCGGTGTGTACCGGGAGCTACCCCGCGCCTGTGTTGCCTTCGGCTTCCTGGATGTCGATGTCATCGATCGTTCCTTTCTTCGTCGTCCCGATGTCCTGCGCACTCCGGCTATTGGCCGCGATGCGTTGTTTCTTTGCGGCTTCGCCGAGAACCTCGCTGAGACGTTGCTATTGGCTTACGAAACAGACTGCCCCGAACAGATTTTCGAACGCGTGCCACATCTCGAGTGTCGGCCCGGGAAGCGTCTCGGACCAGCCCAGATTCCGTCCCTGTTAATGGACACCAGCACTCCAGCTGGACATATTCTGGACATCGATGGCGGGGAAGGCTCCGAAACTCGATGTCGGCATGCTGATCACTGGACATAAGGTGGACAGATGCTCGCGCAGCCCACAGTCGACCAGGTAAAGGACAGCCTGAAGCGGTTGCGGCGCGGGCCCGGCCTCGCCAGACCGACCGTCCTACTATCCGGACTGGACGAGCCGGTACAGGCATATCTGTGTCGCGGCACCTACAGCGAACCCGGGTCAGCGGCACGGATCGAGCAGCTCGTCGCGATTATTCGACGTCGGATCGACCGACTCACCGCCGGTGAAAGAATTTATGTGGAGGTCGATTTCAATCTCGCCCCGCAACACAGCTTTTCGACTCTAACCGACCGCCAGGAGTCGTTGGCCCAACAGCTGCAATGTGCGGTCAAGACCGTCCGCCGCCGGTCCGATCAGGCCCTGGATACCCTGGCCTTTCTCCTGGTGACCTCTCCACCGAATCCAGTCAGCCCACCGGAACGCGTGCTCGGCCGAACTCAGCACACAAATGCCGATGCTTCGGACGCGACTGACATTGTCCGTCAGTTCTGGGGACTCCGTCGTGACATCGGTATCGATATCGTGTGCTCGGAGATCCCACCCGACGAGCGCCCGGACTATGCCTCACCGTCCGACCGGAACTACCTTCGGTACGCCAAGTTCGCCGACCTGGACACCCTCCTCTTCGTGCGCACCCGGCTGGCGCAACTGGCCCCCGACGTAACCGTCCGCGATTTCGCACCGTCGGAGTACTTCGACACCCATTCCGAGGCACTTGTCGTGATCGGCGGACCGCCGTGGAATGCCAAGTATCGAGAGTTCCTTCCTCAGCTACCCTTCCACTTCGAATCGCATCCGCTCGGCGAAGACGATCCACTGGTCGTACCATCGCTCGACGGCCTGACACTCTCACCCCACTGGACACCAACGGGAGAGCTGGTCGAGGACGTCGCCGTTCTCACCCGGCTCACCGTTCAGGCCACGACCGTGCTCCTTCTCGGCGGATGCCTGACCCTCGGTGTCCTCGGGGCAGCGCGTTGCTTGCTCGACCTTGGACGCGGACCCGGAAACACCGCTTACCTCGACGATCGTGTGGGCGGCGACGACTTTGTTGTGGTCACCGAAGCCCGCCGTGTCGGTGGAATCACCGATATCGCGGACTTCACAATCGTCGAACCACTGCTGCTGATGTCACGCACCGCAGGGGAAGACTGGAACGTCGTGGCAGACAACTCGAAACGCTTCGCTCGCCGCCACCTACACAGAGAACCACTGTCATGATCTCCCTGGATTACCTCTCGACCTATGTCGTGAACCTGCCCCGCCGGCGCGATCGACGCGACTGGATCACCACACGCCTCCCGACCGCCCTGTCCGTACAGTTCACCTCCGACCTCGATGTAGTAATCGACGGCCGCGAGATCGCCCAACACACGTCAGAAGAGCTCGGAATCAGACTATTCGACTGGCAAATCGACTCCGACAACCCCTGGTGGAATAGACCTTTGAAACACGGTGAGATCGGCTGCTCGCTCGCACACCTCGCCTGCTGGCAGCACGCCACCCAGCACACCGATTCGCCCTACACCCTGATCCTCGAAGACGACGCAGTTCTTACACCAGACTTCTCCGGCGGACTGCTCACCGCCCTGAACGGCATTCGCGACCATGAATTGACGTTCGACTTGCTCTACCTCGGCCGCGAGCCCCTCAACCCCGATACTCCCACCCCTCTGCCGGGCATAGTCCGCCCCGGATACAGTCACTGCACCTACGGCTACGTGCTCACCCGAAAGGGCATCCAGGCAGCACTGTCCGCGAACCTGCCGTCAGCGATCGTCCCGATCGATGAATTCCTGCCCGCGCTCTACACCCCCCACCCACGCCCAGACCTGCGCGCCCAGTTCCCTCCCAGAATCACAGCTCTCGCCTTGGACCCGCCCCTGGCCACACAGCGACCAAAGACAGAGGCGGGGAGCGACACGGAGGATTCCGCCTTCGCCAGAGGTGGGAATTCGAGCTAGTCCGTCACGTGGGCCGGCTTGTCGTCCAGTGCTCGATCAGGGCAGCTAGTCGCTTACCTGGCCACCGTTCGATCGGCGTATGAACATTGGTACCAGTCACGACATGCTCCGCTGGCACGTCACGAGTAACGATCGCACCGGCGGCCACGTAACTATGCGAACCGACTCGAACGCCACCCACAACATGTGCACCGAACCCGACCACAGTGTCGGGTTCGATCACCGGAGGGGCCTCGTCGGCACCCCACCAGCCCAGGTCAGGTCGGGTGTACTCATGGACCAGGTTCCCCATCACCGTCGCCCGGTCACCGATGACAGTGGCGTCACAGACAAAACCCGCCACGCACGCATCCGCACCAATGCTGACCCGATCACAGACATATGCCCCATGGATCAACCGGGTTCGGTCGCCGATCATGCACCCGTACCCGATCCGCGTGCGGTCGTCGACCAAACATTCGGCGCCGAGTACAGTGCCCTCCCCGATAACAATGTGGTTGAACAGCAGGCACTGATCGCCGATTACCGCAGCCTCACCAGCGGTGATCTGGCCTCGTTGCGCCTCTCGAATTCGAGCCTCCTTGGGATAGCCCAATACGCAATGCTCACCCACAACAACCGAGTCGCCCAACCGGACCGGGCCGTAGAGATCACTCAACTTCACGATGCCCGTGCAGACTGCTCAAGCCAGTCGACGGTGACAGCGATCGCTTCATCTTCGCGCTCCCGGGAATCGAAGCCGTGATCCGAACCTGCAATGGTCCGCAGTTCGGTACCAGGGCGCACCCTTGCTGCCTCGACGGCGATGTCGTATGAGACGGCGGTGTCACGATCACCATGCACAATCAGCGCCGGAACGGCGGACTCGAGAAAACAGTCGAGCGGCCGATAGTGCTCGAACTCGCTGAACAGGACCCGCCCGAGCTCGAACTCGCCATCCACGGTGAGGACTCCGGTTTCGTCAAGCCGGCGCTGCTGTTCCGGACCGAAGTTCTCCTTACCCCAGGCCAGCTCCGGCTCCAGAAACGTGCGCCGAAGGTCGAGGACGGGATTCCACAGCACCAACCGACCGAGGCCCTGAGCCAGCCACGGTAGCTGCAGAGCTGTCGGCACCGCACCGAAACTTGCTGCCACTACCGACAGCGGCCCGGCGAACCTGTCTCGCGTGTATTTCACTGCCGCCTGCAGGTCCAGGCACTCCCCAGCGATCGTCATGCCCTGCGACAAGCCGGTGCTGGCGCCATGCCCGCGGAAGGAGAACCGCACGACATCGAATCCCGCAGACCCGAGGCGGTCAGCCAAACGGACGAACATCTTTCCGCCCTCGTCCTTGTCCACTGTGATCCCGTGGACCAGCAGCGCCACCCCACGAGACGGCACCGATGACGCTAAGTGCACAGCCGCATCCAGAACCACACCATCCGCCGCGGTCAGGGTCGTGCTCTCCACCACACAGCTCCGTCCAGTCACATCTCGGGGATAGACCACAAGGCATCCATCGTCTCGTGAGAAGTCGTCCGGCACAATTCATCACGACCGGCAAAGGCCATATTCACGATCGTTCGACGGCCGGCCCGGATAGGATGCACCCGGTGCATGGTGGAATCTGCCCGCATCAGATACACCTCCCCCGCTCCCACAGCAAGACGGTGCACTTCCCTGCTCGCCAGAATGCGATGCACCCCAGGATCACACTTGTTCCAGAACGTCGCGGGAACACACTCGACGTAGCCCCCATCACACTGGTCGGGGCACTCGGCCACCCACACCAGGGCGAATCGGTAGTCATCCCAATGCCACCCATGGGTATCACCCCCGCGTTCCAACCGTGTGATCACATACTGCTCCGGCTGATACGGACACCAACTCACCGGCTCACCGGCCACCAATTCCACGATCCTGCGCACCGCGTCGGATTGGTATATCTGCGGGATCCAGAAGCCCTTCTGCGCAATCAGTGATCGCGTGACGTTTCCCATCCGCCGGGGGGTAAACCCTGTTGCTGCCATCGTGAAGTTCCTGCGAACCGTATACGAGTCCGCCAAGCCGAGGGCTTCTGCTGCGACCGCACGGCGCATCCACTCGGGAACGAACGATGACACTCGCACGCCTCCGTTGCGATGCAATTCCCTCCGCACCGAGGCGAAATCCGAGACCACGCAGACTCCCATGAGTTTCTCCGTCTACAGGTCTGACAATCGGACGACACATTCGTGCTCCTCAGCATTGGGTAACCACCAGTTCGGGCGACTCTTTGTGGTCGATTGCTCAGACAGCAGTGCGTTTAATCAGTTACGCGACATCAGCGGGGCCCTCTTGTGCGTCGTGCACTCCTGGGCCCCGGGCAACCCGTCTTACTCGGGCGGCAGTGCGTTCAGTTGTTTCTCCAGCCACTCGCGGTCTGCGTCAGCGGTGGCTTGTCGGGCACGGATGCCGTCGATGACCTTTGCTGGCGCCTTTGCCATGAACTCGGCATTGCCCAGCTTGCGGGCTGCGTTGTCCAGTTCCTTCAGTGCGCCGGCAAGGTCCTTGTTCAGCCGCTTGCGCTCCGCGGAAACATCGAGCGTACCCGAAAGATCTACCGCTACAACTGCTTTACTCACTGCCAACGACGCCGTCGCAGCGAACCCTTCTCCGGGTTCTTGCAGACGCAGCAAGTGGCGGATCACCGGCTCATGCGCCGCGAGTACAGGCTCGGCGGTGAAATCGAGCGTCGCCGGGACGCGTTGGTTCGGCTGCACGCCTTGTTCGGACCGGAACCGCCGTACCTCGGTGATGGTGGCCTGCAGGCCGGCGAAGTCCGACTCGGCCTTCTCGTCGCGGAATCCGCTGTCGACCGGCCACGGCGCGATGACCACCGACGCGGCGTCGGTCAACTCCGTCCACAACACCTCGGTCACGAACGGCACGATCGGGTGCAGCAGCCGCAGCAATCCGTCCAGTACCTCCCCCAGCACCCGCTGCGACACCTCGGCCTGCTCGCCTCCGGCAGCGAAGGCCACCTTCGACAGCTCGATGTACCAGTCGAATACCTCGTCCCACGCGAAGTGGTACAGCCCATCGGAGAGCTTGGCGAATTGATAGTCCTCGAACAAGGCGTCGGTCGCCGCGACCGTCGCGTTCAGCCGCGACAGCACCCACCGATCGGCCAAGCCGAGCCGATCCGCCGCAGGCAGCGGCCCCGCGGTGGTCGCGCCGTTTATGAGCGCGAACCGGGTCGCGTTCCAGACCTTGGTGATGAAGTTGCGACCGGTGGCGGTGACGTTGTCTTCCCCGATCGGCACGTCGGTGCCCGGGTTCGCGCCCGCCGCCAACGCCGCACGCACGGCGTCCGAACCGTACTTGTCCATCCACACCAGCGGGTCGACCACATTGCCGAACGACTTCGACATTTTCTTGCCGTGCTGGTCCCGCACCATGCCGTGCAACGCGATCGTCTTGAACGGTGGTTGGCCGTCCATGGCGTAGGTGCCGAACATCATCATCCGGGCGATCCAGAAGAACAGCAGGTCATAGCCGGTGAACAGCACCTGGTTCGGGTAGAACTTCGCCAGGTCGGGGGTCTTGTCCGGCCAGCCCATCGTGGAGAACGGCCACAACGCCGAGGAGAACCACGTATCGAGCACATCGGAGTCCTGGACCCAGCCTTCCGGGGCGGACTCGTCCGGGCCGACACATTTCATTTCGCCGTCCGGGCCGTACCAGATCGGGATCCGGTGTCCCCACCACAGCTGCCGCGAAATGTTCCAGTCCCGCAGGTTGTCGACCCAGTCGAAGTACCGCGTCGCCAGTTCCGGCGGGTGGATTCCCACCTGGCCATCACGGACCACGTCGCCAGCGGCCTTGGCCAGCGGGCCGACCTTCACCCACCACTGCATCGACAGCCGCGGCTCGATCACCGTCCCGCACCGGGAGCAATGCCCGACCGCGTGCGCATATGGCCGCTTCTCGGCGACAATCCGGCCGTCCGCGCGCAACGCTGCCACAACCGCGCTCCGTGTCTCGAGCCGATCGAGCCCTTGGAATGGGCCGTGCGCGGTCACGATGGCGCGCTCGTCCATGATGGTCAGCGCCGGGAGATCGTGGCGCTGACCGATCTCGAAGTCGTTAGGATCGTGCGCAGGGGTGACCTTCACCGCACCGGTCCCGAACTCGGGGTCGACGTGCTCGTCGGCCACCACCGGGATACGGCGGCCGGTCAGCGGCAACTCGATTTCGCGGCCGACCAAGTGGGCGTAGCGCTCATCGCCGGGATGCACAGCCACTGCTGTATCGCCGAGCATCGTCTCTGCCCGGGTCGTGGCCACCACGATCTGATCGTCGCCGTCGCCGTACCGGATCGACACCAGCTCACCGCCGACCTCTTTGTGGTCGACCTCGATATCGGAGATCGCGGTCATACACCGCGGGCACCAGTTGATGATCCGTTCAGCCCGATAAATCAGACCACCATCGAACAAACGTTTGAATATGGTCTGCACCGCCGCGACAAACCCTCATCGAGGGTGAAGCGTTCCCGCGACCACGCCACACCATCACCGAGACGGCGCATCTGCCCGGTGATCGCTCCCCCGGACCGCGCCTTCCACTCCCACACCGCCTGCACAAACGCTTCCCGGCCCAGGTCATGGCGCGACTTTCCTTCTTTGGCGAGTTCGCGCTCGACCACGTTCTGCGTGGCGATGCCGGCGTGATCCAGGCCCGGCTGCCACAACACTTCAAAGCCCTGCATCCGCTTACGGCGGGTCAGCGCGTCGATCAGGGTGTGCTCGAAGGCGTGGCCGATGTGCAGGCTGCCGGTCACGTTCGGCGGAGGGAGGACCACCACGAACGGCGGCCGGTCGCTGGAGGTGTCCGCGTCGAAGTAGCCGCGTTCTACCCACCGCTCGTACAGCGGCCCTTCTACCTCGGAAGGATCGAATTGGGTCGGAAGCGGCATCTTCTCTGCAGAGTCCCGAGCATTCACGCCCAACAGCGTATGACCTGCACTCGCCAGGCTCCCAGCCATCCCACCCACCCTAGACCGACCTCTACATGATCGGGTTCTCACCACCCGAGGAAATGCCGGTCAGCGTTCGTCTCCTGCATGCGTCCCATCGAAACACCGGCCGCCAATGACCTGCCATAACGGCCCCGAGCTCCCGGCGCAAGCGCATTGAGAACCACATCGACCAGATCGTTCGCCGGTCCTGGGCGCCCAGAAGCTTCACTCGGCCAGAACAACGACGGACCTGGCATTCTGTGTTAGCGGCCAGCAATCACTCCCAACAGACTCGCCGTTGTAACCACGCGATCGTGGCGCGGCCGGACTCGACTCTGTGTCGGCGCAAGGCTGGCGATTGGGAATTGCCCGGCCTACGGCTCTCTCGGGTCCAGTATCCGGCCAGCGCGCACACCACGGCGGTGATCGCGTGAGGATCGACGTCTCGGGTTACGGGGTGGGATGCCAGGATCGGTTCGGGATCAACCCCCTGCAGCGCCAGCGCGGGGGCCAGGAACACCAGATCCGCCCAGGACGCGCCCACACACGGCCACGACCAATCAACCACAATCACCGTGCCATCCGGTCGCAGCAGCATATTGTCCGCGCGCAGATCTGTGTGCAACAAACTGCCCCCGACCGCAGCAGGTTCCCATTGTGATTCGAGGGCAGCCAGCCGGTCCAGATTCCGGCGCACCCACCCATCCATATCGCCCGCCGGCCCGCCGGTGGCGAGCGCGCGCCAGCTCGAGAGTTTCGGGCCATACTCGGCAGATAGGGTCGGCACCTCTGGCAGGGGGCTCGGAGTCAGTGTCCGTGCCAGGTTCTCGAGCACGTCGAGGACTGCGGTCAGTTCCGTGGGGCGATCGAATTCGGGATGCCTGCCCTGGATGTCCTCGAAGACCAGGACGAGCCACCCATCGGTCTCCAGAGTGAACTGCAATGCCGGAGCCGGAACCTGCGGTGACAGGCACGCTGCGGTGTCGGCTTCGATCCGATATCGGTAGGCGAATTGTTCCTCGGTGGGGATGGCCTTGGCGAACACCGTGCGTCCGTCTGCCAATTCCAGGCGGGAAGCCATTCCACGGCTGAAGCCTCCCGGTTGGGTCGATGCCGAACGCACTCGTGCACCCAAGCGATCCTCGATCCCGGCGCGCACCGCCACCGGCATGCCGCTCCACACGAACCGCGACACTGGGACTTCGAACTCGGCCATCGAACGATCGTGCCGCGCGAAGATTGCCCTGCACCACTGAATTTCGCGCGAGAGAAGACACGGCGAAGGGCACCAAGCGGGATATTGTCTTCACCGCTGAGGTGGCTAATGATTGATTCCATGACCCAGGCCCGGCTGTGCTCGCCCCGCATCGACTTGGTTCCGCTGGGCGGGGACCACCTTGAATTCGAGGTGCTTCTGGAGTCCGACCCCGACGTCCGCCGCTACCTGGGTAACGGAAACCCGCTGTCCCGAGCGGAAATCGAGGCTGGCCACCAGCATCGCATTACAGCTGCGGACGGGACGGCGGGTATCGGTTACTGGGTCGGCGTCGTCGCCGGCGAGTGTGTCGGCCGGTGGGTGATGCGGGCGCCGGATAGACCCGATCAAGGTCCTTCCATCGGTCAGGCGGAACTCGGATTCCAGCTGCTTCCACGTTACTGGGGGCAGGGCCTGGCCTCCGAGGGTGTCCGTGAACTCGTCCGGCACGGATTCGAAGACCTCGGGCTGAAGCGGATCTTTTCGGAGACGATGACCGTCAACACCGCGGCACGCGCCACTTTGGCCTGCGTCGGCATGGAATATATCCGGGTCTACCACCCCCGGTGGAAGCATCCGATATCCGGAACCGAGCACGGCGAAGTCGAGTACGCCATCACCCGCGACTATTGATGGCCGATCCCCGCTATGGGAGGGCCGCTACGCGGCGCGCAGATCGAATTCCTGCGCGTTGGCGCCCGCGATGAACGCGGCCCATTCGGTGGGCGTGAAGGCCATGACGGACGCTTCGGTGTCTGAACTGCGCAGGATAACGCAGCCGTTTGCGCGCTGTTCGATGTCGGGGAGATCGTCGCCGAGCGAGTGGCTGCCGCCTGCCTTTACATGTTCGAGGAAACGTGGCCAGAGGGCGATGTCGATGGCGATGACGGGTTGGGCCGCGGGATCGTTGGCGGGGTCGCGCAGGTATTTGCTGTCGCGTATGAAGACCGTCCGGCTTCCGAAGGCGACCTGGACGCATTGGCCGCCGTTGGTTCCGCTGTAGCTCGAGGTCCGCCAGTGCAGGCGGTCCTGGGAAGTCATTGCGTTCTCCTACGCTTGTTCGAAGCGATCCCTGCGCCCACGAATCATCTGGGCGGACTCCTCAGCTGACAGGGCCAGGGCGAGGAGCCGATCTGCAATCATTTTATACATCGCGACCTGCTCTCGATCCTGCACGTACAGGGCTCCGGTCTGGTACTCGATGTAACCGAGGCTCAGCGCGGTGTCGAAGTGGAGCAGGGTGAAGTCACCGTCAAGACCGGCGTGTACCGGGGTACTCGTCGGCATCACGCGAAGTTCGACATTGTCGCGGTCCATCAGGTCGAGGAGGTGGCCGAGCTGTTCTGCCATGACGGCGGGACCGCCGACGAGCCGGTCGAGGGTGTGTTCCTCGATGACGGCCTGCAGATACAGCGGGTTGTCCTCGCTGGTCAGCCGTTGGCGGGCCATCCGTGCTCGGATGGTTTGGGGTAGGTCCAGTGGGGCGATCTGCAGGCCCCCGCTGAGCAGTGCGGTGGCGTAGCCCTCGGTCTGGAGCTGGCCGGTCAGGGTCATCGCCTGGTAGGTGAATTGGCTCGTCGCCAGCCCTTCGAGTCCGACGAACGTTTTGAACCAGCCGGGCAGGACTTCGCTGAACGGCGCCCACCACGTGCTCTGATCGGCTCGGCCGGCCAGTGACGTGATCCGGTCGATCTGATCGACCTCTGCCCCGTAGAGACGCATGAGGGTGGCGGTTTCGTCGGGTTGCTGCTGGTACTTGCCGTTCTCCATGTTGTTGATCTTCGGCTGGGTGCAGCCGAGTTCTTTGGCGGCTTCGGCCTGGCTGACCCCGGCACGCACTCTGGCGGATCGCAGCTCGTGACCGATCAAGAAGCGCAGTGCTGACGGATCTGATCGGCTCACGGTCACTGTGTGGTCCTCCTGCGGTTGAGGGTCGTGCGACTCAGTATCCACCACATCCACAAGCGTACTCATAATGAACTTCATAAGCTCTTGTATCAGCTTATATATTTGCTTATGGTCGATTCAGGGTGGTATGCACCACCACACGACGACCGAGAGCAGTGATCAACATGACGGTTCTGCAGGAGTCACAACATCTCGTCAGCGACCACACACCGCACCACGCGCGCAGCACAGGCGACGGCGGATGGGTAGTGAGCTATCTACCCGGGCGAACCCTGACACGCGACCAAGCCGAAGCAGCGCTACTCGCCCTCGAAGACATGGCGGCCCTGCAGGCGCACGCCGGGCAGCTGGGACTGACCGCGCTGGAAGCCATGGGCATGGCTGCCTTGGAGTGCCCGTGGCCGCCGCCCCGCAAGGAAGGGCTCGCAGCGCGGGCGCTGACCTGGGCAGGGGTGTCGCGATGAACGCACGGCGGGCGTGGTCGATCCAGAACACGATCCTGGCATTCAGCGCGGTCGCGGCCCGCGGCAAACGCAGGGTCGTCCCGATACAGCCGGTACCCGGGTCTCCGTTGCGTGTGGCCACCAGCGGGCCTCACCGGAAGGACAAATCCTGATGTTCGAGAACTGCCACACCCCCTTCGAGGTAGCCCACATCTACCGGGGGATGGGAATTCCGGTCTCCTGCACATTCGGCCGGGTCGCGGTAACCGCGTCCAGATCGCTGGGTGCGGTGGTAATGCCACCGGAACTGGGCACCCTGGTCCGGCACGAACTCGAACACGACCACAGCCTCACCGCGCCGGTATTCACCTATCAGCGACCGCGCCGCGACTGGGTGTTCCTCGTCGGCCCCGGCACAGGCGGCGCGCTCGGCGCCACCGCCCGTGCCGCACTGCACCGCGCAGGGGTACGAGTTCTGACCGCGGGACAACGGGTGTGGCTGCCGATGACCGACCAACCCCTCACCTGGTACTGGATCTGGCCCCCGACCACCGCACAAGCGCTGCCCGCACGGTCGACCGTGCTTGCCACTGCCCGTCGCCAGCTGCTGACGTCACGGAGGTGACCCGATGCACGCCAGCACCGGCACCTCACGACCCGCCCGTATCACCGACTCGTCGGAATCGTTGTTCCCGACCGGCGAGGCACTGCTGTCGGCCATCCGAGGTCATCACGTCGGCCCCCATCCCCTCGCACCGATCGCCTACCGGTTCGGGCAACTGCACCAGCAGCGTCTTCATCGCCCCGTCTGCCTGGCATGCCCACACCGCACCGAATTGTCGGTGCAGGCCGATCGCTGGGTAACCGAGCATGCGCCGCCGCCACATCCGAACGCGACCCTGCACTTCGAATCCCTGGGCACCGTGATCGATCGGCTCGCCGCCCAGCAGGTTCGGGCGTACCACCTGCTGATGAGCGCCGAACCGTCCAGCCCGTTCGTACACGCCGCGTGGTACCGCCTCGCCGAACTGGTCGACGACTACACCGAACTGACCACCGCAGTTGCCCACCGAGCCCGACGCCTCCCCCACACATCCTGCCCGTGATCGAACCCGGGCGGCTACCGACGCCCGCACTGGAAGGAGCCTCTCATTCCCATCCCTGGCCTACCCACGACCGGCCACCGGGCCTCACCCCCCGGCGTAACAGGCGACGAGCTGGTAATCCTCGATACCGATATCGGTTGGCACCCGGGAGGTCTCGTGGCGTTGGTGATCGCGGCGCGTGTGGTACCGAATCTGGTAGTGGTCACCGCCGACGAAACTCGTGGCCGCCGCGCGCAGTTGGCCCGCCACATGCTGGATCTGCTCGACCGGTCCGATATCCGGGTGATCGCCGGGTTCGATCTAGGCGGCGAGGACCGATTCCTCCTCGACAACGAACACCCGACCCCGACGTTCGGTGAAGATTTCCTCGAACGCGTCCGCGGCCTCGATCAGATGATCGCTGCCATTGTCGAACTCTGCGAATCCGCCCGCCGGACCCGGTGGGCGGGGTTGGGCCCGATGTCCAACCTCACCGCTGTTATCTCCCGCCTGCCCGAGATCACCGACCATGTGATGGTCACCCAACTGGGCGGAACGCCGGACGGCCATCGGGGCAGGGCGCCTGTCCCGGAGCACTTCCGCGTTGATCCCACCTCTGCAGGGCTTGCCCTGCGCGCGCTACACACACCGCGTCTGGTGCTCGGCGACCGAACCGATCCCGACGCCCTGCACATCCCTACAAACTCCCCGCTCCTGCGAGCGCTCGAACACGCCACCGCACCGTCGTGGGCGCATCTACTGGCGACCCACCTACGGGCATGGTCCACCCGCGAATCCATCGCCTGGACGAGGCATCCCCTGGTTCTCAGCGCCGCGCTCGGGCTGCCCTTCGTTGCCTTCGACACCGAACGAATCGAGATACACCCCAACGCACATCTGGCCCGCACTCGCCACGCACGACCGATGCAGATATCGAGCACTGTCGACCATTCCGCATTCCTGAGCTGGACGTACGATGCGCTGCGCGTATGAATACGCGCCCTGGTTTACTCGCGGATCCGACCGGTTCAAGCCTCGACGTCGGGCGCGCGGTCGCCGACGCCCAGCCCGGGCCGAATCAGGCAGCCCCGCCATCGTGTCGGCCTACTCCCCGGCAGGCCGCGCGATAGCCCGGCACGAGCTGCCTGGGCCTGCGGCATCCAGGTCCAGCTCGGCGACCTCATCGTCAACGTGAGCCGGAAAGGTCTGTGACCAGTACGATCATTGCTGCACGGCTTCTACTTCCGCCTGATGGCGCGAGACTGCTTGTTCATCGCTGATGACCATCTGAAGCGAGGCCGCGGCGGCGTTCAGCTGCGCGACGACGAACTTGATCCGGGGGTCTTCCGGCAGGCGTTGCGCGTGAGGAAGGACGGTCCCCTTCATGAAGCGGATCAGCCGGTTGTGCAGCGAGGTGGTCACGCCGTGCTCGTAGTCGCACCAGACTGTCGGTGACTCGGAGAGCTGGTAGCCGGCATTTCGTGACCATGTGAGGGGCTCACTGTTGGCGAGGGCCGATTCTTCCCGGACTTCGGCCAAGCCGGATCGGACTTGGCTGAGGGAGAGTCCGGAGACGTCGGCGAGGTGTTTGGTGGACAGTCCGTTGGGACGGGATTCGATCAGTGACATCCGCACACGTTCACCCTTGACATGGCGAGGAACTCCACGAGGCATGTCATTCACCCCTCAACAATTGGGCCAGTTCGTCGTCCATGCCGACATTCCCCGTGTCTGCTGCGCTTTCGACCCAGTCCGCGGTGGCACGAACCCGGGCCGTGTTGCTGTGAATACGGCGGCGTTCTTCCTCGGTGAAGTCGTTGCCGCGCAGATTCGGGACGATACGCGAAGCGGCCGAGACGAATAGCTGGCACGCGCTGACCAAGTCCACATAGTCCGCAGAGTGCTCCGTTCTCCGGATTTCGGGTGTCCGCTCGCGCGCCTTCCCCAGCGCCGTGGATGATCGGTCGATCTGGGCTGCGTTGACGGCGTGGCGGGCGGTCTGGTCCTCCATTGCCTCGTAGGCCACAGTGGGACGGCGCAGAAAATCGGTGATGACCCACGTCGCTACCTGGTCGTCCTTGGCGAGATCGTGAATACGGTCGATCCGTTCTTGCTCGCTCTCCGCGTGCGAAGGGCGCCATCCGACGTAACGAGCCGCAGAGTCGACGGTCCACCGATACTCACCGGTGCGTTCGAGCAATGGAGGGTCGAGCAGCAGTTCGTGACGTTCTACGGGATCGTCGGGGTCGCCGACACCAGCGAGGATCTTGTGGATGTAGTAGGAGACGCCGGCAACCCGGTACCTTCGCGGCCACCGGGATGCCACCCAGCGGTAACCAGCGAGAGTCGCTTCCGGTATCCCAGCCGGTCGTATTGCTTCCTCGTCACAGCACCGATCATGTCTGCCATCACGGACTCCTTGACGCTCGTCCGGATCCGTTCCCAGATCTTGTATCGCCGGGCGCCGGTGCGTGTCGGTTACTGAACGGATCGGGGGCGCACTGGACGATTCTGCGCCTCGCCACGAGGCTTTGACAACCCCCATAAGCCGACTATTTATGCAGGTAGACAACTATTTTATGGGCTCACTGTAGCCGTTACAGCAACATGTCACGGTGTCGGATGCCCGTAACGGCTATGGTCGCGCCGCCACGCACGGGTTCAGCAACGGTGCGAGCAGTAGATGGCTTCCGCGCGGTGGTCGATACCCACAACCCAGGTGTTCGGGCATTCCCGACAGCGCCGACGCGCGGCCTTGTCTCGCAGGGAACCGATCCGCCGCGTACGTTGCTGATGCCACCGCCAACAGCGCGAGCGACACGTCGCGGAACAATACCGTGCATCCGCACGCCGACGACTCGATAGGCGCTTCCCGCAACCAGGGCAGAACCCGACCGCCCGTGACGACCGCGGCTCTGTATCGGGTACGCCTTTCATCTGACCAGCCTAATTAAGTCACCCGGAAAAGGATCACACCGGCTCAAGCATTCGCGAACTTGCCCGGCGCTACCGCACCTGCGGGCTCGATCCCACGATCAACAACCGGCGTTTGTGGATCCGGCCAGGTCCAGTGCGGGAGACGTCGAGGCGGCCCAGGTCACGGGAGCTGGTCTGGATGCAGATGGCAAGAACAGGGGAACCGCTGGCCTGTGCCCGGTCGGCGGTAACGCCCGACTGGTGTCAGACCTCAGCATTACGGTGGTCCGATGTTTGGTGGGCGATACCGCGGACCGTTGGACAGGGAACCGAAGCCTGGATCGTCGATCTCTGAGATCGATGTCTTCGCAGCGCTGAACGTGGTGCTCGGAACGGGTGTACTCGGTCCTTCGGGTTCGGTCCGACCAGACATGGTGTTCTTGATCGAGGGTGAGTACCAGCGTCGCGTCGTCGGTACCCCCCGGCATCGCCGCATCGGCAACCATGAGCGGTACGAACTGATTGTCGAGTACGACGGCGAGTATTGGCACCGCCACCACGAGCGCCGCGATATCACCAAATACCCCTACGTCGGAGATGGTCCCGAGGTGATGCGCCTGCGGATGCAGCCATTGCGCAGGCTACGTCCGGTCGACATCAGCGTCCCGAGCCGCGCCGATGCAACGACGTGTGCGAGGCTCGCGCTGCTTCACCTCGCTCACCGTCCGCTCCCCTTTCTCATTTCCGAGGCTCTCATGCAGAGGATCGGGATCTACCTGCAATTCTGTGCCACGCCCCTCGCAGAAGGCGACATCGCATGTGGGTTGTGCGCTGAACTCGACCACGTCCTGCGCGAAGGCGTCGAGTTCTATCACACGAGCGGTTCACCGATGCAAGTGAATGATTCGTCGCTGTGGGACTTTGCGCAGCTGGCTCGCGCGTTGTCGGACAGAAGTCAACACATCGATGGCCTGTGGGTGCCCGACCCGAACGAGCGGCATTGGGAACAAGCGGAAGCGGAAGCGGTATCGCCGTCATTCACACAGCGCCATCAGATTGCACTGGGACATCACAGCGTCCAGGACATCCAAAGCACTCCGACCGAGTCTGTAGCTCGCTGACCGTCGAGTCGGCGGGGCGACAGGTTGCCTGCGTCGAAGTCGTCCGGCTACCACAGGTGGCTGGTCATCACTCGTAATGGTCAGGCAAGTTCGGCAATCCGTAGTCAAACTGCGGCGCAGCCATGGAATGATCGTCGTACTCGGCAACCAGAGGGAGGCGATGGGTGCATGAACAGCCCTGTAAATCCCTTCGAGGCATCGGCGTCAGCGCTCGGCTACCTCTACCAACTCCGTGTGGCTCTCCAGCGGTGCGTAGAGCTCTCCAGGGGCGGGATCGAGTGGAGTGTAGCGATTGAGGCAACCGACGATGTCCAGGCCCAGATGGGGTCGCGCACCGAGCTGACCCAGCTGAAGAAGCGGGCAGATAACGTGAGGCTGACGGACCTGTCGTCGGACCTATGGAAAACGATCAGGGTCTGGTCGCAGGCGGTCACCGAGAAGCGCATCGACCTTGCCGAGACAAGCCTCTACCTGATTACCACCGCAGAGTTGCCTGAGGGAAGCGCGGGATTCTTCTTGCAGCCCAAGGCCACCGGGCACCGCGACAAGCAGGCCGCCGCCGACCTGCTCGTCCAAGCCCGCCAGTCGTCGAAGAGCGAGACCCTCGCCAAGGCGTTCGACGCATTCGACGCGCTCGACGAGCGGCGCCGGGCCGAACTCGTCAGTCGCATAGAAGTCATCGGTGATGCACCGGGCATGGACGAGATCAGGAATGACCTGCTGGGCTATGCGAGTCTGGCCGTCGAGCGACGCTTCGCCGATGCCTTTCTTCAGCGCCTGGAGGGCTGGTTTTTCGAACGGGCGTCCGTCCAGATGAGTTCCCCAGGGTCGGATCCCGTGACCGGCGCCGAGTTCGATGAGCTATTCACCGATCTACGGAGCCAGATCGGTGAACACAACCTGCCTATCGATCGCGACATCTTCGATCTGACAGCTACCGACCCGGCCGCCGTCGATGCCGCCGACAAGATCTTCGTCCATCAACTGCGGTTGATCGGCGTAGGCACGGAACGAATTGGTTACGCGGTGCGAGATTGGGTGCGGGCCTTCGCCCAACGATCCCGTTGGGCCAACGAGAATCTGGTGCGTACCGGGGAGATCGGCGCCTATGAGCGCAGGCTCGTGCAGGAGTGGGAGTCGCGCTTCGCAGAGATGCGCGAGGAACTCGGCGAGGAAGCCACCGAAGAAGAGATGAAGCGGCAGGCCAAGCTGATCTATCGCTGGGTCGACCACGACGCCCGGATGCGCATCCGCCCCAATTGCGAAGAGGTATTCGTCACCAAGGGCTCCTACCAGATGCTCGCGGACGAGCTGCAGGTCGGGTGGCACCCGGACTTCACCGCCCGCCTGGCTGCCCTGCTGGAGCCGACCGGAGCCGCAGATGGCCGATCTTGACCTCAGCCGGGAGGAGCGCGCCCTGTTCAACCCGGCCTTCACCGCACTCGTGTGCGTCCGGGCCGTGCAGGGCTACGAGAAGAAGTACCTCTCCGCCTGCCCAATTCCGGTCGCCGTGACCGCCGCGGTCATGGCCCTCCAGCCATCCATCCGTGCGGTGCTGCCGGCCACCACCCGAACAGGGCTGATGGGCTGGCTCGACGAGAACGAGGCCGTGCGCGTAGCGATGGGCCTCAACGCCACCGCCCTCGCCACCGTCGTCCGGCCGGGACTGCAATTCGCCCTGCAGAGCGGTGTGCTCAGACTGCAAGGCACCGGGCTGACCGTGACACCGCGGGCGGTGACGGCCCTCAAGGACGGCCCCGAGCAGCACACCGCGATTCAGAAGGCTGCCCAACACCTCGGGCGCTGGCTGCCCAGCACCGGCAGCATCAGCACCGTCCTGACACTCCTGGGAGTTCGAGCGTGACTTTTCAGGTCCAGGCGGTCACCGTCTATGGAAAGCAGCCCGGTCAGGTCCGCACGGTCCCCTTCCGCACCGGCACCCTCAATATCGTCACAGGCGACTCCCGGCGCGGGAAGAGCGCGTTGCTGACGATCATCGACTACTGTCTGGCCAGCTCCGACTACCCTGTCAAGGCTGGCAAGGTCCGCAAGTATGTGGGCGTCTACGCCGTCACCCTCGTTAAACCGGGCCAGCAGCTCTTCGTCGCTCGGCGTGCCCCCGAGCGCGGAGCCGCCATCAGCACGGTGCTGTGCGTCCTATCCCAGGCCCCTGCCACCCCACCTCCCCCGCTGGAGGAGCTGTCCTTCACGACACCGCTGGACGTCGCCAAGGACCTCCTAAGCGACTTCTCCGGGATCGACCGGACCGTCAAGGTTCCCGCCGCCGGCGCCCAGACCATCGCCCCCTCGATCCGTCACGCACTGTACTTTTGCTTCCAGGGACAGAACGAGGTCGCCAACCCCGATCTGCTGTTCCACTCCCAGGGCAAGGAGTGGCGCCCGAACACCATCCGCGGTGTGATCCCGTACTTCCTCGGCGCCGTCGACCCCGAACAAGCTGCGCTGCGCGGCCGGTTGCGGCTGCTGCGCCGGGACCTCTCCGACCTTGAGGCCAAACTCGCCCAAAGTCGCAACCTCGGCCCGGCTTCGGGCCAGGCCCGAGCGCTGTTGGCCGAGGCGGTCGAGGCAGGGCTGCTTCAACGTCGCGACAGCGAGCCGACCGCCGTGGAAGTCGCCAGCCTGCTCCGCTCCGCCCTCGAAGGCAGGATCCAGCTCGTGCCCGAAGCGGACAACGACAACGATCCGTTGGCCGCCGCCACTGGTCGACGTACCCAACTGCGCCGTGCCGTGGGGCAGTCCCGGATTCGCATCGCCGACCTCAAACGCGCACTCGAGGAGAACGACGACTTCGCCGGACATGCACATGAGCAGCGCACCCGCCTCGCGTCGCTTGGGTTGATGCGGGTGGACCAGGATGCCTCTCAGGCCGCTCACTGCCCGGTGTGTGAGAGCCCGATCGCCTCGGCCAACAGCACGGTGGCCGCCATCATGCACGACCTCGAACGCCTCGACGGCGACCTCCACGTCATCGGCAGCGATACACCGGCCCTGCAACGGCAGCTGGCGCAGGAAGAGGAACAACTACAGCGGCTGCGCGCAGCTCTCACCCGCAACCAGGACGAAATCAACGAGATCAGCGCCGGACTGCGCGCGCTGCAACAGGAGCCGGACGACACGCAGCGCGCAGCCCATGTGCGTGGCCGCATCAGTCTCTACCTAGACACCACCGCCCAACACGTCAGTGCCCCACAGGTCGAGGACCGCCGCGAGGACCTACAACGGCAGATCGCTGAACTGGAGGATCTCCTCAGCGACGACACCCAAGACGACCGGCTCACCAGCTACCTGTCGCTGATCAGCCAGAACATCCGCACCAAGGCAGCTGCGCTGGGGCTCGACCACTCAGAAACCCCCATCCGTCTCGACGTCAACCGGCTGACCGTCGTCGCCGACACCAACGACGGCCCCGTCCGGCTCGCCGACATGGGCAGCGCCGAGAACCACCTCGGCTACCACATCGCCACGCTGCTGAGCCTGCACGAGTGGTTTGGTGAACATCGCGGACCCGTCCCACGGACGCTGATCCTCGACCAGCCGTCCCAGGTGTACTTCCCACCCGATTACGGCGAACCCACACGTGACCTCAGCCACCTACTGAACGTCTACCAGACCATCGTCAACACCACCCAGGCCCTCGACGGTGCCCTCCAGGTCATCGTCGTCGAACACGCCGACCTGGCAGAGCCACTCTTCCGTGACCACGTCGTCGAACGCTGGCGCTACAGCAACAGCCAAGCCCTCGTACCTCCGGAATGGATCACTGAACCGATCGACGACGAGGACCAGGACGAATAATCCGGCGCGCGATGATCAGCGTCGGCCCGGGCACCCTCGCCAAGCAACTCCAGGCCGCCGCCATCTCACTGAACTGCCATGGACTTCGACCACTCCGCGCCCTTCAGCGTCTACAAACAATTCGGTTGGTGACATGAATCCGGTCGGGACGGAATCGAAACCTACCTCCAGAACAAATACGCCTGGGTCTCGATATAGGCCACAACATCCAACCCCAACCGAGAGCGGCCCACGTGGGAAGATAGTTCGACCAACTACGTGCCCACATGTCCGCTTCGGATATCTCGCCCCGACGGTTCAAGGTTCCCATTTCCGAACTGCGGGTTCGGGGTTCAAGTCCTGCTGTCGACCATCGCTCGACGGTGGTGGCGGGGACGGCAGTCGACCACAGAGGGGATGTGCGTCAAACTTGAGTAGTCACCGATGATGGCCACGCGCTGAACACCGCACCGTTGCTCAGCCCAGGGCGAAATCCGCTTCGATTACCAGTTGACCAGAGTAGATCGCCAGGTCACCCGCGTTCCCATGTTCGACGTGCCCCGCCGAGGGCACAAACCTGGACAGTCGTCTTCGCAGGTCGGGGCGAATTTCGGCGTTACAGGTTCGAATCCTCCGAGGGCACTATCTGCCGCTAACCGGGCCCCTGGCCCATCTGAGTTCAGTTCGGCGAGCGCCATCACCACTTGAACTAGCACATCACCCCGTTGTCATATACTCGCTCCTTGTACAGGTTGCACCGAGCAGTTGTCGTTTATCAGCGTTTCCGGCCAGTACGACTCTCGGCCTTCAAGCTGAGCGAGACACGCTCTCTGTCGAAGTCGACGTTAAGGACAGCCACTGTCACGTTGTCCCCGACGTTGACGACCTCGGTAGGATGCCCAGGACGCCGCGCAGAAAGATGCGAGATGTGGATCAACCCGGTGACGGCATCACCTAGGTCCACGAACGCGCCGAAGTTGGTCACATTCTTGATCACTCCCGACATGGTCTGCCCCACAGTGATTTTACGCAGGGCAACTCTTCGTATTTCGTCGCGGGATCGCGGCGGCGCGGCAGGTTTGGGTAGGGACCGACCGACGGGCTGACCGACCGCAACTGCGGCTGCCGCTTGCTGCGCGGCGGCCGACTCCTCCGCAGCAATGCTCGCGGTAACGAGCTGGCGGTATCGTGCAGGCAACGTGCCGACGACTTCAGTCGCCCGTCCGCAGTTCTTGGTCATGTACCTGTCGTATTGACGGTCAGCGAGTTCCTGGTCCTGGACCAGGTCGCCCTCTTCTTGCCGGTATTTGCGGGACCGATCACCACGGAAGGACAGCCAGTTAAAGCTGGTCTTAATGTAATATTCATCGCTGACAAGCACTTTTGCGTGGGTGTCATCGACTTTGACAATCGCGAGCCGCCTGGAGCGCCGCGCCGCTTCATGGAGGTCCCCCAGAGCGTTGGTATCGGTTTTTTCGTTGTCCCCGAAGCCCCAGAAAATGGTGACATCGGCGGTACGGGCAAGAGTTTCCAGCTGCCGCACCCATCGTGAGGTAACGACGCTACGAGTGATCCACGGGCTGATAATCAGCAGTCGGCGCTGCGAGTTCGTAACGGCCTCTTCAAGCCATTGCGGATGCTCATAGACACCGAGCCATCGGATCTGCACACGGTTCAGTTCAGCCCTGTCAGTACTGGCCTCCTCCTCGACCAACGCCTTCTGGATAGCGATCACTTCATCGCGGGACAGCCGGACACCGGTCGCCTCTGAGTCCGGGATGGGCACGTACGGGTTTTCCGGAGGTGCCGTGGTCAGGCCGAGCCGATCAACGGCCCCAATGGTGTCGAGGACAGTGGCGTGCAGTTCGCTCCAGCAGCCATCAATATCGACCCCCAGGCGCAGGGCGTTGGATTCAATGTCCTTGTACACCAACAGGATCGCATTGTAGTAATAGTTGCGGTTCTCGGTGACACCGGCAATGCCCAGGACCCGCACATTCTCTCGCCGGAGGCCAAGCGCTGCAGTCAGTTCGTCGACACTGAGGTCCTCAAGCTGCAGCAGCTTACTACTCGCTGGCGGCAACAGGATCCGTCCCGGATCAGCTTTGGCCTGCCCAGTTCGTGTGAGGGTCTTTCTCCGCCAACCGGTCAGCCGCATGCCGAGACGGTCGTAGACAACTTGGAGCGATGCTGGCGCCGGTCGACGCAGCTGAGCGTCGCGCGCGGCTTCACGTCCAGTGTCCAGCAGCGTCAGCCGCCGCAGCTCCCCCAGCTCCGGTGGCCTGTAGTCGATGTGCTCCGCTTCCAACAGCCCAGCGATCGTCCTGAGCGCGTCAGAGCGGTCCAAGCCCAGGAACAGCTGCAGGTCATCGACCGTATCGATACCGTTCAACATGGCGCGCAGCGCGTACTTCTGTGCAGCCTCAAGCTCTTCGGGTTGTTCCGCGAGGATGTCCAGGTTCAGCGATGAGGCGGGGACGGCAGCGGGTTCGGCCGCCAGCAGGATGTAGCCCGGCAGCTGGTGGGCATGCCGACGGGCAGCGGCGGCGAAGATGTCGCGGCTCATAGGTACTGCACCTTTCCGCCTGAACTCGACATGATGTGGTGAACGACGTCTTTCAATGGACCCTCGCGGCTCGCGCAGAACTCCGAGTCACCGACGATCCACAAGGCTTCGCGGGCCCTCGACAGTGCGACGTTCATTCGACCCGTATATGGCTGCCCCAGGAAGCCGAACTCGCTAGTCAAGTTGCTGCGGGTGACCGAGAAGATGACGACGTCCGATTCCCTGCCTTGCACGGCGTCAATTGTTTTCACCTGCACATCAATATGGGAGCTGCCGAAGACACCGAGGCGGCGCAGGGCACGTTGAATCTCCGTGCGCTGCTTCTGATAGCCGCTCAGCACCAGGACTTCCAATTTGTGCCCATACAGCCGCCTGAATCGTCCGCGAACGGCCTGCTCGTTGAGACTTTTGATCATCTCGGCAATCTTCTCTACCTCAAGCTTGTTGAAAGCACTTGCGCTGCCCGGAAATTTTGCCTCCTCGTAGCGGTTGCTGCGGTGGCTGGTCGAAAACCACACCAGCCGGTCGTCCTCGTCGATGGTGTTCAGGTCCAGCACCGGCAGTGGCTCATGGATGAGCGTCCCTCCGTAGAAGGTCTGCGAAATGAGTTCACCGATGGGCACTGCCATCCGGTGCTGGGTGACCAGACTCGTGCGGCATGCTTGTGGCACCTCGTCGAGTAGGGTGTCGAACAACGACCTCGACACCACATCACGATCCAGATCGAAGGTCGTGACGATGTCGCCGTGCTCAAGCACCTCCTCTACCATCGGCGGAAGCTGTTTGGTGTCCCCGACCATCACCCACCGCTTGGACCGTGTCATCGGCACCAGCAGCTCCGCTGCCGTCGCGCGCGACGCCTCGTCGATGATGCACAGGTCGAACTGCATGGCGCCGATGGTTGAGTTAGCCAAAAACCCCATGCATGTTCCAGCAACGACACTCTGGGTGGGGAGAAACATAGGCTCGGCCGCCGCTGGGTCGTTCAGGCTCGCCAGCCAGTCCCCCTGGGTCTGAACAAGTTGACGCAGCTGCCGCTCTACCGTCCCACCTCCAAGAACTTCCTCCACCAACGTCTCCAGCGTGGACTGGTCGAGCGTTTCGGGCACATCCACGCCAGCCTCACCCGCAGCAGCTCTCACCGCCACGACCGCTTCCTCAGTCCGCTCGATCGCACGCTGATAGCCGGCGAGCATTTCGGCCCGATCCTCGGGAAGGTCCTCATTGTCGAGGCGGTCCTCGTCAGTAATCGGCCCCAGAACCTCGACATAGTCCTGCTGGCGGCGCAGCGTCGCCAGGGCTTCCTCAGTCGCCAGCGCCAGCGTCAGGTGCTCGATCTGGACACCTTCCCGTTCGGCCAACGCGGCCATACCTACTGCGGCACGCTCAGCGACCCCAGCAACCCACACCGCCAGTTTGTTACTCAGCAGTAGATGACTAGCCTCGGCGTCGACGCGGTCGTCATTGCTGGATAAACGCACCACCGAGGTGACCCCCGACTTGTAGAGTCGGGTTACGGCGTTGTCGATCGCCACATGCATCTGACTGACCAGCAGCACTTTGTCTCGCGGCCTCTCTGCCAGGTACTGGTTGACCAGCTCGCAGATGAACGACGTCTTTCCGGTCCCCGGCGGCCCCTCGACGAGAAACAGGTCTGCCGACCCGAGAGCCTTGGACACAGCAACCTTTTTATCTTCGTCCAAATCCGCTGCAGAAGCCTGAAACTCAACAGGTTCAGGTGGTTGCGCTTGCGACGGGTCGAGCACCAACTCCCGTAGATGGGGGCGCGCAGCGCTGCCCTCCCGCAAAGAGGCCAGCGCACTTTTCTGACGGCGGATCGCCGCGCGCGATGGGGTGCGGTCACGCACCAGTACACCATTGAAGGGAATGTCGGCGCCGCGGCTCAATGCACGCACGGTGAAGTCCGTTCCCTCGTCGTCGACGTCGTCGACAATCACGTGCACACCTTTACTGGCCGGCACATCCTCGCTCGGTCGCGCGATACGTTCCTGGTCGAGAATCGACGCCGTCAACGGAATAGTCGTCTGCAGCATGAACTCCACGCCAGAACTGCTGACCCGGGTGTAGATAATGGGCTCTTCGAGCCGCTTCTCCAACTGTTCCTTGGCATCAATGAGTTTCGACCAGGTGTCCAGTCGCGCATTGGCTGCTCGGTCGCTGGAGCGGTCACCAGCATCCTGCACAGATTTGCGCAACCGGTTGCGCAAATCGAATGCAGCCCGGGCGGACTCCTGCGGACGGATCGGCGGACGTGCGGTGAAAACCAAGTCGCGCGAATCGATCATCACGGCTTCGGGGAGCCTCCGAAGGTATTCGAGTTCCTCGAAGTTGCTCACCTCTGCTCGTTTGCACACCAGCTTGGTGTCACCCTCGTAGACCAGTATCAGCTTCACCTGGTCACCCACCAGCTGAAACTCATCGGCAGTCAAACTCGTGCGCCCGTCAGGCAGGGTCTTCAAACGAGGAACCCCATACGTAGCCGTCCCGAGCCGCTGATCGATCAAATCTTCTGCCGCACGTCCTTCGCCAGCCTGCTGTAGCGCCTCGCGGGCGGTCTTCGTCAACACAACGGGAATCTGCAGGGCGCGATGCCACTTCCTGCCGCGCTCGGCCTGAATGGCCTGCAGCTCATAATAAAAGACCTGCGCGTCCGCCGGCCGCCGTGCCGGATCGGGATCGAGCGCGCGGCGCAACAGATCGGTAATAGATGGTGGTGTATCCGCGTCGGCCAAGGCGGCAGCGACGTGGTGATAGTCGGAGAATATCTGTTTGCTTACGCATTGCAGCAGCGTCGCAGCCAGTCCATACACATCGAATCGTGCCGACCCCCGCGAGGTGCGATCGGGCGGCGCCCACGGCGCGCTCGTCGGCCCCAGCACCGTAGCGTCACTCGCGCCAGCGATCTGATTCTTGATCTTGCTCAAGGCAAAATCGGCGAGCATTGTTTTGCCGCCGTCCCACAACACATTTCCCGGTTTCACATCACGATGTAGCACAGACAGTGAGTGTGAATGCGCCAACGCGGAAGCCAGCGGAAGAGCGACGACATCGGCAACATCGTCCCAACCCGGCAGCTCCGAAAGGCTCGCCAACCACGTCGTGAGGGTTTCCGGAATCCATTCCAGCACAACATAATACACAGAAGCGGACTCATCGACTCCGCTGTCGAGCAGTGATGCAATGTTGGGGTGGCTCAATGTGCGTAACGCCGCAGTCTCCCGCTCGAAGTAGATCCGGAAGATCTCGTCAGATTTTGCCGGCACGATCTTCACCGCCACCCGGCGGCCACCCTGATCGAGGTCAGTGGCTTGGAATACCTCTGACTGCCCGCCGACACGCCGTGTTCCTTTGATCTCGACGTACCGCCCGGCGATCTCTAGACGTGTCATTGAGCAACTCCCCTATCTCGCAACCGTGCCCGTGAGAGTACTTCTTGGCACCGACACTCGGAAGCGACCGGAGGTGACACAGGCGCGCATGATCGCACGGGCGCAGTCCTCGGTGTACACAGACCGGGCCACGATGTCGGGGCCGGCCAGTAGATGAGCCGGGCAGGGCCTACACGATGTGATGGTTGTCAGGCGTTGCTGGTCCAAACAAGACGAAGAGGATTCGTGCTCGTCAAATGTGCTGACTGCCCTGCCCGACACAAGAAATCCCTCCTGAACTGCGTCGGGAAGGGTTGCTTTATTCGACGACATGCAGTGTTGGGACCAATTCGGGACCACGCGGCTGTCCACGCGAGTTATCTGATCCGTGCGGACCAAGCGTTTCGGATCCTGCCTACCGTCAAATACCGCGACATCGGCACAGCGGTAGCCAACCGCGCTGATGCCGTCCACGCGCGCCGAGTAGATCCGTCAGCCATTCCAAACCTAGTGGGACGGGAGAACTACGGCACCCATCGCGGGCCCCGCATCTTCAGCCGATAGATTTCGTGAGCAGCGCCAAACACCTCCAAGTCGACCGAGCGGACACGACACCGCGATCTCTCACATGGGGTACATACCCATAATGACCAGGCGTTTTCTAGTTGCCCATGTTTTGTGTTTCCTGCCGAGGGCACCAACCTGCGACAACGATTGCCGCAGGTCGAGCATCGGTCCGTGCACCTTCAGCCGTTGAACTCCTGTGAACGAATGTCCGGGTAGGCGTTTTCGGCCTTCTGCCGTAGCCCGGCGTCAGCCAGCATGGCAGACGAGTACGACTCGCTGAGTCGATGGATGTCATTGGCCAGCGAAGGCAGATGGATATTGAGCGCCTTGACCGCCGTCGGCATGCTCGGCCGAAACGACAGAATCTCAGGCTCGGTTGCAGGGTCGAGGACACTGAGGGTGAAGTGACGCAGCCGGATCTCCTCGATGTCGGTGAACTGGAGCCGCCAGGTGTAGGCAATGTCGGTCGTCGTATCGAACACGAACGCCTGCCTGCCGAGGTGCATAAGCTTGTGCCTGAACAACTCAAGCGCGACCCGGTGATCCTCGGGACCTCCCACCAGCATGTAGCGGCCCAGGAAGCCCATCATCCTCGACGTCTGCTGCCCTCCCAGAGCGCCTTGTTCAAGCACCGATAGTGCATCGACCTGCGCCATGCAGGACATGAGGTAGCCGAAGTGCGCATGACGGATTGTTCTTGTCACTGAAGAATCGGTTCCCGGCAAAACACCGCGCCAAGGTGTCAACTTCGAACTTGAGCGCTTCCGTATGAGCGGCGAGCTCCTTCGCAATGTCTTCTGCCTGCACGCTTCAAGGATGCCAGATCACGCAAGCTCTTTCGCGTAGCTTCACCTGCCGGCCGCTCTCTCCGGCTCAGGGGCAAATTCATCAACAACCGAATCCCCCCAACCCGTACACCGTCGTCGCCCCACCCTCATGACCAGCCATCAACCCACGAAACTGACCGTCATCAGAACGACCCCGCCGCCCAGCCGAATCTATCGGATTGAAGCCCAGTCCGGGACCATCAACCACCTGCGGGTTCGGATGATTAGCGTCCGGCCCACCTTCGGGGCACGATAGAGGGATCTACACCCACCGTGCGCCACCGCAAACCAGCGCTTGATCCTCTCGATCAACATCGTCTACCGTTCGATGTGATCGAACACACCGAATCGGTAAATCTGCCGCACTGAGGGATTCAAGTCCTACCCTGCGCCCGAGATTCTGACTCATCCGCCAACTTCGGCACCCCCAGCCTCGAAAAGCGGGCTCCCTCCGGCACCCTGCACCCATGGCGGCCAGCTTCGCCCCGCCCGGTGTCGATGGCCGAGGGCGAGAAGTGGGCTTGATAAGCAGTCGATGTTGGGGTCGGCCCCACGGGGCTACGTGATCCTCGATCAGGGCTGCGGCCTCCGCGGCGGTGTTGTCGGATGGAAAGTTGTCGAAGATGTTGCGCAACAGTTCTTCTCGACAGCGACTTCGTAACGCCCTACTCTAAAGCACAGGCCGCACAGCACCTACTCAAACCTTCACACCCACTCGGCGAAACATACCCATACAGATACTTCAGCCGTTCCAGGCTCTTTGAACTGAATTCAGCCGAACCCATTTTTCTCGAATAGAGCGGCCCTCCGTAGCCTTCCCGCGTCTGCCGGAGGGCTCACCGTCTATTCGACAGGGGTGTCCGAGTGGGTTTCTCCGACCAGCTCACCGTCGCGCTCGATCTCTCGTGCGGGCAGTACGTCTGCGCGCCGACAGATCCCGCCGACCCGCACGTACACGACTTCAGGCGCAAAAGCCTCGTCGGTGACAGGTCGCTGGTATGCGCGGCCTGTTTCACCGAGTTCGGCGACAAAGTACCCGTGGTGGTCCGCGCCCGCGTGGGTGGGCAACGCCGACCGCACTTCGCCCATCCACCCGGGTTCGCGCCCGTCGGCAGCCGGCATCATCCTGAGACACTGTGGCATCTGACCGGCAAGGCCGTGCTGGCCGAGTGGGCTCTCCGTCAGCCGGGTGTGGTCGAAGCCGATACCGAGGTGTGGATGCCCCGCCGGGAACGCCGCGCCGATGTCCGCGTCGTATTCGCCGACCGCCGGGAAGTAGCTCTCGAAGTCCAGAGGGGGCCGCTGACAGATGCGGAGTGGAGCCAAAGACATCACGACTACCGACGCAACGGAGTCGTCGATGTCTGGTTCTGGCATCCCACCAGCCGTCCGCACTGGATCGTGCTCAGCGAGCCCGACAGCCGTCAACACCTGTGGACATTGGATCCCGCCCAGCGGTCCGCGTCCGTGATGATCGGGGCACCGCATCGAACCCTATGGCCAGAACCGCCGACCGAGGATAATGCCACCCACCAGGTGCCGCACCTGCCGCCGTGCGTCTACGACGAGTTGCTCGCACACCCATGCCGACTCGACGACCTCACCTTGACACCGCGCGGCCTCGCGATCCCCACCCAGCTGCACCAGTCATTGACCGACGCGCTACACCACGAACGCGAGCTCCTGCGAACACGTCGACAGCATCGCCTCAACCAGCACAATCACCCCACTCCGGCAACCGAGCCGGTGCACATAAATCCCTCCCGGACCTCCAGTCCCGTCCCGACTGTGGTCGGCACTACCGGGCCCCCACCCATCGCCGACCCCGAGGCGCTCGCTCACTTGCGCTGGGTCCGGCTCCAGAACACGTTCGTAAAGAACGGCCATCTCCCGGCATACACCGACGCCCCTCAATTCCGGCGAACCCGGAACTTTCGGCAACCGCTCACCTGCGTCAACTGCAGCCACACACTCTCGCCAGACACCGCTCCTGGAGAAATCCCGAGCTGCCCGCCGGCGCCCCAGATCGGCAACTACCAGCCACCAGCAACCAGGCGACCTGCCGCTCCTCTACACGATCCAGCAACACCATCGAACAGTTCGCGCGCCGCGTCAGCGATCACAGGCGATCAGGCCCATGTTCATCGAGTCAACCGGCAAAAGGTTCCGGACAACGACCAGCTGCTCCTGTTCTGACATGTGCTCATTGCGCCGGGCGGACGTAGGCAGCGTATATATCGCACCCAGCACTGGCACCCAGCTGCTATTTCTGTGGAGCTAAGGGGACTCGAACCCCTGACCCCCACACACCCATTCCGGTGCGGCGCGCCGACACCTCATGCTGGCGATCTTGTAAAGCTCGGCCGACAGCAGCGGGATCTGGGGTTGTGGCGATGCGCAGGAGCTCACGGCGGGTCGGGCTCGAGTTGGCGGCTGTTCTGGCCGGTCGCCACAAGTAGTGCTGGTGTTACCTGCCGATCCGGCGCCTGCTACCGAATCAGTAGCGCGCCGGCCCTGACTGGAACCGGCCTACCTGGAACCGGCGTCCGGGCGGGTGGCGGCGTCCGGCTCGGGCACCGCGGTCAGGAACACCGGTTGCGGAGCATCGGCCGGTATCGCGTACGGCTCGGGTTCGGCCGGGACGTGACTGAACAGTCCAGCATTGTCGTCGTACATGTTCGTGCTCCGATCTTCGGTGTGCGCTGCCGGTGGAAGTCGCGGCAGGCAAGGTCGAGATGCGCGTCCCGTGGTGGTCGGGCCGACCGGCGGTCCGGGGCCTTTCGGGGATACCCATCCGAACCCAAGGCCGCTCCGCGCCGGACTGCCGAGTGGAGCAACCCGTCGCGGAGGTGGCGGGATTGCGGCAGTTCGAAAGAGGTCCTGTCGGGCTCGGCAGCCGATCGGCTGCTCGACGGTGTTCTCACCATCGTAGTCCCATCCGCCCCTGCCGCACGCCTCCCGGTCGAGAATCCGGTCCGCGACCGCGTCGTCGGCGCACGCGCCGCTTCACTGCATCGATCACGCCGGGCTGAAACTGAAACCTCCGTTGCGGGCTACAGGCACCGAGCGCATGCCCACTTGTGAACGGCAGGTCATCCTCCGCAGACTCGCCGAAGCCGGGCATCTAACTGACGAGGCCGAGACACGCGCAGTCAGCCGGCCCACTCGATCATCGCAATCGTCAGATCGGACACGAATCCACCATGACCAAGACGTTTCCCGGTTGACCTTGCTTTGCGTGTCCAACCGAGTATCGGTACCTGTGACGAACGACCGCCGAGTCGCCCAGCCGGTTGGAAATCCGACCCGCCCGGACAGCATCCCCAGGGGCGCCCCGCCGGTTCCGCCTGTTGCCCGGTGCGTGGCGCTACAAATTTTCTACAGATTTCACACGGGTCAGGATGGGAAGCCAGGGGCACGAAGGAACAGCGTCGGGACCCGCAAAGTGCCATCTAACTGCACAAACAGGGAAATCATGGGAAATACTGGGCGACGTCGGGGACCTGCGGAAACGCTGTGCCGACTTCATGACCAGTAAAGGATAGCTGTCACGGGTCGCCCGTTATTCCCCCCTGCTCCCGGGCGGTTGACGTGCGGATTCATACCGTGAGGTCAGTGCGCCGATCCGCACGGCGGCGGCGGGCTCATTCTTCGCTCCAGAGTCGCTGCAGCATGTGCCAGTCGGCCGGATGGGCGGCGATCGAGGCGGCGAAACGGTCGGCCAGGATCTGAGTGGCGTGCTGGAGGCCGCGGGAAGTGTCGATCGGTTCACCGACGGAGAAGCCCCAGCCGGTCGGGGTGAACCAGCAGTGCACCGGCAGCAGCGCGGCGCCCGTCTCGATCGCGAGCCGGGCCGGACCGGCGGGCATGGTCATCGGCTCGCCGAAGAACGTGACCGGGACGCCCGCGCCGGACATATCGCGCTCGCCGAGCAGGCCGACCAGGCCTCCCGCGCGCAGCCGGTCGGCGAGTTGTGCGTACGGCGGCGTCTCGGAGCCGGTCAGCGGGATGATCTCGAATCCGAGGTGCTCGCGGAAGCGGACGAATCGCCGGAACAGGGATTCCGGTTTCAGTCGTTCGGCGACAACGGTGGGAGTACCGAGCCGGCGCACGACCCAGACCCCGGCCAGGTCCCAGTTGCCGCTGTGCGGCAGGGCCATGACCACGCCGCGACCGGCGGCGTGCGCGCGATGCATGTGGTCGAGCCCGGTCGCCGAGGATTCGATGGTCCGCGCCAGTTCTTCGGGGTCCATCGCGGGCAGCCGGAAAGCCTCCCGCCAGTACCTGGCGTAGGAGCGCAGACTTGCCCGCATCAGATCCTGCGGGACCTCTTCGGGCGTGACACCGAGCACTCGGGCGAGGTTGCGCCGTAACTGGACCGGGCCACCCGTGCGGCGGGCGACACGATCGGCGGCGGCGTCGAACAGCCAGACCGCCCAGCGGTGCGGTAGCGCGCGGACCATCCGCCAGCCGGCCGCGTAGCCGAGGTCCTGCACACGGGCGGAAAGGGTTACCAACTGCCGTCGTCCGACGGCGCGGCGTTGTCCTGTTCGGGTGTGGCGGTCAGGAAGAGGGGCTGATGATCCACGGTCGGCGGCGCGTAGGGCTCCGGTTCGGCGGGGACGTGGCTGAACAGTCCGGGTTCGTCGTTGTGCACAGTCGGTACTCCGGTCGTAGGTGATTGGGTGTTGCGGGTTTTCGTTGCGCGGGCGGCTGGAACAAGTTACTCGTCCGGCCTACCGGCTCATGCGGTCTCACCGGTGATAACAGTCAGCGGCGCAACCTACTTCGCATAATTCTGCCCATACCTCGTTCCACCAGGCTGTTGGGCGGCCTGCCGCCCCGATCGGTCCGACGGCGGCTGTCGTCGTCGGTCGCGGCGAGGATCCGCCGCGAGACCATCCGGACCCGATGCAGCCACTGGCCGAGCTGGAGTTCCCTGGTCACAGAAATCACCTCCAGACCTGCTCGGGAGGGGCATTCATCGGAATCGGCAGCCGGACGGCTGCTCGATCGTGTTCATACCCACCGTAGTCGCAATCCCCCACGCCCGTCGCCGGGACCGGACATTCCGAGTCACCGCGGTAGTAGTGCCGGTCACCCCGGTTGACACCCACCTATTGAACGTACCGTTGGATAGCGGTACGGTAGGCGATGTTCCAATAAAGCACCGCAAAGGTGCGACCGCCCCCCAGGCCAGACCGGGGCGTGACGAGTGAGGACCCACCGATGAACCGAAACCCCGAACAGCGCACCCGCCGCCTCGCCGCGCGAATCGCCGCGATCGCGGTCATCGCCCTCGCCCCCCTGGCCGTCACCGCCGGCCCCGCCCTCGCCGACCCCGGCCAGGCGACCCCGATCAGCGATTCCAGCGACAGCTTCGGCGATAGCAACGGCTGGGACAGCAACGGCTGGGACGACAACGATCACCAGGCCTGGGACGGCGACGACTGGGGCGACAACGGCGACTTCGGCTGGGACGACAACGGCCAATACGGCTACAAAGACCACAACCGCCAGAACTACGACGGCTACGAAGACCACCTCAACAGCGGCGGAAACAACTACCCCGACCGCGACTCCCACAGCAACCGCGGCCGCGACTACGACGAGCCAGTCGACTGGAACCGCGAGAACCACGGCGGCGGCAGCCAGAACCCTCCGGTCTGGAACGTGCCCAACCCCTACATCCCGCCGCCCGCGCCCAGCCTGCTGCCCCAGGTCCATCTCCCCGCACTGCCGGGCCTGCCCTTCGCGCTCCCCGGCCTGCCGCCCTTCCTCGGCACGGGCAGCGCCCGCTGACACAGCACTCGAGTAGCCGTTGAACAGCGGTACATAGATGAGTGAGTCGTTATCGAACAGTAGAAAAGGACTGGACCGCTACAGGCCGGGCTCGAACCGACCGGCCGATCACCCGGGCACGACCGCCTCGGCCAGTTGCCGGCCCGCCGCCGCGAGCACGGCGTGCGCGGCATCCGAGAGGTCTTCCGCCCGGACCGCGCGCTCACACCGACGCGCCAGCTCCTTGCGATCCGTCCCCGCCGGTTCGACCGCGGCGAGGACGACCTCGGCGGTGAGACCCCGTGCCCGCAATACCCGGACCACCGAGCCGACCAGAGTGTCGTCGCCGACGAAACCCGGGACGGTGGACCGATTACCGTGCGAATCCAGGTACCGCAGCCGGACCGGCTGCACCGGTGTCGCGGTGTCGACGGCGGCCTGGAACAACGCCGGGCGCAATGTCCCATAGGCACGACCACACCAGGTGGTGCCTTCGGGGAAGAACCCGATCCGTTCCCCGGCGGCGAGCCGCTGCCCGATCTGCTCCACCACCTGCGGCAGGCGGCGCAGGCGCTCCCGCTCGATCGGAACAACCCGCAGCACCCGCGCGAGTTTTCCGAGCACCGGCCAGTCGATCAGATCCGCCCGCGCCACGAACGCGAGCGGCTGCACCGCGGCGAGCACGACGATATCCGCCCACCCGATATGCCCAGCGACGACCAGGACCCCGGCCCCCGGCCCGGCGAACCGCGCTCCGACCGCCGCAGCTCCGGTTCGCCGGTCCACCACGCGCAGCCGGATACCGCAGGCACGCAGGAGGGCCTGCGCGAATCGCCGCTGCACTCCCGAACGCCGGGTCGCCGGCGTGACGATATGCGCGAACGGGTAGGCGAGCAGCACCGATACCGCCGCTGCCGCGCGGAGTCCCGCGCGCACCACACCGATGTCGGGACGATTCTGCACACAGCCCGTCCCGCACGGACTCACCGGCATCCAGGCGTGCCGTACGGGCGGACCGGCATCCGGAGCGGGTACCTGCGCGACCGGGTTCGCGGCGATCTCCATCAGATCACCGCCCGCCGTCGAAATTCGCGGCCGCGCCGCGTAACCGGTCGAGGTACCGGGTGTTGATGGTGTCGAGCCCCAGCAACACGACGAAATCCGCGACGGCGAAATCCGGATCGTGCGCGGGCTCGCCGCAGATCTCGGCGCCGAGCCGCAGGTACCCGTTGAGCAGGGGCGGCAGTTTCGGGCGGGCAGGTGCGGGAAGGTCGTCGAGTGTCACCCCGTCGACCGCCACTGGACGGTAGGGCCGCACCCGCTTCTCCGGCGCGCAGGCGTGTTTGCCGAGCAGGAGGTCACGGACCCCGCGAACATTGACACCGGCCGGTTCGTCTGGGCTGTTCTGCATGGGCACCGAGGCACATCCCATCACCCAGTCGTATCCGGTGAGCTGGATGTAGTGCAGGATCCCGGCCCACATCAGGGTGAGCACCGAGCCGTTGCGGTGTTCGGGGACCACGCAGGCGCGGCCCATTTCGACGATCCGCAGACCGTCGGGATCGAGGTGGGTGAGGTCGAATTCGGTGGCCGTGTAGTAACCGCCGGCCGCAGCGACCCGGTCCGGCGGCAGCATCCGGTAACAGCCGACGAACTCGCCGGTCGACTCGTCACGCACCAGCATGTGATCGCAGTGCTGGTCGAAACTGTCGGCGTCCAGGCCGGTCCCGTCGTCGGGAATCCGGAAACCGGGCTCATTGGCGAAAACGTTGTACCGCAACCGCTGCGCCGCGATGCGATGGTCGGTGTCGGAGGAAACGATCAATGCGTACCGGGAGCGGTGATCCTCGCCGCCGGCCGGTCGAGCCGGGGCCGTCAGCACGGACGTAATAGCCATGCTGCCAAGCAGGCCAGTCCGACACTGCGCTACGGCGTCCGTAACGTGTCGCCCGCATGCCGGTTCGGTTAACGAGACGTAGGTCACACCAGACGTTCACCGCCGGGTATCCGCGTGTTCGTCCGTGCCACAGATCCGGCCCCCGGAGTTGGGCCGACCACGACCTGGAATTCGCCTGTCACCGAAGCTGTGCGCCGCGGCGTCACCGGCGCTGTGCGCCGCGGGCGGACCTCACTCGACCAGGCCCGCCCACGGACGCTAGGCGACGAACCGTTCGGGTTCGCGAACCCGTTCCAGGTGCTGCTTGTCCACTTCCTGGAACCCGGGCCGCCCGGTGCCGATGAACGCCACCAGCCACGACAGGACCGCGGCGAACCGGTTCCGGAAGCCGACCAGATAGAAGAGGTGCACCGCCAGCCAGATGAACCACGCGATCACGCCGCGGAAGGTGACGCGGTCGTTCAGTTTCGTGACCGCGCTGAACCGGCTGATCACCGCCATGCTGCCCTTGTCCCAGTACACGAACGGGGTACCCGGGTGCTTGTCACGGCTGATGATGTCGGCCGCGTGGCGGCCCTCCTGCATGGCCACCGGCGACTGGCCCGGATAGCCGTTGAGCGAGGTCATATCGCCGATCGCGTAGATATCGGCGTAACCGGCGACGGTGAGGTCGGGGTTGATCAGCAGCCGGCCGGCGCGATCGGTTTCGCAGCCGGTGGCCGCCGCCAGCAGTTTCGCGAATCCGCCGGCCTGCACGCCCGCCGACCAGACGATGGTCTCGGCGTCGAGCTGCCGCAGCGTCCCGTCCTTGTCCTTGACCGTGACCTGTCCGTCCTCGATTTCGGTGACGAACGTGCCGAGCAGCACCTCGACCCCACTGCGGGTCAGCGATTTCTTCGCGTATTCCGACAGCCCGCCACCGAACGGCGGCAGTACCGCGCCCGCGCCCTCCACCAGGGTCACCGAGGCTTCCTGGTGGTAGTACCGCTTGGCCAGTTCCTTCAGCTGCCCCGCGACCTCGACACCGGTGGCTCCGGCCCCGACCACCACGAAGGACAGCAACCGGCGACGCGTTTCCTCGTCGGCCTTGGCGGCCTCCCGGAAGACCCGTTCGATCTGGGCCCGTAGTAGCTTGGCGTCGTCGATGGTTTTCAGCGAATAGGTTTTGTCGGCGAAATCGTCGCGCCCGAAATACGACTGGCTGGCTCCGGTCGCGGCGATGAGCGATCCGTAGCGGATCTGCCGGTCGCCCTCGGCTGTCCGGTACGTCACGACGGCGGCATCGGGCTCGATGGCGACGACCTGACCCAGTCGCACATCCGCTTCCTTGTGCCGGCGCAGGATGTTCGCGATCGGGGGTGCGATCTCATCGGACGCCAACACCCCGGTGGCGACCTGATAGAGCAGCGGCTGGAACAGATGTTCCGGCGTGCTCGAGATCAGGACATAGTCCCTTCCCGCCTTGGCCAGTTGCTTGGCCGCGGCGAGCCCGCCGAACCCCGAACCGACGATCACGACATCCGCGTACTCCACGCCGGTGCCGATCCCAGTGACCTTGTGCATGACAGCCTCCTTCACTCATTAGGAACCGTCATCGGGAACGCAGATATTTCAGGGTTCAGGGCGCATACTTGAGATGACTCTTATCTGTTCTGGTCATGAATGGAGATCGAGGTGGAACTTCGCCAGCTCACGTACTTCGTCGCGGTGTGCGAGGAGCTCAGCTTCAGCCGGGCGGCGGCCCGGTGCTTCATCTCACAGTCGGCGATCAGCCATCAGATCGCCCGGCTCGAGCACGACCTGGGCGTCCAATTGTTCGAGCGTTCGACACGATCGGTCGTCCCCACCGACGCGAGCACAAGATTACTACCGCTGGCCAAGCAGATGCTAGGTCTGGAATCGGCCATCCGCGCCTCCATCCGCACCACCGGACCCCGGATACGGCTCGCGGCGAATATGTCCTTCGCGACCCGCTCGCTATCGGCCATCGCCGGCACCCGCGACGCGCACCCGGGCGCGGAGATCGAATTCGTCATCAAACCCTTCCGCCAGCGGGTCGCCGCCGTCGCGGACGGTGACTGCGATCTGGCGCTGATCCGCGGCAGCGTGCAGCAGGCCGGGCTGGTGGTCGAACAGCTATGGGTGGAAGACCTCACTCTCGCCACCGCTCCCGCGCATCCGCTGGCCGGTCGTACCGACGTCACCCTCGCCGAGCTCAGCCACTACCCGCTGCTCCTGCCGCCGGAGTCCGAACAGTTCCTCCTGCACAACGTCATCCGGACCGCGTTCGCTGACCTCCCCACCGGACCCACCTTCGGCCCGCCCATCCCCCCGGACCACACCGCCACCATGGAGTTGATCAACCACCCCGACGCCTGGACCGTCCTCTACGCCAACAGTTCCACCGCGGGCATCGCGGCACTTCCGCTGGCCTGCCACCGCCTGCGCATCCCGGTCTCCGCCGTGCTGCGCGCCGACACCCGGCGCACCCCCATCCTCGGCTCGCTGCTCGAAGGGCTGCACTGCGCCTGAGACAACTCCGGCACAGCGAACGGATGCTGTTTCCGGGACCTGCCCCGCGCGGCCGCTGGGCGAAGGCGTCCTCCTGATTCGGAGTAGCCCTCGCGGTCGAACCCTCATGGCCGCAACCGGGATCGCACCCAGACCAGCGTCCGGGTCCGTCCGGGCCGGCTGCCGCGTGGGTATCCCTGACAGGGCTAGGCATCAGCGGGTGCTGGTTGCCGTCGGACATCCAGCAGAGAGTGGACACAAGCCGGATCGCCTCCGCGGCGACCGGCCCGGATCACGCTGTTTCTCGTCATCGCTGCCCGTCTCGCTCGGCGTCGATCCCACACCGGTGCAGCCCCGACATCGCAGGAGCCACTCTCATGAACCTGAATCTCGACGGCCACGTCGTCATCGTCACCGGCGGTACCAGCGGCATCGGTCTGGCCACTGTCCGTGAACTCGCGGCCGAAGGCGCTCGCCCGGTCGCTGTTGCCCGGCGCGCACCGGAACCCGGCCTGCTTCCCGATACGGCGGACTTCCTCGCCGCCGACCCGTACCGCATTGTTCGACGCCCCGGGTGGATTCGCCGAGCAACTCGCCGCCCGTTTCGACACCGACCCCGATACCGCCGTCGACCGGTTCATCCGGGAGGAGCGGCGGCTGCCGACCGGCCGCATCGGTCGCCCCGAGGAGGTTGCGGGCGTGATCGTCCATCTGCTCTCGCCCCGCACCGCTCAAGTGACCGGAGCGGAGTGGTCCATCGACGGCGGCGCCCTCCGGCAGCTCTGATATGAGCGACACCAGCCCGGCTCGGGCACATCGGCGACGCATCACCAGCGAAGACGGTGCCGAGGTTCAGCTGCTCGTGCACGAACCAGCCGGCCCGGCTCGTGGCTGGTTGGTCTGGGCGCACGGCGGCTCCTGGCAGCACGGCTCGACCGTTCGGTGGGCATCGATCACCGCGCAGCTCTGCGCGTTGTCGGGCTGGACCGTGGTCTCGGTGGACTATCGGCTCGCTCCTGCGCACCGCTTCCCGACCGCCGTGTTCGATGTATCGGCGGCGCTCGACTGGGCCGAGCGCGAAGCGGCGGACCTGCCCGTCGCAGTCGGCGGTGACAGTGCGGGCGGCACCATCGCCGCTGTCGCGGCCCTCGCCAGACGCGATACCGGCGGACGTGTGCCGCCACAGGTGCTGGCCTACCCGCCGCTCGATCCCGACTGCGCCCGCCCTTCCTATCAGGCCTCTCCTGACGCGTTTCCCAACAGGTCCGATCTGCGGGCGGCCTGGCGACTCTGGCTCGGAACCGGTACGCACCACCCGTTGATCCACCCGACACCGCTCGCGGCCGCGAGCCTCGCCGGGCTCGCTGCCGTGTCCTTGGTCGTGGGCGATGACGATCCGGTCCGCGACGACGTGACCTGCTACGCCGAACGCCTCGACGCCGATGCCGTGCCGACCCGGCTGCGGACGCTTCCCGGCGTCGGACACAGCGATCTTTTCCGGCCACGCAGCCGAGCCCTGCGGGCCGTCGCCACCATGCTCGCCGAACCGACTCCTACCGGCCTCCGGCCGAACCCCGGGAAAGGAACCTCATCATGACCGTGACACCCGCGCCCATGGACGCGCTGATCCGCCATTTCACCGACCTCCGCGACGGTAACCATTTCGGCCAGTACACGCGCGCCGGTAAGGAATCCGCTTTCGCGGCGGCCGTCACACTGCTCGACCCTCCCGCTCGGCAGGTGCTGGCCGAGTTCGACGACCATCTGCTGAACGGGACGGGACGGATCGACGCCACCGGCCTGCACCGCGACGAGCGCGGCGGGCTCATCGCCTCCTGGATGCTGTCCTGGCCCGAACAACGCGCCGCGGAACTGTCGCCGATCAGTGTGATCGCGACGTACGGAGCAGGGGTACACCATCCCCATCTACGCGGAGCCACCATCCGCGAATGGCCACTCAACGTCGCCGAATCCGACCATGCCACCGAATTGATTCCGGTACTGCGCGCAATCGCCGGCGCCGAGATCCACAACCTGGTCTTCCGGGCCGGAGGTGACTGGCGCATCGTGCCCGCCCTCCACCCGAGCACCGAACAGGGAGCGCCGGCATGAGACTTTCCGTCCTCGATCAGGTGCCGATCACCGAACACACGCCCGCCCGGGAAGCCGCGACGAGTGGCCTGCGGCTGGCGGTAGCAGCCGAGAAACTGGGCTATCACCGCATCTGGTTCGCCGAACACCATCGCTCGGAATCGTTCGCCGGCACCGCACCCGAGATGATGACCGCTCTCGCTCTGGAGCGCACCACCGATATTCGTGTCGGTACCGGCGGCATCCTGCTACCGCTGTACCCGGCGGCCAAGGTCGCCGAGGTCATGGGCCTGCTCACCGATGTGCACGGCGATCGAGTCGACACGGGCGTGGGAAGGGCAGCGCTGCACGACCCGGACTACGCCGAGAAGATCACCGCTCTCGCCCGCACGTTCGGCCGTCGGCACGGCCTCGTTTCGCCCGAACCGCCGGGCAGGTTGTGGGTGCTCGGCGCAGGCGGTTCGACTGCGCCGAGCGCCGGAGAGGCCGGGGCAGGCTATGTGCACGGGCACTTCTTCGTCCCGCGCGGCGGCGAAACGGCGACGGCTGCCTACCGGGCCGCGGCGGACGCCCACGGACACGCCTCACACACCACGCTCGCGGTGCGCGTCGTCACCGCCGAGAGCCCGGAACGTGCGCGGGCACTGGCCGAGGCGATGGTGTTGTGGCGGGTCCGCAAGGACCTCGGATACGACGGACCCATCCCGTCCATCGACACAACAGCGAGGTATCACTGGACCGAGGCCGAACAGACCCGCGCGAAGGCTCGCGCCACCGCGATCATCTCGGGAACCCCGGACCGGGTGTACGCCGAGCTGACAACTCTTGCCGAAGCGCACGGAGCGGCGGAGATCATGGTCAACACACTGACGAGCGACCCCGACGACAGGTTGACCTCCTACCGCCTGCTGGCCGAGCGGTTCCGGTCCTGACCGAGCGTCGGACAGCAACCCGCGTTACAGCGTCGAGGTGAGCAGCCGCAGCGCAGCGAAAGAAGCACTGCCGGGCTCGGCGGTGTGCGTGAGGATGCGCTGGCCGTTGCCTTCGGGCAGATGCAGCACCTCGAACCCGAGGTCGAGGTCGCCCACCTCGGGATGACGGAATCGCTTCGAGCCGCTGGTGCACAGTTTCACATCGTGTCCGGCCCACAGGCGGGCGAACTCGGGGCTGTTCACGCTCAACTCGCCCACCAGCTCCGCGAGACGTCGATCGTCGGCGAACTGCGCGGCCACATACCGCATGGACGCGACCGCCCGAGCCGTCTCATCCGTCCAGTCGACGTACAAGTCGCGTGTGTGCTCATCGAGGAACAACAACCTGAGCAGATTCGGCCGGTCCTCCGCACGATGCGGTGCCTCGCAATCGAGATGTCCGGCCAACAGCCGGTGACCTGCGTGGTTCCACGCCAGGACGTCGTTGAACCGGCCCAGCAGCACCGCCGGCACATCACCCATCGCGTGCAGAAGCAGTTCGGCACCGGGTTTGGCGACCTCGGTCGTGCCCGCGCGGGGACGATCGGCCGGTGCCGGGTGCGCCAGCGCGTAGAGGTGAGCCCGCTCGTCCGAATCGAGCCGCAGGGCGCGGGCGAGCGCGTCGATGATCGCGTCGGAGGCGTTCTGCGACTGCCCTTGTTCCAGCCTGGTCAGATACGTCACCGACACTCCGGCGAGTTGCGCGAGTTCCTCCCGGCGCAGTCCCGGCACCCGGCGCCTGCCATAGCTGTTCACTCCGGCCTCATCCGGGGTGATCCGGTCGCGCCGCGACCGCAGGAACTCCCCCAGTTCGGTCACCGGACGATCGGGTTCGGCAACGTCGATGCCCCCGTGGAGTGAATGTCGTTCCATACACCGATTGTCGCGCACCGGCCGCGGCCCAGCCTATCCCCGCCAGTGGTAGGCACGGCCAGACACCGCAACCGGGGGTGCTGGTTGACCTGCTCGCGTTCCTCGAATCTGAGAGGCATGAGCGAAATCGTCACCTCACCACCACCAGTTCCGGCCGCCGCTTCGAAGGTCTCCATGGCTGCCGGAGAGTTCACCACGGCGCAGAAGGTCGCGATGGCCGTCCTTCTGATGGCGAACTTCACGCTTGCTGTCGACTTCTCCATCCTCAATGTCGCCCTCCCACGTATCGGCACCGAACTCGGCTTCGCCACCTCCGGATTGCAGTGGATCGTCACTTCGTTCGCGCTCTGCGCCGCCGGGTTCACCCTGTTCTTCGGCCGCGTCGCCGACCTGTTCGGCCGCAAGCGGCTGTTCATGATCGGCATCGTCCTGCTCGGCCTCTCCTCCCTCGCCGGTGGTCTCGCGACCGCGCCGCTGCCGCTGATCATCGCCCGCGTCGGACAGGGCATCGCCACCGCGATGGTCACCCCGGCCGCACTGTCGCTGATGACCACGATGTTCCCCGAGGGCCCCGCTCGTTCCCGCGCGCTCGGCCTCAACGGAGCGCTCATGGCAGCCGGTTTCACCACCGGGGCCGTGCTCGGCGGCCTGCTCACCGGTGCCGTGTCGTGGCGGTGGGCGTTCTTCATCAATGTCATCATCGCCGTCGCCGTGGCCGTCGTCGCCCCGTTCGTACTGCGCGAACCCGCCGTCGGTACGCGGCCCAAGCTGGACGTGCCGGGCGCGGTCACCATCACCCTCATGCTGGTCGCCCTCGTGTTCGGTATCGACAACGCCGGACACGCCGGTTGGACGCACCCCGGAACCTGGGGGCCGATCCTGGCCGCGCTGATCCTGTTCGCGGTGTTCCTGAAGATCGAGGGCCGGGTCGCGGAACCCCTCGTCACGCCGTCGCTGCTGAAGCGTCGCAATATCGGCTGGGGCAATACCGCGGGTCTCCTGGCCTTCGGTACGTTCACCTCGCTGGTGTTCCTGCTCACCCTCTACCTGCAGGAAATCCTGGGCTATTCGGCGATCACCGCCGGGCTCATCCTGGGCGTGCTCGGTGTCGGTACCGTGCTCGGCGGTCTCATCGCCCCGAAGGTCATCGGCAGGACCAGCGCGAAGACGGCGATCGTTTCCGGGCTGATCGTCCAGGCTGTCGCGACGTTGCCGCTCGCCTTCGCCGGTGACAGCCGCGCATGGCTTATCCCGGTGTTGATCCTGACATTCCTCGGTGGCGTGGCGAACCTGATCGCGATCGTCGGCTACACCGTCGCCTCCACCGCTGGGGTGCCCTCGGACAAGCAGGGCCTCGCGACCGGGCTGGTCACCATGAGCCAGCAGGTCGGCATCGCCCTCGGCACCCCCGTCATGTCCGCACTGGCCACCGGCGTGGTCGCGACCACACTGCTCCCGGGACTGCAATTCGCGATCGGAATCAACGCAGCCCTCGCCCTCGGCACCGCGATCCTGATCTCCCTGTTCCTGCACCTGCCGAAAACTCGGGCCATGGCAGATGCCTGACCGGAAACCAGGTGAATACGGACAGGGCACAACCACGTTCGGCCCGGTACGCGCAGCGCGTACCGGGCCGGGCCGGGCCCCGCCGACCGATGCCCCGCGACCAGGCATCGGTCGGCGGGGCCGATTCGGCACGACGGGCCGTCAGCGACCCGAGTGGCGAGCGATCCAGGGTGTCCGCGGTCCTGCGCACCGACACCCGCCGTACCCCGATTCCCGGCTCGCTGCTCGAGGGTCCGCACTGCGCCCGAGGCCGTCACTTGTCGACACCCGGTCCACCGCTGCGGCAAGCGAACTGAGCACCCGGTGAAACATTTCGCAGCGCCGGCCCGAAGTAATGGCGTGCGGACTACCGGCCGGCCCGTGTCTCGATGGGCCGGAACAGCTTTCTCCCGCCCTTTCCCGAAACCCTGCGCGTGCGAGACGCGCTGGATCACGGGCCGGTCGGCAACGCCGTAGTCGAGGAAAATCCCGCCAGCGATTGAACGTTCGACAGGAGAAGCAGTGGTCGCGACAAAGGGCTATGCCGAACGGCCGATAACACTCGTGCCGATCGTCGGTGCGAGTTTCGCGCTATGGCTCGGGCGGAGTCTGTGGGACGCGATACGCAAACCCGCTCCCGGACGCCACGGTGTGGAGGTCCCCGCCCTCCCGGAGATCGCCTTGGAGCCCGCCTTCGACCGGAAGAAACCGGTGGTGTTCCGGGGTACCGCTGCCGCCTGGCCGGTCTTCGGCGACTACCAGCCCGAGCAAGTGCGGGAGAAGTACGGCACCGAGAAAACATCCGCCCTGCTGAGTACGAGCACGGTGTTCACCCGGGAGACGCCCCGGGCAGCCACCGAGGCAGGCCTGCTGGCAGAACAACTTCCGCTTCGGGTGGGCGTCCGGTCGCAGAGTTCGGCCACCGGCCGCGTCTGGATGGGACAGGCGGGCGATCTGACACCGCTGCGCAACGAGCCGTGGCACGGGCTGCTGGTCCAGCTGCACGGCAGCGAACGCGTCCGGCTGTTCGCCCCCGACGAGTACAAGAATGTGTACGGGCGGATCCCGCGCGATATCGCCGATACGTACACCGATCTCCCGGCCGACGAGTTCGACCCGGATATGGACAGCTATCCGCGCCTGCGCAATGCGTCCAGCTACGACGTCGTACTCGACCCCGGGGACATGCTGTACATCCCGGTGTTCTGGTGGCATCAGGTGGAATCGGTGGACGCGTCGATCTCCTACGTCGCCCGGTACAACCCTCGGTACCTCGAGTTCGCGCGGGCCGCGTTCTTCCCGCAGACGATACGGTCGGTACTCCGGGGCGCCGCGCGGCTGAAATCGGTGCTGCGCCGGCAGCCGGCAGCCGGCTGAGATACCGGCCTGCCCGTCCGGCACGCTTCGTGCGGACGGGCAGACCCCGGCAGCCGGGCAGTGGCTGCCGGGGCGGCGGTGGGCTCGCCGGTTCGGCGCGGCGAGCCACCGGTGACCCGAGTGGCGAGGGAGCACCTCGGGTCGGCTCTGTGCCGCCTCGGGGCGGCAGGATCCACTACCGTCAACGAGGCCGGCGCTGGTGGAGCACGGCTTCCGCCACGCCGGCCCCCACCACTGCGACTCCGCAGACCAGGGCCGTGAAAGCCTTACTCGCCGGCTTCGACTTCATCGTGGAACTCCTTGTCGCACCCTGGCCTTCGCCGACCGCCCCGATCGGCTCCCGACGTCGGCGACGTTAGTTCGGCTCGCTGTGTGCCGGCTGGGGGCCGAGCTGGGAGTTCGCTGGGAACCGTGTCCCTGCCCGGGCGCCGAGGCATCAGTCGCAGCAGAACGGGCTGTCACACGGCCGGCCGACCTCACTGCCGTAGGCGACCAGATGCCGCACCGGAGCCAGTACCGTTTCGGCGGTGGCGGCGTCCAGCGGCGGCGCCGTGCCCGAATCGAGCCGACCCCAACTGCGCGGTACCTTCTCGATGTCGTAGCGCACCACTCCGTCGACGAACAAGGTCCACAGGCAGTGATCGGGAAATATGTTCGCGCGTAGGACCCACCAGTGGCCCTCCACTGCGGCGGCCAAGGGGAATCGCGGGTGTCCGGTGCCGCGCCACTCCGGACGGGCCAGCGCCTCGGGTTGTGTCATACCGCCTCCTCGGTCCGGCGATCCGACTCACGGTGGCTCATCATCCGGCGGGCGAGCCGAACGATTCCAGGATCGTGTCGACCCGTTCCCGTGCCGCGTGGGCCATCACCGGATGCGTGGTCGCGTAGAGCTTCCCGGACTCGACGGCGGCGAGAATGATCTCCGCTGCCCGGCCGGTGGGCACGATATCCTTCGCCATCTCGGCGATCGCGTCCATCATCGGCGCGAGCTGGGCCAGGACCTCCGGCGGCATCGTCTCCGACTGCTGCGCCGCGCCGTCCGGCGCCGCGAGTTCGGTGAGCCCACGGAACATCTGAGTGTCCACCGGACCCGGGCACACCACTGTGACGCCCACATCCGGGGCGATCAGGCCGAGTTCGCCGCGCAGCGATTCCGAGATGGCGATGATCGCGCTCTTGCTCGCCGCGTAGGGCGCGCCGAACATGCCCACAGTCAGCCCGGCCAGCGACGCGGTATTGACGATATGGCCGTGACCGGCAGCGATCAGGTGCGGGGTGAACACGTGGATACCGTTGACCACACCGCCCACGTTCACCGACCAGACCCTGTTCCAGTTCGCCGGGTCGATGGCCCAACTCGGTCCGCCGGCGCCCACGCCGGCATTGTTGACGACCAGGTCCACCCGGCCGAACGCGGCCAGCGTCCGGTCGGCGAGCGCGCGCACCTGGTCGAGCTCGGCGACATCGGTGGGCACCGCGATCACCTGATCGCCGAGGTCTGCCGCGGTCTGTTCCAGGGCGTCGGCGTCCACGTCGGCCACCGCGACCCGCAGGCCGCGGTCGACCAGTGCGGCGGCCACCGCCCGGCCGATTCCGTTCGCGGCGCCGGTGACGACGCCGACCTGCCCGGCTTCCAGTTTCATGAACCCTCCGCTTCACCCCGTACCCGCCCCAGCGGCGGACGACATCACCATCCTCACGGCCGGCCCGCACCGAGGCATCGGTCCACGGGTTGATTTCCGCATGATCCGCGGGTGGCGCTCATCCGGAAGCATCCTTACCCGGGTAAGGGTGCCGCGCCGCCGATCCACACTCACTCGCGGATGGGCGGATCACCGGTCGCCGATATCATCGGCGACCGAACCGCCGAACAACGGCGGCAGACATCTTTTTCCGTCGGCCAGTCGACGCGCGAGGTTTTCGTAGGCGATATACGCGCGGATCAATTGCCGACGGTTCGGCGCCTCGGGTCCGTCCGATATGAACCGATCGAACGAGATCGTGTACAGGTGCGCCATGCGCGCGAAAACCGAGCCCAGCCCCTCGTGGTGTCGCACCGCGCCTCCGGCGGATTCCCCCAGGACTCGGTGCGCTTCGAAATCTATCGCGAGGATGTGGCGCTGCGCGTCCTCCCATACGCCGGTGAACGGATCCGCGTGGACGTCCATTTCCGGTAGTTCCGGGCCGACCTGTCCCGGAACCCACGTGAGCACCACATCGTCCCAGCTCGGCTGCACTACCGCCATCCGCCGGTGCGCATCGACCAGCCCGGCGACGGAATCGAGCATGGGGCAGCCGAAATCGGCGGCGCCGTGCGCACCGAACTCGGCGGCGCGCGCGAACACGGTCGATACGGTCCGGCAGTCCGGCAACGGTCCGAACTCGCTACGGCCGTGCACAGTTCCCCCTTTTTCTACCGCCACCGCGGCCCCTGTTGAATTGTCGAGATCGGCGCCCGATCATCACGCAGTCGCGCCGACCCCGCCGATCGACGCGCACAGCATAGCGAATTCCACTGTATTCATCAGCGAATCAGAGGACACGAAAGTGATTCGTAAACTGTTCCGCGGCAACGCTTCCGAATGGTCTGTACCGTAATTGTCGCCACTGAATTGCGGGACCGGAAGAAGTCGGACGAATTTCTATTCCGGGTCGCCGCCGACCGATCCGAATCGGATTTGACGCGGCTTCGACCCTGCGGTGCGCACCGCGTCGCCGCCCAGGAGCTCCGCCGCCGCGAACTGCCGGGCGTGCGTCCGAGGGCATGGCGGTAGACATCGATGAAGGCACTGGTGGACGCCCAGCCGCACCGCCCGCCGCAGCCTGCTCCCGCTGGCGGATCTGCTCGCCGGTTCCAGAATTCTCGCCGGCACTCCAGGGAGCTGAGCACCGGCGGGCCCCGGTGCACGCTGGAAACAGCTGTGCCCGGCCGGGTTATCCGGCCGGGCACAGCTGCGACTATCCGCGGACGACGCCGCCAGTGATCAGCCCTTGTGCTTCTTGACCTCTTCGGTCAGCTGCGGGGCGACATTGAACAGGTCGCCCACGATGCCGTAGTCGGCGATCTCGAAGATCGGCGCCTCTTCGTCCTTGTTGACCGCGATGATGGTCTTGGACGTCTGCATACCGGCCCGGTGCTGGATCGCACCCGAGATACCCAGGGCGACGTACAGCTGCGGGGAGACCGTCTTACCGGTCTGGCCGACCTGGAACTGACCCGGGTAGTAGCCGGAGTCGACCGCGGCACGGGACGCGCCCACGGCCGCGCCCAGCGAATCGGCGAGGGCCTCGACCACCGAGAAGTTATCGGCCGAACCGACACCGCGGCCACCGGAGACGACGATATTCGCCTCGGTGAGTTCGGGACGATCACCGGCCACGACGGGCTCCCGGCTGGTGACCTTGACGACGCCGTCTTCCTGCGCGGGGACCTCGACGGTGACCTTCTCACCGGCGCCGGCGGTGGGCTTGGCCTCGATCGAGCCCGGGCGCACCGAGATGACCGGGACATCGCCGGTGGCCTTGGCGTCGACGGTGAACGCGCCACCGAAGATGCTGTGCACGGCCGTGCCGTCGGCTTTCACGTCGATGACATCGACGAGCAGGCCCGACCCGATCCGGGCGGCGAGCCGGCCGGAGACCTCTTTGCCCTCCGCGGTCGCGGCGACCAGCACGGCCGCCGGGGACGCGGACTCGACGAGGCCGGCCAGCACATCGACCTTCGGGGTGACCAGGTAGCCGTCCACATCATCGGATTCGGCGATGTAGATCTTGGCGGCGCCGGCCGCGGTGAGCGCGTCGGCCAGTTTGTCGCCGGTGCCGGAGGGACCCGTCACCACGGCGGCCGGTTCGCCCAGGGCGGCGGCGGCGGTCAGCAGTTCGGTGCTGACCTTCTTGACCGCACCGTCGGCGTGCTCGACGAGCACAAGTACTTCTGCCATTTGTCTCTTCTCCTAGAAGTTGCTGCGGGTGCGGGTCTCAGATGATCTTCTGGCCGACCAGGTACTGGGCGATCTTGGTGCCGCCGTCGCCCTCGTCGCTGATCTTCTCGCCCGCGGTACGCGGCGGCTTCGGGGTGGACGCGGTGACCGAGGTGCCGGCGTTGGCCACGCCCACGGTCGACGGGTCGATACCCAGGTCTTCCAGGGTGAAGGTCTGCACTTCCTTCTTCTTCGCGGCCATGATGCCCTTGAAGGACGGGAAGCGCGGCTCGTTGATCTTCTCGGTCACGCTGACGATGGCCGGGAGCGAGGCCTCCAGCTTGAAGACACCGTCGTCGGTCTCCCGCTCGCCGGTGATCTTCTCGCCGTCGACGGTGAGCTTGCGCAGATGGGTGAGCTGCGGAATGCCGAGGTATTCGGCGATGATGGCCGGGACGGCGCCGGAGCGGCCGTCGGTGGCCTCGTTACCGGCGATGACCAGTTCGACGCCCTCGACCTGGCCCAGCGCGCCGGCGAGCACCCAGGCGGTCTGCACGGTGTCGGAGCCGTGGATGGCCGGATCGTTGATGTGGATGGCCTTGTCGGCGCCCATGGACAGCGCTTTGCGGATGGCCTCGGTGGCGCGATCCGGTCCGGCGGCCAACACGGTGACCTCGCCGCCCTGCGCCTCCTTGATCAGGAGGGCTTCTTCGACGGCGCGCTCGTTGATCTCGTCGAGCACCGCGTCGGCGGCTTCACGATCGAGAGTGAAGTCACCGTCGGTCAGTTTGCGCTCGGACCAGGTATCGGGCACCTGCTTGATGAGTACGACGATATTCGGCATCGGTCTTCGTCGACCTCCTGTTCTGGTTACCTGTGGGGCGGTCGCACGATCTCCAACGGCCGTACGTCCATGTGAGTAGCTCAGGGCGAGACATTACCCTACGTTAAGTTACTGGTGGGTAACTTACGCGGCGGGCGTCCCGGAGGGGCCACCGGGCGTCTCCCGTACCGGGCCGTACCAGTAACCTCGTCGCAATGAGCGAGGCTGTGATTCCCGCCGCACCGGCCGCCGAGGAAGTACTGGAACCGCTGGACGTACTGGAACCGCTGCCGTTGACCGGCGAGCGGACGGTGCCGGGCATCGCGGAGGAGAACTACTGGTTCCGCCGGCACGAGATCGTCTACGACCGTCTGCTGTCGCGCTGCGCGGACGGGGTCGTCCTCGAAGCCGGCTCGGGCGAGGGGTACGGCGCGAATATGATCGCCGGGGTCGCGACGGCGGTGGTCGGGCTCGACTACGACCGGAGCGCGGCCGCGCACGTCCGCGCGCGATATCCACGTGTCGCGATGATCCGCGGCAACCTCGCCACGCTGCCGCTGGCCGACTCCGCCGTGGACACCGTGGTGAATTTCCAAGTGATCGAACATCTTTGGGACCAACTGCAATTCCTGCGGGAATGCCTGCGGGTGCTTCGCCCGGGCGGCGAACTACTCATCAGCACCCCGAACCGGATCACCTTCTCCCCCGGCCGCGACACCCCGCTCAACCCTTTTCACACCCGCGAACTGAGCGCCGCCGAACTCACCGAACTCCTCGTCGACGCCGGATTCCGGGTGGACCTGATGACGGGCGTCCACCACGGGCCGAGCCTGCGGGCGCTCGACGCCAAACACGGCGGCTCGTTCATCGACGCGCAGATCGAACGCGCACTGGCCGGTGAGCCCTGGCCGGCCGAACTCACCGCCGACGTCGCCGCGATCTCGGTCGGCGATTTCGAGCTGACCCCCGAAAACATCGACGCCAGCCTGGATCTGGTGGCCGTCGCGGTGAAGCCTTGAGCGGCAGGACGACCCGCGACGCGGTACCCGGACAGTTCACGCTCGTCCTGCATTCCCATCTGCCCTGGCTCGCCCATCACGGCCGCTGGCCGGTCGGTGAGGAATGGCTCTATCAGTCCTGGGCCGCGTCGTATCTACCGGTAGTCGACGTATTGCGCGCCCTCGCCGCTGAGGGCCGCTCGCATCTGCTGACCCTCGGGATCACCCCGGTCCTGGCCGCGCAGCTCGACGACCCGCACTCCCTGGCGGGTATGCACCATTGGCTGGGCAACTGGCAGTTGCGCGCCGACGAGGCCTCGAAATCCGGGAATACCGCGCTGGGCAGCCACGAACACCGGCTCGCCGCGGCCGCACTGGCCGAATTCGAGCAGAACTGGCGGCACGGCGCCGCACCGGTCTGGCGGCAGCTGCTCGACGCCGACGTCATCGAACTCCTGGGCGGTCCGCTGGCTCACCCGTTCCAGCCGCTGCTGGACGAACGGCTGCGGGACTTCCAATTGCGCGAGGGGCTCACCGACGCACGCCTGCGCTGGGGGCACACCCCGTCCGGGATCTGGGCGCCGGAATGCGGGTTCACCCCCGGAATGGAACAGGGCTACGCCGCCGCGGGTGTGACGCATTTCATGGTCGACGGACCCGCGCTGCGCGGCGACACCACCCTCGGCCGGCCGGTACGCGACTCCCCGGTACTGGCGTTCGGCCGCGACCTCACGGTCAGCTACCGGGTGTGGTCGCCGAAATCGGGCTACCCGGGGCACGGGGCGTACCGGGACTTCCACCACTACGACCACGCCACCGGGCTCAAACCCGCGCGGGTCACCGGCAAAACCGTGGCCGGACCCGATAAAGCGCCCTACGACCCGGACCTCGCCGCGGCCCAGATCGAACGCGATGTGGCGGACTTCGTCGAAACGGTCCGGGAGCGGCTGATCGCCGAATCCGAACGTATCGGGCGTCCGGCGCTCGTGGTCGCCGCGTTCGACACCGAACTGTACGGACACTGGTGGCACGAGGGCCCGCAATGGCTGGCGCAGGTGCTGCGGGCGCTGCCCGAGGCCGGGGTCACTGTCGGCACCCTCGCCGACGCCCGGGACCGCGGTTACGTCGGCGAGCCGGTGCCGCTGGACGATTCGTCGTGGGGCTCGGGCAAGGACTGGCGGGTCTGGGCCGGTGACCAGGTCAGCGACCTGGTCGATCTGAACGAAGAGATCGTGCGGCTCGCGCTCGACACCGCCGCCAAGATGCGCGCCGCGGCGCCGACCGGACGCGACCCGGTCGCCGATCAGCTACTGCGCGAAGCGATCCTGGCGGTGTCCAGCGACTGGGCGTTCATGGTCAGCAAGGACTCCGCCGCCGGTTACGCCCGCGACCGCGCCCACGAGCACGCGCACGCGGTCCGCGAGATCGCCGGCGCCGTCGGTGCGGGCCAGCTCGGCAGAGCGCGCCAATTGGCGGCAGGATGGGCGGTGGCCGACGGAGTATTCCCGGCCTTGGACGCGCGTAGGCTACGCGTCACCCCAGCAGAAGGACCGCGATGAAAATCTTGATGGTGTCGTGGGAGTACCCACCGGTGGTGGTCGGTGGACTGGGCAGGCATGTCCACCACCTGGCGACCTCGCTGGCCGCGGCCGGTCACGAAGTGGTGGTACTGGCCCGGCGACCCACCGGCACCAGCCCGGCCACCCATCCCACCCATTCGTTCGTCGCCGAAGGTGTACTGGTGGTGGCGGTCGCCGAGGATCCGCCGATCTTCGACTTCGGCGAGGACATGCTCGCCTGGACGCTGGCCATGGGACACGCGATGGTGCGGGCCGGTATCGCGCTGGACAAGCCGGGCATCGGCGAGGGCTGGACCCCCGATGTGGTGCACGCGCACGACTGGCTGGTGGCCCATCCCGCGATCGCGCTGGCCGAATACTACGACGTTCCACTGGTTTCGACGATCCATGCCACCGAAGCCGGACGGCACAGCGGCTGGGTCGCGGGCCGGGTCAACCGTCAAGTGCATTCGGTGGAGTGGTGGCTGGCCAACGAATCCGATGTGCTGATCACCTGCTCCGCGTCGATGAAAGACGAAGTCGAACGGCTCTATCGACCCGACCGGGTGCCGGTGCACGTGATCCGCAACGGAATCGATGTGGGGGCGTGGAAATTCCGCACCCGCTCACCGCGCGGCGGCCCGCCCCGGCTGCTCTACGTGGGACGGCTCGAATACGAGAAGGGTGTGCAGGACGCGATCGCCGCGCTGCCCCGGATCCGGCGGGCCCATCCCGGCACCGTGCTGACCATAGCGGGGGTCGGCACCCAGTTCGAGTGGCTGCGCGAACGCGCCCGGACACATCGGGTCGCGCGGGCGGTGCATTTCGCGGGACAGCTCGATCACACCGAACTGCTCGGCTGGCTGCACGGCGCCGACGCGATCGTGCTGCCGAGCCGTTACGAACCGTTCGGGATCGTCGCGCTGGAGGCCGCCGCGGCCGGAACACCGCTGGTCACGTCGACGGCGGGCGGGCTCGGTGAGGCCGTCATCGACGGCGTGACCGGGGCGTCGTTCGAACCCGCGGACGTCAACGGCCTGGTGGAGGCGGCGATCTCGGTACTCGACGATCCCGCCGCCGCGCAGCACCGTGCCTTCGCGGCGCGGGAACGGCTGACCGCGGATTTCGCCTGGGATGTGGTGGCAGCGGAGACCGCCGGGATCTATTCCGACGCCAAGCGGCGGGTGCGCAATCCGCTCGGCCGGCCGGTGATCGTGGAACGACCGCTGCCGGAACGAGATCCGCAATAGCCCGACCGGCCGTCCCGACGCACGGACGTCGGGTGGGCGCAGCGCGGGAGGGTCAGTCGTTCTCGCCGAACGCGAAGATCTCGCCGATCCGGGTGGCGACCACGACCTCGCCCTCGGCGCCGACCGCGGTGCCGGTGGTGCTGCCCTGCGCGCCGGGCAATACATCGGAGTCCAGGGTGGCCCCGGTTCCGGTATCGAAGGTCACCAGGTTCAGCCCCGTGCCGATGGCGGCGGTGACGTACCCGGTGCCGCCCGCGCTCTGCACCGGGCTCCCCCGCAGCGCGAGATCCTTACGTTCCCAGACCCTTTCGAAACTGTTCCCGTTATCCCGCAGCGCCAGCAGATAGCCGTCGTCACCGGCCGGGATGATGAGGCCGTCGTCGGAGACCGAGATACCGCGGCGCGGCTGCCAATCCAGTTGCGCCTCCCACTTGGGGGTGCCGTCGGCGGTGTTCACGGCGATCAGGCGTTTGCTGTTGTCACCGACGTAGAGCGTCGCGCCGTCGGCGGACAGGGCAGGGTCGGTGGCGCTGCCGTCCGCGAGGATCTCGCGGCTCCACTCCTGCCGGACCTTTCCGTCGGCGTAGCGCAGCGCCACCAGAGCAGCCCTGGCTTCGCCGGGTTTGCGGACCGTCGCGTAGATGCGCCCGGAACCGGTGTCCATCGCGGCCACGGTGGCGACGGCGCAGTCCGGGCCGCCGTCACGACAGTCCGCGAGACCGGTACCGGCAGCCGGCCAGTCCAGATCGGGGCTCTGCAGGAAATCGGGCTGCGGCAGCAACTGCTGGGTGGGCACCATCCGTTTGCCGGTCTGCCGTTCCAGGACGTCCACCTGACCCGACTGGGTGATCACCAGCAGATGGCCGTCGCCGGTGAACTGCATACCGGTGGGCACCCCGGCCACCGGGGTGCGCCAGCGCGGCTGACCGAGTTGATTGTCCGATTCCACCCCGCTGTCCAGACCGACGTACACGTTGCTCGCGCCGTCGAGCAGCGTGGGCGAGTAGATGGCATTGGGGCCCAACGGATTACAGAAACGCTTACGTCCCGTGCGCATCTGGTAGGAGAAGATGTCGCATTCCGCGTCGGTGCGGCTGGTGACGAAGATCTGGCCCTCCGAGCCGACCGTCAGCGGCGCGGCGACCGGCCCCCCGACCGGGCGGGACCACTGCAGGCTCAGTGCCCGCGAACCTGCCACCGGGGTGGTACCGCTGTTGCGGCTCTCGTGTCCGGGAGCCGGCCAGCCCAGGCCCCGTCCGACGGTGATGTCGTCGACATCGGTGCCGCACGCGGTGAGCACCCCCATCGCGGCCACCGCCACCGCAAGCCAGGACACGGTCCGTACGCCGCCGCCGATACGCACCTGCTGGTCTCCTCCGTCGTCCTGCTCCCCGGGCCCACCTGTGTGTGAGATTAACGGAAGGGTATAGGCCGGGGCTCCCGAGCACGAAAGTAGGCTGTCGGCAGTAATGGGCACAGGATCCGAGGAGAGACGTTCGTGACGAGCATGTGGGGCGCACCGCTGCGCTCACGGTGGCAGGGCTCCCGGCGACGCGACCGGCGGCAGGCCCGGTTCCTCACCCTCGCCTCGCTACGCTGGGTGCTGGCGAATCGCGCCTACACCCCCTGGTACCTGGTGCGTTACTACCGGCTGGCCAAATTCCGTCTCGCCAATCCGCACGTGATCCTGCGCGGCATGGTGTTCCTGGGGCGCAATGTGGAGGTCCACGCCACCCCTGAGCTGGGCCGGTTGGAGATCGGCCGCTGGGTCCATATCGGCGACGGCAACGCCATCCGCTGCCACGAGGGCTCGCTGCGGATCGGCGACAAAGTGGTGTTCGGCAAGGACAACGTGGTCAACACCTACCTCGATATCGAGATCGGGGAATCCACCCTGGTCGCCGACTGGTGCTACATCACCGACTTCGATCATCGGATGGACGACATCACCCTGCCCATCAAGGACCAGGGCATCGTGAAGAGCCCGGTCCGGATCGGCCCGGATACCTGGATCGCCGCCAAGGTCACCGTCCTGCGGGAGACCCGGGTCGGCCGCGGCTGCGTGCTCGGCGCGCACGCGGTGGTCAAGGGCGAGATCCCGGACTACAGCATCGCGGTCGGCGCCCCCGCCCGGGTGGTGAAGAACCGGAAATCCAGCTGGGAAGCCCAGGCCGCCGCGCGCGCGGCCCGGGAGGCGGCCCTGGCCGATATCGAACGCAAGAAGAACGGGGTCGCGCAGGACGTGTGAACGGCCCTACTGCACCGCGTCCATCTTCTTGACGATCCGCTGCACGGTGAGCCAGGTGCGCGTGGTGATGTCCTTGCCGTAGGCGCGTTCGAGCCATGCCATGAAATTCGGGGTCTTCGGCGTGCTGTTGTCGATCACCGCCAGAAAAGCGCGGGCCTCTGCGTCATAGCCGATGATCGTGGTGAGCGGATCGTCGTCCGCGGGCAGCGCGGGCGCGCCGGGCCTTTTGAAGAAGGTCGTGGTGAGGTAGGTGTCGCGACCGTGGGTGAAACCGGTGAACGGGTCACGGTCGAGCAACTCGCGCAGTTCGGCCTCGGAGCGGATGATCGTCCCGCCCGGAATGCCGAGTTCGGCGTTCAGGGACTCCTGGATCCGATCCTCCAGCTCGGCGATATCGCCTTCCTCGGCGGCGAAGACGATATTGCCGCTCGACAGCACCGAAGCCACCGAGGTGAATCCGAGTCCGGTGAACACGCCGCGCAGTTTCTCGTTGCTCATATTCGGATTGCTGGGCATGATTCCGCGTAGCAATGCCGCGTACACCGTCATGTGGCGACCGTACCCCGGCACACCGACACCCGCCCCGCACATCCAGGGGACGTCGGAGCTCCCGCCCAGCCCCGGCCACCGCTTCGGCCCTGCCGCTCGAACTCCGGTCGGAGCCGGCCGCCGAGCAGCGGGCACCCGGAAACGCCGGTCTCGTGTGCACCGTGCAGTATCCCCCGAGCCCCCTCTGCTGGTTGTCGTCGTTGTCGGCCTCCTGGTCGAGGATCTGACCGTTGCCCGGAGCTCGGGCTCGCCCGTCCGCACCGCATGTCACCGTTTCACATTCGGCTTTTCCGCGGAGCCCAACAGCAGCAACGTAATTGCCTAGGATGGCTGTACTGATCGATATCTTCGACCGGTTCACCCTGCGCACGCCGGGACGGCCGGGGCGTCCGTGCGGTGCCGGAAATCGATATGCCGGATATCGATGCCGATCCGGGAGGGGAAACCTGTGGAAGGCCCGAAATTGCATGGGCTGGAGCCGATCACCGGACTGCTGATCGAGCAGTTGGTCCAACGGCCCGAAGGGCGGAGCCGGCTGCTGCCGGTGGTGGTCGCGGTGGGGCCGCCCGGCAGCGGGAAAACCGTTCTGCTGCACGCGCTCGCAGAGCGTTGCGCGAAACTTCCACTGGCCCGGGTCGATCTGAGCCTGGGCGATCGGGCGCCCCGGGAGGTGTTCGGGGAGCTCGCCTTCGAACTCGGCCGGCACCGACGGCAGTTCGGCCGGATCGCCTTTCCGCAGCTGTGGCTGTGTGTGGTGGCGGTGGGCAGCACACTGCACACCCACGACGACAATCGCCGGACGGCGCTGCAGAATCTGCGTCAGGTCGTCTCCAGCGCCCAGCCGATGGAGGCGCGCAGCAAGGGCGTCACCGATATCCTCGACGCCGCGGGACAGGTGCCCGAAGGATTGTCCCCGTGGGTGGGCATGGCCGTGGAATCCCTGTTGCAGAGCCTGAACCGGCTCAACATCAGGCGTCGGATCAGCCAGGGCCCACGGCTGACCGGCGATCAGATCCGGCGCGAAGACATGCTCATCGACCTCGCCAAATGGGCGCACGGCGACGACGAGTCCCGCGCCGAGGCCGACGCCATCTTCGGTATGGCGTTCCTGCACGATCTGCGGCACGCCTACGCCGGCGTGCGCGGATCGCGGCGCACGCTCAACTCCGTATTACTGCTGGACAATGCGCACACCCCCGCGGGACGACTCTTCCTGCAGACCCTGCGTGAGGCGCGCCGACGCAACGGCGCCGAACCCGATCCGCTGGTAGTCGTCGCCGCCAGCGCGCAGTGGCTGCCGGCGTGGAGCGAATGTTGGCACCGTCCCGGTATCCATCGGTTCAGCGACGACACCGAACGCCGCGAACCCGAACACCGAACCGGGGGTCTCGAGTGGCCCGTCCCGCGCAACCCGCCCGATGTCCTCGCGGACTGGGCGGCGGCGGACAATCCGGCGACCTCCTGGTTCCCGTGGTATCTGGTGGATCTGAGCCGGTTGAGCGCGCAGACCACCGGTGACCTCACCGCCGACCAGCGCATGCGTTCGGTCCCCCGGGTCGCGGCGTTCGTCCGGGGCCTCACCGGCGGAAACGCCGCCGCGACCGTGGACGTCATCGCCGCACTGGGTCAGTCCGGTGCGGACGACGCCCTCACTGGCGCGCGCACCGTTCTCACCACCCCCGTGGGCACCCGGCACGATCCGCTGCCGGAACCGGTCGATGTACCGGGCACCGTGCTCGAGCGGGCCCGCGAGCGGCTCCTGGGCGACTTCCCGGAAGCCGAGAATCTGCGCGATCTGGTGACGTCCGCGGCGGGACGCACCGTGGATGTGCTGTACCAACCGGAGGTCCTGGATTCCACCCTGCCCGACGGCGAAGCGCTGCTGCAGGAAGTACGCAATCGACTGTGGATCCGCACCGTCGACGGTGCGGAACCGGAGATGGTGCTCGACATCTGGTTGCGCCGGATCCTGCTCTGTGAGCTCGCCGACCGCGAACCCGACGATCCGCGCAGCTGGGACGGCGCCCACACGATCTGCCGTGAGGTGTACCGGCGCAAGTTCACCGAAGGCGAGACGGCGGCCGAGGCCGAGGCCCTCTACCACGATCTCGCGCTGGGCCGCCTGGACGGCGCCATCGAATATCTGAGCCGGCCGTTCCTGCCCGGACACTCCGAGTTCGGCCGTACCACCGCCACCGCCTGGCTGTCCGATCTGGATCTGATCACCTCCGCTCCGCGCCGCGTCGACGCCGAGCGAACCCCGTTCGCGCAGGTCGAGGCGATCGTCCGGGACAACGGTCTGGAACCCGAACACGATATGGCCTGGCTGATCACCGCGCTGTGGGTCTCCAACGACCCGCTCGGTGACCCGCAGCGGACCCTGGATCGCACCATCGAGAACGAGTTCCGTCAATTGGCCCGGGGACTCGGCCGCGGGGCGCTGCTGCTGTACGAACGGGCGGAGAGGTACCGATGAGCACCCTGATCCAACCCCCACCGCCCGGCTACCGGAAATGGTGGTGGGTACCCGCCCTCGTCGTGGTGGTAATACTGGTCGTCGGCGCGGTGACCTGGCTGCCCACGGTCTTCCGGTCGGACAACAGCTGCGGAGCGGGGGTCGTCCACAGCGGGCCGAACGACGAATGCGTCGGGATCACCGACGGCAGCACGATCTTCGATGCGGAGCTCACGGATATCGAGCACCGCATCCTCGACGAGAACCGGTCGGTGGAGACCTCCGGGCAACCGTATGTGAGCATCGTGCTGCTGTCGCCGATGACCACGGGCGACAAGCCCGAGCGCATCGCGACCGTGTCCGGTATCCGGCATCGGCTCGAAGGCGCGCATCTGGCCCAACTCGCGGCGAACCGGACCGGAACCTGGGGCGATACACCCAAGATCAGACTGTTGCTGGGGAACCCCGGGATCGAATTCGCCGAATGGCAAACCGCGGTCGGCGCGATCGAGGCACGGCGCGCGGCCGACCGCATCGTCGCGGTCACCGGTATCTCGTTCAGTGTCGACAACGCGTTCCGGACCATCGAACGTCTTTCCGAACTGCGGATACCGGTCGTCGGCTCCACGCTCACCGCGGACGATCTGCCGGCACTGCGCGGATTCCTGCGGGTTTCGCCGTCCGCCGCGGAGCACGCGCGGACCGCCGCCGAGTATCTGTCCACGCTCAGCCGACGAATCCTGATCGTCCGCGACGACAGCCCGGCCGACCATTACGGGCGCACCCTCGCCGAAGCCTTCGCGAGTAGTTTCCCCGACGATCCGCAGCGTTTCGCCGGTAGGGAGGAGATCTACGACTCCGAAATCGGCAACCTGGACAACGCGTTCCATTTCATGATGCCGAATATCTGCCAGAACGCCCCGGACACCGTCTATTTCGCGGGCCGGGCCGCGCACGCACTGCAATTTCTGACCCAGCTCGCCGGACGCCGCTGCGGGGATACCCCGATCCGAGTGGTCACCGCCGACGATATGGCGTACTACCGCCTCTCGGACAGCCCCGCCCGGATGGCGTTGGGGACCGAGGTCTCGGTGCTGTACACCGGACTCGTCCATCGGCAGGCTTGGCAGGACCACCCGGAGCTGTTCAATCCGTACTCCGTCGAACAGTTCTCGCTCGGCTGTACCGGACCCGTCTGCTATCGGGACCTCTCCGACGACAATCTGGACGACTTCGCCGCCGTCATGGAACACGACGCCGCGGTGACAGCTGTCGAAGCGATCCGGCGGGCGGCCGGATACGCGGCGGACAACGTGCAATCGGACCAGGTCCTCCAGGCGATGAACAGCCTGCACGACCAGACCGCGATCCTCGGGGCCAGCGGAGTGCTCTCGTTCGACGAGAACGGCCTGCCGACGAATAAGCCCATTCCGATCCTCGAGGCATTGGACGGAGCGCCACCGCGATATCTCGGACTTCCGTAACCGGTCCGATAACAGTCGAGACCCGGCGGCGCGGCCTACGGCGTCGGCCCGGCGGAGACCGCGCGGCGAGCGATGCGTTCGTTCAACCGGATTCGCGCGGACGGCCACTCGTCGGCCAGGATCGCGTGGACGACCGTATCCCGGCGAGTGCCGTCGCGACGGCGGCCATGCCGGCGGAGTACGCCCTCCTCGACCGCCCCGAGAGCGGTGACGGCCTTGCGGGACAGCAGATTCCGATCGTCGACGGTGAACTCCGCCCGGACCGCGCCGAGGGTGGCGAAGACATGGTCCAACAGCAGCAGTTTGCTCTCCGGGTTGCAGACGGTGCCGCGCACCGCGCGCGAGTACCAGGTGTAGCCGATGGTGACCCGACCGTGCTGCTCGTCCATGTTGTAGAGCGACGTGGTTCCGACGATCCGGCCGTCACGCAGATCCACCGGCACCAGCACCTGACGACCGGAGGACAGGGCGGCGGCGACCGTTTCCGGTGACGGCGGCTGCGATTCGATGCCGTAGGGGAAGTAACGCAGTGTTTCGGGATCGTCGTGCGCGGCCGCCAACTCGCCGGCATCGCCGGACTCCAGCGGGCGCAGCAGTACGTGGTCGCCGCGTAGCGTGGGTGGACGCTGCCAGTACTCGCTTCGCATCGTTGTCCTCATTTCCTCCGGGACCAGTTCACGGGGTCCTCATTTCTTCCGGGACCGCTTCACAGGCGCGAGGCCTCGCACAGGAAGACCGTGGCCGTGCGGCCGATCCGGGTGATCACGATCGTGTACGGCCGGGAACCGGTGGGCTTCACCCGTCGGCGCAGCGCATCGGGATCGACCTCCACTCCGCGCACGAGGATCTCGAGCCGACCGCAATCGAGGCGGCGGAGTTCGGACCGCAGCGCCTTCTCCCGGAAGTCACAGGTACCGATGATCCGGAAGCCCCGCACGCCCGCGGGGAGACGGTCGCCGGTGAGATAGGCGATCCGCGGATCCAGCTGCCACAGACCATGGCGGGCCGCGTAGTGGCGAACCAATCCGGCCCGCACCACCGCGCCGTCCGGGTCGATGATCCACTCCCCCGGTTCCCGCTCCGGGATCTCGCCGGGATCGGCATCGGTGAGCGTGGTCGCCGTGCCCGCGGTGCCGAGAACGGTGGCCCGGCGGGTGACACCGGGTTCGCGCAGTCCCGCCGACCAGAGACAAGCCTCCCGGACGGCGCCGTCCAGCGATATCACCTCGATCTCGCCGTCCCAGTCGAGCCGGTCGAAATCCAATCCCGGAGCGCATTTCACGGCCAGATCGCGACCGGAGTACACCGACAGCAGATCCGGTAGCGGCGGCTGCAGCGCGCGCGGGTCGTGGGTGCGCTTCCCGCCGGACCGCCGCGCCGGATCGGCGACGACGACCGTCCCGGATGTGCACGGCGCCAGCGCGTCGGCGCGGGCGAGCAGCACGGTCGCGCGCTGCCCGGCCGCCGCCGCGTCCGGTACCGGACGAGTCAGGTTGTGCTGGGCCATGGCGAGCCGGAGGGGGTCCAGGTCACTGCCGACGACCCGGGGGCAGTGCCGGGCCAACTCGACCAGTTCCGCGCCGATCGAGCAGGTCACATCGTGGACGTCGCGACCGGCGAGCCGCCGGGCGCGATGCCGGGCCACCAGGGTGGGCGTGGCCTGTTGAAGTGCGTCATCGGTCAGCAGCCAGTCGCGCGCGCCGGACAGTTTGGCCGCCGCCCGGCGGCGCAGACGCACGGTTTCGATCAGCGCGGGCGCCCGGTCACCGTGCCGGCGCCGGACGCTCGCCGCGTCACGCACCTGCGACGCGGCGCTGAGCTCGTATTCCGCGACCTCGGCCAGCGCGGCCGTACCCGGCACCGAACCCAGGTAGGCGATTTCGGCCGCACTGAAGCCGTACCCCACTAGCTCGCGCCGGCGGCCGGTTTCACTCCGGTGATCATGGCGTTGTAGAAGAACTGGCGCGGCACCACGTGGCGCATCACGTTCTCGTCCACCCAGCTCAAGCCGAGCCAGGCGCGGTACATCGCCATCCGGTAGCCGAAGGTGAGCTTCTCGTCCGGGACCGCGGCCTCGAAGGTCCGCACCGGCCAGCCCCACAGGGCCGCGGCGAACTCCTCGGTGTGTGCGGCGACCTCGACGGCGCCCGCCGAACGGGCGATGTCCTCGAGCTGGGTCGGATCGAACGTGTGCAGGTCGACCACGGCCTCCAGCGCGGCCGCACGCGACGATTCGTCCAGCTCTTCCTGGGGGCGGCGCCAATCCCGCAGGAACGGGAGCCTGGTGAGGGCGGTGGTGGCCTTCCAGGTGATATTGCCCAGGTTGCGGGCGTAGACATTGCCGATGGTGGTGGGCTCGCCGGCGAAGACGAACCGGCCGCCCGGCCGCAGCACCCGCAGGCATTCCCGCAGCGATTGCTCCACATCCGGAATGTGGTGCAGAACCGCGTGCCCGACCACCAGGTCGAAGGTGTCGTCCTCGTACGGGATGGTTTCCGCGTCGGCGACCCGGCCGTCCACATCCAGACCCAGATGTTCGGCGTTGCGCAGTGCGACCTTCACCATGCCGGGCGAGAGGTCGGTGACCGATCCGCTCTTCGCGATACCGGACTGCATGAGGTTCAGCAGGAAGAAACCGGTTCCGCAACCGAGTTCCAGGGCCCGATCGTAGGGCAGATCCACCTCGCCGACCGCGGCGTCGAACCGGCCGCGGGCGTACTCGATACAGCGTTCGTCATAGGAAATCGACCATTTGTCGTCGTAGGTCTCTGCTTCCCAGTCGTGATAGAGCACCTGGGCGAGCTTGGTGTCCTCGAATGCAGCTTCGACCTCCGCGGCGGTGGCGTGCGGATGTGGTGCGGGGTCGTCGGGGCGTACCGTCATGGAGGGAAAGCCTAATGGGTGCATCTGGGCGGAGCCCAGCCGCAGTCCGCGCACGGCCGGAGGGACGCCTGGCCTTCTCGGTCGGGGGTCCGATGCCGCCGGATAGTCACGGTGGTCCGCGCCTCGTTCAGCGGCCGGTGAACTCGGCCGTTCCCGGACCGTCGCGCAGGTAGGAGCGGGTTCCGATCCGCTGGTCCGCGGTGGTGAACAGCTCCGCCCACTCCGTACGGGCCCGCTCGTGACCGTGCGGTCCGGCCTCGAACACCGCTTTGGCCGCCGCCAGCGCCCGGGCCGGGCCGGTGACGAACTGCCGGGCCCAGGACAGCGCGGACTCCAGCACATCGTCGGGAGCGACGACCTGATCCACCAGGCCGAGTCGCGCCGCCTCGTCCGGTTCGACGAACCGCCCGCTGAACACCAGGTCCTTGGCGGCCCCCGGACCGATCAGCAGCGACAGCCGCCGGATACCGGCGAGCGGGATCAGCCCGGCCTCGATCTGCGGCAGACCCAGTTTCACGTTGTCGCCGATGATCCGCCGGTCCGCGCCCAGGGCCAGTTCGAGCCCCGCTCCCAGCGCGTAACCACTGATCGCGGCCACCGTGGGTTGCGGAATCGCGGCCAGGCAGCCGAGGGCGGCCTGCAGATCGGCGGCCATGGCGGCGGCCTGTTCGGCCGGGAGCTCGGCGAGTTCGGCCAGATCGTCGCCCGCGCAGAACACCCGCTCGTCACCGTAGACGACCAGCGCGGCGATCGCGGGGTCGGCGCCGCAGGCGGCGGCGGCCTCGGCGATCTCCCGGATCAACTGAGTGTTCAGCAGGTTCATCGGAGGACGAGCGATCCGCAGCACCGCCACACCGCGCTCGGCCCCGTCCGGGTGATCGGAGCCGAGCCGGGACAGGGATACGTATTCCGCCATGGGCGGTTACGCTACCGGGCGTCCGCGGTGCCGCCGGAATTCCTCGAACCACCCAGCAGCGACGGATCGGTATCGCGCATCCCCTTGGAACCGACCAGCCGGGACGGATCCGGGAGCTCGGCGAAATAGCGCATATTGTCCGGGAACTGCAGCAGCTTCTTCCCGTCGACCTCGCCGAAGACCGGTTGGATCGGGTCGATCCGCGGCTCGGCGGTCAGGATCTCGGCGGTACTCGAATAGGCGGCCAGCGCGGTCAGCTGCGACCAGGTCGGTGGGAGCAGGACGTGCTCGCCGGCTTTCCAGGTCGCCAGCGCCGCAGCCGGAGTGGACCACTGCACCAGATCGGTTTCCGAGGTCGCGCCGTCGGCCAGCTGGCCCTCGGGCAGTACGGCGACAAAGAAATGGGTGTCGTAGCGGCGGCGTTCCACCGTGGGGGTGATCCAGCGCGCCCACGGACGCAGCAGATCGGCGCGTAGCACCAGGTTCTGCTCGGCCAGGAACTCCGACAGCGTCAGATCGCGGCCCTCGATGCGCGCCCGCTCCCCGCGATAGCCGACCGTATCGGCGACCACGGTATCGGCGGTGGGCCCGGCAAGCAGTACCCCGCACTCCTCGAAGGTCTCCCGCACCGCCGCACAGACCAGTGCCTTGGCCCGCGCCTCGGACACCCCGTACCGCTGCGCCCACCACCGCGGCGCGGGACCGGCCCATTCGATCGCGACCTCGGCGTCCACGGGATCCACCCGTCCACCGGGAAAAGCGGTCATTCCGGCCGCGAAATCCATGGCTCCGGCCCGCCGCTGCAGGAACACCTCGGGGCCCTCGGCACCGTCGCGCACCAACATGACGGTCGAAGCGTCCCTGGCCTCGGGCACCTCGTCGATCGAGTCCGGCACAGTCGTCTCACTCACCCTTCGCACACTAGCCGGGCCGATTTTTACAGTGTCCGGCGGCGCGGGAGTCGAGGTACCGCGGCTACCGTGAGCGGTGCCGCCCCAACCGGCGGGCCCGGCGGGCGAAGAAGCGGCCGTCGATACGGTCCAGGGCGATCGACTGGCGGAACGCCTCGCTCAGGTTCTCCGCGGTCAGCACATCGTCGAGCAGGCCCTGGGTGACGATCTCGCCCTCGCTGAGCAGCATGCAGTGGGTGAATCCGGGCGGGATCTCCTCGACGTGATGGGTGACCAGGACCAGCGCCGGCGCGTCGGGATCGGCGGCCAGGTCGCCGAGGCTCTCCACCAACTCCTCGCGGCCGCCCAGATCCACGCCTGCCGCCGGTTCGTCCAGCAGCAGCAGTTCCGGGTCGGTCATGAGGGCCCGGGCGATCAGGACCCGTTTGCGTTCGCCCTCCGACAGCGTGCCGTAGGTGCGGTCCAGAAGATGCTCGGCCCCCAGGCTTTCCAACATATCGATCGCACGGTCGGTGTCGACGTCGTCGTATTTCTCGCGCCACCGGCCCAAGACCGCGTAGCCGGCCGAGACCACCAGATCGGCGACCCGTTCCTCGGCGGGGATCCGGGCCGCCAGCGCCGCGGACGACAGTCCGATCCGGGGGCGCAGTTCGCTGATGTTGGTCTTGCCCAGTCGTTCACCGAGTACGTAGGCGGTGCCGTACGAGGGATGCGTCTCGGCCGCCGCGATCTGCAGTAGCGAGGTTTTACCGGCACCGTTGGGACCCAGGATCACCCAGCGTTCGTCGAGTTCGACCTGCCAGGTGATCGGGCCTACGAGGGTGTGCCCGTTGCGGCGGATGGAAACGTTGGTGAAGTCGATGAGCAAATCTGGATCGGGGTGCGCCACGGGCTCCATCTTGTCTCGAGGCGAACGTGATCGCGGCACCGGGCACCCGCGATTCGCCGGATCACCGGGACCGGTGCTCTCATCGGGCGCCGGTCCCGCCGCGTCCTGCTACCACTGGTCCGGCCGCGCGGGCCGGGTCGCGATCACCGTCGTCGAACCAGGGGCGACCTCGGTGAAACCGGCGTCGCGTACCGCGGTCGCCGCACTGCGGGTGACCGCCGCCCGCAGCATCTCCCACTGGTCGGGCCCGGCCTCGCGCACCGCACAGGCGAAGCCGCGCCGGGCCCACGTCCGAGCCTGTTCGACCGGAAGCGCACCGGCGAACAGCATGCTCGCGTGCCCGACCTGCGCCGCGGCCTTGCCGACCGTCATCCCGAGTTCCGCGTTCACCCAGAACACCGGGACATCCAGCGGAACCGGGCCGGGATCATCGGATTCGAGATCGGTGCCGCCGATCTGGAGCCGCCTGATCCGGGCGTCGACCGAACCGACCGGCCCGGGAACGAGTGCCCGCACCAGCGCGCCGCCGCTCTCGACGGTCACCCCCGCCACCTCGTTCGCGGCCGCCCACTGGGCGCCGCGGGCCCGCCGCGCCACCTTCCTGATCCGCGACCGCTTCCACGCCAGATACCGCTGTTCCCATTCCCCTTCGGACCCCACCCGCGGGTCCAGACACAGTGCGACCGCCGCGGCCGCCGCGGCGGCCAGCACATCGCTACGCGCCGGCAGTTCGGCCTTCGGCAGATACAGCACCATCTGCATGGCCTGCACCTCGGCCGGATCGTCGGGATCGCCCAGGCCGCCGTACCCCGCGGCGAGTTCGGTGTGACGCTCGGAAAAGCCTGGGTCGGTGAAGAAGTCGAGTTCCTCGTCGTCCGGGAGATCCGGAACCACATCCGATTCGCGGCCGTTCACCGCTACATCCGTCAACCCGCTATCCGGCATCACACCAACCCTCCCAGCACCCGACCATCACGGGACGACAGCCTACCCACGCGCCGCACCACGACCCGCCGTGGTGCCGAGTTCAGCAAGCCCGGCAAAGGGTCGCGCCCCGCCGTTCCGCACCCGAACCGCAGCCGCCGAAGGTGACGAGCCCCGAGCATCGACCCCTGGCCCTCGGATCGCCCGCACCCATCGTTCCGGGTCACGAGGGCCCGCCCGCCTTACCGCATGCGGGCCATGAACACATGTCAACCGAGCGGGACCCGCCGCAGCAGCCCGTCCCTGGCGTCCGCCGCTTCGACTTCGTCCCTGGTGACCCCCAGGATGAACAGCACGGCGTCCAGGTAAGGGTGCGAGAGCGCGGTATCGGCCACCTCTCGCAACGCCGGTTTGGCGTTGAACGCCACACCCAGGCCGGCCGCGTTCAACATATCGATGTCGTTGGCGCCGTCGCCGACCGCGACCGTCTGTTCCATGGGTACCCCGGAATCGGCCGCGAACGCGCGCAGTGCGGTCGCCTTGTAGGCCCGGTCGACGATCTGCCCGACCACCCGGCCGGTGAGTTTCCCGTCGACCACTTCCAGTACGTTGGCCTGCACGAAATCAAGTTCCAGTTCACGGGCGAGCGGATCGATCACCTGCCGGAATCCGCCGGAGACCACCCCGCACCGGAACCCGATCCGCTTCAGTGTGCGGATGGTCGTCCGTGCTCCCGGTGTCAGTTCTATCGTCGCGGCGACCTCCGCGATCACCGATTCGTCCAGTCCGGCCAGGGTCGCCACCCGCTGCCGCAACGATTCCGCGAAGTCGATCTCGCCGCGCATGGCCGCCTCGGTGACCTGCCGCACCTGTTCCTCGACTCCGGCGTAGGCGGCCAGCATCTCGATGACCTCGCCCTGGATGAGGGTCGAATCCACATCGAACACGATCAGTCGTTTGGCCCGCCGCGCCAGCCCGGCTCGCTCCACCGCGATATCGACCCGCTCGGTGACGGCGACTTCGGCCAGCGCGGTGCGCAACCGTGAATCCGTGTCACCGGCTCGGTCGGGGGCCGTCACCATCAGTTCCATACCGGTCACCGGGTAGTCGGCGATGCCGCGGATCGTGTCGATATTCACGCCGAGCGCGGCGAGTTCCCGCGACACCGTGCTGAAGGCCCGCGCGGTGACCGGCGACCCCAGCACCACCACGGCGTGGGTGGACACCGGAGCCCGCGCGGCATCGGCGTCGATATCGACATCCACCTGCATGTCGACGGTGTTCATCGCCTCCTCGAGCTCGTCCTGCAGCGCCTCGGGGTCGGACGGGCAACTGATGAGCACGCCCAGCGTGAGTCGGCCGCGGATCACCACCTGCTCGATATCGAGCAGACTCACCCGGTGCCGCGACATGGCCGCCAGCAGAACCGACGTCACACCGGGACGATCGGGCCCGGTCACGGTGACCAGCACGGTGGTCTCGGCCAAAACAACTCCCCTATCTTCGGCGCCACCTTCGGCGGCGCGGGTCGGGGCCCTGTCAACCCCGGTTCTTCACTCCTACGGTCAGTCGCTGCGCTCCTTCGCTGCGTCGCTCCAGAACCGGGGCGGGCCCCGACCACGGATGCCGACCACCGGGAAGGAGCGCCACGCTGCGCACGGTCGCCGGACCCGAAGACCTCTGGCAAGCCCCCAACAATGTATGTGCTGCCGTATCGGACGAGAGAGCCGAGGGTCGCGAGATCGGTGCCCGCCCCGACCCGCCGTGTCGAGTCCAGCAGCCCGCGACGCACCCCGGAAACGCGTGTGCACCCGTCGACCGGGTCGACGGGTGCACACGCGCAGCAGCTAGGACTTGACCAGCGTCTCCTCGGGGTGGTGTTTGGCTCCACCCGTGAAACCGACGTGGGCCTCCGTGCGCATCCGCTCGACCATATGCGGATAGTGCAGTTCGAACGCGGGACGTTCGGAGCGGATCCGCGGCAGCTCGTAGAAGTTGTGCCGCGGCGGCGGGCAACTGGTCGCCCATTCCAGGGAGTTGCCGTAGCCCCACGGATCGTCGACCGTGACCACTTCGCCGTAGCGGTAGCTCTTGAAGACGTTCCACAGGAACGGCAGCATCGAGGCGCCGAGAATGAAGGCACCGATGGTGGAGATGGTGTTCAGCGTCGTGAAACCGTCACCGGCCTGGTAGTCCGCGTAGCGGCGGGGCATACCTTCGGCGCCCAGCCAGTGCTGCACCAGGAAGGTGAGGTGGAAGCCCAGGAACGTGGTCCAGAAGTGCCATTTGCCGAGGCGTTCGTCCAGCATGCGACCGGTCATCTTCGGGAACCAGAAGTAGATACCGGCGTAGGTGGCGAACACGATCGTGCCGAACAGCACGTAGTGGAAGTGCGCGACCACGAAGTAGGAGTCGGTGACGTGGAAGTCCAGCGGCGGGCTGGCCAGGATGACACCGGACAGACCACCGAACAGGAAGGTGACGAGGAAGCCCACCGAGAACAACATCGGCGATTCGAACGTCAATTGTCCCTTCCACATGGTGCCGATCCAGTTGAAGAATTTGACACCGGTCGGGACCGCGATCAGGAAGGTCATGAACGAGAAGTAGGGCAGCAGGACCGCGCCGGTGGCGTACATGTGGTGCGCCCACACCGCGATCGACAAAGCCGCGATACCGAGCGTCGCGTAGACCAGGGTGGTGTAGCCGAAGATCGGCTTGCGGCTGAACACCGGGAAGATCTCGGACACGATGCCGAAGAACGGCAGCGCGATGATGTACACCTCGGGGTGCCCGAAGAACCAGAACAGGTGCTGGTAGAGCAGGATGCCGCCGGTGCCGGGGTCGTAGATGTGCCCGCCCAGGTGCCGGTCGTAGGCCAGACCCATCAGGGCGGCGGTCAGCAGCGGGAAGGCGAGCAGCACGAGCACGCTGGTGACGGCGATGTTCCAGGTGAAGATCGGCATCCGGAACATGGTCATGCCCGGAGCGCGCAGGCAGACCACCGTCGTCAGCATGTTCACACCGCCGAGGATGGTGCCCAGACCGGAGACGGCCAGGCCCAGGATCCACAGGTCGGTGCCCACACCCGGCGAGTGCAGGATATCGGTGAGCGGCACGTACGCCGTCCAGCCGAAGTCCGCGGCGCCGCCCGGGGTGATGAAGCCGGCGGTCGCCATGGTGGCGCCGAACGCGTACAGCCAGTAGCTGAAGGCGTTCAGGCGCGGGAAGGCGACGTCGGGGGCGCCGATCTGCAGCGGCAGGATGATGTTGGCGAAGCCGAACACGATCGCGGTCGCGTAGAACAGCAGCATGATCGTGCCGTGCATGGTGAACAGCTGGTTGAACTGCTCGGGCGAGAGGAACTGCAGACCCGGGCGAGCGAGCTCACCGCGCATCATCAGGGCCATCAGGCCGCCGATGAGGAAGAACGCCATCGAGGTGGTCAGATACATGACGCCCAGGACCTTCGGGTCCGTGGTGGTCACCATCTTGTATATGAACGACCCCTTCGGCCCCGTCCGCGCCGGGAATGGCCGAGTCGCTTCCACCCCCTGTGGGACTGGCTTGGGCTCTACGGCAGTCACTGATCCTCCTGAAGGTGCCTTTAGGGTCGCTCCGCAGGCTCCACTGTTTTTTGCCCGCTGCCCGGTGCGCCCGGGCGGCCAACGGTTAGCTTGCGCTTCTCGAATCGTAAACCGTCCGTCGAGTGCGAGGCGTCCGGGTCCTACTCTGTGTCGTACTCAGGGGCGTCGTTCTGCCCTTGTGCCGGGTCCGCGCGACCGCCCCGAGCGGGCCAGCGGCTGGTCGCGCGGCCGGCGGCCGATCCGCGCCCAACGCTGGCGCGCGTCGAATCCCGGTGGGCATGTACCCTTCCCGGCATGCCGGTGAGCTCCGCTGTCCACTCTCCAGCCGTGCGTGATCCCCGGACCGGCCGTGCCCGCCGGCTGCTGGGCGCCGCGCTCGCGTGCGCCGCGTTGACGGTGTCCGCGTGCGCGAGTCATCCCGACGATTCGGCCTCGATCGTCCGCGCCACCACGAAGATCGCGGGAGCCGGCGTGGTCGGCGTCGAACGCGACACCACCCAGGCCTGCTCGCTACCCACCGCGCCCGATCCCGCCGAGGGCGCCACCCGCACCGTCCGGCATTCGGCCGGGGAGTCGCAGGTGCCCGCCGATCCGCAGCGGATCGTCGTGCTGGGCGCTTCGGCCCTCGACGCCGCCTGCGCGGTCGGGCTGTGGGAGCGGGTCGTCGGCGCGACCACGGTCGCGGGACCCACACCGCAGCCGGGCTACCTGGGTTACGGCGTGCGGGACGTGCCCGGTGTCGGTGTCGCGGCCGACCCCGACCCTGCCCTCATCGCCCAGCTGAACCCGGACCTGATCATCGGCGAGACACCTGCCGGGCGGGCCGACTATGCCGCGTTGAGCGCGATCGCCCCGACGGTGTTGATCGGCGCGGAGCAGAACTGGGAGAAGCAGTTCAGCGCGTTCGCGGGCGCGCTGGGCCGGCACGGAGCCGGTGCGGCGGCGTTGGACGCCTATCACACCGGAGCCGCCGCGACCGGAGCCACCATCAACGCCCGCTTCACTCAGGCGTCCCTCGTCCGTTTCACCGCCTCGGGCAGCGAATTCCTGGGCAGTGAGACGTTCGCGGCGCAGATCCTCGCCGATACCGGCGCGACCCGCCCGCCCGCGCAGCGCGACACCTCCGCGCCGATCGACGAATCCGATCCGGTCGCCGCCGAAGGCGATCTGATCATGGTGATGTTCGCGGGTCCCGACGGCCGGGACCACGGCGAATCGGTGATGGGCTCGGAGCAGTGGGAGAAATTGGGCGCGGTGGGCGACAACCGCACCTTCGTCGTCGACGACGCCCTCTGGCACACCACCGGGCTGACGGCGGCGCGCGCGGTCCTCACCGATATCGAGAACACGCTCAACGCCTACGTCATGGAGTGACGTCCTGTAGTGCACGGTGGCGCGGGGGTCGGCTGCGCGGGTGGCGGCCGTAGCGTTCGTGGTCGCGGTGGAATCGGCGCGGCGGGGTGCGCACCGGGGCCTGTGGGGGGTGCCCGGGCTGGTGGCGGTGACGCGCACAGCAGACTCACAGCGCGGACCCAGCCATCGGCAAGGCAGTGTTTCTACCGTCGCAGTCACCCATCGTCGAGAAGAGGTGCGCAGTGCGGAAACGTCCATCAGGGCCGCGAGAGGAACGGCACGAACACGATCTGGGGCTCGCCCACGATCTGTCGGTGATGTTCTCCCGGCGGCGGGCCCTCTGGTTGCTCGGCGCAGCCGGGACCGCGTCGGTCGCGGCGGCCTGCGCATCCAATGACGGCTCAGCTCCCGCCGGATCGGCCGCGACTTCCGCCGCGGCCGACACCGGGACGGTGGCCGCCGCCCCGCAGGAGACCGCCGGACCGTATCCCGGTGACGGCTCGAACGGCCCTAACGTGCTCGTCGAATCCGGTGTCGTGCGCTCCGATATCACCAGTAGTTTCGGCCCCTACTCCGGCACCGCCGAGGGCGTGCCCGCCACCATCCGGCTCACGCTGCAGGACCTGGCACAGAATGGTGCTGCGGGCAAAGGTATGGCGCTCTACATATGGCATTGCGACCGGGACGGCGAGTATTCGCTGTACGGCCGGGACATCACCGAACAGAACTATCTGCGCGGGGTGCAGATCGCCGATGATTCCGGGCAGGTGAGTTTCACGTCGATCTTTCCCGCCTGCTACGCGGGCCGCTGGCCGCATATCCATTTCGAGGTCTACGACAGCCTCGAGACCGCGGTGGCCGGCGAGAACGCCCGCCTCACCTCGCAGATCGCACTTCCACAGGACGTCTGCGAAAAGGTCTACAACACCGATTCGGGCTATGCCCGCAGCCTCACGAACCTGTCCGAGGTCACCCTTGCCACCGATAACGTCTTCGGTGACGGCTGGGAAGCCGAACTCGCCACCGTCACCGGCACTCCGGATTCCGGCATGGACATCTCGCTGACCATCGGAGTGGCCGAGAAGTCCGCGAACCAGTCCCCGGAAGGAGGGGGACCGGGTGGCGCCCCGCCGGACGGAGGCCCACCCAACGGGAGCCCGCCCAACGGAGGCACGCCCAACGGAGGCCCGCCCGGCGGACAGCGGCCTTCGGGTGCTCCTCCCGGCCCGCCGCCGAGTAATTGACGCCGCGGTGATCCCGGCGCGCGACACGCGCACCGGGCTCACCCCGCTCCGACCGGCCTTCACCATTTCGAGGGACCGTAATCGCAGGTGGAAGCCCATTCCCCGAGTACCGTCGAGCTATGGGCGACAAGGCGCACGGTCATCGCTCACTGGCGTACCGCCTGAGCGTCGGGATCGCCATCGGCATGGCGATCGGGGTTCCGCTGGGGTTGGCGGTCCTGAACAATCTCGCCCTGGGCATCGCCCTCGGCGCCGGTTTCGGAATCGCCTTCGGGCTGGCCATGTCGCCGTCACCGTCCGGCGAGCACGAAGACGGTGGCCGCCAGGAACCTCCCACGGACGATTGAGTACGCTCGGCGCCGCGGTCGCCGTGCGCCGAAAATCCGGATCTTCCAGTCCTTTCGACGCGTTGAACACAACCGGTGGTGCTGCTCGATGATTTCACCCCCAAGGGGTAGTGTTACGAGTCCGTCGGAGTCGCTGGGAAGGGTGTGGAGGCAGGATGAAGCTCATCGATCGGGTTTCGGCCATCAACTGGAATCGGGTACCCGACGAGAAGGACGCCGAGGTCTGGGATCGGCTCACCGGCAACTTCTGGCTGCCGGAGAAGGTCCCGGTGTCCAACGACATCCCGTCCTGGGCGACGCTCACTCCCGACGAGAAACAACTCACCATGCGGGTGTTCACCGGTCTCACGCTGCTGGACACCATCCAGGGCACCGTCGGCGCGGTGAGCCTGATCCCCGACGCGCTCACCCCGCACGAGGAGGCGGTGCTCACCAATATCGCGTTCATGGAATCGGTGCACGCGAAGAGCTACAGCTCCATCTTCTCGACCTTGTGCTCCACCCGCGAGATCGACGACGCCTTCCGCTGGTCGGAGGAGAACCGCAACCTCCAGCGCAAGGCCGAGATCGTGCTGGACTACTACCGCGGCGACGATCCGCTCAAGCGCAAGGTCGCCTCCACTCTGCTGGAGAGTTTCCTGTTCTACTCGGGCTTCTACCTGCCGATGCACTGGTCGTCGCGGGCGAAGCTCACCAACACCGCCGATATGATCCGCCTGATCATCCGGGACGAGGCGGTGCACGGTTACTACATCGGCTACAAGTACCAGCGCGGACTCGAGCAGGTCACCCAGGCCGAACGCGACGATCTGAAGAACTACACCTTCGAGTTGCTGTTCGAGCTCTACGACAACGAGGTCGAGTACACCCAGGATCTCTACGACGAGGTCGGGCTCACCGAGGATGTCAAGAAGTTCCTCCGCTACAACGCCAACAAGGCGCTGATGAACCTGGGCTACGAGGGCCTGTTCCCGAAGGACGAGACCGAGGTGAACCCGGCCATCCTGTCGGCCCTGTCCCCCAACGCCGACGAGAACCACGACTTCTTCTCGGGCTCCGGGTCGAGCTACGTCATCGGCAAGGCGGTCAATACCGAGGACGAGGACTGGAACTTCTGATCCGAACGGATGCCGGGCCGGGTCCGTGGATGAACCGGACCCGGAGGTGGACCGAGCCGTGGACTGGAATGTCGCACGGCCGGTCCTCGACCGGAGGTCACCCGGGATCCGCCCCGACCCGGCTACTCCGCGAAAACTTCCGCGATATCCGAAACGGTGATGGCGCGGTCGAACCAACGGTCGAGCACCTCGAGGTCCGTGCAGTGTCGAATGCGTTCCTCGGCCGACTCGGGGACGACGATCGCGCGAGCCTCCAATAGCCGCAGGATCTTGTCGACCACTTCCTCGACACGACCCTCGACGCGGCCTTCGACACGACCCTCGACAAGGCCTTCGACACGACCCTCGGCGCGCAGCCGCTGGGACGTCTTCGAACGGTAGAACGACAGGTCCACGCTCATCAGTTTGCTCCAGGTTTTCGCGGCTCGGGTGTTGCCGAGGCCGAGTTCGGTGAGTTCGGATCTTCGGCGCGTCGTGTATCGAGTTTCGACAAGGCGTTCCCGTCCCGTGAGTCGCTGACGAGAAGCGCGCCGGGCGACGACCCTATTGCGCGACGCGACAGGTGTCGTCGACCGGCCGGGTGATCGACCAATTCTGACGGAACCGGCAGGCCGCGATCTTCCACCGGTCGTCCTCGACGCGGTATTCGTCGTCGTATTCGCCGGTCATCACCGTCTCCGTCTGCTCGATCAGGTTCACCTGACGGAACTTCAGCGTCCACCGCCCGGACGCGTGCTCGTCGTCGTGGACGGTGATATCGGGATGCGTCCCGTGATGCATATCGAGGATGACGTTCTTCCCGTCGACCTTGTGCAACGCGATCTTCTCGAACACCGCGGCCATACCGTCGGCGTCGAAGGAACCGAGCACGCCGTAGTCGACCGCGGCGCCCGCGGCGACGAAACACTCCCGGAACGCTTTCGGGTCCTTGGCATCACAGGCCCGCAGGTAGCGGTGTTTGAGGGCCTTGATCGCCTCGACCGCCTCCAACCGCGCTACCCGCTGCGCCAGATCGGCTTCCGTGGACTGCGGTCGGGGTGCGCGTGACATGCGGCCTCCTCGTGGAAGGTTCGAGCGGCTGCCGGGAGCCGGGGGTTCGGACTTCGCGCAGTGTATCGGTCCGGCCCTGCGTCGAACCGCTCGTTGCGCAGGTCACTGTCGTTGCGCTGGTGGGATATCGCCCCGACGTTGCGGCCGGGCCGATGGCGAGCGGCGACGGGGCGCCGGGCGCCGGGCGGGACAGGAACACCGAGCTGTACCGGTCCCAGCGCGCCGATCGGCACGCGGACAGCCGGACTCGCCGGGGACCGGCCCGAACCTGCGGCGCGACAGCTGCCGCGGATGTGACGATGGGGCAGAAGGAACGGACGAAGGAGGATCATGGGCGAGCTGGACGGAAGGGTCGCGGTCATCACCGGCGGCGCCCGGGGGCAGGGGCGTGCGCACGCGACGGCGCTGGCCGCGGCGGGCGCCGATATCGTGCTGTGCGATATCGGCGGACCCGTCGCGAGCGTCCCCTATCCGCTGGCTTCGGAACAGGACCTGGCGGATACGGCGGCGCTGGTGACCCGGGCCGGACGTCGTTGTCTGCCCGTCACCGCCGATGTGCGCAGCCGGGAGCAGATGGACGCTGTCGCCGAACGCGCGATCGCCGAATTCGGTCGAATCGATATTCTGCTGGCCAACGCGGGTGTCGCCTCCAGCGGGCTGATCGCCGAGATGCCCGAACAGACCTGGCAGGACATGATCGATGTCAATCTGACGGGCGTCTTCCACAGCTTTCACGCCGTCGTGCCGCATATGGTCGAGCGCGGGTGGGGCCGGATCGTGGCGACCTCCTCGATCGTGGCGCGGATGGGGGCCCGGAAGTCGGGGCATTACGCGGCCGCCAAATGGGGTGTGGTCGGCCTGGTGAAATCGCTGGCGCTGGAGGTGGCGGAGCACGGCATCACCGTCAATGCGGTCCTGCCCTCGGGCGTGCAGACCGACATGATCTTGAATCCGGCCACCTACCGGGAGTTGCTGCCCGATATCGAGAATCCGACCGAGGCGGACGCGATGGCGATGTTCGAGGCCGGGGGCGGGCTGATCCAGCCCGCGGAGGTCTCGGAGCTGATCCTGCTGCTGGTCTCCGAGTCCGGCCGCCGATACAACGGTGAGGCGCTCACCATTTCCGGCGGGATGAGCGCCGGCACGATCTGAGCGCGGCGGCGCGCGGCGAGGGACCCCCGCCCTCGCCGAACTGCGCGGACAGATCCCGGAGCTGAATGCCCTTGTCCGGCATGTTGTCTCGGCCGAGTCGGCCTCCCCGGACCTGCGCGGAATCAGCCGGTCGGCGCGCCGAACCACGCGGGCAGCCGGCCGAGCAATTCCCGCTGATCGGCACCGGCCCACACCACGTGACCGTCCGGCCGCAACAGCACCGCGGGAGCATCCAGTTCTGCCGCGTCGTCGACGATGTGGTCGACCCGATCCGCCCACCCCGCCACCGACAGCAGGCCGGTCCGGTCGAGCAGCAGACCGCGCCCGGCGTGCATCTGTTCGTAGAGGCGGCCGCGCCGCAATGCGATATCCCGCAGCCGCCGGCCCAGCAACTCGGGGCCCGCACCGAAGTCGTAGCGGATACCGATTGCGGTGATCTTCTCGACCAGGTAACGGTTCACGTCCTCGAAGTCCATCAGTTCCGACAGCAGTCGGCGCACCGCCTGGGGGCCGGGCTCGGCCGCTATCAATTCCATCTGCGCGCGGGTGTTGTCGAGCACGGCGGCGGCCACGGGTCGCCGTTCGGTCTCGTAACTGTCCAGCAGTCCTTCCGGCGCCCAGCCGGCGACCGCGGCGGCCAGTTTCCAGCCGAGGTTGAACGCGTCCTGGATACCGAGGTTGAGCCCTTGACCGCCGGTCGGCGGATGGATGTGCGCTGCGTCGCCGGCCAGCAGTACCCGGCCGCTCCGGTAGCGCTCGGCCAGCCGGGTCGCGTCGCCGAAGCGGGAGAGCCAGCGCGGCGAGCACATCCCGAAATCGGTGCCGGCGATGTCGCGCAGCTGCCGGCGCAACTCGTCCGGTGTCGGCGCGACCGCGCGATCCTCGGCCACCCCCGCGGCGGGCACGACGACACGGTACAGCCCGTCACCGAGAGGTACGGCGCCGAACCGGAACTGGGTCTTGCGGACTTCGGCGACCACCGCGTTCACCGTCTCCGGCGGCGCGGTGAGCTCCACTTCGCCGATCAGCGTCTCCACTCTGCTGGGCTCGCCGGGGAACTCGATGCCGAGCAGTTTGCGCACGGTACTGCGGCCGCCGTCGCAGCCGACGAGATAGCGCGAACGCAGTTGCGTCCCGTCGGCCAGTTCGACGGTGACCCCCTGGTCGTCCTGGCTCAGCCCGGACAGTTCGTGGCCGCGGCGGATGTCGGCGCCGGCTTCGGCGGCGTGTTCGGCGAGCAGGCGGTCGGTGACGGGCTGCGGGATGGCGAGAATGTAGGGATGCGCGGTGTCCAGCCGTTCGGGCGCCGGTTTGCGGATACCGGCGAAGCCGCCCACCGGAGACCGCCGGCCGAGCGCGAGGAACCGCTCCAGCAGTCCACGCTGGTCCAGCACCTCGATACTGCGCGCGTGCAGGCCCATCGAGCGGACCACCTTCGTCGGTTCGACGTCCTTCTCCAGCAGCAGTACCCGCACGTCGTGCAGCCGCAGTTCGGCCGCCAGCACGAAGCCGGTCGGCCCGCCACCGGCGATGATCACATCAATCATGAGAACCCCATTCGACACGTCGCGTTCGGCCGGCTGCCGCGCGTGATCGCAGCACACCTGTGTGCTCCCGCGCATGTGCCCGCAACCACCTGCTATGGCGGGAGATTGTGCAGCACTACCCGACCCTGGCCGCAAGCCCCCCGGTGCGCCGGCGGCTACCGGGTACGGAACGCGCCCGCGGCCGCGGCGAACGCCGCGCTGTCGGCCACGCGACCCGGCAGGTCCGGATCGACCGGGGTGCCCAGCAACAGCAGGTGGTGGTAGAGCGGCGCGGTCGCGGCGATCAGCAGGGCCCGCGCGTCGGTGCCGGGCGGGATCTCGCCGCGCGTGATCGCGCGCTCGACGACCGTCTCGCACCGCGTGTACCGGTCTTCCCAGAGTCGCTGCTGGGCGCGGGCGGCCTCTTCGGACCGGAACGACACCGCGATCAGGGCCGCGACGAGTGACGGCTCTTCGGTCAGCGAATCCTGGATCTCCTGGTTGAGGGCCGCCAGGTCGCCGTGGAGGGTGCCGGTGTCGGTGGGGGTCCAGTCGTCGCCGCCGGCCGCGTCGAAGACGTCGGCGATCAAGCCGCCGACATCACGCCAGCGCCGGTACACCGTGGTGCGGTGCACGCCCGCGCGGGCAGCGACCGCGTCCACGGTGAGCGCGTCGTATCCGTGTTCGGTCAGCTCCGCGCGGACAGCGTCGATGACCTGGGCGCGGATGCGGGCGGTCCGGCCGCCCGGCCGGGGTTGCGGTACGGACCGCGCGGCGGCGGTGGGTGCGGTGGGTGAACTCGTCATCGGTATCCGATTGCTCAGTGGGAAAAGCTGTGGCATCATCCTAATGCAACATTCGTCGCACTAGTGAGGTTGTCGATGTTCTTCCGAAGCGTTCCCCCGGCCCTGCGGTCCCGCCCGGCCGCGTCGTCCTCGAATGCTTCGGAGAATCCCTGTGCCCACGCAGATCACCGCGCTCGCGGTCAGCAAGTCCTTCCACGGCCGGTGCGTTCTCGACGCCGTCAGCTGCTCGCTCGGCGCGGGTGAACGCACCGGGATCGTCGGCGAGAACGGGTCCGGCAAGACGACCCTGCTACGCCTGTTCGCCGGGCGTGAACAGCCCGACCAGGGCGAGATCGTCGTGCACGCCGAAGGCGGCGTCGGTTACCTCGCGCAGGACGAACAACTCCCCGCACACCTGACCGTCCAGCAGGTCGTCGATCGATCCCTGAGCTACCTGCGCGACCTGGAGGCGCGCATGCGCCGGCTCGAGGTCGCGATGACCGCGGGCGACGAGTCCGGACTGGCCGAATACGGCGAACTGTCCACGATCTTCGAACTGCGCGGCGGCTACGACGCCGACGCCCGGGTGGAACGTGCTCTGCACGGCCTCGGACTCGGGCTGGTCCCCCGCGCCCGCGCGGTCGGCGGGCTGTCCGGCGGCGAACAGGTCCGCTTGCGCCTGGCCGCCGTGCTGACGGCCGCACCCGAGGTGCTGTTGCTCGACGAGCCGACCAATCATCTCGACGACAACGCCCTGAACTGGCTGGAAGAGCATCTGCGGACCCGCCGCGGCACGACGGTGACGGTATCGCACGACCGGGTCTTCCTCGAGCGGATCGCGACCGGCCTGCTGGAGGTCGACGCGGACCGGCAGCGTGTCGTCCGCTATGGCAACGGCTACAAGGGATTCCTGACCGAGAAGGCGGCCGCACGGGAGCGGTGGGTCCAGGCGCATACGCAATGGCAGGCCGATACGGACCGGTTGCGCGAGACCATCGCGACCACGGCGCGCCGGGTTGCTCCGGGACGGGCGATGAAGGACAACAACAAGATGGCCTACGACCGAGCGGGCGGACGGGTACAGCAGTCGCTGGCCGGCCGCGTCCGCAATGCCGAGGAACGGTTGCGCCGCCTGCTCGCCGACCCCGTCCCGCCGCCGCCGGAACCGCTGCGGTTCGCCGCCGCTCCACGCGCCGGCCGGGTGCACGGTGCGGTGCTCGACGCGACCGGTATCGCGGTCGCGGGCCGCCTCGACCGGACCGATCTGACCGTCGCGGCGGGTGACCGCCTGCTGATCACCGGCCCGAACGGCGCGGGCAAGACCACGCTGTTGCGCATTCTGGCCGGTGAACTCGCACCGGACAGCGGCGCTGTCGTGCGCCGCGGCCGGGTCGGTTATCTCGCGCAGGAGCCGCGCCCCGCCGAACCCGGGCAGACATTGCTGGCCGCGTTCGCCGCGGGCCGGCCGGGCGAGCTCACCGACTACACCGGAACACTGCTGTCGCTGGGACTTTTCACCCGGGCCCAGTTCACGACGCACGTCGCGAACCTGTCCACCGGGCAGCGGCAGCGTCTCGCGCTGGCGCGGCTGGTCAGCGAACCGGCGGAGGTGCTGTTGCTCGACGAGCCCACCAACCATCTCTCACCCGGTCTCGTCGAGGAACTGGAAGCCGCACTGGCCGAGTACCGGGGCGCCCTCGTGGTCGTCAGCCACGACCGGCGGTTGCGCGAGCGCTGGCGCGGCGCCCACCTCGACCTGGGCGCGCTGGTCCCGGCCGACACCGTCTGACGTGCGCCGCCCCGATCATCCGTTCACCCGAAGGAGTTCGCTGTGCCCGATGTTCTACCCGACCCGACCGTCCTGCACCCGATGCCCGGCCAGCCCCGCGTAATACTGCTGAAGCCGCTGGTCACCTCGCCGCTGATCGAGGTCGGCGAGTTCTCCTACTACGACGACCCCGATGATCCGTCCGCATTCGAAACCCGCAACGTGCTGTACCACTACGGCCCGGAGAAGCTCGTCATCGGAAAGTTCTGCGCGCTGGGCACCGGGGTGCGGTTCATCATGAACGGCGCGAACCACCGGATGGACGGCCCGTCGACCTTCCCGTTCCCCACCATGGGCGGCGCGTGGTCGGATCATTTCGACCTGCTCGCGGAGCTGCCGAACCGCGGCGACACCGTCGTCGGCAACGATGTCTGGTTCGGTTACGGCGTCACGGTGTTGCCGGGCGTGCGGATCGGCCACGGCGCCATCATCGGCGCGGGGTCCGTGGTCACCCGCGACGTTCCCGACTACGGCATCGTCGGCGGCAACCCGGCCCAGCTCATCCGCACCCGCTATCCCGACGGCGATATCGCCCGACTGCTCGCGATCGCCTGGTGGGACTGGCCGGTCGAGCACATCACCGCGCATGTGCCCACGATCATGTCCGGCAGTGTCGCCGATCTCGCAGCCGCCGCCCCGGAAACCGCACGCGGATGAGCGGTAGCCGAAATCTCCGTGCGCCGGTCCGGCGACGGCCCGCGTTCCGGCGCCTGCGGCCGCCGCGCCGAGTCCCCTGATCTGAGCCCCGCCCTGTCACCCCGGATCCCGAAACGAGGACCGCCCATGCCTGTTCGCCGTACCCATATCGCCATGATCGGCATCCCGATCGTCAGCCATGTCCTGCCGAGCCTCGAGATCATCCGCGAGCTGGTTGCCCGCGGCCATCGGGTGACCTACGCCAACGATCCCACCGTCGGCGATCTGGTCGCGGCCACCGGCGCCGAACTGGTCGAATGCACCTCCACCCTGCCGGTCGCCGACAACAACTGGCCCGACGATCCCATCGCGGCAATGGACCTCTTCCTGGACAACGCCGTCCCGGCCCTCCCGCAGTTGCGCGCGGCCTACGACGCGGACCCGGCGGACCTCTACCTCTACGACATCGGTGCCTACGCCGCACGCGCTCTCGCCGAATCGCAGAACCGCCCCGTGGTGCAGCTGTCCCCGACCTTTGTGGGCTGGAAGGGCTACGAGGACGAGGTGGGGGCACAGATCCGGCAGTTGCCGGGCGCGGACGCCCACCGGGCGAAGTTCGAACAATGGCTGACCGGCTGCGGGGCGACGACCACGGATGTGGACGCCTTCTCCGGCCCGCCCAGCCGAGCCCTGGCCCTGATCCCCCGGGCGATGCAACCGCACGCCGACCAGGTCGACACCGAGATCACCACCTTCGTCGGCCCCTGTCTCGGCCCCCTCGACGACTGGACCCGTCCCGCCGACGCCGAGAACGTCCTCCTGATCTCCTTGGGCTCCGCCTACACCCGGCAACCGGAGTTCTACCGTCAGTGCCTGGCCGCCTTCGGCGACCTGCCCGATTGGCACGTGGTCCTCCAGATCGGCAAGTACACCGACCCAGCGGAACTCGGCGAGATCCCGGGCAATATCGAAATGCACTCCTGGGTCCCGCAGCGAGCCATCCTGGAGAAGGCCGACGCCTTCGTCACCCACGCCGGGATGGGCGGCTCCAGCGAAGGACTGCTGGCGGGTGTGCCGATGATCGCGGCACCGCAGGGCGCCGAACAGTTCATGAACGCCGACCGGCTGGTGGAACTGGGCGTGGCCCGGCGCATCGATACGGAGGACGCCACCGCCGAGAACCTTCGGTCGGCATTGCACGAGCTCGTCACCGACCCGGAGGTCGCCGACCGGTCGGCGCGGCTACGCGCCGAAACGCGAGCCGAGGGCGGCACCGGGCGTGCCGCCGACCTCATCGAGAACATGCTGAGCTGACAATCGCCATGGGCAGCGAACTTTGGGAGCACAATGACCCCATGAATCCGAGTCGACACCGCGGTAAGAGAATTCGTACGACGGTCCGGCGCGGGCTCGCCAACAGGGTCGGCCGATAACGTGTTCCTCGGAATCGATATCGGCACCTCCAGTTCCAAGGGTGTCTTGGTGTCGTCGGACGGCACTATCGTCGCCGAGGCCGTACGTGCGCACAGCGTATCGACGCCCTTCCCCGGCTGGGCCGAACAAGATGCGGAATCGGTCTGGTGGTCGGACTTCGTCTCGATCGTCGGTGAGCTGATCGCGGTCGGTAAGCCACTGGACGCATTGGCTGTCAGTGGAATCGGGCCGTGTCTGTTGCCGACGGATCGCGCGGGCACGCCGTTGCGCCCCGCGATCCTGTACGGGATCGATACCCGCGCCACCTCCGAGGTAGCCGAACTGAACGAAGAATTCGGCGCGGACGCGATCCTGGCCCACGGCGGATCGCCTTTGACCAGTCAGGCGCTCGGTCCGCGGCTACGCTGGCTGGCACGTCACGAGCCGCGGGTGTTCGACGGTACCGAGCTGATCTTGATGGCGGGTTCATTTCTGATCCATCGCCTCACCGGCGCATATGTTCTCGACCACCAGTCGGCGAGCCAGTGCAATCCGCTCTACGACCTCCACCGGCGAGAATGGTCCATCGACTGGGCCGAGAAGATCGCCCCTGGGATCGCGCTTCCCGATTTGTGCTGGTCCAACGAGGTGATCGGATGGGTTACCGATGCCGCTGCCGCCGCCACCGGACTACCCGCGGGCCTGCCCGTGACGGGTGGCGCTATAGACGCGTGGGCGGAGGCCGTCAGCGTGGGTGTGTCCGCACCCGGAGACACCATGCTCATGTACGGGACGACCATGTTCCTCAGCCAGGTCGTCACAACTCCGCATCCGCACCCTGGCCTGTGGAATGTCGACGGAACCCTGCCCGCGACATATATGCTCGCGGCCGGTATGGCTACCTCGGGCGCCGTCACAGACTGGCTTCGCAACCTGTTCGGCGGTGAGTTCGCCGAGCTGAGCGCGGCGGCCGCAGACGTTCCGGCGGGTAGTCGCGGGTTGCTCGTCCTGCCCTATTTCGCCGGCGAACGGACGCCGCTGTTCGATCCCGACGCCCGGGGCATGATCGCCGGTCTCACTCTTTCGCACGGCCGCGCGGAGCTCTATCGTGCGGTACTCGAGGGCATCGCGTACGGCGTCAGGCACAATCTCGAGGCCATGACCGAGGCCGGAGCCCGGGCGACCAGGTTGGTCGCGGTGGGCGGCGGAACCCGGGGCGGACTATGGACTCGAATCGTCAGCGACGTCACCGGCTCGGCCCAGCAGATCCCGGCCGAGACCATCGGAGCGTGTCTCGGTGATGCGAAGCTGGCAGCGGAGGCGATGGGCGTTGATACCAGTGCCTGGAACCCGATCACAGATACCGTTGTTCCCGACCCGAGCACAGGCTCGAACTACGCATCGTTCTACCGGCACTATCGCTCGCTGTATGAGACCACCAGCGAGACTGCGCATTTCCTCGCGGAACAGCAGCACCGAGCGGCATCCGGCCGGACCTCCCGATAGAGCGCGAAACAGATTGAGGAGAGATGTTGTCGCACAATCTGTTTCATGCTTACATCGAACCTATGGGGGCGGCGCCCACTATGTGCTGGGTGACTCGAACACCGATGTTCCCGACCTCACGCAGGTCTACGGCGGCTGTGTGCTCACCTCTGCGGCACGGGATGAGCTCGCTCTCGCTCCTGCAGGAGAAGCCCACACCGCGTTCACCGGTGAATTCATCCGCTTGCTCAACGAGGGGGATCCGCAGGGGCCACCGGAGCTCACGCTGCGCGATGCCTATCAATACCTCGGCCGGGTCCTGCCCGCTCGTGGAGTTCCGCGCCCCCATCAGCGCGCGAGCGAATGGATCGATGATCTCGTCCTGGCGCCGAATCCGGCCTACCGCAACCTTGCGCTGAAAGACAGTTCACACGACGGTGCGACCACACTGGGCGCCAACTCCGCCGAGCGCACCCGGATTCTCGTGGATTCGATCGGTCACCGGCAGCAGCGCTTGCCCTACCTCCCGAACCGTGCGGATTCCGACCATTTCCGGGAATTCCTCGACTCGCCGTCCCGGGTCTACGCGATAAAAGGCGGCGGCGGCCGGGGAAAAAGCATGCTCGTGGGCCACCTCGCGCAAACAGTGGCGAACGAGGCGGACTTCCAGCTCCATACTCTGGACTCGTGGGATACCACCCGCACGAACCTGGGTTCGGAGATCCTTCGATACGCATCGATCCCGGACGGCGACGATGCCCTGCTCACCTTGGAAGGGGCATGCGCGCACCTATCACGCCCGTTCGTCGTGATCATCGACGGCCTCAGTTCACAAGCTCAGCTGGACAGAATCGGCCGCCAGATCGACAGCGTCCTCCGGCAGGTCAGCGCTGTCAGATTTCGGTTCGCCCTGGCGATTCGCACACCCCCCGATGTCGAATTCTCCCCGTTCCCAGTTCTGGCCGCGTCCCTGTACGAGCCGTCTCCTGGCACCTCTTATATGGTCCCCGACTGGGATACGCGAACCGCGAGAGAGGCGTGGAACAGGTCGCGCGGAGACGCCGAGCCGTCGTTCACGGACCTGCCCGAGTCGATCCAACAGCTGGCCCGCCTTCCGCTGTACATGGAGTTGGTCAAGACGGCCGGCAGCGGCACGGATCTTCGAGAAATCAACGCCTTCCGCCTGATCGATCATTGTGTCCGTTCCATCCTGCGAGCATCGGGCCAGGACGTGGACCGGGCGCTCGAGGTTCTGCAGGATCTCGCCGAACGAGAGCTCGGTCATCTGGTGCCCGGCCAACTCGTCGATTCGACGAATACGGACTCACCCGGTCATGACGTCTCCGCCCGAATGATTTCGGCCGTCGACCTGTCACCGTTGACGCAGTCGGCCTCGTCGGGTCGTTTGGCTTTCGGTCACGACATCATTCGTGAGTACGCGCTCGCGACTCGCATAGCACAGCTGATGGTGGCGCGCGGGCGCACCAGTGCGACGATCGCCGCGTTGAACGAGCTGGCGATTCAGAGCACGACGTCGGCCACCGCCCGAGGGCTGTTCGAGTTCGTCGTCTACGCGATCGACGCTCATTCACCAGAACTCGCGGCCGCTTTCGCGCTGGCGCCCAGCATCGGGGTGTCCACAACGCTGCCGACAATGCTGCGGCTCGCCCGTGCGGGTACTCAGTTCGCCAGTGACGAGGTGCTGATCTCCTGTGCGAAGCGCTGCTCCAGCGATAAGGCGATCGAGGTGGCACGGTCGCTGCTGAGAATCCCGAATATCGTGGCAGCGCTGGGTGACGGGTACGCGCCTTGGCTGCTGAATGCTCTCAGCCGGTTCGGTGCAAGAATTTGGACAGACGCTGTGGCCCACCTGGAGGCGACGTTGGACATCCGAGATCTCGAGACGAGGGCATAGCCGACGCCGGAACACTGAACGACAGCCTGACATCGCATATTATCGACCGGCTGGTGTCCGACGAGGACTACAAGGTGCGTGCTGCCACCGCGAGGTCCGTCGGCAAGAATCCTACGGATGCCAGAAGGGCTCAATTCGAGGCGTTGCTCTCCGATGCGAACTGGCATGTCCGGGGATCAGTCATGCAAGGGCTCCTCGACAGCAACCAGGTGCCACTGTCGTCCCATGCCGCCGAAGTGATCGCGGCCCTGACAGCGGACGGTACGTGGAACCAGTGCCCAGAGCGGATCGCTAAGCTGGTGGCGCGATTACATCTCATTCATCACGCCGGAAACCCTGTTGTGCCCGCTACGGCGACAGATATGGCCTTGGCGCGATTGCTGCGGGAGCAGCGCACTCAGTGGATCCAGCTCCCCGACGACGAGCTCGGTCGCCTCGTGACCTTGGGTCTCGACTCGCCGAACTGGCTCGCCCGACGTGAGGCAGAGGCCATCCACCGCCGGACGCGTACCGATCCGGCCGGTGGGGCGGCCGCGACGTTCAACCCGCGAGAAAGATATCGACGCCTGCGTGGCGGCCGTGCGATTCAGGTCGCCCTGGACCTGCACGACCTCGACCGTGCCGTCGAGGTCGCCGTAGCGGCGGCACAGGCGGGGGTGGATTTCATCGAAGTCGGCGATCCACTGATCAAAGCCGCTGGTGTCGGGGCCGTCGAACGCATCAAGCGGCAGGTTTCCGACGTGCTGGTCGTCGCTGAGATGATGTCCGCCGATTGGGGGCAGGACCAGGTCGAGCTCGCGGTAGAGGCCGGCGCCGACGTCGTCTTCCTGATCGGTCCGGCGACCGTGATGAGCGTATCGGCGGCGGTACACGCGGGTCGGCGACTCGGTGCACCGATACTGCTGGACGTGCCATCGGCGCAAACCACTCAGTCCTGGGTGCAGGAAATGGAGCGCGCCGGTGTCGATGGGTTCTCCGTGACCACCAACATCGACCAAGGCGTCCGAGGACAACAGCCATTGGGGAAGGCTCAGGCGGTACGCAGCTGGACTCGACTTCCCGTAGCGGTATCAGGCGGCTTCAGCACCAGGGACCAGCCGATCATCAACAGCACCGATTGGGACATAATTGTCATCGGCCGGAGCATCGCAGAGGCGGTAGATCCAGCCCGGGCTGCGAAGCATATGGTCAGGATGATCCAAGGGCAGGAGGACAACCGGTGAAAGTGAGCACGCTGACCGTCGAACTCATTCCCGACGTACTGGCGCTGATGGAGCTCGGTGAGCCGTATATCCGCCCGCGCACCCCATCCGACTACTGGCTCTACGCTCGATTGTTCCACTCGTCCTGCCCGGTCGCCCTCATCGACAACACCGTGGCGGGGGCGGTGATCGCGTTCAGAAGCCAAGAAGACCCGAGCCAGGTCTACCTACAAGATGTGATGACACATCCGGACTTCCGCAGGCGCGGGGTGACCCGGGCACTGATCGAGGCTGTGCGGTTCCGTGCCGCCGAATGGCAGTGCGAACGTTTGTATCTCACGTCCGAACCGGAGAATTCCGCCGCGCACGCCACCTGGACCGAGCTCGGATTCCGGAACGTGGAAGGCGACTACACCGTGCACGGAGTTTCGGTGGTCACCGATTTCAAGGGCCCCGGAAAGGACCGAGCCGTCTACGACCTGGTGCTCTGATCCCGATCCGGTCAGCCCGCGTGTGAAAGCCGAGGAAGTGCACGAGGTCTTGCCACCACACCCTGGTATCCGATTGTGCGGCAAGCTCCGTCAGGTGACGGGCCCGCTCCACTTGGCGATCACTTTCGTCGCAGTTGTTGTGTCGGTGTGCCTCTACTACGACTGGTGGCCGTCCCGCTACGGCCCCCCACGCCTGGGCTGATCCGCTGTTGTTCGGCGCTGCGGCCGTATTCGTGCTCCTCAGCTGCGGTGCCGTGTGGGCGATACGCACACTGCGCGTCGTGGGCAGGGACCGGAGATGGTCATGGTGGATCGCGGCGGCCCCCGCGATGATTCTCGCTGCCGCGGGCACTGTCACGCTCCTGCCCCGCCCGTCGTTCGAAGACACCTGTCCGCAGTTCGAGCGGGTGGCCCTGGACCTGCTGGCGAGTCCGGAACCCGCACGCTCCCATGTCGAAATCGGCCGGTTCGACATCAGCTATGCCAGGAAGGACCCCGACGGAACCGTCTACTTCATCCAGGGCGGCGGACTCGGGCCCTCGGTGAGCAGTGGCTGGGCGTACTCACCTGATGGCACACCGGTCGGTTTCGACGACTTCACCGCGACTCACCTCGGTGGCCCGTGGTACGAGTTCACAGCTGTATGGCGTACCTGACGTTCGTCCTGCCCGGGCGCTGTCGTCGACAATATGGCTGCGAGCGCAGTGATCGCGTTCAGCAGCCGTCGGATGGCGCAGCAGTCCGAACGGGTTCCCCGGACTGACCACCCTTGCGCCGATCCGCTCCGAAATGCCTTGTCGTCATGCGGCAATGAACGAAATCGGCGTGCGGAATCGAACGGAGTCGTAGCGCACCGACCCACGATGTCGGCGTGGTGATCGACGCGAATCCGTGTCGGGCGGTGAGAAATCAGTCGCCCCGTACAGCCGTGGTGAAGGCCCGCCAAGCCGCCTGCGTGAAGATCAGGGCGGGGTCGGTCGGGTTCTTCGAGTCCCGAACGCCGACCTGCTCTGTGCCCAGCCAAGCGGCTTCGACACAATCATCATTACCGCCACTGTGCGACGACTTGAACCACTGTGCACCGGATAGATCCATGTCCACTACTCGTGTCTCCTTGCTATCTTCCTGATTCGATCTCGAGATTCCTGTTCCCCGAGCGCCGCGTTGCGGAGGTCGTCGTACAGGGTGCGGTAACGCCTCACATCGTCGACATCCTCGAAAGTCATCGAGCCGATCGCTCCCTCGGCATAAACCACTGGAGGCTCACGGTCGGGAAAGTCGAGAATATTGAAGGGCGGGACAACCCTTCCCGTCGGAAGTCCGGCCGAGAAGGGTACGACTCGGATCGCGACATCGTCACGGGTGCTCAGATCGGCGAGGAATCGGCACTCAGCAGCCATGATTCGACTCGATCCGACCACCGCGTACAGCACACTTTCGTGCAACAAACATTCGAGCTGCATCCTCGACCGGCGACGCAGCAGACGCCTATGGCGCTGGCTTCGCAACTCGACCCGCTTTTCGATTTCCGACGGCGGATCCTCCGGCGCATAGGCGCAGAAGACAGCCCTGGCGTAGTCACTTGTCTGGAGCAGCCCGGGGACTACGAGCGGTTGGAAGAACCGGAACTCCGTCGCATACGTCTCCAATTCAAGATACGTGGCGAAACTCTCGCGGAGATAGGGTTGATAACCCTGCCACCAGATCTTCGTATTCGATTGCGCCGCCAGCGACATCAGAAATTCGACCCGGTCTTCCGGCAATTCGTAATACCTGGAAAGGTATTCGACCTCCCGGACCTTGATCTTGTCGTACTGCCCCAGCTCGATCCGGCTGAGCGTCGCCCGGCTGAACTCCGTCTCCCCCGCCACCTGTTCGAGCGTCGACCCTCGTGCGTGGCGGGCGTCGCGCAACGCCCGCCCCAACTGCCTGCGCGGCAATGTCGTACCGCTGAGATCCGCCTTGCTCGGCATCGCGCCTCCCCGTTTCTCGAGTGAACCGCTCGGCGTCTCTCCGGTCGAGAATCATCGTAGGCAGGCACTGAGAAACGTGCTGGGCCGATACGCAGATCCTGTGAATGCTTCTCGTCGAGATTCGCCGAGCCCCTGACGCGCAGCAACATAACCACATGCCACGAACACACGGAAGCCCCTGGCACATAGAGGAATTTCCCGGTTGCCGACCACACCTGGGAGCGAATCTCCGCACCCTCGAACCGGTTCGGGATCGGCTGCCCGCAGGCGCGTATCCGCTCGGCGGGAACTGGGGTTCGGCCGTGCGTCCGCCCGTCCGTCGCACCCGGGCCGATGAGTGGCTCGCGGTGTGGCGGTTCGATCGGCGCATCCGGATGCTGCGGGTCTGCGACACCTCCGGCGCACAGATCCTGCTGTCGGCCGCCGGTCCTGCCACCGCACCGGATCTGGCGGATATGCGCGAGCGGTTCCCGGAGCTCACCACGCTGTGGGACGCCGTCCGGCACGAGTTCTGGGCCCGGGCCGTCCCGGAAGGACTGTGCGGATGACACCGATCCGGTACCCCGACGACGAATCCGTCGAGGAGATCACCGCCCGCTATCTGCTGTCCGTGGCGACCGAGCCGCTGCCCGTCCTCTACGGATTCCACTACGACGGTGCGACTGTCCACGCCGAATGCGTCCGGGTCGACTTCAGCCGGGACCGCGGCCCGGACGAGCCGAATCCGATCCACGTGCACGCCGCGAAGCTGCGCACGGTGTTGGGGCCCGGCATGTTCGGTTTCGGGTTCGTTTTCGTGGTCTTCGCCGACCAGTTGGCGTACCGGCCCGCGAACCGGCACATCCCGCAGCAGGTCCGCCGTGCGGCCGAACGGCTCCCCGGCGCCACCGACCTTCTCGTCGCGGCCACCATCGACGCCACCGGACGGCAGTGGTGGGCCGTCGCGCCCCGCCACCTGCCCGAGCTGGACCCGGTATGCCTGCGGCTGCCCGCCCTCGACCCAGCGGACTGGAGCCTTCCCGAATCGCTCGATTCCTCCCTGTGGACCGCCGCCCTCGCCCTCGACGACGCCAACCACGCCCCCCTGCTCCGCCTGCGAAGCGCCGCGCCGCCTTGCACGGGCTCGACCAGATGAACGCATCGTCGCGCGATGACCCGGCGGACAGCGAGATCCGTTGCGGCACATTCGGTTCGGTACGCAGCTCACCAGGAGTGTTCGCGGTCCTCCTCCAGCAGCCGCCAGGCGCGGTCCAGCCAGGTGGTGAAGTGGCGGGTGAACTCGGCGGGCGTGGCCGGCCGGACCGTCACATGGGCGCCGCGCTGTTCGGTATAGCGGCCGTCACCGGCGATGTCGTACCACTCCAGCACCCGGCTCGGTTCGGCGGCCGCGTCGAAACGCCCGGTGAGCAGGACAGCGCAACCGCCGCCGTCGGCCTTCCGGCCGAGCAGCCGACGGTATTGTTCACGCGCCCGGGTCCGCCGCCCGTCTTCGAAATAGTCGTCGCCGCGCGGTCCGAGATCCTCGGGGTGGAAGGTGGCCGGTTCGGCGGTGCCGGGCACGCAGACCGGGAGGGCCGAAACCAGGCGCGCGGCCAGCGTCTCCGGACGGAACAGCCGCACGTGGATCGGACCGTGCTCGGTGTCGGTACCGGCCTGGCTGAACGTCACCGCGTGCGCCTCGGTACGCGCCCCGACGATCCGGTATTTCCGCATATCGCCGGGTCCGGTGCTGCGTTTGTGCGCCGAGGTGGCGCCGAGGATCTCGATCCGCAACTCCGAGGCGCCCAGCGTATCGAGAGCCACCTGGATCCCGGCCAGTTCCTCGCGCGTATACCCGGCGCGGACCGCGAGACGATGCGCCCGCGCGTCGTCGTTGAAGGCGAAGCGGCTGGTGTAGCGCAGCGGGCTGGGGAAGCGATCGTAGGCGTCGCTGTACCACAACGCCGCGAAATCGTCCGGCTCCCAGGTCCACTCGGGCATCGATCGTTCACCTTCTCTTGTTCGGCGCAGAATTCCCGGCGGTTCAGCGATACCCGGGTGGTCCCGCGCCGGAGCGGACCCACCCTGTCACCGGCCGCTCACCGGCTCCGGCGAAAACCGTCGGCGCTAGTCGGGGTTCGCACCGATCACACCGCCGGGGATGGTCCGGGGCATCTCACCGAGCAACTCGTCGGTGTTCTCCTGATTGACCAGGTAGTCCGGTGTCTTGCGCTCGGATTCGTCGTCCTTGCCGCCACCGCGCCCGCCGCCCGCACCGCCCATCGGCATACCGTTCATACCGCGCGTGCCGGCCGCCGCGTTCGCGGCCGCCGCGCCGGTACCCACCGGAGTACCCGTGGCATTGGGCGCGCCCTGGACCGTACGTCCCGGCTCCGGGGTCGTGGCGCCGGGAGAACCGGGAGTCGAGAGACCCGGGGCACTCGGGGTGTTCACCCCGGCGGGCGCGGTACTCGCCGGAATCGTGGGAGCACCGGTCGGCGTCTCGGTGGCGGCCGGATCGGTGGCGGTGTCGCCGGGATCAGCAGTGGTCGGCTGATCGGTCTGCTCGCCGGGAGTCTCGGACTGCGGCTGCTCCTCGGTCTCGGCCGGGGTCTCTCCCTCAGGAGTGCCGCCCGGGGTGGTGCCGTTGGGGTTGCCCGAATCGGTCGACGTCGGATTCGTCGATTCGTTGTTGTACCCGCCGGGCGGCGGTGCCGGGATATCGGTCGACGTGGTCGGGCCGACGGGCACCGGAATCACCGGCACCTTGGAATCCAGGCCCGCGAACGGAGTGACGTAGTTGGTCGTCATGGCCGCCCGCGCCTCTTGGGTCCGCCGCGAGATCTCGCCGTCGTTGAACAATTCGTTGAGGAAGCCCTTGAATCCGGAAGTGGTCAGGGGGTCGCCCAGGCTGTTCTTGGTCTTCACAATGGCATCGGCCGCAGCGCGAACGCCGCCCGACAACTCTTCCAACGCCGGGGTCACCGGGCGGGCGTGATTATCGATGTAGTCCTGAATCGCCTGCTTGGACTGCTCGGCGGCCGGGCCGGACCACGCCTGCGCGAGCGAGGCCTGGGTGGACCGAATGAAGGTCTCGACACCCTGCTCCCACAGCTGACGCATCTGCCAGTACTTGTCGGCCTGATCCGTCGCATCCTTCACCATCAGTGGGCTGAACGCGTCGTTGATCTGAGGGTGCTCCCACTTGTCGGGATTCTCCCCACCGTGCGGGATGGTCGATTTCTCGTGTTCCGGAGGTCTACTCATCTGGCGGTCCCATCGGGAAGGATGTACGGGCCGAGAACCGGTCCGACGGGAGGACGTTCCGGGAGGGTCGTGTTCAATGACGTGAACGTGGCGGCCCAGTCGCTGTCGGCCTGCATCATCTGATCACGCATGGTCCGGTAGACGTTCTGAATGTCCTCGACGATCTGGTAGTGCTGCTCCATGATCTCCCAGACACCATTACCGTCAGGTGCACCCTGCGCCTTTACTTTGTACCGTCCGACCATGGCCCGGGCAGACACGAGTTCATCATTTGCTTCTCCCAGACCCCAATGACTTTGCGTTGCAACAGCTTCAGCAAGGCGTTGTATCTGCTGGATAGTCTTCTTGAAATGGTCGCAATCGCGATCAAGATAGATGAAGTCCTCCGGCGTCATACTCACCGAGATCTGACCTTCGTTCGCAGCATTGAGCATATTTGTCATCGGCCGCGGTGCTGGATCGTCACTCATAGCTTCCCTCCCACGGAATGACCCCAGACAAGGGGCGCATCATGCACCAGCAGGAATCGTCGGCGCAATTTTGGTTGCCAGTGCGCGTGCCAAATCGCACGTATCGAGATGGCCAGTCTTGTCCCGGGATGGAGGGTTGGTCAGACCGAATTCCAGGCTGCCACCGTTCATCTCCACATTGACAACGCAAGATGCCTTCGGGTGAGCTTCAGACTGTCGCGCAGAGATCGCTTGTCGGCCCCCCGCGGTGAACACCGTTGCCTCGGGAAAGTTCTTGCCCTTCACCATATCCAGAGTGATATTGGTGGTCTGGATGCTGGCGGTGTAGCCGTCGGTCTGTACCCACATGCACCCTTCCCACTTACCGCCAGACGTATCCGAATTTTGCGGCATCGGATCTTCCAAGCCCTCGGAGTCGAGGACGTCCTGTGGAATGTCGATACACGGATCGAACCCTGCGGGGACATCAGCAGCAATACTCGGAGTCGCCGAACCCTCGGTAGTTGTCTCACCTTGGGTGGAAGATTCACACCCCGCCAGCACGAACACCGCTCCACACACCAGCGCGATCAAGCGCCCCCGACCCGATGTGGCCATCAACCCTGCCCTCCACCGCCGATGACACCATTCGTCCGGTACGGGGAGGACCGGCGTCTCCGCCCCCAAGCTTGCCGGCTCGGCCCGACGTTACCGGCGCGTCGATTTCACCGCAACCGCCCACCCACCCTGACCTGCACGGCCACCTTGTCGGATGCCTCGCTGTGCACGCCTTCGAGTTCGGTGCGACGCTGGCCACGGCAGATGGTTGCCGCCTCACACCGCTGCGAGCCGGTCCTCGGCCGTGAACTCAGCGCCCGGGCACCGGCCAGGAAAGTCGTTCAGTAGTTGCGGCGCGCCGGAGATTCCGACCGTGGCTGCGGCGTCGCGGGCGAGCGGCGTCGTGATTCGCGCCCAGGGCCGCCCGGCTCCGCTGTCCGTAAACGGTATGCGGCGACCTCCGAGCCAGCGCGCCCACGGTCCGGGACCGCAGGGCCGACTCTGCCAGTGCCCGCTACCGGAGCCGCGACTTCCGCAGAGTTTCGCTGGGACGTTCGCCGTAGGCCATCCGGTAGGACCGGGCGAAATCGCCGAAATGTGTGAAGCCCCAGCGGAGTGCGATCGCGGACACGGTCGTCTCCCGCGCGTCGGCCTGCTGCAGCTCGGTCCGAACGTGCTCCAGCCGGATCCGCCGGAGGTATGCCGTGGGCGTCGTGTCCAGATGTCTGCGGAAACCTTCCTGCAGGGTGCGCACCCCGACTCCGGCGGCGGCCGCCAGCCGGGTCACGGTCATCGGTTCCGCTGCGTGCACCCGCATGAAATCGACCGCCCGCGCTACCGTGGCCGCCACCGGCGTGGGCGTATCGCGGTGCAGCTGATCGGAATACGAGTGCCGGGCGCCGAGCAGGAGGCCGGTGGTCATCAGGTCGTGCAGATGACGTACCGCGAGGGGGTGGGTGGCGATGCGCTGACCGTGGTCGATTTCGCGGACCACCAACCGCACCTGCTCCCACCAGGCCCGCATCGCGGGAGTGGTGAGGTCTTGCCCCAGCTCGAATCGCAGCCGGTGTGTCAACTCGGCGCCGATCATCTGCCGCAATGTCGACTCCACATACGACGCGTCGAACCACACCAGCAGCATCGGGCTCTCGGCCGGCCAATCCAGCATGAACGGTTCGCGGGGTTGGGCCACCGTGGCCGCTGCCCGGGTCGCGGTCGCACGCACCGCGCCGCTGACCGCGCCGACGGCGCCGGCCAACTGAATGTGCACCAGATACATGTTGTCGGTGTGATGCGGGGTCACCACCACCTCGGCGCCGGCGCCGTAGTCGAGCGCGGCGAACGCGACCCGTCCCAGCGACACCGCGTTCTGCCGGGCTTCGAACCTGCGGGCCCCACCGGTGACCCGGACATCGTGGGGCGCGCGCAGCACCTTGCCGATGACGTCACGGGCTTCGTCGACATCAAGGGTCCGCAGCACACTGTGGCCGGCCAGCGGCAGCGCCCTTCTGTTCACGTCTCATTCCCCACTACCCGAGCCCGACGTGCGACCACCCGGAGTCACACGGTCGCGCTTCTTTCGGCACCGCCCGAGTCCCGCGAGCTTTTCATCAGGGCAACGGACCGCCACCGCAGAGTCCACGAAAACGCAGAATACCGCGTGGGGTGCCGTGGGCACGGGCTTCACACCTACTCGTCATCTCGAAGTGCGCTGCGGGGCAATGGGTTGCCACCTTGTCGCGGGCTCCCGGACAACGACAAGGCGGCTCACCCGGCGGTTCGATCCCTTACGCGCCGAACGGCAGGATCGCTAGATGACCTGCGTCGGCGAGCAGTTCCAGCCGGGCGGCTTCGCCGAGAAGGACTCCTGAAAGCTGGAGCTCGGTTGCGCTACGCAAGCGCTCACCTGGGTGATCCGCCCGGGCACCACCTGTCGTACATCCGAGCCGAACGGGAAATGGGCGCCCGCGTACGAATAGACAGTGTGCTGCTCGTCCTGGGCGTAGGTGAATTTCGCCTGCCCGAGCAGCCCGAACGGTGTCCGCACCTGGACCACCTCCGAGTTCGCGCCGGACACGGTGACCACGACCCCTCGCCATTCGACAACGTGATCCGCCGCTGCCGCCGGCCCGGCCGACCACGCCGTGGCGGCCCCCGTGCACAGCAGTGCCGCGACAAGTTTCACCGATTTCCCGGTCATTTCTGCAAGTCCTTCCAGGCCGAGCATTCGGCGTTCGCGGCCTCGCTCTTGCAGATCATGAACCCGGTGATCCAGGTGTCCACCTTCACGCTGTGCTGCAGAGCGGGATCGTTCTTCACGTGCGCGAACAGATAGTGATATCCGGTGAACGACTGGTTGTGGGTCGTGTATTTGAGCACGGCGTCCCGGTCGGCGGGCGCCCACACCGTCGCCTCCGTCCAGCGGGCGGGTCCGTCGGTGGCGGCGCTGAAAACCCGCCCGACGACGCCGTTCCACGGCAGCGCGTACTCCTCGGCCGCGGCGGGCCCGGCCGAGCAGACGATCGCGGCGCCTGTCACCGCGAGCGCGCCGGCGATTCCGGCGAACAATCGATCGGTCATTTCGAACTCCCTGAACCTCGTCCCGCGCGCGGCGTCGGGCGAGAGGCGTCGTAGGTGGCGGCCCGCGTGGGGCCGATGCTTGCGGATCTGTCGACCGGTTCGCAGGCACCACGTCCCGGTTTCAGCACTGTCCTCGCGTTCCCCGTCACTCCGGGCGTCGCCGCACTTGTCGTCCTGTTGATATCCCTCTCGCTTCCTCCCGGCGGGCAGTGCGCGGATCATGTTCTGCGTCTTCGCATTCCGTGATCGGCGGTCACACCGCGCCGGGGACATCCCCTCCGCGGAGAAGAATGCGGCGGCCGACCGCCTGCGCGCTACGCACCCGCGCCTATCCGGGAGCCCGGTCCGCGCTTATCCGATACCGCCCACATCTCCCCGCTCGGAGGCATCCACATCTCCCCCGCCGCGGGGATCGGAGTATGGACACAGCGGCTCTGGTCCGCCCTTGTTACCGCGGTGGGCGGTGCGCCGAGGTATAGATCAGCGGGACGCCGGTTGCGGCCTGCTCGACCCGCCAAGAGAAGGCGATACCCGGCTTCGCGTATGGGCTCGAGCGCCAGTTCTGCCAGAACCGGGACTTCACCAGAACCGCGTCGACGATGGTGTCGGAGTGGATGATCGCGCGGTGTAGTGCCTCGAGAAACCAGATCAACCACTCTGTTACATCGAGTGTGCCTTTTTGTGTGCGTTCCAGAATCTTGTAATACGCGGCCAGGTCGCGCTGGATCTGCGCCGAGAGACTGTAGAAACGTCGGGAACCGTGGTCGGCGCGTGCCAGCCACAGATCACCGAGCGCGCGGGCAATACGGCCGTTGCCATCGTCGAAGGGATGCACGGTGACGAACCACAGATGCGTGAGACCGGCTTTGACAATCGCGGGTTCAGTGGCGTCGCTGTTGACCCAGTCCAGGAACTGCCGCATTTCGGCGTCCAGCCCGGCGGCGGGCGGGGCTTCGAAGTGCACCCGCTGCCTACCGTAGGCGCCGGATACCACTTGCATGGGCCCGGCGGAGTCGTTGCGCCAGGCGCCGATACGGAGACGGGAGATACCCGAGTATCCGGTGGGAAACAACCCAGCGTGCCAGCCGAAGAGCCGTTCGGCAGTGACCGGGTGGTCGTGGCGCCCGGTAGCGTCGAGAACCATCTCTACGACGCCGTCCACATGCCGGTCGGCAGGAACGACCGCGCCGATATCAACGCCGAGGTGACGCGCGATGGAAGAACGAACCGAGGCGGCGTCGAGCAGGTCGCCCTCGATCTCGCTGGTCTTGACCACGTCATCGGTCAGTGCAGACGCCATCGGGCCTGAACCGGCTGGATTCAGCGTACAAGCCGAGCAGGTACGGGCCGGGATCGTCTGTCCACGACCTACGCCCACGCGGAGCATGCCGGACGTCCCGACCCACGGAACGCCCGGCGCGCTCAGATGCCGAGGACCAGTTTCGCGGTGGTGAAGTAGATGATCAGTCCCGTCGCGTCCACCAGGGTGGTGACCATGGGGGCCGACACCACCGCCGGGTCGATCCGCAGCCGCTTGGCCAGCAGCGGCATGGTGCCGCCGATGGTGGCGGCCCAGGCGCAGATCAGTACCAGGGTGATGCCCACGACCACGGCGACCCGGGGCCCGACGAACAGACCGCCGATCACCACACCCACCACCGCCAGCATCGTCCCGAGCACCAGACCCACCCGGCATTCCCGCCAGATGACCTTGAACAGGTCGCCGCCGCGCACCTCGCCCACCGCGACCGCGCGGACGCAGGCCGTGGCCGCCTGGGCGCCCGCGTTGCCGCCCGCGCCGATCAGCAGCGGGATGAACAGCGCCAGCTGAGCCGCCTGCTCCAGCGTCGCTTCGAAGAAACCGGTCACGCTGACCGTCAGCGTCGCCGCCACCAGCAGCAGCATCAGCCAGAGGGCGCGATAGCGGGCCAGCTGGAACACTCCGGCGGCCATGTAGTGGCCCTCCCAGGGCGCCGAACCGGCCTGCTTCGCGACGTCCTCGCTGTCGGCGGCCTCGATCACCTCGACCGCGTCGTCGATGGTGAGCAACCCCACCAGCCGGTCCTCGCTGTCGACCACCGGCAGGTTGATGACGTTGGTCTCCCGCATGAGCCGCGCGGCCTTCTCCGCCGAATCGGTGGCCCGCACGAACGCCGGTTCGGTGACGACGAGATCCGCCACCATGCTCTCGGGGCCCGACAGCACCAGTTCGCGGAGTTCGACGATGCCCTGCAGGCGGCGGCTCGCGTCGACCACGGGCAGGGTGTAGACCGTTTCGGCGTTGCCGCCCTTGATGCGTACGGTGCGCAGCGCGTCGGCGACGGAGAGGCTGCCCGGGATGGCGACGACTTCCGGTGTCATATACCGCCCGACCGACCCTTCCGGGTAGCCGAGCAATGCGGCGGTCATCCGGCGCTCGCGCGGACTCAGCCCGGCCAGCGCCTTCTTCGCGACCTTGGCGGGCGCTTCGCGCAGCATCCGGGCCCGATCGTCGGGGGCCATCCGCTCGACGAGCTCCCGGAAGCTCTGGTCGCGCAGCCCCTGCAGGATCTGCTGCTGGTCGACCGGTTCGAGTTCCTCGAACACGGCCAGCGCCAGATCCTTGTCCAGCAGGCGGAACGCCACCCCGGCCGCGACGGCGTCCATGCGCGCGAGTTCGTCGGCGATGACATGCGGCGGATGATTGTCCAGCCAGTTCAGGGCGGCCTCGACGCGATGGCGTTCGACCACGTCCTGGAGGGATTCCGACAGCGTCGTCGGCACTTCGATGAGTTCGATCTGCGACATGAGAAGTCCTCGGCACAGCAGTGAGTAGCGAGTGATTCGAAGGAAGTCACACCGCGAGGCGCCGAGCCGGGCCGCTACCGCCGGCAGTCGCTGCTGCTAGCGGGATTGCGGGCGGACGACGCCGCGCGGCCTTCGACTGGGAGGTTCGCTGCGCATTGCAACACCACCTCCTTCTCGGTCGTCACCGTGCGTGCGTGTGCACGCCCGATTGCCTGGATTCGACACAGCCTATGAACACGAACGTATTCCCGAGAAATATACATCCCATCGCTGGGAATTCCGCATCGCGACCTCCACCACCGGCGTTTCTCCCTCCCGGGCGTGTCCGCAGGTCCGGTCGGTGGCGAACAGCCCCACCGGCCGAACTCCGGGTCGGAGGTAGCGGACATGCTCGTCGACGGCGACGGGTCACCGTTCGGTCCGTACCGCGCGGGCTTTCGGGTTCCGACCGCGAAGGAGCCGAATCCGCACCCACCATGAGGGAGTTCTGCGAAGTCGATCGCGGCGGGACCGGCGAGTTCGGGCAACCACACGAGCCGGTGCGGATCAGGAGACGACGCGGTATCAGAGGTGCTGTCGATGCCCAGGATTGGGCGCGTTCAGCGCGCAACCGTTGCCGACACGGCGACCACTCGACAGAGTGGAGGTCGAGTTGTCTCATCTGCGGCCTCCGGGCCCGACATCTGAGGAGAGTGCTGTGCGCTTCGGAATCTTCATCCCGCAGGGGTGGCGCCTGGACCTGGTGGGTATCGAACCCGCCGCCCACTGGGAGGTGATGCGAGGTCTCGCGGCACGCGCCGACGCCAACCCCGTATGGGAGTCGCTGTGGGTGTACGACCATTTCCACACCGTCCCGGAGCCCAGCGAGGAAGCCACCCACGAGGCGTGGACGCTGATGTCGGCCTTCGCCGCCACCACCTCGCGAGTGCGACTGGGCCAGATGTGTACCGCGATCAGCTATCGCAACCCCGCCTACCTGGCCAAGGTCGCGGCCACCGTCGATCTGATCTCGGGCGGGCGCACCGAGATGGGGATCGGCGGCGGCTGGTACGAGCACGAATGGCGGGCCTACGGCTACGGGTTCCCTTCGGCCGGGGAGCGGCTGGGCCGCCTCGACGAGGGCGTGCAGATCTTCCGGCAGGCCTGGCGCGACGGCGTCGCCACCCTCGACGGCCGGTACTACCAGGTGGACGGCGCGATCGTGCGGCCGCTTCCGGCGCAGGAGGGCGGCCTGCCCCTGTGGATCGCGGGCGGCGGGGAGAAGAAAACCCTGCGTATCGCCGCGAAATACGCGAACTACACGAACTTCGCCGGCAACGATCTCGCGGAGTTCACCCGTAAATCGGAGATCCTGCGCCAGCACTGCGCCGACGTCGGCACCGATTTCGACGCCATTGTGCGCAGCGCCAACTTCAATGTCGCGATCGGCGCCACCGAAGCCGAGGTAGAGCGGCGGCGCACCGAGCACGCCGCGCGCCTCGCGCCCGTACTGGGCGCGGAGAAGGCCCGCGCCTACGTCGAGAACCTGTACAACGACGGCGCGGCCGTCGGCACCCCCGAGCAGATCGTGGAGAAACTGTCCGCGGTGCGCGATCGCGGTCTGGGCTACACCATCCTCAACTTCCCGGAGGCGGCCTACGACACCAGCGGGATCGAGCTCTTCGAACGCGAAGTGATCCCGGCCCTCGCTTGACCCACGTGACCAGGTGCGCCGGTCGCGGTGACCGACGCACCTGTCCGCACTGAGGTTCCCACCAGAATGTCAGCGTGCTGGGCGTCTCGGACGTCACAGGGCTACGCGGCGCCGGATCGATATTGGTAGTCCGGCAGCGGATCGGCCGTCTTGGGCCGCGTGATGCGTTCCATTCCCGCCAGTGAATCCAGAATCCGTGATCGTGCGACGCCGTTTCTCAATCGGACGCCCACGGCGCTCTTGGGGACCATGAGACGGAGGTTCGGGCCGACCTGCTGCATCCGCTCGACCGCCTTTCGGAAGTCCTCCTCGTACCGTTGAAAGGCGAGGTGATGGTCACCGCCCGCAGCGGCGAGCTCCCCTGCCAGGCGGTAAGCGCCGATAAGTCCCAGGCGGGCACCGCATCCCGACACCGGAGAGGCGCAGTAGGCGGCGTCCCCGACCAGCGCGACCCGGCCTGCCGACCATGACGGCATCCGGACCTGCGCGAGGGAGTCGAAGTACAGATCGGGGTCGGCCATCGCGCCGGCGAGCAGTTCGGGCACCTGCCAGGACATGTCCGCGAACGCCGCGCGCAACAGTCGTTTGTGCTGTTCGGCGTCCCGGTAGTCGTAGTCGAGCGGCTCGGCTCGGTGGAAGATGAAGTTGGCCTTGGCTCCCGTATGGTTGCCCGATCGGTAAACCCCCGCCATCCGCCCCGGCTCGTTGTAGGCGGTGACCCAGCGGTTCTCCCCCAGGGCCGGATCGGCTTCGGCGAAGGCGACGTAGTGCTCCATGTATTTCAGGAATCGCGACTCCGGGCCGAACACCAGCCGGCGGACGGTGGAATGGATTCCGTCGGCGCCGATGACCAGATCGAACCGTCGATTCTCACCGCGTTCGAACGTGACCCGTACGCCGTCGGCGTCCTGCTCCAACGACTGGATCGAATCGCCGAAGATGTACTCGATGTCGCCGCCGGTCGCCTCGTACAGGATCCTCGCCAGATCTCCGCGCATGATCTCGACCTCATCGCCGGTGCCCTGCAGGTCCATCCGGGCCCGGCTCCGGCCCGTGCCGTCCAGGAAGGCCATACCCACCACGTCGGCTCCCGCGGCCCGGATCTGCGGCATGATCCCCATCCGCTCGACCACCTCGATGGCCTGGTCGCGCACGTCGACGCCGTTGCCTCCCGCGCGCAATCGAGGCGCTCGTTCGACCACGGTGGGCTGGAAGCCGTACCTGGCCAACCAGAACGCGAGAGTCGGACCTGCGATGCTGGCACCTGAAATCAAAATCCGCTTGTTCACAGCGCACTCACGATCATCCGGCGCGGAGCGTCCGTGCCACGCAGACGCCGCGCGATCGACTCGATGGCGTCCCACCCGGCGCGCTCGCCATCCAGCAATGTGAGCCGACCGCTCGCGACGAGGTCGAACCCTCGGGCACCACGGCCAGCTCATCGGTCGGCACAGCGCGCAGCCGGGCCCACGCGGCGCTCGTGCCGAGTGTGGCCACTCGGGTCCCGACAGCAGGGCCAGAGCCGTCGGCGGCGGGATGCACCACCGTGCCGACCGCGTCGGATCCGGGCACGCTGCCCGCAGGCAGCGTGGCGGCGTGGTCGAGGGCGCGGGCCACGATCGGGAACAGTTCGACCTCGATGAGGACTTGGTCCGGCTTCGGCCGGGGGTCGGGGACGTCCCCGAAGGTCACGCCCGCCGAGGCATGGGGAGAGGCGAGTAGAGCTTGCACGGGTTCTCCTGGACTCATAAGATTACTGGAATAAGCATTCCAGTTAAAGATATGGAAGGGCCGTTCCAGATGTCAACTCCTCCCGTGACAGGCGATCAACCCAAGCGGGCGGACGCCGTGCGCAATCGGCGGCTCGCCCTCGACGCCACCAAGACGCTGCTCGCCCAGCGCGAGGCCTCGATCACGGTGGAAGCCATCGCTCGCCAGGCCGGCCTAGGCGCCGGCACCGTCGTACGGGCGTTCGGCAACAAGGAAGCGCTCATCGACGCCGCCGTGGCCGACCTCCTCGATCCGCTCATTCAGCGGGCCGAGGACACACTGTCCGAACGCGACCCCGGGCAGGCTCTGCGCGTCTTTCTGCTGGACATGATCGAGTTCCAGTCCGCGCACTGGGTCATAAGCGAGCAGCTCAGAGGGCTCAAAGTCCCCTTGACCACCGCTCGCCGGGCCGTCCTTCACCAGACCCTGCACGACATGATCGACCGGGCCCGGCAGAACGGCGCGGTCAGGCGCGACATCGATACCTCCGTCATCGCCGTGCTGCTGGGCGAGATGAGCTACGCAGTCGCACGATCGGACGATGCCTCGCGTCAGCTCGCCGAGAGCTTCATCGCCATCGCCATGGACGGACTGCACCCCCGAACCTGATTCGCCGACCTCCCGCCACCTTGCCGACGGGAACTCACACCTACCGACGGGCGCGGAGTCCGCCGGGGTCGTGACGGCGGTCGCCCCCCGCGCACAATGCGTCGTCGAAGCCCCCCCCCCCCCCGCGGGTACCGCTCACACCTCGAAGGCGTCGGCGATCTGCACCAGCTCCGGTGGACGAAACCGGCTGATATAGGTGCCGCGACCGCAGGGCTGCGGCCCCGGACGCACATTTCCGATCAGCGGTCCTTCGTCCGCGGGACCGCTGAGGATCAGCGCGTCGGCGCCGAGATCACGCAGCCGGCTCAGCAGCGGGTCGTGCAAGGCCCGGGAGGCGCCGGACGCGGCCCGCGCGATGATCAGATGCAGGCCGATATCGGCGGCCTGAGCGAGGAACGCGGCAAGCGGGGCCAGCGGATTGGCCGACGCGGCGGCCACTCGTTCGTAATCGTCCACGACGACGAAAATCCGTGGGCCCGTCCACCACGTGCGCTCCCGCAGTTGCTGCGCGGTGACGTCGGGCCCCGGGACGCGGCGCGCCAACAGATCGGCGATCTGCTGGACCGTCGCGCCGACCGAACCCAGCGACGGCAGATATTGGACGATATTGGACACCGCGCCGTACGCCTCGAGCAGACCGCGCGCCGGATCGACGACGACGAAGGAGACTTCGTCCGTGGTGGCCTGCTGCGCGATTCCCGCGATGACAGTGGCGAGCATCGTCGTCTTGCCCGCCGCCGGGTCACCCAGGATCAGCAGATGCGGTTGTTCGGCGAAATCGAGGACCAGCGGCCGCAGATCCGATTCGCGCACCCCCGCGGCCACGCGCAGTCCGCCGCGCTCGACGCCCGCCGCCTCGGCGATCGCGAGGACCTCGGTGCGCGTGATCCGGTCCGGCAGCATCCGGATCGCGGGGGCGCGGCGGCCCGGGTAGGCCTCCGTCAACAACCCGGCCGCCACCGTGAGCGCGGCCGGTCCCGAATCCTCGGGCCGGTCGCCCGCGTGCGTCCGCAGTGCCGGCAGCGCGACGACCACAGTGGCGACCTCGTCCCCCGTCCCGACGAGACCGCGCCCCGCGCCGGCCGGAACCAGCGCCGCGGCCTTCCGGTCGAACAGCGATTCGAGCGGGTCGTCGAGGCGCAGTTCCACGCGGGTGCCGAATCGCTCGAAAAGGCTGGGCCTGATATCGATCCAGCGGGTCACCGCGACGACCAGATGAATTCCGTACGGCAGACCTTCGACCACGAGACCCGCCAGCCGCTCGTCGAGCGAATCGTCACGCCCGCGGGTGTAGCGCCAGTCGTCCACGACCAGGAACACATCGCCGAACTGGGTCGCGCGCCGGGTTTCACCGCTCGCACCGGCCGCCGGGAGCTCGCCGCTACGGGAGCGGAATTCGGCCATGGACTCGATGCCCCGAGTCCGGAACAGCCGCTGGCGCTCGACCAGCAGCGTTTCCAATTCCGTGAGAGTGCGGCGTACCCGGTCCAGATCCGCGCGCCCGGCCACCACTCCCACATGCGGCAGCCCCGACAGCGAGCTCAGGGCATTGTCGAAATCCAGCACATAGAACTGGGTCTGCTCCGGCGTATGCGTTGCCGCCAGGGACAGCACGATCGTCGCCAGTGTCGTCGACTTCCCGGCGCCGCGCCCGCCCGCCACCGCGATATTGCCGAGTTTGCCGGACAGGTCCACGACCAGACCCTCCTGCCGATGGCGATCGGGCCGATCGATCAGCCCGATCGCGGCCCGCAGGCTCCCGCCGTCCGGGCCGCCCTGCTCGCCCACCTCCGGGCGCGCGAGCACCTGGTTCAGCAAAACCCGCTCGGGTAGCGGGAGCCAGATACGATGCGCCGTAAGCTCTTTCGTCGCCAGGTGCGCCACCACCGCTTCCACGATCGTCCGCTGTTCGGCGCCCGAACCCGTCATCCGGCCGGGACGCTGCTCCGGCAAGGACGCGTAGGCGGCCTTGAAACGCTGATACCCGGCGTCCTCGGTGCGCAGATATCCGTGCCCGGGGGAGCCCGGCAGCTCGTAGGCATCGGGAACGCCCAGCACCACGCGCGATTCGGTGGCCGAATACATGCGCAGACCGATCCGATAGGTCAGATACGAGTCCAGCCCCCGCAATGTGTCGGGGTGCAGCCGCGCCGTGGACAAGAGCAGATGGACGCCCACCGATCTACCGACCCGGCCGATCGTCACGAGCGTGTCCATGAACTCCGAATGCGGCGGCGCCAGCAGATTGGTGAATCCGTCGATGACGACGATCAGCGCCGGAATCGGCGGTAGACGCTCACCTCGCCCCCGGGCCTCGTCGTAATCCAGCAGGCTCGCGAACTGCCCGGCATCGGCCAACTGCTGTTGCCGACGGGCGATCTCACCGGCGATCGCCTGCTCCAGCCGGTTGAGTTGCGACAGATCCGAATCGTGCAGCGCGACCACCGACGATACGTGCGGCAGCGCGGCCAGCCGGTCGTACACTCCCTCCCCCAGAGTCTCGACGAGCAGGAAATTCACCGCGCCGGGCGAATGGGTCACCGCCAGACCGGCGATGATGGTGGTCAGCAGACTCGACTTGCCCGATCCGGCGGCGCCGACCAGCAGACCGTGCGGCCCCATCCCGTCCTCGGCCGCCTGCTTGAGATCCAGTTCCACGGGATGCCCGTCCGGCGCCACCCCGATCGGGATGCGCAACCGGCGGCGCCAGCGCGGCTGCCAGACGTTGTCCACATCGACCGCACCGCCGTGGGACAGGCCGAACAGGGACGCGAAATCGACTTCGCCGTCGAACGGGGAGCGCACCGGAGCCGGTTCGTCGATATTTCGCGGATGGGCGTCGACGACCCGGCTGACGAGTTCGGCGGCGCCGTCGGTGAGATCCGCGGTGCCCATGGTCTCCGGGGCGAGTTCGCGCAGATCGGGCATCGCGATGCGGAACGGCCGCTGGCGGTACAGGGCCCATCCCGGCCCCGGCGGCAGGTGCGCGGCACGTTCGGGATGATCCCGCGATTCCGCGGGCCGGTGCAGCCGCAGCTCGATATGAGCCGGCAGCAGGTCGGCGAGCCAGTCGGGAATCTCGGCCCAGTCCCGGGCCGCGGCCACCACGTGCACGCCGTATTCGGGTCCGGCGCCGGCGATGTAGCGGACGGTCTCGGCGAAGTTGGGGATCTGATCGCTGAAATCACCCCAGCGATCCAGCAGCAGGAAGATATCGGCCACCGCACCGACAGCGGGCAACGACCGCGCCGCGCGCAGACTCGCCGGCGAGTCGATATCGTGGGCGCGGTAGAGCTTCTTCCGGTCACCGATCTCGGTGACGATCCGGTGCAGCACGGTCCGCACCAGTTCGGGTTCGTCGTCCGCGGCCACCTGGTCGATATGCGGCAGCGCGGCGATCGAGCCCAACCGATTGCTGGACTCCAGCACGTAGATCTGCACCTCGCTGGGCGTATGCGTCAGCGCCAGCGATCCGGCCAACGTCCGCAACAGGGTGCTCTTTCCCGCACCCGCCCGGCCCACCACCAGGAGGTTGCCGTCGGTACCCGCGAGATCCAGCCACACCGTCTCGCCCTGGACGCCGTCGGAACGATGTTCCTGACCGACCGGCACCTGTAATCGCCCGGTACCCCACCAGGATTCGGCGCGCAGCCCCAGCGCCGGGTCACGTTCGAGCCGGCCGAGCAGGTCGCCGAGTTGCACCCGTTCCCCGGCGTCCGCGGTGTACGGGTACCGACGCCGCACTCTGGCGATGTGCACCTCGCGGCCGAGGACGCCGTAGTGGTTCGGTGTCTGCCTGCTGGTGCGGGTGCGTACCTCGGCACTGACGTAGTTCCACAGGTCGTGGGTGCTGATGAGTCCCCTGCCGTTGTCGGCGAGCCCGCTTCTGATTCCTTTCACCATGGCCGCGGTGAACACCGACAGCGGAGTGGGTTGCTCCGCTGTCACGAAACCGTCCTCGGCGGTCTCCACCGCACTCGCCGCGGTCAGCACGCAGATGCCCTCTCCCGCGGCGAGTTCCTGACCCACGTCGTCGATGGTCGGGGTGGATTTCATCACGTCGGGGCCGAGGAAGGCGCCGCTGTAGCAGCAGTCGAGCACGATGATCTTGGCCGCCGCGGCCGATTCCTTGACCAGCTCCCGGATGAAGGAAGCCGACGTGCCGGTACTGCTCAGCAGTTGCGGATCGGTGTTCGTGGTGGCCAGATACAGATTCTGGCGGGTTCGCAGCCCGTGTCCGGAGAAGTACAGCAGGACGACGTCTTCAGGACCCGCGCCACGGAACAATCGCTCGATACTGCGCTCGACCTCGGCCTTGGACTCGTTCACCAGCAACTCGGTCGGCCGGAAGCCGCCGATCTCCGGGTCGCGCAGCAGCTCACGCAACTGCTCGGCATCGGCGATGGGTGCGTACAGCCGGGAAAGACCGCTGAAATGATAGGTGTCGTTGGCGATGAAGAGCGCGGTACGCGAACCGGCCGGACTAGTCATCGCCGAGCAGGTCGATCAGCCGGTCGATCTGCGTGGCCGAGGCCGCGGTGATGGTGACCTCCGCGTCGCCCTTCTTGACGGTGATCGACCGCGTCCCGGAGCGCGCGATGAACGCCGCGACGATATCGCGGATGAGCCACGCCGCCGTCCCGAGCGCACCGCCGGACACCGCCAATTGGCCTATCTGTTCGACGACACCCGATTTCGCGTCCGCGGCCGCGGGGCCGGTCACCGGGCGCACACCGACCCCGCGGATCTCCTCCAGATCGGCACGCAGTTCGCCGGTCAGCTGATCGAGCCGCGCCGGACTCCGGTGCGCACCACCGTCGATGACGAACAAGACCTCGGCCAAAGCCACTCCCCTCCCCGCGGTCCATTCACTGTGCGACAACAATAGCGCCGACCGCTGTCCGGCCCGGAACGATCGTGGCGCGGAGCGCTGTTCGCTGCTCCCGGGCGATCAGATCGGCTCCGGAGCTGATCGTGGACAAATTGTCCGCCGCCCGCCGCCCGCCGGGCAAGCGCGCATCGAGACCTCACCATCGGGATCGGGTTCGTCGCCCGCCCATCCGCCGACAGCCGCGCGTACGACTCCGCGGCCCCCGCCGGCCGACGGCTTCCTACGCTCCGACCAGGCGATTCGCGAAGGTCGAGATCGTATAGGTCCCGATGCCCAGCATGATCTCCAGCGCGTTGCGCTCGGTGTACCCGTGCACCGTCAAGGCTTCGACGGCCGGTGCGTCCACACCCCCGGCGGTGGCCAGGGCGTCGAGCGTGAACACGCGGACCGCCTCGAGGCGCTCGTCGGCCAGCGGTCGCTGGGCACGCAGGTCCGCGACGAGATCGGCTGCCGCGTCGAGCTTGCGCAGCTTTCCGGTGTGCATGGCGATACAGACACGACAGTCGTTGCGTACCGCGACGGTCATGATGACGACCTCCCGGGCCACCGGATCCAGCGTGCACTGGTCGAAGCGCGCGGTCATATCCAGAAAACCGGTGAGCAGTTCCGGTGAGGCGGCGAGCCGGGCGACAGCGTCGGGCACGACACCGCCCGAGGCCGCGGCCAACGCCTCCATGACCGGGCGCGATCCCTCCGGAGCGGTTTCCACTGTGTGTGCGGCGAACATCTCGCCCTCCTAACATGGACAACATGGTTGACGAAATAATAGTAAACCAGGTTGTCCATTATGCCAAGGTCGTGCGATGACCGGGGCGAATGCCGGCCGATCCAGGGCGGGTTACGAACTCCCCCTGCTGCTACTGGCCGGATTCCGCACCCTCATCGACGAACTGCACGACGAACTCGCCCGACAGGGCCACCCCGATGCGCGCCCCGCCCACGGCTTCGCCATGCAGGCGATCGGACCCGACGGGGCGACGGCCAGCGATATCGGCCGCCGCCTCGGCATCTCCAAGCAGGCCGCGGGCAAAACGGTCGACCGCCTCGTCGCCCTGGGCTACGCCGAACGCGCCGCCGACGCCGCCGACGCGCGCCGCCGGCTCGTCCGGCTCACCGCCCACGGGCACGAGATGCTCGCCCGCTCGGCCGCGATCTTCGACCGGCTGCGCGCGCAATGGTCGGAGACATTGGGCGAGCAAGGTCTGCGCGCGATCGAGGACGGTCTGCACACCGTCGCGGCGCCGAAGGCATTCCGGCTGGACGCGACTCAATGGATGGGAGAATGAGCCGACGACTCGATCCGGGTGAACTTGCGACACCGTGCGGCAGCAGAGTTCGACGCCGCAGGGCCGCTGTGCCCGGCGCCCGCCCCGGGGCGTCAGGCCGCGTCGCGAGCGGCGATGTACCCATCGGGCCGGATGAGCACCGTGGTGTCGCCGGCGATGTCGTAGTGGCGGTGGACACGGCCGGCAGTATCGATCATCGTATCGCGGCCGGTCGCGGTGCGGTCGGTGGTGATCCGGATCCGGCGTGGCGCGGTAACCAAGGCACCGTAGCCCCTGATCCGGCGGGCCGGGTCGCCGTGGTCGAAGGTGAGCAGGGTCCACTGCGGGCCACGCAGCAGATCGAAGACCCGGACCTCGCGGCCGGACGACGCATCCACACCGACAGCGTCGGGCGCTCGATCACCGGGGCGAACGCGGGTGTCGTGCGCTCCCGGGCCAGCGCGAGATCGTTCACCTACTCGGCCGCCTCGTCGACGATCTCTCGACCCATCTGGACACCCTCACCGACGACACCTCTGCCGAGTAGCTGCGAGACGAGCGCGTACCTACCGCGGCCGCTGAATAATATGGTGCGCAACGGATTCCACAGCCTTTGCGTCTGCCGAAAACGGATCGCGCGCTCCGCTCGGAGCATGCAGCACACCCGGCATTCGACACACAGCAGCTATGGATCGGCTCGCTACGCCGCCGGCTTGTACAGACCGGCGTCCTCGTCGAACACCAGACCTCCGGTCTCGGTGAATTCGGTCAGCTCCCGATCCGCGGCCGGCTCGATACCTTCGAACTCGGCATCCACTATCGCGCTGAGCCAGCCTGTCTCGATGATCTCGCCCTCGCGCAGTTCGAGCCTGTCGCTCTCGCAGCCACCCAGCTCGATATCGAATCGCGCCCAGGCACCGGCCTGACGGAGAACGTGGATGCGCACATAATCGAAGCCGTTGTGGTAACCGACGTACGCCGTGGCCTCGATCGGCTCCCCGAATTCGGTGCATTCGACCTGCGCCCCTTCGAGTGCGCGCCAGGAGGGTACGTCCAGCGGAATTCCGTCGATCATGACGTTCACCCAGGAGCTCCCGTCGGGCCAACCCGGAATTCTCAGGTACCAGTCGAGCCTCGGGGCCCAGCCGAGACCCGGGTTGTCCCACAGCCGGCCGCGCCAGCGCGCTCCGGAGACAGGGTCGCACACTTCGGGGAACGGCTCGCCACCATCAGTGCTGTCGTTCATGGGAGCACCGTATCCCGTTGCGGCGGTTCCGGTCTCGCCGGAACCGCCGCAACGGATAAGGAGCCCTACCGTTCCGAACCTTCAGAGCGCGACCATCGTCAGCAACGGATCCAGACCTTTGAAGTCGTCCGCGTTGCGGGTGAACAACGGCAGATCATTCGACGAGGCGATGGCAGCGATCATCAAATCCATTTTGCGTGGCTCGGGATTTCGTCCGGCCGCGAGCACCAACTTCGCCATCGAGGTGAACCGTCGCGCCGCCGTGGAGGAGAACGGCAGTGCGTCGAAAGCGTGCTCGATCTCCAGGAGTCTTTCGGTACGAAGCGCGAGAGTTTCCACATCCGATGCCAACGCCACGCCCAGGCCCAGTTCCGCGAGCGTCACCGTGCTGATTTTCGGCTGGATCGGGAGGTCTGCATCGTCGATGGTGGTCAAGTCGATGAGTACACAGGTATCCAACAGGCCGACAGGGTAGCGGAACTTCGCACCCGGTTCAGGCATCGAGCCTGTCCTCTCCGAATGCGGCGTCGATTTCCGCACGTTCATCGGCGGCGTCCGCGGTGCTCGCAAACCTGGCGAGTCGCTTTTTCAGTTCGGCGGTCGTCAGGTTGTGCCGCGGGGTGATGGGACGCAGTTCGCCGACAGGTCGACCGTTGCGGGTGATGACGAAATCATCACCCGCCTCCAGCGCATCCATCACGCCCGCGCTGCCGTTGCGTAGCTCGGCTTGGCTGATCGTCCTCGTCATACATCCAGTATGGCGGCCGATGCTATCGGCTGCTATCGCTCCTCCGTACGAGCACAGGGCCGGCGACCGCAATGGATGGATGATCCGAGGACTCAGAGCATGCAGCTCACGCAACCTTCGACCTCGGTGCCCTCCAGCGCCATCTGCCGCAGGCGGATGTAGTAGAGGGTTTTGATGCCCTTGCGCCAGGCGTAGATCTGGGCCCGGTTCAGGTCGCGGGTGGAGGCCGTGTCCTTGAAGAAGAGGGTCAGCGACAGGCCCTGGTCCACGTGCTGAGTGGCCGCGGCGTAGGTGTCGATGATCTTCTCGTAGCCGATCTCGTACGCGTCCTGGTAGTAGTCCAGATTGTCGTTGGTCATGTACGGGGCCGGATAGTAGACGCGCCCGATCTTGCCTTCCTTGCGGATCTCGATCTTCGACGCCACCGGGTGGATGGAACTGGTGGAGTGGTTGATGTAGGAGATCGAACCGGTCGGCGGGACGGCCTGCAGGTTCTGGTTGTACAGACCGTGTTCCATGACCGCGGCCTTCAGCTCCCGCCAGTCGTCCTGGGTGGGGATCCGGATACCGGCCTCGGCGAACAGCGCGGCGACCCGCTCGGTCTGCGGTTCCCACACACTGTCGGTGTACTTGTCGAAGTACTCACCGGTCGCGTACTTCGACTCCGGGAACCCGCCGAAGTAGGTACCGCGTTCGCGGGCGATCAGGTTCGACGCACGCAGCGCGTGATAGACCACCGTGTAGAAGTAGATATTGGTGAAGTCCAGACCCTCTTCGGACCCGTAGTAGATCCGCTCCCGCGCCAGGAAGCCGTGCAGGTTCATCTGCCCGAGGCCGATGGCGTGCGAGGAGTTGTTGCCCTGTTCGATCGAGGGCACCGAGTAGATATGGGTCTGATCGGAGACCGCCGTGAGCGCCCGGATCGCCACCTCGATGGTGCGGGCGAAATCCGGGGAGTCCATCGCCTTGGCGATATTGAGCGACCCCAGGTTGCACGAGATGTCCTTGCCCACCTGCGAGTAGGTCAGATCGTCGTTGTAGATCGACGGAGTTGAGACCTGCAGGATCTCCGAGCACAGATTCGAGTGGGTGATCTTGCCGGCGATCGGGTTGGCCCGGTTCACCGTGTCCTCGAACATGATGTAGGGGTAGCCGGATTCGAACTGCAGCTCGGCGATGGTCTGGAAGAACTCACGCGCCTTGATCTTGGACTTGCGGATCCGCTTGTCGTCGACCATCTCGTAGTACTTCTCGGTGACGTCGATATCGGCGAACGGCTTACCGTAGATGCGTTCCACATCGTAGGGCGAGAACAGGTACATGTCCTCGTTCTTCTTGGCCAGTTCGAAGGTGATATCGGGGATCACCACACCCAGCGAGAGGGTCTTGATGCGGATCTTCTCGTCCGCGTTCTCCCGCTTGGTGTCCAGGAAACGGTAGATATCGGGGTGGTGCGCGTGCAGGTACACCGCGCCCGCACCCTGCCGCGCGCCCAGCTGGTTGGCGTAGGAGAACGAATCCTCCAGCAGCTTCATGATCGGGATGACACCGGAGGACTGGTTCTCGATCTTCTTGATCGGCGCCCCGTGCTCACGAATATTGCTGAGCAGCAACGCGACCCCGCCGCCGCGCTTGGACAGCTGCAGCGCGGAGTTGATGGAGCGCCCGATGGACTCCATGTTGTCCTCTATGCGAAGAAGAAAACAGTTGTGCACGACAGCACCGCGAATTGCGTAGGTGTGCGTGCCCTCTACGTGCAGGTTGTACACCCTCTCGGGCGTCTCATCTGTGCGTTCGATCGCACGGATACCGAACACGTGGCGACCGTGCACAGTCTGGTAGGTCGACCGTTTCGTGCCTTTGCGGCCGGTGTAGTTGTGCAGGTTCTTGCCGGTGTCGAAGATGAACTCTTCGTTGGTGCCGGGCAAGCCGGGCACGAATACCTGACCAGTCGGATTTCCGGCCTGATTGATGTAGGTCCGGACAACCGAGATGATGCCGAGCCGCCGCAGCAGCGATTGCACCTGATCGACCAACTCGGGGTTCACGAGATCGAGAACCATCCCACCGCTGGTACTGCACCCGTCACCACGGAACAGCCCCGCGAGTAGACCACGCTGGAAATCTTCGTCCGCAGTCATCACATCGTGTGCCAACCGCTTCGTGCTGTAGCCGGTTCCGGCCATCGACAGCAGCAGTGACGCGACGACCTTGCTGTTGCACACCATCCTGGTGGAGTGGTCGGAGTGGTTCGTGTGAAGTGACAGATCGACCCCGAACACCTGCTTGAAAGCCATGCCCAGTTCGACGTGATATTCGACTTCGTGCGCACCGAGTGTGAAGTGGACGCCGTTCGGCTGGATGCCCTCGACACTCGACCGCTTGGACACGTGCCCCTCAGCGAGGTACCAGCCGAGAATCAAACCGAGTTCATAGGACTCTTCGACATGGCGATTGACAGCGACGAAGCGTTGGCTATGACGCTGCTTGTTCCGATGTTTCGCATCCACGTCGACTTTGTGGATCAGGCCGTCGACCTCTTCGTAGACGCCCGCACCGACAAAGTCCATCAGATCGAACACGCGAGGGTCCCGCGTGTCCAGCGGCGCCGCCGTCACAATGAAATCGGACGGCTGAACATCCTGCGCGGCAAGCCACACGAACCCATTGAACGGGTCCGCGCCGTCGCCGTCGATCAGGGTTTCCACGTCACGGGCAGTCCAGACCAGGATCGGATGCTCCGGGGTGCACCGGATCGGCTCCTTGTGTCCGAAATGCGAAATCGATACCAGCGCCTGATCGTTGGGATTCTCGATCAGTTCCTCGACCAACGAATACGAGCCGTCGTGTGAGAGAACTCGATCCCCTGCACGCAGGGTTTCGATCGGTCGCGGGCCGTCACTCGTATCGATCGGGGTACCCGCCGGAAAGCACGACACCGGCTCACCGCGCTGCTTCTTGCCGGAGTTGAGGAAGGTCGGGGTGGCCGGCTGGAAGCGGCCGTCGATGATCTCCTCGACGAGTTTGCCCGCGAGCACTTCGTCACCGGCGGCCAGCGTCAGCGCGACCATGCACACCCGGTCCTCGAACCGCTCCAGGTAACGCTTGCCGTCGAAGGTCTTCAGCGTGTACGAGGTGTAGTACTTGAACGCGCCGAGGAAGGTGGGGAACCGGAACTTCGCGGCGTACGCCTGCTGGAACAGCTTCTTCACGAAAGCCCGGCTGTACTGGTCCAGTACCTCGGGTTCGTAGTACTTCTCCTCGACGAGGTAGTCGAGCTTCTCGTCGAGGTTGTGGAAGAAGACGGTGTTCTGGTTGACGTGCTGCAGGAAGTACTGGTTGGCGGCCTCGCGATCCTTGTCGAACTGGATGCTGCCGTCCGGTCCGTACAGGTTCAGCATCGCGTTGAGGGCGTGGTAGTCCAGCACCTCACCGGGAACGCCTTCGCGCTGCGCGGGCTGCTCGAGCCGGGCCGTCATACCTGCTGATGCTGTCGTTGTTGCTGCCAAAACAATCCCAATCCCTCGCGGACGCGGGCGACGTCCTCAGCGGTTCCCATGAGTTCGAAGCGGTACAGGTAGGGCACCCCGCATTTGCGCGAGATCACATCACCTGCGAAGCAGAAGGTGTCGCCGAAGTTCGTGTTCCCCGCGGCGATCACCCCGCGCAACAGTGCGCGGTTGTGCGGATCGTTGAGGAACTTGGCGACCTGGCGCGGTACGAATTCCTTGTCCGAGCGCGTCGAGCCCAGGACCTGCCGACCGCCCCCGTAGGTGGGGACGATCAGCACGTAGGGGTCGTCGACCCGCAGTGTGTCGGTGGTGTGCAGGGGGATCCGGAGAGCCGGGATGTCCAGCTTCTCGACGAATCGGTGCGTGTTCTGCGAAGCGCTGGAGAAGTAGACCAGCGTATTCGATTCCGACATCTCACCTCCCCTGCTCCCCGACCCGATGCGGGCGTGTGTTCGGTCAGGCTGTGTCCATTGCGCCCGAGCGCGGGCCCTGCGTGGCAACGCTCGGCTGCCACCTCCGGGCCCGACGCACTCAGGCGGCGACGGTGGCCAGCGCCTTGATGCGATCCGGCCGGAAGCCGGACCAGTGCTCGTCGCCGGAGACGACGACGGGGGCCTGCAGGTAGCCGAGCGCCATCACATAGTCGCGGGCGTCGGCGTCCTCGGAGATATCGATGACGCGGTACTCCACCCCGACCTTGTCGAGGGCCTTATAGGTGGCATTGCACTGGACGCAAGCGGGCTTGGTGTACACGGTGATCATTCGAGTCCCTCTCTCCTGTGCCAATGTGCGGGGTGCGTGGCCCTGCGTGCTGACGGACCGCCGGCCTCCGGGCCGATGCTGCCCGCACGCCCGATCCAGCCGGGGATCCCTATGGGGTGCGGTGCCATCGGCACGATCGGATGATCCTGCGCAAACTCCGAGGACCAGCCCTGAAACTCCATGTCCGGGCCGGTTCCGCCTCTCGCCGGCGGGAGTCTTGCACCGCCGTCTCCAGGCATCGATGACACTACACCTAGTGGCCGACAATAAAAACAACACGAGATGTTGCGAGTCACAACCATGTGATTTCACCGCTGTAAGCCGCAGGACAGCAACTCGACACGCCGCGTACACCGTGGTCCAGATCACAAACAGACCGAGCCAGTTCCTTTTCAGCAAACGCAGGAGAGTACGTCTGTCACACCAGTCGCCGGAACCCCAGTGGACCCTCGAATCACTTCCCGACACACACGCGAGGGCCGCCCCGTCCGATGACGGGGCGGCCCTCGCGCAGTACCGCGGGATCAGGCGGAGACGAGCTCCCCGCTGGCGGCGGTGACGAGCACCTTCAGCGCCTCGCCCAGCTCGCGCTGCGCCTCGGCGTCCTCACGCGGATGGTTCGCGCCGAAACGCTCGCCCCAGCCGGCGTAGTGCAGGTGCGCTTCCTCGACGACCTTGCCGCCGGCGACGCCGACGACCTTGACGATGTCGCCGTGCGCCCACTTGGCGGCGTTGGGGCTGATCGAACCACTGAGGGCGGCCACCGGCTTACCGCCGATCGCACCCGCGCCGTAGGGCCGGGACAGCCAATCGATCGCGTTCTTCAGCACCGCGGGGACGCTGCCGTTATATTCCGGGGTGACCAACAGCAGCCCGTCGCTCGCCGCGACCGCGTCGCGCAGCGCCTGGGCGGCGGCCGGTACCGAACCCGCGGTGTCGATGTCCTCGTTGTAGAAGGGAATCTCGCCGATACCCTCGTAGATGGCGACCTCGGCGCCGTCGGGCGCGGTCGAGACCGCCGCCTCGGCGATCTGCCGACTGATCGAGGCGCCACGAAGGCTGCCGACGAGGACGACGATACGGGCCTGGCTCATGTTCACTCCTGCGGTACTAGTTGTGTGATGATCGCACTGCCCTGATCAACCGGACCACGGTCCGCTACATTCCTCGGAGGAACGCGCGCCGCCGTGAACTACGACACACTCCGTTCGGATCCCGCCGGACCCGACCGCCCCGGCGAACCGCTGCCGTCCCCCGCGGCCGCAGCGAAATCCACCGTGCCCCCGACCTTGCGGGTTCACCCGGCCGATCGCGTCGGTCCCGAGCTACCCGGCACCGCCGAACCCGCCGAGCGCGCCGACGCCGCGCGCAACCGGCGGCGACTGCTCGACGCCGCCCAGGAGCTCGTCCGCGCACACGGAGTCGACGCGCTCACGATGGACGCCCTGGCCAAACGCGCCGGAGTCGGAAAAGGCACGGTGTTCCGGCGCTTCGGCAACCGGACCGGTCTGATGTACGCACTGCTCGACCATTCCGAGACGCTCGCGCAGCAGGCGTTCATCTTCGGTCCGCCGCCCTTGGGCCCGGGAGCGCCACCGATCGATCGTCTGGTCGCCTTCGGGCGGGCCCGGCTGCTCGATATCCAGGTGGAGGGCGAACTCCACCGCGCGGCCGAACTCGGGTCCTCCGAACACCACTACAGCAGCAAGCCCTACCGCGTGCTGAACACCCACGTGGCGATGCTGCTGCGCGACGCGGCAACCCCGGGCGATATCGCCCTGCTGACCGATACTCTGCTGGCCGCGCTCGGCGCCGGCCTCGTCCTGCACCAGATCCGCACCCTCGGCTACACCCGCGAACAGATCGGCGACAACTGGGAAGCCCTGGTTCGCCGAGTCGCCGGACCCGGCGCGCAGTAGAGTGATCCGGCATGGGAAACCTGCGTGAACAGATCATCTCCGAACTGGGTGTGCTGCCGGCGATCGAACCGAAGGACGAGGTTCGGCGTCGGATCGATTTCCTGAAGGCCTATCTGCGCGCCACCCCCGCCAAGGGTTTCGTGCTGGGGATCAGCGGCGGCCAGGACAGCGCACTCACCGGACGGCTGTGCCAGCTGGCCACCGAAGAGTTGCGCGCCGAGGGCCACGAGACGCGATTCGTCGCGGTCCGGCTGCCCTACGGTGTGCAGGCCGACGAAGCCGACGCCCGGCTCGCCATGACGTTCGTGGCCCCCGACGAATCGGTGGTGGTGAACGTCCGGCCCGGCGCCAATGCCGTGGCGGCCGAGGTGGCTTCGGCGCTCAAGGTCGGCAAACTACGGGATTTCGTCCGCGGAAATATCAAGGCCCGGGAGCGGATGGTGATCCAGTACGCCCTCGCCGGGCAGGAGAACCTGCTGGTGGTCGGCACCGATCACGCCGCCGAAGCGGTAACCGGGTTCTTCACCAAATTCGGTGACGGCGGCGTGGACGTAACCCCGCTGACCGGTTTGTCCAAACGACAGGGCGCGGCACTGCTGCAGGAACTGGGCGCCCCGGCGCGGCTGTGGTCCAAGGTGCCGACGGCCGATCTGGAGGACGATCGACCGGCCCTGCCCGACGAAGAAGCACTGGGCCTGCGCTACAACGAGATCGACGACTATCTCGAAGGCAAGGATGTGACCGACGAGGTCGCGCAGCGGGTCGAGACGATCTTCCGCAACACCCGGCACAAGCGGACCGTACCGGTCACCCCGCTCGACGACTGGTGGCGCTGAACGCGGTGGATCAGCCGCCCGCGAAAGGCGGCATGACATCGACGCGCGGGGTCAGCGTCGCCGCGCTGTCCCGGGTCAGCTCGTCGTCCATCAGGTACGCGCAGACGGCGAGCATCTTGTCCAGGCCGGGACCGTAGGTCGCGGTCAGCCGGGTACGGAGATCGCCGACCGTCGCACCGGGCGGCAGGTCGAGGGTTTCGGTGCTCTTGCCGACGGCGTCGGCGACGGCGGCGAAGTAGCGGACCTCAACCACCAATTGCTCCCATCGTGCGTTCGGGCGGGACGAAGTCCGCGGCATCGATACCGTGACCCGCCCATTTCTGCCACATCGCCCCGCGCCACAGCTGCGCGAGCTCGTCGTCGCTCGCGCCCGCGCGCAGACTCGCGCGCAGGTCGAACTCCTGATCGCTGAACAGGCAGGACCGCAGCATACCGTCGGCGGTGAGCCGGGTGCGGTCGCAGGTATCGCAGAACTTCCGGGTCACCGACGCGATGATGCCGACGGTCGCGGGGCCCTCGCCGACCAGCCAGGTCTCCGCGGGGGCGGCCGGATCGGCGCGACCGACGGCGGTGAGCCGGTATCGGGCGCCGAGCACCTCGAGCAGTTCGTCGGCGGTGACCATATTGGCCCGCGCCCATTCGTGATCGGCGTCGAGCGGCATCTCCTCGATGAAGCGCAGTTCGCACCCCGCGTCCAGGCACCAGCGCAGCAGGTCCGCGGATCCGTCGAGGGTTTGCCGCATGAGCACCGCGTTCACCTTCACCGGTGACAGTCCGGCCGCGACCGCGGCGCGAATACCGGAAAGCGCGGAGTCCAGCCGGTCACGCCGCGTCAGCCGGGCGAACCCGTCCCGGTCCACGGTGTCCAGGGAGATATTGACCCGGCTCAACCCCGCCGCGGCCAGACCGGCAGCCCGATGGCGCAGCCCGATCCCGTTGGAGGTCATGGCCAGGGGAATCTCCGGTACGGCCGCGTGGCAGCCGGCGACGATCTCCTCCAGATCGCGGCGCATCAGCGGCTCGCCGCCGGTGAACCGGACCTCGCGCACACCCAGTTCACGGACGGCGAGGCCGACCAGGCGGACGATCTCGGCGGCCGAGAGCAGTTCGTCGGCCGGGATGGCGGGCAGACCTTCCTCGGGCATGCAGTAGGTACAGCGCAGCGAGCACTTCTCCGTGATGGACACCCGCAGATCCCGCGCGATGCGGCCGAACCGGTCCACCAGCAGCGGCGTTTCCGGACGTCCATCGAGTGATGGGCGCCCCGACCGCACCGTGGGAATCCCCATTTCGACCAGCGTCACGCCCTCCATTATGTACACCGGGTCGCCGTCGGCACGGGGCCTCGCCGAGATCCGCCGTTCTCGCAACGGCCGAGCCGGCGGCGGCGACGAGCCGTCGCGCGCTCCATCCGACGCCCACAGGGCGGCGCTCGTCGGGCCCGCGCCACTAGTCTGGATCTATGATTTCTCGGCCCGCCAGTCGTCCGGTCCGGTCGGCCGACGACTACCGCGACACCATCGAGCAGCTGCTGCGCCCCCTCGCCGCCCGGCCGGTCGAGTACGTGTCCGTGGCCGACGCACTCGGCCGCCAGCTCGCCGAGGATCTGCGCGCACCGATCGATCTCCCGGTGTTCCGGAACTCGGCCATGGACGGGTACGCGGTGCGGGCCCAGGATGTGGCGGTCACTCCCGTGACCCTTCCGCTGACCGGTGTGGTGGCCGCCGGCGATCCCGGACGCGAAGCGCTGGCGCCCGGTACCGCACGCAAGGTGATGACCGGCGCTCCCTTACCCAGTGGCACGGAATGTGTTGTCCCGGTAGAGGATACGACCTCCGACGCGACCTCGGTGCACATCGCGCGGGGCCGTTCGGCCGGTGAATTCGTTCGGGAACCGGGCACCGACATCCGCGCCGGCGCCGACCTGGTGCCCGCCGCCACCATGCTCGCGCCGCGGCATATCGCCGCGCTGGCCGCCGCCGGGCTGGACCGGATACCGGTGTTCACGCCGGTACGGGCGGTGGTCATCAGCACCGGCAGCGAACTGGCCGCCGCGGGAACCGTGCTGCGGCCGGGACAGATCTACAACTCCAACGGGATCGCGCTCGCGGCGGCGCTCACCGCCAACGGTGTCACGGTGGCCGGTGTCGAGCACAGCGGGGACGAGCCCGCGGACTTCCGGCGCCTGCTGCACGCCGCGACCGCCGCCGCCGATCTGGTGATCACCACGGGCGGGGTCTCCAAGGGCGATTTCGAGGTCGTACGCGAGGTGCTCACCCCGCTCGGCGGCGAATTCGGATCGGTGGCGATGCAACCGGGCGGACCGCAGGGACTCACGGTGGTGGACGGGGTGCCGGTCCTCAGTTTCCCGGGCAACCCGGTGAGCGCGGTGGTGTCGTTCGAGGTGCTGGCCCGGCCGATGCTGCGCCGGCTGTCCGGGCTGGGACCGGCGCCGGAATACGAATTGCCGCTGCTCGGCGCGGTGCGCCGCTCGCCGGAGGGCCGCCGCCAGTTCCTGCGCGGCCGCCTGGTGTGGAACGGCGCGCGCCCGCACGCGGTGGAGGTGGTGTCGGGACCCGGATCCCATCTCGTCGCGAGCATGGCGGCCGCCGATGTGCTGATCGATATCCCGGCCGCGGTGACCGAACTCCCGCCCGGAGCGTCTGTGCGAGTGTGGACATTATGAGCGAGTTGTCGCATGTGGATTCCGCGGGCCGCGCCCGCATGGTGGACGTGAGCGCCAAAGCCGATACCGCCCGGACGGCCGTGGCCGCCGGTGAGCTGCACACCACCGCCGAGGTGGTCGCGCTGGTCCGCGCCGACGACATGCCGAAGGCCGATGTACTGTCCACCGCCCGGCTCGCCGGTATCGCGGGAGCCAAGAAGACCTCCGACCTCATTCCGCTGTGCCATCAGCTCGCGCTCTCCTCGGTGAAGGTCGAGTTCGGATTCACCGACTCCACCATCGCCATCGAGGCCACGGCCAAGACCACCGGCCCCACCGGAGTGGAGATGGAAGCGCTGACGGCCGTAGCCGTGGCCGGACTCACCCTGCACGACATGGTGAAAGCGCTCGACCCGGCCGCGGTGCTCAACGGCGTCCGGCTGCTCGACAAGACCGGCGGCAAACGGGGGCACTGGACCCGGACCGACGAACCCGCCCGACCTTCGGTGCGGCACACCGAACCCGAGGCACCCGCGCTCGCACCGCGCAGCGACGCGAGCGGTACCGCCGTGGTTCTCGTGGCGTCCACCGGGGCGGCGGCCGGAACCCGGACCGACACCACCGGCCCGCAGCTGGTGTCCTGGCTGCGTGACCTCGGGTACACCGTGCGCGGACCGCTCGTCTACCCCGACGCCGGGATCGCCGACGGTCTGGCCGACGCACTGCGGACCACCCCGGATCTGGTGGTCACCACCGGTGGCACCGGCGCCTCGCCGACCGACCGCACCCCGGAGGCGACCGCGGCGGTGCTGGACCGGCAACTGCCCGGGGTGGCCGAGGCCATCCGGCAGCGCGGTACCGCGAAATTCCCGCTCGCGGCACTCAGCCGCGGTGTCGCCGGCCTGTCCGGCCGGTCGGTGGTGGTGAATCTGCCCGGCTCCCCCGGCGGCGTGAAAGACGGTATCGCGGTACTGGAACCACTGCTCACGCATCTGCTCGCGCAGGTGGCGGGTGGCGGTGCGCACGACAGCGGGCGCCGCGATCCGGGTACGAATTCGGGAAACGAGAGCGCACATGCCTGAACTATCGGCCGGAGTCCCCGAAACGACCGGCGGCGTCCGACTCGCCGAGATCAGCGATCGGCCACTGGATCCCGCAGCCGTCGACGCGGCGGTCCGCGGACACCGGTACGGGGCCGTGGTGGTGTTCAGCGGCGTGGTCCGCGACCACGACAGCGGGCAGGCCGTCTCGGCACTGGAGTACTCGGCGCATCCCGACGCGATCCGGTTCCTGCGCGAATGCTGCGCCTCGGTAGCCGAATCGACCGGTCTGCCGGTGGCGGCCGTGCACCGCATCGGTGAGCTGTCGGTGGGCGACCTGGCGATCGTCACGGCGGTGGCCGCGCCGCATCGGGCCGAGGCCTTCGCGGCGTGCTCGACACTGGTCGACCGGATCAAGCACGAAGTGCCGATCTGGAAGCGTCAACTGTTCGCCGACGGGCTGTCCGAATGGGTCAACGCCTGCGGGTGAACACCGATGTGCGCGGGCTCATCCCGGCCGGAATCGGGAACATAGCGCCAGACGCCGAGCATCGCGTTGTCGTCGAGAGGTTCGGGTCCGGTGTGCGCGGTCCCGGCCAGCCGGTCCAGCGCCGCCCCGGTATCGAGACCGGCGCCGATGAGCACCAGCTCGGTGCCCTCGCCCCGGGCCCGGTTCGTCGGCTCCAGGGTGATCGCCCGCCCCACCAGGTGCAGCACGAACCGGCCGTGACCCGGCACGGCGAAGGCGACGAACCCTTTCGCGCGGAAGAGCCCGGCGGGCGGGTTCTCCAGGAAGTCGATGAGGCGGCGCGGATGCAGCGCCGCCGCGGCGGTGAAGACCACACTGGTGTAGTCGTCGTGCAGATGCCGGTGCTCCCCCTCGTGCTGGTCGTGGTCGAGCAGTAGCTCGTCGAAACTCAGCTGATCCCCGATCCGCGGTCCGCGATGGCGCCCCGGATCGAACAGCAGCCCGGGATCGATCCGGCCGCGCGAGGTCACATAGACCGGCGCGCCACCGGTCAGCTCCGTGATCTCGGTGCGCAACAACGCCAGCTCGTCGGCGCCGACCCGGTCGGCCTTGTTCACCACCACCAGGTCGGCCAGGCGCAGATGGCTCGCCAACTCCGGATGCCGGGCCCGGCTGGCGCCGAATTCCCCGGCGTCGACCACTTCGAGCAGCCCGCCGTACCGGATGCGCGGGTTCTCGCTGCCCACCACCATCCGCACCAGGTTGCGCGGCTCGGCCAGGCCGCTGGCCTCCACCACGATCACGTCGATCCCGGCCCGGGGGTCGGTCAACCGGGTGAACAGTTCGTCCAGTTCGGTGACATCCACCGCGCAGCACACACAACCGCTACCGACCGACACCATCGCATCGACCTGTCCGGCCACCAGCATCGCGTCCACGTTCACGGCGCCGAAATCATTGACCACCACACCGATCCGGGTGCCCCGATTGTTGCGCAACAAGTTGTTGAGCAGCGTGGTCTTTCCAGCACCCAGAAAACCGGCCACGATCACCACGGGTATGCGCTCAGCCACCCGGAGCAGTGTAGTTCGGCGCCGCCTGCGGCGACGCCGGTGCTGTGTCTGTTGGCGCGCCTGCGGCGCGCGGGTTGCGGCCCCTGAGGGCCCGCGTTTCTGCGCCCGAGACTCGCGGCTGCGCCGCATGCGCTTCGGGCGCTGAAACGCGGGCCGGGCCGCAACCTTTGTGGGCCTCGCTGGACTCGGCGCAGGGAAGGTGCGGCGGTTCGGTGTACGGATCCGCACCGGAGCTACGGGAACGGCCGTGTCGTGCGCGAGGCGGCGTGATGCGACTGCCGTGTTGTCCGGCCGCGGGTGATCCGGCAAGGGGTCACTCTTGCATTTCGACAGAATTGGATATGTTTCAAATAATGCGTCGGCGGAATAGTGCCGATCGATAACCAGCCATTTCCCGTGGGATCTACCGAAATATGTCGAAACTCCGAAATCGGTAGCGCGACTCTGGTAAACGTGCCGGAGAGATCTCGGGGGATCTCGGCTGTGCAGAGAGACAAGATAAAGAAATACCGAGGAGAATCGAATGCGTGCAGGCACGTTTCTGATCGCCGTGTTGTCGGCGGCGACCGTGCTGGGCAGCGGTATCGCGGCGGCTGAGCCCGCGGATTCCATACCGCACGACGGCGTCTACCGGGTCGGCGTGGATATCCGGCCCGGAACGTGGGAGTCGCCCGGACCCCTCGATCCGGCCGCGAGCTGCGACTGGCGGCGGCTACGGCTGATCGAGGGCGACAACACGAATATGAGCTACATCATCGAGAACAACTACACGAAGCTGGGCCCGATCCGGGTGACCATCGAACCGACCGACGCGGGTTTCAAATCCGAGAACTGCGGCCCCTGGCGAATGGTGCCACCGGCCCCGACCGGTTCGGCCGGACTCTGACCGCGCGCCGATAGCGGGCCCGGCTCCCCCTCATCGGGAGCCGGGCCGCTACGGCGTTCACTCTGTCGTGGCAGCCGATCCGGCCGTCACGAATGGGCGCGGAGCTGGTACAGCCCCTCGGTCTCGGCGACCACCACGCCCTGGGCGTCGGTGATCACCGCCCGCAAGGTGAAATCGGCCTTGCCGTTCGCCGCGGCCTCCGTGGAGATCCGCTCGATCTCCGCCTCGTCCAGCGTCGCCTGAGCGCGCACCGCCGTGGTCGCCGGTTTACGGAAAACGATCCGCAGATCCTTCACCAGTGGATAGAACGCGGTGGAGTCGAAACTCGCCACCGCGATGGCGCCGCCGAGGATCTCCCCGACGGTGAACAGCACCCCGGCGTACATGACGCCGAAATGATTGCCGTTCCCTTCGACGGGCACAGTGGCCGCGGCATAACCGCGCCGCACCTCCTCGGCGTGCACGCCCATCCGGTGCGCGACCGGAATGGTGTGTTCCAGCGCCGAGTTCACGATCTCGGCGATGGGAGGATTGCGGACATCACTCATGACTGGGCCGGCCCTTCTGATGGGATCACGCGACGGATTGTTTCTCCGTGGTCGGAGGCTCGGAATCGGTTGCGGCGTCGGGCACCTCGGTGCCGCGCAGCGAGGTACCCGCGGTCTCCCGCAGGAAGAACCATGCCACCAGACCGACCAGCGCGGCGCCGGTCATGTAGATCGCGGGGAAGAGATTCCAGCCGGTGCCCTCGATCACCGCCTCGTTCACCAACGGCGCGGTGCCGCCGAACGCGGCCGTGGACAGGTTGTAGCTCAGCGCGAAACCCGCGTACCTGACATGGGTCGGGAAGATGGCGGGGAAGGTCGCGCTGATGGTGGACAGCTGCGGCACATAGAGCAGACCCAGCACCACGAAACCGAGCACCGCCCAGCCGGTGCCCACGCCCATGAGCGCGTACATCGGCACGGACAGCACGGCCAGACCGATCAGCGAGAACAGCCACAGCGGTCGCCGCCCCACTCGGTCGGAGAGACGGCCGAAGAAGGGAACGCACGCCATCATGGCCACCTGCCCGATGAGCATCATGGCGGTGGTGGTCGATTCGCCGAGGCCGATGGTCTTCTGCAGATACGTCGGCTGATAGGTGAGCAGCGTGTAGTTCGCGACGTTCAGCGCGACCACCAGGCCGAAGAGAACCAGCAGCTCACGCCGGTAGTTGCTGAGCAGAACCCGAAGCCCGCCCTCGGGGTGCTCGTGTTCGTTCACCTCGGTGAAGACCGGCGACTCGTTCAGCTTGGTTCGCAGATACCAGCCGATGCCGCCCAACGGAACCGCGATCAGGAACGGGATCCGCCAGCCCCAGTCGTGCATGGCGTCGGACCCGAGGATCAGCTGGCACAACAGCACCACCGCGGAGCCGCCGACGAAACCGCCGAGAGTGCCGAACTCCAGGAAACTCCCGAAGAATCCACGTTTCTTGTCGCCGGCGCATTCGGCCAGGTAGGTCGCCGCGCCGCCGTATTCGCCGCCGGTCGAGAAGCCCTGCACCACCCGGAGCAGGATCAGCAGGATCGGCGCGAGCACCCCGACCTGGCCATGGGTGGGCAGGACACCGATCAGACCGGTGGCCGCCGCCATGAGCAGGATGGTGGTGGCCAGTACCACCTTGCGGCCGACGCGGTCGCCGAGCGGTCCCCAGACCATGCCGCCCACCGGCCGCAGGACGAAGGAGATGGCGAACCCGAGCATGGTGCCCAGGGTGCCGAGCTCCCCGGGGAAGAACGCGTCGGTGAGATAGGTGGCGGTTGCGGCGTAGACGCCGTAGTCGAACCATTCGGTGGCGTTGCCCATTGCGGAGGCTGCCACCGACTTCTTGAGATGCGGCGCTGGGGCCTGCTGGTCCGTCACGGTCCGTCCTCTCCGGCACATGCGGCCGTGTCGGCCCGGCCGACCCATGACGTCGTGCCCACCGGCGACCGGGTTCCGGCGAGTATCGACCTCCATCCGTTACCCGGGATTTTCCGCGGGTAAACGCGGGCACCCGCCGAACGGACGCGGCCGACCACCTCTCATCAGCTACTTCCCAGCTTATGTGAAGGGGCTCACACAGGTGCGGAATCGTCCCGTTCGGGCCACGGCGGCGGCCCGCCCGGGACGCCCGTTTCAGCGCACTTCGTCGGCTACCGGGGCCTGCGGTCGCGCCGGGTGCCGCACCTCGACCAGCGGCAGCCGCAGGGCGGCGGGCGCGGCGGCCGGCACCACCGGCGATACCGGAGCGACCGGGGCGATCCGCTGGTAGGCCGATCCGAGCGGCGGCCGCGGATCGGCCTCGCCCTTGTTCGGCCACATCGCCACGGCGCGCTCGGACTGCGCGGTGATGGTGAGCGACGGGTTCACACCCAGGTTGGCCGAAATTGTCGAACCGTCGATCACATGCGCACCCGGGTGGCCGTACAACCGGTGGTACGGGTCCACGACACCGGTCTCGGGGCTGTCGCCGATCACGCAACCGCCGATGAAATGGCCGGTCATCGGGACATTGAAGATACTGCTGCTGGCTCCGCCCGCGACCCCGTCGATCTTGTCGGCGACCCGGCGGCCCACCTCGTGCCCGGCCGGAACCCAGGTCGGGTTGGGGGCGCCCTCGCCTTGACGGGTCGTCATCTTGCGACCGAACAGACCGCGTTTGGTGTAGGTGGTGATCGAGTTGTCCACCGACTGCATCACCAGCAGGCCGATCATCTGCTCCGACCAGCCCCGCGGGTTGTGCAGATGACGCAGATCGCGGCGGTTGCGCCACATCTCGCGCAGCCACAGCCGGCGCTTGGAGACGCCGGGCTCCTCGTCGACCATGACCGTGCCCATCAGCGAGATGACATTGCTGCCCTTGCCGTAGCGCACCGGCTCGATATGGGTGTCGTGATCGGGGTGGATCGAGGAGGTGATGGCCACCCCCTTGGTGAAATCGCTGGTCTTGTCCCGGCTGCGGATCGAGAGCAGCTCCTCGGAGTTGGTCCGGGACAGATAACCGAGGCGGCTCGAGATCTCGGGCAAGGAGCCCGAATCCCGGAGTTTGTGCAGCAGGCGCTGGGTGCCGAGGGAAGCCGCGGAGAAGATCACCTGTTCGGCGGTGAAAACGGTGCGCTTCTTGCGCAGCCACCGCCCGGTCACCACCGTTTCCACGGCGTACCCGCCGCCGGGTCGCGGTGTCACATCGGTGACGGTGCGCAGCGCATGGACGGTCGCACCGGCCTGCTCGGCCAGGAACAGATAATTCTTGACCAGGGTGTTCTTGGCGTTGTGGCGACATCCGGTCATACATTCGCCGCAGTGGGTGCAGGTGCGGCGGGCGGGGCCGACCCCGCCGAAGTACGGGTCGGGCACATCCTCGCCGGGCCGGCTCCCGGGCCCGCCGAAGAAGACCCCGACCGGGGTGCGCTGATAGGAGTCGGCGACGCCCATTTCCGCGGCGACCTCCAGCAGGACCCAGTCGGTCGGCGTGGTCGCCGGATTGGTGGTCACGCCCAGCATGCGTTTGGCCTGGTCGTAGTAGGGCGTCAGCTCGGCTTTCCAGTCGGTGATATGCGCCCAGTTGCCGTCCCGGAAGAACTTGTCCGGCGGTTCGTACAGGGTGTTCGCGTACACGAGGGAGCCGCCGCCGACCCCGGCGCCGGCCATGATGAGGGTGTCCTTCAGCAGCGCGAGCCGCTGGATGCCGAAGCAGCCGAGGTAGGGCGCCCATAGATACTGCCTGGCACGCCAGGACGTTTTCGCGAATTCGTCGTCGGCGAAGCGGCGACCGGCCTCGAGGACCCCGACCCGGTACCCCTTCTCGGTCAACCGCAGGGCACTGACGCTGCCCCCGAATCCGGAGCCGATGACGAGGACGTCGTAGTCGAAGGTCTGGCCGGGCCCGGCGGCGGTGCCGGCGCCCGTTGCGGAACTGGACATCTTTCCGAGACTATGGCCTGGGTCACCCGGTGGGAAACATACCCGCGGACAGGAAATCGGCACTTTCGGCCAATCCGGGTGTCGAGCAGGTGTCCACGCTCATCCGCCGGCCCCCGCCACCGGTTCCCGCGCGGGCGTTTCGGCCTCCGGCTCGGCGTGCGGATCGGGAGCCCACGCGGCCCGCGCCCCGGGCACACCGTGCTCCACCACGAAACCCGCCCGGGTGGTGACGGGCGCCCCGGGTTCCCGGACATAGGGCACCACCCGGTAGTCGCCGCGCCACAGCTGATCGTCCACCTCCACCCGGACATAGCCGCGCTGCCCGTTGAAGAATTTCATATCGGGATTCGCGGCGAGCAGAGTCTCGCCGCGCGAGGTCAGATCGGCGCCGTCGCGTCCGGTGGTGATCGAGGTGCCGGTGAACTCCGTGGCCACGACCGGCGACGCCGGATCCCGATAGTCGCCGCGCAGATCCACCACATAGTTCTCGTGCCGATCACCGGTGAGCACCACCAGGTTCCCGCGGCCGCGCGCGGCCGCGGCGGCGAGCACCGCGTCCCGATCGGCGACATAGCCGTCCCAGGAGTCGGTCCCCACCGCGACCGCCGGACCGGGGTCGTAATCGGACTGCGCCATCGCGACCTGATTGCCGAGCACCTGCCAGCGAGCCGGGGACCGGGTGAGACCGTCGATCAGCCAGTCGCGCTGGCGCGACCCCAGAATGGTGCGGTCGGCGGCGAAACGGTCCGGGCAGTCCACCACCAGATTGGCGCCGTCACCGCACACCAGGGGCGTTCGGTACTGGCGGGTGTCGAGCATGGTCAGGTCGACGAGGTCGCCGAACGCGTAGCGGCGGTGCATCCGGGCGTACGGTCCCGCGGGCAACTGATCGATCCGCAGCGGCAGATGCTCGTACATCGCCTGGAAGGCGGCCGCGCGCCGCCGCCGGAACAGGGCGGGCAGCAGATGGATATCGATACCGGCGCCGGGTTCGAAACCCGCCCAGTTGTTGTCGATCTCGTGGTCGTCGAAGGTGCAGATCCAGGGGAACGCGGCATGCGCGGCCCGCAGCTCGGGTTCGGCCTTGTACTGCGCGTAGCGCAGCCGGTATCCGGCCAGATCGGTGGCCTCCGCGCGCAGCGTCTCCGGGATGGCGACCCCCGAACGGCCGGACGCCCATTCCTTTTCGTAGATGTAATCGCCCAGGTGCACGACGAAATCGAGATCCTCGTCGCAGAGGTGCCGGTAGGCGGTGTAATAGCCGGAGCTCCAGTGCTGGCAGGAGGCGAAAGCGAACCGTAACCGGTTCACCCGGGCGACCGGCGCGGTCCGGGTGCGGCCTACCGGCGAGATGGCCGAGCCCGCACGGAATCGGTAGTAGTACCAGCGATCCGGTGCCAGACCCCGGACCTCCGGATGCACGCTGTGCGCCAGTTCGCGGGTGGCCAATGCGCTCCCACGCACGGCGATACGGCGGAAATACTCGTCCTCGGCGACTTCGTATTCGACGGTGACCGGGGCACGCGGCGTACCGCCCAGGGAGTCCGGGGCGAACGGATCCGGGGCCAGCCTGGTCCACAGCACCACGCCGTCGGGCAGCGGATCACCGGAGGCCACGCCGAGCGTGAAGGGGTCGCCGAGCCGGCGGGGCGCCCGATAGGGCGCACTACTCGCCAGACCGGCTCCGGCCAGCAGCGCGGCCGCGCCGGCCGCACCCGCTTGCAGTACCCGGCGCCGGGACAGAGCCATGGCTCAGCCTAACCCGCGACGGTTACGACTCCTCCACAGCGCGAGCCCGGCCGGGCTCGCGCCGGGCCGCCGGCTAGAGATCGGCGAAACACACCACGAAGCGACGTTGGTCGTAGACGAACCCACGGTCGGCCGAGGGGCAGGCGTTCACACTCACGGTCTCCGGCAGGATGCTGATCACCTGTACCCCGCCCGGACCGCACTCGGTGCGCTGCGGCTGGTCGCCGGAGACATCCGCGCAGCTGCCGACCACCCAATCGATATCGAGGCACATGGTCGTCTCGCCGATGGTGTGGCTGGAATCGGCGTCCGTCGGGCAGGCGGTGCCCGGCGGGCCGGCACTCGCGATCTTGTACCGCGATTCCGCGCTTCCGCAGGCGGCCTTGCTGACGTCCTTGTCGCTGAATCCGCTGAGGCATTCACCGGCCGCCACCTCGACCTTCAACGGGGCCTGTTTGGCCTCCTTGTTGGCGGGACCGGCGGTTCCCAGCGCGGACGGCGTCGTTGCCGGGGCACTCGACGTCGCCGAAGTCGACGAGGGGCCGGCCGGCGCGGCCGGTGCGACGGGCGCGATATCGGTGACGGTGGTGGCGGTGGCGCTCGCGGCCGGGGCCGCCAGGTCGTTGGTGGCCTCGTCACCGCTGCCCGCGGTGGCCAGCAGCGCGGCCACCCCGATTCCCAGCACGATCGAGGTCACGACGGCCGCGATAGCGATCGCGGCCGCCGTGGCGCCGACCCGGGCGCGTTTGTCCTGCTGTGAGAGCGGCGGACGCCCGCCGTCCTCGTCCGGGCCCGGCTGGGTCACGGTTCGCCGCGCAGGACCGCCATCACGGCGTCGGTGAACGATTGCCCGCCGGTGATGTAGCCACCTGCCACAGCGCCGACGACGAGGCCGATCGGACCGGTGATGATGCTGAGGAAGCCGAGACCGACGAGGGCGCCGAGCAGGCCGCCCAGCACGGCGCCGACCGCGACACCGGCGACATTGCGCTGGAGTTCGTCGGTGAGCCGGGTCATCGAGCTGACCGGCCGCATCTCGCCGATGTTCTCGGCGGTGACCGTCGGGGTCAGTTCGAGTGTCGTACCGTCCGCGCTGATCTCGTGCGCCACGGCCATCTCACTGCCCGAGACCTCGTACTGCAGCGGCACTTCGGCGATGACGGCGCCGCTGACGGCCTTGAGGATCGCGGTGGCGCCGTCCGGCGTCAGTTCGAACCGGCCGTCCTGCACTTCGGTGGTGATCGTCTGGGTCTTCTGGTCGACGCTGGTCTCGTAGGCGACGCCCTGGTCGACGCCCTCGCTCTTGATCTCCGGTGCCGGAGCCGCGGCCGCGGGTTCGGCGTGCACGACGCCGGCGGAAATCCCTACAGCGGCAACGGACAGAAGTGCGGTAGCGGCGAAAGTGCCGAACTTCATTACGCTCAATCCTTCTCACGTGAACCGACCGAGGGCCGGGCGGCTGCGATTTCACTTCGCGCACAGGACCATACCGATATTCGGAGTTCGAGTGCATATCAGTAATTAACAGGAGAATTAATCCTTTAAATTGCTACCGAATAACCGTGTGGCCGGGCTCGAATTCCCGGATACTCGTCGCTTTCAACGGTTATAGGACTCTGCGATATCTCCGCGACATCGCCGCCGGAGCCTGCAGCATTCCCCTGGCAATCAGCCAGGGCCGATAACATTTACGCACCGTTATTCACGAGATGGCACGCAGGTGTTACACACCAGCCGATATGTGCCAGTCATCGACCGCCCCACGAACGACGGCCCGCGACGGTTTATCAGCACCGGGAAGCCCGGACCGGCGACACCAACCGGGACTACTTCGTGACCGGCGAGGACTGTGCCGAGCGGCCGGGAAGTGCTCCACTACTTACAGGACGTTCCACCGCGTACGCATCGTCGATACGAGCGGAGCAGCCATGACGACCGCAGGAAATCTCTGTCTCGCGGGCACCGCCCTCGCGCTCGCCGCCGCGCTCGGGCCGATGCCCACGGCCTCGGCCGCCGTCACCAGCGTGAGCGTATCCGGCGGTTTCGGCCTCGGTTTCGTCCAGTACGGGACGAGCTGCACCTACACCGTCACAGTTCTCGGCGACAGCGTTGGCTCGCTCACCGACTCGGTGGACGGACAGCCCGGCGGCGGCACCTTCGGGCCGGTCGAGCAGGTGTCCCCCGGCAAGTTCACCGCCGACTGGGCCCCCACGGCGCCCGGCAGGCATCTGGTGGCGGCCGACGGCGTGGCCGACGAAGTGAACGTGGCCCGGGGCTACGACTTCGGCATCATCTGCTTCACCCTCCCCGAGTATCTGGAGGTACCGGGGCTGGTGTCCGACGGAAGGTGAGCGAGGGGACCGGCACCCGCGCGGACCTGTGACGCTTCCAGTGCGCTTGACAGAATCCGTACTTTTGACAGACTCCGACGAAATCGCCCGGGACGGTAGTCGGCGGGTCGGACGAAGGGATTTCGGATGGGTGTCTACGCGGTCACGGGGGCAGCGTCGGGGATGGGCAAGGCGGTAGCCGACAAGCTGACGGCCGCGGGCCACCGCGTGATCGGCGTGGACATCCAGGAAACCGATATCGTCGCCGATCTGTCCACCGCCGAAGGCCGGCGCACCGCGATCGACGGAGTGCTGACCGCCGCGGACGGCCTGCTCGACGGAGCCGTACTCGCCGCCGGACTCGGCCCGGTGCCCGATCCCGCACGACTGCCGGTGATCGCGGCCGTGAACTACCTCGGCGTGGTCGACCTCCTCGAAGGGTGGCGACCCGCACTCGCCGCGACCGGCGCCGCGCGGGTAGTCGCGTTCGGCAGCAATTCGGCCACCACCGTCCCCGCGGTACCCGGTCGCACCGTGCGTGCTTTCCTGGCCGGAGACACCGAACGCGCCGTCCGCACGGTGAAGATATTCGGCAAACAGGCCGCGCCGTTCGTCTACGCCGCCTCCAAGATCGCGGTGAGCCGCTGGGTCCGCCGGCACGCGGTCGGGCCGGAATGGGCCGGGGCGGGCATCCGGCTCAACGTCATCGCCCCCGGCGCGATACTGACCCCGCTGCTCGAACGCCAGCTCGCGTCCCCGGCCGAAGCCAAGGCGATCAACGCTTTCCCCGTGCCCACCGGCGGTTTCGGCAAACCGGAGCACATCGCCGAATGGGTGTGCATGATGCTATCGCCCGCGGCCGAATTCCTTTGCGGCAGTGTGGTCTTCGTCGACGGCGGCACCGACGCCTACTTCCGTCCCGACGACTGGCCACGGGCGGTCCCACTCCGCCGAATCGTGGGCTATCTCCGCCGGTTCCGGGGTTTCCGGGCGACCCGGCGCGCGCAGTGAGACACCACCGGCAGGGCCGGTCATCCGAACCGGGATCGGTGGCCTACAACATCCCGGTGGATACTCGCGTGCGCACCGGGTGTTCCGAGCGGTTCAGGCGGGTTCGATCGGTGATTCGGGAAGCTGCAACGCGTTGAACCAGATCCAGTTCAGCGTGTCGAGCAACGTGTCGAAGCCGACCTTCTCACCCTCCACGAACACCAGATACGCCATCTTGCTCACCATGCTCGACAGGGCCAGCGCCGTGACCCGCGGATCCAGTCGCGGAGTGACCAGGCCCCGGGCCTGCAGGTCCCGGATCAGCGCGGCATTGCGGTCGATGAACGCCGAGGCACGCTCGGCCCGCAGCGCCGCGAACTGCTGATCGATCCGCGCCACCTGTTCGAGCACGGCCATCAACCGCGCGTTGCGGCGATAGGACCGCAGATATTCGCGGTTGGCCGCGGCGATCCATTCGCGGGGATCGGCACTGCCGCCCCGGGCCCGGACGTGCGGATGCAGCATCTCCTCACGCATCTGCTCGACGACCTCGGCGAAGATCTCTTCCTTGCCGTCGAAATGGGTGTAGAACGAACCCGACGCCACGCCCGCGGTCTTGGTGATGTCGTTGATCCGGGCGTCGACGAAACCGTCGGCTTCGAAAACCGTGCGCGCGGCGGCGATCAGGGCCGCACGGGTGCGGATCCCGCGCCGGCTCTTCGGGGCCGGGCGGGTCGCCCGGCCGGCGGGTGGCGCGACCGGCGAGTCCGTCGCCCCGCCCGCGGAAATACTGTCCTCCTGGGCCTTCACCAGCTCACTCACTGTCCTGGGGCGGTCTGTCTCGGGCTGCCGTGGATGGTAACAGCCGTCCGACCCGGATCCGGCCGCCCCGGACCGGGCCGGGAAACCCGGTGGTCACGCGGGGAACAGCCGACCTGTCGCCAGCGTGGTGATCCGATCGGCGTTCCCCGAGTCGCGCAGGGTCGCTCGTCCGACATCGGCCCGCAGCGTCGCGTCGGCCACCACCGGCCCGATCCGGGCGGGCTGCAGATAGCGCAGTCCGAGGGTGCTCAGGGTGGCGCCGGGCGCCAGCGACAGGATCGCCTCTTCCGCGGCGAGCGCTATCAGTCCCCCGTTGACCGTGCGCGAGGCGTTCAGGCCGTCGTCGGTACGCGGCAGCACCGCGGTGCCCGGGCCGCTGCGCGCGCAGCCGGCCCGTTCGGCCAGCGGTACCGACAGCAGGCGATCGGAGACCGGCATATCGATGCTCAGCTCCGGGGGCAGCCGCAACTCCTCGTTCGGGGACACCATGAACGACCCGCCACCGAAGGCGAAGGGTTCGCCGTCCACGCTCCATTCGACCTCCGCGACGAAGACCGAGCGTCCCGCTTTGATCTTGCGCCCCACCGCCCTGATCTCACCGGACCCCGGCGCCGGACGGTAGAGGTGCACATCGAGTTCGAGGGTGACCGGCACCCGCGGCCCCAGGGTGAGCGCCGCCAGCAGACCGGTCACGGTATCGGTCCAGGCGGCGAGCACCGAGGTGCGCAACCGCTCGGTTCCGGGCACGTGCAGCTGCGGGGTGATGATCGCCGACCCGTGCAGTTCGTCGCCGGCCAGTGTGGTGGCGAAGCCCAGCTCCAGCAGGATGTGGCGCCGTCGCCGCGATTCGCTTCCGGTCTCGACCGTCATGGATTGCCTCCTTGTGCCCGTCCGGCCGGCGGCTGATGTTCAACGGACTCGACCGGACATATCCAACGTATCGGGCGGTGGGTCGGTACGCCCCGGCCAGGTCGGTGGATTCGCGGCCCCGGACGCCCTCAGCTTCCGGCGGCTTCGGCGGCCGCGCGGGCCTTACCGAGTTCGGCCCGGGCGATCGTCAGTTTGTGGACCTCGTCGGGACCGTCGGCGATCCGCAGGGTGCGCAGATGGGCGTACATGCTGGCCAGCGGGAAATCCTCGGTGACCCCGGCCGCGCCGTACACCTGGATCGCGCGATCCACGATCCGCAGCGCCATCACCGGTGCCGCGATCTTGATCGCGGCGATCTCGGTACGCGCCTCCTTGTTGCCGACGGTATCCATCATCCAGGCCGTTTTCAGGGTGAGCAGCCGCGCCTGTTCGATATCGATCCGGGCTTCGGCGATCCAGTCCCGGATATTGGCGCGTTCACTGACCTTGCGGCCGAAGGTGGTCCGGGAATCGGCGCGGGCGCACATGAGCTCCAGTGCGCGTTCGGCCATTCCGATCGCGCGCATGGCATGGTGGATCCGGCCGGGGCCGAGCCGCGCCTGGCTGATCGCGAACCCCTCGCCCTCCCCCTTCAGCACATCGGTCAGCGGCACCCGGACATCGGTGAAATCGATTTCGGCGTGACCTTCGCGATCGACATACCCGAAGACCGGCAGATTACGCACGACGGTGACACCCGGCGCGTCGATCGGCACCACCATCATCGATTGCTGCCGGTGTTTCGGCGCGTCCGGATCGGTCTTGCCCATCACGATGAGCACTTTGCAGTGCGCGTGCATGGCGTTGGAGGCGAACCATTTGCGGCCGTTGAGCACGTAGTCGTCGCCGTCGCGCTCCATCCGCATTTCCACGTTCGTCGCATCGGAACTGGCGACCCCGGGCTCGGTCATCGCGAACGCGGACCGGATGGTTCCGTCGAGCAACGGTTCGAGCCAGCGCTGTTTGTGCTCCTCGGTACCGAAGAGGGTGAACACCTCCATATTGCCGGTGTCGGGGGCCGAACAGTTGCACGCCTCGGGCGCGAGCGCCGGGCTGCGGCCCATGATCTCGGCCAGCGGCGCGTACTCCAGGTTGGTCAGGCCGGGGCCCCATTCCGGATGCGGATGGAACAGATTCCACAGGTCGCGCTTCTTGGCCTCGATCTTGAGGTCCTCGAGGACCTGCGGCTGATGATGCGGATCGCCCGCCGCGGCCATCTGCTCGGCGTACACCGGCTCGGCCGGGTAGACGCATTCGTCCATGAACGTGAGCAGGGTGCGTCGGTACTCCCGGGCACGCTCGGTCGAGGTGAACAGTTCCACGAGAACTCCGATCTTCGGGGCGCGGCTCGATGCGCCGGCGGCAGCCGTTCGATGCTCTCCGACGGTAAACGAACTTGAATCCGGATTCAACTATTTTGGCGCCGCCTGCGGCGTCGCGGGGGTCGAGGCCCCCTTGGTCCCGGCGTTCAGCCCTCGAGACTCGAGGCTTCGCCTCATGCGCTTTCGAGGACTGAACGCCGGGACGGGCCTCAACCCTTCGGGGGTGCCTCGCTGAACTCGGCTCCAGGGTCGCGTCTCGCATACGGAACGGACCCACCGGGTGATCGACGGCCCGGCGCGAAGCCGACCTGGTGGCCGATCCGTTCTTCCGATGAACCTCGCGAAGGCGGCGTCCGAGCTCGCGTCAGGCCCGGATAGCGGGGCGGGCGGAACCGTCCCCGAATCCCAGCAGGGGCGCGCCCGGCGGGAAGGTCACCGGCAGTGCGGACAGGGACCGGTGAAAAGGTCCCGGCCGCCAGGCGGGCTCTCCGTCGGGGAATTCCGCGCGCATCTCCGGCAATGCGTCCAGCAGCTGATCGATGGCCCCTTCGGCGACGATGTAGGCCAGCGACTGCGCGGGGCAGGCGTGCGGACCGAGGCCCCAGGCCAGATGGGCGCGGTTACCCGTCAACTCCGACGCCCGGATGGACGGGTCGTTGTTGCAGGCGGCCATGCTTATCACGACCGGCTGATGGGCGGGCAGCCACACATCGTCGAGCAGGATGGGCATCCGCGGATAGGTGATCAGCAGATTCGCCAGCGGCGGGTCGTTGAACAACACCTCGTCCAGGGCGTCGCGTGAAGTCAAGTTCCCCCCCAGCACGCTGCCGCCGAACCGCTCGTCGGTGAGGATCAGCAGCAGGGTGTTGACGATCAGGTTCAGTTCGAACTCGATCCCGGTGCCGTACACCTGCGAGACATGGTGGGACACCTCCTCCTCGGTCAGCGCGACCGGATGCTGCAGCAGCACCGAGGTGATATCACGACCCGGCTCCGCACCTTTGAGCTGCACCAGATTCATCAGGGCCTCACCCAGCATCCGGCTACCCGCTTCGGCGTCCACCCCCTCCAGGAGGGCGGCGGTCCCGGCGGCGACCTGCTGTCCGATCTCCGGCGGGCACCCGAGCAGATAGTTGATCACCTGGAAGGCCAGCGGGAACACGTACTGCTGGATCAGTTCGGCGTGGCCGTCCTGACAGAACGAGTTGATCAGCGGGCCGGCGATGTTCTCGACGACGGTGTGGATCGCGTACATATCCACTTCGTCCATACTCGCCGTGATCGCCTGCCGGTAGCGCACGAACTCCTGACCGGCGCAGCGGCTGGCCATCGGCCGCCACTCCAGCAGCGGCAGGATCGGGCATTCGGCCGGAATATCCTTCTGCCACGTGCGCGGATCGGCCGGGAAACGCTCCGGATCGTTGAGCACGCGCAGCGCGGTCGAATAACCGATCACCAGGGTGGCCGGCACCCCGGGCGCCAGCTCCACCGGCGCCAGCGACCCGTACCTGGCGCGCATCTCGCGGTACACCCGATGCGGGTCGGCGGCGAACTCCGGAAGGTACAGCGGAACCCGCGGATCATCGGAATCGATCGGCGAACCGTGCACGACCGGGTGGGCTTGTCTTCGGTAGTCCGAGGTAGTCAAGGACGAAACTCCATGCCGTTCGGGGGTGGGGCCGATGGTTTTCCATCGGCCGGTCCCGGTTCGAGGCTCCTCCTGCGAACTGCTGACTCGAGCCGGAACCCCGCGATGGTACGACATCACTATTGCATGTGTTCGCTTTCAAATATGTTGTACGCCCGTCCTTTTCGGGCATTTCATGGGACTAGTCCGCACATTCGGGACCCCGGACCACGGTCGGCGGAAAGGGGTGCGGCCGAGGCCCGGGCATCGAAAAGCTCAGCCCCCGGCCGCTTTTCAGACACCCAGCGCATCCAGGGATTCATTGTCGTCGATCGCCGTGGTGATCCGTCGCATCAAGGTGAGACAGGTTTCGGTCGACTGCATCCGGGGCTGATAGGCCGCGCGCCCGATCGTGAAGGCCCATGCCGCGTACGCGAACATCGACTGCTGCCGGTAGATCAGCCACGCGTCGTCGAAGGCCGGCGCCGCACCGCCGGCCAGGGACAATTCCTCCAGGTACGCCGCGAGCAGATCCGGTGCCCACGCCCGCCGGTCCTCGGGTTCGCATCCGGAATTGACCGTGTAGGCGAAATCGTGCCCCCACCCGCCGCGCATGACGACCTGCCAGTCGACATAACCCATCCGCCCCTCGGCGGTCCGGTAGGTCTGCCCGATATGCGGGTCGCCGTGCAGCAGCGTATGCGGCAGATCACGGGTCGCCATGTCCACAGCCCGCTCCACCCCGGCCCACAGGCGCGCCGCCTGCCCTTTCAGGTTTTCCGGAACCACCTCGTCGGCCCGCTCCAGGCCCACCGCGCAGCGGGTCTTCATATCGATCGCCGCGAGATAGGCGCGCAGCGCCTCATTGGTCGTCTTGAGCACCTCGATCGCGGGATCCTCCCAGTACGTCCCGTGCACACGCGCGAGATTGCGGACCAGGTCCTCCATCTCGTCCCGGCCGATCGGCGCGGTGGGTTCGCTGAACACCGCACCCCGGGTCGCGGCGATATCCTCCATCAGCGCGATCGACCGCCACGAGGCGGGATCGGAGGCGCCCCAGTAACCGAGCGGCGCCTGGATATCGAGCTTCGGCCGGAAATCCCGGAAGAACCGGGTCTCACCGTCGATCATCTTCCCGCCGCCCAGCAGAATGCGCTGACTCAGCGATGTCGTGGTCTTGGCGAACAAGGCCTCCGGCAGCCCGGCCGTCTTCCCGGCGTCGTTGTACTCCACCCGTATGGCCACCCGGGTGGAGGTGCCGCTGCTGCCGCCCGCGATGTCGAACGAGACCACCTCGGCGCCGGGCGTCTCCCGGCACAGCACCGCGGTCAGCCATTCGGCCGTGAGCGCGGCGCCGGACGCGGGCACGTCCGCTATCGCGCGCGCCCGGTGCCCGGTGATCTTCTCTCCGAGAATATGCCCGCCGACCGCGGCGAGCCGACCGAGCAGCCAGAGCTTGTGATTCATTTCCGCCTCACTTTCCGGATGCGCGAGATACCGCGCACCGTGCCGGACCATCCGGTCCGGGCTTTCTATCGCATCGACGATTCTCGATCTTGCGCCATATTCCCAGTGCCGGAATGGGTTTCGACCGAAAGATATCCGGCCGACGGTTTCGGGCACACCGCCGGACCATCGAGACGGGCCGACGAGACGGGGCCGCGCGGCCCGATACCAGAACGAGACGCCGCGCACGCCGGAACCCGGCCGGAGCGGGAAATATAATCGGGTCACCGACCACAGTCGACGAAAGACGCCCTCGTATGGTGACGCTATCTGTTCGACATGTACCGGACGCGGTGTACCGCGCCCTGCGAGTGCGCGCGGTCAATCACGGACGCAGCACCGAAGCCGAGATCCTCGCCATTCTCGAGGACGTCGTGACGCGAGCCCCCGAAAGAGCCCGGCTGGGCTCGGTGCTGGCCGGTGAGCGCCCCGACGACGACTGGGAGAGCTCCGGACCGCACGCCCCGCCGGACGCACGGTGATCGACCGCGCCGGCTCCGCCGAGGGGTCGCCGGTCAGCCCGCGGTGAGGCCGCGCAGCACGATGTCGAGCCCACGGCGGAACTCCTCGTCCGGCGGCACCGATCTGGCGTCGGCCGCCGTGTGGGCGAGGTACGGGAAATCGGCCGGCCGGAGTTCGGACATGGTGATCGTGCCCGCCCCCGACAACGCGGCGTAGTGCTCGTTCTGCAGGAATCCGAGCAGGTAGCCGATCAGGGTGCGCTGTGCGACGACCCGGTCGGCGCCGGTGAATCCGCCGTCGGTGAGCACGGCGAGCATGGTGTCGATCAACCGTAGCGAGGCCCGCGCGGCCTGTCGGTGCCGCAGTATCAGCGGCACCGCGGCGGGATGTTTCGCGACCGCGACGCGCAGGCGGTCCATCAGCGATCGGATCCGGTCCGTCCAGTGTGCGGCCGGCAATGCGAGGTCGACCGACCCGAAGACGTGATCGACCACCAGCACTTCCAGCGCCTGCCGATCGGTGACGTACCGGTACAGGCCCATGGTGGCCATCCCGAGTTCCTTCGCGACGGCGCGCATGGTCAGCGCCGTCAAGCCGTCCCGGTCGATCACCGCCAGGGCGGCGGCGACCAGTTGGTCGTCGGTGAGCGATCGCGGCCTGGGCACGGATTGACAGCGTACTGGATACGCGCATAATGATTATAGGCGTACAAAGTACTCTTAAGGAGAGCCCGCATGTCGCATCCGGACCCGGTATCCGCCCGCACACTCACCAGCCTCACCGGCGAACACATTCCGATCCCTTCCCCCGGGCATCTGGTCCACCTGCAGTTCCGGCGCTTCGCCGGATGCCCGGTCTGCACTCTGCACCTGCGCTCGATCGTGGCCGGACTGGCCGATATCCGAGCCGCCGGCATCCGGGAAGTGGTCGTCTTCCACTCCTCCGCCGCGGAACTGCGCAAATACACAGCCGACCTGCCCCTGGACGTGATCCCCGATCCCGATCGCGGGCTGTACCGGGAATTCGGCGTCGAATCCGGCGCCCGGGCCCTGCTGGATCCCCGCGGCTGGCCCACCATCGCGCGTGCGGTCGGTGCGGAACTGGCCGCGACCGGCCGGCACAGCGGCCGCCCGGCGCCCCCGGCCCACCCGGAAGGCGGGCGGCTGGGACTGCCCGCCGATTTTCTCATCGCTCCGCACGGTGCGGTCCTCGCCGCGAAGTACGGCACCCATGTCGACGACCAGTGGTCGGTCGGCGAACTGCTCACCCTGGCCGCCGAACACGGCACCCCCGCGACACCGGCCGCCTCGTCACCGAAGGAGACACGGCTATGACGACCGCGCGACGCCCTGATCGTGGCGATCGCCCGCGCGACACACTCGGCTCGATACTGTCTCCGGCACACCCCACTACAGGATTCGGGAGCGCCATTGCCTCACGCACGAAAGTTCGTCACCGCAGTACTCGCCCCTGCCGCTGCGGTTCTCGCGGCGGCCGCGCTGGTGACCGCCGGTGCCGGCGCCGCCGCGGCGCAACCCGGGGCGTACACCGATATGACCTGCGGTAGCGCCAATCCGCTGCCGTGGGCGCCGCCGTTCACCTGGAACATCCGGGCCAGTTCCGGAGCGAGCCTGCCGCCGGGCGGCGCGGCGCTGGAGCCGTCACTGCTGCTCAGCGGCGGCAACGATCTGCCCAACCCGCCGGCCAGTCTGTTCCCGATCTTCGGCGCCACGCCGTACGGCACCCGGGTACAGCTCGATTGGCACAACGAGACCACGGGCGTTTCGGGGACCGCCTTCAGCGATGAGGAGACGCTGAAGCAGAAGCCGGGAGTTCCGGTGAACCGTGCCTGGACCGGGGTCGGGACAGTGGCGTTCACGGTGACCACCCGCACCGGCGGCGGCTGGTGGTTCGTCAATACCCGGACGTCGGTGTGCCGCGGCGTCGTCTCGGTGCACCCGGCCTGACCCGCGGGGGCGCGACCGACGCCCTATCGCGGACGCTGCGGCAGCCGCACCCCTGACCGTGACCGTGGTGGTTCCGGTCACCCGCGGGAATCCCGGAAGCGCCCGGTTCGTTGCCGACACAGAGCCCGGCGATCGGGCTCGCGGACGAGGGAGCAGTACCCGCATCGCGACAAGACTGACTCGGAAGGTTTTGTCATGTCCTGGCTCGTCCTGCTGCTGTCGGGCGTTCTGGAGGCCGTGTGGGCCACCGCGCTCGCCGCCTCGCACGGTTTCCGTCGCTGGAAACCCACGGTCCTGTTCGCCGGTGCACTCGTTCTGAGCATGGCCGGCCTCGCCTGGGCGATGATCGATCTGCCCACCGGTACCGCATACGCCGTATGGGTCGGCACCGGCGCGACACTGACCGCCCTCTGGGCTGTCGTCACCGGTAAGGAACGCGCCGGTATCGCGCGGCTCCTGCTGCTGTCGCTGCTCATCGCCTCGGTCGTGGGCCTGAAGGCGGTGAGCTGACCATGGCGTGGATCATTCTGCTGGCCAGCGCGGTCTGCGAAGCAGTCTGGGCAACCGCGCTCGGAAAGTCGGCCGGGTTGACCGAACCGGTGGCGACGGTGATCTTCTTCGTCGCACTGGTCGCGAGCATGTTCGGGCTGGGCCGGGCGGTCCGCGATATTCCGATCGGCAGCGCCTATGCCGTCTGGACCGGAGTCGGCACCGCGCTCACGGTGACCTATGCGATGGTCACGGGCGGCGAAGCCGTCACCGTCGCCAAGCTCGTCTGCCTCAGTGGGATCGTGGTGGCGGTCATCGGGCTGGAGCTGGTCCCGCACGACGAATCGTCGCAGTAGGTGCGCGCTCCGCTCGGTGGCGCTACGGTCGCCGAGCGGAGTCCACCGGGTTCCCAGCCTCGACTTCCTCAACATTGCAAGCCAATTTGTTGCTTTGTAAGCTACCGCCATGGCTCAGCGCTCCGGCCGCCCCGCACGGGATTTCGCCCCACCCCGGCCACTGCGGATGATCGGCGCGCTCGTCGACGCCTACCGGGCCGTCTTCGTCTCCGGACCGGCCGCGACCGTTCTGTCACCCCCGAATCCGCTGCGGCGCGGCGGTTTCTCACGACCACTGGTCGTGGAGGAGATCCGGCCCGAAGCCGACGAGGTGCTCGGATTCACCCTGCGCGCCACCGACGGTGAGCCGCTGCCCGGATGGCGGCCGGGCGCCCACCTCGATCTGTTCCTGCCGTCGGGCCGACAACGGCAGTACTCCCTGTGCGGCGACCCCGGCGAACGCTTCCACTATCGAATCGCGGTGCGGCGCATCGCCGACGGCGCGGGCGGCTCCCGCGAACTGCACCGTGATATCCGCACCGGTGACGTGCTCCGGGCCCGCGGCCCGCGCAACGCGTTCGCCCTCGTCTCCGCACCCAGTTATCTGTTCATAGCCGGCGGCATCGGCATTACGCCGATACTTCCGATGGTCCGTGCGGCCGGCGAACGCGGCCGCCTGATCTACGCGGGGCGCTCGCGGGCGACAATGCCGTTCCTCGCGGAACTGACCGACGCCGATATCCGCCCCGACGACGAATCGGGCCCGCCCGATATCGCGGAACTGATCGCGACCGCCGCACCCGGAGCGGCCGTCTACGTCTGCGGCCCACCGCCGATGCTCGCCGCCGCGCGCCGCAGCATGTTCGCCCTGAATCCGACCGGCTCGCTGCACAGCGAACAGTTCTCGGCGCCCGCGGTGATCGACGGCAAGGAATTCGATATGACCCTCGCCCGGACCGGCCGCACGGTCCGGGTGGGGGCGCGGGAGACGGCGCTGACCGCGCTCGGCCGGGTCGTCCCGGACCTCGCCTACTCGTGCCGGCAAGGCTTCTGCGGCACCTGCAAGACCGCCGTCATCGCCGGTGCGATCGACCACCGGGACCGGACCCTGCCCGATATCGAACGTGACACCCATATGCTCACCTGCGTTTCCCGCGCGGCGGGCGACGCAGTGGTCGTCGACCTCTGACAGCGGAAGGACCGTGCACATGTCCTCAGCGGCCGAACACCGGCATATCGTCGTGGTCGGGGCGGGTTTCAGCGGTATCGGTCTCGCAGTGCGCCTGCGGGAGGCCGGATTCGACGATCTGCTGATCCTGGAGCAGGCCGACGATCTGGGCGGCACCTGGCGGGCCAACACCTATCCGGGCTGTGCGTGTGACGTGCCGTCCCCGCTCTACAGCTATTCGTTCGCCCCGAACCCCGATTGGTCGCGCACCTACGGCACCCAACCGGAGATCCTCGAATATCTGCGTTCGGTGGCCGTCCGGTTCGACGTCATCCGGCATATCCGCTTCGGCACCGAGATGCTGGACGCGCGCTGGGACGACGGCCGCTCACACTGGCGGATCGAAACCAGCCGCGGCACGGTCACCGCGGACTTCCTCGTCTCCGCGACGGGGTTGTTCGCCGAGGCGAAGTATCCCGACCTACCCGGCCTGGACACGTTCGCCGGCACGAGTTTTCATTCACTGCACTGGGATCACGACCACGATATGACCGGCAGGCGGGTCGCGGTCATCGGCACCGGCGCCGCCGCGGTGCAGTTCATTCCCCGGATCCAGCCGCAGGTCGCCGGTCTGGTGGTGTTCCAGCGGTCGGCGCCCTGGATCATCCCCCGGCTGGATCGCCGCACCTCGCGTCTCGAACGGCTGCTGCTGCGCGAGTTCCCGCCGGCGGGCGCGGCGATGCGCGGCGGCTGGTTCCTGGCGGTCGAGAGTTTCGGATTGGTCGGTTTCGTCGACAAGCGGTTCCGGCATCCCTTCGAGATGCTCGGCAAACTGCAGCTGCTGCGACAGGTGCGCGACGCGGCGCTGCGCCGGCGACTGACCCCCGACTACATGATCGGCTGTAAACGCGCCCTCTTCTCCGATGCCTACCTGCCCGCACTCGACCGGCCCAATGTGGACGTGGTCACCGACGGGATCGCGCAGGTGCGGCCGCGCTCGATCGTGACTCGCGGGGGCGCCGAGTATCCGGTCGACACGATCATCCACGGGACCGGGTTCTGCGCGCTGCCCAGCGCCTTCGAGCGGTTCGCCGGGCGCGAGGGACTGTCGATCGCCGATTTGTACAGCCAACAGCCGCAGAGCTATCTCGGCACCACCCTGGCGGGATTTCCCAACTTCTTCTGCACATTGGGCCCCTTCGGCGCGGCCGGGAACCAGTCCGCGATCTTCATGATCGAATCCCAGATCGCCTATATCGTCGACGCGCTGTCCACCGCGCGCAGGCGCTCGGCCCGCCGGGTGGAACTCAAACCCGGGGTGCAGGACGCTTTCCTCGACGAGATGGCGCGGCGCAGCGTGTCCACCGTGTGGGTCTCCGGCGGGTGCACCAGCTACTACCAGACCCCGGACGGCCGCAACGCCGGCCTCTATCCCAATTGGAGCTTCGAATACCGTTCCCGGACAAGACAATTCGATTTAGATGCTTATACGATAGGCTCCACATGAGGAGTACCCGGCCACCTCGGGAATCCGCCCGGCGATCACGTACGAGATCGGGCACCACACCCCGGCGGGCCCGCGAATCGGACGGTCTACGCACTGCCGCGCGCAGCGGTGAACAGTCGCGCTGGATCACAGGCCGATCCGACGATCACAGATCGGATCCGCGCATCCGCGCCGACCGCGTTCAGTGGTAGGCCAGCTCGCGATAGTTGTCGAGGATCTTCCGGATGGAGGACGTGACGGGCAACTCGCCGTTCAACGGCGTCCATTCGTACGCGGCGTGCGCACTCAGCACGACGGGCGCCGTGGCCACCACCTCTACCGCGAAATGCAGCCGCCGCACCGGCTTGCCCGCCGGGGACAGGTAGTCGAAGTCTCCGACGTGGTGCCGGATATCGGTGACGGTGAGCCCCGTCTCTTCCTGTACACCACGAACGAGCGCGCCCGTCACCGATTCCCCGGGTTCCACCGTCGCGCCGGGGAGTTTCAGTGTCGGACGAATCGGCCCGGTGCTGGGCAGTTCGAGTAATAGAACTTCCCCACCCCGATCGATGATCGCGCCTACCCGCAGCCCGACCCCGTCCTGTTCGCCACGAGGCAGGGTCTCGTCGAACATCGATACCGACATGTGCGGTCTCACCAACCTTCGATCGGGCGGACTCGCCACGGTCACGCCGCAGGCGAGCCATTAGATATTACCGCGCCGTGACCATCGGATGACACCGGATTGACCGAAGTGAACAACTCGATCCGGCGGCGCCGCGTATCGGCGCACAACAGCCCGCAATCAACCACGGCTGCGAAACATATTCTTCACAATTACGAAACATATTGATGGCCAGTGGATTACCGCGACAAGGCAGAGTGACACCTGAAACACCGAGGTTGCGACGGAAGCACTCCGCGCGCGCACTTCCGACGCGCGAAGACCTGTGACAGAAGCCTCGCCGTGACGGCGATCTCAGGAGTGTCGACCTACCGAGATCTGTGACCCGGCACACCGCGGGCCGGTAGGAGAATATTGTTCTCGAAAATTAGAGTATTCGTTCCATGAACGGGCGAGCCGCCCTATGCTGAGCGCGTGCCCAAGCATGATCGGTATCGGGTCGTCCAGTGGACGACCGGCAACGTCGGCAAGAGTTCCGTCCACGCCATCGTCGCGAACCCCACCCTCGAACTCGTCGGCTGCTACGCGTGGGCGCCGGCGAAGGTGGGGCGCGATATCGGCGAGTTGTGCGGAATCGAACCGCTCGGGATCACCGCCACCGACGATGTGGACGCACTGCTGGCCTTGAAACCGGACTGCGTCGTCTACAACCCGATGTGGATCGACGTCGACGAACTGGTCCGCATCTTGGCGGCGGGCATCGACGTGGTCGCGACGGCCTCGTTCATCACCGGCCACCGCCAGGGCCCGGGCCGCGACCGGATCGCCGAGGCCTGCCGCCGGGGCGGTTCGACGATATTCGGCTCGGGTATCAGCCCCGGATTCATCAACCTGCTGGCCATCGTCTCGGCGGGCATCTGCGACCGCGTCGACAAGGTGACCGTCAGCGAGGCGGCCGACACCACCTTCTACGACTCACCGGCGACCGAACGGCCGGTCGGATTCGGCCGGCCGATCGATGACCCCGAACTACCCGCCATGGCCGCCGCGGGCACCGCCGTATTCGGTGAGGCGGTGCGGATGATCGGCGACTCCCTGGGCGTGGAACTCGACGAGATCCGCTGCGACGCCGAATTCGCGCAGACCACCGCCGATCTGGACCTGGGTTCGTGGACCATCCCGGCCGGCGGGGTGGCGGGAGTGTTCGCGAGCTGGAAGGGAATCGTCGCCGGCCGCGCCCTGGTCGAGCTGACCGTGCGCTGGCGCAAGGGGCAGACCCTCGAACCCGATTGGCAGATCGATCAGGACGGCTGGGTTCTCCAGATCGATGGGCGCCCGACCGTGAAGAACATCGTGAGCTTCCTGCCGCCACCGGATTTCCAGGCCGAGACGATCGCCGATTTCATGACCCTCGGACACATCATGACCGCCATGCCGGTGATCAACGCGATCCCCGCGGTGGTCGCCGCCGCGCCCGGCATCGTCACCTACAACGATCTACCGCTCATCCAGCCGCACGGCGTCGTCCCCGGGGTCGGCTAGTCCGGGCACGGTCAGGCAACGGGGCCGGGCGCCGCTCCGGTTCTCGCGCACCACGCGATCCAGCGCCTCATAGCGGCGGCCGGGCGGTCCGCGGGATAGGCCGAGTCGGCGACCGATCCGCACTCCACCCGCCCACCCGGTCGACGCCGACCGGCCTTGGCGACCGCGGCCCCTGCGGTCGCGGTGCGTATTCGAGAGGGTCGCGCGCCATACCTCCGGCCGCACCGACGCGAGCACCGGAACCGCAGCGGTCGCGCTGGTGTCCGAGGGTGTGGCGAGCAACTCACCCGATATCCATTCATCCACGGATTCGCTTGCCCGAGAACATATTTCATAAACCTCTCGCCCGGATGACCGCCCGCGCCGCGCCGCACCGCGCGCGGCGACTCCCCACGTACGGGCTATTATTCGCACAGCGTCGTCCGGCGCCGGAACATGCGCCGGCCGACTCCGGACCGTCCGTACCGCGGGCGATCCGAGGTGCCGCGCAGGATCACCTGCGCGCGGCGGGCGCGCCGGCGCCGGTCGGGTGCGGGCACCGAGCGCAGAGGGGACGAGATGGACAGGCCGGCATGGGCGCCCGCGGGTGTGGATATGGGACAGCCGAGCCCGGCGCGGATGTACGACGCACTCCTCGGCGGGTCGCACAACTTCGAGGTCGACCGGCGTGCGGCGCAGCGCGGCAGCCGCCTGGTACCCGATCTGCCCCGGCTGGCATTGAGCAACCGGGCCTTCCTGCGCCGTTCGGTGCGCTTCCTCGTAGAGGCGGGCGTGACCCAGTTCCTCGATATCGGTTCGGGGATACCGACCGCGGGTAACGTGCACGAGATCGTGCAGGAGTGCGGGTCGGACGCCCATGTGCTGTATGCCGATATCGATCCCATCGCGGTCGCCCACTCCCGGGCGATCCTGGTCGGCGACGACCGCTACCGCGCGATCGAGGCCGACCTCCGCGATCCGGCGGACCTCCTGAAACGGGTCGTCGCCACCGGTCTCGTCGATTTCGCGCAGCCGGTCGGGATACTGCTGTTCGCGGTCCTGCATCTGCTCTCCGACGATCATCTGCCCGCGGCGAAGGTCGCCGCCTTGCGGCATGCCGTACCGGGCGGCAGCTTTATCGCCATCTCGCATCTGACCTCCGCACAACGCCCCGAGGACGCCGCCCAGCTGGGCGCCTCTTCAGCCGCCGCCAACGGGGTGGGCATCCATTTCCGGTCGCGCGCCGCGATCACCGCGCTGTTCGACGGTTGGGAGCTGGTGGAACCCGGAGTGGTCGAACTGCCGCTGTGGCGACCGGAGTCGGCACGCGACCGGCACGAACAGCCCGGCCGATCACTCGGCCTGGCCGGGGTGGCGTGCAAAGCCTGATCCGAGCACCGGGATTACTGCCGTGACCCCACGGGAACTCGCGGTCGGCTGGGCGGACGCACTCGACGGCGCGGTCGCACCGACTCTCACCCGGGACCGGATCGAAGAGCTACTGGCCGAGCTGGCCGGGGATCTCATCGACGCGGTGCGCGGCCGCCGGGCGCCCGAAACCGCACAGGAGACCGCCGCCGCCCTGGTCGACGCGAACTACCGGGATCCCCTGGTGGTCGGCCGGACGATCCCGTTGATCTGCGCGACCGTGCCCGAGCACCTGCGCCGGACCGACCCCGGCCTGGCCCCCGCGCCGATCCGGGAGCGGGCCCTGCTCGTCGCCGCCGAATTCGCCACCGGCTTCGCCGCCGCGCTGCGCTCGGTGGCGCTGTCGGAGCAGGAGGCCACCATGGCCGCGGCATTCACGGCGGCCCGGGAGGCCGAGACCCGGCGGGAGCTGTCGGAAGCCCGGTTCGCCGCGGTGTTCGCCGGAGCCTCGGTGGGAATCGGCACCGTCGATACCGCGGGCCGGGTGCTGGAGGCGAATTCCGCGTTCGCGGAGATGCTCGGGCTCGAGGTCGCCGAGATGCCCGGGCGGGCGGTGGTCGACCTGGTGGGTGCGGCCAAAATCGGTACCGCCTACACGCGGATGACGCAGCTGCTCGCGGGCAGTATCGACCGGTTCCGGCTGGAGATCGACTACCGGCGCGGCGACGCTTCGAAGGCCGGTATCGATCTGTCGATGTCGGCGGTCCGGGATCACCGCGGCCGGATCCAGTTCCTGATCGGCGTCGCCGTCGATGTCACCGAACGCCGCGAACTGGCCGCCCAGCTCTGGTACGACGCGAATCACGACGAACTCACCGGCCTGCCCAACCGCGCGTATTTCTTCGACCGGCTCGCCGCCGCCAACCCGCCGGTCGGCGTGGCCTATCTGGATCTGGACGGGTTCAAGGAGATCAACGACCGTTGGGGGCATTCGTCCGGCGACGAGGTTCTGCGCACAGTGGGAGTCCGGCTGCAGGGGATCGTCACCGCGGCGGGCGGGGTCGTCGCCCGGCTGGGCGGCGACGAATTCATCGCCATGATCGAGAACTGCCGCGGCGCAGAGCAGCTCGCCGCGATGCGCGCCGATCTGCTGGCCACGCTCACCGCGCCGATGGCGATCCGGCAGCAGACCATCACTATCGGCACCAGTATCGGCACCGTCTATCTCGAAGACGCGCCGACCGAGATCGACGAGGCCATGCAGGCCGCCGATATCGCCATGTACCGCAACAAGGCCGCCCGCTCCAGGCCCTGAGCGCCACTGTTCGGCCGCGGTACCGCTGTTGACATTTTTATGATGACCGGTCTATTTTCTTGGTATGGGCACCAAGGGAGCCGAAACCAGACAGCGGATAATCGAGGCCACCCGGTCCTCGATCGAGCGCCGGGGTTATTTCGGCACCGGCCTGAACCAGATCCTCACGGCCAGCGATACCCCGCGCGGATCGCTGTACTTCCATTTCCCGGGCGGGAAGGACGAACTCGTCGCCGCGGCGATCACCCAGACCTCGGGCCTGATCGACGCGGCCCTGGACGCCGCCGACATCAGCGATCCGGCCGGCGCGGTCGCCGATCTGATCACTCTGCTCGGCGACCGCCTGGAGGCGTCGGGGTGGGAGAACGGCTGCCCGGTCGCGACTGTCGCACTGGAGATCTCGGGCACGAACGACATCGTGCAGCAGGCCTGCGCGCAGGTGTACGCACAGTGGACCGAGGCCCTGCGCATCATCCTGCGAGCCGGCGGCCACCGGAACGCCGAGGATCTGGCGGTTTCGCTGCTCGCATTGGTCGAAGGTGCGCTGCTGCTCGCACGGACCCATCGCAGCCGTGAACCGCTGGACCGCGCCGCGCGCGTCGCCCGCACCCTGCTCTGAATCCGACCCACACAGGTCACCGTGTACGCATATCCGCAGAATATGTAGACCAGTCTAGTTAGGACACTGATATGAGCACACCGGACACTCTCGTCTTCGGCGCGGCCGGATTCATCGGGCGCGCACTCGTGGCCCGCCTGCTCGAGCAGGGCCGAACGGTCGCCGCCGCGGTACGCCCCGGCAGTGAACCCCGCCTCCGCGCCTGGCTCGACGGCCGGCAGGTCGATCGCCGGCGGCTCACCGTGCTGGCCGCCGATATCACCGACCCCGAACTGGGCGCTGTGGGATCGGCACGGCTGGACGACGTGCGCGACGTCTACAACTGCGCCGCGCAGTTCGCGTTCGGACTGGACCCCGCCCTCGCCCGGGCGGTGAACATCGACGGCGCCGTCCGGGTGCTGCGCTGGTCGGCGCAACGCCCGCGGCTGCGCCGGCTGGTCCATATCACCGGCTATCGGGTCACCGTGCCCGAATCCGCCGAACACAACTACGCCGTCGGCGCCTACGGCGCGTCGAAATTCGAGGCCGACCGGATCCTCCAGGAAGAAGCGATCGCCACCGGAGTTCCGCTGAGCATCGCGAACCCCAGCACCGTCATCGGCCCCGGACAGTACATAGGCCTGGCCGAACTGATCCGCGACCTCTGGTACGGCAGGCTGCCCGCGTTGCCGGGCAGCGCCGAAACTCTGCTCCCCATCCTGGATCTCGACTACTTCGTCGCCTTCCTGACGGCCCTGCCGCAAGACCCGGACACCGCCGGCGAGTCGTACACAGTGCTCGATCCGGCGAGCCCGCCGCTACCGGACCTGATGCGATTGCTGGCCCGGCATATGAACGTGCGCGCACCGCATCTCACAATTCCGGTGAGCCTGGTGGCCCGGCTGCCCCGCTGGGTGACCGGAGTGGACCGCGAGCGGCTGGCTTTCCTCGCGGACGAACGCTACGACACCTCGGCGGCGGAGGCCGTGGCCGCGCGGGCCGGGCTCGTCATGCCGGCGACCGAGCAGATCGTGCGCACCTGGGCGGATCACCTGGTGAGCAGCCGCTTCGGCACCACCGACGCGGATCCGGCGGCGGGTTTCCAGGGCCGCCTGTGGGTCTCCGGCGACCGGCACACGCCGGAATTCGTGCTGCTGCACGGGCTGCCGACCGACAGCGAAGCGTGGCGCGAGGTGCGCGAGCGCACGGGCGTGGCCACATTGGCCGCCGATCTCCCCGGCCTCGGCCGATCCGCGCCGGGGCCGGCGGGCCCGGATCACCGGATCGACGAGCTCATGGACGCGGTCACCAGCCGCCCGGTCCTGGTCGGGCATTCTCTCGGCTGCGTACCGGTACTGCGTTACGCGGCGACCCATCCCGACCGCGTCGCCGGCGTCGTGCTGGTGTCCCCGGCATTCCTGCAACGCCGCGGACCCTGGATCACGCGCACCCCGCTCGCCGCCGCCTACCTGCGCCGTCTTTCCGCCGACCGGTTGGCCGCCCTCCTGCGGGTGCCGCCGGGCCCGGCGATCGAGAGCGCCGGCGCGGGTCTGCGCCGCGGCGGGGTGGCGCGGCGCACCGTCGCCGCCTTACGCTCCGCAACCCGGCCGCGGAGCCGCGCGGCCGCACGCGCACTGCTGGCGGAGGCCACCGTGCCGGTCCATATCGTCGTCGGATCCGACGATCCGCTCACCAGCGCCGCCACCGCACCGACGACGGTGATCGACGGGGCCGGTCACAATCCGCATCTCACCCATCCCGAGCACGTCGCCCAGATACTCACCTCGAGCCAGAACATGTTCACCACCAACATGTTCCACGCATAGCTCCGGACCGACCGGCCGATCGACTTCCACGACTCGCCGTCGGGCGGCGGCTGCCGGCCCCGCCGCCGCGACGACCGGTCGGGCCGTAAACGGTCACGGCTCGACCGGCGGCAACGCCGGCACCACGGATCCAGGATCGACGCCCGAGAACGCCAGCGCGATGAACAAACCGGCCGCCTCCTCCAGTTGTCTGGCCCGGTCCAGCCGCCCCACCACGGCCGGAACCGCGCCGGCGTCGCGCACCAGCGCCTCGACGACATTCAGCGCCTCCGGGTCGTCACCGCAGAGAGCGACGGTGGTCGCCGCCGCGGCGGCGGACCCCCACCGCGTGGACGGAACCAGGTGAATCCCTTCACCACCCGGCCGCCGGGGGCGTATTCGGCGATACCGTCCGCACTGAACCTTGCCGGCTGGGTCATCAGCGCTACACCGGTCGAGCCGCGGCGATCGGGGCTCGAGCCCGCGGTCAGGACGCCCGGGCCGCCTCGGCCTGATCGTCGGATCCGTAGGCCGCGAGGAAGGTGCGCACGGCGGCGGCCGCGATCGCACCGAGTTCGGCCCTGGGCACCTTGCGAGCACCCTGGGCGGACCGGTTCTCCAGCGGACCGGTGAGCAGGGCCAGGAATTGCTCGGCCGCGACGGCCGGATCAGTGATCCGCAACCGCCCGGACAGCGCGAGCAGCCCCAGCCGGTCGGTGAGCGCGTCCAGAGTTCTGGTCGCCGTCCGTTCGCGGACGAGCGTGACCAGGTCGGGCAGCCGGTTGGACTGCGCGGCGGCGAGGCGGCGCAGCGCGTGCGAGGTGTCGCCGGCGCAGACGCGCAGGAGCCGCTGGGCGGTGTTCTCCAGCGCCGACCCGAGATCGGCGCCCGGATCACGCAGTCGCTCGACGGCGGCGAGGCAGTCGGCGCCGACCTGATCGGCGGCACGCAGCAGCGCTTCCCGGAGCAGGCTCTCCTTGTCGGCCATGTGGTTGTAGACGGTGGGTTTGGCCACACCGGCTGCGTCGGCTATCTCCCGGACACCGGCCTGTTCGTAACCGAGCCGGGCGAATACGGCGAAAGCCGCGTCGAGGATGGCCCGCCGCTTATCGATTCGCCCGGCACCCGGGCCGTCCGCCGTTCGCGCACACACCCGCCGATGCTAGCAACAACACCTCGGGATTGAACCCATCGGTTCAGAAGTTCATACTTGGATTGACATTACCGGCAAGACAGATAATCTGAACTCGCCGGTTCAATCCAGGGAGGTATTCCAGTGATAGTCAACATCTTGCGGTTCCGCTTCAAAGACGGCGTCCCGGAAGGGGAACAAGCCGCGGTACTCGAACGCATGCGCCGTACCGCGCGCGTGGAATCGGTCGTCTTCGGTTCCGTCGGCCGCGATATCGGCGACCCCCGGGACGGATTCACCCACGCCTTCCTCGCCGCGGTCGGCGACCTGGACGCGCTCGAGCGTTATCTGCACGACCCGGTGCATCTGGCCGGAGACCCGCACATCCTGCCGTATTTCGCACGCCTGTCCGCGGTCCGTTTCGCCGACGATCCGGACCCGGAACTGGCGCAGAAGATCGAGAATCTACATCTGGCGAAGGTGCGGACCTATCCCGACTGGGGCCGGATGCTGGCCGAGATCACCGACGGCACCATCGCCACCGAAACCCCCGCGTAGCCGAGCCCGAACCCGGTTTGCCGCTGTCCGCCGATCCGCGGAACCGGCGGACAGCGGGATTCAGCGCACGGCCGCCGAATCCCCGGCGCCCTCCCCGACATAGGCCGCCCACAGCGCCCGGTAGGAGCCACCGGCACGGGCGAGGAGTTCGGCGTGGGTACCGGTTTCCAGCAGACGGCCCTCACCCAGCACCACGATCAGATCCGCATCCGCGGCGGTGGCCAGCCGGTGCGCCACGACAATGGTCGTCCGGCCCGCGGTCAGGACGTCGATCGCGGCCTTGACCTTGGCCTCGGTCCCCAGATCCAGTGACGCCGTCGCCTCGTCGAGGATCAGGATGTCGGGCTCCACCAACTGGGCCCGGGCCAGCGCCAGCAGTTGGCGCTGGCCCGCCGACAGCCCGCGACCGTGCTCACCGATGGGCTGCAGATAGCCGTGCTCGAGCGCCGCGATCATCTCGTGCGCGCCGACGGCCCGGGCGGCCCATTCGATCTCGGCCGGAGTCGCCTCGGGCCTGCCGTAGGCGATGGCGTCACGCACTGTGTCGCCGAACAGGAACGGTTCCTGCGGCACCACACCGAGCCGTTTGCGATAGTCGCGCAGGGCGTACCGGCGGATATCGACACCGTCGATCAGCACCCGGCCCGCGGTCGGATCGTAGAACCGGGCCAGCAGCTTGACCAGGGTCGATTTCCCGGCGCCGGTCTCACCGACCAGGGCCACCCGCTGGCCCGGCGCGATACGCAGAGCCACCTCGCGCAGGGCGGGCACCGGCGGCGCTTTCGGCGTGGACCCCGCGCCGGTACGCGGACCGTAGGCGAAATCCACCGCGCGCATCTCTATCTCACCGCGCAGCGAGCGCACCGGTCGCGGGGCCGGATCATCGGGGGTGTCCACCGGGGTGCGCAGCAACTCACCCAGCCGGTCCACCCCGACCACGGCCTGCTGATAGCCGTCGAACACCTGCGAGAGCTGCTGGATCGGCGCGAACAGCAGATCGATGTAGAGCAGGAAGGCGATCAGGGTGCCCGCGGTCACCGCGGCGTCGCGCACCTGGTGCACACCGACGGCGAGCACCGCCGCGGTCGCCACGACCGACATCAATTCCACGAACGGGAAGAAAACGGCCATCAGCGTCTGACTGCGCAACCGCGCGTCCCGGTAGCTCCAGGAGCGTCGCTCGAACTCGGCCTGGTTCACCGCTTCCCGCCGGTAGCTCTGGGTGACCTTGATGTTGTCGACGTTCTCCTGCAAGTAAGCGTTGACCACGCTCACCCGATCCCGGGCCAGGTTGTAGGCGGGTACCGACGCCCGGCGGAACGCGATGGTGGTGACCACCAGCACCGGCAGGGTCGCCAGCACCACCACCGCGAGCCCGGCATCCACCACCAGTAGCGCGACGACCACGCCCACGATGGTGATCGTGCTGGTCAGCGCCGTGGCCAGGCCGGTCTGCAGGAAGCCGGACAGTCCGTCGACGTCGCTGGTCATCCTGGTCATGATGCGGCCGCCGAGTTCGCGCTCGTAGTACTGCAGGCCGAGTCGCTGCAATTGGGCGAAGGTCTTCACCCGCAGGCCGAACAGCAGTCGTTCACCGGCCCGGCCGGTCACTCGCACCTGCGCCACGCCGATGACCCAGTCGACGGCGACCACCAGCAGCGTCAGCCCCGCCGCGACGAGCAGTACCGCACGCGCCCCGGCGAGTACCCCGTGATCGATCCCGTGGCGCACCAGGAACGGAATCAGGACCTGCGCCAGCGCGTCGATACCGACCAGCGCCAGCCCGGCGAGCAGGGGCCAGGTGAACGGTCGCAGCAACCGCGACAAACCGAATCGCGGATCGGGGGTGTGGGAGAAGGATTCGGGGACCTCCGGTTCACCGGTGGCCGGTGGCAGCGAATCGATGAGCCGCGCGACGTCCCCGCTGGGCGGCGCGGCCGCCAGCATCCCGCCCATGGCCGCGCCCCGCCCGACTCCGGCCGGAGCGCCCGCCGCGCGCTGCGCGAACGCCTTCGCGACCTGTTCGAGTGTGCGAGCGTCGTCGGCGTCGACGGCGGGCTCCACCCAGAGCACGGCGGTGGGCACCGGTGCCGCGTCCTGCGTTGTCGCCGTATCGATCTCGGCCGGATCCGGCGGGGTGAACAGCGCCCGGAACAGGTGGCCGCGATCGCGTAGTTCGTCCAGCGGGCCCAGCTCGGCGACCCGCCCGCCGTCGAGTACCGCGACCCGGTCGGCCAGCGCCAGGGTGGACAGCCGGTGTGCGACGACGAGCGTGGTGCGCCGGTGCACCTCGGCGGCGATCCGGGTGAAGATGAGCTCCTCCACCCGGGCGTCGATCGCGGAGGTGGCGTCGTCGAGAACCAGGATGGGCGCCTCGGTGAGCAGGGCGCGCGCGAGCGCGATGCGCTGGCGCTGGCCGCCGGACAACCGCTGACCGCGTTCGCCGATTCTGGTGTCCAGACTGTCCGCCGTCGCGGCGACGAACTCGTCGGCGGCGGCCAGGTGCAGTGCGTGCCAGATCCGCTCGTCACCGGCATCGGGCCGGCCGTAGGCGACATTGGCCCGGATGGTGTCGGCCATGAGGTGGGTGTCCTCGAAGACCATGGCCACGAGGCCACGGGATCCGGGCAGCGCGCGGATATCGACGCCGTCGAAGAGCACGCTCCCCTCGTCGGGATCGAACAGGCGCGGCACCAGTTGCGCGAGTACGGATTTGCCGGTGCCCGCGCTCCCGGCGACGGCCACCGTCTCGCCCGGCCGCACGGTCAGATCGATCCCGTCGAGCACCTGGTTCACCCCGAAACCGAAACGAACACCCCGGAACTCGATTCCCGGGGCCGCCCCAGCGACCGAAGGCGCGCTCGCGACAAGCGCCGTCGCGGGTGCCGGCGCCTCGATCACCTCACGGACCCGGTCCAGCGAGGCCCGGCCCTGCTGGCTGACGGTGAGCAGCATGGAGAACTGCCGGATCGGACTCACGAACGAACCCAGATAGGTCATGAACGCCAGGAAAGTGCCGAGCGTGATCGAATGCCGCAGTGCCAGCAGCCCGCCGACGACGAGGATCGCGGCCTGCCCCACCGCCGGAACGGCCTGCATCGCCGGGGTGAATCGGCTGGTGATCCGCGCCAGGCGCAACCGCGACCGGTACAGCCGGGCGGCACGCTCGCGCAGGCCGTCGAGTTCGTGGCGTTCCTGCCCGAACCCCTTGACCACCCGCACGCCCGCCACCGCGGCCTCCACCTGCATGGCCACTTCCGCCGCGCGGGCCTGGGCGTCCCAGTTCGCCGGGAACAGTTCGCGCTGGCTGCGCCGGGCGATCAGCCACAGCGCGGGCAGCACCAGCAGCGCGATCACCGTCAGCGGCGGCGACATCACCGCCATCAACGCCAGCGCGCCGAACAACAGCACCAGATTGCCCGACACCATCGGAATCAGCTGCAGGAACATCTGAATGAGCGTGACGTCGGTGATGGCCCGGCTGACGACCTGCCCGGTCCGCAGCCCTTCGCGTTCCCGGCCGTCGAGCCGCAGCAACGAGGCGAACAGGTCACGCCGTAGATCGTGCTGCACACCCAGCGACAGCTTGGACGAGCTGACCCGGCGGGTGAACGACGCGCCGAACCGCGCCACGCCCAGCGCCAGCAGCGCCAGCGCCCACGGCGTCACCGATGCGGCGGTCACCGTGAGCGTATCCACCACATGACGGACCACCAGCGGCAGCGTCGCGGTGAGGCCGGCCGCGACCGCCGCCCCCAGGTAGGCGCCGATCACCAAGCGGCGGTGGACCAGACATCGGCGGGCCAGGTAGCGCAGCCAGCCCGCGCCGTCCGACGTCCCGGCCCCCGTCTCCTCGCCGGGCTCCCCCACCTCCGCGCCCGCGGTGCCCTGCCGCGTTCCGGAGCCGCTCACCGCGCGACCGCGAGCGCGGCCTCGGCGGCGAGCCGACTGTCCGGGCGCGCCAGACCGTAATGGCCGCGCAGTGTGGTCGAGGTGTATTCGGTGCGGAACAGTCCACGCTCCTGCAGGATCGGCACCACCCGGTCCACGAACCGGTCCAGCCCGGAAGGCAGCACCGCGGGCATCACATTGAACCCGTCGGCCGCACCCGCCCGGAACCATTCCTCGATCGTGTCGGCCACCTGTTCGGCGGTCCCCGCGAATGTGCGGTGCCCGCGGCCCCCGCCGAGCCGGGCGATCAACTGACGCACCGTGAGCCGCTCGGTGCGGGCCAGATTCACGATCAGCGTGTATCGGCTCTTCGCGCCCTGGATATCGTCCTCGCTGGGCAGTTCGCCGGGAAGTTCGCGATCCAGCTCCAGCGCCTCGGGCGGCAGGCCGAACCGCTCGGCCAGCTGGCGGCGCGCGTAGTCCGGGGAGATCAGACGTTCCAGTTCGGCGTCCAGCTCCCGTGCCTCGGCTTCGGTCCCCAGTTCCAGTACCGCCCGTAGCACCGACCCCGCGCTGCCGTCCGCCATCGCCGCCACCTCTTCATCACGCGCCGCCAGAAAACGCTAGCCACCGGCCGGGGCCACAAGCAGGTTTGGGCGCATCATGATCCGAAGCGGTCCCGCGGCCGGGTCTCACCCGGATCGGGTGACGACAGGTCGCGCCCGGTCGCCCTACTGTGCGCGCATGGGCAGACCACATGCTGATCCGGCCCGACCCGCCCCCGAATTCGCGGCCCGATCGGAACGCACCGAACACGGCGCGCGGCAGCGGCGCCGGACCCCCTTCTCCGCGATCGCCGCCTTCGATCCGGCGCCCGACCGCGACCCGCTCGCCCTGCTCGAATCGCAGGCGCCGACCCGGGTCCCCGAACTGGTGCCCGTGCGATACGGGCGGATGGCGGTCTCACAGTTCTCGTTCTTCCGAGGTGCGGCGCTGGTGATGGCCGACGATCTGGCGCGCGTGCCGAGCACCGGCCTACACACCCAACTGTGCGGGGACGCGCATCTGAGCAACTTCGGGCTCTACGCGACCCCGGAACGTCAGCTCGCTTTCGACGTCAACGATTTCGACGAGACCTATCCCGGCCCGTTCGAATGGGATGTGAAGCGGCTCGTCGCGAGTCTCGCGGTCGCCGGGCGCGACAACGGGTTCAAGAGGAAGCAGCGGCGCCGGATCACCCGCGCCTGCGTGGCCGAATACCGCGAAACCATGACCTATCAGGCCGGACGCGGAGAGCTGGCCGTCTGGTACTCCCATATCGACGCCGCGGCCGATATGGCCGAACTACGCGATGTCCTCGATTCGTCGGCGCGCAAACGCGTCCAGAAGACGATCGACAAGGCGTGGGGACGGGACAGCTTCCAGGCGCTGTCGAAATTGACCACCCCGGCGAACGGGAAACCGCGGATCGTCAGCATGCCGCCGTTGATCGTGCCCGTCGAGGAGCTGTTCGCCGGCGCGGACGCCGAGATGGTGCACCGGGGACTGATGCAACGCCTGGCCGACTACCGCGGCACCCTGCAACCGAACCGCCGTTTCCTGCTCGACCGGTTCGAGTATGTGCACGCGGCCCGCAAAGTGGTCGGTGTGGGCAGTGTCGGCACCCGCACCTGGATCATCCTGCTGCACGGGCCGGGCGACGAACCGTTGTTCCTGCAGGCCAAGGAGGCACAGCGTTCCGTGCTCGCGCGCTACGTCGACGGCCCCGGGTACACGAACCAGGGGAAACGCGTGGTGACCGGGCAGCGGCTCATGCAGGCGGCCAGCGATATCTTCCTCGGCTGGCAACAGCACCCCGACCCCGACCCCGACGGCGTGGCCCGCGACTTCTATATCCGCCAGCTCCGCGACGGTAAGGGTTCGGCGGTGATCGAGACCATGTCCCCTGATCTGATGGCGCTCTACGGACGGTTGTGCGCGCGGGTGCTGGCCCAGGCGCACGCGCGCGGCGGCGACCGCTTCGCCATCGCCGGATACCTGGGCTCCGACGACGAATTCGACGCGACGATGTCGGATTTCGCCGAGGATTACGCCGATCAGAACGCCCTCGACCACGCGGAGCTGCGGCGGGCGATCGACGACGGCCGGATCGCCGCGACGCTGGGTACGGATTCCTGACCTGCGGTCGCGAGCGCGGGTCAGTTCACGACCGCGAAGGCGAACCCGTCCCAGCCCTTCGTACCCACCGTCTGCATCACCGTGGCGTCCAGGCGTGGTTCGTCGGCCAGCAGTCGCACCAGATCCCGGCTCGCCCGGACCGCGGGGTCCTCGTCGGTCTCGTCGGCGACCCGGCCCGCGCGCACCACATTGTCGACGACGATGACCGCGCCGGGCCGGGTCAACCGCAACGCCCAGTTCACATAGTTCGAGTTGTTCACTTTGTCCGCGTCGATGAACACCAGGTCGAACGGGTCGGGCTGCTCGTCCGCCAGCACCGGCAGGGTGTCCAGCGCCGCGCCGACCCGGATCTCGACCCGGTCGCCCACACCGGAACGGTCCAGGTTGGCCCTGGCCACCTCGGCATGGCGCGGTTCGAACTCGAGCGTCGTCACCCGCCCCTTCTCGCCCACCCCGCGGGCCAGCCACAGCGTGCTGAAACCGCCCAGCGTGCCGATCTCCAGGACGCGCTGCGCGCCGGTGGATCTGGCGAGCAGGTACAGGAATTTGCCGTTGGCCTCGGAGACGTCGATGGCGGGCAGCCCGGCGGCCGCGTTGGCGCGCAATGTCGCGCTCGCGTCGGCGTCGCGCGCCAGCTGGTCCACCACGTACCGGTCCACGTCCGCCCAATCGGGTGTGCTCATATCCGCAGTCTGCCACCAAAAGCGCCGATACGGCGGACCCTGCCGCACCCCTTCCGGCCGGCGGCCCGGTGGGTGGCGGCGGCATCGCCGTAGGCACTTCCGAAGTCTGCGATACCTCGGCGCGACCCGGGACCGCGGGCGGGCGACGCCGGACCGGTCTCCCCACGGCCGTTTCTCAGCGGACACCGGCGATACCGAACAGCAGCGCATCGATACCGGCCCGGAACACGGAGTCGTTGTCCACGGCGTGCCGTTCGGGCGCGTCGGAGCCGGTGAACAGTGCGGTGAGATGCGGATAGTCGCCGAGCCGCAGCATCGCGGCGATATGGCCGGCGCCGCCGCCGGTCTCCAATACGCCGCGCCCGGACGCTTCCTGGGTCGCGAAAACCGTCACCCAGCCGGAGAGCATCGCGATCCCGGTCATCGTCGCGGCCGGTTCCAGTCGCGCGGGCGCCAGGACCTCGACCATATGGTCGAGGTAGCGCAGGCCGTTGGGACCCAGGCCGCTGGGGTTCACCTGGGCCAGCCAAGAGTGGCGGTGGTACATCGCGCGCGCCTGCTCGGCCACCGACAGCACGTCCGCGCGCAGATCCCCGGTGACGGGCGCGAATTCGTACTCCGCCGCCACCCGGTCGTACATCAGCGACACCAGATCGTCTTTGCCGGTGACGTACCGATAGAGCGAGGCGGCTCCGGTGCCGAGCTCTTCGGCGAGCCGGCGCATCGACAGCGCCCGGATTCCGTCCGCGTCGGCCAGCCGGACGCAGGCCGCGGCGATGTCGTCGAGGCGCAGACCCGGCCTCGGGCCCGGTTTGGGATCCCCGGCCCGCAACCACAACGCGTTCGTCGGTTCAGCGGATGGCACACCGGTAAGCATGCCTCGAGCCGGTTGCGAACATCGTTCGCATTCAGCTAGCGTTAAATGCGAACGTCGTTCCCAGTTGAGGAGGGGTCATGACCGTCATCGAGGCCGAGGGGTTGACCAGGAGATACGGTGAGCGAACCGTGCTGGACACCGTGGACCTGCGTATCGACGCCGGCCGGGTGCACGCCCTGCTCGGGCCGAACGGTTCGGGCAAGACCACGACCGTGCGCATGCTCGCCACCCTGCTACGGCCGAGCGCCGGATACGCCCGGATCGCCGGCTACGACACCGTGCGCGACACCTGGGCGGTCAAGCGGCGGATCGGGCTGGTCGGCCAGTTCCACGCGGTCGACCCGCGGCTCACCGGACCGGAGAACCTGACCCTGTTCGGCCGGATGAACGGGCTCACCGGCCGGCGCGCCCGGGCCCACGCCGGTGAACTACTGGACCGGTTCGGGCTGACCGATGCCGCGGACCGCCTCGTCCGGGACTACTCGGGCGGGATGCGCCGCCGGCTCGATATCGCCGCCGCCATGGTGGTACGCCCCGCCGTCCTGTTCCTGGACGAGCCGACCACCGCGCTCGACCCGCGCAGTCGCAACCAGATCTACGGCTACGTCAACGATTTCGTGGCCGAGGGCACCACCGTGCTGCTCACCACGCAATACCTGGACGAGGCCGCCCGGCTGGCCGATACCGTCACCATCCTGGATTCGGGCCGGGTGGTGGCGACCGGCACCCCGCGTACGCTCACCGCCGGCATCGGCGGTGGACTCGACCTCGTGGCCGACTCCCGGCGTCGCGACGAGATCACCCGGGTGATGGCGGATTTCGGTGGGTCGCCGACCGGCGGCCCGACGGTCCCGGACCCGGGAGATCCCCCGGCGCAGCTGTCGTACTCGTTCCGCGACCCTGATATCCCGCTGCTGCCGATCCTGCGGGCACTCGACGCGATCGGCGTCGACGTCCGCGATATCGGCCGCCGCAGCGCCACTCTCGACGATGCCTTCCTTGCCCTGACCGGCCCCACCCCGAGGACAACCCCGTGACCGACACCCATACCCCGCACCCGCCGTCCGTGTTCGCCGCCACCGGGGCCGCGTTCGGCCGGATCCTGTCGGTCTACCGGCACTCTCCGGGCCTGCTCGCGATCACCCTCGCCGCGCCCGTGGGCATGATGCTGCTGTTCGGTTTCGTCTTCGGCGGCGCGCTGGCCGGCGGCGCGGACGCCACCGCGTACCGGTCCTACCTGACACCCGGCGTCCTTGTCCTGGTCGCGGCGATGGGTCTGGCCGCCACCGCGTCGACCGCCAACGCGGACCTCGCCAGCGGGCTCACCGACCGTTTCCGTGCCCTACCGGTGCCCGCGATCGCGGTGCCGGCCGGTCTGGCGCTCGCGGAAACGCTGACCGGCGGCGTCGCCCTGCTGATCATGTCGGGAATCGGCCTGCTGGCAGGCTGGCGGATCGACGCCGGATTCGGCGCGACGGCAGCCGCCTTCGCACTGCTCGTGCTGTTCCGGTTCGCGTTGAGCTGGGTCGGGATCTGCCTGGGCACGGCGATCCGGGACGAGCAGATGCTCCAACAGGTCGCGCCGCTGATCTTCGGCACGATCATGTTCTCCAATGTCTTCGTGCCCACCGCGTCCATGCCGGGCGCGGTGCGGGCCGTCGCGGAATGGAATCCGGTGAGCGCGGTCGTCGCCGCCCTGCGCGCACTGTTCGGTGCGCCGGAGGTCGCGGCGGAGGGGGCGGCGTGGCCGCTGCGGGAACCGGTCGCGGCGTCGCTGGTCTGGATCGCGGTGACGCTGGCGGTGACGATCCCGGCGGTCCTGCGGCACTACGGCGCGACGCGAGCTCGGCGCAGGTGAGCGAACCGCCCGGTACGCGGCCGGGCGGGTTGTGGGTTCGCCCGGCGTCTCGGCAAGCTGTACGGGTGACGATCACCCTTCCGCCCGGCGTGGTGGCGAACATCCGGACGATCTTCGCCGCCCGCGGCGAACGCTGGCTGGCCGATCTGCCCGAGATGGTGGCCCAACGGTGCGCGGCCTGGGACCTGGAGGTGATCGGGCAGCCGTTCGACGGTGGAACCCATTCCTTCGCGGCGCCGGTGCGGCGCGACGACGGCACCGTCGCGGTGCTGAAAGTTCCGGTGCCCGACGAGGAGGACGCCGGCGAGGTCGCGGGAATGTACTGCTATCGAGGCGACGGCGCCGCATATCTCTACGACTTCGACGCGGACAGCGGCGCGCTGCTGCTCGAGTGGGCGCGCCCGGGAACACCGCTGGTGGCCCAGCCGCCGATTCCGCTGGAGGGCAGACCGGAGAACGCGGGCCGGGTGCGGCTCGCCTGTGCGCTGTACCGGCGGTTGCGGCGCCAACCCACCACCCTCCCGCCCGGATATCCGCCGCTACCGCTGGTCGCCGATATCGTGTCCGACTGGACCGTCCGCCTGACCGGCGCCGAGCTGACCGGGTACCTCACCGCGGAACTGACCGGGCCGGCCCGCGACTGGTGCGCGGCCCTGGCCGAACCGGACGGCCCCTTGCTGGTCGTGAACCGGGACACCCACCTGGGAAATATTGTCGCGGCCGAACGTGAGCCCTGGCTGCTCATCGATCCGAAGGCTTATCTGGGTGAGGCGGCCTTCGACGCCGGGTTCCTGATCCTGAAAATGGTGGAAACCGAGGCGGATCCGGATCCGCGTGCGGCCCGCCGGATGGTCGCCGCGGCGGCCGACGGGCTCGAGGTGCGGCCGGAACGGGCTCGGGGCTGGGCGTTCCTGCGCGCGGTGGAGGAGGTCGCCTGGTCCCTCGAGGACGACCGGCCCACCGACGCGGCCAGATACCGGCGGGTGGCTGCCGCATTGTCGTGATCGCGGTGCACCGATTCGCGGCCGAAATGATTCGCGCCCAGTATTGTTATGACGCTGATCATTTCGGCGGGCAGCACGGGGCAGCCGATCCTGATCGAGGGGATGGTCACTATGCGCTGGTACAACGTGGACGAATGCGGGCCCGAGTCCTTCTCCGCGCTCGCCGACGGGTTCGTGCCGATGGCACACGAGTTCGGTCAGTTCGAGGGCTGGTCCGCCGGACTCACCGGTCAGGAATCGAGCGTGTACAACCTGCTGCGCTGGGATCAGCGCGGAATCCGGCGGTGTCACCGCACCCGCAGCCATATCCGCACCACCCCCGGCGACGACTTCTACTGGGTGGTCATGCCCGACCGCGGTGAGTACGCGATGCGTTTCCGCGACGAGGTGACCGCCGTCGGGCCCGGCCGGGCCGTGGTGGCCGGGCTGGAGGTACCGTGCCGTCTCGATATACCCGATTCGGCGGCCTACGCATTCCAGGTGCCGCGCACCGAGTTCGAGCAGCGGGTACGCCCCCGCGCGCATATGAACGTCGTCCTCGATATGAGCCGCGGCCTGGGCAGGGTCGCCAACGATATGATCCGCGGCGTCCACGCCGAACAGTCCCGGCTGTCCGAACGCGAATTCAATGCGGTCTGCGATCGGGTCACCGAACTGCTGTGCATGATGACCCTCGGCGAGACACAGCCCCAGCGCGACCACCACGCCGAGGTGGCCGAGAGCATTCGCCGCTATCTGCGGGAGAACATCGGCCGCGCGGATGTGCGGCTGCCCGCCGTCGCGTATGCGCTCGGCTGGTCGCCGCGCCAGTTGCGCGCGGTACTGACCCAGTCGGGAACCACGTTCCGGGATGTGCGTCGCGAAGAGGCGCTGCGCGCGGCCCGCGCCCTGCTGGACGACCCGCGCGCCACCCTGTCCATCGCCGAACTGGCGACCCGGTGCGGATTCACACCCACCTGGTTCTCCGCGGCGTTCAAAGAACGCTTCGGCCTGACCCCCCGGGAGTACCGGAGAAGCCGGCGCGCCGAGATCACCGAGCAGGCGTGAACCGCATCCGGTTGTCGCGTGACGCTACAGCGCCGGCTTCAGCCGCACCGGCAGTGCGACCGGCCCTACCGTGCTGATCTGCACGGTGTATTCGACCTCCGCCGGCGGGACGGCCAGCGCCAGGTCGGGATAGCGGCTGAACAGCGTGGACAGGGCGATACGGCTCTCCAGCCGGGCCAGCGGCGCGCCCAGGCAGAAGTGCGGACCGCGGCCGAACGCCAGCTGGTCGCGGTGCTCGTGGTCGATGTCGAAGACATCGGCGTCGGCGTAGCGCAACGGGTCCCGGCCGACGCCGCCGTGCCAGAGCGTCGGTGAACCGGCCGGAATCTCGACCCCCGCGACGGTCACGTCCCGCAGGGGGTAACGCGTGAGCGCACCGACCACCGAGGAGCAGTAGCGCAGCGCCTCCTCGACCACATCGGCCCAGCGATCCTCGGCCTGTGCGCGGGCGAGCTGTTCGGGATACTGGCGCAACGCGATCACGGCATTGCCGAGCAGGTGCACCGTGGTCTCGTGACCGGCCACGATCACCAGCCACAGCATGCTGACCAGTTCTTCGTCGGTGAGCTCGTTCTGCTCGTTGGCCTCCAGCAGCGCCGAGGTGAGGTCGTCGCCCGGTTCGCGCCGCTTACGGGCGAGCAGTTCGAAGAAGTAGGCCCCCATCGCGGCCATCGCCGCCTGCGTTTCTTCGCCGGTACTGGCGACCGAGACGATGGTGAGGGTCCAGTTCTTCAGCGCCGGCTGCTCGTCCACCGGGACTCCGAACAGATCGCAGATCACCCGGACCGGAAGCGGGGTCGTGTAGTTCGAGATCAGATCGACCTCATCGGTATCGGGGAAACTGTCGATGAGTTCGTCGGCGACCTGCTGGATCCGCGGTTCGAGCGCCGCGATCCGGGCCGGTGTGAACGCCTTGTTGATCGTCTGGCGCAGCCGCCGGTGCGCGGCGCCGTCCTGGTTGAGCATGTGTTCGGCGTCGGTCAGCGCCCGCAACGGCCAGTCGGCGGGAATTCGGCCGTCGTGCAGTGCCGGACATTTCGAGGGGTGTTTGGCGAAGACCTTGTCGTCGAGTACTTCGCTCGCGGCCCGATGGCTGACCGCGATGAACGCGGGCACTCCGCCGGGCAGTTCGATGGGGACGATCTCACCGGCACGCTGAATTCGCTCGTGCGTGGCCAGAATGGACTCGCCGGGGGTGGGAAGCTGGATCAATGACTCGGACATGATGTCTCCCTGGGTATTTCGGTGCAATCAGGGCCAGTGTCGGATGCCGGACCGCACCGCACAATCTGTGCGTGGGTTCCTGCCGGTTACCGATATTTCCGCGCACCGAACCGTAATTCCCCGCCGGAGCAACCACCGAGTACGGTCCTCCCAGTGCCCGGGTCCGAGGACCCGGGGCAGCACTGTCGCTCGTTCATTCCGCTTGTTCGCCGACCCCGCACATCGTGGCCGACCCCCGGCAGCGGCCGGCCGGGCGTTCTCGATCGTGCAGGTGACCCGGTCCGGCCGGTAGCGGCCCTCGGGGCCCGCCGCGGTCCGCGTCGTCGCGGTCATCTCCGGTATCGGCATGACGACGGCACTGGGGCCGGCCCCTGCCGTTCTCGACGGATTGTGCTGACCACGCGGTGACGATCCCGGCAGGCGACCCACCGCCGGCCGGGATCGCCGATTCCGGGTTCAGCCCGCCGCGGTGGCGATCGCCGCGGCGACATCGCCGGAATGGGAGACCAGGGAGGCGTGCGAGGCGTCCAGCTCGCTGGTCTGCGCACCCATCCGGGCGGCCATGAATCGCTGCGACGACGGCGGGATCACCCGGTCCTGCGCGGACACCAGGTACCGGGTCGGCGTATCCGCCCACGACGGCGCGGCGGAGGGCTCGAGGTTGGCGACCACCGCGATCGACTTCTGGTGGGCGAGCATCTGAGCGGCGGTGGCGTCGTCGACGTCCTGGGCGAAGACGTCGTGGAAATAGTCGGGGGCCACGTAGGCGTCGAGATTGCGGCCCGCCACGCCCTGCTGGTCCTCCACCATTTTCACCTGCAGCGCCGGCGGCAGCAGCTGACTGCCCGGGAACCGGATCGGATCCAGCGCCAGCTGCGCGAATTCGCCCTGCGCGGGCGCGAAGGCCGCGACGTAGACCATCGAGACGACGTCGGGATCGTGCACATTGCTGATCACGAAACCGCCGTAGGAGTGCCCGACCAGCACGATGGGCCCCTCGACGGTATCGAGAGTGCGCTGGATGGCGGCGGAGTCGTAGGCGGGACCGCGCAGCGGATTGTCCGGAGTCACTACCTGGTATCCCTGTCCGCGCAGCTGCGCGGCGACGCCGTCCCAGCTGGTCGAGTCGGCGAACGCGCCGTGCACCAGCACGACGGTCGGCCGGGGGGCGGCGGAGGCGGGCATCGCGACCGCCGCCAGCGCGACGATCGCGATGAACACGGTCAGTGCGGTGGTGCGCAGAATGCGAATGATTGTCATGGGGTCCCTGTCCGGTCTCGATCGGTTTCTCACGAATTCGAGCAGGTCGGCGCGATCGCCGCGCCGCACAGGTGATGCGAGCGATCAGTCTAACCCGGTCGCCGGACGGGGACGCGCAGATTCGCTCGGCCGCGGACACCTGGGCTCGCCCGGTCCTGGGAACCCGGCCGACCACGCCACCCACGACCTCGCCCGAAGCAGGTGCCGCGCCGAGTCCTCGCAGTGGAGGCCGGTGCCCCGCACACCGGGCGCGGACGCAGGCGCGTCGTCGGGATATCGACGGTCCGTCGGGTGATCAGCCGGCGGATACGCCGATCCCGGCCGCCAGCTCGGCGAGCACCGCGTCGAACAGCGCATCGGGATCGCTCACCGGCATCGGATAGTTCCCGAACACTTCCAGGGTCACGTGGCCGTAGAGCCGCGCCCACATCGTCATCATCAGATACGCGACACCCAGATCGAGTTTCTCGGCCGGGAACTTCTGACCCGATTCCGCGAGGACGGCGAGCAGTTCGTTCTGGAATCCGATCAGATCCTCGCGCAGCGCGTCGGGGATCCGATCGGTCGGCGGAGTCACCAGATCGTAGGTCGCGAGCAGCCGACCGGCGGCTTCCAGGAAGACCAGGCCGAACGATTCGTCGAACCGGCGCAGCCCGCCCGCGCCGCCGTCCGCCGGCGAGGCGAACACCAGGGTGAACTCGTTGCGGTGGTCCAGTGCCCAACGCCGGAACCCCCGGCAGATGGCGAACAACCGGACCACGCCGTCCTCGGGCAGCTCGGCCACCTGTGCGGCGAGGTCTTCGGCCATGTGCACGCAGATATCCCGGCGCACCGCGGCCACCAGGTCTTCCCGGGAGGGGTAGTAGCGGTACAGGGCGGGCGCGGTGATGCCGAGTTCACGCGCGATGGCGCGCAAGGTCAGCGCTTCGGCGCCCCGCCCGACCAGCAGCACCCGGGCCACTCGCCGGATGTCCGCGTCGCTGACCGCGGGCATCCGGCCCCGCCGCGCGGGTGGTGTCATTCGTATTCGACCTGCCAGCTCTTGATTCCGTTCAACCAACCCGACCGTAGCCGAACGGGTTCGGAAACCTCACGCAGGTTCGGCATCACGTCGGCGAGGGCGTTGAAGATCAGGTCCAGTTGCAGGCGGGCCAGGTTCGCGCCGACGCAGTAGTGGGTGCCGGTGCCGCCGAAACCGACATGCGGGTTCGGGTTGCGGGTGACGTCGAACGCGAACGGGTCGGTGAAATGGTCCTCGTCGAAGTTGGCCGAGGAGTAGAACAGGCCGACCCGCTGGCCCTTGGCGATGGCCTGGCCGCCGATTTCGGTGTCCTGCAGGGTGGTGCGCTGGAAGGCGATGACCGGGGTGGCCCAGCGGACGATCTCGTCGGGGGCGGTGCGCGGACGCTCGGCCCGGTACAGCTCCCACTGTTCGGGGTTGTCGATGAAGGCTTTCATCCCGTGCGTGGTGGCATTGCGGGTGGTTTCGTTGCCGGCCACGGCCAGCAGGATGACGAACCAGGCGAATTCTTCCGAACTCAGTGCCTCGCCGTCGACATCGGCGCTGAGCAGCTGGGTGATGATGTCGTCGGCGGGGCAGCCGCGGCGTTCCTCGGCGAGGTTCCAGGCGTACCCCATCACCTGTGCGTTGGCCATTCGGTAGCTGTCGGCGTACTGGGGGTCGTCGTAGCCCATCATCTGGTTGGACCACTCGAAGAGTTTGCCGCGGTCTTCCTGCGGCACCCCGAGCAGTTCGGCGATGGCCTGCAGGGGCAGTTCGCACGCGACCTGTTCGACGAAGTCGCCGCCGCCGGTTTTCTTGGCTTCGTGCACGATCCGTTCGGCGCGCTCGTGCAGCGCGTCGCGCAGGCTCTGCACTGCGCGCGGGGTGAAGCCACGGGAGATGATGCGGCGCAGTTTGTCGTGTTCCGGCGGATCGGTGTTGACCAGCATGGCGCGCTGGATATCGATCTCGTCGCGCGTGATCTCGCCGTTGAAGCGGATCACGGCGGTGTTGGCGTTGGTCGAGAAGACCTCGGAGTTCTTGGAGATCTCCTTGATGTGCTCGAGTTTGCTGACCACCCAGTAGCCGCCGTCGTCGAACCCGCTCACCCCGTCGGGCTGGTCGACCCACCAGACGGGGGCCGTCCGGCGCAGTTCGGCCCATTCCTCGATGGGCAGCCGACTGGCCAGGAGATCGGGGTCGGTGAAGTCGAAGTCGTGGGACAGGGACGGAGCGGACACAAATGCCTCCTTCGGAAACGCAGTTCCTGGAGTGAACCACACCACACTTCATTTGTGAACACGTTTTAGTAAATTGCGTTCACTTATTGACTGGGGGGTGCCTGCCGCATCCATTGGCGAACAACCGGCAAACGATATCGAGCACGGCGGACCCCCGCCGCGAACACGGCGCACAACAGCGCCGATCGAGTGTTCAGCAGCGGCGGACCGGTCTATCGTGGTAGCCGCATGAGCACGACTCCCCACACTTCCGGAGGACGAAGCACATGACCACGATGGAAATGCCGCACGTCAGCGAATGCACAGTCAACAGTTGTTCCTACAACCACGACGGATGCCACGCGTACGCGATCAACGTCTCCGGCCAGAACGGCAGCGCGGACTGCGCGACGTTCATCCCCTTGGCGACCAAGGGCGGGCTGGACACGGTCACCAGCATGGTCGGGGCCTGCCAGCGCGCCGATTGCGCGCACAACGCCAACCTCGAATGCACGGCCGGCGAGATCCGGGTCGCTCCGGGCAGCGCCGATCACTCGGCCCGCTGCACGACCTACCGCCCCAGCTGACGAACCGGTCCGGTCACCGGCGCAGCCCCGCGGCCGGTGACCGGCCGTTCTCCGGCACACACGAGGCGCTCAGATCCACAGCGGATCCCCGTAGACGACCCCGCGCTCGTCCACCGCGTCCGATTTCATCTGGATCTCGGTGTACTGCCGGATCACCGCCGGACCGATGCATCCGTTGACGACGAGATGAACGTCGTGGTACACGACCCGGCCCGGCACTCCGGGCACGATCTCCTTGTCCACCAGCGGAACATCGATGACTTCGCCGGGCTCGATCCCGACGGTGTAGCCCGGGGATTCGGCTGTCACGCCGGCGCCGCCGGAGCCGCCGGTGAGTTCGACCGCACAGCCGACGTGGTAGCCCACCTGGAGTTCACCGCCGCTTCCCGCGTCGACGCTGCTGTAGGCGGTACCCGAGAGAAAGACCTCGCGCACCGTTCCCGACGCGTTCAGCGGCGGCACCTTGTTCACCGTCTCACCGGTATTCCCCACAACGAAAGTCGGCCCGTCCGCCGACTGGAATGTTTTCTCGTGCGGCGCCATATAGACGATCTCGGCATTCGCGGACGGCGCCACGACAATAAGTGAAAGAAAGAAAGAACTCGCTCCCATCGCATACGACAGCAGCCTTTTCGCGGGAGATTTCATGCGCGGAACAGTAACAGAACGACCGGATGGTACGGACTCGCCTGTCGGCGTGTCGATTCCGCGCAACGAACAGGCATCTTCGCAGGCCGGGCAGGGTTTGAGGGGACCGCTTCGCCTCCCCGGAAGGGGAACCTCGACAATCTCCGCGGACTGCGCGACCCACCGTCCCGGCTCCGTTCACGCCGTCGCCGGAATCCCATCCGACCCGCCGCGCCATTCTTTCCGGACATGTCCGGCACTTTCCTTTACGAACTACCGCGCCGGCCGCAATCACAATTACCGAGCAGTGCAGGCCAGTTCCGTCACCGCGTGCAGCAGGACGTTGACACCGTCCGCACAGGCCTCCGGTGTGGAGTATTCACGGGGATTATGGCTGATGCCGTCGTAGAGCCCCGGCACAAAGATCATGCCGGCCGGACAGAGGGCGGCGATTTCCCCGGCGTCGTGCCCGGCGCCCGATGTCACCTGGTCGGAACTCATCCCGAGATTCGCGGCGTGCTTCTCGACCAGGTCGCGCATGCCTTGTGGAAACACCACCGGCGGCGTCCGGGCCGTGGTCCGCGCGGCCACGGTGACACCCGTTCGCTCTTCGACTTCGGCGATATAGGCCGTGAGGTCGTCTTCGGCGCGCCGCATGGCCGCACCGTCGTGGTTGCGCAGGTCGACCGTGATCAGTGTCCGCTCGGGGACGATATTGATCAGGTTCGGATAGTTCACCTGCCGGCCGACGGTCGCGAGCATCTGCCCGTACGCCCCGGATTCGACCATTTCGTTCAGTCGGACAGTGATCAGCGCGGCGGCGAGTCCGGCGTTGCGGCGCAGCCGCTGCGGCGTGGTGCCCGCATGCGCGGCGCGTCCGCTGATCTGCAGTTCCAGCCAGGTGATGGCCTGCACGCCGCGCACCACTCCGATCCGGGTACCGGCGGCGGCCAGGATCGGCCCCTGCTCGATATGGCATTCGAGATAGGCGAACGGCGGCCGGATCGGCACCGCCACCTCGCCGACCAGCCCGTGCCGGTCCAGCTCCGCCCCGACGGTCACCCCGTCGGGATCGGAACGCTCCCGCGCCCGGTCCAGCTCGATCCGGCCCGCCGCCACGGCGCTGCCGAGCATGTCCGTACCGAACCTGACCCCCTCTTCTTCGGTGAAGATGGCCAATTCGATGGGTCGCGTGGTGGATACGCCGTGGTCGTTCAGGGTGCGAACGACCTCGAGGCCGCCGAGGACCCCGAGGCATCCGTCGAATCGGCCCGCGGTGGCCACCGTATCGATATGGGATCCGATCAGCACCGGCGCCGAGGTGTCGTCGACACCGGCGCGTCGTCCGTAGACATTGCCGATCCGGTCGGTGGTCACGGTCAGACCGGCGGCACGCATCCAGCCCACCACCAGTTCGCGCCCGGCCAGATCGGCGTCGGTGAGGGCCAGCCTGCGCACGCCCCGCAGATCCGCGTCGGCGTCGAAATACGCGCCGACTTCGCCCAGTTCGCCGAGTGATCGCCACAGACGGCCGGAGTCGATCCGGATGGACGAATCGTAGGTACTCATTTACGCCTCCAGTTATCCGGCGAGCCGGGCGCCGGTGATGCGGTCGAAATTCGCGACGTCGGTGGCGCCCTCGGTGGAGATCACCAGGATGTGGTCGTCGGGGCCCAGACCGAGTTCCGCCGCGTGGGTGGTGATTCCGGCGAGTCCGGCCGCGCCGCTCTCCCCGGAGACGAGACCGTCGGTGTACATCAGGCGCATCGCCTCCTCGGCAGCGGCGTCGGTGACCGTGACGAAGGTGTCGTATCCGGCCGAGACGTCGGGCCAGGCGATGACCGACGGTGTGCCGCAGTTGAGCCCGGCCATGATGGATCGCTGCGGTCCGGGGATCGTGGTGATGCCGCCGGCCTCCACGCTGGCGGTCACACAGTCCGCGTCCGTGGGTTCCACACCGACCAGGCGCACCGCCGGCCGGCCGCTGAACCCGCGCGCCACCGCCGCGGCGAAGGCGCCCACGCCGATCTGCGCGGCGACCACGGTGGGCGGGGGCACGGTCCCGGCGGCGATCTCGTCCAGGATCTCGGTGATCATCGTGGAATAGCCGTCGATGACCCAGGACGGCGGCTCGGTGTAGCCCTCCCACGAGGTGTCGGAGATGACCAGCGCGTCGTCCGCGGCCAGTTCGGCACTGCGGCGGATGGCGTCGTCGTATCCGCCGGCCACGATCTCGACCTCGGCGCCTTCACCGGTGATGGCGTCGATTCGGGCCGGGACCATGTCCTCGGGCACCAGGATATGGGCCGACAGACCGAGCAGTGCGGCCATCCGGGCCACCGCACGACCGTGATTGCCGTCGGTGGCCGATACCAGTCGCAGCCCGGGACCCACGGCGAGTTCGGCTTTCAGTTCGTCGAGCGATATCGCACTGTCGACGGGCCGGCCGAGATGAGCGAGCAGGGTCCGGTAACAGGCCCAGGAGGCCCCGAGGATCTTGAACGACGGCATGCCCATCCGGCTGGATTCGTCCTTCGCGAACACCGAGCCCACGCCCAGTCGAGCGGCCGCCGCGGGCAGGGCGGCCAGCGGGGTGGGCCGGTAGGCGGGCATCGAACGGTGGAAGTCCCGGCTCCCGTCCACGAGCGTGCGCACGGATTCCTTGGACACCAAGGGATTCCGTACCAGTCGAGGTTCTGACATTGCGTTCCTCCCGGGCCGTTGAATAACGGGTTCAGCCTAGAAATTTGTATGACAACTGTCAAGTGACTTAAGCCAACTAGCCCTGATAGGCTGCGGACGCGTCCCATGTATGTGTTCCCAGGTGAGCGAAAGGGTTTCCGCGATGGCCACCAACGCCCCCGCCGGCTCCGAGGGCATCGGCGGCGATATCTCCCGGATCCGCGCCCGGCGCCAGCTGCACGCCGAGATCCGGGACGCGATCCTCAACGAGTTCATCCTGTCCGGGCGACTGGACGCCGGCGCCCGGCTGCCGTCGGAAAGCGAACTCTCCCGCCTGTTCGGCGCCTCCCGGGTGACCATCCGCGCCGCCCTGCAGAGCCTGAAGGACCAGGGCTACATCCGGATCGTCCGCGGCTCGGGGTCGATCGTGCTGCCCCGGCCGGAATCGATCAGTTCCGGTCTCGATCGGCTCTCCTCCTTCGACACCTTCGCCGCGCAGTCCGGCAAGGAGATCCGCACCGACGACCTGGAATTCACCCGGATAAACCGCGACGACGACCCCCTCGCCGCGGTATTCGAACCGGGCTCGGTGACGCTGGTGAGCCGGACCAAGACCATCGATGACCGGAAGATCGCCCTGATCGTCGACTACGTCCCGGAATCGATCCTGCCCGCGGACACGTTGCGACAACGGTTCGACGGTTCGGTCCTGGATCTACTGCTCGCCGAGGGACTCGCCGAATACTCCGACTGCACACTGACGCCCGTGGTGGCCACCGGCGAGATCCGGGACCGGCTGGGATGCGAGGACGGCAGTCCGCTGCTGCAACTCAGCGAGCTGACCCGCGACGCCCTCGGTGCGATCGTCGATCGCAGCGAGGCATGGCTGTCGCCGGAAGTGTTCCGGTTCCAGCTGCGCCGCCGCCGCGAGAGCTGACACGGCCCGGAGCCCCGACGATGCCGATCCGTCCCGCCGCGGTGCGCGGCGGGACGGACTCCCGATCAGGCCGACCCGGGCACCGGGCCGGCGGCGGATGTCGACGCTTTCTCGGCCTCCGGCCCGTAGGCGTCACCGACCAGCCTGCCGCGGCGGGCGTCGATCAGGTGGATCGCCAGGAACGACGCGAGTCCGCACAGACTGCCGAAGATGATGGACGCGACCTGGAAGGGTTCGTCGTTCAGTTCCCAGACGAACCCGGAGACGGTGCCGACGACGATGGAGACCACCCCGGCCACCCGGCTCGTCTTCTTCAACACCAGGGCGAAGAGGAACGCGGAGAAGGGTCCGGCCGAGCGCATGGTGAAGGCGAAGACCAGCAGCGGAATGATGGCCTGGCTCCACAGCGAGATGAGCGTGGCCAGAATTCCGATCACCACCACCGCGATCCGGCTGTACCGCACCTCGTTGTCCGCGGTGACCTCCCGGCCCAGCTTGGGCAGCAGATCCTTGATGAAGATGGTCGAGGAGCCGAGCATATTGCCGCTGGCGCTGGACAGCGTCGCCGAAACGACCGCGCTCAGCAGCAGTCCCGCGATCAGCGACGGCAGCAGCCCCACCGATACCGTCGCCAGCGCGTTGTTGGGGTCGATATCGGGATAGACCGCGAGCGCGATCAGGCCGAGCACGGCGGGAATGAACGCGTACAGCGCCATCAGCGAACCGCACAGCAGCGAACCGAGTACGGCGACCCGCGGGGTCTTCGCCGAGTAGTACCGCTGCACCGCTTCCTGACCGGTGGAGAAGGTCATGAAGTAGAGCACCACGAGGCCGATGATCGTCGGCCAGCCGATCTTGGTGAAGCCGAGCTGACCCTCCGGAAGGTTGTCGACGACATTGCCCCAGCCGCCCGCGTTGTGCAGCGCGAACGGGACCGCGATCGCGAAACCGCCGACGATCAGGAAGAACTGCACGAAATCGGTGAGCGTGACACTCCACATCCCGCCGATCCAGGTGTAGAAGATCACCGCCACTCCGGTGAAGACGATCGACCAGGCCAGGCTGACACCGCCCAGCGTCGACACGATGGTCGCCGTCGCGGTGATCTGGACCGCGGTCAGCGCCACCAGCGCGACACTGCCCAGGACCGCCGACATGGTCTGCGCGGCCGCGCCGTACCGGCGCCCGATGACCTCGGGCACCGTGACGGCCATGGTGCGGCGCATGGCGGGCGCCACGAAGGACACCAGCAGGATGCCGATACCGGCGGCCACGACATACCAACCGGCCGACAGGCCCCAGTCGCCGTAGGCCTTGCTGGCCACGCCGACCGAACTGCCGCCGCCGATCTCGGTGGCGGCCAGGGTCCCGGCCATCATGAGCACGCCGAGGCGGCGCCCGGCGAGGTGATAGTCGGTACCGTCCTTGATCCGGGTCCGGGCGTACAGGCCGATCCCGACCATGACGGCCATATAGGCCACCATGATGGTGATAACGGTCGCGTTCATTGTCGATCCTTCAGGGTGTTCAGATCTGCTCGGACGCAGACTTTTCGGATTCCGCGGCGAGCAGGGTCCGCAGCAGGACGGCGTAACCGTGCGCGCCCAGGTACAGGTCGTCGAGGTCGATGGATTCGTCGGTGGTGTGGGCCCGGCCGGGATCACCCGGTCCGAACCCGAGGGTGGGAATACCGTGCCGGCCCGCACTGGCCGACCCGTTGGTGCAGAACTGGTAGTAGTCCGGGCGGGCGTCCAGACCGGCCGCTTCGAAGGCCCGGATCACCGCCGCCGCCCGGTGATCACCCGGCGGCAGGCACCAGGCCGGGGCGAAGGACTCGGTACTCACCTCGACCCCGGTCCAGGTGGTGAATTCGCTGCGCGCGAGTTCGACACCGGCCCGGGCGCCGGCGGCGCCGGCCACCCGTTCGGCAACCGCGCGCAGTGGTTCCAGTACATCGCCGGCCGATTCACCGAGGACGGTCCGGCGGTCGTAGGTCGCGGTGCAGCGGTCGGGCACCACGGAGACGTTCGGGTAGGGCTCGGATTTCAGATTGGTCAGGGCGATCATCGCCGGTCCGAGTTGCGGGTGCCGCGGGAAGTCGAGGCCGCGCACCGCGGTCATCACATCGGCCATCACCTCGGCGGCGTTCACCCCGGCCTCGGGGTAGGCGGAATGACTCGACCGGCCGAGCACCTCGACCCGCACCTCCGCCCGGCCGCGCTGGCCCAGCATCAAGCGATTGGCCGAGGGCTCCCCGATGACCACCACATCCGGCCGGACCTGCTCGAGCACCCGGCTCAGCGCGGGCCCTTCGACCAGTTCCTCGCAGACGGTGCCCGCGATCACCAGCGTCCCGTGCCGACCGCCCGCCAGGGTCGCCGCGCCGTACACACCGGCCGCCAGCGCGCTCTTCATATCGACGGCGCCCCGGCCGTAGACCGCGCCGGCGGCCACCTCGCCCCACGGGTCGCGCGACCACCGGCCCGGATCGGTGACCTCCACCGTGTCCAGGTGGCAGTCCACCAGGACGACCGGTCCGGCGCCGAAGCGCCGGGTGCCGATCACATTGCCCCAGTCGTCGACGGCGACGGTGAACCCGAGCGCGGTGAGTTCGTCGCACAACACCCGGGCCGCGGGTTCCTCGGCGGTGGCGGGACTGCGCGCGGCGATCAGGCGTAACAGGAAGTCCCGCAATGCTTCTCGATCGATATCGGCCGATCTCGGCGCCCGGTTCCGCGCAGTGGAGCTCATCTCAGATCCCGCCCGCCCCGGTGCCGCCGGTCACGGTCCCCGGCCGGGCGCCGGTGTGTGCGCCCGCCCGCCAGACCGCCGCACCGCCCACCGTCACCAGGTCGACACCGTCGGGTGTGCGGTGCGGCTCGGCGTAGGTCGCGCTGTCCAGGTACCGCGCGGGATCGATCAGCACCAGGTCGGCCCGCAGACCCTCCGCGACGGCTCCCCGATCGTCGAGTCCCAGCAGCCGGGCCGGTCCCGCGGCGAGCCGCGTGACCGCGTCGGGCAGGGTGATCAGCTGGTCCCGGAGCGCGAACCGGCCGAGGACTTTGGGCGCGGTGCCGTAGAGCCGCGGATGCGGATGCGGGTTGAACACCCCGTCGGAGCCGACCAGCGCGCCGGACCGGACGAAGATCTCCCGCACCACCTCCTCGGCGGAGTAGTGGTCGATCATGGCGGCATCCAGTTCGGTGTCGGACAGCAGGTCCAGCACCGCGAAGGCCGGATCGGACCCGGTCTCCTCCGCGAGCCGCGCGACGGTTCTGCTCACCGCCGCGCCCCGGGGCGCGGCGGCCTGGGTGACCACGATGTTGTCCGGTCCGCAGGCGCCGAACAGGTTCTCCCAGCCGGGCAGCCCGCGATGCATATCGCGGGCCATTCGCTCGCGTTCGGCGGTGTCGCGGATCCGCTCCAGCGTGGCGGCCGGGCCGCCGTCGAACGCGTACGGGGGCAGCAGTGCGCTCAGCAGGGTGCTGCCGGCGCCGTACGGGTACTGGTCGAAGGTGAGCCGGATGCGGTCCCGCGCCGAACTGAGCAGGTCGATGAGGTCGGACAGCAGTTCCGGTACGCCGACCAGCTTGACGTGCGATACGTGCAGGGGCGCCCCGGTCAGTTCGGCGACCCGGACGAACTCGCCGATCGATTCGAGCACCCCGGCCGCCTCGTTCCGGACGTGGGGCACCAGCGGCACGTCGAATGCCGCCGCGGCCTCGGCGATACCGATGAGTTCGGCGGTATCGGCGTAGAGACCGGGCGCGTAGATCATGCCGAACGACACCGCCCGGCAGCCGGCCGCCAGCGATTCCTCGATCAGATCCCGCATCGCGGCCATCTCCCGCGCGTCCGGCCGCCGATCGGCATTTCCCATCACCGCTTCGCGCACCGCGCTGTGCGGGACACAGGCGACCATATTGGCGGCCGGGCGGGTCGCCGCGAGAGCGTCCAGGAACTCGCCCATTGTCCGCCAGTGCCACGGCGCGGCTTTGCTGGGCTCCAGTCCCTGCAGGTAACGACGGCGACTCGCCACTGTCGCATCGGTCACCGGGGCCGGTCCCAGACCGTCGGGGCAGATCAGTTCGGTGGTGAAGCCCTGCGCGATCTTCGGCGTCAGCAGCGGATCGTCGAACGGGCGTAGCGCGGAATGTGCGTGCAAGTCCACGAACCCGGGCAGCAGGAGCCTGCCGGACCCGTCGATGCGTTCGCCCGCGGACTCCACCGGGAGCCGCGGGCCCACCGCGACGATACGACCTCCGTCGACGGCGACGTCGGCGGTCCGGACACCGGTCTCGTCGACGACGTCGACCCCGGTGATCAGAAGGGCTGCCTCCACAGTGCCTCCAAATTTGTATGACAACTGACATGAGTTCTAACACAGGCCGGTGGCGCAGGGAAGAGCACAGGACAGGGAAGAAACATGATGGTTACGTCCGAACGCGGACGAAATCCGGACGACACGCACAGTCGGCCGAGCCGTGCGACCGCGCCCGGCCCGATAGATGCGGCCCGTCACGGCGTCGCCGCGGGGAATCCGGCTTATCCCTGCTGGGACGAATCGGCGGCCGCGTGTCGGTAATTCGCCGACTACGCTGCGGGACACACGATCACCGTCGCCGGCCTACGACGAGGCCGATCGTCGCGCACAGATCTCAGGAGTTCAGGTGACCGAGAAGCTGACAGTCGATCTGCACCCGATTTTCCGGAGCGATCGTGATATCGACAATGCCGTGCGCAGCGCGGTCTTCCGCGCGGCCGCGCAGAAGGTCGGCGTCTTGGAGATCATTCCGGGCAAGGGCTCCGGAACCCTGAAGCGTCGCGTTCTGGCAAAGCTCTCCCAGCCGAGCTTGAAGAAGTTCTATCGGCGGGTCGAGGCGGATCCGGGCAACGAGGGCCGGATTCTCGTTCACTTCTGACCGGGACGGGCCCCGCTCGGCGGCACGGGCCCCGGTCGGCCGGACCTGCCGTCGTCGTCCACGACGCCGGAATACAAGTTAGCAGTTATCAACCAGTAACCTTATGGTCATGGCTGGGCGTATGAGCGGGTCGCAACGGCGATCGCAAGTGCTGGGGATCGCCGCGGACGAGTTCGCGGATCATGGACTACACGGCGCATCGATAGAGGCGATCGCGCGGGCGGCGGGCATCACCCAGGCCTATGTGTTCCGGATGTTCGGCACCAAGAAGGCGCTGTTCCTGGAACTGGTCGGCACGGCCTTCGACCGCTTCAGCGACGGCATGGCTCGAGCCGCCGAGAACGCCTGCGGACTCGGCGCGTTGGAACTGATGGGGACGCAGTACTACGAGTTGCTGGCCGACCGCACCACGCTCCTGTTGCACCTGCAGGGCTTCGCCGCCTGCGGCGATCACGAGGTCCGGGAGCTGGTGCGGGCGCGCGTGGCCCACATGTGGGATACGGTCGCCGACTCGTCCGGCCTCGATCCGGTGACGGTGAAATCGTTTCTCGCCTTCGGCATGCTGCTGAACAATGCGGCCGCGCTCGACGTCGGCGAGCTGGACGAGCCGTGGGCCGAAGGGGTGCGCACCCGGATCAATGCGGGTCTGTTCGAGCACATCAACACCGACACCAACCGCTGAAACCGGCGCCTCCCGAAATACCCTGCGGCACCGGCGCGGACAGCGGCGCCGCACGGTGCCGGCAGTCACCGGTCGTCGGCGCCGGAGTACTCGCCGGATCGGCCCCACCACACCATCACCTGCCGGGGAGCGGGCCGCGGTGTTCCGCAGCAGCGGATCGCGCCGCTGAAAACCACGAACGAAACCGGGACTCGGCGAGCCCGGACACATCCCGCTCCCGCCGGTAGCCCCGGAACGCCTGCCCCTTACTTCGCGAGTCCGGCGTCCCCCCACACTCCATTGCCGGCCTGGCTGCAACTCTCCATGTTCCCGCCCACGAACAGGAAACTGATGGTGAGATTCTGCACACCCGCCACCGAGACATTCACCGCCGGCGATTCCCCCGCCCGCACGTTTCCGGAGGAATAGATCGATTTGTCGTCGGCGATCACCTCGAACTGGAGCACCGATTCACTATTGCCCCCGTCGGCGATGCCGATTGTCGCCGAGAACCGGGACCATTCGCGATTCAGGTTGTATGTATGACTCACCTCGGTATCGCAACCACTGAACTGCTGATAGATCGAATGCGGGTAGGAGACACCGCCGACGGTGATCGCCCCGGTATACGCGGCACCGGTGGTGGGGGTCATCTCACCCAGATACTGCTTCGGCACCGGGACGGCGGCAGGACTCTGCGCCGGCGCCGGCGGCGCGCTCGGCGCAGCGCCCTCGGCGGTCGTAATCGACTGTGCGGTTTCGGATTCCGCGTCTCCGTCCCCCGGCGCGACAAGGAGGGAGACGACCAAACCGATGACCGCCAGCGCGATACCCGCCCCCGAGGCGATCAATACCCGGCTCTCGGCGCCGCGGGCGCGCTTACCGGGTTCGCCGCTGGTCGCCAGCGAATTGGGGCGCGGGATCGGCCCGCGAGTGGGATCGGTTGGGTTGGACACGCGCACACTCTTCTTCGACGTAACTCCACGGAGCCCGGCCGGGCGCCGCAGCAGAGATATACCACGCCGAGCGGGGCTACGGAATTGGAGCGCTCGACTGGATTGTTCCGTCGCCGCGCGAATGATTCGAATCGCACGTGTCCACCGGGGGTGCGGGCGAAAAATACGACGCCCTTTAATGTTTCATCGGACCGGACCGAATCGGGGCAATATCGCGGACGGCCCGCACGGGGAGCGGTAGCCGCTGGATCGCCGTCGTTTCAGCAGGATCGAAACGATACAGTTCGTACCGTATCGTACGAACTATGGCGACTGACAACACATGGCCCGATGAGTTACGGGTGGCTCAGGTCCGGTTCGCCCGGCCGACCGATCGGCTCGACGAGGTGATCCGGTTCTACCGGGACGGGCTCGGCCTGCGTGAGCTGTACCGGTTCGAGAACCACGCCGGCTACGACGGTGTGATGCTCGGCCTCCCCGGCGCCGAATACCACCTCGAATTCACCACTCGTGCCGCCGGCAGCCCCGGAAACGCGCCCAGCGAGGACAATTTGCTCGTGCTGTATTTCGAATCGGAGAGCCGGATGTACGAAACCGTGCGACGGCTGGGCGAGTTCGGCGCCGAGCCGGTGGCGACGGAGAACCCGTACTGGGCCGACCACGGCGCCCTGGCGTTCCCCGACCCCGACGGCTGGCAGGTCGTGCTCGTCCCGCGACCGGTCTTCTGATGCCGGGGCGCGCCCGAGACGAACGGATCGACACCGCGGTGCTGGCGGCGGCGCGAGCCCTGCTGGACGCCAAGGGATACGCGGGACTGACCATCGGACAGGTCGCCGCCGAGGCCGGAATCCACCGGCCGGCCATATACCGGCGCTGGCCGTCCAAACGCCATCTCGTGGTCGACATCGTCGCCGACCTGCTCGGACTCGAGCCGACGCCCGATACCGGCGAGCTGCGCGAGGATCTGATCCGATCCATGCGGGACCTGGTCGGCGCCGTGCGCGACACCTCGCTGGGCCGGGTGCTGCCCGCGCTGGTCGCCGACCTGGCCGCCGATCCCGCACTGCGTGAACAACTCTGGTCCAGCGTTTTCGGCCCCCGCCGCGACACCACCGCCCACGCGCTGCGCGCGGCGATCGAACGCGGCGAGATCCGGCCGGATATCGATATCGATTTCGTGCTGGACGCGGTGGCCGCACCGATCTACTTCCGGGCGCTGTTCGGGCATCTGCCGCTGCCGGACGAACTCGCCGACCAATCGGTGGACACCGTGTTGCGCGCGATACGGCGAGCACCCTGATCTCGTCGACCGGACCGGAAACACCCGGAACGGCGGCGCGCGCGAACTGTGACCGATCGGCCGAATCGAACGGTACGGTAGGATCTCTCTGTAGTACCTGCGCAGAAGCGCACCATGTACACCTCCGTCGCGGATTCCAGCCTTTCGCGTCGGGACCCGCGACGCCGCCACCTCGTGTAGGCGCGGACAAACGGTCCGAACGGACGTCGCGGTATCACCTCCGATGCCGAAAGGCGCCAATACCTTCATGCCTGCCAACACTGCTGCCGTGCAGTCTGCCGACACTGCTGCCGTGCAGTCCTTCGCCGACCTCGGCGTGCCCGCCGATATCGTCCGCAAGCTCGCGGACAGCGGTATCACCCAGCCCTTCCCCATCCAGAGCGCGTCCCTGCCCGACACCCTCGCCGGTCGCGACGTTCTCGGCCGCGGGAAAACCGGTAGCGGGAAAACCCTCGCGTTCGGTATTCCGCTGGTCACACTTCTCGCCGACGCGGTGCGCACACCGGGGCGGCCCACCGGGCTGGTCCTCGCGCCCACCCGTGAACTCGCGACGCAGATCGCCGCCACCCTCGCGCCGCTGGCCGAGGGCCGGGGCATGCGGGTCACCACCGTATTCGGCGGTGTACCGGTGAACCGTCAGATCAAGACCCTCAAACAAGGTGTCGATATCGTCGTCGCCTGCCCTGGCCGGCTCGAAGACCTGATGAAACAGCGCGCGGTCTCGCTGGACGCGGTGCGCGTGACGGTGCTGGACGAGGCCGACCATATGGCCGACCTGGGGTTCCTCCCCGGCGTGACCAGGATCCTCGCCGCGACACCGCGCGGCGGGCAGCGCCTGCTGTTCTCGGCCACATTGGACAACGGCGTCGGCAAACTGGTGGACCGGTTCATGAGCGCGCCGATCTCGCATTCCGTCGACGAAGCCGCCGCCCCGCCGCCGAAGATGGAACACCATGTCTTCGAGGTCGCCGGCGCCGCGGCGAAGAAGGAACTCGTCCGGGCACTGGCGGCCGGCGGCGGCCGGCGCATCCTGTTCATGCGCACCAAGCACCACGCCCGCCGGCTCGCCAGCGAACTGACGCGCGCGGGTATCTCGGCCGTCGATCTGCACGGGAACCTTTCCCAGCCCGCCCGCGACCGTAATCTCGCCGCATTCGCCGCGGGCACCGCCCGCGTGATGGTCGCGACCGATATCGCCGCGCGCGGTATCCACGTCGACGACCTCGAACTGGTGGTGCACGTCGACCCGCCCGCCGAGCACAAGGCCTACCTGCACCGTTCCGGCCGCACCGCCCGCGCCGGCACCGCCGGGACAGTGGTCACGCTGGTGCTGCCCGAGCAGCGCAAGGACGTCGCGGTGCTGCTGCGCAAGGCCGGTATCAACGTGACCCCGCGCCCGGCGACCCCTGATTCACCGGTCATCGCCGGTCTCGCGGACTTCTCGGTTCCCGCCGAGGCCCCGGCGGCCGCCCGGACACGGCAGACCGGCGCAGAGCCGGAATCCACCCGTGCGACCACCGGCGGCCAGCGCGGTGGCGGTGGCAGCAAGCGTGGCACGCGCGGCCGGCGCGGCGCGGGCGGCGAACGTGTGGGCGGGCACATCGATTCGACGAGGTCGGGTGGCCGCGAATCCGTGGGCGACCGGAACCGGCCGGACAGCGCCGATCGGCGATCGCGTCAAGGGGAACGGTCCGGCGCGGCCGAACACGCCGGGGCGCGCGGATCGAGCGGCCGGCGCGGAAACGCCGCGGGCCGGTCCGGGAACCGGGCCACCGCGGCGGGCCACGAAGCACGCCAGCCCGCCACGGCCGCGCGCAAGCAGCCGGTATCCGGCGCGAAGCGGACCGCGGATCCGGCTCGTACCGGTGGCGGGAAGTCTGTGTCCGGTCACGCCGACTCGGCGCGGGGACAGCGGCGGCCGCGCCGCGCGACCCGACCGGCCGGATGAGCGCGACAGTCTCGTAGCCGGTCGCCGGTCCCGGCAGCGTCGCCGCCGGGACCGTGGCACGCCGGTGAGTCCCACCCGCCGCGAAACCGCACGAACCCCACGGCATTCGGCCGGACAGCGAACCGCCCGCCCCCGCGATACGCGGAGGCGGGCGGATTCGGTTCGTGAGCTCAGTGCGCGAGTACCGGTTCCCCTTCGGCCGGGGCCGGAAGGGTGCTCGGCATCAGCAGTCCCAGCACCACCGCGCCGACGATGAACACGCCCGCGGCCCAGGTGAAGCTGGTGGTGTAGCTCTCGATCGCCGACTGCGCGACCGTTAGCTGGTTCGGCGTCCGGGCGCCCAGGTAGTCGCTGGCGGCCGAGGCCGCGATGGTGCTCAGCAGGGCCGTGCCGATCGAACCGCCGACCTGCTGGCTGGTGTTGATCATCGCGGACGCGACACCGGCGTCGTCGTGGTGCACGCCGGCGGTGGCACTCTGGAACGCCGTCGACATCGCCCCGCCGAGGCCGAGGCCGAGCAGAACCAGGCCGGGCAGGATATGGGTCGCGTAACCGGTGTCGAGACCGATTCGGGTCAGCCAGGCCATACCGACCGCGGCGATCGCGAATCCACCGCTGACGACCACCTTCGGGCCGACCTTCGGCAGCAGCAACGACGGGACCGTGGTGGAGGAGGCGATCATCGCGGCGACCATCGGCAGGAACGCCACACCGGTCATGATCGGCGAGTATCCCAGCGTCAGCTGCATGTAATAGGTCAGGAAGAGGAAGATCGCGAACATCCCGATCCCCATGACGAACACCGCGAGGTAGGCGCCGCCGCGGGTGCGGTCGAGCACGATGCGCAGCGGCAGCAGCGGGTGGGCCACCCGGGTCTCCAGCCAGACGAACAGCCCGAGCAGCGCGGCGCCGCCGAGGAGGAACGCCAGCGTGACCGAATCGGTCCAGCCGTTGCTCTCGGCATGGGAGAACCCGTAGACGATGCCGAACAGTGCGGCGGTGACCACGACCGTGCCCGGGATGTCGAGCCGCGGACGCGTCCCGGCGACATGCTTGGCCAGCAGCAGCACCGCGCCGACCAGCGCGACGGCCGCGAAGGCGAGGTTGACGAACATCACCCAGCGCCACGAGGCCCATTCGGTGAGCGCTCCGCCCAACAGCAGGCCGATCGCGCCGCCGGTACCGGCGACGGCGCCGAAGATGCCGAAGGCTTTGGCCCGTTCGGACGGTTCGGTGAAGGTGACGGTCAGCAGCGACAGGGCGGCCGGCGCGAGGATCGCACCGAAAACACCCTGGCCGATGCGCGCGGCGACCAGCATCTCGAAGTTGGCGGCCGCGCCGCCGATGGCGGAGGCCACCGAGAAGCCGATCAGGCCGATGATGAAGGTATTGCGCCGGCCGAACAGATCGCTGAGCCGGCCGCCGAGCAGCAGCAGGCTGCCGAAGGCCAGTGCGTAACCGGTGATCACCCATTGCCTGCTGGCGTCGTCGAAGCCGAGATCGCGCTGCGCTTCCGGCAGCGCGATGTTCACGACGGTCGCGTCCAGCACGACCATGAGCTGGGCCAGGCCGAGGACGGCGAGAACCCACCACCGCAGGGCGTGCGAGCCGCGCCTGCCTGACGGTATTTCCTGCGCGGATGGACCGCGATCGATCGTGGTAGTCATCTCGCCCCTTGAAAGAATGGATTAAACGGAGGAGTACTCTCCGCTTCTATGAACGCTAACACAATAACGGAGAACTGGCCTCCACTTAATCCCCGCGTTGGTAGACTGCGACTGTGAAACACGCCACGACCCTGCGCGCACCACGGCGTCTGCGCGCCGACGCCGCACGCAATCACCAACGCATCGTCGAGGCCGCCCGCGAACTGTTCGCCGATCGCGGGCTCGAGATCACCCTCGACGACGTAGCCGAGCGCGCGGGCGTAGGCGTGGGCACGGTCTACCGTCGCTTCGCCAACAAGAAAGAACTCATCACCGAGGTCTTCGAACAGCACATCGGAGAGTTCGCCGAGGCCGCCGAGGCGAGCCAACGCCACCCCGACCCCTGGCTCGGCCTGGTGCAGTTCGTCGAATACGCCTGCACCCATCTGGCGACCAATCGCGGGTTCAGCGAGGTAATCCTCGAACTCGACCTGGACACCGAGCGCTTCCACTGCCTGCGCGACCGGGTCAAACCGGCCGTCGGCGGGATAGTCGACCGGGCCCGCGACGCGGGCGTCCTACAGCCCGATATCGAACCCTCGGACCTGTTCGCGATGATCCATATGGTCGACGGCCTCGCCGAATTCGCCAAGCCGATCAACCCCGAGATCTGGCGACGCTATATGGCGATCACGCTCAACGGAATCCGCGCCGACAATGTCGCGCGCCGAGAGCTACCGGTCCGCGCCCTCACCGACGATGAGGTCGATCAGGCGAAGAGCGCGCGAACCGCCCCCTGCAGCGGCCGCCGCCGCTGACGGTCGGTTCGTCGCCGGACGCGACCGGCATCATTGATCGACCCGTTCACCACCGCCGCACGGCCGGTGCGGGCGAGCGGCGGTCGGGTCGGCCTCCGCCCGCCGCTGTGCCACGCCCGCCGCTGTGCCACGCCCGCCGCTGTGCCACGCCCGCCGCTGTGCCACGCCCGCCGCTGTGCCACGCCCGCGGCGACGGAGCTGTCAGGCCGGCGCGATATTGCGGTTTCCGCGCAGCAGGTCGGTCGGGTCGTAGATCTGCTTGAGCGCGCGCAGGCGTTCGTATCCGGGGCCGTAGGCGCTGGGGATGCGGTGGTCCTCGTCGTCGTCGAGGTAGTTGGCGTAGCAGGCGTCCATCGCCAGCGGCCCCAGATTCTTGCTGAGCTCCCGGGTCCAGGCCTTGTGGGTGTCATCGTCTTCGGGCTCGTTCCACCCCGCGATGGCCAGGAAGGAGTAGCGGGCTTCGCGGCCGTGGAAGGAGGTGGCGTCCGGGGCCACCGCGGCGATCGCACCGCCGAGATGTTCGAGGAATATCCCGGTGAGCGGCGCGGTGATCCGTTCCCCCTGGTCGAGAATCAGGTCGATGACCTCGTCGGTCAACTCGTCGAGATAGTGGCTGCGCAGATGGTAACGCGGGCCGTACGGGGTGCTGGTGTTGTGCAGGGCGTGCAATTCCACGGCGTCGGCTTCGTGGAAGGCCTCGCGCCAGGGCAGGCCGAGCGCGCTGAGCGGTTCGAGCGCGCGTTCGGCATCGGCACGGGCCCCGTTGAAGCAGACTCCGATGCTGGCGGTGCGGGTCCCGTCCGGGTTGACCTTGTAATAGAAGTCGGTGACGAGCTCGTTCGGCGCGGTCGCGGTGATCTCCCGGTACACCCGCAGGACCGCGCGGGCCTGCGCCACCGGATAGGAGACGACGCCGACGGTGACCCGCGGCACGCTGTGCAGGCGAAGGGTGAAGGAGGTGACGACACCGAAGTTGGCGCCGGCGCCGCGTACCGCCCACAGCAGGTCCGGGTCGGTGTGCTGGTTGACGGTCCGATGGGTGCCGTCCGGTGTCACCATGTCGACTTCGATGATGTTGTCGCATCCGGTCCCGCAACTGCGCATCAACAACCCGTACCCGCCGTGCAGCGAGAAACCGGCCACCCCGACAGAGGCCGATGCCGCGCCGGTCGTGGCCAGCGCGTGCGGATGAGCCGCTGCCGCCAGCTCACCCCACTGGACCCCGGCGCCGACGCGGGCGACCTTGCCGACCGGGTCGATCGTGATGTCGCGCAGTGCGGCGGTGGACAAGACGATGCCGCCGTCGGGAACCGATCTGCCCGCGACATCGTGCCCGGCCCCCGCCACCGCGAAAGGCAGGCCGGCCCCGTGGGCGTATTCGAGCACTCGCTGGATATCGGGCACATCCGCGCATTGGAAGATGAGCGCCGGCTGCCGGTCGATGCCCTTCCAGATGACGCGGGCGGCGTCGTAGTCGTCATGGCCGGGAGCGAGGATCCGGCCGTGGAATTCGGCCATCGCTTTTCCCAAATCGACGGGCATTGAGGTTCTCCTGTCACGAAAGCGGTTCGAAGCGCTGATCGGTCGTTGGGCGGACTGGGTCTGGCCAGCCGACGGCGGGTGTCAGATGAGCGGCCAGATATCCGAGGACTGCACGGGAAACAGCAGTGGGAGCAGCACGCTGCCGCGGGTGGTCTGCAGGCGGCTGTCGGGGAAGGCCCGAGCCAGTTCGTCCCAGGTGGCATGACCGAAGACGATCTGATGGAACATCTGTTCGGGCAGCGAGGCGTCCGACGCCCGCCGGCTGTGGCCCGGCCACCTCTCCACCGCGCGCAGGATGCCGTTGTCGAAGGAGAGGCGAATGCCGTAGCGGTAGAGGTCGATACGAATCTCACCGGTGAAGGCTTCGGCCGCGGTGCCGATCAGCCGCTGTTCCAGAACGGGGGCGATCGCACGGAGCAGGGCGGGCGCGTCGGGCACCCGCAGGAACCAGCCGATCTCGGGCGGACGCCGGACGAGCAGGTCGCCGAGCACCTCGTAGGCAGGGTGCTCCCGGCCGAGCCACAGCAGGTAGCTCTCCGGAGACTCCTGGCCGGGGAGGGTGAGTTGCCGGAGCACGCTGGGAACGACCTCGAACCACGAGACGCCCGGCCTCAATTCGAAGCGGGCGATCGATACGGCCGGCTCCGGGCACGGTAATCCGGGCAGCCAGCTGGGGATCGGAAAGCTGGGGGTGCCGCCATAGCCGAGTACCACGTATCCGACTGGCCCGGTGGCCATCTCGATGATCAGGATGTCGCTGTGGACCATGCTGTCGGCGCTGCGCCCGCCCAGCTCGTGCCGCCAGTGAACCTCGTCGCGCACGCACGCCAATAATCCCCGGCTCATCGCCCGGGCTTCGGTGTCCATGAGAAACGCGATGTCGTCGACTGTCGCGGGCCGCGGCGCTACCGGCTCGCCGCCGGTAGCGACGGGAAGATCCCGCAGGTATCCACCGCGGCCGGCCCGTTGGGTGATCGCGGGCAGTAGACCTGTGTCACCGCGGAAGGACAGGATGTCGGTGATCCCCTGGATCAGGTCTCCGCGCCGCGTGCTCGCCTCGAGCAGGGCGTTCAGCTGTATCTTCGACAGGCCGTAGCCCCGATGGTCCGGCCGGGTGGCCGCCAGTTCCAGGAGCCCGACACCGAGGGGCACCCCCGCGTAGGACCAGGTCTGCGGGACCATCAGGAAGCTGGACACCAGTTCGCCGTGTCGATCCTGCACCACGAACATATCGTCGGCGCCGATCGTGGGATGCCCCTTGTCGAACAGGTCCCGCTGCCAGCGCCGGACGGCGGCGTTCGGGCTGCCGTCCGGGGCCGCGTGCACGGCGGCCAGCAGATCGCCCAGCGCATCGCGGTCTCCCGGTACGGCGTGACGCAACTGCAGACCGTCCGCAAGCTCCCGTGGGAGCCGTGCCGGGGTGGGTGGTCGCTCGTCGGACATGGTTCCTCCAGTGGGCTGGGGCAATGTGCTGACCTTCCGGTCCGTGGGTCAGCCGACAGGGCCCGCGGAGTGATGCGGACATGACAGAGTTCCGGGCCCCGCGCCGACCGCCGGAGCGACGGCAGGGCGTCCCAGGGTCACCGGCAAAGTGTCGAGACCGCGGACGTAGCCGCGCCGGCGTTCGGGCTCTCCGGCGAGCTCGAGCCGGGGAAACCGGCGGCTCAGTTCGGCGAAGTACACCTCCAGCTCGGTCTGGGCGAGTGCGTTGCCCAGGCATACGTACGCGCCGCCGCCGAAGGTCAACGGCCGCGGCCCGGCGCGCTGGATATCGAACCGGTCCGGGTTCTCGTACACCTCGGGGTCCCGGTTGGCGGAGCCGAGCAGCGGCGCGATCACCGAGCCGCCGGGAACCTCGACCGCACCGATCTGCACCGGCCGGTCGGTCACGCGTATCACTCGGTGCAGCGCGCAGTCCCAGCGCAGCGCCTCGCTCACCGCGCCCGCCGCCCGCGCGGGGTCGTCGCGGAGCAGGGCGTACTGGCCGGGATCGGAGAGCAACGCGTAGGTACCGGTGCCGATGGTCAGCGTGGTGGTTTCGAAGCCGGCGGTGAACAGCAGGATGACGAGGCTGAGCAGCTCGTCTTCGGTGAGCCGGTCACCGTCTTCGTCGGATGCCGCGAGCAGACCGGAGGCCAGGTCGTCGGCCGGATGCTCGCGTCGATATCGCAGCAGCTCGGTGAAGTAGTCGCGCACCTCCACCATGGCGGCGTCCGCGCGGGCCAGGGTCGCGTCGTCGACGACCAGATCCATCACCCGGAGAATATCGCCGAAAACCCAGCGGAACCTCGGCAGATCGGTGTCGGGCACCCCCACCAGGGACGCGATGACCGCTACCGGTAGCCGGAATCCGACCACGTCCTGGAGATCCACCACGGTGTCGCCCGAGCCTTGTTCCTCGAGTGTGTCGAGCAGCCCGGTGACCACCTGCTGTATCGCGGGCACCAGGGATTCCACTCGACGCTTGGTGAAGGCCTTGTTCACCAGCCGCCGGATCCGCGCATGACTCGCATGGCCCTCGAACGGCAGGCTGGTGAAACACCAGACGGCCGCCGGATGAGCCCGCCAGTCGGGCAGGATGCGGTCGTGCCACTGATGATCGGGAACGCGCACCTGCGGACTGCTCAACACCCGGTGACAGTCCTCGTACCGGCTGATCAGGTACATGTCCAGTGCATCGTCGAAGAACACCGGCGCGGACCGGCGCAGCTGAGCGTAGGCCGGGAACGGGTCCTGCGGCGCGCCGGCGAGAGTGCCGACCGCCGCCGCTGCCTTCTCCAGATCGGACATCAAATCCTCTTCATACGACAGAGATCGGAAATACGGATGACGGGATGACGCGTGCCGGACAGTCCGACCGCAGCGCCGCGTACGAGTTCGATGTCAGTCCCCGTCCGCCCGGGCCGGGACGGGTCGACCGGCCTTGAGGACCGCCTTCGCCTGCCCGAGGACGGCGGGATCCGCGGTCGGATCGGCGGGCACGACGCTCACATCAGCGGTGGCGCCGGGGCGCAACGGCGCTCCCGTGATCGCCCGCAGTATCTCGACAGGGCTCAGCCCGGCATCGGTGAGCGCGGCGATCTCGCGGATGTTCACCCCGATCGGCAGGGGGCCGTTGCCGAGGTCCGTGCCGTACCGCACCGTGCCTCCCGCGCTGTGGAAACGACGCAGGTTGTGCAGGGCGGTGCGACGGTCTCGGGTGTGCTCGCCCCACCCGTGGATATCGATCGTGGAGACGATCGTCGTATCGCGGGCCAGGTCCGCGACGAGGCTGTCGTCGAGCTCTTCGGTCCACGGCGTATGCGCGAGCACCCGGACCCCGGCCAGATACGCTCGCCGCGTTTGACCGTGGCCCTGAGTGTGCGCGGTGACCGGGATGCCGTGGGCGCGCGCCGCACCGACGACGGCATTCAAGGTGGCGTCGTCGACGACCGGCCCGGCCTCCGAGTTGAGCGTGACCTTGATCGTCGCGGGGCGACGCGCGACGAGCGACTCGACAGCCCGGATCGCGGAGACGGGATCCTCGACCTCGATCGCGACTCGTGGTGGCGCCCAGGACTGCCGGGAAGGGTAGCCGCCGGGAGCGGTCAGGAACGGGCCGGCCGCACGGATATGGGGTAGTGCGGGATCGGATCGCGCGCGATCGACCAGCGGCCAGATCTCATCGGGAGCCCAACCCAGATCCAGCACGGTCGTCACGCCCGCGGCCAGCAACTGTTCCGGTCGGATCATTGCGGCGTGCACGTGATGGTCGGTGAGCCCGGGCAGCAGCACCCCGTCGACATGCGTTCGAGTTACGGCGCTCGGTGCATCCCTGGACGGCCCGATCCAGCCGATCTCGCTGCCGCGCACGCCGACTGCGGTGGGTCCGGCCAGTGTTCGCTCCCCCAGCCACGCGGCGTCGGCGGTGAGGAGGAGATCAAAGATCATGCGGTTTCACCAGTTCGGGAAAGTACAGCGCGTCGATGGTCCGGCTGAGGTATCCCGCACCCGAGGTTCCGCCGGTTCCCGGCGCGTCGGCGATATGCTTCCGGACGATCTCGAGGTGCCGCTGCCGCCACAGCCGCAGGTATGCGTCGATGCCCGAAAGTTGCTCGCAGATCTCGTATTCGACACCGTGATGCCCCGCGGCATAGATGCCCTGGAATACCCCGAGCAATTCCGGGGTCGTCTCACGGCCGCAGCGCCAATCCCGTTCGAGATAGCTCTCCGGCACCGCGTGACCGCGCCGGTGCAGATAGCCGATCAGCTCATCGAACAGACTCGGACCGGCCGAATACTCCGGGGCGATATCTTGCCAACCGGAATGTCGTTTTCCGAGAAGGAATTCCAGCGCCCGATACTGTTCGGAAAACATCCCGGACGCGGGGCCGAGAAACGGCCGTATACGGTGAAAAGCGGTGGGAGTCAATGTGTCCAGCACCAGCCATTGATTGTCCAGCAGCAGCAAGATCTGCTGGGCGCGTGCCAGCGCGGGCAACACGGGCCCGTCCGTGCGGAACGCCTCTCGTGTCGCGGTCAGCTCGTGCAGGAGCAGCTTGAACCACAACTCGGTCGCCTGGTGGAAGATGATGAAGAGCATCTCGTCGTGCTCTGCCGGTTGCGTGCGGATCCGCTGCGCATCGAGTATCCGCGCCAAACCTAGGTACTCCACATAGGCTGACCTGCCCTCATCAGTACCCACAGCGGATTCCGCCCCTCTGGATCCGAGCCCACTGAGACGTCGGCCACACCGAGGCGGGCGGCAGAACGCGACCGCGCGGCCGACTGCCGGTCGGGTCCCGGCGGGCCGGCACACCGGTCGCTCCCGGGCGGTCTCGAGGAGGTGGTGGCGCCGCCTCTCGTCGCCGCGACAGACCGAGGTGGGCAATCCGCACGAATTCGACTGATATAGGCGGTGATTCGGAAGTTCGGGCCGCCGCTCGAGGATCGGAGAATCCGTGCCGACCTTCTGAATAAGCCCCGTGGAATTCGAATCCGTCCGGCCGACGAATCGGTGAAGTCGGCACTGGGCACTCCTCAACATTTGACGCTCTATGGGCATTCAAGCAGGCGAGTAATAAGAATCGGCGGCGAAAACTTCCCACGGCTGGGCATTCGACTAGCGGAACGGACATCGCCGACCGCCGGAACTTCCGCACGATAATTCCGCGCAACCAGGCGTGCGCTGTCCGTTTGCCGAGCCGTCACCACGAGCGGACCGGGGCGCCCGCTCGAGCCGCCGACGGGCGCCACTGCAGTACCCGGCCCAGCGTGCGTTGCCTCGACAGCGGACCACGACGCCGGTAAGCATTGGCGAATGGGTAACCGCCGAGACCAGATCAAGCGCGTAGCCGCGGGGCTCTTCGTCGAGCACGGAGTGGCGGGTACCAGCGTGCGCGATATCGCCGAGGGCGTCGGCATGCTGTCCGGCAGCCTCTACCATCATTTCCCGTCCAAGGATGCGATCGCGTTCGCGATCCTCAGCGATTTCCTGACCGATCTGAACGCCCGCTACCGATCGGTTCTCCCGCACGTCAACGGAATGCGCGAGGAGCTTCGCGCCCTGGTCCATTCGTCGATCGAGATCGCCGGGGCACACCCGTACGCGACCGAGATCTACCAGAACGAGCGGGCCTATCACGGCCCCGACGCGCCCGCGGCGATCGCGACCGCGGTCCGGGAGGCGCACACCTTCTGGATCGCCGCCGCCACCAAGGCGAGCGCCTGCGGCGAACTGCGTGCCGGTCTCGATCCGGTCGAGTTCGCACGGATGCTCCGCGAGGGCGTGTGGTGGTCGATCCGCTATCACCGCGAACACCTGGACGAGCGACGTGACGAGGTCACCGATACCGTGCTGGCGGCCTTCGTCGACGGCGGCGCCGCGCCCGGCGCACGCACGGGCGCCCGGCCGGCGGCCGACGATCGGTCGATCGTCGATCGACTCGACCGTATCGAGCGTCGGCTGGAGAAACTGTCGGACTCCCTGCTGCACGAGCCGTAGGCGAATGCGCCGCAACCATTGACAGGCGCAGTGACACGGGACACACTATCGAGCAGTCGCTTGGCTGTGGCCAAGCGCTTGCTTGATTGGTGGTTGCCCTATGAGACATACCCGGATGCTGTGCTGGATCGCGACCGCCGCCGTGGCGCTCGCGGGCTGCGCCCAGGTCCACGAGCCGGTGGACGACTACATCGTCCTCGGCATGGACGAGGATTCGACCGGCCCGGGAGCGTCCTATTCGACGATCGCCGGTAGCACCGTCCGCGCGACGGTGGCCCGTATCAACGCCGCGGGCGGGATCAACGGCAAAGAGGTCCGGCTGGTCGTGGAGAACGACGAGAGCAGCCCGACGAACACCCCCTCTGTCATTCGAAAGCTGGTCGACCAGGGCGCCTCCGCGATAATCCTGTCGACGGGCAGCGGATCGGCGTTGCAGGCCAAACAGATCTCGCAATCCACCGGGATCGTCACCATCGCGCCCACAGCGCTCACCGACACCGTCGCCGGTCCCCCGGGCAACGAGTTCGCCTACATGGCCCCCAACCCCCTGGCCCAATACGCGGATGTCTATTGCGGGGCATTCGAGGCGCAGGGCCGGAAACGGCTCGGCGTGATAGCCGATTCCAGTCCCGCGATCTCCGGAATCCTCAATACTCTGGATCCCCGGCTCCGCAAGTGCATCGATATCGTCGGCACCCAGAAAGCCGCCGTGGACGCCGCCGATCTCACGGCCGGAGTGAGCAGACTGCTCGACAGCGATCCGGACGTGGTGCTCGTCGCGAGTGTCGGCGGCAACTTCGAGCTGCTCGCGCAGAACACCGTGCACCGGTTGGCGCCCGACCTGCAGCGCTTCTCGCTGGCCTCGATCGGAAACCAGCCCGCGTCCTGGAAACTCGCCCAGCCCGGCGCCCTCGACGGCCTCGTCTATATGGGCAGCCTCAGCGCGGACAACCGCCGGACCGCGGAACTGCAGAACTGGCTGCGAACCGTCAAAGGGCCCGGCTACTCACTGACGGCCTACGACGCGCAGGCCTACGACTCGGTGATGCTCCTCGCGCGGGCCATCGAGCTCGCGGGAACACACACCGATCCGCACCTGCTCAACCGGGCCATGCAGGAGATCCGCGATGTTCCGGCGAGTTTCGGTCAATCACCGCTGACCTTGTCGTTCTCACCCGATAAACACATCGCCCCGGACTCGGCCTGCGGTCTGGTGCTCATCGAGTTCGGCAGCGACAACACACCCGCCGGGCCCTGGTCGGAATACCAGCCGCAGTGCTCGAACAAGGGAGCGCAGCGATGAGCGACCCACAGCTGTGGCTTGCCGCGGCCGAGATCGGCTGCTTCTTCGCCCTGGTCGCCCTGTCGATCTATCTGGTCGTCGTGGGCGCTTCGTTCTTCAACTTCGCCGCCGGCCCGTACGCGATGGCCGCGGCCGTGCTCACCGGGTACGCGACCGCCCACTGGGGAGTGCCGGTCCTGGTCGGCGCGGCCCTGGGAGTCGCTGTCGCAGTGGGGATATCACTGCTGACCGAAGTCGTCGTGGTCCGGCCCGTGCAACGCCGGTCCGGCGGCGCGGAACTTCCCGCGCTGGTCGCCGTCACCGCCACGCTGTTCGCCATCCAGCAGCTCGCGGGCACGATCTTCGGCCGGACGCCGGTCTCGGTGGCCGCGCTGATCCCGCTGCCGGATTTCCGCGTCGGGTCGGTGGCGGTGCAGGGCACCACGGCCGCCATTGTCCTGGTCACCGCGGTCGTACTGTCCGCCACTGTGCTCTGGCTGCGGCTCACCGCCACCGGCCAGCTCTTGCGCGCGGTCGGTGACAACCACGAAGCCGCACGCATGATCGGCGTGAACGTCAACAGAGTCCGGCTGTGGGCATTCGGTCTCTCCGGAGCCATCGCCGCCCTCGCCGGAATCGTCTTCGCCGCCAAATCCGGCGCCCAGTTCACCAGCGGATTGTCCTGGACGCTCACCGGATTCATCGCCCTCGTCGTCGGCGGCACCGGAAAACCCTGGGCGCCTTTGATAGGCGGACTCCTGCTCGGCTGCGTCCAGGTGTTCGGCGCCTTCTATTTCGGCGCGACCGGCAGTTCGATCGCCATCTTCCTCATCGCCCTCGTGTTCTTCGCGTTCCGTCCCGAAGGCCTGTTCCAACGAAAGGTGCGTGTGTGATGGGTGCTGCCGCGATCACAACCACCAGACCTACCGCACGGGCGCTGCTCGCCGAACTGTCCACCTGCCTCGCGGTCGTCGTCGTGGTGTTGCTCTGGATGGGGCCCAGCCTGTACCGCCAGGACCTCGTCTTCCTCGCCGCCACCTACGCCCTGGTCGCGCTGGGCATGTACCTTCCGTTCGTGCTGGCCGGCTCACTGTCCATGGCCTACAGCGCCTATGCGGCCATCGGCGCGTACGCGGTCGCCTACCTCTCGGTGAAACAGGGCCTGTCACCGTGGTGGGGCTGGCTCGCCGGCATGCTGATCGCCGCCGCGGTCGCCCTCGTCATCGCCGTGGCGACCCGGAAACTGTCCGGGTTCTATCTCGCGGCCGTGACATTGCTCTTCGCGATCGCCTTCGAACATTGGCTGGGCGACGCCACCGCCGTCACCGGCGGTGCGTCGGGAATCTCCGCCATCCCGGTTCCGTCGCTGTTCGGCTGGGAACCGCCGCGCTACGCCCAGGTGGTGGCCGCGATCGTATTCGTCTGCGCGGTAGCGGTCCTGATCGACCGGCTCCGTCGCTCCGCCTGGGGCATCTCGCTCTCCGCCGCCCGCGAGAGCGCTCCCGCGGTGCAATCCGCCGGCATCTCCCCGACCCATCTGACAGTGGTGGCATTGGCGGTCGGCGCGGCGATCGCCTCCACCGGCGGCGCGCTGTTCACGGTATCGGTACAGGCGGTGACCCCGGAGACCTTCGGTCTGGACCTGGTGTTCCTCGCCATTTTCATGCCGATCATCGGTGGCCGCGGATCGGCCTGGGGCGCGCCGCTCGGTGCGCTGATCGTCGTGGCCGTCACCTTGAACATGCCCGGCTACCAGGGCTCGGGCGAGCTGCTGCTGGCCGTGGTCGTACTGGTCATCCTGCTGCTCGCACCCGGCGGAATCATCGGCTGGGCCCGCCGGATCTCCACCCGGCTCATACCGTCCCGGCCCCGAGACAGGAGGTGACCACGATGGCATCCACATCCTCCGCAGCCCTGCTGTCCGTGGCAGGAGTGACCAAGCACTACGGCGGCGTCACCGCCGTGGACAACGTCGGGTTCGAGCTACCGCCCGGCCGCGTGCTCGGATTGGTCGGCCCCAACGGTGCGGGAAAGACCACCCTGGTCGATTGCATCGTCGGCACCCAGTCCGCCAGCTCGGGCACGGTGCACGTCGAAGGCCGCGAACTGCGTTCCGGTCCGGCCCGGCGAGCCGGAGCGGGGCTCGCCCGCACCTTCCAGCACCCACAACTGGCACTGGAACTGACACCCGTCGAGAACATCGTGCCCGGTATCGTCGGCCGGTCGATCGGTTCCTACGGCGCCGCACTACTGGCTCTCCTGCGCGGCCTCGCGGGTACACCGCACGCGGTACTCGACCAGGCGAGGGCGGTCGCCGAGGAGTACGGCGTCACCACCGAGCCGGTACCCACCGGCAGCCTCGGCCTCGGATCGCAGCGTCTGGTCGAGATCGCCCGCGCCATGGCAGCCGAACCCCGGGTGCTGCTGCTGGACGAGCCGTTCGCCGGATCCGATACCGACGGGATCGCGCGAATCTCACACGCCGTGCACAAGGTCCGCGACTCGGGACGGTCGGTCGTCCTGGTCGATCACAATGTCGATCTGATCGCCGAACTCGCCGATTCGGTGGTGTTGCTGGCGGACGGCCGGGTGGCCTTCACCGGAACCCCGCAGGACTGTATGCGCAGCGCGGAAATGCAGTCCGTCTACTTCGGCACCGCATCCCCTGAGGAGGCCCGATGATCACCACCCACGGGATCACGGTCAGCTACGGCAACGCCGTCGCGGTCCGGGACGTCACGCTGCGCGCGGGCTCGGGCGAGGTCACCGCGCTGGTGGGGCCGAACGGCGCCGGTAAGTCGAGCCTGCTCTCCGCGCTGTTCGGCAGTACTCCGGCACGCGGCGCCGTCACCCTCGACGACACCGAGCTCAGCGGTGCGCCCGCCCAGCAGCGGCTGCGCGCCGGAGTCGCTTTCGTCCCTCAGGGCCGGCAATTGTTCGGGCGCTTGACGGTACGGGAGAACCTCGAGATCGGGGCACGACTGCTGGGCGCCCGCAACGACGTCCTCGACACGGCCTTCGACCGGTTCCCGATCCTGCGGACCCGGTCGAAACAGCTCGCCGGCGTCCTCTCCGGCGGCGAACAGCAGATGCTGGTGCTCGCCCGCGCCCTGCTGGTCGCACCGCGGGTGCTCCTGCTCGACGAGATGACCACCGCGCTGTCGCCGAAGATCTCCGGGGAGCTGCTCGACCACGTTCGCGAGCTGGCGGACACCGGGATCACGGTCGTGGTCGCCGAACCGGCTTTGCACCGTGTCTCCCGCATCGTCGACCGCGGGTACGTCATGATCCGTGGCACCCTCTCCGAGCCGAAGGAGAACGCCGCCGACCTCGATACCGCCTACCGTGCCGCCATGGGCATGCTGGAGGAAGCCCTGTGATGAAACCGGCCCGCCGCGCCGATATCGCCGACACCCCCGGATTCACCGCCGACCCGGACGCGTTCACCGACTACTCGGTGAGCGACCTGGTTCGGCACTGGGCCCGCAGCCGGGCGGACGAACCCGCGTACATCAGCCCGGCCGGGACCACCACCTGGGCCGAATACGACCGCATCGCCGACAGCGTCTGCGCGGCGCTGCTCTCCCTGGGGAACACTCCGGCCGCCACCGTCTACCTGCCCGACACCGTGGAGTTCCACGCCGCGCTGGTCGGGGCGTACCGCGCCGGGGTGCTCGCCGTCGCGGTCGGGGCGCGCTCCGGACCGGCGGAAGTCGCTCATCTGATGTCGGCGTCCGGTTCCACCGTGCTCGTGACCACCAGCGACAACCGCGGGCGACCGGTGTCCGATCTGGTGCGCGAATTGCAGGCACGCGACGCGACCCCGGCAGCGCTGGTCCTCGTCGACGGCGCGGAGATCACCATCGACGGCGACGCGGCCTGGGCGACCGGGCGCCCCGCAGTTCCGGCGGAGTTCTCCGTGGACGACGTGTGCCTCCTCAACAGCACGTCGGGCACGACCGGGCGGCCGAAGCTGGTCAAGCAGACCCAGCGGCGGTGGAACTCCTTCGCGGCGGTGGCCTGCCGCAACGCCGCCATGCACGCACAGGAGGTCGTCGCCGCGTTCGTCCCCGCGCCCTTCGGGTTCGGGCTGTGGACCTCGCATTTCCTGCCGGCGCTCCTCGGCCGGCCGGCCCTGGTGATGGACAGATTCGATCCCGTGATCGCAATCGATCTGATGGCCCGCCACCACGCCACCGTGCTGGCCTGTGTGAGCACCCAGTTCCGGATGATGCTGCAGACACCGGACAGCACACCGGCCCGAGCGAGCACGCTGCGAGTCATGTTCACCGGCGGCGAGGCCGTGCCCTACGCCGAGGCCAAACGTTTCGAGGAAGCCACCGGCGCGCTGGTCCTCCAGTTCTACGGTTCCAACGAGACCGGGGCGGCGAGCGCCACCACGGTCGACGATGACGACGAGACCCGGCTGGGCACCAGCGGCCGCCTCATCCCGGAGATGAACGTCCGGGTCCTCGACGACGGCACGAACGAAGGCGGCCCCGGCGTCCGGCGTGGACAGCCCGCGGTGCGCGGACCGCTCATATCGCCCGGTTACTGGAACGACGAGGCCGCGAACGCCGAACTGTTCACCGACGACGGCTGGATCCTCCTCGGTGACATCGTGGAAGTCGACGAATCCGATCGACTGCGAGTAGTGGGGCGGCTGGCGGACCTGATCATTCGCGGCGGCAAGAACATCTCCGCACTCGAAGTGGAGGACTTCGTTCGCGAGCACCCTGCGGTGGAAATGGTCGCGGCGGTCGGCGTGCCCGATCCTATATTCGGCGAACGACTGTGTGCCGCGGTGACATTGACTCCAGGAACCGACCATTTGACGCTCGACGAGCTGAATTCGTGGCTTCGCGAAGCCGGAATCACCCGCGAATACCTACCGGAACGACTGCGAGTGTTCGAGAATATGCCGTTGGCCCCCGGCGGAAAGATCGCCAAAGCCCGGGTACGGCAGTTGATCGAGACGAACACGGGAGATGACCATGCCTGACGGCGTAGCCGACCTCACCGGCCGCACGGCAATCGTCACGGGCGCCGCGCGAGGACAGGGTCGCGCGGTCGCGCGGTCGCTCGCCCGACGCGGCGCCACCGTGTGGATCGCCGACTTGTGCGCGCCCAGCGATACAGCCCCTTATCCGCTGGCGACCAGCGACGATCTCGCCGAGACAGCCCGCCTGATCGAGAGCGACGGCGGCGACTGCCACCCATCCGTACTGGACGTCCGGGACGCCACGTCCGTCACCGCGTTCGCCGACGCGGTCGCCGCACGCGCGGGCGGCATCGACATTCTCGTAACGTGCGCCGGAATCGTCGGATTCGCGCCGGCCGCCGAACTCTCCGACGCAATGTGGGCCGATATGCTGGCCACGAATCTGACCGGGACGTTCCACTGCATCCGGGCCGTCCTACCCCATATGGCCGCCACCGAGTCGGGCCGGATCGTGGCGATCTCATCGATGAGCGGCAGACAGGGAACTCCGAATCTCGCCCACTACTCGGCGTCGAAATGGGGTGTGATCGGTCTGGTCAAATCCGTCGCTCTCGAATACGCGGAAAGCGGCGTGACCGCGAACGTCGTCTGCCCTACCAATGTGGATACCCCGATGCTGCACAACCCGGCGTTGTACTCATTGTTCGCACCCGATCTCGACCACCCCGAAAGAATAGACGTCGAAGACCGATACGCCCGGATGAGCCCCATGCGGATCCCGTGGTGCCCACCGGAGGCGATCGCCGACGCGGTCGATTATCTGGTCGGCGAATCCGGCCGCTACACAACCGGATCGGTACTCGACGTGGGGCTCGGGGCGACTGCCCGGATGCCGTGAGAGCCGGCGCGGATCAGAACTCCACTAGCGAATCGCTTTCGCTGACATAGGCTTCCGCAGGACGGATCGGCGATTCGAATCCCCATCGGGCCCGGTAGGAGGAGAATCCCGCTCCTGGATCCGGCCCGCCGCCGCGGCGACGGCATCGGCCCCGGCGGCCGAATGATGTACTCTCCCCGCGCGATACCCAACATTGGGAAGTTCCTGATCCGCCCCGGCCGAATCCGCCGGGCTAAATTCACCGACATGTCAATTCCCGTGTGTTGCGCGGCGCCGACCGACCCGATGCGTCGACCGGACGCACGCGGACCGTCTTCGGCCCGCGCGGCTGCCGGGTCGTGCCCCCAACACCGAAACCTGGTCCCGAGCACCCGATGGAGACGGGTGTGCTGGTTCGCATAGACCGATGTCACTCCGACGACCGAGCGCACCCTCGGTCGAGAACATCTCTTCGACAAGGCGAACACCGGCGGAATATCGGTTGCCGGACCGATATGCCCACCGGTGAACCGCGGACCACGGGCACGGCATCGCCGGCCCGGGTGATATCCGCCGCCGACAGCGACGCCCCGCTCGCAGACTTCGACACCCTCCGGCGCGACACATCCCGCCGGATCCTCCGCAACCGGCGCGACGATGCGAAACCCCGCGGATAAATCTTCCTTCGGCGCATGCCCGAACTCCGATATTCCCGCAGCACAGCCCATTAGGCGTCCCGTCCACGCGCAGGCCGGATCCTCGATCAGAGGCCGGGCTCTCATCGCCCTGGACGACGGCCACACCCCAGTGCTCGAAGCCATCCACGCTCACTCCGCCGCTCGGGCGGGTGGCGACCGTCTCGTCGATTCCGATGATGGACTGCCGCAATCGCTCCCGGCCGATACGGCGGCGGTCCCGGTGGGCGCCCGGCATGGAGAGGTCCTGAAGTGAATCTGGGGCTTCCGGAGGGCATTCCGCCGTGGATCGTCGAGGTGGTCGCAGGCCAGGTCCCCGAGTGCAAAGCGGAGGGTCTGCGTCGGTGCGGAGATCACCATTCGGCGGCGGGGAGTGGACTCTCGGAGTTGGCCGATGAGCTCGAGAGGGTCGCGCGCGAGCAGTTGCCGGGTGTGCTCGAGGGGGCGGCCGGGGACACGGTCGCCGAGCAGATCGCGGCGAACATCGCCGATATGCGGTCGGTGGCCAAGGGTCTGGACGATCTGGCGCGCAAGGCCTATGAGACCGCCATGGTGCTGGAGTTCCAGCAATTGCTGGCCTACGGGATCATCATCACGCTGGCGCTGCAGGTGGCGGCGTCGCTGGCATTGTTCGCCGCGGGCGGGTCGGTGCTGATCTACGCGCAGCGGCTCGCGGCCAGGGAGGCCGCGGTGATGGGGTGGCGCGGCATGCTGCTCCAGTTGGCGCAGCTGCTGGCCAGGTTGGTGGTGCGATTCCCGAGGTTGTCGGCGACAGTGGGTGCGGCCGTGCTCGGCATGGGGATCGGGGGCGGCGTCAACCTGGGTGCGCAGCAGATCCAGATCGCGTGGGGGCACCGGAAGAAAACCAACTGGAAGGACGTCGGGGTCGCGACTGCCGCGGCCGCCGCGGGCGCCATGGTCGGTGCTCCGGTGGGGCGGATCCTGGCGTCGACGGTGCTGCGGCGCACGGTGAATGTGGCGTCGACGCGGACTGCGCGGATGAGCGGGCAGGTGCTGGCGACGCTGGCCGCGGGCGCCGGGGGTGGCATATCGGGCGGGGTTGCCGGTGGGGTCACCGCCTGGGCGGTCACCGGTGGTGAACTGCGGGGCAAGGATCTGCTCAGTATGGGGATCACGGGGGCGGGGTCCGGTCTGGTCACCTCGGTGGGGTCGTCGTTGAACGCCGCGCGGGCCGCGTCCCGGTCCGGACCGGTATTCGCCGACTCCGGCGCGGGGGCCGCGCCTCCCGACATCAGATCCGTGCACCCGCACGATCCGGTCATCGGCGACGCGGGCAACCCTCAGCAGACTTCGGCCCCGGTGGGGCAAACGGGACGGCCGGGGCGGTCGGTGACCGCGGCCGGAGACGGTCACGCGGTCCCGCCCAGGGACCTGTCGAGCACGGATATGGCACACGGACAAGAGGTTCCCCCCGAGCTCGTCGGGGATATCAATCAGATCTATGACGACGCCAGAGCCAAGCTCGACCCCGCGAAATTCGCCGAAGGCGGCCCCCGGCAGGCCGCGGAGAACTATCTCGCCGAGCCACGCGGCGTGCCCCGCCACCCCGGCCAGGAGCTACCCCCCGCCAGCGGCTCCGGCTCGAAAGATTCCGGGCCACAATCCAATTCGCCCACGGGGAATCGAGGTCCGGGGGCACCTCACACCGCCGCACCGGCAACACCCCACCTCGCACCCGCCGGCGCCTCGGCCGCGCCCGAGGCCCGGCCGGTGCGTGTGATCTCCTCGACATCGGCCGGACCCGACGCCCCGGGCCCGCGCGTCTCGGCCACACCCGACACCCCGCCCCCCATGATCTCGGCGGACCCGACCGCCGCCCCGCCTCACTCGGGAGTCGCCGACGGATCCGGGCCGACCGCGCTCGCCGACGCCCCCGCCGTAACGGCGCCCGACACCACACCCGCACCCGACCAATTCACCCCCGCGGCACACGACGGCGGCGCTCTCGCTCCCACCGCCGATCACGCGGTCACCGGCGCCGGTGACCCACCCACCGGCAATCACCCCGACCTCACCGGCGGCGTGCCACCGCAGACCGGGGACGGCTCACACCCCTCCGGCCTCATCACCTACGACCGCGGCCCCGGGGAAATGAACTGCGCCCCCGAAGCGGTGGCCCGCACCAAGGACTACGTAGACCAACACGACGTTCAATGGGGCGGCGACCCCACCGCGATCGTCGACGACGCCGCGGTCGCCGGCGTCGACGCCGGGTCCTACGCCAAAGCCGTCGGCGGCGACTTCAAACCCGGCGGGTGGCGCACACCGCGCGAACTCGTCGAAGAGGTCGCGAACAACGGCGGACACAACGCTTTCGCCTTCCAATTCGAGCACGGCGCACACGCCGGAACCGTCACCCAGACCAAACCCGGCCACGTCGTGATCTCCGAACGGCTCACCAGGGTGGTCACCGGCCCCGACGGCGAGATCAAACGCGTCGTGATCGACCGCGAGACCTATTCCGAAGGAAGAGTCCTCGAATACGACGTCGACTCGGCAGGCAACCGGACCGACAGGGTCAGCACCCGCGAAAACCCCGACGCCCTCGAGAACTTCTACGACCAACTGCCCCGGACCAAGATCGTCAACGGCGTCTACTTCACCGACGGATTGCCGAAGTTCCAACTCCACAACGGCGAGACCGGCGGCATGATCGGTATCGACGTCCCCTGGGACAACCTCGGCAACCGAGTCGACGGCGGCACCGCACTCCTGGACCGTCCCGCCAACGCACCGCCCGCCCCCGAAACCTCGCTCAGCCCCGCCGAACACGCCGCGTTCGCCGACCTCGCCCATGCCTTCGACCTCCCCTCGGCGCCCACACCGGACAACGCGCCGCCGGTGACCGCGGCCCAGCAGCCGGAGACCGCAACCGCAGTCCCCAACGCGACCGAAACGGTCACCTCGAGCCCCACTGTTGCGGAACCAACCGCTCACGCCGCCCCCACTCACACAACGGAACCCCCCACAGCGCCGCCGCGATCGACTCCTGAGAACACTCCGGGATCGACCACCACGCCGAACAACGGCGCACACCAAGAGGTTACGGCCACACCGCAGTCCGAACCCGGCCTCCCGCCGAACACGGCGAACGCCCACGTATCGGCCATCGCGCCGGAGCCCGGTGCCACCGGCCTCCGAGCGCCGGTCGATCCCGGGCCGCAGCCGGGCGTACCGCGCACCGAACCTCCGTCGACTGCCGCGGCCGCGACGGCAGCAGCCGCTACGACCGCGACTGCGGCGGCCGCGGCTTCGGAGACGGGTTACGCCACCCCGCCGATAGATTCGCCGTCACCGGCAGGCGGGCTCGGCACCAGAGCCGAGGTGATCGCGACCCACGACGCGCCGACGCACGCCCCGGCCACGGGCGGCCTGACTGTTACGACACCGGACGCAGAGCCCGATGAGTACCAGCCTCCGGCCTCCGATCCAGAGTTCATCCTCCCCCGGCCGGACGTCTTCCCGAACCCCGGCGAATACGGCACCACATTTCCCGTCGAGGCGCCCCGCGAATACCAGCGGCCCGACGGTGGCGAATTCCATCTCCCCGGCGTCCCGCACATCGAGGAGGAAGAGCAGTCCGACCGAGAGCTCGCGGTACCCCGTGACCACACCGAACTCCGCCCGACCTTCCCCGCGACGAGCCCATTCCTAGACCAGCCGGCGGACACCGATCGAGATGCCGCGGAAGCGAACCCGCTGACCGAACCCGCGACGAACCCGTGGTCCACCTCGCCACAACGCCTGTCCGCCACACCCCCGACCCCGCTGCCTGCCCCACCCCCCGCCGGGTCCCCCACCGCATCTCCCGACACTGTCCTGCGTCCGAACCAATTCCCCACCCGCTTCGACAGGAACGCACCCGGCGCACCCACCGACCCGTCCCGCTGGGTCCCTTTCGACCCCTCCAGCCTCGACTACCTCCCACCGCTGAGCGGCCTCCCGGATCACGCGAGCAGACCGGGTGCTTTCCTCGCGGTGCCGCCGAGCGAACCGGTGGAGGCCGTCTCGTTCCCGTGGGTTCAAGCGAAAGCCGGTGGAAACAGACCCCACAAGGGCCGCAAGAACCGTGGCGGGCCGAAGTCGAATCCGACCACGCCCACACCGCCGCCGGCGGGCGCACCGCAACCCGCGCCACAGCCGGGTTCGGAAACCACCCCGGCCCCCGCACCCGTCGCCGAGCCCCCGGCCGAACCGCAGCGCATAATCCAAGAACCAGCCGCCGAAGAGCCCGGCACGGCGGTGCAGCAGCCCGACGAAGCCACGCAACCCGACCAAGCCACACAGCCCGAACAGGCCCCGGCGACCAATAGCGCCTCGAAATTCCTGGATTCGCCTGCGGCCCACACCGCGAGAACCCCACCCAACAAGAACCTCCGGAAACGGTTCTTCACCTCTGTCCCGATCGCCATCGCGACCACCTCGATCATCCAGTTGAACAGCTCGTTCCTGCTCGATCACGGCGCGACGAATTCCGATCTCTCGGTTGCGCAACTCACGGCCAACGCAGCAGGATTCGTGGGTTCCCTCTCGGCTGTCAAAATTGGGAACAGTTTCCGACATCGTGAATCACTGAAATTCATGTCGAGCCTCGGTCTCACGGCGTCTGCTGCCGCCGGCGGCTGGATCATGTTCGGACTGGACGGCGTCATATACGCCGCGATAGGCGTGGCTGGAATCCTGGTCTTCATCGATAATGTCAACGGTAATATCGGGACGCTCTACAACATGTGGTTGGCCAAGTCCGAGGAAGAAAAGGTTGTCGCCAGAAAGTATTCATTGATCGAGCGTTCGTCGGGCAGCGCGGTGGGCAAAGGGCTCGGTCCGGCGGCCTCGGCGATCGGCGATTGGTTCATGAACGGACTCCTCGCCGCGGCACACGGCGTGAACTTATTCGTGCTGTCGAAGCTTCCCTCGCCGACGCGGGCCGAGTTCAAAAAAGAGGCCGCGGAGTTCAAGAAAATGGTGGCGGAGCAGAAAGCCAAGGGAGAGAAGGCGACAAAAAAGCCTGGGACCGTGGCCGGGATCCGCCGCATGTTGGCGGACGACTGGATGAAATGGTACCTGGCCATCAGCCCGCCTGCGGTTTTCGCGGTCGGGCTCGGCCAATCGCACGTCGCGATCATGGCCAACGAACAAAACTACGGCTCGGCAGCCAAGGGAGTAGTCTTCGCGTCCCTCGGTCTGGGGTACGCCGCAGCATACCCGTTCACGGAAAAGCTCCGGCGCCACATTTCCTTTGAGCGCGCCTATCCGTGGTCGTTGTACACGCTGGCGGCTCAAATGGGGGCCTACGCGTTGATTCCGGGCCAACCACTGGCCATCGGTGCGCTATCGTTCACAGCCGGTGTCGCCTCATATATCAACAACCTGCAGTTCGCGGGCAAACGAGACGAGGTAGCCGGCGACGCGCTGGCCGGCACGACTTCCGCCATCAATACCACCAACCTCATCTGGGGGATGGCCGCCGGCGCCGCCCTCTCCCCCATGTTCGCTCTCGGTTCCACCACGGTCGGCTTGCTGGACGCCGCGTTGTTGACCGCGTCGGGCATCGGGGCATCCGTGATCGGAATTGCGACGCGCCGCCGGAATGCGAAACTGCCGCAGACAGGCGACGGTTCGTCCCCACACCCCGATTCCGTCGCCGCCGACCCCGCCGCCGTCACGAATACCACGAAACAACTCGCCCGCGCATTCCAAAAGCTGCGCGGCGACACCGAATACACCGACCCGAAGTCGAACGCGAAGGGCAGCTGGAAACCGCTCGAGGACATCATCGGCACCAAGATCAGACCGCATGCCCTCACCGGCGACGCCGCGGTCGCCGATATCGTCGGAAAAGTCCGCACCCGACAAGACGAGGTCGCCCTCGCCGTCGTGATCACCCAGAAGGGGACCCAGGTGGAGGGCGCGATCATCACCGATATCGAAGGCGTCCCCCTCCGCTTGGGCAAGCTCCTCGACGACCCCGACACAGTCTCCTTCGCCTACTTCACCGACAACAACAAAGGCGGCCTGTCCCCCGCGCGACCGCCGAAGCGCGGTGGGATATTCCGCCGCCGACACAAGGAAGACCCCGAATCCGAGCTACAAGGCTCATCTCCCGAAACCACCCCACCGCCGCCCGAGCCGGGCCCCCAGCAGGCCCCCACCCCGACCGAACCGGGCCCCGAGGCGCCGTCGCCACGAACACCGGGCGCCGCGCAGCCCTCGTCACCGGATAAACCGTTCAACTCCCGATCGGCCCTCCCGACACACCCCGCCGAAACCCCCACAACCCACCAACCGAAGCCCTGGAAAACCCCCCACCAAACCAACCTCACAAACACCATCCCGGAAGTACCACTCGCCGGAAACGAAACCTCCGGACACGGTGCGCGGATCGGACCCGATCCCGCGGAGTCCGCACCGCCGACAGCCACCAGGGGCGAGCGTCCGATCGACACCGGGAACCTCGACACCGCACCCGAACGGTCACCAGCCCGGTCGACCCGCATCCCCCACATCGAAGAAGCCCTCGACCTCCCCCCTCGCAAAGACCGCAGGCCCGCACCATGGGCCGCGCATGCCGACCGCGACGTCCCCGACCAGACACTGACGCCGCAGCAGAATCACGAGCGCAACGGCCGAGCACCGGTCCCGACTCCGTGGCAGCGGGGTCGCCGGTAGTTCGTGCGAGCGCCGAGCTCTACACCCGAACCGAGAACCTCCAGGCAGGGCACGCCGCAGCACAACAGAGTTCATCCGTGCCAGGGTGATCCCGGGTGTCCGCTGCCCCGGAATCGATCAGTTCCGCTTCCGCTCGACCTGGAACGTCGTGCATCCCGCGGCCGACACGTTCCCGCGCATGGTGCTCGGCTGCACCCGGGTGGCCACCAGATCCACCATTCCGTAGTCACCGGGCCGTTCGATCCAGCGGACCTGGTCGAACTCCACCTTCTCGCCCTGGACCGAGGCACGCATTTCGTACTTGCCCGACTTCGCCTCAGGATTGTTCGCCAAGGGATGGAAGGCGAATTCGGTCCGCCCGCTGTCCTCGACGGTCAGCTCGAGCCCGGTCTCACCCTGTGCACAGGTGTACGTGCCGACCCAGACGCCGGTGATATCAGCCAGGTTCAGCGAATCCGATTCGACGGTTTCCGCTTCCGCCGCGACCGCGCTGCCCGACACCGAATGTCCGCAACCGGCAATCGGCGCCATCAGCAACAAAGCAACCGCGACGAGCCACCGGCCCCCCGTTCTCCCACCACGCATGCCCGGAACACTACCGCGCGGCGGGCCACCCACGCCCCTGATATGAGGCCGCCGGCTCTGTGCACAGCATCGGCACGACCGTGGCCGCCGAATTCGATGTGCACTCCGACTGCGACGACCTCGCCGCTCGGGGGAAGGGACCCGCTGCTCAGCGGGCAGGAGACTGTCCGAGCGAGCGGAGGTAGATGAGTGTCGCAGCCCCCTCCGCCACCAGCGCGAGCACTTCCCGCTCCCGTGCGGTGAGATCGGCCAGCGGTGTGCGGTGCCTGCTCGATTTGACGAGTGCGCGGACGACCTCGGGATCGACGATCGTCTCGCCCGCGGCGACGCGGGAGACGGTGTCGAGAAACTGCCGCACATGTCCCACCCGTTCTTTCAGGAGGTAGCCCACACCGCCTTCGGTCGAATCAGCACCGAGTAGATCGTCCAGATATGCGACCGAAACATACTGGGAGAGAACGACTATGCCGAGATTCGGGTCGCGGCCGCGTAGCTCGGCCGCGGCGCGGAGTCCGTCGTCGGTGCCGTTGGGCGGCATCCGCACATCGGTGATCACCAGATCCGGTGCGTAGGCCGCGTAGGCGTGGACGAGACCCGCCGCGTCGCCGACCGCCGCGCTCACCTCGTGTCCGGCCGAGGTGAGCACACTCTCGAGTCCCGCGCGCAGCAGTGGGCTGTCTTCGGCCAGCACGATCCGCAGTCGAGGGGGTGGTGCGGTCACACTGAGCACTCCATCCGGATGGTCGTCGGCCCGCCGGGCGGACTGGTCACCGTCAACTGTCCGTCCAGGGCGGCGAGCCTGCGCTGCAGGCGTTCGAGGCCGTGGCCGGCCACGATATGCGCGCCGCCGGGCCCGTCGTCGGTGATGCTCAGTATCCACTTCCGGTCGGTGTGCGTGCCGCGCACGCCGACCCGGGCCGCGCCGGTGTGCCGGACCACATTGGTGAGGCATTCGGCGACCAGCACGTAGGACATGTGCTCGACGGCCGGTGGCAGCCGGTTGCCGGGGACCGACGGCGCGTCGAGGTCGATGCGGATATCCAGCGGCAGATCCGCCGCGAGATCGATCAATGCCGGTTCGAGGCCGCGTTCGGCCAGTACCCGGGGTGAGAAACCGCGCAGGACGAGCAGTTGGACGACCGGATCGTCGAGCGAATACCCGGCCGCTCCGGCGATACCCCACGGAATCCATGCCCCCGCGAAGGCAAGCAACAGGAACCATCGAACCCCCCTCCGGCTTACGGTGTTGTGCCCGAACGGCCGCCTGTGGGCCAGCGTTGTATCCACGCCTCCATTACAGAGCGGCGGCCGGGGGAAGTCGGTGGAGAACAGGACCGTTTCACGGTCGCGTACGCGCTACCTTCGTATCGGCGCGGGAGACCGGCCGACAGCCCGCGGCCCGACCGACTCCGGGATTCGCTCTAGCCGCGCGGTAGCGCTTGCACGATCCGCGTGATCCGCGCTCCGGCATCACACACCTTCTCGATCTTCGCGGTGAGCGCCTCGCCTTCGAACTCCTCGGAACGGCCACCGACGCTGATGGAAGCGACCACCGATCCGTCCCGCCCCAGGATCGGTGCCGCCACCGCGGCGACCCCGGGCAGATAGTCGGAATTGCTCACCGAATAGCCGGCTCGCTCGATCTCGTCCAGATGTTCGACGAGCCGGTCCGCCTCGGTAATGGTCTGCTCGGTGATCGCGGGCAGATCATTCGTGATCCACCTGTCCCGCAACGCTTTCGAATGGGCGAGCATGACGGCCGGCCCCGCGGCCACGTGATAGGGCATCACCGACCCGACATTGATCCCGGCGACCACGAGCGAGTTACGCCCCTCGAGCAGATCGATGCAGACCGCACCCTGTTCGGCCGGCACCATCAGATAGGCCGTGTTGCCGAACGCCGTCGCCAGTTCGGTCATGAACGGCTTTGCCGCCGACCGGATATCGAGTTTGGCCAGCGCCGCGGAGCCGATCTCGAACACCGGCATAGCCACCCGGTAGGCGCCTTCTTCGGTGCGGTCCACCCATCCCGCCTGGACCAGGGTCGCCATCAGGCGGAACACGGTGGTCTTGTTCATCCCGCTCGCCACGGTGAGGTCGTTCAACGCCCAGGTGGGCCGGTCCGCACTGAAGTGACCGAGCAGCGTGCACGCCTTGAGCACGGCACCCACGACATCGCGCCCCCCGGACACCTCGGACTCGGCGGGCACAGTCGCCTTCGGCTCGGACGGCACAGCCACTTGATACTCACTCGCTTCCACGGCTCGGGCGATCGATCTCGCCACCTTACGAACTGATTCATCGATCGGGGTTGACTTTGTGACCTGAGCCACCTTACCGTCTCGTATCGAGATTTTGAAACGCATTCCGCATTGCGAAACGGAGAGTTTGACAGTGAGCAGCCCGACCTTGAAAGACCTCACGTCACGCGGCCTGGTCTACGCGCCCGGCGTATGGGACGGCCTGACCGCACGCCTCGCCGAACAGGCCGGATTCAGCGCACTGTGCGCCTCGGGATTCGCCGTCTCGGCAGCGCTCGGCCTCCCCGACGCCGAGCTCTACACCCAGACCGAGAACCTCCAGGCAGTCCGCACGATCCGCGAGTCCTCGAAGCTGCCGCTGGTCGCCGATATCGACACCGGCTACGGCAACGCCGTCAACGCCGCCCGCACCGCCGCGAAATTCGCCGACGCGGGCGTCGGCGGAATGTTCATGGAGGACCAGGTCTCCCCCAAGTCCTGCCCCATCTGCGTGGGCGACCCCGTAGACCTGATCAGCGTCGACGAAGCGACCGGCAAGATCCGCGCCGTCCGCGACTCGATCCCCGACGAGGTTCTCCTCATCGCCCGCACCGATGCCCGCGGTGACGAGGCCATCCGCCGCGCCCAGGCCTACGTCGAAGCCGGCGCCGACATGATCATGCCGGTCACCAAGACCTTCGCGACCGTCGAGGAATGGCAGCGCTGCCACGAGGCGGTCGGGGTCCCGCTCATGGCCACCCTCACCGCCTCGACCTGGACCGAACGTGATTTCACCCCCGAGATCCTCGACCAGATCGGCGTCCGCCTCGCCCTGCTGCCCACCCAGGTCCTGATGGCGGCGACCGGCGCCGCGCAGCAGGCGCTGCGACGGCTCGCCGCGGGCGAAGCCCCCGCCCAGGTCAGCGCCGACGCCCTCCAGCACCACGAGTTCGTCGAACTGATCGGCTTCCCCGAGGTCGAGGCCAAGCAGAACAAGTACCTACCCGCGAAACAGGACCGGTGACCGCCGTGGGCTACACGATGACCGAGAAGATCCTGGGCCGCGCCTCGGATCAGAAGATGGTCCGGAGCGGCGAGAACCACGCGGTGCAGCCGTCGCGGATGATCGCCTACGACTTCCCCGGCTACACCGATGTGATGTTCCGCCAGATGCGCGACGACTTCGGGATCACCGAGTTGAAGGATCCGAGCCGCTACATCATCTTCATCGACCACATGCTCAGCAAGGGCAACGACAAGGAAACCGAAGTCCACCAGGTCACCCGCGACTGGTGCGAGTTCTACGGCATCGAGCTGCACGAGGGCCGCGGCATCGGCCACCAGCTCACCGCCGAACTCGGCTTGGCGATCCCCGGCGAATTCCTGGTCCATTTCGACGGCCACATCAGCGGTGTCGGTGCGTTCGGCGCCCTCGGCTGGGGTATCCGCCGCGACCTCATCGAAGCCTGGGTCACCGGCCAGGTCTTCGTCGATATCCCCGCCACCACCCGCTTCGACCTGGTCGGCGAGTTCCCGCCCGGCGTCGACAGCCGCGACCTCGTGCACACCATCATCGATATGGTCGGCGCCGACGGTTGCGCCCATCAGGTGATGGAATTCGGCGGCCCCGGCGCCCGCTCGATGGCCATCGACCACCGCCAGGGCCTGTGCGGAATGGCCATGTTCACCGGCGCAGTCTCGGCCATCTTCGAACCCGACGAGATGTCGCTGGCCTACGCGAACAAGGTCGCCCGCCACAGCTTCGACGCCGTGTATCCCGACGCCGACGCCACCTACGCGGCCCGCTACGAGATCGACCTCGCCACCCTCACCCCCCGGGTGGTACTCCCCGGCTCGGCCCGGGCCGTCAACACCAAAACCGCCCAGGAACTCGCCGGCACCCCGATCACCAAAGCCTTCATCGGCTCGTGCGCCAGCGGCCGCATCGAAGATCTACGCGCCGCCGCCCTGGTCCTCGACGGCCGCAAGGTGGCGCCCGGCGTGGAGCTCAATGTCGTCCCGACCTCGCAGAAGGTGTACGAGCAAGCCGAGAACGAGGGCATCCTCGATGTGCTCCGGGCCGCGGGTGCGCATATCAATATATCGAGCTGCGATTTCTGCTTCGGCTACCAGAAGCCCCTGCAAGCCGGCGAGAACTGCATCTCCACCGGCGTCCTCAACATCTCCGGCCGCATGGGCAGCCCCGACGCCAATATCTACATGGGCTCCCCGTACACCGTCGCTGCGAGCGCCCTGGCCGGCACCATCCAGGAGTCCGTCCAGTGAGCGCCTACCCACCCCCGCCCGACGTGATCGAGGGCAAGGTCGCCTGGATCTTCGGCGACGATTTCGATATCGACCTCGTCGTCGGCGTCTCCAATATCAAGTCCTACGACCCCGACCACCTGCGGTCGGTGTGTATGCAGGCCTACGACCCCTCCTTCGCCGACCGCGTCCGCCCCGGCGATATCATCGTCGGCGGCCGTAACTTCGGTTACGGTCATCCGCACTATCCGCCGATGGTCGCCCTCCGCAACGCGGGCATCCAGGCGATCGTCGCGGAATCGTTCTCGCCCGGTTTCTGGCGGGGCGAAACCTTCAACGGCATGCCGTTGATCACGATCCCCGGTATCTCGACCGCTGTAAAAGTCGACGATCCCGTGGCACTCGACTGGCGTTCCGCGGCCATGCGCCTGGCCGACGGCACCGAACTGGTCGGTAATCCACCGAATCCGCGGACCGTCCAGGTCATCGAGGCCGGTGGCTCGTACGAACTCCTGCTCGCCGAGCACGCAAGCCAAGGACAAGCGCAATGACCAACGTAGATCACCGCGTCCAGGACACCCGTCGTGATACGCACCCCTCCGGCCCGCTACCGGTGATAGCACCGGAGAAGTCGCCGTCCATGGCACGCCGGGCCGCCATCGCCGGCGGCGTCGGCACCCTCATCGAGTACTACGACTTCGCGGTCTACGGCTTCCTCGCCGTCACCATCGCGCCCCTGTTCTTCCCTTCGAACAGCCCCGGCGCCTCGATGCTCGCGACCCTCGCCGTATTCGGTGTCGCCTACGTGGCCCGCCCCCTAGGCGGAATCTTCTTCGGCCGCCTAGGCGACCGCCGCGGCCGCCGATCCGCACTGGTCATCACCGTCGTCTGTATGGGCGTGGCCTGCGGCGTCCTGGGTCTGCTCCCGACCCATTCGTCCGTCGGAGTGCTCGCCCCCACCCTCCTGGTGCTCATCCGCCTCGCCCAGGGCTTCTCCGCCGGCGGCGAAGTAGGCGGTGCCGCGACCTATATCGCCGAATCCGCCCCGCCCAAACGCCGCGGCTTCTTCGGCTCCTTCACCCCCGTCGGCTCCACCCTCGGCTTCGCCGTGGCCGCCGCCGTCGTCGGTGTGGTCGCACTCGCCACCACCGACGAACAGATGGAGTCGTGGGGCTGGCGCATCCCGTTCCTGCTCGCACTCCCCCTCGCCCTCATCTGCCTCCGCGTCCGGATGAAGCTCGAGGACACCCCCGAGTTCGAGGAGATGGCCGAGAAGAAGCAGGTCACCAAGAGCCCGCTCATGGACGTCATCAAGAAGAACCCGCTGTCCGTACTCCGCGTCATCGGCGTCGCCATCGCGATGAACGGCTCCGGCTATATCGGCCTCACCTACTTCAGCGTCTACCTGATCAAAGACCTGGAATTCTCCAAAGACGCCGTCTACTGGACCTCCGCCGTCAGCATCGCCCTGGCCTGCGCCACCTTCCCGCTCGCCGGCATGGCCACCGACCGGTGGGGCCGCAAACCGGTCCTCATCGCCGGCTACCTCGCCTACGTAGTCATCGCCCTCCCCGCGTTCCTGATCATGGGCGCGACCACCAGCATCGTCGTCATCGGCCTCGTCTACTTCGTCTACATGGTCCTCAACGGCGTCGTCCAGGTCCCCGCGTTCCCCCTGTTCACCGAACTGTTCCCCCGCACCGTCCGCTACACCGGCGTCTCCCTCGGCTTCAATATCGGCACCATCGCCGCCGGCGGAACCGCCCCCTATGTCGCCGCCCAGCTCGTCGAAACGACCGGCAGCGCGATGTCACCCGCCTACTGGGTGATGGGCGTCTGCGCCATCGGCCTACTCACCGTCGCGACCATCCGCGAAACCAGCCGCGAGGAACTCCCCGCATGACCACCGGTAATACCGGGAACGCCCCGTCCGCCGCATTTGATGAGGGTGCGGCGGGCGGGGCGTCCCGCCCGCGAGAGGTAACCGCACAGTTCGCCACACTCGTGGCGGCATGGAACGACCGAGTCCAGCACGAACCCGACGCCCCGGCCCTCGTCTACTTCGACACCACACTCACCGTCCGCGAAACCGACGACCTCGCCGACGCACTCGCGGCCGCCTTCGCCTACCGCGGCGTGGGCCACGGTGAGCGGGTGGGCATCCACCTCCAGAACATCCCGCAATACGCGCTCGTCCTGCTCGCCCTGTGGAAACTCGGCGCGATCGCCCTGCTGCTCAACCCGATGTATCGCGGCCGCGAACTCCGCGAACTGGTCAGCGATGCCGAACCGGTCGGGATCATCACCACCGACCGCGATGTGCGGCAGGTCCGGGCGGACGTCGAGGGCACCACAGTCGGGTGGGTACTCGGCACCGCGGAGTCGGACCTCCAGTCCCGCAACGACCCCCGCGTCTTCAAACCCGAAACCCCCTCCGCCACCGAGGGGTCCGCAGACCACCCTGCCGAAGCAGCCGACCTGCTCACGTTGGCCCACGAGTACGCCGGCCGGAAACCCCCATCGGTCCAGGTAAACGGCGACGACCTCGCTTTCCTCGCCTACACCTCCGGCACCACCGGCCCGCCCAAGGGCGCGATGAACTCGCACGCCAACGTCCGCGCGGTAACCACCAGCTTCGCCGAACTCGCCGGCATCACCCCCGGCGACGTCGTCTTCGCCCTGGCCCCGCTGTTCCACATCACCGGAGCGGTCGTCATCGGCGCCCTCGCCCTCACCGAACGAACCTCCCTGGTCTTCACCGGCCGCTTCCACACCGACGTAGCCGTCGACGCCCTCCGCGAACACGGCGTCACCTACACCATCGGCTCCATCACCGCCTTCAACGCGATGATGAACTCGGAATACGCCACGGCCGAACACTTCTCCACCATCAAAACGCTGTACAGCGGGGGTGCGCCGGTCCCGCCGAGCACGGTCGCCCGCTTCCAGGAACGCTTCGGCCACTACATCCACAACGCCTACGGCATGACCGAAACCTCCTCGGCAGTCACCGCGGTGCCCCCCGGAACGAGCGCCCCGGTCGACCCGGACAGCGGCACCCTGTCCATTGGACTACCACTCCCAGGAGTGAACGCCGAGGTGGTCGACCCCGAAGGCCACCCTCTCCCACCCGGCAGCCAAGGCGAACTAGTCGTCACCGGCCCACAGGTCATCCGCGGATACTGGCGCAAACCAGAAGAATCCAAAGCCGCTCTACCTCAAAGCCGCCTCCGAACCGGCGACAGCGCGATCGTGGACGAGCAGGGCTGGGTCTACCTCGTCGACCGGATCAAAGACCAGATCAACGTCTCCGGTTACAAGGTATGGCCACGTGAGGTCGAGGACGTCCTCTACGAACACCCGGCAGTACTCGAAGCGGCGGTTGTGGGAGTTTCCGACGAGTACCAAGGTGAGTCGGTGGCTGCCTACGTATCCCTGAAAGACGGGCATACGGCCCGGGCCGACGACTTGATCGCGTTCGCCCGCGATAGACTTGCTCCGTATAAGCGGCCGAGGACGATCGAAATCATCCCAGCTCTGCCAAAAACCCAGACTGGGAAGATCCGCCGCCGAGCGCTGCGTGACCAAACGCACCGACATGAACTGCGCAATTGAGCTTTCCTGTCCCCGTCACACTAGCTTCCGAGCATAATTTAATAGAATGACAGGTGGCAAACGTCTTGTTCGACGCGCATTGCAACGATGAATTCTGCCATCGGTTCCTGTTCGACGGGTCGGCTATTGCGGAGCAGTTGGTGGCCGGGCGGGCCGACCAGATAACGCGAACTGGACCAGCACACAACGCCTGGCGATAGGAGAAGGATAGTGCGCGCAGGGCCATCTGAGTCCGGCTGATTGGTCGACAATTTTGACCATCGAGGATCTCGTAAGAGAGCCTTCCATGCCTTACTTAAAGGCTCCAGCAGGACTCAAACCACAGAATCCTCAGGACCCGCCCCTATCGCGGCGATCGTACCTAAGCCACGCAAACCAACCGACGGCTCCGAACCCGGCGGAAGCAGCCAAACAGAAAATTACGACGGGAACCCAGTTGTCGACACCGACCACGAAAACCCCAACCGTCGCAAATAGCAGAAGAACGCCGGCGACCGCTCCTGACGCACATATCGCCACCAAATCGCACGCCTGCCTCAACCGATGCTCCCCTGATGGATTCACCCGCCCAGCCACACTCACCCACATACGAGCGATCTTTTCAGCATCAGGGAACTGCTCACCGCCCCGAGTCCGCCGCATGGGCTGCGGGGTAGCGGACCGCCCGATCTGCGCGAACCGCCGAATCTGCTCCTCGGCCCGTGACTGCGGCGCGCTCTCCCCCCTCGCGACCCGCTGTAAACGCTGCTGCCGGCGGTTATCTTCTGCCCGCTGGGAATCAACAACGCCACGGACTAGCCGCTTAGCTGCCTCGTTCACGGGCGAAGCTATGCCGTGCAGGCCAATCAGGAAGAGCAAAGTGCCGTGTTCGTTGGCGTACGCAAGGGCTTTCGGGCTGTAGCCTGACAGGGAATAGAAGAACATCGCCTGGTGGTGAAGATTTCCCCGTGCGCCGAACAGACGTTGCAGGTCCGGCGCACCGACAGGCTTCATATGCATCTTCACCTGCGCGATCGCCTGTGAAGAAACGACGTCGATCCCACCGTCCGAACCCCGTGGCGTGACTTGGGCATCCCCGTAGCCGAGCCAGTGCATATGCGCGGCAGCGTGATGTTCGGCCACCTCATGGTGCGGGCGTGGCCTTGCAGTGTCGCGCACGTTTACGTGCATGTCCCGGTACCGGTAACGCGCCATGCCTATTAATCCCTTCCTGAACAGGAACGTTACAACCACTGACCAGGTGCTGGAGGTACCAATCCGGTATCGGCATTACATTTGCCCCACCGCCTTTTCCGCCGACGGAAGTATCGGAATGCCCCCATAAAAGTAGCTCAAAAAGGAAACCATAATACTTGAATATCCCATCCTGTTAACTCCGAATTCAATGCTTCATCTACAGAATTCGAAGCACCACGATAAGCTGTACAGAATACAGCGCAGACATCCAGGCTACGGCGAGCATGTACGCGACCTGCACTCGCGGGCAGATTCGAAAATATGCGGTTATCCTATAACACCGACATGCCAGGCTGGGTACCTTATTACCGGAGCGGAGACGTCAACGCATAAGGCTGAACTCAGAAGGAACCAGCAGTTTCTCCCCGCGCTCGAGATATTGCACGTTTGCGCGCGCCTCTCCCAACATTGCTCGAATTCGACCCGACGATTCACTAGTCGCAAAAATGATCTGCTCGCCCATTGCCCCTTGCTCCGCAGCCTGTTGCAACAGCTCGCGATAGCTTTCCGGCGCCGTTTCCTGCTGGCGAGGTTCATCGAAAATCAGCAGATTGAGATGATTCCCTCCTCGCTCGCGACTTACGTATAGAATACCCAACAAGTAGGACCAAATAACCCTGATATTGTCGCTCGCCGATAGATCGAAACCCAGGTCAAACCCCTCGTGCGCTGGACGATAGGTATCCTTGCTTATCTCGATTTCATTCGGCGGTAGCGACCGGAAATTATATCGCCTCAACTGAGTACGGACTTGCCGTTGCAACAGATCAATTTTCTCGATGTCCGAACTATCCAGCTCTGAGCCGCTCGCGCCCTTTAACAGCTGTCTCTGTCGGCCATACTGCGTACCGAGGTCCAGCAACCTAGAACGCAGATTTTCCAGCTGCCCTGCACTGGCCCGGATGCGCTCAAGACGGTCTTCGAGCTCAACGCGTCGCCTGACTTCCGCCACCGAAGGCGAATTACTGGGGGTGCTCAAAGTTTCTCGAAGTGCGCGGATACGACGCCTGTTTGAAGCCAACTCACCACGAATGCCGCGTTCCTGAAGCGCGAGGGATTCCTGCTGACGGACAATGTCATCTCGCGAAGCAGTGAAGGTCCGGACCTCACGTTCAACAAATTCGATGTTGTCGTCAATCGACATCGCATGCGATGTTATATCCATTCCATCATCAACACCTTGATGGCACGTAGGACACACATGATCGGAGATCAGATCAGCCGCGAGATCAGATCCCAATCCTATCAAGGCCTTTGCATCTTTATGTCGCTGGAGATCTTCACGTAGCGCCTCAACACGCAAATCAAGTTGCAGTATTCTTTTTCGAACTTCATCGCGTCTTTCCGCGAGAGCCGCCAGTGACACCAATTGTGTACGGAGTAACCGTTCTTCTCGCTCAAGCTCTTGTTCGGCTTCCAGCGCTGCTACACCGACAGACTCCACAGGCCTACTAGACGCCGCCTCTAACCCACGTTCCATTTGCTCGACAGCACGTTCGATCGAAATCCACTCGTCGCTGACGAACACTGTGAAAACGATCGCGCTATCATCTGATGTTTCCGCAACTCGCCGAGGAATCCTTGCCAGACCGACACCCGAGGCCTTCGAAAGGTCTATCAATTCCTGCCGGGAGGAATTCCATTCGGACTCCAACTGGCTTAGATTTGATGCAATACGCTGGCGCACCTGAATTCGTTGAAATACTTCTAAGTCCAGTACATACTCAGCCGACCTTTTCGCGACATCTCGTATCCCCAGATATGCCGGCATACGCGCCTGCACACCGGACCATCCATGTTTTTGTTCAACATAGAAGTATGGAAAAAGCGTCTCCATATAAAGAGGGACTTCGCTGCCGTCGAACTTTGAAACCCAAGGAAGGTCCCAACCGATATACTCCTGGAGAAACTTATGGAATCCGAATTCTCTCTGGGCCGCCCCTGGGCGGCGTACAAAATAGTCGCGATATCGGCTAATATTCCGTTCCGTTAGACCAGGACCCAAACCCACTTGGATAAGCCCATCCTGTATTGAAGGATGTTTCACGTACCGGACAATCGTTATAACTTCACCATTGCGATTCTCGACCTCAAGAAATACGGCGGATTTGTCGACCGCAACCTCGGATAGCCCGGTGTTCAGCCGCTCCGTCATGGCATGTGGGAGCGGCACCTCACGACGGGAACTGAGCATCCCTTCAAGGCCCAGGGCGTATATTATACCCTGAAGCAAGGTCGACTTTCCACTTGAATTGTCGGCACGAAATACGTTCAAGCCGCTATCGAAATATACCGTTCTAGCAAATGTGCCTGTATGAGTTGACGCTTCCAGCCTTACTGCCCGAATGCGCAGGTGAGACGCTAGTTCCATTCAGGAACATCCTTTACTGCTCGCTGAGTCAGCTTTCCTGGAATTTGATTCAGAAAGTCCTTCTCTTCCAGAAAAACGCCTTTAGTCTCGCGAACTCTGCGTGCCAGTGCCTTTCCCGCTCCTGTGAGAGCGATCGACCCAGACCTCTGCTGCACCACCAACCCTTGCCCTAATGCGAGATCTACCGTCGAGCTCAACGATGGATCGAAACGGACAATTGCCTCGTCTGGTCGTTTATTGTCAGAAAACCAACGCAAGAACATCTTGCGACTTTCGTCGGCACGAATCGCCCACCACATAATATGTAGCTGGTCGAGCTGCGACTTTTGTGATCGAAACTTGTCCAGTATCAAACAAATTGCTGACAGCCTCCATGAGATTCTCAGATCTCCCGGGATTGCCTCAGGCCTGGAGGTGAATAGGATCGAATGACGATCCTCGCCAAAGAACTCTTCAAGCACACGCAGCGAACTCATGCGGACTCTCCAAAATCGAGCGGGCAGTGAAAAATCCAGTCAGCAACGGCTCCCCAAGCAAAGGTTTTCGCTGTTGTTTCGCCAATCGATGGTACGGCCTGCAGAATCTCCGTCGTCAACTCTTTCGCAACCATGGCGACAGCCCCGAAGTCGGCTTCGGGACCGTCCGGAACCTCAAGTGCGAGCAACTTCCGTTTCGCTGATTTTACTCTAGAAACCCCCCTCCAGCTGTCAGGATATCTGTCACGCAGGCTGTCCATGCCGTTCTCGGAAACTAGATACTGGTCAAGTAGGGCGTTTAAACGCGACTCCAGGCGCACGCCGGTCAAGTCAAGGTTGACAAGCTTCCTGCGCGCGTCCCCGAACAGTGGAACGTTACTCGATCGCCAACCGTCGATAACCGACTCATCAACATCGCGTAGGTCTACCAACTGCTCCGGGATGGAACATAAAAGGTCTCGCTCCTTGTTATAAGATTCGTCTGTCTCGACTGTAATCCTGAACTCGGGGCTGACAAATGAGAGTTCCCAGCCTCTAACTTCCGTAGATTTCGTCTGCGCATGCGCAACAAGTTGACGAGATTCGTGCCGGTGAACCATGAATACGTACGCGTGAATCGCAACCGGACCTAGCAATCGACCAAGTTCGATCTTATTTTTCTTCAATTTTCCAAGATCGGTAGTGAGCTTATCGCGTTGATGCTCCCATAGTTCTGCAGTAGAGACAGGCTCTTGAGCCGCATAGCACTGGAATGCAACTCCGTTGTGCGTAAACGCCTCAAGGCCCAGATCACCTTTGTGTCGGTCAGGAACCTCCACTAGTTCGTGGCTTGCATAGCGCGCACGCAGGAGCTGGAGGCAGTAGTCTTGCCACTCGTTTCCATACCATTCCCTGAAAGCCACACGCTACCTCGCTGTCAATCCGCTGACGCACAGCGGGAGCACTATCGTCGATACGGGGTCTAGAGAACTCCCCAAGGGAGAAATGTTATCGCCAAGCGGACCTTCCGGTACAGGATCCAGCCAGATCAGCACCGCTAGGAAACCTAAATCCGCTGACTGTGCGGTTGCGAACTTGCTAAGCCCTCGTAGCGAGGCATAGACCGACCCCGACTTCGCCCCAGATCGTCGGTCGGGGCGGACCACGCAGCTCGGATGCAAATTCCGGGTGCACCGAATCGCCGGCACTGCCGTCTCGCGCATTACTTCGATGTGGTGCGCCGGAACCGCTACGGTCAGCCGAAGATCGGTCTCCGGCTCAGATCTCCGTGTTGCCCGTCCTTGAGCACCTGATCTAGTCACGACGTCAGGGTGCGAGTCAGTACATCGAAAGTCGGCGCGCCCGCCCAGCTGGGTCTAAGCATCCCTGCCCGGGACCAACCCCACTCCAAATACCGGGCGTACGCGTGGTCATTGGTCGGATTTACCAGCAGCGACGCCCGCCGTTCCTGCCGCCCCCCAAGTAGTTCGTCGTGCAGTGCCCGCGCATAACCGCGGCCAGTGTGTTCTCGCACCATCATGATCTCCGACAGCGCAAACGTCCGTGTTCCATCCTCTGTAGTGAATCCGGGATCCTCATCGTCGAGGTACAGACCGTTCCACCAGCGGGACGCCTTGTCGAGGGGCCACCCCCACGCCTGCCCAATCGCCTCACCATCGGAGTACAAAACAACTAGATCGAATCCTGCACCGTTCGTGTAGGCGTCGAATCGGCGCATAGCCGCCTCCAGCGACTCGAACGGGTCGCCGCTCGCGATAGCTTCCACATAGGCACGCGCGTACACAGCCTGCACGGTGTCGCGGATCTCGCGGGCGCTCAGGTGGTCGAATCGGTGGAATTCAGTCAACTACTGCACCTTTCACCATCGTGAGCGCGTCGAACCGATGCCGGAACTCCTCACCATCGGAAAAGGTCTCGGCCGAATGCCGCACTGGTGCCAGCGCTTTGAGCGCACGCGGAGACGACAGCCAGCCCTCAAGCGCATCGAACACCGGTGCCGCCGCATCGATCGCTGACCGCGCGTCACCGGTGCGGGCCAGCGCCGCTGACTTCCAAGCTACCCTGTGCACAACGTTGCCCACGCTCGCAGGTTCACCCGCGACGACCTCGAACAAGCCGAGCGCACGCTCGTGACGGCCGCTATCGGTGCAGGCCCGCGCCTCATGAAACCGGATCTCGGAATGGCTGACGAACCGCAGCCATGGAGCACACTCGTCCACCGGCTCATGCCCGATCGCATTGTCCATCTCACGCCAGGCCCCCGACATGGAACGCTGGACACTGCTCCAGTCACCAGCCGTTCCGTGTGCGGCGGCCTCACGTGCGGCGATCAGTGCGTGTATCCGTCCCGCCGGCCGCCGCCGCACCAGACTTCCGGCGCGGCGGATGAGCGCCAGTGCATACGACGGGGACGCTCGGCCGACACGCGCCAGGGTGGTGGTCTGTAGGGCAGCGTTCAGGCATGCATGCACGGTCAGATCGTCGTCGTCCGCCGTGAATGCCAATGACAGCGCATCGGAATAGCAGCGCCACGCCAGCTCGGTGCGCTCCGCATCGTAGGCGAGCCAGCCGGTTTGAACAGCAAGCTCGCCTACTGCGGACATCCATGCTCGGCCAGTCGCGTCGTCGAAGACACAGTTGTGAACCAGCGCCTGACTGCGCGCCAATGCATCGACAGCAGTGGGCAGGAGTCCTGCGCCTCCGACCCTCTGCTGGGCGGCCTCCAGCTCGGCAGTGAATGCGTTGAGCCGGTCTACATCCGCCATACCGATGCGGGAGGGATTCCATTGCGGCAACGTCACGACGGTGAGCGCGGCGGCCTTGCTGAATTCGCGGCGGTTCACGTCTGCCTCATCCTCTACGCCTCCAGACTGCGAGAGTCGCTGTGCTGCGGCCCGCGGGGCGGATACTGCGAGAGCGAATCGACGCATCTGCTCCGGGCTCAGCTTGGCGAGCCAACTATCGAGGTCGGCGGCACGTTGCCCGCGCACCGGCCGCGATTCGGTGGCACGCTCCCATTTTCGCACGGTCGCGACAGACCACCCGATCTGTTCAGCGAACTGCTCCTGGGTCATCCGCAGCGCGGCGTCACGCAGCGCCCGCACCTCGACCCTTGTCCAAACCTCCACGATCATGCGACGCCCCCTGTCCATGCATACCTGTCGGAAGCGTATCGGCTCCCCGCACCGCTGTCCTCGAGATAGCAATCCTCTATCTCAGCGGGCTCTCAATCGGATCGCCGTTCTGGGCAGTACATTACGAAGCCACCGACAGCGGAAAGCGCCAGCGCCGGAGATTGTCTTCTCACCCCACGTCGGCACGCCGTACGCCGCGGAGAGACCGGCCCGAGGCTAGGGTGGCGCGGGTGAGCACACCATCGAGTTCGGAGTCGGCTACCGGGGTGTTGCCGGTGGAGCAGTACGTGGCCGGGCTGGCGCGCAAACGGATGGCTGCGGGAGTGTTGTTCCGCGATGAGCGGGACCGGGTGCTTCTGGTGGAACCCACCTACAAACCCAACTGGGAGATCCCGGGCGGCGCGGTGGAAGAGGATGAGGCACCGTGGGAGACAGTTCGCCGCGAGCTATGCGAGGAGATCGGCTGGGACCGGCCCGTGGGCCGGTTGCTGCTGGTGGACTACGTGCGGCCGCAGGACGGCCGGCCCGAAGGCGTCGTGTTCCTTTTCGACGGTGGTGTGCTCTCCGACAGTGACGTAGCGGGAATGGTCCTGCATCCGGGCGAGATCCGCTCTGCGGGTTTCTACGCGCGCGACGAAGCAGCCACGAAGGTGAAGACGCTGTTGGCAGATCGTTTGGCAGCGGCGTTCGTCGCGGTACGTGAAGGGGTCACGGTGCTGTGCGAGCAGGGGCGGCGCATCGGTTGACCGACGCCGCCCCTGGTTCGCGGTCACGCCGAGACCGGCAACAATCCTGAGACTGGATGCGGACTCGACGCTGTCAGCGCAGTGTGTTGCTTGCCCGCCGCCCGGTAGAGACTGTCGTGGACGCCGTCGGCGTAGAGCAGCGCGCCCAGATCACGACGAATCTTGACCAGTTGGCCGTCGGCTCGGAAGCCTGCCGCTCCGACCAGCGGCATCAGATCAGTGGTTGCCCGATCAGCGAGGTCGATGCCGTGGGCTTTCATCACCGCGGACCACCGCTCGGCGTGCGGGTGCCCGGATTCGGCCAGCTGAGCGGCTGCCACGGCGCCGAGCAGGCCGGTGACCAATTGGGCGTGCGCCCGGCCGACCGTCACAAGTGCTGTGTCCCGTAGTCGCGCGACACCGCCCGTGGTCTGCCGGTCGGTGAGGGCGGCTGTGACCGCGTCGAACATCGCAGCAGCGCCGCCGAGGGCGGTGGCGGTGATCAGCGGCCGATAGCGGGCGAAGTGATTACGCAACAAAGCCATCCCGTCTCCGCGCAGCACATCGTCGGGGCGGATCGGGACCTGGTCGAGATCGAGAATTCCCCAGGCCCAGCCGGCGAGCCCTGCGGGCGTGATCGGCTGCCGGTGCAGGCCCGGTTCCGTGGCGTCGACCGCAGCGGCAGCCAGGTGACCATCCGGAGCTCGGAAGAACACGACGAACACTGTGGCCTCGGTCAGCCGGCTGATCCAGGCCTTGCGGCCCGTCACACGCCAGCTGCCGTCCTTTGCGGTGACCGCGGCGGTTGTGGTGGCCGCCGGGTTCGATCCGCCGTGTGGTTCGGTGACCGCGATACCTGCCAACTCGCCGTCCAGCAAACGCGGAACCCAATGCCGACGCGCTGCCGGGCTCGCGTGGTGCGCGATGAGCGCACCGTGGCCGAGTCCGGTGGAGTCGCGCAGGTCTATATCGCAGTAGCCGCACACGAACTGGGCCAGCACCGCGAACAGTGCAGGTTGCTGTGTGGTGTCGAGGAGGCCGCTGCGCGCGAGTTCGATTCGGATCGCACGTAGCTGGTCGCTCCGTTCATGTCCGTATGGTCCGGTCGCGATCGGATGTATCGCGATGAGCTCGTCCAAAGTCTCCGCGAGAGCGGTCAGCCGGGGCCAGTCGAGGTGGTTCCCGGGATCGAGCAGGGGACGCAGCGGCTCCAGCCATATGCCGATGGCCTCCACCGAGATGTTCGGGTTCATGGGGCCTCCCCCTGGACGCGGGCGGGCCGGCCGTAGGCCAGGGCGTCGGATGGGATATCGCGGGTGACCAGTGAACCGGCGCCGATGAGCGCGTGTGCGCCGATGGTGACACCTGCCAGGATCACCGATCCGGTGCCGACCTTGGCTCCGGCCTCGAATCGCGGTGCGATCAATGTCGGTTCGCGGTGCGGCTCGCGCCAGATCAGTGTTTTGTCGTTGATCGTGCGGACCCCGGCACCGAGAAACACCCGATCCGCCAGGTACGTCGAGCTGGTGATGTGCGATCCCGGCGAGCACCGCACTCCTCGCCCGATCCAGGTCTCGCGTTCGACGCACAGGTGATGGCCGAGCAAGGTGTCCGCACCGACATGGACCCCGGTGCGCAACAGGGTCTGGTGCCCGACCACTGTGCCGGTGCCGACCTCGACATCGGCGTAGACAACCGCGCCGGATCGGATCACGACATCAGCCCCGAGTAAGGCCGCGGCGCCTGCGCCCGGGTAGGTCCGGCCGACCGCATACCCGCGCTCGGGCTTGCCGACCACCGCGTGCTCCTCGACACGCGCACGTTCGGCGATTATCGCGCCGCCGTGCACCACCGCGAACGCGGAGATCACCGCGCCCCGGCGCACCACGATCGGGCGAGCCGTACCCAGCTCATCGGCCGGGATGAACACGGCGAACCTGCTGATCTGCACGTCTTCGTCGGCGTGCAGCAAGCCGGCACGGTCGAGTTCGGTAACGGTCATTTCCCGCATGCTGCTCTGGATGTGAGGCTGCGGTGATCTCGTGCTGAGGATTCTCATGGTGTTGCTCCACCACGGCGGGGACGGGTGAGCTGCCGCGGTACATACCAGGGGACGCCCGCCGTGACGTCACGGACCAGAGGCTTTGCGGCATTCGAAAACCTGTTGCGTGAACTGCAAAACCGCTGCCGCAGTCGATGATTTGCCGGATATGCTCGATATCCGGTCTGAGCAAGGAACTCGACGATGGACCAGGACTGCGCGATCTGGGACACGCACGCCGTGCGTGGTGCCCTGGCCTCCGGTGACTACGGTGCCGTGGTTCGAGCTGTCCGCCGCGCCAACAACCTCACTCTCGCCGACCTCGCTCGACGCAGCAACTATTCGATCTCGACGCTGTCCCGGCTGGAGCGCGGCAAACAGCCACTCAGCGATGTGCGCGTGCTGCGTGCCCTCGCTTTCGCCTTGCACATTCCACCGGAACTGCTCGGATTGGCCGACCCACCGCCGCGCACAGTGCGCTTCGCCGGACCCGCCGCTATCGTCGGCGTCACCCCAGCGCCGGACGAGGAGACCGAACCCATGCGTCGTCGCACGCTGCTGGCCGGCCTGGCCGGCACCGTCACCGCTCTCGGCGTCACCCCGCCACCGTCGACAGCGGCACAGATATCCGACCCGCTATGCGCGCTGGAACGTGCGCTGCTGGCCCCGCCCGCTCCGGGCATCCCCGTCGATCTACGGCAGCTCGGCCACCAGATCGCCACGGCACAGTCGTTGTTCGGCCGCGGGCACTACACCGAACTCGCCGCCGGACTACCCCGGCTGCTGTCAAACGCGACGGCAACCCGCACCGCGGGCACCAGCACAGATGATGTCGCCGAAGCCGGGGCGCTCGTCGCCCGTGCCTACGTCCTGGCTTCCAGACTGAGTGTCAAACTCAGCCACGATCAACTCGCCTGGACCACCGCCGACCGCGCGATGCAAGCCGCCGACGGCAGCTACGACCCGCTGACCCGAGTCTCGGCTCACCGGTCATGGGCGATCGTGCTGCGCCGCACCGGACACACCGACACCGCAACACGGCTGATCCTCGACACCGCGACCTCGTTACAGCCAGAACTTCACCGAGGTGCGGAATACCTTGCGGCGTATGGGGCGCTACTGTCCACTGCGGCATACACCGCCGCCGTCGACGGCGATCGCGAGTCCGCCCGAACTCTGATCACCGAGGCATCACACGCCGCTGCCCGGCTCGACCACGAGCGTCCAGGTTCCGTCGCCGGATTCGGCTCCGGCACTGTCGGGCTGTACCAGGTCAGTATCGCCAGAGTCCTCGGCGACTCCGGCGCAGCTATCGACGCGGCACGTCGGATCGACGCCGCAGCAATTCCGCTGGCCGAAAGCCGCGCCCGCTACTGGTCCGACGTAGCCCGCGCATTCCACCAGTGGGGCAAACCCGAACAGTGCTACCGGGCACTGCGGGCTGCCGAACAAGCCGCTCCCGACGAAGTCCGCTACCGCAAACCCATCCAGAAGATCACCGCAGACCTGCTGCAACACCCGCAGACTGCGACGCTGCCGGGCCTACTGGCCTTCGCCAGGCGCACCGGCACGCATACGTAGTAGCCCGGCCGATCCACACGCCGCTACCCATCACTACCGGGGTTCGAAATAGGTGACAAACACCCGAGAACCTCTTCCATGACGACCTGCTCGCCCGGGGCGGATACAACCCGGGAGACGACGGCGAAAGTTACGGCACCTATGACGGCTAATAAGGTCCTGCTCGCGTTGCTGGTGTGCGCCGCTGTTGCGCTGACTGCATGTTCAGGTGATGGAGGGGTTGTTTTGGAGGAAGACCAGGCACTTTCGGCCGAACTGCGCCAGAACGGCGGGTCGGTCAGCCTGCATGAGCTGGCCGGCGGCGACTGGGACTCGGTTTATGTGTCGCACCAGCCGGTCTCCCGCGACTACGTCGAGCGCGAGGTAGGAGGGAAGATCGACATGGACGAGACGTTCATGCAACAGGGCAACATCCTCGTCTTCCTCGAGAACGGCGAGGTCGCTCGGGCGACCTACATCATCCCTGATCTCCTTCAGCCCGGTGGATACTCCAGCAGTGTTCGAATCACTGCTGATGGCTACCCTGCGCTTCTTCAGATGTCCGAATAGAACCCGCGAGCACGGGCGTCAGAAGGAACCCGGTGGCTCTTCGATGAGCGTCGAGAGGTAACCGAGCCCCGGTCAAGCTCGGGCGGCGCCTTCGGGCCAGACCACATCCACAGCCACCCCACGCTCTCGCGCCAGCTTCACCACGCTCCCCGTACCGCCGGCCTCTCCGCCCTCCCCGTCCCATACCACGACCAGCCGGTCAGCTGACCCGAGGAGCGCCTCGTTCGCCGCCTCATATGCCTCCCGGCCGGCCTCCGCGAACTCCATCACCCGAACCTCGGATGCACGCGCCACCAGCCCGTCGAACACCGGTGCGTGATCAGGCTTCACTTTGGCTTCGCGGTAATTTCGGGAGGGCAACACCACCTCGAGCCGGCCACCGGCGTCGAGCACCGCTTGCGCGAACACCGAATCTGCGCCCCGGGCGATACAGCTCACTCCTACCAGATCCGGGACCTCGGCAAGGTGCCGAGCGATCTCCGCCCGCACCAGCACCGCGGTCTTCTCGGTGATGTTCATGTGCCCGGTCACGGCGACCCGCATCGTTACCTCCTATATGTTGGGCAGCCGGCGTATCCCGTCGCGTTATCCGGCGACCGCGACAGCTGCTACTTCGCCCTCCGCCAACCGTGGAGCCGGCCGCACTCCACCTGCAGTTATTCTGACGGTGTCCGTACACGTCCGCCTCCGGACCGGTTCCGCTACCGTCGAGGAGGTGAGCGATACCCGGTGGACGATCCTCGGTGAGCAGCTGGTCGACGAAAACCGGCACATCCGGCTGTCGACAGCGGACATTCGTCTCCCGGACGGGGTGGAGTTCACCCAGTACGTTGCCCGAATACCGCGGTGTGCGATGACGCTGGTGCTCAACGACAACCGCGAGGTGCTGCTGATGTACCGGCACCGGTGGATCATCGACCAGTGGGTGTGGGAGCTGCCGGGAGGGTACGTCGACCACGCCGAAGATGTCGCCGCCGCGGCGGCCCGCGAGGTCGAAGAGGAGACCGGCTGGCGTCCGCGCACGATGGAACACCTCGTGACCTATCAGCCTGCGATCGGAACCTTGGATCATCCCCAGGAGATCTACCTGGCCCGCGGTGCCGAGCTCACAGACACCCGCCCGGACATCAACGAGGCCGAGGCAATCCGCTGGGTACCACTCGATGAGGCGGTCGAGATGATCGATCGCGGAGAGATCGCCGGCGCGGCGACCGTGGTCGGTGTGTATCGGGCTCTCACACTCACCTGAGCCCGGTACACCGCTCCCTCACCCACGGGTTGAGCACTCAATCGATCGATTTCTCTACCCCCGCAGGGCTTCTCGCCAGCCTCGTTCCGATCGACCCCCTGCCCCGCACCTAGCGGAAAGGTACCAGTTTCCTATCACTGCTGTACCTGGGACGGACCGCCTCGGTCGATAAGGCTTGATTCGGCCCCGGCGCCGGGTCGAACCATTCTGTTGGACAGCACATTACGAGTTGCCGACCGCCTCACACTCCCCGGCGCCGGGTGCCTGCCATCAAACCTGATGAGGAGGAACCGTGCGCGAACGACCACCTTTGCCCAAGCGACCCGCGCGAAACCAGGCAATCGAAGCGGCCACCCGGATGTGGCGCGATCAATACGCCGTCGAGACAGCCGTGCTGGAACGAGTGGCGACAGGACTCCGGGCCACACTCGATGTCCCGGAAACCGCGGCCGACGCCGATATCGCGCGATGAGCCATTCGATCGCGTTCGGCTGGATCGACTACAACATCAGCCCGGCACCCGAATCCGACCGCGACCGGATACGCCGCCTCGCCGACCAACTCGGCTACCGACTCGTGTGGCCCTGCGAACGATCGGTACTTCGGGTGGTCGATCAGGTACGCAACGCTGAGGCCGACCTGCTGATCCTGCCTGCACCCGGCCACCTGAGCCCCCTCGAACTCAACGAGGTCATGGACATCGCCGACGTCGAGACCGTGTTACCCCGTCTCAGCTTCGCCCGCTGTACACCCCAGCAGGTGACACCATGAGCGCACTGGTAATCGCCGGTTTCGCGATCGCGATCGGACTGCCTCTGCTGGTGATCGCGGCGACGATCTGGTGGCCCTGATCGTCGCGTCGTGAACGGGCCACCGGCAGCAGCACCCAGGTTGCCGGCACACCCCCGACGCCACGATGCTCCGCGACCACCCTGCCGGACCCTGGGAACTCCGGAAAGCGGGATTTGGGTACGTACTATTCCGGCTTTCGAAGGAAACCCGGAACAAGGACCACTCCAGTCCTGGCTCGGACGCCATCACAATCGGGCTACCGCGCTCATCCGGTTGGTTCCCATTTAGGTACCATTTCGATTCCCATTTCCCATTTCATTCCCATTTGAGTACCATTTGCCTGTGGCCATCGACCTGCCTGCGCTGATCCCCTCGCTGTGTTCACAGGGCGGCGACTGTACGAACATCGAGGTGAAGTCCGCGGCCGGCGGACTTCCGGACTCGTTGACCAGCACGTTGTCGGCCTTGGCGAACCTTCCGGGCGGCGGGTTGATCATCCTCGGCTTGGACGAGCGGGATGGTTTCCGGCCGACTGGATTGCCGGACCCTCAGAAGCTGAAACAGGGCCTCGCGCAGAAAGCCCGGTCGTTTACGCCACCTGTTCAGGTGACCATCGAAGACGCCACCGCCGACGGCAAGCCCGTCGTCGCCGCGGTAGTACACGAATGCGCACCGTCGGCCAAACCCTGCCGGGTCGGTGCGACCGGCGCGGCGTACCTGCGCGGGTACGACGGGGATTTCCGGATGTCCACGCTCGAGGAGCAAGCTTTCCTCGCAGCCCGGCAAGCCCCGCATTTCGATCGGACGCCCGTAACCGAGGCGTCCCGGAACGACCTGGACGACGCGCTGGTCGAAGATTTCGCACGCACGGTGCGGTTGCGGGATCGACATGGACTCGGCCGGTTCAGCGGTGACGAACTGCTCAGACGCGCAGGTGTGCTCACGCCCGACGGCGTCCCCACCCTGGCCGGGCTGCTGGCGCTCGGAACATATCCCCAGCAGTGGTTTCCCCAATACGTCATCCGCGCCGCCGCAGAGCCGGGGCCCACCGACCCACCGGGTACCCGGGCACGCAACCAAGTCACGCTGACCGGCCCGATCCCCCGCATGCTGGACGCGGCTCTGGAATGGGCCGGACAGACCTTCGACACCGCCATCGTGAGCAGACCCGACGGCACCGTAGTCGACATACCGTCCTACCCGCTGGTCGCATTCCGCGAGCTGATCGCCAACGCAATGCTGCACCGTGATCTGGATCAGTGGTCACAGGGGATGGCCGTGGAAGTACGGCTGCGCCGCGATCGACTGATCGTCACCAACCCGGGCGGCCTCTATGGGGTGACCGTCGACCGCCTCGGCAAAGACACAGTGACTTCGGCGCGAAACATGTGGCTGGTCAACATCTGCCAATACCTGCGCTCACCAGAGTCCGGCAGCCGGGTCATCGAAGCACTGGCGACGGGAATACCAACCATCGCTCATGCTCTCGAAGCCAACAGGCTACCACCAGCCCAATACAGTGATATGGGCATCAGGTTCACCGCCGTTCTGCGAACCACAGCGGACCACCGAAAGGTTCCGGGCGAAGCGAAACAGCGACCAGCAGTTGCGCAGCCTGTGGAAGATCGAAGGCTTGAGGCAATGAACTCGACCACTGCCGAGTTGACCCCGACCCAACGACGAATCGCCGAAATCCTCGCGAACGGCCCACACGATACGTCACAGCTCCAACCTTTGCTCGAGCTGTCCACGTCCACGATCCGGAAAGCGTTACGCGCAATGCGGGACGCGGGAGTCGTAGTTCAGACCGGTGGACGGGGCCAGCGAACAGTCTACGAGCTCACCGGCACCGGCAAACCCGCCAGTTGACCCAATGCGGCAACATATTCGGCGAGAGCTGACCGTCGCGACTCCACCATGCTCGATCTAGGCGGACTCGCGCAAATTCTCACCTGGTCTGCGTCCTGGAGACCGGGCCACGTGGTTTGACGTTGGCGCGCTGCGCACGCTTGTGCCCCGCTCTGCGCCACCATGCCTCAGTGACCCCGGAGGCGGAGCCGAATCGCCATGTTGTGCATAGCGTCGGTGTGGCCGGCTTCCGCCGCCCGCTGATACCAGATGATGGCATCGTCGAACCGGAGCGTCTTGTCGAGCATGACTGCCAGGTGGCCACGAAATCGGGCTGCGCTCGGCCGAGCCGGCCTGGCAGCATGGCAGGGTGCCGGATCTGTTGTGGAGTGAGGTCGAGAACTTCTTCGATCCCGACCTGATGGGTGCGCTGCCGGATGTATGCGTGTCGGGCACCTCGGTCGAGGACTGGCAGGCGGTGTTCGATCTGGTCCGGTCGAAGGGGTGGGCATGGGAGTACTCGGAGGGTGACGTCGAGCAGCGGCTGCCGTCTGCCGTGGAGGTTCTGTCGCGCCCTGCCGATTCGGAGATGGTCAGGCTGCGTGTCTGGCCTGTCCCGGATGTGTTGGTGATCTTCTGGCCCTTGTCGACCACGGAGATCGATTTCGATGTCGACCTTCGCCAGTTGCAGGGGCAGGCGGGGGTGGACACCCTGTGTGGTTTCCTGTGCACGGTCGGCCGGTGGTTGGGCAAGCCGGTGTCCATGAGCGCGGAGGGCGACTACGGTTACCCGATGATGGGTTTCGACCCGGCCGCCGACCGGGTCGTGCTGCTGGCAGATCCGGAGCTCGACTGATTCCCCAGGATCGCCGACCGCCACGGGGCGGGTCTGGTTCAGATGTTCAGGAACTTGAGATGGACGATACGAGTTTGCGCGTCACGCTCGTCGACCAGAACCTTACAGAAAACAAGATTCCCCGACGGGGAAGTCATGTGATCGCGGGCGTAGAGAAGCTTCGGCGAAGAGTTCGGATCAGGACCGCGATCGTCGAAATGGACAACGCGTGCCCGGGCCCGAGCGGAGTGGAATACCCGGAGTTCTCCAGCATCCACGCCAGATCCAGCGGAGTCATCTCGACGGTCAACCGGAACCAGGGCTCGCGTCCGGCTTCCTTCTGCACCAGCAGAACCTTATCAAGCCGTCCCCGGCTGCTGGACGCCCGGCCGTGCTGATCTCCGCCCGAGGTGGCAGCTACGGTCCCGGCGCGCCGAATCACGGCTTCGACTACGTTGTGCCCACCACCGAGGCGGTGCTCGGACGAGAAGAACTGCTGGGACTCGATGTCGCCACCGTGGTGCCCGAGCTGACCATGGCCCCCACACACCGGCCCTGGCGAAGCTTCTCCCGATGCACAAGGCATCCATGGCCGCCGCCCACGACCGTGCTCGTGAACTCGCCGCGACGATCGCCACGGCGACCGCCGCCTGAAATCCGACCCCACAACATCGGCCCGCCACCCGAACCCCGGCGGGCACGGCAACTCGACGCCGGCCGAGTCATGGGAACGGCGTGGCGACCGGGCGCGGACCCAGATATTCCCTGCGGGACAGCAAAGGGATGGCTACCCACCAGACCCGGCCGGTCAGCTCGTCGGCCTCGGAATGCCGGCGGCCGACCCGAAGGGCCGTCATGAGCCGCTCGGCATCCCCGGCCTCGGTGGGGCCGCTACACCACCCGGCGGGACACCATCTGGGACGAGGAGAATTGCGGCTGAGCGGTAGTCCCCGGACAGGTGCTCGACTGCGTCGAGGAAGTCGCGGAAGGCTCGGTCGGTGCGGGCGGTGTCGCCGGTGGCGTCGAGGTCCATGAGGAGACCACGGATAACGGCGAGAACGAGCGTCGCGAGATCCGGCCGACCGATGCTGCGCAGGCCGTCCTCGAGCGGCCCGAGCCAGTCGGTCGTCGCGGTGCGCCGGAAGTTGGGCCACAACTGCTGCTCCGCGCTCTCGCGCAGCTGACCGAACATCCGCAGGTACGGCTGCCCGTCCGGGCCGGTGATGGAGGTCCAGGCGCGGTTCAGGGTGGCCGTGTACGGCTCGTCGGGTCGCACCCGCAGGAGGTCGCCGAATATGTCGAGCTGACGTTGCCGCGCGTGCCCGAGGACGGCCCGCAGCAGCGCGTCGCGGGTGCCGAAGTGATAGATCAGCATGCGGGCCGAGGTCCCGGTGGCGGTGGCCAGCGGCTCGAGCCGGTCGGGGAGGCCGTGCGCGAGGGCGTGATCAGCGCAGGCATCGAGCAGCCTCTCCTTGACGTGCGGTTGCGGTCGTCTACCCACCGCCCTACTTTTTCACGTAACGGCTATTACGTCTATCGTCGGCAGGAGGCAATCAGGGCAGACGTGGAGGTGGCGATGAGGGTCGTGTTCGTGCACGGGGCGTGCGTGCGGGACGGGTTGTGGTGGTGGCACCGCACCGCCGAGCTGCTCCAGGAGCGAGGGGTGCCGAGCACGGCCCCGGCACTGCCGAGCTGCGGCGAGGCAGGCCGGCCCGCCGGCGGCGGCGGGCCGGGGCTGCCCGAGGATGTTGCCGCGGTGCGGCAGGTGCTGCAGGACAGCGACGAGCCGATCATCGTGGTCGCCCACAGCTACGGCGGCATCGTCACCGCGGAAGCCGCCGCGGGAATCGGGTCGGTACGGCACCTGCTCCTGATCTCCAGCTACCTGCCCGAGGTCGGGCAGAGCCTGTCCGAGTTCGGGGACGGCAGCCCTGCCCCGTTTCTCGACGTCGACCCCGACGCCGGCACATTCGGGGTCCGCCCCGAGCTGCTCGTGGATACCTTCCTGCAGGACTGCGACCCCGAAGTCCAGGCGCAGGCAGCCGCCCACCTCGCCCGACAGAGCGTGCAGGTGACCGGCCAACCGGTCGGGGCGGCCGCATGGCAGCAGTTGCCCTCTACGTATCTCATCTGCACCAAGGACCGGGGCACCCCACCGCGGCTGCAGCGCGAGTTCGCCCGCCGGGCCGGCAGCGCCGTCGAACTCGACGCCGGCCACCACCCGTTCCTGTCCCAACCCACCGACGTCCGGGACCTGGTGCTGAGCCTATGACGGCAGCTGCGGACGAGCCGAGCCGGCGATCCGAAGGCCAGGAGACCGTCGTCAGTGCCGAAGGGGAATAGCTTTCGAGGGCCGACCCGGCCTACAACGGGCAGGGCGTCGACGGCCTGCTACTCGCCCGTATACCGCCGATGGGGCCGGCTGCTCGCCGCGCACGATCAACCACTCCCTGTCTGTCATGTTCGGGCTCTATGCCTTCCACGGCCGTGGCGGTCCGGTGATCACGAGTTCGGCCCCAGCGGCAACGTCGGGCAACCTTCCTGGCCCACCGAAATGCTCAGACTACTTTCGCCGTGCTCGTCGGACCGGAAGGTCTACAGCAACGCTAGAACCGCTGCTCCGTGGCAGACCGCGGCGAACGCAGCGCCCGCGACCATGCCGGTCAGCCGATGAGTGACCCCGATGATGACGTCTCCGACCTGCGCGAGGATCGCGACCCCGAGCAGAAGCAGCAGGAATGCAGGCGCAGGTTCGGTTCCAGCCCGGACGGAATCGGTTGTGTGGTCGTTGCTACCGCCGAGCTGCAGAAGACCGGAATCGACGTCGACCGATGGCGTTCCGTGCACGGAGCAGAACTCACTGAGGTCGTGCCGACCGGTGTCGAGATATTCCTGAATCCCGTCGGTGCCGCACCGTTCCGGCTCGCTTGCATCCCGAACTGACGGCAGGCCACGAGCTATTCGGCACCACTCGATGCGCCGCAATTTCGGGTGTTCGTGCCGATAATCTGTCACTCGCCGTCGCGTGCGTCGGGATCTCGCAGCGGCCGGTGTGTTCCGCCGAGATCGGGCATGCGGAAAGCGTAGTGCCCGCAGTCGTCAACTTATCTCGGCGAAGGACCCGCACAAGGACCTGGTTCGCGCTATCACGGTTGCGCTCGGAATCCATGAGATGGTCACAGTCAGTAGGTGGGTAGGGTGTAATCGTCGGTCTTCGCGAGCATGCGGTTCATGATCGGGCGCATCAGGCGGGTGGTCATGAGCTTGCCGATGGTAAGCATCATCTTCAGGCCGAGTTCACTGGTGGGCACCATTTGCTTGATGCCACCGCCGGGCATTTCCTTGGCCTTGGCCAGGAACGGGGTGGCCTTTTCTTCGTACCGTTTCAAGGCGGTAGGGAGATCGTCCGGGGTGGAAGCGATTTCACCGGCGAGAAGATAGGCGCCGACGAGGGCCATGGCGGTGCCCATTCCGGTCATGGGGGAACCGCAGAAGGCGGAATCTCCGAGCAGAGTGACGCGCCCTGCAGTGAGAGTGGGCAGGTCGATGCGGGCCAGTTCGTCGAAATAGAAGTCCGTGGTGTCGGCCATGGCGGCAAGGACAGTGGGGGCCAGCCAGCCCGCATCGGCGAGCATGGTGCGGATGAGCCGCTGCTGCGCGTCGACATCGCCGCGCAGGCTCGGGTCGTGGTCGGTACGCAGGGTGATGATGGCCTTGGATGTCGCCGGGTCGCCGTCGGGGCGGATACCGACCGCGGCGTGGGGGACCGCGTGCATGGTCATCCAGTTCGGCCGGACACCCTCCGGCGTGGGGATGGTGAAGAAGGACATGTATCCACCGAGGTAGGTGGAGTACTTCTCCTCGGGGCCGAAGGCCAGCCGCCGGGTGGCAGAGTGTACGCCGTCCGCGCCGATGACCAGGTCGAACCGTTCGGTGTCGCCGGAGGCGAACCGCACCTCGACGCCGGTGTCGTCTTGTGTGAGCGCGTCGATCCACTCGCCGTAGCGGTAGTCGAGTTCGCCTGTGACCGTGTCGAGTTCGTCGAGGAGCACTCGATTGAGGTCTCCGCGGGTGATCTCGATCTCGGCGACCGGGCCATTGCCGTCGAACATCTCCGCGGGCATCTGGTAGACGTCGCGCCCGGTGCGATCCACCACGCTCATGCCCTCTTCGTGGAGCTGATATTTGCCGACGCCCGTCATGAGACCCATCCGCTCGATCACTTCCTTGCTGGGTCCGCGCAGGTCCACTGCCTGGCCGCCGGGGCGTGGGGCGGTCGAACGCTCCACGACGGTTGTGCGAATACCGGCGCGCAGCAGTTGCAGGGCAACGGCATTGCCCGCGATGCCGCCACCGGCGACGAGGATGCGGAGGGGCGCGGGGGTCTTGTTCATCGAAACTCCTACATGCAGAACGTGTGTCTTACACAAATGTCTAACACATTTGTTCGCACATGTCTAGGACAAACGTCTGAGACGCTGGTACGGTGAAATCATGGGAAACCGAGAAGCCCTACTTGCCGGTGCCCGCAAAGCACTGCTGGAACGCGGCCTGGCCAAGGTCACCGCCCGCGATATCGCCAAGGCCGCCGGAGTCAGCCTGGCCGCTATCGGCTACCACTTCGGCTCGAAAGACCGTCTCATCACCGAGGCGCTCGCGGAGGCCACGGGCCAAGGCCTGGGCGATGTCTTCGACAATAGGCTGCGAGAGGCCGCCGAGGGCCGGTCGCTGCCGGAGTCGGTGGCGCCCACCTGGAACGGCATGCTCGATGCCATCCGGGCCCACAAGGAAGATCTGCTGTTGAGCCTCGAGAACGCGGTCCGGGTCGCGCGCTCCGAGGACTCGCAACAGTTCATTGCCGAAGCCGTGGACGGCGGGGTGAACGAACTCGCTCAGATCCTCCGAGCAGCGGACCCCCCGCTGACAGCGGCGGACGCGCATGCTGTCGCCAAGCTGTATTTCACACTGCTGCAAGGCATGACGCTGCTATGGTTCATGGCCCCCGCCGCCGACCTGATCGACGGCGACGATCTGGCCCGAGCCGTCGCTGCCCTCGCACCGAACCGGACGGAACCCAAGGCCGAGTGACTTCGGGAACCGCAGTATCGACCCACCCCATCCGCTGCGGCCGCTTCGGTCAGGGCTCGAGCACGTAGCGACCGCGCGTCCCGCCCTCGGCCATGGCCCGGTGGGCGTCCGCAGTCCGGGCCAACGGCATGACGGCATGCACGCGAGTCGGCAGCCGGCCGGAAGCCGCGTGGGCCAGCAGCTGCCCTAGGCGGGGACCGTCCGACTGCGCCATCAGTGTGTGCACTGTGATCCCTCGCTCGGCCGCGGGTACGATATTCGGCCGGACGCCGGCGAAGGTTCCGCCGTCGCGGACCGGGGTCAGGCCACACACCTGCCGGGGCGTGGTGTCGACGACCGCGTCCCAGCCGATCCCGGCACTCGTGACGAAGTCGGCGCCGAGGCTCCGCACGAACTGTTCGTCCGCTTCTCGGGCCAGGCCGGTCACCCGCCAACCGCGGTCGGGTGCGAGGGCGGCGACGTTGGCCCCGATCGCGCCGGCCGCGCCGGTCACCAACAGCCGATTTCCGTCGGTCGGCGCCTCGCCGATCAGATCGACGATCTGCGCCGCACTCAGGCCGCTGAGCGGCACTGTAGATGCCGTGACCAGGTCGAGCCCGTCGGGTACGACGGCGAGATCGGCGGCGGGCACGACGAGCTGTTCGGCGTAGGTGCCGAAGTCGCGGTCGAAACCGAGGACGACACCGGCGACCCGGGTGCCTACGGACAGGTTCACGCCCGGACCGACGGCGTGCACGGTGCCGGCGAAGTCCCAGCCCAGGCCGGTGTGCGAAGGCTGGTTGATCATGCCCAGCTCGTGGAAGAACCCGCCCACGACACCGAGGTCGGTGGGGTTGACCGGCGTAGCCGCGACCGCGACCCTGACCTCACCGGGGCCGGGCTCGGTGAGCGGGATGTCGATGATCTCGATCGAGTCGGGTCCGCTCGGAGTGCGGACGACGGCGGCCCGGAAAGTAGGTGTACTCATGTTTCGCTCCTCTAGGGTCGGTTCCGATGAGCTCGACAATGGCCCCGGGGTTTTGGAAGGTACTTGGAGCCGACTTGGAACGCTGTAGCCGGTACGTGTGTCACTTGCCGAACGCGGGGTCAGTCTTGCTGTCAGGGCGAACCAGGGCTGCCGAGAGCTTGATCGGCGTATGCCCGGGCGTCGGCGGACCAGCGTGGAGCGTGCCACCGGTCGGCGATGGCGGCGGCCCGGGTGAAGTGGGCGGCGGCCTCGTCGTGCCGACCGAGGAAGAGGGCGAGTTCGCCGAGTGTGTGGGCGACCGGGCGCAGGGCCAGTGACACGGTTTCAGCGCCTGCCGGGGGTCCGTCTCGATGCGGAAGCAGGTCCGCATATATCTGCTCGGCCGCGTCGCGGTCGTTCGCGGCGATCGTCGCCAGGGCGCGCAGGCTGGTCAGGAAGGTGAAGAAGAAGTCGGACCGGATCGGGGCCGGTGCTGCGTCGGAGCGGCGGGCCTCGTCGCCGCGGCCGGCGGCGTGAAGGGCGAGGGTGAGCAGGTCGGCGACCATGGGGCCGAGTGCCTTGTGGAAGGCGCGCACGTCGTCGAGGTGGTCGCCGAGCGTGCCGTCGCCGATCCAGATCGCCGCCCGTGCGAGACGGAGGAAGCCCGCGGCGTGCACCGATCCGGCGCGTTCCATGCGTCCGGTGGCCTCGGCGTAGCGGCGTTCGGCATCGGCGAACCGGCCCTCGATGAGCACCAGCGTCGCCAGTGCGATCTCGGCGGCGCCGATCGCCTCCGGCATCCGGTAGGTGCGAGCGAGGTCGAGCGCTTCTTCGGTGACGCGGCGCATGGTTGCCGGGTCGTTGGCCGCCGCGGCGTTCGCGGCCTGGTCCAGCAGCCCGGTCACGCGGTAGACGGGTAGGTCGTGTTCGACACCGATCTCCACCAGCTCACGGGAGTATTCCTCCCGTCCGGACGCGCGTGCGAGGATCAGCAGCGCTGCGGCGCGGAGGCGGGGATCGGCCGCGAGTTCGAGAGCTTCCTTTCCCGCCGCGACGACCGTCGGATCGTCCTCGCCCACCAGTTCGTGGGCGTAGGCGATGAGAAGGTGGGAGCGTGTGCCGGAGGCGAGGCCGGGCCGTTCGAGCAGGCGGGCGAGACGTTCGACTATAGGGTGGTCGACCGTGCCGTATGGGCGGGCTTGCCAGGGGGTGGGTTCGGTCCAGGCGGTGAACGCGGCGATCATCAGGTCCTCGCGCCCGATCGAGTCGGCGTACTCCACGGCCTGCTTGCGTGTGTCCCTGGCCGCGGCGAAGGATCCGGCCCGGACCTGCGCGCGCAGCAGCCTGCCGAGGAGGTCGACGTGTTCATCCGGGTCGCCGGAGAAGGTGGCGGCATCGGTGAGGAGCGAGGCCGCCACATCGTGGGCATAGCGTGCCTCGGCCAGCTCGGCGGCGCGCACACAGTAGCCGACGGCCTTCGGCGACCCCGCGCGCGCGTAGTGATGGGCGAGCGCCGCGATATCGCCCGAACCTTCCAGTGCCGCGGCGATCCGAGCGTGCATCCTCGTGGTCCGTATCCGACTGACATCGGTCACCAGGGTGTCGCGGACCAGCGTATGCACGAACCGGACCCGCCCCGGTCCCGGTTCGTCGAGCAATCCGGCGATGACGCCCGCGTCCAGTGCGTTGAGTACTCCGTCCTCGTCGGTGTCGGCGGCCCGGACGAGCACGTCCACCGAACTCTCCCGGCCGGCCACCGCGGCCAGCCGCAGGACGGAGACTCCGCTCTCGGGGAGCCGGGCGAGCCTGCGCCGCAGCACATCTCGGACACCGTCGGGGACCTCGGAGAGCGCGACCAGCGCGCCCTCCCCGTGCAGCAGACGCGCGCTCTCCCGCACGTAGAAGGGGTTGCCGCCGGTCCGCTCGGCGATCCCGGCCACGGTCGCGTCGTCGGCCGCGCATTCGGCACGCACGAGCTCGGCGACAGCCTCGGCAGGTAGTCCGGGTAGGTCCAGTCGCAGCGGCGCGGCTCGGGCGAGTGACCCGAGGGTGTCGGTGAGCCGCTCACTCTCGTCCCCGCGATACGCCGCGACGATCAGGATCGGGGCCCGCACACCGACGCCACCGCCGAGCAGGTCCAAGGTTGTGCCGTCCGCGCAGTGCAGATCGTCGAGAATCAGCGCGATGGGACGTGCCTCGGCGGCTGCGGTGAGCCAGTTCCACAGTGCCCGGCGCAGCCGGAAACGCCCGGCCGTCGCATCTCCGGTACCCGATGCGGAATCGCAGAGCAGCGGGGCCAGCTCGCCGGGCGGCTCGCCGGACCGGTAACTCGCCGCCACCGCCCGCAGGGCCTCGACCCACGCCCACGCGGGCGGAGCGCTGTCCAGCTCGGGACAGCGCCCGGCCGCCATGAGCCACCCGTGCTGTCCGAGCCGCGCGCCGAAGTGCTCCAGCACTGTCGATTTGCCGAGCCCAGCATCCCCTGTGACGAGCACGACACGAACCCCGTCGGCGGCGGCCTCCTCCGCGGCGGCCATCAATGCCGCGAGTTCGCGATCGCGGCCCACGAACGCACCGGCGCGGGGCCCGCCGTTCGACGACTCGACCGATCTCAGCTCTGCCGCTGTCGAGTCCGATTGTTTCCCTGGCGTTTTTGTGGCATCGCATGCCCGTTCCGCGATGGCGTGCGCTCCGGAACCGGCGGACTTCGGAGGGCTGTCGATGGGCAGAACTTCCGGCCGCGGGTATCGCACGGAAGTCGGCGGCACGGCGGCGCGCAGGATATCCGTGCGCTGGGCGAGGATCGCCGCCTCCAGTTCCACCAGATCCGGGCCCGGATCGAGCCCCAGCTCGTCGGCGAACGTCGCGCCCGCCCGGCGCAGCACAGCCAGCGAGTCGGCTCGACGACCGCTGCCCCACAGCGCGAGGGCCAGCATCCGCCAGCCTTCCTCGCGCAGCGGTTCGTCGCGGGTGAGGCCCTCCGCCTCGGGGACCACCGCGGCGGGATCGCCCAGCCGCAATCCCGCCGCAATACGCAGTTCACGGGCGACCAACCGCAACTCGTCGAGCCGCGCGATCTCGGCCGCCGCCCACGGCTCGTCGGCGAACTCGGCGAACGCCGGCCCCTGCCACAGCGCCAGCGCCGCACCCAGCCGGTCGCGGGCGTCGCGGGGGTCTGCGAGCGTGCGAGTCTCCTCGACGAACTCCTCGAAACGCCAAGCGTCCACCGCTTCCGGCGGTAACCGTAGTGCGTAGCCGGGTGGGGTGCTCACCAGCAGCCGGGCCGGAGTGCGTGGCATGCGACCGGGTTCCAGCAGGCGCCGCAGATTGGACACGTACGCCTGCAACGAGGTGCGGGCGCGGCCCGGCGGTTCGCCACGCCACAGATCCTCGACCAGGCGATCGACCGACACGACCTGCCCACGTGCGGCCACCAGCAGGGCCAGCACCCCGCGCTGCCGCGGTCCGCCGAGTGGAACCGGCCCATCGCGGTCCTCGGCCGCGAACGAACCCAATACCCGGATCAAGACCATGACCCGGCCGATCGTACGCGCGGCCGGCACCGGTGTTCCAAGTCGACTCCAAGCGCCTTCCAAAACCCGGGGCTCAGCCTAGGCGCAACGCTCCGATGGAACACGAAGGGAACGAGCAGATGGGCATCGACACCCACGATATGGAAGTAGTTCACCGTGGACTGCGCCGTGAATCGCGGCTGCTGATCGAGCTGGTGGCGGCGGTCGTACCAGGCGACACCGCCCGCGCCGCGGTCATCGCCGACCACTTCCGCCTCTACCGGCTGGGTCTGCAGAACCACCACGAGGGCGAGGACGAGCTGCTGTGGCCACCGCTGCTGGCCCGCGTAGACCTCGGGACCGACATCGTCCTGCGGATGGAAGCCCAGCACGAGCGCGTAGCCGCCACGCTGACCAGGCTGGACATCGAGATGCCGACCTGGAGGGCCGCCGCCGGAGCCGACGAACGCGACGCACTCGTGGCCTCGCTCACCGATCACCGGGCGGTATTGCTGGAGCACCTCGACGACGAGGAGGCCACCCTGCTGCCACTCGCCGCCGACCACCTCACCGAGGCGGAATGGGCCTCGCAGGGCGAGCACCTGGTGGCGCACACTCCCAAGCTCGCACTGCTCACACTTTTCGGCATAGTCCTCGAGGACGCGAACCCGTCCGAACGCGCACGCCTGCTATCCGGGCTTCCTGCCCCGGTCCGAGCCATCTGGCACCTCATCGGCCGCCCTCGCTACGCCCGCCACATCCGCCGCGTCCGCGCGACGTAATCATTCCCGAAAAGCTGAAACTACTCATCAACCAGAGGAATTCATCATGCAATCGATGATCGGCAACTCTCTCGCCGCGCTCATCGGGATCGCGGTCGTCGTCATGGGCAGCTCATTCTTCTGGGCACCACAGGGTGCGGCGGGCTTCGGCAAACCGAATCCCCCTCTCCAGGACCCCGCCTTCCGAGCGTGGCTGTGCGTCAAGGGCATCCGCGACATGGCCACCGGGGCGTGCATACTCGTCCTGCTCGCCGTCGGCCCGCCCGCGCTGCTCGGCGGGCTCGTACTCACCCTCGCCCTCATTCCGATCGGAGACGCGACGATGGTGCTCCGCAACAAGGGTCCCAAGTCGGCCGCCTACGGAGTCCACGCCTCTTCCGCGGCCGCGATGATTGTGGTCGCACTGCTGCTGCTGACCGCCTGAACCCGCGGTCGTGCAACCTTTCGCGAAAGCGCGACCGGTCCTGGTAAGCCATCGTGGCCAGATGCTCTGTCTCAACGCCGGACAACTGGTTGGACCGGCTTTCGAAGAGTTATCCGGCTTTCCGGGCTCGCGCGTGGACCTCGGCGACGAGCCGCCACAGTTCATCCGGAGCCACCTCACCCGGCCGGTACTGGACCGCGACGTACAGGGTATCCGCGGTCAATGCCCACTTGTCGAGATCATCCGTCGTCGTGGTGATGAACGCATACTCACCGTAACTACCGCGACGATCCTCGGGAGCCGGCTCGTAGTGGAAGAACGGCTCCGGATACAGATCGGCGTCCCCGGCAACTTCACGTTCACCGACCGGCGCATCTCGGGTGCTGACCAAAATACTCCCGTGTACGTCGACCGATTCCGGCGACGGACAATACAACACACAGAAGAACCGATCGGGTTCGTTCTCGTCGACGACCTTCGGATACAGCCCTTCGAACGCCGCAGGCAGTGCGTCGTCGAGCGCTCCGGGACGATGCAGGGCGGTCAGGTCTGCGGGGTGAGATGGTGACACCGAAGTCCTCCTGGTCTGTCCGAGGGGGGTAGCCGGCTCCCGACCACCCCCGGCGACGGCGAGTGACATCGTGGCACACGCACGCGCGATGATCGCCGGTCGGGCAGCATCATCCGGCACAACGGTGTGCGGTGGAGGTCGGGTATGCGGTGATGATGTCGCCGTTCGAGTCCTTGACTATGACGTTGTTCCAGAAGTAGTTGTCGGTCGTTTGGCCGTTGCGCTTGTCGTACATCCAGATCTGGCGGGCATAGCAGGTTTTGCCGTCCCGGCTCGATGTGGCTTCCGGATGCCGCAGTGCGGCCTCGATCGAGTAGTCCATCAGGTCCATCCACTGGTCGCCGGTGATCAACGCCTTGTTCGACCAGTCGTTCATATGGCGACCCTTGATGTGTTCGAATCCGTACTCTCGGTTGCCGCACACCATGAACGCACGCCTTCCGCCCTGGACATCGTAGGTCCCGATGGGCTTGCGTTCATCCGACATCCCGCACGGCCGGTACGGCGGAGTCCCGGGACTCTGAGCGTTGCGCCGCAGAATTTCGAATCCCACGCGTAGCTGATCGAGGGCAGCGCCCATCGGATCCGGTACCGCCCCGGTGATCGTCGGTCCCGAAGTGGGTGTCGAGGAATCGACCGGTGCAGCCGCCGCGGTTGCCGCGCCGCCGACGCCCAGAACCGCCGAAGCGAGCACAGCCATCCCGAACCCGATCCCTCTTCGGCACAAGAATCCCGAAACATCTCGATTCTCGAATGCAATCCCGGTCATCTGTCGTACCTTTCCTGTGAGGGCCTTGAGTTCTGTTGCCTCACAAGGGTTCGACGCAGCAGACGGTGAGATGGCTCCCCTTCTTTCGGGGATTCTTCGAAATCGGGAACGCCCGCCGCTGGGAGACCCCCCGCCGCACACAGTGCGCTTCGCCGGACCCGCCGCTATCGTCGGCGTCACCCCAGCGCCGGACGAGGAGACCGAACCCATGCGTCGTCGCACGCTGCTGGCCGGCACCGTCACCGCTCTCGGCGTCACCCCCCCCACCGTCGACAGCGGCACAGACATCCGACCCGCTATACGCGCTGGAACGTGCGCTGCTGGCCCCGCCCGCTCCGGGCATCCCCGTCGATCTACGGCAGCTCGGCCACCAGATCGCCGCGGCACAGTCGTTGTTAGTATCGGCCACCTCGTTACCGCTGATCCGGCTGGGTGGTCAGGCGGTGAGGGCAGGGCAGCGGGTGTGGTCTCCTCCTGGCCGGCGGGGTCGGTGGTGGCGCGTGATCGGGCCAGGACAGCGGGCAGTCTCGGCGCGCTCGGCACACGCTTTCAGAACTCCCACCTCGTCTCCGGGAGCGGCGACACCTTCGATTCCCGCGAGGGTTTTCGGATGATTCGGATCAGCAGGTAGGCGAGCACGCCGAGTGGCGCGAACATGATCGTGGACACCAGTAAAACACTGATCAGTATCGGATGGATGCGCCGGTCGCGGCTGTCGAAGAAAATCCAGCGGCCGAGAAAGAGATCGAATGCGACGAAGTGGGCCCAGGACGCGGCCGTACCCACGGGACTGCCCAGGAGTTGTTGCAACGCAGGCAGGTCCGGATTCGCCAGAACGGCGGAGAACTCCACCAGGCCCGGGACGACCAGCACCGCGTAGATCAGCAAAGGCGGCAGGCAGATCAGCGGAGACGCGACGATAGCGCGAGTCCGGTGCCATCGCGGCGCGAGAATCATCAGCGCCCAGAACGGGGCGGCGCCAAGGAACGTGATATCGAACAGACGCTGCGTCACCGGGTGACCTCCAGAGACCTGCGTGCGGACGGTGTGGTTGTGCGACCATCCGATGGACGGCGGACGAGGACTGCGATAGCGGCTGCCGTCGCGGCAGCGAGGATGATCCCGCCCGCCGCCAGTGTGAGCGCATCCGGGTGGATCACTGATTGTCCGCGCAGCGCTTGCCAGGTCAGTAGCGCGATCACTGCCGCGTAGACAGCGGCAGCGGTCTTGACCAGAGCACTCCGCACGTCCGCCGACCGGGTGGCCGATATCCGGCGCGCCGATAATTCGAGGACGATCACCAGCAGTGGAAGCAGTTGCGCCGCGTGCATCCCGATGAAATGCGGAATTCGCAGGTCGCCGCCCGCAGTGCTCCAACCGAGGAACGGCAGACCCGGGCCGCCGTCGGTGAGACCGACGGTATGCGCACCGCGGATACCACTTCCGCTGTCGAGCTGAGCGCTTGTCGGCCGCACCATCAGAAAGCCCAGTGCCGCGCCGACGAGGGATAGGCCGGCTCCGAACCTGATCGCGGCGTTGCGGGCCCGATCGGGTGTCGGGTTGAACAGCAGCGCCACGGATGCCACCACAGTGGCTGCCCACACCACAATGATCGATATCGCCATGGCGTTCCAGAGCGCGGAGTTCAACGGCGTGGTGGTGTTGAAGTGGCTGGTCGTCCCCCGGACGACCTGGGTCACAATGATCGCCAGTTCCAAACCGAGGCCGATAGCGGCCATAGTGCCGGCCCACCAGGCGATCCGGCGCCAGCGGGTGAACTGATCGATCAGCCATGCCCATGTCACGGAGTAGATGAGCACGGACAACGCGAACTTCACAACCTTGGCCCAGATCGGTAGTCCCGTCAGGGTTCGGCTGTCGGCGATCGTTGCACCGATGGCGAAAACAGTGAGGCTCGCCATGGCGACGGCGAGCAGCATCAGTGGGCGATGCCATCTCAGGGTGGGCACGGTTCCTCCGATCATCGTGCAGCACAGGCAATACAGCGAGGCGGAGATGAGCGTCCGCGATACGGGTTACTCACCCGAACGATTGACTGTGCCACTATCGATACTTCAACTATCGATAGTAGCGGGAGCGGCTACCGACTTGCCAACAGTGGCAGTAATTGCCCGAGAAGTCCGAGTCTTTGCACGAAATGGGCGTATGCGGTAGGTCGGGATCGGTGGGAGCGTCGACCGGATGACTGTGACCGGCCGCCGATTACCGTCGAGCAAGTGGGCCGCGATAACAGCGGTCTCGGCCGAAACGCATGCCTCGGCGCCGGAAACGCGTCGGTGAGCGCCACCGGCCGAACCCTTCCGCTGAAGTCGGTCTCGAAGGTGGCCGGTGGCGGCTACTCCGCCGGCCGACGCCGGACCGGCGCCTCATCCGGTAGGAGTTGCCGAGACAGGTGTTCCTGGGCAAGTCGGCGCAAAGCAGACAGCAGAGTGTCACCGAGAAGGGTTCCGACGATAGCGGTTTCGGCCATTCGCTCGATGGTCGCCTCGGCGCGAACCAAGCCGAGATCGATGGCCGCGATCGATTGGGACGCGGTGGCGTAGTCGTCCATCTCGGCCACCACATCGGCGTGCCCGAGCAGCCGCAACGCGGCGCACACATCGATCAAGGTCCGCCGCGCCGGACTGTCCTCATGGATTTCCCAGCCGCGCCCGGCCAGCAGCGCCTCGACGTCGGCAGTAGCGATCTCCTCCTCGTGCCGGCCCACCGGCGAACGACGCCCACCGAGGGCATACAACACTCCCCCGATCGATTCCCGCGCGGTCGATGCCCCCGTATCGAGCACAGTGAGCACGTCTCTTGCCGCGTCCACCGACAGGCCGCCGATGTCGAGCAGGGCACGGATCAGGCGCAGGCGGTTCATGTGCTCTTCGCTGTAGTCCACCTGGTTGCGGTGCGTACGGACGCCGGAGGGCATCAACCCCTCACGCACGTAGTACTTGATCGTTGCGGCAGGAACCCCGGTTGCCCTACTGAGTTCGGCTATCCGCATGACGCTCCTGATTCTCGATAGTGCCGTTGTGCCTATATCGGCGATTGTGGCCGCCCGGAGCATCTGAGCGCCGACGCCGACAGTATCGATACTCAAGCTATCACCTGAGCTGAGCAGCCTCTTCGGTTGCTGGGGTCTTGGTCGCTTCCCTATTCGACCGGGGTCTACCGGCCGAGGCGAGGCGGGGCGACACGGCCGTCGCGAACGGACTGCGCCCGGTCCGGAAGACCGCGGGTTGGTGGCCGGCCGACACGCCCGAATCGGCGGACCTTCGTTCAACGAATGGCTCGACGCCACCTACCCGATGGAGGGCTGACCCCGCGGCCCCGTCCGATCAGCAGCCCTGCGGAGCCCGCCAAGCGTCCTGCGCGTAGGTGGTCGAGCCGATCATGGCGCCGACCACGCCGCCGATAATCCCGAACGGGACGGCCCCGACAATGAAGATGGGCAGACCCGTGATCGCGCCGACCGCGGTCCCGAGCGCAGCGCCCAGGCCGGTCCGGAGTTCGATGGAGTCGCCGGGCGCCATGCACGCCGCGATGGGCGCCACCGCCCCGGATCCCGGAACATCGGGTGCTTGCACCGGCGCGACCGGCGCCGGGGCGGGCTCGGCCGCCGCGGCGCCCCCTGATCCGACAATGAGCAGCCCGGCAATGGCGCTGCCGAGCACAGTGCGGGTCGATATCTTTGACATATGCGCGCAGATTCCTGATCAGTCGAAAACAAGTGTGCGACCTGAGTAGTCAGATCTACGAACATAATGTCGTATCGGCGGGTGTAATGCTCGCTTTCGGTATCTCGGTCGGAGCAAGCCAGAAACCGTTCTCGCCGATGATCCGGCCACCCCGCCTGCCCCTACTGCGCAGGTAGACCCCGGTTTCCGTCCTCCCCCATGTCGTCGGCTCGAAGGAGTTGCCGTCCGACTCTCGAATCGGCCGCCGGCACCTCGTAGGGTCGGGTCGAGTCTGTCAGAATGCCCTCATGACTGCCGCGCGCCCGGGACTCGTCATCTGGGAACAAGGACCACTTGGTTGTGCCGGCGAATTCCGAGATCGTTCCTCGGCGAATTCCGACGTCGTATAGGGGCCGTGCGACGTTGTCGTGACGGTGAAAATTGACGTCACTGGGGTCGGACTTCAGCAGCGTACACCTTGTGTGCAGCCACGAAATCGGGCTGCGCTCGGCCGAGCCGGCCTGGCAGCACGGCAGGGTGCCGGATCTGCTCTGGAATGAGGTCGAGAACTTCTTCGATCCCGACCTGATGGGTGCGTTGCCGGATGTATGCGTGTCGGGCACCTCGGTCGAGGACGACGACGCACAGCCTCCTCTTCGCCCACACGGCGGTGATAGCCTTCGCGATCCCATTTGGAGAAGCTACTCATCGCCCTTCCGCGATCACACGTACCTGATGCACGAGCACTGCCAGGGTGCCGTTGCGGAACAACCGCCAACCTCACACGCCCACACGCCTCACCACGAACGTAGCGCGGTAACGCACGGTCTACTACCCGGTGGTGTAGTAGACCGTCATCGACTGCCCCACCTCGCCGTCGCCATCCCCGACCAGAGGTTTGAATACCACAGATTCGACCGATACATCACCGAGACAGCCAATGGTCTCATCGGCGAACTTCTTCAAAAGATCAGCCGCCCCCGCGCTGCCCGTGCCCGTGGGAGAAGCTTGCGAAGCGTGGTATACGACGTTCGAACCGGCGGGAATCGCGCCGGAGACCTCGACATCGTCGTCCAGGGCGTAGTACACGTCGATAATCGGCTTGAGTTCACCATCCGCAGTGAGCACCGAGTGAAACGTCATGTCCAGGACCGTGAGCTCGCCCAGCGCATCCATGGCGTGCGCCGTTTCTCGGAGGAGGTCCGAGAGTCTCCCTGCCTCTGCCCCTTCGGCCCTGAAACGCAACTGCTTCCACTTGGGTATTTCGTCCACAACTTGCTCCAATCAATCTGCAGGATCAGCGGCCGAAAGGGTTTCGGGCTGAGGCTTATTGCGAGCCAATATGTTGAATGCGAGTGCGGGTTGTTCGGCACTGGCAATGACGGGTGTCAGGCCTACAAGCAGCGGAGTCGCCAAGAGCGCGATCGAGGCTATGCGTACACGTGGTCGGAATTGCACTGTGATTCACTCGCTTTCATGTATAAGCGCACCATTTGTGCGTCGGGAGATTGGACTCCGCTAAGTCTCCCGCCGGTTCCACGTCTCTCATGTGAGAGGCATCATATTCTTCGTTCGGTTCGGTGTCCGAGCGGGCAATCTGCTTGCGGCAATCTACCGATCAGCACTCCAGCCCACTACACGTTCCTCCACGGTCGAGTACGCGGTCACTCGATTCCTCAACCAGTGCAAGGCTTCCCACCCGAGTCGGTCCGATCGACGCACCTGGTCCCCGCACACCTAGCGAAAAAAGTAGCGGTTCCCTATCACTGCTGCCCCTGGGACGACCCGCCTCGGTCGATATCGCTTGATCCGGCCCCCGGCGCGGGCCCATCAGCGCGGTCGGACAGCACATTACGAGTTTGCCGACCCCAACTTTCCCCGGCACCGGGTGCTGCCATCACACCCGATGAGGACGTACCGTGCGCGAACGACCACCTTTTCCCAAGCGACCCGCACGAAGCCGGGCTATCGAAGCAGCAATCCGGATGTGACACGATCAATACACCGTCGAGACAGCGAAGTTGGGAACGAGTGGCGATCTGGTGGCCCTGGGTCGTGTACTCACCCGCGATCGGAAGGCAGCGCACCACCGCGATCTACTACGTCACCGACGGAAATCTCGAAAGAAATCTTTCCGTGGCAGATCCGTCCGCTTACCTCAAAAGCGTCGAGCAGCGGTTCTGGCAACGCCAGGCCCTGTTCGGGTGAACCGACTGGGTTGTGACAGCCCAGCAGATGAGTATCGATGCCTGGCGACGGTCCGGACCGGTGGACGGGGCGACGTTACGCAGGGCCGCCGAGCGGCGGGTGCTCGAGCACGCGGGGCTTGTACTCGACCAGCTGGGTGCGGCCGTCGAAGGTGCGGTGCTCGACCATGTCGAGGGCGACGTCCGGATAGCCGTCGTAGATGCGTTCTGCGCCCGTGGCCCCGGTGATCACCGGGAACATCACGACCCGGAAGCGGTCGACGAGTCCGGCTCGTAGCAGGGACCGGCTCAGGCTGAGGCTGCCGATCGTGCTCAGGAGCCCCGAGCCACTCGACTTCATGGCGCGGACCGCCTCGACGGCGTCGTCGCGGACCAGCGTGGAGTTGGCCCACGTCAGTGGCTCCTCCAGTGCGGAGGAGAACACCACCTTGGACGCTTGCGTGAGCTCATCGACGGTCGCCTCTTCTTCGGGCCTGAACTCGTCTTGGCCATCCGGGACCTCGCCGGCGGCGAAGCCCGACATCAGGCGGTAGGTGTTGGCTCCCATCAGGTAGGTGACCTCGGGCTGCTCGCCGAGCCACGCGAGGTACTCCGGGCCCTCGAGGCCCCAGAACCCGGGCCATCCCTCGCCCGATGCGTAGCCGTCGAGAGAGGTGATGAAGTCGACGAGAAGCTCCGCCATGGCGGTGTCCTTTCCTACGGTGTCACGAGCTTCGACCGGCCGGGAGCCACACACACTCATCGGCCGCTGTGGGGTAGCGAGAACCCATCACCTCGCCAGTACACCCCACGAAACTGCGTTGCCGAGCATTCGACATGCGCCCAGCACGCCTTCGGGCCCGCGTCCCGCGAGGTATCCCACGGATGCGACGCCCGCAACGACGATCCCTACCCGTGTCAGTCGTGTTTCGCCTCGTAGCGCAGCAGGACCGTGCCGCACGGAAAGGTACGGTTCTCCAGCAGGCGCAGCGATATCCATGACGGCAGTACCGGGAAGAACGGGGTGCCGCCGCCCACCGCGGTGGGCGCGATTACGAGCCGGTACTCATCCACCAGCCCGGCCTGCACGATCGGTGCAGCCAGCGTCGCGCCGGCCACCTCCAGCCTGCCGTCGGTTTCGGCTTTCAGCTTCCGCACCACCTCGACCGGGTCGCCGCGGTCCAGGCGGGAGTTCCAGTCGACCGACTCCAGGGTGCGTGAGAACACGACCTTGGGCATATCGCGCCAGATGTGGGCGAAGTCGACGATCAGCGGGGTGGCGTCCGGAGCCTTATCGGCGGTCGGCCAGTACGCGGACATCAGTTCGTAGAGCCGCCGCCCGTAGAACGCCAGGGCGGTCTCCCGCTCGAAGTCGTTCCAGTACCTGTGCAGTTCTTCGCTCGGATCGGACCAGTCGATGTTGCCTTGTGCGTCGGCGATGTACCCGTCCACCGACACGTTGAAGCCATAGGTGAGTCTGCCCATACGAATCAGACTGCACCGGAGGGCAGAACTCATCGCTACGCCACACGAGATATCGCCGAATCCCTGGAGAAGTGGCGCACCCGCTGGTCGATGAACCACCGGCGCTCCGCACGCATCAGCACTGCGACCTTCTCGGTGATGTTCCTGTGGTACGGCGACCCGCATCGTTTGTCGCCCCGCCAACATGCTCCCCGGATAGCTTCCCGGCAAGGTCAGGGCTTGAAGGTGACTTCGGTGAGTCGTTCGCTGTCGGCCCACAATCGCGCGCCCAGTTCGGCGTTGCCGGCACCTTTCGGGAGTTTCGCGGGCTCGGGCGTGCCGGAGGTCTGATCGCGGCCGGCCGGACCGATGAATTCTCCGCTGGTGGCATCGGGGCTGGTGGCGGCGTAGAGCGTACGACGCCGGACTGGCCCATCCCCAGGTGATGCGGTTCCTGATGTGGTACCACCTGCTGCGTGGCGAGTCCGCCCAGCGCGCATCGGTGGCCGAGTCGATGCGAGCGAAGGTCGAGGCGATCGAACAGGCTCAACGACGCGGGACGGTGACCACGGCACTGCCCGCCGGACACATCCCGGCCTTGGTGCTGACAATCGCGAACATGTGGCACCAACCCACGGAAGACGTCGCACGGTTGGTACCCGAACCCCAACGCCGCATCCTCGTGCTGGACGCGGTGACAACCCTGATCTCATCCACCGATACCTGATACGACCAGCGGCCGCCGCATTTCCGCCGGGCGACCCCCCCACCCTTGGCGACAGCTTTTTGAGGCCGCCATCGTTTTATGAGCCCCCTCGAAGTAGCTGGAAGGTCGATCGCGGCACACCGGTTCGCTCGCTTTCGGTCAACGCACGAAGCCAGTGGTTCTGTACCGCGCGCGCCAGACCCGTATCCACTCCGACGGCCGCGGCGGTCTCGGCCACGTGCTCGGCGCCGGCCGTCATCATGCGCAGATGCCCGATATCACGCCACCCGCCGGTGTCGGTCGCCATAGTGGCCACCGCGGCGTACAAGGCCCTCATATCACCCATCGACTGTTGCGCGTAGGGCAGGAATCGCATGATCGGTTCACCCGAGCGATCGATCATGGCAAGCGCCCGCTCGAACGCGAGCAGCCCGGACAGGTAGATTGCGAGGACGGCCTGGTAGTACAGCTGCGCGAGTCCGACGTCCACGCCCAGATACTCGGGTCGGCCGAGTGGACGGAGTACCTCGGCACATGCGTCGAACACCTCGTGTTCGCCGCTGTAGAAAATAAAGGACTCCGTACCTCCGAGGCCCGCTGCGTCGGCCATCACTCCGCCGGCCAGGAATCGGCCTCCTCGTGCACCGACCCATCGCGCTGCGGCACGCGTCTCTTCTGGCGTATCCGACGAGAGGTTGACTATCGTCTTGCCCGGCAGTCGGTCGGTCGGTCGGTCAATGTGGGCGAACTCTTCGAACTACTCGACCGCCGAGGCATGAGCGGCAACGACCCGCCAGCCACGCGAGTCGTCGTGCGCCCAGGCGCGGGTGTAGCGCATCCTGGCTGCGAATGGTGATCCATGCACGCTGCCCTCGACGACGCCGAGGAACCAAGTGACCCCGGTCGTCCCTTCCACCAGTACCGTCAGTTGTTCTTCCTCGAGCTTGTCCACGATCTGAGCGCCAGTGCGGTGCAGCTCGAGATCATCGACCTTGGTGAACGTGTCCGAGCCGAGAGTGAAGATCAGCCGGTCATCGAGCAACTCGTCCAGCGCCTGGACATCCCCGGCCAGCTGCGCGGCCTGGAGTCGCCGCTCAGCCTCCCGCAAGTCATTCTCCATGGCACTCAGCATGCCAGCTGAGTACCGGTCCGGCCCTCGCCTTTCGCTGACAGCAGATCTACAACCTCGCGCGGATTCCGGATCCGACAGTCACCACTGCGCGTGGCAACAACTGCAAGTGAGTCAGCCGAGCCCTTGGGCGAACCCACCGTCGACGATCAATTCGGTGCCTGTGGTGAAGGTCGCGTCGGCCAGCTAGAGCGCGGCCGGCTCGACCTCGTCTACGGTGCCCGGCCTACCCATCGGCGTGGTCTCCTTGCCGTCACGGATGAACTCCGCGCGCTGCTCCCGCAAAACCAGGCCAGTGCTTTCTTTCCGGTCTCACCGTCGACGACGCGATCGAACTCGTCGAGATGCTGACTTTCATCGACACCTGGCTAACCGGCAGCGACCCGGCCGTCGCGCGGTCTCTTCATGCCTTCGTCGGCGCGGACGGCTACCCGCTCACCGATCTCCACGTCAGCCTGAACCGGTTCGCCACCCTGCTGGGCGGCCTCGAGATTCCGGCCCGCGACCTCCACACCGAGCCTATCTGACACGGCCCCGAATCTGACGTGGGAACGAGTCTCCGCCGACTGCGGATCATCGGCGCCGCACCTATTTTGGGGACCGGAGATCACACGTCGATGGTGTCGGGTAAGTGGGCGAGGAGTTGTTGGGTGTGGCCGGGTATCTCCACCTCGGCGAGGCCGGTGATGAGATCCCTGAGCGGCATGGGTTGGTCTACCAGGACAATGCCGTTCGACAGGAGGAGGGTCGGTATCGGTGTGTCGAGCTCGGTGGTGCTGAGCATCGCTCCGCCGAGTTCGCAGAGGGCTTCCGCTTGGATGCGGATACGGTTGCGGAGTCCGGTGTTGCCCCCGGCGAGGGCGATGACGCGGTCGATGGTCCAGGTGTCGAGTGCTGTGCGGTTGTCATAGGAGGTGATTGCTCCCGACGCGGCCGAGGAGACAGCGGTGATCGTGGCAGCGTTGACGAGTGCGACGTGCGCCAGGATCTGATCGGCGGTCCATTCGCCGGGTGGGACAGCCGCTCGGTCACCGGAGCCGGTGACGGTGGCGGCCGCGTCGAGCAGCGCGCGGTAGGCGGCTCGGAGTGGGGTGGTGTCGAGCATGTCGTTTCCTTCTGCGGTCGGAGTCTCGGGTAATGCGCGGAAGAGATCTCGATGGGTCAGGATCTCCGCATCGGTGGGAGATCGGGTCTCAGCTGTCGATGAGATGGGGTTGGCCGGTGCCGGTGGTGATCAGGTCGCGCAGGCTGGTGTTGATGTAGAAGTCCCAGCCGCGGGAGCAGTCCTGGTAGCAGGTGCTGGCCGGGGTGAGCCCGTGGTGGGTGAACCGCAGGTTTGTTCCGCCGGTGGTGGGTGTGAGCTCGAAGGTGATCGTGGTGTCGTTCCACTCGTCGTGGTCGTGGATGAAGTCCAGGTAGGCGTCGGCTACTCGCCAGGTGACCCGTCGTACGGGAACGACGTCGGTGAGCTGGATTCGGCTGGAGGTGATGGCACGGCCGGTGTAGGAGAACTCGTCGCCGACCCTCGAAGTGCTGGTGGTGACGTTTCGGCTCCACTACCCGGTCTTGGTCTGGGCAGGCCGGAAATAGTTACTGCGGGTCCGAGGCGGCCAGTCGCTCCGCGGCCTCCGCGAAGCGCTTGATCTTGGCCAGGCGGCGATCCCAATCGACGGCGAGCGCGGCCATCCAGCGAGCCGTGGTATCCAGGGCCTCAGGGCGCACCGAATACCGGACCTCGCGGCCGACCTTCACATTGCCGACCAGCCCGGCTGCCTCCAATACCGCCAGGTGCTTGACCACCGCCTGCCGCGAGATCGGGAGCCCGTCAGCCAGTGTCGTCGCGGTGGCCTGGCCGCGCGCCGACAGCAGGTCCAGCAGTGTGCGGCGGGTCGGATCGGCCAGGGCGGCCAGAACGTCGTCGACAGTGTCGGCGTCGGTGCGACGTTGGTTCGTCATTGTCAATCATTCGGCGCGGGCGGCGAGAGCGGCGAGGCACTGCTCCCAGCCACCGGTGTGATCACGGATCACGTTGCGGCGGTTCTCCTCCGACGTCGGCAGGGCGGCGAATCCGGTTTCCACCACACGCAGCCGGGTACCGTCGCCTTCCGGCGTGAGGGTGAATTCCACGAGAGTGGAATTGTCCTCACGCAGTTCCTCGCCGGGGAACGCGCTCATCCACCGGCACGCCAGATACTTCGGCGGGTCGACCTTCTCCACCCGCATCGGGAAATCACCGTGCTCGGAGTGGTGCGACACAAGGGACTCGCCTTCGGTGGCCACCGTGCCACGCACACTCTCGTCATCGGTCGCCCAGAACCCCGGCTCGGCCACCAGTGGCCAGACCCGTTCCGGCGCGGCCGCGATCACGATCTCCCGCTCGATCCGGTCAACATTCATGGCGTTCTCCCTGGCTTCCGTTTCATATGCAACTCTAGAGTTGCACAGAGCGCCTTGGTGCGCAACCCCTGAGTTGCACTCGCTTGATCGTGGGTCTGATCTCCGGCGCCGAATACGCGCTGCTGATGGCCGAGCTCGACCGACCCGGTGGTCAGCCCCCTCGATGCCATCGCCCGCACGGTCGGATACACCTCGGTCTACGCGTTCGGTCGAGCATTTCGCCGGGCACGCTCGCAGGCTCCGGGACAGTTCCGTAGCGCGGCGCGAGCGCCCGAGCACGTCCCGACCCCGCTATCGTGACGAATATGACGGCCGAGCCACCACCCGAGAGCCTTCCGGCGGTGCGCGCCACCGACATCGAACGCGATAACGCCGCCGCGCTCATCCAGCAGGCGCACGCCGACGGACGGCTGGACCTCACCGAATTGGATGAGCGACTCGCCGCCGTGTACTCCAGCAGAACCAGACCGGAGCTGGAGGTGGTCACCGCCGATCTGTCGCCTGTCGCGCACGGCGGTACGGCAGACCGCCTGGTGCTGCGCTCGAAGGGCAGCAACCTCGCACGGCAGGGCACCTGGCTGGTGCCACCGCAGATCGTCGTGCACTCCGAACACGGCAGAGTGGTACTCGATTTCGGCACTGCCGTCCTGCGGTCCCGGGAGATTCTGGTCGAGGTGAATTCGAAACACGGCGGCGTCGAATTCGTCGTGCCTCAGGGCTGGATCATCGACCTCGACGATATGGTCACCGAGTGGGGCCGCATCAAGAACAAGGCGGTCCCACCGGTAGCCGGGATGCCCCGGCTCCGGGTCACCGGCCGCGTCGAGCACGCCGGAATCACTGTCCGTCACCCCCGCCGCCGACGCTGGTGGTGGCCGTTCCGCTGAGACCGGGACATCACCGCGAAGTCGGCCATCATCGCCACGGTCCTCGTGTTCGAGATTGTTGAATGCACCGCAGCCGAACCAGTGTCCGATCACTCCGCCTCCGGACCGATTCCGCCACCACCCAACCGCTTTCCGGGTCCGTCACACAGGCCGATCTAGTACAGCGCCCTCGCCGCCCAGCAGACGGCGGACCTCCACGTCCGGATACGGGATGCTCCGGCTCTCCTGCTGGAACGCGCGCATGAACGCGGTCATCGCGGCGGCGATCGGCGCGTGCCGGGTGAGGAGCGCGGCGACCTCCCCTGGGATCCCCTCCAGCGACTTGCCCTCGGCGAATGCGCGCACCATCCTGGCGCGCGCCTCCCGCCGGAGCCCGTACAGGGCGGTGACCAGCCAGTTCACCAGGTACCCTGGCTCCACGAATGCAGCAGACAGTGCGCGTCGACCGTTGATTGCCGCGGCCTTCCAGGGTCGGCTTGTCGGCGCATTCAGGGTTCAGTGGTCACCTGCGAGACGGTCGAGCCACTCTCGGAGCAGGCGTTGCTCGGCGGAGGTGAGCGTTGTTTCCCCGGGAAGATTGGCGCGGAGTGCTCGGGCGGCGGCGGCCGGGCCGGTGTCTTGTATGGCCGGTCGTTCGTTGGTAATCGCGGTGACCATGGCCTCGCGGAGTGCGGTGAGCAGGGCCGGGTCACGGTTGGCTTCCGGGAAGGACAGCCAGGTCAGAACCGCACCCCGGCCGGTGGCGTGAATGATCCCGGCAGCAAGTTGTTCATCGACACGCAACCAGCCACCCGCGGCGAGGCGACGGATCCTTCCGCGCAGGATTTCCAGTCCGGCCCGGAATGCGGCCGACTCGGTGCCCGCGGGTTCGCTGTACATGAGGGTGTAGAGCGCGGGGTTGGACAGACCGAACTCGACCGCGAGGTCCCATCCGGCCCGGAGATCTTCGATGGGGTCCACGGGGTCGAGGACTGCGTGTTTGCCGGCGACGAATTTAGCGAAACCGTACTCCGCCACCGCTTCCAGCAGTCCGTCCTTGTCACCGAACAGCCGGTAGATCGCTGGTGGCTGTAACCCTGCCATGTCGGCGACTGCGCGAGTTGTCACCGCATCACGACCGGCGCGTTCCAGCAGGTCGGCGGCGGCTTCGATGACGCGTTGCCGCTGCTGTTCGCGAGTCGACACGGTGCCGTCGGGTTCGGCGGTGGTGTCGTCGCCGGGTGACGTGGGCGCGGTCATGGATCAACGATAACGCTTGACTGTTTCCATCGGAAGTATCATTGTTAACAGAATAATGTTTCCATTGGAATCAAGGAGTAGCGACATGATCATAGTGACCGGAGCCACCGGGCAGCTGGGCCGTCGGATTGTCGAGAGTCTGCTGGCGCGAGTGCCCGCCGAGCAGGTGGGCGTGAGCGTCCGCGACCCGCGAAAGGCGCAGGACCTGGCCGACCGCGGAGTGCGGGTACGACAGGGCAGCTTCACCGACCCCGACAGCCTGTCCCACGCTTTCGAGGGCGCCGACCAGGTGCTCCTCGTCTCGGTCGACAAACTCGGCGTGGAGGCCGTCCGACAGCACCGGACCGCTATCGAAGGAGCCGTCGCCGCAGGCGCACACCGCATCCTCTACACCAGCCACATGGGCGCCGACCGGGACTCGCAGTTCGAGCCCTGTCGCGACCACGCCATCGACGAGGAGGTGCTGCAGACCTGCGGTGTTCCGTTCACCTCGCTCCGCAACGGGTTCTACGCCGCCAGTGCGATGCGGTTCTTCGTGCAGGCCATCGAGACCGGGCAGCTCGTATTGCCCGCGGACGGGGCAGTGAGCTGGACCGCACACGTCGACCTCGCCGACGCGGCCGCGGCGATCCTCGCCGAGGAAGGACGATTCGATGGTCCCACACCGCCATTGACCGCAGCGCAGGCCATCGACTTCGAGGAAATCGCCGCCCTCGCGACCAGGCTGACCGGCCGAACCATCAAGCGCATCAACGTATCCGACGAGGAATTCCGGCACCAGATGCTCAGCCATGATGTCCCGGCCGCGCAGGTGGACATGATGGTCGATATCTTCGCCGCCAGCCGGGCCGGTGAATTCGCTGCGGTCGACCCGACGTTGGCGCAGTTGATCGGCCGCGCGCCGACCGGTTTCGACGCGGTTCTGCGCGACGCGCTGTCGGCGAGCTGAGTGCGCGGTCAGATACCGCCCGACGAGCGCCGCCGAGCGTGATCCGTGCTCCTCCCGGATCGCGTCGATCCCGATCAGGAAGGTCGGCTCGAAACCGGAGACGCCCATGCTCACGAGAGCCGATTCTCCTCGAGCGTCACACGCCCTTCAGAACACGATCGAGCGCCGCCCGGCTCGCAGGGATAGGTTGGCCCCATGAGCGCAACGCCTCACCTCAGCGGGGCCATCCACGGGACTGCGTTGTGAGCAAAGCTCTGGTCGACCGGCACCAGATCGGCATGATCGTCCAACGCCGTGATCGTGACCCCCACAAACCCGGATTCATCACCCTTGGACGCGACCGAGGAACCGCATTCCGGGCAGAACCCGCGGCAGATCTGTGGGAAGGTCTCGAACCAGGTCGGTTCCCCACCCGGCCCGGTCCACGCGAATCCTTCCTCCGAGAAGGACACCCACGACATCACCGGAGCGCCTGACAGCTTCTGACAGTGCTCGCACGAGCACAGTTCCCTGTCAAGTGCTTCTGTTCAAACTGATCGCAATCATTCCCGGACAAACGAACTGACAGACCGCTGTGCGAATCAACAGGGGCCAGTTACTGCGGGTAATCCCATTTTCTTCCGGTGAGTTTGTATTCGGTTACTGGTAGCGGCGAGATGCCGGGGCGCATGCCGACTTGCTCCGCTTCCTTCCGATGACAGCCCTACCGGTCTCGTTCGACCGACCACCAATCAAGCACCCGCGTAGCGAACTTTTCCGGCTGGGAGCGACTCGGATCGAGGCCGAAGTAGCCGCTGAGTTCCGCGCGCAGAAACGATCCGATCTCCTGCTTGCCGGCACCCCCGGAGAGCAGCCGCAGCATGGGGGCAAGCAGGCAGTCATATTCGTCATCGGGCCCTCCGAGCTCGGGCTCGACGCCGATCGGGTCCCACTCGTTCAAAAGCCGCTGGAGTCCCCTCCAGTCCGGTGCCGCGCTTACGTGCGTTCGGATGACTCGCACCGTCCCACCGTGCACGGGATGATCCTCGGTCAAGTCCATCGCTTGTGCTGCGGCCGCGAGTGCACGCCAAACGGTCGAAGGCGACCGCTGCTCTGCGGCGACATCAGCGAGCGCATCCAGTGCGAGACCAAGCTCGTTGTGCGCGAGGAAGTCCTCGAACAAGGACAGGCCGTCACCGTTGGGGTTCGTGAGGTGCGAGCGGGCCTCGTCCAGGATTTTGCGCACCTTCGACCACAACTCGTTCAGAGACACGGACTCAATCATTGTCGAGGCCTCCCGTCCGAGGAAGCTGATTTTCCGGCGCCGCGGGTCATGAGCTGATCCTCTCTGTCATACCCAGTCGGCGCTCATGTTGGTCTCCCTGATCCGGTCCTCGAGCGTCCCGGAATGGAAGGACCGCCGCAGCAGGGGCTCTGCCCTCCGACCTTCCGGGGCACGGGAGTGCGGGGACTGTCGCGTCCCTCCACCACCCAGAGCCTGCTGAACCGACGGTGCCTCGCGGAACGAAGTTCTGCCCCGCGAGGCACCGGGGCATCGGTTTGCCGAGTTACCCCAGCGGTGCCAGCCAGGGCACGGCGTTGTCCTTGAACGACTGGTGCACCGGGACCAGGGTGCTGTGGTCGTCCAGGGACATGATCTTTCGCTGTATCGGTGCGTGGAAGTGAATGCCGTTCCGGCGCTGACACTCTTTATCGGGACACGTCGTGGCGCCGATAGTCGGCGGAAGATCGGAGCGGCAGCACCGGAGCGGGTTCACGTCGGCTCACCGGGCGGTCGTTGTCCTGTAGCAGGAGGGCAGCTGTGGCGAGGAGGACGTGGACCAGCCGCCAGTCACCGATGAGGTCGGACAGACGATGGCGCCGGGCTGCCTACCGGCCGTACACGGAAACTGGCGATGATCCGCGCCGTCCCACAGCGCTTCCGACAGTGGGGGATCATTCGCACCGGAGCTCGCCGCCTTGAACCGCAGCGGTCACCTCAGCGCGCTCTTCTGCCGACATCTGCGCCCCGAAGCCGAGTTCGGCATTATGACGGCATGGCCGGTGGGAGTCCCGGGTACGAACCCAACGAATTGCTCGGCCGGTTGGTCGGGTTCCGCCTCTACTCCGTGCAGTTCGTCATGGATTACGTCCAGTTGCACTTCGACGGCCCGAGCCAGGATATGCCTGTCCTCAACTGCGACGTCATGCCTGTCGTGGTGATCTCGGGCCGATCGTTCACGGACGGTCTCCCGGGGTACGCGCAGGCACTGCGTTCGCTGATCTCCGGAACCGTGATGCACACGGAGGAAGCCGGCGGGATCGGCCTGAGGATCGAGCTCGACAACGGGAGCGTCGTAGTGAATCCGGCACTCGCTGAGCTCGTAGGACCAGAAATCGCGATGCTGAACGGCTTCACCGACAGGCATTGGATGTGCTGGCGCCCGGGTGAGGACTCATTCGAGGATCTCGTCTGACGCCTGCCGGCACCCGACCACCTTTGTCCGTGCCGGGCTCAGCAGGGCGTCGAGAGGTTTCGAAGCCGGACTCGGCAGCGTGCTATCTCGCCGGTCGGCGGTGCGGTCCGGGGCGAGTAGCATCCGCGATATGGCGCTTGCACCAGGAACCTGGCCTCGTCCGATGCAGCGCGCGATTCGTATCTCGAACAAGTATTTGCTCAACCCGGTCATGCGCGCATTCGCCGGGAAGAAGAACTCGTACGCGGCCGCCATCCGGCATACCGGCAGAAAATCGGGCAAACAGTACTCGACACCAGTCGGGGCAGATCGCGTGCCGGACGGGTTCATCATTCCGCTGGGCTACGGGACCCGAGTGGACTGGCTGCAGAACGTGCTCGCCGCCGGGCAGGCGACAGTGTCGGCCGAGGGCGAAACCTGGGACGTCGCCGAGCCCGAAGTGATCGACGCGGCAAAAGCATTGCCGATGCTCTCGCCGAAGCGACGACGGACCTTCGAGCGCGTAGGAATCGCGCAATACCTGAGCGTGAAGTTCACCTGACAGCAGCTCCGGACCTGCCGGTGCACAGTTCGCAGTCCGTCGACCTCGTCGACCCAGCCGCGCTCGGTGGGTTCCGGCGCGTCCCTTGTCATCCGGCGACCGGACTCCCCCCTGGTTGTTCGCTATTTAGCTACAGTGCTAAATTGCAACCATGACCGAGGTCGACCCCGAAGCGGAAGCCGGTGTGTTCCGCGCGCTGGCCGACTCGACACGCCGGCAGATCCTGGAGGACCTCCGCCCCGGCGAGTTGACCGCGGGTGATATCGCCGCAAGGTTTCCGATCAGCGGTCCTTCGATCTCCCGGCATCTGGGCGTACTCAAGGCAGCCGGGCTCGTCCGAGAGCGACGGGCCGCCAATCGGATCTACTACTCGCTCGTCGAGGAACGACTGGCGTTATGCGTCGGCAGGTTCCTGAGCACGATCTGCCCGGAACAGGTCGTCGTCAGGCAGCGCAGACAGCGAACCACGAAGCAAAAGGATGCCGGATGAGACCTCCACGGATGTCCAGCGTCGTCGAGCGACGCCTTCTCGTGAACTACCGAGTCGACCCCGAGATCGCCGCGAGATCGGTGCCGCCGCCGATGCGACCGCAACTCGTCGGCGGTTTCGCGGTTGCCGGCATCTGCCTGATCCGCCTCGGACAGTTCCGGCCCAGCCGGCTACCCGGCTGGGTCGGGCTGCGCACCGAGAACGCCGCGCATCGCATCGCGGTCGAGTGGGATGGTCCGCGGGGACGCTCGACCGGCGTGTACATCGCGCGCCGCGACAGCGGCTCGGTGCTCAATGTCCTGGCCGGTGGCCGACTGTTTCCCGGTGAGCACAGTGCGGCACGGTTCGACGTGCGAGAGTCGGCGGCGGACCTGCACGTGGCCTACGCCAGTCATGACGAGACGACCCGCGTGAGCGTGGACGTCCGGACCGCCGAGCGGTTCCAGGGAAGCGAACTGTTCGCCGATCTGGCGCAGGCATCGGACTTCTTTCGGCGCGGCTCGGCCGGATTCTCGGCCACGCGTGGCGGTCGACGCCTCGATGGGCTCGAACTCCGAACGGATTCGTGGCATGTCGAGCCGGTCGAGGTCCGCTCGGTTCGGTCCACGGTCTTCGACGACCGGGACCGGTTCCCGCCGGGCAGTGCGGTGCTCGACTGCGCCTTGCTCATGCGCGAGGTGCCGGTGGCGTGGCATCCCCTTCCGCCTATGCGGGTCGATGCCGGCGCGACCGCAGAGAACAGCGCACGTCTGGAATAAGTGTCGGCGGCGGACGCGACGTCAGGTTGCGGCAGCAGCCGCCGGCTTGCGTCAGAACGATGGCGGTACGTGGGATCAGTTGGTGAAGGACGGCTGGTGTAGAACGTCTGGCACCCGACCACCTCGGCACGCTCGGACTCAACGCGGTCGATGACGTCGCCGACGTCGAGACCGTGTTACCACGCCGCAGCTTCGTCCGCCGGACCTCCGTACGAGTGACACAGTGAGCACGCCGGCTCGGGATCGGACCATCACCGCCGGTGATCGTGGCGACGATCCGGTGGCCGAGATGATCGCCACCGAAGCGTGACGGCAAGCAGGGCGGCCCGAGCGGCCGAGGTAACGGATTTCGCCCGGTCAGCCGTCTATATTGCTCACGGCCGACACTCCGCACCGGCCGAACTCGTGACTACTTTTCTCGTCGGGGGCGAGCCTGGTTGTCCAATTACCGCATCCGTTCTCCGCCGGATACACCGTGACGCCCTGCGTCGAATTACATCGATTGTGGAAATAGACCGTGGTATGCATGATGCCCCCCTCATACGAGTAGGCGATGCAATCGTCTACGCCTCTTTCTGCCGACGCGGTGCCGCTAGCGACACCGAGACCAGCCGCCGCGAAGGCCGCAACCGCAACAACTTTGGAAACGAATGGCTTCCACACAAAATGTTCATTTGACACAGAACGATCGTGCGGGCTCCCGAACGATCTTGTCAAACCGGAGTCTCGATACGTGATATTCGCTGCCCAGGGGACCGGCACTTTCACGACGACCTGGCGGACCAACCAGGAATGATCGCGTAATTCCCCCATCCGCAGGCTGCAGCGTCCCGCGAGCCGACAATCCGGAGACATTCGATACAGATCACATGGAATTGTTTAAGGGAGCTCATGACTGGGTAATACGGATGTTCCGGACGCCGATATGCCAGACAAGCGGCTTATCGAATTCAGCGCGAATACAGCGCCCACGGAGCAACGCATACAGGCGTCCGAATTCTAGCCCGGGCATTATTCGATGACATGTGCGCCGCCTGTGGGGTGGCCGGGGCGATCCGGCCGGCGAGCAGAGCTTGAACGCCGGACCGTTACGGGCGAAGATCGATGCATGATCGGTGACCGCTGGGGTGTGAACGACAGCGAGATCATGCGCTCATACCCCTGCGACGACTTCGTCACCGCACCCGCGCTGGAGGTATGGCGGGGCGTGACCGTCCAGGCACCTTCCGACGCGGTATGGCCATGGGTCACCCAGGTCAGGCTTGCGCCCTATTCGTACGACTGGATCGATAATCTGGGTCGGCGCTCACCCGGCGAGCTGGTAGCTCTTCCCGAACCGCATGTCGGCGAAAGGTTCACGACCGCCTGCGGACGCCGGCTGGGCCGGATCGTTTCGGTCGACCCGGGGAACGCGATGACCGGCACCATCCTGAGCGCCGTCATGTCCTATGTCCTCGTGGCAGAGGGACACAGCACGACGCGCCTGCTGCTCAAACTGGTCATGCAAACCAACCGCTGGGTGGCGCTCGGGTTGTCCGTAGGCGACCTGGCCATGGCCCGGCGGCAGTTGCTCAACCTGAAACTACTCGCTGAGCGGCAGCACCACAGCGACCTGTGAGGACGCAATGTCCATCGGCTGTTCAGGAGCCGTTGATCCAGAGCAGCACGACAACAAACTATCCGCGGCATTTCGAAACGTGTTGCGGTGCAACGTAATGCAACCCGTCGTACAGGATCGTGGCGATGTGTACCGCATCGTCCTTCCAACCGGTATTGCGCAATCCGCAGATGCCGCCGAGAGCCCGCAGGACGACGCGCCCGCTGACGCCCTCGCGCAGGAGGCCGGCGGTAACGCCTGCGGTGAGCAGCTCGTCGAGGGCGTCGGCCATCTCGTTGCGGGTGTCGTCGAAGACCGGGGACGGATCCAGCACGCCCCCGGCCATCAGCCGCCCCAGTGGCCCGAAGGAGTCTCCCAGCAGATGCATTTCGATCTCGCCACGGACGACCCGGCAACCGCAGACGAGCGGGTGCTCGACGCCGGCGGCCGGCGGCCGGCGACTGCGACCGGCGAACGATATCGTCGCCTCTGCCCAACCGGGCTCCCGAGTCTATGCCAGCCCCGCCGGGCATCCCTTCTGCCTTCGTTCGGCCTGATCGCCTGCGTTCGAATGGGATTCGATGACGAGGGTCAGCCTTCCGACAACGCGAGGTCACGCTCGCCGCGGTGCGGTCAGGGGACGAACACTTCGGCCGTTGGCGGAACACTCGGGCGGTCGGTGCGCACGGTGAGCGCGACCCGGCCCGGGCCCGAGTCCACGTGCAGGTAGAACGGCCGGGAACTCGTGTTGCCCGCGGGGATGAACCGGCTCACCGAGCCGCTCCGGCCGGTGTCGAAGTTCCGCCAGTCGACGATCGCCGTGACGTCACAGGCCAGGACTGTCGGTGCGAAATCGCCCAGCGGGGAGAAGCCCTGCGTGATCCGCAGCTCTATGGAATGGGCAGTCCCCGGAAAAGCGTGGTACTGGCCCAGGGGTCCGTCGTAGGCGACTCCGGCGGCGCTCAGCATGCCGACGCAGACACCGTTGCCCACCGTCCATGCCGGGGCCGTCCGGACCTCGGTCGTGGCGCAGGTTCGGGGTCCGACGTTCGATACCCCGAGCTGGCACGGATCGGCGGCCTCGGCGACCCCCGGCGCTGTCACGGCCATCGCCGCACCGACGAGTCCGGTAGCTGCTGTGGTGGCCAATTTCCGTGCGATCGTCATGCACGAATGATCGTGCGCCGCCTCGTATCCATTACATTTTCGCGTCGTCTCTGCTCATGATCGCGGCGGCGATCCGGTAGCCCGATGAGGTGGCCGATCCGGGCTACCAGGTGCCGACGGATTTCACGTCCCACGCCAGACGGATCCAGGGTTTGGTTTGCAGCACGAGAGGCTCGTTCGTGCCGCTCGGGAACCAGAGGCGCAGACCTTCGTAGTCGGACCGGCTTCGGTCTACGCTCAGCCGATCCAACGGGCGAAGACAGCCCAGGTGAGTATGTTCCTGCCCGTCTGCGTAGAGGCTGATATATGCCTCGCCGGCCGTTGGGTCGATCGAGAACAAGGCAGACCGAGCGCCTCGGGTGAGCCGGAACGAATGCAGTCCGACGGGCCAGTCGAGATCCTCGAACTGTCGGGTCGGCTCGTCCTCGAAGAGCCAGATGAGATCGACGAGGTCGGGAATCTCCATGCGTCGACGGTAGCGGCGGGCGCCGGACCGCCGCGGGGCAGGAATCGAACCTGCTGTTCCCGCGGGTCACGCCGTAGAATTGCGGTACCGACCGCGTATCGGACCGGCCACCTGGAAGGCAGGTGCACCAATGACGCATCACAATGATCCCCTTGCCGCCGGCATGCACAACGCACACACTTGGCTGCGGGCCGTCGCCGACGCGCTGGGTACCGAAGATCTCACGTTCGCACTGCGTGCGCTGCGCGCCTGGATGCACACCGTCCGAGACCGGATCAGCGTGCCCAACTCCGCGCATCTCACCGCCCAACTACCCGACTTCCTGCGCGGCATCTGGTACGAGGGATGGGTACCGAGCCGGGTACCGGGAAGCCACGGCGTCGCGGAGTTCGTCGACGAGTTCGCGGAGCGCGCCGGGATCTCGGCAGGCGATGTCGCGTTCACCGCCGGCTGCATCACCTCCGCACTGGAGCGGATGATGTCGCCCGGCCAGCTGGATCACGTGTTCGCCGTGTTCCCGGATCGCCTCGGCATCGTGTTGCGCGGTGAGCGGCCGATGGCCGAAACCTGACGCACCGCCGCCCGCCCCGAGCCCCCCGGGTTCACCGAGCCGAAGGGACGGATATGCGCACCACATCGAACGAAGTCTGGCCGGCCCTGCGGGTGGACGACTGGGCCGATACCCGCGACACACTGCACATGTGGACGCAGATCGTCGGCAAACTCCGCCTGGCCCGCGCCCCGATGGTCAATCACTGGTGGCAGGTGACCTTCTATGTCTCCGCACGCGGGTTGACCACCTCGGCGATCCCCTACGACCGCGGAACGTTCGATATCGAATTCGACTTCACCGACCACCAGCTACTCATCCGGTCCTGCACCGGCGCGCGGCACCGGATCAATCTGGAGGCCAAAACCGTGGCCACGTTCTACGAGGAAGTGATGGCTGCCCTGCACGCGCTGGGTATCGACATCACGATCCTGGCCCGGCCGGTCGAGGTGGAAAACGCGATTCCGTTCGCCGAGGACACCACGCATGCCGCCTACGACCGGGACCACGCCAATACCTTCTGGCGCCAGCTGGTGGCCGCCGATCGCGTCTTGAACCGGTTCCGCGGGGAGTTCGCCGGCAAGGCCAGCCCGGTGCACTTCTTCTGGGGTGCGATGGACCTGGCCTACACCCGCTTCTCCGGGCGCACCGCGCCACCGCATCCGGGTGGCGCCCCGAACTGCGCCGACTGGGTCATGGTCGAAGGCTATTCACACGAACTGGCCAGCACCGGTTTCTGGCCCGGCGGCTCGGCCGAGGGCAGTTTCTACGCTTACGCCTATCCCGAGCCCGACGAATACGCGCAGACACCGATCCGGCCGCGGGCCGGCTACTACGACGCCTCCATCCACGAGTTCCTGCTTCCCTACGAGCAGGTGCGCACCGCCGACGAGCCCGAAGCCACCGTGCTGGAGTTCCTCCGGTCCACCTACGATGCCGCCGCCGACGCCGCCGGCTGGGACCGCGAACACCTGAACGCGATCGCGCCTCGGCAGCGGTGACGCCAAGATTCTCGGATCGGCGAATTCCGATGTCGTGGTTCCGAGTCTCCGGGAGCAAGTGGCCGGCTGCGGCCCCACGCGTCGCTGGTGCGCTGCCGGCCGGTGCGGTGCTGAGGTCCGTCGCTCCCGCACAGGCTCAGGCGCAGATCGAGCTCCAGCCGATCGAGACACAGGCGATCGGCAACAGCGGGATCGCCAGCGGTTCGGCCGTTCTGGACAACTTCTTCTGCGGAACGCTCTGTCGCCCGGTCTGCTACCCCGACGGGCTTCCGAACTGACCTGGCCGCCGCCGCTCGGTCCGAGCTTCGACGAGAAGGGCCTGCATCCATTGGATGCAGGCCCTTCTCGTGCATGTCACCCTTCGATCAGCTTGCGGCGCATGCCCTCGGTGGCGACGACTATGGCGGGGACCAGTGTCAGGTGCGTGATCGACAGCGCGATCGTGGACGCGGTGTCGAAGTCGGCACTCACGGTCGAGCCGATGGTCGCGACGGCGAGCACCGGGCCCGTCACCGCGGCGACGCGCAGCACGCCGGTCCACTTGTAGGACAGCAGCGCAGCCGCGCTGAGACCGATCAGCATCGGGACCACTGTCATCGTGATGATTCCGCCGGGGGCGACACTCTGCACTTGACCCGCATTGGTCGTTTCGAACGTGCCACCGGCGGCCGCGCCGATCAGCCAGACAACGAGGTTGGCCAGGAGAGCGGCGCCGAGCGCGCCGAAAACGGCGACCGGACGATTCATGGCGGGGATGCGGGCGGCGGTTCCGGCGATAGTGGCGGCGGTGCTCATGATGATCTCCTGGAGTCGTGAACTTCTCGTGAGACCATCCTGAAACCTAAACAATTATTTAGGTCAACCCCCTTCGAGAACTTCGTCGCATGTGCGGAATCGCGACCGCGCGGCGTCTGCGGCAGGCACGTGGTGATCATTCCGGCGAGGATCAGCGCGCAGCCGCCCCACGCCAGGGGCGAGAGACGCTCGTGGAGCAGGAGCACGCCGATCACTGCCGCGGCCAATGGCTCGGCGAGGCCTAGCGTTCCGGCCGTGGTCGCCCGCACCCGGACGAGCCCCGCGGTGAACAGCCAGTACGCGGCGGCGGTGGTGGTGGCCAGGCCCAGCCAGGCGATCAAGGCGAGAGCGGTCCCGCGCAAGGGGGTGCTGTCGCTGATCATCCAAGGCACCAAGGGAAGCGAGCCCAGCAGCAGGGCGAGCGCGGACAGTGCGGGCAGATCGGCGGCGCGGTTCGCGGCGGCCATCTGTCCGGCGCAGACGGTGTAGAGGCCGTAACAGGTACCCGCGGCGACCGCCAGCAACAGGCCGAGCGGATCCATTCGGGCCCCGCCGACCGGCGCCGGCAGCAGGGCGCAGCCGGCGACCGCCGCGACGGTACCGGTCATCCAGGCGGCGCCCAGAGCGGTCACCGTGGCCAGCGCGGCACCGGTCCGCGACACCGAGGAGAGGAAGGCCGCCTGGAAAAGACCCGTCGAGACCGCGCAAACCAAGAGCGGGCGCACGGTCGCGCCCGTGGCGAGATTCCGGAGTGCGGCGTCATCACCGGGTACCACGCGGCCCTGGACCTCGACGCCGCAGGCCGGCCTGTTCAGGCGCTGATCTCGGTGCGCATCCGGCCGCCGGCCCGCCCCGTCATCGAGGGGTTCCGGGATTGGGCGGCACGAATACCCGAGGTGATCGGCCTGTTCGTCACCTCGGGCACGCACGACTTCCTGATCCACGTGGCCGTCCCGGACGTCGACAGCATTTACGCCTTCGTCATCGACCGGCTCGCCGAACGCCGTGAGATCGTCGACGTGCAGACCACGATGTTCTACGAACACGTGCAGTCCCGCCGCATCGAGCCGGCGAGTGCCGACCGGCCCCGCGCCGCCCGCAGAGCTCGCTGACCAGTCGTTTGTATTGCTCACGCGTCTCGATCGATACGCCGACGCCTGCCGAAAGCACTATCGGCGTGCGACGTTCGCGGTCGTGATGAACTCGATCTGGGCGGGTGACGGCCCGCAGAACTCGCCGTCGATCCGGTCTGCCTCGCCGGCCTGCATGTGGGAGCCGAAGGACTCGACCGGCTAGACCGTGACGACGATCTTCTTCCCGGCGTGGAGCCCCTTCTCCAGATGGCGGTGCGCCTCGACGACGTCGTCGAGGGTGAACACCGTGTCGACGGCGGGCGACAGTGCGCCGAGGCGGACACCGGCGTTCAAGAAAGCCGCCATGCGCTTCACCACCACGGGGTCGAGGGTGTGCTCGAAACTCCGGTAGCTGTAGATCGCGAGCGCCGCGCCCCCCGGGAAGGGTGTGGGCCGAGGATCCAGGAAGCCCGCGGCGACCAGCGTCCCACCGGGGCGGGCCGCCGCCAGGAGATCCTGCTGGCCGGGACCCATGACCAGGTCGAGGACGATATCGGCGCCGGCGCCCCCGGTGTGGTGGCGGACGGCTTCGGCGATATCCACCTGGTCGGTCGCGATGACCGCGGCGGCGCCGGCGGCGATCAAGTCGTCCCGCTTCGCGGCGTGCCGAGTGACGGCGATGGGCACGGCGCCGATCTGGTTGGCGATCTGCGTGGCCGCCCGACCCACACCGCCGGACGCGGCAGTGATGAGGACATAGTCGCCAGGACGCATCCTCGCCTTCTCGACGAGCGCGCCGTAGGCCGTGGAGTACGCGACCCAGATCGCCGCCGCAGCAGCGACTCCGAGCCCGGCCGGCCGGGCGAGGACCCGGCTCGCCGGGACCGTGGTGTATTCGGCGTAGCTACCCCGGACACTCGCGTCGGGTACGGCCGTGAGAACGACCGGATCGCCGGCCTCCAGCCCGGTGACCTCAGGGCCCACCGCGTCGATGATGCCGGTTCCTTCGACGCCGAGGCGTGCCCGCGGCAGGGTGATGGGCGCGGGCGAGGCGCCGGAACGCATCATCAGGTCGAGCGGGTTGACGGCGAACGCTTCGATCCTGACCCGTACTTCGCCGGCCGCGGGCTCGACGACCGGCTCGTCGACGATGTGCATGACATCCGGCCCGCCGAACCGGTCGAATACGACGACTCGTGGCATGGTGATTCCTCCGCATCTGGCACTGAACTCGTTACTCCGGAAACGCTACGGAGCCGTGGGTTACCTCCTGGTACCTTTGACTTCCATGCAGAACGCCGCCGGAACGGCCTTCCTCGCCGACTGCCCCACTCGACTGGCGGTCGAGATCCTGTCCGACAAATGGACCGTGCTCGTGCTCTTCGGCCTCAGCCATCAGCCGCGCCGGCACGGGGAACTCGTCGACCTCATCGGCGGTATTTCGCGCAAGGTCCTCACCCAGACGCTGCGCCGACTCCAGCAGTACGGACTGGTCGAACGCCGTGCCGAAGCGCCACGGCGGGTCGTGTACAGCCTCACCGACCTCGGCGCGACCCTCGTCGAGCCCATCGATGTCCTGACGAACTGGGCGAGGGACCATGGCGGGGCCATCGTCGACTTCCAGGAGGCAGCCGGTACCGGGTCCGCGGCTCGGCGAACAGCCGGCTGATCGCCATGGAATTCGACAGTTTCGCGATACGGGCAATTCGATAGGTATATCAACGGCCGAAATATCGATCACGGACGCCGTTTTCCATGGCGCGAATCCGGAAATGATCAATTCAATTCCACGCCCTGCCCATTACGATTCTAACCAGCAGTTCAGGATCGGGCAATATGCCGAGAGGACACAATAAAAGGACAGGTTTGTGCATACTGCACAAACCGCTGATATTTCCTCCATAAATTGTTATTCGGACACCCCGTAAGCAGCTCGGGCACTGTAGGCTGACGACGTCCTTCTCACCATATTTCTGGAGTGATCTCATGTTCGATAAGTCAGTGAATGTCGACCTGTCCCTCGACGATATCGACGGATTCAGCAATATCTACGGCGGCGTCGTCGACGAAGACAGCGCCAACTAAGCCGGCGGCGGGTAGAACGAAGACCTGATCGGAATTCGATATGACACTCCGTCCGGCGGCAACTCCACTCGACGGCGATCTCGGTCGCTGGCTCCCGTCGCCGGACGGAGGGCGGGTCCTCCGGCGCCTCTACAGCACGGCATTGAACCAACAGGTCGCCCGCGCCTGCGCCGCCCTCGTCCACTCGGTGGACCGACGACAGGCCACCCGGATCGAAGCTCTCCTACCTGCTCTGGCCGACTCCGACTGGACCACACCGGAACTCGCTCATGCCCACTTCGTGGGCTCGGCCGACGAGCGGCGCGCGCTCACCACGGCCCGGCGGGCGGTGGCGCAGCTCGAGCAGATCGCGGCCGGTCCACCACCCCCGCTCCAGCTGACGACCACCGGCCACAACCCGCCTCCGTGGGTGGAATACGCGCTGGACAGATTCGTCGACGATCAGCGACGCAACGACAGTCTCTCGGTCGAGCTGGAATCCGTGACACCCGAGCCGGCGACTCTCGACGGAGCACGGAACGCGCTCACCCGCCTGGCCGACAGCTGGCCGGAGATGAGTCGTATCACCGAAACTCTGGTGCGGGAAGTCCGTTGGACGAAGGGCTCCGCGCGAGCTTCCTCGTCGGCCACCCTGACCCAGACATACGGGGCCGTGTTCCTACGGGCCGACCTCACCCGGCCCGTCGTGCTCTACGAACTCCTCGTCCACGAAGCCACCCACCTGGAGCTGATAGCCCGGATGGCGGTGGACAAGCTGCTCACCAACGGATCCGTCCGCGCCCCTTCGCCGTTCCGGCCGGTTGCTCGCCCACTCACCCGGGTGCTGCACGCGACACTCGTCGCCGCTCGCCTCGCGGAGGCGATGCGGCGCTACCGCCCGGAGACCGCTCGGGAACGAGATCTCCTGCGTCAGCGAACGAAACAGTTCACTGACGATCTCGCCATCGGGCTGGCGACCCTCACCGAGCACGGGCGCTGGACCACTATCGGCAACGAATTCTTCGTCGACCTACAACGCGCCGCGCGATAAGTCTCGCGACCCGGCCATGCATGAACACGCCGGCCGCACGCAGTGGCCGCAGACCCTATAAGGCGGTGCCGCACACAGTGTTCGGCCCTTCGAAACTCACCCGAACATGTCAGGTCCTGCCGGACACGCTGACGTTGCACCTCGGCAGGGCGGCCTCGGCACTGGCGAGCGATACGCGTTCCAGTGCCCGGATCCTGCACGGCATGGACGAGGTGGTCGATGATATGAGCACCAAGGGGACACAGATGATATCCGGCCGGACGAGCGGCATCGCGGTTCGAGAAAAGCCCCCGACCGCGCCGGCATTCGACCCCGCCCGGCCGGTCGGTATCCACAATCTGCCCACGCTCGAGCAACTGAGATTCACCGAGCTGCGCCATAATGCTTTTCTCGTCGCATACGACAGTGCTCCGGTCGGAATCTACAAATGGCGTGCAAACGAGAAGTACACCGAGAACGAAGCGCATGCCTACGAGGCGAGCCTCTTATTGGGGTTGAGCGTTGTCCCACCCACCAGGACCTTTGTCGGGCATCGGGGGAAGGGCTCCTTCCAGGAATACGTCCTGAATCGAGGCGGGTCCCATGACACCAGGAGTCCGGCCGGGCAGGAGATCGGCGCTTTCGACTACATCATGGCCCACGGCGATCGAATGCCGGACAACGCGTTGGCACGGGTACACCCGCCGGGGAAGATAGCCGCGACCGATAACGAACTCATCATGCAGGAACGGGTGCCGGGCGAGAACGGGAACATCATCGTCTCGGGATTCGCCGCGGACAATGTGAATCAACCGCTCGACGCCGCACTGCTCCGCACGCTGGACAAGGTGGACGCGGGAGATTTCAGTAGAGGCCTGCAGACCATGGGATATTCACGGGACGGCGCCGACTGGTCCGCGGAGCGACTCATCGAGATACAGCGCGAAAAAATGATCACCGGCGCGGCCTGGGGCGGCCCGATCATCCGCCCTGGTGAGCGGCCCATCTACTTACCGGTGCAGGGCGAGTTCTACGACTAGCTGTAGAGGCGGCAGTGACGAGGACGCAGGCGTCTCGTCACTGCCGACTACTCCACCTGCATCGGGGAGTTCTCGATCAGCGACATCCCGGCCGACAGCGCCTACCGTCCGCTGCCGGCCGGGCCTCACTTCAGGTGCCGGGCGAAGAACCGGTTCCCGGCGTCCCCCTCGAACTGCGGAACGCCGGTATGCCCGCCCATATTGGCGTGCAGCGTCTTCTCCGCGGAGCCGAATGCGTCGAACAGGTCCAGGGCCAGTTGCCGGTCGTTGCCTTCGTCGTCCCACTGCAACAGGACCTGCAGCGGAATGGTGACCTGCCGGGCCTCGTCGAACATGACGCGGGGCACGAAACTCCCGGCGAACAGCAGGGCGGCCGCGATGCGCGGCTCGACCACCGCCAGCCGGACGCCGATGGCGATCACCCCTCCCGAGTACCCGACCGGGCCGCTGATCTCCGGCAACGCAAGGAGCGCGTCCAGGACCGCCCGCCACTCCGGAACCGCCTGCTCGACCAGCGGGAGGACGAGCCGGGCGACGATCTCGTCGCCGACCGGCGCGCCGGCCCCGATCGCCCGGCGCAGGTCGGCGCGGGCCTGCTCGGCGGCGGTCGAACGGGGCCGGTCACCGCTCCCGGGGAGCTCGAGGGTGGCCGCGGCGAAGCCCGCCGCCGCGGCGGATCTGGCCCGCGCCGCCAAGCGGGGGTACATCATGGGCAGTCCGCCGGGGTGGCCGCACAGGATCAGCGGCGCCGGTGCGGAGGCAGAGGCGGACCGGGGCGTCCACAGGAAGCCGGGGATCTCGCCGAGGGTGAATTCGCGTTCGAGGACGCCGTCGTCGAGGCGCTTTTCAGAGTTGAATTGCATGGTCTTGCCTTTCGGGAGTGCTCTCGAGCGGCGCTCCCGGACGACCTATCGCCCGACCGTGGCCCCGGAGGGGAGCACCCATGTCGATACTGCGTTCACGGGTACCACCTCCTCGTTCTCTCGCACGGTCCCCGGAAAAGTAGCAGTGGTCGCCGGGGTCCGCCAACAGGTTTTCGAGGTGGCCGCCGACCGTCCCCCGCACCTGCGGCGGATCATCGCCGACATCGCCGCCGGGGCCGCCGACGCGATATCGGAGGGGTGGACCCGATATCCGATCAAGCGTTCTACCCCGGTCGATAGTCGTATCCGGTGAAGGGATCGAGTATCTGTCTGCGCCACAGGCTGTTCCGCTGTGCCGGCGCCGAGTCCACCGCCCGGGTCGGGCCGACGCTGCGGCCGCCGAGGTGCCGGGCGAAATGCCGCTCGATCGCGCGATACAGCATGATCCGGTTCTCCGTGTTCTCGAAACCGTGGCCCTCGTCCGCGGCGACCAGGTACTCGACCGGGACCCCGCGCTCGCGCAACCGGGCGACGATGTTGTCCGACTCGGCCTGGACGACGCGGACGTCGTTGGCGCCCTGCGCGACGAGCAGCGGAGTGGTGATCCGGTCGACCATGGTGATCGGGGAACGGGCCAGCATATCGGCCTCCTGTTCGGGGATCTCGGGATCGCCGACGTAGCGATACCAGCTGTTGACATTGAAGGCCCGGGTGAACGGCGGCAGGGTGCGCAGGAAGTTGGCGAGGTCGGAGATGCCGACGTAGTCGACGGCGGCGGCGAAACGGTCCGGGGTGACGGTGACGCCGACGAGCGCCGCGTAACCGCCGTAGGACCCGCCGTAGATGCCGACGCGGCCGGGATCGGCGTAGCCGCGGGCGACGGCCCAATCGACGGCGTCGATCAGGTCGTCGTGCATCGCGCGGGCGAACTCGCCGATCGCGGCGGTGACGTGACGCCTTCCATAGCCCAGTGAGCCGCGGAAGTTGACCTGCAGCACCGCGTAGCCGCGGTTGGCGAGGAACTGCGCGTCGCTGCTGTACCCCCACGAGTCGTAATACCAGGGCCCGCCGTGCACCACCAGCACCAAGGGGAGGTTCCGCGGTTCGACGCCGACCGGCAGGGTGAGGAACCCGTGCAGGGGCAGCCCGTCGCGCGCGGGGAAACCGACGGGTTCCATGGGCGCCATGGTGTCCGGGTCCCGGTCCGGGTAGGAGCGGAACAGCAGCCGGGCCTCGCCGGTGGCGTGGTCGTAGAGCCAGGTGACGCCGGGGTCGCGGTCATGGGCGAAAGTGGCGACCCAGCGTCGACCGGAGTCGTCGCAGGACAGGGTGCCGAGCACGCCGTCGGAAAGTTTCCGCAGCTGGGCGTGGATTTCGGCGAAGTGCGGGTCCAGGACCTCGATATGCGGGCGGTCGGCGACGAAGCGGGCGGCGAGGATCTCGCCGGTACGCCGGTGGGTGTAGACGGCGGGCGGGAGCACGCCGGGCAGCATCATGCCGCTGATGTCGAGGTCGTGACCGTCGACGGCGGCGACGACGGTCTCCGCGCCGGTCGCATGGTCGATGCGGACCAGTCGCAGCTCGTCGCCGTCCTGGAAAGACCCGACGAGCAGGCCCTTCCCGTCGGCGGTGACCTCCTGGGGCTGGACGCTCATCGGATGCTCGGCTCCCCCGAGCCGGCGCAGCAGCCGCGGCCGCCCGGAGCCGGGGTCGATCGCGGAGATCTCGACGGTGCCGTCCGCCGCGAGCGCGGTCCGGAAGGCGGGCTCGCCACGGCGGTCGAGCAGGACGGCAGCCGTCGGATCGTCCTGCTCGCGGTGCAGGGTCGTCGCGCCGGTGGCGACGTCGATCCGGAACGTGTCGAAGAACATCGGGCGCCGGTTCATCGTGACCAGCACGCTGCCGGGCACCGACAGCAGCGGCTCCGCGCCCACCACGCGCGACCCCGGGTCCATCGGGGTGAGGTCGACGGCGGGTGCGCCGGGGTCGTCGAGGTCGACGCGGTGCAGATGCCAGTCCTCGTTGCCGTCGGTGTCCTGGAGGTAGAGCAGCCAGCGAGGGTCGTCGGTCCAGTAGTAGGTCGTGATTCCGCGGCGGGTGTCGTGGGTGACGGGGACGGCGTGGTCCTGGGGCATGTCGACGCCGCGGACCCAGACGTTGCGTCGCCCACGGTGGGGGGCGAGGTAGGCGATACGGGTTCCGTCCGGGGAGATCGACGGGTTCGCGAACAGCGGGTCGGCGAAGAACGCCTCGATATCGATCAGGGCCGGTCGCTGGTCGGTCGATCGTCCGGTCATGGTCACTCTCCACTCGCTCGGCTCCTGGGCACGTTTACGCCCTCGATCGAACACCGTGCCGTAGCGGCACAGGCAAGGCGTCGCGGATATTCGCCCCGTGACGTCGGGACCGGACGAGGCGATCGGGCCTCTTGCCACCGCGACAACCGGGGAGCAGGGTGAAGGGCACCGGTGGCGCCACCGGGGTGCCGCCTCGAGCGGAGAGGAGGTGGATCGTGTTCGCGCGATCTACCACTATTCAGGCGCAACCCTCAGCTATCGATGCCGGGATCGCGCATATGCGAGATGTCGTCCTGCCCGCGTTACAGGAGATCCCCGGGTGTATCGGGCTGTCGCTGCTGGTCGACCGGGCCACCGGGCACTGTATCGCCACGACTGCCTGGGGATCCGAGGACGCGATGAACGACAGCCGGGAACGGGTCGGCCCGCTGCGCGACCGCGCCCTCACGACGTTCGGCGCCAGCGCACAGATCGAGGAATGGGAGATCGCGGGGCTGCATCGTGCTCAGCACGCGAATGAGGGCGCATGCGTGCGCGCGACCTGGGTCAAGACCGATCCCAGTCGGCTCGAATCGGCCGTCGAGATCTACAAGGCCGCCACCTTGCCCGCAATGGAAGACCTGGAGGGGTTCTGCAGCGCGAGCCTGATGATCAACCGAAAGTCCGGACGCGCCGTATCGTGCACCAGCTACGCGAGCGCCGAGGCGATGCGCGCCGGCCGTGAGCAGTCGGCTTCGCTGCGGGTCGACGCCGCCCGGCGAACCGGCGTCGAAGCTCTCGATGTGCGGGAGTTCGAACTGGCGCTCGCCCATCTGCGGGTTCCGGAGATGGCCTGATCCGAATCGTTCGGATCGCCCGGAAAGACCGGAGAGCGCTGGGCCGGCCGTCGACGGCGCGGACCTCACCGCGTGGACAACCGGTCCAACGCCGCCTGGCTCGCATCGTCCGCGGCGCGGCAGATCATCAACCGTTGGTCGGTATCTTGCAGCGGCATGAGTACTTCGTAATCCACTGCGATGGCACCGACGGCTGGATGACGCATCGCCTTGCTTCCGCGACCGTTGCCCAAGACGTCCTGCCTGTCCCATAGTCGTGCGAAGTGCTCATCATGAGCGGTGAGTTCGGCGATGAGGTCGGCCAATCGCCGATCCTCGGGATGCACGGCCCACGCGGCGCGCAGATGGGCGATGGCGTCCCGCACGACGCGTTCGCGGTCGACATAGGACTCGCGTATCCGCGGATGCATCAGGCACAGCCACATCGAGTTGCGCTGCGCCGGCGGCAGGGTGTCGAAATCCACCAGCAGCTTCGCCATTTCGCCGTTCCAGGCCAGGATGTCGTAGCGGTGGTCCATCAGCATGGCCGGCAGTGGCAACAGGTCGGCGACCAGCCGGGCCAGCGGCGGCGCGGCGGTGGTGGCGGGGCCGTCCACAGTGCGGGCGCGATGCCGGGTCAGGTCGAAGAGGTAGGCGCGTTCGGCGGGGGCCAGGCGCAGGGCCCGGGCCAGCGCTTCCACCACGTCCGCTGAGGGTCGGAGTCCGCGGGCCTGTTCCAGCCGCACGATGTAGTCGATGCTGACCCCGGCCAGTTCGGCGACCTCTTCGCGGCGCAGTCCGGGGGTCCGCCGCGCCTGCCGCCGCGCCGGTAGTCCGAAATCGCGCGGGTCCAGGCGTTCGCGTCGAGTTCGCAGGAACGCGGCCAGCTCCTGTGTCGCGTCCACGGTGGGGGTCGTCATGCCCGGTCCAACAGCCGGGGTAGGAGTGGTGTTCCCAGGCACTTCTTTCCCTTACCCCCTGCTCGCGGCGGTCGCAGGCTTGTTCTCGACGACAGATCACGAGCACAGGAGGACATGATGGCGCTCACCCTCGACACCTACCGGCTGCTGGGCCGCTCCGGGTTGCGGGTCTCACCGCTGGCGCTGGGAGCGGCGACCTTCGGCACCGAGTGGGGCTGGGGCGCCGAGCGAGACGAGGCGCGCAAGCTGTTCGACCACTACGTGGAGCGCGGCGGCAATTTCATCGACACCGCCACCACCTATACGAACGGCAGCTCCGAGCGTCTGCTCGGCGAATTCACGCGCGACAGCCGCGACAGCTTGGTTCTGGCCACGAAATACACGACGCTGCGCAGGCCGGGTGACCCGAATTCCGGCGGTGCGCACCGCAAGAGCCTGGTCGGGTCGGTGGAAGCCAGTCTGCGACAGCTGAATACCGACTACATCGATCTGCTCTACCTGCACGTGTGGGATTTCACGACGCCGGTCGAGGAGATCCTGCGCGGTATGGACGATCTCGTCCGGCAGGGCAAGATCTTGTACGTGGCGATCTCCAACGCCCCGGCCTGGCAGGTGTCACGTATGCAGACGATCGCCGACCTGCGGGGCTGGTCGCCACTGGTCGCGCTGGAGATCGAATACAACCTGATCGAGCGCACCGGGGAACGTGACCTGATCCCCATGGCACGTGAGATGGGGTTGGGTGTGATCCCCTATTCACCGCTGGCCGGCGGGGTGCTCACCGGCAAGTACAGCCGCGCCGACCTGACCGCCTCGGGCGTCGCATCCGACGACGGCACCCGCAAGAGGTTCAACGTCGCGCTGGGCACGGTCACCGAACGCAACCTTGCCATCGCCGAGGTCGTGCGGGAGGTCGCCATGGAGTTGGGCCGCACCCCCGCCCAGGTCGGACTGGCCTGGACCCTGCAGAACCCGGACGTGACGGCGCCGATCATCGGTGCTCGCACCCCCGCCCAACTGGAGGACGATCTGGGTGCCCTGGAGGTCGACTTCACGGCCGCCCAGCTGGCCCGCCTCGACGAGTCCAGCGCGATAGAGCTCGGCTTCCCGCACCACATGCTCGCCAGTGATCACATCCGGAATGTGACCGCGGGCGACCTGAAGCTCGAGACCCGCCGCTGATATGGCCCCGAGGGCGGCACAACCACCGCCCTCGGGGCGATCGCGGCAGAGCCGGGGCCGCCCCACCCGGCCCCGATCGGACTCGACCGATCACGAACACACAGTGCGCTCAGTAGGTGAATCGTTCGATCCCGGTGATACGCATGAGGTCCAGCGCGGTGGCTTCGGGTGTATCCGGCGGGGCCGAGTAGATGACGAACGTCTGATCGGTGTCCGGTACCAGCAGGGTGTCGCAGTCGAGGGTGAGCAGGCCGAACTCGGGGTGGTCGATCGTCGCGGTCGTGGCGCGGATCGAACCGGACCGCCCGGCGCGCCACAGATCATCGAAACGTTCGCTGCCGGTGCGCAACTCGGTGATCAGACGCACGAGTGCCGGGTCTGCGGGGTAGCGGGCCTGCGCCGTCCGGAGGCAGCCCACACAGTGCGCGGCCGAATCCGCCTCCTCCTCCGCCGCTCGGACGACCCGGTCGAGGCCGTCGCCGAGGAATCGCTGCCAGAGGAAGTTCCGGCGGGCCGGCGGCCATTCGGAGAAGTCGCCGAGCAGCGCGGCCGCGAGTGAATTCCACACCAGCACATCCGATTTGGCCGACAGCACCACCACCGGACGGTCGGAGATCCGGTCCATCGCCCGGAGCGCGCTGGAGTTCACCAGCATGGGGACGTGTCCCTCGTGCGGCGGTTCGCAGCCGCTGAGCCGGAACACCAGGTCACGGTCGTCATCGTTGAATCGCAGGGCGCGGGTCAGCGCGCCGAGTACCTGCGCGGAGGGTTTGGGCCCCCGTCCCTGCTCGAGCCGGACGATGTAGTCGACACTGAGCCCCGCCAGCTGGGCGACCTCTTCGCGCCGGAGTCCGGGAACCTGCCGCCGCTGTCCCGACGGCAGTCCGACATCCCCGGGTTCGATCCGGGAACGCGCGGTACGCAGCACGGACGCGAGTTCGGCTCTGTTCATTCCTCCATCCTGCCCCGGACAGCCGATCGCGGGGATGGTACTGCCGGTCCCATGGGTCAGGGGTCCTGGCGACCCGGTTCGAAGATCGCGATGCTGCGAATATGACAACTACAGCGGCCGCGACGACCGTTCTGGTGACCGGTGCGAACAAAGGACTGGGACGCGAAGCCGTGCGGCGATTCGCGACCATGGGCTGGCGGGTGTTCCTGGCCGCGCGAGACGTCGACCGCGGCACCACGGCAGTACGCGAGTTGGCCGCAGCCGGGCTGCACGCGGAATTCGTACCGATGGACATCACCAGCGACGAATCGGTGCGCGAGGCCCTCGATCTCGTGAGTGCTCGCACCCGGCATCTGGACGTCCTCGTCAACAACGCCGGCATCGGTGCGCCGGCGACCCCGCCGGCCGAGACGCCGGCCGCCGACCTCGGGGTAGTGTTCGACACCAACGTCCTGGGCGCGATCCGGGTGACGAACGCGTTTCTCCCGCTGCTGCAAGCCGGCGAGAATCCCCGGATCGTCATGGTGTCCAGCGGAATGGGATCCATTGCGACCATCACCGACCCCGCCGCGGCCGACCTCGCCCAGCCCACACTCGGTTACCCGGCATCGAAAGCCGCACTGAACATGATCACCAGCCAGTATGCTCGCGCGCTCCCCGGCATCCGGATCAACGCCGTCGACCCCGGTTACACGGCTACCGACCTCAACGACCACACCGGTTTCCAGACAGTCACCGAGGGCACCGACGCCATTGTCGATCTGGCCGATATCGAGTCCACCGGTCCCACCGGTGGTTTCTTCGACCGCAACGGCCGCACACCGTGGTGACCGGCCGTCCCCCCGGCAGGCGACCGGGTCCGCGAGCCGGGTTGATCGTGACGGCCGTCGCGCTGCCGATCCTCGCGGTCCTCGCCGGATACCTCTGGATTTCGACACAGGAGGCCGCAGAAACGATGAACCCGACCAGCGCGACGACGACCGTATTGTCGATCGGGTTGCACCCCAGCGCACTCGACTACAGCCGGATTCCCGGGCTCGACGAGGAGACGCTCACCGCCAGGATCGCCGCCGGCGATCGCGCGTTGCACGACGCGGGATTCGATGTGGTGTCGTGTCTGCTGCCGGCCGATCCCGACGCGGCGGAAACCGCGCTGCGCGGGTGCGCCGCCGATACGCCCTTCGCGGTCGTGATGATCGGCGCCGGGATACGGGCGAGCCTCGAGCACACGCTGCTGTTCGAGCGCGTCGTCAATGTGGTCAACGCACTCTCTCCCGGGGTGAAGTACTGCTTCAACACCTCACCCGAAGCGACCATCGACGCGATAAGCAGATGGGTGCGACCGGGGGCCCGGTGATCGGATACCGGCCGGCCCGGCGTCTCGCGTCCGCGACCTCGACCCGCGGGCCTTGACACAGTGCGGGCCACGGCTTTGACTGACCCGGAAGCTGGTGTTACCTCATCCGACAATGCTCTGAGAGGTCGACATATGCACAGCACACGGTCAGCGCGGGGGCCGCGGCCCGGATCGTCCACCCGCCGCGGAACCCGCTCGGTACTGGCACTGATCGGCGCGTGCCTGCTCTCCTCGACGGTCACCGGAACCGCTGTCGGCGAACCGTCGGCGGACACCGGGTTCGCGATCCCCTTCGCCGGGGCGCCCGCCTACGAGCACGTGGCGCCGACCCAGATGACGGGTCCGGAGCAGCTCAACCAGCCGCTCGGCCGGGCCCGGGCCGACGAGATCGCCGGTCAGGTGGGTCTCAGCAGCGCCGACGCGCTGACCGACCAGCAGTACCGCGACCTCAGCACCGGCGGCGGGGTCGGCGGCAACCCCGAGGCGGCCGAGGTGATCGACGCCTGCGTCCGGATCCTCACCAACACGGTCGGCCGCCCCCTCTATTCCCAGGTGAACGGGCAGCGCACACCGTCGGTGCTGGCCGGCTACGGGCTCTATGTGAACCCGAGCGGACTGCTGGAGAGCCCGGCCAACACCGACGCGCCGACCAGGCAGGTGAACACCCTGATCGCGCCCGGCGGTTATATCGGCACCTGGTTGCGGAACAACGACGCGGTGCGAACCCTGACAGCGCTCTACCGCTCGGCCTACCCGGTGCAAGCTGTCTACGGGTTCGCGGCACAGCAGATTTCGGGCGCGGCGCAACTGGTGACCAACACCAAGGACGGTGGGCGCGCCGAGGTCGGCATGTCCATGGCTCCGCCGTTGTGGATCGTGAACTTCGCCCTGATCTACGTATTGAACCCGTCCCTGGCGGCTCAGATGCCCGCCTACTGGACTCCCATACCCGCGCAGGTCGCCGACGCCATCACAGCGAGCCCCAGCGGCCAGGTTCCTTTCGGCGACTACGCGTCCTACTTCCGGTAGCGGGCAGTAGTGATCACCGCTCTGCCAACGCAGATCCCGGCACTATGCCGTGCCGCCGGTCGCCGCCGCGAGCGCAGCCCGCACGGCCGCATCCGGCAGCGATGGATTGGCCGCCGCTGCCTCGACCACCTGCCGGTCGTCGTCATGGAGTAGTTCGGTGAGGGCCGAGGGCGGCAGGGCGGGATGGCGCGCCGCCCACGGCCTGGCCTGGTGATCGGTCAGGCATGCGAGCAACCGTGGCTGTCGCGTGGCGATGCCGGGCGATCTCACGAAACGCCTTCTGCACCGGCGGCCGGAGCTCGGTCAATGCTGCACAGGAAGATTCTGCCCGAGCGGGCCCGTCGCGGCCTTGCGCCGACCGTCCGTCGGACCGAGCCCACTACCGATCCACAATCTGGACGTCACGTCTGGGCTGTGGCGCCGCGGGGAGCACACGCACGCACGGGTGCTTCCACGAGCTCGTGCTCGTCGACCGCACTCGGAGTTATCGCCGGCCCACGGGACAGCGTCCTCGGTAGGGTGACCGGGTATGGGTGGACGGCGGATTCTGCGAGGTGGTGGCAGCGGACGGCGGCGAACCCTGCCGGGCGTTGCGACACCGGACCCGCGGACTGTCATCGCCGGGGCTGATGTGGTTGTGGCAGGACTGTTCTCGGCCCAGCGCACGGATCATCCGGTGGTGATGGCCGAGGTCGCGGCCGAGGTCACCCGGCTCGGCGGCAGGGTCGTCGAGAGTTTCGTGCAGCGCCGCGGAGTCTCGGGCGGCAAGAAGGGCAAGAACACTCCGGGCGGCGCGGTCACCATGTCGGAACCGTATTCGTCCAGGACGTTGATGAGTATGGGCAAGGTGCGCGAGATCGCGGAGGCGTGTCACCGGGCGAATGCGGGGGCTGTGGTATTCGCCAACGAATTGACCGGCCGGCAGCGGGCCGCGCTGGCGACGATCTGCGGTTGTCCGGTGTTCGGACACGACGACCTGGTGTCGCCGATCCGCTCGGCCCATGACGACAGTCCGCCGTGACGTGATCCGTCAGCGCCTGGGACCCTCCGCTGCTGACCGCGGTTTCGACGAGCAGCTGACTCGGTCAGCGGCGTACGCGATACCTCAGGTGCAGCACCCGCTCGCCCTGGATGACGACATCGGGATCCTCGAGCAGGTGCTGGGCGTCCACCGAGCCGAAATACCTTTTTCCCGAACCGAATACGACCGGCACCACATCCATCGCGACCTCGTCGACCAGGCCGAGCGCGAGCGCCTGCCCGCCCACCGCACCGGCGCAGACCGCCACCACACGATCACCGGCCCGCCGTTTCGCCTCGGCGACGGCCGCGGCGACGTCGTCGAAGAACGGGACATCCGCCTCTGGATGCCAGCTGTCGGGCTTGGGCCGGTGCGAGACGACGAGCAGGTGCTCGCCCGCGGGCGGCTTCGCCTCCCAGCCGTTGGTGAGGTCGAACAGGTGCCGTCCCTGGATCGTGGCGCCGATGCTGTTCCAGAACGGGCCGGTGTACTCGTAGGAGCGGCGGCCGAGCCGGAACGGGGCGTGGTTCCGCTCTTGCGCTTCGTCCTCGACGAGCGGCACCTCACCGTTGAAGTACCAGTCGAAGAGCGGCCCGACCTCGTCGTTGCGGTCGGCGATGAAACCGTCCACCGACACCACCGCGTGCATGATCACTGTCGCCATGCTCTTTACGACTCCGGCCGCCGGCCGAACTCATCGGTGCCGCCGGTGGTATCCCGGGCCGGCGCTTCGTACTGCGCTGATCGAGATCGTCGATCTCCTGTCAGCGGGTTCCGACCTGGCGCAGCGCAAATTGGCGCACGCGCTCGGTGACCCCCACGCTGGTTCCGCTCCCGAGCGCGCGCTCGAGCATGCCCTCGCACTCGGTTGGGAAGACGACGATGCCTGCCCCATTCTGGAGCACTTCGACTGGAAGGCCCAACCCCCGGAGATCCGGGAGGCCCTGAGCACCCTACCCACATTTCCGCCGGGAATGAGCTGGGACTGGCACGACCGGGACCCGCTGGACGAGGACCACGACCAGCGGGATCCTCACGAAGAACTCAACGACTTCCTGAATTCGGTGAACCTGCACAGCTCCGAAGTCGGCTTCGAGTTGATCGGCTTCTGGGCCGACGATTCGTTCACTCTCGGGTTCGTCCGCGAGGAAGAACTCGAGCGACTCGAGGATCTGGGGAGACAAGCCGGCACCGTCATGGTTCCCTACTATTAGATGCCGTGATCGCCGATGCCGCCGACCGGCGGGCCGGACCTGGAGTGGTCCACGCGGTGACCGCGCTGCCAACGCCCGTTTTCGGCCGGCCGGGTCACCCCTTCGCGCCGATGAGCTGCTGGTAGTCCCCGTTCCGGGACAGCAACTCCTCGTGCGGACCACTGTCGACTATCCGCCCGTCTTCGAGGAACACGACCGTATCGGCTTCGCGAATGGTGGACAGGCGATGGGCGATGACCAGCAGTGCGCATTCGTTCCGCACTCCCCGGATGGTCACGTGCAAAGCCTGTTCGGTCTCCGCGTCGAGCATCGCTGTGGGCTCATCGAGCATCATCAACACCGGGCGTCGTATCAGTGCCCGTGCCAACGCCACCCGTTGTCGTTCACCACCCGAGAGCAGCGCGCCGTGTTCGCCCACCTCGGTGTCGAGGCCACGAGGCAGGCGGGCGACGAGATCCGCCAGACCCGCGAGCCCCACCGCTCGCCGCACGTCGTCCTCGGCGAGGCCGGGATCCCGGTAGGTCAGATTGTCCCGAAGACTGCCGAACAACAGCGGCGCGTTCTGTTCCAGCAGGCTGATATCCGAGCGCCATGCCCGCCGCGGGCGATCGGTGTAGGACCGCCCGCCCAGCAGAATGTCACCGTTGTCCGGGTTGTAGAACCTGCTCGCCAACGAGAACACAGTGGACTTTCCGGCACCGGACTGCCCGACCAGTGCCACATGCCCACAGGACGGAACCGAGAACGTCACGCCGCGCAGAATCGCCCGCTGGTCGTAGGAGAAACGCACATTTCTGAACTCGAGCGCGAAATCGTCGGCGCCCGCGAATTCTCCGGTCGCCGCGCTCGTCGATCGACTGTCCGGTCCGGGACCGCCCTGCTCGACATCGTCGACGTCCTCGCACGGTAATTCGAGTGTCGACCTTATCCGGCTCAGCGCGCCCAGGGCCTGCTGGAGCCCGACGGAGCCGTTGAAGAGATCGCCGACCGGCATCAACAAGTTCATCGCGAGCAGCATCATCGAGACAAGGCTGCTCAACTCCATCTGATGGTTCGCCACCCGGACACCACCGACCAGCAGAGAAACCACGAAAGAACCGGTCACCGCCAGGTGCATCGCCGGGGTTCCCAGCGCCCGCAACCCGGCGACCCGGACCCCGGCGGAAAACGCCTCGCCGGCCGACTCGGTCAAGCGCTCGCGCTCGCGGTCTTCGGCATTGTTCACCTTGACCGTACGTACTCCGGTGAGCGCCCGTTCGATATCGGCGGAGAGCGCGCCGACACTCTCCTGCAACTGCGTCGAGGCTCTCTCGATTCTGGTCATGACCAGCAACATCGCACTCGCGGCGACGCCGACGGTGACGAAAACGATCGAGAACAACAGCCGATCGAGATAGATCATCACCGCGACGGTCCCGATGAGTGTCACTGTCCCGGTGAATATTTGGACCAGGGTGCTTCCGACAACGTTCCGAATAACCGTCGGATCCATGGTCACACGCGAGATCAGGTCACCGACCCGGAGCGAGTCGAGCGTCGGGACACTCACCCTCAGCAGATGCCCCGACAATCGAGTGCGCAGCGCCAGGAGCACCGACTCACCGGAGCGCTCCAGGACGTAGAGTCCGCAGGTATCGGTGACAGCGTGCAGGAGGTAGGCCCCGACCAGCGCCGCGAGCGACCATGCGATCGCGTCACCCGAACTCGCGTCCCGAATGACCCGGCCCGCCAGCAGCGGTTGCACCAGCGAGAATCCGGTACCCACGAGAAGTAGCGCCGTCGCTCCCAGCAGGGCTTTACGGTGTGGTGCGATCAGCCCGAGCAGAGCCCCGACTCTGCGCAGCCACGAATCGCCCTGCCGAGAGCCGGCGTCGGTTGCTGACATCTCCCCCACCTCCACATGCCGCCGACCACCAGCTAACTCCCGCCACCGGCAAGCTTGCCTCACCACACCCGAGAAGTCCGGATAACCGCCGGGCGACTCACCGGATCGCGGCCGTGCCGAGACCGCACCGGTCCAGAGCCCCGAACTCGGCTCGTCCCCAGAGGAACTCGCTGATCGGGGCTTGGCTCACCAGCAGGGCCCACCAGACCCGGCCGGTGAGCTGACACCGCCTCGGCGGCGCGCCCGGATGTCAGACGGTCTTGATGGTGCCGCCGTCGATGACGAGATCCGCCCCCACGATATTGGCCGACCTATCGGAGACCAGGAAGGTGATCAGTGCCGCGACCTCTTCCGGCTCGGAGATCCGGCCGGAGGCGACATTGAAGATATCGCCGAGGTTCGCCAGCAGTTCGTCGTGGGACAGACCCTGGGCGGCGGCGACATTGGTACCGAAACTCTCCGGACCGCGCCACAGCGGGCTGCCCACCACGCCCGGCGATACGGTGTTGACGCGCACTCCGCGCGGACCGAACTCGTCGCTGAGTCGTTTGCCGAGCGCCGACAGCGCGGCCTTGGCCTCGCTGTAGCCGATCGGGCCGGGGGTGGGGGTCCGGGCGAAGATCGAGGAGATGTTCACGATCGATCCACGCCGTTCCAGCAGGCTCGGCAGCGCGGCCCGGGTAGCCCATACGGCACTGAACAAGTTGAGGTCGAACAGGTTTCGCCACTGATCGTCGGTGACGTCGAGGAAGCCGCCCAGCCCGAGCAGGTCCGCGTCACCCCCACCCACATTGTTGACCAGGATGTCGATGCCGCCGAGTTCGGCGAGCGCGCCGTCGATCAGCCGCGCCACCCCCTCCGGGGTGCCGAGATCGGCCGACACCGCGGCGATGCTGGCTTTTTCGAGTTCGGGTGTGATGGTCCGGGCGCCGCCGACGACCTGCACCCCCTCGGCGGTCAATGCCTCGGCGATGGCCAATCCGATACCACGACTGGCTCCGGTGACGACTGCCTTCTTGCCGGTCAATTCGAGATCCATGACAATTTTCCTTACTGAACCGCCCGGTCGAAGGCGCCGGTGCCGGATGGCCCACACCGCCGCTTCGAGGTAGTCCCGCGTAGGCCGATCGATATGCGGGGATGGTATCCGAATCCCTCGATCGACGACGGTCGATTCGAGCGAGATATCTTGGGAGCAGCAGCAATTCGGACCTTCGCACAGTTCCGGGCGACTCAGACGGTGGGTGTGCGCACGGTTCGGCCGGAGCCGGCGGCGCTGGTTCGCAGGCCACTGGATCGACGGCCGGGATCAGTCGGACCACGAGGATCGGCGACCCCGCCGGGACGGCTGCCGCCGGCGGGTCGCGTGACAGCAGCGCCGCCGGGACCCCGGTACAGCGCCTCGAACAGGCCGCCGTAGGTGGGCATGACCGGCCGGGTGGGCCGCGACCGTGAGCGAGTCCCACCGCGCACCCGCCAGCCGGACCTCACGGGTTGGCCGGTCGGGCGGAGCAGACGCGGAACCGCTGGTGATCACTTCCGCCCGTCCCGATATTTACGACCCCGCCTCCGCGAGGTCGTTCCGCCCTGCACACTGAGTGGCGAGCGGCGCGTGACTTCGGTCACCGCGCACTCTGCACGGGTGAACGAGAGGGATCACGAATGTCAGAGACCACCACCCCGGACCCGGACGTGTCCACCGGGCGGGCATCGAGCGCCGGGTCGGCGTCGTCACGGGCGGCGACTCGTCGCGCTGTCTGGAATACGCTGCGCGGATCTTCGGGCAATCTCGTCGAGTGGTACGACGTCTACGTCTACACGGTGTTCGCTTCGTACTTCGAAGGCCATTTCTTCGACTCGGCGGACAAGAACTCCACCGTCTACGTGTACGCGATCTTCGCCGTCACATTTCTGATGCGCCCGGTCGGCTCGTGGTTCTTCGGCCGCTACGCCGACCGCCGTGGCCGGCGCGCGGCCCTGACCTTCAGTGTTTCGCTCATGGCGGCGTGTTCGCTGGTGATCGCGATCGTGCCGGGACGCGAGACGATCGGGGTGGGCGCGGCCGTGATCCTGATCCTGTGCAGGCTGGTGCAGGGATTCGCGACCGGCGGTGAGTACGGCGCGTCGGCGACCTACATGTCCGAGGCCGCCACCCGGGAACGCCGCGGGTTCTTCTCGTCGTTCCAATACGTGACCCTGGTCGGTGGTCATGTGCTGGCCCAACTCACCCTGTTGGTGCTGCAGACGTTCCTGGACAAGCAGGAGATCTCCGACTTCGGCTGGCGGATAGCCTTCTTCATCGGCGGTGTGGCCGCGGTAGTCGTGTTCTGGCTGCGCCGCAGTATGGACGAATCGCTCACCGAGGCGCAGCTCGACGCCGTCCGGCGGGGCGAGGACACCGAGTCGGGGTCGCTGCGTGAACTGCTGCGCAACCACTGGCGCCCGCTGCTGCTGTGCTTCCTGCTCACCATGGGCGGCACCCTCGCCTTCTACACCTACAGCGTGAACGCGCCGTCCATGGTGAAGACCGCGTTCGAGGGCCGGGGCATGACGGCGACCTGGATCAACCTCGCCGGATTGATCTTCCTCATGCTGTTGCAGCCGGTCGGTGGGTTGATCAGCGACAAAGTGGGCCGCAAACCCCTGCTGGTGTTCTTCGGGATCGGCGGCGTCGCTTACACCTGGTTCCTCATCACCTTCCTCCAGGACGCGACATCGGTGGCGGCGACCCTGCTGGTGACCTGCCTCGGCTACGTCGTGATCACCGGCTACACGTCCATCAACGCCATCGTCAAGGCCGAACTCTTCCCCTCCCATATCCGAGCCCTGGGTGTCGGGGTCGGATACGCTTTGGCCAATTCGGTGTTCGGCGGTACCGCGCCGATGATCTACCAGGCCGCGAAGAACGGCGGGCACGTGACATGGTTCATCGTGTACGTGACCGTCGTCATCTTCGTCTCGCTGCTGGTGTACGTGTTCATGCTGAAGAACAAGAGCGAGACGGCACTGGATCGCGAACAGGGGCGCGCGTTCCGATAGCGTCTGCCGACCGGCCCGCGTAGGTGCGCCGCGAGGCCGCGGCCCACTGTCCGGAACGCACTCGGTGAGAGCTCACAAGCCCGCACCACTGCATCGGGTCGCGGCCTGCCGGTACGGTGGCAACCGCCCCCGATCCCGGTGCGGTGTTCCTGCGGATAAATCTGGATGTTATATGAGTTCTACCGCCGAAAAACTCGCCGACCTGCGAAAAAAACTCGAGATCGCGCAGGAACCGGCCGGCGAGGCGGGAGCCGCCAAACGAGCGCGCAAGGGCATACCGTCCGCCCGCGACCGCATCGAGATGCTGCTGGACCCCGGCACCTTCATCGAACTCGGTGCGCTCGTGCGCAACCCCGGCGACAAGGACGCCCTCTACGGCGACGGCGTGGTCACCGGGCGCGGTTTGGTCGACGGCCGGCCCGTCGCCGTGTTCTCCCATGATCAGACGGTGTACGGCGGCACCATCGGCGAGATGTTCGGCCGTAAGGTCGCCGCGATCATGGATCTGGCGGGCCGGATGGGCTGCCCGCTGGTCGGCATCAACGATTCGGGCGGCGCGCGTGTGCAGGAGGCCGTGACGTCGCTGCGCTGGTACGGCGAGCTGGCGACGAAGATGGAACCGCTCTCGGGTGCGGTGCCGATGGTGTCGCTCATCCTGGGCAATTGCGCCGCCGGCGCGGTGTACCAGCCGATCTGCACCGATGTCGTGGTCGCCACCGAGAGCGCGCATATGTTCGTCACCGGCCCCAAGATCATCGAGGACGCGATCGGCGAAAAGGTGGACATGGAAGAGCTGGGCGGCGCCTACAACCAGGCCGCCTACGGCAACATCCACCATGTCGCCAAGGACGAGGCAGCCGCCTTCGCGTGGGTCCGCAGCTACCTGAGCTACCTGCCGTCGAGCGCCACCGAGCTGCCTCCGATCGTGAATCCCGGCCTGGAACCGCAGATCACCGAATCCGATCTGACACTGAACACGCTGGTCCCCGACTCGGACAACGCGGTCTACGATATGCACGACGTGCTGTTGCGGATCTTCGACGACGGTGAGTTCCACGAGATCGGCGCGGCCGCCACCACGAATCTGATCACCGGGTTCGCCCGGGTCGACGGCAGCCCGGTGGGTGTGGTCGCCAACCAGCCGACGGTGCTGGCGGGCGCGCTCGACGCCAAGGCCGGCGACAAGGCCGCGCACTTCATCCACATCTGCAACGCCTTCGAGATCCCGCTGGTGCTGGTGGTCGACACCCCCGGCTTCCTGCCCGGCGTCGAACAGGAGAAAGTGGGCGTCATCAAGCGCGGCGGCCGTTTCCTGTTCGCCTACGTGGAGGCCACGGTCCCCAAGGTGACGGTGGTGATCCGCAAGGCCTACGGCGGCGGTTGGGCCGTCATGGGCGCCAAGGCTCTCGGCTGCGATATCTATCTGGCCTGGCCCACCGCCCGCATCGCGGTCATGGGCGCCGACAGCGCGGTGGGCCTGACCCAGCGCAAGGCGCTCGACGCCGCCCCCGAGGATCAGCGCGCCACCATCCGCCAGCAGATGATCGACTTCTACAACGCGACCATCGCGACTCCGTGGATCGCGGCCGAGCGCGGCTACATCGACAGCGTGATCGAGCCGTCGGCGACCCGCCTGGAAATCCGGCGTGCCCTGCACCTGCTCCGCGACAAGAAGGTCGTGCGCTACCCGCGCAAGCATCACCTGCTGCCGCTGTAAAAGCCCCACGGGCAGCAGCGGAACCAGAGCACGACGCCGCCGGAGTCCGTGCGGCGGCGCGGATGCGGCGACCGCACGGCCCGTCGGCTACCGCGACCTGCGCGCAGCCGGCGGGCCGAGCCCGCGCCGGCGGCCCTACCTCTGCCGGGAAGGGTTCATCGGGCGCCGGAGTGCCGGTCGTCGGTGCGCAGGGGCGCGCCGACGTGGTGCAGGTGCGCCAGCGCCTCGCGGTAGGAGGCGATCAGTCCGGTCTCGTGGTACGGCACCCCGATCTCGGCGCAGTATTCGCGGACGATCACCTGGGCGTGCCGCAGATTCGGCGTCGGCATACTCGGGAACAAATGGTGTTCGATCTGATAATTGAGCCCGCCGAGGGCCAGGTCGGTCAGCGGACCGCCCCGGACGTTGCGGGAGGTCAGCACCTGCCGGCGTAGATAGTCGGGGCGGTCGTCGCCGGTCAGGGTCGGCATGCCCTTGTGGTTCGGGGCGAAGAGGCAGCCCATGTACAGACCGAACAGTGCCTGGTGGACAGCGAGGAACGCGAAGGCCTTGTCGGCGGGCAGCACCGCGAACAACGCGGCCAGATAGGCGGCGAAGTGGCCGAAGAGCAGCGCACCCTCCGCTGCGCGATGTTTCAGCGATCGGTTTCTCAGCGCCCGCGCGCTCGCCACATGGAGGTTCAAGCCCTCCAGCATCAGCAGGGGAAAGAACAGGTACGCCTGCGCTCTCCCGATGAGCCGGGGCAGACCACGACTGGCCCGGGCCTGACGTTGCGACCAGACCAGAACGTCGGGCGCGACATCGGGGTCGAGTTCCTCGTGATTCGGATTGGCGTGATGCCGGGTGTGCTTGTCCTGCCACCAGCCGTAGGCCAGGCCGATGCCGGCGTTGCCGACGACGCGGCCCACCAGCTCCGTCGGCCGCCGCAGCCGGAGAACCTGGCGGTGCGCGACATCGTGCATGACGAGTGCGACCTGAGCGAACGTCACGGCCAGGAACGCCGCGATCAACAGCGTCCACCACGAGTCGCCGACGAGGACGAACGCCGCCCAGCCGGCCGCGAACGCGAACCCGACGAGGCCGAGCCGGACGGCGTAGTAGACCGGCTGCCGGTTCATCAGTCCCGCATCGGAGATCCGGCGCAGCAGGCGCGCGTAATCTCCGTCGGCGCCGCCGCGCCGCGATGACCGTGCGGATATCTCTGGGACCAAGGCCGGTGTCGTCATAGATCTTCCTGAGAGTCGGGGACTGCGCCTCCGCCCGTTTTCGATGCCGACCGGTCGATGTCGATCGGCGAGCTGATCCGGCAGGGCCCGCTCGGGGTGCGGGGACGGGGTGACGAGGTCGCTGAACCGACGCTATCGGCCGGATTCTCGTTCCGTGTAATCCCCTGGTATGACAGGAAATCGCAGTGCGGTGTGGTATCGGAGCCCGGCGCGCGGCTACCGATTCATCGACCCTCGCGCTCAGCCGCGATCCGCGCGACGAACTCGTCGAACGTGATCTGTCCGACCGCCCGGTCCCGAGCGAGATGGTTGCCCGCACGGTAGTCGCGCATCGCCTTGCCCGGCAAGGGAATCGACACCACAGCGCGGCGGCGCCCGATGGCCCCGAGGTAGCTGCGGGCCAGTTCGGCGGCGGCACGCACCTGCGGTCCGCCGAGGTCGGGCATCCGGCCCGCGGGCGGCCCGGCGGCGATGTCGGCGAGCTGATCGGCGACGTCGGTGACGTCGATCGGCTGGAAACTCACTTTCGACGGCATCATGGTCACCGGGAGTCTGCGCTGGGCATCGCAGACCGCGGTGATCAGGTCGTGGAACTGCGTCGCGCGCTGGATCGTCCAGGGCAGCCCGGATCCCTCGATCAGCCGCTCGCAGTCCGCTTTCGCACGGTAGTAGCTCAGTGCGACCTTCTCGATACCGACGATCGACATGTACACCAGATGTGGTTTTCCGGCGGCCGCCGCGGCATCGATCAGGGTGCGGGTCGCCGCCACATCACCGCGCCCGTTGGTGGTCGCCGAGTGGATGATCACCTGCGCACCGGCGACCGCCGCCCCGATTCCGCGTCCGGTGTCCAGATCACCGACCACCCACTCCCATGCGGCGGGCTCGCGGTGCCGGCGCGTCAGCACACGGACCTCGTGGCCGGCGGCGACCAGCCGCGGGACGAGGCTGCGGCCGAGTCGTCCGGTACCGCCGGTGACCAGAACTGTGGTGGTCATTTTCGCTCCGTCCCGGCTCGCGACCTCGTCCTGCACCGCGACGGCGCCTCGACCGCCGCTGATGTCATGTGATCAGCATGGCAGAGGCAGTCGGTGTTCGGTCGGACCCGCCGCCGGCGGCGGCGCATCGCGACTACCGACCTGCTGGATGGACGAGCCGGCGGCGGACGCTACCCGCACAGTGCGTGGGTGAGCACCGTGCGTACATCCAACGCGGAAGAGGTGCCGGTATAGGAGTACGTGACCGCGCGACCGCCCGCGGTGGCGCCGGAGACGGCGGTGAACCCGTGGACGCCACCGACGTTGCCCACGAATTCCGCGTCGCACGGCAGCTGGGTGTACGCGATGCCGAGCCCATAAGACATGCCGTCACCGTTGCCCATATCCGTCCCGTCGAGCATCTGCCGCAGCTGGGCCGGCGGCACCACCTGCCCGGCGAGCAGAGCGGTGAAGAACCGGTTCAGGTCGGCGCCGGTGCTGACCAGCGCGCCGGACGCCCACGGCAACGACGGCTCCATGATCGTCGCGTCGGTGACGATACCGTCGGCGGTGACATAGCCGGTCGGATGCGGATCGCGCAGACCGGTCTCGCCGGTGGCCGGCAGGTAGGTATCGGCCAAGGCCAGCGGAATGAGAATGCGGTCGCGCAGCTCATCGGTGTAGCGGTGCCCGGTCACCGCCTCGATCAACATGCCCGCGACGATGTAGTTGATGTTGGCGTACTCGAATCGAGCGCCGGGGGCGAACTGCGCGGGAGACCGCAGGGCGAGGGCTATCTCCTGCGCCGGGGTGTAGGTACGGCCGTCCTGCGCCGCCGCGTGCTCGTTCGTCTCCCGGGTCCGCGCCGGTTCGGGCAGTCCGCTTCGATGGCCCAGGATCTGGCGGACGGTGATGGCGTGCCCGTCCACGCCGTCACCGGTGAGCAGACCGGGCAGATACCCGTCGATCGGCTGGTCGAGGTCGATCCGGTGCTCGGCCACCAGTTGCAGCACGACCGCGGCGGTGAAGGACTTGGTGACGCTCCCGACCCGGACATGCTGGGGAGGATCGGTAGGGATCGGGATCCCGGCGGCGGTATCGGCGCGGCCGGAGGCCACGACGGTGGTGGCATCGTCGTCGGTGAGCGTGGCAAGAGCCCCGACAGCGCCGGAGCGGATCAGTTCGTCGAGGTCACCGTGCACGGTGTCCACGCGGTCGACGCCCACCGGAAGCACGGCGGCGGGCTCGGACGAGGTCGTCGCGCAGGCGGACAGGAACACCGCGGTCGTGCAGATCGGGAGAGCGAAGGCTCGGATACGCATGATCCGAGGGTAGGAACCCGGGGCCGCGAACACATCGGACCGGAGTACCGCGCTGCATAGGACCGGGGAGCCAGGGTTCGGATCGGCCTGCGGTACCGGCCTCGCGATACCGCCGCCAGAATCGAGCCGCCTGCGCACGCACCGGACCACTGAGGCGTCGAGATCGCGCGGCGGACACGCCTCTCTGCCGCAGGCCGACCTCCTCAGACCGACATCCCGATATCGACTACCCGCGCCCAATCCGGTGGACCGTCCGGAACGTAGCCGGGATCACGTTCACTCCACGAACGCTGCCGGCGGAACAGCCCTACCACCGTTCGGCACCCCGGCCGGCCGGTCGGCCAGGGCGTCTGGCCGTCGGTCAGCACGACGAGCACATCGGGGCCGGGCCGGGCCCGAAGCGCCGCGGCGAAACCCGTGCGCAGATCCGTACCCCCACCACCCACCAGGGGTATCCCCTCGGCCCGGCACAGCGGATGCGCGACCCCCGCCGCGGCGTCGCAGGACAGCACGGTGACGAGGTCGCGGCGCCCGCCCACCGCACGGGAGATGGCGGCCACTTCGAGCAGCGCGCTGCCCAGTTCGGCATCGCTGACCGACCCCGAGGTATCAATGACCACGCTGACCCGAGGCGGTGCGCGCCGCAGGCTCGGCAGCACGACGCCGGGCAGCCCGGCCGAGCGCCGCGCCGGCCGACCGTACGTATAGTCCGCGCCGGGGCCGGAACCGGAGGCCGCCGAACGAATGGCCGCTCCCAGCAGGTCCCGCCACGCCTGAGGCGGGTGCAACGCCTCGTCCGCCCAGCGCCGCCACCCCTGCGGCGCGTCTCCCGGACGACCGACGAGCCCCTGCGCCACCCGGAATCGGACCGCGTCGCGTTCCTGTTCGCTGAGGCCGTCCGCACCGTCCGGACCGAGCTCCCACGCACGGTCCGATCCGTCGGCGCCGCTGCCGCAGTCGAGCCACGCCATATCCTCCGTCAGGCTGCCGAGGCGGAACTGACGCAGGTAATCCTCCATGAGCTCGCCCTGGGACAAGCCCAGAGTCGCCGGCACGACAGCCCCCTCCGGCTGGACCAACCCGTCACCGAACGCATCGTCGTTGATCTCGGCGTCGGCGGCTATGTTCATCCGCAGTCGCTCCGCCGGGCCGCTCAGGTTGTGCGCGCGGGCGAATCGGTCGCTGCGACCGTGATGGTCGCGCAGCAGATGCGACACCTCGTGCACCAGTACCGAAGCCAGCTCCTCCACCGGAGTCCGATCCACGAACACGGGCGAGACATAGCACCGCCAGTAGCGGTCCACGCCCATCGTCGGTACTCGTCGCGACTCGACGATATGCAGTGCGTACAGGGCAGTCGCCAGATAGGGCCGGGCCCGGGCGGCGTGCAGGCGGGCGGCGAAGAGCTTGCCGGAGTCGAGCTTCGAAGAGTCCGTCATCGGCCGGCTTTCGCGGCGACGCGGGCCGCGGCGCGATCCGCGCCCTGGGATACCGACACCATTCCGGCGAGTTGTTCGATCGATGCCGGCACATCCCAGTTTTCGCGGCGCAGGGTGGCGAGGGTGGTGGCGGGGACGACCACCAGGTCCGGCGCCCCGGTTTCCACCGCCTTGACCAGTAGCGCCCAGGCCGCGTCCCAGCGGGATTTCCCCGGTTGCCGGCGGACCGCCGCCACGACTCCGTCGAGCACGGCCTGACGCAGATCGCCGCGCTCGGGCAGCTCGGCTGCCGACGGATCGGCGAGCAGCGCTTCGGGGTCCGGTAGGTCCATCCGATCGATGCTGTTCAGCAGTTCGAAGCCGGGACCGTCCCCCACGGTGCCCCGGATCAACAGGGAAAGCACGTCTCCGGCAGATCCGGCCGCCGTGGCGAAGGCGATCAGCCGCACTGTCATGTCCCAACTTCTCGGGGAGGGCCAGGCACCGCCCCGGCGCGTCTCGCTGGTGGGTAGTTGATGCACGAGATTGGGGCGAGCCGTGAGCAGCCCGCAGACGGCGCGGCGGGCGAAAGCCACTGCCTCCGCGAACTTTCCCGGATCGAGCCGGGGCAGTGTCGCGCGTGGCCAGGTTCCGCCGAGGCCACGGACGACCACGTCGTGGTCGTGGGTCCATTGCAGGTGCACGAACCGGTTGGCCAACGGCGGACTCAGCTCCCAGCCGTCGGCCGCCGAGGAGCGCGGGTTGGCGGCGGCGACGATTCGGACGCCCGGCGGTAGCCGCAGGGCACCGATCCGCCGCTCCAGGACGAGGCGCAGCAGGGCGGCCTGCACCGCCGGGGGCGCCGTCGACAGCTCGTCCAGGAACAACAGCCCCCGCCCGGCCCGGACGAGTCGCACGGCCCAGTCCGGCGGAGCCATCGGGACACCGTGCTCGGCGGGGTCGTCGCCGATGATGGGCAGGCCCGAAAAGTCCGACGGCTCGTGCACACTCGCGATCACCGTGGTCAGCGGAAGGTCCAGAGACTCGGCGAGTTGGGTCAGGGCCGCGGTCTTACCGATCCCCGGCTCACCCCACAGGAGCACCGGCAGGTCGGCGGCTACAGCCAGGGTCAGCGCCTCCAGTTGGATGTCGGGACGCGGTTCGGTGGTCACTTCCCCCAACAGGGTCAGCAGGTCACCGGCGACGTCGAGTTGGGTGGCGTGGGCTCGATCGGAGATCGGAGCGCACGGCGTGTATGCGGGCATATGTGAATCACCTTTGGTTGCGAAGAATCGAGGGAACGTAGTTGCGTCGGGCGGATACGGGACGGAAGTCGCCGGGTCGGCGCAGGGTTGTGTCGGTCGGACACTGGACGAAAGTCACCGGGTCAGCGCAGGGGTTGCGCCGGTCGGATTCGGAACGAAAGTCGCCAGGTGGGCGCGGGGTTGAGCCAGTCGGATACGGAACGAAAGTCGCCGAGTCAGCGCAGGGGTTGCGCCGGTCGGATTCGGAACGAAAGTCGCCAGGTCGGCGCGGGGGTGAGCCAGTCGGGCACGGGACGGCGTCACCCGGTCGGCTCGGGGCCGCGTCGGGCGGATGAGGAAGGACGACGCCCCGGGTCAGCGCGAAGCGGCGTCGCGCGGGTGCGCACGGTGCGCGCGGCGACGACGGTCGGGCTGCGCACGGGGAGGTCCGTCGCGGACCAGCCCTGCCCTGAACAGTCCGTAGGTGATCCGTCGTCGCGCGGCGGCCTCCAACTCGTCCCGTAGCGCACCGTCACGCAGCGAGGCTTCGGGTCCGAGCAGGTCCTCGACCACCGCCAGCGCACCGGCGGTGTCGCCATGGTCGAGACGTTCCCGAACACCGGCGAGACAGTCCGGACGACGATGCGCTCGGTCGATGGCCCGCAGGCACGGCAGCGGGGTCCCGGTCAGGGCGACCAGCAGTTCCTCCCGCCGAATCTCGGCCGGGTCGTGATCGAGCGCGGATAGCACACCGTCCACCAGCCCGATCCGGTGCCGCTCGCCCCGGCACTCCACGAGGTTCGGCTGATCTGCCCCGTCCGCGATCCGGGACGTATCGGCCGGCGACCAGCCCGGCACCAGCGCCGCGGCGACCAGCGGATGCAGCCGGTCGGCCGATATCGCCCCGGCACGGATCAGTGCCAGGTCGGGCAATGTCCAGGTCGCCGCGTCGGGCAGGACCGGCAGCGCGGACAACCCGCCACGTGGGTAGGCCTGCGCTTTCCGCAGTGTGGGCGGGCCATCGCCGTCCGACGCCAGATCCGCCACCAGCTCTTGCCGTGCCCCGAACCGCACCCGGACAGGACCGCTCCGCCGCCCTTCGGCGTGCAGGAGAATCCCGGCCTCGGCCGCCCATCGGTCCACGGCGCAACCCGGGGGTACCGGCTCCAGCAGCCCGGGGTCGACGCCGCCGACTGCGAATTGATCGGCCCCGGAACGTGTCCGAAGCTCGTCGGCCATGCGCGCATCCCACAGGTGACGGTGCAGATCGAGGCGGAACCGCGGGTTCGGGCGGGGATGTGGATGTGCACCGGCACCGGCACCGGCACGCGATCCGTCCCACAGGGCCAGGCCGATCCGCTGACCGGCATCCGCCCACGCCGGTGCGGTCCGCACGACGAGGTATACCGAACCCGCACCACCACAACGCGTCAGCGGTCCGGGCGGGTCGTATCGCGCCAGCGCGATGGTCAGGCCCGGCCGCAGCAACCCGTCCGGCGCGATCCTCGGCAGGTGCCAACGCAATAGATCGGGTGCCAGATGGCGCAGATCGGACCGGACGCGGGCCGCGAACTCCCGGCCGTATCTGCGTACCAGCCATCGCATATCGATATCGAGATCGAAACCTGCTGCGGCACATGCCCCGACCCAGTCGCCTCGGCGACGTCGAGCGGTTGCGGTCTCGATCATGGAGGGCGGTACGGCGAACTCACGTACGCGCAACCAGAGGGAAAGGCGGGAATCGTCCCCGTTCGTGACTCGAGTGCGCATCAGCACTCACCTTGCACGGACGGGACCCCCAATCTTTGATCAGAATGAGTCATCACGTGAGCGATCATATAGCCCCGCGCCGATCCCGGCCATCGATGCGTGCATCCCGCCACTGTTCCGGCTGCGTACAGCCCGATTTCCGAACTCCGGCGGCGACGTCGCCGACCACGACCGTGCCGAAGTTACCGAGACCGGGTCGCGAGTAAACTTGTCGGCACTGTGCTCCACCGATTCGAGGAGTGCGACGTATGGAGTGGCTGCTGATCGCCGTCGTGGTTGTCGTGGTGGCGTGTTATCTGGTGTGGCGGTCTCGGCAGGGCGCGAAACGCACCGAGACCGAATTGGCCGACGCGCTCGCCGACGCCCGGCAGGTCAACGAGCGGCTCGGCGGCCAGATCTACAACCTGACCGGCAGTAACGAGCCCGCCCAGCAGGCACTGGCCGACGCCGCGGAGCGGCATACGGCGGCCGGCTCCCAGCTCGACCAGGCCAGAACTCCCGTCCAGGCGCGGCTGGCGAAACAGACCGCGATCGAGGGTCTCTATTACATCCGCGGAGCGCGGACCGCGATGGGGATGGATCCCGGTCCGGATGTGCCGGAGCTCGACGGCCGGGCAAGCGCGGGCAAGGTCAGCGAAGACCGGGTGATCGACTTCGAGGACCGTCGGATCGCGGCCTCCCCCGACCCGTCGTCCGCGACCCCGAACTACTACCCGGGCGGCCGCGTCGCGGGTCGGCCGGTGCCCGCGGGCTGGTACTCCGAACCCTGGTGGAAACCGGCCATGGTCGCCGGCGCCTGGGGACTGGGCTCGGCCCTCCTGTTCACCTCCCTGTTCTCCGGTATGTCCGGCGTCGGCTACGGCGCACAGGGCTTCGAGAACGGCTACGGCGAGGGATTCCAGGACGGTCTCACGTCCGGCGACCAGGGACCCGACGGAGCGGGCGGCGAGGCGGGCGACGGCGGCGGCGACTCCGGTGGCGACTGGGGCGGATTCGACGGCGGCGGTTTCGACTTCTGATATTCCCATCAGCGAACAGCGCCGTAAGCTACGGCTGCCATGACTACTGCAGGCCAGGCCCGGGGCTGGTCCGCTCCGCGGCCTGCTCACCCGCTTTCAAGGAGACAGCAGTGAGAAGCGACGCCTCGCGGTGGCCGATGACGATCATCGCGTTCGCTGGACGGCGCCGCCCTCTCTGTCACCAGCAAAGGCGGCGCCTGACCATCGGCCGGGTCGGCAGTGTCGCCAGGGCCGTCCTTTTCCACGTTCACCGGTAGACAGCACAAGGGAGCACGCAGGGTGACAGCCCATCTGACCATGAGGATTCCTCCGGTGAAGCGCGCGGACCTGGAGAGAATGGGCCCCTCGCCCTGTGTCAGGAACGTGGTCGACCTCACCGACGGATCGGACTGGCGGCTGGGGGCGGCTCTGCTGACCCTGCTGCGTTCCCTCGACGGCCGGTTCGGCGTTTCCTGGGACAGCCGCAAGAAGTAGCCGACGCGACCTCGCCCTTTCCGGAACCGCCACTGCGACACAGGCTCTCCCCCGAGATCGAGAGGATGCTCGATGCCCCGGACCGCCCCGAGAATACTTCCGCCGGCCGCCGCGAGCCCCGACGGCGAAGCGAACCGGTATCTCCTGAAGTTCAAGTCGTCGCTGGTCGAGCGCTGGTCGCACACCCGCATGACCGAGTTGTACGAGATCGTCGACCTATCGGTTTACTTGTGGGCGGTGGACCGTTCCGAGGAGGCACTCGCCGTCCTGCGCTCGGTGACCACCGTGATCACCGAGCCGCCGCGGACACGGGACGGAACGGTCGATTACAACATCTGGTGCCCGGTGGCAGCGGCCAACGCACTCGAGGCACGACTGCTGCGCGGTCGCGGCGACGCCGCGGTGCAGTTCCCGGCGGCCCGCATAGTCGGAGATCCGGGTCTGGCGGACAATCCGGACTTCATCAGAGAACAGGTGGCAGTCGCGCCGGAGAAAATGGCCGCCGCGGCAGCCGAGGTCTCGGTGAAGCGGGCCTGCCATCGGCTGTCCCGGACTCTGATCAGTCTGCTGTTGCTCGCCGAGCTCGCGGCCGCGGGTCACTCCTACGCCGGCTACTACGATGCTGCCGAGGTGACGCGGCTGCTCGAAACAGGCCGCGATCTGCTCCACACCCGACTCGTGGCGGCCGCATGATCCCGGGCTCGCGCGATCGCGGACGTGATCACCGGCTATCAGGATCCCGGATTCGACCGGTCCGTTTCGGCCGAGATGATGGGACCTCCGCGCCGCCCGAGAGGTTGCCGACCATGGTTCGGGCCCAGCACTGCGCCGGGGCTCGAGCCCTGTTTCCGAGAGCACTCAGTCCGCGATCCAACTGCCGTGGAATCCTGCCGGCACCCGTCTGGGCAATCGCACGGAGGCGGTCCGGGACAGATCGCCGGCATCCAGGATCAGTAGTTCGGAACCATGTCCGCCACGGTCGGAGGTGATGGTGAGCAGCCAGCCCTCGTCCTCGCCGCCGGCGTCGGACGCCGGGACGAAAACGGCCTCGCCGGGCGCGAATCCGGATCCCAGTTCGTGTGACGTCGCACTCCCCTGGCCCACATCGTATTTCACGATCGATGAATCACCCACCGCGTAGAGATAGCGGGAGGGCAGACCGGTGCGCTGCTCGTCGTGCGTCGGAAATTCGACATCCCGGTCGTCACACTGTGTTTCGACGGCCCGGCCGGTAGCGATATCGAGCACCCAGCGATGCAAGCGGCTCGCCCCGGCACTGCCCGCGGCGCCGTCGCCACCGATTCCCGACCAGATCGCGGTGAAGTCTTCCGGCGCGTAGCGCACCGCGTCGAGCACGATTTTGCCGTCGGTGTCCTCGTAGGCGTTGCCGACGTGGAAGACATAGCAGGGATCGATATCGAACCAGCGCACCGCGCCGCCGGCCCGCGGCATCACCCCCAACCGGGCGGGGTAGTCCGAATCCCAGCGATAGGGCATGCCGCCCAGCAGGTTCCGATCGAACACGACCGGGAGATCCAGCCACACCACATAGTGTTCGGTAATCGCGAAATCGTGCATCATCGTCGGACCGCCCACCTCGACGACCCGGCTCTCCACCAGCTCACCCGCGGCGGACAGCCGGTGGTAGGTCAGATACGGCGGCGCGAACCCGTAACCGAAGAACAGCAATTCGCCCGTCCGCGGATCGCGCTTGGGGTGTGCGGTCATGGCGGTGGTCAGTCGGCCGCCGAAGTCCCGCGGGCCGACCGTGTCCAGTTCCGGCGTGAGCTCGTGGGGAAATCCGCTCTCGACCAGGGCCATGATCCGGTCGGCGTGTGCGATCACGTGGGTGTTCGCCGAAACGGCGGCCCGATCGACGGTGCCGTCCTCGCGACGCAGCGATGCCCCCTCGGTGAACCGGGTCGTGCGCACCCATCGATTGCGGTACCACTCCGCGCGGCCCTCGCGCAGCCGCACCCCGTGCACCATGCCGTCACCGATGAACCAGTGCGCGCTGGCGCCGCCGAGCTCCGGATTCGGACCGTTGCGGAAGTAGCGTCCGGTCAGCTCGGGCGGCAGGGTGCCCTCGACCGGCAGATCGTAGGCGTCGATCTCATCGGGCACCGGTGCGAACAAGCCCGTCAGCCATGGCGCGGTTGCCGAGTCGCTCATGCGATTACCTCCATGGTGGATGCCGCGGCGACCGCTCGACGCCGGGCGTATGCGGGATAGCGGGCGGTGAAGATCGCGGCCACCGCGACGACACCGACCTTGCAGGCGACCAGTGCGAGAACGTTGTGCGGCGCGCGGGCCTGCACATAGGCCAGGGACGCGGCCTCGCAGGTGAAGCCCAGTGCCCACACCAGCGTGACCACCGTATTGATCCGGATGAAAGCTGGTAGCCGGGCGATATCGGCACTCACCGTCCGCCGGGCGATACCGAGGGTGAACGGCCGCCGCGCTGCCAGGCTCGCCCATGCGGTCACGGCGAGCCACGCCATGGCCAGTGCCGCTCCGTAATCGAGCAGCGATGAATCCGGCAGCGCCACCGTCAGGACGGAGAAGACAGCCATGAAGCCGGCAGTGGACAGATCCAGGATCGTCTCGTCTGCCCGACGCCCCGCCCGGCGGTCGGCGGCGAGCAGCACGACCGACGTGAGCAGCCCGCCCAGGGCGCCGACTCGATTGTCCACTCCGCTCCCCACAGCGAGCACGATCCAAGGCAGAAAGCTGCGGGCGTAGTATTTCAACACGATCTCGACCTCTCGCCGGGCTATATGTCACTTGAGACATGTCAAAGCTAGACGTTTCTAGTTCGACATGTCAATAGTGAAATGTCTGCTTCGACATGTTAGGTTCGAGATATGAGCCTTCGATTCGCTGCTCTGGGCCTACTGGCCGACCGCGGTCCGGCCAGCGGATACGACCTGTTGAAGATGTTCGATATTTCGCTGGGCAATATCTGGCAGGCCACCCAGAGCCAGCTGTACGGCGAACTCGGCAAGCTCACGACGGAGGGACTGATCGAGGTCGCCGCGGAGGGCGCGCGCAGGCGTAAAGTCTACGAGATCACCGAAATTGGTCGAAATGCGCTGCGGCACTGGATGATCGAAGTCGATCCCGCGCCGGCGCGGCGCGACGAGACGATGCTGCGGGTGTTCCTGCTCGGCACCGTCGAACCCGAGGAGCGCCGCGCCTTCCTGCGCAAATGCGCCGATGCCCTGAAGCGGCGACTGACCGAGATCGACGAACTGGAGGCGCGGATCGACTGGGACGATGACAATCTGTCCCACTACGGTCGGCTGGTGATGGATTACGGCAAGGAGCTCGTGCAGATGCGCGGCGAGTGGTTCGAACAGGCCGCCGAGCGCGTCAACCGCTGACGCCCTGCGCTGCCGCATCTCACCAGAAGGTCGGGGTAATGGAGCCCGGTACCGGCAGCTCGCCTACCCTTGGCCGGCCGCGGACGGATGGCACGAAGGCGCGACTTCATCAGTGAACAGGTCGCAGTCGCGCCGGAGAGAATGGCCGGCGCGGCAGCCCAGGTCTCGGCGAACCGGGCCTGCCATCGGTTGTCCCGGACTCTGATCAGTCTGCTGTGGGCCTCGCGATGGTCAGAACCATCGGGCCAAGAGGGTGGCCGGACCATCCTCGGCAACCGGTGGACAGACTTCGTCGGCCACGGCGCGCACGACCTCGGGCGCATGGCCCATGGCCACCCCGTGAGCTGCCCAGGCGAGCATTTCCAGATCGTTGACACCGTCGCCCACCGCGAGGGTCCCGTTCGCCGGAGCGCCGAGCTGGACGGCGCAGATCGTGCCGTCGATATCCAGCGCAACCAGCTCCGGCCGAAAACGCAGCGGGAATCACATCGACAACCATAGGCAATAGCCTGCAGCGCAACGATTCTCGGGACCAAACGCAGCGATCGGCACCAAGGGGTCACCGCCACCGCCGACCATCCTGCACCACGACGGGCACGCCGACTCGATCCAGGGCTACACGGCTGGTGCGACAACATACGAGCCGGGCGACAGGTTCGGCACGCGGCGACGACGACCTGTCCTCGAGCTACCTCCAACCCCTAACCAAAACCTAATGAAGCCCAACTTAGGACTTAGGACCAAGGCCGAGTAACGCAGCCCGAACCCCTCGCGCCATCACTCACGTGCACCAGATCTACCCCTTAGCTCCCGAGCTGACCTAGATACCCTGGCCAGTTGCCGAGCAAACCCTAACCCTAAGGATGTTAGCCTTAGGGTTTAGCGCAGAGGAGCCCTGAGATGCATCCTGCCCCGCCGCCCGACCTGGAAGGTCTGCGGAAAAAGCTCCTTGACGGTGACAGTCGGCTCATCAACGGTTTGTTTGCCGCACCGGGAGCCTCTGATCTCTATTTACCTTGGGATAAACTTCGCTACAAGAAACCACCAGAAGGCATGACCCATGAAGAGTGGTGGTTGGTCACAAAGATAGCAAGAACGGGGATGCGACGCCCCGTTCCTTTACAGGATATCGACGGATCTTCGTTCGCCTACGCACTACCGGATGAGGTGCTCAGGCTTCTCGATGAAATAACACAGCGCGCGAGTGGACAAATCGCCGCTCCAGAACAAGTCACGAATCCGACGACCCGAAATCGGTATGTCGTGAGCTCGTTGATCGAAGAAGCCATCACTTCCAGCCAGCTCGAAGGCGCATCCACAAGCCGTAAGGATGCAAAGAATATGATCAGGTTCGGGACTCGGCCTCGCACCCGTAGCGAACAGATGATCCTGAACAACTACAACGCGATGCTGTTCGTTCGCGAAAATCAGAAAGAAGAGTTCAGTCCCGAGATTATTTGCGAACTACACAGAATAGTTACCGACGACACTCTCGACGACCCCGATTCTGCGGGAAAGATTCAAAGCGATCCGGACCCGGCTGATCGCGTAAAGGTGTACGGCAGAGATGAAGAGATCCTTCACATTCCCCCGCCCGTAGAGCAGCTCCCTGGGCGTTTGCAGCGATTGTGCGACTTCGCCAACGAAAAAGACGACAACAGTGGATACGTCCCGCCGGTCGCAAGGGCGTTGATAATACACTTCATGGCCGGCTACGACCATTACTTCGAGGACGGTAACGGAAGGACTGCTCGCGCGCTTTTCTACTGGAGCATGCTCAAGCAAGGCTACTGGCTCACCGAATACCTGACGATCTCCAAGATTCTGAAGAAGGCCCCCGCGAAGTACGCCCGATCCTTCCTGCTGAGCGAACAAGACGAAGGCGACCTGACATACTTCATCATCTATCATCTCGAAGTCATCAGTCGTGCCCTGCATGAACTAGACGACTATCTCGCCAGAAAAGCAGAGGAAGTACGCGAGACACGCGTGGCCCTGTCTCCTTCTGGCATCTTCAATCATCGCCAACTCGCTCTCATCGAATATGCGATCCGGAACCATACCGGGGAAGTCACTGTACATTCCCACATGAGAAGCCATGCCGTCGCAGAGCAGACGGCCAGGAACGATCTCGTCGACCTCGAGAATCGAGGCTTGCTCAATCGGAGCAAGGTGGGGCGGACGTTCGTCTGGTCTCCAGTGGCGAATCTCCCGAAGAAACTCAACCGCAACTGATCGAACGTGAACGCAACCGCCAGTTGAAATTCGATGCCCGGAGCGTGGCCGGGTCGACTCTGCTCGGCGGTCGCCACGCTGGTGGAGCGGACCAGCCGGTTCACGGCCCTGGTGGCGCTGCCCGACGGCATCGAACCGAGCGGGTGACACCCCACCTGACACGTTTCCTACTCGGGTTGCCCGCGCCGATGCGGTGCACCCTGGCCTGGGATCGCGGCCGCGAAATCGCCATCGATCGATGGACAGGCAGGCGCTGCGAGACTTCGCCAGCGAGCGGCACAAGGAGTTGTCTCCCAAGTTCTAAGGTCAGTGTGTGGATCGATCGGGGATGCTTTCGAGAAGTTCGGGGGTGGCCGACGGCGCCGCCTATCTGTCACCGAAGGTCGCCGCGCGAGTCGTTGCCCACCTGGCGAACTCCGGGCCGCGATCGGTGGCCGACGGCCGGGCGAGCGCCCGAACCCGGGTCGAAGCGCTCACCGTGCGGGAGCGGCAGGTCTTGGCTCTGCTCGGCGCCGGTCTGACCAACCGGCAGATCGCGCGCCGGTTGACCGTGGTGGAGGGGACGATCAAAGCTCATGCGAGTTCGATCCTGGCCACGCTCGGCGTCGACAACCGCGCGGCCGCTGCGGTCGTGGCCTACGAGGCCGGTGTCGCCGCGTCGGATACCGCCTCGCACAACCGGCTCCGCTGATCTCACCACAGCCAGCAGCGCACCGACCGTGCAGGCACCGAGCACACAACCCGCGAGCACATCGTGCGGGTAGTGGACCCCCGCCGCCACCCGCGATACCACTGCCACGGCCATCAACGCCACCACCGGAACAGCCGACCTGCGCCACGTGACCACCAGCCCCACAGCCAGGCCCGCCGCAAGAGTTGCGTGATTGCTGGGAAAAGACCAATCACCGGCCGGCGGGCAAGAGGCGACCTCGACCGCCGAACGCACTGCGCGGCACGGTCGTTCCTCATCGACCACCAACTTCACAGCCTCACTGATCACATATGCCCCGACCGTGCCCAGTGCCGTCGCCCCGGTCGCCACTACCAGCGGCCACTGCCGGCCTCGGAAACCCGACCACCCCGACCGCGCCCACAGCACGCCCAGAACCAGCAGGCACCCCTCCCCGAACAACTCCACCAACCGCACCAGCGTCGGGGAGGAATCGAAGGCACCGGCCAGACCCCGATACATCGACACCGAAGGCCCCTCGGTGATCTCGACCGGACCCGGCTGCCCCAAACCTCCTGGGGACAGCCACACCACAACCACCCCACCGGCCAACACCACCAGTACCGCGACAAACAACCACCGGCCCATCTCGGCCCACACTCTCATTCGCATGACGAATGACGTTAAGAGCGGCAACTACCCACCGCATCGCCCGAACGACCACCCATCCGATATGACCATCGTCAGGGTTGACCACCCCGAAGACCCGGCATCCACAACCGAGGTTGCTGAATGACTTTCGAATAACGATGCGAACACCGTGTAGACGTAGACGTCGTGGCTACGGGCCCATCCGGGCCGCGGGCGGCAGTTCGGCGTCCGCGGCAACGGGCCAGGTGAGAGGACTACCCAGCCGGGTGAGAATGGCCAGTTGTTCTAGGCACCACGGGGAGATCGGTGCCAGCGTGGTGGCGGCCTGCGTGGCGAAGTCGTCCCAATCGAGCCAACAGGCCGTCGATACCTCGGCTGGGTTCGGGGTGGGCGAGCTATCGACGATCGCTCGGTAGACGGGGCACAGCTCGTACTCGACGGTCCCGTCGAACATGACTGCGCGATATCTGAATGTGGGCACGACGAGATCGATTTCGGCGGTGCGAAGGCCGAGTTCGTCCGATAGTCGCCGCCGAACCGCGTCCGGAAGCGGCTCGCCGGGCGCGGGATGACCGCAAGCACTGTTGGTCCACACGCCCGGCCAGGTCTTCTTGTCGGTCGCGCGCTGTGTGGCCAGAAAGCGCCCGTCCTGTCCGAAGACATAGCAGGAGAACGCAAGGTGCAGCGGGGTGTGATCGGTGTGGACTCCAGCTTTCGGTGCGGTGCCGATGGCATAACCGGACTCGTCCAGGAGCACGACGCGCTCCTCGAGAGGGGGCGCTTCTACCATCACTGATCCCGTCGGACGGCGGCCTGGGTCAGGAGGCGAAGCCTGACAGTAGCGGTCCCGGCGGGCAGTGCGGCAAACGCGGACTGTGCACGCAGGTCGGCCTGCTGCCGCGTCCAGTCCAGGGCTCCACAGGCCTCCACGAACCGCGTGGCTCGCGCCACGTCGGCAGTAGTCATCGGCCCATCGGATCGATACAGCTCGCGCAGGTCGGCGGCCTCCGGGCAACCCGAATCCAAGGCCGCTACCACCGGCAGCGACCGTTTGCGCCGGGCCAGGTCGTTACCGACCGGCTTGCCGGTCACGGCCGTATCACCCACGATCCCGAGCACATCATCGGTGAACTGGAATGCCGCACCCAGTTCACGGCCGAAGTGGTCGAACGCGGCTACGGTGTCGGCGTCGGCGTCGGCGCACAGCGCACCCAGTGCGCACGCGCAGCCCATCAGCGAACCGGTCTTCCCCAGCACCATCCGCATGTACTCGCCCGCCTCGACAGTCGGGCGGGACTCGAACATCAAGTCCTCGTATTGACCCCGGCACATCTCCACTGTGGCTGCCTCGACTCGGCCCACCGCTTCGGCGACCGACGCAGTCGGCAGGTTCAGCAGCATCCGGATCGTCATCGCGTGCATCGCGTCCCCCAGCACGAGGGCCGCATCGCTGCCCCACACTCGCCACACGGTGGCTCGGCCGTGCCGCATCTCGTCGGCGTCCATCACATCGTCGTGAACCAGGGTGAAGTTGTGCAGCATCTCGATCGCCGCGGCAGCCGCCACAGCTGTCGACTCCGCGCCCCCGCAGGCGGCCGTGACGGCGAACACGAGGGCCGCCCGCAGCCCTTTACCTGATCGTCCTCGAGTCGGGTGCCCTGTCTCGTCCCACCAGCCGAAGTGATAACCGGCCATGAGGCGCAAGGGATCCGGCAACTGTTCGACAGCCTCTCGCAGCGCCGGGTCGCACGACGTCCGCGCCTCGGCGAATATTTCTCCGGGATGGAGGTCCGCTGGCACTGGGCGAGGACCTTTGGTGGCGGCCGGCGAATCGCCGATCACCACCGTGGCGCTGCGGGCCGTGGCCGGATTCCGACCGGTCATACAGCGGTGTCCCGTCCGGTGGCCGGGGCGAGTCGCCGCGTTGTGGCTATCGATGCCGCGTACCCGCTGTCGCGCCGGTCGCGGTGCTGGATGGTGCGCGATGTGGTGCGGATCAACTGAATGCGGCCCTGTGTGTGGCGATCTCGCGGAATCCCCAATCGGCGACGTGGGTGGGCACGCTTCGGCTGTAACGGGCTGCTTCGGGATCGTAGCGACCGGACTTGTTGCGGTAGAGGAGTTCGAGGCCGGCGATGACGCTCTCCATGTCAGCGATGTGCTGCACCGTCCCGGTCCGGGTAGCTGCGTCCACCTTCATGAGATCGAGGAGCGCGGGAATACGACCTTTGGCAGTGAGGTAGTTGTCCAGGGCATGTTGAATGAGTCGGCGTACCTCGACATTCGCCTCGTCGTGGGAGGCGCCACCGCGTTCGAGCAGTATCACGGTGCTGTAGGTGCCACCGATCTGATCACGCTCACGATAGGCGGAGAAGACATCGTTGATCATGACCGCGACGTCGGCCAGAGCGTCGTGCATGCGCCGGAACTCGACCGTCTCCGAGATGGATACAGGCAGCTCCCACCCGCGCATCAGGGCATTCCAGTCGAACATCATCTGGATGCCGACATCCGCGCGACGCCGAGACAGCAGAGTGGGAATATCCAGGGGTGTACCCAGCGCGTGGTCGATGGACTGTTGCTGGATTGCGGTGAAGAACAGGCGGGTACTCTCGCGCAGCCGCCCGAGCCAGACAGGGCCGGCGCCGGTGGCGGCAACACGGCGCATGATATCGGACAGCGCATCGCAGAACTGCACACCGGGATGGGGGTTGGTGCCGGGCACGGCGTAGAGCACGTCCAGGACCATGTCGAGGATGACGTGGACGACGTGGGGCGCCTCGAAGCCGGTGGTCACGTCGAATTGGTCGTCGAGCAGGGTCAGGTAGGCGTTCCAGTCGGCCAGCAGATCGATGGCGTCACCGTCGGCGTCGGGATAGAAGCAGCCGACGACATTCTCGAAGTTCCAGCTGTCCAGGCGGGCCCGCTCGGCATCGGTGTTCACGAGCCGCATTCGGCCGGCCCAGTCGACCACGTGCTTGCGCGCCCGGGCGGCGGGCCGGTAACGAGTGGGAAACGGCAGGGGGACCGGGGCCCTGCGGGCCGCCTCCCCCGCGGCAACGGCACTGTCATCAGCGATATGGGTCATGTCTTACTCCGATCCCGATGAGTCGGTGGAATGAGGGTGCGGCGGGGCGGGACGCGGCGTCGCTCCCGGCGCGCGAGTGTGCAGGGCGGCGGTCGAATCGGACCGAGTAGTCACCGGCCGCCACCCTCCGTGCCGGGAGTTACACCCTTCTCGACTTCACTGTCCATATGTGCGAACGCGCTGCCTGTACCAGGACAGTGCACGAAGAAAGTCGGCATGCTGGAAGTCGGGCCAGGTCACTGGGCAGAAGTAGTACTCGGTGTAGGCGGTCTGCCAGGGCATGAAGCCGGACAGGCGCTGCTCGCCGGAGGTGCGGATGACCAGGTCCGGATCGGGCTGGCCCATGGTATCCAGATGCCGGGCGATATCCGCGGGGTCGACGTGCTGTATCAGGTCGTCCAAGCTGCCTGCCGCGCGATGTGCCACGAGCATTCTCTGAACACTGCGCGCGATCTCATCGTGACCACCATAGGCAACGGCGATATTCGCCGTCGGGCCGACGACCTGCTCGGTGTCGTCTGCGGCCCGAAACAATGCCTCGGTCCATCGCGCCGGCAATCGTTCCGGTACACCGAGGTAGCGAATACGCCACCGCTGTGTCGCGGCGATAGCCTGTGCCGTACTGACGATCACCCGGAGCAGGTCGTCGAGTTCGGTGTCGGGCCGGCGCAGGTTTTCGGTGGACAGGGGCCACAGGGTGACGACCTCGAGGTCGGCGATGTCCCGACACCAGGTGAGCAGGTCCAGGACCCGATCTCCCCCGTGCTGGTATCCCTTCGAGGTGCTGCGGCCATGGCTACGGGCCCAACGTCGATTGCCGTCCAGGATGACGGCCAGATGCCGGAGCACCCCGCTTTCCGGTGGGTAATCGGATGCAGCGGTGGGCTGTGTCTCTATCAGCGGGTCCATCGTGGCCTACGTTTCTTTTCCGGCCGGACAGCCGACGGACTTTCGTCCTTCGGGGAATGGCCGATCGGCTTGCAGTGGTGGTCGATGGACGTCACCCGACGGGGTGTGGGTGCGGGACGTGACACGCATCCGCAGGCCCGAGGGGTGCAGGGCTACAGCCGCAGCAGGGCGGACCTGCTGGCCGGGGACCGGGTCCAGGCGCCAGCGGGCGGTCATGGTGGCGAGGGCGAGGACTGCCTCGGTGAGAGCGAACTGGTCGCCGACGCATTTGCGGGCGCCTCCGCCGAACTGGATCGACGCGTTACGTGGTGGCGCCGCGGCCTGAGCCCACCGGTCGGGGTCGAAACGCTCGGGGTCGGTGAAGACCTCTGGCCGATGGTGGATGAGATAGGGGCTGACCACAACAGTCGTTCCGGGGGATACCGGGTATCCGCCGAGGTGGGTGTCGGCGGTGACGGTACGGGTGAGGATCCATCCCGGCGGATACAGTCGGAGGGTCTCGGTCACGACGCGGCTCGTCAGCTCCAGTTTCGGCAAGTGCTCGAATCCGGCCGGAGCCCCTGCAAGTACCGCATCCACCTCTGCGTGAACCCGATCTCGTATGCCGGGGTTGCCGGCCAGCAGGTGCAGTGCCCAGGTCAGGGTATTGGCGGTGGTCTCCCACCCTGCGCCGAAAAGTGTGATGACCTGGTCTCTGATATCGGTGTCGGTCAGGGTTGCGTTTCTCTCCGATGTGCTTTCGTCGCGGGCGTCCAACAGCATCGACAGGAAATCGCCGTGGTCGGCGCCATCGGCCCGGCGCTCAGCGATGATGTCGCCGACGATCTGGCGCAGGCGGTCGCATGCGCGGCGGTAGCGGCGGTTGCCGGGTGTGGGAAGCCGGTCCAGCAGCCGTGGGGTGATCAACCGCCGGAACATTTCCTCGGTGATCGTGGTGAGATCGTCAGCGGCGCGACGGGCGGCCTCGGATGAGAGACCCTGGGAGAACATCGTCTCCATCGCGATCGCCATGGTGAGCTCGGCCATCTCCGCCGGTACATCCAAAACCTGGCCATCGTGCCAGCGGCTGGTGAAAGCAGCGGTATGGGCGGTCATCATCTGCGCGTACCCGGCAAGGCGCTCGCGACGGAAGGCGGGCTGGACGAGTTTGCGCTGCCGCCGGTGCAGATCATGCGGACAGGTGAGCAGGCCGTCGCCGAGCAACTCCCCTACCCGGTCGATGAGGAACCCGCCCTTGTCGAAAGTGCGGTCGTCCCGAAACACCTCGGCGGCCAGCTCCGGGCTGCAGACCACGACCACGCGGCCGGGGCCGAGGCGGATCTGGACCAGGTCACCGTAGGCGGGCAGGGAGGTCAGCAACGCGAGCGGATCACGGAGCAGTGGCACAACATGACCGAGCAGCGGCAGTCCGCCGGGCGCCTGCGGAATCACCTCTGATGCTGTCATGACTGCTCTTCGGTGAACTGGAAAATTCTGTCACCACCGGAATCTCGACGCTTCGTCGGCCGGAACCTCATGCCCGGGCTGCGCGATTGTCGCGGATCACACCGGAAGTGGCCGGAGGCGGGTCGGGGTTGGCATATGTACATAAAAACCCTTGAGAGCACGGGAAATAGCAATCCAAACCGCACGTCCGGTTCTCGGGCACACTCAATCACATCTCCCGAGCACACCCGACCATGGGCTTCCCAATCCTGGGATGATGCCCCGTGACTGATGTCACCGACATTCAGGCCTTGGTTGCCAGCGAATTGCCCCTTCTAGGCGGTGAATCCGAGTGCTGCTGGGCGGGTGGGGAAGTTGCGACGGTGATGTCGGAGGTCATCGGCTGGTGCCGCGCTGTTCGTGCGCGGGGTGCTGGTGCCGCAGGATGGTTCTGGCCAGGGCAGCGGGTGTTCTCGTAGTCGTGTCGACGGTCATGTCGTAGGTGTAGCCGTGGTCGTGAACGGTATGTAAGTGACCGCGCGCCAGACCAATCGGGTGGCGTCGGTCCTGTTCTCGCTGTTCAGCGACGGCCAACGGGCAGGTGACGCCGACGAGCTGGACATCCAGGCCGGCCAGGGCGTCCATCCAGATCGGCAACAAGTCTGGGGTCAGGAGCATCTCGTCGATGACCAGATCGTCGCCGCCGCGCGCGAATGCGGCGGCTGCGGCGCATGCGGAGTGCAGCATGCGCCGCCCGACGTGGCCGTAGCGGATGACCACGACCGGGTGACCGTCGGCGTCGTGGCCGCTGCGGTCATACCAGAATCCGTCGCGGCTGAGCGGGCCGTCGCGTCCACCGCCCCAGTTCGGTGGCGCCAGGCCGAACAGGGTGTCGATTCCCCAGTAGACGAACGGGGTATCGCTCTCGTCCTGGATAGCGCGGGCAAGGGTGGTCTTGCCTGAACTCGATATCCCGTTGAGGAGGATTACTCGACTTGGGAGTCCTGTGTTCGGCATCCGACCACACTATCCAGCCGCTCAGTGTGCGCACCGGGTTCAGCCTTTCGATCCAGCAACCGGATCACCGGGAGATGACTTCGTCATGCTTACCCGGCAGAGACACTCCGGCGATTCGTGACCAGGTCAATCAGAGGACGGTGGAGCCCACAGAGTAGGGCTCAGCAGTGAGGTTTGCTCGATGGGGACCAAGCCGTCGTCAAGGTCCCGCAACCGGCGGTAGAGGGACCGCGTCGCGGTCTTGTCTTTCACCAAATTCTTCTGAACTGCCTTTTCGAGGATCGTTGCGGTGTTGACCACGAGAATGCGCCCAACTGGCTTACCTGCTGCGCGGCGGCGGTCGAGGTTGCCTGCTTCGACGGTGGCCATGGCCGCGCCGGCCTGTTCATCAATGATTACTGTGACGTCTTGGCCCTTTTCGGCGGCGACGAGGGCATGGGCGACGACCATCAGCTCGCCGAGGTCTTTGGCGTGCTTCTTGCGTTCATCCAGGGGCATCCGCGCCAACCGGGAGCCCACTGAATCGAGTTCGGTCCAATCGTCGGAGAGGACTTCGATCCACCTGGGTGTCAGCTTCGACCATTCGCGCTCAACAGGCTCGAACCGACGGTCGGTTCGAGCCTTTCGCAGAACTTCGGTTTCGACGGTTTCAGGCGTGCTGATCTCTCCCAGCACCCCGATCAGTAGTCGGGCTTGGTTGACTGCCAGGAAGTTCAGAGCGGGACCTGCGTCGATGACCGGCCGTTGACTCACTCCCTGAGGCTATCGTTCATGTCTGCGTCGAACTCTGAGAGGTCGATCGAAACCTCTGGCAGCTCAGATGTTTTGCTCCAGCTCGGAGTCACGTTTACCTCAGCCGGTTGAAGTCCCTCCCTGCGCAGTTCTTCTTCGGCTTCATCAGCACTCAAGCCCCGTAGCGTCGCGATGGTTTGGATGGGCACCAGGTTCTGCAGCCAGCCCGATATCGCTCGGGCAAGCAGCCGCTGGGGGGCTCGGCGGCTGTTTGACGCCTCCGCCAGCGCCTGGTAACGCTCCATCCAGCCGAATTCGGCTGCCAGTGTCGGTGTGGTCACCGACATCCATTCGTCCTTGGTTGCTCTGTTGATGCGGCCGCATTGTTCCAAGGCGATCGCCGCGATCGTTGGCGAGACCAGGAACCGCTGCACTACCGCCGACAGGAGGGCGCGGCCCGGCCCGACGTGTTCGCTGGTGATCATCTCCTTCACCCCCTCTTGGGGTACCAGGAGATGTCTGGCGAAGCTGTTCGCGCGGCTCTCTATCGGGTTCGGTGAGTCAACAATCGCCTCTGCGGACCAGTCACCAAAGATAACGTGGGCCAGCTCGTGAGCGAGAGTGCTGCGCTGCCGCATCGGATGGATAGTGCGGGTCACAGCGATGTAGATAGGCCCGTCCGTCCCACGCCGCATTGTCATCCCGTGCTGGTTCGGCTCGGTGTCGAGAACAGCGACGTCGGCTCCGACAGCCTGTTCGATCAGCGTCACCAAGTCACCCAGCGGAGCAGTGCCGAGGTTGTGCTGTTGCCGGAACCGCGTCGCTTCCTTCTGGCCCTCGGATTCCGCGCTCACACGACCGCCGCTATGGCCTGGTCGTCGAGGTAGGCGTCGAGCTCGACGAAATGCAGTATCTGTACATGCATCGAGTCCATCGACGCACCGTTGACCGCCCTCGCCGCACACTGCACGTCATCAGCCACCCGCGAGGCGCCGGTGAGCTCCGTCAGCACACATCCCGCAGCCCGAGCGATCGCCATCAACTCGTTCATCTTCGCCACGCGCTCACCACCGATGGTCCGCGACAAGGTCGACTGAGAGATCCCCGTGATGGCGGCAAGTTCTCGCTGACTCAGCCCGGCAGCCTCGATGGCACGCGCGATCCGATCACCTGCGGTAATCATGCCCGAACCCTTCCTGAATCAGAATTTCTCTGGTGATTCATTGTATAAGTTTGGTCCGACATAGAGCAACGCCATCACACCGGCACGCTTCCAGGGGAAGGCGGCACTACTCAGCCGACAGGCATCCACAGAAGGAGCAAGGAGGGCGATCTCCCGACGTAGGCGAAGCCGGTTTCCTAAGTCGCGGCGAAGGTCGATACGACGTGGAGTACCTGCTACCCACCACCGAACAACAGGCCCGCGACCACATCACCGACCCCGCCGGCCGCCCCCGACACACGCCACTGTGCGCTCCGGTCGCAACGCACAGACAGTGAAGTCCGGCTCGATCCGATAACGACGCAGCGATGACACAGCAGATGGTCGGCTACGCGGCAAAGCTCACAGCCGCCATCCGAGATGGGTGCAGCGGCGGCGTGGGATAACTCTGGTAGCTGGGCGAAACCGGGGGGGTAACCGTGGGGTTGGATCAAAATAAACAGGTCAGGCCCGGCGCTAGACCGGGCCTGACCTGGGGTTTCAGGTGGAGCTAAGGGGACTCGAACCCCTGACCCCCACACTGCCAGTGTGGTGCGCTACCAGCTGCGCCATAGCCCCGGACGGTTGCCGCCGGTTCCCCGGCTGCCTGAACGAAGTTACACCACCTCCACACCGGTAGCCAAATCGCCTGGATTCCGGGTGAACGCTGAGGTCACGGGGCCAGCTGCTGGACCCAGTCCGGCTCGTTGACGTCGATCTTGGTGGCGACATCGAACACACTGGGCGTTGCCGCGTCACCGTCGAGTGCGGCCTTCAAGTCTTCGAGGGTGCCGGGGGCCTGGTTCTTCACCTCGGCGATCCGGGCACCCTCGGAGATGCAGGTGCGGGCGGGTTCGGTGGCGCCGGATTCGGTGGCGATGGTGAGCAGCTCGTCGTCGGTGAGTTCGGAGCCTTCGTCCGGCTGGCGGGTGGTGAAGATCGTGTCGTGGAACTTCGAATAGGTGACGCCGGAACCGGTTTCCGCCACGCACTGCAGGGCCGCGATGGCGCGGGTGGAGTAGTCGCCGCTCGACGATTTGGGGTCGAGGAAGTTGACGAAGCGGTAGCGGATGGCGAGTTTGCCCTCGTCGAGTTTCTGGGCGAGCTCTTGGCCGTAGAGGGTTTCCAGGTGACCGCAGGCCGGGCACATGGGGTCTTCGTAGACCTCGATGGTTTTCGGGGCGTCGGGACGGCCGAGCCGCACGCCGCCGTCGCTCTGTAGCGCGGCGGTGACCGCCGCGTTGCGGACCGGGCCGTAGCCGTCGTTGCGGACCTCGGCTTCCTGGCCGCCGCCCCAGCGGTAGGCGAAGACGACGATCAGCGCGATCAGGACAAGGGCCAGGGCGCCGAGGGCGTAGGTGGTCCGGTTGGACATGGGCCGCGGGGTGTAGTCGGACGGCGAATTGCTCACGCGACCACTCTGCCGTATGGGGGCGAACCGGTCACGTGTGAATCACGCGAGACCGGGCGCCGACCCGCTCAGGACCGGGTTTTCGGATCCGCGTCGCCGATGGGTCCGCCCGGGAACCCGGTGGTTCCCGTACCCGTGGTCAGCCCGTCGACCGCTGCTTTCGACGCGCCCGCACGGTGCGCGGGAGGCTCGGCGCGGTCCGGGGCGGCGGGCGGGCGGTCCATCGGTTCGGGCACGATCAGCCAGGCCAGTGCGGCGACGGCCAGCAGCGATCCGGTGACGGCCAGGCCCGCGCCGTAGGAAAGCCGCTGGGCGATCGCGCCGACGACGATGGGCCCGAGGACGGTGCCCAGGTCCTGGGCCATCTGGAAACCCGCGAGCATGGTACCGCCGCGGGCGCGGGAGCCGATGATATCGCCGACGGCGGCCTGCTGGGCGGGGGTGAACAGGCCCGACCCGATCCCGGCGACGAACGAGGTGACCAGCAGCCAGGTCAGGTTCGGGGCCAGGCCGAGGCCGGTGGTGCCGACCGCGCACACCAGCGCGCCGGAGATCAGCAGGGGGCGGCGGCCGTAGCGGTCGGACAGCCGGCCGGAGAAGAACAGCACGGTCGCGTTGCCGGCGGCGAATATCGTGAGCGCCACGCCGGCCATCCCGGACGGCTGGCCGAGCACCTCGACCACCAGCAGCGGGACGAGCGCCATGCGCACTCCGAACACGGCGGCGCCGTTGGCGAAGTTGGACCACAGCGCCGCCCGGTACTCGGGGCGTGCCAGACCTTGCCGGAAGCTGACGGTGCGGATGTCGGCCCCCGATTCGGATTCGGCGATCCGGGAGTCGCGCAGGTTGAAGTAGACGACCGCGACCGCCGCCAGCAGGGCGGTCGCGTAGATCAGGAAAGGGGCGCGCAATCCGAAGCCGGCCAGCACGCCGCCGATCAGGGGCCCGGACAGCCCGCCGATGAGGAAACAGGTGGACCACAATCCGGTGACCCGGCCGCGTTCGGCGGGCGGCGACAGCCGGATCACGAGGGCCATCGATGAGACGGTGAACATGGTGGACCCGACCCCGCCGAGCGACCGCAGCACGATCAGCTGCCAGTAGGTCTGTGCGAAGGCACTGGCGCCGGTGGAGACCGCCACGATGAGCAGCCCCACCATGTAGATCCGTCGTTCGCCCAGCAACTGCACCAGCCGCCCACTGACCGGCGCGAACAGCAACCGCATGGCGGCGAAGGCGCTGACGATGGCCGAGGCGGCCGCGATGCCGACCCCGAAACTCAGCGCGAACTGCGGGAGAATCGGCGACACCAGGCCGAATCCGATCGATACACAGAACGCCGCGCCGAGCAGGACCCAGATCTCACTGGGCAGCGGGGGCCTGCCGGATCTGCTCGATCGCAGGCGGGCCGAGATCCGTCCGCCCGATACGGGTACCGCGGCCCGTCCACCCGATCCGTACTCGCTCCCGGACCCGGGTCGATCATCTGCCACGGCCTCACCACTCACCCAGGCACTCAACGCCGGGCCACACGTCACCATTCCCCGCGTCGGGGCGGGGATTACCGTCGCAGGGGTCGCGGCGCTACCGGAAGAGCACCGTCGAGCCTCGGGAGCATCGCGGACGCGTTCGGGCTATCCGCCGGTCAGCACCCGCCCGACCATCTCCTGCGCGGCCTCCTGCACCTTCGCGAGGTGTTCGGGACCGTGGAACGACTCCGCGTAGATCTTGTACTTGTCCTCGGTGCCCGAAGGTCGCGCCGCGAACCAGGCATTGTCGGTGCTCACCTTCAACCCGCCCAGTGACGCGCCGTTGCCCCGGGCTCGGGTGGCGACCTCGGTGATCGGTTCGCCCGCGATCTCGGCACCGGTGACCTGGCCGGGGTCGAGTGCGGCGAGCAGTTTCTTCTGCTCGGGGTCGGCGGGAGCGTCGATCCGGGCGTAGGCGGGACTGCCGTAGCGGCGCTCGAGTTCGTGGTAGCGAGCCGACGGGCTCTGTCCGGTGACCGCGGCGATCTCGGCGGCCAGCAGAGCCATCAGGATCCCGTCCTTCTCGGTGGTCCAGACGGTCCCGTCCATCCGCAGGAACGACGCGCCGGCGCTCTCCTCGCCCCCGAACGCGAGACTGCCGCTGAACAGGCCGGGGACGAACCATTTGAACCCGACCGGCACCTCGTGGACGTCCCGGCCCAGCACACTCACCACCCGATCGATCATCGAGGAGGTGACCGCGGTCTTGCCGATCTTGGTGAGCGCGTCCCAGCCCCGGCGGTTGGCCACCAGGTATTCGATGGCCACCGCCAGGAAATGGTTCGGGTTCATCAGGCCGCCGTCGGGTGTGACGATGCCGTGCCGGTCGGCGTCGGCGTCGTTGCCGGTGGAGATGTCGTAGTCGTCGCGGATCGCGACCAACGAGGCCATGGCGTGGGGCGACGAGGGGTCCATCCGGATCTGGCCGTCGCTGTCCAGCGTCATGAAGCGCCAGGTGGGATCCACGGTCGGATTCACCACCTCGAGATCGAGGTCGTAGCGCTGACCGATCTCCTCCCAGTAGTCGACGCTGGCGCCGCCCATCGGATCGGCGCCGAGCCGGATCCCCGCGCCCCGAATGGCGTCCAGGTTCAGGACCGCGGGCAGGTCGGCTATGTAGTGGTCGAGATAGTCGTAGCGCCCGACCACATCCATCGCCTGGGTCAGCGGGGCACGTTTCACCCCGGCCAGGCCGCCGCGCAACAGTTCGTTGGCGCGTTCGGCGATGCTGTCGGTGGCGCCGGTATCGGCCGGGCCGCCGTGCGGGGGGTTGTATTTGATGCCGCCGTCCCGCGGCGGGTTGTGCGAGGGGGTCACCACGATGCCGTCGGCCTGGTGCCGGGTCTCGTCCCGGTTGTGCCGCACCACCGCGTGACTCAGCGCGGGTGTCGGGGTGTAGCGGCCGCGGGAGTCGACCACGGCGCCTATCTCGTTTCCGGCCAGCACCTCGAGGACCGTGGTCCAGGCGGGTTCGGACAGCGCGTGGGTGTCGCGTGCCAGATAGACGGGTCCGGTGATCTCGCGGGTCGCCCGGTATTCGACGATCGCCTGGGTGATGGCCAGGATATGCGCCTCGTTGAACGTGCCGTCGAGGCTCGAACCACGATGACCGGAGGTGCCGAACGCCACCCGCTGGGTGGGTTCGGCGGGATCCGGTACCCGGCTGTAGTACGCGGTCACCAGTCCCGGAACGTCCACCAGATCGCCTGGGCGGGCGGGCCGTCCGGCTCGGTTGTGGGCCATGCTCGGGTCTCCCTTCGTGGTCGGCCGCACGCGGCTGGTCATCGTGATCATCCGAACAGCCCCGCGGTCACGACGGCGAGCGACACCGCGGCGAGGCAGGACCCGGCGGCGAGCACGATAGCGCCGAGCGCGTAGGCGCCGCCGGTGGCCGACCCGATCGTCCCGGAGCCGGCGGCGCCGAAGGTGGTGGGCGGACCGCACGATCCGGTACCCGCGCCCGCCGGCGGCACCCGGCCCGCATCCGCTCCGATCAGTGCACCCGGTAGCGCCGAGTCAACAATGCTAACCGGCGATGTACCCACGGGCAGCGGGGAACCGGCACCCGCGGTGACCAGAGCGACCGCGCGCCCTGCCCGGTACCACGCCGGTTCGTCGGCGACCTTCCGGAACGCGGTCATCGGACGGTCGCCCGCTGACCCGGCCGCCACTGGTGAACCGAACGCGACACCTTCATGACCCGACCCCTCTCGCTTGTACCGTCTTACGTTCAGCTCATGCCGTACCGCGTTGTCCCGCCGCGCCTTTCCGCAGACCCCATCAGGTGGCCGGAGCCCGGTCACGACCGTGTCCGGGTAGGTCACCACTGTCCCCCCGAGGTATCCGAGCCCCGCGTCGGCGGCATCCGATTCGAGCAGTGTACGAACCTCCGCGCCACCATCGGAAAGGGTGGTGGACAACACGGCTGCCGAATACCCACGGTTGTTCACCCGCAACGGTATCCGCAGGCTGCCCGGGAGATCCGCTCGGCCGGATCGAAACCGGGTCCGGTTAATTCGTAGCTTGCTACCATGCCGGATGTGAATCTCGCCACCACCGCGCCCGGGACGCGCCGTCTCCGGGTCGACGCGGCGCGCAACCAGCAGCGCATCGTGGACGCCGCACGCGAGCTGTTCGCCGATCGTGGACTCGAGATCACGCTCGACGATGTGGCCGAACGCGCCGGAGTCGGAGTGGGCACGGTGTACCGGCGGTTCGCGAACAGACGCGAACTCGTCTCCGAGGTTTTCACCGGCCATATCCGCGAATTCGCCGAAGTGGCCGAGGAAGCGCTCGTCGCCGACGATCCATGGGAGGGTCTGGTGCGGCTCTTCGAGTACGCCTGCCGGCGGATGGCCACCGATCGCGGCTTCAGCGAGGTCATGCTCGAGCTGGGCGAGGACCGTGCCCGGTTCGACTGTCCGCGCGAAGAGATCGGTCCCACGGTCGCGGCCGTGATGGAGCGGGCCAGGGCAGCCGGGGTGGTTCAGCCCGGCATCGAGGCGACCGATCTGTTCGCACTGATCTACATGGTCGATTCGCTGGCCGATTTCGCCCGCCCGATCGATTCCGATATCTGGCGGCGGTACATGGCGATCACGCTGAACGGGATCCGCGCCGCCGACACCCCGCCGCAGGCGCTGACCGTGAACGCGCTCAGCCTGGCCGAGGTCGAGCAGGCCAAGGCGGCGAAACCGGGTCCGTTCCCGAGCCGCCGCCGCTGATCCGGGCGCATCCGCGGCCTGTCTCCGGTTCACCCGACGGCGGACGCCGCCGTCCCCTAGAGTTGGACGTGTGACCAAGTTATGGGTGAACTGGGCCGGTGATCAACAGTGCGCGCCGGCTCGACTCCGCGCACCGCGCGATCACGCCGAACTGGCCGCCGAACTGGCCCGGGCCGCCGACCACGGGCACCGGGTCCGAGTGGCCGGGGCCGGCCACTCGTTCACCGATACCTGCCTCACCGACGGCCTGTTACTCGACCTCTCCCGGATGAACCGCGTCCTGGACGTCGATCGTGAATCCGGCCTGGCCCGGGTCCAGGCCGGTATGACGCTGGCCGCGCTCAACACCCGGCTGGACGACTACGGGCTGGCCTTCCCGAATCTCGGGGATATCGACGTGCAGACCATCGCGGGCGCCACCGCCACCGGCACACACGGCACCGGCGGCCGACTGCCCAATATCTCCGCGGCACTGCACGCGGTGGAGATGATGACCGCCGACGGAAACGTCGTCGAACTGACCGAGGACTCCGATCCCCAGGCCTGGCGCGCCGCCCGAGTCGGCATCGGGGCGCTCGGCGTGGTCACCGCGTTCACCCTCCGACTCGTCCCATCGTTCGTGCTCGAGGGCATCGAACGGCCGATTCCGGTCGACGAGGTGCTCGCCGACCTCGATTCCCATATCGACGGCAACGACCATTTCGAGTTCTACATGTTCGCGCACAGCCCGATCGCGATGACCAAACGCAACAATCGCGTCGAGCTGCCGGCCGCTCCCCGGGCCGAGATCGTGGACTGGTTCGCCGATATCCTGCTGTCCAATTACGCGTTCGACGGACTGTGCCGACTGGCTCGCCGCCGACCCGCGCTCATTCCCTGGATCCAGCGCGGCGCCGCCTACGCGGGCAGTTACCGCCGCCAAGTGGATCGCTCGTATCGAGTGTTCACCAGTCCGCGACTGTTCCGGTTCACCGAGATGGAGTACGCGATCCCGCGCGCGCATTCGGCGGCCGCCATCCGCGAGATCAAGGACACCGCGAAACGTTTCGACAGCCCGATGCCGATCGAGGTGCGCTGGGTGGCGGGCGACGACGCTTTCCTCTCCCCTGCGGGCGGGCGCGCGACCTGCTATATCGCGGTGCACCAATACCAGGGGATGGATCACGAGCCGTTCTTCCGCGCCTGCGAAGCGATATTCGACCGCTACGACGGCCGGCCGCACTGGGGTAAACGCCACTACCAGTCCGCGGCCACACTGCGCACCCGCTACCCCGAGTGGGACCGGTTCGCCGCGGTACGCCGGCGCTTCGACCCCGACGGGCGGTTCGCCAACGACTACTCGGACCGAGTGCTCGGCCCGGTCTCAGCGGCCCAGGATCCGGTCGACCAGTACGGGTAGCGCGGTGCCGATGGGTTCGCGCACGACCTCGGTGGCCAGCGAATCGTAGGGTGTGGGTTCGGCGTTCACGATGATCAGATCGGCGCCCGCGGCCACTGCTCGCCCGCACAGGGAGGCCGCCGGCTCCACCTGGAGCGAAGTCCCGATGGCGAGGAATATGTCCGCGGTCTCGGCGGCCAGCGACGCTTTGATCAGCGTCCGGCGGTCCAGCGCCTGACCGAACATGATGACGTCCGCCTTGAGCACTCCACCGCATACCGGGCAGGGCGGGTCGGCCACACCGGCCGCGACCCGTTCCAGGGTCGCGGCCATGGTTGCGCGGTAGTCGCACTGCACGCAGACGACATCGAACATATTGCCGTGGATCTCCAGCACCCGCTGCGGCGCGGAACCGGCACGTTGATGCAGCCTGTCGATGTTCTGGGTGATGATCGTCAGCGCCCGCCCGGCCCGCTCCAACTCCACCAGCGCGCGATGGGCGCCGTTCGGTTCCGCGCCCCAGGCGGGATTGTCCCGGCGGGCGCGCCAGGACCGCTCCCGCAGGTCGGGGTCGGCCAGGTAGTTGTCGTAGGTGGACAGCAGTTCGGCGATGGGGTCCTCGGTCCAGACTCCGCGCGGCCCACGGAAATCCGGGATACCGCTGTCGGTGGAGATCCCGGCTCCGGTCAGCGCCGCGATACGGCCGGTGCGCTCGTACCAGTCGGTCACCGCCGGACCCCCGGGACCGGAGCCGCCCGGTGCAGGGCCCGGCAGCGCGGCGCCCGATGGCATCGATTCCACATACCCCAAGCTTAGGAGGCGTCGTTACCGGCAGCGTTATGCCCGAATCCAACAGGTAACAGTTAATGAGCAGCAAACCATTCGTCGATGCGCGACAGGGGTCGCACCGCAAAACAAACTTGCGGTCTCATCCGTGCCACTGGAACCTACTTCAGCTACTGGAACAGGCAATACTCCGAATAATAACGACCGAATTTGCACAACCCCACATTTTCGAAAGACGAGCTGTGATGGTTGTCTCTAGATTTGCCACCCGGTGTCCAGGCGGAGATTTCTCCGTTACGGTGAAACACAACGCCGCACCGACTCCGAACGGAGGTTCTGCTATGGCCCGCCACCGCACTCCCCGTACAGCAGACCTGCAGGTCGGTTACCACACTTCCGGAAATTACGGCAATAACGGTTTGATAAACCACGCCGCCGGGTACCCGGAAAATATGACAGCACTGCGTAACCGACCTACCCGGATAGCCGGCATGGAATGGGGCACCGCACTGCTGGCCCTCGCCACCTGCCTCATTTTCAGTACCGGTATCGCCGCTATCACGCAATCCTTCGCGACCGCCCTCGCGGCCACCGCCGCGATCCTCATCGGTCTCGGATTCACGCTCCGCATCCTGAGATCCCCCCGCTGACCGGAGTCCGCGCGCCCCGTCCGCGAATATCTGCCCGCACAGCTAGTCTGCGTGCATGGTATCCGGGGACGGGTCCGACGACACCATCGGCGGCGACGGGGGCGGTTCCCCCGGCGAGCCCGCCGACGGGCCGCCGCGAACACGGAGCACAGATCCGTCGGTCGACAGCGGCTGGCTGAACCGGCCGTCCCGTCCGCACACCCCACACCGGCCCCGCCTGTCAACGGTGCTGTTGGTCGTCGCGTTCGTCGCGGTTCTCTTCCTCTATCTGATCCTGTGACCCGGCTGAGCAGCGACCGGGAATAATCCCGTTGCTCCAGCGGCTTAAGGTTGTCGATATGAAGGAGAACGGGCGCAAGGTCATCGCGACCAACCGCCGGGCACGGCACAACTACACGATCCTGGACACCTACGAGGCCGGGATCGCGCTGGTCGGTACCGAGGTCAAGAGTCTGCGTGAGAGCAAGGCCTCACTGGTGGACGCCTTCGCGACAGTCGACAACGGCGAAGTGTGGTTGCGGGGTCTGCACATCCCCGAGTTCAGCCACGGCACCTGGACCAACCACGCACCGCGCCGGGTCCGCAAACTATTGCTGCACAAACGGGAGATCGAACGACTCGTCGGCAAATCCCGTGAGGGCAACCAGACCCTGGTTCCGCTGTCGATGTATTTCTCCGACGGCAAAGTGAAGGTCGAGCTCGCCCTCGCCAAGGGCAAGCAGGACTACGACAAACGCCAGGACCTGGCCCGCCGCACCGCCGAGCGCGAGGTGACCCGCGAGATCGGCCGCCGAATCAAGGGCATGCGCTGAGCACGGCGTACGCACCGGAAAACGGGAATGAACCGCGGCGGCCGAGGTGTTAACATGACTAGCCCGGCAAGGTGCCGGGGCGTGCGGGGCTGAACGGTTTCGACTGCGTACGTAGATTCAGGGGAAGCGTGTCGGTGCAGGCAAGAGACCACCGTAAGCGTCGTTGCAACCAATTAAGCGCCGATTCCAATCAGCGCGAGTACGCTCTCGCTGCCTAAGCGATAGCGTCTCTGTCGGCCCGAGGTTCGCCCTCGGCTTCGGTGCCGGCATCAGCTAGAGGGCTCACCGTGCGACTCGGTCGCGGAGTAACACGGGACATCCAACAGCGACTGGGATCGTCATCCCGGCTTGTTCGCGAGACCGAGAGATCCGAGTAGAGGCACAGCGAACTGCACACGGAGAAGCCCTGGTGAAGCGGCGGAGGACCCGGGTTCGATTCCCGGCAGCTCCACTCGAGCCCCTCATCCACAACTGTGGATGAGGGGCTTTCTCGTGCTCAGCGCATGCTCTCGCGACTGCGGCCGACAAGATCGGGCCCTGATCGAGGCGTACCCGTAGCGGGGCAGCGGACCGACCCGGTTCCGGCGCCGTGGGCGCTCATCGCTTCCGCACCGTTTCCCGCGCATTGTTCAATTGCTGCATCAACGCGGTGTCCCCGTCCGGACGGTCGGGATGCAGGCACAGGGACAGGGCCTTGTACACACTGTCCACGAGCGGCTCGCCGACGGCGGCGAACAACTGCTCCGCCCAATCGCCGGGCCCGGGTGCGGGCGGAACTCGGTCCGCCACCACGTCCTGCAGACGCAGCACTTCTTCCTCCAGTCGGTGCGCGGCGGCGGCCATCGCCTCGTACTGCATCTTCCAGTGCTCGACGTCGTCGTCGGTTTCCCGGGGCTGCCGAGGGTGTTCGTTGGTCCAGGTGACCTTCGCACCGAATCGTTCCAGTTCGGTGCACAGTTGCGTGATCCCCGCGAATATCCGCCACTCACGATTGTCCCTGTCCCACTGGCGTTTTTCCCGGGAGATCACGGCCTCCAGCGCGGTGAACAGCTCGTCGTCGTATTCGCTGAAGGCGACGGCCCAATATTGGCCTCGGGGGGTAACGGTGACGGTCGCTCGCACTACGCGCGGCCGCCTCATCTCGCGCTCCTCCCGCCTCGCCGCACGGAACCGGCCACGCACCGTGGATCGGTACCCGCCTGGAAGAACTGGCTGGTGGCGGCATCGGCGGGGTCCAGCGATGGGTGGTCGGCTGCGACGGGCAGGCGATTGCGTTCGCGCAGCGGAACATCCAGGTGCTCGGCCGGCCGCAGCACCATGGCGCTGCTGGGCACGGTACGCCCGGTCGCTACGAAACTGATGTGCCGCGGCGACACTTCGGCCTGTATCGCCGGCTCGAGCTGACTCAATTTCCTCGGGTGCCGCCACTCCCGCAGTTGCCGGCCGACGGGCCCGTCCTCGATCACAGGTCGAGTATCGCCGGGTCCGGCTGCTGCTCGCCACTACCACCCGGGTGATCCAGCCCCTACCCGATGCCGGACAGCTCCCCGACGCAATGTTCTGACCGTCCCGTCTTCCGGATGAGCCCGGATTTCCCGCACCACCCGGACCGGGCACGGTACTCGGCACCGTTCATCGGAGCCGCCGGGCATCGCATCGGCTGCGGAACGGATCGCTGCCCCGCCGAGCGCGCTCGGCGGGGCCCGGACCCTACTCGATCAGCTGACGCTGGTACGCACTCCGGCGGCGGCGAGGGACCCGCCGGCCAGCGCCACGGCGCCGGCGACAACAGCGAACAGTGTTACTCCCGTGGCGAACCCGAGATGATCGCTGAGCACACCCAGGCCCAGAATCATCAGCCCGGCGAAGGCATAGGCGCCGATATTGAGAGCGGCGTTGGCCTCGGCCAGCCGACCGGCCGGGATATCGACATTGAGCAGGGACAGCCCGCCGAGCATCCCCGGACCGTAGGCCGCGCCGGCCAGAACGGCGGCCGCGGCCAGTACGGCTACCGAGGAGGTGTCGACCGCGACGACCAGCGACGCCACGCAGACGACGGTGCTCACCACCGAGATCAGCAGCAGCCGACGCACCGGCAGGCCGCGCAGTGCGAACTGGCTGGCGGTGGCGACGGCGAAGGTCAGGCAGGCCAGGACGCCGGCGACGATCCGGTTCGTCGTGCCCAGCAATTCCGAGAGCAGCGACGGCGCCAGTGACAGCATGAACGCGGTGGTGGTCAGCGCGGGACCCGCCACCGTGACGGCGACGAGCAGCTCGCGGCGGTTCGGTTGGGGTACCCGGGGCACACGGATCCAGGCGGTTGCGCGGGGCCCGTCGGCCCGCGGGATCGGCACCACTACGACGATGGCCAGCGCCACCAGCAGGAACACCGTCTCCACCAGGAATACGGTGACGGTCGGGCCGGGCACGGTTTCGGAGAGGACCCCGCCCAGCAGTGGTCCGAGGCCAGTTCCGACCGCGATACCGACCGCGCCCGCCAATGCGGCCGTACGGGTATGCGCCCGTCCCGCGATATCGCTCACCGCAGCCACCCCCGCGGAAACCATCGCGCCACTGGCGATACCGGTGAGCGTGCGCGCGATGAACAGGGCGATGATGCCCGGCGCCGCGGCGAAGATCAGGGCGGCGGCTATCGCGAGGACGAGGGCGGGCACCAGCACCGTCTTACGGCCGAGCCGGTCGGAGACGACTCCGGAGATCAGCAGGGCGAGGGCCATTCCGGCCATATAGCAGCAGAAGACGGCCGTGAGCGTGCTCTTGCTGAATCCGAATTCGGCCTGCCAGAGCACATACAGCGGGGTGGCCGCGTTGGCGAGAACGAATACCGCGGCGATCGGCCACGCGGCCGACCAGACACGCAGCCGTGTGGCGTGGTCGCCGGGGGCGCGCGCTTCGAGAACGGCGGTTGCGGCCATATTCAACTCCTGACTCAAGTACGAGTATTCTCGAACAAGTACGAACAAAGTCGAACTGTAGCATCAAGTACGATAATTGTCGTACTGGACGACGAGCCGAGGAGAACCGTGCCGGATATCACCACTCGACGGGAGAGCCCGAGCGTTCCCAGCGATCCGCTACCCGAGCCCAGCCGTGCGGAGATGCGACTGGAAACGGTGCTGGCCGCCCTGAGCGATCCGCTGCGACTCAGCATCGTGCGGGCGTATTACCTGGACTCCGGAGGCGTCCCGCAGGCCTGCGGCTGGTTCGAGATCGACCGGCCGAAGTCCACACGCACACACCACTGGCGGGTGCTGCGCGAGGCGGGGCTCATCCGGCAGTGGCAGCACGGCCTGGAGCGCCGCAATGTGGTCCGGGTCGACGACCTCGAGGCCCGGTTCCCGGGCCTGCTCGCCCTGGTCGCGAACTGGGAACCGGCGGCGAACGGAGCCCGGCTCGCACCATAGAGAGAGTTGTCTGTAACTCCTGGTCCTACCTATGTATGATCGCAGCTACCGGTGCACCACCCGTCGCGACGAGTCGCGGTCGGTACCGGTAGCGATCAAGGAGGATCGATGAGGCTGTTCGGCAACCCCGCCCCGACGCGAGCGACCGATCCGGGGGAGGTCGCGTTGAACGCCCGCGACGTCCGCTTCGACTGGACCGCTGTCCCACTGCACTGGATGCCCACCGAGCCCATCGCCTCCCATGTCATGAACTCGCTGAACCTGCTGTTGCCCGAAGGTGAACGCAGCTTCCTCACCACATTCGGCGAAGCCCTGCCGTTCGTGCGGGACGAGAAACTGCGCGAGGACATGCTCGGCTTCATCGGTCAGGAATCGATGCACGCCGAAACTCATGCGGGCTCGCACGCCATGCTGCTCACCGCCAACGGCATCGATCCGGGCCCGTTCCTCCGGCAGGCCGAATATCTCTTCCGCAAGACCATCGGGCCGCGCCGGGCGACCACCACCCGGGCCGGACGACAACAGTTGGTGGACCGGCTCGGCGTCATCGCGTCGCTGGAACACTTCTTCGCCTTCCTCGGCGACTGGGTGCTCAACAGCGACCTGGAAGAGTTCGGCGCCGACCCGCGCATGCTGGACCTGTACCGCTGGCACGGCGCCGAAGAAGTGGAACACCGCAATGTGGCCCACGATGTCGCCGAATACTTCGGGGTCGGATACCTGCGCCGCGGCGCGCTGATGCTGCTGGTGTTCCCCTCGTTCCTGGTGCTGCTCGTCCGCGGTACCAAATACCTGGTACATCAGGACCCGTCGCTGCCCGACCTCGGCTATCCGCGGCTCCTGCTCCGGATCTTCGAATCCATGTGGCGCGGGGCGCTGCCCGGGATTCCGTCCCTGCTGATCAGCGCGCTGTCGACCTTCAAACCCGGATACAGCCCGGAGTCGGTCGGTTCCACCGCGCAGGCGATCGCCTACCTGGCGCAGTCCCCGGCTGCCCGGGCCGCCTCGTGACTGTCACGACCCCGGAATCGGCCACGCTCCCACTGCCGGACGATCTGCACAGAAGGCGTCACCCGGACCGGACCATGCGCCTGCTCGACGCCCTGGTGAACGCCCGGCTGCGCTGGACCGCGATCACCAACCGGCGCGACCTCGCGCCGCGCCGCGACGACCGGCGGATTCCCGTCCGGGTCGTCGGGCGGCGGATCGAAGCGCACGACAACGATGTGGTGAGCCTGCGCTTCGCCGCGGTGGACGGGCGTGCGCTACCGGCGTGGCGGCCCGGGGCGCATCTGGACCTCGAGCTGCCGTCCGGACGCCTGCGGCAGTACTCGCTGTGCGGCGATCCGGCCGACACCCGGACCTATCGGATCGCGGTGCGCCGTATCCCCGACGGCGACGGCGGCTCCGCGGAGACGCACCGCGCGGTGGAGGTCGGCACGACACTGTTCGTGCGGGGACCACGCAACGCGTTTCCCTTCGCCGTACCCGGTTACGGGTCACCGGCCACCCGGCTGCGCTTCGTCGCCGGCGGAATCGGCATCACCCCGATCCTGCCGATGATGCGGCTGGCGCACTCCCTGCGCGTCGACTGGACGATGCTCTACACCGGCCGCTCCCGGGACGCACTCCCCTTTCTCGACGAGGTGGCGGGGTTCGGCGACCGGGTCACGGTCCGCACCGACGATCGCGACGGGTTGCCGACCGGCGCGGAACTGTTGCGCGGCGTCGGCCCCGATACCGCCGTGTACTGCTGCGGACCCGCGCCGATGGTCGGTGTGATCGGTGCCGCCGTCCGCGGAATGCCCGGTGTGGAACTGCATTCGGAGCGGTTCTCGGCGCCGCCGATCGTGAACGGCACACCGTTCGAGGTCGAACTCGCCCGCGGCGGCGAAGTGCTGGCGGTACCGGCAGATCGATCCGTCCTGGATGTGCTGCTGGCGCAACGACCGGACCAGCCGTACTCATGTCGCCAGGGGTTCTGCCGCACCTGCAAGGTCCGGGTACTGGCCGGTGCACCCGACCACCGCGATACCGTCCTCACCCCCGCCGAGCGTGCCGCGGGCGATCTGCTCGCCTGCGTATCACGCTGCGCGGGTGAACGTCTGGTACTCGACCTGTAGCAACGACCACCACCGCCGACAGCACCGAGGAGCAATCGTGACGGACCCGAGAACCGAACTCACCGCGACCGAGCGAACCGTCCGCAGCGGCGCCTTCGACCTCGCGGTCTACGAATACGGCGACCCGGCCGCGGAAACCGTCGTACTGGTGCACGGCTGGCCCGATACCAATCACCTGTGGCACGGCGTGATCCCGATCCTGGCCCGGCGATTCCATGTGGTGGCCTACGACACCCGGGGGCACGGCGCCTCGACCCGCACCGACCGGGTCGCCGATTTCCGGCTCGAAGAGCTCGCCGCGGACTTCTTCGCGGTCGCCGACGCGGTCAGCCCCGAACGCCCGGTCCATGTGCTCGCGCACGACTGGGGCTCGGTGCAGGTCTGGGAGGCCGTCTGCGAGCCGCGCGCCACCGAGCGGATCGCCTCGTTCACCTCGGTATCCGGGCCGAACCTCGACCACCTGGGCAAATGGGTGCGGTCCCGGTTGCGCCGGCCCACCCCGCGCAATATCTGGCAGCCGTTCACCCAGCTGCTGTCCTCGGCCTATACCGGATTCTTCATGACCCCGGGCCTGCCGCGGCTGACCTTCGGGCTGTTCGCCACCGAACAGCGCTGGCGGCGGGTCATCCAGATCATGAACGACACCGCGGCCTCGACGATCTTCTTCGCCCCGACGCTGAAACGGGATATGGTCGACGGCCTGCTCATCTACCGCGCCAATATCGTTGCGCGCCTGCTGAATCCACGGGAGCGGACCACCGACGTGCCGGTGCAGCTCATCGTGGCCGGACGCGATATCGCGGTCCGGCCCGCCGGGTACGACGATACGGCGCAATGGGTATCGCGGTTGTGGCGCCGGGATGTGCCCGCCGGACACTGGATGCCGTTCTCCCATCCCGAACTGCTGGCCACCGCGACAGCAGAACTGGTCGACGCGGTCCAGCAGGGCGGCGTCGACGCCGGGACGTCCGCCCGGCTCTCGCTCGGCGAACCGACGGAACCGGCGCGGCGCCTGCGTGCGGTGCGGCCCACTGGTACAGATCGCTGAATTTCGCATTCACCGCGTCCCCCCAAGCGCATCCGGCGCACCCGGTCTTCGCACCGGGCAGCTCACGGCGCCGCGGTGGAATCGGCAGCGCCGGGATGGGCCCGGCGGAACCGTTCACCCCATGCCCGCACGTGGGCGATCAACTCCGGCGGTTGCAGGATCCGGAAGTCGGCGTCGAGCGCTCCGAGCACCATGGTCGGCCAGTCCAGTGAATCCGCGGTCATCGATACCCGGCAGCGTCCGGGATCGGTCGCCTCGACCGATCCCCAGCGACCGAGGGCGCGGGCGACGGTTTCGGCCGGGGCATCGACCAGAACTTCGATCCGGTAGGGGCGCGGCATGTTCTCCACCCGGGACCGGACGAACTCCGCGGCATCCACGGTGGGCAGCTCGCGGGGCCGGAAGCGCGACCCGTCGTCCTCGGGGCCGGTGAGCCGGTCGATCCGGAAACTTCGCCAATCGTGGCGGGTCAGGTCGAAGGCGACCAGATACCAGCGCCGGCCCAGGGCGACCAGGCGATACGGCTCGACGTGCCGTTCGGTGCGGGTGCCGTCGGCGGCGGTGTAGGCGAATCGCAACCGCCGACTGTCCCGGCAGGCCAGGGCGACCGCGGTGAGCGCACCCGGGTCGGGGCCCCGACCGGACCGGCCGCCGTCCCAATCGCCGGGCACGGTCATGGCGCGAATCGCCTCCACCCGCCGGCGCAGCCGGGGCGGCATCACCTGCACCACTTTGGCCAGTGCGCGCACCGAGGATTCGGCGACCTCCGCCACCATGCCCTGCATCGCGAACTGGAGCCCGATCACCAGCGCCACGGCCTCGTCGTCGTCGACCATGAGCGGGGGCAGTGCCGCCCCTGCCGCCAGCTGATATCCACCGTCGACGCCGCGCTGGGCCTCCACCGGATAGCCCAGGTCCCGGAGCCGGTCGATATCGCGCCGCAGGGTCCGCGCCGAGACGCCCAGCCGCCGGGCCAGTTCGTTACCGGGCCAGTACTTGTGCGTCTGGAGCAACGACAACAGGCGCAACGTCCGCGTACTCGTATTCGCCATACTGCCGATTGTTCTCGAATTGCGGTCAGTTATCGTCCGCTGGTAGCGCTTTGTCGCTGAATCACGGCCCCGCGGATCGTCCTGCCTTCACCTCGGCGCCGGCCTTCCGACAGGTCGCCGGGCTAGCGCGGGCCGAGCGCACGCAGCGAGACACCGGTGATGGTGTCGGCGTCGATCGAACCATCCGCGTGTTTGCGACCGTAGATCAATACCGGAGCGCCCTCCGCGATGGCCGCCACCGTGGTCGCGACCAGAACGTAGACCTTGGTGTCGTCATCGGTGTGCACGACGACCATGGAATGATTTATCTCGCTCTTGACAGTGAGGGTGCTGCCGTCGTTGGTTTTCACCTTGCCCCAGACGAAACCGACTCCCACATCGGGTGAACTCGTGGGCGCCGAGTCCACTGTCGCGCGGGGAGCCATAGTCGAGATCGCGGTGGCCACGGTCGGGGCGCCGGCCTGGTTCGGGCCGGTGGTGCGACCCAGATAGAAACACCCCACCGCGAGCAGTACCGCGATCCCGATACACAGTCCGAGCAGCGCGTGCCCGCTCGACGGCAGCAGCTCGAGAGCCTCGTGCTCCGGGACGGTCCAGTGGGCGCCCATCGGATCTCCGGCCTCCGGGGCCCATTCGCGCCGCGAGGACGGCGACGGATAGGAGGCGTCGGCCGGCGACGTCCGCGGAGGTTCCGGAGGGACGAACGGCCGATCGGGTGCGGCGGGTTCGGGCACACGATCCGCGGCCGGCCGGGGCTCCGGGTCGGATTCGGACAGGCTGCGCGGCATCTGCGGCTCCCTCCTCGAAACGGACCGGTCGGTGAAGCCCTCGGCACGGCCGGGTGCCGGTAGGTCTGCCTCGGCCTCGGCCTCGGCGAACTCGCCCGCGTCCCCGGACTCTGCGTCGTGACCGACGGCGGTCACGAATTTCGGGTCGGGCGACGGTTCGGCCGCCCTCGGGGCGCCCGCAGTCGGACGGTCGCCGGGGCGGCTGGTCGCGGCGCGGATGACCCGCGGATCCAGACTGCCGAATTGATCCGCAGACGAGCCGGCGCGGTGGCGTGACCGCGACCACGGGGTGCGCTTGCTGGACATACTGCCAGGTTAGAGGCTCCGTACACCCCCCTATCGTCACTGGCGGGAGGAATCATCGGATGAAAGCGGTTCTGTGCCAGCGCCTTCCGCCGCCGCTCATCCGGCCGTCAGAACCTCCAAAACCTGCTCGCCGTAACGGGCCAGTTTGTTCTCGCCCACGCCGCTCACCCCGCCCAGGGCCGCCAGATCGGCGGGTTTGCGGGCGGCGATATCGCGCAGGGTCGCGTCGTGGAAAACCACGTACGCGGGGACCCCCTGTTCCTTGGCGGCATCGGCGCGCCACTGGCGCAGTTTCTCGAACAGCCCGGTATCGGCGGGGTCGAGGTCCGTGGGCACGGACCTACCGGATTTCGCGGAACGGGCGGCGCGTGACGGAGTGGGACGTTCGGGCTCACGGCGCAACCGGACCGGGCGGCCGTCGAAAAGGACGGCCTTGCTGGACTCGGTCAGCACCAGCACGCCGTAATCGCCGTGCACCGCGAGCAGACCCTGTGCGAGCAGTTGGCGGACCACACCGCGCCATTCGGTATCGCGCAGGTCCGCGCCCACCCCGAACACGCTCAGTTCGTGGTGGTCGTACTGCTGGACTTTCTGGTTCTGCTTGCCGAGCAGGATATCGATGAGATGGCCGGCGCCGAAGCTCTGGCCCCGCTCGCGCTCGAGACGCAGCACGGTCGACAGGAGTTTCTGCGCGGCGACGGTACCGTCCCAGGATTCGGGCGGCGTCAGACAGGTATCGCAGTTTCCGCACGGCTGCGGCGCCTGACCGAAGTACGCGAGCAGCTGGGCGCGCCGGCAGTCGACCGTCTCGCACAGGGCGAGCATGGCGTCCAGGTGCAGTTGCAGCCGACGGCGATGAGCGGAGTCACCCTCGGAGGATTCGATGAGTTTGCGCTGCTGTACCACGTCCTGCAGGCCGTAGACCATCCACGCCGTGGAGGGCAGTCCGTCACGGCCGGCTCGGCCGGTTTCCTGGTAGTAGCCCTCGACGGATTTGGGCAGGTCGAGATGCGCGACGAAACGGACATCGGGTTTATCGATACCCATACCGAACGCAATGGTCGCGACGACGACCAGACCGTCCTCACGCAGGAAACGGGCCTGGTTCTCGGCGCGGGTCCGATTGTCCAGACCGGCGTGGTACGGGACCGCGCGCACCCCGTTCTCGGTCAGGAACGCCGCTGTCTTCTCCACGGAGTTCCGCGACAGGCAGTACACGATCCCGGCGTCCCCGGGATGCTCGGCGCGCAGGAAATCGAGCAGCTGACGATCGGGCCGGTTCTTCGGTTCGATGCGGTACTGGATGTTCGGCCGGTCGAAACTGGCGACGAAACGCCGCGCCCCGCCCAGGTCCAGCCGGGTGATGATCTCGTCACGGGTCTTATCGGTCGCGGTGGCGGTCAGCGCGATGCGGGGCACATCCGGCCAGCGTTCGTGCAGCATCGACAGCGCCAGATAGTCCGGCCGGAAGTCGTGACCCCACTGCGATACACAGTGCGCCTCGTCGATCGCGAACAGCGCGATCCTACCCCGATCGAGCAGTTGGGCGGTGGATTCCATCCGGAGTCGTTCCGGAGCCAGATACAGCAGGTCGAGTTCACCGGCCGCGAACTGGGCCTCCACCGTGCGGCGTTCGTCCGGGAACTGGGTGGAGTTGAGGAATCCGGCCCGCACCCCGAGCGCGCTCAGCGCGTCCACCTGGTCCTGCATGAGCGCGATGAGCGGTGAGATCACCACCCCGACCCCGTCGCGGACCAGCGCGGGTATCTGATAGCAGAGCGATTTCCCGCCGCCGGTGGGCATGAGCACCAGCGCGTCGCCGCCGCCGACCACCTGGTCGACGATCGCGCGCTGTTCGCCCCGGAAACTGTCGTAACCGAACACCCTGCTCAGAATCTCTTGTGCCGCCCCGGATTCGGCGGCCGAGTCGGGGGCGGGGGCGGTGCGGGCTTCGGGGGATTCCACGCGGCCATCCTACGAGCCTCCGCGGACGGCCGTAGGGGGCCAGGGTGGGCGACCCCGGGGTCGCTGCCCGTCTTGCGCACATGTGGATGAACGTCGAAGACCAGTCCCCCCGCAGCACGCGGCTCCGCCCTCCCCGGCGAGTACGAGTTCCCGGCCGGGGCGCGACGGATCCCTTACATTGTCCGGCATGACATCCGGTAGAGCACGGCGCCGCGCCCGGTGGGCATTGTTCGCCGCGGCGACGGCAACGGCAGCCTGTATGAGCGCGGCGCCCGCGCAGGCCCAGCCGTTCCCGCCGATGTGCGCGGACGGCTGGGAGGCGACCACTCTCGTCGCGGGCGTCGGCAACCTGGAGAACCTCGATTCCGACGGGGCGGGCGGCTTCTACGTCACCGGCATCACGGACGGGTTCCTGGCCCATCTGGCGGCGGACGGGACATTCGAAAAGCTGGTGACCGGGCTGGATAATCCGGCTGGAGTTCGCACAGCCGGCCGGTCGGTGTACTTCCTGACCGGCGACGGCGTCACCGCCGCGCCCGGCACCCTGCAGCGCTATGACCTGGACACCCGCGCGGTCACCGTGCTGCGGACCGGCTTGAACGGTCCGGACGGTGTGCTCCTGCTCCCCGACGGCGACCTGCTGATCAGCACGATCGGGGTCACGGGCCTACCGGGCGGGATCTCTCGGTACCGGCCGGCCACCGGCGAATTCACCGAGCGGTGGTCACCGCTGTCGCTGACGAACGGGCTGGCCCTGGCCCCGGACGGCCGCTCGATCTACACCGACAACCTGACCATGCGCATCTTCCGCGTCCCGCTCGACGCGCCGGGTGACCCGCAGGTCGTCGCCAGTTTTCCGGAGCTGCTCGCTGTTCCCGACGATATGGAGGCCACCCGTGACGGCACCCTGTACGTCGCCGACCACGGCGTCGGCGGGGTCTACCGCGTGGATCCGGCCACCGGGACGAATTGCGCGATCATCACCGGGCTGATCAAACCACCCGACCCGATCCGGATGCCGCCCGACGGCGCCACGTCGGTGCGCATCGCCCGCGACGGCGAGGCCTGGGCTCTGTTCGTCACCAGTATGGACGGCACCCTCCGGCGGCTGCGGCCACCGCCCGGCATCGACCTCACGCCCGCCGACGCCGGCCGCCGGTGAAGGCATCACGCCTGGTCGGGTAGCAGTTCGCCGGAAATTCTCGCCGTCCGATGATTGAGGTCGAAAAGTGACCGCTATCGGTCATATCGTGGTTTTCGAACACGGAAACCCCCGATCACAGCACCTGACGGAAGGCGAAAACCATGGGCGAAACCTCCACTCTCGACGAGACCGGCGACACCGCCGCCCTTTCCGGCGAGCGCGCCGACTTGCTCGCCGAACTGCGCGGCGCGCGCTTCTTCCTGCGCTTCACCACCCGTGACCTGACCGACGAACAGGCCGCCGCCCGCCCGACGCCCAGCGAACTGTGCCTGGGCGGCCTGATCAAACACGTCACGGGCGTCGAACGCGGCTGGGTGGATTTCATCGTGGACGGTACGTCGGCCATGAAGGATTTCGACGATCTGACGGCGGCGGATTTCGCGGAACGCGACAACGAGTTCCGCCTGTTGCCCGGCGAGACACTGGCCGGTGTGCTCGCGACCTACGCCCAGGTGGCCGCCCGGACCGACGAGATGGTGGCCACCCTGCCCGACCTGAACGCGACCTGGCCGCTGCCCAAAGCTCCCTGGTTCCAGGAGACGCAATGGTCGGCTCGCCGGGCGCTGCTCCACATCATCGCCGAGACCGCCCAGCACGCCGGTCACGCGGATATCATCCGCGAGGCGATCGACGGCGCCAAAACCATGGGCTGATCCCGCCACTCGACCCCGGGCCCGGCGGCGGGCTCGGGGAATGCCCGGGCGTGAACCTGCCCGGCTACTCGCCGAGGCGCTGCAGAACTTGGTCGTGCAGCCGACCGTTGGACGCCACTGCGTCTCCACCGTGCGGGCCTTTCCGCCCGTCCAGCGAGGTGAACGTGCCGCCCGCCTCGCGGACCAGGATGTCCAGCGCGGCCAGATCCCACAGCGAGACCTCGGGTTCGGCCGCGATATCCACCGCGCCCTCCGCGACCAGGCAATAGTTGAAGAAATCGCCGTAACCCCGGACCCGCCACACCTCGTCGGTGAGGCCGATGAACTTCTCCCGCAGGCCGCGGTCGCGCCAACCGGACAGGCTGGAGAATGCCAGGCTCGCGGAACCGAGGTCCGCGACCGCGCTGACCGCGATCGGTTGCGGCGCCCCCGGATGAAAACTCGACCACGCGCCCTGGCCGCTCGCGGCCCACCAGCGGCGGGCCAGGGCGGGCGCGCTCACCACACCCACCACCGGCACCCCATCCTCGAGCAGAGCGATCAGGGTCGCCCACACCGGAACACCGCGCACGAAGTTCTTGGTGCCGTCGATCGGGTCGACGACCCACTGCCGGCCGGTGAACTCGGCCGTGCCGCCGAACTCCTCCCCCACGACCGAATCCTCGGGCCGCCCGTGCCGCAATATCCGGCGAATGGCCTCTTCCACGGCCAGATCCGCGTCGGACACCGGGGTGAGGTCCGGTTTGGCCTCGACCTTCAGGTCGAGGGCGCCGAACCGTTCCCGGGTGATCGCGTCCGCCTCGTCGGCCAGGCGCAGCGCGAGTTCGAGGTCAGAAGAGTGAACAGCCACACCGAAACCCTATCGAGTCGCGTCGCGCCGGACACACACCGCGGCCGCGCTCGAGTCTGCGGCCCGGGCCGGCGCGGTCAGACCGTTACCGCGCGCGCGGCGACCAGGGCCTGCGCCCACCAGTGCAACCGGTCCAGCACGTCCTGTGCCGCGGCGGCCGGTTCCTCGGGCGCGCGCAGTTGTCCGTCCTCGTCGAACAGCAGGTAGTAGCGGGGGAACGAGACGTACTCACGCACGGTGTGCGCGTCCAGTTCGTTGAAGATCTGCCGCAACTGTTCGATCGCGAGCAGTCCCCCGCTCAGTCCGCTGTAGCCGACGAAAGCGATCGCTTTGCGCTCCCACTGCGTGAAATGCCAATCGATGACGGCCTTCAGAGCGGCCGGGAAACTGCGGTTGTACTCGGGCGTCACGATGACGAACGCGTCGGCGGCGGCAAGCCGTTCGGTCAGATCCCGCATACCCGCGGGGCGCTCGGGGTTCGGCTCCAGCCGGGGGGACACCGCCGGCAGGGGCAGCCGGATCTCGGCTTCGGCCAGATCGATCACATCGATCTCGAACCGATCGTGCAGGGCGGCCTGCGCGGCGAACCACGAAGCGACGACCGGTCCGAAACGACCTTCCCGGACGCTGGCGATGATCACCGCGAGACGCAGCGGGTTAGTGGACATCGGTGTGTACTCCTTCTCTCGGGCGGCGTAGAGCCGCCGACTCCACTCGAATCTGCCGGACCACGCGCCCCGCAGGGAGACCGCACGGAGGGTGGTAGTGCCACGGCCACCCTCAGCGGTGTCGGCGCGGCTACCGTGGGAATGTGAGCGAGAACGAGATGGGGCTGTTCCTGCGCAGCAGACGAGACGCGGTGACACCCGCGCAGGTGGGACTGCCCACCGGGGCGCGACGGCGGACCACCGGACTGCGCCGCTCGGAGTTGGCGACGCTCGCGGGAGTGAGCGTGGAGTACGTCACCCGCCTCGAACAGGGCCGGGACCGTAATCCCTCACCGCAGGTCCTCGCCGCGCTCGCCGACGCGCTCGCCCTCACCTCGAACGAACGGGTCCATCTCTATCGCCTGACCAAGGCCGATACGGGCTTCAACTGCATGGGCCGGGCACAGTCGGCGCGCGACATCCGGCCGACCGTGCGGGCCGTGCTCGATCAGCTCGAACCCACCGCGGCGATCGTGGTCAACCGCCTCACCGAGGCGCTGGCCTGCACCGACGGCTACCGGAGGCTGATGGAGCCGACGGGCCTGCTGGACGCCGAACACCGGTCCGGTCTCGCCCACTTCGCCTTCACCGACCCCCGGGCCCGCGAGATCTACCCGGACTGGGACCATCTGGCCGACCAACTCGTGGCCACGCTGAAACAGGGCCCGTTCCGCGCCGATCCCGAGATCTCGGCACTGGCCGATGAGCTCACCGTCACCGCGGGCGCGGCCTTCACCGACCGCGTCGCCACGGTGCCCAATCTGCCCGCCGCCACCGGAGTGACGCGGCTGGCGCATCCCACGGCCGGCCCGCTGCGGCTGGCGTACGAGACATTGCGTCTCGTCGCCGACGACGATCAGCAACTGATCGTCTATCTGCCCGCGGACCCGGCCACCGCCGAGGCGCTGGACGAGCTCGCCGGCCACCGTCCCGGCAACCTGCGCGCCGTACCGGGCTGACCCGCGACGATCGCGCTCGCCCCGCGATGGCGTCCGAGTGCCGCGCGGTTTCATCGCGCCGGAGGGTCCTAGTAGCCTTGAACACCGTGCATCCTGACGTTACCGCCGACCTCGCCGAACTCGACGCGACTCTCAAGACCGTCGAATCGGTCCTCGATATCGAGGAGCTACGCCGTCGCATAGACGAGCTGGAGCATCAGGCTGCCGACCCCGAGCTGTGGAACGACCAGGATCACGCGCAGCGCGTCACCAGCGAGCTGTCGCACGCCCAGGGCGAACTGCGCCGGGTCGAGGAGTTACGGCAACGCCTCGAGGACCTGCCGGTGCTCTACGAGCTGGCGGAGGAGGAAGAGGGTGACGCGCAGACGAGCGCGCTGGCCGACGCCGACTCCGAACGCGCCGCACTGCACACGGACGTGGAGGCACTCGAGGTCCGCACGCTGCTGTCGGGTGAATACGACAAACGTGACGCCCTGGTGAACATCCGGTCCGGCGCGGGCGGGGTGGACGCGGCGGACTGGGCCGAGATGCTGATGCGCATGTACATCCGCTGGGCCGACCGGCACAAGTACGGCGTCGAGGTCTACGACACCTCCTACGCCGAAGAAGCCGGGATCAAGAGCGCGACTTTCGCGGTCAAAAGTCCGTACGCCTACGGCACGCTGTCGGTGGAGATGGGCACGCACCGGCTCGTCCGGATCAGCCCGTTCGACAACCAGGGCCGCCGCCAGACCTCCTTCGCCGAGGTCGAGGTGCTGCCGGTGGTCGAGACCACCGACCATATCGATGTGGCGGAAACCGATATCCGGGTCGACGTCTATCGGTCGTCGGGCCCGGGCGGGCAGAGCGTCAACACCACCGACTCCGCCGTGCGGATCACCCATATCCCCACCGGCATCGTGGTCACCTGCCAGAACGAGAAATCGCAGTTGCAGAACAAGGTCTCGGCGATGCGGGTGCTGCAGGCCAAGCTTCTCGAACGCAAGCGGCAGGAAGAACGGGCCCAGATGGACGCCCTCAAGACCAACGAGGGCGCGTCGTGGGGCAACCAGATGCGTTCGTATGTGCTGCACCCCTATCAGATGGTCAAGGATCTGCGCACCAACTACGAGGTGAACAATCCCTCGGCGGTGCTCGACGGCGATATCGACGGATTCATCGAATCCGGGATCCGCTGGCGGATGAGTACAGTTCTGCAGGAGGGCTAGCGGTCTCTTGGAGCCGCGAGCCGTCCGGTGGTGCGCGCGAGAACAGGTGGTCTGATGCATTCGGAGGGGACCGAAACGCTGGCCCTGTCCCTGGCCTTGTCTTCGGATGTCACATCCTGGCTGCGGTCTTCGGGTCTGGAGATCGTGCTGCTGATACTGGGGTCGATGCTGTTCGCTCGCTTCGCCACCTATATCCGCGACCGGATCACCCAGCGGATCGATTCCGGATTCCGCGGCGGTGACGCGCTGGTCAGGTCCGAAGAGGCCAAACACCGGCACGCGCTGGCGCAGGTGCTCACCTGGGTCGTACTGACCGTCGCGTATGTGCTGGTCGCGATGGAAGTGCTGCAACGACTGGGGTTCTCCATGTCGGGCCTGGTCGCACCGGCCGCGGTGCTGGGCGCCGCGCTCGGCTTCGGCGCCCAGCGCATCGTGCAGGACATTCTGGCCGGATTCTTCCTGATCACCGAGCGCCAGTACGGATTCGGCGATGTGGTGCGGATCGCGGTGACCGGTATCCAGGATCCGGCCGAGGGCACGGTCGAAGATGTGACCCTGCGCGTCACCAAACTGCGCAACCCGGACGGTGAGGTGATCACGGTCCCGAACGGCCAGATCGTGAAAGTCACCAATCTGTCGAAGGATTGGGCCCGCGCGGCGATCGATGTGCCGGTCGCGGCGAGCGCCGATATCCTCCGGATCAACGAAGTGCTGCACGAGGTGGGCGGTCAGGCCTACCAGGATCCCCGCCTGGAACCGCTGCTGCTCGACGAGCCGACGGTGATGGGCGTGGAAGATCTGACGGTGGACCAGATGAACATCCGAATGGTCGCCCGGACGCTACCGGGCAAACAGTTCGAGGTGAGTCGCGAGCTACGGGTGCGGGTGGCGGCGGCCATGCGACGGGAGGGCCTGAATGCGCGCCCGTAGATCGACCTGGGTGCTCGCCGGCGGCTGGGTCCTTACCTTCGTGCTGTACCTGTTCGTCAAACCGGACGATATCGCGCCGGTGAAACCGCAACCGGCGCCCGCTGTGCCGGTCGTGCACCAGCTTCCTGTTCAGGTCGTACCCGGCCGGTAGCACGTGCGACACGGCCCGCCTGGCGCTTCGTTATCGAATGGTTACACTGTCTCCTCGTGATCACCCTGCGCAACGTCAGCAAGTCGTATCCGACCGCTACGCGACCCGCGCTGGAAAACGTCACCGTCCATATCGACAAGGGTGAGTTCGTCTTCCTGATCGGTCCGTCGGGTTCCGGTAAATCGACCTTCATGCGGCTGTTGCTCAAGGAGGAGGTGCCGACCGACGGCGAGATCACGGTCGCGGATTTCCGGGTCGACCGGTTGCCGGGGCGGAGGGTGCCGCGACTGCGGCAGCGAATCGGGTGTGTTTTCCAGGATTTCCGGCTGTTGCAGCAACGAACGGTCGCTCAGAATGTGGCGTTCGCGCTGGAGGTGATCGGAAAGCGCCGGCAGTTCATCGATCGGACGGTCCCCGAAGTGCTCGAGCTGGTCGGGCTGGGCGGTAAAGCCGATCGGCTGCCGACCGAACTGTCCGGCGGTGAACAGCAGCGCGTGGCGATCGCCCGCGCATTCGTGAACCGGCCGCTGGTCCTGCTGGCCGACGAGCCCACCGGCAACCTCGACCCCGAGACGAGTTACGAGATCATGCTGTTGCTCGAACACATCAACCGGATGGGCACCACCGTGCTCATGGCCACCCACGACCCCCTGATCGTGGACGGTATGCGCCGGCGCGTGGTCGAGCTCTACGAGGGCCGACTGGTGCGCGACCAGGCAATGGGCGGTTACGAGGTGGGCCGGTAATGCGCGCGGGATTCCTGTTCGGCGAGGTCTCCGAGGGCCTACGCCGCAATGTCACCATGACCATCGCGATGATCCTGACGACCGCGGTCTCGCTGACCATGCTGGGCGGCGGTCTGCTGGCCGTGCGCATCGCGGACAAGACAGAGCAGTACTTCCTGGACCGGATCGAGGTGCGCCTGTATCTCACCGAGGACATCTCCGGGAGCGACCCCGACTGCGCGAACGACCCGTGCCGCACGCTGATGGCGGACCTGAAGGACGTCGACGGCGTCGAGAGCGTGCAGTACCTCAACCGGGACGCGGCGGTCCGCGAAGCCAAGGAGAAGACCTTCAAGGACCAGCCCGAACTGGCCGAGTACGTGAGCGAGACCCCGCTGCCGGCCTCGTTGCGGGTGAAGATGTCCGACGCCTCCTTGTATCCGACGATCTACGAACAGTTCTACGGCCGCCCCGGCGTGGGCATGGTCCGCAATGACAAGGACATCGTGGACCGGCTGGTCAGCCTGTTCGACGGTTTGCGCAACGCGGCGTTCGGCATGGCGCTGCTGCAGGCCGTCGCGGCGCTGCTACTGATCGCGAACATGGTGCAGATCGCGGCGTTCACCCGACGCACCGAGGTCAGCATCATGCGCCTGGTCGGGGCGACCCGCTGGTACACCCAGCTGCCTTTCCTCCTGGAGGCGGTGGCCGCCGCGCTCGCGGGCGGCCTGCTGGCGACGGCGGGCCTGTTCATCGCCCGCCCGCTGGTGATCGACCGGGCCCTGGGCGATCTGTTCGCCAGCAATGTCTTTCCACAGATCACCTTCGACGACATCTTCACCACCGCGCTCATGGTCATGCCGGTCGGCGTGGTGTTCGCCGGGCTCACGGCCTACGCGACCCTGCGCTGGTACGTGCGGGAATAGCCGGCCGGATGCCGCGGCCCCGGGCGACGACTCCCCTCCCGCGGCAACACCGGTGGCCGAGATCGCCCGTCCTGGATTCCAGGGCGGGCGATCTCGGCTTCACCACCTGCGCATTTTCCGGGCGCGTCCGCTCACCAGGACGTAAGGACCACTCGACGCCGTTCTTACTCCGCAGTAAGATAGCCTTACTCCGCAGTAAGATCCCCCGGGGCCGACCCTCACCCCCGCGCGAGAAACAGGTGATGATGAGCATTCGAGACAGCGCTACCAAGCGGCGTCCTGATAACGGCGTCCGCCAGGAGAACGGGGTGGGCCTGAACCAACCCAAACGGGACTGGATGGGCGCCGCCATGCGGGTCATGTCGACCATCACCGGTTCGGAGCTGGCCGAGAAGTACAACCTGCGCAAGCCGATCGACCGGGTCGCCTACGAGAGCACCAAGACCGGATTCCGCACCCTGGGCGCGGCCACCCGCGCTTTCAACAAGGTCGCGGGCGGCGGGGCCCCCAAACGGCTGCCCGACAACGAGTCGAAGACCAAGGACTACTTCGACCTCACCCCCACCGACGAACAGCAGATGATCGTCGAGACGGTGCGCGAATTCGCGGCCGAGATCCTGCGCCCGGCCGCACACGACGCCGATGAGGCGGCCGCGGCGCCGCAGGACCTGCTGGGCCGCGCCGCGGAACTGGGCATCACCCTCATCAACGTGCCCGAGGAGCTCGAGGGCGCGGCCACCGAGCGCGGCGCCGTCACCAACACGATGGTGGCCGAAGCGCTGGCGCACGGCGATATGGGCCTGGCCCTGCCGCTGCTGGCGCCCAGCGGCGTAGCGGTCGCCCTGTCCCAGTGGGGCACCGACGCGCAGCAGCAGACCTACCTGCCCGCCTTCACCGGGGAGAACGTGCCGCAGGCGTCGGTCGTGATCAGCGAGCCGCGCGCCCTGTTCGACCCGTTCAGCCTGCAGACCAAGGCCGTGCGCTCCCCCAGCGGCTACCGGCTCAGCGGCGTCAAGAGCCTGGTCCCCGCCGCCGCCGACGCCGAGATCTTCGTGGTCGGCGCCGAACTCGACGGCCGCCCGGCGCTGTTCGTGGTCGAATCCGACGCCAAGGGCCTGTCGGTGGAAGCCGATCCGAGTATGGGCCTGCGGGCGGCCGGACTCGGCCGGCTGGTCCTGGACAATGTGGCCGTCGCCGCCGACGCGATCCTCGGCGAGGGCGACGCCAAACAGCATGCCGCCGACTACCGCGACGCCGTCCAGCTCGCCCGGCTGGGCTGGGCCGCACTGGCGGCCGGCACCGGGCAGGCAGTTCTCGACTACGTGATCCCTTACGTCAACGAGCGGGAAGCCTTCGGCGAACCGATCAGCCACCGGCAGGCGGTCGCGTTCATGGTCGCCGATATCGCGATCGAGCTCGACGGTCTGCGACTGGTCACGCTGCGCGGCGCCGCCCGCGCCGAACAGGGCCTCACCTTCGCCCGCGAGGCGGCACTGGCCAAGAAACTGGCGGCCGACAAAGGCATGCGCTTCGGCCTCGACGGTGTGCAGCTGCTCGGCGGCCACGGCTTCACCAAGGAACACCCGGTCGAACGCTGGTACCGCGATCTGAGGGGTATCGCGATCGCCGAAGGCGTGGTGTTGGTCTGATCGGCGCCGCGGGCCCCGAACACAGACAGTGACCGTCGGTCGGACGAGCTGAACATCCGGCCGAGACCCGAACACCCTGGGTGGGCCACCCACCTCCGAACAACTTTCCGGTTCATCGCCAGGAGATTCTCATGATCAATCTCGAACTTCCCAGGAAGCTGCGGGCCAGCGCCAATCAGGCGCACCAGGTGGCCTCGCAGATCTTCCGGCCCATCTCGCGCAAATACGACCTGGGTGAACACGAATACCCGGTCGAACTCGACACCATGGCCGCCATGGTCGACGGCCTCAGTGATTCCGGCACCCAGAAGATCAGCGGCGCCAGCGGTGGCCGCTCCGACGACGCCGACCCGGGCACGACCCCCGATATCGTCGCCAACGCCAACGGCGGCAATATGTCCGCACTGCTCAACGCCCTGGAAACCTCCTGGGGCGATGTCGGGCTGATGCTGTCGATCCCGTACCAGGGCTTGGGCAACGCGGCGATCGCCGCCGTGGCCACCGACGACCAACTGGAGCGGTTCGGCAAGGTGTGGGCCTCGATGGCCATCACCGAACCGAGTTTCGGATCCGACTCGGCCGCGGTCACCACCACCGCCGTCCTCGACGGCGACGAATGGGTGCTCAACGGCGAGAAGATCTTCGTCACCGCCGGTCAGCGCTCCACCCATATCGTCGTGTGGGCCTCGGTGGACCGCAGCCTCGGCCGCGCCGCCATCAAATCGTTCGTGGTGCCGCGCGACGCCCCCGGCCTGTCGGTGGCCCGGCTCGAGCACAAGCTCGGGATCAAGGCCTCCGATACCGCGGTGCTGCTGCTGCAGGACTGCCGTATCCCGAAGGACAATATTCTCGGCAGCCCGGAAGTGAACGTGGAGAAGGGTTTCGCCGGGGTCATGCAGACCTTCGACAACACCCGCCCCATGGTCGCGGCCATGGCCATCGGTGTCACCCGCGCCGCCCTCGAGGAACTGCGCGCCATCCTCACCGACGCGGGCATCGAGATCTCCTACGACACCCCGGCGAACAACCAGCACGCCGCGGCGGCCGAATTCCTGCGGATGGAGGCCGACTACGAATCCGCCTACCTGCTGGCGTTGCGTGCCGCCTGGATGGCCGACAACAAGAAACCCAATTCGCTCGAGGCGTCGATGTCCAAGGCGAAGGCGGGCCGCACCGGTACCGATGTGACGCTCAAGTCCGTCGAACTGGCCGGCGCGGTCGGTTACTCGCAGCGACTGCTCCTGGAGAAGTGGGGTCGCGATTCCAAGATCCTCGACATCTTCGAGGGCACCCAGCAGATCCAGCAGCTCATCGTCGCCCGCCGGGTGCTGGGCAAGACGAGCGCCCAGCTCAAGTAGGCAGGTCGAACACGGAATGCCGGTCCTGGTCGCCACGGTGACCCGGACCGGCGCACCGTCGCACAGCGCCTTCCGACACCGATGGAATTCAGTGAGAACGGCCGGGTGCGCAACGAACCGTCCCGCCACTGCTGCGAGATGATGACGAGCAACCTGGACTGGGAATGTCAGCTGCACCAGGACCCGTACGACTGCCCGGACGCCTTGGTGATCTTCATCGCGAAGTTCGCGGAGTACGGATTGATCATCCATGACGGCGGCACATCGTTCGTCGCGATCGATTTCTGTCCCTGGTGCGGCGCATCGCTACCCGAATCGCAACGTAACCGATGGGTCGATGAGCTCGAGGCGATGGGTTTCGACACGGTTTCTTGCGACGACCTCCCCGAGGAGTACCGAGACGGTCGGTGGCTGATGCCCCCCGCTACAGCGTGACGGCGGGCGGTTCCCAGGCGCCCTCGAGGATGCTCTGCGCGGGCCAGTAGGCGCGCAGGAAGAGCGAGAACTCGTCGTCGGGGGCCGGCAGCCAGTTGGCGAACAGTTCCGGATCCGACGGTGGTGTCCCGCCGACGGTCAAGGTCAGCGACCCGTCCGCGTCGTACCGCAGATCCTGATTCTTGGTACCCAGCGAGTAGCGGTCGAGTTCGTGAGAGTGGAAGAAATGGTGTTTGTTGTAGACGGTCAGCGACCAGAACCCGCGCACCGGCGGCGACTGCCCGGCCGGGAACCGCACCGTGTACGTATTCGCCCCGTGTAGCCGCTTTCCCGTGTCGTCCAGGTCCTGGTAGTAGTAGGCGGTTTCGTTCACGGTGTTGACGAAGATGTTCGACTTGCCGATCGCGGTCCGGGACAGATAGTCGTTGCCGAACGCCGCCCCATTGCGCTGCGTCGTCCAGTTGTGCGCCACCGGTATCCCGATATTGCGGAACTCGAACAACTCCCCGACCACGGCATCGGCATCGCATGCGGTCTCCCGGAGGATATCGGCGATGGTCTCGTCGTTCCCGGCGGCGGCGATGATCGAGCGGAACCACTCGTAGAGCGCCTGCTCCCCGGGCCGCGCGGGTACTTCGTCGAGCACTTCGCCGAGGGCGGAGAAATAGGTTTCCGGGTCCACCCATCGGGTTTCGCCCTGGCCGGCGGTCGAGCCGCTGTCTCCGTAGGACGGCGCGTTCGCCCAATCGAAGACTTTTGTGGTGCCGTCGTACTCGGCCACCGGGTACATACCGATTCGATCGACCAGCGGCCCGATGGCCGCGCGGTCCGCGTCGGTGTCGTCGAGGAACACCCGCGGGATGACCGCTCCCGCGCGAGTGTCGTAGCGGAACACGTCGGTGATCCCGGCCGGGACCTCTCCGTCCCACGATTCGGGCGCGAGCAGGTAGAACCCGGGCGCGGTCCCGTACATCTTGCCGAGCCGCACGAAGGAATCGGTGCGTTGATCGACCACCTGGTACACCCAGAACCGGTCCCCGAAATCGGGCACCTGCACCACCGATGGACCGCGCTCGGCGTCCAGCACGCCGAACCCGTAGACCACGTCCTGATTCGGGCAGGCGACCACCCGCTCTTCCGGGCGGATGTAGTCGTGCAGCATTCCGATCGTCCCGGGCGGTCCGGCGGGCACGATCCCGGCCAGCAGCCCGGGCGCCGGCAACCGCTCCATGAACACGCGCCGGTTGTGCATGTTCACCAGCGGCCAGCCCCACAGGTAGGCGGCGCGGCCCACCGCCCGCGCGTAGTCCGGAGTCATCTTCGGCTCGACGAATTGACCGGGCATCGCGGGCTCCCTTCCCACAGCGGTTGTTCCGATACCGAACCGGGCCGACCGTATGCCGCGATCCGGCGGCGTCGGATCATCCGAATCGGGTGAAGGCTCCGCGGCCCCGGAACACGTATCGCCGCGACCGACCCGCGGGTGCGCGGGTCCCCTGGGCCGCGCCCGCCGCGGGTCGCGTGGACACGTAGGAGCCCCGAACCCGAGGTCATCCGGAAATCGACGTCCCGCGCGACGCGCGCGGCGGTCCTGGACAGGGCCGGGACCGAGTGACAATGTCTTCTTCGATCGAACCGTTCCGGCGCCACGGCGTGGCCGGGTCTCGCCCGCTCGCCGCCCGCTTCCGCTGGCCCGAGTTCCATCCGGTTCCCCGTTCGCCGAACCGGCCACCGAGTCACTGAGCAGCACCCCGGACCCCGCATCTGCAAGGAGACTGGTTATGCGCACAACGGCCTTTGCCCGTCGACTCCTCACCTCCGTGGTCGTGACCGCGGCGGCCACCGTACTGTTCACCGGCCACGCGACCGCCGATCCCGCCGAGGTCGATTGGGCCGCGGCCACCCAGGGGCTCCGGGCCGCCGCCGCGGGCGATTCCGCCGCCGAGCGGGCAGTCGCCCGGCTGCTGGACGATCCCCGGGTCGCCGGCGCGTCGCGGGAGGCGGCGCTGCCGGCGCAGCCGTTCCAGATTCCGGCGGAATCGAACGTCGGCCGGGGTGGCGCGCCGGGGCTCTACGGATCCGGGCTGTCGCTGAACATCGACGGCTTCCGGTTCGGATTCTTCGGCGGCCCGGGAACCATCGCGCCCAACCAGACCGGGGCCCGGCTCGACGTCGTATGGCTGAATCTCAACAACGGCCGCAGCGGTATGGAGCAGCTGACCGAGCACATGGACGTCATCGCCGACACCACCATCCGCACCAGGGTGATCGATCCCGGTCCGGGCATGGTCGTGGCCGCGGTGTACGGCAGCCTGTGGCACCGGTGGCCGGTGCCGGTGAGCGCCGAGCATCCGGACGGGTTCCAGTACGTGCGCGGGGATATCACCATGCCGTCGATGGGGTCGGTCGCCAACTGAGCCGATAGACGCTGGTCGGGCCGCGGCGACGTGTCGAATATTCGACATTCCGCCGCGGCGTACCAATCGCCGGAGGCTCCGGAAGTGTCTTTTTTGTCCGGAGCGTACGTTGTGAGCGGACGCACTTTCACTGCTACGGTGAGCCCCGGTATGCCGTTCGGAATCGCTAGGTCGAGTACCGACGCGAGAATCTGTGGAGGTGTTCGATGGTGAATCTGGCGCACACGCTGGAAGTGATCAAGGCATACGGGCTCTTGCAGTCCAGTGGATTCATCGATCTGAAGAATCCGGGGGAAACCCTGCGGACGCTGAAGGATTCCAAGACCTACATCCCGCAGGCCACCCTGAACATGCACTCCGCGCGAATCGCGCCGGAAGCGCCCGGGCTGGCCGACGAACGCGGCGAGCTGACCTATCGGGAAATCGACGAACAGTCGACCAAGATCGCCCACGGACTGCGCGACTCGGGGATCACCGAGGGCACCGTGATCGGCATCCTGGCCCGTGACCACCGCGGCCTGATCCTGTCCATGGCGGCCGCCGGAAAACTCGGCGTGAAGATCGCCCTGATGAACACCGGTTTCGCCAAACCGCAGTTCGCCGAGGTGTGCGAACGCGAAGGCGTGAAGGCGGTACTGCACGACAGCGAGTTCCTCGGCCTGCTCGACGCCCTGCCCGCCGATATGCCGCGGTTCCTCACCTGGGTCGACGAGGGTGCCGAATTGCCCGAGGGCGCAAGGACTCTGGACGATCTGATCGCCGGCAACGGCACCGGGCCGCTGCCGGTCCCCGCCAAGCCGGGCGGATTCATCATCCTCACCAGCGGCACCACCGGCCTGCCGAAGGGCGCCCCGCGTGAGAAGGCCAGCCCTCTTGCCACCGCGCAGTTCCTCGACCGGATGCCCTTCCCCAAACGCAGCACCGTCGTCATCGTCTCGCCGATCTTCCACAGCACCGGCCTGGGCACCTACCTGGTGAGCATCGGACTGACCAACAAGATCGTCATGCGGCGCCGGTTCGACGCCGAGGCCACGCTGAAGATGGTCTCCGATCACAAGGCCGAACTGCTGGTCGCGGTACCCACGATGCTGCACCGGATGGTGGAGTTGCCCGAAGAGGTCCGCGCGAAGTACGACACGTCCTCCCTGAAAGGCATCATCCTGGCGGGCTCGGCGCTGTCCCCGGAACTGAGCGTCAAGGCGACCGAGGTGTTCGGGCCCGTGCTCTACAACCTCTACGGCTCCACCGAGGTCGCCATCGCCACCGTGGCCCAGCCGGCCGATCTGGCGAAGGCGCCCGGCACCGTCGGCCGCCCCCCGCTCACCTGCGATGTCCGCCTCTACGACGACAACGACAAGGCGGTGACCGCGAAGGACGTCACCGCGCGGATCTTCGTCCGCAGCGGCGCCCCCTTCGAGGGGTACACCGACGGCCGGCACAAACAGATCATCGACGGCTACATGTCCAGCGGCGATGTCGGGCACTTCACCGAGGACGGCCTGCTCATGGTGGACGGCCGTGACGACGACATGATCGTCTCCGGCGGCGAGAACGTCTTCCCGCTCGAGGTGGAGAACCTGCTGCTCGAACGCGACGATATCTTCGATGTGGCCGTGGTCGGCGTGGACGATGTGGAGTTCGGCAAACGGCTGCGCGCGTTCGTCGTCCCCGAACCAGGACATACCCCGGACGTGGACGAGATCAAGACCTACGTCAAGGAGAACCTCGCCCGGTACAAAGTGCCGCGCGAGGTCGTCTTCCTCGACGATCTGCCGCGTAACCCGACCGGCAAACTGCTGCGCCGGGTGCTGGTGGAATACGAGGTCTGACAACACCTCTCGACACCGAAACCGGGACTTCTCACAGGAGTGTCCCGGTTTCACTACTGTCCGGGACAATCGACGCGGCAGTCGTATCCGGGGTTGCTAGGGTTGGCACAGCACTGGAGCTCGAAGAGGTAGACCGCCGGTTCCGGCGGTGCACCGCGGAAGGTTGTCGCCGATGACGCTGTCGTTGCCCGGACCCGTTCGCAAGGTCGGCGATATCGCCTCGGCCGTGAACGTGATGCGCAGACGCGGGCTCTTCGATCCGCTGCGGCTCGACCACGCGATCCGGTCGATGAGCAATGCGTCCAAGTACGGGCCGTTCGCCGGTGTGGTCATGCATGCCGCGCAGACCCGGCCCGACTCCCCCGCCATCGTCGACGAACTGGGCGAATTCACCTTTCGCCAGCTCGACGAACGATCGAACGCGTTCGCCCGCGGCCTCGGCGAACTCGGGCTACGCGGCGGTGATGTGGTGGCGATCCTGGCCCGCGATCACCGCGGGATGGTGCTGAGCATGCTGGCCGCCGGCAAACTGGGACTGCGCGCGGTCCTGATGAACACCGGGTTCGCCAAACCGCAGCTCGCGGATGTCGCCGAACGCGAGAAGATCAAAGCGGTGCTGCACGACAGCGAGTTCTTCGATCTGATGAGCGCCATCCCGCAGGACATCCCGCGGATCCTCACCTGGGTCGACGAATCCGATCACGCGGATCCCGCGATTCCGACGGTCGAATCGGTGTGCGCCGGGCAGTCCACCGCGCCCCCGGCCGCGCCGGCCAAGCCGGGCGGCACGGTCATCCTGACCAGTGGCACCACCGGGACCCCGAAGGGCGCCCCGCGGGACAAGGTGAGCCCCTTCATGAGCGCCCAGTTCATCGACCGGGTGCCGCTACCGGCCGACGGCACCATGGTGATGGCCGCGCCCATCTTCCACGGCACCGGACTGTCCCAGTTCTCGCTCGGCCTGGGCCTGGGCAACCGGGTGATCTTCCAGCAGCGTCGTTTCGATCCCGAGCTCACCCTGGCGAATATCGCTCGCTACCGGGCCGATTCGCTGGTCGTGGTGCCCACCATGCTGCAACGCATCCTCGATCAGCCCAAGGAGGTGCTGGACCGCTACGACGTCTCCTCGATCCGGGTGATCTTCGCGGCCGGCTCGGCGATCCAACCGGATGTGGTGGTGCGCACCGGCGCGCATTTCGGCGATGTGCTGTACAACCTGTACGGCTCCACCGAATGCGCGGTGATCACCGTCGCGACGCCGCGCGAACTGCGGAAGTCGCCGACCACCGCGGGCCGGGCGCCGGTCGGCGTACGGATCGCCCTCTACGACGAGAACCGCGCGCGGATCACCGAACCGAATGTGACCGGCACGATCTTCATCGACAACCCGCACGCCTTCAAGGGCTACACCGACGGCCGCACCAAGGAGACCGTGAACGGGATGATGTCCAGCGGTGATGTCGGGCATCTGGACGAGGAAGGCCTGCTGTTCATCGACGGCCGCGACGACGACATGATCGTCTCCGGTGGCGAGAACGTCTTCCCGCAGGAGGTAGAGCACCTGATCTCGCAGCGACCCGATGTCCTGGAGGCCGCGGTGGTCGGGGTGGACGACCGGGATTTCGGTAAGCGGCTACGCGCGGTGGTGGTTCCGGGCCCGGAATCGAAACGGGACGCCCAGGAGATCAAGGACTACGTCAAAGCCAACCTGGCCCGCTACAAGGTCCCCCGCGAGGTCGTCTTCCTCGACGAACTGCCGCGCAACGCGACCGGAAAACTGCTGCGCAAACCACTGACGGAAATGGACACCGGGAGCTGATCTCCGGTCGGCGGCGGGCCCGCTCGTCTGCCGCCGAGGTCAACGGGTTCGCCGCGGGCGGCGCTGCCGGTCCGATATCATCCCGGAGTGCGTATCAGGTTCGGCTCCACCCACGCGGTGGACCATCGCGGCGCCGATCGCGTCCGCGGTGCGGCGGCCGGCCTGATCTCGGGAACCGTATCGGTGGCCGCCCACGGCTGGGCGGCCGGTGCCGGTCCGCCCGACGGCACCGCGATCGTACTGCTCGGCCTCGCGTCGGCGGCGGTGGGCGCGCTCGTCACCGGGTTGCGCCCGCTGCGCACCGGCACCGGCGGCCTCGCCGCGGCACTGCTGGCCGGACAGTTACTGGGCCACATCTGCCTGGGGTGGGGTTCCGGCCATCTGCACCACGGTGATCTACAGCTGACCCCCGCCATGATCGTGGCGCATTTCCTCGTCGCCTGCGCCGCCGCGATCATCGTGCGCGGCGCCGAGTTCGCCTATCGGGTCGCCACGGCTGCCCTGTCCCGGCTGGTGCCGGTCGCGGCGCGCGCATCCGCCGTCGCCGACCGGTCCCCGCTGCGGACAACGCACCGGGACCGGATCATCGCCCGGATCTTCGCCTCCGATACCGGCCGCACCCGCGCACCGCCGCGCGCCGTCCTGGTCTGATCTTCCCACCCGGCTGTCCCGGCCGGGCGCCGTGCGTCGCTGTGGTGACCGCACTCGCCGGCGCCCGCGGTACCGCATCCGGGTTCCTTCTCGCGGCGACCCGTGTCATCGGTGCGCGCCGCGTCTCCGCGCACCCCACCGCAGGCGGCGGGGCGCCGGACCCAGTACAGGACGCAGGTAACAACCATGAGTACCACCGAGGTCCCCGCGGCGGCCGGCGATGCCGCCGCGGCGACCACCACCCGACCACCGACGACACGGCCGAGTGGCGGCGCGTTCCGCGCGCTCGCACTGCGGTTGCACTTCTACGCCGGGCTCTTCGTGGGCCCGTTTCTGCTGATAGCCGCTGTGACCGGCGGGCTCTACGCCGTCTCGCCCGCTATCGAATCATTCGTGAACCGGGATCTGCTCTATGTGGATTCCCAGGGTCCCGATCGGCCGCTGGCCGAGCAGGTGAACGCCGGCGTCGCGACCCGGCCGGACCTTTCTCTGGTAGCGGTGTCACCGGCCCCCGCACCGGGTGAGACCACGCGGGTGCTGTTCAGCGATCCCACTCTCGGGGAATCCGAGCGACGTGCGGTGTTCGTCGATCCGGCCACCGCGCGTCCGGTGGGCGAATCGGTGGTGTACGGCAGTTCCGGTGCGCTGCCCTTCCGCGCGTGGGTCTCCCAGATACACCGCCATCTGCACCTCGGTGACCCGGGACGCCTGTACTCCGAACTGGCGGCCTCGTGGCTGTGGCTGATCGCGCTGGCCGGGCTGGCACTGTGGATCCGGCGGGTGTTCGCCCGCCGACAGCGTAATTCGGCGGGCCGGCTGTTCGTGCCGAATGTCGCGCGGACCCACCGGGAACGTCGGCTGAACTGGCACGCTGTGGTCGGCGTGTGGATTCTTCCCGTGGCGCTCCTGCTGTCGGTCACCGGGCTGACCTGGTCCACGTACGCGGGCGAGAACATCGAACACCTTCGGGAGAATCTCAGCTGGACCACCCCGGTGATCGATACCGCGCTCCCCGGTGCCGCGGCTCCCGCGGATTCCGGGCACGCCGATCACCATGCCGGGCATACCGCGATCCATACGGTTCCGGCCGACCGGATTCGGCAACTGGACCGGGTGCTCGCCGTCGCCCGCGACGCGGGCGTCACCCAACCGGCCGAGATCTCGGTACCGGCGGCCGACGGCATCGCGTTCGAGGTCAAGGAACGGCGGCTGCCGGGGACCCTCACCGTCGACTCGGTGGCGGTGGACGGGCCCACCGGTACGATCACCGCCCGTCTCCCTTACGCCGACTGGCCGTTCATGGCCAAAATGGCCAACTGGGGAATCCAGCTCCATATGGGTCTGATGTTCGGTCTGCTCAACCAATTACTGCTGCTGGCTGCGGCGATCGGACTGGTCACGGTGATCGTGCGCGGATACCTGATGTGGTGGGCGCGCAGGCCTGCGGGGGCGTCCGGAGTGCTCGCGGTCGGCAAGCCGCCGCGCCGAGGTGCGTTGCGCCGCTCGGCGGCCCTCGCGGTGCCGGCGGTGGCGGCGGCCGCACTGATCGGCTGGTTCGCTCCGGTATTCGGCCTGAGCCTGCTCGCCTTCCTACTGGTCGACCTGCTCATCGGCGTGCTGCGCCGCGGCCGCCCGGCTGTCTGAGGTACCCAGCCGCCTCGCCCGTGGAGCCGGACCGACTCACTCGATCGGTCCGGCTCCCGGCGCCGCGACGGCCTCGAAGGTCCGCGAATCGCGAAAACCCTTACTGGCGAGCCTTTTCTGCACCTCATCCTGGACACGTGCGGCGGCGCCGATATCGACGAGCGCGATGATGCTGCCCCCGAATCCGCCCCCGACCATCCGCGAACCGTGCGCGCCGGCCGCGCGGGCCGCCGCCACCGCGGCGTCGAGAACATCGGTGGACACCTCGAAATCGTCGCGCAGGGAGTCGTGCCCGGCGTTCAACAGCGGTCCCGTCTCCCGCGGGTCGGCACCGGCCCGCAGCAGCGCGGCCACCGTCCGTACCCGCTCGTTCTCGGTCACCACATGCCGCGCCCGCCGGTACAGCACCGGGTCGCTCAGCCGCGACAATTCGTCGATATCGTCGATGTCACGCAGTGAGTCCACGCCGAGGGACCGCGCGGCGGCAGCGCATTCGGCGCGTCGGGTCCGGTATCCGCCCGCGGCGTGGTCGTGGGTCTGACCGGTGTCGATCACCAGCAGCCGCAGTCCGGTGGCGGCGAGATCGAACGGGATCTGCTCGAAACCACCCGTTTCGGCGGCGCCGAACGCCCGCACATCCAGGAAGAGGGCGTGCCCCTCGGTACACAGGATGGAGGCGGCGTGGTCGAGGATGCCGGTGGGAGCGCCGACGTAATCGTTCTCGGCGGCGCGGGCGATATCGATCAGTTCCCGGTCACCGACGGCGGCGGCGCACAGATCCCGCACCGCCACCGCGGCGGCGCAGCACAGCGCGGCCGACGACGACAGCCCGGCCCCGGCTGGGACGGCGCCGTCGAAAACCATTTCCAGGCCCTCGATCCGGTGACCGCGGCGCCCGAACTCCGCCACGACGCCGAGCGGGTAGCGCGCCCAGCTCGGCACCAGATCCCGCTCGGCGGCCAGCGCCCGCGCCGGTAACCGCACCGGTTCGTGCGGACGCTGCCGTGAGCTCACCCGCACCAGGTCGTCGGTGTGCCGGAAGCCCTCGCAGGCGACCGCCAGCGGGATCGCGATGGGCAGGACGAATCCGTCGTTGTAGTCGGTGTGTTCACCGATCAGGTTGACCCGGCCCGGCGCCGACCACCGGCGCACGCCCGTGCTCTCCTCGCGTTCAGTCACCAGACCACCGTACGAGCCGCCGGAGTCCGCGAGCGGTCGCGGCGCCAGCATCGGGACAGCTGTTACGACGTTGTTGCGCCAAGACAGCGACAAATTCGGCACTGCGTGTCATCATCGGATCCATAGTCCAGGTTTTGGTGGGCCGACCAGTAGCGCGATCGGCTCGGACATCCCCTCGTACAGGAACACTCGGTTTCGTCAGCCGCCGCTCGATGGGCAGGTAGAGCACGACAGACAAGGATTCCAGATCTACGAAGCGGCTCGATTTCACCGGGAATGGAGCGATCAAAGGGGGGCTGATGATCATCAGCGAACCACAGGGAGCAGGGCGGCAGGGCATCCACCGGATACGTTGCGGTGCACTATTTTCCGTGATGGTGGGTTCACCGCTCCTGGTACACCTGGTCCTCGGGTCACATCTGTTGTCCTTGCTGATCACGCTTCTCGCGGCGATCGGCACGGTGGTCATGATCGGTTTCGGCCTGCACCGGCACCGACCGGCGCAGCCGCTGCCGTGGTACCTGCTGGGCGCCGCCGCCCTCCCTTTCGCGACCGGCACCGTCCTACGGGAACTGACCACCTACGCGTCCACCCCTCTCGACGAGATCTGCACACTCACCGGCTACCTGGCCACCGGTCTCGCGGCGCTGCTGTGGTTGCGACCGCGCCGGGCTCGCGCGCACCCGGATGTGTTCCTGGACTCGGCACTGATCGGTCTCGGCGCGCTGCTGGCGTCCTGGATCTTCCTCATCGCACCGGTTTTGCACACGGGTACGGGCGCCGCGACCACGATCACCGCGGTGATCCTTCCGGTCTGTGATGCCCTGATGCTCACACTGCTGGCGCAATCGGTGGCCACCTCGGGCCGGTCGGAAACCTCGCTGCGCCTGCTGCACATCGCCCTGGCGGGTGCGCTGGTGACCGATCTCGGCTACCGGCTGGCCGCCGCCGGGACGCTCGCGACCGATCCGGATGTCCTGGTGCTGCCGCTGATCGGCGCGTATCTGGCCGTCGGCGCGGCCGCCCTGCACCCGACCATGTCGACACTGGGCGCGCCGCGTTCGATCCGGCTGGACCATTCACGCCAGCGGGCCAGTGTCATCGCGGTCGCCCTGGTGGTGTCGTCGCTGGTGCCGATGGCCCGCGCACCGCTCAGCCCACTCGACCAGATCATCGTCTCCACGATGCTGGCACTGCTGCTCATCGGACTGCTGATCCGCAGCGAACGCGCGATCGGCCGTAGTGCGCGCAGCGAACGACGCGCACGCTACCAGGCCGACCACGATCCACTCACCGGTCTGCTCAGTCGGTCCGCGCTGCTGCGCGTGCTGCATCGCGACCACCGGGATTGGGCCGAACGTCCGCTCTGTCTGCTGTTCATCGATCTCGACGAGTTCAAGGCGATCAACGACAGTTACGGTCACACCGTGGGCGACGAGTTGATCGCCGAAGCGGCCGAACGGATTCGCACCGCGGTGCGCCGTGACGACGTGGTGGCCCGGTACGGCGGGGACGAGTTCATCGTCCTGGCACCGCTGGACCGCACCGAAGCGACCAAAATGGCCGAACGCCTGCTCGGCGTGTTCATGAAGCCCTTCCAGCTCAGCACCGGTGAGGTACCGCTGACCGCCAGTATCGGCCTGGCATGCGGCGGACCACGAGATATCGACGCCAGTATCTACGACCTCATCCGCGACGCGGACGCGGCGATGTATCTGGCGAAGCGGCGCGGATTCGGCTACATGTTCCACGACTCGATCCGGCACGCGCCGGCCGAGCCGATCCAGCACGGCTGGCGGCCGCGGGAAACCGCGGTCTGAGCCTCGGGCTCAGTCCGACAGTTCCTCGAGCAGTTTGCGCGCCTGCTCCAATTCGGCCTGCAACTGCTGGACTTTGGCCTCCTGTGCGCCGCGGACCGATTCCAGCAGGCCGTCCACCACCTCCGACACCTCGGGGTTCAGCAGCTTGGCCGCCTGCGCCACGGCCGTCCCGGCAACCGGTACCGCACGGGTGGTCCGCTTCTTGCCGGAGACCACGTCGACGGTCCACTCGCCCTCCGCGGTGCCGTTGATGGTGACCGTTACTTCCGGCGCCTTGGACTTGCGCGCGGCCGGCGCCTTCGCCGCCTTGGCGGCCGGGGTACGCGACGCCGCGGCCGGCTTCGCCTCCGGGGCGGCGGTCCTCGCCGCGGCGGGCGCGGGCGATTCGGACGCCGGTTTCCGTTCCGCGGCCGGGGAAGCGGAGGTGGACGGGGACGCGGCGGGAGTCACGGGCGTTTCCTTCTTGTCGGGTACGGGCTTGGGCGCGGGCGGCTGCGCGGCGCGCTGCGGTTTGATGACGGTGACCTCGGTGGGACCGAAGGACAGCACGTCTTTGGACCCGGTGGGACGGATCTGCAGGAAATCACCGTCCGCGGGGTCACCGAGCGAGACCACTTTCCCCGATCGTCCTTCGGTGACGCCCACCGCCGCGGCGGTGAACCAGACCATCGGCGGGCGCCCCGCCTCGATCTCCGCGGCGATCTGCTCGAGGTCATTGTCGGACAGAGGTTTCGGCTTCGCGTTCGCTGGTGTTCGCGACGGCATGGGGCACTCCGGGCAATCTCGCTTGTTCGTCGAATAGCTGCGTGCACAGATGATGCCGCACGACACCGACATTTTCACAAGCAGGCAGGCGGAAGCCTCCTTGCGATCTGTAGAACGTGTTCTACTATGGGCCCGAAATCCGCTCACCGAGGAGTCGCCGTGCCGCTGGATCCGACCGCCACGCAGTTGCGCGAGGCCGTGCTCGCATCGCCCCGGGCCGTGGCCGCACACGACCGTAATGCCTGGGTGGGACTCTTCGCCGGCAGCGCGGTGGTCAACGATCCGGTCGGCTCGGCCCCGCACACCGGCCCCGACGCGATTGCACGGTTCTACGAGACCTTCATCGCCCCGAACGACATCGTCTTCGATGTGGCACACGATTTCGCCGAACCCGCCACGGTGTTACGCGACCTCACCATCACCATCACGATGTCGACGGGCGCCCGGGTGCGGGTGCCGATGCATCTGCGCTACGAGGTGGTCGAGGAGGAGGGCGCGCTGCGAATCGGATATCTGGCGGCTTACTGGGAGCTCCTCCCGATGGTCGCGCAGCTCATGGGGACGGGGCTCGCGGGTCTGCGGGCCGGCGTCCGGCTCGGCGGCCTGCTGCTGCGCAACCAGGGCGTATCGGGCCTGACCGGGATGGCCCGGGCGTGCACCGGAATCGGCGGCGCCGGTAAGCGGATCGCGAACCGATTGTGCGTCGCGGCGGCCACGGGCGATACCGCGACGGTGACCGAACTGACCGGTCACCGGGATACTGTGCGGCTGTGGTCGGGCGCGGCCGTCACGCCCGCGGAATTGACCGTGCGTGCCCGCGGCCTGCGGCAGGGCAAAACGCTGGCGGCCGGGCGCTCGGTGACGGTGAGCGCCGACCTCCCGGAAGGACCGGCACTGCTGATCCTCGACTTCCACCCGACTCGGAACCGCATCGAAACGCTGCGGGTGCACACCGGCATCGTCGCGAGCTGACCCGTCGGGCCGATCCGGCGGTATCACCCGTTCGCGACCTGGTGTCGCGGCAGATCTCGCCCACCGCGCATGCCATCCCACCGCCTCTCGCCGGGGCACGCTCGAGTACCGTCCCGCCGTGCCCTATTTACTGAGACTCGGAGTCCCGGTAAATTCGACCGTAGAGAGATATACGCCGAACGCACGAGGAGGCATCGATGACGCCGTCGACTCTGCCGCGGGCTCCCAAGCTGGACGCCCGGTACCGCGAAATGCTGGAAACGCTGTCCGAGGGGTCGGTACACCGCCGCTTCGACCCGTACCTCGATATCGATTGGGATGCTCCCGAACTCGCCCTCGACCGCAACGATCCACGGTGGATCCTGTCCCCCGACTACGACCCGCTCGGCGCCACCCGCTGGTATCGCGAGCTGCCGGTCGAGAAGCAGATCGAGATCGGGCGCTGGCGGATCGCCAACGCGATCAAAGTGGGCGCGGCCTTCGAAACGGTGCTGATCCGCGGGATGATGCAGTACATCGCGAAACTACCCAACGGTTCACCGGAATTCCGCTACTGCATGCACGAGATGACCGAAGAGTGCAACCACATCCAGATGTTCCAGGAGCTGGTGAACCGGATCGGCGACGATGTCCCCGGCATGCGGCCCATCTTCCGTGCACTCTCACCCTTCATAGGTGTGGCCGGCGGGTACGCCCACGTCGTCCTGTTCCTGGGAATCCTCGGCGGTGAGGAACCGATCGACCATTATCAGAAGGCGATGATCCGCAACGGCGCGAACCTGCCGCCGCTGGTGGTGCGAACCATGGAGATCCATATCGCCGAGGAGGCGCGGCACATCTCGTTCGCGGGCGAATTCCTGCGTGCCCACATCGCCAAGCTCGGCCCGGTCCCGACCGCGCTGTGCGGGGTCTCGTTCCCACTGGCACTGCGCTGGCTCGCCGGGGAGATCATGGCGCCGCCGCCGGAATTCGCGCGACGTTTCGATATCCCGCGCGCGGTCGTCAAGGAGGCGTTCTGGCGCAGTCCGCACGCCCAGCGGATCCTGTCCGGCTACTTCGGCGATATGCGCACCCTCGCCGATGAGCTCGGCCTGATGAACCCGGTCACCACCCGGCTGTGGAAGGCGCTCGGGATCGCCGGCGACCGCTCGCGCTACCGCAGCGAACCGGAACGCCGGGTGCGGGCCTCGGTGGCCTGACCCGGTACGGCCGGGCCGACCGACGACGTTCGGCCCGGTTGGGACGGCGACGGGCTCATATCCCGCCTTCGCGCAACCCGGCGACGACCTCCGCGAGTTCCCGGTCGGGGTCCACCGAGGCGCCGACCGTGCGGGCCGTACCGTCGAGGACGTACCACGCGTAGTCGGCCAGGTCCGCGACCACCTCCGCCCGCGTCCGGTTCGTCCCCGGATCGGCGACCCATGCCGCGAGGACGCCTTCGACCATCGTCACGACGGCGAACGGCACCGGCTCCAACGCCGCCGCGTCCACGCCCACGATCCGGGCGATCGCCTCGATCAGTTCACGTGACCGTTCCGAAATCCGGATCTTCAGACTGGAGATCGCGTCGACGGAATCGGGGCCGCCGGCGGGCGGCCCGTTGCGCGCGAACGCGGTGAGATTCGGGTGGTCACCCATCCAGTCCGCGACCGCACGAACGGTCCGCGTGATGATCTCGCGGACCGATCCCGAGGACACGTCCAACTGCGCGTCCAGCACCGACCCCAGATCATCGATCAGATACGACCGGATCCGCCGGTCCAGGTCTTCCCGGCCGCTGAACTGCCGATAGACCACCGATTTGGCCACCCCCGCCCGCTTCGCGATCTCCAGCACGGGTACATCCGCACCCAGCGGCTTCTCCTCCAGGAGTTCGACCGCGGCGCGCAGGATCCGCAACTGCCGCTCGGTATTGTGCGGCTCCCAGCGCGCCTCGTAGCCATTGACAGCCCCCGGAATCCGCGACCGCGACGACGCCACCGACATGCCCGGCAGTCTACTCAGCACAGCCGTGTCCGGCGGCCGGTCGCCGGAGACCGGGGCCGAGCAGCGATTTCTTCACGGAGATTTCATATGCCGGAACGTTCTGCACGATCAAATGAAAGTACATTTACACAGGCATTAATTCGGGATTGCGCACGCACATTACGCAATACATTCGCCATATTTTACAAACCGGTCGTTATGTCGATGCTGGGCGAGCGGACGCTTGGGGGAACATCCAAACCCGTTCTTGCACAGACACTTCCAGAATACCTGCGACCAGGGGTTTGTGCTCCGTACAAATCGCCGGAATCTGTGTCGCGACGAATATGTGGGCAGCTTGATCGAAAAACGCTAGAATTGCGGCACATTGGTACCGGGCGGGTCCGGCGATCTGCTGTCACTACGTTGCTCGGTCGCGGGAATTCCTTGCGACACCGGTTACGGGGGCGGCGCAATCGGAGCAGCGTACGAATACACGCGGTGATCCGCCGGCGCACCACGCGTACAGGAGGCAAGGATGCCCGACAACACCGGCCCCGAGGAGAACGACGTGGAACACACCGCCGAGCACGCACCCGTGATCTGGCCGGAGCCCAGCCGGCTGGATTCCTGGTGGCGTGACATCATGACCGACCCGGCCGCGGCGCAGGCGGCCGGGGAACCCGAACCGGTTCCACCGAGCCTCACCCGCAACGGCTGACCGCCGAGAAAGGCCATCGGCCGAACCCCGCGCCGCAGGCCCGCAACGGTCGTCGCGAGTTCGGTGTCGAAACCGAATCGATACCGGGCACCAATTCGTTCACCATATTCACCGGCCACCCGAACAGCAGTGCGTGCTCGACAACCGTGCGCACCACACCGATCATCACCACGCCGACGCTGCGCCCGCGAGACACTCGCGGACAGCGGCCGCACCCGGATCGGCGGGCACCCGACAGGTGACGATAGCGAAGCCCGCATGGCGGCTTCACCGCGCGCGATCACCGCTACGAACATGTCCGCGGTAAACCCCGGACGCCTTCCGTGCTCGGGCGCGAGCCGATCCGGAGCACTCGGTCGTCGCAGGGGTGGACCTCGAGCTCATATAGTGATGCGCCTTTTCGTCGAGTACCCATATCGGCCCGGCGACAACCATCACGGTCACGACCACGGCCGCGGTCCGCAAGTGGTGGGCGCTGTACCGAGCTCAGATGAGCTCGGCGTCGATCAGTAGGTTCCAGATCTCGCCCTGGTCGACGACCTCGACGCCGAGCTTTTCCGCCTTGGCCAGCTTGCTGTCGCCCACTCCCGCACCCGTGATGAGCATGTCGGCGTTCGCCGACACCGAGGACGCTGCCGTCGCGCCCGCTTTCTCGCACAGGCGCTGGAACGTCGGGCGGGCGACCTTCTCACCGGAACGCGGGTCGCTGATAGCACCGGTGATCACGACCGTCTTGCCTTCCAGTGGGGCACCGGCCGCGACGACCGGCGGCAGGTCTTCGGCGCGCACGTCCAGGCAGACGCCCGCGGCGCGCAACCGCTCCAGTTCCGGACGCAGGCGAGTGAGGTGCTCGACCAGCGAGGCGGCGACCTTCGGCCCGATATCCTCCACCGCCACCAGTCGTTCCGCGCCGGCGTCGGCGACTTCCTCCAGGGAACGGAACCCCGCCCGTGCCAGGCGAGCGGCGGTGCCCTCGGAGGCCATCGGGATCGCCAGGCCGATCAGCGCGCGGCGCAGGCCGACCCGGCGGCCGGCATCGATGGAGTCGATCATGCGCGCGGCCGATACCTCGCCGATCCGATCGAACTCGAGCAGGCGTTCGGTGGTCAGCGTGTAGAAGTCGGAAGGGCGCTCCAGGACGCCCGCCTCGGCCAGGCGTTCGATCCATACCTGCCCGATGGCGTCGATATCGGCCGCCGCACGCGATGCCCAGTGGATCAGCCTGCGCACCGTCTGCGCCGGGCACGAGACGTTGGTGCAGAACAGTTCCCGGCTGTTGCCCTGCTCGGTCACCGGCTGCGCGCACGAGGGGCAGGCGGTGGGCGACACGATCTCACGTTCCTCGCCGGTACGCCGGGATGCGTCGAGTACACCTGCCACGAACGGGATCACATCGCCCGCCCGGCGCACCAGCACCGTATCGCCGACCTTGATATCGCGAGCTCGGATCACCTGCTGGTTGGCCAGCGTGGCCTTCGTGACCGTGGTACCGCCGACGAACACCGGTTCCAGCCAGGCGACCGGGACGATCTTGCCGGTCTTGCCGACGTCCCAGACCACATCGTTGAGCAACGTGGTCTTCTCCTCGGCCGCGAACTTGAACGCCAGCGCGCCACGCGGGCTGTTGGACCGAGTGCCGGCGGCGGCGTAGGCGTCACGGTCGGCCAGCCGCAGCACCGCGCCGTCGATATCGTAATCCAGGTCGTTGCGGCCCTGCTCGATCGCGGTGATCGCCGCCTGCGCCTGTTCCGCGGCGGCGCAGACCTGCATCCGGGCACCCGCGACCCCCAGCGCCCGCAGCCCCTCTCCCAGGTCGACCGCGGCACCGCCGGCAGAGGTGTCCAGGTCGAAGCCGAAGAACTGCAGCCGACGCTCGGCAACAGTGGCCGGGTCCTTCGCCCGCAGCGTGCCCGCCGCGGCGTTGCGCGGATTGATGAGCGGCTTGTCCGGGTGAGCGGTGTTGTAGGCGAGGAAGGTCGAACGCAGCATCACCGCCTCGCCGCGCACCTCCACCCGCCCGGGAGCGTCGATCCGCTCGGGAACACCGTCGACCAACGCGCGGACCAGCGGGGTCACCTCGTCGCCGGTGGTGCCGTCACCGCGCGTCACCGCACGCACCAGCCGACCGTCCTCGAAGACCAGAGCGAGCGATAAGCCGTCGAGCTTCGGCATCACCACCACCGACCGGCCGGGGAAACGGTCGAAGAAGGACACGACCTGTTCCGGGGTGGTCGCTTTCTCGAGCGACAACATCGGGCGCGAATGCCGGATCGGGGCGTGCAGCACTGTCGGCGCGCCGACCTGCTCCAACGGATTCGGGTCCGGTGCGAGGTCGGGGTTCGCCTCGATCAGACCCCGTAGCTCGTCTTCGAGTCCGTCGTACTCGGCGTCGGCGACCAGCGGCGAGCCCTGGTAATAGGCGTCGCGCAGCACCATGATGCGGTCCGCGAGCTCTTGGATGTGTTCCCCAGTTTCCACAGCATCAGACGCTACCGAGAACCACCGACAACAGGCGAGAACGCTCGGACCGGACACGCCCGTCCCGGTGACGGAACACCATATCTGTCACTCGTGGTCGGCGGCCGTGCCACAGACTAGGCGCCCTCGGTCACGGGAGTCAGCCGGACCAGCGGGATCTCGCGAGTAGTGCGTTTCTGATAGTCACCGTAGACCGGGTAGTCGGCGGTGATCCGGGACCACAGCGGCGCCCGCTGTTCAGCGGACAGGATATGAGCGGTCATCGCCCGGCGTGGGCCGTTGCGGAACGAGACCTCGACGGTCGGGGTGCCGCGGAGGTTGTGGTACCAGGCCGGATGGGTCGGGTCACCGCCGCGGGAAGCCACGATGATGTAGTCGTCACCGTCCACGATCGGCGCGGTCAGCATCACCGATCGCGGCTGTCCGGTCTTGCGGCCGATGGTGGTGAGTTCCAGGGCCGGCATTCCGTAGAACTCGGTTCCCCAGCGGCCGAAGCTGATCCGTAGCAGGGCGCGATGTACGGCGTTGGCGGCCTTCAGGGTGAAATCAGATGGCACGGCAGCTGGTCCTCCGGTTCGCGGCAGTCGGTCCAGCAAACCAGTTCGGATCACCGTTCGGCAACGCGCCACGCATCCTGCGATGTCACGGTGCCGCGACAGTGCCGAAGTCCGGGCGCCCGTCCTGTTCCAGCGCCTCGCCGACCCGAATCCCCTCGGCCCGTGGCGTGTTCCCGGCCGGCAGGACGTCGGCGAAAGAATTCCACCCATGTAATTCACGAGATGTATTCGGGCGATCCCGGATTCGCGCATTCGAAAATATGCCTCGACCTCTGTATTCGAAATACATTCGGGCGTCCGCAGCTTCGATCACCCCTTTTCCCTATGCATTAGCCGAATGATTGCCCCACCACCGAGATCGACACCGATTCGCTCGCCCAACCCGCTCGCCGGGCCGGCCACCGCGCCTACCGGCCCGCGGTATCGCATACCCGACGGGCCGGAACATCGAGCGGCAGCCGTGCGACGGGCGACGGCAGCGCAGAGCTCGGAGAGACACACCGGATACCGCAGGCAACCGCACCCGCAACCGCGGTCAAAGGCCGAGACATAGGACGAGGGGCCACGACAAGGAGCCAATGTCACCCGATGAGGGAGTTGCCGCAGTAGGAAAAAGAAATGGTCCCGGAGATCATCTCCGGGACCATTCGGTAGTAGCGGGGACAGGATTTGAACCTGCGACCTCTGGGTTATGAGCCCAGCGAGCTACCGAGCTGCTCCACCCCGCGTTGGGTATCCCCAACAGTACGCACTGTGGCTCCCAACTCCAAAACATGGCGCTCACCTGGCCTTTTATCAGACCCTGCCATCGACTTGGCTAGTGCGTTGCCCCCAGGGGGTCGGCCTTCATGCCAGGGCTGTCGATCACCGGACACGGCATGGACTGCACCGGATCGTTCAGGCGGAGGCGAGGGCACCAGGGAAGGCGCGAGACAGCCGACACCGGCAATACTGCCGAACACAACGAAGAGGGCCCCGAAACAAAAGTTTCGGGGCCCTCTTCGGTAGTAGCGGGGACAGGATTTGAACCTGCGACCTCTGGGTTATGAGCCCAGCGAGCTACCGAGCTGCTCCACCCCGCGTTGGGTGAAAACAACATTACACACGGCCGGGAAGTTCTACCAAATCACCAGCTCATCCGCGATTTCCGCCGGGATTCCGCCGGATATCGCGACTCCGACCGGCCCGCCCGCTTCCCACCGAGCACGAGACGTCCCCGTGACGGAACCTCCGAGTCCATCTCCGGACCTCCGACGGACCGCCACCGGAACGTTAACGAAGCAGTTGCCGCACATCTCGACCGATATACGCGTGACACGAATTACCATTTTCTGGTGATGCCCGTCACATTTCAGTGTCGTAAAGCGCACGTGTGGGTACGGGAAAAATCCGAGTGTGACCTGGAGTTTTCCACATATTCCCGATTCGCACCAATCGACGTATTGATAGTTATCGATACGTGATCTGACGAGATTTCTTCGTTACCGTCGTTCCCAGGCCCCGACCAACCGGGACGGGCCGACCGAACCGGAGAACACCGGCAACCCTGTCCCACGGTTCGGATCAACCCCGACGCATCACCTGGGGACAGGGGCACGCAGTCGTCATCGCGCTGCCGGTGGGCACAGGGAGGGATTCGCATATGACCAAGACCCGGAAGTTCAGCACCCGCGCCCTCGGCATGACCGCTATCGCCGGAGCTCTCGTTGCCGTCCCCTTCGGTCTTTCCACGGCCACCGCCTCCGCCGACTCGGGCAACTGGGACGCAGTCGCCCAGTGCGAGAGCAGCGGCGACTGGTCCACCAACACCGGCAACGGCTTCTACGGCGGCCTGCAGTTCACCCAGAGCACCTGGGAGGCCAACGGTGGTAGCGGCAGCGCTGCCGACGCCAGCCGCGAGGAGCAGATCCGCGTAGCCGAGAGCGTCCTCGACACCCAGGGCCCCGGCGCCTGGCCGGTGTGCGGTTCGTACCTGTGACACCGCTCGGCGCGTAATCAGCGCGCCGGTACGCAGTGCATACGAAGCGGCGCTGCCATCCACTCGGATGGCAGCGCCGCTTCCGTTCTCCTCCGGCCGCGAGATCGCTCTTACTTCCCGCGAGGCCGCTCTGTTATCCGATCTGCGGCGGGTTATCTCCCGCCGGCATCCTGGTAGGCCTTCACCGCCACCTCCAGCTCGTCGAGCGCCCGGCCGAAGTCCTCGAAGTTGCCGGTCCGCATCGCGGTGCGTACTTCCTCGATCTTGCGGCTCAGTTCCGCCGCGGCGGCGTCCTGCGCGGCCGAACCCGAGCTCACCGGCGGCGCGGTGCCGCCCGGAGTGCTGGTGCCCTGATCCTGAGGCTGCTGGCTCTCCGGCTGCGGCGGCGCGGCCCCGGGACTCGGACGGGTGGCCGGATCACCGCCCGACGGCGTCGCCAGAGCGCCTGAACCCGGTAGTACCTGGTTCAACGCGTCGGCCAGTGTGGAGCCGTAACCGACCTTCACACTCCCCGCCTGATCGCGGTAGCTGACCAGCACCCGCAGCAACTGCGGGAACGTCGCCGTGTTCTGACCCGTATTGCGCTCGTTGTAGAACGGTTCCACATACAAGATGCCGCCGTCGGCCACCGGCAAAGTGAGCAGGTTGCCATATCTGATCTTGTTCGAGTTCGACAGCAGAGTCTTCTCCTGGGAGACCTGCGGAGCCGTCGTCATCGTGTTCTGTGTCTGCTGTGGACCCTGGGTCTGGGTGTCGGTCGGCAACTGCAGAATGCGGAACTTGCCGTAACCGTCCGGGTCGGAGTTCACCGATATATAGGAGGACAGGAACTGCCGGTTGTACCCCACCATGGCACTGGTCAGGTTGAACACCGGCTTGTTCGTCTTCGGGTCACCGAGCAGCACGTAGTACGGCGGCTGACTGGCCGACACACCCTCCACCGTCGGGTCTGCCGGTACCGACCAGAACGCGTTGTTGGTGAAGAACTCGCGCGGATCGTCCACGTGGTACTTGGTGAGCATCTCCCGCTGCACCTTGAACAGATCCTCGGGATAGCGGAAATGCTCGCGCAGCTCGGGGCTGATCTCCTTCTCCGGCACCACAGCGTCCGGGAACACACCCCGCCAGGCCTGCAGAACCGGGTCGGTCGGGTCGGTCTCGTACAGGGTGACCGTGCCGTCGTAGGCGTCGACGGTCGCTTTCACCGAGTTGCGGATATAGCTGACCTCTTTACGCGGCAGCAGCCGGCCGGTCCGCTGATCGACGCTGTCCTCCACGGCCCCTTCGAGCGAGGTGGTCTGGGCGTACGGATAGTTGTCCAGCGTGGTGTAGGCATCCACGATCCATTTGATCCGGCCGTCCACGACCGCCGGATAGGCGTTCCCGTCCGGCGTGAGCCACGGCGCGACCTTCTGGACCCGGTCACGCGGCGACCGGTTGTAGAGGATCTTGGAATCCTCACTGATCGCGGAGGAGAACAGGATGTTGCGTTCGGCGTACTTGGCCGCGAACGCCAGCCGGTTGAACCAGTTCCCGATCGGCACGCCACCGGCGCCGTCATAGGTGAAGCGGGCCTGGTCGGTGTCGTACTCCCGGGCCTGCTGGCCCTCCTTCGTGCCGACGATGGAGTAATCGGGATCGGACTGCGAGATCAGCTCACCGTAGTAGATCCGCGGCTGATCGACCTGGATCCGCTGCTGATCCTTCGGTGTGAACAGGTCGCTGACCAGGAATATCGGATACCCGGAGTCACTGCTGCCGCCCGCGGCGTTCGGATCCTCGGACTGCGGCCGATTCACCCGGTTGGCCGGCGCGGCGACGAAGCCGTTGCCGTGGGTGTAGACCGTGTGCTTGTTGATCCAGTCGGTCTGGTTACCGCTCAGGGTCGCCGGGGAGAGTTCGCGGGCCGCGACGATGTAGTCCTGTATCTGGCCGTTGAGCGAGTACCGATCGATATCGAGTGCCTCGGGGAAACCGTAGAAGTTCTTCAGCTGCCGCAACTGGGTGAACGTCGGCGACAAAATGTTCGGATCCAGCAGCCGGGCATTGGCGATGGTGGCATGGTCCACCGGGACGTTCACCGGGTTCTTGCTGCTCTCACCCTTGTAGTCGACGTACTCGATCTTGTCGTCGGTAATGCCGTAGGCCTGCCGGGTGGCATCGATATTGCGCTCGATGTACTCGCTTTCCTTCTCCGCCGCGTTCGGCCGCACCGAGAACTGCTCCACCATGAGCGGCCAGACGGCGCCGACCAGCACCGAGGAGAGCACCAGCAGCGCCGCCGCCATCGCGGGCACCCGCAGATCACGCAGCACTATCCCGGCGAAGAAAGCCAGCGCGCAGATGATCGCGATGGACATCAGGATCAGCTTGGCCGGCAGCACCGCGTTGATATCGGTGAACGAACCGCCGTTGAAGGTGGGTTCCTTCCGGTTGCTCATCAGCAGCTGGTACCGGTCGAACCAGTACGCGACAGCCTTGAGCAGCACGAACAGACCCGCGATCACCGCGAGCTGGACCCGCGCGGGCGTGGTGAGCACACCCTCCCGACCCGTCAGCCGCAGCCCGCCGAAGATGTAGTGCGTCACCAGATTCGCGACGAACGCGATCACCACGGCGACGAACAGCCAGTTCAGCACCATCCGGTAGAACGGCAGATCGAAGGCGTAGAAGCCGACATCGAGACCGAACTGCGGATCCGTGCGACCGAACGAGCCGCCGTGCAGGAACAGTTGCACCGTGACCCAGTTCGATTGGGCCACCAGACCCGACAACACTCCCAGCAGCACCGGGATACCCAGCCCGAACAATTTCAGCCTGGTGAGCACCGTCGCCCGGTACCGGGCGATCGGATCGCCGGCGCCCGACGTCGGCACGAACACCGGCCGGGTCCGGTACGCGAGCAACAGGGCCAGCCAGACGATCACCCCGACCACGAGCCCGACCACCGCGAAGACCGCGACCCTGGTCAGCAGCACGGTCAGATAGACGTCACGGAAATGGACCTCCCCGAACCACAACCAGTTCGTATAGGTGTCCACGAGCCGGGGCCCTACCAACAGCAGTGCGGCCAGCACCACCGCGGCCAGCAGCAGCAGACGGCTGCGCCGGGACAGCGACGGTAAACCGGCGGGGGGGCGCATGCCCACGATGCCACTCTCCAGGGTCCGGCGGCGAGTGAACCGGTAACGCCACCGGCCGCTGCGCCGCAGTCCGAATTGTTGCGGACGGGTCCGTACGGACCCTCTCCGCCCCACTTTACGGAAAACGGACATGTGCGCGACCGCAGGGTTGGGGCGGTGTCGTTTCGCCGGATGCGAGGATGGTCGGGTGAGCGCCGACCTGCACGCCGAAATCGTCCTTGCCCGTTCCGTCCACGAGGTCGCGGAGTTCGTGGACGGCGAGGGATGGGGTAGATCTCCGCAGATGTTCGCGCTGGTCCGGACCGCGGATCTGGTGGCCGCCGAACCCGCACTGATCGATCAGGTCGACGCCGCCGACGAACTGACTCCGGTCGCCCAGGACCCGCTGCCCGACGAAGTGGCGGGCGGGACGATGCCGCTGGACGAATTCCTGGCGACCACCAGCTGGCCCCCCGCGGTGGCGGGCTGCGTCCTGGTGCAGGAGATCGTGGTGCTCCCGCCGGACGCCGAGAACGATCTGGACGAGGCCCTCACCCCATTGCTGGCCGACGCGGACGCCGCCGACGCGGCGGGCCGGGCCGCTGCCCGGGCCCATCCCGGACGCCGCGACGCCCGGTTGTTCGCGGCCGCGCTGCGTTCGGGAAACAGCTTGTGCCTGTTGCAGTTACGGCCCGCAGAGGATGAAGAATCCACGTCCGACCTGGACCTGCGCACCCATCCGAACCTTGCGCCGAACCTGGTGGAGGCATTGCGGCATACGTTCGAGGACGCCGCCGACTAGCGAAACCGCGGCACGCCCGCGTCGGATAGGCGCGCCGCGCCCGAATCGCATAGGCGCGCCGCGCGCGAACCAGAGGTACCGGCACTCGCGCGGATCCGGCGCGAAGATCAGCCGCAGCTGGGTGCGTCCCGCCCCGCCGACAGATCGTCCAGGGCCGCGACCGCGCCGGCCAATGTCTCCACCCGGACCAGACGCAGACCATCGGGAATCCGCTGACCCGCCTCGTTGCAGTTACCCGCCGGAACCAGGAAGGTCTCGGCACCCGCCTCCCGGGCCGCCATCATCTTGTACTGGATACCGCCGATCGCGCCGACCTTGCCGTCCTCATCGATACTTCCGGTGCCCGCCACGAAAGAGCCGCCGTCCAGGTCTCCGGGACTCAGTTTCTCCACCAATGCCAGACTGAACATCAACCCGGCCGACGGCCCGCCGATATCGGCGAGGTTGAACGCGATGTCCATCGGCGGTGCCGCGGTCTCGGTCGGAGTCAGACCCAGAAACCCCTTCGCCGGATCATCGGGCCGCGCTCCGAGCGTGATGTTCGCGGTCGACTCGGCGCCGTCCCGGCGATACACCACCGACAGCACCGTCCCGGGCGCGTGTCCGGACACCTCGGTCAGCACATCCTGCGGAGTCGAGATCGGCTTGCCGTTGATACTGACGAACTCATCCCCCGGCTGCAGCTGATCCTTGGCCGGCGCCTCGTCGTCCACCTTGTGGACCCGCACCGCCGTCGGCAGGTTCAGCTGATGCATCGCCGCGACCTCGGCATTGCTCTCGGAATTCGTGAACTCCTGCTCGTTCGACTGGTCGACCTCCTCCCGCGACACCCCGGGCGGATACACCTCGGCGCGCGGCACGATGCCGTGCCGGCCGCTCGCCCAGAACCCGAGCGCTTCGAAGATCGTGAGACCGTCCCGCACCGCCACCGTGGTCATGTTCAGGTGACCGTTGGTCCGGTCCACCTCGGCCCCGGACACCTGGACGACCTCCAGACCCTCGACTTCGCCCAGCGTATCGAAGGTGGGCCCGGGTCCGAGCGCGACGAACGGCACGGTGTACACACTGCCCACCACACCGAACAACAGCACCGGGAACAATGCGACCAGGAGCGTGATGATCCGACGATTCACCCGGTCAACACTAGCGATCCGCACCCGCACAATGCGGGACAGGCACGCGACAGGGATCCACGAGATCCACCGGACAGCACCGGCGGACCGATCCCGGCGCGGTCAGGACAGACGCGCGAGCGCCTGCTTCACATCGGCCAGGGACGGATTCGTCGCGGTCGAGCCGTCGGCGAACTTCACGGTCGGCACGACATGGTTGCCGTTGTTCACACTGCCCACGAAATCCGCCGAAGCCGGATCCTGCTCGATATCGATCTCCACCCAGCTGATCCCGGCCTCTTTCAGCTGTGTCTTCAGCCGACGGCAATAGCCGCACCAGGTGGTCGAATACATGGTCAGATCCGGTGTCACATCAGTCACGAACAGAGCAACACCGGCAGGGCTGTGTTTATTGCCCTGCCTCCGGCAGGACGGCGAGGCAACACCGACCGAGGTCGGGAAATACACTGCCCGTGTGCCCGCACTCGATCTGTCCGCCCTGGATCCCGAGCAGGCCGCCGCTGTCCGCGCACCGCGAGGGCCGGTTTGTGTACTGGCCGGCGCGGGAACCGGGAAGACCCGCACCATCACGTACCGCATCGCGCATCTGGTGGCCGCGGGGCAGGTGCGGGCGGATCAGGTGCTGGCCGTCACCTTCACCGCACGTGCGGCGGGTGAGCTGCGCGGACGGCTGCGAACGCTCGGACTGGGCGACGCCGCCACCACAGTGCAGGCTCGCACCTTCCATGCCGCTGCCCTGCGGCAGTTGCGGTACTTCTGGCCGCAGGTGGTCGGCGAGGTGCCGTGGCGAATGCTGGACAGCAAGTTCCCGGTGGTCGCCCAGGCCGCGAACCGGGTCGGCTTGGCCTCGGGCACCGAGAGTGTGAAGGATCTCCTCGGGGAGATCGAATGGGCCAAGTCGTCGTTGGTGGCGCCCGAGGACTACCCCGCCGCGGCCGCCGCGCATCGGCGCGACACCCCCTTCGCGCCCGCTCGGATCGCGGAGGTCTACGCGGCCTACGAATCGCTGAAGACGACACCGGACGGGCTGCTGCTGGATTTCGACGATCTGCTGCTGCACACGGCCGCCGCGTTGGAGGACTATCCGTCGGTCGCCGACGAGTTCCGCGAACGCTACCGCTGCTTCGTGGTCGACGAGTATCAGGACGTCACCCCGTTGCAGCAGCGGGTGCTGGACACCTGGCTGGGGGATCGCGACGATCTCACGGTCGTGGGCGACGCCAATCAGACGATCTATTCGTTCACCGGCGCCGGTCCCGGGTATCTACTGGATTTCTCGCGGCGCTTCCCGGACGCGGCGGTGGTGCGGCTGGAGCGCGACTACCGGTCGACACCCCAGGTGGTGGACCTCGCCAATCGGGTGATCGGGATGGCGCAGGGCCGGATCGCCGGGACCCGGCTCCAGCTGATCGGGCAGCGGGCCGACGGGCCGGACCCCGAGTTCACCGAATACGACGAGCTCGCCGGGGAAGCCGCCGACGTGGCCCGGCGGGTCGAGGAACTGATGGCGAGCGGGACACCGGCCGCCGAGATCGCGGTGCTGTACCGGATCAACGCGCACTCCGAGGCGTACGAGCAGGCGTTGACCGAACGCGGTATCTCCTACCAGGTGCGCGGCGGAGAGGGTTTTTTCCAACGGCCGGAGGTCCGGCAGGCGGTCCAGGAGCTGCGGAAGACGACGGCTCGCGACGATCTGCCCGATCAGTCGAGGTCGGGCGCGAAGCTGGTCAGCCTGACCCGCGCGGCGCTGGCCCCGATGGGGCTCACCGCTTCCGCACCGGCCGGGGCGCAGGCCCGGCAGCGCTGGGAATCGCTGGTGGCGCTCGTCCGGTTGACCGAGGAACTGGTCGAGCACGAGCCCGGTCTGGACCTGGCCGGATTGCTGCGTGAACTCGCCGCCCGGGCGGAGGCACGCCATCCACCGACCGTGCAGGGCGTCACCTTGGCCTCGCTGCACGCGGCCAAGGGCCTGGAGTGGGACGCGGTGTTCCTGGTCGGGCTCACCGACGGCACCCTGCCCATCTCCTACACGCTCAACGGCGACGGATCGGTCGCCGACGTGGCGGCCCTCGAGGAGGAACGGCGGCTGCTCTACGTCGGCGTGACCCGGGCCCGCGTCCATCTCCGGTTGTCGTGGGCGCTGCGCCGCGGCGACGGTGATCGCCGGACGCGGCGCCGGTCACGGTTCCTCGGTGGCCTGGTGCCCGAGAATTCGCCCGCGTCCCGGATCGCCGCGCCACCGCGGCCCGGGGCCGACGCGGACCGGCCGGTGTGCCGGATATGCGGCCGCGCGCTGCTCGATTCGGAGACGCTGCTGCTGCGTCGGTGCAAGAACTGTGTGGGACAACCGGATACGGAACTGCTGAGCGCCCTGCAGGATTGGCGCCGCGAGAAAGCCACCGAACTGGCGGTGGATCCGCGGGGGATCCTGGGGGTGAACACGCTCACCGCCATCGCGGAACAGCTGCCCGAGGACGAGGCCGCTCTCGCCGCGCTGGGCATCGGCGAAAGCAAGATGCGGCAGTACGGGGCAGAGGTATTGGGCATCATCCGATCGCGGCGCCGCGCGATTACTCGCCGATAGCCCGGCAGCGTTCCGCGGATCCGGGGAAAACCGCAGGTAGAAAATAGGTTGTCGACTTCGGCAAGATTGCCTAAGGTGGAAATCGCGCTCGGGAGGGTACATCGACGCGCGAAGTTCCGAATCCGATCACGACGAGTACAGGAGGGAGGCAGACAGATGAACGGCACATTGAACTACGGCTCCATCGCCGTAGCGCTGAATACGCGGCCGTCGGCTGCTTCCCGGGGGTTCCTCGCTATGCAGGGGACCGGCCTGTCCTGCCTCGATGGTGAGCAGACGCGCATTCGCTATTCGCATCAGCCGAACATCGTCGAACCGCAGGACCAGTCCGTCGCGAACTGGCGTCCGGGGGCTGCTTTCGCAGCCGTCGGCTCCGTCGCTATCGATCCCGCAGCAGCACCCGCGGCGGCCGATAAGCGACCGGCAAGCCTTCGCAAAGGACATCCAGCGACCGTGAACAGGCGGCCCCACAGCCGACCAAGGTAGGGATTCACCCCACACCTCCTGGCCACGGGTCGCAGATGCGAAACCGTGGCCAGATTTTTTTGGCCTTCAGCCCACAAGGCGCCGGTTTCGCAGCAACGAACACCGAACCGCTGCACAACAAGCTGAAGGAGAACGACGTGGTCACCACCACCCAGAGCTGGCCGTCGGCCACTACTGATGTGGCGTGTCGCACCGTGGAAACCGATCCCGGGGCCCAGCGGCTTTCCACTCTGCCCTGCCGGGCAGGGGATCCCGACCTCTGGTTCGCCGAGAGCCCGGTCCAGCTGGAACAGGCCAAGTCCCTGTGCGCTTCCTGCCCGATCCGTAAAGGCTGCCTGACCGCGGCCATCGATCGGAGGGAACCGTGGGGCGTGTGGGGCGGCGAGATCTTCGATCAGGGGGTCGTCATCGCCCGGAAACGTCCGCGGGGCCGGCCCCGCAAGGTCGCCAGCTGTGTCTGACAGGCATTCCGCGTCCCGGATGCCCGCGGACACCCACCGACACCGGAAACGAGCCGCTCATCGCTTCGCCGATGAGCGGCTCGTTCGCGTTCGGGGTCCCGAATCCGCACCCACGCGCGAGCCGGAATCGTTGAAGATTCGTAAATGCTTGTGCCGGAGTATCTTTCAGGCGCTGTCCCGTTGCTCGCGGAAACCGGGCAACCAGGTGGCGGCCAACTGCATGAACGGCACCTCGGCGTCGAGCTGGGCACAGATGCCGATCGAACCGCCCAGCACCCGGAAGATCATCACGTATTCGGCCGGCAGCACCATCGCGCGCGCGGTTTTCATCTCCGGCGAGGAGTAGTCGGTCGCCTTGCCCGCGACGCGCTGCATCCAGCGCCGGGTGAAATGGAACGATTCGGAGCGGATCGGATCGGTGAACGGGCGCAGATAGTCCGCGATCTCCGCTTCGGTGAGTGTCCGGCCCGGCAGCACCCAACCGTTCTGGTGCAGGATCTCGGTGAGTTCGCCGTACTCCTCGGCGACCGCGAGCGCGAGGATCCGGCCCAGCAACTCCGGAAAACCACCCGGCAGCGGCGCGCACGCACCGTAATCGATAACGGCCAGCTTCCCTTCCGGGGTGATCATGAAATTGCCCGGATGCGGGTCGGCGTGGAGCAGGCCCACTGTCTCGGGGGACGAGAAATGGAATCGGCCCATCAGTCCCGCCACCCGGTTGCGCAGCGCCCGGGTGCCCTCCGGATCGGCCGCACCGGCGGCGATTATCGCGGAAACCGGTGTGCCGTCGAGCCATTCGCTGACGATCACCTTCGGCGCGCTGGCGACGACCTTGGGCACCACGAATTCCGGGTGACCCTCATAGGCTTTGCTGAACGCCCGCTGGTTCGCGGCCTCGTTGCGGTAGTCCAGCTCTTCCTCGGTGCGCTCGTTGATCTCGGCGAGCAGTGGTTTGACGTCGGCTCCGGGAATCACCTTGGCGAACAGCCCGGTCATCCGGTTCAGGGTCCGCAGATCGGCGCGCAGCGCTTCGTCGGCGCCCGGATACTGCACCTTCACCGCGACCTGACGACCGTCCGACCACACCGCCTTGTGCACCTGGCCGATACTCGCCGAAGCGGCCGGGGTGTCCTCGAAGGATTCGAAACGTTTGCGCCAATCGGTGCCGAGCTGCTGATCGAGAACCCGGTACACCGTCGCGGCCGGCATCGGGGGCGCGGCGGCCTGCAGTTTGGTGAGCGCCTCGCGATAGTGCTCGCCGAACTCCTCGGGTACCGCGGCCTCCATCACACTCAGGGCCTGCCCGAACTTCATCGCGCCGCCCTTGAGCTCACCGAGCACGGCGAACAGTTGTTCGGCGGCTTTCTGGTTCAACTCGGTGTTGATCTCCTTGCGATCGCCGCCCGCGAGCTTCTTGCCGAAACCGACCGCGGCACGACCCGCGACCCCCAGTGGAATCTTGGCCAACTTCGCATTGCGGGACATGGGCCGACGCACGATCTCAGACACTCCCCCATCATGGCCGACAGACGGGCGGGTCTGCCAGGGAAAACCGAAGAGAATTACCACACGACACCAAGTGTGACCGCACTCACAGGAGCTCCGGAGCTTCGGGCCCGAGGCACCCACAGCGGGCGTGCGGCGCCCACGACCGGCGGCTCAGGAAGCGGGAGTCGAGATCCAGTTCGAGGGTTCGGTCGAGTGTTTCCGGCGGGCGGCGCGGCTCGCAGGCGATGATCGTCTCCAGTTCACCGAGCGCCAGCGCGGTCACCGCGGCGATGCCGGCGGGACTGGCGTGACCGGTGCGGCCGAGCAGCTGGGCGGCCAGCCGCGGCCACTCCGCATCGCGATCACACCTGGTCAGATCCGCACAGCGCAGGCAACTGGTGCGGCCCGGGAGGACCAGCGGACCCACCATCCCTTTGCCGTCACGGAGCCGGACGACCAGGTGGGCGATCCCGGCACGGGACAGGTCGCGAACCAGCCGCGGATCGGGTATCAGCGCGTCCGCCAGTACCACCAGATCCGCGGCCCGGGCCCGGCCGTCGAGCTCACCGCGGTAGTCGCGCGACCGATGCGGACGCAGACCGAATCCGCGCAGGCCCACGGTGATGGCGTCGGTGAGTGGGCCGATGCCGTGCACCCGGATCGACCGGACGCGACCGGCCGGGCGGGGCGGATGCACCAGTAGACCCGCGGCGTCGATCACGTCGAACAGGACACCGGCCTGCCCGGGCGCCAGACCGAGCGAGCGGGCCTGCCAGATGATCGTGGGTTTGCTGTTCAGCCCGTCGAGCAGCCGGAGAAAGCCCAGCACCTGCTGGGTCTCCAGACCGGGCGTCTCGCAGAGCACCGCCGTATCGGGATCCCAGCCCAGTTGGACCTGTCCGGTCGAGCGGACCAAGATCGGCACCCGGGGATGCAGGAGGGGGCCACGTGGCCGGAGCGTCGTCATGATGGCAGTATGCGATCGCCGTTGCGGCACAACGGGTTCGCGAGGCGGAGTTATCCACAGGTCCGCGCCTGTGGACAACTCCGTTTGCCGAGGTGGCGGCCTATCGCGCCACGGGTTGCCGGCCCGCTACCGAATTCGTCGGAAACGCGGTCCCCTCGCCGGCGATCGGACCCGCACCCGTTACTTCTCGTCCTTACCGGGGCCTTCCGAGCCCTGCTCGGGATCCTCCGGACCGGAACCGGGGCGCTGCTCGTCGCTCTCGGTGGTTTCCTTCGCCGACGATCCGGCGGCCGCCTCCCGTTCGGCGGCCTCGGTCGCGGCCAGCTGGGCCAGCGGATCGTCGAATACACCCGCACCGCCGCCGAGCACCGAATCGATGAACCCGGCGGGCGCGTCGAGATCATCGGCATCGGGAAGCAGATCGGGATGGGCCCAGACACCGTCGCGCGCGGCGATCCCCGCGTCATCGGTCAATCGCTGCCACAGCGTCGCCGCCTCGCGCAGTTTGCGCGGCCGCAACTCCAGGCCGACCAGGGTGGCGAAGGTCTGTTCGGCGGGTCCGCCGGTAGCGCGGCGGCGGCGCAGTGTCTCGGCCAGCGCGCCCGCCCCGGGCAGCCGATCACCCACGGCGGCGGCCACGACCACCTGCACCCAGCCCTCTATCAGCGCGAGCAGGGTTTCCAGCCGGTCCAGCGCCTGCTTCTGCTCGGGTGTGGTCTGCGGTTCGAAACTGCCCTGCGCGAGGATCTCCTCGAGCTTGGACGGATCGGTGAGCGCGGAGGGATCGAGATTGCGGGCCGCGTCCTCGAGCGCCGAGAAGTCCATGGTGATCCCGCGCGCGTAGTCCTCGACAGCACCCAGGACCTGCTGACGCAGCCACGGCACATGCACGAAGAGTCGCTGGTGAGCGACCTCGCGCGCGGCGAGGAACACCACGATCTCGCTCTCCGGCTGTTCCAGTCCTTCGCTGAACTCCGAAATGGCGGTGGGCAGCAGGGCCGCGGTACCGGCCGGGCCGAGCGGCAGGCCGATATCCGTACCGGTCAGCACCTCTTTCGCCAGCTGTCCCAGCGCCTGCCCGAGCTGCGAGCCGAAAGCCAGCCCGCCCATCTGGCCGAGCATGCCCATCATGGGGCCGGCCATCTCGCGCGCCTCTTCCGGCAGCCCGGCCGTCCACATACCGGAGATCTGCTGGGCCACCGGATCACACAGCCGCTGCCAGGTCGGCAGTGTTTTCTCGATCCAGTCATCGGCGGTCCAGGCAACGGTGCTCGTCGCGCCGGCTGGGAAGGTCGTCGCGTCGTCGAGCCACAGTTCGGCCAGATGCGCGGCATCGGCGACCGCCGCGGCGGTTCCGCTGGACACCGGCGGGACCGTTTTGCCGAGCTGCTGGCGGGCCAGCCGCTTGGCCACGTCGTAGTTCACCGGCCCGGAACCACCACCGGCCATACCCTGGCCCATCCCACTGAGCATCTGGCCCAGCGACGAGAGCATCTGGCCCAGCGACGCGGGATCGAATCCGGCGCCGCCGGCGCCGAAGCCGAACGGGTCACTACCGCCGCCGCCCGGTTTGCCGAACGGGTCGTCACCGCCGCCGCCCGGTTTGTCGCCGCGGCCGCGATCGTCGTCGTCGCCGTGGGAGAACCCGAACGGAAGGTCGCTCATTCCGCCTCACCCGCCGGCATAGCGTCCGGGTGGTGTCCGGGGAGCGCGCACGCACCGAGGTGCTCGGCCGGCGCTTCGTGAAGCTGCATGTTGTCCATAGTAGGCGCGACGAACCGGCCGGTCCGCCGCGCCGGGCGGGCTTCGCGCAGGGTGAACAACCTCGTCCCGGACGGGCGGCTCACCGCGTGACCGGGTCCGATCCGGCGGCCACCCAGGACTCCACGATCGTCCGGGCGATCGATACCGAGCCGGGGAGCAGCAGCGGCGGGGACACGGCCGGCCCGGTACCGCCTTCCTCCGGCCGGGCCCGCCAACCGCCGGCCGACAACGCCGCACGCACCTCGTCGCGGGTGAACCAATGCGCTTCGGCGATCTCGCCGTCGGTGTAGACCAATGGCCGCTCGGGGTCGGCCTGCGCGCAGAAACCGAGCATCAGCGACCGCGGGAACGGCCACGGCTGACTGCCGAGGTACTCGATATCGTGGACATCGAGCCCGACCTCCTCGCGCATCTCCCGTTCGACACACCGTTCCAGGGACTCCCCCGCCTCGACGAACCCGGCGAGCAGCGAGAACATCGTCTCCGGCCAGCTGTGCTGGCGGGCCAGCAGCACCCGATCGCCGCCGTCGTGGATGAGACAGATCACAGCCGGATCGGTGCGCGGGAAATCCTCCCGCCCGTCCTCGGCCACCCGTGACCAGCCGCCTTTGGCGGGCACGGTCGGCGTCCCGTCCGCGCCGTGATAGGCCGCGCTGGCATGCCAGTTGATCAAGGCGAGGGCGGCGGACAGGACACCGGCGGTGAAATCGTCGAGCGAGGTATCGGCGAGCTGCCGCAGATCCCGCAACGTCCCGCTGAGCGCGCTATCGTGCACCGCCCAGAGGTGGGCGCCGTTGTCGATACCGAGGAATACCGCCTCCGAGCTGGGCTCGGCCGACAGTTCGGTGGCCGGATCCCAGACCAGCGCGCCCGACTCGTAGCGCACCGCGCCCCGCTGCCCGACCCGTAACAGCCGGGCCGTGGCCCAGCCTTCTTTCAGCGCCTGCGGGTCGGCGCGCAGATGATCGGCACGATCGAGCGCCGAACGGGACAGCAAGGGAACCTGGTTGAGCTGGAAGACGGCCACCGTCCGAGACTATCGCGGCCCGATAACCGGTGCCGACGGGTCAGCGGGCGCGACGGATATAGAGGAGCTTGTCGCCGGATTCGAGGGCGTCGACCGCCGGTTCACCGACTCGGACCAGCTCGCCGGCGCGCACCACGCCCAGCACGATATCGCTGAGATGGCGCGGTGACCCGCCCACCTCGCCGGGTTCGACCTCGCGTTCGGCGACCGCGAACCCGTGCTCCGGGGTCAGCAGGTCCTCCATCATCTCGACGACGCTCGGCGTGGTGGTGGCGATACCGAGCAGCCGGCCGGTGGTCTCCGAGGACACCACCACCGAATCGGCGCCGGACTGCCGCAGCAGATGGGTGTTCTCCGATTCGCGGATGGACGCGACGATCTTGGCCTTCTTCGTGAGTTCCCGGGCGGTGAGGGTGACCAGGACCGCGGTGTCGTCGCGATTGGTGGCCACGATCACCGAAGACGCGTTCTGGACCCCCGCCAGCCGCAGCACATCGGACTGCGTGGCCGACCCGTGCACGGTGACCAGACCGGCGGTCGAGGCCGCCTCCAGGCTCACCGCGTCCATATCGACGACGACGATATCGGCGGGCTGCACGCCGTCACCGAGCATGGCGTCGATCGCGGTGCGGCCCTTCGTGCCGTACCCGACGACGACGGTGTGATTACGCACGGTGCGCCTCCAACGCTGGATCTTCAAGGCCTGGCGGGAACGTTCGGTGAGTACCGCCAGGGTGGTACCGACCAGGACGATGAGGAACAGCACTCGCAACGGGGTGATCACGAAGATGTTCACCAGCCGCGCCGACGCGGTGACCGGTGCGATATCGCCGTATCCGGTGGTGGACAGCGAGACGGTCGCGTAATAGAAGGCGTCCAGCAGCGTCACCGTCTCGTCGGCGCTGTCCCGGTAGCCGTCGCGGCCGATGTAGACGACGATCGCCGCGGCGCACAGCAGTCCGACCGCGAACAGTACGCGGCGGCTCAGCGATATCCAGGGGCTGCTCTGAGCTTCCGGGATGCGCAGCAACCCGACCAGCGCGAAATCCGGCCGCACCGCCGCTCCGCGCGCCCGGCTCCCGAGTTCGGCGAACCGTGAAGTCACCGGCGCCACCTCTCGCCGACCGGGGCGTCACCCGCACCCGTCACCGCCAGTCCCTCCGACACAGCTCGGGAGCCTACCCGGTCACCCGCCGTCACGTCGGCCACGCGGTCGCGACGGGAATCTATGGTGACTGCATGGCAGATATCTCCCCCGCGAGCGCCCCCGATTCCACTCGTACCCCGGCGCTCCGGCTGGCCGCGTTACTTCTCGGCGCCGGCGTCTTGCATTTCGTCGCTCCCGCACCGTTCGATACGACCGTCCCCCCGCAGTTGCCCGGAAAGGCGCGTTCCTACACCTACTTGTCGGGCGTCGCCGAAATCGGCATCGGCACCGCGCTGCTGATCCCGCGCACCCGGCGCCTCGGCGGCCGGCTCGCGGCGCTGCTGTTCATCGCGGTGTTCCCGGCGAATATCCGGTTCGCCGCGGATTCGGTGCGCAACCCGAAGGCGCCGTCGGCGCTGAAGGCGGTCTCGGTGCTCCGGCTGCCGCTGCAATGGCCGCTGATCACCCGGGCCCTGGCCGTGAGCCGCCGGTCGCCGCGGGACTGAGCCGCCGCTCGCGGGGACCGAGCTACCCCGGATCCCCCGTCGCACCGCCGGTCGAGTCGGTGAGCAGCGTGATCAGCTCCGCCGGCCCCGGCAGGCGTTCGGGAGCGACGGTGCGACCGCTGCGCACATAGTGGAATGCGGCGCCGACGCGGTCCAGCATCCGCTGTTCGGTCTCGCCGGTGCGCGCCGCCAGCAGTCGCGCCCACGCCAACCGGTACACCGCCAGCTGCACGGCGACTGCGGCCTCGTCGGCCGGGCCGGGTTCGGCGCCGGTTTTCCAGTCGACGACGGTCCAGCCGCCGTCCGGTTCGGCGAACACCGCGTCCATCCGGCCACGGATCACGACCCCCGCGATAGTGGTTTCGAACGGCACCTCGATCTCGGCCGGGCGACGGGCCGACCAGCGTGAGGACAGGAACGCCTCCTGCATCGCGGCGAGTTCGGCGTCGGCCGCCGCGCCCGAATCGGCCGCACCCGGCAGATCGTCCAGACCGGGTAGCTGATCGGTGGCGAACCAGCGCTGCACCCAGGCGTGGAAGGCGGTACCCCGGCGGGCCAGCGGGTTGGGCGGGTAGGGCAGCGGGCGGCGCAGCCGCGCCGCGAGCCTGCCCGGGTCGGCACGCATTTCGACCAGCGCGGTCGCCGGGAGCTGAGTGGGCAGTTCGACCTCCGCCGCGGCGACCGCACCGGCTCGGTACTCGGCGAGCAGCGCATCGACATCGGCGATCCAGCCGTCGGGGTCGTCGTCGGGTTCCGGTGCGGCCGCGCCGTCCGCGAACTCCGCCAACGCCGCGTGCACCAGCGCGGCGCCCTGTTCGATGTGTTCGCGGCGGGGGCCCAGCGGATCGTCCGGCCAGGGTGCGGTGACCGGTGCGGCGGCCAGCGGGTTCGCGGCACCGGACTCGGGTGCGTCGTCCCAGCACGCGATCCGGACACCACTGCCGGGCAGGTCGGCGGCGGCTTTCACCTCGAGCAGGAATTCCGACGGGCCCTTCGGCTTGTCCCCGGTTTCGGGCCAGTGGTGCGCCGAGACCAGCAGTACCCGTTCGGTTCTGGTGAGCGCGACATAGAAGAGCCGGCGGTCCTCGTCGAGGCGACGCCGTTGCAGCGCCTCCTTGTGCGCGGCGAGACCCCGTTGCAGATCCGCGCGGTCGCCGAAATCGGACAGGTCGAGCACGGGTACGCCGTCCGGTGACTCCGAGGTGGCGCGATCGCCGCGCAATGTGGTGGGGAGTTCGGCGAGCGCGCCGAGCCAGGTGTTGACACCGCGGGTGGAAGGGAACACGTCGCGGGTGACATGGGGTACCGCGACCACCTCCCACTCCAGTCCTTTCGCCGCGTGCACGGTGAGCACCTGGACCCGGTCCGGCGCGACCTCGACTTCTCCGGGTTCCAGTCCGTTCTCGACGGATTCGGCCGCGGTGAGAAAGGCGAGCAGGCCACCGAGAGTTGCGCCGGTGTCGTTGGCGTATCCGGCGACCACCTCGGCGAAGGCGTCGAGATGTTCGCGTCCGGCGCCCGAACCCGACAGCGCGCGGCGGGCCTGGCTCTCCACGCCGACCCCGATGGTGCGTTCCACATCGGCGACCAACTCGGTGAGGGGCTGCGCGGCGCGTTCGCGCAGCACGGCGAGCTCCCGGCCCAGCGCGGTGATACGCCGATGCCCGGCCGCCGAATACCGTTCCGGTACACCGGGATCGGCGATAGCGTCGGCCAGACCGGCCCGCTCGGCCGGTTCGGGGGCGACCTCGTGCAGGGCCGCGGCCAAGGTCGCGGAATCGGTGATATCGCCGCCGGGATCCCGGTTGATCGACAGCTCCCGGGCGCGGCGGGCCAGCGCCGCCAGATCGGCCGAACCGATCCGCCAGCGCGCGCCCGTGAGGATCCGGACCGCGGCGCTGCCGGCGGCGGGGTCGGCGATGAGCCGCAGCGTGGCGACGATATCGGCGACCTCCGGCGTCGACAGCAGGCCACCGAGACCGACGATCTCCACCGGCAATCCCCGCGCGCGCAGTTCCTCGGCGAGTTCGGCGGCATCGGCGTTGCGGCGGATCAGCACCGCGGAAGTGGGCGGCGGCCGCTCGGCGTCACGGGCAGCGGTCCATTCGGCGGCGATCCGCTCGGCGATCCAGCGACGTTCGCCGGCGACGGTGTCGGTGAGCGCGAGTGCCACCGCGCCCGGTTCGGCGCCGGGTTTCGCACGCAACGGATCCACGGTGACCCCGCCGGTCGCGCGGGCCGCGGCACGCAGCGGTTCGACGACCATATTCGCCAGATCGAGCGCCTCGGGCGGATTGCGCCAGCTGGTGAGCAGCGGGAGCACCGGCGCCGGAACACCCGGGCCGCTGGGGAAATCGGTGGTGAAACGCGGCAGATTGGCGGCCGACGCGCCGCGCCAGCCGTAGATGGACTGCATCGGGTCGCCGACCGCGGTCACCGCGAGTTCGCGCGGACGCGGGCCCCCGGGCAGGCGTTCGCCGCTCCCCTCCGGGTAGCCGGCGCCGAACAGCGCGGAGAGCAGGATCCGCTGGGCGTGGCCGGTGTCCTGGTACTCGTCCAGCAGCACCAGCCGGAACCGAGCGCGTTCGGCGGTCGCGACCTCGGGATGCTCGGCGGCCAGGCGCGCCGCCAGCGACATCTGGGCGCCGAAGTCGAGGGCGCCGCGCTGGTGCAGCGTCTCCCGGAGCCGGCGCACCAGCGGGAGCAGCGCGACCCGCTCGCGCTGCGCGCGCAGCACCGACAGCAGATCCTTGTTCGGCCCGCCGCGCTGCCGCGGGCCGGGCGGCAGGGTGTGGACGAGTTTCTCGAGTTCGGTGTGCGCCTCGGCGAGCTCTTCGGGTTCGACCAGGTGCTCGGCGAGCTGACCGGACAGCGCGAGCACCGCCTCGGTGACCGTGAGCGGCGAACGGTCGGTGTCGAGATCACCGTCCCAGCCGCGCACCACGTGGTGGGCGAGCTGCCACAGCTGAGTTTCGGTGAGCAGAGCCGCCGACGGTTCCACCGGGAGCAGCAGGCCGTGCTCGCTCAGCAGCCGACCGGCGTAGGAGTGGTAGGTGCTGATCTCGGGTTCCGCGCCGGACAGCGCGGCGCGGAGTTCGCCGGAAGGGTCGAGATCGCGCAACAACCGGGACCCGGCCAGCCGGGCCAGCCGGGTACGGATCCGGGCGGTGAGCTGCTGGGCGGCTTTGCGAGTGAAGGTCAGCCCGAGCACCTCCTCGGGGGTGACCAGGCGGTTGGCCACCATCCAGACGACGCGGGCAGCCATGGTCTCGGTCTTGCCGGCGCCCGCCCCCGCCACCACCAGCACCGGTCCGGGCGGGGCGGCGATGACCGCGGTCTGTTCGGCGGTCGGCGGCGGCAGGCCCAGTGCGTCGGCCAGTTGTCCCGGCGAGACCCGGGCGCTCACTCGTCGGTCACCTGGCGTCCGGCGTCCTGCACCGGGCAACTGTTCTTCACGCTGCAGTGGCGGCAACCCTCGTTCCGGATGGCGAGAAAGCCGGGCCCCTCGGTGGTCGCCGCCGCGGTGTGGATGGTGTCTCGCCAGGTCTCCAGTGCGTCGGCGTCCAGGGCCGGCTGGACCCGCTCCTTGGCGATCCCGGTGGACGCCGGCAGCCCGACGTAAACCAGCCGCGCGCCGCCGGGTTCGGGGTTCGCGCCGGATTCGTCCAGCGCGCCCGCCGCGGCCGCGACCTGATAGGTCGCCAGTTGCGCGTGCTGAGCGGCGTCGGCTTCGCTGACCGGGTTCTTTCCGGTCTTGACGTCGACGATGACGAACCTGCCGTGGGAGTCGCGTTCCAGCCGGTCGATCCGGCCGCGGATCCGCACCTCGGGGGCGTCGGCGCCGGGCGCGGGCAGCACACAGTCGACGGGCACCTCGATACCGGCCTGGGTGAGTTCGCCGCGGGTATTGCGCACCCAGGCGACGAAAGCGTCCAGCATGGCCTCGGTGCGACGCAGTTCCTGCCGGGAGTACCAGCTGGTCTCGGGGTCGATGGCCGCCCAGCTCCGGGTGAGTTCGGCGCGCACCTGATCGAGCGGCACCCGGCCCGCGAGCGCCTGGACCAGGGTGTGCACCAGGGTGCCTTTGACGGCATACGGGTTCTCGCCGTCCGATCCGCCGTTACGTTCCAGCGCCCACCGCAGCGGGCAGGTCCGCAGCAGTTCCACGGTCGACGGGGACAGCGCGATCGGCCCCTCGTCGTGCCACAGGGTGTCGGTGGAGCTGAGCCCCGCCACCCCGTACCAATCCTCGGGCGCGGTTCCCGGGATACCGGCCAGGGCGAGGCGAGCCAATTGTCCGGCGGCCCGGCGGCGGCGTTCGTCCCCGGCGCCGGGATCGCAGACGGCCGCCCGCAGTTCGGCCACCAGCGCGTGTAAGGCGAGCACCCGGCCGGGTTCGGCGATCGGGAGCGCGCCGGGCTCCCCGCCGGTATCGCCGCCGAGCAGTTCGGCGAGGAATCGGGAAGGCACCAGGTCACGGTCGCCGGTCACCGATTCGACGGCGGTGACCAGGAGAGATCGCCGGGCCCGGCTGCACGCGACGAACAGCAGCCGACGCTCCTCGGCCAGGATCGGCGCCGCCCGGCTCACCCGTTCGGTGATACCGGCGACCTCGTCCACCAGATCTTCGGTGTGCAGCAGGGTGCCGCGGGGGCGCGGATCCGGCCAGATCCCCTCCTGCACCCCGGCGACGGCGACGACTTCCCACTCCCGCCCGGCCGCGGCGTGCGCGCTCAACAGGTCCACCGCCTCGTCCCGGCGTGAACGCGCGGCCCGATCCTGCGGGATCTGCTGCTGGGCGAGATATTCGACGAAACCCTCGATGGTCGCGCCCGGGAGGCGGTCGGTGAAGGCGGCCGCCGCGTCGAACAACGCGACGGTGGCGTCGAGGTCGCGATCGGCCTGCATACCCGCCGCGCCCCCGCGCTCGGATTGCCCCAGCCAGCGCCGCTCCAGCCGCGACCCGGTCCACAGCGCCCACAGCACGTCTTCGAGCCCACCGCCCTCGCGCCGGACCCGGCGCGCACGGTCGAGGGCACGCTCGGCCCGGGTCAGTGGTGCGCGCTCGACCTCGGTGAGACCGGCCACGATCCGGTCGTCACCGGATCCGAGCAGCAGCTCGCGCAGGACCTCCACCGAGGGGCGGTCGAGGGTGGGGAGGGGCGCCGCGGCGGGTACCTCGGTACCGGCGACCGCCGGGGGCGCCGCGGCGGCATCGACCTCCGCGACCGTCCGGGGGTCGTCGATCATCACGCCCAGGGGATCGGGCGGGAGTTCCTCCTCGTCATCCGGCGCGGCGGGCGGGAGCCCGTCCCACGGGTGGTCGCCGGAGCGATCCACGTCGACCCCGTACCAGTCCGCGTCGTCCGCATGCCGGATGACGTCGGCGAACGGATCCCGCACCGGCAGATCTTCGAACGGTTCGTCCGGGAACGGGGGTTCGGCCTCGGGCGGTTCATCCACGGGCGGGGCATCCGCGACGTCGTCTTCCGCGCCCGGCGCGACGCGGCCGAGTTCCACCGTGGTGCGGCGGATACCGCGGCGCAGGCGCCGGAGGCTGATCTGGTCGGCGCCGCCCAGCGGGCCGCCCAGCAGATCCAGCGCGTCGTCGGACCCGAACAGGGATTCGGTGGACCCGGTCCCGCGCCGGGTGGCCTCACCGGCGAGTACGGCCCGCAGGGCGAGCAGCAGCCAGGCGGCGCCGCGGCGCCGGGCCAGCGGCATATCGTTCGCGGGCTGCGCGACCGGCACCCCGGCCGCGAGCAGGGCTCGCCGCAGCGGCGGCAACAGCAGCGGTACCGAACGCACGACCACCGCCATCTGCGACCAGGGCACCCCCTCGGTGAGGTGAGCGCGCCGCAGATGGTCGGCGATCAGGGAGGCTTCCTTGGCCGGACTGCCGAGTACCCGCACCCGGACCTCCGCCGCGGGGACGGGCGGCGGGCCGGCCGCGGTATCCGCCGGGAGTTCACCGCGTTCCCCGGGACCCAGGTCGGCGCGAGTGATGCGATGCGGAGCCGCGCCCGGCAGTCGCGCGGCGATCCGGGCGGTAGCGGTGCTGATCGCCGGCCCGGACCGATGGTTGACGTACAGCACGACGCTCCGGGCCGCCGGCACGTCGAGGTCGGTGAGAAAACGGGCGTCGGCGCCACGGAAGGTGTAGACGGCCTGGTCGGGGTCGCCTGCGATCACCGTGGTGCCGGCTCCGGTCGCCAGCACCCGCACCAGCAGCGCCGCCTGCGGATCCAGATGCTGGGCGTCGTCGACCAGCAGCAGGCGCAACCGGGCGCGTTCGGCGGCCAGCAGTTCGGCGTCACCGGCCAGGGCGTCCAGGGCCGCGCCGACCAGTTCCGCCGCGTTCAACGCGGGCGCCGAAGCCTCCGGCGCGGCCACGCCGACCGACCAGCGCAACAGCATGGCCTGTTCGTAGCGGAGCGCGAAACCACCGGCCGCCACCCAATCGGGCCGGTCCCGCCGCCGGCCCAGGTCCATCAGATCCTCGGGGCCCAGGCCGCGTTCGGTGGCTCGCAGCATGAGGTCGCGCAGTTCGTCGGCGAATCCGGCCAGACCGAGCGCCGGTTGCAGTCGGCGCGGCCACAGGTCACCGGCCCCGGCGGCGATATCGGCCAGATCGCCGCGCAACATCTCCCGCAGCACCGCGTCCTGTTCGGCGCCGGTGAGCAGCCGCGGCGGCGGATTGCCGTACCGCGCGGCCTGCCGGCGCAGGATCCCGAACGCGTACGAATGGATCGTGCGGGCCAGCGGCTCCCGGGTCGCGCCGGAGACTCCGGGCGCGGGCGGGTCCGTGGGCGCGGCAACCGGATCGGCGAGCGGGAACAGCGGTGGACCCGCCGGGGTGGAGTCGCCGGCGTGCGCGCCTTCGAAGACGGGTGCGCAGGCCGTCCAGTGGTCCAGGCGTTCGGTGAGCGCGTCGCGCGTGGCGCCGGCCGCCTGTTTGGAATGGGTGAGCAGCAAGACCGACTCCGGGTCCGCTCCCCCGGCGATCCGGCCTGCCGCTATATCGACCAGCAGCGCGGTCTTCCCGGTTCCGGGGCCGCCGAGCACTCGCCAGATCCGGCTCGCGTCCGGTTGCGCGACGGTAGCGGGCGGCGTGGTGTCGAACAGCGCGCACAGATCGGCGCCCCAGGTTCGAGCCCGGGGAACCGCCGCCTTCCGGCGCACCAGCCGCACCGGCCTATCCGAACGCACCACGAGGGCTATTGCAACAGACAGGGCCGACAGCGTGGATACCACGTCGGCCCCGGGCGCGCGGCGCCGTCGGTGCGCTGGGATAAGAATGTCATCGTGTCCACACTGCATGTTCACCGTTTCGGACCTGATACCGGGCCGGTGCTGCTGGCCCTGCACGGCCTCACCGGTCATGGAAAGCGCTGGGAGGCGCTGGCCACCGGGTTACTGCCCGATATCCGGGTACTCGCCCCCGACCTGCGCGGACACGGCCGCTCCACTGCACTGCCGCCCTGGGACTTCGAAACGATCGTCGCGGATCTGGCCGCGCTGATCACTGCGGAAACCGATGAGCCGGTGCTGGTGGCGGCACACTCCTTCGGCGGTGCGTGCGCACTGCATCTGGCCCGGCGGCACCCGGAGCTGGTTCGTGGTCTGATCCTGCTCGACCCGGCCGTCGCGCTGGACCCGGCGTGGTTGCGGGATATCGCCGGGGCCACTCTCGGCTCACCCGATTACACCGATGCCGAAGAGGCCCGGATGGACAAGCTGGCGACGGGCTGGGGCGCGGCCGCCCCGGAACTGCTGCGGGCCGAACTCGACGAGCATCTGGTGCCCACGGCGAACGGCCGGGTGGGGTGGCGGGTGGATACGGCGGCCCTGATCGCCTACTGGGGTCAGCTGGCCCGTGACCTCGTCCTTCCCGAGCCGGGCCTGCCGACCGTCGTGGTTCGGGCCACCGAGGTGGACCCGCCGTTCGTCACCCCCGGACTCACCGCCGCGCTGGCCGACCGGCTCGGCGCGAGCCTGACCGTCCACGAATGGGACTGTGAGCACATGGTCGCCCAGATCCTCCCGCTCGAGACCGCGGCGCTGATCCGCGCGGCGCTGTAGCCCCCGTGGCCACCAGCGACGAACAGATCGAACGCGTCCGTGCACTGGTCGCGGCGATACCACCCGGCCGGGTCGCGACCTACGGCGATATCGCCGCCGCGGCCGGACTGTCCACACCGCGGACCGTGGGCTGGATCATGCGCACCGATGCCGCCGATCTGCCCTGGCACCGGGTGCTGGGCGCCTCGGGCCGACCCGCGGCCCATCTCGCCGATCGGCAACTGCGCCTGCTCGCGGCCGAGGGCGTGCCCATCGCCGACGGCCGCGTCGATCTGCGTACCGCGCGCCACCCGTTCCACTGAGCGTCGGCGGGGTCACCATCGGCCGCGGATCGGAAACGATCGTGCCGCAGCCGGGTCCGGGGCGACCGGCCGATTCAGCCCGGGTCGAGAATGCGTTTCAGGAAACGCCGCGTCCGTTCTTCCTGCGGGTCGCCGATCACCTGGGCGCTCGGACCCCGCTCGACGATGACGCCACCGTCGAGGAACAGAACCTGATCGGCCACCTGCTCGGCGAAGCGGATCTCGTGGGTGACGATCACCATGGTCCAATCCTGGGCGGCCAGCTCCTCGATCACCGTGAGCACCTCGCCGACCAGCTCGGGGTCCAGCGCCGACGTCGGCTCGTCGAACAGCACCACCCGCGGTTTCAGTGCCAGGGCCCGCGCGATCCCGACCCGCTGCTGCTGGCCTCCCGAAAGCTGGAACGGGTAGGCATCGGCGCGGTCGCCGAGGCCCACTTGGTCGAGCAGGCTCTTCGCCTCGGCGACGACCTCCTCGCGAGGCCGCCGCTGCGCGACCACCGGGCCCTCGATGATGTTCTCCAGGACCGTGCGGTGCGGGAAGAGGTTGTGGGACTGGAACACCATCCCGCTCTGCGCGCGCAGCCGGCTCGCTTCCCGGCGGCCCGCTCTGCCCGGGGGCAGGCGGGCGAAATCGATTTCGACGTCGTCGATGCCGACCACACCGCGTTCCGGGGTTTCCAGCACGTTCAGCGAGCGCAGCACGGTGGTCTTGCCCGACCCGGATGGCCCGAGCAGCACGGTCGACGTCCCGCGCCGGGACTCGAAATCGATTCCGCGCAGGACCTGCTGGTCGCCGAAGGACTTCTCCAGCCCGTGCACCCGGATACGGGCGGGCCCGGCGTCGCGCGCTGTGGTGTCGGTCATTTGGCCACATACCTATCCAGTCGGGTCTCCAGTCGTTTCTGCACACCGGAGAGGAAGACGCAGATCACCCAGTAGTACAGCCCGGCGAAGGCGTACAGGGCGAGGAATTCGTTGCTCTCGGCCGCCGCGAGCTGTGCCTCGCGGAACAGCTCGGTCAACAGCACCACCGAACCCAGCGAGGTGTCCTTCAGCAGCGAGAGCAGGGTGTTGGACAGCGGCGGCACCGCGGTCCTGGCCGCCTGCGGAAGGACGATGCGGCGCAGCGTCTGCGCATAGCCGAGGCCGACCGTCGCGGCCGCCTCGAACTGCCCCTTCGGTACCGCGAGGATCGCCGACCGGATGACCTCCGCCGCGTAGCCGGCCACATTCAGGCTGAAGGCGATCACGGCCGCGGTGAACGGCGCGAACTTCAGTCCGATCTGCGGCAGCCCGTAGAAGACGATGAACAGCTGGACCAGCAGCGGGGTGCCCCGGATGATCGAGATGAAGGCGCGGGACACGCCGGACAGGATCCGGGACGAGGAGATCCGCGCGAGCGCGACGAGCAGGGCGAGTACCAGCCCGATCGCGAAGCTCAGCGCGGTCAGCGGGATCGTCACCTTCACCAATCCGATGAACATCGGCCACGCCGTGCTGCGCAACACCTCCCAGGTGCTGCGATGACCGCGCCCGCCGGACAGGTCGGCGGGTCCGCCGTCGGGTACCGAGACATCAGCGCCGAAATACTTTCGCGAGATATCGGCGAGCGTCCCGTCGGCCGCGAGCGCGGTGATCGCCCGGTTCGCCTGATCGAGCAGCGCCCCATCGTCCTTGCGGAAGGCGAGGACCTGCTCGCTGGTCTCCGCACCGGCGTCACCGACGATCTCGACGTCGGTGGATCCGGTACTGGCCAGGTAGTCGAGTACGGCGATGTTGTCGTTGACGATCGCGTCGACCCGGCCCTGCGCGAGCAGCGCCGCCGCCTGTGCGAACCCTTCGACGGCTTCCACTCTCGCCCCGGCGTCCCGCGCGACCTGCGCCCAGTTGCTGGTACTCGACTGCGCAGTGGTCCTGCCCGCGAGATCGTCCAGGGTCTGGATGGTCTCGTCGCCGGTGCGCCGGACTATCACGCCGTGGGAGTAGGTGTAGGCGTCGGACAGGCCGTACTTTCCCCGGCGCTCGTCGTTCACGGAGACCTGGTTGGCGATCACGTCGATCCGGCCGGAATCCAGCGCGGGAAAGATCGCGTCCCACTGCGTCTCGACGAACTCGAGTTTCCATCCGGCCGCATCGGCGATCGCCTCGATCACCTCGATGTCGTAGCCGGTCAGTTCCTGGGTTCGCGGATCGTGGAACGAGAACGGCGGATAGGTGCCCTCGGTACCGACTCGGACCACGGGCGGTTCGCCGTTCTGTGCCGCCGCCGCGCCCACCTGCGTGGTCACCGCGATCACGGTCAGCAGGAACAGCACCGCCCATCTGAGCGCATATCGCATCGGCGACCCCCTCACTCCGGCCGGAAAACCGCAATCCGGCACTGGAAGGAGGGTAATGTCGTCGCGCGCTCGAGGCGCGGTGACCGCCACCGCACCGTGACGGCAACGCGGGGTCGTTCTACCGAGCGGGATCGTGCCGGCGAGCGACGCGAGGGCGCGACCAGGCCCCCGTCGTCCCAGACGGCGAATAGCATGAGCGTATGCCGAATTCTCCGCTGGCCCCGGACGTGATCGTGCTCGCCGGGGGGCGGGCCAGTCGCATGGGTGGTGTCGACAAACCGGGCCTCGTGGTCGGCGGACGGTCCATGCTGGACACCGCACTGGCGGCGGTGGCGACGTTGGGGCGCACGGTCGTGGTCGGGCCGACCCGGCCGGAGCTCGGCGCGCACATAGTCCAGACCCGGGAGCCCGAGCCGGGTTCGGGCCCGGTGGCGGCCGTCGCCGCCGGTCTCGCCGCGCTGGGCGCCGACCCGGCCTCCCATATCGTGGTCCTCGCCGCCGACCTGCCCTTCCTCACCGATACGGCGGTCAGCGAATTGATCCGGCGGCGAGGCGATTTCGATGCAGTGTTCGCCGCCGACGCGTCGGGCCGTCCCCAATACCTCATCGGCGTGTGGCGGTCGGAATCGCTGGCATCCCGGCTCCACGCCCTGGGCAGCGTGATCAACCAGCCGATGAAAGCGCTGGTGCCGCCGAGCACGGATATCGTCGCGCTACCGGGGGTCGACGACTGTGACACACCCGGCGAGATCGACGCGGCGCGTGCCACGCTCGGCTCTCCGGACAACAGTGGGCCCCACCAGGCGGCCCCGCGACCGAAGTCGGCGACCGGCCCGGCGCCGCTGTCGCTCGACCGGGCACGAGAAGTACTGTGCACCGGTCTCGCCCGGCTCCCCGAGCGAACCGCGGAACTGCGTACCGCGCGCGGCGGCGCACTGGCCGCTCCGCTTACCGCCGCCGAGGCCTTGCCCCGCTTCGACGTCTCGGCCATGGACGGGTACGCGGTCTCGGGTGCGGGCCCGTGGGAACTCCGCGCCGATGTCGGCTTCGCCGGTGGGCAGCGCCCCGACGGCCTGCGCCCCGGCGAAGCGGTACGGATCGCCACCGGCGCCCAGGTCCCGGAGGGCACCGCGCTCGTCCTGCGCGACGAATTCGCCCGCGTCGCCGACGACTCGCTACTGCACCGCATTCCGGATTCGCCGCGGCGCTCCGATATCCGGCGGCGCGGCGAGGACCGTCGTCCCGGCGATGAAATCGCCCCGGCCGGAACCGGCGTCACCGCCACGCTCGTCTCCGCCGCCGCCGCGGTCGAAGTGACCGTGGCGGCGGTTCGAGGACCGGTCCGCGCCCGGATCATCATGACCGGCGACGAGATCCGCAGCAGCGGTCCGCTACAAGCGGGGCAGACCCGGGATTCGATCGGCCCGATCCTGCCCGGCCTGCTCGCCGCCCACGGTGTCGCAGCAGTCGATCACGTACACCTCCGGGATACCGCGCACGGTTTCGATCAGGTCCTGTCCACCGCCACCGACTGCGATCTGCTGGTCGTGGTCGGCGCCACCGGCGGCGGTGCGGCCGACCAACTGCGCGGCGCCCTCGACCGCTCCGGGGCGCGCATCTTGGTCTCCCGGCTGGCACTGCGCCCCGGCGGATCGACCGTGGTCGCCGAATTGCCCTTCACCACAACGGTTCTCGGACTTCCTGGTAACCCTTACGCCGCGATCGCGATCCTGCTGGCCCTGGTCCCCGCCATCGTCACCGGTCGCACCGGCGCCCTCCCGGCTCGGCGGCTGTTCGGTCCGCTCCGGAACGCGACGGAGATCGCCGGGCCGGTGGACCGGGTGGTTCCGGCCCGGTACAGCGGCGAACCGGAGGGCGGCTGGATCGGCGACGCCGCGGTGCGCACCGCGCACCTGGGCGGACTGATCAACCGCGAGGGGCTGATCGTCGTTCCGGCGCGGGCCCGCGACGACGACCGATGCGAGTTCATTCCGCTGCCGGGGTGACCGGATTTCCCTTACGCGGAGCCGGGCCGCTGGTCCGCCGGCCACGGCTCCCGGACCAGTCTCGTTTCGTCTGCTTCGTCGAGCTCGATGTCGAAGATCTCGGCGAGGATCTTCGGCATTTCCGTTCGTTCCACCTGACGGGTTTCGCCGGACCCGTTCGGGTAACCGGTGAGCAACGTGACGCCGTCGAGCATGTAGTGCACCTCCGGATGGAACCGTTGCGCGATAGGACGTGTCGTGAACGGCGAATGCCGAGAAGTCGACACGTAGTGATTACCCACCGCTTGGTCGATCCGATACTGCGGATTCATGGTGAACGTGCGCTGTGTCAGCCAGTCGTTGCGGGAGAAGTGGTGCAGTGTCCACAGCTCGCCGCCCAGTTCGTCCACACCGCGCGCCAGCCTGAATCGCCAGGCGCCCGCGGTGAACTCACCGTCTCGCGGGGTCAGTTCGATCGGCTCCAGCGGGCCGGAGCCGAAACCGACGTCGCACAACCAGACCCGTTCGTCGGCGGTGGTCACGCGCAGCAGCGCATGCGTGGCCGGGAGCAAGCCGGTGCGCCGTCGACCTGCTGCCCGAGTACCTCGAACGAATTCGAGCCGGTAGCAGCAGGATCGCGTTGTGCCGCAAACGCTAGAACCTCAACCTTTATTTATGTCAATGCGGTGAGGGGTGGGCCACCTAACTGGAACGGGTCGGCCCCAGCGGTCGGGCGTGACGGGAGCGTCCCAGGCCCGGGCGTAGCGACGCTTGTCCGGCCCCCCGGCCTCTTTGCTCCGATACACCACGTACGGCCTGACCAAATAGCCGACCGGGGCCGAGAACATGTGCACCAGGCGCGTGTACGGCCAGACCGCGACCAGTGTCAGGACGAACAGGCCGTGCGCCTGGAACGTCCACGGGGTGCCGACCATGAGTTCCGGCTGCGGGCTCACCGTGAACAGGCTGCGGAACCACGGGGACACCGTTTCCCGGTAGTTGTAGGCGCCCCACAGCAGATTGCTGCCCACTGTGTTGAGCATGCCGGTGATCAGTGCGCCGCCGAGCAGGAAGTACATGAACTTGTCGTACGCGAACGATCCGGCCCGCGCGGGGCTCCCCCGGGCCGCCACGGTGAATTTTCGGAAATCACCGCTTCTCCAGCGGTTTACATTTGTTTACATATCCGGAAACGGTCGCGGGCGTCCGGGTCCGCCCGGTTGGGCGGACGCCCGATACACCCTTCCACCAGCTGGGAAGTGTGCGCGGAGCCCCGCTGTTCCCGACCATCTAGGCTTACTGCCCGATCCGACCGCGTCGCGGTCGCTCGAGCAGGTGCGAGGTACGCGATGTTCAGCGTTTTCCGGCGAGGGCGGAACCGGCGTCCGGTGTCCATCGCGGCGGCGGTCTGTCTGATGGCCGGAGCCACCGCCGTACTGATCCCCGGCGGGAACGCCGCGGCCACCCCCGCGGTGACGGTGTATCCGGGAATGGCGGTCCAGCACACCGAGATCGCCGATGGAAAGGCGATCACCACCCACTGCACCGTGGGCCTCACCGGATCGATCGGGTCGGCGCACTACGCGGTGACCGCGGGCCACTGCCACCACGAGGGGATCGTGACCGACAAGGTCGGAAACCCGATCGGCTGGTTCGAATTCCATCGCCCCGACGAGGGACTGACGTTCGGATTCGCCCTGATCCGCCTGTACGACGGGATCGGCGTCGCCGCGTCCATGGGACGATTCGGGCTGTCCACGGTGGATATGAAACCGCAGGTGGGTCAGGAGATCTGCAAGATCGGCGCGACCACGGGCTGGAGTTGCGGCTCGATCACCGAAACCACCGACGAGTGGCTCTACGCGACCAACGCGCTCGGCGCCGAAGCCGGCGATTCCGGAGCGGTGGTGTACCGCCAGACCTCCGACGGGCACGCCGCGTTCGTCGGCATCCTGGTGGCCTACGACGATGCGCAGGGCCGCAACGCGGTGGTCGAACCCGCGGCCTGGTTGTTCGATCAGATCGACCGCTACGGCCCGACCCGCGAGGATCAGTTCGTCTGGTACCGGGTCTGACCGGTTCAGACGCCGAGCGCGCCCGCGAAGACGGGCCAGGACCGGTGCAGGTCGTCCTGCCAGTACGCCCACGCGTGGGTGCCTGGATGGAAGTTCACCGTCGCCGGGATCTGCGCGGCGGCCAGCGCGGCGGCCAGCGGGCCCGTGCATTTGTTGACCACCGATTCCATGGTGCCGCCGACGAGCATCCGATCGGCCAGGCGCAACGGGTCGCCGTCGATCCCGCGCGCCTGCGGGGCCTCGTACGGTCCGGGTGCGCCGTTGCCGGCGGAAACGTAGAGCGCAAGACCGCGCAGCCGATCCAGGTGCAGCATCGGATCGTGGTCGAGCCAGGCCGGATTGCCGGGCGCGCCCCACATATTGGTCGCATTCGCTCCGAACAGCGCCAGCTGCGAATACACGATGGCCCGGGCCACCGGATCGCTGGTGCGGGTGCAGCCGCTGTAAGCGCCCACGGCCCGGTACAGCCCGGGCGCGTGCACCGCCAGGTTGAGCGCGGAGGTCGCCGACATCGACAGTCCCGCCACCGCGTTGCGCCCGGTCATCCCGAACCGGTCGTCCAGCAGCGGGGGCAGCTCACGGGCCAGGAAGGTCTCCCATTTGTTCCGGCCCAGCACCGGATCGTCGGCGATCCAGTCGGTGTAGTAACTGGCCCGGCCGCCCATCGGCACGATCACGTTCACCGGTTTGTCGGCGAAGAAGTCCACCACATCGGTACGGCGCATCCACGGGCCGCCGTCCTCACCGCCGTCGACGGCGTTGAGCAGATACAGCGCCGGCGCCCCGGGCCCGGGATGCGACATCCAGAGCGTGATCGGTTTGTCCATCGCCGCCGAATGCACCACCACCTCGACCTGACGACCACCGAGCGGCCGCACCTCCAGGATTCGGGCGGGTCCCGCCGCGGCGGCCGGTCCCGCCGACAACCCGGCCGGTAGCAACCCCACGCACAGCGTCAACAGGTACACCAGGCAACGCGGCAGCCGGTACATGCCAGGTTTCTACCACGGCCGGGACCAGGCCCGACGGCTTTCACATAGCGTGTTCGTCCCGCGCGTGCACCCGCAGATCGGTGATGGCGTCCGCCTCCGCGTCCGGCACGCGCATCCGCCCGGCGATCGACCACCGCAGTGCCCGGGGCAGGTGCGGCGCGACTTTGCTGAAGTAGGCGTACAACCATTCGGTGCGCGCGACCAGGAACGGGTAGTCGGTGGTCATCATGGGGCGGATGACCAGCATCGGCAGCGGTGCGTCCAGCGGATGGAAGTCGGCGTTCCACAACCCCGCGACTCGGCAACCCGGATAGAACTGACCGAGCATCAGCCCGTCGCCCACCACCTCGGATTTGTGCCGGCGGTGCACGGAATCGATACGGTCGAAACGGGTGAGCCCGGGAAAGACGACCACCGCGGTCAGCCACCGCTCATCGGCCCGGGCGGCACGCAGCCGGTCATAGATCTCGTGGGCATCGCTCACCGCCGCGGACATGTCCTCGACCGTCAGATCGTCGCCGGGGAACACCGCGACCCACAGGGCCTGCCGGACCGTGGTCTGCCGGACGAAGGGGCACACCGGACCGTCCCGGCCCAGCGCCGGGTGCGGATAGTTCAGATAGTCGTCGATCCAGCTGGTGAGCACCGCCGCCCCGGGATTGTCCCGGCACCATCGGTCCGGATCCGCGTAGACGTCCAGCCAGCGCGAACCAGTGCGCGTACCGGTCCGGCTCCGGCTGCGCGCCGGTGCGGGGGCCGGGGCCGGGGCCGGGATTGTCGGGGGCCGGCTCACGGCCGGTGTCATCGCGCGTTGCCCGGTCATCGGCCCACCGCCGGTTCGGCGATCCGGTCCAGATACCCGCTCAGGATCGGCCCGATCACGGCGACCACCTCGGAATTGGTCATCTGGCCGTGGGCGGCGTCCACCGGATACTCGATCAGTTCGCCGGTGACATACGGCCGCCACATCCCGGCGTCGAGCGGTTCGGTCATTCCCCGGGTCGCCGAGAAGTACAGCAGGTCACCGTCGAAGACGCGGGGCCGGTAGCGATGCGAGATCTCGACCCCGGCGGCATAGGCGCGATGCAGGCGGTCGAGTTCGTCGGCGGTCAGCCCGGTGCCCAGGTTGGCGCCCGCGCCGGCCAGCCGCGCGGCGGCTTCGGCGGCGGTGAGTTCCGGCTCCCGCGCGGCCTGCGCTTCGTCGGGTTCGTCCCCGAGCAGATGGGCGAGCAGATCCCGCATCCGCGGGCGCGGCGGGGACGGCGAGCCTTCCGGGAAAACGACACTGTCCAGCATGGTCAGCAGCGCGACCGGACGGCCGAGATCGCGCAACCGCACCGCCACCGCATGGGCGAGCTGGCCACCGAGCGACCAGCCCAACAGGTGATACGGGCCGTCGGGTTGTACGCGCAGGATCTCCCGGACGTAGTGATCGGCGAGACCTTCGGATGTCGTGGGATCCGGGCTGCCGGTGGTGAGAACCGGTGATTGCACTCCATAGACCGGACGGTCGTCGATCCAGCGGGACAGACCCGCGTAACACCAGGCCAGCGGTACCGCCGAATGGAAGCAGAACAGCGGCGGCCGGGTCCCGGTGCGGCGCAGCGGGAGCAGTATCTGCAAGCCTTCGGCGCCGTCCGCGCGGAGGTCCGGGCCGCATTCGCCGTTGCCGGAGTCTGCGGCCGGTAGCGTCGCGTGCGGGCTCGCGGCCCCCTCGGCCGATTCGGCGCCCGCCGCGCCGTGCGCCGCTATCCGGTCGGCGAGATCGGCGACGGTGGGTGCGGTGTACAACCAGCGCACGGTGACCGGCACACCCGTCACCTCGGCGAGCTCGGCCGAGAGCGCCACGCCCAGTAGCGAATTACCGCCCAGGGCGAAGAAATCGTCGTCCAGACCCACATCCCGGCCCACCGTGCGGCCGATCCGTTCGGCGACGAGACGCTGGAGATCGGTCCGCGGAGCGCGATACGCGTGCGTCCACAGTGGCTCCGGCAGCCGCTCGCGATCGAGTTTTCCGTTGACGGTCATAGGAATCCGATCGATCGGTACGAGCACCGCGGGCACCAGCGCGGCGGGCAGGACCGCGTGCAGCCGATGCAACGTGGCGCCGGAATCGAACGAATGCCCCTGGGCGACAACGACATGTCCGACCAACCGCGCCCCCGGACCCGACCCCCCGGCGACCGTCACCACCGCCTGCGCGATCTCCGGCCCCGCGGCGAGCGCCGATTCGATCTCGGCGGGTTCGATCCGGCGCCCGTGCAGCGCCAGCTGCCGATCCGCCCGGCCCAGGTGTTCGTAACCACCGGGATCCGCCCGCACCAGATCCCCGGTCCGGTACAGCCGCCGCCCGCCGCCCGCCGGGTCGGCGACGAAGCGGGCCGCGGTCGCGCCAGGGGCTCCCTGGTAACCCAGCGCCACCCCCGGCCCGCCCAGGTACAACTCGGCGCGCCCGCCCGCCGGGACACCGCGCAGCCGCGTATCCAGCAATTCCGCTCGGACACCCGGTAACGCCGGACCGATGAGTACGGGTTCGTCCGGCGGCAACGCGGCACTCTGCATCGTCATCACCGTCGCTTCGGTGGGACCGTAGCCGTTGTGCAACCGCACCCGCGGCGCCCACGTCCGCACCAATTCGGCGGGCGGGGTCTCCCCACCGGTCACCACCACTCGCAGACTCGGGAGCTCGCCGGGGTCGAGGGTGCCGAGCACCGCCGGCGTACTGAGTAGATGGGTGATCCCGGCCGTCTGCACCAACTTCGTCAGTTCCGCCCCCATCACCGCCCCGGGCGGTGCCACGACCAGACGTGCGCCGGACCCGAACGCGGCCAGCAATTCGAGCAGGTGCGCATCGAAGGACGGAGAATGCGCGTGCAGGACAACGGAATCCGGCTCGATCTCGTACAGATCGACGATGTGGTCGGTGAGCGGGCCCAGTCCGCGGTGTCCGACGAGCACGCCCTTCGGGACGCCGGTGGTGCCCGAGGTGTGGATCAGATACGCGGGGTGGTCGGGCGCCGCCGCGGCCCACGGCGCCCCGGTCCGGGACTTCCCGGCCGGGTCCGGCCCCTCGAATCGTGATGACCCCTGCTCCGGAGCACGTTCCGTGACATCGAGGTCGAGCCAGCGAACATCGGCGGCTCCCGCGTCCGCTTCGTACGGGATGCCTTCCTCGGCGGGCACCTGACCGGGCAGTCCCGGCCGCATCGCCGACACCGTGAGCCCCAGCCGGATACCTGAGGCTTCCAGCACTGCCGCTTTCCGGGCGGGCGGGTCGTCCGGATCGATCGGTACGAAACAGGCTCCGGCGGTCGCCACCGCCCAGACCGCCAGTACCGATTCGATCGAGCGCGGCACCACGATCGCCACCGCGACCCCCGGCCCGGCGCCACTGGCGGTGAGCACTCGCGCCCACCGCCGCGCCAGCTCGTCGAGTTCGCGATAGGTCAGGGTCCGGGTGCGGTCGTCCAGTGCCACCGCATCCGGATCCGCCGTACGCATGCCCGCGCGGAGCAACTCGGGCAGCAGCCGGGCCGGGCCGCCGGGATCGGCACCCGCTGCCGCACCGGGCCCGCCGACCGCACCGGCCGGATAGTGCGCCGACGACGGCGCGACGGCCGGCAGATCGAGTTCGGCGACGGTCGCGTCCGGATCGGCACGCAGGAAACCGGCGAGGTAGGCGACGAATCCGCGGTGGTACCAGGCGAGCGTCGCGGCACTGTAGCGGGCGGGGTTTCCCTGGAAATCGATCGTGATGGTGCTTGCGTCGGGACCCAGCTGGTATCCGTTGACCAACAGGTCCTCCACCGGGCCCGAGGAGAGCAGTCGCGCGCTCCCGGTCAGCGGGCCCAGCCGCAGTGGTTCCACGAAGCCGAGCACATTGATCACCGGCCCGAATCCGCCGCGCACCACCCGCCCGCCGCTGCGGTCGCGCTGGATGTCCTCGTACGGGTAACGCTGGTGACGCAGCGCACCGAGCACTCGGCCGCGCACCTGGGCGAGCGCGGCGCCGACCGTCCCCTGGGCGATGCCGGTCAGCCGCAGCGGCACCACATTCGCGACCGAGCCCGCCGACCGGCGCAGGACCGCCGTAGTGCGGGCCGGGAGGGGCAGGGCCAGTATCGGGTCGTCGTTCCCGGTCCACCGGGCGAGGTAGCAGGCGAACGCCGCGATCACCAGTTCACCGAAGGTGGCGCCGTGACGCGTCCGGGCCGGTGCGACCGTTGCCGCCGTCTCGGGTTCCAATACCGCCGATACCCGATGCGGCCGGGCCCGGGGCGCACCTGGATGGCCCGCCAAACCCACCGGTTCGGCCGCCCCGGACAGCTCCGCCAGCCAATAATCCCGGTCCGTGGCGGCCCGGGACGACTGCTGATAGTCACGTTCGGCGGCCAGCAGGCCGGCCGTATCGAGCGCGCCCGGCTCGCCCACCGCGGCCCCGGTGACCGCCGCCCGGTAGAGCTCTCCGGTGCGGCGCAGCAACGCGACCGCGCCCGCACCGTCGAGGACCAGGTGATGGCTGCGCAGATACAGCAGGTGCCGTTCGACGGCTACCCGGTACAGGGTCGCGACGGTGAGTTCGTCGGTGAGTGGGTCGAGCGGGGTGAGATGGTCGCGTTCCATCAGTGCCAGCGCTTCGGGCACCGGATCCGGGTGCGCGGTGAGATCGCGGACCGCCATCTCGAACCGTGCCCGCGGGTTCACCCGCTGCCGTGGCCCGCCGTCCACCCAGCACAACCGCACACAGGGTGATTCGAGTTCCCGGGCGGCGCGCGTCCCGCAATCACGGATCGACTCGAAGTCGAGCGGGCCGGACAGATCGAGGTACATCGCTACCGTGTTCGGCATATCGGGCTGCAATTGCTGCGCGACCCACCACCGCAACTGCGCCGCCGATAGCGGAGCACCCGTTTCCGATTCCTGGTGTGTCAACCCGACCACGCCTCCTGCGTTGTCCGGTCGAGCCCGGCACGAGTGCGAGACGCGCCGACTATCCTCGCGCGCCCGCCGACTGACCGGTCCGGCCGCTACGACTACCTGCGCAAACACCTCCCGGCGAACACTACGCCTCGGGGTCGGGATGCACTACCTCGCTCGAGGAACGAGATACGGCGGTAACGGGTCGTGCGGCAGTGCGGCCTCCAGGTCTCGAACCGCTCCCCTGATCCCTGCCGAAATCACTGGTGCGCCGTCTCGACTCGGCCCAGCAGAGGGGTACTTTTTCGCCCGCTCGTCGTCGACGACAGCGGAACCGCACAGGTGCACGCGGCAGGGATTGGACCGCCGATGGGGACAGCCCGTTTCTGCTGCACCGTGGCGGCCGGCGCTCGGCATGGTCACGCCTTCCACCCGAATCGTTACGGCCGCTACGCGTGGAATAACGGCGGTCGGCTGTGCGCCGGCCACGACACGTCACCGGATTTCGCGCGATCGGCACGATGCCCGCACGATCCGCGCACAGGTCCCCGCAGGCACCTCCGAGCTACCTCCGCCCGACACCTCGCGGCGATCAGCGCACCTGTTCCCCGGCGAGATCCCGGGCGGCGGCCCGATAGCGGTCCGCGATCAGCCGGACCACGGCCGGGTGTACGCCGATCGGTTCGGCGACCCCGGTAGCGCCCGCCTGGTGCAAACGTTCCTGGAACAGGCCGTGTGCCAGGAGATAGGACGCGATGAACACCCGCTGCCGACCGGCGGCGCGCAATTGCGCGACCACCTCCGGCACGCGCGGGGCGCCCGTGGCCACATAGGCGGTGCGCACCGGTGTCGCGAGTCGCTCGGCGAGCATCGCGGCCGCGCGGCGCACATCGGCGCGCGCCCGGACGTCGGAGGAGCCGGCGGCCGCGAACACCACGGCGTCTCCCGGCCGCCAACCCGCCGCACGCAACCGGACCGCCATGATCCGGGCCAGCGCGGGATCGGGTCCCATTGCCGGAGTGACGGTTACGGCGGGGTGCAGGCTGTCTCCGACCTCGCGCGGGACATCCTGGTAGACGTGGTAGCCGGAAGCCAGAAAGGCGGGAACGACCACGGCGGGAACAGTTTCCGCCGTTTCCCTCGTGTCAGCGACGAGATCCCGCAGCACCTCCGACGGCGAGGGGCCGAGCACGTCGACGAACGCGGTGCGCACGGCTGGCACGCCGGACACTCCGGGACCGTCGACGCGTTCCGATGCTTCGATCGGGTCCGGAACGCAACCGCACAGCGCGTGGGTTCGCACGCCGGACAGTATCGCCGACCGGCCGTCCCGCCCGGCCGGACCTGTGGCGACCGTATCGGCGCAGCCGCCCCGGCGGTGTCGCCGTTCGAGTTCCCGCCCGACCACCTCGGCCAAACCCGCGATCATCTCGACGCCCCGGCCGCTGCGGGTGCCGTGCGCCACCAGTATCAGCGCGGGCGTCACCGGAGACCTCACCCCGGCACCACCGTGCGGACATAGCGGGCGTTGTGCGCCGGGGCCGCGGGCAGGGACGCCGTCGGCTCGCCGTCGTCGTTGCATTCGGCGGGATCCATCGCCAGCCGGTATCCGCGTTTGACCACGGTCTGAATCGCTTTCGGGGTGCCCAGCCCCGCACGCAGCCGCGCGATCGCCGTCTCCACCGCGTGGGTATCGTCACCACCGCCCGGCAGCGCCGCCAGCAGCGCCTCCCGGGACACCACCCGGCCGGGCTGCCGCGCCAGCGACCGCATCAGCGCCATCGGGGCCGGAGCCAGCTGTTTCACCGTGCCGTCCACCACCACGCACGCACCGCGCACGCTGATGGTGTGCCCGGCCGCGTTGATCCGGCCGGCGCGGCGCGGAAGTTCCTCGGCGACATGCCGGGCCAGCGCCCCGAGACGCGCCCGGCCGGGCATCGTGGTCGGCACGCCGAGCTCCTCGAGCGGGGCCGCGGTGATCGGTCCGACACAGGCGGCCGGCACCCGGCCGCGCAGCGCGTGCAGCACGCCCTCGAGCAGCCCGGTTTCCTTGGCGCGCATCAGCATCGACGCGACGGCCGGCGCGCTGGTGAAGGTCACGCAATCGATCGCGGAGGTCACGATGGCCTCGATCAGCTGATCCATGGGGCCGCGGTCGGCGGGCGGCTCCCACCGGTACACCGGTACCGGCACCACATCGGCGCCCGCGCAGCGCAGCACCTCACAGAAATCGGGAATCGGTTCCCACTCGGTGGTGGCGCCGTGCAACTGCACCGCGATTCGCACACCTTCGACACCCTCGGCGAGCAGATGGTCCAGGACCTCGGCCGATGATTCGGAGACCGGCGACCATTCCTCGCGCAATTCGGCGGCCCGGATCGCGCCCTTGGCTTTGGGACCGCGCGCCAGCATCCGGGTCCCGCCCAGCGTCACGCGCAGTTGTTCGGCCAGACCCCAGCCCTCGGCCGCCTCCATCCAGCCGCGGAAACCGATTCCGGTGGTGGCGACGGTGATCTGCGGCGGGTCGGCGACCAGCTCGCTGGTCACCCGCTCGAGTTCGGTGTCGTCGGCCAGCGGGATGATCCGGATGGCCGGCGCGGACACGATCGACGCGCCCCGGCGAGTGAGCAGGGTGGCGAATTCCTCGGCACGCCGGGCCGCGGTGATCCCCACCGTGAAACCCGCCAGCGATGCGCTCGTATCCGGAACTGTCATGCGCCGGGACCGTTCATGGCCACGGCGACGGGCCGGACCGAGATCGACACCTGCCCGTCGTCCACCCGCACGGCGTACACCGGCAGGCCCTTCGACTCGTCGTCCAGACACCGCCCGTCCAGCAGCGAGAACGCCTGCTTCAGCAGCGGCGACGCCACCACCGGCTCACCGCCCCGATCACCGACGATGCCGCGTGACATCACCGCCGCACGGCCGAACGGGTCGATATTGCCGACCGCGTACAGCGTGCCCTCGGGCAGCAGGAACAGGGCCGCTTGGGCGCCGCCGGGCAGCAATACCGCCACGCCCCGACCGGGGATGAGGTGGTCGAGCGCGCATGCCCGCGTCCACCCGGTGGTAGTAGCCGGAACAACGGCCGGGCTATCGATAATGGTCATCGTCGAGCCTCCTTCGAAGCTGGAACATACGGTCCACGGAGGCCGCAGCGAAGGCGGAGGTATCGCATCATCGGTATTCCCCTCCATGCGCCGTTACCCATTGGTACCGGCGTCCTGTTTCCTGACGGTTAAGCCGTCATTTCCCACTGGTAGCGGCCTGCCCGCCACGCCCTACGTGGTTACGCTCCGCTGCCTCCTCCGGGCACACCGGGCAGGCTGTGCCCACGCGACCTGCCCGCCACGCCCTACGTGGTTACACTCCGCTGCCTCCTCCGGGCACACCGGGCAGGCCGAGCAGGACCGGTACCTTGCGTTCGCCGCTCTCGTCGAACGCGATGGTCGGATCGGCCTCGGCCGGGGCGTTGACGAAGGACACGAAACGCGACAGCTTCTCCTCGTCGTCGAGGACCGCCGCCCATTCGTCGCGGTAGCCGGCCACATGGTCGGCCATCGCCCGCTCCAGATCGGCGGCGATGCCGAGGCTGTCCGCGCACACCACCTCGCGCACGTAGTCGATACCGAGGTCTTCCTGCCACGGCGCGGTGCGCTGCAGGCGGTCCGCGGTGCGGATATAGAACATCAGGTAGCGGTCGATGTAGGCGATCAGTGTTTCGTCGTCCAGATCTCCCGCCAGCAGCACCGCGTGCTTGGGGGCGAGGCCGCCGTTACCGCCCACGTACAGGTTCCACCCGTGCTCGGTGGCGATGACGCCCACATCTTTGCCGCGGGCCTCGGCGCATTCGCGGGCACAACCCGACACCGCCAGCTTCAGTTTGTGCGGCGACCGCAGTCCACGGTAGCGCTTCTCCAGCAGGACGGCCATGCCGACCGAATCCTGCTGGCCGTACCGGCACCAGGTCGAGCCGACACAGCTCTTGACGGTGCGCAGCGATTTACCGTAGGCATGGCCGGATTCCATTCCGGCGTCCACCAGTCGCTTCCAGATGAGCGGCAATTGTTCGACCCGGGCTCCGAACAGATCGATCCGCTGCCCACCGGTGATCTTGGTGTAGAGGCCGAACTCCTTGGCGACCTCACCGATCACGATCAGCTGTTCGGGCGTCACCTCGCCGCCGGGCATCCGCGGCACCACCGAGTAGGTGCCGTTCTTCTGCAGATTCGCCAGGAAGTGGTCGTTGGTGTCCTGTAGCGCGGCCTGCTCGCCTTCCAGGATGTGGTCGCTGGAGGTGGACGCGAGGATCGAGGCCACGGTCGGCTTGCAGATATCGCAGCCGGTGCCGCGGCCGTGCCGGGCGATGAGGTCGGAGAACGTGCGGATACCGGTGGCCTGCACGATCTGGAACAGCTCGGCCCGGGACTGCTCGAAGTGTTCGCACAGCGCTGTGGACATCTCGACGCCGGACTGCTCCAGCACCTTCTTGATCATCGGCACACAGCCGCCGCAGGAGGTGCCGGCCTTGGTGCAGGCCTTGATGGCCGGGATATCGCACGCGCCCTCGGCGATGGCGCCGCAGATGGCGCCCTTGCTCACATCGTTGCAGGAGCAGATCTGCGCCTCGTCGGGCAGCGCGTCGGCGCCCAGTTCCGCACCGGCCGGGGAGATCAACGCGGCCGGTTCGGCCGGTAGCGGCCGGCCGACCAGCGGTCGTAGCGCGGCGTACTGGGTGGCGTCGCCGACCAGGATGCCGCCGAGCAGGGTCTGCGCGTCGTCGGAGATCACCAGTTTCGCGTAGGTGCCCCGGGCGGCGTCGTGCAGGACGACCGACAGCGCGCCCTCCGTGACGCCGTGCGCGTCGCCGAAGCTGGCCACATCCACCCCGAGCAGTTTCAACTTGGTGGACATATCGGCGCCGGGGAACTCGCCGGCGCCGCCCAGCAGCCGGTCGGCCACGATCTCGGCGGTGCTGTAGCCGGGCGCCACCAGGCCGTAGCAGACGCCTTCGATCGCGGCGCATTCGCCGATGGCGTAGATATTCGGATCGGAGGTGGCCAGGCCCAGGTCGGTGATCACACCACCGCGCGGGCCGACGTCGAGTCCGGCGTCGCGGGCGATCTGGTCGCGCGGACGGACACCGGCGGAGAACACCACCAGTGCCGCCTCGATCACGCTGTCGTCGGACAGCGTGATCCGCAGCCGCTCGGCCGGAGCGGCCGCCGCGGCGCGTTCGATCCCGGCGGTGCCCACACCGGTGTGCACCAGCAACCCCAGATCGGTGACCAGTTTCTCCAGGATCGCGCCGCCGCCCTCGTCGACCTGGGCCGGCATCAGGCGGTCGTTGTACTCCACGACGTGCGGGGTGAGCCCGAGCAGGCGCAGCGCGTTGGCCGCTTCCAGTCCGAGCAGGCCGCCGCCCACGACCACACCGTGCGCGCCCGGCCCGGCCGCATCGGCCGCGGCCTTGATGCCGTCGAGGTCCTCGACGGTGCGGTAGACGAAACACTCCGGGTGTTCGTGCCCCGGCACGGGCGGCACGAACGGATAGGAACCGGTCGCCAGTACGAGGGCGTCGTAGTCGAGCACCTCGCCGGCGGTGGTGGTCACCTTCTGGGCGTCCTTGTCGACGGCTTCCGCGCGCTGACCCAGGCGCAGATCCACCAGGTCGTCGCCGGCGTACTCGTTACCCGGCAGCGACAGCGAGGCGGGATCCCAGCTACCGATGTAGGCGGACAGGCCCACCCGGTCGTAGGCGGCCAGCTTCTCCTCGCCGAGCACGACGACCTGCCACTGTCCCGAATCGTCGCGTGCGCGGAGGGCCTCGACGAACCGGTGCCCGACCATGCCGTGACCGGCGACGACGACTTTTTTGCGCTGTGCGTTCATGGTGTCCTCCGTGGGGGTCCGGTGTCAGCGGCTTGCCGACGGCCGGGCAGACCGGGATGCGGTGGGCCGGGCGGGGATACGGGAGCCGGATTCGGCCCGGCGGACCAGGGCCTCGGCTTCGGCGACCACCTCGCGGTCGCGGGCCGGGGCGCCGGGACGGCGCAGGAACACGGTCCAGGTGACCAGGGCGCAGGCGATATAGAACCCCATGAACACCCAGAAGGCGGTGGTCGCGGACTGGGTCGAGGAGTAGGACGACCGCAGGACCAGGTTGATACCGACGCCGCCCAGGGCGCCGACGGCGCCGACGAAACCGATGAGCGCGCCCGAGGTGTTCTGCGCCCAGGCGGCGCGATCGGCGGGGCGCGCGTCCAGGCCGCGGGATTTCGCGTCGAAAACCGACGGGATGATCTTGGTGACCGAGCCGTTGCCCAGGCCGGACAGGATGAACAGGGCGACGAACCCGGCGACCAGGGTCACCAGCACCCCGCCCGAGGCGCCGGTGCTCGAACCGTCGGCGACCGTCGAGGCCACCGCGACCAGCACGGCCGCGAGCATCATCGCCACGAAGGTCCACAGGGTCACCCGGCTGCCGCCGATCCGATCGGCGAGCTTGCCGCCGTAGGGGCGGGCGATCGAGCCGAGCAGCGGTCCGATGAACGCGATCTGGGCGGCGTGCAGAGCCGCGTGCGCCGCGGTCTCGCCGCCGGTCACGAAGCTGATCTGCAGGATCTGGCCGAAGGCGAAGCTGTACCCGATGAAGGAACCGAACGTGCCGATGTAGAGGAACGACACCGCCCAGGACTGCGGCACCTTCAATGCCGTGAGCATGTAGGACAGATCGGCCTTCTGGTTCGGCAGGTTGTCCATGAACAGGGCGGCCCCGAGTCCGGCCAGCACCACCAGCACCAGGTAGGTCGCGCAGATGACCGAGGCGTACTGATCGCCGAGCGTGGCGATGACCAGCAGGCCGAACAGCTGGATGACGGGGACGCCGATATTGCCGCCGCCCGCGTTCATGCCCAGGGCCCAGCCCTTGAGCCGCTGCGGATAGAAAGCGTTGATGTTGGTCATCGAGGAGGCGAAGTTGCCGCCACCCAGACCGGCGAACGCCGCGACAACCAGATAGGTCGTATAGGAGGTGCCGGGCTGATTCACGAAGTAGAGGGTGAGCACGGCCGGAACCAGTAGCGCGGCGGCGCTGAACACCGTCCAGTTGCGGCCGCCGAACCGGGCGGTCGCGACCGTGTAGGGGATGCGCAGAATCGCGCCGACCAGGGTGGGCACGGCGACGAGGAAGAACTTGCCCGCCGCGTCGATCCCGTAGGTCTCGGTTGGCATGAACAGCACCATCACCGACCAGATGGACCAGATGGAGAATCCGATGTGCTCGGCGACGACCGACCAGATCAGATTGCGCGTGGCGATCTTCTTACCGCCGGCTGCCCAGGCCGCGGTGTCCTCGGCGTCCCAGCGTTCCAGCTTCGGCCGCCGGATCGACGCTGCGAAAGCGCGGCTTTCCGTCTGCGTGCTCAAAAGGGCCTCCCAACGTGGTTCGACCCAACGTTAGGAAACGGGTATTGCGGCAATGCTGCCCAGAATGACCGTCGAATCAACGGTTTCTCACGCGGTTCGAGCCGGTCAGGTGAGAAGACCGCCGATGTTAACTCGTTGTCACATCAGCGTTTCCGTCGATCACGAAGTGCCCATTTTCGCCGCCGGCCGCGGTGAGGGCTCGGTCCGATGATGACCCGCGTCACTGCCGGCCGCAACTCGGGCGGGCTTCAGCGCCCCGCCGCGCCGTCCTCGAGCATCCGCGGTTTGCAGGCCTGCCAGGCGCCGATCAGCAGCACCAGGACCGCGACGCAGAGCAGCGCGAACGGCGCCGTCCACCCGTGGGTCGCCGTGTGCAGCATGCCGAACACCACCGGTCCGATACAGGCCAGCGCGTAACCGACGCCCTGCGTGAAGCCCGAGAGCGCCGCCGACCCGGCCGGTGTCCGGGTGCGCAGATTGATGAGGGTGAGTGTCATCGGGAAGGTGCTGGGACCGAGGCCCAGGATCGTCACCCACAGGATGGGCGCGCTCATCGGCGCCAGCAGCAGCCCCGCGAAGGCCACGAGGAAACAGGCGGCACAACCCACGACCACCGGATACGGGTTCGCGAGCCGGGCCGCCACCGTGGGCGCGGTCAGCGCGGCGACCAATCCGACGAGCGCGAACAGCGCGACCATCGAGCCACCGAAGGCCGCGTCGGCGCCGGCGTCGGCGAGGATCGTCGGCAGCCAGGTGAACATCGAGTAGGTGGTCAGCGAGGTCATTCCGAATGTGGCCGCCATTCCCCAGGCCAGCGGCGAGCGCCACACCTTCACCGGCGGAGCGCCCGCGGCCGGAAGTGCCGTGTTGTCGGCCTTGTCGCGACCGCGGCGGGTACGCAGCACGCCGATCCAGGGCACGGCGGCCGCGAAACCGAGTAGCGCCCACACGCCCAGGGAGACGCGCCAGCCGTGCGCCTCGGCGAGCGGCACCGCGACCAGCGCGGGCAGCACGGTGCCGATCTGCACCATGGTGATGTAGAGCGCGCTCACGGTGGCCAGCCGGTCCGGGAAATAGCGTTTCACCAGCGGCGGGACCACGATATTGCCGATGCCCATCCCGCCGAGCGCGAGTGCGGAGAACAGGAGCAGTTCGGCCGTGCCCGAGACGAACACGCGGACCAGCATGCCGATGCCCGCGGCCGCCATGGCGGCCAGCACCGTCCGTTCCAACCCGAGGAAGCGGACCAGCAGCGGGGTCAGCAGACCCGTCACGGAGAACATCAGGGTCGGGATCATCCCGAATATCCCGACCACGGCCGTCGAGTAGCCGATATCCCGGCCGATGTCCTCGGCCAGGGGGGTGAACGCGGTGACCGCCACTCGGAGAGTGAGGGCGGACATGACGATTGCCGCGAGTACCAGCAGGCGTCCCTCGGTCAGCGAACGTTTGCGCTGCTCGAGGGAGGGATCGGCCGCATGGGTAGCCTCGGGCAGCGTCGCAGTCACCGAGAAATCATAGGATGACCCTATGAGTGGAGCAAGGGGATTGTGATCAGCGGTACTCTGTTGCGGTGCAAAGCGTCCGACGCACCAGTCTCATCGCCCAGGTCACCGAGCAACTCAAAGAGGATATCCGCTCCGGTCGCTGGCCGATCGGCACGCGAATACCCACCGAACCGGAATTGGCCGAACTCACCGGCACCGGCCGCAACACTCTGCGCGAAGCCGTGCAGGCGCTGGTCCATGCCGGAATGCTGGAACGGCGGCAGGGCTCCGGCACCTATGTCATCGCCACCTCGGAGGTAGGCGGCACCCTCGCCAAGTACTTCGCCGAAGCCGCCGAACGCGACGTCCTGGAACTCCGTCACGGGCTGGAGGCCACCGCCGCCGCGCTCGCCGCCCATCGCCGCGACGAATCCGATATCGCCACCCTGCGCCGGCTGCTCGAAGAGCGCAACAGCCTGTGGCGGGTGGACCGCACCGCCGCCATCGAGGCGGATGTGCAGCTGCATCGCGCGATCGTCGTCGCCAGCGGCAACGCGGTGTACATCGAGTTCTACGATCTGCTGCTCGGCAATATCGAATCGGTAACCCGTTCGCGCACCGATCGCATCAACCGCTGGTACTGCGCCGAACACCGCGAACTGGTGCAGGCCATCATCGAGGGCGACGCGGACCGGGCAGCCAAGACCACTCGCTGTTTCCTCGACACGCTGCTGGCCGACTACCCCGACCACTGAACGCGCGTTCCAACGACGTTAACGACCGATCACCCGGGTGTTCCGCGATCGTGAGCGGGATTTGTGGCGATCGTCATTGCGCGCTATTTCTTTGAAACACCGGACTTCTAGCGTTTTCTCACGTCACAACACCGCACTCGACTGCCCGGCTGCCGCGGCCGGGCGCCCCGATTCCGGGGCGTCGAGTCACGACGAGAGGGACGCCGATGACCGCGATAGTCGACACCGGCCGGCAATCACCCGATACGGCAACAGCCTTCACCCACCGGCGCCGCGGGCGCTGGATCGACGGGTGGGAACCCGATAACGAACGGTTCTGGGAATCCGGCGCCGACCGCACCGCGAAGAAGAACCTGCTGTTCTCCGTGTTCGCGGAGAATCTCGGATTCAGCATCTGGGTCCTGTGGGCCAGCGTGGTGACCGGTATGGGCGCCGCCGGATTCGCCTTCCTGGACGGACTCGGCAAAGGAAACCCGACCGCGGTGAGCAATGCGCTGCTGCTCACTTCCATTCCGACGCTGGTCGGTTCGACGTTGCGCATCCCGTACACCTTCGCCATTCCTCGCTTCGGCGGGCGGGCCTTCACGGCATTCAGCGCGGCGATGCTGCTGATCCCGACCGTGGGTCTGATCGTTTTCGTCAACCAGCCCGGAACACCGATGTGGGTATTCGTGATCCTGGCCGCGCTATCGGGTTTCGGCGGCGGCAACTTCTCGTCGTCGATGGCCAACATCTCGTTCTTCTTCCCGGACGGGAAGAAAGGCGCGGCACTGGGAATCAATGCCGCGGGCGGCAATCTCGGCGTCGCGCAGACCCAGCTCCTGGTACCGCTGTTGATCACCCTGGGCACTCACCTCACCGCACAGGACGCCGCCGGCTACCGGTTCGGCATCACCCTGTCGGTCCTGGTCTGGATCCCGTTCATCCTGGCCGCTTCGTTCAGTGCGTTGCGCTATATGGACAGCCTGTCCACCGCGAAATCCGACGGACGCTCCTACAAACTGGCACTGACCAACCGGCACACCTGGGTGATGGCCTTCCTCTATGTCGGCACCTTCGGTTCGTTCATCGGATTCTCGTTCGCCTTCCCCACCCTCATCAAAGCCAATTTCCCCGATCTGGCGAATATCGGCTGGATCACCACCATCGGCAACCTCGCCTTCCTCGGCGCCTTCGTCGGCTCGTTCTCCCGGCCGTTCGGCGGCTGGCTCTCGGACAAACTGGGCGGCGGCGCCAAGATCACCGTCATGGTGTTCGGCGGAATGGCGGTGGCGGTCGCGCTGATCATGACAGCGCTCGAGATGAAGAGTTTCCCGCTGTATCTGCTGGCCTTCCTGGTGCTGTTCGTGCTCACCGGAATCGGCAACGGATCCACCTACCGGATGATCCCGTCCATCTTCAGCGCCCAGGTACGGAAGCACACGGCCGACCACGGAATGACAGCCGCCGAATCGGCCGCTTCCGCGAAGCGGCAAGCGGGTGCGGCGATCGGGGTCATCGGTGCGGTCGGCGCGTTCGGCGGTTTCGTACTCCAGCAGGCGCTGCGCCTGTCCAACACCCACTTCGGCACCATGGCGCCCGCCTTCTGGGCCTACGCGGTGGCGTTCCTGGTGATGGCCGGGGTCACCTGGTGGTTCTACCGGCGCGCCTCGTTCGCGGTGGGCCGGGTCCCGTCACTGGCCTACGCCAACGTCTGACACTTCCCGTTCCTCCAGGAGCCGGCCGGTCCGAGATCGGCCGGCTTCCGGCGAATATGCGGGTCTACTTGCGGTTTCGTCAAGGGAGTTGATGGCGCCTCGGACCCGCAAGCGACGATGAGAACTATTGCGCGACAATGGAACTGGCCCGTGTCTGCAACGGTGATCCGGATTCGGCGGACGGGCGGGCGATTCTCATTCGACACTCGCGGCCCGACGGGATTCTTTAGCGACGCTAAAGTTGTCCTTACGCATCGGGCGTTGTTCGACGGGTCCGCCGACTGGCACTGTGTGAAGGGCGGCGAGCGCGTGGCGCTCGGACTTCGCCTGTTCACTCACCCGACTTTCCTTCTCCCGGCGGCCGAGCATTTCGCCCGCCGCCGGAGCACCCACCCGAACCCACCATGGCGACAGGAGATCACCCAGCCATGCTCGAACCCGCCGAGGCCGCCGCGCCGTCTGTGGCCGAATCCGAGCGGGCGGTCGCCGAGACATGCACACGCATGGCGGTGCACGCGGACCACCGCGAATCGACACTCCTGCGCTCCACTCCGTGGTGATGACCGCGACCTGGGACGACGGCAACAGTGTCACGCCCGCACAGGTAGCAGGCTCACGCTCCCGATAACCGCACTGCGCCGCCCTTCGGGGCCGGTTCTCACCCTGCCCCGCCGCCGACGGCATAACCGCGGTGCCACGGCACTCTCCGGTCTCGCAGCCGCCGGATCGCGGCCGGTCCATCAGTGGTCGCCCGGCCTCGAATCTTGGTTGCACGCCCGGTCCGAACGTCCCAGGAGTCGCTGATGAAAACCCTGCTCGCCCCCTCCGCCGCGGCCCGTCCCGCGGACCAGGGCGGATCGCCCGCGGTGCTCGGTGCGGCCCTGCTGGGCTTTTTCCTCATTACTCTGGACGCGCTGATAGTCACCGTCGCGTTGCCCGATATCGGCCGCAGCCTCGACGTCGGCATGTCCGGGCTGCAATGGGTCGTGGACGGGTACGCGCTGATATTCGCCGCGCTGATGCTCTCGGCGGGCGCCCTCTCCGACCGCATCGGGGCCCGCCGGGCATTCGGCGGCGGACTCGTACTCTTCGCGCTGGCGTCGGCCGGGTGCGGGCTGGCGCCGGGACTCGGCCTGCTGGTGGCGGCGCGGCTGGTGCAGGGAGCCGCCGCGGCGGTGGTAATGCCGGCGTCGCTGGCGATGGTCCGCCAGGGCTTCCCCGACCAGGCGAAAAGGGCGCAGGCGATCGCCATCTGGACTGTGGGCGGCGCGGTCGCGGTCGCGGCCGGGCCGGTGCTCGGCGGGGCACTGACCGCCACCGCGGGCTGGCAATGGATCTTCTTCATCAACCTGCCGGCAAGCCTGCTGGCCCTCGCCCTGCTGGTCCGGGTACCGGCCTCTCCGCGGCTGCCCGCGCGGCTGGATGTGGTGGGGCAGGTGACGGCGGTACTCGCGATGGGCGCGCTGATCTACGGAGTTATCGAGGGCGGCGCCGAGGGCTTCGGCCGACCGCTCACGGTCGGGTCGCTACTGGTGGCCGCGGCCGCTGCTGCCGCTTTCTTCGTGGTGCAGGCCAGAGGCGAGCACCCGATGGTCCCGCTGCCGCTGTTCCGCTCGCGAACTGTGTCGCTGATCGTCGGCTTCATGCTCAATGCCGCCTACTACGGCGGGGTGTGCGGCGGGGGAAGTATGCGTCGCGCCAGACCGGGGACACGCCGATCGCGGTGATCAGCGGCAGGAGGGCGAGGTCCTCCATCGACACCGTTTTCCGCACCGCCAGGTGGTGGGTGGCGGGCACTACGAGACAACGGGGCTCGGAGAACACGACAGGGCCGACGATGACGCCCGGCCCCACCACGGGAAGCTCGGCGACCAGCAGGTCGACCTCCTCGTTCCGCAGCGCTTCGACAGCGGCGTTGTAAGTGGCTTCCCGGAGCTCGACGACGCAGCGGGGATGGCGGGAGCGCAACTCCTGCGCAGCCCGCACGATGAGGTCACCGCACCAGGGGGCGGTGAACCCGACATGGAGCACACCGCTGATCCCCGCACAGGCCGCCGATGCGTTGTCGATGGCTCGCCGAATCTGCTGATACGCGGGCAGCAGCTCGGTGTGGATCTGGTACCGCTCCACCCCGACCCCCTCGAACCGTGGCCGCGGTTCACCTTCCGTAGCCGTATTGCGGTTCCTGTCAGGGCTCACAAACGAGCGAGAATACCGAACCACTTCGGGGTGGGGTCGGCCACCACAACCGAGGAACACGGCGCGATCGGGCGCCGCGATCAGGCGATGCGAAACGCAGGGTCGGCCACTCGGCACGGCGTCCCCCGCGGTGGATCCTGACTGCGGTCGCCGATTGGGGAGGAACCGGACCAACCGGGTCTCAGAGCAGGAAGCGCACCATGTCCGCCGTGCGCACCAGGCCGGGCAGCGCTTCCGGCGTCGATCGCGGATGCAGCACGTGCACCGCCAGCCGGAACATCACCGCACGCAACAGCATCTGCGGCCACTCGGGTAGATCGGACCAGCGTTCCAGCAGTCCGTCGTCGGCCCCGCCCCAGGACAGCGCGTCCACCACGACCACTCCCGCCGCCCACGCCGGCGGACGCCAATACGGTGTGAGATCGGTGAGTGCGGGTGTCAGCGCGCCCGCGAACAGCACAGTGCCGAACAGATCCCCGTGCACCAGTTGCGCAGGAGTGCGGACAGGTTTGCGCAGCGTGGCGAGCTGGCCGATCAGGTCGAGACTGTGGCGCCCGTCCGGCGAGTTCTCCATCACCGCGCCGGCCGCACGCAGGGTGCGCAGCGGCACCGCCTCCCACGCCGCCCGATCCGCGGCCACGAACACATCCACGTCCAGCCAGGGTGTCACCGGCGGCTGCGACAGGAACCTGGGCCGTTCCAGGTTCGCGGTGGCCTTGTGCAGCCGCAGCGATATCGAGATCACCTCGTCGTGCCGCGGTTCGGGAGCCCCCGGCATATAGGTGTCGCACCGCCAGCCCGACACCACGTACCGGCCGTCGGTGGCCCGCACCGGCCGGGCCAGCCGCAGCCCGTCCACCCGCAGGCTTTCCCGGACCTTCGCCGACCAGGCCGCCCGCGCATGGTCGGCAACGGGACTCAGGACCACATCGCCGAGGCGCCAGCCGCCTTCCCAGTCACCGAGAGCGACCGGGGTCAATTCACGCAGTCCGTAGGTGGCCCGCACATGCTCGGGAGGTTCGACAGTGGTGGTCACGGCGGTACCGTACTCCCGGCGCCGGGCCCCGACAGTGCGCCACACCGTGTCGTAGCAGTGCCGCGACACGCCGGAACCCGCCGGCCCGCGCCCGCCGCCCGCACGCGTTCACGCGCGGGTCGGCCGGCGCCGCGACCGAGGTCGCTCAGTACACCGGCAGCGAGGGATCCACCTGGTGAGCCCAGGCGATGACGCCGCCCTGCAGATGCGTGGCGTCGGCGAAACCGGCGCGCTTGAGCGCGGCCAGCGCTTCGGCGGACCGGACACCGGTCTTGCAGTGCAGCACGATCTTGCGGTTCTGCGGCAGTTCGGACAGCGCCTCACCCGAGAGGATGCGATCCTTCGGAATCAGGGTGGCGCCGTCGATGTGCACGATGTCCCATTCCACGGGCTCGCGGACATCGATGAGTTCCACGTCGCCGGCGTCGAGCAGCTCCTTCAGCTCGCGGGCGGTCACGGTCGAACCGGCGGCCGCGGCCTGCCCCTCGTCCGACACCACACCACAGAACGCCTCGTAGTCGATCAGTTCGGTGATCGGCTGACGCGCGGGGTCGCGGCGCAGTTTGATGGTCCGGTAGTTCATATCGAGTGCGTCGTACACCATGAGACGGCCCAGCAGCGGGTCGCCGATACCGGTGATGAGCTTGATGGCCTCGGTCACCATCACCGAGCCGATGGAGGCGCACAGCACCCCGAGCACCCCGCCCTCGGCGCAGGACGGAACCATCCCGGGCGGCGGCGCCTCCGGGTACAGATCGCGGTAGTTGAGGCCGCGACCGTCCGGCGCGTCCTCCCAGAACACCGAGACCTGGCCCTCGAATCGGTAGATCGAACCCCACACGTAGGGCTTACCGGCCAGCACGGCGGCATCGTTGACCAGGTAGCGAGTCGCGAAGTTGTCGGTGCCGTCGACGATCAGGTCGTACTCGCCGAACAGCTCCACCGCGTTCTCCGGCTCCAGCCGGATCTTGTGCAGCCGCACATCGATCCCGGAATTGATCTCCAGAATCGAATCACGGGCGCTGTCGGCCTTGGGACGGCCGATATCGGACTCACCGTGAATGACCTGACGCTGCAGATTCGAGGCGTCCACCTCGTCGAATTCGACGATGCCGAGTGTGCCGACACCGGCGGCGGCCAGATAGAGCAGGGCCGGAGAACCCAGCCCACCGGCGCCGATCACGAGCACCTTCGCGTTCTTCAGCCGTTTCTGCCCGTCCATCCCGAGGTCGGGAATGATCAGGTGGCGGCTGTAACGGGCGACCTCGTCCCTGGTCAGCTCGGCGGCAGGCTCTACAAGTGGGGGCAGGGACTGCGGTGATGACACGTCTTCGAACTCCTCGTATCGAAATAGCCGGGTGCGGTGTGCGCGGGCGCGCCCTGTCCGGCCGGGGATCGGTATCCGCCACGGCCTCCAGGCGCACCCACACCGGCGTAGGTTCCCTGTACAACGCCGGTGCGGAAAGCATTCTTCCCGGCCGTCGCCGCCCATTCGCGGCCGGGCTCAGCCGCGTGGATACGGCCACGGGTTGAAGCGGCAGGTCTTCCCGTCCATCGGCACGACCCCGGTCGGGTCCAGTGCCGCGATCTGGTTGTTGGCGGTGCCGAAGGTCTGCTGCATCATCACCGGAGCCAGGCCGCCCTCGCTCTCACACGGCTGATGCGCGTGGTACCCGATGGCGTGACCCACCTCGTGGTTGACCTGGTACTGCCGATAGGAGCCGATATCGCCGTCGAAAGCCGGTGCCCCGCGCACCCAGCGCGCCTCCGACAACACCACGCGACCCTCATCGGAGTTGTAGCAGGACGAATCGATCGGGATATCGAAACCGCACGCCTTACGAGTCGTCTCGCGGGCCGTCAGCGAGATCCGGAAATCCGGCTCTCCGTGGTCGATCCGCTGGAACGCGAACTTGCGGTCGTGCACCCAGCTCTTCGGGTTGCCGAGGGTCGATTCCACCATCCGGGCCACGGATTCGTCGCCGCCGAAATTGCGGGTATCGATACCGTTCTCGATTTCGACGGTGTAGGTGAAGGTGAACTGCTCGCCCGCACCGGCCCGCTCGGAGGTACCCGGGACGATCCGCCATGTGCCCTTCCCGGTCTCGGTGAACTTCCCACCGGCGGGCAGTGCCCCGATCGGCAGATCCGCCGGAAAAGTGCCGTCGCCGGGCGGCGCACCGATGACCCCGGCACTGGCCGGCGGCGGCCCGAGCGTGCCCAGACGGGGATCGGCGGGATCCGCCGGCGCCCCCGATCCGGCGCGCACCGCGTCGAACACCACGAACACCGTCAGCGCGACCAGCACCGGCAGCGCATACACGCGCCAGCCGTATCGGGTGGCGGAAAACCGCAGCCGACGCTTCGTGCGCCCGGCCGCTACTTCCCGGGCCGCCGGCGCCGGATCCCCGACGGGATCCCGGCGCGCGGCCAGCGGTTCCCGGGGTTCGTCCGCGCGCGACGTGGCCGCTCTCGCGGCGACCGCGAGGTCTGAATCCTGGGGGCGGTGCGCGCTGCGCCCGCCGCCGGAGGGGTTTTCCGGTCGGTCGGTCACAGTTCCAGACTCTCACAGGCCCCCATAGGGGCCACAATGGAAGTACCCGCAACAGTCGGCAAACCGGCTCGCGCGCGGGCCGCCCTCCGGGATTCCTGTACGGCACCACGCAGATCGGAGCCGGTCGGCGGTTCACCGACCCGGGTCGGCAACAGCACCGGAAGCGAGTATGGTGCTCGAAAGACCCGGTACACACCCCTTTGCCGGGGAATCGACTGGGAGATCCGAATATGACCGACCTCGTGGACCGGATGACGTCCCGCCCGGCGTCCGGCACCGCCCCCAAACGTGGCACCCGGCTTCCCCGCGACGAACGACGCCTACAGCTACTCGCGGCTGCCAGTGAGATTTTCGTACTACGGGGCTACCACGCCGCCGGTATGGACGAGATCTCCCAGTGCGCGGGCGTCAGCAAGCCGGTGCTCTACCAGCACTTCACCAGCAAACTGGAACTGTATCTGGCAGTCCTGCAGAACTATGTCGACATGCTGGTGTCCAGTGTGCGCCAGGCGCTGCGCTCCACCACCGACAACAAACAGCGCGTCCGGGCCGCAGTCGCCGCGTACTACGACTTCGTGGACAACGAGATGCAGGGCTTCCGCCTGGTCTTCGAATCCGATCTCACCAACGAACCCCAGGTCCAGCGCCGCGTCGAACAAGCCACCGAGGCCTGCGTGGACGCGGTCTACGACCTGGTCGCCCACGACTCCGGCCTGGACCCCTACCGGGCCCGCATCCTCGCCGTCGGCCTGGTCGGCGCGAGCCAGTTCACCGCCCGGTACTGGCTCGAGGCCGACCGCCCGATCCCCAAGGACGATGCCGTGGACACCACCGTCGCACTGGCCTGGGGCGGCCTCAAACACGTCCCACTGCATCCGATCGGCTGAGACATCGGATCGACCGAACACGACGAAGCCCCTGCCCACCGGGCAGGGGCTTCGAGCTTCTGCGGGCTCGGCCTCAGACCGCCGCGAACCCCACCCGGCCGCCGGTCGCGGCGCCGATCTCCACGTAGGCGACCTTGGCGGCCTGGATCAGGTATTTGCGGCCCTTCTCATCGGCCAGCGCGAGTACCCCGCTCTCAGCCCCCAGCGCCTCGGAGACGAGGGTCTCGACCTCGTCCGGGCTCTGCGAACTGGCAATGACGAGTTCGCGCGGGCTATCCGAAATACCGATCTTGACCTCCACGGCCAACCTCCGAACCTAGAGTCCTGTGTTGTCCCGACAAGGCTAGTTGAGCCCGGGCACGACCGGTACACAGCAGGGGTGCGCTGTCAGCGTAATGGTGCTCATCGATCCGAGCGGTCTACAGACCCAGCACGGACATCCGCTCCGCGTGCGCTGTCTGCATCCGGTCGAAGAGCGTGGCGATTCCGTTCAGGTCACCCGTCGCCGCCAGCACGAGTTCGGTGAGTTCGTCGCGCTGGGCCATTACGTACTGCGCTTGGGTGATCGCCTCCCCCAGGAGCCGCCGACCCCACAGGGTGAGACGGTCGCGTTCGGAGCGGCTCGTCGCCACCGCGCGGCGCACTTCGTCGATCACGAATTCCGAATGCCCGGTGTCGGCCAGTACATCGCGCACGACGGCTGCCACGTCGGGGCTGAGGGCCCCGGCGATCTCGCGGTAGAAATCGGCGGCGATACCGTCACCGACATGGAATTTCACCATCGACTCGAGCCAGGTGGACGGGTCGGTGGAGCGGTGGTAGTCGTCCAGCGCGCCGGTGTACGGCGCCATCGCGTCGTACACGTCGGCGCCGCGCGCGGTGAGAGCCGCCTCGAGCCGTTCGAAATGCGCGAGTTCGGCCGCTGCCATCCGGGCCACCGCGACCTTGCCGCGCAGCGACGGGGAGAGCGTGGCTTCCTCGGCCAGTCGGTAGAACGCGGAGACCTCACCGTAGGCGAGCACCGCGAACAGATCGGTCACGCCGGGGTGTTCGGCGGGGATGGGTGAAGAGGGCATATCGCTCGGTATAACACCCCACGCGGCGGGTGACTGTGCTCCCATGGAACTCCAGCGTAGTACGCCGTCGGCGGGGGACGCCGCGGTCAGGCTGGTGTGGTGAGGAATTTGTCGAGATAGGTCCAGGTCGTGGCACGGGCGGAGGCGCCGGCGAGGATGCCGAGATGTCCCCCGGGCGCGGTTTCGTAGTGGACCGCCCGCGCACCGGTCAGCGTGGACACCCCGTGTTCGACCGCACGGGCCGGCGTGATGACATCGGAGGGTCCGCCCACCAGCAACACCGGCGCGGTGATATCGGCCAGCCGGATCTCGCCCTTTCCGAAATCGACGACACCGCGACCGATCTCGTCGCGCAGCACCAGGCGGTTCCACAGCTGCTGGTACACACGACCGGGATAGCCGGGCATATCGGCCATGAAACGGTCGATCGCCTCCATCCGGGCCAGCGATTCGGTGCGGGCCAGATTGCTGGCGACGAACCAGGGTCGTTTGACCTCACGGTCCCACGCGGTGATGCGGTATCCGAGCCTCGTCAGGGGGGCGGGCACCCCACCCACTGCGCGCAGGGCGGCGCCCACGACGGCGCCGGTGCCGGTGAGCCGTGCGGCGGCGGCGAGTTGCGGGGTCATCGGCATCGCGTTGTAGTTCAACGGGGCGCCGATGGCGGTGACGGACCGGATCGGCAGCTCGGCATCCGCGGCCGTCGTGAGCAGGGCCATCGTGCCGCCGAGCGACCAGCCCACCAGGTCCACGACCGGTTCGCCGCCGGCGGCGGCCCGGTCGGCGGCGGTACGGCGGATCGCCTCGGGCAGGATGTCGTACACCCAGTCGTCGAAACCCATCCGGCGATCGGCGTAGCTGATCTCGCCGTAGTCGATCACGTACGGGGCACGGCCGGTCTCCAGCAGGAACTCGGCCAAGCTCTGACCGGGCCGCAGATCGAAGCAACTGGCCGGCGCGGCCAGCGGAGGCACCAACAACACGCCCTGAGCGGCAGGGCCGGCCCCGCCGCTCAGCAGGGTCGATTCGAAACGGCGCAGCTGGCGATGCGGTTCGTCCCAGAGCACCGTGGTCGGCGTCGGCCGGCGTCCTTCTACGCCGTCGCCGAAGGTCAGTGCCCAGACGTTGCGTGCGGCCCGCTCGACGGCCCGGGATAGTCCGCCATCCGGATCGACCGCTCGGACGGCACGATCGGCCAGGGCGATACCTCGGTCTGCGATGCTCACGGCACGAATCTCTCATACACGTGTACGGCGGTACCAGCTAAGCCGAGGCCGGACGCCCACGGTGTGTGCCGAATCACCTTCGGGGCATCTCGGATTCCGGGGCCGCGTGGATAGTCCCCACACCGGGTGAAACACTCTGCCGCACAGGCCCGCTCACCTGCGCCGGAGAGGGAAACAAACAACGTCCAGCGGATTTGCTCCAGCGCCTTTCGGAGCGCGGAACAATAGCACGCTACAATCGCGACGGACAACGGAAGAATTCAGCCGATCCATGAGAACCGGCAGCGCCGAAAGTCGCGCACCGCGGGTGTCCGTGCGGTGGTCAGAGAATTCTCCGGGGTCCACGGAAAATGTGCGCGCACCAGATCCGCGTCACCGATGCGCTGCGCCGATGTCCGAGCTTCGCTGCCCCATTCGCGGGCATCTGCCGACATCCGGCGGCGGCCCGGGTGAATATCGCAGGGCGGATCCGTGGTCGTCGCGGACCGGCCGGTCCGCCCCACGCCTCGTGCGCGTGTAGCGCGATAACGAGGGAAGGCACGAACCTGAGCAAGATCACAGTTGAACCGGAACCGGGTCTGGCGGAAACGCTGCTGACAGCTGAGCTGGACTCCGCACACACCGCACCGACTTTCACCGAATTGGGCGTGCGCGACGAAATCGTCCGCGCACTCGGTGGGATGGGCATCGAACGCACTTTCGCAATCCAGGAACTCACGCTGCCCCTGGCGCTGGCCGGTGAGGATCTCATCGGCCAGGCCCGGACCGGAATGGGTAAGACCTTCGGCTTCGGAGTTCCCCTGCTCCATCGGATCGCCACCGCCGAATCCGGCACCACGCCACTGGACGGCACTCCTCGGGCCCTGATCATCGTGCCGACGCGCGAACTGTGCATCCAGGTGACCAAGGACCTGGAGAACGCGGCGAAATACCTCACCAACGAGAAGGGTCCGCTGCAGGTCACCTCCATCTACGGTGGCCGGCCTTACGAATCGCAGATCGCGGCCCTGCGCCGGGGCGTCGATGTCGTGGTCGGGACTCCCGGCCGCCTGCTGGACCTGGCCGATCAGCAGCATCTGATCCTCGGCAAAGTGGGCGTCCTGGTGTTGGACGAGGCCGACGAAATGCTCGATCTGGGCTTCCTGCCCGATATCGAGCGAATTCTCGGGATGGTGCCCGACAAACGGCAGACGATGCTGTTCTCGGCGACCATGCCGGGCCCGATCATCACCCTGGCCCGCACTTTCCTCACCCGCCCCACTCATATCCGCGCCGAGGAACCGCACGATTCGGCGGTGCACGATCGCACCGCGCAATTCGTCTACCGGGCGCATGCGCTGGACAAGAGCGAATTGATCTCGCGAGTACTGCAGGCCGAGGGCCGTGGCGCCACCATGGTCTTCACCCGCACCAAACGCACCGCGCAGAAGGTCGCCGACGAACTGGCCGAGCGCGGATTCGCGGTCGGCGCGGTACACGGTGATCTCGGGCAGATCGCCCGCGAAAAAGCCCTCACGAAATTCCGGAAGGGCGCCATCGATGTCCTGGTCGCGACCGATGTCGCTGCCCGCGGTATCGATATCGACGATGTGACCCATGTCGTCAACTACCAGTGCCCGGAGGACGAGAAGACCTACGTGCACCGGATCGGCCGCACTGGTCGCGCCGGACGCACCGGTGTCGCGGTCACCCTGATCGACTGGGACGAACTGACCCGCTGGGCGTCCATCAACGCCGCGCTCGGTCTGGGGATCCCCGATCCCGTGGAGACCTATTCGCGCTCGCCGCATCTGTACTCCGATCTCGGCATCCCGGAGGGCATCACCGGCACCGTGGGGGCACACAAACCCCCGCGCGATTCGGACGCGGTGGTGGTGGAGCGCCCCGAGCGGTCCCCCCGCAACCGCAACCGCAAACGCACCCGCGGCGGTAGACCTGTCGAAGCGGGTACGAGCGCGCCCGAGGCCGACACAGCGGCCGGCGAAGGTCCCGACACCGGCGACGAGGCCGGCCAGGCACCCGCGCGCCGGCGGCGACGGCGGCGGCGTGGGGCCGATACCGGGCCCGGCGGCCGGGACGACAGCGGTTCGGCCGCGACCGACAGCCAGGAATCCGGAGCGGCCGAGTCCGCCGACAGCGGCAGCGGAGACAAACCGGCACGCCGGCGACGGCGTCGCAAACCCGCCGAATCCGAGACGAGCGGCGGCGACCAGGCGTCGCAGTCCGACGGAGCCGACGGTTCCGGAGCGTCCGTGAACGCGGGCGCCGGCGAAAGCGCGTCGACTCAGGCCTGAGCGAGGACCCCGAGCGCCGGTGGTGTCGGACACCATCGGCGCTCGGTCGTATCCGGGCGAACCCGGCGGCCGGGGTCCCGAGCACCATCGGGATGCGGCCGCCCCATCCGTTACGCTCGCCTACGTGCTCGCACCTGAGCGGCGAACGCGCGCCGACGTCATCACCGCAGCCGCGATCGCCGTTGTCGTAGTGGTCGCGCTGATCGTGGCGTGGGCGACCAGCGATTCGACCGATACCGAATCGGTCGTCGCCGAAACACCGGCCCGGTCGCTACAGCCCGCCGGCGAACTTCCCGGCCGGCTGCGCGAAATGTGGCGCGCGCCCGATACCGCGACGACCCGAGCCCTCACCTCCGAGGGCGTGGCGGTCACCGGGACGGGCGGAAGCGTCGTCGGGCACGATCCACGCACCGGCGAGCAGGTGTGGCGCTATACCCGCGATATCCCGCTGTGCGGGGTCGAGTCGCAGTTCGGGATGGTGGTCGCGGTGTACCGCAACGATCGCGGCTGCAGCGAGACGACGATGATCTCCGGCGCCGACGGGCGGCGCCGGACCGCGCGCAGCAGCTATATGGACGATCGGGTGCGACTGTCGGTGGACGGCACCTATGTGGTCGCCCAGGGCCCCGACCGCCTCGAGGTCTGGCGTTCGGATCTGGTGCGCACCCTCGAATACGGCTATGTGGACGCCCGGGAGAACTGGAAGACCCAGCCTCGTCAAGGATGCACACTCCTATCGGCTGCCTCGAGTCCGTCCCGGCTGGCGGTCCTGGAACAGTGCCCGAACGAGCCGGCCGATCGGATCTCCGTCCTGGCCCCCGCCCCGAAGGACGACAATGTTCCCGAGGAGTACGGTTCCCACCTGCTGGAGGGCGCGGGCGCCGATTCCGCCGCGGCTCGGGTGATCGCCGTATCGGACAATCGGATCGCGGTCTACCAGCCGGGATCCAGCGGCCCCGATCCCGCGGCTCCGCGCCTGACGATCCTCGACGCCAAGGGCAATCCCGTGGTGGTGCAAGAACTCTCGGCACCGCTGGACGAGACCACCACAACCACCCGCATCGGGTCGGCCTTCCTGGTTTTCACCGGCAACAGCGTCATCGCGCTGCACGCCAATACATTCGAACCGCTGTGGACGGCCCCGGACGCGCTCGGCGCACCGGTGCCGATGGCCGGGAAACTCCTGATGCCGGTTCCCGGCGCGGTCGCGGCCCTCGACGCGGCCACCGGAGCCGAGGTGACCCGCATCCCGGTGGCGCGGCCCGATTACGGCGGCGGCCCGATCTCGCTCGGCGTGCTCGGCAATACCGTACTCGAACATCGTGACGGCCAACTCGTGGCCCTGGCCGACCCGGACGCCACCGATTCGCCGCGGTCCGACTCGGAGCGGCCCGCAAAACCCTTGCGGTGAAACGGTTTCTGTCGGTGCCCTTCGGCAGAATGCCCGCCATGACCGAAGCAGCCCAGCCCCTCGACGCAACCACCGCGGACACCTACACCCGCTACGACGATCCCGCCGCACCGTGGAACCAGTACAGCGAACAGGGTCCGGCCACCTGGAACACCGAAGTGATCCGCGAGTTCCGGGCCAACGGAGGTCAGGTCGGCGGCTCCTACGCCGGGGCGACCCTGCTCCTGCTCACCACCACCGGCGCCCGCACCGGTAAGCGGCACGTGGTACCGCTGGGCGCGCTGTACCGCGGCGAAACCCTGTACATCAGTTCGTTCGCCGAGGATGCCTATCCCGCCTGGTACCACAATGTCCGGGCCGATCCGGCGGTCATCGTGGAAAAGGGTGACCACGTGTACCACGGCACGGCCCGTGTGCTCACCGGCGCGGAGTACGACGAGTTCGCCGCCTGGGCACTGGAGAACAACCCGCTGCTCGCCGAATTCCAGTCCACCACCGACCGTCCCGTTCCGCTGGTGATACTCACGCTGGCCACCACACACTGATCCGTCGCGGCGATCACCGCACCGGCGACGGGACGTCGGTGTACCGCGCCCGGGGCCGTCGTCGCAGCCGGGCATGATGGACCGTATGCCCCGCTCCGACGATGCCCGTGTGGTGTTGGTCCGCCATGGCGAGACCGACTGGTCGGTGCGACACCGGCACACCGGCCGCACCGACATACCGCTCACCGATGCCGGTGCCCGACAGGCGGAAGCGGCCGGTCGCATACTGTCCGGCCTGTCCCTGCGCGATCCGCTGGTCTACGTCAGCCCGCGGCTGCGCGCCCGGCGCACCGCCGAGCTGGCGGGCCTCACCGAGCCGACGATCGAGCCCGACCTGGCCGAATGGGATTACGGCGAATACGAGGGCCGCACCACTGCGGAGATCCGGACCGAAGATCCCGGATGGACGGTCTGGACCGCGGCGACACCCGGTGGCGAATCCGCCGACGAAATCGCCGCCCGCGCCGACCGAGTGCTGAGCCGGGCCACGGCCGCCCTCGGCACGCGCGATGTGATCCTGGTCGGGCACGGTCACTTCTCCCGCGCCCTCATCGCCCGCTGGCTCGGGTTCGAGGTCCGGGAGGGTCGGCGATTCGCACTCACCACGGCGGGAATCAGCGTCCTGGGCTACGAACACGACGACCCCACACTGTGGGCGCACAACCTCGGGCCGGGCCGCCCGGGCTGACCTGCCGGCCGGATCGCGCCGCACCGGAACCCCCCGATCCGAACACCACCGCACCAACAGGCAAGGAGTTCGCGCCATGACATCCGCCCCGGCCATCCGCCGCGCCACCCCCGCCGACGTGCCCGCACTGGTCGACCTGGTCTACGACCTGGCGGAGTACGAGAAAGCCCGCCACGAATGCACACTCACCGCCGAACAACTGCGCACCGCGCTGTTCGGCCCCACCCCCGCCCTGTTCGCCCACGTGGCGGTCATGGACGGCGAAGTGCGCGGATGCGCCATCTGGTTCCTGAACTTCTCCACCTGGGACGGCGTGCACGGGATCTACCTCGAAGACCTGTACGTCACCCCCACGGCCCGCGGCACCGGGCTCGGCCGGGCACTGCTGGCGGCACTCGCACAGGAAGCTCACATGCACGGCTACAGCAGGGTCAGCTGGTCGGTGCTGACCTGGAACACGCCGTCCATCGGCTTCTACGAATCACTCGGCGCCCAGGTACAGGACGACTGGGTCGGCTACCGCCTCACCGGCGAAGCCCTCACCACACTGGCCGCCACCGCGGAACCCGCCACGCACGAATGAGCCGACGGCGCGATCACTGCTCGCCCGTGACGCCGTACTCCTGGGCGGCCCAGCGTGAGGTCGGCGGCGCGAACAGCAGACCCAGCGCACCCAACGCCACCACCCCGAGCGCGGTCCCGAGCAACGGCCGACCCGACCCGAACAGCAGCGACCACACCACCGGTAACAGCAGCAACTGCGTGATCACCGCGATCGCGCGCCCCCAGCGCTGCCCGAACAGCAACCCGATCCCGGAAGCCAGCACCGCGCCACCGAGGATCCCGAACCACATGGCCGTCCCGTAACCGCTGACCTCGTCCTCCCGATGCCCCAGCAGCGCCCGCACGATCAGCACCACCGCGACGGTCACCGCGACCGCACCCTCCAGCGTCACCAATCCCCCCGCCCCGCGAACGGTACCGGGCACACCACCGACATCTTTTCGCTCGACCACCCGGCCAGCTTAAAGTGCTGTGTCTATTGCCCCGCCTTCGGCGGGGCGGGGTCGGGGCCCTCGTCAACCCCGGTTCTTCACTCCTGCGCTCAGTCGCTTGCGCTCCTTCGCTTCGTCGCTCCATAACCGGGCGGGCCCCGACCACGGAATGGTGACCATTCGGCAAAACCATTCACAGCCCCGATCAAAATCCGACCGAACCCGCTCCTCACTCCTGCCGGTCGATCACCACGCTCCGCTCCAAGACCGGGCGGGCCCGACCGTGTCGGATTGCGCCGCCCGCGCCGCCGCGGGTCCGCGCCTGGTGACCCCGGTTACGGGACGGTGACCCTTCGGCAGAAAACGTTCGAGCCCTGGTCTGCGTCCGGCGACCCCGATCCTGGCTCCTGCCGGTCCGCCGCTCCAGAACCGGGTGACCCCCGACCCTGCGTGCCGGCCTCCGGGTCCAATTGTTCAGTGGCCGGGACGAACCGGCGGGTCGCGGGTCGGGCCTTCGGCGTGCGAGCGGCGGGGCGAGGCCCGGGGCAACAGCGCTTCGACCGGCTCGCCGACGGCGGGCAGCCGGGCGAAGCACCGTACCGTCGGGAGCGGCGTCGATGCACGCAGTCCATTAAGGTGCGTAGGTGCGGACGTTGTTGATCGTCAATCCGAATGCGACCTCTACCACGGCGGCCACCCGTGATCTGCTCGCGCACGCGCTCGAGAGCCGGACCCAGCTGACTGTCGCGCACACCCAGCATCGCGGTCACGCCGCGGAACTGGCTCAGTGGGCCGCGACCAACGAGATGGATCTGATCGTCGTCCACGGCGGGGACGGGACGGTCAACGAGACGATCAACGGGTTCGTTCCGCTGCCGCAGGTCGACGACGGGCAGGTGTGGCGCCCGCGGCTCGGCATCATCCCCGGTGGTTCGGCGAATGTGTTCGCGCGCTCGCTGGGTATCCGGCCCGACCCCGTCGCGGCCACCAATCAGTTGATCGATTTGCTCAAAACCGGCGACTCGGACCGCCGGATCGGACTGGGCATCACCGACGACCGTTGGTTCTGTTTCAGTGCCGGGGTCGGTCTGGACGCCGATGTGTGCGCCGCCATCGACGCCGCCCGAGCCAAGGGTCGCGCGGCCACGCCAGCTCGGTATGTGCGCACCACCGTCCGCCAGTTCTTCCGGACCAAACGCGCGTTGCCCGATCTCACCGTGCACGTCCCCGGACGAGAGCCCGTTTCCGGCGTTCATTACGCGTTCGTCACCAATACGAGTCCGTGGACTTATCTCGACACCACTCCGGTATGCACCAATCCGGGAACCAGGTTCGAAACCGGACTCGGCGTGTTCGCCGTGCGAACGATGGCATTACTGCCTACACTGCGCCTGGCGACGCAACTGTTGTCGCCGAACTCAGAACCGAAGTCACGGAAATTGTTCCGTGACGACGATGTCCCGTCGGTACGCATCACCAGCGCCGATCCCATCGGACTGCAAATCGACGGCGACTTCATCGGAGAACGTGACGTGGTGGATTTCACCGCTGTGCCGAACGTCCTCGACGTAGTCGCTCCATCGCCGGTTTGAACTGACGCATTCGGGAAATACATCTCGTTGTGCTGCAGAAACCGGCGTAGGCGAGTACAAAGGACTGCGGCAGGTCCCGATGCGGGACGTCAGTGCGTGAGCTTCCCCACGGTGCATCGGATACCTATTGACATCTACGGTGTTCGTGAAAGCATTCACAAGCAACCGTGCGGAAACATTCAGTTCGCACAAGTGAACGACCCACCAACCGAACGGCGCCCTGTGCGGCGCCTTACAAAGGAGCAGAAGGAATGGACTGGCGCCATAAGGCCATCTGTCGCGATGAGGACCCTGAACTGTTTTTCCCGGTGGGCAACAGTGGTCCTGCGCTCGCGCAGATTGCCGATGCCAAGCTGGTCTGCGCTCGCTGCCCTGTTACCGCCGAATGCCTGTCCTGGGCTCTGGGATCCGGGCAGGACGCCGGCGTATGGGGCGGAATGAGCGAAGACGAACGGCGCGCCCTCAAGCGGCGCAATGCGCGCACCCGCACTCGCACGACTGTCTAGCAGCGCGGGGAAGCGACTACCGGACCCAGCCCGGTCCGGGGAGTCGCGAGTGCCCGGCACCAGTTATCTGGTGCCGGGCTGAATTTTTCCCACCGGCCCTGGGTGGAGTGCCGGAGAATTTGCCGGAACACTGCCCAGAGTATTACTGCGGTGTTTTCGACCACAGGCGTCCGGCGGTATGCATAATTGATACCGGCGAGTTTCCGTCAGGTATCAGCGTGCCGAGCGACGCCCCAGCGGGACACGCAGTACCGCGTCGGTGCCGATATCGGCGCCCGGATGCAGCCCGATCGACCCGCCCAGTTCCGCCGTCACCAGCGTGCGCACGATCTGCAGCCCGAGACTGTCCGAGGACTGCAGGCTGAACCCCTCCGGAAGTCCGCGACCGTCATCGCTGATGATCACATCCAACCAGCGCGCCGAACGCTCGGCCCGGATGGTGACCGTGCCGTTCTGGCCGCCGTCGAAGGCGTGCTCGATGGCGTTCTGCACCAGTTCGGTCAGCACCATCACCAGCGGCGTTGCCCGTTCCGCCGAGAAGACGCCCAGAGATCCCGAGCGCCGCACCGTGATTCGAGCGGTGTGCACGGTGGCGACATCGGCCATGATCGGCAGCAACCGGTCCACCACCTCGTCCAGATCGACCTCCTCGTCGACCGACATGGACAACATCTCGTGCACCGACGCGATCGAGGTGACCCGGCGCACCGATTCGGTGAGCGCCACCCGCGCCTCCTCGTTCTCGGTACGGCGCGCCTGTAGCCGCAGCAGCGCGGCCACGGTCTGCAAATTGTTCTTCACCCGGTGATGGATCTCACGGATGGTGGCGTCTTTGCTGAGCAACGCCCGGTCCCGTCGTTTGACCTCGGTGACATCGCGGACCAGCACCGCCGCCCCGGCCAGTTCCCCGTGCGGGCGTAACACCAACGTGCGCAACAGGACTGTGGCGCCGCGCGCCTCCACCTCCATCCGGCGTCCGGTCCGGCCGGCCAGCGCGGCCTGGATATCGCCGACCACCTCCTGCGCGTCGAACGGATCGGTGATCAGCGACCGGGTGGTAGTGGCCAGGTCCTGACCCGCCAGATCGGCCTGCAAACCCATGCGGTGATACGCCGACAGCGCGTTCGGGCTGGCATAGGTGACCGTGCCCGCGGTGTCGAGCCGGATGAAGCCGTCCCCGGCGCGCGGGCTGGAATGGGTCGCGGCACGGTCCTCGGTGGTCGGGAACGTCCCGTCGGCCATCATCTGGCACAGATCGTCGGCGCAGGCGACGTAGGCGATCTCCAGGCCGCTGCGCACCCGCGACCGCTGATGGTCGGTATCGCGGCTGAGCACGGCGATCACATCGTCACCGCAGCGCACCGGAATCGCTTCGCGGACAGCGTGAACCGGGTGCGGATGGTAGACGCCCTGCGCCTCGCCCTCGGTATCGGTGCGCACGATCTCACCGCTGGTCAACGCGTCGAACACCTGTGCATGCTGCGAATGCCGGGCGACCCTGCCGACCAGATCCTCCAGGTGCACAGTGGGAGCCGTGGTGGGCCGGCACTGCGCGACACAGACGATATCGGCGCCATCGTGGATCGGCCCGGCGCCCACCCACAGCAGCAGATCCGAGAACGACAGATCGGCGAGCAGCTGCCAGTCACCGACCACCCGCTGCAGATGATCCACCGCCAACCCGGGTAGGTCGGTGTGTTCGGCCAGCAGATCGCTCAGTGTCGACATGCATCGAGCTAAGCACAGTCCGGGCCCCGCCCCCGCCCACAGGATCCGTCGGGCAACCCGCCTGGGACCCAGGTCACAAGCAGGTTGTTCGCCGGCGAGCCCACCCCGCTCCGTCCCGGCCGAGCCCGCTTCCTCGCCTGTGCGGCAGGCTCATATCCCCATCCACCGGCCGGCTCATGCCCTACCGCCGCCCGTGGGTTCACATCCTCGATCGTCGCCGGCGAATCGACATCGCCACCCCCACCGGCGGACCTCGAGGCTACTGAACAACCGCGATCAGATCCCCCTGTTGGAGTACCTGGCCGGGCGTGACGGCAATGGCGGAGACCTCACCGCCGATCTCGGTGATGACCGGGATCTCCATCTTCATCGATTCGAGCAGGACCAGGGTTTGGTCGATCGTGACCTGTTGCCCTACCTCGACCTCGACGGTGAGCACTGTGGAGACCATTTCCGCCCGCACTTCTTCCGCCATGACATCCCGTTCGCTCGTTCCTTCGGGTACCGGTGCCCGGAGCCCGCTGTACCGCCGTCGGTACAGCCAACCACACGTGAAACAATGACCGGGATCAACATGTACTCTCCCCGCAGTCGCGGGAATTGTCCCCAGGAGGGAGCTACCGATGGGTAAGCGTGGCCGCAAGAAGCGCAGCCGTAAGGGAAACGCCGCCAATCACGGCAAACGTCCCAACGCCTGAGCCGACGGGCTGAGGCCCGGCACAGACCACGAGCGGCCTGTACTTCGTATCGAAGTACAGGCCGCTCGCTGTGTTGGAGGCCGACCGGATCAGGCGCGGCCCGGATCGGCGGACACGTCGTCGGTGTGAATGGTCACCGACCGACGGATCTCCACTGTCAGCCGTTCGCGCAGCGCGTCGGGGGCTCGGTCGCCGCCGCATTTGCGGCTGAGCATGCTCTTGATCTTCTCTTCGATGCCGTAGGCCTCGATGCACGGCGCACAGTGGTCCATATGGTGCCGCAGCCGCTCCCGGGTGCGGTCGTCGCACTCACCGTCGAGCATGAGCCAGACGTCGGCCAGTACCGCCGTGCAGTCGAGCTCCATATCGGGATCGCGCTCGGTGCTCACTGCTTGACCTCCTGGCGCAGCCCCGCGGTGGTATCGGCCCCGGACCCGGTGCGGTCGAAGCCTCGTTCGCGCGCCACATCGGCGAGCAAACCCTTCAATTGTTTCCGGCCGCGGTGCAGCCGGGACATCACCGTACCGATAGGTGTGCCCATGATGTCGGCGATTTCCTTGTACGGGAATCCCTCCACATCGGCGTAGTACACCGCCATCCGGAACTCCTCGGGCAGCTGCACGAGCGCGGCTTTGATGTCGTCGTCCGGGAGCGCGTCGAGAGCTTCGACCTCGGCGGAGCGCAGTCCGGTGGAACTGTGTTCCGCGGTCGCGGCGAGCTGCCAGTCGGTGATCTCGTCGGTCGGGTACTGCGCGGGCTGGCGCTGTTTCTTCCGATACGAGTTGATGTAGGTGTTGGTGAGGATCCGGTACAGCCAGGCCCGCAGGTTGGTGCCTTTTTTGAAGGATTTGAAACCTGAGTAGGCCTTGACGTAGGTCTCCTGGACCAGGTCTTCGGCGTCGGCCGGGTTACGCGTCATCCGCAGCGCGGCGCCGTACAGCTGGTCCAGCATGGGCAGGGCGTCCCGCTCGAACCGCCGGGCCAGTTCGGCGTCGGTCTCCGGCTGTTCGGCAGGCCGCTCGTCGGCGCCGGTTTCGGTCGCCACGTCGTCCTCGCTCGTCACACGTGTCCCTTCGATCGGCTTACCAGCCAAATCTACCGGGAGTGCGAAGTCGGAGAAGAACCGCGTGCGCGCCGGAGCCGGATGGTGGTGGACCGGGCGTGGTTCGACAAGAACGGGCACCGTCACTCCTTCACTCTTACGGCGGGTCCGCATCCGGCGGAGGGAACTGTTTCCGCCCGATGCGCTGTATCTGCCGCGTACAACTCACTCCGGTCTCGAAGTGTTCCCCGACCGTGGGAAGGGCGCCGGACCGCCGTGATCCGCGTCGCCGTGCCGGTAGGGTCTCGGCCATGGCAGCAGGCGCCACACCGGCGATCCGGGCCCTGGTCGCGGCCGGGTCGAGGCACACTGTGCACAGCTACGATCACGACCCTCGGGCGGGCACTTACGGCGGTGAGGCGGTCGACGTGCTGGTCGCCCGGCTCGGCGTCGAGCCGCGGCAGATCTTCAAGACCCTGGTGCTGGAGCTGTCCACCGGCGCCCTCGCGGTCGCGGTGCTGCCGGTTCCCGATACCTTGTCGCTGAAGGCCGCGGCGGCCGCGCTGGGCGCGCCCAAGGCGGTCATGGCCGACCGGATCCGGGCCGAACGGGGCACCGGCTATGTGCTCGGCGGCATCTCCCCGCTGGGCCAGCGCACACGGCATCCGACCGTTGTCGACGAGTCGGCGCTGGGCTGGGACCGGGTGCTGTGCAGCGCTGGGCGGCGGGGCCTCGAGATCGAGGTCGCGCCCGCTGAACTGATCCGGTTGACCGCCGCCGTCACCGCTGCAGTCACCGCCTGACGCCGACGCCCGACCACCTGCACCGAGCACCGGGCGCACTTCGAATCGGGGCGGTTTCCGCGCGCCGGTCGGTAATTCCCCAGGTCAGACCCTTTCGTATGAGTTACTTGGTACGACCGATCGTCCGACCCGAGGATGTGATGCGATATGTCCCCGCGCAAGCCTGTGCGCACTGTGTTCTTCGCTGTATCCGCGGCCGTTGCCTTGACCGTCGGCCCGGCGGCGCTGTCGGCGCCGACGGCCCTGGCGGCACCGGGTGAGTTCCCGCTCGACGGCCGAGGCGGTAGCGAGAACAAACCGGAGAGCAGCAGCCCGGACAACGATCCGGGCAAGCGCGCCGAGAACGCCGGCGGCGGGCTGGCCGCCGAGGTCATCGATCTCGGCGCCGATATGCTCAAATGCGGTCTGAGTATCGCTACTCCGACGATCAAATGCCCGCTGGGTACCTGACGTGCCGAGCCCGCCCGAGGCGGTTCACCGTCTCGGGCGCTGCGGGCTCACAGCAGTGTGGTCTGCTCCGCGGTGTCCCCCGCCGGCGCCAGTAGTTCCGGGCCGTTGTTCTTCACACTGTTCACCCGCGTGGACACCGGCCTCGCCGCGATCTCGGCCACCAGGGCCGCGCTCGGCGGCTCGAGCAGTTCGGCCGGCGCGGGATGGTCGGGATCCAGCCAGGCGTCCCAGCGTTCCCGTGGCATCGGCAGCGGCATCCGATCGTGGATCCGGGTGAGGTCCCCGATCGCGTCGGTGGTGAGGATGGTGCACGACAGCAGCGGTTCGGGGGTGTCGAGCGAGCGGTCCCGCCAGACCGACCACAGTCCCGCCATGTACAGGCGCTCACCGTCCGGACGCGACATGAAGTAGGGGTGTTTGACCACCCTGGGCTTCTTTCCCTTGCCCGGCCCCGCCGGGTCGGGCTCGACCAGCCACTCGTACCAGCCGTCCATCGGCACCAGGCAGCGCCGGTATTTCACCGCGTCCCGGAACGACGGCAGCGTCGCGGCCTTGTCCGCCCGGGCGTTGAACAGCGGTTTTCCCTTCACCGGTACGCCCGGTTCGGCGGCTTTGGTCCAGTGCGGGATCAATCCCCAGCGCATTCGCCGGATCCGGCGACTGGGGGTGTCGTCGGGGTGCTCATGGGTATGCCGGTCGACAACAGTGACGATCCGGGTGGTCGGGGCGACGTTGTAGTTCACTCCGGCCGCCCGCTCGCCCGGGGCGCCGGAACCGCCGGATTCGCCACTACTGTCCGCCGTCGCGTCCGCCCCGGGATCGCCGCTGGGCTCGGTTTCGTCGAGGGCGTCCAATTCCACCGCGAGCCGTCCCGGGTTCGTCGTCGTCGCATACCGTCCGCACATAGTCCGATACTCGCACCGAATACCGACAGATCAAGACAATCCCGGCCGCGTCCGCGACAATGATGCTAGTACTTGGTGACGTGTTGAGAGTTATGTCTTAACATTCTCTCACCGGGGACGAGGCGGTCACATGCTGCCCGTTCGCGCGCGCAGCAGCTAACGCACCACTTCCGCAGAGGAGAACCTGTGACAACCACCGAAAACGCTACCGAGAAAGAGTCGGTGCTCACCTCGGTCGATCCGGCCACAGGCGCGACGCTGGCCACCTACCCGATCGCCGATGAGAAGGCGGTCGCCGAGGCCGTCGCCAAAGCGCGCGCCGCCGCCCCCGTCTGGGAGGATCTGGGCTTCGAAGGGCGGAAGAAGGCACTGCTGCGCTGGTCGAGCCGGCTGGTCGCCAAATCCGACGAATTCTGCGCGCTCATCCACGCCGAGAACGGGAAACCGCTCGACGACGCCTTCCTCGAACTCATGCTGGCCCTCGAGCACATCGCCTGGGCGGCCAAGCACGCCAAGAAGAAGCTGTCTCCGCAAAAGGTCCCGTCGGGCCCGTTGATGGCCAACTTCGCGGCGAGTATCGAATACCGGCCGCTGGGCGTCATCGGCGTGATCGGTCCGTGGAACTACCCCGTGTACACCCCGAACGGCTCCCTGGCCTACGCACTGGCCGCCGGCAACACCGTCGTGTTCAAACCGTCGGAGTTCTCCACCGGTATCGGCAACTTCCTCGCCGAGGCCTTCTCCGAGGCCAACCCGGAACTGCCCGAGGGCGTCTTCGTCACGATCAACGGTTTCGGCGCCACCGGCGCCGCCCTGGTGAAATCCGGCGTGGACAAGGTCGCCTTCACCGGTTCGGCCGCGACCGGCCGCAAGATCATGGCCTCCGCCGCCGACACCCTCACCCCGGTGCTGCTGGAATGCGGCGGTAAAGACCCCGTGATCGTGGCCGCGGACGCCGACGTGAAGGCCGCCGCCGACGCTGTCGCCTGGGGCGCCACCTCCAACAGCGGGCAGACCTGCGCCGGTGTCGAGCGGGTCTACGTGGACAAATCGGTCAAGGACGAGTTCCTGGCCGAACTGACCCGCATCCTGAAGGACGTGAAACCGGGTTCGGACAAGAACGCCGCTTACGGCCCGATGACCATGCCGAGCCAGATCGATATCGTCAAGCGGCATATCGACGCGGCGCTGGCCAGCGGCGGCAAGGCTGTGCTGGGTGGACCGGAATCGGTCAAGGGCCCCTTCATCGAACCTGTCGTGCTGGTCGATGTCGACGAGGACTCCGCGGCGGTCAAGGAGGAGACCTTCGGCCCGACCGTCACCGTGACCACGGTGAACAGCATCGATGAAGCTGTGGACCTCGCCAACAACACCACCTTCGGCCTGGCCTCGGCGGTGTATTCGAAGAAGCAGGGAGTCGAGATCGCCCGCCGGTTGAAAGTCGGCGCGACCTCGGTCAACTCCGTGCTCGGTTTCGCCGCCATCCCGGGACTGCCCTTCGGCGGCAGCGCCGATTCCGGTATCGGTCGTATCCACGGCGAGCCCGGTCTGCGCGAATTCGTTCGGCCGCATTCGATCGCGGTGCAGCGCTTCACGATTCCCGGCATGGCGCTGCAGAGCTATCGCCGCTCCCAGGCGAACATGAAAATGCTGCGCGCGATGGTGCCGTTGCTGCACGGTCGGAACAAATGATCTCCCGGCACAGATGAGCAGGCGTCCGGTGGTGCTCGACGACACACTAACGAGCACCACCGGCACGCATGTCACCTCGATGCGCCAAGATGGTCGAGTGAGTTTCTGGCCAGCGCCCCATGTCGATGCCCCCGTGCATGCGACCGTAACCCTGCCCGGCTCCAAATCGATCACGAACAGAGCACTGGTCCTGGCCGCGCTCGCCGAAGGTCCCTCGACCATCACCGGGGCCCTGCGCAGCCGCGACACCGCGCTGATGATCGCCGCCCTGCGTGCCCTGGGAACCCAGATCATCGGTGACGCCGAGACCCTGGCCGTGACCCCCGCCCCACTACGCGCCGGCCGGGTCGACTGCGGACTCGCCGGAACCGTGATGCGTTTCGTCCCCCCGGTGGCGACCCTCGCACTGGGTGACACAGCCTTCGACGGCGATATCGCCGCCCGGGTCCGCCCGTTGCGCACCATCCTCGACGCGCTACGCGGGCTCGGCGCCGGTATCGACGGCGACGCCCTGCCGTTCACCGTGCGCGGCACCGGCGCCCTGCGCGGCGGCACGGTCACCATCGACGCCTCCGGCTCCTCACAGTTCGTCTCCGGTCTACTGCTGTCGGGGGCGCGTTTCGACGAGGGCGTGGTGGTACAGCATTCCGGCGGCCCCCTGCCGTCCATGCCGCATATCGAAATGACCGTCGAGATGCTGCGCCGCGCCGATGTGGTGGTCGAGGCGCCGACCGACGTCCGCAGCGAGCAGACCTGGACAGTCGCACCGGGCCCGATCCGCGCGGTCGACTGGACCGTGGAGCCGGATCTGTCCAACGCCACCCCGTTCCTGGCGGCGGCCGCTGTCACCGGCGGCCGGGTGAGCATCCCGCACTGGCCGCGACTGACCTCGCAGGCCGGTGACGTGATCCGCGAGATCCTGGTCCGGATGGGCGCCGAAGCCGGGTTCTACGACGGCGCGCTCACCGTGACCGGCCCCGACCGGCTGGCGGGTATCGATATCGACCTGCACGATGTGGGTGAGCTGACCCCCACCGTCGCGGCGCTGGCAGCGCTGGCGGATTCGGAGTCGCGGTTGCGCGGTATCGCGCATCTGCGCGGCCACGAGACCGATCGACTCGCCGCCCTGTCCACCGAGATCAACCGGCTCGGCGGGCAGGTGTCCGAAACCGAGGACGGTCTGGAGATCACCCCGGCCCCGCTGCACGGCGGTCGCTGGCATTCCTACGCCGACCACCGGATGGCCACGGCCGGAGCGATTCTCGGCCTGACTGTGCCGGGGATCGAGATCGAGGACATCGGCACCACCGCCAAGACCCTGCCCGACTTCGTCGGCCTGTGGGAGTCGATGCTCGACCCGGAAACGGCCGGACCGGGAGCCGGTCGCTGAGCCGGCGCGGACGCTCGACCGCCTCGTACGACGAAACCGATGTGCGGGTGCGTCCGGGGCGGAGTTCGCGCCCGCGCACCAAGACCCGCCCCGAACACCTCGACGCGGAGGCGGCGATGGTGGTTTCGGTGGACCGGGGCCGTTGGGGTTGCGTGCTCGACGGTGACCCGCGACGCCCCCTGGTGGCCATGCGCGCCCGGGAACTGGGCCGCACTCCGATCGTGGTCGGCGACCAGGTGGATGTGGTCGGCGACATCTCGGGCCGGCCCGATACCCTGGCGCGAATTGTCCGGGTGGCCGATCGCCGGACCGTGCTGCGTCGTACAGCCGACGACACCGATCCGTTCGAACGGATCGTCGTCGGCAATGCCGAACAGCTGTTCATCATGGTGGCCTTGGCCGATCCGCCGCCACGCACCGGTTTCGTGGAACGCGCGATGGTCGCCGCCTACGCGGGCGGCCTGGAACCGGTGCTGTGCCTGACCAAACACGATCTGGCCGGGGATTCCGAATTCGCCGCCGCCTTCGGCGACCTCGATCTCACCATCGTCTACGCCGGGATCGACGACCCGATCGACGCCGCGCTGGAACTGCTCACCGGGCGCCTCACCTGTTTCCTCGGGCACTCCGGTGTCGGAAAGTCGACGTTGGTGAACCGCCTCGTTCCCGATGCCGCGCGGGCTGTCGGCGAAGTGTCGGGGGTGGGCAAGGGTAAACACACCTCCACCCAGTCGGTCGCGCTACCGCTACCGGGCGGCGGCTGGGTGATCGATACACCCGGCATCCGGTCGTTCGGTCTCGCCCACATCACCCCGGATGATGTCGTCGCGGCCTTCAGCGACCTCGCCGAGGCGATCGAGAACTGCCCGCGCGGATGCACCCATCTGGGCCCGCCCGCCGATCCCGAATGCGCCCTCGACGATTTCCCGGACAAGGCGGACCGGGTGGCGGCGATCCGCCGCCTGCTGGTCGCCCTGAACTCGAACGACCCTTGGTGAGCGCTCCGAGCCGGGGTAGGTCACCGGCGGCGGAGGCGGTGCCCGGCCGCTCCGGAGGCCGGACGTTTCGGCTTCTTCGCGGGTAACGACCGGGCGAACGCGGCACCGCGCTCGACCCAGGTATCGAGCGCGGAGTCGGCCGCTACCGCGCCGGTCGTCACTCGCAGCCACCCGTCGAGTTCCCGGCCGCGCATCACCATCGGCGTCACGGAGACATCGTCCACCAGATCCGCGGCCGCCGCGGGCGCCATCCGGATCATCAGGCCGCCCTGCCCGCTGACCGCGACGCCCAGGTTGCCGCCGAACAGGAAGGCCAGTCCGCCGAACATCTTCCGTTCGGTCACCTCGGGGCCGACCCCCACAATGTCGCGAACCCGCTCCGCCAGTTCTTCGTCGTAGGCCATGGGGCCAGTGTGCGCGCACCGACGACCGGCAACGATCCCGTCCGGGCGAACTCGAAGAGCGCTGGTGGCCGCGCCGGTGCGCTGCTGCAGGAAGTGTTCGCCAACCCGCTCGCCGAGCCAGGAGTGATCGGTGTGGTCCTCGATGACACCCACGTCCCGTTCGGCTCGGCGCATCGGTGTCGGATCGGCGGCTCGCCGACCGGCGCGGCAGGCAGCGGCGCCGGACGAATTGGAGTGACTGCCCCTCCGCGAAGCGATGAACGGACCGGATATGAATCCTTTGTTATGATTCAACCATAACAAGGAGGTGCCTGTGACAACCCTCAGCCCGATCCGGCTCTGCCTACTGGCCGGACTCCCGCCCGCCCTGTCCGTCGTGCCCGATATCGTCCTGCTGGCCGCGGCGGCCGATCGGCTGCCCGACCCGCTGGCCACCCATTTCGGCGCCGACGGCGCCGACGGGTTCACCGGACGCGTACCGACCATGTTCGTCTCCGCCGGACTGGGCGTCGGCCTGGCCGCGCTGTTCGCGCTGATCCTGATGATGGGTACGCGACGGGACAAACCGTTGCGCAGGCCGGACTCGCCCCTGGACCCGATCCGGCTCCTCATCGGAAGCGCCTGGGGCGTCGGCGGATTCGTGGGGGTGCTCCTACTGTCGAGCACCCTCGCCAATCTCGACGTGGCGGACGCCGCGCAGGTCACGCTGCCGGCCTGGGCGTTCCTGATCGCGGCGGCCACCGGATTGCTGCTCGGGACGGCGGGCTGGATCGCGGCGCCGGAGAGTCCGATCAGCGAGGAAGCGCCGGTATCGGCCGAACCCCTCGCCATCGGCCGCACCGAACGAGTGAGCTGGTCGCGACGGACCGCGTCGCCGTGGATGCTGATGATCGGCGCGGTCGCACTGCTCATGGGGATCACGGTCGGGTCGGTGGTACACCCGCTGACCGGGGTGCTGCTGGCCGTGACCGGTGTCCTGCTCGCGAACCTCGCCCTGGTTCGGGTCGTCGTGGACCAGCACGGACTCACCGTCGGAACCGGACCGCTCGGGTGGCCGCGCTGGCGGTTGAGTCCCGAGGACATCGCGGATGTCTCGGCCGACGACATCTCTCCGATCCACTACGGCGGGTACGGGATCCGGCTGATACCCGGGGCGACGGCCGTGGTGTTGCGCGGCGGGCCGGGGATCGTGGTGACCCGCCGTTCGGGCCGGCGGTTCGTGGTCTCGGTCGACGACGCCGATACCGGTGCGGCAGTCCTTGCCGGTGTCATCGCGCGAGCGGAGTGAACCGGTGCTGATCCGTGTCGATCCGGCACGACCCGAACCGCTGGCCGATCAGGTGGCGGCCTGCGTGCGGCGGGCGATCGCCGACGGGGCGGCGCCCGCGGGCTCGCGGTTGCCCGGCGCCCGCGAACTCGCGACGTCCCTGGATGTCAGCATTCACACAGTGCTGGCGGGTTATCAACGGCTGCGCGACGAAGGGCTGATCGAACTGCGCCGGGGGCGCGGCGCCACCGTCCGAGCCGGAATACCGGACGGCCGCGCCGCCGTGATCGAACTCGCCCGCCAGCTCGTGGACGCCGCCCGGCGAATAGACCTCGACGACGCGGAACTGATCGCACTCGTGCGCGCCGCCGCCACTCGCTGATCCGGATCAGGGGTAGCCGGTTCCGCCGGGCGGGACGCACTCACCACTGGACTCCACCGAACGCGCGGGTGGCTATTCGCGGCGGCGGCCGGGCCCGCTTTCACGGTTCGCCGCGGCGACGATCGCGTCGAGCAGCCCCGGAACCGCGGATTCCAGATCCTCGCGGCGCAGGACGTTCATCTTCACCGTGCCCTCGTAGTGCTGGTGGATGACGCCCGCCTGCCGGAGCACTTTGAAGTGGTGGGTCCGGGTGGAGTAGGTGACATCGATATCGAAAGCGCCACACGCGATCTCCTGATCGGCGGAAGCGAGCTGACGAACGATGCTGCGCCGCACGGGATCGGTGAGCGCATCGAGCACGCCCTGCAGCGCGATATCCGCGGCGGGGAGATGGTCGGTGATGCGTTCGCCGGCCTGTGCGGTCATGGGTCCGTCCTTCTCGTCTCCGTGCTCGATCGGTGCCACCCCCATCATACGATGGATATCGTACTTCGATCACGGTGAAATTTGACGACCATCGTAATAAGGGGTTTCAATGGGTACGGGGTCCCCGACCGGCCGCGGATGGGGGCGCAGCGCGACGGCCTGCTGTCGACCCACCCAGATCCCGCACCGAGGAGACAGCGATGCCCAGCTCCGAGTCCGACACCGTCTCGCCGCCCAGTGCGGCGATCGCAGCGCAGCAGAACATCCCGCCCGGCCGGACACTCACCGCCTTGGCCACCGGATTCGTCATGGCCGCACTCGACGTCACAGTTGTCAACGTCGCCGGCGCCGATATCCAGGGCCACCTGCATACCTCGCTGGGCGAGCTCACCTGGATCGTCGACGGATACGTCCTCACTTTCAGTTCACTGCTGATGCTCGGCGGCGCCTTGGCCAACCGCGTCGGAGCCAAGACGATCTACCTGTGGGGCATGGGCGTCTTCTTCCTCGCCTCCCTCGGCTGTGCCCTCGCCCCCAGCGCGGAGGCACTCATCGGCGCACGAATCGTGCAGGGCGCCGGCGCCGCGCTGTTCATGCCCAGCTCGTTGTCCCTGCTGGTGTTCGCGTTCCCCGAGAAACGGCAGCGCACCAGGATGCTCGGACTCTGGTCGGCCATCGTCGCCACTGCCGCGGGGCTGGGCCCGTCCGTGGGCGGTCTGCTGGTCGGCGCTTTCGGATGGCAGAGCATCTTCCTGATCAACCTGCCGATCGGCATCATCGGCATCGTGCTCACCCGCCGCTACATCGCCCCCGTCGCCGGACGCGGCAGCACGCTCGCCGTCCCCGGTCACACACTCTGGATCGTCGCGCTCGTCGCGTTGAGCTTCGCGCTGATCGAGGGACCGCGCCTGGGCTGGGTCGCCGGACCGGTACTCCTCGCCTACGCCGTGGTGTTCGTTGCCGCCGGGCTGCTGGTGGCCCACGAACGGCGGGCCCCGGAACTGGTCATGCCCTGGGAACTGTTCCGCCGTCGGGGCTTCACCGGCGCCAACCTCGTAGGGTTCCTGTTCAACCTCGCGCTCTACGGGAGCATGTTCATGCTCGCGCTCTACCTGCAGAACGTCCGCGGCGCGAGTGCGTTCCAGGCCGGCCTGGCGCTGCTACCGATGACGATCTGGTTCCCGCTCGGCAATCTCGTCTACGCGCGCATCGCCGCCAGGTTCTCCAACGGCGCGCTACTGACCCTGTTCCTGACGATCGCCGCCGTCGCCTCGCTGACGATGGTGTCGATATCCGCCTCCACGCCCTACTGGGTGCTGGCCTCGGCCGTCGCGGTCGCCAATATCGGGGCCGGCATCATCTCCCCCGGGATGACCGCCGCGCTCGTCGATTCCGCGGGCGTCGAGCACGCCAACGTCGCAGGATCGGTACTCAACGCCAACCGTCAGATCGGCACCCTGGTCGGCGTCGCGGCGATGGGTGTCGTACTCGGCACCTTCACCGACTGGAACCATGGAGCGGCGGTGTCGTTCCTGGTGATCGGACTCGCCTACCTGGCCGCGGCCATCGGCGCCTGGTCACTGATCGCGCGCCCCGAACGCACGGGCCGAGACACCGTTCGATGAACCGAGCGGCGTCCGGCCCGATCCCGCATCCGGCGTGCGGTCAGGAGCGAGTTCTCCGCTCGGGCTCGAGCACAGTGAGCACGGCCGGGCCGACCTGCTCAGCGCTGACCAACCGAAGAGGCTGCGCGTCAGACGCCGGCGGCGACCACCGGCGCGAACCGTCCGGTATGCGCACCCAGTCCGTAGTGCCCACGCAGCGTGGTCTCGGTGTATTCGGTGCGGAACAGGCCGCGCGCCTGCAGGATCGGAACCACCTGGTCCACGAAATCGGTCAGGCCACCGGGCAGGTACGGGGCCATCACATTGAATCCGTCGGCGGCGCCCGCCTCGAACCAGGTCTGCAGATCATCGGCGATCTGCTCGGGAGTACCCGCGAGGGTCCGGTGACCGCGACCGCCGCCGAGCAGCGCGATCAGCCGGCCCACGGTCAGCGATTCCTGTGCGGCCAGATCCTTGACCAGCTGGTACCGGCTCTTGTTGCCCTGGATCTGCTCGATCGGGGGCAGCGGCGGAAGCGGTGCGTCCAAGGAATGGCCGGTCAGGTCCAGCCCGAGCATCTGGGAGAGCTGGCGCAGCGAGTACTCCGGTGAGATCAGGTCGGTGAACTCCTGCTCGAGTCGCTTCGCGGCATCCTCGGTATCGGCGATGAACGGGACGATCCCCGGCAGGATCTTCACTTCGTCAGGGCTGCGCCCGTGCCCGGCCGCGCGTGCTTTCACCTCGCGATAGAACTCCTGGCCTTCCGGAACGGAGCGTTGCGCGGTGAAAACGGCTTCGGCGTAGCGGCCGGCGAAATCCTTGCCGTCGGCCGAAGAACCGGCCTGCACGAGCAGTGGGCGTCCCTGCGCCGAACGGGGCACGTTCAGCGGGCCCCGCACCTTGAACCGCTCCCCCGCGTGGTCGATGGCATGCACCTTCGTGGGGTCGGCGAAGATACCGGCCTCGGCGTCGAGGACGACCGCGTCGTCCTCCCAGGAATCCCACAGTGCCGTCGCGGCGTCGACGAACTCCGCCGCCCGGCGATAGCGACCCGCGTGTTCGGGGACCTGGTCGTAACCGAAATTGGCGGCCTCGTCGGCGGTCCCGGAGGTGACGATGTTCCAGCCGGCCCGGCCGCCGCTGATCTGGTCGAGCGAGGCGAACTTGCGGGCGAGGTTGTAGGGCTCGTTGTAGCCCGTGGACGCCGTGGCGATGAGACCGATGCGCTCGGTGACCACCGCCATCGCCGACAGCAGCGTGATCGGCTCGAAAACCGCCTGTGTATTGCGTTCGATGCGCGGGCCCACGGCGAGCCCGTCGGCGAAGAACACCGAGTCGAGTTTGCCGCGCTCGGCGATACGCGCGAGCTCCTGGAAATGGCCGACCCGCAGCACATTGTGCGCGTCGGTGCGCGGATGCCGCCAGGCCGCCTCGTGGTGACCGACACCCATGAGGAACGCGTTGAGATGGAGTTGCGGGGACATCAGTACCTGTCTAGAGGGCAACGCGCCAGCGGGACAGCCGGCGCTCGACGAAAACGAGGACCGCGTTGAAGATCAGGCCGACCAACGCGATGGCGATGATCCCGGCGTACATATCGGGAATCTGGAAGTTGAGCTGCGCGGCGGTGATCAGGTACCCGAGCCCGGCCTTCGCCCCGACCATCTCGGCCGCGATGAGGACCAGGATCGAGGAGGCGGCGGCCATCCGCAGGCCGGTGAAGATGGTCGGCACCGCCGCCGGCAACACCACCTTGTACACCAGGGCGATCTGCGAGAAGCCCAGCGAACGCGCCGACTTGATCAGCAGCGGGTCCACTGTCCGCACACCGGAAATGGTGTTCAGCAGGATCGGGAAGGTGCAGGCGTAGACCACCAGCGCGACCTTCGAGGTCTCCCCGATGCCCAGGATGAGAATGAACACCGGGAGCAGCGCCAGCGCCGCCGTATTGCGGAACAGTTCGAGAACCGGGTTCAGGAAATCGGCCACCGGCCGATACCAGGCGATCGCGACCCCGAGCGGGACCGCGATCGCGACGGCGATGGCGAAGCCGGTGAGCGCGCGGGTCAGACTGGTCGATACGTGTTCCCAGAGCTGCCCGTTGGCGATCAGCTCGAAGAACGTCGCGGCGACTTCGGTGAACGGCGGCAGGAACACCTTGTCCACGAGTCCCACCCGCGGCGCGATCTCCCACAGCGCCAGGAACGCCAGGATCGCGACCGACGGTTTCGTCACCCGCCAGACCAGACCCGCGATACGGCGCCCGATCCGCCGGGCCGGTGTGACGGTCCGCGGCGTCGCGGGCTCCTTCCCGCGCACCCGCGGCGCGCTGTCGAGGGTGCCGGTGGCGAGAGCGCTAGACATGCTGAACCTCTTCGGTCGTCGAGATATCGGCGAGTTCGAGCGAGTGCGCCCGTTCGACCTCGTCGTGCAGCAGGGACCAGATCCGGTGGCGCAGCGCACGGAACTGCTCGCCGGAGCGGACGTCCTCGGCGGTGCGGTCGATATCGACGTCCACGACCGTTTTGACCCGGCCGGGACGGGAGGTGAGTACGGCGACCCGCTGGCCCAGATAGATCGCCTCGTCGATACCGTGCGTGATGAACAGGATGGTCTTGCCGGTGCGCTGCCAGATCCGCAACAACTCGTCCTGCAGCGATTCGCGCGTCTGCGCGTCCAGGGCGGCGAACGGTTCGTCCATCAGCAGCACTTCGGGATCGAAGGCCAGGCTGCGGGCGATCGCGACCCGCTGCTTCATACCGCCGGACAGTTCGTGCGGATACCGGTCGGCGAATCCGGCCAGCCCGACCAGCTCGAGATAGTGCTCGGCGCGTTCCCGGCGCTCGGCCCTGGGCACACCCTTGGCCTCGAGCCCGAACTCGATATTGCGGCGGGCGGTGCGCCAGGGCAGTAGCGCGTACTGCTGGAAGACGACCCCGCGATCCAGGCCGGGTCCGGTGATCGGCCGACCGTCGAGCAGGATCTGTCCGGAGGTCGGGGTGCTGAGCCCGCCCAGCAGGTCGAGCAGGGTGGATTTACCGCAGCCGCTGGGGCCGACCAGCACCAGGAACTCGCCGGCGGCCAGATCCAGGGTGATGTCCTCGATCGCGGTGAGCTCGGTCCGCTGCCCCCGGATCGGGAACTTCTTGGTCACCTGAGCCAGGCGGAGTTTGGGTGTGCTGCTCATTTCTCACCGGCCAATGCTTGTCCGTCGGGTCCACCGTCGGCGGGATAGGTGCCGTTGGCGTAAGGGTTGTACTCGTTGGTGTAGAGATCACGGGCGACCAGTGCGCCCTCGTCGAGCTCGCCGTTGCGGACCAGCCAGTCGATCCAGGTCTGCAGTTCACGCTCGGCGATCACCGCACCCGGCGCCGGGATTCCGGAGCTGCGCCAGAACGCGACGGTGTCGGCGTTCTCGGTGCGACCCCGCTTCCGGATGATGTCGGCGAAGCGGGCGACCACTTCCTCGCGCGGCCGGACCTGCGTCCAGCGGATGGCGCGGGCCGTGCCCTGGACGAAATCGCGGACTGCTTCGGGGTTGGCGGCGATGAAATCGTCGCGCATCACATACGTTCCGTAACTGAACGCGCCGAACAGGTCGCGGTCGGTGAACAGGGCCCGGATACCACCCCGCGCGAGGGCGCTCTCCCGGTGGATCGTGCTCAGCGTCCCGACGTCGATCTGGCCCTCGCGCAGCGCCTGCTCGGTGTTCACCGGCGGAACCACCACCAGTTGCACGGTCTTGATCTCGTCCGGGGTGAGGCCCTGTTGCGCGAGCCATTCCCGGATGAGGAACTCGTGATGCGCGCCGAGGGTGTTCATCCCGATCTTCTTGCCGATCAGATCGCGCGCCGACCGGAGCGGACTGTCCTGCAGCACGTAGTATCCGGTGTACTCCTCGGCATCCGCACCGTAGGAGCTGAGCACCGAGGTGATCGGGGCGCCGGCCGCGTTGAGCTTGACCACGGCGCCGTTGAAGGCCGAGCCGAACTCGATCTCCCCGGTCGCCGCGGACTGGATGTCCTGCGGGCCGCTGGTGGTGTCGCCGACCCACTCCAGCTGTACCTTGTCGTAATAGCCGAGATCCGCGGCCAGTTCGTGGAATCCCACGCGACCGGACCAGCCCTGGTACCGCAGGATGGTCTTGCCGTCGGCGGTCTTGGACGCCTCGCCGCCTGCCCCGCACGCGCAGAGCAGCATCGCGAGTGCGGTCACCGCCGCGACGCACACGGCGGCGACCGGCCGCCGTTGTCCACGTATCGATTCCGGACGTACTGGCATGGATTCTGCCCCTTGTGATCGTCGGACTGCCCGGTAATCGTGCGGTCCGCGACCGCGACAGCGAAGCCTTTGCCTCAGGACGAGTCCAAACCCGCGGCGGGACATCGCCCGGTTCCGCGGCGTCGCGGCCGCTCCGGATCACACCCGGTTACCAGGAATTCGAGGCCCTTTTTCAGGCAAATTGATGGGATGTTCAGCGACGCAGAGTGAATCAGCAAACCACCAGCTCCGCGCCGGGTTAATATGCGGCGCGCACCGAAGTTATTCGGCCGAGACGCCGACGAGACTTCGGCGCGACAGTCCGGGCCCGGGATATTGCGGACCCGCCTGTAATCCACTCCGTCCCGCACTTATCGAACACAGAAGGAACGATGCTCAAAATTCTGGCCATCGGCGCGGTCGCATCCGCGCTCGTGTTCGGCAGCTTCTGCAGTGCCTCGGCATACCCCCATCCCGGCGCCTCCCGGCCGGGCGCGGCGGGTGTGCACAGCCCGGCGGGCAAGGACGATTCGGTCGCGCAGCTACCCTTCGCCGACCGAGAATTCCTCCGGGCCAGTGCGTTCGACGACGAAACCCGCCAGCTCCAGGACGCGGCGATCGCCCTAGCGCACGCCCAGTGCGACTATCTCGACAGCTCCGGTAACACAGCGGCGCACCGTACCTACCTCGCCGAGGAGGCACGGCCGTTCGTGGAGTATCCCTATCTGTTCCTCGAGGCCGCGGTCCGGGCCTACTGCCCGCGGCACACTGTCATGACCTGATTAGCGGGTCCCCACCGAATTCTATGAACCCCCAGCAACAGCGACGGCGCCGCTTCCCGTAAGGGAGCGGCGCCGCCGGTGCCCGATCAGTGCTTGCGCCGCGACTTGGGCCCGCGGCCCTGCTGTTTGGTCTGCGACCGGGCCGCTTCCCGACGTTCCCGGCGGGTGCCCTGCTGCTGGCCGTCGGACCCGTACTCCTCTTCGTCGCTGTGCACCGCGGTGCGCCCGCCCTCGTCCGGACCCGAATAGCTCAGGCCACGCGGGCCCGATTCATCGATACCCCGAGCGCGCAACGCCGGCGGGGCGCCGTTCTGGATCGGGAGTTTCTCGGTCGGGTACTGGCTGCTCGGCGGCAGCGGCTGCGAGCCGATCGGGGACCGCAGACCGGGGTCGACCTGGGTGCCCGCGGGTTGCGGCTGCTGGACCTCGACCTGGACGTTGAACAGGATGCCGACGGCGTCCTCCTTCAACCCCTCCAGCATGTTGGCGAACATATCGAAGCCCTCGCGCTGATACTCCACCAGCGGATCGCGCTGGGCCATGGCGCGCAGGCCGATACCTTCCTTCAGATAGTCCATCTCGTAGAGGTGCTCACGCCATTTGCGGTCCAGCACCGACAGCAGCACCTGCCGTTCCAGGGTGCGCATACTGCCCTCGCCCGCCAAACCGTCGATATCGGATTCGCGCTGCTCGTAGGCGACGTGGGCATCGTCGAGCAGGGTGTCCAGCAGATCGTCGCGGGTGAGTTCACCGGCCTCGCCGACTTCGGTCTCCCCGGACACCTCGCGGTGGTCGATGCTCACCGGGTACAGCGTCTTGAGCGCGCCCCACAGCTTGTCCAGATCCCAGTCCTCCACATATCCCTCGGCGGTGGCCCCGTCCACGTACGCGGAGATCACATCGGTGATCATGCTCTGGACCTGGCCCTCCATATCCTCACCGCGCAGGATCTGGTTGCGCTCGTCGTAGATGACGGTGCGCTGCTGGTTCATCACCTCGTCGTACTTGAGCACGTTCTTGCGGATCTCGAAGTTCTGCTGCTCGACCTGGGTCTGCGCACTCTTGATGGCCTTCGACACCATCTTCGCCTCGATCGGCACATCGTCGGGCAGGTTGAGCCGGGTCATGATCGATTCCAGCGCCGCGCCGTTGAACCGGCGCATGAGCTCGTCGCCGAGCGAGAGGTAGAAACGGGATTCACCGGGGTCGCCCTGGCGGCCGGAACGACCGCGCAGCTGATTGTCGATACGCCGGGAGTCGTGGCGTTCGGTGCCGAGCACGTACAGACCGCCGGCGTCCTTCACCGCCTCGGCGTCCTCGGCGACCTGCTTCTTCACCTTCTCCAGCGCGTGGAACCAGTTGGCCTGGTAGTCCTCGGGAGTGGTCACCGGGTCCAGACCCTGCTGACGCAGCAGGGTGTCGGTGATGATGTCGGGGTTGCCGCCGAGTACGACGTCGGTACCGCGACCCGCCATATTCGTCGCGACGGTGACGGTGCCGGGGCGACCCGCCTCGGCGATGATCTGGGCTTCCTTCTCGTGGAACTTCGCGTTGAGCACATTGTGCGGAACGCCGCGTTTGGTGAGCTGCTTGGACAGGTATTCCGACCGATCCACGCTGGTGGTGCCGATCAGCACGGGCTGGCCCGCCTGATGCCTTTCCACCACGTCGTCGACCACGGCGCTGAACTTCGCCTCTTCGGTCTTGTAGATGAGGTCGGCCTGATCGATGCGGATCGGCGGCTTGTTGGTCGGGATCGGGATGACGCCCAGGCTGTAGATCTGGTGCAGTTCGGCCGCCTCGGTTTCGGCGGTACCCGTCATACCGGACAGTTTGTCGTAGAGACGGAAGTAGTTCTGCAGGGTGATGGTGGCCAGGGTCTGGTTCTCCGGCTGGATCTCGACCTCTTCCTTGGCCTCGATCGCCTGGTGCATGCCCTCGTTGTAGCGTCGGCCGACCAGGATGCGGCCGGTGAACTCGTCGACGATGATGACCTCGCCGTCGCGGACGATGTAGTCCTTGTCCCGGGTGTAGAGCTCCTTGGCCTTGACGGCGTTGTTCAGGTAGCTCACCAGGGGCGAGTTCGCGGCCTCGTAGAGATTGTCGATGCCGAGCTGGTCCTCGACCAATTCCACACCGGCCTCGTGCACGCCGACGGTGCGTTTCTTGATATCGACCTCGTAGTGGAGATCTTTTTTCAGAAGCGGCGCAATTCGGGCGAATTCGGCATACCACTTACTGGAGGCGTCGGCGGGGCCCGAGATGATCAACGGGGTACGGGCCTCGTCGATGAGAATGGAGTCGACCTCGTCCACCACCGCGAAATTGTGGCCGCGCTGGACCAGATCGTCGAGCGAATGGGTCATATTGTCGCGCAGATAGTCGAAGCCGAATTCGTTGTTCGTGCCGTAGGTGATGTCGGCGTTGTAGGCGTCGCGACGCTGCGGGGGCGTCATCCCGGACAGGATCGCGCCCACCTCGAGACCGAGGAAGCGGTGCACCCGGCCCATCCACTCGGAGTCGCGTTTGGCCAGGTAGTCGTTGGTGGTGACGATGTGCACACCGTCGCCGCTGACCGCGTTCAGATACGCGGGGAGCACCGAGGTCAGGGTTTTGCCCTCACCGGTCTTCATTTCCGCGATATTGCCCAGGTGCAGCGCCGCGCCACCCATGATCTGCACTTTGTAGTGCTTCTGCTGGAGCACCCGCCACGACCCCTCCCGGGCCACCGCGAATGCCTCGAGCAGCAGGTCGTCGAGCGATTCGCCGTCGGCGTAGCGCTCGCGGAATTCGTCGGTCTTGGCGCGCAGTTCGGTATCGGTGAGGTCCTCGTAGTCGCCCTCGAGCGCGAGCACCTCGTCGGCGAGATGGGAGAGGCGCTTGACCATGCGACCCTCACCAAAACGTAGCAACCTCGTCAGTGTCAGCGCAGGCACGAGTCTCGTCAGTCCTCTGGGTCGGTTTCGGCTCCGATGTTCACGGCCGCGCGGGTCCCGGCGACGGGCCGCGTAGCCGCAGCTTGCTTCATGGTAATGCGGCTCCCATGGTAGGCGCCGCCGCGTACCCGGCCAGTGTGCCTTCGTCACAATCCGCGGCCGGAACGGGGGCGCCTCGGCTATATCACCGCGGGCCCACGCGCAAGTCCCTGAATTACATATCGGAATATCACACACAATGATGCGGGAACAGGTGCCACCTGGTCACAATGGAGGCCGGATTCCCGGACTCCGAAGGGGCAGACACCAGCGTGATAGCGAAGCTGACACCGCAGGACGCCGACTTCTTCCGCCTGGAATCGACCACGCACCCGGTGCACATCGGGTCGCTGGCCGTACTGGACAACACCGCCGAAGACGGCGGTCGGATCCTGGACTACCAGGGGCTGGTCGATCTGGTGGAATCACGCCTGCCGCTCATACCGCGATACCGGCGCAAGGTGCGCGAGATTCCGCTCTCGCTGGGCCGGCCGGTCTGGGTCGAGGACAGTCGCTTCGATATCACCTACCACCTGCGCCGTTCCGCGCTGCCGTCACCGGGCAGCGACGAGCAGCTCTACGAACTGGTCGCGCGGCTGGGATCCCGGACGCTGGACCCGAGCCGCCCGCTGTGGGAGATGTACCTGATCGAGGGGCTGGCCGGGGGGCGGTGCGCCCTGTACACGAAGTCCCATGCCGCGCTGATCGACGGGCACGCCGCTCTGGAGATCGGGCATGTCGTCGTGGACGGAGCCGAGTCCCCGCGGGAGATCGCCGACGACTCCTGGCTTCCGGGACGCGAACCCAGCGATACCGATCTGCTGCTGGGGGCGCTGGGCCATCTGGTGGCTCAGCCCGGATCCGCGGTGGAGGTGCTGCGCGAGGTCGGCGCGGGCACCGCCGGACTGATCGGCACGGCCGGCCGGACCCTGGACGGTGTGGTCTCGGCGGTGCGGTCGGCGGCGAGCAGCACCCCGGACAGCCCACTGAACGCGCGAACGTCCCGGCAGCGCAGGTTCACGGTGGCGGTGACCGATCTCGCCGACTACAAGCGGGTGCACCAGCAGGTCGGCTGCACGATCAACGATGTCGTGCTGGCGGTGGTGACCGGCGCGCTGCGCAACTGGCTGCTCTCGCGGAACAAGGGACTCACCGAATCGAGCGTGCTGCGCGCGGTGGTGCCTATGTCGGGGTACGACGGCGACCCGGGGACCGGCCGCAGCCTGCCCAGCGGGATCACCCCGTTCCTGATCGACCTGCCGGTGGGCGAACCGAGCCCGGTGATGCGGCTGTCCCATATCGCGCATGCCACCGCGGAGGACGCCCGCGACCGGCACGGAGTCCGCGCGCGGACCCTCGTGCATCTCGCCGGCTTCGCTCCGGCCAGCCTGCACGCGATGAGTGTGCGGGCGGCGAGTACGTTCGCAGACCATACGTTCAATCTGGTGATCACCAACGCGCCCGGCCCGCAGACTGCGATGTTCGTCGGCGGGGCGCGGATGCTGGAGATGTACCCGGTTTCGCCACTGCTGCGCAACCAGGCGACGAGTATCGGGATCACGTCCTACGACGGACGGGTCTGCTACGGACTCAACGCCGACCGCGAGGCGATGGCCGATATCGGTGTGCTGGCCGCGTCGGTGCCCGAATCGATGGAGGAGATACTCGGTGCCTGCCTCTGACCGCAAAACCATGCGTGTGTACGTCCCGGCCACGGTGCCGATGCTGCGCGAACTCGTGGAGAAACGGGAGCTGCACGCGGTCGGGGGGACGGCGTTCGCGCTCACACCGGCATTGCGTGAGGCCTACGCGTCGGGTGACGACGAGGAGCTGGCGGAGGTCGCCATGGCCGAGGCGGCGCGGGCGGCGCTGCGGCTGCTGGCCGAGGAGGTGCACGGTCCCGGTACTCCGATGTACCGGCGCGCGGTGATCGCGGTGGACGCCACGGGCGCCACCCTGCGGCCGGACCTCGACGACGCGGTGGTGAAACTGGACGGACCGATCCAGTACAAACGGATCGCGTCGGTACACCTGGATCTGGCCGAGGCCGAACCGGCGGTGGCCAAGGCGGTGGACATCATCGACGCCGCAGATCTGGGCGATGAGGACGCCGAGTTCGTCCTCGGCGACGCCGAGGACCATCAGCTCGCCTGGTACGCCACGCAGGAACTGCCCTTCCTCGTCGACCTGCTCTGAGCCCGGACCCTGTGACCGGGGACGGCCGGGGCGCGCGCGGACTGTGAGCCGCAACCGGGGCCGCGGTCCCCGCTCACCTGGGCCCCCAGCGGAACCTACGATGCCGTAACCTGGTGCCACGGCGCGCCCCGGGCGCGGAACCACAGGAGAAGAACAGCGCAAATGGGCAGGAAACCGAACGCGAAGACGGTGCGCGGTGTCAAGGATTGGCTGGAGGCGCCGGCGGCCGGCATCGCCGAACGCGGCGGCAAACTGAATCTGCTGCGAGGGGCGGTGGCACGGGCGACCACACCACTGCTGCCCGACGACTATTTGCACCTGGCCAACCCGCTGTGGTCGGCACGGGAGCTGCGCGGCCGGGTGGTCGACGTCCGCAAGGAGACCGCCGATTCGGCGACGCTGGTCATCAAACCCGGCTGGGGATTCGACTTCCGGTACGAACCCGGGCAGTACATCGGTATCGGGATCCTCGTCGGCGGCCGCTGGCATTGGCGGTCTTACTCACTGACCAGCCCGCCCGACTGGAACGACCCGCGCTACGGCAAGAAGGTCATCGCCATCGCGGTGAAGGCCATGCCCGAAGGGTTCCTGTCGAGCCACCTGGTCAACGGCGTGTCGCCCGGCACCGTCGTGCGGCTGGCAGCCCCGCAGGGCGCGTTCGTACTGCCGTCGCCCCCGCCGCCGAAGGTGCTGTTCCTCACCGCCGGCTCCGGGATCACACCGGTGATGTCGATGCTGCGCGCGATGGACCGCCGCGACGCGGTGACCGATGTGGTGCACATCCACTCGGCCCGTACCGCCGAGGACGTGATGTTCGCGGCCGAACTCGACGATCTACACAGCCGCCGCCCCGGGTTCGTCTCGCATATCCACCTCACCGGAGCGAACGGCAAGTTCGCCACCACTGCCCTGGACGAGCTCTACCCGGACTGGCGGGAACGGCAGACCTGGGCGTGCGGGCCGCTGGGGATGCTCGACGAGATCGAGAAACACTGGCATGAGGCCGGTCTGGGGTCGGCGCTGCACGTCGAACGATTCGAGGTGGAGCGGTCGGCGACCACCGAGGGCGGCACCGTCACCTTCGGCAAGAGCGGCCGGTCGGTCACCGTGGACGGCGCCACGACCCTGCTGGAGGCCGGTGAATCCGCCGGTGTTCAGCTGCCGTTCGGCTGTCGGATGGGTATCTGCCAGACCTGTGTGGTGACCTTGAGTGCGGGACATGCCCGCGATCTGCGCAACGGCACCGAACGGTTCGAAGGAGAAAAGGTGCAGACGTGCATCTCCGCCGCGGCGGGTGACTGCACGCTCGAGGTGTGACGAATACGGTTCGCCCGGCAACGGTGCCCTACGGGTACGCTCGGACTGAACCGTAGGTCGCTTCCCGGGTGCGGGAAGAATCCCGGACCCGGGAAACCTCTTCGGCGTTTCCGACCTATCCCACTCTCGTCTTCGCATACTGCGCCTACAGAAGGGACGCCGGTGGCTATCACCGACATCAGAGCCTTTGCCCACCTCACGGCCGAGGATGTCGAGACACTGGGGCAGGAGCTCGACACCATCCGCCGATCGGTCGAGCAATCCCTGGGCGAACGGGACGCCAAATACATCCGGCGCACCATCACCGCCCAGCGCGGTCTGGAACTGGCCGCGCGCGCCGTGCTGTTCGGCAGCCGCAACCGCTGGGCCTGGCTGAGCGGGACCGCGATGCTGTCCGTCGCCAAGATCATCGAGAACATGGAGCTCGGGCACAACATCAGCCACGGTCAGTGGGACTGGATGAACGATCCGGAGATCCACTCCACCAACTGGGAATGGGATATGACCGGCCCATCCGCCCAATGGCGCCGAGCGCACAATTACTCCCACCACACCTACACCAATGTGCTCGGCAAGGACGAGGACCTCGGCTTCGGCATTCTGCGGATGACCCGCGACGAAGCGTGGCGGCCGATACACCTGGTGCAACCGGTCGCCAATATCGTCCTGGCCGCGTTGTTCGAATGGGGCATCGCCCTGCACGATTGGACCATCGAGAAACAGCTCTCCGACACCCCGCGTTTCCAGGTCCTCTCCGAACCGAACAGACTGTTCGGCCGCAAGATCGCCCGGCAGGTGACCAAGGATTTCCTGATCTATCCGGCCGTCACCGGACCCGCCTTCATGTCGACCCTGAAGGCGAACGCCACCGCGAATCTGATCCGCAATCTGTGGGCCTACGCGGTGATCTTCTGCGGACATTTCCCGGACGGCGCGGAGAAGTTCACCGAGGAACAGCTCGAAGGCGAGACGCCCGGTGAATGGTATCTGCGCCAGATGCTGGGCAGCGCGAACTTCTCGGCAGGCCCGGTCATGGGGTTCATGAGCGGCAATCTGAGTTATCAGATCGAGCATCACCTCTTCCCCGATCTGCCGAGCAACCGCTATCCCGAGGTAGCGGTCGGCGTGCGCGAACTCTGCGAGAAATACGATCTGCCGTACACCACCGGATCGCTGGGCAAGCAGTATCTGCTCGCCTTCCGCACCATCCACAAGCTCGCCCTACCGGACCGATTTCTGCGCCGGACCGCCGACGATGCGCCCGAAACTTCCTCCGAACGTAAATTCGCGGGGATCACGCTGCACGGCGGGCCGGAGAATCGGCCGTGGAGTATCGATCCGGCGACCGGAAAGCGGCGCGGGCTGCGTTCGGCCATGCACGAAGCCAAGATCGTGCTGCGCGCCAAGGCCGAGCACGAAAAGGAAGTGCTGCGCGGTGCGGAGCGGACCCTGCGGGCCAAGGCCCGGCAGGAGAAAGACCTGCTCCGGCGCGCACGACACGCACTGCGCAAGTCGGCCGCGTCCAACCCCGCATAATCCGTTCATCGCATTCATCGGCTCACGTAACGATCGCCAGCCGGTGTGCGATCATGAACCGAGATCCCACGGTGACGCATAACAGCGGCATTTCCGCTTGACATATCATCCGGCTTTGGGACGCGCAATAGGGCGCACACCACATTTTCTACGTAAATCTCCAAACCTACGGTGTCGTAACTTACGGTAGGGTAGCCGCCATGGCTATCTCGGATGTTCAGGAATACGCCCACCTCACCGAGGCGGATGTGGAAGCGCTCGGAGCAGAGTTCGACGCGATTCGCCGGGACATCGAATCGACGCGGGGCGAACGGGACGCCCGGTATATCCGCAATGTCATCCGATTGCAGCGCGCACTCGAAATCAGTGGCCGCACCGTCCTGTTCGCCAGCTTCCTGCCCCCGGCCTGGTTGGCCGGCGTGGCGCTGCTGGGCACCGCCAAGATCATCGAGAACATGGAGATCGGGCACAATGTGATGCACGGCCAGTGGGACTGGATGAACGATCCGGAGATCCACTCCACCCACTGGGAATGGGACAACGCGGGTCCGTCCAAACACTGGAAGCACACCCACAACTACCTGCACCACAAGTACACCAACGTGCTGGGAATGGACGACGATATCGGCTACGGCCTGCTGCGGGTCACGCGCGATCAGCGCTGGAAGCCGTTCAATATCGGCAACCCCGTCTACAACCTGGTGCTGCAGTCGCTCTTCGAATACGGCGTCGCGATCCAGCATCTCGAACTCGGCAAACTCGCGGCCGGAAAGTTCGCACCGGGAACCCCGGAACGGGCCGAATTCGATCGTAAGGCCGACGAGGTATTGGCCAAGGTCAAAAAGCAGGCGCTCAAGGACTACGTCGTCTTCCCGTTGCTGACCGGCCCCTCGTTCTTCCACACACTCACCGCGAATCTCGCGGCCAATGTGGTCCGCAATGTCTGGACCAACGCCGTCATCTTCTGCGGCCACTTTCCCGACGGCGCGGAGAAGTTCACCAAGGCCGACATCGACGACGAGACCCAGGCCCAGTGGTACCTCCGGCAGATGCTGGGCAGTGCCAATATCTCCGGCAGCAAGCTCATGCACTTCATGACCGGCAACCTCAGCCATCAGATCGAACACCACCTGTTCCCGGACCTGCCCAGCAACCGGTACGCGGAAGTCGCGGTCCGGGTGCGCGAACTCTGCGATAAATACGACCTGCCCTACACCACGGGCTCGCTGCCGGTGCAGTACTTCAAAGCCTGGCGCACCATCGCGAAACTCGCGCTGCCCAACAAATACCTCCGGCACACCGCCGACGATGCCCCGGAAACCGCCTCGGAACGGAAGTTCAACGGGCAGGCGGTGTCCACGATCGACCCGGTCACGGGTAAACGTCGCGGACTGCGCACCGCGATCACCGAAGGACGGCGCCGGATCCGCCGTCGCGCGGCAGCCATGGCGAGCTGAGCCTCGAAGCGCCGGCCACGCACGGGGTCGGCGCACACAGACATCGCGTCCACCCGGACGGTCGCCATCCATGGCCGGGCCCACCCGGTCCTGCAGCCACTGAGCGCAGCAGTAAGAACCTCGGTCACGAGGGCCTCGACCCGCGACGCCGTAGGCGACGCAAACCCCCACAGTCGGGGCCCGCCCCGGTTCTGCAGCGACTGAGCGCGTGCGCACCGCCGACCATAGATCGGCAACCATCGACCACTGGCAGGGTCGTGAACCTACCCACACCGGCCAAGACACACGTCAGCCCTCACCTCTCGCCCCGTCCGGATGGTCCACCTCCGAGGTCGGGGCCCGCCCCGGTTCTGGACCGACGGAGCGAAGGAGCGCAGCAACCGATCGCGTGCGCACCGCCGACCATAGATCGGCAACCATCGACCACTGGCAGGGTCGTGAACCTACCCACACCGGCCAAGACACACGTCAGCCCTCACCTCTCGCCCCGTCCGGATGGCCCACCTCCGAGGTCGGGGCCCGCCCCGGTTCTGGACCGACGGAGCGAAGGAGCGCAGCAACCGATCGCGTGCGCACCGCCGACCATAGATCGGCAACCATCGACCACTGGCAGGGTCGTGAACCTACCCACACCGGCCAAGACACACGTCAGCCCTCACCTCTCGCCCCGTCCGGATGGCCCACCTCCGAGGTCGGGGCCCGCCCCGGTTCTGGAGCGACAGAGCGAAGGAGCGCAGCGACTGAGCGGCGGAGTGAAGAACCGGGGTTAACGAGGGCCCCGACCCGCGCCGCCGAAGGCGGCGCAATAAACACAGCCCCGACCCGACCCGTCGCAGGCGGGGCAAATAAGTTCGTCACCGTGTGTGCTGCGGAGATGAGTGTGTACGAGGCCATCAGGACCCGCCGGGACGTCCGGGCCGAGTTCACCGGTGATCGGATCGACGACGCGGCCCTGTGGCGAATCCTCGGGGCCGCGCATTGCGCGCCCAGTGTCGGCAATTCTCAGCCCTGGGATTTCGTGGTGGTGCGCGACCGGACGACGTTGCGGACGTTCGCGACTCATGTAGCGGCGAAAAGGCACGAGTTCGCGCGCTCTCTGCCCCCGGAGCGCGCGCGGACCTTCGAACCGATCAAAGTCGAGGGGATCGAGGAGAGCGGTACCGGGATTGTGGTCGTCCATGACGATTCCCGTGGCGGCCCCCAAGTTCTCGGCCGGGCCACCGTGCCCGAAACCGGGCTGTATTCCACCATTCTCGCTGTCCAGAATCTCTGGCTCGCCGCGACCGCCGAGGGGATCGGGGTGGGGTGGGTGTCGTTCTACGACGAACCGGTCCTCGCCGATCTGATCGGCCTGCCCGGTGGCGTCCGGCCGGTCGCCTGGCTGTGCGTCGGTCCGGTCAGCGAATTCCAGCGTGTCCCCGATTTGGAACGCTTCGGCTGGCGCGACCGGCGGCCGCTGCGCGATGCCGTCCATCGGGAGCGCTACGGGGACAACGGTCGCGCACGATAAAACCGACCGGCCCCCTGTGGACCGGTCGGCGCGAGTGTCGGCTAGGCGAGCCTGATCAGACCGTAATCGAAGGCGTGCCGGCGGTAGACCACCGACGGCCGATCGGTTTCCTTGTCCTGGAACAAGAAGAAATCGTGGCCGACCAACTCCATTTGATAAAGCGCGTCGTCGACCGTCATCGGGATCGCCGAGTGCACCTTGGTGCGCACGATATGGCCGGGCCCCTCGTATTCGGGATAGTCGGCCTCGAAGTCGGAACGCTTCATACTGCGCTGCGCGTGGTCGTGCGGGATATCGAAGAGTTCGCCGGGCAGCGCGTCCTCGGCCAGCTCGGCAGTGGCGTCGTGCACCGACAGCGGGGTCTTATCGCCGTAGTGCACGCGGCGCCGATCCTTGGTGCGGCGCAGACGGCTCTCCAGTTTCGCCGTCACGGCCTCGAAGGCGGCGTAGAAACTGTCCGCGCAGGCCTCGGCGCGCACGATCGGGCCCTTGCCACGCGCGGTGATCTCGACCCGCTGGCAGCTCTTGCGTTGACGACGATTGCGTTCGTGGAAGAGTTCCACGTCGAAGAGGAAGATCGATGGATCGAAACGCTCCAGCCGGGACAGCTTCTCCGACACATAGATTCGGAAATGATCGGGGACCTCGACATTGCGGCCCTTGACCACGATTTCCGCGCGGGTGTCCCGTGGTCGGTCGAGCTGATCGTCCAGCTGCGTCTCGGCGGTGTCCTGTACTGAAGGTCGTGAAGAAGTCGTCACGCGTACCTCCCGGATCTGGCCGCACACTTCCGACGTATGCGGCGGGATGAAACGGTACCGGCCACGTCGGATCTAGTCGGCCGGCACTTGAGTCCGAGGCCCACCTCCAAACTCCCGGAACGGGTGTGTGAACGCGACGCTAGTACGCGGATCCGACGTTCGCCACTGTTCACGCAAATTTCCCGGATTCACACGGCACAAGTCACGAATACGCCATCGAGGCATAAACCGGTGGCCGTCAGGGCACGCGCGCACGCGTTCACCGTCGCACCTGTTGTCAGTACATCATCGACCAAGACGACCTGGGCATTCATCGTCCGGACAGGCATCGGCGCGGCGCTCACCCGGCCGCGCAGATTGCGGTCGCGCTCGCGCGCCGACAGGCCTGCCGAATCGCGGACTCCCCACCACACTCGCAGACAGGACAGCACCTGGCAACCGTGCAGCGACTGGGCCGCTACCAGCGCGCATCGCGATACCGGATCGCCACCACGCCGCCGCGCCGCGGCCCGCCGGCTCGGCGAGGGTACAAGTATCAGGGGACGGCCGGGGGCCCGCAACTCGGCCAGCCCGGCGGCCAGGGCGAGGCCGAGCGGCCGCGCGAGATCCCGCCGGCCCCGTTCCTTCGCCGCCAGCACCGCCTGCCGGGCCGGTCCGCGATAGCGGCTCGACGCCCAGCACGGCACCCCGGGATCGGTACGTGGATACACCCGGATCGGCGGCCCGGACAGGCTCCGGGCGCATTCGGGACACCACCTCGTCCCGGGCCGGCGACATCCCCCGCATTCGGACGGTACGACCAGATCCAGCAGTGTCCGCATAACGGGAGTGTGCCGGTGCGCACCGACAAGCCCGGCCGGGAATCAGCCGGGCAGCACCGGAACGGCGTCCGCGCCCAGGCCGGGAACTTCGCGCCAGTAGGGATCGCCGCCCTCGGGCGTGCGGGTGAACTCCAGCACCGCGCGCGAATCGGCGACGTACTGCCGCTCGATCGAGGCGGTGACCTGCCGGACCGGCGGAGTGAGATTGCGGCCGCCGAGCGAAGCCATACCGGATCCGTCGATCTTCACCGTTCGCACGGGATCGACATTGCCGCCGCTGGCCAGGATGATCGTATCGTCGCTGTACCAGTCGACCGAGGTCGCGGCCGTGCTGAGCTCGATCGCGATCTGCTGCGGTGAGGTGAGCGCGTAGCTCCCGTCCGGGCGGCGCAGCACCATCGCGATGTACACCTTCCCGTCGGCGATCAGCACGGCGCTCACGCCGTTGCGGGAGATCCGCAGCTCGGTGATCGGCAGCTCGAAGGCGGGGCCGGAATCGGGCGCGAACAACTGGGCGGTGTCGACCTCCTGCACCGAAACGGTGCCGGTATCGCGATTGGTGACGGCCCGGATCACCCGGTTGCCGTCGATGACCGCCCAGGCCGCACTGCCGTCGTCGGTCCACGACGGGCGGGTGATGGCGCCGCCTTCGGCGACCGGGAACGCGTTGCCCCCGTAGCTGCCCACCATCAACGTGCGCTGCGGCTGCGGCGGCTGACGGCCCGCGTCAGCGACCGCGGCCACCAGCTTCCCGTCGGGCGACAACCCCACCGATTGCAGGTTCTGCACCTCGCCGAAATATCCCGGCGCGGACGCCGGAGCACGGTTGTCCTCGACCTTGACCAGCTTCCCGTTGCGCAACGCGTGCAGTCCGATCAGCGCCTCGGGCTGCACGGAATCGGCGATAGATCCCAGATCGTTGAGCGACCAGCCGTTGCCTGCGAATCTCTCGTCCAATGGACGGCCGTCGTCGAGCAGCATGTAGGGGCCCAGGACGTCGGCGCCGGCCAGGGTCAGCACCACCTGGGCCGCGAACAACTCGCGGTCGCGCGGGCTCAGATCGCCGATCCCGGTGAAATCGATCCGCACTCCGCCCAGGCCCACGCCGACACCGACCGGATCACCGTTGGCCTTGGTGACCGTGCCGCGCACCGCGACGGGCGGCGCCAGATAGTTGCGCACAACCGGAGCGATATACGGCTGCGGTCCGGCGATCAGCTTGTTCACCAACTGCTGCGCCAATTCGTCGGGCCGGCCCGCCACCCAGCGCAGATCGGGCGCCACGTGCTGACCGTCGGAGGTGACGAAGTAGAGGGCATGCCGCCGGTAGGACTGCGCGAAGGCGCTGTATTCCATCACCACGCCGTCGGGCAGTTCGTCGATACGCCACTGACCGTCGATACGGGTCATCTCGATCTTGTTCTCGATGATCCCCTCGACGGCGTGATACGACCCGTCCGCGGCGAGTTCGCCGACCTTGCGCGCGCGCAGCACATAGGTCGCCTCGTTCTCGGTGCGGGACTCGCGCAGGGTATCCGCGCGTTCCACGATCACATGCGAGTCCACGTCGTTCCACTGGGTCGACGCGGCCGGGGTCATGTACTGCCGCGCGGCCAGATGGCCGTCCGTGGGATCGGCGGTGGCCTGCAGGAAATCGCGCAGCAGCAGATCCGGGTCGCGTCCCGGGGTGGGCACCGGCGGGCCCTCGGCCGTCGGTTCCTGATTGATCGTGCCCAGCGCCTGGGGTTGCGAGGAGTCCGGCAGGTTCGCGCACCCCGCCGCGGCGGCCAGACCGGCCACCGCGACCACTGCGACGAAGAACCGGCCCCACCGTAGGCGCGCGGTCATGATTTCTGGTCTCCGCTGTCGGGGCGCACGGCGCCTCCGTCCGGTGGCCCGGTCGACCCCGGCTCACCGGAGGCACCGCGGTCCGGGTCCGAACCCGGTGCGGGTGTATCGGAATCCGGATCGGCGCCCGCGGATCCGGCCGGCGACGATTCACCTTCCGGCTCGCCGGGCGTACCGGAGGCAGGCGAGGTGTTCGGCTCGACGGGAGTTTCCGGTCCGGCGGCAGTCTCCGCGGCCGCGGCTGCTTCCGGAACTCCGGGCGTTTCCTGGACCGCCGGTTCGCCGGTCGTCGCGCCGTCGGCCTCGGTAGTGGTCGAGGGTCTGGGCGCCCAGGGTTCGGTGTCGGACACCGGCGGCCCGAGTTCCACCCGATCCGCGCCGCCGCGCTCGCTTTCGGTGTGCGGTCGACGCGGCGCCCGGCGCATCCCGGGCTCCAGCGGTAGCGGACTCTTGCCCAGTTTCTGGCCGCGGACCAGCGGCAGGGTCAGCCGGAAACTCGCGCCGACTCCGGGCCTGCCCCATGCCTCGAGTTTGCCGTCGTGCAGGTTCGCGTCCTCGACGCTGATCGACAAGCCGAGCCCGGTGCCGCCGGACCGGCGCATCCGCGACGGATCGGACCGCCAGAACCTGCTGAACACCAGTTTCTCCTCCCCCGGCCGCAGACCGACACCTTGGTCCCGGACCACAACCGCCAGGGCGTTGACGTCGGTATCGCCGCGCATCCGGATCATGACCGGTTTGCCCTCGCTGTGGTCGATCGCATTGGCGAGCAGGTTGCGCAGCACCCGCTCCACCCGGCGCGGATCGACCTCGGCGACCACCGGTTCCTCGGGCAGATCGATCACCACTTCGACCGCGGCGTCGCGGGCCAGATGCCGCACTGTGGAGATCGCCGCGCGCACGCACATCCGCACATCCAGGGATTCCACCTGGAGTTCGGCGACACCCGCGTCGTGCCGGGAGATCTCGAGCAGATCGTTGAGCAGCCCCTCGAAGCGGTCCAGTTCGGTCACCAGCAGCTCGGCGCTGCGGGCCAGCGCGGGATCGAGATCGTCGCTGCTGCCGTGGATCAGGTCGGCGGCCATCCGCACGGTCGTCAGCGGGGTCCGCAGTTCATGGCTGACGTCGGAGGTGAAGCGGCGTTGCAGATTGCCGAATTCCTCGAGCTGGTTGATCTGGTTGGACAGACTTTCGGCCATTTCGTTGAAGGCCTTCGCCAGCCGCGCGATATCGTCGTCGCCGCGTACCAGCATCCGTTCCTTGAGTCGGCCGTCGGCGAAACGGCCCGCGATCCGGGCGGCGGACCGGATGGGCAACACCACCTGGCGGGTCACCAGCGCGGTGATGGCGGCCAGCAGGATCAGCAGCACCACCCCACCGACCAGCATGGTGCCGCGCATCAGCGCCAGGCTGCGCTCCTCGTTGCCCAGCGGGAAGATCAGATAGATCTCCAGGGTGGGCACCTCGGCGCTGGGGCTGCCGATGATCAGTGCGCGGCCGTGATAACTGTCCGGGTCCGAGACCGTGGCGAACTGGTAGCTGACCTGGTTGCGCTGGACGAAACGGCGCAGGGCGTCGGGCACCTGTTTGATCGGGCCCGCGGTGATCACGGTCTGCGGAGTTCCACCGATCATGCTCAGCGCCGAATTGAAACTGCCCGCGGCGCCGCCGGTCTGGTTCGAATCGCCCCGGTTGGACAGGGAGTCGCGGGCGTCGTCGAGACGCTGCTGCTGGCTGGTGATGTCGTGGACCCCGGCCAGCTGCCCCTCCACGGTATTGCGGACGCGGTCCATCTCCTCGACACCCGCGCTGATCTTGGCGTCCAGCAGCCGGTCGGTGATCTGACTGGTCAACACCACACCGAGCACGGTGATGACGATCAGCGACAAGGTCAGTGTCGATACGATGACACGCAATTGCAGCGAACGTCGCCAGAGCAGCCCCAGCGATTTACCGACGTGCTGGAACCATTCGTTGAGCGGTGCCAATGCCCGCCGGACGTCGGCGAGACGCCCGGTTTCCCCGACTTTCCGACCGGCGCGGGACCCTACGCGGTCACGCAACGTACCGCCTCCGGACCCGGCTCGAACCGGATCACGGCGGACCGGCCTTGTACCCCACACCGCGCACGGTCAGAACGATCTCGGGATTCTCCGGATCCTTCTCGACCTTGGCGCGTAGTCGCTGCACATGGACGTTCACCAGCCGGGTGTCCGCGGCGTGCCGGTAGCCCCAGACCTGTTCGAGCAACACCTCGCGGGTGAACACCTGGCGGGGTTTCCGGGCGAGCGCCACCAGCAGGTCGAATTCCAGCGGCGTGAGCGAGATCTGCGCGCCCTCCCGAGTGACCTTGTGGGCCGGAACATCGATCACCACATCGGCGATGTTCAGCAGCTCGGCCGGCTCTTCCTCGGTGCGACGCAGCCGGGCCCGCACTCGGGCCACCAGTTCCTTCGGTTTGAACGGTTTGACGATGTAGTCGTCGGCCCCGGATTCCAGACCGAGCACCACATCGACGGTATCGGTCTTGGCGGTGAGCATCACGATCGGCACACCGGAGTCGGCGCGCAGCACCCGGCACACGTCGATGCCGTTCATCCCGGGCAGCATGAGATCGAGCAGCACCAGATCGGGCCTGATCTCACGGACTGCCGACAGGGCCTGGGTGCCGTCGCCGACCACGTGCGGATCGAACCCCTCGCCCCGCAGGACGATGGTGAGCATCTCCGCGAGCGCCATATCGTCGTCGACGACCAGAATCTTCGGCTTCATAGTTACTATGTTGTCATCTCCCGCGCTCGTAACGGGTCGCCACGCCACACAGTGGCGCGTTCCCGCCGGATATCCAACACTAATTCGCGACCAATGCGGCGAGCCGCGCGGCCAAAAGGTTCATTTCGTCGGCCGGTCGGCCGGAACCTTCTTCTTCGGTGGACCGGAAAACCCACCAGGTTCCATACCAATCACGCCGAGCAAGATCACGGTACACCGCGGCGGTACGTTCTTGTAATCCGCCGTCGCGTTCATAGGCGTCCAGCGCCCGGGACGCATCGAGTTCGACTCGGCGGCGGGCCCGTTCGGCGGCGATCTCGACCGGAACATCGAGCAGCAACTGCACCCGCGGTACCGGGAGTTCGAACCGGCCGAACTCCAATTCCCCCACCCACCGCACGATTTCCCCGTCCGCCGACTGACCGAGCCGCGCCGCGTTGTAGGCGGCATTGGAGGCCACATAACGGTCCAGGACGACGATATCGTTGTCGGCTAGCAATTTCGCCAGTTCGTCGGCGGCCCCCGCCCGGTCGAGCGCGAACAGAGCGGCCATGGCATTCACCGACCCGGCCAGATCGCCGTGCGCCCCGCGCAGCGCCTCGGCGGCCAGATCCGCATGGACCGACCGCCCGTACCGCGGGAACGCGAGAGTCTCCACCCGCAGTCCGCGACTGTCGAGCGCGGCCGCCAATTCGGCGATCAACGTCCGTTTACCCGCACCGTCGAGGCCTTCCACCGAGACCAGCACACTCATGCCGGGCAGCCTACTCGGACGACTGTGCCCGCCCGGAGGAGCGGGCGGGCACAGTCGGAGACCGGATGGACGAGGGGATCAGTACCGGTAGTGCTCGGGTTTGAACGGGCCCTCGACATCGACATTGATGTACTCGGCCTGGTCCTTGGTGAGCTTGGTCAGCGTGCCGCCGAGCGCCTCCACGTGGATACGGGCGACTTTCTCGTCGAGCACCTTGGGCAGGCGGTAGACCTCGTTGTCGTATTCCTCGGGCTTGGTCCACAGTTCGATCTGCGCGATGACCTGGTTGGAGAAGCTGTTGCTCATCACGAACGAGGGGTGTCCGGTGGCGTTGCCGAGATTCAGCAGACGCCCCTCCGAGAGCACGATGATCGCCTTACCCGAATCACCGAACGTCCACAGGTCGACCTGAGGTTTGATATTCAGCTTCGTCGCGCCGGAACGTTCCAGGCCGGCCATATCGATTTCGTTGTCGAAATGGCCGATATTGCCGAGAATGGCCTGGTCCTTCATCGCCTTCATATGCTCGAGGGTGATGATGTCCTTGTTGCCGGTGGAGGTGACGACGATATCGGCGTGACCGATGGCCTGCTCCACGGTCACCACGTCGTAACCGTCCATGAGCGCCTGCAGCGCGTTGATCGGATCGATCTCGGTGACCTGGACTCGGGCGCCCTGCCCGGCCAGCGATTCCGCGCAACCCTTGCCGACGTCGCCGTAACCACAGATCAGCACCTTCTTACCGCCGATGAGGACATCGGTGCCGCGGTTGATGCCGTCGATGAGCGAATGCCGGGTGCCGTATTTGTTGTCGAACTTCGACTTGGTGACCGAATCGTTGACATTGATCGCCGGGAAGGTCAGCTCGCCGGCCGCCGCGAACTGGTACAGCCGCAGCACGCCGGTGGTGGTCTCCTCGGTGACGCCCTTGACGCTCGCCGCGATCTTGCCCCACTTGCCTTTGTCGGTTTCGAACCGCTCCCGCAGCAGGTTCAGGAAGACCGTGTACTCGGCGGAATGCTCGTCATCGGCCGGGGGAATCACACCGGCCTTCTCGAACTGGGCGCCGCGCAGCACCAGCATGGTGGCGTCGCCGCCGTCGTCGAGGATCATATTGGCCGGCTCCTGCGGCCAGGTGAGCATCTGCTCGGCCGCCCACCAGTACTCCTCCAGCGTTTCGCCCTTCCAGGCGAAAACCGGGACGCCCTGCGGCGCGTCCACCGTGCCGTGCGGGCCCACCACCACGGCCGCGGCGGCGTGATCCTGGGTGGAGAAGATATTGCACGAGGCCCAGCGCACCTGCGCGCCCAGCGCGGTGAGGGTCTCGATCAGCACAGCCGTCTGCACGGTCATGTGCAGCGAACCGGAGATCCGGGCGCCCTTCAGCGGAGCGACATCGGCGTATTCGCGGCGCAGGGCCATCAGCCCCGGCATCTCGTGCTCGGCCAGCCGGATCTCCTTGCGGCCGAATTCGGCCAGCGCCAGATCCGCGACCTTGTAGTCGACGCCGTTGCGGGTATCGGCGCTAGGAGAGGTTCGAGGCAGTTCGGAGGTCGTCATCAGCGTGGATCAGCCTTCTCTCGGTATCGGTCTCGATCGCAAGGCTAGCCGGTTCCCGGATGCCGCGGTGTGGGTGTACCGGTCGCCACGATCACGTGAGTGGGCGCTCCGCGACTATGCCGCGATCGGCCCCTGGGTCGCCGCGAGGACTCGCTCCCGCTTGCCCGGTGACAGATTGGCACGGGTGATATCGCCGTCGTAGTGGGCCAGCACCCGCTTGTCCATGACTCGCCGCCACAATGGCGGAATCGCGGCGAGTATCAGCATGGTCGCGTATCCGGCGGGCAGTTGTGGCGCCTCGTCGGAGCTGCGCAGCGTCTGGTAACGACGTCCTGGATTGGCGTGGTGATCGCTGTGCCGTTGCAGGTGGAAGAGGAAGATGTTGGTGACGAGGCGATCACTGTTCCAGCTGTCGCGGGGTGTGCACCGCCGGTACCTGCCGTCCGGGCGGCGTTCCCGGAGCAGGCCGTAGTGCTCGACGTAATTGATCGTTTCCAGCAGCCCGACGCCGAGTGCGGCCTGCAAGAGCAGATACGGCAGGATCTGCCAGCCGAAGATCGCCACCAGGGTGCCGAAGAGCACCCCGGTCATGGACCACGCTTGCAGGATGTTGTTGCGCGGAGACCACCACCCGCTGCCGGTGCGCCGCAGTCGTTCCTTTTCCAGGGAGATCGCGGAGCGGAACCCACCGCCCACACTGCGCGGCAGGAACTGCCACAGACTCTCGCCGTACCGGGCGCTGGCCGGATCGTCGGGAGTTGCGACCCGCACATGATGGCCGCGGTTGTGTTCGACGAAGAAATGCCCGTACCCGGGTTGCGCGAGGACGATCTTGGCAATCCAGCGTTCCAGGCGCTCGACGCGGTGCCCGAGTTCGTGTGCGGCATTGATACTGATCCCGGCGACCAATCCCAAGGTGGCGGCGAGACCGGTTTTGTCGACGAAACTCAGTTCGGATCCGGCCCACAGTGAACCGGCACGGGCGAGTCCGATCAGCTGGATGGGCAGGAAGAGGTAGGTACACCAGCGGTAATAGCGGTCGTTGGACAGGGTTTCGTAATCTTCGTCGCGTGGGTTGGAGCCGTCGTCGCCGACCATCAAGTCCAGCACGGGAATAATCCCCAACACGATGATCGGCCCGATCCACCAGAACACCGCCAGGCCGGTGTGCAGCACCAGCTCGTAGGGCAGCATCGCACAACCGGGGGCGATCAGTCCGAGAACCCACAGTAGGCGTTTGGGATCGGGCGAGCCGACCGACTTACCAACCAATTGCACGTTTTTGCCCCGCTATTGAAACCGACCTGCAGCGGCCTACATAGTTGCAGAATCCGCGTCACTGATGGGTCCTTGTTCGCACCAAAAGTGAAGACCGTTACACGGCTATACCGTACCGACAGCCCGGTTCCGTCAGGCATCGGCACTACCGCATCCCGACCGCTATCGACCAACTCCCTGACAGGATTCGATATCTCCCAGAAGTGGCGAACGCAGCGAACTCACCGCAACTGGCGTTCGGCGAGCACAGCGGCCACATAGGGGCTGAACACCCGGCCCAATTCGGCCGGTGCATCGTGGCCCGGACCGGGCGGAGTCGGTATATAGCTGATCGCCAGGCGGACCAGCGCCCGCGAAAACGTCTCGGCCTGAGCCGAGGTGGGCGCGATCCAACTCCGCTGCATCACAGTGGACAGTCGTTCGGTGGCATGGGCGATCAGCGGCCCCGCGTCCAAGGTGATCAGCCGCAGCAGGTCCAGCTTGACCTCACCGAGCAGCAGCGACTGCACCAGCGGGTCCTGCGCGGCGTCCCGGAAATAGCTCGCCAACCCGTCGCGGATCGAGGCGTCGGCGTCCCCGATATTGGCGGCCAGCGCCGTTTCCACATGGTCGACGAGATCATCGGCGAGCCGGATGGCGTAGGCCTCGGCGAGCCCGCCGCGCGAGCCGAATTCGTTATAGAGCGTCTGTCTGCTCACCCCGGCGCCGGCCGCCACATCGGTGAGCGTGATCTTGGACCAGTCGCGTTGCCACAGCAGATCGCGCATCGCGTCCAGGATGGCTGTGCGCAGCAACTCACGCGCAGACCCCTGGGTGGCATTCCGGGATCCGGTGCTCGGCATATCAGCGACACTTGCACGAACGGCCTGGTGAGTCAAAGTTTCAAGTTCGCTCGATTTCGATCATGAAGAAATCCGACTTGGCCGCGCCGCAGTCCGGACAGGTCCAGTCTTCAGGGATGTCGTCCCACCGGGTCCCGGGCGCGATCCCATCGTCCGGCCAGCCCAGGGCCTCGTCGTATTCGAATCCGCACTGGGCACATTGATACAGTTTGTATTCGGTCACGGGCCACCGGCCTTTCGGTCGATCGGGCCCACCCGGGGAGTCAGGGCCGGGCGGGGACAGGCTCGAAATCGATTTTCTCCCGGACCGAACAGTCCGGGCAGCACCAGTCGTCGGGCAGCGCCGACCAGGGCGTTCCTGGCGGGAAGCCCTCGTGCGGGGCACCCGCGGCCTCATCGTAGAGGTATTCGCACACCGGACAGCGATACATACTCATTCGGTCGCCCCCGCTGTGGCCGTGCCGTAGCGGGCGAGCACCCGGTCCCGCACCGGCGGGTGGATATTGGCACGGGTGATATCGCCGTCGTAGTGCGCGAGCACGCGTTTGTCCATCACCCACCGCCACAGCGGCGGAAAGTAGGCGAGCACGATCATGCCGGCGTATCCGGCGGGCAGCGCCGGGGCGTCGTCCCACGTACGCAGTGCCTGGTAGCGACGAGTCGGGAAGGCGTGGTGGTCGCTGTGCCGCTGGAGGTGGTACAGGAAGATATTGGTGACCAGGTGGTCGCTGTTCCAGCTGTGCGCCGGCGTGGGACGTTCATATCGCCCGGAGGGGGTGCGGCGACGGGCCAGGCCGTAGTGCTCCATATAGTTCACCGCCTCCAGCAGGCTGAAACCGACAACCGCCTGCAAGAGCAGATACGGCAGTAGTTCCGGTCCGAACACCGCGACGAGTCCGGCGAAGAGCACCACGGTCAGCAGCCACGCGGTCAGCACATCGTTGCGCCGGCTCCACGGCCCGGAGCCCAGCCGCGCCAACCGCGCACGCTCGAGCGCCCAGGCCGAGCGCACACCGCCCAGAACCGACCGCGGGAAGAACGCCCAGAAACTCTCGCCCAACCGAGCGCTGGCCGGGTCCTCGGGGGTCGCGACCCGCACATGGTGACCACGATTGTGCTCGATATAGAAGTGACCGTACGCGGTCTGCGCGAGCGCGATCCTGGACAGCCGGCGTTCGAGACCGACCTTCTTGTGCCCGAGTTCGTGGGCTGTATTGATCCCGACGCCGCCGATCACCCCCAGCGTGACGGCCAGTCCGATCTTGTCGACCAACTGGAGTCCGCCGTCGATCACCGGCATGGGCACCTCGTCGGCGGTGATCAGGTAACAGGCCGCCATCAGAGTGGCGTACTGGCACGGCAGGTAGAGATAGGTGAGGTACCGGTAGTACTTGTCGTTCTCCAACGCCGCCATGACCTCGTCGGGCGGATTGGACCCGTCCGGCCCGGACAGCAGATCGGCGAGCGGGATCACCAGGTAGATCACGATCGGACCGAGCCAATAGGCGATGTGGATGAATCCGGGCTGCCCCATCAGGGCGAGCACCGTCACCAGCGGCACGCCGATGGTGAAGAGTCCAGTGGGGGCCAGCAGGCCCCACAGCCACAGATAGCGCTTGGGGTCGCGCCACGATTCGGGCGGAGTCGATACGTAGGGCTCGGCAGACATCGCTGTCTCACTTCTAGTAGGGCCCGGCAGGCATCGCTGCTGTCTCACTTCCACACACCGGCACGCTCTGCTGCGCGCAACACTCCTTCGACGGTAAGCGTGGGAAGGCCCCGAAGTGGACACGTTTATGAGTTCGGTAAAGAACGGATTCGCCTTGACGCATACGTTATGCGGCGGTCGTGACGTCCCCCCGCGACGCCGCCGCTCGAACCCCGACGACCGAGCGGCGGCGCCGTCAACAAATCAGGACATCGGCATCCGGTGGGAGCGCGTCCACCGGCCACCACCGCAGATCGGTGGACTCGGCGCTGCGCACCGGCACCGCGTCCGGCGGCGCGGTGATCCGGAACAGCAGATCCAGATGACGGGTCGGTTCACCCAGCGAACACGTGATCGGATGTGCTTGAGCGCCATAGAGTTCCGGGTCCAGCCGCAGGCCCGCGATACCGGATTCCTCGGTCGCCTCACGCAGCGCGGCCGCGGCCACCGTCTCATCGGTGACCTCACAGTGCCCACCGAGCTGGATCCATCGCCCGACCCGGGGGTGCAGGGTCAGCAGCACCGCACGGCCGTCGTGGGAGAACACCACGGCAGAGGCCGTGATGTGCCCGGGCGCATGCTCACGCAGACAACCACGCGGCGCCGAACCGAGAAAGGCCAGCACGGCCTCCCGCAGCGAAGCCTCGCCGCCGGTATCCGGTTTCCACGCGGTCAGCAGATCGGTCGCCGAGGCGTGCAGCGATTCGACGCTCACAGTTCCACCAGACCCGCGCCGAGGTCGCGCGGCGCACGCGGCAGCAGTTCCTCGATCGGATGCCCGACGGCGACAGCCCCCAGCGGATTCCACTCCGCGTCCAGACCGAGCACGTCACGGGTGATCTCCGGCGCGAAGATCGTCGATCCGATCCAGCAGCTGCCCAGACCCTCGGTGGCGAGCGCCACCAGCAGCCCCTGTACCGCGGCCCCGGCCGCGACGGTGAACATGGTGCGTTCCGCGGCGCGGCGCGGCTCGTCCGGATAGTCGTGGGCGCCGTCGGGGACACAGAACGGAATGATCACCTCCGGGGCGTCGAACAGAATGCGGCCGCGCTCCACCCGGCGCTCCACCCGCTCGGAATCCACCCCGTCACCGGCCAGATCGGCCCGCCATTTCTCGGCCATGGCGGTCAGCAACCGCTCCCGGCGGTCCCGGTCGCGCAACCACACGAAACGCACCGGGCGGGTGTGATGCGGCGCGGGGGCGGTCAACGCCACCGCGATCGCGGAGCGCACCTGATCCGGGTCGACCGGGTCGGGCGCGAAGGCACGGACCGAACGCCGCATCAGCACCGCCTCGGCACGGCCCTGCCGCAGCGCCTCGGCGGTGCCGAGCCAGAACAGGTCGTCGGTGCCGGGACGGACCAGATCCGTAGCGGTGGAACCGTCGTCGGTGAACTCGAGACCCCGCACTACCGCGATCGGGACCCCGCCCAGTTTCCCCTTCACCAGATCGGCGGCGGCGGCCAATTCGTCCGCGATCGCCACCTGGGTGACCTGCAATTCATTGCCCTGACCGTCAACGGTGCCCGAATAGTCGTGCAGCACACGCAATCCCGCGGATCCGATCGCCACGTCGATCTGGCCGTTGCGCCACGCGCGGCCCATGGTGTCGGTGACGACCACAGCGACGTCCACACCGAGACATGTACTGAGCGCCGAACGCAGACCCTTCGCGCTCCCATCGGGATCGGCAGGCAGCAGAACCAGTTCGTCGCCCTCGACATTGGACCCGTCCACGCCCGAGGCGGCCTGCACGATGCCGAGACGGTTCTCGGTGATCAGCGTCCGGCCGCGCCGGGCCACCACCCGGACCGCCTCCTGTTCGACCAACCGCCGCCGGGCGGCGTCGCGCTCTTCCGGATCGACCGGGGCCGCGACGATCCGGCCCTCGGCCTTGGCGACGATCTTGCTGGTGACCACCAGAACGTCACCGTCGATCAGCCACGGCGCCCGCGCCGAGATATGTTCGGCGAGATCGTCTCCGGGGCGGAACTCCGGTAATCCGGTGATGGGCAGAACCTGCAATCGCGCCGCACCGTGGTCGGCTGTGTCTTTTGCCCCGCCTGCGGGGGGGCGGGTCGGGGCCCTTGTCAACCCTGGTTCTTCACTCCGCCGCTCAGTCGCTGCGCTCCCTCGCTCCGTCGCTCCAGAACCGGGGCGGGCTCCGACTGTGGGGGATTGCGCCGCCTCCGGCACCGCGGGCCGGGGCCCTCGTGACCCCGGTTCTTCACTCCGCCGCTCAGTCGCTGCGCTCCCTCGCTCTGTCGCTCCAGAACCGGGGCGGGCTCCGGCCGTGGGGGATTGCGCCGTATCCGGCGGCGCGGGGCGGGCCCCGACTTTCGACGAGTCCGAGCTGGTCACGGCTTCACTCCTGCCAAATCGAGTGCCTCACGCACCATTTCGGCGGTGGTGGGCGGATCGGTCATCAAAAGAGGAACGCTGCGCACCTGCACGCCGGGGACTTCGGCGGTATCGGTGGTGTGGATCAGCCAGCCGTCGAGAATGCCTGTGGCCGAACGGGATCCGTAGTGGCGGCCCACCGCCTCGGCCGTGGTCTCCACGTCGATGACCGAGAGGCATTCGTCGGCCATCCCGCGCAACGGTTTGCCGTCGATCACCGGCGACACCCCGATCACGGGGGCCTCGGTGGTACGGAGCGCGCCCCGAATTCCGGGCACCGAGAGGATGGATCCGACGCTCACAACCGGGTTCGAGGGGGCCAGTAATACGACATCCGCATCGGCTATGAGTTCAGTCACATTGGGGGCCGGTTTGGCGTCATCAGCCCCGATTGTGGCGAATCCGTGCGTTCGAACGTCCGCGCGGTAGCGAACCCACCACTCCTGAAAATGGATCGCGCGGCGTTCGCCAGGACTCTCCGGATCGCTGATAACTACATGCGTTTCACAGCGATCGTCGGTTGCCGGGACGAGTTTCACGCCGGGTTGCCATCGATTGCAGAGCGCCTCGGTAACCGCCGAGAGCGGATACCCGGCACGCAGCATTTCGGTGCGAACCAGATGCGTCGCTATATCCCGATCCCCCAGTCCGAACCAGTCGGGTTGGGCATGGTATTTCGCGAGCTCCTCCTTCGCGTGCCAGGTTTCACCCAGCCGGCCCCAGCCGCGTTCGGGGTCGATTCCGCCGCCGAGGGTATACATGCAGGTATCGAGGTCGGGGCAGATTCTCAGCCCATGCATCCAGACGTCGTCGCCCACATTGACGATGGCGGAAACCTCCGCCTCGGGGAGCAGCTCCCGGACGCCCAGCAGGAACCGCGCGCCGCCGACTCCGCCGACCAGGACGACGATACGGGGGCCATTGCCGGGTGCGATGTCCGCTTGTTGTGAAGTCACATCTGTACACCCTATGCCGCGCGGGAAATAGTGCGTCTTCCGCTATATTTGCCGCTCATTTGCTATTCGGGTCACAAGATCGACTCGGAATGCCGCGCGGGATAGTAACGGAATAGTGACGGTGGCTTGACCATCACTACTGGCGGCGTGTCTAATCACAGACATGTCATTCCGGGTCGCGCGGGAAGTGCAAGGCGCGTACGGAAATTCGAACGGATGTTCGAATTGGAATGACAGGCTCGGGGAAGTCCGCGAGACAACGTCGCGGAGTTTGGCCGTCGGTATGCGCGTTGATCGACGGAAAGAAATCATTCTGCGCTAACACACAGTGAGGAGGCGGAGCGATGGCCGATGATCTGGCCCCGACCGGCATTCCGGTGGGTGTATCGCGAACCGATTCCACAGCAGGCGCAGCACGATGCGTCACTGCTGATAACGGCTGGACCGACCCTGAGCGGAGTGAACGAGAATCCCCGCCCCGGCTCAGCCTGATCGTGACCGGATTCGACGAGATGTTCGACTCCATCGAAGAACAGTGGCAAGAACGCGCACTCTGCGCGGAAACGGATCCCGAGGCCTTCTTTCCAGAGAAGGGCGGCTCCACCCGCGAGGCCAAGCGCATCTGCTTGGGCTGCGAGGTCCGCGACGAATGCCTGGAATACGCGCTCGCACACGATGAGCGGTTCGGAATCTGGGGCGGCCTGTCGGAGCGGGAGCGCCGGCGCCTCAAGCGCGGTATCGGCTGACTATCGGCGACCCCGTATGCGGCAAATACCGCTCGCGTCGGTGCGCCCCGGAGCATGTAGCCGGGGCGGGCCGTCGCGATCGGCGATCACTGACTAACGTTCGAGTCATGGCACGATCCCGCAACCGCAGACCCCCGACCGCCCGGTCGGTCAGCCGTCGCGGCCGCGGCGTGCGCGGCCCGATGCTGCCGCCGACCGTCCCCGCCTGGCGCACCCGGGGCCAGAAATTCGACCGGCTGGTGCTGGAGGCCTTCGCACCGCTGGACACCCGCTGGCACGATCGTCTCACCAAACTGGATATCGCCGTCGACGATGTGCCGAAAATTCGTCCGCTGCACCCGGATTCGGTAACATGGCCCGACGAGGTCGTCGCCGACGGTCCGGTGCCGCTGTCCCGGCTGATCCCGGCCGGCGTGGACCGGCACGGAACGCCCATCCGGGCCCGAGTGGTGCTGTTCCGCAAACCCCTCGAACTCCGGGCCGGCGACCCCGACGATCTGGTGGAACTACTACGCGAAGTCCTGGTGCAGCAGATCGCGACCTATCTCGGCGTCGACCCGGATGTCATCGATCCGGAGCCGGAATAACCGGCCCGGACAGCGATTCCGCGTGAGCGGAGCCGTTCCCCGCACGAGGGCGAGCATGTCCGGAGCGGTGTGAATCACATCGCGGCGCGCCGCGCGTGCCCAGATACATGAGCGTGTCTGCCCCACTCGCACCGGTGCGGCGGGTTACGCTCATCGCGTGATCTCCATGCGTCGTTGCTGCCGACCAGGCTGCAAGAATCCGGCCGTCGCGACGCTCACCTATGTCTACTCGGACTCGACCGCGGTGGTGGGCCCGCTGGCGACAGTGGCCGAACCACATTCCTGGGACCTCTGCGGAACACATGCCTCCCGGATCACCGCCCCCAAAGGCTGGGATATGGTCCGCCACGAAGGCGGCTTCGCCACCAGCCCCGACGACGACGATCTGACCGCCCTCGCCGAGGCCGTCCGCGAAGCCGGGCTGCGACGCCGGCCCCCGGAACCCGATCAACGCGGTTACCGCGAGCACAATCCGCCGCCCCGGCCCACTCGCACGGGTCGGCGCGGACATCTGCGGGTACTCCCCGACCCGCCCAGCTGAGCGAGTTCCCGGAACACCGATCCGGCCGAGCCCCGATCGCGTCGGCCGGCAGGACCCCGGCACAGACGGACCGACCCTCGGATCTCACGTCACCCGGATCGTCGAAATTCGCCGCGCCGCGCCGACCAGGTTCGGCATCCAGCTAACCGATGCCGAGGCACCTGATGGTCGAACCGGCCTCGGGCGCACGGCCACCTGAAGAAGTAAGCCGCAAATCCGCCCACCCACTCCCTCGAAAAGTCGAGGCCGAGAGCAGCTGCTGACCCCGGTTCCGGACCGATATCGCGAAGGAACACGGTGACCGATCGCGCCCTCCGGCTTGTCCCGATAGTCGGAGCACCGACCGCCATCCATAAATCGACGACCATCGAGCACATACAGATTCGTCAACCCACCCACGCCGGCCAAAACACACATCCACCCACACCCCTCACCGCACTCCGGACAGCCCACCCCCAAGGTCGGGGCCCGCCCCGGTTCTGGAGCGACCAGAGGAAGGGAGCGCAGCGACCGACCGCCGGGAGTGAAGAACCGGGGTTGACGAGGGCCCCGACCCGCCCCGCCGCAGGCGGCGCAATCCAACACAGTCGGGGCCCGCCCCGGTTCTGGAGCGACCAGAGGAAGGGAGCGCAGCGACCGACCGCCGGGAGTGAAGAACCGGGGTTAACGAGGGCCCCGACCCGCCCCGCCGCAGGCGGCGCAATCCAACACAGTCGGGGCCCGCCCCGGTTCTGGAGCGACCAGAGGAAGGGAGCGCAGCGACCGACCGCCGGGAGTGAAGAACCGGGGTTGACGAGGGCCCCGACCCGCCCCGCCGCAGGCGGGGCAATAGATACAGACCCGCCCTGCCGGAGGCAGGGCCATAGACACAGTGTCGGGGTGATCACGCGGGGCACTAGGGTAGTCGCTATGACAGTCGCCCGCCCTGCCGAGTCCGTGAACTCGGTGATCAAGGCCTACGACATCCGCGGTGTGGTCTCCGACCAACTCGACGCCGGCTTCGTTCGGGACACCGGCTCGGCGTTCGCCCGGCTGATGCGGGCCGAGGACGCGCGGCGCGTTGTCATCGGACACGATATGCGCGCTTCGTCTCCACAGTTGGCGGCTGCTTTCGCCGAAGGCGCGCTCGCACAGGGTCTGGACGTGGTGCATATCGGGCTGGCGTCCACCGACCAGCTGTATTTCGCCTCGGGCAAGCTCGATTGTCCGGGGGCTATGTTCACCGCGAGCCACAACCCCGCCCGCTACAACGGCATCAAACTCTGTCGGGCGCGCGCGCTGCCGGTCGGCCAGGACACCGGGCTGGCCGTCATCGCCGATGAGTTGGTGCGCGGGGTGCCGGATCACGACGGGGAGCCCGGCACGGCCAGCGAAGTCGATCTACTCGACGATTACGCGGCTTTCCTACGCGATCTGGTGAACCTCGACGCGATTCGCCCCCTGACGGTGGCGGTGGACGCCGGGAACGGAATGGGCGGGCACACCGTTCCCGCGGTGCTCGGCGCGTTGCCGCAGGTAACGATCGTGCCGCTGTACTTCGAACTGGACGGCAGCTTCCCCAACCACGAGGCCAACCCGCTCGATCCGAAGAACCTGGTCGATCTGCAGGCGTTGGTCCGCGAATCGGGCGCCGATATCGGCTTGGCCTTCGACGGTGACGCGGACCGCTGTTTCGCGGTGGACGAACTGGGTGACCCGGTGTCGCCCTCGGCTATCACCGCGCTGGTCGCCGAGCGTGAACTCGCCAAGGAGCCCGGCGCCACCATCATCCACAACCTGATCACCTCGCGGGCGGTACCGGAGCTGGTGACCGAGCTGGGTGGCCATCCGGTGCGGTCCCGGGTGGGCCATTCGTTCATCAAACAGCTGATGGCCAGCTCCGGCGCGGTTTTCGGCGGCGAACACTCGGCGCACTACTACTTCCGGGACTTCTGGGGCGCCGATTCCGGGATGCTGGCCGCCCTGCACGTCCTGGCTGTCCTGGGCGAGGACAAACGGCCGGTCTCCGAGCTGATGTCCTCGTATACCGCCTACGCCGCCTCCGGCGAGATCAACTCGACGGTCGGGGACGCCGCCGAACGAACCGGCGCGGTCATCGACGCGTTCGCCGGGCGGGCGGTCGCGGTGGACCGCCTCGACGGCGTCACCGTGCAGCTGCCCGACCATGCCTGGTTCAACCTGCGCGCCTCCAATACCGAACCGCTACTGCGTCTCAACGTGGAAGCACGGTCGCAGGAGGAAGTAGACGCACTCGTGACCGAGATCCTGCGCATCGTCCGCGCCTGACTGGAATAGTGGAAATACACACCGTGGGTTCGCCCGTTCCAGGCCCGGTGTCCACGACCCGGGCGGTGGCGGCCGAGACCGATAACAGCGCGATGAGGGGAGGTGCCACACCCGATGATCGCTGATACCCCGGTACTCGATCTGGACGATGCCGCAATGCTCGAGGCCGCCGATACCGGCGGCGCCCTGCGTTCGGCCGCTTCCGGTGGCGCCCAGGTGCGTGCTACCGCGGCGGCGGTGGCCGAGGGGGCGCTCGCGCGGCTGGACGGTCTGCGTCCACGAAGTCTGCTGCTGATCTCCGGCCCCGGCCGGGCCGCCCGGGCGGCCGCACTGCTGGTCGCGGCGCTCGGCGACCGGGCGGGCCTACCTCTGGTGCAGCTCACGGCCGTGCCGTCCTGGGCGGGCCCGCTGGATGTCGTGCTGGTGGCCGGTGACGACGCCGGCGACCCGCGGCTCATCGACGCGGTCGACCGGGCGCTGCGCCGCGGCGCGGAGGTGGTGGTGGCGGCACCGGACGAAGGTCCGCTGCGGGCCGCCGCGGCCGGACGCGCGGCCCTGCTGGCCCCGCGTGTCCCGGTACTCGACGACAACCGCCTGCTTCGGTACCTCGGGGTCGGGATCGCGGTCCTGCGGGCGGTCGACGGCGCCCGCAGCGGCGCCGTCCTGCCCGAACTCGCCGAATTGGCGGATGTACTCGATACCGAGGCGCTGCGGGACGGTCCGCAGCACGAGGTTTTCCGCAATCCCGCCAAGAATCTCGCCGCCCGGACCCAGCAGCGCGGAGTGATCCTGGCCGGCGATACCGCGGCCACCACCGAACTCGCCGTCCACGCGGCCGAGATCTTCCTGCAGACGGCGGGACGCACCGCGACCGCGGTGGAACTGGCCGTCGCGGTGGCGGCACTGCCGCGACTGGTGAACGCCGCCGCGGCGGCCGCACCCGACTACGATCCGCTGTTCCACGACGAACAACTCGATGGTCCACCGCCGGTCGAGAAGCAGCGGATCTTCGTGTGCAGCACCGATTCCGACCCTGTCGCGGCGCGCCGCAGGATCGCGGTGTTCGGCGGCGCGGGCGGCGGCACGGTGGACGCGGACCTGGTCACCGCGGATCTCGAGGCTGTCCCGGGTGACCCGTCCCGGGCCGGTTCACCCGCGGTCGAGCCGGTCCCCGCCCCGATCGGCGGTGAACTGGAGCGTCTCGCCGTACTCGCATTGCGCTGGGAGATGGCGGCGGCCTATCTGCGGCTCATCGGTGGGCGGACGATCGCGGCGAGCGATCCGGACAGTTACGACGGGGGACGCTACTAGTGCACGAACTCGTGGGTGCGCTGCGCTCGTATGCCTGGGGCTCGCGCACCGCGCTGGCTGAACTCTGCGGTCGTCCGGTCCCGTCGGCGCATCCGGAAGCGGAACTGTGGTTCGGCGCCCATCCCGCGGATCCCGCCTATATCCGCACCGACAGCGGTACCCGCTCACTGCTCGAGGTGGTGTCGGAAGATCCCGACAAGGAGCTGGGGGCCGCCGCGGCCCGATTCGATGACCGGCTCCCGTTCCTGTTGAAGATCCTGGCCGCGGAAGAGCCGCTGTCGCTACAGGCGCATCCGAGCGCGGAGCAGGCCCGGTCCGGTTTCGCCCGGGAGAATCGCAACAAGGTGCCGCTCGACTCGCCGATGCGCAACTACCGCGACGACAGCCACAAACCCGAACTGGTGGTGGCGCTGGAACGGTTCGAAGCACTCGCCGGCTTCCGTGACCCCCTGCGTACGGTCGACCTGTTCCGGGCGCTGGGGGTCGTGGAACTCACCCAGTACGCCGATCTGCTCGCCGCGCAACCCGATTCCGACGGGCTGCGCACACTGTTCACCAGCTGGATCACGCTGCCGCCCAACGTGCTGGATACCTTGCTGCCGACCGTTCTCGACGGCTGTGTGCGTTATCTGTCCAATTCCGAACGGGAGTTCGCCGCCGAGGCGCGCACCACGCTGGAACTCGCGGAAGCCTATCCCGGCGACGCCGGCGTGCTGGCGGCGCTGCTGCTGAACCGGATCACCCTGCAACCCGGTCAAGGTCTGTTCCTGGCGGCCGGGAACCTGCACGCCTACCTGCACGGGGTCGGGGTGGAACTGATGGCGAGCTCGGACAATGTGCTGCGCGGCGGGCTGACACCGAAACACGTCGATGTACCGGAGCTGCTGAAAGTTCTCGATTTCGAACCCATCGACCTCCCGCTGGTCCTGCCCGAGCCGGCCGGCGACGGGTCGGTGCGCTACCCCGCTCCGGCGCCGGAATTCGCGCTGCGCCGATTCGACCTGGTCGAAGGATCAGCGCTGGTGCCGCTCACCGACGCCGGCCCCGGAATCGTGCTCTGCACGGCAGGCTCCGCGCGCCTGCTGGACGGCGGCGCCGGGATCCGCCTCGAACGCGGCGGCGCCGCCTGGATCTCGGCCGTCGACACCGACGTCCGCGCCCAGGCGGCCGATGGGCCGGCCACGTTGTTCTGCGCCTGCGTGGGGTCGGTATGAGGTTCGCAGGGCCCTCCCCCGCCCTGTGCTAGCTGCCGCATCACGCAGGCAGCGAATCCAGAGCCACCTCCGAAGAGGTGCCCAGCCCTTGTGCCCAGCGAACCGATCGAGCGGCCCCACAACGTCCGGAATCTGAACGGCAACATTCCCGACCGGCCGCACCCTCCCTGCGCCGAGTCCAGCGAGGCCCACCGAGGTCGCGGCCCGGCCCGCCGTTCAGCGCCCGAAGCGCATGCGCCGCAGGCGCGAGTCCCGGGCGCTGAACAACGGGCCCTCGGGGCCGCAAACCCGCGACGCCGCAAATAAACACAGACCTTCGCGAGCGGGCGCCTTTTTCACCTCAGCGAGCGTGCCCACCCCTCACCCAGCTCCGACTACCTCGATGGTCGACCTCCGTGGTGGGCCCGGCCAGCCCGGTTCTCGAGCACCGGTGCGAAGACCCGGGTCACCAGTGCCCAACCACGCACCGCCGCAGGCGGCGCAGTGCAACACACTCGGTGCCTGCCCCGATTCTGAAGCGACAGACCGACGGAGCACAGCAACCGAGCGCGCACGCACCGCCATCCGATCGACGACCGATGAGCACATACAAAGTCGTCGACCTACCCACGCCGGCCAAGACGCACGTCCACCCGCACTCCTCGCCACTCCGGACGGCCCACCCCCAAGGTCGGGGCCCGCCCCGGTTCTGGAGCGACCAGAGGGAGGGAGCGCAGCGACCGACCGGCGGGAGTGAAGAACCGGGGTTGACAAGGGCCCCGACCCGCGCCGCCGGAGGCGGGGCAATCCAACACGGTCGGGGCCCGCCCCGGTTCTGGAGCGACCAGAGGGAGGGAGCGCAGCGACCGACCGGCGGGAGTGAAGAACCGGGGTTGACGAGGGCCCCGACCCGCCTCGCCGCAGGCGGGGCAATCCCACACAGCATAGGCTGTTGCGCGGCTGTCGTGTTCGATCGAGGCGGACGGCCTGAGGCATCGGAGTACAGGAGGGCGGCGGATGTCGGCTGGTGGAAGTAAGAAGGCGATTCTTGCCGCGTTGTCGGCGAATGCGGGTATCGCCGTGGCCAAGTTCGTGGGTGCGGCGATCACCGGTTCGGCGTCGATGCTGGCCGAGGGCGTGCATTCGGTCGCCGATACCGCCAATCAGGGTTTGTTGTTGTTCGGGCAGAACCGTGCCGAGCAGGAGGCCGATGAGCTGCATCCGTTCGGGTACGGGCGCAGCCGGTACTTCTATTCGTTCGTGGTGGCGCTGGTCCTGTTCACATTGGGTTCGGTGTACGCGCTGTACGAGGGCATCCACAAGGTCCAGCATCCCGAGGAGCTGACCTCTCCGATCGTGGCGATTGTGATCCTGGTGATCGCGATCGGGCTGGAATCCTTCAGTTTCTTTACCGCGGTGAAGGAGTCGACGCCGCTCAAGGGGCGTGCGAGCTGGTGGCAGTTCATCCGTAATTCGCGGAGCCCGGAGCTGCCGGTGGTGCTGTTGGAGGACACCGGTGCGCTGGTCGGCCTGGTGTTCGCGCTGGCCGGTGTGGGTCTGACCATGATCACCGGTGACCCGGTGTGGGACGGTGTCGGCACGCTGGCGATCGGTGCGCTGCTGGGTGTTATCGCGATCATTCTGATCGTCGAGATGCACAGTCTGCTGATCGGTGAGGGTGCCACGGCCGCGGAGGATCGCGCGATTCGCGAGAACCTGGTGGACGGTACGACGATCGACCGGGTGATCCACATGAAGACGCAGTACATCGGTCCGGAGGAGCTGCTGGTGGCGGCGAAGGTCGCGGTGGTTCCGGGGTTGGACATCGCCCGGATCGCCACCGGGATCGACGGGGCGGAGAGCCGGGTGCGGGCAGCTGTTCCGGCGGCCCGGATCATCTATCTGGAGCCCGATCTGTATCGGGAGACCGCCGCGGACGCCTAGGTTCGAGGGTCGGGCGCGGGGTTCGCGGTGAGCAGTTGGTACGGGTCGGTGCGGATGCCGAATTCGGTGCGCAGCGCGTGCCGGGCGGCGTGCAGTCCGCTCATACCGTGGACTCCGCCGCCGGGCGGGGTGGCCGAGGAGCACAGGTAGACACCGGGTAGGCCGGTGGCGTACGGGTTCCAGCGCGGTACCGGACGGAACACGGTCTGCGCGATGGTCATGGCGCCGGCGTTGATATCGCCGCCTACGTAGTTCGCGTTGTACGCGGGCATGTCCGCGGCTGTGCGCACGTGTTTCGCGAGGATGAGGTCGCGGAAGCCGGGTGCGAATCGTTCGATCTGGTCGATCATCAGTTCGCTGACGTCACGGTCGGAGCCGTGTGGAACGTGGGCGTAGGCGTAGAGCGTGTGCTGTCCGGCCGGGGCGCGGGTCGGATCGACGACGCCGGGCTGGATCACCAGTGTGTAGGGCCGGTCGGTGTGCACGCCGGCGGCGACGGCGTGTTCGGCGGCCATCGCTTCGGCGCGGCTGCCGACCAGGTGCAGGGTGCCGGCCGCCGCGCAGTCCGCGGCCTGCCAGGGCACCGGGCCCGATAGCGCGAAGTCGACTTTGCAGGCGCCGCCGCCGTAGCGGTACCGGTCGAGCCGGCGGCGATATCGGGCGGGGAGGCGTTCGCCGGTGATCCGGACGAGTTCGGCCGGTGCGGTGTCGCAGATGATCGCGCGGGCGGACCGGAATTCGTCGAGCGAGTTCACTCGGTGACCGGTGTGCAGCCGACCACCGCGCCGGCGCAGATCGTCGGCGAGCGCGTCCACGATCGCTTGGCTGCCGCCGCGCGGCATCGGCCAGCCGCCCGCGTGCGCGAGTGTGGCCAGTAGCAGTCCCGCGCCCACCGCGGGCAGGGCCCGCGGTGGGGTGATGACATGTTCGGCGACACCGGTGAACAGGGCGGGCGCGATCTCGCCGCGGAACCGGATATTCCACAGCGGCGAGCCCTGTTCCACCAGGCGCAGACCGAACCGGATCGTGGCCGGTCCGATCGGGATGTGCCGCATATCCGACATCGCCGTGTCGACGACTCGCGGCCAGTCCCGCACCAGCGGCTCGAACAGCGACCGCCAGGCATCGCCGTCGACGCCCAGCGCTTCCGCCGTGCGGTCGAGGTCTCGCCACGCGACTCCTGCGGTACCGCCGTCGAGCGGGTGCGCGTACGAGGCCTGCGGCGTGAGCAGTTCCACTCCGTGCGCGGCGAGGTCGAATGCCCGGAAGAACGGTGAGGCGAATGCCATCGGGTGCGCGCCGGCGCATTCGTCGTGCCGGAAACCGGGCAGGGTCGTCTCGGCGGTACGGCAGCCACCGCCCAGCGTCGATCCGGCCTCGTACACCTCGACTTCGAGCCCCGCGGCGGCCAGTGTCACCGCCGCCGCGAGGCCGTTGGGGCCGGAGCCCACCACCACGACATCTGCCATGCCTTCGATTCTGCCTCGCCGGCCGATCACCGGCCGCCCGGATCACGCGATGGGTTGCCGGGAAAGGGCCCGGGAGCCGGTTCGGACGGGCAGGCTCTCATAGCCGTGCAGGGTGTACAGCTGACGACGCCGGGGCGGACCGCTGAGGCGGAGGCCGGGGAACTGTTCGAACAGTGCGCGCAGCGCGTAGGCCGCTTCCATCCTGGCCAGACTGGCGCCGAGGCAGGCGTGTATTCCGCTGCTGAACCCGAGGTGTTCCTTGGCGTTGTCGCGGGTGATGTCGAAGCGGGCGGGGTCCGGGAACATTTTCGGATCGCGATTGGCGCCTGCCAGCGACAACACCACCGACGCGCCTCTTCGCAACTGCCGGCCGTCGATGTCCACGTCGGTCTGTGCGATGCGCGCGGTGGTCTGCACCGGCGGATCGAAGCGCAGGATCTCTTCGACCGCACCGGGCCACAGGTCCGGTTCGGCCCGCAGGCGGGCCAGTTGATCCGGATGTTCGAGCAGGAGCACGATGCCCTTGCCGATGAGGTTGACCGTGGTCTCGAATCCCGCGCCCATCAGCAGCGTCGCCGACGCGCACAGCTCATGGGTGGACAGTTCCCCTTTGGTGACCAGACTGCTCAGCACGTCCTCGCCGGGTTCGATGCGCAGCCGGTCGATATGGGCGAGCAGATAGTCCTGTACCGCTTCCGAAGAACGCATGGCGCGTTCGTGGGTGCTCCAGGAGATGCCGATATCCAGCAGCGGACTGATCGCGTCGCCCCAGCGCAGGAACATCTCCCTGTCGCGATCGGGGAATCCGAGCATTTCGGAGATGATGGCGATCGGCACCTGCGCCGCGAATTCGCCGACCAGATCCGCCGGACCGTCGTCGGGCAGCGCCGCGAGCAGTTCATCGGTGACGGTGGTGACCCGATCGCGCAGCCGGGCGATAGCCCGCGGGGTGAAGGCCGCCGCCACCGGTTTGCGCATCCTGGTGTGTTCGGGTTGGTCGAGCATCAACATCGACGGCGGGTCGACCGGGTTGGCCGGGATCGGCCGTCGGTCCAGGGCTCGGCGCACGAACTCCGGCATGCGTAACACGGTCGGCATTCCGACGCCGAACCGGTTGTCGCGCAATATCTCCCGGCACAGCGCGTGGTCCATGGTGATCCAGAGCGGCCGAATTCTGCGCAACCCGCCGTCCCCGCGAAGCTCCTCGATGAGCGGGTACGGGTTCTCGATTCCCTCCGGACCGCCGTTCAGGCGGGCGAACAGGTCGCCCCGCCGTAGCTGCGCCTTCTTCCCGAGCCTGATCACGCCGTGCTTGTCGACCCAGCGGAACACATATTCCGGCTTCATCCCACCCAACTCCTGTCATGCCGACGGCTTCCCTACGCGCGCTCGCGCCACAGCGGAGCGCTCGGCGGCCGGTCGGTCCGGCCGTGTCCGACAGCCGCCGGCACCGGACAGCCACCCGCCACCAACGCTACGGAACGCGGGCCGGTCCGGGAACCTGCCGGAGTCGGATGCCGGGACCTACCGTGGTAGGAGAAACGCGTGTCCCGTCGGGTCAGCGGATGCGGGTGACCCGTTCGCTGTCCACCCGCCGCTCCCGTTGCGCCGGATCGGGATTGGCCACCTGCACCAATGACGCGCCCGCCGCGAGCACGGCGAGATATCCGTCGATCAACTCGGCGGGAGTGTCCCAGGTGGCGCTGGAGAGCACCCGGTCGCCTTCGGAGAACCCCTGCAGGGCAGCCGATTTACGGGCCTCGGCGAGCACCTCCGAAACCGGCATGCCGTCGAGGGCCGCACCGGCGCCGCCGGGCAGGAACTGATCACCGTGCACCCGGACAGCCGTCGCGTAGTCGGTGACGCCGATCGGCAGATCGCGGACCGGCCCGCCCATCGGGTCCAGCGACAACGCCGCGACCTCGGGGGTGTCCTCGGTCTCGGCCAGCCGGTCGGCCGCGGCGAACGCCAGTTCGGCGTCCGGGTCGGACCGCAGCACCACTTCCGTTCCGGCCCACCAGCAGCCGAGCAGAACCGCGGCGGTCTGCCAGTGCGCGGGAAGCAGCACCGCCACCCGCGCGCCCGGAGTGAGCCCGAATTCGTCACGGATCAGATTGGCGGTCTTGGCGGCCCAGTTGGCCAGGGTGAGCCCGGACAGCTCGATCCGGGCCCCGGTCGCGTCGTCGTACCACGTAACGCGGGGACCTGCCGGTTCGCGTTCCAGAATCGGCTCGAGCACCGCTTCGGGGAGTGTCGTTGCCTGGTCTATGTCACGCATCGTCTGCTTTCGGCGCTCAATTCACACAGGTGGGTCCGTCTTCGGCCGCCGCGATCGGCGGCGCGGGCGGCACCGGGGTGGCCGACGTCGACGTATTGCCGAAATCGAACACATCCTCGCTACCGGATCCGGGGCCAGCGTAGTCGCTCGCCAGGACCACGTTCACCGTCCCCGCCGCCAGCGATGGATCCGGTTCGACGGGGAGCCCGCCGAGCACGGTCGCGACGGCCCGGGCGCCCGGATCCGTTGCCGAGGAGGCGAGCACCTGGCTCTGTGACACCGACCCACCCGAATAGTTACCCACGTCTCCCGTGCGGTAACCGAGAGCGAGGAGTTCCTGGGCGACCGAGCTCGCCAGGCCGGAGACCGTGCTGGAGTTGTACACGGCCACTTCGACCGTCCCCGGATCGATATCGGGAGCGGAGGCCGTCGTCGTCCCGGCGGCCTGGCTCGCGGGCTCCTCCCCGACCAGCGCCGCGACATAGTCCTGCACTTCGGCGGGATCGACCCGGACCACCGATTCACCGTTGGAGGTGGTGCCGTTGAGATCGGCGACCGGAATGGTTTCGAAGGTGACCTCGCCGGCGGCGAGGTCCTGGAGTTGGTCGAGGAAGGCCAGCAGATCCCAGCCCTCGTCGAGTACGACCGTGCGCCCGACCGCGTCGCTGAGTTCGCGCAACCGGCTCGGATTGCTCAACGTGTCGGCACTGACCACCTGGTGCACCAGTTGCGCCATGAACACCTGCTGGCGCACGATGCGGTCCAGATCCCCGCGCTCGAGATTGTGCCGCTGCCGGACGAAGCTCAAGGCCTGCGGTCCGTCCAGTTTCTGCCGGCCGCCCGGGAAATACGCACCGGACAGCGGCTCGTCCACCGCATGCCGCAGGCAGACGTCCACCCCGCCGACCGCGTCGGTGAGCAGAACGAACCCGAGCAGGCTGACCTCGGCGTAGTGGTCGACGGTGATCCCGGTGAGTCCGGCCACGGATTCGATCAGCGCCTGCCGTCCACGCTGGGTGGACTGGGCCTCGGCTTCCTCGGCCGAGGAGCCTTCGGCGAGCAGATCGTCCTGCACGGTCTGCTTCGTGATCCCGTACGCGGAGTTGATCTTGCCTTTGCCCAGGCCCGGGATATCGACGTAGGCGTCGCGAGGAATCGAGATGGCCGTGGCCGACCGGCCGTCGTTCGGAACCCGGACCAGCACGATGGTGTCGGTGTTGGTTCCGATCTCGTCGCCCGCGTGCAGCATGGCCCGTTCGGCGTCGCTGAGCGGATCGCCTTTCGCGTCGGTACGCGAGTCCACGCCCACGAGCAGGATATCCACCGCACCGTCGCGATGCCCACCCAGGCCCAGATCGCTGATCCGCTCGATATTCGACACCAGCGAATCCACACCACGCCAAGCGAACCCGGTCGCCACCAGCACAATCAGAGCAACCGATGCGACCAGGACCCGCACCGGACTCCACAACGTCGGCTCCCCACGCTGCGCCACCTTGAACTTCCTCTCCCCGTACGGATCGGTCGAGGACCCCGACCCACTTCGCGTATGCCGTCGAAACACCTTCCGCACCACGCAGGCTAACCAACAGCAGCCCGGGTGACTCCGATTCGGCGACCGACGGCGTGCCAGACTGGGCCGGTGAACGCCGCTGTACCGCCCGGAAACGAAATCGCCGACCGCCTCCTCGTCACCGGGGCGGGCGGTCAGGTGGGTGGTGAGCTACTCCGGCTGATACCCGATATGCGTGCCTTCACCCGGTCCGCGCTCGACATCACCGATCGCGCCGCCGTGGAATCGGTGGTGCGTCCCGGCGATATCGTCCTCAATTGTGCCGCCTACACCGCCGTCGATCGGGCCGAATCGGAGCCCGAGGCCGCGTTCGCGGGCAACGAGACCGGTCCGGCGGTGCTGGCCGCGGCCTGCGCGCGCGTCGGCGCCCGCCTGATCCACCTGTCGACCGATTACGTTTTCCCGGGCACCGGCGCGGCCCCCTACGAGCCCGCCGACGCCACCGGGCCCAGCACCGTCTACGGGCGTTCGAAACTCGCCGGTGAGCGTGCGGTGCGCGAACTCTGCCCGCACGCGCAGATCGTCCGGACCGCCTGGGTCTACACGGGGACCGACGGTGATTTCGTGGCCACCATGCGGCGGCTGGAATCCGAACGCGACACCGTATCGGTGGTGGACGACCAGATCGGGTCCCCCACCTACGCTGCCGACCTCGCCGCCGCGCTGCTCGACCTGGCCGCGCATCCGGAGGCCCCCGCCGTACTGCACGCGACGAACTCGGGCCGGGCCAGCTGGTTCGATCTGGCGCGCGCGGTATTCGCCGGAATCGGCGCCGACCCCGCACGGGTGCACCCCTGCACCACCGCCGAATTCCCTCGGCCGGCCGCCCGGCCCGCCTACTCGGTACTGTCCGGTACAGCCTGGCACGACGCCGGACTGACGCCCTTGCGCCCATGGAAATCCGCGCTGACCGAGGCATTGACCCGGGCGGCCCATTAGGGTGGTGCGCTGTGAGCGCTTCCGATAACCCGGACCATCAGCCTGACCGCCCACGCCTGGCCGTGGTCACGGTCACCTATTCGCCGGGCGAACATCTCGAGCATTTCATCAGTACCCTGACGACCGCCACTGCGGAGAAGCCGCAGGTGATCCTGGCCGACAACGGTTCCACCGACGGCGTTCCCGAACTGGTGGCCGACGCCAACGCACATGTGCGGTTCCTACCGACCGGCGGGAACATCGGATACGGCGGCGCGATCAACCGGGCCGTCGCCGAACTCGATCCCGACCTCGAATACGTACTGATCGCCAACCCCGATATCCGCTGGGGCAACGACTCGATCGACATCATGCTGGAAGCGGCCGGCCGCTGGCCCCGCGCCGGCGCGATCGGACCCATGGTCCTCGAGCCCGACGGTAGCGTCTACCCCTCCGCCCGATCGGTCCCCGGCCTGCTCGACGGCGCCGGTCACGCGATACTCGGCGCGGTGTGGAAGACCAACCCGTGGACCCGGCGCTACCGCCAGGAGAACGAGGAGATCTCCGAACGCACCGTCGGCTGGCTGTCCGGCTCGTGCCTGCTGGTGCGCCGCGAAGCGTTCGACTCGATCGACGGTTTCGATTCCCGCTACTTCATGTACATGGAGGACGTCGACTTCGGCGACCGGATGGGCAGGGCAGGCTGGCACAACGTCTTCGTGCCCGACGCCGAGGTCACCCACGCCAAAGGACACGCGGCCGGGCGCCACCCCGAGAAGATGTTGCCCGCCCACCACGCCAGCGCCTACCGATTCCAAGCCGATCGGCATCCGCACTGGTGGCAGGCCCCGCTGCGGGTGGCGCTGAAGGCCGGACTTGCGGTGCGCTGCCGGATTGCGGTTCGATCCGCTCTGCGTGCACGGGACCGGGAACAGGCCGGATAGCTACCCTCCCGGACCGTGCCGGGTCGATGGTCGGATCGGAACAAGGGAGCTCCATGGCATCACAAGCAGGCGCGGACGCGGTGATTCTGGTCGGCGGAAAGGGCACCCGGCTGCGGCCGCTGACCCTGTCGGCGCCCAAACCGATGCTTCCGACGGCCGGGCTCCCGTTCCTGACCCATCTGCTGACCCGGATCGCCGCCGCCGGCCTCACCCATGTGGTGCTCGGCACGTCCTACAAGGCCGAGGTCTTCGAGGAGCACTTCGGCGACGGCTCCGAATTCGGGCTGGACATCGAGTACGTCACCGAGACCGAGCCGCTGGGGACCGGCGGCGGCATCCGCAATGTGCTGCCCCGGCTCACCGCGGACAACGTCATGGTGTTCAACGGCGACGTCCTGGGCGGCACCGATCTGCGCGCCATCCTGGCGACCCACGAAACCACCGAAGCCGACGTCACCCTGCACCTCGTGCGGGTCAGCGACCCCCGCGCCTTCGGTTGTGTCCCGACCGACGCCGACGGCCGCGTCACGGCGTTCCTGGAGAAGACCCAGGATCCGCCGACCGACCAGATCAACGCCGGTTGCTACGTGTTCCGTCGCGAATACATCGAGAAGATCCCGGCCGGGCGCCCCGTCTCCGTGGAACGCGAAGTGTTCCCGGCTCTGCTCACCGAGGGCGCGCGTGTCCAGGGACACGTCGATACCTCCTACTGGCGCGATATGGGCACCCCGGAGGACTTCGTCCGCGGATCCGCCGATCTGGTCCGCGGTATCGCCCCCTCTCCCGCGCTGCCCGGCCAGCGGGGAGAATCCCTGGTCCACGAAGGCGCCGGCATCGCGCCGGGGGCCCTGCTCATCGGCGGCACAGTGGTCGGCCGCGGCGCCGAAGTCGGCGCCGGGGCCCGGCTGGACGGCGCGATCCTGTTCGACGGCGCCAAAGTGGAGGCCGGCGCGACGGTCGAACGCTCCATCATCGGCTTCGGGGCCCGTATCGGCCCGCGTGCCCTGGTCCGCGACGGAGTGATCGGCGACGGAGCCAGTGTCGGCGCCCGCTGTGAACTGCTGCGTGGCGCCCGGGTCTGGCCGGGAGTGCAGATCCCCGACGGGGGCATCCGCTTCTCGACCGACGTATAGCCCTCAGGCGAAGCCGACCGCCCGCTCTCCCCACGCGGTGAGCAGATCCCCTTCCGGATCCGGAACCACCCGGTCGATCGCGTCGATCAGCAATGTTTCGCGGGATTCCGGATGGTAGGGCGGCCAATGTTTGGACCCGTCCAGCGCCGCGGGCACGCCGTGCGCCGCGAACGCCAGCCAGCGGCGCATCATCCGGCCCGATACCTCGGCCGCCTGTTTCCGGCCGCCGAGCCAGAAAGTGGGGTCGTGGTCGAAGGTGCCGAAGTTACCGAACACATACGGCAGTTCGGTGGCGTGCCCGGCGCCGACCCGGGCGGCGCGCAGCATGGGCGTCGCATGGTCGAAGCGGTACATCCAGGTCCGCGAATGCTGTGCGTGACCGTCGGCCACCCACAGCGCGGGCATCCGGAAGGCGGCGTCGGTGGACATGGCCAGCGCGCCGCGCGGTTTGGCGAGGTCGGGATACACCGAGGTGATCTCGGCGAGCCGTTCCGCGGTCAGGCCCGGATGCCCGGCCTGCACCTGTTGGAGCATGGTGTTCACCGCTTCCGGGGTCACCGGCATTATCGGTGAGCGGAACAGCCGGAACAGCGATGCCTCGTCTTTGTTGGTGCCGATGATGAGGGGCACCCGGTGCGAACGGCCGTCCCGGAAACGGTCCGTGGGATAGCCGGGCAGCAGGTCCTCGTCCACCACCGGCGCGGCGGCGAGCGTGCCCGGAGCCTGCAGCGGCACCTCGTCGATCAGCACCGCGGCGGCCCGCACGATCCGCTGGATCGGCATTTCGAGAAGCTCACCGATCCGGGCGCGGGGCAGGTCCACCAGTTCACGGAAACGTTCGGCCACGCCCGCCGCGCGTTCGCGGCCGTACACCGTGGTCGCGGGCGGGCTCTGGGCGATCGCGCGCTGGAACAGGCCCGCGGCCCGGGGCGCGGTGAGGAGCGCGGTCACGCAGCCGGCGCCGGAGGACTCACCGAAGAGGGTGACGTTGCCGGGGTCGCCGCCGAAGCTGTCGATATTGTCACGCACCCACTCCAGCGCGGCGAGCTGATCGAGGAGCCCCAGATTGGGCACGAACTCGCCGGACAGCGACGACAGGTCCAGGAAGCCGAAAGCGCCCACCCGGTAGTTCACCGTGACCACCACGACGTCACCGGACTCCGCCAGGTGGCGGCCGTCGTATACCGCCTGCGCGGCCGAACCCAGACAGTAGGCGCCGCCGTGCAGCCACACCATGACCGGGCGCGGCTCCTCCGCGGCAGTTGCCGGAGCCCAGATGTTGAGCCACAGGCAGTCCTCCCCCATGGCCAACGCTCGGTCGATGGGGACGGTGTTGTCCATGTCCTGGGGTGCGACCTGGCCGGATAGGACGCAGTCCCGGACCCCTTCCCAGCGTTCCGGCCAGCGCGGCGGCCGAAACCTGCGCGGACCGGCGGGCGCGGCGGCATACGGGACACCGCGCCAGATCGATACAGCGCCCTCCCGGGTACCGCGGACCGCGCCGAACTCGGTCCGCGCCACCGGAGCGCGCTCATCGCCCACCGCAGGCGTCACCTCGAAGCACTGGACATTCATCACAGACCTCCTCTACCTGTGCATTCGAGGGTACGACCGAAGTGGTTACACTTCGGTTTCAGAAATGTCGCGTTGCTCGCCGAATATGGTGTGCCGGCACGCCCTAGAATCCGGACATGCCGAGTTATGAGTTCCGCTGCCGCAGCTGTGGCGACACCTTCGAGGTCAACCGTCCGATGGCGCAGGCATCGGATCCCGCGGTCTGCCCGGACGGCCACGACGACACGGTGAAACTGCTGACCACGTTCGCGACCCCCGGCCGCGCGGCCGCGCCGGCGGTATCGGCGCCCGCACCGGCGGCGGGCGGCTGCTGCGGCGGCGGCTGCTGCGCCTGATTCCGCGTCCCCGCGGGGTGTCCGGGGACGAGCCGCGGATCGGGAAGTGATCCCGGCGCCCCGGACTCGACGCACCGTCTCATCCCGCGTCGGCGGACCCGGGGCCGTCCTCGCGCGCACGGTCGATGTGACCGAGATCGCGCGCCGGGGCGATCCGATCGCGGACCCGTTGTTTCAGCACCGCGATATCCGGGAATCCGCCGTCGGCTTTGCGCTCCCACACCTGGGCGTCGTCGACGGTGATGCGGAAGACACCGCCCGCACCGGGGATCAACGCCACCTCACCGATATCGGTGGTGAACGTGGTGAGCAACTCCTGGGCCATCCAGCTCGCGCGCAGCAGCCAGCGGCACTGCGTGCAGTATTCGATGGCGATACGCGGCATGACGGGCACACTACCGGGAGGACCGCGCCCGGGCCCGGCGGCGGCTCGCGGCGACCGGGCGGGCGCTAATGCTCGATGTCACCGTCGAGGTAGCTCCAGCGGCCCTCGGTACGGGTGAATCGGCTGACCTCGTGCAACTGTCCGCGACCGGCCGGATCACGATAGTGCGCGGTGAATTCGACCGTGCCGGACTCGTCGAAAGGCCCGCCGCCGGTGGTGTGCCGGATCTCCAGGAACAGCCAGCGACGACCGGGATCGAGGTCGAGCGCGGCAGGCCGCGTGGCGGGATGCCAGGACCGCAGCAGGTAATCGGCGTCGCCGAGCGCGAACGCGGTGTACCGCGAACGCATGAGCGCCTCGGCACTCGGCGCCGGGCGCCCGGCCAGCACCGGTCCGCAGCATTCGCCGAAGGTATCGCCGCGGCGGCAGGGGCACGGCTTCGTATCGTCCACGCCCCGATTCTGCCCAACGCCACACAGCGCCCGGCTGCCGGTCGCGACCGTGGTCAGCTGTGGGCGACGGCCAGTTCGGCGGCTATCCGGGCCGTATCGTCACGCCAGCGCCGCAGTTCACCGACTCCGGGCGCGAGTTCGTAGTCGTGGTGGTGGGTGGCATGCGACAACGTGGTCCACAAGGTGGCGATCCGGGCCGCGGTGGGCGGATCGGTCACCACGCGCAGGGCCAGCAGCTGAGCCCGCATCGGACAGCGCGCGAGATCGGGTTCGGTTCGCGACCACAGTTCGTCCACCGACTGTTCGAGCGCGATCCGCAGAATCCATGCGGTGGCACGGGACCACACGCCCCCGGCAGCGGTGACCGACCCGTCGAGGAGACGATCCACCACCGCCAGCCGGTCGCCGACACTGGGCCGGGGCGCGGCCGCCCCCTCCCGGCCCGGCCCGGGACGGTCGTTCGATCTGCGCGAACCGCCGACGCCCCGGGGACCCGCCGCACCGGACCGGCGCGCACTCACCGCGCCAGCCACTCGACGAATCGTTCGGTGTCCGCGATCAGGTCGGCGAGATCGCGGGCGATCGGGACATGGGCGCCCGCGGTGGCGTCGCGGACCACATCGACCGCCCACCGGCCCTCTTTGGCCAGCTGCTTGTTCAGGTCCTCGATCCGGCGTCCGGGCCCCAGCACCGCGAGTGTGACCATGGCCCGGGTGGATTGCGCGGTATCGATCCGGCGCTGCACCTCACGATGATCCATCCCCTCGGCCAGCAGCACCCGCTTGGCCCGGGCCAGGCTCGCGGCCTCGACCGCCGAGCGACAGCAGGTCGCGACGAGCTCGTCGGCGATGGTGCGCGGCAACTGCGGAGTGCGCAACAGGGCGCGGGCGTCGTCGAGGTAGCGGTGCACGGGATCGCTGGACAACCGGACCTCCACGACCGAGCGTTCCCGCCGCTGCACCTCGACGATCCGGGCGTCGATCTGCATTCTGCGCACGGCTTCGGCGAGCCGATCGTCGTGGGTGAAGACCACCACCTGCCGCTCCCAGGCGACGGCGGCCAGTACCCGGGCCAGCCCGTCGACCTTGGCCGGGTCCATGGCCTGCACCGGATCGTCGATCACCACGAAACGGAAGGGACTGGCCGCTACCGTCGCGCGCGGCAGGAACAGCGCCAGCCCCAGCGCGTGCAGTTCGCCCTGGCTCATCACCCCCAGCGCGGCGCCGTCCACCTCGTCGACGGTGACCTCGAGTTGCACCCGGCGGGCGGTGTTCGCATTGCCCTGCAGGTGGATTGCGCCGAGTTCGACGCTGCTCTGCTGCCGCAGGCTCTGCCACACCCACCGGGCGGTGCCGGCCAGCGGGGCCATCCGTTCGTCACGTACCCGGGCTGTCGCCGCCTTCAGCCATTCCTCGGCCGAGCGTGCGGTGTGCAGTTCCGACGTGTGTGCGGCGACGGTGCGGGTGAGGTCGAGCCAGGAACGCAGCCGGGGAGCGAACGGCGCCCAGGCTTGTTCGAGGCGATCCAGTTCCTTACCGGCGCACTGTTGCGCGTAACCCAGCTCCGCGGACAAACGGTCGTGGACGGTGCGCAATCGGTCGGGCAGACCGCGCAGCTCCGCGGTGTCGGGCAACCGCGCCCACTGCACCCAGGTTTCCCGCAGCGCGGTGGTGTCGAGACCCGACGGTTCCGCGGCGGGAGCCGGTGCGGCGGGTAATTCACCGGTCAGCGCGCGCAATTCGGACAGCACCCGGGCGAGTCGGTCCCGGGCGCGGACGAGATCCGCGGTCCGCTCCGTCAGTCCGGCTATGGCGGTCGCGGTATCGCTGCGCCATTGCCCGTCCAATGTGCCCCGACCGCATACCGGGCAGCGGCAGTCGACGGCTCGTTCCTCGGCTTCGGCCGCTGCGCCGGGCCGGGTGGTAGCGGGGTCGCGGGACGGCGCGAGAGGGGGCGGGCGGTATTCGCCGCCCGCAATCGATTCGCTCGGATCATCGGCGGATCGCGTGTGGGCGTCGACATGCGCGTACGCGGTGCGCAGCAGTTCCAGCACCCGGAGGTCAGCGGCCGACTCGGGGGAAATCGAGGCGGTGACCGCCGCGTCCGCGGCCGAGATGCGGTCGGCCAGCGCGACGATACGTTCGGCGGTCGGCAGCTCCAGCGCCAGCAGGGCGCGCAGGGCCGCCGGTTCCGGTCCGGCGGCGGTATCGGCCAACAGGCCGTCGAGCGCGGCGAGGTCGGGCGCCGGCTCACGCAGGAGCGCACCCGCCCGCGCCGCGCGAGGGTCGCATACTCCGGCGAGTTCGGCCAGCAGCGTCTGCCGTTCCCGGCGCGCGGCCCGGGCCGCGCGCTCCATATCCAAGCGGCGGAGACGGATCCGCTCGTGCGCGGTGATGAGTTCGTCCAGCCCGAGGAGTTGGTGCAGGGCGTCGAACAGCTCACTGGGCTTCCCGTCGACCAGTGCGCCGAGTTCGCTGTAGGACAGGAACGGCCGGTACAGATCCAGGGGCGCCGCCCAGTCGAGGCCGGAGAACATATGCTCCGGCCCGGCCCCGCGCCGCTGGGTCCAGACGCCACCGGGCAGCGGGTCCCCGGCCGTCCATTCGCGGGCGAGGGTCAGCGCGGGTTCCGTGCCGTCGGTGCGCAATTCCAGCTCGATCCGGACCGGGCCGGACCGGTGCAGATTCCGCCAACCCTCGCGCCAGGCGGCCGAACGGCCGTCCCAGCGGCGATTCCCGCCGGTCAGCGCGAGCTCTGCGGCTTCGGCGAAACTCGATTTGCCGCTGCCGTTGCGACCGGTCACCAGCGTCAGCCCCGGACCGGCGGGCAGTTCCAAGGTGGTCTCCGGCCCGATACCGCGGAACCCGCGGACCCGGATGGCACTCAAGAAGATCCCGCTGAGGCCGAACTCCGCGCTGCCGTCACCCGATTCAGCGGGCGCGGCGGCCGGATCCAGCGCCGCGCGGACGACCGCGGCGACATCCGCGGGGATCTCCGGATCGGCGTCGACCCACCGTGCGATCAGCTCACCGGGCCGGGTCAACGTTTCCCCGGATTCCACGCGCCCAGGTTTCACGAGACTTCTCCACCCCCTCGAGGCCACACGCGAAACTCAGCCCCCATGTGTGGTCGTACGGTCGAAAGCTGTGCGGAACGCTACCCGATAGCGGCCCATCGGGACAGTGCCGGTTCAGGACCGGGCTCCGTCCCGGACGGTCGGGTCCAGGACAGCACCGCGCGACTACCGGGCGTGCCCGTGGCCACCGGCTCGAACCTGCCCGCGGGGATGGGATCTGGTCATCGGCCGGGCCGACCGGCTGCCGATGGCCACCCCTCGCCAACCCCGTCGGGCAGCTCGTTGGTGTGTCACCCTCCAGGGGCGGCTCGGTCTGGCCGAACAGGACAGAATGCCAGACTCCCTGGGATCACGCAACATTTACGGTGGGTGGATGGTTCCGAATCCGGCTCGGCGACAAGCTCTTCCATCGATGACTTCGCGGCGAAGTGATTCTGTCGGTGCCGTGCGCTAGAAATCTTTCGACCGAGAAACGGGGGCACGATGATCGACCGGAAGGGGTCCGCCCGATGACGCAACGGTGGACCGAGACCCAGGTGGCCGCACTCGCGCCGGATGCGAGTTCGCTGGCCGCCGCACGTAAACTCGCCGGAAAATGGTCCGGCGCCGGATGGTGCGAGACCGCACTGTGGGGTTTGTGCAAGGGCAGCGGGAGCAATCCGTACCAGACGATCGTCGATCTGACCGGACCCGCCTTCCGCTGCTCCTGCCCGAGCCGCAAATTCCCCTGCAAGCACGCCCTGTCGCTGCTGATGATCTGGTCCGCGGGCATCGTGGACGAGAGCGCCGAGGCGGCGGATTTCGCCGCCGAGTGGATCGGCAAGCGTGTCGAGAAGGCGGCGGCGCCGCCGAGGCCGCCGCGGACCGAGAAGGCGGCGACGACCGAGCAGCGGCAGAGCCGTATCGCGGCGGGCCTGGAGGAACTCGACACCTGGCTGACCGACCAGATCCGCACCGGACTGGCCCAGACAGATCGGTCGTACGCCGCCTTCGAAGCAGTGGCGAAACGCATGGTGGACGCCCAGGCTCCGGGTGTGGCCGACGCGTTGCGCCGCCTGCCCGCCGCGGTGGTCGTCCGGGCGAACTGGCCGGAAGTGGTACTCGGCCGGTTCGCCTGGCTGCACCTGCTGATCGCCGCGCACGCGAAGCTGGAGGCGCTCCCCACCCCGCTCGCGGCGGCGGTCCGCAGCCACATCGGGTACCCGACCACTGCGGATTCGGTACACGCCGAACCCACGGTGGGCGACCGGTGGCTGACAGTCGGAATGCGCACGGTGGAAGAGGATCGGCTGCACACCCGGCGAACCTGGCTGTACGGTCTGCGCACCGGCCGGTGGGCGCTGATCCTGGACCATTCGTTCGGCTCCCCGGCCTTTCCCGCGCATGTACCGCCCCTCGGGCTGGCGGCGGAGTTCGGCCTGCACTTCTACCCGGTGGCCGCCCCGCTGCGCGCCCTGCTCGATCCCGCGCGCGGCGACGCGGCCCCGGCTGTCGCGGAACTGCCCGCAACGGCCGGATCCGGCACCATCGCGGCGACGCTGACGGAGTTCGCCACGGCGACGGCCGCCGATCCATGGCTGGAGTCCTGGCCCGTGCTGCTGCGTGACGTGGTGCCGACACCGCGGGGCGAGGACTGGGTGCTCGCCGAATCGGACGGCACCGCGTTGGCGCTGGCGCCGCTCGCGCAACCGTGGCGGCTGCTCGCCCTTTCCGGAGGCCACCCGGTCACGGTGTTCGGAGTCTGGACGGGGCGTCGGCTCGAGGTGGTCGCCGTTCTCTCGGCCGGCGAGTTCCACGACGTCGGGCCCGCTGCCGACGAAACCGCCTCGGCCGTCACCGCGACACCGGAGGCGGCGTCGATCGCGCTGCTCGGCACCGCCCGGGGCGCGGGCACGCCACCGGGACTCGCCCACCAGGTCGCGGCGGCCGTCGCCGCCCTTCCCGACCGGGATCCCGCCGAACGGCTGCTCGAAACCACCGCCATGGAGATGGCCTGGACACGTGGCGGATGTCTGCCGGACCACGTCGAGGTGCCCGGTGGGGCGGCCGCCGCGGATCCGCGTCCGGTGCTGCCCCGGCCCGCTGCCGACCGCTTGGCTCTGCTGATCGAATCCGGACCCGAATTCCTGCCGGAATGGTTCGCCGCCGCCCGGCCCTACGACTACCGGGCACCGGATCGGCTGGTCGGACACCTGCTCGAATTCGCCGCGGCCGACAGTGAACTGCGTGAGGCGGCGCTGCGCTCGGCCGGCACGCGCGGACGCTGGCTGGCCGACCTGATCCCGCGCTGGCACGACCTGGTCCGGCGGGACACCGCGCAATCCGAACCCGGGGACGAGACCTGGCGCCTGGGCCTGCCGCCGGAACGACTCGAATGGCTCACCGCCCTGCGCCACCGCGACCCCGCGGCCGCGCGCGAAGCCTTGGACGAGGCGTGGCCCCGGGAGTCGGGTGCACCCAAAGCCGCGCTGCTGGGGGTGCTGTCCGCGGGACTGGGTCCCGGCGACGAGCAACTGCTCGAACGCGGGCTCGACGATCGCCGCGGCGATGTACGCCGCACCTCGGCGCGACTGCTGGCCCGGCTGCTCGGATCGGCGTTCGCCGGACGCATGGCCGGGCGGGCCGCGGTCTGGCTGAAATCCGCCGACGACGGGCCCGGGCAGGGGCCGGAACTGATCGTCGAGATCCCGGAAACGCTCGATGCGGCGACTGTTCGAGACGGATTCACCGACAGTACGACGGAGTTCGGATATCGCTGGAACGGGCAGCCGGATCGCACGGCGACCAGGCTCCGGAAACTGATCGCCGCACTGCCCACGAGCTATTGGACCGATTCGCTCGGTCCGCCGCAGCGGGCGGTCACGGCACGAATCGAGGATCGATTCCGGCAGCCGCTGTTCGACGGCTGGATGGACGCGGCGCTGGCGCAGGGTGATACCGATTGGGGCCACGCCCTGTTCACCGCCGGCATGCCGTCGAACCTGGCGATCCTGCGCCGCCGGGAGCTGTTCGCACTGATACTGGCCGGAGATCAGCTCCACCATCTGCTCGGGTTGGGCACGTCCTGGTTGTCCGAACTCGAATCGCTGCTGCCCGCGGTCGCCCACCCGTGGCCGCCGGAGCTCGCCCGGCATCTGCTGCGCCTGTTCGAGGAACAAGCCCGGACCGCCGCGCGCCGCCGGGGCGCACCGGGCACCTATGCGAGTGCGCACAGATCGCTGCTGCGCACCGCCGCCCTGCATCTGCCACCCGAATGCGCGGGCGAGGTCACCGCGCTGGCCGGCCGCTGCGAAGCCGACGATTGGGCCGAGGCCATCGGGCGGCTCTCCCACGACCTCCACCAACGATCCGCGATGCTCGAGGAGCTGAAGTGACCACCATCGACACCGAACCCGCCCCCGCGCTGCTGCGCCCGCACGCCGAACAGGCCTTCGCCGCCGAACTGCGCGCCCTGGCCGCCGCCGACGACCGGCCGCGGCCACCGTCCTGGACGATGTCCCCGTGGGCGGTGGTGACCTATCTGCTGGGTGGCGCCCTCGCCGACGGCACCGTGATCACCCCCAAGTACGTGGGCCCGCGCCGGCTCCTGGAGGTCGCGGTGGCCACTCTGGCCACCGATCGCGCGCTGCTGCTGCTCGGTGTCCCGGGCACCGCGAAGACCTGGGTCTCCGAGCACCTTTCGGCCGCCATCAGCGGATCCTCGACCCTGCTGGTCCAGGGCACGTCGGGCACCGCCGAGGAAGCCATCCGGTACGGCTGGAACTACGCCCGGTTGCTCGCCGAGGGACCGAGCGAGGGCGCGCTGGTCGCCTCACCGATCCTCAACGCCATGCGCACCGGGGCGATCGCCCGGCTCGAGGAACTCACCCGGATCCCCTCGGATGTGCAGGATGCGCTGATCACGATCCTGTCGGAGAAGACCCTGCCGGTGCCCGAACTCGGGACGGAAGTACAAGCCGCCAAGGGGTTCAACATCATCGCGACCGCCAACGATCGCGACCGCGGCGTGAACGAGCTGTCCTCGGCGCTGCGCCGCCGGTTCAACACCGTGGTGCTGCCGCTGCCGGGCAACGAGGCCGAGGAGATCGATATCGTGACCCGGCGGGTCGAACAGCTGGGTTCGGCGCTGGAGCTGCCCGAGGTGCCGGCCGCCGCCGAGGAGGTGCGACGCGTCGTACGGATCTTCCGCGAACTGCGTGCGGGAATCACCGCCGACGGCCGGACCAAACTCAAATCCCCTTCGGGCACGCTCTCGACCGCCGAGGCCATCTCGGTGATCACCAACGGTATGGCCCTGTCGGCGCATTTCGGCGACGGTATCCTGCGCGCTTCCGATATCGCGGGCGCGGTGATCGGCTCGGTGATCAAGGACCCGGTCGCCGACTCGGTGGTGTGGACCGAGTACCTCGAGGCCGTGGTGCGGGAACGCCGGGAATGGTCCGATTTCTACCGCGCCTGCCGGGAGATCAACGGATGAGCCCCGCCGACGGCGATGAGACCGGCGAGACCCGGGTCTACGGAATACGGCACCACGGTCCCGGCTCGGCCCGATCGCTGCGCCTGGCGCTGGCGGAATTCCGGCCGGACGCCATCCTGATCGAAGGCCCGGCGGACGCGGATCCGCTGGTGGTCCACGTCGCCGCGGAGACGATGGCACCGCCGGTCGCGCTGCTCGGCTATATCGCCGACGAACCCGCCAAGGCCGCGTTCTGGCCGTACGCGGTGTTCTCGCCGGAATGGCAGGCGTTGCGGTACGCGGTGGACAACGACGTAGTGGTCCGGTTCTGCGATCTGCCCGCCGCCCAGGTGCTCGCCGTCGACGACCGGACCGGCGGTCGCGACGCGCTCGCCGAACTGGCGGCCGCGGGCGGGTACGACGATGCCGAACGCTGGTGGGACGCGGTCGTCGAATCGAGTTCGGATACCGGAACGTTCGCGGCGATCACCGAAGCAATGGCCGCGCTCCGGGAGAGCGCGCTGGTCGAGCCCGATGCCGAGGCGAACCCGGCCGCCGGGCGGGAATCGGCGGGCTACCCCGAAGCCGCCCGGGAACCGCGGGACACCGCCGGAATCCCCGATGACGCCGCCGCCGGTCCGGTGGACGAGGTTGCCGGATCCGCGACGGACGAGGCCGAGCCCGAGCCGCTGGTGATCGATCGGCACACACTGGTCCGGGAAGCCCATATGCGGCAGGTGCTGCGCAAGGCGCGCAAGGACGGGTTCGCGCGGATCGCCGTGGTCTGCGGCGCCTGGCACGCGCCCGCCCTGCAGGACCCGCTGGGTCCCGCGACCGCCGATCTGCGCCTGCTGAAGGGGCTTCCGAAGGTCAAGGCCGTACTGACCTGGGTGCCGTGGACGCATTCGCGGCTCGCGGCGTCGTCCGGATACGGCGCCGGAGTCACCTCGCCGGGCTGGTACCACCACCTCTTCACCGAGACCGAGCGACCGGTTCCGTCCTGGCTCACCCGGGCCGCGGGCGTGCTGCGCGGCCACGACCTTCCGGTTTCCAGCGCGCACATCATCGAGGCCGTCCGGCTGGCCGAAGCCCTCGCCGCCCTGCGGGCCCGGCCGCTGGCGGGCTTGTCCGAGGTCACCGAGGCGACCCGGGCGGTGCTCTGCGAGGGCGACGAGACCATGCTGCGGCTCGTCGGCGACGAACTGGTAATCGGCGAGGCGCTGGGCGCCGTTCCGGCCGAGGCCCCGACCGTACCGCTGGAGGCCGACCTCCGCGCCCAGTTGCGTTCCCTGCGGATGAAGCAGGAAGCTCTCGTCCGCACCCTGGATCTGGATCTGCGCAAGGAACGCGATACCGCCAGATCCTGTCTCCTGCATCGGCTCCGGCTACTGGGTGTGCACTGGGGCACCCCGACCTCCGGCGGTGTGCAGTCCAAGGGGACCTTCCGCGAGTCCTGGGATCTGCGCTGGGAGCCGGAATTCGCGGTCCGGGTGATCGAGGCGGCCCGCTGGGGCACCACGGTGCGCGGCGCGGCCGAGGCGAAGATCCTCGACACGACCGGGCGGCCCGGGTGCGGAGTCACCGAGCTCACCGAGGCACTGGAGTTCGCGCTGCTGGCCGAACTGCCCGGCGCCCTGGACGGATTGATCGCCCGGCTCGGCTCGGCGGCCGCGGTCGACCATGATATGACCCATCTGCTGGCCGCGCTGCCCGGTGTCCTGCGCACCCTCCGGTACGGAGACGTGCGGGGTACCGACGTCTCCGCCCTGACCCATGTCGCCGACAGCATGCTGGTGCGGATCTGTGCGGGTTTGCCGGCCGCGGTCACCGGGCTCGGCGACGATACCGCCGCGGCCCTGCGCGACCAGCTCGATACGGCCACCGCCGCCGTACACACCCGCGATCACGCCGAATCCACCGAACAGTGGCTGGCCGCACTGGCCCGGCTGGCGGACCGGACCGATGCACACGGCCTGCTGGTGGGTCGTGTGGTGCGTCTGCTGTGCGACGCCGACCGACTCGACACCGACGAGGCGGCCCGGCGGCTGGCCGCGGCCCTGTCCGTGGGCAACACCGCGGCTGCCAAAGCCGCCTGGGTCGACGGGTTCGTCGGCGGACGCGGTCTGGTGCTGGTCCACGACCGAGCCCTGCTGCGTCTCATCGACACCTGGCTCGGCGGCCTGCCCGACGATCAGTTCCTCGATGTCGTCCCCTTGCTGCGCCGCACCTTCGGCGCCTTCGAATCCGGGGAGCGCCGCGCGATCGGGGAGGCGGTACGCGACGGGCGCGGGACCGCAACCAGTACCACCACAACCGATACCGACGCCGAACGCGGTCTACAGACCCTGCGCACTGTCGCCGACATCCTGGGAGCACCCGTATGAACAGCCCCGCGTCCGAACGCGTTTCCGACGAGGCCCGGCTGCGCCGCTGGCGGCTCGTCCTGGGCTCCGCCGCGGATCCGGCGCTGGGCGAACTCGGCGCCGCCGACGACAAGGCGATCGACAAGGCACTCGGCGCGGTCTACGACACCGGGCCCGGCGACGGCCGCTCTCGCGGAGATCGTTCCGGCAGCCTCGCCGGTTCGGCGCCGCGGGTGGCTCGGTGGCTCGGCGATATCCGCACCTATTTCCCGTCCACCGTCGTCGAGGTCATGCAGCGCGACGCGGTGGAACGGCTGAACCTCACCCAGCTGCTGCTGGAACCCGAACTGATGGAGGCGGTCGAACCCGATGTGCACCTGGTAGGCACGCTGCTGAGCCTCAACCGGGTGATCCCGGAAACCACGAAGGCCACCGCCCGGATGGTGGTCTCGAAGGTGGTCAAGGAGATCGAGGAACGCATCGCCAACCGCACCGTGGCCGCGGTGAGCGGGGCTCTCAATCGGGCGTCCCGCACCTCCCGGCCCAAACCGCGCGATATCGACTTCGACCGGACCATCCGCAAGAACCTGGCCAACTACCTGCCCGAACAGCGCACCATAATCGCCGAGCATCTGGTGGGCTACGGACGCCGCTCCCAGGCGGTGCACCGTGATGTGATCCTGGCGATCGACCAATCCGGGTCGATGGCCTCCAGCGTGGTCTATTCGTCGGTGTTCGGCGCGGTACTGGCCTCGATGCGGTCGCTGCGGACCTCACTGGTGGTCTTCGATACCGAAGTCGTCGATCTCACCGAGAAACTCGCCGACCCGGTCGATGTCCTCTTCGGTACCCAACTCGGCGGCGGCACCTACATCAATCGGGCCATCGCCTACTGCCAGTCCCTCATCACCCGGCCCACGGACAGCCTGTTCTTCCTGATCTCCGATCTCTACGAGGGCGGGGTCCGGGAGGAGATGCTGCGCCGCGTCCACGCCATGAAGGAATCCGGCGTGCAGGTGGTGGTGCTGCTGGCGCTCTCCGACGACGGCGCCCCCTCCTACGATCGCGAGAACGCCGCCGCGCTGGCCGCGCTGGGCGTTCCCGCGTTCGCCTGCACTCCGGACCGGTTCCCGGACCTGCTGGCCCAGGCGCTCAACCGTGGCGACCTCCTGCACTGGGGCACCGAGCACCGCTGACCGGCCGGCTCCGCCGACCCCGGTCAGAGGTCGGCGATCGCCGCCAGCGGTGGAGTGCGGGCCGCACGGACCGCCGGCCAGAGCGCGGCCAATACACCCACGACCGCCGAGCCGACCAGCATGTACACGAGCTGATCCCAGGGCACCGCGATCTGGTCCAGTCCGAGATCGCGCAGCGTACGCAGGAACCCGACGCCGAGTCCCAGGCCCAGGACCGCGCCGACCAGCGCACCGAACACCGCGATCAACATGGATTCCAGATAGATGGTGCGGCGTACCTGGGCACGCTGGGTGCCGACCGCGCGCAGCATGCCGATTTCGCGGCGCCGCTCCACCACCGACAGAGCCAACGTATTGACGATGCCGAGCACCGCGATCACCACCGCCAGCGCCAGCAGGCCGTAGAGGACGGCGAGCAGGTTGTTGATCTGTTTGGCGTTCTCGCCCTTGAACTCCTCCCGGTCCTGCACCTGGACGATGACGAATTCCTCGGTGGCTTTCTCGAGATCGGTGCGCATGGCGGCGAGATCCGCACCGGGCCGGGCCTTGATCAGGACCGCGACATCGGTGCGCATGGATATCGGCACCGCCCTGTCGTACACCGACGGCGGCACGATCAGCGGGCCCAGCACCCGGGAATCCGCGTAGACCCCGGAGACGGTCAACGGGATCTCCGTCCCGTCGAGGGTTTTCACGACGAGCTGGTCACCGGCGGTGACGCCGTGCTCGGTCGCTTCGTCCTCACTGAGCAGGATGTCCGAATCACCCAGTGTCGGTGATCCGCTCACGGTCTCGAGCTTCACCACCTGATCCAAGGGACCGTCCGGCGAGGTGCCGAATTCGTCGTCGTCACCGATCTTCAGTGCGAACCCGCGCAGCCCCACCACCGAGGCGGCCTCGGGCACTTCGGCCCGCACCGCGTCGGTCGCGCCGGTCGGCACACCCATCATCTGTGGTCCAGCGAGGACATAGTCGGCCTCGATGCCCTGGTCCACCAACCGGGAAATGCTGACCTTCGCCGATTCGCCCAGCATCCCGATCGCCGTCACCAGCATGAGGCCCAGGGTCAGCGCGAACGCGGTGGCGGCGGTGCGCCGGGGATTGCGGATCGCGTTGTTACGCGCCATCCGCCCGATCGACCCGAACGGCTTGATCAGCCAGCCCAGCCCGGCCAGCACCGGACGCGATAGCGCGGGTGAGGCGAACAAGACGGCCAGGATCAGCCCCAGCGCCCCGACTCCGACGATCGCGGCCGCGCCACCGCCGGTGTTGCGAGCGCCCAGCACCACCAGCACGATGCCCACGACCGCCAGCACCGCACCGGCCACCGTCCGTTTCCGCAGCGAATCACCGGCGGAGGCGAACTCTTCGCGCATGGCCTGCACCGGTGGAATCCGGGACGCCCGGCGGGCGGGCGCGTACGCGCTGATCACGGTGACCAGCAACCCGACCAGGAACGCGACCGCCACCGTGCGCGGCAGTACGGCCATCCGGCCGGTCGGCAACCCGAGGTCGAACGCGTTCAACACCGCGGCGAGCCCGTAAGCGAGCGCGATACCGGCCAGCAGACCGAGGATGCTCCCGAGTACACCGACGACGAACGCCTCGCCGACCACCGACCGGCCCACTTGCCCGCGACTCGCCCCGACCGCGCGCAGCAGCGCGAGTTCGCGCAGTCGTTGCGCCACCAGCATCGAGAACGTGTTGTAGATGATGAAGGTGCCGACGATCAGCGCGATGGCCCCGAATGCCAGCAGGAAGTAGTTCAGGAAGTTCAGCGCCTCGGAGATCTGGGCTTTCGCATCGGCCCGTACCTGATCGCCGTTCTGCGCCTTGTAGTTCGGGTAGATGATGGCCAGCTTGTCGCGCAGGCTGTCGGCCGGTATTCCGTCGGCCGCGATATCGAGGTAGGCGACGTGGGTGCCGTCGGTGAACAGTTCCCGGGCCTGGTCCTCGGTGAACTGCACCCCGATGAAGCCGCCGGTATCCGACGGCGGCGCGTAGAGACCGGTGAGCGTCACCTCGAAGGGCTCACCGTGCGAGGGGACGAGCACCTTGGTGCGATCCCCTACTTTCAGTCCGGCGCGTTCGGCCGCTCCGGTGTTGAGCATGATCTGCCCCGGTTCGGCAGGGGGCGACCCCGCGACGATCGGATCCGGCGCGGCGACTGCGCGATCCGGCGGTATGTAGGCCTGGCCCTGGGTCGGGGCCCCGCCGGTCTGCACCGCTTTCTCGCCCGATGGGTCGAGCAGGACGACCGAGCCCTCGATACCCGGGGCGACCGTGCGCACCCCGTCCATGGCGGCGACGGCGTCGACCACATCCTGTGGAATACCGGAGGACTGCCGTTCCTGCGGACTCAACCGCACGTCGACGCCTTTGGCCTCGCCGGCGAAGATGCCGTCGAAGGTGCGCTGCAGCGTATCGGTGAAAACGAACGAACCCGCGATGAACGCGGTCCCGAGCACGACCGACAGCAGGGTCAGCACCAACCGCACCTTGTGCGCGCCGAGATTGCGCAGAGCGACGGTGCGCATGGGGTGGGCGGCCACTACCGGACCCCCCGCGTTCCGTGCGGATACCCGAGGCGCTGGGTCACCGGACCTCCAGAGCTTTCATCCGGTCCAGTACCGAGTCGGCAGTCGGATCGCGCATCTCGTCCACGATCCGGCCGTCGGCCAGGAAGATCACCCGGTCCGCGTAGGCCGCCGCGGTGGGCTCGTGGGTGACGATCACAACGGTCTGACCGAACTCGTCCACGGCTGCGCGCAGGATCGACAGCACTTCCCCGGACGAGCGCGAGTCCAGGTTGCCGGTCGGTTCGTCGCCGAAGATGATCTGCGGTTTCCCCGCCAGCGCCCGGGCGCACGCGACCCGCTGCTGCTGGCCGCCCGACAGTTCGCTGGGACGGTGTCCGAGCCGGTCGTTGAGACCGAGGCGCTTCAGCACCGTCGCGAGCCATTCGGAGTCCGGGGTCCGGCCGGCGATATCGAGCGGCAGGGTGATGTTCTCCAGCGCGGTCAAGGTCGGGACCAGGTTGAACGCCTGGAACACGAACCCGACACGGTCCCGGCGCAGCGCGGTCATCTGTTTGTCGGAGAGGTCGGTGAGTTCGGTATCGCCGATCCGCACCCGTCCCGAGCTGGCCTCGTCCAATCCCGCCAGGCAGTGCATCAGAGTCGACTTCCCCGAACCGGACGGGCCCATGATCGCGGTGAACTCTCCCCGGGCGAAATCGACCGACACCTCGTCCAGCGCGGTCACCCGAGTGTCCCCGGAACCGTAGACCTTGGTCAGTTCGATGGCACCGGCGGCGACGGTGGACGGGGCGCCTGGATCGGCCGGGTCCACGTCGACAGCGTGAGCAGTCATGGGTCCAGTGTGTCGGGCCGTCCCGAGCCGCGCCATCCGGGATCGCCCTGATCACCGGTACACCCTGCGACGTCTCCGGATACGCGGGACGGATGACGGCCGTGGACGACGACGGAGGGCGACGCGTCGCGTCGCCCTCCGGTCAACGGAAGAGACTCAGTTCAGTGGCGCGGACTTCCACCAGGTGAGCATTTCGGGAATGGTGCCGACGATGCCGTCGGTGTACATCAGGTATTGGGCCCGCTCCGGATCGTTGGAGAAGACCGTGACCATTTTCGGGCCGTCGCTGTCCCATTTGTAGTTGGTGTAGGTCTGCCCGCCGTTGACGTCGGAGGACTTCTCCGACGTTCCGGGCAGCCCCTTGACCACCGTCTCCACATCGGCGGCGGATTCGTAGGCGTAGATCCGGTAGAAGGGGTCGTCGTTGTTGGCGCCGCCGTAGCAACGCCACTGCCAGGCCCATTTGCCGAAATCGGGTTCGCCGTCGTCGGGGCTGGGGGTGTAGCTGCTATCGGTTTCCCAGCATTTCGCGCCGTTGTACCCGACCTCTTCGGACGTCGACTTCGGCACCAGCCGCGGGAACTCCTTGCTGATGGAATCAGCGGTCGCGGGCACCGGCGCGACGGTGGTCTGGGTGCTCGTACCGGTGGCCGTGGTATCGGTTCCGCCGCCACCACTACCATTGCCGGCGAGCGCCACGACACCGATAACCACGCCGATCAGCACCACGAGCCCCACACAGATCGCGGCGATCAGTCCGGTGTTCGACTTGGGCGGGCGCGGCCCCTGCGGTACAGCCCCCATCTGGGGTTGCGGATAGTTCGTGGGCTGGGTGTATCCGCCCGGCGTTCCGCCGCCGAACGACTGGCCGACCGGGGTCGTGTAGCCGAGGGTCCCGCCGTAGGGCTGCTGATGCATCCCGCTGCCCGGACCGCCCATATCGCCCGGACCCTGCTGGAACCCGCTCGCGTACTGCTGCCCCTGCTGCGCACCGCTGGCATAGGGCTGCCCCTGCTGGACGCCGCTCGGGTAGGGCTGACCAGGGGTCCCGGTATACGGCTGCGGCGCGGCAGTGCTCGGGTACTGATTCGCTCCGCTGTGGTACGGCGGGTTGGGCTGCTGATAGGTCGGCGCCACCGCTGTCGGCGGCACGGCCAGCGGGATCCCCGGCGAACTCGGCGAGGTCAGCGCGTGCTTCGCGGCCTCGGCGAACTCGGTGCACGAGGTGAACCTGTCATCGGGGCGTTTGGCCATCGCCTTGGCCAGCACCGCGTCCAGCGACGGCGGCAGTTCCGGCCGGGCCGCGCTCAGCGACGGCGGCGGCGACTGCAGATGACCCTGGATGACCCCCGCCGGATTGGTGGAGGTGAAGGGACCACTACCGGTGAGCAGCCAGTACAGCGAACAGGCCAGCGAATACTGGTCCGAGCGATGGTCCAGGTCGGCGCCGGTGAGCTGTTCGGGTGAAGCGTAGGCCAGCGTGGCGGTGAAGGTGCCGGTCTGGGTGAGATGCCCGGTGTCGTCACGCAGGCGCGCGATACCGAAGTCGGTCAGGTAGACCCGCTCGCCACGTCCGCCGGTCGAGCGGGCCAGCAGGATGTTGGCCGGTTTCACGTCCCGGTGCATCACGCCCATACCGTGCGCGTAGTCGAGCGCGGACCCGGTTTCGGCGATGATCTGGACGGCACGCTCGGGCGGCAGTTTCTGTGGATCCACCGAGGCGGCGTCGATCCCGTCGATGTACTGCATCGAGATCCACAGCTGCTCGTCCTCGAGGCCGCGGTCGTAGACCGTCACGATATTCGGGTGGTCCAGCCGGGCGACCAGATCGGCCTCCCGTTCGAACCTGGCGCGCACCTCCTTATCGAAGAACATCTCCCGATTCAGCAGTTTCAGCGCTGTCATCCGCGGCAGCCGCGGATGTTTCGCCAGGTAGACCGAGCCCATCCCACCCCGGCCGAGTTGCCGGTCGATGACATAGCCGGCGAAAATATCGCCGTTGGCCAGCATGTCTGCTCCAATTCCCGCCGGCGAGACCGGGACCCACCGGTGCGCAAGCGTAGACGAAAAGCGCATTCGGACCGCATCGATCCGGGCACGCGAAATCATCGAAACCATAGCAGCAGTCGAGGTGTCGCCGACTGCTCCGACCGGTCCCCGTACGCAGCCGCAACACGGCCGCTACGTGCGCACCGCCGCACCGGATGGATCTCCGTGTCCGGGGCCGGGGTACCCCGGGCTACGGCGCAGCGCCCGGGTCCGGCGGCGGGCGGTGCGGCGGAGGCGGTGTCGCGCCGGGGCGGTTCCGGAACGCGGGCAGATCGATGACGGCCGGTTCGGCCGGATTCGATCGGTGCGGACGATCCGGACGAGTGGCGGGGTCGGCCGCCGGCGGTGCGATATCGGGCGCGGGCATACGCCGGAGACCGGGGCCCGGCTGACCGAACTCTGCCGAACCGTGTCGTGGCCCGACCGCACCCGGCGGCCGCTTGTCTGCTCCCGGACGCGGCCCACCCGCGCCGGGCTGCCGGTACTCGCTGGACCGGTAGGGCGCGTCCATACCGGGCTGCGGGTATTCGGTGGAGGGATAGCGCGGCGCCGGCGGCGCGGGCCGGCGGTATTCGGTCGACGGATGCCGCGGCGCACCCCGGACTCCGGGCTGCTGCCGGAATTCGCCGGACCCGTACCCCGGGGCGGCTCCGGCGGGCTGCCATTCGGTCGGGGCCGGATGGCGCTGATCGGGCCGCAATCTGACCCCAGGCGGGCGTCCCCCGCGCGGTCCGGGCGGGCGCAGGGCCTGTTGAGCGGCCGTCGCGAATTCCGTACAGCTGAGGAAACGGTCGGCGGGATTCTTCGACAGCGCCCGCCTCAGCACCTCGTCGAGGCTCGGTGGCAGCCCCGCCCGGATCCGGCTCAACCGAGGTATCGGAGCGGTCAGATGCGCCTGGATCAGCTCGGCCGGGTTCGTTCCCCGGTACGGGCCGGACCCGGTGAGCAGCCAGAACAGCGTGCACGCCAGCGAGTACTGGTCGCCGCGCTGGTCGAGTTTCGCACCGGTGAGCTGTTCGGGGGCCGCGTAGGCCAGGGTCGCGGTGATGGTGTCGGCCGCGGCGATGGTGGTTTCGGCGTCGCGCACCCCGGCGATGCCGAAATCGGTGAGCAGCACCCGTTCCGGCTGTCCGATGGGCGGTTTCGCCAACAGGATGTTGCCCGGTTTCACATCCCGGTGCAGGACGCCGTTGGCATGCGCGAAGTCCAGCGCGATCCCGGTCTCGGCGATGATCTGCACCGCGCGCCACGGGTCGAGCACGTGCAGATCCACCATGGAGGCATCCGAACCGGGCACGTACTGCATCGAGATCCAGAGCTGTTTCCCCTCGGCGCCGCGGTCGTAGACCGTGACGATATTGGGGTGCTCGAGGCGCCCGGCGAGCTCGGACTCGCGTTCGAACCGCTGCCGGATCTCCCGGTCGGAGTACAGGTCCGGGTTGAGCAGTTTCAACGCGACCAGTCGCGGTAGCCGCGGATGCCTGGCGAGGAACACCATGCCCATGCCGCCCACGCCCAGTCGGCGCCGGACGGCATAGCCCGCGAAGTCGTCACCAGGCTCGAGCATGGCCGATTCCCCCTCGTCGGGTCGTACGCGTGTCTTCCGGTGTATCTTCCCGCACCGCCCGTGCGCAACACGAGCCCTGGCTGTCGGCCCGGGCCGATAGTCTGACCGCATGCGCATTGGAGCACACGTCCGTACGGACAGCGACCCGATCGGGTACGGCGAGCGACTCGGCGCCGATGTCGTACAGCTGTTCGTGGTGGACCCGCAGAGCTGGGACAAACCCGCACCGCACCCCGCCACCGAGCAGATCCTCGCCAGCCCGATCGATGTGGTGGTCCATTCCTCCTATCAGATCAATGTTGCCAGTACCAACAACCGGCTGCGGATGCCGTCGCGTAACGCGGTGGCCCTACAGGCGCAGGCGGCCGCCGATATCGGCGCGTTCGGCCTGGTGGTGCACGGCGGTCACGTCCGGTCGGACGCGGAGATGGAGGCCGGTTTCGTCAACTGGCGCAAACTCTTCGAACGCCAGCAGGACAAGGGCGGTTTCGCGGTGCCGATCCTGATCGAGAACACCGCCGGCGGAAACCACGCCATGGCGCGGTATTTCGACAATATCGCCCGGTTGTGGGACGCGGTCGGCGAGTACGGGGCCGGATTCTGCCTGGACACCTGCCATGCCTGGGCGGGCGGTGAGGATCTGGTCGGGGTGGTCGAGCGGATCCGCGCGATCACCGGCCGGATCGACCTGGTGCATCTCAACTCGTCGCGGGACGAATTCGATTCGGGCGCGGACCGGCACGCCAATTTCGCCGACGGCACCATCGATCCCGATCTGCTCGCGCAGGTGTGCCGGACCGCCGACGCACCGGTGGTGCTGGAGACCCCGGCCGAGGGCCTCGCCGACGATCTGGCCTATCTGCGCGAACATCTCGGATAAGCACTGTACGGCGGGTGCGTTGCGATCAACGAGACCACAACCCTGGTCGGTGCGGTGGGCCGGTGGTGTGCTCGGAATGCGACAGATTCCGCTCTCGATCCGTGAGGTGCTCATGACTTCCGAACACACCCTCCCCGCCGCACTCCCCGCAGTGGTCAAGCTCGGGTCCAGGATCGGGGCGCGGATCGACGGGGTGCGGTTGGGCGGCGATCTCGGCCCGGCCGCCGTCGAGACCATCCGCAAGGCGCTGGTGGAGCACAAGGTGATCTTCTTCCGCGGCCAGGACCAGCTGACCGAGGACGGTCAGTACGAATTCGCTCAACTGCTGGGCACCCCGACCACCCCGCATCCCACCGTCACCTCGCACGGCGAGAAGACCCTCGCCATCGATTCCGAATACGGCAGCGCCAACAGCTGGCATACGGACGTGACCTTCGTGGACCGGATTCCGAAGGCCTCGATCCTGCGCGCGGTCACCCTGCCGCCCTACGGCGGCTCCACCACTTGGGCCTCCACCGTGGCCGCCTATGAATCGTTGCCGGAGCCGCTGCGGTTGCTGGCCGAGAACCTGCGGGCCCTGCACACCAACGTCTACGACTATGTGGGCCGACACGGCGAACAGCCCGACGAGAAGACCAGCGAGCACCGCGCCGAGTTCGAGTCCTCGCTCTACGAGACCGAGCATCCGGTGGTCCGGGTGCATCCGGAGAGCGGCGAGCGGGCACTGCTGCTCGGTCATTTCGTGAAGAATTTCGTCGGTTTCTCGACCACCGAATCCCAGACCCTGTTCCGGCTCTTCCAGGACCGGGTGACCCGGTTGGAGAACACGGTGCGCTGGGATTGGCAGCTGGGCGATGTCGCGATCTGGGACAACCGCGCGACCCAGCACTACGCGATCAACGATTACGACGGCCGGGCGCGGCGCCTCACCCGGATCACCCTCGCCGGGGATATCCCGGTGGGTGTCGACGGCCGGCCCAGTACGGTCCGCACCGGTGACGCCGAGCACTACTCGGTGGTCGAAGCGCCCCGGCAGCTGGCCTCCTGAGCGGCCGACGCGGACCGGTCCGGCGGTCGCCGACAGGCGGGCCGGTACGCGTCCGGCTGCCCTTGACGGGGCGGCCGGACAAGCCCGGTTGCGCGCGTCGGGTGGGGTATCAGCCAGACTGGTGGCCATGAGCAACTGGCCACCGATTGGTTCGCCCAGCGCGGCACCGGGCGAAACCGGGGCCTACCCGGGTAGTGACGGCGATGCCCCGACCGCAACGGGAGCTGCGACGACCGCCGCGCTCGGTACCCCCCGCCACCCCGCGGGAGCCGCCTGGTGAGACGGCGTCGCACTGCCCGTGGCCCCCGTAGTCGCAGCCGTTACGAATTGCGCGCGCCCGCGCATCGGCGCCCGACCGTGCATCCCACTCCGGCGGCGCTCACCGATAAACCGTGTGGCGGCGTGATGTGCGTCCGGCCCGGGCCGGGGCAGCCCGAGAACGAGTCGTAACACCGTCGCGGACCCGCGACGGTCTCAGCGCATCCCGGGCATACCGGCGAACAGCACCTCGAACACGGTCGGGTGGTTCTGGTAGATCCGCGTGGACGGGATGAACGGGTTGACCTCCGAGGTGTCGGTGACCAGGTAGTCCGCGTGGCTGCCCGGCGCCCGGTCCAGCACACCCGCGCAGCGCGGACCGCCGGTCGCGTTCACCTTGGGCAGGTCGTTGGGATACTGATAGGCCTCCGCGCCGTACATGAAGCTGGCGTTGAACGAGGCGCCCGGGTTGCGTCCGCCGAACAGATCCTCGGCCAGCGGCATCGCTTTGGCGAGACCGCGGACGACACAGTCCAGGGTGGGTTTGTAGGCGTTGAGCAGCTCTGTGGTCGGCCGCAGCAGATCCAGCGCGGTGACCAGACTCTGCTCGTTCTCGTTCAGCACCGCGCCGGTGGTGTCGGCCAGGCCGATCGTGTCCAGCAGCAGCGCGTCGAAACCCTGTTCGTTATCGGTGAGGGTATGGCTGAGAGCGGTGGCGTTGTCGACGGTGCGCAGCAGGTCCGGGGCGGTATCGGCGTAGAGGTTGGTGACGGCCGCCGTCGCCTCGAAATCGTGCTGCAGTGCCGGAATGCTGGGATTGATCTCGCGCAGCAGCTTGTCCGCGTTCACCAGCAGTCCGCCGAGCTGTTCCCCGCGCCCCTGTAGTGCGGTGCCGAGGGCGGTGAGCGTGGCGTTGAGCTTGGCCGGTTCGACCATGGCCAGGACTTCGGTGAGCCTTTCGAACAGTGTGTTGAATTCGACGGTCACCGATTCGCCCCGCACCACCTGACCCGGCTGTAGCCGGCCCGCGGGCTGGGCGGGTTCGAGGAAATTCACGTACTTGGCGCCGAATACCGTGGTGGAGCGGATATCCACGAGCGCGTTGCCCGGTACGAGGCGCATCAGGTCGGGGTTCATATCGAGTTCGAGGCGTACTTCCCCGTTCTCGGATTTCACCGAGCCCACCCGGCCGACCTCGGCGCCCCGGAATTTGACCTTGGCGTCGGGATCCATCACCAGCCCGCTGCGCGGCACCACGACCGCGACCGGTTCCTTCGGGGTGAATCCACCGAGGAACAGGGTCAGCGAGAGCACGACCGCCAGTACCAGGGCCAGCACCATTCCCAGTGCCGCGAGTTTGTACTGCAGGACGGCCCAGACCTTGCGCCGCGTCGATCGCCGATCGGACTCGGTGTGTATCGGTACCACCACTCACCTGCCTCGAACTGTTCGGCACCCCGGCGTGCCGAACTGACCGGATTTATGTCCAGACAGTTGTCCATGTTATTGGTGATTCGACCCGGGCGGGCGGTTTTCACCGATCACGTCCGGATTTTCCGTCAAGTACCGTTTGCGCAGGTAGAAAGTGAAAAAGGCCCACTCACCACCGGGTGAGCGGGCCTCGATCATAAGCCGTTACGGCATCGGTTACAGCGCTTTCTCGATCGCCGCGACCAGCGTGTCCGCATCCGGTGTGGTGGTGGGGCGGAACCGGCCCGCCACCGCACCGTCCCGGTCGATCAGGAACTTCTCGAAATTCCACTGCACATCGCCGGCCGCCCCCTCGGCATCCCGCGTGTCGATGATCTCCGCGTACAGCGGGTGCCTGCCGTCGCCGTTCACCTCGACCTTCTCCAACAGCGGAAAGTCCACGCCGTAGGTGGTGGAGCAGAACTGCTGGATCTCCTCGGCACTGCCCGGCTCCTGGCCCATGAACTGGTTACACGGGACCCCGACCACGCTGAATCCGCGATCACCGTAGGTCTTCTGCAGTTCGACCAACCCGGTGTACTGCGGCGTGAGACCGCATTTCGACGCGACGTTGACCAGCAGCACCACCCGGTCGCCCACCAGCTCACCGAGCGTGGCAGCCGAACCGGACAGCGTGTTCACCGGAATATCTCGAACGTTCATTCGTAGCGCACCTGCCAACTCTTGATTCCGTTGATCCACCCCGATCGCAACCGTACCGGATCGGACACCGAGGACAGGTCGGGCATGGCGTCGGCGATCGCGTTGAACATGAGGTCGATTTCGAGCCGGGCCAGATTGGCGCCCACGCAGTAATGGGTGCCCGTACCGCCGAACCCGACATGCGGGTTCGGATCGCGCCGGATATCGAAGGCGAAGGGCTCGTCGAAGCCGTCCTCGTCGAAGTTGGCGGAACTGTAGAACAGTCCGAGCCGCTGACCCTTTTTGATCTCCTGCCCGCCCAGCACATGATCCTCGGTGGCGGTGCGCTGGAACGCGGTCACCGGGGTCGCCCAGCGCACGATCTCGTCCGGCGCGGTGCGCGGGCGCTGCGCGCGGTAGAGCTCCCACTGTTCGGGGTTGTCCACGAACGCCTTCATCCCGTGCGTGATGGCGTTACGCGTGGTCTCGTTACCGGCGACGGCCAGCAGGATGACGAAGAAACCGAACTCGTCGGAAGCCAGTCCGTCACCATCGACGTCGGCGTTGACGAGCTGGGTCACGATATCGTCGGCCGGACAGGACCGCCGCTGTTCGGCCATGTTCCAGGCGTAACCCAGGATCTCCGCGGACGCCACCGTCGGGTCGCCGTATTCGGGATCGTCGTAGTTGAGCATCTGGTTCGACCAGTCGAACACCTTGCGGCGGTCCTCCTGCGGGACCCCGAGCAGTTCGGCGATCGCCTGCAGCGGCAGTTCGCACGCGACCTGGGTGACGAAATCGCCGCCGCCGGACTTCTTCGCCTCGTGCACGATCCGGTGCGCGCGATCGGTGAGCGCGTCGCGCAGCCCCTCCACCGCCCGGGGCGTGAACCCCTTGGCGACGATCCGCCGCACCTTGGAGTGCTTCGGGGGATCCATGTTCACCAGCAGCGCTTCGGTGAGCTGCATCTGGTCGGGGGTGATATCGCCGGGCAGCCGGACGATGGACCCCTTCTGCTGCGACGAGTACAGCTCCGGGTTGCGTGAGAGCTCCTTGACGTCCTCCAGCTTGCTGACCACCCAGTAGCCGCCGTCGTTGAAACCGCCCGAGGTCTCGTCGGATTGGGCGTTCCACCAGACCGGCGACGTCCGCCGCAGCAGCGCGAATTCCTCGACCGGACTGCGGTCGGCCCACAGCGCGGGATCGGTGAAATCGAAACCCGGTGGCAGTGCGGCTGTCATCTAGACGTCCTCTCCTTCGTCCGGAAGGGGCTTCAGCGGCGCTTCCGGTTGCACCTCGACCAGAACCAGATGGGCGCCCCGCGGGGTGCCGACCACGACGGCGACCGCCCGGGCCAGGTCGTTGGCGCGCAGCATGTAGGGGTGCCGCGCAAAACCCCAGGCCTGCCACGACTCCAGTAGCGGCCCCACCACCTCGGCCGAGGCGTTCATGCCCATCCCGGTCACAGTCGGCCCGGGCCGGACCAGCGACGCCCGGATACCCGTGCCCTCGAGTTCCATCCGCAGCTGCCCGACCATCGCCTCGACACCGGCCTTGGCGGCGCTGTAGGCCCCGTTCCACGGCCGCGGCGCGGGGGCGCAGTCGGAGCTGATCAGCACCACATCGCCGCGCCGCCGGGCCAGCATGCCCGGCAGCACCGCGTGGGCCATCCGCTGCGCGCCGATCAGGTGGATCTGCACCTGATGCGCGAAATCCGCGGGATCCATGTCCTGGATGAGCCCGAATTCGATATCTCCGGCGCCGGAGACCAGGATCTCGGTCGGCCCGATGGCCGCCTCGGACGCCGCCACGAATTCGTCGACCGAGGCCTGATCGGTCACATCGAGGCGGTGCGCGAAGGCGGTGCCGCCCTCGGCCCGGATCTTGCCGGCGAGATCCTCCAGAATCTCCACCCGGCGCGCGCCGAGCGCCACCGGATGACCCTGGGCGGCCAGTTCCACGGCGGTAGCGGCGCCGATACCCGACGAAGCGCCGGCGACGATGGCCGGCCGCTTCTCGGGATGGGGATCGAACCGGGGCATTTACCGCACCTCCACGGAGATCGGGAGCTTCGCGAAGCCCCGCACATTGCTCGAGTGCACGCGCTCGAAGCTTTCGCGTACCTGATAGGACTGCACGCGCGAGGTGAACTCGCTCAGCGCGACAGTGGTTTCCAGCCGGGCCAGATGTGCGCCGAGGCAGAAGTGCACACCGGCGCCGAAACTGGCCAGATTGCCCTTCTCGGCACGGTCCAGGTCGTAGCTGTCGCCGTCGTCGAAGACATCGCCGTCCCGGTTGGCCGAACCGATCAGCAGCAGCACCTTCGACCCGGCCGGGATCACCCGGCCGTGATACTCCAGTTCCTCGGTGGCGGTCCGCGCCACGATCTGGCTGGAGGTGTCGTAGCGCAGGGTCTCCTCGACCCAATCCGAAACCCGCTCCGGATCGGCGGCGACCTTGGCGTATTCCGCCGGGTTGCGGCCGGCCCAGTACAGGGCGTTGCCCAGCAGTTTGGTGGTGGTCTCGTTCCCGGCCACGACCATCAGGAACATGAAGCCGATGATCTCGTCCTCGGTCAGCCGGTCACCGTCGATCTCCGCCTGGAGCAGCGCGGAGGTGAGGTCGTCCGCCGGCTTCTTCCGGCGCTCGGCCACCATGTTCGCGTAGTAGACCACCAAGTTCAGCGAGGCTTCGATCGCGGTATCCGGGACATCGGTCACGCCGTCCTCGCGGTGCATGACCATATCCGCCATATGGCGGATCTCGTCGCGGTCGGCGACCGGTACGCCCATCAGTTCGGAGATGACGTCCATCGGCAGCTTGCCCGCGAACTCCTGGATCCAGTCGAATTCACCGCGTTCGAGAGCCGGTTCCAGGTATTCCAGCGTCAACTCCCGGATACGGGTTTCCATATCGGCCACCCGCTTGGGGGTGAATCCCTTGAAGACCAGCTTGCGCATCCGCATATGCCGGGGATCGTCCATCGCGAGGAACGACATGGTCTTGTGCGCGTGCGGCCCCCAGGCCGCGGGGTCCAGCGAGACCCCGTTGGCATTCGACAGCTGGGCGGCATTGCGGAACCCGGCGGTGACATCCGCGTGCCGGGACAATGCGTAGAAGTCGAGTTCGGCGTTGTAGTAGAGCGGCGCCTCCGCGCGCAGCCGGGCGTAGATCGGGTACGGGTCCTCGTGCAAGGTGTAGTCGTACGGATCGAACGTCACCGGTTCCAACGATGCGGCCGTCATCGGACCCACCTCTGTTTCGATAACGAGTTCTCGCCGGGCGCGGCCGACCGGCCACCGCGTAGAGACACATAGCTGGACATGTGTCTGGACGGTACCAGCGGCACGCCGTCGCGACAATGATCGTACGGGAATTCACTGATCAACCGCATGAATCCGGCGGTCGCCGAGTTCGCTGCCGAACTCCACCCGCAGCGCCCCACAATCCGGCACGATCGATATCAAGAGCGTGGGGATAGAACCCGTTCTTGCACTCGCCGAAGATTCCGGACTATATTCCATACACCTGTCCAGACAGTATTGGGGTCTTTCATGAACAGTCTTCTGCCCGGCGACAGTTCTCGACTGCTGATCGGCGGCAGCCTGGTCGGCGGCGGCAACGGCGTGTTCGACAATGTGAACCCGGCAACCGAGCAGGTCATCGGCACCGCGGCCGATGCCGACGCGGCGGATATGAACGCCGCGATCGCCGCCGCGCGTACGGCTTTCGACGACACCGACTGGTCTCGCGACCACGCCTTCCGGGTCCGCTGCCTCGAACAGCTCCAGACAGCGCTCACAGCGCACGCCGAGGAGCTGCGCGAGATCACCGTGGCCGAGGTCGGCGCACCGATCATGTTCACCAGCGGCCCCCAGCTCGAAGGGCCCGTGGCGGATCTGAGTTTCGCCATCGGACTGGCCCGCGACTACAAGTGGGAAACCGAACTCGGGGTGGCCGCGCCGATGGGCATCAGCACCCATCGAGTGCTGCGGAAAGAAGCGATCGGCGTGGTCGGCGCGATCACCCCGTGGAACTTCCCGCACCAGATCAACTTCGCGAAACTGGGTCCCGCGCTGGCGGCGGGCAACACCGTCGTACTGAAACCGGCGCCCGATACGCCCTGGTGCGCGGCGGCCCTGGCCTCGATCATCACCGAGGAGACCGATATCCCGCCCGGGGTGGTCAATATCATCACCTCCGCCGATCACGGCCTGGGCGCGCAGCTGTCCACCGACCCGCGAGTCGACCTGATCAGCTTCACCGGTTCCACCAACACCGGTCGCGCCGTGATGGCCGGCGCCGCGGCGAATCTGAAGAAGACCTTCCTGGAACTGGGCGGCAAATCGGCGTTCATCGTGCTCGACGACGCCGACCTGGGCACCGCGGTGGGCTACGCCGGATTCTCGCTGTGCGTGCACGCCGGCCAGGGCTGCGCCCTGTCCACCCGGCTGCTGGTGCCGCGCGCCCGCTACGAGGAAGCGCTCGAAGCGGCCGCCGCGACCATGCGCGGAATCCGGCCCGGCGATCCCACCAACCCCGGAACCATCTGCGGCCCGGTGATCTCCGACCGCCAGCGGACCCGGGTACTGGGCTATATCGACAGCGCCCGCGCCGACGGCGGCCGGATCGTCGTCGGCGGCGGCCGGCCCACCGAGCACGAGCGCGGGTTCTACGTCGAACCCACCGTGATCGCCGACCTGGACAACAGCGCGAAGGCCGCCCAGGAGGAGATCTTCGGGCCGGTGCTCGTCGTCCTCCCCTACGACGGCGACGACGACGCCGTCCGCATCGCCAACGATTCCCCGTACGGCCTGTCCGGCGCGGTCTGGGGCACCGACCCCGCGCGGATCCGCCACGTCACCGATCGGGTGCGCACCGGAACGCTCGGCGTCAACGGCGGCATGTGGTACAGCGCCGACGCGCCGTTCGGCGGCTACAAGCAGTCCGGTATCGGCCGTGAGATGGGTGTCGCGGGATTCGAGGAGTACCTCGAGACCAAGCTCGTCGCCACCGCCCAGTAGATCCCGAACCACTTCCAGCCAAGCTTTCCCAACCAGCGAGGAGCTCATCTCATGGCTCGTTTCACCGGCCGGTCGGCCATCGTCACGGGCGCGGCCCGCGGTATCGGCGAGGTCTACGCGCAGGCACTGGCCGCCGAGGGCGCGTCGGTCGTCGTCGCCGACCTGAACGCCGAGGGCGGTACGGCCGTCGCCGAGAAGATCGTCGCCGACGGCGGGACCGCGGCCTTCCACCCGGTCGACGTCTCCGATCCCGAATCTGCCAAGGCACTGGCCGATTTCACCGTCGAGAAGTACGGCAAGATCGATCATCTGGTCAACAACGCCGCCATCTACGGCGGAATGAAACTCGACCTGCTGCTCACCGTGCCCTGGGACTACTACAAGAAGTTCATGTCGGTGAACCTGGACGGCGCACTGGTGATGACCCGCGCGGTCTGGGAGAACATGGCCGCCAACGGCGGCGGCTCGATCGTCAACCAGTCCTCGACGGCGGCCTGGGTGTACTCCGGTTTCTACGGGCTGGCCAAGGTGGGCGTCAACGGCCTCACCCAGCAGCTGGCCACCGAACTCGGCGGCTCGAATATCCGGGTCAACGCGATCGCGCCCGGCCCCACCGACACCGAGGCGACCAAGAGCACCACACCCGCGAACATGGTCAAGGACATGGTGAACCGGCTGCCGCTCAAGCGGATGGGCACGCCCGAGGATCTGGCCGGAGCGCTGCTCTACCTGCTCTCCGACGACGCCTCCTGGGTCACCGGTCAGATCTTCTGTGTCGACGGCGGGCAGGTGATCCGCTGATGAGCGCTGACGGTGGCGCCGGAACCCGGGTCGGGTTCATCGGCCTGGGGTCGATGGGGGCGCCGATGGCCAAGAAACTGCAGGGCTGGTCCGGCGGGCTCACCGTCTGCGATACCCGCGCCGAAGCACTGGAACCGTTCACGGCCGCGGGCGCCGAAGCCGCCGCCACCGCGGCCGAGGTGGCCGCGAAATGCGGGATCATCTGTATCGCCGTGGTGAACGACCAGCAGGTCCGTGCCGTCCTCACCGGCGACAACGGCGTGCTCGCCGCCGCCGCGCCGGGGGCCGTGGTGGCGGTGCACTCCACCATCAGCGACGAATCCGCGGCCGAATTCGCGCGGCTGTGCGCCGACCGCGGGGTGGAACTGATCGACGCCCCGGTCAGCGGCGGCGCGGCGGGCGCGGACAGCGGCCGGCTGGCGGTGATGATCGGCGGCAGCGCGAACGCGGTCGCCGCGGTACGCGAACCCTTCGGCTGTTTCGCGGATATGGTCGTGCACGCCGGCGAGGTCGGGGCCGGGACCCGGATGAAGCTGGCACGCAATCTGCTGCATTTCATCTCGTTCACCGCCGCCACCGAGGCGCAGCGGCTGGCCGAGGCCGCCGGGCTCGACATCACGGTATTGGGCAAGGTGGTCCGCCACTCCGACGCCGTCACCGGCGGGGCGGGCTCGATCATGCTCCGCGATACGACCGCCCCCATCGAAGAGGGCGATTTCTGGCTGCCGATTCTCACCCACGTCCGCGAACTCGGCGAGAAGGATCTCGCGCTGGCACTGGATCTCGGCGACCGGGTCGGCGCCGAACTGCCGCTGGCGGCGTCGGCACTGACACGTTTCGGCGAGGGGCTCGGGGTGGGGCGGGGCGAGATCGCCACCGAGCGGGAGCGAGACATCGCCACCGAGCGGGAGCGAGACATCGCCACCGAGCGGGAGCGAGATATCGCCACCGAGCGGGAGCGTGTCACCATCGGCGAGCGGAACGACAGTAAGGAATCCGAATAATGGCCGACACCACATCTCTCCGACCACTACCGGCCGCCGAGGTCACCGCTTGGGACCGCACCGCCGATGTGGTCGTCGCCGGTTACGGGGTCGCCGGAGTCTGCGCCGCCATCGAGGCCGCGCGGGCCGGGTCCCAGGTACTGATCCTGGAACGCACCAGCGGCTGGGGCGGCGCGGCGGCGCTGGCCGGTGGATTCATCTACCTCGGCGGCGGCACACCGCTGCAGCAGGCGCTCGGCTTCGAGGACAGCCCGGAGAACATGGAGAAATTCATGATCGCCGCGCTCGGGCCGGGGGTGGACGAGGCCAAGATCGCCGACTACTGCCGCGGCAGCGTCGAGCACTACGAATGGCTGGTCGGCAACGGGGTGCCGTTCAAAGCGGAGTTCTGGGGTGAGCCCGGTTGGGAGCCCCCGCACGACGAGGGACTGATGTACTCCGGCGGCGAGAACGCCGCCCCCTTCAACGCCGTCGCCGACCCCGCCCCGCGCGGCCACGTCCCGCAGATGAGCAATAAGCGGACCGGTTCGAAGGGCGGCGGCTACATGCTGATGAAACCGCTCGCCGAAACTGCGGAAAAGCTCGGTGTCGCCGCCGAATACGACACCCGGATCCAGCGACTGATCGTCGACGGCGACCGGGTGGTCGGCGTGGTGGCCAAGCAGTACGGCAAGGAACTGACCGTCCGCGCCGAGCGCGGGGTCGTCCTGGCCACCGGCAGTTTCGCCTACCACGATCAGATGATCGAGGGATTCGCCCCGCGGTTGATCGGGCGGCCGGGCGCCGCGATCGAGGAGCACGACGGCATCGCCATCCGGGTGGCCCAGGCCTTGGGCGCGGACCTGGCCCATATGGACGCCACCGAGGTCGCGTTCTTCGGCGATCCGCAGATGATGGCGCGCGGAATCCTGGTGAACGGCCGCGGTCAGCGTTATGTCCCGGAGGACACCTATCCCGGCCGGATCGGCCAGATGACGCTGTTCCATCAGGACAACCAGGCGTATCTGATCATCGGCGAAGCCGCCTACGAGGAGTCGCTGACCACCGAGACCTCCACACCGTTCTTCCGGCAGCCCCCCACCTGGGCCGCCGAGACCATCGCCGAGCTGGAATCCGATATGGGGCTGCCCGAACTGGCGTTGCAGACCACCGTGGAGCTGTACAACAAGCACGCGGCCACCGGTTCGGATCCGCTGCTCGGCAAGAAACCCGAATGGACGAAGCTGCTCGAGGGCCCGTTCGCCGCGTTCGATATGCGCGGGTTCACCGCCGGTTTCACCCTCGGCGGCCTGCGCACCGACCTGGATTCGCGGGTGCTGCACGTGAACGGAGAACCCATCCCCGGGTTGTTCGCCGCGGGACGCTGCACCTCCGGGGTCTGCGCGGGCGGCTACGCCAGCGGGACCTCACTCGGCGACGGCAGCTTCTACGGCCGCCGAGCCGGGATTGCGGCCGCGAAGAACTGAAACGGTACATTCAGACACATGTCCGAAGGTGAACCTGCCGTCGTAGAAGCGACCCGTCGCCGCCTGTCCGCGAAACAGGCGGATACGGTCGACAAGCTGACGAAGGCAGCGGTGGAGGTGCTGGCACGCGAGGGGTTCGCGGGAATGACCATTCGAATGGTCGCCGCCGCGGCCGGTGTCGGCACCGCCACCGCGTACACCTATTTCTCGTCGAAGGAGCACCTGGTCGCCGAGATCTTCTGGCGGCGGCTGGTCGGGGCGCCCTCACCGGTCACCGAGGATCCCGATTCCACGATCCGGGTGGTGGCCGAACTGCGTTCCATCGCCCTGCTGGTCGCCGACGATCAGGAGGTCGCCGGGGCGGTCACCAGCGCGCTGCTGGGCCGCGACCCCGATGTCGCCCATCTGCGGGCCCGGATCGGCCTGGAGATCCGCACCCGGATCGAGCGCGCCCTGGGGCCGGATCCGGATCCCGAAGTGGTCGTCTCGCTCGAGCTCGTCTACGCGGGGGCGCTGGTGCGGGCGGGCATGGGGTACGCCTCCTACGCAGATATCGCCGATCTGATCGAGAAATCAGCGCTGCTGATCCTGCGCTGAACATTCGGAAAGAAGCTTTACCAGCATGAACAACCGTCCCAAACAACTCGATTCGTCCTTCGTGCCGACCGTCATCAAATACATGTCCAAGGTCAACACCTGGGCCTACCGGCGTACCGGCGGCCGGATCGGCGGCACCTGGCGGGTGGGGTCGGGATTCCGTAAACCGGTTCCCACCCTGCTGCTCGAGCACACCGGCCGCAAATCCGGTAAGCAGTTCACGATCCCGCTGCTGTACCTGCGCGACGAGGCGAATATCGTCGTCGTGGCCTCGCAGGGCGGGCTGCCGAAGAATCCGCAGTGGTACTACAACCTGGTCGCACAACCGGATACCACGGTTCAGATCGGCAAGGAGAAGCTTCCGGTGCGGGCTCGTCTCGCCGACGACGCCGAACGCGACCGGCTGTGGCCGAAACTGCTGGAACTGTACGCGGATTTCGACAACTACCAGTCCTGGACCGAACGCCGCATCCCGGTGTTCGTGCTCGCCCCGCGCACCTCCTGATCGCGACGGCCGGTCCGCCGGCGATCCCCCGGGACCGCCGGACTCCGCCCGGGATCCACCGCGACCCGCAGCGGGCCGCCGGCGGAGATCGCGCGCCGCGGAAACGAATCGGGCGGCGAGTGGCGGCGCCGAGTCCCTCTGCCCGCCGGGCGGACCTGCCGCGAGAGCGTCCGATGCCTGCGGACGCCGACCCGATCGCCGTCGTCCACGTTCAACAGAACGAGACGGCGGCGCCCGTTCGGGTGCCGCCGTCTCTCGGGTATGCGCCCGTCAGGGGTGCGCGGGAACGTTGGCGCGTTCGGCGCCGACCGTGGTGTCCGGCCCGTGCCCGGTGTGCACCACGGTCTCGTCCGGCAGCGCGAACAGCGTTTCGTTGATCGAGACGAGGATGGTCGGGTAGTCCGAGTAGGAACGCCCGGTGGCGCCCGGACCGCCCTCGAACAACGTATCCCCGCTGAACAGCGCACCGGCTGCCGGGAGATACAGGCAGCACGATCCGGGTGAATGGCCGGGAGTGTGCAGTACGCGTAGTTCCGCGCCGCCTATCCGGAAGACCTCGTCCGCGGCGAGCGCACGGTATTCGACGCCGGGATGGGTCTGTTGCCAGAGCACGTCGTCGTCGGGGTGCAGGTGGATGGGTGCGCCGGTGGCCGCCGAGAGGGTGGGGGCGACGGTGACGTGATCGTTGTGCGCGTGCGTGCACACGATCGCCGTCACCCGACGTCCGGCCACCGCCTCGAGTATCGGCTGCGCGGTATGGGCGGCATCGATGATCAGCACCTCGCTGTCGTCGCCGATGAGCCAGATGTTGTTCGCCACGTCCCAGCAGCCGCCGTCGAGGCAGAACTGGCCCTCGGTCACGACCCGCTCGATCCGGACCGTCACAGGACCACCACCGAGCGCAGGACCTGCCCGCCGTGCATGGTGTGGAAGGCCTGCTCCACCGCGTCCAGGCCGATCCGCTCGGTCACGAACTTGTCCAGTGGCAGCCGGCCCTGCCGGTACAGGTCGATCAGCATCGGGAAATCCCGTTCCGGCAGGCAGTCGCCGTACCAGGACGATTTGAGCGATCCACCGCGGCTGAAGAAATCGATCAGCGGCATCTCGAGCGTCATATCGGGTGTGGGCACACCGACCAGCACCACGGTGCCCGCCAGGTCGCGGGCGTAGAAGGCCTGCTTCCAGGTTTCCGGGCGGCCGACCGCGTCGATCACCACATCCGCGCCGAAACCGTCGGTGAGATCCTGGATTCCGGCTACCGCGTCGGCGTCGGACGCGTCGATCGTGTGGGTCGCACCCAGTTCGCGCGCCCATTCGAGTTTCCGGGCGTCGGTGTCCACCGCGATGATGGTGCCCGCCCCGGCCAGCCGGGCGCCGGCGATCGCCGCGTCCCCCACACCGCCGCAGCCCAGTACCGCCACCGAATCGCCGCGGCCGACGTTCCCGGTGTTCACGGCGGCGCCCAGCCCCGCCATCACCCCGCAACCGAGCAGTCCGGCGACTGCCGGGTCGGTCTCGGGATCCACCTTGGTGCACTGCCCCTCGTGGACGAGGGTCTTGTCCGCGAAGGCGCCGATACCGAGCGCCGGGGTGAGTTCGGTGCCGTCCTCGAGGGTCATCGGCACACTGGCGTTGAACGTGTCGAAGCAATACCAGGGGCGACCGCGTTTGCACGCACGGCACTGGCCGCAGACCGCGCGCCAGTTCAGGACGACGAAATCGCCGGGTTCCACATGGGTGACCGCCGAACCCACCGTCTCCACCACTCCCGCGGCCTCGTGGCCGAGCAGGAACGGGAATTCGTCGTTGATACCGCCCTCGCGGTAGGTCAGGTCGGTGTGGCAGACCCCGCACGCCTGGATCCGCACCACGACATCGCGGGGACCTGGGTCGGGGATGACGATCGGGACCAGTTCGACCGGGGCGCCGGAACTGCGGGCGATGACTCCTCGAACCTGCTGTGGCACAGCATCTCCTCTCGGGCGGTAATGCGGCAATGCGCGATACCGCATACGTTATCCGCCTCGGGAGTGGGCGGGCAGGCACAACGACGGATCATGGCCGCGCAGCGGCCGAAGGTCCGGACCGGGTCAGCCGGCGACGCCCGCCTCGGGCTCCGGACCGGGGCCGTCGGCCCGCAATTTCAGAAGAGTCAATCCCGCGGTGCACGCCAGTATGAGACCGACGACGCTGAGCACCACGTTCAGGATCGCGATACCGATGACCGCCGCACCCAGCCCACCGGCGAAAACCAGCCAGCCCAGCACTCTGCCCACTGTGCCACCCGTTCCGCGTGCCGCGGAATCCACCGCCGGTTCCGGGGACGCCGCCGAAACAGCGGGCACCTCCGCCGAACCCGGCAGGTCGGTGGTGGTCTGGTCTCCCATCATCTACTCCTCGATGGCGCCGATCCGTAAATCGTTTTGCGCCTACCACTTCAGTGCATGGTCACCGAGAAACTCTCCGGTGTCTCATGCGTCACTTCAGCAACATACGCTACGACCACAACCCGAAGATTGTTACGCGACACAAGCTCGCGACACGCGGCTGATATCAATTCGATACCTGAACCGTACCCCCCGTTGGCTCTCGCACACCGGGTAACCAGGGCGATCGGGCGACAGGGACTAGTTCTCACCGGCACGCTCAATTAAGGTTGGGCCACTGACATATCACAGGAGCGTCACCGATGGACAGCAAAACGAAGGTCGCCGGTCCCCTGGCGGCCGCCGGCGCGGTTTCCCTCGGGCTGGTGCTCATCGGCGCGTGCGGAATCGGCCAGGACGACACCTATGTGCCGCCGCCCCCGATCCGTTCGGGTCCGCAGGCCGCCGAACAGGTGCACTACACCGGCGAAGTCTCCACCAGCGTCGCCAAAGTGCTGATACCGCCGTCGCCCAGCTGGCGGATGGCCCCCGAACCGCCGCCCCGGCGCACACTCCCGCCGGAATACCAGATCTCGGTCACCGCTTCCACGCCGCCCGGCGCCGAGGACGATCCGACCGGCGACGAGAGCGCGACCAGCACTCGCCCGGTCACCCTCTCGGCCACCCCCGGCCCGACACCGCCGACCGAGCCGAACTGGACCACGGCCTCGGTGCCCGGACCGGAAATCGCACCGGCGTACACCGAATCCCCGGTCCCGGCACCCGCGCCGCCGACCACCGTGGTGACAGCCCCGGTCCCGACGAACGCCGAAACCGCTGCCCCGGGCGCGCCCGAACAGCCCCCCGCGCCCCCGGCCGCCGAAGGCGAGCGGGCGGCCCCCGGAGCCGAGACCACGGAAACGCCCTCGGAGGCACCCGCACCGACGCCGACACCCGAAGTGCAATCGGCGCCGCGCGCGGTCGTACCGACCACCGAGACCCCCACGCCCGACCGCGCCGACGCACTTCCGGGCCCGGTGACCACCGAGCCGACCGGACCGATCCGCACCAGGTAACCGCGACCCCGGCGGCCGGAGCCGATCTCCTCGCGGCCCTCGCCGCCACCCGGCTCGACACCGTGCTCGGCGATAACGAAAGACCGCATCGAGCGGCGGGACTCAGCGTTCGGCGTAGGCCACGGCCCGGGCGGCGGCGGCCACCATCGGCCGCAGCGCGTTGGTGAACCCTTCGGCGCCCACCCCGGCGACTTCGACGTCCTTACCGGTGTGCACCGCGTAGCGGCCGTCCCCGGCGATATCCACCCAGCACAGCACGCCGAACGGTTTCGCTCCGGCGGCGCGGTGTACCGATACGACGATCTGGCCGATACCGTCGCGCTGCTGTTTCAATCGCTTACGTATCCGAGTCGGCACCGCGGGCCCGGAGACGGGAACTGTCACCCGGTCACGGCTGTCCACCGCGACCTCGGCGCGCGGCGCGCGCAGGCGTTCGCCCGCTCCGGCGGGGACGGCCGGTAGCGCCGAGACCACCCGCACCGGCAACGAGGTCGTGGTCGCCACGGTGATCCGCAGTTCGCCGCCCCGGTCCGGTCGCGCAGCCGCCCGCTGGGTGGCCACCACCGCGATCTGGCCCGCCGACGCGCCGAGCACCCGCACGGTCGGTGCACCCTCGCCGTCCTGCCCGAACGCCGCCACACTCACCTCGGGCCCGGCCAGCACCCGCAGCGCGGCTTCCAGGTCCGCGTCGAGCGTGGTGTCGCACCAGTGCCGCAGCGCGGGCAGTTGCGCGGTGCGCTCGACGGAATCACGGGCCGACAGGCGTACCGCCAGCGGATAGGGAATCCGGTCGCCGACCGTTCGTTCCCATGCCAGCGCGAACTGGTCCGGGGTGAGGATCCAGTTCACTCCGCTTCGGTCCACTCGCCCAGGACCGGCGGGGTGGTCGGGTCCAGGGCGCCGATCAGCGGCCCGGCCGGGTCGCCCGGTTCCAGGTAGGTGAGTTCCTCGTCGGTGAAGTGGAGTTCGTCCTCGTCCGGCTCGGCCCGGTCGGCACGCACCGGCGCGACCGGGGCGCCCGAGCGAACGGTATCGGCCGCCATGGCACCGCCCAGCATCCCGCCGATCGCGCCCGCGCCCATTCCGGTGACCGCCTCACCGCCCGAATGACGCTGTTGCTCATCACGAGTGCGTTCCTGGTCGCCGCCCGAACCGGCCGGACGGACGGGTGCGGCGAACACGGGGACGCTCGCCGCGGGCGCGCTGGACGCCGGAGCGACGCCGGTAACCCCCGCAGCGGCGGCGGGGGCGGCTGCCGCGGGGGCGGCGGGCGGCTGGGCGGTGCCCGCGACAGTGGTCTCCGGCGGGGCCTCGGGTGTGGTTCCGGCCCCATCCGGGACGGCGCCGGTCAGGACCTGCTGTCCGGTACCGGTAGCCGCCGCAGCGGCGGGCCGGGGCGGGTCGGTCTGCTCGTCGGGGACGGCCACGGCCACCGGCTGCGGGTGGGCGGGATTCTGTCCCGCAGCCGTATCCGCGACCGGGGCGACGGTGACCGGCGGAAGAACCGCGGCCGGCGCGGCGGCGGAGGTGGAATCGGGCAGGTCCGGGAACGCGGGCACCTGTGCGCCCGTCGGAACGAAGGCGCCGTTGTAGACGCTCTCCATCACCCGGACCACATCGGCTCGGTCGTCGTCGGCCGCCCGCACCACCGCGACGTTATCGGTGGCGGTTCGCGGATCGAGCAGCGCCGCGGCGAGATCCGGTTCGGCTCCCGAGGGTTCGGGAACTCCGGCGCGCAATGTCTCCGCGGCGTCACCGGCGCGGCGGAGCCGCTGCCCGACCGTGGCGAGAACATCGGCGAGCTGCCGCCCGGCCGACTCGAAATCCCGGACCGCGGCCACAGCCACCCCCGCGGCGGCGCCGCGCCAGCCGTCGGCGATGGCGCCCTGGATCTCGGTATGCGCCCGGTCCACCGCATCGGTGAGTCCGGTCGCCGCGCCCTGCCAGGCCTGACCTCCGGTCTGCAGCACGGACGGGTCCATCAGGGCGACACCGGCGTGGATCTCCTGATGGGTGAGGTTGTCGAACACTTCCACGGTGGGCGCGTAATCCGGGTCGACCCGGTAGTGGACGCCGCGCATGCCGCCACGGGGCAGTTCACGCACCGGAGACTCCCGTCGGTTCGGGGACGGCCGCGCCGAGCGCGGCGGACACCTCGGTATCGGACTGCTGATAGGCCGCGGCGGCGGCCCGGAAGGTGTGTGCGAGCTGCCGGGCCGTCCCGGAGTACCGGCGCAGCGCCGCGATGGCCTCGGTGGCCTTGCCCTCGAATCCGCCGCGCAGCGCGGCGCCCGAGGCGAAACCGCCGAAACCGGGCAGCGATACCGCCGCGGTGAGGGTTTCGATCTGCGCGTCCACCTGATCGGCCAGTTGTTCGTAGCGCTGTGCGCACCGTTCGGGTGCGCCCTCGGCCACCAGCACGCTGTCGATCCACAGTTGCCCGTCGTCCACGGCCGCGCCGAGCGCGGTGATCGTATTCGGCTGCATCGGCGTCCCCCTTCCTGCTTCGCTGTCACACAGCGCATCTCACGATCGTCGCACCGGCCCCGCGACGATCTCCTGCGTCCACTGCACGATATCCGCCGTCACTCGCGCACGCACGCGTTCGTGCAGCAGATCGTGCCCGGCATCGGCGTATTCGCACAGTCGCGCCGACGCACGCCGCCGGACCCAGGCACGGATCGGCTCGATCGACGCGCGCCGGTCGTCCACCCCGTGCACCGCCAGGGCCGGAGGCAAGTCGGCATTACCCGGCCGGTCGTCGAGGGCGCGGGGCGGTGTACCGCAGAGCACGAGGCCGACGGGCAGGCGCGGGTCCAGCGCCGGGCCAACCGTGTCGGTGGCAGTGCCCAGCGACGACGGAGTGGCGCCCAGCGCGGCGAGTGCTGTCACCGCGCCCAGGGAATGACCCATGAGGGTCAGCGGGAGGTCCGGCTCCTGCGCGCGCGCCAGCGCGAAGAACCGCGCCGCGTCGGCGACGAGGTCGGACAGGATCGGGGGCGCCCCGGGGTCTCCCTCGCTGAGGCCCTGCCCCGCGGTATCCAACGTCCAGATCGCGAGACCGGCGCTGTTCACCTGCCGCGCGAATTCGTGATAATGCCCGCTGTGCTGACCTGTACCGGGCAGCAGCACCAGGCCCGCCGCGGCCGCCTCGACCGGCCGGTACCGATAGTGCAGCCGACCGCGGACGCCGCCGAAGAAACCCATGGGCCGGATTCTGGCAAAGAATCGGCGACTGTTGGGGTGCCACGATTCGCGGCCGGCCCCCGCGCGCGGTGCGTCGCGGCGGCGCGACCGCTAGGCCGGGGCGGGCGCGGGCTGCGGGGCGGGCGCGGGCGCGGGCTCCGGTTGCGGCGAAGGCGCAGGTGCGGGCGCCGGAGCACCGGGTTCGGCGGGCGCCGACTGCGGGGCCGGGGCCGGCGCGGGAAGGGGCTCGACGGGGACGGGGAACATGCCGACCGTGGGGGTCATCACACAGAGGGCGCCGGGAAAGTTGATGGTGCCCCACATGGACGCCAGGACGGTTCCGGGACCGCTGGGCACGGTCTTCGACAGCGACGGCGTCCCGAGTTCGGTCCGGTCGTCGAGCATGGTGAGACCGCTGCGCCCGTTGTTGATATTGATCCAGGCGACCACCAGACCGGAGGTCTCCGGGATACCGGAGTGTCCGGGGGTGGCGTGGAAGGTCAGGGTGCCGGGCGTGCCGTGGATATTGGCACTGGGGCCGTTGGCGGTGCCGGCCGCGACGATCGTGGTGATCGGGCCGTTACTGCCGCAGCCGAAGGTAGGGGCCGCGTACACGAAAGGGGTGTACTGCCCGATGGTGCTGATGTGGCTGGCGGCGACGAAGTCGGCGTAGTGGGCCAGCGCGTCCACTCCGGCGTGGTTTTCGGGTTGGCCGGCGGTCTGCTCGGTGAGCGCGCTCAGCGCGGTTTCGGCCGGTGTGGGCGCCGGTGCGGCCGCCGCCGGTGCGAAGGTGAGCGCGGCACTGATACCGAGGGCGGCTGCCGTGGCCGCGGTGCGCGCGACGATGTTGTTGTGCACTGCTGACTCCCTAGATCCGATCGTGGCGACGGCGCCGGAACCGGCCGGCACCCCCTGCCCACCGCAGCAACGTACCAGCCTCTATGGGGCACCGCCTGGTCACACTCCGCTCTCGGCTGGGGCGATCCCCACTGGGGTCGGGCCACATGTGATGCACTCGACGCGGCAGGATTGCTGAGGGGTGTAAATTCTATGCGGGACAATCGAGACATACTTGGAGATGTGTATGAAATTAACTCTGTCTCCCGACGAGGTCGCCTTCCGTGACGAACTGCGGAAGATCTACACCACGGCGATCCCGGCCGAGATCCGTGAACGCGTGAAATACGGTCACGAGCTGTCCCGCGCGGACATCGTGACGGCCCACCAGATTCTCAACGAGCACGGCCTGGCCGTGCCGAACTGGCCGGTGGCCTGGGGCGGCAAGGACTGGACCCCGATGCAGCGCCATCTGTGGCAGGACGAGATGCAGCTGGCCAGCGTGCCGGACCCGCTCACGTTCAACGCCACGATGGTCGGCCCGGTCATCGCGCAGTTCGGGTCCGAAGAACTCAAACAGCGCTTCCTGCCGCCCACCGCCAACCTCGACATCTGGTGGTGCCAGGGCTTCTCCGAACCCGACGCGGGCTCGGATCTGGCCTCACTGCGCACCACGGCGGTCCGCGACGGTGATTCCTACATCGTCAACGGCCAGAAGATCTGGACCACCCTGGCCCAGTGGGCCGACTGGATCTTCTGCCTGGTCCGCACCGACCCGAACGCCCCGAAGAAGCAGGCCGGTATCTCCTTCCTGCTCTTCGACGTGAAATCGCCCGGCGTCACCGTCCGGCCGATCAAGTTGATCGACGGCGGTTACGAGGTCAACGAGGTCTTCTTCGAGAACGTCCGCGTCCCCGCCGACCAGCTGGTCGGCGAGGAGAACATGGGCTGGACCTACGCCAAGTACCTGCTGGGCAACGAACGCACCGGAATCACCGGGGTCGGCCGCACCAAGGTCCGGATCGGGGTGGCCAAGGAATACGCGGCCGCCACCAGGTCCGGTGCCGGGACCCTGCTCGACGATCCGCTGTTCGCGGCGCGGATCGCCGAGTTGGAGAACGAACTGCTCGCCCTCGAACTCACCCAGTTGCGCGTCGTGTCGAACTCGGTCGAGGGCAAACCGAACCCGGCGTCGTCGGTGCTGAAGATGCGCGGTTCGGAACTGCAGCAGGCGGCCACCGAACTCCTGCTCGACATCGCCGGACCGGACGCCCTGCCGGTCGGCGCCGGTGCTATCGCCTCGCCGGAATGGGCGCAGCGCACCGGCCCGAGCTATCTCAACTACCGCAAGACAACCATCTACGGAGGTTCCAGCGAGGTGCAGCGCACCATCATCGCCTCCTCGATCCTCGGATTGTGAGGTCAGGTAATGGATTTCGATCTCACCGATGAACAGGCCCTGCTCCGCGATACGGTGCGGGACCTGCTGAATCGCCACTACAACCCGGAGTCCCGGCTCGAGGTCACCGCCACCGACCTCGGCTGGAGCCGTCAGATGTGGGGACAGCTGGCCGAACTCGGCGTACTCGGGCTGAGCTTCGACGAGAAGGACGGCGGGATGGAAGCCGGTCCGGTGGAGACCATGCTGGTGCTCGAGGAGATCGGGCGGCGGCTGGCGCCGGAACCACTGCTGGACGCGGTCCTGGTACCGGGCGGGCTGATCAGCGCACTGGGCACCACCGACCAGCGGCAGCGCATCCTGCCCGAGGTCGCCGCCGGGTCGAAACTGCTCGCCTTCGCGCACGGTGAACCGGGTACCCGCTGGCCCGACCACGCCGTGGACACCGCGGCCACCGCCGCGGGCGAGGGCTACACGCTCACCGGCGTCAAGAACCCGGTACCGCACGGCGACTGCGCCGACGAACTGGTGGTCAGCGCGACCCTGCCCGACGGCGGTCTCGGACTGTTCCTGGTCGCCGCCGACGCGACGGGTGTCACCCGGACCTCCTACGCGACGGTCGACGGTCTGCGCGGCGCGCAGGTGGAGCTGGCCGGGACCCCGGCCGAACTCCTCGGCACCGGGGCGGACGCGACCGCCGCCGTGCGGGAGGTGCTCAACCGGGCCCAGGCCGGGTTGTGCGCGGAGTCGGTGGGTGCGATGGAGGAGTCGCTGCGACTGACCACCGACTACCTCAAGACCCGCAAACAGTTCGGCGTCACCTTGTCGAAGTTCCAAACCCTGACCCAGCGCGCCGCGAACATGTACGTCTCGCTGGAACTGGCCCGCAGCATGAGCTACTACCTCACTGCCTCCCTGGTCGAGGACGCCGGCAACCCGGTGATCGCGTCCCGGGCGCGGCTGCAGGTCGGCCGGTCGGCGCGGCACATCGGACAGGAGGCGATCCAGATGCACGGCGGTATCGGCGTGACCTCGGAGTACCCGGTGGGTCACTACGTGGCCCGGCTGACTGCCATCGAGCGCACACTCGGCAGTGGCCTGGAGCATCTGCGGATCCTGTCGGATCGCGTCGCCGACTACGCGCAGCCGGAGCTGTAGCTCCCGCGTTTCCGGCGCCCGCCCGGACACCCGGTGCCCTCACCGGGTGTCCGGGCGGAGCAATCCGGTGACCTCGCTGTCCTCGAGCTGATGGAAGTCGCGGTAGGCCCCGCCCACCCCGGCCAGCGCCGACGGCGCGTGCGGGCACACCACCTCGTCGGCCTCGGCGCGGATCCATTCGAGCGCCTCGGGCGCCGAGACCGGCACCGCCACCACGACCCGCCGGGGTCGCTGGGCCCGGGCCACCCGGCACGCCACGACCACCGTCGCACCGGTGGCGACACCGTCGTCGACGATCACCACGGTGCGGTCCAGCAGCGGGATCGGCGGGATGTCGCCCCGCCACAGCACGCGGCGACGATCCAGTTCGGCCCGCTCATCGGCTTCGATCGCGTCCAGCCGCGCCCGGTCCAGTCCGGTCTGGCGCAGGACGTCGGAGTTGATCACTCGGACCCCCTGCTCACCGATCGCCCCGGCCGCCAACTCCGGTTGCCAGGGCACACCCAGCTTGCGGACCAGCAGGATATCCAGATCGCCGCCGATGACTTCGCGGACCGCCGCCGCCACCGGCACTCCCCCGCGCGGTAGCCCGAGCACCAGCGGGTCCGTCGCACGCAGGTGCGTCAGTTCGCTTCCCAGCGCGCGTCCGGCGGTCACACGGTCGGCGTAGAGCATTATCCTTCGACGCTACCCGCCACCGGCGCGCCGACGGCGAACCTGCGCAGGGCGAGGCTCGGGTTGGAGGTGCGGACGCGGTCCAGGACTTCGGGCTCCAGCCGCGCCGCGACGATGCCCGGCTCGTCGGCGAGTTCGCCGAGCACCCGGCCCGCCGGGTCGACGATCATCGAGTACCCCGCACCCCGCGGTCCGCACTGATCGGCCGCGGCCACGTACACCGTGTTCTCGATGGCCCGGGCGCGTAGCAGGGTGGTCCACTGGTCGACCTTGCCCGGTCCCGGGATCCACTGGGCAGGTAACAGCAGAACCTCGGCGCCCGCGGCCGCCAGCCGCCGGAAACCCTCCGGGAACCGCAGGTCGAAGCAGGTCTGCAGGCCGAAGGTCAGGCCCTCGACGGTGAACAGGGCCGTCTCGTCGAGCGGTCCGGGCCGCACGACCTCCGATTCGCGCTGCCCGAAGGCGTCGTAGAGGTGCACCTTGCGGTACCGCGCGCACAGCGACCCGTCGGGCCCGAGAACGACCAGGGTGTTGTGGATCCGGCCGTCCGCCGGGGCGGTCGTCTCGACGACGCCGGCCACCAGGTGGACCCCGGTATCCGCGGCCAGTGCGGCCAGTGCGCTGACGAACGGACCGTCCAGCGGTTGGGCGGCGGCGCGGGCCCGATCGTCCAGGCGGCCCAGCGCGAACATCGAGTACTCCGGAGCGACCACCACGCGGGCCCCGCGTTCGGCCGCGGCGCGCACGTGGGCGGTGAGAGCCGCCAGGTTGGCATCGATATCGGTATGCGGCGCGAACTGCACCGCGGCGATGTCCACGGGGCCGGTGGAGGAGGGCCCGAGGGAGTCGGCAGGGTCGGCTTCCATGCTGACACCGTATGGCCCGGTGGTCCGGACAACCAGGCAGTACCAGTAAACTTCTGGTCAATGAGCACCAATGAGGGCGAGGGCAACCTCGGCGAGAACACCGACGAGACCGAACCCGAAACCGCCGGACCGACCTTCGCCGATCTCGGAATCGATGACCGAATTCTTTCGGCCATCGCCGACGTCGGCTACGAATCGCCCTCCCCTATCCAGGCCGCGACCATTCCCCCGCTGATGGCGGGCACGGATGTGGTGGGTCTGGCACAGACCGGTACCGGTAAGACCGCGGCGTTCGCGATTCCCATCCTGGAGGGCCTGCTGCAGGACCGGCCCACCGGCAAGCAGCCCGCCGCGCTGGTGCTCGCGCCGACCCGTGAGCTCGCGATCCAGGTCGCGGAGGCGTTCGGACGGTATGCCACGCATATGCCGGGCACCCATGTGCTGCCCATCTACGGCGGCCAGAGTTACGGCGTGCAGCTGTCGGGTCTGCGCCGCGGCGCACAGGTCGTGGTGGGTACGCCCGGCCGGGTGATCGACCACCTGGCGAAGGGCACCCTGGACCTGTCGCAGCTGCGCTACCTGGTGCTCGACGAAGCCGACGAGATGCTGAAGATGGGGTTCCAGGAGGATGTCGAGCGCATCCTCGCCGACACCCCGGCCGATAAGCAGGTGGCGCTGTTCTCCGCGACCATGCCGGCGGCGATCCGCAAGATCTCCAAGCAGTACCTGCGCGAACCGGTCGAGATCACGGTCAAGGCCAAGACCAGCACGGCCACCAACATCACCCAGCGCTGGGTACTGGTATCGCATCAGCGCAAACTCGACGCGCTCACCCGGATCCTCGAGGTGGAGTCCTTCGAGGCCATGATCATCTTCGTGCGCACCAAACAGGCCACCGAGGAGTTGGCCGAGAAGTTGCGCGCCCGCGGGTTCTCGGCCGCGGCGATCAACGGTGATATCGCCCAGGCACAGCGCGAACGCACCATCGGCCAGCTGAAGGCGGGCACGCTGGACATCCTGGTCGCCACCGATGTCGCGGCCCGCGGCCTGGACGTCGACCGGATCTCGCACGTGGTGAACTACGACATCCCGCACGACACCGAGTCCTATGTGCACCGCATCGGCCGGACCGGGCGGGCGGGCCGCAGCGGTGAGGCGCTGCTGTTCGTCGCCCCGCGCGAACGCCACCTGCTCAAATCCATCGAGCGCGCCACCCGCCATCCGCTGACCGAGATGCAGCTGCCCAGCATCGACGATGTGAACGCGCAGCGGGTCGCGAAGTTCGGCGACGCGATCACCGAGAACCTCAGTTCGGACAATCTCGCTCTGTTCCGCAAACTGATCGAGGATTACGAGCAGGAGCACAACACGCCGCTGGCCGATATCGCGGCCGCGCTGGCCGTGGCCGCGCAGGACGGCGAGAGTTTCTTCCTCGAACCCGAACCCGAACCGGTGGAGCGGCCACGCCGCGAACGCGCGCCGCGCCGGTTCGAAGAGGGCGGTTTCGACGACGACCGCCGCGGTCCGGCCCGGCAGCGCGCTACCGGCGAGGAACTGGCCACCTACCGCATCAGTGTCGGTAAACGGCATCGGGTGGTCCCGGGCGCGATCGTCGGCGCGATCGCCAACGAGGGCGGTTTGCGGCGTAGCGATTTCGGGCATATCAGCATCCGGCCCGACCACAGCCTGGTCGAACTGCCGGCCAAGCTTCCGGCGGAAACCCTGGAAGCCCTGCGGCGCACCCGGATCAGCGGAGTGCTGATCCAATTGCAGCTGGACCAGGGCGCGCCGGGACATCGTTCGATCGGTCGCGGTGCCCGCCACGACGGCCCGAAACGCCAGGATCGCCGGAAACCGCGTTCCTGATTCAACGGTCCGTTCCACCAGGTCGGACCCGGTGGTTACAGTGGGGCCGGTCCGGTCCGCGCGGATGCGCCGGCCGGGGTGTCACTGGGCGCAGGAGGGCCGTGGGTGTTCGTTGTCGGTGATCGGGTGGTGTGCAGTGCCACGGATCTGGTGCGTTCCGCGCGCTGCGAATTCGCGCTGCTGCGCGCGCTCGACGCCGAAGTGGGCACGGCCACCGGCGAGCTCGGTGACGAAACCGGTTGCGGGACAACAGGTCATGCCCACGAGGAGGCCGCCGAGTTCGTCCGGGTCCGGCAGCGGTACGGCGACGCGCTGGTCGAGATCGCCCGGCCCGCCGAACGCATCGATGCGCTGACCACCGCACACACCGAATCCCTCGCCGCGCTCCGCACCGAGGCGCTCGCGGTGGCCGGTCCCACGGTGTTCGACGGTGACGTGTTCGCGCATGCCGACCTGCTGACCCACACCGCGCACGGTGTACGACTGCACGGCGTCGCATCCGAACCGGCGGATCTGGTCGCCACAGCACTGCGCATGACCGTCGGCGCCGCCCTGCTCGAGCAGCAGTCGATCCCGGTCGATCCGCTGCTGTCGGTGTACTGCGGCGCCGGGACCCGATCCGTCGAACTGGCCGATATCCGGCCGCTGTATCTGGCGCGGCGCGCGCGCACGGCGGAGATCCTGGCCGAACACACCAGCGAACTGCTGCCGGTGCAGTGGGGTGATCCACGGTTCCGCGCCTGCCGCCGCTGCGCTACCTGCCGGGCCGCCCGCACCGAGTCCCGGGATCTGCTGCTGGTCGCCGGTATGGACCGCGCCACGCGCGCGGGACTGCGGGCGGCGGGCGTCACCAGCATCGACCGTCTCACCACCCGCACCGTCGCACCGCCGGAGATACCGCCGCGCATCCTCACCCGGCTCCGCGCCCAGGCCGTCGTCCAGCTACGACAGGAACACTCGGGGCGCGCCGAATACGTCGCGACCGACCCGTCCGCGCTGGATATGCTGCCGCCCGCCACACCGGGCGATCTCGCGCTGCACATCCATCGGGTCGCGCCGGACCGGTTGCGGGTCGACATCGCCGCCCGCGATTCGCTCCGGCTGACCCGCGAGCTTGCGTTCGAGTCCCCCTCCGACGGGCTCTCGTCCGACCCGCGCCAGGACCTGCGCGGCGCCGCGCGCCGCGCGTTCACCGATATCCTGGCGGCGCTCACCGAACCACTGCTGGCCGATCCGGACCTGCACATCTACCACTACACGCCCGCCGCCCGGACTTTCCTGCTGCACACCAGCGGCCGTCTCGGCTCCGGTGAGGAGTCCGTGGATGTCTTGCTGCGGACCGGAACCCTGGTGGACCTGTATCCGATCGTCCGGGGCGGATTCGTGCTGGGGTCGCGATCCTACGAACTGTCCGAGATCGCCCCGGCGTTCACGGACCCGGCCGGCGCATCCGGCGCCACCACCGTGCTGCCGCTCGCGGACCGGCTGCGCAAACAGTCGGGCGGCCCGCCGGCTCCGGCCACCACCGCGCACTCGTCCACACTCGACCGGCTGCTCCGCGAGACGCCCCCCGCGCGGCTCTCGTCCACCGAGGCCGCACTGGCCGAATTCGCGGCCGGTGGGCCGCGCACCCGGCGGCCCGGTGGTGGCGCCCCGGCGACTCCACCCGACTCCTACCGCGTCGCGGCGCTCACCGCCGCGCTGCTCGGCTACCACCGTCGCGAACTGCAGCAACCGTGGTGGGCTCATATCGACCGGCTCACCCACCCGCTGTCCGAGTGGCCTTCCGCGCCGGGAGTCATGGTCGCCGATTCCTGTGCGGTGGATACGAAATGGCATATCGGCCCGGACGACGGTGTGCGGCGCTTCCTCCGGCTCACCGGCCGGCTCACCGGTCCCGGCCTCGCCCCGGGCACCGCGGTCTGCGTCGTCTACGAGGCCGCGGGCCGCGCGCCCCGGGCGATCCGGACCTACGGAACGGCCACGGTGCTCGGCTGTTCGCTGGACGCCGATCACGGAGACACCGTCCGGCTCCAGGAGACCCCGGCCCCCGGCGCCGGACCGCACGACGAACTTCCGGTCGCCTTGGCGCCGGCTGTCCCCGGCCCGCCCGGCGCCGCGGCGAACGCGGTGGCGGACATCGGCAGACACCTGCTGGTGACGCTGCCCGCCGTGCCCGGCACCGCCCTGTTCGATCTGCTGGCCCGCCGCCCACCGCGACTTCGTCCCGGCGGCGACGCGGCGGAGGTTACGCCGCTGCCGGACCCGGGTGACGATCCGCGGGCCGTGATCACCGCCGCCCTGCGCGATTTGGACAGGTCCTATCTCGCCGTGCAGGCGCCGACCGGCACCGGCCGCACCGCCATCCTCGCCGATGTCCTCGCCGCGCTCGTCACCGAGGACAACTGGCGTATCGGTATCGTCGCGCCCACCGACGGTCCGGTGGAGAACCTGCTCGACGCGGTGGTCCGGGCGGGTGTACTGCCCGAACTGGTCGCGAAGAGCGAAGCGGTCGCGGTGGCGCCGGAATGGCTGGTGCTCGACGCCGGTCGGTATCCCCGCTTCCTGGCGAACGCGATTCGCGGCTGCGTCGTCGGCGGTACCCCCGCCGATTTCACCGACCCCGGCCGGGTGCCCCGTGATTCGCTGGACCTGCTGGTGATCGCCGACGCCAACGCCTTCCCGCTCGCGGCCACCGCCGCTGTCTCGGTCAGTGCCCGGAACCTGCTTCTCACCGGCGATCCGACCGATCGCCACCACCGCGATCCCGGACCGCATCCGGAGCCGGTACACCTACCGGCCCTCACCTGGCTCGCCGCCGGTCACGCCACCCTGCCCCCGGTACACGGTTACTTCCTGGACCGGACCCACCGCCTGCACCCCCGGGTCGGCGATCCGCTCGCCCGGCTCTACTTCGACGACCGGCTGCGGACCGCACCCGTCCCGGATCCGCCCTCCGATGCCGTCGAACCCGGTATCGCCGCCGTGCTGGTGGAACACCACGGCAACAGCATCTCGTCGGAGGCCGAGGCCCGCGAAGTGCTGCAACAGATCCGGGACCTGCTGGGCCGGCGATGGTACGACGGCAGCGGTTTCCGGCCGCTGCAGCCGCACGATATCGTCGTCGTCTCCCCCCACCGCGCGCAGGTGAGCCGGATCGAGGCGCTGCTGTCGCGGGCCCGCTTGGAAGAGGTGCTGGTGGCCACCCCCGAGCTGCTGCGCGGCCGGGAAGCCGCCGTGGTCCTGGTTTCCCTGGCCACCTCCAGCCCGGAGGATTCTCCTGTTCCGGTCGGCGCGCTGCTGTCTCCCGCGTTGGTACACGACACGGTAGGCCGCGCGCGCCGCCGCGCGGTGATCGTCCGGTCCCCGTTGCTCACCGAATTCCTACCGGAAACGCTGGAAGAATCCGCGAATATCTCACGGTTCATTCAGTTGGGCGCAGAATAAAGAATTTCGCGGGCCCGGCGACTTCCTGGGACAGTTGATTTTACTTCCGCGAAACGAAAACGCGGACCGACCGGAATTATCTCGTAACGACGTGAATACGGGAAAGCGAATTCATTCGCCGCTCATCCGAAACATTTCCCCTCACCACGGTACGTAGGCACCTCGACCCGTGCGCCGCCGCCGTCCACCAGATACAGCCGATCGAACCGTTCGCACAGCTCACCCGCCTTGGCGTGCCGGAACCAGACCCGGTCGCCGACCGATAGTTCCGCGGCCCCCGACAGTGGGGTCTGCACTTCTCCGGCTCCCTCGGCGCCGAGTAGACGCAATCCCTTCGGCCACACCGGTTTCGGTACACGCGACTTCCCGGCGGGGCCGGACGCGATATATCCGCCGCCGAACACGGTGACTATCGCGGGCGCGGGGCGGCGCAGTACCGGCAGCGCGAAATACAGTGCGGGCCTTGGCACGAACGTGCGATAGCCGTCGAAAAGAGTGGGGACGTACAGGCCCGATCCCGCGGTGATCTCGGTGACTCCCGGCGCCGCCGCGCTGAGTTCGACGGAGCCGGTGCCCCCACTGTTGACGATTTCCAGCGAACCGGTCACCGCCACAACGGCATCCAGTACCGCCGCTCGGCGGCGACCGATCTCCCGAGCGGACGCCTTCTTCACCAGCCGAACCGGCAACGAGGTGTCCGGCAGCCCCGCGATCTGCGCCTCGTAGGTCATCAGGCCCACCACGCGGAAACCCCGCGCGCGGGCCTGTTCGGCCAGCTCAGCGGCCTGATCAGGGGTCCGTACCGGGGAACGGCGCACCCCCAGGTGCACGGATCCGATCCGGAGTGAGGCGTCCACGTCCAGGCAGACCCGGGGAGTTACGGTGGCGCTGCCGATCGCGTCCCGGATCAGATCCAGTTGCGCCGCATCGTCGATCATCAGTGTGATCGCCGCGAGCAGTCCGGCGTCGCCGCCGAGTTCGGCCAGCGCCGCGCGGTCGACGGTGGGGTATCCGAGCAGCACGTCACGTGCGCCGCAGCGGACCAGCCAGATCGCCTCGGCGAGCGAGTACGACATGAGACCGGCGAAGCCGCCCGCGGCGGTCAGTCCGGAGCCGAGTACTTCCTCGAGGACGGCGCGGCAGCGTACCGATTTGCTGGCCACTCTGATGGGGCGGCCCGCGGCACGGCGCACCAGGTCGGCGGCGTTGGCACGCAGGACGGTCAGGTCCAGGGCGGCCAGCGGCGGATCGAGATCGGCGGTGGCCGCGTGCAGCGGGGCAATCGGCGAGGTCGCGCTCACCCGGCCCACTCAACCAGGCAACTGGTCATACGTCCAGCTCTACGGGCCGGGTGTCAGGCGTCGATCGCGCGGGTGACGAGGTTGGAGACCAGATCATCGAAGGCCACCAGCACGACTTCGTCGTCGCAATCGGCGAGCCACCGCAGCACCGAACCCTGCACCACCATCATCACGTAGGAGGCCACCGACTCGACCGGCTCGATCCAGCGGGTGCCGGAGCGGGCGGCGCACAGCTCCAGCCACTCGATCACATCACGCTGCTGAGCACGCTGCCGCGCGGACACCACGGGATCGGGCACATAGCCCTCGGAGCGCGAATCCCAGTGCTGACACAGCGTCTGCACGGTCTTCGAATACGCGTGGATCTGCTGCACCGGAGTCGCCTTGACAAGCGGCCAGTAGGCACTCACCCCGGCGTGCAACAGCACCCGCAGCGCCCGTAATCCGGCGATATCCAGTACCGCGTCTGCATGATCGACCGCTTCACGCACGGCCGACCGGATCCGCACCTCCGCTATTTCTCCACGTACGCCCAACGCAAGCTCCCTCGGCAAACAACTCGCACACACCGGGCCGATTACTCGACACGAAGTGGCCGGCCGGATCGGTAGGCATAGTCGGGAAGTAGCAGCCTATCCAATCCGTCTTCTCAATATTAGAAGGTTTTCGGGGTTTGAGAACAGTTCTAACGGGAAACTCATACCCGAAGACTGTTTTACATGCCCTTGCGGTACCGCTGCCGCATACCCCGGAACACCGTGCGCGTGCTTCCGATCCACCCTGGACCGGCACCGCTGTGCGCGCACCCGCATCGAACTTCCTCCGCATGGCAGAGAACATCGGCCAGTCTACGACCGCGCCGACATGATCATCGGCGGCTGTGCCGGATCACACAACGCAGCCCGCCCACCGCCGGTTAGCCTGATGCGGTGACAAGCTCCCCCCTCGCCGGGCATCTCCGGATCAGCGGCACATTCAACTTTCGAGATCTCGGCGGATTGCGGATCGACGGCGGCGGAACGACCCGGCCCGGAGTCCTGCTCCGCTCGGCGCAGCTCAGCAGGCTCGACGACGCAGGTCACGCGACCCTGCGCGAACTCGGGGTCGGCGCGGTCCATGATCTGCGCGGACACCGCGAGATAGAACGCGCCGGCGCGGACCGGCTGCCGCAGGAAGTCCGTCTCCGCATCACCCCGTTCGACGACGGCACGGTCACCGCCCCACCCCATGAGGCCGGGGCCGGCCGCGCGGACGCGCCCGGCGCCGCACTGGCCTACATGATGGACGTGTACCGGAACTTCCCGGCCCGGCCCGAGGCCCATGCGGCCATCCTGGCGCTCGCCGAAGCGATCGTCGCCGATCGCGGAGCCGTCCTCGTGCACTGCGCCGCCGGAAAAGACCGCACCGGCTGGACGATCGCCACCCTGCTGCGCGCGGTCGGCGTCACCGAGCCCGAGATCTTCGGCGACTATCTGCTGAGCAACCACGCCGTCGTCGAACTGCGTACCTCCCTCAAATCGGAGTTCGGCGCGGACCTGCCCAAAGAAGTACTCGAAGTGCGCGAGGACTACCTCCGGGCGGGCATCGCCTCGGGCACCGAACTGCACGGCGATTTCGAGACCTACCTCGCCGCGATAGGGCTCACCCCGGACCTGCGCGCACACCTGCGGAAACGACTCGTCGCCTGATCCTCAGGCACTGCGGCGGACCAGCCCGTCGGCGCCGATTCGCACGTGATCGCCGGTGTGGAACCAGCTACCGGTGAAACGATCGGCGGTGCGCTGCGGATCGTTCCAGTAGCGCCTGGTCACATTGGGTCCGCGGCAGAGCAGCTCACCGTGCCCGGCCGCGGCCTCCGGCCCGCACAACGCCAGCTCGGTCCCGCCGAACGGGAAACCCAGCACGGTGCCGTCCGCACCGCCATCGGACCCGGCCGTGGGACCCAGTGCGAGCCCGATCCCGCTGGTCTCGGTGGCGCCCCAGACCGACCACTGCCGGGCCGACGGAAACACTCGGCCGAGGTCCTGCGGGCAGGCCGGAACCGGTTCACCGTCATCGGCCGCGGCAACACGATGCCCCGCGGTACTGATCCGGACCACCCGCTCGGTCCGCAGCCCGTCGGCCCGGCTCACGGCCAGTTCCGGCAGCAGCCCACCGAGGATGCGGGCGTTCGCGGCCAGGGTGTCCACGCCCTCGGTGGCGATCGCCTCGGCGACGCCGGCCTTCCCCTGCGCCAGCACCACGGTCCCGCCCACCGCGAACGTCGGCAGCAACTGGTCGACGCAACCACTGGCATAGGCCAGCGGCTGCAACACCAGATTGCGCAGGCCGTCGGTAGGCAGGTCGAGGGCGGCGACCATGGAGCGGATGGCCGAGAGCAGGTTCTCGTTCGTCAGCTCGACCCCGGTCGGGACGCCACCCACCCCGGAGCCGCTGGTGTAGCACAGCAGCGCGAGGTCGTTGAGCGCCGCGCCGTCGTCGATGAACGCGGCGCCGTCGGGCAGATCCGCGCCCCAGCGGATATCGCCGCGAGTGGCGCCGCAGCCCCGCTCGGCCGCCCCCAGCACGAAATCGGCGTCGCTGTCGGCGATGACCCGATCGGCCAGCTCGCCGGGCAGTCCGTGGTGCACCAGCACCGGCACCGCACCGCTGAGCAGCGCTCCGAGAAAGGCCTGGACCCAGCGCACGCCGGGCGGCATGTGCACCGCGACCCGGTCGCCGTAGCCGATCCCGTGCTCCTGCAGACCACCGGCGACCCGCGACGCCGAATGCCACAGCTCCCGGTACGTGAGCCGGCCACCGCCGACCTCGACCACCGCGTCCCGGTTCGAGAACGCGTGCACCTGCAGGTCGAGCAGTTCGGTGAGGGCGGGACTGAGATTTCCGTAGCGCAGGATGCCGTCCGCGCCCCGCGAGAGCGGCGCCGTGGCGCCGGCATCGACGATATGGAACTCCACCAGATCCGGCGGACCGGCGGCTCTCTCTCCCGGGGCGGACGGGCCGGACGCAGGTCCGATGATCGTGGTCGTACCGGCTTGCATCGGACCTCCGCCTGATCGAACTGTCTGGCACCAGTGACTATATGACGCAGATCACAAACGTGGGTGCGGAGTCGGCGAATCGTCCGAGAGATTATGAAATCGTCACCTGCGGACTCAGCGGCCCCGGTAGCTCGCCTTACCCGGGCCCAGTTCCAAGAAGCTGCGGACAGCCTGCGGCAGGTCCTCGGTATCGAACAATTCACCCGACACCCGCGGCGTCACCGAATCCGCGTGCGCCACCCCACCCGACCGCCACGCCTCCACGATCCGCTTGGTCGCGGCGTGCGCGCGGGTCGGCCCCTCGGCCAGCCGGTGGGTCAGCGCGACCGCGGCGGCATCGAGATCGTCATGGATCTGGTTCACCACACCCCAGTCCCGCAAGGTGGCCGCGTCGTACAGATCACCGGTCATCACGAGTTCGCGCGCCCGGCCGGACCCGGCACGTTCGGCCAGCCGCTGCGGCCCGCCCATCGACGGAGTCAGCCCGACCACGATCTCCACCAGACCGAATTTCGCCTTCGGCGCCGCCAGGATCAGGTCACAGGCCAGCGCGATCTCGAACGCGGCGGTGAGAGTGAGCCCGTGCGCGGCGAAAACCACCGGGCAGGGCAACGCCTCGATCGGATGACCGATCCGGGCGAACAGGTCCTCCCACAGTTGCGCCCCCTGTTCGACGGTCAGGCCGTCGAAGGTGTGCACATCCACCCCACCCGAGACCACTTTCCCCTCGGCCCGGATCAACACCGCGCGCGGCGGTTGCGCCGACAAACCGGCGATATCGTCGACCAAGGCGTCGAACATGGCCTTGTCGAAAAGGTTCAACGGCGGACTCGCCAGCGTCAACGTCGCGACTTCGGCACCGCCGACGGTGACCGTGCGTTCCAGCCGAGTGGGTTTGGTAGCGCTCATAGCGCCAGCTTATGGGCCCACCCTGCGAGACTGGTGACATGACCGACTCGGATACCGCACAGGGCACCTACGTCGAACCGGGCGAATTCAAACGGGACACCAACTACATCACCACCCGGATCACCGCCGACGGCCGCGACGGCTACCCGGTCGAACCGGGCCGATACCGCCTGGTCGCGGCCCGCGCCTGCCCCTGGGCCAACAGGACCCTGATCTCCCGCCGGCTGCTGGGCCTGGAATCGGCCATCTCCTTGGGTCTGTGCGGACCCACCCACGACAAACTCAGCTGGACCTTCGACCTGGACCCGGGCGGCGTCGACCCGGTACTGCAGATCCCCCGGCTGCGCGATGCCTACCTGGCCCGCTTCCCCGACTACCCGCGCGGTATCACCGTGCCCGCCGTCGTGGACGTGCCGAGCGGACAGGTCGTCACCAACGACTACCCGCGGATAACCCTCGACTTCGCCCTCGAATGGACCGCCCACCACCGCGAAGGCGCCCCCGATCTCTATCCCGAGCCGCTGCGGGCCGAAATCGACGAGGTCAACGCCCGCGTGTTCCGTGAGGTGAACAACGGCGTGTACCGATGCGGATTCGCCGGATCCCAGGACGGCTACGACGCCGCCTACGACCGGCTCTTCACCGCCCTGGACTGGCTGTCCACCCGCCTGACCGACCAGCGCTACCTGGTCGGCGACACCCTCACCGAAGCCGATATCCGCCTGTTCACCACCCTGGCCCGGTTCGACCCGGTCTACCACGGTCATTTCAAATGCAACCGGAGCAAACTCAGCGAGATGCCGGTGCTGTGGGCCTACGCGCGCGACCTCTACCAAACCCCCGGATTCGGCGACACCATCGACTTCGCGCAGATCAAGGACCACTACTACAAGGTCCACACCGATATCAATCCGACGCAGGTGGTCCCCAAGGGCCCGGACCTGTCCAACTGGCTGACTCCACACGGACGAGAAGCGCTGGGCGGGAGGCCGTTCGGCGACGGCACCCCGCCACCACCCCCGATCCCGGCCGAGGTGGTGCCGGCGGACCACAGCGCGGGGTAGGTCGAGCGGGCCGGATCGAGCTCGTTCGTGAGGGCGAGACGTGGACTCACCCGCCGAGGTCGAGACGTGGGCTGCCCGCAAAGGTCTGTGTTTATTTGCAAGCAATCCCACCCCTCACCAAACCCACCCCTCACTCCTCCCGGATGGTCAACTCCCACGGTCGGGGCCCGCCCCGGTTCTGGAGCGACAGAGCGAAGGAGCGCAGCGACTGAGTGGCGGAGTGAAGAACCGGGGTTAACGAGGGCCCCGACCCGCCCCGCCGAAGGCGGGGCAAACAAACACGGTCGGGGCCCGCCCCGGTTCTGGAGCGACAGAGCGAAGGAGCGCAGCGACTGAGCGCCGGAGTGAAGAACCGGGGTTGACAAGGGCCCCGACCCGCCCCGCCGAAGGCGGGGCAAATAGACACAGCGTCGGAACCGATTCACTGGGTAATCCGTTGTCAGTCGGAACGAACGTAGGGCCGTTGTGGCTTACAGTGCACAGAGGCCGAGGAGGAGGATGACGCCGTGCGCAACGGGGCACTGGAGAAGGCCGTGGTCGAGGCGCTGGACCACGGTTCCCGGTTACAGGCGCCCGCTGTCGCCAAGTATGTCGCGCGGTTGCGCCGCGCCCATCCCGACGAGGCGCCCGCGCAGCTCGTCGAACGGTTGGAGCGTCAGTATCTGCTGGCGGTGACCGGCAGTGGTAGCGCGGTCGGGGCGTCTGCCGCGATTCCCGGTGTCGGTACTCTTGCCGCGCTGGCCGCGGTGAGCGCGGAGACCACTTTCTTCATGGAGGCGTCCGCCCTGTTCACTCTCGCGGTGGCGTCGGTGCACGGGGTCCGGCCGGAGAACACCGAGCAGCGGCGCGCGCTGGTGCTGGCGGTGGTGCTCGGTGACAGCGGTATGGAGATCGTGCAGAAGAGTGTCGGTACCTCGGCGAAGAACTGGGGGACCGTGTTCGCGAACAAGATTCCGGGTCTGGCCGGGATGAACGATTCGCTGCTCAAACGGTTCATCGTCCGGTTCATCACCAAACGTGCCGCGCTGATGGCGGGCAAGATAGTTCCGGCCGGTATCGGCGCGGTGATCGGCGGCGTCGGTAACCGGGCGCTGGGCAAGGCCACTGTTCGCAACGCCCGCAACGCATTCGGTCCGGCGCCGGCCTATTTCGCGGACGATATGATCGTGGACGCCGCGTTGCCGCCGGCTCTCGAGAAGCCGAACAAGTCACTGACACAGGGTGATTCGCAGCATCGGCCCGAGGGTGCGGCTGGTGCGTTGCCGAATGGGACCGAACCGCCGGCCGGTTCCCGGTGACCCGCACAACGCACCCGGCGATCACGGTCCGGGGTCTGTCCAAGCGATACGAGGATTTCAGCATCGGGGCGCAGGACGTGTCTTTCGATATCGCGTCGGGGACCTGCGCGGCGCTGGTCGGCCCGCCGGGATCCGGTAAGTCCAGTGTGGCGGGCATTCTGCTGGGCCTGCTCCCGCCCACGGCGGGATCGGTCGCTCTCTCCGGCGGTCGGGGCAGCACGGCGGTCGGGGCGGTACTCGCGCCGCGGGGGCTGCATCCGCGCCGGACGGTCCACGATCACATCCGGGTCTACGCCGCCGCCGGCGGCTACTCCGACAAGCGGGTCCGGGAGGTCATCCGGGCCACCGGTCTGACCGAACGCGCCCACGCCGTCCCGGATGATCTGACAGTCGGTGAGGAGACCCGCGCCGCGCTGGCGACCGCCCTGCTCGGCGATCCGCGTCTACTGATCCTCGACGATCCGGCCGCAGATATGCAGCTCGGCGAATTGTCCTGGTTGCAGGGTTTCCTGCGGGGCCACACGCGGCGCGGCGGCACCGTCTTGTTCACGACGCGCAGCCTGGTCACGGCATTGCCGATCGCGGATCATCTGGTGGTGCTGAGCGCTGGATCGGTGGTCTACCAGGGCAGCCCGGCCCGGCTGCGGCGGCGCAACCCGGACCGGCTGGTGGTCGCGTCGTCGTCGTCGATCGCCGTCGCCACCGCGCTCGCCGCGCGCGGGTTCACCGACGCGGTGATCCGTCCCGACGAGCAACTGGCCGTGGCCGGAGCGACCGAGGAGGATATCGTGGGCGCCGCCCGCGCCGCCGGTGTCCGGCTGGACCGTATCGTCGCGGATCGGATACACCCCGACCGCGTGCTCGCTTCACTGGCGCCCGTCGCCGCGGCGGCCGGGCCCGGTATGCCGCCACCCGCTCCTACGCCGTACGGGGTTGCCCGATGATCGACGTCGTACCCGCGGAATTGATTCCGCCTGTCCTGTCCGAGTACCGCAAGGCCGTCACCCTGCGCTATACGCGGGTGCTGGCCGGGGCGATGATCGCGACGGCGATCGTGGCCGCGACGGCGACCGCGCTGCTGGCCGGCCTCCGCGACCCGGAGGGCGATCTGGTGACCGGAGCCGCCACCATCGGGCTCTACATCGCCGTGTTCGTGGTGATCGTGACCGCGGCGGTTTTCGGGGCGGCGGGCGCGGCGGGTGAACACCAGCACAACACCCTGGTGATCACCGCGTTGTTCACCGTCGATCGGGATCGGCTGGCCGGGGCGAAGTATCTGGTGACCGCCGCTGCGGCGGCCGCGGCCGCGCTGGCGGTGGAGATCGTGGCGATGCTCTGCCTGCTGCTGTTCGGTCGCGGCAAATTCGAGCTCACGGCCGACTTGTTCGGGGTTCTCGGCGGCGGCGTGCTCGCGGCGGCGTGCTGGGCGGTGATCGGTACCGGAATCGGCCTGCTGTTGCGGGCTCCGGCACCGGCGATCGGCGCCGTGCTGGTCTGGCTCCTGCTCGCCGAACCGCTGCTCTGGGTGGTGACCGCGGGTATCGGGCTGCCGGGCGTGGTCACCTTGCTGCCGGGGTCGGCGACACTGAGCACCGTCCTGGTGGGTTCGTTCGCCGACAGCGATCTGCTGGCTCCCGCCCCGGCCGCGATCGTGGTGCTGCTGCTCTGGGCGCTCGGTATCGGCGCGGCGGGCTGGTGGTCGCTGCGCCGGGCCGAACTCTGATCCGCTGAGCGGTTCCTGGCGACGCCGGGAACAAGACCTTGTCATCGGGCGTAGTTATGGTCGATGACAGGTCGATGCGAAGGGGGATCATGAACAGCGGTGCACGGCCCGGCTGGATCCGCCGGCTCTGGTCGGAATGCCGCCGCTATCGGGGCACACTGGCCGGTATCGCGCTGGCCCTCGTCGCCGGCGCCGCGGCCGAGATCGTCGCGCCGCTGCTCACGAAATGGGCCGTGGATTCGGCCACCACCGGCGCCACCCGGGTGATCGGCATCGTCGCGGGGCTGCTGGTCCTGCTGGCGTTCGGCCGGTTCGCGGCGTCGTTCGGACGCCGGATGCTGGCCGGGCAACTTTCGTTGGATGTCCAGCACGGGCTGCGGCTGCAACTGCTCGGCTCGCTGCAGCGGCTCGACGGCGCGGGCCAGGACGCGTTGCGCACCGGCCAGGTGGTGTCCCGTTCGATCACCGATCTGCAGCTCGTCCAGTCGCTGCTGGCGATGGCGCCGCTGTCGGGTATGTCGTTCCTGCAGTTCGTGCTCGCCGCGGCGGTGATGCTGTGGTTGTCGCCGCCGCTGGCGGCGGTCGCCTTGCTGATGGTGCCCGTGGTGATCGCGGTGGTGTACCGGTTGCGGCCGCGGCTGCACGCCGCGACCTGGTCGGCTCAGCAGCGCGCCGCCGAACTCGCCCAGCACGTGGAGGAGACGGTCACCGGGGTCCGGGTGGTCAAGGGGTTCGGCCAGGAAGGGCGGATGGTCGACGTGCTGGAACAGCACGGACGCCGCCTGTTCGCCGAGCGGATGCGGGCCGCCACGATCAACGCCCGCTTCGCCCCCACTCTCGCCGCGGTCCCGCAGGCCGGTCTGGTGATCGTCATCGGGCTCGGCGGCTGGCTGGCACTGCAGGGGGCGATCGGTCTGGGCACTTTCCTCGCGTTCAGCGCCTATGTGACGACGATGACCACCACCGCCCGCACGATGGCCTCGGTGATCATCCTGGCCCAGCTCACCCGGGCCGCCGCCGAACGCGTCTACCAGGTGATCGACGCGGGCCCGGCGGTGGCGGATCCGCCGCGTCCGGTACCGGTTCCGGACGGCCCGCTGGGTATCGAACTCGACGCGCTCACGTTCGGCTTCGACTCCGAGCAACCGGTGTTGCGCGACCTCGACCTGCGGGTGCGGCCCGGTGAGACGGTGGCGATCATCGGGCCGGCGGGGTCCGGAAAGACGACGCTGTCCCTGCTGCTGCCCCGGTTCTACGCACCCGATTCCGGAACTATCAGGTTGCTCGGCACCGGCGCCGCGGAGCCGGTGGATATCGCCGAGGTCGCCGCGACGGAGTTGCGGGCCGCGGTCGGTGTGGTGTTCGACGACCCGTTCCTGTTCAGTTCCAGTGTCGCGGCCAATATCGCGCTGGGCCGCCCCGACGCCACTCCCGACGAGGTCCGGGCCGCCGCCCGGCAGGCCGCGGCCGACGAATTCATCGAACAACTCCCGGACGGCTACGACACCGTGGTCGGTGAGCGCGGACTCACTCTGTCCGGGGGTCAGCGCCAGCGCATCGCCCTGGCCCGGGCGCTGCTGGCGCGGCCGCGCATCCTGGTGCTGGACGACGCCACTTCCGCGGTGGACGCGGTCACCGAGGCCGCGATCTTCGGCGCTCTGCCCGACCAGGGCTCCCGCACCACGATCATCCTGGCCCACCGGGAATCCACCCTGGCCCATGCCGACCGGGTCATCCGGCTCCCCGAGCCGGACACCGTGGCGGTCACCGGCCCGGTCTTCGTCTCCGACCGGCTGCCCCGGAATCCGTCCACCGACCGCTTCGGTGCGGCGGCCGACCTGAGCGCGACTCCCGAGCTGCGGCGCGCGATCGAACGGCTGCCCGCCGCCACCGAAGAGCCGCGGCTGGACGAGGCCCGGCTGCGCGAACCCGATCCGGGTTTCCGGTTGGCCCGGTTGCTGCGTCCGGTGCGGATGCTCGTCCTGGCCTCGGTGGCCCTGCTCGCCCTGGACGCGCTGATCGGTATCGGTTTCCCGCCGCTGGTCCGGCATGCGATCGACGCGGGTGTCGACGGCGGCGAACCGTCGGCACTCATCTGGTCGGCCGTTCTCGGCACCGGGCTGGTGCTGGCGGGGTGGGTGGTGGCCGCCGCGACCACGATGCTCACCTCCCGCACCGGGGAGCGGGTGTTGTACGGGCTGCGGGTACGCAGCTACGCCCACTTGCAACGCCTGGGCCTGGACTATTACGAACGCGAACTGTCCGGCCGGATCATGACGCGGATGACCACCGACGTGGACGCACTGTCGACCTTCCTGCAGACCGGCGTGTCCACGGCGCTGGTGAGTGTGCTGTCGCTGGCGGGTATCGCGGTGGCGCTCGTGGTGATCGACACCCAGCTGGCGCTGGTGGTATTGCTCGGGGTGCTCCCGCCGCTGATCATCGCCACGGTGATCTTCCGGCGAGTCTCCTCGGTGGCCTACACCATCTCACGGGAACAGGTGTCCACCGTGAACGCCGACTTCCAGGAGAACATCGCCGGGCTGCGGGCGGTGCAGGCCTACCGGCACGAACGGCTTTCGGCACACCGGTTCGCCGAGTACTCCACGAAGTACCGGCGCAGCCGGATGCGCGCCCAGCGCGCGATCGCGCTGTATTTCGCGTTTGTGGCCTCGTGGACCGATCTGGCCTTGGCCCTGGTGGTGTTCACCGGCGCGCACGCGGTGGCCGGCGGCGACACCAGCACCGGCACCTTGATCGCCTTCGTGCTGTATCTGGAACTGCTGTTCGGGCCGATCCAGCAGCTGTCCCAGGTCTTCGACGGTTACCAGCAGGCACGGGTCGGGCTGCGGCGGATCGGTGATCTGCTGCGCACGCCGTCCTCGATCGGTGCGGACCCGCCGGACGCCGACCCGATCGTCGGGGGCCTACGCGGCGATCTCGTCCTCGATACGGTGCGATTCCGCTATCCGGGAACCGAACGCGCGGCGCTCGACGAGGTGGATCTGGCGGTCGCGCCGGGTGAATCGCTGGCCCTGGTCGGCGCGACCGGCGCCGGTAAGTCCACGATCGTCAAATTGCTGGCCCGCCTCTACGACCTCGCCGGCGCCGATTCCGGCGCGATCCGAGTGGACGGTCGCGATATCCGGAACTACCGCCTGGACCGGTACCGGTCCAGGCTCGGCATGGTGCCGCAGGAAGCTCACCTCTTCACCGGCGACATCGCGAGCAACATCGCGTTCGGGAAACCGTCCGCCGGCGAATCGGAGATCGCCGCGGCTGCCCGGGCGGTCGGTGCGGAGGACATGATCGTCGGGCTGCCCGGTGGATTCCATCGGCCCGTGGGCGAACGCGGCCGCGGGCTCTCCGCGGGGCAGCGTCAGCTCATCGCGCTGGCGCGCGCCCAACTGGTCGACCCCGATCTGCTCCTGCTCGACGAGGCGACCGCCACCCTCGATCCCGACACCGAGGAAAAGGTGCTGGCAGCGACCGGCTCCCTGGCCCGCGACCGGACCACGATCGTGGTCGCGCATCGTTTGGCGACTGCCGCGCGGGCCGATCGGATCGCGGTGGTCGAGCACGGCCGCATCGTGGAAATCGGCACGCACGCCGAGCTCGTCGCCGCTGGTGGGCACTATGCCCGCCTCTGGACAGCGGCCGGAAGCGGCGAAGGAATATTCTCGGTCGAGGACGAGTCGTCAACAATGAGGTCGGGATAGTCCGGTGGTCGGTGACGAAGCCGATGTGCGCGGGGGCATATCCTCGTCAGAGGGCGTATCGGGTACCCACCCACGAAGCCCGGTGCCGGGCACGTCACAAACGTCGCAGCGCGAAGAACGAAATGAGGCGAACACCTGCTGTGAGCAGCTCAAAATCCCAGTTCGGTCAGAACCAGTGGCTGGTCGACGAGATGTATCAGAAGTTCAAACAGGATCCATCCTCGGTCGACGCCAGCTGGCACGAGTTCCTCGCCGACTACACCCCTGAGATCACCGGTGATCCCGGTAGCACCCAGTCCGCTCCGGCACCAGCGGGCCAGACCTCGGCGGTGAACTCCGCCCCGGCCCCCGCTCCCGCCGAAACCGCCTCCGTCCAGACCCGGGCCACCGCGCCCACGGCTCCGGCCGCCGCGGCCGCTCCGGCCGCCGCGGCCAAGGCGGCTCCGGCCGCCACCACCGCCGCGCGGACCACCGCGGCGGCGCAGCGGACCCCGCAGACGACTCCCGCGCCGGCCTCCAACGCCGCCCCCACCTCGGGTGCGCCGAAGGCTCCCCCGGCCGCGGACGAGAAGAAGGTCTTACGCGGCGCGGCCGCGGCGGTCGCCAAGAACATGGCGGCGTCGCTGACCATCCCGACCGCCACCAGTGTGCGGGCGGTACCCGCCAAGTTGATGATCGACAACCGGCTGGTCATCAACAACCATCTCGCCCGCACCCGGGGCGGCAAGATCTCCTTCACCCACCTGCTCGGCTACGCGATCGTGCAGGCCGTGAAGGCGTTCCCGAATATGAACCGGCATTTCGCCGAGGTCGACGGGAAGCCGAACGCGGTGACCCCCGCCCACACCAATCTGGGTCTGGCCATCGACCTGCCCGGTAAGGACGGGAGCCGTTCCCTGGTGGTCGCGGCGATCAAGGGCACCGAGGCGATGACCTTCGGCCAGTTCCACACCGCCTACGAGGACATCGTCCGTCGGGCTCGTGACGGCAAACTGACCGCCGAGGATTTCAGCGGTGTCACCATCTCGCTGACCAACCCGGGCACCATCGGCACCGTGCACTCCGTGCCGCGGCTGATGCAGGGGCAGGGCGCGATCATCGGCGCCGGCGCCATGGAGTACCCGGCGGAGTTCCAGGGGATGAGCGACGAGCGGATCGCCGATATCGGCATCGGCAAGCTCATGACGCTGACCTCCACCTACGATCACCGCATCATCCAGGGCGCGGAATCCGGTGATTTCCTGCGCACCGTGCACAAACTGCTGATCGCGGACGAGTTCTACGACGAGATCTTCCACGGTCTGGCGGTGCCCTACGAGCCGGTGCGCTGGCGCAAGGACATCAAGGAACGCGGGGTCGACAAGAGCACCCGCGTGCTGGAGATGATCGCCGCCTACCGCAACCGCGGTCACCTGATGGCCGACACCGATCCGCTGCGGCTGGTCAAGGACAAGTTCCGCAGCCATCCCGATCTGGACGTCACCCAGCACGGCCTCACCCTGTGGGATCTGGACCGCGAGTTCAACGTCGGCGGTTTCCACAGCGAAGAGCGGATGAAGCTGCGCGATGTGCTTTCGGTGCTGCGTGATTCCTACTGTCGCCACGTCGGTGTGGAGTACACCCACATCCTCGAAGAAGACCAGCTCAAGTGGATGCAGGACCGGGTCGAGCAGAAGCACGTCAAGCCGACCGTCGCGCAGCAGAAGTACATCCTGAACCGGCTGAACGCGGCCGAGGCGTTCGAGACCTTCCTGCAGACCAAGTACGTCGGCCAGAAGCGTTTCTCGCTGGAGGGCGCCGAAACCGTCATCCCGATGATGGACGCCGTGATCGACCAGTGCGCCGAGTACGCGCTGGACGAGGTGATCATCGGTATGCCGCACCGCGGCCGGCTCAATGTGCTGGCCAATATCGTGGGCAAGCCCTACTCGAAGATCTTCACCGAGTTCGAGGGCAATATGAACCCGGCCGCCACGCACGGCTCGGGCGATGTGAAGTACCACCTCGGTGCGCGCGGCAACTACCTGCAGATGTTCGGCGACAACGAGATCGAGGTCTCGCTGACCGCCAACCCGTCGCATCTGGAAGCGGTCGACCCGGTGCTCGAGGGTCTGGCGCGCGCCAAGCAGGATCTGCTGGACAAGGGCGACGGCCCGGAGGGCTTCTCCGTCGTGCCGCTGATGCTGCACGGTGACGCCGCGTTCGCGGGTCAGGGTGTGGTGGCCGAGACCTTGAACCTGTCGGGGCTGCGCGGTTACCGCGTGGGCGGCACCATCCATATCGTGGTGAACAACCAGATCGGTTTCACCACCGCCCCGGAGAACAGCCGGTCCACCGAGTACTCCACCGATATCGCCAAGTTCATCGGCGCCCCGATCTTCCACGTCAACGGTGACGACCCCGAAGCGTGCGACTGGGTCGCACGTCTGGCGGTCGATTTCCGGCAGAAGTTCCGCAAGGACGTGGTCATCGACCTGATCTGCTACCGCCGTCGCGGTCACAACGAGGGCGACGACCCGTCGATGACCCAGCCGTACATGTACGACGTCATCGACACCAAGCGCAGCGTCCGCAAGAGCTACACCGAAAGCCTGATCGGCCGTGGCGATATCTCGCTGAAAGAGGCCGAGGACGCGCTGCGCGACTACCAGGGCCAGTTGGAGCGGGTCTTCAACGAGGTCCGGGAACTGGAGAAGTACGCGCAGAGCCCGAGCGAATCGGTGGAGGACGATCAGCAGATCCCGTCCACCGTGCTCACCGCTGTCGACAAATCGGTCCTGCAGCGGATCGGCGACGCGTTCCTGAACGTGCCCGACGGCTTCAGCGTGCATCCGCGCGTCCAGCCGGTGCTGGACAAGCGCCGCGATATGGCCTACGAGGGCAAGGTCGACTGGGCGTTCGCCGAGTTGCTGGCCTTCGGCAGCCTGATCGACGAGGGCAAAGCGGTTCGCCTCACCGGCCAGGACTCACGTCGCGGCACGTTCACCCAGCGGCATTCGGTGATCATCGACCGCAAGACCGCCGCCGAGTACACCCCGCTGCACAACATCAACAGCGCCAACCCGGGCTGGTTCGCCGTGCACGATTCGGCGCTGAGCGAGTACGCCGCCGTCGGCTTCGAATACGGCTATTCGCTGGGTAACCCGGACGCGCTGGTGCTGTGGGAGGCCCAGTTCGGTGACTTCGTCAACGGCGCGCAGTCGATCATCGACGAGTTCATCTCCTCCGGTGAGGCCAAATGGGGCCAGCTCTCCGAGGTCGTGCTGCTGCTGCCGCACGGGCACGAGGGGCAGGGACCGGACCACACCTCCGGCCGTATCGAACGCTTCCTGCAGCTGTGCGCGGAGGGTTCGATGACGGTGGCGGTGCCATCCACCCCGGCGAACTACTTCCACCTGTTGCGCCGCCACGCACTGGACGGCATCCGCCGCCCGCTGATCGTCTTCACCCCGAAGTCGATGCTGCGCAACAAGGCAGTGGTCAGCGATCTGAAGGATTTCACCGAGAGCAAGTTCCGCTCGGTCTTCGACGAGCCCACCTACGAACAGGGCATCGGCGATCGCGGCGCGGTCAAGCGCATCCTGCTGACCAGCGGCAAGCTGTACTACGAGCTCGCCGCGGCCAAGGCCAAGCGCAAGCGTGACGATGTCGCCATCGTCCGGGTCGAGCAGCTCTACCCGCTGCCGAAGTTCCGGTTGAACGAGGCGCTGGAGCGGTATTCGAACGCCACCGAGATCGCTTGGGTCCAGGAGGAACCGGCCAACCAGGGCGCGTGGCCGTTCTTCGGCCTGAACCTGCCCGAACTGCTGCCGGACCGGCTGGGCCGCCTGCGCCGCATCTCCCGGCGCGCCATGTCGGCCCCGTCCTCGGGTTCGAGCAAGGTGCACGCGGTGGAGCAGGCCGAGATCATCGACGAGGCCTTCCTGCCGACCGACTGATCACCGATACGCCCGACGCCGGGTGTGAACCGCATCGATGCGGTTCACACCCGGCGTTCGTCGTTCCCGGGTACCGCACGCCACGGCGCCACCGGATTCTCCGGCGCATCGCCACGGGTTCATTCGCCGATACCGCGTTTGTGACAGGCGCCACGCTGGTGCGTTCCCGGGCTGGGAATGACCGAACGGCGAATACCCGGCCTTCATGGAATCCTTCTGTGCACTCCATGCCGAGATCCGGTGGGAGACAAATAAACCGGTACGCATCGAAACCGGGACGCTCCAGTGTCGGCAGGCCGGTGTACATAGGAGGAAATGTATGACTCAGGAGCTCCAGCAGAGCGGCGGGGAGACGACGATCGCCGGCCTCGAGCAACGGCCGTCACCCCTGGACGCGCTCATCTACGAACAGGCGGGCCTGGTCGTCGGTGCGGTTCTACACCTGACCGGTGCGCCCGCGCGGCGCGACGAACTCTGTGCGCATGTGACAGGGCGGTTGACTGCGCTGCCCTCCCTGTCGGCGGTGATGGTCGGACAAGGTCTTGCCGCACAGTGGGTTCAGCGGCGACCGGACGTGGAACAGCATATTCGCGAGCACGAGTTGCCGGTGGGCGCCGCAGTGGAGGATGCGACGCGCGAATTGAGCCGGGCCGCGTTCCCCACCGACGGTCCCCGGTGGGACCTCACCATCATCCACGGGTACGCCGCCGACCGTTACGCCCTCTTTTACCGGGTCCACCACGGGCTGCAGGACGGAGGCGCGGTGGCGCACGCCGTGGAGACCCTTTTCAGCGCCGACCCTGTTCCGAAGGAGCAGTCCTCCGGTGTGGTGCAGGCACTGGTAGATCCGCCCGCGCCTTCGCTGCGAGACAAGTGGGGCGCCCTGAAGTTCCTGGCTCGCACCACGGCCACCACCGATCTGTGGCCTCATCCCACGTACCGCTACTCGCAGGAGCGGGGCCTGAACTGGTCCGCGGTGCCGACGGAGGTGCTGCGTTCAGCGGCTCGCCGGCACGGGGGCACTGTGAACGACGCCTACGTGACGTCGGTGGCCCGTACCTTCGCCAGCTGGACAGCGGTGCACGCCACACACGCCTCCCGGGCGTTGCCGTTGAGCATCGCGCTCAACATCCGGCGGCCGGTCGATGTCGATGCGCCCGGCAACCAGACGCTCGCGGGGCGCGTCGTCGTTCCCGACCCCACCATGCCGGTTCCCTCGGTGCTTCCGGCCACTATCGAGGCCAATCGTCTCTTGAAGTCCGCCACGCACCGCGAGGCCCTGCGCCGATTGACCCAAGGTGCGCCGCGCAGGCTGGTGAACATGTCGATGTCGGCATTGCTCGCTCCGGAACGCGGGGCCATCTTCTGCTCGAATGTCGCCTTCCGGCATCCGCTGCAATGGCAAGGAACTGCCGTGTCCGCCATCGACCCACTGGTCCTGCTTCCGCTCGGAGCTCCTGCCGCGGCACTGCTCTACAGCTACGAGGGCCGTTCATCAGTGGTATTCGTGACCGATCCCGCGCTGCCGCAGATGGACGACCTGCACAACGTGTGGCAGCACGAAGCGAACCATCTCGAAGAGCACACTGCGTGACATAGCCACGACCGATACCGCCGGCGGGCGCGGAAATCCGGCCGGATGATCCCGGCCGGATCTCGCTCTCACGCGGCGTCGAGGGCCGCGGTGATCTTGCCGGCCATATCGACCATGGTGGGGTGGGGCCGGTCCTGGTGGGTCCGGGCGGCGTCCATCGCGACGAGGACCGTGCTGCGGAAGTTGCCGGCCTCGGCGGGATCCTGTTCCTTCAGCAGGCTCATGGCGGCGGTCAGCGCCGGCAGTACCTGGTCGGCGAGTTCGGCGGCGGACTTTCCGGTCAGGGTGATCTTCCCCGATTTCGCGGCGAGTACGTGCCCGATCGACCCGGTCGCCGACGCCAGCGCGATGCTGCCGTTGGTCGCGATCTTGTGCGGCTTGTCGCCGACGCCGGCGGCGGCCAGCAATGAGACGGCGCCGTAGGCGGCGGTCCGCAGGGTGGTCTTGTCCTGGGCGGTGAGGGTGATGGACATGGTGCGTGCTCCTTCGAATGTGGTGGTCGGCGCCGGCCGGGGCCGTGCCGTTCTTCGTTCTGCAACCAACTATCGAGGTCCGGCCTGACGTCTCCCTGACACCCGTCTGACACCGCCGCTGACACGGAGATCCGCTCGGTGGCACCAGATCCAGGAGGCTGCTACCCCGGCCGACGAAGTCGTCCGCGCGGCGTGGTGGTGGACATTGTTCTCCTCCTGCGGTGGATCGCAGACGGGTGTCAGTGGTGGGCTTCGGCGGTGGCTTTGAGGTCGGCCAGCCAGATCTCGAGGCCTGCGCCGAGGAGCCCGGTGGAGGTGGGGACGTCCGCCTCGGGCTGCGCGCCGCGCCAGTTCTCCTCGGTGCGCACCAGAACGCCGCCGTCGACCTCGGTGAAGTTCCAGACGTGGGTGCCGCTGTCGATGTGCACGCCCTCGCCGATGGCGGGCCCGCTCCAGCGGATGCACTTGTTCTGCTCGAGCTGCTGGACCGACGAGGTGATGGACAGCGTGGTGGCGGGCGTTATCGGGGTGGCCGGCGCCGGAGTCGTCCACCGGAACTGCGAGCCTTCCCGCAGCGGCCCCTGATCGAGGCGCTCGATGGTCGTAACGGCCTGCTGCCACTGCGACCAGCGTTCGACATCGGTGTGCAGATCCCAGACAGTGCTCAGCGGCGCGTTGATCAAGGTCTCGGCCCGGTAGTGGATCGGGGCGGAGGCATCGATGCCCTGCCCGCCACAGGTGAGCGCGGCCGGGTCGGCGGGGGCTGCCGGTGCGGCGCTCGCCGTGCTCTCACTTGCCCCTTCGGCACGGGCGTCATCGCTGCCGCATGCGGTGAGGGCGGTCAACGCGAGCGCGGTGAGCGGGATCAGGACCAGGGCGGTGCGCTTGCCGAAGCGGTTGCGGATCTCCTTGCCGGACATGGTTTCTCCTCGTTCAGGGCCGGAGCCGAGTACCTCCGAGTTAGTGCCACTCGGGTTAGTTAGAACCTATAACCACGATGCGGTGAGTGTCAATAGTGAAAGTGATAGGGTCTAACCAAACGCGGAGTCGCCGCGTGCCCCGGCAGGAGGTGATCGTCGATGGGAGCCAAGGGAACGGGCTCGAGGGAGCGCTATCGCACCCAGGTGCGCGAGGAGATCAAGCAACACGCCTGGGAGCAGATCGCGACGGCGGGCGTATCCGCGCTCTCGCTCAACGCGATCGCCAAACAGGTGGGGATGAGCGGCCCGGCCCTGTACCGCTACTTCGCCGGCCGCGACGAATTGATCACCGAACTCATCCGCGACGCCTACCGAAGCCTCGCCGACACCCTGCACGCCGAACTCGACATCGGCGCCGACGTGACCGGGCTGGCCTACGCGGTACGGGGATGGGCCCTGCAAGACCCCCAGCGGTACTTCCTCATCTACGGCACACCCATCCCCGGCTATCACGCACCCGAGGACACCACCGCGATCTCGAACCGGATCATGACAGCGCTGCTCACTGCCTTCTCCGCACTATCTCCGGAACAGCAGGCGACGCCGTTCGACGCCCACCTCGAACACCACCGCCGATGGGCCGGCGACCCCGCGACACCGGTCACGACGCTGCACCGCGCCCTGACCTTCTGGACCCGGCTCCACGGCGTCCTCTCCCTCGAACTCGCCGGCCAGTTCACCGGAATGGAGTTCGACCCGGCCCTCTTGTTCACCGACGAACTGAACACACTCCTCCCCGCCGACCGGACCACTCGGCCGGGCCCGGCCCCCGCGTAGACGTACCGTCGCCCCGATGGCCCGCGCGCCCTGGTCGAATCCGATCCGACGTACTTGGATGAGCTGATGCTGCTAGATCTCCAGTTGGATGCGCGACCCGACCGCTGCGCGGAACGCGCCCGCGCGCTCGTCGACGCCGGCGCGGCCGGACTGTTCACCTTCGAAGGCCCGCACGACGTCCTGCTGCCGCTGGCGGCGGTGGCCGGGCGGGTGGACACCGATCTGATGACCAATGTCGCGATCGCCATGCCGCGCAGCCCGATGCATCTGGCGCACGCCGCCTGGGACCTGCAGTTGATGTCGCACGGCCGATTCCGGCTCGGACTCGGGTCACAGATCCGGCCGCATATCGAGAAGCGCTACGGCGCCACCTGGTCCGCTCCGGCGGCGCGGATGCGGGAGATCGTGCTCGCGGTGCGCGCGATCCTGACCTCGTGGCAGGAGGGCAGCCCGCTGGACTTCCGGGGTGAGCACACCCAGCACACCCTGATGCCGCCGACCTTCGTCCCCGGACCCAACCCGTACGGTCCGCCGCCGGTCCTGCTCGGCGCGTTGGGGCCGGTGATGACCCGAACCGCCGCCGAGGTCGCGGACGGGCTGCTGGTGATGCCTTTCCACAGCCACCGCCACTTCCGGGAGCGGACGCTGCCCGCCGTCGCGGCGGGGATGAGAAGGGCGGGCCGCACCGAGTTTCCGCTCTTTCCACAGGTGATCGTGGCGATGGGCACCTCGGCGGAGGAACTCGCGGCCGCATCGACCGGGGTGCGCGGACTGCTCGCGTTCTACGGTTCGACCCCCGCCTACCGGTCCGTGCTCGATATCGAGGGGTGGGGTGATCTGCAGCCGGAGCTCAACGCCCTGTCCAAATCGGGCGACATCATGCGCATGTTCGGCCGGATCTCCGACCCTATGGTCGACACTCTCGCGGTGCGGGGCACGCCCGGAGAGTGCGCGACCGAGATCCGGCGCCGTTTCGCCGACGTCGCCGATCGGGTGTGCTGCTATTTCCCCGGCTACGATCCGCCGGTCGAGCAGATCGCGGCGCTCGCCGCCGCACTGGGCTCATGAGCCCGGCGCGGCGGCGGTCCGGAGTCCGGTGGTCCCGGCGCCCGGGTTCGGGCGCGGATCAGTATTTCGGGATCGGCTGCCCGGCGCCGGTGGCGATCAGCTGCGGCAGGCTCGTCGTGATGTAGAAGGTCCAGCCGCGCGAGCAGGCCTCGAAGCATTCGGAGGCGGCGGTCAGTCCCTCGTGGGTGAAGTGCAGGGTGGTCCCTTCCGGCGTGGCCGCGATATCGAAGACGACATCGGTGTCGGTCCACTCGTGCCGGTCGTCGACGAAGGTGAGATACGAATCCAGCACGTGCCAGACCATCCGCTCGCCGCGCACGACCTCGGTGAGCCGGAACCGGCTGAAGCGGATGCCCTTCTTCTCCTGGGCGGTCTCCCCCGCGTACTTGCAGTCGTCGGTGAAGACGAATTCGTCGTGCAGGCCGGTGGTGGCGCCGATGAGGTTCTCGCTCCACCACCCGCGGACGTCGGTGACGGCTGCGAAGACCTCGTCCGGGGTCCGATCGACGGTGATCGTGGCAGTCAGGTGATCGGTGTGCGACATTTTCTTGCCTCTCTCTCGGTGGTTTTGCCCCACCGACGAACGGGGCCGCTCCCGATCGACATCGACACCGAATTTTCTTTTCCGACTCCGCTGAACGCGACCGCGCGGTCAGAGTTCGCGCAGGCGACCGGCCAGATAGCGGCGTTCGGCGTCGGTCGGCGCCGACGCCAGCGCCTCTTCGTACGCCTGCGCGGCCTCGGCCGAGCGGCCCGCCCGGCGGAGTAGATCGGCACGGGTCGCGGGCAGCAGGTAGTACCCCCGCAACCTGCCGGATTCGGCGAGCGCGTCGACGAGAGCCAAGCCGGCCGGGATGCCCTCGGCCATGGCGATCGCCACGGCGCGGTTGAGGTCCACCACCGGCGAGGGCGCAGCGCGCGCGAGTTCCGCGTACAGGGCCGCGATCTGCGGCCAATCCGTGGACGCCGCGTCGGGCGCGGTCGCATGGCAGGCGGCGATCGCGGCCTGCACCTGGTAGGGCCCGGCGCGGCGCAGGGCCAGCGCCTCGTCGAGCGTGGCCACCCCTTCGGCGATCAGCGCACCGTCCCATCGGGAGCGGTCCTGGTCCTCCAGCGGGATCAGGACGCCGCCCGCGGTCCGATTCGCGCGACGGGCCTCCAGTAACAGCATCAGTGCCAGCAGGCCGCGGGGCTCGGGCTCGGACGGCATCAGGCGGACCAGAACCCTGGCGAGGTGGATCCCCTCGGCGGTCAGCGCCCGGCGCCCGTCCTGCTCGTCGTAACCCTCGTTGAAGATCAAATAGAGAACGGCGAGGACCGCTGACAATCGTTGCGGCAGGAGTTCTGCCCTGGGAACCCGGTACGGGATGCCCGCCTCGACGATCTTGTGCTTCGCACGCACCAGGCGCTGCGCCATCGTGGACTCGGCCGTCAGGAACGCCCGGGCGATCTCGGCGGTGTTCAGGCCCGTCAATGTCCGCAGGGTGAGGGCGACGCGGGCCGGGAACGGCAGCGCCGGATGGCAGCAGGTGAAGATCAACCGCAATCGTTCGTCGGGAATCTCTTCCGCGACGAGTTCTTCCGTCCCCGGTGCCAGCACGACGAGTTGACGTAACTTGGCTGCTCCGGCCTTGTCGTGACGCAGCCTGTCCCGGGCACGGTTGCGCGCCACCGTCGTGAGCCATGCCCCCGGACGGCCCGGGATCCCCTCGCGCGGCCAGGTCGCCAGTGCGGCGGCGAACGAGTCCTGCGCGCAATCCTCGGCCAGATCCCATTCCCCGGTCAGCCCGATCAGGGTCGCGACCACCTGTCCCCATTCGTCCCGGTACGCCGCTTCGACCGCGGCGCGCACCGCGTCCGGCGCGGTCATTCCCACACGGGGCGGACTTCCACGCAACCCCGGCGCGCGTAGGGATGGCCCGCCGCGATCTCGAGCGCCTCGTCCAGATCAGCGCAGTCGATGATGTCCACCCCGCCGACGAAGTCCTTCGTCTCCGCGAATGGACCGTCGGACACCAATATTTCGCCGTCGCGGACGCGCACCGTGGTCGCGTCCGCCACCGGACGCAGCCGCGCGCCGCCGAGCCGGCGTCCCCGCCGGTCCACATCCGCCGCCCACGCGCGATGCGCCGGGTCTGCCGCGATCTCCTCGTTGGTCGGCGCATCCGTCTCGTCGTCGCAGATCAGCAGCACATATTTCATGGCCACAATATGCCCGACCAGGCGAGGCCGATCAACGACGCGGACGGGTCGACACACCCTGTAACGGGGCACACCGGCCTTCGATCCGCGCCGACCACCTGCCCCGACCGTCAGCTGAAACGCGCTCCGAAGCGGCGCGTCACACCGGATCCGGCTGATCGAGGGGACACCGCCACCGAGGCCGATGGAACCAACCGATCACACCCGGAATCCCTTGGGCACGAACATCTTCCAGCAACCTGCCCCGGACAGAGCCGTACTGACCGGCGAACTGGACGGCCACTATGTCACCCTCACGCTCGACCGGATCGACCCGGACAGCTTCCCGCAACGAAGCACACCGTTCCGGTGGGTGCAGAACCGCCCGAACCTCTGACCGGACACTGATCCACGCCGATTCGCCCGGCCCAGGATATGAAGCACCGTTGCCGGCTGGGTGGGGACGGCCTTCGCCAGTCGCATTCCGCGACAGGAGGATCCGGGTCCTGCTCAGATGACCATGACCCGGCGTCCGCGCGTATGACCGGCTCGGCTGTCGATATGCGCCGCCGCCGCTTCGGCGAGCGAATACGACTTCTCGATCGGAATGTGGAGCTTTCCTCGTGAGATGAGATCGGCGGCTTCGGCGAGTGCTTCCGGCATGCTCCCGGCCACACCGGAGAATCGGACGCCGAACTCCGACGCACCGATATCGGCGATGGAGACCACCCTCTGCGGATCCCCGACCAGCTCGACCAGCTCCCGGATCACGCCCGAACCGGCCAGATCGAGAGCCGCGTCGACACGGCCGGACTGCCGAACGCGCTCGACCCAGCCCTCGCCGTACGTCGTGGCGACGGCCCCCAGGCTACGCAGATAGTCCTGGTTGGCGGCCCCACCCGTGCCGATCACCGCGACGCCTCGGTCGCGGGCGATCTGTAGCACCGCCGATCCGACGCCCCCGGACGCACCGCTGACCAGCAGCGTCTGCCCGGGCGCAACACCGACCTGGTCGATGATGCGCAGCGCGGTCTCCACCACCGAGGGGTACCCCGCCGCCTCTTCGAATGTCAGCCCCTCGGGCATGCGGGCCCAGGCCGACAGCACGGCGAACTCCGCATAGGTACTCGAGCCGTCGCCGAACACGTGGTCGCCGACTGCGACCCCTTCGACTCCCTCGCCGACCTCGTCCACCACCCCGGCGGCGTCCTGCCCCACTCCGGCAGGCAACTCGACCGGATGGACCTGCTGGAACTGGCCTTCACGAATCCTCCAGTCGACGGCATTCACGCCCGCGGCCCGCACGGCGATGCGTATCCGACCGGGGCCCGCGTGGGGCTCCTCGGCGTCCACGAGGTGCAGAACGTCCGGGCCGCCGAACTCGGCGAAGCTGACTCTCTTCATACGATCGACCTTAACACTAACGGTTAGTGTTTTGTAACTGATGCAACTTTGTATCTGATAGTGTCAAGACATGACCATGCCGCCCGGACGCCGTGAGCGCAAGAAGGCCGCGACCCGCCAGAAGATCGCTGATACCGCGCGACAACTCTTCCTGGACCGCGGGTACGACGCGGTGGGGATCCGCGAGGTGGCCGCTGAGGCCGACGTCGCCGTTACCACGGTCTTCTCTCACTTCGCCTCGAAAGAGGCCCTGGTGTTCGAGCGCGACGACGATTTCGAGCAACGCCTCACGCAGGCGGTCACCGGCCGGGCGCCGCACGAGCCCCTCATACCGGCGCTGCGCCGCGAGATCCAGGCCATGGTGCGACACTGCGCGACGCAGGGCGCCCCGATCTGGCGCATGGTCGACGGATCAGCTGCCCTGCGGGAGTACGAGCAGTCGATGCGGCTGCGCCACACCGAGTCGCTGGCAACCGCCATCGCTGCCGATCTCGACCTGCCAGAGACGACAACCGCTTGTCGGACTATCGCGAGGTTCGTGATCGACGCCCATTCACTGGCCCGGGAAGCGCCCGACCCGGACGCCGCCGTGGACGAGATCTTCCGGATGATCGAGGCGGCCTGGGAGGTCACCTGCCCCTCTCCGCAGACGTGAGGGGCAGTGCAGCCGCGTCCTCTCCCACTCGGCCGAGCTCGGTCCAGCTGGTCCAGCCGCGTTTCCGGAGCAGTTCGACCAGGCTCGGGTCGACCGTGCGTCAGGGTCGACCCGCCGGGATTCCCCGCCACGGCGGCAGAGTTCCTCCCAGCCGGTTACGACACCGCCGCCACCGCCCGCGCCGTGCGCGAGCACATGTCCGTCGCCTGACACCGTCGGCCGGGTTCACTCACCTGCCGCGTACTACGTCGATATGCGTACGGGATACGTGGTCGGCTACGTCTCTCGTCGTAGCCGCCGACGCCGCCGAGCGGGAGCGGGCGCCCCGGTGCATGACGTACTGTCACGACATGGATCCGCGGGCAGTGTCACGTCGACTGTCCGCCCAATTCGCGCGGCGGCCCGCATGGTTTCCGGATATCGGGTTGGCCCTGTTCGTCACGGTGGTGCAGGTACTCAGCGCCAGTATTCCGGTGCCGCTCGAGCCGGCCTCGACACCGGTTTCAGGCATCGGATACGCCCTGATGATCGTGAGCGGGGTGGCCGTGGTCGCGCGCCGTCGGAGCCCGGTCGCGGTCTTCGCGATCACCGGTGCGTCCAGCCTGATCTACTTCGCTTTCGACTTCCCCGATCGGCTCTCCTATCTCGGGCTCTTCGTCGCTCTCTACACCCTCGCCGCATATGGCGACGGGTATCGATCGCTGCGGATCGCCGGCGTCGGGATCGCGGTCCTGGCCGTCGGCTGGTTGATCGCCGGAGCCGATGTCGAACCGGTGTCGGCCATCGGCTGGGTGTTCTTCCGGATCGGCGCGGCGGTGATCGCCACGATGCTCGGCGAATCCGCCCGATCCCGCCAGGTCATCGCCGCCGACGCGCAGGAGCGGGCGGAACTGGCCGAACGCTCCCGCGACGAGGAGACCCGGGCGCGGGTCGACGCCGAACGGCTGCGGATCGCCCGCGAAGTCCACGACACCGTCGCCCATGCCATCGCCATCATCAACGTGCAGGCCGGTGTCACCGCACATGTGCTCGACCGGAGGCCCGAACAGGTCCGCGACGCCCTGCACACCATCGAGCAGACCAGTTCGCGGGCATTGCACGAGATGCGCGCCATCCTCGGCGTCCTGCGCGACGGCGACGGGCGCGAACCCTTCCCCGGGCTCGGCCAGATCCACGAACTCACCGGCAAGGCCCGCGAGGCCGGCCTCGATATCGCTGTCGAGCAGCCCGAACCGGTGCCGGCGCTACCGAGCGCGGTGGGCAGCGCCGCGTATCGGATCGTGCAGGAATCGATCACCAATGTGATCCGGCACGTCGGCCCGACCCGGGTGACCGTCGCGCTCGAATCCCGGGTCGACGCCCTGCACATCCGGGTGACCGACGAAGGCCGCCGGACTCCGGCCCGCACCAGCGGTGCGACCACGACCGGTCGCGGGATCGTCGGCATGCGCGAACGCTGCCAGCTGCTCGGGGGCGAACTCGAGGCGAAGCCGCGACCCGGCGGCGGGTTCGAAGTCGTGGCCAGCCTGCCGCTCGCTCCGGTCGGGTCGGGCCGGTGAACTCGCCGATCAGAGTGCTGCTCGCCGACGACGAACGACTGGTCCGTTCCGGTTTCAAAGTCCTGCTCGATCTGGAGGACGACATCACGGTGGTCGGCGAGGCCACCAACGGCGCGGAAGCCGTCGAACTGGCCCGCGCCACCCGGCCCGATGTGGTCCTGATGGATATCCGGATGCCGAAGATGGACGGGATACGCGCCACCGGCCGGATCGCCGAGACCGCCGGGTTGGAGCAGGTCAGGGTACTCATCCTCACCACCTACGACACCGACGACAACGTTTTCGAGGCCTTGCAGGCGGGCGCGAGCGGGTTCCTGCTCAAGGACGCCGGGCCCGCCGAACTCCTGCACGCCATCCGAGTGATCGCCGCCGGTGAGGCGTTGCTCGCGCCCCGGGTCACCCGCCGTCTCATCGGCCAGTTCGCCGCGCAACGCCGGGCCGCCAGGTCCGCCGAGGACCGGCTCGCGGTACTGACCGATCGCGAGCGCGAGGTGCTTGCGCTGGTGGGCCAGGGTATGAGCAACGATGAGATCGGTGCCGCACTGTTCCTGAGTCCTGCCACCGCCCGGACCCATGTGAGCCGCGCGATGGTGAAACTGGGGGCCCGCGATCGCGCGCAGCTGGTCGTGATCGCCTACCAGACCGGACTGTGCGACACCGCCGGTTAGCAGGCACGATCGATCGGCTCGTGGCCGGAGCCACTGCCGTGGGCGGACTTCCGAGGGGCATGCGACTACGACGGCGGACGTAGCCGGATGTCCTTGCGCTACACGAAATCACGTAGGCGGCGACGACTGTCGCCGGAAGCGGAACAGGCCCGGCGAACGCGACCATCGACAGCATGATCGCGAATTCCGGAGCCGAGCCCGCAGCCCCACCGCTCTGCCTGAAAACCCTGTCACCGCGCGGATGAACTCCGCAGGAGCGCAAGCGCACTCACCCTTGGCAGCGAGATCGTGAACCGGGCGTCGCTGGCCCAGAGGCAGCGGACCGGTCCGGTTATCGCAATGGACGGGGAGCGGCTCGATTACGGACTCGGCCTGCACAGGGTCGAGGTCCCGGGTTGCGGCGCCTTTTCGATCTCGCTGACCCGCGCCGACGGCAACCGGCAACTGTCGGTCGCCCTCAATCCGGCGCGCTGGAACGAACTCGGCCCGTCCGGAAAACCGCGACCCCACCCCAGCGACGACGCGCTTTCGGCACCGCGCCGATACGCGATATGCGGCAACTGAAACACCACGGAAGGCACATTATGCGAGGCAAAATTCCCCTGCGGATGCGGATCCTGGCCGCACTGATGCCCGATACGGACTGGGACTCGATCACACCGGATCAGGTCGTGGAATCCCGTGCGGCACAGAACCGGATGCTCAGGTCGGCCCTGTTGACGCCCATCACCGGCCGAGTCGATCGCGCGGCGCGGATCACCACCCATGTCCTCGATCTCCCCGGCCGCGGGCTGAACGTTCGCGTGTACCGACCCGAGCGGGAAACCGCGCCGCTACCGCTGATCGTCGCCTTCCACGGCGGCGGATTGATCAGCGGCGCACCCGACCAGGACGACTGGCTGCTGAGCCACCTCGCGGTCGGCTGCCCGGCCGTGGTCGCCGCGGTCGACTATCGCCTGGCGCCCGAGCATCCCGTACCGGCGCCGGTCGAGGACGCCTACGATTCCGTACCCCGCCTCGCCGAGCAGGCCGCCCAGTGGGGCGCCGACCGGACCCGGATCGCCCTGCTGGGGTCCAGCGCCGGCGCGACGCTGGCGGCGCTCACCGCGATCAGAGCACCGGAACTCGGGGTGCCGGTGCGCACCCAGGTACTGATCAACCCGCAGCTCGACTGGACCGAGAGCGCCTTCGCGTACCCCTCGTTCACCGAGAACGCGGACAGTCCGACCGCGTCACCGGCCCAATGCCGCGCAACACCGCGTATCGCCGTACCCGAATCCTTCGACCGCCGCACCATCTCACCGCTGCATCACGACGACCTCACGGGCCTGGCCCCCGCGCTCATCCAGGCCGCGGGGCTGGATCCCCTGGAAGACCAGGCCGCGGCATATGCCGACCGCCTGCGCGGCGCCGGAGTCGGTGTGACGCTGACGCGCTACCCGGAAGCGACCCACGCGTTCCTGAGCATGCCGGGAGCGATCCCCGCGGCCAAGCCCGCCCGCGCCGAAATCCTCGCGCACCTGCGCAGCCTGTTGGCGGGAGCCCCACGCACGACAAACAGTGAGAACCGTTCGGCCGCATCGGGCTCGGCCAAGAGGGTGCGGCCATGACGGTCACCGAGGTCGTCAGGGGGCAACGGTCCGCACCGGCAGCGCAGGCGGATTCGGTGGCGGCGCCGGACACCGCCGCCGTCAGGCCCGCAGCGCCGCGGCCAGCGCCGGGTTCACCGCCATCGCCAGTGCCAGCAGCGATTCCACCAGGAGTTCGATCAGTTCGTCACGGGTGACGGTTTCCTCGCGCAGCCATGACAGCGTGGTCTCCTCGGTGAACGCGACCCAGCCCCGGACCGCCAGAACCAGGCGGGGCTGGTCCCGCTCCTCCGGGGACAGCGGGACCTGGGTGAGGATGATGTCGGCGATCGCGCGCCGAGTCTGCTCGACCAGGCCGAGCAGGTCCGGGCTGGAACTGGTGGGGCCCCGCAGCAGCGCCAGGTACGAGGTGCGGTTCTCGCTGACGTAGTCGATATAGCGGCCCACCGAATCCCGCAGCATGTCGAACAGCCCCAGTCCTGGATCCGGGGTGACCCGGGCCAGCAGTTCGGCGTTCGCGTGCCGGACGACTTCGAGCTGGAAATCCTGCTTGGTGGGGAAGTAGTGGAACAGCAGCCCGCGCGAGATTCCGGCCTGGGCCGCGATTTCGCTGACCGAGATGTCCTCGATGGCCCGCTCGCCGAGCATCTCGACCCCGAGCGTGATCAGCTGCGTCCGACGCTCGTCCGGGCTCAGTCGGACACGTTTGGCGGTGACCCCCGGACTCGTACTCACGCGACCATCCTACTGACTGCCGTTCAATACTGTTGACTCCGGCTCAATAGAGCCTTACCCTGAGTATATGAGTCGCAAGGTTACAGACAAAGCTGTCGCTAACCAGCCCACCCGTCATCTGCGGACGATCATCATCGGCAGCGGTTTCGCCGGCCTGGGCCTGGCCATCCGGCTGACCCAGCAGGGCCGCGAGGATTTCCTCGTACTGGAACGCGGTAGCGATGTCGGTGGCACCTGGCGTGACAACACCTATCCGGGCGCGGCGTGCGATGTGCCGTCCCACCTCTACTCGTACTCGTTCGCGCTGAACCCGAACTGGTCGCGCTCGTTCTCCCGGCAGGGCGAGATCCAGGCTTATATCCAGGGCGTCGCCGACAAATACAAGGTGCGCGACAAGCACCTCTTCGACTGCGATGTCACCGGCGCCCGCTGGAACAGCGAAACCGCGCAGTGGGAGGTCACCACGAGCAAAGGCGATTTCACCGCCGACACCGTGGTGTCCGCGGTCGGCGCGCTGTGCGAACCCAACCTGCCCGATATCAAGGGCATCAACAGCTTCGAGGGCGAGATCTTCCACTCGGCCCGCTGGAACCATGATTCCGACCTGGTCGGCAAACGCGTCGCGGTGATCGGCACCGGCGCGTCGGCCATCCAGATCGTCCCCGCCATCGCCGGCAGCGTCGCCCACCTCGACGTCTACCAGCGCACCGCACCCTGGCTGCTGCCCCGGATGGACCGGCCGTATCTGCGGCCCGAGCGCCTCGCCTTCAAACACATCCCGGGCGTCCAGCGCCTGTCTCGGGCCGCCATCTACGCCGCCCGTGAGACCCAGGTCGTCGGTCTGGCCAAATTCCCGCCGCTCATGCGCGGGTTCGAGGCACTGGCCAAAGCCAAATTGCAGTGGGAGATCCGCGATCCCGAACTGCGCAAGAAGGTCACCCCCGATTTCCGGATCGGCTGCAAGCGCATGCTGATCTCCAACGAGTACTACCCGGCCCTGGACCGCGACAACGTCGACGTGGTCACCGACGGTATCGCCGAGATCCGCGCGAATTCGATCGTCACCGCCGACGGCACCGAACGGGAGGTCGACGCGATCGTGGTCGCCACCGGGTTCCACGTCACCGACTCCCCCGCCTACGAGACCATCTACGGCCGCGACGGCCGCAGTCTCACCGAGGTGTTCGACGATATCGGCCAGCAGGGCTACAAAGGCTCGTCGATCGCCAACTACCCGAATATGTTCTTCCTGCTCGGCCCCAACGTCGGGCTGGGCCACACGTCGATGGTGTACATGATCGAATCCCAGATCAACTATGTCGCCGACGCCCTGGCGACCTTCGACCGCACCGGCCTGCGCACCGTCGAGGTGCGCCGCGCCGCGCAGGACACCTATAACACCGGCCTGCAGAAAAAACTCACCAAGAGCGTCTGGAGCACCGGCGGCTGCGCCAGCTGGTACCTGGACAAGCACGGGAACAATACAACCCTCTGGCCGGACTTCACCTTCGAATTCCGGCGCATCACAAAGAAATTCGACGTGGACGCCTACGATACGACGACCACGGACGCCGCCCCCGAACGTCCCGAGCTGAAGGTAGTGACCGCACAGTGAGCAACGACGCCTATTTCCGCAACAAGGTCTGTGTCATCACCGGAGCAGGCTCCGGTATCGGTCGCGCACTGGCCGTGAACCTGTCCCGGCGCGGCGCGAAGCTGGCGCTGTCCGATATCGATACCGAGGGTCTGGCCGAAACGGTCCGCCGCTGCGAACAGCTGGGCGCGGAGGTCAAATCGGACCGGCTGAATGTGGCCGAACGCGAAGCCGTCCTGCTGTACGCGGACGCGGTGAAACAGCATTTCGGCGTGGTCCACCAGATCTACAACAATGCCGGTATCGCCCACCACGGCGATGTCGTCAAAACCGATTTCAAAGACATCGACCGGATCATGGACGTCGATTTCTGGGGAGTGGTGAACGGGACCAAGGCGTTCCTGCCCTACCTCCTGGAATCCGGCGACGGGCACGTCGTCAATGTCTCCAGCCTGTTCGGCCTGATCGCCGTTCCGGGGCAGGCGGCGTACAACTCGGCCAAATTCGCGGTCCGCGGATTCACCGAGGCGCTGCGGCAGGAAATGCTGGTGGACCGGGCGCCGGTCCAGGTGACCTGCGTGCACCCCGGCGGCATCAAGACCGCGGTCGCCCGCAACGCGACCTACACCGACGATATCGACGGCGCGGAAGCCAGCTCGCAGTTCGACAAATACCTCGCCATCCACAGCCCTGAAATGGCCGCGGAGACCATCGTCGACGGGGTCCGCAAGGGCCGCGGACGGGTGCTGATCGGCTGGGAGGCCAAACTGCTGGACCTGTTCGTGCGGACCGCCGCCTCCGGGTACCAGCGCATCGCCGTCGCCGTCGAACGCCGTTTCCTGCCCTGATCGGCACCGGGAAAGAGAACGCAATGCGAGATATCGCGCTGCCGCTGCCGCTGGCGCGGGCAATTCTGGGTCCGATGTATCGCGTATCGCTGCATTCGCGGCTGCCGTGGCGGGTCCAGCGGGCACTGATCGACGCCGGCTCGGCACTGCAACCGGTGCCCGCGGGTGTCGAGGTGACACGACTGCGGCTGGGCGGTCGCCCGGCCGAGCGGCTGTCGCCGCGCACACCCGCCGCGACCGAACCCGCCGCCGTGCTGTACCTGCACGGCGGCGGCTACGCCGTGGGTTCGCTGACCACCCACCGGTCGCTCAACGGCCGGCTCGCCGTCGCGACCGGTCTGCCGGTCTACGCGGTCGACTATCGGCTGGCGCCCGAACATCCGTACCCGGCGGCGCTGGACGACGCGGAAGCCGCCTTTCTCGAACTGGTCACCGAACACGGCTATCAGCCCGGACGGATCGCCGTCGCCGGCGATTCGGCCGGCGGCGGACTGTCGCTGGCACTGGCGCAGCGGCTGATCGCCCGGCACGGCCACACCCCTGCCGCGCTCGGACTGATCGCGCCGTGGGTCGATCCGAACCAGCTGCCCGAACGCCCCCGCGATCTAGTGGTGAACGGACCCTGGTCCCGCGCCTGCGCCGCGGCCTACCTGGGCGCCGGCGATCCCGCCGACCCCGGCTACGCCCCGCTGCACGGTGTGCTGGCCGGGCTGCCGCCGGTCTACGTCCAGGCCGATGTCGACGAACTGCTGCACCCGCAGTGCGTCGACCTGACCGCGGCCCTGCGGGCGGCCGACGTCACCGTCGAGTTCACCGAGAGCCGGGGGCTCTGGCATGTCGCGCAGCTACAGGCCGCCCTCATCGGACCCGCGTCCATCGCACTGACCGAAATGGCCGATTTCCTGCGGCAAGCCGTCGATCAGCTACCGGCGGGCGACCTAGGATGAAGTACTGATCGAGCCCCAACTTCACCCCGATCGCGGCGTGAGATGCTGGGCTTTTACCGGTGGCCTGCGCCTCGGCCGGATCCGGTGGCGTAAATTACCGACGAGTTGGCAAACAGGGAAAGGCAATGATGCGCGAGTTCGAAGCCCCGGCTTCCTACACAATCCCGGAGGACGCGAACAATTCCGACAACGTGTTCCGGCACGCGAAGGAATCTCCCGCCGCGGTGATGTTCAACGTCCCCGACGGCCGGGGCGGCTGGCGCGATGTACGGGCCGCGGAGTTCGCGCAGGCCGTCACCGAGGTGGCCAAGGGTTTGATCGCCTCGGGGATCGAACTCGGTGACCGGGTCGCCATCATGGCCGGCACGCGCTACGAATGGACCCTGCTCGATTTCGCCGTATGGGCGGCCGGCGGATGCACCGTCGCCATCTATGACAGCTCCTCCGCCGAACAGGCCCGCTGGATCCTGCAGGATTCGGCGACCGCGCTGCTCGTCGTCGAGAACGACAAACACCGCGGCGTGATCGAGGAGATCGATCCGGCCGAACTGCCCACGTTGCGCGAAACCCTGCAATTCGAGTCGGGCGCGATCGACGAGCTGGTCCGGCGCGGCGCGGACCTGGACGACCAGGCCGTGCACGAGCGGCGGACCCAGGTGGCCGCGGCTTCGCCGGCCACCCTGATCTACACCTCCGGGACGACGGGCCGGCCCAAGGGCGTCATGCTCAGCCACGCCAATCTGTACGCCGAGTCCCGGGCCGACCGCATCGCGCTGGCCTCGTTCCTGACCCCCGGCAAGAAGACGCTGATGTTCCTGCCGCTGGCGCATGTGTTCGCCCGCGCCGTGAGCCTGGCCGCGTTCGACGCCAGGGTGACCGTCGCCCACACCTCCGACTGGAGCACCCTGGTACAGCAGTTCGCCGAGCACCGGCCGGACTTCGTACTGTCGGTCCCGCGGGTCTTCGAGAAGGTGTTCAACGCTGCTGAGCAGAAGGCGCACGACGAGGGCAAGGGCAAGATCTTCGATGTCGCCGCGGCCACCGCGATCGAGTACAGCGAGGCCCTGGGCAGAGGTAAACCGGGTCTGGTGCTGCGCGCCCGGCACGCCCTGTTCGACAAACTCGTCTACGGGAAACTGCGCGCCGCGCTCGGCGGTAACTGTCAGGCCGCGGTCTCCGGCGGTGGCCCGCTGGGCGCCCGGCTCGGCCACTTCTTCCGCGGTGTCGGTGTGACCATCTTCGAGGGCTACGGCCTGACCGAGACCACGGCCGCCGTCGCCGTCAACACCCCGGAACACATCCGCGTGGGGTCGGTGGGCCGTCCGCTCGAGGGCCACGGCGCCAAGATCGGCGAGGACGGCGAACTGCTGCTGCGCGGCCCGGTGGTCTTCGGCGGCTATTGGGGCAATGACGACGCGACCGCGGACGCCTTCGTGGACGGCTGGTTCAAGACCGGCGATCTGGGCGCCATCGACGCCGACGGCTTCATCACCATCACCGGCCGCAAGAAGGAAATCCTGGTCACCGCGGGCGGCAAGAACGTGTCCCCCGCCCCGATGGAGGACCAGCTGCGGGCGCATCCGCTGATCGGCCAGGTGATGGTGGTCGGTGACGGGAAGCCGTTCATCGGCGCGCTGATCACGCTCGATCCGGAGGCGCTGCCCGGCTGGAAGGAACGCAACGGCGTTTCCGCCGATATCGCCATCGCCGACCTGGTCGAGAACCCGGTTCTGGTCGCCGAAGTAGAGGCCGCGGTCGCCGAGGCCAACAAGAAGGTCTCCAAGGCCGAGCAGATCAAGAAGATCAACATCCTGACCGTGGACTGGACCCAGGAGACCGGCGAGCTGACCCCGAAGATGTCGCTGAAACGCGCCGTGGTCATGAAGCAGTACGCCAACGAGGTGGACAAGATCTACAGCTGATCCGCCGGAACGCGGTGGCCCGGGCCGGCCTTGTGCCGACCCGGGCCACCTTCGTTTCCGGTAGCGGCCACCGCCTATCCGGCCAGCGAATCCTCCTTGGCCGACGCCGCCGCGGATCCGGCCGTCGGGGAGGCGGAAGTGTTGCGGATGAACAGCGCCGAGGCGACCACGCCGATCAGCAGCAGCGCGGCCGGCAGATAGGTGGCCTGGCTCAACGCGGTACTGAACGCCTGCCGCACCTGTTCGGGAACCTGCCCGCCGCCCATGCCCTCACCGGCCGGTGCGTCGCCCAGCCCCGCCGCGCTCATCCGCGCCGCGATCAGCGCGCTGATCGCCGCACTGCCCAACACCGATCCGACCTGCCGGGTGGTGTTGTAGACGCCCGCCCCCGCGCCGGCCTGCGCGATGGGCAGGTTGTGGGTCGCTGTGGTGGCCAGCGGCGCCCAGATACAGGCATTGGACGCACCGGCGACCGCACCCGCCACGACCAGCCAAGCGATGTTCGCGTGCGGATCCCGCATGACCAGGGCGAACCAGAAGATCGACACGGCGAACAGCAGGAAACCGATGGTCGGGATGAGCCGCGGATGGAAACGACCCGACAGTTTGCCGATCACCGGCGCGGCGAAACCGGTGATGATGGCCATCGGGGCCAGCACCAGCGCCGACCTGGTCGGCGTCATCCCGTGCACGGCCTGCAGGTAGAAGTAGAGCGGCACCATGACCGCGGTGACGGCCGCACCCATACTGGCGATGGCCAGATTCGACAGCGAGAAGTTGCGGTCGCGGAACAGCGGCAGCGGCAGCAACGGTTCGCCCTTGCCGCGCGCCTGCGTCGCCACGAACACCGCCAGCACCACGATCCCGGCCGCGATCATCGCCCAGATCTTTCCCGACCAATCGCTGGTGTTGCCCTCCTGGATGCCGAACACCAGCAGGAACATGCCCACCGCGCTGAGCACGACGCCCACCAGATCGAATTTGTGCTCATTGGTCGGCAGCGACGGCACCAGCCACACCGCGAGCGCGAAGGCGATCACACCCACCGGCACATTGACGATGAAGATCCACTCCCAGCCCAGACCGTCGACCAGCACGCCACCCAGAATGGGTCCGATCAGCGTCGCCAGGCCGGCGACCGCGCCCCACATGCCCATGGCCGCGCCACGTCCGTCCGGCGGGAAGGTGCGGGTGATCACCGCCATCGTCTGCGGCGTCATCAGCGCGGCCCCCAGGCCCTGCACGGCCCGCGCGGCGATCAGGGTCTCGATATTGCCGGACAACCCGCACCACAGCGAGGCCAGGGTGAACACCGTCAGGCCGATCAGATAGATGTTCTTCGGCCCGAATCGGTCCCCGAGCCGCCCGGTGATCAGCAACGGCACCGCGTAGGTGAGCAGATAGGCGCTCGTCACCCAGATGACCTGGGAGATATCGGCCCCCAGACCGGTCATGATCGCCGGATTGGCGACTGCCACGATGGTCACATCGAGCAGGATCATGAAGAATCCGACGACCAGTGCACCCAGTGCGAACCACGGATTACGTTGAGTGGGCATAGCTTCCGTTCCTGTCCGAGCGGCGCCCGTTGCGCCGGTTCGTGGATCTGTCGCGGTGCGTCACACGAACGCACCGCCTGGTGACTACCGGCTCACCGTGGGGACGGCGCACGGGAAGCCGCAGCCTGCTCATGCCGTGGTCACTCCGGACTATCGATACGACGCCACCGGCCCCGCCAACATTCCGGGCATATCGGACCGATCCTAGTCCGCCCTATAGACCGTGTGCGTCCAGCCAGGTGCGGGCCAGCTCCGCGGGATCGGCGGATTCGTCGCGCACCCGCAGCACCAGCGCCCCGAGTTCGTCGGTGGTGAGCTCCCCGGCCACATAGTTGAGCTTCTCCAACTCGACATCGTCGAGCGCGCCCTTACGCACGAGGGCGAGCGGGTTCTCCGCCCGGATCGCGTCCCCGGAGTCGGCGAGCACCCGCAGACCGTCGGCGCCCCCGGGCAGGAATTCGGCGGGCCCGCCCAGCGCGGCGGCCTGGATCCGGCCGTCCACGAGAGCGCGGCGCAATTCCACCGGATCGGTGAAGACCTGGGTCGCACCGAACGCGCACCCGGAGATCTCCCCGGCCACCGGGGGCAGGTCGAACAGGCCCGGCACCACCGCGGTCCCCGCGATCAGCGACGGACACTGGGCGAGCAGGTCCTGCACCGAATCGATGCCGCGCTGTTCGGCCAGGGCGGCGGTGATCAGCACCCGGGGTTCGAAATCGGCTCCGTCGGCCGGGTCGGAAGTGATCGTGCCCTCCGGCAGCGAACCGTTCAGCTCTTCGGTCACGTCATCGGTGGTCGCGGCCTCGGCTCCGGTGTTCAGCACGCCGAGCAGCGCGCCGTTGTGGTCGGCGGCCACCGCGACGGTTCCCGCGTCCAGCGCCGCGAACACCTCCGCCCGATCCCGCAACCCCGGCTCGACCCGCACCGCCGCCCCGGTCCGCGCCAACGCCTGCGCGTAGATCTCGGCCAGCACCCGCGACTGCGCCGACCCCTGTGCCCCCACTACCAGCGGCTCCGGACCGTCGTCCCTGCCACAGGAGACTGCGAGAAGAGCGAGAACCGGCACCAGCGCCCGCCCTACGATACGCATCGACGCGGTCAGCACCATCGCGCGAGACACCCACTTCCATAACCAGCCCCCCGCACCCGAAACCGAGCACCCGACAGCCCCAGAATCTACCGCCGCACTCCACAACCGGAGCCGTCCACCCCGCGAGGCCGGGACGCGCCGGTGGCCACGCGACGACCGAGCGCGCCGAAAACTACAGCACCCGACCCAGGGTGCGGGCCGAGTGCTGTAGTTGCGGTTACCGCCCGGGTAAGGCGGCACGATCTATCAGGCGACGCCCTCCGCGCGGGCGGCCGCGGCGACCGCATCGGCGACCGCGGGCGCGACCCGGGGGTCGAGCGGGCTGGGGACGATCTTGTCGACGGCGAGCTCGTCGGCCACCACGCCCAGGATGGCGTTGGCGGCGGCGATCTTCATGCCCTCGGTGATGCGCCGGGCGCCCGCGTCGAGCGCGCCTTTGAACACGCCGGGGAAGGCGAGCACATTGTTGATCTGGTTCGGGAAGTCGCTACGCCCGGTCGCGACGATCCCGGCGTACTTACGGGCCACGTCGGGGTGGATCTCCGGGTCCGGGTTGGACATGGCGAACACGATCGCCTCCGGCGCCATCGAGGCGATGAGCTCCTCGCCGATGGTGCCCGCGGACAGGCCCAGGAAAACGTCGGCGCCGGTCAGCGCGTCGGCCGCGGTGCCGGTGAGACCACGCGGGTTGGTGCGCTGGGCGAGGTCGGCCTTCACCGCGTTCAGGTCGGTGCGGTCCCGGCTGACAATGCCCTTCGAGTCCAGCACCGTGACATCGGCGATGCCCGCGGCCAGCAGGATGTTCGTGCAGGCGACGCCGGCGGCGCCGGCGCCGGACACGACCACCTTCAGACCGGAGGTCGCCCGGCCCTGGACCTGGGCGGCGCCGTTGAGGGCGGCCAGCACCACGATCGCGGTGCCGTGCTGGTCGTCGTGCATGACCGGGCAATCCAGCGCCTCGATCACGCGCTTCTCGATTTCGAAGCAGCGGGGGGCGGAGATGTCCTCCAGGTTCACCGCGCCGAAGCTCGGCCGGAGGCGGATGAGGGTTTCGACGATCTCGTCGACGTCTTTGGTGTCGAGCACGATCGGAATGGAGTCCAGCCCGGCGAACTTCTTGAACAGCGCCGACTTGCCTTCCATGACGGGCAGGGACGCGCGGGGGCCGATATCGCCGAGGCCCAGCACCGCGGAGCCGTCGCTGACCACGACGACCAGCCGGTCGGTCCAGGTGTAGCGTTTGGCCAGTGTCTCGTCTTCGGCGATCGCACGACTGACCTGCGCCACACCCGGGGTGTAGGCGATCGATAGGTCGCGCTGGGTGGCCAGCGGCGAGCTGAGCTCGACCGAGAGCTTGCCGCCGAGGTGACCCGCGAAGATCTCCTCGTGAGTGATCGCCGAGAGATCTTCGACCTCATCTTTGCTGGCGGTGGCATTCGGTGCGTCAGTCACAGAGGACACGATTTCACTCCTGCTGGTTGCGGTCGTAACCGGTGGACGGTTACCGCCGGGTATTTGGTGTTATCTGCGTCATATCGTTCATCGGTGGCGCGACCAGGATGTTTCCAGTGGTGCCATGACCCGGACGATCCGTCGAACCCCGGACACGAGGCGATGGGCGTGGGCGCTGATTTCGGGCAGCGACGGTCCGGATGGGTTTCGGACGGGTTGGTCCGGCAGAACTCGACAGGCGTCCATTTCCGGCCGCGACGGTGCGTCGCGTAGCGGCGGGCGCCGGATATCCCCGACCCGGCGGTGGCAACGATCGGGAATCCGCAACATTGTGCCAGGTCCCTGGTCGTTCGCCAAACCGGACGCCGCGGATTTCGCGTATCGGACACCACGACATGAGCGTATGCCGTGAGCATTACCTTCCCGTAAGGGAGAACTCGCGACCGCCGCCATGCCGGGGTGAGACAGCTCAGGATCGCGGCGGCGCCGTGTGAACCCCGCGCCCCCGGGCGCGGGCGGTGCGGCGGGCTGCCGTCAACACCACCACTGAGTCCACAGCAGGATCGCACCGGCGACCGGCGGCACCGCTGCCGCGCCGAGGCTCATCGCGCCACGCGTTCGATCCGAATACACCTGTGCGACAACGGCTATCACCGCGACGGCGATATGCGCGACCACCGATTCCGCGCCGGGTCCGGGAAAGCCGCGCCGGTCGCCGATCAGCGCCGCGCCGACCACCACCACCGCCAGCAGCACGAGTCCGGCCGCGACGATTCCGCTGATCCCGCGGATCAGTCTCATGACGCGAGCACCGGTACGCCGGCCGATCTGCCCACCAATTTCTCGAACTGGTCCGGTTCGGTCGTGCAGTCGCCGAGGCCGATGGTCTTGTTGACACCGTGATAGTCCGAGGAACCGGTGATCAGCAGACCGCACTCCCGCGCCAGCTCCCGCAACACCGTCCGATCCGACGCGCTGTGATCGGGGTGATCGACCTCCAGGCCGCCGAGCCCGTACGGGACGAGGTCGCGGACCTCCCGCAGGTCCAGGAGCCGGCCACGACTGCGAGCGCGGCCGTGGGCGAGCACGCTCACCCCGCCGGCTTCGGCGATCATCTCCACCGCCCGGCGCAACGGTGTATCGGCCTTCTCGACGTAGTACCGGCCGTTCGACGACAGCAGATCGGCGAAGGCGGCGTCGACGGAGGGCACCACGCCCGCCTCGACCAGGGCGCGGGCCAGATGCGGGCGACCCGCCGCGGGGCCGGCGGACGCGAGGACGGCATCGGGATCCACCGGCAACCCGTCCGCGGCCATCAGCTCGGCCATGGCGCGTAGCCGCTGCACCCGTTCGGCGCGCAAGCGTTCGCGTTCGGCCGCGAAGCCGCGGTCGGCCGGGTCGAACAGATAGGCCAGTAGGTGCACCGCGACCGGGTAGCCGTCGACACCGCGACCCACGCACGACATCTCCATTCCCCGGACCAGCGTCAGTCCCGCGGGGCGGGCCGCCGCGGCCTCAGCCCAGCCGGCGGTGGTGTCGTGATCGGTGATCGCGACCACGTCCAGCCCGGCGGCCGCCGCTTCGCGCACCAGTCCGGCCGGACTGTCGGTGCCGTCGGACGCGGTGGAATGGGTATGCAGATCGATGCGCACGCCGTCCAGTCTGTCAGTGCGCGGGCGCGGCGCCACCGGGGTGGCCGGGAAGCGCCGCCCGGCAGCGTGCCACGGGCGGACAGACTGTCGCGAAGTAGCATCGACGAGTGCCTTCGATACCGCTTCCGTTCCATGGTCCTGGGCGGATGCGGCGCTCTCCGGCGGTACCGCATATCCGGATACCGACGGCACGCGCGATCGTCGACTGCGCGGTCTATGTCGACGGCGAACGTCTCCCCGGCCGGTTCACCCATGAGCAGGCCCTCGCCACCGCGCGGGAACAAGGCGGTTTCGTCTGGCTGGGTCTGCACGACCCCGATGCCGAGCAGATGGCCGAGGTGGCCGCGACCTTCGACCTGCACGCCCTGGCCGTCGAGGACGCGGTACATGCCCATCAGCGGCCGAAACTGGAACGCTACGACGACACCCTCGTGATGGTCATGCGCACGGTGGCCTACCTCGAACACGATCTCCATACGGTCAGCGAGATCGTCGAGACGGGCGAGCTGATGATCTTCACCGCGCCGGATTTCGTGATCGCGGTCCGCCACGGCGAACACTCGCCCCTGGCCGTCGTCCGCCGTGAACTGGAAGCCGACCCCGACCGCCTACGGCTGGGCCCCGGCTCGGTACTGCACGCCATAGCCGACCATGTCGTCGATACCTATATAGATGTGGTGCAGGCGGTGGAATTCGATATCGACGCGATGGAAGAAGAGGTTTTCACCCCGCGCACCCCGATCACCGTCGAAGCGATCTATCAGCTCAAACGCGAGGTAGTGGAATTGCGGCGCGCGGTGAATCCGCTGGCCGTGCCCCTGCAATTGCTGGTGCACAAAGAGGAACTCCCGCTCGATCCGGAGATCCGGCGCTATCTTCGCGATGTCGCCGACCATCACACCGGCGTCGCCGAACGCATCACCGATTTCGACGATTCGCTGAGCGCACTCATCAGCGCCGCACTCACCAAGATCACCGTCCAGCAGAACACCGATATGCGCAAGATATCGGCGTGGGTCGCCATCGCCGCGGTGCCGACCATGATCGCCGGAATCTACGGAATGAACTTCGAGCACATGCCGGAACTGAAGACCAGCTGGGGTTATCCGGTGGTGCTGCTCATCATCCTCGGAATCTGCCTCACGCTGTTGGCGATGTTCCACCGCAACAACTGGCTCTGAACCGGCCCGCCCGGACGCTTCGCTGCCGCGTCGGAGTCCACCGCAGCGGCGCCGCCCCGCGGCCGGCCGCTAGAGCGACGCCGCTCCGCGACCGGGGTCCAGCACATCGATCCCCGCCTCGGCCCAGGCGTCACGCAGCGCCTGCGCCCCGCGCACCCGCACCCAGGCCGCCTCCGTCGCCGTCACCGGGGTCACAGCGAAGTACCGCACCGGCTCGGCCGGATCCGGCAATTCGATCTCCGGGATCTCCCCCGCACCCAGCAGCACCGCCGTGAACGGCGCGTCCCGCCAGATCGGGTCGCCCATATCCAGCAACGCATCGGCTTGCAACACAACACCTTCGACGGCGGGCGCCGCCGCCAGCACACCCAGCGACCGGGCGACCCCCGCACCGGCCCCGGCGGCCGACCGCAACGTCAACACCAATTCCGCCCGTGGCCCCCGCACCGGATCCGCGTGCAGGTCACCCGGATCACCCATCGGATGCCGCGATCCGCCCACCGTCACATAGTGGGTCACCCCGTCTCCGGGGATCCGCAGTATCTCGATCGGCTCCAAACCCAGAAACGTCATCGACGCCGTATCCACCGCGGCGGCGTCCACACCGAAGAAGCGGACCACCGCGGCCCGCACGCGCTCGATCACGTCCATCCGCTAGATGGCCAGCCGGGCGAGCATATCCCGGGCCTGTTCGGCCGTTTTCGGATCACACAGCACGTCGTAACGACCCGCGACCAATTGCATGGTCGACGCGAAATCACGCTGACCACGAGTAGCGGCGTAGGGAATCGTGGTGGAGATGACACCGAAAATGATGCCGCCCACCAAACCCACCACCAGCGGACCGGCCATTCCGTTCGTGGTGAAAAGGCTCAGCAACAACCCCAGGAAAAGTCCCAGCCAAGCACCCGACACCACACCCCCACCGATCACCTTTCCCCAGTTGAGCCGATACAACACCCGCTCGACCTGCATCAGATCGACACCGACAATGGTCACGTTCTGCACCGGAAACTGGTTGTCCGCCAGATAGTCCACCGCACGCTGCGCCTCGGCATAGGTCGGATACGAACCGACCGGCCATCCCGAAGGGGGCGTGGGCAGACCCTGTCTGCCGCGATTCGTTCCTCCAAGAGGGTTCGTCATGAAGTCCATTCTGTCTTATTTGACGGCGCCCGCGGCGGCGCGGGTTGCCGCCCAGCGCGCCGAAAGCACCGCGCCTACTCCGGCGGACTGAACGTCGTCGTCCGGCTCATCCCCGCCGCCCGGCCCTTCTCCGCGATGACCCCCGCCATCTTGGCGCTGGCCTCGTCGATCATCTCGTCGCCGAGCATCACCGCGCCACGGGCGCCGCCCGCGGACGAGGTGTGATAGGCGTAGGCCTCCAGGATGAGTTCGGCGTGGTCGTAATCGGATTGCCGGGGGCTGAAGATCTCGTTCGCGGCATCGACCTGGCCCGGGTGCAGCACCCATTTGCCGTCGAAGCCCAGGGCCGCGGTGCGCCCGGCCGCCCGCCGGAATCCCGCGAGATCGCGGATCTGCAAGTAGGGGCCGTCGATAGCCTGTAGGCCGTGGGCGCGGGCGGTGAGCAGGATGGTCATCAAGATGTGGTGGTAGGCGTCGCCGGTGTCGTACCCCTCGGGCTGCTCACCGACCACCAAGGTGCGCATATTGATACTCGCCATGAAATCGGCCGGGCCGAAGACCAGCGTCTGCACCCGCGGGCTGGCGGTGGCGATCTCGTCGATATTGCGCAGGCCGAGCGCGTTCTCGATCTGGGGTTCGATCCCGATCCGGCCGGGTTCGATGCCGTTGGCCCGCTCCAGCTGACTCAGCAGCAGATCCAGTGCGCGCACCTGGCCGCCGTCGGTCACCTTCGGCAGCAGGATCGCGTCGATCGCGGTACCGGCGCCGTCGACCACCGATATCACGTCGGCGTAGGTCCACTGCGTCGTCCAGTCGTTGACCCGGACCACCCGCAACTGGTTGCCCCAGCCGGAGTCGTTGAGCGCGGCGATGATATTCGCGCGGGCCGCGGCCTTCGCGTCGGGCGCGACCGCGTCCTCGAGGTCGAGGAACACCTCGTCGACGGGCAGGCCCTTGGCCTTGACGATCATTTTCGGGTTGCTGCCCGGCACAGCTAGCACGGAACGGCGCGGCTTCATCAACTCTCCTGGGGTCGGCCCGGTCCGGCCCCGGAACATCTAGCCTGGCAACCATGGCAGCTACCAGGGTGTATATCGCCAGGCTGACCGGCCTGGCGGTGCTGGGGCCGGACGGCGAGTCTATCGGCCGCGTACGCGACGTAGTCGTCGCCGTCCGGTACGACCGGCAGGAACCGCGTGTCCACGGCCTGGTGGTGGAGTTGCCGACCCGGCGGCGGATCTTCGTGCCGATGCTGCGAGTGACCTCCGTCGAGCCCGGTTCGGTGACCCTGAACACCGGCAATGTCAGTCTGCGCCGCTTCGCGCAACGTCCCGGCGAACTGCTGGCCATGGCACAGATCGTCGACTCCGCGGTGCGGGTGGACGATCCGGACCTGCCGGATCTGGCCGGAGTCGACGTCTTCGTGGTGGATCTCGGGATCACGCTGACCCGTACCCGGGATTGGCGGGTCTCGCGGGTCGCGGTACGCGGCCACCGCCGGATCGGGCGGCGGCGCACGGTGCACGTGGTGGACTGGGCCCGGGTGGACGGGCTCACGCCGTACGAGTTGGGGCGGCCGGGTCAGGACGTCAGCACCCTGCTCGAGCAGTTCGAGGGGCAGCGGGCCGCCGATGTCGCGCATATGCTGCGCGAGCTGCCGGAGAAACGGCGCCTGGAGGTGGCGGTCGCGCTCGACGACGAGCGGCTGGCCGATGTGGTGCAGGAACTGTCGGGGGACGATCAGCTGGAACTGCTGGGCAAGCTCGAGATCGGGCGCGCCGCCGACGTACTCGAGGCCATGGATCCCGACGACGCCGCCGATCTGCTGGGCGGTCTGCCGGAGAACGAGGCCGAATCCCTGCTGGCGCTGATGGATCCGCAGGAGTCCGAGCCGGTACGCCGTTTGCTCGAGCACTCCCCGGACACCGCGGGCGGCCTGATGACACCCGAGCCGGTGATCCTGACGCCCGCGACCACGATCGCGGAAGCCCTGGCGCGGGTCCGCGACCCCGATCTGACGCCGGCACTGGCCTCGATGGTGTTCGTCGTCCGGCCGCCGACCGCGACACCGACCGGGCGCTATATGGGCTGCGTCCACCTGCAGCAGCTGCTGCGGGAGCCGCCCGCGCATCTGGTGGGCGGGATCCTGGACACCGATCTGACCACGCTGCGGCCGGAGGCGCCGCTCACCGCGGTGGCCCGCTATTTCGCCAGCTACAACCTGGTGTGCGCGCCGGTCGTGGACGAGCAGAACCATCTGCTGGGCGCGGTCAGCGTGGACGACGTCCTGGACCATCTGCTGCCGCGGGACTGGCGTGCGGACGAGCAACTGTTCGAAGGTGTGCGATCGTGACGGAGAAGAGCACCGTGAGCCGGGCGGCGATCACCGCCCGGCAGCGGCTGGAGACCCCGGTCGAGTCCCGGTTCCGGTTCGACTGGGACGCCGAGGCACTGGCGCGCGGCAGTGAACGGATCGCCCGGTTCCTGGGTACCGGACGCTATCTGGCGATCCAGACGGTGGTGGTGATCGTCTGGATCGCGCTGAACGTCTCCGTTATCGCGTTGCGCTGGGACCCCTACCCGTTCATCCTGCTGAATCTGGCGTTTTCCACCCAGGCCGCCTATGCCGCGCCGCTGATCCTGCTGGCCCAGAACCGACAGGACAATCGCGACCGGGTGTCGCTGGAGGAGGACAGGCTGCGGGCCGCGCAGACAAAGGCGGACACCGAGTTCCTGGCGCGTGAACTGGCCGCACTGCGCCTCGCCGTGGGCGAGGTCGCCACCCGTGACTATCTGAGGCGCGAACTGGACGAGATCCGCGACGCGCTCGACCGGATCGAGACCGCGGCGGGTGTCGGTCCGACGCGCGGCCCGGACAAATCCACGAAGCCGAAACGCAAGAAAACCTCCGGTCACAGGCCGATCACAGGCTCGGTTTCATCACCTGTCGCGGATGAATGACCGGAAATCCGCAATATGCTCCTGACCGGTAGGTAACCTGGATCACGTTGTCCCGAGCGCGCCGTCCGGGGAATGTCCGGGACGGTTGCTCACCAGTGACATAGAGGAATGGTGGAGCCGAATGCGGATACCTACCCCTGTGGCAATGTCGGCTCTGGTCATGGCGGGCCTGGTAGCGGGCGGTTCGGCCGCCCACACCACCTTGTCCTCGACACCCCCGGAGGCTCCCGGGGCCCAGCTCGCCGCCAATGCCGGTCGGCTCGGAGATCTGGGCGTTACCACCGAAGCGGCACTGCCCCAGACACTCGGAATGTTGCCGGTCGAGCCGACGAGCCCGCGGAAACTTCGCGCACTGAGTCCCGCCGGGGCATCGCCGTTCGGCCGCCCCTTCCCGCCGCAGAGCATCAACCTGCCCAGCACCGGCGGCGCACTCGGAATTCCGGAGATCGTGCTGGCCGCCTATCGCAATGCCGAACTGGCGCTGCAGTCCTCGACACCCGGCTGCGGAGTCACCTGGAATCTGCTCGCCGGGATCGGGCGGATCGAATCGGGGCACGCGAGCAACGGGCGCACCGACGCCGCGGGCACGACCAACCCACCGATCTTCGGACCGGCACTGGACGGCTCACTGCCCGGCAACGAGGTGATCCGCACCTCCGAAGGCGGGTACGTCCGGGCGATGGGCCCCATGCAGTTCCTGCCGGGCACCTGGTCGCACTACGCCGCCGACGGCAACGGGGACGGCCGGGCGGATCCGCACAATGTCTTCGACGCGGCGCTGGGCGCCGGAAAGTACCTGTGCTCCGGCGGTTCGAACCTGCGCGACCCGCAGCAGGAACTGCGGGCGGTGCTGCGCTACAACAACTCGATGTCCTACGCGGCCACGGTGCTGAGCTGGTCGGCGGCCTACCGGACCGGCGGCCGTCCGGCCCCGGTGCCCGTTTCCCCCGGCTTGGTACCGCCGGGCAGCCTGCCCACGGGATTCCCGCCCGGACCGACGGATCTGCTGGCCGCGCAGACCGAGGTCCCGCCGCCCCCGCCGAGCTTCGCGCTGCAGACCCCGCGCCCGGCGCCGATGATCCGGATTCCCGGCCTGCCGCCCATCCCGTGCGGACTGTTGTGCCCGCCGGCGCCGGGCTCGCCCAAAGTCGGCGAAGCGCTGCCCGAATCGGTCCCGGCCCCGGAACGGCCCGGCGAGCCGGGCGCTCCCACCGGCTCGGCGCCCGGGGCGCCGGGCACGCGGGCTCCGGAGGCGCCCGCCCCGGCCGAGTCGGCGCCGTCCGCGCCCACTCCGGCGGAGCCCGAGAACCAGGCGCCGCCCGCTGCGCCTGCACCTGCACCCGCAGCGCCGCCGTCGATCACCCTTCCCGGCGGACTGGTGGTCCCGCTGCCGATCGCGATCGTTGCGGCCCCCACCGGCGCGGCGCCCGGCCCGGCCGATGTTCCGGCGCCACCACCGGCACCCGCGCCGGCGGCGCCCGCGACCCCGGCGGCCCCCGCCCCACCCGCCTGACCGGACAGTATCCGCCGGGCGCACTGCCCCATCCGGGTCTCCGCGGCCGGGTCTGCGCACAACCGGACCCCGCCGCGCGCAGACCCGGTTGCCGTGCGGCGCCGCGGATTCCCCGAAGTGACCGGGGGCGAAAAAATTGGTCACGGAGGAGTAACAAACAGATCTCGGATGCGGTAGTCTCGACACAACAGGTCACGGACCGGCAACGAATCACCCGTGACCGCAGGCTGTGCGTTCAGATGAAGGGCTTGAGCACGTGGGGCGTCACCGTAAACAGCAACCTGCCACCGTTTCCCGTAGTTCGGTGATCGCGCTCACCGGGCTGGTTCCGGCCGGGGTCGTGGCCACCAACGCCGCGGCGGCCGTGGCCACCGACCCCACAGCGGCATCGGTGGCGATGCAGATCTCGGCATCCAACGCCGAACCCGCGCAGCCCGCAGCACCCATGGTCGTCGACTACAACACGCTGCACGCCATGGCAAAACAGTCGCCCGAGGCGCGGGTGGAAGTGAAATCGGTTGCGCTGGATCCGAATCGCGCCCGTAACGACCTTCCCGTGGCGGCGTCGGGAATTCCCGGTATCGCCGAGGCCGCCTATATCGGAGCCGAGCAGATCCTGGCCGACGAGAACCCGGACTGCAATATGCCCTGGACCATGCTGGCCGGTATCGGCCGCGTCGAATCCACGCATATGAACAACGGCAAGGCCGATGCCGACGGTAACGCGCTCGCCCCCGTGTTCGGCCCGGTGCTGGACGGCAGCCTCTCGGGCAACAATGTCATCCACGATTCCGACAGCGGCGCCCTCGACGGGTTCAGTGGCTACGACCGCGCGGTCGGGCCCATGCAGTTCCTGCCGGAGACATGGACAAAATTCGCCGCCGACGGCAACCGCGACGGCATCTCCGATCCGCAGAACTACTACGACGCGACCCTGACCGCCGGAAAGTACCTGTGCTCCGGCGGCGTGGATATGAGCGATCCCGCCCAGCAGACCAGGGCGATCCTGCGCTACAACAACTCCATGGCCTATGTGGCCAACGTGATGGCGTGGGAGCAGTCGTACCAGACGGGTGTCGCTCCGCGGCCCGCGGAACTTCCCCGGATCTGACGGCACTACGATCGGCACTATGCCAGTGGTAACGGAAGCGGAGGTGCGGGGCGCCCTCGCGAAGGTCGACGACCCGGAGATCCGCAAACCGATCACCGAACTGGGCATGGTGAAGAGCATCCGGATCGAACCGGACGGCGATGTGCACATCGAGGTCTACCTGACCACCGCCGGTTGCCCGCTGCGGACCGAGATAACCCAGCGGGTCAGCACCGCTGTCACCGATGTCCCCGGTGTCGGCGCGGTATCGGTCGATCTCGACGTGATGAGCGACGAGCAACGCACCGAACTGCGCAAACAGTTGCGCGGCGACTCGGCGGATCCGGTGATCCCCTTCGCCCAGCCCGGTTCCCTGACCCGCGTGTACGCGGTGGCCTCGGGCAAGGGCGGGGTGGGCAAGTCCAGCGTCACGGTGAACCTGGCCGCCGCACTGGCCGAACGCGGCCTCTCGGTCGGTGTGCTCGACGCCGATATCTACGGCCACTCCATCCCCCGGATGCTGGGCACCGACGCCCGGCCCACCCAGGTCGAGCGGATGATCATGCCGCCGGTCGCGCACGACGTGAAGATGATCTCGATCGCGCAGTTCACCAAGGGCAACACGCCGGTGGTGTGGCGCGGTCCGATGCTGCATCGTGCCCTGCAGCAGTTCCTCGCCGATGTGTTCTGGGGCGATCTCGACGTCCTGCTGCTGGACCTGCCGCCCGGGACCGGCGATGTGGCGATCTCCATCGCCCAGCTGATCCCCAACGCCGAGATCCTGGTGGTCACCACCCCGCAGATCGCCGCCGCCGAGGTCGCCGAACGCGCCGGCGCCATCGCCCTGCAGACCCGGCAGCGGATCGCCGGGGTCGTGGAGAACATGTCCTGGCTGGATCTACCCGACGGCACCCGGATGGAGCTCTACGGATCCGGCGGCGGCCAGGTGGTGGCGGACCGGCTCACCCGCGCCGTGGGGGCCGAGGTGCCGCTGCTCGGGCAGATCCCGATCGAGCAGGCGCTGCGCGAGGCCGGTGACGAAGGCACCCCGATCGTGCTGAAGGATCCGGACAACCCGTCCGCCGTCGCGCTGCGCGCCGTGGCGGACAAGCTCGCGATCCGTCGCCGCGGCCTGGCGGGTATGTCGCTGGGTATCGACACGACTCGCAATCTCTGAGCGCACCTAGACTCGGTCCATGCTCACCCTGCTGCTGTACGTCCTGATCGTCGGTTTGGTGGCCGCAGTCCTGTTCCTTCTGGCCAGCGCCCTCTTCGGGCGGTCGGAGGAATTGGGGCCGCTACCCGAGGGCACCACGGCGACGGTGCTGCCGGTCGAAGGGATCAGCGGCGCGGATGTGCGGGCGTTGCGCTTCCAGCAGGTCGTCCGCGGTTACAAGGCCGGTGAGGTCGACTGGGCACTGGCCCGGCTGGCCGCCCGTATCGACGAACTGCAGGGCCAATTGGCCGAGGCGCGCGCCGTCGGCGCGGCGGCGCACAGCTCCGGCCCGGAGCAGGAGCAGCCGTGACCACCGATACGCTGGTGCGCTGTCCGTGGTCGGGGGACACCGAGATCTACCGCGCCTACCACGACGAGGAGTGGGGTCGCCCGTTGCACGGCGACGACGCCCTGTTCGAACGGCTCTGCCTGGAGGCGTTCCAGTCCGGACTGTCCTGGCTCACCATCCTGCGTAAACGTGCCGCTTTCCGGGCGGCCTTCGCCGGTTTCGCCATCGACCGCGTCGCGGAGTTCGGCGACGCGGACCGGGTGCGTCTACTGGCCGACCCGGCCATTGTGCGCAATCGCGCCAAAATCGACGCCTGTATCGCCAATGCGAAAGTCGCGCGCACCTCCGATATCGGGCTCCACGAATTGCTGTGGTCCTTCGCCCCGCCGGCCCGTCCGCGCCCTCGCACCGTGGCCGAAATTCCGGCGATCACCACCGAATCCACGGCACTGGCAAAAGAATTGAAGCGGCGCGGTTTCCGTTTCGTCGGACCGACCACCGCGTATGCGCTGATGCAGGCCACAGGTATGGTCGACGACCATGTGGCCGAATGCTGGGTCGATACCCGGCACACCGGAGTCGGCTGACCGGTCACATTTGGACGTCGAGTGTCCGCCATCTCATGCGATAGGGAAGAATGGACCGAGTGCGGTCCGTCGTCTCAACCGGCGGACCGCCCGGTTGGTGACAACTGGAGTTCCGAGCAAGTGCGCAGGATACAGCGCAGATCTGGAGGGAGCAGAGGATGGCGGCCATGAAGCCCCGTACCGGGGACGGTCCCCTCGAGGCAACCAAGGAAGGCCGCGGGATCGTCATGCGGGTCCCGCTCGAGGGTGGCGGGCGTCTGGTCGTAGAACTCACGCCCGACGAAGCCGCGGCACTCGGTGACGAACTGAAGAGTGTCACCAGCTAGACCGGTAGCCGAAGAATCGGCGCTCGCCGCGGTCGCCGAGGTACTGAGCTGCCCCGAATGCGACCGCGGCCTGTCGCCCGCTGATCGCATGCTGCGCTGCGAACACGGGCACAGTTTCGATATCGCCAGGCAGGGTTACGTCAGCCTGCTCACCGGCGCGGCCACCAAAATGTCCGGTGATACCGCCGCCATGCTCGACGCACGCGCCGCTTTTCAGGGCGCCGGGTATTTCACGCCGATCGCCGAAACCATTGCGGCGGCCGCTGCCGCGGGGCATACGCCCGGCGCCACCGAAGTGATAGCGGATATCGGCGCGGGCACGGGGTACTACCTCGCGCGGGTACTCGACACGATCCCGGATGCCCGGGGTATCGCCTTCGATATCGCCAAACCCGCCGGCCGTCGGTGCGCTCGCGTCCATCCGCGGGCGGCCGCCGTGGTCGCGGACGCCTGGCGCGGCCTACCTGTCCGGGATCACTCCCTGACCACGGCGATGTCGGTGTTCGCGCCGCGTAATCCCGATGCGCTGGCCCGGGCCCTCACCGCTACCGGTCGCTACGTCGTCGTCACCCCCACCACACGCCACCTGGCCGAACTCATCGCACCGGTCGGCATGGTCACGGTCGATCCGGACAAGGACCGCCGCTTGGCCGAGGCCCTGGCCGGGCGGTTCACCCTACTGGACACGACGACGGTCGAATACCCGATGGTGCTGCCGCGCGCCGATATCGCGAACGTGGTGGCGATGGGTCCGTCCGCGCACCACGGCGCCGCGGCCGGAGAACGGATCGCCGGGCTGCCGGATACCTACGAGGTCACCGCGTCGGTCACCGTGGCCACCTACGCTCCCACCGGCGCACCGGACTGACCTCACCGCACGCGCCGCGCCGTGGTGAGAACCGGGCAATCGTGCTGGCACACAGAGCAATCCAGTCGCGACAGCGGCCTGATCAACGGGTAACACAACGCTGATGTGCTTGACGCATGCGGATACCGACGTTCGGCAAACGGAAAACCACGACCACCATCTACGAGCAGATCGGCGGGCACGAAGCGCTCGAAGCAGTTGTCGCCGATTTCTACACCCGGGTCCTCGCCGATGCGGAACTGGCCGGTTTCTTCAGCGGAACGAATATGTCCCGGCTGCGAGGTAAACAGGTCGAGTTCTTCGCGGCGGCACTCGGCGGGCCGGAACCCTATACCGGCGCACCGATGAAACAGGTGCATCAGGGCCGGGGCATCACCGTGCACCATTTCGAACTGGTGGCCGGGTACCTCACCGAATCGCTGGAGGCGGCCGGAGTCGGCGAGCACACCGTCGCCGAGATCATCGGCGCGGTCGCGCCGCTGGCCGGCGACATCACCTCCGGGTCGTCCACGGCCTGAGGGCGGCCGGGCTCACGGTTTGCAGACCGTGCGATAGACGTCCAGGGTCTGTTCCGCGATCCGGTACCAGTCGAATTCGGCGCGGGCCCGGCGGCGGCCGGCCGCGCCGAACTCGGCCGCCCGCGCCGGGTCCCCCGCCAGCTCGTTGATCGCGGCCGCCAGTTCGTGCTCGTAGGCGGCCGTCTCACCCGCGTCGTAATGGACCAGGCGACCGGTCCGCCCATCGTCGACCACCTCGGGTATCCCGCCGACATCCGAGGCGATCACCGCGGTCGAGCAGGCCATCGCCTCGAGGTTCACGATTCCCAGCGGTTCGTAGACCGACGGACAGACGAAGACCGTGGCGGCCGCCAGCAGCTGCCGGATCTGCTCGATCGGCAGCATTTCCCGCACCCAGAACACGTTCTCCCGGTACCGGTGCAACCCGGCGACCGCATTCGCGACCTCGGCCTCCAGCTCCGGGGTATCCGGGGCGCCCGCACACAGCACGAGCTGGATATCCGGATCGATCCCGCGCGCGGCCGCCAGCAGATGCCCGACTCCCTTCTGACGCGTGATCCGACCGACGAATACCGCCAGCGGCCGGTCCCCCCGCACGCCCAGTTCGTCGAGGATCCGGCGGCTACCCGGTTCCGGCGGACCGGGATGCCAGACACCGGCATCGATCCCGTTGCGTACGACGTGCACGCGGGCAGAGGTCAACGCGGGATAGGCGTCGAGCACATCGCGCCGCATCCAATCGCTCACCGCGATCACGGCGTCGGCGTGTTCCAGTGCGTTGCGTTCGGACCAGGACGACAGGCGGTAGCCGCCGCCGAGTTGTTCGGCCTTCCACGGCCGGCGCGGCTCCAGCGAGTGGGTGGTGACCACGTGCGGGATCCCATAGAGGGTGGCGGCCAGATGGCCCGCCAGCCCGGCGTACCAGGTATGCGAATGAACCACGTCCGCCGCCCCCACCGCGTCGGCCATCCGCAGTTGCGCCGACATCATCCGGAGTGCGGGATTGGCCGCGTCCAGCGCCGGATCCGCGGCGTGCACTTCGGCGTCGGCGCGGGGCACGCCCATACAGTGCACGGTCACCGTGCTCATCCGCCGCAGCCGGGCCACCAACTCCGTGACGTGCACGCCCGCGCCGCCGTAGACCTCGGGCGGAAATTCTCGGGTCAGCATGGCCACCCGTAGCTCATCGCCGCCGGACGACTCGGCCGCGCCGCTGGAACCGAAACTCACGAATTCACGGTAGTCGCCGAGCGGTCGATGCCCGCCGACCACCTCGTTCGGTAGGTTTGGCACTGTGAGGAGCCAGCCGCACGTACTCGGAATCGTGCTCGCCGGTGGCGAGGGCAAGCGACTCTTTCCGCTGACCGCCGACCGGGCGAAACCGGCCGTGCCGTTCGGCGGCGCCTATCGGCTCATCGACTTCGTACTGAGTAATCTCGTCAATGCCGGTTTCCTCCGGATATGCGTGCTGACCCAGTACAAATCGCATTCGCTGGACCGGCATATCTCACAAACCTGGCGGCTTTCCGGTTTCGCCGGTGAATACATCACCCCGGTGCCCGCTCAGCAGCGGCTGGGGCCGCGTTGGTACACGGGCAGCGCGGACGCGATCATGCAATCGCTGAATCTCATCTACGACGAGGATCCCGATTACATCGTGGTGTTCGGCGCCGATCACGTCTACCGCATGGACCCGGAGCAGATGGTGGCCCACCATATCGACTCGGGCGCCGGTGTCACCGTGGCCGGTATCCGGGTGCCACGCAGCGAGGCGGGGGCTTTCGGCTGCATCGATTCCGACGAAGCCGGGCGGATCATCGGTTTTCTGGAGAAACCCACACATCCACCCGGCATCCCCGACGACCCGAATTCCACCTTCGCCTCCATGGGTAACTATGTGTTCACCACGAAAGTGCTGGTGGATTCGATCAAAGCCGACGCCGACGATTCCGATTCCGACCACGATATGGGCGGCGACATCATTCCGAACCTGGTCGCGTCGAGTCAGGCCGCGGTCTACGATTTCGCCGATAACGAGGTACCCGGCGCCACCGATCGCGACCGCGGCTACTGGCGTGACGTCGGCACCATCGACGCTTTCTACGAAGCGCATATGGACCTGGTGTCGGTGAATCCGGTGTTCAACCTCTACAACCGGCACTGGCCGATCCGCGGCGCGGGCGAAAACCTGCCACCGGCGAAATTCGCCCGGGGCGGGCTGGCCCAGGAGGCCATTGTCGGGGCGGGCAGCATTCTCTCCGCGGCCACTGTCCGCAATTCGGTGCTCAGTGCCAATGTCATGGTGGACGACGGGGCCACCGTCGAGGGCAGTGTGCTGATGCCGGGGGTGCGGATCGGCCGGGGCGCCGTGGTGCGCCGGGCGATCCTGGACAAGAACGTCATGGTCTCCGAAGGCGAGATCATCGGGGTGGATCTGGACCGCGACCACGACCGGTTCGCCATCAGCAACGGCGGTGTGGTCACCGTGGGCAAGGGAACCTGGGTCTGAGCGACAGCGCCCCGGACCGGACCGTCACATCCCGGGTCGCCGTTCCCCCGGATACGGGTGCGTCCCCCTCGTGATGAGGGGGACGCACCGTGAAAAAACGCTGTCGAGGCAGTTCAGCGGATATCGCGTCCGCGGATTCCGGTCAAGCCGACGGCCAGCAGCACCGCACCGAGACCCACCACCACGACGACCGGGGTAGCCGTGAACTCCGAGCCGGGAACCTTGGGCGCGTGACTGAACGGCTCGAGGTCGCGGACCCACTGCGGGACCCCGGAGAACGAGCCGAGCAGGAACACCGCGATCGCGGCGGTGAGCAGACCCCACGCCAGTGGCGTCCACCGCGGGACCAGCCCGAACAGCGCGACCGTGACGGCGGCGAAGAACCAGATCGCGGGCAGCTGGACCAGCGCGGCGGCCAGCACACCGGGCAACTTCGCACCGACGTCACCGGCGGCGATTCCGTAGGTCAGCCCGCCGAGCAGTCCGGCGACCAGCATGATCACCACCGGACCGCCCAGCGCGAAGACCAGATGGGTGCCCGCCCAGCGGACCCGTCCCACGGCGCCGCTGAGCACGGACTCGGCCTGTCGGCCGTTCTCCTCGCTGAACATCCGCAGCGCGGCCGATACCGCGTACGCCGCGCCCGCGACACCGAGCATGGTGAACGCGTAGGCGATGAACGAATCCTCCAGCGAGTCCGCGCCGCCCATCCTGGTCACCAGATCGCGCAGCGTCGCATTGCTGCCGAAACCATCGCCGATGCCGTTCACGACGCTCCCGATCACCAGGCCGTACAAGCCGACACCGACCGTCCAGGCGAGCAGAGTGCCGCGCTGCAACCGGACCGCCAGGCCCAGCGGCCCCGTCAGCGCCGACCCCGCCGCCGGCGCTCCCAGTCGTTCGGCGATGAGACCCCCGCCCACATCGCGGCGGCGCAGCAGCGCGTACGCGGCGGCGATCGTCACCGACAGCAGGATCAGGTGCAAGAGCAGCACCCACCATCGGTCTCCCGCGTACGGACGGATCTGCAACGACCAGCCCTGCGGGGACAACCAGGTCACCGGATTCACCGGCCCCGATCCGGCCTGCGCGTCCCCCACCGCGCGCAGGGTGAAGGTCGTCGCGAGCACCGCGAACGCCAGCCCCCGGGCGAGCCGGGCGCCGGTGCACACCTGCGCCGTCACCGCGGCCACGGCCGCGAACACCATGCCGGACGCCGCGAGCGCGAGCCCGAAGGCCAGCGACCCGCTCGCCGGGACGTCGGCGGCCGTCAGGCTGACGGCCCCGAGCAGCCCGGCCAACAACGCGCCGCCGCAGGCGAGGAGCAGCGCGGCCGTCAGATTCGCGTAGCGACCGATCGAGGTGGAGGACAGGATCTCGGTGCGCCCGGTCTCCTCCTCCGCCCTGGTGTGCCGGATCACCGTGAGGATGGTGGCCACCGCGATCAGGGTGTGGAACATGCCCGCTTTCCAGATCCCCACGGCGCCGACCGAGGTGTCGTAGATGGGGCCGTACATCGCCAGCTGGGCCGGGCTGGCCAGGATCGTGGCGGCGAACGAGGCCCGATCTGCCGCGGTGGGGTACACCGACTCGATACTGGCGAGGTAGACGCCGCCCAGCGGCAGCGACAACAGCAGAATCCACAGTGGCGCCACGACACGGTCGCGGCGCAGGTACAGCCGCAGCAACCGGGTGGTTCCGGTGAATCCGGTGCCCGCGGACGCGGAATCGAGCATTCCGTGCCGGGCGCCGGCGACGGCGGTGGTCATTTCCGGACCTCCTGCAGTTCGCCGGCGTCCCGGCCGTTCACCGAGTAGTGGCGCATGAACAGCTCTTCCAGCGTCGGCGGCTGGCTGACCAGGCTGCGCACTCCGGTATCGCCGAGGACGCGGATCAGTTCGGCGAGGTGTTCGCTGTCGACCTGGCAACGCAGGGTGTGATCGTCCATGCTGAAATCGGCGACCCCGGACATGGCCCCGATATCACCCGGATCACCGGTGAGTTCCGCGGTGATGGAGGTGCGGCTCAGATGCCGCATGGACGCCAGCGTCCCACTCTCCACGGTGCGTCCGGACCGGATGATGGTGACCCGCTCGCACAGCGCTTCCACCTCGGACAGGATGTGGCTGGACAGCAGCACCGTCGCGCCTCGTTCGGCCGCCTCCGCGACGCATTCCCGGAAGACCTGTTCCATCAGCGGGTCCAGGCCCGAGGTGGGTTCGTCCAGTAGCAGCAGCCGGGTGTTCGACGAGAACGCCGAGACCAGCGCAACCTTCTGCCGGTTGCCCTTGGAGTAGGTTCGCGCTTTCTTCCTGGGGTCGAGCTCGTATCGTTCGATCAGCTCGGCCCGGCGCGCGGTGTCCAGCCCGCCGCGCATGGAGGCCAGCAGGTCGATGGTCTCGCCGCCGGTCAGCGACGGCCACAGGGTCACATCACCCGGCACGTAGGCGATATCGCGGTGCAGTGCCACCGCGTCCGCCCAGGGATCGCGCCCGAGCATCCGCACCTCCCCGGAGGTGCGCGAGAGCAGGCCGAGTAGCACCCGGATGGTCGTGGACTTCCCGGCGCCGTTGGGTCCCAGGAACCCGTGGACCTCGCCTTCGGACACTTCCAGATCCAGTCCGTCGAGTGCGCGGACTTTCCCGAAGTGTTTGTGCAGATCCCGGATGTGAATTGCCGAAATCATCAAATCTCCTCGTGGGACAGAGAAATAGAGTCATTGCAGAGGTGGATATCGGGCACGGCGACGGTCGGCAGCCGTGCGTTTTCAGTGGTCGTCGGCGGCGGACGGCTCGCACCGACCCGCCTTGTCGGCGAGGAAGGCGTCCAGCGCCGACGAGTCGGGAAGCAGGCCCTCGGTGAAGACCTCGAGCGCGGGCAGCAGCATCTGGTCGCCGTACTCTCGCAGCGCCTGCCGATAGTCGACCTTCCCGTCGGCTCCGGCACGCAGACGCAGGAACAGCAGCATGCCGCCCCCGTTGACGGTCGCGAGATAGCGCGCCATGGCCTTCGGATCCCGCGGTTTGCGCACTGCCCCGGAGGCGATGCCGGCCTCGATGTACTGTTCGACGTCCTCGACCATATGTTCGAAGAGGACCGCGGCCAGCTCTCCCCCGGCCTGGAAACTTCGCATGATGTAGGCGATGACCGGAGCGAACTCCTCTATCTCGGCCAACTGCTGCAGCATGTTCCCCGGCGACGGCCGGTTCATGTAACTCATCTTCGATTCGCGGATGATCGCGCGTACCTGGTCGTCACATTCACGGCGGAGCCCGTCCTTGGACCCGAAATGATGGTTGACCAGCCCGGGCGAGACGCCGGCCGCCGCCGCGATGGCCCGCACACCGACCCCGAAACCCTCCTCACCGAACAGGACGAGAGCCGCATCGCGAATACGGGCCCGTGTGTTCAGATCGTCGCTTGAACGCATGTTCAATACGTTAAACACACGTTCAATCCCTGCGCAAGAGGAGACGCCGTAGAGATTGCGTAAAGACCCACACCCACCCCGTCCGACGCCCCGGCAGCCGACCCACCGCCCCGGCGACCGGCATCGGCAACCGCAACCGCGCAGCCGAAGCACAAGTCCGGAAACCGGCGTCGCACGACAACGCCCCAGGTCAGCCGGGTCCCACCGGGTCGCCGCGGGTTTTCCTGCGCGCCCTACTCGCTGAAGATCTCTTACCCGTAGTGCGGAGCATCGCACTACGGCGCGGGATCCGGCCGGAATACCCACCCGGCCACCGACCCAGGACATACCGGATAAAGCGATATCCCGGTCGCGAATTCTCTCCACGCCGGATCCGCGCGCCGGACCCGGCACGAGCATCGGATCCGCGACGACGAACCTGTCCGCGGCGCCACGGCCGGACCGGCGGAGAATCAGCCCCGCGCTAACCCTTCGAAGCGCACAGCAGCCCGTCACCGAGCGGAATGAGAACGCTGGTCAGACCGGGATCCTCGGCCACACAGCGGGTGGCGGAACGTACCGCCTGGGTCGCCGCGTCGCGATGCGCGGGATCGGGGACTCGCCCGCCGAGCAACGCGTTGTGCAGCAGCACCGCACCCCCCGCGCGCAACAGCCGCACCGCTTCGGCGATGTACTGCGGATGTTCGATCGGTGCGGCGTCCAGGAAGACCAGGTCGTAGGCGCCGTCCGCCAGTCGCGGCAGCACGTCCAGCGCGCGGCCGTTGATCAACCTGGTGCGAGCGAGCGGGATATCGGCGGCGCGGAAGGATTCCTTGGCCGCTCGCTGATGTTCGGGCTCGGAATCGATAGTGGTCAGGGTGCCGTCCTCGCGCATCCCGTCCAGTAGCCACAATCCGCTGACCCCGGCACCGGTCCCCACCTCGACGACCGCCCGCGCGTCCAGCAGCTGCGCGTACATGCTCAGCAGGGCCCCGACCGACGGCGGCACCGGAGCCGCTCCCAGCTCGATGGCCCGTTCGCGGGCACTGTCGAGTACCTCGTCCTCGACGACGGATTCCTCCACGTAGGCGAGATTGAGCTCCAGGTTCGATGCCACGCCCTTGAGGCTATGCGAAACGCGGCCAAGCTGGTCGCAACATTCTCAGGTGTCCCTCAGGATCCCCATATCCAGGCCATATCGAGAGGCGGAAGAGTGAAGGCCACGCAAGACCAGCCGACCGACCCAGCAGGATGGGAACAACGGGACACCAACCGACCGTTGTAACCCGTAACGACGGCCCGAGAACCGGGCCGCATGTTCGAGCCTACGCCTCGGTCCCGATCAGGAGGTTGTCACCATCCACATGGTCGACGCGGCACGCGAGTCCGCCACCTTGCCCGAGCTGCCCCGGGCCCGCCGTTCGGCAGCGAGCGCCGGGTACACACTGCCCGGGCGGGACGACTTCGGCCCGGGCCCGTTTGAGGGGCCCGATTCGGAGGTAGCCGCAGACCACGACCTGGTGACCAAGGAACCAGCTCCGCCGGACGCCCTGATGGAGGTGCCCGATATGTCCAGTAACGACCAGCGCGCCGAGGAATACGACGCCACGCGAGCCGTGGACGCCGCGATAGCGGAGGCGATCGAAGGTTCCGAGCTCGCCGCGGCCGACAGCATGCTGCCGCTCACCGGGACCGCCGCCTTCGACGCCACCGGCGACCGCACCGTCATGCCGACCTGGGACGAACTGGTGCGCGAGCACGCCGACCGGGTCTACCGGCTGGCCTATCGCCTCTCCGGCGACGCTCAGGACGCCGAGGACCTCACCCAGGAGACGTTCATCCGGGTCTTCCGATCCCTGTCCAGCTATCAGGCGGGCACGTTCGAGGGTTGGTTGCACCGCATCACCACCAACCTCTTCCTCGACATGGTCCGGCGCCGCAGCCGGATCCGCATGGAGGCGCTACCCGAAGACTACGACCGCGTCCCCGCCGACGGGCCCGGCCCCGAGCAGGTCTTCCACGATGCCAGGCTGGATCCCGATCTGCAGTCCGCACTGGACTCCTTGGCCCCGGAGTTCCGGGCCGCGGTCGTCCTCTGCGATATCGAGGGATTGTCCTATGAGGAAATCGGTGCGACCCTCGGCGTGAAGCTCGGAACGGTCCGCAGCAGGATCCATCGCGGACGGCAGGCACTGCGCGAGTATCTTGCGCATAATGGAGTACAGGAGCGTTTCGCCGCCGAGGCGAGCTTCGGGTGATCCTGCGATCATGACGCCGGGATCGCGGCAGTTTGTGATGTCGGCTGGGAAGGATGGGCAGCGAATGAGTGGCGACTCCAGTACGCCCGGTCGTCGTTCCCCGCAGTTCCACTCCACCGAACATCTGGCGAGCGAGGCCGTCGCCGCCTATGTCGATGGCGAACTGCGGATGAATCCCTATCTGCGTGCGGCCCAGCATCTTTCGGTGTGCCCGGAATGCGCGGCCGAGGTAGAGGCTCAGCAGCAGGCGCGGATCGCGCTGCGCCGGGCCTCCCAGGTGTCGGTTCCCATCGGCCTGCACGACAGCCTGTCCCGAATTCCGCTCGCCGAACCGCCCAGCGGGGCGCAATCCCGAAATTCGGCCGGAAATCCGCGTAACGAGGCAGTATTCGGTTTCGCGAGCCAATCTTTCTCGGCAACCTTCGACAGCTTCCGGTGGTCGGTGTGGTGGCGCAAGTAGAGTTTGCCGCGTGAGTTCCGAACCGACGCACAATTCCCCTGCCGATAACGCCGATTCGGTGGATGAAAACGGCACGACGAACGATAACGGCATGCTGCGTCCACCCGGGGCGCCGGTGCTGGCCCCGCGGCCGGTCTACCGACCACATGTGGACTCACATACCGCGCATGCCTTCCGCCGTCCCGCCGGCCAATCCGGATCCTTCGCCGCACGCGGCGCAGGCACCGAGTCCACGGCGGCGTCCGCGCCGAAAGGGCCGCCCGAGGCGGTACTGGCCGAAGCGTTCGGCCGCCCGTCCGGCTCCACCGAACTGCTCCAGCGCGACCCCGACGCCGTCTCCGACAAGGGCCCGGTGGCCGGTCCCGCCGACCCCTGGCGCGATCCGGACTCGCTCGCGCGCCTGGGCGCACCGGCGGTCGGATCACCGACGACCCGGGAACTGCCCCCCGCCGAGCAGCTCTCGGCCCGGCAGGTCCTGTTCGGTTCGCGGGTAGCCCCCAAGGCGCTGCTGGTACTCGGTGTGCTCGCCCTGGCGATCGGCCTGGTCGGCGGTCTCGTGGGCCGGTTGACCGCGGAAACCGCCTCGACCCTGACCTCACGCAAGGTCAGCCTCGAGCAGTCCGACAGCGACCAGCCGCACGGCCCGATCGCGCAGGTCGCGGATGCGGTGCTGCCGTCGGTGGTGTCCATACGCACCATGGTCGGCGAGAACGGCGCGACCGGCTCCGGGGTCGTCATCGACGGCAACGGGTACATCGTCACCAACAACCACGTCATCTCCATGGCGGCGCAGGACCAGTCGGGACGCGCCCGGATCCAGATCACCTTCTCCGACGGCACCCGCACGCCGGCCAATATCGTCGGCCGCGACCCGAAAACCGATCTCGCGGTCCTGAAGGTCGATGTGAAAAATCTCACGGTCGCGCAGCTGGGTAAATCGGGTGATGTGCAAGTCGGAGACGCGGTTCTGGCCGTCGGCTCGCCGCTCGGGCTCAGTAAAACCGTCACATCGGGCATCGTCAGCGCCCTGCACCGCCCGGTGAAACTCGAGGGCGAGGGCAGCGACACCAAGGCCGTCATCGACGCCGTGCAGACCGACGCGTCGATCAACCCGGGCAATTCCGGTGGCGCGCTGGTGGATGCGGACGGCCGCGTCATCGGCATCAACACCGCCATCCGCAGCGAGAGCGGCGGCTCGGTGGGGCTCGGGTTCGCCATCCCGGTGGATCAGATGACCGAGGTCGCGCAGACGCTGATCCGTGACGGGTCGATCCACCACCCGATGATCGGTGTGAGCGCCCGCCAGAAAACCGTCGCCAACGAAGTGATGAGCGGCGCTGAAGTCGCCGATGTGCAGCCCGGCAGCCCGGCCGCGAACGCGGGCATCGTCGAAGGCGATGTCATCGTCCGTATCGGCGACCGCGAGGTCACCAATCCCGACGAACTGGTTGTGGCGGTACAGATGAACGATATCGGCCAGACGGTGAACGTCCAGCTCATCCGGGAGGGCCGGCAGGTCGACATCCCGGTGACGCTGGCCTCCGACTGATCCACCGGTCGCGGCGCCGGGTAACCTGGTGAGGTGTTCAGCAGTATCGGGTGGGGCGAGATGCTCGTGCTACTCGTCGCCGCCCTCGTGATCCTCGGCCCGGAGCGCCTGCCCGGCGCCGCACGGTGGACTGCGCGCAGTCTGCGCCAGGTCCGCGATTATGCGACCGGTGCGACATCGCAATTGCGATCCGAACTCGGGCCCGAATTCGAGGATCTGCGTAAACCACTCGCCGATCTCCAGGAATTACGTGGGATGTCTCCGCGTTCGGTGGTGACGAAACATCTTCTGAACGGGGACGATTCCCTTTTCCGGGATCTCGACGGCGCACTGCCGAACAGTAAGAATGTTCTCGGCACACACAGCGGCATGCCAGATTACCCGAAGATCACGCCGGATAAACCCTTGGAACGCAACGAACGTCCGCCGATCGATACTGACGCCACCTGATTCGTCAACCAGACTAGACGCAGTTCGCTGACTCGCTGTCTAGACTTCGCACATGTCGGCCGATGACGTGGCGCGTATTTTCGCGATCGAAGACAAAGTCGAGCGACTGAAGGCCGCCACGGAGGGTGTCGCAGCGGCCCAGCAGACAATCAACGAGCTCACCCGTATTCGACGCGCGGTGATCCGGGAGCTACACGCCGAGGGGTGGACTTTCGCCAGAATAGGCGCCGCCGCGGGCCTTTCCCGCGCCCGGATCCACCAGGTGAGCACCCAGGGCCCGGCACCGGAGGGTTTGTTCTTCGGGCACGGTCCGCTCACTCTGCTGGTCCCGGACACCCGCGCCGGCAGGCTGATCGGTGCGCCCGACCCGGCGGCCGCGCCGCGCCTGGCCGAACAGCTACGCGAGCTGGGGTTCGCGGTGACGATCGAACCCTTCGCCCCCGGGCGTCCGATCGATCTGCTGCGGGACGGGCTCATCGTGATCGGCGGGCCCGAACTCTCGCCCAGCCTCCGCCATCTCATCGCCGCCGATCCGCGGCTACGCCGCGCGGCCGCCCGCCCCGGGGACGGCCGGCGCGGTATCGAGGACCGCGCCGCCCGGCGCATCTACCGCCCCGCCAGCCCGGAACCGCACGATATCGCCTACCTGGCCCGCCTACCGCGCCCGGACGGCCGCGGCTCGATCCTGGTCCTCGACGGACTGCACCCACCGGGATCGCTGGGCGCGGTCCGCCTGCTGGCCACCCGGCTGGCGACGCTGCACGAGCGCGCAGCCAGCCGCCGCTTCTCGGTGCTGATCGGCGTCCGCTACGAACGCACCACCGGTGAACCCGTGGACGCGGACCTGCTGACCCCGGTCTATCTCCACGAACCGGTCGATTCACGCCCCCAGGCAGTTCGCCAGCGTCGCTGACTGTCGCGCGTTCGGCGACAGCACGAAAAGTCCGCGGCCGGGCCTCTCCCCGACACGCCGAAAACACCTATAGCGACAGTGAATATCAGCTGGTCGGCGAATTGATACGCTGATGCGCGGCAGGTCGCTTACTTATGCCGCATCCGATTGTCCCGGCGCGCGGTGCGATAACCATAGAATTACTTCGCACCGCACGGGTGCACCGTGACGATGTCTGGCTCCGAACAGATAATTCGTGGAGGCGCAGGTGAATGCGTTGATTATCTTGGCGGTGGCGCTGATCGCGATCGGATTGCTGGTATCGGTGTTCCTGTGGTGGCGCAGCCCGGATTCCGGCGAGAGCGAATACGTGACAGTGGCCGAACTCCAAGCGCGCCTGGAACACGAGGGCGAACCCATCGAACAACCCACGGCCGGAGAATCTTCCGACGACCAGGACCGGCCGCGGACCGGGGACGCGCACGAATCGGCGAATGCCGACGACGCGCCCGCCGAACCGGAAACGCCCGCCGCGGACGAAACCGCCCCGCCGCACACACCCGAGAAGCCCGCGACCACAACCGGCCACGACGACCGAGCGGACTCCGGCTCCGGAGCAGCGCGCCCGGACCCGGGTGACAAGCCCCCGACCGAGGAGTAGGGCCGGTATCACCGCACCCGGAGGGTGCGGCGATACCGGCCCACAGCACTCAAGCAGCCGCTACGTCCGGGCGGATCGTGTTCATCGGCGGCCGATCGATCAAGTCCACCGCAGTACTGTGCGGAGCGAACTCACCGCCGATCAACGGGAACTGGGTCAGCGCCGCCCCGGAATCGGCGACACCGCTGCGGCCCAGCACGGTCCCCAGGATCTGCCGGCTCATCACCCCGAGATCGGCCAGCGGCCGATTACGGTGCGTCCGCACACCGAGGTTGACCTGACCGATAGCACTCAGACCGAGCCGATCGTAGGTATCGAGCAGCAACCCGATCTCCACCCCGTAACCGGGCGCGAACGGGACCGCAGTGAGCAACTCCCGGGTACCGGCGTACTCACCGCCCAGTGGCTGCAGTACCGGGGTCAGCCCGGGGCGCAGCGCGGCCAGCAGCGGCCGGGCCACGAGTTCGGTCACCCGCCCGCCGCCGTGGGCGTCCACACCGCCACCGTGCAACAGCGGACGCCGGTAGTAGGCCTTCACCAGATGCAGATCAGGGGTGGTGAGCAGCGGACCGAGCAGCTTCGGTACGAAGGCCGGATCCGGATCGATCAGATCGGAATCGACGAACGCCACCAGATCGCCTCTGGTCACCGCGAGCGAACGCCACAGCACCTCGCCCTTGCCCGCGATCGGGTCCAGCTCGGGAACGGCCTGTTCCCGACTCACGACCTCGGCGCCCGCCGCACGCGCGCGTTCGGCCGTGGCGTCGGTGGACCCGGAATCCAGGACCACCAGTTCATCGACCAGGCTGCCGAGCAGCGGGCGGATACTCGCCACCACATCGGCGACCGTTCTCTCTTCGTTCAATGCGGGCAGCACCACCGAAACGGTGCGCCCCGCCTTGGCGGCGACCAGTTCGGCCACCGACCAGTCAGGGGCATCCCACGTGTTGGTCGACGCCCAATCGGGCTCGTGATGTGAAAATTTCATACGAGACCTCGCAGTGTTCGTACGGGGGGCCGGATGCCCTGGATCGCGGCGATCATGTCCACTACTCGACGGGTCGCCGCGACCTCGTGCACACGGAAAACGCGAGCACCGGCCGCGGCCGACCAAGCTGTTGCCGCCAATGTGCCCTCCAGCCGTTCGGAAAGTCCGACACCTAATGTCTCTCCGATGAAATCCTTGTTGCTCAGCGCCATCAAGACCGGCCACCCGCTTTTAACAAGAACGTCCGCTGCCCGCAACAGTGCGAGCCCGTGATAGGTGTTCTTTCCGAAATCGTGCGTCGGATCGATGAGAATCGAATCCCGGCGCACCCCCGCCGCGGCAGCCTGCTCCGCGGCCCGGACCACAGTATCGGTGACCTCGGCCACCACATCGGCGTACCGGACACGATGCGGGCGGGTCCGCGGCACCGCGCCCCCGGTATGACTGCACACGATCCCGGCCCCGGTCTGGGCAGCCACCGGCACCAACTCCGGATCGGCGCCCGCCCAGGTGTCGTTGATCAGATCCGCCCCCTCCGCCACCGCCGCCCGCGCGACCTCCGATCGCCAGGTATCGACACTGATCAACAGGTCGGGATACGCCTCCCGGATGGCCGCCACGAACGGCACCACCCGCCGCGCCTCCTCGGCGGCATCCACGTTCTCCCCCGGACCCGCCTTCACTCCGCCGATATCGACCAGGTCAGCGCCCTCGTCGACGGCACGAGCGACCGCCGCCAACGCGGCGTCATCGGTGAAAGTGGCGCCCCGGTCGTAGAAGGAATCCGGGGTCCGATTCACGATCGCCATCACCAGCGCGCGATCTGTCGCGACCACCCGGCCGCAGAGAGTCGGCGACGGCCGGACGGCTTCGAACATGACCTCGAGTTTATGGCTGTGTCTATTGCCCCGCCTTCGGCGGGGCGGGTCGGGGCCCTTGTCAACCCCGGTTGTGTTGGATTGCGTCGCCTGCGGCGCCGCGGGTCGGGGCCCTCGTGACCCCGGTTCTTCACTCCGGCACTCAGTCGCTGCGCTCCCTCGCTCTGTCGCTCCAGAACCGGGGCGGGCCCCGACCACGGGAGCCGACCCGTCGAGGTGCCCGGCATGGTCACACAGCATCAACGACGGCCCGAAACCGAGTGGGCCGCCGACCACGGAAGCCGACCATCCAGCGAACGCTCGGCGTCCGCACACGGGTTCGACGGTGGTCTGTGCCCTCCGCGAACACACGCGTTGCGCTACTCCCGGCCCAGCGCGGCGAAGGCTTCGGCGAGGTCGGTGGTCACCGTCACGCGGTCCAGCGCCTCCTGGGGGACGAAACCGCGGTCGCGGAGTTCGGCGAGCCAGGTGAACAAACCGGTGTAGTGACCGTCGAGGTCCAGGATCGCCATCGGCTTGGTGTGCTGGCCCAGCTGGCCGCCGGTCCAGGTTTCGAAGAACTCCTCCAGGGTGCCGATACCGCCCGGCAGGGTGAGGAAAGCGTCGGCCCGGTCCTCCATGACCTGTTTGCGCTGGCGCATGGTGTCGGTGACGACCAGTTCATCGGAGTCCACGTCGGCGACCTCGCGGTGGACCAGATGTTTGGGGATCACCCCGACCGTGTTGGCGCCGCCGGCCCGGGCCGCGGTGGCCACCGCGCCCATCATCGATACGTGCCCGCCGCCGGACACCAGCTGCCAGCCGCGCCGGCCGATCTCGACACCCACCCGGGTGGCCAGATCCAGATGGGCGGGATCGGTGGTGCTGGCCGAGCAATATACGCACAGCGCGAACGGTCGCGGTGTCACCATTCGTCCTCCGTACCGACCTTCTCGATGGGCGCGACGCCCGGCTCGGACTCCTGGATGATCCGCACCACGTCCTCGACCTCGTCGGTGACGTGCAGTAGGTCGATATCGTCGGGCGAGATGCGGCCGTCGGCGGCCAGCGAATCACGGATCCACTCGACCAGCGGCGCCCAATAGCGGCTGCCGAACAGGATGATCGGAAACCGGGTGATCTTGCGGGTCTGCACCAGGGTGAGCGCCTCGAACAGTTCGTCGAGTGTTCCGAACCCCCCGGGCATGCACACGAAAGCCTGCGAATACTTCACGAACATGGTCTTGCGTACGAAGAAGTAACGGAAATTGATGCCGAGATCGACCCAGTCGTTGAGGCTCTGCTCGAACGGCAACTCGATCCCGAGGCCGATCGAGTAGCCACCCGCCTCCGACGCTCCGCGATTGGCCGCCTCCATCACCCCGGGGCCACCACCGGTGATCACCGCGAAACCGGCGGACGCCAGGGCCCCGCCCAGCTCCCGCGCGGTCCGGTATTCGGGATGTTCGGGGTCCGTACGCGCCGAACCGAACACGCTCACCGCCCGCGGAACCTCGGCCAAGGCCCCGAAGCCCTCGACGAATTCGGCCTGGATACGCAGGACCCGCCACGGGTCGGTGTGCACCCAGTCGCTGTCCTCCCGCCGGTCCAGCAAATGCTGATCGGCAGTGCTACCCCGTGGGGTCCGTTCCCGGCGGAACATGATGGGCCCGCGGAACCGGGACCTGGGTTTGCCGGCCATCCCGGATTCGGCGGCGTCGGTTGACATGGGCGCAGTGTATTTGGCGCGCTGGCGCGCGCGGGGGTCGAGGCCCCCTTGGTCCCGACGTTCAGCCCTCGAGACTCGAGGCTTCGCCTCATGCGCTTCGAGGGCTGCACGTCGGGACGGGCCTCAACCCTTTGAGGTGTCTCGCTGAACTCGACGCCGGCGGTCACGTCGCACACCGAACTCACGACCCACGACACACCAGTCCGCGCCGGCAAACCCCCGAACGTCTCCCCTCCACGAACCGCCGCACCACACTGCACCGAACCTTCCACAACCCGCCTGGCGCAACAATCCGCCGAGGCACCCCGCCACGGTCTCCCGTCCGCGAACGGCCGCACCCTTCCTGCACCGAGTCCAGCGAGGCCGACCCGACAAAGCAACCCGACCCTCACCCTCCGGTGAGATACCCCCGCAGCATCTCCGTGACGGCTGTGATCTGAGCCAACGGCACATGTTCGTCGCGTTTGTGGGCGAGGTTCGGGTCGCCCGGGCCGAAGTTCACCGCCGGGATACCCCGGGCGGCGAACCGGGAGACGTCCGTCCAGCCGTATTTGGCCCGCACACCCGCCGAGCCGTGCGCCCGCACCGTTTCGACGAGGCCGCGAGCCGCGGGCGCGGTGAGTCCGGGTAGTGCGCCCGACGCCGCGTCGGTGACCTCCAGCTCGAGTTCCAGTCCCGCGAAGACTTCACGCACATGCTCGATCGCCTGATCCACGGAGCGGTCCGGAGCGAACCGGAAGTTCACCTCCACTTCGGCCGCGTCGGGGACGACATTGCCCGTGACTCCGCCCGCGGCGCGGACTGCGGAGAGCCCCTCCCGATACCGGCAGCCGTCGATGTCGACCTCCCGGGCCCGATATTCCGACAGCCGCGTCAGTACCGGCGCCAGCCGGTGGATCGCGTTGTCACCGAGCCAGGACCGCGCCGAGTGCGCCCGCACCCCGGCGGTGCGCAACCGGACCCGCAGGGTGCCCTGACAGCCGGCCTCGATCCAGCCGCCGGAGGGTTCGCCGAGGATCGCCAGATCCCCGTCCAGCCATTCCGGGACTTCCCGTTCGATGGCGTTGAGGCCGTTGAATTCGGCGGAGATCTCCTCACAGTCGTAGAAGATCAGGGTCAGGTCGTGGACCGGTTCGGCGACAGTGGCGGCCAGGTGCAGGAACACCGCGTCACCCGACTTCATATCGACCGATCCGCATCCGTAGAAGACCTCGGCGCCGTCCTCGGTGGTGAAGCGGCCCGGGACGTTGTCCGCGATCGGCACGGTATCGAGATGCCCGGCCAGCACGACCCGGGTCGGCAATCCCCGGTTCGTGCGCGCGAGCACCACATTGCCGCGGCGCAATACTTCGAAACCGCTGGTCTGGGCGCGTAGCGCGCTCTCCACTGCCGTGGTGATCGCGGCCTCGTCCCGGGAAACGCTCGGGATGTCGACGAGCGCGGCGGTGAGTGCGATGGGGTCGGCGTGCAGGTCGAGGTTCACGGGATACGAGCGTAGAGGGGCCACACCACTCGGGGGCCGTTGGTGGGTAGGCTTTCGTGTCGTGAGCACTCAGGGAGCAACCGCCATCGGCATCGCCAACGTGACCGCGGACGGAACCGTGCTGGATACCTGGTTTCCCAGCCCCGAACTGGGGCAGTTCGGCGAAACCGGCACCGAACGCCTCGCTGCGGCGCCCGCCGAACTCGCCGAACTCGTGGGCTCGGACGCCGCCCGCGGTGTCGAGGTGGTCGCGGTGCGCACCACCATCGCCGACCTGTCCGCGGCCCCCGTGGACGCTCACGACGTCTATCTGCGGTTGCACCTGCTGTCCCACCGGCTGGTCCGCCCGCACGAGGTGAGCTTGGAAGGCCAGTTCGCCCTGCTCAGCAATGTCGTGTGGACCAACCACGGCCCGGCCGCGGTGGAGGGCTTCGAGTCCACCCGCGCCAAACTGCGCGCCCGCGGCCCCGTCACGGTGTACAGCATCGACAAATTCCCGCGCATGGTCGACTACGTGGTGCCCGCCGGCGTCCGGATCGGCGACGCCGATCGGGTGCGCCTCGGCGCGCACCTCGCCGCCGGGACCACCGTCATGCACGAGGGCTTCGTGAACTTCAACGCCGGCACCCTGGGCACCTCCATGGTCGAAGGCCGGATCTCCGCCGGCGTCGTGGTCGGCGACGGCTCCGATATCGGCGGCGGCTCCTCGACGATGGGCACCTTGTCCGGCGGCGGCACCACGATCATCTCGATCGGCGAGCGGTCCCTGTTGGGCGCGAACGCGGGCCTGGGCATCCCACTCGGCGACGACTGCGTCCTCGAGGCAGGCCTCTACCTGACCGCCGGCACGAAGGTCACCACCCCCGACGGCACCGTGGTCAAGGCGGCCGATCTGAGCGGCCGGAACAACCTGCTGTTCCGACGGAATTCGCAAACCGGAACGGTCGAGGTGGTCTCGCGCGCGGGCACCGGCATCGAACTCAACGAGGCGCTGCACGCCCACAACTGATACATGGCACCCCTGTGTTTATTGCCCCGCCTTCGGCGGGGCGGGGTCGGGGCAATTGTCAACCCCGGTTCTTCACTCCTGCGCTCAGTCGCTGCGCTCCTTCGCTCCGTCGCTCCAGAACCGGGGCGGGCCCCGACCATAAAGGCCGGGTATCTGGACCGGGTGACATCGCTGCGGCGCGGGGTGTGAAAACCGGCGCGAACCCACGGCGATGTCAGTCCTTAATGGTCGCGAACTCCGACAAGGAGCTCGCGCTCGCAAACTCGGGGCGAGGTCTACCGCACACGCTCCGTCTCAACGGCCCGGTGCCCGGAAGAGTCGGCTCGAGATGCGGAACATCCGCACTGCGAAAGTAGAACGTAGGCGATTGACGAGTCCTCGTGCCGCTGGAAGCGGAGCGTGGTCCGGCGAGGTGCCGACCAGGCGCAGGTGGCGCCGATCCCAACCTCCGTCGGCCCGCGACCGCTGATGCCGACCACCCAGCGGAAGCCCGGGGCGCTGGTCGTACTCCTCGCGAACCCGGCGACTTCCAGGGCTCGCGGATGGCCGGGCCGGAGCAGATGGATCAGGAGGCTGCCGACGCGGCCGTACCGGCGGTGACGCCGTCGATGCCGAAGGAGATCACCCGGTCGGGATGGATGCGGATGAGTTCGCTCTCCCCGGGGCCGATGTAGGTGACGGTGTCGGTGAGCGCCTCCGCGGTGCCGCGGATCTCCAGGCAGCGCACCCGCCACGGCTGGGCCGAGGCGATATCGTCGACCACGAACGCCACCCGGTCGTTCCCGGCCAGGTTCCGGAACTTGCGGGACCGGCCCATATTCCAGCCCGCGATATCGATGGTGCCCAGATCCGGGTTGTAGCGGAAGCCGACCGGATTGTTCTGCGGCGCACCGTCGGGCGCGACCGTGGCCAGTCGACCGAGCTGCTGTCCGGCGAGATAGTCGATCTGGTCCTGGGTGAGCGTCGTGTTCATGATCCGACGGTAAAACCTCGACCTGAGTGGAGGTCAATAGTCGCCGCCCCGCTAACTCAGTTGCTTCTTCTGCACCTTGCCCATGGCGTTGCGCGGGAGCGCCTCGACGAAGCGGATCTCCCGGGGTCGTTTGTGAATCGAGAGTTGTTCGGCCACATGGTCGATCAATGCCTGCTCGTCCGGTGCCGCGCCGCGCGGGACCACGAACGCGACGATCCGCTGGCCCAGGTCCGCGTCGGCCAGGCCCACGACCGCCACCTCCGCGACCGCGGCATGACCCAGCAGACAGGTTTCCACCTCCCCCGCGCCGATTCGGTATCCGCCGGATTTGATGAGGTCCACCGATTCGCGTCCGACGATCCGATGGAAGCCCTCGGCGTCGATGGCCGCCACGTCTCCGGTGCGGAACCAGCCGTCCTCGGTCCAGCAGTCCGCGGTAGCCTCCGGCCTGCCGAAATAGCCGTCGAACAGCATGGGCCCGCGAACCTGGAGGCCCCCGATACTCGAACCGTCGTGCGGCACCGGCCGTCCCGTCTCGTCCCGCAGCCGGGTCTGCACGCCCCGCACCGGCACACCCACACAGCCGGCGCGCCGCGCACCGTCCGCCCGAGCCGACAGGGTGATCATGGTTTCGCTCATCCCGTATCGCTCTACCGGGGCCTGGCCGGTGAGTTCGGCGAGCCGCTCGAACACCGGGGCCGGCAGCGGAGCGCTGCCGGAGATCAGCAGCCGGGCCGTGCTCAGTTCTTTCGCCGCGACGGGGTCGTCGGCGATCCGGGTCCACACGGTAGGCACTCCGAAGTACATCGTGCCCGCGGCCGCGGCGTAGTTCGCCGGTGTCGGCTTCCCGGTGTGCACGAGTGGGCCGCCGACCCGCAACGGCCCGAGCAGCCCCAGGATCAAGCCGTGGACGTGGAACAGCGGCAAGCCGTGTACCAGCACATCGGCCGCAGTCCAGGCCCACGCTTCGGCGAGGGCGTCCAGACCGGCGGCGATCGCGCGGCGGCTCAGCACCACGCCTTTGGGCGCCCCGGTGGTACCGGAGGTGTAGAGCACGAATGCCGGTGCAGCAGGGTCGGGTTCGGGGTAGGAGTGCCAGGACCGGGCATGTTTGCGGACCGGCACCACCGGGAGTCCGGTTCCGTCGGGCGCTTCGCCCAGCCAGGCCTGGGCACCGGAATCGGTGAGAATGTGCTCCAGTTCCGCCGGGCCGGAATCGGGCGGTACCGGCACCACGGTCACACCGGCGATCAGGCAGCCGACGACGGCGAGAACCGTCGGCACCGTCGGCCGGGCCAGCACCGCGACCCGCTCCGCACGGGCGACACGTTCGGCCACGGAGGTGGCGGCGCCGAGCAGATCACTGCGGGACAGCGTCACACCGTCGATGGTCACGGCGTCCGGGATATCCGCCCCCGCGGCGACGGCGAGGGGGTCGAGGGAGCTGAGCAGGCGGGTGCCATGGGACATGTACCCAAACTACTGCCCCGGCCCCGGGCGCATACCGGCCACCTGCTCGTACTATTCCCGAAATCCGCCCGCAGGCATCGCACGCGTTTCTCATCGCAATTCGATAATCGGCCACAGCGCTTGACACATATAAGCTTCGGCGCGAAGGTGTTCCGACAGCCCCAGTCGATAATTCGAAACGGTAGCCTTTATGACCAGCGCCGCTCCCGAAGAGCCGCACCTGCCCGATTCCGCAGATCAGCCGGTACATTCCGCGGATATAGAAGATGAATTCGATTTCCGCCCCTATATCGATGGCGCGGCCGTACTCGGCGCCGCCGCCAACGTCATAATGCAGCTCGCCGTCCCCGGCGTGGGATACGGCGTTCTGGAAAGCCCGGTCGACAGCGGAAAACTCACCCTGCATCCGGTGAAACGCACGCGCACCACACTCACGTATCTCGCGGTCGCCCTCCTCGGCACTACCGATGAGCGGACGGCGTACCGGAAAGCGGTGGATACCTCCCATCGCCGAGTGCGCTCGACCGCGCAGAGCCCGGTGCGCTACAACGCCTTCGACCGAGATCTGCAATTGTGGGTCGCCGCCTGCCTGTATTGGGGCGCCCGCGATATCCGGGAGCGGATGCGCGGACGACCCGAACCCGGGCTCGAGGAGACGATCTACCGCCATTCGGCCCGCTTGGGCACCACCCTGCAGGTACCGCCGGATGCGTGGCCGGCCGATCAGGAGGCCTTCGACCGCTACTGGTCCGAGAACCTGGCCCGGACCCGGATCGATCCGCCGGTCCGCGCGATGCTGGACGAGATCGTCGATCTGAAGATGTTCCCCCGCCCGGTCCAGTTCCTCGGCGGCCGGTTCAACCGGTGGGTGACCGCCGGACTGTTGCCCGCACATCTGCGCACCGAGATGGGCATGACGTGGTCGGCGCGCGACGAACGCCGGTTCGGTCGCTCGCTCCGGACCCTCGGTCGCGTGTCGGCGGCACTGCCGGTGCCACTGCGGAGTTTCCCGATCAACGCCTACCTGCTCGATTTCCGGATACGCCGCCGATTCGGTCTGAAACTCGTCTGATTCGAAATTGCGAATCCGAAACAGCACAATTCCTATTTCAGGAATCGGCGACCTGACTCGGCACCCGGAACGAGACGACCACGTGGTCGCGCGCGTATTTGCGAACCGCGATATCGTCCTCCAGCGGTATCACCGTCTGCGGTGTCAGCGCCAGCGACAGGGCGTTGCGGGCGATCATCTCGGCCAGCGGAAGCGGATCATACTGCGGCAGTTTGCCCTCACCCTGGAGGCGGGTGATGAATTCGGCGACGTAATCGCGGCCCAATTCGATCACCGGGGCGCCCTTGGTAGTGAGGTAGGGCAGGACGATTTCGGGTTCGGTGTTCAGCAACCGGTCCAACAGCTCGTTACCGCGCAGACCAGCGAGGAAGGCGACATAGAGCTCCACGATCTGATCCTCGGCACCCGCGTCACGATCGATCTGCCGTTGCACCGCGGCATCGACACCCTCGATGAATTCACGCGTCTGTGCCAGACCGACCGCCTGGATCAAGTCCGATTTACTCGAGAACCGGCGGTACAGTGTGGCCAAGGACAGGCCGCCACGCCGGGCGACCTCGACCATGCTCGTGCGCTTGATCCCGAAATCGAGAAACGCCTGCAATGCCGCGGCCAGCACGGATTGATCTTGATCTCGGCGCGGTGATCGCACCAGAGGCAACAATTGAGCCAGCGCACCCATCTCGGCACCTTCCCGCGCTCGGCGATGCAATGACATGGTAAGCATCGCACAGTTGCGGGAGCGGTTGACGCGACATCGAGAGAATGAGATGGTTATCATATAATCTTCTCATAGGAAAGAGGTCACCGATGACCGCTCCCTGGCCCGCATCGATGAGCGAACCCGAGCCCGAACCCCAGCGGCTGTACGCACCCGACTTCGATGTGAACGACCACATCGTCGGAGTCACCGCCTTCCTCGGCGGCACCGCGAACGTCATCATGCAGCTGGGTCTGCGGCCGGTCGCCTACGGCGTGATGGAGAGCGACGTCAAAAGCGGCAATGTCATGGTGCATCCGTTCAAACGGCTGCGCACCACCCTGACCTACCTCGCCGTCGCCATGCTCGGCAACGAAGAAGAACGCAACGCCTACCGACTAGCGGTCAACACCTCGCACCGCCACATCCGCACCAAACCCACCAGCCCTGTCAAGTACAACGCCTTCGACCCGAAACTCCAGCTCTGGGTCGCGGCCTGCCTGTATTTCGGTTTCGTCGACCTCCTGGAGAAGGTCCGGGGCCCGATGGACGAGGCGACCGCCGACACCTTCTACGCCCACAGCATCCGGCTCGGCACCACCCTCCAGGTGCGACCGGAGATGTGGCCGCCCAACCGGGCCGCGTTCTGGCAGTTCTGGGAAGACAACCTCGACGACCTGGAAATCGACGACACCACCCGCGCCTACTTCAACGACCTCATCGACCTGAAGATGCTGCCGCGCCCGGTCCAGTGGGTATCGGCGAAATTCCACCGATTCGTGGTCACCGGCTGTCTGCCCCCGCAGATCCGCACGAAGATGCACCTGAACTGGACCGAAGGCAATCAGCGGTGGTTCGACCGCACCATGAAGGTCATCGGCTTCAGCCTCGTGTTTCAGCCCAGGACCCTGCGCCAGTTCCCGATGAACTACTACCTGTGGGATATGCGCCGCCGTATGCGCAAAGGCAAACCCCTGGTCTGAGGTGCAGTTGGGGGTGAGCCGGTTCGCAACGTGCGAATGTCGTCAACGGCCGGCCAATGCGCGCAAGAAGAACCCCAGGTTGGCAGGCCGCTCCGCGATCCGGCGCATCAGATATCCGTACCACTGCTGTCCGTAGGGCAGATACACCCGCACGAAATCCCCTCGGTCGGCCAGGCGCAGTTGTTCGTCGGTGCGGATGCCGTACAGCATCTGGTACTCCAGTTCACCCGCGCGGCGGCCCGTAATCGTCGCGAGGTCGGCCGCCGCCGCGATCACTACGGGATCGTGCGAGGCCACCAGCGGACGACCCGCGCCGCGCATCAGAACCCGGAGGCAGCGCAGGTAGGCGCGGTCCACGTCGACCCGCCGCTGGTAGGCCACCGTCTCCGGCTCCCGGTAGGCGCCCTTGCACAGGCGTACCCGCGCACCCGCGTCGGCGAGGTCGCGGCAGTCGGCTTCACTGCGGTACAGGTAGGCCTGGATCACGGTGCCCAGCCACGGAAAGTCAGGGCGCACCTCCCGGATCGCAGCAAGGGTCGCCGCGGTGGTGGTGTGGTCTTCGGCATCCACGGTGACCCACACCCCGGCTTCGGCGGCTTTGGTGCACAGAACGCGCAGGTTCTCGGTCGCGATCGCCGGGCCGTCGGGGCCGAGCGCCTGCCCGAGCGCGGACAGTTTGACCGAGACCTCCAGCGCCGCGGCACCGGCCGGCACCTCGGAGGTGTGCAGAGCCGCCAGATCGTTGATCAGGGCAATGTACTCGGCGACCGCGGTGTCGGCCCGCACGCGGTCGGTGGTGTTCTCGCCGAGGAAATCGACGCTCACCGCCCGCCCGCTCATCAGCAGCGTCCGGGCCGCCTCGACCAGTTCCGACCGCGCCTCACCCGGTACGAAGCGCTGGACCATCGACGCCGTGGCCGGGCTCGTGGTCAGGGTTCGTTTCACCCGATCCGATCCCGCCGCCGCCAGAATCGCCGGGCGCAGCGGGTTCACCGTAGCTCCCCGTCGGCCGGTCCGCCGGGGTCGCCGGATCCGGACCGGGACCGGCGGTTCACTCCGGCTCCATATGCGGATAGCGGTGATCGGTGTGCGGCACGAAGGTTTCCTTCAGGGCGCGTGGGGCCACCCAACGCAGCAGGTTCAGCGGCGACCCGGCCTTGTCGTCGGTACCCGAGGCCCTGGCCCCGCCGAAAGGTTGCTGCCCGACCACGGCGCCGGTGGGTTTGTCGTTGACATAGAAATTGCCGGCCGCGAATCGCAATTGCTGCGCCGCCTGCTCGACCGCATGCCGGTCCTGGGCGAATACCGCACCGGTGAGAGCGTACGGTGCGGCCGATTCCACCTCGGCCAGGATCGTCGGGTAGGCGTCGGGCTGGGAATCGTCGTAGACGTGCACCGACAGGATCGGGCCGAAGTATTCGGTAGCGAACGATTCGTCGCGCGGATCGTCGGCGAGCAGCACGGTCGGCCGGACGAACCAGCCCTCGCTGTCGTCGAATGTTCCGCCCACCGGAATCTCCACACCCGCGGATCGCGCGCGCTCGATCGCGCGCACGCTCTTGTCATAGGCCCGGCGATCGATCACCGCCCCGCCGAAATTCGACAGATCGGCGATATCGCCGTAACTCAGGCTCTGCGCGATCCCGAGAAAATCGTCGCCCATCTCCCGCCACAGCGACCGCGGCAGATAGGCGCGCGAGGCGGCCGAACACTTCTGGCCCTGATATTCGTAGGCGCCACGGATCATCGCGGTGCGCAGTGCGGCGGGCTCCGCGGAAGGATGCGCGACGATGAAGTCCTTACCGCCGGTCTCTCCGACGATCCGCGGATATCCGTGGTAACGCCCGATATTGGACCCCACCTGGTTCCACAGCGATTGGAAGGTGGCGCCGGAGCCGGTGAAATGGATACCGGCCAGGCGGGGATCGGCGAGCGCGACCTCGGAGAGATCCCGCCCGTCGCCGGTGACCATATTGATCACGCCGGGCGGCAATCCGGCGGCCTCCAGCAGTTTCATCGTGTAATAGGCGGCCAGTGTCTGGGTGGGCGAGGGCTTCCACACCACGGTATTGCCCATGAGTGCGGGCGCGGTGGGCAGATTTCCCGCGATAGCGGTGAAATTGAAGGGGGTGATCGCGTAGACGAAACCCTCCAGCGGGCGGTAATCGAGCCGATTCCACACGCCCGCACCGGACTGCGGCTGCTGTTCCAGGATGCCGCGGGCGAATGCGACGTTGAACCGCCAGAAATCGACCAGTTCGCACGGCGCGTCGATCTCGGCCTGCGCCACCGATTTCGACTGCCCCAGCATCGTCGCCGCGGCCAGCGTCTCCCGCCACGGCCCCGACAGCAGATCCGCGGCGCGCAGAAACACCGCGGCGCGTTCGTCGAACGGCAGCGACCGCCAGCCGGGCGCGGCGGCGGTAGCGGCATCGATCGCCGCGGCCGCCTCGGTATGGGTGGTATCGGTATAGGTCCCGAGCACCAGCCGGTGGCGATGCGGCGCGACGATCCGGCGTCGCTCACCGATTCCCGGCCGATGTTTACCGCCGATGACCATAGGGATATCGACGGCGCTATCGGAGAGATCGGCGAGCTTCCCGAGCAACCGTTTCCGCTCAGGGCTGCCCGGCGCGTACGTGTGCACCGGCTCGTTACCGGGGGTGGGGACAACTGTGACAGCGTCCATACCCCAGGCTAGCGCCGCACGACCCCGACCGCCCGCACTCGACGCGCGGATATGTGCGGAGTCGTTATCGCACCCGCGAGCGCGGACCCTATCCGCGCAGCCGGTCGGCCGCCGCGTCGATCCGCTCATCGGTGGCCGTCAACGCGATACGCACGTGCTCGGCTCCGGCCGGACCGTAGAAATCGCCGGGAGCAGCCAGGATGCCGCGCTCGGCGAGCCAATCGAGGGTGTCCCGGCACGGTTCGCCGCGGGTGGACCACAGATACAGACCGGCCGCGGAATCATCGATCCGGAAACCCGCGTCCAGCAGCGCGGCCCGCAGGGTCTCCCGGCGCGCCCGATAGCGTTCCCGCTGTACCGACTCGTGCTCGTCGTCGCCGAGGGCCGCCGCCATGGCCGCCTGGATCGGGAACGGCACCATCATGCCGGAATGCTTGCGCACCTCCAGCAGCTCCGCCACCAACTCCGGATCACCGGCCACGAATCCGGCCCGGTAACTCGCCAGATTCGAAGTCTTGGACAGCGAATGCACCGCCAGCAGGCCGGTATGGTCGCCGTCGCACACCCGCGGATCCAGAATCGACACCGCCGGTTCCTCCCAGGCCAGGCCCAGGTAGCACTCGTCGGAGGCGACCACCGCGCCGCGTTCCCGCGCGAAGGAGACCACTTTGCGCAGGTGTTCGAGCCCCAATACCCGGCCGGTGGGGTTCGACGGCGAATTCAGGTAGATCAGCGCCGGATGCTCCGGCCCGAGCCGCGTGAGGCCGTCCGCACGCAGAATCCGTGTCCCCGCCAGCAGCCCACCGACCTCATAGGTGGGATAGGCGACCTCGGGAATCACCACCAGATCGGCGGGACCCAGACCGAGCAGCCGGGGCAGACCCGCGATCAACTCCTTGGTGCCGATCACCGGCAGCACGGCCGCCTGATCCACCCCGGTGATACCGAACCGCCGCGTCAGCGCGGCCACCGCCGCGGCCCGCAACTGCGGCGTGCCGTGTGTGGTCGGGTACCCCGGCACATCGGATACCGCGCTCAACGCCGACCTGATCAACGGGTCGACCGGATCGACCGGAGTGCCCACCGACAAATCGACGAGCCCATCCGGATGCGCTGCCGCCCTGGCCTTCACACCCGCGATGGTGTCCCATGGGAATTCGGGCAATGCCGCGCTCACGCGGGGACGGCGGGAAACATCGGTGCTCATCGTCGGATCGCTCTACTCTTCGGCCATCGGCGGCAACTCTTTGATGAACGCCGGATCGGAATCGACCTTGCCCAGCTTGGTGGCGCCGCCCGGCGAACCCAGCTCATCGAAGAAGTCGACATTGGCGTTGACGTAACCGCTCCACTGATCCGGGGTGTCGTCCTCGTAGAAGATCGCCTCCACCGGGCAGACCGGCTCACACGCACCACAGTCAACGCATTCGTCGGGATGGATGTAGAGCATGCGGCCGCCCTCGTAGATGCAGTCCACAGGGCATTCTTCGATGCACGCCTTGTCCTTCACGTCAACGCACGGTTCGGCGATGATGTACGTCACTCCCGCTCTCCTAGTCTTCCTTCTTCTCCGGGTCACTGCGCCCGCGCACAAGTATCCCCGGCGCCCCACAGGCTACCCCCGGTGAGCCTGCCCTAATTAGAGACGAGTCCGCGGTACGCGCTCCTGGTTCTACACCAGTTCCAAACCAGGCACCGGACCGCGCCGCGGCGGAACCCCATAGGTCGTGGTGCGTTCCCGGACCGGGCGGCCGATACCCTCCGCGATCTCTGTGAGTTCGGCCACGGTCTTCGCCGACCCGTGCTGCGAACCGGCCATCCGGGAAATGGTCTCCTCCATCAGCGTGCCGCCGAGATCGTTGGCGCCGCTGCTCAGCATCACCTGGGTGCCGGTGGTGCCGAGTTTCACCCAGCTGGTCTGGATGTTGTCGATCCGGCCGTGCAGCATGATCCGGGACAGCGCGTGCGCGGCGCGGTTGTCGCGGTTGGTCGGGCCGGGGCGGGACGCGCCCGCCAGGTAGAGCGGGGCACTCTGGTGCACGAACGGCAGCAGCACGAACTCGGTGAAACCACCGGTTTCGTCCTGGATACCGCGCAGCACACGCAGATGCCCGACCCAGTGGCTCGGGTTGTCGACATGCCCGTACATCATGGTCGAACTGGATCGGATCCCCACCTGGTGCGCCGTGGTGACCACGTCGATCCAGGCGGAGGCGGGCAGTTTGCCCTTGGTCAGCACCCACCGGACCTCGTCGTCCAGGATCTCGGCGGCCGTTCCCGGGATGGTGCCCAGACCGGCCTCGCGCAGCGCGGTCAGCCAGTCCCGCACGCTCTGGCCGCCCCGGGAGGCGCCGTTCACGATTTCCATCGGACTGAACGCGTGCACGTGCATGGACGGCACCCGCGCCTTGACCGCGCGCACCAGGTCCGCGTACCCGGTGACCGGCAGGTCGGGATCGATACCGCCCTGCATGCAGACCTCGGTCGCACCGTCGACGTAGGCCTCCCAGGCCCGGTCGGCGACCTCGTCGGTGCTGAGGGTGAACGCGTCGGCGTCACCTTTACGCTGCGCGAACGCACAGAATCGGCACCCGGTGTAGCAGATATTGGTGAAGTTGATATTGCGGTTCACCACATAGGTGACGTCGTCGCCGTTGACGTCGCGGCGCAACTGGTCGGCCAGCCCCGCGACGGCCTCCAGGTCGGCTCCGTCGGCGGTGGCCAGCGCCAGATACTGGGCGTCGGAGAGGCCGGCCGGGTCCCGCTCCGCGGCGCGCAGCGCGGCCAGCACATCCGAATCCAGCCGTTGCGGCGCGGCGGCCAGATCGCGGACCTGTTCGCGAATCGTGTCCCAGTCGCCGAACGCGTTGTCGATATCGCTGCGGGTGTCGGTATTGCGGCCGGAAGTGTCGATCGCGGTGTTCAGATCGGTCCGGCCCGCCGACTCCCAGGACTCGTCGGGTTCCTGCCAGGGCAGTCCCACCGGGAGAGCGCCGGCTTTCGCGAGACCGGTCTCCGGATCGGTGAGGGCCGCGACGTGGACTCCGATCCGCGGATCGATCCACGGGCTCCCGGCGCGCACGTACTTCGGATGCGCGGAGGTGCGTTCCACCAGTTCGAAACCGGCGGCGGCGGTGATCTCGGCGAGGCTGTCCAGGTTGGGCCAGGGCCGTTCGGGGTTCACATGGTCGGGCGTCACGGGCGACACCCCGCCCCAGTCGTCGATCCCGGCTTCCAGCAGCGCGCGGCATTCCTCGCCGGATACCAGATTCGGCGGCGCCTGCACCGAGACATCGGGCCCGAGCAGCAGCCGGGTCACCGCGATGGTGGCCCGGAATTCCGTCAGATCGGCGTCCGGGGCGTGGCGCATGGCGGTGTCGTCCTTGGCCCGGAAGTTCTGCACGATGACTTCCTGGATATGACCGAACGCCTTGTGCTGTTTGCGGATCGCGGCAATGGTGTCCGCGCGCTCGGCGATGGTCTCGCCGATGCCCACCAGGATCCCGGTGGTGTAGGGCACCGACAGCCGGCCCGCGTCGGTGATGGCGCGCAGCCGTACCGCGGGATCCTTGTCGGGGCTGCCGTAATGGCAGTTGCCCTTCTCGGTGAACAGCCGGGTCGAGGTGGTCTCCAGCATCATGCCCATCGACTGCGCGACCGGTTTCAGCCGGGAGATCTCCTCCCACGACATCACACCGGGATTCAGATGCGGCAGCAGCCCGGTCTCCTCGAGCACCAGGATGGAGACCGCGCGCAAATAGTCCAGAGTCGAGTCGTAGCCGCGCTCGTCCAGCCACTGCGCGGCCTCCGGCCAACGGGCCTCGGGCCGATCACCGAGGGTGAACAGCGCCTCCTTGCAGCCCAATTCGGCGCCCCGGCGGGCGATCTCGAGGACCTCGTCGGGTTCCAGGAACATCCCGCGACCCTGCGCGCGCAGTTTGCCCGGCACCGTCACGAAAGTGCAGTAGTGGCAGGTGTCGCGGCAGAGGTGGGTGAGCGGGATGAAGACATTGCGCGAGTAGGTGATGGTGGCCGGCCGTCCAGCCGAGGCGAGCCCGGCGTCGCGCACCCGTGCCGCGCTGCGGGACAGGTCGGCCAGGTCGTCGCCGCGCGCGTGCAGCAGGACCGTCGCCTCGTCGACGTTCAAGGTGACCCCGTCACGTGCCCGGCGCAGTGCCCGGCGCATCGCGGCAGGGGTCGGCACAGGGGTCGGGACGGTCGGTTCGGGTAGGTCGGTCACGCCCTCGATCATGCGGCACACATCCGGAACTGTCTCCTCCCAGGTCGTTGAGCGTTCACAACCCCGGCGCATGTCGGGCTATTCCGTGCAGGTCGGGGCGGATGGAGAGATTCGGGCGGCCGCGGCGCGCGCCGGGACCGGGCCGGCGATCGATGCGTCCCGGGCCAGCGCAGCTCCGCGCTACCGTGCGACGATGAATATATGTCGCCGGACAGCCCGCCGCGGTCACCGAATCTGCTGACCGACCCCTCGTGGCGGCCGAGTCCCCGCGCGAAGACCGTGTGGACCGTGCAGATCGCGCTGGCATGGCTCGCCGTGTTCGCCGCGTTGCTCGGGTGGGTCGCGCTCGATCCGGGGCGGCGGCCCTGGCAGGTGGCGGCGGCCGTGATCGTGGTGCCGGTCGCGGTGTTCGCCGCCGTCGCGGTGCCCCGCTGGCGGTATCGAGTCCACCGCTGGGAGGTGACCGACGAAGCCGTGTACACCCGGGTGGGCTGGTTGACCCAGGAGAGCCGGGTCGCGCCGATTTCCCGCGTACAGACGGTGGATACCGAACGAGGTCCGCTGGAGCGCCTGCTCGACCTGTCGACGGTCACCGTGACCACCGCCTCCTCGGCCGGCGCCGTGCACATCAGCCTGCTCGACCGGGCGGTCGCCGAACAGACGGTGACGAGACTGACCGAGATCGCGTCCCGGCACCGCGGTGACGCGACATGACCGAACCGTGTTCGGCGCCGGGCGGGGAGCCGGCCGCCGCACCGGATGCGGGCGGACCGGCGCGGACGGATGCGGGAGCTTCGGCCGGCGCGGACGGCGCGGAGCCGTGGCTACGTCTCGATCGCCGCATGCTGCTGGTGCATCCCGTCCAGGAGGTCGTGAAGTTCCTGCCCGCGGTGATCGGCGCGGTGATCCTCGGCGTCAGCTCCGGTAACCCGCTGTACAGCCTGCTGGGCTTGGTGGCGGTGATTCCGTACGCACTCACGAAATGGTTCACCACCGCATACCGGGTCGGGCCCACCCACGTCGAATTGCGCACCGGATTGATCCGGCGCAGGCGGCTGTCGGTGCCGCGCGCGCGGATCCGGTCGGTGGATATCGAAGCCGATCCGCTGCACCGCGTGCTGGGTCTGGCCGTGGTGGTGATCGGTACCGGGCAGGAGGCCGGAGCCGGCGACCGGTTCACCCTGGACGCCCTTGCCGCCGACCGGGTCCGGCCGCTGCGCGCCGAATTGCTGGCCCACACCCGGCAGCCCCATGTTCGGGCCGACGACCCGGACCTCCCGGCGATCCCCGCCGACAGCGAACCCGGTGCCGCGCCGGAGGGTTCCGCGGCCGACCGGGGCGAGGAGATCGGCCACTGGCAGCCGGGCTGGGTGCGGTACGCACCGCTGTCGCTGACCGGTTTCGCGCTCGCCGCCTCCGCGCTGGGCATCGCCGCGCAGTTCGGGTTCGGCGCCGCCGAGATCAGTATCAGCCGCAACACGGTCGACAGTGTGCGCGGCGTGGATCTGCTGTCGCTGTCGCTGCTCGGACTGATGGCGCTGGCCGCGTTGGTGGTCGTGGTGAGCGCGGCGGCCTGCGCACATTATCTGGTCACGAATTTCGGGCTGCGGGTCACCGACCACGGCGCCACCCTGCAGATCCGCCGCGGGCTGTTCACGCTACGCCGGATAACGCTGGACACCGCGCGTCTGCGCGGCGCGGCCATCCGGGAGCCGTTGCTGTTGCGCCTGGCCGGCGCCGCGCAACTGGAGGCGATCACCACCGGCGAGAACCCACGGCAGAAGATTCTGCCGCAGTCTCCGCGCGCGGCGGTCGAACGCACGCTGGTCCGGCTACTGCGCCCGCACCGGACCGAATACCCCGCCGCCACCGGAGTTCCCGCGGCGCACCTCGCGGCACTCGCCGAAGCGCCGCTCACCCGGCACGGTCCCGCTGCCCGGCGGCGTCGCTACGTCCGGGCCTGCTGGCCCGTCCCCGTCAGCGCCGCAGCTCTGCTGGTGCCGCTCGCGGCCGGATGGCATATCGCACCGTGGTGGTGGCTGCCGCCGTTCGTCCTGGCACCGATCTGTGTACTGCTCGCCGAAGACCGCTACCGCGGTCTCGGCCACGCCGTGCTCCCCGCAACCTCCGGCTCCCCGGCCTGGCTGATCGTCCGTTCCGGATCACTCGATCGCGAACGCGCCTGTCTCGAAGCGCCCGGTGTCATCGGTTGGACCGTGCGGCAGACCTACTGGCAGCGCCGGGCCGGTCTCGCGACGGTCGGCGCGGCCACCGCCGCGGGCAAGAAGCTCTACCTCATCGAAGACGTACCGCTGGACCGGGCGTGGCCCGTGATCGAAGCCGTCACTCCCGGGCGACTGGGTCGCGCCGAGCGCGCCGCCGTGACAGCGAGTTCGAAACCGGCCTGAGCCCGGCGCTCGCGCTTGCGTGGGCATCGTCGTCGACTGTGCGGTCCGGGCGAACGTGCGCCGCGAACCGAAGGCGGCGGAGTCAGGTCTGGCAGTGCCGGGTGGGGGCCACCCGCAGATCCGGTTCGTCCGCGACCACCCGCAGCTCGGGGCGGGTATCCGGACTGTGGTGGTCACCCATCCACGACAGCAGCGACCAGCGGGACAGCCCCGACAGCGCCGAGCCGAGACTCAGGAAGGATCCACTGGAGATCGCCGAGCCGAACGACCCGATGGAACCGATGGACAGCACCGACCCCACGCTGCCGATGGACAGAATCGAATACGCCGACCCGATCGACAGGATCGACCCTTCGGATCGGAACGACAGGATCGATCGGGACGAGCGCCGGCTCCGAATGTTGGACTTGTACGAATTCTCGACAGTCGCCATCACCCCGGTCTACCACAGCGCCGACACATCGGCAGTCGTCCACTCCGCCCGGAACCCGACCGGCCCCCACCGCTCTTGTGGTGAACACCTGCCGGAGCAGCGCACAGGTCCGTCCGCCCGGCCCGCCTCGTCGGGGAACCCCCCTGAAAAACTGCCGGAACTCCGCAATCCCCCTGCGACGCAGCCGAACACCGACCCGCCCCGCAGGACCTCGCTGCACCACTGTCACCCGTGGTCGGACCCGAGCGGCCGGACCACAGCAGCGCAGCGGCCAGCGACATATGACCGCAGCCGAAAAGAGAGGCCGTCAGCAGCCGCCGAGACCTCCCACGGGTATCAACAGGTGGCGACCGCACCGATTGTCACGTGGTCCGGCCGATGAAATCCCTGGTCCACCCGCCCGGGTTCGGAGCGCCGAAACGCGATCACCGAGCGCACGAATGACAGCGCGTGCAGAGCGAAACCGTCCGTACTCGCTCCGCCGCGATCCACCACACCCCGCGCATCACCGACACGATATCGACGCCGCCGAATTGCCCCACCACACAGAACTCCCGTGGCGCTCACATTCATCCCGCCGACCACATCCTTGGTCGGGGTTGACGAGGGCCCCGACCCGCGACGCCGAAGGCGCCGCAATCCCACACAGTCGGGGCCCGCCCCGGTTCTGGAGCGACAGAGCGAAGGAGCGCAGCGACTGAGCGGCGGAGTGAAGAACCGGGGTTGACAAGGGCCCCGACCCGCCCCGCCGCAGGCGGGGCCAATAACTCAGACGGTGAAGAAACCGAGGGTCGGCATGAACGTGCAGGTGCGCGCTTCGGTTTCGGTCGCCTGTGTGGTGAGTCCGCCGCCGATCACCGCGACGATCCGGCCGCTGCCGGTGTTCGCGATGGCCGAGAGCGTGGCCGGGCCGTCCGGGTTGATCTTGGCCTCATCGGTGAGTACCTGCGAGCCCGACGCACCCGTGTCCAGGTTCCGCCACTGCACCGTCATCGGCTTCACCTGTTCGGCCGTCGGCCGTTCGGTGCCCAGGGCGGTGAAGACGAAACCGGTCTGACCGGCGGCCGGTCCGGGCGGCGGCAGTTGCGCCGGGCCGGGTACCGCGAGGGCGGTGCCGACGGAATCGCCGGACGGCGCGATGCAGCCCTGGCCGATGGTCGGGTAGAGGAACTGGGCGATCGCCGGACCGGATTCCGGGATGTCGGGGCCGCCGCCGCCGCTGCCGTCCAGGAACGTGATGACCCGTTCCAGAGTCGATTTGATCTGCGGGGGCAGGTTCACCGTGTCCAGTAGCGCGCGGGCCTGGGCCAGGATGGTCGCCTGGGGGCCCGGGGCGGCGACGTCCTTGGCCACCGGAGCGTTGACGATGGCCGGGGCCAGGGCGGCGAGAACGTCGACGGGAACCCCTTCGGGGACCATCGGGACGCTGCTCACCGACGCCTCGGTGGCCGGTCCCGCGACGGCAGTCGCGGGCGCCACGAGGGAGGCGCCCGCCGCAATGGCGAGCGCGGACATTGCGATCCGCGATCCTCGGGTGCGAAGCACTGGTCTAGCCGTCCTTACCTCGGGTACATCTGGGCGACGCTGAAAAGCCGTCGTTTCGGGGTCACTCTAAGGACACTGACGCGCGTTGTACAGCACCGGGGTCGGGATTGCGACCCCCATTTCTCTGTGCTACCAGACAGTAGCGGGTGATTCTAGTGACTGGTGTGAAAATTGAGGCAAATGTATACCTGTGACGCGTCGGTTGCTCGATGGTTACCGGACACTGTGCGCAAGGTTTGCCGCCACCCCGAACGGACACTCGGAAGGCTCGCGCCCGCACCGAAAACGGTGGGGTTAATGTATTCCGGGCCGGAAAATCCTGCCGACGCGCCCAACAGCACCGGGTCCGGCTGCCGGCCCGGGCAGACTCGAAAGCTCGTGCATTGACTCAGCCCCGCGCCCGGACCGATATCCGGCGGTTCATGCCCTTCCGCCTGGCCCTGGCGGCGCTCGGGATCACCGTACTGGCGCGGCTGCTGTGGATGCTGCTCACCGTCAACGGAATGAACCTGGTCGACCTGCACGTCTATGTGGACGGATCGGCGGCCCTGCTCACCGATCATCTCTACGATTTCACCTACGCCGAGAAAACACCGGATTTCCCGCTGCCCTTCACCTATCCGCCCTTCGCCGCGGTGGTCTTCTTCCCCTTGCACTTCCTCCCGTTCACCGTCGTGGCGGTGTTGTGGCTGTTCGCGATCGTCGCCGCGCTCTACTGGGTGGTGCGGATCGCGTTCGAACTACTGCTGGGCCCGGAGGCGCTGCACGAGCCGCGGTGGCGCACCGCCATGGTGGCGTGGACCGCGGTGGGCCTGTGGTTCGAGCCTGTCCGCACGACGATCGACTACGGGCAGGTCAATGTCTTCTTGATGCTCGGCGTGATGATCGCTGTCCGCAGCACTCGATGGTGGCTGTCGGGCACGCTGGTCGGCGCTGTCGCGGGAATCAAACTGACTCCGGCGATCAGCGGGCTCTACTTCCTCGCGCGGCGACGCTGGGCCGCCGCGGTCTGGTCCGCGGTGGTGTTCGGGGCGACGGTGGCGGCCAGTTTCTTGATCAACCCCGAGGAGACCCGGCGGTATTTCGGCACGCTGCTCGGCGATGCCGATCGGATCGGGCCGGTGGGGTCGGTGTGGAACCAGTCGTTGCGCGGCGCGCTGAGCCGACTGCTGGGCAGCGATGTCGGCACCGGGCCGTGGTGGCTGGCCGGCGTCCTGGTGACCGCCGCGCTGGGATGGTTCGCGTGGCGCGCCCTGCGCCGCGACGATCTGCTGGGGACCGCGCTGATCGTGCAGTTGTTCGGGCTGATGATCTCGCCCATCTCCTGGTCGCACCATTGGGGCTGGCTGCTGCCGGCCGTCCTGTGGCTGCTCTACGGGCCGTACCGGGCAGTCCCCGGCGCGAAGATCCTGGCCGGGTACTGGCTGCTGACGACCCTGATCGGAGCGCCCTGGGTGCTCTCGTTCCTGCAGGATTCGATCTGGACCATCTCCCGCTGGGGCGTCTGGTCCTGGCTCGGCGCGGTGGACGCGATCGGCGTTCTGACCCTTTACGGCTGGATGATCTGGGCGGGCCGGACGGTTTCCCGGACCGCTACCGTGCCAGCCGATCTATCTCACGGGCCAGCGCCACGTCCTGTGCCGTGAGCCCACCGGCGGAATGCGTGGAGAGCGTGAAGGTCACCTTGCGCCAGCGGATGTCGATATCGGGATGATGGTTCGCGGTCTCTGCGATATCGGCCACCTGTCGCACCAGTTCTATTCCGGCGGGAAAGGTGGCGGCCGCGACGGTCCGGGTCAGCGAATCACCGGCGCGGGTCCACTCCGGCAGCGATTCGAGCGCGGCGGCGATCTCGGATTCGGAAAGCAGTGGTGTGGTCATTTCGCCGTGGTACCCCGGAACACCGAGTTGAACAACTACCTGCTCACGCCGCACGCGCCTTCTTGAGCCCCTTCTTCAAATCCTTACCGGTGGCGCCCGTGGCCTCCAGGCGCTTCATCCGCATGATGACCACAGGGCATTTCACGCAGCGCGTCTTCTTACGACAGCACTTCTTCTTAGGCTTGAGGCTCGAAACCTCGCTCGCCTTGACCTTGCCCATGCGGGTTAGCATACCCTTACCTCTGGGCGCTTCCAGCAGGCCACCATCTCCCCGGTAGGGTGTAATCGGCCCAGATGCCCGGTGAGTTTCGAATCTCCCTGTCGCAGGGTCCGGCCGCAAGCAACAGTTAACCAGCAGGAGGAACCGGCGTGTCGTCTACACGCGATTTTCGCAACGTAGCCATCGTGGCCCACGTCGACCACGGTAAGACGACGCTCGTCGACGCCATGCTGCGGCAGTCCGGGGCGTTCGCCGAACGAGCCGAGCCCGTGGATCGGGTGATGGACTCCGGCGACCTGGAACGCGAGAAGGGCATCACCATTCTCGCCAAGAACACCGCCGTCCATCGGCACCATCCCGACGGCAGCGTCACGGTCATCAATGTCATCGACACCCCCGGCCACGCCGATTTCGGCGGTGAGGTCGAACGCGGCCTGTCCATGGTCGACGGTGTGGTGCTGCTGGTCGACGCCTCCGAGGGCCCGCTGCCGCAGACCCGGTTCGTGCTGCGCAAGGCGCTGTCGGCCTGTCTGCCGGTGATCCTGGTGGTCAACAAGACCGACCGGCCCGACGCGCGGATCGCCGAGGTCGTCGAGGAGAGCCACGACCTGCTGCTGGACCTGGCCTCCGATCTCGACGACGACGCCGCCGAAGCCGCCGAACTCGCGCTGGACCTGCCGGTCCTCTACGCCTCCGGTCGCGCGGGCAAGGCATCCAAGGAGCAGCCGCAGAACGGCGAGGTGCCGAACGCGGAGAATCTGGACGCGCTGTTCGACGTGCTGCTGGAGAACATCCCCGCCCCCAAGGGCGATCCGGCCGCCGCGCTGCAGGCTCACGTCACCAACCTCGACGCCTCCGCCTTCCTGGGCCGGCTCGCGCTCGTCCGGATCCACAACGGCGAACTCCGCAAAGGCCAGAACGTCGCGTGGATGCACGCCGACGGGGTGAAGACGGTCAAGATCACCGAACTGCTGCAGACCATCGGCGTCGAACGGCAGCCGGGTGAGGTCGCGGTGGCCGGCGATATCGTCGCCGTCGCCGGCATCTCCGACATCATGATCGGCGATACCCTCGCCGATCCGGAGGAGCCCGTCGCGCTGCCGCGCATCACGGTGGACGAACCCGCCATCGCGGTGGTCATCGGCACCAACACCTCGCCGCTGGTCGGCCGGGTGAAGGGCCACAAGCTGACCGCGCGGATGGTGAAGTCGCGGCTCGACCAGGAACTGGTGGGCAACGTCTCACTGCGTGTGCTCGATATCGGGCGCCCGGACGCCTGGGAGGTCCAGGGCCGTGGCGAACTCGCGTTGGCCATCCTGGTCGAACAGATGCGACGTGAGGGTTTCGAGCTGACCGTCGGCAAACCGCAGGTGGTGACCCGGCAGGTCAACGGCAAGGTGCACGAGCCCTACGAAGAACTCACCATCGACTGCCCGGACGAATACCTGGGCGCCATCACTCAGCTGCTGGCCGCCCGCAAGGGCAAGATGGTGCAGATGACCAACCACGCCGCGGGCTGGGTGCGGATGGAATTCATCGTGCCCTCGCGCGGGCTGATCGGATTCCGTACCGATTTCCTGACCGAAACCCGCGGCACCGGTATCGCCAATGCCGTCTCGCACGGTTACGCGCCGTGGGCCGGTGAGATCCGGGCCCGGCACACCGGGTCACTGGTCTCCGACCGGGCCGGCAGCGTGACCCCGTTCGCCATGATCCAGCTCGCCGATCGCGGGCAGTTCTTCGTCGAGCCGGGCGCGGAAACCTATGAGGGCATGGTCGTCGGGATCAACCCGCGCGCCGAGGACCTCGATATCAATGTGACCAAGGAGAAGAAGCTCACCAATATGCGGTCCTCCACCGCCGATGTCATGGAGACGCTCGCCAAGCCACTCCAGCTGGACCTGGAAGCCGCCATGGAATTCTGCGCGGGCGACGAATGCGTCGAGGTGACGCCGGAGTTCGTGCGGGTGCGCAAGGTCACACTGCCCGCCAACGAGCGGGCCCGTGAGCTGTCGCGCCGCAAGGCGCGCGACCGGGCATCGCTGTAAGCGGTTTCGCCGCCGGACGGGGCGGCACGGGTTTGGGTAGAGTGCCGAACGTGATTTCGGGGAGGCGCGCGGTGTGGCGCGGGCTGCTGGTGCTCGCAGCGGTGCTCATTCCGGTGACGGCCGGATGCACCGCCGACCCGCCGCCGCCCATCGCCAGTACGGACAGCCCGAAAACCGAGCCGGCGCAGCCGACCAAGAACACGGTCGTCGTCGCCATCGACGACATCGGCATCGGATTCAATCCACATCTGCGGTCCAACCAGTCCCCGGCGACCGCCGCGGTGGCCGCGATGGTGTTGCCGAGCCCGTTCCGGCCGACACCCGATCCGGCGTTGCCCGGCGGGACGCTCTGGATACCGGACACCGCCCTGGTCGATTCGGCGACGGTGACCTCCCAGACGCCGTTCACCGTCACCTACAAGCTGAAGGACCAGGCCAACTGGTCCGACGGCGCGCCGATCGCGGCCGAGGACTTCCATTACCTCTGGCAGCAGATGATCACCCAGCCGGGTGTCATCGACCCGGCCGGTTACCGCCTCATCTCCGAGGTCCGTTCCTCGGGCGGCGGCAAAACCGTGTCCGTGGTGTTCAACCAGCCGTATCCGGCGTGGCCGCATCTGTTCGCGAATCTGTTGCCCTCGCATCTGATGAAGGATTCGCCGGGCGGCTTCCAGCGGACGCTGGTCGAGCAGATACCGGTGTCGGGCGGCAATTTCACCATCGAATCCGCCGACCCGGGTCGGGACGAGATCCTGCTGGAACGAAACGACCGCTTCTGGGGCACCCCGGCCCGCCCCGACCAGATCCTGCTGCGGCGCGGCGGCACCCCCGCCCAGCTGGCGGATTCGCTGCGCACCGGCGATACGCAGATGGCACTGGTACACGGCGGGGTCGCTACCCAGTCCCAGCTGGCCGCGATCCCCTCGGTCCGCACGGCCATCATGCCGCAGTCCCGCCAACTCCGGCTCACGCTGAACGGCCGCGAGGGCGTACTCAGCGATCACCGGGTCCGGACGGCGGTGCTGGCGCTCCTCGATCCGGCGCTGCTGGCCACAGTCGGCGCGCAAACCGGGAACTGGGTGGAACCGGTGCGCGCACAAGTGCTCTCCCCTTCCGATCCCGGCTACGCCCCGACCGAGCCACCCCGGCTCAACCCCGACCAGGCCTTCGGTCTACTGGCCGAGGCCGGATTCGGCCGCGCCCCCGAACCACCGCCCGTCTCGGCGACCTCACCGGCGCCGCGGCCGCGCTCGCTGGCTCGCAACGGTGAGCCGCTGGTACTCCGGATCGGTGCGGTGACCGGCGACGATACCGCGCTCGCTGTGGCCAATACCGCCGCCGACCAGCTGCGCAGCGCCGGAATCGACGCCTCGGTGCGCAATCTCGCTGCGGACGAACTGTACGGAAAAGGCCTGGTGGAGAACACGGTCGACGCCGTCGTCGGCTGGGAGGCGACCGGTGGCGATCCCGCGACCGCCCTGGCCTCGCGCTACGGCTGCCCGCCCGAACCACCCGCCGCGCCCGCGAAAGACGGCGCGGAAACCGAGGTTCCGGCCGCCGTGGAAGCGGCCCGCCGGGCTCCGAGCAATCTGTCCGGTATCTGCGATCCGCAATTCCAGCCGTCGATCGACGGCGCCCTGCACGGTGTCGAGGTGCCACGGACCCTCGCCGAAGCCGAACCCCGGCTGTGGGGAGAGTCCACGGTGCTGCCGATCGTGCAGGACAATGTGGTCGCCGCGGCCGGCCCCTCGGTGGACGGCGCCTCGCTCAGCGGTGCGATCCAGGCCGGGATCTTCGGTGACGCGGCGATGTGGCGGCGGATGCCGTGACCGAGACCGCCGACCCCGGTGCGGGCGGACTGCTGCTGGTCCACGCGCACCCCGACGACGAGACGATCACCACCGGGGGCACTATCGCCCACTATCGGCGACTCGGGGTACCGGTCACCGTACTGACCTGCACACTCGGCGAAGAGGGCGAAGTGGTCGGCGAGCAGTGGGCGGGCCTGACCGCGGACCACGCCGATCAACTGGGCGGTTACCGGATCGGCGAACTCACCCGGGCGCTCGCCGAACTCGGCGCCGGACCCCCCTGCTTCCTGGGGGGAGCCGGGCGCTGGCGTGACTCCGGGATGGCCGGCACCCCGTCGGCCGAGCATCCGCGGGCCTTCGTCAACGCCGGCGACGCGGCGGTCGAATCGCTCACCGAGGTGATCCTGCGACTGCGACCGCGCGTGGTGGTGACCTACGACCCGCAGGGCGGATACGGCCACCCGGACCATATCCAGGCCCACCGTGTTACGACCGCGGCCGTGGCGGCCGCCGCCGAGCGGGGCTGGGACACGCCCAAGTTCTATTGGACCGTGACCGACGGCGATATCCTGCGCGATCATCTGCGGGCCCTGGCCCGGCGCACGGTCGACGACCTGCCCGGTGCCCTGCCGGCGGGCTGGCGGCTGGCCGCGGAGAACGAGTTGGCGTGCGTCCCGGGCGATACGGTGACGACGACCATCGATGTCGCGGAGGTGCTGGCCGGTAAACGCGCCGCACTGCGGGCCCACGCCACCCAGCTCACGGTCGCACCCTCGGGCCGGGAATTCGCGTTGACCAACATGATCGCCCAACCGGTGCTGCCGGAAGAGCATTTCGTACTGGTCCGTGGCCGGGCCCGGCCCGGCGGCGTGGACGGCCGGGAAGACGACCTGTTCGCCGGACTGGCGTAGCCGCCCGGGCCGCGGCCGGCGAATAGACTCGACGGCATGCTGCACTGGGTAACGGTAGGCGAGATCGGCCGCGACGCCGCGGCCGGCGCGACGGCGGATCCGCGTTCGACGGCCCGGGCACACGGATGACCGCCGCGGTGGACGGCCAAGCGGGTACGACCTCCCGGCCGCGGGCGGCCGCGTGGGTGGCCGCGGTACTCGCGCCGGTGCTGATCGCGGTGCTGGTGTGCGACGCGGTGATCACGCTGATCTTGGAAGTCCTCTACCTCCCCCTGTACGTCGGCAGCACTGCCGTGCCGATCGCCGCGCTGCTCGCCGCGCCGGTGAACGTGGCCCTGGTGTGGGCGGCCGCCACCGTCACCAACCGGGTGATCGTGCTCTTCCTGCCGATCGGCGCGTGGCTGGTGGCCTTTCTCGCCGCCGCCAGCCGTGGCCCCGGCGGGGATGTCCCGCTGCGCAGCGATCTGCCGACGCTGCTGCTGTTCCTGTGCGGGACGGTGCCGGCGCTGCTCTATATGTATGTGATCGCCAACCGGAGAAACAGCTCGGCGCGTCGATGATCCGCGCGGGCCGCGCGATGTTCACCAGGCTCCGTACTCCGCGGCGAGGATATCGTTGACGTCCACCCCGACACCGTCGACCGTGCGATCGTCGATCTCGAACTGGTGCAGGTGCGCGGCCGGATGGACGTATCCTGGCGCCGTCCCCCAATCGTGCTGCCAGAACCAGGAACCCACGCCCGCGGTCCGGGCCAGGTCGATGGTGGGAGCGTTGGCGTAGACGCCGGTGTTCTCCCGCCCGATGACTGTCTGCCAGCCGTACAGGTAGGGCAGGATCATGGTCGCGAAGTCCACCGGGGTGGGGTTGTCGTCGATAGAGGCGTAGATCGGCCGACCGTCCGGCCCGCCGGCCGCCCGGTGCAGCGCGAGTCCTCGCTCGGCGTGCCGTTTACCGGCCTCCAGTCCACCCCGCCAATCGGCGGTGGGCCCTTTCCCGAACTGGTAGCAGGACACCACCGTCAGCCCCGCTTCCCGCAGCTCCGCGACTTCCCCGGCCAGCAGCGGTTTCCCGGCCATCCATTCCGCCCCCGGCCGCCGATCCGAGACATAGCGGATGACACCGGTGTGGCCGGCCGCCTTGATCGCCGCCGCGGACGGCACTCCACCCGCGTAGTCGAGCAGCGTCCCCAGCGATGCCGCCGCGGCCCGGGGAGTGCCGGTCCGGGGAACGCCGAATGTCGAACCCGCCGCGCCGGCGGCCACGGCGGCAGCCGTGTACCCGAGCAGAGCACGACGAGACAGGGCAGAAACCATCGCAGGACTCCTTCGCACACCCCGGGTAGAACGGCAACAGCGTGCCCGGCGCACCTTCCCCATCAGCACTGTGTGCGCCGGGAGCCTCGAACGTGCAGATATTGCACCACATTCACACCCGAACCGCCAGAACCGAACGCCTCATATGCCACACGCGTCACAGCCTGGAAGAGCCCGCACCGGAGTTCCCGAGCGACTACAACAGCCGGTCGATCCGCTCCCCCACATCGAGCGTGCGATTCGCCGGGTCGGCCAGTTCGGCCCGTACCACCCGGAGCACCTGGGCCACGATCTGCTTCTTGATCCGCGCCAGGCCGCCCAACGCCGCCGCGCGCATCCCCTGAGCCGCGTATTCGAGCCGGACGTCCGCCCGCACCGGCGGCTCGACCTCGACCACGATCAGTAGCGGATCGGCCGCGTGCGCGGTGAGTTGCAGCGGTATCTCCACGTCCGCGCGGTAGCGGTTGTCCTTGAGGACGCTGACGGTGATATCGAGCGATACCGGGACCGTCAGATCGAACCGGACCAGCGCTGGATCATCGTCGGCGGTGGACGCCGGCGGGCGATCGGAGAGTTCGGGCAGGCCGACTTCACCGTGGACGGTGACCTGTGCCGCGGCCCGGGGACCGGTGCGCATCGGGCCGATATCGATCTGCCGACCGGCCAGGTGCGTGATGAATTGGCCGACGCGGTCGCGAGTGACGAGACGCGGGAAGAAGCGGCGGCCGAATTCCGCGTAGTCGATCCATTCGAAGGTGGTCCGAGACCGGTGCGGGGAACGTTCGCGGGCGACGATCGCCTCGATATCGTAGATCCGGCTGCGCATCACGCCCGGATCGCGCAGCATCCCGTTCACCCGGTGGGCGACTTCCCGTTGCAGGAGCCCCGCTATGGGGTCGAGCAGCCATTCGGCGACCGCGTCGGCGGCGGACAGACGCAGCCGCACGCTCACATCCGACTGCCGCACCCGTGGGATATCGATCACGATGAGCAGCGGATCCGCGGTGCGGGCGTGAAAGGTGAGGTCGATCGACATCACTGTTTCCACTCGCAACGGTGTGCCACCGAGCAGGATCTTGGCCGTCAGCGACACCGGTATCCGCACATCGAAGGCGATGTCCGGAGCTCGGCGCACCACCACGGGCCGGCCGATCTTCCCTTCGGCGAGGAATCCGGCGAGCCCGGCGGGCACCAGGTTGAACGGGCCGATCGTGAGCCCGCGCCCGGCGATCCCGGCGACCGCCGCTTCGATCCGCCGCTCGGTCACCGCGTGTGTGACGAACCGCCTGCCGAATTCGGCGTAGTCGATCCATTCCGGGTTGACTGACTCGATCGGTTCCATGAGCCGTTCCGACACCTTCACCTCCACCGACTGAGGGTCACGCTACGCGATCGAGGTTTCGGTACGGTACGGCCTGCCCCGGCACGGCTACAGCCGCCCGTATCCGACGATATGGATATCGGATACGGCGGTGGGGTCCCATCATTCGATTCGTACACCGCCGCTTTCGTTTCCGCCGAGGGTGGTGAGCGTGCCGTTGACGCCGCCGCCGCGGTCACGAATATGCACGTTACACAGCATGTGTATGGTGCATAATTTTGTATTCGGGCGAATCAGGCGACATAGTGTGCGAATGTCCGATTCGGCTGCTCTGCCCGCCGCGACCGCGGCGGCCGATCGCCGGGACCCAGAGGTCCTCGCGCGGCTCGTCCTGGAACTGACTCTACTGTCCCGGCAGTACCCGGCCGCGCGCCGGAATTCGCCGTTCCAGCTGGACAGATCCGCCTACCTGATCCTCACCCGGTTACAGCTGGGCGAACCGCTGTCCCTGCGCGAACTTGCCGAGGCATTCGGCTTGGACGTGTCCACGATCAACCGCCAGGTCGCCGCCATGCTGGACCAGGACCTGGTGGAGCGGGTGCCCGACCCCGACGGCGGAGTCGCGCGCAAAATACGGCCGAGCGAGAAGGGACTCCGGATTTTCCGGGCCGATCTCGACCTGCAACAACGCGGAGTGGGCGCCGCGCTCGCCGATTGGCCCGACGACGACGTGGATCAGCTGGTCCGGCTGATGGAACGGTTCAACGAAGGCATCGAGGGGATCGCCCGGCACCCCTGGCCGCGGCCGCACCGGCCCACAGATTCTCCGGGTGGATGAGTACGAATCCGCCGGTCACCCGCCGTTCGCCGGCAGCCGGTACGGTGAAAGCCATGATCACGCTCAAAAAAGAAGACGGCGCAGCGGATCTCGCGGGGATCTCCAAGCTGAGCGTCGGAGTCAGCTGGGACCCCTCCGCTGGCGCCAGCGGTGGCGCGCTCGGCTGGGCGCGCCGCAAGAAGGGGGTGGACCTGGACCTGATCGCCATCCTCATGCAGGGCAGCGAGCCGGTCCGCTTCGCCGGACTGGATTCGCTGGACCCGCTGGGCAACAACTCGGTTCTGCACTCGGGCGACGAGCAGACCGGCGCGGCGGCCGGTGACGACGAAACCGTGCACGTCACCTTCGCCGACATCCCGGGCGGTATCGACGCCATCGTCTTCGTCGCGGCGGCCTTCAAGAAGGGCAGTTCCTTCGAGAAGGCGAACAACATCTCCTTCAAGGTCTACGACGCTTCCGGCGGTAGCAGCCAGCAGGTGGCCGATATCTGGCCGTCGCTGCTGGGCGCGGACAACGCGAACGCGGTGGCCCGGACGTTCCGCAACGGCAATGTCTGGCAGCTCGAGGTGCTCAACCGCAAGGGCAAGATCAAACAGGGCGACAAGCAGGCGCTGCTGCGGTTCGCTATGGGCGGCGGCTCCTGATCCGGGACCGGTGATCAGCTCGCCGCCCAGCCGGACCAGCGTCTGATGTCCAGCGCGATCACCGGCCCCGGCGGCGGCTGGGCCACGTACACCGGATAGCGCGCGGTCAGCCGATCCAGACCCTGCCGCGCCTCGTCCCCCGCAGCGATCCGGGCCGGCCCGTCGGCCCGGACCCACCACAGGCGAGACCAGTCCTCGTCGTAGAAATCGGCCAGCACAGCGATATTCGGGTTCGCCTCGATATTGGCCAGCCGGTGCAGCGCGGTGGTCGATTTCGGTTTCGCGTCGACCGCCGTGTAGACGATGTCACCGGCGACCGCGAATACGATCGGCACGATATGCGGTAGCCCCTCGGCGGTGACGGTCGCCAGCCTGGCCACCCGGGCCTCGGCGAACCGCGCCCGCGCCTGCCGTGCGTCCAGCCGCATTCACCCTCCTCGTGCCGTCTCCTGCTGGAGCCGGGCAGATTTCAGCGCCGCCGGCCCCGCAGATAGTCACTGACCACCGCGGCGCCGAGCCCGTCCAGGTCGGGCGCCACCACGCGTCCGCCGCCGCGCCGGGCCACCAGATCCACGAACGCCGCGAGCCGCGGTTCCTCACCCAGCATGAACACCGAGATCGAGGCGCCCAGCCGGGCGAGCGAATCCACCTGGGTCATGGTGACGGCCAGGGTGCGACGGTCCGGCGGCCAATTGAAGTAGGCCGTACCGTCCGGGTCCAAGTGGGCGGTCGGCTCACCGTCGGTGACCACCAGCACCACCGGTACCGCGTCGGGATGCCGGCGCAGATGCCGTCCGGCCAGCAGTAGCGCGTGGTGCAGATTCGTGCCTTGTTCCCAGACCGGTTCCAGGCCGGTCAGTTCCGCGATATCCACTGTCGCGGCATGCCGGCCGAAGGTGATCAGTTCCAGTGCGTCGGACCGGAATCGCGTGCTGATCAGGTGTTGCAGTGCCAGCGCCGTCCGTTTCATCGGCACCCAGCGACCGTCCTGCACCATCGACCACGAGGTGTCGACGCACAGCGCGACCGCTGCCCGGGAGCGCTGTTCTGTCTCGGTGATCTCCACATCCGCCACATCCAGGGTCACGGTGCCGTCCCCGGTGGCGGCGGTCCGCAGTACCGCGTTGCGCACCGTGCGCGAGACATCCCAGGGCTCGGTGTCGCCGAACTGCCACGGGCGGGTCGCGCCGGTCGGCTCACCGGCCGCGCCGGCGAGTGCGGTTTCGCGCTGACCTTTCCGACTCCGCAATTTCCCGACGATATCCCGCAACGCGACCTCGCCCAGCCGGCGCAGCGCCTTCGGGGTGAGCCGCAGCGATCCGTCGGCGGAGCGTTCGAACAGGCCCTGCCGGCTCAGTTCCCGCTCCAGTTCGGCCAGCCGGGCCGCGTCGACCCGGGCGTCGGCGCCCAGCTGCCGCTCCAGCATCTCCAGGTCGATATCTTCCAGCCGCGCACCGGGATAGGACTGGGCGAGCTGGGCGGCGAGCTCGTCGAGTTCGCCGAGGTCCTGCATCGCCTCGACAGCCTCGCCCATGCCCAGCGGGTCCTGCCCGCGGAAACGCCGCGCCGACTCCCAGTCCTGCCCGGGGCGCAGGGTGCGCAGGTTCGCGTCCAGATCGGCGATCTGCTGCGCGATCCGCGGATCGCCGAACGCCTGTCCGATGAGTTCGCTCAGTTCGGCGCGCTGCTGCGCCGACATCGAATTCATCATTCGCTGCGCGGCCGCGGCGCGAGCGGCCAGCGCGTCGATCAATTCGTCGGTGTCGCGCGGATTCTCCGGGAAGAACTCCCCGTGTTCGGCCATGAACTCGGCGAACCGCGCACCGGTGTCCTCGCCGCGGGCGTGCGCGGCGAGCAGGTCGTTGAGGTCCGACATCATCCGCCGGACGCGCTCCACGTCCTGCGGGGTCGTGCTCTGCAAGGCCTGCTTCATGCCCTGAAAGCGGGAGGCCAGCAGTTCCTCGCCGAGCAGATCGCGAATCTTCTGGTAGTTCTCGCGGCCGGTTTCGGAGCGCCACGGATATTCGCCGAGTTCGTTCACCGCGCCCGCGGTGCTCGACGGCAGTGCGTCCAACCGCATTTCGGCGAACCGCGCATCGTCGGACGGGTCCGGGAACAGCTCCCGCCGCTCGGCCTCCACTGCCTTGTCCAGCAGTTCCCGGACCTGCTGGAGCGTGCCGTCCAGCCGATGCGAGTGCGAGATCTCGGCCCGTCGCTCCCACAGGCGCCGGGTCAGCTCCTCGAGTCCGGGCATCCCGCTCGTCCCGCGCCGCAACAGCTCTTCGAGCGCCGAACGCGGCGAGGAACCCTCCATCACCTCGCGTCCGATCTCCGAGAGCGCCTCTCGCAGATCGAGTGGGGGCGCCAACGGATCGGGCCCTTCATGGTAGGGCCCGTAGGAATAACGGTCCGCCGCTGTCATCACACCTCTTCGAAACTGTGTACGGCGGTCATCCGCCGTACACCGCGCTGCCCTCGTCATCGGAATCCTTGGCCACCTGACGTGCCAGGTACAGCGACTCGAGCGCGAACTCGACAGCGGCCGCGATCCGCTGCGGCGGATCACCCGCCGCTACGCCGAGCCGCAGGGCCACCTCGTGCAGTACCGGCAATTCCGGTAGCGCGGACAATACCTGCGTACCGGGGACCCGCTCACCGGTCGTCACCAAATGCCCCTCGTCCACGGCGTCGGCCAACGGCCGCAGATCCAGCCCGCCGAGGCGGTCACGCGCCGTTTCGGCGAAGGCGCGCCGCAGCATATGGGTGAGATGCTCCTGTTCGCGGCCTTCCTCACCGGATTCGAATTCCAGTTTCCCGCGCAGCACCGCCGGGACAGATTCCAGATCCACCGGCCGGGCGACCGCCGGATTCTCCCCGGTCAGCGCGGCCCGGCGCAGCGCCGCCGCGCCCACGGTCTCGGCTGCGGCCACCGCGAACCGCGCCGAGACACCGGAGCGCTGGTCGATGGCCGGGGACTCCCGCAGCCGCCGGACGAACCGTGCCAGCACCTCGATCAGCGGGTCCCCTACCTCGGCGACCAGTTCGGCTTCCTGACGCACCAGCGCCATCTCCGTCTCCACGGTCAGCGGATAGTGCGTTCGGATCTCGGCGCCGAAACGGTCCTTGAGCGGGGTGATGATCCGGCCTCGGTTGGTGTAGTCCTCGGGGTTGGCGGTCGCCACCAGCAGCACGTCGAGGGGTAGCCGCAGGGTGTATCCGCGCACCTGGATATCGCGCTCCTCCATGACGTTCAGCAGTGCGACCTGGATACGCTCGGCGAGATCGGGTAGTTCGTTCACGGCCACGATCCCGCGGTGCGCACGCGGAACCAGCCCGAAATGGATGGTTTCCGGATCGCCCAGGCTGCGCCCCTGCGCGACCTTCACAGGGTCGACGTCACCGATCAGGTCACCCACTGAGGTATCGGGTGTCGCGAGCTTCTCGGCGTAACGCTGCGACCGGTGCCGCCAGGCGACCGGCAGATCGTCACCGAGTTCGGCCGCCCGCCGTAAACCCTCCGGGCTGATCGGTTCCAGCGGGTGCTCGCCCAGTTCGACACCGTCGATCACCGGCGTCCATTCGTCGAGCAGTTCGATCACGGTCCGCAACAGCCTGGTCTTGCCCTGCCCCCGTTCGCCGAGCAGAACCACATCGTGACCGGCGAGCAGCGCGCGCTCCAATTGCGGCAGAACGGTCCGGTCGAAGCCGACGATCCCGGGCCACGGATCCTCGCCCGCACCCAGCCGGGCCAGCAGGTTCTCCCGGATCTCGGCCTTGACACTCCGCGGCGCATACCCGGCCGCCCGCAACGCGCCCGCGGTGGCGGGCAGGTCTGTTGGCACAGTCACCTCACCGACGCTACGACGATTTCGTCCATCGGTCGACAAATACGGTGCCGGACCCTCTCGGCCCGTCTCGACCGGCCGGGCCGAGAGGGCCTTCCGAGGGCCTCAGGACGGGCCGGATTCCAGCCGCTGCCGAAGCGTCTCGAGGCCGTCGCCGCGCAGCTCCACCGCAGCGATCCGCCGCGCGGACGCGATCAACAGCAGTGCGAGGAGCGGGCCCCGCACCTCCGGTCCCGAACCCAGCGTCAGCTCCGCGTCATCCGCGACCAGCGTGAGCCCGCGGAGAAGATCCCGGCCGCCGCCGAAACCGGCCGAGGTCGCGGCCTGTAGCCGCAGCGCGTCGGCCGTCGCCGCCACCGGGTACTCCCGCGATATTCCCAGCGGCCGCCGAATATCCTCCCCGTGCACGATCATCTCGATCAGCCTGCTGTCGCGCGGCGCGGGCGGCGACACCGTCCGATCCACCAGCCCACGCAGCCGGTCGAGCGTCGCGGCGGGTGTCGCGGCGCGCCCCCGTTCGACACCGTCGGCGGTGAACCGGTCGAAATCGAATCGCGCCCGGGCGAAATGCCAGAAGAAGCCCGGCACGGATGTTTCCGCGGTGGTCACGATATGCGCGAGGACATCGTGCACGGTCCATTCGGCGCACAGTGACGGTGTCGCCCACTGCTGTTCGGTGAGCGCCTCGAGGTCCGCGATGAGCGCCAGCCGCTCGGCCCGGACCGTCGGCCACACGTCTTCCACGTTTCCTCCAGATCGGTTCGGCCCGGGCACCGGGGAGGTGACAGGCGGGGAGACTACCGACCGCCACCGACACGATCACCGGCGCGACGGGTCAGCCCTGAGCCGCTCCGGACGCGCGCGCCTCGTCCCACAGCCGCTGCACGATGGAACCCGCCGAATCCTGCGCTGTCCGCCGGAACTCGGTGCCCGCCCACAGCGCCATATCGTCGGGGATCTGCTCGGCGGCGGCCGCCGCCCGGATCGGGCTGGTGAGGTGATGCAGCTGCGGATAGGCGGCCGGCGCCGTGTCCTCGTGGGCGGCGATGAACTCGTTGGCCAGCCCGCGTGCCGGCCGGCCGGAGAAGGCGCGGGTCACGACCGTCCGGGTGAACCGCGGATCGCCCAGCGCAGCCTTGTGGGCCGCTTTCGCCCCCGACTCCGTGCTCCGCAGGAACGCGGTGCCCAGCTGTACGGCCACCGCCCCGTGCGCGAGTGCCTCGACGATCCGCGTGCCATCGGAGATGCCGCCCGCCGCCACCACCGGCAGCGGAGACCAGGAGGTGATGTCGTCGAGCAGATCGATCAAGGGTGTCGTTCCCGGCTCGTCCTCGACCCGGAAGGTCGCCCGGTGCCCGCCGCCGTCCGGCCCCTGTACGCACAACGCGTCCACGCCGGCTGTCACCGCGCCGCGGGCCTCGTCCGCGGTGGTCACCGTCGCGACCACCGCGCAGCCCACGTCGCGCAGCCGTCGGACGGTATCCGCCGCCGGCAGGCCGAAGGTCAGGGAGACCACCGGCACCCGCTGCTCGACCAGCAGATCCACCTTCTCGTCGAACCAGTCGTCGTCGCGCTCCCGCACGGCGGGCAGCTCGATCCCGTAGCGGCGGGCGGGCGCCAGCAATTCGGTCCGGTACCGCTGCACCGCCTCGGTATCGTACGAATTCCGCTGCGGCACGAATATGTTCACACCGAATGGCGCGTCCGTACGCGCCCGCACGTCCCTGATCTGTTCCGCCACGGCTTCGGGCGACTTGTAGCCGGCAGCCAGGAAACCCATTCCCCCGGCCGCGGCGACAGCAACGACCAGATCCGGCGTCGAAGGCCCACCCGCCATCGGCGCGGCAATGATCGGAACGGCGAGATCCCCGAATTCGAACACGATCCACCTCCTCGGTCACGGCCGGTATCGCACCGAACGATACCCACCCCCGCGCGCGGCGCCCCGCGGTGCGGCTGCGCCCCTGCTGTGAACCCTTCTCCGACGGCCCGGGTCAGGGCGTGACGATCGGGAAGGCCGGATCGAACTCGTCGAGAAGCGCGTCCAGCTCGGCCAGCACCGCGCTGTCGCCGTCCAGTTCGACAGCCCCGCCGGCCGCGAGTTTCTCGGCTGTTCCCGGTTTCAGGAGCACGGCGGTGAGCGCCTTCTTCGGACCGCTGACAGTGAGTCGTGGATGCGGAGAACGCCCACGGCGCGCGTTGAGAACGCCGCGCCGGATCCACATCGTCCAATGCTCACCGGCGTCGGTGAAGTCGAGGTCCAGGGTGATATCGGCCGCGGCGGCCCGGTCGCCGACGATGTGGATCGCGACGAAGTCGAACAGGATCTCGATCGGCATGGCGAGGATCGAATCCTCGCTGGCGGTGACGTACGGCGGTGGCTGCACGCCGAGCCGGAGTTCCTTCGCCGCACTGAGGAAGATGCCGCGCCACTGCGGTCCCTCGGCCTGATAGCCCATCTGTTCGTAGGCATCGGCTTGGAGTTCGCGGGCCGCGGCGTTGTCCGGGTCGGCGAAGACCAGCGCGTGCAGGATCTGGGCCGCCCAGCGGTAGTCGCCGGCGTCGACCGCTCGCCGGCCCTCGTCGAGAATCGCGTCGGCTCCGGCGAATTCGACGAACCGGCGCGCGGAGTCGACCGGTGGATGCGGATGCAGGGAGACCGGGTCGCCGTCCCACATGCCCAGTTCTTTGGTGAACACCGCGCGCACATCGTGGTGCAGGGTGCCGTGGTAACCGCGGCTCGCCCAGTCGCGGCGCAACTCCTCCGGCAGTTCGATCACCTCGGCGGCCTCCAGCGGGGTGTACCCCTTGTTGGCCAGGCGCAGCGCTTGATCGTGGATGTACTTGTAGGTGTCGCGCTGGGATCCGAGGAACGCCGCCACCCGGTCCGTGCCCCAGACCGGCCAGGTGTGCGGCCCGTAGTGCACCTCGGCCTCGTCTCCCCAGCGCTCCAGCGTTTCGTCGAGAAAGCGGGCGAAGTTCCGGGCGTCACGGGTTCGCGCGCCCCGCAGGGTCTGGATATTGTGCAGCGAGTGGTTGGCGTTCTCCGCGCAGGTCAGCGCCTTGAGTTGGGGAATCCAGATATGCATCTCCTCGGGCGCCTCGGTATCGGGCGCGTAGAGGAACTCGAACTCCACGCCCGCGATCTCGCGTCTGGTCCCCGTTTCGGTGATGAGGTCGGTGGGGGAAATGTAGGAGATCTGTGGACCGGCGGTGCTGAGGATGCCGATACCGCAGGTGATATGCCCCTGCGCATTCAGGTCGAGCAACCCCCCGAACGCGTAGAAACTGCGTCTGGCCATGGCATTGCCCGCGATCACGTTCTCCCCGATGGCGTACTTGTCGAACTGATGCCCCGGCGCGATGATCGGCACCTTGCCGGCCGCGACATCGTCGACGTCGACGACGCCCTTCACCCCGCCGTAGTGGTCGATATGGGTGTGGGTGTAGATCACCGCGGCCACGGGTTTGTCACTGACGTGCTCGCGGATCAACGCCATCGCCTGCCGGGCCGATTCCACCCCGGCCATACAGTCGATGACGATCAGACCGTCGTCCCCCTCGACCACGGTCAGATTGGCGATATCGTTGCCGCGCACCTGGTAGACGCCGTCGGTGACCTGGTACAGACCGCCCAGCTTGATGACCTGGCTCTGCCGCCACAGACTCGGATTCACCGACTCCGGGGCGGGATCGTCCGCACCGATCCAGTCGAGAGCATGCGCGTCGAAGACCACCGAGCCCTCCGCGCCGACGACATTGCCGGGAAGTTCGGCGATCAGCCCGCGGCGGGCGTCGGCGAAATCCTGCCGGTTCGTCAGGTCGTAGCGTCCGGCCGCGTCGTGGTTGACCCGCGCGGTCTTCGCCGTGGCCGGTTTGGGTTCATAGCACATAGGAGCTCCGTTCCCGGGAGGACTGGATCGCCCTCGGCCCGCACAGGCTAGGCCCGGATACCCCCGGCACGATTCGCCCGAAAAGGGTGAATCGTGCCGGCGGGCCCAGCGTGCCGCGCTCAGAAACGAGCTTTGTGCTCGGTCACCCATTCCGCGAACGTCCGGGCGGGACGGCCCAGTATCCGGTCCACCGTGCCGTCGGGGATCCGGGCGGCCGCGGGCGGATCGGCATGCCAGCCGACAACATATTCGGCGTCGGCCGGGGATACGCCTTCCCGCAGGAGTCGCTCGACGGCCCGTTCGCGGCCGATCTGTTCGAAGGTGATATCCCGGCCGAGCGCCCCGGCGAGCAGCGCCACACGTTCGCCGGTGGTCAGCGGCTCCGGTCCGTTGAGGTTGTAGGCCCGGCCGGCGTGGCCGTCCTCGGTGAGCGCGATCGCGGCCACCGCGCCGAGATCGCCCTCGTGCACCACGGCGCTGGGGATGTCGAACGGCTCACGCACCACGGCCTCGGCTCGAATGGACTCGGCCCAGGTGAGCGCATTGGACATGAACTCCTGCGGTTCGAGTCGGGTCCAGGTGACACCCGATTCGGCCACCGCGGTCTCCGCGGGTCCGACATATCCGCCCCACAGGATGGTGATCCGCTCGACCCCGGCTGCCACGGCCCGCCGGACCAGCTCCGGTCCGGTGTCGGCCACGCCCGCGGTCGCGGTGATGTGCAACCCCGCGACCCCGTCCAGAGCGGCGTCGAGCGCACCCGGCTCGGTATGAGTGCCCGGCACCAATTCCGTACCGGCGGGCAGCAGACCCGCGGCCCGCTCGGGATCGCGGGTGAGCGCACGTACCGCCGCACCTCTGCGCAGCAGCTCTGCCACCACGTGCCGTCCAGTGTTTCCCGTAGCGCCCGTTACCAATATCGTCATGTCGAACTCCCTTCCGGCCGCGACGCTATGACCTGAACAAAACTTGAGGTCAAGCCGATACGATCGAACCGCCCGCGGCCCGAACCACCTGTTCGACTCGGCGAGGACGCACGCGCGACCTGATCGGGTCGCACGAGCGGTTCGTGCCCGCGCGGAGCGGCGGGCCGGAGTCATCGGCGTCGATCCCGATCCCGATGTGCCGACGGTCGCGCACCGGAAGGGCGGCGATCATTCGGTCACGGTATTCCACACCCGGCGGCGATCATTCGGCTGCGGGTTCCGGCGCCGGATCCGCGAGGGCGAATCCGGTGACCTTGCGGGGTGTCACGCGAACGATGACCCGGCGGATGTGGCCGGGTTCGGCGGGCGGGTCCTCGCCGAGATACTTGCGCGACAACGTCAGCGGCAGCGACTTTTCCGGGTCTTCGATCAATTCGGCCGTGCCCTGGATGTCCACGGACAGATACGGATTCGCTGTATCGAAGACAGTGAGACCGATCCGCGGATCGGTGGCGAGATTGCGGACTTTCCGGCGGCCCGCTGTCGAGGAGAACAGTATCGCGTCGCCGTCCCGCGCTATCCACACCACCGACGTATGCGGCGCTCCGTCCGGCCCGATCGTCGCCACCGTGGCGAAGTTCCGCTCGTCCAGCAGCTGCCGCGTGCGCGCGTCGAATACCACCGTCATGACATCTCCATTCGTTTTCAGGGTGTGTTCGGTGTCGGACGTCCATCCGGACCGAGCTTTCCGGGCAGATCCGGAATCGACGACCCGTCAGTGCGCGGGTAGGACCGTTCCGGCAGCTTCGACTTCCGAGACCGGTTCACGGGCGGCGGGGCGCAGCACAGCGGCCGTCACGAGCAGCGCGGTCGCCAACAGACCGGCGGCGACAGCGAAGGCCAGCCGGTAACCGCTGGTCAACGCTTCGGCGTCGGATGCCCCGGCGGCGAGCAGTGCGCCGGTCCGGGACGCGGCGAGTGTGGACAGGACCGCCACACCCAACGCCATCCCGATCTGCTGGGTGGTGTTGAACAGTCCGGAGGCCAGCCCCGCGTCGTCGGCCGCGGCACCGGACATGCCCAGCGCCGTCAGTGCGGGCATGACCAGACCGAACCCGGCGATCAGCACCATCACCGGAAGCAGATCGGTGACATAGGAGGCGTGCACCGGCAACCGCGTGAGCCAGAGCATCCCGGCCAGCCCGACCAGCAGACCGACCAGCAGCACCGTGCGCTCACCGAAACGGGCATTGAGCCGGGCGGATACGAACAACGACACTCCCCCGATCGCCACCGCCGCGGGCAGCATCGCCAGCCCGGTTTCCAGCGCCCCGTAGCCGAGCACGCGCTGCATGTAGAGCGCGACGAGGACCTGGAAGGCGAACATCGCCGACAGGGTCAGCATCTGCACCAGGTTGGCGCTGGAGACACTGCGTGAGCGAAAGATCCGCAACGGCAGCAGTGGTTCACCGACGGTGGCCTGACGGGCGACGAAAGCGGCCAGCAGGATCAGCGATACGGCCCCGAGTCCCAGGGTGCGGCCGGCCGTCCAGCCGTACTTCTCGACCTCGACCACCGTGTAGATGCCCAGCATCAGGCCGGCCGTGCCCAGCACGGCGCCGAGCACGTCGACGTTCGCGAGCCGGCCGGTCCCCCGATCCGCGGGCAGCGATCTGAGCGCCGCGAGGATCGTGACCAGCCCGATCGGCACGTTGATGAAGAAGATCCAATGCCAGCCGAGCCCGTCGGTGAGTATCCCGCCCAGCACTTGTCCGAGCGCGGCGCCCGCGGCGCCGGTGAATCCGAAGACTCCGATGGCGAAGGTGCGTTCGCGCCGCTCGGTGAACAGCGTGACCAGGATGCCGAGCGCGACCGCCGAGGCGAACGCGCTGCCCACTCCCTGTAGGAAGCGCGCGGCGATCAGTTGACCGGAAGTGGTGGCCACACCCGCGAACAGGGAAGCGGCCGTGAAGACACCGTTTCCGGCGAGGAAGATCCTCCGGCGGCCGACGAGATCACCGAGACGACCGCCCAGCAGCAACAATCCGCCGAAGGCGATCAGGTAGGCGTTCACGATCCAGCTCGATCCGGCCGGGGTGAAGCCCAGCTCGTGCTGAATCTCCGGCAGCGCCACTGTGACGATGCTGCCGTCGAGGATGGTCATCAGCGTCGCGGCCGACAGCACAGCCAACGCGAGACGTTTCGGATAGGTCATGGCACTCTCCTGCTCGAACCAACAGAAGAGACTGTAATAGATAGTTCCGTTATAGACAATCCATAAGAGAACTACTGCCGGGCGCGGCGCGCCGCGGGCGGCGCCTCCGCCGCCTCGGCCAGATGCCCCTCGGTCAAACGCCGCAGCGCCCGCAACATCGTTTCCCGCTCACCTTCGGGCAACGAATCGAGCGCACCGCGATGCACCTCGTCGACGATCTTCTGGCTGCGCGCGGCGAGTTCGCGACCCCGATCGGTGACCGCGATGATCCGGGCCCGGCGATCGACGGACGACGGACGCCGCTCGGCCAGACCGGCCTTCTCCAGGGCGTCGACGGTGACCACCATGGTGGTCTTGTCCATATCGCCGATCTCCGCGAGCTGAGCCTGGGTCCGCTCCCCCTCCAGAGCATGGACCAGCACGCAGTGCATGCGCGTGGTCAGCCCGACCTCCGCGAGCGCCGCCGCCATCCGCGTCCGCAACACATGACTGGTGCGGTCCAGCAGGAACGAGAGATCCGGTTCGGCACGTACGGTCGCCATCGCAGTCATGCCGCCATGATAGTTTCGTCGCAAACTATCCGCCACGGGCCTGCTGCTCGACAATTCCCCCGAACTCGCCCCGATCTGCGCCGTTTTCGCGGTGCCCACTCATCGACAACCTCCGCAAATGGCGGGTCCGGCCACTCCGGGAGAACGCCGAACCCGACCTGCGGTCGACCGCTCCGGCCCGCACCGCCGATCACTCGCAGGAAGCCCGCTCGACAACGACGTCGCACTGTCGCGGGCCCGGCTCGATCGAACCGGGCGTCAGAATGAGGGAGTGATGAGCTCGTCGGCGACCCACTGCGCGACACCGGCGGAGTAGGGCGGTTCCAGCCCTAGCACGATATGCCGGAATCCGGCGTCGGCTGCCTCTCCGATCGCATCCCGGGTCGAGCCGGGCCGGTCATAGGACACGGGCAGGTGGATCGAACGGGTGATCGATGCGGGGTCACGACCGATGTCGGCGCAGTAGCGGTCCAGCAGCGCACTGCGCGCCACGACGTCGTCGATATCGCCGCCCGGGATGTTCCACAGGTCCGCCTGCTCGGCGACCACGCGCAGCACGGCGTTCGAACGCCCGCCGATGACGATCGGCGGATGCGGCGACTGGACCGGTTTGGGGTTGCCGAACGCCCCGGCGAGCTGGATGTACTCGCCCTTGAAATCGAACGGTTCGTCCTCGGTCCACAACCGCCGGATCACGGTGCAGGCCTCGGCGAGGTTCTGCACCGAGTCGCCGAATCCCTCGTACGGCAGGCCGTGCGCGTCGTACTCACGCCGAGCCAGCGGATGACCGGGTCGCGACCCCGCGCCGATACCGAAGTCGAGCCGGCCGCCGGAGACGATATCGACGGTGGTGGCGATCTTGGCCAGCATCGCCGGCGGCCGGAAACGGTTGCTGGTCACGAGCAGCCCGAGACGCAGTCGCCGGGTTTGCGCGGCGAGGGCGGACAGCAGTGTCCAGCCTTCGTAGTTCGGCCCGTTCAGGTCGCCGACGATCGGCAGCAGGTGATCGAAGAGCCACGCGTGCTCGATCACCGGGATCGCGTCCGCTTCCTGCCAGATGCGCAGGATGTCCTGGTAGTCGACCTGCATGGGGGCGGTCATTATTCCGAAACTGGGCTGGATCGATTGCGACATGGGCTTCCCTCCACGGGTCCGGGTGACTCGACGCGGGGCCGTTTGTTCTGACATCCTGGACAAACGGAACGGCGTTCCGATAACCAATATACGGAACATTGTTCCGTTTGCCAACCGGAGTAACGGAGGTGGCCGCACAGTGGCCGATATCGACGACGTACCGCAGTCGACGGCCCCGCGGAAGCGGGCCGACGCCCGGCGCAACCAGAAAACCCTGCTCGACGCCGCGGCCGCGGCATTCGTCGCATCCGGCGTCGAGGTCCCCGTCCGCGATATCGCCGCCCGGGCCGGTGTCGGCGTCGGCACGATCTACCGGCACTTCCCCACCCGCGCCGACCTCATCGTCGCGGTCTATCGCCACCAGGTCGAAGCGTGTGCCGCAGCCGGACCCGTCCTGCTCGCCGACAGCCCGACCCCACATGCGGCCCTCGCCCGCTGGATCGATCTCTTCGTCGATTTCCTGGTCACCAAACACGGCCTCGCCGAGGCCATGCACTCCGACAACGCTGCTTTCGAATCCCTCCATACCTATTTTCTCGACCGCCTCGTACCCGTGTGCGCTCAACTGCTCGACGCCGCCGCGGCAGCGGGCGAGATCATCCCGGACATGGATCCGTACCAATTGATGCGCGGGGTGGGCAATCTCTGCATCGGCGCCGGGAGCAACACCCGATACGACGCACGCCGCATGGTAGGGCTCGTCATCGCGGGGCTGCGAGCCCACTAGGCGTCTGCCAGGATGTCGGCATGAGAACCGCGACCCGGTCCGGCATGCTCCCCGCCGGGACACTGGTTCTGCTGGCCGCGCTGTATTTCGCGCAGGGCCTGCCGTACGGGTTCTTCACCCAGGCGCTACCTGTGGTGCTCCGCGAATCCGGGTACTCGCTGATCGAGATCAGCGCCACCGGGATCCTGTTCGCGCCGTGGGCCCTGAAATTCCTCTGGGCGCCCTATGTGGACCAGTACGGCACCCGGCGGCAATGGTTGCTATCGCTGCAACTCGCCAGTTCGGCAGTGGGGTTCGGGCTGGCCTGCCTGGACCTCTCGTCGTCGCTGCGCTGGCTTTTCATCGGTATCGCCGTGGTCAACGCGGTGTCCGCGACGCAGGACATCGCGACCGACGGGCTCGCCGTCCAACTGCTCGGCCCCCGGGAACGAGGTCTGGGCAACGGGATCCAGGTCGGCGCCTACCGGATCGGCATGATCGTCGGCGGGGGTGCGCTGCTGTGGTTGTTCGCGCTCGCGGGCTGGCGGAGCCTGTTCGTCGCGATGGCGATTCTGCTGCTGCTGACGGCTGTCCCGGTGTGGTGGTTACCGCGCACTTCGCTTCGCGGTGCGCCGAAGACCTCGTCGCCGCGCCCGGCCGAGCTGATGACCGGGTGGTGGAAGCGGTTGCGGCGGCCGGGAATGCTCGCGTTCATCCTCCTCATCGGTGGCTTCAAGTTCGGGGATTCGATGGGATCGGCGATGGTCGGCCCGTTCATGTCCGACGCCGGACTCACGCTGGGACAGATAGCACTGGTGAAAGGCGTTCTGTCGTCGGCGGGCGCGCTCGTGGGCGCGGCGCTCGGTGGATGGCTGTGCTACCGGTACGGCCGGCGGCGCGCCCTGCTGATCGGCGGCGTCACCCAGACCGCGAGCCTGGCCCTCTACCTGCTGGCCGCGCTCGGGACCGGCGGGTTCACCATGATCGTCACCGCGAGTCTGGCCGAGCACATTCTGGGCGGCGCCGCGACGGTGGCGGTGTTCACGCTCATGATGGACGCCGCCGAGCCCGAGCACGCCGGCAGCGACTACACGCTGCTGGCCTGCTCGGTCGTGACGGTGCAGGGACTCGCGGGGTTCGCGGCGGGGACGGTCGGCGAACTCCTGGGCTACCCGGCCCTTTTCGGGTCGAGCCTGGTCCTGTCGGGAATCGGTTGTGCCGCACTGATCATCGCGGCAGATCGCGGTATCGGGCCGCGCGGCGTTCACGCGGTATGGAACAGCGCCCGGGTGGCATCCCGGCGGCGGCCCGAACCCGAAACCCGCGCGGCCCCGTCGACCGATGAATCCGCCCCCACCTGACCAGCCGAAATCCGCTCCCCGCGCCCCACCCGGCATTTCCCGACTCGAGGCGCCACGCATTCAGCGACCGGTCGCCCGAGGCGGATCGGTGCACAAATCACAAACGCCCGGAGAAAGAGTGTGCTCCCGGGCCGTTGGCACACCACCGGCCGCTCATTAGCGTTTTCGCCAGAGCGTGACGAAAGCGGTGGTGGTGCGCATGGCCGAGACGATCCGATATGCGTTTCCCGGGACCGCGCTCCGCGCCGGAGTCGACCGACTGCCGACCGCTGCGCGCCCGCTCTCGTGAGGGCATCGAAATCCGGTGCGGTCGTGGCGGTGCTACGCCGGGCGGGGGCGGAATCCTCCCGATTACTGCACAGCGCGGCTTCCCGCACGTCCACGAAGTACCAGGATTTCGCCCACGGCGTGCGGAGGACAGACGAACTGTCCCACGCCGATCGCCGCCACTCGCGTTTCACCCGATGGCACGTCTTCTACGGGGGCGCAATAGTGGTTGGCGCAGTGGGCGGGACGGCACTGTCCGACCATCTCCACGACGACCTGCCCGACCGACCACCACCGGTGACATCCGAACTCGACACCGCCGTGGAGCGTTACGCCGAGATGTCTCCCTTTCTACGCCAGCAGCTGGCGGATCTACGAGCCGACGGGTGGACGATCGGATACGGCGCCATAACCTCGCGGGGCACGACGCGGGCGGATTCCAAAACGATTGTGATCGCCGATTCGCTGAAGGAAGATCCGTTCGCGGCGACGTCCGTACTCGCGCACGAAGTGGGTCACGCGTATCCCGGCCGCGTCGACTTCGCCGATTCACAACCCCTCCCCGAAGATGACTACGACAGCTGGCTCGATCGGAATATGCGCCGGCGCCGGCTCTCCGAGGCCGACGCCGAATTGATCGCCGCTCGGGCGCGATGGGAGATCATGGTGAACGGGGGCCCCGATATCGGAGGCGTCGAAGACAATGCGGTGCGCCTCTACCTCGCGACCAGCGCAGACATGATGTCGCGAGAAGATGCTCGCGAGAAGATGCTCGAAAACCCGGACTGGTACAGCTTCGATCGCTACCGATCGAAATATGAAAATATCTGGGACACAGAATACGCCGATACGCACGGCCCGTCGGTAGAGCGACTGCCTCGCGCCGGATCAGCGACCACTCCGAAGATTTTCCCGCACGACCCGGCGGAATCCCTGCCGAGCACCACCGACCAGTAGGACAGACCTCTCGGAGGACAACCGGCCATATGTCGATATACGGCCATGTCGGAGGAAATTTCCGACTGCAATAGAATCGATGGACATCTCGACGCTCGAGCCTTGTTCCAGGCAATTCCGCACCCGGTGTGTCGTGGGTGCGCCAATAGTGCGCGCTGCCGCACAGCGGCCGCGCACAGAACTTCAACACGAGGACGGCGCTCATGAACGACGTCGACTATTGCGTAGTTGGTGGGGGATTTGCCGGATTGACAGCCGCCCTGCGGCTGAAACAAGCGGGTCGATCGGTGGCGCTGTTGGAAGCGCGCGACCGGCTGGGCGGCCGCACATTCACCGAGAACCGACCGGACGGGTCCTGGATCGATCGCGGCGGCGCCTGGATAGGACCGGGTCAGGATCGCATCCAGGCATTGATGGGCGAGTTCGGAGTGCCGAGTTACAAGCAGTACACCGACGGCGAGGCCATGATGTTCGTCGATGACAAGGAGTACCGCTACAAGGGCATGATCCCATGGACGATGAGCCCGTGGGCGGCGATGAACCTCGGCGCGGTACTCCTGGATCTGGGCCATCTGTGCAAGTCGATCCCGATCGAAGCCCCGTGGACCGCGGAGAACGCCGATAAATGGGACCGGATCACTCTCGCGCATTGGCTGAACAGTCATGTCGTCTCCAAATCCGCCCACGAACTTCTCGAGACCGCGATCGCCGGCGCCTACACCTCCGCCGCCTCGGAAGTGTCGATGCTCTTCGTGCTGTACCAAATGGCGTCCGGGGGCGGCCCCGGCTTCGTGCTGGGAATCGAGGACGGCGCCCAGGATTCTCGGCCGGTCGGCGGGATGGGCGCCGTATCCGGTCCGATGGCGGCCGAACTCGGCGATTCGATCCACCTGTCGCAACCCGTCCGCCGCATCCACCAGGACACCGACGGTGTCACCGTGCGCTCCGACGATTCGAGCGTGCGCGCCCGCCGGGCGATCGTCGCGGTGCCCCTGGCGATCGCTAGCCAGATTCTCTACGAGCCGATGCTCCCGGTCGACCGGTCGTTCCTACATCAGCGGATGCCGAGTGGCTCGATCATCAAGATCGCTGTCGTCTACGACGAGCCGTTCTGGCGGGCGGACGGATTGTCGGGCCAGTCGGCCGCACCCGGATCACCGGCCACCATCACCATCGACGCGTGCACGGACACCGGACGCCCCGGGGTCCTGTGCGTCATCACCGAGGGACCGATCGCGCGGCGAATCGGACAACTCGACCGAGACGCGCGGCGCGGCGCAATCCTCGACGCGCTCGTCGAACGATTCGGCGAACGCGCCCGATCCCCGATCGACTACGTCGAGCAGGACTGGACCACCGAACGCTATTCCGGCGGCGGGATGCTCAGTCACGCGCCCACCGGTGTACTGACCCAGTACGGTCCCGCCCTGCGCGCACCCTGCGGCCGGATCCATTGGGCCGGGACCGAGAGTTCCGCGATCATGTGCGGTTGGGTCGACGGCGCGGTTCGCTCGGGCGAACGGGCGGCGAACGAAGTGATGGCCTATGACACCGTGGCAGTCGCGGCAGGGCAGTCGACCGACAACTGACGGACCTCGGACCGCCGAAAGCACTACCCCGCACATGGCTTCCGGACAGGATCCGAACTGCCGATCGGGCCGCGCGGAAACCACGGCCTATCGATAAACCGGCCGAAGTGAGCAGATAATGGATTCGAGTCGGCTATCAACGGGTCACAACCAGTGAGCACGCTGCTCAGTTCGGCTGCGCCGAGCGGCGGGAGAAGACGTGCAGTACAGCACCATCATGACCGATCTGTTCCGACACACAGTCGTTCCCGACGTCGCCAGGCTGGGCGAAGAGGCTGCGGAGATCACGGCGAATGCGCTCCGCGCGGCCGGTGGCAAGCTGGCGAAAGGTTCGGTACCGCGCGCGGTGGATACCGACAGAGAGGCAGCGAGTCGAGTTGCCGGCGGACACGCGGACAACGAGGCCGCAGCAGCAGGCTCCGCGCTCGATCCATCGAGGCGCGAACACGATGAGCCCGGGCAGGACGACGAAATCGCCGCGCTGATCGCCCGGCAGTCGGCCGAACTGGGTCTGCGCACCCCGGCCGAGCGTGCCCTGGAATCGAGCCTGTTCATCGACGAGCCGCTCCACCAGATGGCCCTTATTCGGGATCAACCAGACCTGGAACTGCTGTTCGGCGACGGCGAGTGGGCAGGCTATCTGGATGCCCGCGCATTCACCCGGCAATACGGTGATCGAGATCTGACGATGGACTTCATGACCGAACTCCATCAGCGGGTGTCCCGTTTCAGCGCGGACGGGTTCGGGGGCGTGTTCGTGAACGGTCAACGGTGGGGTCCGCTGAACCACAGGCTCACGGAGGGGGAGATAGCCGTCGTCGAGGCGAATCCGTACCTGGAACATCTGCCGCCGGGCACCGGCGGCTTCCTGATCGACGACGGGATCGAGTACCGCGTTTCCACACCGGATGCGGCGCGGCCGGAACTACAGTCCCTGTGCGAGTGGTACAACAACGCCCGGAACCAGCCCGGAGCCGACCCGTACGCGCTGGCCGCCGAACTCCAGCAGCGGGCCGTCTCCATTCACCCGTGGCAGGACTACAACGGCCGGTTTTCCCGGCTGTTGATGAACTGGTCGCTCGAGCGTGACGGGCTACCGCCGAGCGCGATCGCGGACTTCGACAAGGACGTCTTCTCCACCACGCGGGAATGGACCGATACGGTTCGGGCGGGCAGTGACACGTTCCGAGAACGCGCGGACCGCCTCGAGCAACTCGGTGACACGGCTGACCCGGTCGACGTATTCGACCTGAGCAGCGACTACGAGCGCTACCGGGACCTCGGCCGTTCGACGGCACCGTTCGACCTCGGGGACCAGCAGGACATCTACGGCTGCCGCAAGGCGCTGGAACAGCTGCGAAATCCGTAGCACCGCTGGAGCGCGGTCCGCCGTGCCGAACCCGCGCGGGCGGCTCGGCGCGGCCACGGATTCGGCGGTGCGTGAGCACCGCGGTTCAGACCACTTTCCAGGGCCGTAGCTTCTCCGGATTGCGGATCGCCCAGATGCGCGTGATCCGGCCGTCGGCGATATCGAAGGCGTAAACCGATACGACGGCGCCGGCCAACTCCGCCACCAGGCCGGGTTGACCGTTCACCGTGCGCTCGCGCAGTGTCACCTCCGAGCCGCGGGCGGCGATCTCGACCCAAGCGTGGGCGATCTGCTCACCGCCGGTTATCGGGTGGCGGAAAGCCGGAGCCAGGCCGCCGCTGTCCGCGGTCGCGATCGCCCGCGGATCGAGCAAACCGATCAAAGCCTCGATATCACCGGTCTCCCACGCTTGTTTGAAATCCCCGACCACTTCGGCGCGCTGGGCGCTCGACGGCCCGTGCGACGTACGGATGCGGCGGCGGGCACTGGAGGCGAGTTGGCGGCAGGCCGCGGGGGTGCGCCCGACGATATCGGCGACCTCGGCGAAGGAGTAGCGGAAGACGTCGTGCAGGACGAACGCCACTCGCTCGGCGGGCGTCATGGAGTCCAGCACGACGAGGAAGGCCATACCGATCGACTCGTCGAGGGTGACCCGGTCGGCAGGATCGGCGGGAACGGGACCACCGAGCCATTCGGAACGGTCGGGAACCGGCTCCGGAATCCATTCACCCACGTACCGTTCCCGCCTGGCGCGCGCCGAGCCGAGCAGATCGAGGCAGATGCGACCGGCGACCGTCCGCAACCAGGCGCCGGGCGCCGTCACCTCCTGCCGCTGTCCGTCGGACAGCGCATACCAGCGCACATAGGTCTCCTGGACCACATCCTCGGCCTCGGCCAGCGAGCCGAGCAGCCGGTAGGCGAGATCGATCAGCTGACGGCGTTCGCTGACCACCGAGCTCAGTCGCGGATCGTCCATCGTCTTCGGCTCCCTCGGTCGGCGTCCCTACCGAAATAGACGAAACAGCGGCCCCGAATGTGAGGCGGCCTGACATTCCGGCCGGCTGCGTCGTCGGAAGGTCGTAACCATTTCAGCAGAGCAGGAGTCCCGGACATGACCAGAATCGGCATCATTCTCGGCAGTACCCGGCCCAACCGCAACGGACCACAGGTCGCCCAGTGGGTTCTGGACTCGGCCGCGCAGCGCGGCGACGCCGAGTTCGAGCTGATCGACCTGCGCGACCATCCCCTACCGCATCTGGACGAACCGGTGGCGCCGATGTTCGGCCCCTCCGTACACGAGCACACCCGCGCCTGGGCCGACCGGATCGCCCCGTTCGACGGGTTCGTGATGGTGACCCCCGAATACAACCACTCGGCTCCCGGCGTGCTGAAGAACGCCATCGATCACCTGTTCGCGCAGTGGACCGACAAAGCGGTCGGTTTCGTCTCCTACGGCGCGGACGGCGGCGTCCGCGCGGTGGAGCAGCTGCGGCTGGTCTGCGGCGTCCTGGGAATGGCCGATGTGAGCCGCCAGGTCACGATCTCGGTGCTCACCGATTTCGAGAACTACACCACCTTCCGGCCGGGCGACCGCCACACGACAGCTCTGAACGCGCTGTTGGACCAGGTGATCGCCTGGAGTACCGCGCTCGCGCCGTTACGGCGGGCCGAAACCGAAACCACTCTCGTCAATTCCTGAGGAGCACACCATGCCGACACCACCCGACCTGCAGACGCTCGCCGACCGTATCGAGATCGAATCGCTCGGCGCCCGATTCACCGACGCGGTCATGATGCACGATTTCGACCGTCTGCTCTCGCTGTTCACCGAGGACGCGGTGCTACGCATCCCCGACGCCGATATCGAACTCGTCGGCAGGGCCGGACTCCGGGCCGGAATGCCGCGAATGCAGGATGCCTGGGAGTTCTTCGTACAGAACACCCATCCCGGCGTGATCGAACTCGACGGCGACACCGCCTCGGGCCGCGCTCACATTCTCGAATTCGGCCGATTGAAAAGCGGCAGTTCACATTCGAACTACGCGATCTATCACGACCGCTACCGGCGAACCGGCGACGGCTGGAAGTTCACCGAACGGGTCTACGAGGTCCGATACCTCGACAGTTCACCGCTGCCCGGCTCGCCGCCGGGAGAGAACGGGCTGGGCGCCGAGGTATCCGCCGCGCAGCTGAACGGGTGATCGCGTGCTGCCCGCGGGCCGCGGCATCCCGCGTATTCCGTGGGCAGCTCCGTGTCGTCGGCGCCCTCGGCCCGTCACAGCGGCGGCCCCAGGTCGGGTCAGCCGGTAGGCGAGAACCGGCTGTCACGCGCGGACCATGCCGCGGAGGTGGCACGGCGGCGGCCAGGGGGCGTTCGCCGGTGCGTTGGCGGCGGCACGGTCCGGCGGTGCGTTATCGTCGGCTCCCGCGGCTGCCCAGAGGGCGGTCTGCCCTGGCGTTCAGTACTGACCCGAAGTGCGGTGACAGGGAGGAATCATGGACATCACCCAGCTGATTCTCGACGACCACCACGAACAGCGGCGGCTGTTCGCGATCCTGGAGCAGATCGATCGCAGGGAGACCGCCGTGCTCTCCGTGATCTGGGACAGGCTGGCGGCCTTCCTCGAACTGCACGCGCAGGCGGAGGAGGAGATCTTCTACCCCGCGCTGCTGCAGGCGGGTATCGCGGCCCGGCGGGCGGGCGGGGTCGAGGAGGAGACACTCGACGCCATCCACGACCACAACGAGATCAGGGACGCGATCGCCGAAGTGGCGCGTCACCGGGCCGGCACCGACGACTGGTACACGGCCGTCGCGGCGGCGAACTCGGCCAACAGTGATCACATGGCCGAGGAAGAACGTGAGGGCCTCACCGACTTCCGCCGTCTGGCCGAGCTGCCGCGCCGCCATCGGCTGGCGGTCGCCTTCGCCGCGTACGAGGCGCGGAACTACGCCGGCGTCGAGCCGGTCGACAAGGATCCGGCCGGCTATGTCCGCACGGCCGAGCAGAAGCTGCGGGCCGCCGCCAGCGGATCGCTGAGTGTCGGCACCCTGAAGCGGACCTGATCCCGCAGCGCGGCCGCGGCGGCCGAGGACCTGATCGACGAGTTCGAGTAACAAGCGCGGCACGCGTGCGATGTGATCCAGACAACATCGATTCAGGAGGTTCCAGATGCTTTCTGTGAAGCGACTTGCTGCCGGCGCCGCCGTTGCCGCCGCGGCCGCGGCCACTGTGTTCGCCGGTGGTGGCGTGGCCCAGGCCGACGTACCGGTGTGGCAGGCCAACTGTCACGTTTACAACGTCTTCAACACCGGCGGCATGGCCAATTGCGAGCTGCCGACCTGGCACCAGGTGAAGCTCACCTGCGTGGCGTGGCCCGTTCCGTTCACCTACTGGAAGTACGGCCCGGTGCAGTACGGACAGAACCAGTCCTGGGCCAGTTGCGACTCGTTCAACGCAATGGTGGGGATCGAGGTCATCCAGGCGTAGGTCGGGCCCGGTCCGACCTACAGGAAGCGCCGCCGCCGCTCGCTCTCGGCAAAGTCCGGGCGCCTTCCCAGGTCGTGGCCCAGACCAGCCGGCATGGCAGCGCCGCCAGCCGCGAACCCGCCTCGAGGCGCAGCCGCGAGAAGTGCGAGTCCGACACGATATTGCGCGAGTCGCGCTCGGGATCGTCACCGAAAGGAAGCAGCGGCCCGTCGACATCGAGGAACAGCAGTGTTGCGGGTGATCGGTCATGCCGCGGTGCCCTGTTCGCGCTCGACGCCGACGCCGGTTCGAATCGCCCCGGCCTGCACGAAGGCGACCAGCCGTGGTGCGTTGACCGCTCACCGGCGGGTTCGAGCGACCTCGATCGGCTTGTACGCAAGGGATAGTATCTGCGCACACCAGCTCGGCCGCACCGATGAATTGTCGGCGGATCCGTCGGATCGCCCGATTGAACGCCCGCAGCCGCGACATCCCCGGGCCGGATGCCGAGCCGGGCCCCGATTTCACCGAAGAGTGGTTCGCCGAGTTGGTCGAGCGCGCGATCAACGGCGTCGAACTGCCCGACTACGCGGGGGTGCCGGACTCCGGAGCCGGCCGGACCGCCGATCACCCCGTCGGCCGAACAACAAGTGTCACATAACGTGTCGAGCGGGACGACGTCTCGGTCGGCCGCCGCCGGACCGGTCCGCTCCTGCCGCTGCGCGATCACCGGATCGGTCGGCATCCGAACAGACCCGAACCTGCATTGAAGATCGAAGTGCGCCAACAGTTCTCACCAGAATCAGAACCGAGAACAATCGGAGGCGAACTACCCGGTAACGGTTCGGAAATGGGGGATCATAGTGGTATGGCAACGTTCAACCAGAACAACCAGACGGTGCACGGCAACCAATACATGGGCGACACCGTAAATGTCACTCACGGAGATCGAAGCCCCATCGACGCCCGGACGGTGGCCAGAGAGTTCGACCGGGCACTGGCCGCAGTGCGGGAGTTGGAGGTTCCTGCAGCCGTCCGCGAGCAGGTGGCCGGCGAGCTGACCACGGCGCGTGGGGAGTTGGAGGCCGGAGAGACCAGCGCCGCACGAAGCCGCCTGGCCGGGCTCCTGGGCATGGGAGGCGCGATCGCGACGATCGTGAACGACTGCGCCGGCGCCGTGGGGGTTTTTCTCGGTGGGTAACCGTGACGACGAACGCTCCGGACGCGACCGGGGGCAAGGGGCGAATTTCGACCAACAAGGCCAGCAGGTCAATGGCCCGCAGTACAACGCGGACCGAATCTATTTCCGGGAATCCGTCTCACCGGATGCGATCGCCGAAGGTCTGCGCCGGTACCACGAGCCTCCTCCGAAAAACGGAATCGATTTCGCCGAGCTCCAGCGACAGCGAGAAGAGGCCGATCTCCGGGATTACGGTTACCGCTACTACACGCGGGACAGGCGGCAGTGGTTGCAGAGTCTTCCGCCCCGCGAGAGGTGGAACGAGCGACGGCGCGAGGGCGACCGGGTCGAGCAGCGTAGGGCGATCAGTCACCACCGGCGAATCTTGCGTGCCGGAAACCTCCCGCCCGCGACGAGCCCTGCGGACCCCCGATACGTACAGGCCAAAAAAGACATCGACCGCAAGGAGGGCAAGCGCGAGCTGTACCTCCTTGCCGCAAGCATCGCCTTTTTGCTCGCACTGGCACTGATCGCCATCTTGGACGATGCCGTCTGGATGGCTGTCATCTTGGGGATCGCGTTGGTCGTCGGCCTGGTGAAAGGCCGCCGTCAGAGCAAGCGCTGGGCGTAGTCCCTTGCGATGAGCCGCCGCAACGCGAGGTCGAGGAAGGCTCGGTTCGATCGCTCGAGCACGAGGACCAAAGCCACCGACCCGGCCGCCGCGCGCTCACTCGCCGCGGTTCCTGTTCCACAGCTGATGCGTCAGACCGCTGGATGTGCTGATGGACTCGACACTGAATCGCTCTTCCAGGCCGGCGAGGTGATCCCAGATCCGAACACCGGCACCGAGCACGATCGGAATGATCGACACGTGCAGAAAATCGATGAGATCGGCCTGGAGGAACTCGCTCACGGTGGACGGGCCGCCGCCGATCCGAACATCCAACCCGCCGGCCGCATCTTGCGCCAAGCGAAGCGCCTCCTGCGGCGAGGCATCCACGAAGTGGAAACTGGTGCCGTTGTCGAACTCGAGTGTTTCGTGTGGGTAGTGGGTCAGAACGAACACCGGGGTGCGAAAGGGCGGCGCGTCTCCCCACCAGCCCTGCCAGCCGTCGTCCGGCCATTCGCCCGCCTGCGGGCCGAATTTGCGACGACCCATGATCTCCGCCCCGATACCCTGGCCCCACATGCTGAACAGGGCGCGGTCCACGGTCACCGGTTCGTCGATTCCGTGAATGCCGTCGATGACGCGCCCGTCGAACTTGCTGAAAAGCGCCTGCGCTCCGCCGATCGGCGCGTCGAGCGTCACGTGATCGCCGGCGGCATACCCGTCCGAGGAGACGAAGAGGTTGTGGACTCGCGTCCGGGGCATAATGACTCCGATACAGGTAGTTGCAAAATAAAATCACTCACACCGTAGCGTAGAGTGATCCCTGTCTGCAATCACTTTGGAGGACAGGTGGCGCGAGAACAGCCCCGATCAGGATGCGCGATCAATGCGGCGGTCGAGGTGCTGGGCGACGCCTGGAGCCTCATCGTGCTCCGCGATATCGTTTTCGGCGGTCGCCGCCACTTCCGCGAGCTCCTGACACGCAACGACGAAGGCATCGCGTCGAACATCCTCGCAAACCGCCTCCGAAACCTGGTCGAGGAGGGCCTGCTTTCCCGTGACGATGCGAGGCGTGGCCAGCGGGCGGCATATTCGCTCACCGAGGCAGGGATTCAGACGGTTCCGGTGATGGTGGCCCTCGGTTCCTGGGGCATGCATCATCGACCCACGGCACCCGCGCTGACCGTACGCGCTCGCATCATGGCCGAGTCCCCGGAGCTCGTCGACGACCTCATAGACGAACTCCGCGAGATTCACCTCGGCATTCCGCGACCCGCCCCCGAACGCCCCCTCGCGTCCCAACGACTGCAGCGCGCGTTCGAGGCCGCCACCGAGCTGGCGGAGGCATCGTCCAGTGGCAGCGACGCGCCCGAACCGGCAACCTCGAACGCCGACGGCTGAACGTTCGGGCGGCCCGACGCCTTCGTAAGAAGGCCCCGAGGCCGAAAGGCGACTACACGTTGAAGCGGAACTCGACCGAGTTCTGCAACCGAGCAACCTCCACAGCCAGGGCAGAACGCAGTTCGTCATGATGTGGACCCAGCAAGGTGCCGGGATCGCCCCAGCGCTCGGCCGGGTACGCCCACACCGGCATACCCACGAGATCTCCGGGCTCCCACTCGTACCGCGGCCAGACATGGGCATGCAGAAAATGGTCTGTGTTACCCAATATCTCGACATTGATACGCCGATACTGCGGATCTCGCGCCGAGCACACCGCTTCGACCGCAGTAGCGACGAGATCGACATCAGCGAGAAATCGGACACGTTCACCCCGAGGGAGATCCGTGAGCCGATCCACACCGTGTGTCTTGGTCAGCGCGAGTGCGTAGCCGGGCAGGAACTGCACATCGCCGATTACCGCGAATGCCGCACCGAGCTCGGCGATAACAGTCGGATTCCGGCCGTCGACCGCAGAGAGAACCCGATCGTTCCTCCAGTCACCCACAGCGACAAGCAAACCACGACAGGCCCGGCGTGAGCACCGCTACGCCGGCGGGTGTGACTTCGGCGGTTACGCCGACTTCGTCGTGATGAGCCCCGATCGAACCACGCCCTGGAGGGCTTGTCCGGTCGGTTCACAACACTGTCCATTTCGCCGCGCATATCCCTGCGACCAGTCGAAACACCGTGTCAGTGGCCATGTCAGGGCGGTATCAGGGCCGTAACAGCCGACCCGGCGAAAGTAAGCGGACAACAGCGCAGACGGGGAGTCACCAGCCTTCCCCGGCGCAGCACCGAAAGGAACACAATGTCCGGCAACTTCACTTCGCACTCGGCCGACTCGACCTGGACCGGCATGGTGCCCGTCGACGACACCGCGCTGGCCGTGAGCGACACCGGCGGCTCCGGCCGCCCGATCGTCTACCTGAACGGCTCCTATGCAAGCGGGCGGCACTGGCAGCGGGTAATCGCCGACCTCGGTCCCGGCTACCGGCACATCACCTTCGACGAACGCGCCCGCGGCAAGTCGAAGCGATCCGCGGACTATTCCTTCGAGGCATGCCTGCGCGATATCGACGCGGTCGTCACGGCGCGGGGAGTGCACCAGCCGCTGCTGGTGGGCTGGTCCTACGGCGCGCTGCTGGGGGTGCACTGGGCCGATCGCCACCCGGACCGGGCACTGGGTGTGGTCGGGGTGGACGGCCCGTACCCGTCCGGCTGGACCGACGAGGCCGGCCGGGAACGGCTCCGCAAGACGTTCCGCCGCATGCGGTTGCTGCTGCCGCTGGTCGCCCCGATGGGCTTGGCCGCGCGGATGAGCGCCGACCAGCATGCCGAGATCCAGATCGAGTCCCATGCGCTGCACGCCGCCCTCGGTCCCATCCTCGACAGCATGAGCCGCCCGGTCCGTTATGTGGCCGCCTCGGCCGACACCGTCTACGACAAGGGCGGTGAGCTGGAGCAGATGCGTCGCACCCTCGACCCGTACCTGGAGCGGAACCCGAACCTGAAGGTCAGCGCGAGAGTCACCAGTGACCACGGCAAGATCCTGCGTAAGGATTCCCCCGCGGTCGCCGACGCGGTCCGTGAGATCGTCGCCCTCCTCGAGCACGAGGGGAGCTGAGCGATGACGAACCCCTCCGGCACGCAACGGCATCCCCGGCGCCGGCTGATCCTGGCGGTGCTGTGCCTGTGCACGATGGTGCTGGTGATCGACAACGGGGTGCTGGCGGTGGCGATCCCGTCGCTCACCACCGATCTCGGCGCGACCGCCCAGGACATTCAGTGGATCACCGCGTCCTACATCCTGGTCTTCGCGGGACTGCTGCTGACGGCCGGCAGCCTGTCGGACCGATACGGCCGCCGCCGCATCATGATCATCGGCTTGGTGGTCTTCGGAACGGCCTCGGGCCTGTCCACTTTCGCGGCGACTCCGTTGCTGCTCATCGTGGGCCGAATTCTGATGGGCATCGGCGGTGCGCTGGTGATGCCCAGCACACTGTCGATCCTGATCACCGTCTTCGACGACGACGAGGAGCGACGCCGGGCCACCGCGGCCTGGAGCTCGGCGCTCATGCTCGGCCTGATCGGCGGCCCGATCCTGGGCGGCGCGCTGATCGCCCAGTTCTGGTGGGGCTCGGTATTTCTGATCAATATCCCGGTAACCGTTATCGCGATCATCGCCGCCGCCCGCCGGATGCCCGAATCCCGCGCGCCCTGGCGGCGGTCCGACCCGCTCGGCGTAGTCCTGTCCACAATCGGCATGGCCGCCCTGGTCTGGGCGATCATCGAACTGCCGCGGTACGGCGCGACCGATCCCGCTGTCCTGTCCGCCCTCGCTGTGGGCCTGGGTGCGCTGGCCGGTTTCGTCGCCTGGGAACTGCGCACGCCGTTCCCGATGGTACCGATGAGCCTGTTCCGCGATCGCAACTTCGCTGGAGGCAGCCTGGCCCTGCTGCTGGTGCGAATCGGTTCGGCGGGGCTGTTGTTGGCGATCCCGCAGTACCTGCAGTTCGTGCTGGACTACTCGCCGACCACGGCCGGCCTGGCCATCGCCCCGATGGCGGTCGCCGCCATCGGCGGCAACAGCATCGGCGGCGCACTCGGCGCCGAGCTGGGCAACAGGCCTCTGACTGTCCTCGGAATCGCTGTCGTCGCGGCGGGATTCGGATTCCTGGCCACGATCTCACCCGGCGACGGCTACCTCACCCTGGCGACCGCACTGGTCGCCCTGGGCCTCGGGGCGGGACTGGCGCAGCCCGCCGCCGTCGCCGCTCTGATGGGCGCGGTCCCCCGCGATCACGCCGGGGTCGGCTCGGCACTCAACGACACCGTCCAACAGGCCGGCGCCGCACTCGGAATCGCCGTCCTGGGCAGCGTGCTGGCCGGAGCGTTCGCAGGTGCCATGCCCGCGACGGTGTCCGAGCAAGCCCGCGGTTCCGTCGCGGACGCCCTCGCCGTGGCCGCCCGCACCGCCGACGAAGGGCTGGCGGAGTCCGCACGCACCGCGTTCACCCACGCCATGTCCCTCACCTCCTTCGCCGGACTCGGCGTCTCGCTGGCGGGAGCCGCGCTGGCCCTGCTGCTCATCCGTGACCGCACCGCCGACCCGGTCGCGAGCCCCAGCGCCGATATGGAGTTCATCGCATGAACACCGTCTCACCCGGCCACTCGCGAACCAGTACAAGGAGTCTGGTCATGCCCACCTTCGCAGGCACGCGACCGAACCGAACAGCCGAACGGCTGCTGAACGATCGCCACCCCCTGTCCCTGTCGGTCCTGTTGCACCTTGTCCCCGGCGCGCTGATCGTCGCTGTCTATCTGCTCATCGGCAAACCACTCGCCGATGGCGTCGGATATCCGGCCTTCCTGGGCTGGGCAATCGCCCTCTGCCTGATCCTGATACCGGTCCTGTCGGGACTGCTGTGGCTCGGGCACACCCGCAACGGCCGCGTCTCACTGCGCGGCGTACTGCATTACACCGATGGACCGCTCCCGCGCGGGAAACTCGTGGCCATGATCATCCCACTGATCGTGTGGATGACACTGCTGAGCTTCGCGCTGGCACCGGCGAACACCTATTTCAAAACCTTCTTCACCTGGCTCCCGTACGCGGGCACCAGCGACAGCGGCAACAACTCGTACCTCGACGGATATCCGCATTCGATCATGCTCACCACCATGCTGATCTGCCTGCCGCTCACCGGAATCGCCCTCCCGCTCATCGAGGAGCTGTACTTCCGCGGCTTCCTGCTGCCCCGCATCGCCCACCTCGGCCGCTGGGCGCCGGTGGTCAACACGGTCCTGTTCTCGCTGTACCACTTCTGGTCGCCCTGGGCGTTCCTGTCGAGGGTGGTCTTCCTCTTCCCGGGGTACTGGTCCGCGTGGCGGCACAAGGACATCCGGCTGTCGATCGGAATGCACGTCGGTGTGACCTCGATCCTGGCGATATTCGGCACCCTCGGCCTCGCACTGAGCATCATCTGATCGGTGGTCCCACGAGGACAGCCGCTCGGGCTCACTGCCCGATCGCCTGCGGGAGTACTACATCCACGACGCCAGGCCGAGGCGATACCTGACGCAGGGACATGGGAGGGGCTTCCCTCTGAGGGCGCCCGGCCGAGCCGCTCACCGCCGCGTTCCTCTGGCATACAACCTCGGCCTGAACCTGCGGGGTCTGCCCGCCGTCGAATGTCACACGATATGGCGGAGTGGCGCTCACCGCCGGTACCCACAGCGCGGCCGACGAGCACAAGACTCGCGGCGCGGGACAACGGCTCATCAGTATCGAAGTAATGCGGGCGAACAATCGATAGCGCGCACCGTTGCACTATGCACAGAGAAAAATCGCGCGTTATGCACAGAGCACAATTATCACCTGCCGTCGAGCGAATAAGTCCGCCCAGGAACGGGAAGAATCGACAATAGGAAGATTAGAGAGGCGGCGCCCAATCCATGACGTCAACCGATAATCTTTCTTCTCCTTCCCTCGACTTCCGCGATCGCCCGGGATCGGTCGAACCCGGCCACCCCGACACCACCCCAACCCCCTCCCTCGACTTCCGCGACCGCCCCGGATCGGTCGAACCCGGCCACCCCGACACCACCCCAACCCCCTCCCTCGACTTCCGCGACCGCCCCGGATCGGTCGAACCCGGCCACCCCGACACCGTGAACAGTCGGCACGGGACGCATTTCTGGCTGGTCGAGTTGCCGGTGCCACCCAAGGCATCGGCGGGCTTGGTGGTGCTCATCGATATGGCTGAGACGTATATCCAGGTCTTGGTCGACCAATGGGGCAGCGGATCGACATCGAACCCCCCGGACGTCCACGATCTCGTGAACGAGGTCGTCTACGACGACCTGCAAGAAGGAACGATGGCCGCCGCGTATGGAAATGCGACAGCAGCACTCGAAGACCGACGGTTCGAATTGCTGGAGCTGGACCGGACAATCACCGAAACCGCGCATTATGTTGCCGATAATCAGGGCACTAACTTCAACAAAATCAAGAAGATTGTCGACACGCTCCAGGACGAACTCCGCGGTGTGGGTTCGAGGAAGTTGTCCGTTGCGACGGAAACCGCTCTCGTCGGTCATATCGTCGAGGCGATAGAAGCAATACTGGAACTGATGTCAACCACCACCGAGGACAATCAGCGGACCGCGACGAGCACCTCGGGCACAACCCGGGCTGCCGCCGCCACCGGCGGCGGTTCGGATATCGGTTCGATCATTTCGATGCTCGCGGTCCCATCGATGGCGGCACTGCCCATGGCAACCCAGCTGGTAGAGAAGCTCGGCAACGACAGCCAGGGCGGCGGAGCGGATGCGACGGATACAGCGACCGCTGGCCCGGCTTCGCCCACAACGGTTCCCGACCTGGTGAACCTCCTCGGGACAGCGTCCGCACCACTGCCACCCACAGCGCCCGCACCTGCTGCGCCGATCGCGCAGACGATCGGCACCACCGACTCGGCGGCGCCGCGTCCGGGTGGGCCGTCGATACCCGACATCAATTCGCCGTCCGCACCGAAAAAGCGACGCGACGCCCAACCCGCTGTCTCGAGCACCGACGAGCAGGAAGCCCCCCTGGACGAACAAGACGATCAGGCAGTCCCCGCGACGGAATGATGCGCGGCAGCCATGCCTCTTCCGCCGCGTTCGAGCTCTTCCGGCGCATTCAAGGGCGATTGCGGGTGTGTGGAAATAATCCCGGCTACAGAGATGACTTTCGGGTGAATCTCCCGTCGATACCTCTGAACAGACCGACAGACAGGAGTCCAGGCATGACAAGACCGCTTCGATCGCGCGTGACCTCGGTGCGGGCGAACGGTGTCGACCTGGGCATCGAGAGCTTCGGCCGCGAGGACGATCCGCTGGTTCTGCTGGTCGGCGGCACAACGATGTTGTCCTGGTCCGATGGGCTGTGCGAGCGGCTCGCGTCGGGCGGGCGCTGCGTGGTCCGCTACGACCTGCGCGACTCCGGCGCGTCAACGACCCGCAACCCGGAGAATCCGGCCTACAACCTGCGGGATCTCGCCGCCGACGCGGCCGCGCTCGTCGAGGTACTCGGTGCCGGGACCGCCCATCTCGGTGGAGTCGGCGTCGGCGGAATGGTCGCTCAGGTGGCCGCGCTGGACCACCCGGACGCGTTCTCCGCACTGACTCTCGTCGGCACTCGCCCGGTGGCTCCAGGCCCGGTCGACGAAGACCTGCCCGACCACAACCCCGCGGTCATGGCCGCGCTGTTCTCCCGCACGCTGCCGGACTGGACCGACCGGGACGCTGTCGCGGCCTTCGCCGCCTCGGGGGCCGCGGCCATGGGCAATAGTCCGGAGGAGGTACGGGCGACTGCGGCCCGGATCTGGGACCGGACACGGTCGAACGATCCCGCGGTGCACCAGGCGAACCAGCTCGGGATGGTGTTCTCCCGGATCGACTGCGCCCCACGCTGGCGAGGCCGCCTCGGTGAGCTCGACGTGCCCACGCTCGTGGTGCACGGCCGCGCCGACCCGTTCTTTCCGCTCGGCAACGGCGAGACCCTCGCCGCCGAAATCCCTGGGGCGCGACTGCTCGTCCTCGACGACATGGGTACCGCTCTACGACACACCGCGGCCGCGCAGGTCGCTGCCGCCATGCTCGCCCTGTAACCGCCGGTTGGAGAGCATCATGAGCCGGCGGAACGCACCCTGGATGCCGCACACCGCGACGACCGAATCACCCAGCATGCGGTGCCAGAGAAACGACTGAGCCCCCACACTGACACCAGGTAGAGGCTCAGCAGAGTCTCGACCAGCAGCGATACAAGCGCGGCACTACTTCTTCGCAGGCGCTGAGCCAGCCACTACACGTTGAAGCGGAACTCGACCACGTTCCGCCGCCAACCAACGTCACAGCGAAGGCGCGATGTATTCACACTGCAGGTCGGACACCTTCGCGATGTGCTCGAAGTCGTGGTCCGCGGCAAGCACGGTCGCATCGTTCACGATGGCATAGCCGGCGATAAGGATGTCGTGCGAGCCGGCCGCCCGGACAAGCCTCTCGTTCCACAGCGCTGCCTGGATATCGAGCACCAGCGATTCATCGGGTGCATGCTCGAGCGGGAATCCGAGCGAGATCTGCTCTCGGTAGTTCGCATGTTCTTCGGGTGTCCGGGCGCTATGGCAGAACTCGAGCACCTGCGGCGGGCAGGTGACGAAAAGGTCGGCCGGTGCTCGCTCGATGCGCCGCAGCCGCGCAGTGATCCCCGGATCTCCAGTGGCCAGCCTTGCCCACACCGAGTTGTCGACCAGGTAGTCGGTCACGCGGACTGCGACTCGTCCGGAGAGACCACCGGCGCGCCGAGTTCGTTCTCGAGGTCGGTCAGTCCCGCGATGCCGCGGATCATCGCGCCTTTCTGCTTCGAGGCGATGAGCCGACGCAACGCAAGGTCGAGCACAGCTCGGTTCGATCGCTCGCCCGTGAGCTCCCTGGCACGCTCGATGAGCTGCGGATCCAGGTCGACGCTGGTGACTGCCATAACAACCCCTCCTCTAAGTTATATAACTTATTATATACCAGACTGAGGATACCGACTACGACCAAAGGAATCGATACAGCGAGCAGCGCGGTCGCCACCGCGCCGCAGGAACCGAGCCGGAGCAGAACGAGCCATCCGAGCACCACGTCCGCCGTCGACCGACCACATCAGGAACGCGTACCGCCAGATGTTGCGGGACGTGACGTTCATGACGGTGGCGCGGGCGCCGTCGGGGCTGTCGATCCCAGCGGGAATGCGCTCAAGCGCCGCGGACGAAGGTCGCGCAGTCCGGACATTCATCGAGGTATCTGTGCCGACACTCGACGGTGTGTTGCAGGAAGGTGATTGCCCGCTGTCTGTGGACGACTTCATTTTCGAGTGCTGCGATCTTCGCCTTCACGACGGCCTGTGCTGCCGACTTCGTCGGTGACATCGCGGCAGCGACCTCGGGCAATGAGAGCCCGACGCGTCGCAGTTTCAGCACGGTATGTGCCTGTTCCAGCGCACTGTCGTCATAGATGCGGTAGCCGTTGCCATCGCGACGCACGGTGAGGGCGCCAACGTCTTCCCAGTGCCGCAGCACGTGAGCCTCAACGCCGAGCTCTGCCGCTACTTCCCCGATCTTCATCACCACACGCATCTTGCCTTCATGTCGACCTGAACCCATAGCGTCACGATCATGCCTGATACCACCAACCCCACGAGCTCCCCGTACCGTCCATCGATCCTGGTCACCGGCGCGACTGGCAACCTCGGCCGAGAGATCGTCGACCGCCTCCCAGCCCACGGCGCGCGCATACGATGCCTTGTGCGCGATCAGGGTGGCCCGCGACCAGGAGTCGAGTGGGTGGTCGGCGACCTCACAGACCACCCAGGTGCCGTGCGCGAGGCGCTCGTGGGCATCGACGCAGTCTTTCTGATCTGGCCGCTGCTCGATTCGGCCGCTGCCCACGACCTGATCGGAGAACTCACCACGGCGGCGCCGCGTGTCGTCTACCTGTCCTCTACCGCGATAGACGACGAAGCCGCTCGTCAGAGTGATCCCATCGTTCAAGTGCACGCGGACATGGAAGCCCTGCTTCATGAGGCCGGTTTGCGACCCGTGGTGCTGCGAAGCGACACGCTGGCTTCCAACACCCGTGGTTGGGTGAAACAGGTGCGGGCGGGCGATGTCGTCTCGGGCCCAGAGGCGGTACGCACAGCCGTCGTCGACGAGCGCGATGTCGCTGATGCGGCCGTAGCCGTATTGCTCGCACCTCACGATCAACTGGACCACGGCCCCCATGTGTTGACCGGTCCCGAGGTGCTCAGCCGCGCCGACCAGGTTGCTCACCTCAGTGCAGCACTCCGGCGCGATCTGCGATTCCAGGTGCTTCCGGCCGGTCTCGCCCGATCACGGATGCTCGCAGACGGTCGCCCCGAGCCACTGGTGGAGGCCCTGATTGCTGCCTCGGTGTGGCGACAGGAGTCCCATCGCGTCACCGATCATGTCGAGCGCCTCGCCGGCCACCCGGCCGGTACCTTCGCGAGGTGGGCAGTCGACCATGCGGCCGAGTTCAACTGACGAGAACCGCGGACCCCACCCGACCAAGACTCACCTGCTCGATGACCTGCATGGGGTCTGGGGCCGTCTACGCACTCGGCGATTGACGGCTTCCCCCGACTCGCGTACACAGAACGCTGCCGTCGCCTCGCGCCTTCGGGCAGGTGTCACCAACGTGCAGCCCTCAGACAGCTAGACGTTGAACCTGAACTCGACCACGTCGCCGTCGGCCATGACGTAGTCCTTGCCCTCCATCCGGACCTTGCCCGCCGCTTTCGCCGCGGCCATGGAGCCCGCCTCGACCAGATCGTCGAAGGCGACCACTTCGGCCTTGATGAAGCCGCGCTCGAAATCGGTGTGGATGACCCCCGCCGCCTTCGGGGCGGTATCGCCCTGGTGAATCGTCCACGCCCGAGCCTCTTTCGGACCCGCGGTGAGGTAGGTCTGCAGGCCGAGGGTGTGGAAGCCGGCGCGGGCGAGGGCGTGCAAGCCGGGTTCGGTCTGGCCGATGGATTCCAGGAGTTCGGCGGCGGATTCGTCGTCGAGTTCGAGGAGTTCGGATTCGACCTTGGCGTCCAGGAACACCGCGTCCGCCGGGGCGACGGAGGCTTTCAGCTCGGCGACCTTCGCTTCGTCGGTGAGCACGGACTCGTCGGCGTTGAACACGTACAGAAACGGCTTGGTGGTCAGCAGAGAAAGCTCTTTGAGCAGCTCTGCGTCGATCTCCCCCGCAGCCGCGAACAGTGTCCGCCCGGCGTTGAGGATCTCCTGCGCCTGCTTGGCCGCGTCCGCATACGGCTTGCGGTCCTTCTTGATCTTGGCTTCCTTCTCCAAGCGGACGACCGACTTCTCGAGGGTCTGCAGGTCGGCGAGGATCAGTTCGGTTTCGATGACCTCGATATCGGAGGCCGGGTTCACCTGGCCGTCCACGTGCACCACATCGTCGTCGGCGAAGACGCGGACGACCTGGCAGATGGCGTCGGCTTCGCGAATGTTGGCGAGGAATTTGTTGCCGAGCCCGGCGCCCTCGGAGGCGCCCTTCACGATCCCGGCGATATCCACGAAGGAGACCGTGGCGGGGACGATGCGCGCGGAGCCGAAGATCTTCGACAGCTCGTCCAGGCGTGGGTCGGGCAACGGGACCACCCCGACGTTGGGCTCGATGGTCGCGAAGGGGTAGTTCGCGGCGAGCACGTCGTTGCGGGTCAGCGCGTTGAACAGCGTCGATTTTCCGACGTTGGGCAGGCCGACGATTCCGAGGGTGAGACTCACGAGGACAGGAGTCTACGCGGGTGATCGGGCGGGTCGGCGGTCGGCCGGGGCCCCAGCCGCGGTGGGCGTCGCCGGCGAATCCGCGCACCCCGGACGTCCGGTCCCGAACGGCGTAGCGTGACGTGCATGGAGCCGACCTCCCAGGTGGTGACGGCCCACCCGGCCCCCGCACTGGCCGCTTTCATCGACCGGTACATCGGCTACCGCATGACCGGATTCGAGGCGGGCCTGCATCGCGGGCTGCCGTCTCGACATATGACGTTCATCGTGGCCATCGGGCCTTCCATCGACGTGGTCGCCCAGACCGACGCCCGCCAATCCCCGGAGAACTACCGCTGTGTGCTGGGCGGGCTGCAGGACAGTCCGGCGATGATCGCGCACGACGGCACCCAGGAAGGCGTCGCAGTGAAGCTCACCCCGATGGGTTGCCGGGCACTGTTCGGTCTGCCCGCGGCGGAGCTGTGGAGTACCTCGATCGAATTCGCCGACCTGGTCGGGTCGCCGGGGCGGCAACTGTGGGAGGAGCTGCAGGGACATTCGGAGTGGCCGCGGCGATTCGCCGCCTGCGACCGGGTGCTCACCCGGCTGATGGTCCCGGATCGGGCGGTGGGGCCCGAGCTGACCTGGGCATGGCGTGCGATGGCGGGGTCGCACGGAATGCTGGGGGTGGAACCGCTCGCCGAACGGATCGGTTGGAGTCGGCAGTACCTCACGAAGCGGTTCACCGGCGAATTCGGGTTGAGTCCCAAGGTGGCGGGGCGGATCGCCCGCTTCGAGCGGGTCGAGCAGATGCTGCTGCACACGCCGTCGTTCGTCTCGATCGCGCAGGTCGCCGCCACCTGCGGATACTACGATCAACCCCACCTCAACCGGGAGTTCGCGCGGCTGGCCGGCTGCAGCCCCAGCCAGTGGCTGGCCGAGGAGATTCCATCCGTCCAAGACTCGGAGCTCGTCGAAGAGCCAGGCTGAGACCATGACCGCAACAGAGAAAACCACCACGACAACCACACCCGCGCCGAGCGTCTGGCCCTGCCTGGCGTTCCGGGACGCCCGGGGCACCGCCGACTTCCTGGTCCGGGCGTTCGGATTCGAACTGACCGCCATGTACGCCCGGGAAGGCGATCCGGCGGTGATCGAGCACGCCGAACTGCGCTGGCCCGACGGCGGCGGCATCATGTTCGGCACCGCCGGCAAAGGCGGCGGACTGCCGGAACGCCGCACGCCGGGAACCGAATCGATCTATGTCGTCTGCTCCGACCCGGACGCACTGTACGAGCGGGCCACCGCTGCCGGCGCGGAGACCATCGCGGGGCTGAAGGACGAGGACTACGGGTCACGCGGCTTCACTGTCGCCGACCCGGAAGGCAACTTCTGGAGTTTCGGCACGTACCGGGGTCAGTGACGCCCCGAGCGCACCGCAGGCGCGGGCTTGACCTTCAGGTTCCTCGAAGCCCGATGATGGGCGGGTGCCCGAATCCGACCTGATCACCATCGGTGCGTTCGCCCGCTCGTGCGGTATCACGGCCAGCGCGCTGCGTTTCTACGACGACTCCGGTCTGCTGGCGCCGGCCGGGGTCGACGAGATCACCGGCTACCGCTACTACGCCCCAGCCCAGGTGGATCGAGCCGTGACGATTCGCCGATTGCGGGATATCGATATGCCGCTGGACGGTATCGCCGGGGTGCTGGCTGCCGACGCGCACGACGCGGCCGCACTCATCGACACCTACGTGGCGGGGCTGGTCGAACGCACCCGGCAGGCGCGGCGGACCGCCGAGGTGGTGAAAGCCGCCCTGGGCGAACCCTCCGGATGGTGGGTGGCGACGGTACGGGGGCCGGTGCTCGCGGCGGCGGTCGAGCAGATACTCGCCGCCACCGGAACCGATCCCGACCTGCCGGTGCTGGCCGGCGTACGCGTCGAGGCGACATCCGACTCGCTGACGTTCACGGCCACCGACCGGTACCGTCTGTCGACCCGCACGGTGGTCCCCGAACAGGCCGGATCGTCCGAATGGGCCGCCACGGTCGACGGCGCCGAACTGAGCGCGGCGCTGCCGGAGATCCGCGGCGCCCATCTGGTCGATATCGAAGCCGGCGAGCGCAGCGTCCGGTTCCGTTCGGCCGACGGAGTCGTACGCCCCTGCCGGACGCTCGCCGAACCGTTCCCCGATCATCGGGGGCTGCTGGCCGCGCTGCCGGTGGCGCCCACCCACGCCGTGGTCTCGAAGCACGAGTTGATGGGCGCACTGGAACAGCAGCGGGCGCGCTACCTGCGGCTGACGGTATCGCCGGACTCGGTGGCCCTGGCGGGCACCGACGAGGAGTCGGCCACCGTCCTTTCCGCGCTGGTCACCGGCCCGTCTGTCGATATCTTCTTCGGTTTCACCATCCTGCACCCGGCCGTCGCCACCGCCATCGGACCCGATGTGCGACTCGATATCGGCGGCCCCACCGACCCGATGGTCGTCCGGTCCGCGGACAACGGCGACCTGACCACCCTGGCCATGCCGGTCGCACCCTCAGTTATCGACGCAGAGAACGGTTCCCACACATGACCTCCACCGACCAGTTGTCCCCCGACTCCACCATGAACGCGATCACCGAGGCCGTCGCACTCGGCCGAGACGGCGATGCCGCCACCGCCCGCATCCGTCTCCTGGAGATCTGGCGCGGACTCGGCACTGCGGGCGATCCGCTGCACCGCTGCACCCTCGCCCACTACCTGGCCGACCTCTACGAGGACCCCGCCCAGGCGCTGGCCTGGGACATCCGGGCGCTCGACGCGGCCGACGCCCTCACCGACGATCGCGTCCAGCGGCATCACGCGGGCCTACAGGTCGCGGGGTTCTATCCGTCGCTGCACCTGAACCTGGCCGATAACTATCGACGGCTCGGGTCGTGGGTGGCCGCCGGCGAACAGCTCACCGCCGCCCGGGAACGTCTCGACGCTCTCCCCGACGACGCCTACGGCGCGATGATCCGTACGGCGCTCACCGAGGTCGCCGAAGCGGTCGACCGGCGGTCCACCGAGCGGCGCGCGAGCGCACCCGGCCCAGCTGCCTGACGCCGGGTGGGTTCCGGGTGCCCGACCCGCGACCACAGCTCCCGATGAACACCGAACCACCCGGGCGGTGGTCATCCCGTGGTGAGTTTCGCGGAGTCGGGGGCGTAGACGGTCATCCAGTGCGGCCGCAGCCGATAGAAGACCACATCGTTGTCCCAGTCGAAGGCGTCGTCACCGTAGAGGTCCTTGAAGTACGCGAGCAGTTCCGGCCACTCCGCGTCCGGTGCGCCGCCGTCCGGATTCACGACCTCCACGGTGCCGTGGGTGAACACACCCAGATCCTCACCGCGCAGATGCGCGACACTCGCGCTCGGACGAGCGGCGAGGTGGCGGGCCTTGGCCGCGGTGCGCGCGGTGCCGAAATACCACCGGCCGTGCAGGAAATGGCCGTCGACGGCGCTGATTCTCGGCTCGCTGGCGGCGGTCACCGTGGACAGCGCAAGGATGCACATACCGGAAAGAACCGTGGCGAGCTGCTCCGCGGTCAAGCTGCGGTCGGTGGAGATGATCGAGCGTAGGTGACTCGTGGAACGTGCGAGGGACGCGTCGAGCAGGGCCTGCAGTTCGGTGAGCTCTTCTGGTGTTTCGCGCATCGCCCCACCGTATGCGCGCCCGGCTGCGTTCCGGTTGACCGAAATTGCTCGATTCCGGGTTGCGCGCAGAGCCACCGGGATCCGCTCAGCGCGCCACAGCGACCGTTCACCGCAATCATGCGAGCGCCGGGTAACCATCGGTTACGTTCAGGTGACCGGCATGTTCGCTCGCTGTACAGGAGTTGCCCGATGGGGACTATCGAATACCTCGAGACCGACCCCGACCTACCACCCGTGGGTGTGGTCGACCGGTCCCCGATCACACCCGCGAAGAAAGCGATCTTCGCGGGCATCGGTGTGCTCGGCGCCGTCGCCTGGACGATTCTGGCGATCGCGCGCGGCGAATCGGTGAACGCGGTGTGGATCGTGATCGCCGCGGTCTGCACCTACATCATCGCCTACCGGTTCTACGCGCGGCTCATCGAATACAAGATCGTGAAACCGCGCGACGACCTCGCCACACCCGCCGAGATCTTGGACAACGGCAAGGACTTCATGCCGATGGACCGGCGGGTGCTGTTCGGGCACCATTTCGCGGCCATCGCGGGCGCCGGTCCACTGGTCGGGCCGGTGCTGGCCGCCCAGATGGGTTATCTGCCGGGCACGATCTGGATCATCGTGGGCGTCGTGTTCGCCGGTGCGGTGCAGGACTACCTGGTGTTGTGGGTGTCGATGAAGCGGCGCGGCCGCAGCCTCGGGCAGATGGCGCGCGACGAACTCGGCCTGATCGGCGGCGTCGCCGCGATCATCGGCGTGCTGGTGATCATGATGATCCTGCTGGCGGTGCTCGCGCTGGTCGTGGTCAACGCCCTCGCACACAGCCCGTGGGGTGTCTTCTCTATCGCCATGACCATCCCGATCGCCCTGTTCATGGGCGTGTACCTGCGGTATCTGCGGCCGGGCGCGGTCGGCGAGATCTCCGGCATCGGTTTCGTGCTGCTGATCCTGGCGATCATCGCGGGCGGCTGGGTATCGCACAACGACACCTGGGCCGGCTGGTTCACCTTCCACCCGATCACCATCTCGTGGATGCTGATCGGCTACGGCTTCGTCGCCTCGGTGCTGCCGGTCTGGCTGCTGCTGGCGCCACGCGACTATCTGTCGACCTTCATGAAGATCGGCACCATCGGCCTGCTCGCGATCGGCATCCTTGTCACCATGCCGGTGCTGAAGGCGCCCGCGGTCTCGGAATTCGCGACCTCGGGCACCGGCCCGGCCTTCGCGGGCAGCCTGTTCCCGTTCCTGTTCATCACCATCGCCTGCGGTGCGCTGTCCGGTTTCCACGCCCTGGTGGCGTCGGGGACGACGCCGAAACTGCTGGAAAAAGAATCGCACGCCAAGGTGATCGGCTACGGCGGCATGCTGATGGAGTCGTTCGTCGCGGTGATGGCGATCATCACCGCCTCGATCATCGACCAGCACCTGTACTTCGCGATGAACGCGCCTACCGGCGCGACCGGCGGCACCGCGGAAACCGCGGCGGCGTACACGAACAGCCTGGGCTTGTCGGGGCCGCCCACCAGCGGCGGCGCACTGAATCAGGCCGCGGTGGACGTCGGCGAGGAATCGGTCATCTCCCGCACCGGCGGCGCCCCGACCCTGGCCATCGGCCTCTCCGAAGTGTTCTCCGGATTTCTCGGCGGCGCGGGGATGAAGTCGTTCTGGTACCACTTCGCGATCATGTTCGAGGCACTGTTCATCCTCACCACCATCGACGCGGGCACCCGGGTGGCGCGCTTCATGCTCTCGGACTCCCTCGGCAACCTGCGCGGCCCGGCACGGAAGTTCGCCGATCCGTCGTGGCGGGTGGGCGCCTGGGTGTGCTCGGCGGTCGTGGTGGCGGCCTGGGGATCGATCCTGCTGATGGGTGTGACCGATCCGCTGGGCGGGATCAACGCGCTGTTCCCGCTGTTCGGCATCGCCAACCAGCTGCTGGCCGCGATCGCGCTGGTCGTGGTGCTGACGATCCTGGTGAAGAAGGGTCTGACGAAATGGGCCTGGATCCCGGGGGTCGCGCTGGCCTGGGACCTCATCGTCACCATGACCGCGTCCTGGCAGAAGATCTTCTCCGCAGACCCGAAGGTGGGTTACTGGAAGCAGAACAGCATCTGTCGTGCGGCACGCGACGCCGGCGAGCTGTGCCTGACGGCGAAAACACCGGACGATGTGGACGCGGTGATCCGCAATACGTTCATCCAGGGCGTCCTGTCGATCGTCTTCGCGGTGCTGGTGTTGATCGTCGTGCTGGCCGCGGCCTGGGTGTGCTATCGGGTCTGGAAGTCCGGTGACACCTCGACCACCGAATCGCCGGAGGAGCCGTCGAAGATCTTCGCGCCCAGTGGTTTCCTGCCGACCGCACCGGAGCGGGAGCTGCAGAAGCAGTGGAACGAGCGGATCGCCGAGGGGCAGGTCGCGGTGCCCGGCGCCGCCCACGCGGAGGCACGGAATTGACCCGCCAGGTCCTGCCGGACATCGGCACGCCCGCCGGCGGCGGGGTTTCCGGCCACCCGGGAGTGACCGCGGTGGCGCGGGGCGTGCGGGCGGTGCTCTGGTACCTCGACTCCGTCGTCGGCGGACAGGACTACCAGCGGTACCTCGCGCATATGCGCAGAACGCATCCCGGCTCTCCGGTGGCGAGCAAACGGGAGTACTGGCGCGAACGGTACGCCGACGCGGATCGCAACCCGGGTGCGCGCTGCTGCTGAACGCTCAGCGCGGGTAGGCGGCGGGGCCGGGCCCACCGGACCCGCCGCCTTTCCTCACCGGCACTGATGTCTTTTTTCCGCTAGCTCGAGACCGCACGAGCTGACATCGTGAGGGGTGTGAGCATTACGGCCTTGGACTTCGAACGCTGCTACCGCGCGGTGGCGGCCCGCGACTCTCGTTTCGACGGGCAGTTCTACACCGCCGTACGCACCACCGGAATCTACTGCCGGCCCTCCTGCCCGGCGATCACCCCGAAGCGGGTGAACGTCACCTTCCTACCGACCTCCGCCGCGGCCCAGCAGGCCGGCTACCGCGCCTGCCGGCGCTGCCTCCCCGACGCCGCGCCCGGTTCCCCGCTGTGGAACACCCGCGCGGATCTGGCCGCCCGTGCCATGCGGCTCATCGGTGACGGCGTGGTGGAACGCGGTGGCGTACCCGGACTGGCGTCCGCGCTCGGTTACTCGCAGCGCCAGCTGACCCGGGTGCTCACCAGCGAACTCGGCGCGGGCCCGCTCGCTCTGGCCCGGGCCCACCGGGCGCATACGGCGCGGTTGCTGATCCAGACCACGGCCATGCCGATGTCGGATATCGCCTTCGCCGCCGGATTCGCGAGCATTCGGCAGTTCAACGACACCGTGCGCGAGGTGTTCGCGGTCAGCCCCAGCACCATGCGCAGCGAGGCGCAGCGCGCGAAGACCCACAGCGCCCCGGCGACCAACGGGACCCTGACTCTGCGCCTGCCCTACCGCACACCGCTGGACCGCGACTGGCTGGAATGGTTCCTGTCCGCCCATATCGTGCCAGGGCTGGAACTCTGGCAGACCGCCCCTGACGGCGAAGGCTACTACCTGCGCAATATCCGCACCCCGCACGGATACGCCGGGGTGAGACTCACGGTGCGACCGGGGCACGTCCGCGCGGAGCTGACCCTGCGCGATATGCGCGACCTCGCGCCCGCGGTAGCCCGGGTCCGGCATCTGCTCGACCTAGACGCCGACCCGGTAGCGATCGACGAAGCCCTCACCCGGGCCGGCGTCACGGACGATGACCCCACCGGCCCACACCCGGACCGCGCCTGGTTCGTTCCCGGAATACGAGTGCCGGGCTGCGTGGACGGGCCGGAGCTGCTGCTGCGCACCATGATCGGACAGCAGATCTCGGTGGCGGCCGCCAACACCCATACCGCCCGGCTGGTAGCGGCGCTCGGGGAGCCGGCCGACGGTCCGATTCCACGACTGTTCCCGACTCCGGCGGCCATCGCCGAACGCGGCGCCGAAGTGCTCACCGGCCCGGCCCAACGCATCCGGTCGATCACCGCGGCCGCCGCGGCGATCGACACCGGCGACCTGGTCCTGCACCAGGGCCGAACCGCCGCCGAACTGCGCCGCGACCTGCTCGCACTGGACGGGGTCGGTCCGTGGACCGCCGACTACGTGACGATGCGCCTGCTCGCCGACCCCGACATCCTGTTGAACACCGATCTCGTCGTCCGCCGGGGCGCCGCCCGGCACGGCATCGACCTGAGCGATGCCGCGCAGTGGTCGCCCTGGCGCTCCTACCTGTCCATGCAGCTGTGGCGGACCGAGCTGCGCACCCGCGCCGCAAGACCGGAACCCAGCGAGACGACCTCCGAACCCGAGACGAAAGCGAGTACCGACTGATGTCCGCTCCCACCGTGTCCCTGCCCACCGCGACCCTCACCCGCACCGCCGATATCGCCACCGTCGACACCGTGCTCGGCCCGTTCACCACCATCGTGGACTCCGACGGCGCGGTACTGGCAGCCGGGTGGACCGCCGAACCCGAAGCGCTCCGCACCGTCGTGCACCCCATATTGCGCCCCGACGCCCTGCGGACCCGCCGCGATCTCGGCGCCGTGACCGATGCCGTCATCGCCTACCACCGCGGCGACCTGACCGCGATCGATACCGTGGTGGTGCGTCAGTGGTCGGGGGAATTCCTGCGGCACGCCTGGGATGTACTGCGCACGGTCCCCGCGGGCAACCCGATCACCTACACCGCCTTCGCCGCTCGCGCGGGGCGGCCCGCCGCCACCCGCGCCGCCGCGAGCGCCTGTGCCCGCAATGCCGCGGCACTGTTCGTCCCCTGCCACCGGGTGCTGCGCACCGACGGAACGCTGGGCGGCTTCCGCTGGGGTCTGGAGATCAAGCGTCGGCTCATCGACCTCGAAGCCTGATACCGGAGGCGGACGGGTCAGGCGATGGTGGCCTGCAGTTGGGAACCGTTGCGGCCGCGCACGACATGGAGGCGACTCGGAATACGCTGGCGCATCTCGTCGACATGACTGACCAGGCCCACCACCCGTCCGCCGGCGCGTAGTTCGTCGAGAACGCCCATCACCGCGTCGAGGGTGTCCGCGTCCAGACTGCCGAACCCCTCGTCGATGAACAGGGTGTCGAGGATGATTCCACCGGCCTCGGCGGCGACGGTATCGGCCAGGCCCAGCGCCAGGGCGAGGGAGGCCATGAACGTCTCGCCGCCGGAAAGTGTCCGGGCGGGCCGGACGACACCGGTGTAGTCGTCGCGAATATCCAGACCCAGTCCGCCGCGGCGGCCGTGGGTCCCGGCCCGGTCGGTGTGCACGAATTCGTAGCGGCCGCCCGACATCCGGCGCAACCGGGCCGACCCCGCCACCGCGACTTCTTCCAGTCGTGCCGCGAGCACATACGAGCGCAATGACATTCGCCGGTTGTTCGCACCGCGGCCGGCTACCACCTCGGCCAGATCGGCGAGTTCCCGATGTGCACGCTGGGCGGGGGCGATCAGATCCACGGCCGCCCACAGCTGCCCGCAGAGGGTCTCCAACTGGGTGACCCGGTGCACGGCGGACCCGTGGGCGGCGACCGCCTCGTCCAGTGCCGCACGAGCTGTCCGCACCGCTTCCGCGAGCGCCGCCGGATCTCCGGGTGTCGTCGCCGCGGCGGTCCGGATCTCCGGCTCGTCCAGCACTGCCTGCGCGGCGGCCCGGGTTTCGTCGGCCGTGGCGAGGGCGGCGCTGAGCGCCTGCTGCCGCTGCGGGCTGCGCGTGGCGGCGCCGACCAGCGGGGAGTACACGCGCAATGTCGCGAGCAGCTCTTCGGAACCGGTGCCCGATTCCGGCTGTTCGTCGTGCCGCTCGCGCTCGCCGCGGCCGGTCGCCTCGATATCGGACACCGGACCGGAACTGGTCGGCGGGACAAGCCCCGCTGATATCGCCAGTCGTTCGACCCGCGCGATACAGCCCGCGACCCGTTCCCAGGCCGCCCGCGCCGCGGCATGGGATTCCCGGCGCTCACCTGCGGCGCCGATGAGCGCGTGCAGACGCTCCCGCCGGCGGCCGATCGTCGCGTCCTGTCCCGCGGCGATACGCAACTTCGCGTCGATCTCGGCGAGCCGGGACTGCACCGCCTCGATCCGCGCCGCGATCGCGCCGGCGCGGGTCTCGGCGTCCCGCAGGGCATCGTGCAGTCGATTCTCGTCAGTGCGCAGGCGGGTGAGTTCGGCGGTACACGAGTCGGCCTGCCCGGCCAGTTCCGTGGCGTCACCGCAGCGCTCGGTGGCTGCCCGTAACGCTGCGGCGAGTTCGACACGGTCGGTATCCCCGCCGCGCGCGAGCAGCCCCTCGATATCTCCCTCCACCTCGGCGAACTCCGCCTGGGCGCGGTCGCGGCCGGCCTCGGCAGCACGTTCGGCGGCCGCCGCTTCCGCTTCGTCCTGCTCGGACACCGCGCTGTCCTCCGGCCGCGCGGGCCGCGGATGCTCGACCGATCCGCAGACCGCGCAGGCCTGCCCGTCCAGCAGCCGCCCGGCCAGTTCGGCCGCCATCCCGGCCAGGCGTCGCTCGCGCAGGTCCAGCACGAGTTCGCGCGCCGCGAGATGCCCGGCTCGCGCCGAATCCAGATCGACCCGGGCCCGATCGAGCGCGGTCCGCGCTCCGGCCAGATCCACCGCGGCGGTCGCGGTCGCCTGCAACCGGTCGTGTTCGGCCCGCAGCCCGGGCAGCGCCGCTTTCGCGTCGTCGGCTTCCCGCGCCCGCGCCTGCGCGGCCGCGATGATCTCCGGCAACCGGGCCCGGCGCTCGGTCAGTTCGGCCGACCGCGCACCGACCTCGTACGCCGTGGCGGACAGTTCGTCCAGTTCGGTGCGCAGTTTCTCGCCGAGCGCCGCGTCGGCGCGGATCTCGTCCAGTTTGCCGAGCACCGCGCTCCAGCCGCGGATCGCGGTATCGAGCCCGAGATCCTCGTCGAATCCGGCGCCATCGTCCACGGAGACGAAGTCGACCCGGTCGCCGTCGTCGGTTCCGGGGTGGCCGGACGGTCTCGGCGGGGGTCCGGCGGGGGCGACGGCGAAGAGCGCGAATTCGTCGGTGCCCGCGGATACCGGGCGCGGACCACGCGCCCCCTCCGCGGCGGACCGGTCGGGTGTTCGCCCGTCGACGCCCTCTGTTTCGGACCAGCCCAGCACCAAATGGATTCCCGGGATATCCGCGCCGGCGGGTTCCGTGGCCAACCGGGCCAGCCGTTCGGCCGCGGCCGCTGATTCGGCGTCGCAACGACGAGCCGCGCGCGCCGCCGTCTCGGCCTCGCCGAGGGCCGCGGCCACCGGCTCGGCGCGACGAGCCCGGTCCAGCTCACCGCGATCGGCGGCCCGCCCGTCGGCCGCGGCGGCGTACTGCTCGAGTTGCGCCCGCGCCAGCGCGAGCCGACGGCGCTGCTCGGCCGCACGCCGTTCGCTTTCGGCCCGCTCGTCGGCGCACGCCGACTGTTCGCGGCACTGATCGAGTTCACGCTGGGTGACCTCGAGCTCGTGACGGGATCCGGTCAGCAGATCCTGGGACCACTCGACCGCGTCGAGGATATCGATCCGCTCGGTACGGTCGATCCCGGCCGTGACCGCGACCCGCGTGATCAGATCCTCCACATTGCGCTGCTGGGCGCCGATCTGGTCCTCCGACGCCTTGCGCTGAGCTGTCAGCCACTGTTCGGCGGTGCCGAATCGCCCGGTGTCGAACAGTTTCTCCAGCAGCTTTTCCCGGTCCTCGTTCTCCGCACGCAGGAACTTCGCGAAGTCACCCTGCGGCAGCAGCACCACTTGGAAGAACTGGTCGGCGCTCATCCCCAGCAGCCGCACCACCTCCTCACCGATATCGGGAATGCGGGCGAGATTCGTGCCCTGCCCGTCCAGCCAGGTCAGCGTGGCCTTGGCGTTCTCGACCCGCGTCCCGCTGCCGCGCAGCTTGGGTCGTTCGAATTCCGGTTGGCGGGTGAGCCGGATCCGGCGGCCGCCCAGGGTCGCCTCGAGCATCACCTCCGGGCGGATATGCGCGGGCGCGTGATCGGAGTGCAGCCGCTTATCGCCCCGTGCCCCCGGCACTCGCCCGTACAGCGCGAAGGCGATGGCGTCGAGCACCGTCGTCTTACCGGCGCCGGTCTGCCCGTGCAGCAGGAACAGTCCGTCCGCGCCGAGTTCGTCGAAATCGACGCGGGTCGTCTCGGCGAACGGCCCGAACGCCGTCATCTCGAGCCGGTGCAGCCTCATGCGGTGAGTTCCGTGTCGGCGGCCGGTGCGCCGCCGATATCGTCGCGGACCGCCTCCGTTTCCCGGACCGCGGCGGCCATCGCCCGGTTCAGCCAGTCCGTCTCGGTGGTGTTCGGCTCGCCGCGGACATCAGTGAGGAAGGTGTGCGCGATATCGGTGTCGGCCCGGCCGCGCACCCGCTCCCGGTACCGCAGTGTCGGGTCGCCCTGCGGGCGATCCCATTCCACGTGCACCGCGAACGGGAACCGCTCGCGGAGTTTGCGCATCGCGTCCACGGGACGGGCGTAGTCGGTGAGGGTCACCGAGACGTAGTGCTCCTCGGCCGGTTCCAATCCGGGATCGGCGAGTAGTTCCTCCAGCTTCCCGCTGAGTCGGCTCAGGCCACGGACCAGCGGCAGATCGTGCCCCCGCACCCGGGCCGGGCCCGCGGCGTCCAGGTCCACCAGCCACGCCCGCTTGTGCTGCGAACTCTCCCCGAACGAGTACGGCAGCGGCGACCCCGAATAGCGCACCGCGTCCGCGAGGGTCTGCGGGGAATGCAGATGCCCGAGCGCGACGTAGTCGAACCCGGGTTCGGTGAACATGTCCAGCGGCACCGTTTCCACACCGCCGACCGAGATGGACCGCTCCGAACCGCTGGCGGCGCCGCCGACCACGAAGGCGTGCGCCAGCAGCACCGTCCGGGTGCCGGGACGGTTCCGGATATCCGCGTGGATCCGGGTCAGCACCGCGTCCAGCACCTCGGTATGCGAACGAGCCTGCGGGACCCCGAGCTCGCCCCGGCATATCTCCGGCTCCAGGTACGGGATGCCGTAGAAGGCGACCTCTCCGTGCTCGTCGGAGAGCAGCACCGGCCGATCCGAATCGGCCACCGTGGTGCGCAGATACAGCCCGCCGGCGGCCGCGAAGCTGGCGCCCGCACCCAGGCGGGTGGGGGAATCGTGATTGCCGGAAGTCGCCACGATCCGCGCTCCCGCGGCTCGGATGGCCTCGAATCCCCTGTTGCACACCGCGATAGCGTCCGCACTGGGTATGGATCGGTCGTAGACGTCACCGGGCAGCACAACCGTGTCCACTCCCTCCGCGGCCACGAGCTCGGCGAGCGCGTCGAGTACCCGCGACTGATCGGCCAGCAGGTCCACGCCGTGAAAGGTGCGACCGATATGCCAGTCCGACGTATGCAGGATTCGCATGACCGCGAATTTAGGGCAACTCACCGACAGCTTTCAATGCCGGTACCGATACCCGGGACGCCACACCGGCAACACGCCGAAGGCATCTCGCTCTGGCGGCGCGATCCGCCGCAGCCGGCGCGCACACTGTCTCGATTGCGCCATCGTGGTGGGCGCCACCCATAACCCTTGACGGTATGAATACCGCCGCCGACCACCGTTTCCGCACAATCGTCCACCCGGACCGGCCGTGCCGTAACACGGTCGACCCTTCCGGACGATAGTGTTCAATACGTGGCTGCTTCCCAACGAGTGAATTCCCGGGTGCCCGCGCCGCAACGTTCGTTACTGCCGACGGTGCCGGGTGTCCCGGCCTACGCCGCGGTTATCATCGCTGCGGCCTGCACCTTCCTGGGTTTCCTCATCGATGCCCTCGGCGACGTCACGGACCTCACCGGCACCTTCAGCGCGTTCTACATCCTCGGATGCCTCGCGGCAGTCGCGGCGGTGCGGTTCCGCGGCCTGTTCACCACCATGGTGTTACCGCCGCTACTACTGTTCATCGCGGTGCCCATCGCCTACCGGCAACTCACCGGGACCAGTACCGCCTCGCTCAAGGACATCCTGCTGAATCTGGCGATCCCCTTGGTCCACCGGTTCCCGCCGATGATGCTGGCGACCGTGCTGGTGCTGATCGTGGCCGGTATCCGGATCGCGCAACACCGGTCGGAGAGCGCGTCGCGCGAGACCGCGGCCGCCCGCCGCGCCACGAGCTGGGGACGCGGTGAACGACGCGCGGCACGCGGCGAGTCGAAGAGCCGGGCGGAGAACCGGCGACGCCGGGAGACCGCCGAGCGGCCGGGCCGCGGACAGTCGAAGCGTCCCGTGGGCGGCGAGGGAAAACCGGCACGCGGGGGTAAGCCGTCGCGCGCCGAAACCCTGGCGGCCCGGTCGAAGTCCAAAGCGAAAGCCGGGCCGAAGCGGCCCGAGCACCCGGAACCCGATTACACCCACGAGTCGATCGAAGAACCCCCGCGCCGAGGTGGCCGGGGTCGGCCGCCCGCCGAACCGGGCGCACGCGGCGCCGCGCCCAGGACCCGTGAGATGCATCAGCATCGACCCGCCCGGCCGGCGGCGCCCGTTCCGGAAGAACCGGTGCGCGCGACGGCCCGCCGTACCGAACCTGCCCGGGCGCCACAGACCGCCCGCGTCCGCGATCGGGAACCGATCCCGGAACGACGGCGGCCCGAACGCCGCTGAGCGCGGATCAGTGCCGGGCAGCTCGCAGTTCACGTGGGAGTGCGAATACGAGCGTCTCGTTCGCGGTGGTCACCGGCTGCACCTCGCCGAATCCGTGTTCGGCCAGCATGTCCAGCACACCACGCACGAGGATCTCGGGGACGGACGCGCCGGAGGTGATCCCGACCGTCCGCACTCCCTCCAGCCAGGCCGGGTCGACCTCGCGCGCGTAATCCACCAGATACGACGCGCGCGCGCCGGCGCCGAGCGCGACCTCGACCAACCGCACCGAGTTGGACGAGTTGCGCGAACCCACGACGATCACCAGATCGCATTCCGGCGCCATCGCCTTCACCGCGACCTGCCGGTTCTGGGTGGCGTAGCAGATATCGTCGCTGGGCGGATCCTGCAGCGCGGGGAACTTCTGCCGCAGCCGCGACACGGTCTCCATGGTCTCGTCCACGCTGAGCGTGGTCTGCGACAGCCAGATCACCTTGGACTCGTCGCGGACGGTGACTCCGTCGACCGCGTCCGGGCCGTCCACCAGCTGGACGTGTTCGGGGGCCTCCCCCGCGGTGCCTTCGACCTCTTCGTGGCCTTCGTGGCCGATCAGCAGGATGTCGAAGTCGTCACGGGCGAAGCGTTTGGCCTCCTGGTGGACCTTGGTCACCAGTGGACAGGTCGCGTCGATGGTGCGCAGGTTCCGCTCGGCGGCGGTCGCGTGCACTGCCGGGGAGACGCCGTGGGCCGAGAACACCACGAGTTGTCCCTCGGGCACCTCGTCGGTGGTGTCGACGAATATCACGCCGCGTTCGCGCAACGTCTCCACCACATGGCGGTTGTGCACGATCTCCTTGCGCACATAAATAGGGGCGCCGTGTTTCTCCAGCGCCTTTTCCACGGTTTCCACCGCGCGGTCCACACCCGCGCAGTAACCGCGCGGTTCGGCGAGCAGCACTCGTTTCCCTTCGGGGACGGCGGTCGCGGCGCCGGCCGAGCGAGTGATTCCGACATTCAACGGTATGGCCGAGGACATGCCCCACAGAATACGTGCGTACTTGCGCGCCCGCTCCGGCCGTGCGCTCCCCCACACCCCCGGCCGCCCGGCCCGGCACCCTGTCGAACTCTCCGCGGCTTGCCGGACGCGCACACCCTCTTTTGCGGACCACACCATATCGGGCAGGCTATTACTATGTTTCGACCACCGTTCCTGGCCCGCGTCGCCGCCGGAGCCGCCGTCTACGTCCTCGAAGAGACGCGCCGGCTACCGTCGACCGCGGCGAAATTACCCGTCACCGCGGTGAGCCAATTGCTGCAGACGGGAATGCACGTCCAGCAGTTCGTCACCAGTCTCGCGATCAAGGGTGATTCGGTTTTCGACCGGATCATCAACCGTCCGGAGGAGCAGCCCGAATGGGCCAGTTTCGATGAGGACGACGATGAGTTGCCGGTCCGCGGCCCGGGCGCCGCGTCGGCCGGACGCAGCAGCGGTTTCGATCGATTCGAATCCGACCCCGCCGAGGTGGAGTTCGCGCTCCAGGAGACGCTGGCCGGGTTGCGCGCGATCCAGAACGGCAACACGGTGCCCGCGCACACCGTCGATACCGAGGCCACGACCGGCGACACAGTGACCGACGCCCGGGCCGGCGCCCCCGCGACCGATGGACCCGAGTCCGCCGCGGTAGCCGATCCGGAACCGGTCGCCGAACCCGAACCGGCGGCCGACCCCGAACCCGCGCTTCCCGAGGTCGGGTCACGCTACGACTACCCGACTATGACCCTCGCCCAGTTGCGTGGTCGCCTGCGCACGCTCACCGTCGCCGATCTGGTCGCCCTGCTCGACTACGAGCAGCGCACCCGGGACCGCGCGGCGTTCGTGACCATGCTGACCAACCGGATCGCCACCGTGCGCGCGCAGTGACCGGCGCCGATCCCGCCCCCGCGGCCGGCCGGACCGATTCCGGCCGGCCGCGGCAAGCGCCCGCTGCCGCCAACTCCGCCGAGCAGCCGTGGCCGGTGCGCTCGGTGTCGATGAAGGTCACCCAGTGGATCGACCGGCTCGGCAGCATCTGGGTCGAGGGGCAGTTGACCCAGATCAACCTGCGCCCCGGCACCCGCACTGCGTTCCTGGTGCTGCGCGACCCTTCCGCCGATATGTCGCTGTCGGTGACCTGCGATCCCGCACTGCTGCGGAACGCGGCCGTACCGCTGCAGGAGGGCAGCCGGGTGGTGGTGTTCGGCAAACTCTCGTTCTTCCCCGGACGCGGCACGCTGTCGCTGCGGATCTCCGAGATCCGCCCGGTCGGCGTCGGCGAACTGCTGGCCCGGATCGAACGGCTCAAAGCCCTGCTGGACGCCGAGGGACTGTTCGATCCGCGTATCAAACGTCGGGTCCCGTTCCTGCCCGCGACGATCGGGCTGATCACCGGCCGCGGCAGCGCCGCCGAACACGATGTGCTGAGCGTGGCCCGGGCGCGCTGGCCCGCGGTGCGATTCGAGGTCCGCAACACCGCCGTCCAGGGTCCGTCCGCGGTACCGCAGATCCTCGACGCGCTGACCGAGCTCGATCGCGACCCGGTCGTCGAGGTGATCGTGCTCGCCCGCGGCGGCGGCAGTGTCGAGGATCTGCTGCCGTTCTCCGACGAGACGCTGTGCCGCGCGATCGTCGTCGCCACCACCCCGATCGTGAGCGCCATCGGCCACGAGCCCGATTCCCCGCTGTCCGACCTCGTCGCCGACCTGCGCGCCGCCACCCCGACCGACGCCGCGAAACGGATCGTTCCCGATGCCGCCGCGGAGACGGCCGCCGTCCGCGACCTGCGGTCCCGCTCGGCCGCGGCCTTGCGCGGCTGGGTCGAACGGGAGTCCGCCGCGCTGCGGCAGTTGCGATCCCGGCCCGTGCTCGCCGATCCGCTGCGTGATCTCGGACACCGCTACGACGAGGTCGAGCGCCTGCGGGCCGCGACCCGCCGCAGCGTCGAGAGCCTGGTCCGCACCGAGTCGGTCGCCGCCGGCCATCTCCGCCGGCAGCTGACCGCAGTCGGCCCGGCCGCGACCCTGGCCCGCGGCTACGCTGTCGTGCAGCGAGTGGCCGGTTCCGAACGCCATGTGGTGCGCGGAATCGAGGATGCGCCCGCGGGCAGTCAGCTGCGGATCCGGGTCGGTGACGGCGCGATCTCCGCCGCCGCCCTCGGCACCACGCCGCTCGGCGAACACGGGCCCCGGCGCACCGGGGAAACCGGCAGCGACGACCCCGAGAGGACCTGACCTTGTCCGATACCAGCGCCGAGGACCTGGCCGAGATCGCGGGCTTCGGCTACGAACGCGCCCGTGACGAGCTGGCCAATGTGGTGAAGATGCTGGAACAGGGCGGGATGGACCTCGACGACGCGCTGGCACTGTGGGAACGCGGCGAAGCGCTCGCCAACCGCTGCGAGGAGCACCTCGCCGGAGCGCGGCAGCGTATCGAGAAGGTTCTGTCCGAGTCGGAAGAGGCGGAATAACCGGTAGCTACCGGTGACCGGTCACGACGATTGCAGCGGCCGGGCGGCCACCACGGCGCCGGCGAGAGTTTCGAAGGCCTCGGTGTTGCCGGCCCCCCGGATCAGGACCCGGCTGTCGCCGAAATCGGCGACCCACGCCGGCTCCGAACCGGGTTCGGCGTAGACCACCCATTTCTGTCCGGCGACATCCCGGGTTCCGGTGGCGTACCGGCTGCCTACGATATGCCCGGCCAGCACGTCTTCGGTGGCGTCGCTCTGATCCAGCTCCATGTACGTGCCCGCGCCGGTGACATAACCGATGGTGCTCACGGTGCCGCCGCCGCGCTCGGTGATGGTGTCGCGGCTGCCGGAGTTCGCTGTCCAGTTTCGCGGCAACGCCGGTTCCCGGACCGGGAACGAGAGGTTCTGGGCATCGGATCGCAGTGCGGCCGGCGCGTCGAAACTCGGTATCGTGCCCTGGGTCGGCCCGCTCGCGGAGAAACTGCACTGACTGGTCAGTCCGGCGAACACCACGGCGATCAGCGCCAACGGGATCAGTGACCAGACCAGATCCCGGTAGTCGTTCATGATGCGTGGCTTTTGATTCGGCACGCTTCCAGTATCCATCGTGGTGAGCGTGGTTCCGCGCCGCCCCCGGTACTGCCGTACCAGGTGATCATCGGCGCGTATTCCGTCGATGAGACAATTGTCCGGTAGTTCCGACGCCAAGGAGGCACCCCGCTATGACGGCATCTTCGACCGCTCCGAGCCGCCGCGAGGCGCCCGACCGAAACCTCGCGCTCGAACTCGTCCGCGTCACCGAAGCCGGTGCCATGGCCGCGGGCCGCTGGGTGGGTAAGGGCGATAAAGAAGGCGGCGACGGGGCAGCCGTGGACGCCATGCGACAGCTGGTCAGTTCCGTGTCGATGCGCGGCGTCGTGGTGATCGGCGAGGGCGAGAAGGACGAGGCGCCCATGCTGTACAACGGCGAGGAGGTCGGCGACGGCACCGGTCCGGATGTCGATTTCGCGGTCGACCCGATCGACGGCACCACCCTGATGTCGAAGGGTTCACCGGGTGCCATCTCGGTGCTCGCGGTCTCCGAACGCGGCTCGATGTTCGACCCGTCGGCCGTCTTCTACATGGAGAAGATCGCGGTCGGTCCGGATGCCGCCGATGTCATCGATATCTCCGTACCGATCGGGGAGAACATCCGCAAGGTCGCCAAGGCCAAGAAGGCCTCGGTGTCCGATATCACCGTATGCATTCTGGACCGGCCCAGGCACGGCGCCCTGATCCAGCAGGTCCGCGACACCGGCGCCCGCATCCGTCTGATCTCCGACGGCGACGTGGCCGGCGCCATCGCCGCCGCCCGGCCCGATTCCGGCACCGATATCCTCGTCGGCATCGGCGGCACCCCCGAGGGCATCATCGCCGCGGCCGCCATGAAATGCATGGGCGGCGCGCTGCAGGGCAAGCTCGCCCCCACCGACGACGCCGAACGGCAGAAGGCGATCGACGCCGGACACGATCTGGACCGGGTGCTGCACACCGAGGATCTGGTGGCCGGGGAGAACGTCTTCTTCTGCGCCACCGGAGTCACCGACGGCGACCTGCTGCGCGGCGTCCGCTACTACGGCGGCGGCGCGTCCACCCAGTCCATCGTGATGCGGTCGAAGTCGGGCACCGTGCGCCTCATCGACGCCTACCACCGGCTCACCAAATTGCGTGAGTACTCGTCGGTCGACTTCCACGGCGACGAGCACGCCGCTCCGCCGCTGCCCTGATCCTGCCCCGCGTGCGGTCCGGGGCTTCGCGGCCCCGGACCGCACTCGGATTTGCTCCCGCCTCGACCACGACTCGACGCCGACCGCCGCGGACCAGCAAATTTCTGGCATATGGTCCTATCGTCGAACATTCCGGGTAATATCCGCGTGGCCACCGAACTGGCAGCGTCACGGATCTTGCGCTGGGTAGCCGTTGCGTTGCCGAATCAACAGCCGGAGTGATGAACCACCGCAACCTGTCCGTCCATCACACCGGCCTGTCGCGAGAGGATGGACATGCACCACTTCGCTCGACGTTCGGCCGGATTCACCATGGCACTCGCCGCCGCGGGCCTGCTCGTCGCCGGCTGCAGTGACGACGACAACTCGGTATCGGATACCGTCGGCTCCCTGACCTCGGCTGTGATGCCGGGCGAGGGCAGCGGCACGAACGGGCCGTCCGCGTCACCCGGGGCCGAGGGCTCGGCCACCGAGACGACAGGCCCCGAAGGCTCGGCCACCCCCGACAACGACCCCAATGCCGATGCCGGCGAAACCACCGTGCAGACGCCGGACGGTACCGACGTCACCGTCAAGGGCAGCATCTATCAGAAGTACACCGAGGCGGGTGGCCCGACCGGCACGCTCGGTATGCCCGAGGGCGAGGAAGAGGTCGCCGGTGACGGCGGCCGCTATCAGAACTTCGTCGGCGGCACCGTCTTCTTCAGCGAGGACACCGGCGCCCATATCGTCTGGGGCGATATCCGCGAAGCCTGGGAGGCCAACGGCGGCGCCGACGGCGAACTCGGCTTCCCGACCTCCGACGAGGAGACCACCCCCGAGGGCAAGGAGAGCCAGTTCGAGGGCGGCACCATCACCTGGAACTCTTCGGACCGCACCACCACCGTCACCCAGAACTGAGATTCGGCAGCCGAGGGGCGCCCGCTCCGGCGGGCGCCCCTCCGCTGTCCCGGGCGCCGCCGTCCGCGCTACCCGTGCCCAGACGACCTCTCGATCCCGGCGGGCCGGCGGTACCTCGACCCCCGCGAACCCTGCCGGCTGCGCCAAAAGCAATTGTGGGAGATCCCGGTCCGGACCAGCGCGATCACTCATATTCCCGAACACGACCCGGTGCCGCCCCACACTCCTGCCCGACCCGCTACCGTATTCGCGTGCAGAAACTGTTGACCGACCGCGACCTGCTGGAATCGCTCGCGGTGGAGGTGGAACTGACCATACGGCGCCATACCGAGATCGCCGATGAATGGCAGCCGCACGACTTCGTCCCGTGGGACGACGGCCGCAACTTCGCCTTCCTCGGCGGCGAGGACTGGGATCCCGCGCAGTCCGAACTCGGCGATACCGCCCGGCTGGCGCTCACCGTCAGTGTGCTGATCGCCGACAATCTGCCCTCGTACCACCGGGAGGTCGGCAAATACCTACGCACCGGCGCATGGTGGCGCTGGGTGGGCCGCTGGACCGCTGAGGAGGCGCGGCACTCGGTCCTGATCCGTAACTACCTGATGGTCACCCGCGCCTGCGACCCGGTGGAACTGGAGCGGCTGCGCATCAGCCATATGACCGATGGTTTCCGGCGTGAGCCCCTGCATCTGCTCGATCTGCTGGCCGCCTGCGCGTTCGAGGAGACCGCTGCCGCTGTCCGGCACCGCAACACCGCCGCCCTCGGAGAGAACCCGCTGGTCACGGCGATCGCCGAGCGGATCGCGAAGGATGACGAGATGCAGGCCGACGTCTTCGCCGACCTGATCGCCGCCGGTTTCGCCGAGGCTCCGGACCAGACCATGCGTGCCGTCGCCGACCAGGTCGCCGCCTTCCGGGTCCCGTCGCTCACCCTGCCCGACGGGCGCAGCAGCGACGAAATGCTGGCCGATGCCGGTATCTATCTCCCGGAGAAGCAGGACGAGCTGGTTTTCGCGCCGCTGCTGCGCCGGTGGGATGTGTTCGGTCGCACTGATCTCGGCGAATCCGGCGAAGCGGCGCGCGAAGAACTCGCCCGGTTCCGGTCCTGAGCGAGTTCCGCGGAAGCGATTCCGGTGCGGCTCGACCCGTGATCCACGGGTCGCGCCGCACCCCGGGGTCCACCCCGGCCGGTTCCGGAACTACCTCCCGCGCCGATAGGAATACCTTCGGGCTCAGTCGTTCTCGATATTCGTCATGGACAGCACGTCCAGGCGCCGATCGAGTTCGGCTTCGCTGAGTTCGTCGCCGATCAGCCCGCGGTCGATCACCGTCTGCCGGATGGTCTTCTGTTCGCGCAACGCCTGCTTGGCGACCGCCGCGGCCTCTTCGTAGCCGATCGCCGAATTCAGCGGGGTCACAATGGAAGGCGAGGATTCGGCCAGAGTGCGCAGGCGTTCGGTGTTCGCGATCAGTCCGTGAATGCACCGATCCGCGAAAAGCCGGGACACCGCCCCCAGCAACCGGATGGATTCGAGCACATTGCGTGCCATCACCGGGATATAGACGTTCAGTTCGAAATGTCCGCCCGCGCCCGCGAACGCGACCGCGGCGTCGTTCCCGATCACCTGCGCCGCCACCTGGGTAACCGCTTCCGGCAGTACCGGATTCACCTTCCCTGGCATGATGGAACTGCCCGGCTGCAGGTCGGGAAGTTGCAGTTCACCCAGCCCGGTCAGCGGTCCGGACCCCATCCACCGGATATCGTTGGCGATCTTGGTCAGGCTCACCGCGACCGTCCGCAGCGCCCCGGAGACCTCGACCAGCCCGTCCCGCGCCGCCTGCGCCTCGAAATGGTCCTCGGCCTCGGTCAGCGCATCGATCCCGCTGGCGCGCACCAACTCGGCCACCACCTTCGCCCCGAAATCGGCGGGCGCGTTCAAACCGGTGCCCACCGCGGTTCCGCCGATCGGCAGTTCGCCCAGCCGCGGCAGCGTGGCCAGCAGTCGATCCATCCCGGCCGCGACCTGCCGGGTGTAGCCACCGAACTCCTGTCCCAGCGTCACCGGCACCGCGTCCATCAGATGGGTGCGGCCCGATTTCACCACCGACCGCCATTCGTTCGATTTGTCCAGCAACGCGAGCCGCAGATGCTCCAACGCCGGCAGCAGATCCTTGATCACCGCTTCAGTGGCGGCGAGGTGGGTCGCAGTCGGGAAGGTGTCGTTCGACGACTGGGACATGTTCACGTGGTCGTTCGGATGCACCGTGACCCCGTTGCGCGCCGCGATCGACGCGATCACCTCGTTGGCGTTCATATTCGAACTGGTTCCCGAGCCGGTCTGGAACACATCGATCGGGAACTGGTCGTCGTGGCGGCCCTGCGCGATTTCCGCCGCGGCCGCGACGATCGCCGCCGCCCGGTCCTCGTCCAGCAGTCCGAGGTCCCGGTTGACGACCGCGCAAGCCCCCTTCAGCAGTCCCAGCGCCCGGATCTGCGCGCGCTCCAGCCCGCGCCCGCTGATCGGGAAGTTCTCCACCGCCCGCTGAGTCTGAGCCCGCCACAACGCGTCCACCGGTACACGAACCTCACCCATGGTGTCGTGCTCGATGCGATACTGCTTCTCCTCGCTCATGAACCCGACCCTATGCCGCGGTCCGGCGAAGTTGTCGTGCCACGCGTGAGTTCTGGATCACCGATACCGCCCACTCGGCACCACCCCGCCCCGCGAACACGTTTCCTGTGATATCTCGGCATGCCGGGTGCGACAGCGGTAGGTAGATTTCGCGATCGTGGTAAACGATAGTAGAACCAGTCCGGCCGTCGAGACCTCCGGCGATTCCGCCGAACGGATGCTCGCGCTGGTCGGGCATCGTCATCGGGCCGCCGATCACTATGTGGTCGGCCGGGAGAAGATCCGCGAATACGCCCGCGCAGTCCAGGACTATCACCCGGTGCACTGGTCCGAGGACGCCGGCGCCGAATTCGGCTACGGCGGCCTGATCGCCCCGCCGACGTTCTTCTCCGTGCCCGGTTTTCTCGCGCAATCGGAGATGTTCACGACCCTGCTCACCGATTACGACATGAGCCAGATCATGCAAACCGATCAGGTCCTGGAATTCCACCGGCCGATCCGGCCGATGGATCGGCTCGTCTTCGATATCTATCTGGAATCGTTCCGACGGGCCTTCGGCGGCGATCTGATGGGTTTCAAGATGGTGGTCTCCGACCACCACAGCGAGCCGGTTCTCACCGCCCGCACCAGCATCGTGGGCAGGTCCGGCGTGAGCACCGGCGACACCGAACTCGGCCGGCGCATCGTGATGCACAGCTTCCGCACTCCGGACCGGCCCCATCGTCCCGCGGCGGCGGCCGTCACGGGCCCGGCCACCGACCTCGCGGCGCCCACCCTGGCCCCTCCGAGCGGTTTCGCGCGACTGTTCGACACAGTCGCCGTGGGCGAAGAACTGCCCGCGCGCACGGTCCAGTTGACCGCCGGTGACCTGGTCAACTATGCCGGTGTCGCCGGTGACCCGAACCCGATCCACTGGAGCCGCGAGGCCGCGGGCTCGGTCGAACTCGAATCGCCGGTCGCCCACGGAATGCTGACCATGGGGATCGGCGCGGGATACGTCACCTCCTGGCTCGGTGATCCCGGCGCGGTGCGGGAATACGCGGTTCGCCTCACCAGCCCGGTCCACGTGCCTCCCGGCGAACCGGCCGTGATCGAGTACACGGGCAAGGTGAAAGCGCTGGATCCCGTGCAACGGACCGCGACGATCGCCCTCACCGCCCTGCACCGCGGCCGCAAGATCTTCGGCAGAGCCACCGCCCTGGTCCAGTTGAGCTGAGACCCTCGCGGGCCACGCGCGGAGAAGCGATCAACCGGTCGGCTTCTCCGCGCGGGGAGTCCGCCGTCAGACCCGTACCGGAGCGACGAGCCGCGCGATTTCGCCGCGCAGGTCACCGTGTGAGATGGGGTCGATATGGAAATCCTGGTACCGGTGCCGGTAGATGTAGCGACCGTCCTCGGCGATATCGAACCAGCTCAAGTAGCGGGGTTCCGCGGGCTGTTCGGCCCTTAGCCCGTGACGCGCCTCCAGAAAACCCGAACCCGCGCGCGGGGCTTTGAGAAGCCGCCGCATCCGGTCGGCCGGTTGCGGTTTGCCGCCGTTCCAGACCTCATAGGTATCGCGGAGCCGATCGATGCTCTCCACCAGAGGCGGACGCGTACCTTTGGGAAGTTCACCCAGAATCTGCAGGAAGATACTGGGGACGACCGCCGCCGAGCCGATCTGGACGACGATCTTCCCGTCGTAATCCGTTTCGGCACCCGGGAATTGAACGACAGTGACCCCCGCGTTTCCCGCGAATGCTCCGTAGGCGCGGATCCGGCGTCTACGGCTACCGGAGAGAGTCAGGGTCGATTCGGGATCGGCGGCGGCCGCCAGAGCGGCGGTGAGATCCGGGTCGCCGCCCCGGGGATACCGGGTCGCGATACCTGCCGTCAGCCGCTGATACTCGTCCTCCCAGCGCACCGACGACCGCAGCTCGAGTGGATAGGGATACCGATCTCGCCCGGTCTCCTGCCAGACGTGCATGAACTCGTCCGGAGTGAACTCCCACTTCACCGACGGTCACCACGGTCGTCGGCCGGCTGCGCGGCAGGCGCATCGGCACCCAGCACCCCGCCCAGCGCATCGACGGGTGCGCCGAACAGTTCCTCCTCGCGGTCCCGGATCAGATAGTCGGGAGTCTTGTGTTCGTCGTCGCCCTCCCCGCGTTTGCCGCCGCCGGGCGACATCATCCCGGGCATACCCGACATACCCCGGTTGGTACCCGCCGCGGTCGAGGCCGCCGCAGGAGACCCGGTGGAAGCATTGGGCGAGCCCGGGGTACCCGTCACCGTCTTGCCCGGCGTCTGGTTCTGCGGCGTACCGCTCGGCGAACCGGACGGTGTTCCCGACGGGACCGACGGTGAACCGGTTGTGGTGGTCGACGGCGTAGTCCGCTGCGGATCGCCGGTCGGAGTTCCAGTGGTGGTACCGCTCGGCTGCTGGGTAGTCGGGTTCTCGTTCGCCCCCGCGGCCGTGGTGTCCTGCGAATCGTCCGCCGCACCAGAAGTTTCGGCCGACTCCCCCTGCACCTCGTTCTCGCCGGGAGTCTCGCCGCCCGGAGTTTCGCTTCCAGGAGCGGAGGCCGTGGTGCTGCCACCGGGGTTGCTGGTGGAGGTACCACCGGGGACAGGCGAGGTCGACGGGTCGCCGGGCGCCTGCACCGGAACGAAAGTCGGCACACCGTCCCCGGCGGGCTGATAGGTGGGCTTGTAGGCCATGTTCATCACTTCGACGGCGGCCGAGCGCTGATCCTCTTTCATCCGGTCGAACGCCGCCGCGGCAGCCGGGTCGGTCGCGCCGACAACCGTCTCCGCGACCTTCGCCGGATCGATCACTGTGGTGCTGATCGCGGTGCTGGTCGGAGACTGGACCGGAGGCGCCGGGACGGACTTCTTCACAACTCCGGCAGCATAAGCGGCGGCATCGATCCGCAGCCCGACCGCCCGGATCACTTCCAGCACATCGGTCGACTGGTCGTAGAACGTCCGCGTGGCTTGGTTCGCGGCGTCGGCGAACTGCCCGTCCAAACCGTCCGAGAGCTCTCGCTGGACAGCCAGGTGGGCACCGAACAACGCTCCCCCGAGAGAATTCGCTATCGAGTCGTACACCTCGGCGATATCGTGCATCAAACCCGGACGCATGGCATCGACCTTCGAAAAGATCTCTTCGTGGGAAAGTCCCTCGAACTGCTCCATCTGCGTGATGTAGGAAGGATCACGGCCACCGTGGGAAACCTGTGATCCGAAATGCTCTGCGCCCGACTGCCTCTGCTGTCCGGTAACCCTGTCCTGCACCGCCGCTGGGTCGATACCGAGAGGCGGACCGAACATTCCCAACGGCGAAGTCGATTGGTCTCCGCTCATCGTCAGTTCTCCGACCCGATCTCTGGCTCTAGCGCTTGAGCGATGCCGAGAATCCCGTCGCACTTCTCCAATCCGGATTCCGAGGCTTCGAAGGTTCGTGTGGTGGTCATCATTACGAAGCCGACCTTCGTACGCAGGTGGATGCTGCAGGTTTTTCTCATTTGCGGATCGCGAACCCAAATAGCCTCACGTCCGTTAACGGCCAGCGGCTCGCTCAGTGCACCGTTCTTCTGCAGATTCTCGTCCCAGGTGACGTTTCCCGAGTCGATCTGTAGATCCCAGTCCTTACCATCGAAATCACATGTCAGGAAAGTGTATTCAGCGACGAGGTCGTCCCCACGCCGACGGCTGGCCGGATCCAGTCCGGACTTTTCGGCAGCCTGATCGCTGATCCACGTACAGGGGTCGAAGACGACCTCGGGCCGCCCCTCCGTTGTGTACTCGTTCTTCAGCGGCGGTGGTTGGAGTGCCGGATCTGTAAGGGTGGGACGAACATCCTCTCTCGATGAAGACTGCGATACGGCCGATGTCGCTGTCACGGCTTCCGATGCGCCACTGTCTGTACATCCCGTGACCACACCCGCAAGCACGGCGCAGACCGCCGCTACCGCCGGAACAGACCGTCTTGTCACTGCTCAACCTCCACAGACTCGATAGCACGCCGGTTCATCTGATCGGCCTCTTCAAAGGCTCCCCCCGCTTGAAGGAAGGCTGCCGCCATACGAAGTGCGGCTTCGCGTATCCCGGACAACGCGTCCGTCGTCGATGTTCCCTTGCCTGCGAATCCGAGTTGCAGCGCTATCGATGAGTCGAAACCGCCGAACCCTTGCGTGTTGCTCAGGCGCTTCGACCGATCGATCTGCTCGTCCAGACACGTATCTACCAACCGGGTGTACACCGCAGCGCACCTCTCCGCGGCCCCCCGCTCCATCCGGAATGTCCCCGCCACAGCCTGCTGATACAGCGCGGTCGCGGTCCCCTGCCCCACATCCATACCGCTCGGCCCACCCTTCCGTAAAATTTCACTCACCATACTGGACGCGCCTGCGCCCAGATCGGTTCCGCGGACTGCTCGTTCCCTGCCGACCGACCAGCGCTCGCCGCGGCCGGAACCACCTACCCGACTCGTTACCGCGTCGACCCTGCGGCCCCGTCCGGCGTGTGCGGTCGGCGGTCGACCGGCCGATGTGAGCAGATCCGCTCGCCCTCGGCCACGTCCGGGCCGGGAGCCGCGAACGAGGTGTACGGAACAGCCCGCCCACCCCGACTCGCGATTGATCGCCGCTATATTCCACACTCGTCCGACGCATCGGCCCCCGACGTGCACCTCGCCCTTCCTGGCGCGCATTCACCGCCGTAAACGCCGGAAAACCTTATCTCCGACGCCAGGACCAGCGAGGACTTTCCCGCCTCCCGAATCACGTCCACGATTCGGTCCGAACTTCCCATGCCATCGCCACCCAGGCGGCATAGTGAGGTACATCACGCCTTACCCGGTGTGCGCTCAATGCCCGAGTCGACCGAGGAGTTCGTCATGACCTACGCCAAGCCCGGTACCGACGGCAGCATCGTCAGCTATGCCGGCCGATACGACAATTTCATCGGCGGCGAGTGGACCGCGCCCGTCGAAGGTAAATACTTCGACAATCCGTCCCCGGTCGACGGCGAGACCTTTTGCGAGGTAGCACGTTCCACCGCCCCCGACGTGGAACTGGCGCTGGATGCCGCGCATGCGGCCGCCGATGGGTGGGGCGCCACGTCCGCCACCGATCGGGCCAATGTCCTGAACAAGATCGCGGATCGTATCGAGGAGAATCTCGAGGCGCTGGCGGTCGCCGAAACCTGGGAGAACGGGAAACCGGTCCGAGAGACCAAGGCCGCCGACCTTCCGCTGGCCGTCGACCATTTCCGGTATTTCGCGGGCGCGATCCGGGCTCAGGAGGGCGGGATCAGTGAGATCGACGCCGATACGATCGCTTATCACTTCCATGAGCCGCTCGGGGTGGTCGGACAGATCATTCCCTGGAATTTCCCGATCCTGATGGCGACCTGGAAACTGGCTCCCGCCCTGGCCGCGGGAAACGCGGTGGTACTGAAACCGGCCGAGCAGACACCGGCTTCGATCATGAAAGTGATCGAGCTGATAGGCGACCTGCTGCCTCCGGGTGTATTGAACGTGGTGAACGGGTTCGGTGTGGAGACCGGTAAACCGCTGGCGTCGAGTCCGCGGGTGGCGAAAGTGGCCTTCACCGGCGAGACCACCACGGGCCGGTTGATCATGCAGTACGCCAGCGAGAACATCATCCCGGTGACGCTCGAGCTGGGCGGCAAGAGCCCGAACATCTTCCTGCCGGATGTGATGGCCGCCGATGACGATTTCCTGGACAAGGCGGTCGAGGGGTTCGTGATGTTCGCGCTCAATCAGGGCGAGGTCTGCACCTGTCCGTCCCGCGCGCTCATCCATTCCTCGATCTACGACGAGTTCATGGCCCGCTGCGTCGAGCGCACCAAGGCGATCATCAGTGGCGACCCTCTCGACGACGCGACCATGATCGGGGCGCAGGCCAGCAACGACCAGTTCGAGAAGATCATGTCCTATATCGATATCGGGAAGAAGGAAGGCGCCGAGGTGCTGACCGGCGGCAATCCGCGCTCGGTCGACGGCTACCCGAACGGATTCTATGTGGAGCCGACAATCTTCAAGGGCAGCAACGATATGCGTATCTTCCAGGAGGAGATCTTCGGCCCGGTCGTCTCGGTCGCCACCTTCGATTCCACCGAGGAAGCGCTGAAGATCGCGAACGACACCCTTTACGGTCTCGGCGCCGGTGTGTGGACGCGTGACGCCAATACCGCCTACCGCCTCGGTCGCGGTATCAAGGCCGGTCGAGTGTGGACGAACTGCTATCACGCCTACCCGGCGCACGCGGCGTTCGGCGGCTACAAGAAGTCCGGCATCGGCCGCGAGAACCACGCTCAGATGCTGGACCATTACCAGCAGACCAAGAACCTGCTGGTGAGCTACTCACCACAGAAGCTCGGGTTCTTCTGATGCCGGACCCGAACCGGGTGGAGCTCACCGACGCCGCGTCGACTCTGTTGCACGAACTGGTCGAACGGCACGGCCCGGTGATGTTCCACCAGTCCGGCGGGTGCTGCGACGGCAGCGCACCCATGTGCTACCCGCGTGGTGAGTTCCGGGTCGGGGCACAGGATGTGCTGCTGGGGCAGGTGGACGCGGATACGCCGTTCTGGATGAGCGCTGATCAGTACCAGTACTGGAAGCACACACATCTGACGGTGGACGTGGTGCCCGGGCGCGGGAGCGGGTTCTCACTGGAGGCGCCGGAGGGTGTTCGTTTCCTGATCCGCTCCCGCTTGCTCACCGACGAGGAGTTCCTCCGCCTCGAAGCCGCGCCACCGCCGCCCACGGGCGCGGATATCTCCGACTGACCGCACGGGTATCCGCTGGGCCCGGACCGAGACCTCCAGCGCCCAGCGTGTCGGACCGAACGTCGACATCCACCCGCCGGATAATGAATTGCCCGGTCGAGCCGCTGGTCCATCTCGGGCTGATCCCTCCAGGTGGTCACCTCCCACAGGTCGGGGCACGCACGCCCCGGTTCCGGAGTGACAGAGCGAAGGAACGCAGCAGCCGAGCGCCGGAGTGAAGAACCGGGGCACCAGAGCTCAGGCCACGACGCCGCAGGCGAGGCGATCCAACACGACCGGGTCATGAGGACTCCGCCGCAGGCGGGGCAAAGGAACGCAGTCGGGGCCCGCCACGGTTCTGGAGCGACCAGAGGGAGTGAGCACAGCGACCGACCGGCGGGAGCGAAAACCGGGGTCGACAGGGCCCCCGGCCCGCCCCGCCGGATGCGGGGCCACAGACACAGGAGGATCCGCCGTGCAGAAGATCGTCACGAATCTTTGGTACGACACGCAGGCCGAGGAGGCCGCGGAGTTCTACTGTTCGCTGTTCGCCGACGGCAGGATCACCGGTGTGCAGCGCTACACCGAGTCCGGTATGCGGGAGACCGGGACGGTGATGCTGGTCGACTTCGAACTCGCCGGTCAGCAGTTCACCGCTATCAACGGCGGCGGCGATTACCACTACACCCATGCCATGTCGCTGCTGGTCAATTGTGATGATCAGGCCGAGGTGGACCGACTGTGGGAGGCGTTGCTCGCGGGTGGTGGCGAGGAGGTCCAGTGCGGATGGCTCAACGACAGATATGGTGTCCCGTGGCAGATCTGGCCCGAGGGGGCCAACGATCTCCTCTCCGGTGACGATCCGGTGGCGGTCGATCGCGCGCTCGCGGCGATGTACCAGATGAAGAAGATCGATCTGGCGGCGATGCGGGCGGCCTACGCCGGCTGAGCCGGCTCGCTCCGGCGGTCGGTTCGGCCGCGGTGCCACCGCCAGGCGAATTCGCCGGGTCGCGGTGGCGGCCCCGGCAGATCGCCGTCGGCGCGCAGGCCGTCCACTAGTACGCCCAGGACTCTGCGGCGCAGCTGCGCGGTGCGGTCCTTGTCGGGCGTCGAGACGGCGGCGCAGGCCTCCAGTACCAGGCCGACGTCCTGCGGAATGATTTCCGGTCGCAGTGTTCCCGACTGGTGCGCCCGGCGGATCAACTCCGTGATGACCTCCTCGGAGTGTTCGACATCGGGCATCATCGCGGGATCGGGGGCGAAGGTGCCGGCCAGATGCACCGTCAGTGAATGCACGTCCGCGTCCACCACTCGCTCCAGGAACCCGACCAGCGCGCGCCAGCCGTCGGGCTCCGCCAAGGCGGCGTCGGCCTCCGCGTTGTAGCGACGCAGCCCCTCGTGGCACAGGGTGCGCAGGAGCACCTCCTTGCTCGGGTAGCGCCGGTAGAGTGCGCTGATCCCGACCCCCGCGCGTTCGGCGACCGCGGCGATCGGGGCCTTCGGTTCGGCGAGGAAGACTTCCCGCGCGGCTTCCAGAACGAGGCTGTCGTTGCGCGCGGCCTGCGCCTTGCGACCGGGCAGCGGTGTGCGCGCGGGCTGTTGCGCTGATTTCGGCATGGCCCGAGCATAGCATTTGAAACGGAATATTCCGTTCTACTGCCGTGCGTATCAGGAATGCTCGGTCAGATACTGCAGGTAGAACCCGCGCAGCGCCTCGGCGAGTTCGCCGTCACCCGCGTGGACGTAATCGTCGAGCATCGGCACGACCCATTTGATGTCGGCTTCGCTCTCCCCCTCCCGGCCCGCCGTAGCCTCCGCCGCCGGGATGCGGGTCAGCAGTTCCCAGAGGAAGCGGATATCCCCGCGCCGCACCGCGAGCCTGACCGCACGGTCGTGCAGCTCCTTCGACGAGAGCTTCTCCAACTCCTCGTTCTGGGTCATATGGCCGACTCTAATCCCCGGCAAAGGCGATCGGGCCGGGTTTCGGTGACCGTCACGCCGATCGGTCCGCGTGGCACGTCCGCTCGGGCCGGATACCGTGCTGCGATGACCGGATGACCGACGAATCGCTCACGCTACCGCCAGGCTTCCAGGTCAAACGCGTATACGAGGCCCCTGAGCGCGACGACGGCTACCGGGTCCTCGTCGACCGCCTGTGGCCACGCGGGGTGGCCAAGGCGGCGGCCCGAATCGACGAATGGGCCAAGGACATCACCCCGTCGACCGAATTGCGCCGTTGGTTTCACGAGAACCCCGACGGTCGCCGCGCGGAGTTCGCCCAACGCTACCGGGACGAGTTGTCGGGCCCGGCCGCCCGCGAGATCCTGGCCGGGCTGCGGGAACGCGCCGGGGCCAGTCCGCCGGTCACCCTGGTCACCGCCGTCAAAGAGCCGGGTCACAGCCATGTCCCAGTACTCGTCGAGCGATTGCGCGGGTAACCGACTCAATTGGGATGTCGCCCCGCCCGGCCCGGCAGCCGCGAAGCCGCGGCGAGCAGCCGAGCACCCGGATCACGACTCTTCCCGACGGTCGATCGGCAGCGCCGAGGCGAATCCGGAGCGAACCCACCCGAGCCATGAGGGGACGCGGCATGGTGGACCGATACTCGATCCGAATCGTTCAGGGGCCGCCTATACCCATTCTGACCTGGGTGAAACCTGGCAAACAAGCGCGGGTTCACAGCGAATTCATCAAATACTCCTGCATTTCTCCGAGCGCGCAGGGGCAGTGACGAGGTAGCTTCGGAGTGGCGGGTTGCATGTTGCGATTCGCTCGGGAGGTCCTGACCGTGACTGAGCAACTCAGTACGAGGGGGCCGGCACCCGGTCCTCGTGGCCACTGACGCACCCCGTCAGCAGCCATCCGGACCTACCGGCCCAGCGAGACTGTCTGTGTGGGTGCCGCGCAGACCATAGGAGCCTACCGTGACTGATAATCGCTCCGTATCCGCCCCATCGGCGAATTCTCGCTTCATTCAGAAAGGTTTGAAAACCTTCGTCATCGACACCTCGGTGCTGCTGTCGGATCCCTGGGCGTCGACCAGGTTCGGCGAGCACCACGTTGTGTTACCGCTGGTAGTGATCAGCGAACTCGAAGGTAAACGACACCACCACGAACTCGGCTGGTTCGCCCGCGAAGCGTTGCGCATGCTCGACGATCTGCGCGTCGCCCACGGACGACTCGACGAACCGCTGCCGATAGGCACCGAAGGCGGCACGTTGCAGGTGGAACTCAACCACACCGACCCCTCGGTGCTACCGGTCGGTTTCCGCACCGAGAGCAACGATTCCCGCATCCTGGCCTGCGCGCTCAACCTCGCGGCCGACGGATGTCAAGTGGTGCTGGTGTCCAAGGACATTCCGATGCGGGTGAAGGCCAGCGCGGTAGGTCTACGGGCGGAGGGATATCACGCACAGGATGTGGTGACCTCCGGCTGGTCGGGCATGGTCGAAATCGACACGTCCACCGAGGTCGTCGACCGACTCTACAGCGAATCGGTCGCAGACCTCGACGAGGCGCGAGAACTGCCCTGCCACACCGGAATCCGGCTGCTGGGCAGCAGTTCCAGCGCCCTGGGCCGGGTGACGCCGGACAAACGGGTGCAGCTCGTCCGCGAACGTGAGGCGTTCGGGCTGCACGGACGTTCCGCCGAACAGCGTGTCGCGCTGGACCTGCTGCTCGACGAGAGTGTCGGGATCGTCTCGCTGGGCGGTCGCGCCGGCACCGGTAAATCAGCGCTGGCGCTCACCGCCGGCCTGGAAGCGGTGCTGGAGAAGCGCACTCAACGCAAGGTGGTCGTGTTCCGGCCGCTGTACGCGGTGGGCGGGCAGGAACTCGGTTATCTGCCGGGCACCGAGAACGAGAAGATGGGCCCGTGGGCACAGGCCGTTTTCGACACTCTGGACGGTCTGGCCAGCCGCGAGGTGATGGAGGAGGTCCTGAGCCGCGGGATGCTGGAAGTCCTTCCGCTGACCCATATTCGAGGCCGATCGCTGCACGATTCATTCGTGATCGTGGACGAAGCCCAGTCACTGGAACGCAATGTCCTGCTCACGGTGCTGAGCAGGTTGGGCGGCGGCTCCCGCGTCGTGCTCACCCACGATGTCGCCCAGCGCGACAATCTGCGGGTCGGCCGACACGACGGTGTCGCGGCGGTGATCGAGAAGCTCAAGGGGCATCCCCTCTTCGCCCATATCACCCTGACCCGCAGTGAACGGTCGCCGATCGCGGCGCTGGTCACCGAGATGCTGGAGGAGTACGGACCCAACGCCTGACCGAGAGGATCCGGCCCCGGGTGTGCACTCCCCGGGACCGGATCCGGCCCGGTTTCGACTCCCGCATCGCACTGCCCGTATTCCGGGTCGAGCCCGAGCGGGCCGAGTTCGGCGCGACCGGCCGGTGCCGAAAGCGCCGAGATCAGCGGCCGAAGATCGCCTTCACCACACCGACCGCGGCACCGCGCAGGAAGTTCTCCCAGCTGAAGTGGTCGTGCCACAGGATGATCCGGCCATCCCGGAGTTCGAAGGTGCCCATCACCCAGAACGCGATACTGATCGGCCCGAAACGCAGCACATCGGTGCGATCGGTGAGCACGATCGCACCATCGGCAGCGATATGGTGCATCTGCGCCGAGAACCCGAACTGGTCCCCGTCCAGACCGCGCAACAACTTGCCGACCCGCCGCGCCCCACGCACATCCGGCAACGAGGTGTTCTTCCAGACGATATCCGGATGCACCAACTCCAGCGCCTCGTCGAGGGCGCCGACCTCCATCGCGGTGAAGAATTCGCGGACCGTGGTGACCGCTTCCTGATTCAGATCGGTTTCCATGCCCCGAGCCTAGAACTGCAGCCCGGGCGGGACCAGGGGGTAACGGGGCGGAGGATCGGTTGCTGCCGGGGTAGAGCAGGTGAGGTGCCGGAAAAGAGGGCTGGGCCGCGGTTGTATCACGGGAGTCCGGGGTGAGCCGCCGCTGAAGGCGTCGGAGCGGCGATAGGTGGGCTCACCCGCGACGGCCAGAAGCGAACCCACCCGCGAAGGTGCGAGAGTGGGCTCGCCCCGCCGAAGCGCCAGAACTACAGCAGGTTCCAGTCTTCCAGGCCCTGGTACAGCGGGAAGTCGTTGGCCAGTTTCTTGACCCGGCCGCGCAGCGAATCCAGGTCGGCGCCACCGGCCAGCGCGGTCGCGATGATATCGGCGACCTCCGTGAACTCCGTGTCCCCGAAGCCGCGGGTGGCCAGCGCGGCCGTACCGATCCGCAGGCCCGAGGTGACCATCGGGGGGCGCGGGTCGAACGGAACAGCGTTGCGGTTCACCGTGATCCCGACCTCGTGCAGGAGGTCTTCGCCCTGCTGGCCGTCGAGGTCGGAGTTGCGCAGGTCCACCAGGACCAGGTGTACGTCGGTGCCGCCGGTCAGCACGCTGATGCCCTTGCCCGCCACGTCGGTCCCGGTGAGGCGTTCGGCCAGGATCTTCGCCCCGGATACGGTGCGCTGCTGGCGTTCGGCGAACTCAGGGGTTCCCGCGATCTTGAATGCGACCGCTTTCGCCGCGATGACGTGCATCAGGGGCCCACCCTGCTGGCCGGGGAAGACCGAGCTGTTGAGTTTCTTGGCGTAATCCTGCTTCGCCAGGATCAGTCCCGAGCGGGGGCCGCCGAGCGTCTTGTGCACGGTGGAGGAGACCACGTCCGCGTAAGGAACGGGCGAGGGATGCAGGCCGGCGGCGACCAAACCGGCGAAATGCGCCATATCGACCCAGAGGTAGGCGCCGACCTCGTCGGCGATCTCCCGGAACGCAGCGAAGTCCTGGTGCCGCGGGTAGGCCGACCAGCCCGCCACGATGACCTTGGGCCGCGCCTCGCGCGCGATGGCCCGCACATTGTCCATATCCACTCGGTGGTCTTCTTTGGAGACCCCGTAGGAGTGGACGTCGTAGAGCTTGCCGGAAAAGTTCAGCCGCATGCCGTGGGTGAGGTGACCGCCGTGGGCCAGGTCGAGGCCGAGCAGCCGGTCGCCCGGATCCATCAGCGACATGAGCACCGCCGCGTTGGCCTGTGCGCCCGAATGCGGCTGCACATTCGCGAAATCGGCGCCGAACAGCACCTTGGCGCGCTCCCGCGCCAGGTTCTCGACGACGTCGACGTGCTCACAGCCGCCGTAGTAGCGGCGGCCGGGGTATCCCTCGGCGTATTTGTTGGTGAGCACACTGCCCTGCGCTTGCAGCACCGCGCGCGGAACGAAGTTCTCCGACGCGATCATCTCCAGGGTGTCGCGTTCGCGGGCGAGCTCACCCGCCATGGCGGCAGCGAGCTCCGGATCGAGCTCACCGAGAGACTGGGTATTGACAGAGGCGGTCGTCTGCGTCACGCAGTCAGTGTATGAGTCGCGCCCGTTCTCTCGGGAACCGGGTTTGGTGAGGGGGCAGGGCAGGAAGGCCGGGGCGCCTCCGCCTTCGCTCCGGCCGTACGCGCTCGCCTGCTGGGCTGGACCCGTCAGGCGGCGCGCAGGGAGGACGGGATCAGCGGTTCGTCGAGCAGGCGACGGAATCGGTCGGCGCGTTCGTCCTCGTCGGAGGCCCGGTCCAGCCACCCGCCCAGCAACTTGTAGCCCTCCACGTAGGTGCTGATGTAGGCCCGCCACAGCGGCGAGGACAGGAAGCGCAGCGAGTGACGAGCCCGGTCGGCGGTGGTCAGCGACCAGCGCTCCAGGAAACCGGCCACCTCGTCGGCGTCCTTGCCCTGATCGTGCAGCATGAGCGCGGCGTCCTGCCGGACCCCCAGCAACTGCCCCGACGCGGCGGAGAGCCGTTCGGCGCGTTCTCCGTCGAACCGCAGCCCCAGGTCCGCGTAGATCTCCTGGGCCCATCGGCCCCACCCTGGCCCCACGATCGACCGCAAGGCCAGATCGGCCAGTCCCTCGGCCATCAGGCACTGCGGGGTGTTCACCAGGAAGATCGTCTGCTCGGCCTGTCCGGCCGCCACCAAGCCGGCTTCTTTGCGGCAGTGTTCGGTGTGGTGGCCGGGGTAGGACTCGTGCGAGATGAGCCGCGGCAGGTTCGCCATGTGCTGGCGCAGGTCGGAATTGATCGCCACCGTCGAGCGGTAGTTGCCGAGGTAGTAGTTGAAACCGGACCACGGTTTGTCGCCGACCACCTCATAGGTGACGTGCTCGTGGTCGGGCAGCGGATACCGGCCGCGGACCAGTTCGCGCAGTGCGCCGGAGAACGCTTCGACGCAGGCCTCGAGCCGGTCCGGCGGGATCTCGTCGGCCTTTCGGTGCGCGGCCATCCGTTCGATCAGCGGACCCGTCCCGCCCAGGACCTCGTCGATCTTCCGGTGCGCCTCGTGGTAGTCGGCGGGGTCGCCCGGTCGGATGTCGACGTCGAAATAGTCGTGGACCTCGTCGATGAATCCGATATCGTCGCCGGCGAATTTCCGGCCGGAGCATTCCAGCGCCCGCAGGTGCGCGTCGAGGAACTCGGTACGTTCCGGAGCCAGGCCCGCGGCGGGCAGTTCCGCGCGCAACCGGGCGGCGGTGCGGGCGAGGTCGCGGGGTTCGGGCTTCGGCGCGTTCTCGACTTCCCGCCGCAACTGCGGGTCGGAGGTGTAGGCGTCGACGAATCCCTCTTCGATCCGGTCGAATGCCAGACCGAGCCGCAGGTATTCGATCACCAAGGGATGGGCTTCCATGGCTTCGACCCTAGCGATGGACCCCCTCGTTCGCCCGCTCTCGCGCGAGGGGCAGAATTCAGCCATGAGGGCACAGCCAGAGCGCCGGACCTGCCGGGGTCGGGTCAGCCGCGGCAGCGGCGTCCCACACGAACGGCACCGCGAACACAAGTGTCCGGCAGAGTGGAGCGCTGAGTAGATGGCCAAGGCGAGCGAGCCCAGCCCGTATGTGGAGTTCGACCGGAAACGGTGGCGAGAACTGCGAAAGTCGACTCCGCTGGTGCTCACCGAAGAGGAACTGATCGGGCTGCGGGGTCTGGGTGAGCAGATCGACCTGGAGGAGGTCGCCGAGGTCTACCTGCCGTTGGCTCGGCTCATTCATCTGCAGGTGGCGGCCAGGCAGCGCTTGTTCGCGGCCACCGCCACCTTCCTCGGCGAATCACATCCCGACAAGCAGGTGCCCTTCGTGATCGGAGTGGCCGGGAGTGTGGCGGTGGGGAAATCCACGACCGCACGCGTCCTGCAGGCGCTGCTGGCGCGCTGGGATCACCATCCGCGTGTCGATCTGGTGACCACCGACGGATTCCTCTACCCCACCGCCGAACTCACCCGCCGCGGCATCATGCACCGCAAGGGTTTCCCGGAGAGCTACGACCGCCGTAAACTGCTGCGTTTCGTCACCGAGGTGAAATCGGGCGCCGAAGAAGTGTGCGCGCCGGTCTATTCACATATCTCCTACGACATCGTCCCCGGCGAATTCCACTGCGTGCGCCAGCCGGATATCCTCATCGTCGAAGGCCTGAACGTCTTGCAGACCGGGCCCAGGCTGATGGTTTCCGACCTCTTCGATTTCTCGATCTACGTCGACGCCCGGATCGAGGATATCGAGAACTGGTATGTGCGGAGGTTTCTGAGCCTGCGGGCCACCGGTTTCGCCGATCCCAAGGCCCATTTCCACCACTACGCCAAATTCACCGATGTGGAGGCGACGGCCGCGGCGAAGGACATCTGGAATTCGACCAACCGCCCCAACCTGGTGGACAACATTCTGCCCACCCGCCCCCGGGCGACGCTGGTCCTGCGCAAGGATTCCGACCACGCGATCAACCGCCTGCGACTGCGGAAGCTCTGACTTCACCTCCACAAGCAGGCCGACCTCCCACCTTCACGAGCAACTCACCCTCACCGTCAGGGGTACGCCGACGTCCGCAACCTCCAAAAATCACGTACCGTAGCGGCGATGCCGGGCCGCGTAGTCGCGGAGGGCCCGTAGGAAGTCGACGCGGCGGAATTCCGGCCAGTACACCTCGGTGAACCAGATTTCCGAATAGGCGCTCTGCCAGAGCAGGAATCCGGAGAGTCGTTGTTCGCCGGAGGTCCGGATCACCAGATCGGGGTCCGGCTGGCCGGAGGTGTAGAGGTGGTGCCCGATGGCGCTGACCGTGATGGACTGGACGAGGTCTTCCCCTGTTTCACCGGCGGCCATTTCCTGGCGGACCAGTTGACGGACCGCGTCGGCGATCTCTTGGCGGCCGCCGTAGCCGATGGCGACGTTGACGTGCGTGCCGCTGCGTTCGCGGGTGCGTTCGGTGGCGGTGCGCATCCGTTTGGCGACGAGTTCGGGGAGGCCGTCCAGGGTCCCGACGATGCGGACTCGCCAGTTCTGTTCGGGTGCGGCGAGTTCTTCGACGACGTCGGTGATGACCTCGAACAGGGTTTCCAGCTCTTCTTGGCCGCGGCTGAGGTTTTCGGTGGAGAGCAGGTAGACGGTGACCAGCTCGATTCCCTCGGCCTCGCACCAGCTGACCAGTTCGGCGACTTTGAGGGCGCCGACGCGGTGTCCATGGGTGATATCGGTGAACCCGTTCTCCCGGGCCCAGCGACGGTTGCCGTCGCAGACCACCGCAACGTGGCGCGGATGCTGTTTATCCGCAAGCTGCTTGGCCAGACGGGCCTCGTAGACGCGATAGGGAAAGCCCCGCAGCCGACTCGGAAATTCCACGACGACCAACAGTACGCCTTTTCCTGTCCGGGTCCGTAGTTGCGGCAGAATGCGGTGATGTTCACGGCCGCGCCGTCGATCGCCCGTCTCGGCCGTCCAGGCGGTACAGTGACAACCGAAGAAACCTACGCTGTCGTAGGTTACCCGCGGGTTCTGTAGCGGTCCCGGGTCCCGGCGCCGGATAGGCGGCCACGGACCCCCACCGCGCGGGGCCGAGCCCGGCGTCGAGCACGGGAGGCGGGGCATGCGCAGAGTCGACCCAGGAGGTTTCGTGTCCGACCCGTCCCTCGGCGGCCCACCGCGTTCCGGCGACCTCGATCCACACGGCATTGCGCCAGGCGACACCATCGACCGGAACAACGGCGCGGACAACGACGACCCGGTCCCCAACCCCGCCGATTCCCTGGCCGCGCTCGTCAAACCCCGGCTGCGGGGCTGGATCCACACGTGGGCCACCGGTATCGCCGCGCTGGCCGTCATCGCGCTGGTGGCGAAGGCGGCGACCGTATCCACGACAGCGGTCGTCGCGACCCTCGTCTACGGGCTCACCATCTGCGCCCTGTTCGGAATCAGCGCCACCTATCACCGGATCACCTGGACCACGGTCCGGGCGCGGGTCCGGATGAAACGCGCCGATCATTCGATGATCTTCGTCTTCATCGCGGGTACCTACACCCCGTTCGCGCTGCTCGGCCTGCCCGAGCCGACCGGCCCGATCCTGCTCGCCGTGGTGTGGGGCGGAGCGCTGGCCGGGGTCGCGTTGAAACTGCTGTGGCCGCACGCGCCGCGCTGGGTGGGCGTGCCGTTGTATCTGCTGCTCGGCTGGGCCGTCGTTCCGGTGGGCGGCGAGCTGTACCGCTCGGTCGGTCTACCGGCGGTGTTGCTGCTGGTCGCCGGCGGGCTCGCGTACAGCGTCGGCGCGGTGCTCTACGCGACCCGCTGGCCCGATCCGTGGCCCGGCGTCTTCGGTTACCACGAGTTCTTCCATGCGGCCACGGTGATCGCCGCGCTCTGCCACTACGCGGCGGTGTGGCTGGTACTGCTCGGTTGAGCGGCGCGTGTTCCGACCACCCGGGCCCGGGCGCCGAACGTGGGCGCGTGCCCAGCCGCGTCGATTAGGCTGCTGATTCGTGTCCTTCGATACCGGCCGCCGGCGCCACAGCGGCTACCGCGGGTAGCGCCCCATGACCGACCGCAGAGGGCCCCGGTCCCGGGTGATCACCCGGCTGATGCTGTGGACCGTCCGCGCCCCGTGGGGGCTGGCGGCTGTGGTCATCGCCGCGCATCTCAGCGGTCTCGCCGTCATCGTGACCCAACTGGTTCTCATCGGATTCCCCGGTCGTATCGGCGCCGATCAGCTGAGCGGTCTGATCATGGTCACCATCTATCCGACGATCGCGTCCCTGTTCGGGATCGGGCTGGCGGTCCGGGACCGGATGGACTATTTCGGCTGGCTGGATCGATCCCGTAAGCCGACGCCCGAGGAAGCGCGGCGAATCCTGCATCTGCCGCTCGCGGTGACCCTGCGCTCGCTGCTGATGTGGGCCCCGGGGGTGGTGCTGTCGGCGATCCTGCTGGCCAGGCTCACGACGGAGAACGATCTCACGGTCCTGCTGGCCATGTTCACCATCGGCGGGCTCGAATCGGCCGGTCTCACCTACCTCGTCGTGGACCGGGTGATCCGGCCGGTGGTGCCGATCGTGGCCGGCGTACTCGGCGCGACCATGCATTGGAGCTCGTCGGTCTCGGTGCGGGTGGCGCTGGCGTGGGCGGTTTCCGGCGCGATGCCGCTGAGCGCGCTGATCGTGGTCCTCGCCGATCCGGCGACCACCATGGAGCACCGCATCCGCACCGGCATCTATCTCGCGGCCATCAGCCTGGTCGTGGGCCTGGCGGCCACCTGGGCGCTGTCGCGCGCCGTGGCGACCCCCCTGCGCACCCTCCGGATCGCGGTCGACCGCATCACCCGGGGCGACCTCGACGTCCGGGTATCGGTCGGCAGCGCCAGCGAGATCGGCCGGCTGGAGCATTCCGTCAACGAGATGTCGGCGAATCTGCGCGAACGGCTGCGGATGCGCGATGTGTTCGGCCGCCATGTGGGCGAGGAGGTGGCCGAACGAGCGCTGGCCGGCGGAGTCGACCTCACCGGGGACGTACGCGAGGTCTCGGCCCTGTTCGTGGATGTCACCGGGTCGGTGGCGATCTCCACGGGACTCCCGCCACAGGAGTTCGTGGCCAAACTCAACCGGCTGATGGCCACGGTGGTGGCCGCGACCGAGGAGAACGACGGACTGGTGAACAAGTTCGAGGGCGACGCGGCGCTGTGCATATTCGGCGCGCCGATCGCGCTGGCGGACAACGCGACCCCCGCGCTACGGGCGGCACGCCGGATCCGTGACGAGATCCTGGCGGCCGGGGAACTCGATATCGGTATCGGCGTGGCCCGCGGGACCGTGTTCGCCGGAGACCTCGGTACCGATACCCGCCGGGAGTACACGGTGATCGGTGATGCGGTGAACGCCGCGGCCAGGCTCACCACCCGCGCCAAGGAGGTGCCCCGGCGCATCCTGGTCTCCCAGAGCGTTATCGATGCCGCCTCGGCGACCGAGCGGGCCGCGTGGGTGGAGTACGGAGCGGTCGCCCTGCGCGGTATCGACGAGCCGACCCCGTCCTGGACCGATCGCGATCCCGGCGGGCGGCTGTAGCCGCCGGTCAGGCAGGCCGGGTCAGCGCGGCACGCAACTCGTCCGGGGTGGTCACCGGCAGATCGCAGACCGTGCCGCGGCATACGTAGGCCGCCGCGGCGCCGTCGATCGCCGGGCGGTCGGCGAGCAACGGGACGGCGTCGGCGTCCGCCCGGACGACGATCGCGCCACCGGGCGCGTACGCCCGGGCGACCTCCAGCAGCTCCGCGTCGCCCGCCGTCGCGGACCCGGCGGTGGCGATGGCGATCTGCAGCGGACCCTGTAATGCGGCCTCGGCGACCGTCAGCCACTGTCCGGCCGACCTGGGCGCCTTCGCCAGGACCACCGCGCCGCGGGCGAGGGTGTGTTCGGCCAGTTCGCGATAGCGGGCGGAGCGTTCGGGCTCGACCACCGCCGAGGCGGTCAGCAGGGCCTCGGCCAGCACCGACGCCCCGGCCGGCGTGGCGCCGTCGACGGGGTCGCGGGGCCGCGCGATCAGTGTTTCGGCGTCGTCGGCGGTATCGAACCAGCTGCCGGGCTCGTCCGGGTCGGCGAAATGAGCGACGGCCGAGTCCAGGATCCGGTGGATATCCGGCAGCCGGGCCGCCGAACCGGAGTACTGATGCAGGGCCAGCAGGGCGGTGGCCAGCCAGGCGTAGTCCTCCAGCACACCCGGCGCGGCGCCGGCGACCCCGCCGAGCGAGGCGCGCAGCACCCGGTCCCCCACCACGTGGACGTCGAGGATCACCTCGGCGAGTTCAGCGGCGGCGTCGAACCAGTCCCGTCGATCGAGCGCCCGGGCGGCCTCGCAGAGCGCGGTGATCGCCATACAGTTCCACGCGGTCACCATCTTGTCGTCGCGCTCGGGCTGCGGGCGGCGTTCCCGGGCGGCGCTGAGCGCGGCGCGCGCCCGCTCGAACCGCTCGGTGTCCGCCGGGTCGGCGCGCCGGGTGAGCACGGAGCTGCCCTGTTCGAAGTTCCCGGCCGTCGTGACCCCGAAGACCTCTCCGGCCCAGGCGCCCTCGATCGGCCCGAGCTCGCCGATCAACTCGGCGGGGTTCCAGACATAGGTCGCGCCCTCCACACCGGGCCGGCCCGGTTCGAGGTGGGTGTCGGCGTCCAGCGCGGAGGCGAACCCGGTCTCGGTGGACAGGTCCGCCAACAGGAACCCCACCAGTTCCTCGGTGATCCGGCGCGGCAACGGGTCGGCCGGACTCCGCCGCGCCAGATGCGCGTAGCAGCGCAGCAGCTGTGCGTTGTCGTAGAGCATCTTCTCGAAATGCGGGATCACCCAGGCCGCGTCCACCGAATAGCGGGCGAACCCGCCGCGCAACTGGTCGTAGATACCGCCGCGAGCCATAGCTTCCGCGGTACGGTCCACCACCCTGCGCACCTCGGGGTCGCCGGTGCGTTCCCAGCTGCGCAGCAATCCCTCCAGCAACGCGGCGGGCGGGAATTTCGGGGCGCCGCCGAAACCGCCGTGGGTCTCGTCGAAATCGCGCAGCACCGCGGCGACGGCGTGGTCGAGTAGTTCGGGTGTGACGGTGAGCTCGGATTTCGGGATCCCGGCGGCCTGTGCCCGCAATGCCTCGGCCACCTGCTCGGAGGCCGTGTCGACGTCGGCCCGACGATTACGCCAGGTGTCGGTGATCGCGGTCAGCAGTTGGGTGAACGACGGCATACCGCCGCGCGGCGACTTCGGGTAGTAGGTCCCGCAGTAGAACGGCTCTCCCGCCGGGGTGAGGAAACAAGTCATCGGCCAACCGCCCTGGCCGGTCATCGCGACCGTAGCGTTCATATAGACCGCGTCCAGGTCCGGACGTTCCTCCCGGTCGACCTTGATGCACACGAATTCGTCGTTCATCTGCGCCGCGGTGGCCTCGTCGGCGAACGACTCATAGGCCATCACATGACACCAGTGGCAACTCGCGTACCCGATCGACAGCAGGATCGGCACATCGCGCGCGGCGGCTTCGGCCAGCGCGCCGGCGTCCCACTCCCGCCAGTGCACGGGATTGTCCGCGTGCTGACGCAGGTAGGGCGACGTGGCACCACCTAATCGGTTCATACGTCCCAGCCTTCCACACCCAGCCAGCTGAATCGCGTCGTATGTCGGGAGGCCTGTGAGTGCCTGCCGGTCGCCCCGTCGCGCAGGTAGCGGCCGATCTGGGCATCAGCGATCAGACGATCTACGGCTGGCGTGAGCAGGAGCTGGTCGACACCGGGAAGCTACCGGGTGCGACCCGCAGTGAACAGGCCGACCTATCGACCGCGAAGCGGCGGAGCCGGGAGCTCGAGCAAGAGGTCGCGATCCTGAAACGTGCTCTGTGCCGGGAATCAGGAGCTCGACGCCTGTGGGGTCGCGCCGGTGCGTTTACTGTTGCGGATGACCGGCGCGCTTTCGATTTGCCGGACTCCCGGCAGACTCCCTACCTGCTGCTCCAGATAGTCGTACAAGGCGTCCACATCGCGGCAGACGACAATGGCCAGCAAATTGGTCGGGCCGGTGGTGGCGGCGACGAAAGCAACTTCCGGCTGAGCGGCCATCGCATCGGCTGTGCGCCGCAACGCGGCAGGCTCGACCGTGAGCCAGAGCATGGCGACCATCGCGTACCCCAATAGCTGCGGGTCGACGTCCACATCGAAGAACAGCGCACCGCTGCTGCGTAGCTGCTCGAGCCTGCGTTTGACGGTCATGTCCGACCATCCGGTCGCCTTGGCCAGGTCGGGATATCCGGCGCGGCCGTCTTGGGCCAATAACGCAAGCAGCCGCTCGTCGCCGTTCCGCAGCACGACCGGCTCCCGCGAAGCGTCCGACAGTTGCTGCGGGGTAAGGGCTTCGACCTGCTCGCGATCGAGGAAGTCGGATTTTCCGTGCCAGCCGATAGGACCGCCGACGAACACCCGCAACAGACAGTGCGCCGTCACTCCGATGATGCGCGGCGTCCTGGGCAACTGTCCGAGAAGAAGCGCGTCACGTTCCCGTGAGCTGCGTGCACGCGTGACGCAGACGATCTGCGTCCCGCCCGATGTAAGGCTGACCCAAGAGGTGTCCGCCCTGCGGGCCAGCGCCTCGGCGATGGCCACCGCCGCATCGGGCGTGACCTCGATCCGGACGACCCATTCCACCCACCCCAGCCGTCGCGCCTGCGGCAGGCCGACCACCCTCAGTGATCCTGCGGAGCGGAGCCTGCGGTATCGGCGCGCGACCGTCTGGTCGGACACCCCGAGCACCGAAGCAATGCGGCTGAGGGGTGCCCGACCGTCGATCTGCAGTGCGTGCGTAATAGCACGATCGAGCTCGTCCATGACGAGGAAATCTGCCATGTTCCGATCATCGTCTTCATCTGACAGGGACCGCTGACCCCGGTCAGTATGTTGGGCCCGACCAGCTAGGCGAAGTGGTGGACATACGGGTACCGCTCCCAGCCCGCGGAACCGGAGTGGACGAATCCGATCCATGCCCTCTGCACCTCGTCGACGAGCCGCCGCAGGTCGTCCGGGTCGGCCTCCGCCAGCATCGGTGCCGTCCGCCAAGCCTCCAACTCGCCGAACGCGAACGGCAATTCGATGCAGTGGCAGGCGTTGAAGGGGCTTGTCGACGGAGACCAATCGAACTGGAAGGTGTACGCCGAGCGCGCTTGCCCGGCCAGCTGAAGGCTTCCATCACGGAAGAGGATATCGGTCAAGTGTGCCGGACCGTCGGGAAAAAATGCCCTTGCCTCGTCCTGAGTAGTGCCGATCAGCATAGGAACTCCACCATCGACCGGATTGCCGATCAGGTCGGCAGGCACGCCGTCTGTCGCGACCAATTGGAACGGCGGAGTGACCGCGAACGGCTCGGCGATAGCCCGAGCGACGTCGGTCTGTGCAGTGAGCAGACGCTGCCGCGGCACAGTTCGCAACTGCTCGACGTCGGCGGCATCCAGGCCGAGGCCCTCCAGCAACAGCCGCCCGATACTTGCCGCGCGTTCGGTGTCATAAGGCGGGACCCCGGCCGGAAGACTGTGCAGGATGGCCTGATGGAAGAGGCCATGGCCCACGGGATGGTGAAGCAGGGCGATGGTGGATAAAGCGCCGGCAGATTGTCCGGCCAGCGTGATGCGACCCGGGTCTCCGCCGAACGAGGCAATATTGTCCCGCACCCAGCCCAGGGCGGCGATCTGGTCCAGCAGACCGAGGTTGGCGGGACCGAACTCCGGTGAAATGTACAGGTAGCCCAGCGCGCCGAGCCGGTAATTCACGGTGACGACCACCATGTCCCCACGCTCGGCCAGCAGCGCGCCGTCGTACCACGCCTCCGCACCCGAACCGCTGGAGAAACCGCCACCGTGCAACCACACCAGCACCGGCAGCCCGGTCCCGCCCGGCGTCCAGACGTTGAGGGACAGACAATCCTCCCCCTGCTCGAGACCGTTGTCCGGGCCCATGATTCGTTCCAGCCTGGACGCAGGCTGTGGTGCCACGGGACCTGGACGAGTGGCGTCCCGCACCCCATGCCACGCAGCAGCCGGACGCGGCGCGGCGAACCGCTCGGCGTCGGCGTAAGGAATACCGACAAACGCCGTGACACCGTCCATCCGCCGGCCGCGCAGCTGCCCGGCGGGCAGATGGACGACGTCCGCCATGGTCACACCTCCAGGAAGGAGATTGCCGCGCCGCGAGCCTGGACGGCACCGACGAAAAACCCATTCGGCAGATCACTCGTGGTGAACCCGTTGCCCTCGACCAGCTTCCGAGCTGCGTCCGCGTCGGCGACAGCGACCGCCTGCCCGGCAATGTAGGGCAGCGTCGGCACTGGCTCGCCGGGGAGAACCGCACCGAAGGCGGAAACACCAAGGATCTCGACTCGTCCCAGCGGAAGCGGAAGCACATGCAGCTGCCCTTCGGCCACCGGTTCGACATCGAGGATGAGTGCGTAGCGCGCGACGGTTGCTTCGACATCGGCGTCGGCCACGACCAAGAGCACGCTGTGCAGATGGGTGGCGCCGTTGGCGTGCTCGAGGTAACGAGCCTGGTGGAGCAACTCGGGTGTCAGGTGGTACGCGACGTGGATGAGCCCCTCGGGGGTGAGCGAGCGATCGAGGTGTATCGCCTGGAACCGAGCTGTCTGCACCCCGGTGGGCGTGTCCACGTCCCGTTGCAGGGGAAGCACGCCGGAGACGGACAGGCCTGCCGCGCGCAGCCGCTTCTCGGTGCGCTCGGCGTCCACGCAGCCGAAGGAGTTCCCGTGCAGTCCTTCGTACTCGGCGATCAGCGGACGGATGTTCCACGGGTCGACCGACCCGTCTCCGAAGAGGCCGAGTATTTCCAGATATGTCCGGCCGAACAGGGCGCACCGGTTGCCCGCACCCATCGGCTTGCGTTCACCGCCGGGACGGTTCGAACCCATATGCATGGACAGCGGGCTGAGGGTGAAGCCGAGAGCCTCGTAGGTCGCCGCCGTGGTGTTCATATCCGTGGTGTAGAGGACCGAGTGATCAATTCTGTCGATATCGCTGGTTGTCATGTTCGCAGGCTGCCGACACCGCGACTGCTGATGCCAGTCACGGACACCATATTGATACTTCTCGACATCCGACGCACCGAAGTGATGGAATCCAACATGCAACGCATTACCGGATATCGACGGTCGCCGCGCGGCCGCTTCGGCGAGCGCCTCGGCGTCCCACTCTCACCGGTGCACGGGATCGTCCGCGTGCTGACACAGATACGGCGAGGTCGCGCGTCCCAGACGATTCACACTTCCACCCTCTCACGCTGCCCGCCGCCCTGCCGAGCCTCGCGCACCGGCGGACTCCTACCGTGGACCCGTGATCAGAACCGCCGCCCTGGCCCATATCCGCGACCGCCGCCTGATCCAGACCCGCTCCACCGGCAAAACCGTTTTCTACATGGCCGGCGGGAAGATCGATTCCGGCGAGAGCCCGCTACAGGCACTGCACCGGGAGATCCGCGAAGAACTCGGGGTGGGGGTCACCGACGTCACCGAACTGGGGACCTTCCGAGCCGAGGCGTACGGGCACACCGCCGGTACCCGGCTGCACATGACCTGTTTCCTGGCCGAGGTCACCGACGACCCCAGCCCCCTCGGCGAGATCGCCGAATTCCGTTACTTCACCGGAGGCGAGTACGCGGCGATGCCCGAGGTGGCGCCCGGCTCGCTGCTCGTCTTCGAGCGTCTGCACGAGCTGGGCCTGATCGACTGGTAGCCGGCGCTAGTCCGGGCGATCGCGGTCGTCGCCGACACCGTTCGAAGTCGGCTCGGGACGGCGGGCGACCCCTGGGTCGGTGCCCTCGTCGGCCGCCTGATCGGGCTCCGGATGTTCGGGCTCGAAGGTTTCCGGCAGATTCTTCAGATGCTTGTTCATCGAACGGACCAGCAGGAAAGTACCGGCGAGCAGGATCAGCACCACGGCCAGACCGAGCGGGGACGCTTTACCGAATTCCGGGCCGGTCGGCGTACCCGGCGTCTGCGCCAGCAAGACGCCGGCGTACCCGGGGAGCTGTAGGGCCGACATCAGCGGTGCTCGTCGGTGATACCGGCGAAAAGGTCGGTTTCCGGGATATCGGTGCGCACCCGGGTCCGCGCCAATTCGAACTCCTCGGTCGGCCACAGCCGCTGCTGCATCTCCAGCGGAATGGCGAAGAACGCGCCGTTCGGGTCGACCTGGGTGGCGTGGGCGCGCAACGCGTCGTCGCGACGCGGGAAGTACTTACCGCATTCGACCTGCGTGGTGACCCGCGCCATGATGTCACCGCGTTCGACGGCGTACTTCCGGGAACGGTCCAGCCACTCCTGCAGCGGGAAAGGTTCGCCCAGCTTGTCGTACTCCTCAGCGAACACCTCCATCCGCCGGATCGAGAAGCCGTGGTCGTAGTACAGCTTCAACGGGGTCCACGGCGGCCCCGCGTCCGGGAACTTCTCCGGGTCTCCGGCGGCCTCGAACGCCGCCACCGACACCTCATGGCACCGGATGTGATCGGGGTGCGGGTAGCCGCCCATCTCGTCATAGGTGGTCATGACATGCGGTTTGAACTCGCGGACCACGCGGACCAATGCCTCGGTGGCTTCGTCGAGCGGAACCAGCGCGAACGAGTCCTCGGGTAACGGCGGCAACGGATCGCCCTCGGGCAAACCCGAATCGACGAAACCCAGCCAGGTCTGGCTGACGCCGAGCGCGGTGGCCGCCGCCGACATCTCCTCGCGCCGGATCTCGTTCATCCGCTCCAGCACCCCGGGTGTGTCCATGGCAGGGTTGAGGATGCTGCCCCGTTCCCCGCCGGTCAGCGTGACGACCAGGACGTCATTGCCCTCGTCGGCATAGCGGGCCGTGGTGGCACCGCCTTTGCTGGACTCGTCGTCGGGGTGGGCGTGCACCGCCATGAGGCGAAGGCCACTCACTTCTCGTTCACCGTCGCTCTCGGTCGCGGGTGTTCGGACTTCATTCCCTATAGTTCCATCTGGACCGATTCTGTTCCGACCTACCCCCCGGGAGCGCGAAATCATGACCGAGCCCACGCCGGACACCGGTCGCGCCGACTCCACCACACCCGCGGCGACCACCCCGCAGTCCGCGGACACGGCGACAGCGGACACCGCGCACGACCGGTACGCCGACCGGTACGGCCACCGTGGCACGCGACCGAACCGCCGCCTCATCGGCGCGGTCCTCACGGGTGTGGTGATCCTCGCCGGAATCGGAGTCGCCTACCTCGGCTGGGCGAAATTCGGACCGGAGGACATCGAATCCGAACAGCTCGGATACACCGTGCTCGACGACTCCTCGGTCGAAGTCGAGATCCGCCTCACCCGCGCCGATCCCTCCGAACCGGTGGTCTGCCTCGTCCGCGCCATGTCGCGCGACCTCATGGAAGTAGGTCGGCGAGAAGTGCTGGTACAGCCGACGGCGGGTGAGAAGACCGTCCGGGTGAGCACGGTCGTGCGAGCCAGTGAGCGGCCGGCCTCGACCGCGATCTACACCTGCACCGACAGCGTGCCCGGATACCTGCGCTGAGTAATCGGCGCCGCCTTCGGCGGCGCGGGTCGGGGCCCTTGTCAACCCCGGTTCTTCACTCCTGCGCTCAGTCGCTGCGCTCCTTCGCTTCGTCGCTCCAGAACCGGGGCGGGCCCCGACCATGGGATGGTGACCATCCGGCAGAAACATTCAGGGTTGGGAATCCCGCTCCGCACTCCTGCCAGTCGGTCGCTGCGTACCTCCGATCCACCGGCAGCACCGGAGCGGGCCCCGACCACAGGAGTCGACCATCCAGCAGAAACATTCAGGAGTCGAGTCAGCGGCTGGAGAATCCCGCTCCGCACTGCTGCCAGTCGGTCGCTGCGCACCTTCAATCCGTCGCTCCAGAACCGGAGCGGGCCCCGACCACGGACGTACCATCCGGAGCAAATATGCCGCGTGGGGGCTCAGCTGTGGACAGCCGCGGAGCCGTGAACAGGAAAACCTGCGATCAACGTGGCGATGCGGGTGCTCGGTGCTGGTCGGCGTCCGCGACTCGGACCCTTGTTCGCTCAGATCTCGGTGACCCAGCACACCCAGCGAGGCAGGGCGCGATAACACTCGGCGCGGGCGGGGGTCAGTGGTGTGGCGGCGGCCTTCGGCGGACTACCGTCCGCACGGGCTCCAGACCGCGAGTCACCACGCCCGGAGAGGTCCACCGGAGGGTGCCTTTCCGGTAAAAACTTCTCCGACCTGCATTTTTATGATTCATGCTAAAATGGCGTCACACACGGTTCCGGGGCTCGGAGCCGTGTTTGCTGCATTGGCGGCCAGCGCGGTCGATACCGGGTCGGCGAGGAGTCCCGGCGTCAGACCTGTCGGGGTTTTTCGAGTTCCCGCAGATCGCGATAGCCGTCTGCTGAAGCATGCCTGCCTGCGGGTGGGTTGTGCCGCAGTGACAGGGAATCCCGGCCTGCCGGGGACAACTACTAGGGAGTGATCGAGATGACTGAGACCCAAACGACCTGGCTGACCCCGGAGTCGCACGACAGGCTCAAGGGCGAACTCGACGCGCTCATCGCCAATCGTCCGGTCATCGCCGCCGAAATCAACGAGCGTCGCGAAGAAGGCGACCTCAAGGAGAACGGCGGCTACCACGCGGCGCGCGAGGAACAGGGCCAGCAGGAAGCCCGGATCCGGCAGCTGCAGGAACTGCTCAACAACGCCAAGGTCGGCGTGGCTCCCACCAAGTCCGGTGTCGCCCTGCCCGGTTCCGTGGTGAAGGTCTACTACGACGGTGACGAAACCGATACCGAGACCTTCCTCATCGCGACCCGCGAAGAAGGCCTGGGCAACCCCGACCTGGAGACCTACTCCCCCAGCTCCCCGCTCGGCGGTGCGCTGATCGACGCGAAGGTCGGCGAGACCCGCGAGTACACCCTCCCCAACAACAACATCATGAAGGTGACGCTGGTCAGCGCGGAGCCTTACCACAGCTGAGCGCATCGGCCCGGCCGCCCGGGCCGGACCGCATGACGACACGAGCGGCCGCATCCGAATTCCCGGATACGGCCGCTCGTTCATGTCGTACGTGTTCTCCCGAATACGCGGTGGTGCCCCGGCTCGGTCAGCTCAGAGCTTGTTCGAGGTCGGCCAGCAGGTCGCTGATGTCCTCGATTCCTACCGACAGCCTTACCAGATCGGCCGGAACCTCGAGATCCGACCCCTCCGTGGAGGCATGGGTCATGGCCGCCGGATGTTCGATCAGCGACTCCACCCCACCCAGCGATTCGGCGAGGGTGAACACCTTCGTCCGCGCGCAGAGGTCTCGGGCGGCGTCGGGGCCGCCGGCCAGCCGCACCGAGATCATCCCGCCGAAGCGCCGCATCTGCTTGTCCGCGACGGCGTGACCGGGATGCTCGGGCAGACCCGGATAGATGACCTGGCTGATCGCGGGTGTGCGGGACAGGAACTCGGCCAGCGTTTCGGCGTTATCGCAATGCCGGTCCATCCGCAGGGCCAGCGTTTTGGTGCCGCGCAGCGTGAGGAAGGCATCGAACGGGCCGGGCACCGCGCCGGCGCCGTTCTGCAAGAAGGCGAAGGCCGCGTCGAGTTCGGCGTCGTCGGTGACGAGCGCGCCACCGATGACATCGGAGTGCCCGCCCAGGTACTTGGTCGTCGAATGCAGCACCACATCGGCGCCCAGCAGCAGCGGCTGCTGCAGGTACGGGGTGGCGAAGGTGTTGTCCACCACCAGTTTGGCGCCCGAGGTGTGCGCGATATCGGCCAGCGCCGGAATATCACCGATATTCAGCAGCGGATTGGTGGGCGATTCCACCCAGATGAGTTTGGTGTTCGGCCGAATAGCGGCGCGCATCGCGTCGATATCGGTGACCGCGGCCGGGGAATGCTCGATACCCCATTGGGTGAAGACCTTGTCGATCAGCCGGAAGGTACCGCCGTAGGCGTCGTCGGGAATGACGATATGGTCGCCGGGCCGCAGCATCGCGCGCAGCGCGCAGTCGGTGGCGGCCATCCCGGAGGCGAACGCGCGGCCGTGGCGGCCGGATTCGAGGGCGGCCAGATTGGCCTCCAGCACCGTGCGGGTGGGATTGCCGGTGCGGGCGTATTCATAGCCGTCCCGCAGTCCGCCCACCCCGTCCTGGGCGAAGGTGGAACTGGCGTAGATGGGCACATTCACCGCGCCGGTCCGCGGATCGGGATCGTAGCCCGCGTGCACAGCCCTGGTAGTGAATCCCAGTTCGCTCATGCCCCCACCCTAGAGGGCCGGTCGCGGGTGGTCGCACGCTGGTCGGCCCTTCCGGTGGACCGGTTCGCGCGCCGGTCCGGGCCGCGGTGCGCGCGGTCGATCCGATTACCCTGGCCTCATGCTGACCGTGACCGAACTGTTCGCGACAGATGCCCTGCTGACCGGCGAGGAACGAGAGATCCGCGATACCGTCGCGACCTTCACCGACCGGCGGATACGACCGCATATCGCGGAGTGGTTCGAGGCCGGGGTCTTCCCGGTGCGCGAGATCGCGCCCGAACTCGGGAAGCTGGGTGTGCTCGGAATGCACCTCGACGGCTACGGCTGCGCGGGCCTGCCGGCGACCGCGTACGGCCTGGCCTGCCAGGAACTGGAGGCGGCCGATTCGGGGCTGCGGTCGCTGGTCTCGGTACAGGGTTCGCTGGCCATGACCGCGATCCACAAATATGGGTCCGCGGAGCAGAAACAGCAGTGGCTGCCGGATATGGCCGCGGGACGGGTTCTGGGTTGTTTCGGCCTCACCGAACCTGATTTCGGTTCCAACCCGGGCGGTATGCGTACGCGGGCCCGGCGCGACGGCGACGACTGGGTGCTCGACGGATCGAAGATGTGGATCACCAATGGATCGGTGGCCGATATCGCGGTGGTGTGGGCCCGGACCGAGCACGCGGGCGAGAACGTCGTACGCGGCTTCCTGGTGCCCGCGGGCACGCCGGGATTCACGACCCGGGAGATGAAGAGAAAGCTGTCGCTGCGCGCCTCGATCACCGCCGAGCTGGACCTGGACGCGGTCCGGTTGCCCGCGGACGCGGTACTGCCCGGCGCGGTCGGCCTGTCCGGGCCGCTGGCGTGCCTGGGCGAGGCCCGGTTCGGGATCATCTTCGGTGCGCTCGGCGCGGCCCGCGACTGCCTGGAGGCGACCATCGAGTATTCGCGGACCCGAGAGGTTTTCGATAAGACGCTCGCCGGTTATCAGCTGACCCAGGCGAAATTGGCGGATATGGCCCTGGAATTGGGCAAAGGCCAGTTGCTGGCGCTGCATCTGGGCCGGTTGAAGGATCGCGGTGAGGTCACCCCGGAGCAGGTGAGCGCCGGCAAACTGAACAGTTCCCGCGAGGCCATCGCCATCGCTCGCGAATGCCGCACGATATTGGGCGCCAACGGGATAACCCTCGACTACCCGGTGTTGCGGCACGCGAACAACCTCGAATCGGTGCTCACCTACGAGGGAACGGCCGAGGTGCATCAACTGGTGCTGGGCAAGGCCCTCACCGATGTGCAGGCATTCCGCTGACGCGACGACGGATCCGCAGCCACTTGCCATTTCGCTCGAAGCCCGGTGCCGTTATCGGTGAATCCACTGCCTCACAACGCGTCCCGTCCGAGCGGAGGACATTGTTACCAACCGTCATCCTCGAGCCATCTCCGTGTCACCCATGAGCCGGACCGACGGCGCACTCTGATATTCGCACCCGGAGCGGATCCGAAAACGCCGGGTGTGGAAGTACACGGAGGTGCGTTATGAATTCGCAGACGCCCGGACCGGGCAATCGGCGACCGTCCGGCACGGCCAAAGCGGCGCTCGGCGCCAAGGCCGTGCGCATTTCGCACGAACGCACCAAGGCCTGCCGATTACTACCGGATCAACGGGAACTGGTGGCCGCGTTCACCGGGCCCGATCACGCGCGGACCGGACAACCGTTGCTGACCTGGGCGAACGCCCTGGCCGGGCTCCACCGGCGCCGCCACGGCGACCCACTGGGCACCGCCGGGATCGATTGCCGCCGTGCCGAACTCGTCGAATCGATCGATCGCTGGGTGACCACCCAGCTGGCCGATCGGCCGGTCCGCCGCGCCGATTCGCCGGGCTCGACGATCGATCGCATGGCGGCCGCGCATGTGCACGCCGGCCATCTCCTGCACCACGCGGAGCGCGTCTCCGACGATCGGGTGCACGCGGCCTGGTATCGGCTGGCCCTGCTGGCCGACGAATGGACAGATCTGGTGACCGGAGCCGAGCCGGTGCGGCGCGTATTCCGACCCGTTTATCCGCTTTCACCTGCGGAATTGCGCGATAAATCACAATTCGATAAATGACCGCGCGTTGTTACCATCGAGTTATGTTCACCCCGGGTCCCCGTTTGTTCGAAATCTCCGCTCGCCGTTATCTGGAGGGCATCCACCGAACTCACGGGGCGCCGGCGCTCGCCGCGGCGACCGGACAGCCGGGCCTTTCCGCGGCCCTGGATCAGCACGCCGCCGCGGTACGCGACATTCTCGACCTGGGCATCGACGCGGCCGACCGGATATCGCCGGCCGTCCTGCTGGCCGGATATATGCGCGGACTGCTGGAGGACCGGACCACGCCGATCACCGGACCGGCCGACTGGGCCACCGCGGACTGGCTGCACCTACGCCTGGCCGGAGCCTGCGTGCAGGCCGGATACCCGGCCCGTTGAACGGCTTCCGCCGTGCGCCGGAAACCGGCGCACGGCGGAAGTAGTCGAACTGTAGGCGCTGGTCAGCGCAGGTGACGCGGTTCGCCACCGTAGGGCGGTTGATCGCCGCCGTAGGGGTTGCCGTATTGCTGGCGGTAGTCGTTGCCGGGCATGGGCTGCTGCCCGTAGTCGCCGGGGTCGCCGCGGAAGCCGCCCTGGGCGGGCTGGGGATGATCCCACCCTTCCGGATCACGACCGCCCGGCGCCTGCCCGCGAACCGGCTGCTGACCGCCCGACCGCTCCCGCTGCCGGGACGCGTCCTCACGTCCGCGCTGATAGGCCTCGGCGTGACCGCGGACCGCCGGCAGTTCCTCCTCGAGCCCGTCGAGCCAGGACTCCCAGCGCTGCTGCATCGGCCGCACCAGACCGCCGCCGACACCCACGACCAGGATGCCGCCCAACGTGGCGAGCACCGCGATGAGGACGGGCGTGGTGACCGTGGTGGCGACACCGATCTGATTCAGTGCGGCGATGATGCCGATACCCCAGATGAATACCGACGCGATCCGGCCGATCATCGGACCGTAGCTCAAACCGCCGAGCGCGTTGCGCACCAGATCGCTCACCGCGTGCGCGATCGCAGCGGCGACCACCACGATCAGGATTGCCACCGCCAGCCTGGGCAGCCAGGCGACGATCCCGTCGATCAGATTGCTCACCGGGTTCGGCCCGAAAACGCCGAAACCCAGCTGCAGCGCGATCAGCAGGATCGCGTAGTAGGCAAGTTTCGCCAGCAGGTCCGACGCGTCGTATTTGCTCCGCGACAGCATCCGCTGGATCCCGCCCCGCTCGACGAGTCGATCGAAACCGACCCGCTCGAGGACCTTGTCGACGATCGTCGCGACCACCTTGGCGATGATCCAGCCGATGAACAGGATGACCAGGAATCCGGCGAGCTTGGGTACGAATGTCGCGATCGAACTCCACGCGTCAGAGAATCCCTGCTGGAAATCGATTGCCAAACTTGAGGTTTGCACAAGCCCTTCCCTTCGCTCTCCGATCGGACGCGGCGTTTGCCACGAACGGAACTATGCCCGTTTATACCCTGGAAGAGCTGGATGAACCCGTGATTGCGGAATAATTGCTATCGCGCCGGTCGGCCCGTGCTCAGGAATCCCAGCAGGTCGTGCCGGGTGATCACACCGACCGGTTTGCCGTCCTCGACGACCATGAGCGCGTCGGTATCCGACAACGCCTTGGTGGCCGCCGAGATCGGCTCCCCGGAGCCGATCAAGGGAAACGACTGGCTCATGTGCTGAGCCACCGAATCGGTGAGATTCGCGCGACCGGAGAACACCGCCGACAGCAGGTCCCGCTCGGAAACGCTGCCGGCCACCTCGCCGGCCATCACCGGCGGTTCCGCGCCGACGACCGGCATCTGCGAGACCCCGTATTCGCGCAGGATCTCGATGGCGTCGCGCAGCGTCTCCGACGGATGGGTGTGCACCAGATCCGGCAATTCCCCGGACTTGCCGCGCAGCACATCGCCGACCAGCGTCTCCGCCGTCGAACCGTCGAGCGGGGAGCGCAGGAACCCGTAGGAGCTCATCCACCGGTCGTTGAAGATCTTCGACAGATAGCCGCGTCCGCCGTCGGGCAGCAGCACCACCACCACGGCCTCCGGGTCGCGCCGCGCGATCTCGAGCGCCGCCACCACCGCCATACCGCACGAACCCCCGACCAGCAGACCCTCTTCCCGGGCCAGGCGGCGGGTCATATCGAAGGAATCCGCGTCGGAGACAGCGATGATCTCGTCCGGAATCGCCGGATCGTAGGCCGACGGCCAGAAATCCTCACCGACGCCCTCGACGAGATACGGCCGCCCGGTGCCGCCCGAATACACCGAGCCCTCCGGATCGGCGCCGACGACCTTCACCTTTCCGCCGGACACCTCTTTGAGATAGCGCCCGACCCCGGTGATGGTGCCGCCGGTGCCGACACCCGCGACGAAGTGGGTCACCGTGCCCTCGGTATCGCGCCAGATCTCCGGGCCGGTGGTCTCGTAATGGCTGTCCGGACCGCCCGGATTCGAGTACTGGTCCGGCTTCCAGGCGCCGTCGATCTCCTGCACCAGCCGATCGGAGACGCTGTAGTAGCTGTCGGGGTGCTCCGGAGGCACCGCGGTGGGGCAGACGACCACTTCGGCGCCGTAGGCGCGCAGCACATTGCGCTTGTCCTCGCTGACCTTGTCCGGGCAGACGAAAACGCAGTGGTAGCCGCGCTGCTGAGCCACCAGCGCCAAACCGACACCGGTATTGCCGGAAGTCGGTTCGACAATGGTCCCACCGGGACGCAACTGCCCCGACTTCTCGGCCGCCTCGATCATCTTCACCGCGATACGGTCCTTGGAGCTGCCGCCCGGGTTCAAGTATTCGATCTTGGCCGCCACCAGCCCGGCACCCGAGGGAACCACCGAGTTCAACCGGACCAGCGGGGTGTTGCCGATGAGGTCCACGACATGATCCGCGATGCGCATACCCCCATCGTTGCAGAGACGTTGCCGTCGGCTTCGGCGTGGTCCGCCGGGCACCTCGGCCGCGCCGCGCAAATCCGACGGGGTCGCGACTCAGGCTCTAGTATCTGGGACCTATGAGGCTGCCGAAGCTCGCACGCGCCACCGTGATTCTGGCCGGATCGGCGTTCGCGCTGATCGCCGGGCCGGGGGCATCGGCCGGCGCCGCCGTCACCGCGTTCCCCGACGTTCCCACGCTCACCTACGGCGGGCTGTGCGGGACCAGCATCCGCACCTGGGCCGACACCAGCCCGGACTGGCCGGGCCGCGCGGTGCTGAACGTACGGGCCAACCCGGTGGCCGGGATCGGTCCCGGCGACTACCCGTTCGCGCCCCTGTGCGAGGTGCTGACCACGGTGACCTGGCGCAACCTCGACACCGGGGCGACCGGCAGTTACGTCAACAATGTGGTGACCGGGATCTACGGCAGCATCCAGTACTCCCTCTTCCAGGACACCGGCCCCGGCCGGGTCGACGTCACCGTGACCACGAACCACGCCAGCGTCCCGGCGTACGGCAGCTTCGTCGTCCCCTGACCGAGGTGGACGGCCGGTCCCGCACAGTCCGGAAGTGCGCCGCGCGCGGTCGCACGACCTCGCGCGCGCTCGTAAAATCCCGGCACATGGTCGAAACTCGGATCGGCTGGCGGACGGCCGCGGTAGCCGGCGCCGCCACGGTTCTGGTCGGCTCCGGAGCGGGAACGGCGTCCTGGGCGGCCTACCGGATGCTCACCACCCAGGCCGGCGCCGCCCGCGGCCTGATCGGCCGCGACACGTCCAAACCGCCCGAAGCCGACGGAATCTACGCACCACACGGATACGAACCCTGGCGCACCGGCAAGCACGCCGACCTGCACCTGATGATCTTCGGGGATTCCACGGCCGCCGGACTGGGTTGCAGCTCCGCCGCCGAAGTTCCCGGAGTACGGATAGCGCACGGGCTGGCCGACACGACGGGCCGGCGGATCCGATTGAGCACCAAGGCGATCTCCGGCGCCACCTCCAAAGGCCTGGCCGGGCAGGTGGACGCGATGTTCGTGGCGGGCCCGCCGCCGGACGCCTCGGTCGTGCTGATCGGCGCCAACGACGTCACCAAGAAACATTCGATCAGCCGTTCCGCGCAGCGCCTCGGGACGGCGGTCGGCCGGCTGCACGAGGCGGGCAGTGTGGTGGTGGTCGGCACCTGCCCGGACCTGGGCAGCGTCACGGCCATCCCGGAACCGCTGCGCACCGTCGTGCACCGCTGGAGCCTCCAGTTGTCCCGGGCGCAGATCGCGGCCACTCGGGCGGCCGGCGGCCGCACGGTGGCGATGGGCGATCTGTTGAGCAAGGACTTCCGGGCCGCACCCGAACAGCTGTTCTCGGCCGACGGCTTCCACCCCTCGGCCGCGGGCTACGCCTTGGCCGCCACGCATCTGTTGCCGGAGCTGCTGAGAGCGCTCGGTGAACGGGATATGGCCGCGGCGGATATTTCCCCGCAGCCGACCGCGACGTAGATTCGAAGGGATCGTACCCGCGAGTAGTGTCCGGTCGGGCCGTCCCGGACCGGCACCGCTCCTCGACAAAGGAGTCCTCATGCCAGAGGCCGTCATCGTATCCGTTGCTCGCTCACCCATCGGCCGGGCCAACAAGGGGTCGCTGGTGAGCATGCGGCCCGACGACCTCGCCGCGCAGATGGTGCGCGCCGCGCTGGACAAGGTCCCCGCCCTGTCCCCCGCCGATATCGACGACCTGATGCTCGGCTGCGGCCAGCCTGCCGGTGAAGCCGGATTCAACATGGCCAAGGTCGTCGCCACTCAGCTGGGCTACGACTACATGCCCGGCACCACGGTCAACCGTTACTGTTCCTCCTCGCTACAGACCACCCGGATGGCGTTCCACGCGATCAAGGCCGGCGAGGGGCACGCGTTCATCTCCGCCGGTGTCGAGACCGTCTCCCGGTTCCCCAAGGGCACCGCCGACGGCTGGCCCGACTCCCACAATCCACTGTTCGGCGCCGCCGAGGAACGCACCGCCACCACCGCGCAGGGCGGGGTCGCCTGGAAGGACCCCCGCACCGACGACAACATCCCCGACGTCTACATCGCGATGGGCCAGACCGCGGAGAACGTCGCGTCGTTCACCGGCATCTCCCGCGAAGAGCAGGACCACTGGGGTGTGCGGTCGCAGAACCGGGCCGAGGAAGCCATCAAGTCCGGCTTCTTCGAACGGGAGATCACCCCGGTGACCCTGCCCGACGGCACCGTCGTCTCCACCGACGACGGCCCCCGCGCCGGCACCACCTACGAAAAGATCTCCCAGCTCAAGCCGGTCTTCCGCCCCGACGGCACGGTGACCGCCGGAAACGCCTGCCCCCTCAACGACGGTGCCGCGGCCCTGGTGGTCATGAGCGATACCAAGGCCAAGGAACTGGGCCTGACCCCGCTGGCCCGGATCGTCTCCACCGGCGTCTCCGGCCTCTCGCCCGAGATCATGGGCCTGGGCCCGATCGAAGCGGTGCGCAAAGCGCTGAAACTGGCCGGCAAGACCATCGGCGATATCGACCTCTACGAGATCAACGAGGCCTTCGCCGTCCAGGTCCTGGGTTCGGCCCGGGAACTGGGCATGGACCTGGACAAGCTGAACGTCTCCGGCGGCGCCATCGCCCTCGGCCACCCGTTCGGTATGACCGGCGCCCGCATCACCGCCACCCTCATCAACAACCTCCAGACCCAGGACAAGCAGTTCGGTGTGGAAACGATGTGCGTCGGCGGCGGCCAGGGCATGGCGATGGTCATCGAACGCCTGAGCTGAGCCCGCTGTTCGCCTGCTGTGGGGTGGGGCCGAGTTCATCGGCTCCACCTCCCAGGACGGCACGCGAGCGGGTCGTGCCGGTCACGGCCGAACTGGTCGGACTTCGCTTGCCTTCGCGTACTTTCCGTGGCCCCGCTGTCGCACTCCGCCCGGCGCAGCACGACAGCCCGCCGCGCCGTCGTCATCGGCGGACCTCCGACGCGTACTCGGCCGCCGCCTCGTAGCGGGGGCAGCGGTGCGCGGCATGGACATCCATCACCTGATGCGCGTGCGAGTAGCCGCGGATCGGATCCTGCGATCGGCAATAGGCAGTGGAATGCTCGACAGCTAGCGCGCGCAACCCATCGGCGAGTCGACGCAGCACCGCTGGATCATCGGTGACCCAGTTTCTACTCGCCTGCCAGAGCCGGATGGTTGCGGCCATGGCGAGATTGTGCGGCGCGCGGACGGGCAGGGACGGTGACTCCTCACGCATAGGGACCTCGTCTCGTGGTTGTAATCGCATTCGGCGTACCCGGTATCGATCAGGGATGATTCGGTCGGGCGGCTGGATCACGATAGGAATCCGTCAACTGTTCGAGGGGTACGGTTCGTACCCCGTGCCGCTACGCTTGAATCGCAGGATCACCAGCGAAAGGGGCTGCGGTGGCGATCAATTCCGCTGAGCACGCGTCTGTCGGAACCCGGATAAAGAGGTTGCGTGAGAGAGCCGGTATGTCCCGGCCCGTCCTGGCCGGGCTCCTGGGGCGATCTTCCGAATGGCTCAAGGCTGTCGAGAACGGGCGCCTGCAACCGCCACGGCTACCGATGCTGCTGCGGATCGCTCGCGCCCTGGACCTGAAGGATCTCGCCGAACTGACCGGAAACGGATATGCGGTTCCGGTCTCGGTATTCGCCGGTGAGCAGCACAGTGCCTTGTCCGATGTTCAAGCGGCGCTGACCGACTATCGTCTGGCCCCGCCGACGTCTCCCGCGAGCGTCCGGCACCTGGAGGAGCGACTGCGGCAGGCATGGGTTGTTCGGCATTCGAGTCCGGACCACCGCACTCAGCTCGGTGCGCTGCTGCCCGACCTGATCAAAGATGCGCAGGGCGCGGCGCGGACCGGAGGAGACGGCCGCAGGCAAGCCCGTCGCGTACTGGCCGGGGTTTATCAATTGGCCGATTTCTATGTGGCGTACCAACCTGCTGCGGAGCTGGTGTGGATGGTGGCCGACCGCGCCTTGTCCGAGGGGTACGCGGCCGACGATCTCTATGTGATCGCCTGCGGTGCTTGGGCGATGACCCAGGCGTTACGGGACTCGGGGCGCTGGGAGGAAGCGATTGCGCTGGCGCGAACCGCGGCCGAGCAGTTGACTCCATATCTGGATCGCGACGCAACCCCGGACGATTGGCGTGGAATCCACGGTGCGCTGTATGCGGAGGTCGCCTATGTACACGCCAGGCGCGGTCGGCACGGTGACGCCTGGGCGAACTGGGAGAAAGCCGGCGCGACAGCACGAGCGCTCGGCCCGCGGTACCGGCACACGCAGACCTCGTTCTCCATGCCGGTCGTGGCCGCACACGCGACAACCTTGGGAGTGGAGTTGCGCAGATCGGGCGAGGCCGTGCGGGCCGCACATTCGTTCGACGCCGACCTGATCGTCTCCGTCCCTCGCCGCAGCAGGCATTTCATCGAGGTCGCCCGGGCCCATTTCCAGCGGGAGGAGTCGGTCGCCGCGCTGGCACTGCTGGACAAATCGGTGCGTACGGCTCCGGAAACGATCCGATACAACGGATACGCCCGTCAGATCTTGCACTCGCTCATGGCGAAGCCGCCATCGGGAATGCGCGCCGATGTGAACGATCTGTGTGAACGGGTAGGGCTGGCGTCGTAACCAGGCCGCACAATCCAACTGAACGGGCACTTCAGTGCCATTCTCGGCCGATTTCGGCGGCGGAATGCAGCTGGAGTGTCCGGACGTGAAAATGGCCCCCACCGAAGTGAGGGCCACCTTCTGCACAGCTACTAGTCGCTCTGGAAGTAGCTCAGCAGTCGCAGGATCTCGACATAGAGCCAGACGAGGGTGACCGTGAGGCCGAGCGCCACACCCCAGGCCGCCTTCGGCGGAGCCTGAGCGCGGATGAGTTGATCGGCCGCGTCGAAGTCCAGCAGGAAGCTGAAGGCCGCGATGGCGATGACCACCAGGCTGAAGATGATCGCGATCGGGCCGCCGTCGCGCAGGCCGAAGCCGCCGTCGACGAAGAAGCTCGCGATCAGGTTGCCGACCACCAGGACCAGGATGCCGATCATGGCGCCGATGAGCATGCGGGTGAACCGGGGGGTGACCCGGATGGCGCCGGTCTTGTACACGACGAGCATGCCGGCGAAGACGCCGAAGGTACCCAGGATGGCCTGCCCGATCATGCTCGCGCCGCCCGCGCCACCGAAGCTGATATCGGTGAACATGAACGACAGGGCGCCTACGAAAACGCCTTCGGCGACCGCGTAGGACAGCACGATCGCGGGGTTGTCCGCCTTGTTGCCGAAGGTGGCGACCAGCACGAGGACCAGACCGATGATGCCGCCGCCGATCACGAACATCGGGGCCAGCGCGTTGTTGGCATTGGTCAGCAGGTAGGTGACCAGCGCGGAGAGCGCCAGGACACCCAGCGTGATGCCGGTCTTGGTGACCACATCGTCGATGGTCAGCGACCGGGTCGGCGCCTGCGGATAGGGCTGCTGGTACTGCTGCGGGTACTGCTGGTTCCCGTACTGGTAACCCGCTTGTCCCGCGGCGGCAGCCCCCGAGCCGAAACCGGCGTAGCCGCCGACTTCCTGCCGGGGCAGGTTCTTGAATACCGGATTGCTTGTGGCGCGCACCGCAAATCCCTTTCTTGGAGTTCGTTGGTCATACCGGAGCACGACCGTCGGTCCCGAGCTGTTACTCGATATCCAACTGCTTTGTCCAACGTTCGCAACCCCCGGCGGAGTTCCCGGGACGGTACGACAAGACAGACAAACCGGACCTTACCGCCGGACGGGCCGCTATGAACCCCGGACCGACCCGCCGGACTGATCGCGTTTCCGGCGCTCGACCTCGGACAATCCGGATATCACCTGTTCACATAGGTGCCGTACGCAATTACGCAAGAACCTTGCCTATAATTCTCCCGTTCCGCGAAGCCGACCGGCGACACTTCGCGGCGACACCCGACACCGAACAGAAAGAGGCGACATGCGCCCAGGGTCTCTCAGGTATCAGCGCCGCACCCGACTGTTCGCCCTGACCGTGGCGGCAGGCTGCGCCGCGGCGTTTCCGGTGCTCACCACCCAGGCCCCCGCGGGTGCCGCTCCCCCGGAAGTCGCCTGCGGCTGGAGCCCGCGAATCGGCGCGGGCACTTTCAACGTCGCCTACCCCGATACTTTCGCCAACTACTGGATGACCTTCGTCCCGGCGGCGCCCGGCACGAGCGTGACCCTGCACGGCGACTTCCCGCACGCGCGGTACATGTCGTTCGTCTCCTACTCCGCCCTCGGAGTGGCCACCGACGTCCTGACCGATACGTCGATCGCACCGGACGCCGGTTCGGTGAACCCTTTTCCCGCGGGCGCCGACCGGGAGACCGGGAACCGGTCCTACACGGTCCGGGTAGTGGCCGGTGACCGGCCGGAGAATCCCGAACCGAATACGCTCTACGCGCGGGCCACCAACGGAGTGATCCCGGTGATCTACCGCGTGTACCGTCCCGACGCCGGACTCGACGCGATGGGCGGCACCGGGCTGCCCCGGACCACGGTGCACGCACCCGGCGGGGGCGCCTACGAGCTCGCCGACTGCGGCGCGAGCACCAGCGATTTCGACCCGCACGGCGTGTTCCCGGAGGGGCGCACCCGGCTGGGCGGCCGGGCCACGCCGCCGCCGCACGCGCCGCAATGGGCCGGGCGCGAGGGCGGCGGCCTGTTCCCCAACCCCGATAACAAGTACCTGGCCACCCTGGTGGACTCCGGCCGGACCGCGGTGGTCCGGGGCAGGGTCCCCGAAACCCCCGATACATTCTCCGGAGCGGCGCGGATGCAACCTGCCCAGCTGCGCTACTGGTCGATGTGCAGCGGCGACGGGCCGTCGACGAGCACGCTGGGCTGCCTGGTCGACGACGAACTGCCGGTCGACGAGAACGGCGAGTTCACGATCGTGGTGTCCGCTCCCGAGAACCGGCCGGACCCCGGCTGCGGAGTGGCCTGGCTGCCCGCGAACTCTGGTGAGACGCTGCTCATCATGCGGAACATGTTGCCCGCCGAGGACTTTCCGAATTCGGTCCAGGGTGCTGATCCAGAAAATCCGCAACCGGTGATGGGCCCCTATTATCCGGAGGTCACCTACCCGGCAGATACGGGCGAGCCGGACGGACTCTGCTGACCGTACGGCCGACGACCTCCCCACTGGGGGCACCGGCGGCGTATCCGTCGCCCGGCGGACTCGGCGAGAATCGGTCACCATGAGCGAGCCCACCGCCCCCTCGTCGGCGGCCGTCCTGCTGTACCGGTTGACCCGCGCCACCAGTGTCCGGCTGGCGACGGAATTCGCCGCGGCCGGTATGCCCGACCTGCATCCCCGGCACGCCCTGCAATTCTTCCCGCCGCTGGTGGGCGGCGGGCAGCGGATCTCGGAGCTGGCGCCACGGATCGGGGTAACGCGGCAGGCCACGGCGCAGGTAGTCGGCACGCTGGAGCGCGGCGGCTACCTGGTGCGCGTCGCCGACCTCACCGATCGGCGAGCCAGACTGGTCTGCCTGACCGACCGCGGCCGGGCCGCGTTCGCGGTGCTGCGGGACAGCATGATCGCAGTGGAACAGGATTGGGCGAGCGCCCTCGGGCCGGGACGCGCGGCCGAGTTCCGCGACATGCTGGCACTACTGCTGAACGAATCCGGACACGGGGGCCCGCTGCCCGGCTGAGCCCCGAGCGGCCCCGGTCAGGGCGTCCAGCCACCCTCCGGAATCGTCATGGTGAACGCACCGCAACTGAAGCTGAGCCCGAAAGCGACGACAATGCCCTGCCCGGCGTGACGATGCGTCGACTCCGCCACCATCAGCGGAACCGAACAGCCGAGGGTGTTGCCGTACTCGCGCAACACGCGATACGAGGAGGCGACAGGCGCACTGTCCGGCGAGACGCCGAACTGAGCGCACAGCGAGTCCAGGATGCGGACGCTACCGGTGTGCATGAGCAGCATCGAGGCATCGCCGGGATCGTTCAACCGACAGGATTCGTCATCCAGCAGCATGCGCACGGTTTCCTTGGCGTAGAACGATCCGCGCGGCGTGACTTGTGAACTGAGCGTGTAGAGACGACGACCGTGCACCACCGGGATATCGGAACCGCCGTCCGGAACGGTGCCGAGTTCGGCGTCCTCAGCACGCTCGTTCGTCAAACTGGCGACCGGACCGAAGGTGGGACCGACGCCCTCGGCGGCGAACACCATCGCCACAGCGGCATCCGCGAAGAGGAAACCGTGCATCGCGTCGACGGTGCTCTGACGTTCGTCCGCACTCACCTCGGAGAAATGAGAGTAGAAGCCCGGAAGTACCGGAGACAGCGGAGTGATCGCCTCGGTGAAACACACGAGCACTCGTTTCTCGGGGTTACAGCTCAGATACCACCGGGCAGTCTCTACGACTTTCGCCATTGCCGAGCAACCCATGTATTCGATGCTCAGGTTGGCCACTGTCCGGGGAATTTCGGGCATACGCGCGATGACATCGCAGACGAGGCTCGGTAGAAGTCGGCCCGGTGCGCTGGTCACACCGAGCACCAAGCCGATGGATTCCGGTGCCACATCGCCCTTGGCAAGACATTTTCGCGCCGCGGCGACCGCCAAGTCGGCCGTGGCGATATCCAGCTTCGGTTCCGCGTCCCGAAAGAGAACGTCGGGATAGTTGGCCAGCACAGAGTGCCGGTTCAGCACCCCGATATCGTTCAACATCGACACCAGGTTGTCCGAAAGATGCTCTCGGCCGACGGAGAGCAACTCCTCGGTCGAAAACTCGGGGCGAGGGAGCTCGGCGGTAACCGCAATGAGCGTGGGATCGATTGTTAAGGCGGCAGTCAAGCACTCGCTCCTATTTCTACTGGCCCGTCATCTACACCTCGGCCGACCTATGGGCGGCGGCGAATCCAGGCTTCTCAGCATCGCTCCGATCGCGCTGATTGGCAAGCCGAAAACAATTGATAGCAAACCGATACGACCGAAAGTTCCGCTTGGCGGAACCGATCCGGAAGCAGCGTTTCACCCGGCCTCGCCAGCACCGAGAACACCGCTGGCGCAAGCGGGGTGAACATGCAACACTACCTGCGGAACCTCAACGGCAGCATGCGCCGATCCAACGTCGCCGGAGCACGCTTCGAAATTTGTTGCGCAGTCTTCGAAGAAGGTCGAACGTGATACATCCACCCCAACTCGGGCAATCATCCCGCAATGCGCCGTGCGGACAATCCATCTCCGATATTGATCGGCTATCAATGGCAGGACGTAATCGTCCGCGGTCATTGATCTCACAGCGCCCGGATCGTCCCGTTCCGATCACGGCACCGCGGAGCACCTCGGCAAATTCATACCGAATTCATTTTGCCCGAGCAGATTTCACCGTTCGGAGTGGTCGTGCCTGATTACGGCCTCGGCAGTTGGCCGCGCCGCCGGGCGCGGATCCGCCCCGGTACCGTCGCACTGCGACAGGGTGACCGGAGCCTGACCTATGCCGAATTGGCCGATCGGGTGGACCGGCTGGCCCGCGCGCTGGCCGCCCGCGGCGTCCGGCACGGAGATCGAATCGCCTACCTGGGGCACAACGACATCGCGGTGTTCGAAATATTCTTCTCCGCATGCCGGCTCGGTGCGATCTTCGTCCCGTTGAGCACCCGGCTCGCCCCGGCGGAACTCTCCGCGCTGCTCGACGACGCGGCGCCGTTCGCCCTGTTCCACAGCGCCGAGCACACGGAACTCGTCGGTCGGCTGACCGAGCTCGATCCGAGCGTCGACGTGGTCGTATCGATCACCGAGGACAGCTGGTTCGGCCCGGAGCCCGAGCCCGTCGACACCGCGCCCGACGAGCCGGAGATCGACACCGAGGTGACCCTCGACGACGACGCGGTGATCCTGTACACCAGCGGCACGACCGGCAGACCCAAAGGCGCTGTGCTCACTCACGGCAATCTGACTTTCAACACCATGAACCAGCTGGCCCACGTCGACGTACTCGGCACCGATACCGCACTGTGCGTATCGCCGCTGTTCCATGCGACCGGACTCGGCCTGGTCGCCCTGCCGACCCTGTTCAAGGGCGGCACCGTCGCAGTGCTGTCGAAATTCGACCCCGAGACGGTCCTGGCCACCGTCGAGGAATTGGGCATCACCTCGTTCGCTGCGGTCCCGACCATGCTGCAGATGCTCTGCGACCACCGCGACTTCGCGGACGCCGACCTGCGCTCGCTCCGTTACGTCATCTATGGCGGGTCCATGGTCGCCGAACGTGTCGCGGTCGACTGGCAACGGCGCGGCGTGGATATCCTGCACGGCTACGGCATGACCGAGGCATCCCCGGGCGTCAGCCTCGCCACTGCCGACGGCGCCGCCGATCGGCCGGTGTCGGCCGGCCTGCCGCACTTCTTCACCGATATCGCGATCAGAAACCTGTCCACGGCAGCGGCGGCGGACGGATCGGGAGAATTGCTGGTCCGGGGCCTGAATGTGTCCGGAAGCTACTGGAGACGGCCCAGCGATGCCGAAACTCGCCCGGACGGAGAGTGGTTCAGATCCGGCGATGTGGTCCGCATCGCCGAGGACGGCTGGATCTACGTCATAGACCGCATCAAGGACATGATCATCTCCGGCGGCGAGAACATCTATCCCGCGGAGATCGAGGCCCATATCGATGCCCTTCCCTACGTGGTGGAATCCGCGGTGATCGGGGTGCCCGACGAGCGCTGGGGCGAGGTCGGGACGGCGTATGTCGTACTCACCGCCCCCGATGCCATGACAGATCAGGATCTTCGTGACGCGCTGCGGGACAAGCTCGCGGCGTTCAAAATTCCCCGATATGTCCGGTTTGTGGATCGACTCACCAGAAACGCCACGGGAAAGATCGTCAAACAATCCCTTCGCGACGCGGCGTCACTCGACAAGAGCCTGCCGATGAGGTAGCTCCGAATAGTTTCACTGCTCCGGTGTCGCGCAAGTCCTATCGATTCATGCGACACCGATGCCCGATGTACTGCATTTCCGTACCATCCGGGACTTCGCCGAAACGGTCGAAATGTTCGTCTAATATCATTTCAACCGACCTTACTTGATATTCCGTGTGCGCAATCAATAGTTCCGAACCTTGCAGAATTCACCATCCGAGTGATCAGAAACACATTCATTTCGAATGGCATTGACAGAATTTCCGTTCGAGTCGGAACATACATGGGATCCCATCGGGACCCATTCTGAACTCGGCATCATTGTTTCCAGGAGAGTCGACACCGTGAATCCTCCACTAACGGCTGCGCCGTCCCGCACCGCCGGTATCCAGATACCGGGCCGGCTCACTCCGGCTCTGCTCGAACGGGCCGCACAGCCGGTCGAAGTCGAACTGGCTCCGGCGGTACTGGCAGGCGTCGACAACTGTCGCGAATTCGTCTCGCAGCTACTGGAAGACGGCGCCGCCATCTACGGCAGCACCACGGGTTTCGGTCCGCTGGTGGAGTTCGCGGGCCGCGAGGTAGCCGCCGACCAGTGTGACAACATCCTCTATCACCTGACCGCGGGGCAGGGTGAAGACCTGCCGCCCCGGGTAGTTCGCGCCGCGGCGCTGGCACGATTGTGGTCACTCGCGCAGGGACATTCCGGAGTGTCGGTTCATGTGCTGACGGCGCTGGCGGCCATGTTGCGCACCGATTTCGCTCCCGCTGTGCCCCGGATAGGGTCGCTGGGCGCAAGCGGCGATCTCATCCCACTGGCATACGTGGCAGGCGCACTGCGTGGTGAAGGATTCGCGTACGTGTCCGGCCGGAGACTGCCCGCGCCCGAGGCATTGGCGGTCGCCGGACTGACTCCCTTGGCATTGGACGGCCGCGATGGACTCGCCCTGGTCAACGGGACGTCGGTCACGGTGGCGGCAGCCGGCCTCGCACTGGCGTCGGTCCGGAGGTCACACTCCGTGGCGATGTCGTTGACGGCCTTGCTGATCGACCTTCTCGGCAGTGATCCGGGATTTCTGTCGCCTCATCTGCTCGAAGCGTTCGGGCACCCGCAGGCGGCTTCGGCGGCCGGTCGGATCCGAACGCTGCTGGAGGGAACCGAACCGACCGGCACCCGCTCGCTACAGGAGCCCTACAGCATTCGCTGCACGCCACATCTACTCGGCGCGGTGGGAAACTCGTTGCAGCACGCCGACGGTGTCATCGACGACGACCTCAACGGCGTCAGCGATAACCCGCTGTTCTTCCCGGAGCACGGAACCGTGGTGCACGGTGGGAACTTCTTCGGCCAGCCGGTGGCCTTCGCCGCCGACCTGCTGATGATCAGCACGGTGCAGATGGGAAATCTGGCCGAGCGGCAGCTCGATCTGTTGATCGATCCGCACCGAAATGGCGGCCTGCCGCCCATGCTCGCCACCGAACCGGGTAAGCAGCACGGTGTACAAGGCGTCCAGCTGGCGGCGACCGCGACTATCGCGGCGATGCGCAGATCCGCCCTGCCCGCGTCGATTCAGAGCATTCCGACGAACGGCCACAATCAGGACGTCATTCCATTCGGTACACAGGCGGCACTCAATGCACTCGACGCCGCCACATCGGTGCGCTGGCTGCACGGTTCGCTCGCGGTGGCTTTGCGCCAGGCCGTCCATGTCGGCGGTAGACGCCCGACCGCGCCCAAGTGCGCGGACCTCTTGGATCGATTGATCGAAGCCATACCGCCCATCGACCCGGACCGGCCCCTGGACAACGATGTGCGCATCGCCGCCGCACTGCTCGACGATCTGGTCGAACCGCTACCGGTCGAAATCTAGGAAAGAGCGCACACGGATGAAGCAGATTCTGACCCAGGTCACCGTGATCGGCGCCGGTATCGCAGGCACCTGGTTGGCGTACCGCCTGGCTCGAGACGGCGTTTCCGTCGTCATGCTCACCGCCGGGCACGAGGATACGCCGACAGTATCCCTGGGGGCCGCGACCGTTTTCAATCGGCGGTTGATGGACAGTCGTAGTCCGGAGGACCTGGCGAACATTCTCCTGGATGAAACGGCGACACAACATCCCGAACTCCAGTCGTTGCTGCACCGATATTTGCAACGGGAATTCGCCGAGCTCACGGAACTTGTACCCTTCCAGACACTGGCGACAATGCTGGTGCCGCGCCATCCGATTCCCTTCCCTCGATTAGGGGCCGGTGGTGAGGTGATCGCACTTCTGCATGAACAGATCCTTACCCTCGGTGGCCAGATCATTACTGGCCGTGTCACGGATCTACTCGTCGAGGACGGTGTCTGCCGGGGGATCGCCTATGTGCACGCCGAGGGACAGGGGATCGTCCAGTCCGGCGCAGTGGTGATCGCCAGCGGCGGATATTCCGGTCTCATGCCCCAGGCGCATACGCACAACTCGGGAAGCATGCTGGGGACCTTCGCCGCCGCGGGCGGTGAGCTGACAAACCTGGAATTCTCGCAGCGCCATGCCCTGGGCGATCTGACCGCAGGCCGTGTGCTCTACCCGCCTGACCTGGAAGGGGCACAATTCTATCGGGGCGATGAGCGAGCTGTGTGGCTGGAACGAGCGTATGCCACCATCAGCGAAGAGCGCCGTGACATCGAGATTTTCCAGCAGTATTGGCGATACAACGGGCATATCCCCCATACGCTGAAGCGCGGTGACATCAGCTATTCCCTCGGCCCGATCTACGGGCTCTCCATGGGCGGAGTCGCACATATCGGCAGTGCCAGCAATATAGAAAATGTTCATGTCGCCGGCGAAGCAGCCCATGATATCGCGGCCGATGCCATAATCGGCCGCCCTTGGGCGATTTATATCTCGTCCGCGGGCAGGCTGGCCGATACCCTGAAATCGCTCCCGGCGGAGACCACGCCGGAGGCCTTCTCCGTCCCCGAAAGAAGTTCCGAGGTCGACGCGGAATTACGCACCTCCGTGCGGCGGCGTCTCCTCTCCTTTGAGGATCATCGATTCTCCGAGGCCGCTGTGGCAGAATTTACGGAATGGTGCCGCCGGAGCCGGAAAGAGCTATCGGAAACGCACAACAGTGACGCCGCGATTTTGATTCTTGCGGAATCCTATGCCCTGAGCGCACTGCTGCGACGGGAAAGCAGAGGTTACTTCTATCGCGCGGATTTCCCGACAGCCGATCCCACGCTCTCCCGGCACCGAACGGTTGCCCGCTACGACCGGTTCAGCGATACCGTGCAGGTAGAGCTCGTTCCCAACGCGATCGGCTCGCGGCCCGGCTGAAACCGAGCCCGGGCCGACTGCCGTCGCCACGACTACATGACCAGGACGAGGATCACGACGATGATGAGCAACCCGATCAGCAGGCCGATGGTGACGGCCAGCGCCGGGCTGGGCTGACCCGAATTTCCGCGGGCCGGATTCCCACGAGCCGAGCCGCGACCGACCGGTACCTCGACCGCGGCGGGCCGGGACGGCTGCGGCTGGGCGCGGCGCGGCAGCGGCCCGGAACGGGGACTGCGCAGTCCGGCGGCGGAATTGCGGGCCGCCCAGGCGGGTATGGTGCCGTCGTCGGTACGCACCGGCGAGCCGAGGATATTGCCGGCGGCGCCGGGACCGAAAGCGGCGGCCAGGATTTCGTCCCGCGCCTGCGCCATACTCGGTCGGCGCTGCGGGGCGGGCTCCATCATGTGCAGTAGTGCCCGGGTGAGCATTCCGCTGCGCGCGGGCGGAATGATCTGCGCCATGGCGGCCCGCTCCACGATGGCGTCGCTGTTGTCGTCCATCCCGAACGGCGGCTGACCTTCGATGGCGGTGTAGAGCGTGGCGCCGAGTGAGAACACATCACTGGCCGCGGTGGGCTGGGCGCCGCGCGCGACCTCCGGCGGCAGGTAGGCGGGTGTACCGGTGATCATCCCGTCCGGTTCGTCGGATGCCTCGGAGACATTGCGGGAGATGCCGAAATCGCTCAGTTTCGCCATCCCGACCCCGGGACCGCGATCGGCGACGAGGATATTGCCCGGTTTGATATCGCGGTGCACGATCCCGACATGGTGCGCGGCGGCCAGCGCGTCGGCGACCTGGGCGCCGATCTGGGCCACCTCGATCACCGGGAGGGCGTTCACCAGCCCGAGCGCCCGGGCGACACTGCGCGAGGGCAGATGCTCCATCACCAGCCAGGGCTCACCGGCCTCGAGCACCACGTCGTAGACGGCGATGGCGTGTTCGTGGGACAGCTTGGCCGCGACCCGGCCCTCGTGCACGATCTGATCCCGGACCCGCCGGGCCTGGGCCTCGTCCATACCGGCCGTGGAGAGCACCTGTTTGATGGCGACGTCGCGGTCCAGCAGCCGGTCGGTGGCCAGCCATACCGCGCCCATACCGCCACCGCCCAGTTTCGACTGCAGACGGTATCGGCCGGCCACCAGATAGTCCGGGCCGACGATGGGACGAGGGCGATCGATCATGCTGTGAGACTAGCCGAATTCGGTGGTAGCTGGCCGGATTCGGAGCGGGACCGGGCGACACGTGACTGCGTTCACTACAGCGGGTCGTAACTATGCCGGATGGGCTTCCGGGACCGGGTTTCAGCAGATAAGCTATCGAATGTATGTTCGAAGTAAGAAGTAGCTGGGGCAGTGCCGGCCACTCCGGTGACGGCCGATCGGCTGTCCGCCGTCCGTCGCGGAAGTGGGTGAGAGTATGACAGCACGGCCGCCGAAGGCGAGCGGCGCGCGACTGCGCGAACTGGCGCAATCGCGGCGGGCACGAGCGGCGGGCGGCGGATGCACACCCGGCCCCGGACCGGCGCCGCGCGGCACGAACGGACTATCCGCCCCGGTCGCACCGGCGACGAACGTCCAGCGCGAGATCCTGCCCGTCCCGACGGCCCTGGCTCCCCTGCTGCCCGACGGTGGCCTGGTAAAAGGCACCGTGGTGGCCTACACCGGCGCCGGAACGCTGCTGGCCGGGCTGCTCGCCGCGGTCACCGGACCGGGCGGGCACGCGGCCGCGGTCGGCCTGCCCCAGCTCGGCCTGCTGGCCGCCGCGGAAATGGGCGCCCGGCTGGACCGGCTCGCCGTGGTAGCCGACGCCGGCCGGGACCCGGTGGAGGTGGCGGCGGTGTTGCTCGACGGAATGGAGTTGGTCGTACTCGGCCTCGGCGGCGGCACGGTCTCGCCCGCCCGCGCGCGCGTCCTCACCGCGAAAGCCCGCGGCAAGAGCGCCACGCTGATCGTCACCGGCGGTTCCTGGCCGGCCCCCGATCTGAGCCTGGAGGCCAAGGTATCCGGCTACACCGGGCTCGGCACGGGCAGCGGGCGGATCCGCTCGATCGACCTCGACGTCGAGGTCCGCGCCAAAACCGGTGTCCCGCACCGGGGTCGGCTGGCCGCTCGCCCGCTGGACGGCCGGGTGGAATGGACGATACTCGAGAACGCCGTGGCCGATCGGCTCGGCGTCGCACGACTGGAACGTTCGGTTGCCGTCTCCTGATCGACGCGCACCACGCAGCGGCCCCCGGGTGCTGGCGGTCTGGTGTCCGGACTGGCCGGCGGTCGCGGCGGCGGCCGGCGCCGGCCTACCGGCCGAACAACCGGTGGCGGTACTGCACGCGAACCGGGTCGTCGCCTGTTCGGCCGCCGCCCGGGAGGCCGGAGTGCGACGCGGTATGCGCAAGCGCGAGGCGCAGGGACGCTGCCCGGAACTGTTCCTCGCGCAACAGGACCCGGACCGCGACGCACGACTGTTCGAACCGGTCGCCGCGGCCGTCGACACCCTCGCCTCCGGGGTGGAAGTACTGCGGCCCGGCCTGCTGGCACTGTCCGCGCGCGGGGTGATCCGCTACTTCGGTTCCGCCGAAGCCGCCACCCGGCGGCTGCTCGCCGCGCTGGCGACGGCCGGAGTGGAAGCCCGCATCGGTATCGCCGACGAACTGCCGACCGCGATCATCGCCGCCCGGCACGGGACCATCGTGGCGCCGGGACAGGACGCGCCGTTCCTGGCGCCGCTGCCGATCGGCGAACTGGCGGCCGAACCGGGGCCGGCCGAACCGGAACGCGCCGCGCTCCTGGACCTGCTGCACCGGCTGGGTCTGCGCCGGATCGGCGATTTCGCCGACCTGACCCCGGCACAGGTCACCTCCCGGTTCGGCGCCGACGCGGTACTCGCGCACCGCCGGGCGCGCGCGTTACCCGAACGACCGCCGGCACCCGGCCGGCCCGCCCCGGATCTGGAGGTCCGGCTGCCCTGCGACCCGCCGATCGACCGGGTCGACGCCGCCGCCTTCGCCGGTCGGCTGCTGGCCACCCGGCTGACCGCGGCGCTGTCGGCGGCCGCCCTGGCCTGCACTCGGCTGGAGATCCGCGCCGAGACCGAGACGGGCGAACACCTGTCCCGGGTCTGGCGCTGCGCCGAACCGCTGACCGCCGACGGCGTCGCCGACCGGGTGCGCTGGCAACTGGACGGCTGGCTGACCCGGCCGCACGCCGACCGTCCCACCGGCCCGATCATCGTGCTGCACCTGGTGCCGGTGGAAGTGGTGACGGCGGCGGCGCTGCAGCTCGGCCTGTGGGGGGATACCGGGTCCGGTGACGAGCGGGCGCTGCGCGCACTGGTCCGGGTACAGGGCCTGCTCGGCGGGGACGCGGTGCGGGTGGGCGTACTCAGCGGCGGCCGCGGGCCCGCCGAACGGGTCACCATGGTCGCGTTCGGCGACGAACCGGCGCCGGACACCGATCCGGCGCCGCCCTGGCCGGGCCGGATCCCCGAACCCGCGCCCGCCGTGATCATGCTCAACCGGCCGCCCGTCACCCTGGAGTCCGCCGACGGCGCACCCGTCCGGATCACCGCGCGCGGCCGGTTCAGCGGGCCCCCGGCCCGTTTGCGCTGGGGACGATCCAGCTGGCGGCTCACCGCCTGGGCCGGACCCTGGTTGCTGGACGAACTCTGGTGGTCGCCCGGCGCCGCCCCCACCGCTCGCGCGCAAGTGGAACTACCGGGGCCGCACAGCCTGCTGCTGCTCGCCCAGGACGACCAATGGTGCGTGGAGGGGCTCTACGAATGACCCGCGCGCCCGCGGCCGGTCAGTACCCGTCGCAGGAGTCGAACGCCGCGTCCTTGTCCCCGTTGAAGGTATCGATCTGACCGTTCACCTCGTCGACCGAGGCATTGCGTTCCAGCAGGTCGGCCAGTGATTTCAGATTGTCGCGGTAGGTACGCATCGGGGTGGAGACATCGTTGGGCACATCCGGGTTCAGTGCCGAATCGATCTTCCCGGCGGTATTGCGCAGCGCGGTGACCGCGGCCTGCTTCTTGGGCTCGACATCGGGCGCCTTGGCGTCACTGGCGTCGATATAGGCGTTGAAGGCGTCCACTGCGGGGTTGTTGTTATCGCGCAGCGCCTCGCAGACTTCGGTGGCGGCGGCCGCGGCGGCCGCGGCGCGAGAGGACGAGGCCGCTGCCGAAGACGATTCGACCTCGGAGGTGTACAACTGCAACTCGGACTGGTTCACCTGGGCGGTACCGGTCACCGTGTTCGAGCAGGCAGCGATGAAACCGCCCGCGACCAGCGCGGTGACTGCGATGGCGAGGCTGGCTCGTTCGAGTCGTCGCATCAGTATGAAACTCCCCTCGGATGCCCGTGAACCCCGTATTTTCGCCCCGGCGCGCCGGACATCTGAGCCGCCGGTGCTGTCAACCGTACTGTGTCGGGTCGTAATTCGACTGGCCAGCCCGGGATTGATGATCAACCGATACCCGGGCGCACCCCGCGCTACCCGGTCGCGATATCGATGACCAGGCGATTCGGCATCGCCGCCGCCGCTACCGTGAATCCGGGTTCGTCGGCCGCAACCCCGACGAAGGACTGCGTGACACCCTCGAAAACGGTGTTCCGATACACCCCGGCGATCCCCGGAACCGCCGGGTCGGTGGCCGGATCCGGACCCGCGTAGGGCTCCACCATGCTGTCGAACGGATAGGCCGAACCGGTGATCCGCACCTCGAGCACCGACTGCCCCGCGACCTCCAGTTCCCGGCCGCTGCCGTCCTGGATCGCCCGCCCGGTGTACCACACGCTCCAGCCCGGGGTGCCTTCCCCGCCGAGGATGTACTCCACCCGATCGAACCCCGGATGCCGGCTCAGCCGGATATCGGTCACGGTGAGCGCGGCCCCGGGCGAGGCCCCGGCCTGTTTCGGCACCGTATCGTCGGGCGCGGGGACCGGCTCCCCCGGCAGCGGAACCGGCGGCAGCGGCAGACCCGGGATATCGACCTGCGAACTCGGTACCGCAGGAACCAGCTCCGGGGAGCTAATCGGTGGTGTGGACCCCGAGTCCGCGCATCCCGCGAGGCAACCCAACATCGCCGCCACTACCAGAATCCGCCCGGTACGCATGAGGCCGATGCTAACCGGAGTAGTCGCTGTCCTGGGGGAACGCCCACTCACACGGTGTGCCTCGGGCAGCCTGCTTCCGCGCCGCGCAACAGGGGGCAGCACATCCACCGCACGCGTTATCCGACGGGGCGGCCGACGGAGCGCGGCAACGATCTAGCACACTTGTCCCGTGCGAGACGTGGAGGACCTATTGGGACGGTTGCGCCGCTATCCGGATGTGGAGGCCGCCAACCTGTACGCCGCCGATGCCGCCGACCGCCTGATTCTCGACGTGGCCGCGGACGCGCTCGCCGACGCCGCCGCGACGCGCGCGACGGTCGCGGTGATCGGCGACGGTTACGGCGCCCTGACTCTCGGTGCCGCGGCCGCCCACGATCTACACGGCATCCGGGTCCACCAAGACCTGCTGACCGGAGAACTGGCCCTGGCCGCGAACGCCCGCGCCCTCGGCCTCACCGACCGTTACACCGCGCACTCACTGGGCGTGGGGCTGCTCCGCGACGCCACCGTCGTACTGCTGCGGCTGCCACGGGTCCTGGCCGGACTCGCCGAGATCGCCGAGGACATCGCCCGCTACGCCCACCCCGGAGTCCAGGTGTTCGCCGGCGGCCGGGACAAATATCTGACCAAGGCCATGAACGACGTACTGGCCGAATCGTTCTCCGAGGTGCGGGCCAGCCGCGGCCGTCAGAAATCGCGCACCCTGCTGGTACGCGGCCCGAAACCGGTGGGCGCTCCGCGATTTCCGCTGCACGAGCACATCGGCGAATACGATATCGACGTGGTGGCCCATGGCGCCGCCTTCTCCGGCGCCCGCCTGGACATCGGCACCCGGTTCCTGCTGGAACATCTGCGCGCCATGAAACCCGACGCCCGCGACGCGGTCGATCTCGGCTGCGGCACCGGCATCCTGGCCGTGGCACTCGCCAAGGCCAGGCCCGGAATCACGGTGACGGGCACCGATCAATCCGCCGCCGCCGTCGCCTCGGCCACCGCGACCGCCGCCGCCAACCAGGTGACCGGCCAGGTCCGAGTGGTTCGCGACGACGCCATGTCCGCCGCCCCCGACAACAGCGCCGATCTGGTGGTGTGCAACCCACCGTTCCACGTCGGCGCCGCCGTGCACACCGGATCGGCCATCAAGATGTTCACTCAGACCGGCCGCGTCCTACGCCCGGGCGGCGAACTGTGGACTGTGTACAACAACCATCTCAACCACCGCACCGTGGTCGAACGAATGGTCGGCCGCACCGAGGTGATGGGCCGGAACCGGAAATTCACGGTCACCCGCTCGGTCCACGGCCTCCACGACCCGGTGCACCGCTGACACCGGCGGCGGATTCAGTCGATCCGCCGCCGATGCGCCCAGCGCGTCAACGCGTTCCGATTGGACTGCTGGGTCTTGCGCAGCACGTTCGAGGCGTGGGTCTCCACCGTCTTCACCGAGATGAAGAGATTCTCGGCGATCTCCCGATACGTGTACCCACGGGCCAGCAGCCGCAGCACCTCCAGCTCACGCGGAGTCAGCGAATCCAGCTCCGGATCCAGCGGCGGTTCGGGTACCGAGGATTTCCCGGTGAACGAATCCAGCACGAACCCGGCCAGCCGCGGACTGAACACCGCGTCCCCGCCCGCCACCCGGCGGATACCGTCGGCCAGCTCGGCGCCGGAAATAGTCTTGGTCACATAGCCGCGGGCACCGGCCCGGATCACCGCGATCACGTCCTCGGCGGCATCGGAGACACTCAGCGCCAGACATACCGGCCCACTGTGGATACCGCGCAGCACAGCGACCCCGCCCCCATCGGGCATATGCACATCCAGCAGCACCACATCGGGTTTCGCCTCGTTGATCCCTGCCACGGCCTCGGCCACGCCACCGGCCTCCCCGACCACCTCCATATCGGTCTCCCGGCTCAACTCCGCCCGGACCCCGGACCGGAAGACGGCGTGATCATCGACCAGAAAAACCCGCACACTCACCCTTTCTGTGTTCATGGCGCCGCCTGCGGCGGCGCGGGGTTGCGGCCCCCTCGGTCCCGCTGTTCAGCGCCCGAGACTCGCGTCTGCGGCGCATGCGCTTCGGGCGCTGAACAGCGGGACGGGCCGCAACCCATTGTCGGCCTCGCTGAACTCGGCGCCGGGTGTCCCAGCAGCAGGTTCGGGACCTTTCTCATCCCAACAGGATTCGGCGCCGAAAAGCGAGCCGGGAAGCGATGTTCGCGGGTACTGGGCGATTCCGCGGCGGACGACGCCGCAGCGGCGGCGCGCGCGATAGCCACTACCGACGCCTGCTCGGCGGCGCGAACGCCCGGCCGGCGATATGGGAACCCGGCGCGCCGCCACTGCCCGCGACGACGGGAGTCGTGTCCGGCTGTGCTCCTGTCGGCCCGGCGGATTCGGGCTGCTCACCCGTAGTCGCGCGCGCGGCATCCGCAGGCCGGGCTTCCGCGTCGGGCTCCCCGGTCGTGTCCTCCGCTTCGGACGCGCCGGAGTCGCTGCGCGGCATGATGATGCGCACCTCGGTGCCGCGGCCCGGTGCGGAGACTATCTCCACCGTTCCGCCGCGGCGTTCCACCCGGGCGCGGATGGACCGCGCCAAACCGTGCCGGTCCTCGGGCACCGCATCGGGATCGAAACCGGCGCCGCGGTCGCGGATGAACACGCTGACCTGGTGCGGTTCGGTTTCGGCGAACAGATCGATATCGGCGACACCGGCATGTTTGGCGGCGTTCACCAGCGCCTCCCGGGTGGCGCCCAGGACGGCGGTGAAATGTTCCTTAGGCAGACCGGATCCGCTCTCCGCGCCGTCCATCGCCACATCGCCCACGGTCACCGGGGTGACCTTCACGCCGTGCTGATCCTCCACTTCGCCCGCGATCGTGCGCAGCGCGGCAGCCAAACTGGATTCGGCCGGACCGGAATCGGCGAACAACCAGCGCCGCAGCTCACGTTCCTGACTGCGCGCCAGCCGCAGCACCTCCTGCGGGTCGCCCGCTTGCCGCTGGATCAGCGCAAGTGTCTGGAGCACCGAATCATGCAGGTGGGAGGCTATTTCCTCGCGCTCCTCGTTGCGGATCCGGGCGGCGCGTTCGGCATTGAGCGAATGCATCATCCGCAGGCCGAGCGGAACCGTCAGCAGACCGACCCCGATCAAGGTGGCGGCCACCGCCAACAGCGCCGACCCGAGCGAACCCCAGTCGACCTGCGACAGCACCACCACGGCCAGGCCGGCGACCACCAGCGTGACGCCGGCGATGATCCGCGACCACGTGATCACCGACGGTTTCGCCGGCATCCCGACCAGCGACCGCGGGCCGTCGGCATCGTATTCGCGCCAGACCAGCGCCGCACCCACCGCGATCACCACGATCGGCGCGATCACCCGGGCGGCCGCGCCGCTGAATGCCCAGGACACCGCCACCGACAATCCCAGCCCGAGCAGGGCCAGCCCGATCGCCTGCCGGCGTTCGGTCCCCGAGGGACGGCCGGAATCCGCACCGTCGGGGGTGAAGAGCCACAGCAGTCCGTAGGCGACGATCCCGGCCCCGGCCAGTGCGGACAGCAGGACGAAGACCATCCGCACCTTGAGCACGTCGACCCCGAGGTGGTCGGCGACACCGCCCGCCACCCCGCCGACGATCCGGCCCCCGGAACGGCGCACCAATCGACCGGTCGCGGGCGCCGCCCCGGGCCCGGCAGCGGCCCCCCGCGCATAGAAGGCAGGTCCGAACGGGCACATACCGTCGATACTGGCACGGCAATGTCACGGCCGGCCATGGGGAAACACCCTGATATCCGCATCAACCGCCTCCATCGACGGTGCTCAGGAGGTTTTCCGGACCAACTTCAGGGTTCCCCCCGATGTGCGCGCGGCCACCGCGAGCGGACCATGGATCCATGACGAGAACGAGCTTCGGTGATCAGCTCCAGCAGATGTGGCAGACACGGCCGACTCGGCTGCCCCGGCGGGGCCCGATCGCCGGGGTCGCGGCCGGATTCGGGCACCGCTACGGTGTCGATCCGGTGCTGGTCCGGGTGGCTTTCGTGGTCTCCACCATTTTCGGCGGCGCGGGAATCGTCCTCTACCTGGCCGGATGGCTGTTGTTCCCGGAACCCGGGGACCGCGGATCGATGGCGGAGTCGCTCACCCGCAAGGGCCAGGATTCGCAGAACCAGACCAAGACGATCGTCCTGATCGTCGCGCTGGCGATCGCGGTGAGCACCATGGGCCCGGTGGGCATCGGACTCGGCGGGTCGGGCGTCATCGCTCTCGCACTCATGCTGGCGGGCTGGTGGATGCTGCATATGCGTTCCCCCGAACCGCCGCCCGGTACGGTCGCGCCCGAGCCGCTGGCCGCCCCGGGAACGACCGGGTATCCCGGCGCCATGTTCCCGCAGAGCGGAGCGGATCCGTACAACTCGCCCGCCGCCGGCGTCTACACGCCGTACACCAAACTGCCGGACCGGTACATCCCGGATCCGGCGGCCCCCGGCCCGGAACAGGTCACCCCGACCGCGGCCGATGCCTCCGCGGAATCCGCGGACCAGCGTCCCGGCACGACTCCTCCGCTGCTCACCGAGAGCGGCGCCGCCACCTCCGAGAATCCGGCCGGTCCGGCTCCCGGCTCCGGCAGCGCGGAGGGAGCCGGCCGCACAACCGATTCCGCACCGCCGGTCGCCGGCCCGGCCGCGCGACCGGATCGTGCGCCGGACAGCGCCCGCTCCCGCGTCGATATGAGCAAGCCCGGTACGGCGCAGTTCGAGCAGCGCACACCACCGTCCTGGGATCCGCTCGGTGTCGCGCCGCTGGCGTGGGATCTGCCCGAACCCACCCCGACCCGGACCATGGTCGTGCCCGGCGACGAACGACGGCGTTCCCGGTTCACCCCCGTGGTGCTCGGCCTGGCGGTCCTCGCCGCGGCGGGTGCCGGCGCGGCGGCCGCGGTGGGCGTGGAATGGATGACCCCGGGCCGGATCGCGGCGATCGCCCTGGCGGTGATCGCGCTGGGGCTCGTCCTCGGTTCCTTCCGGCGGCGTGGACACGGCCTGCTGCCCGTGATCGCTCCGCTCGCGGCGTTCGTGCTGCTGGCCGCGGTGATCGGGCCGATCGACTTCGATAATTCGACGATGGGCGACCGCACCTGGGCGCCTGCCACGGCGAGCGAGGTGCGACCGGACTACTCGGTCACCATGGGGTCGGGAACTCTCGATCTACGCGGCATCGACCTCACCGCGAACAAAACGGTGGATGTCTCGGTGCACATGGGTCAAGCGGTCGTCCTGGTACCCGAGAACATGAATGTGCGCACCGACTGCGTCGTCCGGATGGGTGAGGCGACCTGCCCGGACGGGCTGACCGGGCCCGGCGGTGACGCCCCGGTACTGGATTTGAACGTGCACGTGCGGATGGGCGACGCGGAGGTGCGCCGTGGCTGAACAGCGAAAAGACACCGACCAGCGGACGGACGCCGAACCGGGCCCCCGCGCGGCCTGCCGCCGCGGACACCGCGGGACCGGGTTCTCCCCCGGATTGTTCATCGTCGGCGTGCTGGCGCTCGTCGTGAGCGCCTGGGCCCTCATCGGACCCGGCCGGTGGGATTTCGCGACGATGATCCCGATCGGCTGGATCATCGTCGCCGTCGCGATCGTGGTCGGGCTCGCCCTGGTCGTATCACCGAGGCGACGCCGATAGCCGCGTGCTCATCCGGCTCTCCCGGCAACCGCCTCTCTCGTCGGCGCGCACACCCGCGCAACGAAACGGCCGGACCCTGTGCGAGGGTCCGGCCGTTTCGAGTTCACTCCCATTCGATGGTGCCCGGCGGCTTGCTCGTCACATCCAGCACCACCCGGTTGACCTCGGCGACCTCATTGGTGATCCGGGTCGAGATGCGTTCCAGCACCTCGTAGGGCAGCCGGGTCCAGTCGGCGGTCATCGCGTCCTCGCTGGACACCGGCCGCAGCACGATCGGATGCCCGTAGGTGCGGCCGTCGCCCTGCACTCCGACGCTGCGCACATCCGCGAGCAGCACCACCGGGCACTGCCAGATCTGTCCGTCCAGCCCGGCCGCGGTGAGTTCCTCCCGAGCGATCGCGTCGGCCTGCCGCAGGGTGCGCAACCGCTCCTCGGTGACCTCACCGATGATCCGGATGGCCAGACCCGGGCCGGGGAAGGGCTGGCGGGCCACGATCTCCTCCGGCAGGCCGAGCTCACGGCCGACCGCCCGGACCTCGTCCTTGAACAGCAACCGCAGCGGTTCGACGAGTTCGAACTCCAGATCATCGGGCAGGCCGCCCACATTGTGGTGCGATTTGATGTTCGCGGTACCGCTGCCGCCACCCGACTCCACCACGTCCGGGTACAGCGTGCCCTGTACCAGGAATTCCACCGCCGGTGCGTCGTCGCCCGCCGCCTGCTCGCCGACGACCTCGCCCACCGCGTCCTCGAAGGACCGGATGAACTCCCGGCCGATGATCTTGCGCTTCTCCTCCGGGTCGGTGACGCCCTTCAGTTCCCCCAGGAACTGGTCCACCGCGTCCACGGTCACCAGCCGAGCCCCGGTGGCGGCCACGAAGTCCCGCTGCACCTGCTCACGTTCACCGGCGCGCAGCAGCCCGTGATCGACGAACACACAGGTCAGCTTGTCGCCGATGGCGCGCTGCACCAGAGCGCCCGCTACCGCGCTGTCCACACCGCCGGACAGCCCGCAGATCGCGTGGCCCTCCCCGATCTGCGCCCGGACCTGCTCGATCATGGCCTCGGCGATATTCGCGGCTGTCCAGGTCGGTGCGATACCGGCCATCTCGTGCAGGAACCGGCTCAGCACCTGCTGCCCGTGCGGCGAATGCAGCACCTCGGGGTGGTACTGCACACCCGCCAGGCGCCGGGCCCTGTTCTCGAACGCCGCGACCGGCGCGCCCACGGTGGTTCCCGTGACCTCGAATCCGGCCGGGGCATCGGTCACCGCGTCCCCGTGGCTCATCCACACCGGCTGCACCCCCGGCAGCCCTTCGTGCAGCAGACCGCCGTCGATATCGAGTTCGGTCCGGCCGTACTCGCGGGTACCGGTATTGGTCACCGTGCCGCCCAGCGCCCGCGCCATCGCCTGGAAGCCGTAACAGATACCGAACACCGGCACGTCCAGGTCGAACAGCCGCGGATCGAGCGCCGGCGCCCCCTCGGCGTACACACTGGCCGGACCGCCGGACAAGATCACCGCGAGCGGCTGCTTCTCCGCGATCTCCGCCACCGTCGCGGTATGCGGCACCACCTCGGAATAGACCTTCGCCTCCCGGACCCGGCGGGCGATCAACTGCGCGTACTGCGCTCCGAAGTCGACAACAAGAACGGGTCTCTGGGAATGCGTCACCCGCATGATTCTAGTGAGTGCCCGCGGGGACCCAGAGGTCGGTCACCACGAGCCCCACCCAGGCCGCCCGGCTGTTTCACCCGGTCGGTGAATCCCCGGGGCGGTCAGGGGTGAGCCTGCCCGCCAACGTAAAAGTGAGCCCACCCGCCAAGGTCTGCGTTTCGGCGCGCTGGCGCGCGCGGGGGTTGAGGCCCGTCCCGGCGAAGCCGGACGCGACAGCGCCGCTCAAGCGCGGACGCTGAGCCCGACCTTCTGGAATTCCTTGAGGTCGGAGTAGCCGGCCTTGGCCATGGAACGGCGGAGGCCGCCGACCAGGTTGAGCGAGCCGAAGGGATCGTCGGAGGGGCCGGTGAGTACTTGCTCGAGGCTGGGACGCACCGTGGCCGCCGGGGACGTGTGCCCGGTGAGGAGTTCGTCGGCGAAGTCCCAGGGTTCGTCCAGGGACAGCAGAGAACCGCGCGGCACCGAGGGATGCGCGGCCGCGGAGGGCCAGTACCAGCCGCGACCCGGCGCCTCGGCGGCGAGTGCGAGCGGGGCGCCGAGCATGGCGGCGTCGGCACCGCAGGCGATGGCCTTGGCCAGGTGACCGGAGGTGTTGATATCGCCGTCGGCGATCACATGGACGTACCGGCCGCCGGTTTCGTCGAGGTAGTCGCGGCGGGCGGCGGCGGCGTCGGCGATGGCCGTAGCCATCGGTACACCGATGCCGAGCACCTCCCCGCTGGTGGTGGCGCCTTCCTGTGACCCGTACCCGACGATCACACCCGCCGCCCCGGTCCGCATGAGATGCAGTGCGGTGCGGTGGTCGCTCACGCCACCGGCGACCACCGGGACATCGAGTTCGGCGATGAAGGTCTTCAGGTTCAGCGGCTCCCCGGCGCTGACGTGCTCGGCCGAGATGATCGTGCCCTGCACTACGAGCAGGTCGATGCCCGCCTGCAGGAGGCCCGGGGTGAGGCTCTGCGCGTTCTGCGGGCTCACCCGTACGGCCACGGTGACCCCACCGGCACGCACCTGCGCCACCGCGGCGGCGAGGAGGTCCGGTTGCATGGGTGCGGCGTGCAACTCCTGGAGGAATGCGACCGCGCGCTGATAGCCGCCCTTGCCGGCGAGTTCGACCAGTTGTTCGATCTTGGCACCCACATCCGCGTGCCGGGCCCACAGGCCTTCCCCGTTGATCACTCCGAGGCCGCCGCGGCGACCGATCTCGATCGCGAATTCCGGGGAGACCAATGCGTCGGTGGGGTGGGTGAGGAAGGGGATATCGAACCGGTAGGCGTCGAGCTGCCAGGCCAGTGACACCTGGCTCGCCGATCGGGTGCGGCGCGAGGGAACGATATCGACATCGTCCAGTTCGTAGGTTCGGCGAGCCGTCCTACCCATTCCGATCTCGACCATATCGCGCACGAATACTCCTGTGTTGATGGCGCGCTCGCGCGCGCGAGGTCGCGGCCCCTCGGTCCCGCGTTTCCGCCGCGAGACCCGCACCTGCGGCGCATGCCGTTCGAGGGGCGGACGCAGGACGGACCGCGACCCTTTCCGGGCCTCGCAAGACTCGGCACCGATGACAAAGTTTCACCTGGTGAACCGCGTAATTCCACGTAAACCTTACACACCGCGCCCCGGGACGGCCCAGACGGCCGACCCGGTTCGTCTCACCGCCCGGTGTAGTTCGGCGCCTCCACGGTCATCGTGATGTCGTGGGGATGGCTTTCCTTCAGGCCCGCCGCGGTGATCTGAACGAACTGCGCGTCCTGCAGACCGGAAATGGACTGGGCGCCCGTATAGCCCATCGCCGCGCGGAGTCCGCCGACCAGCTGGTGGATCACCAGGTTGACCGGACCGCGGAACGGCACCCGGCCTTCGATGCCCTCCGGTACGAGTTTGTCCTCGGCCAGCACATCGTCCTGGAAGTAGCGGTCCTTGGAGTAGGACTTCGCTTGGCCACGCCCCTGCATCGCGCCGAGCGAGCCCATACCGCGATAGCTCTTGAACTGTTTGCCACCGACGAGGATCAGTTCGCCCGGTGATTCGGCGGTTCCGGCGAGCAGCGATCCGAGCATCACGGTGGAAGCACCCGCGGCGATGGCCTTGGCGATATCGCCGGAGAACTGGATACCGCCGTCGGCGATGACGGGAACCCCGGCCGGCTTACAGGCCGATACGGCTTCGAGGATGGCGGTGATCTGCGGTGCGCCCACACCGGCGACCACGCGTGTGGTGCAGATCGAGCCGGGCCCGACACCGACCTTCACCGCGTCGGCGCCGGCTTCGACCAGTGCGGCGGCCCCGGCCCGGGTGGCGATATTGCCGCCGATGACCTGGATCCGATCGCCGACCTCGGCCTTCACCTTGCTGACCATGCTGAGCACCTGGCGCTGGTGCCCGTGGGCGGTGTCGACCACCAGGACGTCGGCGCCGGCGTCGGCCAGGGTCATGGCCCGCGACCACGCGTCGTCGCCGACTCCCACGGCCGCGCCTACCAGCAACCGGCCGTCCCGGTCCTTGGTGGCGTCGGGGAACTGATCGGTTTTCACGAAGTCTTTGACGGTGATGAGCCCGCGCAGCCGGCCTTCGCCGTCCACGATCGGCAGTTTCTCCACCTTGTGCCGGCGCAGCAGACCGAGCGCGGCCTCCGCGGTGACGCCTTCCTGGGCGGTGATGAGCGGCACCTTGGTCATGACATCGGCGACGCGACGGTCCTGATCGACTTCGAAGCGCATATCGCGGTTGGTGATGATGCCGACCAGCGCACCCGTCTCGTCGACCACCGGGAGCCCGGAGATACGGAACCGCGCGCACATGGCGTCGACTTCGGCGAGGGTGTCGGTGGGGCGGCAGGTCACCGGGTCGGTCACCATGCCCGCTTCGGAACGTTTGACGGTCTCCACCTGGCTCGCCTGATCGGCGACCGACAGATTGCGGTGCAGGACTCCCATACCGCCGGCCCGGGCCATGGCGATGGCCATCCGGGCTTCGGTGACGGTATCCATCGCGGAGCTGACCAGCGGGGTCCGCAACCGGACCTCCCGGGTCAGCTGACTCGACGTCTCGACCGAGCTGGGGATCAGGTCCGATGCGGCGGGGAGAAGCAGCACATCGTCGAAGGTGAGGCCGAGCATGGCGATCTTGTCCGGATCGTCACCACCCGTATGAGGGCGGACTGCGGTGCGCTCGCCCGGTACGGGATTACTCATTCGGATCGACCCCTCCTGGACATCGGCAGAGCTACCGGGGTTCGACGACCCGATAGCGAACTGTTACTGGGATTGGACTGCGGCGCCGGCTCTGATTTTCCTCCGGCGGTGGCCGGGTGATCGGTACTCGTCGGCGCCGTGACACCATGGTATCGGTCCGGTTGGACCATGGATCAACTGAGGGCTGCACCGATCGATCGACGGGCAGCGGCGAAACTGACGGCGCGGACGGCTGGCGCAGACCACCCTGTTCTGCGTACCGTGGGGATGTGCGTGACCATCTACCACCTGGCTTGCCGCCGGATCCGTTCGCCGGAGACCCCGCCGACCCGTCCGCCGCGCTCGATGCCATCGAGCCGGGGGAACCGCTGGATCCTCACGAGCGCCTTGCGGTCGAGGAGGATCTCGCCGATCTCGCAGTCTACGAGGCACTACTGGCCCACCGCGGTATCCGCGGGCTGGTAGTGAGCTGCGAGGATTGTCGGCAGGATCACTACCACGACTGGGATATGCTGCGCGCTAATCTATTACAGCTCCTCGTCGACGGCACGGTCCGCCCGCACGAGCCCGCCTACGACCCGACTCCGGAAGCCTACGTGACCTGGGATTACTGCCGCGGCTATGCCGACGCTTCGATGAACGAGGCGTTCCACGGCGACGGGTTCGACGCTTTCGACAGCTGAGTTCGGACAGCCGGCCCTGCCGGTGCGATCGGCCGCCGGGCAGACGGTCGATCTGTTTTCGTTGCCCAGATCAGCTGACGAGCGCGCAACAGCTGTGACCGATCACACGAATGGCCATCCACTTCGTTTCGTGGATGGCCATTCGTGTGTCGATGCTCAGCTGGTGGGAACACCCGGGAGAGTCGTCGGAATCTGTTGAGTGGCCGACGGCGCCGACGGCACGCTCTGCGGAACCTCGGGTACCGACGGTTGCGCCGGGCCGGGGGAACTGATCGTGGACTGCGCCGGGGTGGACGGCTCCACCGAATCGGCGCCCGGCCCCTCCGGGGTGGTGGTCGGCCCCGGGGGAACCTCCGGTGCGGTGTTGTCGTCCGGAGGAGCCACATCCGGCGCCTGTGTATCCGGTGCCGGTGTGCCCGGCTTGGTGGTGCCGCCCGGCCGTTGCGGACCCGGCCGGTCGGGCGCCGGCTTATCGGGTGCCGAGGCATCCGGTGCGCTGGGCCGATCGCCGCCGGGGCGACCCGGCTGGTCGAACGGCAGTTCGCTGTCCGAACCGGGTGTCGTGGTCACCGTGCTGCCGGGCCGTTCCGTGCTCCCGCCGGGTGACGACGGCTGCACCGGGGCGCCCGGAACAGGCGCGGGAGCGGATTGCTGCAGCTGGTCCGCGATCTCCGGGGGCACCACTTTGCGAACTTCCTCGAACAGCTGGTTCCAGCGGTCGACGAGTTGGTTGCGTTTGGCCGGATCGTTGACCTGGGTGGCATTGGCCGAAGCCTGTTCCAGCCGTTCCCGCGCCTCGTCCGGCTTGCCCTGTTCGAGCAGGGTCTGCGCGGCGGCCAGATCGTCGTCGGCATACTGCACGACTGTGCTCTGGGCCTGTTCGCTGAACACGACTTCTTTGACACGCCACAGCGCGTCGCCGGGTTCGGCCTGATAAGAGAATGCCGAGAGCCCACCGAATACCAGCGCCAGCGCGGCCGCCGTGGTGGCTATCGGCCGGAGCAGCCGTAATCTGCCGCCGGACTGTGCACCGATCCTGGCCTGCCGGGCACCGATCTCCTGGTTCACGGCCGCGACCACGGTATCGAGATCGGGCGCGTCCGGTAACGGCGGCGCCACGATCTCGGCCCGCCAATCCGCCAGCAGTGTCGCCAGCTGGAGTTCCTCGGTGCTCTCGGTGGGGACGGGTCCGCCACGGGCGATAGCGTCGATCAGTTCGTCATCACGACGGACCGCGACGATATCCACCGGTTCGGATCCGGTACCGGAGCCCTCGGCATAGGGATCGGTGTTCCGCGATGCACGCCGCGCCCATTTCTCACCCCGACCGCGCCCGCCATCCCTAGCCATACATTTCACCTGCCCTCGCCACTTGTGCCTTCAATTTTGCGAGCGCCCTGTGCTGGGCGACCCGGATCGCGCCCGCCGTACTGCCCACGGCGGTTGCGGTTTCTTCTGCTGACAGACCCATGACCAGGCGCAGGATCAAGATCTCTCGATGCTTCTCCGGAAGGGTGGCCAGCAGGGTGTTCATCTGCCGGCTCGTTTCCGATTCGAGAGCCCGTTGCTCCGGCCCGTGGTCGGTGGATATGACATCTGGTACTTCGGCCATCGCCTCCGCCTTGTTACGGGAGGCGTTGCGATGGGCGTCGGCAACCTTGTGCGAAGCGATTCCGTATACGAAGGCCATGAACGGCCTGCCCTGGTCCTGATACCTGGGCAGCGCGGTCATGACCGCTAAACAGACCTCCTGCGCGACATCATCGGCGGAGAGTTGTCCACGCTCCGCGACTCCGATCCGCGCGCGGCAATACCGCATCACCAGCGGGCGGACCAACTTCAGTACCTGAGCTAAAGCGGACCTGTCGCCCTGCGCGGCGGCGGCGACGGCGCGGTCCAACTCTTCGCCCGTGTGCGTCATCGTCAGCGGAATTCCTGGCGTTACAAAGTGGCACGGTCGGTGATGACCGATGCTTCCGCCGGTCCAGCGGAACGGGTCCACAATAGGACACCGCCGACGGTTCGGGTCGAGACGGTAGAACTCGGGTTACCAACCCGCATCGCGAAATCGCCCGCCACGCCGGGCAATGAGTGTCCGACACGCGGCCGCGTCACCGGCCGCCGTGTCGCGAGGGCCGCCGGCGAGACCGGTTCGCAACATGGCGCAGGCCCAGCGCAACGGAACGAGACCGCTTTCGCGGCACTGTTCGTCGACGCGGGCGGCGAGCGCGGTCGCCCGGCTCGTATCGCCGGCGGCGCCGGCGGCCGCGGCGACCAGGAGCCGCGATTTCACCTGATGCCGCACCGAGGGACCCTGCTCGGCCGACGCGAGGGCCGCCTCGGCTTCGGCGAGTGCGGAGTCGCTGTGTCCACCCGCCAGTGCTGTCTCGGCGCGGACCCAGCGCAACCGGACCCGCACACGCGGGTACGCGGCTCCGGCTGCTCGCGCGTCCGGGACGGCGCTCGGGTCCGGTTCCCGGTAGCGCCCGGACTCGGCGGCGTCCAGCAGCGTCGAGCAGCGTTCGAGCAGCCGGGAGGACAGGGCGAGACGACCGGTTCCCAGCGCGTCGGCCGCCAGACCGATCAACGCATCGGCGGCCGCGTCGATGAGCCCGGGTTCGGCGCTGTAGCCCGCGAGACGCGCGCCTGGGGGCGTCTGCGCCCGCTCCTGCGCGTGGCGGGCCGCCTCCCACCGGACGGTATCGAGGGCGGCGGGGATTCCCGGCAGCACGAACGCGGCGGCCCGCCCGTCGTGGTGGGCGGCGAGCGCGTGCCAGCCGAGTTGACGCAGCAGTGAACCCGATGTCGAGGCGGCGAGTGAGAGCAGAACCGGATCGGAGGTAGCGGCGGACAGGCGGCGCAGCGCCGTGCGCGCGGCTGCGTAGTGGCCCACACCACCCAGAGCGACGGCTCGCCACCACATTTCGAGCGGATTTCGCGACTCCGGCAACTCGGCAGCGGATCGATCCGGATGGACGCCGAACGCGGCGTCTGCGAACCGGAGAGAGGGACTTTCGGGACTGGGCACCGGGGCGAACACCGGTGCACTGTACCGGCGGCGGGCACGATCTCCCGGCAGTGCGGCCGGGGCGTGGCACAGGAACGCCGGCTCAGCTATCTCCCAGCATTAATCGAATCGAGCATGTTTCGATCACGTTAAACTCCGTCGATCAATCCATGAGCGATCGCGCATCGAATTCAGGGACGTTTCGCTTAATTAACCTGAAGGCCCCTCGTCGGCCATCTGTAATCGTATCGAGATCGGGACACCATAGCCCATCCGGAGCGAACCCGGAGCATATTTCGGTCCGGACCGATCGAAACTTCCCACGCTCATAGCGCCGACCTGCGAATACGTCGACCAGCACGGACGCCGGATCGGACCCGGCAACAGCCCAACCACACAGTATCGCCGGGCGATTAGCGGAAGTAAACAGTCATCGAGGTTAAATTCAGAGCGCAAAATACCCGATAAATCAGGGCGTCAAACTGTTGACGGAATTTCCTCGGTACCCCTAACGTAACTCATCGCCACGTACGGCGCCGTGCGAAAACGCAACGGATGCCGGCGGCAGCGGTGCACCACGGCCGACGCATGTGGCCCCGCGCGTTCGAACGAACGCCGGGCACCGCCGGAGAAGATGTATCCATCACTCGCTCGACAATGCCGACGAGCTCGCGTCTACGAGGAGTTCCACCATGCCCATGCCCACCCACCTTCCCGGACCGAACGCCGATATCTGGGACTGGCAGATGCGCGGCTCTTGCCGGGGCGTGGACTCAGCGGTGTTCTTCCATCCCGACGGCGAGCGCGGTAGAGCCCGGGCTGCCCGTGAGTTGCGGGCCAAGAAGATCTGCCGGGCCTGCCCCGTGCTCATGCAGTGCCGGTCGCACGCGTTGAAAGTCAGCGAACCCTACGGCATCTGGGGTGGCATGTCGGAAACCGAACGAGAGATGCACGCCCGACGCAACCGACGCAGGATGGCGGTCTAGGGGGCAGCGCCCGACATCACGCCCCCGTCCGGCGCGACACCGCGTCTTCCACGGGGGCGCATACGCTCTCGGTTATAGCTTGCCGTTATTGTTATGACCGATGACACAGGAGAGTATCGAGCTCTCAGCGCTCTTGCAGCGCTGCGGCCACTCGGATGCCGAGGCTTTCGCCGAACTCTACGACCGGACCCGCACCCGGGTCTTCGGTCTGGTGTTGCGTGTCCTACAGGATTCCGGGTTCGCCGAAGAGACCACGCAAGAGGTCTACCTGCAGACATGGCGAACCGCGGCGAGCTTCGATCCGGCGCGCGGTTCGGCGGTCACCTGGCTGATGACCCTGGCCCACCGCCGGGCGGTCGACCGGGTCCGCGCCGAACAGGCGCACACCCAGCGTGAGATCGCCTACGGAGCCCGGATACTCGGGCACGACTACGACCAGGTCATCGAAGAGGTCGAGCGCAAACTCGACCATCAGGCCGTGGTCGTCGGACTCCGCACCCTCACCGAAACCCAATGGGAGGCGATCTCACTCGCTTATTACGACGGGCGGACCTACGCGGAGGTGGCCCGGCAGCTCGAAGTCGGGCTACCGACGGTCAAATCCCGGATCCGGGACGGACTGACCAGGCTGAAGAAGAGTATGGGGGCCCCGGCGCCGATAGGCGACCGGCGGCCGATACGAGAACGGGCCGTTCACATCCCTGGCAGGGTGTGAACGGCCCGTTCTCATTTGCCGTATGTCCCCGGCCGAACGGCGGAAACCGCGCGGCCGGGGCGACGATCAGTGGGCGTGGCCGTGCCCCTGGTGGTCGTCGTCTTCGGCGGGCTTCTCCACGATCGCGCTCTCGGTGGTCAGCACCATGCGCGCCACCGACGCCGCGTTGATCACGGCCGAGCGGGTCACCTTCACCGGGTCCACCACACCGTCGGCGAGCAGATCGCCGTAGGTCAGCGTGGCGGCGTTGAAGCCTTCCTTGCCCTCGCCGACCTTGCTGACCACGACGGCGCCGTCGAGACCGGCATTGGTGGCGATCCAGTACAGCGGCGCCTTCAGCGCGGCGCGCAGCACCTCGGCGCCGATGGCCTCGTCACCGGACAGTCCGGCGATCAGCCCGTCGAGCTTCGTGCCCGCCTGGACCAGCGCGGTACCGCCACCCGGGACGATGCCCTCTTCGACGGCGGCCTTGGCAGCGCTCACCGCGTCCTCGACGCGGTACTTGCGCTCTTTGAGCGCGGTTTCGGTGGCCGCGCCGACCTGGATCACCGCGACACCGCCGGACAGTTTGGCCAGCCGCTCTTCCAGCTTCTCCCGGTCCCAGTCGGAATCGGTGGCCTCGATCTCGCGACGCAGCTGGGCGCTGCGGGCGGCGATATCGTCGCCGCTGCCCGCGCCGTCGATGATCGTGGTGGTGTCCTTGGTGACCACCACGCGGCGAGCCGAGCCCAACACCTCCAAACCGGAATCGCGCAGGTTGATGCCGAGATCCGGGTTGACGACCGTACCGGCGGTGATGACGGCCAGATCGTCGAGGAACGCCTTGCGGCGGTCGCCGAAGAACGGCGCCTTGACCGCGACGGCCTTGAGGGTCTTGCGGATCGAGTTGACCACCAGGGTGGACAGCGCCTCGCCCTCGACGTCCTCGGCGATGATCAGCACCGGCTTACCGGATTCGGCGATCTTCTCCAGCAGCGGCAGCAGATCCGGCAGCGAGCTGATCTTTTCGCGGTGCAGCAGGATCTGGGTGTCCTCCAGCACGGCTTCCTGGCTGTCGCCGTCGGTGATGAAGTAGGGCGAGAGGTAGCCCTTGTCGAACTGCACGCCTTCGGTGACGACGAGTTCGGTCTGCAGAGTCGAGGACTCCTCGACGGTGACCACGCCGTCCTTGCCGACCGTGGTCAGCGCTTTGCCGACCATTTCGCCGATGACCTCGTCCCGCGAGGAGACGGTGGCGACCTGCGCGATGGCCTGTTCACCGCTGACCGGGGTGGCCGCGGCCAGCAGGGCCTCCGACACCGCGTCGGCGGCTTTGGCCAGGCCCGAGCCGATCGCGATCGGGTTGGCGCCCGCCGCGATGTTCTTCAGCCCGCCGCGCACCAGCGCCTGAGCCAGCACGGTGGCGGTGGTGGTGCCGTCGCCGGCGACATCGTTGGTCTTGGTGGCGACGCTCTTGACCAGTTGAGCGCCGAGGTTCTCGAACGGGTCCTCGAGATCGATATCACGCGCGATGGTGACACCGTCGTTGGTGACGGTGGGGCCGCCGAACGATTTGGCCAGCACCACATGCCGGCCACGCGGGCCGAGAGTGACCTTGACCGCATCGGCGAGTTTGTCGACACCGCGCTCCAGCGCCCGGCGAGCCTGCTCGTCGAACTGGATCTGCTTTGCCATATGTGTTCGCTCCTGTATCTGGTGCGCTTCGAGTTGTGTGGCACAACGCACTCCGCCCCGGGTCAGCTGTCGACACCGGGGCGGAACGCATGCGCGGCAGTCGAATTACTTGCCGACGACAGCCAGCACGTCGCGCGCGGACAGGATCAGGTATTCCTCACCCTGGTACTTGATCTCGGTACCGCCGTACTTGCTGTAGATGACGGTGTCGCCCTCCTGGACATCCAGCGGGATGCGCTTCTCACCTTCGTCGGCCCACCGGCCGGGGCCGACGGCGACAACGGTGCCCTCCTGCGGCTTTTCTTTGGCCGTATCGGGAATGACCAGGCCGGAGGCGGTCGTCGTCTCGGCCTCGTTGGCCTGGACGAGGATCTTGTCCTCGAGCGGCTTGATGTTCACGCTCGCCACGTTGAGCCCTCCACTTTCAGGGGATAACGGTCGTCCGGAACTGTTGTCCCGGACCATCGATTCGGTCACGATGCTGACCATGCGCAAAGCCCCGTCGTCGCGGGTGCCGGGACCGTCTGCTCAGTAGTCAAGCCTGGCACCGGGCAACGATCGGTGCCGACTAGCACTCTATACATGAGAGTGCCAGCGCTCAAGGGCGGGCACTGCCGATAACGATGCCGAGCGCGCCCGAATCGATCTTGCTGTCACCAAGACGCCACCGAACGTGCTTCCAGGTCCACGGGTTAGGAGCCCGCATGCCGGGTAGACCAGAGGAAAGAGGGCTTCCCAATAATTCTCCGACTCTGTAACGTTCGGATAACAGATCGTGACACCATGTGTGATGGTTGTTCGCGAAACCACCGTTCACCGCAGAAGACGGCAGTTTCGCGAACAACTTTCGGCATGTCCGGGGCCAGTATTCCGGCTCGATCGCCGGGTCCACTCGAAGGGAGGTGAAGAGAGTATGCGCACATCGCTCGGCATTTCGGCCGGGAACGAAGTGGTGTGCTCCGCGCTGGTCACCACGGCGGCCAACGGCGCGCGAACCTTCGACTATCGGGTCGTCTCCGCGGACGCGCATTCCGATCTGGGCGATCTCGTCGCCTCCTCCATCGAGTTGATGACCACCCAACTCCCCGCCAGCTCTTCCCACGAGGCGATCTTCGGCACCCATATCCCCGCCGCCCCGCCGACTTCCGGGCTCGACGTGATAGCCGACCGTCCACCCACCGGCGTCGCGGTGGCCTACCGCAGCAAGGAACAGGCGCAGGCCATCCGGATGGCCACCGGAAAACAACGCGAACCCCAACTGGTTCCGGAAACCACGGCGGCGCTCACCTTCCTGCGGGATACCGGTTTGCTGGACCGCTACGGGACGGTGGCCGTGGTGGATCTCGGCGCCTCGGGCTGCACCGTTTCGGTAGCCGACCCGGCCGACGGGGCGGTGCTGCACACCGCCCGCAGCACGACGGTCAGCGGACGCGCGATCGACGATCTGCTGTACCGGCATCTGGTCGATCAGCACTACGCCCGGCGCGGCACCCGGCCCAACAGGAGCGTGCTGGTGAACCGGGCCCGCACCGCCAAGGAACATCTGTCGGTCACCCCGGCCGTCACCATCGACCACATCGCGGGCCGGCCGCTGAAACTCACCCGCCCCGATTTCGAGGTGCTCACCGCCGGGCTGATGCGGGAACTCACCCGCTTCGCCTCGATGACCTTCGGCATGGCCGAACGGGCCCCGGAAGCGGTGGTGGTGATCGGCGGCGGCGCGAATATACCGGCCGTGCTGGAAATACTGCGCACCGAACTGGATCTCCCGGTCGTGACCGTGCCGGACCCGGACGCGGTGATCGCGAAGGGCGCCGCCCTCCTGGCCGATACCGCCCGATCCACGGCGCCGATCGGCGCGCTGACCCCGGACAAGTCCGGCAACACCCTGCTGAAAGCGTTCGGCACGGTGGCCGGTGCGATCGTGGTGGTCGGACTGATCGTCGGATACGGGGTGAACACCATGGCCCCCAGTTCCGACGAAGAGGTGTCCCCCGCCGGTACGACCAGCAGCGCCCAACTGCCGCCCACCACCACAACGGCACCGACCACGAGCGTCGCGCCCATCACCACCACCGCCGAGATCCCCCAGCAGCCCGTGGAAGAACCCGACGACGCCGGTGAGCCGACCACGGCGACCGAGGAGCCCCCGCTGGCGGTGGACCCCACCACGGGCGAATACCCCTCCACGAACGACGCGCCCACAACCTCGGACGTACCGTCGCCGTCCACGAGCACCGCACCGTCGGTTCCGGAATCGTCCCAGCCGACCCTGCGCCCGGACCCCAACCTCCCGCACATCCCGTTCCCGGAAGGACTCGGGCCGGGTGCGCTGGCACCGCCGTCGTCATCGGAAGAACTCCCGCCCGACCAGCCGTCGACCTCCGACGTTCCGCCCGCGACCGGCTCGCAGAAGACCCAGACGACACTGCAGGTTCCGCCACCACCCCCACCACGGCTACCCGGAACCGGGTCGGCGGGATAACCACCGCGAACCGACCGCATTATCGGCACGCGGCGCAGCGTATGAGTACGCACGTGCTGGTCGCCCGTCTTCCGGGCGTTTGCCACCCGTTGTTCGAGGCCCCTCTCGGGTCCGGAGCAGCCAGCTGGAGTGAAGAACCAGCAGTAAGGGCGTCCCGACCCTCACCCGCATCTTCTCCGAATGGAGCATCCCGTGGTCCGGGCCCGCCCCGGTTCTGCAGCGACAGAGCAAAGCAGCACAGCTGCTGACCGGCCGAGGTGAAGGCCCGAGCCGCCGAGATTCAGACCTGCGCCGCGACTCTCCCGCCGAATGGTCGACTACTGCGGTCGGGCCCGCCCCGGTCCTGGAGCACTGGAGTGAAGACCCGGGGTCACGAGGGCCTCGACCCGCGGCGCCGCGGGCGGCGCAATCCAACAATCAGGGCCTGCCTTGGTTCTGCAGCAACAGAGCGAAGGACCGCATCGCAACCGCCGAGCTTCAGGCCCGCGTCGCGACTTCCCTACCGGATGGTCGACTGCGGTGGTCGGGGCCCGCCCCGGTTCTGGAGCGACCAGAGGAAGGGAGCGCAGCGACCGACCGCCGGGAGTGAAGAACCGGGGTTGACAAGGGCCCCGACCCGCCCCGCCGCAGGCGGCGCAAACAATTCAGCCCACCTGGCTGACCGATACCGGCAATCCCGGATCCGATGCCACCGACAACGGCGACGGTGCCGCGCCGCCACCGATCACGTGCGCTCCCAGGGCCGCGATCATCACACCGTTGTCGGTGCACAGCCGAGGCTTCGGAATACGCAGGGTCAGTCCGGCTGCGGCGCATCGTTGTTCGGCCAGCGAACGGATCCGGGTGTTCGCGGTTGCGCCGCCGCCCAGCACCAGGGTGTCCACACCCACGTCCTGGCAGGCACGGACCGCTTTCATGGTGAGCACGTCGGCGACCGCTTCCTGGAAAGAGGCGGCGATATCGGGGATCGGTAGCTGCGCGGGCTCCACGCCCGCGCGGGCTTGCCCTTCCACGTATCGCGCCACCGCGGTTTTCAGTCCCGAGAAGGAGAAGTCGTAGCGCGGGTCGCGCGGGCCTGTCATGCCCCGGGGGAAGGCGATGGCCGCCGGATCACCTGTGACCGCGGCCGCGTCGAGAGCGGGGCCACCGGGGTAGCCGAGCCCCAGTAGCCGGGCGACCTTGTCGAATGCCTCACCCGCGGCGTCGTCGACCGTGCTGCCCAGTTCGATCAGCGGCTCCGACAGGTCGCGCACTTGCAGTAGATGGGTGTGTCCACCGGAGACCAGCAGCGCGACGCTGGGCGGCATCGGACCGTGCTCGAGGGTGTCCACCGCGACGTGCCCGCCGAGATGGTTCAGTGCGTAGAACGGGATATCCCAGGCAGCCGCATAGGCTTTCGCGGCGGCGACGCCCACCAGCAGCGCCCCGGCGAGGCCGGGGCCGATCGTCACCGCCAGCGCGTCCGGCGCGGTGATCCCGGCGGTCGACAGGGCCCGCCGCATGGCCGGGACGATCGCCTCCAGATGAGCGCGTGAGGCGATCTCGGGGACCACTCCGCCGAACCGCGCGTGCTCGGCCACACTCGAGGCGACTTCGTCGGCCAGCAGTTCGCAGCTGCCGTCCGGGTGGCGGCGCACGATACCGACCCCGGTTTCGTCGCAGGAGCTCTCGATTCCCATGACGATCACGACAGCACCTCGTCCGGGGTGCGGGCGCCGAAATCCACCGGGACATCGTCGAGCGCGGGGCGGCGCATCGTGTATGCGTCGGCGCCGCTGGGGTGGTAGTAGTTCTTGCGCAGGCCGATGATGTGGAAGCCGTGCTTGGCGTACATGGCGATCGCGGCGGCGTTATCTGTGCGCACCTCGAGGAAGACCGGCCCGCCGCGGCGCCCGGCCTCGGCGAGCAGTGCCTCGAGCAGCAGCGTGCCGATTCCGGCGCGATGACAGGTCGGGTCCACGCCGATGGTGTGCACCTCGGCCTCCGGGTGCTCGGCGTCACCGAGCAGCGCGATCCCCGCGTAACCCACCATGTTCCCGGCGTCGTCGCGGGCGGTGATATACCGGTTGTATCCGGCGGAGATTTCCGATCGGAACGATACGGCCTGCCACGGATCGTCTTCCGGGAACAGTAGTTGTTCCAGTTCCACGCAGTCCGCGATATCGGTCAGCTCCATGGGTTCGATGCGAATTCCCATTGTCACGCTCCCATCCGGTCGAGAGTGCGGTAGCTGCGTTCGACCGCGTCGGGGCGGCGCAAATACAGCGGGACCAGCGGTTCGGGGGATACACCGGATAGCAGTGCGGGTGCCGCCACGCGCACCAGACCGGCGGGTGTCGGGGTCTGCACACTCAGCGCGGGTAGCGCGAACAACGCGGTGTGCGCTGCGGATCCGGCGATCGTGCTCGCGCCCGCCGCCGACAGATCGCCGGGTTTGCTGACCTCGGGTCCGGTGACCCGGCGTAGACCGTGGTCACGGTAGCGCGCGGCGTACACCTCACGACGCCGGGCGTCGGTGACCACCAGTAGTTCGTCGTCCGGGCCGAGTTCGGGCGCGCAGTCGGCGGCGATCGCGTCCAGGCTGCAGACACCGTGTACCGGGATCCCCAGCGCGTCACCGAATGCGGCGGCGGTCGCCATACCGACCCGCAAGCCGGTGAACGGACCCGGCCCGATACCGGTGACGACCACCGCGATATCGGCGCGCGACACCCCGGCTTCGGATAGACATTCCAGGATCAGCGGAGTGAGCGCCTCGGCATGGGCGCGGGCATCGACGACTACCCGGGCGGCCAGGGTGCGCGGGCGAACAGCGTCCGAGGTGTTCGCGCCGACGGCCGCCTGCTCCAGTTCGACGAGCCCCGCCGTGACTGCGGGCGTCGCGGTGTCGACAGCAAGTGCAAGCATGATCTGGTCAACGATACCGGGTGACCCGTCCCACACGGTGGTGGCGCACGGCGTCCCAGCAGCCCGGTTGCCGATCCGCGTGCCCCTATCGGGCCGCGCCGGAGTCCACCCACTCCCAAGAAGCCGTGCGCACTTCGGATTCCGGCGCACGCGACATTCGCACCAGTAGATGCCGACCGGTCAGTCGCTCCGCGACTCCGCTGCCCCACTCCACCACGACGACCGCGTCGTCGAGTTCGGTGTCCAGGTCGAGGGCGTCGAGTTCGTCCAGACTGCCGCCGAGCCGGTAGGCGTCGACATGGACCAGCGGCACCGCCGGACCAGCGGCCCGCCGGCCCGCCCGATGCCGGCGAGCGATCACGAAGGTGGGCGAACTCACCCGGCCCTCGACCCCGAGGCCCGCGGCGATACCACGGGTCAACGCCGTCTTACCGGCGCCCAGCGGCCCGTCGAGCACGACCAGATCGCCGGCCCGCAACCCGAGGGCCAGCTCTCGGCCCAGCTCCTCGGTATCGGTGACGGTCGGCAGCCGGCGTTCGCCGCCCTCAGCCACCGGCGGCCTCCCGGCGATCGTCCGCGCCGACCACCCCGGCTCGCAGCAGCAGCCGATCGAGTGCGGCATTTGTCTCATCCGGGTACTGCAGCTGCGGCATATGCGCGGCGTCGGTCAGCCGGACCAGTTCGCAATCGCCCAATTCGCGCGCCAGCACCCGAGAATTTCGGAACGGAATGACCAGATCCCGGGTACCACCCAGAACCAGCGCCGGAATATCCCGCAGCACCGGCAATGCCGCGGCCTCGTCGTGCAATTCGATGGCCTTCAGGAATTTCACGACGGTTTCGACCGGGGTGCGATCGATCATCATGGTGGTGAACCGGGACAGCGTCGCACTCACCGGTCCGTGAAACGAACTCACGTGCAGGATCGGCGTGATGACATGGCGCGCGGTGACCCGCCCCGCCTGTACCAGCGCGGGCGCGGTGTGCACGGCCAGCCGGAAACCGTCGATCGCGGGATTGCGCAGCAACTGTCCGATCCCCGCGGAGGTGACTTCCGCGGCGGCCGTGGACAGCAGCGCCACCCCGCGTACCCGCTGGGTGAACAGACCGCCCGCGTGCGCGGCCGCGGCGAGGACCGCCATCCCGCCCAGCGAATGCCCGACCAGGATCAACGGTCCGCGCGGCGCCCGGGCGTCGATCACCGTGAGCAGATCCCGGCCCAGCTGCGACACCGTGCAGCTGTCGGTTTCCGGTGTGCCCGAACGACCGTGCCCACGCTGATCGAAGAGCACCAGCCGCAATCGGGAACCCCAGCGCTGCGCCAGATGGCGGCGCTGGAAATGAAACGACTCCATGCTGTTGCAGAAACCGTGCACGAAAACCACTGTCGCGTCGGCGTCGCCCGAGCCCCATTCGCGGGTGGCCAGGCACACCCCGTCGTCGGCGATCACTTCCCCGGCGCGGTCGAGGTCGACCAGTGCGAAATTCTCGTCCCGGTACTCGTCGCGGACGGGGGGCCACAGCACTTTCGCACCGGCCCGGCGCAGCGCGTGCACCCCGGCCATCGCTCCTACCACCCCGGCGGTGGCCAGCCCACCGCGTAACAGGGTTGTTCGTGGTCTCATCTCGTACCCCCTCGATACCGCCGGTGTACCCGGCCACGAGGCGCGCACACCACTTCGTAGTGGATCGTGCCGAGCAGATCGGCCCACTCCTGGGCGCGGGGCTCCCCGCGACTGCCGGATCCGAACAGGATCGCGGTATCGCCCTCGGCGACCCCGTCGGCGTTATCGCCCAGATCGACGACCAGCTGATCCATGCACACCCGGCCGCGGTTCGGCCGCCGCCGGCCACCCACCCACACATCGATACGTCCGCCGAGGGTGCGGAAGACACCGTCGGCGTAGCCCGCGGGGATCAGCGCGACGGTGGTGTCGGCCGGAGCGACCCACTCGTGTCCGTAGGACACGCCCTCGCCCGCGACGACATGTTTGACCAGGGCGACCTCGGCCTGGAAGGTCATGGCGGGCCGCAGCCCGAATTCCCCGATATCCGGCACCGGGGTCAGACCGTAGACCGCGATTCCCGGGCGGACCATGTCGAAAGCCAGATCCGGCCGGGTGAGTGTGGCCGCGGAATTCGCCAGATGTACCAGCTCCGGTTCCAGGCCGTGCTCCTTCGCGGCGGCGATAGCGTCGAGGAATCGGTCGCGTTGCACATCGATCAACGGATGATAGGGCTGGTCGGCGTGGGCGAGGTGGGAGAAAATGGCCCGGAACCGCACCACTTCCTCGTCGACGAGTTTGCGCAGTGTGGCCAACACCACGGGATAGATGTGCGGACCGACACCGTTGCGGTTCAACCCGGTGTCGACCTTGAGCGAGACGATGGCCGGGCGCCCCAGTTCGTGTGCGGCCACGGCGACCGCGTCCAGCTGTTCCGGGGAAGAGATCGCGATCTCGATATCGGCGGCGATGGCCGCGGCGTAATCGGCGTCATACGCATTGAGCCAGGACAGGATCGGAGCCGTGATCCCGGCCTCGCGCAACGCGACCGCCTCCGCGATCGTGGTGACGCCCAGTTCCGCGGCGCCCGCGGCCAGCGCAGCCCGCGCGACCTCGACCGCGCCGTGGTTGTAACCGTCGGCCTTGACCACCACCATCACCGCGGCGTCGCCGGCGTGCGCACGCAGAACACCCACGTTGTGCGCGATGGCGTCCAGATCGACGACCGTCTCCACTTGCCCGTTCACATCTGCCGATACTGCCATCTCCTCGGACAGAACCGGTGAACGGCTACCTGCATCTGGGGAGTAGCAACCGCCCGGACCCATCCGTACCGGTGTCGGCCCGACACCTGATCAGGTGCCCGCGGGGCAGGGCACCCGGGGTAGTCGTACACCGACGGCAGCCCCGGGCAGGAGGCCTTGCGTCGCCAACAGCAATGCGGGCCGGTTCAAGCCGGTAGCGAACGGAGGGCAGCGATGGCTCGCGGCAGGTGGCGCAACAGCGGGGTCGCTGAAATCGGGGCCGCGCCACGCCCACCCCCGCCCGCGTCGTACGCCGCCAGCTCGGCCGCCGTGGCATGTGCCCGGGCGGCCGCGGCCGCGGCCCAGGCGGGTTCCCGGCCGCTCGCCAGCAGCGCGCCGAGCACCCCGGACAGCACGTCACCGGCTCCGGCGGTCGCCGCCCAGGACCCGCCGGCCTCGTTGACCAGCACCCGGCCCCCTGGTTCGGCGACCAAGGTCGCCCGCCCCTTCAGAAGGACGGTGACCTGCCACGCGTCGGCGAGTGCACGGACGGCGGCGACACGGTCGGGTCCTGGTTCCCGACCGGTGAGCCGAGCGAACTCCCCGGCGTGCGGGGTGAGCACGGTGGCGGCCCGGCGGCCGCGGACCAGCCCGGGTTCGCTCGCCAGCAGGGTGAGACCGTCGGCATCGACTACCACCGGTAGGTCGGTGGCCAGGATCTCGGCGAGGTCGTCGCGGGCGGCGCGATCGGTACCGGAACCCGGACCGAAGACCCAGGACTGGACACGGCCGGCGTCCGCCAGGGCCGATACCGCGATCACTTCGGGATACCGGGCGAGAACGGCCGCGACGGCGGTGCCCGCGTAGCGCACCATTCCCGAGGTCGCGGCGACCGCCGCCCCGGTACAGAGCACTGCCGCACCCGGGTAGGTCGCGCTCCCGGCGCGGATACCGGTGACACCCTGCGTGTACTTGTCGTCCGCGGCCCCCGGAACCGGCCAGCCCGCACCCACCGCGGCGGGATCCAACGCGGCCAGCCGCGGCTCCGGCAGCCGTAAACCGATGGGGATCAGCTCTATCCGGCCGCACCAGGGGGCGGCCAGCGCGTGCACCGGTTTCAACGCCCCGAACGAAACGGTGACCGCGGCCCGGACCGCCGGCCCGGACACCGCGCCGGTATCCGGATCGACCCCGCTGGGCAGATCGGCCGCGATGATCGGAACATCCAGTCCGGCAACGATTCCCGCCGCGGCCGGGCGCAACGGTCCGCGACCGGATATGCCGACGATTCCGTCGATTACCAGATCCGCGCCGGCCGATTCCGCCACTGCCGCAACCGGATCCAGGCACACCCGCCCCCCGGCGTGGCGCAGCGCCGCCAGCCCCGCCGCGTGCGCCCGCTCCGAATTCAACAGGACCGCGGTCACCGCCACACCTCGTCGACGCAGCATCGACCCCGCCCAGAGCGCGTCGCCACCGTTGTCCCCCGAGCCCACGAGCAGGACCACCGACCGGCCCGCGACCGCGCCCGCGCGATCCCGGAGTTCGGCCGTGACCACCCCGGCCAGCCCGTAGGCGGCCCGGCGCATGGGCATTCCGTCGGGAACTCTCGTGAACAGCTCGGCCTCGGCCGAGCGCACTTCGTCGGCGGTGTAATAGCCGCGCGGCACAGTCACCGGACACACACCTCCGCAGTTGGACGGGCAGCGATGTCAGCAGACTACGCTTGGCCTTCATGCCCAGACCTCACCGCGCCGTAGTCCTCCCAGCTGTCGGATTGGTCCTCGCCGCGGCGCTGCTGTCCGGTTGCGGTTCGGACGGGTCACCCGGCGAGGCGGCGAAAACCGATGCGTCCGAGAAGAATCCGCATCAACACCCCGATGCCGCGGTCACCGTCCAGGTCGAGGACGACCGGTTCTCCCCTGCCGATATCACAATCTCCGCCGGCGACACCGTGTCCTGGCATTTCGACGGCGACCTCCCGCACGGCGTACAGGGCATCGGCGACAAAGCGATGAGCATCAACAGCCCGTTGTTCGAAGTGGGCGATTGGAGTCACACCTTCACCGCGCCCGGTGAATACCGGTACCTATGCCCGATCCACCCGGATATGCGCGGAACGATCACCGTCGAAAAATAGGCGTGACCGATCTCCCGGTCACGCCTGTTCACTCCACCGTGACCGATTTGGCCAGGTTCCGCGGCTTGTCCACGTCGTAGCCGCGTGCCTGCGCCACCTCGGCGGCGAAGACCTGCAGCGGAACGGTGGACAACAACGGCTGATAGAGCGTCGGCGCGGTCGGGATCTCGATCAGATCGTCGGCGAACGGGCGCACCAGATCATCGCCTTCCTCGGCGATCACGATCGTGCGCGCACCCCGCGCCTGGATCTCCCGGATGTTGCTGAGCAGTTTGGCGTGCAGTACCCCGCGACCCTTCGGCGACGGCATGACCACGATCACCGGCAAACCGTCCTCGATCAGCGCGATCGGACCGTGCTTGAGCTCACCCGCGGCGAATCCCTCCGCGTGCATGTACGCCAGTTCCTTGAGTTTGAGCGCACCCTCGAGTGCCACCGGATACCCGACGTGCCGGCCGAGGAACAGGATGGTCCGCTCCCGCGCCAGCTCCCGCGCGATCGCCCGCACCTGCGGCGCCGTCTCCAGCACCCGCTCCACCAGCTTCGGCATCGCTTCCAGTTCAGCGAACTCGCGGGCCACCTCGTCGGGGTATTTGGTGCCGCGCGCCTGCGCCAACGCCAGGCCGACCAGCAGGTTCGCCGTCACCTGAGCGAGGAATGCCTTGGTGGAGGCCACGCCGATCTCCGGCCCGGCCCGGGTGTAGAGCACCGCGTCGGATTCGCGCGGGATCTGCGCGCCGTTGGTATTGCAGACCGCGAGCACGCGGGCCTTCTGGCTCTTCGCGTGCCGAACCGCTTCGAGGGTGTCGGCCGTCTCACCGGACTGGGAGACCGCCACCACCAGGGTCGAGCGGTCCAGCACCGGATCCCGGTAACGGAACTCGCTGGCCAGCTCCACTTCCACGGGAAGCCGGGTCCAATGCTCGATGGCGTACTTGGCGACCAGTCCGGAGTGGTAGGCGCTACCGCAGGCCACCACGAAAACCTTCTCCACATCGCGGAGTTCCTGATCGGACAGACGCTGCTCGTCCAGCACGATCCGACCGGCCCGGCTCGGACTCTGATCGAAGTGGCCGATGAGCGTATCGCCGACCGCGGTCGGCTGCTCCTCGATCTCCTTGAGCATGAAATAGTCATGGCCGCCCTTCTCAGCGGCCGCCAGATCCCAGTCGATGGTGAACGGGCGGGAACTCACGCCCTCGGTGGAACCGTCGAAATCGGTGACCCGGTATCCGTCGGCGGTGATGACGACCGCCTGCCCTTCGCCCAGCTCCACGGCTTCACGGGTGTGCTCGATGAACGCGGTGACATCGGAGGCGATGAACATCTCGTTCTCGCCCACACCCACGACCAGCGGTGTCGAGTGACGCGCGGCGACGATCGTGCCCGGATGATCGGCATGGGTGAACACCAGCGTGAACGCGCCCTCGAGCCGGCGCAGCACCGAGAGCGTGCTGGCCTCGAAATCACCCGCGGTCGGCCCCTCGGCGTAGGCCCGGGCGACCAGGTGCACGGCGACCTCGGTGTCGGTCTCGCTGCGCAGTTCCACCCCGGCGTTCTCCAACTCGCCGCGCAGCTGAGCGAAGTTCTCGATGATGCCGTTGTGCACAACCGCGATCTTGCCGCTCACGTCCTGGTGCGGATGGGCGTTGCGGTCGGTGGGGGCGCCGTGGGTGGCCCAGCGGGTGTGCCCCATTCCCGTGGTGCCGACGAACGCGGCCGCGGCCGCGGAACCCAATGCTTCTTCGAGATTGGCGAGCTGCCCGGCGCGCCGTTCGATCGCGGCGCCACCGGCACCGTCGAGAATCGCCACGCCCGCGGAGTCGTAACCTCGGTACTCCATGCGGCGCAAGGCAGCGACGACGACGCCCAACGCGTCCCGGTACCCGACGTACCCCACGATTCCGCACATGGCTCCCCAGCCTACTTATCGGCTAACGTTCACGTCGTGTCGGCGTCTGTGAAATCACTTCTGAGCACTCTGACCAGCCGCGGCCCGCATCGGGTGCTCCGCGGGAATCTTGCCATCGCGGGGCAGCCCGGGGTGGTGTACACGCCGGAGACCGGCCGGGACCTACCCGCGGTCGCGTTCGGGCACGGCTGGCTCGGCAACGCCGGTAACTACCGGACGCTGCTCGAACACCTCGCGTCGTGGGGGATCGTGGCCGCCGCGCCGGATACCGAACGCGGCCCGCTCCCCTCCCACCTGAACCTGGCCACCGACCTGCTCACCACCCTCGATATCTGCACCGGGGTCCGGCTGGGCGACGGCACACTCACCGTGCATCCCGAACGCCTGGCGCTGGCCGGCCACGGGATGGGCGCGGGGGCAGCCGTACTCGCCGCCGCCCAGCGCCGGGTCGCCGCCGTGGCCCCGCTGTTCCCCGCTCCCACCGCGCCCGCCGCGGAATCGGTGGCCGGCGACATCGCAGCCCCGGCGCTGATCCTGGCCGGGGTGAGCGATATCGACTCGATGAACTCCGACGCGGTCCCCCTGGCCGCCGCTTGGGCCGGCCCGGTGATCCTGCGCACCCTCGACGGTGCGGGCCACAACGGACTCGCCGAGGGTCGCCGACTGCTGTCCGCGCTGGGCGCGGGCAAGCACGAACCCAAAACCTCCCGGGCCACCCGGGCTCTGCTGACCGGATTCCTGCTGCACACGCTGCTGGGCGACAAAACCTACGCGCCGTTCGCCGACCCGGAAACCTCGATCAAGCACACCCACGCCATCGACCCACCCGCCGCCCTGCTGGAACGGGAAGCGACTCGCACGGCCGCGGCGACACCGGACCCGGCGGCGGTGGGCAAATTGGTCCGGACACTACGCAAGTAGAGACTCGACCGAGCCGAGAGAACCGGTACCGCTCAGACCAGCCAGCTCTTGCGCCGGTAGTACTCGGCTTCGTCGTCACCGTCGTCGTCGATGGGGGTCACGACGGTCCGATCCTGGCGGGCGGCGGCCGCACGTGCGATCGCTTCCCGTTGTTCGTCTTGTTGCCGCAGCTCAGCCGAACGCGACCGGTCCGGCTGCGGCATACCGAACTGCTCCACGCGATCTCCCCACGGTCCGTGCCGGTCCGCCGGGTGGTCCTGCCCGGCTTCTTTTTTGCCCGCTTCGGCGTGCTGCAGGGTCTGCCGAATTCGCTCAGCCGATTGTTCGATCAATGCCCGATTCTCTGCGGCGACCCGCTGATTCGCAGCGCGCAACTCATCGATACGGGCCGCGCTCCGGCGATAGACCTCGTCGGCGATTTCATCGATATCCCGGAAACTCATTGCGTCGATCCTCCTCGGATACCGGCGGGCCGTCGGATCACAGCGGACCTGCCTCGGCCAGCTGTGCACCGGTGTCGACCGGCGCGGCGGGTGGCGGAGTCTGCGCACCCTCGTGCGGTGCGGCGGTGACATCCTCTTCCGGCCCAGCGGTGACATCCTCCGGTGGGACCGGGTCGTCTTCCGCCGGTGCTGGATAGTCCTGCGGCTGATGTTCGCCGTCTTCGGTTTTCTTCCCGGTGGGCACCCCGGGCGCGCCGGGCGATTGACTCGAGTTCTCCGGGCTCGGAGCGCCGGTTCCCGGGTCTTGCTCCCCTGCGGGTTCTTCGGCGACGATGGCGGGTTTTCCGTCCGGACCGATCTCGACCTTGTAGTTCTGCGGCTCACCGCTCTCACCGGTCACCACCAGTTGCAGGTGACCGTCCGGTCCCAGCTCGAGCTTGTACTCTTTTCCGTTCAGTTCGATCCCGGCGTCCTTGCCGGCCTCTTCCGCCTTATCGGCAGGATCGCCGTCGGCGGATTCAGCGGGGTCGTCCGGTTGGCCGTCTCCGTCCTTGTCCTCGTCCGGTTGCCCGTCACCGTCGAGGTCGACTTCTTGTTCGGCTTGCTCGCGCAACTGTTCCAGAGTGCTCGAGACCTGTTCGGTCGCCGAGCCGACCAGCTCGCTCAACCCGGAAGCCAGCTGAGTACCGAGGCCCGACGAGGCGAGTTGTGTACCCAGATCCGTCAATGCCGACAACGGATTGTCGTCGTCGCTCTCGGTGGTTCCGGGGTCGCTCGTCTTGGTTCCCGGATCCTCGGTGGTGCTGGGAGTACCCGTACCGGTGGGTGTACCCGAGGGCGTTCCGGCCGGTGTCTGGGTTGTCGGGGTGTCGCCCCCGGGCGTGCTCGGGGTCTGCTGCACGCTCTGCGGGCACGGGTACGGGGTCTCCGACAGCTTGCCCAGGAGATCGATGAGCATGCCGTATTGCGTTCTGACCCCGTCGTTCACCTCCGTACAGGTGTGAGCGAATTGGGTCACCTTGGATTCGTAGTGGTCTTTGAACTTGTCGAGCCAATCACGACAATGATCTTCGATATCGTCGGTGCCGGACCACGGGGTGGAATATGGAATGTATTCGCCCGGACCGGGCAGATCCGGAAAAATCTTCTGGATCTTCCCCAGCAGATGATCGTCGGAATTCGTACTCCATCCAATTCCCTGCGCGGCCGAGATTATGGAATCTACGTCTTCCGGAGATTTCTTGTCGTACGTGATCTGGTACACGTCTTCCAGAATTACCTGCACCATCTCGGCTTTGCCTTTGACGGCCTTGCGGAGGGCGCCGGGAGCTTTGTCGAACTGCTCGTGGATATTTCGCACAGCCTCGATGTCGCCGGACGACAGGGACAGCTGTGTCGCTATCATATCCGCGGCGTTGGCCGCGCCCTGGCCCGACCATATCGACGGCAGGTTCTGCGCATATTGGTTCAAGGTGCTGTGCTGGGCGTCCACATTGCTCAATACATCGGCCAGCGCACCCGCCAGATCCCGGAACCGCTGCTCGTCGAGTCCGTTCTGTGCATAGAACAGGGTGTGCAGATCTTTGTAGCTGAGAATATTTGCGGGCGGATTGGAAACCCATCGCAGATAGCGGACCTCGAACTTCTCGAAATAGCGCAGAGACCTCGAGCCTTCGTCGAGAATTTGAGATACGGTCCAGTTCTCGCCGATCGGAGGATATCCGACGCACTGTCCCACGTCATCAGCCATCGGATTCAGCTCGCCGCCTTCTGTGTCTCGCCGGAGTTCTCCTTGTCCACATTGGAAATGGAGACGACATCTCGGCCGATGGCCTGGCCCGTGAGATCCGTCGCCTCGGACCAATCGTTGAGCCACGACTCCACTTCCCGGAGCCCCGACTCGAACTTCACGCCTTCGCTCTCATAGGCAGCGCCTACGTGAGCTTTTCCGATGATGTTGTCGGCGACTTTCGTGGCCTGACTCTTGATGACCCCCGCACTGGTGCAGAAGTCGGCGCCCATCTTCGCCAGCGCGTCGGGCTGCATCCCGACCGACTGATCACCCGTGCTCATGGGTCTCCCCTCCGTCTGTCCGCCCCGCCCGGGTGACCCCCGATCGGCCCTGCGGCGCTCTTCTCCTACCCGTTCGACGCGTCCGCGTGGTCTCCGGTTCCATCCGCCCGAGCGGACCGCCCGCTCACGCCCCTGCTTTTCTCCACTACGGCCGACGGACGGCATCGATTCCCGTCCATCTTTCCATCCCCGACGGTACAGCGCAGCCCCGTTCCGGACGGGGAACGGGGCTGGTGGTGGCCTTGGGGCGCAAGAGGTTCCGGCCGGGTGCACCCGGCCGCGCCCGGCTCAGTGTTTCGGCACGACCAACCACAGCGCCAGATAGATCAGGAACTGCGGCCCGGGCAGCACACAGGACACGACGAACAGCAGCCGGACGATTCCGGAGCTCCAGCCGAAGTACTCGGCGATACCGCCGCAGACTCCGCCGATCCACTTATCGGTGGTGGAACGGGTGAAACGGCGTGCGGGGGCGGTCATGGCGGTCCTTTCGATAGCGGGGTCTACACCGTCCACTATCCGTACCGGGAGCGGTCGTCCGCATCGGTAGCGCTACCGACCCGCACCCTGAATTCCACCGCGCCCGGCTCAGGGTGGATCCCTGAGCCGGGCACCGGTCAGATCGCGGCGACCAGCTTCGCCAGATCGTCGGCGAGCTGTTCGGCCCGCTCGTGATCGGCGGCTTCCACCATCACCCGGACCAGCTGTTCGGTTCCGCTGGGGCGCAACAGGATCCGGCCGGTGTCGCCGAGCAGCCCCTCGGCCGCGCGCACCGCCTCCAGAATTCCCGGATCGGAGGTGACCGCGGTCTTATCCGAGACCGGGACATTCACCAGGACCTGCGGCACCTTCTGGACCACGCTCGCCAATTCGGACAGCGGTTTCCCGGTCTCCGCCAGCCGGGCCATCAACTGCAGACCGGTGAGGATACCGTCGCCGGTGGTTCCGTAGCGCGGGAAGACCACATGACCGGACTGTTCCCCACCCAGCGTGTATCCGCCGCTGCGCAACTCCTCCAGGACGTAGCGGTCGCCGACGCCGGTGGTGCGCACCGTGATCCCGGCCGCGCGCATCGCCAGATGCAGGCCCAGGTTGCTCATCACGGTGGCGACCAGTGTGTCCTCGAGCAGCGTGCCGGCTTCGTGCATGCCGAGCGCCAAGACGGCCATGATGGCGTCACCGTCCACGATATCGCCGGCGGCGTCCACCGCCAGGCAGCGATCGGCGTCACCGTCGTGGGCCAAGCCCAGGTCGGCGCCGTGTTCGCGGACCGCCTGCTGTACCTGGTCGATATGGGTGGATCCCACGCCGGCGTTGATATTGAGCCCGTCCGGATCGGCATTGATCGCGATCACCCGCGCACCGGCCTCCCGGTAGGCGGCCGGTCCGACCTCGGAGGCCGCGCCGTGCGCGCAGTCCACCACGACGGTCAGCCCGCCGAGGTCGCGGCCGGTGACCTCCACCAGATGTTCGATATAGCGTTCGTGGGTTCCGCCGACACTGAACTGGTCGGGCAGGTCCGCACCGGGACGGCGCGTTCCGGAAGCGCCGAGCACGCGCCCGATTCCCGCGCCGGTGGGCCGGGTGAACTCGCCGGAGGCGACCCGCGCCTCGATACGTTCCTCGATCGCGTCCTCGAGTTTGTGCCCACCGGCCGCGAATATCTTGATCCCGTTGTCGGGCATGGGATTGTGCGAGGCGGAGATCATCACGCCCAGGCTGGCGTCGTACAGGTCCGTCAGATAGGCGACCGCCGGTGTCGGCAGCACTCCGACCGGCAACACATCCATTCCCGCGGCGGTCAGGCCGGCGGTCACCGCGGCCTCGAGCATCTCCCCGCTGGCACGCGGATCGCGGCCCACCACCGCTATCTTGCGGCGGCCCGAGCGGGTGTCCACGCCCAGTACCTGCGCCGCCGCCCCGGCAACCCGTAGCGCCAGTTCGGGGCTCAACGAATCGTTGGCGAGCCCGCGCACGCCGTCGGTGCCGAACAGATGTCCCATACCTTGCCCCTCGTCAGTGAGTCCACAGCGCGCGACGACCCCTGCCGGAACTGCCCTCGGAGCGGCCGGCCGACGAACACCGCGGTACATATAGCACGAGAGCAGGCGACCGGACTCCGGCCGGTCGCCTGCTCTCGGAACCGACACCGGCCCGTCCACCCGCGCGCGGCGGGCGGACAGCCGACATCGGCGATATCAGCGCTTCGAGTACTGCGGCGCTTTACGAGCCTTCTTGAGGCCGTACTTCTTGCGCTCGGTGGCACGCGGGTCACGGGTGAGGAACCCGGCGCGCTTGAGCGCCGGACGGTCGTCCGCGTTGACCACGATCAGCGCCCGGGCGATGGCCAGGCGCAGCGCGCCGGCCTGACCGGAGGGGCCGCCGCCGTGCAGGCGGGCGTAGACGTCGAAGCCTTCGACACGCTCGACGGTGACCAGCGGGGACTTGACCAGCTGCTGGTGCACCTTGTTCGGGAAGTAATCCTCGATCGAACGGCCGTTCAGCACGAAATTGCCGGTACCCGGCACCAGACGGACCCGGACCACGGCTTCCTTACGCCGGCCGACGGTCTGCACCGGGCGATCCAGCGGGGCCGCGTACTCGACGAATTCGGCGTCGTCGTCGTAGACCACACCCTCGTCCAGCACCTCGGCTGCGGCGTCTTCGACGACCGCCTCGTCGTATTCGGTGAATTCCTCGGGAGCGGTCACTGGGCCACCTGCTTGATCTCGAACGGAACGGGCTGCTGGGCGGCGTGCGGGTGCGTCGGACCCGCGTACACCTTCAGCTTGCCGGCGATGGCGCTGCCGAGCTTGTTCTTGGGGATCATGCCCTTGACGGCCTTCTCCACCAGACGGTCGGGGCGGGTTTCCAGCACCTGACCGACAGTGCGGGACTTGAGGCCGCCGGGATGTCCGGAGTGGTGATGGATGAGCTTGTTCTGCCGCTTGTTGCCGCTGATGGCGACCTTGTCGGCGTTGATGATGATGACGAAATCGCCACCGTCCATATGCGGTGCGTAGGTCGGCTTGTGCTTGCCGCGCAGCAGATTCGCTGCGTGAACGGCAAGACGGCCGAGCACTACGTCAGTGGCGTCGATGACGTACCACTGCCGGGTCACGTCACCCGCCTTCGGGCTGTACGTAGGCACAGTGCTTCCCTGTCTGTCGTCGATGCTGCCGGCCCAGGTGTGCGGGCGAGGAACTCCCGGCGGCCGGTTGAGACCCGGGCCTCGGCATTCCGCACACCAGCCGGTCACGATACCAGCCGGGTATCGCCAGCCGGAAACCGGCCGGACGCTGCTCAGATATCGAGCGGCGGGCCGGGGTCGGTGACCCCCGGTACGCCGGGCACCAGATAGCGCAGGGTGTCGATACCGGATTCCGCGCATTCGCCCGGATCGTGCTCCGCTCCCCGGTCCGGGACGGCATCCCGCGCGGCGTCGCCGGGCCCGGGGCCCACGGGTACGCGGGCGTACAGCGGGCGCCCGGCCGGGCCGTCGGTCCCGCCCGCGGTCCGGCCGTGCGGTTCGACGGTGATCCGCGGCATCGGCACACAACCGGCCGCGACGGTCGGCTCGGTGCGGTAAACACTCGCGGAAATCGCCGGGCCGCCCTCGGCGTGCGCCTGCGCGAACCCCGAAGCATCCGCGCCCCAGGCCAACGAGGCGAGTGCGGCCGCCCCCAGAACGGCGTGGGCGCCGAACAGGTTGTCCTTCATCTTGGTCCAGAGTTTGCCCTTGCCCCTGTCCCCCTCCGACTCCGCGCCGTAGCGCGAGTCGCCGCCGGCGGAACCCGGCCCGTTCGGCCCCGGGAATTCGACACCCCGCGGCACTGCGGCCTGCGTACCGGTCTCCGGGTCGGGCGCACGGGTGAAACGGCTGGCCGGGCCGGAGATCGGCGGCGGCAGCTCACCGCGTTCGGCTCGCACCGCCGGGTCCTGGCCGGTCCCCTGCTCCGGCGGCGGGAGCGGGCCGTAGGGGTACGGCGGCGAGTCCGGCCGGCCGGACCGCGGACCGGCCATGGGGCCGTCGCCGGTCTGCGCCCGATCGGGGCCGGTACGCAGCGGATACGGGCCGCCCGGCGGATTCGGATCGGACCGGTTCGGCGGCGTCCGGCCCGGACCGCCCGGGTACGGAACGGGTGCGCCGGGCGCGGGTGGGTGCGGGCCCGGCGCCGGCTGATACGAACCGGCCGGAGCAGGCTGGGCCGGGCCAGGTCCGGGCGCAGGGGGACGACTCGCGACCGTCTGGTTCGAGCCGGACGCCGGATGGTCCGGGCCCGGCGCACCGGGCCCGGGCTGCCGGTAGGGCTCGGAATCCTCGTCCTCGTCCTCGTTCTCGCTGATCAGCAGATGTGTGGCACCGAGAACCAGCGCGTGCATGGGATGTTCCGCCTTCTTCAGGCGTTGTCCCAGATGATTGCGGAAGGCGAACCGCAGGGTTTCGTTGAATACGACCTGCCCCGCCAGCAGCACCGTCGAATTGTCCGCGCCGATCGAGCGGGCCGCGGCCATCACCTCGATCACGGTGTCGTCGGCGACCCTGGGGTCACGCGTCGACTCGGGATCGATCGGCACGTACACCGATTCGGTGGGACGCTCCTCGTCACCGTGGACCGCGACCACCAGGATATTGGCGCGGCCTTCCACTACCTGCCCGTCGAAATGGACCGCGGTCGCGCCGATTCCTTCGGGCAGGGCGGGATCGGGCGGGCGGACCAAGCCCAGGGCGCGCACATAACCGGACAGCGCAATGGATTCCGGGATCGGCTCGACCTCGACATCGAGTTGTTCGACCAGTTGGGCGTAGGCGTCGATCTTCGGATCGGGCCAATCGTCCGGATAGGGCAGGGCCACCACATCGGGTTTGCCACGCAGATAGGTTCCGATCGAGGCCAGCGGATTGTAGAGCCGGGCCCGGAACACCAGTTCCGCCGGCCAGGTGGCGCCGGCGATGACGATCTGCTGATGCCCGAGGATATCGCGCACATCCGGGATCGCCATCCCCAGATCGGGTCGTTGCCGGTCCGCACCGGCGGTGTAGAGCCGGCCGGAGGCGTCGGCCAGCAGATAGGCGGGCGGGTTGTAGCTTCCCTCGACTTGTACGGGACGGATGGGCACGCCGGATCCGCCCGCGGCGACGGACACCACATCCCACCCGAGATGTACCGCCCCTACTCGCACCATCACAGGCATCAGTGTGCCTGGTGTGCGGTCGACGCGCTCGCCGCCCCCACCCACCAGCGGGGCGTGCGCGGCGTCGGGCCGGTCAGCGGTCTCATCTCGCGGTCTTCTTGAGCCGCAAACGGGTCCAGGTGATCAGCCCGAGCACCACTGTGATGGCCACCACCATGCCGATATCCAGGAACCACGCGCCGCGCGTGTGCTCCCAGAACCCGTCCTGTTGCGACTGGACGAACAGTGCGCGAATATCCACCGTCGAGGCCGCGGCGGCATAGCCCCACCGGGAGGGGAACAGCCAGGAGATCTGTTCCAGCACTACGCGGTCGGTCACCGGGATCAGGCCGCCGGCCATCACCAGCAGACCCATGATCGCCACCACCAGCAGCGGCATCACCTGCTCACTGGATTTGGCCAGGCTCGACAACAGCAGCCCGAAAACCACGCAGGCCACGGCGGTGGCCGCGATATCGATATAGAGTTCGGCGCCGCCGATGGCCAGCACCGAACCTTCGTCCGGCCGTTTCTTGCCGAGCAGCACGAAACCGATCATCACCGCCGACTGCAGCAGCGCGGCGACGCTGAACACGACGATCTTCGCCGTCAGATAGGCTCCCGACCGCAGTCCGACCGCGCGTTCGCGGAAGTAGATGGTGCGCTCCCCGACGAGATCGCGGACGGTGAGGGTGGACCCCATGAAGCAGGCGCCGAGGAGCAACACCACCAGCAGCTGCTGGGGTTCGGAGCTGCCGGTCCGGACGAAGCTGCCGTCGTCGGTCTGGGTGAGCGGCGGCGACGAGAAGCCGTACTGGCCGGGCACCACCAGCGACAACCCGCCGAGCACGAACGGCAGCAACACCAGGAACACGAGGTAGCCGCGATCCGCCAGAATGAGTCGCAGCTGCCGGCGGGCCAGGGTGGAGAACTGTTTCCAGGCTCCCGACTGCGGTGGCGAACCGCCGCCGCCGGTGCGGGTCGCGGGCGGGGGCGGCGGCGGCAGTGCCGCCTGCCGTGACCGGAAATGCGCGAACGCGGCGTCCGGATTGGCCGCCACATCGGCGAAGATCTTGGCCCAATCGCTGGTGCCCAGCGCGGCCTCGACACCCGCCGGGTTGCCCGCGTAGGCGGTTTTGCCGCCGGGGGCGAGCAGGACCACCTGGTCGCACATGTCCAGGCAGGCCACCGAGTGGGTGACCACGATGACCACGCGGCCCGCGTCGGCGAGCTCACGCAGCATCACCATGACCTGCCGGTCCAGCGCCGGGTCCAGGCCGGAGGTGGGTTCGTCCAGGATCAGCAGCGACGGCCCGGTGAGCAGTTCCAGCGCCACCGACGCGCGTTTGCGCTGACCGCCCGACAATCGGTCGACTCGGGTGTCGGCGTGTTCGGTGAGCGACAGTTCACGCAGCACACCGTCGATGACCTGCTGCCGGTCCGACTTCGAGGAGTCGGGGGGCAGCCGCAGCTCCGCGGCGAATCCCAGCGCCTGCCGCACCGTGAGCTGGCGGTGCAGCACATCGTCCTGCGGGACCATGCCGATGCGGGAGCGCAGCGCCTCGTACTCGACGTGCAGGTCACGGCCCTCGAAGGTCACCGCGCCGTTCGACGGCTGCGTACTCCCCGCGACCAGCCTCGACAGCGTGGACTTACCGGCGCCGGACGGGCCGATCAGCGCGGTCAGGGTGCCGCGGGCGGCCTGCATGTTCACATCGACGAGCAGCTGTTTGTTGCCCTCGACGGTGAACCCGACCCCGTGCACGGCCAGCCCCTGTTCGGCGACCGGGCGCTGCCGGTGCACCAGAGTGCCCTGCTGGACCTCGAAGTCGATGTTGCCGATGGTGATGATGTCGCGTTCACGCAGCACGGTGCGCTGCTGGCGAACACCGTTGACGAAGGTGCCGTTGGCCGACCCGAGATCTTCGAGGGCCAGACCCTCGGGCGCGGCGACCAGGCGCGCGTGCTTGCGGGAGGCCAGCGGATCGTTGACGACGATCTGGTTGTCGGACGTGCGCCCGATCGTCAGACCGCCCGGCGGGACCCGGTCGGCGCGGGCGACCGGCCCCTCGGTGGCGCGATGACGCACCGGCGGTACGGCGGCCACGCTCGCCTTCGCGGTCATGTTCACATTGGCGGGCTGTGGCCGAGCTACCGGCGGCTGCAGCCCGGTGGGGACCTGCGATGGCTGTCCGGTCTGCGCCGGACGCTGCGCCGGAGCCGGGTGCTGCACGGGCACCGGCCGGCTGGGCGTGGCACCGCGCTGCCCGGGCGGCGGGACCTGCGGCTGCGGGTCCGACGGCGGCCGGTGGTGCGGCGGGGCCGGGCGCTGCACCGGCTGCGAGGGCCGTCCCGGCGACTGCGGTCGCGGGGGTTGCTGCTGTTGCTGCGGTACTCCGGAGGGAACCAGCCACAGCAGCGGTCCGCTGATCGCGTCACCGAGCCGGACCTGGGTCGGCCGGTCGATCGGAACGGACCGGCCGACCCGACGCGCATCCACGAACACCCCGTTGGTACTGCCGTTGTCGGTGAGCACCCACGCTCCCGACTGCCAGGCCAAAATCGCGTGAACCCGCGAGACCAGCGGGCTGTCGACGAACAGCGTCACCTCGGGCGCACGGCCCAGAGTGATCTGCTGATTCGAATCGAAGACTCGTTCGGTTCCATCATGGCGCACCGTGATGGTGCGCACCCCCGGTGCAGACATGCAGCGGATACTATTCCATTACCCGGGCATCGGAGGTGCCCCTGATCGAGGGGTGAGCTCACGGCTCCGGAGGGAATTACAGCACCCGAACCGGCCGAATTGGGGGAGGATCCATGCCGAAACTTCGTGCCGTCGCTGTCGTCGTCTGGACATTGTGCGCACTGCTGCTGGTCACCGGGTGTACCCGTTCGGTGGACGGCCGGGCGGTCTCGATCTACGACAACCCCTTTCAGGTCGCCGGTCTGCCGACCACCAGCGGTCCGAGCGGTCCGCGCGAGAACGTCCCGCCGACCGAGCTGAAGGCGGAGAACGGCGACGGCGGCGAGGTCGACGCCCTGGCGCTCAATGCCGTCACCGATGTGCAGGCCTACTGGGAGCAGCACTACGGCGCCGAGTTCGAGGGTGAGTTCGAACCGGTGGACAAGCTCATCTCCTGGAGTGCCCGGGATTCGCGGCGGGAATCCCGCGAGTTCTGCACCGAATCGACCTATCGTATGGTCAACGCCGCCTACTGCCGCCTGGACAATTCCATCGGCTGGGACCGGGCGCTGCTGCTGCCCACCATGACCGAGACCTTCGGCCAGATGGCCGTGGTGATGGTGATCGCGCACGAGTACGGGCACGCGATCCAGAACAACGCCGATATCGTCGAACGCGACGACCCGGTGATCGTCAAGGAGCAGCAGGCCGACTGTTTCGCCGGCGCGTACATGCGCTGGGTGGCGGAAGGCAAATCGGACTACTTCACCATCAACACCTCCGACGGATTGAATTCGGTGCTCGCCGCGACGGTGGCGATCCGCGACTCGGACCCCGACGACCCCGAGAGCGTGCACGGTTCGGCCTTCGAACGGGTCTCGGCCGTGCAGATCGGTTTCACCGACGGCGCCAAGGGGTGCAAGGGGATCGATATGGACGAGATCGAACAGCGGCGGGGAGATCTGCCGCAGACTTTCGACGGCGCCTCGGGGGAGTTCGAGATCACCGAGCAGAGTCTGGTCGAACTGAGCAAGGCGCTGTCGGTCATCCTGCCGACGCCGCGGGAACCGACCTACTCCTACGACGGAGCCGAAATAGCGTGCAGTGACGGGGTTTCCACCGAACCGGTCACCTACTGCCCGGCGAACAACACGATCGCCACCAATATCACCGGACTCGCGGAGCGGGGCACCGCCACCGATGACGCCGATGTGCCGCTGCCGGTGAAGGTCACCGGCGACTACAACGGCTACGTGGTGTTCATCTCGCGCTACACCCTGTCGGTGCAGAAGAGCCGCGACCAGGATCTGGTCGGTGCGAAAACGGGCCTGCGAGCCGCCTGCCTGTCCGGTGTCGCAACAGTGAAGTTGGCGGAATCCGGACGTGCCGAAGGGGATATCACGCTGGCGGCCGGCGATCTGGACGAGGCGGTGTCCGGCCTGTTGACCGATGGTCTGGCCGCGAGCGATGTCGAGGGTAAGACCGTGCCGAGCGGTTTCTCCCGGGTGGACGCGTTCCGCGCGGGGGTGCTGGGCGGCGAGGCCACCTGCAGCGCCCGGTACGAATAGGCTCCGCTCACTGACCGAAGGGCGGCGGCGCGGCGGATTCGTAGCGCAGCATCCGGTTGCCGATCAGGATCTCCGTCCCCGGAACAAGCACGACCGGCTGATTCGGCGGGATACGCACCCATTCCCGGTACCCCGCGGCCCGGGTGCGGGTGCCGTTGGTGGAACCCCGGTCCACCACCGTCACATCCCAGTCGACCAGCAGGAGTTCGGCGTGCGCACGCGACATTCCGCCGGAATTGTCGAGCACCTGGAGCGGGTGGAGTCCGCGTCGCGCCGGCTCGGAATGTTCCGGGTCGCGACCCAGGACCGAATCGGTGTCGACGAGATAGGTGGCGCCGTCGTCGAGTACCAGGATGCCCAGGGGCGGGCGCACTACTTCGATGAGCGGCTGGGTCTGATCCACCGGCATTCCGCACACACTGCAGAACGCCGCGCGCGGGTCGGTGGGATGGGCCCGCGCACACTTGAATCCCATGACCTTCACGGTGCGCGCGGTGCCCTTCGTGGTCGCCTCGGTCCGGCGGCGCAGTTCGGGGTCCAGGGGCGGCGTGCCGCGGGCGGGCGGTCCGTCCAGCTGCGGTTGCGGTAGATGCAGCGGCGGTGTCGGATGCGCCGGTAGCCGACGCGCGCCGGCGTCAGCGCCGCGGGCAGCCCGCGAATCCCCGGTGTCCTCACGGCCGCCGCCGACTCCCTGCCGCTGCCGCCCGCTGATCTCGGTCTCCGCCTGGTGGGGATCGGTGTCCGGACCCGGCCCCGGGGAACCGTCCGCGGGGCCCGGATCACCCGCCGCGGCGGCGGTGGGCCTGCTCCCTCGTTCGGACAGCTCGACGGTGTCCAGCAGTGGAGTCGACACCGCGGTCGGTACGGCGTCCGGATCCACCAGCGATGACTTCCGGTCCGGCGTATCACTCGGGGTTCGCGCGGTCGCCCCGGTCCGCTCGGATTCCGCGGTCCCCGCCGGAACCGGTCGCCGATCCGGCGACACCCCGTCCGAAGCAGGCGGGGACCAGACGATCACCCCACCGGCCTCGGCGATTCCCTCCACCAGGCGTCCGATCCCGCGGGCCGGGGGCAGCACCGGACGGGCGTCCTCGTCGGGATCTGCCGACCCGTCGACGAACAGTGCGACCGCGTGAGCCGGCGCCACCGTGGTCCGGTCGACGGTGAACACGGCGTCCCGACCGTGGAAGTACTCTGTCCGGTCGCCGTCGAGCACCGCGGTGACCGCGCCGTGCAGGAAAAGGGCCACCCGACCCGGTCCGGCGGCGGACAGAATGCCGAAATCTACCGCGGTCCCGGGGCTGGTCCGCTCCGGTCGGGCCATGAGCCATCTGGTCGCTGTCCGGGCGATCGACGCACCGGGACCGTCGGGATCCCGCCCGGCGGCCTCGTGCACCAGTTCGGCCAGGGCCACCAGTGCCCGCATCGCGGCGGACTCCGCGGTGGGACGGCCCTCTCCGCGATGCGCGACCAGCACCACCGCCCCCGCGACCCGCGCCGCCGCATGCCGACCGGCGACCACCTCGACCTGCTGATCCCGCATCGGGATCAGCCTTCGTCGGAGTCGCGCCGCGGTTCGCCTGCCACCAGACCAGGGTATGGCACGGGCACCCGCCGGCCCTCGCCGAGATCGCTGTGCGTCGGGTAACTTCGACACCGCAGCTTCGATCGGAACGGGGGCCAGCCCATGGTTCGGATATGGCGTGCCGGAACCGTCACCGCCATCGTCGCTCTCGTGGCGGCCGGCCTGTCCGGATGTAGCGCTCAGGTGGGGACGCCCGTCCCAGGGGAGATCGACGTGCGGACCCTGGAGGTCGGCGACTTCCCGGTCGACAAGTTCAGTTATCCGGCGGACGCGAGCGGAGACGGCCCGATCCTGGAGGGGATCCGCATGTCGGAGGCCGTCGTCACCACCGATCGGATCGATCCGTCGCTGAAGTTCGGCCGCGGTTCGAAGGTGCTGCCCGACCCGGCGACCGCAATCGATTTCCTGGCCAATGTGTCCGAACCGGTTCTGAAGCACCGCAAGATGGTGGTCGGTTACGCGGCCAGCGGAGCCGATCAGGGCGATCCCGAAGGTGAGACCCGTCCGGAAGCCGACGCCACCGCGATCACGGTGGTGGCCCTACGTTTTCCGGACACCTCCGCCGCCACCGGAGCGGCCCGGGAGTTGGAGGACGCGGATATCGGGGTCTCGCGGGACAACCGCAGGCTGAAATCGGCGAAGTATCCCGACGCGCTGGTGCACTGGCGGCCCGGCGTCGCCAATGTGGGCGCTTTCCTGGCCGAGGACGAATTCGTGATCTCACTGTTCGTCCAGCGGCCGAAGGCCGACAGCGCGGATCTGGTGTCCTGGGTGGACAAGACCCTCACCGCCCAGCTCGCTCAGCTCGGCCGGTTCCGGCCCACCCCGACCGCGGATATCGCGGATCTACAGGTCGATCCCGAGAATCTGCTGTCCCGGGTGGTGGTCGCCGATCGCAAGGGACAGGCGCCCGATCCCGATACATTCGCCGTCTACGGTCCGAACTATCTGATCAACTCCGCCGACGACCAGCCGGCCCGCGCCCGGCTGCTCGACGAATCCGGTTTCGAGAGCACCGCCTACGCCGACGGCAATTCGGTGGCCCGGGTCCGCGATCCGGCGGGCGCGCCGATCCTGATGGACGGTTTCATCGAATCGGCGGGCGAGGCGTACGACGACCGTCCCGCGCCGACCGATATTCCCGGTGCGAAATGCCTCGAGCTCAATACGACGGGCGATCCACAGCACCAGTACCGGTTCCGGTGCTTCGTACCGTACAAGCGGTACGTGGGTGTGGTGTCCAGTGATGACGAGGCCGAGATCCAGCAGAAGACGGCGGCCCAGTACGCCCTGCTCGCGAACAGTCTCTGACCCCGGCGCGGCGGGGTCCGCGACGCCGTAATTCGTTGCGGCACCCGCACTCTCGCTACCCGGCGCGGCGCGCCGATTTTGCCGCAAGGGCAGGCTAGCCTTACCGTGTTCTGCGTCTCACCGCGACGTGCACGCCGGGCGGCCGCATATCCGCCCACCTGTACTTTGAGTGCGCAATACCCGACCACTATCACACGCCGTAGTTAGGCAACCCTTGCTACTACTCGGCGGAGGCACTACTTTCGCCATCGACTCGTCACGCCGGTACTCCGAACATCGATTCCGAGAAGGGGAATTTTGGTGAAAAGCGTTCTCTCCGAACGTAAGACGCTTCACCCACCTAATATCGAAGATATCGAGCACCGTGAGTTACCCGAAGCCGCCGGACAGGCGGTGCGTGAACTGGCCGCGGAGATCGCCTTCACACTGGGTCCCGGGCGGGACGCGGCCGCGCGCACCCTGTCCGACCCCGCGTTGATAGAACAGATCCGCACCCGCGCGACCGATCTCCCCGCGGAAATCCACACCGCGCTGCGCCCCCCGGCCACCTCCGCCGGGGCATGCGTACTACGACGGCTGCCACTGCGCGACGACGAAATCGGTCCCACCCCGCCGGATTGGCAGACGGCGACCGCCTGGAGTGCCGACCCCGCCCGCCCCGGCTGCTCGTTCGAGCTGGATATCGCCATGCTGCTGCTGGCCGCCGCGGCCGGTGAACCGTTCGGGTGGGCCGGCCAACAGGACGGCCGGCTGGTCAACAACATCGTGCCCGCCGCCGGGCACGAGTTCGAACAGTCGGGGGCCAGCAGCACTGTTCTACTGAGCCCGCACTCCGAGGACGCCTTCCATCCGCGGCGCGCGAACCTGCTGGTCCTGGGCTGCCTGCGCAACGCCGACCGGGTGGGCACCACGGTGTCCTCGGTGCGCAGGGTCGAGCTGACCGGAGCGGAGCGACGCGCCCTGCGCACACCCACGCTGCCGATCCTGCCCGACGTCTCCTACGGATCGGATTTCGACCGCGCGGCCGCGGTCGCGGTACCCACGTTGTGGTGCGAACCCGGCCGCGACAACGAATCCGAAGCGCTCACAGTGCGGTTCGATCCGGCCTATACCCCCTTGGACGAGGCGGATCCGGCCTACCGCGCGGCTTACCAGCGGCTGGAAACCGAACTCGAACGAGTCTGCGTACTGGCCTGTCTCCAACCCGGTGAACTGCTCCTGATCGATAACGACGTCGCAGTTCACGGCCGGGTTCCGTTCACGCCGCGCTACGACGGCACCGACCGCTGGCTCAAGCGGGTGAACATTCGGCTACCCGAACGCCCGCGCCGCGCAACCGAATCCAGGGAGAATGGATACGGTCAGCAGATCATCGCGCCCTTCGCGCCGCTACCGGCGCGACGGGCGCGGGCAGAGCGGAACGGTGCAGTAGATGATCGAGGATCCGTTGAGCACACGTGACCGAGCCACCCCCCTGCGTGTCCTGAGCCGCGGCGATCTCGCCGACGTGCCGGTGGCCCCGGCCGAGGTGGTCCGCGCGGTGGAGGAAGCGTATATCGCACTGGCCGCGGGTGATTCCGATAACCCCCGCAAGCTCAGCGTCGCCAATCCGGACGGCTGGTCGGTCGCCTACGCGATGCTGGGCCGCGACGGACGGCGCCGGGTGGTCGCCATGAAGACCTCGTACAAGTTCGACCCGGGTCACGACCGCATCACCAAGCGCTACTACACGACCATCACGCTGTACGACGACACCACAGGCGCACCCATCGCCATGATGGACTGCGCCCGGGTGGGTGCGCTGCGCACCCCGGCGGTATCAGCGCTGCTGGTACGGGAGACGCTGCGCCGCGACGCGGATACCGTGTTGCTCATCGGCACCGGAACGCAGGGGCGCAATGCGCTCCCCCATCTGCTGGCCGCCAATCCGCAGCTGCGCAAGCTGATGCTGTACGGCACTCATCCCGAAGGCATCGAGGCCGTACACCGGCATCTCGCGGACTACGCGCCGCACGCGCTGCTGGAGAACGTGGACGACCCCCTCGCCGCGGCGGGGACCGCGGACGTGATCCTGGCGACCGCCGGACCCGGTACCGAGGTGGCGATCGAATCCGAGCATCTGAAACCGGGATCGGTGGTGGTCCTGGTGGGTTACGGCCTCGCGCCCTCCACGCTGCGCGACGCCGACCGGGTGGTCGCCACCAGCGCCGAGCAGATGGCGTTGACCGGGACGGATATGGCCGACGAGAACGGCGAATTGCGCCGGGTGGACGCCGAACTGCCGCAGATCCTGAGCCGGCGCGCTGTGGCCCGGCAGCGGGCGGACGAGAAGATCTTCGTCTACAACAGCGGTCTGGTGCTCACCGATATCGCGGTGGCGCACGCCCTGGCCGAACGCGCGATCGCCGAGGGCCGTGGCACGGAGGTGTCGCTATGGGACTGACCGGAGCCGACGCCCGCGCCGGAGCCGGTCCCGGATCGTCGGACCGGTGCGCGGGGACCGTCGCGGCCCCGGTGCCCGCCCGTCGCGACCCCTGGGAACAACAGGTCCTCGCCGACCCGCAACTGCTCGGCGATATCGCCTTCGCGGTGCGCGGACCGTTCCATCTGATGTATCCGCCGCGCGTGATCGACAATATTCGCGGATTCCAGCAGGTTTTCGCCGACGCCGGGATCTCCGGCATCGTCTATTACGGCAAGAAAGCCAACAAGGCGGCCTGCGTGGCGCGAGCCTGCGCCACCGCGGGCGCGGGTATCGATGTCTCGAGCACCGGCGAACTCACCGCCGCACTGGGGCAGGGAATTCGCGGTGCGGAATTGCTGGTCACCGGACCCGAGAAATCCGACGAGCTGCACTGGCTCGCCGCCCGGCACGGATGCCTGGTAGCCGTGGACAGCCTCGGGGAGCTGAAACGACTGTCCGCACTGGATATCCCGGTCCGGGTGCTGCTGCGGGCGCTGCCCGCCGCCTCGGCCAGTCGATTCGGAATGTCGGCCGACGAACTCGATCTGGCGACCTCCGAAGCAACCGGCTTCCCGTCGATTTCTCTACAGGGCTTCAGTTTCCACCTCTCCGGATACGATCCCGATCCCCGCGCCGAATTGGCCGCGCAACTACTCGACCGCTGTCGCGCCGCGCGGGCGCTCGGCCACCCCGCCGGAATCATTTCCATCGGCGGCGGTTTCGGTGTCGACTATGTCCCCGCCGCGGATTGGGCAGCTTTTCAGCAGCAGGCGACCCGCCGCTGGTTCCATTCCGGGAAAGCGTTCGAGTCGTACTACCCGTATTCCTTTCCCGAACCCGGTCCGGCGATGCTCACCGCGATTCTGCGAACCGGCGATCTCGCCGATCGACTGCGGCGCACCGATACGACCCTGGCCGTCGAACCGGGTCGCGCCCTGCTGGACCGCGCGGGCAGCACGGTCTTCCGGGTGCAGGGCGGGAAGACTCGCCACGAGCACGGGCAGCCGTACCGGATCCTGACGGTGGACGGAACGAGTCTGAGCCTTTCCGAACAGTGGTTCGACAGCGAATACCTCCCCGACCCGGTGCTGTGGCCCGACCACCCGGGAGACCCGACCCCGACGGTCGTCGGCGCCGCCACCTGCCTCGAATCGGACATGCTCAGCTGGCGCCGGATTCCGCTGCCCCGCGAAGCCGTTCCCGGCGATCTGCTGATCTATCCGAACACCGCCGGATATCAGATGGATTCCAACGAATCGCCCTTTCACGAATTACCCCTCCCGCCGAAGGTGGTGCTGTCCGAAGCACCGGGCGGCAGGTATCGCTGGGCCCTCGATCAACCCTGTCCGTGAGGCCGTCAGCTCCGGTCTCACCGCACTGCCCGATATCGACGCCCAGGAGATCCGCCATGTCCCTCGTCACCCGTGTCACGGACCTGATCGGCCGCACCCCGCTCTTCGAATTGGCCGCCACCGGGTCCGGCACCCGATTACTGCTCAAGCTGGAACAGTTCAATCCCACCGGCGCCGCCAAGATCCGGATGGCGCGGGAAATGGTTCTCGACGCGGAGCGTCGGGGTTTGCTGCGCGATGGCGGGCATATCATCGAATCCACATCCGGAAATACCGGACTCGGTCTCGCGGTGGTGGCCGCCGAACGCGGTTATCGTTTCACCGCTGTGGTCGACCATCATGCGAGTAAGGACAAATTGCGGGCGATGCGGGCAATGGGCGCGGAGCTGGTTTTCGTGGCGGAGGACGGCAATGACGATCTCGCCACCTCCGCGCGTGAAGACCATGCCGAGGCCATGGCGACCGGGGATCCCGACGCGTTCTTCACCGAACAGCACAACAACGACGCCAACGCGGTCGGCTATTACGCGGTCGCCGACGAATTACTGGCGGAAGTGGATCGGGTGGACATCCTGCTGTCCGCGGTCGGCACCGGGGGTTCGCTGTTCGGCACCGCGACCCGGCTGCGCCAGCTGGGCTGCGTTCCGCGAGTGATCGGGGTGGAGCCGGTCGGCTCGATCGCCTTCGGCGGGCCGGGCGGGCCGTACTGGCAGTCCGGCACCGGCACCCCGCCCGGCGCCACTATCGGCACCGCCGTGGACTACGACCTGCTCGACGAAGGAGTCAAGGTCTCGGACCGGGCCGCGTTCGCGACCTGCCGCGCTGTGTCACGTCGGCTCGGCCTCATGCTCGGCGGTTCGGCGGGCGGATCGGTCCACGCGGCGCTCACCCGGCTCGAGGAGTTCCCGGCCGGTTCCACCGTGGTCACCATCGTCTGCGACGGGGGCGAGAAGTACCTGGACACCGTCTTCGACGACGACTGGATGGCCGCCCGCGACCTGCTCGATACCGAGACCGAACGTGATGTGCACGCCATGCTGACCCGGTACGCTCCCGCGGACCGGGGCGCCCGACCGGTGGGTGCGGCAGTTTTGAACGAGTCCGCCACCGGGAATACCCACGCCGTCCGCGTCAACCGACCGGACGAACACAACCATACGGAGGATTCGGACACTATGGTGCGGGCCCGGTGATCAGCACACCCCTCTCGCGATATCGTCCCGAAAGCCGGCGGCTCGCCGCCCTGGCCGCCCCCATCGCCCTGACGCAACTCGCGCAGGTCGCGGTTTCCACCACCAATATCGCCCTGATGGGCAGTCTCGGCGTCCACGCGGTCGCGGCCGGCGGGCTCGCGCTGGTGCTGTTCAACCAGATCCGCACCATGTGCGTCGGGTTGATCACCGGCAGCGGCAACCAGATCGCGGCCGCGGTGGGCGCGGCCGGAAAACGCGGCGCCGATCCCGACCCCGAGATCCGCGAGGTGGTGCGGTCCAGTTTCCTGATCGCCACCGCCGCCGGCCTGCTCGGCGGCGCGATACTCATCGGCCTGGGCTGGTCGTTGCCATGGCTCGGCCAGGACGCCGGGGTACTCGCCGACGCCAGACCGCTCATGGTCGCGCTGGCCCCCGGCCTCCTGCCCTGCCTGTGGTTCCAGGTGCTGCGGCAGTACACCGTCGGGATGCAACGGCCCCAGGGGCTGTTGCTGGTGACCCTGGGTTCCATCGCGGTCAACCTGGGGCTGGCCTTGGCGTTGATCCACGGCTGGGCCGGACTGCCCGCCCTCGGCCTCACCGGCGTCGGGGTCGCGACATCGCTGGTCTTCCTGCTCATGTTCGCGGTGTTCTGGACGATGGTGCGGCGCGATCCCGAACTCGGCCGCACCCTCCCGATCCGTCCGTGGCCGGTGCGCGCGGCGACAGTGCGCCACGAACTCCGGCTGGGCACGCCGATCGCCCTCACCTACGGTTCCGAGGCCGGGATGTTCTCGGTGCTCGCGCTGGTCATGGGTGCACTGGGGCCGGCGGCGCTGGCCGCCCACAATGTCGTGTACCAGGTGATCTACATCGTTTTCCAGATCGCAATCGGCATCTCGCACGGCGCATCGATCCTGGTCAGTCACAGCGTCGCCAGGGACGAGACCGCGCATGCCCGCAGCCTGGCCCGGCTCGCACTGCGGTTCGCCGGGGTGGTCGCCGTCGGCACCGGATTGGCCTACGCCTTCGTGCCCGACCTGGTGTTGCGTCCTTTCCTCGACCCCGCCGATGCCGCGACCCTCGAGGTGGCACGCTCGCTGCTGCTGATCGGTATCGTGCTGCAGTTCGTCGACGCGGCCCAGAACATCGGCACCGGACTGCTGCGCGGATTACAGGCCACCGATGCCGGTTTCCGCTTATCGGTCGTGGGCTATTGGATGGTCGGCCTGCCCACCGCCCTGGTGCTGGCCTTTCCGGCCGGCTTGGGCGCCGCCGGGGTCTGGTGGGGGCTCACCGCGGGCCTGGCCGCCACCGCGGGCCTGATGCTGCGCAAGTACTTCAGCCTGCTCGACCAGCAGGACGCACTGCTGGCTCCCCGCCCGACGCAGACCGTAAGTTAGGATTGCCTCTCCAAAGTTTTCGAGCGGAAGGCGTGGCCCGGTTCGCCGCCCTGGACACGCGCCGCCCGGATCTGACCGGTCTGCGGTTCGCGGTGTTCGGACTGGGCGATTCGGTCTACGACAACACCTTCAACCGGGGCGGGGAGATCGCCGCCGCGAAACTGGCCGCACTCGGCGGCACGCAGCTCGGCGACCACGCCCGCCACGACGCGTCCAGTGAGATCGCGCCCGCCGCGATGGGCCGGACCTGGGTCCGGACCGACTCGGATGTCCTGGCCACCGCCTGATCCGAGCGGAGCCCGGTCCACCGCGGACCGATACACCCCCACCAGACCGCACCACGCCCGAAGGGCCTTGCTGACCTTGCGTTCTGAGGTCTCCCTTGCTCCAGGCACCCGGATTGCGGTCGGCGGCAGCGCGTTCCGGCGCAGGTAGGACCGGGTACTTCCCCGGCGCGCGTCCGCGCCGACCTCTAGACTGGTGCACGGTGCGGCATTCTTCCGCCGCGCCACGTCGATCCAGGAGGGGACGATATGGCAGCCGGAATCAGTCCCGCGGAAAGCACCGCGGCCGACCATCCCGAACTGGAAGCGCTGCCGGAATGGCCGCAGGAGACGATCGCGGTCCTGGTCACCACCGATCCGGCGCCACACGCCATCCCGGTCTCCTGGCCGGTCCGCGCCGGTGATCGGCGAATCCTGCTGAGCCTCAAATTCGATCGCGGATCGCTGGCCCGACTCCGGGAGCGGCCGCAGGTCGCGCTGCTGATCCTCGGCGGCGGGAACGTGGCCCTGTGCGCCCGGGGTTCGGCGAAGGTCATCGCCGAGGAGATGCCCGGCGCCGCCGACTATGTGGCGGTCCGCCTGGACGTGGACGTTATCGACGACCATCGGCAGTCGGCCTTCGCGGTCGCCCAGGGTATCCAGCGCACCATCCTCGACGACAGCGAACTGCACGCCCTCGAACATCGGGTCTCGATATTGAAGTCCTGGGCGGAGAACGAAGAGAAGAACTGAGGTCGGGGGCGCGGCGCGCCGAACCGGTCGGGAACCCCAGCTTCATACCTGACGGGCGCCCAGGCGTCGAATCCGGTCGGCGTCCCAGGGCATCGAACCAGTCGGGCGCCCAAGGCGCTCAGCCAGTCGGGCGCCAGGGGCGCCGCGGGAAGGAGATCATGAGCGTCAACCTGGCCAAGGGCGGAAATGTCTCGCTGTCCAAACAGGCCCCCAACCTGACCAAGATCGCCGTCGGCCTCGGCTGGGATGTGCGCACCACCATGGGCGCCGATTACGACCTGGACGCCAGCGCCCTGGCGACCGGCCCGAGCCTGAAGGTTCTCTCGGACCAGCATTTCGTGTTCTACAACAACCTCCGCTCACCGGAGGGCTCCATCGAACACACCGGCGACAATCTGACCGGTGAGGGCGATGGTGACGACGAGGTGATCAATGTCGATCTGGCGAATACGCCCGAAACGATCACCAATATCTTCTTCCCGGTATCCATTCACGACGCCGACCAGCGCGGCCAGTCCTTCGGCCAGATCCGCAACGCCTATATCCGCGTAACCGATCTGAACACCGGCGCCGAACTGGCCCGGTACGACCTGTCCGAGGACGCCTCCTCCGAAACCGCCATGGTGTTCGGCGAGCTCTATCGCCGGCAGGGTGAATGGAAGTTCCGCGCGATCGGCCAGGGCTACGCCTCGGGTCTGGCGGGTATAGCGCGCGACTACGGAGTCAATGTCTGATCCGCGCGCCGACGCGCACAGGGGCCGGCCCCGGGATCCCGCGTTGCGCCCTCGGGACGCGCACCTGCGGCACGTGCGCTTCGAGCGCTGAAACGCCGAACAGGCCGAACCCTCGGCGGCCCAGCTGAACTCGGCCCCAGGCGGATGCGTTTCTCGCGAATGTCACGGTCGGTGATCGAGGCGGCGCTCGGCCGACCAGTACCTGCGCCAGTCCGCGGCGGACAGCGGCAGGCGCGCCTCCCGGGCGGCTTCGGCGGCGTCCTCCGCCCGACGGATCGTCGCGGCGAAGGCGAGGGTCTGCTTGCGCAAGCTTTCTTCCGCGCTCTCCGGGCCGCCCAGCCGGATCACGCGAAGGCTCTCCGGGATCAGCTCGTCCGGTAGCCCGGCCCGGGCACTGCGAGATCGGACCTTCTCCGCCAGCGCCAACGCGGGCTGTGCCATGGCGATACCGTCCAGGCAGGACCGCCGGGCCTTCTCCACGGATTTACGCTCTTCCCAAGCTTTTTCCTGCGCGGCGACCTTGTCCGTCACCGACGCTGCGGAGTCGAAGCCGAACGCCGCCGCCTCCCCGGACAGATGCGGGCTGCGGTTCACCAGTTTGGCCACCAGCGCGGCGGCCACATCGTCGATGGTGAATTCCCCCGCGGCCTCCGCGATTCGCGAATGGAACAGCACCTGCAGCAGAAGATCACCCAGTTCCTCGCGGATGGTCCCGGTGTCCTCGTGCTGGATCGCGTCGAGCAGTTCGTAGGTCTCCTCCAGCAGGTACGGACGCAGCGAATCGTGGGTCTGGGTGACCTCCCAGCCACCGAACCGCCACAGCCGGTCCATCACCTCGACCGCCTCGGCCAACCCCGCCGCCACGGTGGCTGTTTCCGATTCGAGCATCTCGGGTTCTGGCCGGGACACGTGGTCGTCACCGGCGGCGCCGGATGGAGGAACAGACGTCATCGCGCCGTGGACACCTCGGTCGCCACAGTGAGGTCCACAGCGCCGGCGGCCTTTCCGTCCAGCGCGAGCAGCAGATCCGCCAGGTACTGCAGCAGCACGACGTCGCGCAGCCGGTCGGCGCCCACACTGTCGCGCACCCGCGGCAGCGGCAACTGGACCACCCCACTGGCGGCGCGGTAGGTCGCGCTCGGGTATATCCGCTTGAGCCGCATCTGTTTCGAATCGGGCAGCGACAGCGGCGAGATCTTCACCGTCGTACCGGTCACCGCGATCTCGGCGACCTCGTACTCGCGCGCCAGCAGCCGCAGTTTGGCCACCGAGACCAACCGGCCCACTTCGACGGGCAGCGGCCCGTACCGGTCCACGAGTTCCTCGACCACCGCCGCCAGCGCCGGATCGTCGTGAGCGGCAGCGAGTTTGCGGTAGGCCTCCAGCCGCAGCCGGTCGCTGGCGATGTAATCGGGCGGAATATGCGCGTCCACCGGTAGGTCGATCCGGACCTCTTTGGTCTCCTCGGTGGTGATCGGTTTCCCGTCGGCGGCCGCCCGGTATGCCTCCACCGCTTCGCCGACGAGTCGTACGTACAGGTCGAAACCCACGCCCGCCACATGGCCCGACTGTTCGGCGCCGAGCACATTGCCCGCACCGCGGATTTCCAGATCCTTCATGGCCACGGCCATGCCGGCCCCGAGATCGGAATTCTGCGCGATGGTGGCGAGCCGGTCGTAGGCGGTTTCGGTGAGCGGTTTCTCCCCCGGATACAGGAAGTAGGCGTAGCCGCGTTCCCGGCTGCGCCCGACCCGGCCCCGCAACTGGTGCAGCTGAGAAAGACCCAGCGCATCGGCGCGTTCCACGATCAGAGTATTGGCGTTGGAGATATCCAGGCCGGTCTCGATGATCGTCGTGCACACCAGCACGTCGTATTCGCGCTGCCAGAATCCCTGGACGGTGCGTTCCAGAGTGTCCTCGTTCATCTGGCCGTGCGCCACCACGACCCGGGCCTCGGGAACCAGCTCCCGGATCCGCGCGGCCGCCTTCTCGATCGACGACACCCGGTTGTGCACATAGAACACCTGGCCGTCGCGCAGCAGCTCGCGCCGAATCGCCGCGGTGACCTGTTTGTCGTTGTAACCGCCGACATAGGTCAGCACCGGATGGCGTTCCTCGGGCGGGGTGAGGATGGTCGACATCTCGCGGATACCGGCCAGACTCATCTCCAACGTGCGCGGGATCGGGGTCGCGGACATGGTCAGGACGTCCACGTGGGTACGCAGCGCCTTGATGTGTTCCTTGTGCTCCACCCCGAAACGCTGCTCCTCGTCCACGATGACCAGCCCGAGGTTCTTCCAGCGCACCCCCGTCTGCAACAGCCGGTGCGTGCCGACCACGATATCGACCTCGCCCTCGGCCATGCCCGCGAGCACTTCCCGCGATTCCGCGGGGTCGGTGAACCGGGACAGCCCCTTCACCGTGACCGGGAACCCGGCGAGACGTTCGGTGAAAGTCTGCAGATGCTGCTGGGCCAGCAGTGTGGTCGGCACCAGCACCACCACCTGCTTGCCGTCCTGCACTGCCTTGAACGCGGCGCGCACAGCGATCTCGGTTTTGCCGTACCCGACATCACCGCAGACCACCCGGTCCATCGGGACCGCCTTCTCCATATCCGCCTTCACATCGGAGATGGCGGTGAGCTGATCCACGGTCTCGGTGAAGACGAACGCGTCCTCCATCTCCCGCTGCCACGGCGTGTCCGGGCCGAAAGCATGACCGGGGGCGGCCTGCCGGGCGGCATACAGCTGCACCAGCTCGCCGGCGATCTCCCGAACCGCTTTGCGGGCCCTGCGCTTGGTGTTCGCCCAGTCCGCCCCGCCCAGTTTCGACAGGCTCGGCAGTTCCCCACCCACATACCGGGACAACTGGTCCAGCGATTCCATCGGTACGAACAACCGGTCCCCGGGTTGGCCGCGTTTACCGGGCGCGTACTCGATCACCAGATATTCGCGCCGCGCGCCGCCCACCGTGCGCTCGATCATCTCCACGAACCGGCCGATCCCGTGCTGGTCGTGCACGACCATGTCCCCGGCGTTCAATGCCAGCGGATCCACCTGGTTGCGGCGTTTGGCGGGCAGCCGTTTCCCGTCGCCCGGGGCCGTCACCCGGTTACCGGTCAGATCGGATTCCGCGACCACCACCAAGCCCGCGTCCCCGAAGATCACCCCGTCGTGCAGCGAACCGCACAGCACCCCCACCACGCCCGGCGCGGGCTCCTCGCCGGCCGGCAGCACCGCGGCCGGAACCTCCGCCTCGCCGAGTCGTTCCAGTGTGCGCTGCGCGGTGCCGTGGCCCGCCAGCACGACCACCGCGCGACCACCGGTCGTGACATGGGCCCGCAACGACGCGAAGATCGTCGCGACCAACTCGTCGGATCCGCGCGCGGTGGGCCCGGACTGTACCGGCAAGACCACCTCCGACGGGTCGCCCGCCGACAACGGGCTCAACGTCCACCACGGCAGTTCCCGCTGATCGGCGCTGGCGCGGATATCGGTCAGCGGGCGATACGCCGAGGCCGCGAGATCCAGACCGTGCGCACCCAGCGGCGCCGCCCCGCCGAACGACGCCGCGGTCCACGACGCTTCCAGAAACTCTTCCCCGGTACGCATCAGGTCGGCCGCCCGGGTACGGACCTTCTCCGGGTCGCACACCAGCAGATGGGTGGAGTCGGGCAACAGCTCGGTGAGCAGCCGCAACTCCCCCGGTTGCAGCACCGGCAGCAGCGCCTCCATCCCCTCCACCGGAATGCCCTCGGCCAGTTTCGCCAGCATCTCGACCAGCGCCGCGTCCGCCGGGTTCGCCGCCGCCACCGCCGCGGCCCGCTCCCGCACCGCGGCGGTGAGCAACAGTTCCCGGCACGGCGGCGCGACCACGACGTCGACCGAGGTTTCCCCGAGCGAACGCTGATCGGCCACCGAGAACGACCGCAGCTCGGTGATCTCGTCGCCCCAGAACTCCACCCGGACCGGATGGTCCGCGGTCGGCGGGAACACGTCCAGAATGCCGCCGCGCACCGCGAACTCACCACGCTTGCCGACCATGTCCACCCGCGTGTACGCGAATTCGACCAGCCGCGAGACCAATTCGTCGAAATCGGCTTCCCCGCCGATCCGCAACACGATCGGCTCGATATCGCCCAACCCGCTCGCCATCGGCTGCATCAACGACCGCACCGTGGTCACCACCACCCGCAGCGGTTCCGCGAAGACCGAATCCTCGGGATGAGCCAGCCGCCGCAACACCTCGAGCCGTCGCCCGACCGTATCGGCCCCCGGCGACAGCCGCTCGTGCGGCAACGTCTCCCAGGACGGGAACTGCGCCACCGCCGCCCCCAGCATCTCGCTGAGCTCGACAGTCAGATCATCGGCTTCCCGGCCGGTCGCGGTCACCACCACCACCGGCCGCTGCGCGGCCATGGTCGCCGCGACGAACGACCGCACCGCGGCCGGCGCCACCAACTCCACCGGCGACCGCCCGAGCATCCCGGAAACCGTCCGCAACGCGGTATCGGCACCGGCCGCCGCGGCCAGTCCCGCCAGTGGTGGACGAGGGGCAGACATGTTCTCTCCTGAACGCCGAACGAAAGCGATTCCACCGGGCCAGCCGAGTGTATCGACGAGCCCCCGGCCCGGGACGAGGGGACCGGAAAGGGTACCTCGCTGGTCACGAGGAGTCGGGCGGGGACCGAGCGGGTTCCCGGGGGGGCGGGGTGCGACCGGGCCGGCAGGCGACGGTGGGTGTGGGCAAGGCGGGTCGGGTGGGCCGGCGGGGGTCGGGTGGGCCGGCGCACGAAGGCGAGGAGTGGGGTTGCTCGCGAAGGCGAGGAGTGGGGTTGCTCGCGAAGGTCTGTGTTTATTTGCGCCGCCTGCGGCGTCGCGGGGGTTGAGGCCCGTCCCGGCGTTCAGCCCTCGAGACTCGAGGCTTCGCCTCATGCGCTTTCGAGGGCTGAACGCCGGGACGGGCCTCAACCCATTAAGTGCCTCGCTGGACTCGGCGCCGAGCGGTTACGTCGCGTACGGACCTCCCGGACCATCGCCGACCCGTCCGCACAGGCAGACCTTGTCACCGATCCTGTTGACCGAGGGCAGCACAACCTCCGCCCCTCCCCACAGGGGTGTGCCAACCTCCACAAATCACTCACCCCACCTCACAAGGCCAGCATTCCGTGGTCGGGGCCCGCCCCGGTTCTGGAGCGACAGAGCGAAGGAGCGCAGCGACTGAGCGCCGGAGTGAAGAACCGGGGTTGATAGGGCCCCGACCCGCGCCGCCGAAGGCGGCGCAATCAAACACAGTCGGGGCCCGCCCCGGTTCTGGAGCGACAGAGCGAAGGAGCGCAGCGACTGAGCGGCGGAGTGAAGACCCGGGGTTGACGAGGGCCCCGACCCGACCCGCCGAAGGCGGGGCCAAAATTACGGCACGTACCGACGCAACCGCCGGGCCGCGAACTCCCGGAAATAGGCGATCTTGTCGTCGGGGACGATCGACGGGAGTATGAAATACCAGGCCCGTTCCATCCGGGCGGCCATCTGATCGACCGATTCGGTGCCCACCGCGACGATGTGGATGCCGGTGGTGAGCCCGTACAGCAGCAGGCCGATCGTCTCCGGGTCCAGCTCGGGCAGCAGGTCGCCCTGGGTGATCGCGCGTTCGGACAGGAGCCGGTAGGTCTCGCCCCAGGTTTTGGCGATATTGTCGCCGTTCGCGCCGCGGTAGTCGCCGATCTGGTGGGTGAGTTTGAGCATGGCGCCGACCATCGGGTCGTTCATCGACAGGTCGGCCACCACATAGGTGATCCCTATCGCCGCTTCCAGTGCCGGGACTCGGGAGTCGAAGAATCCTTTGCAGGATGCGACGAGTCGCTCGTTGCCCTGATCGACCACGGCGCGGGCCAGTTCTTCCTTGGACCCGAAGTGAAAGTACAAGGCGCCCTTGGTCACATTGGACTGCGCGATGATCTCGCTGAGGCTCGCGTTGGCGTAGCCCAAGCGCAGAAAGACGTCGGCAGCGCCCGCCAGCACGGAATCGCGAGTGATCTCCGCGCGCGCTTGCCTAGCCATCAGCTCCGCCTGTCATACCGATAACCAGCCATCCTGAAGTAGACCGACATTGTCGAAGTAGACCGCCCGAACAGCACCCAAAGGATGGGTGAACCGTACCATCAGTGTTCGCTGCGTCTCTCGATTCGCCGGGCCACCCTGGTTCGGCGCAGTTCATCCGTGGTTATCCGAACTTCGCTGCCCGCCCGGGGAGTTCGCCGGCGGCGGCCCGGTGATGGCGGGCCATTCCGAACTGAGCTGGGGGTCGGCTTCCAGGTGGCTCAGGCCGTTCCAGCACAGGTTGACCAGATGCGCGGCGACGACTTCCTTCGACGGACTCCGCACGTCGAGCCACCAGGTGGCGGTGGTGGCCACCATCCCGACCAATGCTTGCGCGTACAGGCCGGCCAGGCTGATATCGAAGCCGCGGCGTTCGAAGTCTCCGCCGAGCAGGTGCGCCACCTGGTTGACCGCTTCGTTGAGCAGGCTCGAGTAGCGGCCGTCGGTGGAGGAGACGGGCTGGTCCCGCACCAGGATGCGGAATCCGTCGGTGCGCTGCTCGATATAGGTGAGCAGCGCCAGCGCCACCTGTTCGAGCCGGACCCGGGATCTGTTGTTGGTGAGCGAGGAGGTGATCATGTCGAGCAACATCGACATCTCACGGTCGACGACGACGGCGTACAGCCCCTCTTTTCCGCCGAAGTGCTCGTAGACGACGGGTTTGGACACCTGGGCGCGCTGCGCGATCTCCTCGATCGAGGTGGCGTCGTAGCCGCGCTCGGCGAACAGGGCCCGGCCGATCTCGATCAACTGCTGCCGCCGCTGGGTACCGGTCATCCGCTGCCGAGCCGCCCGGACCTGCTCGGTCACCTCTTTGGCCTCCCCCACGGCCGGTGGCTCCTCCGCCGCTCTCGGTTCTCCCGACGACACGCTTCCCGCCTCCCTGGTTATCGGGGTCGCGGGTACGGCCGGAGCCGGACCAGCGACCAGAACCATCGAGATCAACTGTCTCAGACCTGCGGCGGCCGGGGTCACCCGGGCGGTGTCGAGGGTCTGCCGGTCACGGATGGGACGCGTCGGAAAGTTCCCGCGGGCGTGTCGCCACCACCACGGTTCGACGTATCCCGGGGTGGCATGCGAGTATCGTTGCCGTGCCGGGGCACAGCGGCGGGTTTCGGGTACCCACCGGTGTGGCAGTCCGCCGTAGTGTAATGGCAGCACCTCTGATTTTGGTTCAGATAGTTCAGGTTCGAGTCCTGGCGGCGGAGCAGCTCGCGTGCACGATGACCATCGTCGGCCCGAGGGAGATTCATGCAGGAGCAGACCGCCGTCATCGTGCTAGCCGCAGGTGCCGGTACGAGAATGCGGTCGAAGACCCCCAAGGTGCTGCATCCCCTCGCGGGTCGCAGCATGCTGGCGCACGCGTTGTACGCGGCCCACTCCATCGACCCGCACCATCTGGTGACGGTGGTGGGCCACGACCGCGAGCAGGTCGGCGCCGCCGCGGCCGCGGTGGCGAACGAGTTGGCCCGCGAGATCGTACCGGTGGTTCAGGAGCGGCAACTCGGCACCGGGCATGCCGTTCAGGTCGGGCTCTCCGGGCTGCCCGCCGATTTCACCGGTGATGTCATCGTCACGTCCGGAGACGTCCCGCTGCTCGACGGCCACACCTTGTCCGCGCTGCTCGACGAGCATCGCAGCTATCCCGAGCGGCCGGCCGTCACGGTCCTCACCTTCGTGCCCGGCGATCCGAACGGCTACGGCCGGATCGTGCGCGCCGCCGACGGCGAGGTCGCCGAAATCGTGGAGCACGCCGACGCGACGCCCGAGCAGGCCGCGATCCGTGAGGTCAATTCCGGCGTGTACGCCTTCGACGCCGCCGTGCTGCGCACCATGCTCGGTCGGCTGTCCACCGCCAACGCCCAGCACGAGTTGTATCTGACCGATGTCCTGAAACTCGCCCGTGAGGCCGGGTACCCGGTCAAGGGCGCACGGCTGGTCGATTCGGCGAAGGTCACCGGCGTCAACGACCGGGTGCAGTTGGCCGCGGCGGCGCACACGCTCAACCGCTACATCCTGGAAAGACATATGCGCGCCGGGGTGACCATCGTCGATCCGGCCACCACGTGGATCGACACCGATGTCCGGATCGGCCGCGACACCGTGGTGCGCCCGGGCGTCCAGCTGCTGGGCACGACGGTGATCGGCGAGGACGCCGAAATCGGCCCGGATTCCACCCTGACCAACACCTCGGTCGGCGACGGCGCCCGGGTGATCCGCACGCACGGCGAGGGCGCGACGGTCGACGCGCGTGCGACGGTCGGACCGTTCAGTTATCTGCGGCCGGGTACGGCGCTGGGTGAGTCCGGCAAGATCGGCGCGTTCGTGGAGACCAAGAACGTCGAGATCGGCAGGCATACCAAGGTCCCGCATCTCACCTATATCGGTGACGCCACCATCGGCGACCACAGCAACATCGGAGCATCCAGTGTGTTCGTGAACTACGACGGGGTGCGCAAACACCGCACCGTCGTGGGATCCCACGTACGCACCGGCAGCGATACGATGTTCATTGCACCGGTGACCGTGGGTGACGGCGCATATACCGGAGCAGGTACTGTACTGCGGGAAGACGTTCCGCCCGGCGCGTTGGCAGTGTCCGGGGGGACGCAGCGCAATATCGAGAACTGGGTGCAGCGGAAACGTCCCGGAACCGCTGCAGCAGATGCGGCGGCGAAAGCGCTCGCGGCCGATGAGACACCAGGTCGAGCAACAAAGCTTAAGGATGGCAACCAGCAGTGACCGCGTCATGGATCGACAACCAGAAGAACCTGATGCTCTTCGCCGGACGGTCGCACCCCGAACTAGCCGAGCAGGTGGCCAAGGAACTCGACGTTCACGTCACCCCGCAGATCGCGCGTGAGTTCGCGAACGGGGAGATCTTCGTCCGCTTCGAGGAGTCGGTCCGCGGTTCCGACGCCTTCGTACTGCAGAGTTTCCCGGCTCCGCTGAACCAGTGGCTGATGGAACAGCTCATCATGATCGACGCGCTCAAGCGCGGTTCGGCCAAGCGGATCACCGCCATCCTGCCGTTCTACCCGTACGCCCGCCAGGACAAGAAGCACCGCGGCCGCGAGCCGATCTCGGCTCGTCTGGTGGCGGATCTGCTCAAGACCGCGGGTGCCGACCGGATCGTCACGGTCGATCTGCACACCGACCAGATCCAGGGTTTCTTCGACGGCCCCGTCGACCATATGCACGCGCAGCTGCAGCTCGCCGAGTACGTCCGCACCAACTACAGCCTCGACAACATCACCGTGGTCTCCCCCGACTCCGGCCGGGTCCGGGTCGCGGAGAAGTGGGCGGATTCGCTGGACGGCGCACCGCTGGCGTTCATCCACAAGACTCGCGACCCGTTGGTCCCCAACCAGGTGAAGTCGAACCGGGTGGTCGGCGCCGTCGAGGGCCGCACCTGCATCCTCATCGATGACATGATCGACACCGGTGGCACCATCGCCGGCGCGGTGAATGTACTTCGTGAAGCCGGTGCCGGCGATGTGGTCATCGCGGCGACCCACGGTGTGCTGAGCGCCCCCGCCGCCGAGCGTCTCGCGTCCTGCGGCGCCAAGGAGGTCGTGGTGACCAATACCCTGCCGATCACCGAGGACAAGAAATTCCCGCAGCTCACCGTGCTGTCCATCGCGCCGCTGCTGGCCCGCACCATCCGTGAGGTGTTCGAGAACGGTTCGGTGACCGGACTGTTCAACGGCAACGCCTGATCTTTGTTCCGAGCGGCCCCGGACCAGCTGGTCCGGGGCCGTTCGTCGTCCGGGCACAGAACTCGACACCGCTGGTCACGGTCCCGCTGCGGGAGGGCGCGGCGGCGCATACTGGTTGGTATGGATCGCGAACCACGAGAGCCCGATATGGGTGACGACGAACAAGAGGACGAGGTCCGCGCCTACGAACGCTATATCGAGGACCCACCTCGTGACCTGCGCATTCGCAACCGGGAAGGCGACGACGACGGCCGTCTCGGGATCGCCGAATCGCTGGAACAGGAACCCGACCGCCGCGACCGCGCCGTCGACGACGACCGTCCCGCCGAGGCCGCCGCCATCCATATAGAGGACGAACCCGACAGCTGACTGCACCCGCACCGCGGTACCGGCCTACGAGCCCTCGACGACGCACGAGGAGACGTGATGAGCACACCGCAGGACCCGCGAGAATCCGGCGAGACCCCGGAGGACAACAGCACCGACCGGTCGAACGCCGGAGCCGGATCGTCCGAACGGCCGGCGGACCACGCCGGGGAAACACGGGACGAGCCGCTTCTGGCGCCGGGGGCGCCGCAGCCGCCGGACGAGCCGCAGACCTCCGGCAATGCTCCGGAAGCCCCGCGACCGCATACCCCCGCCGGGGCGCCGGACGAACCGGCCGGTGCGGAGGCAGCCCGATCCGACGATCCGCCCACCGAGTACCTGCCGAAACTGCTGGGCCGCGAGTCCCGGCCGCCCGGCGACTCGTCCCGGCCGGGTGGCGAGCAGCCGTCGGACCGAGAATCCGACCGGGGCTCCGCCGCCTTCGCCCAAGGCTGGCAACCCGGCTCCGCCGAACAGCAACCGCCCGGTGGTGAGGTTCCGCCGCAGGCGTGGTCGGCCCGGCCCGAGGAGCATTCCCCGGGGCAGGCCTGGCAACCGCAGGCACCCGGCGGGCCGCAGGGTCACGGGCAGCCGCCGGGCGGTGCGCCCTACCCGCCGCCGGGCGGCGGCCAGTATCCGCCGCCGGGTGGGTACGGCGGACAGCCCGGACAGCCGGGCGGAGGTCAGGGCGGGCAGCAGCCCGGGGGCCCGTACGGCGGGCAACCCGGCTGGAACGCACCCGGTGAGCAGGCGGGATGGGGTGGCGCGCCGGGCGCGCAGCCGGGCTGGCCGAGCGGCGCCGCGCCGGGCGGACAACAGGGCGGATGGTCCGGCAGCGCCCCGGGGGCCGGGGGCTATCCCGCTTACCCCGAGCAGCAGTACCAGCCCTACGGCGCCACCCAGCAGCCCGAACGCTCGGGACCGCAGGTTCTGTCCATCATCGGTTTCGTCTGCGCCGCGGTGTCGCTGTTGTTCTGCCCGATCCTGTTCGGGGCGGCCGGGATCGTGCTCGGCGTGGTCGGGCATGTCCGCGGCGAGTCGCTGGGGAAATGGGCGGCCATCGCGGCGGCCGTGTGCCTGGTCATCGGTGTGGTGATCGGACTCGTCATCACAGGGACCGATATCGTGCCCAACGAATCCTTCGGCTGACCGGGCACAGATCAGAAGTCCGGACCGGGCATCGCGGCCGAGTCGGTTCTCGCGGTGCCCGGAAGTCCGGGTGGCCTGTTGTGCCGCGTCACAGAATCCGGCCGATGTCCGGGTCCCGATCGGGCGCGCCACCTATTTTCCGGGTATGTCGAGAGATCGGCGGCTCGACCGTCGTAGCGTGCTCACCCTGGTCGCGGCCACCGCCGCGGCGCTGACGTCGGGACATGCCGCGGCGAGCCCCACCGGTCCGCCGCCGGGCGCCCGGTACCGCGGCTATTCGCCGGAGGACGCCGCGAAACCCTTCGCGCGGTTCATGACCGAGCACACGCTCGCGCCGCTGGATTCGGTGGCGGCCGCGTGCGCCGGACCGCCCGTTCCGGTGGAACGGATCCCCGATTTCGCCACGCTCACCACCGATCTCGACGCCACCGGTTACTCCGCCGTCGAAACGGGCTACGGCCGGACGGCGGCGGGCGTGCTGTGGGTGGCGGCGCGCACCGAGATGCCGCGGGTGAGCGCCGCCATGTGGGATTGGTGGTTCGGCTGGCACTCGGTCGATTCGGCCCGCTACAAACTCTGGCACCCCGACGCGCACCTGTTCGCGAGTTCGGCGGTGGACCGAACCGCCGAACCCATCCCGGACCGAGCGAAGTACGTCGGCAACATCTCCTACGTCGACGAGTACGTCGGCCCGAAATTGCAGCAGCTCGCGATCGCGTTCCGCGATCCGGTCGCCCACGGATTCACGGTGCCCGCCGAGCAGACAGTGATCTTCGCGCGGGTGGGGAGCGCGGTGGCGCCGGTCGACCTCGGCTGGCTCGCCCATCAGGTGCGCCCGACCGCTACGGGCGCCGAGATGCGCAGCCGGTTCTATCTCAACCTGTACGGGCTGCACGTCCCGGATCCCGCACAGGCCGCGGGCGCGATCCTGCGCGGCGCCGCGGTCGACCCGGCCGACCTGGTCCTCCAGCTCGATCTGGCCCGCGATCTGCTGTTCCACTGCGGACAGGAAATGCACCACCTCGCCGGATTCCTCCCCGAGCTGTACGACGAGTTCCGCCGCTGACACCGGCGGGCCCCGCAATGCGGATCCCCGGTACGGAGGGTCGCGGCGGCCGATATCGTCGGGTTCATGCCCGACGAACAAGGCGGCCGCGCCGCCGAACTCGCGCCGATGACAGAATCGGCTCACCCGCAGGGGAGCCGTTAGATGTCACAGCGGGAACTGGTCGTACTCGGTACCGCGAGCCAGGTGCCGACCGCGCGGCGCAATCACAACGGCTATGTGCTGCGCTGGGGTCGTGAGGCCGTGCTGTTCGATCCCGGGGAGGGCACCCAGCGGCAGATGATCCACGCCGGGATCTCGGTAACCGATCTGACCCGGATCGCGATCACGCATTTCCACGGCGACCACAGCCTCGGGCTGGCCGGGGTGATGCAGCGGATCAACCTGGACCGGGTCCCGCACCCGATCGATGCCTACTATCCGGCCTCGGGCCAGCGGTTCTTCGATAATCTCCGCGACGCCACCGCCTACCATCGCACTGTGGAACCGCGGTCCCACCCGATTACCGGGCCGGGCGAGTTACCGGCTCCCGACGCCCCGTTCCGGATCGCCACCGCGCGCCTCGACCACCCGGTGGAGGCGTTCGGCTACCGGATCACCGAACCCGACTACCGGACCATCCATCCGGAGCGCCTGGCCGAACTCGGCCTGCAGGGCCCGCTCGTGGGCCGGCTGCAGCACGAAGGGGAAATCCCCTGGCGCGGGGGCACCGTCACACTCGAGGAGGTCAGCACGGTGCGGCGCGGCCAGAGTTTCGCGTTCGTCATGGACACCCGGCTCTGCCCGGCCGCCTACGAACTCGCTGCCGGCGTGGACATGCTCGTCATCGAGGCCACGTTCCTCGACGCCGACGCCGAGCTGGCCGCGGAGCACGGCCATCTCACTGCGAGTCAGGCCGGTCGTATCGCCGCCGCGGCCGGCGCGCGGACTTTGGTGCTGACTCATTTCTCCCAGCGTTACCGCACCCTGGACGCCCATTCGGCCGAGGCGCGGCGGGAGTTCGGCGGGGATATGGTGCTGGCCTCGGATCTGGACCGGATTCCGTTCCCGTCGCGGCGCTGATCTCGGCGGGCCACGAGGTCACAGTCGATCCCACCGGGATCCGACACCACCCGACCGGTTCCCGGTCCTGTGGTGTCGGATCCGAGGACGGCGCTCAGATCGATACCGGCCAGCCGCTCCGGGTCGGAGAGGATATCGATCGTCGTGACCCGGTCGCCCGCGACGGTGAAGCCGATGATCGAGAACGGTTCGCCGTCGAGAGTGTTGACCAGCCCCGCCGCACCGTCGATGAGCGCGGGATAGGTGGTGCACAGTGTGGCCATGCGGTGGAAAGTCCCGGCCTGCCCCGCGACGGCGGCCGCCCCGCGCAGCACACGCAGACCGCCCGCGAGCGCACCGGCGTCGGCCCGCAGTACGACCTCGGGATCCAGTAGGACCAGCAACTCCTCGAAATCGCCGCCGCGAGCGGCGGCGAGGAAGGCATCGACGACGCGATGGCGGTGGGCCGGGGCGGCGGCGGGGGCGCTCACCTCCGCACGGACGCGGCGGCGAGCTCGGCTGGCCAGCTTTTTCGCGGTCGCCGGGGTGCGATCGACGATGGGGGCGATCTGTTCGAAGGGCACCGCGAACATGTCGTGCAGGACGAAGGCGAGCCGTTCGGCCGGACTCAGCGACTCCGATACCACCAGCAGTGCCTGTCCCACCGAATCGGCGAGCAGCGCCTCCTGCTCCGGGTCGAGCGGACGGCCGACGATCGGGTCCGGTAGGCGACCGGCCTCCAGTGGCTCTTCCTGACGAACTCTGCGGGCGCGCAGCATATCCAGGCAGACCCGCCCGACGACAGTGGTCAGCCAGCCGCCGAGATTGGCGATATCGCCGGTGTCGGTGCGCACCAGGCGTAACCATGTCTCCTGCACGGCGTCGTCGGACTCGGCGAGCGATCCGAGCATCCGGTAGGCGACCGAACGCAGATGTGTGCGGTGTTCTTCGAATCCCTCGGCCAGGAATTGCTGGTCGTCCACGGGTCCTCCTCGATGGGTGTCCGTAGTGATGACGAACCGGCGCCGGAAATCGTGACCGAGGCCGCGACTGCTGCGGACCGGCACCACACCGCCGCACGCGCCAGGGACACATCTGCAATCCCTGACCAGCACTTATCCATATCCGGTCACCTTTCGCTCCCGGCCCGCGTCAATGCATCGAACACAATTCGCGGCCGGGTTCCGGCTCCGGCCGCGCCACTGATACCGAAGGGAGCGACCCGTGAGCACGGTCGAAATACACGGCACCGTCGCCGAAGGATTCGAGGAGGTGCGTGCCGAGTTCGCCGCCGTCGTGGCGGCCGAGAACGGAGAGTCCGGCGCTCAGCTGGCCGCTTTCGCGGGCGGCCGACCGGTCGTCGACCTGTGGGCCGGACCCGAGGTCACCGCCACCACGCTGACCGGTCTGCACTCGTCGACCAAAGGGGCTGCGGGCCTGGTGGTGGCCTCGCTGATACAGGACGGCGTGCTCGACATCGACCGGCCCGTGGCCCACTATCGGCCGCGGTTCGGGGTGGCGGGCAAAGCGGAGATCACAGTGCGGGATGTGCTGGTTCACCGGTCCGGGCTCATCGGCGCCGACGGCGGGTTCACCGTCGCCGAACTCGCCGACGACCGGGTGGTCGCCGAACGGATGACCGGGCAGCGACCCTACTTCGCCCCACGCACGGCACACGGTTACGGCGGCTTCGTCATGTACGCGATCCTCGGTGAGGTCGTGCGCGAGATCACCGCGGAAAGCATCCAGCAGCTGTTCGAAACCCGCATTCGCGTCCCCTACGAACTGGATGTGTATCTCGGGCTGCCCCCGGACCTGGACGGCCGCTACCTGCCCGTGCTGCCGTGGCGGGCGACGCCGGAGGCCGAGGCGGCCTTCAGGGCGAACGCGCCGGGCCCCTACAGCCTTCCGGGAATCGCCTACAACCTGAACGCCCGCGGATTCACCCCCGGCGATGTGATGTCGCTGCCCAATGATCCACACCTGCGCCGTCTGGGACAGGGGTCCGCGGGCGGGGTCGGCAGCGCCCGCGGACTGGCGGCGATGTATGCGGCGGCGATATCGGGACTCGCCGGACGGCCGCCGCTGCTGTCGCTGGACACCATCGCGAGGATCACGGAAATCCATTCCAGTGGAAGGGATCTGGTGCGCGGGGACGATGCGCCCTACTCCCTCGGCTTCGAAGCCAAGGGGCTGATCCATTCGTTCCTCGGCGTGCACGCCTTCGGCCACGCCGGGTCGGCGGGCTCCGACGGATTCGCCGACCCGCACAGCGGAATCTCCTACGGCTATACGCGCCGGCGCGCCGCGTTCGCTTTCAGCGCTCCGGAGAACGCCCGGCTGGCCGCGGCGATCCACCGTGCGGCCGCCCGCCGCGAAGGTTCACGGGCCGCCTGACCGACGTCTCGACAATTCGGAGTGATAAACACCATGACTCGCAGCAACTCGATTCCGCGATCACGAGCAGTGCGGCTCGCGCAGGCGATTCCGGTCGCCGCGGTATTGGCCGAGACCGCGGTCGGCGCCTACTGGGATCTGGCCCGGATCGATTATGTCCGAGACGCATTCGACCGCCTCGGGTATCCGATGTACTTCGCGACCGTGCTCGGCGCCGCCAAAGCCGCCGCTCTCGCCGCGCTCCTCACCCCCGGCCATCCGCGCACCAAGGAATGGGCCTACGCCGGGCTGGTCTTCGTCTACGGCGGCGCCGCCGCCTCGCATCTGGCGGTCGGCGACGGACCGGACAAATGGGCGACACCGGCAGCGTTCGCCGCCTGCACCTTCGCCGCCCGCGCCTGGCTACCGCAGGCCGGAGTCGCTCTCGCGCGGCGCGGATTTCCGGGTGCCCGCCCGAACCGTCTCCAGCACAACTGATTTCACCACCCATCGAGAGAGGATCACCATGCACACCTATTCGATCGCCGCGAGGGCGGCGACCGCCTCCCGTCTCCCCAACCCCCAGCAGCTCGTTCCGGAGCTGGCCGAGGTCGGCGCGGCGTTGTTCAAGGCCACCGGCAACGGTTCGGTACCCCGGGGCACCATCAGCCTGGTCCAGCTGCGCGTCGGGCAGATCGTCGGCAGCACCTACCTCACCGTCCTGCATTCGGGAAATCTGCGGACCGCCGGTGAATCCGAGGAGCGGATCGCCGCGGTGGCGACCTGGACCGACGCACCCCATTTCAGCGAAGCCGAACGTGCGGCGCTGGCGTTGGCCGAATCGGTGGTACAACCGTCACCGCACGGCGAGCGGGTATCCGACGAGCTCTACGCCGGGGCGGCGCAACACTACGACGACCGAGCGCTGGCGACGCTGGCGATGGCCATCGGCCAAGTGAATTTCTTCGTCGCGCTGGCAGCCGTCGGCAAACCGATTCCCGGCCGCCCGCCCGCCGAACAGTGGACACCGTTGCAGGGCTGACGAATTCGACGGGCGCGGGGTTCGGCGGGGTCACCGGCCGCCGCCGCGTCCGTCGTCGCCGCACCCCCTACGTCCCGGCTGCCGACGGCTCCCGGGACGCGGCGAGAACGGACCGGATCCGGGTGGCGTAGGCGCTCGGATGGGTCATATTGCCGTTGTGCCCGCCGGCGAAGGTGACCAGCTCGGTATCGAGCACGGCCGCCAGTTCGACAGCGCATCGACGGTCGAAGACGTGCGGCGGCGTGGTCGCACCCGTGGCGGGGACGATGCGGACCGCGGTACGCCGCAACCGCCCGGTATCGAGGCTGTCCCGCTGTATCGCGGCGAAATCGTGGCCGAGGAAATATTCGAAGTTCGCGGCCCGCTCGGCGGTGAGCTCGGGCAGCCGGACCCCGGGTTCGGCGTCCTGCCGGGCGGGATCGATCCCGAGGGTGCGCGCCATCGGCGCCAGCGCGGCGCGCCATCCGTCGGCCCGGAAGACCTGTCGGCAGTGCTCCAGTTCGGCCAGGTGCGCCGCGCGCTCAGCGGGAGCGAGTAGCCAGGGGGCCACCGGTTCGTGCGCGATGAGGGTGTCGAGCTGCTCGGGATGGTCGGCCGCCAGGTGCAGGCCGATCACCGCACCCATGCTGCAGCCGAGCATTCGGGCGGGCTCGCCGGACACCGCGGCGAGCAACCGGTGGGCGTCGTCGGCGTGGGTCGCCAACGACGGCGGCCGGGAATCGTCGTGGATCGTGCTGCGGGACAGCCCGCGCCGATCGTAGGTGACCACCGTGAACTCGTCTGCCAGGTACCGGACGAGATCTTCGGTGCGGTGCGCGTCGCCTTCCCCGCTCTGCGAGATCAGCAGCACGGGCCCACGGCCACGCACTTCGTAGTAGAGACGAGCGCCGGGGACGGACAGGGTGGCGGTTTTCATCGTGGTCATGACACACACCATATTCCATCGGTTTTGATACATCAATACAGATGCATCAAAACCGATTAATTGCTGCGCTGCGGCGGGATGGTCGCTACTGCCGAGCCGGTCACGTCACGAAGGTGGAGAACGCCGCCCACAGCAGCGGCGAATTCTCGATACCACCCGCCGCCCGCCAGACTCGTAGCCGATCGCGCTGCCATTCAGCCAGCGCCGCCGCCGGATCGACGGTGTCGTGGGCGGTATCGACGGCGCAGACGACCTCCTGCAACGGCGTCGCTGCGGCGGCGCCGCCGAGCCGTTGGAAGGCAAGATCGGTGGGCAACGGCCAGCGGGTGGCGGTGACCAGTTCCGCGCCGCCGGTGATCATCGCGGCGATCAGGCCGAGCGCTTCGGTGAACCGCAGATCGCCGCCGCTTTCGCAGGCGACGAGCGCGACCCGGCTGGGTATGGGCCAGAGTTCCGGCCCGGCGGTGGGTTCCGGATCGATCGTATGGGTGCCCAGGAGCAGATCTTTCGCCGAGAAAGGACGGTGCGTGCGCTGCGGTTCGGCGAACCCGGCGGCCTCGGCGGTACAGGCCAGGTGGAGTTCGGCGTTCTCGCTCTGGCCGGATTCGGGGCGCGCGGCGGTGACATGGCCGACGTAGAGCAGTCGGGACGCCCCGGCGCGCAAGGCGTGGGAGAGCCACCCGCGGTCCAGGTCGGTGCGGCGGAAGATTTCGGTCGGGTCGGTGACCGCCGGCCGCAGTCGGCCCGAATTCATATGGTCCGCGATCCGTCCGGCGAGCGGTGTCGAGTGGCTCATCCGCCCCAGTACCGAGCCGAGGGCGGAGTCGGCGCGGAAACCGGGCACCCGTGGATCCAGCACGGCCACCACCGGTAGCTCGCGCGAGTCGTGCCAAGAGCGCGGAACACGGTTGGGTGCGTGCACGATTCCGGCCGGGGCCAGCAGGCTGATATCGGCGATATCGATCAGCCGCGTCGCCGGCGCGGGAGCGAGGATCTCCCAGGGCACCTGCGCCACCCGTGGCGACGGCTGGAGCCGGATGAGAGGCCGGATCCCCTGCTGGTAGAGGTGGTGCAGCTGCCCGGCCAGGTCGTAGGGCAGCAGCGCCCGGGAGAGGTCGCGCGCCAGCAGGTATTCGGAATCGGGCGCGGCGAGAGCGCCGGTGGTGAGGGATCCTTCCAGACCGCCGGGAACAGCCGGGTCCGGGAGGGCAGCGGCCAGTGCCCGCACGGCCGTATCGATATCGGCCCCCGGCAGGGCCGCGACGCCGGGCGCGGCGGTATCACCGGCCCAGCGCCAGGACATGTACACCTCGCCCGCGTCGGCCATCCGGACCACCACGGTCGGCTGATCGGCCGCCACCGCGCCGCAACGCGCTTGCTCGCTCACGCCGGAACCACCCGGTCTTCTCGGACACGCTGTCCGTAGCGCTGTTCGGCCGCCGCGATGTACTCCCCGAGCGCGATCCGCGCCTCGGGTCCCACCGCCAGTCGTGGTGGCGGGGTCACCGGCAGCCCGGCGGCCGCCGCCACCCGCGCCAGGGCCGAACCCAGATGCAGCGGACCGGGTCGCGGATCGGCGCCGGTGGGCGGATTCGGCGTATCCAAGGGGAATTGGGGGCGCTCCGCCCGCCCGGCCGTATTCATATCCAAGGTGGTTCCGGCACATTGTGTTTCGATCAGATCTGCGAGCAGGAGCCCGTCCTGGCAGAGATGGGCGAAGCGGAACGCCAGCCGCATCGCGGGATCGGCGACCTCCCGATTCCACTGTTCGCGCTGATTGCCGTTGGGCAGCGTGTAGCGCACCGCGTCGATCGCGATCGCGGCCGGCACCGCCAGCGCACGGCCCAGCGCGGCCAACTCGGCCGGTAGTGCGTCCATATCATCGATCACCATCTCCACCAGCACGGCATGCCAGTAGTCGAGCTGCGCGCACTGGAGGCCGAGACCGCGCTCGGCGTACACGGCGAACGCGTCGGCGAGCAGTAGCTGCCCCGCACCGACCCGGCCGCAGGCGTACTCCAAGGTGGCGAGTCGACATTGCACGGCAGCGGTATCCAATACGGCGCCGGAAGCCCGGAAACAGTCGAGGCTGCGCCGATACCACGCGTCGGCCCGATCGATCTCCCCCCGGCACTCGGCCAGGAATCCGCGGATCTTCCAGCCGATACCGGCGCGGTAACCGAGTCCGGCGCCCTCGTAGTACGCCTGGCTGGCCAGAACCAGTTCCTCGGCCTCGTCGAGCCGGTCGAGCCGACTGAAGATCTGAGCCAGGTTCTGCTGGGTATCGGCCACCGCGTTGTGGTCGCCCGCCGCGGTGAAGGCCGCCAGCGCCTGCTGCGCGAAATCCACGCCGAGGTCGCGCCGACCGGTCTCGAAATACGCGCCGGCCAGGTTCATCAGCGGATGCCCGCACAGGTGTGGAGCGAAAAGTAGGGCAGCGTCGAGGGATTCGGTGGCGATCTCGATGACCCGGCTCCACTGGCTGCGGTGCGTCGCGACCGCACTCAGCGAGAGCAGGCACGATACCCGCAGCACGCCGAGGTCTTCCGCGTCGGTGAGCAGGTCCCGCGCCTGCTCGAGTACCGATTGCGCGTCGTCCAACGCGCCGAGGTGCTGGAGGGCCTGGGAATAGTTGATCAGTGTGGACGCTCGTTTCTCCGTGGCGTCGTCCGGGATCTCGGCGAGCGCCCGCCGGTACCGTGCCGCCGCGCCCTCGTGGTCACCGAGTTCGTCGTACATACTCGCGGCATTGATCAGCGCACTGGTCCGTACGCCGTCGGCCGTGGTGGCCACGGCGTGTTCGAAGATCCGCAACGCCTCGGCGATATCGCCGCCCTGGTAGGCGGCGGCGCCCTCGTACAGCAGCTCCAGACCGGGTGGGTTGTTCTCGCTCATCTCAGAAATCCGAATCCGCCTCGGCTGCCGCTGTTTCCGCATACAAAGGTGCGATGTCCACGAGTTCGGGCGCAGCGCCGGTAGCCGCCCGGGGCGACTCTGCGGCGCGCGAGGTGACGCCCGAGCCGGGGAGTCCGGCACGCCGCAGCCGGGCCTGCGCGAGTTCCCGGATACGCCCGCGCTGCCGGGCGTTCGCTGCCGTGACGTCGCCGGAACCGGTAGGCCCCGGGCCGCCGGCATCGGTGTCCGGCGGACCGCCGGTGGGATAGGGCCGCGGGAGCGTGTCACCCGGCGCGGCGGGGCCGACACCGGGGACGAAGACCTCGACACCCGATACCGAATCCGCCGTATCGGCGACAGTCGCCGTCCAGGTGTCCCCGCGCAACACCAGCGCGGTATCGACACTCCCCGCCGGGGTGCGCACCAGCGCGTGGGGACGCAGATGCCCGGGCAGATCCGCACCGGCGCCCGGAGCGGCCACCGCCCGTACCCGCACGACATTGCCGCTGCCGATCCGCACGAGTTCCCAGGACACCGCGTGCTCGGACGCGTCGACGACACCGGGCGGGCAGTGCCGCCAATCCCAGCCGGCACTACCCCGACCGAGGGTCAGCGCCCCGGGCGCGTCCCGCGATTCGGCCCCGGCGGCGAGAGCGTAGTCCGCGCGGGTCTCGTCCGGAACGTATCCCGGCCCGGACCGATCGACGCCGCCCGGAGAGCCGGCTCGTGCGGTGGTATCAGCGGAGTCGACCGGCGCGCGGACATCCGCACCGTCGACCACGCTCTCACAGAACTCGCTCAACTCCACGATCTCCCCGTCGAGCACTCGGGCATCGAGAGCGGGGATACCGTCGACGATCGACGCCGGCCACCAGCGGGCGGCCCAGTGCGCGTACCCGAGCCTGCGCACCGCCGCCGCGAGTTCGGGCCGCTCGGGCCGGGCGGGCAGCTCGACCGGGCCCGTGTAATCGTCGGCCGCCACCGCCACGTCCGCCCCGTAGAGGGCCCACAGCCATTCCTGCGCGGTATCGAGATCGTGCAAGGTCGCCGCGGGAACGCGCTGATCGGCCAGCAGACTCCAGCTCAGATGACCGCCGGCGACCTCCAGGACGGCGGTGTCCAGGCCCGGGTCGGCATCGGTCGTGGCCGGCGCACCAGGTGGCGCGATCCGCCACAGGGTCGTCTCGAGTCGCTCAACACGCACGGTATCGACCATCAGACCGCCCTCGACTCGGCCGATTCCGGCACCGCCGCCCGCGCGCTCAGCGCCTTGCGGACTCTGGCGCGATGGTCGAGCACCACCGAACGCGCCACACCGTCCAGCAGATCCCACAGCTCCCCGGGTTCGGTGACCGGCAGCTCCCGGACATCGCGCCCGTGCAGACGCACCCACAGCCGCCTCAGGTACGGACGCCAGGGGGTCCGCAATTCGGCGGCGATGACCGACAGCGGATCCCGATCCCCGGACACCGGGTGGATCGCCAGCCGCCGCGCCTGGAGTACGTATGCCTCCCGTCGCCAGCGACCGTTCACCAGATCGTGGGCCGCCGACACCCCGGCCGCGGCGGGCCGGGAGCGGCCCGGTGCGCGCACCGCGAACGGAGCCAGGCCGAGCGCGAGTTCCACCCCGGCGGCGGCCGCGACCCGCAGCGATTCGCCGAGCAACGCCCACGGCGCACAACTGCGCGCGATCTCCGTGGTGACCAGATCCGGGATGGGCGGCAGCTCGGCGCGTTCGGCCGAGGCCTGCAGCACCGTGAAAACCCGTTCGTAGACGGTGCGATCGAACGGTAGTCCGAGACCGGCCGTGGAGGCGGACTCGCCCAGCGCCGGCCTGCGCGGCACCGGGTACTCCGTCAGGCCGAGCGTCTGCGCACAACGCGCGCGCCACAGCTCGATACCCGAATGCGTGCCGGCGTTCCCGGCGATCAGCCGGCGCAGCAGGCGCTGCCCGGCGCCGGTATCGGTCACGGTCCGGGTGGCCACCGCGCATTCGAGCAACTGCCGAAGCTCCCCCTCGTGCTCGACCGGCGCCGCCGGAGGTGCGGGCCGGCGCCGCCACGCGATGTCGACGAGCTCGTCCAACCCGGCGGCCCGCGCCGCATCGGTGAGGTGCTCCCGCAATGCCTGCGTGGTGCGGCCGGCCGCGACCCCGTGGATCTCACGCAGCACCGCCTCGGCCCGGACCCGGTCCCGATTCGGGTCGGGATGGCCGCGCGTGGCGGCGAGTTCGAAACAGCGTTGGAAGTACAGGTCCTGTGCGGTGCCCTCGGTGATCCGCAACCTGCGGCGGACCTGTTTGAGCAGCGTGAACCAGGCCGCGGTCGCCCGCAACGCGTCCGCGTGCGCGTAGACCCGGGCGGCCAGCAGCGTCGCGCCGTCGGCCGTCAGGACGGCGCCCCCGCAACTCGGGTACTGGACCGGCCGAATGACCAAGGGGTCGAGGATCAATTTCACGGTCCGGCGCAGGGGCCCGCCCGCGGACCCGCTCAACGCCGCTACACCTTCGAGACCGCGCCACACCTCATCGAGCACCATGGCCCGCGGTCGTCGCATGTGCCCAGGTTATCGGAGTTCCACCCGTGTGTCGGGGCAGAAAGTTGGGATCGGTAGGCGGCCGCGGATTCCTACCTTTCTCGTAACGGCCCGGCCATCGGGCCGGACCACCGAGAGAACAGGAATCACCATGAACACCACGCTCTTCCGCATCGCCGCCGTCGCTCTCGCCGCCTCCGCCACCCTGCTGCTGTCCGCCTGCGGGGACGACGCCGCGAGCACCCCGGCCGCCCCGGCCGACACCACTTCCGCCGCCCAGCCGGCGCCCGGCGGCGACGCGGCGGGCGCATCGACGGCGCTGGTCGACGGCAAAGCCCTCACCGGCGATTTCGACACCACCTGCGCCAAGCAGGGCAACACCCTGGCCCTGGCGCTGACCGATACCGACAACGCCCAGTACGGCCGGCTCAGCGTCAGCGCCAGCATCGTCGACGACACGACGGTGCAGGCGGTGGCCATCGCGGGCAGCCAGGGCGGATCGTCCGGGATGCCCTACGCGGTCGGCTACGGCAACGGCCAGCCCGGCGGCTCGGCGAAGGTCGCCGCCGACGGCGACACCTTCACCGTCACCGGTTCGGGCATCGGCGCTCCCGATATGGCCGACCCGCTGGCCGGGCCCGCCACGGTGACCTTCGAGATCACCTTCGCCTGCGCGAACATCGTCGGCGCCTGACCCCGATCCGGACATCGGGCTCTTCGTCGCCCCGGCACCGCATCCGCACCGGCCGGATGTGCGGGGCGACGGGGTGGCCCGGTATCCGGACCACAAACCCATCCAGGAGAAATCATGATCCGCACCCTGCGCACCCTCGCCCTCGCGGGCGCCGTCCTCGCCGTCGGCTGCTACCTCTGGCACGGCCTCACCTACGAACCCGGTCCCTATGAACCCGACTACCTGGCGTGGCTCAACGGCTATCTGGCCCTGCCCTTCACCGCGCTCACCGTGGTCGTCACGGTGTTCGCGTTCACCGGCGCGGGCGTCGTCACGGCGCTCACCGGCCGCAACACCGGCGATTTCCGGAACGCGCCGATGGGTCTGGGCACGGTGAAATCGTTCGGGCACACCGGTGTCAGCGTCAACGATCAGCCGCAGATCCGGATCGAGTTCAGTGTCGAAGGCACGGACGGCAAGGTATTCGACGCCGCCGCGAAGATGGTGGTGCCGCTGACCGAACTGGCGCTGCTGGCCCCCGGAGTCGTACTGCCCGTGCGTTACCGCCCGGACCGCCCCGGGATCGTCGAACTGGATCTCTCCGGTGACAGCACCGCGGCCCAGCGGGTGATGAACGAATCCCTGATCCGCAAGGGGTTCACCACCCAGGAGAAGGTGGATATCGCCGCCCGGGGGATCGCGGCGCAGGCGGTGGTGCAGTCGCTCACCGTCCCGGGCGAGATCCGCGACGGCTATTCGAAAGTCGCCGTCGGACTGGCGGTGACCAGGCCCGACGGCAGCATCTTCACCACCCGGTCCGAGAAGTTCCTGCCGCCGTCGGCCATCGGCAATGTACAGGTGGGCCGGATCGTCACAGCGCACTATCTGCCCGAGAACGAGCAGGAGGTCGTGCTGTCGATCCCGGTCAACGCGTGAATCCGCGCCCGGTGCGCCCGCTCCCGACCGGGAACGGGCGCACCGGCATTCGCACGCCGGGGACCGCTCGCAACGCGGCGGGGAACCGGTCCGGCTCGTCGCCGCCGACGAAGCAGTGCGGCGAGGCCCGCACCACCGAATCCAGACCGCGAGCCGACATATCGACCAGCCCCGCACGCTCCTGACCGGAGGGACGTCCCGAGTTCGGCTACGGCTCGGTGGGTTGCGCAGTGGCAGCGGCCGGGCCGTCGTCACGAGCGGAGGCCATCCGCCCGACTTCGGCAGCCAGCGAGCCACCGGGCGCCGAGTGCAGATCGTAGGTGCACTCCCACAGCGGATACCCGTCGCCGGTGACGATGCCGGTATCGGCGAAGTCGAGGCGGCGCAGCATCCGGCCGATACCGCCCTTCACATGCTCGGTCTGTGCGTACAGTCGCAGGGTGCGCCGCTCCGGATGCGCCGCACGCATAGTGCTCACGATGTCGACCAGATGATCGAGGAAGACCAACGGGAGAACCGCCGAATTCCCGCGCAAACGGCCCCGAGCGCTGCGAATCAGACCCATCGAGAACAGCACCACGGCGTCGGACCATTCGTCGGCCGCGGCGATATGAACGCCGCGTACCTCGGAATCGGGTAGGCCGCCGGTCCGGCAGTACTCCGCTTCACCCAGCCGGTTCAGTGGCAGGATCGATGACATGCCCACGGGCAGGTACTGGTCACCGACTCTCGCTTCGACGATCCGGTACACGAGCGGATTCGCTTCGAACGAACTCCGGTTGCGCCGCTTGATGACATCCAACGGCGTGGAAAACGCCGTGAGACCGAAGACCTCGCGGTTGAGCTGACACAACAGATCCAGTTCGCGGGCCGTGATCGGCCGCGACCGGTAGTCCATCGGTTCCGACACCGGCAACCCTCCTGCGATACGCCGTTCGAAATCACGGGTCAGGTCCGGCGCGATGCCCGACCTGTCGATCAGTGCGGCCAGTACCTCGAACGGCTCGCGGCCGACGGCCATCCGCAATCCCAGAGAGGCCACTTTGATCGTGCCCGCGACGATTCCCGTCACGAGAATGTAGGCGAGCCAGTCGCTCTGGGTGACGACCGGCACCGCCTCCAGCGCGGTGCGCGCCGGCTCCGCGACCTCGAGGGAACTGGCGATCCCGGCGATCAGGGCGCTCGCGCCGAACAGATACTTGCCCGGCCTGCGCACCGCGAGGATGAAGGTCCGCTGCGAATTCTCGATCCACCGGGATGTTGTCGCCACGGAATACCCCTGCCGCCCAAGTGATCCGGATTTCACCGAGTTTAGCGCCCGGGCAGCTCACGCAGTCGAAGTCACGAAGATCGACCACAGCACCGAGGAGTGTTCGACGGTGCGCGGCATTCGCGCGCGCCGAAACCGCTCAGAGCGCGGCGACGGCCGCGACGAACCGGTCCAACTCGGCACGGTCGACGAAACAGTGCGGCGAGGCGCGCACAACGGAATCCAGACCGCGCGCGGTCATATCGAGCAGCGTCGAGCCGCGATGGCTGACGGTGACCGTGATGTCCTTGCCGAGCAGACGGTCCCGGACCTCCACGGGTACCGTCCCGGCCACGGTGAACGAGACGATGCCACTGTGTTCCACCCCGAGGTCGCGGACGGTGACCCCGCGCAGCTCACCGAGTGCCCCGCGCAGATACTCGGCGCGCTCGGCTATCGCGGCATAGACCGCGTCGGGACCGAGGTCGAGCAGATACCGCACCGCCGCGCCGAGGCCCAGCCGCGCCGCCACATCGTGCTCCCAGAACTCGAACCGCGACGCGTCCGGCGCCATCCGGTACTCGTCCGGACCGGTCCACGCGGCGCTGTGCAGATCGAGCCGTCCTGGTTCCATGGCGGCGGCGAGCTCGGGCCGCAGATAGAGGAACCCGGTGCCGCGCGGGCCGCGCAACCATTTGCGGCCCGTGGCCGACAGCGCGTCCACGCCGAGTTCGGTGACATCGAGCGGCAGCTGTCCCGCGGACTGACAGGCGTCGAGCACCACCAGCGCCCCGGCCTCGCGGGCGATCCGCGCCGCCGCGGCCACCGGGTTCACCAGTCCCCCGTTGGTGGGCACGTGCAGCAGCGACACCAGCCGCACCCGCTCGTCCATCATGGCGGCCAGGGCGTCGGGGTCGAGGCGACCCACCTCGTCGTTCGGGATCTGCTCCACCCGGGCCCCGGTGGCACGGGCGCGTTGCAGGGCCGCGATGGCGTTGCTGGCGTAGTCGGCGCCCGAGACGAGGATCCGGTCGCCGGGGCGCAGCGGGACGGCGTAGAAGAAATCCGACCACGCACGGGTGGCACTGTCGCTGAGGGCGACGGTGTCGGGCGTCGTGTGCAACAGGGTGGCGATCGCGTCCTTGACCCCGGCGAGATCGGCGAGGCGTTCGTTGGCGGCCCGGTATCCGCCGATCTCGGCCTCGCGACGCAGGTGGTCCACGACGGTATCGGTCACGATCCGCGGCGGGAGCGAAGATCCCGCGCTGTCCAGAAAAACGCTTCCGGTGCCGACCCCGGGTGTATCACCGCGTACTCGCTGCTCATCGACCATGTCCCCGACCCTATGACGGATCCGTGACACGTTCGCGCCGAAAACGTGTCCGTCCCCCTCGCTACTCTGGATTCCACGCGAGGCTCGACCAGCCGCCACGGCACGGGTTCGTGTCCCGCCGTCGATCGAAGACGAACCGGCAACCGAACACGAGCCCAGGCAGTACCGGCAATCGAACACGCGAGATACGAACCGGCGAGAAGCCGCATGGAGGTTGGTATGGCGGTCACGCTCGAACACCCGGAATGGACCAGCGACCGATCCCCGCACCCGGCACTGTCCAGCCGAGCGGCGGCCGAAGCGTACGTCGGCGGGGTCTGTTTCAAACTCGGCCCACCGGCTCTCATCGGCGCCGAACTGGAATGGTTCACCGTCTGCCGTACCGGTCGGTCGGCACGCCGGAGCGCACCGCAGCCGACCCGGGACTGCGCACATCACCTGTTCACCGGCCCCCGGCCCACGACCGAACTTCTCGCCCGAGCGCTGGGCCCCTACGCGCCCCGCTCGATCGCACCGGATTCCCCCGCCCACCCGCTACCCGGCGGCAGCCGGGTCACCGTCGAGCCCGGCGGGCAGATCGAACTCTCCAGCATCGCCGTCGCCGAGGCCGCCGAACTGTGCGCCCGGCTCGGCGCCGACCAGCGGCGGTTGCGCGAACTCCTGCACGCCGGATCCATTCGGATGGTCGCCGCCGCGGCGGACCCGGCCCGGACCCCGCACTGTCAGCTGCAACTCCCGCGCTACCGGGCGATGGAGGACTATTTCACCCGGATCGGCCCGTACGGCCGGCTCATGATGAGCAATACCGCGGCGGCGCAGGTCAGCCTCGATATCGGCGCCGATCACGCCGAACTCACCGCCCGGTGGACCGCGCTGCACGCCGTCGGTCCGGCGCTGATCGCGGCCTTCGCCTGCTCGCCTGTCCTGCGCGGCGCCCCCACCGGCGACTGGGCCTCCCAGCGGATGCGCACCTGGCTGCATCTGGATCCGGACCGCGCCTGCCCGCCCGTCGCCGACTGGGCCGACCCCGTGACCGGCTATGCCGCCTGGGCACTGGACGCGCCCCTACTGTGCGTGCGGCGGCCCGAAGCCGACGCACGGGTCGCGTGGTCGGCGCCGCCCGGCGCCACCTTCACCGACTGGATATCGGGCGATCTGGACGAGGTGATCGGCCGCCGCCCCGATATCGGAGATCTCGACTACCACCTGACCACACTGTTCCCGCCGGTCCGCCCGGCCGGGTATTTCGAGGTCCGCTACCTCGACGCCCAGCCGGGCGACGGCTGGACGGTGCCGATCACCGTCCTGAACGCGCTCCTGTCCACCCCGGCCGCCGTGGCCGACGCGACGTCCGCCGCCGCACCCGGTGCCGGACGCTGGGCCGACGCCGCCCGTCACGGCCTCGCCGATCCGGATCTGCGGGCCGCCGCTGTCTCCGTGCTGGAGGTGGCGGCCGCGCACATCCCGTCCCCCGGACCCGACGTGCACGCCGCGGTCCGCCGCTGCGCCGACGGGCGGGCGCCACAGCACGAGGACCACCGTGGGTGACCGCCTCCGAGCATCCTCACCACACCGAACACCTGCCGTCGAGCGGAGCAGCATCGTGACCGTCATCCAGCCGAATACCGACCGTTCACACACCGAGCGGCTACGCGACACCATCGCGGCCACTCTCACCCGGGCCGGTCAGCGCACCGCCGCGTTGACCGACTGCGTCGACGAAGCCGAGCTGCGCGCCCAGCACTCGCCGCTGATGAGCCCGCTGGTCTGGGATCTGGCGCATATCGCGAACCAGGAGGAGTTGTGGCTGGTCCGCGATGTCGGCGGCCGGGAGCCGGTACGCGCCGATATCGACGACCTCTACGACGCGTTCAAACACGCCCGGCCGAACCGGCCGCGGCTACCGCTGCTGGATCCGGCCGAGGCCCGCGCCTATGCCGGCACCGTGCGCGAGAAGGTCTTGGATGTCCTGGAGCGCAACCCGCTCCGGGGCAACGTGCTCGTCGAGGGCGGTTTCGCCTTCGGGATGATCGCCCAGCACGAACAGCAGCACGACGAGACCATGCTCGCCACCCATCAGCTGCGAACCGGGACCGCGGTCCTGTCCGCGCCCACCCCGCCCGTGGCCACCACGGTGGTGCGCGGTGAGGTCGTGATCCCCGCCGGGGACTTCACGATGGGCACCTCCACCGATCCGTGGGCCCTGGACAACGAGCGCCCCGCGCACCCGGTGCGGGTCCCCGCGTTCGCGATCGACGCCACCCCGGTCAGCAACGCGCAGTACCTCGCGTTCGTCGCCGACGGCGGCTACGACCGAAGGGAACTGTGGTCCGAACGCGGGTGGTCGCACCGCCGCGAGGCCGGGCTCACCGCGCCCCAGTTCTGGGAGCGCGACTCCGACGGACAGTGGTGGCGGCGAGTGTTCGGGGTTCGCCGCCCGCTGCGCCCGGAACAGCCGGTGGTGCACGTGTGCTGGTTCGAGGCCGAGGCCTACGCGAAGTGGGCCGGTCGCCGCCTGCCCACCGAGGCGGAATGGGAGAAGGCGGCCCGCTACGACCCGGATACCGGCCGCACCCGCGCCTACCCGTGGGGCGATGCCGATCCCGGACCAGAGCACGCCAATCTCGGCCAGCGCCACCTCGAACCCGCCGATATCGGCGCCTACCCCGCGGGCGCCTCGCCCGCGGGAGTCCACCAGCTGATCGGCGACGTCTGGGAGTGGACGTCCTCCGGATTCCACCCCTACCCCGGTTTCCGCGCCTTCCCGTACCGGGAGTACTCCGAGGTGTTCTTCGGCGGCGACTACAGGGTCCTGCGCGGGGGTTCGTTCGGCACCGATCCGGTCGCCTGCCGGGGCACCTTCCGCAACTGGGATCATCCGATCCGCCGGCAGATCTTCGCCGGGTTCCGGCTGGCCCGCACCGTGGGCCCGGAAGAGGCGTGATGTGCCGCCACATCGGCTATGTGGGCGTCCCGGTACCGGTCGGCGAGATACTGACCCGGGGCCCGCATTCGCTGCGCACCCAGTCCTGGGCACCGCGGGATATGCGCGGCGGCGGAACCATCAACGCCGACGGATTCGGCGTCGCGTGGTGGGGTTCGGGCCCGGTGCCCGTCACGCGCTATCGCAACGCCGATCCGATCTGGACGGATCCGGCGGTCGAGGAGGTCCTGCCCCAGTTGACCTCACCCGCGGTACTCGGGGTGGTCCGGTCGGCCACCGTCGGTATGCCGGTGCAGCGTTCGGCGTGTGCGCCGTTCCTCTGGGATCGGTGGGCGTTCAGCCACAACGGGGTGATCCCGCGGTGGCGGTCGGTTCTCACGGCCGTACTGTCCGATCTCGACGTCGCCGCGACTCGCGCGGGCATGACGAGGCGTTATGAGACCAGCCATCTGCTCGAGGCCGAGGCCCTGACCGATTCGGCGGCACTGTGGGAGCTGCTGCGTCGCCTGCTGGATCCCGAGCCGCCCGCCGGTCTGGCCGAAACACCCGGCACGGCGCTGCGCCTGCTGGTCACCGGAGTGCTGCACCACGCGCCCGACTCCCGGGTGAACCTGCTGCTCGGCGACGGCGGCGGGTTGTGGGCCACCACCTGCTATCACTCGCTGTCCGCACTGATCACCGACGAGTTCGCGATCCTCTCCTCCGAACCCTACGATGACGACCCCCGGTGGCAGCCCCTGCCCGACCGGAGCCTCGTGCACGCCGAACCCGGCCGGCTGAGCGTCGAAACGCTGGAAGCCGGCCGATCCACCGCGACCGAAAGTCTGCCGCTATGACCCAACCCATCGTGGAAGTCCATCTCACCGACGACGATCTGACCGCCGCGCTGCGCGCCGACGCGCGCCGCGGGCTCACCGCCAGCCCGAAATGGCTGCCCCCGAAATGGTTCTACGATGCGCGCGGTAGCGAACTGTTCGAGCAGATCACCGCCCTTCCCGAGTACTACCCCACCCGCACCGAACGCGCCCTGCTGGAATCGGTCGCGGGCGCGATCGCACGCACCGCGGCGGCGGAGGTCCTGGTCGAACTGGGTTCCGGTTCGGCGGCGAAGACACGGATCCTGCTGAATGCCCTCACCGCGGAGGGCCCACTGAAAACCTATGTGCCCCAAGATGTCTCGGCGTCAGCGCTGCGGGCCTCGGCCGACGATGTGGCGGCGGAGTTTCCCGGCCTGGCGGTCCACGGGGTGGTCAGCGATTTCACCGACACCCTGGGCACGCTGCCGCGGGGCGGACGCCGGATGATCGCCTTTCTCGGCGGCACGATCGGCAATATGGTCCCCGCCGAACGTGCCGAATTCCTCACCGGAATCCACGACGTACTCGAACCGGGCGAACAGTTGCTACTGGGCGCCGGACTGATCGTGGACCCGGAGATCCTGGTTCCGGCCTACGACGACGCCGCCGGTGTCACCGCGGAATTCAACCGGAACGTCCTGCGGGTTATCAATTCCCGGTTGGCGGCCGATTTCGATCCCGAGGCCTTCCGTCATATCGCGCACTGGGACCCGGACAACGAGTGGATCGAAATGCGGTTGGAGGCCACGCGGGATATGACCGTCACCGTGTCCGAACTCGGCTTGACGGTTCGCTTCGCCCGCGGCGAACACCTGCGCACCGAGATCTCCGCGAAGTTCCACCTGCACACTCTGGACAGCGAACTGCGGGCGGCCGGTTTCGTCACCGAACACGCCTGGACCGATCCCGACGACCGCTTCGCCCTGGTTCTGGCGGCCCGGACCTGAGCCCGGCGCGCAAAGGTCAGTGGAGCCGGTTCTGCGCCATCTCCAAGCCCACCCGCAGCAGCAGTTCCACGGCGTCGGCCGCCTGTTCGACCACGACCGGCAGTTCCTTGCGCTCGGCCGCGGAGAACGGTTTGAGCACGAAATCGGCCGGATCCTGGCGGCCGGGCGGGCGCCCGATGCCGATACGGGTGCGCACATAGTCCTTGGTGGTGAGGGCTCCGGATATCGACCGCAGGCCGTTGTGCCCGCCCTCACCGCCGCCGCGTTTGAGCTTGATCTCACCGAACGGGAGATCGAGCTCGTCGTGGACGACCACGACCTCGGTCGGCGGGACCGAGAAGAATCGGGCCAGTGCGGCCACCGGACGGCCGGACAGGTTCATGAACGATCGCGGTTTCGCGATCAGCACCTGTCTGCCGTCCAACCGGGCCTGCAACAGATCCGCGCCCGATTTCTTGTGGGCGGTGAACCGGCCGCCGACCCGCTCCGCGAGCGAGTCGGCGACCAGGAAGCCCACATTGTGCCGGGTGCGCTCATAGGCGGGACCCGGGTTGCCCAGGCCGACGATGAGCGTCGGCGCGGTATCGGCCATCGAAGGGGTGGCCGGGTCTTATTCGGCGCTCTCGGCCTCGGTGGCCTCGGCCTCGGGCTCCGGCTCGGCGGCGCGGGGCTCGACGACGTTCACGATGAGAGTCTCGGGATCAACGGCCAGGCTGACGCCCTTGGGCAGTTCCAGCGACGCGGCGGTGATCTGCGTGCCGACCACGGCGCCGGCCACGGAGACCTCGATCGACTCCGGAATGTTCAGGGCGTCGGCCGAGACGGAGATGGTGTTGGCCTCCTGGGTGACCAGGGTGCCCGGGCCGGCCTCACCGGTCAGGGTGACCGGGACGTCGGCGGTGACGGCTTCGCCGCGCTGCACGATCAGCAGGTCGGCGTGCTCGATGTAGCGGCGGATGGGGTGCACCACGACCGACTTGGTCAGCGCGAGCTGCTTCTTGCCGTCGATGTTCAGGTTCAGCACCGCGTTGGTGCCGTGCTGGCGCAGGATGGCCGCGAATTCCTGAGCGTCCAGCGACAGATGCTGGGGATCCGACTGGTGCCCGTACAGCACTGCCGGCACGTTGCCCGCGCGGCGGGTACGGCGCGCGGCGCCCTTGCCGAACTCGGTGCGGATCTTCGCTTCGAGAAGGTTGACGTCGGACATGACTGGATAACTCCTACGGCTCTACCGGGCTGGTGGGCGGTGCCAGGGATATCGCGCCCCTGGTCGGTTGGTCTGCTCGTCAGGCGAAGACCGATCGGAGGCGGCCGGAAGCCGCGCCGCGTCGATCACGGTGCCGCAGATATGCGAACCCTCGCCGAGACAACCCGAATACTGTAACTCAGCCACCGCATAACACCTGAATCGGGTGGTTGTGTCTCGATTATCCGCGCCTCCGGGCGCGCGGGGCAGGGCCCTGCCGACCCGGCCATGGAGACCCGGGCGGGCAGCGGAAGGCGAGGTGCGGGCACTCGGCCCCGCGACCCTTCGGGGCCGTCACGTAGCCTGGATGGGCTGTCCCCGCTCTTCCGCCGAAAGGGTATGTCCGTTGACCGCCTCTACCGAGGGCTCCGTCGCGCCCGCCGCGCGCGGGTTGGCCGCCGAGGTGTCGCGGCGCCGCACTTTCGCCGTGATCTCCCATCCCGACGCGGGTAAATCGACCCTGACCGAAGCTCTCGCGCTGCATGCCCGCAAGATCTCCGAGGCGGGCGCCATCCACGGCAAAGCGGGGCGTAAGTCGACGGTGTCGGACTGGATGGAGATGGAGAAGGCGCGCGGGATCTCGGTGAGCTCCACCGCGCTGCAGTTCAACTACCGGGCCGCGGGCTCCGAGGTCGACAATGTGATCAACCTCGTCGACACCCCCGGCCACTCCGATTTCTCCGAGGACACCTACCGGGTCCTGACCGCCGTGGACGCGGCGGTCATGCTGATCGACGCCGCCAAGGGCCTCGAACCGCAGACGCTGAAGCTGTTCCAGGTGTGCCGCCATCGTGGGATCCCGGTCATCACCGTCATCAACAAATGGGACCGGCCGGGCCGGGCCCCGCTGGAACTGCTCGACGAGATCGAAGAACGGATCGGGCTCACCCCGACCCCACTGTTCCTCCCGGTCGGCATCGCGGGAGATTTCCGGGGCCTGCTGCGCCGCGGGCCCGACGGTGCGGCCGCCGAGTACATCCACTTCACCCGGACCGCCGGCGGCGCCACCATCGCGCCGGAGGAGTCCTTGACTCCCGCATCCGCCGAAGTCCGCGAGGGCGAGCCGTGGACCACCGCCGCCGAAGAGAGCGAACTGCTCTCGGCGACCGGGCAGGACCACGACCAAGAACTCTTCCTCGCCGGGCAGACCTCCCCGGTGATCTATGCCTCGGCCATGCTGAACTTCGGCGTCCGGCAGATCCTGGAAACGCTGGTAGCGCTGGCGCCCGCGCCCGGCTCGCGCGACGCCGTCGACGGCACGCCACGCGCGCCGAAGGATCCGTTCAGCGCGGTGGTGTTCAAGGTGCAGGCGGGTATGGACACCGCCCATCGCGACCGGCTGGCGTTCATGCGGATCGTATCCGGCGAGTTCGAGCGCGGCATGGTGGTCACCCACGCCCAGACGGGCCGTCCGTTCGCGACCAAATACGCGCTGACGGTGTTCGGCCGGGAACGGTCCACCGTGGACACCGCCTATCCCGGAGATGTCGTGGGCCTGGTCAACGCGACCGCCCTCGCACCCGGCCACACGCTGTTCGTGGACAAGAAGGTCGAGTTCCCGCCGATCCCGTCCTTCGCACCCGAACATTTCGCGGCGCTGCGGGCACAGAGCGCGGGTAAGTACAAGCAGTTCCGCAAGGCCATCGACCAGCTCGATTCCGAGGGCGTGGTGCAGGTGCTGCGCAACGACTCCCGAGGTGACGCGTCGCCGGTGCTCGCGGCCGTCGGCCCGATGCAGTTCGAAGTGGTGACCGCGCGGATGCAGGGTGAATTCGGGGTCGAGACCCAGCTGGATAACCTCGCCTACACGATCGCCCGGCGCACCGACGCGGCCTCGGCGCCCGAATTGGACCGCCAGCGCGGCGTGGAGGTGTTCACCCGCAGCGACGGCGCGATCCTGGCCGTGTTCAGCGATAAATGGCGGCTGCAGTACATCCAGAAGGAGATGCCGGATCTCACGCTGGAACCGTTGGTGGCCGCGGCCGACTGACCCGGGCCGGGGCTATCCGGCCGCCCGCTCCTCCGGACCCGGATATTCGCGGTCCGCGTCGAATTCACCGTTGTCCCGGCGTTCCCCGGCGCGCGGGTAGCCGCTCGGGTTCCGTTCGACTTCCTCGACCCCGGTGGACTGCTGGATCAGGCCCCAGCGGTTGGCGGTCAGTCGCAGACTCGGCAGATCGCTGAGGGAGAGCACCACTTCGTAGGTGCGTTCGTAACCGGTGTGCGCGATCCGCCAGCGCCCGTCGTCGCAACGCACGTATTCGTCGTTGTAGAAGGCGGAGCCGCGCAACAACATATTGTTCTCCGGGATCAGCGTGGTATCGGACAGATACCAGATTCCCGTTGCCCGGTCGCCGTTCACATCGATCTCCGGATGATCGCAGCGATGTTCGGTGATCACATGCGGACCGAGTGTATTGCGAAGAAATGTCAGGAATGCTTCCCTGGATTCGAACTGCAGATATTCGCTATAGGTGGCTGTCGCCTCCGGGATCATCGTCTCGGCGAATTCGTCCCAGAGTTTCGTGTCGAGCGTGCGCACGTACCGGAATTTGAGGCGATGGATCTCGAGCACATCGTCGGGCGCCCCGGCGTTGCGCGGGGGCTGTTCGCCGGGCCGCATCGGTCCCACCGTCAGCGGCACATCCGGTTCGGGCTCGAGCCGCGGTGGCAGCGAGACGTCGAGTCCGGCTCCCAACGCTGCCGCGAGCGCGGCGCCGGAGAAGGCCATGGTTTCACTGCTCTGGCCCGGCCGCCGCGGAAAACCACCCGGGCGCGGCCCGGGATCGCTACGCTCCTCGCCCTGGTCCATATCTCCACCATCCCACCTGAAATGGACGAATAGGGAGACAATTCAGATCTGTATCGGATTGCTATCCTGCGTCGGCGGTATTACGGGACTCCCCGTGCCGACCGGTCGGCTCGGAATAGCGCCAGGTAGATACCTGGAATCGGGCCGGGCCTGCGGCGATATCAGAGACGTTCGCCGTTGCCGATGGTGAAGCAGGTCCGGCAGAAATCCTCGCCGAACTCGGTCAGGCGCAGGCTTTTGCGGACGATTTTCGGCGCCCGGCCCGCTTTTTTCAGCGCGGCCTCCACGATCGGCTGGACCTCGAGCACCATGTACCGGCTGAGCACCACCGGATCGTCGGAATTATGGGTCAGTCCGAGCCGGCTGAGGTTGATCAGATACGAGCGTGCGCGGTCCATGTACCGCACCCCCGCCTGCTCCGGAACCGAGGTCAGACCGCCGGCGATCAGCTCCGAACCGATCCCCAGCGGACGGTTGGTACGCACGTCGACGGTGGGCTGTGGCCCGTTGAGCGCCATAAAGCGCAGGATGCGGGCCTCGTCGGGCGCCAATTCGTCGAGGATCCGGTCGTAGGCCGGATGCACCTCCTCGGTGAAGTACACATCGGCCGAGCGGGCCAGCAGCGCATCCCCGCGTTTGCGCAATTCGGCAACGGTGGCCGAGCGCAGATAGGAACCCACCGCGACGGTCTGCTGGGCCGGAGTCTGGCCGGTCGGCACATAGCTGACGATCTCGCGCACCGAGCCCTCGGTCACGCCGAGGGCGCTGCGCGCGATGGACCGCAGCGCATTGCCGGTCCGCTCGGCGATCTCGGCCGAGGATTCCCCGTCCAGCGCGGCCTGAGTGATCTCCCGGGTGACTTCGTAGGAGGTGTTCACCGCCCACTGCCCGCCGCGCACCACACCGCCCGCGGCAAGTCCGGCCGCCCGGAAGACACCGCGGATGAGCCGGGCCTCGTTGCTGATCTGGCGTTGCTCGACATCCGAGCTGCGTTCCACACTCGACGGGGGCCTGCGTTCGATGCCCGCCCCCGAGTTGCGCCCGGCGCCCGGCACGGAGCCGCGCGCGATACCCGGGGCAGAGTTGCGCACGGCGCCCGGTGATGAACTGCGCACGGCTTCCGGTGAGCTCCGCTTCACGGCTCGGGAACCGGCCCGGGGAATCTCCTGTCCGGTCCTGTCGTCTGCCACGTCTACTCCGATATCGCCAGATGAACGAATCCGCTCACCGATTATTGCCCATTCGCCGTGATAGCCCGCCGCCGGACCATAGATCCGGCTCACGTCTGAGACACTAATGTGCCGGACCCGAACGCGCTGGCCGCGGGGCGGCCGCCGCGGCGCGGTGGGCGTTCGGCAGTGGTGCTAATTTGAGGTCCCGGTGAGGCGGCGATCACCGGAGCAGGAGGGTGTGTCGTGTTGGAGAGTGTGTTCGGGGTGCACCCGACGATCCTCCTGGAATTGCTGACCATTCCGCTGTTCACCGGAGTCATCGGCTACATCACCAACTGGACCGGTGTGCTGATGCTGTTCCGCCCGATCGCCTTTCACGGGGTGCGGGTACCCGGCCTGCGGTATTTGTACCCGTACCTGCCCAAGCGGATCCAGATCCTGCCGCTGCTCAGCGACGACGGCCGGTTCGGCTGGCAGGGCATCGTCCCCTCCCGGGCCGACAAGATGGCCAGTATCGCGGTGGACAAGGGACTTTCGAAGCTGGGCAGCGTCTCCGACTTCTATCGGGAGCTGGAACCCGACGCGCTGGCCGAGCAGCTGGCACTCACCGCTGAGTCGCAGATCCGCGATATCGTCGAGACCATTCTTCGCCGCGAACATCCGCAGCTCTGGTACAACCTGCCCACCCAGGTGCGCGAGATGGTGCACGAAAGAGTGCGCCAGCAACTTCCGGATATTCTGCGCGAACTCACCGGGGAACTCGGCGCGAACATCGACCAGTTGCTCGATGTCAAACAGATGGTCATCCGTTATTTTCAGGCCCGGCCCCAGCTGTTGAATCAATTGTTCCAGGTGCTGGGCGCCAAGGAATTGCGGTTCATGCAGAATTTCGGTCTCTATTTCGGCGCCCCGATGGGCGTGGTGCTGGTCGCGATCCTGCATCTGACCGGCTGGCCGACGCTGGCCGTGTTGCCGATCGGCGGTGTGATCATCGGCTGGGTGGTCAACTGGGTGGGCCTCAATATGATCTTCGCGCCCGCCGAACCGAAATGGTGGTGCCCGTGGCGGCAGGGTCTGCTGATCAAACGACAGAACGAGATCACCGACGGTTACGCCGAACTGGTGTCCACCCAGGTGATGACGGTGGCCAATATCGGTGACGAACTGCTGAACGGCCCGAAATCCGATCGCACCCTCCAGATGCTGGAGGACACCCTGCGGCCCGCCGCCGACCGGGCTCTGGGCCCGGCCCGCGGCGCGGTGAAACTGGTGCTCGGCAGTCGCGACTACCAGACGCTGACCCAGACCCTGACCTCCGAGGCGATGGCCATCGCGCCGATGGCCTTCGCCGACGAGGATTTCAACCTGCGCCAGGGCAAACAGATCGGCGCCTATATCGCCAAGCAGATGTCGGAGCTGTCCCCGAACGATTTCGTCGATATGCTGCGGGCGGCGATCAAACAGGACGAGTGGCTGCTGTTCGTGCACGGCGGCGTACTGGGCCTGTTCGCCGGATACGCGCATATCCTGGTCTTCGGAACGGGGGTCGCGACGACATGGCTGTGAAACGAGAAACCGGAGAACCCCGAGAAAGCGGCGAGCCCGGCAGGCCCGGCGGCCCCGCCGCCACGGTGCGCGCGGTGAGCGGCGTCGCGCGGGTCGCGGCCTCGGCCGTCTCGGGAACCGCGCGCTGGGGTGTGCAGACCGCGCTGGACGTCACCGAGACGGTGGTTCGGGGCAGTATGGCCGGACTCCCGCCGACCGAGATCCGCACCGAAGCGGTGCAACAGGTTCAGGAGGCGCTGCGCCGGGCGCTGGGCGTCCCGGCGGCGGAACCCGCCACCGCAGAATCCCCCACCGAACGTTCGCTACGTGAACAGGGCGCCGCGCTGTTGCGACTGGCCGCCAGCACCAAGGCCGCCGACGAAGGGCATCCGGCGTTCGCCCGGATCCTGGCCGAACTGACCTCCGACGAGGCACGCATCCTGCGGCTGCTCAGTCTCGAGGGTCCGCAGCCCGCGGTGACCGTCCGGGGCGGCCGGGCATCCCGGCGCAGCGCCCGCATGGGCGGCCAGCGGCCCGGGGTGGCCGATATCGGGGTGAGCATGATCGGTGAACACGCCGGGCTCCGGCATCCCGAACGGGTGCGGCGGTATCTGGCCAACCTGCGCCGTATCGGACTGATCGAATTGCTGAGCGAGCCGGTCGGCACCCCCGAGCGCTATCAGGTCCTGGAGGCCCAGGCTCCGGCGGCCGACCTGCTGAAGCAGGCCGGCGGGCGCGGCAAATTCCAGCACCGCGGTATCGCGCTCACCGTATTCGGCGGTGAATTCGTTCAGGCGAGTCTCCCGATCGCGGGCACCCACGGTCCGGTGGCCGAGAACCACTGATCCTCGCGGCGGCGGCTGTCAGGTCTGGTCGGCGAGTTCCATCCAGCGTTCCTCGGCCGATTCCTTCTGCGCTCGCACATCCTTGAGCTCGGCGCCCAGCGTCATGAGTTTGTCGGGTTCGGTGGCGGCATCGGCCATCGCCGTATGCAGGGCCGCCTCCCGCGCGTCCAGTTTTTCGATAGCGCGTTCCAGGCGGCTCAGTTCCTTGCGGGCCGCCCGATGAGCCGCCCCGTCGGTCTGTGGCGCGCGGGTCTGCGCAGCAGAGGTGCGCGCCGCCCGGGACGGTCCGGCGGCGAGCTCGGCCCGGCGGCGTAGGTACTGTTCGATCCCGCCGGGCAGGTTGGTGAGTTCACCGTCGCCGAACAGTGCCCAGGTGGTGTCGCAGATCCGCTCGACCAGATAGCGGTCGTGACTGATCACCACCAGGGTTCCGGCCCAGTTGTCCAGCAGATCCTCCAGCTGCTGCAGGGTGTCGATATCGAGATCGTTGGTGGGCTCGTCCAGTAACAGCACATTGGGTTCGGCCATGAGGATGCGCGTCAACTGCAAGCGACGGCGTTCGCCACCGGAGAGGTCGCGTACCGGGGTGCGCTGGCGCGCCGGGGTGAAGCCGAGCCGCTCCGCGAGCTGCCCGGCCGAAAGCTCCAGCGCCTTACTGCCCTCGCCCAGGGTGATGCGCATGGCGATCTCCTGGACGGCCTCCAGCACCCGCATCTGGGTGGGGAGATCGTCGAGTTCCTGCCGCAGCCAGCCGATCCGCACGGTCTGGCCCTGGATCCGTTTCCCGGACACCGGTTCGATATCACCGGCGAGCGCGCGCAGCAGCGTGGTCTTGCCCGACCCGTTCACGCCGACCAGACCGACCCGCTCCCCGGGGGCCAGCCGCCAGGTGAGGTCACGCACCAGCTCCCGCCCGTCCGGAGTGGCGAGGGTGGTGTCCTCGAGTTCGACCACCACGCGGCCCAGCCGCTTCTTGGCGAACGCCGCCAACGAGACGCTGTCACGGGGAGCCGGCACATCGGCGATCAACGCCTCCGCGGCCTCGACCCGGTAGCGCGGTTTGGAGGTGCGCGCCTGCGGTCCACGCCGCAACCACGCCAATTCTTTGCGCGCGAGGTTCCGGCGCCGGGCTTCGGTGGCGTCGGCTTGGCGGGCGCGTTCGGCACGGGCGAAGATCCAGTCGCCGTACCCGCCCTCGTAGGTCTCCACCCGACCGCCCACCACTTCCCAGGTGCGCGTGGCGACGGTGTCGAGGAACCAGCGATCGTGGGTCACCACGACGAGCGCGCTGCGCCGGGCCAGCAGATGCTGGGCCAGCCATTCGACACCCTCGACATCGAGATGGTTGGTCGGTTCGTCCAGAACCAGCAGGTCCAGTTCGCGCACCAGCGCGGCGGCCAGCGCGACCCGGCGGCGTTCACCGCCGGAGAGATTCGCCACCGAGGTATCCAGGCCCAATCCGGCGATCCCGATACCGTCGAGCACCGACCGGATCCGGGGGTCGGCGGCCCATTCGTGTTCGGCGAGATCGCCGGTGGGCGCGTCGTCGGCCAACCCGGCCAGTACCACCTCGCCGACGGTCGCGCCTTCGGGCAGGACCCCGCGCTGGGTGACCACGGCCAGCCGCAGTCCGCCGAGACGGCTCACCCGTCCGGCGTCGGGCTCCTCGATTCCGGTCAGCACCTCCAGCAGGGTGGTCTTACCCCCGCCGTTGAGACCCACCACGCCGATCCGGTCGCCGGAGTGCACACCGAGGGACACTCCGTCGAGCAGCGGTGTGATCCCGAAACTCTTGCTGACCTGCTCGAGGTTGATCAGGTTGGACATGGATCCTTCCGCCTGCGGCTGCCGGCCACGCCTGTACGGGGCCCCGATCAGCCTAATAGGCACTGTTGGGCGTAGCCCATCCGCAGCCCGCGCACGGCCGGAGCGAATGCGGAGGTACGCCTAATACACGCTGTTGGGCGTAGCCCATCCAAAGCCCGCGCACGGCCGGAGCGAATGCGGAGGTACGCCTAATAGGCACTGTTGGGCGTAGCCCATCCGCAGCCCGCGCACGGCCGGGACCCGCAGCGCGCCCGGCCGCGCCCGGGACCGGTCAGGCGCGGCGCGGGGCCGGACCGGGCGGTTCGGGCGCCGGGGGGTGCGGCTCCCCGTGACTCGTCACGCGCGCGCCCGGCACCGGCCCGGTGGCGGTGCGTACGCTGCGGGCCACCCCGGCGCCGGAGAGTTCGGCCGCGACCGCGACCGCCGATTCGGCCGATTCGCACAGGAACGCGCAGGTCGGTCCGGAGCCGGAGACCACTCCGGCCAGTGCGCCCACCTCCACGCCCGCACGCAGGGTGCGGCGCAGGTCAGGGCGCAGCGATACCGCGGCGGCCTGGAGGTCGTTGCCGAGCAGCGGTGCGAGCTGTTTCGCGTCACCCGAGGCCAGCGCCTGCATGATCTCCTGCGGTTCCCCGAGCCGGGGTGGGCTGCCCTGGACGCGCAGCCGGTCGAGTTCGGTGAAGACCTCCGGAGTGGACAGTCCGCCCTTGGCCAGCGCCAGCACCCAGTGGAAGGCATTGCGCGACAGCACCGGCAGCAGCCGCTCGCCGCGCCCGGTGCCCAGCGCCGTACCGCCGTGCAGGGCGAACGGCACATCACTGCCGAGTTCGGCGGCCACGGCGGCGAGTTCGTCGCGGTTGAGGCCCAGTTCCCACAACTCGTTCAGCCCGACCAGCGCGGCGGCCGCGTCGGCGCTGCCGCCGGCCATCCCGCCGGCGACCGGGATGCCCTTGTCGATGGCGATCTCCACCAGCGGGGCGCGGCCGGCCAGCTGGGCGAGCCGGACCGCGGCCTTCCACACCAGGTTGGTGCGATCGGTGGGTACTTCGGCGGCGCCTTCACCGGTGACCCGGAGAGTGAGCGAGTTGGCGGGTGTGATCTCCAGGTCGTCGGCGAGGGAGAGCGCCTGGAAGACGGTGGTGAGCTCGTGGTAGCCGTCGGCGCGCAGGTCACCTACTCCCAGATGGAGGTTCACCTTCGAAGGAGCCCGTACGGTGACGGGGCTGGGCACAACGGACAGCACGGTGACCCAGCCTAATGTGCACAGCTGGAGGAGGCCCAACGATAGTCGGCGCACGGCCGGGGCGAAGGCGGAGGGGACGCCTGACGGCTGCCCCTCCGGCGGCATGGTGGAAGCCGCGCTGCCGCCTCCGGGTCCGCGTTCCGGGGCGAATGAGGCGGGTGCCAGCGGTCCGGGCGTTTCACGATCGAAGCCGGAGCCATCATTGCCCCAACTACCCCCCAGGGGTATATTGGCGGCACGGTCCCGACCGGGGATTCAGCACGAAGGAGATGCCATGCCCACGACCAGCACCTACACCGTCGCCGGGATGACCTGCGGACACTGCGTCCAGGCGGTGCAGACCGAAATCGGCAAGATCGACGGCGTCACCAGCGTCGAGGTCGATCTCGCCTCCGGCCGAGTCGCCGTGGAGGGCACCGGCCCCATCGCCGCCGCCGATATCGCGGCCGCGGTCGACGAAGCGGGCTACGAAATCGCCGGCTGAGTCAGGACTGCGCGGCGAGACGGACGAACGCCGCGGTATCCAGGGTTTCCCCGCGAGCGGTCGGCGCGATCCCGGCGGCGAGCAGCCGCCGCTCGGCTGCCGCGGGGCTGCCCGCCCAGCCCGCCAACGCGGCGCGCAAGGTTTTGCGGCGCTGCGCGAACGCCAGATCGATCACTTCGAAAACCCGGCGCCGGTGCGCTTCGTCGACCGGCCACGGCGATTCGGCGAACCGGTCGATCCGCACCAGACCCGATTCGACCTGCGGGACGGGCCAGAACACTTGACGCCCGACCGCACCCGCCTTGCGCACCGTCCCGTAGAACCCCGCCTTGACACTGGGCACCCCGTAGACCCGGCCGCCCGGCGCCGCCGCGAGCCGATCGGCGACCTCGGCCTGCACCATCACCAGTGCGGTGGCGATACTCGGGAACTCGGCCATCAGGTGCAACAGCACCGGTACGGCGACGTTGTAGGGGAGATTCGCGACCAGCGCCGTCGGCGCCGACGGCAGCGCGTCCGCCCGGACCCGCAGTGCGTCACCCGGAATCACGGTCAGCCGCCCGGCCAGCGAGTCCGCCCGCTCCCGCACCGTCGCGGGCAACTGCCCGGCCAGCACCGGGTCGATCTCCACCGCGAGCACCGCGTCCACGACGTCCAGCAGGGCCAGCGTCAGCGAACCGAGCCCGGGCCCCACTTCCAGCACGGTGTCCGCGCGGCCGACTCCGGCGGCGGTCACGATCCGCCGGACCGTGTTCGCGTCGTGCACGAAGTTCTGCCCGAGTTGTTTGGTCGGGCGCACACCGAGCCGCTCGGCCAGCTCACGCACCTGCGCGGGCCCCAGCAGGGCCGCCTGGCCACGCACCATCATCTCGGCATCCGACACCGGGAAAACCTACCAACTCCATTACCGACGGCGGGATCGGCACAGCCGTGTACGGCCGGGCGGGCACAGCCGTGAACGGCCGGGCGGGCACAGCCGTGAACGGCCGGGCGGACACAGCCGCGGGCAGCTCCCGGTCGACGAGGCGGCGGGCGATTGCCGGTGCGGCCCGATCGCCGGCCGGGGTCAGGCGGCGAAGGAGTCCAGCGAGTGGGAGACACCGATCGGAGCGGACCGGGCCCGTTCGCTGCCGGAGTCGTGGGTGGCGATGGCCGCGCCGGCGCCGGCGATCAGCACCAGCAGTACAGCGGCGATGACCATGTACAGCAGCGGCGAGCGTGAGGAGTTGATCCTCGCAAAGGGTGACACGATCACGGGACGATAACGAAGCCCGTGGCCGACGACAACCGCAACGAACCGACCCGATGGTTTTTCACATCACCGATATGTGCCGACACCCCAGATAGGCGAGATACTCCGGCGCTCGATTGTGATTCAGGTCACTCAAGATCAAGAGGGTCTACCAGCGCCCGAATCGGTACACCCGCCGAGCGTTCGCCGTGCTGATCTCCGCCAGTTCACGCGGGTCCTGACCACGCAGTTCCGCCACCGCCCGCACGGTGTAGGGCAGGCAGTACGGCTCGTTCGGCGCGCCCCGATACGGATGTGGCGTCAGATACGGCGCATCGGTCTCCACGAGCAACTGCTCGTCGGGCACCACCTTCACCGCCTCCCGCAATTCGCGCGCGTTCTTGAAACTCGCCGTCCCCGAAAAACTCAGCACATATCCCTCGGCCACACACGACAACGCCATATTCGCGTCCGAAGAGAAGCAGTGGAAGATCACCGTCTCCGGGGCGCCCTCGTCCAGCAGGACGGCCAGCAGATCGTGATCGGCCTCGCGGTTGTGGATCATCAGCGGTTTGCCGACCCGTTTGGCCAGATCGATATGCCAGCGGAATCCCTCGATCTGGGTTTCGATATCCGCGCAGCCGTCCAGTTTTCCCGGCCAGTAGTAGTCGAGCCCGGTCTCCCCGACCGCTACCACCCGGGGATCGGCCACCAATTTCGCCAACTCGGTCCGCGCGGCATCGTCGAGCGCGCCGGCCCGGGTCGGATGCAGGGCGACGGCGGCGTACACACGATCGTCCCAATTCGCCGCCCGCACCGCCCAGCGGGCCGCCGCCAGGTCGTCGGCCACGGTCACCACCCGGCCCACCCCGACATCAGCCGCCCGGTCGACCATCGCCGTCACCGACGCGGCGTCGGTGGCGCCGCAGGCGTCCAGATGGGTGTGCGCGTCGACCAACGGCGCCAACGGTTCGGGCGGCGGCGGGGCGGGACGCTGCGCGCTCATCGGTCCGCGACCCGTCGCCGGAGCGAGCGGACGCGCGGAACGGGACCCGCCACACGAGCAGGCCGGGGCACACGCACACGATCGAGAAGAGGCACGCGCACCACAGTAGAGACCCCGCCCCCGCCCCGCGGAGCGGCGGCACCGCCACCGCCGGGCCCGGCCGGACACGGTGCGGCGCCGAATTCGGTTCCGGCCCGCGAACCCGTGCCAGTAGCCTCTGATGGCATGAACACGCAGTCGAGTCGGGATCACTGCGGTCCGCATGATGGAATCGACACACCATGAGCGCAGTCGATCGCCCCGCCTTCTACATCACCACGGCCATCGCGTACCCGAACGGTGCGCCGCATATCGGGCATGCCTACGAGTACATCTCCTCGGACGCACTCGCCCGGTTCAAGCGGCTCGACGGGTACGACGTGTTCTTCATGACCGGAACCGACGAGCACGGCCAGAAGATGCAGCAGACCGCCGCCGCCGAGAACATTCCGGTGGAAGAGCTGGCCGCGCGCAACTCCGATGTGTTCGAGCAGATGGACAAGACCCTCGACATCTCCTTCGACCGCTTCATCCGCACCACCGACGCCGACCACCATGCCGCCAGCGTCGCGATCTGGCAGCGGATGCTGGACAACGGCGATATCTACCTGGACAACTACTCCGGCTGGTACTCGGTGCGCGACGAGGCGTTCTACACCGAGGAGGAGACCACCCTGCTCGACGACGACAGCCGCATCTCCACCGAATCCAAGACCCCGGTCACCTGGACCGAGGAATCCAACTTCTTCTTCCGGCTCTCCGCCTACCAGGACAAGCTGCTCGCGCTCTACGACGAACATCCGGAGTTCATCGCCCCGGCGACCCGCCGCAACGAGATCGTGAGCTATGTGAAGGCCGGGCTCAAGGACCTGTCCATCTCGCGCACCACCTTCGACTGGGGCATTCCGGTCCCGGGCCACCCCGACCACGTGATGTACGTCTGGGTGGACGCGCTCACCAACTACCTCACCGGAGCCGGCTTCCCGAACACCGATTCCGCCGCGTTCGGCAAGTACTGGCCCGCGGATGTGCACATCATCGGCAAGGACATCACCCGCTTCCACACCGTGTACTGGCCCGCGTTCCTGATGTCGGCCGGTGTCGAACTGCCACGCCGCGTCTTCGTCCACGGGTTCCTGTACAACAAGGGCGAGAAGATGTCGAAATCGGTCGGCAATGTGGTCGACCCGATCGAACTCGTCGACACCTACGGCCTCGACGCCCTGCGCTTCTTCCTGCTGCGCGAGATCTCCTACGGGCAGGACGGCAGCTACAGCCACGAGGCGATCGTGTCCCGGATCAACGCCGACCTGGCCAACGAACTCGGCAACCTGGTGCAGCGCAGCCTGACCATGGTCGCCAAGAACTGCGGCGCGGCCGTCCCCACCCCCGGCGAGTTCACCGCCGACGACCGGGCACTGCTCGACCGGGTGAACGGGCTGCTGGAACGCTGCCGGACCGAATTCGACATCCAGCAGATCCATCTGGCGCTCGAACAGATCTGGCTGACCCTCGGCGAGACCAACCGCTACTTCAGCGCGCAGGCGCCCTGGGCGCTGCGCAAATCCGGCACCGAAGAAGATCTGGCCCGGATGGCGACGGTCCTCTACGTCACCCTCGAGGTGATCCGGATCGTGGCGATCCTCGTCCAGCCGGTCGTCCCGGGTTCGGCGGCGAAGATCCTGGACCTGCTCGCCCAGCAGTCCCGCGACTTCGCCGATATCGCCACCCCGCTGACGCCCGGTGTCGCACTGCCGGCCCCCGCGCCGGTGTTCCCGCGCTATGTGGAGCCGAAAACGGAGGAATGATCCGAGCGGGTCTAGTCCACCGCGGCGCGGCGGGCGGCCAGCACGGCATCGTAGAGTTCACGGCGTGACACGCCGGCGACCTCGGCGATCTCCGCGCTCGCGTCCTTGAGACGCAGCCCCGCCGCGGCACGCTCCTCCACCTGGGCCACCAGGTCCTCCGGATCCAGCACAGTGGCGGACGCGCCCTCCAGCACCACGGTGATCTCGCCCCGCGCACCGTCCACCGCCCATTGCGCGAGCTCGGCGAGGGTGCCGCGGACAACCTCCTCGTAGGTCTTGGTGAGTTCACGGCACACCGCCGCCCGCCGGTCACCGCCCAGCACCTCGACGGCGTCGGCGAGGCAATCGGCCAGCCGGTGCGGAGCCTCGAAGAACACACAGGCCCGGCGCTCACCGACCAGCGTGCCCAGCCACTCCTTACGGCGCCCCGACTTGCGCGGCGCGAAACCGTCGAAGCAGAACCGGTCCACGGGCAGCGCCGACAGCGCCAGCGCGGTGGTCACCGCCGACGGCCCCGGCAGACAGGTCACCGGCAGGCCGCGCTCGGCACAGGCCGCCACCAGCCGATACCCGGGATCGCTCACCGACGGCATCCCCGCGTCGGTGACCAGCAGCACGGTCCGGCCGTCCGCGATCTCGGTCAGCAGCGCCGGAATCCGCGCCGACTCGACGTGATCGTAGAAACTGACCACCCGCCCACCGATCTCCACTCCGAGCGCGTCGGCCAGCGACCGGGTGCGCCGGGTGTCCTCCGCCGCGACGATATCGGCGCTGCCCAACGCGTCCCGCAACCGGAGCGAGGCATCGCCGATCGCCCCGAGAGGTGTCGCCGCCAATATCAGCCCGCCCTGCGTCACCACACTCCTGCCCGGCCCGGCCGATCCGGGCCTGTCACCGCTGGCAGTGTATTTGGCGCGCTGGCGCGCGCGGGGGTTGAGGCCCCCTTGGTCCCGGCGTTCAGCCCTCGAGACTCGTGCCTGCGGCGCATGCGCTTCGAGGGCTGAACGCCGGGACCGGCCTCAACCCTTCAAGTGTCTCGCTGAACTCGACGCCGACGGTCACGCTGCACACCGAACCCACGACCCACCAGTCCGCACCAGCAAAACCCGAACATCTCCCCTCCACGAACCGCCACACCACCCCTGCACCGAACCTCCCACGACCCACCGCGGCAGCATCACGGCGTGGGGAGTTATCGGTGGCGCGGGAGTTAGGGGAAGGCCCATACGGACGCGCCGCAGCACACGCGAATTCGGGGCCTGAACCCGCGCCTCTGCTCAACACTCCGCCGAGGCACCCCGCCCCGGTCTCCCGTCCGCGAACGGCCGCACCCACCCTGCGCCGAGTCCAGCGAGGCCCTCGAAGGTTGCGGCCCGGCCCGCTGTTCAGCGCCCGAAGCGCATGCGGCGCAGCCGCGAGTCTCGGGTGCTGAACAGCGGGCCCTCTGGGGCCGCACCCGCGCCGCCCCAGGCGGCGCAATTAAACACAGACCTTCCCGAGCAACCCCACCTCCCCACCTCCGCCAGTGAGCCCACCCTCACCGTCACGCGCGACCCACCCCCACCTCCACCCCTCCACCCCGCAACGCAGAAGGCGACGCATTTACACATAAGCTCGGGGCTGTGACTCAGCTGACCGACTCGCGCCCCCGCGCGCCCTGGCGGCCGCCGCGCACCTGGTCGAGCCCGGCGCCGTTGCGGCCCGCACCCGATTTCGGTCCCACCGATACCGCGCGCGGCTGGGTGGTCAGCCTGTTCCTGACGGTTGTCGCGGCCATCACCCGTTTCACCATGCTCAACTATCCGACCGACGCGGGCACACCGGTTTTCGACGAGAAGCATTACGCCCCGCAGGGGTGGCAGTTCCTGACCGGTGGTATCGAGGACAATCCCGGCTACGGGCTGGTGGTGCATCCTCCGGTCGGCAAACAGATGATCGCGATCGGGGAGGCTCTATTCGGGTACAACGGCTGGGGCTGGCGGTTTTCGGCCGCTCTGGTCGGCACTCTGCTGATTCTGCTGGTCATCCGGATCGTGCGCCGGATGACCCGCTCCACGCTGCTCGGGGCCATCGCGGGGATCCTGCTGATCGCCGACGGGACGACCTTCGTTTCGTCGCGTATCGGGATGCTCGACATCTTCATCACTTTTTTCGTCACCGCCGCTTTCGGCTGTCTGATCGTGGATCGCGACCAAGTCCGGGCCCGGCTCGCGCGAGCCGATGCCGAAGGCCGGATCGGCGATACTGTGTGGGGCCCGCGGCTGGGGGTGCGGTGGTGGCGGTTCGGCGCTGGGGTACTGCTGGGGCTGGCGTGCGGGACCAAATGGTCGGGTCTGTACTTCATTGCCGCGTTCGGATTGATGAGTGTGCTGTTCGACCTGTTCGCGCGGCGCACCTACGGCGTCCGCCGCCCGGTGTTCGGCACCGCCGTCCGGGATCTCGGTCCCGCGCTCTACGCGCTGGTCCTGATCCCGCTCGGCGTCTATCTGGCGAGTTACGCCGCCTGGTTCCGCAGCGAGACCGGCGTCTACCGGTACATGGCCGGGAATCCCTCGGCCCCTGAGGACGGGATCGGCGCCGGCGGTTTCTGGTCGCATGTGGTGCCCGACGCGATGCGTTCGCTGTGGTATTTCCACTCCCGCACATTGACGTTCCATTCCGAACTCACCAATTCCGCCGGCAACCATCACCCGTGGGAATCCAAACCGTGGACCTGGCCGATGGGTTTGCGGCCGATGCTGTACTACTACGCCGACGACGGGGTCACCGGCTGTGGGCAGACCGAATGTGTGAAGGCCGTCATGCTGGTCGGCACGCCGGCTCTGTGGTGGGTCGCGCTGCCGGTACTGGCCTGGGGCATCTGGCGCTGGATCGTCCGCCGTGACTGGCGGTATGCGGCCGTGCTCACCGCCTACGGCGCGGCGCTTCTGCCCTGGTTCCTGACGCTGGACCGGCAGATGTACTACTTCTACGCGGTCACCCTGGCCCCGTTCCTGGTGATGGCGGTCGCGCTGGTGCTCGGCGATGTACTGGGCACCGCCAGACGCGCGGTCGCCCGCGGCCCGGGCGGTATGTTCCTCCCCACCGAACCCAGCGAACGCCACAGTTTGGGTCTGCTGGCGGTCTGTCTGTACCTGGGCCTGGTGATCGCGAATTTCATCTGGCTGTGGCCGATTCTCACCGGGCTGCCGATCACCACCGGCAACTGGCAGGACCACCTCTGGTTGCCCAGCTGGAGATAGCGGGACGCGGCTATCCGCTCAGGGCGACCTCGACGTAGTGGACGGCGTCGTCGGCGTCGAGGCCCAGTCGCCGGATGGCCGCGACGTACTCCGAGGCCGCACGGCCGGCGGCGTCGGCGGTCGGGTCACCGGAGGAGGCGATGAACGAGCCCAGCCGGCCCCGGGTTTCCAGCACACCGTCCTGTTCCAGCTCCCGGTAGGCGCGGGCTACCGTGTTCGGCGCCAGCCCCAGCTGTGCGGCCAGGGCCCGCACCGTCGGAATCTTGGTGCCGGCCGCCAGTTCACCCGCGCGAACCCGGGCGATGACGGCGAGCCGCAGTTGTTCGTACGGTGGGATGCCCGAATCGTGGGACACCGTGATCTCGAGCATGGCTCGTTCTTACCGCATCCGGCCGGGTTTCATACCGGATCTCGGGCAAGCGGGCAGGACAGGCAGCGCGGCCCGCCCCGGCCCGAACCCAGTTCCGAGCCGGGAATCCGCAGTACCTCGATTCCGGAGTCCTCGAGGCGGGCGTTGGTCATCTCGTTGCGTTCGTAGGCCACCACCACTCCCGGCCGCAGCGCGAGGGTGTTGTTTCCGTCGTCCCACTGTTCGCGTTCCGCGGTGACTCCGTCGAGCCCGGTGTCGATCACGCGGAGTTTGCCTATTCCCATGGCCTCGGCCGCGGCGGGCAGGAACGGCTCGGGCCCGGTCACCACGCAGCCTTCGGAATTCTCGTCACGGCGGATCGTGTACGCGGTGAGGCTCTCACGAACCCCCGGGTACATCACTACCGCGTCGATATCGACCATGGTGCACACGGTGTCCAGATGCATGGTGGCGCGGTTCTGCGCGATCGGCACGACGAGGACCGTGTGGGCGAGCCGGTCGTCGAACAGGCTGCGGGCCAGGGCTTCCGCCCCGGCCGGCGAGGTCCGCTCGCCGACTCCCACCGCCACCACTCCCGGCGCCAGCAGCAGCACATCGCCGCCCTCGATCGGCGCGGTATGCGATTCGTAGGCTCGCCGCACCCCCAGGAATCGCGGGTGGAAGGCGTAGATGAGGTCGGTCAGGGAGGTTTCCCGGGCGCGGGCGGGCAGGGCCAGCGCGGTGATGGCCACCTTGGGTCCGATCCAGAACGAGGAGTCGCGGGTGAACAGCAGGTTCGGCAGTGGGTCGATGACGAAATCGCCGCCGTGGTGCATTCGGCGCACCAGTGAGGTGTTGTCGGCGGCGAAGGGCAGTTCGTCGAAGGTCATCCCCGCCATCAGGATCCGGGCCAGGTCGGGTGCCGGCACGCCCCGTAGGTGGCCGGCCAGATCGGCGGCGAGGGAGTGGCCGAGGCGGCGGGTGTGTACGGCCGCGGAGATGCCCTGGATGCGGGCGGCGCCGCTGACCTCCAGCGTTTCGGTGAGCGCGTCGGCGACCAGGAGCACCTCGACCCCGCGGTCGCGCAGTACCCGGGCGAAGGTGTCGTGCTCCTGCTGGGCGCGTTCCACCCAGGGGATGCCGTCGAAGAGCAGTTGATCGTTGTTGCGCGGGGTGAGCCGGCGCAGTTCGTCACCGGGGCGGTGCAGCAGTACCGCGCGCAGATCGCCGACCTCGGTCGTCACCCCGTAGGCGGCAGGGGGTGTGCGGTTCTGGTCCCGGGCCCGGGCAGCGGATGTCCGATCGGGTACGGCATCTGGTCCCATGTCCCGACTTTAGTGCGCGAAACGGCCCCGAGCACGGCGGCGCCGACTGTTCGCGGGGCAGTTGCCCCGATTCCGCCCCCACCTCCAGCAACCTGAAGTATTGTTCAGATAGAGGAGGAGTAACGATGCCGACAGCGGATTGGACCACGAAAGAGCTGACCCCGGGCCAGCTTTCCGAGCGTAGCGGAGTAGCCGTGTCCGCGTTGCATTTCTATGAACGCGAAGGCCTCATCTCCAGCCGCCGGACCAGCGGAAATCAGCGGCGCTACACCCGTGAGACCCTGCGCCGGGTCGCGTTCATCCGGATCTCGCAACGGGTCGGCATCCCACTGAGCGATATCCGCGCGGCCCTGGACCGTTTGCCAGAAGGTCGCACGCCGACGCGGCGTGACTGGGAGACACTGTCCACCACGTGGCGGGTGGATCTGGACGAGCGGATCACCCAACTGGTCCGGCTGCGCGACAACCTCACCGGGTGCATCGGTTGCGGCTGCCTGTCACTGGGTAGCTGCAAGCTGGTCAACGAGTACGACCGGCTCGGCGCCGAGGGCCCCGGCGCGCGGGTGCTGGACGTTCACCTGAACTGCCCGGAGCAGCAGCCCCGGCGCTGCGAGTCCGACGACCCGCTCAGTGCGGCGCCGGAGAGTCCGGACTCGTTGTGCTCTCCGGTGCTCGATTCCGATTCACCGACTGCTTCAGCGTGCTGAACTGCTGGTTGGCCTGACGCATCAGCAGTTCGTAGGGGAACGCGAACTTGCGCTTCCACCAGTACCCGAACCGGATGTCGAACGAGCTGTACACCAGGAAACGATTGCGTTCGATCCCTTTCAGGATCACCGCGGCGACCTTCTCCGGCGCCACCGCGTGCCGGGTGAACAGCGAGGTCACCCGCTGGACCCGCGGATGCTCCTTGTCCACGCCGACCAGATCGAACGACCGCACCAGCGGCGTGGCCACCGCGCCCGGTGTCACCACGTGCACCGAGATCCCGTGCTCGGCCAGCTCGAATCGGAGCACCTCCGACAATCCACGCAGGCCGTACTTGCTGGCGCTGTAGGCCGCGTGCCACGGCAGTGCCAGCAAACCCGCCGCCGAGGACACATTCACCAGCGCGCCGCCCTGACCGGCCCGCACCATCGGCGGAACGAAGCGCTCGATCACATTGATGGGCCCCATCAGGTTGATATCGATCATCCGCCGCCAGTGCCGGATCTCCAGGCTGTCGACCGTCCCCCAAACCGAGGTGCCGGCCACGTTCATCACCACGTCGAGACTGCCGACCTGCTCGTGCACGGTCGCCGCGAATCCGGCGACGGCATCGTAATCGGCGATATCGAGCGCCTCGGCGACGAGTACCGTGCCGCCCGCCGCCTCGACCTCGGCGACCGTCGCGGCCAGCCCGTCGGCGTCGATATCGGTCAGCACCAGCCGCGCGCCCCGCGCCGCCGTAGCCAGCGCGGTCGCCTTGCCGATGCCGCTGGCCGCGCCGGTGATCAGCGTTTTCGCGTCCTGCACCGATTTCCTGCGGTCGACCCGACCCATGCTGATACTCCCGATCGTCGGACTGCGATGTCGGCAGCAGCCTACCGATCCGGCGTCGGCCCGGCACGACGGAAACCGCCGCGCGTTCGCACGCCGCCGCTACACGTCCCAGGGGTCCAACCCGAATTCGGGGAGCGTGTGGTCCAGGTTGGCCAGGCGCTTGACCGAGGTCGCGAGGGCCTCCCGGTTGGCGAAGGTGGGACTGTCGCTGAACGCCCGCGAGATCGCGAAGTGATCGGTGGCCAGCCGGTGGGCGATCGCGGTACGGGTGGCCCGGCCGACCGAGTTCCATTCGCCGGGGCTGATATCGGCGCGCAGGGCCCGGTCGGAGTCCCAGCTCTCTTCGACCCGCGCGATGAAGCCGTAGTCCAGCTGCGCACTGGAATCCGGTGCGAGGGTGTGCCGGGACAGGCTGTCGGCATCGGCCACGGCCTGAGCGGCGAAGGCTGCATCGGCGTCGGTCCCGGCATGGTTGATCACCGCATTGCCGGACGCGACGGCCTTCTGCAGGGGTCCGAAGCCGTACGGGTTGCGCGATTTGGTCTCGTCCCGGACCGACCGTGCGCGAAGCGCCTGGTTGATACTGTCGTGGCCGGCTCCCGCGTCCAGTAGTACGGCGGACATGTACCGATAGGGCACCCGGTTGTTGTCGAGGTACTTGATGGCACGCGCGAGTCCGAGTTCGGTGCCGATACCACCCCATTCGTCGGCTTCCCGGCGTGCCAGCAGACGCCAGTTCTGCCGGGCCAGGGACGCCCAACGATTGCCCTCCAACCGGCTGGCCGCGGTGGCGATATTGACCCGGTCGTTGCGCATCTTGCCGAAGGCCATCGGACTCAGCGGGCTGACCGTACGGCCGACCAGCCAGGCGGCGAGCGGCGAGGCGTTGACGGTGTTGAGGGCAGCCAGGCTCGCCATCGCGGACATACCCGAACCGCCGCCCGATCCCTTGCCGCCGCCCATGCCGAGCGCCGGACCGCCCGACCCGCCGCGTACGCCCTGGATGGTGGAAGCCACCCGGTTGGCCATCCAGCTCGAGCCGCGGGTCAGCCCATTGGCCAACTTGCCGAATTGCAGGATCGCGACGACCTCCACGACCGCCGCGATCACGAGTACCGCGAGCACCTGGCCGCGCGCCTGTTGGAACAAGTTGCCCAGGAACAGCAGATACACACCGATGAACACGGTGTAGGCGCACATCCGGGCCGCCGCGATTCCCGAATTCACCAGGTTGCGGACCAGGAAGGTCTGGGTGGGCCCGAAGACGAACCCGCCCGCGGCGAATCCGAATATCGCCATGAATGCCTGGAAGATCGCGTCCAGCGCGGCCCGCATGAGGCGGTAGGACAGCAGCACCGCGAAGAGCAGCAGCACCGCGGCCGACACCAGCAGCAGCAGTCCGGTGCCGATCTGGTTCATACTCGGATGCGCGGCGGCCGCGGCGGCGTCGGTGTCTCCGCACGCCGCGAGCGCGCTCCTGGTCCGGCCGGTATCGCCCGCGGCGACACCCGATGACCATGCCGATGCGCACACGGAACGGTCGTCGACGATATGCCCGAAGTTCCACACCTGCACCGGGCGGCGCGCGAAGTTATCGGCCATCTCGCCCTGTAGTGCGCTCACCGCCAGATCCGGGTTGCGGTTCGCCGACCCGTTCAGTCCGGTCGCGATCGCCATACCCAGGTCCCGTCCACCCGCGAGCAGGCCGTCGGAGTCCAGTACGCCCGCCAGCGGCGCGGCCAGGAACAGCGGTCCCAGCACCGCCACCGCCAGCATCGTGACGGTCTGCATCACCGCGCGGGCGTGGAAGCCGCGCATGATGAACCAGGCGACGAAGAACGCGCCGAGGGTCGCGGCGGTCATCAGCACGGCCGGTGTCGCGAGCTGCGCGGAGAGGGCGGCGGCGGTGCCGCGCAATGCATCGGCGAACAGGTCCAGCCAGGAGAAGCTCAACGTGAAGCCGATGAACCAGATCGCGGTGGTCACGATGATCATGTAGCCCACGAATTCCAGACCCACGATCGTCCACACGGCCGTCGCGCCGGGGTTCAGCAGGCTGCCCTTGTCGCTGATATAGGCGTAGTCGGCGAGCGCCACGCCGAAGGAGTCCCGGATATTCATCCAGGCCACGCCGTCCATTCGGGTCGTCCCGGCCGGGTCCGAGCCGTCCTGGGCGACGGCGACCGCCCCGAGAGCGCCCGGCAGGACCGCCAGTACGAAGAGTCCGGCGAGGCACCAGCGAATGCGGCGCCGCCAGATCGCCGCCGTCCGCGATGCGCCGGTTCCGTGCTCACCCCACAGGCGCATGGCCGTCGTTCCGGCTACTGGCCTGCGCGTTTCACGCGCCCGACGGATACGGGCACGGCCCGCCGATCTGGTCTGCCGATCATGCTCGCATTGGTATCGACGCCGAATGAAATTCAGCTGAACTAGCAGTGGCCGATCGGGCCCACGGCGATGAATTACGAAACAATACCCGGAGAAATTCCCATTGATGAGAATGCAGGTAAAATGCCGAATTCAACTCTTAGCGAGGGGGATTCGGAGTCGGTGAGCGACTACTCTCGAATCGACCGGCGGTGGCGCTCTCGAATGATTTCATCCCATGATAAATGGGTTCCGGGCCACCCCGGACGTGCCCGGTCGACACCACGGAGCCCGGGTCGCGTGACCCGGCCGGAGCGCCGCGCGCGGGCAAGCGGCCGGCACCGCCACCGGTTGATAGCATGGCGGGTCCAGCCGACCATTCGGTCGGCTTGCCCACCCGGACACATCTCGAAAGAGTCGTTCCATGCAGTTTGAAATCGTCGAGCGGGACGAGACGTGGGTGGCCGGACTTCCGGTACGCAGCCCCAAGCGCGCCCTCGGTGAGCTGCGCGACCGCGATCTCGAAGGCGCCTGGGCGTCGGTACTGCACCATGAACTCGGCGGCCCGCTGGCGACGGCGTACACGGATTACTCCACCGACCTGAGCACCTACAACACCCAGATCGTCGGCTACCGGTGCGAATCGTTCGACGAGGTCACCCGCGGGCACATGGTGGCCCGCCTACCGCGTGGCACCTATGCGAAGTTCTCCTCGGTGGGTAACTTTCCGCAGATCATGACCAGCCTCTGGACCCAGATCGCCTACGCCGAAGAACACCACCAGATCAAGCGGACCTTCACCGGCGATTTCGAGTACTACCCGCACGCCTACAAGATCGATCTGTATCTGGCGGTCGAGCCGCGATGAGCTACACGATCGTCGTGCGCGGTGAATCCGTGTACGCGGGCCTCGTCTTTCCGAAGGTCCGGCCCAGCTTCAAGGTCAGCAACAGCGAGCTCATCGAATTCCTGAAGGATCGGGTGCGCGAACGGCTGGACGCCCCCGGCGGATCGGCCGATTCCCAGCGGCCCATGTACACCGTGTACGTGCGCACCCCGACCGGGACCTACAACGCCCTGGTGTGTTTCGAGTACGACGAGCCGGGCGCCGCTCCGGTCGGCGATGTACTGGTCCGGGTGCCCAGAGGCGTCTTCGCCCGCTTCGTCCCCAATGGCGATTACCACGATCCGGTCGAGGATGTCTGGGCCCAGGTCGACGACGCCACGGCGTCGGCCGAGATCACCCGCGCCTATCGCGAGGAGATCGAGATCTGGCACGGCTCGGAGTCGGTCGAGCTGTTCATCTCGATTTCCGCCTGATCCGCACCCGTTGCCGAGCGGTAACCAACTCAGAACCAACCGGTCTGATGTTAACGGTTCATCATCACTTCAACCGCGTTGACCTGCGATGACAATCCAGCATTTACCCAGTTTTCGGAAGATTAACCAGAGTCCTGGTCAATTGTGTTCCGATGACGGATACTGCACTGGGCACGTCGACGAGCCGGGGCGTCGGACGGGCTGCTGGACAACAAATCCCGCACGGCCGCTTCCGGACGCGCGGCAAAAGAGTAGGAACTGCATGACTGTCGAAACAATCGCAGTCGGCCAGGAAGACCCGTGCCACGGCCGCGCTGTGAGTTTTCGCGACAACGTCTCCGGCTACGACATCCGCGTAACCACCCCGAACCACTCCCCCGAACTCTGGCGCCGATACCTCGACGGCGCCCGGGCGGCGTACCGCCACTACGACAACGAACCGGCGCTGGAATACGACGCGGTGATCGACGGCTCCTCGACCGCCCTGTTCTTCGCCGCCACCGATCCCGCCGGCGAGATCGTCGGCGGCCTCCGGGTCCAGGGCCCCTACATCTGGGTCTCCGAGGTCGGCTCCCTCACCCCCTGGGCGGGCCGGGCGGGCGCGGCGGAGCTGAGTCTGATGATGGCCCGGCGCATTCCACGCGGAGTGGTGGAATCCCGCGCGGTATGGGTCGCCCGGGACGCAGCCCGGCGCAACGAACTGGCGGCGGCGATCTCACGCTGCATGGCACACGCGCCCCGCATCCTCGGGGCCCGCTACGGCTTCGCCACGGTCGCTTCGTTCACCACCGAGCGGCACCGCGCCAGCGGCGGCGTACTCGCCCAGCTGATCCCGCCGGTCCCGTACCCGGACGAGCGGTATCGCACCCTGCCGATCTGGTGGGACACCAGGACCTATCACGTATTTGCTGACAAGTTGCAGTATCTGCTGATGCGTGGTGAACTTCGCGCTATGGGATTAGCTGAACCGAGGTCACGGCGGTCGCATCGCCTTTTCGGCCACGGTGAGGAGGAGTGCTACGCATATGGTCGGTGAGGCAGATCTCGGGGTGGAATACCGGCCGCTGATCCTGGATCCGAACGATCCCGACGACGAACGGGCGCTCGCGGGCCTGCGCGCCATCCCCCATATCGAATTCAACGACCTGCGGGGTCTGCTGGCGGCGGAATTCGCCCGGCTCAACGATCCACCGGACACCGGCGAGACTTCCGACGACGACCGGTGGGTGTACTACCCGTGGCGGCGCAGCGTACTCGTCCTGCCGGGACCGCGTACCTTCCGCGCGATACGCCTGGACCGCAACCGCAACAAGCTGACTCGCGCGGAACAAGACCGGCTGCGTGCCGTCACGGTCGGGGTGGTGGGCCAGAGTGTGGGGCACGCCATCGCTTACACCCTCGCGCAGGAGGCGGTATGCGGCGGGCTCCGGCTCGCCGATTTCGACGAACTCGAACTGTCCAACCTCAACCGGGTCCCCGCCACACTTTTCGATATCGCGGTGAACAAAGCCATCGTCACCGCCCGGCGGATCGCCGAACTCGATCCCTATCTGCCGGTGGAGGTGCGCGGCGGCGGCGTCGACGCCGAAACCGCCGACGATTTCGTCGAGGGCCTGGGGATCGTTGTGGAGGAATGCGATTCCCTCGACATCAAACTGCTGATCCGGGAATCGGCCCGCCGGCGGCGGATTCCGCTGATCATGGAGACCAGCGATCGCGGCCTGCTCGATGTGGAACGCTTCGACCTCGAACCCGACCGCCGGCCGTTCCACGGACTGCTCGGCGACACCGGGGCCGAACAACTGCGCGGCCTCTCGACCCGGGACAAGGCCCCCTACGTCGTCGGGCTGCTCGGCGCACGCGACCTCTCGGCCCGGATGGCCGGCAGTCTCGTCGAGGTCGGCGAGACCCTGAACAGCTGGCCGCAGCTGAGCGGTGACGTGGTACTCGGCGCGGCCAGCGTCGCGACCGCGGTACGCCGGATCGGTCTGGGCCGCCCACTGCGGTCGGGCCGCACCCGGGTCGATGTGGAGCAGGCTCTCGACGCGCTCGCCGACCCGGATCTCGATAGCGACGAGTACGCCGCGGACACCGACTCCGGCGACCCGGCCGGCACCACGATCGACCGCATCCTCGTCTGCGCACAGCGCGCGCCCTCCGGCGGCAACGTCCAACCGTGGTCGTTGCGCACCTCGCCCCAGGAGAGCCGCTTCACGCTGGATCCACGCCACACCACCGCCATGGATATCGGTTACCGGGCCAGCGCGGTCGCGGTGGGCGCCGCGCTGTACAACGCCCGGGTCGCGGCCGCGGCCTACGACGTGCTCGGCCCGTACGAGTACCGCGAGGAGCCCGGGCTCCCGCTCACCGCGGTGCTGCGGCACGGCTCCGGCACCGATGCCGTCCTGGCCGCCGACTACCCCTACGCGCTGGCCCGCGAGACCAACCGGCGGCTCGGCTACGGCGGGCAGATCCCCGCCGCGGTGCTGACCGGCCTCGCCGCGGCCGCCGCGGCCGAAGGGGCACAGATGCGCGCGGTGGCCGACTCGCCGGGAATCCGGGCGATGGCCGCCGTCCTGGCCGAATCGGACCGGATCCGCTATCTCACCCCGCTGCTGCACCGGGAGATGTTCGCGGAGATGCGGTGGCCCGGCGACGACCTGACCGACGGTATCGACACCCGCTCGCTCGAATTGGCGCCCGATGAACGGGTCGCTCTCCAGATCGGACGACGCGCCGATGTGATGGCACAGTTGCACAGCTGGTCGGCGGGCGCGGCCCTGGGCGACTACGCCCGCGACAGGGTGCGGTCCAGCTCGGCCGTCGTGGCGCTGACCTTCACCGGAGATCCCGGCGTGGAGCCCGGCGAATTGACCGGATATGCCCGCGCGGGCGCGGCTGTTCAGCGGCTTTGGATCCAGGCGCAGCGGTCGGGCCTGGCAGTCCAGCCGATGTCTCCGGTGTTCCTGTTTTCTCGATCCCGTACCGAACTGGATGCACTTTCCCCGGCATACGCGGATAGACTGGCCACACTTCAGGGTCGTTTCCTGGAAATCCTGGAAGTGCCGGAACAAGACAGCGTGGCGCTGGTACTACGCCTGAGTTACGCGGCAGCTGCCAGCGTGCGGAGCCGCCGTCGCCCGGTACCGGGCGCGGACATCCGCAGATAGTGTGATCGGAGATCAGGTGCCTCGGCGGACACTCGACTCGCTGGTGACTGAGGTCGCCGCGGAGCTGATGGGCGTCGACTCGGCGACGATGGTATCGGCGACCGAGCAGGTACTCGCGATGCTGATCGACTATTTCGACGTCGACTTCAGCTATCTCCGCCACAACGACCCCAAGAACCGGTCCACGGTCCTGGTGGCCGAGTGGCCGCCGCGCCAGGATGTCCCCGACCCCGACCCGCTCAAGATCGTGTATTTCGACCAGGCGGATTCGGTCTTCAAATCGCTCGAGCACGCCACCGAGCCGTTCCTCATCCCGGCCAGCGCCGCGGACTACCAGCAGACCATCCACTCCGCGTCCGGACTGGGCGATATCAGCTCCGCCGCGGTGCCGCTGGTATCCCGGGGCAGATCCACCGGGCTGCTCGGCTTCGTCAAGGTCGGCGACCGCGACTGGAGCACCCGCGAGTTGAACGTTCTCAAGGCGATCGCCACCCTGTTCGCGCAGTTACAGGCAAGGGTGGAGGCTGAAGAACAGCTGCGGTTCATCGCCCTGCACGACGATCTGACCGGTCTGGCCAACCGCCGCGCGCTGCTCGAGCATATGGAGCAGCGCCTGAAGCCGGGCAGCCCCGGCCCCGTGGCCGCTTTCTTCCTCGACCTGGACCGGCTCAAGGCCCTGAACGATTTCCTGGGCCACACCGCCGGCGACAACTTCATCCGCAGCCTGTCCGAACGCCTGCGCGACAATCTGGACCCCAACGATATGATCGCCCGCCTCGGCGGCGACGAGTTCGTGATCGTGCCCGCCAAACCGATGGACACGGTCGCCGCCGAACACGAGGCGACCCGGATACAGGAACTGATCAGCCGCCGGGTCACCGTCGGCGGAGAATCGGTGAGCCGGGGCGCCAGCGTGGGGGTGGCGGTCGGAATCCCCGGCGAGACCACCGTCGCCGATGTACTGCGCCGGGCCGACCACGCCCTGCTCTCGGCGAAATCCGGCGGCGGCAACGGTGTCGCCCTGTTCACCGATGCCATGCGGGCGCAGTTCGAACTCCAGGACGATGTGGAGCTCAACCTGCGCAGCGCGGTGGCCGACGGGTCGCTGATCCTGCACTACCAGCCCGAGGTCGACCTGCGCACCGGCCGGATCGTGGCCATGGAGGCACTGGTGCGCTGGATGCACCCGACCCGCGGCCTGCTCCCGCCCGGGGCGTTCGTGACCGTGGCCGAGGCCACCAACCTCGCCGGTGAGCTGGGGCGCTGGGTGCTGCGGACCGCCTGCGCGCAGTTCGCGCAATGGCGGCGGCAAGGGCTGGCGGCGAATATGGTCATGCGGATCAATGTGTCGCCGGTACAGCTGGTGAGCCTGGACTTCGTGGAACGTATCGAGGAGATCCTGCGACATTTCGGGATCGACGGGAGCTCGATCTGCCTGGAGATCACCGAGCACGTGGTGGTGCAGGATCTGGCCCGTACCCAGGTGACGCTGCGCGGACTCAAGCGGATGGGCGTGCAGATCGCCATCGACGATTTCGGCACCGGCTACTCCTCGCTGTCGCATCTGAAGGCGCTTCCGGTGGACGCCGTCAAGATCGACCGCGGATTCGTGCAACGGCTCGGCGCCAGCACCGACGATCTGGCCATCGTGAAGTCGATAATCGGCCTGGCCGGTTCCTTCGGTCTCGGCGTGGTCGGTGAGGGAGTCGAGACGCCGGTCGCCGCCCGCACCCTCGTCGGTCTGGGCTGCTACCGCGCCCAAGGGTTCCTCATCGCCCGTCCCCTGCCCGCGGACGAGGTCAGCGAGCATCTGGTCCTCGGCCGGATCCCGCTGAACCTGGATCTGCCCCGAGTGAACCGCGGACTGCCCACGCTGTAGCGGTTCGGTGTTCAAATAACACCCGTCCTTCATCACGAGTTCAGCGGCTCGGTTCCAGAGGTAACCCGGCCCACGCCACGATCGGCGACGTGCGCATCGTGCAACTGGCGAACTTCTACGGCCCGCGCTCGGGGGGTTTGCGTACCGCACTGCACCACCTCGGCGAGGGATACGTGGCGGCCGGGCACGAGGTCGTTCTGATCGTGCCCGGCCCACGTCGTGACGAGGAGGTGCTGCCGACGGGGGTGCTGCGGATCACGCTGCCCGCCCTGCGCATACCGTGGACCGGCGGCTATCACGCCGCCGACCCTCGCCGGGTGGCCGACACCCTGACCGGACTCCGGCCCGATGTCCTGGAGGTCTCCGACCGGCTGACCCTGCGCGGTTTCGGGCGCTGGGCCCGGCGCCGCGACGTAGCCGGGGTGATGATCTCCCATGAGCGCCTGGATCGGCTGCTCGGTCAGATCATGCCGGATCGGTTCGCCCGGCGTTGCGCCGATATCGCCAACAGCCGCACCGCGGCCGAATACGACATGGTCGTCTGCACCACCGAGTTCGCGCGGGCGGAGTTCCGGCGGATAGGCGCGCCGAATGTCGAGATGGTGCCGCTCGGCGTCGATCTGGATCTGTTCAGCCCGAACCGCCACGACCGCGGCCTGCGGGCCACCCTCGGGCTCCCGGGACAGCCGCTGCTGGTGCACTGTGGCCGGTTGTCGGTCGAGAAGCGCGTCGACCGCAGTATCGAGGCGATCGGCGAACTGCGCGGCGCCGGTATCGATGCCCGTCTGGTGGTGGCCGGTGACGGCCCGCGCCGGGACGCGCTCGAACGGCGCGCCAGGTCGTTGCCCGCGCTGCCCGGCGGCCTGCCCGCGGTGCATTTCACCGGTTTCATCACGAACCGGACCGCGGTGGCCACTCTGCTGGCCACCGCGGATATCGCGCTCGCCCCGGGGCCTCACGAAACCTTCGGTCTGGCCGCGCTGGAAGCGCTGGCCGCCGGTACGCCCGTGGTGGCGAGCAGGTCCTCGGCGCTGGCCGATATCGTCACCGCGGACTGCGGCGCAGTCGCCGACGACGATCCCGCGGCATTCGCCGACGGGGTCACCGATCTCCTGGCCCGGCCGTCCGCGCAGCGCCGGGGCGCGGCACGGCAACGGGCCGAACAGTTCACCTGGCCCACCGCCGTCTCGGGCATGCTCGCGGTCCTCGACCGCTGACCAGACTCATCGCTCTGCACTCCGGTCGGCGGCGCCCCCGCGACCTCCCGGCGGTCGACAGCGACTCCCCAAGCCCGAGAACTCGAACCAGGGAATGCCCCACACAACAGGGAACAATTATTCCGTTGAACGCAGGACCTGCCGAAGGAAAAGTCGCATGGCGCAACCACTTCGAATTGATCTGGATCGGCTGCGCGAGTTGTCCCCGGAACTAGCGCGGATCGCTGAAGCGGCGCAGCAGAAACTCACCGAACTCGAGACTTCACTCGCCGCCGAGGGACAGCCCTGGGGCGACGACGAACCAGGGCGGATGTTCAGCGAGACCTACGAGCCGGAGCTGAACAACGGGTTGGCCTCGTTCCGCACCGTGGTGGAGAACCTGGGCCGGGTCGGCACGGGGCTCGCCGACGCCGCAGACGTCTTCCAGCAGCAGGACCAGGACGGCGGACGCTTGCTGGACGGACGTTCGCCAGAAGACCGGGGCGGTCCCGGAACGACCGCGCCCTACGCTGACGAACTCCTCCCGGAAGGCGCGGCGACCAGCAGTCCGGTGCCGCAAACCAGTACCGCCCCCACCGCATATCCGGAGACGGTCCCGGCCACGACTGCAGGTACCGAAACTACTCCGGTAACCGGGAACCCGACGGATCCCACTCCCTGGGCGTCTCCGCAACCAGCGGCCGAGAGCCCGCTGTCGCCGTCCGAGGTGGGCACGCCCGACACGACCAACGGACAGCCCTACGGCGCGACCACCGGACAGCCCACCACGGCGCCCGGCGGCCGGACACCCGGCGGCGACGCACCGACGGGAGTTCAGGCCACGACCACGCCGGCGCAGCCGGCCGGCCGGACCGATCCGTCGGTCGCGTCCCGCACAACGCCGGCTCCGAGCTCGACCACCGGCCGAGCGGCGCCGGAAAACCCCTGGTCGCGACCTCGAGGTCCGGCCGGGGGCACCACGGGACTCACCCCGTGGGGACGGGAAGGAGCACCGGCGGGTCCGGGCCGCGGCCAGGCCGTTGCACCGAACACCGGGCCGCCTCCGCCGCCTTCCCGCCAACCCGGACAGACTCCCCGCGATGGCAAAGAGCAGCGCAAGAAGGAGAAACCGGTACCAGCGCGGTCCGTCGGCGAACCCGCCGCGACCGACCCTGCGGCGCTGGAGGCGGCCCGCGCGTTCGCCGAACGGCACAGCCTGCGGCTGACCGGATTCGAGACTTCCGGCATCAACGTGCACACGGTCGGGGAGATCGCCGCGGCGCTCGACGATATCCTCGGCAAGTACCCGTTTCTCGCGCTCGGCGGTATCGATATCGCCGACCTGCCCGCCGGGGTCGCATCCATCGTGCAATGGGATCGGCCGACCGACGGATCGGCGACCGCGCGGATCATGCTGCGGCGCGGTGATTTCGCCGAACCCGCGGCAATCGCCGAGAGGCTGCGTGACGCGGCCGGGCCGGGCCGGGCCGCGCTCGGGTCCGAAGACCGGCCTGTGTACGCGATCGTTGTGCGCGACCTCGGCCGAATATTGGTGGACGCGGCCGGTCCTCCGGTGTGGCGACTGGCCGAGCAGACCTTGATCACGGAGTACCACCGGATCAGCGGCCCGTGGAATCGCGGCGACACACTGGCATCGGTCGTCCGGGGATATCGGGAGTGGCGAGACCAATTCAGCGGCGCCTGTTTCACGCGGGGACGCCTCGATCCAGCGGCGGCGTCGGTGGACGCGTTCACCCAGGTCGAGTTGCGGGCCGAGAACGCTTGCGGACCCGCTAAGGTGCTACACCGCCTGATGGTGGAGAGCGGGCGAGGGCACACGGTTCCGTAGTGGCTCCCGAGCGTCCGGCGGGTAGGCCGCCGGACCGCCCACTCCGGCCGGCTTCCCACGGGCGGAGCCGACGACGCCGGGTTGATAATCTCGGCCGCGCCGGCCCGCCGCGGGAACCGCGCGCACCACCACCCTCCGTGACCTGCCGGTGAAGGTACGGACAGCGAACGGCCGCCGAAGGAGACGATGTGTCCGACGAATCCGGTGGTCCGACTACCGAACAAGCGGTGGTCTGGGCGCTGGCCGCCGAAGTTCCCGCCGGATGGAAGCGGATCGACGCGGCATTCGCGCTCACGGTGGGTACCCGGGCCGCTGCCGTCGGATACTCCGACGGCAGGCAAGACCTGACCGTCGATCCCTCGGAGTCTCTGCTGAATCTGGCCGCCGAGCACCGGAGGGTGTCGGCGGCGTCGGGTGGCCCGTGGTGGCGGATGCTGGTGACGTTGACCGGATCGGGCAAGGCCGACGTCGGTTACGACTACGGCGAGGAGCCGTTCCCGGAATCTCAGTTACTTCCCCCGGAGGCGTATCTCGCGGATCTGGAGCAGTTCCCACGCGACCGTGTTCCCGTATGGCTGGGCGCGTATACCGCGCACGGACAGCGGCAGCGGCGCGGCGCGCGGCAGGCAGCGGCTCAGGTTCGTGCCGACCGTGACGAACAAGTGTGGGCAGTCCTCGCGGAGAACGAGTTTCCGCCGTTGCCGATCGTGCGGGCGCGGTGGGCGACGATTTCCGCCGCGTTCGTCGCCGTCGGATCCGAGTGGGGGCCGCGAATCCTGTCGTGGGGCGGCATATTCGAGGGAGCCGCCCGGTCGGGCTCGACCTTGGCCACGCTGCCGCACGGGCGAGCTGTTCTCTCCGGTGGGGTGTGGAACTCTCCGGAACTGGATGCCGTGTACAACGAGAACACCCCGATGCCGGAGTTCTACGCGGGCGCACCCGGCTGGGTGACCGACGAGGTCCTGAATCCGCGAGCCGCTGCCGGGCTGCTGTCCTTCTGCTACTGGTGGGATGCCGGGCGCTGGTACCGGGGAGAGTCGCCGCCCGCCGAGGGCTGCGCCGCCGCGATACCGGCTATCTGGACGGCGGCGGTCGTCCGAGATATCGTCACCGGCTTGGTCCGCGAATCCGGCGGCACCGCCGATCCGGCGGCGACGACCGTCCTCATATCCGCGGCCGAGTCCGGCGCGGTGACCCGTACGGCGCTCGACGCCGTATTCGGGGTCGAGCACGATATCGATGGCGCATTTCACCAGTACGCGCTGGCCGGGCTGGTCTCGATGAGACCGGAGCCGATGCCCGCGGAACAGGCGATCAGCTACGTCCGCGACTACATCACCGGCCGGGGCCTGGACACCACCGGATATCCGCTCGCGCAGCTGACCGCCGAGCGGTTCAGCGTCGGCTGGATGCTGTACGTCCCGGTTCCCGACGGGGAGATGGCCATCGGCCGGGCGGTGTTCTATGTGGCCGATGACGGCACTCTCGAGCATTCGACCTCCTCGAGCCTGCCCGCCACCGTCATCGCCGAGCACGAGCGTGCCTTCGCCGAACGATATGGACCGCGGGAAGACGGCGCCTCCTCGCGGGCCGGCTGACCGGATTCGATCGGGGCGCCGGCCCCGCGACGTGCGGAGCCGGCGAGCCGGGAAGTTCAGTGCGGGAGCCGGCGCCGTCCGCCGATGATCTCGGCGATCAGATCGGTGTAGCCGTCTACCAATTCGGCTAGGCGCTGCCAGCGTTTGCGGACGTGGTTGATGCGCGGCTCCGCCGAGTCGATCGGGCGATTGGCCTCCGCCCACCCCCACGCCATGCGGTCTATCACCGCCCCCAGCGTCTCGGTGTGGATCACGGTCTCCTCGTCGCGGTGCAGCGCTCGCTCGACGACCCATTCGTCGATGTCGTCGACCAGTTCGCGGCGGCGATCGTCGACGGCGGCCACCAGCTTCGCGTCTCGCATGGTCGCCCGCCGCGAATGCAATGCGGCGAGTGCGTGAGCCGCCCGCAGTATTTCGTGATCGGTGAATCTCCGGCCCTGGAAACTGGACAGAATCTGCGATGCGGTGGGCAGGCCGCCGGATACCGGCGCGACCTCCATCCCGTATCGAACGTCACCCGGCACCATCACACTCTGTTCAAACATGATCGGCTCTCGATTCGGTCGTACCGCACATCGGACAGGCTTTGTTCAGTGGATGACAATAGTCGATGGACATCAATGCGGACCGCAGTAACGCACTATTGCGTTCGCTAGTTTGAGTGCCGATTACTCTCGCTCTCTCACCGAACCGGATATCTTCTCACCGACGCGGCTATCCGCCAACCGGCGCCGACCCTGCGGGCACAAAAATGCCCCTGACCCATCACGTGGTCAGAGGCAATTTCTATTCGGCATTGCAATGGTGGAGCTAGGGAGAATCGAACTCCCGACCTTCTCGATGCGAACGAGACGCGCTACCAACTGCGCTATAGCCCCATGCGGCTCGGTGAACCGCGCTGTGTCACTCTAGCAAACAGGGTTACCAGAATCCGAATCGGGGCCCTGACCTGCCGATTTCCTCTCAGCGGGCGGTCCCGCGGCGACGAACGGCCGCTCGGTCACGCGCCGGCTGCCCGCCGGATATCTCCGCCCGTCGCCCGGTTGCGTACCGTCCGGGCGACGGTGGCGTCATATGCGTCCAGATGCTCGAATGCCGGATCCTCGTCGTCGGGTTCGAGCAACCGGGAACGGCGCCGCAACGCACGGGCCGTATCGCGGTCCATACCGGGACGGGCGGTGCGCAGGGGTGCCGTTTCATCGTCGGCGGGCTCGTGGTCGAACGATTCCTGCGCCTGGCCGGCCAAGCGGGAACTGCGCCGCCGCCGGATCTCCTGTTCGATCCGGACCTGTTTGCGCAGATAACCCAGATACGTGCCGAGCGACAGCACCGCCCCACCGCATCCCCACCAGAAAACGGGCGCGACGGCGACGGCGAGGCCGCCGCACAGAATGGCGCCGAGAATGAGCGCGACGACAGCCCGCTGCCGGAAGGTGTAGCGGGCGGCGCGGGCAATGGCGTCGGCTTCGGGGTCGTACCCGCCGCGGCCGCGGCGAGTGGGCACGAAGTCCTCGTCGTAGTCCTCCGGCTCGGACAGGGGCGCGCGCAGGGTCGAAGTCCGGACAGGCGGTATCCGCGCGGGCACGGTGTCCTCGAACGACGGGGCGGCATCCTCGAACGGCGAAGCGGTTTCGTCGGCCGGGATCTCTTCGTCGGCCCGCTCGGCGTGCTCGGAATCCGAATCGTCCCAGTCATCGTCGAGCCCGGCGTCCGAGGCATTGTCGTCGCCGTCGCGGTCGTCGTACCCGGCGACCACGGTCGGGTCCTTCGCACCGAAGTCCGATTGTTCGTCGTCTGCCGCGGTATCGGCCTCCTCGGCCCCTGTGGTCATCGGATCCTCCGCATCGTTGCCGTGGTGACGCTTTCGGTAGGGCCGGCTGGGCCGCTTCTTGCGGGCATGGCCACTTCCCTTACGCCGTTTGGAATCTCCACGATGCAGCACCCGCGTGGCCAGGGCGGTGTCGGTTGTCCGGCGGATTCTGGGATGCCGATCGGCAAGGATGGGGAACAGGACGAAGACCCACAGCACGACCAGCCCGATCCACAGGATCGAATTCGGCATCGTCGTCAGCACCTCCGTCCCGCCTGGTCGTCGTCCGAGCCCACGCCATGAACCGTGTGCGCCCCGAGACCGGAGTTCTTCCCCGCGGGTACGTCTCGCAGATCGTGGTACGAGCTCTCCACCGATGGCACAGGGCGCACCACCGACGTCCGTAGGTTAATTCCGAGTAGGGGTACAACACGGCAGGCGCGCCGTGCACATACGCCACATGAGTCACATTTCCACCAGCGCCGGGTCCGAACAGGCGGGTTTCCGGCGACCCCGTCACCGCAGCGTCAACCGTCCTTCCCTGGCCAGACGATCGACGACCCTGCCGGGCAGTTCCTCGACGGTCATCCCGACCAGCAGATGATCGCGCCACGCCCCGTCCACATCGAGATACCTACGCAGCAAACCTTCTTCACGAAATCCCACATTGCGCAGCACCGCCTGGCTCGCCAGGTTCTCCGGACGCACCGTGGCCTCCACCCGATGCAACCCGACCGGCCCGAAACAGTGGTCGAGCCCCAGCGCCAACGCCGCCGTCGCGACCCCCTGCCCGCCGAGATCCTTGGCCACCCAGTAGCCGATCCACGCCGAACGCAACGCGCCGCGCACGATATTGCCGACCGTCAACTGCCCGCTGAACGCGCCGTCGACTTCGATCACCAGCGGAATCATCGCCCCGCGCCGCGCCTCGGCCTTCAAACTCGACCACAGCGGCGGCCAATTCGACGCGTGGTTCCGCGCGTCCCAGGCGCCGCGCCCGGTCGGCTCCCACGGCTCCAGATGGTTCTGGTCCCGCAACCTGATCCGGCTCCACGCCGCCGCATCTCGCAAGCGAACGGGACGCAGCGTCACCTCCCCGGCGGGCACTCGCACCGGACCGAGGTGCGCAGGCCACCCGGGATGCTGGGCGGCCCGGAAAACATTCATGGATTCCACTTCTAGCCGCGCTGCGCCAGGAACGCGACCCGAACCTTGTCACCGGTGCGGATTTCGATGTCGTCGGGCTCGACCACTATCAGGCTGTTGGCCTCCGACATCGCGGCCAGCAGATGCGAGGACGCCCCCGCGCTGTTGCCGAGCGGCTGCACCAGGTATTCGCCGGTGGCCTCGTCGCGCATCAACTGCGCGCGCAGATAGCCCTTCCGACCCGCCATCGATTGGATGGGAGTGATGGTCCGCGCCCGGACTATGCGACGCATGGGCTGACGCCTCCCCAGCGCGATCCGGATCAGCGGCCGCACCATTACTTCGAACACCACCAGCGCGCCCACCGGGTTGGACGGCAACAGGAACGTCGGCACCTCGTCACGACCCAGCCGCCCGAAGCCCTGCACCGAACCCGGATGCATGGCGACCCGGGCGATCTCCAGTTCTCCGAGACCCTCGAGCGCCTCGCGCACCTGGTCGGAGGCCCAGCCGCCGACCGCGCCCGCGATCACCACGACTTCCGCTCGCACCAACTGCCCTTCGACCACATCCCGCAGGCGGCGCGGGTCGGCGTCGACGATGCCGACCCGGTTCACATCCGCGCCGGCGTCGCGGGCGGCGGCGGCCAGCGCGTAGGAGTTCACGTCGTACACCTGCCCCGGGCCGGGCGCGCGGTCGATATCGACCAGTTCCTCGCCGATCGAGATCACCGACAGCCGCGGCCGCGGATGGATCAGCACCTTGTCCTGACCGACCGCCGCCAGCAGCCCGACCTGGGCGGGCCCGATGATCGTGCCCGCGTGTACCGCCACGTCCCCGGGTTGCACATCGTCACCGGCCCGGCGCACATAGTCGCCCGAACGCACCGGTTCGTACACCTTGAGCCGACCCCGACCACCGTCGGTGAAGTCCAGCGGCAGCACCGCGTCCGCGAGCGTGGGCAGCGGCGCGCCGGTAGCGACCCGGACCGTCTGCCGGGGCTGGAGCCGGATCGGCTGCCGGGAACCGGCGAGTACCTCACCGACGACCGGCAGCGTCAGATCGACCAGTTCGCCGTCCTCGTCCCGGATATCGGCGCCGGCGGACGCGACGTCCACGCTGCGCACCGCGTATCCGTCGATGGCGGCCTGATCGAAACCGGGCAGCGGCCGTTCGGTCACCACGTCCTCGGCACAGAGCAGGCCCTGGGCCTCGGAAATCGCGACCCGCACCGGCCGCGGCGCGACGGCCGCGGCAGTCACTTTGATCTGCTGATCCTCAACAGAGCGCATCCAGCCCTTCCCGATGTCCTCGCCCCGCAGGCGATCTCATTCCTCCGCGGTGAGTTGCGGGTTCCAGTCCGGGCTCAGCCGGTTCTGGAGCCACTCGCGCAGCGCAGGGCCGTATTCCTCGCGCTCCAACGCGAAATCCACCGCAGCACGAAGATAGCCGCCCGGGTTACCGAGATCGTGGCGCGACCCACGGTGGACGACAACATGGACCGGATGTCCTTCGTCGATCAGCAGTGAAATCGCGTCGGTGAGTTGCAGTTCCCCGCCGGCGCCGGGGCCGATCCGGCGCAGCGCGTCGAAAATCGCGCGATCCAGCAGGTAACGCCCGGCGGCCGCGAAGGTAGAGGGCGCGTCGGACAGGCCGGGCTTCTCCACCATGCCCTTGACGCGCAGCACATTCGGATTGACCGCGTCGGGGACCGGCGCGACGTCGAAGACCCCGTAGGCGCTCACCTGATCCTTGGGGACATCGATAGCGCACAGCACGGACCCGCCGCGTTTACGCCGGACCCGGTTCATCACATCCAGCACGCCACACGGCAGGACCAGGTCGTCGGGGAGCAGTACCGCGATCACGTCCTCGTCGAGGTCGAGCACCGATTCGGCCTGCGCCACCGCGTGACCGAGCCCGAGCGGCTCCTCCTGCACCACCGACGTCACATCCAGCAGCCCCGGCGCCTTGCGCACCTTCTCCAGCAGCTGGAACTTCCCGCGCTCGGCGAGGGTGCTCTCCAGCACGAGGTCCTCCACGAAATGCGCGACCACGCCGTCTTTGCCGGGGGAGGTCACGATCACCAGCCGCTGGGCTCCGGATTCGGCCGCCTCGCTGGCCACCAGTTCGATACCGGGGGTGTCGACCACCGGCAGTAGTTCCTTGGGCACCGTCTTGGTCGCGGGCAGGAACCTGGTTCCCAGCCCGGCCGCGGGTACGACGGCCGTCCGGAAGCCCGTTTCCGGCGCGGAGACGCCCTCGTTGCCCTGTTCTGCGGCCTTTGCTGTCATATACACACCCTATCCATCCAGAGCACCGTCCAAACGGCTGTACACCGGCTCGCCGCGGACTTTCGGGACGAAACCGGCACAGTGAGAGCCTATGGTTGTCGCCGTGCCGATGCCCGACGAGCGTGACAAACAGGCCTGGCGCGCGGCGATCCGCGCCCGCCGGGCGGGGCTTGCGGAATCCGTACGCGCGGCGGAGGCGGCGGCGCTGGCCGCCGCGGCCGCGGAACTGGGTCCCGCTGAGTGGATGTGCGCATACGTGCCGATGCCCAGCGAACCGGGGTCGCTCGCGCTGCCGGAGGCGCTGCGGACCACCGGGAGCCGGGTGCTGATACCCGTGACCGGAGAGCCGGGCCCGCTGCGCTGGGGGGAGTTCACCGGCGTGGAAGCGCTGCGCCCGGCCCGGTACGGCCTGCTCGAGCCGACCGGTCCGGTACTGCCGCCGGAGACCGTCGCGCGGGCCGGGGTCGTGCTCATTCCGGCGCTCGCGGTGGACCGGCGCGGCGTCCGGCTCGGCCAGGGCGCCGGCTACTACGACCGGACACTCGGTATGGTCGATGCGGCGGCCCGGCGGATCGTGGTGGTTCGCGACGACGAAGTAGTCGAGCGCCTCCCCGAGGAACCGCACGATATCCGGATGAACTGGGTACTCACTCCCGAAGGCGGCGTGCGACGGCTCGGTGTGCCACGGGACTGACGACCGGCCCGGCGGGGCGTGAGAGTGGTGCTCGGCACAGTTGCCGGCATCCGGGAATCAATCGACGATTGGCACTGTTGGCACTGTCGCCTGTAGAGTGCTAAGTCTCGAATACTGCGGAGGACCCAGTGCCAACCTATTCATACGCGTGCACCCAGTGCGACAACCGCTTCGATGTCGTCCAGTCCTTTACCGACGAGGCGCTCACTGTCTGCTCGGAGTGCTCCGGCGCCCTGCGTAAGCTCTTCAACTCGGTGGGCATCGTCTTCAAGGGCAGCGGCTTCTACCGGACCGACAGCCGCAGCGGCGCGTCGACCGCCAGCGAACCGGCGGCCAAATCCGACAGCTCCGGGTCGAGCTCGTCCGGTTCGAGTTCGGACAAGGGTTCGAGCTCGAGTTCGGACAAAGGTTCGGCAGGCACCTCCTCGACGCCGGCCGCCGCCGCCAGCTGAGTCGGATACCGCACCCCCGGCCGCTCGCGCACGGCAGGCCCTCGGCCCAGCGCGCGGTGTGATCAATCCACAGCCCGGGAGTTGTCCACAGCCGCACACATCCCCGGCTGTCGGCCGGATAACGCCCATACGCTCGGCCCATGAGTCGTATCCGGCCCCCCTTCCGCCCCGGCGTCGCCGGTGGCCGCGGCCGCCTCGGTTCCGGTGAGACCTGGCGCGACGCATTCGAGAACCGTCCGCCGTGGGCCGACGCAATCCTGTTGCGGCGCATCCTGGCCGCACTGTGCGCGGTCACGGCCGCGATACTGTTCCTGCGCGGTGATCCGGACGGGGAGCGCGTTTTCGTCGTGGTCGCCGCGCACGATCTACCGCCCGGGCATCTCCTCGAACCCGCAGATCTGCGCCTCGCTCCGTATCCGCCTGCCACCGCGCCCGACGGCGCCGCCCGCGATCCGGCGCCGCTGGCCGGCGCGGTGCTCACCGCCGCCCTGCGGTCGGGCGAGGTACTCACTGATCTGCGGGTGATCGGGCCCCGCCTCGCCGAGGTCGCGGCGGGCATCACAGATGCCCGGATCGTGCCGGTACGGCTGGCCGATACCGCACTCGCCGAGATCCTGCGGGCCGGAGACCGTGTGGACGTGGTGGCCGCCGGCGCCGAGGACCCGGCCCTCGCACGAACCCTGGCCGTCGATGCCGCGGTGGTCCTGGTGTCCGGTCCGCCCGCCGAGGCCGGAACCGGCCGCCACCCGGAACGGGTCGTGCTGGTGGCCATGGACGCACGGCGCGCGGCGGCGGTGGCCGCGGCCTCGCTGAACAGCGCACTCACCGTGATCTTCCATTGACTCGTCGACTTTTCCGCCGACACATCGATCCGACACCCGCCCCGGACACACGGACGGGACCCGCCGCGAACGCGCGGCAGGTCCCGCTACCGTGCCTGTGGCCGGCCGGTTCGGTAACCCGGCCGTATCGGCTGAACAGCCGGATCAGCCGAGGCTGAACGGCTGACCCCACAGTGTCACGACGGACATGACGTTCTCGGTCTCGACCTTGACCTTCACGAACGCGCGGGCCTGTGCGTAGCCGCCGCAGCCGTTGAGGCCGATGGTCTCATCGGACCAGGTGACAGAGCCGCTGTTGCCCTTGAACTTGTTATTGGTCGCGTGATCCTCGTTGCCGTAGTCGTCCGGCTTCTCGATATCGAGGACGTAGAACGCCTTCGCCTGGCCGGGGCCGAGCGTCAGGTTGCCGCCGCCTTCACCGCTGGGGCTGACGTCGACGGTGTCGCCCTCGACACTCACATCGGCGCCGGCACCGCCTTCGACACCGCCGCCGTCGATGTTCACCTGGCAGCCCACGACATAGCCGGGGTAGATCTTGCCGCCCACTTTGTCGCCACCGGCGATCTCGACCTGCGCGCTACCGGAGGCCCACGCGTTGCGGTGGACCGGGGTGGCGCCCATGGACGGGTTGATGTTCGCGGACTCGCCGGCGAGGCGCACAGTCACCACGGTGCCGTCGGACAGGGTCTTGACGATTTCGCCGCCGGGCAGCGGGATGAAGGTGTCGGCGTTGGCAGCGCCGGCGGAGAACAGGCCCAGCGCGATCGTGGCGGCCGCACCGACGCCGGCTAGGCGCGCCAGATTCTTACGGTTGAACATGTGTAAATGCCCCTCTGGGGTTGAATTCGCTACAGCGAGAGAAGAAGTGTGGGTGGGTGAATTCGACCGGTGCCCGTATCAGCCGATGCTGAACGGCTGCCCGTAGAGGGTGGTCTTCGAGTAGTGGTCACCGATGATCTCGACCACCGTGTACGCCCGCGCCTGCGCGTAACCGGCGCAGCCCTGGATCTCCATCTCCACGTCCTGGTACTCGACGGAGTAGACACCGGGCTTCGGAATGTCCTTGTACTCGATCTGCACGAACTTGACATCGCCCGGGCCCAGCTCGACGCCGACCGAGCCGCCGACGCTGCCGCCGCCGACCTCGATACCGACGGAGCCGCCGAGACCGATCGCGTCATCGGCGATGCTGACCTGGCAGCCGACGATGTATCCGGTGTTGATCTGCGAAGCGCCATGGGTCGAGGAGTTGTTGGTTCCGTCCTCGCCGGTCGGACCGTTGTTCGGGCCCGCTTCGCCTTCGGGAGTGACCGAGACGTCCGCGGCGGCGTTACCCGAGACCCAGACGGTACGGCCCGCGCCGTTGGCGGCCATGGACGGCGACACCAGCGCACTCTCGTTGGTGCGGGTGATCTTGACACCGGGCGCGACTTTCTCACCGTTCGGCAGCGGAACGAAGGTATCCGCGTTCGCGGCACCGGTGGAGAACAGTCCCATGGCCACAGCAGCGACGGCGCCCACGCCCAGAGCGCGCGCGCCGAAGCGCAGACCGGTGGTGCGGTTCTTGCTCATATTTCCCCTCATCAAGGTTTTCAGCGACACCCGACAACGCAGCGAACGAGGTCGGGGCGGCCCGAGAACAGGCTCCATAGAGCTTGGGCGACCGCTGTAGCCACCAGATGAACCCGGAACCACACAGCCGGTGAACACTCGAATACCGTGCCGCCGACGCGGTGTGTCGACCGGATGATTGTCAGGTGGCCGGAAAGTGACGGGTGCTGGGGAAATGCGACCCGGCAGCCGGTTGTGCCGAGTTCCGGGAACAAGAAATGCCGGCCCGCCGCAGCTGCGGCGGGCCGGCGTTCGTGCCAATATGACGGTTTGACCGATATCAGCCGAGGCTGAAGGGCTTACCCCACAGTGTCACGTAGCTGATCACGTTCTCCGTCTCGACCTCGACGCTGACGAAGGACCGGGCCTGCGCGTAGCCGCCGCAACCGTTCAGGCCGATGGTCTGATCCGACCAGGTCACCGAACCGCTGTTACCTTCGAAACCGTTGTTGGTCGCGTGGTCTTCGCTGCCGTAGTCGTCGGGACCTTCGATATCGAGGACGTAGAACGATTTCGCCTGGCCGGGACCGACGGTGAGGTTGCCGCCGCCTTCACCGCTGGGGGTGACCGTGACGGTATCGCCGGAAACGGCCGCGTCGGCGCTGGCGCCGCCCTCGACGCCGCCGCCGTCGATGTTCACCTGGCAGCCCACGACGTAACCGGGGTAGATCCGGCCACCCACGTTTTCACCGCCGGCGATCTCGACCTGCGCACTGGCCGAGGTCCAGGCATTGCGGTGTACCGGGGTGGCGCCCATGGACGGGTTGATGGTGGCCGATTCGCCGACCAGGCGCACGGTCACCACGGTGCCGTCGGACAGCGTCTTGACGAGTTCGCCGCCGGGCAGCGGGATGAAGGTGTCGGCACTGGCCGCGCCGGTCGAGAACAGACCCAGAGCGATGGTTGTGGCGGCGCCGACGCCAGCCAGGCGCGCCAGATTCTTGCGGTTGATCATGAGAAACCCTTCGAGGGAAAACCTCGCGGACTACGCGAGTGACGTTCGATTCGATACGACGGGGACGGACCCGGCAGCTCAGCCGATGCTGAACGGCTGGCCGTACAGGGTGGTCTTCGAGTAGTGGTTGCCGACGATCTCGACAACCGTGTACGACCGCGCCTGCGCGTAACCCGCGCATCCCTGGATCTCGATCTCGGCATCCTGGTACTCCACCGAGTACCGGCCGGGCTTCGGGATGTCCTTGTAATCGATCTGCACGAACTTGACCTCGCCCGGGCCCAGCTCGACACCGATGGAGCCGCCGACCCCACCGCCGTCGACCGACAGGCCCATGGAGGCGCCCAGGCCGATCGCGTCCTCACCGATGCTCACCTGACAGCCGACGATATAGCCGGTGTTGAGCTGCGAGGCGCCGTGGGTCGACGAGTTGTTGGTGCCGTCCGCGCCGGTCGGACCGTTGTTCGGACCCGGCTCGCCCGCGGGCGTGACAGAGACGTCGGCGATCGCGTTTCCGGATACCCAGACCACCCGGCCTGCACCGTTGGCCGCCATGGAGGGCGAAACGACAGCATGTTCACCGTTGCGGGTGACGGTCACGCCCGGTCCGGCCTTCTGGCCGTCCGGCAGTGCGACGAAAGCATCGGCGTCGGCGGCGCCCACGGACAGCAGGCCGACGGCGACAGCAGCTGCAGCACCCACCCCCGCGATCCTGGCACCATTACGAACACCGACGGTGCGGTTCTCGCTCATATTTCCCCTCATCATCTACGGACGAACAGCGGCCTTCGAGACTCGGACACATGACTCTCCGGCTCCGACCAGTGTTTCGCTCGTTTGTTACCTACAGGTGACCCGCTGTTATTTCGATGCAACACCGCAAAACGGACATTGCACACGAAAACGACCGGCGGGAACCACAATCCGAGGCCCGCCGGACCGCCTTTGCGGCGGTCGGCGTAAACGAGATTAAACGGTCGGTAACAGGTTGGACAAAGGTTGCTTTCGCTATACGTTAATGTGATCCAAGTCACACAAGACTCGCCGCTGATGTGCACGTGCAGGCAAACCGCAGGCCCGGACCGCTCGATACGCGCACCCGCTGCGAGAATTCACCGCAATGAAAGCGTCAAGAGAATCGACAACGTAAGAAATGCACACCCCGCGTGGGTGACATTGTAAATCGCGCTCATTCGAATACCGGGCAATTCCAGAAAATCCCCCGACCCGGTACCCCGGGGATAGCGTCTCAACGCACCGCTCAGACGGAAAGCGTTGAGCGCCAACGCAATCGGATCAGTCGTCGCCACCGTGGTGCGGCGGCACCTGCGAACGCAGCCACTCGTCGCCGACGGAGTCCGATGATCCCCCCTCATCCCACTCGTCCCGGGTCGTGGCGGGCAGGACCTCTCCGAAAACCCGGTCCACACGCGCGAGGTCCCCCGCCCGGCGCCGTGGCCGGCGGGGGACCTCGGGGGTCTCGCCCTCACTCATACCGCTCGGCCCCGACTCACTCCAGCAGCCCCGACAGCTCGCCGATCACCCGGCTCGCGAGCGGGCCCAATGTCGCCATACCGTCGCGAATGGCGGCCCGGGTACCCGGCAGGTTCACCACCAGGGTGCTGCCCGATATACCGGCCAGCCCGCGCGAAAGTCCGGCGTCCAGCGAACCGGCCACCCGGCCCGACGCGCGCAACGCTTCACTGATCCCGGGCAGATCGCGATCGAGCACCTCGGAGGTGGCCTCGGGCGTGACGTCACGGGGTGACATACCCGTTCCACCGACCGAGATCACCAGATCCACGCCACCGATCACCGCGGTGTTCAACGCGTTCCTGATCGCCACCTCATCGGCTTCGACCGATACCGACGCGTCGACCAGGAACCCTGCCTCGGTGAGCAGTTCGGTGACCAGCGGACCCAGCGAATCCTCACCACCGTGAGCTGTTCGATCGTCGACCACCACGACCAGTGCGCGGCCCGCTACAGGAGCATCGATTTCCATACCGCTCACCGTAGCGCCGACCTCGATCGCCGTGCCCCCGCCCCCGGTCACCAACTGCATCATCGGCCTCCCTCCACCGCGGCGGCCGCGAGGGTGACCTCGGCCGTCCGCGGATCACCGCCCTTGTCGTCGGTATAGGTCACGGTCACCTTGTCCCCCGGCTGTTTCGACCGCACCGCGGCCACCAGCGCGTCGCCGGAATCGATGGCGCGGTCATCGAACCGGGTCACGATCGAACCCGGCGGAATACCCGCCGCGGCCGCGGGACCGTTCGCGGTGACGTCGAGAACGCGCGCGCCGTGCACGGATTCGTCCCGCTGCACCGTTATCCCGATCTGCGCGTACGTGGCATGACCGCTCTTGATCAACTCGTCCGCGACCCGCCGCGCCTGATCGACCGGGATCGCGAAACCGAGCCCGATGGATCCGCTCTGCTGACCGCCCGCCCCCGACGATCCCAGGCTCGCGATCGCCGTATTGATCCCGATCAACCGGCCCTGCCCGTCGACCAGCGCACCACCGGAATTACCGGGGTTGATCGCGGCGTCGGTCTGGATGGCGTCGATCACCGGATTCGGGACTGTGGGATCGCTGCTGCCCTCTCCGGTCGTGGACACCGGACGGTTCATCGCCGAAACGATTCCCGTGGTCACCGTCCCCGCCAACCCCAGCGGCGAACCGATCGCCACCACCGGCTGACCGACCTGCAAACCCGCGGAACTCCCCAGATCGATCGGCTTCAGATCCGACTTCCCGCGCACCCGGATCACCGCCAGATCCGATACCGGATCGGCGCCCACCAGCGTCGCCGTCGCGGTACTGCCGTCGGAGAAGGTCACCGACATATCGCCGTTGGCGCCGCCGCCGGCCGCGACATGGTTGTTGGTGAGGATCAGACCGTCCGAGGACAGCACCACCCCGGACCCTTCTCCCTGCCCCCGATTACTGGCGACCTCGATCATCACCACCGACGGCAGCACCTGTTGTGCCACCGCCTGCACCGACCCGGCCGGCGCATTCGCCGCGTCCCGGACGGCCGGCGCCGGCGCGTCCAGCGCATTGGTCACGGCCGGCCCGTCTCCGGAATCACTGACCAGTGCTCCCACCGCACCACCGATACCGCCGCTCACCAGTGCGAGCGCGATACCACCGGCCACCAGGCCGGTACGCAGCGAACTCTTTCGCGGGGCCGGGGGCGGGACCGCCGCATAGAACTGCCCCGGGTCTGCGGGCGGCGGACCGCCGAACGACCCGCCCGCCGCCGGATACACGGCGGTATCAGCCGGTGGTCCGACCGGAAACTGCGGCCCGCCCGGAAACTGCGGCCCACCGCCCACCGGCGGCTGACCGGGCGAAACGGCGGGACCGGCCGCCGTTCCGGACCCTGGCGCCGCCGCTTCCGGAGGCGGGGTCGAGGGCGGCACCGGTCCTGATTCCGGCCGGCCCGGCCGGTTGGTGAAATCCTCGGTCATAGTTTCTCTTTCTGCTCATATCCGCTGTCCAGGGTGCCGACCACTACTGAGAACGAACTGAGAGCCGCATTAATTTGCGCACTGCGCGCGGGTCGAGGTGGATCCGGTTCGCCGCGGCGCCGAGTGCGCCGGCCGACGATGGCCGAAGTTCGGCTTGCGCCTTCGCCGGGCGGCTGACCCACCGTCCTGCACGAACAGGCTCGCCCCGGACAATAATTATGCGCTTTCCGCGCTTTCCGGACGGTATTCTTCCGGCGGCGGGTTTTCTCCGGGCAACACGATCCGGATACGCACGCCGCCGCGATCGGAAGAGTCGATCGCAATCGTGCCGCCATGTTTGGTGACGACCTGTTTCACAATTGCCAGGCCCAAACCGGAACCGGGCATCGAACGTGACGCGGTGGTTCGATAGAAACGTTCGAATACCAACTCGCGTTCGGCGGGCGGAATACCGGGGCCCGCGTCGTCGACCGATATTTCCAGTAGCCCTCGCCCGGTCTCGGCCATCACGACCCGCACCTGTTCTCCGGCCGGATTCCATTTCGCGGCATTGTCGAGCACATTGAGAATTGCGCGTTCCAATGCCGACTCGTGCCCGTACACGAACCAGGGCCGCAATTCGGCGTGGAACCCGACAGCGCCCCGGCGGCGCACCCGTTCCAGTGCCCGCTCGGTGACCTCGCCGAGATCCACACGCTCGTAGACCGTTTCCGGGGCATCCTCGCGGGCCAGGTCCACCAGGTCACCGACCAGGTTGGACAACTCCTCGACCTGGGCCACCACATCGGAGCGCAGTTCGGCCATATCCTCCTCGGGGATGGCCGGAGCGTCGGGTCGGCTCGACGCGATGAGCAACTCCGTATTGGTACGCAAGGAGGTCAACGGCGTCCGCAGCTCATGCCCCGCGTCGGCTACCAGTCGTCGCTGCCGGTCCCGCGATTCGGCCAGCGCCCGCAGCATCGTGTTGAAGCTCTCGGTGAGCCGCGCGAGTTCGTCGTCGCCGGTCACCGGGATCGGGGTCAGATCATCGGTGCGCGCGATCCGCTCGGTGGCCGCGGTCAGCCGGGCGATGGGACGCAGGCCGGTGCGGCCTACCGTCGTACCGGCGCCGGCGGCGAGCACGACTCCGCAAGCGCCGACCGCGAACAGCAACCAGGCCAGCCGGTCCAGCACTTCCCGGGTCGGTTCCAATCGCTGCGAGATGATCAGGGTGACGCCGGAATCCATCCGCTCGGCCAGTACCCGCTGGCTGTTGTATGTGCGCAACGAAGAATCCCGTTTGCCCTGCGCCACCGCGATCTCTTCGGTGCCGATGGGCGGGGTGGTCGGCTGCGGCGGGATGTAGACGGGCAGGCTCGGTCGCTGCGCCGTATCCGAATCCGCCGGGGGCGGGTAGATCAGCGCGACGCCGATATCGTTGGAGAACAGCGTCGCGACACCCAGCGATTGGAACGCCATGCTGTCGATATCGCCACTGATCATGGTGGCGGCGCGAGCCCGCAACTGGGCGTCCACCTGACCGTAGAGGGCACGGGCGACCATCGCATAGGCGGCGATGGAGGTGATCGCCACGAAGATCGCCACCAGGGACGCGGCAAGTAGGGTCACCCGCCACCGTAGGGAGACGGTGCGGGTCAGCGGGGTCGGCGGGCGCATGGGTGCGGGTTCATCCGGCCAGGGCAGGCCGAGCGGCGCGACCGCATGCTTCTTGGCCGCCGAGCGAGAAGCGCGTGCCATCGCGTTTACGGGGGCGTTTCGCGCAGCACGTAACCGACTCCGCGCACGGTGTGGATGAGCCGGGGCTCACCGTCGGCCTCGGTTTTCCGGCGTAGATAGCCGATATAGACCTCCAGTGCGTTACCGGAGGTGGGGAAGTCGTACCCCCACACCTCCTCCAGGATCCGGCCGCGGGTCAGTACCCGGCGCGGATTGGCCATCAACATTTCGAGCAGCGAGAACTCGGTGCGGGTCAGCGAGATGGATCGGGCCCCCCGCGATACTTCGCGGGTCACCGGATCCAGCGAGAGATCCGCGAACAGCATCGCCTCGGAGATCTCCCCGGTATCCGGGACGCGCCGCCGCAGCAGGGCCCGCAACCGGGCCAGCAATTCCTCCAGCGCGAAGGGTTTGGGCAGGTAGTCGTCCGCACCCGCATCCAAGCCGGCCACTCGTTCGGAGACCGAATCGCGCGCGGTCAGGACCAGGATCGGCAGATCGTCACCGGTGCTGCGCAACCGGCGGCACACTTCCAGTCCGTCGAGCCTGGGCATCATGACATCGAGGACCAGCGCGTCGGGCCGGTCGGCGTTCGCCTTCTCCAATGCGTCGATGCCGTCCACTGCCAGATCGACCGTGTAGCCGTTGAAGGTCAGCGAGCGGCGCAGCGACTCCCGCACGGCACGATCGTCGTCGACCACCAGAATGCGCATGCCACCAGTTTGACGGCAACGACTGAGAGGCTACTGAGAGGGCTCGCCGGGCCGTGCGTACCGTGACCACCGGATTCGCGCCGCTACTTTCCCGGGTCCGATCGCCGCGGCGGGAAATATCGTCCCGACTTCCCACTCACGGGAAGCCAGGCGCGCGCGGCGGCACCGGCCGGACGTCCGACCGCGCGGGCCGGGACGATCCCGACCAGCGGATTCATCCGATAACCGGACGTATGATTACCAACCTGTGATATGCCACGAAACCTGTTCCCCATCCGCTTTATTCGCGGTATAACCGGCTGAACGCCCCGATTGCCGACCGACTGCATGCACGGTATGTTCCGATCGGTAAAAACTAGACCTCCGGTTGGTTCGGTGTGGAGTGAATCATAACTGAAACGGCCACGCACCAAAAAGAGGTCGATCGTGATGCGGAGGCGACAGAGGCGGATGGAAACACCGCGACCGTGGCAATTCAGCCTGTCCAACTGGTCGGTCACCCGCAAGGTCGGCATCGTCCTGGTGTTGCCGGTGGTGCTGGCAACCCTTTTCGCGGTGCTGCGGATCAACAACGAGCTGCGCACCCTGGAACAGCTCGACGCCGCGACCGAACAGTCCCGCATCATCGGACCCATCATCGGCTACAACGCCGCCGCGGAACATCTCGCGGTGACCGCGACCGCCGGCTGGGCGAACAACTCCGAACCGCGGGCCTCGGCAGCGCTCGCCAGCTTCGATTCGGCCCACAACACCCTCGAACGGGCGCTGGACTCCAACCAGCTCCGTCCGGAGGTCTCGCGTGAACTCGACTCGGCGCTGACTCTCGGCACCACCATGCGCACGGGGCTCAGCAACGGTTCCCCCGCCATGCTCGGCGACCAGGCCGATGAGATCGCGGTGCGGATCGGCAACGCGCTCGCGCAGTCGCCCACCGTCGAGGACCTGTCGATCCAGCGCTACTTCCTGCAGGTGAGCGCCATCCAGAACGCGCGGCGGTCGCTGACCGCGCAGCGCCTGGTCATCAGTTCTCCCACCGCCGAGGACAATCCGGCGATGCGGGCGCGCGTGCTCACCTCCGGCGGCGCCGAACTGACCATGGTCCAGCAGTACGGACAGATCATGCCGGATGTGGCCGGCAATATGCGTCCCCTGCTCGACGCGGTGCAGACCCGGCTGGCGATCTTCAGCCAGGGCACCCAGGGCGCGATGACCGATCCGGCCGCGCGGCAGTCGTTGGACGCCAGTTCGCTGGCTTACCAGACCACGACCGATCAGCTGACGGCCACCATCGAAGGGGCGCTGCACCATGCGACCGTCTCGGCGCAGAACAGTGCCCTGCGCGAGACCGCGCTGCTCGTCTCCGCCCTGCTGGGCGGCCTGACCCTGGCGCTCGCCGTCGCCCGGACGTTGGTGGTCCCGGTCCGCCGGCTGCGCCGCGACGCGCTCGAGGTGGCGCATGTACGCCTGCCCGAGGAACTCGAGCAGGTTCGCGGCGGCGCCGAGACACCGGAGATCGAGCCGGTCGGCGTCCACGGCACCGAGGAGATCGGCCAGCTGGCCCGCGCCGTCGACGAAATGCACCAGCAGGCCCTCAATCTGGCGGCCGACCAGGCGCGACTGCGAGTGCAGATCGGCAATATGTTCGAAACCCTCTCGCGGCGCAGCCAATCGCTGGTGGAACAGCAACTCGGCATCATCGAAGATCTCGAACACGACGAGGACGATCCCGGGCGGCTCCAGAATCTCTTCCGGCTCGACCATCTCGCCACCCGCATGCGGCGCAATGGTGACAATCTGCTCGTTCTCGCCGGTACGGCGCTGCGCCGCGGCCAACTCGACCCGGTGCCGCTCTCGGATATGCTGTGGAGTGCGGTTTCCCAGGTCGAGGACTATCAGCGGGTCGAGATCGGCCATGTGCCCGAAGGCGTCGTCGCCGGTGAGCCGGCGGTCGATATCGAGCATCTGCTCGCGGAAGTCATCGACAACGCGCTCCGGTACTCCCCGCCCAATACACCGGTGGCGGTGACCGTTTCCCGCGCGGTCGACGGCGGATATCTCATCGAGATCACCGATCGCGGGCTCGGCATGGCCACCGAGGATCTGCAGTCCGCCAACGCGCGCCTTGCCTCCGGTGGTGAGATCAATGTCGAAACCGCGCGCCGGATGGGCCTGTTCGTCGTCGGCCGGTTGGCCAAGCGTCACCAGATCACGGTGGGCCTGCGACGCACCTCGACCATGGCGCAACAGCCCGGGATCACCGCCAGCCTGCATCTGCCCGGCCTGCTGGTCTCGCCCGATACCGGCGCCGACAACCCGAACATCCTGACCGCGGATCTGTCCATGACGCCGCCGCCGGCCCCACCGCAGTCGCGGCAGCTGGTGCCGGTTCCCGATCTGCCGTCGGCGGATTCGTGGTCGACGCGCACGGAGTTCGCGCCGGCGCGGCCGCTGACCCGGACTCCCGCGGCCGAGTCCCCCGCCTTCGGCACGACCACCACCGGACTGCCCCAACGTCGCCCGGGCAGCGAGCTCCCGGTAAGCATGGGGGCCGGGCGGGACCCGTCCAACGGCAACGGATCCCGGGACACCTTCTCGGCGTTCGACCCGGTCCCCGAACCACCGGAACCGGATGAGTCGCCCACCGGTCTGTGGTCGGAAACCTATAAGACCCAGTCGTTCCCGGCCCCGGTCGATTTCCCGGCCCCGCCCGACACCGCCTACCGGTCCCCCGCCGCCGAAGCGCCGCCCGCACTCACCTCCAGGTCCGGGTTGCCCATCCGGCGGCCGGGTATGGACCGCGATGATCCGTTCGGCCGCCCCGAGGTACGCCGGGACGAACCGGTCGCGAGCACGACCACATCCACCCGGCTGCAGCCGGTCGGTGGCGAAACACCCACCCCGATCTACCAGCGTATGGTGTCGGAATGGCTGGTAGAGCCGGCAACTACCCAGGAACAACCGCGCCAGGATTGGACCACGCCCGCCGATATCGGCTGGCTGGCCGCCGAGGACGCGGCCACGCCGAGTTCGGAATCCAAGACCGCGAACGGGCTCCCCATCCGCCGGCCGGGCGCGCAACTCGTACCCGGTGGCCTGGCCCCCGTCGAAGACGAGGCCCCGCGGGATCCGGCGGAGATCCGGAGCAATCTGACAAGACATCTGAGCGGAGTCCGCAGTGGGCGGGCCGATGCGCAGCACAATGACGGAGGGCTTGCATGACCAACCCGAAGAGCAGCACGGACGAGAATTTGAACTGGCTCGTCGCCAGATTCACCCGGGACGTTCCGGGCGTCTCCCACGCCGTCCTGGTCTCCGCGGACGGCCTGCTGCAGGCAGTCAGCCCCCACCTGCCCGCCGATCGCGCCGAGCAACTGGCGGCGGTCACCGCGGGGCTGGCCAGTCTGGCCACCGGCGCTGCCCAACTGTTCGACGGCGGCAAGGTGATGCAGTCGATCGTGGAGATGCAGCGCGGTTACCTACTGGTGATGAGTGTCGGCAACGGGTCTCATATCGCGGTGCTCGCCAACAAGCAGCACGATATCGGCCGAATCGGCTACGAGATGGCCCTATTGGTCGATCGGGTGGGCTCGGCCGTCAGCGCAACTGCCCGATCTACCGTCTGAGCGTCATGTCCCAATTCGGCCAAGGTATGCCCAATTACAACACCGGTGGGCCCGATTTCGGGCCCGGCGCGCACAACTACGGTCCCGGAGCACAGAACTTCGGCCCCGGTTCGTCGCAGCCCAACACCGGTGCCTATCGGTTCCAGGCTCCCCCACAGCCGAACAACTCTCGCCGTGCCGGACGGGTCCGCCCGTACGCCCTCACGTCCGGCCGCACCCAGCCGGCGGTCGACCTGCCGATGGAGGCGGTTATCGAAACCATCTCCTATCATGCACAATTCGATTGGCCGTCCGGCGACATCCGGGCCGAGATACTTCGGCTCGGGACCCACCAGTTGTCGGTTGCCGAAATCGCCGCGCATCTCGATCGCTCGCTGGGTATGGTCCGCGTCGTCATCGGCGATCTCGTCGTGGACGGCAACCTGCGAGTGCATTCGACTTTGACCGAGCAGGCGAGCTACGACGAGCGCCGGTCGCTGATGGAGAGGACATTGCGTGGACTCCGAGCCCTTTAGCAAACAGGGTGGTGCCGCGGCGGAATCCGAAACCCGCGTCGCATCGACCAAAATCGTGGTCGCCGGCGGATTCGGCGCGGGCAAAACAACTTTCGTGGGTGCGGTCTCGGAGATCGTGCCGCTGCGTACCGAAGCCATGGTCACCAGCTTCTCCGACGGCGTCGACAACCTGGAGGACACCCCCGATAAGCGGACCACCACGGTCGCCATGGATTTCGGGCGGATCATCCTGCCCGGCAACCTGACGCTGTACCTGTTCGGGACCCCCGGGCAGCGCCGTTTCTGGTTCATGTGGGACGACCTCATCCGCGGCGCGATCGGCGCAGTGGTGCTGGTCGACGCCCGTCGGCTGGAGGACAGTTTCGCGGCGGTCGACTTCTTCGAAGCCCGCAATCTTCCGTTCCTGATCGCGGTCAACCGGTTCCCGAACTCGCCGCGTTTCGCGATGGCCGAACTCCGCGAGGCGCTGTCGGTGCGCGAGGGTGTGCCGATCGTGGATATCGATGCCCGCGACGCGAAAGAGGTCCGGCAGTCGCTCGCCGCCGTCACCGAATACGCGATCAACCGTCTGAAGGCTCAGGAATACGAGGGAGTCGCCCGGCATGGCTGAGGTGCTGGCCGCCGAGACGGTCGCGACCGTCGATCTGTTCACGATGGGCTACTGGCTCACCCTGTTGACCTTCGGGGTATCGGCTGTCGGCATGTTCGTGGGACTGGCCTGTGCGGTGAACGGCCGCCGTTCGGTGCGCTTCCGTCCGATCTGGGTGGCCGCGGCCGCTGTCGCGATCGGCGGTATCGGGGTATGGCTGGCCAGTACTGTCGCACTGCTGGGGATTTCCATCCCGGGCCGGATCCTGCGCTACGACATCTCGAAACTCACGCTCTCGCTGGTGTTCGCGGTGGCGGCGGTCTTTCTCGGGCTGTTGCTCGCGGGCCGCGAGTTCCAACTGAAGCGGATGGTGAACGCGGCCGCGGCGCTCGGAGTGGGCTTCGGAATCATGCTGTGGCTACAGCTGACCTCGGTCGATATCCAGGGCTCGGTGACGGTGGCCCCCTTGCTCTTCGTGATCGCGATCGTGGTCGCGGTGACCGCCTCGTCGCTGTGTGTATTCCTGTTCCAGCGCTTCCGCTTCCCGGCGGCCAGGGTCGGCTCGATCGCCATGTTCGGGGCCGGAGTGGCGGTGTTCTATTTCATCGGCATCTCCAGTCTCGAGTTCCGGGTCGATCCCGACGCGGAGCCGGCGCAGGGAATGGAACTGTTCGGCTACGCCTTCCCGATGTTCGTCATCGGCCTGTTGGCACTCGCCGTCCCGATCACCGCCGTTTTGGTGGCGCCGGACCGCCGCGACGACCCGGTCCCGTCGAACAAGACCGCCGGAAGCCGGGCCTCCGGCTTCTCCAGCGGTGACCGGGTGGGCAGTGACAGTGAGATTTCCGCTCCGGACGAGCGGCTCCGCCCCACGGCGGCGGCCGCTCTCGCGCAGCGTGCGCAGCCGCTGCCCGAACCGGCGCGCTGATGCCAGTGGAGACCGATTTCGTGCGCTCGGAACAGGAAGCACTGCTGCGGGAACTGTGGGCGCAGGTGCGCGGGTTGCGTACCGAGGTGGCCGAACTGCGGGTCGAGATCAGCGAGATGGAAGCGACCGTGGCCGATCTCGCCGTCCGGGTCGACCAGCCCGAGCGAGTCGAGCTGCCCTGGCCGGTATCGCTGTTGCTGCTGCCGGCCGCGCTGGCGCTGGCCATGCTGCGGCAAGTGGGCGAGCTGGCACAGGCGCTGTCGGCGGAATGCGAGCCGCAGCGAGTGGAATCGCCCGCAGAGATCGGGGAGAAAGCCCCCGAAAGTGGCGATGAGCGGGTCTCCCATCTCTGGGAGACCCGCCCTCACGCACGAGGATAACCGGAATAGACCGGTTAATCAGCACTCCGGCAAGATTTTCCGCCGATCACCGTGTCGAGGTCCGGAACCGTGACACCGGAACGGCGATCGGTCCGCAATCGATCAGAATGCGGTAGATCCAGGTCAAGGCCATGAACTCGCTTGCGGATCGGTTGCCGTGCCCGCGAGGGCAGCCCTGATCTCCGACCGGACAGACCTGCTACGCCGGCCGTTCCGCATCTAGGGGACCTGACACTTCACCGGAGTTTCCGGTCCAACAGACCCCGCCGCGCAGCCTCGAGCAGCCGGCGCGGTACCCGGTGCACGACACCGTCCACGGTGACCGGGACCAGATCCGGTGGCGTCGCCTTCCAATTCGACCGGCGGCTACGGGTATTGGACCGCGACAGTCTCCGCTTCGGCACTGCCATCTCAATGGTCCTTCCGGGGCCGCACGCCGCGTGTGCCGTACTTGCGCTGGAACTTCTCGACTCGGCCCTGGGTATCGAGCAGGCGGTGCGCACCGGTCCAGAACGGATGGGAATCCGCGGTCACGTCCACCACGAGCAGTGGATAGGTGTTGCCGTCGGTCCAGGTCACCGTCCGCGCGGCGGTGGCGGTCGACCGGGTCAGGAACCGGGTACCGGTACTCGCGTCCTCGAAGACGACCGGGTGGTAGTCGGGGTGGATATCGGCTTTCACCACTTCTCCTTCCGGGCGCGCTCGCCCGTATCGCCGCCGCGTCCGTCGCCGCCGGCGGCGGCCGGACTCGGTTCGTCCGGATCACAGGGGTCGGTATGCCATTCGCCGAACGGATCGGGCCAGCGGGCCACCTGATGCGGCGCCCGGTCGACCATCACCAGCTCGGCATCGTCGACCAGTGCCCGGTGCAGCACCTGCCGGACCTCGTCCGGGTCCGCCTCGTGCACCAGGACGATCAGCGAAGTGTCGCGGTCGCCGAAGCGGTCGTCCCAGCGCAGCCGGGCCATCGCCAGCCGCTCCGGATCGACCTCGGCGCGTTCCCGCGCCGTCATCGCCGCAAGCCAGCGACCCGCACCACCGATTCGCAGCCCGCCGCCCGCCGATTCCAGCCATACGACCTCATCAGGCTGGGTTGCCAGCCATACCCGCCCGCGCGCGGTGACCACGCCCTCGAACAGCACGTCCAGCGCATCGTGCAGCCGGTCGGGGTGGAACGGCCGGCTCGCCGCGAACTCCACTATCTCCACACCGATTTCCGGCCCCAGCGGCGGCTGCCCGCGCAGCAGTGGCGCGTGCGCGTCGAACACGCTGCCGCGGCGTGACCCCGGGGGAATGCGGATCAACAGGTTCTCCACCGCGTCGGGCGTCACCGCTGCATCGGGCCCCGCCCACAGTGCCGGGGCGACCGGCGCCAGCCGCGACAGCACCGCCCCGGTGCGGGCCCGCTCCAGCGGGCCTACGGCATCACCGCCGGTGACCACCAGCGCGTCTGCGAAATCGACCTGTCCGACCGCCAATTGGGCGACGGTGCGGTCGTCGTCGGCCCAGGCCCAGCCGAGTTCCTCCAGCGCTTCGTCGCCGGTCGCCGCGGCGAGCCAGGTGCGCGCGTCGATACCGGTGAGCACGGCCGCCACTCGGACATCACGCGCCGCGGGAGCGTCCACCCGGCCGACGATTCCGGCGACCACGACCTCACCGATACCTCGGCAGACGGATTGCGCTTCGAAGGCCGGATCCAAGGCGAGGACGATCCGCTGTACCGAATCGCGCGCGGCGAGGGTGCACAGCAGCGGCAGCAGATCCGCCTTCAGTGTGCACGAGACGCAGCCGTGCGCGAGTTCGTGTACGGACACCGATCTCGTCGCGCCGGTCGAGACCGTGCGGCGGACGATTCCCTCTTTCAGTTCGGTGAGATCGTGGCGCACCACCACCGTGCCCGCGGTCGCGCCGAGGGCGTCCGCGATGAGATCCACGGATCCGGCCGGGTCGCCGTGCAGGCCCGCGACCACCACGACAGGTGTGCGGCGGTCTCCTCGACCTGGGTTTTCTGGGAGCTGTGCGGAGTGGGACACCAACACCCTTTCGGTAATGATTTTCAATTACGACCCGGCACACGCTACAGTGTCGAACCGTTGTTGTCGAAAACGATTTTCATCATCGTTTGCTGGCATCCGCTAATCGGAAGGAGCCCTATGTCGGCGCACTGTCAGGTCACCGGACGCAAACCCGGATTCGGCAAGGCCGTCTCGCACTCGCACCGGCGCACCAACCGGCGCTGGGACCCGAATATCCAGCGCAAGACCTATTTCCTGCCCGGCGAAGGTCGCCGGATAACCCTGAACATCTCGGCCAAGGGGATCAAGACCATCGACCGCGACGGGATCGAGGCCGTGGTGGCCCGGCTCCGCGCCCGCGGCGAACGAATCTGAGCGGAGCAACGCGATGGCATCGAAATCGACCGATATCCGGCCGGTGATCAAACTCCGCTCGACGGCGGGCACCGGATACACCTACGTCACCCGCAAGAACCGGCGCAACGATCCCGACCGGATGGTCCTGCGCAAATACGACCCGATGGTCCGTCGGCACGTCGACTTCCGCGAGGAGCGCTGATGGCCAAGAAATCGAAGATCGCCCGCGACGAACAGCGGCGCGCGACCGTCGCCCGCTACGCCGAACGGCGGGCCGAACTCGAGGAACTGATCCGCAAACCGGGCACTCCGGAGGACGAGCGCCTGGCGGCGCAGGCCGCCCTGCACCGCCTGCCCCGGGACGCCAGTCCGGTACGATTGCGCAATAGGGACACCGCCGACGGGCGACCGCGCGGTTATCTCCGGAAGTTCGGCCTATCGCGTGTGCGTGTGCGCGAGATGGCACATCGGGGAGAGTTGCCCGGTGTGCGCAAATCGAGCTGGTAACCCCACTGATATCGGGAGTTAGGAACCGGTCACATGGCAGTCAAACGAGGCCCGTCGAAGAAGGCCCGCGCCGAGCAGGCCCGCCGACCGAAGAAGAACCCGCTGATCGCCGCGGGGATCGAAAAGGTCGACTACAAGGACGTGAACCTGCTGCGCACGTTCATCTCCGACCGTGGCAAGATCCGCAGCCGGCGGGTCACCGGGCTCACCCCGCAGCAGCAGCGTCAGGTCGCCGTCGCGGTGAAGAACGCCCGCGAGATGGCACTGCTGCCCTTCACCAGCCGCTGACCCCCGAGACCGAACGCCCGGCTCCGCCCCGAGGTGAGCCGGGCGTTTCGCTGTCCGCGGCGGCCTGAGCAACCCGCACCCCCACTACAGTGGTGGCCATGGTCACCTCGCGGGGAACTCTGGCACTGCTGGCCGTCTGCGCCGCCTTCACCCTCGCCGCCTGCGGCAATGACGCGGACAGCGCCACCCCGGAGCCGGGCACGACCCCGGCCACCAGTGCCGCCCCCGGCGCGAACTCACCCGCGACCCCGACCGAGGTCCCCGGGGCAGACCCCGGGCAGATCTTCACCGCCGACCCCAACCTGGTCGGCGCCCATCCCATCCCGTTCACCTCCTGGACCCGGGTGGGCGCGGACCGCATCTCCGTGCATTTCGAATCCGGGGTACCCGAGTGCTACGGCGTGGCCGCCGCGGTCACCGAAACCCCCGACACGGTCACCGTGGAACTCCGGCAGGGCACCCGCGCCGACGCCACCGGCAAGATGTGCGTGACGATGGCGGTTTTCGGCTCCCTGGAGATCCAGCTGGACGCCCCGCTGGGCAATCGCCTCGTCCTCAGCGCCGTCTGAACGGCCGCACGGACCACGGGCGTCCTGCCTGCGGCACAACATATTCCGTGCCCCCGAGCCCATGGGCAATGGAACCCGCGGCTGCCCGGCCGCCGGATCCCGCAATAGCGTGCTTCCCGTACGGGCAGCCGACGAATAAGGGATCTGCGGATATGCGACGTGTACTCGTCACCGGTTCGACGACGATAGCGATAGTTCTCGGCTCGGTGACGGGCACCGCCGCGGCCGGGACCGGGGTACCCCTCGGAACCGCACCTGTGCAGTCACCAGGTGTCGGCACCGGATCGGCCGACGCGCTGGCGATGTTGTTCTACACATTGTCCGGCATCCCCGATCCCTGCGCGCCGATCGTTCCGGTGTGCATACCGCCCCGGGTCGACTGACGCGCCGGCCTTCACGGATGCGCCCGCGGTTCTCGGTCCACTCGGGCCGAGAACCACGGGCGTCGCTATTTCCGGTTCGGCTCACGGTCAGTGAGCGAAGTGCCGGGCCCCCGTGAAATACATGGTGACCCCGGCAGCGCGGGCGGCATCGATGGTGTCCTGGTCGCGCACCGAACCGCCCGGCTGGACGATCGCGCGGATCCCGGCCTCCAGCAACAGTTGCGGCCCGTCCGGGAACGGGAAGTACGCGTCCGACGCCGCGACCGACCCCGCCGCTCGATCACCGGCGCGCTGGACGGCGAGCCGCACCGAATCGACCCGATTGACCTGCCCCATACCGACACCCACCGACGCGCCGTCGTGGGCCAGCAGGATGGCATTCGACTTCACGGCCCGGCAAGCGCGCCAAGCGAATTCGAGATCGGCGAGGGTGGCCTCGTCCGCCGGATCGCCGGCTGCGAGAGTCCAGTTCGCCGGATCGTCGCCCTCGGCGTCGACCACATCGCGCTGCTGTACCAGCAGCCCGCCGCTCACCGGCCGCAGTTCGGCACCGGACCGCGCGGGCGCCTCGGTGATCAGGATCCGGATGTTCTTCTTGCGCTGCAGCACCTCGACGGCGCCGTCGGCATACGCGGGCGCCGCGATCACCTCGGTGAAGATCTCCGCCACCTGCTGAGCCATCGCCACCGAGACTTCACCGTTGGTCGCGATCACGCCGCCGTAGGCGCTCAACGGATCGCAGGCATGCGCCTTGCGGTGCGCTTCCGCGATATCGGCGCCCGTCGCGATCCCGCACGGGTTCGCGTGCTTGACGATCGCGACCGTGGGGGCGGTGTGGTCGTAAGCGGCACGCAGCGCCGCATCGGCGTCGGTGTAGTTGTTGTACGACATCTCCTTGCCGTGCAACTGCCGCGCTCCGGCCAACCCGCGGCCACCGTTGCCGTCGGTGTACAGGGCGGCCTGCTGGTGCGGGTTCTCGCCGTATCGCAGTACCGCTGAGCGCTCCCAGACCGCGCCGACCCAGGACGGGAACTCCCCGCCACCGGCAGCCTCGTCGACGAGCGTCTCCGACATCCAGGTCGCGACAGCCACGTCGTAGCTCGCGGTGTGCTGAAAAGCCCTGGCGGCCAGGGCAGTACGCTCGGCCAGCGTGAAACCGCCGTCGGCCACGGCCTTTCGCACCTGGTCGTAGTCGCCGGTGTTCACCACGACGGCCACCGACGGATGGTTCTTCGCCGCGGCCCGCACCATCGACGGACCGCCGATATCGATCTGCTCGACGCATTCGTCGGGGGTCGCGCCACTGGTCACGGTCTCGGTGAACGGATAGAGGTTCACCACGACGAGCTGGAACGCCTCGATACCGAGTTCGGTGAGCTGATCGAGATGTTCGGGCTTTCGGGTGTCGGCGAGGATGCCGGCGTGCACTCGCGGATGCAGGGTTTTCACCCGGCCGTCCAGGGTTTCCGGGAAACCGGTCAGATCCTCGACCCGGGTCACCGGAATACCGGCGTCCGCGATCCGCCCGGCCGTCGACCCGGTGGAAACCAGTTCGACCCCGGCCGCATGCAACGCGGTCGCCAGCTCTACGAGCCCGGTCTTGTCGTAGACGCTCACCAGCGCCCGGCGGATCGGTGTGCGCTCACTCACCGGAGAACTCGCTCATCTGGGATAACTGCCTTTCGTCCATCGGAGACAATTCCGCGGGTGGCGACGGCGGCGACAACCTCCACCAGCAACCGTCGCTCCACGACTTTGATGCGCTCGTGCAGCCCGGCCTCGTCGTCCGCCGGATCGACCCGAACCGGTTCCTGCGCCAGGATCGGGCCGGTGTCCACACCGGCGTCCACCAGGTGCACGGTGGTCCCGGTGACTCGAACCCCATAGGCCAGTGCGTCACGCACGCCGTGCGCACCGGGGAACGCGGGCAACAGCGCCGGATGGGTATTGATGATCCGGCCGCCGAAACGGTCCAGGAACGCCGGTCCGAGCAGTTTCATGAAACCCGCGCACACCACCAGATCGGGCGAGTAGCCGTCGACCGCCGCGGTGAGCGCGCGATCCCATTCGGCGCGATCCGGGTGATCACCTACCGCGGCCCGGAAAGCGGGGATTCCCGCCGCCTCGGCATGCTCGGCGGCCGGACACTGCCGATCCACACCCACCGCGCGGATCCGCGCCGGATATCCGGGATCGGCCGCGGCGTCGATCAGAGCGCGCAGCAGCGAACCGGTCCCCGAGGCGAGTACGACCAGTCCGGCCGGGGTGGAATCGGTGGGTTCCGGGGCGGTCAGGGCTCTACTCCTGGAGTTCGAAGGGACGGCGGGGCGGGTGCCAGCCCGCCGGCGGGAGCGAACCCGCGGCACGGATAGAGCCTAGTAGACGCGGTCGGAGGACCGACCGGCGGCGGTCGGCCACCGGCCACTCGGCTGACCAACCTCCCTGGACCTCACACCTAGCGGCCGTCTCCGGTATCGCCGTCGAGCACATCGGACTCGACCACCTCGGCATCCAGGATCTCGGGCGCGGTTTCCGTGGATCCGGCGACACCCGAGCGCGGCGGCTCCTCCTCGACGACCTCGGCTTCGACCTCCACCGGCTGTTCCGGTCCGGGCGACTCGGCGCGCGGACGGTCGAGCAGTCCGGCGTAGCGACCTGGCCGGTCGGCGGCCGTATCGCCGGGGAGTTCGGGAAGCCGGCCGAAGGGCAGGGCGCGGTCCGCGGTAGTCCGACCGGGTGCGGGATCGGCCGGGTAGTCCTCGTCGTAATCGGCGTCGTCGGGATCGAACAGCGCATCGGGGTGGCGTATGAGCGGCGTCGGGAACGAGACGACGAAAGTGCGCGCGAACAGTAGGCCCGCGTACCCGGGTATCGCCAGCCAGGCGAACACCGCGAGCGCGAATACCGGCAGTTCGAGACCCAGTCGGCCGAAGTTTCCGAGCTCGCCGCCGGACGCCGCGGCCAGTACGGTGAGCGCCGCGCTCCCGAGCCCGGCCGAGGCGAGCAGTGCCCAAGGCGCGCCGGGCCGGTCGTAACTCACCCGAGCCGACTCCACCCCGCCGTACACGCCCACCGCGGCGGGCACGAGCAGGAGGACCGCCCACCAGATCACCGCGGGGCCCGTAGGGACGGCGGCGAGTAGCGGCACAGCCGGAATCGGTCCGCCCACCACCGTGAACACCCCGATCGACGCATCACCGAACTGAACCCCCGGCCCGACCAGCACCCCTACACCGGCGATCATCGCGTTCGGCAGATACAGCAGCGAGAGCAGGGTCAGGCCCAGTACGTCCACGAAACCCTCTGCGGGCCCGTAGGTCTCACCGACCCGCGACCAGTGCACCACCAGCGCCAGCACGAGCAGAACCGCCGCGGCGGCGAGCAATCGCAGCACCGATCGGCCCGCGACATACGCGGCGGCGATCACGTCGTAGGGCAGGCCCTCGAATATCCGCTCCCGGCAACGGAACGCGACACCGCACACGACGGCGGTCAAGTGCAGCAGCAGAACCCAAGCGAAGGCGGTCAGTGGATTCGGCCGCTGCAGGGCGATCGAACCCGACGCGTCCTCGGTGACCGCCAGACACACCGCGGTGATCAGCAGCGGACCGCCCACGGCGGCACCGCACAGCCAACCGATCTCGGCCCGGGTGGGTTCGGTATCGGTGGCGGCGACCGCTTCCCGCACCGCGGCCCACAACAGCACTGCTGTCGGCAACACCGGCAACAGGCCCACGGTGGTGGTGCCGATGAGCAGTGGCACTTGATGAACGGCGAGCCAGCCGGCGGCGACCGCACCGCTGAGGCCGGTGAGATCGCTCCCCGCGGTGAGCAGGGTCACGAGCATGGTGACCACGATGGCGGCCAGCGCGAAGGCGGCGGGACGGAAGGCTACGAAGAGCAGGACCCGGGCGCGGTCGGGTGGAAGCGAGAGAAAGCCCGGCTCAGCACCGGGTCGCGCCGAATCCCCGCGCGCGCCCCGGATCGGCTGGTTCGACGAGGTACGCGGGGAACTCATGGATTTCAGAGTGGCAGCCGCCCCGGCGCGGGCGCTTCAGGCGCGCCGCGCCGGGTGCTGCCAGTGATCACTTCTGGTCGTCGGACTGCCGGAACGCACGGGTGGCGTCGGCGGCCGGATCGGCGGGCTGTTCGCCGCCGAAGGGCTGAGCCGGCTGGCCGGGCTGCTGCGGCTGCTGACCGTAGGCCTGCTGTTGCGGCTGCTGGCCGTAGGGGGAAGGCTGCTGGCCGCCCGCATACGGCGACTGCTGCGGCTGCTGACCGTAGGCCTGCTGCTGTTGCTGACCGTAGCCCGGCTGCTGACCGTAGGCCTGCTGCTGGCCCTGCTGGCCGTAGCCCGGCTGCTGCTGCTGGCCGCTGCTGTACTGCTGGCCGTAACCCTGCTGCTGACCGTATCCCTGCTGGCCCTGGTACTGCTGCTGGCCGTAACCCTGCTGGCCGCCCGGGAATCCGCTCGGGGTCGCCGGTCGCGCGGCCGGCGGGGACAGGATCCCCGCGTCGAACAGCACGACGGCCACGGCCAGGCCCGCCTGGATCAGCGCGAGAACCAGGATCAGGTACAGCCCGATCTCGGCCTTGGCGCCTTCGGGGAGGCTGAACAGCTGGAACAGGATGGTGATGAAGGTTCCGGTCGCGATCGCCGCCGACACCCCGACCCAGTTCTGCTTCGGCAGCAACGACAGGCCCGCGAGCAGCGCGGCGATCAGCAGCAGTCCGCCGATCGTGGCTTCCTGGTATTCGAACAGGTTCAGGCTGGTGTCCGCCGACGACGGCAGATCCAGATCGCTGTCCGCGCCCACATAGGACAGGAAGCCGAGCAGGAAGGCGATCACGCCCACCGCGGCGACACCGATGGTCAGGAAGAACGGCAGTCCTTTCCCGCCGGCCTCACCGGCACTCGCACCACCGGCCGCCTGCTGGCCGGGATTGGGCGGAACGGAGGGCGGTACGGGTGCGTTGTACCCGGAGCCCCCGGTCGGGTATGACATGTCGTCATCTCCTAGGTCGAGTCATACGTACTTGACGGCTGAATTCCCTTTGACGCTACTGCACGCGCGCGCACAGGTCATCACCGAAGGATGCGGCTGTGGACAGGCAGTGGATCCCGCCCCGTGCGACCCGAGTGCACAAAGTACGGCGAGCCTGCCGGATCCCACGCCCGGGGGTCGCATTCAGGTTCGGAGCCGCCCGGCTCTGCAGCGACGGAGCGAAGAAGCACAGCGACCGACCGCGTGCGCACCCCCGAAGGACCGCGGAGGGTCGAGCGCGCGCACTGCCGTCGATAAACCGGCGACCATCGACACTCACCCAGTCGTGAACCCACCCACGCAGGTCGAGACACCCCTCCGCCCGAACCCCTCGCCTACTCCGGATAGTCCACCCGCCAGGTCGGGCCCGCCCCGGTTCTGGAGCAATAGAGCGCAGGAGCGCAGCGACTGAGCGCGCGCACACCGCCATCGACATATCGACGACCACTGAGCACTTACCGAGTCGTCGAACTGCCCACGCTGGTCAAGACGTATGTCCACCCACACCCCTCGCCCTCCCGACAGCCACCATTCCATGGTCGGGGCCCGCCCCGGTTCTGGAGCGACAGAGCGAAGGAGCGCAGCGACTGAGCGCCGGAGTGAAGAACCGGGGTTAACGAGGGCCCCGACCCGCCGCGCCGGAGGCGGGGCAAACAAACACAGTCGGGGCCCGCCCCGGTTCTGGAGCGACAGAGCGAAGGAGCGCAGCGACTGAGCGCCGGAGTGAAGAACCGGGGTTGACAAGGGCCCCGACCCCGCGCCGCCGAAGGCGGCGCCATAAACACAGAGGCCGCCCGCTCTACGCGGACGGCCTCCGGACTACCAGCGGATCCACCGAATCAGGCGGTGACAGCAGCCTTTTCCAGAATCTCGCGAGCCAGCGCGGCGGTCTCCGACGGCGTCTTGCCGACCTTCACGCCCGCGGCTTCCAGCGCGTCCTTCTTCGCCTGGGCGGTACCCGACGAACCGGACACGATCGCGCCCGCGTGACCCATGGTTTTGCCCTCGGGGGCGGTGAACCCGGCGACGTAGCCGACGACCGGTTTGGTGACGTTGGCCTGGATGTAGGCCGCGGCCCGCTCCTCGGCGTCGCCGCCGATCTCGCCGATCATGACGATCAGCTTGGTCTCCGGGTCCTTCTCGAACGCTTCGATGGCATCGATATGGGTGGTGCCGATGACGGGGTCACCGCCGATACCGATGGAGGTGGAGAAGCCGAAGTCGCGGAGCTCGTACATCATCTGGTAGGTCAGGGTGCCGGACTTGGAGACCAGTCCGATCGGGCCCTTGCCGGAGATGTTGGCCGGGGTGATGCCGACCAGCGATTCGCCGGGGGTGATGATGCCGGGGCAGTTGGGGCCGATGATCCGGGTCTTGGCGCCCTTCTCCACGTTGTAGGCCCACGCGTAGGCGGTGTCCTGCACCGGGATGCCTTCGGTGATGACCACGAGCAGCGGGATCTCCGCGTCGATGGCCTCGATGATGGCGTCTTTGGAGAACTTCGGCGGGACGAACGCGATGGAGACGTCGGCGCCGGTCTTCTCGATGGCTTCGGCCACGGAGGCGAATACGGGCAGTTCGACCGCGTTGCCGTCTTTGTCGGTGTGCGAGACGGTGGTGCCCGCCTTACGCGCGTTCACACCGCCGACGACCTGGGTGCCCGCCTTGAGCATCAGGGCGGTGTGCTTGGTGCCCTCGCCGCCGGTGATGCCCTGGACGATGACCTTCGAGTCCTTGTTGAGGAAGATTGACATAGTTCTGTTTGTCCTTTACTGGGCGTGCCCTAGTAGGTCGACTCAGCGGGCCGCGAGTTCGGCGGCCTTGTCGGCGCCTTCGTCCATGGTCTGCGCCAGCGTCACCAGGGGGTGCGCGGCCTCGGCGAGGATCTTGCGACCCTCCTCCACCCGGTTTCCGTCCAGGCGGACCACGAGCGGCTTGTTCGCTTCGTCGCCCAGGATCTCGAGGGCCTTGACAATGCCGTTGGCGACCGCGTCGCAGGCGGTGATACCGCCGAACACGTTCACGAAAACGCTTTTGACCTGGGCGTCGTTCAGGATCACGTCGAGACCGTTGGCCATGACCTCCGCGGAGGCGCCGCCACCGATATCGAGGAAGTTGGCCGGCTTCACGCCGTTGTGGTTCTCGCCGGCGTAGGCGACGACGTCCAGGGTCGACATGACCAGACCGGCACCGTTGCCGATGATCCCGACCTGACCGTCGAGCTTGACGTAGTTGAGGTCGTTCTCCTTGGCCTTGAGCTCCAGCGGATCGGTCGCGTCCTTGTCGGCGAACTCCGCGTGGTCGGGGTGCCGGAACTCGGCGTTCTCGTCCAGGGTGACCTTGCCGTCGAGCGCGAGGATCTCGTTGTCCGGGGTGCGGACCAGCGGGTTGACCTCGACCAGGGTGGCGTCCTCGTTGACGAAGACCTCCCACAGCTTCTGGATGGTCACCGCGGCGGCGTCCAGCACATCCGCGGGCAGGTGGCCCTGCTCGGCGATGGAACGGGCGAATGCCAGATCGACACCCTTGACAGCGTCGACGGCAACCTTCGCGAGGCGCTCGGGCTTGGTCTCGGCGACCTCTTCGATCTCCATACCGCCCTCGACCGAGCACATGGCCAGGTAGGTGCGGTTGGTGCGATCGAGCAGGAAGGAGATGTAGTACTCCTCGGCGATATCTTTCGCCTCGGCGACCAGGATCTTCTTGGTGATGTGGCCCTTGATGTCCAGGCCGAGGATGTTCTGCCCGTGGGTGAACGCGTCATCAGGGGTGGCCGCGTACTTCACGCCACCGGCCTTGCCGCGGCCGCCGACCTTCACCTGGGATTTGATCATCACCGGCTTGCCGATTTCCGCGGCGATGGCGCGGGCGTCCTCGGCAGTGTCGGTTACGCGGCCTTCCGACGAAGGCACCCCGTGCTTTACGAAGAGCTCCTTCGCCTGATATTCGAAGAGATCCATGTACTCACCGTCTCGTCTGCGTTGCTATGACAACGTCTTTGTTGGCGGCCCGACGTCGGTAGCGGGTCGTTCGGACTCTAACCACTCGAGGGGACGGCCGATCGGGCACGTTCATCCTAAGTGGCACAGGTCACGGGCCCGGAAGCGGGGATACCAAACACGCAGGCCATGGCTACCGGCGAGTAGCTTTTCGGGTGATCCGCAGGCGATGCGCCGACACGGTCGGCAGCCGGACCGGATCCCGGCAGGAAGATCACCGCACCGCCCGCCCGGCAGTGAGCCCACCCGGCGTTTCAGATGTGATCAATGTCACAGTAACGTTTGAAAATGGCCTACCGCTTGCCGCTTCGCAATCGTTTCGTTACCGTCGAACCGATCGATGTCACAGCCCGATCACAAACGTTGCACAGGCGTGGACGCTTGCGCAGCTGGTTATCACGCGAGTACAGATCTCCGTGATATTGCTCCCGTGAGCAGGTTAGAGAGGACGGCAGCTTGACGCAGCACCCCGCTCCGCAGTCGCAGAGCCGTTCGGCAGCAGCCTTCCCGGCGCCGCATCCCGCCACCGCAGACCAGGTCTCCGGTGCCGGAAGTCGGATGCGAACCGGCCGATGAACCATCGCGGCACCCTCGACACCCAATTCGACAATCGCCCCGATCGGCGCCGTCGCGACGGCACACAGCCGACCGAAGGCGCGCAACCGTTCAACGCGTTCGGCGCCGCCGGCGACAGCCGGGCCCGCCGGCGGCCGCTCAATACCGCCGCCGCGTCGGCCGCAGCCGATGCCCATCGCACCGCAGCCGACGACTTCTGGTCGACCAACCAGTCCTGGGCCGATTCCCAGGACGGCACCACCGGCCAGAACTGGTCCGACCCCCAGGACGGTGGCTGGTCCGGCGGCGACCCGGCAGCGCAGAACAACTGGCAGCAGAACGGGTGGCAGCAGAACGAGAAGCCCGCCTGGCACAGTGATCCGAACTGGAACACCCACCAGAGCTGGACCGAAGCCCAATCCTGGTCCGGCGCCCCCGCACCCCGCGAGCACGGCGGACCGGCGGAGCACGAACCCTACGGCAGACCCGCGACGATCGCCGAGGCGCTGGAGAACGCGCCCGCCGTCGACGACGAACCCGCCGAACCGCGCCGGCAATCCCGTTCCCGGGGCGCCCACCGCGTAACCGCCCCGCCGTCCGCACTCAAGGGCCGGGCAGCGGTCGTCGCCGTCGCGGCCGGCGCGGTCGTCGCGGCCGGGCAGTGCGCCACCGCGGAGCCGGGCGACCAGAAACAGCAGCAGGCCACGGATTACGAGGCCGCCGGGTCGGTGCACGAGATCGCCGCCCAGTCCATGGCCACCGAGAATCCGGCCACGCCCGCGACCAATTCACCTCAGATGCTGAGCGGGGGCGCCCCGCTCGACACCAGCCGTTTCGGGGATATGCTCGCCAACGGCGCCCAGTTCGCCCAGGATCTGGCCCGGGCAGAGGAAGCCAAGTACCGGCCGCTGTTCGCCAGTTTCGCGAACGGCACCTACACCTCCGGATTCGGCGCCCGCTGGGGCGTCCAGCATCTGGGCGTGGACGTGGCCGCACCGATCGGCACCCCGATCTACGCGGTGGCCGACGGTGAGGTCATCGACGCCGGGCCGGCCGCCGGTTTCGGAATGTGGGTCCGCCTTCAGCACGCCGACGGCACCATCACCGTCTACGGGCACGTCGACACCACCACGGTCTCGGTCGGTGAATACGTGCTGGCGGGCGATCAGATCGCCACCGTAGGCAACCGCGGTTTCTCCACCGGGCCGCACTGCCACTTCGAGGTCTGGCTCAACGGCAGCGATAAGGTCGATCCGATTCCCTGGCTGGCCACTCGCGGTATCAGCCTGATCGGGCCCGGCGACTAACCGGACGCCCGCCGACTCGGCACGTCACAGCACCGATTGCGCTCCTCAGGGCGTGGCGGAGATCGCCAACCCGATCAACATGATCACCTTGGCGATCTCCGATCCGATGTACCAGTAGTGCGCCCCGGATCGGGGTAGTTCCTCGCCCGCGAGCACTCGGTCCGACCGGCGCGACAGCGGCGGCCGCACCACCACAGCGCGGAACACCAGCCTGCCGATACCCAGCCCGAGCTCCGTGGCCACCCCGGGTGCGCGGAACTTCAGCGGCGCCTCGAGGAAAGAGATCGCCAGCACCATCCCGAGCCAGAGCATCGGCACGAACCACATCAGATGCTGGGCAACAGACTCCATACCCGGAACCTACCCAGCCCCGGGCAGGCGGACTACAGCTTCGTCAGGGTCTGACTGAACTTCGGGATGAGCCGGATCTTGCCGCTGGTACCGAAATCGATCGTCACACTGGCCATATCGCCGACACCGTCCGCCGCGACCACCCGGCCGAGACCGTATTTGTCGTCGCTGACCCGGTCGCCCACGGCCAGGGACAGCCCGACGTTGTTGCGGGCGACACCGCGCGGAGCGGGCCTGCTCTCACGGATTCCGGGCCGGGCCTCCCGGGATCCCGGCCAGCCGCCGGTCCAGTCCTCACCGGCCGAATCGGCGCCACGGCGCCGACCGTACTGTGTGGGCGCGGACGAGCGCTTGGGTTCGAGCCGCTGCCAGTCGATCAGATGATCCGGAACCTCCTGCAGGAACCTGGACTCCGGATTGAACACCGGCTGTCCCCAGGCCGAACGGACCACCGCGCGCGTGAGATACAGCCGACGCCTGGCCCGGGTGATGCCCACATAGGCCAGCCGGCGTTCCTCGGCCAGCTCGGCCGGATCGCCGAGAGCGCGCAGATGCGGGAACTGCCCGTCCTCCCAGCCGGTCACGAAAACCACCGGGAACTCCAAGCCCTTGGCGGTGTGCAGGGTCATCATCGTGACCATGCCCGAACCCTGCTCGGGTATCTGGTCCGCATCGGCCACCAGCGAGACACGTTCCAGGAACGCGGCCAGCGACCCCGGTTCGGGTTCGCCCTCACCGGTTTCGGGCATAAGGCCCTCGGCCCGGGCCGCTTCCAGGGCATTACGCGCCTCGGAGCTGAATTCCCGGGCCACGCTCACGAGTTCGTTCAGGTTGTCCAGCCGCGCACCGTCCTGCGGGTCGTCGGAGGACTCCAGTTCCGCCCGGTAACCGGTGCGGTCGAGAACCGCCTCGACCACCGCGCCCACATCGGGGAAGTCCAGTTCGTCCATCTGCCCGGCGGCACGGATCTGCTCGAGCAGCGCGACGAACCCGGCGATGGCGTTACGCGCCCGGGTGTTCAGCAACGCGACCTCACCGGCGGCGGCATCGCGCAATGCCTCGGCGAAACCGATACCGCGCTGTTCGGCGTGCACGGCAACACAGGCCTCGGCGCGGTCGCCGATACCGCGGCGCGGGGTGTTGAGGATGCGGCGCAAGCTCACCGCGTCATTCGGATTCTCCAGTACGCGCAGGTAGGCGACGATATCGCGAACCTCTTTGCGCTCGTAGAACCGGACCCCGCCGACCACCTTGTAGGGCAGGCCCATGCGAATGAAGATCTCCTCCAGCGCCCGGGAATTGTTATTGGTGCGGTAGAAGACGGCGATATCGGAGTAGGCGGCCTCGCCCGCGTCCACCAGCCGGTCGATCTCCCGGGCGACGAAGGCCGCCTCGTCGTGCTCGTTGTCGGCGACGTAACCGGTGATGAGTTCGCCCGCACCGGCATCGGTCCACAACCGTTTGTCACGGCGGTTGCTGTTGCGGGAGATCACCGAGTTGGCCGCGTTCAGGATGTTCTGGGTGGAGCGGTAGTTCTGTTCCAGCAGAATCGTCTCGGCATCGGGGAAATCGCGCTCGAATTCCTCGATATTGCGAATGGTGGCGCCCCGGAAGGCGTAGATCGACTGATCCGCGTCGCCGACCACGCACAGTTCGCTGGGCGGCACCCCGTCGACGCCCGCGGAGTCCGGCGACTCGGTGTCGAGGCCGGCCGCGGCGGCGCCGGCCTCGGTGTCCACGGCTTCGGTGGCAGCCTCCGCGCCCGCGGTGGGATGGCCGACCAGCTCCCGTACCAGCACATACTGGGCATGGTTGGTGTCCTGGTATTCGTCGACCAGCACGTGCCGGAAGCGGCGGCGGTAGTACTCGGCGACCTGGGGATGCTTCTGCAACAGCGCGACCGTCTCACCGATGAGGTCGTCGAAGTCCATGGCGTTGGCCGTACGCAGCCGACGCTGGTACTCGGTGTAGACCCGGGCGACGATCCGGGGCAGTTCGACATCCTCGAATCCGGCGTCCGTATTCGCCTGCTCCGGGCCGATGAGTTCGTTCTTCAGATTGGAGATGGCGGTGGCGAGCAGCCGCGGCGAGTACTTCTTGGGATCGAGCTCCAGGTCCCGGCCGATCATGGTGAGCAACCGCCGGGAATCGTCGGCGTCGTAGATGGAGAAGTTCGAGTTCAACCCCGGCAGCAGCGCCGCCTGGGTGCGCAGGATGCGCACACAGCTGGAGTGGAAGGTCGACACCCACATGGACGCGGCACGCGGGCCCACGAGTTCGATGACCCGCTCCCGCATCTCGGCCGCGGCCTTGTTGGTGAAGGTGATGGCGAGGATCTGCCCCGGAGTGGCCCCCCGCGCGGCCAGCAGATAGGCGATCCGGCGGGTCAGCACCGCGGTTTTACCCGAGCCCGCCCCCGCCACGATCAACAGCGGCGACCCGGTGTGCAGAACGGCGGCGCGCTGCTGCGGATTCAGCCCGTCCAGCAGTTCCTCGGCCTCCTCGGCCCGGCGCTGGGCCGCGCTTGCGCGCTGCTGGGTCTGTTCGTTCTGGACCCGGCGCTGCAATGCGGCCAGCCCGCCCGCGGCGGCACCGGACTCACGACCGCCGGGGGCGCCCCGCTCCGCGTCCGGTAGCTCGAGACCGGGCAGGGCCGGAGCCCCCGGCGCCGCGCCGGGCTCCGGGGAGCCGGCGCCAGAGGTGGTGGCACGGGAATTGTGCGAGTCCGAACGAAGTGCTGCCGCGGTGGTGTCCATCGTCTGTTCACGCTACCGCCGCGACCCGACACGATCGAACACTCGGCCGAATTCGGCTTCCCGGATCCGTCCCCCGCGTCCGATATCCCCAGCAGTGAGCGTTTTGCATACCCTGGAGACCATGGCAAACTGGCAATATGGTTTGCCCTTCAGCGAAACATCCGCGCCGGTTGTCTGGGCAGCGGGGTCGCAGACCGGGCACCTGAAGCCCCGAAAGGGGGGCAGATCAGGGGGAACGGCACTACCAGACCCGCCGGGTCTATTTCACGGTGAAGGAGCTCTGGACCGGTAACACGACGCGCCTCGGCGCCGATCCAGGTTCTGACACGAGGAGATGAGAAATGAGCACACCCGCTACGGCGACCGGATCGGGTTCCACCACCGACTCGGAATCGGAGCTCCCTCGGACCGAAGCCGAGATCGAGAAGCTCCGTAAGGAGATCGACCGACTCGATGCGGAAATCCTGACGGCGATCAAGCGCCGGACGGAGATCTCGCGGGTGATCGGACGAACCCGGATGGCCTCCGGAGGCACCCGGCTGGTACACAGCCGGGAGATGAAAGTGCTGGAACGTTTCAGCGAACTGGGCCAGGAAGGCCACACCCTGGCGATGCTGCTGCTGCGACTCGGTCGCGGACGTCTCGGCCGCTAGACCCCATAGAACCGACGCGACGGCCCGCAGACCGCCGCAACCTCACGAACCGCCCCGGGTGACCACGCCCCAGGGCGGTTCGTACTGTCGGTCACGTCATCGCGATGTACTTGGTCGACAGATACTCCTCGATCCCCTCGGTGCCGCCCTCCCGGCCGAAACCGGAGGCCTTGACGCCGCCGAACGGGGCCGCCGGATCAGAGATCACCCCACGATTCACACCCACCATTCCGCTCTCCAATCCCTCGGCGACCCGCAACGCCCGATCCAGATCTCGGGTGTAGACATAGCTCACCAGCCCGAATTCGGTATCGTTCGCGGCCGCCAGCCCCTCGTCCTCGGTATCGAAGGCGACGATCGGCGCCACCGGCCCGAAAACCTCCTCACGCAGAATGCGTGCCTTCGCGGGAATATCGGCGAGCACGGTCGCCGGATAGAACCACCCCGGACCACCGGGAGCCTTACCGCCGACGCGGACCGAAGCACCGGCCGCGACCGCGTCCTCGACCAGCTCGGACACAGTGTTCAACTGCTCCGCACTGACCAGCGGACCGAGAGTGGTCGCCGACTCGGTACCCGGGCCCATCCGCACCTGCGCGTTGATCGCCGCGACGAACTTGTCGGTGAACTCCTCGACCACCGCCCGCTGCACATGGAAGCGATTGGCGGCCGTGCACGCCTCCCCGCCGTTGCGCAACTTCGCCAGCATGGCGCCCTCGACCGCCGCGTCGATATCGGCGTCGTCGAACACCACGAACGGAGCGTTCCCGCCGAGTTCCATCGAGGTGCGCAGCAGACCGGTGGCGGACTTCTCGACCAGGGTGCGCCCCACCTCGGTGGACCCGGTGAAGGTGAGCTTGCGCAACCGGGGATCGTCGAGCAGCGGCTGGGTCACCGCGCCGGAACGGCGGGAGGTGATCACCGAGAGCACGCCCTCGGGCAGCCCGGCCTCGGCACACAATTTCGCCAGCAGCAGCATGGTGAGCGGGGTCGCCGAAGCCGGTTTGACGATCATGGTGCAGCCGGCGGCGAGCGCGGGACCGATCTTGCGGGTGCCCATCGCCAGCGGGAAATTCCACGGCGTGATCGCCAGACACGGCCCGACCGGCTGTTTGTGCACCAAGATCCGGCCGGTACCCGACGGCGCGTGCAGATAGCGGCCGTGGATCCGGGCCGCCTCCTCACTGAACCAGCGGAAGAACTCCGCGCCGTAGCGCACCTCGTTACGGCTCTCCGGCAGCGCCTTACCCATTTCCAACGTCATCAGCAGCGCGAAGTCCTCGGCGCGCGCGGTAATACCCTCGAAAACCGCCCGCAGGATCTCCCCGCGCTCCCGAGCCGGAGTGGCGGCCCAGCCCGCCTGAGCCGCCGCCGCAGCGTCCAACGCCCGCACCGCGTCCTCCGGGGAACCGTCCGCGACCTCGGCGAGAACCTCGCCGTTCGCCGGGTTGTGCACGGCGAAGGTGCCGCCGCCGGTGGCGTCGACCGGGCCACCGATCCACAGCTGCTTCGGTACGGACTCGAGTACTTCGGTTTCTGAGGGCATACGGTCAGCCTAAGCCGGGTCGAGGCCGATTTCGCTGGCTCACGCGGACAGTGTCTATTGCCCCGCCTTCGGCGGGGCGGGGCTGTGTTTATTTGCCCCGCCTTCGGCGGGGCGGGGTCGGGGCCCTCGTTAACCCCGGTTCTTCACTCCTACGCTCAGTCGCTGCGCTCCTTCGCTTCGTCGCTCCAGAACCGGGGCGGGCCCCGACCTCGGAATGGGACAGTTCGGAGTGGTGGTCGTGGGTCGACTTTTCTGGCGGTCGGTCGCTGCGCTCCTTCGCTCTGTCGCTCCAGAACCGGGGCGGGCCCCGACCACCGAAAGGCGACAATCAGGGCCGCGGAATCGTCGTTCACATCGGCCACCCATCACGCCCCCTCGCTTGTTCACTCCAGAACCGGGGCAGACCCGACCACCGAATGGTGACCGTCCGGAGAAGGCGTGAGGGGCGGAGATCGCAGATCTTGGCCACCGGTGGGGGATCGGGCCGTACGGGCTGGATGCTTCGCTTCTCCGGGGGGCCGTGTGCGCGGTCGGTCGCTGCGCTCTTTCGCTCTGTCACCGCAGAACCGGGAGGCGGGCCGGACCCGCGCTCGCACAGCCCCGAATGCCTGCGGCCGTTCTGGCCACGGGTGTTCGATCGGCCGCGAGCAGACGGCGGGCAACCGCGGTCGTGTTCCTTGCGGACACGGGGCGGGACCCGGCCGCGACAGCGTCGGCCGCCTGCGGAATGTACGCTCGGCCAGTGTGAGCGTCGACATAACCGCATCGGCGGCATGGCAGAAATTGCGCGATCATCATGATGCGATCGCGGCCCTACAACTGAGGGACCTGTTCGCCGAAGACCCGCCGCGCGGCCGCGATCTGATGCTGACCGCGGGCGAATTGCGGATCGACTACAGCAAGCATCGCCTCACCCGGGAAACCCTGCAATTGCTGGTGGAACTGGCTCGTGCAGCCGGTGTCGAGACCCAGCGCGACCGGATGCTGCGGGGCGAGCACATCAACACCTCCGAAGACCGGGCCGTGGGGCATACCGCATTACGGCTGCCGAAGGGCAGTTCGCTGACCATCGACGGCGACGATGTCGTCGCCGCGGTCCACGACGTGCTCGACCGGATGAGCTCCTTCGCCGACGCGGTGCGCTCGGGTGCTTGGCGTGGGGCGACCGGGGCGCGCATCCGCACCGTGGTGAACATCGGCATCGGCGGATCCGATCTGGGACCGGTGATGGTGTACCAGGCGCTGCGCCACTACGCGGACGCGGGGATCGACGCCCGGTTCGTCTCCAATGTCGACCCCGCCGATCTGGTGGCGACCCTGGCCGACCTGGATCCCGCGACCACGCTGTTCATCGTCGCCTCCAAAACCTTCTCCACCCTCGAAACCCTGACCAACGCGACCGCCGCCCGCCGCTGGCTGGTGGATGCTCTCGGATCGGATGCGGTGGCGAAACATTTCGTGGCCGTATCCACCCACGCCGGGCGGGTGGCCGAGTTCGGTATCGATACCGCCAATATGTTCGGTTTCTGGGATTGGGTCGGTGGCCGGTATTCGGTGGATTCGGCCATCGGGCTGTCGGTGATGGTGACGATCGGCCCCACCCGGTTCGCCGAATTCTTGGCCGGTATGCACGATATGGACAGGCATTTCGCGACCGCTCCCCTGGCGGAGAACGCGCCGGCGGTGCTGGCGCTGATCGGCGTGTGGTACGCGAACTTCTTCGGCGCACAGTCACGGGCGGTGCTGCCGTACTCGAACGATCTCGCCCGGTTCCCGGCCTATCTACAGCAACTGACCATGGAGTCGAACGGGAAATCGGTACGGGCCGACGGCAGTCCGGTCAGCACCTCCACCGGCGAGATCTTCTGGGGCGAACCCGGCACGAACGGCCAGCACGCCTTCTATCAACTGCTGCATCAGGGCACCCGGCTGATCCCCGCCGATTTCATCGGATTCGCCCGCCCCACCGACGATCTGCCCACCCGCGACGGCACCGGCAGTATGCACGACATCCTGATGAGCAACCTCTTCGCGCAGACCAAGGTCCTCGCATTCGGGAAGACCGCCGCGGAGATCGCCGCCGAGGGCACGAGCCCGGACCTGGTACCGCACAAGGTGATGCCCGGCAACCGGCCCAGCACCACGATCCTCGCGCCCCGGCTGACCCCGTCGGTATTGGGTCAACTGATCGCACTCTACGAACACCAGGTCTTCGTGGCGGGCGCGATCTGGGGTATCGACAGTTTCGACCAGTGGGGTGTGGAACTCGGTAAACAACAGGCGCTCGCGCTCGCGCCGTTGCTCACCGATCCGGCGGAACCGGCGGCACAGGACGATTCGTCCACCGACGCCCTGATCCGCTGGTATCGCGCCAACCGCTGACCGGTCACCAGGGTCCGACGGGCAGACCGACCCGCGTCGCGGTCTCGGTGGCAAGCCGATGGAGTTCGGCGGTATCGGGTACCCGCTCGGGGTCGAGAGACGCCAGCGTCAGCAGGTAGTCGTCGCGGAAGCGGCACAGGTAGCCGGAGAGGCGGGTCCGCGGGCGGCGCGCGTATGTGAGTCCGGGATGAACGGCTCGGGTGGCGATACCGACGCATTCGTGCGACCCGAGCGTGTACAGCGCCGGGGGGATCACGCCGATATTCGAACACAGGATGTCGCGTTCGCCCGCTCCCCGGGACAGGAAGTGAGCCACCCTGTCCGGGACCAGGTAGAGGAACTCCTCCGGCACGCCCGCCGGACCGGTCATCCGCCGCTCGTACGCGACCCGGGCCTTCGCGCGGATCTCCGCCGGACCGTCCGACCGGGTCACGGCGATCTCGGTCACGGCGAGGTCGTTGTCGATCCGGGAATCGGATCGGGTGTCCACCGGCAGGCTCGCCGCGATCACGGATCCGGGAAACCCGGCGGCCCACAACATATTCGCCACGAACCAGATGAACAGGCTGTTCGCCGTACCCCCGTATCCGGCCGCGATCCGTTCCCACTCCGCTGCCGGGCATCGGAGGACCATCGCCGGTTCGGGTAGTTCCGAGTCGGGCGCCGGCGGTCCGGACGTGATCTGCACGTCGCGGCGCGACAGCGCGGCCGGAGGTGGGAGCGGAGCGGGCGCGCTGTCGCCGCCTGCCGTCGCCGCGGCCCGGCGCGGTGCGGGTCTACCGCCGCAGCCGGACCTCTCATTCCCCTGATCACGTCCGCGCCACCGGATCCGTTCCACGGCGGCGCGCGCACCGTCGCGCACGACCCCTGTCCAGATCCGCGCGGCGTCGACCCAGTCCGAATCCGGCGTGTTCGCGCCCCCCGGACATGACGAGTCCGCCGCCCCGGGGCCCACCTGCCGCACTGCCAGTTCGGCGGCGATCAGCAGCCCCCGGGCGTCGGCGAGCACATGCGAACAAGTGAGGGCGACAATGGTGCTGCCGTCATCGAGCGGCGCCGCCGACAACCGCCAACCCGGCCCGAGTTCGGGATCCAGTTCCCGCCCGCGCGTATCGGCCCACACCAGTATTTCCGCGGGCGCCAGCGGTGCCGGATCGTAGTCGAGCGGGTGCGCACGATCGCTGCGCTGCCAGCGGGCCCGCGCACCGGGGATCCGGGCGCGGATGACGCGGCGGCCCAGCGGACCGGCCCGCAGGGCTTCGTGCAGCGGTCCGAGTTCCGCCGGCGCCACAACTCCCGTGGCACGCCATAGCCCCTGGAGCGCGATCGGGGTGCCGAGCCCCTGGTGAGTTCGCAGAAAGATCTCGTCGACGACGCTCAATCGGCGCATCCGCACAGGCTAACGGTGTTTGCCTCGCACACAACGGGGAGCCGGGCCCGGCGACACGGTGGGTGCGGGCATCCCGATGTGTCGTGGTCGAGCATGCGGGTCCGCCGGGCTCGGGTCACAGCCGACGGGACGTGCAGCGACGGCCGGGTCCGTGGCGGTCCCGCCGGCGGCGACGCGTTCAAGGGCGTCGACGAACTGATCGGAGGGCCGCGGCGACGGGGTGATCGGTCCGGTGTCCACGGTGATCACCGGCGGGGGCTCCCAGGTCTACACCAACCGGTCCCGATTTTTCGGGCCGCGCAAGTGTGACGTAGGACGCATAATCGATGAATGTCCACGCACGAGGTCTTCAACCAGGTACCGCCGATCACGCCGTTCGAGGTCTCCCGGGACCCGGCGCTGCTGGCCGGGCTGCACCGGGAGGGCGCGGGCTGGGCCGAGGCCGAAGTGCGCGAACTCGGCGCGCTGGCGGGCAGTGAACAGGTCCAGGAGTGGGGACGGCTCGCCAACGAATACCCACCGGTACTGCGGACGCACGATCGCTACGGCAATCGCATCGACGAGGTGGAGTTCCACCCGCACTGGCACGATCTGATGACGGTCGCCGTCGAGCACGGACTGCACGGCACGCCCTGGCGCGAGAACCGGACCGGCGCGCATGTGGCGCGGGCCGCCGGGTTCTACGTCTGGGGCGCGGCCGACGGGGGGCATATGTGCCCCATCTCGATGACCTACGCGGCGATTCCGGCGCTGCGGCACAACCCGGAACTGGCCGCGGAGTACGAACCGCTGCTCACCGCGCGCACCTACGATTTCGGGCTGCGCGAACCGACCACCAAGGCGGGGCTGATCGCGGGCATGTCGATGACCGAGAAACAGGGCGGCTCGGATGTGCGGGCCAACACCACCACCGCCGTCGCGCAGCCCGACGGCTCGTATCGGATCGTCGGACACAAATGGTTCACCTCGGCGCCGATGTCGGATATGTTCCTGACCCTGGCGCAGGCGCCGGAAGGGCTGTCGTGTTTCCTGCTGCCCCGGGTACTGCCCGACGGTTCCCGCAATCCGATCCGGATCCAGCGGCTCAAAGACAAACTGGGCAACAAATCCAACGCGTCGGCCGAGATCGAATACGAGAACGCCGTCGGCCGGCTGGTCGGCGCCGAGGGCGCCGGAGTGAAGACCATCATCGAGATGGTCAATATGACCCGCCTCGACTGCGTGATCGGCTCGTCGGTCGGTATGCGCGCGGCCGCCGTGCGCGCCGTCCATCACGCCCGGCACCGGCGGGCGTTCGGCGCGGCGCTGGTCGAGCAGCCCGCGATGCGCAATGTACTGGCCGATCTGGTGATCGAATCCGAGGCCGCCACCACGGTCATGCTGCGTCTGGCCGGAGCCACCGACCGCGCCGCGGGTGATCCGGCCGAGGCCGCACTGCGCCGGATCGCGCTCGCGGTGACCAAGTACTGGGTGTGCAAGCGCGCAGCGGTGCACGCGGCGGAGGCACTCGAATGCCTGGGCGGAAACGGTTACGTCGAGGAATCCGGGATGCCGCGGCTCTACCGGGAGGCGCCGCTCATGTCGATCTGGGAAGGGTCGGGCAATGTGGCGGCGCTCGACGCCCTGCGCGCGATGGGCACTCAGCCGGAAACGGTGGAGGCGTACTTCGCCGAGGTCGCGCAGGCACGCGGCGCGAACCCGCATCTGGATCACGCGATCGACCGGGTGGGCAAGGAACTGGCCGATCGCAGCGATATCGAGTATCGGGCACGGCGGATCGTCGAGCTGATGGCGCTCGTCCTACAGGGTGCGCAGCTGGTCCGGCACGGTCATCGCGCGGTCGCGGACGCCTTCTGCGCCTCCCGGCTGGGCGAGGATTGGGGCGCCGCGTTCGGCACCCTGCCGACGGGAGTGGACACGGCGGCGATCATCGAGCGGGCGTTCGTCTGATCCCGGGTCAGCGGGCCGGGAGCACCTGCCCGAGGAAAACGAGGGCGCGGTCCAGGCCGCCCCGATCTCGCAGGTCTTCGTGCCCGGCGTCGAGCAGCTGGACCTCGTGCCGGGTGCCGTGCAGGGCGAACTGACCCAGCAGCGCGAGGGTCAGCGGTAGCGGGACGACGGTGTCGTAGTTGCCGTGCACGACGAGAATCGGATCCCGGTAGCCGCTGACCGGCACTCCCATGTACTCCCGCAGCGTCGGCGCGAACTCCGGATCGTCGAGCGGACGCGACACCAGATCACCGATCTGCGCGCTGGCCAGCATCGCCCCGGCCTGGGAACTGCACCCGGTCCCGAGCCCTTCGATGAACTGCCGCCCCGCCGAGGTCAAGTAGTCGCGCACATCGATATCGAGCCGGGCGCCCGCCATACCGGCGAGCACCATGGCGACGGCCCGGCCGGCGTATCCGGGCACCTCGGGCTGGTCCGGCCGCGAACGCAGGAAGACGTTCTCCAGGTTGCTGGCCGGGGCCAGCGCGGCGGTGCCGCGGAAATCGAGTTCGGGTGCGTACTCCGGGGCGAGCCGGCCGGTGCCGAGCGCGGCATGACCGCCTTGGGACGCTCCAGCCACCGCCCAGCTCGTGGACAGTCCGGTGAACGCGGCCCGGGCGGCGCGCACCGCGTCGATGGTGGCGGTGGCCTCGGTGCCGGTCTGCAAGTAGGGGTGCGGACCCGGCGAGCCGGGGCTCAGGCCGATGTAGTCGGGGGCGACCACCGCGTATCCGGCGTCGTTGAGCCGCGCCACGGTCGGGCCGGTGCCCTGTTCCAGCTGTTCGGAACCGGTGAGACCGCATTCGTGTCCGAGGCCGGAGGTGCCGTGGTCCCAGGCGACCACCCGGCGGCCGCCGTCCGGAGCGGGGCCTCCCGGGATACGCACGATGGCCGCGGCCGGGACGAGTTCGCCGCCGGGGCCGGTGGTGACATATTCGATGCGCCGCACATCGTCGAGCCCGGCCCACTCGCGATCGAGGGGTTCGGCCGACAGCAGCCGTCCCGGATACCAGGGCGTCTCGGCCCGCGCGACCACCGGCAGGCCCGCGCACAGCGTCGCCACCAGCGTCAATATCCCCGCGATTGCCCGGACGTTGCGAACCATTGCTCTCCTCTACCGTGCGGCGGTCGAATCGTCCATGGTGGCAGCGGGCCGGGATCCCGGCCGCCGGGTGGCGCAGACACGCCCCGGCCCGGTTCAGCGAGTAGGCGGAGCGATCTGCCAGTACTGCTCGAGCGCGCCCGCGATATCCGGCAGGACGGTGATGGGGATCCGCTTGCGCCGCAACATGGTGCGGATCTCGGTGATCTGTTCGCGTTTGCGCAGATCGTAGGCGCCCGAGACGGGGCCGCGGACCGGCGGAATCGACAGCAGAACCAGCTCTGCGTGCACTTCGCCGCCGGCCAGGTCCAGCGCGAGCGACCAGCGCGCGTTCTCGTCGAGACCGAAGCGCCCGGCCACCACCCGCTCCCAGTCGATACTGGTCACCGACCACGGTGTGCGTTGCTGGATCGCCTGGTCGGTGAGGACGACAGTGTCCCGGGTGAACAGCGCGAACAACGCGGCGACGGCGAGCATCGCGCCGAACACGATCCCGGTGACGATCCGCGCCGGCCCGAACAGCAGGACCGTCGGGACCGTCACCACGACGACCACCGCGACTCCGGCGAGGCTGTAGGCCAGCGCCCGCCCGGTGGGCACGACACCCGCGTGCACCCTTTGCATACCGACTCCGTTCACCCCGCGAACTGGTGCTGTGCGCCACACCGTACCGGACGGTCGGCGGCGGATCCGGTGATGCTGGTCACCTGCTCAGAACAGGGCGACGGCAGCCTCGGCGGAGTAGACGTGGAAGGTCATGCTCTGCTGGAAGTACAGCTGGACGGTATCGGCGTCGTGGCTCAGATATCCGATGGACAGGTCCTGTCCCAGGGTGAGGTCGAAGTCCCCGCCGCGGGTGGTGAGCACGAACGCCCCGTCGATGGCCGGGGCCCAGATGATCTCACCGTCGGGGACCAGACGCTCCAGATGGGTGCGCAGCGGATGACCGTGATTGGAGGTCTCGCTCACCTTCGTATAGAGGTCGGCGCTCAGCAGCACCGAGTACGGGCCGTCGACACCGGCCAACCGCAGCTCGCTGACCGCCAGGGCGATCACCTCGGGCACGCCGAACACATCGTCGGGAAGAGCGATCGCCTTGTTCGACGCCCCCTCGCGGATCCCGGTGATACCGGCCGCCGCGTACCCCTCGAAGACCGCTCGGTCCTCGGCGAAGGCGATATTGCGGGCGGCGTCCTTCACCGGATCCAGATCGGTGTCCTGGGCGCCGCGCTCGACATTGTCGAGTTCCTGGCGCGAGAGCGTGAACGGAACCCGCAACTCGACCAGCGGCGCCACGATCCGCTGCCGCGCCTGGACACCGTCGTGCGGTGCGGCGATGGCCTCGGTATGGCCCAGGCCGCGGGCCGAATAGTCGGTACCGTGCGGACCGGACAGGTCGACCACCCGGCGGCCGGCGTTGTGCCGTTTGAAAGTCCGCGTGGCCTCCTCTTCGATGACCGACCAGGCCGCGTCCGTGATCGGCGCGAGTTCGCGATGCAGGTTGTTCATACGGTGCTGCTCCTTTTCAACGTGCCGATACCGAGGGAACCGTTCGCGACCGGCGGCGCCGGATCCGCCGCCGCTTCGGCCGCTTCCGGCGGGGCGGGCAGATCATCGAAGAAATCCTGTGGTGGAACGAAGAACAGGGTGCCGGTGACCGCGGTGGAGAAGTCCAGGATCCGATCGTGTGTGGCCTCGTCGGTTCCGAGGAACATCCGCTCCAGCATGATCTCGGTGGTCCGGGGGGTCGCCGAATAGCCGACGAAGTAGGTGCCGAACTCGCCCTCCCGGATACTGCCGAACGGCATGTTCGCGCGCAGGATCTCCCGTTGGGTGCCGTCCGCCTCGATCACCTGGTTCACCGCGATATGCGAATCCGCGGGCTTCTGGTCGTCGTCGAATTCGAAGTCCTCGAGTTTGGTGCGCCCGATGACCCGCTCCTGATCCGGTACCGGCAGCGCCCGCCAGGCGGTCATATCGTGCAGATACTTCTGCACGACCACATAGCTCCCGCCGGTGAAATCCGAGTCGTCGGCGCCGATCAGCGCGGCCCGTCCGGCGGGGGTGCCGGGGAACCCGCCTTCGGGATTCTCGGTGCCGTCGACGAAACCGAGCAGATCGCGCTGTTCGAAATACCGGAAACCCACGGTTTCGTCGACGATCGCCCCGATACCGGCCAACCGGTCGCCGATCGCCATGGCCAGTTCGAAGCAGGCGTCGTGGACCTGGCCGCGGATGTGGAAGAGCAGATCACCGGGAGTCGCCGGCGCCTGGTGGAGTGGCCCGGCGTACCCGGGGAAATCGTGCAGTTCGGCCGGTCGGGGCCCGCCGAACAGCCGGTCCCAGGCAGCCGATCCGATGCCGGTGATACAGCCCAGCCCAGCGCCGGGCACTCGGAAACCGATGGCCCGGCGCAGGCCGGGAAGTTCGGCCAGCAGGTCCCGCGCCGCCGCCTCGCCGCCGGGTTCGATCGTGGCGACGAGGAAATGCGCGGCCGGGGTGAGTGGTTCGAGAATCGGCTGCGGCTGCCCCATAGCCGCTCACACTACCGGCGAACGACCAGGGACCACGGAACGCGGGCGGACTACTTGGCCACTGTCAGCAGAAACGCCACATCGTCGATGGCCTGCACGCTGTGCCGGGCCTTGGGCACCACCAGCAGATCGCCGGTCGATCCCTTCCACTCGTTCTCTCCGCTGTTCAGCGTGAGTGTGCCGGACAGTACGAGCAGAGTGGCCTCACCGCTGTTGTCGTGTTCGGCCAGACTCTGGCCCGCGCACAACCCCACCACGGTCTGCCGCAGCGAGTTCGCGTGACCGCCGTAGATGGTCTGGGAACTGCGGCCACTGGTCACGGTCGCGGCCAACTTCAATTGCTGCCGGGCCACCGCTGTCAGCGATTTCTTGTCCATGGACCGCCTTTCGCCTCCACATACCCACGACCGGGCTGTGATCGCGGGACGTACAGCCGAGTATGCCCGACCGGGCTCTACCGTTCGGGCGTTTTCCGAGGCTGTGCCGGTATCGCAAGCCGGGCCGCGGCCGGAAACGGTCGGTCGCGGGTGAAACGCCTGATCCGGTAGTTCAAGCCGGCGGACGATTCCGACCAGGTCGCCGGGTCGGCGGAGGACCATTCGGGACCCGGTGCGGGGGCGTGGGCGTCGCCGTCCACCTCGGTGTCGACCTCGGTGATCAGCAGTTCGGTCGCATACGGCAGCGCGAGCCGATAGATCTCCCCGCCGCCGATCACCCAGGTCGCGGCGGGGGCCGCCAGCGCCAGCGCCGCCGCGACCGAATCAGCGGCTTCCGCCCCGGGCGCGGACCAGTCGGACTGCCGGGTCACGACGATATTGCGGCGGCCGGGCAGCGGCCGGAAACGCGGCGGCAGCGAATCCCAGGTCCGGCGGCCCATGATCACCGGGTGACCGGCGGTCGTCGTCTTGAAGCGGGCCATATCCTCGGGGACCCGCCAGGGAATGGTGTTGTCCACCCCGATCACCCCGGCGGGGGTCTGAGCCCAGATGAGGCCGATGACGCGTGCGGAATCCGGCGCGGTCACACCGCCACCGGCGCCTTGATCGCCGGGTGGTGGCGGTAGTCGTGCACCCGTACGTCCTCGTACCGGTAGTCGTACAGGGAGTCGGCGGGTGCGAGTTCGAGCGCCGGGAACGGGTACGGGTCGCGGGTCAGCTGTTCGGCGACCTGCTCGTGATGGTTGTCGTAGATATGGCAGTCACCGCCGGTCCAGATGAAATCACCCGGCGTGAGCCCGGCCTGCTGGGCCACCATCACGGTCAGCAGCGCGTAGCTCGCGATATTGAACGGCACCCCGAGGAAGAGGTCGGCGCTGCGCTGATACAGCTGGCAGGACAACCGGCCGTCGGCGACGTAGAACTGGAACAGCGCGTGACACGGCGCCAGCGCCATCCGGTCCAGCTCGGCCACATTCCAGGCCGAGACGAGCATCCGCCGGGAATCCGGATCGGTACGCAGGGTGTGCAGGACCTGGGCGATCTGGTCGATATGACGGCCGTCGGGAGCCGGCCAGGATCGCCACTGCACCCCGTACACCGGACCGAGCTCACCGTCGGCACCGGCCCATTCGTCCCAGATGGTGACCCCGTGCTCGCGCAACCACCGCACGTTGGAATCCCCGCGCAGGAACCACAGCAGTTCGTACACGATCGATTTGAGGTGCACCTTCTTGGTGGTGATCAGGGGGAATCCGGCGGAGAGGTCGTAACGCAGCTGGTGCCCGAACACACTGCGGGTGCCGGTCCCGGTGCGGTCCGCTTTGGCGGTCCCCGTGTCGAGGACGAGCCGGAGCAGATCTTCGTACTGGGTGTCCGGTGCGTGTCGCGGGTCCGGAACCTGGCTGTTCGCTGCGCTGACCACGCGCCGAGCTTACTTCGCGCCCGTGGACCCTCGCACACGCTGGTCACTTCCGAGTACGACCGCGGGGAAGGGTCCGCGGCCCGACCTGCCAAGCTGACCTCATGCGCGAGCTGTATGTGATCGGTATCGGCGCCGGTGACCCCGATCAGGTGACGATGCAGGCCGTCCGGGCCCTGCGGCAGGTGGACGTGTTCTTCGTGATCGGCAAAGGGGCCGAGAAACAGGAACTCATGGCGGTGCGCACCGCGATCCTCGCCGAACACGTCGACCGGCCTTACCGCGTCGTGGAGATACCCGACCCACCCCGCGACCGCACCCCCGAGGACTACCGGGACACGGTGCGGGACTGGCACGAGCGGCGGTCGCTGCTGTTGGAGGAAGCGTTCGCGGCGGCCGAAGGGGTCGGCGCAATCCTGGTCTGGGGCGACCCTGCCCTCTACGACTCCACCCTGCGCATGGTGGAACGGGTGCTGGCACGGGGCGCGCTGGACTTCGACTACACCATGATCCCGGGGGTCACCAGCGTCCACGCGCTCGCCGCCCGGCACCGGACCGTCCTGCACCGGATCGGCGAACCGGTGCACATCACCACCGGGCGACGGTTGCGCGAGGAAGGTCTGGGCGCCGGTTCGACGGTGGTCATGCTCGACGCCGACTGCGCGTTCACCACCACCCCCGGCGACACCTTCATCTGGTGGGGGGCCTATCTGGGGATGCCCGACGAGGCCCTCATCGCCGGCCGGGTCGGCGAGGTCGGCGGCGAGATCGTGCACCGGCGCGCGCAGCTGCGCGAGCGCAAGGGCTGGATCATGGACATCTATCTGCTCCGCCCGGCTGAATGACCAGGTGATCGACCCTCTGGTCGTAGCATGGTCGGCATGACCGAACAGGACATACTCGGGCGGATCAAGGGCCTCGTCGACGACGAGCACGACCTGCGGTCGCGGGCTTCGCACGGGGAACTCGATCCCGATGTGGAGCGGCGGCGACTCGCCGAACTGGAGGTCATGCTGGATCAGTGCTGGGATCTGCTGCGGCAGCGCCGAGCGCGGATCGACAGCGGCGAACCCCCGGACGAGGCCGAGCCGCGGTCGCCGGGACAGGTCGAGGGCTACCTACAGTAAGGGGGCCCCGATGTCCGACAGTGGTGCCACCGAATACGACGTCATCGTGCTGGGCGGCGGACCCGCCGGGGAGAACGCGGCCGACTACGCCGTGGCCGGCAGCGACCGCACCGCGGCCATCGTCGAAGCGGAGAAGGTCGGTGGTGAATGTTCGTTCTGGGCCTGCATTCCGAGTAAGGCCCTGCTCCGGCCGGGCCACGTGCTGGGAGCCGCGCAGGGGCTGCCGGGCATCGAGGCCGCGGGTCCCGATATCGCCGAGGTATTGCGCCGGCGAGACGAGTTCGTGCACGCCCACAACGGCGACCACGACGATTCGAGCCAGGTCGATTGGGCGGCGCAGCAGGGCATCGACGTGATCCGCGGCGTCGGCCGGCTCGACGGGGAACGTCGTGTGCTGGTCGGTGATCGCGCGTTACATGCCCGCGTGGCGGTGGTCCTGGCCACCGGAACCCGCGCGGCCGTCCCGGATATCCCCGGACTGCGCGACGCCCTGCCCTGGACTTCCCGGGACGCCACCAACCTGCACGAGATCCCGAAGCGGGTCGTGCTGATCGGCGGCGGCGTGGTGGCCTGCGAGGCGGCCACCTGGCTGTCGGCGCTCGGGGCCGAGGTCACCGTGCTGGTCCGCGGTGACAGGCTGCTCGCCGGCGTGGAACCGTTCGCCGGGGAATACGTGGCCTCCGGGCTCACCGCGCAGGGCGTGCAGATCCGGTTCGGCACCCGGCCGGTACGGGTGCAGCGGCCGGCGGCCGCGGATCACGGCGAGGGCCGGATCCACGGTGGTCCGGTGACAGTGCGGGTCGAAGGGCCCGACGGCGCGACGACACTCGTCGCCGACGAGATCGTGGTGGCGGCCGGGCGGACGCCGAACACCGCCGGGATCGGACTCGCGACCGTCGGCCTGCCGGAGGGGTACGTCCAGGTCGACGACCAGCTCACGGTGTCCGCCGTCCCCGGCGACTGGCTCTACGCGGTGGGCGATGTCAACCATCGCGCCGCGCTCACGCATATGGGCAAATACCAGGGCCGGGTGTGCGGCGATGTGATCGCCGCCCGCGCCGAGAGCCGGTCGCTGGCCGGTCCGCGCTACCGGGCGAGCGCCGACCACCGGGCCGTACCGCAAGTCGTGTTCACCGATCCCGAAGTGGCCGCCGTCGGGCTCAGCGCGGATAACGCGCGCAAGGCCGGTTACGACATCCGGACGGTCGAACTGGATATCGCAGTCGCGGGTTCGGCGCTGGCCCGCGACGATTACGCGGGCCGCGCCGCGCTGGTGATCGATACCGCGACCGACACTCTGCTCGGCGCCACTTTCGTGGGGCCCGATGTCGGCGAGCAGTTGCACGCCGCGACGATCGCCGTCACCGGACGCGTGCCGCTGGACGCACTGTGGCACGCGGTGCCCGCCTTTCCCGCCGTGAGTGAATTCTGGTTACGTCTGTTGGAGACCGATCGGTCGTCGTTACCATCGGTCTGATGAGCGCTACCGAACAGATCACGACCACCGACGGCGTCGTCCGTGGTCGGCGGGGTCGCCGGGTGATGTACTGGCGGTCGCTTCCCTATGCCGCCCCACCCGTCGGTGAGCTGCGGTTTCGATCGCCGCAACCGGTACAGCCGTGGACCGATGTGCGCGACGCGACCTATTTCCGCGCCGCGGGCATCCAACCGCGCTTCGGGGTGCGGCTCGGCCCGCGCAAGCTTCAGGAGATGAGCGAGGACTCACTGACACTGAATGTCGTGGCGCCCGCCACGGCATCGCCGCGACCGCGTCCGGTGATGGTGTTCATCCACGGCGGCGGCTATCTGTTCGGCACCTCGGCACTGCGCCTGTATTCGGGGGTGCAACTCGCGGCCGACGGTGACGTGATCGTGGTGTCGATCAACTACCGGCTCGGTGCGTTCGGATACGCCGATTTCAGCGAGTTCTCCACCCCGGACAGCCCTTACGATGCCAACCTCGGCCTGCGCGATCAGATCGCCGCGCTGCGCTGGGTCCGGGCCAATATCGCCGAGTTCGGCGGCGACCCGGAGAATGTGACCATCTTCGGGGAATCCGCGGGCGCGCACGCGGTACTGAGTCTGCTGGCGACGCCGTCGGCCGAGGGGCTCTTCCACCGCGGGATCGCGCAGAGCCCGCCCGCGGACTGGGGTCTGACGATCGCCGAATCGCGGGAATTCGCCCGCCGTATTCTCGACCGCCTCGGTGTCGCTCCGGAAAACGCGAATCGCGCTCTGCGCGAAGCGGATCCGCACGATATCCGCCGGGCTTTCAATCGGGCCTCGAATGCGGCGATGGCAGAGTTCCCGGGTTTCTTCCCGGCCGCGCCGGTGGCCGACGGTGACCTGTTGCCGCGCACCCCGATCGACGCCTTCACCGAGGGACACACCCATCGGGTTCCGCTGATCATCGGCACCTGCCGCAACGAGGGCGCCCTGTTCAACCGCTTCACAGATACGCTGCCCACCCGGCCGGAGCGCCTCAAACGCGCACTCTCGGTCGCCGGACCCGAGGTGTATCCCCGGGTGTTCTCGACCTATCCCGGATTCCCGGCCGAACAGGCGGCGATCCGCGCGGGCGGCGACTACTTCTTCTGGCGTCCGTCGGTCGCGGTGATGGAGGGGCACAGCCGCCACTCCCCCACCTACGCCTACCGCTACGATTTCGCGCCCCGGCTGTTCCAGCTCTACAAGCTGGGCGCGACGCACGCGACCGATCTGCTGCCGACCTTCGGCGCCGTCTACGAGCCATGGAGCCGGGCTCTCACCGCCGGCGGAAGTCGCCGCGGGTTGCTCGCGGTGACCCGCCAGTTCCAGAACAACTGGCTGAATTTCGCCCGCACCGGCGCACCGCTGCCGTCTTGGCCGCGATACACCGAGCAGGAACGCAGCACGCTGATCATCGATGCGCCCAGCCGGGTGGACAACGATCCCGACCGCGCCCAGCGCGAACTGTGGGCAGGAGTGCGCGCACCGCTGCTGGTGCCGGCGGCGGGCGGCAGCCCCGCGAAGGATACGGACGAGCCGGAGGCCGGAGCGGAAGGCGACGGGTCCCTGCTCGGGACCATCACCGCCGAACACCCCGAAGCCGCGACCTTCGCCGACGCCGCGATGAAGGTCGCCGACGAATTCGCCGACAGCGCGGACAAGCCGGCGTCCGAGCCGGAACCCGAGTCGCCGAACCGGGAACGCGCCGACGACTGATCCGCCCGCCCCGACTACTTCAGCAGGCGTGACATCCGGCGGTCGGCGAGGATCTTGCCGCCGGTCTGACAGGTGGGGCAGTACTGGAACGACCGGTCGGTGAAGGCGACTTCACGGACCGTGTCCGCACAGACCGGACAGGGCAGACCGGTGCGGGCGTGGACGCGCATACCCGAGCGTTTCTCGCCCTTGAGCCGGGCCGCGGCCTGCCCGACCGACCGGTCCACCGCATCCAGCAGCACCGTGCGCAACGCTTCGTACAGGTCACCGACCTTCGCCGCCGGCAATGTCTTCGCCGGGGCGAACGGGGAGATCTTGGCGGTGTGCAGGATCTCGTCGGAGTAGGCGTTGCCGATACCGGCGATAACGGTCTGATCGACGAGCACGTTCTTGATACGTCCTGGCGCGGCGGCCAGCAGTTCGGCGAACCGGTCCGCGGTGATCGCCAGCGCGTCGGGCCCCAGCCGGGCGATACCGGGGACCTGCGCGGGGTCTTGCACGATATAGACGGCGAGCCGCTTCTTGGTGCCCGCCTCGGTGAGGTCGAAGGCCGGGGTCGCTCCTTCGGGAGTGAAGAAGTGCACCCGAAGCGCCAGTGGCCCGCGACCGGGCTTGGGCGGGTTCGCGCTCGGATTATCTGTCCAGCGCAGCCAGCCCGCCCGGGACAGATGGGTGATCAGCCACAGACCCCCGCAGTCCATTCCGAGGAATTTCCCCCACCGTCCGGCGCCCGTCACATCCCGCCCGGACAGCGCCGTCACCGGCGGATCGAAGGTTTTGATCGCACTCAGCGCCACCACATCGATACGTCCCACCACCGCACCGACGGCATGTTCCCGCAGGAACTGCGCCAGCGCCTCCACTTCGGGTAGTTCGGGCACACGATCAGGCTACCGGCGGTCTGCGACATCCGTGGCGTCCAAACGTCGGGTGATTCCGGTGGTGGTAACCGCCAGCAGGGTGCCGATCACCACGAGATCGAACGCCATCTGCACCGTGGTGGCGATCCGCGCGGCCTGCCCGACCGCGTGGATATCGCCGAAACCGACGGTGCCCAGGGTCGCGACGGTGTAGTACAGCGCGTCGTTGCGAGTCCGCAATTCCGCGAACTGGCCGGGGTCGCGCAGCTCGAGGATGTAGTAGAAGAGCGAGAAGAACACCACGACCAGCGAGATGAGGAACAACAGACCGTCGACTCGATGGCCGGTGTCGCGGCTCGAGCGCAGAAATTGACCGATCCGGCGGTAAGCGAGCCAGGACAACCCACTCACGCCGGCGGCGAACGCCACCACGGTGACCACCCGGGTGGGCCAGAAGCCGGGGAGCTCGAGGCCCAGCGGAACGAAGTAATAGATGAGTAGTGCGCACACGACCGTGGTCGCGTTACGCCACAGATGCGCCCGGCCGTCGATCTGTCGAGAAGCCATGCGGTCATGATCTGCCCACGCGCCCGACTCGACAGCCGGGCGCGCCGAGAAGCCACGGATTCGACCCCGAACAGCGAGCTCGCCGCGAAACCCGCTCGTCCTCGGCTGAAGCTACCCGCGGTAGTCGCGGAACGCGCCGCGCAGATCATCGATCAGGAGGTCGGGTACCTCCATAGCGGCGAAGTGGCCGCCCCGGGCGAATTCGGTCCAGCGCACGATGTTGTGGTTCTTTTCGGCGATCCGGCGGACGGGGACGCCGATATCGTGCGGCAGCACGGCCACGGCCACCGGTACATCGGTGTCGGGTTCGGTCCTGCCCCAGGTGGCGGCGCTTTCGTAGTAGTAGCGCGCCGACGATCCGGCTGTGCCGTTGAGCCAGTAGATCATGACGTTGGTGAGCATGGCGTCACGGTCGACGGCGTCCTCGGGGACATCCGCGGAGTCCGTCCAGTCCTTGAAGCGTTCCACGATCCAGGCCAGCTGACCCACCGGTGAATCGGTGAGCGCGTAGGACAGTGTCTGCGGGCGGCTGGCCTGGAGCATCGCGTAGGCGCCGAGTTCGTACTGGGCGCGTTGCGCCAACCGCGCGGCGTGCTGTTCGGCGGGATCGCCGGGGTCCGCGGTCTCGGCGGTGACGGTGGCCGAGGCGATCATCGTCAGGTGCACCGCGACCACGTGCTCGGCGTCGATCACGGCCAGCTCGCGCGAGATCGCCGCGCCGGTGTCCTCACCGTGCGCCGCGTAACGGTCGTAGCCGAGACGACTCATCAGCTCGGCCCAGGCCCGCGCGGCCCGCGTGGGCGACCAGCCGACGGCAGGTCCGGACAGGCCGTATCCGGGGATGGTCGGCACGACGACATGGAAGGCGTCCGCCGCGTCGCCGCCGTGCGCCACCGGATCGGTCAGCGGGCCGATCAACTCCAGGAATTCCACGATCGAGCCGGGCCAACCGTGTGTCAGCACCAGCGGCAGGGCGCCGGGTTCCGCCGAGCGGACGTGGACGAAATGCAGCTCGTGACCGTCGATCTCGGTCCGGAACTGCGGGAACGTGTTGAGCCGTGCCTCTTGGGCCCGCCAGTCGTAGCTGTCGCGCCAGTAGCCGGCCAGTTCCCTGATGTAGTCGAGCGGGATGCCCTGTGCCCATCCCACCCCGGGAGCCTCGTCGGGCCAGCGCACGGCGGTCAGTCGCCGGTGCAGATCATCGAGCTGCTCTTGGGGTACGTCGATCCGGAAAGAACTGATCTCGCTACTCATGACACCTACACTAAGAAGCCCCTAGGACAGTTCCTGCCCTAGGAATGCGGAAGAATCGGATACGTGCTCGAGACCTCCGCCCGACTGCTCCGATTGCTCTCGCTTCTGCAGACCCCCCGCGACTGGACCGGCCGCGAACTCGCCGAACGACTGGACGTCGATATGCGCACCGTGCGCCGCGATATCGACAAGCTGCGCACGCTCGGCTACCCCGTGCACGCGATCGCCGGCGCGGCCGGGTACCGCCTGGGCGCCGGCGCCGCGCTGCCGCCGCTGCTACTGGACGACGACGAGGCCGTGGCGGTCGCGCTGGGATTGCGCACCGCCGCCGGTGGCACCGTCGCGGGCATCGAGGAGAGTTCGCTGCGCGCGCTCACCAAACTCGAGCAGGTACTCCCTTCTCGCCTACGCCACCGGATCACCGCGTTGCAGGCCGCGACCGTGACCGTTGCGGCCGGGACCACGCCGGTCGACCCGCAGACGCTCACCGCCATAGCGGGCGCGATCCGCGATCATCACCGGCTGCGATTCGACTATCGCGCGCACGACGGGACCACCACCCGCCGTGACACCGAACCGCATCGGCTGGTCCACACCGGACGACGCTGGTATCTGATCGGCTGGGACGTCGACCGCGCCGACTGGCGTAACTATCGCGTCGACCGCTTGGCGCCCCGCATCCCCACAGGGCCGCGATTCGAGCCACGCCCGGCCCCCGATATCGATCCCGCCGGTTTCGTCTCGCGCGGGGTGAGCACCTCCGTCTACCGCTACCGGGCCCGGATCACCCTGCACGTATCGGCGGCGACCGCCGCCGATCGGATTCCGGCCACCGTCGGCGTCATCGAGGCCGTCGACGCGACGTCCTGCCTATTGCATACGGGCTCTAATTCGCTCGACGAGATAGCTGTCTACGTGGGACTTTTCGGCTTCGCATTCCAGGTCCACGAACCCCCCGAACTCATCGACCACCTGCGCGCGCTGGCGCAGCGCGTCACCGCCGCCGTCTCAGCGGGGACAGAGCCGCCCGGCCCCTGATCGGATACGCCGCATGAAACCTGACATCGACACTCCGCGAACGACGCTACGGCCGTTCCGGCCCGAGGATTGCGAGGAACTCCACGAGATCTTCAGCGACCCCGCGACGCACACCCTCGGCGACGGCCCCTTCACTTCGCTGGACCGGACCCGGGAGTGGATCCACCGCCGCATGGCGAGCCGAGAGCGGTCCGGGCTGCTGTGGTACGCGGTCCGAGACCGCCACGGGACTGCTCCTGGGAAATTGCGGCCTCTTCGCCGGACGTACAGGCGCAGCGGAACCCGAGATCGGCTACGAGATCCGCCGGTCCCATCAGGGACGCGGATTCGCGAGCGAAGCCGCAGCGGCCGTCCTCGAGGAAGCACTGTCCTGTGGCGTACCGCGCGTCTGGGCGACGATCCGACCGCACAACTGCGCGTCACTGCGCGTCGCGACGAAGGCCGGATTCGCACACCACAGCATTCGCTCCGACGACAAAGGCCAATTGGTCTATCTGGTTTCATCACGACACCATCAGCGGCGGGGGCCGCTCACGATCTGAGGGGTCGCACAGGTGGTGCGGAACGACGTTCTCCGGGAATCGAGCTTGTCGACCTCCGCACGCGGTCAGGACGCGATACGCGGACGTGGATTCAGGCTTTCGAAGGCCCGCTCTGAGCTCTGCGCACCGTACCCGGCCGCGATCTGCCGGTCCACGAGATCGCGGACCGGGCCGACGATATCGAGATCGACCCCGGCGTCCCGGCTGGCCGACACGATGGCGTCCAGCGCGGCCTTGGTGAATGTCAGCGGCTGCAACACCTGCGAGTAGTCGCCCGTATCGATCTGCGCCCCGGCTGCGGGCAACGACGGGAGCAATGCGGCGAGCCAGGCCGAGTGTTTCGAGCACGTCGCGGAATGTGTCGAAGACATCGGACGATCCGCTGTAGAGCGCCAGGTTCCAGACCCTGTCAATCTCTTCCAGAACTCGTCGCCCTCACCTGAGGAGTCCCCAGGTTCACCCGGCAGTCTCCGCAGCTGGTGATTTTTCCGTGAATCACGAAGGACGCTGTCTTGTCGAGGCGACGGGATCGGTGTCGATGGAAGCCTCTATGGCCGATTGTGACCCGGCGAGTGTCCTCAAAGCCGTATGAACGCATCTCGACGAGCTCGAGGGCTCGAGCCCGGTGCAACTCCGGGCCCAAGCCCTCGCGGCCCGGACTTCTACTTGGCCAGTCCACTATCGCACTGGCATTCAGTGGGCGCCCACCAACGGCGGCAGTCCGGTTCGACTAGGCGAACGCAGCACCTTGAGCCAGCCTGCGCCGACTTCCCACGCGGCCACAACGACCGCGATGGCGATCACGGCCTGTGTGAACAAGCGCATTGCTTCGGTTCCGTCACCGGGGAATTCCGCGTCGAAATAGGCAGCCTCGAACAGCCGGCCACTGGTGGCGAGCCACATCAGGGGCACGACGAACAGAATGTTCAGCACGGTGTTGACCGCGGCGAGCACAGTGGTCCAGCGGCCGATGGCGTATTTAGCGATATCGAGCACGATGGTCAGACCCAGAACCCCGAGTAAGGCCGGCATCCAGAACGACCACAGGTCGACGTCCAGCATCTGGATCGGCGCCCCGCCGGCATCCCGATAGGCCGAGAACTCGCGCTGCAACAGGGCAGCAACAATGAGAATGAGGGCGACACCCACCGAGAACACCGTCTCTACCAGCGAGATCCCGCGATCCTCATCGGTATCCGGAAGGTTGTCGACCGACCACGCCCCAGCGGGGTTTTCCCGACGCCGGCCGCTGCGTTCGAGCACCGCGTACACGAGGGTTGTCCAGAACGCGATCTGCAGCGCCACCATCACGGTCGACCAGACAGCGCCCCCGATCGCCGCACCTGCGGACGAGCCGTCGATGATGTCGAGTGCCAAAACCGCAATCCCTGGCAGGAGCGCGATCCACAGGAGACCTTTGAGGAGTCGTCGCCAACCGAGGAAGAGCTCGGGACCGATCAAGTACAGGGACCGGCCCGCCAATCCGGCCGCGAGACGATCCGGATCTCCGAGGTCGGTGAGCACCGCGACCTCGGCGGCTGCCGGTTCGGTGCCGGCTTCCACCTTCGCGTCGACCGCGTCGGTGATCGAACCGCGCAGTTCGCGGTCGATGTCATCGCGGGCGTCTGCGGGAACGCTGCGCAGGGTCGCAGCGACGTATCGATCGGTCAGCGTCATGACGTGCCTTTCTGGGTGGCGGATTCCATTGTCTGCAGGCTTTTTCCGATGGCGGTCCACTCGTCGAGGAGCGTCGCCGCGAGTTTCTCTCCGGATTCGGAGACTTGGTAGAACTTCCGCGGGCGTGACTCGTCGGTGTTCCACTCGCTGACCAATAGCCCTTGTTTCTCGAGGCGGCGCAGTAGCGGATACAGGGTGTTGGCATCGACCGCGATCCCCGCACCGGCCAGCGCCTCGAGTAGGCCGTAGCCGTAGCCGGGCCTGCGCAACATCAAGAGACTGGCGACGACGACGGAACCACGTCGCACCTCCTGGCTGTGGCTGGTAATCAACTCTGCGTCGACCATGCCACACACGATAGTGTGTGACACACAGTATCGCAACAGGCACTACATGCACAGGACGATGGCGCTCGCAGTTCTTTGGGCTGTCGGAATTGCCGTCACGATGCAGAGCGCTGGATAATGTGGCGCCAGCCGCCATGCATACCCGCTGACCAGCACGTATGGGATGGTGTCGATGATGACCCTGCGTGAATGCTGTCGCGGCCGCCCGGTTCGGCCGTGCGGTCGGCCGCGGTGGTAGCAGCGGCTGGATCACAGCCCACTGGGCATCGGTGATGGTTCGTGGACGGGTTTACACGAACGCGGGCGTAGCCAGCCATAGCATCACCTGCCTAGGCCGGGTGGCATGCGCGACGGGTCTCAGCGGGGACCGAGCCGCCCGGCCCGTGATCGGATACGCCACATGGCGAGCCGAGCGCGGTCCGGGCTGCTGTGGTACGCGGTCCGAGACCGCGCCACGGGACTGCTCCTGGGAAATTGCGGCCTCTTCGCCGGACGTACAGGCGCGGAACCCGAGATCGGCTACGAGATCCGCCGGTCCCATCAGGGACGCGGATTCGCGAGCGAGGCCGCAGCGGCCGTCCTCGAGGAAGCACTGTCCTGTGGCGTACCGCCCATCACGAAACCATCAGCGGCGGGGGTCGCTCACGATCTGAGGGGTCGCACAGGTGGTATGGGAGCTAGTGTCCGGCCGGCGATGTTGCCGCCACGGACTCGGCGAGGTTCTTCAGTGCGGCGAGCACGGGGTTTTCCTCGTCATCGCTGTCCGCATGCTCACCCGCGCTCACGCGGGGGTCTTCCTGGGTGATCGTCAAATTGGTCGCACCCGCGTCGTCTTCGAGCGCGTAGCCCATCGTGAAGTAGTTTTCCGGCTTGTCTTCGAGGTCTGGGCGGGGAGCGAACATGGAGTACCGCAATTGCGCGGGAGCGTCGACAAGGAGCACAGTCCCCCACTGCTCGAATGTGTTTCCTTCCCACTCGTTGGTGAAACGAATCGGAGAATCCACGGACCAGTCGGTGCTCAGGACACTGCCGTATTGCCATTGCGCGACATAGGCAGGGTCGGTGAGTATCGCCCACACGAGCTCGCGGGGGGCTTTGATACGGACGCTGGATGTGGATACGTGCATAGCGGGAACCGTACTTGCGCGAGGTTGCCGGCGAGTCACCAGCGTTGAGGAGACACCGACAGCATGCGTTCGGCAAGCCTCATCAAATGTTGACCTGATCAAGAGTTGAGGGTATCAATGAAACCGTGAGCAGCTCGGCACATGAGGACCAGTTCTTCCATGACCTCGCCACCACCTCAACGCAGTTACGTCAAGCATTCGCAGGCCAGATCGGAATCAGTGCGCAACGACTACAACTCCTGATGCGGCTTCGATGGCAGGGCGAGACCAGCCACAGCAACCTGCGACAGGCGCTGGGGGCGGATGCCGCGACCATCACGCGACTGGTCAAGAAATTCGAGGCCGAAGGACTCGTCACCCGCCGAGTAGATCCCGACAACAATCGCTACACCCTGGCGGTCCTGACCCCGACCGGCGAACGACTCGCCGGCGAACTGGACCACGCACACCAGGAATACCAGCACCGGCTGCTCGACGGTGTCAGCGTCGAGCACCAGCAGATCGTCATGGACGTGCTACGGCGCGTCCGCACGAACGCCACCATCGCCGAGGAAAAGACATGACGAACGACCCACAGGCCACCGCCCGACGCATGTACGAAGCATTCAACGCACGCGACTACACCGCGACCCAGGAGATATTCACCGAGGATTTCTACAGCCACCCACTCGACGCCACCGGCCCGAGCAGCGTCGCCCAGGCATGGAAACGATTCCACCAGGCCTTCCCCGCCGTCCGTGTCGTCGTCGAGGACATGATCATCGAACGCGATCGCGTTGCTACACGTACCAGCGTGCACGGCATCCCCGGCCGGAAACCTCCGACCATGATGGAAATATTCGCAATTCGTGACGGCCGCATCGCCGAACTCTGGGGCCTGTCCTCCCTGGACCGCGACAACTGATCCGAGTGAGATGGCAGCACAATGCCGGGCCGGAGCTTCTTCCTTGTCGACCTCCGCACGCGGTCAGGACGCGATACGCGGACGTGGATTCAGGCTTTCGAAGGCCCGCTCCGAGCTCTGCGCACCGTACCCGGCCGCGATCTGCCGGTCCACGAGATCGCGGACCGGGCCGACGATATCGAGATCGACCCCGGCGTCCCGGCTGGCCGACACGATGGCGTCCAGCGCGGCCTTGGTGAATGTCAGCGGCTGCAACACCTGCGAGTAGTCGCCCGTATCGATCTGCGCCCCGGCCGCGGGCAACGACGGGAGCAACGCCGCGAGCCAGGAGGCGGCGCGATTGCCGAACTCCTCAGCGGACATGCCGATCTCGCGAACCATGGCCGCACCGTGGTAATAGCCCGCGAACATCACGTACATGCCGGAGAGCAGAGCGAAATCGACCAGCGACGCCCGACCGGCGTCGGCGCCGAAATACTCGGCGGTACCAAGTGATTCGAGCACGTCGCGGAATGTGTCGAAGACATCGGACGATCCGCTGTAGAGCAGCGCCGAGCCGGGCCGACCGATCATCTCGGGAGTGGCCATGATGCCGCCGTCGAGAAAGGGGATGCCGTTCGCGGCCGCCCAGGTAGCCAGTTCCCGGGCGCCGGCCGGTTCGGTGCTCGTGAGATTCACCAGGGGGCGCCCGGCCAGGAGCCCGGCAACGGGGTCGAGAACCTCGTGCACCGATCCGTGATCGAACAGGCACCCGACGACGAGATCACTCGCCCGCACCGCCTCCGCCGCCGTCGCGACGCTCGTCGCGCCGCGGGCGATGAGATCGGCGTCCTTCCCCGGACTGCGGTTCCATACGGTGGTCGGGTGTCCGGCCGCGACGAACGCCGCGGCCAGGGCTCGGCCCATCGCGCCCAGGCCGAGCACGGTCACCGTCGTCTGCGTAGAACTCGTCACTGCCTGCACTCCTGTATGGCTCAAAAATCGCTCGGGTGGTGTGGGGCGCGCCGGTAACGATTCTCGAGGGCCGCGACCGCGACGACAAGTACCCACTAATTAGTGGGCTACTTACATATCGGTAAGCATCGAGAGCCGCTGACCGTCCGACCGCGCCACCCGCCCGACACCGCGAACTCGGTGCGGACCGCGAGCGGTGGGTGGTCGAGTATCGCCTGCGGCGCGGCGCACTACCGGTCGCAGGCCGCACAGAATTCGATTCCGCTCCGCCGTCGCAGCTTTCGGATGACGGGCGGTGCCGCCCTCTCGGACCAGGCACGATCTCGAGTAACCACCGCGGCGGGCTCGACGATGCCTGTGATATCCGTAACGACCACAAGGACGCGACGGTTCGACGATGGAGGGGCTCGATGAAACCGCAGTACATATATCGGTGGGTCAACAATCACGGGGTGGTTCGCCTGTTCGAGAAGGCACTGCTGCGTCGTGGCGATCTGTTCGCGCGATTGAACGGCAGCTCGGAGGGAATCGAGAACCCCTACGCTCTCATCGAGCAGATGCGGGGGGACGGTGGGTTGCGCCGGACCCTTCCGGTGTGGACCGCATTCGATCACGACCTGGTACGAGAAATACTGCGCGACAACCGTTTCGGCACCGGCATGCCGACCGTTCTCGGTGTGCCGCGGCCGCTGCGGCGGATACTGGACCGCCGGCCCCTCCCGCCGAATCCGGTGGATCCGCCGTCGATGCTGGTGATCGACCAGCCCGAGCACACCCGGATGCGCAAACCGATCGCCGCGGCCTTCACCCCGCGGGCCGTCGCCCGGCTGCGCGACCGGATCGAGACGGTCACCGACGAACTGCTCGCGGCACTCCCCGACGACGGGCCCACCGATCTGGTGGCGCGGTACGCGGCGCAGGTCCCCATCGCCATCATCTCCGAAATGCTCGGATTCCCGGACTCCGACCGCGAGATGTTCCTGCGCTGGGGCGACGACATCAGTCCGTTGCTGGATATCGGGATCTCCTGGCGGACGCATCAGCAGGCGATGGAATCTTCGGAGCGGGTGTACCGGTATCTGGTCGAGCACGTCGAGCGCCTGCGCGCCGAACCCGGTGACGATATCCTCAGCAGCCTGGTCGCCGCGGGCGATCTGTCCACCTACGAACTGTGCGCGTCGGCGACCCTGCTCATGGCCGCGGGCTTCGAAACGACGGTGAACCTAATCGGGAAGGGCATCGTCTGGCTGCTCCGCCATCCCGGCCAGCTGGACCGGTTGCGCGCGGAGCCCGAACTCTGGCCCAACGCGGTGGAGGAGATCCTCCGGATCGATCCGCCGGTGCAATCGACCGCGCGCACCACCCGCACCACGGTGGAGATCGGCGGGACGCGGTTGCGCAAAGGATCGATCGTGGTGCTGTCACTGGCGGGCGCGAACCGCGACTCCGCCGTTTTCACCGACCCGGCCCGCTTCGATATCACCCGGGACAATGCCAAGAACCATCTCTCCTTCAGCAGTGGAATCCATGTGTGCCTGGGCGCCGGACTGGCCCGGATGGAAGCGGCACACGCCCTGCGCGCACTGTTCGAGACTTTTCCGGACCTGCGGTTGACCGATCCGCCCACCCGGCGGCCGCTGTTCACCCTGCACGGTTACGAGCACCTCCCCGCGCACACCGGACCGCGCGTCCGCAGCCACCTGACCGCCGGCTGAGGGAGGACCCGTTCGAGCGGTCCGCGCGCAACTCCCACGGTCGGCTCGTCCGCGGCGGCGCGGGGCTGCGGTCGCCCGCGCAGTACGCGTTCGCTTCCTGCCCGATGGTGGAACCGCGCGCCGACCGGCGGCGGTGAAGACCGCCGGGCCGGCCGGACCGGGTGGGGTTCGCGACCCCACCCGGTAACCGGTCAGCTCTCGACGACGGTGACCTCTTCGGGGACCTCGCCCACCTGTTCGCCGGCGGCGACGAACCAGTGGGTGACCTCGCCGGACTCGATATCGCCGGCCGGATCGTCTCCGGTCGGCAGCACCGAGAGCGCGCCCGCGGTGACGGCGACGAGGAATTCGTCCACCGCCGCGGAGCCCGACGACGCGGTCGTGAACGTGGTCGACTCGTAGTCGATCTCGTTCGTTTCGCGCAGCCGGGCCGCCCGGTCGAGGGCCTCGGTCTGCGTGAGGATCCGGGCCTCGGTGGCGGTGACCACCACGAAGGCCGGATGGTCCTCACCCAGCGGCCGGGTCCGGTCGGCGTAGGACACCGGGTGCGTGGCGGCCTCGGTCAGTTCCGCGGCGATATCGTCGGCATCCGGGTTCAGCCAGGGCAACGAACCGGAGGCCGTATCGCCCAGCACCAGATCGGCGTTCGCGGCGGCGACCCGGTCGGCCGACAGGTCCGCGGCGAAGACCAGTGCGGCACCGGACTTCTGGACCGCCCACGCCGCGACCGTCGCGTCCACCGACCGTGCCGTGGTGACCGCCACGGTATTACCGGGTCCGATATCGCGGGCGATCAGCAACCGGGCCAACTGCGAGGACCGGCGGTCCAGGCTCTGGAAGGCGATCTCGTCGTCACCCACCAGCAGCGCGGGTGCGGCCGGATCTTCCTCGACCACTTCGGCCAGCGCCTTGGCGACGGTACGGGCCCCGACCCAGCCGGCCGGTTCGGCCGCGGGCGCGGCCTTGGACTCGGTCACCAGCCGCGCACGCTCGGCCGCGTCGAGGATATCGATATCGCCGACCGGGGTGTCGGTGTCCGCGGCCAGCGCCTCCAGGACCCGTTGGAACCGGGCGGCCAGTGTTTCGGTTTCCGCCTCGGTGAACCGGTCCCCGGCGTACTCGAGGGAGAAGCCGAGCTGTTCCTCATCGGTGACCATGACCGTGATCGGGTAGTTCGTGCCGCCGTGGAAGTCCAGGCCGACCACCGACATCCCGTCGATCGAACTCACCCGTTCGATGGACTCGCGGTCCACCGGATAGGACTCGAAGACGAGCAGTGTGTCGAACTGGGCTCCCGCCCCGGCCGCACGCTGGATCTCGGGCAGGCCGATGTGGTGGTGATCCAGCAGCGCCGCCTGTTCCTGTTGCACCCGGGTGAGCAGGTCGGCGACCGTGGCCCGGTCGTCGATCCGAACCCGGACCGGCAGCGTGTTGATGAACAGACCGACCATCGACTCCACCCCGGCCAGATCGGCCGGGCGGCCGGAGACGGTGGCGCCGAAGACGACCTCGTCACGACCGGTGAGCCGGCCCAGCAGCACGGCCCACGCGGACTGCGCCAGAGTGTTGACGGTGACCCCGAGCGCGGCCGCCCGGTCCCGGATCCGCCGGGACAGGTCCGCGTCCAGCGTCGTGTGCACCTTGCCGTCCGGAACCTTGTTCGCGGACTGCTGCGGCGCGAGCAGGGTCGGTTCGTCGACCCCGGTCAGCGCGTCGGTCCACACCCGCACCGAATCGGATCGGTCGTGCTCGGCGAGCCAGCCCAGGAAATCCCGGTACGGGGCCACCGGCGGCAGCTGCGCCGGATCGCCGTGCAGGGCGTACAGCATCAACAGATCACGCATGACCAGCGGCAGCGACCAGCCGTCGATCAGGATGTGATGCGAATCGACGACCAGGAACGCCCGCTCGGCTTCGGTGCGCACCAGGGCGAACCGGATCAGGGGCGCCACCGCCATATCGAAGTTGTCGGCCCGGTCCGCGGCCAGCCACCGCTGCAGCGCGGCGGCCCGATCGGCCTCGGGAACGGTACGCAGATCCACTTCGCGCCAGGGCAACTCGACCCGATCCGAGACCACCTGGACCGCCCGGCCCACCGAATCGGCGGTGAAGGCGACCCGCAGGTTCGGATACCGATCGAGCAGCGCCTGCCCGGCCGACCGCAGTCGTCCGGCGTCGACCTCGCCGCCGAGTTCGATGATCGCCTGCTGGACGTAGATATCCGCGGCGCCGGCCGAGAGCTGGGCCAGGAACAGCAGACCGGACTGCAGCGGGGTCAGCGGCCAGACCTCCGACACCGCCGGGTAGTCCTGCTCCCAGCGGTCGATATCGGTCTGTTCGACCTCGAGCAGTGCGAGATCGGACGGGGTCAGCCCGCCGGCGTCCGTCCGGTCGGCGTGACCGGCGAGGCCGGTGAGCGCCGCCAGCCACAGATCGGCCAGATCCTGGACCTTCTGCCGGGAGAGCAGACCGGTCGGGAACGCGAACGACGCGGTGAACCGCCCGGTTTCGGACCGGACCGCCTCGATCGCGATCACCGCGCGCGCGGGCAGTCGCGGCGCACTCCAGGTGACCGGTTCGGCGAACCCGTCCACCGGACGCCACTGCGGCTCCACGTCGGCCGTTCGGCGGTCGATCACCCGCAGGGAGACCGGCGCGGGCCCGGGGCCGGCGTAGCCGATCCCATGCCCGGGCACCGCCCGGACCTGCTCCTTCACGGCCTTGATCACCTCGCCGGTGGCCGCGCCACCGGTGAAGGCCGCCGCCGGATCGGTGCCGGACAGGTCCACCCGGACGGGATGGGAACCGGCGAACCAGCCGACCGTCGCGTCCAGATCGGCCCCGGCCAGGGCGTGTGCGCCGCGGCCGGTGTCCACCAGGTCGATCGACATGACCGACGCCGAGTTCCACCGTGTCACGGCCAGCGCCAGGGCCGACAACAGCGCGTCGGCCGGGTCGGCGCGGTACAGGCCCGGGATGCGGTCGAGGACCGCGGCGGTGATCTCGTCGGGTATCGCGACGCGTACCTGGTCGACCGTGGACGCGGTGTCCACGCCCGGCTCGAAATCCCGCTCCAGCGGCAGCACGGACGAAGACCCGGTGTGGTCTTCCTTCCAGTACGGCTCGTCGGCGCGGGCCAGCGTCTCGGCGGCCAGCGCGTGCGCCCAGGCCCGCAGCGAAGTTCCGGTCCGCGGCAGGCTGATCTGCCGACCCTCGGCCGCGGCGGTCGCCGCGCTCGCCAGATCGCGGGCCAGGATCCGCCAGGACCGTTCGTCGATCACGACCCGGTGTGCCAGCGCCAGCAGCACATCGGCGCCGGCGGTGCCGCTTGTGCCCGCTGCACCGGCGGTGCCGCTTGTGCCCGCTGCACCGGCGGTATCGCCCGTGCCAGCTGCGCCGGTGGTATCGCCCGCGTCCGCAACGTCGGCGGCCACGAACCGGACGAACTGCGCCACGATGCCCTGTTCCGGATCGAGACGCTCACGCGCCGCGTCGGATTCGGCGGCGATGATCCGCGACCGTTCGACCGCGCTCAGCCCCGCCGGCAGCACCACCCGGTGCAGCACCGCGGCCGCGTCCACCGTGCCCGGTTCGGCGACCTCCACCCGGTGACCGTCCGCGCCCGGCCGCACCCGCAGCCGGAGCGCGTCGTGCTGGTCGAGAACCGCCGCTACGGCAGCGGTCACCGCGGCGTCGTCGATACCGGCCGGCAGCTCCCAGGCCAGGGCCTGGGCGAAACCGGAATGGTCGGCTCCGTGGGCCAGCAGCCGGGCGATATTCGCCGGCACCGGAAGCTCACCGACCCCGCCGCCGGGCAGTTCCGGCAGCCGTCGCGATTCGGCGGTGTCCAGTACCGCGATCTCGGCGAGACCGGCGATCGTGCGCTGCTCGAATACATCCCGAGCCCGCAGCAGCACGCCGCGCAACTTCGCCCGCGAGACGAGCTGGATCGACAGGATGCTGTTACCGCCGACGGCGAAGAAATCGTCGTCCACGCCGAGTTCGTCGGTACCCAGCACGTCGGCGAAGACCTCGGCCAGGATCTGTTCGGTCCGGTTCGACGGCGCCCGGTAGGCGGTCGTCGCGAATTCCGGATCCGGCAGCGCCCGGCGGTCGAGCTTGCCGTTGATGTTGCGCGGCAACGCGTCCAGTTCCATGAAGACCGTCGGCACCATGTACGACGGCAATTGGGCCGCCAGCGCCGACTTCAGCTCGGCGAGGTCGAGCCCTCCGTCGATGGACACGACGTAGGCGACCAACGAATCACCCAGCCGTTCATGCGATTTCGCGATCACCGCGGCCTGCGCGATCGACGGCTGAGCCAGCAGCGCGGCCTCGATCTCGCCCAGTTCGATCCGGAAACCGCGGATCTTCACCTGGAAGTCGGTGCGACCCCGGTATTCCAGTTCGCCCCGGCTGTTCCACACCGCCAGGTCGCCGGTGCGGTACATCCGGGCGCCCGGGGTGAACGGATCGGCGACGAATCGGTCCGCGGTCAGGTCCGCGCGCCCGAAGTAGCCGCGGGCCAGCTGGGCACCGGCCAGGTACAGCTCACCGGGCACACCGTCGGGTACCGGTCGCAACCGCTGGTCCAGCACGTAGACCCGGCTGTTCCACTCGGGCGCGCCGATGGGCACCGACAGTGTGTCGGCGGCGTCCACTTCGTGCGCGGTGATCGACACCGCGGCCTCGGTGGGGCCGTACAGGTTGAACAGGCGGGCGTCGCTCGCCGTCCGGAATCGCTGCGCCGTCGCGGCGGGCAGCGCCTCACCGATGGCCAGGACGCGCCGCAGGCTCTCGGCCGGCACACCGTCGGAGGCGGTGAGCAGGGCGTCGAGCATCGACGGCACCACGTGCAGGGTGGTCACCCGCTCGTCGCGCAGCAGCCCGTTGAGGTACTCCGGATCCTGGTGACCGTCCGGGGTCGCGATGACCAACCGGCCACCCGACACCGCCGCCGACCAGAACTCCCAGACGGAGAGGTCGAAGGTCGCCGCGGTCTTCAGCAGTACCGCGTCGTCCGCGCCGAGACCGAATTCGGCGGTCTTCCAGAGCAACTGGTTGACGATCGCGGCATGGGGCACCGCCACGCCCTTCGGGCGCCCGGTGGAACCGGACGTGAAGATCACGTAGGCGGTGTGCCGCGGACGCAGCGGCGTGATCCGTTCTTCCGCGCGCACCGGGGTGGCGGCCAGGCTGTCCAGCTCGAGTTCGTCCAGCAGGACCACCGGTGCGCTCTCGGTCCGGAACCCGGTCTCGGACACGGTCAGCACGCAGACCGGTGCGGCGGTATCCAGGATGTAGGCCGTCCGTTCGGCGGACTGATCCGGATCCACCGGCACGTAGGCGCCGCCGGCCTTGGCGACCGCGTACATGGCGACCACCAGATCCACCGAGCGCCGCAGCGCCAGCGCCACCCGGTCCTCGGGTCCCACGCCGAGGCCGATCAGGTGCCGGGCCAGCCGGTTCACCCGGGCGTCCAGTTCGGCGTAGCCGATCCGGGCGCCGTCGGGGCCGACCAGCGCGACCGCGCCGGGGTCGGCCGCCACTGTCCGGTCGAGCAGGTCGACCAGGGTGGCGGTGGTGTCGACCGGATGCTCGGTCGCGTTCCGGCCGGACACCAGTTCGGTCCGTTCGGTAGCGGACAGAACCTCCAGTTCGCCCACCGCGGTATCCGGGGTGGCGAGCACGGCGCCGAGGAGCCGGACGAACCGGTCGACGAAGCCCTGGGCGGTGTCGTGATCGAATAGATCGGTGGCGTAGGTCAGATAGCCGCCGATACCGGTGGCCGCACCGGACTCGTCGTAGCCGTCGGCCACGATGAGGTGCAGGTCGAACTGCGAGATCTCCCAGTCCACCGTCAGTTCGGAGATGGCCAGACCCGCGAGTTCGAACTCCGACCGGGACAGGTTCTGGAACGACAGACCCACCTGGAACAGCGGATGCCGCGCCGTGGAACGTTCCGGATTCAGGATTTCCACGAGCCGTTCGAACGGGACGTCCGCGTTCGCGTACGCCTGGATGTCGATCTCGCGCTGCCGGGCCAGCAGATCGGTGAAGGCCTCACCGGAATCCACCTGGGTGCGGAACACCAGAGTGTTGACGAACATACCGATCAGATCGTCGAGGGCGGCCTCACCACGACCCGCGATCGGGGTGCCGATCGCGATATCCGGGGTCCCGGACAGCCGCGACAGCAGCACCGCGAACGCGGTGTGCACGACCATGAACAGCGTCGCGCCCTGTTCGTTCGCGAACTGCACCAGCGCCCGATGGGTTTCGGCGTCGATCCGCACCTGCGCCTGGCCGCCCGTGTAGGACTGCACCGCGGGCCGCGGGCGGTCGGCGGGCAGGTCCAGCTGGTCGGGCAGTTCCGCCAGCGCCTGCTGCCAGTAGGCGATCTGCTTGTGCGACAGCGAATCCGGATCCGATTCCACGCCCAGCAGCTCGCGCTGCCAGATGCTGTAGTCGGCGTACTGCACCGGCAGCGGCTGCCAGTCCGGTGCGGTGTCCATGATCCGGGCGGCGTAGGCCAGCATCAGGTCACGGGTCAGCGGGCCCGCCGACGAACCGTCGCCGGAGATGTGATGGACCACCATCGCCAGTACGTATTCGTCGGTGGTCCCGGCGATATCGAACAGCGCGACCCGCAACGGCACCGTGGTGGTGACGTCGAACGAGGTCGACAGCACCTCGGTGACCGCCGCGGTGATGTCGTCGGTGGCCACGGTCCTGGTCTCCAGGTCGACCGGGGTGCCCGCCGGCAGGATCACCTGGACGGGACCGGAATCGGTCTCCGGGTAGATGGTGCGCAGGACCTCGTGCCGAGCGGTGAGATCACCGAGCGCGGCCCGGAACGCGGCGGCGTCCATCCGGCCGGTCAGCCGGACGGCCACCGGCACGTTGTACGCCGCGGAGTTGGTGTCGAACCGGTTCAGGAACCACATCCGCTGCTGCGCCAGCGACAGCGGGATCCGCGCGGGACGCGGCTGGGGAACCAGCGCGACCCGGCCGGGGCCGGACTCCGCTTCCACCCGGGCCGCGAGTTCGGCCACCGTCGACGCCTCGAACAGCGCGCGCACCGGAACGCTGGTGTCCAGTGCCGCACCCAGCCGGGCGACGACCTGAGTCGCGATCAGCGAGTTGCCGCCGAGACCGAAGAAGTCGTCGTCACGGCCGACCCGTCGCGTGCCGGACAGGCCCAGCGCCTCGGCGAACACCCCGGCCACGATCTCCTCCACCGGAGTGGCGGGCGCCCGGAACTCCACGGCCTCCAGGACCGGTTCGGGAAGCGCGCGGCGATCGAGTTTGCCGACCGGGGTCAGCGGGATCTCGTCGAGCACCATGATCGCGCTCGGCACCATGTACTCCGGCAGCGCACGGCCCAATTCGTCGGTCAGCGCGGCGGTATCGACCACCGCACCGTCGACCGGCAGCACATAGGACACCAGGATCGTCGACCCGGAACCGGCCTCCCGGCCGATGGTCACGGCGAAGTCGATATTCGGCTGCGCAGTGAGCGCGGCGTCGATCTCGCCGAGTTCGATGCGGAAACCACGGACCTTGACCTGGAAGTCGTTGCGGCCCACGTACTCCACCGCGTCGCCCAGCCACCGGACCACGTCGCCGGTGCGGTACAGCCGGTCGCCCGGTGCGCCGAACGGGTCGGCGACGAAACGGCCGGCCGTGAGACCGGGACGGGCGTGATAGCCGCGGGACAGCTGGATTCCGCCCAGGTACAGCTCGCCGGTGACGCCTTCGGGCACCGGCCGCAGCCGGCTGTCCAGGACCAGCGACCGCATACCGCGGATCGGACCGCCGATGGTGACCGGTGCACCCGGCACCAGCGGTTCGCTGATATTGGACATGATCGTGGTCTCGGTCGGGCCGTAGCCGTTGTAGAGCGACCGGCCGGGCGTGGTCGCCCAGCGGGCGGCCAGCTCGGCGGGTACGGCTTCACCACCGGCCACGATGGCCCGCATACCGGACAGCGCGGCCGGGTCGAGGGAAGCGAGGACCGACGGGGTGATGAAGGCATGGGTCACCCCGGTTTCCCGGATCAGCTCCGCCAGTTCCGCGCCGCCGTACATCATCGGCGGCACCATCACCAGCGCACCCGCCGAACCCACGGCCAGCAACAGCTCCAGCATCGACGCGTCGAACGACGGCGACGCGAAGGCCAACGCCCGGGTGGACCTGTCCAGCTCGTAGCGCTCGACCTGCTCGGTGCTGAAGTTGTGCAGACCGGCATGGGTGACGGCCACGCCCTTGGGCAGACCCGTCGAACCGGAGGTGTAGATCATGTACGCCGTATTCGCCGCGCGTACCGGAGCAGGCCGGTCCGCGTCCGACACCGCGGCGGCCGGCAGTCCGGCGACCTCGGCGGCGAATTCGGTGTCGTCCAATGCGATCCAGCCACCCGCCGCGGCGGGCAGATCGGACAGGTCGGCCGTCAGGGTGACACCGAAGGCCACACCGGAGTCGGCGACCATATGCGCGATGCGGTCCGCCGGATAGGTCGGATCGATCGGCACCAGCGTCGCACCGGACCGGACGATCGCCCACAGCGCGACCACCGAATGCCACGACCGCCGCAGCGCGGACGCCACCGGCACCTCGGGCCCGGCGCCGCGCGCGATCAGCGCGCGCGCCAACCGGTTCGACGCCTCGTCGAGTTCGGCGTAGGGGTAGGACACGCCGTCCGCGATCACCGCGATCCCGTCCGGGTTCGCCGCGACCGCCGCGTCCATCAGCTCGGCCAGCGTGCGCGGCTGTTCGGCCGGGCCGCCGGTCCTGGTGGTGAGATCCGTGAGCTCACCGTCGAGCATGATGTCGATATCGCCGACCGGCAGCGCCGGTGCATCCACCAGCGCGTCCAGTACCCGGACCAGCCGCCGGCCCAGCGCCGTCATGTACGACTCGGTGAACCTGCTGGTGAGGTAGCGCAGTCGCAGCACTACCGTCTCCTCGGCCAGCGCGAGGATCGTCAGCGGGTAATGCGAATTGTCGTTGGTGCCCGCGCCGGTCACCGACATACCGTCGATCGAACTCGTCGCCTCGATCGCATCCTTGTCCACCGGATACGACTCGAACACCACCAAACTGTCGAACTGCGCAGCAGCCCCGGTCGCCCGAACAATATCGGTCAACCCCAAATAATGATGCTCCAGCAAACCCGCCTGCGAACGCTGCAAACCGGTCAACAACTCACTCGTCGTCGCCCGCTCATCCACCCGCACCCGCACCGGCAACGTATTGATGAACAAACCGACCATCGACTCGATACCCGGCAACTCCGCCGGACGACCCGACACCGTCGCACCGAACACCACATCAGCACGCCCGGTCAACCGACCCAGCAACACACCCCACGCCGCCTGCACCATCGTGTTCACCGTGACACCCAGCTCAGCGGCCCGGGCAGCGACCAGACGGGCGCGTTCGGGTGCGAGCTCGACGACCTCTTCGGCCATATCGAAGGTCTCGGCGTCCACCGACTGCGGTGAGAGCAGGCTCGGTTCGGTGAATCCGGCCAGCTCCTGGGCCCAGGCCTGCTCGGAAGCAGCCCGGTCCCGCTCCACCAGCCAGGCCAGGAAGCTGCGGTAGGAAGTGGGCCGCGGCAGCCCGGCGGTTTCGCCGCGGGTCGCGTACAGGACCAGCAGGTCCTGCATCAGCAGCGGCATCGACCAGCCGTCCAGCAGGACGTGGTGGACGGTGATCACTACGCGCCACCGGTCGTCGGCCACCCGGAACAGGGTGAACCGCATCAGCGGGGGTGTGGCCGGATCGAAGTGCACCGACTGGTCCTGCGCGGTGCGCCGCAGCAATTCGGCCGCACGCGCCTCTTCGGGCAACGTGCGCAGATCGATCTCGCGCCACGGCAGCTCGACCCGATCCAGCACCACCTGCACCGGCTGCCCGGCGGCGCCGGTGACGAAGGCCGTGCGCAGGTTCGGGTAGCGGCCGGTCATCGCCTGGGCCGCGGCGCGCAACCGGGCCGGTTCCACGGTTCCGGTGAGGTCCAGCAGCGCCTGCATGGTGTAGACGTCGACGCTGTCCTGGGTGAGCTGCGCGTGGAAGATCAGACCCGCTTGCAGCGAGGACAGCGGCCACACCTCGGTCAGATCCGGGTAGACGCCTTCCCAGCGTTCGATATCGGACTGGCTCACCCGCACCAGCGGCATATCCGACGGGGTGAAACCACCGGCGTCCGGGCGGCGGACGTGGTCGGCCAGCGCGGTCAGCGCCGCCACCCACAGATCCGCGAACTCGCGAACCTGTTCGGCGGACAGCAGCCCGGCCGGGAAACTGAAGGACGCGCCCAGTTCCGGACCGTCGGCGCCGTCGGCGACGATGGCGTTGACGTCCACCACCGCCGCGGCCGGCATCTCGGGCGCGGTATCGGTATCGAGTTCGCCCAGATCGTCGGTCGGCATCCAGCCGAGTTCGGCCAGGTCGGCCGGGATCTCGCCGGCCGAGACACGGCCCAGGTAGTTGAAGCCGATCTGGCCCGGGACCTTCGCCGGCAACTGCGCGCCGGTCTCGGCGTTCAGATGCCGCAGCATTCCGTAACCCAGCCCGCGGGCCGGGATCGCCAGCAGCTGTTCCTTCACCGACTTGATCAGCGTCCCGGCGGCCGCGCCGCCGGCGAACGCGTCGTCGAGGTCGGCGCCGGACAGATCCAGCGCGGCCGGGAAGACGGAGGTGAACCAGCCGACCGTACGCGACAGGTCCGCACCCGGTACGACGTCCTCCTCACGACCGTGACCCTCGAGCTTGATCAACGCCGACGATCCGGAATCGGCGCCGCGCCAGCGGATCACCGCCATGGCCAGCGCGGTGAGCAGGCCGTCGTTGGCGGCTCCCCGGAACCGGGCCGGCAGTGTGTTCAGCACGGCTTCGGTCACCGCCGCGGACACCCGGACCTCGACGCGCTCGACGGTCGCGTTGGTGTCGACGGCCGGGTCGAACGCCCGCGCACCGAGCACCGGGTCCACCGTGTCCACGACCCGGCGCCAGTACTCCAGCTCGGCGGCACGCGCGGGCCGCTGGGCGGCCTCGGCCAGACCGTGCGACCACCGCCGCAGCGAGGTGCCGACCGGCGTCAGCACCGGCGAATCGCCCGCGACGATCTGCGACCAGGCCGTCGCGAGGTCGGGGATCACGATGCGCCAGGACACGCCGTCGACCACGAAGTGATGGGCCGCCACCAGCAGCACATCACGCCGTCCACCGTCGAAGGCGAACCACACGAACTCGACCATCGCACCGGCGGCCGGATCCAACCGGTCCAGCGCCGCGTCGAACTCCGCCGACGCGACCCGCGCCAGCTCGGCATCCGATACGTCCGCGTCCAGCTCCACCCGGCGCAGCAGCTCGCTCACCTCGACCGCACCCGCGGGCAGGGTCTCGAATACGAACGACCCGTCCTCCGGCCGCACCCGCGACCGCAGCACGTCGTGATGATCGACGACCGCGGTCAAGGTGGCGACCAGCGTCTCCCGATCGATGCCCACCGGCAGCCGCAGCATCATCGTCTGCGAGAACCGGCCGTGCGGGGCGGTGTCGGACAGGATCTGCGCCATGAACGGCAGCGGCGGCATATCGCCGACACCGCCACCGGGCAGTTCGGCCAGGCGCACTTCCTCCACGCCGCCGAAACGCGCGACGTCGGCCAGGGCGGCCACCGTGCGCTGCTCGAACACATCGCGCGGCGCGAACACCACACCCCGTGCCTTCGCCCGCGACACCAACTGGATCGACAGGATCGAATCGCCGCCCAGCGCGAAGAAGTCGTCGTCCAGACCAGCCCGTTCCACACCGACGACTTCGGCGAAGACCTCGGCGACAACGGTTTCCAGCGGTGTCACCGGCGCGCGGAACTCCGCGGCCTCGAACACCGGCGCGGGCAGCGCCTTGCGGTCGAGCTTGCCGGAGGCGTTGAGCGGGAACGCGTCCAGCACCACGATCGCCACCGGGACCATGTACTCCGGCAGGCGGCCGGACAGGTGCCGGCGCAGCACATCCGGGTCGGCGGCCTGTCCGGAGCCGGCCACCACATAGGCGACCAGCTGATCGCCGGTCTGCGGGTTGCGCAGTACCAGCGACACCGCCTGGGCCACCGTCTCGTGGGCGGTGAGCGCGGCTTCGATCTCGCCGAGTTCGATACGCAGACCACGCAACTTCACCTGGAAATCGGTACGACCCAGATAATCCAGCTCACCACCAGCAGTCCACGTAACCAGATCACCAGTGCGATACATACGCGCACCGGAATCGAACGGATCCGCCACGAAACGGTCGGAGGTCAGATCAGGCCGCGCCACATAACCACGCGCCAACTGCGCACCCGCAAGATACAACTCACCCGCGACACCCACCGGAACCGGCCGCAACCGGTCATCCAGCACATAAACCCGCGTATTGAACACCGGCGCACCGATCGGCACCGACACCACATCGGCATCGGTCACCTCGTGATACGTCACATCCACCGCGGCCTCGGTCGGACCGTACAAGTTGTGCAACGCCGTCCCGGTCAACTCCCGCACACGCCGCGCAGGCTTCGGCGACAACGCCTCACCGGACGAGAACACCAACCGCAGCGAATCGCAGCGCGGCACCCCGGCATCGGCCAGGGCCGCCACGAACACCGTCAGCATGGACGGCACGAAGTGCGCGACGGTGATCTCTTCGGTATCGATGATCTCCGCGAGGTAGGCGGGATCACGATGACCGTCCGGCCTCGCGACCACCAACCGCGCACCGATCTGCAACGGCCAGAAGAACTCCCACACCGACACATCGAACGTCGCCGGCGTCTTCTGCAACACCACATCCGTGACCGACAACCCGTACTCGGACTGCATCCACACCAGACGATTCACAATCGCCGCATGCGACACCGCCACACCCTTCGGGCGGCCCGTCGAACCCGACGTGAAGATCACGTACGCCGTGTTCTCCGGTCGCAGCGGGCTGATCCGGTCGGCGTCGGTGATCGTCTCGTCCGAGTACTCCGACAACTCGAGGCGGTCGATCTCGACCACCGGGCAGTCCGATGCCGTGAACTCCGCGCTCGCGGTCGTCAGCACACAGGCCGGGGCCGCGGTGGCGAGGACGTAGTCGATCCGCTCCGCCGGCTGGTCCAGATCCAGCGGCACGTACGCGCCACCGGACTGCACCACCGCGTACATCGCGACGACGAGGTCCAGCGACCGCCGGATCCCCAGGGCCACCGGCACATCCGGGCCCACGCCAAGCGAGATCAGGTGCCGTGCCAGATGGTTCACCCGCGCGTCGAACTCGGCGTAGGACAGAGTCGTCCCCTCGAACGTCACCGCGGACGCATCCGGGGTCCGCTCGACCTGTGCCGCGAACCGGTCGGCCAGGGTGGCCGGGCCGGTGATCTCGTCGGCGGTGTCGTTCCAGTCCCGCAGGACCCGGGTCCGTTCGGCGGCGTCGAGCATGATGTCGATATCGCCGATCGCCAGTTCCGGCGAGTTCACCAGTGCGTCCAGCACCCGCAGCAGCCGGGCGATCAGCACATCGATCTCGGCCGCGTCGAAGCGGCTGGCCAGGTACTTGACGGTGAATTCGACCGTGGCGCCGGCCATCACCAGGATGGTCAGCGGGTAGTGGGTGTTGTCGTTGATACCCGCGCCGGTCACCGACATACCGTCGATCGAACTCGTCGCCTCGATCGCATCCTTGTCCACCGGATACGACTCGAACACCACCAAACTGTCGAACTGCGCAGCAGCCCCGGTCGCCCGAACAATATCGGTCAACCCCAAATAATGATGCTCCAGCAAACCCGCCTGCGAACGCTGCAAACCGGTCAACAACTCACTCGTCGTCGCCCGCTCATCCACCCGCACCCGCACCGGCAACGTATTGATGAACAAACCGACCATCGACTCGATACCCGGCAACTCCGCCGGACGACCCGACACCGTCGCACCGAACACCACATCAGCACGCCCGGTCAACCGACCCAGCAACACACCCCACGCCGCCTGCACCATCGTGTTCACCGTGACACCGAGCGTGGCGGCCCGGTCGGTCAGCTGCCGGGTGCGCGTCTCGTCGAGCTCGAGGAGCAGCTTGCCGATCTCGTAGGACTCGTTCTCCACCGGGCGCGGCGCGATGAGCGTCGGTTCGGTGAAACCGGCCAGCTCGTCGGCCCAGGTCTGTTCGGAGACCGCGCGGTCGCGGTCGCCGAGCCAGGCCAGGAAGTTGCGGTAGGAGGAGACCCGCGGCAGCGGCGCGATATCGCCGCGCGTCGCGTACAGCATCAGCAGATCCCGCATGAGCAGCGGCATCGACCAGCCGTCGAGCAGGATGTGGTGCGTGGTGATCACGAGTCGCCACCGGTCGTCGGCCACCCGGAACAGGGTGAACCGCATCAGCGGGGGCGCCGCCAGATCGAAGTGGCGCGACTGGTCCTCGGCGGTCCGCCGCAACAGCTCCGCTTCGCGGTCGTCCTCGGGCACCGTGCGCAGCTCGACCTCCCGCCACGGCACCTCGACCCGGTCCAGTACGACCTGCGCCGCTTGACCGGACGAGTCGGTGACGAAGACGGTCCGCAGGTTCGGGTAGCGGTCGAACATGCCGCGTGTGGCCGCGCGCAGCCGTTCCGGATCCAGGGTTCCGGTCAGGTCCAGCAACGCCTGCATGGTGTAGACGTCGACGCTGTCCTGGGTCAGTTGCGCGTGGAAGAGCAGACCGGACTGCAGCGGCGAGAGCGGCCAGACCTCCGACAGCGCCGGATACGTGGACTCCCAGCCCTCGATATCGGCCTGTCCGACCCGCACCAGCGACATATCGGACGGGGTGTAGCCACCGGACTCCGGGCGCCGCACGTGGTCGGCGAGCGCCGTGAGCGCGGCCACCCAGAGGTCCGCGAACTCGCGGACCTGCTCGGCGGTCAACAGCCCAGCGGGGAAGGCGAATCCGGCCGTGAGCTGCGCCCCGTCGGCGCCGGAGTTGACGATCGCGTTGATGTCGAGCACCGCGTTGGCCGGCATGTCCCGGTCCTGGTCGGCGTCGATCGCACCGAGATCATCGGTGGGCACCCACCCGAGTTCGGCGAGCTCTGCGGGAATCTCGCCCGCCGAGACGCGGCCCAGATAGTTGAAGCTGATCTGACCAGGCACCTTGTCCGGCAGCGACGCACCGGTCTCGGCGTTCAGATACCGCAACATGCCGTAGCCCAGACCCTTGTCCGGCACCGCGAGCAACTGCTCCTTCACCGACTTGATCAGCGCACCCGCGGCCGCACCACCGAGGAACGCATCATCGACGTCGATCCCGTCGAAGTCCAGGCGGACCGGGTTGGCCGAGGTGAACCAGCCGACCGTGCGGGACAGATCCGCACCCGGCACGACGTCTTCCTCACGGCCGTGACCCTCGAGCTTGATCAACGCCGCCGTCCCGGAATCCGCACCGCGCCAACGGGCGACCGCCAGCGCCAGCGCCGACAGCAGACCGTCGTTCGCACCGGCGTGATAGCGCGCGGGCAGGGTGTTGAGCACCGCTTCGGTGACCTCGACCGGAAGAGTGACCTCGATCCGTTCGACCGTCGCGTTGGTATCGGTGCGGGGGTCGAACGCGCGCGCACCCAGCAGCGGATCCGGCGTCGACACCACCCGCTGCCAGTATTCGAGTTCGGCGACCCGCTCCGGCCGCGCCGCGGCCTCCACCAGACCGTGTGCCCACCGCCGCAGCGAAGTGCCCACCGCCGGCAACGCCACCGCCTGCCCGGCCGCGACCTGCGACCAGGCCATCGCCAGATCCGGGATCACGATGCGCCAGGACACGCCGTCGACCACGAAGTGATGCGCCGCCACCAGCAGCACATCACGACGCTCACCGTCGAAGGCGAACCACACGAACTGCACCATCGCACCGGCGGCCGGATCCAACCGGTCCAGCGCCGCGTCGAACTCCGCCGTCGCGATCCGGACCAGCTCGGCATCGGAGACCGCGCCGTCCACATCCACCCGGCGCAGCAGGCCGTCGACATCCACCGCACCGGTGGGCAGGGTCTCGAAGACGAACGCCTCGTCCTCCGGTCGCAGCCGCGACCGCAGCACATCGTGGTGATCGAAGGTCGCGGCCAACGTGGCGACCAGCGTCTCCCGATCGATCCCCACCGGCAGCCGCAGCGACATCGTCTGCGAGAACCGCTGGTAGGAATCGTTGCCGTCCAGGATCTGCGCCATGATCGGCGTCAACGGGATATCACCCACACCACCACCGGGCAACTCCGCCAACAACACCTCGTCGGCGCCACCCAGACGCGCCACCTCGGCGAGCCCGGCGACAGTGCGCTGCTCGAAGACGTCACGCGGCGAGAACACCACACCCCGCGCCTTCGCCCGCGACACCAACTGGATCGACAGAATCGAATCCCCACCCAAAGCAAAGAAATCAGTATCCGCACCCACACCCGGCACCCCGAGCACATCAGCGAACACCTCGGCGATCACCGACTCCACCTCACCCACCGGAGCCCGGAACTCACCAACCTCCAGCACCGGCTCCGGCAACGCCTTCCGATCCAACTTCCCGACCGGCGTCAACGGAATCTCGTCCAACACCACGATCGCGCTCGGCACCATGTAGTCCGGCAGCACCTGCGAGATCTCGTCGGTGAGCACCGCGGTGTCGACGGCGGTACCGGCCACCGGCAGCACATAGGACACCAGGATCGTCGTCCCGGAACCCGCCTGCCGGCCGATGGTGACCGCGAAGTCCACACCCGGCTGCGCCGTGAGCGCGGTATCGATCTCACCCAGTTCGATGCGGAAACCACGCACCTTGACCTGGAAGTCGTTGCGGCCCACATACTCCACCGCGTCACCGAGCCACCGCACGAGGTCGCCGGTGCGGTACAGCCGCTCACCGGGCGCACCGAACGGATCCGCGACGAACCGGCCCGCCGTCAGGCCCGCCCGCGCATGATATCCGCGGGCCAGCTGCACGCCGCCCAGGTACAGCTCACCGGCCACGCCGACCGGGACCGGTCGCAGCCGGCCGTCCAGCACCAGCGCGCGCATACCGCGGATCGGCCCACCGATGGTGACCGGCGCACCGGCGACCAGCGCATCGCTGATATTGGAGGCCACCGTCGCCTCGGTGGGACCGTAGGCGTTGAACATCTTCCGGTCCGCGTCGGCCGCCCAGCGGGTCACCAGCTCGGCTGGTACGGCCTCACCGCCGACCACGATCGTGCGCACCTGCGGCAGCGAATCCGAGTCGAGGGAAGCGAGGACCGACGGGGTGATGAAGGCATGGGTCACCCCGTGCTCCCGGATCAACTCCGCCAATTCCGCGCCGCCGAACATCATCGGCGGCACCATCACCAGCGCACCCGCCGAACCGACGGCCAGCAACAACTCCAGCATCGACGCGTCGAACGACGGCGACGCGAAGGCCAGCGCCCGGGTGGACCTGTCCAGCTCGTAGCGCTCGACCTGCTCCACACAGAAGTTCCGCACACCCGCGTGGGTCACGGCCACGCCCTTGGGCAGACCCGTCGAACCGGAGGTGTAGATCATGTACGCCGTATTCGCCGCGCGTACCGGAGCATGCCGGTCCGCGTCGGTCACCGCACCGGCCGGCGACTCCGCCACCTCGGCGGCGAATTCGGCGCCGTCCACCGGCAGCCAGCCGCCGGTCGGCGCGGGCAGGCCCGCGAGGTCCGCCGCCAGCGTGACCCCCAGGGCCGCACCGGAATCGGTGACCATGTGCTCGATCCGGTCCGCCGGATAGGTCGGATCGATCGGCACCAGCACCGAGCCGCTGCGGACGATCGCCCACAGGGTGACGATCGAATGCCACGAGCGCTGCAGTGCGGAGGCGACCGCGACCTCGGGGCCCGCGCCGCGCGCGATCAACGCGCGCGCCAACCGGTTCGAGGCCTCGTCGAGCTCGGTATAGGTGTAGGACACGCCGTCGGCGATCACCGCGACACCGTCCGGGTTGCCCGCCACCGCGGCGGCCAGCAGATCCGGGAACGTCTGCGCGGGCTCGGCCGGACCACCGGTCCGGGTGGTCAGGTCCGTGAGCTCGTCGCCGAGCATGATGTCGATCTCGCCGACCGGCAGCTCCGGCCGGTCCACCAGCACGTCCAGCACTCGCACGAGACGGGTTGCCAGCAGCTCGATCTCGTCGGCCGAGAACAGGCCCGCCTGGTACCGCAGCCCGATATCGATGGTGGCCTCGGCGGTGATCACCAGGGTCAGCGGATAGTGGGCGTTGTCCGTGGTCCGCACCCCGGTGATCGACATACCGTCGATGGAACTGGTGGCCGCGATCGCGTCGGCGTCCACCGGATACGACTCGAACACCAGCAGGTTGTCGAACCCGGCGCCCGCACCGGCGATCCGCTGGATATCGGTGAGCCCCAGATAGTGGTGTTCCAGCAGTCCGGCCTGCGCGTGCTGGAGTCCGGTCAGGAAGTCGCGCACCGGCGCGCCCTCGTCGACCCGCACCCGCACCGGGACCGTGTTGATGAACAGGCCCACCATGGATTCCACGCCGGACAGCTCGGCCGGGCGACCGGAGACGGTGGTACCGAACACCACATCGTCACGGCCGGTGAGCCGGCCCAGCAGAATGCCCCAGGCCGCCTGCATCATCGTGTTCACGGTGATGCCCAGACCGGCCGCCCGCGCGCCGACCGCACGGGTGCGCTCGGCGTCGATCGCCACCGTGCGGGTGACGATCTCGCTGTCGGTCACGGTCCGGCTCTGCCGCGCGAGCTGGGTGGGCTCCTCCACACCGGCCAGTGAGTCCGCCCAGGCCCGCAGCGATTCGTCGCGGTCGCGCTCCCCCAGCCAGGCCAGGAAGTTGCGGTACGACGACACCCGCGGCAGCGGCGCCGCGTCGCCGCGCGTCGCGTACAGCATCAGCAGATCGCGCAGCAGCAGCGGCATCGACCAGCCGTCGAGCAGGATGTGGTGCGTGGTGACCACCAGTTGCCACCGGTCGTCGGCCAACTGGAACAGGGTGAACCGCAGCAGCGGCGGCGCGGCCAGGTCGAAGTGCACGGCCCGGTCCGCGTCGAGGCGCCGCTCGAATTCGGCGTCCTGCTCGCCGGCCGGCACCGTACGCAGATCCACCTGCCGCCACGGCACCTCGACCCGGTCCAGCACCACCTGCACGGACCGGCCCGCGGTATCGGCGACGAAGGCCGTGCGCAGGTTCGGGTAACGATCGATCACGGCCGCACCCGCCGCGCGCAGTCGCGCGGCGTCCACGACGCCGGTCAGCTCCACCACGGCTTGCATGGTGTAGACGTCCACAGCGTCCTGGGTGAGCTGCGCGTGGAACGCCAGACCGGACTGCAGCGAGGACAGCGGCCACACCTCGGTCAAGGTGGGGTACTGCCGTTCCCAGGTCTCGATCTCGTCCTGGCTCACCCGCACCAGCGGCATATCGGACGGGGTGTGACCACCGGATTCCGGGCGCCGCACATGGTCGGCGAGCGCGGACAGCGCGGCCACCCACAGGTCACCGACCTCGCGGACCCGCGCGGCGGTCAGTACACCGGCCGGGAAGGCGAACGACGCGGTCAGTTCGGGACCGTCGGCGCCGGAGTTGACGATCGCGTTGATGTCGAGCACCGCGTTGGCCGGCATATCCCGGTCCTGATCCGCGTCCAATCGACCCAGATCGTCGGACGGAACCCACCCGAGTTCGGCGAGTTCGGCGGGAATCTCGCCCGCCGAGACGCGGCCCAGATAGTTGAAGCTGATCTGACCAGGCACCTTGTCCGGCAGCGACGCACCGGTCTCGGCGTTCAGATACCGCAGCATGCCGTAGCCCAGACCCTTGTCCGGCACCGCGAGCAACTGCTCCTTCACCGACTTGATCAGCGCACCCGCGGCCGCACCACCGGCGAACGCATCATCGACATCGATCCCGTCGAAGTCCAGCCGCATCGGATGCGCCGCGGTGAACCAGCCGACGGTGCGGGACAGATCCGCACCCGGCACGACGTCTTCCTCACGGCCGTGACCCTCGAGCTTGATCAACGCCGACGATCCGGAATCCGCACCGCGCCAGCGCGATACCGCGATCGCCAGCGCCGAGAGCAGACCGTCGTTGGCGCCCGCGTGATAACGCGCGGGCAGCGTGGTCAGGACGGCCTCGGTGATATCCGCGGGAACCCGGATCTCGACGCGCTCGACCGTCGCGTTGGTATCGATCTCCGGGTCGAACGCGCGCGAGCCCAACAGCGGATCCGGAGTTTCGACAACCCGCTGCCAGTACTCGAGTTCGTGCACTCGCTCGCTATCGGCCGCGGCCTCCACCAGGCCGTGTGCCCACCGCCGCAGCGAGGTGCCCACCGCCGGCAACGCCACCGCCTGCCCGGCCGCGACCTGCGACCAGGCCATCGCCAGATCCGGCACCACGATGCGCCAGGACACGCCGTCGACCACGAAGTGATGCGCCGCCACCAGCAGCACATCACGACGCTCACCCTCGAAGGCGAACCACACGAACTGCACCATCGCACCGGCGGCCGGATCCAACCGGTCCAGCGCCGCGTCGAACTCCGCCGTCGCGATCCGCGTCAGTTCCTCGTCCGCCACCCCGGCGGCCACATCCACCCGGTGCAGCAGGGCGTTCACATCCACCGCGCCCGGAGCCGATGTCTCGAACACCGGCCCGCCGTCACCGGGGACCAGGCGTGCCCGCAGCACGTCGTGATGGTCCACGACACCCGCGAGGGTGGCGACCAGCGTCTCAGTGTCCAGATCGACCGGCAACTTCAGCGTCACGGTCTGCGAGAACCGCTGGTAGGAATCGTTGCCGTCCAGGATCTGCGCCATGATCGGCGTCAACGGGATATCACCCACACCACCACCGGGCAACTCCGCCAACAGCACCTCACCGGTACCGCCGATCGAGGCGACCTCGGCCAGCGCGGCCACCGTGCGCCGCTCGAAGACGTCACGCGGCGAGAACACCACACCCCGCGCCTTCGCCCGCGACACCAACTGGATCGACAGAATCGAATCCCCACCCAAAGCAAAGAAATCAGTATCCGCACCCACACCCGGCACCCCGAGCACATCAGCGAACACCTCGGCGATCACCGACTCCACCTCACCCACCGGAGCCCGGAACTCACCAACCTCCAGCACCGGCTCCGGCAACGCCTTCCGATCCAACTTCCCGACCGGCGTCAACGGAATCTCGTCCAACACCACGATCGCGCTCGGCACCATATGCGCCGGGAGCGTGCGGGCGACGAAATCGGTTACCGCGCGGGTATCCACCGAGTGACCGGTGACCGCGAGTACATAGGACACCAGAATCGTCGCCCCGGCATCGGTTTCCCGGCCCAGGGTGATCGCGAAGTCGATATCGGGATGGGTGGTGAGCGCGGTGTCGATCTCACCGAGTTCCACGCGGAAACCGCGGATCTTCACCTGGAAATCGGAGCGGCCGACATAGTCGAGGTGCCAGTTCACCGTCGGCAGTGTCTGATTCCCGGCGTGCTCGCCCGCCGGGGCGTACCAGCGCACCACGTCGCCGGTCCGATACATCCGGGAGCCGATATCGCCCCACGGATTGGCGATGAACCGGTCCGCGGTCAGGTCCGGCCTGTTGTGGTAGCCGCGGGCCAGCGCACCGCCCGACAGATACAGCTCACCCGCGACACCCGGCGGCACCGGATGCAGCCGGGAGTCCAGCACCAGCGCGGTCATCCCGTGCACCGGGCGGCCGACGGTGATCCGCTCGTCCGGGACCAGCCGGGCGAAGGTGGAGATGATGGTGGCCTCGGTGGGGCCGTACGCGTTGAAGTACTGACGTCCCCGCTGCCACTTGGCGAGCAGTTCCGGCGTCGTCACATCGCCGCCGACGGAGAGCACCTCGATGCTGTCCAGCCCCTCGGGGTCCATGCTGCCCAGCACCGCGGGAGTGATGATGGTGTGGGTGACCCGCTCGGCCCGCAGCAGTTCGGCCAGGTCCGGTCCGCCGAGGATCTCACCGGGCACCACCACCAGGGTGGCGCCGATGTACCCGGCGCACACCCATTCCAGTACCGACGGGTCGAAGCTGGGCGAGCAGATCTGCAGGAACCGATGATGCGATTCCAGCTTGTACAGGTCGGTCGCGGTATCGGCGAGACCGCCGATACCGGCATGGGTCACCGTGACGCCCTTGGGCAGGCCGGTCGATCCTGAGGTGTAGATGAGGTAGGCGGGATGCCACATCATCAGCGGCGCGCGCCGCTCGGCGTCGGTGACCTCGGCCCCCGACTCCGCATCGATCTCGGCGATGAACTCCGGATCGTCCAGCAGCAGCCATTCGGCCTCGCCCGGCAACTGATCCACGAACTCACTGCTCGTGATACCCAGGACGGCACGGGAGTCGGTGAGCATGTGGCGCTTGCGGTCGTCCGGGTAGTTCGGGTCCACCGGCACATGCGCGCCACCGGCTTTGGTCACCGCCCAGAAAGCGAGCACCATCTCGTAGGAGCGCGGGAAGGACAGCGCCACGATCTCTTCCGGCGCGACACCGCGGCCGATGAGCACCCGCGCCAGTCGCGAGGACCGGTCGTCGAGTTCGCGGTAGGTGATGGAACGGCCCCGGTAGCGAACGGCCACACCGTCCGGGTTGAGGCGGACGCCGTGGGTGAGCATTTCCGGCATCAGACCGGTGGCCATGACATGGTCGCCGTGGACATCGGTCATCAGCCCGAATTCGGCGTCCTCGAGCAGCGGCAGATCGCCGAGGGGCGTGTGCGGGGCGCCGACGGCGGCGCGCAGCAATCGGACGAACCGCTCGGCGAACACCGCCACCGTGGACTCGTCGAAAAGGTCACGGGCGTAGGCGAAGTCCGCGTACATTCCGCCGCCCGCGAGCTCGGCCAGATTGAGCGCGAGATCGAATTTCGCGGTGTCGATATCGAACTCGACGCCGGCGACCCGCAGGTCGGGCAGCTCGAACTCGGTGACCGGCAGGTTCTCGAACGACAGCGCCACCTGGAACAGCGGATGGCGGGCCGTCGACCGTTCCACGTCGAGCAGCTCGACCAGCCGCTCGAACGGGATATCGGCGTGCCCGAAGGCCTGCAGGTCGGATTCCCTGGTGGCGGCCAGGAATTCGGTGAAACTCAGGTCACCGTCCACCTGGGATCGCAGCACCAGGGTGTTGACGAACATGCCGATGACATCGTCGAGCTCGGCTTCGCCGCGGCCCGCGACCGGGGTGCCGACGGTGATATCGCCGGTGCCCGACATCCGGGCCAGGAACAGCGCCAGCGTGGCGTGCACGACCATGAACAGCGTCGCGTTGTGCTCGGCGGCCAGGCGGACCACCGCGCGATGCAACTCGGCGTCGATATCGAAGCGCACCCGGCCGCCCGCGAAGGACTGCGTGGTGGGGCGGGTCCGGTCGGCGGGCAGGTTCAGCTCGTCGGGGACCCCGTCCAGCGCGGTCCGCCAGAACTCGGTCTGGTTGCTGAGCAGGCTCTCCGGGTCGTCGCCGGAACCCAGAACCGCGCGCTGCCACAGGCTGAAATCGGCGTACTGCACGGGCAGCGGCGACCACGCGGGCAACTCACCGGCGGCCCGGGCCGCGTAGGCGACCATGACGTCACGGGTGAGCGGTCCCATCGACCAGCCGTCCGTGCTGATGTGGTGCGCCACGATGACCAGCACGTACTCGCGCTCGCCCACATGGAACAGCGCCGCGTGCAGCGGTACCTCGGTGGTGACGTCGAAGCCGACGGAGATCGCGGCCGCGACCCGGTCGCGCACCGCTTCGGCCGGAACCGGAACCGGCGTGAGGTCCGGGAGCGCCCGTTCCACCGGCAGGATCACCTGCTGCGGAACCCCGTCCCGCTCCGGATAGACGGTACGCAGGACCTCGTGCCGACCGATCACATCGGCGACCGCCCGCTGCAGGGCGGCGGTGTCCAGTTCGCCGGTGAGCCGGATCGCGGCCGGGATGTTGTACGCCGAGGACGCGGTGTCGAACTGGTTGAGGAACCACATCCGCTGCTGCGCCAGCGACAGCGGCACCACCTCGGGCCGTGGCCCGGCGACGAGCGGCGGGCGTCCCGCGGCACCGGAGTGCTGCTCCAGCTTCGCGGCCAGACCGGCCACCGTGGGCGCCTCGAACAGCAGCCGCACCGGCACTCGGGTATCCACCGCGGCGCCGATCCGGGCCACGATCTGGGTCGCGACCAGTGAGTTGCCGCCGAGCGCGAAGAAATCGTCGTCCGCGCCGACCCGCTCGACCCCGAGCAGATCCGCGTACACTCCGGCCACGATCTCCTCGATCGGGGTTGCCGGGGCCCGGAACTCACGCCGGCTCAGCGTCGGCTTCGGCAGCGCCTTGCGGTCCAGCTTGCCGCTGGTGTTGAGCGGGAACTCGGTCAGCCCGACCACGGTCGCCGGGACCATGTAGGTCGGCAGCCGCTGCCCGATGGCGGCGAGCAGGCCCGCCGGATCGATCTGCGCGCCCGGCGCCGGCACCGCATAGGCGACCAGCTGTTCACCGAGTTCCGACGGCATGACCAACGCGACCGCCTGGCTCACCGACGGCTGCGCCAGCAGCGCCGATTCGATATCGCCGAGCTCGATCCGCTGACCGCGGAACTTGACCTGGAAATCGGAGCGACCCAGATAGTCCAGGACACCCTTGCCGTCGATCGGCTGCCAGCGCACCAGGTCGCCGGTGCGGTACATCCGGGCGCCCGGATCGAACGGGTCGGCCACGAACCGGTCCGAAGTCAGGTCCGGGCGCGCGACATAACCGCGGGCCAGCTGATCGCCCGCCAGATAGAGCTCACCCACCACACCGGGGGGTACCGGCCGCAACCGGGCGTCCAGCACATAGCCGCGGGTGTTCCACTGCGGCAAGCCGATCGGGACACTGGAGGTCTCCGAACCGGTAGCCGGCCAATAGGTCACCGATACCGCGGCCTCGGTCGGACCGTACAGGTTGTGCACACCGGCATCCGAGATCGCCCGGACAGCCGCCACCGTCTCCGGCGGCAGCGCCTCGCCGATCACGAAGACATCGCGCAGGGTCGGGATCGACCCCGCGGCGGTCTGGGTCGCGAAGACCGTCAGCATCGAGGGCACGAAGTCGGTGACGGTGACCTGCCGCGCGGCAATGGTTTCCGCGATATAGGCCGGGTCGCGATGACCGTCCGGGGTGGCCACGACGAGTTTCGCGCCCGCCCGCAGCGGCATGAACCAGCCCCACAGCGATACGTCGAAGGTGGTCGCGGTCTTCTGGAAGTAGACGTCCGCGGCGTCCATCGGGTATTCCGACAGCATCCAGGTGATCTGGTTGTGGATGGCCCGATGCGAAACCGCCACACCCTTCGGGCGGCCCGTGGAACCGGACGTGAAGATCACATACGCCGGGTTGTCGGGCGAGACGACCCCGCGCAGTTCACTCGGCCGCACCGGGTCGGCCGGGTAGGACTCGGCATCGACGCTGTCGATCTCGAACACCGGAGTGCCCGTCGGAACCGGCACCGCGTCCGCGGCGGTGGTGAGCACGCACACCGGCCGGGCGGTGCCGAGGATATGGCCGATGCGTTCGGCCGGATGGTCCGGATCCAGCGGAACATAGGCGCCACCGGCCGTGATGATCGCGTACATGCCGACCACGAGGTCCAGCGAGCGCCGCACCGCGAGCCCCACCAGGGACTCCGGGCCCACACCCGACTCGATCAGCAATCGGGCCAGCCGGTTGACCCGTTCGTCGAATTCCCGATAGGTGAGCTCGGCGCCCTCGTACACCACCGCAACCCGATCGGGATGGGCCGCCGCGGTCCGGGTGTAGCCGGTCAGCAGCAGTTCCGGATCGATCGTCCGCGCGGTGTCGTTCCACGCCACCAGGACGCGGTCCCGTTCGGAGTCGTCGAGGACGTCGAAATCGCCCACCGCGGTATCCGGGGCGGCCACGATCTCGCGGAGCAGCCGCAGGAACCGGTCGACGATGCCCTGCGCGGTCGCGCTGTCGAACAGATCGGTCGCGTAGGTCAGGAACCCGCTGATTCCGTCCGCGGCGCCGGAATCGTCGTAGTTGTCCCCGACGATCAGATTCAGGTCGAACTGGGACTGCTCGGTATCGAAATCCACCGGCGAAACGGTCAGGCCCGGCAGTTCCAGCTGCGAATTCGCCGTGTTCTGGAACGACAGACCCACTTGGAACAGCGGATGGCGCGCGGTCGAGCGCTCCGGGTTCAGGACCTCCACCAGGCGTTCGAACGGCACATCGGCGTTGGCGAAGGCGCGGATATCGTTCTCCCGCTGCCGGAACAGCAGTTCGGTGAAGGGTTCACCGCGGTCGATCCGGGTCCGGAACACCAAGGTGTTGACGAACATGCCGATGAGATCGTCGAGTGCCGCCTCGCCGCGACCCGCCAGCGGCGTGCCGATGGCGATGTCGTCGGAGCCCGAAAGCCGGGCGAGCAGCACCGCGAACGCGGTGTGCACCACCATGAACAGGGTGGCGTGCTCGTCACGCGCGGCTTCCAGCAGCGCGCGGTGGATCTCCGCGTCGATATGGACCTCGACCCGGCCACCGGTGTGCGACTGCACCGCCGGACGCGGCCGGTCGGTCGGCAGGTCCAGCTGTTCGGGCAGCTCGGCCAGCGCCGACTGCCAGTACGCGACCTGCTTGTGCGCCAGCGATTCCGGATCCGCCTCGTCACCGAGCACCGACCGCTGCCAGATGCTGTAGTCGGCGTACTGGACCGGCAGCGGCGCCCAGCCCGGCGCCTCGCCGGTGGCCCGCGCCGCGTAGGCGATCATCAGATCACGGGTCAGCGGCCCCACGGAGGAGCCGTCACCGGCGATATGGTGCACCACCATCGCGAGGACGTATTCCGTGCCGGCGCCATCGATATCGAACAGCGCCACCCGCAACGGCACCTCGGTGGTGACATCGAAGGTGGTCGAGACGAGTTCGAGCACCGCGCCGAGCACCGCGTCCGCGGCCACCGCGCGCACCGTCAGTTCCGGTACCGCGCCGACCACCGGCAGGATCACCTGCTCGGGACCGTCGCTCTCCGGATACACCGTGCGCAGCACCTCGTGCCGGCCGACCAGGTCGCCGATCGCCGCGCGCAGCGCGTCCGCATCCAGGCGACCCGACAACCGGACCGCCATCGGCACGTTGTACGCGGCCGACCGGCTGTCGAACCGGTTCAGGAACCACATCCGCTGCTGCGCCAGCGACAGCGGAATGCGGTCCGGCCGCGGTCCGGCGGTCAACGCCAGGCGCGCCCCGCTCTCCGCGTGTTCCATCCGGGTCGCCAGCGCCGCCACGGTCGACGCCTCGAACAGCATCCGGACCGGGATCTCGGTCTCCAGGGCGGCGCCCAGCCGGGCGGCCACCTTGGTGGCGATCAGCGAGTTGCCGCCGAGTTCGAAGAAATCGTCGTCCAGGCCGATCCGCCGGTCCGCGGTGACGCCGAGGACTTCGGCGAACACATTCGCGACGATCTCTTCCACGGGGGTGGTCGGAGCGCGGAACTCGCGGGCCGCGAACACCGGATCCGGCAACGCCCGGCGGTCGAGTTTGCCGCTGGCGTTGACCGGGAGCTCATCGAGCACCACGAACGCTGCCGGCACCATATAAGCGGGCACCTGTGTGCCCAGGTAGTCGCGCAGCACGTCGACGTCAACGTCGGCATCCGAGGCGGGAACCACATAGCCGACCAGACGGTCGCCGGTGTGCGCGTCGGTCCGCACCAGCACCACCGCGTGCCCGACCGACGGGTGTCCGGTGAGCGCGGTCTCGATCTCGCCGAGCTCGATCCGCAGACCGCGCAGCTTCACCTGGAAATCGGTGCGGCCCCGGTAGTTCAGCTCGCCGTCGCGGCCCCGGGTGACCAGGTCGCCGGTGCGGTACATCCGGGAGCCCTCGGGACCGAACGGGTTGGCCACGAAACGGTCCGCGGTCAGCGTCGTCTGACCGAAGTAGCCCCGGGCCAGTTGGACGCCCGCCAGATAGAGCTCACCCGCGACACCCGGTGGCACCGGATGCAGCCGGGCGTCCAGGACGAAGGCCTGGGTGTTCCATACCGGCGCACCGATCGGCACCGTGACGGTATCGGCATCGGTGACCTCGTGATAGGTCACATCGACCGCGGCCTCGGTCGGGCCGTACAGGTTGTGCAGCGCCGCACCGGTCAGCTCGCGCAGTCGCTGCGCCGGCCGCGGTGTCAGCGCCTCGCCCGAGGCGAACACCAGGCGCAGCGAATCGCAGTGCGCCACACCCGAATCCGCCAGCGCTCCGACGAACACGGTCAGCATCGACGGCACGAAATGCGCCACCGACACGTCTTCGGCGTCGATCACCTGGGCCAGATACACCGGGTCGCGGTGACCGTCCGGCTTGGCGACCACCAGCCGGGCGCCGATCTGCAACGGCCAGAAGAATTCCCACACCGATACGTCGAACGTCGACGGCGTCTTCTGCAACACCACGTCCGAGCCCGACAACCCGTACTGGGCCTGCATCCACACGAGACGGTTCACGATCGCCGCGTGCGTGACGGCCACGCCCTTGGGGCGACCGGTCGAACCCGAGGTGAAGATCATGTAGGCCAGATGCTGCGGATGCAGCGGGACAGTCCGGTCGGCATCGGTGACCGGGTCGTCCGAATAGCCGGACAAATCGATCTCGTCGACGGTCAGGGTCGGGCGGCCCGCGGCGGCGAAACCGTCACGGCCGGTGGTCAGCACACAGACCGGTGCCGCGGTGTCGAGGACATAGGCGATCCGGTCGGCCGGCTGGTCCAGGTCGAGCGGGACGTAGGCGCCGCCGGCCTGCACCACCGCGTACATCGCGACGACGAGGTCGATGGAGCGCCGGATGCCCAGGGCCACCCGGGTATCCGGGCCGACGCCGTCGTCGATCAGCTTGCGCGCCAACCGCGAGACCCGGGCCGAGAACTCTTCGTAGGTCAGCGATTCGCCGGTCGGGCCGGTGAGCGCGACCCAGTCCGGGGTCTCGAAAGCCTGCTGGGTGAACATCGAGGCCAGAGTCGCGGAACGGTCCATGGGCCGCGTGGTCCCGTGCCAGCCGCGCAGTTCCTGCGCCGCCTCGGCCGGTTCGAGCATCGGCAGATCACCCATCGGCCGTTCCGGCGTCCGGGTGAGGGCCTTGAGCAGCCGGTTGAACCGCCGGGCGAAGGTGGCGACGGTGACGTCGTCGAACAGGTCGGTGGCGTAGACGAATTTCGCGTCGATTCCGGCGGCGCCGGCCTCTTCGCCGACCCGCTCGGTGAGCTCGAGCGCCAGATCGAACTTGGCGGTCTCGATCGGGGTGCCGACCCCTTCGATGACCAGGCCCGGCAACTCCATGCTGACCGGCCGGGTGTTCTGCAGCGACAACATCACCTGGAACAGCGGATGCCGGGCCTGCGAGCGCACCGGGTTCAGAATCTCCACCAGCCGCTCGAACGGCAGATCGACATGACCGAAAGCGGCGATATCGGTGCCGCGCACCGCACTCAGCAGATCGGTGAAGCCGGCGCCCGGGTCCACCGGGGTACGCAGCACCAGGGTGTTGACGAACATGCCGATCAGGTCGTCGAGCGCACGTTCACCGCGACCCGCGACCGGGGTGCCGATCGCGATATCGGATTCACCGGAAAGCCGCGACAGCAGGACCGCGAAAGCGGAGTGCACGACCATGAACAGGGTGGCGCCGTGCGAGCGGGCGAGTTCGGTGAGGGCGGCATGGGTATCGGCGTCGATCTCGAACAGATGGGTCGCGCCGCGACCGGACGCGATCGCGGGCCGCGGCCGGTCGATCGGCAGATCCAGCTGTTCCGGGATTCCGGCCAGCTTGTCGGTCCAGTACGAGATCTGTTCGGAGATCACCGAATCCGGGTCGTCCTCCGACCCCAGCACCTGCCGCTGCCACAGCGCGTAGTCGGCGTACTGGACCTCGAGCGGACGCCAGCCGGGCTCCCCGCCCTCGATCCGGGCGGCGTAGGCGGTGACCACGTCCCGGAAGAACGGGGTCATCGAGAACCCGTCGCCGGAGATGTGGTGGACCACGAAACCGAGGACGTGCTCGGTCGGGCTGATCTCGAAGAGCCGGGCCCGGAACGGAACCGCGGCGATGACATCGAATCCGGCCATCACCACTTCGGCCAGGCGGTGCGGCAGTTCGGCCTCGGTGATATCGATCGGCGCCAGATCCGGGATGACCTGCGCGGTCGGCACGATCTGCTGATAGGCGGTGCCGTCGACCTCCGGATAGAAGGTACGTAGCGATTCGTGCCTGGCCAGCACATCGGCCACCGCGATCTGGAGGGCCTGCCGGTCCAGCAGACCCGACATCCGGACCGCGACGGTGATGTTGTCCACCGCCGAATCCGGATCGAACCGGTTCAGGAACCACATCCGCTGCTGCGCCAGCGACAACGGCACCCGCTCCACGACCTCGCCGGAGGGCAGGGTATGGGTCGGGCGGGGCTGCGGGACGAGTGCCGCGTGGGCGCTGCCCGCACCGGCCCGGGTTTCCGCGCGCGCGGCCAGTGCCGCCACGGTGGACGCTTCGAACAGTTCGCGGACCGCGAGAGCGGTATCCAATGCCGCCGACAACCGGGCGGCGACCTGGGTCGCGCTGAGCGAGTTGCCGCCGAGCGCGAAGAAGTCGTCGTCGAGCCCGACCCGCTCGACGCCGAGAACCTCGGCGAAGGTCCGGGCGACGATCTCCTCCACCGGGGTGGTGGGGGCGCGGAACACCGCGGCCTCGAACACCGGCGCGGGCAGCGCCTTGCGGTCGAGCTTGCCGGAGGCGTTGAGCGGGAACGCGTCCAGCGCGATGATCGTCGCCGGAACCATGTAGGCGGGCACCTGCGCGGAGAGGTCCTCGCGCACGGTTTCGATATCGAGCTGAGCGCCCGCCGCCGCGACCACATAGCCGACCAGCTGATCGCCGGTGTGCGGATCGCCGCGCAGTACCACGACGGCCTGGTCGACCTCATCGATACCGGCGAGCGCGGCTTCGATCTCGCCGAGTTCGATACGCAGACCACGCAACTTCACCTGGAAATCGGTACGACCCAGATAATCCAGCTCACCACCAGCAGTCCACGTAACCAGATCACCAGTGCGATACATACGCGCACCGGAATCGAACGGATCCGCCACGAAACGGTCGGAGGTCAGATCAGGCCGCGCCACATAACCACGCGCCAACTGCGCACCCGCAAGATACAACTCACCCGCGACACCCACCGGAACCGGCCGCAACCGGTCATCCAGCACATAAACCCGCGTATTGAACACCGGCGCACCGATCGGCACCGACACCACATCGGCATCGGTCACCTCGTGATACGTCACATCCACCGCGGCCTCGGTCGGACCATACAAGTTGTGCAACGCAGTCCCGGTCAACTCCCGCACACGCCGCGCAGGCTTCGGCGACAACGCCTCACCCGAGGAGAACACCAACCGCAACGACGCACAGCGGGATTCCGAATCGGCGGTCTCGGCGAGAGCCCCGACGAAAACGGTCAGCATCGACGGCACGAAATGCGCGACCGTGATCCGCTCGGCGTCGATGATCTCCGCGAGGTAGGCGGGATCACGATGACCGTCCGGCTTGGCCACCACCAACCGCGCACCGATCTGCAACGGCCAGAAGAACTCCCACACCGACACATCGAACGACGCCGGCGTCTTCTGCAACACCACATCCGTGACCGACAACCCGTACTCGGACTGCATCCACACCAGACGATTCACAATCGCCGCATGCGACACCGCCACACCCTTCGGGCGGCCCGTCGAACCCGACGTGAAGATCACGTACGCGGTATTGCCGGAGCGCAGCGGGGCCCGGCGGTCCCGGTCGGTGATCGCGCTCTCGCGGTGCCCGGACAGATCCAGCAGATCGATCCGCACCTGCGCGGTGTCGATCTCGAGATCGTCGCCGGAGGTGAGCACGCACACGGGATCGGCGGTCCGCAGAATGTATTCGGTGCGCTCGGCCGGATGATCCGGGTCCAGCGGCACATACGCGCCGCCGGCCACGGCGACCGCGTACATTCCGACCACCAGATCGATGGAACGCCGCATCCCCAGCGCCACATACGATTCCGGGCCGACACCGCGATCGATGAGCCAGCGCGCCAGCGGGTTCACCCGGGCGGCGAGCTCGGCGTAGGACAGAGTCGTCCCCTCGAACGTGAGCGCGGACGCTTGCGGGGTCCGCGCGACCTGGTCGGTGAACATCGAGACCAGGGTCGCGGTGGTGTCCAGATCGTGGGCCGTCGCGTTCCACCGCGACAGCACGAGTTCGCGCTCCCCTTCGCCGAGCAGATCGATCTCGCTGATCGGGCGCTCGGGCTCGGTGGTGATGGCGGTGAGCACCCACACCAGCCGCTCGGCGATCCGGCGGACGGTCGCCTCGTCGAACATGTCGTGCAGGTAGCCGGCGCGGATCCGCAGCCGGGAATCCATCGCGGCCACCAGGGTCAACGGGTAGTGCGTGGCGTCGACCGCGTTCAGGCCGGTCACCGTCATCCCGTCGATATCGGCGGCCTGCGCCTGGATGCCCTCCGCGTCCACCGGATAGGACTCGAACACCAGCAGCGTGTCGAACAGGTTCGCCATTCCGGCGGCCGTCTGGATATCGGACAGGCCCACATAGTGGTGGTCGAGCAGATCGGCCTGCTCGGCCTGAGTACGGACCAGGACCTCGCGCGCGGACCGGGACTGGTCGAAGCGCACCCGCACCGGGACAGTGTTGATGAACAGGCCGACCATCGTCTCGACACCGGTCAATTGCGGGGGGCGACCGGATACGGTGGCGCCGAACAGCACATCGTCGCGGCTGGTCATCCGGCCCACCAGGATCGCCCACGCGACCTGCAGCACGGTATTGGCGGTGATCCCGATTTCCGCGGCCACCGCGGTGAGCCGGGAGGTAGCGACCTCGTCGAGCCCGAACTCGTATTCACCGGAGAGCGCGTTGATCTCGTGCGAGGAAGACCCGCCGCTGTCCGGCCTGGTCAGCAGGGTCGGTTCGCTGATGCCGGACAGCGCGTCGGACCACACCGTCAGCGACGCCCGATGGTCCTGCTCGCCGACCCATTCCAGGAAGTGCCGGTAGGAGCGGGCGGCGGGCAACACGCTGGTGTCGGCGTGCGCCGCGTACAGCACCAGCAGATCCCGCATGAGCAGCGGCATCGACCAGCCGTCGAGCAGGATGTGGTGGTTGGACACCACGAACTGCCACTCCTGGGCGCCCACCTGGATCAGGGTGAATCGGATCAGCGGCGGTTCGGTGAGATCGAAGCGCCGCAACCGGTCCGCGTCGATCAGTTCGGCGGCGTCCCCGGTGGCGGTGCGGTCGAATTCCGCCCAGTTCACCCGGACCCCGTCGAGCACGATCTGCACCGGATTACCGCCGGAGTCGGCGACGAAGGCGGTGCGCAGATTCTCGTAGCGGTCGAGCAGAGCCTGCGCGGCCGCCCGCAGCCGGGTCGCGTCGACCCGGCCGCTGAGCGTGAGCACCGCCTGCGCGGTGTACACGTCGACCGAATGCGCGGCGAGCTGTGCGTGGAACAGCAGACCGGCCTGCAGTGAGGACACCGGCCACACATCGGCCACCGGGCCCGGGAACTGCCGTTCGAACCCGTCGATATCGGCCTGCGCCAGGCGCACCATGCCGAAATCGGACGGCGTGTGCCCGCCCGCACCCGCCGACTCGGCGTGCCGGGCGACGGCCTCCAGCGCCGCGACCCACAGGTCGCCGAATTCGGCGACCTCACCGGCCGAGAGCAGGGTGGACGGATAGCCGATCCGCGCGGTCAGCGTATCGCCGGCCACGATGGCATTGATGTCCAGCGGCGCCATCGCCGGCATATCGGCGTCATAGGCGCCGCCGAGCAGACCGAGTTCGGGCGCGGGGACCCAGCCGAACCCGCGCAATCCCTCGGGCAGCTCGCTCGCGGCGACGCGGCCCAGGTAGTTGAAGCTCACCTGGCCCGGCAGTTCCGTGGGGAGTTCACCGGCGGTCGCGGGGTTCATGTACCGCAGCAGGCCGTAGCCGATGCCCTTGTCGGGCACCGCCAGCAACTGCTCCTTGACGGCCTTGAGCGCCGCCCCCATATCGGGGCCTCCGGTCAAGGCGGCCGTGACGTCGATCCCGGTCAGCTCGAACCGCACCGGGAAGATGGCGGTGAACCAGCCGACCGTCCGCGACAGGTCCGCCCCGGGCACGACCTCTTCTTCGCGACCGTGGCCCTCGAGCCGGACCAGCAGCGCGTCGTCGGCGCGCGACCCCGGCACGCGGCGCGCCCGCCATACGGCGGTGGCCAGCGCGAGCGCGGTGAGCAGGCCGTCGTTGACACCGCCGTGGAACAACGCCGGAACCGTGGTCAGCAGGCTCCGGGTCACCTCCGGGGACACCTCTACCGCGTGGATCTCGACCACTCCGGAGGTATCGGCGGCCGGGTCCATCCGACGCTCGGTGAGCAGCGGGTCGGCGGTACCGGCGACGGTGCGCCAGTAGTCCAGTTCGGCCAGTCGCCGTGGGCTGCGGGCGTTCTCGTCCAGCGCGTGCGCCCAGGAGCGCATGGAGGTGGCGGGGGCGGGCAGTTCGGGGGCCCCGCCGGCGCTGTGCGCGCCGGCGGAGGCCACCAGGTCGGGGACCAGGATGCGCCAGGACACACCGTCCACCACCAGGTGATGGGCGATGACCACCAGGCGGCCCGCGCGCTCGGCGCTGTCGGGCTCGAGCCAGACGAACCGCACGACGACACCGCCCAGCGGGTCGAGCCGGTCCAGTGCGGCATCCACGGCGGCCGAGGCGATCTCGAAGAACAGGTCCGCGTCCGCACTCGCGTCGAACACCGTGTGGTCGATCAGGCCCGCCACATCCAGGGTGCCGGGTTCGGCCGTTTCGACCACCCAGTCCCCGTCGGCGAAGGCCAACCGGGCGCGCAGCATATCGTGCCGGTCGAGCACCGGCCCGAGGACCGCGGCAATGGTCGCGGCGTCCACACCCAGCGGCAGTTCCAGCGCCATGAGCTGATGGAACCGGCCGAAGGAGCCGGCCCGTTCGGCCATGAACCGCACCACCGGGGTCGGCGGCAGCGTGCCGATCCCGGCACCCGGCAGTTCGGCCAGTACCGGCGCGGCGTCGGCGGAATCCGCGGTTTCGGCCACCGCCGCCAGCCCGGCCACGGTGCGCTGCTCGAATACATGCCGCGGCGTGAAAACCACACCGCGTGCCTTCGCCCGGGACACCAACTGGATCGAGACGATGCTGTCGCCGCCCAGGGCGAAGAACGAATCGTCCACACCCACCCGGTCCACGCCGAGCACCTCGGCGAAGACATCGGCGATGGTCTGCTCCAGCGGGGTGCGCGGTGCGCGGAACGCGGTATCGGTCGCGAACACGGGCTCCGGCAACGCCCGCCGGTCGAGCTTGCCGACCGGGGTGAGCGGAATCCGGTCCAGCACCATGATCGACGACGGCACCATGTAGGCCGGGAGCCGATCCTCGAGATTCGCGGTCAGCGCCGCGATATCGATCGTCTGATCGGGTCCCGCGACGACATAGGACACCAGCGAGACCGCACCCGCGGCGCTGGTATGGCCCACGGTGACCGCGAAATCGACGGTGTCATGGGCGGTCAGCGCGTTGTCGATCTCGCCGAGTTCGATACGGAAACCGCGGACCTTCACCTGGAAGTCGGAGCGGCCCACGTATTCGAGGCGGTGCTCGGTCGTGCCGTCCAGCTCCCGGGCGGTCCAGCGCACCACGTCGCCGGTGCGGTACATCCGCTCCCCCGGCTCGTACGGGTTGGCGACGAAACGGTCCGCGGTGAGCCCGGGGCGATCCAGATAACCACGGGTCACCTGGATACCGGAGACATAGAGTTCACCGGCCACACCGTCGGGCACCGGCCGCAGCCGGTCGTCGAGCACGAGCGAACGGATACCGCGGTTCGGGCCGCCCATGGTGAGCGCGTCCCCCGGCAGCAGCGGTTCGCCGATATTGACCACGATGGTGGTCTCGGTCGGGCCGTAGATGTTGTGGAAGGACCGGATCGGCCGGTCCGTCCGGGCCGGATCACCCAGCGGGATGGCCCATTTCGCCAGCAGTTCCGGCGAATACGCCTCGCCGCCCACCGCCAGCACCCGCAGGCTGTCCAGCCCGGCCGGGTCGAGGGTGGCCAGCGCGGCCGGGGTGATGAACAGATGGGTGACCTGTTCTTCGCGGATGAGTTCGTAGAGTTCCTCACCGCCGTAGACGCCCGGCGGCACGATCACCAGCGTGCCGCCGGGGCCGATCGCGAGCAGCAGCTCCATCAGCGAGGCGTCGAAGCTGGGCGAGGAGAAGTGCAGGGTGCGCGAATCGGAGTCCATCCGGTACCGATGCACCTGTTCGGCCGCGAAGTTGGCCAGACCGGCGTGCGGTACCGCCACGCCCTTGGGCAGACCGGTGGAACCGGAGGTGTAGATGATGTAGGCCGTGTTCGACGGACGCAGCGGGCGCACCCGGTCCGCGTCGCCGACCGGGTCCGCGGCGTAGGCGCCCAGATCCGTATCGTCGAGCACCACCCAGTCCACCGTGTCCGGCAACTGGTCGCGCACCGAGGACACGGTGAGCCCCACGGGCGCACCGGAGTCGGTGAGCATATGGGCGATACGGTCGGCCGGGTAGGTGGGGTCGATCGGCACGAACGCGGCGCCGGATTTGGTGACACCCCACTCGGCGAAATAGGAATCCATCGACCGCGGGACCGCGATCGCCACCAGATCCTCGGCGCCCAGTCCGCGTTCGATCAGCAGGCGCGCCAGGCGGTTCGAGCGTTCGTCGAGCTCGCCGTAGCTCAGCCGCTCACCGCGGAACACCGCGGCCGGTGCGGACGGGTCCGCGGCGACGGCTTCGGCGATGAGTTCGGGCAGCGTCCGTCCGGGCAGGCCCGGTCCGCCGGTGCGGTCCACGATCCCGGCCCGTTCGGCGGAGTCGAGGATCTCGATCTCGCCGAGGACGGCGTCGGGGTCGGCCGCGACCGCGGCCAGCAGCCGCTGCCAGCGGACGACGAAGGATCGCGCGGTGGCCTCGTCGAACCGCTCGGTGGCGTAGGTGAGCGCCAGATCCATACCCGCCGAAGCATTCTCGGCCAGGGTGAACTGCAGATCGAACCGGGAGACGTTCTCCTCGAGGTCGAGCACCGAGACGCCGAGTCCGGCGAGTTCCAGGGTGGGGCGCTCGTTGTTCTGCAACGACAGCGCCACCTGGAACAGCGGATTGCGGGCCTGCGACCGCTCCGGCGACAGCAACTCCACCAGGCGTTCGAACGGTACGTCGGAATTGCCGAAGGCATCCAGATCGGTGTGCTTGGCCCGATCCAGCAGTGCGCTGAACGTGTCACCCGACGGTACGGCGGTCCGCAGCACCAGGGTGTTGACGAACATGCCCACCAGATCGTCGAGCGCCTGTTCGCCACGGCCCGCGATCGGAGTGCCGACCGCGATATCCGCGCTGCCCGACAGCCGCGCCAGCAGGGCGGCCAGCGCCGCGTGCAGCACCATGAACAGCGAGGCTCCCCGCTGCCGGGCCAGTTCGTCGAGCCGGGCGACCAGTTCGGTCGGCAGCCCGGACCGCACGGTGGCACCGTGCAACGAGGCCACCGACGGGCGCGGCCGGTCCATCGGCAGGGTGATCTCGTCGGGGAGATCATCGAGCGCGTCCCGCCAGTAGGCGACCTGCCGGGCCATCGGCGATTCGGGATCGTCCTCGCCGCCGAGCACCTCACGCTGCCAGACTGCGAAATCGGCGTACTGCACGGCCAGCGGCTGCCAGCCCGGCGCCGCGCCCTGGGTCCGCGCGGTGTAGGCCAGCATCACGTCGCGGGTCAGCGGCGCGGCGGAGAAACCGTCACCGGCGATATGGTGCACGACCACGACCAGGACGAATTCGTCCGGGCCCGTGGTGAACAGCCGGAAGCGCAGCGGAACCTCGTGCGCCACATCGAATCCGGCGCTCGCGAACCCGGTGACCGCGGTAACCAGTTCGTCGGCCGGTACGCCCACCAGGCGCAGGTCCGGGTCCACCTGTTCGGCCGGTACGACCTGCTGCATCGGGACGCCGCCGTGCTCGGGGTAGCGAGTCCGCAGCGATTCGTGGCGGCGCACCACATCAGCTACCGCCAGGCGCAACGTGTCGAGATCGAGCAGGCCCGCCAGGCGGATGGCCATCGGCAGGTTGTAGGCCCCGGAGGCGGTGTCGTACTGGTTGAGGAACCACATCCGCTGCTGCGCGTAGGACAGTGGAACCAGTTCGTCGGCGGCTCGCTGCCGCGGCACGAGCGCGGCGCGCGCGGCGGCGCCGGTGCGCGTTTCGACCCGCGCGGCGAGCGCCTCCACGGTGGGCGCCTCGAACAGCGCGCGCACGGGCACCTCGGTGCCCAGGGCCGCGCCGATCCGTGCCGCGACCCGGGTGGCGATCAGCGAGTTGCCGCCGAGGTCGAAGAAATCGTCGTCCATCCCGACCCGCTCGATCCCGAGCACGTCGGCGAAGACTCCGGCGACCGCTTCCTGCACCGGGGTGGCCGGGGCGCGGAAGCCGCGGGTGCGAGCCGCCGGTGCGGGGAGGGCACGGCGGTCCAGCTTGCCGTTGACGGTCAGCGGGACGGCGTCCAACTGCACGAACGCCGCCGGGACCATATAGGACGGCAACTGTTCGGCGGCCCCGTCACGGACGGCGTCCAGGTCCGGAGCGGATTCGGTGTCGGCGACGACGTAGGCGACGATGCGCTGATCGCCCGGGGCGTCCTCACGCACGATCACCGACGCCTGGGCGATGCCCGGCTGCGCGAGTACGGCCGCCTCGATCTCACCGAGTTCGATGCGGAAACCGCGCACCTTGACCTGATCGTCGGCGCGGCCCAGGTATTCGAGTTCGCCGAATCGGTTCCAGCGCGCCAGGTCGCCGGAGCGGTAGAGCCGGGCGCCGGGGTTGCCGGGTTCGGCGAGCGGATCGGCCACGAACCGCGCGGCGGTGAGATCGGGGCGGCCCAGATAGCCGCGCGAGAGCTGCCCGCCGGCCACGTACAGTTCGCCCGCGACACCCACCGGCACCGGGCGCAGCCGGTTGTCCAGCACGTACACCTTCAGCCCGGCCAGCGCCCGGCCGACCACGCTGCCCGCGGCGCTCGCGATGGTCGCGGCGTCCAGCGCGCGGTACGACACGTGCACCGTGGTCTCGGTGATGCCGTACATGTTCACCAGTCGCGGCGACGCGGTCTCGCGGTCGCCGATCGCCCGGGTGCGGCCGGTGCTGCCGTCGCCGTGCCGGCCGACCCAGTCGGCGAGCCGGCGCAGTTCCAGTGCCTCGCCGCCGAACACCACATAGCGCAGTGCCAGCGGACGGTCGGCCTGGGCGGTGCGATCGGCCTCGGCCAGCTGGTAGAACGCCGACGGAGTCTGGTTGAGGACGGTGACCCGTTCGGTGCGCAGCAGTTCGAGGAACTGTTCGGGCGAGCGGGAGGTGTAGTAGTCGACCACCACGAGGCTGCCGCCGAACAGCAGCGGTCCCCACAGTTCCCAGACCGAGAAGTCGAAGGCGTAGGAGTGGAACAGGGTCCACACGTCTTCGGGGCCGAATCCGAAATCGCGATCGGTATTGGCGAACAGCCGCACCACATTGCGATGCGCCACGGCCACGCCCTTGGGGCGACCGGTGGAGCCCGAGGTGTAGATGACGTAGGCGGTGTTGTCGGGGCGCAGCGGGGCGGTGCGGTCGGCGTCGGTGACCGGGCCGTCGTCGGCGTCCTCGATATCGCCGGCCTCGACGGCGAAACCGTCCACGACCACCCGCGACAGGCCGGCGGGCAGGGTCATCTGCACGCTGGAGTCCAGTACGACGGCGGCCGGGCGTGCGTCCTCCAGCACGTAGGCGATGCGTTCGGGCGGATAGGTCGGATCCACCGGTACGTAGCCCGCACCGGATTTGACCACCGCGAGCAGCGCGACCACCAGGTCCAGGGAACGCGGCAGCAGCACCGCGACGAGGGTCTCCGGGCCGGCGCCGTCCTCGATCAGGCGGCGCGCCAGGACATTCGCGCGGCGGTCGAGGTCGGTGTAGCTGAGCTGGTCGGGCCCGAACCGCGCGGCGACGCGATGCGGATACTCGGCGACCGCTGCCTCGAAAAGACTTGCCAGAGTGGCGGTTTCGGGCCGGTCGGCGGCGACGCCGTCGGCGGTGAAGACACCGGGGGCCGTCTCCGCGCCGGAGCTCACCCAGCGCTGCGCCACATCCAGCCGCTCGGACTCGCCGAGCAGGTCGATATCGCCGACCGCCACCCCGGGTTCCTCGACGATGCTGCGCAGGATCCGCAGCAACCGGTCGGCGAAGGACGCGACGGTTTCCGGGTCGAACAGATCGGTGGCGTAGGCCCACTGCATGCGCAGGCCACCGCCGGCCTCGCCGACGGTGCCGACGGTCAGCTGGAGATCGAACTTCGCGGTACCCGGATCGAAGTCCACCACCGACAGCTCGACCCCCGGCAGTGCCACGGTGCCGATATCGGCGGCCGCGGCCGCCTCGAAGGTCAACGCGACCTGGAACAGCGGGTGGTGCGCCTGCGAACGGACCGGGCTGAGGATGTCGACGAGCCGCTCGAACGGGATGTCGGCGTGCGCGAAGGCCGCCAGATCGGTACGGCGGGCCTGGGCCAGCAGATCGGCGAACGGACCGGCCGGATCGACCTCGGTGCGCAACACCAGGGTGTTGACGAACATGCCGACGATATCGTCGAGCGCCTGCTCACCGCGGCCGGCGATCGGGGTGCCGATGGCGATATCGGTGCTGTTGGACAGCCGCGCCGCCCAGGTCGCCAGGGCCGCGTGCACGACCATGAACAGCGTGGTTCCGTGCGCGAGGGCCAGTTCCTCCAAGGCGGCGCGCAGCGTGGCGTCCACAGTGAACTCGTGGGTCGCGCCGCGCGTGGAGGCGACCTCCGGACGCGGGCGGTCGGCCGGGAGCTCCAGCTGATCGGGCAGGTCCCGCAGCCGGTCGGTCCAGTAGCCGACCTGCTTGGCGGCCACCGATTCCGGATCGTCCTCCGACCCCATGACCGCGCGCTGCCACAGCGTGTAGTCGGCGTACTGCACCACCAGTGGTTCCCAGGCGGGGGCGATGCCGCGGCCGCGGTCGGTGTAGGCGACGACCAGATCGCGCAGCAATGGCCGCAGCGAGAAACCGTCGGCGCTGATGTGGTGCGCGACCAGGACGACGATATGGGTCCGCTCGTCCACCCGCAGCAGACTCGCCCGGAACGGCGGTGCGGCGGTGACGTCGAAGAACACTCCGGCCAGTTCCAGGATCCGGCCCGGCACCGCGGATTCGGCGACCGTTTCCGCGGTGAGGTCGAGATCCACCTCGCCGAGCGGCAGCACCCGCTGCTGCCCTGTTCCGTCGACGTCGGGGTACACGGTGCGCAGTGCCTCGTGCCGCTCCACCACATCGGCCAGCGCCGCCTGCAACGCGCCGAGGTCCAGTGTGCCCGTGAGGCGCACCGCGACGGGGATGTTGTTCACCGCGGTGCGGTTGTCGAAACGGTTCAGGAACCACATCCGCTGCTGGGCCGGCGACAGCGGCACCAGTTCACCGCGCTGCTGGGCGACCAGCGGCGCGCGGGCGCCCGAGCCCGCCGAGCTTTCCAGCCGGGCCGCCAGGGCGGCGACGGTCGGCGCCTCGAACAGCGCGCGGACCGCGACCTCGGTGTCCAGGGCGGCGCCCAGCCGGGCCGCGACCTGCGTCGCGACCAGCGAGTTGCCGCCGAGCCCGAAGAAGTCGTCGTCCAGGCCGATCCGCTGGGTACCCAGCACATCCGCGTAGGTCGCGGCGACGATCTGCTCGATCGGGGTCGTCGGAGCACGGAACACCGCGGCGGTGAAGGTGGGTTCCGGCAGGGCCCGGCGGTCGAGCTTGCCGGACGCGTTGAGCGGGAAGGCGTCCAGCACGAGGTAGGCGGCCGGCACCATATAGGCGGGCAGCGACCGGCCCAGTTCGAGCTGCAGCGCGGCGGTGTCGACGGTGCGGCCCGGCTCGGCCACCAGGTACGCGACCAGCGCCTCTCCGGTGCGCGCGTCGGTGTGCACCACCACGACCGCCTGCGCGATCGTGTCCAGCGCGGTCAGCTGGGCCTCGATCTCACCGAGTTCGATACGCAGACCGCGCACCTTCACCTGGAAATCGGTGCGGCCCAGATAATCCAGTTCGCCGCCGGCGTTCCAGGCGACCAGGTCGCCGGTGCGGTACATGCGGCCGCCGGCGCCGAACGGATCGGCGACGAACCGCTCGGTGGTGAGGTCGGGGCGGGCCACATACCCGTGCGCCAGCTGGGCGCCGGCCAGGTACAGCTCACCCGGGACGCCGACCGGAACCGGCCGCAGCCGCGAATCCAGCACGTAGAGCTGGGTGTTGAACACCGGGGCGCCGATCGGCACCGACGCGGTGTCGGCGGCGGTGACCTCGTGGAAGGTGACGTCGACCGCGGCCTCGGTCGGACCGTACAGGTTGTGCAGCCGGGCGCCGGTCAGTTCGCGTATCCGCTGCGCGGTCGCCGCGGGCAGCGCTTCGCCGGAGGCGAAGACATTGCGCAGGCTCGCGCAGACGGGTTCGCCGTTCTCCGATGATCCGGCGATCGCGCCGACGAACACCGAGAGCATGGACGGCACGAAGTGGACCGTGGTGACCTGTTCGGCGTCGATGACCCGGGCCAGGTACAGCGGATCCCGATGACCATCGGGCCGGGCCACCACCAGGCGGGCGCCGACCTGCAACGGCCAGAAGAACTCCCATACCGACACGTCGAACGTCGCCGGGGTCTTCTGCAGCACCACGTCATCGGCGGCCAGACCGTATTCGGCGTGCATCCACACGAGCCGGTTCACGATCGCGGCGTGCGAGACCGCCACACCCTTCGGGCGACCGGTCGAGCCGGAGGTGAAGATGACGTAGGCGGTGTTCTCCGAGCGCAGCGGGCGGAACCGGTCCGCGTCGGTCAACGGTTCGGCGGAATGATCGGACAGGTCCAGTGCGTCGATCCGCACCTGCCGCGCCCGGGTGGTGTCCAGGTCGTCGCCCGCGGTGAGCACGCACACCGGACGTGCGGTCTCCAGGATGTGGTCGATGCGCTCGGCCGGATGATCGGGATCGAGCGGAACATAGGCGCCGCCCGCGGCCTGTACCGCGTACATGGCGACGACCAGATCGATCGAACGCCGCATCCCCAGCGCCACATACGATTCCGGGCCGACTCCGGCCTGCACGAGCCAGCGCGCCAGCCGGTGCACCCGGTCGGCGAACTCGGCATAGGACAGACTCGTCCCCTCGAAGGTCACCGCGACGGAATCGGGGGTGCGCGCGGCCTGCGCCTCGAATACCGCGACGAGAGTGGCGGCGGCGTCGCCGGCGGGGGTGGTGAGCGCGGCGTCGACCGGGAACTCGGTGGCGTTCCAGCGATCCAGGATGCGCAGGCGCTCGGTCTGCTCGAGCAGTTCGATATCGCCGACCGGCCGATGCGGGGCGGCGGTGACCGCGCGCAGCATCCGGCCGAAACGCAGCGCGAAGGCACGCGCGAACTCCGCGTCGAACAGATCGGTGGAGTAGACGAGTTCGGCGTCCATATCGGCCGACGGGTCCGCGTGCTCACTGAGGGTGAGTTGCAGATCGAATTTCGCGGTCGGGGAATCGATCGCGAGTTCGTCGACCGTCAGGCCCGGCAGCTCCAGCGACGTGCGGCCCAGGTTCTGGAACGACAGCATCACCTGGAACAGCGGATGCCGCGCCTGCGACCGGACCGGGTTGAGCACCTCGACCAGCCGCTCGAAGGGAACTCCCGCGTGCGCGAACGCGGCGAGATCGTGTTCGCGGACCTGGGTCAGCAGTTCGGCGAAGGTCATCGCCGGATCCACCTGCGCACGCAGCACCAGGGTGTTGACCACCATGCCGACGAGATCGTCGAGGGCCTGCTCGCCACGACCGGCGACCGGGATGCCGACGGCGATGTCGTCGGTACCCGACAGCCGCGAGAGCAGCGCCGCGAATGCCCCGTGCACCACCATGAACAATGTGGTGCCGTTGGCGCGCGCCACCTCGTTCAGCGAGTCCACCAGGTGTCCGGGCAGCTGGAACCGGTGGGTGCCGGCGCGATAGGTCGGCACGGCGGGACGCGGCGCGGGAGTCAGCCGCAGTTCCTCGGGCAGACCCGCCAGCTCGGTCTGCCAGTACTCCAGCTCCTGAGAGATCAGCGAGCGGGGATCCTCCTCGGCGCCGAGGGTTTCCCGCTGCCAGAGCGCGTAGTCCACGTACTGCACCGACAGCGGTACCCAGGCCGGAACCTCACCGGCCGTCCGGGCTATGTACGCGGTGACCAGGTCACGCACCAGCGGCCGCATGGAGAAGCCGTCGGCGGCGATATGGTGCGCCACCACGACCAGCACATGCTCACGCGGCCCGCGCCGGAACACCCGCATCCGCACCGGCGGCGCGGCGGTCACATCGAAACCGCCGGCGGCGAATTCGACGATCGCGGCGATCAGCTCGTCGGTGGAGGCCGCGACGTCGATCTCGGCGCCGGGCCCGCCGACGTCGACCACGTCGATCTCGGGCAGGGCCTGGCCGACGGGCAGCACCTGCTGGTAACCGACACCGTCGTAGGAGGGGTACACGGTGCGCAGCGATTCGTGCCGCGCCACCACATCGGCGACCGCGCCGCGCAGCGCGGTGAGGTCGAGATCCCCGCGCAGCTGGACCGCGGCCGGGATGTTGTTCGCGGCCGACCCCATGTCGAAGCGGTTCAGGAACCACATCCGCTGCTGGGCCAGCGACAGCGGCGGCCGCTGCGGCCGCGGGCGCGTGCTCAGCGACGGACGCAGGGCGGTGCCGGTATGCGAGCCGACGCGGGCGGCCAGGCCGGCCACCGTCGGGGCCTCGAACAGGATCCGTACGCCGATCTCGGCGTCGAGCGCGGCCCCGAGCCGGGCGGTGACCTGGGTGGCGATCAGCGAGTTGCCGCCGAGTTCGAAGAAGTCGTCGTCGGCGCCGACGCGCTCCGCCCCGAGGAGTTCACCGTAGATACCGGCGACCAGTTCTTCGACCGGAGTCTGCGGGGCGCGGAACGTGCGGGCGACCAGTTCGGGTTCGGGCAGGGCGCGACGGTCGAGTTTGCCGGCCGGGGTGAGCGGGATCTCGGCCAGCACCATGATGGCGGTCGGCACCATGTATCCGGGCAGCCGCTCGGCGGCGTGGGCGGTGACCGCGGCGGTGTCGACGGACCGGTCGGGAACGGGCCGGACGTAGGAGACCAGGACGGTGGTCCCGGTTTCGAGCCGATGTCCGACGGTCACCGCGAAATCGATATCCGGGTGGGCGCCCAGGGTCGCGTCGATCTCGCCGAGTTCGATCCGGAAACCACGGATCTTGACCTGGAAGTCGTTGCGGCCCATGTATTCCACCACGGGCCGGTCGTCGTCGTCGCGACGCCAGCGGACCACGTCGCCGGTACGGTACAGCCGCGCACCGGCCGTGCCGTGGGGGTCGGCGACGAAACGGGACGCTGTCAGCCCCGGCCGGGCGAGATAACCGCGAGCCAGCTGGATTCCGCCGACGTACAGTTCGCCGGCCACGCCCTCGGGTACCGGGTTCAGCCGATCGTCGAGCACCAGCGCGCGCATACCGCGCACCGGGCCGCCGATGGTGACGGGATCACCGGCCAGCAGCCGATCACTGATATTGGTGGCGACAGTCGCCTCGGTGGGTCCGTAGGCGTTGTGGAAGCGACGGCCGACCGCGGGGTTCGGCGCGACCGACCATTTCGCGACCAGTTCCGCCGAGACGGCCTCGCCGCCGGCGATGATGACGCGCATTCCGGCCAGGTCCGTCGCATCCAGCGACGCCAGGACCGACGGGGTGATCAGCCCGACGGTGACCCGCTCCCGTGCGATCAGCAGACCGAGTTCCTCACCGCCGTAGGTGCCCGGCGGTACCACCACCAGCGCACCGGCGCTGCCGATCGCGAGCAGCAGTTCCAGCACCGAGGCGTCGAAGGACGGGGAGGCGAAGGCCAGCGCCCGTGAATCGGTGGTGAGGCCGTAGCGTTGCACCTGCTCGGCGCTGAAGTTGGCCAGACCGCTGTGGGTGACCGCCACGCCCTTGGGCAGACCGGTGGAACCCGACGTATAGATGACGTACGCGATCTGCTCGACGCGCAGCGGAGCGAGCCGCTCGGCGTCGGTGACCGGTTGCGGTGCGGCCGCGGCGATCTCGGCGGCCAGCGCCGGATCGTCGAGTTGCAGCCAGTCCCCGCCGGTGATCGGCGGCAGCGCGGCCGCCTCGGCAGTGAGGGTGATACCCAGGCGCGCACCGGAATCGGTGACCATATGGGCGATCCGGTCCGCCGGGTAGGCGGGGTCCACCGGGAGGAACGCGGCACCGGTCCGGGCGACGGCCCAGACCGCGAGCACCGATTCGATCGACCGCGGCACCGCCACGGCTACCAGGGTCTCCGGGCCCGCGCCCCGCGCGATCAGCACCCGGGCCAGCCGGGCGGCGGCGGCGTCCAGTTGCTCATAGGTGAGCGAGCGGTCGCCGAAGACGACAGCCTGACCGTAGGGGTTGGCGCGGACGGCGGCGTCCAGCAGTGCGGGCAGCGTGCGCGACGGCTCCGCGGGACCACCGTTGCGGCTCAGCAGTTCCGCGCGTTCCGGCGTGGCCAGCAGTTCGAGCCGGCCGACCGGCCGCAGCGGGTTCTCGGTGATCTCCTCCAGCAGCCGGATGAACCGCTCGGCCAACGACTGGATCGTGTCGTCTTCGAAGAGGTCGCGGGCGAAGGAGAACTCGCCCAGCATCCCGGAGTCGAGAGAGCCCCCGACGTCGCGCAGGGTGAGAGCGAGGTCGAATTTCGCCAGATCGATATCGAAATCGACCGGCGCCACCCGCAGTCCCGGCAGTTCGAAGGTGCGGTCCGGGAGGTTCTCGAACGACAGCGCCACCTGGAACAGCGGATGCCGGGCCTGCGACCGGGCCGGATTCAGCACCTCGACGAGCCGCTCGAACGGTACGTCGGCATGCGCGAAGGCCTGTAGGTCGGCGTTGCGGGCCTGGCCGAGCAGTTCGGCGAAGGATGTGGCGCCCTCGACCTGGGTGCGCAGCACCAGGGTGTTGACGAACATGCCGATCAGATCGTCGAGCGCGGCCTCGCCACGACCGGCCACCGGGGTGCCGATGGCGATATCGGACATCCCGGAGATCCGGGCCAGCAGTACGGCCAAGGCGCTGTGCAGCACCATGAACGGCGACGCGTTGTACTCACGGCCCAGTTCCACCAGGCGTCCCTGGATCTCGGGCGCGATCACGAACGTGTGCGTCCCACCGCGGTAGGAGGCCACGGCCGGACGCGGCCGGTCCGCCGGCAGCATCAGTTCATCGGGCAGATCGGCCAGCTCGCGCTGCCAATACCGGATCTGTTTGGCGATCAGCGAATTCGGATCGTCCTCCGACCCCAGCACTTCGCGCTGCCACAGCGCGTAATCGGCGTACTGGACCGGCAGCTCGGCCCAGGCGGGCTGCTCCCAGCTGGTTCGGGCGGCATACGCCACCATCACATCGCGCGCCAGCGGGCCCATCGACCAGCCGTCCGCGGAGATGTGGTGCACCACCATGCCGAGCACGTACTCGGTTTCGCTGATCTCGAACAGCCGCGCGTGCAGCGGGACCTCGGTGGTCACGTCGAAGGCCATCGTGGCCAGTTCGATGAGGTGGTCGAGCAGGTTGTGCTCGGTCACCGGAACCGGGGTCAGGTCGGGGACGATCTGCGCCGCGTCCAGGATCACCTGCACCGGGGCGCGCCCGGTCTCGGGGAACACGGTGCGCAGCGATTCGTGCCGGTCGATCACATCGATCACGGCGACCTGCAGCGCCGCCACATCGAGTTCACCGGAGAGCCGGATCACGGCCGGAATGTTGTTGACGGCCGATTCGGTGTCGTAGCGGTTCAGGAACCACATCCGCTGCTGCGCCAGCGACAGCGGAATCTCCTCCGGGCGGCTCTGAGCCACCAGCGCCTGGTGGGTGCCGGTGCCCGCATGCGATTCCAGTCGCGCCGCGAGCGTCGCGACCGTCGACGCGTCGAACAGCGTCCGCACCGGCACCCGGGTGTCCAGCGCGGTGCCCAGGCGGGACGCGACCTGGGTCGCGATCAGCGAGTTGCCGCCGAGTTCGAAGAAATCGTCGTCCATGCCGACCCGGGCCACCCCGAGCACCTCGGAGAAGGTCGCGGCCACGATCTCTTCGATCGGTGTGGTCGGCGCGCGGAACTCGCGTACCTCGAACACCGGTGCCGGCAGCGCCCGGCGGTCCAGTTTGCCGGACGCGTTGACCGGAAACTCGTCGAGCACCACGATCGCCGACGGCACCATGTACGCGGGCAGCGCATCGGCCATTTCGGCACGCACTTCCGCCACGTCGACGGATTCCCCGGTCGCGACCAGATATCCGACGAGCTGATCGCCGAGCCGGTGGTCCGAACGCACGACGACCACCGCTTGCGCAACGGACTCCATGGCGGTGAGCACGGCTTCGATCTCGCCGAGCTCGATCCGGAGGCCGCGCAGCTTGACCTGGAAGTCGGTGCGGCCGAGGTAGTCGAGTTCGCCCGCGACGGTCCACTTGACCAGGTCGCCGGTGCGGTACATCCGCTCGCCCGCGCCGAAGGGATCGGCGACGAACCGGTCCGCGGTCAGATCCGGCCGGGCCGCGTACCCGCGGGCCAGCTGCTCGCCCGCCAGGTACAGCTCACCCGCGACGCCCACCGGGACCGGCCGCAGCCGGCTGTCGAGGACGTACACCCGCGTATTGGCGACCGGTGCGCCGATCGGCACCGACACCACATCGCGGTCGGTGACCTCGTGATAGGTGACGTCGACGGCGGCCTCGGTCGGGCCGTACAGATTGTGCAGCCGGGCGCCGGTCAGGGCGAGCAACCGGCGGGCCGTGGCCGGGGGCAGCGCCTCACCCGAGGCGAAGACCCGGCGCAGGCTCGGGCACACCTCGCCGTCCGGCATGCCGTAGGTCTGCAGTTCGGCGACGAACGCCGAGAGCATCGAGGGCACGAAATGCGCCGTGGTGACCTGCTCCTCGGAGATCAGCTGCACCAGATAGTCCGGGTCGCGATGTCCGTCCGGCTTCGCCACGACCAGGCGCGCGCCGGTGTGCAACGGCCAGAAGAACTCCCAGACCGACACATCGAAGGTGGCCGGGGTCTTCTGCACCACCGCATCGCCGGCGTCCAGACCGTATTCGTCCTGCATCCACACCAGGCGGTTGACGATCGCCGCATGCGCGACCGCCACCCCCTTCGGGCGGCCGGTCGAACCCGAGGTGAAGATCACGTACGCGATATTCGAGGCACGCAGTGGGGCGATCCGGTCCGCGTCGGTCACCGGCTGCGCGGAGTAGCCCGTCAGGTCCAGTTCGTCGATTCGCACGACGCCGTCGGCGGGGTCGTCGGCGGTCAGGCCCTGGACGAATTCGGCGTCCTCCGCGGTCGTCAGCACACACACCGGCGCGGCGGTGTCGAGCACGTAGCGGGTGCGGTCGGCCGGATGGTCCGGATCCAGCGGTACATAGGCGCCACCGGCCACCGTCACGGCGTACATGCCGACGACCAGGTCGAAGGAGCGCCGCATATCCAGCGCCACCGCGGAATCCGGCCCGACCCCGAGTTCGATCAGGTACCGGGCCAGGCGGTACACCCGCGCCGCGAACTCCGCGTAGGACAGAGTTGTCCCCTCGAAGGTCAGCGCGTCCGCGTCCGGAGTGCGCGCCACCTGCGCGTCGAACATCGAAGCCAGCGTCGCCGTGGTGGCGGATTCGCGGGTGGTGGCGTTCCAGTTGTCGAGCACCAGTGCGCGTTCGGCCACGTCGAACAGGTCGATATCGCCGATCGGGCGCTGCGGTTCGGCGACCACCGATTCGAGCACGCGCAGATACCTGCGCCCGAACTGGGCGGCGGTCGCCGGGTCGAACAGATCGGTGGCGAAGGAGATCACCGCCGCGACCCCCGCGGGCGCACCGGCGGTATCGCGCTGCTCGGTGAGGGTCCACTGCAGGTCGAACTTGGCGATCGGCACCTCGAGCTCGTCGGCGGTCACCGACAACCCCGGCAGTTCCAGGGCGGCGTGCGCCATTTCCTGGAACGACAGCATCACCTGGAACAGCGGGTGCCGGGCCTGTGAGCGGGCCGGGTTCAGCACCTCCACCAAGCGCTCGAACGGCACATCGCCGTGCGCGAACGAGGAGAGATCGGTTTCCCGGGTACCGCTGAGGAATTCGGTGAACGGGGTCGCACCGTCCACCTCCGACCGCAGGACCAGGGTGTTGACGAACATCCCGATCAGATCGTCGAGCGCCTGCTCACCGCGGCCGGCCACCGGTGTGCCGATGGCGATATCGCCGGTGCCCGACAACCGGGACAGCAGCACCGCGAGCGCGGCGTGCAGCACCATGAACAGCGTCGAACCGTTTTGCCGCGCCAGCGCGGACAGCGCCGCGTGCAGTTCGGCATCGATGCTGAACTGTTGCTGCGCACCGCGATAACTCTGCACGGCCGGACGCGGACGGTCCGACGGGAGATCCAGCTGGTCCGGGAGCCCGGCCAGCGTATCGCGCCAGTAGTCGATCTGGCGGGCGGCGATGGACTGCGGATCGTCCTCGGAGCCGAGCAGTTCACGCTGCCAGAGGCTGTAGTCGTGGTACTGCACCGGCAGCGGCGGCCAGCTCGGCGCCGAACCGGCGGCCCGCGCCACGTATGCCGCGGCGACATCGCGGGCCAGCGGGCCGAAGGAGAAGCCGTCGGCCGAAATATGGTGCACCACGAACGCGACCGCGTATTCGGGAGTGCCGTTGGTGTGACCGCCGACCACTTCGTAGACGCGGACCCGGATCGGCAGTTCCCGGGTCACGTCGAAACCGGTCGCCGCGAATTCGCCTAGTACGGACGGGAGTTCGGCTTCATCGATGGTCCGGACCCGGATACCCAGATCGACCTGGTCCATGGGCAGCACCGACTGGAATCCGCCGTCCCCGGATTCCGGGAAGACGGTGCGCAGCGACTGCTGCCGTTCCATCACATCGGTGAGCGCCACGGTCAGCGCGTCCACCTCCACGCGCCCACGCAGCCGGATGACGAACGGCAGGTTGTAGGTGGGCGCGCTCGGATCGAACTGGTTGATGAACCACATCCGCTGCTGCGCCAGCGACAGCGGCATCCGGTCGGGCAGCTGCTGCGCCACCAACGGCGGGCGCGAGGTAGCGGCGCCACCGGCTTCGGCGTTCTCGGCGCGCACGGCGAGCCCGGCGACCGTCGGGGTCTCGAACAGTGCCCGGACACCGAGCCGGATCCCGAACGCGCTGCTGATCCGCGACACCACCTGGGTGGCGACCAGCGAGTTACCGCCCAGATCGAAGAAATTGTCGTCGACACCGACCTGCGACTGCCCCAGGACATCGGCGAAGATCGCGGCCACGACCTGTTCGGCCTGGGTGCGCGGCGCCCGGTAACCGGCCGCGTCGGCGGCGAACACCGGCTCGGGCAACGCCTTACGGTCCAGTTTGCCGCTGGTGTTGAGCGGGAACTCCGCCAGCACCACGAGCGAGGCCGGAACCATATAGGCGGGCAGTTTCTCGGCGAGGTACCGGGTGAGTTCGACCGGTTCGACGGTGTGCCCGGGCGCGGGCACCACATAACCGGCCAACTGCTGACCGGTGGCGGTGTCCACCACCAGGACCACGGCCTGGTTCACCGCGCGATGCGCCAGCAGATCGGTTTCGATCTCACCGAGTTCGATGCGCTGGCCACGGAACTTCACCTGGAAGTCGGTGCGGCCGATGTACTCGAGGATCCCGTCGGCCCGCCAGCGCACCAGGTCACCGGTGCGGTACATACGCTCGCCCGACGTACCGGACGGGTCGGCGACGAAGCGGTCGGCGGTCAGGTCGGCACGGCCGACGTATCCGCGGGCCAGTTGCCGGCCCGACAGATACAGCTCACCCGGGGCGCCGACGGCGGCGGGCCGCAACCGGGCGTCGAGCACCTGGACCCCGACGTTCCACTCCGGGATGCCGATGGGCACCGAGGTCGTCTCGGCGCCGGTCGCCTCCCAGTAGGTCACCGATACGGCGGCCTCGGTCGGGCCGTAGAGGTTGTGCAGGCCGGCGGGACTGATCGCCTTCAGCGCGACCACGGTCTCCGGCGGCAGGGCCTCGCCGATCACGAAGATCTCGCGCAGCGATTCGCACTGTTCGGGCGTGGCGTGACCGGCGAAGACCGTCAGCATGGACGGCACGAAGTCGGTGATCGTGACCCGGTGCGCGGCAATGGTCTCCGCGACGTAGACCGGGTCCCGGTGCCCGTCGGGCGTCGCCAGGATCAGGCTGCCGCCGGACAGCAGCGGCAGGAAGTAGCCCCACAGCGATACGTCGAAGGTGGTCGCGGTCTTCTGCAGGTAGATGTCGTCGGCGGTGAAACCGTATTCGTCCAGCATCCACAGCTGCTGGTTGACGATGGCGTGATGGGTGACCGCGACACCCTTGGGCCGGCCGGTGGAGCCGGAGGTGTAGATGACGTAGGCGCAGTGCTCCGGGCGCAGCGGCGCGAGCCGGTCGGCGTCGGTGACCGGGGCATCGGAGAACTCGGCGAGATCGAGGGTGTCCAGTTCCAGCACCCGGACCGTTTCCGGGAGCTCGAATTCGTCCGCGGCGACCGTGAGTACGCAGACCGGGTCGGCGCTGTCCAGGATGTAGGCGGTGCGTTCGGCGGGATGGTCGGGGTCGATCGGCACGTACGCGCCGCCCGCGTGCAGGACGGCGTGCATGGCCACGACCAGCTCGGTCGACCGCCGGATACCCAGCGCGACCAGTGATTCGGGGCCCACCCCGGCCGCGATCAGCCGGCGCGCGAGCCGGTTCACGCGGGCGCCGAACTCGGCGTAGGACAGACTTGTCCCCTCGTAGGTGAGGGCGGTGTGGCCGGGCGTGCGTGCCCGCTGGGCGTCCAGCAGCTCCGGCAGGGTGGTGACCGGCACATCGTGCGCGCCGTCGTTCCACTCCCGGGTGGTCAGCTCCAGTTCGGCGGCGGAGGTGATGTCCAGCCGCCACAGCCGCTCGTCGGCGTCGGCGCCGACGAATCGATCGAAGAACTCCAGGAACCGCAGGTGGTGGCGGCGGGCCTCGTCGGCGGTGTAGAGGTTCGGGTTGGTCTCGAAGTCGATATGCGACCGGGTGCCGCCGACCGATTGATAGAAGTTGACGCCCAGATCCTCGATGCTGCCGGTGGACAGCACCTGGATGCTGCCGACCATCTCACCGAGCCGGATCTCGTCCTGGAACAGCATGATGTTCACCCACGGACCGAAGAACTCCGTGGTCACCACACCGTCGCCGGCGGCGTCGCGGCGGATGTCCTCGTGGCGGTAGCGCTGATGGCGCAGCGCGCCCGACACCTCCAGCTGAACCTGTTTGCGCAGTTCGGCAATGGTGGTCTCGGGGCCGATGTGCAGCCGCAACGGCACGATGTTGGAGGTCGCGCCGCCGGAGCGCCGCATGATCGCGGTGGTGCGGGCGGTGACCGGCAGGCTCAGGATCACATCGGAGACGCCGTTCCACTGCGCCAGGTACGCGCCGAACGCCGCCAGCAATTCCTGGGCGGGTGAGGAGCCGTAACGCTGCGCACATTCGGTGAGCAGCGCGTTCTGCGCGTCGCTCAATGCGGCGTTGGACACACCGTTGCCGGCGGCGGGGGCGGCCGAACGCCCCGCCAGGCTGGTGCCCTCTTCGAGGCCGGCCACCCGATCGGCCCAGTACTGCTTATCGGATTCGAACCGGGTGCTGTCGCGGTAGGCGATCTCCTGGTCGTACAGCGCCCGCAGCTCCGCGGCCTTGCTCGGCGCCGGTTCGTCGCCGGATATATAGGCCGTGTACAGCTCGGCGACCCGGTTCATATTGTTCATCGCGCCGTAGCCGTCGAGCGCGATGTGGTGGGCCCGCGAATACCAGTACCAGTGGTCGTCGGCCAGGTGCAGCGCGGTGGAGGCGAGGAGCCGGTCCTCGGTCAGGTCGAGCGGACGGCTGTACTCGGCGCGCATCCACTCCCGGGCGGACGCCGCCGGATCCTCGGTATCGCGCAGGTCGACGTAGTGGACCCGGTCGTACTCGGCGATGGCGTGATCGATGTACTGCAGCGGTTCGCCGTCGCGTTCCACGATCCGCAGGAAACCGGACCCCAGTTCATGGGAGGTGTCCCGACTCGCCCTGGTCAGGGTGTCGACGTCCAGTTCGCCGTGCAGCTCCACGTACTGAGCGATGGTGACCGGTACCTGCGGGTCCACGTGCTGCGCGTACCAGATACCCAGCTGCGCGGGCGACAGGGGGAACAGGCTCCCTTCGGTGGCGGCCGCACCGCGCTCCGTACCGTTCCCGCCGTTGTCCAGCCGGTCCAACCGTCAACCCTCGCTTCCGGAACGCGCAGGCGCGCTCCCCCGACGACACCCGGATGCGACGCGCACGCTAATACCATGGCGTCTGCGATTCCGGGAGCATTTCCGTATCGATCAGGCAAAAATGTCCATCAGACTTATCCGATTGTCGGGCCAGAGGTGTTACATCGGCTGCCCCGTACCGGACGGCGTGCCGACACACCCGGGAACCGAACTCCTGACCACCGATCCAATCTACCGTCGCTCCGCCGGGGCACCAACCGGCCTCTACGACGGCGCCCGGCGGTCGGACCCGGCCCGGCAAACCGTCCGCACACCGGAACCCGCCGCCGGTGTTCCCGGCGACGCCGATCCCGCGCCCGACATCACGGTCGCCGATCGAGCTCGACCCGCCCGCCCGCCGCCGGCAGCGTCCGGACCGAGCGGCCCACAGGACGCACCGCTACCCCTGGCGGATCGCACGAACCCCCACCGCGCAGGCCGCCGAACCCGGCCGCCCTCGCCCAGCACTCCGACCCGCGACATTACTGGTCAGAGCCCTAGTGGCCCAGATGTGCGCGGTCCCGTGCCGGGTCGTACAGATGGGATTGCGCACAGTCCACACCGGGCGCGAGCGCCCAGCCGACCATGATCACCGCGGCCTGCCGCAAGCCCGCCGATTCGACCCGGTCGGCGATATCGGCCAGCGTGCCGCGCAGCACCACCTGGTCCGGCCGGCTCGCGCGGTACACCACCGCGACCGGGCAGTCCGATCCGTAGTGTCCGGCCAGTTCGGCGGCCAGCTCCCGGGTCCGAGTGATAGCGAGATGCAATACCAGGGTGGCGCGGGTCCGGGCGAACTCCGCCAGCGCCTCGGATTCGGGCATCGCGGTGGACCGGGCGCGGGTGCGGGTCAGCACCACCGACTGCGCGACCTCCGGCACGGTGAGTTCCGCGCCGAGCAGCGCGGCCGCGGCGGCGTAGGCGGGGACGCCCGGGGTGATGTCCCAGGGCACTCCCGCGGCGTCGAGGCGGCGGGTCTGCTCGGTGAGCGCGGAGTAGAGCGAAGGATCGCCCGAGCACAGCCGCGCCACCGCCCGGTCCGCGCGATGGGCCGTGACCAGGTGCTCGGTGATCTGGTCGAGGTCGAGTCGCTGAGTGTCGATCAGCTCCGCGTCCGGCGCGCAGTGTCCGAGGATCTCCGGATCCAGGTAGGTGCCCGGGTACAGGATCACCGGGCACCTGCCCAGGAGTTGGACCGCGCGCACGGTGAGCAGGTCGGCGGCGCCGGGCCCGGCGCCGATGAAGTGCACCGTCATGCCGCGAGTCTAGGCATTCGCACCCGCCCGGCCGTGCGGCGGCCGCACGGCGATCAGCCGACGGCGTCGAAGAACGCGACCACCTTCACCGGCTTCACGCGCACCAGCAGTTCCCCGGGCACCCCGTTGCGGCGTCCGAATTCCTCGGCGCGAGCGGTCCCCATGTACCGGCCGCCGATCGCGGTGGCGGTGCGCAACAATTCGGCCGGATCCTCGGACAGCGTGACCGTGCCCTGCACCTGCACCGCCCCGTACGGCGGCTCCTCCAGGTCCACCACCAGCGCGATCCGCGGATCCCGCTGCAATGCTTTGCCTTTCGCGGTGTTCTTACCGGTGTTGAACACGATTTCGTCGCCGTCGAGCAGGAACCAGACGGGAGTTACCACCGGGCGACCGTCAGCGGCCGTGAAAGCCACCTTGGCGGTACGGGTTCCGTGGCTGAGGAATTCACGCACCTGGGGATCGGAAAGTGAGGCCATACCGCCCAGCGTAGGGCGGCTCCGCCACGCGCCCGGGGAGTTCCGCGGCGCGTCGGGCGGCCCATCGTGGGACCGCCCGACCTCCGGTCGGCCGATCCGGGTACGCGGGCCGAGGTCACCCGTGCGCGGGACGGAGTGCGAAGACCGAATTCACCGGATCGCCCGGGGGCCGCTCTTTCCCGGGTCCGGCACAGGTGTTGGAATCCGGCGGCCCGTCAGTGGTGGACGAAGTGGTCGGCGGCACCCAGCGCACCACCGAATCCGATCGCCGCGGCGGTGATCAGGCCCAGGACTTTCATCCAGATATTGTCCCCGGCGATCGTGAAAAGGGGTATGCACACCGCGACGACCGCACAGACCCCGGAGCCGGCGAGGAGGATCCAGCCGCGACGTGTGGTGAAGAGATCGTGCCAGTCGAACCTGTCGAGCCAGTACAGCACCGCGAGCCCCGCGGCCACTCCGGCGCCGGCCGCACTCGGCATCGGGCACCCGGCGGCGCGAGTGACATTGCCGTACACCAACCCGGCCACCACCGCGATCACGCCCCACCCGAAACCTTTGGGGCTCATCAGCCCTGCACCACCACTGCCGGGCCCCGGAGCGCCGGGGTCGGCCTCCTGGCCATTTGCCGTCGTCGTCATCGCTGCGGAACGGATCCTTCCCGTTCGGGCGCCGGCCCGCAGAGCTCCTGCTCGGCTTCGTGCACACCGCGAGACTATCGCACCTGAGGTTCTATGAAACAAACACCGAGCTACACATCGCCACAACGAGGCGGTGCCGGTCCACGGTTCCCCGGCGGCATACCTGCCGGGACGTCACTCATCGTCGGATTGCTCCGCAGCGGCCTCGCGTAGTTCTTTGGCGTAAGCGAGCAGGCGCTGCTTCTCCTCCTCCATTTGCCGTTCGATCTCGACGGGGTCGAGGGCGTTCTTGAGCCCTTCGAGAATGAACTCGCGCGCGAGCTCGGCAATGGAGATCTTGCGCAGGTTCGCGTAGCTCATCAAGGTCCGGTAATCCTTCGGCCGCAACCGAAGACTGAAGGTGGTGTTCGCCGGAACGGCGTCTTGCGTACTCGATGTTCTGCTCTTTGCGGTATTTGCCATAGCAGCTCCTATCGGGGAGAGAGTGCGGGAGTAGCCGTACCCATCAGAAGATGCTTCGACACGAACACAACGATGGATGTGGCACAGGTTCTCCTAGGTGGTTTTGTCGACTATCGGCCGCCGCAGGAGCCGAAAGGGTCCAGAAACAACATGACCACTTCAGCAACCGACGAAACAGATGGACCACAGCACCGTAGCACCTGCGCACCTGCTGATAGTTCCATTGGAGAGAAGCGCAACACTGTTCACACTTTCAATACCATCGGGTGCCGCAGTTCCCCGTTCACATGCCGCCGACAAGCCGGTATCGCTCCCGGCGATGCACCCGGCGACGGCGGCGGAGCCCCACGTCGCGAATTCGACACCGACCCGACCGGCCGTTCCCGATCACGGACCCCTCGGCGCACGACACCACGTGACTCGTGCAGTCCGGCACCGGCGGAGGTGATCTAGTTCCACCCACAGACCCGACCGGCGCCGCCGGTCCGGCGTCACCCCGAACACCACCACCCATGCCTGCCGAGAATTGACCTCATGCCTCGCTATCGCATTATTTGCCGAAGCAACGACCACGTCCGAATCGTGCTCGTCGTCCGATTCCATCCAGGGCAGTAACAGTCGCCGACAATCCGCATTTCTTTCAATGGTCGGAGCCCATTGAATATGCATCGGAAACGATGCCGTCCGAGCTCCTCGTCACCGACATTTCGAATCATGATGTAGATTGCCGATCATTTGCCGTCTGATTTCAATCAGCAGAAATAGTCGCACAATGACAATCCATACAGTTCCGTTGAAAACCTCGACAGGCAAGCCGGTGCGATTATTCGCACGCAATACCGAACCGTCGTCCGAGCCCGGCGTGCCGACAAGACGGACACCGCACACCGAAAGGGCGTTCCCCGACTCGGCCGACGCGGAATGCCTCGCAAGGATCCGTCGATACACTGCTACAACAGCACTACCAGGGTTCCGGGCCCGACCGAGAGCGCAACCCGGCCGTACCTTCGGCCACAAGCCTCCCTATCGATACCTGCCCCACCGCTCTCCGGCCTCGCTTTTCAGTGGTCCGACCACTTGAACCATAAAGTATCGATCCGTCGCCGCGCCTCGCAGCTATCCGAGATACGGGCTGCGGTGAAGTTGCTCCTGCCCCTGGCAGTTCACAGTGGTTCGGTGCCACTCGAGGTCGTCACGTCCCGTGGCCGACTAAAGTTATCTTTACCTAAGCGACCCGTTCGGTCACCGACCGCGCCGAGACACGGCAGCTGGACCATAGAGCACGTGATCGTTCGGTGATAACACCACGGCTCCCATGTTCCAAACCCCGGGTTACCGGCAAGTTTGGAACTCGTTTCAGAAATTTATTTTATATGGCACCGGATGCCATAAATCCTCCCGACATCAGCGAACAGCCAATAACTTAGCGCGGCATTCGAGCAGCCGAGAGCCAATTGCGACGCGAAACCAGACCGCCGAGTAGTTCACATGCAACCGCATGCAGGATCGGCGCGCGGCAGCAGCCGTCAACTCGGGCCCCGCATGGGCCGAAACAGACCGTAAGTTTGTGCAAAGCTTGTTAAACCAACTGATTTTCCGTTCTGGCTCGGGCGGCTCCGCGAGTACGTGGTCGGTTCCGTCCCGACGAAACGCGAGAAGGAAGAAACATGGCGCAGGCCTCCTGGCCGTTCCGGCCCGGCATCACCGAAGACCGACTCGTCGCCCCTCCCGCCACCGACGCCCCGGCCGACCCGCCCGAGCCCACACCCGACCCGCTGCGTCCCGAACGCGATGCACACGGAGACGTCGTTCTGGTCATCGAATTGATCAGCGACCCCGAACTTCACTGAAGCGCTCTCGCGCATCCGAACCCGCGCCCGGCCCGCACGACGATGTCACACCTCGGCGGCCCACGTCGTCGAGGTAGTAACCGCCGGACACCTACCGGTCGAAGAGAAACGGCTTTCTCATGAACGTCGCGTACTACGTCGTCGGAGTCCTCACCGCCCTGTGGGTCGGGTTCTCGGGCTACTCGCTGTTCACGAAACAGCAGTTCGTGGTCGAACCGCTGGAGAAGTACGGGGTGCCGCGCTCGTGGTGGAACTGGCTGGCATCAGCCAAGACCGCGGGCGCGCTGGGACTGCTCGCCGGTTTCGCACTGCCGCCCGTCGGCATCGCGGCGGCGATCGGTCTGATCGTCTACTTCCTCGGCGCCACCGCGACAGCGCTGCGGGCACGCTCGTACGACACCGCCGTGTTCCCGCTCCTGTACCTGGCTCCCGTAGTCGCGACCCTGGCGTTGCACCTGGCCCGCTGAGCCGAACAGCAAGCCCCCGCGCCCGGTGCCTCGGCACCGGGCGCGAACATGTGCAGTGGTGGGCTCGAAGACCCCGTGACGCCGCACCCGGACCGACGTGGGCGAAGGCAGCAACGGTAGCGAGCGCTGCCAGCACTTCGATAGCCGCGTTCGCCGCGGTGGGGGCGCTCGACTTCTCGAACAGCACGTTGAGTACATCCGATGACCGGCTCGGTCCGACGCGTCGGACCGAGCAGTCCGAGCTGTTCCAGTCAGCCGCAGAACAGCTGGCCTCGGACAAGGTGCGCGTCCGCCTCAGCGGGTCTAAAGGTTCATAATTTTCTGAATACAGTTTCTTATGTATTGTTCTGAGTATGGAGACTGCTGCCCACACCGACGCACTCGCCCGCTTCGGGCACGCACTATCCGACCCGACGCGGACCCGGATTCTGTTGAGCCTGCGGAAAGAACCGGGATATCCCTCGGAGCTGGCCGAACAGATCGGGGTGACCCGGCAGATCCTGTCCAATCACCTTGCGTGTCTGCGTGGGTGCGGACTGGTGGTCGCTGTCCCGGAAGGCCGGCGCAGCCGCTACGAGCTCGCCGACGCCCGGATCGCCGCGGCACTGGGTGATCTGCTGGGGTTGGTGCTGGCGGTGGATCCGGCGTGCTGCCCGGATGCCGAGGCCGAGGGCTGCTGCTGATGTCGGCGCCACTCGGCATGCCCGCCCTGCCGTCGGCGGTGTTCGTCGGTCCCGGTCCGGTGCGGAAGACAGTGCTGGCGAGGCAGATCCGCTGGTTCGTGGCCGCGACCATCACCTACAACGTGATCGAGGCGATCATCGCGCTCACCGAGGGGACGCGGGTCTCCTCGACCGCGTTGATCGGGTTCGGCCTGGATTCGGTGATCGAGGTGTCCTCGGCGGCCGCGGTGGCGTGGCAATTCGCCGGCCGCGATCCCGAGGCGCGGGAGAAGGTCGCGCTGCGGGTCATCGCGTTCTCGTTCTTCGCCCTCGCCCTGTATGTCATTGTCGACTCGATCCGGGCGTTGTTCGGGCTCGGTGAGGCCCAGCACTCGGGCATCGGTATCGGGCTGGCCGCGCTGAGCCTGGTGATCATGCCGGTGCTCTCGGCCGCGCAGCGCCGGGCTGGGCGCGAACTCGGATCCACCTCCGCGGTCGCCGATTCGAAACAGACCCTGCTGTGCACGTACCTCTCGGCGGTTCTGCTGGTGGGACTGCTGCTCAACAGCCTGTTCGGCTGGTCGTGGGCCGACCCGATCGCTGCCCTGGCCATCGCCGCCATTGCGGTTCGCGAGTGGGGCATGGCCCTCGACGGATTCCGCCCCGACCGCTGGGACGTCACCGGAGCAGTCATCTGCCTCATCGGCGTCGCGATCATCATGTACGCACCCCGCCCGGCCTGACCGAAGACCTGTTCATCAACCGATACATTCCTGGACGCTGATACGCCAGATCATCGCTGGTCAACGATGATTCTTCTGGAACGCTTGTCCATCAAGCGCCCATTTGTGGACACAGCTGCATGGGTCGGCGGTTCAGCGCATCGTGGTGGTGAGGTAGTCATGCCCGCCGACGAGGAAGGTGCGCCCGTTGACGGCGGGGGCGTCGATCGCGGCGACGATGGCCGCAGCGAAATCGTCGACAGTGGGTAGGGGCCCGTGAGTTCGGCGGGCAGCGACCGCGTCGGGATCCCGGCGTTCCAGCAGCCGGATGATGATCGTCCCGTCGATCATGTCACCGGAGACCACGACGAACCCGACACCGCGGTCGGTGAATTCGGGAATGAGGGCGCGTAGGGCGTCCTCGCCGGCGCGTTTGCTCGCGGCGATCGGCCCGTACCCGTCGGGCAGCGGACCGCCGTCGGCGTGAAAGTGCGCCTGGTGGCTGGTGACGAAAACAATCCGGCCGCCGGGCGGTATGAGGGGCAGGGCGAGGGTGGCGAGCCGGACCTGGGCATCGCGGTTGAGGCGCAGGGCGTAGCCGGGGTCAGCGCCGCGCTCAAGTCCGCCTGATGCGTTCAGCACGAGCGCATCGAGCCGGCCGTACTGGCCGCGGATGTGGTCGATCATCTCGGTGACCGCGGTGTCGTCGGACAGGTCCGCCCCGAGCGTCGAGGCGCTGCCGCCGACGTCGGTGATCGTGTCGACCACCATCTGCGCTCGTTTGATCTTCTCCCGGTAGTTGACCAGGACGTGGGTGTCCGGGCCTGCCAACTGCTGGGCGGTGGCGGCGCCGATACCACGGGAGGCGCCTGTCACCAGCACGATTCGGCGCGGGGACGGTTCCGATCGGTCCATCAAGTGTTCTCCTCGCTCGGCCCGGTGCTTCTGATTGAGAAGCAACTATGGTGCTTCGAAATGAGAAGCGCAAATGATCGCGGCCCGGCCGGGTCGGCCGATGAACCCAGCAACGCACCGGTTCTGGCGGCGATCGACCTACTGGGGCAGCGATGGATGCTGCGGGTGGTGTGGGAGCTCGAACCCGGACCGCTGGGGTTCCTGGAACTGCGCCGGCGGATGGGCAACTGCTCGTCGAGCATGTTGTCGAATCGACTCCAGCAGCTTCAGGCAGCCGGGCTGCTGGAGAAGCACGGCCCGAAAGGTTCTTACGAACTGACCATCGCCGGGGTCCGTCTCGGAGAAGCCCTTCAGCCGCTGTGGGACTGGTCGGAAATCTGGACCGATCGACCCCACGACTTCCGCTGGCCCTGAACCATCTCGGCGAGGTAGGTCGTCGCGACCGCCGCAGCTTTGTTCATCAATCGATCGTTTCTTGAACAGCCCGGCCGAAACGGACTCCGGCGAACGAATGCCCAGGTCGTCCGAAAACGGCAACTGTTCAAAAAACGTGTCGTAAAGTCGGAATGTTCAACAACTTCATATCACCCTTTTATGTACGATTGACGGGTGACTGACACCGATGCGCTCGAACCACTCTCGCTCGACGGCGATGCCCTGGACCCGATCGGCGGGGGAGGAGCGCTGATCGGGTACGCCCGCGTCTCGACCCGCGACCAGAATCTGGACCGCCAGACTCGCGCGCTGAAGGGGGCCGGGTGCAAGAAGGTGTTCTCCGACAAGAAGTCCGGCAAGGATGTCGAGCGCGAGCAGCTGGCGGCGTGCCTGGACTACATGCGCACCGGCGACACCCTCGTGGTCGCCTCCTTGGACCGGCTCGGCCGCAGCCTGCAGGACCTGATTTCGATCGTGGCCGACCTCCGCCGCCGCGGTATCGGGTTCCGGTCCCTGCACGAAGCCCTCGACACCACCACCCCCGGCGGACGCCTGGTGTTCCATGTATTCGCCGCCCTGGCCGAGTTCATCCGTGAGCTGATCGTCGACGGCACCCACGAAGGCCTCGCCGCGGCCAGGGCCCGCGGGCAGCGGCTCGGCCGGCCACCGGCCATGAGCGACGAACAGGTCCGCCAGGCCCGGGCGCTGCTGACCCGGCCGGATGAGTCGGTGTCCTCGATCGCGCGGCTACTCGGAATCTCGCGCACCACCTTGTACAAGCATGTGCCCGAACTCGCCATGCGCGGCCGGTCAGTACTCGAAGAAATTCCCAGGAGATGATTCGCTGCCTGCAGGCTGGCCACCGTGCCGGACACGGACTTCCAGTCAGCAACCCTCAGAACTACGCAGAAGCCGGTGGAGTAAACCCCTCTGGCCATACAGTGCTGTCGTCGTAAGCAATCTCGGTGAGGTCCGCGCCGTCCAGTATGGCCCCGGTGAGGTCCGCGCCGTCCAGTATGGCCCCGGTGAGGTCCGCGCCGAACAGTGTGGCCCCGGTGAGGTTCGCGTCGTCCAGCCGTGCCCCGGTGAGGTTCGCGTCGGGCAGCTGTGCCCCGGTGAGGTCCGCGTCGGGCAGCTGTGCCCCGGTGAGGTCCGCTTCGAACAGTGTGGCCCTGGTGAGGTTCGCGCCGGACAGCAGTGCCCCAGTGAGGTTCGCGCGGTCCAGCCTGGCCCTGGTGAGGTTCGCGCGGTACAGCGTTGCTTCGGTGAGGTCCGTGTCGAACAGCTGGACCTCGGTGAGGTTCGCGTCGTCCAGCCGTGCCCCGGTGAGGTCCGCTTCGAACAGCCCTGCCTCGGTGAGGTCCGCGCCGGACAGCTCTGCCCCCGTAAGGCAGGACATGTGGAGGTCGACTCCTGGGGTGGGCAGTGGTAAAGCGCTGTACTTCACGATGACGGCCAGGGCGGCTTGAATATCGGCTGGCAATTCCCGGTTGTGAGGTCCACAAGTAAAGGAACTGGAGGGGGTTTCGGAGGGAGCTTCGGTGCGTATGAATGCTTCGAGGAGTCGACGGAGGGCGGGGCGGTCGGGTTCGGAGTCCTGAGTGAGGCGTTCGAGTAGGTAGATACCGCTGAGGCGGACACTTGTCTTGTCCGAGTCGAGTTGTTCTGCCGCTGATTTGATCTGCTCGGACTGCGCGGTCCGGCGTGTCAGGCCGAGTTGTTCGTTGGTTGCGCTCAGGGTGCTGTTGGTGAAGTAGAGCGCTCCTACCGCGGCGAGCGCGGTCATCAAGGTGCCGGCGGCGGTCGCTATCGCGGCTACCTTCGCCCACGTCGAGCCCGCCGGATCCCGCGGTCGGGCCACTTCCGGTTGCGGCGTCGGAGCAGATGGAGCGCCTTCGGGCTCTACGTCCGGCGGTGCTCCGGACGATGCGGGTGGCTGGCCGGCCGGGGCTGGAGTTGTCTCCCCGTCCCTGCTCTCGCCCGATTCCGGGGAGGCTGCCTCGCCCGGATCTTCGATCGTGTGCTGCTCGTCACCTACCGTCACACCACGTATTCTGCGCCAACTACGCAGGGCCGCAACAGATCACGCCGCCGACGCCTTTTCGGACCATCGACGCGAACGGTATCGGCGGCAGTCTGAGCGCCGCCGCGGAGCAACCGATGCACGTAGAGATGGGGGCTCGAAGCCCTGGGTCGACTCTGAGCAGAACCCGAACTCGGTCCCTGCGTCCACGCCAGCGACCGATGAGGGTCACTTATCGGCGGCCAGAAATCGGCATTTACCCCGGACGAAACGATGTCAGGAAATCCTGACAGTTGATAGAGGGAATCGCGGCACTACGCCCCTGCACCAGCGCGAAAGACACGCCCTGGGCTACGGGGTTCCGGTAGTAACCGCCGAAAATTGGGCGGATATGGATACAGCCCCTGGTCAGGGAACTGCGGTCATCACCGAGGCAGACCCGGGATAACAGCCCGGTTTCTGGGGTGGTGCATCTACCGACCTGCGGCGATAGCGCCCCACCCGTGCGCGAAGCGGCCCCGTTATCTGGGCCAAGCCCATATCCGTTGTTTTTTCGGCGACTACTACCGGAACCCCTGGGAGCGAGACAGCCGTAGCCCCATTCCGGAATCTCACCCCCCGCCGCAACCCCCTCCGCCGCACCCTCCCCCTCCGCCACCGGACCCGCTTCCGGCGGCCGACCAGCGGCTGCGAGCAGTTGGGCTGATAAAACTGCCGAGAATCAGTAGGACGAAACCGGCTCCCACACCGACTAGTGCGTAGAGCTCTTCGTGCGTCTCACGGCCGATGGCCAGCCTGCCGCCGGCTGTGCCCCGGCTATCGATTCGATAGGTTCCAGCTTCGGGTGCCGCGAAACTCCGCACGGACTCCCAACTGCGACCGTTTATGGAGAAGCTCGTCGACGTGTCGGTTTCCACAGCGAGTGGTGTGCCGCTGGGATCGGTGACTGTCACCTGGGTGATGTCGGTGTGCATCGAGTCGTGGTGCTCCGCATAGATCCGGTACCGACCGGGCTGGGACAGCATCAGGTCCGCAGTGCCCGGCACATCGCAGCGCTGGAAGCCCTCGACGGTGAAGATCGTCCCGCCGATCAGGGTGCCGAAGCCGGCGATGAGGCTGATGATGCCGATCACGATCAACGTCGTACCGAGTTTCTTCAAGGTGGTGGCCAATCTCGACAGTGCCTCCCGAGACCGGGCGGCTCAATTGTCAACAGCACGCCCCCCCAGACGACAGGCGCCGAACCAAATCGAGGAGTGTCCGGGTAGTTGGTGAGTGGGTCCATCGTTGCAGCGATGGACCCACTCACCTCACAGTGTCGGCTCGTCCGGGTCTAGGGAATAGAGGGAGCGGGCCGGGGGCGGGCGTTGTCGGATGTTCACCGATGTAGCTATCGAGCCGCCCTTACACAGTGTCGGTTCCGTGTGTTGCCGCGTCTAGAGCACTCCCGTGGTCGGAAATTTTTCCCTGAGCCTCGGAAAAAATTTCCAATGCTGTGACCTGCGATAACCCTGAGATAGACCCTGAGTCGACCCCTAGGGGTCGGAAACGTGTCAGAGTATCTGCTGCTGTGAGCCGTTTCTGAGGGGCTGCGTCGGCGATCCCTTTGCGGAAATCCGGTTGGGGGTACTGCGGAAAATCGGGATGCCCGATCTGGAACGAACATCCCCTTGGCAGTACAGGATTCGAGTGCAACTCTGAGATTCGGTGCTGCTGGTCGAACTCGCACGGACTGCTTGCAGGCAGTCGGTTATCGCGTCGAGTCCGACATGTGGCGTCAAGTCAGTCATCCAATTCGTCCGGGTCAAGGGAACAATCGAAAAAGGAGGTGGGAGTGGTGACTAATGCTGTACGCACGCCACATCCACGGAAGTCGCTGCAGCCGTGGATGTTGGGACTGCAGGTGGCAATTCTGGTAGCACTCGTCGCCGCCACGGTCACGTTGGTCGTCTACGGGGTCGAACCGGGAACCGCGGTCGCGACAATCGGTGCGGCCGGCCTGGCGGCCGCCGAGATCGCTACCCGGCTGGTGGCATCCACATCCAGGCGTCGGCGGTGACCGCGCCGTTGCCACCGGAAGAATCGGTGGGCAAATTCAAAGAATCACTCAGAGAGCTCGTCGACTCCGCCGCTCGTGGTGGCAAGTGCACCAAGGGAGAGTTGGCACGTCGAGCAGGGACAACCGAAAGCAGCTTAAGCAAGGCGACCGGGGACAAATACCCACTGGCACGCTGGGGCAGTCTCAGTAGGTCGATCATATCGACCTGCCTGGAGAACGCCGGGCGCCCCGCCCACGAGCAAGACTCGTGGAAGAAGCGGTGGAACCGTGCGCATGCTACTCAAGGCCACACCCCCGAACCAGCAACCGAGAACGACGCCCAAGACCACAAGGCGGCGCACGCCGCCTCGGAGACTCAGCCGCCGGAGATGACGGGGCCGGAGAAACCCCCGGTGCGGCAGCGCAATAAGCGTGCGCTGGTCGCGGGTGGGGTAGTGCTGGCGCTGCTGTCGGGGGTGTCAGGTGCTGTGATCGCGACCCTCCTGAACTCACCCCCCGCATCCCCGGTCTCGCCGACCCCGCCCCCTGGACGGAACCCGTGCGACGGTTCGGATAATGCGTGGATCTGCGTGAAGAAGAGCACTACCGGCGAGTACGAATATCTCGAATATTGGGCCGGCACGAACACCTCGGAAAACTGCTACATCATGATGGAGCTGTACGACGACGTCAGCACCCACACTGGACCGACCTTGTCTTGGGAAGAACCGTGTAAGCCGGGGGTCCAGTCGTATTACCCGAGATCCCTGGCCGATCCGACCAAGGGCCGCAGATACCACGCCGAGCTGGAGGTGCGCTGGAAGGTCGACGGAGGCCCCGACAAAGTCGATCACTACGACAGCCCGACTCTCACGTGGTGATCCGACTGCGAGTTCTACCAGAACTCTGAACTGTCGAAATCGAGCGTCTGACCGCCGGTAAGACCCACTTACATGGCGGATTCGGCGGTCAGGCCGATGTGCGCAGGTAGTTGTAGATGGTTTGGCGGGTGACGCCGAACTCGGCAGCCAGCACCGATTTCGATTCACCGGCCGCGGCTCGGCTGGGTAATCTCATCGGGTTCTTGGAGGACTCGCTCGATCGGATCGAGCAACGGGTGGGTGTGCTGCGGCAGGGCTGGTCCGGCGAGGCCGCGACCGCCTACGACGACGCGCACGCCGAGTGGCTCGACGGCGTGGGGGACATGAAAGACGGGTTGTTGCGGATGCGTAGGCTGCCCGCACCGCGCACACCAACTACACCAACGCCATGACCACGAACGTGGCGATGCTGGGCCGGGGCGCTGCGCCGGAAAGCGGGCAGTGAGCCCGACTACTGTCGACGTCGATCCCCCGGTCTACTACGACGCCGCTACTGCGCTGGGTGCCGCAGCACTGGGATTCGGTCGCGCTGTCGATAACCGGTGGTCGGCGCTGGCAGATTGCGAGGAGATGGCCGGCTCCTACGACGCCGCGAAGGCGTGGGCCACCGACTACGACGCGCGTTGCAACGAAGCCGTCGATACCGCGATGCTGCTGGCCGAGGCCGCCCGCGGCTACGCCATCCTGCTCGGCGAGATGGGCTACAACCATGCGATGGCCGACTGGGCCAGCGTGATCGGCAACACCGCCCCGGAACCGGCCCGGATCCCGGATCCCGACTGGATCTCGATGGTCAACCGGCCGGATCTGCCGTCGGCCGGCGGGCCGGGCAACGGCCTGGTGGCCGAAGGACTGTCCGGTGCGGTCGATCTGCTCGACGAGATCGGGGTCGTCGTCCCCGACGGCAACACCGGCAAGCTCGGTGACGCGCAACGGTTGTGGTCGGGCATCGCCGCCGACCAAGCGGTCGCGGGCTTTGCCGCCGAGCTGAACCGTATCGCCGACCTGTTCGCCACCGTGACCACCAGCGAAGCGGTGTTCGTGGACGAGGACCTGCGCGCGATGGCGGCCGCGGCCACCGACGTGGCCGGCATGGTCGGCGAGATCGCCACCGCGGTAGGCGATCACCTCACCGGGCTGCAAGACCTGCGTAACAAGCTGAAAGACCAGCTCGTCGAGCTCGGTAAGGAGATCGCCACCGAAGTCCTGATCGGCATCGGCCTGTCGGTGGTCACCGCCGGGTTCGGTGCCGCGCTGGCGACCGCTCGCGGCGCGGCCGCGGTCAAGAAGTTCGCCGGTCCAATCCGCGCCCTGGTGGTCACGTTCAAATCGCTGAAGATGGCGAAAGGGGTGAAGACCACCCACAACGCCGCCAGTCACACCCCGACACTGAAGCAGCTGGCTTCCCTCAAACCGAAGAGGGCCGGAACCGAGAAGCCAGGCGGAAAACCATCGACCACACCAGGCCGGCCGAGCCTCTCCCCCGACGATGAGATGGCAATCAACGCGTATACAGGGCAGGACTACCAGTGGATCAACGAGGCGCTGCGAAACCCGCTCGCCGACCCCGACACCTACGCCCAAGCCCGTATCGACGCGCTCAACCAGGCCCTGGGCAAACTGCCGAACTACGAGGGGCAGGTAGTCCGCCACACGTACCTTCCCGACGATGTACTGGCCCGGTATCGGGTAGGTGAAGAGATCACCGAAACCGCGTTCACCTCGACATCTCAGAACCCGGCCGGCGCCAGCGAGCTGTTCAAGGGCGTAAGCAACGTCGAGATGCAGATCATTTCCAAAACAGGCAAGGACGTCTCCGGCTTGTCCAAGAGCCCGGAGGAACTGGAAGTGCTGTTCCAGTCCGGCACCCCGTTCGAGGTGGTGCAGCGCTTCACCGATCCAGTGACCGGACGGACCGTGATCCGTATGGTCGAGCAATAGGAGGTATCGCAAATGGCCGAACGCATCGCCGGAAAGATATTCCGAAGCAGGGAAGAAGTGATCGCCTCCGGCGGGAAACCGCTGACCGAGGAGGAACGGGACGCCGCCATAGCTCAGTTCGAAGACTGGGACAAGAACGTTCGCTCCAAAGCCGGCCCCGGCCCCGCCGCGGTCGGGGGAAAGTTTTCCGATGACCTCGCCGGAACCGAGTACGACCCCGATACCCCCGGCATTCCCGACCACATGCGCAAGGACCCCGGCCAGTAAGGACCGCCTCCTGCATACCTCGCCGAGCGCTCCAGGCCGAAGAAGCAGTCGGAAGCGCTGTCTGCCTACACCGACCCCTCGATGATTTGGGATGCCTGAGTAGTCAGGGCTCTGCTATCGTGAGAAGTGGAGCAGGAAGTCCTGGGTGCAAGCCCCAGCACGACACTGCGTAGTCGGTGTAGCTTAACGAGTAAAGCCCCTCTTTTCCTGCTAGAAGGCCGGTCCATACAGGGTCGGCCTTCCACTATTTGAGCGGGATGTCCCGAGCGGCCGCCTCCGCTTCGAGATCGGCCTCGTTCACTACGACAGCCGAGTAGTGAAAACGTCGCAGCCCAAGGACCGCACGGCGGCGAGCGCTCGGATTGAGCTGCCCTGACGTGGTGATCAAGCGGAGGACGGAGCGTTGATCGGGCTGACCGAGGAGTTCACGAAGGCGCTTGGGGCGCCAGCGCAGTTCACGGGCGAGGCCGGTGAGGGTGAGGGCGCCTTGGGTTTCGGCGATCTCGAACGCCTTGGCGAGCAGGGTCGGGATTTCGCCGGGATGGTAGGTGACGGGGTCGGCGCCGAGCATGCCGATCTCGTAGAGGTGGTGCAGGCGCTGAGCGCGGCGGGCCACAGCATCGGAGATGGCGCCGGTTTCGCGGGAGCGGTAGACCAGCGATTTGATCGACACGCCCCACTCGTGGCTGAGCTGTTCGAGGGCTTTGACGTCGAAGCGGCGCGGGACTTCTTGGAAGGCCACGGCCCGGTCGATCTCCGCAGCGGGTATCCCGTGGTCGAGCCATACGTTGCGATAGGGGCGGATATCCCGGCAGGGAAGACGCATCCCGTGCGTTTCGACGAAGTACCGGGCCCGGCGGCTCAGGCTTTCCGGCGTTCGAGGGGGCAGTGGCACTCGCGCGGCACTCATGAGCAGATAGCGAAGGTCGAACAGCGCGAACAGCGGAATCCGAGATCACCGATCATGATGCGGAGCCTAGATCGTGGCTCTCGGCGATCTGCGGCAGTCCGTAACCAGGTGCTGGTGACGTCAAATTTCACCGTCACGACTCACCTCGTATGGACCCGACGCGGTATCGGAATTCGCCGACGAACGACGTCGGAATTCGCTGGCACAACCACCGCGGGGTTGCCCGAACGCTGACGATGAGAATGCGGCGGCGTAGCGTGCGGCCAGTGGTTTCTCCCGAGCACGCCCCGTCCAGCGCCCGCCCCACAGCCGCGATCTCCGACGCCGACACGGCCACGACGGTTGAGATCGAAGCCCTGTTCCGGACACTGGAATCCGCGTTGGAGGCCAAGGACGCAGCAGCCTTCGACCAGCCATTCACCGAAGACGTCGTTTTCATAACGCCGGCGGGCGCGATCTTCCGCGGCTGGGACGAACTGCACGGCTACCATCGCAAACGCCTGGGCGACAGCCCAGACGCGCGAGCCCACTTCGAGCTGCTCGCCCTGCGTCTCCTGACACCCGAACACGCAGTCGTCAACGTCGAGCAAACACTGCACACCGCCGAATTCTCCGTCACCAACCGAGGCACCTGGGTCCTACTCAAGCGCAACGAGACATGGTGGGCCTGTTCGGTGCACAACACCAACATCGCCGGATCGGTCAAAGCCTGACCCACTGTCCGACGCTCGCCGCCAGATCGTCTTCTCGACCGACCCACTCGCTCGAAGCCTCGCTCGGCTTCCGAGATGGCCCTTCCTCGTCCGCTCAGTGGTGAGAGATATCCCCGGGGTTGCGATCTTGCGGCACTCCCGTGAGTGGGCCGGTGCTGCTCACTGTCCACCGTGTCGAGTCACCGGGTGAGGCAGATCACTATCCGGTTGTGTCACGGCTGCCGACTGCCGGTGTCGAAAGAGGTGTATCAGTCATCGACACCCGCCCACCGCAAAGGGCGCGAAGGGATCGGTATGCGCAGGCACCTTCGCTCGGACACGCCCCATCCCGGTCGGCCGGTATCTCGACGGGCACTGCTCCGGGGGATCGCCGCGGGGATCGCCCTCGCCTCCTGCGGATGCGGGTCGCCCGACAAGAAAGGCCAGATAGTGAATACCGCAGAAGTTCTCGACTCGCACATGTCCTACACCGAAATCGGCGAGGGCAACCCGCTCGTGTTCCTGCACGGCAACCCGAGCTCCTCGCATGCGTGGCGCAACATCCTGCCCCACATCTCCGAGGGGCGGCTGCTTGCGCCGGACCTCGTCGGCATGGGCACATCCGGTAAACCCGACATCGGCTACACCTTCGCCGACCACGCCCGCTACCTCGACGCCTGGTTCGACACCCTCGACCTCGACCGCGTCGTCCTCATCGGCCACGACTGGGGCGGCGCGCTCGCCTGCGACTGGGCCGCCCGTCACCCGGAAAGGGTGAGCGGACTGGCCTTCTTCGAAAGCATCATCAAACCGATGGCATGGGAGGAGCTCTCCCCGCAAGCACGCACCCGGTCCGAATCCATCCGGACCCCGGGCATCGGCGAGGAGATGGTGCTCGAGCAGGACCTGTTCATTCGCCAAGCCTTCACCGGGGGCGTCCTCGATCCCGTCGACGAGGCGGATCTACAGGCCTACCTCGCGCCTTACCCGACCCGGGAGAGTCGCCGGCCCATCCTCGCCTGGGCGCGACAGATACCGCTCGGCGGTGATCCCGCCGAGCTCGTCGCTCGCATCGAGGCCTACGACCGGTGGCTGGCGACCAGCACCGGCACACCGAAGCTGCTGATGACATTCGAAGGGTCCCCCACGCTGCTCATCGACGAAGCGGTGGCCGACTGGTGCCGACACCACATCGCGGCACTGGATGTCGTCGCTTGCGGCCGGGCCGGACATCACGCCGCCGAGGACCGACCCGACGAGATCGGCACCACGATCGACCGATGGTTGCAACGTCACGCCCTCACCGGAACACAGCACCGATGACCATCGTTGCGCCCAGCCCGCCGCAGGTAGACGATCTATCGATGACCGACGACGCGCCGACCGGCCTCAGCTCAGTCGACCCGGGCGAGGTCGCGCTCGTAGCCGAAGCCATCGCCGGCGACGCCGGCGCGGCCGCCGAGGTGATGCGCAGACTGCAGGATCCGATCTACCGGCTGGCGCTTCGGATGACCGGCCGGCGCGCCGACGCCGAGGACGCCACACAGGAGATTCTGCTGCGTGTGTTCACCCGGCTCGCCACGTGGCGCGGCGAGGCGAAACTGCTCACCTGGGCGTACCGCATCGGCGTCAACCACCTGCTCAATCTACGAAGGCAGTCGCTACAGGAAGCGGCGCAGCTCAGTCTCGACGCCTTCGGTGACGCGCTGGCCGAGGGATGGGCAGCCGACCATCGGGAACCCGATGCGGAGCTACTCGCCACCGAAGTCCGCCTCCAGTGCAGCCAAGCGATGTTGCAGTGCCTGACCCGTGAGGAACGGATCGCGTTCGTTCTCGACGACGTGTTCGGTGTCGGATCCGCCGACGCTGCCTGGATTCTGGACCTCACACCCGCCACCTACCGAAAACGTCTCGAACGGACCCGGAAGCGCCTGCGCGCATTCTTGACCTCGACCTGCGGCCACGCGAACGAGCAGGCCCGGTGTCGGTGTTCGCGGCGTATCGCCCACGCCGTGTCCACCGGGCGAATAGATCAGCGGCAGCCGGAACTGGCCACCCACCCCGTCACCAGCGGAGGCCGCAGCGCCGCGGAAGCCGAACAGCAGATGATCGCGCTGCACGACGCCGCGGCGGTGCTCCGCGTTCATCCGGACTATGCCTGCCCCGACACGAAAGTGAACGCCGTTGCCCGTCTCTTGAAATCCGGACAGTTCTCCTTGCTGTCCGGCGAATCCGAGTAAGTATCCGGCCGCGGTATCTTCTGGGCCGGACCACGACACCAAGGCATCACGCTCACCCTCACCGCCGTCGCACCCCTCGCACTCGGGCCGGCCACGCTCCAACACCGGACGAGAGGTCGGCAAACCATCGCTACTTTTCGGAAACCTCGGCGAATGCCTTGCGTAATGCGGCGGCGGCTTCGGATCGCGCCGCGGCGCTGACTTCGAACGGATGGCGCATGAACTCGTGGATCATTCCCGGGTAGCGGCGGACCTCGACCGGCACCCCGGCGCGGTCCAGTGCGGCGGCGTATTCTTCGCCCTCGTCCCGCAGCGCGTCGTATTCGGCGGTGATGACCAGCGCCGGCGGCAAGCCGGAGTGGTCGGTCGCCAGCAGCGGCGAGACACGCGGATCGAGCTTTTCCTCGTCGCCGCGCAGATAGTTGTCCATGAACCAGTGCTGGCCCGCGCGCGTGATGTTTCCGTACCTTCCGGCGAACTCCCGGATGCTGACATTGCTGCGCCGGAAATCCGTATCGGGATAGATGAGCAACTGGAAGGCCAGCGGTGGTCCCCCCAGATCGCGGGCCATATGCGTAACGACCGCGGCGAGGTTGCCCCCGGCGCTGTCACCGGCGACCGCGATCTTGTTCCCGTCGGCGCCGAAACCATCGGCGTGTCCGGCGACCCACTGCGTAGCGGCGAAACACACGTCCACTGCAGCGGGAAATTTGTGCTCCGGCGCCAAGGGATAGCCGACCGAGACGACGATGGCGGCGGCGCCGTTGGCGAGGCTACGGCACAGGCCGTCATGGGTGTCGAGATCACCGACGACGAACCCGCCCCCGTGGAAGAACACCAGAACCGGCAGCGGTGCCACGCCGGCCGGTGTGTAGATCCGGATCGGGACCTGGTGGCCCGCCAACGAGATGACACGGTCCTCGATCGCGGCGACCGGTTCCGGTTCACCGAGCAGCGGGATCTGGCGTCGCAGTCCCTCGCGTGCCTGCTCGGGCGTGAAGGTGTGCAGTTCCGCGAAGCCTGCGCGCGAGATCCGTTCCAGATAGGCCTGAACCTGAGGATGCAACCCCGTTGTGGGTGTATTCGCTGTGCTCATGCAGCTATCCTGCAACTTGAAGCATGGTTCAAGTCAAGGAGTGTTGGCGTGGAATTACTCGATATCGCCGAGGTGGCCGTCCGGTCCGGGTTGGCACCGTCGGCCCTGCGGTTCTACGAACGGCGCGGCCTCATCGACTCGGCCGGCCGCAACGGACTGCGCCGCACGTTCGAGCCCGCCGTACTCGATCGGCTGATGCTCATAGATTGTGCACGTGGAGCAGGTTTCACCCTGGCCCAGATCCAGCGGTTCCTGACCGCGACGCCGGACGACACCGAATTACGCGCACACCTCGCGCGACGAGCGAGCCAACTCGACCACGACATAGCCCGGCTGACCCGCATGCGCGACAGTCTGCACCACGCAGCGACCTGCACCCACGAACCCTTGGTCGAATGCCCCCAGTTCAAATCGACCATCGCCGACACCGACAACGCGCGCGCAGCCTCGTCGACTCCAGCCGGCTTCACGGCCGCTGGGTAGGTTCACCGGGCTGGGGTGAACGCGCTCGGGCGTCCGGAGCAGCGGCACGGACGGCACCGCACCGGTTCTTCCGGCAATCAGCGACGAGTACTCGAACAAGTACTACGCGCAGGCACGCAATGTGGCCCCGCCGGCCGTCGGGCTCTGCGCATAGTGGAGGCGGGAACGGGGTTGGGTACGCTCGCCCACGTGGACTGGCACGTCGCGGATCGAGAGCTGGTTTCGTGGCTCGGTACACCCGAAACTGATCTCGGATGGTGTGGGTACAAGATCGATTCGCGACCGGACGCGGTGTGGCTGCTGAATGCGATGTACGAGCACGAGTCGGGCTCCGCGGAACTCACCTACGACGAGGAGCGGCGGCAGCGGCTGTCTGCCGGACTCGAGCAGCCGATGGTGATCGCCGGCTTCGACCTCGATGCCGAGTCGGTCGTGATCGGCAACGACCTGGGCCGCTCCGAGCATCCCGGACCAGGCTGGAACAGACTGCGCTGGACCGAACTCGCGGCTCGGCTGGGCGAGTCGGCGGTCGTCGAGGGCCAGTACCCCAGTTTCCGCAGCCTGTCCGGCGCACACTCGAGCGGGAGTTGGCCGGTGAGTATCCGCCCGCCCGCCGAAGGCTCCCTCGATCGAGAGTCGTGGCAGACGCTGATCGACGTTCTGATCGCGTGGTCCCCGGGCGGCGCCGACACCCCGTGCGTGGCGTACTTCGGCCCGGCGGTCAACGACGAGTTCGACACCGGCGTCACGGTCTCGGGCCCCCTCGGCGGCGCCGCGGTCCTGTACGACCATCCGAGCGGCGTCGGCTCACCCTCGAATCTGTGGGCCGCCGACCGATCCTGGATCACCTGGTCCGATTGGGACCTCTGCGGCACCAAGGTGGTCGGCCCGACCGAGCTGATCGAGGCGCTCCGGGCGGCGCCGGAGCTCGAAGCGCTGCGCCTGCCCTGGTGCTGACAGCTCGACGGCGGTAGCCGACCACCAGCCTCATGGACCGAGCTGCCCGACCCCCGTCCTGGCGAAACCGTGCTGACTGCTCTCCATGGATGACGGGCAATCGATGTAGGCCGTGGGCCGCCTCGTGAACGCGGATTCCGGTGAGCTGGTTTGCGACGAGCCCGGGCATTCAGGGGCACACCTGCTTACCGGTCTCCGGCGGCGTGAACGTGGACGGCGCTGACGCATATCCCGGCGCCGAAGGACAACTCCGCGGCGGGCGCGATAGGCCGCCGCGGACAACAGCTCCCGCTGACCGGACCGCGGACGTATCAACCCGGCGGAATCGCCGGTACCGCGACCCGCCCCGGGTGATACTCCGAGTGGCCCCGACGCCGGGGGCCGTGGTGTGTGAGGAGCTGGCGATGAGTGTGGTGGACGGGTCGAAGCAGACCGGGCCGACCTCTCCTTCGGAACGGTCCGGTTTACGCCGGGTGGTCGCCGCCTCCATGGCGGGGACCGTGGTGGAGTGGTACGAGTTCTTCCTGTACGGCACCGCGGCGACGCTGGTGTTCAGCAAGATCTTCTTCCCCGCCTCCGACAGCGAGCTCGACGCGATCCTGAAAGCCTTCCTCACCTACGCCGTGGGTTTCGCGGCCCGTCCGGTCGGCGGAATAGTGTTCGGGCACTTCGGAGATCGCTACGGTCGTAAACGGCTGCTCCAGTTCAGCCTGATCCTGGTGGGTGCGGCCACCTTCCTGATGGGTTGTCTGCCCACCTACGGCCAGATCGGTTACGCGGCTCCGGTGCTGCTGGTGCTGTTGCGATTCCTGCAGGGCTTCGCGGTCGGCGGCGAATGGGGTGGCGCGGTCCTGCTGGTGGCCGAGCACAGTCCGGACCGGAGTCGCGGTTTCTGGGCGAGCTGGCCGCAGGCCGGGGTGCCCGGGGGGAATCTGCTCGCGACCCTCGTCCTGCTGGCGTTGACCGCGACTCTTTCCGAAGACGCCTTCCTCGCCTGGGGGTGGCGGGTGGCGTTCTGGCTCTCGGCGGTGGTCGTGCTGATCGGCTACTACGTGCGCACCAAGGTGAGCGACGCACCGATCTTCACCGCCGCGCGGCAGGAGGCCGAGCGGGTGCGGTCGTCGTCGTTCAGCGCAGTCGAAGTGCTGAAACGCTATCCGCGGGGCGTGTTCACCGCGATGGGGCTGCGTTTCGGCGAGAACATCATGTACTACCTGGTCGTCACGTTCACCATCACATACCTGAAGGTGCGGCAGGACATGGCGACCGACGACATCCTGTGGTGGCTGCTCGCCGCGCACGCCGTCCATTTCGCCGCGATCCCGCTGGCCGGTGCGCTGGCCGACCGGATCGGGCGGCGGCCGGTCTATCTGGCCGGTACCGTCACGGCGGGCACATGGGGTTTCTTCGCCTTCCCGATGATGGACACCGGCAACGGGTGGATCATCACCGCCGCCATCATGCTCGGCCTGATCGCGCACGCCGGAATGTACGCGCCGCAGCCGGCGATCATGGCGGAGATGTTCCCGACCCGGATGCGGTATTCGGGAGTTTCGCTGGGCTATCAGGTGACCTCGATCGTGGCCGGTTCGCTGGCTCCGGTGATCGCGGTGAAACTGCTGGAAACCTTCGACTCGCCGGTGCCGATCGCGGTGTATCTGGCGGCGGCGGCCGCGGTGACCGCGGTCGCGGTGGCGTTCGCGCGGGAGACAAAAGGCTTCGATCTGGCCGATATCGATCGCGCCGATGCGGCCCGCACCGTGCGCGACGAACGAGCGGACCCATTGTCTTCCCGATAATTCGACCGATCCGCCTATCTTCTCGGCGATTCGACCGATTCGCCCGATCTGGGGTCGGCGTCCAACTTCCGTGAATGCACGAGCAACACACTCCGGGAGCACACGTGGTAAGTGGCGAGCGCGGTCACCACGACCGAAACGAAGGCGGCAGATAGGCCGGACGCTGGAACAGCCTGGCCGAGGACGTGTTCGGCGTCCGACGCCACCCGACGCGGCCGCGGCGGGCTGTTCCGGCGACGGTGCCATTCAGACCTTCGGGCGGCTTTGTGTGGAGCAGATCACTGAGCCGCTCTCCGGGTGGTACGGAACCATGGCCACTGATATGTTTCGGCTTGTTCGTGCAGCGTCGCATCATTCGAATTCCGACTAGCAGAACATTCTGCCGATCCATTCTTCACCGGTCTCTTTCGTCGTGGAAAGAGACCGGAATTGTCATACTCCGCAGCTGATTTCGCGGTCGCCTTCGACCGCGAATTCGGCGACGGCACACATGGAGTTTTCATGACGCATACGAGCGCGCCACCGATTTCGGAACGCACCCGAGAGATATCCGACGCCGTCGTGCGGAGTCGGAGTTTACTGATTGGATACTTTGCCGGGCTCGGTGTTGTCATGGCCGTGTGGGGGACCCGGATCCCGGCCGTCCAGGAGACCGCCGGACTCGGCACCGCCGGGCTGGCCGCGGTGCTTCTGGCGGCCGCGGTCGGCATGGTCGCCGGTCTCCGGGTGGGTGGTCGGCTCGCCGAACCCGCCCGGCTGCCCCAACTGCTGACCGGCGGCGGATTCTGTCTCGCCGTGAGCCTCGCTCTGGTCGGCACCTGCCGGTCTGCGCTCCTACTCGCTACTGCAGCACTGCTTTTCGGAGCCGCGCACGGTGTGCTCGACGTGGGGGCGAATGTCGCGGCGGTCCGGTGCCAGCAGGCGTACGGTCGCCCGATCATGTCGGGCCTGCATGCGGCCTACAGTCTCGGCGCGCTGGGCGGGGCGGTACTCGCCGCTGTCGCGGCGCACTACTCGCACACCTACGTCTTCGGTGTCACCGCGGCCGTGGTCATTGTGGCGGTGGTCGCGGTGGCGCCGGCCACCCGCTGTGTCGGATCACCGGCGACCGGCCCTGACCCCGGGGAAACGACGGCGGGCGAGCGACGGCCCGAGCTGTCGCGGGCCCGGATCTGGCTGTTGGGCTTACTGGCCGCGGGATGTCTGCTGGGTGAGGGCACCGCCGCGGATTGGTCGGCAGTCCATCTCACCGCGCTGGGCGGATCCGCCGCGATCAGCGCCGCGGCGTTCGCCGGATACAGCGCGGCCATGGCCGCCGGCCGTCTCGTCGGCGATCGGCTCACCGCGCGCTTCGGTGCGGCGAAAGTAGTTCGGGCGGGCGCGATCCTGTCCTCGATCGGCCTCATCACGGGCTCGGCGGTGGCCGACGTGCCGTTCGCGCTCGCCGGCTGGGCCGCGTTCGGTCTCGGCCTGTCCGTCACGATCCCTTCCCTGATCAGCGCGGCCGGGGCCGGTGGTCCGCGCGGCATCGCCACCGTGACCGTGACCGGCTATCTGGGTCTGCTGGCGGGGCCCGCGCTCATCGGCGCACTGGCGGCGATCACGTCCCTGCCGGTCGCCCTCATGCTGCCCGCCCTGCTCGCCGCGGGCGTGGCCGTACTGTCCCATCGAGCCTTGGAGAACCAGTGGTAGCCCTACTCCCCCAGCAGCCCCCGCAACCGGCCGCGATCATCTTCGACTACAACGGCGTCATCGGCCTGCAGCCCACCGTCGCGGCCTGGAGCGGGCTCGCCGAAGTCGCCGGATGGCAGGCAGACCGGCTCGAGCTCTTCCAGGACACGTTCTGGAGCGCGCGCGAACCCTACGATTCCGGCGAACTCGACGACGCGGACTTCTGGACCGCCGTGCTGGGCGACCGCCCGGATCCGGAATCACTCGCCCGCTTGCGTGCCGTCGACACCGCGATGTGGACCCGTACCGACGACCGCGTGGTCGCGCTCCTCCAACGGTTCCGGCGGTCGGGGCTCCCGATGGTGCTGCTCTCCAACGCACCCCATCCGGTGAGCGACGCGCTCGACGACTCCGACTGGCGCACGCTGATGGCCGACGCCCTCTACTCGGCCCGGCTCGGCCTGAACAAACCCCACCCCGACACCTACCGGAACGCACTCGCCGCGACCGGTGTCAGCGACCCGGGCCGTGTCCTGTTCGTCGATGACCGGGCCGACAACTGCCGAGCCGCCGCCCAGCTCGGCCTGCGTGCTCTCCACTACACCGGCTCACCCGCCGAAATCGAAGCCCACCTCCGATTCGAGGCCGCCGCGTAGCCGGGTTCCGTCTCGACCTCCGTCGTCGACACCGGACACACCTCGCGGTTTCAGGACCCACGCTCGAGGAATCCCGTCGCGGTCACCAGGGCCACGAACCAGGTGACCGCCTGCCACGCGCGCGTTTCCCGCACCTCGTGCTCGGTCAGGTACGGGATCACCACGACCTCGACCGCATGCTCGAGCGCGTGCTGTACGGCGATCCGCGCCGCGAGTTCCGGCCCGGTGTCCGTGTAGACCGTGTACACCACGCGAAGACCGTGCACCCGCGACAACCGCTCGATCTCCCCACTGTCGCAGCCGGTCCGACAGAGGACGATCGCCCGCCTCGAAGTAGTCACCACTGCGCCTCCGACGCAAACTCTGCCGCCGCTTCGTAGCGCGGGCAGCGATGCGCGGCGTGGACGTCCATCACCTGGTGGGCGTGCGCGTACCCGCGAATCGGGTCCTGCGATCGACAATGCGTGGTGGGATAGTCGGCGGGTAACGTCCGGAGCCCGTCGGCGAGCTGCCGCAACACCGCCGGGTCGTCGGTGACCCACCTTTTACCTGCTTGCCAGAGTCGGAGTGTGGCGGCCATCGCGAGATTGTGCGGAGCTCTGACCGGCGGCGCCGGTGTCTCCTGACCGCTCGGGCAGTCGTGATGGACACGCGTGATACTCATGCGGCTGGTGTCCACACCGACCGGCATCCCGGGGCCGGTTCGAATGGAGTGTTCGGCGTGAGGCATGACTCGATGAAACCGACCGCACGGGAGCCGCGGAAGTTGGCAGCCATTGGCATCGGCTACCGAACCGGCCCGACCAGCCACCGAAACGCCGGTCGTTAACCTGGGGTCGTGTCCGATCGCGCACTGGCCTTCGTCCCTGAAACAATGGAAGCGGTCGCCAGAGCGGCCTGCCGTCGGGCTGGATTTTCCGGTGCGGACATTCAGTTCCTTCGGCTCGGTCAGAACATCCTGTACCACGTGCCCGGCCATGCGGTTGTCGTACGGATTGCGCGCGATTCGAGCTACCACGCTGATGCGGTCAAAGAGGTCGCAGTAGCAGCGTGGCTGGCCGGCGAAGAAGTACCCGCAGCCCGCGTATTCGACATCGGATGCGAACAACCGATCTCCGCTGGAGACCACCCGGTGACCTTCTGGCATTATCTGCCGGGCCGCACCGCCACAGGCGACGAGGCGGCGGCCGCCGGGGGCCTTCTTCGTGGACTCCACCAGCTTTCATACCCCGTAGGCATCGACATTCCGGAGTTCCGCCCCTTGGATCGGGTGGAACGCCGACTTCGCCGCGCACCGATCCCCGAACAAGACAAGGAGCTCCTGTTACGGGTGAAAACGCGACTGGATTCGGAAGTCGGTGATCTGACCTATGTACTACCGGTAGGCGTAAACCATGGTGACGCCCATATCAAGAACGTGATCATCGCGCCGGACGGCACCGGCACGCTGATCGATTTCGAGGCCGTGAATGTAGCTCATCACGAATGGGATCTCGCGAAGACAGCCACAGAGGCCGCGATGGGGATGCTCCCCCAGAACGCCTACACACAGTTCACTGCCGCATATGGCTACGACCTCGTGCGGTGGGATGGGTTCCCCACGGTATGTTCGGTCATGCAGCTGCGGATGATCACATGGCTGGCACAGAACTTCGGACATACGGAGGCGACTGCAGCTGAATACCGCAAGCGAATGCTCACCCTCCGTGAGGGATTCACAGAGAACTGGAGCGGATTCTAGGTTCGACGTACCCGCTCGGTTCGCAGAAGTTTCGGATAGCGATCGCCGAGGATCTCGGTGAACTCCACCATGGCCGGATCCCCCAGATCCGGGACACTGCGAGCGAATTCTTGTAAGTAGCGCAGGTACCGCTGTGACTGTAAGGCACCGCCGCTGTGCAGCGCACCCGTCGCCAAATACGCGGCTTCCTCTATTTCGCCGCACTTCAGGGCAACGTCCGCGTTGACGAGTTGGATGAACACGCGTGTCCGCCGTGGTGTCGTGGGTGTCAATGCCCGCTGTGTGAATTCCCGGCTCCGGGCCGCAACGCCCAGGTCGCGAAACGCATGCGCAATATCGCCGCAGAGTTCAGCGGCGTCGTAGTAGCCGATCCAATCTGGTTCGTCACCGGTTCGCCGATCGAACAAGCGCTCCGCGTGGCCGATGGCCCGCACCGCTGCCCGCTCGTCCCGCAGGTTGGCCAGCGCACGGGCTTCCATCATCACGCACATGGTTTCCACACTCGCGGTGCCACGACCGCGAAGGGCCGCTTGTGCAGCGCGGGCCATGGTCAGTGCTTGTGGATATTTGCCGATGGCGTTGTACTGATGCGACAAATTGGCCAACAGTCGCGCGCCCATCAGCTGGTCCGCGGCCTCGTCCGCGAGTCGGAGACCGAGGGTGAAATATCGTGCCGCGACCGACTGGTGTCCCGCGTCGTAGGCCGACCATCCCAGTAACTGCGCTACCTCGGCCGCGGCCCCGTACACCGCACGACGACTGTCACCAGCACGCTCAGCTCGAAGCTCGGGCGTAACGCTGTTCTGGAAGTAGTGGGTCAGCGCGGCTCGGATACGACCACCGCCCTGCTCGAAATCGACACTCATCAGTGCCGATGCTGCGGCTCGGATTCGGCCGGCAACCGAATCCGGCTCCATCGCAGTCGAGATAGGCGGGATGGCCGGATCATCGACCGCATGGGATCGCGCGAACAGATACCCCGAGATCACTCGGTCGCTGTCGACGAGGCCGACGGTCGAGGTGAAGATCGGTCTTTCCTCGTGATCCCATCGGGTCAACACATCCAAGACCTCGATCGCGCGATCGATATCCTGCTCATAGGTACCTGTCCGAACAGCGACATCCTCGGCCACAGGCAGACCGAGCACAACTCCGAGTAGCCTGCGGTAGAACTGATCCGGTGTGTTGTGGTTGTTCTCCCAGCGTGACAGCGCCGTCGTCAAGCTTCGATCACTCATGATCCCGATGCCCTGGCGTTGCGCCTCCTCTTTCAACGCCCAGATAAGCCGACCATACGACCACCCTCGCCCACGCCGCGCAGCCCTGAGTTCATTACCGAATGCCATGACGACACCACCAGTTCGAACGGATCCCGAGACCCCACACGCGTTGACGCAACGAAGCACGGCACGAGCACTGCACAACAGCCCCCTTTTTCACGCCGCTTCCGGAAAATAACCCAGAACCTACGAGGAGCCCCACAACCGACTCGCCCGCCGTACGGAAGGCATCGTAACGCCCCGCTGCGACTGCCGTCTCGAACACGTTGCCCGCGAACAGATTCAGCAACCTGTCGCGACCGCCGCCTGCGTGCACCGCTCACACAACAAGGGGCAGTGCCGCTACGAAATCCGGGTCCTGGTGATCCCCATCGCTGGATGAGGCATTGCGTCAGCGGTTGTTGCTCTCCCCGCTGCCAGCAAAAGATACGCTCCCGATATGCCGCTATATGTTCGCGATACCCTGTCGAATCTCATGGACCAGTGATGACCGGAACGGACGACACCATTTCCAGAACGGGGGCCGGGAGCGTGCAACGGCTAAGGAATCATTGGACGCGCCCACTCGGGCCCCTGGTCTACTACTGGTTCCTGACATTCGAGGAATCGTCGGAGCTGCACGCTCTGGTCGAGAAGTGTCAAGAGTTAATCGATTTCCCCTTCTATGACCGGACACCACCAGAAAGTTTGTCTCTCACGATCGACAGGATTGCAGCGGTAGGTGGAGTGTCGGCTGATCACATCGAATCGGTAACCTCGTCCGCAATCCGAGCGTGTCGAGCGGTAACGCCCTTCGAACTCGAAATCGAGCGACTGAGCGGCGTCCCCAGCGCTGTCGCACTCGCACGTGTCATCGGAGGAAGCCCGCTACCAGCTGGCGTGCCGGTATGGCCGGCCACTACTACATCGATCAGACGCGGGCGTTCCTACAGCACGGGATCCCGCCGCCCCCGCTCCGGCACCGAATCCTGTTCGCAGAGCGCCTGATTAGATGGCTGCCGAGCCTGGGATGGATATTTTGTTCTTACGGTGCCTCTCATGGAACCATGAGACATGCGATCGACCGGGCCCTCCCAGTTACCAGTCGACCTCATGAAATATCTGACCGAGCAGCTCCAGCAGACACTCGACTCCTTGGCCGCCACAGGGGCCGCGACCCTGCGGACAGTGGCTCGGGAGAGCCCGGACGGAGCGAAAACCGTGGCCGCCGCAGCTGACGGAAGCAACCTCGAATTCGCCCCCGGAGGAGCCGACGCCCCTGCGCTTCCCATCGGATCCGGTGGGCGATCGATATCGCTGGATCCGCAGCTGACCCCACGGGAGATCATGGCGCTCGAGACTTACACCGGAACCGGCTCTCCGGAAGTCAACAGAGCCCTTCGCGAAGGGCGGGGCCTGGACTTCCAGCACGATATCGCAGATCTCCGGTCTGCCCTTCACAAGATACCGGATTACGAGGGCACCGTATATCGGCATATCGACGTTCCGGAAGAAATGCTGCCCCAGTACAAAAAGGGCGCAGTATTCACCGAATTGGGCTTCATGAGTACCTCCACCCGGCCATACGCACTCAAAAAGGGCAACGTGCACATAGCCTTGGCGTCTTTCAGCGGTAAGCCCATCAAACAGTGGTCGGTCGACCCCGACGAAGAGGAAGTTCTGTTTCTCGACGGCACATCGAGTCGACTGCACTCCCGCTTCGATCGCATCGAACAGGGACGACTGCACAGCTATATAGGTGCAATCCAAATTGGGATGCCGCGAGGGGTCGCGTAAGAAGCAACAGTGCCGGTCGGCCCGACCTCAGCCCGGTACCGGCCCGGTCAGCGCGGCCAGGGCCATCGAGCGTAGGACCGACCGGGTGCGTCCACGGACCGGTCCGGCACTGTGCGGGGTGGAGTTGAGCAGCCCGAACACTGCGTGGGCCTGTACGCGGGCGGTGTCCTCGTCCAGCCCGGGGGTCAGTTCACACAGAACGCCCACCCAGATCTCCACATAGCGGCGCTGGGTGCGCCGGATCTCGCGGCGGGCCGGCGGCGGCACATTGTCGAGGTCGCGGTCCTGGATGCGGATGAGTTCGGGTTCGCCGAGCGCGAAGTCGAGGTGGAAGTCGACGAGGCCCGCCAATGCCTCCCGCGGTCGTGTCGCGTCGGCGGCGACGGCGCTGCCGCCGTCGAGCAGGCGGCGGCTGATCCCCACCAGCAACTCCACCAGGAGTGCCTCCTTGTTGGGGAAGTGCCGGTAGACCGCGGGGCCGCTGATCCCGACCGCGGCGCCCAGATCGTCCAATCGCATGCCGAGGTATCCGCGTTCGGCGATGAGCCGGGCCCCGGCCGCGAGCAACTGGCCGCGCCGCTGCTGTTTCAGCAGTTCGCGGCGGGTCGGGGTGGCAGAATCCGCACTGGTCACCCGCACTCCTTCCACATGCCCTGGACAACTCGGTTAGTCAAGATTAACCTCAATTCCAGTTATCAGCGATTAACTGGACGACAGGATGACGCGATGACCCGCACCGCGAGCCCAGCACCCGCCACCCGGTCCGGATCCGCTAACCGGACCACGAACCTCGCCTTGGTCGACCAGTTGCGCCAACGGCTCGCCGACACGGCCCGCGGCGGCCCGGAGAAAGCCCGGCAGCGCCATATCGGCCGCGGCAAACTCCTGCCCCGCGACCGGGTGGACCAGCTCCTCGATCCCGGCAGCCCGTTCCTGGAACTGTCCCCGCTGGCGGCCGACGGCATGTACGACGGCGACTCACCCGGCGCCGGGATCATCACCGGAATCGGACGGGTATCGGGTCGCGAATGCGTGATCGTGGCCAACGACGCCACTGTCAAGGGCGGCACCTACTACCCGATCACGGTGAAGAAGCATCTGCGCGCCCAGGAGGTCGCGCTGCACAACAACCTCCCGTGCGTGTACCTGGTGGACTCCGGCGGCGCCTACCTGCCCGAACAGGACGAGGTGTTCCCCGACCGCGAGCACTTCGGCCGGATCTTCTACAACCAGGCCACCATGAGCGCCCGCGGGATCGCGCAGATCGCCGCCGTCATGGGGTCGTGCACCGCGGGCGGGGCCTACGTTCCGGCGATGAGCGACGAAGCGGTCATCGTGCGCGACCAGGGCACGATCTTCCTCGGCGGGCCGCCGCTGGTGAAGGCGGCCACCGGTGAAGTGGTGACCGCGGAGGAATTGGGCGGCGGCGCACTGCATTCGCGCACCTCCGGTGTCACCGATCATCTGGCCGACGACGACCGCGACGCCCTGCGGGTGGTCCGCCGGATCGTCGGCACCCTGGGTCCGCGCCCGGAACCCGCATGGGAGGTGCGGGCCGGCCGCGACCCGGCCGCGCCGGTCGAAGAGATCTACGACATCGTTCCGGCGGATCTGCGCACCCCCTACGACGTGCGCGAGGTGATCGCCCGCATCGTCGACGCCGATGCCGACGGCACCGCCGGATTCCACGAGTTCAAGGCCGAATACGGCACCACGCTGGTCACCGGGTTCGCCCATATCCACGGGCATCCGGTGGGGATCGTCGCCAACAACGGCGTGCTGTTCAGCGAATCCGCGATGAAGGGCGCGCATTTCATCGAACTGTGCGACAAACGCCGGATTCCGCTGCTGTTCCTGCAGAACATCACCGGGTTCATGGTCGGCCGCGACTACGAGGCCGGGGGTATCGCCAAACACGGGGCGAAGATGGTGACCGCCGTGGCGTGCGCGCGCGTCCCCAAACTGACGGTCGTGATCGGCGGTTCCTATGGCGCCGGGAACTATTCGATGTGCGGACGCGCCTACTCGCCGCGCTTCCTCTGGATGTGGCCGAACGCCCGCATCTCGGTGATGGGCGGGGAACAGGCGGCGGCGGTGCTGGCCACCGTGCGCGGGGATCAACTCGACGGCAACGGGCGACCGTGGAGCGAAGCCGATCAGGAGGCGTTCAAGGACCCGATCCGCCGCCAGTACGAGGCCCAGGGCAACCCCTACTATTCGACGGCCAGGCTGTGGGACGACGGCGTCATCGACCCCGCCGACACCCGGACCGTGCTCGGGCTGGCGCTCACGGTGTGCGCGCAGGCGCCGCTGGACCCGGTCTCCTACGGCGTCTTCCGGATGTGATCACCATGCTGAATTCGAATCATCCCCTCCCGTTCGACACGGTGCTGGTGGCCAATCGCGGTGAGATCGCGGTGCGGGTCCTGCGCACCCTGCGAACCATGGGCCTGCGATCGGTCGCGGTGTACAGCGACGCCGACGCCGGCGCCGCGCACGTCCGGGCCGCCGATACCGCGGTGCGGCTGGGTCCGGCCGCCGCCCGGGACAGCTACCTGAACATCGACAGGATCGTGGACGCCGCGCGCCGCACCGGAGCGCAGGCCGTCCATCCCGGGTACGGGTTCCTTTCGGAGAACGCCGCTTTCGCCGCCGCGCTGGAGGCCGCCGGAATCGTCTTCCTGGGGCCACCGGTCAAGGCGATCGAGATCATGGGCGACAAGATCACCGCGAAGACCACGGTCGCCGCCTCGGGCGTCCCGGTGGTGCCGGGTATCGCCGAACCCGGCCTGGGTGACGCCGAACTCGTCGCGGCGGCCGCCGATATCGGCTTTCCCGTGCTGGTGAAACCGTCCGCCGGTGGCGGCGGCAAGGGTATGCGGCGGGTCGACGATCCCGCCGATCTGCCCGCCGCGCTGGTCAGCGCCCGCCGGGAAGCCGCGGCCGCCTTCGGTGACGACACCCTCTTCCTGGAACGGTTCGTCACCCGGCCGCGTCATATCGAGGTGCAGATCCTGGCCGATGCCCACGGCGCCGTCCTGCATCTGGGCGAACGGGAATGCAGTCTGCAACGCCGCCACCAGAAGGTGATCGAGGAAGCGCCCTCACCGCTGCTGGACGCCGCGACCCGGGCCCGGATCGGCGCGGCCGCCTGCGCCACCGCGCGCAGCGTCGACTACGAGGGCGCGGGGACCGTGGAGTTCATCGTCTCGGCCGACCGGCCGGACGAATTCTTCTTCATGGAGATGAACACCCGCCTTCAGGTGGAACACCCGGTCACCGAAATGGTCACCGGATTCGACCTGGTGGAATGCCAGGTCCGGATCGCGGCGGGCCAGCGGATCCGGCTGGAACAGGACGATATCCGGCTGCACGGCCATGCCGTCGAGGCCCGGGTGTACGCCGAGGACCCCGCCCGCGACTTCCTGCCGACCGGCGGGACCGTCGTGGACCTGGTGGAACCGGGCGGCCCGGGTGTCCGAGTGGATTCCGGGCTCGCGGTGGGCACGGTGGTGGGCAGCGACTACGACCCGATGCTGGCGAAGGTCGTCGCGCACGGTCCGGACCGGGCCGCGGCGCTGGCCACACTGGACCAGGCGCTGGCCGATACGGCGCTGCTCGGCGTCCGGACCAATATCGACTTCCTGCGGTTCCTGCTCGCCGATCCCGATGTGGTCGCGGGACGCCTGGACACCGCACTGCTGGACCGGCGCGCCGGCGAGTACCGGGCGGCGCCGATCGCCGACGACATCTTCGCCGCGGCGGCCGTGTACCGGTGGCTGCGGCGCTGGCCCACGGGTCCGGCGGACCCGTGGAGCCGCCCGACCGGCTGGCGGGTCGGCGTGCACGCGCCGACCCGGATCCGGCTGGCGGGCGCGGACCGGGTCGTGCACGTCAGCCTGACCGGCACGCCCGACGCAGCGCAATTGCGCGTCGAGGACGGCGACCCCGCCACGGCCGCGGCCGCACTCGGCCCGGACAACACCGCCGGGCTGCCCGGCGGCGCGATCGTCCACACGGTGTCGCTCACCCTCGACGGGATCCGCCGCACCTACCGGGTCGCCGAATCCGATTCCCAGATCTGGGTCGCCGGGGCGTCCGGGGTCGCTCTGGTGCGGGAGCTGGCCGAGGAATCCGTGCGGGCCGGCGATGCGGCCGCGCAGGACGCGGAGATCCGCAGTCCGATGCCGGGGACGGTGCTGACCGTGACGACCGAATCCGGAAGCCCGGTGGCCGCGGGCGCACCGATTCTGGTCGTCGAGGCCATGAAAATGGAGCATTCACTCACCGCGCCCCTGGCCGGCACGGTCGAGATCCTGGTCGCGGCAGGCGCTTCGGTGCGGCTGGACGAGGTACTCGCCCGGGTGCACCCCGATCCGGCGCCCGGCGCCGACCCGGCCACCGTCGAACGGCCGCCCGCCGCCGAACCCGCGCCGAGTTGATCCGCGATGCACCGCGCGAACCGGCGAATCCACCCACCGAGAACGAAATGAGGCACCGGTGACCGATTTCCTCTCCACCGGCACACTGCCCGAGCACTACCGCGACCTGGCGCTGACCGTACGGGATTTCGCGAACCAGGTGGTCGCCCCCGTGGCGGCGAAACACGACGCCGAGCACAGTTTTCCGTACGAGGTCGTCGCGGGTATGGCGAAGATGGGCCTGTTCGGGTTGCCGTTCCCGGAGGAGTACGGCGGGATGGGCGGCGACTATTTCGCCCTCTGTCTCGCCCTCGAGGAACTCGGCAAGGTGGACCAGAGCGTCGCCATCACCCTGGAGGCCGGGGTTTCCCTGGGCGCCATGCCGGTGTACCGGTTCGGCGACGAGAAGCAGAAGCAGGAATGGCTGCCCCGGCTCGCCAGTGGCGCGAACCTGGGTGCGTTCGGACTCACCGAACCGGGCGCGGGCAGCGACGCCGGGGGTACCCGCACCACCGCGGTCGAGGACGGCGACAGCTGGGTCATCAACGGCAGCAAGCAGTTCATCACCAACTCGGGCACCGATATCACCGCGCTGGTGACGGTCACGGCGGTCACCGGACAGACGGCGGAGAAGAAGGAGATCTCCACCATCCTGGTGCCCGCCGACACTCCCGGCTTCCTCGCCGAACCCGCTTACAACAAGGTCGGCTGGAACGCCTCGGACACCCATCCGCTCAGCTTCACCGAGGTGCGGGTGCCGAAGGAGAACCTGCTCGGCGAACGCGGCCGCGGCTACGCCAACTTCCTGCGCATCCTCGACGAAGGGCGGATCGCCATCGCCGCGCTGTCCACCGGGGCCGCGCAAGGGTGTGTGGACGAATGCGTGCGCTACGCCGGGGAACGGGAGGCATTCGGGCGGACGATCGGCAGCAACCAGGCGATCGCGTTCAAGATCGCCCGGATGGAGGTGCGCGCACATACCGCCCGCACCGCCTACTACGACGCCGCCGCACTCATGCTGTCCGGGAAACCCTTCAAGAAGGAAGCCTCCATCGCGAAACTGGTGGCCAGCGAAGCCGCGATGGACAACGCCCGGGACGCCACCCAGATCTTCGGCGGCTACGGGTTCATGAACGAATACCCCGTGGCCCGCCACTACCGGGACAGCAAGATCCTCGAAATCGGCGAGGGCACCACGGAGGTACAACTCATGCTGATCGGACGGGAGCTCGGCCTGTGAGCGGCGAGAAGAAGATCACCAAGGAAGTCGAGTACGACACCACCGGCCTGCGTCGGGTCGTGCAGACCGGCCTGTGGTTCGAGGAACTCGAGACCGGGGTGCTCTACGAGCACCGCCCCGGCCGCACCATGACCGAAACCGACAATGTGCTGTTCAGCACGCTCACCATGAATACGCAGGGCCTGCACATCGACAAGGCCTACAGCGACGCGCAGGAGCCGTTCCACGAGCGCCTGGTGAACTCGCTGTTCACCCTGGGCACCCTGGTCGGGCTGTCGGTCGCCCATCTGACCCAGGGCACCACGGTGGCCAACCTCGGCTTCGAGGACGTGAAGTTCCCGGCGCCGCTGTTCCACGGCGACACCGTCTACGCCGAGACCGTGGTGCTGAACAAACGCGAATCCAAGAGCAGGCCGGGCGAAGGCGTCGTCACCTTCCGGCACGTGGGCCGCAACCAGCACGGCGCGGTGGTCGCGATCGCGACCCGGCACGCCATGATCCGGCTGCGCCCGGCGGAGGTGGCGCAGTGACCACCGGCGGTTTCCCCGATCCCTGGAAGTCCGCGGGCCCGGCGTGGCTGTTCTGTCCCGCCGATCGCCCCGAGCGGTACCGGAAAGCGGCCGCCACAGCCGATGTGGTGATCCTCGACCTGGAAGACGGCGTGGCCCCCGCCGATAAGCCCGCCGCCCGCAAAGCCCTCGTCGACACCCCGCTCGACCCCGCGACCACGGTCGTACGGGTCAACCCGGCGGGCACCCCCGACCACGAACTGGACCTGCTGGCGCTCCGCGACACCGCCTACCAGCTGGTCATGCTGCCGAAAACCGAATCCATCCACCAGGTCACGGGACTGTCCGGGTACCAGGTCTTCGCGCTGATCGAAACCCCGCTCGGGGCGCTGGAGATCCAGCAGATCGCGGCCGCTCCCAATACCCGCGGCGTGATGTGCGGAGTGGAGGACCTGGTGGCCGCCATGGGCGGCACCGGAACCCGGCGCTCCGACGGCAGCTACCGCGACGTGGCCCTGCATCTGCGCAGTCACGGCCTGCTCGCCGCCAAAGCGCACCAGCGGCTCGCCCTGGACATGGTGTACCTGAACATCCGTGATCTGGACGGGTTGCGTACCGAGGCCGAGGACGCGGTGGCGGTGGGCTTCGAGATCAAAGTCGCCGTTCATCCCACGCAGATCGCGGTCATCCGGGCCGCGTACGCGCCGTCGGCCGCGGATCTCGACTGGGCCCGGGGTGTCCTGGCCGCCGCCCCGAACCATCGGGGCGTCTTCGCCTACGAGGGCCGGATGGTGGACGCCCCGCTGCTCCGCCATGCCGAACAGATCCTGCAGCGCGCCGACGCTACCGCTGCACCGGCAGGGTCTGGATCCACCCCGGATCCGGACTGACAGCACACAGATCCGGCGTCCGGTCGCACCGGAATCGGCACTGTGAAACAAGACCATCCCGAATTCGTACTGACAGAGCGACAAGAACAGGTAAGGATGATCCCGGAGTCCGAGAACCCGGTTCCGTGACACCACCGCCGCGGTGCGGGCCAGTCCGGTCCGAACGAAGCAGCACGACAACCGAATGCACTAGAAAAGAATCAGGCCCGGAACCGTTGCCCCCGCATCATCCCAGGCCACACCACACCACGATCGGAGCCCCGCCCCCAAGGTCTGCCACCTCGGCGCACACCCGGGGTTCTGTCACCGCCATGGTCGGGGCCCGCCCCGGTTCTGGAGCGACAGAGTGAAGGAGCGCAGCGACTGAGCGCCGGAGTGAAGAACCGGGTTTGACAAGGGCCCCGCCGCAGGCGGGACAAACAAACACAGTCGGGGCCCGCCCCGGTTCTGGAGCGACAGAGCGAAGGAGCGCAGCAACCGAGTGCCGGAATGAAGAAACGGGGTCACGAAGGCCCCGACCCGCAACACCGACAGCGGGGCAAACAAACACGGTCGGGGCCCGCCCCGGTTCTGGAGCGACAGAGCGAAGGAGCGCAGCAACCGAGTGCCGGAATGAAGAAACGGGGTCACGAAGGCCCCGACCCGCAACACCGACAGCGGGGCAAACAAACACGGTCGGGGCCCGCCCCGGTTCTGGAGCGACAGAGCGAAGGAGCGCAGCGACTGAGCGGCGGAGTGAAGAACCGGGGTTGACAAGGGCCCCGACCCGCGGCGCCGGAGGCGCCGCAATAGATACGGTCGGGGCCCGCCCCGGTTCTGGAGCGACAGAGCGAAGGAGCGCAGCGACTGAGCGGCGGAGTGAAGAACCGGGGTTGACAAGGGCCCCGACCCGCGGCGCCGGAGGCGCCGCAATAGATACGGTCGGGGCCCGCCCCGGTTCTGGAGCGACAGAGCGAAGGAGCGCAGCGACTGAGCGGCGGAGTGAAGAACCGGGGTTGACAAGGGCCCCGACCCGCGGCGCCGGAGGCGCCGCAATAGATACGGTCGGGGCCCGCCCCGGTTCTGGAGCGACAGAGCGAAGGAGCGCAGCGACTGAGCGGCGGAGTGAAGAACCGGGGTTGACAAGGGCCCCGACCCGCGGCGCCGGAGGCGCCGCAATAGATACGGTCGGGGCCCGCCCCGGTTCTGGAGCGACAGAGCGAAGGAGCGCAGCGACTGAGCGGCGGAGTGAAGAACCGGGGTTGACAAGGGCCCCGACCCGCGGCGCCGGAGGCGCCGCAATAGATACGGTCGGGGCCCGCCCCGGTTCTGGAGCGACAGAGCGAAGGAGCGCAGCGACTGAGCGGCGGAGTGAAGAACCGGGGTTAACGAGGGCCCCGACCCGCGGCGCCGGAGGCGCCGCAATAGATACGGTCGGGGCCCGCCCCGGTTCTGGAGCGACAGAGCGAAGGAGCGCAGCGACTGAGCGGCGGAGTGAAGAACCGGGGTTAACGAGGGCCCCGACCCGCGGCGCCGGAGGCGCCGCAATAGATACAGGAGGGTCTTACCGGTGGAACCACAGTGGGTACCGACCGAGCGGGATATCGCCGACGCCCGGGTCACCGACTTCGCCCGCTTCGTCGCTACGCGGTCCGGTGCGGAGCTGCCGGATTACCACGCTCTGTGGCGCTGGTCGGTGGACAACCTGCCCGAATTCTGGTTGGCGGTCTGGGAGTATTTCGAGCTCGGGGCGATCGCCGGGGAGGTGTTGCCGTGCCCGGAGATGCCCGGGACACGGTGGTTCCCGGGTACCACGGTGAACTATGTGGACCGGGTCGTCGGTCAGGCGCGTACCGACCGGCCCGCCGTTTTGCAGGTCACCGAGGGTACCGACGAGGTGGTCGCCACCTCGTGGGCGGGGCTGCTGGGGCAGGTGGCCGCTTTCGCCCGGACGCTGCGCGAGCTCGGGGTGCGCCCCGGTGACCGGGTGGTCGGCTATCTGCCGAATATCACCGAGACGGTGGTGGCTTTCCTGGGCACCGCGACGATCGGCGCGGTGTGGAGCGCGTGCGGTCAGGACTATTCGGCCAGGGCCGCTCTGGATCGGCTGGGCCAGCTCGAACCGGTCGTCCTGGTCACGGCGGACGGCTATCGGTACGGCGGGAAAACGCATGACAAGAGCGCGGATATCGCCGCGCTGCGCGCCGGGCTGGACAGTGTGCGCGCGACCGTCGTGGTCTCCCGGCTGGGCCTCGATATCCCCGACAGCACGCCGTGGTCGGCTGCCGCAGATCCTTCCGGCGGCACACCGATTCCCGAGACCGAGACCGTCGATTTCGCCCATCCGCTGTGGATCGTCTTCTCCTCCGGCACCACCGGCCTGCCCAAGGGCATCGTGCACGGACACGGCGGGGTGGTGCTCGAGCACCTCAAAGCCGTTTCCCTGCAGTCGGATATCGGCCCCGACGACACCTTCTTCTGGTACACCAGCCCCAGCTGGATGATGTGGAACTTCCAGGTCGCCGGGCTGCTCGCCGGGGCGACCATCGTCTGCTACGACGGCAGCCCCGCCCATCCCCGGCCGGACGCCCTGTGGGAGATCACCGCCCGCACCGGCGCCACCGTTCTGGGCACCAGCCCGGGTTACGTGCTCGGCTGTATGAAGGCGGGGTCGGTCCCGCGCTCCGATCACGACCTGTCCGCCCTCCGGCTCGTCGGTATCACCGGTTCCTCGCTGCCGCCCGCGTCCGCGCTGTGGCTGCGCGACAACGCCGGCGATATCCCGGTGGCGTCCATCAGCGGCGGCACGGATGTGGTCTCGGCGTTCGCCGGGGGTGTGCGCACGGTGCCGGTCTGGCCGGGTGAGTTGTCGGCGCCTTATCTGGGTGTCGCGCTGGACGCCTACGACGAGGTCGGGCAACCCGTCCGCGGTGAGGTCGGCGAACTGGTGGTCACCTCGCCCATGCCCTCCATGCCGGTCCGGTTCTGGCACGATCCCGACGGCGAGCGCTACCACGACGCCTACTTCGACTCCTATCCCGGCGTATGGCGGCACGGCGACTGGATCACTCTTACCGGCCGCGGCAGCGTCGTGGTCCACGGACGTTCCGATTCCACGCTCAACCGGCACGGCATCCGGATGGGTAGCGCCGATATCTATCAGGCGGTCGAGCGCCTCCCCGAAATCGCCGAAGCTCTGGTCATCGGCGCGGAGCAGCCCGACGGCGGCTACTGGATGCCGCTGTTCGTCGTCTTGGCCCCGGGTGCCGAACTCACCGACGACCTGCGCGGCCGGATCAACGAGGTCATCCGCACCGAGGTCTCGCCCCGGCATGTTCCCGACGAGATCCTCGCCGCACCGGCCGTTCCGCACACTCGCACGGGCAAGAAACTCGAGGTCCCGATCAAACGCCTGTTCCAGGGCGCCGACCCGGCCCGTGTGGTGGAGCGCAGCGCTGTGGACGACCCCGATCTGCTCGATTGGTACACCGGTATCCGCCCGCCCGGTAGCCGCTGAAGCGAGGCGGCGGCGCCGGACCGCCCCGCGACGCCGCTACCGGATCGTGCCCTCGAATACCCACGGCGCGGTGACTCCCGAACTAGCCTGGTCACTGCCGTTACACCTGCACGCACCCAGTCGCTCGGCTCAGAGAGGACAGGCGCTATGAAGGCACTCCAGTATGTGACCGTCGGTGCGGAACCGGAAGTTCGCGAGATCCCCACCCCCGAACCCGGTCCCGGTGAGGTTCTGCTCCAGGTGACCGCCGCCGGAGTGTGTCATTCCGACGATTACGTCATGAACAACCCGCCGGAGATGTTCGGCATCGAACTGCCGCTGACCCTCGGTCACGAGGGCGCGGGCCGGGTCGCCGCCCTCGGCGACGGGGTCCGGGGGATCGATATCGGCACCGATGTCGTGGTCTACGGCCCGTGGGGCTGCGGGAACTGCTGGTTCTGCGCGCAGGGCTTGGAGAACTACTGTTCGCGAGCCGCTGAGCTGGGCATCTTCCCGCCCGGGCTCGGCGCTCCGGGCGCCATAGCGGAGTATCTGATCGTCGATTCCGCCCGCCATCTGGTCCCGATCGGCGACCTCGACCCGGTGGCCACCGTGCCCCTCACCGATGCCGGCCTCACCCCTTACCACGCGATCAAACGCTCGCTGGACAAGTTGCGCGCGGGCTCCTGGACGGTGGTGATCGGCAGCGGCGGGCTCGGTCATGTCGCGATCCAGCTGCTGCGGCACCTGTCCCCGACCCGTGTCATCGCGTTGGACGTCAACGACGAGAAACTCGATTTCGCCCGTTCGGTGGGCGCGCACGAGGTCGTGCTCTCCGATGAGAAGGCCGCCGGCAACGTCCGCAAGATCACCGGCCCGGGCGGTGCGAGCCTGGTCCTCGACTTCGTCGGCTACCAGCCGACCATCGACACCGCCATGGCGGTCGCCGGGGTGGACTCCGATGTCACGATCGTCGGGATCGGTGACGGCAAGTCGGCGGCGCGCGTCGGGTTCGGTGTCAGCCCGTACGAAGCGACCGCGACCTCGCCGTACTGGGGGGCGCGCGCCGAACTCATCGAATTGATCGACCTCGCGCACGCCGGGGTGCTCGATATCGCGGTCGAGCGGTTCAGCCTCGACGAGGGCCCCGAGGCGTATCGGCGGCTCGCGGCAGGAACGCTGCGGGGACGTGCGGTGATCGTGCCCTAGTAGCGCGGGCGCCGACCGCAGAAAACTACACCTGACCGGGGTGCGCGGCGTTGTCGCTGGTGAGCCGACGTTAGGATTGCGGGATGAGCGTCGACAATCGCCGGGCCCGGTCGTCCTCGCCGTCAGCGGGGGCGAACGGGCGTGACGAGCGCGGCGCCGGTGCGGCCCGCGTCCCGGAAACGGAGAGCGACGCGGTGGCACGTCCGGTCCGGCGGCGGCCCAAGAACCGGCGGGCCCAGATCGCCGCGGCCGCGGCCAGCGCCTTCGGCTCGCAGGGCTACCACAGCGTGAGCATGGAGGATATCGCCGGCGGGCTCGGCATCAGCTCCGCGGCGCTGTATCGGCACTACCCCAGCAAGTACGCGCTGTTCCAGGAGGAATCGCTGCGGGTCGGCCAGGCGATGGCCGAATCGGTCCGGCTGCCGTCCGACACCGCGGACCGGCCGCCCGAACAACTCCTGCGCGAGGTGCTGACTGCGTTGAGCACGGTAACCGTCGCCAACCGGGCCAGCGTCGCGCTGGTGCGCTGGGAAGGCCGGTACCTCGAGCCTGCCGACCGGGAGATCCGGGCCGGGCAGCAGGCCGCGGTACTGGATGCCCTCGATACCCGGGTCGCCGCCTATCGTCCCGGAACCAGCGGCGGCGACCGCGCCGTCCTGGTGGTCGCCATCCTGTCCGTCATCACCAGCATCGCCGACCATCATGCGACCCTCCCCGCGAAATCGCTTGCCGGGCTGCTGGTTTCCACCTGTGTGGAACTGGCGGGAGTCGCGCTCCCGCCGCCCGCCGATATCGAACCCGCGCCGCCGGTGGAGATTCCGGATTCGTTCAAACACGAACTGCTGCTGCGCAAGGGCGTCGAACTGTTCCACGCTCGTGGCTACCCGAATGTGAGCGTGGAGGATATCGCCACTGCGGCAGGGCTTTCCGCGGCGTCGGCGGTGTACCGCTTCTATCGTGGGAAGAGCGATCTGCTCGCCGCCGCTTTCCGGCGCGCCGCCGAACGGGTGTCGAGCGCCATCGGTCCCGCCGTAGCGGCGGCTTCTGGACCTCGGGACGCGCTGGACTCGCTGATTCGCCAGTACGTCGAGGGTTCCTTCGCGGAAAGGGAACTCACCTTCGTCTACTACACCGAGTTCCAGCATGTCCCCATCGAAGAACGGGCCGCGCTGCGCAATGTGCAGCGGCTGAGCGTGGAGGAATGGGCTCGCCTGGTCCGGCAGGTCCGCCCCGAACTGTCGGGCCCGCAGGCCCGCTTCCTCGTACACGCCGCATTCGCATTGGTGGTCGACCTGGGCCGGGCCTTCGGCACGGTCGCGGCGGCGTCCGAGGAACGCGTGGCCCTGCTCATGCGCACAGTGCTGAACGGCCGGTGATCATCAGGGCCGGGCCGGCCGCCGCGCGGCGACCGGCTCGGGTACCCGGTGGCCGCGTTGCCGCTGCTTCCGGCGCCGCGCACGACCGTGGATCCGTAGGCGGATCGCCTGGAATCGAGCGCGGTTCGGAAAATGGTCGGGCCGTTGCGATCCATTGGTACGTACGCAACGAATGAAGGGGTGCTGCTCGCAGACTCACTCCGAGTTCGGAAGTGAGCCGATGCAGTTCTGGACCCGATGAATTGGAGTGTGCATGCGCGAACTCGTGTCTTCCTCCCCGCCTTCGCCGACGCGAGTTCGGCTGGGACTGCGCGGACGTGCGACTCCGTTGCGGAATTCCTGCGCCGCGATTGCTCTCGCTGTGGCCGCGGTTGTCGGCGGGTCGCTCACGAATGCCGTTCCAGCGCAGGCGGATCCTGCTACGCAGGCCTTTCGTGACGAGGTTGTGGCGGAACACAACCAGGCGCGGGCCCAGTACGGGGCGCGGCCCCTGACCTGGAGCGATTCGCTGTACCCGGCCACCCTCGAGTGGGCGACTCAATGCAAGTTCCAGCACTCCCAGCCCGGGGGGAAATACGGCGAGAACCTCTACGCCTTCGGCGGCACCGATACCGGCACCGCCGTCAAGGACGCGGTCGCGGCCTGGATGGCGGAGGCCGCCGAGTACGACTACGCCAACCCGGTCTTCTCCAGCGCGACCGGCCACTTCACCCAGGTGGTGTGGAAGTCCACCACGCAGGTCACCGCGGCCGTCGTCAGCTGCCCGGCAGGCAGCATCTTCCCCTCACCCAGCGTATTCGTCGTGGCTCGCTACAGCCCGCCGGGGAACTTCCAAGGGCAGTTCGGCGAGAACGTAGGCCGCCGGACATAGCTCGAGACCGAGGCGGTCCGGGCGCCGCTCGAGTCACAGCGTCGTGTTCATCTGGTCGACCAGCCACCGGCCGTCGGTTTTCTCCATCCGCATCACCATGGCCAGTTGGCCCGGTGTGGGTTTTCCCCGGGTGCCGAGGCTGGTGATGGTCTGGCCGATCACCACGACCGCCTCGGCCGAGGTGGCGTCCGCGGATTTGACCGCGCATTGGATGTCACCCGCCGTCGACACCACTTCACCGGCGGCCAATGCCTCGCGGAGTTCGCCCGTCGTGGATTCGAACTCCTTTTTCCAAGCACCGGTAGCGCCGTCGAGGACCGCGGCGAAGTAGGGGTCCAGGTTCGCGGCGTCGTAGTTGGCCAGGACGGGCGCGTAGCGGCAGGCGGCGCGACGCGCTTCTTCCTGGGTGGTCAGCAGGTTGTCTTTATCGCGCTCCTGCACGAACAGGTACCCCGCGACACCGATCGCGGCGATCAACAGGACAACCGCGGCCACGAGGCTGGGGAGCAGGACGCGACCGGATATTCCGCGGTCCACCGGTTTCGTCCGGTTGCTCGCCGTCTCGCCGGCATCCGGTTCGACACCGGATTTCATTGTTTCGGACGCTGCATCAGCTCCCCCGACACCGCCGGGCTCCGGTTCGGTGGGTTCCACCGAGACGGCGGCTTCCGCTGCCCGGTGCGCGCTCGGCACGGCATCGCCCGCGACTTCGGCACTACCGCTCCCTGATTCGGCCGGACCAGCGAGTTCCGCTTTCCCGGAAGGGGTTTCCGGCGGTGTTCCACTCATTCTCGACTGCTCCTAACGACCGGGAACGGGAAGGGACAATTCGTCACCGCTGACCCCCGGCGGCGGCCCGGCCGTCGTGTCGGGCACATCGGGCCGGGGCGCGTTGGCGGAGCCGCGGACCTGCAACGCGGGGTCGTCGGTGACGCAGTAGTTGTAGAGCCGCACCCGGGTATCGGCCCGCTCGGTGGGGACGACCGGGACTGTCTCGTAGTCGCAGGTGGGGCGCGGCCAGATATCCACCAGGGTGTTGAACACACCGTTCCGCACCGGGATGCCGAGCGCCTCGGTGCCCACCCGCAGGCCCGGGAACAGCGCGGCGATCGCGGGCTGCCGTAGTTTCGCGGCGCGGGTGATGGCCAGGAAATTGGTCACCAAATTGGTGATCGGGTCCTGGGTCTCATCGATGAATCCGCCCACGGTGGCCAGTTGGCCGGGGGCGAGATCCAGTAGGCGGCGCACTTCCTGGTCGGCGGCGGTGAGCTGCCCGAACAGCACCCCCGCGCTGCCGGTGAGCGTGCCGAGGTCCGGTTGTGCGTACTGGGTGGTGTCGGCGATGACGGTGAGGTTCTCCAGGAGTTGCCGGGTCTGCGGCAGCAGCTGTTCGAGACCGGCCATGGCCCGGCTGATTCCGGAGACCATATCGCGCAACCGGTCCGGGCCCCCGGCCAGTGCTCTGTCCAGTTCGTCCACGATCACGGTGAGCCGATCCGGGTTGAGCCCGTCGATCATGGCGCTCATATTCGACAGCAGTGATTGTGTGGTCACCGGAATCCGGGTTCGCTCTGCCTCGACCCGATCGCCGTCGCGCAGGTACGGCCCGGATTCGCTGTCGGGGCGGAAGTCCAGATATTGCTCGCCGACCGCCGAGAGCCGGCCGACGGCGACGGTGCCGCCGACCGGGATCCGGATATCGGAGTCGATCTCGGCGACCGCATCGATCCCGGTATCGGAGACGCGCACCTCGGCGACCCGGCCCACGCGGGTGCCGCGGAAGGTGACATCGTTGTGCGCGAGCAACCCGCCCGACCCGCGCAGTTCCACGGTCACCCGGTAGGTGGCGTCGGGCAGCAGGTTGAGCCGCAGCACCTCGGCGCCGAGATATCCGCAGCCGACGACCAGGACGACGACCAGGCCGATATTCGCGACCCCGATCCGATGCCGCACCAGCCAGTTCCAGAGTGGAATGTTCACCGGGCGCCTCCCTGCGGGGCCTGCGGTGCGGGGGCCGGTTGCGGCGGACTGCCCAGTCGGCCCTGGATCTTCTCGATCACCTGAGCGAGGCTGCCGATGAAAGCCGGCACGTCCGAACCCTGCGGCCAGCGACTCTTGCTCGGATCGGTCAGCGCGCCGATGCTCAGATACGACACCGACCCGGCGACGGCCAGCGCGGGACCTTCGAACGACTGTTCCAGCGAGGGATACAGCGTGTGCAGACCGTTCAGGGTCTGCCGCAGATCGTCGCCCATCGCGGTGAATCCACCCATCAGCCGCCGGATGCTGTCGAACAGTCCGATGAATTCGGGGCTGGTGGTATCGGTGAAATCGCCCAGCGCGGCCATGGTCACCGAGATCTTCTGGATGAGTCCGGTGATATCGCGGTTGTTCGCCGCGACCACGCCCAGCAGGTCGGGGAAGGTGTCCGCGGCCTGCCCGAGTTCCTGTTTCCGGGCCGCGAGTTCGCCGGTGAGCACGTTCACTCCCTGCAGCACCTGGTCTATATCGGCGGTGCGGGCGTTCAATGCGGTCAGCACCTGGGTCATCTCGGTGAGCAGATGGGCCAGTTGGGGGGCGCGCCCGGCGAACATGGAGTTCATTTCGGCGGTGATCCGCGCCGCCTGGTTCAGTCCGCCGCCGTTGAGCAACAGCGAGACCGAGAGCATGAGTTCTTCCACCGACGCGCCCGCGCCGGTGTGGTCGGTGTCGATGACATCGCCGTCGCCGAGCAGCTGTGCGTCCGGTTCGGCGCGCGGCAGGGTCATGGCGACGAAGATGTCGCCCAGCGGTGTGCCCTGCCGGAGTTCGACGGTGGTGCCACGTGGCAGCTGGATGTCGGCGCGGATCAGCATGTCCACATCGGCGACGAAATCGGTGGTGGAGATACCGGTCACGACTCCGATATCGGTGCCGCCGATCTTCACGTGCGCGCGGTCGGGCAGGTTGAGGGCGTCTTCGAAGCGGGCGCGCACGGTGTACCCGGGCCCCCCGATCCCCGGCTCGGGCATCGGTACGTTCTCCACGGTCACCGCGGTGCACCCCGGCGCCGCCAGCACGGCGGCGCTCGCCACGACCGCCAGGATTCTCCGCGATATCCGCGTCGCGTCCGTCATCGCGTCATCCCCAGTAGTGCGGCGGTGAGCCCGAAATCGGGTCCGAAGTCCTGGACCCGGCCGGTGCGGCAGCCGTCGGCGCGCAGCTGGATCCGTTCGCAGAAGGTGGACAGCACTTCGTTGTCGAGCAGTGTCTTGTCCAGCAGCGCGTGCACCCGGAAGGCCTGGTGTTCGTGGCTGACGCTGTTCGCCAGGTTCTGGAACAGCAGCGGACCCACATCCATCAGTTCGGTGAGGCCCCGCGCATTGGTGCGCATCTGGGCGGTGATGTCGACGAACCGCTGCAGGGCGCCGGCCAGCTGATCCCTGTTCTGCCCGACCAGCGTCGAGGTGTTGTTCACGAAATCGTTCAGCTGGGCGAGCACTGCCTGCAACCCGGGCGATTGTTCGCCCATCAACTGCACCATCTCGGTGAGGCGGGCGCTGAAATCCCGGACGGTCCGATCGTTCTGCGCGATCACCTGGGTGACCGTGTTGAGCTGGATGATCGTATTCGCGATCTGGTCTTTGTCGGCGAAGGCCACTTCGAAGGCCGCGGACAGATCGTCGAGGGTTTCGCGCAGTCGGTCACCGTTGCCGTCGAGCAGCGGGAACAGCACCCGGCTGGCCAGCGGGCCCGCCTGATTGTCGCCTTTGAGCGCCGCGCCGAGCTGGTCGAAATTCTCCAGGATCCGGTCCAGCTCCACGGGAACGCGAGTGCGTTCCAGCGGGATGTGGGCGCCGTCGGTGAGCACCGGTCCCGCGCCGGTGTAGGCGGGGGCGAGTTCGACATGCCGGTTGGTGATGAGCTGCGGGGAGATCAGCGCGGCCATGGCGTCGGCGGGCACCCGCACCTCACGATCGAGAGCCATCCCGACTTCGACGTACCGGCCCCGCGGGGTCACCGTTTCCACCCGGCCCACCGGTACGCCCAGCACCGCGACTTCGTTACCGGCGTACAGTCCGGCCACATTCTCGAAATCGGCGGTGACTCTGATGTGTTCACCGAGATACTGGTCCGGCAGCCCGGCGATGCTGTCCGGCAGCACCGAACAGCCCGCCGCGCAGAGTCCGGCGATACCAGCCGCCACAATTCGGATGATCGTCCGCAGTCTCATTTCCCGCACCCCTCGACTACCTGGGCGAAGCACAACCAGTTGTCCGGGAAGAACCACGGCGCCCACACTTCCGCGTAGGGTCCGTTGCCCAGCACATTGTTGAACTGGCGCATCGTGACCGGAGTGATCTGATAGATCCGGTCCAGGTTGTCCTTGTTCTTCTGCAAGCCCTCGGTCATGGTGTTCAGGTTCTGGATCAGCGGCCCGAGCTGGCCGTTGTTCTCCACCCCCATATCCCGCAGCAGCCCGGACAGCGCGGCCACATTGTCGAGCAACCGGCGCAGCGAGTCCTGCCGCATCGCCACCGCGTTGCCGATCGCCTCACCGCGGGTCAGCAGCAGCAGCACGCTGTTCTGATTGTCGGAGACCAGGTGCGATACCTGGTCCATGCTCTGCAGCAGTGTGTCCACCTCGTCCCGTCGCGCGTTGATGACCCGGGCGAGCGCGCCGATCGAATCCAGCGCGGTCACCGCGAGATCCGGGGAGTCCCCCATCTGCTGGGCGAAAGCGTCGAGGGCCTGGCGGAGCTTGACCGGGTCGATCCGCTCGATTCGTTCGAACGACGAGGTGTAGGTCGGGTCCTGGATCACTTTCGCCAGGTTGTACGGCACCGCCGTATCGGCCAGCGGGATACGGCCGTCGGCCGATTCCGGGCCCGTTCCCGGTATCAGTTCGATATGCAGCCGACCGAGGATCGTCGACATCTTGATCGCCGCCCGGGCGTCTTCGGCGATCCGGATATCGCGGCTGATCTTCATATCCACCTCGACCCTGTCCCCGGCCAGGCGCACGGTCCGGACTTCGCCGACCTCGATGCCGGACACATCCACCGTCGCGCCCGCCCGCAGTCCCGCGGCCTGGGCGAATTCCGCGGTCACCGTCTTATCGGCGACCCGCAGTTGTGACACCGCACTGGACCCGAGCAGCAGCACCGCCACCGCGCCGGCGGCGAGCACCCCTTGCCACAGGTACCGGTTCTTCGAATACCGCGGGAGCTTCCGCAGCAGTGCGGTCCGATCGAATCGCGCCATCAGCGGCACACCTCCGAGTGGGCATCGCCACCGATCTGCGTGAACAGACCGGGCGGGAGCAGCACACCCCACAGCGAGACGTCCAGGCTGCACAGATAGGCGTTCCCGTAGGCGCCGTAGCTGGTGAACCGGGCGAGGCCGTTGAGCACGTTCGGGAGTTCCACCGCCGCCTGGTCCAGTGCGGCGCCGTTGACCAGCAGTAGTTCCACCGCGCTGGTCGCCTCGCCCTGCGCGCGCACGATCTCGGGTTTCACCCTGGTCACCAGGGTGGTGAGTGAATCGGTGGAGCGCGCCACCTGATCCACCGAAGTCTTCAGCGTCTCCCCTTCGGCGTAGAGCGCGTCCATGAGGCTTCTCGTCTGGGTTATCAAGGTCTCCAACTCCTGGCTGCGGTTCGCCAGACCGGAGAGGACGCTGCTCAGGTTGGTGATCACCGCGCCCAGGATCTCGTCGCGCTGTCCGAAGGTGTCGGCCAGTTCGGCGGCCTGGGTGATGAGCGCGCTCAACGAGACCCCGTCGCCCTGTAGTGCCTGGATCAGCGTGTCGGACAACGAGTTCACCTGGTCGGGTTGCAGCACGCTGAACAGCGGTTCGAATCCGGACAGCAGCGCCGAGACATCGAAGGACGGTTCGGTGCGTTCCACCGGGATATGTGCTCCCGGCGGCATCCGGGTGCCCGGCTGATCACCCGGCAGCAGCGCGATATACCGCTGGCCGATCAAGTTCTGGTACCGGACCAGCGCCTTCGTGGTGTCGGTGAGCCGCTGCCGCTGTTCGATCCGCAGCACCAGGCGGGCCTGGTAATCCGGTTCGAATTCGATCGCGTCGACCCGGCCGACCCGCACGCCGGCCATCCGCACATCGTCACCGATCCGGACACCCATCACATCGGTGAAGGTGGCCGAATAGGTTTCGGTCGCACCGGGCACCGACCGCTGCAGTGTCGACCAGATCGTGTAGGTCAGCACGATCGCCAGCACCGCGAAGAGGCTGAATCCGGCGAGTGTTCGCGCGGTGCGCATCAGGCGTTCTCCTCGGCATAGACAGTGATGGTTCCGCCCGCCAGCACCGAGGTCAGCAACAGCACTTCGACCGTGGACGGTTCCCGGCCGAGCAGCGCGGCGACGGCGGCCCGTCCGCGCAGTTGCGCGATCGGCGCACCGGAGGGGGTGCCCGGGTCGAGTGCGGCCGCCGGGGCCGGAGCACCGGACGGGGTCGATATCCCCGACGGAACCGGCGCCGCCGGAGCACTCGGGAACAACGGCGCGGTGAGGCCCGGGATCGCCGGTAGCCCGGGTAGCTGCGGAAACAGCTGAGTGGGCGGGGCCGGTGCGCCGGCGGGCGCGGGCGGCAGACCCGGAATCGGCGGCGCGGGTTTCGGTCCCGCGCCCGCGAGCCAACCCGGCAGCAGGTTCGGCGGGTACTGCTGCGGCGGCGCCGCCTGCGGAACCGTCGCACCGCCGCACCGCGGCCCGTACATCTGGCCGTAACGCGGGCAGTCCTTCGCCGTGTACTGCTCGAACGGCGTGAACGACACATCCAGCTGCCAGCGCATCTGTTTGCGCGGACCCCAGCTGAACGACGGCGACAACCGTTGCAGGGCGATATTGAGATTTGCCACCGCGGTGGGGATCGCCTCCGGGTCCTGCGCCAGCGAACCGAACAGACCGTCCAGGCCCGGAACCAGTTCCTTGGCCGCGTCCGGGTTCCGGGCGAACAGTCCGTTCACCGAATCCACCGCACCACCGGCACTGCTGAGCATGGCGACCAGATTGTCCCGGCGTTCGGTGAGGGTGCGCGCCGTCGTCACCGATTCCGACAGCACCCCCACCAGTTCCGGCGCCGACCGGCTCAAGGCCATGGTCGCGCGCCCCAGATCGCCGAGCAGCTCCCCCATTCCGTCGACCCCGCGTACCTCGGTGACCCAGCTGTCGAGTCGCGCCACCGTGGATCCGGGCGCGCGGGCTGCGGGGTCGAGCGCCGCGGCGAAAGTGGCGAGCACCCGGCCCAGCTTCTCGGGCTGGATATTGTCCAGCACATCGCGCAGCACAGTGAGCGTGGACTGCAATTGGACGGTGCCGGCACTGGTGTCCTCGGCGATCTCCGCGCCGGCGCCGAGCCGACCCGGGGCGGGCCCGTTGTCGACGAGTTCGATCCCGCTGACACCGAACAGGTTGTTGGGCACCACCCGCGCGGTGACATTGTCCGGGACCGTCGGCGCGACGGCGGGGTCCAGATCGATGTCGACCCGCTGCTGCTTACCCGCGGCGGCCACCTCGACCGCGGCGACGGCGCCCACCACCATGCCGCGGAACTTCACATCGGCGCGCGCCGGCAGCCCGTCGCCGGTGCTGGTGAGGGTGGCCCGGACCGGGACCCGGTCCGCGAAACGCCCGGTGTAGCGCAACCCGAGCAGGGTGAGCAGAACGGCCAGCAGCAGGATCATCGCCAGTCCCGCCACGGTCGTATGCCAGGGTCGCGGCCCGCGGCCGCTGTGATCGATGAACATCGGCGGCTACCCCGAGATCCGGAAACCGGGGTCGATGCCCCAGATCGCCAGGGTGAGGAACAGATTCGCGAAGACCATCACGACGATCACCATCTTGATGGCCTGACCGGCGGCGACGCCCACTCCTTCGGGTCCGCCGACGGCGAAGAACCCGTAATAGCACTGGATGAAAGTGGCGAGCAGGACGAACACCACGACTTTGAGCAGTGAGTAGAAGAGGTCGGGCCCGACGAGGAACTGGAAGAAGTAGTGGTCGTAGGTCCCCGCCGAGGTGCCGCCCAACAGCAGCACCGACAGCTTCGTCGCGAGGTAGGCCACCGCCAGCCCGACGCTGTAGAGCGGGATGATCGTGACCGTGGCGGCGATCATCCGCGTGGTCACCAGATAGGGCAACGGCCGGATGGCGATGGACTCCAGCGCGTCGATCTCCTCCGCGATACGCATCGATCCCAGCTGTGCGGTGAACCGGCAGCCAGCTTGGATCGCGAAGGCCAGAGTCGCCAGAATCGGCGCTAACTCCCGAGTGGTCGCGAAGCCGGAAATGGCGCCCGTGAGAGGCCCCATCGTCAGCAGATTCAGCGCGGTGAACGATTCCATGCCGACCGTGATCCCGCCGAACCCGCACAGGATGATCACCACGCCGACGGTGCCGCCGCCCACGATCAGCGAGCCGTTGCCCCAGCCCACGTCGGCGGTCAGGCGCAGCACCTCCTTGCGATAGTGGGTGAGCACGAACGGAACCGCGGCCAGGCCCCGCACGAAGATGATCGCCTGGTGGCCGAGCTTGCGATTGGCGTCGATCGGTTTCGCGGCGGCCACGGCGACGAACCGCACCGGTTTGAGCGCCGGCGGTGTGTACGAAGCGGCCACGTCAGATCACCTTCGTCGGGAAGAGAGTGTTGTAGAGCTGGGTGATGATGATGTTCGTGGCGAACAGCATGAGCGCGGAGGACACCACCGCCGAGTTCACCGCGTTGGCCACCCCGCCGGGACCGCCCTGAGCGTGTAACCCGATATCGCAGGCGATGATCGCGGTCAGGATTCCGAAGATCGCTGATTTGACCAGTGCGACCGCCATATCGTTGGCCACCGCGAACGACGCGAAGGAACTGATGAACGAGCCCGGAGTCCCGGCCTGGGCGTAGACGTTGAACATGTAGGCGGTGGCGAAGCCGACGAACACGATGAACCCGCACAGCAGCATGCTCACCAGTACGGCGGCCGCGAGCCGGGGCGCGACGAGCCTTCGTACCGGGTTCACGCCCATCACCATCATCGCGTCGATCTCCTCCCGGATGGTCCGGGAGCCGAGGTCGGCGCAGATGGCCGAACCCACCGCCCCGGCGATCATCAGCGAGGTCACCAGCGGCGCCCCCTGCCGGATGATGCCCAGGCCGGCGACGGCGCCGATGAACGTGGTCGCGCCGACCTGGTTGACCAGGGCGCCGATCTGGATCGACACCACCACCGCGATCGGCACGGCGACGAAGATGGTGGGTGCGGCGGACACATTCGCCATGAACCCGCACTGTTTGACGAACTCGCCGAACGGAAAGCGGCGGGCGGCCACGGATCTGACGATTTCCACCACGGCCTCGCGGCCCAGGGTGACCTGGCGGCCCAGAGTTTCCAGCGAGCGCTGCGGATGCCGTCGCCACAGCCCTTTCAGATCGTCGACCGCCTGTTCGAGGTCGGTGCGCTTCTCCGGTGTCGCACCGGCATCGGTAGTCACCATGGCAGTTCCAGACCATTCGTATCGATATCGCCGCTCAGGTACTGCTCGACCAGCATCAGTCCCACGCCCACCACCGCGAATCCGGCGGTGAGCACGCAGCTCAGCGCGACCCAGAGGCCCAGCCGGAGCACGGGATTCACCGTCGTTCGCCCACCGAGGATCTTGACGACGATCACCATGACGTCGATGAGCCACACCAGAGCCATCATCAGGTCATGCACACATTCGCGAAGGTGAGGACGGGCCAGCACACGATGGAGCCGAGAAACGAGATGATCACGTCCGAGCCGTGCATCTCACGCAGATGCGAGGTATGTGTCAGAGTCCAGACAGTCCCGACGAGCCCGTAGGGCACGCCGAGGATGATGACAGTGCCGAGGAACTCGGACACCTTCATCTCATAGCTGAACAGTCGATCCAGCCGTGCGAGCATGTGGCGTTCCTTCCTGCGCCGGTCCGTCACGCCGCCGCGGGGGCAACGTCTCAGACGGTCCGACTGGACGCGAATGTTACGCACGATTCCGGGTCACTCGTGCCGTTTTCGCCAAGATTTTCGGCGCGAATATCCGCTCTAGTCGGCTGTTCAGGATGGCATCCACGGTCCTCGACAGCAGCCAGGTAAGTTAGCGTCAGTTCCGAGAATTTCAGCATCGGCTACCAGAATCGGTAGTAACTTATCCGGCAACGCTCCCCGGGGAAAGGACCCTCATGACCGCCGTCGCACACTCCCAGCAACCCGATGTGCCGCAGCCCCCGCCCCTCGGGCGCACCCGCATTCCGATCAGCACCACCCACCGCCCGTTCACCGAACGCCCCCTCGCCCTCACCGACGCCCTGGATTTCTGGCAGTTCGCCGGCGCGGCGGCGAATGTGATCATGCAGATGGCGAATCCCGGGGTGGGTTACGGCGTCGCGGAGAGCAGGGTCGAATCGGGCTCGCTCATGAAACGCCCGTGGAAACGCGCCCGCACCACAACCCAGTATCTGGCCGTGGCCATTCTGGGCGCCGAGGAGGAGAAGAAGGCATTCCGGGAGGCAGTGAACGGGGCACACCGGCAGGTGCGCTCGGAACCCGGCGCGGCGGTGAAATACAACGCCTTCGACCGTGATCTCCAACTCTGGGTGGCGGCCTGCCTCTACATCGGCTTCGAGGACACCTACCAACTGTTGTCCGGGAAGATGAATCCCGAGCAGGCCGAGGACTTCTACCGTTCCTCGTCGTCTCTCGGGACCACCCTGCAGGTCACCGCGGACATGTGGCCCGTCACCCGCGCCGCATTCGACGAATACTGGACGCATGCCTGCGCGGACGCGGTACTCGACGACTACGTCCGCGCCTACCTGAACGACCTACTCGACCTCCGGATGATCCACTGGTATCTACGCATTCCTTTCCGCGGCCTGCTGAGATTTCTGACCATCGGCTTCCTCGCCCCGCATTTCCGGGAGCAGATGAGGGTCGAGTGGAGTGCCGCCGATCAGCGCCGCTTCGAACACCTCTTCCTGTTCGTGGGCTTCGTCAACCGCTTTATCCCTCGCTTCGTCCGGCACGGCGGCAGCCACGCCCTGATGGCCGATGTCCGCCGCCGCATCACGAAACAGAAGCGCCTCATCTGAGCCCGCCGTGGTGGACGAAACCTCCGACCACCAGGAACTCGAATACCGAGCGTCGGTACGAATCCATTCCGACCACAGTGCGCCGGTCAGGTAGACACTATCTGCGTAGATCTCACCTACACAGGTTCGCGCAGCAGGTAGCGGCAGACCGATAGCCCGCCACGTATGTTTCGTGGGATCCGACAAACGGCTCGAAACCCGTTCGACGACCACGACCTTTCGGTATTGCAGAAGTCCGCTACGCAGATCCCCGGTTACGAGCCCGGAGAATCCGGACTGGTCATCGCCACCCGGTCAGGAATACGCGCACGCCGACCTCGCCCGGGGTCCCGACGAGGTGCTTTCGCGTGGAGATGAGCATCTTTGACGCGCTCGCCCCTCGCACGAGAGCCAGCACTCTGCGCCCGAGAATCCTCACCGGACAGCCGCCAGGCCGCACCCGAGAATCGCGAGGTCGCGGAAAGTTCGCTGAGTCTTCCGCACCGGCGCCGTACCTTCCCCGAGTCCGGCGCCGGGTGCGGATTCCCGGGTGGCCGTATCACGTTGCCGCAGCGGGCCACCCGAGGGACCAGAGTACTTGCTCGCGGCGCGATAGCCGGGAGATCGGGCCGGGGTGTCGAAAATGGAGATGCAATATTGCGCGGCGCCGCTTGCTATTTCGACGAGAGGGCCCCGGTGAGCTGTATCCCCGACCGATACAGCTCACCTACCACACCGGTTGGCCCGGCGCAGGCGGCTGGGGCGAACCGATAGGGATCGGCTATACCTCAGAGCAGGCGATTCGCAATCGGGCGGCGGACCGTATCCGACCTGCCCACTCGGGCCGACGGCACACCCGGCCGGCGAATCGCACCGGAGGAAAGTACCCCAACCGACCACAGCCGCGCCAGCCCGAATTCGAGGCCCGCACGCAACACCCGGTCCGCGGCCCGCGAACGGTTCGCCACCTATTAGCGCGACAGCGACTGGCCCATGTATCGAATAATGTTTCGCCTCAGGACTTCCGGCGCGCCGGACCGCTCTCGGATCCGGTTCAGCGCAGATCCACGGTGGCGCGTTCGGCCAACAGCATCACCGTGGCCTGGGGACCACGGCTCAGCGGCACCGGCACCACCGACAGATCCACCACCGACAGACCGTCCACCCCGTGCACGCGGCACCGGTCGTCGACCACCGCGCGAGGATCGTCGGCACGACCCATCCGGCAGGTCCCCGACAGATGCTGCGACGTGCCGAGCCGATCGTGCAGCCACCGGTCCGAGATCTCCCCCGGTCCGCCGACGGATTCGGCCGACATCGTCTCGAGGATCTGCCCGGTGAGTTCCACGGCCGCGCGCAGCCGGGTCCGATCGGCATCCGTCGCGAGATAGCCGTACTCGATACGGGGCGGGGTCAGCGGGTCGGCCGTGGCCAGCCGGAGGCGCCCCGAACTGGTGGGCCGCATCAGCGATACACCCATCCGATGCACTCCGGGCGCGAAGGCGACCGTATAGGGCCGGATCTCGATATCGTCGAGCTCCAGGACGTATTCCAGCGGTACCGCCCGGCCCGACGCGGCCGGATGCAGATAGTCGATCCCGATCTCCGGATGGTCGGTGACCCACTCGCCGACGGGCGCCGCGGCCACCAGCGGAATGCCCAGTGCCGCGGCCTGCTCGGCCGGCCCGATACCGGAACGCAGCAGCAGCGCCGCCGATTCGATCGCGCCCGCGCACAGCACCACGCGATCGGCCCAGATCGTCTCCGGCCGGCCCCCGTACAGGCAATCGGCGCCGACGACCCGGGTGCCCCGAAAGCGCAACCGGGTCACCCGAGTGTCGCCCAGCACGCTCAGATTGGGACGCGACAGCGCGGGCAGCAGATAGGAGTGGGCGGGCCCGATCCGCCGGTGCCGCCCGGATCCATCGGGCGGCCCGACCGTGCACGGCACCGGACCGACTCCCGATTCGGGACCACCGGGCAGCGAATTCCAGTCCGCGACCTCGCCGAACCCGAGTTCCCCGCAGGCCGCCCCGAACTCCTCCACCAGCCGGGTGGGCCGCGCTATCCGACGCACCGACACCGGGCCGGCCCGGCCGTGGCCGGGGTGGTCCCCGTAGTCGTGGTCGTTCTCCAGGGACCGGAAGTAGGGCAGCAGTTCCGCGAAATCCCAGGATCGTGCGTCCACCTCCGCGCTCCAGGCCGCGAAATCCCGGGCCGCGGCGCGGATGAAGTAGCAGCCGTTCACCGAACCGGAGCCGCCGATGCCGCGACCACGCACGATCTGCCCCGGCCGGTCCGGCGTCAGCGCCACCGGATACCGCCACAGCCACGGCGCCCGGTCGTCGAGCGGCAGTGCCCCGCTATCGGCCAACTCCGGTGGGAATTCGGCGGCCGAGGCCCAGAACCCACCCGCTTCCACGACCCGGACCCGGTGATCCGGGTCCTCGCTCAGCCGGGCCGCCAGCACACAGCCGGCGGTCCCGCCACCGATGATCAGCGTGTCGACCACGGGTAGCCGATCCGGCTACTGGGGAGGGGCGGTCGGTTTCAACGCCGCCGGGCTGCCCGCCCGCAGCGCGCCCAGCCACAGGCCGGTGCCGTACCCGATATCGTCGACCCGCCGGAACGCGATATAGCGCAGCGGATCCAGCCCGCCCGGCTCCCGGTGGGTGTACCAGTCGACCACGCCCTCGGCCGTGGCCAGCGTGACCGCGATCTGCCGGATCCGGCGTGAGAAGACCATGGCCGCGAGGGTTATCGGCCAGTAGTGCCGGCACATGGCCGAGGAGATCCGCCACAGACCCGCGAAGAAGCCGCGGGCCACGTAGATCGCCGCGACACCGGTCGGATTGTCGACCCCGGCGAACGCGCGCCGCAATCGGCGCAGCGGCAGCAGCAGGGTGAGTACCGCGCCCAACACGCCCCAGCGGGTACGGGTTGCCAGGAACAGCGCGGCGACCGCGGTCCATTTCGGCACCTGTAGCGGCGACACCATGCCCGCGTGCCGGTCGCTGAGCGGGGCGGCGCCGGTGCCGTAGAACAATTTGCGCCGGAACCAGTCCCGGAACGACACCCGATGATCGTGCGCGACATGCGCGGCCGGTTCGTACCGGGCCCGCCAGCCCGCGCGCTCGAGCCGCCAGCACAGGTCGACGTCCTCGGCGACCTGCATGGTCTCGTCGAAACCGCCCTCGGCTTCGATCACCGAGCGCCGCACCAGCAGTGCCGCACTGGGCACATACGACACGACCCCACGCGATTGCACCGCCGATTCGCGCCGGCCCAGATCCAGCGAGGATCGCGCGTGCTCGTAGCGGGCCAGCGTATTGGATTCCGGGTCCAGCGCCACGATCCGCGGCGCGACCAGGGCGACCTGCGGATCGCTGAAATGTCCGAGCATCACTTCGAGCCAGCCGCTGCGCGGCACCACATCCGAGTCGAGGAAGGCCACGAACTGGGTTGTCGCGGCCCGCAGCCCGGTATTGCGGGCGGCGGCCGGGCCGCGACTTCGTTCATGGCGCAGCACCTTCACCCGGCAGCGGTCGGCGTGCTCGTCGGCGATCCGGACCTGTTCGTCGGATCCGTCGTCGACGACGATCACGGTATGGCCGCGCAATGCGGCCAGCAGCCGGTCCAGCCCGCCGGGATTGTTGTGCAGCGGGACGATGATCGTCACGTCTTCCGGCGACGGCAGCAACCGCGGCCGCGGGTTGGCCACCCCGGAATCGAGTAGTCGTCTGGCAACCACCGCCGATTGCGGACTGTTCACCTCGAGATAGCCGTCGCCGATCATTTCGGCGGCCTCCGGGGCCAGTCGTAGCAAACGGGCGGGTGAACCTCCGATCAGGATGCGACCCCCCGAGTATGCGCGTACCCGTGGGTCGATCCGCACCCCGAATCCATCGGGCAGGCGATCATTGCGCATTCCACGGATGGTAACTGCCGATTCGATACAAGACATCAGCAGTCCGGGAAAAAGTGCTCCGATCCGGAGAAATTCCCGGAACCGCCCTGAGTACGGGCATGAAATAGGTCACCGGCCCGGTTGCACGAGCATGAAAAACCGCCCGGAGCAACGGGCTGGCTACCGTTACTCCGGGCGGTCGCGTCCAACAATTCTCAGCCGAGCGGACTCTCGTCGCACGCGCGCGCCGGGGGCCGCGCGGGCGGCAGCAGGGTCAGCGGAATCGGGCCGCCGGAACGCGCGCGACGCGGGGCGCTCTTGCGGGAATGATCCACCGCCGGACGCGGGATCACCCGTCCGGTGGCGGCCAGCGCCGCTTCCCCGTAGCCCTGAACGCATTCGGGGTCCGGCCCGTCGGCGGGCAGTCCGGTGAAGAACTTCGCCGCCATGCACCCGCCGCGGCAGGAGTCGTAGTGCGCGCACGAGGTGCAGGCCCCGCCGCCGCTGGGCTCCCGCAGTTCCTCGAACAGCGCCGATTCCCGCCATACCGTCTCGAAACCGCCGTCGGTGACCACGTTTCCGGCATGGAACTTGTCGTGGATCGCGAACGGGCAGGCGTACACGTCGCCCAACGGATCGACCAGGCAGACCACCCGCCCGGCCCCGCACATGTTCAGACCCGGCAGGGCCTGGCCGTAGGCGGAGAGATGGAAGAACGAATCCCCGGTGAGGACCCCTTCACCGTTGCGGACCAACCAGTCGTAGAGCGTGCGCTGCTGTTCCGGCAGTGGATGCAGTTCGTCCCAGACGTCCGCGCCGCGGCCCGACGGCCGGAGCCGGGTGAGCCGCAGGGTGGCGCCGTAACGATCGGCGATCTCCCGGAATTGATCGAGCTGGTCGATATTGTGCCGGGTGGCCACGACGGACAATTTCGCGTCCCGGAAACCGGCGTTCGCGAGATTCTCCAGCGCCCGGATCGCCGTATCGTAGGAGCCCGGACCGCGCACCGCGTCGTTGACCTCCGCGTCGGCGCCGTCGAGCGAAATCTGGACGTCGACATAATCACTGGCGGCGAGCCGCTGCGCGATTTCGGGGGTTATCCGCACGCCGTTCGTGGAGAACTTCACGCCGACCTGGTGCGAGGTCGCGTAATCGACGAGTTCCCAGAAATCCGGACGCACGGTGGGTTCGCCACCGCCGATGTTCACGTAGAACACCTGCATCCGCTGGAATTCGTCGATGAGCGCCTTGCACTGTTCGGTGCTGAGCTCCCCGGGATCGCGTCGCCCGGACGAGGACAGGCAGTGCACACACGAGAGATTGCACGCGTAGGTGAGTTCCCAGGTGAGGCAAATCGGAGCCGCCAGCCCGGATTCGAAGCGGTCCACGAGCCGCACCGCGGGGTCGGCCGGACCCACCCCGGTGAAGGGCGCGGGCTCGCTGAGCGCCGCGGTGGTCGGCGCGGGCCGGATCATGTCCGAATCGGCCAGATCGGCGAGCGCCTTCACATACGGATCGGCGGCCGAGTCACCGATCCCGGCGGCCCGGATGGCCGCGCGGGCCGAGGCGTGCCCCGGCAGTGAGCGCACGATCTCGACGATCCGCGGATTCTTCAGGAACGACAGTTTGCGGGTCCCGAAGTGGTACAGCAGCGCCCCGAAGGGTTCCGGGCGCAGCGCCACTCGGGGGTGCAACTGCCAGCGCGTTTCCAGATCGAGCATCGTTTGGCTCCCGCCGGTCAGTAGACGCCGCACATACCGTCGATGGACACCTCTTCGATCAGTGATTCCTCGATCACGGGCGCCTCTTCGGCCGCGTGCGTGTCAACGGAACCGATCGGGCCGCGGTGATCGGTTTCGGCTTGTCCGAAGGAACGGTTGTCCGCCATGGCTACCTCCACAGATTTGGTGCCTGCGCCGGCCGTATGCCTGTCCGGACCATCTCCGCGGTACCGCTGGAGGTACCGCCGGTGGCCCCCGGCACAGTGCCGGCGCCGCGGTCGCACGATGCGACTGCCGTCACACCATAACGTCATCCACTGACAAAATGGAACAGTTTTCGGGTAATGTCCGCGCTCGGGCCGTCACGCGACCTCTAGACTGCGGGGGCAAAGCAGCTGAACAGAACGTGACGGGCGGTCGCCGCTCGACGTGTAGAGGTGGCAATGGGAGTCGTGCGGATGCAGACGAGCGGGGGTGGGGGCGGTAACGGCAGTACCCTCTCGGAGACCGAGATCGTCGAGGCGGCACTTCGTGTCGTACGAGCCGACGGGGTGGAGAAGTTATCCATGCGCCGGCTCTCGCGCGAACTCGGCGTCTCCCCGATGGCGCCGTACTACTACGTCGCCGATAAACGGGAGCTGCTCGACCTGGTGGCCACGGCCGCGCTGACCGGGGTACGCAAGCCGCCGCCGGAATCGGGCCCGTGGCAGGACCGGCTGGTCGATCTGCTCGCCCAGATCGACGAACGCCTGCGCCGGCATCCCGGGCTGGGCGACGTCCTGATCGAGCAGATGCTCGGCAAGCAGCTCGATCTGATCGCCGCGATCATGGAGATCTTGTACGAAGCCGGTTTCGAGGACCGCAATGTCCTGGCCGGTTACGCCACCATCCACACCTACCTTTTCGGGCGGCGCCGGGTGAACCCGCGCAACCTCGACACCCCGCCCGATGTGGTGATGCCGGAGCGAGTTGCCCGCGCAATGGAATACCTGCCGGATCTGCGCGGAAAGTATTCCTACGATTTCGGGGTGGGCGTACTGGTCGCCGGCCTCGAGGGCCAGCTGGCGCGCCAACAATCGGCCGACATAGGCTAAAATTGAAACACGTTCTAGTTTTGCCGTAGGCTCGACCTACCGGCTACCAGTGTCGAGAGGACGAGATGACCACCGTCGAAGTGCCCCATGGCTCGCGATCCGTCGTTCTACGGGTCGCCCAGGTCATCGCGGAAACCACCGACGCGAGCTCGCTGGTCTTCGAGGTCCCCGAGCAGGCGCGGGAGAAGTTCGCGTACCGGCCCGGCCAGTTCCTCACCCTGCGCATCCCCAGTGATCGCACCGGATCGGTGGCGCGCTGCTATTCGCTGGCCAGCTCCCCCTTCACCGACGATCAGCCCAAGGTCACGGTGAAGCGCACCCGGGACGGCTACGGCTCCAACTGGCTCTGCGATAACGTCAAACCCGGCGATCAGCTCGAAGTGCTGCCGCCCTCCGGTGTGTTCACCCCCGGCGACCTCGACGACGACCTGCTGCTCTGCGCGGCCGGCAGCGGCATCACCCCGGTCATGTCGATTCTCAAATCGGCCCTGCACCGGGGCACCGGCAAGATCGTGCTGCTCTACGCCAACCGCGACGCCGAATCGGTGATCTTCGCTACCGAACTGCGCGAACTGGCCGAGAAGAACCCGCAGCGGCTCGCGGTGGTGCACTGGCTGGAAACCCTGCAGGGCCTGCCGACGGTCGCGGCGCTGGCCGAGCTGTTCCGGCCCTACACCGAGTACGCGGCGTTCATGTGCGGCCCCAAACCCTTCATGGACGGCGTGCACGACGCGCTGGGTCAGCTGGGGGTCCCGCGCAACCGCACCCACGCCGAGGTCTTCAACTCGCTCGCGGGAGACCCGTTCGCCCAGACCGCGCCGACCGAGATCTCCGCCGAGGACGCCGCGGACGCGGCCACCGTAGAGGTGGAACTGGACGGCGAGACCCACAACCTGAGCTGGCCGCGCAAACAGACCCTGGTCGACATCATGCTGGACAAGGGCATCGACGTGCCCTACTCGTGCCAGGAAGGCGAATGCGGCTCCTGCGCCTGCACGGTGCTGGAGGGCAAGGTCGAAATGGCGAATTCCGAAATCCTCGACCCCGAGGACATCGAGAGCGGTTACATCCTGGGCTGCCAGGCCCGCCCGGTCACCGACCACCTGCGTATCCAGTTCTGACGGCCCGCCGGGGCCGCTCGGCCGAGCGAGTCTCCACAGCCCGGCCGAGGCGGCGAGCGGCCGGGGTACGTGGCATGCGAGGTCGACCGATCCCGCCACCCACCCGCCTACCGCGGCGGGTGTCCGCTCGGATGAGCGAGACCTCGACGTGCCGGTTCGTCGCCGAGTAGTCGGCGGGCCCCGTCGCTCAAACAGGCACCGGCTCGGGCAGGCGAGCCCCCTGACGTTGCAGTTCGTCGCGCACAGTCGCGGTAGTGGCCGCGCCGAGCCGGGCCTGCTGGGCGGCCGCGACCCCGGCAGCCTGGCCGGTGGCGAACGCGGTGCCCATGACGCGCAGGGACGCGCCGGCCTGCCGGTCGCCGTCGAGGGTGCGCCCGGCGGCGAACAGATTGTCCGTGCCGATACTGCGCAGACAGTCGAGCGGGATCGGGTAGAAGCCCGGATCGCCGATGAATTTCCAGGTCGACGGGATACCCGGGCCCGGGTGGTACTCCATCGGCCAGGCGCCGATCGCGACGGCGCTCTCGGCGGTACGCGGGCGCAGGATATCCACCTCGCGGAGGCGATGCCGGGTGATGATGTGGCGGGATTCGCGGGTACCGAGTTCGGGGCCGGTGGTGACGATATAGGCCTGTTCGGCGCCCGGGATCGTGCGGATGACCCCCAGGTATGCCTGAGCCTGCGCGCGGGCGCTGATCTCGGCGCGGCTGGTATCGGCGGCGGATCGGGCGTCGTAACCCTGATCCACCAGGTAGGCGATGACATCGCCGGAAACCGGCATCCGCGCGACCAGCCCCGTTTCGGCCAGCAGCCCGTCCACACCCGCCGCTTTGGCGCTGCGGACGGCCTCCCCGACGGTGCGCACGGTGACGTCGGCACCGGGTTCGATACCGCCGAAGCGGACACCGAGGCTGCCGTTCTGCACCCATCCGTCGGTGCCGTAGCGGACTTCGGCGGCCGCGTGGTGCGCGAGATCGGCGTCGCCGGTGGCGTCGACGAACGCCGCGGCGGTGAACCGGTGCACTCCCTCGTGATCGGCCACCTCGACAGCGGTGATGCGGTCTCCCTCGGTGCGCGCGCCGATGAGCAGGCTGTGCAGGCGGATATCGACGCCCGCGTCGCGGCAGAGCCCGTCGAGGACGATTTTCACGCTCTCCGGATCGAAGACCACGGTGACGGCGTTGAACCGGCGCGGCTCGCTCACCGCGCCGCGGGCCTTCAGCTCGGATACGACCTCGTCGGCGATTCCGAAGACGACCTGTCGCTGGTCCTCGCGGGTGTACAGGCCGCAGTAGGTGACGACGTTGCGCAGGGTCGCCGCGCCGCCCAGGCACGGGCCGCGTTCGATCAGCAGAGTGCGGGCGCCTGTCCGGGCGGCGCCGACGGCCGCCGCGATACCGGCTGATCCGCCGCCCGCGACGATGACGTCGTAGTGGGTGCTGCTCGGGGTCATGCGGGGATCAGCCCTTTCCGTTGGTGGCGAGGATCAGCGAGGTGTCGTGGTGCCGCCCGGTGACGGCGTCGGAGCGGGATTCGCGGTCGTCGGCGTGCCTGATGAAGTACATGGGGACGATCGCCAGACAGGGGCCCGCGGCCAGGACGAGGAAGACGAGCTGGAACGATCCGGTCGCGGCGAACACCAGCCCGACGACCGCCGGCACGATGGTGCTGCCCAGCTGCCAGAAGGCGTTCACACCGCCGGTGGCCGTCCCGGCGAGTTCGGCACCGGACAAGGTGGGGATCATCGCCATCATCACCGGGCTGTAGATGTAGGCGGTGATGCCGAGGACCGGGGCGATCCAGAGGAACTGGGTCGCGGTGGTGGCGAAACTGAACGCGATCAGGCAGGTCGCGAAGGCCGCCAGGATCGCGATGGTCAGGCGCCGGCGGCTCAGTCCGAGTGCATCGCCGATCAGGCCGATCAGCGGTTTGGAGAACACCGCGACGGCGCCGAAGATGACGACGACGGTGCCGGCCCGCACCGGGTCGATGCCGATGCCCTTGACCATCAGCAGATTCGACCAGGTGATGAATCCGTAGGTGCCCCACAGCGCGCCGAACCCGGCGAGCGCGAGCAGCAGGAGGCCGCGGTTGGCCAGCAGCGGTCGCGGATTCGGCCGACCGCCGCTGTCCGCGGAAGGTACGACGAGCGGTCCGGGGCGCAGCAGGATCAGGCAGAGGGCGCCGACCACGATCGAAGTGAACCCGAACAGGTGGTAGGAGGCGCGCCAGCTGTGCGATTCGATCAGTCGCGGAACGACGGCGTTCGCGACGACCAGGCCGAGCGAGGTCGCGGTCATGAAGACGCCCATCGCGAAACCACGCCGTTGCGGGGTGAACCAGCTGGTGATGAGTTTGACGCCGCCGCCCACCTCGGCGCCCGCGCACAATCCGATACACGCCTGGAAGAGCAGCCCCATCGCGTGGCTGTCGACCTCACCGAACGCGAGCATGAAACCGCCGGAGAGCAGGATGCTCACTCCGACCGTCATCCGGGCGCCGATCCAGTCGGCGATGAAACCGCCGATCGCGTTGGAGACGACGTACCCGATGTAGTAGGTGGTGGCGAAGATACCGAGGCCGGCGACCGCCACCCCGAGGTCCGCACCGACCGAACCCGCCGCCGGACCCCAGGTGGCCCGGTCCACCGAGGTCATCGTGAAGGCGGCCCAGCACAGCAGCAGCACCACCCAGCGATATCGGGTGTCGGGTGTCGGGGTGGATGTCTCGGTCACCGAAGGTCCTTTCGAGCGAAGCTGGGGCGCCGGCGCCCGCAGTGCGCGGTGACTGTGGTGCCCACCACAATGCAACCGCGCGAGCGGTCCATGATCCAATGCCGCTTGGATGGCCCGGGTATGTTCTGAAGTTATGGCAGACCGGTGGGCATGAAGGATCGAGGGCTTTCGTGGAGCTGCGACAGCTGCGCTATTTCGTCGAGGTCTTCGATCGCGGCTCACTGTCCTCGGCGGCGAAGGCGCTGCTGGTCTCCCAACCGGCCCTGACCCGCCAGATTCAGCAGCTCGAACGCGAATGCGGTGTTCCGCTCTTCGAGCGAGTACCGGCCGGCGTTGTACCCACCTCCGCCGGAACCGCCTTCTACCAGCACGTACTCGGCCTACTCCGCTATGCGGACACCGCCAAGGACGCCGCCCGCGACGCGGGCCCGGTGCGCGAGATCGTACAGGTCGGCCTGGCGCCCGGCCTGCCGCCCACCTGGCTCGAGCAGCTGATCGACACCGTACGCGCGGCCGTACCGCAGGCATACCTTTCGCTGAACGACGCGATAAGCACCGTCCAGCTCCAGGACCTGCGCGCCGGCCGGTTGGATATAGCGTTTGTGCATGAATCTCCGGCGGCGGATCTGGTCCGCCATCGGGTGCTGGAGGAGCCGTTGGGACTAGTCGTGGATCCGAGGTCGGCGGCCGAATTCACCGGCACCACCTGCCCGCTGCGCAACCTCGACGGAATGGACATCCTCGCGCACGCCCGCGATCAGGTCCCCATCGGACACGACCGGCTCGTTTCCGCGGCGCATGTCGCCGGTATCAGGCCGCGATGGCATTTCGCCAACTACACCGAGAACGCCCGAGCCTGTCTGCGCGCCACCGGCGCGGAAGGGGCCATCCTCAGCCGCACCACCGCGGGACGGCTGCTGCCCGGATGGGAATGGCGGCGCCTGGTCGATCCACCGATCACCATGCAGACCTGGATCGCGCGGCAGGCCGTCGCCCGCGGCACCGTCACCGCGGTCACGGACGCCATCGTGGCCGCCTTCGGCATCGACTGATCCCTGGAATCACGTTCGATCCCGCGCACTGGTGGACGAGCGCGGCCGAGTGGTGAATCCCCCGGTAGCCAGTGCTCGCCGGTGGCGACAGTCGCCATGGGCCGGACTCGGCGGCGTCGGCGACCAGTTGCAGCATCTCCGCTGGAGCAGCTGATGGAAGTGGGGCACCAGGTCGCGGCCGGGTCTGCGCGGACCCGGGTTACCGCGTCAACTCTCCCGGACGTCGGATCGACCGGCGCCCAGAATGCGTCCGGGCTCATAGGCGGCGGCGCCGGGCGGCAGTTCTCCGAGGCGGCCGCTCAGATAGACCCGCACGGTCCCGTCGCCGGTGGCCGGACCATCCAGACCGTCCATCCGCCGCACCGTCTGCGCGGCGACGGCCTGCGCACTGTCGAACAACCGGACCCCATCGGGGAGCGCGGCGACGATCGTGTCCACGATCAGCGGGTAGTGGGTACAGCCCAGCACCACGCCCTCGACATCGGCCGGGGTACTGGCCGCGGCGTCCGCCACCGCCGCGCGAACCGCCGCCAGATCGCCGCGATCCACCGCCTCGGCCAAACCGTGGCAGGCGATACCGGTCACCTTCGCGTCCCCGCCGAACCGCGCGATCAGATCCGCCTGGTAGGGGCTGGCCGTGGTCGCCGCGGTCGCCCAGACCGCGACCGACCGGCACACCGCCGCCGCCGGTTTGATCGCCGGCACCGTGCCCACCACGGGTACCCCGGCGCCCAGTTCGGCGCGCACGTGCTCGAGCGCGGTCACGCTGGCGGTGTTGCAGGGCAGGACGACCACTTCGGCACCCAGATCACGGGCGGCACGGCCGGCCGAAACCACTCGGTCGACCATCCAGTCCTGCGGTTTGGGACCCCACGGCGCGCCCTCGGGATCCAACTGGAGCAGCAGATCCACATCGGGACGCAGCTTGCGCAGCCACGCCGCGGTCGGCAACAGCCCGAAACCCGAATCGATGAGCGCGACGATCACACCCCACAGGTTATTGAGTCGCGCCGAGCAACTCCTCCACCGGGGCGGCCGCGGCGATCTTGGCGCGCATCTTCATCACCTGGCCGGTCATCCCGGCGCCCACCACCCCGGTCAGCTTGCCCTCACGGAAGTAATACGCGAGGAACTTGCGGCCGTCGTCGGCGAGGATCCGGATATCGTCGGTCGCGCGGGGGGTGCCGAGCGCCTGGAGTTTCAGGTCGTACTGGTCGCTCCAGAAATAGGGCACCTGCGGGATACTCGGCGCCTCGACTCCCAGCAGCGCGCAGGTCAGGAGCTTGGCCTGTTCGCCGGCATTGGTCCAGTGCTCGATCCGGCGATGTTCACCGGTCGGGGTCCGCCAGGCCGCCACATCGCCGACCGCCCAGACCCCGGGGGCACTGGTCCGCCCGGCCTCGTCGGCGAAAACGCCGCCGCCGGCCGCCGGTTCGGCCAATTCGATCCCCGACCCCACCAGCCAATCGGTCACCGGCCGGGAGCCGATCCCGGAGACCACCAGGTCCGCGTCCACCTCCGAACCGTCGGCGAGCAGCGCGCCCCGCACCCGGCCCGCCGGGTCGGCGAGCAGCGTGCCGACGCCGATTCCGCAGCGCAGATCGACACCTTCGGCCCGGTGCAGCCGCGCCACCAACTCGCCCAGTTCCGCGCCGAGCACGCCGGCCAGTGGAGCGGTCTGCGGCTCCACCAGCACCACGGGCACGTTCTTTGCCCGCAGACTCGCGGCCAGCTCACAGCCGATGAAACCGGCGCCGATCACCAGGGCCCGGGTGGCGCCGCGCAGTCCGTCCCGAATCGCGACCGCGTCGTCGTGGCTGCGCAGTACGTGCACCCCGGTGAACTCCTCGGCGCCGGGCAGGAGGCGGGGCCGCAATCCGGTGGCGATGACGAGCTGCTCGTAGTCCACCGCGGAACCGTCGGCGAGCCGTACCTGTCCGGCGGAGGTATCCACCGCGACCGCGGCGTTGTTCAGCCGCAGATCGATCTTCTTCTCGCGGTAGAAGTCGTCCGGGCGCAGCGGGGTCGCGGTGGTTTCGCCGCGTACGAACTGTTTGGACAGCGGGGGGCGATCGTAGGGCGCGTGCACCTCGTCGCCCAGCATCACCAGTTCGCCCTCGTACCCGGCACGGCGCAACTCCTCGGCGGTACGCAGCCCGGCCAGGCCGGCACCTGCGATCACGATCGGCGCGGTCATCCGAACTCCCTCCCCGCGGCAGCTGGCACCGCGCCTGGAACAGGTTATAGAAATATGGTGTAGCCCACCCTAACTTGCGCGGCCACGCGGCGGAAGCGCGTCCGTTGCGCATCGTTTCGCCGCGCAATCGTGTCCATCGCGATATCGACCCACCCGCCCCCGGGACGCTATACCGAGGTCAGGCCCTGTGTACGGACCTGTTTCCAGTCTCAGGAGGCACTATGTTCACCGAAAGCCGGACCCAGGATTTCCTGGCCGTGGTACTCGGCGTCTTCACCGCCCTCTCACCCATCTGGGTGGCGACCAACGACCGGGCAGTATGGACGATGATCGTGCTCGGGGCGCTCATCGCGCTCACCGGACTCACCCAGATGTACCGTCCCGCCATGGCGGCGGCCGACTACGCCATGGCCCTGTTCGGCGCGCTGCTGTTCATCGCGCCCTGGGCTATGGACTACACCGCCTACAACGGCGCGTCGTGGACCTCATGGGTGGTCGGTCTCGTCACCGTCGTACTCGCGGTGGCGGCACTGCCCGCGGTCGCCGGCCGGATGCATCGCGCCGCGCCGCACCACTGACGGAGCCGGACCCCGACCCGCCGGCGAAAGCCGGCGGGGGGACGCATTTGCGCCATCGACACCACCGGGAAAATTTCGAGGGGACCCGACAGGCCCCCCGGCAGCGGACGGCCCAGTGAGCCGATCTGTGCCGATTTCCGCACATCTCACCGTCCGGGCACGTCAACGGTCCGAATACGGATGGCCCGGACCCGGATACGCGCATCCGAAGGCTTCGGGGCAGGTGTAATACTGGTCACCCCGGGCGGCTCGGGCAGCGGTGGAGAGCTTCGCACACTAGAACGAAAACCACCCCGGCGGGTAAGAATGGGCCCATGGATGCCGAAAATGCCAGCCTCGGAGACGAACGTCGCGGCCGCCCGGAGGAGTACGGTCGCGCGCAAGTGAACTCCGAGTCGAGGGGCTTCGCCGGCTTCGGATCGAACGGATTCGAAGCGGCGAATGGCTCGAACGGCGCCACGCACCGCTCCGATTCCATCCCGGATCACGGTTACACGTGGACCCCCGCACCGCCGTCCACCCCGACACAGAACCAGCACAGCACAGGCGGATCGGCGGCAATGGACCCGTTCGCCGCCTGGAACACCTCCGGTGTCATCGGTGACGCCGCCGTCCAGGTCATGACGTCGGACAGTCAGGACCCGGATTCCCGTTTCAGCACCTCGCCGTCGGACCCGTCCCCCTTCCCCGCACCTCCCGACGACCCCAACGGCCTCGATACGGCCGCCCTGTCCACCCGGCACGGCTCCCCGAGCGGAGCCCACGGACAGGCCGATTCCGCGGCGATGCCGCGTATCTCGCAACCGGGCGCGGCGCACTCCGCGGAACCGCTGCCCGCCACCGACCCGACGGTTCCGTCGGGCGGACACGGTCTACCGGCACCCGATTCACTGTCCGGCGTCGCGACGACCCAGCTGCCGGCGGCCGGCACACCGGAAGCGGCGGCGTACGGCTACCCGCCCGCGCCCGAAACCGGGAGTTCACCGTCCTATCACGCGGCGGCGCCGGAGGCCGATTCGTTCAACGGGTCGTCCCCGGACACCGGTTCGCTGCCGAGCTGGCTCAGTTCGATCGGCGAGGAACCGGTACCGCAGCAGCTGGAAACCGGGGGCCGTCGCCGCAAACTCGATCTGACCGAATCCGCCGAGCCCGCCGAAGCATTCAACCCGTTCGAGGATCAGCACACTCCCGGATACGAGCAGAGTTCCGCGTCCGAGACGACCGACTCCCATGAGCTGCCGCGAATTCCGAGCGGTCATGCGGCCGACTCCTTCGAAGCCGATCCCGCTCCACGCCCGGAGTTGCCGTCACGTGGGCTGCCCACCCGCAGTCCACGTGCGCGCGGTACTTCCGCGCCGGGCACCGAGGATGAACCGGCGGCTGCCCCGGGCACCGCCCGCCGCCTGCCCCGGTCCGCGGCCCGGCACGCCCCCGCCCCAGCCGACGAGCCGGATCCGGGGCCCGCGACCGCCCACGATCCGCTGACCCGGAGCGCTCCCGTGGAACCGGAACCGGCCTACCCGATCGAAACCGCCGCCGGTCCGGATGGTTCGGAGGGAGATCACGAGCTCGCGGCTCCGCGCCGGTTGCCTCGGTCCGTCGCCCGCTACACCACCGACGACGAGACCTCCGGTTCCGGTGGTCGATCCCACGAAGCCGCGTCGTTGCGAATAGTCGGCCCGCTGGACGAGGCCGCACCGGCCGTGGACGCGGAGACCCTCGCGCCGCCGCGCCTGGCGCCACCGGCGGACAGCACTCCGATACTCGACCGGCTGCTCGATCCCGAACCCGCGCACGGTATCGATCCCGGCGACGAATCCGGTACCGCTCCGGTGGCCGAGATACTCACCCGGATCCTGGAATCCGAGCAGGAATCCGGTCCGTCCCGGCATGCCGGATCCGAAGAACCGGCCGATCCGGCCGAGCCGGAGGCGGCCGTCGAGTCTCCCGCGACGTACCGGCCGGCGGAGGTGGCGCCACTCGCACTGGTACCGGACGAGACCACCGAGATCGCGTCCGACGAGCACGAGGGCGATTCCCGTCCGCCGCTGGAAACGCGCCGCTCCCGGCGCGCACGGGAGGCCGCCGAGGCCGCGCAGACCCCACTGCCGGACCGGCCGGAACCGGAACTGCCCGAGGCCGCCGCGACCACAGCGGCCCCGGCGGAACTGACCGGGGCCAGGCCCCCGGCTCCCGCGCCCGACACCGCGTCCCGGCACAGCCGCACCGAGGAAGGCGCCGATATAGACATCCACCTCATCATGCGTTTGCTGACCGCGAGTGACGATCTCGAGGTCCTGGCCGGCCAAGCCGAAGCGGGCGAGGTATCGGCCGCCGAGGTCGCGCGCGCGGCACGTGATGCCCGGGCCGCCGTACTCTCAGCGGTTTCCGCCTGGTACGGCGGACCGGCCCAGATGGTGAAGTTCGCGAACGCCCTGCTGCAGGCCGCCCGCGAGTCCTGATACCGAGCCGCGCGCCGGCGCGGAACCCCTGCGGGTCCGGCGCGCGATGATGGCGCGGCCGTTCACCGCGGGGTCGGCTGGTCTCCCGTGAGCGGTAGCGCCGCCACAGACGACGACGGCGCTACCGCACTCGATCAACCGATACCCGGCCGCCGATCCATCACGGACTTCGGAACCGGCTCATAGCGGTCGAAGACCATGGCGAAACTCGCCCGCCCCTTGGTCTTCGACCGCAGCACACCGATATAGCCGAACGTCTCCGCCAGCGGGATCAGCGCTTCGACCACCGTCGAACCGCTCCGTTCGGCCGTCGACCGAATCCGGCCCCGCCGCGAGTTCAGGTCGGCAAGTACCGCGCCCAGGTACTCGGCGGGCGTACTGACCTCGGCGCGCATCACCGGTTCCAGCAGCATCGGTTCCGCCTGCGTCAACGCCTGACGGACCGCGTCGGCGGCCGCGATGCGGAAGGCGAGATCGGACGAATCCCGACTGTGGACGGCACCGTCGAGCAACACCACCCGCACGCCCTGCACCGGGTATCCGGCCACCACACCGCAGTCGAGCGCGTCCTGGGCGCCGGCATCGACCGCCGGCAGGTACTCCTTCGGCACCCGGCCGCCGATCACCCGGGATTCGAATTCGTAGGTCACGTCCGCGCCCGCCATCAGCGGCTCCACCGCCAACACCACCTTGGCGTACTGCCCCGACCCGCCGTTCTGCTTCCGGTGGGTGTGTTCCACCCGGCAGCCGCGAGAGATGGTTTCGCGGTATGCGACACGCGGTTCGCCCAGTGCCACCGCGAGCCCGAACTCGGTCCGCAATCGCTGCGCCACGACTTCGAGGTGCAACTCACCCATACCGCCGAGCACGGTCTGCCCCGTCTCCGGATCGATCCGCACGGTAAGGCTCGGGTCCTCGGCGCCCAGTGTCTGCACTGCTGCACTCAGCCGCTGCTGGTCCTGCCGGGTCTGCGCCTGCACCGCGACCGCCACGACGGGTTCGGGAAACACGATCGAGCCCAGCACGATCCGGTTGTTCGGATCGCACAGGGTGTCACCGGTGGTGGTGTCCTTCAGGCCGATCACCGCGCAGATTTCGCCGGCACCGGCTCGGTCCAGTGGCTGCTCGGCATCGGCGTGCATCCGGAACAGCTTGTTCACCCGCTCCTTTCTCCCGCTGGTCGAGTTGAGCACCACCACGCCGGTTTCCAGGCAACCGGAATACACCCGGATGTAGGTCAGCTTGCCGAAGAACGGATGCGCGGAGACCTTGAAGGCCAAGGCGGAGAACGGCTCGGCGCTGTCGGCGTATCGCCGCACCGATTGCCCACCGGCGTCGGGTGACCAGCCGGTCACTGCTTCGGCGTCGGCCGGTGACGGCAGGTAGTCGACCACAGCGTCCAGCAGCGGTTGCACCCCGATGTTCCCGAGTGCGGAACCACACAGCACGGGACAGAACTCCCCGCGCAGTGTCATTCGCCGCACCGCGTCCTTGATCTCGGGCACGGTGAATTCCTCTCCCGCAACGAATTTCTCCAGCAGAAACTCGTCGGATTCGGCAATGGTCTCCAGAAGCTCGCGCCGATAGCGGGCTGCGATATCCGTCAGGCCGGCCGGAATATCGCGTTCGGCGTAGGTCGCACCGTGCGTATCGGCGTCGCTCCAGATCATCGCCCGCATGCCGACGAGATCCACGACGCCCGTGAACCCGCCCTCGCTTCCGATCGGCAGTTGCAGTACCGGCGCCCTCGCTCCGAGGCGTTCGCCGATACTGCGCACGGTGGCTTCGAAATCGGCGCCGACCTTGTCCATCTTGTTGACGAAACAGATTCGCGGGACACCGTACCGGTCGGCCTGCCGCCATACCTGTTCCGACTGCGGTTCCACGCCCTCTTTGGCGTCGAAAACCGCTATCGCCCCGTCCAGTATCCGCAGCGACCGCTCCACCTCGGCGGTGAAATCGACATGGCCCGGCGTATCCAGAATCGTGATGCGATGCTCGTTCCAGGTGCAGGTGGTGGCCGCGGCGGAAATGGTGATACCGCGTTCCCGCTCCTGCGCCGTCGAATCCATCACCGCACTGCCATCGTGTACTTCGCCGAGTTTATGGGTGACGCCCGTGTAAAAAAGTATTCGCTCGGTGACGGTGGTCTTACCGGCATCGATGTGCGCCATGATTCCGATATTGCGGACCCGGGCCGGCTCGTCGCGCTTTCGCATGACTTTCTCTTTTCATCAATGTGATTCGCCAACAGGGCGACACTCGCCATCGATGCGTTCCGCGTCCGGCACGAGCGTCAGGCGACAGGCCTGCGCTCTCCCACGCCACCTACCGCCGCTGCGGATGCTCCAGAACCATGCCGGTATGTCTACCCCACCGGCAGAGCCCCCGTCGACCGATTTTCCGGGCGACGCCGAAAGGACTCTTCGCCCAGGGCAATGGCAACGGCCGGCGCGGTGGGAACAGGTTTCGCACGAGAGTCCCCCGGGGCCACCGGTCAGCCCAGAGAGGCGCTCGCCGCACGTAACTCGTCCAGGGCCCGCAGGATGTGTCCGGCGAGCCCGTCTTCCGCATCATCATCGTCCTCGGACCATTGGGCGTACCCGCGCTTGAAAGCGAGAACGCCCAGCTCACTCCCGAGGGCCGCGGTCGGATCGGGGACACCGCGGGCGACCAGGGCGGTGGTCATGGCAGCCGCGAGACCGACGCTCTTGAGGGCCTCCCGCTCCTGCAGCTCCGTGCTGGCGGCGACAGCCGCCCGCAGGCGCGGGGCGAGTTCGCGGCTCCCGGGTCCCATCGCAGTCGAGGCGCGTTCGAGACCGGCGGCGACCGCCTCGAGTGGACTGGCGGCACCGGGCGCCGCGGCGATCCCCTCGGCCAACAACCGGCTCAACGTTTCCTGGCCCGCTACCAGCAGCTCACGCTTATCGGGGAAGTGCCGGAAGAAGGTGCTTTTGGTGACCCCGGCGCGCTCGGCGATCTGCGCGACCGTCGTAGCGTCGTATCCCTGCCCGATGAACAGGTCGACGGCCGCCACGACAAGCCGTTCGCGCGCTCCGGGTTGCCATCGAGCCATGGGTCCATACTAGGTGACGGCACCATTGTCCCGTCACGGCGCTACAGTGATGGGATAGAAGTCCCATCACATTGAAGGGAAGGTCCATGCACGTATTCGTCACCGGCGGCACCGGCCTCATCGGATCCGCAGTCGTCGCCGAACTGCTCGGCAGAGGTCACACCGTCCTCGCGCTCACCCGCTCCGCCACCTCGGCACAGGCTGCCGAGGCCGCCGGCGCCGAACCGCTGCGCGGCTCGCTCGCCGATCTGGACGCCCTCCGCACCGGCGCCGCCCGCGCCGACGGGGTCATCCACCTGGCCTTCGGCAACGATTTCAGCAGCCCCGACGCCCTGGCGGCGGCGGTCGCCGAGGAAAGCGCCGCCCTCGCGGCGCTCGGCGAGGCACTCGTCGGCAGCGACCGCCCCTTGGTCACCGTCGCGGGCACCCCCCGTGTGGAGGGCCGAGCCTCCACCGAGGCCGACCCGATACCGACCGACGGACCGGTCGGCGGCCGTAGTCGGGCGGTTACGGCAATCCTGGGCCTGGCCTCGCGCGGGGTCCGGAGCACCGCCGTCCGCATGCCACGCACCGTCCACAACCACGGCGACGGCGGTTTCGCCGGCATGTTGACCGGTATCGCCCGCCGAACCGGCGTATCCGGCTATCCGGGCGACGGCACCCAGCGCTGGCCGGCCGTCCACGCCCTCGACGCGGCCGTCCTCTTCCGGCTCGCCCTGGAACAGGCCGAACCCGGCACCTCCTGGCACGCCGTAGCCGACGAGGGAGACAGGGTGCGCGACATCGCAGAGGTCATCGGCCGCCGACTGGGCGTACCGGTCGAGTCGGTACCGGAAGAAACCTATGGCCCCCTCGGCCCCATCTTCGCCACCGACCAACCCGCATCCAGCACCCACACCCAGCAGTCGCTCGGCTGGAAACCCCAACACCCCAGCCTTCTCCATGACCTGGAGAACATCCGCCTCTGACCAGTGAGCGGACCGGCCGAGATGGTGAAGTTCGCGAACGCCTTGCCGCAGGCCGCCCGCGAGTCGCGCGTGGCCTGTTCAGGAAGATCCGCTGTTGTTTCCCACCAGATCCCAGACCCTCGTCCGGCGGCGGGACCGGTCCCACCATTGCACGTGGGTATGGTCGGGGACCCGTGCGGCCATGGCCGCGTTGATCTTGCCCAGGGCACGCCGTGAACGTGTCGACTGCCAGTCGACGGAGTTGTCCTCCGCCGTATAGTCGGCGATCCAACGTGTTGCGCTGGAGTGCGGTTCCGGAGAGCTGGGGAGCGGCGAGCTCGCGGTGAGCGAGAGCCCGAGGCGAACCGCGTCTTCCCTGGTGAGATCTGTGGAGTGGGTGAACCATACGCGGTGCTTCTTGTCCCGGGGGTCACGGCAGACACCGATGAGGCGGGGGTCGCCCGCGAACAGAACCCATCCGGTGAACGAGTGGTCGAGCGGCGTCGCCACTTCACCAGCGATATCGCCGTACCTGCTGCTCAAGTGGAGCGGAGTGTCATACGAAGTCACCCATTCGTAGTGTTCGCCGCTTCGCCGGGACGGCCGTCGGCGGGGCCGCCGGACCCAGGCTCCGTGCTTGAAGCGGTACGGGTCCCCGGCGAATTCGACCTCCCCGTCATGTGCCGCCAAGAGCCGTCGGCCCGGACCGGCGGACAACCGCCAGTCCAATACTCCGAGCGGGGCGCCGGTCGCCGGATCGCAAATCGCAACGGTCGTATAGGAGCGCTTCCACGATTTCCGCGTCACCGCGATATCGGTGAGCAGAGCTACCGACCAGTACCACAACGGTATTCGCTCTTCGTACACCCAATGGCCGTACTTGTACTTGTACGAGCGCAAGGGCCAGTGTTGGAGGATGGCATCGATCGCCGCACGTTCGTCAGAGCGCAAGACTCGAACTCTCCCTATCCGGTGGCGGCGGCGCGAACACCACCGATGCCGCCATATCGAAAACCATCCCGCGGTACTGCGGCCCGGCTTCGGGATCGGCAGTAGACAGTTCCACCACGGCGATCGAAGTACCGTCCCCGGAAGGTATTGTCACTTCGATCTGGAATACCTCCGACGAGGCCCCGGTACCGGATAGCTCGCGATATCCGGTACCGGATGCTTTTCGCTCCACTCGAAATAGAGGACCGGAACAGCCGGTGTCTCCACAATCGTCAGATACCCCTGCGCTTTCCGGTCGGCTTTGGCAGTAACGAGGTCACCGAGTACCAGCCTCGGGTTCCGTTCCTCGCCGTACTCGAACGAGGAGACAGTCAGCCACGAGACGGCGACCCGCTCGGCATCCGCAGTGAGGTGCGTACCGAAACCGCAGTACAGAGCATTGTTCGCGGCCAGCGAGGCTGGCATGAAATGCAGCGCGCCGAGCACATTCGGCACATCGTCACGCATAGCGGCGGGAACGGCGTCGGCGAGCATTACTCGGGCGGACTCCAGGAGAGTGTCGAGGTCGCCGAGCGGGATTTCGTTGTATCCGGGCGGAATATCGATACCGAGGGTCGGCGCGGGGCGTAGCTTGTCGTCCGGCATTTCGCTCGCTAGTCCTCCGCCCCGAGACCGGCCAGCTTCTGCACAGACGAACTGGCCCTGGTCAGGATCGCGATGGCCGGCGCGGAGCTGGGAACACCGTGGGTGCCGGACAGATCGGCCGCCTGCAGTATTCGATGAGTGGTGCTGGAGACGACATTGGTTGTGCCGGATACCAATCCCGCGATTTCCGTCCCCGCTCCGACGATCTTGGTGACCGGTCCGCTCGCCGCCACGGCGCCGAGTGCCGAATCGAGCTGCTTGCTCGCGAGATCGGCTACCAGGCCCGGGTCGTGTGCGCTGACCGTCCAGGTGTGCAGCATTCCCCCATTCGGCCGAGATCGTCCACTCCCTTCAGCCCGACCCACGCGCGCCGCTGAAAACTGTCGGCTGCGTCATCGAGTGTCTGGGTGCCGATGCTGGCGGCTCCCACATCAGCCATCGCCTTCAGCGCGTCCTCGAGAACCTGCTGCGAATTCCTCAGTGCAGTAACGGTTTTCGTCAATACATCGATATCGACCTGCAACGGACTCGTCACCGACTCCCCCCTTCCGCCCTTGCTGAGCCGGTTGCCCGGACGATACCGGTCCCGAACGGTGTGGCAACCTCGCGGCGCGCGAACCCTCGCCCATGGCGGCCGACTGGATCAGCTCGACCGGTATCTCGGTGTTCTCGCCGGGCACCACTATTCGATGCCCTCAGGCAGAGTCACCGCGGCGGTCGCTACTGTCCCCTCGCTCCGCCGGTCACCTTCGACACCCTCCGGGCTCGCGCGCGGGCGCGCAGGGTCCAGTAGATCATGCGGGCCATCGCAAGCGGCCCGTAGCGCACGCCCGTTGCGTAAGGCTGGTCGGCGCGGAGGATGGTGTCGGCACCGCCATCGACGAAGATGATCTGTCCGGCCATGAACGAGTTGGCAGGCGCAAGCGTCCAGGTGACGGCCTCTGCGACGGCCTCGACCGGACCCGGGAATCCGAGCGGCTGCGGCAGGGCCTCGGCGAGGATCTTGGCCTGCGCCGATTCCGCGAGCATCGTCTCGCGCACTGTTTCGGTGTCGACGATGCCGGGCGCGATGACATTGAGCGGGATGCCGCTGCCCGCCCACTCCGCACCTCCAGCATGGCGGCGCACCCATCGATTCAGGGCGATCTTCGTCGACCGGTAGATCACCCCGCCCCGACCGCGCGCGATCGCGCGTTCCGCGGCCGCGATCGCCGAGTTCTCGTCGCCGCGTAGCGCGGCCGTCACGATATCGGCATCTCCCGCCGACAGTGACGACGCCGAGGAGATCAGCGTCGCTCGCGGCGCATCGGACCTCAGTAGCAGCGGGCGCAGGCCGGTCAGCACAGCCAAGGTTCCGAAATAGTTGACCCGCACCGTGGCCGTGGCAGGTGCGCCGATGCCGGCGACGAGGGCGAGCCCATCGATACCGCTGGGCGCCAGCCGAGCCACCTCCTGCACAAGCGCCGTACGTCCCGCGCGGTCCCCGAGATCGGCTCGGACGTCGGCGTCGTCGGCCAGGCCGCACCGGATCACCCGGGCGCCGCGACGTTGCAGAAGGTCGGCAGTCAGAGCGCCGATTCCACTATCGGCCCCGGTGACGACGTACGTGCGCCTGTCGTGAAGATGCATGACACTCCTGATGCGATGAGACTAAGTGCATTACTGCAATAATGCATAAATGCAGCATACTGAAAACCTCGCATCGGCCGGCGGTCTGCGCGAACGAAAGAAGCAGGCCACGCGACAAGCGCTCATCGCAGCGGCGACCCAGCTCTTCCTTCGCGACGGCCTCGCCCGGACGACGATCGCGGATATCGCGGCGGCAGCTGATGCGGCACCGCGCACCTTTTTCCTGCACTTCGCCTCCAAGGAGGACGTACTTTTCCACTACCTGGAACGCTACGGTGACGCCGCTGTCGAAGCGATCGCCCAGCTCAGCCCCGATGCGACACCGCGGGAGGGAGTCAACGATGCGGTACGGGCAATGATCGAGCTGTACGACGCTCCAGGAGGTGGGGTCGACACACTCGCGCCGCTGCGGGTGCAGTTGATGCGGGACAGTCGCGGACTGCCCGCGTCACTCGCCGCTCGCCTCGCGGCTCTGCAGAAACGACTTCTCGACGCGCTGTACAGCCGGTTTCCCGAAGCGGCGGGATCCGAGCTCGTCGCCTCTCATCTGGGCGCGACCTGCGGCGCGGTCGGCGCAACCGCGGTGCACCGGATCACATCGACCCCCGATCACGCCTCCCCCGACCTGAAGAGGGCGATGCTCCTCGCCATGGAACGAGCGGGCGCCGGCTTCACCGACCTCGACGAGACAGCTGGGTGACCTCGGCCAGGGGCTCAACACCCGTCAGGGACAGATCGGGGACACCGCCGCCTGCCACGTCGGTCCCGATGCGTGGTGCGCAACCAGCGTTGGCGCCGGACGATCACATCAACCGAGCCACGCCTTCAGGACGCCGCACACTTTCCAGGCGCCGTTTTCCTCGACGAGGTCGTAGTCGAGGGATTTGAAGGGCGTCGAGGTGCCCCCCTTCACGAACAGTTCGAGGGTGAAGCTCCCTTCATCGCTGCCTTCGGGCACCTCGACGTTCGTGATCTTCCTTGTCCCATACTGGGAATCCGGCAGTTCGACCGGTCCGGACCCCGACTTCTCGGCCAGTTCGAGCGTCGTCACATCCGCTTTGCAGATCAGGGCTTTGTCGGTGCCGTCGCTGTCCACGAACTGCTGGGCGACAGCACGCGCGGCGCCGGAGTCGCTGCCGCCGGTGCTGTTGCTGTCGGTGTCGGTGGTGCTCCCCGGTTCCTCGGAGTCGCTGCTCCCGGGATCCGATGCCTCCAGAATGCCGCAGACCTTCCAGTCGCCGTCTTCTTCGACGAGGTCGTACTCCACGGTCCGACTGTGGCTCTGCGTACCGATTGTCACGTCTGTCTTGACGGTGAAGGTCCCTCGATCGCTGCCCTCGGGCACATCGACACTGACCAGCTCGCTCGTCGCGGCGGTGTCGTCCGGCATCGTCACGGGTTCGGTGGGCAGGGGCGCCGACGTTCCGGCTTCTTCGATCTTCGCGAGATCCGATGCGCAGATCAGCTCCTCGTTCTCGCCTCCGCCGTCCACGAATTGCTGGGCGACAGCGCGCGGATCACCAGTTCCGCCGCCACCGGACAGCAGGAAATACCCTCCGACACCGAAGCCGATGACCAGCACGACCACCACGAGCGTCACAATGACCGCGGTCCCGCGACTCTTGCCGGATCGCGGCGGGTACGGCCCCCCGGGCTGCGGCGGGTACGGCCCCCCGGGTTGCGATACGTACGGCCCCCCGGGCTGCGGCGGGTACGGTTCCCCGGGCTGCGGTGCGTACGGCGGCTGCCCGTACGCAGGCTGCATATGCTGCGGGCCCGGGGCATACGGTTGCTGCTGCCCAGGCCCGTACGGCCCGGGCTGCGGTTGCGCACCGAGCGGCTGCGAAGGCGGCACCCCGGGAGGTTGGGGCGGAAATCCGCCGGGCTGATTGCCGGCATCGGGATGTTGCGGGTTCGTCATCTATCTCGTCCTGCCTTCTTCGGACCCGGACCGCCGACGCTGGAACCGCAATGGGCCCGGTCCGGCTACGCGGCCCGCCGCGAAACCGCGTATCCGGTTGTCCGGCATACCATCTCGGCGGTGACAGTTCGACGCTGTACAACCGAGATTCGATCGCACTCGTCACCTGACCTGTCACAGTAACCATCCCGCCTCGACGCACATCGAACTCGGAGAGCAGAATTGATACTCCATTGATCTTCCCTCGCCATGCACCACCCAACGCACGAGCTTCTAGTGCCGTCCAGCTCGGATACGACGGCTATCGGGTCGGGTTCCCTCGCCGAACGACGTGATCAGCACCCCGAAGTCATGGTGAGGATCGTCAACCCGCTGCGCTGGTCGAAGCCGCTGCTCGGAGTCGGTCGACCATTCCACGTCGATCAGGCAACTCCCAGACGATTGCACAGCACGCCGGAGCGGGCATCCAGGTAGGGATCCGCAGTCACAGCAACCCGTGCAAGCGCTGGACACGCTCGCGGATCTCGACCGTGCCGATCTCACCCTGAGCCCACTGTCGAAGAATCGCGTCGGCATCAGAACTGGTCCGACGCCTCGACCGCGACCCATACTGGCAATCCACAACCGTGGCGCGGGTCGAGCATTGTCCAGCACACGCCCATACGATGACTCGTCGACGGCGGGCTGATCACGGAGATCATGCACAGGGCGGAGCAGCAGGTGCGGTACGTCGGCTAGCCTGCAACTGATAGACGGCGGGGATTCAGAGAGCGGACGTGATGTCGTGAGCCTGATGGTCAGTAATGTCAGCTTCTCCTATGCAGCACGGCCGGTATTGCGGGGCATCACATGGGAATTAGGTCAGGGAGTCACGGTACTGCTGGGTCCCAACGGATCCGGGAAATCGACACTCCTGGGCCTGATTGCCACCCAGCTCGGGTTGACCGGCGGAAGCATCACCATGGGCGGGCTTTCCTGGACCGCCCCAAGCGATTTACGGGCGATACGTCGCAGTATCGGCTGGGTGCCGCAGTCGATAGACGTCGATAGAGCGATGCGTGTCCACGATTTCGTCTCGTACAGTGGCTGGCTACGTGGACTGTCGACTCGCGATGCCGGCACGGCCGCACACGTGGCGCTCGAGCGGGTCGGCCTCACTTCACGCCAACGAGATCGCATTCGTACATTGTCGGGCGGGATGCAGCGGCGGGCGCTGATTGCCGCCGGAATTGTGCACTCCCCATCGCTGCTCGTTTTGGATGAGCCGACCGTTGGGCTCGATCCCCGGCAGCGACGTTCACTGAACACCCTGATCAAGGAACTAGGCGCGGACGACGTCACCGTTGTATTGGCTACGCATATCTCGGAGGACGCCGAATCAGCCGACAGAATCGGGATCATCAGCAACGGCCAGTTGGTTGCGAATGATTCCCCGGAACGGCTGCAAGTCGAGTTCGGTTCGATCTCGCAAGCGTATGTCGATCTGGTCGATGATGAGCCCGCGGAAGCCACCTCGGCATGAAGAACGTCATCGCTTATCTGAGCGCGGGTCCGCCGCTTCCCAAATCTGCCGTTGCCGTGCTGTTCTTGTTCTCGTTGGCGTATCTGCAGCTCTCCGATTTGAAAGGCCAGATCAGCGGCTACTGGCCCGGTGTCGATGTGTTCGTTGCGACCTGCACTTTGCTGCTGGGGGGAGGGGCATCAGCCATATCGGCCTGGGTTTCGCAGCGCTGGCCGGTAAGGCTTCGCACGAGTGTTTCGTCACGAAGCGGATGGGCGATCGCCGTCCGCGATGTGACTCGCATGTACTCGGTAGTGCTTGCCGTCTTCATCATCGACCTTCTGATAGTGGTCGGCTACCGCTATGCCGACCGTGGCGCGGGGCACCCCAAATACGCCGTCCTCGTGAACTCCCTGGTGTGGCTTCTGTTTGCCGTTACGGTGGGCTGGGCCATCGGGTCTCTGCTGCGGCGAGCAGCGGCGGTCTTCGCGGCCGCGGCCGCGGCACTTCTGCTCTCGGCGGCCTCGGTCATGGCGAATGACGGCCACCGACTGTTTCCATTGCTCGCCGCCCGACAGCTTCCCGCGTTGCGTTCGTATGCGGTCGAACTGTCACCGAATGCTGCAATCCTGGCTGTCGGCATCGTCACCACACTCTTGCTGGTCACCGCGACCATCGCGGTAGTCACGATGCGGCGCACCCGGCCAGTGACTACTACCCTGGTCGCCCTGACAGCGCTGGTTCCCGTTCTCGCCTCGGCGGTTTCCGGCGGAGCGCCATGGCTCGAACCACGGGCCGCGGCCGCCGCACCCGTATGCACCCGCGGGGAGCAGTTGCAAGTGTGTTCCTGGCCGGAGGACGAACAGCGGCTGGCCATGCTCGCGCCCGTTCTGCCACGGCTGGCCGAAGCCATGCGCAACACCGGTTACCCGGTACCAGGCAGGCTCAGTGTTTCCACGTCGACCACGCCTGCGGAAAGCGTGATCTGCCCGTTCCGCGCACCTGAAGACGGTGTCCTCAACATCCTCGGCAGGGCGCCTGTCGGCAGCCCGTCCTGCCATCAATCGGATCGGCCTGTCGCCTGCGTCGGCGACGCCGAGTTACGAACGGATTTTTTGAGTCTCACGCAGGTCTATATGAGCTGGCTCGGGAACTACGCACTCGGCAAGGAGAGTATCCGTATGACAGAGAGCGACGGCTCTCCCACCACCGAACTGCGGGCGGTCGAAACCGTGTCGGAATGGGCCCCCGAGGCTCAGTTCTCGTATATGTCCCAGGTATATCGCACGGTCACCGAGTGCACCGACGAGCCCGTGTCGGCCCTCCTAGCGAAGGTCGGCGCTCGTTGAGGGCGGCCGTCCAGTACCTGCGCATGCGTACGGCCGTGGATGCCATCCCGTTCGTAGCGGTCTGCATTCCCCTGGCCCTACTGGCAAAACAGCAGATCCCAAGGTTGTACGGGCTCGAATCAGGTGTGGGGATCAGCCCGGCCCGTCTGGTGCCTGTTCTCCTGGCCTGTGCCCTGATCGCGGCGACAGGCTCACGCCTGGGCGAAACGTACGAAGAAGCAATGCTTTCCAGAAGACCGGCGAGTGAAAGGGCTCAGCTTGTTGCCCTTGCGGTATGCGTCGCTGTCGCGATCACGGCCGCGATGTCGGTGGCAGGAGTACCGCTCGGCGGGCTGATCCGCGTTGGCTGTGACTGCGGGCTCTTCTTTGGAATCGCACTCCTGCTCGGCGCTTACCTGCCCAGGATGGCGGCCCTGGCAACCTGCCTACTTGTGTCGTGGTCGATCCAGACCCTCCCTTGGTGGTTCACCTCGATTCCGGGAACGTGGACAGACATGCGCGGCTTCACTACGCCACTGCCCCAATGGATCATCTCGATAGCCGCACTTGTTGTCGGATCGACTGCGTGGTTGGGCCGGGGGCCACAGACACGGGGAGCTATTTGGCAGAGATTGGCACAGTGATCATCTCGGACATCCCACAGCAGGCGGCCGATACCAGTACAGGCATCAGGTAGCGATTATCCAGGTACGGGCGCAGCCCCGGCACAAATCGTGCCGGGGCTGCGATGCACACGGGTCAGGAAAAGGAACATCCCGGCAGCGCTGATTCGAAAAATTGCTGCTCGACCATGTCCGCAATCGCCGAGTGTATGTTCGCGGTGCTGACTTCCTCTAGAACAACGAGATTGGGCTCAGTGACGTAGGGCCTACCAGCAGCCATCTCATCGTCGAGGGTCTGCGACAGTCGGACGGGATCGTAGAACGACAACTGGAATCCTCGACCATCGGAAAGGGTAACGACCACCTGGACCCAGCCTTTGACGGAGGCTTCCCATTCTTCCCGTTCACTGTAGCCTTCAGGAAATCGAACATTATATTCCATGTGCATTCATTCTACTCTCTGGGCAAGTCTGAGATCCACCTGCTGGAGCGCGGTTGCATAGGCATCCATGGGCATGGGTTGTGCTGGGACGATCTCGAAGTGCGCTTGATCGTTGCCCCGCTGGATGACCTTCAGGCTTTCAGGAATGCTCATTATTGCATAAGCCCCTCCGAAGCGCTCTACCTTCGCCGCATTCCGGTGCACAGAGACCCCGTGAGTTGTCTGGACCAGCCCATCTCGTATCTTTACTTCATTCGGCCTGGGTTCCAGGCTGGGACCTCCACGATAATACCCGAGCCCAATCGGATAGTATCCGTCAACCTGCTCGAATCGAGGACTTTCCGCAGCCGGTGCAGCACTGGAATACCCACCGAAAAGTGCGGGGATCAGAATTGCCACGAACAGCAGGGTAATCAATGAAAATAATCTGCGCATCATTCACATCCGCTTTCCGGCGGAAAATCTAGGAGCAATCATTGAATTACCTCCCATTTGAAGGTCCCCCGCGCATCGCCAGTTGGGCCGCATTCCAGCGTCTCTCGCCGATCGTCGTTCGGAGGAATATAGAAGGTAGTATCGGGATCGGGCCAGAACCCGCAATCGATCGAAACCCTAACTCGATAGTGATTCGTCGCACTCAAGTTGAAACAACGCACCTCCATGGACTTCGCTCCGGTGGGGTTTCCTTTGCAGCTGAGCGGCGTGGGAACCGGGTCGGCGGTGGCCGCTGGTGTTGCAGTCAGAATTGGTAGAAAAGATGCACTCAAAATGCCGGATGCAGCAATAATTAGTTTGACCTTGTTCATGTTCGTACCCGTTTCTTTGTCATCCATATCAGCCCGAATCGGGTTGATCATAAAAATCGTAAGAATCCCCTCTACGAGCTGCCACCGCCTTGGGTGAGGAACCCTAGAATCAGTTCGATTCGCACAGCGATCTCCGATCGTGCCGTGTCGCCAGAATCTCCCCGCCACCGCCTATGCCTTCTATGAACATCGCAACAAAACCCCTTCTGATCACAAGCAACCCCGAGTGATCGCCGTTGCCGGCCCCTCCCTACCAGGAGGAGTGAGGCGATCACGTCCGAACTGCGCCGACACACCTACTGACGCACCCCAGCCTCGAACGGTTTCCTACCGGCGAAGATTGTTCCGCAACAACACTCGCCACCCTGGCGCACGAACAGCAGGTCACCGTCGTGGGGAGTCGGAACAAGCACCTGGCACGCACGATTTCACTGCCCGCTGTCACGCTACGGGCTGCTGCACTCCCCGGCCGCGGTCTCGACGGCCGCAGCTGTCGACGACCTCGATGCCTCGATGACAGCACCTGAGAACCTCATCTGCTCATGACGCCGAGGCCGAGCCCGCGGGGGCGCATGAGTTGCTCAGTTCACCGACCTGCCCCGGTGGCCGCCGGAGATGGATGGCGTTCACTTCCGCGAAGTACCGGGCAGCCGCTCAACGGGCTCATCCCGCGAAAGTCCTCTTAGGTAACACTCTTTCGCAGTCCACCGAAGTAGCGGCCCGCGAATGCCAATCCCAGGGGGCACCGTAGCGACACGCGGGTATGACGGCCTGGGAGAGCGTGGTCCTGGCGGGCCTCTCACCGCCGCTCAGCTCCGGCGGCACACCGGATTCACCAGATGGCGGACGCATCGAACCATCGCGCGATTGCAAGCGCGAGGCTTGATCATCGCCAACGATCGACGCGGTTACTGGGAGGGCATCGCGTTCGATGCCACGGATCAGCAGACCCGCGTAGTCACCGGCCTGAGCGGAGTCCAGCATCTTGCGGAACATCGCCTGCTCACCCATGTCCCGGAGACAATCGCTCTCGCTCAGGCTGGTGCGATCAATGTGTCGAGAAGGTCGCAGAGCGCGAGTGTTGTCACCACGCAGCGAAGCGCTAGAGGCTCGCATATTTTCGTCGCGATCGAGTGTGGTCCAGTCGATATCCCACCGTGCCTCATGGCAAAGCTGCCGGAAGAAAGCTCGCTGTGTACGCCCGTTGCCCTCTCGAAAAGGATGTATGGCATTTACTTCCGCGAAGTAGTGGATCAGCCGTTCGATGAACTCAGCACGCGCCGATCCTCGTAGATACCGTTCCTTCGCAAGTCCGCCGAATACATCTGCCGAATACGGCTCGATGTGCTGGGGGAGGCAAAACGGATCGGACTATGCGACTCCCACCATCCGGACCTCACCTGCCCTTGGGTATAGATCGGCGAAGATCTCCCGGTGGAAGGCCCGTAGATGAGCGAGATCGTAGGGTCCCGGCACAATCCGGGTTCCGAGGTCCGCCAGGGCGGCAAGGCTCAGGTCCGATTCGACCTGACGCAGCACCTCCGTATCGAGAATTCCAAGACGGTTGCGCAGCACGCCGGAGCGGGCGTCCAGGTAGGGATCCGCAGTCACAGCAACCCGTGCAAGCGCTGGACACGCTCGCGGATCTCGACCGTGCCGATCTCACTCTGAGCCCACTGTCGAAGAATCGCGTCGGCATCCGAACTGGGCGAAAGGCCCTCGGCCCGTATCGAAGCCGCTGCTCGACGTATCGATTGAGCACGTTCGGCCGTCAGTTCTTCGAATACTTCGACGGGCACTACAACTGCTTCAGTTCTGCGGTGTGAACCGACGCCTACCGGGGTGCGATCGCCGCGACGAAACCGCTCCAGCACTCCGGATAGCTGCTCGCGCCTCACGTACCGACAGGGTTTCGATCAACATATCAATAGTGAACCCAAGTGTGTACACAAGGCAGGGATGCCTACGATCGCGGTGTTGAAGCCGGCAGCCGAAATGCAAACGGCGCCGCCCCCTGAGGAGCGGCGCCGTTTCCAGCGATTCAGAGAATCAGTTGATGATCTTCGTGACCCGACCGGCGCCGACGGTGCGGCCACCTTCACGGATCGCGAAACGCAGGCCCTCGTCCATGGCGACCGGCTGGATCAGCTTGACCAGCATCTCGGTGTTGTCGCCGGGCATAACCATTTCGGTGCCCTCGGGCAGGGTCACAACGCCCGTCACGTCAGTCGTACGGAAGTAGAACTGCGGACGGTAGTTGTTGAAGAACGGGGTGTGGCGGCCGCCCTCGTCCTTCGACAGGATGTAGGCCTGACCCTCGAACTCGGTGTGCGGGGTGGTGGTGCCCGGCTTGACCACGACCTGGCCGCGCTCCACGTCCTCGCGCTTGATGCCACGGATCAGCAGACCCGCGTTGTCGCCCGCCTGCGCGGAGTCCAGCATCTTCCGGAACATCTCGATACCGGTGATGGTGGTCTTGGTCTTCTCCGGACGGATGCCGACGATCTCGACCTCGGCGTTGAGGTTGATCACGCCACGCTCGACACGGCCGGTGACGACGGTGCCACGACCGGTGATGGTGAAGACGTCCTCGATCGGCATCAGGAACGGCAGCTCGGTCTCGCGGACCGGGTCCGGGATCGACTCGTCGACCGCGTTCATCAGCTCGATGATGGATTCGCTCCACTTGGCGTCGCCCTCGAGCGCCTTCAGGCCGGAGACGCGCACGACGGGGGCATCCTCGTCGAACTCCTGCGAAGCCAGCAGCTCGCGGACCTCCATCTCGACGAGCTCGAGGATTTCCTCGTCGTCGACCATGTCCGACTTGTTCAGCGCGACCAGGATGTAGGGCACGCCGACCTGACGGGCGAGCAGCACGTGCTCACGGGTCTGCGGCATCGGGCCGTCGGTGGCCGCGACCACCAGGATGGCGCCGTCCATCTGCGCCGCACCGGTGATCATGTTCTTGATGTAGTCGGCGTGACCGGGGGCGTCTACGTGGGCGTAGTGGCGCTTCTCGGTCTGGTATTCGACGTGGGAGATGTTGATCGTGATACCACGAGCCTTCTCCTCCGGCGCCTTGTCGATCTGATCGAAGGCAAAGCTCTCGTTCAGATCCGGAAACTTCTCCGCCAGCACCTTGGTGATCGCTGCGGTAAGCGTGGTCTTGCCGTGGTCGACGTGACCGATGGTGCCGATGTTGACGTGCGGCTTTGTCCGCTCGAACTTCGCCTTCGCCACTGTGTGGTCCTCCTGGACTTGTTGGTGCTTGCAGTTGCAGCAGTGCGGGGGTCATCCCCACTTACGCGGGGAAAATAACGGTTGTACAAACTCCCGGGAGATCCGGGGCAGGCGAGCTACCCGCCCCGGAGGGGTACTTACTCGCCGGTCGCCTTGGCGATGATCTCCTTCGACACGTTGGCCGGAACCTCCGCGTACGAGTCGAACACCATGGAGTAGTTGGCCCGGCCCTGGGTCCTCGACCGCAGATCACCGATATAGCCGAACATCTCCGAGAGCGGAACCAGCGCCTTGACGACACGGGCACCACTGCGTTCCTCCATGGCCTGGATCTGGCCACGGCGGGAGTTGAGGTCGCCGATCACATCGCCCATGTAGTCCTCGGGCGTGGTGACCTCGACCGCCATCAGCGGTTCGAGGATCACCGGACCGGCCTTACGGGCCGCTTCCTTGAGGGCCTGCACGCCGGCGATCTTGAACGCCATCTCCGAGGAGTCGACGTCGTGGTACGCACCGTCGAGCAGGGATACCTTCAGGTTGACCAGCGGGTAACCGGCGAGCACACCGTACTGCATGGCGTCCTGTGCGCCCGCGTCGACCGAAGGGATGTATTCCCTCGGCACACGGCCACCGGTGACCTTGTTCTCGAACTCGTAGGTGGCGCCGTCTTCGCCGACGAACGGCTCGAGCGCGATGATGACCTTGGCGAACTGACCCGAACCACCCGTCTGCTTCTTATGGGTGTACTCGAGCTTCTCGACCTTCTTGGTGATGGTCTCGCGGTAGGCCACCTGCGGCTTGCCGACGTTCGCCTCGACCTTGAATTCGCGCTTCATCCGGTCGACCAGGATGTCCAGGTGGAGCTCGCCCATACCGCCGATGACGGTCTGGCCGGTCTCCTGGTCCAGCTTCACCGTGAAGGTCGGATCCTCCTCGGCGAGCTTCTGGATCGCGGTGCCCAGCTTCTCCTGGTCGGACTTGGTCTTGGGCTCGATGGAGACCTCGATGACCGGGTCCGGGAAGGTCATGGACTCCAGCACGATCTGGTTGTTCGGATCGCACAGGGTGTCGCCGGTGGTGGTGTCCTTCAGGCCGATGACCGCGTAGATATGGCCGACGCTGGCCGAGGGGACCGGGTTCTCCTTGTTGGAGTGCATCTGGAACAGCTTGCCCAGGCGCTCCTTCTTGCCCTTGGTCGCGTTGATGACCTGAGCACCGGAGTCGACCTTGCCCGAGTAGACGCGGACGTAGGTCAGCTTGCCGAAGAACGGGTGCACCGCGATCTTGAACGCCAGCGCCGCGAACGGCTCGTCGGCGCTCGGCTTACGGGTGAGAACCTCGTCCTCTTTGTTCGGCGCGTGACCCTGCACGGACTCGACGTCCAGCGGCGAGGGCAGGTAGTCGATCACGGCGTCGAGCATGGGCTGCACGCCCTTGTTCTTGAACGCCGAACCGCACAGCACCGGGTAGAGCTCGGAGTTGACCGTCATCTTGCGGATGGCGCCCTTGATCTCGTCGATCGAGAGCTCGCCGCCGCCGAAGAACTTGTCCAGCAGCGCCTCGTCGGACTCGGCGACGGTCTCCAGCAGTTCCTGCCGGTACTGCTCGGCCTTCTCGACCAGGTCGGCAGGGATGTCCTGGACCTCGTACTTCTCGCCGAGCTTGGTCTCGCCCGTCCAGACCTTGGCCTTCATCTCGACCAGGTCGACGATGCCCTCGAAGGAATCCTCGGCACCGATCGGCAACTGGACGACCAGCGGCTTGGCGCCGAGACGGTCCTTGATGGTCTGCACGGTGAAGTAGAAATCCGCACCGAGCTTGTCCATCTTGTTGACGAAGCAGATCCGGGGCACGTCGTACTTGTCGGCCTGCCGCCACACCTGCTCGGACTGCGGCTCCACGCCCTCTTTGCCGTCGAAGACGGCGACAGCGCCATCGAGCACACGCAGGCTGCGCTCCACCTCGACGGTGAAGTCGACGTGGCCGGGGGTGTCGATGATGTTGATCTGGTTCTGGTTCCAGAAGCAGGTCACCGCCGCGGAGGTGATGGTGATGCCGCGCTCCTGCTCCTGCTCCATCCAGTCGGTGGTCGACGCCCCGTCATGGGTTTCGCCGATCTTGTAGTTCACACCGGTGTAGAAGAGGATGCGTTCGGTCGTAGTGGTCTTGCCCGCATCGATGTGGGCCATGATGCCGATGTTGCGGACCTTGTTCAGGTCGGTGAGCACGTCCTGTGCCACGGAAATCTTCCCCGCTCGTAGCTAGTTGGGATTTTCGCCGACGACCGTGTGGCCGTCATATCTGTCAAAGCGGAAGCGGCGCTTCCGTAAGCCTCCCGGCCCAGGAGCGATGGGCCGGGCAGACATCACCAGCGGTAGTGCGCGAAGGCCCGGTTCGACTCGGCCATCTTGTGGGTGTCCTCGCGACGCTTGACCGAAGCACCGAGGCCGTTGCTGGCGTCGAGCAGTTCGTTGGCCAGACGCTCGATCATGGTCTTCTCGCGGCGTGCCCGCGAGTAGTTGACCAGCCAGCGCAGCGCGAGAGTGTTGGAGCGGCCGGGACGGACCTCGACCGGAACCTGGTAGGTGGCGCCACCGACGCGGCGCGGCTTGACCTCGAGGGCCGGCTTGACGTTGTCCAGCGCGCGCTTGAGGGTGACGACCGGATCGGTGCCGGTCTTATCGCGCGCCTGCTCCAGCGCGCCGTACACGATGCGCTCGGCAGTGGACTTCTTGCCGTCGAGAAGGATCTTGTTGACCAGTTGCGTCACCAGCGGCGACCCGTAGACCGGGTCGTTGATCAGCGGACGCTTGGGAGCGGGGCCCTTGCGAGGCATATCAGCTCTTCTCCTTCTTGGCGCCGTAACGGCTGCGGGCCTGCTTGCGGTTCTTCACACCCTGGGTGTCGAGCGAGCCGCGGATGATCTTGTAACGCACACCGGGGAGGTCCTTCACACGACCGCCGCGCACGAGCACCATCGAGTGCTCCTGCAGGTTGTGGCCTTCGCCGGGGATGTAGGCCGTGACCTCGACCGCGCTGGTCAGCTTCACACGCGCGACCTTCCGCAGCGCGGAGTTCGGCTTCTTCGGGGTGGTGGTGTACACGCGGGTGCACACACCACGCCGCTGCGGGCTCCCCTTGAGGGCCGCGGTCTTGGTCTTGGCGACCTTGTCTCGGCGACCCTTACGGACCAGCTGGTTGATGGTTGGCATAGACCGGCTTTCCTTTTATCGGTTATGGCGGTGTCAGGTCTGTTCATCGAGCTTTCACCCGCACGTCCAACCACGTTTCTCGCGTCCCGAGGTCGGGCGTGTCGCGCGCAGTTCAGGGCCCGATTCAGAGGCACGCTGGAATCGTCAGCCGCTCTCGCTGGCCTACGTCTGCGCTCGAACTTGCCCGCATCCTTCCGGGCACAGCCGTCCACTGTACTCGGGCGTAGCTGACAGGGTCAAAACAGGGCCCGTTCAGCGCACGATCACCAGAGCCGACTCCAGTCGGACACCGACCGGCCGCGGCGCGGGGAACCGGCGGATCTCACCGCGCTCGGTTCAATGTCAACGTCATGAGCTTCTTCACCGGCTCACACGGATCCTGATGTGCCGAACCCTGATGGTAGTTCACCCACCACCCGACCACCCCGGCGTCCGGGGCACTCGCGGTGATCCCGCACGAATCGGGATCACCCGGCCGCCGGATCGCCAAACCCTGGGAGCTCTCCACCTCGATGATCTGGGAGGTGTACCCGAGTTCGCCGTAGGTGGTCTTCTCGTTGCTCAGGGTGCCGTTCTCGTACCAGTTCAGCGTAACCATCGCGTTGCCGCCCGGCGCGTCGGGAACCAGCCACATGCACACGGCGCCGTTGAATTCGCCGGACGCGATCTGGCCGCCGACCGCCTCACCGATGGTGACCCGGTCCACGACCTCGCATTCGCGCAGCAACTTGTCGAAGTTCACGTCCAACTGTTCGGAGCCGCCCGCCGGAACCGCCGACCCGTCGATCGTGCTGCCGCAGCCGGTCGACATCAGCACCAGTACACAGCCGAACAGGACCGACAGGCTCGTCAGTGCCCGCCGCGCGCTCCCCATCGCGCGACTCACTTCAACCGCTGCAGGGTCAGCTCGGCCAGCTTGCGCGAAGCCTCGCAGGGCGGCTCCAGGGTGCCGGCCTGGTGGGACCATTCGAAGAAGTCGTCGTCCAGCTGCACCGCCAGATCACAGATCGTCCCCCAGCTCCCTTGAAATCCCGGACGGCCCCCGACCTCGATCGATTCCGGTGCGCGCCCCGCGGTCGACACCCACGCCCGCTCCCGCCCGATCGGACTGCCCCGGTAGCTCGCGAAGGTCATGCTTCCACTGCCCTCCCAACGGCAGCCGGTGGAGTTCTTATAGGTCATCCACACCGCACCGCCGAGGATCTCGGAAACCTCCTTGTCGGTGACGTGACCGCACTCGCCGACGAACGGCCCCAGAGCAGCGACCTTCGGCGGGGCCCCCTTGGGGGAATCGGAGTCGCCGGAGTCGGAAGACGAGCAGCCCATGAGCATGGTCAGCGCCAACCCGCCCGCGACCATGGCCGACTTCATCCGCATACGGCGAACTCTACCGACAGGACCGGTCACCAGCACCCCGCGGATCGCGGGCACTACGCGCACCGCGACGACGCACCCCGCCCATCCGCACGCAGCGAGGAGACCCGCCGCCGGGCACCGCGGCGCACCGAACCGCATCGGTTGCGGGCCTTCATCGGCCTGCACCACCGGGCGATTCGCACCCGAACATCTTTGCGTCCAACTTATTTGGGGTTTTGTCGTCGACGAGTGTTCAGCGCGCGGGTGGCGTCCGCTCCGGGGAGGGAATCACTGGCGGGAACCCGAACGACAGCCGATCACCGCGCCCGGATGCGTCGCGACATTGTCGTGGTGACGGTCTCGGCGGCGGGGTGTACCGCCGCGCGCGGACAGCGTGCTGCCGAGGCCCATTCGAGGGGATTGCTCCCCCGGAGCCCACCGTCCGGGAAACCAGGCGCGAAGAGGCGCGGGCAGTCGATGAATCACGATGCCGGAGAGGCAATTAACAGCTGGAATCAGCACCGGACGTGCGTGGTGATTACGCGTGCTACCCGCATGATCAGCACAATATGAACGGTCCGACCACTTTGCGGCTCGAGTGATCACGCGGTTCTTCTTCCGGGCCGGCTGAAACGGCCTGTCACAACACCCCGACCGCCCACGACCCGTACCGCGGGTCGTGGGTGGTCGGCTTCAGCGAATTTTCACTACGACCTTGCCCGCGGCGGCCCGGTTCTCCAGTGACGCCACGGCGGCCGCGGCCTGCTCCAGTTCGAACAACACCGGTTGCGGGGCGGCGATCGCACCGCTCTCCAGCAACGGCGCCACCTCGGCCCACTGTTCGCTCAGATAGCCGGGATTCGACAGCATCCATTCACCCCAGCCCGCGCCGACCACCTCGACGTTCTTCAACAGCAACCGGTTCACCTTCACAGTCGGGATATCGCCGCCGGTGAAACCCACCACCAGGAGACGGCCCCCGCGGGCGAGCGAGCGAATGCTGTCGGTGAACCGGTCGCCGCCCACCGGGTCGAGCACGATGTCCACGCCGCGGTTATCGGTGAGTTCCTTGACCCGGCCCAGCCAGCCGTCGGTGAGCACCACATCGTCGGCGCCGTGAGCGCGAGCGGTCTCGGCCTTCTCCTCCGTGCTGACCACGGCGATCACCCGGCCGGCGCCCAGTGCCCGCGCCATCCGCAGGGTCGAGGTTCCGATACCGCCGGCGGCGCCGTGCACCAGCACGGTCTCCCCCGGGGCCAGTCGGCCGCGGTTGCGCAGGCAGAAGTGCACGGTGAGATCGTTGAAGAGGATCCCGGCGCCGGCTTCGAACGAGATGTTGTCCGGTAGTCCGAACACCATCTCGGCGGAGGTCGTCGCCACTTCGGCCATCGCATTGCCGAGCATGGTCAGCGCACACACCCGATCGCCCGGCCGCACGGATGCGCCCTCGGGGGCTTCACGCACGACGCCCGCGATCTCGCCGCCGACCACGAACGGCATCTCGGGTTTCATCTGGTACAGCCCACGCGTCATCAACACGTCCGGGAAGGCCACCCCGGCCGCGTGCACATCGATCACGACCCCGCCCGGCAACGGTCGGGGTTCCGGGATATCGACGATCTCGATGGCTTCCGGTCCGTCGAGTTTGCTGACCTGAGCTGCGCGCATATGCCGACCTCTCTCTTCGTCCACCGGCGAGTATAGAGACGCACCGGTTCATATGTACCAATCCACTCGTCCCCCTCAACTTAATGGGAGCGACCGACCGAAGTCCATCCCCCGCCGGGCACCGGACGAGCCGTCGACAACCCGGACAACGCACCGCGGCCGCCGATCACTCCAGGTCCGAGCCCACCTCGGGAAACGCACCCGTTTGTTAGGCTCGGCCGCAGTACAACGGGCGGGAATCCCTGGGGGACAAATGAACGAAGACGAGACAGGCGTACCCGATGCGGCGGTCCGGGTCGATCCCGGTCTACTGCGCGCGTTCGCGGGCCGGCTCGACACCGAGGCGGGTGCGGTCACCACACTGGACGTCGCGGGAGTGTTCGCGGCGGCGGCCGGCGCGCTACCCGGCACGGGCTTCGGCCCGGTCGCGCAGCGCGCCGCCGATCTGACCGCCTCCTGCCTGCACCGCGTCACCACGGTCGCGGCCACCCTGCGCACCAGCGCGGGCGACTACGAGATGACCGAAACGGAGTTCGACCGAGCGCTCACCACCGTCGGCCTGGATCCCGCGATATGACCCTCACCGTCGGCGACGTCGAACAGTGGCAGGCCGACCACCTCACCACCGCCGCCACCCACGTGCACACCCTCGCCGGTCGGCTCGATCAGCTCACCGGCGACGCGGCCACCGGCACCCGGGCGCTGAACTGGTCCGGCCCCGCGGGCGCCGCCGCGAACACCCGAATGGACACCGAACGCACCCGCACGGGAACGGTGAGCGCCGCGTTGCTGAAATTCGACACCGCGCTGCGCGCGGAGGTGGTCAACCTCATCGAGGCGAAGAACAAAGTCCTGCTGATGCGCGATACCGCGCGCGATACCGCCCAACCGCCGCTGCCCGCGTTCGAGGTGGCCGGCGACGGCAGCGTCACCGCCGCCGCCCGCATCGACTACCTGCGCCGCACCGCGGGTGAGGCGGCCGATTCCGTCGAGATGCAGCGGACCGAACTGGGTCAGCGACTCGTGGCTGCCTCCCACCAGTGGCATCTGGTGAATGCCCTGAAATCGGCCGAGGACACAGCCGGGCGGGCCACCGCCCAGGTCCAGCAGGCGGTGACCGATCTCGAGAACGCCTACACCGCGCTCGGTGATCCCGGCCGGCCACCCTCGGCCGCACCGACGATCCCGGCCGCCACCACCCCGCGGCCGACCGGAGAGAGCCCGCAGAACAGCACCGGGTATTCCGCCGGTGGATCGCCGGTCGGCTCGCTGCTGAGCGGCGGCACCGACATCGGCGGCGGCAGCCCGGCACTCTCGACGGACGCGAGTACGCCCACCACAATGCCCACCGGGGACCAGGCGGAATGGATCCAGGAGGCGATCCGGGTGCTGCGCGAGAACGGCTACGATATCGATGATTCCGAGGCCGCCGCGATCGCGCTGATCATCGAACGCGAATCCGGTGGCAACCCGAACGCGATCAACCTCTGGGACAGCAACGCGGCGGCCGGTATCCCGTCCAAGGGATTGATGCAGACCATCGACCCGACGTTCACCTCCCACGCGCTACCCGGCCACGGCGATATCTGGAACCCGGTGGACAACATCATCGCCGGCACCAGATACGCCATCGAACGGTACGGGTCGCTCGACAATGTGCCCGGTGTGGTCGGGGAATCGGACGGGACCGGCTACGTCGGATACTGATCACCGCAACGCGCCGGACACCACGAACAGGCGGCTCGGCGTGGCGCGGTGACACAGGCCCCGTAAAGTCGTCTCACAGGAAACACGTAGAAGTACCGCGGCCACAGCCCGCCGCGCGAGGAGCACAAGTGTCACTCGATCAGCCGCTGGCCCCGCTTCCCCAGGAGGGCATGGGGTTCGTCTCGGCGTGGCCGGTGCGAGCCGGCGACGTCGACCCGTACAACCGCCTACGTCTCGACGGGGTCGCCCGCTACCTCCAGGACATCGCCTGGGAACACCTCCAGCAATCCGTGCTGGAACAAACCGACCCCAGTTGGATCATCCGGCGCACGGTGATCGATGTGGTCCGCCCGGTCCTGTGGCCCGACCACGTCCAGCTACGACGCTGGTGTTCGAGCATGTCCACCCGTTGGGCGAATATGCGGGTGCGGATCACCAGCGACCGCGGCGGCCTGATCGAGACCGAGGGTTTCTGGATCAACATCAACGAGTCGAACAACATGCCGGCCCGGATCAGCGACGCCGGTCTGGCCTACCTCGCCCAGACCACCGCCGAACAACGACTCCGCTGGCGGCCCTGGCTCACCGATCCCACCCCGCCGGAATCCGACACCGATCTCCCGTTCCCGGTCCGGGCCACCGATATCGACCAGTACAACCACGTGAACAACGCCTGCTATTGGCAGGCGGTGGAGCAATATCTGGTCGACTACCCGAAGCTGGTCAGCGGCCCGCACCGCGCGGTGATCGAATACATCGCCCCCGTCCTGGCCCGCCAGCACATCAGCGTGCGCAGCAGATACGAACCGGGCGACCGCACTCACGGACAACCCACACTGCGACTGTGGTTCGTGGTGGACGGGATCACCACGACGATCGTCAAGGTCGCGCCCCTGTAATTCCGGAGGCGCCGGGGCGGGACCCATCCGTTGCGCGGCCCTCCTCCCCGGGCTTCGTCCGGCCGGATCCCGGCCTCGGCGCGGAACCGCGGACGGTGCCCGAGCAGAACTCCCGGCGGCGAACTCCGCGAATCGCCGCGCAACCCGTGCGCCGAGTCCGGACAGCGGAATCCGGCCCGAGCACGAGGTCGCGGGCGGTACATCGCAGGCCGTCCGGTGTCAGTGGTGGCGTCTAGGCTGCGCGCCGTGGCTGGAGAAGACGGCGTGGAGCTGGAGCAGTATCTCGAACGGTTACGGTCGTCGTGCCGCCCTGTCCGGATCGAGCCGCGGTCGGTGCGGTCGGTACCACTCGCGGGTGGACAACCCCCGGAGACGTGGTACCGGCAGATGGTGGGGCGGCGGTGGTGGGAGGCCGGGGAGGCGCTCGACGACGTCGATCCTGTCACGCTCGACGCCTACCAGCGGGCGCACCGGGATCATGCGCCGCGCCCGGCGCTCGCGACGCTGACGGCCGCCGACCGGCCGCGGATCGCGCTGCTCGGGGCGGCCGGGACCGGTAAGTCGACACTCGCCCGGAGCCTGGCGTTCGCGCTGACCAGCCCGGACGGCGATGGTACCGGCCTGGCGGGGTTCCTGCCCCTGCTCGTCGAGCCTCGGCACCGAGACGACGAGGGGCGGCACCCGAGCCCCGATCCGGCCGGGCTGCTGCACGAAGTGGTGTGCGGACCACCGGTACCGGTGGTGGACGGCTTCCTGCGGCGGGGCGGGCGAGCCGTGCTGATCGTCGACGGGGTGGACGAGGTTGCGGGCGTCGCGGGGCGGGCATCGCTGCTCGGGACCATCGCGCGGTGGGCGCGGCGATACCCACAGGCCCGGGTCGTGATCACCTCCCGCGTCGACGGGTACGACCGGTTCCCACTGGATCGGGCCGGATTCCACCATTACGAGATCGAGGAGGCCGGCCGGATCGCGGCGCCGACCGGGCTGCCCCCGGCCGGGCTGCCGGTACGGGTCGCCCGGTCGCTCTGGCAGGGGTGCGACGGCGAGTTGATCAACCGCGTCTCGGATCCGGAGTCGGCCGCGGAGATCGCCGCGGCCGTATCGGGGGACGGCGAGGGGTTGTGGCGCGCGGCCGGGGACGGCGCGTGGCGATTCGCGGAGCGGGCTGTGCTGGAGCACGCGGTCGCCGCCGATATGGCGGGCCGGCTCACCGGGGACGAGATCGGCGACGCGTTCGTGCGGTACTGGCGGGAGCCGTCCTGGCAGGCCGTACTGCCGCGGCTGGCCGGGATGCTCGACACGGCGGCGGCGGGAGAAGTGTTACGGCGGCTGGTGACCGTCGACCCGCTGTGGCGCCTGCGACCCGAGGGGCTGCCGCGGCACGTGATGCTCGCCGCGCGCTGCCTGGCCGAGATGGGCGACCCCGGCGCGGGGGCCGCGGCCATGGTCGAGGCGCTGACCACCGCGGTGGAGATGATCGACGAGGAATCGCCGCTGGTGCCCGAGTTCGTATGCGCCGTGCGGCCGGCGCTCACCCGGCACGCTCGGCTCGGTGAACGCTACCGGGTCTGGTACACAACGGGTTCGCGCTCGGCGCTGGCCACCCGTATCGGCCTGCTGTTGCTCGGGCCCGACTCCGAATTCCTGCGGTGGGTTCGCTATCGGGTCGCCAACGAAGACCTGTCTCGAAACGCGCGGGTAGCGCTGGTGCAGAGTCTGGTGGGTTCGGACGACCCGGACAGCGTGCCGTGGCTCACCGGACTGATCGCCCACCGCGATGTCCTCGACGGCATTCGTGCAGAGCTGTTCCCCCGCCGCGACGGCGGGTTGGGCGCGGCGGCGGTGTCGGTGCTCACCGGCATCCCCGGCACCGCCGCGTTGCTCGCCGAGCACGCGCTCGACGATGACAGCGTCCTGGTCCGGCGGGCCGCGGTACCGGGGATCCGCGATCTGTCACTGCTCGGGCGGATCGCCGCCGACGACACGGACGCGGACGTGAGACTGGCGGCGACCCGGGCCGTCGTGCAGCTCGCCCCCACCGACCCGGCCACCCGCGCGCTGCTCGCCGACCGCGCGACCGCTGACGAGGACCCCGAGGTCCGGGTGGCGACGATCGACCTGCTCCGCGCCGACCGGCACCACGATCCCGGCACGACTCGGCTGCTGTGGCGTCTCCTCGACGACGAGCAACCCGAGGTACGCGGGGCAGCGGTACGCGCAGTGGCCGACGCGCCGGATCTGCTGCCGCGGCTGCGCGAGCTGCTCAGCGATCCGGCGTGGACGGTGCGTAACGCCGCCGCACGCGCGGCGGGAGCCTACTGGCGGCATGACCCCGGCACGGTGGAACTGCTGGTCGGATGTGCGACGGAGGACGACAGCGCCACCGTACGGCAGGCCGCGGTATCCGCGCTGGCGGGTCGGGTGGACGACCCGGAGACCGCGGAACGGCTGATCGGGTGGGCCGTCGACGACGACTGGGCGGTACGCCGGGCCGCGACGCTGGCGCTCGCCGAATACGGACCGGCGGAAAGCCGTGCGCTGCTGCGGGAGTACGTCGCCGACGGCCCGGACGAGCACGCTCACCTGGCGGTCGCGGCGCTGGCGTCCGGGTGGCCACGCGACCCTGCCACGGTCGCCGCCTTGCGCCGCGTCGCCGAGAACGGCTTCCACCACACCCGGCTGGCGGCGCTGGCGGCACTGGCCGCCGACCCCGAGCACGCGGCGGACGCGCGGTCCTGGTGGTACGGCCTGCTGACCCATGAGGACGAGCCGGCTCGGGCGGCCGCCGTGCCGGAACTCGCGAATCGCTGGCCCGATCATCCCGACACGCTGGCGGCGCTGCTCGTGCGCGCCGGTGTGGAGACAGAGCCGGAAGTACGGGCGCTCGCGGTGCGGGTGGTGGGTGCGCGCTGGCCGGGCCACCCGGATGTCGCCGCGGTGCTGCGCAAGCGGACATCGGCCGACCGCGACCGGACGGTCCGGGAGGCCGCGCTGGCGGAACTGGCAGGCGGCTGGGCCGGCGATCCGGGCACGGCAGAATTGTTGCGGGAGCGCGCCGAGACCGATCCGGAGATGATCGTCCGGCGGGCGGCCGCGTACGCGCTGGTGTCGGCCCGGCCGGAGGACCCGGAGACGGCCGACTGGCTGCGCCGGCGGACCGCAGTCGAACCGGACGGCCTGCTGCGGCGGCAGCTGCTGGGCACCGCCATCGAATCCTGGCCCGGCGACCCGGCCACCGTGGCGTGGCTGCTGGACGTCGCCGGCACCGCCGCGGACGAGGAAATGCGCAGTCGCGCCGCGCAGTCGCTGCGGGACCGGTGGCCGGACCATCCGGATGTCGTCGCCTTCTTCGGCAGGCAGGCCGTCGCCGATCCGAACCCCGAGGTCCGGGCCGCCGCCGTCGGTGCGCTACGCGGTGCCGCGACCCACCGGCTGGTGCTCGACCGAGTGGTCCACGACAGCGAGCCGGTCGTCCGGGCGGCGGCGGTCGCGGCGCTGGCCGCGCACGCGCGCGGCGAGCCAGGCAGCCTGACTGCGGTCCGCGATCGGGTGGTCCACGACGACGTCGGCAGCGTCCGCAGGCGCGCGCTGGAATCGCTGGCCGCCGGCTGGCCCGACGATGCCGGCACGGCGCCACTGCTTCGTGACCGGCTCTCGGCCGATCCGGCCGCCGAGGTTCGCAGCATGGCGGCACAGGTGCTGGTGGAATGCCGGCCGGACGATTCCCGTACCCGGGCGCTGTTGCACGAGTCCGCTCGTACCGAGCCGGATTGGGAGACGCGGTGGTCGATCGTAGACGCCGTACTGTCCCGGTGGCGTACCCGTTCCGACACCGTCGACCTCCTGCGGTACTGCACGGTCACCGAACCGAACCATCTCTTCCGGCTGCGGGCCGTGGACAGGCTTGCCGCGCTGTCGAACTCCGGCACCCTGGCCTGGATACGCGAGTGCGCCGCCGCCGACCAGCCCGGGCCCCGCCTCGCGATCGTGCAACCGCTCCGTGCCACGTGGCCCGAGCACCCCGACACCCCCGTGATTCTGCTCGGCCTGGCCTCGGACGCGCACGAACTCGTGCGCAAGGAGGCGCTGGAGGAACTCGTACGGGGTGGATGGGAGAGCCCGGACATCCGTGCCGTACTGCGCGACCGGGCCACCGACCCCGTGGCGTCGGTGCGCGAGGTCGCCGTCCATGCGCTGGGGCGGCACGCCGACGACCCGGATGTCGCCGAGTTGCTGTTCGCGCTGGCGACCACGGACGACGATTCGGTCCGGTGGCGGGCGGTGCGCGCACTGGACGAGGATCACTGGCCGGACCGGCCCGAGGTGCTCGTTTGGCTGCGCGAGCACGCCGCCGCCGACCCCGACGACTACATCCGGTCCCTGGCGATCACGACATTGGCGAAACGCTGGCCCGACGACCCCGGCACCCGGGCCCTGTTGCACGAGGTCGCCGCCGGCCGCCGAGAAACCGAGGGCTACCTCCGGTCAGCGGCGATCAGCGCCTTGGGCACGGCCGGCGATGCCGACACCAGGGCGCTGCTGAGCCGGCTCGCCTGCTCCGATTCCGATTCGAGAATCCGCCGCGAGGCGGTCGCGGCACTGACCCACGAATGGTCCTTGGATCCGGACACGCTGACCCTGGTGCGTGAACTCGCCCTCGCCGCCCCCCACTCGGAGGTCCGGTGGGCGGCCCTTTCTGCCCTCATCGTCCGGAAGCCGCCGGGCACGAGTGCGCTGCTGCGCCAGGGCGCCGTGGACGATCCCGATGCCGGAATCCGAGCACACCTGCTGGAGGAACTGGCCGACCTGGCCCGAGACGATCCCGACACGGCGGATCTGCTGGCCGACCGGGCACACCACGACCCGGACTCCGAGGTGCGGGCACTGGCCGAGGAGACCCTGGCCGCGCTGGGCCAACCGCCGCGCACCCGCTGCGCCTGCCACCTGTACTGATCGGGTCCGACACTCGGGAACGCCGATTCCGCGAAGGTGTTCCTCGCCCCGGCGAGGAACACCTTCGCGAACAGGCCCGGTGCCCGGACGGCTCATCCGGGCTCAGGCACCGCCCTTGGCTGCCTGCAGCAGGTCGGCGAGGGAGGTGAACTTGACCCGCGGCCGACCCGCCTCTTTGCCCGCGCCGCGTTCCGCCTGATCGATGGCCTTCCAGCCGACCCGGTCCACCAGATCGGGCTGGCGTTCCTGTACCAGGGCGCGCAGCGCATCGCGGTCGGCCGTGGGGGCGACCAGTCTGCCCGAGATGAAGTCGGCGATCAGTCCTTCGACGGTCTCCTCCGAGTCGACCCGGTTGGACCCGATGACGCCGCGGGGGCCGCGTTTGATCCAGCCGCTGACGTAGACGCCGGTCAGCGGGGTGCCGTCGGGGCCGGTGACCCGGCCGTGTTCATTGGGCACCACCGCGCGCTTGTCGTCGAACGGGAGGTCCGGAATCGGCTTTCCGCGGTAGCCGATCGAGCGCAGGACCAGTGTCGCCGGGAGAGTTCCGGTGTCACTGGTGGGACGGGCGTTGAGGACGCCGTCTTCCTCTACCAGCTCGTTGCGGGCGTACTCGAGTCCTTCGGCCTTGTCGGTGCCGGTGACCGCGGTCGGTGCGGCCAGGTATTTGAACACGATCCGCTTGTTGCCCTCGGTCGGCGGTTTCGCGGCGAATTCCTCGGCCAGTGCGTACTTCAGCTTCAGCGACGGTTCGACCTCCGGCGAGTCGAGCAGCGCCTGGGAGGCCGGGTCGAGTTCCAGCTCGGCCGGGTCGATCACGATATCGACCCCGGACAGGTGGGCCAGCGCCAGGAACTCCGGTGAGGTGTAGGCCGCCTGCAGCGGACCGCGCCGGCCCAGCACCACGACTTCACGGATAGTGCTGCCGCGCAGCGCGGCGAGCGCGTGATCGGCGATATCGGTTTTGGCCAGTTCGTCCGGATCCACGGTCAGCACCCGGGCCACATCGAGGGCGACATTGCCGTTGCCGACGATGACCGCCCGGTCGCCGGACAGGTCGAAGGCGCGGTCCGCGTAGTCGGGGTGCCCGTTGTACCAGGCCACGAACTCGGTCGCGGAATGGCTGCCCGGCAGGTCCTCACCCGGGACGCCCATGCGCCGGTCCGAGGACGCACCCACCGCGTAGAGGACCGCGTGGTGATGCGCCAGCAGCTCCTCATGGGTGATGTGCGTACCGACCTCGACGTTCAGGTAGTACTGCAGGGTGTCGCGACGGAACGCCGATTCGAACATGCCCGCGACGGTCTTGGTGCCGGGATGGTCGGGCGCCACGCCCGCACGGACCAGCCCCCACGGCGTGGGTAGCCGGTCGAACATCTCCACTTGGACGTCGCAGCGGCGCAGTAGCTCGTCGGCCGCGTAGGCGGCGGCCGGCCCGGCGCCGACGATCGCGACCCGCAGGGTGCCCAACTCCTTGGGCGGCCGCACGGGGGTCGAGATGGGGTCCAGATTCGACTCCAGCGGATGCCGCTCGAACCAGGCCGCGTTGATATCCCGGAACCGGGCCAGCGACGCGGACAGATCGTCCTCGGAGAAGATGGCCTCCACCGGGCACGCGTCGACACAGGCGCCACAGTCGATACAGGTGTCGGGGTCGATGTAGAGCATCTCGGTCGTGGCGAATTCCGGCTGGTCCGGAGTGGGGCGGATGCAGTCGACCGGGCACTCGGAAACGCAGCTGGCATCGTTACAACAACGCTGCGTGATTACGTAGGCCATATTTGTGCAGATCCTCGAGACTTATGTGCGGACTGGTGCCGTCCGGGTCGCGGTTGGCAGGGCGTGACGACTGAGCGTGGACCGGGATCACCGGGCCTCCCTCCATTGTGACGCCGCTTTCAGTTTGCCTCGAGTGTGGGATGGATCTCCGCACGGAGGGTGCTTACGGTGGTGCCATGGTCCGGACTCTGATCTTGATGCGGCACGGCAAATCGGCCTATCCGGCCGGTACCGCCGATCACGAACGACCGCTGGCCCCGCGCGGGCGGCGGGAAGCCGCCCTGGCAGGCGACTGGTTGCGCGCCACCCGCGCCCCGGTCGACGCGGTGCGCTGCTCCACCGCGACCCGCACCCGCGAAACACTCGGCGCCACCGGAATCGACGCCCCGGTCGTATTCGACGCGGGAATCTACGAGGCCACCGCCGAGTATCTGATCGAACTGGTCGGACTGACCGACCCGGCGATCTCCACCCTCCTGGTGATCGGGCACGCACCGGGAATGCCGTGGACGGCGTGGGATCTGGCCGCCGCGCACGACACCGAAGACGCGCTGCGGCTCAGCCGCAAATTCCCCACCTCGGCCCTGGCCGTGCTGCGGTTCTCCGGGGCATGGGACCGGATCGGCCCCGGGACCGGCGAACTGGTTGCCTTCCACGTGCCACGTTGACCCGGAACCGCGGCTCAGCGCAGCAGTTTCCCGCCGAATACCGCACCGGCGCCGAGCAGAACGAGCAGCAGGAACGCCGCCCAGCCGCCGATCAGCCACCAGACCAGTCCGAAGACAACGACGACGGGTGCCACCGCGATCGCGGTGATCACCGGGCTGTCCTTGACCGTGGCCCAGGCCGAACGCGCCCGGACCCGGTCGATTTCCTTCGCCATATTCCCAGGTTACGTGCCGGACGCCGGATGCGCCGAGACGCGCGATATCCGGCTTGTCAGCCCGGCTGGACGAACACCCGCGACACCGCAGCCCGGGCGCACCGGCTGAGTACGCTGGCGCTGGGCGATACGGTCGGCGGCCGTATCGCGAGCAGGAGTATCCGGACGCGGAGAGGAGCTGCGGAGATGACCGAAGCGACCGAGCAGAGCAAAGTACTGCGCAATGCCGGCGAGAACCGCTACGAGGTGTGGTACGGCGCCGAATTGGCCGGGTTCGCCGAATACACCGAACGCGGTGAGGAGACCGTTTTCACCCATACCGAGATCGATCCGGCGTTCGGCGGTAAGGGGCTGGGCGGCCGGCTGGCGAAGTTCGCGATCGAGGACACCGTCGAACGCGAACGTGAGATCCGGCCCGAATGCGCGTTCATCCGGAGCTACCTGGAGAAACATCCTGAATACAGCGCGCATGTGGTCAGCGGCGGTGAGTGACCTCGACCCGCACCCGGCCGAGACGCTGTGCGAGCCGGGAGGTGGTCCCGGGCCGGTAGTGCGGCTGTATCCGGCGCGTGAAGTGCCGCTGGGCGGGGTCCGCGGCACCTATGTGGAACGGACTCTGCCGCAGCGGGACCTGCCGACCGTCGGCGCCTGGTGCTTCCTGGACTATTTCGGCGCGCCCACGGTTACCGTCACGGATGCGCCGCCGGATATCGACCCGCATCCGCATATCGGCCTGCAGACCGTGACCTGGCCTTTCGAGGGGATGATCCGGCACCGGGATTCGGTCCGCTCGGATGTGCGGATCAGACCGGGGCAGCTCAACCTGATGACGTCGGGTCACGGCATCGCCCATTCGGAGTACACGGTTCCCGACGCGCCGGCCGGTCGCGGGCTGCAACTGTGGATCGCGCTCCCGGACGGGCAGCGCGATATCGCACCCCATTTCGAGCAGCATCGCGATCTGCCCGTCTACACCGCCCCGGGCCTGCGCGCGACCGTACTGCTGGGTTCGCTGGCCGGGATGACATCGCCGGCGATCGTCTACACCCCCTTGGTCGGGGCCGATATCGAAATCGATCCGGCCACCACGGCGACGGTCGCGCTGGACCGGGAGTTCGAGCACGCGGTCCTGGCGGTCGAGGGCACCGTGACCGTGGCCGGAACCGAACTCGCACCCGGTCCGCTGCTGTACCTGGGGACCGGTCGCGACTCCCTCGAACTGTCCAGCGACTCCGGCGGCCGGTTCGCGCTGATCGGGGGCGAGCCGCTGACCGAGGAACTGGTGATGTGGTGGAACTTCGTCGCCCGCGACCACGCGGAGATCCTGGCGGCCCGCACAGACTGGGAGGCGCACGACACATCCCGCTTCGGCGATATCGAGGGCCATACGCCCGACCAGCGCATTCCCGCGCCCCCGCTGCCCGGTGGGCGGCTGAAACCCCGGGCCCGGCTGCCGCACGGCTGAAGCTCCGAATTTCCTACTTGCTTGGAGTCCACTCCAGGTGGATAACGTTGTCCGTGTTCGACGAGAGGGCCTGGTGCGCGACATCAAATGATGCTGTGGCACAACAGGATTCGATAAGGATGGTGGATTCGTGAGCATTACCGACCCGATTCGGGACGATGCCGACACCACCCGGGAACTCCCCCGCCATTCGATCGGGGCCGCGGCCGCGCACTGCGGGCTGAGCCAGGACACCCTGCGCTGGTACGAGCGCATCGGCCTGCTCGCCCATATCGGGCGTGACCACACCGGCAAACGCCGGTTCAGCGACCGGGACCTGGCATGGCTGACCCTGATCACCCGGTTGCGCACCACCGGGATGTCGGTGGCGGACATGATCCGCTATGCCGAACTGGTCCGCGCCGGTGCGAGCACCGTTCCCGAACGGCTCGCGATGTTCCGCACGACCCGCGCCGGCGTCCTCGAACGTATCGCCGAACTACAGCAGACCGTGGCGGTGCTGGATCGCAAGATCTCGATCTACGAACAGCACACTCCGAGTGACGCCGCCCGGTCACCCGACAACGCAGCATCGTGAAGGGACACCCGAGACTATGACCGCCTCCGCAACACTGCCGACCACCGCCCTCGGCGCCTCCGGGATCCAGGTCGGGATCCAGGGGCTGGGCTGCATGGGAATGAGCGAGTTCTACGGTCCCACCGATCGCGCGGAATCCCGCGCGACCCTGGATCGCGCGCTCGAACTCGGCATCACCCTGTTCGACACCGCCGACATCTACGGCGCCGGCGACAACGAGGAGTTCCTGCGCGAATTCGTGCTCGCCAACCGGGACCGGCTCGTGCTGGCCACGAAGTTCGCCATCGTCCGCAAGGCCGACGACCCGCACTACCGCGGTATCGACAACTCACCCGCCTACATCCGCGCCGCCGTGGACGGCAGCCTGCGGCGGCTGGGCATCGACACCATCGACCTGTACTACATGCACCGGCGTGACCCGCGGGTTCCGATCGAGGACACCGTGGGTGTCATGGCCGAACTCGTCGCGCAGGGCAAGGTACGAGCCCTGGGCCTGTCCGAGGTCACCGGGGACGAACTGCGCGCGGCGCACGCGGTCCACCCGATCGCCGCGGTGCAGTCGGAGTGGTCGCTGTTCTCCCGTGACGTGGAACGCACCGCGGTACCCGCCGCGGCCGAACTCGGCGTCGCCTTCGTCCCCTACTCGCCGCTCGGCCGTGGTTTCCTGACCGGATCGCTGCCCCGGACCGATGAGCTGAGCACGGACGATTTCCGGCGCCATATGCCCCGGTTCACCGGCGACAACGCCGCGCACAACACGGCGCTGCTGGCACCGCTGCACGCCATCGCCGAAGCGCGTGAACTGACGCCCGCCCAGGTCGCGCTGGCGTGGGTCCAGTCCCGGGCACAGGTCCACGGGCTGCCGGTGGTGCCGATCCCGGGCACCCGGCGCCCGGCCCGGCTCGCCGAGAACGCCGCCGCGGCGACGGTGACGCTCACTGCCGCCGAGCTGGACCGGCTGGAGCCGATCGCCGGTCAGGTGGCCGGTCCGCGCTATGCCGATATGTCCTTCACCTCGGCGGGCCGCGAGTAGGACGACGGCCCCGATCCGCCCAGTCGCTGGGTGCCGATGACGCGCAGCAGCTCCATCTTCTCCGCAGCGTCGGTACCCGGCCGGGGCCAATAGATCAGCAGGCGCTGGGAGGCGTTCGGGGTGAGCAGCGTTTCGCAGAAGATATCGATCACGCCGACCTCGGGATGCACGGCAGTCTTGTTGTCGGAGAGCCGGACCGCGACTTCGTGCTCGGTCCACAACCGGTCGAATTCGGTGCTGGCCGCCCGTAGCGCCGCGACGTATTCGATCACATCGGGGTCCTTCGGCCGGCGTGCCGCGGTGGCGCGCAGATCGGCCACCTGCCGGCGGGACAACCGGTCGACGTCCGGCGCCGGGGCGATCTCGCGGGACGTGGGATCGGTGAACCAGCGCCAGGCATGGAACCGTTCCCATCCCGGACGCTCGGCCTGATCGCCGAACAGCAGGATGTGCATCCGGTTCTGCACCAGCGATTCGCCGAGATCGGTGATGACCGCTGCCGGGATATCGTCCAGCTTCGCCAGCACGTGCATCAGCCCGGGCCCGACATGCTTGTCCGTCCGGCCGCCGCCCGGCGGCGCCTGATCACACAGTAGATAGACGTGATCGCGTTCGTCGCTGGTGAACCGGAGTGCCCGAGTCAGCGCCGCGAGCACCTGGGTGGACGGCCGCGGACCGCGAGCCTGCTCCAGGCGGGTGTAGTAATCGGTGGATATCCCGGCCAGTTGCGCCACCTCGTCGCGGCGCAGGCCGGGTGTCCGGCGGCGGGTACCGGGCGGCAGCCCCACCACCTCGGTGGTCAGCTGCTCCCGGCGCCGCCGGAGGAAATCGGCGAGCTCGCTTCGATCCATACCTCCACTGTGACGCACGGCGGCGCGGTCAGCCAGGGACCGCCGCTCCCCCGATAAAGCGTCTCTGCCACCGGCGCAGTCCGACGGCCAGAGTGGACCGCATGACGAATACACAGATCGAGACTTCGCGGCTCGGCAGCACCGGTCCGGCCGTCGGACGGATCGCGCTCGGCGCGATGGGCATGTCGGGTTCCTACGGTCCCGCCGACGAGACCGAATCGGCGGCCACGATCCATGCCGCGCTCGACTCGGGCGCACGTCTCGTCGACACCGGCGACTTCTACGGTATGGGCCACAACGAACTGCTGGTCGGCCGGGCCATCGCCGACCGGCCGCGGGAGGAAACGATCCTCAGCGTCAAATTCGGCGGCATGATCGGCCCCGACGGCAGCTGGCAGGGGTTCGACAGCCGGCCGGCGGCGCTACGCAACTTCCTGAGCTACAGCCTGCGCCGGCTCGGGGTGGATCATGTCGATATCTATCGTCCGGCGCGACTGGACCCGGCGGTTCCGATCGAGGACACCGTAGGCGCCATCGCGGAACTGGTCGACGCGGGTTACGTCCGGCATATCGGCCTGTCCGAAGTAGGCGCCGAGACCTTGCGCCGGGCCGCCGCTGTACACCCGATCGCCGATCTGCAGATCGAATACTCGCTGTTCTCGCGGGGGATCGAAGCCGAGATCCTGCCCGTGTGCCGCGAACTCGGCATCGGGATCACCGCCTACGGCGTGCTCTCCCGGGGTCTGCTCAGCGATACGATGCGCGGCCGCACCGATTTCCACGGATCGGACTATCGGGCGCACACGCCGCGCTTCCAGGGTGCGAATCTCACCGCCAACCTGGAGCTGGTCGGAACATTGGCGAGTCTGGCCGAGCAGAAAGGCGTTTCCACCGCGCAACTGGCCATCGGCTGGGTGCTCAGTCGCGGCGAGGACATCGTCCCGGTAATCGGCGCCCGCACGCGTAGCCGCTGGGCGGAAGCCCTCGGCGCGCTCGACGTCTCGCTCACCGCTGCCGATATCGCCGCCATCGAGGCCGCGGTTCCGGTCGGCGGTGTCGCGGGTAGCCGGTACGCCGAAGCCCAGATGAACGCGCTCGACAGCGAACGCTGAGCGCGCTCGTCGCCGACCGGGCGGAGTGAGCTGGACCGCCCACCGGTCTCACGCCGGCCGAGCTGCGCGAAACTCCGGAACGGACCCCGGCAACGAGAGGGTGGCGCGAACCCTCGCAGTGGAGCCGCCCACGAGCCGGTCCTGCGGCGAGGGGCGATGCCCTCGATGGGGCGCCGGCTCGCCGCTGCCCGCACCCGAACAGTGTGAAACCCGTCCCCTCAGTGTCCCCGTGGCCCTTCGGGTTCGGTGTCCGATGCCGTTGTCAGGGTCACATCGAGGAGATGGTCCACGAGTTCGACCGCGGTCCGCGCGGTGTAGTGGCCGGGCAGCATTCCCTGGGCGATTCCTCCGATGGCCGCCAGGATGAGTTCGGCGTCCAGCGCGGCGCGGGCGGCGGACACGTCGGCGCGACCGGCCCTGTCGAGCTGGTCGGCGACGATCGCGACCAATGCCCGGGGTGCGGCCAGTGTTTCGTCGGCGGTGATGCCCTGTCCGGCGATCGCCGCGGTGTTGAAGGCGCCCAGGACGATGGCCTCCGCCCGGCGCCGCTCGTCGAGCGGGAGCAGTTCGACCAGCACCGCGCGGATGGCCTCGCGGGGTGAGGCGTCACCGGAGTGCGCCGCCATTCGCTCGGCGAAGCGGGCGCCGGCATCGTGCATCACCGACCGGTGGGTCGCCAGCAGGAATTCCCGCTTGGTGCCGAAGTAGTACTGCACCAACCGCACCGACATCCCGGCTTCGGCGGCGACCGTCTGGAAAGTCACCGCGGCCAGCCCACCGGCCACGATCACGCGGCGCACCGCATCGGTGATCTCACGCCGACGCACTTCGTGATCGACCAATCGTGGCACGAGTTCTATCGCCTTCCTTCCGGATCCAGGGCACCCAGCAGTTAGATGGTATACCCATATCATTTATGTGGTATGTTCATACCGCAAAAGTGCGGAGAGGGGAGACCATGCCGAAAATCGGGCGATTCACCAGCGAGGAAGCGAAAGCCACCTTCCTGCGTGCCTACGAAGCCGTGGCCGCGAAGTGGCCGGTGCCGTCGACGAATATCGACGTCGAAACGTCGTTCGGAACCACCCGCGTGCGCCGATCCGGCGACGGCCCCGGCGCACCCCTCGTGCTGTTACCGGGCATCGGCGGCAACGGTCAGGTGTGGTACCGATTCATCGAGGAGCTGGCACGCGATCGCGTCGTGTACACGCCGGACATCATCGGCTGGGCGGGACGCTGCGTGCAGACCGCACCCCTGCGCGATACGAGCGATATCGCGAAATGGATGGCCGAAGCACTCGACGGGCTCGGGGCGGAGCGTGTTCACCTGGCCGGAAACTCCCTGGGAGCTTGGCTGGCCGGCGCGATCGCGGTGCACCGCTCCGACCGGCTGGCCAGTATGACCATGTTCGAGCCGAGCGCCGCGACCTTCGCCAAGCCGCGCCCGAGTCTGCTGTTCAAGTTCATTGCGGCGGGCGCACGGCCGACTCCCGAGCGGATGCGCAAGCTCAACGCATGGCTGATGCCCGGCTTCGAGATGACCGACGAGGAGTACGCACTCGCCACGGCGATCCCGAAGTTCCGGACGGCGATGCCGTGGGACCGCCCGTTCACCGACGACCAGCTGGCTGCCATCACCGCACCGGCGCTGGTGCTGTTCGGCGCCGAAACGGTCGTCAGCGATCCCGAACTCGGAGCGGCTCGCGCCCGCGCTCGTATCCCGGCGGCCGAAGCCGAGATCTGGCCGGGTGTGGGACACGATCTGCTGTGGGCGAATCCGGAACAGATGATCCCACGCTTTCTCGCCTTCGTCGCCGACCATGATCGAGTCCGAGGATGAACCACGCACGGTAGGCCACCCGCCGATGCCGGAGCCCGGCCCGGCACGCTCGACGCGGGACCGAAAGCCCGCCGCGCGCAGGCACGTCGACGTTGCGGACAGCACCGCGGCTGCCGATCTCGAGCACAGACTGCCCCGGCCCGGAGACCGGGTCGGGGCAGCACACCGCTGTGAACTACTTCGCGAGCAGCGCGTCCAGTGCCCGGTAGCTGGCATTGAGCCCTTCGGCCATACCGGACGCCAGCATGCCGTCCCGCTCGTCGGGTGTATGGAACTGGCTGACCGTGACCACCCGGGTCCGCCCGTCGCCGAGATCCTCGAAAGTCGCCGCGTCGATCGCGACATGGGCGGGCATGCCGTCCCATTCGAAGGACTGCACGATCCGCTCCTGCGGCACTATCTCCCGGATCCGTCCCTCGAATCCGTGAGTCCCGCCGTCGGCGGTCTCGACGAAACGCCAGTGCCCGCCGACCCGGAACTCCCAGCGCTCGACATCGACGCGATTACCGCGACCCCACCACTGGATGAGCTGTTCGAGCCGGGTGTAGGCGTCCCAGACCCGCTGGCGGGGAGCATTGAAAACACGCTCGATCCGGATCTCGCGATCCGCGGTAGCAGTGACAGCGGCTTCTTCGGTGGCAGTACTCATTTCTCGCGCTCCGTTCGTTGCAGGAATTCGCCGAGACGGTCCATTCGCGCTTCCAGCATCTGCCGGTAGCCCTGCAGCCAGGCCACCTCCCGTTGGAACACATCGGGGCCGATCCGGCAGTACCGAACCCGGCCTCGTTTCTCCGTGACCACCATGTCCGCATCCTCGAGCAGCTGGATGTGTTTCCTGATGCCGGTGCGGGTCATCGAGAATTCGTCCGCGAGTTCGCTGACGGTGGCGGGGCCACGGCCGAGCCGTTCGAGGATTCCCCGTCGGTTGGGGTCCGCGAGCGCCCCGAAGGAGGCGTCCAAGAACTCATACTGAACCATCTAGTTCAGTATTGATCCGGTGCCCGCGGGTGTCAACACGCCACGGTGAAGAATTCGTAGCTGTGCCCCTCGGGCGAGCGGACGTACACACCACGACCGCCGCCCAGATGATTGATCCCCCGATCCCAGCCGTTCTCGGGACCGGACCCGAACGGCGCACCGGGCCGGACCGCCAGCCGGCGCATCAGATCGTCGAAGGTCGCGTCGTCGACCAGGAAACCGTAGTGCCCGGGCTCGACCCGGCCGCGCTCGTCGAAATCGAAGGTCAGCTCGGCATTGACGTGCACCGGCACGAACGGACCCGCCGGCGCGCCGACCTCGAGTCCCAGCATCTCCGCGAAGAACCGCGCCCCCACCCAGCGATCCAGGACGGGAACGATCGTGTGGTTCAGCACGACACGCGGACGCCCGCGCCACCGTGAATCCACGCCGTCATTCCGCATGGCCAACTCCTCTACTACATGTGATTCACATACAATATACGTGCGAGTTGCATGTAACCGCAAGGAGACGCTAAATTGAGTGCATGAGCCGCAGCCCTTCCCCCTCGGACGGCGGGCCCGCCCTATTCCGGCTGGTTCGGTTCTGGTCCCGGCGCTGGATACAGCGCGGCGCGGACGACCGTTCACCGGATATGCGGCACGCACAGCACGTCCAGGCCGTCGAAGCGGTCGCCGGCGCCGCCCACGCACCGGGCGAGGCCACCATCACCGCTGTCGCCCATCAACTCGGCCTCGACCATTCCGGCGCCAGCCGCATGGTCCGCGACGCCACCGCCGCCGGTTACCTCTCGCGCCACGAATCCACACTCGACCGACGCCGCACCGCGCTGCACCTCACCCCAGCCGGTGAAAACCTGCTCACCGACGCGCACCTGTGGCAGCGCCGGGTCTTCGACCAGCTGACCGAGGACTGGCCGCCCGCGGACCGCCGCCGTTTCGCCACCTACCTGCAGCGCCTGGCCGATGAGCTACCGCGCAACCTCTAACTGCTGGGCACGACCGAATACGCGACCGGCCGGACCACCGGCCACCGCCCGCTCCTCACCACCGATAGTCGAGAAACTTCCCGTCGAACGTGATGACCACTCGGTCGCCGTCCGGATCGGGCCGCCGGGCGAAATCGACCTTGAAGTTGATCGCGCTCATGATCCCGTCGCCGAACTCCTCGTGGATCAGCTCCTTCAGCGCCGGACCGTACACCGAGATCGCCTCGACGAACCGGTAGATCGTGGGGTCGCTCAGTAAAGCCGGATCGGCGCCGCGTGCGGGCTGCAGCGCCAGGCTCTCCGCGACCGTATCGTCCAACCCGAGCAAGTCGCACGCCTTCCGGGCCTGCTCCGCTGTCATCGGATGCTGCCCCAGCAGCGCGGCCGTCGTCCAGACCAACGGAGCACCGAGCGAATCGGCGATATCGGCCCAGGACAGGCCCCGTCGAATACGTGCCGCCACGACGAGATCGGCGGCCGCGCGCTTGCTCATGATCGGTTCCATACGAAACTCCTGGCATCGGGAAATATCGGCAAACACCGAAAGCCTGCCACCGTCGGCCACAGCGAACCGAAGCGGTATCGCAGTATTTACGTCCGCGATACTTACGCTCCGGCGCATCGCGAGTGCGATGTGATTTCGAGGAGACCGGCTCGACAGCACCCGGTGAGGGCCCGGTAACACCGAGCCCGCGCGCGCCGCTCAGCGGGCGGGTGCCAAGGCCGAAGCGGGCGACCGGGTCGCCTCGGCTGCCCAGTAGTCGGTGTCGATGGCCGCATTCTGTGCGGCGAAGTAGCGGCGGCGATTCTCCGGGTTCGACGGATCGACGACGAAATCGGTCACGGCCTCGGAGACCCGGGCGGCGTGTTCGTCGCCGATCCAGCGCAGCATCTGGGCCGCGTCACCGGCGGAGTACTCCGCCGTCTCCGCACCGGTCGCGACTCTCTGGATCCGGTTCAAGCCCGCCCGGCTCGGCGCGGCCAGATACTCCTCGCCCGCCCGGCGCGCCGAACCTTGTAGCTCGACTCCTCCCCGGCCGAACGCATAGGTGAGGGCTGCCCGTTCCAGTTCCGCGTCGGCTGCCGGGGTGTTCATCGCCGTGGCGTAGTTGGAGGCCGCGACGACTTCGGCAAGATTCTTATCGGTCAGTGACATATCATCCGCGTGCTTGTATATGTATCCCCGTGCTTCCACTGCGCGCTGGATCATATCTTCGTCGGTGAACCCCGCACCGCGCAGCGAGGCCGCCACCTGGCCGAGAAACGCGCCGCCGCCGACCAGCACTCCGTCGACCGCGGCCGCCGCACCGCGTGCCGTGTTCACCCCACCGCGACCTGCGTCACGGGCGACGACCGTCGCATCGCGGGCGGCGTGCGAGAGATGTAGTCGATCGAGATAAGCGTGGGTGGCCAGCCCATCGGGTCCACCTGCCTTCTCACCGTTCCATCGGGCGTTCCATACGCCCCACTGGTCGAGCATCGCACTGTGTCGTTTCATCGAATGCGGTTCCAGTGGTGATAACCGGTTGAACAGCCAGGCCGAGGCCGGGCTGTTGTTCAAGGTTCCGAGCGCGGCGGCACCAGCGATCAGGCCGAGTCCCGGAACCCCGGTATTACCGAGACCGCTGGACCCCATGCCGAGCGCCGTCGACCCGCCGCCGCCACCCGCGCCGCCGCCACCCGGCGCCTGTTGCAGGGCGACGGCGAACCGATTGACGATCCACTCGTTGCCCTGGTGCAGGGCGGCGGCCAAACGCCGGAACTGCAGCAGCCCGACGATCTCCACCACGGCGCCGAGGATCAGCACCACTGTCGCCTGACCGCCCGCCTGATCGAAGAGGTTGTCGAGGAACAGGACGTACACCCCGAGATAGATGATGTAGACCGCCATCACCACGGCACCGTAGAAACTGTCCACGAGATTGCGCACCAGGAAGGTCTGTGTCGGACCGTAGACGAAACCGCCCGCCGCGAAACCGAAGATCGCCGCGAAACCGTGGAAGACGGAATCGAGGGCGGACCAGATGATCTTCACCGAAAGGTAGGCGCCGAACGCGAGCAGGATTCCGGCGCAGAGCAGCATCACCAAGCCCGAACCGATTTGGCCCATACTCGGATTCAGCGCCGCGTGGTACGCCGCCAGGTCACCGCACCCACGCAGTCCGGATATCAGCGCGGACTCCGAACCCGATTGCAGGCCCGCCGTCCAACTGGCCGCACAGGCCGGCCGATCGTCGATGACATGCCCGAAATTCCACACCTGCAGTGGCTGCCGGGCGAAATTATCGGCCAGGTTCTCCTGCATCGTGGCCACCAGTCCCTCCGGGTCCGCGTAGGTGTGCCCGGTCAGACCGGCCGCGATGGAGATTCCGAGATCGCGCCCCTGTGACATCAGCCCGTGCGAGGAGAGCACATCTTCGAGCGGCGCGGCCATGAAGATGGGGCCTATCACGGCGACTCCGATCATCGTGACCACCTGGGTCGTCGCCCGCGCGTGGAAACCGCGCAGTACGAACCAGGCGACGATGAACGCACCGATGGAGGTGGCGACGATGAGCACCATCGGGATACCTATCTGCGCGTCCAGGCCTCTGGCTATCCCGGCCAGCGCCCGGCCGAACGGATCGAGCCAGTGGAAGCTCATCGTGTAGCCGATCACCCAGATCGCGCCGGTCACGATGACGACATAGCCGGCGAATTCCAGACCGAGCACCATGGCGATGGCGGTCTCCAACGGCTCGAACACACTGCCGTGCGAGGTGACGAACCGATAGTGCGTGAGCTCGACACCCCGGGAATCCCGGATGTTCATCCAGTTCAGTGCGGGAAAGCCCGCATTCGCGACCGATTCGGAGTCGCCCGACGCCGCTAATGCAGTGGCCCCGAGCACGGCGGGAAGGACGAACAGGGCGGCCGCGAGGACTACCAGCCGACGGATCCACTGTCGCTTCCGCGAGGTCGGTGGGAGTTCATCGTTGCTGCCTCGCCGAGCGCGGCGAGCGCGAATACGGTGCGAGAACAGGGGCGTTCGGCTTGACATGACCCTCCGGCGGTCGTCGGATCCGGAACTGTTCGACGACATCGGCAGACAGTGCGCTGTAACGCTATTCGACGCAATTCGACCTAACGCCATATCCGCGCAACGTGATCGAAATACTCGGTTCATCTCTGTGCGCGAGGCTGCCGGCGGCGTACCGCACGGCGCCGGGTTCCCAGGATCCCCGGGTGAACCGATCCCGCGTGCCGAACAGGAGTTCGGCACGCTCTGGCAGGGAGCGGGCCGAGTCCTTCGAGCTCAGCACGTCATCGCGGATATACGACGCCGATCCGGTCCTCATTCGTCAGTGCCGTGATCTGTTGCGGGAAGAGTCCGTACCGCTCCATGGCCGGCAGCGCAGAGGCCGACAGCGTTCCCGGCGGCGGAGTGAACGCGCCCGACCTGTTGTTGAGATCGGGGACCACGTAATCACCGGTGCGACCGCTGATCCGGACTTCGCCCGCGGCGGTCACGGTATCGTCGGCGCGCAGTATCAGACCGGCATGATTGAATCGCCGAGTGTCTATCCGCTCCGGGACAATCACCGGATAGTTCTCGGACCGGACCACATAGATGAACAAGTCGGAGTCCGCTGAATCGAGCATCCGGTCGAACTCGGGTGTACCGGGCAGCGCCGGATGGGCAAGATCATCGGAAAGACCGAACTGCCGAAGCCTGGCGCGCAAGTTCGACACGGCCGTGTCGTGGCTCATCTCGGCGTCTTCTCTATCCCTCCTCCCGTGTGCGCTGTACTGGCGCCAGTTGTCGGTGTGTATCCGGACATGCTCCGGCTCGGGAAGACGGGCGAACGCACTCGGTGCTGAAACACGTGCGGCGGACAGTGGCGACGCATCGACTTCGGACAGGCCATGAGCGCCCCTGGCGTCGACGTCACCTGACAGGCGCAGGAAATCGCCGATAGGGCGGCTGGTCAGGTTGCGGATCAGAGCGCTGTCGCCCTGGGCGAACTCATCGATGTCTTTGACGAGGCGCTCGACCATAGCGTCCATGGTGCGGGCAAAGCGGCCGTGCGGCAGAAATCCCATGCCTTGCCTCTGCTCGACACAATCCGTAAGTCTCCAGGGGCTCCGCCCGAGTACAACTCGAGATACCCCACCAGTTCGAAACATATGCATTCGGCCCCCGCATCGTTGGCGATGCGGGGGCCGAATGCTGTTGCTACCTACCGATTACCGGTAGTCGCTGAATCCGTAATCGTCCAGCGGAACGGCGGCGCCGGTGGAGGCGCCGAAGCCCTCCGGGCTGTAGTAGGTGTCGTCGTAGGACGGCACCGCGTACGCCGCGGCACGGGCCTCCTCGGTCGGCTGAACCTGGATGTTGCGGTACCGGTTGATGCCGGTACCGGCCGGGATCAGCTTACCGATGATCACGTTCTCCTTGAGGCCGATGAGCCTGTCGGAGCGGCAGTTGATCGCCGCGTCCGTGAGGACTCGAGTGGTCTCCTGGAAGGACGCCGCCGACAGCCACGAATCGGTGGCCAGCGACGCCTTGGTGATACCCATCAGCACCGGGCGACCCGCCGCGGGCTCGTTGCCCTCGGCGACGACGCGACGGTTGGACGCCTCGAACTCGGAACGCTCGGTGAGCGAACCGGGCAGGAACTCGGTGGCGCCCGAGTCGATGATCGTCACCCGGCGCAGCATCTGGCGGACGATGACCTCGATGTGCTTGTCGTGGATCGACACACCCTGGCTCCGGTAGACCTCCTGGACCTCGTGGACCAGGTGGATCTGAACCTGCCGGGGGCCCATCACGCGCAGCACCTCGTGCGGATCCGCCGCGCCTTCCAGCAGCTGCTGGCCGACCTCGACGTGATCACCGTCGGACAGCAGACGCTCGCTGCCGTCGTCGTGCTTGAACACGCGCAGCCGCTGACGCTTGGACAGCTTGTCGTAGACCACATCGTCCCCGCCGTCGTCGGGAATGATGGTGATCTTGTAGAAGCGGTCGTCGTCTTCCATCCGCACCCGGCCCGACACCTCGGCGATCGGCGCCTTGCCCTTGGGCACACGAGCCTCGAAGAGCTCCTGCACACGGGGCAGACCACCGGTGATGTCGTCACCCGCGACACCACCCTGGTGGAAGGTACGCATGGTGAGCTGGGTACCGGGTTCACCGATGGACTGCGCGGCGACGATACCGACGGCCTCGCCGATATCGACCAGCTTGCCGGTCGCCATGGAGCGGCCGTAGCAGGTCGCGCAGACCCCGGTACCGGTGGTGCAGGTCAGCACCGAGCGGACCTTCACCTCGGTGATACCGGCGTCCAGCAGCGCCTCGATCGCGGGATCGCCCAGGTCCGCACCCTTGCCGACGACGACGTTGCCGCTCTGGTCGAGCGCGTCGGAGGCCAGCGTGCGGGCGTAGGCCGAGGTCTCGACGTGCGCGTCGCGGATCAGCGTGCCGTCGGCCTGCTTCTCGGCGATGTGCACGGTGATACCGCGTTCGGTGGCGCAATCGTGCTCGCGCACGATGACGTCCTGGGAGACGTCCACCAGACGACGGGTCAGGTAACCCGAGTCGGCGGTACGCAGCGCGGTATCGGCCAGACCCTTACGAGCACCGTGGGTGTTGATGAAGTACTCCAGAACCGTCAGGCCCTCACGGAAGGAGGACTTGATCGGCCGCGGGATGAACTCACCCTTCGGGTTCGTCACCAGGCCCTTCATACCGGCGAGGGTACGGGTCTGGGTGAAGTTACCCGTGGCGCCCGAATCGACGATCGTGATGATCGGGTTATCGGGCGGGTAGTGCGCCCGCAGCGCGCGGCCGACCTCTTCGGTGGCCTCCTGCCAGATCTTGACCAGGGCGTTGTTGCGCTCCTGGTGATCGAGAGCACCACGCTGGTACTTCTTCTCGATCTGATCGGACTGCGCCTCGTAGCGCTCCATGATCTCGGCCTTCTCCGGCGGAACGAGCACGTCCGACATGGAGACGGTGACACCCGAACGCGTGGCCCAGTAGAAGCCGGCGTCCTTGAGCTTGTCGACGGTCTGCGCGACCACGATCATCGGGTAGCGCTCGGCGAGATCGTTGATGATCGTCGCCTGCCGCTTCTTGGGCATCGGCTCGTTGATGAACGCGTAGTCCGCGGGCAGCAACTCGTTGAACAGCACCCGGCCCAGCGTGGTCTGGGTGGTCCACGCGTCGCCACGCCGCCAGCCGTCCGGGAACAGCTCGGCCTCGACCTCCTTGGGCGGACGCTGATCGGTCAGCCGCACCTTGATATTCGAACGCACGGTCAGCTCACCGCGGTCGACCGCCATCTGCGCTTCGGCCGGCGAGGAGTACACGCCCTGCTCCGGACCGTCGCCGGTCGAGGGCTGGTACGCGCCCTTGGCGTTGTCCTCGTGCCGGGTCAGATAGAACAGGCCCGTCACCATGTCCAGACGCGGCATGGCCAGCGGGCGACCCGACGCCGGGGACAGGATGTTGTTCGAGGACAGCATCAGGATGCGGGCCTCGGCCTGCGCCTCCGCCGACAGCGGCAGGTGCACGGCCATCTGGTCACCGTCGAAGTCGGCGTTGAACGCCTCACAGACCAGCGGGTGCAGCTGGATGGCCTTACCTTCGACCAGCTGCGGCTCGAAGGCCTGGATACCGAGGCGGTGCAGGGTCGGCGCACGGTTCAGCAGCACCGGATGCTCGGCGATGACCTCTTCGAGGACATCCCACACCTGCGGCCGCTGCCGCTCCACCATCCGCTTGGCGGATTTGATGTTCTGCGCGTGGTTCAGGTCGACCAGTCGCTTCATCACGAACGGCTTGAACAGCTCGAGCGCCATCAGCTTGGGCAGACCGCACTGGTGCAGTTTGAGCTGCGGGCCGACGACGATGACCGAACGGCCGGAGTAGTCGACACGCTTACCGAGCAGGTTCTGCCGGAAACGACCCTGCTTGCCCTTGAGCAGATCGCTCAGGGACTTCAGCGGGCGGTTGCCCGGGCCGGTGACCGGCCGGCCGCGGCGGCCGTTGTCGAACAGCGCGTCCACGGACTCCTGCAGCATCCGCTTCTCGTTGTTGACGATGATCTCGGGGGCGCCGAGGTCGATCAGTCGCTTGAGGCGGTTGTTGCGGTTGATGACACGGCGGTAGAGATCGTTCAGGTCGGAGGTGGCGAACCGGCCACCGTCGAGCTGGACCATCGGCCGCAGTTCCGGCGGGATCACCGGAACAGCGTCGAGCACCATGCCCATCGGCGAGTTGCCGTTGGTCTGGAAGGCCGCGACGACCTTGAGCCGCTTGAGCGCGCGCAGCTTCTTCTGGCCCTTACCGCTGCGGATGGTCTCCCGCAGGTTCTCGGCCTCGGCCGCGATATCGAAGTTCTCCATCAGCTTCTGGATGGATTCCGCACCCATCGCGCCGGTGAAGTACTCGCCGTAGCGGTCGGTGATCTCGCGGTAGAGCACCTCGTCCACGATCAGCTGCTTGGGAGCCAGCTTGGTGAAGGTGGTCCAGATCTCGTCGAGCCGGTCCAGTTCGCGCTGGGCGCGGTCGCGGAGCTGCTTCATCTCCCGCTCACCGCCGTCCTTGACCTTGCGGCGGACGTCGGACTTGGCACCTTCGGCCTCGAGCTCGGCCACGTCGGCCTCGAGCTTCTGCGCCCGGGCCTCGAGATCGGCGTCACGCTGATCGGCGACGGTCTTCTTCTCGACCTCCATCTCCGCCTCGAGCGTGGACAGCTCGTTGTGCCGCATCTCGTCGTCGACGGCGGTGATGACGTAGGCGGCGAAGTAGATGATCTTTTCCAGATCCTTCGGCGCCAGGTCGAGCAGATAGCCGAGCCGGCTCGGCACGCCCTTGAAGTACCAGATGTGGGTGACCGGCGCGGCCAGCTCGATATGACCCATCCGCTCGCGGCGCACCTTGGCGCGGGTGACCTCGACGCCGCAGCGCTCACAGATGATGCCCTTGAAGCGGACGCGCTTGTACTTACCGCAGTAGCACTCCCAGTCCCGGGTGGGACCGAAGATCTTCTCGCAGAACAGGCCGTCCTTCTCGGGCTTGAGCGTGCGGTAGTTGATCGTCTCCGGCTTCTTCACCTCACCGAAGGACCAATTGCGGATGTCTTCGGCGGTGGCCAGGCCGATCCGGAGTTCATCGAAGAAGTTGACGTCTAGCACGTAACTTCCTTTCCCCTGTGCGGGTCGAATACGAGCAAAAGTTCTCTAATGGGGTCGAACGCGGTAACCGGGTGCCGAGCCGCAATCCGTCTACGGCACCCGGTTATCGCCCTAGTTCGCCAGATCGTCGACGGTGGCCGCTTCGTTCCGGGACAGGTTGATGCCCAGATTGGCCGCCGCGCGCTCCAGATCCTCGTCGTCGCCGTCGCGCATCTCGATCGCGGCGCCGTCGGACGACAGCACCTCGACGTTGAGGCACAGCGACTGGAGTTCCTTGAGTAGAACCTTGAACGATTCCGGGATGCCGGGTTCCGGAATGTTCTCGCCCTTGACGATCGCCTCGTAGACCTTGACCCGGCCCACCACGTCGTCGGACTTGATGGTCAGCAGTTCCTGCAGGGTGTAGGCGGCGCCGTAGGCCTGCATGGCCCAGCACTCCATCTCACCGAAACGCTGACCACCGAACTGCGCCTTACCACCCAGCGGCTGCTGGGTGATCATCGAGTACGGACCGGTCGAGCGGGCATGGATCTTGTCGTCGACCAGGTGGTGCAGCTTCAGGATGTACATGTAGCCGACCGCCACCGGGTACGGGAACGGCTCACCGGAACGACCGTCGAACAACGTCGCCTTACCGTCGTCGTCGACCATGCGGTCACCGTCGCGGTTGGGCCGCGTCGAGGCCAGCAGCCCGGTCAGCTCCTCCTCACGCGCACCGTCGAACACCGGAGTCGCGATATTGGAGTCCGCCGGGGCGCCCAGCATCTCCTCCGGCAGCGCCTTCGCCCACTCGGGACGGGTGCCGTCGGAAGCGACATCGACCTCCCAACCGGCTTTACCGATCCACCCCAGATGGGTTTCCAGGATCTGACCGATATTCATACGACGCGGCACACCGTGGGTGTTCAAGATGATGTCGACCGGGGTGCCGTCGGGCATGAACGGCATATCCTCGGTCGCCAAGATCTTGCCGATCACACCCTTGTTGCCGTGGCGTCCGGCGAGCTTGTCACCGTCCTGGATCTTGCGCTTCTGCGCAACATAAACACGAACCAACTCGTTGACACCGGGAGGCAGATCGTCATCGTCGTCGCGGGAGAACACCCGGATCCCGATGACCTTGCCCGACTCACCGTGGGGCACCTTCAAGGAGGTGTCACGGACTTCGCGCGCCTTCTCACCGAAGATCGCCCGCAGCAACCGCTCCTCCGGGGTCAGCTCGGTCTCACCCTTCGGCGTGACCTTGCCGACCAGGATGTCCCCGTCACGGACCTCGGCACCGATGCGCACGATGCCGCGCTCGTCGAGATCAGCGAGGACCTCATCGGACACATTCGGGATATCGCGGGTGATCTCCTCGGCACCCAGCTTGGTGTCGCGGGCGTCGATCTCGTGCTCCTCGATATGAATCGAGGTGAGAACGTCGTCCTCCACCAGACGCTGGGACAGGATGATCGCGTCTTCGTAGTTGTGACCCTCCCACGGCATGATCGCCACGAGCAGGTTCTTACCCAGCGCCATCTCACCGTTCTCGGTGCACGGCCCATCGGCCAGCACCTGACCACGCTCGACCCGCTGACCCTCGTCCACGATCGGACGCTGATTGGCACACGTACCCTGATTCGACCGCGCGAACTTCCGCATCCGATACGACTTACGACTGCCGTCATCGGCCATCACCGTCACATAGTCGGCGGAAACCTCCTCGACCACACCGGACTTCTCGTTCACCACCACATCACCGGCATCGACCGCCGCCCGCAGCTCCATACCCGTGCCCACCACAGGAGCCTCGGAACGGATCAACGGCACGGCCTGACGCTGCATGTTCGCACCCATGAGGGCACGGTTGGCGTCGTCGTGCTCGAGGAACGGAATCATCGCCGTCGCGACCGACACCATCTGGCGCGGCGAGACGTCCATGTAGTCGACCTCGATGGCGTCGACGAATTCCATTTCCTCGTTGCCGCGGCGGCACAGCACCCGGTCCTCGACGAAATTGCCGTCGGCGTCTACCGCGGAGTTGGCCTGGGCCCGGACGTGCCGGTCCTCCTCGTCCGCGGTCAGGTACTTGACCTCATCGGTGACCCGGCCGTTCTCCACCTTGCGGTACGGCGTTTCGATGAAACCGAACGGGTTGACCCGCGCGTACACCGACAACGAGCCGATCAGGCCGATGTTCGGGCCTTCCGGGGTCTCGATCGGGCACATGCGGCCGTAGTGCGAGGGGTGCACGTCGCGCACCTCGAGGCCGGCGCGCTCACGGGACAGACCACCCGGGCCCAGCGCCGAGAGGCGCCGCTTGTGGGTCAGGCCCGACAGCGGGTTGTTCTGGTCCATGAACTGCGAGAGCTGCGAGGTTCCGAAGAACTCCTTGATCGCGGCCACGACCGGGCGGATGTTGATCAGGGTCTGCGGCGTGATGGCCTCGACGTCCTGGGTGGTCATCCGCTCGCGGACCACACGCTCCATCCGGGACAGGCCGACCCGGATCTGGTTCTGGATGAGCTCGCCCACGGTACGCAGCCGACGGTTGCCGAAGTGGTCGATATCGTCCACGCCGACCGGTACCTCGACGCCGCCGGGGGCGGTCATCGTCCGGTCGCCGGCGTGCAGCCGCACCAGGTATTCGATCGTCGAGACGATGTCCTCGCGGGTCAGCACGGACCCGTCGATGGCCTCGCCCGGATGCAGACCGAGCTTCTTATTGATCTTGTAGCGACCGACGCGCGCGAGGTCGTAGCGCTTCTCCTTGAAGAACAGGTTCTCCAACAGGGTCTGCGCGGACTCCTTGGTGGGCGGTTCGCCCGGACGCAGCTTCCGGTAGATATCGAGCAGCGCCTCGTCCTGGCCGGCCGTGTTGTCCTTCTCCAGGGTGGACATCATGATCTCGGAGAACCCGAACCGCTCGGTGATCTCTTCGGTGCTCCAGCCCAGGGCCTTGAGCAGCACGGTCACCGGCTGACGACGCTTGCGGTCGATACGGACACCGACGGTGTCGCGCTTGTCGACATCGAACTCCAGCCAGGCCCCGCGGCTCGGGATGACCCGAACACTGTGCAGATCCTTCTCGGTGCTCTTGTCGACGGAATGGTCGAAATACACGCCCGGCGAACGCACCAGCTGCGAGACCACGACACGCTCGGTGCCGTTGATGATGAAGGTGCCCTTATCGGTCATCATCGGGAAATCCCCCATGAAGACCGTCTGGCTCTTGATCTCACCGGTGTTGTTGTTGATGAACTCCGCGGTGACGAACAACGGCGCCGCGTAGGTCATGTCCTTGTCTTTGCACTCATCGATCGAGGCCTTGACCTCTTCGAAGCGTGGATCGGAGAAGGACAGGGACATCGAGCCGGAGAAATCCTCGATCGGGGAGAGTTCCTCGAGAACCTCCTCGAGCCCGCCGACCAACCCGCCGTCACCGCGAGCGGCGGCCCGCTCACGCCAATCCGGCGTGCCGACCAACCAGGCGAAAGATTCCGTTTGTAGATCGAGAAGTCCGGGCACCTCCAGTGGCTCCCGGATCTTCGCGAAAGACACCCGCAATGGAGCCCCAGGGGTACCCCCGGTGACTCCCAGCTTCGTATTGGCGCTTGTCTGGGTGGAGACTGCCAAGATGCGTCCTTCCAGCACCTCACGCGCGTCGCGTGGTGGTCCGCGACCGTCGCTTGTCTGCTACATTTTTGGATTCTCGCTGGTCACAACCCGAACGAGACTCGAACAGCAAACAACGGAAGCAACACCGGAAGGGTGGGACTTTCGTAGTGCGATCAAGGAATGGACAGGAGGCAGCCAGCGCAACGTCCAAACCTACACCTACCTACACGGAGGTGTCAAAGTACCACCCCGACGAAGCGTTGCGCGGCTGACGCGCCGGGTCGGTTCCGCTGGCTGCGTTCCGGACCACGGGCGGTGCCTGGCGACAGCGAATTCGGCGCTGGCGGTCGTCCACTACCACGGCGACCGAAGCCGCCTCCAATAGCGTGACTGGTCGGGCGAAACTCGTCAAGTGCCCGTGCCGACCTGGCGTCCTTCGAATCGCCTGGTGCACTACAAGATCACCTACGACCGGCGGTATCGCGCCTGATCGGGCCGAGACGCCCGGGAAAACACGCGGCCGGCCGGCCCCGCTCGGCGAGTGTGGAAACACAGAACAGCGCGCCGGGTATACACCCGACGCGCTGCTTTCGGAGCAAGCTCGCTTCTACAGCTTGGGGTACTGCATCGTGTCGAAATCCGACCCCGGGAAATCGTTGCCCGCGTCACCACCGCGACGCTGTCCACTCGAGTTGTACGACATGACCATCGTCTCGTCGTTCTGATCGAGCGACTCCCGGATGGCTACCTGCGCGGCGTGCGGCAGGGTGTGCATGGTCTCGCGCACCCGGTTCTTGCGCCGTTCCACGGCCTGCCGCACCGGCATCCCCGGCTGGGCCTTCATCTGCGGGATGATGCCGTCCACCTCTTCGGCGCCACCGTGGTGGTGACCGGCGTCCACCATGGCCTGCTCGCGGGCCATCTGGGCTTCGTCCTTTTCCTCGGACATACCGATCGGGCCGATCATGCGGCCGTTGAGGAACTGCTTGACCACCGGCTCCTCGCTGGTGAGCAGCACCTCACGCGGACCGAACATGACCAACTGGCGGCGGAACAGCATGCCGATGTTGTCCGGCACGGTACGGGCCAGGTTGATGTTGTGCGTCACGATGAGGATCGTGGCGTCGATCTGCGCGTTGATATCGATGAGCAACTGGCTCAGGTACGAGGTGCGCACCGGGTCCAGACCGGAGTCGGGCTCGTCGACCAGGATGATCTGCGGATCGAGGACGAGCGCGCGGGCCAGACCGGCTCGTTTGCGCATACCGCCGGAGATCTCGCCGGGCAGCTTGCCCTCGGCGCCGAGCAGACCGGTGAGCTCCAGCTTCTCCATCACGATCTTGCGGATCTCGGACTCGGACTTCTTCGTGTGCTCGCGCAGCGGGAAGGCGACATTGTCGAAGAGGTTCATAGAACCGAACAGCGCGCCGTCCTGGAACAGCACCCCGAAGAGTTTCCGGATCTCGTAGAGCTCCTTGTTGGAGCAGGTGGTGATATCGGTACCACCGATGAAAATGGAGCCGCGCTCGGGCCGGAGCAGGCCGATCAGCGACTTCAGGAATACGGACTTACCGGTGCCCGACGGGCCCAGCAGCGCGCTGACCTCACCGGCAGGCAGGGTAATAGAAACGTCCTGCCAAATCCGTTGTGAACCGAACGACTTGGTTACACTCTCGGTCCTGACCTCGACGCCCACGCCAACCTCCACATTTCTCAGCGAGCCACCCACTCGGCACCGCAGACCCGGAAGCGGTGCGTCACGTCACAGTAGGTTGGGCCACTGTATCTCATGGCACACCCATAGCACACCCGACCTGACCGAAGAGTAACCATCGTCTGCGGTCCCCGCAGCGCGGAATCGCCGTTAACCTGCAAACGAGAAAACGGGCGGTCCCCCAAAAAAGGGGACCGCCCGTTCGCGGCTCAGCCGGTCGTAATTACTTGACCGAAACCTTGGCGCCGGCGCCTTCCAGCTTCTCCTTGGCGGCCTCGGCGGCGTCTTTGGCCACCTTCTCCAGGATCGGCTTCGGCGCGCCCTCGACGAGGTCCTTGGCTTCTTTCAGGCCCAGGCCGGAGACGATCTCACGGACCACCTTGATGACCTGGATCTTCTTATCGCCGGCACCCTCGAGGATGACGTCGAACTCGTCCTGCTCCTCGGCGGCCTCGGCGGCGGCCGGGGCGGCACCCGCGGCGGCGACGGCGACCGGAGCGGCGGCGGTGACCTCGAACTTCTCCTCGAACTTCTTGACGAAGTCCGACAGCTCGAGCAGGGTCATGTTGCCGAAGGTTTCGAGCAGCTCGTCAACGTTGGCCATTGTTGTTTCCTTTCGATAATGAATGTCTGTGCGGGCGAGCCGGAGTCGACCGTTCCGCGAATGGTGACGCGGGTCTTACTCCGCGGCGGCTTCGCCACCTTCGGCCTGCTTCTTGTCCTGCAGCGCGGCGGCCAGCCGGGCCACCTGCGAAGCGGGAGCGTTGAACAGCCCGGCAGCCTTGGCCAGGTTGCCCTTCATCGCGCCGGCCAGCTTGGCCAGCAGAACCTCACGGGACTCCAGGTCGGCGATACGTTCGACCTCGGACACGGACAGCGCAGCGCCGTCCATGTAGCCGCCCTTGATGACGAGCGCCTTGTTGTCCTTCGCAAAGGTCTTCAGCGCCTTGGCGGCGTCGACCGGTTCACCGGAGATGAACGCGATCGCGGTGGGTCCGACGAACAGCTCGTCCAGACCTTCCACGCCGGCCTCGGCCGCAGCGCGCTTCACCAGGGTGTTCTTGGCGACGGAGTACGTGGCGTCGGCACCGAGCGCGCGACGCAGTTCGGTGAGCGCGCCGACGGACAGGCCACGGTATTCCGTGACCAATGCGGCCGTCGAGCCCTTGAACTGCTCGGCGATCTCCGCGACCGCGGCAACCTTTTCGGGTTTCGCCATACTTCGCCTCCTCTCTGATGTCGGATCGGGTATGCCCTACCGAATCAGGGGCCGGCGAAAGAACAAGCGCCCCGAACGCAGAGCGTTCCGGGGCGCGAAAGAAGATTTCGATCACAGGCTCACCTGTGCTCGCTTCCAGCCTCGGCTCTCCCTGCGCGGGCCGCCGGCACTTTCGCCGGACCTTCGACCGATCCCATGCGGAATCAGCGACCAACGGTCTTCGGTAGAACGGATTGGGTGGTGCCGAACTGGTCGACAACCTGGTCGAGCATACCCGGACACTGCCTCATCTGGCAAAACAGTTCCGGCGACCGCGTCAATCGGACGCGACAGCGACGACGCGGCCGGCCAACCGGCGCAATACCTCGACCGCGCCGGCCCGGAATCCGGCGCCGCCGACGAGTCCGTCGGGCCCGATATCGTCCCGCGATACGGGTAGTCGCGCACTGATCGTCTCGTCGACGTCGGCGCCGACATACCCGAGCACACTCGCCAGCGTCGCCGCGGCCCCCGCACCACGCCCGGGCGCCGCCACGGTGAGCCAGGCGGCCGGCTTCTGATACAGATCGCCCGCACCGACGGTCCAGTCCAGCAGGTTCTTCAGGCTTCCCGGCAGCGTGCCCGCGTATTCGGGGGTGCAGAACAACACCGCGTCAGCGGCCCCCAACTGTTCCCGCAGTTCCTGTACCGCGGGGTGGACAGGCCCCTCCGCACCGGGAACGAACGCGGGTAACTCCGCCAATCCGCCGTACCACCGCACACCGACGCCGTCCGGGGCGACAGCCGCCACAGTCCGCAGCGCGGCCGTGTTGGTCGACCCCACCCGTGTACTCCCGGAAATCAGTAGAACCACCGTCACACCACCGAGTAACGATCGGCCGGGAGAAATTAGTCCGGCGACTCGAAGTCGCGTTCCGGCCCGCGGGCTCCCCCGCCGACCGAGACGAACGCGAACACTCGGAATCCGCGCTTCGAGAGGGAGATTCCCCTGCGCGACGCGGCCGTAATCGATCACCGGGCCGAACCGGAAATCCCGGGCACCCGCGGATCGCCGAGCCCGGCCGGCCGAGGTGCCGACCCATTCATTTCGTGAGACCGTCCGCCCGAGCCGCGGGATATCGCGTCGGACGCAGCGCGACAGGGTCGGCACCGACAAACAACGGCGGGAGCGTCCGAGACGCTCCCGCCGTTGCGGTACTTCTGTATTCCGGGTGGCGCTTACGCGTCCTCCTCCAGGAGGTTGCGGGTGCGGTTCGGGTCCACCGGGATGCCCGGTCCGGTGTTCGTCGAGACCGTCACCTTCTTGACGTAACGCCCCTTGGCGGTCGAGGGCTTGGCCCGCAGGATCTCGTCCAGCGCGGCACCGTAGTTCTCGACCAGCTTGCTGTCGTCGAAGGAGGCCTTACCGATCACGAAGTGCAGGTTGGCCTGCTTGTCGACCCGGAAGTTGATCTTGCCACCCTTGATGTCGTTGACCGCCTTGGTCACATCGGTGGTGACCGTGCCGGTCTTCGGGTTCGGCATCAGACCGCGCGGGCCCAGCACGCGGGCGATCCGGCCGACCTTGGCCATCTGGTCCGGGGTGGCGATCGCGGCGTCGAAATCCAGCCAGCCGCCCTGGATCCGCTCGATCAGGTCCTCGGCGCCCACCGCGTCGGCGCCCGCGGCCTCGGCCTCGGCAGCCTTCTCACCGGCCGCGAACACGATGACGCGGGCGGTCTTGCCGGTGCCGTGCGGCAGGTTCACCGTGCCGCGCACCATCTGGTCGGCCTTGCGGGGGTCGACGCCGAGCCGGACGGCGACCTCGACGGTCGCGTCCGTCTTGGTGGTGGCGGTGTCCTTGGCCAACCGTGCCGCGGCCAACGGCGAGTACAGCTTGTCGCGGTCGATCTTCTCGGCGGCGGCGAGGTACGCCTTGCTTCGTTTTGCCATGTTTTTCTGTCCTTAGTCTTTGGTTCAGCTGTGGTTATCGGGCCTGGCCGGCCCTCCCACCGAAAGCGGGATCGCGAAGATGCTCCGCTGGGTCCGAACGACCTGTCGCATACGGACGCGGAGCCCTCGGCGAAGGCAAAGGGATCGCATCACATCCGAACGGCGGAGGCCGTAGCGAAGGCGGAGGTATCGCACCTCAGCCTTCGACGGTGATACCCATCGAGCGCGCGGTCCCAGCGATGATCTTGGCCGCCTGATCGATATCGTTGGCGTTCAGATCTTCCTGCTTGGTCTTGGCGATCTCGCGCACCTGATCCATGGTCACCGTGGCGACCTTGTTGCGATGCGGCTCGGGCGAACCCTTCTGCACACCGGCGGCCTTCAGCAGGAGCCGGGCAGCGGGCGGGGTCTTCAGCTTGAAGTCGAAGGACCGATCCTCGTACACCGAGATCTCGACCGGGACGACATTGCCGCGCTGCGATTCGGTCGCGGCGTTGTACGCCTTGCAGAACTCCATGATGTTGACGCCGTGCTGACCGAGCGCCGGGCCCACCGGCGGAGCCGGATTCGCCGCGCCGGCCTGGATCTGAAGCTTGATGATCCCGGCGAGCTTCTTCTTCTTGGGGGGCATCTTTCTTTCCTAGGGTGTGGTGTTCCTTGCTCTTTGCAAGTTCCGGCCCGGGGTCACCGCCCCGGGAAACACAGGCGCCGCCGACTAGATCTTGGCGACCTTGGTGAATTCCAGCTCGACCGGGGTCTCGCGTCCGAAGATCGAGACGAGCACCTTGAGCTTCTGCTGTTCGGCGTTGACCTCGGAGATGGTGGCGGGCAGCGTCGCGAACGGGCCGTCCATCACGGTCACCGACTCGCCGATCTCGAAATCGACCTCGATGGTGGGCTTGGCCTTGGTCTCGCCGGCGCTTTCCCCACCGGCGGATGCGGCGGCCGGCGCGGCCTTCTTCTGCTGCGAAGCCGGGACGAGGAATTTCACCACTTCGTTGATGGTCAGCGGCGAGGGACGCGACGTCGCGCCCACGAACCCGGTGACACCCGGGGTATTGCGGACCGCACCCCAGGATTCGTCGTTCAGATCCATCCGGACCAGGATGTAGCCCGGCAGCACCTTACGGTTGACGCTCTTGCGCTGACCGTTCTTGATCTCGGTGACCTCTTCGGTGGGCACCTCCACCTGGAAGATGTAATCCTCCAGGTCCAGGTTCTGCACACGGGTCTCGAGATTGGTCTTCACCTTGTTCTCGTACCCGGCATAGGAGTGGATCACGTACCAGTCGCCGGGAGCACGCCGCAGCACGGCCTTCATCTGCTCTACCGGGTCCGGTTCTTCCTCCGCGTCGGCGGACACCGGTGCGGCTTCGTCGGCGGGTGCGGCCTCGTCGGCAGCCACGGGCTCGGCGTCGGACGCCGGCTCCTCGACGGATACGGCGGCTTCCTCGGCCGCTTGATCGTCGACCGGGAACTCGTCGGTGGTGTCGTTCTCCGGGGTGCTCACTGGGCACTCGCTTCCTGTGTCGTCACATGCATCCTCTGCGTGCCGGGGTGCGGGCGCGGCGGTTGGGCACCGTCGGGCCCGCGGCGCGGATCGGTTACCGGCTCCGATGTCGCCTGGCTAACCGAACAACCAGTCGACACCCTTGATGAACGCCAGATCCAACCCGCTGATGAACGCGACCATGAAGACCACGAACACCAGAACAACGGTCGTATAGGTGATCATCTGCTTCCGGTTGGGCCAGATAACCTTCCGCAGTTCCGCGATCACCTCACGCAGGAACTTGAACAAACGCTTGAACGGATTCCGGGACCGCTCGCGTTCGGCTCGGCCGGACTTCGTCTCGGCCTTGCGCGCGGGCCGATCGATGGTCGCGATCGAACCGGTATCGGACGCGCCCGATGAAGTGGACCGGCCCCGGCGAGCGGAGCGCTTTCCGCTCGGACGCTGCGCAGCAGCGGCGGCGTTATCGCCGTCGTCGGCGCCGTATCCGCCGCGGCGGGTGTCCCGCTCGTCGGTCACGTCGATCCTCTCTCATCGCTGACATCCAGGGCAGGGGCGACAGGACTTGAACCTGCAACCTTCGGTTTTGGAGACCGGTGCTCTACCAATTGAGCTACGCCCCTTCGGCTGAACTCCGACACTGTCGCGAGATGCAGCCACACTGCGATATTCAGTTATCAGCGCTGGTGCCACACAACACGCGCGCCGCTCCAGCAGGTGCCGGCCCCGTCGGCGGGGCCGGTCGACCCGGTACCGGCTCGAGCCTACTCAGCCGATGTAGCCGAAGTGTACGAACCCCGCCTGGAACCAGCCTTGCAGAACAGCGCGCATCAGCTGGTGACCCCAGAAACCCGAGTGTACGGCACGGTCGGCGGCGGAAGCCAATCAGGGGCGCTCGACCAGGTCAGGACAACTGGACGGTTGCCGTGGCCCGGCCGAAAATCTTGCGACCACCCGACTTCGCCACGATCGCGATCACGGCGGTCTCGGTTTCCGGATCGACGGACTTCACCTTGCCGGTGAACTCGACTTCGGCCGGCTCGGTGGCGCTCACGAAGACCGGACTGGTGAACCGGACGTTGTACTCCTTCACCGCACCCGGGTCGCCCAGCCAGGAGGTCACGAATCCCCCGCCCAGGCCCATGGAGAGCATGCCGTGCCCGACGCAGGTGTCCAGGTCGACCAGCTTGACGACCTCGTCGCTCCAGTGGATCGGGTTCGCGTCACCGGAGACACCGGCGTAGTTCACCAGATCGCCGCGAGTGAGGTGGACGATCCGGGGTGGCAGCTCGTCGCCCACGGAGACATCGTCGAATGCCCGGGCGAACCGTGTCGGGACCGCATTTCCCACGGCCGGGGCCGGTACTACGTGCTCGGTCCGTGGCGTGTGATCGGGAACCGCCGCGTCCATCCCGTGCATGAGGACCTTGCGGACCGCATCGTTCAGGTTCGGGTCGATATCGCCACCACTGCGGCCTACAAGTGTCGTATACGTGGTGAGGACCAACTCATCGCGCTGATCGGTGACGATGTTCTTGGTGACGATGATGTCGCCGCCGAAGGCCTGCCGGAAAGAATGCAGATGCACATCGCAGGTCAACTGGTCGCCGACCAGGATCGGACGATGGAACTCCAGGATCTGATCGGTCTGCATGATCTGGCTCAGGTCATAGCCGGTGACGACCGTTTCGAAGAGTTTGCGCTGCGCCAGGATCCCGACGAGGGAGATGAAGGTCAGCGGGGCTACCAGACCGTCATAGCCGAATTCCAGGGCGACGTCTTCATCCCAGTGCGCCGGGTGGCTGTCCTGAACAGCACGCGCGTATTCCCGCACCTTCTCACGGCCGACCTCGTAGTAGTCGTCCACGCGGTAGTGGTGACCGACCATCGCGGCCGCATGAGCGGCGGCGTCGAACTCCGTATCCGTCGCGACCACTTCGTCTGTTCCGGTGTTCATTGTCACGGGAGGACTGTACCTATCTGACCCCGGAGCACGGAGTCCGCATGGCGGCTTGGCGTCGGGCCTGAAGATAGTAGTCGGCGTGACCGAAAAAGGGCCGTGCTGCCGCCTGATCATTACAGCGGCCGAGGACCGGCCGCGGAACCGGTGGTTCGCGCAACCACCGCGGAAACATGACGCCGCCATCGGACGGGGCGAAAACCACAGCGCGACCGGTGACCGAGCCGAAACAGCTCCGGACCGTCGCGCTGTGAGCGTCCGGCGAGTCGCGACCCGTCCGGATGCTCGCCGACCGCTACCGCGGCGACGTCACGCGAGAATCAGCGGGATTCGCGATGCGCCCGGTGCGTGCCGCAGTTCGGGCAGAACTTTTTCAGTTCCAGCCGATCCGGGTCGTTACGCCGGTTCTTCTTGGTGATGTAGTTGCGATGCTTGCACTGCTCGCAGGCCAAGGTGATCTTTGGCCGGACATCGGTGGACTTCGCGGCCACGATATGCCTTCTTTCCGGTCAACCAGAGGGTCAATCAGTATGGGTAGCGATGGCCGGACTCGAACCGGCGACACAACGATTATGAGTCGTTTGCTCTACCGCCTGAGCTACACCGCCTTACGCGCCATCTGCGACGGCGACGCCGCGGCTTGGAATGCCGAGTCGGGACATCACCGGCAATCCGGCGAGCCCCCTAACGGAATCGAACCGTTGACCTTTTCCTTACCATGGAAACGCTCTACCGACTGAGCTAAGGGGGCACGACCTCTGAGCAGCGGGTACCGATGGACTAGTACTCGTTGCCCCGAAGACTTGAACGAGAGTACACACTCACCGCCAAGAGCTCCAAACCGAGTGGTCAGAGCACATTTTCCACACCCGAGACCCGCCGCCGCGAACCGGTGGAAACAACAGAGCCCCCGCCGGTCTCAACCGGCGGGGGCTCGTGGTGGCAGGTGTAGGATTCGAACCTACGTAGGCTTTCACCGACAGATTTACAGTCTGCTCCCATTGGCCGCTCGGGCAACCTGCCTTATCCCGCACTCTTGATCTCGCGATCGCTTTCTCAGTGCGCTCAGCAGGATACAACGAACCCGCACCTGTAATGCAAACCCGCTGGCCAGATCCCCCGAACTCCCGCCGATCACCACGGCGGCGCGGCGCTGGGCCACCGACCAGGTAGCTTGCGTAAGCACCCAGGTGACTCAACAGCGAACAGGAGCGCAGTGTGGCCGATTCATCATTCGACATCGTCAGCAAGGTCGAGCGGCAGGAGGTCGACAACGCCCTGCACCAGGCCGAGAAAGAACTGAACACCCGCTACGACTTCCGGGGCACGGGCGCGGAGATCGAATGGTCCGGCGAGGACAAAATAGTGCTCACCGCGGAATCCGAGGAACGAGTGAAGGCCGCGCTCGAAGTGTTCAAGGAAAAATTGATCCGCCGCGACATCTCCCTCAAGGCATTCGACGCGGGCGAACCGGTTTCCTCGGGCAAGACTTACAAGGTCACCGGGACGCTGGTACAGGGCATCGACTCCGAACACGCCAAGAAGATCTCCAAGAAGATCCGTGACGAAGGCCCCAAGGGCGTCAAAGCGCAGATCCAAGGCGAGGAACTGCGAGTCAGCAGTAAGAAACGCGATGATCTGCAAGCCGTGATCACCTTGATCAAAGGCGAGGACTTCGGGATCGCTCTGCAGTTCGTGAACTACCGGTAGACAGCCCCGGCCGGCGTGTGCGGGTCAGGTCCGGACACGCTCACCGGCCCGCCATCTGTTCCAGCCGCGCGATCCGTTCCGCCATCGGCGGATGCGTCGAGAACATCCGGGCCATCCGATCGCCGGCGCGGAACGGATTGGCGATCATCAGATGCGACTGCGCGGTCAGCCGGGGTTCGGGCGGCAACGGCGCCGCCTGCACGCCGCGCTCCAATTTGCGCAGTGCCGATGCCAGCGCGAGCGGGTCACCGGTGAGCTCGGCACCCGACTCGTCGGCCTGATACTCGCGGGACCGGGACACCGCGAGCTTGATCAAACCAGCGGCAATGGGACCCAGCAGGGAAACCAAGAGCATCCCGACCATATTCGGCCCGGAACCACCCCGATTGCCGCCGAAAACGGCTGTGAAATATGCGAAATTCGCCAGCCCGGAAATCACCGCCGCCATAGCGCCCGCCACCGACGAGATCAGAATATCCCGGTTGTATACATGGGACAGTTCGTGCCCGAGCACCGCACGCAATTCCCGCTCGTCCAGGATCTGCAGAATACCGCTGGTACAGCACACCGCCGCATGCCGCGGATTACGTCCGGTCGCGAACGCGTTCGGTGCGTTGGTCGGACTTATATACAATCGCGGCATCGGCTGACGAGCGATAGTGGCCAGCTCACGCACTATCCCGTAGATCGCAGGCGCCTCGATCTCGCTCACCGGCTGCGCCCGCATCGCCTTGAGCGCGAGCTTATCGCTGTTGAAATACGCGTAACCATTCATCGCCACCGCGAGAACCACCGCGACGATCAGAATGGTCGTGTTCCGGAACGCCGCTCCCACCAGCACGATCAGAGCGGAAAGGCCGACCATGAGCCCGAACGTTTTCATTCCATTCGCAAACCCGTGCCCGTGCATAGCACTCCTGTATACGTGGCGCGCCCAGACGCGCGGATTTCGGTAAGAACGCTACTGCACGACAACGATCACGTCCGTCCCGGAGTTCCGTGTTTATTTGCGCCGCGGCGTCGCGGGTTGCTGTGTCATCGGCGCCGCCTACGGCGTCGCGGGTTGCGGCCCCAGAGGGCCCGCGTTTCAGCGCCCGAGACTCGCGCCTGCGGCGCATGCGCTTCGGGCGCTGAAACGCGGGCCGGGCCGCAACCTGTGTGGGCCTCGCTGGACTCGGCGCAGGGAGGGTGCGCCGGTTCGGCGGAGGGGAACCATTCGAGGGTGTGCCCGTGTGGACCAGGGTGCTGAGAGCCGTGCGACGTGTGGCCCCGGACAACAGGACCGGCGACAAGGTCTGCCTGTGCGGACCAGGTGCGCGATGGTCCGGAAGGTCCGTATGCGACGTAACCGCTCGGCGCCGAGTCCAGCGAGGCACTTGGAGGGTTGAGGCCCGTCCCGGCGTTCAGCCCTCGAAAGCGCATGAGGCGAAGCCTCGAGTCTCGAGGGCTGAACGCCGGGACCAAGGGGGCCTCAACCCCCGCGACGCCGCAGGCGGCGCAAATAAACACAGACCCTCGCGAGCAACCCCACCCCTCACCCTCGCGAGCAAGCCCAGACAATGCGCTCGCCGAATCGTTCATCGCCACCATGAAGCGCGAACTCCTCGACATCACCACCTGGCCCAGCCGGGCCGCCGCCCGCACCGCGATCTTCGACTTCATCGAAAGCTGGTACAACCTGCACCGACTACGCAGCAGCCTGGGCTACCGCAGTCCCGCCGAATACGAGACCGAGCCAGCAGCCCGACCACCGCACCCACCGTGTCCGTCGAAGCCGATCAAGCCCCTGCACTTCCAGGTACGAGCCCCGCACCCGCTTATACAGGCTGGATGCTGCCTATCCGACCCGTTCGATCGTGTACTGGACCAGCCGGACCAGGGCGTCGTTGGCGGGGCCCGAGGGCAGGGCCTTCAGTTCCGTCTGAGCGATATCGGCGTACTCGCGCAACTTTTCCTTGGCCTGGGTCATGCCCGGGGAGCGGCCGAGCAGTTCCAGGGCTTCGGCTACTTCGGCGTCGGATTCGAGCGGGTGGGCCAGGAGGGTGCGCAGGCGGTCGCCGTCGGGGCCTTCGTCGCGGAGGGCGTAGAGGACCGGGAGGGTGTGAACGCCTTCGCGCAGGTCGGTGCCGGGGGTTTTACCGGATTGGGCCGATACCGAGGAGATATCGATGATGTCGTCGGAGATCTGGAAGGCGGTGCCCACCGCGTCGCCGAGGCGGGCCAGGCGTTCCACGTGGTCGTCGGCGGCGCCGGAGAAGGTGCCGCCGAAACGGCCGGAGGCCGCGATCAGTGAACCGGTCTTCTCCCAGACCACGCGCAGATAGTGCGCGACCGGATCGTTGGATTCGCGGGCGCCCATCGTTTCGCGCATCTGACCGGTGACCAGTTCGGCGAAGGTCTCGGCGATGATGCGCACGGCATCCGGGCCCAGCGTCGAGGTGAGGCGGGAAGCGTGCGCGAAGAGATAGTCGCCGGCCAGGATCGCCACACTGTTGCCCCAGCGGGAGTTCACGCTGGTCGCACCCCGGCGCATGGTGGCTTCGTCCATGACGTCGTCGTGATAGAGGGTGGCCAGGTGCACGAGTTCGACGACGGTGCCGGCGGTGATCAGGTCCGGGTCGCCCGGGCGGGGGCCCAACTGCCCGGTGAGGATGGTGAACAGCGGCCGGAATCGCTTGCCGCCTGCCTTGGCCAGGTGCAGTGCGGCTTCCTGGAGGAAGGACGCACCGTCGGACAGTTCCTCGACCAGCAGTTTCTCTACTTCATCGAGGCCGTTGCGCACGGTATCGGCGAGGGCGGGGTCTCCAAGGTCTACCCCCGCCACCACCGTGCCGGCTTCGCTCACAGCAGATGTGCTCATACCTTCTCCCAAGGACGCGTCCGACCCCACGGTGATGAACCTAGCGTGTTCATGTCGGAACGCCCATGAACACCGTCACCCTGCACCGTACCGCCATCGACATCACTGTCGACGGCCTGTAACTATTGACCGCATGGGTGCACCCGAAGCCACACCATCCGTTACGGACCACAACGCGCTGCCCGCGCACGTACAGGTGCTGGTCGTGGGTGCGGGACCGGCTGGTTCGGCGGCCGCGGCCTGGGCCGCTCGTGCGGGTCGCGATGTGCTGCTCCTGGACTCCGCGGTCTTCCCGCGGGACAAGACATGTGGTGACGGCCTCACTCCGCGGGCCACCGCGGAACTCGAGCATCTGGGTCTGGGCGAGTGGGTCCGGGCGCACACCGTCAACCACGGTTTGCGGATGACCGGGTTCGGCAGGGAAGCGTTGCTGCCCTGGCCGGGCGGTTCGTTCCCGACCTACGGCAGCGCGATACCGCGCACCGAACTGGACGACAAACTGCGCGATACCGCGGTGAAATCCGGGGCGCGGATGCTCGACGGCGTCAAGGTCGTGGACGTCTCGCGCGACGGTGACCGGGTCGCCGGGGTGACCGTGCGGACGGGCGGCGCCACCCACGAAATCGGCTGCCGGACCCTGATCGTGGCCGACGGGGTGCGCTCCCCGGTCGGCAAAATGCTGGGACGTACCTGGCATCGCCGGTACGCCTACGGTGTGGCGGCGCGGGCCTACATCTCTTCCGGCCGCAGCGACGACCAGTGGATCACCTCGCATCTGGAACTGCGCAACGCCGAAGATGAGCTGGTGCCCGGGTACGGCTGGGTTTTCCCGCTCGCCAACGGCGAGGTGAACATCGGGGTCGGGTCGCTGGCCACCGAGCAGCGGCCCTCGCATATCGCGTTGAAACCCCTGCTGGAGTACTACACGGAGCAGCGGCGCGAGGAATGGGAGCTGAGCGGCTCGGTGCGCGCGGTGTCCTCGGCGCTCTTGCCGATGGGCGGCGCGGTGTCCGGTATCGCGGGAGGCAACTGGGCGCTGGTCGGCGATGCCGCCGGCTGTGTGAACCCGTTGAACGGCGAGGGCATCGACTACGGGCTGGAGGGTGGCCATATGCTCTCCGAACTACTGGACGAAGCCGACCTCACCCGCGTCTGGCCGAACCTGTTGCGCGCCAAGTACGGCCGCACCTATTCGGTGGCGCGGCGTATCGCGGGCCTGGCCACCCACCCGCGGATGGTCCCGATCGGCGGGCCGCCGGTGATGCGGTCGAAGTTCTTGCAGCGCACCGCGGTCCGCGTGATGGGAAATCTGGTCACCGATGAGGACGTGGATCTCACCGCTCGGGCCTGGCGCACCGCCGGCCGGGCCTCGATGCGGTTCGACGAGCTCGCACCCTTTTGTTAGCGGGTCGATGACGGTCCGGCCGGTACCCGAGGATCTGCTCCCGCAGCTGCGACTCTGATCGGATCGCCGCCCGGGATCCGGTTGCGCCGCTTCACCGGAAGGTGGAGGTAGTCCGGGGCCGGGCCCTGCCGCGGCCCCGGTGGACACGTCAGGCGTTCGCCCGTTCCTGGAACCAATTGACGATGAACTTGCGCTCGCCCTCGGCGACCCGCCGCTGCAATTGCTCGGCGAGGGGTTCGATCGCGCCGCCGACCAGCGGAACCTTCACCTTGACCGAACCGGCGATCACCACTTCCGAACCGTCGGCGGTGGGGCGCAGCTCATAGGTGCCGGTCATCTGCGAGGAGATCGCCGACGAGGTGCCCTCGAAGGTGCCCGCGGCGGTGGTGCCGGTGAGGGGCTGCCAGTTGTCCACGCGCGTGACGACCAGCTCGCTCTTGAGCACTTTGCGCACGAGGGCGGGGATCTTGTCCTGCCGGATCGTCTCGCTCATGGCGACCCGGATGGTGTCCGGGCCGTCGGGATGGGTCAGGTCGAGGGTGGCTGTCGGGGCGCCGGCGAACCGGTCGCGCCATAGTTCTTCTCCGGTGAGCGCGGCGTGCAGATCGGCCACCGGGATCGGATAGGACAGCGTGAAGCCGAATTTTCGGGCCATGGGCGCCCACATTAGCCGACCCGGCTAGCCTGTTGCGGTGCCGGAAACCAGCCGCCGCCGACAGCGCGGTACCGGTCACGCGGACGATCTCTTGCGTGACGGCGCGCGGGACGGCGAGCCCGTCCCGGCCGAAACCGAACCCGCAGGAGGTGGCGTGCCCGACCAGGCAGCAGTAGCCGAACCGCTCGCCGCGCCGCCGGAACCGGGCACGGACACGGCACCGGCGGGCGGGCCGGTGGCGGCGCCGTCCGCGCGCGCGGAACGCCTGCGCCGGGTATGCGTGGGGGTCGTGGTCGCCGCCGTCTCGGTGAGCGTCCTGGTGGTGCTGCTGTTCCTGGCGGCTTGGCGCAATGACTACCTGATCGAATCGGATAAGGGCGAGACCACCGGTGAGGTGCTCTCCGCCGGACGCCTGCGCTCGGCCGTGATGTACGTGACACCCGACGGTGTGACCCATAATCCGAAGGTCGGGGTCCTGTATCCGACCAACCTGACCGTGGGTGAACGGATCAACGTCGAGTACAGCCGGGCCGACCCCGATCTGGTCCGGGTCGCCGGGCGTGATGTGCGGGTAGCGATCCTGCCCGCGCTATCGGTGCTGGCCGTCACCTGGGCGCTCGCGCTGCCCACCTTGTGGCTGCTGATGCGCGCGGTATCCGGTTCGATGAGTGTTCGCCCGATCTTCGATCCGGCGTCATATCGCCGACGCGTCCCGGGAGACTCCTGACCCGCACACTGAGCGGGTGCGCGTAGCCATCGTGGCGGAGTCCTTTCTCCCGAATATGAACGGCGTCGTGAACTCGGTGCTCCGGGTGCTGGACCATCTGGATCAGCACGGACACGAAGCTCTCGTCCTCGCGCCCGATTCCCTGCGCGGGCAGCCGCCCGCACCCCGGCAGCACGGCAGATTCCCGGTGCACCGGGTACCGGCGGTGATGGTGCCCAAGATCAGTTCGCTGCCGGTGGGGCTGCCGCAGCCGGGCATGGTCGGCGTCCTGGACGATTTCGATGCCGACGTGGTGCATCTGGCCTCCCCTTTCCTGCTGGGCGCGGGCGGGCTGGCCGCGGCCCTGCGGCTCGACCTGCCCGCGGTGGCCGTGTATCAGACCGATGTGGCCGGATTCGCCAAGAGTTACGGGCTGGGTCTGGCGACCCGCGCCGCGTGGGGTTGGACGCGGCGGATCCACGAGCGGGCGGTCCGCACCCTGGCGCCGTCGAGCGCGGCGGTCGAGGATCTGGCCCGGCACGGTATCCCGCGCGTGCACCGGTGGGGCCGCGGGGTCGATACGGTCCGGTTCACCCCGGCCGCGCGGCAGCCGGCATTACGCGAGCAGTGGCTCGGCGGAACCGATCGACTGCTGGTCGGGTTCGTCGGCCGCCTGGCACCGGAGAAACACGTGGAGCGGCTCGCGGTGCTGGCCGATGACCCGTCGATTCGACTGGTGGTCGTCGGCGACGGGCCGGAACGCCGCCGCCTCGCCGCCCTGCTGCCGGACGCGATCTTCACCGGCGAACTCGGCGGCGACCAACTCGCGCAGGCCTACGCGAGCTTGGATGTGATGGTGCATCCGGGTGAGCACGAGACGTTCTGTCAGGGCGTCCAGGAAGCACTGGCCTCCGGGGTGCCGGTGATCGGACCCGACGCCGGCGGTCCCCGCGACCTGATCGCGCACTGCCGCAACGGCTATCTGCTGCCGGTCCCCGATTTCACCGAACTGCTGCCCGGCACGCTCGCCCCGCTGCGTGACCCGCAGCTGCGCGCCCGGTTCGCCGCGGCGGCCCGGAAATCGGTACTGCACCGCACCTGGCCCGCCCTCTGCAACCAGCTCCTGGGCCATTACGCCGAGGTGATCGGCTCCGAATACCGGTTGCCGCGCTCGGCGTGACCGGCCGCGGCGGGTCTGCGTGCCGCCCTCGACGCGGTGGCCGCGCGCGGGCTGTGGATGGGCTCCGCCCAGCCGCGCCCGTTAGGGTCGGGCTGTGGTGAAAACACAATCGGTCCGCGCCTCGCTGGACAAACAACCGCACGAGGTCGCGTCGATGTTCGACGGGGTGGCGCGACGATACGACCTGACCAACACCGTGATCTCGGCCGGACAGGACCGCTACTGGCGCTGGACGACCCGCAAGGCCATCGGCCCGCGACCCGGCGAGCGGGTGCTCGATCTGGCCGCCGGAACCGGGGTGTCCACGGTGGAGCTGGGCCGGTCGGGCGCTTGGTGTGTGGCCGCAGATTTCTCCCAGGGCATGTTGGCCGCGGGCCGGTTCCGGAAGGTGCCGATGGTCGCCGGGGACGCCATGGCATTGCCGTTCGCCGACAACTCCTTCGACGCGGTGACGATCTCGTTCGGCCTGCGCAATGTCGCCGACACCGATCTCGCGCTGCGCGAGATGCTGCGGGTGACCAAGCCGGGCGGACGGTTGGTGATCTGCGAGTTCTCCACCCCGATCGTGCCCGGTTTCACAACGCTGTACATGGAGTACCTGATGAAGGCACTCCCGAAGGTCGCCCGGGCGGTGAGCAGCAATCCCGACGCCTACGTGTACCTGGCCGAATCCATCCGGGCCTGGCCGAATCAGCGGCAGCTCGGGCGTCGGGTCGCCGAGGCCGGCTGGTCCGGGGTGAAATGGCGGAACCTGACCGGCGGCGTCGTCGCCCTGCACCGCGGCTACAAACTCGGCAGCTGACCCCCGTTCCGATCACCTCGTTTCGACAACCTCACCGCGGTGATCCGCGCCGGTGAAGTGGAATGTGATCCGGCGATAACATCGGGCAAACCCGAGGAAACCGGTCGCGGGGACGATCGGAGACATGTCCGACGTATGCGGAGACCGGCAGCCGGGCACGACCAGGACGGCGTGCTCGTATTGCGGCGTCGGCTGCGGAATCGAGGTCACGACCACCCCGGATGCCACCGGCGCCCCGGTGATCGCCAAGGTCAGCGGGGACAGACTGCACCCGGCCAATTCCGGTCGGCTGTGCACCAAGGGCGCCACCCACCTGGAGTTGATGCAGTCGCCCGGCCGGATGACCACCGCCTACCACCGGCCCGAACGCGGGGTCGAGCCGCAGCCGGTCGGGGTCGACGAGGCGGTACGCGAGGCCGCCACCCGGTTGCGCGGGATCTTGGACGAACACGGTCCCGACGCGATCGCGTTGTACGTGTCCGGCCAGATGTCGCTGGAAGCGCAGTACCTGGCGACCAAACTCGCCAAGGGCTACTTGCGGACCGTGCACATGGAAGCCAATTCCAGGCTGTGCATGGCAAGCGCGGGCACCGGGTACAAACAGTCGCTGGGTGCGGACGGCCCACCGGGTTCCTACGACGATTTCGAGCACGCCGACCTGTTCTTCGTCATCGGCGCGAATATGGCCGACTGCCATCCCATCCTCTTCCTGCGCATGGCCGACCGGCTGAAGGCGGGCGCCAAGCTGATCGTGGTGGATCCGCGCCGCACCGATACCGCCGCCCGCGCCGACTTGTTCCTGCAGATAGCGCCCGGCACCGATCTGGCCCTGCTCAACGGACTGCTGCATCTACTGGTCGAGGCCGGTGACATCGACAGCGAGTTCATCGCCGAGCACACCGAGGGCTGGGCGGCGATGCCGGAATTCCTGGCCGACTACACCCCGGACCGAGTGGCCGTGCTGACCGGTCTGGCCGAAGCGGATATCCGCACGGCCGCCCGCTGGATCGGGGCCGCCGGCGAGTGGATGAGCCTGTGGACGATGGGGCTGAACCAATCCACCCACGGCACCTGGAACACCAATGCGCTGTGCAATCTGCACCTCGCGACGGGCGCCATCTGCCGTCCGGGCAGCGGACCGTTCTCGCTGACGGGCCAGCCGAACGCGATGGGCGGACGGGAGATGGGGTACATGGGTCCCGGTCTGCCCGGCCAGCGAAGCGTCCTGTCCCCCGCCGATCGCACGTTCGTGGAAACCGCGTGGGAGCTGCCGCCGGGCACCCTGCGCACCGAATCGGGGCCCGGCACCATCGAGATGTTCCGGGAACTGTCGGCGGGCGCCATCAAGGCCGCGTGGATCATCTGCACCAACCCGGTGGCCACCGTCGCCAACCGGAAAACGGTGATCGCCGGCCTGGAAGCCGCCGACCTGGTGATCGCACAGGACGCCTACACCGAAACAGCCACCAACACCTACGCCGATATCCTGCTCCCGGCCGCCCTGTGGGCGGAGTCCGACGCGGCGATGGTGAACTCCGAACGCACCGTGACCCTGCTGCGCGGCTCGATCGAACCGGCGGGCGAGGCCCGGCCGGACTGGCAGCTCATCGCGCAGGTGGCGACCGCCATGGGGTTCCCCGGTTTCGACTTCGGCTCCAGCGCCGAGGTATTCGACGAACTGCGCCGTTTCGCGAATCCGGCCACCGGTTACGACCTGAGCGGGATGAGCTACGAACAGCTGCGCGAGGGGCCGATGCAGTGGCCGTGCCCCGACCCCGCGCGGCGGCGCAACCCGATCCGCTATGTGAACGACGGTGTGAGTCAGCCGCGGTTCACCGACGACGCCGGGCGCAGTCCCCGGCTGGCCTTCCCCACCCCGAGTCGCCGGGCGGTTTTCTGGCCGCGCCCGCACATGCTGCCGGCGGAGATGCCCGACGACGACTATCCGTTCCTGCTCGATACCGGCCGACTGCAGCACCAGTGGCATTCGATGACCAAGACCGGCCGGATCGACAAACTCGACAAGCTCAACGGCGAACCCTTCGTGGAGATCCATCCCGACGACGCCCGCGCTCTCGGCCTGGCCCCCGGCGACGAACTCGAGATCGCCTCGCGACGCGGTCGCGCCGTGCTGCCGGTGCGGATCAGTGACCGGGTGCGGCCGGGAGACTGTTTCGCGCCCTTCCACTGGAACGACGAGCAGGGCGAGTACCTCACCATCAACGCCGTGACCAACGACGCGGTCGACCCCGATTCCCTGCAACCGGAATTCAAGGCGTGCGCGGTGGCGTTGCGCCGGGTCGCGGCGATGACGCGGGCGCGGACGCCGGAAACTCCGGGCAGCACCTCGGAACTCGCCGAAACCGGCACCCATCCGCTGGCCACGGTCCTCGGCCTGGACACGGCGGCCACGCCGACTCTCAGTGAGACCGAACGGATCTATCTCGGTGGATATCTCGCCGCCCTGCAGTCGCTGCCGGTGTCCGGGCAGCCGGTCCTGCCCGTGTCCGCGCCGCTGTCGGAGCAGAGTCGGCTGTGGGTGGACGGGATGTTGGCCGGGATGTACTCACGCGACCCGGACCCCGCGGCCGGTGCTGCGACCTCGAAGTCTGCGGAGCGGATCGTGACGGTGCTGTGGGCCTCGCAGACCGGCAATGCCGAGGAATTCGCCGCCGCCGTGGCCCACCGGCTCACCGAATCCGGTTTCCGGCCGCGGCTGCTCGATATGGATTCCAGCGAACTCGCGACGCTGGCCGGTGACGTCCTGGTGGTCAGCAGCACTTTCGGCGACGGCGGTCCACCGGACAACGGGACCGATTTCTGGACAAGGCTCGACGAGAGCACGGTCCGGCTCACCGGAATGCGCTACGCGGTCTTCGCGCTCGGCGATTCCTCGTATGACGACTTCTGCGGGCACGGCCGCAAACTGGACACGGTGTTCGCCGACCGCGGCGCCACCCGGCTGCTGCCGCGCCAGGACTGCGAGCCCGATTTCGAAGAGCCGGGGGCGGTCTGGCTGGATTCGGTGATCGCCGCACTCTCCGGCGGCGACGGGAGCGATTCCCGTTCCGGCGTTTCCGGCGACAGCGGTCCGGTCGGCGGCGCGGGCGGCCGAGGTCCCCGCGAATCCGACGCGACCCCCGCCACCGCCACCGTGACCCGCGTTCTGGAACGGAGCGCCCCCGCGCCACGACAGACCGGTCGCCCGGCGCCCGCCGCGTTCACCCGCGCCGCACCGGTTTCCGCGCCCCTGCTGCACAACGAGGTCCTCACCGCGCCAGACGCCGCGAAGGAGGTCCGGCGGATCAGCTTCGATCTGGCCGGCTCGGACGCCCACTACGAAGTGGGCGATTCGCTCGGTATCCGGCCGTCGAACGGTCCGTCCCTGGTCGGGGAATGGCTGGCGGCGACCGGCCTGGACGGCCGCCGCACCGTCGAGGTGGACGGCGCCGAGACGACCTTGGTCCGGGCGCTGAGTACTCACTACGACATCACCAAGATCTCCCGGGATCTGCTGGAGTTCGTCGCCGCGCACAATCCGGACAATCGGCTGGCCAAACTGCTGCGCCGCGACAACCGCAACGAACTGGCCGGATATCTGTGGGACCGCCAACTGGCGGATGTACTGCGTGATTTCCCGGTGCGCGCCGACCTGGTGGAATGGCTGGACGTACTGAAGAAGCTCCAGCCGCGCCAGTATTCGATATCGTCGAGTCCGCTGGTCAGCCCGAATCAGGTGGAGCTGACGGTCGGTATCGTGCGTTACGGCGACCCCGCGGCCGCGGGGTCGGCGGCCCGGCGCGGCGGCGTCTGCTCGACCTTCCTGGCCGATCGCGCCGGATCCGGCGACGTACCGATCTTCCTGCAGCGCGCACCCCATTTCCGGCCGCCGGTGGATCCGAGCGTGCCCATGATCATGGTCGGGCCGGGCACCGGGATCGCCCCGTTTCGCGGATTCCTGCACGAACGCCGCGCGCTGGGCGCCACCGGCGGCAACTGGCTGTTCTTCGGCGACCAGCACGCGGCGCAGAACTTCTACTACCGCGCCGAACTCGAGGACATGTTCCGCACCGGGCACCTGTCCCGGTTGGATCTGGCCTTCTCCCGGGACCAGCGGGAGCGGATCTATGTGCAGCACCGCATGATCGAACACGGCGCCGAACTGTGGGCGTGGCTGCGCGAGGGCGCCCACTTCTATGTCTGCGGCGACGCCGCGCGGATGGCCAAGGATGTGGACGACGCCCTGCTCCGGATCGCCCGAATCCACGGCAAACTCGACGAGGACGGGGCACTGGCCTTCAAGAAGCGGCTCACCGCCGAGAAGCGCTACGTCCGCGACGTCTACTGATCGCGTTCCTCAGACCGCGGGCGGGTTGACCCGGGTGAAGTCGGGCAGCCGGTAGTACGGGTAATAGGGATAGGGCGCAGTGAGCGCACTCGCCTTGTCGAGCCTGGCGACCTGGTCGGCGGTGAGTTGCCAACCGACGGCCCCGAGGTTGTGGCGCAACTGTTCCTCGTTGCGGGCTCCGACGATGACCGTGCTGACAGTGGGTCGGGAGAGCAGCCAGTTCAGGGCGATCTGCGGAACCGATCGACCGGTTTCGGCGGCGATTTCGTCCAGGGCGTCGACCACGTCGTAGAGATGTTCCTGATCGACCGGCGGTCCGGCCTCGGCGGTCTGGTGCAACCGGCTGCCCGCGGGCAACGGCTGTCCGCGCCGGATCTTTCCGGTCAGCCGGCCCCAGCCGAGGGGACTCCAGACCACCGCGCCGACTCCTTCCGCCCGGCCCAGCGGCATCAGCTCCCATTCGTAGTCGCGGCCGACGAGGGAGTAGTAGACCTGGTGGGCGACATACCGGGTCAGGCCGTGGCGGTCGGCGGCGGCCAACGATTTCATCAGCTGCCAGCCGGCGAAGTTGGAGGCGCCCAGGTACCGGATCTTGCCGGCGCGGACCAGGTCGTCGAGAGCTCGCAGCGTTTCCTCGATCGGCGTGTTCGCATCGAAGGCGTGCAGTTGGAAGAGGTCGATATGCTCGATGCCGAGCCGGCGCAGCGATGCCTCCACCGCCCCGATGAGGCGGGATCGGCCCGAACCCGCGTCAGCGTGCCCCGGTCCGGTGGGGAGACCGGCTTTGGTGGAGATGAGCAGCCGATCGCGCCTGCCGCGGATCGCCGCGCCGAGCACTTCCTCCGACGCGCCGTCGGAATATACATCGGCGGTATCGAACATCGTCACCCCCGCGTCCAGGCTGATGTCGACGAGCTTGCGGGCCTGGTCCACGTCGGTGTCACCCCAGGCGCCGAACAGTTCCCCCCGTCCACCGAAGGTGCCTGCGCCGAAACTCAGTGCGGGAACGACCAGACCCGAGGCACCCAACCGCCGGTATTCCATTTCGACTCCTAAAGGGTCTACAGTTTCGTTAACAAGCTCGAACATACACCCATTCGCGGATAAATGAAACTGGAGTCCCGTTATGACCTCTGAGTCGTCCGTTCCCGGATCCGTGCGGCCCGGCGGCCGCACCGCACGCGTGCGCACCGCGGTACTACAGGTGGCCGGCGATCTGCTCGCCGAACACGGCTTCGCACAGCTCGATCTCGCCGAAGTCGCCGCCCGGGCCGAAGTCGGCAAGACCACCGTCTACCGGCGCTGGCGGACGCCCACCGGCCTGATAGCCGACCTCCTGGTCGAGATGGCCGAACAGTCGCTGCCCCGCGCCGACACCGGTTCGCTGCTCGGCGATCTGACGGCCAATGCCCGCCTGGTCGCGAAAACCCTCACCGATCCACGGCAGGGGCGGCTGTTCCGCGCCGTCATCGCCGCCGCGACATGCGACGAATCGACAGCCTCGGCGCTGCGCCGGTTCTACGACGTCCGGCTGACCGAATGGTCGCCCTGCGTCGCCGACGCCGTCGCCCGGGGTGAGGTCCCACCCGGTACCGACCCGCGCGCGGTGCTCACCGCCGTATCCGGACCCCTGTACTACCGGCTGCTGGCCAGCGGCGATCCGATCGACGACGACGCCGTCCGGACCACGGCCGAGGCCGCCGCGAGCGCGGCCGCGGCCGGGGTCTTCCTGCGCGCCGAGACGACGCAGACGTGACCCGATCCGGCCGTCGGCTCAGCCGGCCTTCGGAATCCAGAAAGGGTCGCGGCCGGTGAATCCCAGAACCCGGTGCAGGGCGGGGGCACCCGGCCCGATCGGAACTATCGGACCGAAGAGTCCGGGCGTGCCCTCCGGCGGAGTGTCCTTCAGGAACTCCAGCAGGACATCCAGGTCCGATTCGCTCACCTTCATCTCCTGCCCGGTGGCGCGCGCCAGATCCCAGGCGTGAACGACCAGTTCGTCGAGCGCGACCCGTGCCGTAACCGCCGCGGGCATGGTCACACCACCCGCCTCGGTGACACCGTCCCAGGCCGCGGGCGCCCGCCACGCCGCGGCGAGGGCGCGCAACCGGGTGGGAATGCCGGTTCGCCAGTCGGCGGAGAGAACTGCGCCGGAATCGAATTCGGGCGCGGCGGACTCCCCCGCCGACTCCTTGGCGGCGGCGGCGCGGAACGCCTCGGCCAAACCGGAGACGTGGTCGAGAATCGCGCGGACGGGCAGACCGGCGGGGGTCGCGGCGTCGAGTCGATCGTCACCGATCGCGGTGACGATATCGGCCAGCGCGTCGGCGGCCGCCGACAAGTCGAATTCCGGGTGCATCGGGGCTCCTCTGGTTCGGGTGGATCCACCAGTACCGACGACCCCGGCCGGTGGAATTCACCGGCCACCGCGCAGATGCGACGAACAGCTGTCCGCTACCCGTATCTCGGCCTTCGCTCCGGCCGTACGCGGTGTGTGGACGAATATCGCCCCAGCCGCCTCCCGTCAGGCCCCGACGTTCGCTTTGAGCGCGCCGTGCAGATCCCGCAATCCGGCCCGGTCGGTGACCACTTCCAGCACCCGGAACCCGCGCGCGGACCCGCCGAGCTCGGTCGCCAGCTCGTCCAGCCCGACCTGCCGGTGCGGAATGCGGTACGCCGCGCACAACGCCGACAGATCCATTCCGTGCGGCGTGCCGAACACCCGCTCGAAAACGCCGGCGTACTGGGGATCGCCTTGTTCGAGGAGTTCGAAGATCCCGCCGCCGTCGTCATTGGCGACCACGATGGTCAGCTCGTCGGGCCGGGGTTCACCGCGTCCGATCAGCAGCCCCGACGCGTCGTGCAGGAAAGTGAGATCACCGATGAGCGCGACGGTGCGGCCCCGATGATGCAGCGCCGCGCCGACGGCGGACGACACCGTACCGTCGATCCCCGCGACACCCCGGTTGGACAGGACCCGCACACCGGGTCGCGGTGCGGCCACCAGCGCGGCATCGCGTACCGGGTTCGAAGCGCCGAGCAGCAACTGGTCACCGTCGTTCAGGGCGTCCATCACGACGGCGGCCACATGCAGACCCGTGGGTTTGGGATGCCGGGCCAGTTCCTCGCGCACCACGGCGCGGGCACGCAGATCGAGGTCACGGCAGCGGGCCAGCCACTCCGCGCTGGGCGCCCCACTGGTCACCGCGCGGGTTCCGGTGCCGACCACGTTTCCCGAGACGTCCGGCCAGCGCGGGCCGGTGGTCAGCGCGTACACGGTGACCTCGGGGTCGGCCAGCACCCGCGACACCTGCCGGTGCAGGGTGGGCCGCCCGGTGATGATCGCCTGCCGGGGTCGCAGCAGCGGCAGCGCCAGCGGATGCAGGGCCGGACCGTGCACGGGGGCGGTGGGTTCGGCGACCGTGGGCAGCGCGGCCAGTTCGGCGCGCAGGCCGGCGCCGTGCCCGGAGATCACCACGGTATCGGGGGTGAGATCGATATCGAGCGGAACGTCCAGGGTGGCGTACTGGGTTGCTGTCCAGGGCGATTCGGCGCCCCGCCCGGCCGGAATGGTCTCGTCCTCGCGCAAGTCCGGCACCAGCGGTTCGCGCAGCGGAATATCGAACTGCACGGGTCCGGCGTTCCCGGAACGGGTACCACGCGCGGCGGCCAGCACCCGGCACACCGAAGACCGCCACACACTGTTCTGCCGGGGATAGTCGGCCGCGGCCTCGGTCTCGGCGAGTCCGAGACTGATGGTGGCGCGGACCTGACTGCCGAACAGGCCGAGCTGCTCCACCGTCTGGTTCGCACCGGTGCCGAGCATTTCGTACGGGCGGTTGGCGCTGAGCACGATCAGCGGGATCCGGGCGTAATTCGCCTCCAGTACCGCCGGGCCGAGATTGGCCACCGCGGTACCCGAGGTCATCACCACAGGAACCGGGGCGCCCGAAGCGATGGCCAGGCCGACGGCGAGAAATCCGGCGGTTCGCTCGTCGACGCGCATATGCAGCCGGAGCCGGCCGGCCGCGTCGGCGGCCTGCAGGGCGAATGCCAACGGCGCGTTACGCGACCCGGGACACAGCACGACCTCCCGCACCCCACCGCGGGCGAGTTCGTCGACGACCACCCGTGCCTGCGCTGTTGACGGATTCACGACTCCAGCCTGTCAGACCGCGGCCGTCACGTCTGCGTCGGCCTGCTCACACCCATGAGTCGTCGCGAGGCGTCGAGATCGCCCCGAAAAAAAGTCCGGCGGCCCCGCCCTGGACGGGCCGGCCACCGGAAGCAGTACTTCCCCCCCGTTGGGGACCTCGTCGTCGAGGCCCCCCACGTGCCGCGCGCACGCGCGGCCGAATCACACCGTGACGGTCAGTCGACTATCCGGCGTGCTTCTGCACCAGGTCGCCGACCCGGGGCAGCGCCTCGATGACGTTCTTCTTGGCCGAGGAACGCATCGAGTTGTACACCTTCTGCAGCGCCGGACGGCTCGAGGCCGCGGCACGCGCGTCGGTGACGGTCAGCAGGGACTCGGCGACCTCGTCACCCTTGGAGCTGAGCAGCTCACCGAAGGTGCCGGTGCCACCGGCCTGGAATTCACGCCAGTACGACTCGAGCTGCTCGAGCAGCCTGGGCGCCAGCGAATCCAGGGCGTCGGGCACGATGGACGGGCTGATCTTCTTAACCGCGGCGTACCCACCCTTCACGGCCAGACCCGACGCACCACCCTTATCAGAGACCTCGGCGTCCAGGACCTGGACGGCGTCGGCGAGAAAGGCCGGGCGCGTAGCCTCGTCAAGCAGTGATTCAGACAGTGCTGCAACCAATTTAAGGATCCTCCGGATCAGTACTCGTATGGACGGGCAACGCAACTATACGCACCACCCGGACGAGTACTCTCCGCCCCGCATGGGTAAGCAGCAGGCGGAGAAGGCGCCTCCGCAACCACGGAAGCGTTACGCGACCGCACGATTCGAGCCCGGACCGCGTTGAGCGGGGAATACCGGCGCCGCCGTCGCGCGACCCGGTTCAGGAACCGTGAGCGACAGTCCCGGCGCCGATGCCGCGACGCGTCCGCACGGGGTCTGTCACGGCTGCCAGGGCAGGAGCTGCACCATCAGTCCCTCGCTGTCGGCCAGCACCGTGCCCTCCGCGTCCACGAGTTCGGCGCTGATGAAGGTTTTGCGACCCTCGATCCGCTCGACCCGGCCGCGCACCGTCAGCGGCGTATCGAGCGGGGTCACCTTGCGGTAGTTCACATGCAGGAACGCGGTCCGGCTGATGGGGCGCCCGGCGTAGTGGACGGTCATCCCGAAAAGGTCGTCGAACAGCAGCGGCAGCACCCCGCCGTGCGCGGCGGAGTTACCCCCCAGATGGAAGCGGCGGAAGACGCCTTCCATCACGATGCCGTCGGGTCCGGCCGACACCGTGTGCCAGGGCAGCAGGAGCAGACTGCCGCGCCCGGGGAGTTCGACGGCCCGGCCGGCGGGACCCTGCTGTTCCGGGGCTCGATAGGGCTCGAGCAGATCGATCAGATCGTTCACCTGATCGCGGGCGGCGCGATAGACCTCGTCGGGGGCGTCCGCCGAGACGGCGAGATCCTGGAGCGTGCGCATGGCCGCGACGAATTCCCCGAATTCCGGGCCGACCCGGGCCGGGGTTATCTTCGGAAAGCCCCCGTGCCGTTCGTACCGATCCTCGTCGACAGCACTGTCATCGATCGTCGGTTGGGTCTGCTCGCTCATATATGCACCGTAGCTCCGGGTTATACGCCGTCCAAACATTTGGGCCGAGATGTGGTGAACTCAACGGCCCGCCGACGGCTCCGCCGGGCCTGATGTAATCACCCCTATGACGTTCAATCCGACGCTGTGGCGCGAAGTGGCCGGGTTCGAGAACCTGACCGATATCACCTACCACCGCCATATCGAACAGGGCACCGTCCGCATCGCGTTCGACCGCCCCGAAGTGCGCAACGCCTTCCGGCCGCACACGGTAGACGAGTTGTTCACCGTCCTCGACCACGCACGGATGACGGCGGACGTCGGCGTCGTCCTGCTCACCGGCAACGGACCCAGCGCCAAGGACGGCGGCTGGGCGTTCTGCTCCGGCGGCGACCAGCGCATCCGCGGCCGCAGCGGATACCAGTACGCGAGCGGCGATACCGCCGATACCGTCGACAAGGCCCGCGCGGGCCGATTGCACATCCTCGAGGTCCAGCGACTCATCCGGTTCATGCCGAAAGTGGTGATCGCCTTGGTCAACGGCTGGGCGGCGGGCGGCGGGCACAGCCTGCACGTGGTGTGCGACCTCACCCTCGCCAGCCGCGAACACGCGCGCTTCAAACAAACCGACGCCGACGTGGGCAGCTTCGACGGCGGCTACGGCAGCGCCTACCTGGCCAAACTGGTCGGACAGAAGTTCGCCCGGGAGATCTTCTTCCTGGGCCGCACCTACACCGCCGCGGACATGCACGCCATGGGCGCGGTGAACGAGGTGGTCGACCACGCGGAACTGGAGAACGTCGCGCTGGAATGGGCCGAAGCGATCAACGGCAAATCCCCGCAGGCCCAGCGGATGCTCAAATACGCGTTCAACCTGGCCGACGACGGACTCGTCGGGCAGCAGCTGTTCGCGGGAGAGGCGACGCGGATGGCCTATATGACGGACGAGGCGGTCGAGGGGCGCGACTCCTTCCTGGAAAAGCGGGCGCCGGACTGGACGCCGTATCCCTGGTACTTCTGAGGCGCGCCGCCCCCGCGGAGTCGCGACCCGCGAACTCGCCACCACGAGCCCGGACCGACCCCTAGACTTTCCGGCGATGGACATCCTCAGCAGCCGCATCATCCTGCGACCCCGGGACTACGCGACCACCCTCGCTTTCTATCGGGACTCCCTCGGCCTGGCCGTCTACCGGGAGTACCCCGGCGGAACCGTGTTCTTCGCCGGGCAGTCGCTGATCGAGGTGGCCGGGCACGGCGGGTCCGAATCGAGTCCGCGCGGATTCGCGGGGGCGATCTGGTTACAGGTGCGCGATGCCTCGTCGGCGGCGGTGGAACTGACGCTCAACGGTGTGGCGATCGACCGGGCACCGGTCACCGAGCCGTGGGGGCTGGTGGAGATGTGGTTGAAAGATCCCGACGGGGTGCCGATCGTGCTGGTCGAGGTACCGGATGATCACCCGATCCGGCGGGATACCCGCTGAGCCCGGTGCGGGTCCGCGTTTTCTGCCGGGTTGCCAACCCCGGGTCCCCCGGGCGACGATACGATCGGATGGCCGCCCGATCACCGACGCCCGGTGCGACCGCTTTCGTACCGTCCGACGAGTGAATCGCAGTCCCATGCCTGGCCCAGCCCAATCCGATCAGCCGGCGCCGGTGCCTTGTCCCGGCAGCGCTGACCCCTGCTGTCCGTTCGCGGGCGGACATGACACCATCGCTGCCGTGAGCGAGCGAACCACGGCCTTCCGGTTTGCCGGAGACAAGGCGTGGCCGTGACCAAAACCTTGCGTACTCTGCCCATTCCCACCGGCAGCGGAGTCAGTGATGTGCTGCCGCATCTGCGGCAGGTGCTGGACGGCAGCGGTTCGGCCGCATGGCTGCCGGTACCGACCAGCGATCGGCGCGAAGCCCGTCGACTGGGCGACGCGCTGGCCCCGGGAGATCCGATCGCCGACGATATCGCGCTGGTGGTCACCACATCCGGCACGACCGGGGTCCCCAAGGGCGCCATGCTCACCGCGGCAGCCCTGCGGGCCAGCGGCGACGCCACCCACGAACGGCTCGGCGGTCCGGGCAGCTGGCTGCTCGCACTGCCGACCCATCACATCGCCGGACTCCAGGTGCTGTTGCGATCCCTGCTGGCGGGCACCGAGCCGACCGTGGTGGATGTCTCGGGCGGATTCCTGCCCGAAGCCCTGGCCGGAGCCGTCGCGAGTATGCGCGGCGAACGCCGGTACACCTCGCTGGTCCCGACGCAGTTGATCAAGGTGCTGGAGGCTCCCGCCGCGGCGGCCGCACTGGCCGAACTGGACGCGGTGCTGATCGGCGGGGCCGCGATTCCGCTCCCCGTGTACGAGCGGGCGCGGGAGGCCGGAATCAATGTGGTGCGCACCTACGGAATGAGCGAAACCTGCGGGGGCTGTGTCTACGACGGCGCTCCGCTTACCGGGGCACAGGTCCGGATAGAGAACGATCGGATCCTGCTCGGCGGCGATATGCTGGCCGCGGGGTACCGCAATATGCCCGACCATCCGGCCTTCGCCGAACCCGGCTGGTTCCGCACCGATGACGCGGGTGTCGTCCGGGACGGCGTCCTGCGTGTCCTGGGCCGGTTGGACGAGGCGATCAGCACCGGCGGTCTCCTGGTCATCCCGCAGGTGGTCGAAGCGGTACTCGCGACGCATCCGGCCGTATCGGAATGCGTGGTGCTCGGACTGCCCGACGACCGGCTGGGTCAGCGGGTGGCGGTCGCGGTGGTGCCCGTACCCGGTACCGCGCCCACCCTCGACGAACTACGCGATCATGTGCTGGCCGAACTCGACGCGGTCGCCGCGCCGCGCGAACTCACCCTCGTCGACGAGATCCCGCTGCTCGGCCCGGGCAAACCGGACCGCAGCGCGCTGCGCCGGCAGCTGCCCGCCGGGACGACCTCCTCCTGACCGAGCGGTCCGCGGCCGCGAGTGCCGTGGACCGGGCCGGACGACGATCACAGCGGGTCAGGGCCCTTCGTCCGCGTCCGCGCCGTCGTAGTCGTCGCCCATCGGGACCGGGATGGCCTGTTCGGCGATATCGACCGGATCGGCGTGCCATTCGCCTCCGGTACCGGAAATCGGGGCAGGCTCCTCGGGCACCGGCATATCGTCGGGAACCGACCGGGGATCGATATCGGTGTACGGGGCATCGTCGGGATATGCGGGTGCGGCCTGTTCGGCGCGATCGGCTTCGGGTACCGCGTCGAAGACCCCGGGTTCGACCGTCCGGGATGGTTCATTGCGCTGGGCCATCGTGGCTCCTCTCCTCCGGATACGCCTCGCCGGGCGAACTACCCGCCGAGTGGAAGATCAGTCCAACGCTGTCGAGGATGCCCCCGGCGGACCGATCAGGCAAGTAACGTTTTCCACGTCGCAGTGCACGGTGCGTCACCGCGACCCACACCCGACCGGGTCCGGCGCCCGCCGCGCGTACCTCCGTATTCGGCTTCGGCTGTGCACGGTCTTCGGATGGTCCGCTCCCGGCTTCGCCCGTTAGGCTGCGGGAATGGCAACCGCAGCACAATGGCTCGAGGGCGCCCGGCCCAGAACTCTGCCGAACGCGATCGCCCCCGTGCTGGCCGGTACCGGCGCGGCGGCGGCCGTCGACGGCGCGGTCTGGTGGAAAGCGCTCCTGGCGCTGGGTGTTTCGATGGCGCTCATCATCGGCGTCAACTACGCCAACGACTATTCCGATGGGATCCGCGGTACCGACGACGAACGAGTCGGTCCGCTGCGCCTGGTCGGTTCCGGACTCGCCTCCCCCGCCGCGGTGCGTGGCGCGGCGATCGCGAGCCTGGCCGTCGGCGCGGTACTCGGTCTGGTGCTGGCGGTGCTGACAGCCTGGTGGTTGGTGCTGATCGGCGCGGTGTGCCTGGCCGGCGCCTGGTTCTACACCGGCGGTAGCAAACCCTACGGCTACAGCGGTTTCGGCGAGATCGCCGTCTTCGTGTTCTTCGGTCTGGTGGCGGTACTGGGCACGGAGTTCGTGCAGGCCCGGCGGATCGACTGGGTGGGGGTGGCGCTGGCGATCGGGGTGGGCGCGTTCTCCAGCGCGGTGCTGGTCGCCAACAATCTGCGCGATATCCCCACCGATACCGAGACCGGTAAGACCACACTGGCCGTGAAACTGGGCGATACCCGCACTCGCACGCTGCACCTGGTGCTGCTGGCCGTCCCGTTCGTGATGACGCTGGTACTACTGGCTCGCACCCCCTGGGCGCTGGCGGGATTGCTGGCCGTACCACTGGCCGTACGCGCGAACGCCCCGGTCCGGGCGGACCGGGGCGGACTGGAACTGATCCCCGCGCTGCGCGATACGGGCCTCGCCATGCTGGCCTGGTCGGCACTCACCGCGGTAGCCCTCTGGCTGGGCGCCTGACAGCGCCGGGTATTCAGTCGTTATCCGGTACCAGAATCCCGATGGCCCAGTTCACGATCGTGATGATGATGGCGCCCAGGAATGCCGCCCAGAAGCCGTCGATCCGCAGACCGTAATCGGTGGCCTCGGTGATCCAGGCCGTGAGCCACAGCATCAAGGCGTTGATCACCAGCAGGAACAGGCCGAGGGTCAAGATGACCAGCGGCAGCGACAGTAATTTCACGAACGGTTTGACGAAGGCGTTCACCACCGTGAACACCACCGCTATCGCGAGCAGGACCACGATTTTCGCGCCGTTGCCCTGATCGGGAGGGGAAATGATCTCGATTTTGCCGACCCAAAGCGCGGCCAGCCAGATGGCGAAGGCGGTACCGATCAACCGGAGCACAAGCTGCATATCGCCATGCTAAGCACACCGGAGCGCCGTACGCCGGATACAGCCGATTCCGGCTCGCCCGTGGAATTCGTTCCGTAGCGCCGGGCGTAGCCGGTTCGAGACGGATGCGGGCGAGCCGGAATCGGCCTCAGGCAGCCTTGTCGAGGAAGGTGTGCACCTCGCCACGCAGTCTGTTCAGCCCCGCGGGGCCGCCGAGCAGTTCGGTGGCGACCGGGCCCGGCGCCCGCAGGATGGCGAGCAGCACATGCCCGGATTCGATGGTCCGGTCCTTGCGCGCCAGTGCCTCGCGCAGCGACAGTTGGATCACCTTCTTGGCATCGGCGGTGAACGGGATATGCCCGAACCGGCCACCGCGGCGGCGGCCGCGCGGGCCGCGGGAGTCGTCCGGGGGCGCCGCACGGTCCAGCGCGTCGGCTCCGAAGTTCGCCTCCAGGCTTTCCCGTACCGCGTCCAGGTCGATGCCGATCGAGCGCAGCGCCTCGGCGTCGCCGGGGCCCAGCGGCTCGTCCGCGCTCGCGGTGGCGAGGGCGCCGAACGCACGCTCCCGGGTGACACCGTTCTTCTCCAACACGGTCAGCAACTGCGGCTCACCCTGTTCCAGCAATCCGAGCAGCAGATGCTCGACCCGGATCTCCGGCGACCGCAGTTCGCGCGCCTGCTCGTGCGCCGCGGCGACCGCCATGCGGGCGTTCCTGGCAAATCTCTCGAACATCTATCGTCCCCTGTCTCTGCGCGTGTGCTTCTGATGGACCGCTTGTTTGCTGACCTCGAGCGCGTCGGCGATGGCCTGCCAGGACCAGCCCTGGTTTCGCGCATTGCTCACCTGGATCGCCTCCAGCCGTTCGAGGAGTCTGCGCAGCGCCAGCACCGCCCGTAGACCCACGGCGGGGTCCGGGCTGCCCGCGGCCGCGGCCAGCGTGGTTGCTTCTGTCATACGTCAATTTTTATTGACATTCCCGCTCGATGTCAATAAAAATTGACGAAAGGCGGACGCAATCGCGGCGCAAGAGTCGTGCAAGACGGACAGAGGACTGTAGGCGATATGACGAATCACGCATCAGCGGCCACGCTCGCCATCGAGGCGAACGATCTGGTCAAAGTCTTCGGCACCCAGCGTGCCGTCGACGGGGTGAGCCTGACCGTGCCGCAGGGGTCGGTGTACGGCGTGCTCGGACCGAACGGGGCCGGAAAGACCACCACCATCCGCATGCTGGCCACCCTGCTCCGGCCCGATTCGGGCAGCGCCCGCGTCTTCGGACGCGATGTGGTCGCGGAACCGGGCGCGGTGCGATCCCTCATCGGAGTCACGGGCCAGTACGCCTCGGTCGACGAGGATCTGACCGCCACCGAGAATCTGATGGTCTTCTCCCGCCTGCTCGGCCTGAGCCGGTCCGCGGCCAGACACCGCACCGCGGAACTACTCGAGGAGTTCGAACTCTCCGACGCCGCGGACAAGGCACTGAAGAACTTCTCCGGCGGTATGCGCCGCCGACTGGACCTGGCTGCCGGGCTCATCGCCACACCGCCCCTGCTGTTCCTCGACGAGCCGACCACCGGCCTCGATCCACGGACCCGGGCACAGATGTGGGAGACCATCCGCAAACTGGTGCGCAACGGCGCCACCGTGCTCCTCACCACTCAATATCTGGACGAGGCCGATCAGCTGGCCGACCGGATCGCGGTGATCGACCACGGCCGGGTGATCGCCGACGGCACCGCCGACGAACTCAAAGCGTCGGTAGGCGGTTCCTCGCTGCATCTGACCCTGGCCGACCGCTCCCAGCTCGAGGCGGCCCGCCGGGTCATCGGCGAGGTGCTGCGCACCGAGGCACAGACCACCCCGGAGGTCGGCCGGCTCACCGCCGCGCTGCCCGATCCGAACGGCACCACCGATCTCCTGATCCGGCTGCGCGAATGCGATATCGCGGTGGACGAGATCAGCGTGACCAAGCCCAGCCTCGACGAGGTCTTCCTCACGCTCACCGGCCGCCCGGCCGAATCCGATACCGATACCGATACCGAACGGACCGCAGCATGACGACAACCCTGGCGAAACCCGCACCCGTCGCGGTGCCGCGGGTACCCGAACCGACCGCCCGCATCGGCCTTCGGAAAACCTTCGACAACACCATGACCATGGCCTATCGCGGCCTGCTCAAGATCAAGCACAATCCCGAGCAGCTCTTCGATGTGGTGATCCAGCCGGTGATCTTCACCCTGATGTTCACCTACATCTTCGGCGGCGCCATCTCCGGTGACGTGAAGAGCTATCTGCCGGTCATCATTCCGGGCATCCTGGTGCAGACCGTCGTGATGACCTCGGTGGTCACCGGGGTGCAGCTCAAAGAGGATATGGAGAAGGGCGTCTTCGACCGCTTCAAATCCCTGCCCATAGCCCGTATCTCGGCACTGTCGGGCGCGCTCACCGCCGATATGGTCCGCTACGGCATCGCCTCGGTGCTCACCGTGGTGATGGGCCTGATCATGGGCTATCGACCGGAGGCGGCCGGGGTGCTGCTCGCGGTTGTGCTGGTCGTCGTCTGCTCGTTCGCCACCAGCTGGATCTGGGCTTTCTTCGGCGTCATCGCCAACAAAGCCTCCGCGGTACAGGGCTATTCGATGCTGGTCATGTTCCCGCTGACCTTCGCCTCCCCGGCGTTCGTCCCCAAAGAGACGATGCCGGGCTGGTTGCAGGCGTTCATCGACGTCAACCCGGTCTCCCATCTGGTGTGGGCCTGCCGCGACCTGATGAACACCGGACACGTCGGAATCCATGTGCTCTGGTCCCTGGTGGGCGCCGCGGCGATCATCGCGGTCTTCGCGCCGCTGACCGTCCGGGCCTATATGCGCCGGGCCTGAGATACGCGCCGGGCCTGAGACGATCCGCACCGGGTCCGCTCAATCGACCACAGGTCGGTCGAGCGGGCCCGGTATTCGTATGCCCGGACCCTCGCAGACCGTACGCATGACCTCCAGGATCCGCGCGGCGGCGGCCACTCTGCCCACTCTGCGGACGACCCGGTCCGCCGTGGCCGGTCCACCCGGGCCGAGCCGTTCCCGCCACAGCTCGTGATGCCGCGCCAACCGCATGGCCGGATAGTCCTGCCGTGCCGACGCCATCGGGGCCAGCGCCAGCAGCTCGATCCCCGCCTCGACGTGCTGGTCCAGCGCCAGCAGCGCCGACCCGAGCGCACACGCCACCGCACCGATCTGCGGCAGATCCGGGACGGACCCCAACCTTTCGTGCGCGATTTCGGCGAGTTCGGCCACCAGCGGCCCGACCAACGAGATGCGGCCGGCGAGCACATGCGCGGCCACCGTCGTCGAACACATCAGCAACGCACCGGGTCCCGGGGTGAACTCGCCTCCCGGCCAGCCCAGCAGATCCAGCGCCCGGCGGAAATGTCGCAGGCCGGCCTCGGTGTCTCCTTCGGCGAGCTCGATCTCGGCAAGGCCCGCGGCGATCGTCGACAATCGGTGGTTGCGGTGGATACTCGGGTCGTCGACCAGTTCGAGGCCACCCGAACCGGAACTGGAAATTCCCAGTGCGGCGGCGAGTTCCCGCCGCGCCCGCTCGGTATCGCCGATACCCGCCAGCGAGACCGCCAGGAACGAGCGCACTTCCAGACTCTCGTCGTAAGCGCGGATCCGGAGCAGCAATTCGGCCGCTTCCGCGTAATGACCGACCGATTCGCCGTACCGCGCAGTCTGACCGGCCAACGCGGCCAGATGCTGCACGACCATCGCCCGGTTCCACACCTCCGCGTCGGTGAGCAGAGCCTGCGAGGCCAGTGCGTCCCGGGTGGAACCGTGGATCCGGCCCATGTTCTCCCAGACGTTCGCCCTGGCCACCAATGCCACCACGCGCGTCTGCCGGTCGGCCGAGCGAGCCCCGTACGCCAGCAACCGGGCCAGCCGCATGGCATCGGGCGGACAGATCAGCAGCTGTCCGAGGAAGCGGAAGGTCTCGCCCATTCCGGTGGCCGTGCGCAGCAGCGCCCGAACCCGGATCCGCACCACGGCCAGTTCCCGGCCGCCCTGGCTCATGAAAGCGATGTGCAGGGCAGCCAATGCGTGACCGAGCATATGCAGTTCCGCCTGGACCCCGGAAGCGCCCGCGGGGGGCGGCAGCGCCAGCATCCGCGGAATCCAGCCCATGAGTTCCAGATGCGCGCCCTGCGCCACCCAGCGCATGCCGATGGCCGGGAACACCATGTTGGCGGTATCCCGGTCTCCGCACGCCTCGGCCCACCGCAATACGGCCACCAGGTTGTCCAGCTCCGCCACCATGAGCAGAGCGGGTCCCAGCTGATCGCCGCCGAGGTACCGGTGCGCGACCGCCACCACGAATTCCCGCGCCCAGTCGGCCATCCGGGTCTCGACCAGCTCGATCTCGGATCGGTTCCCGTCACCGGCCACGGCCAGCTGCTGGTCGCCGAATTCGCGGACCGTCTCCAGCATCCGGTAGCGCACACCCAGCGCGGTATCGGCGGCGTCGCCTTCGTCTTCCACCACGGTCAGCAGCGATTGCCCGACCAGCCCGTCCACCGCCGCCGCGATATCGCCGACCTCGGGTCCCCCGGCCACCGCCTCCGCCGCGGCCAGGGTGAATCCCGCGGGGAACCGGCACATCCGGCGCAAGGCGATCTGCTGGGACGTTTCCAGCAGATTCCAACTCCAGGCGATCACCGCGTGCAAGGTGCGATGGCGTTCCGGCGAGGTGCGGTCGCCGCTGCGCAACAACGCGAAACGCTGATCGAGGCGGCGCTCGATGTCCTCCACGCTCATGGTCCGCACCCGGGCGGCAGCAAGTTCGATGGCCAGCGGCAACCCGTCCAGGGTGTGGCAGAGCCGGGCCACGACCGCCATATCCAGCCGCACCGAGGGTCGCACCGCCCGGGCCCGGGCGGCGAACAGCTCGGTCGCCGGTGACCCGCCGGGATCGATCGCCAACGGCGCCAGCGGATACACGGTTTCGGCGGTGATCGCCAGCGGCGACCGGCTGGTGGTGAGCACGGTCAGCTGCGGACAGCTGCCCACCAGATCGGCTACCAGCAGAGCCGCGCCCTCGATCAGGTGTTCACAATTGTCCAGCACCAACAGCATCGGCCGGGCCGAGAGCGCGTCCCGTAACCGGCTCCGGGCATCAGTCGCAGGCAGGACCTGCGGCAACCCCCGTTCCCGACGGATCTCGCCGAGCCCCACCGCCGCGGCGATCGCCGTCTCGATATCCACCGCCGCGTCGCTGCTCGAACCGTCCGGCCGCACCGACGCCAACTCCACCAGCAACACCGGCTGGGTACCGGCGTACCGCGCGGCGAGTTCGTTGGCCACCCGGGTCTTTCCGGCGCCGCCCGGGCCGAGCACAGTGGTGACCCGCGAGATCTGGAGCAGCCGGGTCAACGCGGCGAGGTCGTCCGCGCGCCCGAGCAGCGCGTTGGGCGCGGCCCGAACTCCGACCGCCCGCAGAGTAGGAGGTTCCGGTTCGGCCGGTACCGGTTCCGCCCGTGGCACGAACCGGCCGCGCAGGATCGCGGTGTTCATTTCGGTGATCGCCGCACCCGGGTCCGTGCCGAGTTCGGTGGCCAGTCTCGTACGCAGGGCGGCGAATACGTCGAGCGCCTCGTTATCGCGACCCGCGGTCGCGAGCAACCGCATCAGGGTGCGGGCCGATGCCTCGTCCCCGGGCCGGTTCCGCAGTTGCGCCCGGGCGACGGCGACGGCGCCGTCGAGATCGCCGGTCGCCTCCCTGCCCGCCAGTTCGATATCGTCCAACGTCGCGGCGTGCAGCGCGGCCACGGCGGCGAGTTCACCGGCCAGGCCGCTCGCCGGCAGATCCGCTCCTGGTTCCCCGCTCCACAACGCACGCGCCCGGTCCACGGTGGCCAGCGCGTTCGCCGGATCACCGGCCGCCAGTGCCGCCGCGGCCTGCTGCGCCAACTGTTGCGCCGCCGTCAGATCCACCTGTTCCGGGCGCAGCGCGAGCCGATAACCGGCCGGACCTGCCTCCAGCACACCGTCGGGCAATGCACCGCGCAACCGGGAGATCTGCGTGTGCAGGGCGTTCGTCGGCGAACGCGGCGGGTCGTCGCCCCAGACCTCTTCGATCAGCGCGGCCGCGCCCCGGCTGCGCCCCGGGCGCAGCGCCAGCGCCACCAGCAGCAGGCGGGCCCGGGTACCCGGCAGCACCACCAGTTCGGCGTCACGGCGCAGCGCGATACGACCCAGCAGGGTCACTATGAGCGACTCGTCCGCTGACGTCGATATCACGGGAAGGCGGCCGTGGGAGCGGCCCGGATCGAGAACCATACCGAAGTCATCGTATGCGCTGCGCCGACCGGCGAGCGCGTCGTCGACTCCGAGTGGCGCTCACGCGGTCCAGCGGCCCGTGGCCACGAATTCCTCCAGGACCGTCGTGGGCGAGATCAGATCCCAGGCCTGCTCCGCGATCCACTCGTCGCTGTAATAGGTTCCGGCGTAGCGTTCGCCGCCGTCGCAGAGCAGGGTGACCACACTTCCGCTGCGCCCGGCCGCCAGCATCTGCGCGATGAGCCCGCACGCGCCCCAGAAGTTGGTGCCGGTGGACCCGCCCACTCGGCGGCCCAGCCCCCGGCTCGCGAACCGCGCCGCGGCGATCGAGGCGGGGTCGGGGACGTGGATCATCCGATCCACCACCTCCGGTACGAACGAAGGTTCCATCCGCGGGCGGCCGATTCCCTCGATCCGTGACGGCATCCCGGTCGTATAGTCGCGCTTTCCGGTCTCGTAGGCGCCGAAGAACGCGGAATTGTCCGGGTCCACCACCGCCAGCCGGGTCGGATGCCGCCGATAGCGCAGATACCGTCCGATGGTCGCGCTGGTGCCGCCGGTACCGGCGCCGACGACGATCCAGTCCGGTACCGGATGGGTCTCCAGCGTCAACTGGTCGAAGATGGATTCGGCGATATTGTTGTTCCCGCGCCAGTCCGTAGCGCGTTCGGCATTGGTGAACTGGTCCAGATAGTGCCCACCGCATTCGGCGGCCAGCCGGGCCGCCTCGGCGTACATATCGGGTGCGCGCTGGACGTAGTGGCACCGCCCGCCCTGCGCCTCGATCAGGGCGATCTTCTGCGGCGAGGTCCGGGCCGGAACCACCGCTACGAAATCCAAGCCGAGCAGTTGCGCGAAATACGCCTCGCTCACCGCGGTCGATCCCGAGGACGCCTCCACGATCGTGGTTCCCTCGGTGATCCACCCGTTGCACAGCCCGTAGAGGAACAGCGACCGCGCGAGCCGGTGTTTCAGACTGCCGGTGATATGGGTGGATTCGTCTTTGAGGTAGAGCTGCACGTTCCAATCCGCGGGCAGCGGATAACGCAGCAGATGGGTATCGGCGCTGCGCTGCGCGTCGGCGTCGATGAGCCGTACCGCTTCATCGGCCCAGCCCCGCGGATTGCCGCGCGCGCACGATTTCACGCCGAGCCGCCGGAGCTGCCCGATTCACCCCGGTCCTCATCCCGCTCCGGCGCGCTCGGGGCCGCCTCGGATTCGGCGGACCCGGGCTCACCGCGCAGCCGCGCCCGCAGTTGGGCCTTGTCCCGGCGCCGGCGTTCGTCGACGGCCGCGATATCGGCGTTCACCCGGCCGCGCAGGCCCTTGAACAGCGCGAGCGAGAGCGGCAAAGCGATAACGATCGCGAAGAGGATGGCCACGACCAGCGGTATTTCCACCGTGACCACCGCCGCGCCGACCATGATCACCACCGTGAGCACCGCGACCAGCACCAGCCGGGCCAGGGTGTAGAGCCCCAGATTGCGCGCCAGCCGGCGGCCCGGCGACGTACCGGGCCGGGGGGCGGTCGGTTCCTCGGATAGGTTCGCGTCACTCACCTGACCAGCGTAAGCGAACCGCCGAGTGCCCTCGCGCGCCGTATCCGTTTTGTCCATTACCTCCGCTTTACCAACAGTAGGTGGTTCGAACACCCGGGGGTCTCGGTGCCACTATGTCGGAATCCGATGAGAAAACGTGACGAAACAGAAAGGTTTGCCATGACCGCGATCGCCGTCGGGGCACAGGAGAACCTGTTGACCCCGGGCCAGGTTGCCGCCCTGTTCCACGTAGACCCCAAGACCGTCACCCGCTGGGCGCATGCGGGACGGCTCGGTTCCCTGCGCACTCCGGGTGGTCATCGCCGGTTCCGCGAATCCGAGGTGCTGCGGTTGCTCGAATCGCTCACCACCGAGGCGACCGTACGCGGCAGCTGAGGCCGGACCACCGACCTCGGCACAGGGCAGCTCGGCCGAACGGCTGAGCTCGGCCCGGGCCGGAACGGGATCGGCGCCGATCACCACAGCGATGGCATATCGGCCGCACATACCCACCGGCCGCTCCGAGAGCTAACCTCGTTGAAGGAGGTGAGCCACGTGATGTACCTGTTGGCACTCATTGCGATCGTGACGATCGCGGTGCTGTGCTGGAAGGCATTCGGCCCCGGGCATCCCCCGTCCGCTCCGGGACCGACCCGTAAACGTGTTCTCGGCCCGGATGACGATCCCGAATTCCTCTGGCGCATCTCGCGTCAGCAGAAACATCGGGACGGCGATCCGGGCTCAGCCGAGCACTGATCGCCTCGGCTGATAACGCCCGGCCGCGGGTTTTCCCGCGGCGCGCGGCGGCATGCCTAATCAGCAGTGCTGTCCAGCTGCGGCAGGCCCTCCACGGCCCGTAATTTATCCGCGACCACAGCCAGCCGTTCCAACGCCTCGGGCGGCAGTCCCACCGAGGTGCGCACCAATCTGAGCAGAGAGTCGGGCTCCAGGCCACAGATGAGCGCGTTGTTCGCGGCCACCGACGCACGGTAATCGGTATCGCCGCCGTTATCCGAACTGAAATTCTCCGAATCCACTGCCGCTCTCCTCACTGCTCGCCGCGGCGTTACCGCGCTATGGAGGGGAAATGACCGTTCACACCCGATAAAAATCACAGGAACCATCGGGACGCATACAGTTCAGCAAATAACTCGACCGAACAATAGCAACTGAGCATTGCGGCGGAGTAACGATCATTACGGCGCGAGAAATACGCGCCGGATCAGCTCAGACCGGAGTAGCTGTGCAGCCCCGAAACGACCATATTGATGATGAACAGGTTGAACAGCATGGCCACGAATCCCGCCACATTGATCCACGCGGCTTTCGTGTCACGCCAGCCCGAAGTCGCGCGCGCGTGCAGATATGCCGCGTAGAGCACCCAGGCGATGAACGAACAGGTCTCCTTCGGGTCCCAGCCCCAGAACCGCCCCCACGCGGCCTCGGCCCAGATCGCGCCGAGGATGACGCCCGCACCGAAGAGCGGGAACCCGATGATCGTGGTGCGGTAGGCGAGCCGGTCCAGCGTTCGGGCGTCGGGGAGCCGGCGGGCGATCACGCCCAGGATATTCGCCGATTCCGAGCCCTCCGGCTGACGCAGCCGGTACAGGAACAACAGACTCGCCACACCCGACACCAGGAAAACCCCGCTGCCCAGGCTCACGATCGTGACGTGCAGCGGCAGCCAGTACGAACGCAGCGCCGGCACCACCGGAGCCGCGTCGGTGTAGAGCACGGTGCCCCCGAGGAACATCAGGATCAGCATGGGCACCAGTAGGAACACCCACATGCCGCGGAAGCGTGCGTCGCGCATGAACACCAGGCCGACCACCGCGGCGGCCGCGGTCGCCATGGTCACGAACTCGTACATGTTCCCGAGCGGGAAGCGGCCGGTCGAGAAACCACGTAGCACGATGGAACCGATATGCAGCGCCACCGCCACGAACAGCACCGAGAACGCGATATTGCCGAGGCGTTCCGACAGCGGCACGGTGGGCGTTTCGCTGATCTTTCCCGGGATATCGCCGCCCGCGGCGACACCACCGGCCGACACCAATTCCCGATCGGTCACCTGCCGGACGCGCGCCGAGGCGTACTGCACGATCAGTAGCACCAACACCAGCGCGTACACGACGATCGCCGTTTTGAAGGCGAGATCGCTGTAGCCGGCGAGAGTGTCGTCGATCGGCATTGTTCATCTCCTCGTACCGCGTGCTCGATGGGCAGTCGCACTGCCCTTGCGTGGTGACCCACGCCGTATTCCGGGAGCGGGCGCTCAGTCGCCGGACGCGTCCAGCAGGCGTTGCCGCAAGCGATCGAACTCCCCGCCCCAGCCGGCCTGGTCGGTGCGGGCCAGCCCGCCCATCTCTACTACGACGCGTCGTTGGTCCACGGTACCCTCCGGGGTCACCCGCAACCAGACCCGCCTCCGCGAAACCAGCAGCGAGACCAACAGCCCGCCCATCATCACCAGCGCGGTCACCAGCACCCACTGCTGTGCGGGATCGTGCGAAACCTGCAGGTTCACGAACTCCTCCGCGCCGTCGAATCGCACCTCGGTGCCGTTGGGCAACGTCGTCGACTCGCCCGGTCGCAGATTGACCCGGGCCTCCTTGCTGAGCCGGCCCTGCCGCACCATCTCCTGGTCCAGCGCGAAAATCGACTGCGGCCGGCCGGTGTCCAGACCGGTGTCGCCGCGATACACGTCCACCGCCACCGCCGGATCGGTGAGTTCCGGATACACCGAAGTGAGCAGCGAACCGTGGAAACTCGCGGTCGGCGCGAACAGACCCTCGATCGCGATCTGGTTCTGCCGGCGCTCGGCCTCGGTGGAGTACATGCCGCCCGGCGGATCGATGCGCAACACCCCGCTGGAGAGGAAGGTCTGCATATCGTTCGGCTGCCACTGCACCGTTTCGGTCCGTGTCTCGCCGTTCGGGAAGGTCACGGTGAACTTCGGCGCGTAGCCGTGCCCCTGCAGATAGACGCGATCCCCGGCCACCCGCAGCGGATGATTCACCTTGATGGTCGTATCCCGCCAGGTGCCCGTCGCCAGATCCGCGCCCTGCTGGTAGGCGATATCGGAGGTGAACATCTCGGCCTGGCCGTTGTCGAGATAATCGGCCCGGAAATTCTTCACCTTCACGCACATCGGGGTCATCCCGGTGCCGTCGTTCACATTCCCGGCGCGGAACGAGTCGAACACCGCCGGCGAAGTGGTACAGAATCCGGGCCCGTTGTTCGCGATGACGATCACATTGCCCTCGTAGCCGAACAACTTTCCGACCGCGATCGCCACCAGCAACCCGACCAGTGCCAGATGGAACACCAGATTGCCCAGCTCGCGGGTGTACCCCTTCTCCGCCGACAGCGTGACCTCACCGTCGCGCTCCCCCGGCCGGACTTCGGTCCGCCAGCCCCGCAACCGGGTACGCGCCCGATCGACGATCTCGTCCGGGGCGCCGTCCAGCACCACCCGATGGTGGTGCGGCAACCGGGTCAGATTGCGGGGCACCCGCACCGGCGGGGTGCGCAGGGCACGGTAGTGATCCACCGTGCGCGGCAGAATGCAGCCCACCAGCGAGATGAACAGCAGCACATAGATCGCCGTGAACCAGAAACTGGAGAACACGTCGAACAGCTCGAACCGGTCCATCCACGCACCGAGCACCGGACGGTCGGCGATATAGGTCGCGACCTTCTGTTCGTTCAGGCTGCGCTGCGGCAGCAGGGCGCCGGGGATGGCGGCCAGCGCCAGCAGGAACAGCAGTACGAGCGCGGTGCGCATATTGGTGAGCCCGCGCCAGCCGTTGCGCAGCAGCGCCCGGGCACGGCCCAGCAGGGTCTGCCGGGGCGGATGAACCGGGGGCGCCTCGGGGTGGTCTGTCACGGTCATATCGGCAGCGTCACCCCGGAGACGAAACCGTCGCGCACCCAGCCGACGAACTGATCCCAGCCGCCGGTCACCAGGGCCACGCCCACCGCGACCAGCAGAATGCCGCCGATCACCTGGATATTGCGGGAGTTACGCCGCAACCATCCGACGCCCCGCAACGCGCTCGCCGACCCGAAGGCCAGGATCACGAAGGGCAGCCCGAGCCCGAGGCAGTAGGCGACGATCAACGCCACACCGCGCACCGCCGTGGTGCCCTCGGTACCGGCGGCCACCGCCATCACACCGGACAGCGTCGGGCCCAGACACGGCGTCCAACCGAGTGCGAACACCGCTCCGAGCAGCGGGGCTCCCGCGATTCCGGCGAGTCGCCGGGGCTCCATCCGGGTATCACGCTGCAGGGCCGGGATCAGCCCCAGGAAAGCCAGACCCATCACGATGGTGACCACGCCGCCCAGCCGCTGCAGCAACTCCCGGTTGACGTTGAGGGTCTGCACGATTCCGAAAACAGTCGCGGTGGCCAGCACGAACACCACCGTGAACCCCGTGACGAACAGCCCGGCCGCACCCGCGACTCGCAGGCGTCCGGAATCGGGCGGACGAACCGGTCCGGCATCGGCGGTCTCGGTGAGTACCGCCGTCGCCGAACCACCGGCCGCCGCCGCGGCCCGGTCGCGCCGGGCCTGGTCCACCGTCGCCGGCGGCGCCTGCGCACCCACCAGACCGGCCAGGTAGGACAGATACCCCGGCACCAGCGGCACCACGCACGGCGAAGCGAACGACACCAGACCGGCCAGCAGGCAGGCGCCGAGGGCCAGCAACAGCGGCCCCGAGGCCGCTGTCTGCTGAAATGACTCCCCCACTCCTGCCAGCACCGTCAACGCGAATTACGCTCCGATTCGGTTTCGGTGCTCGCCCGCCGTTCGTCACCGCGGCTGCCCGGCGCGGTCGATCCCCGGCCGCCCGACGGACGCGAACTCGACACCCGCCGATCGCTGCCGCCGGGCTGCTGGGTCGCGGGCTGTAGCTCCCAGGAACCGAGCGAGGATTTCACCAGGACCTCGGCACGTACCCCGCGCGGTGGGCGGGTAGCCCCGTAGCGGCGTACGCCTCGTGATCGAAGGCTTCTCATTTTGCTCCCTCCGCGGCGATGCTCCGCACCACCGGTAAAAGATCTTCAGCGAGTAGGGCGCGCAGGAAAACCGCGGCGACCCGGTGGTCCCGATCCAGCACCAGAGTGGTCGGAATGACGCTGGTCGGGAAATTTCCACCGAGCGCGAGCAGCGTGCGCATCGACGGGTCGTAGATCGACGGATAACCCACGTTGTTATCGATAACGAAATCGCGTGCTTTGTCCTGCTGGAAATCGCGGACATTGATCCCGAGGAAAGCGACCCCGAGATCCTTGGTCTGTTCGTAGACCTGTTCGAGCGCGGGGGCTTCGCCGCGGCAGGGTCCGCACCACTGCCCCCATAAATTGACGACTACCACCTGGCCCGGAAAATCGTCCACCGAGACGGTTCTGCCGTCGTCGGACTTCAAATCCGGACCCGAGAGTTCGCCGATGGTTCCCCGCGCGGACGGCGGGTTGTAGAAGATATCGGTCTGCCCGCCCGGCGAGACGAATTCGAAGGTGCCACCCGTGGCCACCGCGTCGGTACCGGTCGAGCAGGCGGGCACCCCGGTCAAGCAGAGCAGTGCGGCGAGCGCCGGCACCAGCCGGAGCCCGAACACCGCGGCACTTCGTCTCATGCGCCGTGCACCGTCGGGTCCGAACCGCCCGCGGGCTCGGAGTAGACGATATCGACGAGCGTATCGCCCCGGTACACCAGTGAGGTGAGCGAGGCCAGACCACATTGCCGGCTGCGCGGATCATGCCAGAGGCGCTGCCCCTGCAGGAACCGGCGCAACGTCCACACCGGGAGCTGATGGGAGACCAGCACCACTTCGCGGCCGGCCGATTCCACCCGCGCCTTGTTCACCGCGGCCAGCATACGGTGTGCGATCTGCAGGTACGGCTCACCCCAGGACGGGGTGAACGGATCACGCAGCTTCCACCAGTGCCGGGGTTTGCGCAATGCGCCGTCGCCGACCGAAACCCGCAAACCCTCGAACGTGTTACCGGCTTCGATGAGGTTCTCGTCGGTGCGCACGCTCAAACCGTGCCGGCCCGCGATCGGTTCGGCGGTCTCCTGCGCGCGCTGTAGCGGCGACGCGATGACCAGAGCGATATCGTGATCGGCCAACGACCGCGCGACCGCGCCGGCCTGGGCCCGGCCCGCCACCGACAGCCCGAATCCCGGCAGCCGGCCGTACAGGATGCCGCGCGGGTTGTGCACCTCACCGTGCCGCAGCACGTGCACGATGGTTTCGACCGATTCGTCACCGTCCGCGCCCGGCACCGGCGGTGACGAGGCGACCGCACCCGTGGGCTCGAGGGCGGCCGTCTGCGGGGGCGCGGCGGGATCGACCCGGCCGACCGGGTCGGCGGAGACGCGCTCGGGATCGGTCTTGCTCACGCGCGAGTTCCTTCGGGTGTGGCGCTCGCGGCCGCTGCTGCGGCGGCGGGCAGGGCTGCGGCGATACGGTCGAATGCGGCGTCGTCGAGCGCCGCCGAGACGAACCAGCTCTCGAACGCGCTGGGCGGCGCGTAGACCCCGCCGTCGAGCAGCGCGTGGAAGAAGGCCGGATAACGCCACGTCTGGCTCGCCTTGGCGGCAGCGTAATCGAGTACCGGATCATCGGCGAAGAACACGCTCACCATATTGCCCGCGAACTGCACCCGGTGCGGTACCCCCGCGCCGGTGAGGGCCTCGGTGAGCAGAATCCCGAGTTGTTCACTGTGCCGGTCCAGCGCGGCGTACACCGACGCGTCCGCGGCGCGCAACGTGGCGAGCCCGGCGGCGACGGCCACCGGATTACCGGACAGCGTGCCCGCTTGATATACCGGACCGAGTGGAGCGAGCCGGTCCATCACCTCGGCACGGCCGCCGAACGCGGCCGCGGGCAGCCCGCCGCTCATCACCTTCCCGTAGGTGTAGAGGTCGGCGGCCACCGGATCCAGGCCGTACCAGCCCGCACTGCTCACCCGGAAACCGGTCATCACCTCGTCCATGATGAACAGCGCGCCGTGGTCGGAGGTGATCCGGCGCAGCCCGGCGTTGAAATCGGGCAGCGGCGCGACGGCGCCCATGTTCCCGGCGGCGGCCTCGGTGATCACCGCGGCGATCTCACCCGGATGCGCCTCGAACGCCGCGCGCACGGCGTCCAGGTCGTTGTAGGGCACCACGATGGTGTCGGCGGCCTGCGCGCCGGTGACCCCGGGGGAGGTCGGCAGCCCGAAGGTCGCGACCCCCGAACCGGCTTCGGCGAGCAAGGCGTCGACATGACCGTGATAACAGCCGGCGAATTTGATGATCTTGGCGCGCCCGGTGTAACCGCGGGCCAGCCGGACGGCGCTCATCGTCGCCTCGGTACCGGAATTCACCAGCCGCACCTTCTGCACCGGAGCGACCCGCTCGACGATGAGTTCGGCCAGTTCCACCTCGGCCGCCGTCGGCGCACCGAAGGACAACCCCGCCGACGCGGCCTCCCGGACCGCCTCGACCGCCGCCGGATGGGCGTGACCGAGAATCATCGGCCCCCACGAGCACACCAGGTCCACATAATCGTTACCGTCGGCGTCGGTGAGATGACAGCCCCGAGCGGAGGCGATGAACCTCGGCGTGCCGCCCACCGAACCGAAGGCCCGCACCGGGGAATTGACCCCTCCGGGAACAACCGCTTCGGCTCGCTGGAAAAGCTGACTGGAGGCCGGCACCGCCGTACCGGCCACGCGCAGAGAACTCACGGCCTCCAGTTTGGCAGCCTGCCCCGGCGGCGTCGACGACAGGGTGCGACATAAGTGATGTGCGCCGCGACGACGACACTGGCGAACCCAAATACGGCGGGGTCCCGACCCGAGTGCGTAGTGTCTGTCTGCATCGGATCAACAGTGTGAATCACCGGCCGGGGAGGTCGTTTTGCGTATTGCCATGAGTGGTGCGGCTCTGTCTCTGGTGTCGGTCGCCTTCGGAGTCCTGGCGACCGGCCTGGGTGGGGGCGCGGCCGCCGCGGCCGAGCCCGTCGTCGACCCCGACAACGCCCGCGCCGGAGTTCGGTTGAACAACCCGGAAACGGCGGCGCTGGCCGAGGGCCCGGTCCCGGCCCTGGTCGACCATGTCGTACCGCCCTCGCGGATCGGCGCGGGACTGCAGAGCGACACCCGCCTCTACCGCGACGAGAACGGGGCAGTCCACGCGTCGCTGCGTCAGGTGATCCTGGAGGCCGCCGATAACGGCGGTTCGGTCATCGTTTTCTTCCACGTACCGGGCGCGCCCCGAGTGTTCGACATCTATCAGCAGTGGTAGGCCGCGCGGCGGCGATCAGGCCTGCCGGGACGGACGGACGATCCGCGTCACGGCGTCGATAACAGCCGTACCGGCGCCGGCCACCAGCAGAGCGGCCAAGAACAGCCATGGCCCCACATAGCGGGTCCCGGTGTACGCCGGAACATCACCGGTCGCCGGGAAATCGGTGTTCTGCACCCCCAGGTTCCAGCAGAGCGCGGCCAGCGCGATCCCGAGCACGGCCAGCGCGATATCGGCAGCAGGCACCACGAGCGGACGGTTCACAGGTCTCCTCTGGTCGACGGCAGGCGATGCGATCACCTGATGCTGCCCGCGCGGGACCGGATAATCAATCGTCGCGACCGGTGTCCGGCGCGAGATCAGCGACCGGCGGAGCAACCGCGTCGTTCAACGCCGAACGCAGCGCCCGGTGATCCTTCGCCCAGGTGCGGATCAGTTCGCCGTCGGTACGGCGCAGCCCGATCGCGGTACGCCGCCGGGGCACCCCACTCAATTCTCCGAGCGCCCGGCCGTCCTGCCAGGGCTCGTCGGAATCCACCGGCAACACGGCGGCGAGTGACCGTACAGGGGTCGTCTCCGCACCGTTGCGCAGGAAACCCCGGGTGAGTTCGACACTGACATGGGTACGTGCCGCGTGCACCTGCACGACCGCGAACGCACTGATCAACGCACCGCAGAAGAGCAGCGCGAACCAATGCGGGGTAGCACCCGCGACGATTTCCAGGACCAGGAGCAGTACACAGATCAGGGGGCCGTACGCGACCGCTCGCCAGCGTGCACCGGGCTCGGCGAACAGAAGCTCTCCGGCTTCCGCAGTGGTATCGACGCGGTCAGGCATGGACGGCCGGACCGGTGACGAGAACCACTCGGATCAGCCGATGACGCCGGGGATCAGCAGAACCGCAACGGTGAGAACACCGAACAGGACCATAAGAGTGAGTACGAGCATATCCCGCCGAATACTCTGTGGCTGCTGGATCACCACTCGCATCGTTGCCTCCGATCCCCGGGCGATTCGGATTCCGCCCTACTGGCCGGGTACCCGAGGCTGCCCGTTGGCATGTCCTCTGTGACAGCCCTCACCATACATGGCGGAATACCGGGAACAAACTCCGCGTTCGTTACGTTGTCAATCCCCAGGTCAGGAAGCCGGGTTCACGCTTTCACGACTTTCCGGGGCCGCGACCGCGCGGCAGGAACCACTTCACCGACTCCGGCCGCTGGCACAGGAAGATCGCACCGGCCGCCAGCACCGCCTGAACGATCGACCCCGCCCCGGAGATCAACGGCCCGACTCCCTCCACCACTCCGATGGAGAACAGCGCGGCGACCCCGGTGATCACCAGCCAGACACCGACGAAGGTCAGCAGGGTCCGCGCCCACAGCTTTCCCTTGCCGAGCTGATGCACGACCAACACCCCCAGCGCGGCGACGGCCAGGCCCAACACCAATCCCAGCACCGCGCCCATCGTCACCAATAGGTCGATGGTCGCCGGCGTCAGCTGCGTATCCGCGGACATCATGCGATCCCGGAACTCGGCGCTGAACCGCTCCCGGTCGGCGAGCGTGTCGACCAGCGACACGACCAACCGGCCCACACCCAAACCTATTACGCCCCACCATAATTGCCGTGCAGTGACAATATCGGCCGGCGGACTCATGCTAGCCAGCGCGCTGCCTCCGTCGCCCAATAGGTGAGCACGATGTCCGCGCCCGCGCGGCGGATGCCGGTCAGTGATTCGAGTACGGCGCCGCGACGATCGATCCAACCACGCTCGGCCGCCGCGGTGATCATCGAGTACTCCCCCGAGATCTGGTAAGCCGCAACAGGAACCGGCGATCGATCCGCTACGTCGCGCAGAATATCCAGATACGACATGGCCGGTTTGACCATGACGATATCGGCGCCCTGCTCCAGATCCAGCTCCAATTCCCGGATGGACTCGCGGCGATTGGCCGCGTCCTGCTGATAGGTGCGCCGGTCGCCCTGCAACGACGAGGCCACCGCCTCACGGAACGGGCCGTAGAACGCCGAGGCGTATTTGGCCGCGTACGCCAGAATCGCGGTATCGGTCCGGCCCGCCTCGTCCAGCGCGTCCCGGATCGCCCCCACCTGGCCGTCCATCATCCCGCTCGTGCCGAGCAGATCGGCGCCCGCTTCGGCCTGCGCCAAGGCCATCTCGACATAGCGGACCAGCGTCGCGTCGTTGTCCACCGCACCCGCGGGATCCAGCACGCCGCAATGGCCGTGATCGGTGAACTCGTCCAAACAGGTATCGGCCATCACCACGGTCGAATCCCCGACCTCCTCGGCCAGGGCCCGCAATCCACGATTGAGGATGCCCGCCGGATCGGTGGCGCCACTGCCCACCGGATCCTTGTCCTCCGGCCTGGGCACCCCGAACAACATCAACCCGCCGGCACCGGCCGCCACAGCCTCCACCGCGGCCTTACGCAGTGAATCCAGCGAATGCTGGAACACCCCCGGCATCGAACTGATCTCCCGGGGCTCGGACAACCCGTCCGCGACGAACATCGGCAACACCAGATGCCGGGGCTCCAGGCTGGTCTCCGCCACCAGCCGCCGCAACGCCGGCGTACGCCGCAATCGCCGCGGACGCTCGATACCGCTCATGGGGTGCAGTCTAGGTCGTGAACACGGCGGGCGACGGGCGCGGGTTCGGTGGGGCCGGTTCGCGGAGGGCGACTGCTCGGGCACGGGGTTACCGTGTCGCACCAGTAGCCGAGGTCCTGACGACCTCTGTCGTCAGGACCTCGGCTACTGCCCTCGCGGGCTCAGCGACTCCGGCGGCTCTTCTTCCGCGGCGGCGGCAGCAGGCCTTCCGCCCGCAACCGGGCCGCGTGCTCGGCCAAGGCCTCCACCAGCGGGCCCACCTGAGCGGTCTCCGGCTGGACATCGACCCGCAGTCCGAACTCGACCGCGGTTTCCGCCGTCTTCGGGCCGATGCAGGCGACGATCGTGCGGGCGTGCGGCTTACCCGCGATACCGACCAGGTTGCGGACGGTGGAGCTCGACGTGAACAGGACCGCGTCGAAGCCGCCGGTCTTGATCATTTCGCGGGTTTCGGCGGGCGGCGGCGAGGCGCGCACCGTGCGGTAGGCGGTGACATCGTCGATTTCCCAGCCGCGTTCACGCAAGCCTTCGGCCAGCGTTTCGGTGGCGATATCGGCGCGCGGCAACAGGACCCGGTTCACCGGGTCGAAAACGTCGTCGTAGGGCGGGAAGTCGGCGAGCAGCCCGAGGGAGGACTGTTCCCCGCTGGGCAGCAGTTCCGGGTTGATGCCGAAGGACCGCACCCGCTCGGCGGTGGCCTCGCCGACGCAGGCGATCTTCACACCGGAGAACGCACGCGCGTCCAGGCCGAATTCGGCGAACTTCTCCCAGACCGCGCGGACCGCGTTGGTCGAGGTGAACACCACCCACTGGTAACGGCCGTCCACCAGGCCTTTGACCGCGCGCTCCATCTGCGCGGGGCTGCGCGGCGGCTCGACCGCGATGGTGGGGACTTCCTTCGGGATGGCGCCGTGGGTGACCAGGCGTTCGCTCATCTCACCGGCCTGGTCCTTGGTGCGCGGCACCAGCACCGTCCAGCCGTACAGCGCGCGCGACTCCCACCACGACATCTTGGACCGCTGCGCGACCGCTTTGCCGATGGTCACCACGAGCGGGCCGACCAGTTCGGACGCCGCGCTGTTCAAGGTGGCCAGGGTGGCTTCGATGGTGCGCTGCTGACGGGTGGTGCCGCGAACGGTCACCGCGACCGGTGTCTGCGGCGCCATTCCGTGTTCGACCAGCGCACTCGCGGTTTCGGCCAGGTGGCCGGAGGTCGCGTGCAGTACCAGCGGCCCGGGCGCGGCGGCCAGCGCCGGCCAGTCCACCTCACCACGCACATCGGCTTCGGTGTGTCCGGAGCCGAGTGCGATACCGGCGTAGCTGGGCACCGCGGAGCCCGCGGGCAGTCCGGGCAGCACCTCGAAGACGATATGGGAGCGAGTGACCGCGGTGACCTCCGCGATCACCGCGTCGGAGGTGAGTGGATCACCGGAGACCACCCGGACCACGTCCTGGCCTGCTTTGGCCTCGGCGATCAGGGTTTTGGCGACCTCGGCGGGGTCGCCGAGTGCGGGCCGGACGTCCACCGGACGCTCTCCGTCCGGCTCCGGTTCCACATCGGCGCCGATCAGGGCGAGCACTCCGGCGTCCACATCGGGATCGGTGAACGCGAGGGTTGCCCGGCACAGCACTTCGCGGGATCGGGTGGTCAGCAACGCCGGGTCCCCCGGGCCCGACCCGACGAACAGGATCCGCCCCGGATGCTTCTTGCTGGCTCGACTCATCGGTTGTTCTCCATGGGACTGGGTTCGGTGAAGTCCGTGGCGGTGCTCGTTCCCGTGGCAGCGGCGCTCGAATCCGCTGCGACGGTGCTCGTTCCCACCGGGGTGGTGTTGTTCCCGGCTCTCGCGAGATCCGGTTCCGCGGGGCCGGGTTCGGCGGCGATCAGCTCGCGCGCACCCAACTCCAGCAGTTCGCGGGCCAGTGCGCGGCCGAGTTCGGCGGCCTCGGCCGGTGCACCCACCGACGAGGCCCGTATCACATCGGAACCGTCGAGCGCGGCGGCACAGCCGCGCAACGAGAGTTCCTCGACGATGCGTCCGTCGTCGTCCAATGACTCGACGATTTCGGCGATCGCTCCGACGGGCGCGGTGCAGCCCGCCTCGAGTTCGGCGAGCAGCGCCCGTTCCGCGGTGACAGCCGTTCTGGTGGCGGCGTCGTCGAGGACGGCGAGCAACTCGATCAAGTCTGTCTCGTCGGAGCGGCATTCGACGGCGAGCGCGCCCTGCGCGGGCGCGGGCAGCATCTGCACCGGTTCCAGCGCCTCGGTCACGGCGTCCAACCGGCCGATCCGGGCCAGACCGGCGCGGGCGACCACGACGGCGTCGAGTTTCCCTTCGGCGACCTGACGCAGTCGGGTGTCGAGATTGCCGCGCAACGGCTGGATCTCCAGACCGAGCCCCAGCGCGCGCAGTTGCGCGACCCGGCGCGGGGCAGAGGTGCCGACCACGGCGCCCGGGGGAAGTTCACCGAGCACCAGTCCGTCGCGGGCGACCAGCGCGTCCCGTGGATCCTGACGCAGGGGTACCGCGGCGAGCACGAATCGGTCGTCACCGGCGGTGGGGAGATCTTTGTACGAATGAACCGCGATATCGATCGTGGAGGCGGCGAGTTCGGCGCGCAACGCGCTGGTGAAGACTCCTACGCCGATATCCTCGACCGGTTCGGCCGACAGATCTCCCGGCGTTTCGATCACCACCAGTTCGGCCGGCTGTCCGGCCGCGATGAGCGCGTCACGCACATCACCGGCCTGAGTTCGCGCCAGCAGACTGCCGCGGGTACCTATCCGCCATGCCCGTCGGCCGGCGGCCCCGGGGCCCGCGGCGCCCGCGACCGCAGCCGCGTCCGAGCCCTGCAGGATTGTCATGTCGACTGCTCCTGTTCGTCGTCGTGGCCACCGGGAGTGAAGTCGTCGGCCAGCGCGACCTCGCCGTCCAGGCCCATCCAGCCCGCGCCGTTGTGCTCGGCGCGGCTGATCTCCATGGGCGCCGCGACCGCCTGGGCCGATCCGGGTTTCAGTTCGAACAACTCGCGCAGCGCCTCGGCATAGCTGTCCCCACCCGGTGTGGTGGCCAGCTGTTTGACCCGCACTGTCGGCGCGTGCAGCAGTTTGTCCACGACCCGCCGCACCGTGCGCGCCACCTCGTCGCGTTCGGGGTCGGCCAGCCGGGGCAGCCGGGAATCCAGCCGCAACAGTTCGGCCTCCACCACTTCCGCGGCGCGCTGACGGAGCGCGGCGACCGTCGGAGTGACCTCGGCCATCCGCTGCCCGGCCAGATATTTGGCCAGTTCGTCGGCGACGATGGTGCGCGCGGCGGCGGTATCGCCGGCGGCCGCACCGGCGGCCGGGTCGCGCTGGAGGGTCTCGATGTCGATCACGGTGACACCGGGCAGCCCCGCCACCGCGTGGTCGACGTCGCGGGGTAGGCCCAGATCGCAGAACACCATCGGCTGCCCCGCGCGGCGTTCCCGGTCCGACAGCGCGTTGTGCGCGTCGGCCAGGGTGACCACCGAACCGACCGCGCCGGTACAGGTGATCACCACATCGGCGGCGGACAGGGCCTCGGTGAGCCGGGAGAGTTCGTAGGCCTGCGCGGCGACCCCGTGCGTTTCGGCCGTCGCGGCCAAGCGTTCGGCACGCTCGATGGTGCGGTTGACCACCAGGATCCGCCCTATTCCGGCGCGGGCCAGATGCGCGACCGACAGCCCGCCCATCGCACCGGCTCCGATGACCGCGGCGGTCCGGCCGGCCAGCGGCCCCAGAATCGTGGTCGCCCGGTCCAGCGCCACCGACACCACGGAGGCCCCGGCCCGGTCGATCCCGGTTTCCGTATGCACCCGCTTGCCGACGCGCAACGCCTGCTGGGACAGCTCGTGCAGGGTCCGGCCGACAGCCTGCTGGGCGTCGGCGGTGGTGTAGGCGCTGCGGATCTGGCTGAGCACCTGCTGCTCGCCGACCACCATCGAATCCAGGCCACTGGCCACCGCGAAAAGATGCTCGGCGGCGGCCTCGCTGTACCGGACATAGGCGTGCCGGGTCAGTTCGGGCATCGGCAGACCGGAATGCTCGGTCAGCAGCTGGCCGACATCGGCCAGCCCGCCGTGGAACGCGTCGACCACCGCGTAGATCTCGACCCGATTGCAGGTGGAGACGATCATCGCTTCGGAGATATGGCTCGAGGCCAGCATGCGGTCGATCAGCTTGGGCCGATCGGTATCGGTGATCGCCACTTTCTCCAACATCGCAACCGGCGCGCTGCGATGCGAGATCCCGACGAGAAGAACGCTCATGGTGTGACCACCGATCCCTTGCTGGTTGGCTCCGTTGCCGTATGCGAGGTCTGCTGCGTGGCCTGCGCCGCGCAGTGCGAAAGTCCGGCGGTGCTCGGCGTCGGATGCGCGGGGCTCCGGCGGGCGATCCGGCCGGAGCCGTTCAGCGAACGGGCGGAGGGCACGGCACTACTGCTTCCAACGCCGCCCGTGGGGGAATCATTCGCCGGTTCGGTGGCGTTCTCCGCCACATTTTCGGTGTTCACGGCGTCGCCGGAGCTATCGGCTGCCCCGGCGGCGGCCTCATCCGGGTCGGCGTTGCGGACCCGTTCGAACGAGAGCATCTGCATTTCCACCGCGAGGTCCACTCGCCGCAGTTCGACACCCGGCGGCGCGGTCAGCGGGCACAGCGCGAAACTGAGTATCGACTGCACTCCGGCCGCGACCAGTTCGTCACACACCCGTTGGGCGGCGTCGTCGGGCACCGCGATCACCGCGATGGTCGGACGCAGCAGCGCGATCCCGTCGGTGAGCCCGGCGGCATCGCCGACCAGTAGACCCTCGACGTCCCGGCCGATCACCTCGGGGTCGGTGTCGAACACGCCGACCACCGCGAAGCCCCGCCTGCGGAACCCGCGATACCCGACCAGCGCGCGCCCCAGATTCCCGGCGCCGACCAGTACCACCCGATGCCCGCCGGACAGCCCGAGTACGTCTTCGATCCGGGCCCGCAGCCGGGCCACGTCGTAGCCCACGCCGCGAACTCCGTTCGGGCCCAGGAAAGATAGGTCCTTGCGCAGTTTGGCCGAATTGACACCCGCCGCGACAGCGAGTTCCTCACTGGATACGATGGCCACACCGTCATCGGTCAGCAGGGCGAGCACCCGGAGATAGGTGGCGAGTCGCGCCACCGTAGCCTGGGGAATGTCCTTCTGCAGTGTGCGAGTGGTGACGTTGGGAGCATCGCCGGAGACGTCGCGCGTCTCATGGTGCTCTGTCACGTCCTCGGCTCCTCGTACGGGCCGATACGGCCCGGCTGCTCGGCGACCTCCGCCGCGGTCCATGCGTCGATGGCGGGGTCGGATATCGGGTTGATTCACCTGCTACCGGCGGCCGGATACTCGCCCCGGCCTGCGGTTCGCGTGCCACCACCGTAACTGCTTGTGAACCCATGCACAAAGTCGGTGAAATTCGCCTCATTTTGTGTCGCGACCTCACCTTGTACGATCCCCGGCCGGAATTCGGACACCGTCAACGATTCAGGTCGGCCCGCAGTCGTGTCTCGTCGACATCGAAATAGCTGTGTTCACGGCCGTCGAGCAGCACCACCGGGAGCCGGTCACCGTATTCCGCGCGCAGACCGGGATCGGTCCCCGCCACCGCGTCCACGTCGATACTGCCGACCTCGATACCGAATTCCGCGCAGATCGCCCGCAACTGCTCCAGTGCCCGCTCACACATACCGCAACCGGCGCGGGTCAGCAGGGTCACCTCATGTGTCGTGGGATTGCTCATGACCGCTATTCAACCCGTCCGCCGGTCCGGAGGCGGCGGCCGCAGTGCGTCCCGGGCTCGCATCCGCTCAGGCGTATCTCCGCATTCGCTCCGGCCGTGCGCGGGCAGTCGATGGGCTCCGCCCCGTAGTACCCATTAGTGTGGACGTGATTCGCGCGAACAGGCGGAGGTACTGGTGCCGGAACGATCGAAGGTGGGGAAATCCGGGTTCATCGCGGGCCGGTTCGGGGAACTTCCGGTCCGATGGAATCTGGGCCCGCTCGGGCAGGGCCTGTCCGAGCAGCTGGCGCGTATTTCGCGCAGCCCGTTCGGACCCAGCGAGGAAGAGGTCCGCGCCAATGTCGCCGGTGAGGCCAGCGCCGATGCCGCGCTGGCCCTGCAGGACGCGGAGCGCGCCGGCGGCGTAGGTGCACTGCGACCAGAGGCGCCGCGAGATCTCACGGCGGCGGCTTTCTTCGACGTGGACAACACGATGGTGCAGGGCGCATCGATCGTGCATTTCGCCCGGGGACTGGCCGCGCGCAAATACTTCCGTAGCGCCGATCTGGTCGATATCGCATGGAAGCAGGTGAAGTTCCGGATCACCGGCAAAGAGAGCAGCACCGATATGGCGACCGGCAAAGAGAAAGCGCTGGAATTCATCGCCGGACGGTCCACCGCCGAACTCGCCGCATTGGGTGAGGAAATCTACGACGAGATCATCGCCGACAAGATCTGGCCGGGTACCCGCGCGCTGGCGCAGATGCATCTCGACGCCGGTCAGCAGGTCTGGCTCGTGACCGCGACCCCGGTCGAATTGGCTCAGGTGATCGCCAAACGACTCGGTCTGACCGGCGCGCTGGGCACTGTCGCCGAAAGCGTCGACGGACAGTTCACCGGCCGCCTGGTCGGCGATATCCTGCACGGCCTCGGAAAGGCCCATGCGGTCCGCGCCCTGGCCATCCGCGAAGGTCTCAACCTCAAACGCTGCACCGCCTACTCCGACAGCCACAACGACGTACCGATGCTGTCGCTCACCGGTACCGCTGTCGCGATCAACCCCGACTCCGACCTCCGCGAAGTCGCCAAGGCCCGCGGCTGGGAGATCCGGGACTTCCGCACCGGACGCAAAGCGGCGAAGATCGGCGTCCCCACCGCATTGGCCCTGGGTGCGGCGGGCGGAGCAGTGGCGGCCGCGGTCACCCGCCGCCGCAGCGCCCACTGAGAGCAAGACCGGGGCCCCATCGAGGACAAGCCCCGGCCCTACCGGGCCGGGGCTTGTCGATTCGATCTCAGCCCATGAAGGTGTTGCGGCGTTTGATCAGCAGCTTGTAGAGCGTCTGCTGGATCGTTTCCCTGACCTGGTCGGTGACCTCGAACATCAGCATCGGGTCGTCCGCGTCTTCGGCCTGGTAGTCCGCGGTGCTGATCGGGGTGCCGAACTCGATGTACCACTTCGACGGCAGCGGTACCGCGCCCAACGGACCCAGGTGCGGGAACGTGGGGGTCACCGGGAAGTAGGGCAGGCCGAGCAGCCGAGCCAGCGGCTTGATATCGGCGAGCTTCGGGTAGATCTCCTCGGATCCGACGATGGAGCAGGGAATGATCGGCACCCCCGCGCGAACCGCCGCGGCGACGAACCCGCCACGCCCGAACCGCTGGAGTTTGTACCGGTCGGCGTATTTCTTGCCGACACCTTTGAAGCCTTCCGGGAAGACACCGGTGAGTTCACCGGAACTGAGCAGGCGTTCGGCGTCGGGTCGGCAGGCCAGCGTATGCCCCGCTTTGCGGGCGAGCGTGCCGAGCATCGGCATTTCGAAGACCAGATCGGCCGCCAGCAGCCGCAGCGCGCGCTGCTTGGCATGGTGGTCGTGCACCGCCAGTTGGAGCATGAGCCCGTCGAGCGGGACGGTGCCGGCGTGGTTGGCCACGATGAGCGCGCCGCCGACTTCGGGGACGTTCTCCATACCGGTGGTCTGGACCCGGAACCAGTTGTCCGCGAGCGGCCGCAGGGCGGGCAGCAGCACCGATTCGAGCAGATGTTCGTCGAAGCCGAATTCGTCGACCTGGTAGTCGCCGGTGAGACGGCGACGGGCGAATTCCGCGGTTCGTCCGATCTGTCTGCCGAGAGCATCGCGGACGAGGTCGGTGACCGAGCGCGGTTCCGACGGCATGGGCGGGGTGAGACGGTCGGTCAGCGAGGTCACCGACCGGTCCGCGGGACCGGTCCAGTTCCGTGTCGCGGGCCGTGGCCGCGGCACGGTGGCGAGGTCCTGAAGTCTGATGACTTTGGCGACGTCGTTCATGTATGTGCTCCCGTACCGGCCCCGAGAAGGCCGAGCAGTTTGTTTTCTGCGGCGTCGATCCACGCTGGATCGACTACGGGCCGCAACGCTGCGCCCCCGGTGAAGTCGTCGAACGCCTGTACCGTCGTCCAGCGCGGCTCGAACCCGAGCTCGGCGCGCATACGCGTCGTGTCCAGACCACAACCGAAAAGGAAATAGTCGAGCTGTTCGGAACTGAAGTCACGCATGACCGGGCCCATGAGAGTCCGGCCGACGGTGCGGAACACAGACCAGGGTACCGGCATCGCGACCCGGCCGGAACGACGAACGGCTTGGGAAAGTGCGAGCGCGCCGTCACCGGCCACATTGTAGGTACCGCCCGGGCCCGATCCGACGGCATGGACCAGGGCGGCGACGGCGTCCTCCTCATGCAGGAACTGCATCCGCGCATCCCGGCCGAGCACGGTCGGGGTGACCGGCGAACGCAGCAGTTGCGCGGCCCGGCCGCCCAGGCCGGGTCCGACTATCGGCGCCAGGCGCAGCGTTACGACAGTGATATCGGGGCGGCGGCGGGCGAGCCCGCGCGCGAAGCCCTCGATTTCGATCATGTCTCGGGCGAACCATCCGCCCGGTGGCCTGCGGGCGCTCATTTCTTCGGTGAATTTCGCGGGATCCTTGGCACTTCCGCCGTATACCCCGGAACTCGATCGTGACACAACGCGATGGACGGTCGGCGATTTCTGGCAGACGGCGAACAGCTGCATCGCGCCGAGGACGTTCATATCCTTCATCGCGGCCCGTCCGCCGCCCGATGGCGGTTGTGACAACACCGCGGTGTGCACCACCGTGTCGACCTGGTAACGCTCGATTACTTTGCGGATCAAAGGGTTCCGGATATCTGCCCGGACGAATTCGGCCCGTCCCATTCGGCGGCGCAACGGTGGGGCGGGGGTGAGTACATCGACTGCGACAACACGCTCGATATCGGGATCGGCCGCCAACCGGCAGACGACATTGCCGCCGAAGTATCGGCTGGCGCCGGTAACCAGCACCACCTTGGGCCTGTATCGGCCGTTCGCATCAGCGTCCATCTGCACCGGACCGTCCCACCTCGAGCATCGACCCCCGCTCAATAGTTCCGAGTACCAGCCTAACGGCCGAACCTGTAACCCCCGGCATCCTTAACGGGGACCTAACCCCAACTTCAGCCGACCGAAACGCAACGAAACCCGCCACCGAATGGTAGCGGGTTGCGCTGGTGACGATGCGCGGTTGCGCTTACTTGCCGAGTTTGCGCCGCTGCACGCGGGTACGACGAAGCAGCTTGCGGTGCTTCTTCTTCGACATGCGCTTGCGGCGCTTCTTGATCACAGAACCCATAGGGTTGTCCTCGCGTTCTCTCCTCGGCGCGTCACGCGCTCGCTTACGTCAACTGTCCGGTCGTACGCCCGGTTGCTCGCGGCTGAACCTCAGCCCTGGAGGCGGCGGCCCCGCGCGGCCACAAAAGGCAGGCAGCGCGCCGCCGATCCAACACAGCGAGCGTTGATGTTACCGGCCCGCTCCGCGGTACCGGTAACCGCCTTCACCCGGCGTCGAAGTAGGACGTTTCCAAGTAATCGTGCACGGCCTTCGCGTGCACTCGGAAAGATCTCCCGACGCGTACCGCCGGCAGCTCTCCCGAGTGCACCAGCCGGTACACGGTCATCTTGGAAACTCTCATCAAATTCGCTACCTCGGCGACGGTAAGAAATTGCGTACCACCACCGAGTATGGATTGTCCTGGCGACGAACCACCGCCGCTACTAGCGGACATCTTGTTCGAAGACATCATCGCACCACTGACCTCCGGCACGTCCGCGCCACCGGCTTCCCCACCGGCGGAACAGACACGCACGTGCTCCTTGAAGCTTAGCGGGACCAGTGGGATTACTGCGACGGGAGTGAGAAATCAGGTTCATACGCTGGGAGTCAGCCGGTCATTCCGTGGTCGCGCCCTGTTCGGCCGAACGCTGTTTGGCCGCGTGCAGCGCCTCCAGGAACGCCGACCGCAGACCCGCCCGCTCGAGTTCGCGCAGGGCCGCGGCGGTCGTACCGGCCGGAGAGGTGACCGCCGCCCGCAGATCGACCGCGCTCTGCCCCGACTCCGCGAGCATGGCCGCCGAACCGAGCATCGTCTGGGTGACCAGCTGCGCGGCGACGTCGCGAGTCAGTCCCAGCCCCACACCGGCCTCGACCATCGCCTCGACGACCAGGAAGAAGTACGCCGGACCGGACCCCGATACCGCGGTCACCGCATCCATCTGGGACTCGGCGACCACGCACACCTGGCCGACCGAGCGCAGCAGCTCGGTGACCAGTTCCAGCTGCTCGGGTTTGGCATAGCGGCCCGCGGCCAGCACGCTCATTCCCTCGCCGACCAGCATCGGAGTATTCGGCATGACCCGCACCACGGGGAACCCCGCGGGAAGTTTGCCCTCCAGCCGGGCAGTCGGCACTCCGGCCGCCAGCGAGACGAGGATCTGGTCCCGATCACCACCCAGATCGGCCTTGCCCAGTTCGGTGAGCACGGCGTCGACATCGGCCGGTTTCACCGCGACCACCAGCAGATCGGCGCCGACCGCGGCATCATCGACCGCATCGGTCACCCGCACCCCGAACCGGTCCGCGAGCAACTCGGCCCGGTCGGTATGCGTCTCCACCACCACCAAGTCCTTGACGGCCCGTCCGGCCTCCAGCAGGCCGGCAATGAGAGCCTCACCGATCCGGCCGCCGCCGATCACCGCAATTCGTGTCATGAGCGCCATTGTTCTTGGCGGGCCGACGCAGGCGGGGTTCGGGGTGCGTGTTCAGCGCTTCGGGGACGGAAGCAAGGCGAGCTGGCGGCTCTGGGCCACCAGGGCCCCCGTGGAGTCGACCACGATCTGGTCCGAATCGAACATTCCGCCGCCCACCTCATGCGTGGTGGCGATGATGCGCAACCAGCCCGGTGCGGGCCGGCGACGCAGGTAGGTCGTCATCTGGATGGTCGGGGACCAGCCGAAATAGCCGAGGTTGGTCGGTACCGGCGGGCACATATCGGCGGCCATCATGGCGATATAGGTCGCGATCTCGGGGTCTGCCTGGTCGCCCGGTCGCGGGCGCAGCCACATCCGCAGCCGGGGCTCGCCGTGGGCATTGTCGATGAAAGGAGCCCACTCGCGGTCCAGGAAGGCCTCCATGCCGCGGGCCACGTGCACGATCCGGCCCATCGACGAGCCCGGCTCGTACCCGATGGCGTCCGCGGCCGGTTCGACCGGGAGATCGGTATGGACAGGGGAGTACAGCGGGGGCCGGTCCGGGCCGTCGAGGTGGCCGAAGGTGAAGGCGGTGCGCACCAGCGGCCGGCCGCGCTGCACCAGCGTCACGTCCACCAGGCAGATCTGCCTGCCCACCTTGCGGATGGTCACCTCGTAGAGCACCTCGCCGGGTTCCGGAGCGCCGAGGAAGTCGGTGCTGCCCGAGAGCGGCGCCATGCTCGCGCGGTCCGGTTCCACCGTGCGCAGCCAGCGGCTCGCGGCCGCCGCCGAACCGGCCACCATGGTGCCGCCGTGCAGCTTCGGCCCGACCGTCCAGATATCGTCGATGACGCCGCGATAGCGGCCGGCACCCGGCTCGTCGGCGGCGAGTTCGGTCAGGGCGCATACTCGACTGAACGGCGCGTTCGTGGACGCCAGGTCGATATCGGCGCCCAGTTCCGTCTCCGTCGTCATCGATACTCCTTTTCCTCGGCCCGGTATCCGTACCGCGGGTGCACGCTGCCGGTCAATTTTGGTACAGCGGTGCCGCGCGGGTGCGGGCGGACCTGGTAGCTGTGCTGATCGCGCGCTGGCGCGCGGGTTCGGGCCCCGGTCCACAGATGCTGGGCATCCGCGGGTAGCGCAGCGGCACATGCGACCGCCCCACCGTACTGCCGAGTCCTGTGAGGCACCCGAAGGGTTGGAGCCGCGTCGCCGTTCAGCCCTCTGAACGAAAACGTCGTCAGAGCGAGCCCCGAGGGCGCGGCGGTGACGCCCGGGAGCCGCAGCCCCGGGCGCGCCGACACCCCGTCGACACCTCTCAACGGGATTCGATCGGGCTGGGGTCGGGTCGCGAAGTGACCGCCGGATTCAGATGGGTCCGGGCGAACGTGAGCGTCCGGTCCAGCATCTGCGCCCGGGCCGCGGTGTTGCGCGCGTCCTGGGTGTTGATCTCGGCCACCGCGTGGCCGGCGAAATCATTGCCGACCAGCGCGGCACACACCTGCGCGCACGGTTGGGTGCCCTCACCGGGGACCAGATGCTCGTCGTGCGCCGCGCCGCGGCCGTCGGCCAGATGCAGATGCACCAGCCCGGCGCCCATCCGCGCGGCCAGCGCGAGCGGATCGGTACCCGCGGTGGCGGTATGCGACAGGTCGAGGGTGTAGTGCCGGAAACCGGTATCGGTGGGATCGTAGGTGGGACTGAAAGCGGTCAGCGAAAGACCCGGTCCGCCACGGCGTTCCAGCCGCTGGATATCGCGGGCCCGGCGGGCGAACAATTTGTCGGCGCGCATCGGGAACATGTTCTCCACCGCGACGGCCACGGAGCTGCTCTGTTCGAGATCCGCGACCTGTTCGGCGAAACCCTCCGCGTAGCGGCGCTGCCAGCGGAACGGCGGATGCACGACCACCGTATCGGCGCCCAGCGCTTCCGCGGTCCGCACACTGCGTTCGAGTTTCGCCACCGGATCGGCGCCCCACACCCGCTGCGAGATGAGCAGGCACGGCGCGTGCACCGCGAGCACCGGCACCGCGTATTTGCGCACATAACCGCGCACGGTGGTGACGCTCTGGCTGGCCGGCTCGGCCCAGACCATCAATTCGACACCGTCGTAACCGAGTTCGGCGGCGTATCGGAAGGCCGCCTCGGTGTTCTGCGGATAGACCGAGGCAGTCGACAACCCCACCTTGACCCGGCGGCGCCGTCCCTCGTCCCGCGGTTCGGCCGCGGGAGGTATGCCTGCCATCGCTGCCTCGCTCAGCCCGTACTGAGTAGAAATGCCAACGGTCCCAGTGTGACGAACACACCGACGACCACTGCGATCACGGTACTGAACATATCGTCGCCGCGCCGCAGGATCCGCACCAGCGCGACGAGCCCGAGGATCACCACCACAGCCAGCGCGAGGGCGGCCAAGGGCTGTGCCTCCCACAACAGTTCGAAGCCCTTGAAGGCGAGCATGCCCGCGATCGCCGCACCGACACTCTGCGCGCCGAGGATCATCCACTGCTTGCGCGGATCGTCGATCGTCTCGGTGTCGGGCCGGCGCGCACCGGCCGCGAACTTGGATCTGGTCGCGGCGAACTTGCCTCCGGCCGCACCGAGTTTCCCGGTCAGCGCCGCGCGCGCACGATCGGCCCGGGTTTCGGGACGGTCCGCGTCGTCCGGATCGTCGTAATCGTCGTAGTCCGGATCGTATTCCGGCTCGAAGTCCCCGGTCTCGAACGACTCGTCGCGCAGCCCGGGGTCCGGGAGCGGCCGCATGGGTCCGTGAATATCGGTGGCGTAGATGTCGTTGCGGCCGAAGTCCGGGTCCGGACCGAAACCCGGAGCCGGCGCGCCGAGATCCGGCGGTACGGGACCGGGACCCGCTGCCCGGCCGTTCCGCGGGCCCGGGCCGCGGAACTCGCCCCGGCCCGGGCCGTCGTGCGGCGGCGTCTCCAGACCCTGGAGCCCGGCACGTAGCCGCATGCCCTGATCGCCCGGTGACCAGACGACGGTGGTCTGATCACCGTTCGGGATCGCCGGATCGGGCGTGTTCGGCGGTTCCGGCCAGGACTCCGGTTCGGGCAGGGGGCGCGCACCACGGCGGCGGCGCTCCAGTTTCGGCCGCGAATCATCGGGCGGCGCATCGCTGGGCGCCTGCCACGCCTCCGTCGGCGGGGCGGCGCCGGGCGGACCCAGTCGCGGCGGCCCGCCGTCGAATCCCGCAGTCGGCCACGACGGGCCCGCATCCGGTCCGCCGAATTCCGGCCGTGCGGTCGATGCCGGCGGACCCCCGAAATCCCCCGGTTCCGGCGGCCAGCCGTAGTGCGGGGAAGGCTCCGGCTCCGGGGCGGCGGGCGCGAACTCCACCGCGGCGGCCGCTTCCGCCGCGCGGCGGCGGGCGGCGCGGCCCCCGCCCGGAGTCGGCGGGCCGCTGTCGCTGGGTTGATTCGCCGGGGCCGCGGGGCCCGGATCGTTCGCGAAGTAGCCGTCGCCCGCGAATTCGTCGTCCGCATCCGCCCGTCGGCGGCGACCCGCGCGCGGCGCGTCCTCCGCGGGCGGGAACTGGTCCTGACCGGATCCGAAGGCCGCCGGATCGCCCAAGCGGGCGGGTGCGCCGTCTACAGCCGAGTCGGTTCGATACGGCTCGAGCGGGTTGTAGACGGTGATCGGACCGGACATCGGCGAGTTGTTCGGATCCGGTGCGGCATACGAAACCGGCCCGCCCGGATACCCTTCCGCCGCGTATCCGGTTTCGCCTCCGCCGTCCGCTCCAGCGGAATACTCCGGCGGCGCATCGGCCGGGTACTCCGTGTCCTCGGCGTCGGGCGCCGCGTGGGCGGAGCCGCCGGATTCGACTGCCGGCAGGTCACCGGACAGGTCGTCGACCGAGAGCCCGCGGCCCCCGCGCCGCCGACGCCCGCCGCTGCCCGAGGCCGGTTGCTGTCCGTTGCGGGCCAGAAGTTCGGCCACCGACAGCTGATTGGAGTTCCTGCTCATGAAGGCACCGTTTCGATCGGGCCCGCCGACGTACGGCCGCCGGGCGTCGAACCGTTACCGGTCGCCGCGTTCGGTGCGTTCGTTGTCAGTGGTCCACCATCCATATCGGTATCCAGTTTGCGCAGGATCAGCCCTTCGCGCAGCGCCCATGGACAAATTTCCAACGTATCCAGGGAAAACGCGCGCATCGCCGCCTCGGCCACCAACGCTCCCGCGACCAATTGCTGGGATCGGTCGGCGCTGACGCCCTCCAGTTCGGCTCGATCCGCGGCGGTCATCCGGGAGATGAACGCGATCAGCTGACGAAGTCCCGAAATCGTCAGGGTCCGGCGGACGCGGGGCCCCGCTCCCGACGGCGCCGCGCCGGTCAAGCGGGCCAGCGACCGGAAGGTCTTGGACGTGCCCACCGCCAGGTCCGGTTTACCGGCTTCGGCCAGCTGTTTGGCCGGGTCGACCAATTCGGCGGTGAGCCAGTCCCGCAGGATTCCGACCCGCCGCTTGCTCGGCGGGTCCTCCGGTAACCATTTACGGGTCAAGCGGCCCGCCCCCAATTGCAGCGACAGCGCGACCTCGGGTTCCTCGTCGACGCCGCTGCTCACCTCCAGGGAGCCCCCGCCGATATCGAGATTGACGATCCGGCCCGCACTCCAGCCGTACCAGCGGCGCACCGCCAAGAAAGTCAGCCGCGCCTCATCCGCCCCGGACAGCACCCGCAGATCTACGCCGGTCTCGGCGCGCACCCGGCCCAGCACCTCGTCGGAGTTGGTCGCCTCGCGCACGGCCGAGGTCGCGAAGGCCATCAGCTCCGAGCATCCCGAGGTGGTCGCCAGGCTCGCGAGGTCGGCGACCGTATCCAGGAGTTTGCGCTCCCCTACCGCGGTGATCCGACCGGCGTCGTCCAGGTTCTCCGACAGCCGCAACGATTCCTTCGTGGAGCTCATCGGCATGGGGTGGCCACCGCGATGTGCGTCCACCACCAGCAGGTGAACGGTGTTACTGCCGACATCGAGGACACCTAGACGCACACGGACACGTTACTTGGTGAACCTGAACACCAGGCGACCCGGTTGTGGTGTTAGCGTTGAGGGTTGTGACGTCTGGCGCAGCCGCGAACGACTCCGTCCCCGCTCCGACCGACCTTCCGATGCCGAAGATGCGGCCGAGTCGGGAGGTGCCGCTCGACTTCCCTCGAGAGTGGCTGGAGTTCGTGGACCCGGCCGATGACGAACATCTGATCGCCGCGGATCTGACCTGGCTGACCTCCCATTGGACCTGTGTTTTCGGCACTCCCGCCTGCCAGGGCATCCTGGCCGACGAACCGGATGCCGGGTGCTGCACACACGGCGCGTTCCTCTCCGATGACGACGATCGCAAACGCCTGCGCAAGGCAGTGAAGTTGCTCACCCCCCAGGAATGGCAGTTGATGGACCGGGCGCGCGACAAGAAGGGCAATATCACCCGCAAGACCTACCTGGAGACCGACGAGCTCGACAGCGAACCCGCGGAACGCACCCGGCGGGTCGACGGTGCGTGCATATTCCTGAACCGGCCGGATTTTCCGGGCGGCGCGGGCTGCGCGCTGCACATCATGGCCGTGCACCGGGGGGTCGAACCGCTCACGGTCAAACCCGACGTATGCTGGCAGCTACCGATCCGCCGCACCCAGGAGTGGATAGACCGCCCCGACGGCGTTCGGATCCTGCGGACCGTGATCACCGAATACGATCGGCGCGGCTGGGGTCCGGGCGGTATCGACCTGGACTGGTACTGCTCCGGGTCACCCGACGCACATATCGGGGAGCGGCCCGTCTGGCAGTCCTACCGCGCCGAACTGATCGAACTGCTGGGTGAACCCGCCTACAAAGAGCTCGAACGGCAGTTGCAGAGCCGAGCAGGTAACGGGGTCGGCGCGGAGCACCCCGCCACCACCCGGGCGCTACGCAAAGCTCGGGCAAAGGAGAACGGGCGGCCGGAGCGGCCCGCCAAGATCATCGGACTCGACCTGCGATAAACGGGAGCGGAGCATGACGCGGGGCCCCTGGAGGCAACGACCGGCCGTTTCGGCGGCACTGATCGGTATCGGCCTCTCGGGCGCCGTAACGGCGGGCGCGGTGAGCGCCGAGCCCGCGGCCGACCCGAACCAGTTCTCCGACCGGACCGCCGAGTTCGTCCCGCTCGGCCATCCGGACGCCCTGGCGGCCCGCGATGCCGGGAAACATCTGGTGCTCAGCCCACACGGGACCGGGCGCAGCATCGTCTGCCGTGGAGATACCCGGACGGCGCCCTACGACTGCGCCCAGGAGGACGGGCTCGGCTGGGCCCCCCTGCACCGCACCGACACGCCGATGGGTGACGTCTGGATCTACTTTCCCTGACCCGCCCGATCAGGCCTCGAGCTTGTACCCGAGGCCGCGCACGGTCACCAGATGTTCGGGCCGCGCCGGGTCGGCCTCGATCTTCGACCGCAGCCGCTTCACATGCACATCGAGGGTTTTGGTGTCGCCGACATAGTCCGCGCCCCACACGCGGTCGATCAGCTGACCGCGGGTGAGCACCCGCCCGGAGTTGCGGAGCAGGTATTCGAGCAGATCGAACTCTTTCAGCGGCAGCGTCACCGGTTTCCCGTTCACCAGTACCGTGTGCCGATCCACGTCCATCCGCACCGGGCCTGCCTCCAGCACACCGTTCTCGCTGCCGGAGTCCAGCTCGTCGCCGGCGCCGCGGCGCAGCACGGCCCGGATCCGGGCGATGAGCTCGCGCGCCGAATACGGTTTGGTGACGTAATCGTCGGCGCCGAGTTCCAACCCCACCACTTTGTCGATCTCGCTGTCCCGCGCGGTCACCATGATGACCGGTACGCCGCTACGGGTGCGCAGCTGCTTGCAGACGTCGGTGCCGCTCATTCCGGGCAGCATGAGGTCGAGCAGGACGATATCGGCGCCGGACCGGTCGAACTCGGCGAGCGCCGACGGGCCGTCGCCCACGACGGTGACCTCGAAACCTTCCTTTCGCAGCAGGAAAGCGAGCGGGTCGGCCAGCGATTCCTCATCCTCGACGATCAACACACTCGTCATCTGCGTGCCTCCACACCATTCGTTCGGCCCGGGCCCGAGGGGCGCGGACTGGTTTCTCTTTTGGTCAGCACGGGCGGACCTGCGGCGACGGTGCCGTCGGTCTCCTGGTGCGCGGGTATGCGCAGGGTGAATGTCGAACCGGTGCCGAGCTTGCTCCACAGGGTGATCTCACCGTTGTGGTTGGCGGCCACGTGTTTGACGATAGCCAGTCCGAGACCGGTACCGCCCGTGGCACGGGAGCGCGCCTTGTCGGAGCGGAAGAAACGTTCGAAGACTCGTTCCTGGTCGTCCTTGGCGATGCCGATTCCCCGATCGGTGACGGCCATCGCCACATAGGAGCCGCGGACCGACCGGCTCACCGAGACATGGGAGCCGCGCGGCGAGTAGGCGATGGCGTTCTCGACCAGATTCGACAGCGCGGTGATCAGCAGGGTTTCGTCACCGAGCACCTCCAGCCCGCTCGGACGGTCGGTGCTGACCGTGATCCCGGCCGCCTCCGCCGCAGTCCTGGACCGGTCCACGGCGTGATTGACCACGGTGTCCACATCCACCACCTCGAGTTCGGGCAGTTTCTCCGCGCCCTGCAACCGGGACAACGCGATCAGTTCGGTGACCATCTTCCCGAGGCGGCTGGATTCGGCCAGGACGCGCTTACCGAAATGTCGGACCGCCTCAGGGTCGTCCGCCGTCTCCAGCAGTGCTTCGGCCAGCAGGCTCATCGCCCCCACCGGGGTCTTCAGCTCATGGCTCACATTGGCGACGAAATCGCGGCGGGTCGCCTCCATCCGGGCCTGCTCGGAATCGTCGTCGGCGAACAGGACGGTGAAGCTCGTCTCCTCCGGGGAGAGAGGCCGGGCCAGGCCGCGGACCGCGATCCGGCCCCGGCCGGGGGTCGGCTTATCGGCGGTGAGGTCGAACTCCGCCGATTCGCCGGTCGCCAGGACCTTCTCCACGGCCGCCCACGCGCGTTCCTCGAGCAGGCGGTTGCGGACCAGGCCGAGTTCCTCGGCACGCGGGTTGACCAGCACGACATCGCGGTATTCGTCCACCACGGCGATACCGCTCTCCGAGGCCAGCACGATCAGGTCGAGCACCTGTGACATGGTCAGACCCGAGTCGGCTTGTCGGCGCTGCGCCTGCCGGGCATTCACATAGGGGATGACCAGTCCACCGACGGCCAGTCCGACAACAGCCGCCAGGACTGCCAGCAGTACGGCCTGGGGAACGCTCACATCAAGAATCGTACGGTCGACGACCGGTGAACAAACCCGGGGTCGGCGAAGTTTCGTGCAGGTCACGGGCGATTACGACGGCGTTCGCCGGGCGTTTACGCATTGTTCGGCAGCGAACGGGTTTCGATCGCTCCGGGCGTGTTCCCCGGGCCGAAACGCCGACGAACCCCATTGTGTCTGGGACACAACGGGGTTCGCGTCGGCGCGCACTGCCGAGGGCGGCTTCACCAACCGGGGTTGCCGCGTACCGGGATGTTCGCGAAGCTCGGCTGATTCGGGTCGAGCTGCACATGCTGCGGCTTGAATCCGGTATCGAGAAGCATCGGCAGCGGCGGCACACCCTTCGGGGGATTACCGGCGTAGACGTCCACACGCAACCGGTGCCCCGGCTCCAGCCTCGCCTCGATCGCGGGAACCGCGATATCGAGTGTGGTGACCTCGCCGGGCACCGTCGGCTGCCGATTCTCGATCGTGGTGAACGGACGCGGATCGGTGTAGTCGCCGTTGGCCGATCGACTGCTCAGGGAGTCGTCGATCTGGCGCAGTGAGGCCGTCAGCTGTCCCGACGACAACACCCGGGACTGCCCGTCGGGCGCCACATCGTTGACCGTCACCGACCAATAACCGTCCGCCGCGTCCTGCACGGTCCGCAGGTGTACGGCCATCGGACCGGAGATCTCGACGGCCTCGGCGGCCGGGGCGCTGGTGAAGGTCAGCCCGTTCGATTCCTGGATTCGGGAATCCGCGCCGCACGCGTTGATGACCGCGAACACCCCCGCAGTCGCCTGGCCGGCGTCATTGGAGCACAACCCGGTGAGTCCCGGAGCGACGGTCAGCCGCGCGGAACTGTCGGCAAGGCTTCCGAGCGAACCGTCGTGCACACTGTGGCCGCCCGTTCCGCTGGGCGCCGCCGACAGGTACATCCGCCGATAATCGGCCTGCTGGCCGGGCGGCGCGCTCGCACCGAAGCCGTCCCGGGTGACCCAGCCCCCACCCTGCTGTCGCAGCGTCACCGGGCCGTACTGGTCGATGCCGTTGTCGATGCCCTTGAGCCATTTGTCGAACCAGGCGCGCTGCAGCACGTCCAACCGCGGCGGCAGTCCCGGTTTGCCCGATTCGCTGCCGGAGTTGATGTGATATGTATCGCCCATCAGCAGCTGTTTCTGCCCGGGCGGCAGCGGCATCTCGTTGTAGATCTGGGACTCGGAGTAGGTGAACAGATCGTGCCAGCCGCCGGTCACGAAGGTCGGCACGTCGACTTTCGCGGGGTCGCCGAGCCAGGCCTGCCGATCCGGGCTGTCCCCGCGGATCATCTCCTGCAATCGCGGATCCAGATCCTCGATGCGCGGGGTGGTGTACGCGTTCAGGAACACGTCCAGGTAGGTGAACGGCGAGGACAATCGATCGTGCAGCCACCGCTGGTCGAAGGTGCCGGTCACCATCGATTGCACGTCCGGCATCCATTTGGTCGCGTTGATCAGCGACATCCACAGCGGTATGAAGTTGAAGCCGAAACCACCGCCGGGCATGAGCACGTCCTGGGCCAGATCGCTACCGGGCACCACCGGGAATAGGGCCTTCAGCGCGGGCGGATGCTGTTCGGCGGCCTGCAGTTGATTGATCCCCGAATACGACATCCCGGTCATCCCGACCTGACCGTCGGACCAGGACTGCCGTGCCGCCCAGTCGATCACCTCGACCGTGTCGAGTTGTTCGCGCCGGCGCAACATATCCCAGACGCCCTGCGAGAAACCGGTTCCGCGGACATCCACCACCACCTGGACGTAGCCGCTCTTCACCAGCTGCCGGTCGACCGCGAAGTTCCGCAGCGCGCCACCGCCGAGCGCCTTGGTGAGATCGGTGAGCCCGGACAGCGGGGTACCCGTCATATCGATGTCCCGGGCGAGCTGCGAGACGGTGTCGGAGAGGCCGGGAACCGAGCCCATATGGTCCACGAGGTTGGACGCCAGCTTCGTATAGGGCGTCATATTGACCAGCACCGGCGTGCGGGTGTCGATCGGCCGCGAGGCGGCGTCGGCGGGCCGGTATACATTCGCCTTCAGCACCGTGCCGTCGCTCATGGTGATCGGCACGTCCCAGGTGATGTTGATATCGGGATACTGCTGCGGCCCGTCATGGGTGGCGGCCCACTGCGCCCCGGCCGGCCCCCCGTCGGGGCCGGCGGCCACCGGTGCCGCGCCGGCGCTGCCCCCCAGCAGCGGCGCCAGCAGAACCGTAGCGGCCATTGCTACGGTGGCTCGCATCACAAACTTCATCGGTCGTGATCCATCTCTCGGACTGGTCGGACGTTCGAGAGCTTACACAGCGTTACCGGCGGGTAACGAGAATTTGTCGCGCGGAATCCGCGCATATCCGATTCCGGTGACGAGTTTTCGTCTCATCCCACAAATGGAATCGCTTTTCCGGGTGGCATTTCACAAAGTCGCGGCGTGCACATCCGCGCCCGCTCGCGCGCCTGTCGCCCGGATGAAAAAGCGCCGCAACCCGTTCCGGATCGCGGCGCTCCCGGCGGAACCTACCGGCCGCCCTGACTCGCCACCGCGGCCGCACCGGCCGCCGCGGCTTCCGGATCCAGATACTCGCGGGGACGAACCGGACGCAGATCGTCGTCCAGTTCGTAGCGCAGCGGAATGCCGGTGGGGATATTCAATCCGGCGATATCGTCGTCGGATATCCGATCCAGGTGTTTGACCAGCGCCCGCAGCGAATTCCCGTGCGCGGCCACCAGCACCGTCTTTCCGCCGCGCAGTTCCTGGGAGATCGTCGATTCCCAGTAGGGGACCATCCGGTTCACCACATCGAGCAGGCATTCCGTAGCCGGAACCTCGATTCCCGCGTATCGCGGGTCGCCGTCCTGGCTGTATTCGTCGGCTCGATCGATCGGAGGCGGCGGGGTGTCGTAACTGCGCCGCCACAGCATGAACTGGTCCTCGCCGTACTCGTCACGGATCTGCGCCTTGTTCTTCCCCTGCAGCGCTCCGTAGTGCCGTTCGTTGAGACGCCGATCCCGCACGACGGGGATCCAGTGCCGATCGGCGGCGTCCAGTGCGATATTCGCCGTCATGATCGCGCGACGCAGCAGCGAGGTGTAGACGATATCGGGCAGAATGCCGTGCTCGGCCAGCAATTCGCCGGCCCGTTTGCCCTCGGCGACGCCCTTGTCGGTGAGATGTACGTCCACCCAGCCGGTGAACAGGTTCAGGGCGTTCCATTCGCTCTCGCCGTGGCGCAGCAAAACGAGGGTGTTCGTCATGCGGGCCATCCTGCCATGACCCGATCCCGGCTGTGCGTACCCCTCGGGGCCGCGTGACCGGGCCGCACGCACCCGTCCGCCCCGGGCCTGCTACTCGGGGAGGGGCAGACCGGCCGCGAGTATCGCCGCGCCGCGCAGGGTCGCTCCCTCCGCGAGCCGCGACTGTTCCACCCGCAGTCCGCGCAGGAAGTTCAGCCCCGCGTGCCGGGCCAGCGCCGCCCGCATCGGAGCCCACAACGGTTCACCCGAATCCGCGAAACCACCGCCGACGACGACCGTATCCACATCGAGCAGCGCGGCGGCGGAACTGATCGCCCGGCCGAGCGCGGTACCGGCGCGCTCCAGTGCGGCCAGCGCGATCTGATCACCGGCGCGGGCGTCGCGGGCGAGCTCGGCCCCGGTCCCACCCCGCCACCCTTGTTCTCGTGCCCAGCGCGCCGACGATATTCCGCTCGCCACCGCCTCGACGCAACCCACACCTCCGCACGCGCAGGGCACATCCCACTCCGGCACCACGATATGGCCGATATGGCCGGCGTTCCCGCTGCGCCCCAGCACGACTCGGCCGTCGACGAGGATGCCGCCCCCGATCCCCGACGACACGGTCATCGCCAGACCGTTCCGCAGCCCCCGCAACGCACCCGAATACTGTTCCGCCAGCGCCAGGCACGCGCCGTCGATCGCGAACCGCACCGCGGCGTCGGGGAACAGCTCATCGACCGCGGCGACGATCGGGAACCCGGCACGCCACTGCGGAATATTGAGCGGGCCGGTGACCCCGGCCGGAACATCCACCGGCCCCGCCGATCCGATTCCGACCGCTGCCACCGGAGCGCCGTCCGCGACCTCGAGCAGCAGCGCCCGACACGCCTCCCACACACCGTCGGCCGGTACCGGCGCCCGGCGCACCGCGCTCACCCGGCCGTCGGCGCCGACCCGACCCGCGGCGAATTTCGTCGCCCCGATATCCAATGCGAGAACCGCCACCCGTACCTCCCGATGATCCGATGTCGTGATTATCGGCGTGCCCGCGCCGCGGTGGCGATTCGTCCGGCACGACCGCCGCGGTGCGCGGGGTGAACGGTCAGCGGGTGCTCTTCTCGATCACGGCGGCGTCGAGCGCCGACAGTTCGTCCGGGGTGAGCAGGAGATCGGCGGCCGCGAGGTTGTTCCGCAGGTGGGTGGGGTTGGTGGTGCCGGGGATGGCGAGGATGTGGTCGCCGCGGTGCAGCAACCAGGACAGCGCGAGGCGCGTGGGTGCGACACCGTGAGCGGCGGCGATTTCGGCGAATCGTGGATCGTCTGCGGCCGTGCCGAGTGTCAACGGGAAGAAGGCGACGAAGGCGATACCTGCCGCGCCGGTGATCTCGACGATATCGTCGTGGGTCCGGTCGCCGATGCTGTAGTTGTTCTGCACCGCACCGATCGGGGCCACCTCACGTGCCTGCGCGAGTTGGGCGGCGTCGACCCCGGAGATCCCGATCGTCCGGATCTTGCCCTGCTGCCGCGCCTCCTCGAGCACCCCGAGCTGGTCGGCGAGCGGTACCGACGGATCGATCCGGTGCAGGTAGAGCAGATCTATCCGGTCGGTGCGCAGCCGGCGCAGACTCAGCTCGAGTTGCTGACGCAGGTACTCCGGCCGCCCCAGCGGCACCCACTCCTCCGGTGTCGGACGGGTGTTGCCGATCTTCGTCGCGATCACCACCTCCGACCGGATCGGGGCGAGTGCCTCGGCCAGCAGTTCCTCACCGGCGCCGAGCGCGTAGGCGTCCGCGGTGTCGAACATGTTCACCCCGGCTTCGGCGGCCCCGCGCAGAAAACCGATCAGCTCGTCCCGGTCGGTAGGCGGATTCCAGATCGGGGCAGTAGGGCCACTGCGCTGGTCGGGCCGATCGGCCATCCGCATGGTGCCCAGGCCGATCCGCTGGACCCGCTGGCCGTCGTCGAAAACAAAGTCAGTTCGCATGAGTTCCACCATCCACATTCACACCGCGTGAGGGTCAAGTGCGGGGAATTTCACATCAGGTGCGGGCCGGGCGCGGGAATTTTCCAGACCGGTCGGTGCTTTCTTCACACGACGAAGGGAACCACCATGCGCATCGGCGAGTTGGCGACGGCAACCGGTATCAGTCAGCGCCTGTTGCGCTACTACGAAGAGCGCGGGCTGCTGACCCCCGAGCGAACCACCAACGGATACCGCCGCTACCCCGAGACAGCGGTCCGCGATGTCATCCGTATCCGCCGCCTGCTCGCCGCCGGACTACCGCTGCGGGTGATCACCGAGGTGCTCGATTGCGCCTGCGGCGGGACCGACGAGGTGGAGCCGTGCATGGAACCCCGCCTTCGCGCCGAATTGACCTCGCTGGACAGCAAGCTCGACGACCTCGGCCACCGTCGCGCCGAATTGCTCGACCTCATCGAACGCGTCGCGGAGCCGAGTCCGCGCCGCTGAGCCGTCGCGGACACGCCCTCAGTTCGAATCGGCGGATTCCACCAGATGCTCGAACGCGCGCAGGTTCTGCAGCGATTCTCCGCGCGACACCCGCCACTTCCATTCCTTACGAATGGACTCGGCGAACCCGAGTTCGAGCAGGGTGTTGAAATCTCCGTCCACCGCCTCGAGGATCTGGCCGAAGATCCGGTCCAGTTCCTCGACGGTCACCGAATGCGTGGCGGCCCGGCCGACCAGATAGATGTCACCCAACTTGTCCAGGGTGTAGGCGACGCCGTAGAGACGGCGGTTGCGGCGCAGCAGGTACTTGTAGACGCCTTCGAAATTCTCGTCGGGCTTGCGGCAGACGAACGATTCGAACCGCACTCCGTGCGCGCCCAGCGTGAGCATCACAGTGGTCTTCAGTTTCCGCTCACCGGGCAGCACCGCGACGAACACGTCATCGCTGGGGTGGGTGTATTCGATCTCACGATCGCGCAGCGTGTCCTCGACGACCCGCGCGGTGGCCGATGCCTCGCTCATGTGCGCACTCCCGTCCGGCGCCGCCACAGCGCCCGCGATCTGGCCTGGCTGTCGCCGAGGATAGTGGGAACGCGACCGAAACCACCCAGCGCGGCGGTGTAGCTGGCCATCAGTTTCTCGGCGGTGTGCGCCCAGGAGAAATCCGCCGCGTGCGCCACGGCCTGGTCGCCCATCAGGCGCAGCCGTTGCGGATCGTCGAGCAGATACTCGAGAGCACCCGCCCAATCGGGGGCGCGATGACCGGCCACCAGCAGCCCGCTGTGTCCGTGCCGGACCGCGGTGCCCAGTCCGCCCACCGCGGCCGCCAGCACCGGCGTACCGCTGGCCTGCGCTTCCAGCGCGACCAGCCCGAACGATTCGTTGTAGCTGGGCACCGCCACCAGATCAGCCGACCGGTACACCAGCACCAACCGGTCGGGCGGTTGCGGCGGCAGGAAGGTCACCTGGTCCGCGATCCCGAGTTCGGCGGCCAGTTCGATCAGCGCGTCCGGGCGCTCCAGGCCCGTACCCGACGGTCCGCCGACGATCAGCGCGCGCAGTTTGCGGCCGGGCCGGCGGCGCAGCGCCTCGGCGACCGCGCGCACCAGCACATCGGGCGCCTTGAGCGGCTGGATCCGGCCGACGAAGGCCACGACCTCCTCATCGGGCGACAATCCCAGTTCGGTGCGGGCCGCCGCCCGATCGCCCGGGCGGTAGCGGGTCAGATCCGCGCCCGGCGGCACGATATCTATCCGGTCGGGCACCGCGCCGTACAGCTCCTCCAGTTGCCTGGCTTCCTGCGCGGTGTTGGCGGTGAGCCGGTCCGCTTCGGCGATCACCTGTTTCTCGCCGATCTCGCGGGTCACCGGTTCGGGGGAATCCCCCTCCGCCAGCGCGGCGTTCTTCACCGCGGCCAATGTGTGCGCGGTGTGCACCAGCGGCACTCGCCAGCGGTCACGCGCCAGCCAGCCCACCTGACCGGACAGCCAGTAATGCGAATGCACCAGGTCGTAGTACCCGGGCAGCTGCCGGGCTTCCTGTCGCAGCACCTCCGCGGTGAACGGGCACAGCTGGGTGGGCAGATCGTATTTGTCCAGGCCCTCGAACGGTCCCGCCACCACATTGCGCACCAGCACCCCGGGCGCGGCTTCCTGCACCGGCGGCAGGTTCGACGACGTGGCCCGGGTGAAGATCTCGACCTCGGTCCCCCGTTGGGCCAGCTGAACGGCCGTTTGCAGGACATAGACGTTCATCCCACCCGCATCCCCCGTACCGGGCTGTGCCAGTGGTGAGGTGTGCACCGTCAGTACGGCGATTCGGTCGGGCCGTCGGTCCGGGCGTTGACTCACGATGTCCATATTGCACGGTGCAACGCAGGGGCCCGGTCCCTCCTTCCCTCGGGGTGAAAGTCATCACACCTATTCGATTCTGCGTGAATTTTTCTCACCGGCGTGCGGGCGGCAGAGCCGGACAGACCGGGAAAAGCGCTCGTCACGGACAATCAGGACTTCTCGCCGCACTCCGCCGCGAAGTCCCGGACCTCACCCACGAAGCGCGCCGGATCTTCGATGAACAGACCGTGCTGCGCCCCTTCCCAGATGGACGCCCGGCCCAGCGGCGCGGTCTCGGCGATGTACCGCCCGTCGGCGACCGGCACCACCGGATCCGCCGAACCGTGCAGGACGAGCACCGGGACATCGAGCCCGCGCAGGGTCTCGGTGTTGTCCACCGACCGGTAGAACAGCGCCTTCCGCACGAACGGCGGCGTGGCCAGGCTCGCGCCGAACAAACGTTGCGCATCCGGGCCCTTGTCCCGGCCCGGCCCGGTGTTGGCGTTACCGAACGCGGAGAAACCGCGCACCGCCCGCCCGGCGCTCTCGTCGAACACCCCGGGGATCGCCTGCTGCATCGACTCGCCCACCGCTGCCCCCGGCACACCGCGGCCGATATTGGCCATCGCCCCGGTATAGACGACACCGGCGACCGAACCGGTCCCGTACTCGGCGAGGTAATCACTGATCACGATCCCGCCATAGGACCACCCCAGCAACAGCGCATCGGCGTCGATCGACTCGGCCGCCAGCACGGCGGCGATATCGGCGGCCCACTTCTTCGAATCGTCGTAACCGGAATCCGGCGCGTCCGAATAGCCGTGCCCGCGCAGGTCCAGGGCCACCACCCGGAAGTCGGCGGCGAGATCGTCGAACACCCGCCCCCAGCAGCGCAGATCCGCGGACCATCCGTGCACCAGCACCAAAGGCCGCCCATCGGCCGGTCCGCCCGTCCGGTAGACGATGCCGGTCCCATCCGCACTGTGCGCTTCCCGTATAGCCATGGCCGCATCATAGGATCGGTCCCATGAGCACACGCACCGCTGTTGTCACCGGGGCCAGCTCGGGTATCGGCGAAGCCACCGCCCGGGAACTCGCGAAACAGGGGTACCACGTGTACGTGGGCGCCCGCCGGATGGACCGGCTGCGCACGCTGGCCGCCGAGATCGGCGGCACCGCGCTCGAGCTCGATGTCACCTCCGACGAGTCGGTCGAGTCGTTCGCCGACGCGATCGAGAGCGCGAACATCCTGGTCAACAATGCCGGCGGCGCCAAGGGCTTGGCCACGGTCGCCGAGGCCGACCTCGACGACTGGCGCTGGATGTGGGAGACCAACGTCCTGGGCACGCTGCGGATGACCAAGGCGCTGCTCCCGAAATTGATCGCCTCCGGCGACGGCCTGATCGTCACCATCACCTCGGTCGCCGCGTTCCACGCCTACGACAACGGCTCCGGCTACACCTCGGCCAAACACGCCCAGGCGATCCTGCACCGCACGCTGCGCGGCGAACTCCTGGGGCAGCCGGTCCGGCTCACCGAGATCGCGCCCGGCGCGGTGGAGACCGAATTCTCCCTGGTCCGATTCGACGGCGACGCCGACCGCGCCGACGCGGTCTACCGGGGGATCGACCCGCTCGTCGCCCAGGACATCGCCGAAATCGTCGCCTTCGCCGCGAGTCGGCCTGCACACGTCAACCTGGACCAGATCATCGTCAAACCCCGCGACCAGGCCGGCCCGGGCCGCTTCGCCCGCCGCACCTGACGACTCGAGCGCTGGCCGACACTCCAGCGCCGGCTCGATCGGGCGGTCGTCGCCGAGTCGGCGGACGATCTGTTCGCCTGACCACCCGGCCGGTCGATCTCCGGCGCTACAACTCCACCCCCACCGTGACGGGTTCCGGCACCAGCTGGATCCCGAACCGTTCCGCGACACCGTCACGCACCGTGCGCGCCAGCGCGACGATATCGGCGGCCGTCGCGGCGCCTCGGTTGGTGAGGGCCAGGGTGTGTTTGGTGGACAGCCGCGCGGCCGCGTCCGGGCCCGGAAACCCCTTGCCGAAGCCGGCGCGTTCGATCAACCAGCCCGCCGAGAATTTCACCCCGTCGACCGCCGGGTAGGTGGGAATCGGCCCGTCGCCGAGCCGCTCGCGGATGGCGGCGCGGACCCTGTCCACCTGATCCGAGGCAACGACCGGGTTGGTGAAGAACGAACCGGCGCTCCAGGTGTCGTGATCGGCGGGGTCGAGCACCATCGCCTTGCCCGCCCGCAGGCCGAGCACCATATCGCGGACGGCGGCGGCCGGGCGGGTCTCACCCTCCGCGGCGTCGAGACGTTGCGCTAGTTCCTTGTAGCGCAGCGGCGCACTCGCGCCGTCGGGGTTCAGCGCGAACTCCACCGCCAGCACCACCGCGTCGTCGCGATGTTTGAGCCGGCTGGTGCGATAGCCGAACACCAGATCGTCCGGGGACACCCAGTGGATCTCCCCGGTGGCCCGATCCAGCAGCCGCACCCGGCGCAGCAGTTCGGCTACCTCCACTCCATAGGCGCCCACATTCTGTACGGGAGTGGCCCCCGCCGACCCGGGAATCCCGGACAGGCATTCCAGCCCACCGAACCCGGACCGCACGGTTTCGGCGACCACCCCGTCCCAGTTCGCGCCCGCCTCCGCGATGACGGTATCGGTGCCGAATTCGATCCCCGAAGTGCCGACCCGGACCACCACAGCGGGCACATCGTCGTCGGATACCAGCAGATTGGAGCCACCGGCGAGCAGCAGCACCGGTACGGCGGCGGCGTCCAGCGCGCGCACGGTCGCCACCAGGGCCTCGGTGGTACCGCAATCCGCGACGGTCGCCCGGCCGCCGACCCGCAAGGTGGTCAGCTCGGCCAGGGGGACAGCGGACCGCACAACCGCGCCCGTTCCGGCCAGTATCTGCCGCAGTTCGTCCGCGGGGACAGCCCGAGAAGTTCGCACGACCAGACGGTAGCGTGTTCGGTCATGGCTACAGCGCTGGCGTATACGGCTCATTACTCTCATCCGGTCGCCGAGGTGCGCGCAGCGTTCTGTACCGAGCAGTACTGGAAGGACCGTATCGCCGCCGTGGGCGGGCCGAGCGCCCAATTCGTCTCGCTGGATGTGGACGGCGAACAGGTACGCATCGAGGTCGTGCAGTCCATCCCCGCGGATCTGCTACCGCCGGCCATCACGGCCGTGCGCCCGGGTGACCTGATCATTCCGCGTACCGAGGTGTGGACGGGAATCGCCGGCAGTTTCGAAGCGCGCGTCGAAGGCGCGCCCGCCGAGGTCAGGGGCACGATCACCGTCACCGACGAACCGGACGGCGCCGTGGCCGAGATCTCCGGCACGATCGAGGTGAAGGTGCCGCTGTTCGGCCGCAAGATCGAGGAAGCCATCGGCGAGCGCCTCACCGAACTGCTGGCCGAGGAGACCGAGTTCACCAACAGCTGGATCGCCGAACAGCAGTAAGCACGCGACTCCGGACCAGCGGGTCCGGGGCGGCGCGGCCGTTCGGCCTCCGGACGGCTCCCACCCCCTCGGGCGGTAACCTACCGCGCATGGCTCGCCGACTGGACTACTCCGCCCGCTACCCGCTGCACACCACCAAAGAGCTGTACGCGGCGCTGACCAACCGGGATTACTGGGAGGCCCGGATGGTCGAGATGCGGAAGTATTCGCCCAACGAGGTGATCAGCCTCGAGACGAGCGAGGACGGCATCGAGGTGGTCCTGCACCACATCTTGCCGCGCGAGATGCTGCCGGAGGTGGCCCAGGCGGTGATGCGCAAGGATATGGTCATCACCCGCAAGGAGAGCTACGGGCCGTTCGGCCCGGAGGTCGAGGGCAAGTATTCGGCGTCCATCCCCGCCGGACCCGGCAGCCTCAACGGCACCACGCGGCTTTTCCCCACCGAGACCGGTTGCACGATGCGGATGTCCTCGGAGGCCAAGGTGTTCATCCCGATGGCCGGTCCGCGGCTCGAGCAGCTCATGCTGGTGAATCTGGTGGATCTTTTCCGCGCCGAGGCCGAAGTGACCCAGCAGTGGCTGGACGAGCAAAAAACCACCAGCTGACCGTTCCGCTCGGAACCGTCACCCGGGGCACCACCGGCAAGAATCGACTGCGTCGTAGTGATCGCCAGCTGATCGGAGATCCGCGGATCTCCGAGGTGCTGCGCCGGGCCGCCGACCCGCTGGTCGTGGATCTCGGTTACGGCGCGCAACCCTGGACGACATTGGAGCTGGCCGCCCGCTTGCGCACGATCCGTCCGGACGTCCGGGTGGTCGGACTGGAGATCGATCCCACCCGGCTCGTCCCGGCCCGCGACGGCGTCCATTTCGCCCGTGGCGGTTTCGAATTGGCGGGGCTGCGGCCGATCCTGGTTCGCGCGTTCAATGTTCTGCGCCAGTATCCGGAGCCGGCGGTCGCCGACGCGTGGGCGACCGTCCTGGCCGGGCTGGCGCCGGGCGGCCTGCTGGTCGAGGGCACCTGCGACGAGCTGGGCCGGCGGTGCGCCTGGGTAGTGCTGAATCGCGCCGGCCCGCGCACGCTGACCCTGGCGTGGGATCCGTTCACCGTCGAGCGTCCCTCGGACCTCGCGGAGCGCCTCCCGAAGGCGCTGATCCATCGCAATGTTCCCGGCGAACGTGTCCATTCCCTGCTCACCGCCGCCGACCGGGCGTGGGCGCACACCGCCCCCCTGGCCGTCTTCGGACCACGAGAGCGCTGGCGGGCGGCGGCGAACCTGCTGCGGGAACAGGGTTTTCCGATCCATGATTTCCGCCGTCGACTCCGCGACAACATCCTCAGTGTTCCGTGGTCGTCGGTCGCGCCCACCGGACAGGCGGAACAATTTATGTGATCCAATTCACAATTACATGGCCCGGGCTGCCCTGACGTCGCAACCTTCACCATGCGCCCACAAGCTGACCTCATAGCGGGCACAGAATCATCGTGAACAATCTCAACCATGCCCACCAAGTCCCTGTCTGTCCCGAAGGTCAGCCGCCGGACCACCGTGATCGCCGTGGTCACCGTGATCGTGCTGGTGGCGGCCGCGCTGATCGGTGGCGAAGCCTATGCGCGCCACCGAATCGCGAGCTGTATCAGTTCACAGTTCGAAAAGGAGATGGGCTCCGAGATCAATGTCGGTTTCGGAGCGAAGCCCCTACTCGTCACCTGGATCGACGGAAAAGTCTCCCGCATGGATGTCGACAGCAAAGGCGACGAATTCGGACCGGCCGTCGATATGCAGGTGCACGCCCAGTTCCACAACATCGAGATGCCCAAGGGTAGTAACAGCGGCAGCTCGATCGGCAGTTCGAACGCCGATGTCAGCTGGAGCAACGCCGGTATCTCGCAGACCTTGAACGGCATGGTCAGCGACGTCCAGTCCGACCCCGATACCGGTCAGCTCACCATGAAGGTGCTGGGCGGCTTCGGCGCGATGCAGCTCACCCCGCAGATCAAAGACGGAAAAGTCGATATCGAGGTGGCCCAGGCCCAGTTCCTCGGCATCGGTGTACCCGACGATCTGGCCCAGGGTGTGGTCGACCTGATGACCGAAAGCCTGCAGACCTACCCGCTGGGCCTGCAGCCGACCTCGCTCCGGGTGACCGATAACGGTATCGAAGTCGACCTGGACGGCGGCCCGGCAGAGCTGCCCGCCGCCGAGGGAAATGGGTCCTGCTGAGCCCGCGCGGCCGATCCCGCGACCGGGTCTTTCCTTCAGGCGGGAAACCCGTCGAGGACCGCACGGGACCGGGACAGCCCGAGCCGAGTGGCGCCCGCGGCGATCATCTCGGCGGCCGCTTCCGCGGTGCGGATACCGCCGCTCGCCTTGATCCCGAGCCGCCCGCCGACGGTCTCGGCCATCAATCCCACCGCGTGCGCGTCGGCGCCCCCGGCGGGATGGAATCCGGTGGAGGTCTTCACGAAATCGGCGCCGGCCCGCTCGGCCGTCCGGCACGCCTCGACGATCGCCGCGTCGGAAAGGGCGGCCGATTCGATGATCACCTTCAGCACGGCGCGGTCCGAAATCGCCTCCCGCACCGCGATGATATCGGCGAGTACCGCGGAGAAGTCGCCCGCGATCGCCGCCCCGATATCGATGACCATATCGACTTCGGCCGCACCCTGATCCACCGCGAGCCGCGCCTCGGCTCCCTTCACCAGCGAATGATGCTTCCCGGAAGGGAATCCCGCGACGGTGGCCACCACGATCCCGGGCGCCCGGACCGGCAGTGCGGCCGGGGAGACACAGATCGCGTAGACGCCGAGTTCACGAGCCTCGGCCACCGCGGCGGTAACATCCGCGGGCGTCGCCTCCGGAGCGAGCAGCGTGTGGTCGATCATTGCGGCCACCTCGGACCTGGTCAGCGACATGGAATCGGCCATGGGACCAGAGTCTGGCATACCCGCGGTGAATTCCGTTGCGCACCTCGAACTCCTCGCGCACACTCGTATCGCCTTCCGACGAGAGGACGACGTTGCTGATCCGCCGCGAACGGGCCACCGACGCAGACGCTGTCGCCGCCGTGCACCGCAGCGCCTTCGCCCCGCACTACGCGCCGGGCGGTCGCGCGGCCGGAACCGCCCTGGTGGATACACCGCCGGAGGTCGCGCTACTGGCGCGGCTGCGCACCGACCCCGGCTGGATCCCGACGCTGTCCATGGTCGCGGTGGCCGACGAGACCGTGATCGGCCATGTCTGCGTCACCCGCGCCGTCGTCGGCCCCTTTCCGGTGCTGGCTCTCGGCCCGATCGGGGTTCTCGCCGAGCGTCAGCGCGGGGGCACGGGTTCGGCGCTGATGCACGCCGTGGTCGGCGCCGCGGACGCGCTCGACGAACCGCTCATCGGTCTGCTCGGCAGCCTCGACTACTACCCGCGGTTCGGCTTCCAGCCCGGCGAGCGTCTGGGCATAGTCCCCGACCGACCCGATTGGGCGAGCCATTTCCAGATCCGCCCGCTCACCGCATACGATTCGCAAATTCTCGGCGAATTCCGTTACGCCGCTCCTTTCTACGAACTGTGACCGGGCCGTCCTGCCCACACTGAGGCCCCGAACCTGCCCGGGCCGACGGAGGCGCGCTCGGCGCGGTCCGCGGCCCCTGTCAGGATGACCTCATGGTTTCCGCTGCTCCCGTCGCCGACGACCGCCGCTACGTGCTCACCTTGGGTTGCCTCGACCGCCCCGGCATCATCGCCGCCATCACATCGTTCATCGCCGAATTCGGGGGCTCGATTCTGGAAGCCGGTTACCACTCCGATCTCGAAACCGGCTGGTTCTTCACCCGGCAGTCCATCAAGGCCGCGACGGTGCCGTTCGGGGTGGCGGAGTTGCGCGACCGGTTCCGTCGGGTCGCGACCGAACTCGGCCCGGAGACCGAATGGCGGGTGCACGACTCGGGGGTGCGGCGCCGAGTGGTCGTGTTGGTGAGCAAAGAGGCCCATTGCCTGCACGATCTGCTCGGACGTGCGACCTCCGGGGAGCTGCCGGCCACGATCGACGCGGTGATCGGAAATCATTTGGACTTGGCCGCGATCACCGAGGCGCACGGCATCCCGTTCCACCATGTGCCGTTCCCGAAAGATCCGGCAGAACGCGGACCGGCCTTCGAGCGGGTACGCGAACTCGTGGACTCCCACGACCCCGACGCGGTGGTCCTGGCCCGGTTCATGCAGGTGCTACCCAGAGATCTGTGCGAACACTGGGCCGGGCGGGCCATCAATATCCACCACAGTTTCCTGCCCTCGTTCGTCGGCGCCCGCCCGTACCACCAGGCATTCGTCCGGGGCGTCAAACTCATCGGCGCGACCTGCCACTACGTGACCGCGGAACTGGACGCGGGTCCGATCATCGAGCAGGACGTCATCCGTGTCGACCACGCCGACAATGTGAGCGATATGGTCCGCGAGGGCCGCGATATCGAGCGGGTCGTGCTGGCCCGCGGCCTGCGCTGGCATCTGGAGAGCCGGGTACTCGTCCATGGGCGCCGCACCGTCGTGTTCTCCTGAGACGGCGCGGCCGTCCGTCAGCCGACGGCTTCGACGGGCTCGCGCACCGAGGTGAGCACCTGCTCGAGAATCTCGTTGAACCGATCGATCTCCTCGAGGTTGCCCAGATGTCCGGTGGGCAGCAGGAGGAACTGCACGAGACTGCCCGTCTGCCGGAGCCAGGCGGCGATCTGCTCGGCGTGCACCGCCGGGGTCATATCGTCGGCCGTTCCCGCCACCACGGTCGTCGGCACCACCAAGTGGCGAGCCGCATCCCCCAGGTCCATCTCCGCCAGCAATAGACCGAACTCCGACCGGATCCGGGCCCGGCACGAACGCACGATGTTCATTCCGAACTCGATCGACTCCGGGTCCGCGGACGGGCTCATGATCTGGCGGGCGAAAATCCAGCGGACCGCGGCCAGCGGCGGAAAGACGATCCGGGCGCTGAGCCCGTTGCGGCCGAGCCAGGACGGCAGTGGAACCTTCCGGTTCAGCAGGGGCAGCGGCCGGTTGAAGAACGGCACCACGGTCGTCTCGGCGACCAGGGAATGCGGCCCGGTATTGGCCAGCAGGACCGCCACTGCCTGGTCGACGACTCGCTGCGGATATTTACCGGCCCAAGCCTGCAAGGTCATCGCACCGAGACTGTGTCCCACCAGTACTGCCCGCTGCCCGGGTCGCAGGACGGCGTCCAGCACCGCGGAGAAATCGTCGGCCAGCAGGTGGCAGTCCAGCTGCGCCGGATCGCCGAAATCGCTCTCACCGTGCCCGCGCAGGTCGAAGGCGATGACCCGGTACTCCCCGGCGAACGCGTTGATCTGCGGGTTCCAGTACTCCAGACAGCAGGTCCAGCCGTGCACGAGTACAACAGGCTGGGCGTCTTCCGGACCGTAGGCGTGCACCCGGAGACGGGCGCCGTCCCCGGCGCGCACATCGATCACCTGGTGCTGGGCGGTCGGCGGGTTCAATGCGGGATTGCGGTATCCGCCGCGGGAGCGCAGCCCCGCACGGTGCACCTCGAACAGCCCGTCGATCTGCTCGACCAGGGCGTTCAGGGCGTTCGGCATCGTTGCACGCATCAACCCACTCCTTTGTGTTACCGATTGACACAGTAACGCGTGGAGTCGATGCCCGCCAGCGCACACACCGGCGTCGGTTCAGCGCACGACCACTACCAGCGCGGACCGCGCTGGACCTCGTCCACCTTCGGCCGCACATCGGCCAGATAGATACCCGTCGCGATGATCGCGATGAACGCCGGCAGACCCAGTCCGAGGAAATCCACCAGCAGCAGCAATATCGCCACCCCCAGGATCCCCAGCCAAATGGGTTTGGTCAGTTTGTCGACCGCGGCGAACGCGTCGGAACGCTGGCGCACGGCGTGCACCAGCGCGAAAACGGTCGCGCTGATCGCCAGCAGCCACAGCGCGGCCATGATCCACCCGGTCAAGCCATACACCTGTTCCACCCCACCATGATAAGAGCAGCGCCCCCGCGCACTTCACATGCACGGGGGCGCAATGCCGGAAAACCCAGTTCAGGCCTTCTTCGGCGCGGCTTTCTTCGCCGGGGCGGTCTTCTTGGCGGCCGGAGCCTTCTTCGCGGCGGGCGCCTTCTTCACCGGTTCAGGCGTCGGCGCGGGCAAGGGCGCCGGCTCGGATACGGGCGCGACCACTTCGGCGTCGAGCACCTCGGGCGCCACCGGCTCGGCCACCGGAGCATCCTCCGCGAACTCGGTCTTGCCGGTACGGCCGATCAGCCCGTTCACCCGGCCGAAAACCTCCTCGGCACGGATGCTGGCGTCCTTGTACAGGGTCTCCACCCGGCCGACCTGCTCCTCGACCAGATGATTCGCCCGGAGCCGGTCGACGGTCTCCTCACCGCGCACGGCCAGATCCGCGTAGAGATCGAGAACCTGGCGGTAGTACTGCTCGGCGAGCTTGCGCAGCTCGTCGGCGGTGAATTTCTCACGCAGCTCGGCCAGATCCTCCGGCAGCTCCGAGGGCAGCTCGGACAGCCGCGCCCGGATCTGTTCGAACTGGGTCTGCACGTCGGCAGGCAGACCGGCGAACCGCTCACGAGCCCCGTCGACCCGGCCGTTGACATCGGTAGCGCGCTCACGCACCTGGGTCACGGCGTCGAGAACCGCGGCGTACACGGCATCCGTGGCGCCGACGGTGGCGAACAGTGGTTTGGCAGTGGTGTACTTCTCGGTCATTTATCGTTCTCCTGGCGTGGAGCGTCGGTAGTCGGTTGTGGAACAACACTGTCCCGGGGGATCGTTTCCTCCGGCCCGTTCTCCCGGCGGAACGACTCGTATATGTCCAGGAGCACCTGCTTCTGCCGCTCGCTGATCGCGGAATCGGCCAGCACGGCGTCCCGGACGGGACTGTGCGGCCGCTGCTCGAGGTAGCCGGCGCGCACGTACAACACCTCCGAAGACACCCGCAGAGCCTTGGCGATCTGCGTGAGCACTTCGGCGGAGGGGTTGCGCAATCCGCGCTCGATCTGACTGAGATACGGGTTGCTGACCCCCGCCAGCTGGGCGAGCTGACGCAACGAGACCTGCGCGGCCTCGCGCTGCGCCCTGATGAACCCTCCGATGTCCTGCGCCGCGTTGACCACGCGGGCTGCCTTGTCGCCGGCGCCGGCAGACGCTGCCGGATCGTCGGTGCGCTCGGCGGAAACCTCGAGATGGTCGGCCATCACTCACCTTCTGGCGTTGTAGATACAACGATAGGTCAGGGTGCTTGCTATTGCAAGCACTATGTTAGCAGTGCTTATTGCGCCGCCTTCGGCGTCGCGGGTCGGGGCCCTATCAACCCCGGTCACGAACGCCGACCATCCGAAGGCCAAGACAGAAAGGCCACCCGAGTCCAGCCGAGCGCGTTCCGATCGACCCGGGACACATACGGATCCCCTCTATCCGTAGCGGTTGGGTGGACCAAGTATCGGTAGACCGAGAACGGGCCCTGCCTTCAACAATTCCCCCTGCGACCGGCCCCTCCAACCTCGACGGTTCCCACTCGGACATCTGGCCCCGCATGCCCTACGAAACCGCCACCCAGACCTCGGACAGCCGACCCTCCACGAACCGTCGCACCCTCCCTGCGCCGAGTCCAGCGATGCCCACAAAGGTTGCGGCCCGGCGGTCCCCTTCACCCCCCGAACATCAGCTGCGACACCGTGTAGATCACCAACCCCGCCAGGCTCCCGACCACGGTGCCGTTGATCCGGATGAACTGCAGATCCCGCCCGACCTGCACCTCGATCTTCTTGCTCGCTTCTTCGGCATCCCAGCGCGCGACCGTATCGCTGACGATCGTGGCGATCTCGTCCGCGTAATTGGCCGCCAGATAGCGGGCGCCCCGCTCGATCCAGCTGTCGACCTTGGCGCGGGTGCCGGTGTCGTCGCGCAACCGTTCACCGAGCTGCTGCACATTCTCCGCGACTTTGCGACGCAGGGTGCTGTTCGGATCGTCGGCGGATTCCAGGATCAATCGTTTGGCCGCCCGCCAGGTCGCCTCGGCGAGGCCGGTGATCTCCTCCCGGCCCATGATCTCGGTTTTGATCCGCTCGGCCTTGGCGATCATCATCTCGTCGTATTGCAGGTCGTGGGCGAATTCCTCGAGGAACCGGTTGGCGGCCAGCCGGACCTCGTGGTCGGGGGTGGACCGCACTTTCCAGGTGAACTCGACCAGTTCGCGGTACACCTTCTCGGACAGCAGCACGTTCACGAATTTCGGCGCCCACTGCGGCGCCTCGCCCATGACGATCCGATCGATCGTCTCCTGACTACCCAGTGCCCACTGGTGGGCCCGTTCGGCGAGCAGATCCAGCAGCGGCAGCTGCCGGTTGTCGGCCAGCAGCTCGGCCAGAACGCGTCCGATCGGCGGGCCCCACTGCGGTTCGGCGATCCGTTTCACGATCGTGTTGTCGATGATCTGCTCGACGTCCTCGTCGCGCAGCACACCCACCACCGCGCGCAGGATCGTCGAACTCTCGTCGGCCACCCGCGCGGCATTGCCGGGGTTCGCCATCCAGCGCCCCACCCGCCACGGGATCTGCGCGGAGTTCACCTTCGCGGTCACGACCTCAGGGGACAGGAAGTTGGTGCCGACGAAATCGCCCAGGCTGGCGCCCAGTTGATCCTTCTTCCGCCGGATGATCGCGGTATGCGGGATCGGCAGCCCGAGTGGATGCCGGAACAGCGCGGTCACCGCGAACCAGTCGGCCAGCGCGCCGACCATCCCCGCTTCCGAGGCCGCGCGCACATAGCCGACCCAGCCGCCCACCCCGCCCCGCGACTCCAGCCACCGGCACACCAGATAGATGACAGTGGCGACGACCAGCAGGCCGGTGGCGACGGCCTTCATCCGCCACAGATCACGCCGTTTGGCCGCGTCGTCGGTGAGGGTGGCGAAGACGCCCGGGGGGTCCGCCGGGCCGCCGGGGCCGGGAGCCCCGGCAGCGGAATCGAGCACCGCGCTAGTGCCGGTCGCTTTCTGCATACCTCCCATTCTGCTGTGTTCATGGCGCCGCCTGCTGTGTTCATGGCGCCGCCTCCGGCGGCGCGGGGTCGGGGCCCTTGTCAACCCCGGTTCTTCACTCCGCCGCTCAGTCGCTGCGCTCCTTCGCTCTGTCGCTCCAGAACCGGGGCGGGCCCCGACCATGGAATGGTGACCGTCCGGAGAGACGAGAGGGGCGAGGGTCGGCTGTGGAGACCGGCGGAGGGTCGCGGCCGTGCGTGGGCTCGGTTCTTCGGAGGTTGTGCGGTACGCGGGCCCAGTCGCTTCGGAACCGGGGCGCATCCGACCGAAGATGTGGGCCGCCGGACGAACGTGACACCCGGTCGGTCGCGGACCGCGAACAACTGGGGAGGAGCGCAGCAACGTCGCTGTTCGATGAGTCACCCTCCGCGGACGGTCGGCGGCATGCTCGGTCGCTGTGCGGTAGGGCTCGGTGCTCCGGAACCGGGCGGACCCCGCCCCTGGGGGTGCCACCATCCTGGGAGACGTGAGGGGGCGGGGCGGGTCTGTGGATACCCGCGGAGGGACGGCTGTCTGCCCGCGCACTACGACCAAACGAACCACCCGTGTCGGTATGGGGCCTAAAGTGGAACGCACGCGAACCGATCGGACCGAGGAGCCCACGCTGTCCACCGAAGACCTGCTCGATATCGGGAAATCCGCCGAGCGACCGGCGCCGGTGCGTACTGCTGCGCGGACCGACGGCCGTAAACGCCGCTGGCGCCAGCACAAGATCGACCGGCGGGAAGAGCTCGTCGACGGCACTCTGGCCGCGGTGCGCACTCGCGGGGGCAATGCCGGAATGGACGAGATCGCCGCCGAGATCGGTGTGTCCAAGACCGTCCTCTACCGGTATTTCTCCGATAAGAACGACCTGGTCAACGCCGCGATGCAGCGGTTCATCGAGATCACCCTGATGCCACGTGTCTACGGCGCGATCAGCCTGGACGCCGACGAGTACCAACTCGTGCGGTCCGCGCTGGCCGAATATGTGGGGGCGGTCGACGAGGACCCGGAGGTGTACCGGTTCATCATGGGCACCGGTTCCGGCGACCCGGCCGCGCTGGCCGATTTCGAGCGGCTGTTCGCCGAGGTGGTCGCGGCCGCCATCACCGAACGCGGCAGTGAGCGCGGTATCGAGACCGAAGGCGTGATGCTGTGGTCCTATGTGCTCGTCGGCGGTATCCAGCTCGCCACTCACTGGTGGACCACCCATAAGACGCTGCCCCGCGAAGAGGTGATCGATTACCTCACCATGATGGTGTGGAGCGCGATCGAGGGCATGGCGCGCGCCGGTGGTTCCCGGACCCGGTTCACCGAGCAGGAGCATGTACTCCCCCCGGTTCCATCGGACGACCAGGCCGTCTGAGCCAGCGAGCTCGCCGGGCTCGACAAGCCCGCCTCTTTGGTTAGTCTGATTCCCGTGCGGTGACGAAGAACCGGCTGTGTTCTCTCGGTTCTCTCGTCGTCGTAGGCGCGCGTCGGCACCAACGGAGGTACCTCGATGGCGAAACAAGTGCCGACATCCCGGCTGGCCCGCGGCACCAAACTGGGTGCCGTCGCGGCCGGATCGATGGTGCGCAAACAACGCGCCCGGCTCTCGATGCGCGGCCGCTCGGAGGCCGTACGCGCCCGGATGGCCGAAGAATCGATCCTGCGTAGTACCGAGCAGCTCGTCATGGTGCTGGGCACCATGAAGGGTGTGGCCATGAAACTGGGCCAGATGATGTCGGTACTCGATCTCGACCTGGTGCCGCCGGAACATCGCGAACGATTCCAGAAGAGGCTCGCGGTACTGCGCAATGCCGCGCCGTCGGTGTCGTTCGAGGCCATGCGTGCCGTGATCGAAGAGGATTACGGGCAGCCGCTGGACGCGGCGTTCGCCGAATTCGAACCCGAGGCGATCGCGGCCGCCTCCATCGGCCAGGTCTATCTGGCGCGGCTGCACGACGGCCGGCAGGTCGCGGTGAAAGTGCAGTATCCGGGGATCGACGCCGCTGTCCGGGCGGATCTGAAGAACCTGTCGATGTTCCGTCGGGTGCTGCAGTCCGCGATGCCGTGGGTGACACCCGCGGTTCTCGACGAGCTGCGGCTGAACATGGAAGCCGAACTCGACTACCACATCGAAGCCGAGACCCAGCGCGATATCGCGGCCCTGTACGCCGACCACCCGTTCGTCGTCGTCCCACGGCCCGTGCTCGAACACAGCACGCGACGGGTACTGGTCACCGAATATCTGGGTGGTACGGCGTTCGAGGACGTCAGGCGGATGCCGCCGGCCGAACGCGACCGGGTCGGCGAGATCATCTATCGCTTCTATGTGGGCTCACTGTTCAACTTCAACGAGTTCTGCGGCGACCCGCACCCGGGCAATGTCCTGCTCGCCGAGGACGGTCGCGTAGGTTTCCTGGACTTCGGGCTCTACAACCGGATGGACCCCGAACACGTCCGATTCGAGGCGATCTGCTTGTGCGCGGCGGCCGAGGACCGCGGTGCGGATCTACGCGATCTGATGATCCAGCGCGGGGTCATCGACTCGACCGACGAGATCGGGGTCGACGAGTGTCTGGAATACGTGCTCTCGGCATCGGAATGGTGTCTGGTGGATCAGGAACTCACCATCACGCCGGAATTGGCCAGTGGGGCGTTCCTGCTGGCCGTGGACCCGCGTTCCAGCGAATTCTCCGGGATGAAACAGCAGAATCTGCCGCCGGAACATCTGTTCTCGCGGCGCGCCGATTTCCTGACCTTCGGCATGCTGGGCCAGCTCGAGGCCACCGCCAACTGGCACCGCATCGCCCGCGAATGGTTGTACGGCGAGGAACCGGCCACCGAACTCGGCCGACTCCATCGAGAGTGGCTGGACGAGCGCCGTCCGGCCAAGCGCGGTAGGCGGCGCTCGGGTTAGCGCCGCGATGCCAGATCAAATCGAAGGGGTTCAATCCATGACGGACACACGCGAATTCGACCTGATCGTCTTCGGCGCCACCGGCTTCGTCGGCAAACTGACCGCCCAGTACCTGCGGGGCGCCGCGCCCGCGGGCGCCAGAATCGCGCTCGCCGGGCGGTCACCGGACAAACTCGAGGCGGTCCGCGCCGAAATCGGCGCCGACGACTGGGGAACGGTGGTCGCCGACACCACCGACCAGGAGTCGATGGACGCCCTCGCGGCCCGCGCCACGGCGGTGATCACCACGGTGGGCCCGTATCTGCGCTACGGGATGCCGATGGTCGCCGCCTGCGCGAAAGCCGGCACCCACTACGCGGATCTGACCGGCGAGCCGCTGTTCATCCGAGACGCCATCGATGCCCACCACGACGAAGCCGCGCGTACCGGCGCGAAGATCGTGAACTCCTGCGGCTACGACTCGGTTCCCTCGGACCTGAGCGTCTATCAGCTCTATCGGCGGACGGTCGCCGACAACACCGGCGAACTCGGCGACACCACCCTGATCGCCACGCTGCGCGGCGGGGTGAGCGGCGGCACCGTCGATTCCGGCCGCGCGATGATGGAGGCGGTCGCCGCGGACAAATCCAAGGGCGCGGTCCTCAGCCATCCGTACTCGCTGAGCCCCGACAAGGCCATGGACCCCGACGTCGGCCGCCAGTCCGATCTCACCTTCCAGCGGGCGCGCGATATCGACCCGAGTCTGGACGGCTGGGTGAGCACTTTCGTCATGGCCGCGCACAACACCAAGATCGTGCGTCGCAGCAACGGCCTGCTGGGCTGGGTGTACGGCAAGAACTTCCGCTACCGCGAGACCATGAGCGCGGGGAGATCGCCGCTGGCGCCGGTCATCGCCGCGGGGATCTCCGGCGGGGTCGTGGCCGGGATGGCCGCCGGCGGCCTGCTGTCCCGGTTCGGCGCCGGTCGCGCGGTGCTCGACCGGATCCTGCCCGCGCCGGGCACCGGTCCGAGCGAAGCGACCCGGGAGAGCGGGTGGTTCCGGATGCGCACCTATACGCGCACCTCCTCGGGCGCACGGTATCTCGCGACCTTCGCCGGACAGGGCGACCCCGGATACAAGGCGACCGCGGTCATGCTCGGTGAGAGCGGACTCGCGCTGGCCTTCGACGAGAAACCGGACATCGCCGGTGTACTCACCCCCGCCGCGGCCATGGGCGACGCCCTGACCGGACGCCTGCGCGCGGCCGGGATCACCGTCGACGTCGAGCTACTGGGATGAACCTCGCCCGGCGCACCATGAACGCCCCGGCCTTGGCGGCGGTGTACGAGCGGGTGTGGCGACCGACGGTGTTCTACCTCGCCACCGGTCGCAGTACCGCCGCCGACCGTCGTTTCGCGGTGGAGTCGCTGCACCTCGATCGGTCGCGGCGGGTGCTGGACATCGCCTGCGGCCCGGGCAATTTCACTCGCTATCTGAGTGAGCACGTCGCGGCGGACGGATACGTCACCGGGATCGACTACTCACCGCCGATGCTGGCACGCGCCCGCGCCGACAATGCCGGACCGCGGGCGGGATACGTGCGCGGTGACGCCCGGTATCTACCGTTCGCCGACGGAACCTTCGACGCGGTCTGCTGTTTCGGCGCGCTGTACCTGATCCCCGATCCGCTGATCGCGGCCCGGGAAATGGTCCGGGTGCTGGCGCCCGGCGGCCGGATCGCCATCACCACCAGCCACCGGCCGGACAACCCGTTGGGCGAGCTGACGCGGCTCACAGCCGGAGTGAGCGGTCTGCGGATGTTCGGCGGCCGGACCTTCCCCGACCTGTTCACGGCGGCGGGTCTGGTCGATATCGATCAGCAGGTGCACCGCTTCTTCCAGTACGTGACCGCCACCCGGCCCGCGGCCGGGACCCCCGAGCGGCGGCCCGGCCTTCCGGTCACGTCCGGTCGCGGGGCCTGACCGATCCTGCCGCGCGAGAGAAGTGCTGGACCTGTTGACGCCCCTTGCCCCGTTGCCGTGCGTAGTCCGCACCGCGTGCGCCATTTCACAGCCGAATCCCTGTGACCGGCAGGTTTTCTCACCCGAGGGCGGCTACTCGTCGGTAGAGTCACGGGGCGTACCCGCGGGCCGGAAGGGGGATTCCAGATGTCGGTACCGGATGTGGGTCAGGGCGTGGCACGCCGCTTGTACACAGCGGCCGTCGGGGACGGCGCCGACTCCTTCACACTCGCCGAAGACGTCGCGCTGCGGCTGGCACAGGCCTGCGACACCTTGGTCGCGGACCTGGAAGCCGCCCGTCACGGCGGATCCGAGATCACCGCGACGGACAGCGCCGCAGGTTTCCCCGACCTGCCGACCGGCCGTGCGCTCGCCGCGGGATTCCGGTACAAGGCAGCGGAATACCTCGACACCCTCACCGCGCTCCAGGAAGCCGCACTCTGCTTCAAAGCCGCCTATCTCGCCGCCGCCGGCAGATTCGCCGAAGCCGACCTCGCCAACCGGGCCGCTCTCACGCTGGTATCCGCTCATCCGGCCCTCGGCCGCGACCGCCACGAAGAGGACGGCCATGGCTGATTCCGCGGATATCGATCCGCCGTACGCGCCGGAACGGGAGTGCTTCGGCAGTTTCACCCATCAGGAGATCTGGGACCGGGTCCACGACGTGCTCGATCCCGGTGCGCTCGGCGCGGCCGCCGCGGCGTGGCAAGCGAACGCCGACTCGGTATCCGAGGCTTTCGCGGTCTTCGCCGACACCACCCGTCACGAATTCGACCGCTGGTCGGGTCACACCGCCGACGCGGCCCGGCAGGCCACACGGGAATTCATCGACAGCGGCAACCGGACCCACGCCGTCAGCCGCGCGATCCAGCACCTCATGGAGGGCAATTCCGAAGCGGCACAGACACTACGGTCGGCGCTGGCGCCACCGCAGCCGTATCGGCCGCTCGACGATCCGGCCGCCGAGGCCGTACACGGCGGCCGCCGCCGAATGGACCACGATATCGCCGCCGCCGCGGCCGCCGCCGACGCGCAGGATGCGATGACCACCATCTACACCCCCACCCTCCCCGCGTCCGGGGATCGGGTGCCCCGGTTCCCGAATACCCCCGCCGGCGGCGGGAGTCCGCGCCCGTGAAATGGATATTGACCCCCGACGAATTCAGTTTCGCCTGGGCCAATGAGACAAGCCTGGATCGCCGCCCGTATCCGGTGAATCTGGCTCCGGCGAGCGCCGTGCGGACCGAATCGGAACTGGACGCGCTGCGATTACCGCAGCGGTTCGCCAGACAGGCCGACCCAGATCTGGCAGCCGCGCTCATGCTCTGCGCCCGCCCGGACGCCACCGCCGTCACCATTTCTGGAGAGCGCTCGGCGCTCGCCCGCAACGGCGACCAGCCGCACACCGAGCAGATTCTCGGGTACGCCGCCGTCATCGATCACCACGCCGCCGTCCTGCACGCCACGCCCAGCAAGGTCATGGTCCACATGTGCCATGCCCAGGACCTGGGTGGCCGGTTGGTACAGCTGATCGGCTCGTCCCGCCCCGGCGCGCACGGCCCGTTCTTCGAACATCAGGAGGCCGTACTCACCGACGCGCCGCTGCCCACCCAGGACGGCAACGGCGACGCCGCCAGATTCCGCAGTACCTTGCGCGAGCCCGTCGACTCCCGGGGTTTCATCACTGTCACCGTGGCGCCCGAGGACCCGATGTCACCGCCCACATTGCACCGCAGCTGGCTCGATATCCGAGACGACGGCCGCTATCTGCTGACCACCGCGGATATGTTGGCTCTCGCCCCCGTCAGCGATACCCAGTTCGCCGACAAACTGCAGAGTCTGGCCCGTATCCGCGGCAGCACCCCCGGACTGTGATAGTCCTGTCGGATGTCCGAGCACTGGAAGACTCCCGCGAGCCGCGCACTGCGCGCCGACGGCCTGCGCGTCGGCGATATCGACACCTCGGCCCGGCCGGGGTTCCGCGGCAACAAGAAGGACGGCGAACGGGTCCTGGCCGAGCGCGGCAAGGTCCTCGCCGATCTACAGGAGAAGCTCTACGCCAACGGTCGTTCCGGGGACAGCCGCAGCGTCCTGCTGATACTCCAGGGCATGGATACCGCCGGCAAGGGTGGGATCGTGCGCCACGTGATCGGGTCGGTGGACCCGCAGGGAGTCGATCACGCAGCGTTCGGTGTGCCGACCGACGAGGAGAAGCGGCACCATTTCCTGTGGCGGATCCGCAAGGCGCTCCCCCGCGGCGGGCAGCTGGGCGTCTTCGATCGCTCACATTACGAGGATGTACTGGTCGTCCGAGTGCACGACCTGGTTCCCGAAGAAGTCTGGGGGCGGCGCTACACCGAGATCAATGATTTCGAACAGGAACTGGCCGAGGCCGGGGTGACGCTGGTGAAGGTGGCGATGTTCGTCTCGCTGGACGAACAGAAGAAACGTCTGCGGGAGCGACTGGAGCGCCCGGAGAAGTACTGGAAGTTCAACCCCGGGGATATCGACGAACGGGCGTACTGGCCCGCCTACCAGCAGGCCTACCAGGACATTCTGGACCGCACCTCGACCGGTCACGCCCCCTGGTACGTCCTGCCCGCCGACGCGAAGTGGTATTCGCGGCTGGCCGTCACCGAACTGCTGATCGAGGCACTCCAGAAACTGGACCTGCGCTGGCCGCCGGCCGACTTCGATCCGGCCGCCGAACTGCGGCGGCTCGACACCGCCTGACCGGCGCGTACGGGCGAGTTATGGAAACTCTCAGCAAGCCGGACAATGATGGTGCGGTGCGCCGGGGACCCCGGCGCGCCCTGGCGAACCTACGATCAGTCGGGGCTCCGAGGTGAGGAAAGGCGTGGTGAACGCACGGTGAGCAAAAACCCCGGGCGGGCGAATCCGGTGGCGGCGGCCGCGCGCGCGGATCGCAACCGAAAGATCGCGATCCAGGTCGGTGTGGCCGCGGTGCTGGTCGCACTGGTCGCGGCGATCGGTATCGGCCTGGCGGTGCGCAACTCCGGTTCCGACGATGTGGGCCCGGTCCCCGCGGTGGCGACCGATAACGGCGCCATCCGGATCGGGCAGCCCGATGCGAAGGCCACCGTGCGAATCGTCGCCGATATGCAGTGCCCGATCTGTAAACAGTTCGAGATCGATCACGCCGAACTGCTGAACAAATCGGTGTCCGACGGCACTGCCGCGGTCGAGTACAACATTGTGGGTTATCTGGACAAGATGTCCAGCACCGAGTACTCCACCCGAGCCGCCAACGCCTCCTACTGCGTCGCCGATACCGGGACCGACAACTATCAGACCTGGCTGAAACTGATGTTCGAACAGCAGCCGCCCGAAGGCGGAGCGGGCCTTACCGATGAGCAGTTGATCGCGATCGCACAGCAGGCCGGCTATACCGATCCGACGATCGCCGGCTGCATCACCGACCGGAAGTTCGACGGGTTCGTCGCCGCCGAATCCAAGGACTCGCTGTCCGAGGGCATCGACGGAACCCCGACCGTCTTCGTCAACGGCGAGCAGGTGAAACTCACCGCGAACGCGACCGGGCAGGGATTCGATACCGCCCCGCTGGCCGACGCGATCCAGGCGGCCGCGGGCCGATGATCCGGACTTCACCGCCGGCCGCCTGGACTCTGCTCCTGTGCGGCCTGGCCGGTTGGATCGCTGCGTTCGTCCTGCTGGTCGAAGATTTCAAACTGCTCAGCGACCCCGGGTATGTGCCGTCGTGCAGCCTGAATCCGGTGCTGTCGTGTGGTTCGGTGATGGCCACCGATCAAGCGGCGGTGCTGGGCTTCCCGAACCCGATGATCGGCCTGGTCGGATTCTCGGTGGTGGTGACGCTCGGTGTGCTGTCGGTGGCCGGTGTCGGCCTGCCCCGCTGGATCTGGACCGGTCTGTGGCTGGGGACGGCTGCCGGGACCTTGTTCATCTGCTGGCTGATCTTCCAGAGCCTCTACCGGATCAACGCGCTGTGCCCGTACTGCATGGTGGTGTGGGCGATCATCACACCCTTGCTCGCCGTGCTCACCGAGCAACTGTGGGGCGGTGACCGGGGTGCGCTGCGGGTGGTCTCGGAGTGGCGCTGGACGTTCGTCGCGGTGTTCTACGCGGTGGTGCTGGTGCTGGTTTTCCTGCGATTCCAGGATTACTGGCTGTCCCTGTTCTGACCCGCCGAACGTCAGTTCGGCGTGCCGGCGGCCAGCCGCACCGCGACCAACCGGTTGCTCCCGTTCGGCGACAGCACACCGAGCTGCACGGTTTCGCTGGGTTTGCGGATGTTGATCGCCGCGCGCAGTACCCGGGCGCTGGTGATGGGCCGGCCGTCCATCGAAATGATGATGTCCCCGGCGACCAGGCCCGAAGTCTGGGCGGGCAGGCCGCGGATCGCCATATCGATCCGGGCGCCGCTCGGCCCGGCGTCCGAGATCAGGACGCCCAGGGTCGCGGTGGGGCCGACATGCACGGATTCGGTGGCAGTGCCGGAACGGATCTGCCGCACGATCCGCATAGCGGAATCAATCGGCACCGCGTAACCGTTCGGCGGATCCACAGTGCGGCCCGGCGGTGGATCACGTGATCCAGAAGCCGCGGCGATCACCCCGACCACCGCGCCGGTGGAATCGGTCAGGGCGCCGCCGGACTGCCCGGCACTGACCGCGGCCTCTATCTCCAGCATGCCGGTGAGCGCCTGCCGGGACAGATCCTGCTGATTCAAAGCCATGATCGTGCTGTCGAGGTCGCTGATCTCCCCGGTCACCGCGGTCGGCGAACCGCTCCCGCCGGCATTGCCGATGGCCAGCACCTCGTCACGCACCCGCAGATTCGCCGAACTGCCGATACGCGCGGTGGCCAGCCCGGACGCCCCGGTGAGGGAGAGCAGCGCGATATCGGCGTGGGCGTCGTAGCCGAGCACCTCGGCGGTGTACACGGCGCCGTCGGAGACCCGGGTGACCCGGACCGTTCTCGCCCCTTTGACCACGTGATGACTGGTCAGCACCTGGCCTTCGCGGGTGAGGACGATGCCGGACCCGGCCGCCGCGGCGCCGAAGGGGCGGGCGGCGGCGGTGATGTTCACCAGTACCGGCGAGACGCCCCGGGTCAGCGCGCCCGCGTCCAGTGGCGGCCGGAGTACCGAGTGGGCGGGAACCGCGACCGCGCCCCGGCCGGGGTGTTGCAGTTGGGGTAGCTCGCCCCGGAAGCCGAACAGCGCCGCCAGCGCCAGCACTGCGGCGAAGACCGTTACGAGCACGCGGCTACCGCCGGTGGGACCGCCTGAGCCGGTGCCCTGCCACTGGTTGTCCAAGGGGTCTCCCGCCGCCGCAGCCGAACACCCCTATTGTCGCGCGGATCTCCACGCAATTGTCAGGGTTCTCGTCCATGTGAAAGTTATCCACAGGCATACCGGGTTATCCACAGGCTGGTGACCGCCTGGGGAAGCACCGGTTCCGCGCCTGTTGAATCGTTACCAGGAGTCCGCCGCGGTCACGTCCGCGTCACAGCATCGCGACGGCTGTTTCCGCGGCCCGGGCGGAAACCGGCGCGGTAGTCGGCGTCTACCGGAATACAGAGCCGAACCGGAGTTCCCGGAAAACGACCCCATTCGTTATCCAGCGGAAACCGAATCAATAGATTCACCGGTACCGCTTCCGCGGTACCCGGCAATCCATCCACAGCCCACCGAGTTCATCCACAACCCCGTGCGCGGTTTTCCACAACCTTCTCCACAGTGTGGAGAATTCCACGCACAGGGCAGGACCCCATTGTTCGACGGTGACCGATCGAATACCGGCCTCCGTGTCCACACGCGAATTACGCCGGTGCGTCCACCACGGAAACCGTCATATGGTCGCGGCATCGATAACAAACCGATACCGCACATCACTGGCCACTACTCGCTCATAGGCGCCGTCTATCTCATCGGCGGAAATCAATTCGATCTCCGCCCCGATTCCATGATCGGCGCAGAAATTCAGCATCTCCTGTGTCTGCTCGATACCGCCGATCATCGAACCCGCCAGCGACCTCCGGCGCCCGGCCAACACCTTGGCCTGCACCGCGAGCGGCTGCTCCGGCAGCCCCAGCACCACCAGCGTGCCGTCGAGTCGCAGCAGCTTCATGTACTCGTTGATCGGCAGATCAGCGGAGACGGTATTGATGATGAGGTCGAACTGGTTCCGCAGTTCCCGGAACACCTGCGCATCGCTGGTGGCGTAGTAGTGGTGCGCCCCGAAACGTTTCCCGTCGTCCTGTTTGCTGAGGGAATGGCTCAGCACCGTCACCTCGGCGCCGAGCGCCGCGGCGATTTTCACGCCGATATGCCCGAGCCCGCCCATTCCGATGATCGCGACCTTTTTGCCCGGCCCCGCGCCCCACTGCCGCAGCGGGGAATACAGGGTGATTCCGGCGCACAACAGGGGCGCGGCCACCGAGAGGTCGATCCCCTCCGGAATCGCGAGCACGAAATTCTCGTTCACCACGATCTGCGTGGCGTACCCGCCCAGTGTGTGCCCGCCGGGCTGGACGTCCTCGGTCACCCGGGAGTTATAGGTCATCACGGCGCCGCGGGCGCAGAACTGCTCATCACCCGCCAGACACGGCTCACAGACACCGCACGAATCGACCATGCAGCCCACACCGACACGGTCACCGACACGGTGCCGGATCACCGCGGATCCGACGGCCGCGACCGTCCCGGCGATCTCGTGGCCGGGCACACACGGATACGCGGCGCCACCCCATTCATTGAGCGCGGTATGGATATCGGAGTGGCAGATCCCCGCGTAGGCGATATCGATCAGAACGTCGTGGGGGCCCAGATCCCGGCGCTCGATGGTGACCTTCTCGAACGGGACGTCGGGTCCGGCCATGGCGTAGGCGGCGACAGCAGTACTCATGCGTCCATGCCTACCGTCGCATGCCGTCGTTTGCCAACGTCCGGACGGTACAAGTGACGGTGTTCATCGGCGGCGGCGACGAACACCGACTATTGCTCCTGCTCCGCCTGCGCACGACGGCGGACGCGCCGGGCAGCGGCGACCATATTGCGCAACGCCGGGTCGAGCTGCCAGTGGTGGCGGGTCTTGAGGCCGCCGTCGGGGTTGGCCCAGAGCCGTTCCGGTCCGACCGCGGCGGCCGCGGCGGTGAGCAGTTCGTCCAGCTCGTCGATATCGGGGATCCGGGCCGAACGGCTCTCGTACACGCCCGGGCCGACACCGTGGCTGAGCCCGTGCCCGGAGGCGTAGTCCTCTTCCAGCGCCTTGAGGACCCACTCGATGGACCTGGTCGCGACAATGGCGGTGACGTCGGCGTCCAGCTGTTCGATCGCCTCCACGATCTCCGTGCGTCCCGAATACGGAATGTGGGTGTGGATCTGGGTGTGGGCCGCGACGCCCGAGGTGGCCAGGCGGAAGGCGCCGATCGCCCAGCGCAGGTATTCGGCGCGCCCCTCCGGACGGGCCGGCCACAGCTCCCGCAGGGCCGGTTCGTCGACCTGGATGATGCCGATCCCGGACCGCTCCAGGTCGACCACTTCGTCACGGATGGCCAGCGCGACCTGATCGGCGGTCTCGTACAGCGGCTGATCCTGCCGGACGAACGAGCGCGCCACCATGGTGACGGGGCCGGTGACCATGCCCTTCACCGGCTTATCTGTCAGCGACTGAGCGTAGGTGGTCCAGTCCACCGACATGGGGGCCGGGCGCGATACATCGCCGTAGATGATCGGCGGCCGCACACAGCGCGACCCGTAGACCTGCACCCAGCCGAAATGCGTGGTCGCGAAACCGTCGAGCAATTCGGCGAAGTACTGGATCATATCGTTGCGCTCGTGCTCGCCGTGCACCAGAACATCGAGACCGATGTCCTCCTGCAGGGCGATGGTGATCGCGATCTCCGCCTCGATCTTCTTGCGGTATTCGTCGTAGGACAGCCGACCCTCGCCCAGTTGCTGGCGGGCCTGGCGTGCCTCGGCACTCTGCGGATACGAGCCCAATGTCGCCGCGGGCACCAGCGGCAGCCGTAATTTCTCCTGCTGCGCGGCCCGGCGCACCGCGTAGGGTTCGCGTTCACGCATCTGCGGGGTGATCGCGTAGACCCGCTGCCGCACCGCGTGCTTCTGTTTGAAATGCACTTCACCCGGACGTTTGCGCCATTTGTCCGAAGGGCCCTCGGTGAGCGCTTTGGCGAGGGAAACGACCTCGCCCACTTTCTGCTTCGCGAAAGCGAGCCGGTCGGCCACATTTCCGTCGATATCGTATTCGGCGAGCACGTCGTAGGGCACATGCAGCAGCGTGGTCCCGGTGGAGACCACCAGATCCGGGCAGACCTCGGCGAGTTCGTTCAGGTATTCCAAGGTGACGTAGCGATCGGCGCGCCACACGTTCGTACCGCTGATCACGCCCGCGTACAGCCGTTTGCGCCGGATACCCGGAACAGCCGCCAGATCTTCGGGCCGGATCCGGTAGGAGGCCAGGTCCAGGCCGATCGCCTCCACCCCGGTACCCGCCAGGATCCGCAGCGCCTCCCCGAAATCCCCGTACTGTCCGGTGACCAGGATCCGGGGTCGCAACGGCGCCTTGGAGAGCTGGTCGTAGACGCGTTCGAATTCCGCGAGTTCGACGGCGGAGCGCTCGGCGGTGAAACAGGGTTCGTCCAACTGCACACACGTTGCCCCGCGGCGCGCGAGGATCTCGAACAATTGCTCGTAGACGGGTAGCAGCCGGTCCAGCAGTTCGATGGTGTCGAATCCTGCCGATTCACCCGGCACACTTCCCGCTTTGGAAAGCAGCAGCAACGACACCGGTCCCAGCACCACGGGCCGCTGTTCGATGCCCTCGGCCATCGCGCGATCCCATTCGTCCAGCAGCGCCTCGGGATGCAGCGAGAATTCGGTATCGGCATCGAGTTCGGGCTGCCGGTAGTGGTAGTTCGTCCCGAAGAAACGCACGAGTTCCAACGGCGGCAGATCGGGCCGGCCCCGGGCCATCAGGAAATAGAAGTCCAGCGGATCCATATCCGCCCGGAACTCCTCGAACCGGGACGGGACCGCCCCGAACAACAGCGCGTTGTCCAGCACATGGTCGTAGAAGGAGAACGTATTGCCCGGAACCTGGGTGAGCCCGGTCGCGGCGAGTTCGTTGAACTGCTGCTCCTGGATATCGCGCCCGACCGCGAGCAGTTCCTCGCGCGGAATCGCCTGACGCCAATAGGCCTCGAGCGCGCGTTTCAACTCCCGGTGTGGGCCGATCCGCGGATATCCGAGAACGCTCGAGCCGAACCCTTCACTGACGTTGACCATGCCGACCTCCGTATCGATTGCCCCGCCGCCGGCCGGGGCGGATCGTTACCCCTGTGCTAACCCGAATGTCCGTGCGCTGCCGCCGTGTTCACGGCCCCGCCTGCGGCCGGCGGATCGGGGGCGGCCCCGACCCGTGCCGGTGCGCCCGCTACGCCTTGTACTGGTAGAAACCCGCCCCTGTTTTCTTACCCAGCAATCCGGCCTCCACCATGCGCATGAGCAGCGGCGGCGCCGAGTACAGCGGTTCCTTGAATTCGCCGTACATCGAGTCGGCGATCGATTTCACCGTGTCCAGTCCGACCAGATCGGTGAGCGCCAGCGGTCCCATCGGGTGGGCGCAGCCCAGCACCATCGCCTTGTCGACGTCTTCTTTGGTGGCGAATCCCGATTCGACCATACGGATGGCCGAGAGTAGGTAGGGCACCAGCAGCGCGTTCACCACGAAACCGGAACGGTCCGCGGATCGGACGACCTCTTTGCCCAGGATCTCGGCGGCGAATTTCTCGGCCCGTTCGGACACGGAGGCGCTGGTCTTGAGCGTGGTCACCAGTTCCACCAGCGGCAGCACCGGCACCGGGTTGAAGAAGTGCATCCCGATGACCCGCTCCGGGCTGTTCGTCGCCACGGCGACTTTCATGATCGGGATCGAGGAGGTGTTGGAGGCGAGCACCGCGTTCGGATCGGTGACCACCTTGTCGAGTTCGGCGAAGATGGAGGTCTTGACCTTCTCGTCTTCCAGAACGGCTTCGACCACCAGCTGGCGGTCGGCGAAATCGGCGAGGTCGGAGGTGAACCGCAGCCGCCAGGCCGCCTGCTCCCGCTCGCGTTCGGTGATCTTGCCGCTGCTCACGCCCCGGTCCAGTGACCGCAGGATGCGCGACCGGCCGGCCGCCGCGAGTTCGCGGGTCTGCTCGTACACCAGCACATCGACATGCGCGCGAGCGCACACCTCCGCGATGCCGGCGCCCATCTGTCCGGCGCCGATTACCCCGACGCGCTGAATCTTTTCGCTGCTCACGTCCGCTCCTGTGTCTTTTGGCCCCGCCTGCGGCGGGGCGGGTCGGGGCCCTGTCGACCCCGGTTCTTCACTCCGCCGCAGGCTGTCCGGGAGAAGCGTAAGCCGTGGGCGGCGGTCGAGGTCGGCGCTTCTTTCACGACCAAAAGGACCGAAGCCCCCTCGCCGGGCTGTTGCGAGGGGGCGGTACACCCCTACCGAGGTAGCGGGTCCGGGTCTCCGCCATCTGACGGAGGACCACGATCGGTCCCGATGGCTCGGACTCGCAGGCCCGAGTCCGGCCGGGGACAGAGGGGTTGCGGTCCGCGAGGGGCCGCAACCCCGCGCCGCCGGGGCGGCGCCGGTAACTCAGTGGAACTGGCCCTCTTCGGTGGAGCCCTTCAGCGCGGCCGTCGAGGTGTTGGGGTCGACGGTGGTGGCGATGGTGTCGAAGTAGCCGGCACCGACCTCACGCTGATGCTTGATGGCGGTGAAGCCACGCTCGGCGGCGGCCTTGAACTCGCGCTCCTGCAGGTCGACGAAGGCGGTCATACCCTCGCGGGCGTAGCCGTAGGCCAGGTCGAACATGCCGTAGTTGAGCGAGTGGAAGCCGGCCAGGGTGATGAAC